>NZ_CM132680.1:0-4800000 GCF_053890475.1 Streptomyces sp. LZ34
GGGTCGTCAAGATGCGGCCACCTCCGGTGGCCTGCCCGCCACTTCGTGGCGGGTGATCCGCTCCGCGGATCACGGGCGGGTCGTCGGGCGGTGCTCGGATCGCTCCGCGATCCGAGCACCTTGGCCTGGTCGGTTCCTGCAACTCTGTTTTTGGCTACGGTGGTTAGAAAGGTGTCCGCTCCGCGGTCACCTTTGGGCTGGCCGGAGTGGGGCGGTCCTCCCGGTGACGCTTGCTCGGGGAGGAGTCGACTCGAGGTCAGGATCTTTTCGGCCTGCCGGGTTCCTGAGTTGCTGGCTCCGCGTGCCTTCTGCTGCTTCCATAGAAGCAGAAAACTATGGAAGATTCGAGATGTGGGTGTCCCCCTTTTCAGGAGGTGCGGGGTCGGTGTCGCGCCAGTCGCTTTGAAGGATCTCTTCCATCAACTGATCTTGTTCTTGGGTGAGTTGGCCGGTGTTCTGTCTGGTTCGGACTTTGCAGAGCCACGGGCCGATCATGATCCGATCGCCGTCGGCTTCGATCCATTCCCGAGCGCCGGGCGGGCGGCCCCAGCGTTCCATGAACAGCCGGAGGATCTCCGCGGTCTGCTGAAAGGTACGGCGAGTCCGCTTCGACTCCGTGCCGATCATCTTCCCTGTGAGGAGAGGGGTTTGGTTGGGGGTCAGCTTGAGGCGGGTCAGGAGGTCGCGCTGCCCAGGGGCCAGCTGGTCCCAAGAGGTGTGCTGGCGGTGTAGCCAGCTTCCGGCCTTCACTCCCTCAATCACCGTGTCACGGCGCAGTGTTGCGGGGTCGTAGCCAGCTTCGAGGTGGCGTTTAAGGAGGTGGTACTTGCGGTGCCAGTCGGGGCCGTACGGAAGTGTCCAATCGGGGTCGAGGGCGGTGAGTTCGGCGTTGCGTTCGAGGGCAAGGCGGTTTTTCCGGGCCAGGGCGCGTTGGTCGACGAGGAACTGGCCGCCGGGTTGGTGGGCAGGGATGGCGAGGTGACCGTGCTCTGTCTGGTAGGCGGTGACGGTCGTCAGGTGGCCTTGCCAGGTGGCTTCGTGGTCGTCCCAGATCATGCCGAGTTCGTCGAGTTCAGCGATCCACTCTGGGGTGAGAGTTCCTTGCTGACGGGCTGTACGTTGGCCAGTGATGAAGGTGCCCAAGTGGTAGCCGTAGGCGTCCTCGTAGCCTGCGGGGACGCGCAGGTGCTGGTGTTCGGTGTAGAAGCGGGTGGCGGCGGCCAGGCCGGCTCTCCGCGGTGCGGAGAGGACGGTTCCGTCGGCGGGCCAGGAGATGAGATCCATGGCTTGAGCGATGGTGTTGGGATCGAGAGTGAAGTCGAAGCGGAAGCGGCGGGCGATCAGGGTGTGGGTGTCGCGCTCTAGGCGCTGGTTGGGGTTTTTGCGGGGTGCGCGGGCGGCGATGGTCTGGTCGTGGTGTCTGAGGGCTGCGGTGACCAGCCACAAGGCTTCGTAGGGGGTGGCGAGCAGGTCGGTGGGGTCGGCGCCGGGTGGGATGTAGGCAGGGATGATGAGGCTGGCTGTCTTGGTCTCGCGGGTGGGGGGTTTGCGCAGTGCGCGGCCCAGACCCTGGACGATCCGGCGGACGCTGGCGGTACGGTCCGCGAATACCACCCCATCCACAGCTGGCAGGTCGATGCCCTCCCCCAGGACCTGGGCGTTGGTGAGGACGGCACGGTCGGCGTCGGCGAAGTCGGTCAGGATGTCGTGGCGCTGGCCCGGGGTGTGGGTGCCGTTGATCGACTGCACGACCAGGTCCTCGGCCCAGTCCGGGCGCTGCTCGCGGGTGAGGGTGCGCAGGCTGTGGGGGAACTGGCGGGCGAAGTCCGTAGCATCGGCGATCTGCTGGAAATAGACGATCAGGTGATGGAGGTCGTGTTCGGCCATCGCCTTGAGGACGGCAAGGTGCAGGGCTGTCGTCCGGCGGGCGGTTGGGGCGAAGCCGGAGTGGGTGTCTGGGTCGGCGAGGGCGGTGCGCAGTGTGGTGTCGGTGATGGTGGGTACCACCAGCTGGTAGTCCGCGAGGACTCCGTCTTCGATGGCCTGGGCGTGGGAGTAGGTGTGCAGGCGTGGGCCGAAGGTTTTGACGTCTGCCATGGACGCGACCAGTGAGGGTGCATCCCATTCTGGGGCCGTGGCCGCGGTGCGCTTCGGTACCGGGCGGGACGTGGGCGCCTCCGTCAGACGCGGTGGCTCCCACTCGTAGGGGGTCGCGGTGAGGTAGAGACGGCGGTCGGCCGGGATGCGCGTGTTGTCGTGCAGGGCTGTCCACTCTTTGTCCCAGCTACCTGCGGTGCGGTGCGCCTCGTCCACGATCAGCAGATCGAACACTGGGGCCGGGGCACGGGTGTGCTGGCTCTGCTCGATTTTCGGCAGCGAGTCGAGGGTGACGAAGACGGTGGCGTGCTCGTGCCGGGCCAGCCACGACGCCAGCCTCTCGCCCGAGTTCGTACTCGTGACGGCTGCCCCCGCGAGCAGCGGGTGCTTGTCTGCACGCAGTGAGGACACTGCGATCATCGGCTCGCGGCGCCCGTCTCTGCGGGCGGCCTGGGCCCATTGCGCGATCAGGTCCAGGCTCGGCACTGCGACCAGAAGATGCCGGACGGTCAGGGCCTCGGCCGTACGCAACGCAGTCACGGTCTTACCGGTACCGCACGCCGAGACCGTGTGACCACGCGTATGCGGACGCGCGAGATGACGTGCTGCGTTGTCGACCGCCTGCTGCTGATCCGGACGTAGCATGAGCCGGACCGGACGGTCCCGGGATGCCGGAGTGGCTGAAGCCTCAGCCACGGGCTCAGGGCTGGAAGACATGCGTACAACCTCAACTCACGACAGGGGCAGTCGGCGGAATTCATCCTCCCGCATGTGAGCGAGTTGGCGCGGGGTAGATCTCACACTTTGATGCGAGCTGCGCGCCGCTCGAAGCCGTTGCGATTCGGCCTGGTACCCGACGTGGGCGGCGTCTTTATCGAACGGGGGTACGGTGGCGCCCTTGTGCGGGCCTTGGACACTGGCGGCGGCTCCGTCCTCAAAGACGCTTCGAGGACGTGAACGGGCGGGTGATCACAGGGACGGGGGGAATTGGGAAGTCCTGTCTGGCCGCCCACTACTGCCACAGCGGCGCAGACGGCAAGGTGGATGTGCTGATGTGGGTGACGGCGAACAACACCACAGCGGTGACCGGCGTCTACGCCCAGGCAGCCCGCATCCTCGATCTGGTGCCCGGTGGCGAGGACACCACATTCGAGGCCCAGCAGTTTGTGAACTGGCTGCGTACCACCACGCACAGCTGGCTCATCGTCCTCGATGATGTGCTCTCCCCCGGCGCGCCCGAAGGGTTGTGGCCGCCCCGCCAGACCAACGGCAGTGGCAGGGTCATCGTCACCACGCGTAGCCGTGAAAGTGACCTCGCCGCCCTCAGTGGCCACGACTTTTTGCCGATCGGTGTGTTCGCTCCTGAAGAGTCCCTCTCCCATCTCCGTAACACTCTCCGTCGGCCCGCGCTCACCGACATCGACGAGGACTTACTGACTTCGGCGTATTAGGGTCCGTCCGGTCTGTCGGGAGTGAGGCCCGTTCCGGCGAGGACGCGGTGCCGGCACTGCAGCGTCTTGAGCCGTCTGCGGAGCAGGGCCTCCAGTTCGCTGAGGGTGCGGGCGGCCAGGTGGCCAGGCTCCGCTTGATGTGCGCCCACAGGCCCTCCACCGGGTTGAGGTCGGGCGCATACCCGGGCAGCAGGACCACCGTCAGCCAGTCCCGCTCGGCAACGAGTGCCTTCATCGTCTTGGAGATGTGGGTGCTCAGCCGGTCCCACACCACGATCAGCGGGGCCTTCAGCAGCTAGTGGGCGCCATCGAGCAGGCGGATGTAGTCCGTCTCACCCAGCGAGCGACGCTCGCCCTTGCGGCCGGTATGCCGACGCAGCCGGTAGCACAGGCGGGCGGGCAGACCCGGCCGGAAGCACAGCAGCCCGGCCACCGAGAGCCGTCCCCGGCTGCGGCCGGACACCTTGACCCTCGGGGTGATCCCGCGCCGGCCCCAGGTCCGGCCCCTGGGCAGACGGCCGGTCACGCCCGCTTCCTCCTCGAAACAGATGAACGCGCCGGTCGCCGCCCGGAGGGTTTTACCTCCTGCCAGGTCGCCTCCCGCCATGCGGTGATCGCGCCCTCGTCGCGTTCGGCGGCGGGCCGGGCGGGCATCTGCACGCTGTAGCCCATCCGGTGCAGCAGCCGGGTCACCCCCGAGACGCTGTAGGAGATGTGGAACTTCCGCCCGATCAGCGTGCGCACCCTCGCGGCGGTCCACACCTGGTCGTCCGCCCAGCCGTGCGCGGCCGGCCCCTCCTCCAGCCACATCGCGAGCTTGGCCTGCAGGTGAGGGCCGAGCCGGCAGCCGTAGCCGGAAGGACCCCTGGAACGCAGCGCCTCGCGTCCGCCCGCCCTCCAGGTGCGGCGCCACTGGTGGACCGACTTCCCACTCACCCGTAACTCGCCCACGATGCACGGGACTTCCACACCCTCCTCGAAGAGGTCAACAGCCCGTATCCGTACCTCTTCCCGGCGCCTGCGCTGCTCGGCGGTCAACCCGCCCCCGTCCGGATACCGCATCCCTCCGGCGTACCACCTCGGACGGACCACGTCACCAGTCCCGACACAGATCCAGACCCCGAAACGCCAAAGTCAGTAAGGGCCAGGGTTCCTCGCAAGATCACGCTGAAGTACGGCGTTCACGGGGTTTGGCCGAGCAGAGCACGGAGGCCCTTCCTCAAGGCGGCGACGAGGTCGAAATTCGGATCGATCAGCCATTGCAGCTGCAGTCCGTCCCAGAGCGCGACGAATGCGTAGGCCGCCTCGGCGGCCTTGGTATCTGCCGGAAGGCGCCCTTGGGCGATGTCGGACCGGATGCCCTTTTCAACGAGGGTTCGGACTCGGCCATACCGTTCGACGAACCAGGCATGGGCAGGATGAGAGGTGGACGACGCCTCGGCCGACATGACTGCCAGCAGTCGCAGCGACTCCGGTTTCGCGAGGTTGCGCTCGGCCAGGGCGATGACTGCCTCGATGAGACCGCTGTGCAGCAAGTCCCTTTCGAAGGGTTCTTGTTCGCGGTTGTCCGCGTTCTCAAGCACCGCGATCAGCAGCTCTTCCTTGCTGGGGAAGTGATGCCGCAGGCTTGTGAAGCTCAGATCGAGCTGACGGGCGATCTCCCGCAGCGCCCCCCCGTGGTAGCCGGTGACGGCGAAGGCCCGCTCGGCAGCTTCGACGATTTCGGCCTTTCGCCGTGCGGTGTTCGCGTACGGACCACGCCGCCCGGCCGTCGCTGCAGGGTTACCCATGATCCGAGTATAGGCACTGCGCAACGACGGCCTGCGGCGCTTTTCACCGCACGCGCCGCAGGGGCAGGAGCACCAGGGCTGACACCACCGCCAGCGCGATCGCGATGACGAAGACACTGCGGTAGCCGATGGCGGTCACGACGAGACCCGAGACGATCGGCGCGAGTATCTGGGGGCCTGTGTTGGCTATGTTGAGGATCCCCATGTCCTTCGCGCGGTCGTCGCTGTTGGGCAGGACGTCCGCCAGGAGGGCCTGGTCGACGGCGATGTAGATCCCGTAGGCGAAACCGCCGACGCCCAGGAATGTGTAGAACGCCGCCAGTGAATCGGACAAGGCCAGGGGCATCTCGGCTGCGGCAAAGATGAGCGAGGCGGTGATCACGATGGGCTTGCGTCTGCCCAGGCGGTCGGAGAGAGGACCGGAGAGTACCGTCGCCGCACCCGAGCTGACCGCCATGACGACGCCCCCGGTGGCGATGACACGGCCCGCTTCCTTGGCGCCGAGCCCGATGTAGTCGGTGAGCACAAAGAGTTGGTAGAGCAGCACGCTCATGAAGGACATCAGCAGCAGGAAGCGGCCGGCGAGCGCCAGGAGGAAATCACGGTCGCGCGGGGGCATGAAGCTGCGCAGCAGTGCCCGTGCGGACCCTGCCTCCCGCGGCTCGTCCCGGTTGTCCGGCTCCGGGGCCAGGAGGACGAAGAGCACCGCGGTGACGGCGATCAGCCAGGGCAGCCAGCGTAGGCCCTCCCGGGGGACCGTGATGAGAGCGCCGGCCACGACGCTGCCCAGGCTCTGAGCGACCAGCTGGCCGAATCCGACGACAGCGGAGGCCTTCCCCAGGTTGCTGGGGGCCACCCGGTCCGGCAGTACGGCGAACAACGGAGCGAGGACCACTGCCAGGCCGACCTGGAAGGTGATCCAGAGTGCGACGAGCAGGGGGAAGTTGCTGGTGAACGACATGGTGGTGGCTGCGATGGCGAGGACGACGCCACCACTGGCGATCCACGGGTTGCGCTTGCCCAGGCGTGAACGGGTGCGATCGGACAGTGTGCCGATGACGATCGTGGCGATCATGCTCGCCAGCGAGCCGGTGGTGGCGAGGGTGCCGTAAAGCGCCACTTTCCGGTCGGGATCGATCTGCGTCATGATCGCCGGGATGAGCGTGCCCGCAGCGGCGAACGGGAGCATCCAGCCCGCGTGAACGAGGAACAGCAGCGGCCCGAGCCTGCCGAGGCGCGCCGGATCCCGATTCAGTTCATGGTCTCCCCGGGGGATGCCTGGTCTCGTGGAAAGGGTCACTGGCCTGCTCCTTTGCAGCACTGTGAGGGACGGCGCGTGAGATGCTAGCCACGAAAACAGCCCAAGCGCTACATTTTCGCAGACCATTCTTGCCCAGGAGGCTCCGTGAATCACACAGTGACCACTTCGGCGCTCGGCGTTCAGCAGGCAGGAGCCTGCCCGCCGCCCCGCCTCGACAGGTCGCAGGGACCGGCCCGGCTCGTCGTCGACGGGAACCCGTTTCTCGTACGCGGCGTCGAACTGCACAACTCCTCCCCTTCAGCAGCCGGCTCGCTGGCCGCCGGTCTGCAGTCCGCGATCGCTGCCAACGCCAATACCGTGCTGGCAAGCGTCACGTGGGAAGAGATCGAACCCGTGGAGGGGCGCTTCGTCCTCGACTCGGTCCGATCGGTCCTCGAGGAGGCTCGGGCTGCCGGATTGCGTGTGATCCTGCTGTGGTTCGGCGCGTGGAAGAACGGCACGTCCAGCTACGCACCGACGTGGGTGAAGCGCGACTGGGACCAGTTTCCCCGCTGTGTGCTGGACGACGGGCGCATGACCGAAACCCTGACCCCGTTCGCACCCAGCAACCTCGACCTGGCCGCATTCCGCCGCTTGATGGAGTACATCGAGGAGATCGACGCCGAACACCGCACCGTGCTCATGGTGCAGATCGAGAACGAGGTCGGACTGCTCGGCGCCTCTCGTGACCGGTCCCGCCAGGCGCAGAATGCCTTCGCCCAGCCCGTCCCCGAGAACCTCCGTAATGTGCTGTCCTCGCAGGACGCGACCGCCGTACCCGCGAACCTGTGCTGGAGTGACCTGCCGGGCGATCCCTCCGCACGCGACGAGGCCTTCATGGCCTGGGCATTCGCGAGCCACATCGAGAAACTGGCGCGGGCGGGCCGGGCCGTCTCCCCCGTGCCCTTCTTCACCAACGCCTGGCTGGACAGCGAGATCGACCTCGACATCCCGGGCTTCGCGGTCGCCGGGGGACAGGTTCCGGGCACCTATCCCAGCGGAGGGCCGCTCCCACGCGTGGCCGGCGTCTGGCGAACGACCGCTCCCACAGTCGACCTGTTCACCCCCGACTTCTACTTCGGCCAGCCCGACACGGTCTTCGGCGACTTCCTGACCATGTCGGACGGTCTTTTCATACCCGAGATGCGCCGTGACGCAGCGGGTGCCGGGCATGGGCTACTCGCGATCGGCGAGTACCACGCCCTGGGTGTCTCCCCGTTCGGCACGGACTCGGCCGACCTCCCCGAACTCGCCGCACTTTCCGACGTCTACGACCTGATCCGCCAGACCGAGTCCGTGCTGACCCTCACTGACGGCACACCAGCCGTCACCAGGGGTTTCCACCTCGATGACGCCACTCCGCGCGTCGCGCTGACCATTGGCTCGATCGTCCTGACGGTGACCCGGTGGGCTCCCATCGGGATCGACGCTACGGGCACGTACGGTTACGGCCTCATCGTGGCGCAGGAGGAGGACGTCTTCCTCGCGGTCGGCCGAGGTTTCCGCATCGGCTTCACGACCACGGATCCAGCGTGGCAGATCGGTCTCGAGTCCGTCACCGAAGGGCGCTGCGGTCCGGATGGTTGGAAAGCGGAGCGCCGCCTCAATGGCGACGAAACCGCGGGAGGGACCGCCTGGATGCATCCGCAGTCCGGGCAAACCTCCGCCAGCCCGTTCCCCATCCCCGCCCACTGTGACCACTCGGGGATCTCTCGCTGCCGAATCTATCGCTTCCCCTCTCGGGAGGCACCCGCTCTGGACTGACTGCCCGGCCTAGCTCCGCGGCCCATCGTGCAGACCCGCGCGACGTCAAGCGGGTTACCGACGAACTCGAGCGGCGCCGGGCGGCCGCTCTCCGCTCGCCCGCTCACTGATCATGTCCAGCAAGGAGAACGCCATGCCCCCCTCCCACACCTCCCTCGATCTCGGCTCCCCCGAGCTCCACCGGCTGGTCGCCGAACTCTCCCTGGAGACCAAAGTCAAGCTGTTGACCGGCCAGGACTTCTGGACCACCTCGCCGGTCGAGTCGATCGGCCTGCGCCGGATGGTGCTGTCCGACGGCCCCTCGGGGGTGCGGGGCGAGGTGTGGGACGAGCGCTCCCCCTCACTCAACCTGCCATCCGCGACCGCCCTCTCCTCCTCTTGGGACCCCGAGCTGGCCTACCGCTACGGTGCCGTGCTCGCCGCCGAGGCCCGCCACAAGGGCGTCGACGTGGTCCTCGGCCCAACGATCAACCTTCACCGCTCCCCGCTCGGGGGCCGCCACTTCGAGGCGTTCAGCGAGGACCCCGTCCTCACCGCCGACCTGGCCGCCGCCTTCGTGCGCGGCCTGCAGGACCACGGCGTCGCCGCCACCCCCAAGCACTACGTCGCCAACGACTACGAGACCGAGCGCTTCACCGCCAGCACCGAGGTCTCCCAACGCGCCCTCCGCGAGCTCTACCTCCTCGCCTTCGAGAAGGCCGTGATCCAGGCCCGCCCCTGGCTGGTCATGTCCGCCTACAACGCCATCAACGGCGTGACCGCCACCGAGAACGACCTCCTCGACACACCGTTGAAGTCCGAGTGGGGCTTCGACGGCGTCGTCGTCAGCGACTGGACCGCCGTCCGCTCCCTCGCCTCGGCCGAGGCCGAGCAGGACCTTGTCATGCCGGGACCTGACGGCCCCTGGGGCCCGGCCCTGGTCGCGGCCGTCCGCGATGGCCGCGTCGACGAGGCCGTCATCGATCGCAAGGTGGCGCGCGTCCTCCTGCTCGCCGCCCGCGTCGGCGCCCTGGACGGCTACCAGGCCGCCCCACCACCGCGGGTCACCGCCTCGGACACCATCGCCTTCGCCCGCCACGCCGCCGCCCAGGGCACCGTCCTCCTCGCCAACGACGGCATCCTCCCCCTCGACCCCACCCGCCTGCGCCGCGTCGCCGTCATAGGCCACAACGCCCAGCACGCCCGCACCCAGGGCGGCGGCTCCGCAACCGTCCTGCCTGAGCGCGTCGTCAGCCCCCTCGAAGGACTGCGCGCCGCCCTCCCCGGCGCCGAGGTCACCTACAGCCTCGGCGCCGTCGCCCATCACGGCCTCGCCGAGCTCCCCCTCGCCCAGATAACCAACCCGGCCACCGGCGAACCCGGCATGCTCGTCCGCTTCCTCGACGCCGACGGCGGCGAACTCTTCCGCGAGGACCGCCGCTCCACCGCCCTGGTTTACTTCGGCGGGGACGCCCCCATCACCACCGCCGCCACCATCGAACTCACCACCCGCTGGACCACCGACACCACCGGCGAGAGCCTGCTCGGCTTCGCCTCCGTCGGCACCGGCCGCATCCACCTCGACGACCACCTCTACCACGAGGACACCGCGATCGCCGTCGGCCAGGACCTCGGCGCCAGCCTCCTGGCCCCACCCGCCGTCACCACCCCCCTCACCACCACCGCCGGCACCCCCCTGTCCGTGCGCGTCACCTTCGACCTCACCTCACGCGACACGGCCATGGGCGGCACCTTCGCCATCACCCTCGGCACCAAACCGGCCCCCCACGACCCCATCGCCCTGATCGCCGACGCCGCCCGAGCCGCCGCCGATGCCGACATCGCCATCGTCGTCGTGGGCACCAACTCCCAAGTGGAGTCCGAGGGCTTCGACCGCACCGACCTCGACCTCCCCGGCCACCAGGACGCCCTCGTCCACGCCGTCACCGCCACCAACACCCCCACCATCGTGGTCGTCAACTCCGGCTCCCCCGTCCTCCTGCCCTGGCGCGACGACGTCTCGGCCCTCCTCGTCACCTACTTCGGCGGCCAGGAGATGGGCAACGCCCTCGCCGACATCCTCCTCGGCCACGCCGAACCCGGCGGCCGCCTGCCCACCACCTGGCCGGCCACCGCCGAGGACGTCCCCGTCCTCAACACCACCCCCACCGACGGCGCACTTCACTACACCGAGGACATCCACATCGGCTACCGCGCCTGGCTGAAGTCCGACACCCAGCCCGCCTTCCCCTTCGGCCATGGCCTCGGCTACACCACCTGGCACCTCGCCGACCTCACCGTCGACTACGACACCGACACCGACGACGGCACCGACCGCCACACCGTCCACCTCACGGCCACCAACACCGGCCCACGCGCCGGCAAGCAGGTCATCCAGGTCTACCTCTCCCGCTCCGACTCCACCGTCGACCGCCCCAGCCGCTGGCTCGCCGCCCACACCACCGTCCACGCCGAACCCGGCGAGACCACCCAGGTCGCCATCCCCCTCCCCTACCGCGCCTTCGCCCACTGGCGACCCGACGGCTGGCACCACGAACCCGGCCCCTACCACATGCTCGTGGGCACCTCCGTCACCAACCTCCCCCTGAGGACAACCATCCAGTTCCCCAACTGACCGGAGACGCCGGGAGTGGCACAGTTCCGGTGTGCGGCGGGAACAGCCGGTCCGGCCGACACTGTTGCACCGCCAAGAGAGCGGCGCCGCGCGGATGGGGGACACAGAGGCCAACAGCCGACGTGATCCGGGGCCCTCGGGCCCGCGGTACGCCCGGTCATCCGACATCCGATATTGAAGGGCGACCGCTCATACGCCCGGCACGGACTCGGACCGAGGCCTTTTCACACAGGAGGACAGTTTCATGAATGACTTGCCCTTGACGCTTATGGCGGTACACGCCCACCCCGACGATGAGGCCACTGGAACAGGAGGTGTCCTCGCGCGGTACGCGGCGGAGGGCATTTGCACGGTCCTCGTGACGTGCACCGACGGCGGTTGTGGTGACGGACCGGGGGGTGTCAAGCCGGGCGATCCCGGGCACGATGGGGCGGCCGTCGCCTTGATGCGGCGTCAGGAACTCGAGGCAAGCTGCGAAGTCCTGAAGGTCGGTCATCTGGAGAGGCTGGACTACGCCGACTCCGGGATGATGGGGTGGCCGACCAATGACGCCCCAGGCTCCTTCTGGCAGACACCTGTGGAGGAGGGCGCTGCCCGACTCGCGGAACTCTTGCGGCGCTACCAGCCCGATGTGGTCGTCACCTACGACGAGAACGGCTTCTATGGCCACCCCGACCACATCCAGGCCAACCGCATCACGATGGCGGCGCTGGCGATGACCGCGCTGACACCGAAGGTGTACTGGACGACGGCGCCCCGCTCGATGATGCAGCGGTTCGGGGAGGTCATGCGCGAGTTCGGTGCGGACAGGCAGGAGCCGGATCTCGCTGAGCAGGATCTCCATGTCGTCGGCCTGGAAGACGGCGTCGAAGGCGTTGGTGTACTTGCTGTCCCGGTCCCGGAGGAGGAAACGCGGGGAGTCCATCCGGCACCCCGGCGTCATGGTGAGGTTCCTGGCCTGTTGGACGGTCCATGGGACGGTGGGGTGCGCGGTGACGCCGGCGAGGTGAACACGCCGGGTGCCGTGTTCGATGAGGGCCAGGGCGTACAGGCGCTTGAGCGCGATGGTGTCGATGTGGAGGAAGTCGGCGGCGAGGATGCCATGGGCCTGGGCGGTGAGGAATTCACGCCAGGTCGGGCCGGAGCACTGCGGAGCGGGATCGATGCCGGCCGCGTGCAGGATCTCCCAGACCGTGAACAGGGCGATCTGGTAGCCGAGGCGTGCGAGTTCGCCCTGTATACGGCGGTGGCCCCATGCACTGTTCTCTTTGGCCAGGCGCAGGATGAGCTGTTTGACGGTGGGCGCGGTGGACGGCCTGCCGGGGCGGCGGTGCCGGGGGAACGTCCACTTCCGCGCAAGGAATTGCCGGTGCCAGGCCAGCAGCGTGGTGGGAGTGACAGAGAATACGTGACGCCAGTGTTCCCGCGGGACCAGCCGGGAAAGGAGGGCGAGCCGGATTCGGTCGGCGGGCTCGTAGCGGACTCGGGCGATCTGGCGGCGTAACACCGCGTTCTCGTGCCGCAACGCCAAGACCTCCGCATCCTTGGCCACGCGGCAGCGCAGCACGGCAGCGGGCACCTTGATCAGGTTCCGGACCAGCGCGGTGACGATTGAAAGCGGCATCGGCAGATCATCCCAGGCGCCGTGCAGGCCGCCACCCTGCGCGGAGAAGCTGCAGGCCAGACCCAGAATCGTATTTCCGAGCGGGACAGGTGCCGGCATGCGGCTTTCTGACGCTGCTGGGACATGGGCCAGCGCCTCGACTTGGAATTTGAAAACTGATCGGTTTACGATGGGTCTGAAACCGACCGGTTTCATCAGCCGGAGTCCCGGCAGGGTGCTGAATCCGCACCTCCGGTTCCGTGTCGGCGGCCGTGTGTGCCGAGATTGAACGTTCCGAGGGTCGCCGGCCCGCAATGAAGCTGTCCGGCCTCCTCCGGATATGAGTGTGCTGTCCGAGACCGGAGTAAATCATGAGTGGGATTCACCCGTTCCGCGTCCTGCGTGCCAAACCCCTGTGGATCGCCAATGGCGTCATCACAGGCGTACTCGCGCTGCTGTTCACCGTGTTCTACGTCGGTGCCAACATCGATCCGGTCGATCACATGACCAAGCTGCCCGTCGGTCTGGTCAACGCCGACAAGGGGGCTGCTGTCGGTGGCAAGCAGATCAACCTGGGGGCTCAGATCTCCGAGTCGATCAAGAAATCCACCGTGAGCGGGGACAAGATCGACTGGAAGGTGATGGACGAGAGGGGGGTGAAGGAGGAGCTCGGCGAGGGCAAGCTGTACGGCGCGCTCGTCGTCCCCGCCGACTTCACCTCCGCCACCGTCGCTCTGACCGGCACCGCGACCGCCGGGACCCCGGCCCGCCCGACGCTGACGGTGCTGACCAACCAGTCCGCCGGCAGCGTGGGCTCCAGCCTGGCCCGGACGGCGACGACCCAGGCGGCCGAAAGCGCCTCGCTCCAGGTGGGCAAGGAGCTCACGTCCCAGAGCGGGACCGGGCAGGCAAAGGTGCCCGCCGCGGCACGCGTCCTCCTGGCCGACCCGGCCGCCGTCACGGTCAAGGACGGCCATCCGCTCGACTCGCACAGCGGCCTGGGTCTGACGGCGTTCTACTACGCGCTCGTCCTGGTGGTCTGCGGCATGCTCTCCGCCAATGTCATCAGCGGCCAGGTGGACCACGCCCTCGGCTACACCCACAACGACATGGGCCCGCTGCGGCTGCACCGCCCGCTGATCCGGGCGACCCGGGTGCAGACCCTCGCCATCAGCAGCACCCTCATGGCCGGTCTGTCCCTGCTGATGGGAACCCTGGTCATGGCGGGCGCGGTCGGCGTCATGGGCATGGATGCCGCCCACCTGCCGCTGCTGTGGCTGTACTCGGTGTGCGCCATCGCGGTCTCCGGGATCGGCGCGCTCACCCTCCTCGCCGTGTTCGGCACGCCCGGCATGCTGGTGGTCACGCTGGTCTTCATCGGGATGGCGGTGCCGACGGCCGGCGCCACCACGCCTATTCAGGCGCTGCCCGGCTTCTACCGCTTCCTCGCGGAGTTCGAGCCGCTGCGGCAGATCACCGGCGGCATCCGCTCGATCCTCTATTACGACGCCCAGGCCGACGCCGGCCTGACCCGGGGCTGGGTCATGATGGCCGTCGGCCTCGCACTGGCCGCACTCTTCGGCTTCGGCATGACGGGCTGGTACGACCGCAAGGGGCTGCACCGCATCCCCGCCGAGACGAAGCCCGAGAAGACCGCTGCCCCGGCGTAGCGGAACGCGGCTCACCCAGGACGGGGCCATTACCCGGAGTGGCCCCGGCGTGTGTCGCCCCGCGGGGACGGCAGGCGCGCACAACGTCACGGCTCGGCGACGGCCTCTTCCCCAAGACCGTCGCCGAGCCTCTGAGTGGCCTTCAGGCGTCCGCACGGCGCCGGGCATCTCCCTGATACCCTGGAAACCGATCGGTTTCTATTTCGTCCGATTCGAGTTAACCTCGCGGTATGACCACCGAAGTGAAGCCAAGTCCCAGAGAGCGGCTGCTGGAGGCAGCGGCCACACTCACCTACCGAGTCGGCGTCGGTATCGGCGTCGAGGCGTTGTGCAAGGCGGCGGGGGTGTCGAAGCGCTCCATGTACCAGCTGTTCGAGAGCAAGGACGAACTGCTGGCAGCGAGCCTGAAGGAGCGCGCCTCCGCCTTCGTGGCCGGACTCCTACCGGAGGCGGACGATGGCCGCTCACCCCGCGGGCGGGTCCTGCACGTCTTCGAGCGGGTGGAACTGCAGGCGGGTGCGCCCGAGTTCCGAGGCTGCCGGTACCTGGCTGTGCAGATCGAGCTCAAGGATCAGACCCACCCCGCGAGCCGGGTGGCCCACCAGATCAAAGCGAACCTGACGGCCTTTTTCCGTTCCGAGGCCGAACAGGGTGGCGCGAGTGATCCCGACCTGCTGGCCCGGCAGCTCATCCTGGTCTTCGACGGCGCCAGCGCCCGCGCGGGAATCCAGGCCGACAACCTGACCGGGCTCATCGCACCCACTGTGGTCACCCTGCTCGATGCGGCAGACATGCGCTGACGCACCCCGTCTTCGAGCAGGCTCGGCGACCGAAGGGCTCTTTCGGGTCGATGCCCGTCTCCGGCAGCCGGAGCAGCGCCCACGGCTTCACGCCCCCGCTTCCCGGCAATCGGAGGAAAGCCCGATGGCCGCAAGAGTGTTGCCGAGCATGCCGCAAGCAAAGAAGCTCGTGGTCTCGTGGACATCGGCACCCAGCGACAGGTGCACGGTTTCCCACAGTCTCATCCAGTCGGCCCGGACGAGCTCGCCCATCTGGTCATCGCCCTGCGCCTCGGCGGCCGCCACGGCGGCGTATCCCTGCGACTGCATCAGGAGCGTTTCGGGGTGCGCCGAGATCAGCCGCGCGTAAGCGTCCGCCATGGCCTGGAGGGCCTGCTCGCCGCCCTCCACTCCGTCGGTCGCCCGCTCGAAAGCCAGGCGGGTGTCTTCCATACTCCGCACCAAAGCGGCGACAAAGATCGCCTTTTTGCCCGGGAAGAGCCGGAACAGGTAGGGCTGCGTGGCACCGACGCGTTGGGCAACCGCCTCTATGGAAGTGCCGTAGTAGCCCTTGAGCGCGAACTCGGCGATCGCTGCGCGGACGACGCTCTCGCGTCTCTCCTGCGCACCGATCCTGGCCATGCCGTCATTGCGGCAGGCGCCGGGGCTGGCGTCAGCCGACAAGGCGCCTGGCGGGGCTCGGGCCCACAGTGCCCTTGTTTCGACACCACGCAATACCGACCGCCACGAGACGGGCCCCGGGCTGCCGCGCGTCGCGACAGCGCTCCGCCCCACCTCGGGCGAGACGCCGCAGGCGCCGCGAAGACCGATCAGCCTCAGCGCACAGACGGTGACGCGGCCCGGATCGGGTTGGCGCGTGAGCTTGCACATGGAAACCGATCAGTTTTCGTGAGTCAGGAATCCATGATTACGGCAACTCGGCCTGTGGCACTCGTGACGGGTGCGTCATCTGGCATCGGGAAGGAAACCGCGCTCGCGCTGGTCGCAGCGGGTTTTGACGTGGTCGGCACCGGCCGCGACACCTCGCGAGTCACCCCGCTCGGCGGTGTGACGTTCCTCGACCTCCAGGTGGCCAGCCGTCCTGGTCGACAACGCCGGCGTCGGCTCGATGGGGCGCGGCCGAGGAAACCTCCGTCGCACAGGCCCAGGGCCGTCTTCGACACCAACGTCTTCGGGGTCATGCGCATGGTGAACGAGGTACTGCCGCACATGCGCGCTCAGGGACACGGGCGCATCATCAACATCTCGTCCGTACTCGGGCTCATGCCCCAGCCGTACATGGCCGTCTACGCCGCCTCGAAGGACGCGATCGAGGGCTACTCCGAGTCCCTGGACCACGAGATCCGCGAGCAGGGCATCCGGGCGCTTCTCGTCGAACCCGCCTACACCAGGACCGGATTCGAGGCCAACAGCGCGAAGCCCGACACGCCCCTGCAGGTCTACGCGAAGCAGCGGCAGACCGTCGACCGCGTGATGGCGGAGGCGATCAGGGACGGCAACGCCCCCACCGTCGTCGCCAAGGCGATCGTCGCGGCAGCGACCGACGCCAAGCCGAAGGTGCGCTACACCGCCGGCCCCATGGCCGGACGCGCGAGCACACTGCGCCGCGTCGTTCCCGCCCGGGCCTTCGACAAGCAGCTCCGCAAGCTCAACAAGCTGGCCGGCTGACGCCTGCCCGCGCTCAAGCACCCCGCAAGAAAAAAGACGCAATGGAGCGGCACATGGCGGAGATACAGATCGAGTTCGATGTTCCGGCGGAAATGCGTGACGGCACGGTGCTGCGCGCGGATGTCTACCGGCCCGGCGGTGCGGGGCCGTGGCCGGTGCTGCTGGCCCGGCTGCCGTACGGCAAGCAGACGCCCATGATGGCCGTCGTACCCGATCCCCTGGCGGCGGCCAGGCGCGGCTTCATGGTCGTCGTGCAGGATACCCGTCGCCGGTTCGCCTCCGACGGCGAGTGGGAACCGTGGACGCACGAGGAGAGCGACGGCTACGACACCGTGCGGTGGGCCGCTGCCCTTCCCGGCTCGAACGGCTCCGTCGGCATGGTGGGTGGCAGCTACTTCGCAACACCCAGTGGATGGCGGCGCTGTCGAAGCCGCCGGAGCTGAAGGCGATCGCGCCGTTGATCACGTGGTCCGATCCGGACGACGGGCTGTTCTCACGCGGCGGTGTGGTCGCTCATGCAGGGCGCCGACACCCTGATGCGCCGTCACCGCACCGACCTCGAAGGGCTCGTGAACGGCATCACCGGGCTCGTACAGGATGTGGACGGCCTGGCGAGCGGCGGTTACGGCGAGCTGCCCGCCGGGCGGTTTCCCGCGTTCGCCCGGCACGACCTTCCCGAGCTTATGAGCGTTCCCGGCGGGAGCCCGAGTGGGCGCGGTCCTGCACTGTCGCGGGCCGGCACGACGAGGTCGACCTGCCCACCTTCCAACTCGACGGCTGGTACGACATCTTCAGCCAGGGCACGCTCGACAACTTCACCGCCATGCGCCGCGCCGGCCGGTCCGCCACGCTGATCATGGGCCCGTGGACCCACACCAACTGGCAGCAGGTGGTCGGCGACGTCAACTTCGGATTCAGCGCGCACTCCGACTTCATGGGCATGCGAGGGCGCGTGCACGACATGCAGTTCGACTGGTCCCACCGCACCCTCGGCGAAGGCGACGGTGGAGCTGTGGAGCCGGGCACGGGCCAGGTGCTGCTGTTCGCCATGGGGATCAACCAGTGGCGCGAGGAGACGGAATGGCCCCTGTCGCGGGCCGTGGACACGGACTTCCACCTGCGCGCGGACGGACGCCTGACGCAGGAGCCGCCGTCCACCGCCGAGCAGCCCGAACAGTTCCGTTACGACCCCATGGATCCGGCGCCCACCACCGGCGGCGCACTCCTCATGACCGATGACTTCCGTCCCGGACCGCTCGACCAGACGGCCGTAGAGGCGCGCGAGGACGTCCTGGTCTTCACCACGGAACCGCTCGCCGAGGACCTGGAGGTGACCGGCCGCGTCCGGGCGGTGCTCTTCGCGGCCACGGACGGGCCCTCGACCGACTGGGTGGCGCGCCTGTGCGACGTCGACGAGAGGGGTGTTTCCCGCAATGTGGCCGACGGCATCGTGCGGGTGCGCGCGGCGACACCGAGCGAGGCGGCCGAGCACGTGGTGGACCTGTGGTCGACCAGCATCGTCTTCCGGACGGGCCACCGGATACGGGTCCAGGTCACCTCCAGCAACTTCCCTCGCTGGGACCGCAACCTCAACACGGGCGAACCCGAAGAGAGCGCCACCATGGCCCGAGTGGCCCACCAGCAGGTCTTCCACGACCCCGCCCGGCCGTCCCGTATCGTCCTGCCGGTGGTTCCGGTCCAATAAGAAGCGCCGGAGATCCACACGGCGGACATGGGCGACTTCATCTCGCACAGGGCGATCCTCAGCACTACGTCCGTCGAGCCGCCACAGTCGTGGGACTGATCGTCACCCACGGGCCTCATCCGTTCCCCTCCCAACGCACCGGCGACCGGGTCCCCTTTGCGTGGGGCGTCGAGGCGCTCGGCGACTGGCGCGGTGTCGCATCGGCGGCACAGGCGACACAAGGGGGGGCCGGATCAAGGGCCGGATCATCCCGCGACTCTGGCACGAGGGCTCCAGCTCACGGAGGGTGCGTGGCCCGTCTGCACGGGCGCCGCCCGCCGGCTCCCGCGGGCTGGGCCTCTCGTCGCGAGGCCGCGTCGGTGCAAAGGTCGTCAGGGCCGTCGCGCCTGTCTTCCCTGTCGTCGCGCGCCTCGCCGACACGCCCGCAGTACTTGAGCGGTCCTTGCACCGCCGGCAGTCGGCCGCCCTTGGTCGCCGACCCCCGGCCGGCCCGCAAGGCGCCGGCCGGGCACGCCGGCGGCACCGAGCCGTACAGCGCGCCACTCCTCACGTCACTCCGCTGAACTCCGCCTGAGGCCCAGCCAGGCCACGTCGATCACTGTCGGCGGGCTCGCGGCTTCACCGGCCTGCGCCGGGCGAGTACGGACTCCGCCGACGGATACGAGGCCAGCCCCCGAAGCCTGAGCTCCGCCCGACTCCACCTCGACACTGCGCGCCGTAGTCATCCGCCGCTCGACCGACTTGCATGACAAAACCGATCGGTTTACGGTAGTGAAAACCGATCGGTTTCCATCTTCGTGGAGGTAGTCATGACAGCAATCAAGGGCGCCAACGTCTTCGTCACCGGAGGCAGCCGTGGCATCGGCAAGATGCTGGTCGAGGAGCTCTACGCGCGCGGAGCCGGCAAGGTCTACGCCACGGCCCGTAACCCGCGCTCGGTGACCCACCCCGATGCCGTTCCGCTGGCGCTCGAGGCCACTGACCCGGCATCCGTGGCAGCCGCCGCCGAGCAGGCCCAGGACGTCACCATCCTGATCAACAACGCCGGGGCCTCCGTCCGCGCTTCGTACCTCAATTCCCCGATGGAGGACGTGCGCCGGGATCTGGAGACCAACTTCTACGGGCCGCTACTGGTCACCCGCGCCTTCGTGCCGATCATCGAGCGCAACGGCGGGGGCCACATCCTCAACGCCCACTCCGCCCTGTCCTGGCTGGCCGACGGCACTCCCTACGGCGCCTCCAAGGCCGCCCTGTGGTCGCAGACCAACTCCTTGCGCCTGGAGTTGCAGCCGCGCGGCATCGCGGTGACCGGGCTCCACATGGCCTACGTGGACACCGACATGACCTCGGGCGTCGACGCACCCAAGGCCGACCCCCGCGACATCGCCGTGGCCGCACTCGACGGCATCGAGGCCGGGGCGCACGAGGTGCTGGCCGACGACACCACCCGCTGGGTCAAGTCCCAGCTGTCCGCCGACCTGGAAGCCATGTACGCCCAGCTGAAGAAATAGCACGCACTCACGCACTTCAAGGAGATCCTTGTGGAAAATCCGCTCACCCACCGCTTCGTCGACGTGAACGGGGTCCGGCTGCACATCGCCGAGCAGGGGCAGGGACCGCTGGTCCTGCTGCTGCACGGCTGGCCGGAGAGCTGGTACTCCTGGCGTCACCAGTTCGGGGCGCTGGCGGCGGCCGGATACCGGGTTGTTGCCCCTGACCAGCGCGGCTACGCCCGCAGCGAGCAGCCGCCGGACGTCACCTCGTACACCCTGCTCCACCTCGTCGGCGACGTGATCGCCCTGATCGAGGAGCTGGAGGAGGAGCAGGCGGTCGTCGTGGGTCACGACTGGGGTGCACCCGTTGCCTGGACCGCGGCGATGCTGCGCCCGGACAAAATCCGCGCGGTGGCCGGGCTCAGCATTCCGCCCATTCTGCCCGGCGGGATGGTCCCGCCCTCGATCACCCGCACCCAGTACGGCGAGGGCTTCTACCAGGTCTACTTCCAGCAGCCCGGAATCGCTGACGCGGAGTTCGCCAAGGACATACCGGACTCCTTCCGCCGTCTTCTGGTCGGCGCTTCGGGCGACAACCCGCTCGGCAGGGAGCCCCGCCCGTTGGTGATACCCGACGGTCTGGGCCTCCTGGACACCATGCCGGAGCCGCCTGCTCTCCCTGCCTGGCTGACGGAGGAGGACATCCAGGCGTACGCCGAGGACTTCGCCCTGCATGGCGAGCAGGCGTTCACCGGGGCCTTCAACTGGTACCGGAACATCGAACGCAACAACGAACTGCTCGCGCCGTTCCGGGGGCGCGGGATCGACGTCCCCGCGCTGTACGTGGTGGGAGACCGCGACATGGTCACCTCATTGCGTGCCCCGGACGGGGGCAGCTCGCTGAGCGAAATCTTCCGTGGCCAGGGCGGGTCGGGCAACCTGCTGAGCGCTGTCGCGCCTCGACTGCACGGCCCGGTGGTGCTGCCGGGATGCGGGCACTGGACACAGCAGGAGCGTCCCGCCGAGGTCAACGCCGCACTCCTCGACTTCCTCGCCCGCATCGACGGCCCGGCGCCCCGATGACACGCCCCCACCCCAACCAGACAGAGGACGCACTGATGCCTGAGCGCAACCCCATCCTGATCACCGGTGCCGCCGGGGAAATCGGTGGTGTGAGCCGAACGATGGTCGACATGCTGCTTGAGCAAGGGCACCCGGTGCGCGCGTTCGTGCGCCAGGACGACGAGCGCGCTGGCTCGCTCCGCCAGGCAGGGGCCGAGGTCTTCGTCGGCGACCTGCTCAACATCGCCGACGTGACCGCCGCGCTGAAGGGCTGCCGCCGCATCTACTTCAGCATGAGCCTGTCGCCGTATTACACCGACGCCGTCAGCCTGATGGCCGCGGCGGCGCGGGCCCAGGGCGACATCGAGGTCTTCGTCAACATCTCCGAGTACGAACAGTCCTTCATGACGTTCGAGAAGATGACAGCGCCAGAGGAGGAGCGGCGTTCATGGCTCGGTGGACTCGTCACGCAGTGGTCGCCGCAGCAACGGGCCCACTGGGTCGCCGAGCAGGTGCTGGACTGGTCCGGCGTCCCCACCGTCAACGTGCGGGCGGCCATGTTCGTCGAGAACCCCCTCCTGACCTGGCTGGCGCTGGGCCCGCTGAGCAACGGTGAACTGCGCCTGCCCTTCGGCCACCACCGGCTCGCGCCCATCGCGGGTTACGACGTGGCGGAGCTGTGCGTGAAGATCCTGGCCGACCCGGAGCCGCACATCTCGAAGTCCTACGACCTCAACGGCCCGGAACTGAAGGACATGCACGGGTTCGCGGAGGACTACGCCGCTGTACTGGGACGCCAGGTCACTTACGTTCCGGAAGACGTCGAAACCTGGAACGAGACCTACGTGGACACCGCCCTGGCCGCGTTCCCGCACACCGCGGAACACCTGAAGACCCTGACCCGGCTGATGGGCGGCGGGGGGTACCGCGGCGTCACCGACCAGCTGGAAACCCTGCTCGAACGCCCACCGAAGACCGTGCGATGGGCACTGGAGAACCATCCGCGCATCCGGAAGCTGGCGTCTGCCTGAACCGCTGAGCGATCCGGGCCACCCCTCCCGCTCGTCGGACCCCGCCGTTTTGACGCGTGAAGGTGGCCGAACGCACCTTCTGAGAGCCCCTGTCCAGGCAGTGCCGAAACCTTGCGGGGGTGAGCGCCGGGCTGGATCAACCCGGCATTGAACCTGAACGTTCAGCACAGTGCTCTCACCTGCAGAATCAGACATCCGAGGGATCCAAGTCAGCACAGAACCAGCACCGTTCGAGCAAGTCGGCGTCGAACGGCTCACAACCAAATACGCTCCCTAGCGGGCCTGGGCATTTGCGGGCACCCAGCGATAGCGGCAGGGTCGGTCCGGCGCGGGCCAGGTCCCGGGCGCGCGCCAGCGTGGGGCGCAGGCGGCGGGTGATCCCCCATCGTTTAGCAGCTCCCACGACGCAACGGGCCCGCCATGGTTCGCGGCCGCTCAGCCCGATCGCCTTGCGTCGCTTCCGAATGGATGATGGGCATGGAACCCGTCCGACAGCCGATAGCCAGCAGGTGCGCCGCGCCTGCGTTCATTGTGCAAGGTTCTCGCCGGCCTGCCTGATCGAAACAGGGCCGCCGAGTGTGCCGGGCCGGTGAACAGGGGCCGTGGGCTGCTGTCCGGTGCGGAAAGCTCCTGAAGGAATCCTGCGCGATCAGGGCTGATCGCTGATGGCTCGGTAGGCCGCGATGAACAGGGTGTAGCACAGGTCGATCAGTTCTTCGACGGTGGCGTTCTGGTGGCCGAGTGTCCAGTCCACGAGGAGTTCGTTGACTCCGCCGACCAGGCTCATCGCGGTCATGGTGAGCCGGCTGGAGGAGGCTTCCGGGCCAGGGAGCGGTCCGACGACGGCGGCGATCAGTGCGGCGAATTCGTGCAGGACCTCACGGCGGCGCACTTCGAGGCGGGGGCTGGCGCCCACGACCTCGATGAGCACCAGGCGGGCCATGCGGGCGTCGCCGGCCAGTGCGCGGATGAACACCTCGAGGCCGGCGCGCAGCTGGGCGTCGACATCGGGTGCGGCAGCGGCTGCGGCCTGCGCGGTTTCGGCGCTGATCGTAGTGATCAGCTCGTTGTAGACCCCGGCGAGAAGGTCTTCGCGGTCGCGGAATGACTCGTAGAAGTAGCGCTCGGTCAGTCCGGCATGCGAGCACACCTGCTTGACGGAGACTGAGGCGTATCCGACCGTGCCGAACATGTCGAGGCCCGCCTGGATGAGGCGGGTGCGGCGCTCCTGCTGTCGTTGCGCCGCATCGCGTCCGCCGTAGCGCCGCCCGGCGGTCTGTGTGCCGGTCATTTTCCCCCTTCGCAGAGGTGTTGACACCGGTGTGCTCTGAACTGACACTCTAGCTTGTCAGTTCATCTGACATGGCATCGTGTCACAAATGCGTGGGGCCGCTTGCCGCTCAGCGTTCCGCTCATGCTCAGGGCAAGAAAGGGGCTCGACCGTGGCAGCACCGCCCAAATACCCGTACACGTCCAGCCGAAGAGACCGCGACAGGCTCCCCCGCACACAACCGCTGACCGGCCGAGTGATCGCGGTCACCGGGGCGGGCCGCGGAATCGGGCGTGCCGTCGCAGCCCGGCTCGCCGCAGCCGGAGCCGCCGTGGCGATCGGCGATCTCGACGCGGAGCTTGCCATGGAGACGGCTGATGCCATCGGCGCGCATCCCGGTGGCCGACTGCTCGGGCTGCCTCTCGACGTCACCGACACACCTTCCTTCGAAGACTTCCTGCGCACCGTCGAGACCGAGCTGGGGCCGATCGACGTACTGATCAACAACGCCGGAATCATGTGGGTGGGCCCCTTCGAGGAGGAACCGGAGGAAGCCGCCCTGCGCCAGTTCGACGTCAACGTCCACGGCGTACTGCGCGGGATGAAACTCGTGATCCCGGGGATGCGGAAACGCGGTCGCGGCCACGTGGTGAACATCGCCTCCGCCGCCAGCAAGATCGCCCCGGCCGGCGAGGCGACCTACGCGGCGACGAAGCACGCCATCCACGGCTACAGCACAGCCGTCCGCGCCGAACTGCGCGGCACCGGCGTGCACGTGTCCTTGGTGATGCCCGGCGTCGTGGACACCGAGCTGGCCGTGGGCACCGCGACCGGCCCCACCCGACGCCTGACGACAGATCAGGTGGCCAACGCGGTGCTCGACGTCGTGCTGCGCCCGCGCTTCGAGGTCTTCATTCCACGCCAGGTAGCCGCCCTGACCCGGTTGGCCGCGCTGCTGCCAGGCCGCGCCCGCGACGCCCTGCATCACCTCCTTGTCCCCGACCAGCTCGCCGCCCTGTCCAACCGGGCGGTCCGCGCGGCCTACGAGCAGCGCACCCGGACCGCCCGCCATCCCGAAGGATGAGCCCGTGACCACCACGCCCAAGCCGGCGCCCAGCGCGGAGAAGGCCCAGGACGCCGCCGCTCCGCGTCCCATCCCCGAATTCGAAGGTGTACACGACGTATGGCCCCGCGGTGACCGGCTGCGCGCCGTGCGCAGCGCCGCGGCCACCTACCGTGAGCGGTTCGTCCAGCAGGGCCGCGTCCACGCCGTCCGCAGTTTCGACATCGCCGCCGCCCCGTACCCGACCCGGTTCGGCTTCCACGGCGCCGCGCTCGCCGTCAACCCGTTCGTGAGCATTGTCAACCGGATGCTCGTCGTGCAGTTCGACGGCTTCGACGGTGAGCCGAAAACACTGGTGTGGGAGCCGACCGTCGCCGCCGGAACGGCTCAAGCGCCGTTCTACGACCAGCTCAAGCGTCTGGCGGGGGACTTTCTCACCGAGCACGTCTTCGCCCGCTACTACCAGGACCCGAACACCGTCCTGCCCTCCTGCGGTCTGCGACCCGAGGACGTGGACTTCGTCAGCTTCGACCACCTGCACGTCCAGGACGTGCGCATGATCATGGGAAGTACCAGCACCGTTCCCGGCGAACGGGCGCCCCGCGAAGCGCTGTTCCCGCGCGCCCAGTTGTTGGTGCACCGCAAGGAGCTGGGCACCTTCGAATCGATGCATCCGATGCAGTGGGCCTGGTACGTCGACGGAGGCATGGACGGGGTACCGGGCGAGCGCATCACCGCCTTCGACGGCGATGTCGAACTCGGTGTCGGCGTCAGCCTGCTGTGGACCCCCGGCCACACGGACGGCAACCACTCCCTGGTGCTGAACACCCCCGACGGGGTGTGGGTCTCCTCCGAGAACGGCATCTCGGCCGACAACTGGCAGCCCGAGCTCTCCCGCATCCCCGGGGTGCGCCGCCACGCCGCGTTCTACGGCCGTGAGGTGGTGCCCAACGCCAACACCCTGGAGGACTCTCTCGACCAGTACGACTCCATGGTCAAGGAGAAGATCCTCGCCGACCCCAGCCGGCGCGATCCGCGCTGGCTGCAGATCCTGCCCTCCTCGGAGCTGGCCCCCTTCAAGCGGCAGTGGCCGGTGCTGCCCAGCTTCATCCACGGCGGTCTGAACTACGGCGAACTGACCCCTGCCAGCGGTGGCCGATGACCGGCCCGGCCGCCCTCCGGATCGCTGCGGACGGCATGGAGTTGGCCGCCTACCAATGGGGAGCACCCACGGCTCCTCCGGTGGTGCTGGTCCACGGCTATCCAGACACCAGCGCCGTGTGGCGCCCGGTCGCCGAGCGCCTGGCCGACCGCTTCCACGTCACCGCCTTCGACGTGCGGGGAGCCGGTAACTCCCACCGGCCCAGGGGTCTGCGCGCCTACCAGATGTCCCGCCTGGAAGCCGACCTGGAGGCGGTTCTCGACGCCGTGAGCCCCGACCGCCCGGTGCACCTGGTCGGACACGACTGGGGATCGATCCACTCCTGGGAGTCGGTCACCGGCACCCGCCTGGCCGGGCGGATCGCCTCGTTCACCTCCATCTCCGGACCCTGCCTGGACCACGTCGGCCACCTGATCCGTGCCCGCCTTCGGCCGCGGCACCCGGATCTGCCGAAGATGCTGCGGCAGGCCGCACGGTCCTGGTACATCGCCTACTTCCATCTTCCGCTCCTGCCCACCCTGACCTGGAGAGCACTGGGACACCGCTGGCGCGCCTTCCTCACCGGCTCCCAAGGCGTGCCCCGGCACACCCCCTACCCCGCGCCGACGCTGGCCCGCGACGCCGTGTTCGGCACCGCGCTGTACCGCGCCAACATGCTGCCCCGCCTGCTGCATCCCCGGGACCGGCCGACCACCGTCCCGATTCAGCTCATCATCCCCACCCGCGACTTCTGCGTCACCCCGGTGCTGTCGTACGGAGTGGAGCACTGGACGCGCCAGATACAACGGCGCCCGATCGACGCCGGGCACTGGGTACAGCTCAGCCACCCCGAGGAGATCGCGTCCCGGATCGCGGAATTCGCCAACCGCATCGAAGACGGCTCCCGCCGCAATACGGACCACACCGCGCACCCGATCTGACAGACCAGCAGTACTGGACGACTGCCTGACCGCCCCTTCGCACACACCAATCGCTGATGGAGGAACCTGTCATGTTCCGAGCCGCACATGCCCACCTGGCACGTCCGTCCGAGCCCATCGACCACCACGACCTGGTGCTGCAACCCCGGGACGTCACCTTCGACTGGGGCACCACCCCGCTGCACTGGCTGCCGGGTGAGCCCTTCGCGACCCACACCTTCGATGTGCTCCACCTCATGCTCCCCGAGCTCGAACGCTGGTTCGTGCGCACCTTCGAGCAGGCACTGCCACTGATCACCGATGACCGGCTGCGCGAGGACGTACGCGGCTTCATCGGCCAGGAAGCGATGCACGCCGAGGCGCACCAGGAGGTCCTGGAGCACCTGCTCACCAAGGGGCTGGACCCGGCTCCGTACACTCTGCAGTCCGAATGGATCTTCCGAAGGGTGCTCGGAGACCGGCCGGAGCTGACGCCGGCCGCCACGCACGCGCATCTCCTCCAACGGCTCGCCCTCATAGCGGCCTTCGAGCACTTCACCGCGTATATGGGTCACTGGATTCTCAGCAACGGGCACTTGGACCGGGCCGGCGCGGACCCCGCGATGCTCGATCTGTTCCGCTGGCACGGCGCGGAGGAGGTCGAACACCGTTCGGTCGCGTTCGACCTGCTGGTGCACCTCGATCCCCGGTACCAGCGCCGAGTGGTCGGCATGCTCGTCACCGCTCCGGTGCTGACCCGGCTGTGGATCCGCGGAGTCCGCTTTCTGATGAGCGCCGACCCCCTGCTCGACGATCGGGTCAAGGTCCGCTTCCGCGACTACCTGGCCGCGGCCCGCAAGGACCTGTTGCCCCGGCCGGGCGCGTTCGCCCGCTCGGTGCTGCGCTACTTCCGCCCCGGCTACCACCCGACCCAGGAGGGCTCGACTCAGCAGGCGGTCGCCTACCTGGCGGCGTCCCCTGCTGCCCGAGCGGCTGCCCGATGACCCAGCAACCAGTGAGGCATCCCATGGACATCAGCACACCCGTCACTCGGCCGCCGGACCTGTACGGCAGGCCGCGCAGCGACTCCTTCATGCAGAAGCTGGCGGCTTTCAGCGACAACGCGGTCACGGGCCTCGCGCGGCGCAGCACTCCTCCTGGGCGCCCGCCGGCCACCGAGATGCCCGTGATCCGGGAACTGGTGGTCGCCACCAAGCACCAAGAGGCCGAGGATGTCGTCTCCCTGCGGCTGGCAGCACCCGACGGGGCAATACTCCCGCCCTGGCAGCCCGGCGCCCACATCGGACTGCACCTGCCCTCCGGCCGCAAGCGGCAGTACTCTCTGTGCGGCGACCCTGCCGACCGGTACCGGTACCGCATCGCGGTGCGCCGCATCGCCAACGGCGGAGGCGGTTCGGCCGAGGTACACGACGCCCTCGGAGACGGTATGCGGGTCGCCATCACCGGGCCCCGGAACGCCTTCCCCTTCGCCGCCGAAGCATTCATCCTACTCATCGCGGGCGGCATCGGAATCACCCCGATCCTGCCGATGGCTCGGGAAGCCGCCCGACGCGGGCTGGACTGGAGGCTCGTCCACACCGGCCGCAGCCGCGGCTCGATGCCCTTCGCGGCAGAGCTGGCCGAACTCGCGGCCGCAGCCCCTGGCCGGGTCTTCATCCGTCCTGACGACGAGTCCGGCGTGCCCGAAGCAGCCGATCTATTGAGCTTGAGCCCGGCGGCGGGTGCGGTGTACTGCTGCGGGCCCGCGCCCATGATCGACGGCGTTCGGCGCGCGTTCGGTGGTAGCCGCGCGTCAGCCCTGCACTTCGAGCGTTTCGCCCCGGCCCCGATCACGGACGGCCGTCCCTTCGAACTTCATCTGGGCGACACCGGACGGGTTCTGCCAGTGCCGTACGACCGCTCCGCCCTGGATGTTCTCCACGAGGCCCTGCCGGACATGCCGTTCTCCTGCCGCCAGGGGTTTTGCGGCACCTGCCGGGTACGGGTGGCCCATGGCCATGTCGATCATCGTGACCGTCGGCTCACGGCTACCGAACGTGCGGCCGGCGCCATGCTGCCCTGCGTCTCGCGTGCACCGGAAGGAGAGCGGTTGGTGCTGGAGGTGTGAGCGATGGCCGAGCGCCCGTAGAGCGCGGCCGTCGCCGCGAGGAACCTCAGCGGCAGGGTTGATACCCGACGCATGGCGCGACGCACTGCCTGGACGGTGAGACGGCCCTGTGGGTGTCGGGAATTATGTCACCCGGGATGACCTGCTGGTTTGGATCTGTCAATGCCCAGCAGGCCGCAAGCCGTTCTGAGGCAGCATGCCGGTCGTGCTGATACGGCTCATCTACATGCTCGTCTGCCAGACCTTCCGATGGCTTGCCCTGTTCGCCCGCTCGAGTGCAGCGAAAGACGCAGAGATCCTGATGCTCCGCCATCAACTCGCCATCGCACTGCGATCCCAGCCACCGCCCCGCTTCTCCTGGAGCGACAAGGCCGTCATGGCGGCACTACTCCGACTCGTCAACAAGCAGCGGCGTACCCAGGTGGCCTTGCTGGTCACTCCGCGATCGGTCCTGCGCTGGCACGCACGGCTCATCGCCTGGAAGTGGACCTACCCGTCCCACCGACCGGGTCGGCCACCCAAACCAGTGGCGCTGCGGCAACTGGTCGTGCGGCTGGCGCGGGAGAACCCTGGATGGGGATACCGCCGCATCCACGGCGAGCTCGTCGGCCTGGGACGCAATATCGCCGCCTCGACTGTCTGGTCGATCCTCAAGGAGGCCGGGATCGACCCGTCACCGCAGCGCACGGAGCGCTCCTGGTCTGTCTTCCTCAAAGCTCAGGCCACTGCGATCGTGGCCACGGACCTGTTCCATATCGACACGGTCTTCTTGCGGCGCTGGTTCGTTCTGTTCTTCATCGAGCACGGCACCCGCCGGGTACACATCGCCGGCATCACGCGACACCCCACCGGCCCATGGGTTACCCAGCAAGCACGGAACTACCTCATGGATCTGGGCGATTATGCCGAGTCGATCAGGTTCCTCATCCGGGACCGCGGCGCCTACTTCACCGAAAGCTTCGACGCCGTCTTCCAGGCGATCGGCGTACGGGTCCTTCCGGCACTGCCCCAAGTGCCCCGGATGAACTCGATCGCAGAACGCTGGATCGGATCGTGCCGCCGCGAGGCCACCGACCGTATTCTGATCACCGGACGACGACATCTCCACCTCGTCGTCAACAAGTACGTACAGCACTACAACCAACACCGCCCGCACCGATCCCTCGGACAACGGCCACCGGACCGACTAACTACCCCTGAACCGTGCCTGGCCAGCGACAAGACAGCAATCTCCCGGCGTGATCGACTCAGAGGCCTCATCCACGAATACAAGCAGGTCGCATAGGGTGACACCGTTTCCGGCTCTTGCAAGATTTTCGTGATGCGGTGACGGTCGGTGAGCGTTGTCAGGTGAGTAGGGCTCGTTTGCGGAGGAGTGCGAGGCTGGCGCGGCCGTAGGTCTGGCGTTTGAGCATTTTGATCTTGTTTTCGGTGCCTTCGACCATGCCGGAGTTCCAGTCGAGGGTGAGGCCGGCGGTGACGGCGTTCCAGTCCTTGTCCAGTCCGGTCGCGAAGGCTTTGAGTGAGGGGAGGTCTTGGTTGCGGACCTGGTGCACCCAGGTGTTGAGGTGTCGGCCGTTGCGTCTGGTCATGATCTGGGCGAAGGCCTGGACGTGCTGGTGCAGGGCGTTCAGCTCGGGGCAGGCTGCCAGTGCGGTCTTAAGACGCTGCTGGTCATCGGGGTTCAGGGTGGCGGGGTGGCGCATGATCCAGCCGACGAGCCGTCGGGTTGGAGGCGGGGCAGGTTCCGGGGTGGGCAGGGCTCCGTTCGCTCGGAGGGTGCGCAGGTAGCGGGTGACCAGCCGGATGCTGCACTGCAGGCCCCGCTGGGTGAGTTCCTGGTGGAGTGCTGTGGGCGAGTGGCACCCTTCGGCCCATCGCTGGTGCAGGTAGTCGCGGTGTGGGTCCAGTTTGCTGGGGCGACGACCGGCGGCGTGAGCGAGGAGTTCTTCCACGTGTTCAGCCCGGGCGAAGGTCTGCACGGTTTTGTGGTTCAGCCGCAGCTCACGGGCGATCTCTTTCAGCGCCCAACCCTGCTCCAGCAGGGCATGGACCTCGCGGTAACGGCGGCGGGTGCGCGCCTCCAGCGCTCCTTGAGCGGACAGGGCCTGCGCAGGCAGATCTTCGAGTCCGGTCCGGTCTGCAGGTGTTCGGTCCGTGGCCGCTCGGTGCAGGCATCCGCGGTGGCGGGCGATGTCCTTCTCCACGTGTTGTCCGAGGTTGCGCCACAGGTGCCAGCGGTCCGCGACCTGCACGGCTGCCGGCGCGGCGCGGGTGGCAGCCTCGGCATAGGCACCTGCCCGGTCACGGCAGATGACCCGCACCCCAGGGTGATCCCGGAGCCACGTGGCCAGCGGCTCGGCGTCCCGGCCGGGCAGCAACTCCAGCACCCGCCGCGTTGTCCCGTCCACCAGCACCGTGTCCCACACTCCGCCCCTACGCAGAGCGAAGTCGTCGACACCCAGTACCCGGGGAACCTTCCAGTCCGGGTCCGGCAACGCCATCACCAGCGCTAACAGGGTCACCCGGCTCACCGCCATGTGCAGGACCGCCAGCAGCCTCGCCCCGGCGGACCCGGCCAGTGCCAGCCCCACCGCCTGGAGCAGCCCCAGCAGCAGCGGCGTATAGCGCCCATACCGCACGGACAGCCCGTCCACCTGCTCGGCGAACGTCTGCCGCGGACAGCCAGGCTCATCACAGAACATGCGTCGCACACCGAGATGGATCACGACGGGACGGCCACCGACCGCCACATCGGCCAGACGACGCCGATAGCGACTGTGCACCCGCGTCGACAACACCCCGCAGTCCGGACACGGCAACGCGACACCCTCCCGGGTACGCGCCCAAACCTCGACCTTCTCACCCTCAAGGCTCACCCGCTCCACCAGCACCTTCTCCAGGTACGGGAACACGATGCCCAGCAGCTCGTCACACACTCCGCACGATGACACCAAGATGACGCACTGTCACCCCATCACGAAAATCTTGCAAGAGCCCCGTTTCCGGCCCCCACAGGCGGGCAGCGCGCACTCCTGGAGCAGCTGGGCATCGCGCCGCGGCCGCCGGAAGAAGCAGACGCCCACGAAACCGTCCGAGGCGGCCTTGAGGGCCTTCGAGCGGGGCGTTGCGGCCCTGGTGCAGTACAAGGCCCGCACCGGCTCTGTGAAGGCCCCCAGGGCCCACGTAGAGACCGTTGTGGTCGACGGCCAGGAACACGCTGTGAAGCTGGGGGGTTTCTGTCGAACGCCAAGAGCCGCCGGGCCAAGCTCACCGCCGGCATGCTCCAGGCGCTTGCCGCGCTCGGGCTCGACTGGGCGGCGTAGCCGGACGTGCCGATGGGGGCGGCCCGCCAGACTCAGCGGGCCGCCCCCATCGCATGGGTGCGCTCAGGCGTTGGGGCTCGGCCGGGTTGAGAAGCAGGTCGTCATTCGCCGCCGGCGCCGGTACGGGTCGTCAGCCGGGCGAGCAGTGATGGCCGCCCTCGCGGCGTCGAACGGACCGCGGCCCAGTCGATCGCCAGATGGTGAAGGATGACGTCCAGGTCACCCCGGCGGAACAGCGGCACGGCCGGGGCGTCGCGGCGACGCTGCCAACCCGAGTGCACCCACTGCACCGGCTCCAGCCAGCCGGACCGCCGCAAATGCTCCAGCTCGCAGACCCTGACCGCCAGGTACTCCGCCGACTGGTCCCGGGTGAAGAGGCGGTCGGCGACCTGCGCCCGCTCCAGCGCGGCCCGGTCGGCGAACCGCTCCAGGGCGCGGCCGTCGTAGAGCGGGTGGTCCTTGTACCAGCCAATGCAGGGGATCAGGTCGGTGCGCGCCAGCTCGGTGACGGTCTCAGCGGCGGCCGAGGTGCCGCCCGAACTGCTGTCGAAACGCCGCTCCTTGCCGTGTAAGAAGCCAGGCGGCGGCACGGCCGAGAGGCGGGGGCGGAATCAGGGGATGGTGCGGGCGAGAAAGTCCTGGAGCTCACGGTGCCGGAACTGGTAGGCGATCCCCGCTGGCCGCATCAGCCCGGCGTTGCAGCACCAGTCCAGGAACCGCGCCAGCCGCCACGGCAACCACCGGCCCGAGCCCTGTCTTGTGGACAGCAGCAGGGCCACGTACCACAGGCCGGCCTCCCCGGAGACGAACAACGCCATGGCCCCAAACGCGACCCCCGCTATGAACCCCACCTGAAGGCCGATCTCCACACCGATCCGCAGCCCGCTCCCCAGCCCGTTCGCGAGCAGGCCCTCGAGCTCGAAGAAGCTGCCAAGCCAGGCATAGAGGCCGAATGCGCATCCGGTCACGATTCCGACCACAAGTCGGACCCGAAACCGGGCTTCGGCCAAGATGCTGAAATAGATACCGAGAGGTGCGAACAGGAAGCCTATCGCGAGCCCGTGAAGGAGTTCACTCTGGGCGTTGAGCCCGGCCAGGAATCCCCCCAGGAGCGCGAGAAACGCGAAAAACACGAAACTCCACATGAATGAGTCCGCGACGTCGCGGGCGATTCCGAGGGCCAGCCGATGAGGGGCCGTCATCGGAGACGATCTCTTTATCTGCGGTCCCACCCATGCCCTCAGCGCAAGGACCGCTGGCGCGATCAGGGGGATCAACAGTGGCGGGAACGGTGGATTCCAGACCAGCCCGACGATGGTAACGGCAAGTGTCACGGGTACGGTGAGGGCGGTGACGGCAACACGTATCCAGCGGTAGTCGGCAAGGGGCCACAGCCGGTCGAGCAGTATGTCGGTGCTTGGCAGCGCCTGACCGCCCAGGGTGCGGCCGGTGGTGGCGTTGTGGTCCAGGTAGCGGGCCAGGGTCGTCAGCCAGGCCCGCACGCAGGCCGGGTCATGGGCGCGGCTGCCGGCCGCGGTACGGGCGGCAGACGGGATGAACAGGCCGAGGAGGTGGTCGCGGACCTTCTCGGGGGTGTTCAGGGCGGAGTCGAGCAACTCGTCGGGGTGGCGCGGGTGGGTGCCGGTGTCGGGGTCGCGTTGTTCGTAAACGGTGGCGGCCAGCGTCAGCCGCCACGGCGTCGACAACCCCCGCGCCAGGGGCCCGGCGGGGTTGGCGACGAGCGCGTCCAGGACGCCTTCCCAGCGGACAGTGTCGGTGACGCGGCTGGTCAGGAAGTCCCAGGCGATAGCAGCGTCCAGGGACTGGAGCTCGATCCGGGCGGCGTCCTGGGCCCACACCCGCAACGCTTCCAGCGCGGAGTACGCCGTGGTGCGGCAAGTGAGGACGATTCCGCCCTTGGTGGTGCCCTGCTGATAGGCGTTGACCGCCTCCAACGCCCGCGCCGCCCGGGATGCGAACCCGGGTTCGGGGTCGGCGTCCATCTCATCCAGACCATCCAGCACGGGCAGGATCTTCCGCGCGGCCACCAGGGCCGTAGCCGCGCGCCGCCGCAGCTGGTAGGTGGCGGTCAGGTGAGCGGCGATCCACTCCTCCAGAGTGTGCTCCGGCCTGTGACGGCCTGGGTCGAAGCCAGCCAGCGGCAGCCGCACCGGCACCGCATCACCCGGCGCGCGGTCTTGCAGGAGCAGCAGCATCAGATGCACCGCCAGCACCGTCTTCCCCGCCCCCGGGGCGCCGGTCACCACCATCCGCCCCGGCCGCAACCGCCGGTAGTAGACCGCCACCTCCCGCAGCGTCCCGGCCCCTGCGGCGCCGGACGCTTCGTGCGCCGGAGCCGGGCGGTGGACGAAGGGCACGTCGATGGTGCGGTCCGAGCCGCCCAGCAGCCCCCGCCACGCCGCCGTCTCCGTCCTGGTCACGTCGGCCGCGAGCCGGTCCGCCAGACCGGCCGCATCACTGTCCTGCCACCGCCGGGCCTGCACTCCCAGCAGCAACCCGGCCAGACCAAACCCCCCTCCGATCACCACACCGGCGGGGTCCACCTGCCCCAACCCCACCGCCACCACCACGACGACCGCAGCGGCGCCCGACACCACTGCACCTGCCACCCACCACCCAGCCCCGCCCCGGCTCCTCATAACCAGCCATCATCACACCGCCAGTCCCCGCCGCCCAACACCCAATACAAGGCCCGCACGGGCTCTGTGAAGGTCCTCAGAGCCCATGTAGAGACCGTTATGGCCGACGGCCAGGAGCACTCTGTGAAGCTGGGGGTGTCCCTGCCGAACACAAAGTCGAGGCGGGCCAAGCTCACCGACGACAAGCGGCAAGCGCTGGTGGACCTCGGGCTCGACTGGGCGGCGTAGCCGGACATGTCGATGGGGGCGGCCCGCCAGGCTCGGCGGGCCGCCCCCATTGCATGAGGTGAGCTCAGGTGTGCGGGCTTGGCCGGGTTGAGAAGCAGGTCGTCATTCGCCGCCGGCGCCAGTACGGGTCGTCAGCCGTCACCCCGGCATCGAGGACCAGGCAGTGCTCCGTGCCGAGCTCGCGGACGGCGCCTGATCGTGGTCGGTAGACGCGGATGCGGTCGCGGCCCCGTCCGGGCGTGGCGGCGGCATGTCCGCGATCACGGGGCGGGGCCTGGCCGGTGGCTCAACTTGGTGCACGAGCTGGCTTGTTGAGGACCATTGACGGTCGCTTGCCCTCCTTGGACCATGCCCGTGGATGGTGCTGGCCACCTGGCCGGATCTCGGCTGCGTCTCTCGCTGTCCGCATGCCTCAGGGCGGTCCGAACACCCTGGGGGCCACCACGATGAAGGAGCCCGATGACGCGTGCCAGAAAGTGCCTGATGGTGATGGCGTCACTTGCCATCGCTGCCGGCGCTCTTACCGGAACCGCGACAGCGGCGCCGCCCGGAACGACACCGCCCGTACAGGAGAAACTCCTCACGACTCTGGATCCCCACAAGCTGGCAGCGGCAGGAGCGCGGCAGGAGTTCATAAGCCAGGCTTTCCCGCCCGGCAGGACCTGCACCACGATAGCCGCCTCGAAGAGTCACAAGGGCGGCGCCAGGGCGTGCACGGAGGTCAAGCGCGTGGACGCTGACGGCCGTGCTGTCGCGAAGCGGGCGGCCGCTGGGGCGTGCTCCGCGCAGCCCGGCTACTACCGTGCGGACCGGCATTCGTACTGCCTTTCCGACGCGAGGATCACCTACACCCTCTACGACCCGGGCAGCGGGGCGGTGACCGGCGTCGGAGAGATCAGCCTGAGCAGCTACGCCGAGCCCGACGCGGGCAGCGGCTGGTGGAACGAATCGTTCACTGCCACCGTCACGAAGACGGAGGGGCATGTCAGCAGTCTCGCCGTCAACCTTACGGCGTCGTGCACCAACGCCTGCGCGATGATCAACCCCGATGCGTGGGGCACCAAGGTCCTCGTTCTGGGGCAGAGCATAAGCAGTCACGTCACCTACTCCAGCTCTCCCGCCAGCGGCACGGTGACCATGGTGACGCCGCAGTACTCGCTCAAGCTGTACCAGCCGGGCGACACCCCTGGCGACTGGGATCACAACTGGGCGCTGCCCCTCAAGGTGCGCTGTGATGCGGAGCTGTCCGGCTACGGCTGTGTGATCAGCCAGGTGCGGGCTTTGCTGGACCTGCCGCTCTCCCGGTACGGCACGGCGGCGGCCACCTACTGGTACGCCCAGGCCGCGCTCGCCGACCGCTGGGGGGCGCCGGACAGTCCGCTCAGCCGGAACAAGGACGAGGCCGCGGCTGACCGCAACCGGAACCGGACCTGCGAGGGCGGCAGCAGCATCCCCTTCTACCCGCAGGACGACATCGAGGATGACTCGTGCGACGAGTACCCCTTCGCCGGCACCTTCGAGGGCGGGACGGACGGCGGGTTGTGCGCAGAGATCCTTCCGAAGTTCGAGCTGGGCGTCTGGAAGATCTACTACTTCGCCGGGCGCCAGCCCACGGGTAACGAGCGCTGCGTGCGTGGCCATGTCCCGCTGGCGGAAAATGAGTCGGCCGGAGGGAAGTACGGCAACTTCGTCAGGGCCGAGCGTGTCCTGGACACGGAGAAGTTCACCGTCTCGCTCGAAGGCTGAGACAGTTCACCGCGCCGCGCCCCGGGGGTCTGTACCAGGTCTGGGGCGCGGCGCGTCGCTGTGGGGTGGCCTGTTTCGGGAAGGGGCCAACGGCACCACCCGTGCCGTCTCCGTTGTGGCCAGAGTCGGCGCAAACGGCTGCGGGCCCGTCCTTCGCGGTAGAGGCCGAGCCGCCGAATGTGCGGCACAGGGTTACTACTGGGTCTGGAGGGCGCCGCGGTCTATGAGGCCCTGGATGTAGGGCGGCCAGTCCCGCTCCAGGCTCGTGGTGATGGCGGCGTGGACGTCGCGGCGGACCTGCGGGGTGACGTGTTCGACGTCGCCGTTTGGGTAGTGCAGGCGCAGGCCCTCGCGGCTGGCGTCGCGCAGGATGGCGTGGGCCTTCTGCATCAGCGTCAGGTAGAGCTGCGGAACCGGCGCCTCTCCCCCGAGCAACTGCTCATGATCACCTACTGCGCCCGCTACGCCGAGGAAGGCGGCTTCGACCTGCCCACGCTGATCCCCCAGGTCTACCTCCATTACGACCCCTACACGCGGCGCAGCGGCAAGCAGTCGGGGGCGCTGTACCGGCAGCGGATGGACTTCCTGCTCCTGGCTCCGGACCGCTCCCGCATCGTCATCGAGGTCGACGGGGTGCAGCGCTACGGCCAGAAGAACCCGCCCGACGACCAGGGGCACGTCACCTACACTGCGGTGCCGCGGCTGTACGCGGCGATGGTTGCCGAGGACCGCCGACTGAGGCTGGCCGGATACGAGGTCTACCGCTTCGGTGGCTGGGAACTGTCCGTGCCGGGTGGCAGGCAGTTCCTGGAGGACTTCTTCACCGAACTCCTCGCACGACACAAGAAGCCGACGCCCGCCGTAACCAGACGCCCCGGGGGCGCGAAGGTCACCTCGGAGCGCGGACCCAGCGTGTCGGTCGGCACGCCGGATTCACCCAGATATTGCGATCGACGCAATTTTTTGCGACGATCGCAATCATGTATCCGATTGAAGAACTGGCCGCCCTGCGCAACCCGATGCCCGCACCGGGCACCGTCACCCCCGAGGACGGCTACGCCGACGCCCGTGAACAGGTGGCCGAGCAACGCGAGAAGGACGCCCTCCATCTGGAGGGCGCGAGCGATGGCCTCGGGGTGGACCCGCTGCTGCTGGCGCTCGATGACCTGAAGGCGCGGAAGGAGGCCGTCGACGCCCAGATCCGCCGGCTGCTGGCCTACGGGCGGGAGTTCCACGGCAGCCGCCCCTACGGGCTGGAGGAACTTGCCCGCCGTGCCGGGTACAGCACCTCCGGTGTGCGCACCGCCTACAGCGAGACAGAGATCAGGCAGGTCGCCGCGCAGATCGGCAGGGAGCCGAACCGGCCGCGCCGCGACACCGCCAAGGGCAGCCGGTGAGCGCGCAAGGGGCAGCTTCGTCGCCGATGCCCTGAACGCCGCAGGGCGTAGCGCGGCCGTCAAGGCGTGACACCGATTGCGGCGGGCCCGCGCCACAGCGCGGTGTACCGGGGCCGGGACCGGCCACCCTGCCCCTCAACGGGGGTGCCGGGCTCCGCGGCCATCACCGGCACAATCCGCGAGCGGTGCGCGGGGGGCGCACGCTACGCTCGCACCGCCCGAGTCGGCTGCAGGAGGAGGATGTCGTGGGGCAGCCCCTTCTCTACCTCGACGTCGACGGCCCGCTGAACCCGTACGCCGCGAAACCGGAGCGGCGGCCCGAGGGCTACTCCACCCATCGCATGAAGCCCGAGGGATGGATCGCCCAGCACCCCGGCAAGCCCCGGGCCTACGTGAAGCCGCTGCGTGTGTGGCTCAACGCGGACCACGGCAGAAGGCTGCGGGAGCTGGGCGAGAGGTACGACATGGTGTGGGCGACCACGTGGGGAGCGGAGGCGAACACGTTCATCTCCCCAGTGCTCGGTCTGCCCGAGCTACCCGTCGTGGAATGGCCCTCGCTGCCGGATGCGGGGCCGGACGGCACGTTCTGGAAGACGCGCCATCTCCTCGCGCATGCGGACGGCCGGCCGTTCGCATGGGTGGACGACGACCTCGGCGAGACCGACCAGGCCTTCGTCGCTTCTCATCACCATGCCCCCGCGCTTCTCCGGCCTATCGATCCTCGGTGCGGACTGCGCAACAACGATTTCGCCGCCCTCGAAGACTTCGCCCGCCGTCTGGGTGACTACGCCGCCTGATCACGGGGAGCACCACCTGGGAACCGGGATGGTCGCCCAGCGTCCAGGAGGCGCTCGGCCAGCCATGGCGGTTCATCGGTGACGACGACCCGGTCGTGGCGACTACTGGGGGCTCGCCGGGCGTCCATCAGGCGGCGGGCAGTGGTGTAGACGTGAGCTTTCCGGAACTCGCGACTGGTGTTTGCCACTTTCAGCGGGCGGACGAGGTCGAACAGGCTTCGCGTTGTCAGCGGCCTCCATCAGCGGTTGGAACCGCCGTCGTTGTGCGCTGCGCTCAGGTGGGGTGCGGGCATCTGGCGCAGTACCTGGGCCAGGTCGCGGCGTATGCGTTCGGCTTCACCGCGCACCTGGGCAGGTACGTCGCCGCGCTCGGCGACGAGGCGGCTGAAGATGGGGGTCTCCTGGAACATGGCGAGAGCTGCTCTCTGTCGGGGTGGCCGGGCGGCGGGACCGGTGGCGTCGTGGTGGTTACAGCTGCGGGTCGAGGCCGAACTGGTTCATCAAGTCGGTGAACAGTTCCTGTGCGCTCTCCTTGAGGGCCTGATCCCCGTCGGCGGGGAGGAGGGTGGTGGTGACGGGCTGAATCTTGTGGGGGTGGCGGGCGTGGTCGGGGACGTCGGTGAAGCCGGGGAAGTCCACGACGACGGGTATCAGCGGCACGTTCTTCGACGTGCCGGCGGCGATGGCGGCGTTGAGCAACAGGCCGCTGTCGAGCCTCAGGTGCCGGGCCAGTTCCGAGGTGAGAGCGCAGACGTCGCGGCAGCATGCTCCGAGATAGTCCTGGTGCACCAGGACGCCGAGAGAGGCGAGTTCGTCGGCGCGCTGGTTGTTTCTCAAGGCCTGCCAGGACAGGTTGGCGGCCAGCAGGACGGTACCGTCGTGGTGGAGCTCGGCGTAGATCCCTCGTCCGGCTCGCAGGGACAGGGTGTTCAGCACCCAGCAGCGCAGGCCGGGCCGCGGGTTGCTCGTGACGACCTGCAGACCGGTCAGAGGCCCGGGAGTCGTACGGCTCTCGGCCTGCTGGTCGATGCGGTCGCGGGCGGCCATGACGATGGCGGTGGCGTCCTGGCGGGTCATGCGGGCAGCGGTGCGCGGCAGAGGGCGTTCCGGGCAAGCAACGGCGATGAACCAGGCGGACACCTCCTCCTGCTGGGTGGTCGCTGTCTCGTGGGCGTGGTCGAAGAGGTGCTGGAGTGCGTCGTCGGCGTGCTGGGCGCGGGTGAAACGGTCGCGGTAGGCGCGCTCGAGCTGGTGCTCGGCCATCCAGGCGGTGTGGTCACGGTCGCGGTAGGGGGCAACGGCGGCCTGCTGGTCCTCGCGGCGGGCGGGTCTGCGGGTATCGGGGGCGCCGTCTCCCGGGGTGACCAGACGCAGCAGGATCCGACGCGCGAGGTCGGCCTGGGCCGGCGTGAGCCGGTCGTAGATGTCTTCGGCGGTGCGGGTGATGGCACCGTGCAGGCCGCCGAGGGACTCATAGGCCTCCAGAGTGAGGGCTCGGCCCTTGCGGCGCCGCCAGGTTTCCAGCAATGCATGCGACATGAGCGGCAGGGCCCCGGGTTCCCCTTCGACCTCGTCGAGAATGCGCGTCGTCAGTCCGCGTTCCACGATCAGCCCGGCGGCCTGTGCGGGTTTGACGATAGCCTGGCGTAGTTCGTCGCTGCTCATCGGCCCGGCAAGCACGGTGCCGTCCTGCAGGGCGGCGGTCAACTGAGGGTGTTCGGCGCAGCGGCCGAGGAAGTCGGCGCGTACAGCGATGACAACTCGCAGCCTGCTCCCGGGATCGGTAGCGGTCAGGAGGCGGTCGATGAACTGGTCGCGCTCGTCCGGGTCGTGGCAGAGGGTGTAGAGCTCTTCGAACTGGTCCACGATCAGCCACGTGTCCCCGTCGCCGTCCTTCGGGGTCAGCCGCTGTTCATGGGTGCGCAGGGGGTGCTCGCCAGGAGTGAGGACGCGCAGCGCGGCTGGCTGTGGGCCGGCCGGGTCAGGGGTGCGGAGACGGGGAATGAGGCCAGCACGCAGTAGAGAGGACTTACCGCTGCCCGACGGGCCGAACACGGCAGTGAACCGGCGGGAGCGGGTCAGCTCGAGCAAGCGGTCGGTGAGCTGGTCGCGGCCGAAGTACAGGTCGGCGTCGGCGGGTTCGAAGCGGGCCAGGCCTCGATACGGTGGCGCAGCCTCACTCTCGGTACGCGGCTCGGCCGCCGCCTCCGCAGCCGCCTCACGCCACCGCGCCTCCCACTCCTCCTCATCGCCGCCGCAGGCACGCACGTATGCGAGAACTACGGGAAGGGTCGGCAGCCGCTCGCCCCCGGCCGCCTGCGACAGCGTGCTCGCACCCTGCCCTGTGCGCTGCGCCATCACTCGGTACGTCGGACTCCCGGCCTCCGCCCGGAGTTTGCGTAACTCGGCAGCGAGCCGCGCAACCGGCCCCGCACTCGGGTCGAGTGGGCTTTCCGGACGCCCAGCCATCGACAGCACCCCCACTACTCGCCCGCCTCCCCCGTGGAGGTGGCGCGCTGGCCCGCCACGCTACGCACGCTCGTGACGGGAGGGCAAACCAGATGCGCCTTCATTGGTCAGCGTCGCCATGCCATGGCCGTGACCTGCAGCGCGGCCATTGTTCAGCTTGGCGAAACCGGCTGCCCATTCAATTTCTCGCCCGGTGAAATCAAGCTCAGCAGCCGGTGGACCGGCACAAGGGCCAGTCCGATCGCTTGGGTCCTACCCATCGGAGGCACACATGAACGCAGCCACGGGCGAGCACCCCGGTTTGACGGACAGAAGAAGAGGGTCATGCAGGAGCGCGCCTCGTAGTGGCGGAACCGCGCGGCGACCAGACCTTGCACGAGGTGGACCTGATACACCCTTCGCCCCGAAGCGAAGGATCGCGGCCTCGTCCTCCAGGCGGGCACGGCGGCAATCGCACGCTCGTACGCGGCCTCGATCACAGCCCGCGTCTCCTCATCCCCTAGCGCCCACAGCAGGGTGAGGAGCCGATCGGCTGCCGTCGCCGACGACGACCTGGCGTAGGTAGTAGCGGTGCATCTGCCCGGCGGTGATCTTCGCGATATTCATCAGACCACGCCACACGGTCCTGACCTGCAATAGAAGGGACTACTCGTGAGCGTCACACTCTCCTGCGGATCTTCAGCGGCCATGTCAACAAATTAGGTGTGTCAGGGGGCCATCCGAAATGATCAAGGTGCTCATGGTCGACGACAGCTTACTCATACGGGCGGGATTACTGTCCTTGTTACATACCTGCCCTGGTATCCGAGTCGTCGGGGAAGCTGCCTACGGTGAGGAAGCCGTGGCTTATGCCGCCAGCAGACATCCTGACGTCATCCTGATCGATATCCAAGTACCGGGCGCAGGAGTATCGGTCATCGAGCGCATTCTCGCCCAGGACTCCAAACCGCGTCCGAGTATCATCGTCCTGACGACGTTGGACCACGACGAGAGCATTTCGGCCGCCCTGCGCGCCGGCGCCTCCGGCTTCCTCCTCAAAGACAACAGCCCTGAACGCCTGGTTTCCGCCGTCACTGCGGCTGCCCGAGGAGACCTGCCCTTCGCCCCGGGCATCGCCAGACGTCTCGTGGAGGCGTACGTGGAGCGGGTCGAGTCAACGACCGACACTTTGGCCGGGCTCGACGTACTCACCACGCGGGAACGCGAAGTGCTCCGGCTCACCGCCAAGGGCCTGTCCAACAAAGAAATCGCTGACGTGCTGGTCATCAGCGAGGCCACCGTCAAATCCCATCTGAACCGCACCATGACCAAACTCCAGGTGGGCAGCAGAGCCCAGGCCGTAGTGCTCGCCTATGAGACCGGTCTTGTCGTTCCTCGCGGCACCCAAGTCCATACGGCCGGTGGTGTCCCGATCAAGAAAGGCGGCGGCCACGGATGACCGCTCCGTACTGATGGCGCGGGATGGCCGGTGGTCGGGGCGTCCACGTCTTCCGCGACTAGGAACTCACCGACCAGGAGTGGGAGTTGCTTTCTCGCTGATACCGCAGGCTGCCACGGGACGTCCGCGGGTGTCGGACCGGCAGGTCGTTAACGGGATGGTCTACAAGATCCGGACCGGGATCTCCTGGCGTGACCTGCCCGAACGCTACGGGCCGTGGCAGACGGTCTACACCCGCTTCCGTCGTTACGCCCTGGACGGCGTGTCCACCCGGGCCCTGCAGCAGATCCAGGCCCGGGCAGACGCCGCCGGGGACATCGACTGGCTGGTCCAGATCGACTCCACCATCGTCCGCGCCCACCAGCACGCCGCCGCCACCGGCCGAAAAGGGGGATCCACCGGCCGGACGAACCGGACGATCACGCCCTCGACCGATCCCGAGGAGGGCTAACCACCAAAATCCACCTCGCCTGTGACGGCCGCGGCCGGCCCCTCGCGATCCTGCTGACTCCAGGCCAACGCCACGACAGCATCTGCGCACGCCTCCTTCTCGAACGCATCCACGTCCCGCGCACCGGTCCTGGCCGGCCGCGCCGCAGGCCCGACCAGGTCATCGCCGACAAGGCCTACAGCTCCCGCGGCTTCCGCGCCTACCTGCGCAAACACGGTATCGCACACATCATCCCGGAGAAGGCCGACCAGCAGCGCCACCGGCTGAACCGGGGCCGCCGAGGCGGCAGACAACCCGGGTTCAACCATGAGGCATACCGCCGACGCAACATTGCTTCAACCGGCTCAAGGGCTTCCGCGGGATCGCGACCAGATACGAAAAGACCGCCACCTCATACGAGGCAGCGGTCAGTCTCGCGTCGTTTCTGCTCTGGGCAAGATCCGTTTGAAGACGGACCCTAGTAGTGCTTCGTTAGGTTCTGGATCTGCCGGTCGGTAGGGGGCGGCCGCAGGTGGTGCAGGTGCCGGCCAGCACCTCAGCAGGTCCTGGAGGACGTCGAGGACCTGGTAGAGGGTCAGGCCGGCATCCGGTCTTTGGGGTCGAGCCGCCGCAGGGTGAGGAAGGCCTGGGCGGCGGTGACGAGGGTGACGTGGTGGTGCCAGCCGCGCCAGGTGCGGACTTCGAAGTGGTCCAGGCCCAGGCCGTGCTTGAGTTCGCAGTAGTCGTGCTCGATCCGCCAGCGCGTCTTCGCCCACCGCACCAGATCGGCGACCGGGATGCCGTCGGGCAGATTGGTCATCCAGTAACCGGTCGGCTCGTGGGCTTCTTCGGGCCGTTCGACCAGCAGCGTCCGCAGCGGCAGCACACCGTCCCACCGGCTGCGTCCCCGGCCTGCTCCTGCGCGGTGCGGCTGGCTTCCTTGCCCGACGGCCGCACCCGGAGCACGGCGAAGCGCGAGGTCATCGCGCCCTTGCTGCCCTGCCGCCAGGTGACCTCCTGAAACAGGGTGTCGGCGTTGCCGGGAAGCGGTCGGGCGGGGTCACGATAACGGGGCAGCGTGGGCGGCCCCAGCCCGCGGTAGTCGGGCTGATGAGATTCGGCGGTTGCAGGCCGGGAGATCTCCTTTGGGATCGACGGCCATGACGTAGGACCAGCTGCGTTCCTCCAGCGCGAGCCGGAAGGAGACGCTGCGGCCGTAGCCGACATCCGCCACGATCACCGGCACCGCCGGCCCCTGCACGGCCAGCCGGTCCAGCAGCCCCAGCGCCAGACGCTGTGGCCGCGTCGCCTTCGCGGATACGGACGCCGGAGGCATCACGCTGTGGGACACCCGGCGTGCCACCTCCTTGGGTGTACTGCCCGGCGGATTCTTCAGGAGTACCACGGACGGAGAGGAAGAGCCGACCGCGCTGGCCTTCTCCCCCGACGGAAGCACGTTGGCCGCGGCCGGATCCCATGGCACCCTGCGGCTGTGGGCGTCACTTCCCGACAGCAGCTGGGTACCGACCTGCCCACCGCCGGTGACGAGATAGTCTCCCTCGCTTTCAGCAACGATGGCGGCCGCCTGTACGCGGCGGGCACGCACGTGCCGGTGCAGCACTTCGACCTGGACCCGGCGGATGTGTCCGGCGCGGCATGCCGACGTGCCGGGGACACGTTGTCACGCGCCGAATGGCGCATGCACCTGGCAGACGTCCCCTACCGGAGGGTCTGCCAGCCGGAAGCCGAAAGACCGGAACCCTAGCTCGGACACCAGGGAACACGTAAGCCTGCTGTCGAGAAATCCCAACGAAATCCGGCAGGATCCAGCAGGCGCCGGACTCGCCTACCACGGCAGTTGCAGCCCGCCGCTCGCTGCTAACTCAGGGTGGCATCACAGTTCCACCTCTCACCCGAGGACAGCCAGCCTCTCCGCCCCGTAGCGTTTCGGGCGTTGCTGCGAAACCGGAGGTGGTAATGGAAAAACGCACGAACCGGCTCATATCATTGGCCGAAGCCGAACACCTGGCCGTCGACCAGGTGCAGGACCTGTACCGCCGTTACGTCAACCGGAGCCAGGTTCGGTTAATGACCTCCTTCGGCTTCGGCCAGGACCTGGTGGACCGCGCCGAGGGCTCCTTTCTGTACACCCGTGACGGCAGGCGAATCCTCGACCTGACCGGCGGCGTCGGGGTTCTCAACCACGGGCACAACCATCCCCGAATCCTCGCCGCCCGGCAGCGTTTCCAGCAGGAACAGCGCATGGAGGTCCATAAAACCTATTTCTCGCCCTACCTCGCGGCCCTGGGTCACAATCTGGCTCAGGTGCTTCCCGGCGATTTGAACATGTCCTTCCTGCCGAACTCCGGTGCCGAGGCAGTGGAGGGGGCCGTCAAACTGGCCTTCAAGTACCACGGCGGCCAACGCGGCCGGATCCTGCGCGCCGATATCAGTTTCCACGGCAAGCTGCTCGGTTCGGGCGGCCTAACCGGTGGCGCCCAGAACCACTTTGCCTTTCCCACCATCCCGGGTATCGGTACCTTTCGTTACGACGATCTGCAGTCGGTCCGTACGGCTGTCGCCGACCTCCGCGGGAAGAACGGGCGCAGTGACGTCTACGCCATCATCGTGGAACCCTTCAGCGCCTCAACGATGCAGTGGTGCTCTGGCGAGTTCCTGTGGGGCCTGCGGGATCTGTGTACGGCCGAGGACATCGTGTTGATCTTCGACGAGATCTACACCGGCTGGGGCAAGACGGGCACGATGTTCCACTTCATGCGGTACCCGGAGCTGGTGCCGGACATCCTGACCACCTCGAAGTCCTTCGGCGGCGGCAAGTCCTCCATCTCCGCCTTCGTGGCCAGGGAGCCCGTGTTCCGCAAAGCCTACGACAACATGACCGACGCCATGATGCAGAGCACCAGCACCACTTACTACGGCTTCGGCGAGGAGACGGCCACAGCGCTCGAGGCGGTCGCCGTCGCCGTCGAGGACGATTTCCCCGGCCGGGCGCGCGCCCTGGAACGGGTGCTGGCGCCCGGTCTGGAACGCATCCGCAAGACCTACCCGGACGTGGTCGCCGACGTCCGCGGGGCCGGCGCGCTCTTCGGTGTCTTCCTCTCCGGTGGTCCGCGGGTGCTCGACATGCTCGGCAAGCTGCCAGCTCCGGGGCCGGCCAGAGATCCGCTGCTGCGCACAAAGATCATCACGTCGGCGGTAGTCAACGCGCTGTACCGCGACCACGGCATCTACACGTACTACACGCTCAACGGCCGTAGCCCCCTGGTCGTCAGCCCCCCGCTGGTGGCCGAGCCCGCCGACGTCGAGTCCTTCCTCAAAGCGCTCGACGCCACCCTCGCCCAGGGCATGGCACGGCTGGTGACGCGGTTCGTCCAGGAGCGGGTGAGCACGCTGTGGTGACAAACGCCCTGCCTTCCCGTATAGCAGTGACCGGCGCTGCCGGTGTCCTGGGCTCCCATCTGGTGGCGCGCCTGCTCCGTCAGGGCTGTCAGGTTCATGCCCTCGATGTCCAGCCAGTGGCACCTGCACTGGGGCTGGTTCCTTTCACCGGGGACATCCGCGACCCCCTGACGGTCGACAAGGCCTTCGCAGGAACCGACGCGGTCGTGCACTGTGCCTCGGCCCTGCCCAGCTACCCTGCGGCAGAGATCCGATCGGTGATCGTGGAAGGCACCGCCACGGTGCTGGAGGCTGCCGCGCGGGCGCGGACGTCCAGGATCGTCCACGTGTCCTCGACGGCCGTCTACGGGCTTCCCCGGCTGGTCCCCACCCCCGAGGACCACCCCCGCGAACCGGTCGACACCTACAGCGAGGCCAAAGCAGCGGCCGAGGAGACGGCCGAGACCTACCGTGCCCGCGGCCACTGTGTGTCCGTCGTCCGGCCGAAGACCTTTCTGGGCCCTGGCCGCATGGGCCTCTTCGCGATGCTCTTCGAGTGGGCCGACGAAGGACGCCACTTCCCGGTTCTGGGCCGCGGTGACGTACGGATCCAGATGCTCGCTCTGGATGACCTGGTCGAGGCCCTGATCACGGTCCTGCGGGCGCCACCAACGGCCGCCGACGACACGTACAACGTCGGCGCGGCCTCGTTCAGCACCCTGCGCGAGGACTTCCAGGCGGTACTGGACGCAGCCGGACACGGCAAGCGGGTCGTGTCCGTACCGGCCCGCCCCGCGGTCGGACTGCTCCGGACACTGGAGCGCTCCCGGCTATCGCCGGTGTACGGGCGGCTGATCTCCAAGCTGCTCGCCGACTCGTACGTGAGCGTCGAGAGGGCGCGTGAGCGTCTCGGTTTCGTCCCTCAGCAGTCCAACCAGGACGCGATCCTCCAGACCTATCGGTGGTGGCGGGAGAACCGCCATGGTGCGGTCCCGGCTGTCAGCGGACGCACCAGCAACCAGCCCTGGCGGCAAGGCGCCCTGGGGCTGGCGAAGATCCTCTTCTGATGTGTCACCAAGGAGAACCCTGTGTTCGACACACCGACGCAAACACCCACGCAGCCTGACGGACCGACTCCCGGGGCCCCGCCGCCGCGAGGGGGGCCGGTACGCGATCTGATCACGCTGGTGCGCCCGTATCAGTGGGTCAAGAACACCATCATGGTGCCGCTTCCACTGCTGCACCCTCAGATCTGGACGGCCCGTGGGATGCTCCACCTGGCCGCCGCGGTCGTCGTCTTCACCCTGGCGTCGTCAGTTGTGTACATCGCCAACGACATCACCGACCGTAAACGGGACCGGCTCCATCCCGGCAAACGGCACCGGCCCCTGGCCGCCGGGCGGATTTCCGTCTCCGCCGCCGCGTTCACCGGCGGTGCCGTCATCGCGGCCCTCGCCCTGTTGATCATCCTTGTCGAGCCGCTGCTGGCGGTTCCAATCGGCGCCTATCTCGCGTTGAACCTCGCCTACTGTCTCGGACTCAAGCACGTGCCGGTGGTCGAGATCTTCGTGGTGGCAGCCGGGTTCGGGTTGCGGCTGATCACGGGCTACGTGTCCGTGCAGCTGGACACCTCGTGGTGGCCGACGTTGGGGGTTTTCCTCCTGGCCACCGTGGTTGTACTGGGCAAGCGCCGTAGTGAACTCGAGCTCGCCGATCCGAGCCATCGGCCGGCACTGCGGGGATACACCAAGCCCCTTGTCGACCAACTGGTCCTGCTCAGCGCGGGGCTCGGGGTGACGATGCTGGTGTTCTTCCTCAACACGTACGAACCGCCGTATGGCGTATGGGCCGCGCCTGTCCTTCTCCCGCTCACGCTGCTCGGGCTCTATCGGTACCTGCAGATCGTGGCGACGTCCGGCGGCGATGCCGATCCGGTGCGCACCCTCGTCAGGGACCGGATCATCGTGGCGACCGCGGTCCTCAGCCTGCTGGCCTGGATCGTCCTCCAGGCCGTCGTACACGGGACGTTCGGGGGAGTGCCGGATCCGGTTGCAGGCCAGGGCTCATGAGCGTGAGCGAACTCGCCGAGGACGTGACCGAGGCGCAACCACCTCACCCTCGCTGGGGCCTCGGCACTCGGTCGGTGGTCATCGGGACCGGGCTGTGGATCGCGTTCCTGGCCGCACACCTGCTGCTCGCCGGCCGGTGGTGGGTCTGGCTGATCGTCGAGACAATGCCGCCGATCACCCTGGTCGTCGTCCCGCTGGCACTGCTCGCCTGCGCGCAATTCGCGCGTCCGGTCCGTCGCTGGGCCAGCGCGGCTCTGGTGACCGCCCTTCTGGCAGGGGCTCCCTTCGCGGGTCTCGCGCCCACTGCCACCTTCGGCGACAGCGGCTCCGGCCCCCGGACGGGCACGCTGAAGGTCTTCTCGTGGAACACCGACTACTGGCGCATGACTGACGACGCCACAGCCTTCTACGCCTATCTACGCGCCCAGCATGCCGACGTGTACCTCCTCCAGGAATACCTGTACTGGGACGACGGTCCCGTGAGGATTAACGACCTCGCACGGCTGCGCGCCGCCTTCCCGGGCTACCGGATCGCCGCGGCCAGCGAACTCGTGACGATCTCCCGGATCCCCCTCGTCGCCCAACGGCTTCTCCCGGCCCCCGACACCGACTGGAGGGGAAGCCGGGTGCTGCGCACCGACGTCCGGTACGGGACGACGGTGATGTCCCTGTATAACGTGCACCTCGCGGTGCCGGTCAACCTTGAGCTGTCGCCGCTGACCAAGAAGTTCTACCGCTACACGCACGACGAGTACCGCCGCCGGCAGGCGGAACTCACGGCCCTGCGGGCGGACCTGGCCCGGAACCCGTTGCCGCGCCTGGTGGCCGGCGACTTCAACAGCGCGTGGGGCCAGCTGCTGACCCTGCCGGGCGGAGTGGAACGCCGGGATCCCGGCGGGTTCCTGTTCCCCCGTTCGTGGCCAGCCTTCGGCATCTCGCTGCCCCGGCTCTGGCGTCTGGACTGGGTCTTCAGCACCGCGGACGTGAAGGTGAGGAGCTACCGCTTCATCTCCCCCCGGGCAATGTCCGACCACATGGCTCAAGTACTGCAGATATCCGTCGTAGACCAACGAGATGACAGGTGAACTATGGCAATTCCCGACAGGTTCGACGTGACAGTCGCCCTGGACTACTACGCGCCTTATGTCAGCGGTCTCACCGAGGCGGCCAGGATCACGGCCGAGGGGCTGGCCGGACGAGGCTGGAAGGTCGCGGTGGCCTGCGCCCAACATGACCCAATGCTGCCCTGGCAGGAGCAGCTGAACGGCGTACACGTCTTCCGTGCACCGGTGCTGGCCCGGATCAGCAGGGGCTTCGTCACACCCCGGCTCCCGCTGCTGGCCGCTCGCCTGGCCGCCCGCTCACGCCTGCTCCACCTGCATCTGCCGATGCCCGAGGCCGCCTTCCTGATGGCGTTGAGGCCCAGAGCACGCGTGGTGACGACGTACCACATCGACGCCTTCCTTCCGGACACCCCCATGAACCGCGTGGCCATGCGCCTGGCCGACCACTCGTGCCGGGCGACGGTCAAGCGGGCTGACCTGGTGATCGCCAACAGCGACGACCAGGCACGCGGTTCGCGGCTGTGGCCGGCCATCCGGCAACGGCCCTTCCGCCCGATTCCCTCACCCTGTGTGGACCGCAGCGGGGGGACTCCCCGGCTGCGGGACGGAGACGGGCTGCACATCGGTTTCATGGGGCGCATCGCCGACGACAAGGGCATCGAATACCTCATCCGCGCCTTCCGGGCCATCGATGACCCCAAGGGGCGGCTGTTGATCGCCGGTGACTACCAGACAGTCGCCGGCGGAAGCAACATTGCCCGGCTCCGTGCCGAGGCCGGTGACGACCCACGTGTGCGGTTCCTCGGATTGCTGCGCGGCGAACGCGTCCGCGACTTCTACGCCTCCATCGACGTCTTCGCGCTGCCGTCGATATCCGAATCCTTCGGCATCGTCCAGGTCGAGGCCATGATGGCCGGCGTCCCCTCCGCGACCACTGATCTCGCCGGGTCCCGCTACCCGGTCCAGGCCACGGGTTTCGGCCGACTGGTTCCGCCGCGTGATCCGGAGGCGCTCCGCAGGGCGCTGCTCGACCTGGCCGGGACCTCACGGGCGGACCGTCTGGCCGGCCAGCGCAGAGCCAGGGAACTGTTCGGCGGCGAGGGCTTCCTGGATGCCCACGAGGAGGCATTCCGCAGTCTGGTCACACAGGAGCATCGAGCAGCGTGAGAGGACGGACATGTCGGAGTTACGACGAGTGGTCGCGGTGTGCCACCAGTATCCGCCCTGGAACCTTGGGGGACTGGCCGAGTACGCCGAGCGGTCACTGCACCGACTGCACCACGACCACGCGGACCTGAGGCTGACGCTGTTCACCATGAACTGTCCGGGTGACTTTCCGCGGAAGGCACTGGACGCGGACGGCATCGAGATCCGGCGGCCAGGCATGCCGAGGGGCCTGAAACGCCGGCTCATCGAACCGGGAAACCGGGGCTCGCTGCGCGGCCAGGGATGGTTCGGCTTGGCCCTGCTGCATTTCAACCTCATGGTCTTCCTGGCCCTGCTGCGCTCCCTGCCGCGTCACGCCGTTGTCGCCGTGCACGACTGGCAGAGCGCCCCGGCGGGGATCCTCGCCGCCGGCCTGCTGCGACTGCCGACCGTCTACCATGTCCACAATACCGAGCTGACGATGGCCGCCGGGTCGGAGATACCCGACCCGTTCGGGCTGATCGGCACCGTCCAGCGGTGGATGAGCCGGCTCGGCACCCTGATCATCGTGCCGACTCCCGAGATGAAGGCACTGCTGATCCGGCACGACTGGCCGGCCGACCGGATCCGGGTCGTACCGCATGGCTACGAGGACCGAGGCCCCGCCTCCGAAGCGGAGGCCGTCGAGGGGGCGCCGGACCTGGCACGGCGGAAACTGGCGGCGGCCTTCGGGTTGCCACCCGAGGCCCGGATCCTGGTCTTCGCGGGTCGGCTCAGTCGGATGAAGGGCATCCATCTCCTGCTGCGCGCCCTGCCGCTGATCGCGGAACGCCACCCGGACATTCGGCTGTTCGTTCTCGGTGCCGGGCTCGCGGGAACCGACCAGGACGCCGCGGTGGACCACCTGGTGGCCGAACTCCGCATGCAGGACCGCGTCCATGTCTACCACCGCTATCTGCCGCACGACCAGGTACAGCAGCACTACCTGGCGGCCGATGTCTGCGTCTTCCCCTCGGCCTACGAACCTTTCGGGCTCGTGTCGGTCGAGGCCATGTCGACCGGAGTGCCAGTCGTCCTGGGCCCGGGGTTCTCGGAGACCATCGCGTACGACGGGGAGCACCGAGCGGCTCTCCGGATGACCGGTGACAGCCCTGCCGAGCTCGCACGGCTGGTCGTCTCGCTGCTGGACGACCCGGCCACAGCGGCGGAGGTCGGGCGACGCGGACGCAAGCACGTCCGCCAGTCCTTCCGGTGGTCGACGGCGGTCTCCGCGACGGTCACCGTCTACCGGCAGGCGATGGCTCGCCGGTCCGGAGCGGAGGAGTCAGGGTGAGCCATGGAGGGATCAGGCGACTCCTCCGGCCCGTGTTGCGCTGGGTGACGGTGGGCACGATCGTCGTCTGCCTGTGCTGGACGGTGCAGGGGCAGGACTGGTCCGCCGCGCGCCCGGTACTGACGTTGCGGGCCTTGCCGTACCTGACGGCCTCCGGAGCGCTCAACGTCTTGGCGTTGCTGTGCGCGATGCTCTCCTGGAGGAGCATCATGGCCGAAGTCGGGCATCCACTGCCCAGGCTGCAGGCGGCGCGCATCTACTTCTTCGGCATGACCGCCAAGTATCTGCCCGGCCAGTTCTGGGTGGCGATCACCCAGGCGAGGCTGGCCAAACGCGCCGGGGTACCAGGCAAGGCCAGCATCGCCGTCTTCCTCCTCAACGTCCCGGTGATCCTGCTCACCGGCCTGCTGGTGGGGGCCCTGGCCGGCCCCGGGGCACTGGGCGGCTGGAGCTGGCTGCTGCTCGCCCCGGCCTTGCTGCTCGGCCTCGTCCTCATACGACCGGAGCTCGTCGGCCGAACAGCCGCGGTGGTGGCCAGGTTGACCAGAAAGGAGCCACCCGCGGTGACCACCGGGCCCAAGACCCGTGCCGCGATCGGCTGGCTGCTCGCCTGCCGACTGCTCTCGGGGCTGCACCTGTGGCTGCTGGTGATGGCGCTCGGCGCACCGGCCATGCGGTCCCTGTCGCTGAGCATCGGCGCGTTCTCGTTGGCCGCCGTGTCCGGCATGCTCGTGGTCTTCCTGCCGGACGGCGCAGTAGTCCGGGAGTTGCTCATGGCCGGAGTCCTGGTACAGGTTCTCCCGGTGACCGCAGCGGCGGCAGCGGCCATCGCGAGCCGGGCAGTCTGCCTGAGTTCCGAACTACTGCTGACGGCTGTACTCCTGGGCAACGCCGCCGTCGTCCGCAACCGTCAAGCCCGGCGAAGCAGGGAGCCTGACGAGTGTTGGCGCTGATTCCCCGCTGCAGACCGCCGTACGCCACGCAGGCCACCCTGGACGCTCGTCGCCAGCCCTTCCCATCATCGACCGGGCATCTGGCCGGGCCGGGATCAGCGGGCCGGTGTGACCGTGACGGGAACATTCGGACAGTTGCCGAGGACCTCGGTGAGCGCGATCTGCTCGTCGGTGTCGATGCTCAGGCCCCGACGACCTGCCGCCTGAGCTGGAGCAGCTGCGCACCCTGCGGGTGTGGCACGCGATGTGGCTGGCGCGCATCGACCGCAAGATTGCGCAGCTGGTGCAGCGGCAGGCCGAGCAGGAGCGCGGTCGGCGCGCGAGGCCGAGCCCGCCGGACTGGATCGTCGAACTCGGTATCGGGGTCGGCCGGCCGCCCGTGCAGGTCCATCGGGGTACCTGCTACATGACTGGCAAACGGCACCGGCCCGTCAGCCCGGAAGAGGCCCGGCGACTGCTGGCCGATGGCACCAGCGCGTGCAGCCACTGCCGCCCCGACACCGGCTCTTCGGCATCCACCCTCATATCGCCGTCAAGTACGTGCACGCCGCACACCCGGACACGGCCCTGCCAAAAATCCGCTGAACAGATGAACCAACCAGCGTCAACCTTTTCTAATGGCTGGTGCCCGTCATGCCCTCCGCTCATCGCCGCCCTGGCAGCAGCTCCGGTACAGCTGGCCGAGCCGGTCTTGGTCGCCGAAGTCACGGTCGACATGTCCTCGGACATGTCCGGACAAGGGCAGCACCCGGGTCGTCGGAAAGGACCGGCTAGTCGGCGCGGGCCGACAGCTCCGCCCGGTAGGCGGTGCCGTCGTCGACGGCGTCGTGGACAGCCAGGAGGGCGGGCCGGCGCCCGTCGAGGTCCCCGAAGACGTGCTGGGCGTCGAGGGCACCGTCCCACAGCTTCCCCGACGCCTTGTCCTCCGGTGCGGCCACGAGCCGCAGCCACGCCGGTTGCCCGGTGGCGGTGCGGGCAGGGGCACCCAGGGTGCGCCCGGCCCAACCCCAGAACTCCCCGCCCGGCTCGACTCGTACGTCCAGGGCCTTCGCGGCGCGGGCGTGGCGGGCGCGCATGCGCTGTTCGGTGTCCGGGTCAGGGGGAGGCGAGTACACCAGTGATCTCCTGCAACTGGGCGGCGGTCAGGGAGGGTTGGGCGACGGCGTCGGCCGCCTGACTCCAGTGTGGCGCACCGGAGGCGGCCAGAAGGACGTCCGTCACTCCTGGGCATGACGCGACCGCGAGGACGCACGCCTGTGCGGGGGTCAGGCCCGGCCGGATGAGGTCGGCGAGCTCCTGATCGACGATGCCGGGGAGCTCGCCGCCGTGCAGCGGCGCCGACGCCATCACCCGCAGCCCCGCCCCGGCGGCGGCCGGGAGCGGTCCCCTGCCGTGAAGGGCCTGCGTGATCGGCGTCATCATCACCAGGCTCACCGGCATCTGGACCGCGACCAGGTGGTGTCGGCCGCCCGCGGCTTCGGCGGCCAGGGCGAGCAGCTCTCCCACCGTGGGCCCGGCTGCGGATCCACGACACGCGCCACACCTTCGCGATCTACATGCTGCAGATGCTCACGCAGCTGGTCCTGCGGGAGGAGTCCGAGCGGCTGGCCGCCGGCGGGCACGGCGCCTACCTCGCCGATCATCTCTCGCGGAATCCGCTGCTCATTCTGCAGCGGTTGTTGGGACACCGGCGCCCAAGCTCCACGCTTCGGTATCTCACCTACATCCGTACCACGAACCTGCTGGTCAGCCAGGCGATCGCGGAGTGGAACGACCGGGACAAGACCTACGCCGACTACGCAGCCGTGCTGGTCGGGGCGGGGGCGGCCTGATGGCCCGTCGGGGAGAACGCAAGGTCCGGGTCCGCGCCGAGGTCCCGCCGCCGAGGCCCGCTTTGGACCACGCCGGGATCCGGGTGATCACCTCGGAACACCGGGGCCGGGCGAAGCGCCACAGCATCAATCCCGCGGACTACCGGTGCTCGGTGCTGGCGGCACAGCTCGCGGACGAGTGGGTGAAGATCACTCGCACGCTGGGGATCGGCGACGGCGGCTGGCGCCAACTATGGCGGGGCTGTCAGGAAGTTCGCCGCCTTCACGGACGAGTACGTCCGGGCACTCGGCCTGGATCCAGCCCGTGTCCGGCTGGACCGTGACGAGATCGACCTCGTCGAGGTGATCTATGCATGGGAGGAGACCCTGCGCCAGGAGTTTCCGCAGTCCAAGCACCCCTACACACTGGTCAAGGCCCTGCTGGCCATGATCGAACAACGCGCCGCGTCCGGGGTCAGGGTCTGCGAGAACCTGAAGGCCCGTACCCAGGCGCCCACCGCCTTCCGAGCTCCGCGAGGCAAACCGCTGGATGAGTTCACCAACGGCGAGCGGATCGCCCTGCGGGATGCGGCCCGCGCACAAGTACGGGCGACGGAGGCCCGGCTCCAGCGCGGCCGCGATCTCCTGGCCGCCGGGATGGACCCCCGCGACGGCGGCTGGCGCAGTCTGCCCAACCTGCTGTGGGCCGCCCGCGCCGGAATGATCACCTCGAAGGTTCTGAAGAGGGAACTGCCCTCTGAGCCCAGGTGGTGGCCGCCGGAGATCCGCGGCCTGCTGCCCGCATGGAAGAACGACGACAAGACCCGGCGCCCCGGTGTCCGGGCCCTGGTCCGGGCCCTGGGACGCACCGTGTTCGCCGACGAGATGGATCTGCACGCCTTTCGGGTCCTGCTCCTTCTGGGCATGTCCGACACGACCCCGGAGGAACTCCACGATCTGAAGGTCCCCGACATCGAGTTCACCGACGGCGGGGTTCGACTGGTCCAGCAGAAGAACCGGGCCGGCCGCATCCGGGCCGACCTTCACCTCGGACAGACCACACGACGGAGTGAAGAGGATCCATGCTTCGCCGGGTCGGGCGCCTGGGACGTTCCTGGCCTGCTGCGACGCCTGCTGGCGGTCACCGGCCCGGCCCGGGATGCCTTCGCCGGCGAGCCGTGGCTGTTCCTGGCGGTGGATTACCGCAAGGACACCGGCGGGCTCGGTGCCGCATGCGCCGAGTTCACCCACGACCAGCGGCGGTTCACGCACTGGATCTCTGTCCAAGACGACAGCGAGGGGCGGCCGCTGGTCATCTCCCAGCCGCACGATGTGCGGCGCCTACGCAAGACGGCCAAGGTGGTCCGCGCGGTCGTCCTGGGCGGCTCGCTCAGTGACCTGGCCGGCGACGACCACCACGTCGAGATCTACCGCGGCCACTACGCTCACGGCACGACCGCGCACGTCCTGGCGGGACAGGCCATCAACCGGTCCCAGCAGTGGGTGTTCCAACGCGTCGCGCAGAAACCGGTGTTCGTCGATGCCGCCGCCGAGCCCCAGTTGGAGGAGCGGGAGGTCGCCGAGTCGCTGGGGCTGAGCTCGACGGAGGCGAAGGCGATCCGCGCGGGCGAGCTGGACATGGGGCTGACGCATTGCCGTGACCCCTACGACTCTCCCCACCGAAGTGACGGCAAGGTGTGCCATGTTGCGCCGGCGATGTGCATGCTCTGCCGCAACGCGGTGATCTTCACGTCCCAGCTGCCGCGGCTGGTGATGCTGTCCGATCACATCGAGCGGATGCGGGCCGCGCTTCCTCCGCCCCAATGGCAGGCCGTCTGGGGCCGCCAGGCAGCCGCGCTGCAGGAAGTCTTCACCGAATGCGCCGACCTGCTGCCCGCGGCCCGTCAGCAGGTCCTTGACCTGAGCCTTCGTCTTGACCTGCCGCTGGGTCAGCGAACGGAGTTCGATCGATGACCCCTCAGCCGGCGCTCCAACCCGCCGTCTCGGCCCACTTCCGCGACGACGAGCCGGTCTTCGGCCCCGGTTACCGCCTCGTCGCAGGCATTGTCGTCCCGCGCTTCGGCGACACCGGCTTCTGGTCCGGCGACTGCATCGGCCGCCCCGCCAACCAGCCTCCCACCCGATACAAGATCCATTTCGCGCCGGAGGACCCGCTGATCACCCTGCAGCTGCGGGAGATCGCGTTTGCCCAGTTCAACCCCACTCACCGAGTGCTGCGGAAGGTGGCCATCTACCGTTCGGCCGAGCCGGTGGCCTTCCCGACGGTCAAGATGTGTTGCCAGAAGCTGCGGGTGATCTTGAGGTGGGGACGGCGGCAGGGCCTTCCGGCGGACCCGGGCCGCTGGTCCGCGGCAGACTGGCAGTCCTTCCTGGACGAACTGGCCGCGACAGTCGGCGACACGACGGTGGCCAACCACCTGGGCGCCGTCCGTACCCTGCGGGAACTCGCCGCAGTCGTCACCGGCGTCACGCCGTTCGACGACCCGTGGGACGAACGCTCCGCCGCCGAGATCGGACGCCAAGCCGTACTCAACGCCACCACGGACGACGCCGCGCTGGCCACCCCGACCATCCCACCGCAGACCTGGTGGCCCCTGATCCGCGCCGCCTGGACGTACGTCCACACCTTCGCCCCCGACATCCTGCGCTGGAAAGACCACTTCGAGCACCTGGCCGTGGACCTCGGCCAAGGGGCAGCACCTCGCCGGCACGTCGCCCAGACCGCCGACGACACCGATGCCCAGATCGCCGCCTGGCTGGCCGACCCTGGCCACCGCGTGCCGGTTCACGCCGTCAACCGTCATGGCACTAGGGCAGGCGATCCCATCTGGACAGTGCTCAGCGAGCTGATCACCGCAGGACAGCAGGACAGCATCTTCGCGGCCCACAGCCGCTCGCCACGCGCACGCGCCCTGGCCCGCCGGGCTGCCGTCCTCGCCGTGGTCGCCCAGGGCCGCACGCACGCGGTCCGGGGAAAAGTCGCCGCAGCCGTCGTCAATGCTCCCCGCCATGCCCCCGCCGGCACCCGCCCGTCCGCAGCCGTGATCGACGAGGAGCTCCGGCAGTGGCTGGCCCACCCGGACAACTTCGTTCCCATCCGGTCGGCCGACGACGGCGTCGGCCAGGCAGGAACGGTGATCTGGAGCACCCTTGCCCGCCTGATCTGGGGCATCCCGACCGGCGATCGCTTCACCTTCCATGCGGCGTCAGGACGGGCCCGGCGCCAGCTGGTCGCGGAGGCGGTCACCGCAGGGCGAACCGTGGTGATGGCCGCCAACCGCTACTGGTCGATCCCCCAGCCCTGCCCTGACGCCGCCCTCATCACCTGCAAGGACGGCACGACACGTCCCTGGCGCACGCACATCACCCAGGCGGAACTGATCGTCGAGCTGCGCATGCTCAGGGCCGCCTGCTACGTCTTCGTCACCGCAACGAGTCTCATGCGAGACTCGGAAGTGCAGGAGATCCAGCGCAACGCCGTGACCACCTACTACGGGTCCCCGGCCATCAGATCTCACAAGATCAAGCACGATCCGGAACGGCCTGAGTCGTTCTGGTGGATCATCGAGCCGGTCGCCGAGGCCATCGCCGTCGCGGAACAGCTTTCCTGGCACCCCACCCACCTGTTCGCCAGCCTCAAGCCACCCCGAGGCAAGAAGAACCGCGGTGATCGCGGCATCATCGCCGCCGAAGACATCGACTACTTCATCAAGCACGTCAACGCCAGCGCCGACACCTACGGCCTGGAGACCATCCCCGACGCGCACGTCCGCTCACACATGTTCCGCAGAACGATGTCGGTGATCACCGGACGCGAGCCGGGCTCCGAAATCGCCCTCGGCCTCCAGCTGAAGCACGCCGCCCGCCGGGCACTGGCCAACTGCACCACCCAGGGCTACGCGCAGATGGACACCACCTGGGCCAAGGAGTTCGACCAGCAACTCGAGTACGCCGCCGCACTCCGGCTGGTCGACCTGCTAAGGACCCGCCGGACAGGCGAGAAGGTCGCAGTCGGGCCCGGCGCCGACCGGCTCCACGCCGGACTGGACACGGTCATCTCGACCATGAACGAGAACCCCGTCCTACGGGCGCAGATCGCCGATGAACAGGCCGAGGCAGCCCTGCTCGCCACCCAGTTCACCAACCTCCACCTGGGCACCGTCAATCACTGCATGTTCGACGCCCCGCAGGCCGAGTGCCAGAACGAGCTGCCCGCCGATCAGCGCGGCACGGCCCCTCTGATCGGCGCCTGCCAACCCGACCGCTGCCGCAACTCCGTGATCACCCGACGGCATGCTCCGATCTGGATCGCCGAGGAAGACGACCTCACAGCCAGAGCCCAGGACCCCACCCTGTCACCGCCCGGCCGCGAGGCCATCCTGATCCGTCTCGCCGATGTCCAGCGCATCACCCGCGAGCTTCGACACGAAGGAGTCACCGCCTGATGCCGGTGTCCGCCAAGACCGCCATCAAGCTCCGCGAGGCCATGGCCCGACTGCTGGCCGGCGAACCCCTGCACACCGACGGCGCCCTGACCAAGGAGAACCTCGCCCGCGAAGCCCAGGTCAGCCACGCCACCGTCCACCGCGCCGACGACATCCTCGCCGAGTGGAACGCCAAGGTCGCCCGGCCCGTCCTGCGCAGCCCAGGCGAGGTCGCCCGGGACGAGACGATCGCCGAGCTCCGCAAGCAGCTTCGCAAAGCGAGAGCCGAGATCACTCAGCTCAACGGCAAACTCGACGCCCTCGCGACGGTGACCGCAAACCTCTACCACGAGAACCTTGCCCTGAAGAAACGCGGCAGCGGCCGCAGACTCGCCCCTCTCCCCTCCCCCGAGTGAGCACGTTCACTGGCCGGGGCAGGTAGTGGTGCATCGCTCCTTCACGAGCACGGTGGCCGGTAGGCGATATCACCGACGTACTGCCGCCACTCCTTCTCCGTGAGGGTGTGCTGCGTGGCGGCGCAGATGCGCCGGATAGCCCGGTCGACGTCCAGATCCCACAGCCTGGCTGTACCGTCTTCGCTGCCCGTTGCGATGGCACGACCGTCGGGGCTGTAGGCGACGGCGGACACAGGCTTGGAGTGCTCCTTGAGCGGGTTCCCGAGGAGCGTCGGCAGACCGCTGCCGGGAAGGTGCCACAGCCGGACGTCTTGATCGTCTCCTGCAGTGGCGAGAGCATGCCCGTCGGGGCTGAAGGCGACAGCGGCAAAGGAGTTGGCACCGTTGCCGAGGAGCAGGCCCAGACCGGTACGGCGGTCGCTGAGCTTCTTGGGATGCCGTTCGCTGATGTCCCAGAACGAGCCTTCGTCGTCGTTGGTGCTGGCGAGGGTGCGTCCGTCGGCGCTGAACGCCACGTCGGTGAGGTCACCAGTGGTACTGGTGAGAGGCTTGCTGACTCGTTTGGGGTGCGCGGGATCCCTGGTGTCCCACAGGTAGATCTCAATTTCCTCGACAGCGGCCGCGAGGGTGTGCCCGTCCGGGCTGAAGGCCACCGACGTGATCCAGTTTCCCGACACGCGGAGCGGAGGACCGAGGCGTTTGGGATGTGCGGGATCGTGGGTGTCCCAAAGCCAGACTCTGCCGCTGCCGGCCGAGGCAAGGACCCGGTCGCGAGGGCTGAACGCCGCGGTCGTTCCGAGTAATCGTCCACCGAGACTTCGCGGGGACGCGGGGTCGCTGACGTTCCACAGCAGGACCCCACGGGTGTTGGCGTCGAATGTGTCGAAGTCGGTGACCGTGGCCAGAGTGGCCCCGTCGGAGCTGAAGGACACCGCGCCGATGGAGCCTCCCCGGCCCGTCAGGAAGGTAGGGGGAAGAGTCCAGACACGGATGGTGTCCCCGGCGGCGATCAGGGTGTGGCCGTCGGGACCGAAGTCCAGGGAATCAACTCCCGGCTGGCCGAGGGTCTGGCCCACAGCGATGGGCCCGTCCGCGTTGGTGACGTTCCACAGGCGGACCGTGTTGTCCAGCGCGGTGGCCAGGACGTGGCCGTCGGGGCTGAAAGCCATCGCCGAGAGGTCGGCATGGGGGATCTGGAGAGGACTGCCGAGGCGCTTGGCATGGTCCGGCCGGGCGATGTCCCACAGCTGGATGCTGCCGCTGAAGTCATCGCTGCCGACGGTTGAGGTGACCAGCATGTTCCCACGAGGGCTGAATAGCACGTCCGCACCGGGCAGAGGCTTGCCGAGCCGCGTGGCGTGGGCTGGTCGCGTGACATCCCACAGTTGAACTGTGTACCCCTCCGCTTGGTAGCTCACGGTTGCTAGGAGGTGCCCGGTGGGGCTGAACGTCGCCCCCGTGTTTGGCAGGGGACTGCCGCGGCGGCTGGGATGCGCTGGCTGGCTGGTGTCCCATAGCTGGACCTGGGTGTCGGCGCCGTCGTCGGTGTCAGAGGTGATGGCTAGCGTCTGCCCATCGGAGCTGAAGGTCAAGGCATCGACGTCGCCGACGGGAACGGGCGCTCCGAGCGGGATCAGGTCGGCGGGGTGCGTGGTGTCCCACATGCGGAGCACGCCCTTGGTGTGCGTCCCCGTGCTGACGGCGATGGTGGCGAGTGTGTGTCCGTGCGGGCTGAATGCCATCAAGCTGCCTGTAATGGGGCGGCCGATTTGCCTGGGTTCAGTAGGAACGTTGGCATCCCACAGCCGGATCCTGCCGTCGCCCGCCGTGGTTGCGAGGGTATGGCCGTCCGGGCCCAGCACGGCCGTCTGCTGGTACGGGGTTTTGTCGGTGATGACGGAGAACAGTGGAGTCGCCGTGGCGTTCACCAGGTCCGTGTAGGCCTGCGGCGACGGATGCATGCGGTAGGCGGCGATGTCCAGCTGGGCCGCGACGGACACGTTCTGGTTCTTGTACGACGTGTCTGCGCCGCGTAACTCAGCGGCCTCGGCGGTGAGTTGCCGGGACACGGCGATGTCCCGTTGACTCCGGGCCGTGGAGCGCTGTTCGAAGGCCGTGCCAGCGGCCACGGAGGCGAGCAGTACCAGGACCGCCAGAGCAGCGCTGAGAGCCCGCAGCCGCCGGGTGGTACGGGTGGCCGCTCGCTGTTCCTGACGGCGTGCCTCCAGGCTCGTCGCCAAAAAGGCCCTTTCCAGGGCGGTCAGGTCGCCAGGGTCGGTGAAGGCTTCCGCCACCACCGCAAGACGTGTGCCGCGATAGAGTGCGCCGGGGTCGCGGCTGAGGCTGTCCCAGGCCCGTGCGGCTTCGGTGAGTTGACGGTGCAGGCGCAGGCGCTCACGGGCTTCGTCGATCCAATGCCGCAGTCGGGGCCACCCGGTAATGAGGGCTTCATGGGCGATGTCGACCGTGTTCTCGTCGAGTGTGACCAGGCGCGCCCGGGCCAGACGGTTCAGGACGATCGCGGTGTCGGCGGTATCACCGAAGTCGAACTCCTCGCGCTGGGCGGGCCGACGGGTGTCCGGGGTTCCGGCACCAGGCGTGATCAGCCGCAGCAGAACGCGGCGGGCGAGATCGGCCTGCGTCGGGGTGAGGCTCGCGTGGACGTCCTCGGCGGTGCGGGTGATGGCGCCGTGCAGGCCGCCAGCGGCCTCGTATGCCTCCGATGTGAGGGCGCGGCCTTTGCGACGACGCCAGGTCTCCAGCAGTGCATGCGACATCAGCGGTAGGGCCCCGGGTTCCCCTTCGACCTCGTTGAGAATGCGCGTCGTCAGTCCGCGTTCCACGATCAGCCCAGCGGCCTGTGCGGGTTTGACGATGGCCTGGCGTACTTCGTCCCCGCTCATAGGGCCGACGAGTACGGTGCCATCCTGCAGGGCGGCGGTCAGGTCAGGGCGTTCGGCGCACCGGCCGAGGAAGTCGGCGCGTACGGCGATGATGACGCGCAGCTGGTTCGCGGGTTCAGTGGCGGCCAGGAGCCGGTCGATGAACTGATCACGTTCGGCCGGGTCGTGGCAGAGGGTGTAAAGCTCTTCGAACTGGTCGACGATCAACCATGTGTCGCCGTCGGCGTCCTTCGGCATCAGCCGTTGCTCGTGTGTGCGCATCGGGTGTTCGCCGGGGGTGAGGACGCGTAATGCGGTCGGCTGCGGACCGGACTGGTCCTCGGTGCGCAGGCGAGGGATGAGGCCGGCCCGCAGCAGGGAGGACTTGCCGCTGCCCGAGGGGCCGAACACCGCCGTAAACCGGCGAGAGCGGGTCAGCTCGAGCAGGCGGTCGGTGAGCTGGTCCCGGCCGAAGAACAGGCCGACGTCGCCGGGCTCGAAGCGGGCCAGGCCCCGGTACGGGGGCTCGGCGTTCTCGTCCTCGGTTCGGGGATCGGCCGCCGCCTCCGAGGCCGCCTCACGCCACCGCGCCTCCCACTCCTCCTCATCGCCGCCGCAGGCACGCACGTATGCGAGGACTACAGGCAGGGTCGGCAGCCGCTCACCCCCGGCCGCTTGCGACAGCGTGCTCGCACCCTGCCCTGTGCGCTGCGCCATCACTCGGTACGTCGGACTCCCGGCCTCCCCCCGGAGTTTGCGTAACTCGGCGGCGAGCCGTGCAACCGGCCCCGCACTCGGATCGAGTGGGCTCTCCGGACGTCCTGCCATCGATGGCTCACCCCCTCTACCCGCCGCCTCCCCCGTGGACGCGGCGCGATCACCCGGACGCTACGCACGCCCGGGAAGAAGAGCAAACGACAGGCGCCTTCTTTGGTCAGCGTCGTGCGCCGTGCCCGTGACCTGCAATGCAGCCATTGATCAGGGTGGCAAAACCGGCTGCCCATTCAATCCCCGGACCGCTGAACTCAATGACGTGACAGCAACGAGCACGGGCAGAGGCTCTCATTCCGAGCCTCGTGCCGGGACTCTCACACTGCATCGAGGAAGGAAAAGCGAAGTGCGCGCACGCAAGTCGATCGGGATGGCTGCTCTCGCGTTGGTGGCGGGCACCACCTTGGTCTTCACCAGCCCTGCCGACGCGACCAGCCGCACGTGGGACGGCAAGGATCCCATCTACACCGGTTGCGCGAGCACCGGACGTATCGTCCACAAGAAGACCGACAAGTATTACAGCTCGCGCTACCACCTGCACGTGTCGGTCACCGCGTCGCTGTGGTACAGCCGCGGCTGCCGCACCGTGTGGGCCATGGTCGACGCCAACGTCCCGACGGACAAGTGGACGGGCAAGGGGTGCAACATCTGGCGCAACAGCGACATGAAGCACTACACCTGCAACCACAAAACCGGCACCCGCGAGATGCTCTCGCCAATGCTCAACGACAAGAACACCACCGGCTTCGCCACCGCCTGGTCCTACGTCGGTAACGACCCCCACGAAATGTACGCCCGCACCGGATCGTACTGATGGGCGAGAACCGGACGGCCAACCGGCGCCGAACCGTCCAGGACGCCAAGTAGGCCGGGGTGTTCGACGGCTGTGTCCGCACCGCCGCCCACACTGCGACACATCGCCAACAGGGCTGGACAGGTTTCGGCGTGAAACCGACCGCCGGCTACCACCTCGCTAGGCGATGAGTCCCACTGCTGCAGGGCTGGGCGAGTCCCGTCGAACTGCCCCGCCGGCGCGTCCTGCCTGTCAGACAAGACCAGAGGAGAAGGGAATCGGATCATGCACATGTACAACCGGCTCATGCTCGCCGCGGCGGCGATCACCATGGCCGGCGGCCTGGCTGCAGCTGTCCCCGCGCAGGCCGACCCGCCCGCCGCAACAGCGTCACAGGGAGCCAAGGCAGCTGAAAACGCGCTGCGCTTCCCCGGCACTTACCGGTGGCTTCCGGAGCACTTCAGCGGCCCTTGCATCACCGCCCACGGGGGCGTACGCAAAGGGGCGAAAATTGACCAATACCGTTGCGTCGGACAGTCGAACCAGAAGTGGTACGTCGAAGCGCTCGACTTCCACAATGCCTACCGGATTCACCCGGCGCGGAACATGGGCCTCTGCGTGGACATCCCCGGCAATTACCGCAAGGGTACACAGCTCATCCTGTGGAACTGCAACGGCCGCACGAACCAGAGCTTCATCTTCAACTGCAGCTCAGGGCAGCGCCACTGCCGGATCTGGCCGTATGCGGGCGCCCACCACGACAAGTGCCTGGCCGCGAAGGGGGGCAAGAGGGCTAACAACACCCCTCTGATCCTGTGGCGGTGCAACGGGACGCGGGCGCTCTTTGGATCTCGCCAGAGTCGCTCTTCCCGCCAGTTGACTGCGGACCCAGTCAAAGGGCTGATGCGGCCGGAGGTTACGCATGACGTTGTCCGCTTCGAGTGCTGGCGATCGGCGCTTGCAGGAGGGCGGCGAACTGCTCCAGGGCGAGATCGGTGCGCTCGCGTTCGCCGGTGGTGGTGAGGTCGAACAGCAGCCCGCGGATGACGGCCATGACGAGGGTGGGGGTCGCGGTGTCGTCGTTCCCGGTGGTGATGTCGGCGAAGACGGTGCGCAGTGGGCCGAACCAGTCGGTGACGGCCCCGGCCTGGTCCGGGTAGTTCTCGGGGTGGGCCAGTAGGTCGGCATGGACTTCGAAGAACAGCCGGACGAACGGGGCGCGCTCAGGCGCGCTCAGCCAGGCCCAGATGCCGCGCAGCCGGTCCTCGACAGTGGCGCCGCTCGGCGGCAGGCCGTGTGCTAGGCGCTCCGCGCCGCGCCGGCGCGCCTCGGCGAGAACGGCGGCCACCAGTTCCTGCTTGCTCCCGAAGTCGTAGAGCAGCATCCGGGGGCTGGAACCCAGCGCCGCGGCCAGCGGACGAAGGCTCAGTCCGGCCAGTCCCTCGGCGAGGACATGGTCGGTGGCCTGCGCCAGAACGCGCTCCCGCCGGTCGGGATCGGCAGGTCGTCCCACGGTGCACCGTCCTTTCATCCGACAAGGCTGTGCCAGTATATGACACAGGTGTTTCAATAACGGACGGAGAGCCATGGAGACCGACGGCATGCACGACCTTGACCAGGCGCTGGTTCTGGGGCCCGGCGGGCGACTGAGCGCCGCATGGACGGCCGGACTGGCAGCGGGCCTACGCGGCTACGGGGTAGACCTGGGCGAGGCCGACCTCATCGTGGGGACCTCCGCCGGGGCGATCGTCGGCGCAGTCCTCGCCACCGGGCAAAACCCCGCCCGCCTCGCCACCCTCCCCGCCCGACCCTCCGCCGATGCCTCATCCGCGCCGCGCCGCCCCGATCCGGCCATGATGGGCGCGGTGTTCGCCGTCCTCGGCGACCCGGGCCTGGACCCGGCCGACGCCCGTCGCCGGGTGGGCCGCATCGCCTTGGAAACGGTTGACCAGGAGGCGGAGAACCGCCTGATCGCCCAGCGCGCCACACTGATCGCCGCCGAGAGCTGGCCGCAGCGCCCTCTGCTGATCCCGGCCGTTGACGCCGAGACGGGCGAGCCAATCGTGTGGGACGCCGCCGCCGGCGTCCCACTGGTGCGCGCGGTCGCCGCGTCCAGCGCCTTCCCTGGAGTCGAGCCTCCCGTCGCCGTCGACGGCCGCCGCTACCTGGACGGCGCCTTGCGAGACGGCACCAACATCGACCTGGCGGCTGGCACCCGCACCGTGGTGGTCATCGATCCGCTCGCCCACCGCCACCCCCGCCCCACGACCGAGGGCGCCCAACTCGTGGCCCCCGATTCGGCCGCGGTGCTCCTGTTGGACGCCGAGCAGGGCGACCCTGAAGCGTGGACAGCGGCCTACCAGGCCGGCGAGGCCCAGGCCAGCACAGCAGCTGAGGAACTGCGCCCGCACTGGCGGTCTGCCACGGACCGCGGCTGAGGGCTCCGGGGTGCCCTGCCCCACTTCTTTGCATCTTGGACGATGTGGGGAGATCGACTGAGCCTGTTTGCGGGGCGTGCCGAGCAGGGGCGGCGAGATCCAAAGAGCGGCATCAGGGCGCAGGTCCAGTTGCCCGGTGGCCGCATCGAACGCGACTGCGGCGACGTGCACGGCCAGGCCCTGGGCGATGGCCGGCCACTGCTGGAGCACCGTGCCGCCCGTTGTCGGGACGTCCCAGGCGCGGGCGGCGACCAGGCCGCCGATCGCCGCGCCGACACCGGCCGGGTCCCGGCCGTCGCGCAGCATGCGGCCACGCCGTTTCGGTTGCCGACCGCCGGGCCGCTCGCCGGGCGGCTTCCTTCGCCGCCTTCAGCGCCACCCGTGCCAGATCGACCCCGGACAGGCGCGGCTGGTGAAGAGCGTCAGGGCCTGGCACTCAGCTTCTCTGAACTTCGATCTTGGTCCTGAGAGCCGGGTTGGCCGTGCTCTATCTCAAGATGCGGTTGGGGTCGCTGCCGGGAGCGAAGCCGGCGAGCCTGCTCGGGCTCCGATCGGTCTCCATGTCCTCGTGCCAGCCGACGGCGTGGGTGATGACGTAGTCCTGGTCGTCTTCGGTCTCCAGGATGAGGCAGCGGGCATCGCCGTCGGTGCCGGTGTTCTCGGCCTTGATGCGCTCGACCTCGGCTTCGGTGGCGCAGCGGATGACGAGTCCGTCGTACTCGATCCTGACCTTCATGGCCTGGATGGGCTTGAAGACAACGTCGATGCGGGAGCTGCAGGATCCGTCGACCATGGTCGTTCGAGTGCGCAGTAACAGTTGGCTGTGGCTGATGGTGTAGGCCCAGACGGTGAAGGCCCGGTCGGAGCGGAAGAGCTCGGTTCCGGGTATGAACCGGTCCTTGGTGTTCAGCCAGGCTGGAGTCAGCATGCGCGGATCCTCCCAGTGGAGCAGGTGATGACAGGCAAGCAAATCACTCGGTACTGCCGCGAACCTCACACGCCGTTAGGCCGCAGAGGCTGAAGCAGACGCTCGCTCGGGCCACACCCACGTGCTCACCCGGACCTTGCTCAGTCCAAGCGACTAGGGGCGGCTACCACCCGCCCCGCCGTCTCGGAAGTGCGGCTTCCGTATGTGTTCCACTACCAGGCGAGTTGTCCGCTGAGGCTGGGCCCGCGAAAATGGGACATAGTTGTGGCTCGCCGGAGGATGCGGTGTTCGAGTGCGGTGAAGCGGCGCCGGGTGTGGGTGTTGGCCACGGCCCGGTGCACGGCGGTGGGCTGGCCGAGAAGCACAACGCCGCGGCGAGCGCGAGTGACGGCCGTGTAGAGGAGATTGCGCTGGAGAAGCGGTCCGGCCGACGTCGTGACAGGGATGACGACGTAGGGGTATTCACTGCCCTGAGAACGGTGAACCGTCAGTGCATAAGCGTGGAGAAGTTCATCGAGATCGCTGAAGGCGTAGGGCACGGTTTCGCCGTCGTTCAGGGTGACGGCGAGTTGGCGGGTTTCGGTGTCGATGGCGGTGATGGTGCCGGTGGAGCCGTTGAAGACGCCGGTGCGGCCGCGGTGGGGCTGGTTGCGGATCTGCAGGACGCGGTCTCCGAGGCGGAAGACGACTCCCTCGTGGTGATGTTGCGGCCTGTCCGGTGAGGGCGGGTTGAGCCTGGCCTGGAGGCGGGCGTTGAGGGCGAGGGTGCCGGTTGCGTGGCGCCGGGCTGGGCACAGAACCTGGATGTCCTCGGGCGTGGCGTCGAAGTGCTGCGGGATGAGGGTGGTGACGAGGTCCACGACGTGTTCGACGATGGTTTGGGGGTCTTCGAGGGGGCGGCAGCCGAAGATGCCGGGGGCTGGCTGGGGTGGCTGGCCGCGCAGGATGCGGTGGGCGTTGTCGATGATGGCTGTGCTGTCGTTGTCCTGGCGGAAGACGTGGGTGAGCTTGGTGCGGGGGGTGTCGGGGACGGCGAGGAGGTCGCGCAGGACGCGGCCGGGGCCGATGCTGGGCAGCTGGTTGGTGTCGCCGATCAGGAGGAGGTGGCAGCCGGTGCGGATGGTCGAAGTGAGCTGGGCTGCGAGTGGGACATCCAGTATGGAGGCTTCGTCGATGACGACCAGGTCGGCGTCCTCCAGCAGGCTGCTGTGATCAGTCTGGGGCGGCGTGTCGAGTGGGGGTCTGATCAGGCGGTGCACGGTCATGGCCGTGTGCCCGGTGGCTTCTTCCATGCGTTTGGCGGCTTTCCCGGTCGGGGCTGCCAGCGCGACGGAGATGCCCGCCTGGTCGGCGAGGGTGACGAGGGTGCGCAGCAGGTGGGTTTTGCCGCAGCCGGGGCCTCCGGTCACAACGGATAGCGGCTGGGTGAGGGCGGCCAGGACGGCTTGTTGTTGTTCGCTGGTCAGGCTGTTGGGGGCGGTGTGGGTGAGGAGGGTGGTCCAGTCGGCGCGGTCGGCCAGGGTTGGTGGGGCGTGGTGCAGGCGCAGGAGGTCTTCGGCCAACCCTGTCTCGGCGCGGTGCATCCAGGTGAGGCTGACGACGGTGGTCGCGTGGAGGATGTCGGCGTCTTCGACGACGGGTGTGGGCAGGTCTTCGATGACCGTCTCGCCGCGGGCGCGCAGGGCCTCCAGGGCTTGGCGCAGGATGGGGTTTTCGAGGATTTCTGTGGTGGTGGGGTCGTCGTCGCTCAGGAGGTGGCGGGTGCGGGCGAGGAGGATGCGTTCGGGTAGGTGGCAGTCGCCGTTGCTGCGGGCTTGGGCGAGGGTGTGGAGGAGGGCGGCTTGGAGGCGTTGGTCGCTGTGTTTGGGGATTCCGGTGGCGAGGGCGATGCGGTCGGCGGTCTCGAAGCCGATGCCGTGGATGTCGCGGCATAGCTGGTAGGGGTTGTGGCGGATGGCCTCCATGGGGTCCTGGTCGGCCTTGGTGTAGGTCTGGTAGATCTTCACGGCCAGGTGGGCGGGGATGTTGAGGCCCTGGAGGAAGACCATGATCTCGGCGATGGTCTTCTGGGTGCGCCATGCCTGGGTGATGCGTTCCAGGCGGGTGGGGCCGATGCCGTGGACCTGCAGCAGGCGCTGTGGTTCGGTGTCGATGACGTGGAGGGTCTGCTCGCCGAACTGGCTGGTGATCGCGGTGGCCAGGGTCTTGCCGATGCCGTGGATCATTCCGGAGGCGAGGTAGAGACGGATCGCGCGGGCGGTGGCCGGCCAGGTCCGCTCACAGGTCTCGGTCTTGAACTGTCGGCCGTAGCGGGGGTGGTTGATCCATGTGCCGGTCAGGCGCAGGCTCTCCCCCGGCTGCGTGCCGAACAGTGCTTTGCCGACCGCGGTGACCGTGAGGGAGGTCGGTGCGTCTTCGGCGGTGGCCAGGCGCAGGATGGTGTGGTGGTCGTAGGTGACGTGGACGAGGTGGTCGACGACTCCGTCGATGCGGTCGCCAGGTGGTGGGGCGGGCAGCACGGTCATGGGGGTGTTTTCTCGTGCGGGGCGTATCCGGTTGTCGTGCGGTTTTTGCCTGGGCGGGGCGGTCGGGCAGGTCAGGGGGATGTGGTGGGTTCGGGCTGTGCCTGCGTTTCAGATGAGCTGTTGGCCGGCGTCTGGGATGGGGCGGTGGCGGTTTGGGGACCGGTCCGGTCTTGGTGCGGTGCGGCGTGGCTGGGCTGCGGTTTGGTGTAGTGGCTGGGGTTGAGCCACAGGCCTTTGTCGGGGTCGGCGGTGGGCACGAGCCAGACGGGGATCTGGTGGGCGAGGGCACGGTGGCACATGTCGGTGGTGCTGCCGGAGTGGTGGGGGTGGAAGTTCTCTTGGAAGGCGATGACCAGGCGGGGGCCTTCGTCGTGGAGTATCCGCTGGTTGCGTTCGGCTTCGCTCCAGCAGTGGGTGCGTCTGCGGCGGCCAGGGCTTGGGGTGAGGGGGTAGCAGCGGTGGCGCCAGGCGGGCAGGTCGTGGTCGGTGCACCAGTGGTGGGCGGCGCTTGCGGCGCCGGTGCCGCCGCCTTCGATGATGACGAGGTCGTTGCCGTGGCGGGCTGCGGCGCGGTCCAGGATGGTGGTGATGGTGTCGGGCCAGGGCCAGCGTCGGCTGCCGCAGATCAGCACGCGGGAGGCGGAGTCCGTCACCTGCGCCCCCACGGGGCCGAGGGTGGGGCAGCGTTGGGGAGGTGGTGCTGGATGTGCTGGTGGTGGGTGCGGGGGTTGAAGGGTTCCCAGGTGGTGCGGGCGATGTCGGCGGCCTCGGGGGCGGTGGCGTGGGCGGTGCAGCGTTGGGCGCGCCAGCGGAGTTGTTCGCTGTAGGGCAGGTGGGTCAGGTCGTAGAGGGCCATCCATAGTTCGGTCAGCGGGAGTTGGCCTGGGTGGTGGCCGGGGTGGAGGGGGGCGAGGATCCAGGTGCCGGGGAGTGCATCGGGGTCGAGGACGGGGTGGGGGCAGCGGCGGCGGGCGCGGGTCTGGGCTACGCAGGGGATGTGTTCGAGGGGGCCGGGGGCGAGGTAGCGCAGGCACAGGAATTGCACGACTGGCCGAGCCTGCGGTGCTGTGTCGGGGGTTGGTGGGTCGGGGTGTGGGGGTGGGGGTGGTGTGAAGTGGCCGGTGTCTTGTAGGCGGCGTGAGGTGAGGGCCAGGTTGCGCCGTAGGGCGTCGATGGTGCTGCTGTGGGCTTCGGCGGGGGTGGCGGGGCATAGGGCGCGGTGGCGTACGCGGCACCAGGGTGAGCCGTCGCCGGCGGGGTGGGCGATGCCGGAGTCGATGTGCCACCGGTGGGAGGGAGGTACGGCAGTTGCTGGCAGTTCGAGGGGATGGAGCGGAATGGGGTTGTGGCCGGTTGTGCGGTCGTACCACTCGATGTGGTTGCCGCAGGCGGAGCACTGGCCTTGTTGGGCGGTGCGTAGGAGGCGGGTGGGGCTGTCTGGGGTTACGCGCAAGAAGCGCTGGGGGCGGCGGTGTTTCGGGCTGCCGTCCCAGGCCAGGTCAGCGGCGCGCGGGTTCGTGGCGTGCATGGGCGGGAACTTGGCAGGTGACATGCCGTATGGGGTGCAGCGCTGCCGCGGGTGTCCCCCGCCTGGTCGCAATACGCCGCACCCGTGTTCCCTGGGGGATCTTCCGTTCGGGGGGCCGTCGTCGGTTCGGGTGGTCGCTCTGGCCGGGCTCAGCGGGCCTGGGTGGGAGTGGGATCAGGTTGTCGGCGCGGCGGGGGGTTCGTGGCCCGCGCAGAGGGTGCCCAGGAGGTGGTCGACGGGGGCGCCGAGGGCGTGGGCGAGGGCGTGCCAGGTGGCGAGGGTGCCGATGGTGCGGCCCTGTTCGATCTCGATGAGGGTGCGGCGGGACAGGCCGCTGCGGGCGGCGAGTTCGTCGTAGGTCCATCCGCGTGCAGCCCGCAGCCGGGAGAGCTCGAGGCGGAGCTCGTCGAGGTTGGCGTCGGGCGGGAAGATCGTCACCCGTCCATCGCACGGTGCAGACCCCTGCCTCGTCAGTGTAGACGTCTGCCCTATTTCCGCCAGGTGTCGGCCGGATGCTCAGGGCAGACGTCTTCACTAGCGTGTACCACCGCCAGCCCGTCCCGCCCCAGACACGGAGCGAGGGGCAGAGCCGGCGACACCAGGCACGGCACGGAGGATGACGACCGATGGGATCCAGCACGACCACGTACCCGGGACGGCGCACCTGGACGGTGGAAATCCGCACGCACTCCTGCGGGCTGTCCCTGCTGTGCGACCACTGCGGCCCGGTCCCCGTCGGCACCGGATCTCCAGATGTCCGCACTTCCGTAGTGGCCCACCTGGCCCACCACACACACGGCGAGGCCCTCGCCTACCACTTGCGCACCTGTCAGTGCGGCGAACACGGCTGCCAGTGGCACCCTCGGCACCGCGGCTGCGGCGGTCCCTTGATCCTGCTCCTCACCTGCGACCACAGCGGGCGCCTTTGGCGACTGGCCGACACATGCCGCACCTGCGCGGCCGTCACCGCGAATGCGGCGGTGGTCACCGAGCCCCTTCACCACTCCCCCGCCGCCCCCGCGTCCGGCCAGAGGCCCAGCACGCTCTTCGCCCCGGAGAGTTCATTGTGTGAGCAAGGTTCTGAGGAGGTCCTCTTCTGGACAGATCCCTCGGCCTACGGTTGAGAGTGGTTACGGATCAGTGCCGGATACGCCTGCGGATCAGCCCTCGCGGCTTGGCTCCGTCTCCTCGACTTCACCTCTTCTCTCCTCCCCCGGTGGCTACGGGAGGGGAGAACGAGTTGCCCTGAGGTTGCCGACCAGTATTGAGGGGTTCCCTTGAGCACCGCTGGAGTCTCTGCTGCAGGCCAGCTTCTGCCGACTCTCTGATTTGACGGATCCGACTGCGATTCCGGTGGCATGCTCTAGTCGCGGGAGGGTGCAACTCCCGCATATCCAGGGCCCTTTAGACAGGCGACAGGCCCCGGGCCCACGCTCGAGGCCGGAAACCGAAAGCCCGTTTCATTGCATCTGCACGTGCATTGCATGACCCCGAACGGGTGAATCTACCGCTTATACGGCACCTACAGGAATGACGGCATCGCTGTGCATTTAAGCCCGTAATCGGCTCACGCGGCGCGGATTGACCAGCCCGCCGACCGCTCAAGACCGCTTCGTGAGCGGGTTCTTTCGTTTTGATGCGGGGATCCGACCGAACGTCGATAAGGGCGGTTTGCGCGCCGCGTCAACGAAGCGTTTGCATGGCCGCAGGGGTTGTGTGACCGGCTGTACGTTTACGTCTTGTGCGGGACATGAGTACCTGCATGATGTGGCCTCAGGGCGGAATGCAGCCGCCCTGGGGCCCGTCCGTTCGAACATTGGATTTGGGTAATGCTCGACCGAATTTTCCGAGGAGCCGTTCAGCGAGCCTCGGCGAGAAGTGAACGTAGCAGGCCGTCGCTATCGTCTTGGCAAAGCCGTGCGCTGGTTGCCTGGCGTGTCACGCTGCGGCTGCGGGCCGCGCTGTTGGCGGTCATCGTGATCTGGATGACTGCGGCCGGATCCAGTCTCCCATCCGTATGGGCGCTCCCGCTGGGCGCTTTGGTGGCTGCCCCGGGTTATTCAAGCGTCCACTACCTGCGGATTCGCCTCCTGTGAGACACCGGGTGCCTGTTCCGGAAGGCCGGAGACCTTGCCGGAGCAGGCACCCGCCTGCATTGACGGTCGCACGCCGGATGCGTCAGGGATTTTCTGCTCCGCCTCGGATGGAGAGGTGTCCCGGTGGGAGGGAGAAACAAGATGGGTACGTCGGCTGTCTACGCGCGCTGTGCGCAGTGCGGACGCCGTTTCCGTCAGCGGACGGGACCGGGCCGGAAGAAGGACTACTGCGAAACGTCCTGCCGCCGACGGGCGCAGCGGCTACGTGACGGTGAGGCCGCAGCAGCGCAGCCTGCAGGGTCTTGTGGGTGGGGGCGGCAGGTGGCGGACGACGGTCTGGTTCTGGCCGCCCGACTGGCCGATGCCGAGCGGGAGAAGGCGCCGCTGGCTGAACTGCTGGCGCACGCGGACCGGTTGTCGGCCAACGTGGCCTGTTACGTGGCAGCGGCGGTGCAGGATGCGCGCGCTGAGGGAACTGGGTGGGCTGCGGTGGCCCAGGCTGCGGGGGTCAGCGTCGAGACGGCGAGGGTCAGGTGGAATGAGCGGAAGGTGAAGCGTCTGCTCGCCCGCCGCGATCAGCACCGGCCTGCACCGCTCAAGCACGCCGAGCCACCGCGGGGTGCGCCGGGAGCCGCCGGTCGGCAGTCACCTGTTCCGGAGGGCGCCGGCGGCGGGGGGGCACGGCGTCAGCTGGCCGCTGCGCTCTTGGACCTGCAGCGGACGAGTTCGGTGACGCTCCAGGAGGCCGCCCGTCAGGCCGAGTTGTCTCCGTCCTATGTGTCGCGGGTTCTTGCCGGGTCGCGGCTACCGGCCTGGCCGGTGGTGTACATGCTGGCCACGATCTTCGGGGGCAGCGCTGGGGATCTGAAGTTCCTGTGGGAGCGGGCTCAGGGCGTCTGTCCCCCGGCGCGCCAGTCGGTGGCCGCGACCGCGACGCGTCTGCAGTCGGCGCTACGTGGGCTGTATCTGGCGGCAGGCAAGCCTGACCTGCGGCGTTTAGTCAAGGAGGGAGGAGCGTCTTTGACCGAGGAGACCGTCCGGGAGGTGCTCGACGGTGACCTCATTCCTGACTGGTGGACGGTCGAGGAGCTGGTGGTGCGGATGGGCGGGGACGCGGCGTCGATCAGGCCGTTGTGGGAGGACCTTCACTACGCGTTTCTCGCCTCCCGGGATGTCTTCCCCCAAGGGGGACTGCCCCGTTCGGATCTGCCCGGAACCGAGGCCGGTACCGGCGATGTCGGGACGTCCTCGTAAGGCGCGGTCGGTGGAAGACAGTGGGGCGTTGTTGCGCCGGAGGGGAGGCTGCTATGGCTCAGCCGGGAGGGACCGCGGATGCCCTTGTCCAGGGTTATGCCGGATTCCGCCAGCTGTATCGGGACCGCTATCTGCGTTACGCCCGCCTCCGCGTCGGTGACAGAGCAGCCGGCGCTGTGGGTACCACGTTCGGGCATCTGGCGAGCCAGTGGCCACTGGTCCTGGGCAGCGGGACGCGTCCTGCGGCGTACTCCTGGCGGCTGCTGGGACGGTGCGTTGCTGCCGCCGACAAGGGCGGGCCGGGCTCGGTGGACGCTGCGAGCGGGCTCTACGGTGTGCTGCCTGCCGAGCAGGCTGACGCGGTGGTGCTGCACTACCGGCTGGGCATGACGCTGACCGAGGCCGCCGATCTCATGGGGATTGATCCGTCGGTCCTGGCGTCGCATCTGCTCATGGCCGAGCGGTGTATCCCGCGGCGGCTTTCCGGAATTCTCCGCTCGCCCGGGACAGGGGGTGTGCCGGGCGGCTGACGGATTAAGGAAGACAGGACAGCAATTACTCCCCCTCCGTGTCCAGCGCGCGTCAGCCTTTGGGGGGGTCCTTCTCTCAGAGAGCGGGTGCTGGGCTGCTGCCCTCTCTAGCATGGCCTCCTGCTGCCGACGTGCCTCCACACTGGGGAGGCGAGGGGGTCGAATGGATCACGGGGAGAATCCCATTGCTCACTCTATTGACATCAACACCCCAAGTATCGCCCGCATGTACGACTGGTACCTGGGGGGGACGGACAATTTTCCTTCCGATCGCAGGGCCTGCCGGGCCCTGTTAAACATCGCGCCCTGCACCCGCACCCTGGTCCGGAACAACAGGCTGTTCCTCGAGCGGGTGGTACGTGTCCTGGCTCGGGACTACGGGGTGCGCCAGTTCCTCGATTTCGGATCCGGACTGCCGGTGCGCAACAACGTCCACCAGGTCGCCCAGAGCGTCGACCGCGGCTCACGGGTCGTTTACATCGACAATGACCCGATCGTTCTCGCGCATGGCCGCACCCTGCTGGACGAGAACGACGAGACGGTCATCGTGCGGGCAAAGATGACGGACATCGAGGGCACCCTCGACCATCCCGATGTCACCGGTCTCATCGACCGTGATGCCCCTGTGGCCGCCCTGTTCGCCTCCGGACTGCACCGCATCCCTGACCTCCCTGGGCCCCAGAGCGTGATCCAGCAGGTTGCCGGTCGGCTGGCCCGCGGCAGCTTCCTGGTGTTCTGCCACCTCGTCAGCGACAGCGCGGCCGTCCGGCAGGCGGCTACGGAGTTCATGCTGCGGACCACGGGCCACAACTGGGGCCGTGTCCGGGAGAAGAGCGACGTGGATGCCTTCGTCAGCGGCATGCAGTTGCTCGATCCCGGCCTGGTCGAAGTCTCCGCCTGGCGGCCGGACTCCCCTGTCATGCCGCAGCAGCACACCCGCAGGTGGCAGGAGTACGGAGGAGTTGTCTGTCTTCCCTGAACCCTGGGCGGCGGTGTTCTCAGCGCCGCCGCTGAGAAGGGTGCCCTGCGTAGTCCTTTATCGCTCCGCGGAGAAGTTCCATGGTCTTCTTCCGTGACGCTGCCGCCCCCCACAGCTCGGAGAGCACGTAACGGTAGCTCTCCACGTCGCTCTCGCTGGTGATGTACATGGCGCCGGCAGCCTGCTCGAGGTAGACGAGCTCTGCCGGGCCTCCCGGAGCGAATTTCAGGTACGTCACCGGAGTGCTGGGGGCGATCTTGGCGCCCCTCATGAACTGCACCACCCGGATCGTGATCCCGCTGCGCCCTGCGGCGAACAGCAGGTACTCGAGCTGTTCGACCATGACATCCGGGCCGCCCACGGGACGACGCAGGATGGCTTCGTCGAGCAGGGCCACCAGTTGGGGCCTGCCGGGACCGTGCAGCAGTCTCTGACGGGCCATCCGCAGGTCCACGCGCCGTCTGACTTCGGTTTCATTCGCGTTCGGAAGACCGGATGTCACGATCGCCTTCGCGTAGCCGGGAGTCTGCAGCAGTCCGGGGACGACGTGGACTTCGTAGGTGCGGATCTCGATGGCCGAGTCTTCAAGCCCGATCAGGCGCTTGAGCCAGCCTGGCGTCACATCGGCGTACTCGTCGTACCACGCTTTGGCCGTAGCTTGCTTCAGCAGTTCCCGGACCGCCTCGACCTGATGAGGGTCGCGCACTCCGTAGTGGTCGACGAGGTCCAGGACGTCCCGCTCTCTGGGCGGATTCTCCCCGCGTTCCATGCGGCTGATCTTGGAGACGGATGCCCGGATCACCGGTGCCGCGTCCTTGATCGTCAGTCCCTGCTCCCTGCGCAGCCTGCGGAGATACGCGCCCAGCACCTTGCCAGCGGCGACCGGTTTCTCTCCCTCGCGCGGCAAGGGGAGAGCGTTCACGGTCAACGGTCGGTCCCGGTGATCGGCGGACATGCAGAACTCCTGCTCCTGGTGCGCTGGCGGTGCCCATCACTATCTCAAGATGAGGCCCGCATGTCCGCCGCAACCTTCCTTCTTCTTTACCCTGACTCAGGCAGTCATATGGTCGAAGTCGCCGCTCTTGGCACCCGCTACGAACGCCGCGATTTCGGCCTGTGTGTAGACCAGGGCAGGCCCCTCGGGATGCCGCGAGTTACGCACCGCGATCTCCCCATCAGGCAATTTCGCCAGCTCAACGCACGCACCCTGAGCGTTGCTACAGGCACTCTTGATCCATTTCGCTCCGGTGATCGCGCTGGCCGGGATGCCGTTGACGAAGCGCTCCATCGTGACCTCTTTCGCCGTGCTGTTCGAATACCCGCCTGCCGAGCACGCACCGCCGAGGGGATCGGTATCAGCAATACGTTCGAGTATGCACGAGAACTCACATGCAATTGCACGGAGGGCGGGGCGCTGGGAATACTAGCTTCACCAGGCCCTTCAAAAAGTCCCCCGAAAGAGTGTTCCCGTTTTACGGCCGCAGGCCCGGCCGACTCAACGCCGAAAAGGACACCGTGGCTCCTCGCAGCAACGTTCAGCACCCCATGCAGCCCCGTTCCGCTCCCTTCGACTGGGGGCTGGCCATGGGCCTTGGCGTGCCCGACTTCTCAGCCTGCCGTTTCAGTGCGAACGCCGCCAGCCTGCGCCGAATCCGGCGCTTCACCCACCGCACACTGGCCCGGTGGGACCGGCATTCCTGCACCGATGACGTCACGACCGTGGTCGGCGAGCTTGTCGCCAACGCCGTACACCACGCCCTCGCGGCGCATCCAGACCGTCACGGGTGGCTGGCGTTGATGAGCACCGCCAGCACGGTCATCTGCGCCGTACAGGACCCCAGCCCCGACAAACCCCTCCCCCGCACAGCCACCGTCCACGACACGCGCGGCCGCGGACTCCTCATCATCGACGGACTCGCCCGCGACTGGGGATACTCACTTCACGGCAACGCTGGCAAGACGGTCTGGGCGGTTGTGCCCACCACTATCGCCCGACTCCCCGCGTGGAGGGGAACCAGTTGCGGCGCAACGAATCCTTGACAATTGACACTTAGCCGCATTATCGAGCTGTGCAGTTGAGGAGGGCATGGCTCTCGTCGCCCTGGGGCCCCGCCCTGGCGCTCTCCGTGTTCGCCTGTTTCCGGCTGAGCATCTCCGCACTGGCACCGGCTGGTGGCCAGCGCCGCCCCAGGGCGGATTCGATGGGCGGGCGCGGCTTCCACGACCGCCGCCCCTCCCCCACCTGGATCTCCAACTCCTCACGTAAGGCGGGCCCGCGAATGCAACGGGTGGTGTCCTGCTTCGTCGCGGTCTCCCCGCCGCGCTTAAGACAAGAAATCCCGGCCGGGGCCTCACGCATCCGGCAGTCGGCTCGTAAGGCACTACCTCGAGTAGTCAACGCCCTCGCCGTCGGCTTCCCGCCTCGTCGTCTGGCTGCACTCTGCCAGCTGCATAGGTGAGTCAACATTCGGCAGGATGGTGGGGAGCATCACGTTGCACAGCGAGGGGGCATCTGGTGGCTGGGCGGGGTCGTCTTTCACGGCTGGAGCTGATCGGGGAGAAGCGCCGTGCGGGGTTTGTGGGGCGTCACGGGGAGATAGCCGCGTTCCGGAGCAATCTGGTGGCTGATCCAGAGAGTGGTCCTGAGCTGCTGTTTCACGTCTCTGGCCCGTCCGGGGTCGGCAAGTCGACGCTGGTGCGGCAGTGGGCGGCTCTCGCGCGGAAGGCGGGGGCAGTCACCGCATGGGTGGATGAGGGGTGCGTCAGCGTCGTTGAGGCGATGGAGTCCATCAGCTCACAGCTCGCGTCGCAAGGGGCGACACTGAAAGGTTTCGACAAACAGCTCGGGCTGTACCGGCAGCGGAGGCACGAGGCCGAAGCCGTCATACCCGACGTCTCCGAGCCCAGCGGCGCGAGCGGCAGCCCAGAAGTATCCGCGCCAGTTCCTCCCTCCGCATCGAGCATGTTCGTCTCTCAGCTCGGTCTGGCGGGGGCGGGCATGGTGCCGGGGCTCGGGATGGTCACCGGAGCGATGGATCCCAATCGTGTGGCCGCGTCGATGGACCGGTGGCGAGCAGCGCTCAGCGCCCGTCTACGCAGCCACGACGATGTGCGACTGGTGATGTCGCCAGTGCAGGTGCTCACGCCGGTCTTCCTAGAGGAGTTGGCTGAAGCTGCGGGCCGGCAGGAGTGGGTGGTGCTCTTCTTCGACGCCTACGAGCGCACCGGCCCCGCGCTTGATGTATGGCTTCGGGATCTTGCCCTCAGCGACCAGTACGGGGAACTGCCGACAAACATCATCGTGGTCCTCGCCGGGCAAGGACATCTGGACCCTCGGTGCTGGGGCGAGCATATGAGTCTGATAGCAACCCTGCCGCTGGACGTCTTCACCGAGACTGAAGCTCGTCAATTCCTGACGACCAGACAGGTCACGGACGAGCGAGTGGTCGAAGTCATCCTCCAGCTTTCCGGCCGTCTGCCGGTCCTGCTGTCCCTGCTGGCCGAGTCCCGGCCTACCAAGGTGGAGGAGATCGGTGATGCCAGCGGCACGGCCGTAGAGCGATTCCTGAAGTGGGAAGCAGACCCTGCTCGGCGGGCTGCCGCACAAGTTTGCGCTTTGCCACAGGAGTTGAACGAGGACATCTACCGTGCTGCTGTCGAACCGGAAGCCGTCGACCTGTTCGATTGGCTGCGGGGCTTGTCCTTTGTCACCGACCGCAGTGGCCGCTGCCAGTACCACCAGGTTGTCCGCACCACCATGCTCCGCCTTCAACGTACCAAATCCCCCGCCCGCTGGCACCAACAGCACACCCACCTGGCCGACACCTTCCGAACCTGGCGTCACGAGCTCCAGAACGGCGCCCCCGTCCAAGACGTCCAGCAGTGGTGGGAGGACCGTCGCTGGCGCGAGCACAAGTTGCAAGAGACTTACCACCGCTTGTGCGCCACGCCTGAGCAAGCCCTGGCTGATGCACTGCGTGAACTCCTGGATGCCTATGACTATGGCACCGCCGCCCTCCGCCGCTGGGCGCAGATGCTCACTCAAGCGGGTCACGACACCAGCACCAGCACTCTCACCCACTGGGGGCAACAGATCCTCACTGCGCTGGAGGACACTTCCGGCCCCGGGATCGCCGCTTTGACGCTCCTGCTTCATCAGGACACCCTCGACGTCCCTGGCCGAGCTCTGGCATTCACCCTGCGTGGCCGAGACCGTCGCAACGCGGGACGCTACGAACAAGCCGTCAGCGACTACGAGGAAGCCTTCGCTTTGGTGCCTGGTTTCGCACGGGCCTACTTCGGCCGTGGTGAGACCTACCGGATTATGGGGCGCCACGACGACGCCCTCACGGACCTCAACCATGCAATCGGCCTCGATCCCGCTGACGCTGTCGCGATCGCCAGCCGCGGTCAGACCTACCGCGCCATGGGCCGCTTTGACGACGCCCTCACCGACCTTAACTACGCCATCCAACTCAACCCAAACCTCGACTGGGCCATAGCTGATCGTGGCGAAACATACCTGCTGATGGGCCGGTACGAGGAGGCCCTCAGCGACTTCAACCGTGCCATCGAACTCGACCCCAACTACAGCTGGGCCCTCGCCAACCGCAGCGAGACATACCGGCACTTGGAACGCTATGACGACGCCCTCACAGACCTGAACCACGCCATCCAACTCAACCCAAACCTCGAATGGGTCATCGCTGACCGCGGGCACACATACCGGCTCATGGGCCGGCACGAGGACGCCCTCACCGACTTCAACCGTGCCATCGAACTCGACCCCAACTACAGCTGGGCCCTCGCCAACCGCAGCGAGACATACCGGCACTTGGAACGCTATGACGACGCCCTCACAGACCTGAACCACGCCATCCAACTCAACCCAAACCTCGAATGGGTCATCGCTGACCGCGGGCACACATACCGGCTCATGGGCCGGCACGAGGACGCCCTCACCGACCTGAACCGCGCCATCGAACTCGACCCCAACTACAGCTGGGCCCTCGCCAACCGCGGCCAAACCTACCGGCTCATGGGACGCTACGAGGAAGCCCTCACCGACTTCACCCGCGCCATCCAACTCCAGCCAGACACGGACTGGGTCATCGCCGAGCGCGGCGAAACCTACCGGCTCATGGGACGCCACGAAGACGCCCTCACCGACTTCAATCATGCGGTCGAACTCGACCCCAATTACAGCTGGGCCATCGCCAGCCGCGGCCAAACCTACCGGCACATGGAACGCTACGAGGAAGCCCTCACCGACTTCACCCGCGCCATCAACCTCAAGCCAGACACGGACTGGGTCATCGCCGAGCGCGGCGAAACCTACCGGCTCATGGGACGCCACGAAGACGCCCTCACCGACCTGAACCGCGTCATCGAACTCGACCCCGACTACAGCTGGGCCATCGCCGACCGCGGCGAAACCCATCGGCTCATGGGACACTTCGAAGAAGCCCTCACCGACTTCACCCGCGCCATCAACCTCAAGCCAGACACGGACTGGGTCATCGCCGAGCGCGGCGAAACCTACCGCCGCATGGGACGCTACGAAGACGCCCTCACCGACTTCAACCACGCCATCGCCCTCAACCCCAACTACAGCTGGGCCATCGTCAGCCGCGGCCAAACCTACCGGCACATGGGACGCTACGAAGACGCCCTCACCGACCTGAACCGCGCCATCGAACTCGACCCCGACTACAGCTGGGCCATCGCCGACCGCGGCGAAACCCACCGGCTCATGGGACACTTCGAAGAAGCCCTCACCGACTTCACCCGCGCCATCAACCTCAAGCCCAACTACGACTTCGCCATCGTCAGCCGCGGCCAGACCTACCGGCACATGGAACGCTTCGAAGAAGCCCTCACCGACTTCACCCGCGCCATCAACCTCAAGCCCAACTACGACTTCGCCATCGTCAGCCGCGGCCAGACCTACCGGCACATGGAACGCTTCGAAGAAGCCCTCACCGACTTCAACCACGCCATCAACCTCAAGCCAGACACGGACTGGGTCATCGCCGAGCGCGGCGAAACCTACCGCCGCATGGGACGCTACGAAGACGCCCTCACCGACTTCAACCACGCCATCGCCCTCAACCCCAACTACAGCTGGGTCATCGTCAGCCGCGGCCAGACCTACCGGCACATGGAACGCTTCGAAGAAGCCCTCACCGACTTCAACCACGCCATCAACCTCAAGCCAGACACGGACTGGGTCATCGCCGAGCGCGGCGAAACCTACCGCCGCATGGGACGCTACGAAGACGCCCTCACCGACTTCAACCACGCCATCGCCCTCAACCCCAACTACAGCTGGGCCATCGTCAGCCGCGGCCAAACCTACCGGCACATGGGACGCTACGAAGACGCCCTCACCGACCTGAACCGCGCCATCGAACTCGACCCCGACTACAGCTGGGCCATCGCCGACCGCGGCGATACCCACCGGCTCATGGGACACTTCGAAGAAGCCCTCACCGACTTCACCCGCGCCATCAACCTCAAGCCCAACTACGACTTCGCCATCGTCAGCCGCGGCCAGACCTACCGGCACATGGAACGCTTCGAAGAAGCCCTCACCGACTTCACCCGCGCCATCAACCTCAAGCCCAACTACGACTTCGCCATCGTCAGCCGCGGCCAGACCTACCGGCACATGGAACGCTTCGAAGAAGCCCTCACCGACTTCAACCACGCCATCAACCTCAAGCCAGACACGGACTGGGTCATCGCCGAGCGCGGCGAAACCTACCGCCGCATGGGACGCTACGAAGACGCCCTCACCGACCTGAACCGCGCCATCGAACTCGACCCCGACTACAGCTGGGCCATCGCCGACCGCGGCGAAACCCACCGGCTCATGGGACACTTCGAAGAAGCCCTCACCGACTTCACCCGCGCCATCAACCTCAAGCCCAACTACGACTTCGCCATCGTCAGCCGCGGCCAGACCTACCGGCACATGGAACGCTTCGAAGAAGCCCTCACCGACTTCAACCACGCCATCAACCTCAAGCCAGACACGGACTGGGTCATCGCCGAGCGCGGCGAAACCTACCGCCGCATGGGACGCTACGAAGACGCCCTCACCGACTTCAACCACGCCATCGAGCGCGGCTTCGACCCACTCTTCCTTGTGGGGCGCGGCCAGATCTACCGCGCTATGGGCCAGTATGACAACGCGCTCACGGACCTCAACCGTGCCATCTACCTCGATCCGGATGAGGGCTGGGCGCAGTATGAGAAGGCGTTGGTGCTGCATGCTTTGGGTGAGCCTGGTCAGGAAGAATGGCTGGCACGGGCCGCTGAGGTTTTCAGGCGTGTGTCAGAGGAAGCCGGTCAGGAGGCTGCCTGGGGAAAGGCCAATCTGTTAGTTGTCATGTGTGCGCTGTCGTGTTGGGAACAAGCGGCCCAATGCCTGGACGATTTCCTAACTGGGGAGCCATCGACTGACTTGCTGGTCGAGGCAGTGAGGGATCTGGAGGAATTGGCGGATGCTATGCCCGCCCTCGCGGAGCGGCTATTGCCCTTCCGTGAGCGGATCGAAGAGGCACGGCAGCAGGCCGGTTGACCGGACCGTGGCTCCCGTTCAGCTTGCCGCGGTTGATGTCACGCCTCGAGCTCAGGGCGCGCTGGTGATCCTGTCCTGGGCTGTGTGTGTACCAGGGCGCTGCCCTCGTCGATCTGGCACCGGCAGCCTCGGCCTTCTTCCGGAGAAAGACTTTCCAGTGGGGCCTGTCGGTCGACCCGGCCGAGCAGCAGGCTTCGTCTCAGAGCGCTGCGGCCTGCCCCGACACTCCGGTCACCGTTCCGGGGCCGGCCCTGCCGCTTGTCGGGCCGGGTCAGCGAGCGGTGTCTTCGGCGCGTCACACCGGCGATCCCGCGCTCGCGCATGAGCCGCTCCAGCCGCTTGCGGTTGACTGCTCGTCCCAGCCGCCGCAGCTCAGCGGACACTCGTGGGACACCGTAGGCTCCTTTGAAGGCCAGGTAGATCACGGTGATCTCGTGAACGAGCGCGTCATCGGCACGCATCCGGGTCTACCGGGTCTGTTCCACCTCCGACCAGGCGTAGAACGAGGAACGGGCCACGTCCAGGACACGCACAGCAGAGCCACCGGATACGCGGCCTTCTCTGCGGCGATGAACCGGTAGACCTCGCTCACGGGTCGCTGTCCTGGGCGAAGAAGGCCGCCGCTTTTCAGGATCTCGATCGTCTTCTGCTGCTCGATGTTCTGCCTGCCAGCAGCTTGTGTTCCTCACCTTCCACGCTGGTCAGCTCGCCCGTGTTGTCCTCGCCGCGGTCGATCCGGTCGCGTTTGACCCAGCCACGCAGGCTCTCCGAGCTCACCCCCAGATCCCGCACGACCTCCGTGATCGTCTTGCCGGGGGAACGGGCGAGAGCGATCGCGTCCCGCTTGAACTCCTCCGAATCCCGCTTGGAATACTGGCTGCCCACCTGGCACTACTTTCTCTGGAACCTCATGTCCCGGTCTCCAGTCACACGGAGAAGCTTCACCACACGTGTCCACCACCACGCCGACGTGGACGCCCTCGCCCGTCTGTGCGGGCACTCCCACCACCAGACCGCAGAGTTGCTCGACCGGCTGGCGCCCCCCCCCTCATCCTGACCGCCTGGCACCACCACCGGGACACCGACGACGTCCTGTGGCAGCTCCCCCACGAGTGCCCTCCAATCCGCTCTGCACTACGCCCCGAGCAGCAGCATGTGCGCCAGCCTTGAAGCTCAGCTCGAGCAAAAGACATCACTCAAGAGAAACAACACACTTCACTCATCCGTACTATCTCTGTGCTGGGCTGTTCACAGCAGTGACCGCCGCTGCCTTCAGACACCAGTCTGAGAACACACGCGCGTGGCGCTCTACGCCTGCGTCAAAGACCTGGCACACCCAGCCAGGGAACAGAGAAAGGTCAACCTCATGTCGGAGAGCACAACGGCCACCACCGAGCTGACGTCGCAGTACGCAGCCCAGGTGGCCAGCGACCTCGAACGCAATGCCAAGGAGCAGGAACGCATCAGCGCGGACATCGCCGCACTGCAGGAGCAGCTGGCTGCCCTGCAGCATGACCACTCCGTGCTGGTCAACGTGCAGCAGGCGCTTGGCGTTTCGCCCACGCCGGTTCAGCCTGCGGCCACCCCGAGCAGCTCCACCGTGCCCGTTCCCCGTAAGGGGACCTCTGGTGAGCCCGGTGCCGGCAAGCGGAAGCGCGCGAAGAAGGCCGACACCGTACAGGTCCGCACGGCAGCCAAGAAATCGGACGCCAAGAAGCCCGCGGACAAGGCCACAGCGCCGAAGACGACCCAACCCACGCTCGTCGAACTCGTCCGCAGCCACCTCACCGAACAGGGCGAACCGCGCTCCGCGGCGGAAGTAGCCACCGCCCTCGGCCAGGCCCATCCCGAGCGCGGCATCAAACCCACCGTCGTGCGCACCACCCTCGAAGGGCTCGTCGCCAAGAACCAGGCCCAGCGCAGCAAGCAGGGCGCATCCGTCTTCTACACCGCCCCCCACACGGACGCACCGGCCCAGGACGAGGCGCGATCCGAGCAGGCCGAGTAAGACCGCTGGGGAGCAGGCTGCCGCGGCGGCGGCAGCCGGCCCGGCGTACGTACCTGGGGCCCGCGTCGAGGCCAAGGCGATCTGTCTCCTGCGTCCGAGACCGGCGAGGAAGAGGGGGAACCTGGGCGAGCGGGCTGACCGCGAACCCGATGATGACCTTCCGCCCGACGCCGAACTGGCGGGCGATCTTCGGAGCGAACAGCGCGCGCCGACCAGGCTCCCGACACCGCCGAACCGGTGACCACGCCGGAGGCGGTCGGGCTGGCCCCGAGGCCGGTGAGAGGTTCTTCTGGCTGAAGCGGTGAACCGCCGACGGTGACCGGGCAGGGGCCAGTTGTCTGGGAAGACCGAGCTGACGGATACAGCGGGGCATCTGGCGATGCGATGCGGCTCAGCACCAGTTCCGCAGCGCCCGGTCGGGTCGGCATATGTCGCAGACCGCTACGTCACGGCTCATCGATCTACCACAGCAGCAGGTCCGCGAACTGGATTGTCTCGGCTGCCTCGATCGGGTCGTTGAAGTCGACGGTGCGGTGGCTGGACGGGTTCTTGAACTCGCCCATGGCGCCGGCGAACAGCGCGGAGGCTGCTTCCTGCTCCCCGCCCTCGACACCGCGTCGGTGAGCGGCCCGCCCTTGCCGTTCCTGTGCGGCTGGAACGCCGCACGCATCAAGTGCACGCCGACCAGGGAGTGTCGAGTTCGGAGGCGTCCCGGACGGCGACCTCGACCGCTTTCATAGCGGCGAAGCTCGCCGTCTCTAGAAGGAGCGCGACATCCCGGGTCGGCAACCCCAGGATCTGTTCCGTGTCAACTGGCGGTGCGGACTATCCGAAGCCCCCGTGACCTGTGTCACTCAAAGTTCGATGGCACTGCTCAACCTTCGTTGTCACAGGACAGTTTCGTGCCATCGAAGTCTGAGCAGCATGGAGTGCGGGTGCGGGACTGCAGCAGCTGTGATCCGTACGGTCGAGCGACGTGTGACGCGACGCTCGGAAGGACGACGTGTGACCGGCGCTGCCTGGACGTGCGGTGGGTGGGGAGATGCCATGACGCAGGAAGCGGGACGGGGCGGGGGCCTGGACGGCAAGGCGGTGCTGCTGGCGGCCGGGCTGGCCGATCTGGCAGTGAGCACACTGGGTGCGGCCCTGGGGACGGTGCGGGGGCTGCTGCGCCGCTCGGACGCCGCGGAGCTGGCGGCGGAGGCCGGGGACGACCTGATGGCGCGTGGGCGCCTGGTGCTGGACCGGTACGCGGCCGTACCCCCGGCCCACCTGGAGATCCTCGCCCAGCACGCCCTGGCTCGGAAGACCGCTGATGATGTCTGACCGGTGGGAGCCGGCCGCGTTCAAGATCCGCGTCGACGAGGTACTGCACCGGTTCGTCGCCCAGGAGGCCGACCAATTCGCGGCGATTGATCCGCTCCTGGGCCCGGTGGCCGAGCAGCTGGAGGCGGCAGTAGCGGACGGCAAACGGATGCGAGCGGCATTCTGCTATTGGGGCTGGCGTGCGGTGGGACAGCCGGACAGCGACGCGCTGGTGCGGGCGGCGGCCTCCATGGAGCTGGTGCACGCCGCCGCGGTCGTGCACGACGACCTCATCGACGACAGCCCGCTGCGGCACGGGCGCCCCACTGCACATGTCGCCCTGAGCGGTGCCGTACGGCGTCGCCCGCGCGCCGACGCCGCCGCGAGGTCGCTGGCGATGCTGGTGGGAGACCTGCTGATGGCGCTGGCCGGGCAGTTGTTCGCCACTAGCGGTCTGCCCGCCGCGTACCTCGCCCGGGCCCGCCCCCTGTGGTCGGTGATGGCCCGCGAGCTGATCGCGGGCGAGTGCCTGGAGATCCTGCGTACCGGAGCCGGTCCGGACACCACAGCGTCGCTGAAGGTGATCCGCTACAAGACGGCCAAGTACACCGTCGAGCAGCCCTTGCTGATTGGCGGCGCCCTGGCCGGGGCCGGCGCGCGGCTGCGCGCGGGCTACTGCGCGTACGGGCTGCCGCTGGGCGAGGCGTTCCAGCTGCGGGACGACCTGCTCGGCCTGTTCGGAGATCCGGAACGCACCGGCAAGGCCAACGCCGACGATGTGCGTGGCCACCGGCCCACGGCCCTGCTGGCAGAGACCTGGCGTCTCGCCCGCGACGAGGACCGGGAGGGGCTCCGCGCAGTACTGGGCCGACGCGACCTGGACGCGGAGGATCTGGATGCGGTCCGCGAGATGATGCGCCGGCTCAGGGCACCCGACCGCATCGAGGACATGATCAGCGCGCGGGTCGAGGAAGCGCTCGGTGTCCTCCACGAGCTGGATGTACCAGCGCACGCTGCCGCTGCCCTGACCGCGCTGGCGCATGCGGCGGCGGTCCGCCTGTCCTGACCCTCGCACCGGGGTGGCACAGATCCGTGCTCTCCACGGCCGCCGGCCATCCCGCCGACCGTGGACGGTCCCGTGGAAGACAAGGAGCGAGCCCTGCCATGACCTACACCGAGGCGTCGATGGACGCCCTGCGGCAAGCCGGTGACGAACTGGCCGACACCACCGTCGCCGCACTGTTCGAACGCGGGGAGGTGGGCATGTTCAACAGCCTGATGCGCTACGTCTCCACCGCCGGCGCTCCCCTGCCGGACGGGCTGCCCGACGTGGCGCGGGACTACCTCAAGGCCACCCGGGTCCCGCCGTCCTGGGTGGACTGGGCGGAGATGGAGAAGGCTCGGCTGTTCTTCATCGACAACAACGTGCACATCTCCACCGCGCTGTCCTTCGCCTCCATGCCCGCCTGCTATGTCGTCCCGCACGTGGCGAAACTGCTGTCGGCCGCCCACGGGCTGAAGTACCCCTCCAAGCGCATGGCGGAGACCGGCCAGTTCACCGTCTACCTGATGCAGCCCGACGCCTTCGAGGCCGGCAGCCGTTTCATCCCCGCCGCCCAGAAGGTGCGCCTTCTGCACGCCTCCATCCGCCACCACCTCAAACGCGAGAACCGGTGGGCCACCGACGTGCTGGGGGTGCCGATCTGCCAGGAGGACATGATCGGCGGGCAGATGTTCTTCTCGCTGCTCGTGCTGGACAGCCTGCACCGTCTCGGCATCCACATGTCGCAGGAAGGCGCGGAAGCCTACTACTACGCCTGGCGCGTGGTCGGTGCCATGCTCGGCGTCGACCAGGACGCCGTCCCCAAGACCCTCGACGAGGCGCGCCGGTTCCTCGACCTGTACATGGTCCGGCACATGGGGCCTTCCGAGGAGGGCACGCACCTGACCCGGCAGCTCATCGACCTCTACGAAGAGGTGGTGCCCGGCACCCTCTTCGACCCGATCGTCTCCGCCCTCATCCGCTACCTCATCGGCGACACCTGCGCCGACTGGCTCAACGTGCCGCACACCCCGTGGGACACCGTCGTCAAGGCCGTGCCCCACCTCCTCAGCGTCCTGGAAACCATCGAGGACCACTCCCCGCTCGGCGCCTGGGCCCTGGACCGCCTCGGCCACCTCACCACCGTCTTCGAGCTGTCCTCCCTCACCCGCGGCCGCGTCATGCACTACGCCATCCCCGAACAACTCAAGAAGGACTACGGCATCTCCAGCACGGTGCCGCGTACCCAGCAGTGGACCCCACCGGCCGCCACAGTCTCTTGATCACCCACGCGCTCAAACGCGGCCACCCGTACGGAGTCGAGGTCCAGCACCGAGGCCCACGCAGGGAAGTCCACGGCGTTCGCGCTGCTCAAGGTGAGAGGGGCCAGCTCACGGGAGACCAGCTCGGCCCAGAAGGGCAACTACTCCTTCGCGGGCAGTTCCTCGTTCAACACCTTCAGCCACATCCGCACACCCCCGGAATCGCCGCTCCGACGACCCTGTCGTGGCCCTGGCCCATGCGCCCCGGACCTCCTGCGCTGTGCCCAACCCTGTCCAGTCGACGCTTTGGCTTTATCGTGCCCCGCATGAGCAGACGGTTCACCGGCTGGCCAGAGCAAGCCATGGATGTGTTGCTGCGCCTTCAGGGCGAGCCATCACACGCAGTGCGCGAGCAGTGCCGCGCGGATCGCGAACGTCTCGTCCGGCAGCCGATGATCGCGCTGCTGAATGATGTGGCAGACGCCGATCCCCGGTACGAGGACTTCTCCGTTTGGCACTACCGCACGAACTCCTGGTGGTGGCAGCATCAGGGCGCGGTGATCCGCCTCGGCCGCAAGATCGAGATCGGTCTGCGGTTCGACCTGGACGGCCTGCGGATCCAGGGCGCTTGGTGGTATCCAGACCCTGGACAGGTCGCCCTGTTCCGCAAGGGCGTCGCCGCCGAGGGCAGCGGCCGTTAACTGGCCGCCATCATTGAGGACTTGAGGAAGAAGGGCTACGACATGTCCGGGGACGTGATGAAACACGCCCCGCGGGGTTATCCGTCCGGCCACTGCCGTATGGACTTGCTGCGCCACCGCTCACTGATCGCTGCCCGCCCCCTCGGCTGCGACGACTGGCTGCACACCCCGGAAGCCGTCGGCAAAGTCCTCTCGGCCGCCAATGACCTCGACGCCATGCTCACGTGGCTGGTCCGTTACGTGAAGCGCTCCGCCTGACTCAAGCAAGAGGAGCCAGCGTCGACACCATCAGAGAAACTGGTGCACGTCGCTAACAGACCGTCCGTACAGACCCTCTCCCCCAGCCGTCGCCGAGCTCAGGCGCTGCTCACACCATCGGCAGACAGAACACGCTGAACACGGCCCGATGCAGCACTGGGGTGAGTTGGCGTTGGCGCTCGTACCGCAGCCCGCCGCCACGGCCGTATCGTTGTCGGACGCGGCGGCGACTGCCGGGCTGGCGAGCAGCAGCACGCCGACGGCCAGTCCTACGGCGGCATGCCGGAATGTGTTGATCGTGTTCATGAGCGAGATGCATCCCCCTTGAGGCGCGCCCCGAGTGATCTTTCATGCACTCTTAGCGACGGGCGCACGGGTTGGGGGTGGCACGCACCTCACTCCGACGCAAGGCACAATGTCGGCCATAGGGTCATGAGTTACCAGTCAGCGGGCGAGGGCCACCGTCAGCTCCTCGTTCGGGCACCCGGCCGCCAGTTGCTTCAGGGCTGCGGCCTCGCGTGGATCCACCGACAGGCCCCAGCGGGTCTTCACCACCGTCCAGTCGGTGACGTACCGGCACCGAGCGAGGTCCGGCAGCCACTCGGCCGGGTCCTTGTCGGCCTTCGCCTGGTTGACGTTGTCCGTCACCGCCGCCAGCGCCCGCTCGTCGCCCAAGTCGTTGGCGTAGGCGTTCCGCTCTCCCGCCGTCCAGGTGGAGGCTCCGGAGTCCCACGCCTCGGCGAGCGGGACGACATGATCGATGTCGAGGTCGTTGGGATCGGTCCAGGTCTCGCCGTCGTACCACGAGTACCAGCTGCCGCCGGTGAGCCGGCATCGTGGGGCGACCTGGGGCGCGATGACGGCTTCGGAGATCAGTACCTCGTGGCGCGTGTTACAGCCGTCGTGGTCTTCGTCCAGCCACAGCTTGAACTTGTCGCGGGTGTAACCGTCCCGGTTCTCGTCCGCGACCGGCAGGTCGGTGATCGCCTGCCGCGCGGTCGTGTGCACCACGTCGCCCGGGTCCGCCGACGCCGTAGGCGCCGAGCCGGCCAGAACTGCCGCTGCCGCAATACCGACCGCTACTGCCCTGAGTTTTCCCATGCTGCTCCTCCTCGATGGGGGTCAGCACGGTCGTATCGCGGCCGGCTGAGAAGGCGGTCGAGAACAACAGGAGGGTCACTCAAGGGTCACAACAAGGCATGATCCACAAATCGGGATGTCATACCACTGTCCGGAGTGTGCGAACATACCGCCCTCAGTAGTGACACGAGTGACCTTGGGGGGACCATGAGTCAGCCTGCCTCGGGCGACAGACAAGACAAGAAGAAGACCGCACTCGGCTGCGGATGCCTCGGCCTGCTGGCGTTAGTTGTGATCGGCGGCATCGGCGCCGCACTCGACGACGGCGACAAAGCGCAGGACGACAAGCCGGCCGTCGCCGCGAAGAGCAGCTCGCCTGCCGCAACGCACAGCGTCTCGCGCAGCCCTTCACCTACTCCGGCAGTCGCGAAGAGCGCCACGCCGACCACGGTGAAGGTGTCCCTGCCCGACTTCACCGGCCAGGGCCTCCAGGACGCGCAGGACGCAGCCCAAGAACTGGGCTTCTACCGGCTCAAGAGCCATGATCTGTCTGGGCTCGACCGGTTTCAGATGTGGGACCGCAACTGGCAGGTGTGCTCCCAGAGCCCGAAGCCTGGCCGCTTCAGCGCCGAGCGCACGATCACCTTCAACGTGGTGAAGACCGACGAGCTCTGCTCGTACCGCGCCGACGCCTCCACTGATGGGGCCAGCGACACGGACGACTCATCGGCCGGCAGCGGCAGCGGCAGCGGCAGCGGCAGCGGCAGCGGCTCATCATCCGGCAGATCCTCGTCGTCCAGCTCCGGGGGCGGTACTTCCTCCGGTGGCGCAAGCAATGGAGCAACAGCCCTCTGCCGAGACGGCAGCCTGTCCTACGCCGCCCACCATCAGGGCGCATGCTCGCACCACGGCGGCGTCGCCGAGTTCTACAAGTGACCAGCCCGGGTCGCTTCTCTCATCACACACATCTGGGGGATCGATGCGTATACGCATCATCGCGGCCGTCATCCTGGCTGCGGCGCTGCCGCTCACCGCATGCAGCAGCGAGGACAGCGGGGATGCGAAGGCCGCTACGCCACAGTCGGAACTCGCCTGCTCCAGCTCGAAGATCACGCACGTGGAGTGGCTCAAGCGCTGCCAGGCAGAGGAGTCGAAGGCCGAGGCGGGGGACGGCAAGCCCGCGAAGGAGACGTCCAAGCAGCCCCTCGATGTCGGCGACAGCGGCACGTTCACCTTCACCGACTCCTACACGGAGAAGAAGACGACATTCAAGGTGACCGTCAACGAGCTCAAGTACGTTGGTCAGTCCGCGGAGGACGACACCACCAGCCCCGCCGAGGGCCAGTACGTGCGCCTCGGTATCACCCTCAAGAACATCGGGCAGAACCAGGCCCACCTCCTGACCTACGGCTTGATCGAGTGGGAGGACGCGGACACCGCAGCCCAGGACGCCACCACCCTCAACGTCCCTGAAGGTCCCGACCTGGACACGAAGTACAAGCCAGGGCAGGCGGTGACCGGGAAGCTCATCCTGGACGTGCCAGAGCGCGGCGGAGTACTCAACTACACCGACGGCAGCGGGTTCACCGTGAAGCTGCCCAAGTAGTCCCAGACGGCAAAGCGTCCCGCCCTCCCAGTAGGAGAGCGGGACGCCGCGCTATGAGGATCAGCCCTCCCAGGGCCAGCGAGCGTCGCGACCAGCTTCGAGCAGCGGGATCATGCGGAACGCTGCGTCGATCAGGCCACCGACCGTGTGCCTGTTGCCGCTGCCCGATGGGGCATGGGTCCAGGCCGACGGCATCCCGGTAGGCGGCGAGGCGGGAGTCCAGCCGCTGGACCCCGATCCGCGGGCCTCGCCTCACGCCACTCCCCCACTCGCGGGCTCTGGCCTGCACAAAAGTGACAGGATCTACAGGGTCCCTACCAGCATGCTCGGCAACCGGCTGTGCTCCACAGGAACGACGGTATTTACCTGGCTCTTCTGTCACAGCATGGGGCAGGGCACCGGAGAGGGTCGGTTGCCCGGGTCAGCGGGGGCGCCAGGTGCGGACTTCGAGATAGATGATCTCGGCATCGGGACGGATGCGTCCGGTCTCAGCCAGCCATTGGTGCACGGCTGCGGTGACGTCGCCGTCCGCCGCGTCGACGCGGCGGGCGAAGTCGGTGGCGTCGAAACCGCCGCTGGTGGCGGAGCCGTAGGAGCGTTCTTCGGTGTGATCGGCGCGCTGGATGACGTTTCGACGGATGCCGGGTGAATCGGTGCGGCTGCCGGAGGGGTGCAGGTAGCCAGTCTTGGCCAGGCGGACGGTGAAAGCCACGCGCAGGCCGCGGCGGGCGGCTTCGGCGATCAGGGGGCGCAGGCGGGTGGAGCCGGAGGCGATGGCCTGGGCTGCGACGCGGCCGGTGCCGGTGCCGGTGGGGGTGATCAGGACGGCTTTGGTGCGTACTCGGGCGCGGGTGCCGGAGGCGGTGGTGCGGCGGGTGGTGTGCCGCGCGGCGATGGCGGCGAGTTCAGGCAGGTCGGTGATGCCTCCGGTCTCGATGGCTGTGAGGACTTCGCGTAGGGCGGTGACGAAGGCCGCTCCTTTGCTTTTGGTGTAGAACTGGGAGACCAGGGAGGGGTCGCGATCGATGATGCGGGCGATGTCGCGTTTGGTGTAACCGGCTGCTTGGAGGCGGGTGGCGAGGCGGGCGGCCTCGTTTACTGCGCCCCGGGTTGCTGGCTGGTTGCGGCGGGAGCGGGGTGGCATCAGGCCTCCTGGCCGGTGGCGGTGAGGGTGGCGCGTCCGGCGTTTCGGAGGGTCAGGAGTTTTGTGGCTGGGTGAGGTAGAGGGCGTCGGTGCGGAAGGCGATGACGGTGCCGGGCGGGGTGTGCAGGGCGCCGGCGTGGGTGTTGTCGTCGCGGTGGCGCTGGGTGAGGAGGGCGGCGCGGGCGCCGGACCAGATGGCGGCGGCCCATTCGGGGTGTGCGTTGGGGTCGCGGCTGAAGCCGGTGGGGCGTCGCCAGGTGATCAGTTCGTCGTCGAAGGCGATGATTTCGGCGTCTGGCGGTACGTCTCGTTCGGCGGTGCGGGGGGTGGTGCCGGTGACCATGCGGGGGCGTTGGGCGAAGGATCCGATGCCGTACAGGAGGATGGAGCGTACGACGCGTGAGGCCAGGTGCGCGCCCCGGGCGTGCTGGGGGTTGCCGTGGAGCTGGGCTTGGGCAGAGAGGCTGGACCAGGTTTCTTTGAGTTTTTTGGTCCAGTCGTCGAGGGGTTTGCCGTCTTCCCACAGGATGCCGTCGAGGATTTCGACTTTCCATGGGGTGAGGGGGTTGGTCAGGGCGGTGCGGATTTCGGGGCCGCCGGCCCAGGTGGTGAAGGTGGTCTTGGGTCCGGCCGGGTAGTGCCAGGCGCGTTCGCCGGGTGCGGGGGCGGGCAGGAGGCCGACGTGGTTCCAGGTGTCGGGGACGGTGACACGCACCTGCCAGTGTCCGCATCCGTACAGGGCGCGGGTCTGTTCCTTCTCAGTCCAGGAGGCGAAGGTGGCGGCGGTGATGCGGCGGGGGTGCCGACCGGGGATTTCCAGGTGTGTTTGGCGTAGGCGAAGGTGCGGTCGTATTCCAGGAGCTGGGGCAGTTGCTCGGGCACCCTGGGCGGGGTGATCAGTTCGTTGCGGCCTTGTCCTGCGGTGGCGTGGAGCAGGCCGCGTAGTTCCTCCGACAGCACGGGGAAGCCTTCGGCATACTGGCCGCGTGTGGGGATCGTGCGGGTCCACAGGTCGCGGCCGGTCTGTGAGGGGGAGCCCATGATGACCGCGTCGGGCCAGTGGCGGCGCAGGGTTTGCCACAGCAGCACGAATGCGTCGCGGATGGTGAGACAGGACAGTCGGGGATTTTAGGCAGCACTTGTCGATCACAGAGCCGCGAAATGTCGATGAGAACTGACACCGCTGCGGGGCGAGTGATCCCTATCTCGGCTTCCAGGCGATGAGCTGGAAGAGCCGGGCGGTGTGCATGTAGGGCGGGCGGGCGGTGGTAGCGAGTTCGAGGCGTTCGAGATCTGCGTAGAAGTCCGGTTCATGCTTGCGTGCGTCGTCGGTGATGTAGTCGCAGAAGCTGCGGATGCCGTAGTGGGCGATGTCCCGGCACCCGAGCTTCCGCAGGGCGGGGATAATCTCGTCGGCTGTGTGGAGTGTCAGCGCCGAGTTGAACATCTGCGTCCGGGCCTGATCGGTGTCGAGTGCGGCGAGCGCGGCCGCGGGGTCCATCTCCCGGACGGCGATGTTCAAGGGCGCCGAATGCCGGTTGATCGCCATGACGGAGATCAGGCCCCCGGGCTTCAACGGGGAGAGTGCCGAGGCGAGAGTGCCTGGGACGTCGTCCATGTATTGCAGGAGGTTATGGCAGAGCACGACATCGAACTCCCCGTTGGCGAGGTCGCGGGGCAGATCGGTCGCGTCGGCCTCGACGCAGTTGATCAGCTCCGTCACGCCGCCTGCCACGGCTCGCTCGGTGGCCGCGGCGAGCATGGCGGGCGCGTAGTCAACGATGGTGACATGGTGCCCGCGGGCTGCGAGGCGGATGGCGTCTCCGCCGTCGCCGCCGGCGAGGTCGAGTATTCGCAGCGGTTCGCCGCCCAGGTCCTCGAGGTGACGGAGCAGGTTTGCCTCGGCGATCGAGTAGCGCAGTCGGCCCCAGGGGGCGTCCTGCCACTCCTGCCAGGTGGTCATCGCGGTGTTGAACTTCTCAGGAGCTTCGGGCATCTGGCGACGATAGCGGCCTGGCCATGCCGGCGCTGGGAGCGGGCGGATCAGCGGCAGGGTCAGCTGCATGTCCCGTGGTCATGAACGGTCTTGATCACGTGTGGGCTCTTACCGCAGGATTGCCGGATGGCGACCTCGGAGCTGGTGTGGGACATGGACGGCACGCTGCTGGATTCCACCGTCGTGGTGCCGGCGGCCTTCGTTGCCGCGGTGCGGGAGCTCGGCGGGCCCAGCGTGGGCCCTGAACAGGTGGTCGCCTCCAGGGGCCGTACTCGGCGGGCACGTCCCGCCAGGGGATGCCGGTACGCACCCGAAACCGGATGCCGTCGATCAGCTGGCGCCGCGTCCATATTGGCGGCCGTCCAGGCTTCCTACCTCTCGGCAACAGCGGTTCCAGCACCGCCCATTGCTCATCCGTCAGATCTCCACGCAACACGAATCAAGATCATCACATATCAAGATCCACTTTCGATACACGCCCTAGCTTGAGTTTTGACCTCCACCCAGTTACCAGGAGGCGCTGGGTGGCGTGAACGGCTACGAGCAGGTCCGGCTGTGGTGGACCAAGAGCGGAATCAGGATGAATTGCATCGAGCGCAACCCGCTACAGGCGGCCGTACGCCGTTCTGTCGTGGTCAACGCTTCGGTAGCAGGGTGGTTGCGGAGTCACTCGCAGCGGTGACCTGCTGGCGAATACCAGATGCATCGATGTTGCGTCGGATACAACAGGCGGGTGATCACTGAGGCTCCTGGTACCGCGCCCCTGGCGCTGGTCTCCAATGTCGTCCACCTCGATCCGGAACCGGCCGTGTTCTCGGCGATGCGTGAAGGGTGGGCGAGGCAGCAGGCCGCGAGGGTCCTACAGAAGGAAACGATCGGCCCGCGTTTGCGGTTGGTGCAGCGGATGGGCGAGTTCACGGGGCTGTATCCGTGGCAGTGGACACCGGCGGACGGTGAGGCGTTCATCGCCAGCCTGCGGAGCGGGCCAAAACCGATCCAGCTCTCCACGGCTCGTACCTACGAGGTGATGATCGCCTTGTTCGTCGAGTACCTGCTGGATGCGCGGTACGGGTGGGTGGAGTTGTGTCTGGACCGGTTCGGCGAGGCGCCCCAGGAGGTCTTCCATGAGGGCAACTCGGTCCTGCACGCGGTGGAGTACGAGGGCGATCCGCGCCGCCGGCCTCTGGACTACGACGAGGTGCAGGCGCTGTTCGACGCGGCGGACTCGCGGGTCAAGCGGATCCGTGGCCAGGGCAGGAAGGGGGCGCTCACCGCGCTGCGGGACGCCGCCGTCCTCAAGACCATCTACGCGTATGGCACCCGGCGCACGGAGTCGTCGCGGGTGGATCTGGTCGATCTGCGACGCAGCCGCTCAGCGCCGGAGTTCGACCGCTTCGGGAGCATGACGGTCCGGTACGGCAAGTCGTCCAAAGGGGCTCCGCCCAAGCGCCGGTCGGTGCTGCTGGTGCCGGAGATGGACTGGGCGGTGGACGTGCTGGGCGAGTGGATCGAGGAGATCCGGCCTGCTTTCTCACCGGGTCGGCATCCGGCATTGTGGGTGACCGAGCGGGTGGGGCGCCTTTCGCCTCGGTCGATCAACGAGGCGTTTGTCGCGGCCCGGACGGACGGCGGTCTGGACGAGGACCTGGATCTTCACTGCCTGCGGCACAGCTACATCACGCATCTGACGGAGTTCGGTTACCCGGCGCGGTTCGTGCAGGTTCTCTTGAGTCCTCAGCAGTGTGTCCATGACGTGCAGCACGAGGCCGGGGCGGGCGGAGATCTGTGTGGTGGAGGTGGTTATCTACCGCCGTCCATCACGCAGTCCTCCGGGAGGTTTGATGCTGGTGCAACGGGTGCTGATGCCCGACTCGCCGCTTGAGTCGTGGACGGTCCTCGGCGATGAGGGCGGCATAGTCGAGCCGATCGAGCGTTACCTGGCCTACCTGACCGACATCGAGCGGTCGCCGAACACGATCAAGGCATACGCCCATGATCTGAAGGACTGGTTCGTCTTCCTCGACCGACGTGGTCTGGACTGGCGCGAGGTCCGGCTGGAGGACCTGGGCGAGTTCGTCGCCTGGCTCCGGCTGCCGCCCGCAGGCCGCGACGGCGGTGTCACGTTGCTGCCCGCGGCGGAACATCACTGCGGGGTCACCACGGTCAACCGGAAGCTGTCCGCGGTCAGCGGTCTGTACGTCTTCCACGCACGCCACGGTGTGGATCTCGGCGATCTCGTCACCGAGCTGCAGCCGGTCCGGGCCCGGCGCACGGGCTGGAAGCCATTTCTGTATCACCTGGCCGGCGGCCAGCCGGAGCGACGCCGCACGATCAAGCTGAAGACGCCCCGCTTGCATCCGACGCTCCTGACCGCCGCCCAGGTCCAGGCGATCCTGGACGCCTGCACCCGGCTGCGGGACCGGTTCTTGTTCGCGCTGCTGTGGGAGACCGGGATCCGGATCGGCGAGGCCCTGGGCCTGCGCCACGAGGATCTGGCCGTGGCGGCAGGCGAGTTGACCGTGACGCCGCGGATCAACGACAACCGGGCACGGGCCAAGTCCGCCTCTCCCCGCACCGTGCCCGTCGGTCCCGAGATCGTGCGGCTCTACGCCGACTACCTGCACGGTGAGTACGGAGACCTGGACAGCGACTACATGTTCGTCAACCTCTGGGGCGGCTCCTACGGGCGCCCGCTGACCTACGCGTCCGTCTACGACCTGGTGCTGCGGCTGCGGCGTGAGATCGGGTTCGACTTCGATCCCCACCGGTTCCGGCACACCCGAGCTACCCTGCTCCTGCGGCAGGGGGTGCCGATCGAAGTGGTCAGCACTCTGCTCGGACACTCCTCGATCGCCACCACGCACGACATTTACGGCCACTTGTCCGTGGAAGACGCCCGCCGAGCCCTGGAGGCCGCGGGATTCCTGACCGGCCGGGAGGTGCGCTGGTGAGCGACACGATGTCTGCCGCTCCGGCGCCCGGCGCTGGGCTGCTCGGCAAACTGATGGCCGCCGTCCGGCCGGAGTTCCGCGTGGACGTGTTTATCCCCGCCCCTGGGGAACTGATCTTCGGGTTGAAATCCTGCCGAGTCCCTGGATGCCCGCGCCAGCCCCGCACCCGCCAGCTCTGCCGGGGCCACTACTACCGCTGGCAGCGGCGTGGGAAACCGGACGTCGAAGCGTTCATCGCGGACCCCGGGGCCGACCCGGTCGGGCGGTCGGAGCTGACGGCATGTGCTGTCACCGGATGCCGCTTCGGGGCGGCTCGGCAGGGCCTGTGCGTGCGCCACCACGGCTTCTGGGAGCGAGCGGGCAAGCCCAACAAGAGGACGTGGGTGGCCGGCCTGCCGACCGTCGAGGACAGCAGTCGCCGGGTCTGCCGGCTGTCGTTCTGCACCTTGTGGGCCCAGGGGAAGTCGCCGTTCTGCCACAACCACAAGTCCCGCTGGTATGCCGTCGGCAGCCCCGAGATCGAGGAGTTCGTGCACCGCTGTGAGGCTGCCGGGGACGACCGGTTCGACTTCCGGCCTCTGGAGGGGAAACGGCAGCTGCGGCTGGAGCTGCAATACGCCCTTCAGTGTCGTCACGACGAACGGCAGGTCAACACCCACAGCTCGGCCGTGGCCCCGGTGATCCGGCTGGTCGCTGCCAGCGGCACCGCGTCGTTGCTGGAGTGGCCGATGGAGCGGTGGAGCAAATACTACGCCGCCGGACGCGGCTCCAGCCACAGCCAGAACGGTCAGCTGGCCTTCCTGCGCTATGCATACACGCACCTGGAGGACCTCGCCCACGGCAGCGGCTGGGAGGGCGAATTCCCGCGAGACGTGTGGGAACTTCGCCGACTCGGCATCGAGGGCACCCGAGCACGGCTGCGGTTCGACCGCATCGTCCAGCCGTGGCTACGTGAGCTGGCCAAACGGTTCGTGCGATGGCGGCTGAGCATCGGCCGCAGCGTCAACCAGGCCGTCGTGGACCTCCTGGCCCTCAACCGGTTCTCCGGTTTCCTGGCCGACCCCCACGCCGCCACCGAAGAGCTCGCCCGCGTGGACCGGATCGTGCTGGAACGCTACCTCGCCAACCTGGCCCTGGACCCACGCTCAACTCATTCCCGCAGCCGGGACATCAGCTCGCTCAACGCCTTCTTCCACGCCGTGCGCCGCCACGGCTGGGACCAGAGCCTCCCGGCGAACGCGACCTTCTACCCCGATGACTTCCCCCGCCCCGACAAGCGGATGCCCCGCGGGCTGGCCGAGCACGTGATGGCCCAGGTCGAACAGCCCGCCAACCTCGACCGGTGGCACACCCCCGACGGCCGGGCACTGACCTTGATCCTCATGCGCTGCGGGCTGCGGGTCGGCGACGCCTGCCACCTGGCCTACGACTGCGTCATCCGGGACGCCGACGGCGCCGCCTACCTGCGCTACCTCAACCGGAAGATGAAACGCGAAGCCCTGGTCCCCATCGACGAGGAGATCGAGGGCGAGATCGTCGCCCAGCAACAGCGCGTCCTTGAGCGTTGGCCCGGCGGCAGCCGGTGGCTGTTCCCGGCGCCACGGATGAATCCCGACGGCACTCGGCCACTGACCACGCACTCTTACCGAGGCCAGCTCGATCGCTGGCTGGAGCGGTGTGACGTCCAGGACGAACACGGCCGACCCGTCCATCTGACACCCCATCAATGGCGTCATACTTTTGGAACCAGGCTGATCAACCGGGATGTCCCGCAGGAAGTCGTACGCGTCCTTCTCGATCATTCTTCCGGTGAGATGACCGCCCACTATGCCCGGCTGCACGACTCCACGGTCCGCCGGCACTGGGAGAAGGCCCGCAAGGTCAACATCAAGGGCGAGAGCGTCACCGTCGATCCCGAAGGGCCTCTGGCCGGGGCCACCTGGGCCAAGCAGCGGCTCGGGCGCGTGACCCAGGCCCTGCCCAACGGCTACTGCGGCCTGCCAGTGCAACGGACATGTCCTCAGAGGGCTTCTCGAAACCGAGTGTGGGGGCTGGGTTCGTGCTGGTCAGGCATAGTGCCGTAGTGGGTGAGGTAGGCCCGGTGCGTCCATGGAAGTGGCGTGCTGGAGGTGCGTGATGGCATCGGTGCTGGGGCGGCTGGAGGAGCGGGAGCGGGCGGCCCGGAAGCGAGTGGAGGAGTTGCAGGCCGAGCTGGAGGCGGCGCAGTCGGAATGGGACGAGTGGCTGATCGCCCGCAGACGGGTCAGCGAGGTGTGGGACGGGAGCGAACCCGCAAGCCAGGACGGTGAGGCGGGGAAGACGCCGGAGGTGAGTGAGGTCCCGGCGCCGCCTGCGGTGAGGCCCGGGTCGGTGGTTCCTCCCTGGAGGGAGGGGCTGTCGGCCGAGGTGCTGGCGCCGGAGTATCAGCAGGTCATGGGCCTGCTGGTCGAATGTCGTGCCACTGGCGGCCAGCCGCTGAACTGTCGTGAGATCACTGCCTTGTTGGGGCTGGAGGTTGTTCCGGCGAAGACGGAGGGCGTGCGGTGCAAGCTCAAGCGGCTCGTTGCTCGGGGATGGGCGCACGAGCCGGTGCCGGGCCGGTTCACCTGCGGCGGCGGCCGAGACGGCGGGTCATGACCATGGTCATCGACCACAGGATCATCGCCTCCGACGACTCGGGCAGCCGCTCGTAGTCGCGGGCCAGACGCCGGGACCGGGTGAGCCAGGCGAAGGTCCGCTCTACGATCCACCGTTTGGGCAGCACGACGAAGCCCTTGTGGCCGTCGCTGCGGCGGATGACGGTCAGTATCAGGTTCAGGGCCCTCGCGCACCAGCCCACCAGCATGCCGGTGTATCCGCTGTCCGCCCACACGCGCTTGAGCCGGTGATGCCGCCTGGTGGCCCGGGAGAGGAGGTCCTGGGCGGCGTCGCGGTCTGCCGTCGAGGCGGGGGAGACCATGACCGCCAGGATCAGGCCGAGGGTGTCCACCACGAGATGCCGCTTACGGCCCTTGATCTTCTTCCCGCTGTCATAGCCGCTGGTCGCGGCCTCGACCGTCGAAGTGCCTTTCGCGGACTGTGAGTCGATCACCCCTGCCGTCGGCTCCGCATCCCGGCCCTGAGCTTCACGCATCGCGGCGCGGAGCCGGTCGTGGAACTCGCCGATCAGCCCCTGCTTCCGCCAGCGGGTGAAGAACCGGTACACCGCCTTCCACGGAGGGTAATCCGCAGGCAGCGCAGGCCACTTCACGCCGTTGTCCGCCACATACCGGATCGCATCGAGTATGTCCCGGTGGCAGTACTCCTCTGGTCGGCCGCCCCGACCCTCGGCCCACGCCGGTACCGGGATCATTTCGCCGATCGCGTCCCACTCCGCGTCCTTCATGTCGGTCGGATAGCAGTGCCCACCGGACGGATTGTCCGCGGCGTTGCCGTACGTGTGGGCGAAGCAGTCGCACTTCCGCGTGTCCGGAATGGACTCATTGCCAGCAGACCGATACAACTGCGACAACAGGGCCTCCCTGTGAGCAGTGGCGTAGACACCCTCTGTGCTACCGAGAGGCCCTGCCTTCATGCCCCCACGCGGCCACAATCACCTGAACAGCACACCCGTACGGAACCACCAGCCCCGCACTCGGTTTCGAGAAGCCCTCTCATGCCAATGCCTGCTTGACCTGCCCGATGTTCGTCACCACCCTCGAGTTCCTGCCGCAGCACCGCGAGCAACGGCAGCAGCTGTTGCAGATCGTCTCGGCAGCCGAGGCCCGCGGCCAGGCACGCGTGGTCGAGATGAACCGCCAGGTCCTCGGCAGCCTGGAGAAGATCATCACCGGTCTGGAAGACGACCCCGAGCAGCCGGAGGCGACCGCCGATGCGAGCTGACAACAGCCGGCACATCGTCGACGCTGCCCGCCGCCGCAGCGAGTACACCCGTGCCAAGGCCGTCCAGGCCCTCCGCTCCCTCGATGCGGCTGGTGAGCCGGTCACTTTCGAGACCGTCGCGAAGCGGGCCGGAGTGTCCCGGTCGTGGCTCTATGCCCAGCCTGACCTGCGAGCGGAGATCGAGCGACTGCGGGCAGCACACCGCCGGGAGCCCAGATCGCCGGTCCCCGTACGTCAGCGCACCTCCGACGCATCTTTGCTGCGGCGCCTCGAAGCCGCCCACGCCCGCATCCGGCGGCTCACCGAGGAGAACCAGCAACTTCGCGAGCAACTCGCCCGTGCACTCGGCGAACAACGCATCGCGACGAGTCGCGCCAGCCCACCACGAGCAGGAGCGGGCAATCCCAGAAGTGAGAGTAACCCGCTCGCATCGACTTCACCTCAATGACGTGGTGGGCCGGGTAAATGTTTCATGTGCGCGGCCAACCCCGAGGCGAGAGACCCCCGAGGGCTGGTACGTAGGGGACACGGTAGATACAAGAAGACGTGAAGGGCATTCGGGGGAGGATCACTTGGAACGGATCGGATCGTACGCCGTGGTGCGGGAACTCGGTGCGGGCGGGATGGGCACGGTGTATCTGGCCCGGTCGCGCGGCGGGCGTCTGCTGGCGGTGAAGGTCGTCCGACCGGAGTTGGCCGCGGACACTGCCTTCCGGGCCCGGTTCCGGGTCGAGGTGGACGCGGCGCGAAGGGTCGGCGGCTTCCACACGGCGCAGGTGGTGGACGCCGATCCGGACGGAGAGCCGCCCTGGCTGGCCACCTCGTATGTGCCGGGCCCGACACTCGCCGACTTGATCACCGCCGAAGGGGCCATGAATGAACAAAAGTTGAGACAACTCGGCGCTGCGCTGGCGGAGGCACTGCAGGCGGTGCACAGGTGCAGGATCGTGCACCGGGACCTGAAGCCGGGCAACATCATCATGGCGCCGGACGGTCCACGGGTCCTGGACTTCGGCATCGCCCGGGCCATCGAGTCCACCCGGCTGACGATGACAGGCCACGCCTTCGGTACCCCCGGCTATCTCGCACCCGAGCAGGCAGAAGGCCGGGAAGTGGCCGGCGCCGCCGATGTGTTCGCCCTCGGTGCCGTACTCGTGGCGGCGGCGGGCGGCAGCGCCTTCGGCGAAGGCGCACCGGTGATGCTGATGTACCGCTCGGTGCACGCGGAGGCGGACCTCTCACCGGTCCCGGATGGCATACGCGGGATCGTCGGAGCCTGTCTGGAGAAGGACCCGGCTCACCGGCCCACCACGGAGCAACTGCTCGACGCGTTCACCGGGGTCGTGGACGCCTCTCACCCACCAACCCTCGTGGTGCTACCGCCCACCCTCGTGGCGGCGCCCACCGAGGAGCGCCCTGGAACGACCTGGGAGCCCACTTCCGCGGACGCCGAGTTCTTCCACGCCGAGGACGGCAAACGCGCCGTGGTCATCGATGCCCACGGGGTCGAGATCAAGCTGGTCGGCACCCACGACACGAGCTTCGACTTCCCGTGGAACGAGATCGCGAACATCAGCTACACCCTCAAGGGCACCAGCCTGCAGTGCACGCTGTTCATCGAGTTCACCGACGACGTTCCGTACGACTGCACGCTGACCGCGCCCGACTTGGTGACGTATGGCAGGTGGGCGCACCACCTGCCATACGTCATGGAGCACTACTGCAATTAGGAGAGTGCCTCAGTAACCGGCGACCTGCGCGCGGTCCGTCATCATTCGTATTCCAGATCAGTGGTCCCTCGAAAGGAACTGCTCCCATCCCAGATCGATATCGATCGGCCCGTACTGAAAGGCCTCCCAGTGCCCTCATCCGCTACGTCACGGACAACCACCGCGACGCGAACCACGAGGTCAAAGGCCTATCGGGCGAGCGAACTCAAGATAATCCAGGAGCAGGTCGGGCACTCCCATGCCTCGACCACGGCGGTGTACATGGGGGTGTCGAACGAGTACCGCAACCAGTTGCTGGAGGCTTCGTTGAAGAGGCGGCTGGGCGACGACTGGGACGTGACCTCGTGATCAAGAAGATGGGCTACGAGTGGCATCTGCGCCAGCTGATGGCGGCGCAGCAGTTGTTCCAGACGTCGGATCTGGTGCCGCTGCTTACCGAGCGCGGTATCCGTCTGTCGCGGGAGCAGGTGTACCGGCTGGTGACCCAGCCGCCGCAGCGGCTGAGCATGGACACGCTGGTCGCGCTGTGCGACATCCTTCAGTGCACGCCGAATGACCTGATCACGCCGGTGGTCGTCAACGCGCAGGTGAAGAAGACAGCCGACGGTGATGCTCCTGTGCCTTCGCCAGTGCCGCTTGAGCCGCGGCGTGCGGTGGTGCGCCGGCCGGGTGGGCGGTGAGGCCGCCGACGCCGGACCAGCTGCGCCTGCGGGCCGAACTCGCCCAGGTGCGCGCTCGGTTGCTGGTCCACCTGTCTTCCACGGTCGGACCTGCGCTGAGCGAGGACGCCGCGCAGGCGGCTCTGGAGGAGGCGAAAGCGTGGAAGGGGCCCAACGCGTTTCGGCTCGCCGCGCATCTCGACTCCTGCCCGCGGGCGCTGGCCTCGCCCTCACCCCACTGTCCGCGCCCGCTGGTCCGGCTGGCCCACCTGCTGGTGGAGGCGGGGTACGGGGACGTGGTGGCGAAGGTGGCGTGTGCCGACTGCCGCCGTACGGACCCTTTGCCGTCCCAGGACACGCCAGAGGGGAGGGTGTGCTCGTCCTGTTACCACCGGCGCCGGCGGCGGGCCTGCGCCCGGTGCGGGCTGGTCCGGGCCATGTACGCACGGCGGCCCGAGGGAGCGATCTGCGAACCGTGCCATCGCAGGGAGACGAGCGTGAAGCTGCCGTGTCCCGGGTGCGGCCGCCTGGCCCTGCTCGAACACCGCGCGGCCGACGGCGAGAAGGTCTGCTGGACCTGCGCGCCCACCCCCACCCGCCGCTGTACGGGGTGCGGACGGCAGCGTCGCGTCAACGCCGTCACCCCGCAGGGACCGGTCTGCGGCAGCTGTTACACAAGCCCACCCCGGACGTGCGGCATCTGCGGCATCGTCGGACCGATCTCGGTGAAGGCCGCTGGCGGCCGGCCGGACATCTGCCAGCACTGCTACCAGCATCCGCGCAAGGAATGCAGTGTGTGCGGCCGCATCCGCGCCGGAAACCACATCGACCGTGGCCGGGGCGCCTTCCACTGCGACACCTGCATTCCCCGGCCTCTCCGCGACTGCGGAATCTGCGGGCGGCAACGGCCGGTCAAAATCTTCTGGCCACTGGGGCCCGTGTGCTCCGCCTGCTACCGCCGACGGCGGGCTTCCCCTTCGCCCTGCGCCGGGTGCTCCGCCACCCGGATCCTGGTCGGGATCACAGACGACGGCGAGTCGGGGCTGTGCGCGACCTGCTGCGCCCAGGGTGGTACCCCCGGTGGTGTCGTCGGGGCATGCGCGGCGTGCCACGTCAGCGCGGACCTGCGGCCGGACGGACGGTGCCCGGGATGCTCACTGCGGCACAAGGTGCACGACCTCCTCACCGACTCCAGCGGCAACGTTCCCGCTGGCCTTGCGCCGCTGGAGGCCGTGCTCACCGACGTCACCAACCACTACCCGGTCTTGGAGTGGATCCGCCGCAGCCCCGCCGCGCGGTTGCTGGCCCGCCTGGCCCAGTCCCCGGATGCTCTCACGCACCACGCCCTGGACACGCTCCCGCCGGACGCGAACACCGCCTACGTCCGCGGACTGCTGGTGATGGCCAGCGTCCTGCCCCCCCGGCATGAGAACCTCGCCCGGCTGGAGACCTGGCTGGCCGCCAAACTCGCCCAACTCCCGCCGCACCACGTCACCCTGGTGCGGCCCTTCGCCGAGTGGGGCATCGTCAAAGACGCCCGGCGCCGGGCCGCCCGCGGCCGCTACAGCCTGGCCGCCTACAAGGGCGACTGCACCGACATCCGCGTCACCATCAAGTTCCTCACCTGGCTCGACACCCAGAAGCTGCACCTCCGCGACCTCACCCAGGCCCACCTGGACGAATGGGCGAGCACGCATCCGACCCAGCGCAGCCGCCTCATCCCGTTCGTCCGCTGGGTGCACGCCCGCCGCATCGTCCGCGACCTGGAGATCCAACACCGGCCGACCCAACTCCCCGGCACTTTCCAGGATGAGACAACCCACCAGGCCGAACTGCGGCGCTGCCTGACCGACACTGGCCTTCCCCTGCCCATGCGCATCATCGGCGCCCTGGTCCGCCTCTACGCCCTACCCCTGACCCGGATCGTCGAACTGACCACCGACCAGTTCCACCGCGACGCCGAGACCGCCTACCTCACCCTCGACCGCCACCCGGTACTGCTTCCGCCGGCGCTGGCCACCCTGCTCGACGAGCAGATCGCCCAACTCCACGCCTCACAGCCCCCGCAGGGCCACCGGCGTCTCCTCCTGCCGGGCGCCGTACCCGGCCGCCCCCGCAACCCCGCTGGTCTGGCCGACCAGATGAAGCACCACGGCCTTCCTGTACGCGCTGCACGCAACACCGCGCTGATGGAGGCCATCACCGACCTGCCGCCGATCGTCGTTGCCGACCTCTTCGGCATCAGCCCCGCGACCGCCCACCGCTGGTCCCAGCTCGCCGGGAACAGCTGGGCGCCCTACCTCGCCGCCCGGCAGCGATCACGGCCGTAGCGACCGACAAGAACGGTGGGTTGGCACCGTTACACCGGGGCCGGAACGAGATCGAGCCCTCAGCCCGGCCGATTCCTGCTTCGGCGCCTGGTCGTCATCAGCTACGGGCCGCTCGCGCCTGCGGGTCCGCGTTCGTGGAGCAGGCGGTGGATGCCGGAGGCTTCCAGGGCGTCGACCTGCGACTGGATCTCCTGGGTCCGGGCCGCGACGCGGGCCTACGCGAGTCTGACCTCCGTCGGCGTGGACGCCGCCGCGGGCTTCACGGCAGGCAGGGCGACCCGGAGCGAGCCGGGATGCCGTAGGTCCAACATCAGGACGATGCACACCTGGTGTGTGGTGTCGCCCGGGGCGGGTTGCCCGTTCCGGACGGCCCGGCGTTGAGCAGCGTTCTCGGCGTCCTCGCCGGCGGCGGTGAGGTGGCCGAGCACCGCGCCGCAGTCCGGGCGGTGGTCACCACCGCGAGGGAATGCCATCTGTTCAGTCGAGGATCGCGGTGGCTTCGATCTCGACCAGGTGGTCGGGGACGTCCAAGGCCGCAACGCCTATCAGCGTGGTCGGCGGGGCCGGGGTGATCCCCAGCTTCGCGGCTGCTCTGGAGATACCTTCCAGGAGCGGCAGCATCTTGTCGGGGGTCCAGTCGACGACGTAGAGGGTCAGCTTCGCCACGTCGTCGAAGGAGCCACCGACCTCGGCCAGGGCCGTACCGACGTTGAGATAGCTCTGCTCGACCTGGGCGGCAAGGTCGCCTTCGCCGATCGTGACTCCCGCGGCGTCCCAGGCGACCTGCCCGGCGATGAAGACCAGCCTCGACCCGGATGCGATCGACACCTGCCGGTAGACGTCGATCTTGGGTAGTCCGCTGGGGTTCACAAAGGCGATGGCCATGGCGCTTGTCTCCTCGTCCTGAGCGTCCGTGGGTTCGGGTCCGCCCCGACCACTCGGTCTCTTGTGGTTACTCAGGCACCGTAGGAGAGTGGTGGCTGAAGTGGAAGAACGCACTTTTCAGTGACTGGAGAACCTGATGGTGACCAAGCAGCTCACAGGCTCGCCCGAGGACACGGACCTGGCGCGTGCGGGCTCATTGGCGCGGGAGATCTTCTCGGACGTCGCCAACAAGTGGGCGTTCCTGATCGTCGAGGGACTCGGTGGCCGCACCCTGCGCTTCAGCGAACTGCGCAACGAGATCGAGGGGATCAGCCACAAGATGCTCACCCAGAACCTGCGCATGCTGGAACGCAACGGCCTGGTCGAACGCACCGTGCACCCCACCATCCCGCCGCGGGTCGAATACACCCTCACTGAGCCGGGCCAGGCTCTGCGAGCGACGGTCGACGGGATGTGCGGCTGGACCCGCCGGTACTTCGGTCACATCGAGGCTGCCCGTCGTCGCTTCGACGCCTGACTTCTGCGGCCAACCAGCGTGCTCAGTCAGAAGTCCGGTTGACCACTCCCGTGCTCGTGCGAGTCAGCGGCGAGGTTGACACTCCTCAGATGCGAGTGGTTAATTACTTACATGGAAACGAGGATGCGTCAGCGTTCCACTGCCGAGGAGCGCCGGGCCACGGTCATGCGCACGGCGATCAAGACATTCGCCGAGCGCGGGTACTACGGGACCTCGACGATGGACGTAGCCAAGGCCGCCGGCATCTCGCAGGGCTACCTGTACCGGCTCTTCAAGGACAAGGAGACGCTGTTCGCCGCCCTGGTCGACTACTGCTCGGACCGCCTTCGGGAGGGCGCCGCGGCAGCGGCCGCATCGGTGCAGAGCACCGACCCGGACGCGGTTCTCCGGGCGCTGACGGCCTCGTACGGCGAGGTCATCGCGGACCGGGACGTGCTCATGATCCTCAAGCACGCGGAGTGCAGCGCGAGTGAGCCGGTCATCGGCGAAGCGGTCCGCACCTGCTACGCCAAGCAGGTCGAGTACGTCCGCGCCGTCTCCGGCGCCTCGGACGAGCAGATCCGCCGCTACTTCGCCGACGGCCTGCTCGGCAACGTCATGGTGGCGATCGATGCCGCCTCCGTCGACGCCCCCTGGGTGCGCACCCTGCACGCCTAGCGGACGGCACCCACGGGCCGCCCCGGGCGGCCCCTTTCTTTCACCCATTATGTAAGCGGTCAACCGCTTACTACAGAGAGGCTGTGTATCCCCATGTCGTCCCCCTCCCCGCGGCGCGGCACCGGGCTGCTGCTGGCCCTGCTGGCGTTCGCCCAGTTCATCAGCGCCATCGACTACAACATCGTCTACGTCGCACTTCCGGAGATCGGCCGCGAGGTCGGCTTCGACGCCCAGAACCTCCAGTGGGTCGTCAGCGGCTACGCCGTCGCCTTCGGAGGCTTTCTGCTGCTGGGCGGACGGGCCGCCGACATCCTCGGCCACCGCCGTATGTTCGTCACCGCCCTGGTCCTGTACGGCCTGGCCTCCCTGGCCGGCGGACTCGCCGACGACCCGGGACTGCTGGTGGCCGCCCGTGCCGTCCAGGGCCTGGGCGGTGCGCTCCTGCTGCCCGCCACGCTCTCGCTGATCGCCACCACCTTCACCGAGGGCGCCCAACGCAACCGGGCCCTCGCCATCTGGGGCGGCGCCGGTGCCGTCGGCCTGGCGCTCGGCTCCCTGCTGGGCGGCATCCTGACCAACTACCTCGGCTGGGAAGCCGTCTTCTACGTCAATGTCCCCCTCGCCCTGGGCGCCGCCGCGGCCGCCTTCGCCATCATCCCCGCCGACGCTCCCCGGGAACGCGGCCGCAGCTTCGACCTGGCCGGCGCGCTGACCGCCACCATCGGCTTCACCGCCCTTGTCTTCGGCGTCGTACAGGGCCCCGAAGCCGGCTGGGGCTCCGCCGAGACCCTCATCGCCCTGCTCGGCGGGGCGCTGTTCATCGGACTGTTCCTGCTCATCGAGGCCCGCGCCGCCCACCCGTTGATGCCGCTGCGCCTGTTCCGCAACCGCAGCCTGGTCGCCGCGATGGGCATCACCTTCGTCTTCATGGGCACCTTCGGCGCCCAGTACTACTTCTTCACCGTCTACCTGCAGAACGTCCGCGGCTACGGCGCCCTCGCCACCGGTCTGGCCTTCATTCCCGCCGCGCTGGTCGGCATGGTCGGCACCAAGCTGAGCGAGAAACTGCTCGGCAGGCTCGGCGCCCGCACCACGGTCATCACCGGCCTGCTCGTCGGCGGCACCGGCATGGCCGTCCTCGCCATGGCCATGTCCCCCACCGGCGGTTACCCGATCCTGCTGCCCGGAGTGATCCTGCTCAGCCTGGGCCAGGGCATCGCCTGGACCGCGATGTTCGTCGCGGCCACCAGCGGCGTCGACGCCCACCACCAGGGCATCGCCTCCGCCATGGCCTCCACCACCCAGCAGATCGGCTCCGCCGTGGGCCTGGCGATCCTGGTAGCCATCGCCAACGCCGGCGTCCACACCACCACGGGCCCGGACCTCGTCCCCGGCCTGCGCACCGCAGGATTCACCGCCGCCGTCCTCACCCTCCTCGGCGTCGCCATCGCCCTCACCCTGCGCCGCCCCGCCCCCACCCCAACACCCGCCACCAGCACGAAGCAGCGAACGCAATCCAACATCTCCGCCTGAGCCGAAGACGTCGCCGGTCACCCTGCCCACGGCAAGGACGATCGGCGACGTCCGACAACCGGCCACGATCAGCCCGGCGTCAGGGCCGAGGCCGCACCCGCCTCCCTGGCCACTCACCGGAAGTCACCGGGTGATGACCGGTGGCCCGGATGGTGAAGTTGCGCCTGCAGTCAGGCAGTGATGGGGGAGTTATCGGGTGTGACCTGCGCCCTGTGGAAGCCCACGGGAACTTTCCTGCTCGCCGGGGAGGGGCGCGGCGGAGCTGTCGTTCCCCGGGGTCAGGTGGATGGGCAGGACGATGCCGGCCGTGGTCCGTCTCGCGGTCGTTGATGACTTCCAGGGCCAGTTCGGCGGCGGCGCGGCCTGTTGAAGCGGGACTGGGCGACGGTGGACAGGCCGAGCCACTCGGCCATCAACTGGTCGTCGAAGCCGAGGACGGAGATCCGCTGAGGCGCCTCGATCTGGACGCTACGCAGGGCCGAGACGACGGACGCAGCGAGTTCGTCCTACTCGACGAAGATCGCGCTGGGCGGCCCGCGCAGGCTCAGCAGGCTCCCGGTGGCGCCAGCAGCGATGCCGGTGCCACCAGACTGTCAAGCATCGGTCGATCTCCTCCTCAGAGGCGGAATCAACACTGTCGATACTTGTCTGCGGCTCGGGCCCGCCAACTGGGAACCGCATCAAGCCGCCCCATTACCGGCACACCCGTTGCGGAGTTGGCGGTCCTTGGCGCGACTTTAGGTGCGGGACTGGTCCAATTCTTCACTTCCAGCGGCTCCGTATCCAGGTCCGGGTACGTGGGCAACCGTCGCGGGACGACGTTCTGGCGCGGTCAACGCAGCAGAGGCAGGAAGATCGTGTCGACGATCTCTTCGAGGACCCGGTCGGGCGCGGGGGCGTAGGTCGTCAGGATCTCCTGGCGCAGCAGGTCGAACGGCAGGGCCTTGATGCGGTCGGTGAGGCGTTCGGACTCTGCCTCGCCGCGGGCGACGGCGCGGTCGAATATCGCGTCGACGGCCTGTTTGCGGTCGGTGTCGGCGGGGTCGAGCAGTTCGGCGGGGCTGGTGCCAGTCTCCAAGTGGTAGCTGGCCAGGTAGACGCTCATCACGGTGACGAGCTGGACCCGCGTGGCGTTGATCTCCCGCATGAGGGTCAGGACGTCTTCGCGCAGGCTGCCGGTGTCCGGGACCTTGAGAACGTTCTTCCGCAGGACGTGGACCAGGGTGGCCCGGACCAGGTCTTCGCGGTCCGACCAGCGGCGGTAGAGGACCGGGGGGCTGGTGCCGGCGCGTTTGACGACGGCGTCCATGGTGAACCTGGTGTAGCCGCCGGCGGTGAGTTCGTCCCAGGCCGCGTCGAGCAGCGCCTGCTCCAAGGCCGCTCCGCGGCGCCGCTCTGGCATCGTCACCCCCTCCACATTAGATAGACTTGCGTATCTAATGATAGCGGCTTAGAGGTCGCGCAGATAGGCGCGGGGCGCCCTTGTCAGCGAAGCCGGCACAGATCTTGGTGATCCTGGAGTTGCAACGCTCTGTGATCAACGGGGAGACCTGTGCCTGTCCCGCCATCGTGGCTGACCGAACCGCTCTGGGACCAATTTGCCGCGCTGTTGCCTGAGCGGCCGGCTTACGTCCCGACCCATCCGCTGGGCGCCATCGCCCACGCATCAGCGACCGGATCGTTACCAGATGACCGGGCCGGTCTTGTCGAAGAAGCCGCCGGTCGGGCCGTCGGCGCCGATCGAGGCCATGCGGACGATGATCTCCGCGCCCTCCTCGATGGTTTGGGTGCCCTGGTGGCCGTTGAGGTCGGTGGCGGTGTAGCCGGGGTCGACGGCGTTGAACCGGATGGCGGGGAACGCCTTGGCGTACTGCGAGGTGACCATGACCAGCGCGGTCTTGGAGGAGTTGTAGTCCAGCACTGTCACCTGGAACTCCACCCGGCTGGGGTCGGCGCACGCCGCCAGCGAGCCCAGACCGCTGCTGACGTTGACGACGACCGGGGCGTCGCTTGCTTCCAACAGGGGCAGGAAGGCGTGCGTGACGCGCACGACGCCGAAGACGTTCGTGTCGTACGTGGTCGTCATGTCGGCCCCGGTGACCTCGCCGACTGGCTTGCGCGCGCCCACGATCCCGGCGTTGTTGACCAGGATGTCGAGGCGGCCGGCGTCCGCGCGGACGAATTCGGCGGCGGCTTTGACGGAGTCCTCGTCGGTGACGTCGAGCTGAACGAAGCGGGCGCCGAGCCTCTCGGCCGCCGTTCGGCCGCGGTGGGCATCGCGTGCCCCGACATAGACGGTGTGCCCGGCCTCGATCAAGCGGCGAGCCGTCTCGAAACCGAGGCCCTTGTTCGCTCCGGTGATCAATGTGGTGGTCATGTGCTCACTCCGGTGGTGATCGGTGGGTCGGTGATGTCTCCACCGTCGGCGCACCGCAGACGAACAGGTAGTGCCCGCCTCAGCCAGTGGACCAGCAGTACCAGGCTGTCCGGGCGCGGCGGCGCGATACTGGGACGGTGAGCGAATCCAGGGAACTGGGCAGAGCCCTGCATGGCTGGCGGGACCGGATCGCCCCCGCCACGGTCGGACTGCCCGCGGGCGGGGTACGTCGGGCCGCCGGACTGCGCCGCGAGGAACTGGCCCAGCTCGCCGGCCTGTCGGTGGACTACATCACCCGCCTGGAACAGGGCCGGGCCACTTCCCCGTCGGCGCAGGTCCTGTCCGCGCTGGCCCGTGCCCTGCGGCTGTCGGCAGCCGAGCGTGAATACCTGTATCTCCTCGCGGGCCAGCCGGCGCCGGGTCCCGGGCAGCTGTCGGCGCACATTCCACCGGGGGTCCGAAGGCTGCTCGACCAGCTGGACGGCTCACCGCTGAGCGTGCATGACGCCGCCTGGAACCTGATTCTGTGGAACCCGTTGTGGGCGGCCCTGTTCGGAGACCCGTCCGCGCTGCGCGGACGCGAGCGCAACATCGTCTGGCGGCACTTCGCCGGTCTGCCCAGCCGGGTCAGCCACACCCCCGAGCAGGAGGCCCGGTTCGAGGCGGCCGTGGTCGCCGATCTCAGGGCGGCGACCGCCTGCTACCCCGCCGATGCTGGCCTGCGCTCCCTGATCAAGGACCTGCGGGGTGTCAGCACCGACTTCGCACGCCTGTGGGACACGGGCATCGTGGGGGTCCATAAGTCGGACACCAAGACCGTCCATCACCCCGATGCCGGCGCAATCACCTTCGACTGTGACGTGCTGACGGCTCCCGGCAGCGATCTGCGCATCGTCGCCTATACCGCCGCTCCTGGCAGCGAAGCCGCCGACCGGCTCCGGCTCCTCAACGTCATCGGCACCCAGACCATGACCGAAGACAGCACCCCGGGATAGCAGTCGGCGGGCGCACTCCCCCCCCCATGGCCCGCAGCCGGCGCACCGACCACCGACGACCGCTCGCTGTCAACGCCGACGAGAGGTCCCCAGGCAGGCGTGCTCTCATGGGCGGCGGATCGGGCGTTCGTCCCAGCGGTGGGTCGTCCATGCCCGTCGAATCAGACTACGAACGGTGATGATGGTGTCGGCCAGGTCGAAGAAGGCGTCGATGGCAGTCACCCGGCGCTCGTAGCAGCGGGCGAGGCGGTAGAAGGCGTTCTGCCAGGCGTGGGTCCTTTCGACATGCCGCCTCTGACTTGCCTGGATCGGTGCTTTCTCGCCCTTGTGCGCGATGCGGCCGTGCAAGCCGCGCTCGTCGAGCAGGGCGCGGGTCTTGTCAGAGTCGTAGCCGGCGTCCAGGTGCACGGTAACGTCGTCCGGCCGGGGTCCCAGGTCGTCCAGGCGGTCCAGGGTCGAGGCGAGGAGCGGGGAGTCGTGACGGTTCGCTCCGGCCAGCACGCGGCCCAGCGGAATTCCGTAGCCATCCGTCATGCCTGAGCGTTTGAGGCCCTGTTTGCCACGGTCGACTGGTGAACGTCCGGCGACCTCACCGCCACCCGGTGCCTTGGTGATGGAGCCATCGACGGCGATCTGGGGTATCGCCGAGGTGAGCCCAAAAGGGGCCATGGGATGATCTTGAATCCGTGAGGGCCCGGCCCGTCACCCGCTCGGCTCAGTGTCGTTGGTGGTGATGTTGGCTGTCGTCTGGGGCCTGGGGTGGGTTGTGACCTCGATCGAGCGGACCGCGTATCCGCGGTTCAAGCGGCTGATCACCGCGCATGAGCTGCATCTGTTCTTCTCACCGACTCGCGATGAGCTGGAGTGGGCCGCCGACCGTACGGACAGCGATGAGCATCTGCTGGCCCTGCTGCTGACGCTGAAGTCATATCAGCGCATGGGGTGCTTCCCGAAGGTGGAGGACATCCCGGAGGCGGTGGCGGAGTTCGTGCGGCGGGCGGTGGAGCCGCCGGAGGGCACGCTGCCGGTGTACCGGGCGGCGAAGACCATGAAGAACCACCGGGGGCTCGTACGGCAGCGGGTCGGCGTGGCTTATGACCAGGCCCGGGCCCGGCGGATCGCCGGGGAGTCGATCCGCAAGGAGGCCGCGTCGAAGAACCGGCCGGCGGACCTGATCAACATCGCGCTGGAGAAGGTGGTGGAGGCCGGGCTGGAGCTGCCAGCGTTCTCCACCTTCGACGCGATGGCCTCGACCCTCCGCAAGGAGGTGAACGCCGAGATCTGCGGGGGTATCCACAAGCGGATGAGTGCGTTCGAGCGGGCGGGGCTGCTGCGGCTGCTGGAGGAGCGCGAGAGAGACGGTACGACCCTGTACAACCGGCTCAAGAAGCCCGCCCAAGGCCCGACCTGGTCTCACTTCAAGAACCTGGCCAAGCGGCTGGAATGGGTGGACGGGCTCGGCGACACGGGCGCGTGGATGGGTGACATCGCGGCGGGCAAGATTACCGATTTCGCCGGGGAGGCGGACGCGGCCGACGTGGCGGAGCTGCGGGACTACAAGCCGGTCAAGCGCCTCGCGCTGGTGGCGTGTCTGACGCACAAGGCGCTGATGCGGGTCCGCGACGACCTGGCGACGATGTTCTGCAAGCGCGTGGCGATGAAGATCAAGAAGGCCAAGGTCGAGCTGGAGGAGATCCGGCTCGCCGAGCGGGAGATCGTCGAGGCCCTGATCGGGAACTACCGCACCGTGCTGAAGAACATCGACGAGGGAGGTCCCGCTCGGGCGGCGCTGGAGAAGGCCGCGGCCATGACCGCCGAGGTCCGGGCGGCCCTGGACGGCCTGGACGAACAGGCGCCCGCCGACGAGGTCGCGCGGCGGCTGGAAGGCAGAGTCTCCCCGGCGCTCCTTGCCCTAGCCAGGGCCCAGGCGGTGCAGGCTGGCGGGTTCGGCGCGGTCACGAAGGCGGTGGAGGGCTTCGGCGGTTTCGCCAAGCAGTACGAGCAGATCGAGAAGGTGTCCGCTCACCACGGCAACTTCTGGGAGGTGCTGCTGTACGGGCAGATAGGCCGGGACCGGGCGGTGATGTTCGACCTGGCCGAGAAGCTGGAGTTCACCGCGACGTCGGAGGACGGCCGGGTGCTGGACGCGCTCGCCCACGCCCAGCGGCACCAGGCGGCGCGCGGCGAGTACATCAGCGCCCTGGGCGAGGACGGCCGCGCGGTGGACATCTCCTTCGCCACGCAGAACTGGCAGAAGGCCGTGGCCGACAAGACGCGGCCAGGGCAGTTCGTCCGCAAGCACTTCGAGGCAATGGTCTTCACCGCGCTCGCGGAGGAACTGCGCACCGGGGACGTGGCCGTGGTGGGCTCGGAGGAGTACGCGGACTGGTCCACGCAGCTGCTGGCCTGGGAGGCCGTCAAGGAGAAGCTGGCGTCCTACCTGGTGGAGGTCGGCCTGTGTGAGGAAGGCGAGGCGGGCGAGTTCGACGCCGCCTTCTTCCGCCGGCAGCTGGAGGACAAGCTGCGCAGTGCCGCCGCGGCGGCGGACGCCGGGTACCCGGACAACGAGGGCCTGGTCATCGACCCGGAGACGGGCATCCCATCACTCAAGGCACACCGGGCGGAGGGGCAGCGGCCGTCTGCGAAGCGGCTGGAGGAGGAGATCAAGGCCAGGATGCCGGAGCGCTCCCTGATGGGGATTCTGGCCCGCACCGCGTACTGGGTGGAGTGGTGGCGCCGCTTTGGCCCGGCCTCCGGCAACGAGCCCAAGCTCCAGGACCCCTTCGGCCGCTACGTGATCACCACGTTCGTCAAGGGCACCAACATGGGCCCGTACGAGGCCGCCCGCCACATCCCCGGCGTGAGCGGGCACGAGCTGGCGTACACGGCGAACCGGCACTTCTCCCTGGTACTGCTGAACGAGGCCATCGCCGACCTGGTCAACGCCCACGCCCGCCTCGACATCTCCCAGGCGTGGGGCGACGGCACCGCGGTGGCCGCCGACGGCACCCACATGGACACCTACCTGGACAACCTGCTGGCCGAGACGAGCGTCAGGTACGGCAAGCCGGGCGGGATCGCCTACCACCACGTCTCGGACACCTACATCGCGCTGTTCACGCACTTCATCCCGTGCGGCGTGTGGGAGGCCGTCTACATCATCGAGGGCCTGCTGAAAAACACGTCCGAGGTGAAGCCGACCACCGTGCACGCCGATACCCAGGGCCAGTCCCAGCCGGTGTTCGCGCTCGCCCACCTCCTGGGCTTCGACCTGATGCCCAGGATCAGGAACTGGAAGGGCATGACCTTCTACCGGCCCAGCAAGACCACGGAGTGCGTCCACATCGACGCCCTGTTCGGCGAGGTGGGCAAGAACGTCATCGACTTCGACCTGATCGAGTCCCAGTTCCGCCACCTGATGCGCGTGGCCGTCTCCGTACGCGAGGGCGCCATCTCCTCTTCCACGCTGCTCAAGCGCCTCCGCTCCGGGTCGCGGAAGAACGCCACCTACGCCGCCTTCCGCGAGGTCGGCCGCGTGATCCGCACCGTGCAGCTGCTGCGCTACCTCTCGGACGCACCGCTGCGCCGGCGGGTGACCGCGGCCACGAACAAGGTCGAGTCGTTCAACCGGTTCTCCCAGTGGATCGGCTTCGGCAACTGCGGCGTCATCGCCGACAACAACCCGGTCGAGCAGGAAAAGGCAATGAAATTCAACGCGCTGCTCACGAACGCGGTGATCTTCCACAACGCCCTGGACATCGCCGAGATCATCCGCCAGCTGCTTGAAGAGGGCTGGGAGATCGACCCGGAGGACCTGGCCCACATCTCGCCATACCTGACCGAGCACATCAAACGGTTCGGCGAGTACTCCACCCACGAACTCGGCATCCAGCCCGAGGCGTACGACCCGCACCTCGACGTCGACTTCAGCCCACTCCGTGGCGACCACCCGGAGAGTGCGGACGGCTACGGCCAGGCGGCCTGACCGCCGAGCGGGGTCAGCCAGGCGACGGACGCACTACTTGGTTTCGACGCGTCCGACCGGTTCGGGTCCGGTTGCCAGCGCCTCGCACGCCGTCTGCCACGCGGTGTCGCCGGGGTGGAGCCGGCTGTGGAGGTACGCGGCGGTGAGCTGCGCAAGCGCCGCGACCAGGCCGGGGTTCTCGTCGGTGGTCTCGGCGGCGTCGTACCCAGCGACTCCACCGAGTCCGTGTTCCGCGCCGAACAGGGTGAGCAGGGTCTTGGGGCCGGGGGCGAGGGTGTAGGGGTCGGTGTGCCAGGCCGGGCCCATGTCTGTGAAGTGCCGGGAGTCGTCCTTGTCGCCCGCGATGACCAGCGCGGGTGTGGTCATCGCGGAGAAGTCCGTGGTCCGGAAGAACGGCGTCTTCTCGGCCATGAACCCGGTCAGGACCTTGCCGCCTCTGCCGGGCGCGGCGAGCAGCACGCCCGCCTTGATGCGAGGCTCGATGAGGTTCGCCTCCTGCCCGGTGTCGGGGTCGGTGATCCGGGCGCCCAGCAGCTGGCTCGCGGTGAAGCCGCCGAGGGAGTGTCCGGCGACGGCGACCTTGTTGTGGTCGATCCGGCTGGCGAGCAGCGGCACGGCCTTCTCAATCACGTCGAGCCGGTCGAGGATGTACGTCATGTCCTCGGTCCGCGAGCGCCAGAAGAAGGGGGCGCCCGGGACATCGGCCAGCACGTGGCCCAGGGTCCTGGAGTTGAGGTGGGTGGGCTGGATGACGACGAAGCCGAGGGCCGCCCAGAGGTTGACGATCGGTCCGTAGCCGTTCAGGGAGGAGAGGTTGTTCGAGGGGCCGTGGCCGTGGGAGAGGAGGATCACGGGCAGGCCGGTCCCGGTCGCGGGTGCCGTGACGCGCACCTGGAGGACGACGGGCCGTCCGGGCACGGACAGGACCACCGGGCTGTACGACAGCACCGGAGCGGGCGGGCCGACGGTGGACGCGTTCATGAGGGCTGGTTCCTTTCTGCTGCGTGTGCCGCCGCCCGGCCGAGGCCGGGCGGCGAGAGGCGAGTGGTCGGGCGCGTTACTTGCTCTGCAGCGTGCCGAGCGGGTTGGGGTCCTCCTCCAGTGCGGTGGCCGCCGCCTTCCAGGCGGTGTCCTCGCCGTACAGGGCGCTGCGCAGGTAGGCCATGGTGAGCTGCTGGATCAGGGCAACGCGTGCGGGGCTGGCGTCGGTCGTCTCGGCGACCTCGTGTCCTGGGATGCCACCGAGGGAGTGCTCGGCCTCGAACAGAGTGAGCAGGCTCTTGCTGCCGGGGCTGTAGGTGTAGGGGTCGGTGAACCAGTCCGGTCCGCGGGTGGACAGGTGGGACTGGTCCTTATCCCCGGCGACGATGAGGGCTGGGGTGGTCATGGTGTCGAAGGACGGCTTCATGAAGGGGAAGTGCTCGGCGGCGAACGGGACCAGGTCGTCGCCCAAGCCGGTCAGGGCCAGCAGCACGCCCGCCTTGACCCGGGGGTCGGACATGTCCTCACCCGGCTTGCCCTCGGAGTCGAGGACACGTGCGCCCAGCAGCGTGCTCGCCGACTGGGCTCCCCAGGAGTGGCCGGCCACGGCGACGCGGTCACGGTCCAGGCGCCCGGCCAGGCCCGGCACGGAGGCTTCCAGGACGTCGAGTCCGTCCAGGACGCGGGTGAGGTCCTCGATGCGCAGGCGCCAGATCCGCGGGGTACGGGGGTCCTCGGCGGGGATGCCCAGGGTCCTGGAGTCGAGGTGGGTGGGCTGAATGACCATGAAGCCGTGGGCGGCCCAGAAGTCGGCCAGCGGGGCGTAGCCGTCCATCGACCAGCCGAAGCCGTGCGAGAAGACGATGACGGGCAGGCCGGTCCCGGTCGCGGGGGCGGACACGCGGACCTGGAGGTCGTCACCGCGGCCAGGGGCGGACAGGACGACCGGCCGCGCGGATACCACCGTGGTGGGTGCGCCCTGGGCGTTCGCGGTCTTGGATTCGGACATGGAGGTGCCTTCCGTTCGGTGCGTGCGCACTCTTGGGTTCGGTGGGCCCGGCAGGCGGCGCCGCGGGCATGGGCCGGATGGGGAGCGTTTCTCATGCGGGGCCACATCGACGCCGGGTGGCGACGAGGACGTGGCTGTTCCGGTCCCGGGTGGAGCGTGCTGAGGACAGGGGTTGGCCGCAGGACTGCCGGTCTGCCATCATGAATGAAACGGAACCTTGTTCCGCATACAATACGGAACATCGATCCGTTTTGCAAGATCGGCCATGGAAGGAGTGTTGCGGTGAACGACGGCGGCCAGAGCCCGGGAAGCTCAGCCAGGTCCAATCGCAAGGACGCCCGGCGCAACCGGCAGGCGCTGCTGGACGCGGCCGCCGCGGTCTTCGTGACCTCGGGTGTGGAGGCGCCGGTACGCGACATCTCGGCCAAGGCCGGCGTCGGGGTGGCCACGATCTACCGCCACTTCCCCACCCGGGCGGACCTCGTCGTCGCCGTCTACCGCCACCAGATCGACGCCTGCGCCGAAGCCGGCCCCACCCTGCTGGCGGCCGGCCCCACTCCCTACGCCGCCCTGGGGCGGTGGGTCGACCTCTTCGTCGACTTCCTCGTCACCAAACACGGCCTTGCAGCCGCGATGCAGGGCGACAGCACCAGCTTCGAGGCGCTCCACGCCTACTTCCTCGAACGCCTCCTGCCGGTGTGCACCCAGCTCCTCGAAGCTGCCGCCGCCTCCGGCGAGATCTGCTCCGGCCTCGACGCCTACCACCTCATGCGCGGCATCGGAAACCTCTGCATCGGCGCCGAGAGCGACCCCCGCTACGACGCACGCCGACTGGTCGCGCTCCTCGTCGCCGGACTACGTCAATCGAACTGACCGCGGCGCTCGCGAATCACGGAGGTTCTCGCACAAACGACCCTTTGCCCGAGCAAGATCAAATAGGGTCGGACGAAGATCACCAAGAAGCGGATCGACTCTCAGAACCCGTTCGCGCTCAAAGGTGGCAGGAGGGGGGTTCTGCGACTTGCGTTGTGCGAAAATCTGGGTCCATGACGGCCCCTCAAGAATCTTCCGCTGGACCTGAGTCCGAAGCCGATCTCGTCGAGCGCCATCCGTGCCCGAAGTGCAAGGCCGCCCCCGGCTCGCCGTGCCGCTCGCGCAGCGGGGCAGTCACGAGCGCCTACCACACCGGCCGCTTCACCAAGGTGCCGAAGCTGGCGAAGGAGCTGCGGGTGCCGACCCCGGCCAATCGAGGGCCGGGGCAGCCCTGGCGGCCCGGCAAGTCGGTGCCCGCGGCCGTCGATCCCAGTCTGCCGAGCGCGGACATCCGTATCGGCTATGCCCGTTGCTCGCACCTCAGCCAGGAGCTCGACTCGCAGCTGGACGCGCTCGCCAAGCACGGCATCGGCAGAGACAAGATCTTCAGCGAGAAGATCAGCACCCGGATCAAGGTCCGCCCGCAGTTCGAGGAGGCGCTGAAGACCGCCCGGGAGATCAAGGCGCACGCCCCGCACTGCCGGGTCATCTTCACCGTGTTCGAGATGAAGAGGCTGGGGCGTGACGCGGCAGAGCTCACCGCCCTCGCGGACCATCTGACCGAGCACGGCCTGGTGCTGGAGATGCTCGCCGGGCCGTTGCCCGGCATCTACGACCCCACCGGTCCCGGCAAGCTGCTGTTCGGGTTCTTCGCCGCGATGGCGGAGACGGAGCGGGAGAACATCCGGGAGTCGACGCTGGAGGGGCTGGAGACCGCGGCCCGCAAGGGCAAATACGGCGGCCGGCCCCCGGTCATCACTGACGACATGCTGCACACCGTGCTGCGGCGCAAGGCGCTCGGCGAGTCCGTCGAGCAGATCCAGCCCGCCCTGATCATCCCCACCGGCAAGCGCAAGGGACAGAACCCGTCCGTCGCCAGCATCTACCGGGCGCTCGCCGAGCACGAGAAGACCCAGGCGTACCCGGAGGCAGTCGAGACGGCACACGCCGACTTCGCCGCTGTTCAGCAGCGCGACCGCAGCCCCGTGTAGTCACTCAGCGCTACATGTCCGTTCGCCGTAGCTATACGAGAACAGGGCCTACCTCGGCGCTACTCCAAGTTGAGCGGTGATCCCGGGCCTCGCAGGACTTCAAGATCATCCCATGGCCCCTTTTGGGATCACCTCGGCGATACCCGGATCTGGTCGAGCACGAGGCCGACGATCCGATCGTAGGAGGCCAGCGCGACCTGCTTGAGCCGGGCGAGGACGCCGAGCGCGATCCATTCGTCGCGGCGATTGCGGATCGTGGTGGCCGAGCAGGTCGTGTCGGCGATCGCTTGGTAGGAGCAGCCGAACCGCAGGAGCTGCAGCATCTTGTCGAAGATGATCCGGTCGCTGATGCGTGGGCGGTGGCAGCCCAGCGGATGGGGGGAATCCTGGGCGCCAAGGAGTGCGCTGCCGCAGTGCGCTCGGCGATGTTCCACGCCCCTGTAGACCCGCCAGTCGTACGCCACGGCGAGACTTCCCCCACCGGGCTACCCGGGGCCGCCGCGGCCGTGATAGGGGCTGGCACATCGTCCCGGAACTGGGAACACCCTGGTAAGGGCACCGTCTCCCCGATTCAGCACCGCTGGCGCCAGCGCACGGCCCAGAGCGGCTCTCCTCTCAGCCGCGCCCGACCCGACCATGCTGCGCTAGCGGCTTCGCCGCGCCCTTACGCAAGACGCTGCTCAGCGACGGCCGCCGCGTACTCCACGACGAGCGGGCTCGCCAGCATGCACGGGGACGTGGTGTCAGTGCTCGGAAGGAGCCCTGTGACGCGCGCTAGAACCACCTCGTCGGAGACACGATCGCGCGGCAGGCCGTCGTCGGCGAGAAGTTCACGCAGGGCCAGGGCATAGGCGGTAGCCTGGGTCAGGGCCGCGCCGAGTTTGATGCCGTCTGGCTGTCCGTCGACGACAGGAAAGGACTTGATCTCCACGACGTGGAAACGTCCGTCGTGGCGGAAGGCCACGACATCGGGCTCCAGATAGACATGGTGGCCGGCGACGGTCAGGCGCAGAACAGGGTGGTCAAACAGGTTGCGGGCAACCGCTCTTCCATCTGCTGCGCTGAGAATGAACGACCGGGTGCGGGCGTGGCGCAGCGAAAGAGGGAAAGCGGTCCCGGCGACAAGGTTGAGGTCTTCGTAGGAGACCTCGGGCAGGGTCAGGCCGAGGGCTTGGCGGAGCAGCCGTACGAGTTCCCCAGCGTTCTTGTCGGTGACACGGTGCTCGAAAGCGATGCCGTGACGGAGGGCGATCCGGGACTTGCGCAGCGGCCGGGGCAGGCCCGTCCTTGTCGATACCGGCCGCATCGATCAGGGCTCGGCGGTCGCAGGTGGGGTTGGCGGTGAGCGCGGCCAGGGTACGCGCGGTGTGCGGGAGCGGCGCGGCTGGTCCTCGCAGAGCATCCAGCCGCCCATCGAGCAGATTCACAGATTTCCTCGTGTTTTCGCGTCTTTCCCCGAGGAGGGATCGCATGTTGCAGGGCCCTGGCCCGAGCCCTGCCCCAAGGAACCGGGCCGGGCTGGCGCGACCGCGGCGAGGCCCTGGTCATGCTGGCCTGCGCGATCACGCTCGGCGCCACCAACGTCCTGCAGGCCGAGCAACTCCAGTACCACTGGCAGCGATTGTTCCCGCAGCCGGTCTCGGACAGCACGCTGTGGCGCGCGCTGGAGGCGATCGACCGCCCGGTGGCGGCGCGGGTCGATCGCGTCCGCGCCGCGATACGCCGCGTGGTGTGGACGCTGCTCGCTCTGCGCCCCGGCGGCTTCCCCTGGATCGCGGTGTGCGGGCGGGAGCTGACCGGCTGGTACGCCCTCGATCTCGACGCGACCATCGTCCAGCCAGCGCCGGGGGCGCTGGGTGACCGGCTGGGCCACCAACGACACCGACGAGGCCGCGATCGCACGGCTGCCCGAGAACGTGTGGACGGCCGCGCTGCGGCAGGACGGCGAAGGTCCACGAGATCAAAGGACCCGACGGCGAGTGACTGTCCTACCAGGTCACCGAGCTGACCGGGGTCCGTGACCTGACCGGCTGGCCCGAGGGGATGCGGCTGATCGCGCGCCGGGTCAAGCCCTCGCGCCGGGATGCGAAGAAGCTGACCGCCTTCGAGAAACGCACCGGCCGGCGCTACCAGATCATCACCACGAACATCCCAGCCCACCAGGGGCTTTCCGGGGTCGCCGGATCCGGGCAGGTGTGGTTCCTCGACGCCCTCTACCGTGATCATGCCAAGGTCGAGGACCGCGTCAAAGCGATCAAGCGCATCGGCCTCGGGCTGCTGCCCTCGAAGTCCTGGCAGCTGAACGCCGCCTGGGTGCTCGCCGCCACGATCGCCGCCGACCTCGACGCCTGGACCCGGCTCCTCGTCCTGCACGACGAACCGGAACTTGCCGCCGCGGAGGCGGAGACGATCCGCATGAAGCTCTATCACCTGCCCGCCCGGCTCACCGCCCACGCCCGCAGGCGCACCCTGCACCTCGACCGCACCTGGCCCTGGGCCAAAACGTTCACCACCGCCTGGCAGCGGGCCACCCAGCTTCCGGCCCTCACCTGACGGCCGGCCACCGCCCCGACGACAGCGGAGAGGAGAGGAGAGGACCGCACCACCCTCGAGCCCGTGGAACCCGACGCCCCCGCAACGACACGCGACGGCCAGTCCCGACACGGCACGGGCATACCGGGCAGCCAGTCGTCCACAACGTCGCCGTCACCCCTCGGAAGAATCGAGGCCAACGCACGATCAGCGAACTTTGCAATCGCCCTGCATGCGCCGGGCGGAGCCAATGCTTTGATTTCGGTGCGGATCAGCGCTTCCAGCGTGTCGATCGAGTCGATGCCCCGGTCGTCCCTCCAGCCCGGCATTCTTCAGGCTGCGATAGCCGTGCTCACCAACATGCCCTGACATATTGCTGCACCGCCTTCGAACGGGCACCAACGCTACAGTGTGCTTGACCAACTCGAACTGGCCTGTCAGCCCTGGACTTTGCGAACGGCGTAGGGCGCGGCACGCCAACATTTGCTGAGCCGAAGGATGAGGGGCAGTGACGGAATCTGCACTGGTCGGCTGTGTGCCCTGGGACCACTTTGGCATCACGTGTGTGCGCGGGCTCTCGCCGGACGAGGTGCTGTCTCGTCTGAGTGTCACTGATCAGGCGCCGTACCCGTTGTGCACGCCCGACGAGGCGTTGCAACGCTTCGGGTCGGGTGCGGAGACGCCTGCGGCGCGGGTGTGTCGCAGTGGTGAGTGGACCTTTCTCATTGACGTCGACGATCACGGCGTGCTGCTCCAGTCCCCGGTGCTTACCCGCCTGTCCATGAGCACCGAGGCTGTCTCGATCTGGAAACTCCTCGACAGTACGACCCGGATTGCGCATGCTCAATCCGGGGAACTCCTGGCCTATTACGACGCCTGGCATTTCCAGCCGGCAGAGGGGGCCGCCCCCTCTTTCCTCAACCGTGCCCTCACCGATGCAGGATTCTTCCTGGAGGAGAATTGGGAGTCCGACGATTGGGAGCCATCCGTTTCTGCGTTGCTGCTGCTGGAGCGTGAGTTCGGCCTGGCACTGTCGTCCGAGGTAGCCAAGAGTCCCCTGCCGACGGTCAGCCTTCTGCACCTGCAGGGCTGACCGCCGGGCGGTTCGCCTCCTCAGGAACAGTCGTTCAGAAGGTGATCCTCAGCCAGAAGGGGTCGTTGTCCGCAAGCAGCTTGTCCTTGACGAAGACGCCGTAGGCCGAGCCCACGTCCGAGTTGAGCGCTCCGGGAATGTGTCCGCGCACGCATTTCTCGCTGCCGCTGACTGTCCCCGTGGGGGTGACCGTGGGCCAGTCCACCGCCAGATTCCCGCTGGTGTCTGCTCGTACTGCCGTCACCTGCGCGCAGTCCTTCCCGTGATCGACGCCATTGAGGGCACCGCTTTCGTAGGTGCCAGCGAAGGGGAACTCGTCGCAGGTATCGTCCTGAACATTCGGGTCCTTGGTGAACTTGGAAGTTCCACAGATGGCTTGACGGTTGCTTGCCTGCTGAGACGAGTTCTTCAGCCGGTGCAGTGGCTGGCCGGTACCGCGCAGTCCCCAGTGGCCGGAGAGATTGTTCTGGGCCCACTCGAGCATGTCCGCCGAAGAGCCGTACTGAGACCGGGGTATCTGCAGGGTCGGGGTGTACCAAGGCACCACGCATCCTGCCTTGTCGGCGACGGAGATCTTGTTGTCGCAGCGGACTTCGGCTCCGCCCCACGTGATCGGCGGCAGCAGGTCGATGGCGTCGGGTGAGCCGATGGAGAGCTGGTAGTCGAGGTCGATGTAGTCGTAGCCCGTTGAGGGTTGGTCAGTGAGTGTGTAGGTCTTCTTGAGGTTCTGGCCGAGGCTGATGGGGGCCGAGGTCCAGAGCTTCGTGGTTCCAGGGGCGCAGGGGGAGGAACAGCTGGTGGTCCATGACACGCTCAGACCGGCAGGCAGTGTTCCGGTAGAGGACAGCATGGTGATTTGGTCGGTCTCAGTCCACTGCAGGCTGTTCGTGGCTAAGTCCAGTTGCTGCGCGGTGGCGAACAGGGCGGTGCCGAGGAGCTTGTTGTCGCTGCTGTAGTAGGAGTACTTCACGTTTGGGTCGATCTGGCACTGCATGGTGCGGGTGGCGTACCAGTAGCCGTCCTCGTCGCCGGTGCAGTCGTTGACCGGCAGCGGAACATCCAACACCGCGGACGCAGACGCACCGTCCGGTCCGGTAGCTGCGCCCTTGCGGAGGGCAGTCTTGCCCTCTGAAGGCGAGAGCCAGGTCAGGCAGCCGTATGAACGAGCCGCGCCGGCGGTGCGGATGGCTCGTTCCCTGGCGTTCTTGCAGTCTGCCTCGTTGGGGCCGGACCGGCTGCCGCTGTTGTCCAGGCGTTCCTTGTCTGATGGAGAGGAGACGTCGCTGGTAGAGGGCGCCGAGAGCTGTTCACGGGTGTCCGCAGCAGAGGCCGTCGACTGAACTGCCACCCCCGCGAGGAGCGCGGAGCTGACCAGGGCAGGCAGGAGGATGCGTCTTAACACGGAGTGCCTTTCGCGTAGCACTGCACGGCCGCCGGAAGGTCCAGCGGCTCTCAGGTACGGGGGTCCGTGAGATGATCGCAACGCAGTCGGCCATGGACAAGACAATCCGTCAGGCTGGAAAGGGTTGTCTGTGGGCTGCCCGAACCCCCATATGGGCTTGCGGGGATGAGGTTCTCGGCTGCGACGCTCTGTGTTTCGATGCCCGCGCACGGTCGTCAATGCAGTCTTCAGCCGATCAATCCGCGCTAAGAAGCTAGTGATCTCGCTCACAGGGTAGTTGGGGGTTCTGTGACGGAGGCGACCCACTTATTCAGCGTTGTCGTACGCGGATCAACCAGGCTCCCATCCTCGCCAGTGACATCTATCCGCCCTCTCAGCCCCTACGCGAGGGCTCATCATGCGCCGCCCGAATCCCGTGCCATGGGTTTAGGCTCCGCCGGTGTCGACATCGAACCGTTTTGAGATGACCTTCGACGGCCGTGACTACGCCGTCGCCGTGGATGGACGTGACATGAGCGACCAGGTCGCTGCCGTCGACGTGCATGCCAACTCGCATGATCTTCCGCATGTCGTGCTGCACCTTCGGCCTACCGGCACCTGGCCGGCCGAACTGGACGTGTTGGCGCGGGTGAAGGTCGGCGTGCCTGCTGAGGCGGGTGCGGCTGCTGCTGCGTTCCTCGACGCGGATCCGCTTGAGGTGGAGCGTGCCGCGCTCGCGCGGCCGGACCTGGGGAACGTACCGGGCGGCGGGACGGCCGCCGTGCTGCGGCAGTTGGCGGAGTGGGCTCGTGGCGCTTGACCTCTCCGGGGTGCGCCGGGTCGTGGAGGGGATGCTCGACGACCAAGTGGAGGTGTGGCGGGACCCCAGTGGCCGTACGGACGATGTGCTCGACGAGGTCACGGGCCAGCTGAAGTCCGCTGAGGCAGACGGCGCGCTCGTATGGTCGGGGCTTGGTGCCATCGTGCCCCTGGGGCAGCCCGCTATCATGGCCCCGCTGGACGGCTCGGTCGCCGCACTTCCGGCAGCCACCGCATATCAGGCGCTGTTGCCGATCGAGGCACCGCAGACACGAGACGATGATGTGATCGCAGTCTGCGGCTCGGCCCGGGATGCCCAGCTCGTCGGGCGTCGCTTCCGGGTGGCAGATGCCGATAACGGGACCTTCGCCGTGGTGCGGGTCGTGCGGCTCCAGACGGTGGACTGACCTCATGTATTGCAGCAGGCGCTTGGCGTTTCACCCTCGCCGGTTCAGCCTGCGGCCACCCCGAGCAGCCCCGCCGTGCTCGCTGCCCGTAAGAAGACCTCTGGTGAGCCCGGTGCCGGCAAGCGGAAGCGCGCGAAGCAGGCCGACGCCGCACAGGTCCGCACGGCAGCCAAGAAATCGGACGCCAAGAAGCCCGCGGACAAGGCCACAGCCCCGAAGACGACCCAACCCACGCTCGTCGAACTCGTCCGCGGCCACCTCACCGAACAGGGCGAACCGCGCTCCGCGGCGGAAGTCGCCACCGCCCTCGGCCAGGCCCATCCCGAGCGCGGCATCAAACCCACCGTCGTGCGGACCACCCTCGAAGGCCTCGTCGCCAAGAACCAGGCCCAGCGCCGCAGCAAGCAGGGCGCATCCGTCTTCTACACCGCCCCCCACACGGACGCACCGGCCCAGGACGAGGCGCGATCCGAGCAGGCCGAGTAAGACCGCTGGGGAGCAGGCTGCCGCGGCGGCGGCAGCCGGCCCGGCGTACGTACCTGGGGCCAGCGTCGGGGCCAGGGCGATCTGTCTCCTGCGTCCGAGACCGGCGAGGAGGAGGAACCTGGGCGAGCGGGCTGACCGCGAACCCGATGATGACCTTCCGCCCGACGCCGAACTGGCGCGCGATCTCCGGGGCGAACAGCGCGCGCCGACCAGGCCCCGACACCACCGACACCGGTGACCACGCCGGAGGCGGTCGGGTTGACCCCGAGGCCGGTGAGCTAGGTTTGTTTGCTTCCGCGGTGGCCGAGGACCTGGTCCGTGTCGCGTTGCAGGGGCGCATCGTGTTGCTATCCCTGTCTGGGCCTGTTGAAGAAGCACACATAGGCGCATTGTTGGCAGCCGAGCCTCGGACCACGCTGAATGGGCATCGAGTGGTTCCGCGAAGGGGACCGCCCCACACACGGCGTGAGGCGGTCCACGGACCGGGCGGTGTGTGCCGCACAAAGAAGCGGTGTGTGCACCGCTATCGCGGGTGCGGCTGCCGGATGGCGGATGGCGGTCGAACTGGCCTCACGGTGTCATGCTCTGAATGCCGAGGACGTCGTAGAGGTGCTGGCCGTGGGCCCATTTCTTCAGTTCCGGGCGGCCCATGAGGATGAGCTGGTGGTGCTGGGCGAAGTCGGCTGCCGGCTGGGTGAAGCTGTTGAGCGCGATCATGATGAGCAGGTCGGCTCCGTGATGCAGGCGGGCTGTCCCGTTGAACTTCTGCACGTGTCCTGATCCGACTGGGTTCTGGTACTGCTTGCACTGCAGTATCAGGAGACGGTCTTCGTCATCACGGGCGGTGACGTCCACGCCGAGGTCCACGGCGCCGCCGACCCGCCGCGGACTCCGGAATCCGTCACGGGCCAGAAGATCGGCGCACGCTTGCTCGAAGCCTGTCGCGCTCATCGCGGACAGCTGTTTCATCTTGAACGTCAGCACGTCCGGGTCGGCTGAATTGTCGGGTGTATCGGCGAACGTGTCGTCCGGGCCGACGTAGATATCGGCGTCGAGCAGGAATGACAGGAGCTTGCAGAGCAGGAGGAGCACGAGCAGTCCGCTGGCGGCGATGAGGCTGGTCCACCACGGGTGGTCGGCTATCAGGCCCCACAGGTCAACGGTGATCCACCGGGTGACGTCCTCGGTAAGCCATTCCCAGAGCATCTTGCCCGCGGCCAGCGTGAGGACTGCGTACAGCAGAAACTTCAGCATCGGGTCGAGCGACCCGTCCTCGTCGAACACCACACCTCCAGGCGTGATGGATGAAGATCCAGGATCCTGCTGGTCAGGCAGCGCGCTTGAACCGGCTCGGGCGAAAGCGTGCGGATACTCCGAGAAGTTCATGCAGGGCGGCGCCGTTCTCGGCCCAGCGCTGGAGCTTCTCCCAGTCGACCCAGTGAACGCCGTGCCTGTCACCCCACGCCATGGCGTCCCGGGTGAAGGCCCCGTTGGTGACGACAACAGCATGATCGGCTTTATGGGCCGGCCCAGCCGTCCCCTTCACTGCGTACATCACCGATGACCCCACCTTCCCGCCGACACGGGTGTGCTTGGCCTGCACCACGATCCGACCGCGCTGCGGGTGGTCACCGGTGACGTCGGCGGCCTGGTCGCGACCGCCGCCTACCCTCCGGGCCGACCAGCCGTCACGGATCAACAGATCCCGCAGGGCGTACTCGAAGGCTCGGTCGTCCATGGCGTCCACTTCCTCCAGGGTGATCCGGAGAGTGGCCAGCCGCTCCCTTTCGCGACGCCGCGTCGCGGTTGCCTGCCTGCTCCTCCACGCCGCGACGGCCCCCGCGAGCAACGCGAGGACCGGCACAACCGGCCAGGCGTCCTTCAGTGCACCGACTGCCCCGGCAGCCATCCGGACGGCCAGGACAAGCGCGGCCAGAGCGACGACTGTGGCCGCGATGTGCTCACCGGTGCCGCGAGGCTTGCGCAGCCATAGCCGGCGCCGGGCCATCAGGGTGCCGCCGGGGCGGACACCGAGGGCTTGGGCGAAGGCGGCTCATCGGACTTGGCTTCGCCGAAGCCGAAGACCTGGCTCCACAGCCAGACGCCCGCGATCAGTGCGGCAATTGTCCAGCCGCTCATCTTCTTCGCGCCAGGGCGCGGGTTGCGCCGTATGTGGCTGCGGACTACGTGGTATCCCTGCGGTGGCATGCTGCTGTCCCCTCCCCTTGGTGGCCGCCGGGTGCGGCACAGTTCCTTGGGAATTGGTGTAGCAACGGGCACTGACAAAGACCGCTGGATGATCAAGGAATGCGGCGCATGTAAAGCACGAACAGGCCATCGCTTGCTGGACGAGCAGTTTCCCGTTCGATTCTTCCCGGTACGCACCTTGACCATTGGTTGAGAAACTCGTGGTCGCCACTTCGACCTCACTTGAAGATCGGAAACGCATACCCTTGAGTCCCTGTCGTTTGTTCCGAGCTGCAAGAACAGCGTCACCAGCCGTTATCGAGCGTTAGTCGCAAATGGCGGAAACAGGGCCGTGTTCGATTCGCGTGTATGGATCGTCGCTGCTCTACATGAGGCCAGCCGCGACGGCCTGGTCTCGCAGGGTGCGCAGGCTTAGTCGTGTGCCCGTCTCGTCCTCGATGTGCCATTCCTTCATGCCCTGGCAGGTTTTGGTGCCCCGGACGACGGCTCCGGCTTCGTCCACTCGTCCGTAGGGTGTTCCTCCGGTGGCGTTGAGCACAACGCCACCGTCATTGTTGATCGTTGCCCAGTGGTCGATGGAGCGGTGGGTGAGGACAATGCGGGTTCCGGCTGTGAGGATGCGGGCGTCGAGCATCTTCGCCACGTCTGTACGACGGCGGGCGGTCTTGCGTCGGGCCGGGTTGGCACGTGGCTGTGGGACAGGGGTCTGGTCGGGCTGCGGAGTGTCTTGCGGTGTCGGGGTGAGGAAGTCGAGCTGTTCGGGGTTCCAGATGAGGTCGAAGAGGCGGAGGTAGAGCTGCTGTCGGGTCTGGATGACGGATGTCATCGTCTCTTTCGGCCCGAACGACCTGAGGGCTTTGTCCAGCTGGTGTGACTTGATGAAGTCGCGCAGGAGCGGGTTACGGCGGTCGTATCCCGGCGAGATGATGCCGAGCAGGATGTTGCTCCGCGCGTATAAGGAGGCTTTGTCGTGCAACGGCATGTCGTTGATGCTTGAGTTCTCCCTTCCCGCGAGCAGCCCCAGGCCTCCGAGTTGGTCGCGGAGGCTGCGGAAGACGACCGGGTCCGGGATTTCCTTTCAGCGCGGCGAGGATGATTGGCCCACAGGTGTTCGATATGAAATTGCGTCCTGTCGAGGTAGGCGAGGACGTCCTGTGGTCGCTCGCAGCTTTCCTCCACGTAGGCGGTGGCGCGGGCCAGCAGGTACCTGATCTGGTGCGAGTTGTTGCCCCGAAGTCCGAGGGTCGATGCCTCGGGGATCGAGTTGCCATCGCGCAGGGCGAGTTGGCCCAGTGCGGCGGCCACGTCGGCGGTGGTGCGGCATTCTCGCAGCGTCGGAACGAGCGTGCCGTGGACAAGCTCGGCAACATCGGGCGCCTGCACGGGCAGGTCCTGTAGCACCTGCAGCGCGTACCAGCGATCGATGAAGGAGGCCACCAGACGGCCCTTGTCCTTCGCTTCGGACGGGCGGTCGGTGGGGTGGATGGCGGCGAGGATCGCGACCGTCTGTTCGCCGAGTCCGTTGCGCTCGTGTGGGGGCTTTCAGGCGGCCCAGCCGATGGAGGAGACGTGGGTGTAGGCGTCCCAGTCGGTGCCGAGGGTGCTTTGGATGATGTCGTCCCAGATGGCTTCGAGTTCCTGCGTGTCGTGGGCGATCCAGGCGTCGACGGCGCGGTCCCATACGGCGCCGCGTACGTTGATGTTGCGGGTCTGCAGGTCGCGCTGGTGTCTGTGTTGGACGCGGGACTGGTCGACGGGGTCGATCTCGATGCGGGTTCCGCGGCCGCGGTTGTTGAGCCGGCGCTTGAGGTCGGCGACTACGTTGCGGCGGCGCAGGTCCCAGTAGGCGGCGTCCATGCGGGGGAGGTTGGCCTTGCTGGGGGTCTGTTCCCCGGCCAGCCAGGCGATGAGGGTGCGGGGTCTGACGTGGATGCCCGCGCGGTCCATGGCCTCGTAGCCGGCGTCGCTTGCGGTGAGGTAGCGCAGGCGGGCGGCCAGACCGCGCTCGGAGTCGACGGGGGACTCGATGCCGGTGACCATCCGGTCGATGCCTTCGGCCAGGGCCACTCCCCCGTGGATGCCCCGGGCGCGGAAGGCGCCCAGGTCCCTCCACCGGCCGCTGGTGCCGGCCATCAGCGGGCCGCCGTGCCGATGGTGTACTCACCGGACGCCTTGGCGTCGCTGTGCTTGATCTTCATCTGGGCGACGCCTCGTCCTTCGGGGAAGACCTTCCGCCAGTCGCCGGTGACGTGCAGTTCATCGGTGCCCATCATGGCGATGACGTCCAGACCGGCCTGGTGGGCCTTGTATGCCTTGCCCCAGAGGTTGGCGTACGCCTGGCTGTGGATGATGTGCATCCAGTCCGGGCGCACCATCTCGCGGTTGTGGATTGATTCGCCCATCGTGGAGATGAACTTCGAATACATCGCCTTGATGTATTCGAGGGTGATGGTGTCGTCCTCGGCGATGGCCGTCTCCCGTGCGGCGGTGAGCGTCTTCCGCAGGGCGTCCAGGAAATTCTCGGTCGCGCCGGAGGTCCACGATTCGTGCACCACCGGCGGGTCGAGGAGCCCGTATTTCGGTGTGGAGAGGCGCAGCAGGAGGCGCAGGGTGGCGTTGGTGACCCATAGGGGGCCGGGCTGGTCGCGGTCGCCGAGGGGGTCGGGGAGGTTGGGGTGGTTCCAGGGTGAGGGGGTGATCAGGTGGACTCCGGAGCGTTTGGGGTCGATGCCGTCCGTGCCGGTGGAGTGTTCCAGTTTTCCGATCGGGAGCCAGGTTTTGAGGGCGGAGAGGTAGGCGGCGTTGACGTCCAGGGCGGTGACCGCGATGTTCCCGGCGCTTTTGAGGGAGTAGTGGGGGTGGTGGAAGTTGGGGCGGGCTTCCCAGATCTGGTCCGGTTCCTTCTTCGAGGGCTTCGTGAGGATGTCGGGCAGGGCCGGGTAGGCGGTGTAGGTGTAGCGGGCGGTGGCCCGGGTCTCCCCGAACAGGCGCATGACGTCCGGGATGGCGCGCTTGACCAGGGCCTTCATGGCTGCGTCGGCGTCACCTTGAGCGCGTTCCAGCTCTTCGTGTACGGCTTGGCCGATGAGGCTGGCGGTCTCCGCCTGGGCGCGGGCCGCGGACTTCGCCCGGCGCTGCGGCCGCGAGGGCACCGGCGCGGGAGCCGGTGAGGGTGCGCTGACCGGGGCGGGCGTGGCGGCGGCCTGGGGCGGCGCCGTGGCGGCTGGGGCCTGGCACATGGCGCCGGGGTGCAGGGAACGGCCGTCGGTGGCCTTGTAGGGCGTCGTGGCGCCGCAGCGGAGGCAGGGGGCGGGCTCGCCCTGGACGGCCAGCCCGTTGGGGCCCCACGCGGTCTCAGGCACGGCGGATCCTGCGACCGGGGCGCCGCTCGGGGCGGCCGTCTCGGCGGGTCCTTGGGCCGGGGCGGCGGCGGGGTGGATCTGGGCCAGGCCCTCCAGTAGCCGCAGGTACTTAAAGCGCCCCGGCGGCTGCGGGTCGGTGGTGCCGTCCTCCCAGTTGGCGACCGTCTGACGACCGACACCCACCGCCGCCGCCACCTGGGCACGGGAGAGACCGGCAGCCTGCCGCAGCCGCAGACGCTCGGTCGGCTCCGGCATACGCGCCGTCAGCCGCGCCTCCTCCAACAACGCCTCCACACTGTCGAATTGCTCACCACTCATACCTCAACAGTACATCCATCTAGGCATAGACTGGAAATTGCTTAGGCATCCGTTAGGCGCTCATTTGCATGATCTGATGGCGCCGCCCCGGAGTGATGATCGTCATCCCCGGCACAGGCCGACGAGCCTGGAGCCCGGCAGGAGGCAAAAGACGATGCCGGGCAGGGCACGGCAGTCACCAGCGCGTAGGCGGCGGGCGGGAGGCCCGTGGTCGGGGGCGCCGATCTCCTCGCACAACGGGGCCAGACGGTCGGCTTCCTGGTCCTCAAATGCAGCCGAGGACGACTTCGAGCATCAGGCACCAACGGCGAGAACCACTGCGCGTCTGATCTCACCGCGTAGTCCCATCGCGCGGCCAGCTGCATCTGCCGGACCGCCTGCCTGTCCCGGGGGTTTCATGTCCGGGTGCCCGTGGCAGCGCCCACACTCCTTGAGAAGCAGCCTGTACAGCGGCACGCCGCGTGCCACGATCAGCAGCGGCGGACCACCGGCCGCCGAGCCGCTCACACCCCGAAGCCGACCGGGCCCGTAAGCCCCGTCCCACACGATGTCGCTCGTACGAGTGGCGTGCATGCTGCCGGTGAACCAGCCTCGCGTCGGCAACATCACGTAAGGCATGGACCACATCGACGAGGTGCACGTATGCGAGCCAGGCCTGGTCGTCCTGGACATCACGGCCCAGGACGAGGACACCGTAAGGGCAGTGACGTCCCGGCTGGATGAGCTGTGGGCGACATCCGGTATCGGAGCGGTGCGGCGCCTCGCAGGCGAACCGGGGGTACGGGCCCGCTTGTATGCGGACACCCGACGCTCCGGCACTGGCGGCCCGGTGTAGAAGTTTTTGGGCTGACGGGTCTGTAAGCGGAAACCGTGGAAGCGACAGCGGGATTTGCATTCACCTCACCTCCGCCCCGCCCGACACCACTCTTCCCGGCCGCAGCCACGAGTCAAAGCCCATCGGCCTATCACAAGCCGCTGCGGACCCAGCGGATGGCCGCCCCGAAGTGGCGCACTTTCGGCCTGCGCGGTGCCAACGCCGCGCGCAGGCGGGCGGCGTGGCGTACCGAGGGTCCAGCGGCAGCAGCGCGCGGGCGAGCTGTTGGACACCAGGGACGTACATGCAGGCCAGCTCGACAGGCCACGGTCGCCGACGGCTGTGGGCGCCGCCGGTCCACGTAGCTGCGTTTTCCGGCGGCGGCCATCGCAAGCTGCTCTCTGTCTCAGGTCAGCGGCAGCGGGGGCGCGCTGGGGGGCGGGTTCTTGCCCGGCTTCAGTTGCGGCCGGGCGAGCAAGAGCGTCAGTGTGCGGCCCAGGGGCGGGTATCCCCCAGAGCGCTCAGTGAGGAAGTCGGCCGCCAGGATCCTGCGAGGCCCTGCACCCGTTGCCTGATCAAGCTTCCCGCTGGCCAGCAATTCCTCGGCTAACTCATCGAGGCGACACTCATAATCCGCGTAGACAGCCCGGGCGGCTGCCTGGACGGCGGCGTGTGCGGTCGCGAGAGCACGGTTTAGCCGGAAGGAGTGACGGTAACCTTCGCTGTCCTGCGGCTCGGGGAAGACGCGTTCCGCAATCTCGCGGCGTGCTCCTGCGTTCTTGGCCGAGCGGAAATCGGGGCGTTCAGCCAGTTGCACGGCCATGGCTGCCTGCTGCTCTTCGTCTGCCTGCCGCTCTGCCTCCCTGGCCTGGTAGTGGTCCTCGTACTGTTCCTGTCGGGCGCTGCGTTGCAGCGCGTGGACGTCGTCACACTCGGCGACCAGCGCGGTATACCAGGGTGCTACCGCTTCCCAAGTGTGGGCGACGGCGCCGTGCACGAAACTCACTGCGACGCGGGCGGTCTTGCCGTCGTATGGGCGGGCCTTGGTCCGGATGGCAGTCAGGGCCTGCTGGACAGCGTCGTCCGAGGGCTTGTCTTCCTGCTTCTCGCTGTCGGTGTGTTCGTCGGCAGCGGTGTAGCAGTCGACGTGTTCGTCAACGTCGAAGCGGTCGATGTCCTGGTAGAGGACACGTGCTCCGAGAGTGGATGCCAGGTGGCAGAAGGCTTCGATGCCCATGTCCTGCGCATCAAGCTGCACTACGTGCTGGCTATCCGACGCCGACAACGGGGGCAGCAGGAACATGTCGTGGCCTGCGGCCCATTGCTTGATGAAGTCCGGCAGATTGTCCACCGTGATGGTCGGCTCATCCACAGTGATCTCTTTCCTTACTCGATGCGGTAGCGCGTCACGTGTTGGCGCGCTGGCGGCAGAAACGTACGGAACGGGTCTGACACGGCACGCAGTGCGCCGGTGATCCCCACCGCCCGACGCTGGAGCGGCCGTAGCAGCATCGACGCAGGTCACAGGCCGTCCTGCGGTCAGCCCCCGGGCGGCAGGCTGCTACAGGTTGGCCCGCTGTCCGTCAATCAGCTGCTCCGCGTTTCCCTCCTGCGGGCGACGAAAAGAGTCCGGAGCAGGGGTGGCGCTGGCGCGGGACCACGCTGAGCCCAGAGCGACGACGGCGGCTCGGGCGGAAGGGGCGGCCAGCGCAGCGAACAGTGCGGCCCTCGCGGAGCTGTGGTTCGGCGGCCTGGAGCACCCGCCCGGCGGGCCGACCCGCCAGCCCGCGGCGGTAAGCCGCCGCTATGTGCACAGTCCGCCAACCACGAACCGCGCTACGGAGACGACCTCTGCCCGCTGTCCCGCCAACCGCTCCGGATCGAGTACGACCGCACCCGCCCCTCCGCCCAGCAGGACCATCCGGCCCGTGTCTGGATCGCCGGGTACCGCTGCGCTGGCTGTGAGAGCGTCCGCCCTCAGCAGTGGGCCGACGTTATGCGCGCCCGCTACGAGACCTGACGGCGCCGTGCGAATGCTGCGCCATGCGCCTCACCACCACGGCAACCCACAGCAGCCGGCTCCACCGTCAACCACCGCCCGCCCAGGTGCCGCTCCCCCGGCAGACGGCGGTAGAGGTGGAGCTGACGCACCACGTCCCAGGCCGCCTTCACCTCATGGACCGCTGGTGACCGGGTCAGGTCTCTCAGGTGTCGAGATCGGCTTGAACTCCCAGGGCCTCGCGCAGGCCGGCCTCGACGTCCAGAACGTCATCGAGACTGTCAACGGCGGCGGCGTGGTGGTGCTGAAGCAGCACCTCACGAAGGCCTGCCTCAGTGTCCAGGGCATGGCCGAGGTCGTCGACCACCGCTTGGCAGCTATCCGCGAGCCACCGCTCCACTGCTTCGTCGTTGCGGAGCCCTTGGAGCACTCGTTCGAGTAGCGTCGCCTCTGGTGGGCCGCTGGCGTTGCCGTCGCCCGCCTGGTGGACGGCCACCAGGCCAGCCGCAGCGAGTTCGGCGACAAGGAGGCGGGTGGCTCCGAGCGGAATCGACAGGAGCGCCGACACCTCGGCCACCGACTTGACCTCCCGGCACAGGTCGCAGATGCGCTGCTGGCCGGGAAGCAGATCTGCGACGTGAGCAGGGTCGGCCGTTGTGCTCACCAGGGCCTCGATAGCGACCTGGTAGCGCCGCCGGGTCCGGCCGCGGTCGAGGATCAGCAGATCGCCAACGGGGTGTGTGACTGCCTTCTCGAACGCGGCGCTGTAGCCCGTGAGTCCGGAACGGCCGAGGACGGCGGAGACGATGACCTCGAGATCGCCGGATTCGGCATCTGCGGCCTCCCCCCGGTTGTCGCCGGTGTAGTCACGCAGCCTCCACAGGTTCAGGTGCCCGATCTCGGTGCCCACAGGCGGAACACGGCTCTCCCCGTCCTCCCACTCCTCGTCACCCGTCGTCCCGTAGGTGACCCTGACGTACCAGGACTCCAGAGTGTCCTCAAAGTCGTACGGCACGGCGGGATGTCCGTGACCGTAGCGCAGGTGAAGACGGGCGGGATCGCCGGGAGCTCACTGACCGGCCGCTCGGGCCTCGCCGATATCATGCCCGACAGACATAGGAGCGGGCACTGACAACCTACCGGGAAACGGCACGAACAAGACCGCGAGGACAGACCTCATTCGGACTGAGCACCACCGCAGTTCGCCTGATCATGGATCGAGCCGCATCGCCTGTACGCCGAAGAACGGCTTCCGCGACGCAAGCCGACCCAGCCCTCTCAGCTCTGGCCACACCCCTGGGGAGCCATGTGCTGTGCTCGCCCTCGGCGTCACGCCCCGCCGAACCAGCAAGGACACCAGCCCACCTGAGCCACGCAGCCAAAAGGAATTCCTGCGGTGATCACCACATTCCGAAAAGATCACCAAACATGCACTTCAGAGCCTTGCCAGCTTCCGGAACTCCCAGGAAGCCCCAGCTCAGACCCACACGACATGACGCCAGGAAATCCTGAACGATCACTAGATCCGCAGGTCAGAAAGTCACCCATCCAGTGATCGCTGGCAGATTTGTCAGACTCCGGGCCGACCACCAACTTGTCCATGTAGAAGACCACGCTGGGGTCGAACATCGTGCCGCGGCCGGCCACCGCCAGTACCCGACACCGCGTTGTTCCCGCCCTTGGCCGTGAGCGTCGTCCCGTCGACCGGGTCCACGGCGACGTCGCACTCGGCACCGGTCCCGTCACCGATCCGCTCGCCGTTGTGGAGCATCGGGGCCTCGTCCTTCTCCCCTTCACCGATGACGACGACTCCGTTCATCGACACGGTGCGGACGAGCGTGCGCATGGCCTTGACGGCTGCGCCGTCGGCACCATTCTTGTCGCTGCGGCCAACCCAGCGGCCCGCCGCCATCGCGGCGGCCTCGGTGACCCGAACGAGTTCGAGCGCGAAGTTGCGGTCCGGTTTCTCGCGAGCCGCCTCTGGACTGGGGGAAGTTCGGAGTTCTGGACGGTCATCGACGGCATCTCTCTATGGGCGATGATAGGGACCCCGGCGGCCGGCGCCACGGAAATGCTGAGGTCCGGGTGGCCGAGCAAGGTGTGCAGTGGGTGGCGTACGGAAAGCCGTCCACTTCCTGGCCTTCACCAGCATCGCCGGCACCCTCATCTGCTACCGCAGACTCGCCAATGAGATGACCTCGAAAGTCGTCACCATCGCCAGCATCGGCCTCGAAGCCCAGCCACCGTTGTGTTCGGCCAGCACATCACCTCGGCGTGACGAACACTGCTCGGCAAGTGCCACATGGTGGGCAGCCATCGCTATGGCCCGGCAGGCATCGTGTGATCTATCGCCATGCGGGCCACTCTTCGGAAGGAGCCTCCGATGGATGACTGTGCAAGCGCCTTGGCATCGCGGATTCCTCAACGCCAGACGGAGTGGCTGCGAGGGTGCGCTACCCATGCGTTCACTGAAGTGCAACGGGCCGACACGAAGGCGACAGCCCTGTGCGGTGTGGCGGGCGGTCTGCTGACCGTCGGGGTCGCCGCACTGCCTCATGCATGTAGTCGATCTTGGATCTTGGCGTCTTCGCTGGTGCTGACGTGTGTGCTGCTTGGAGCCGCTGTTGGCGCAGCTCTGTGGGTGATACGCCCAGCTGTGCCTAAGACGGGTCTACGCACGGAGCTTGTCGGCGGAGTGGACGCCCAAGACCCCGAGACGTTCGTGAGTGCAGTCACACAGGTGCAGGGAGACGCGGAACGCTCCGTTGAGGCACGCCGGTTGTGGATGCTGGCCGCCTTGGCTGCGAGGAAGCTTCACGCTGCCCGTATCGCGGTTGATCTTATCTTGGCGGCTTTGGCAGTGGCCGGATTGGGGCTATTGATCGCTTACATATCCGGTTGAGAAGATTTCCTAGAGTGTGATGGACGGCACATCGTTTGGGGGCGTTGTGTACCAGCCGCACAATATGGTGATCGGCGAGCAGCTATGGACTGGCTTGAGGGGACTCGCCCCGCCGCGGGTCCGGCCGGCCCGGAGTGTGCTGTTACGCCAGGGAGATCCCGGGACGCACGTCATTCTGCTTGCCTCGGGGTCGACTCTGATCACCCTGACCGGGGACAACGGAGAACGGACGCTGCTTGCCGTGCGCGGTGCGGGAGAGTTGCTGGGCGAGTTGGCCGTCCTGGACTCTCAGCCGCGCACCGCGTCGGTCATCGCTGCTGAGTCCTGCCAGGTTCACATCATTCCGGCCAGCGATTTCCTCAGCTTCGTGGAGGAGCACGATCTCCTCGCCCCGCTGTTGCGTCACGCAATCGCCCGTGTCCGGGAGGCAGAAGCCGTCCGTCTTGAACTGGCCACGGCCTCGGTTCCCGCTCGCTTGGCGTCGACTCTCGGCCGTCTGGTCGAGGCCGCTTCCGCCACCGCATCAGAGCCTGCCGTGCGCCTGACTCAGACGGAGCTCTCCCAGATGATCGGCGCCTCACGTAACGCTGTCGGAGCGGCGCTCAGGCCCTGGCGAGAGCACGGCTGGCTGGACACCACCTCCGGCGGTGGTCTCCTCATCCGCAACATCAACGCCATTCAGTCCCACGCGCGCACCCAAAGGTGACAAGCGGCACCGTAGTGGTGCCCACTGCTGGGCACCACCGGCCGTTCGGCCCGGTCAGCATGGTGCACCCATCTGACCGCTCTAGCTGAAAGGCCGGTGCCTCGTGGCATCTTCAACCTCCTCCAACTGTTTCGAAGTGCCGCCGGAACGCGCCCTGCTCGTGATCGACATGAAGGGCTACAGTCGCATCCCTGAAGCAAAGATGGCGCCTGTGCGTTCCGACCTGGACGACATCCTGACCACCGTGCTCGCCTACAACGGGCTCGAGGACCCGCGCCAGCACGAGGGCACCTTCAAAGACACCGGCGACGGCGCGATCCTGGTATTCCCGGCACGAGTACTCCCCCGGCTCGTCGACCCGCTGCTGAACCAGCTCAACGCAGCGCTGATCCGCCACGAGCGGGTACGACCAGCCAGCGCGGCGGCAATCCGTCTTCGGGTCAGCCTGCATGTCGGGCCCCTGTCACTGCCCGACCACCGCGGAGACGCCATCAATGACGCCTGTCGGCTGATCAACAGCCAGGCAGCCCGACAAGCCCTGTCGGCCGCTGCCGACAGCGGAGCCTTCCTGGGAACCGTCCTGTCCGAGACGACGTACCGCCGCACCGTACGTGCGGGCCGCACGCCGGATCTCGGCCAGTTCCACTTCCTCGAGGCTGTCGCCCGTGTCAGTGACAAACCTGACTTCGAAGAGCCTTGCTGGCTTCATGTGCCGGGCCTGTCGGCACAGGCCCTGCACCCATACATCGACGACCTTCCAGCCCCGCATCCGCCCGCGGACGACTCGGAAGCCGCCAGCACAGGGAATGCCGCGTCGGCAGGTGGCGGCCCTTCGTTCCAGTTCCACGCACCCCTGTACGACCCCACGGTCGCCGGGACCATCGAAAATCTGCGGATCGATCGCCGCCAGCGCTGAAGCCGCTGACTCACCTGCTTCTCCTCATTCCGTTCACGACACACCGGAGTGTCACGCATGTCCAATTCCCATTTCGACCCTGTCCTCCCTCAGCAACCCGACCCCTACAAGCCAGGAACAAACGCCGAGCGCAACAGCTCCAACGGTTGGCTTCCCTGGCGACGCCCGGGGCACGACAGCCCGGACGAGGACACCAGTGAACCGGCCCCTTCCCCCGCCGCGCAGGGCTTCGGCGGCCAGGAAGCAACGTCCGTGGCGCCGATACCGGATGTCCTCGAAACGGCTGGTGCCCATACCAGCGTGCACGGCAACGTCGAAGTCGTCGCACACCGCATCGAACGCCTGATCATGGAAACGCGTAAACGGGATGTGCTGGAGGGCGTCGAACTCGACCGCGGACAGCTTCTGAAACAGCCGTTCGTGCGAGGCCCCCAGTGGGCTGCGTCCTGGGAGCAAGCGATTGCCCCCACCACAGGCCGCTTGCTGCAACCTGTGCTCATCATCGTGGCACCTCGTTCGTTCGGCTCGACCACGTTCGCTCTGCGCCTCCTGGCAGAACACACCGGCAGCGACACCAGGTTGCTCAAATTGGATGCTGACTGGAGCGCCCCGAAAAGGGGGCGACTGCCTCTGGAAAAGGCGCACGCCTTCCAGCTCGACCTCAAAGACCCGGTGAACGACCAGTTGTCGGCCGACTTCCTCGACGCGCTGTCCGCACACGCCGAGGACCTCCGGGACTGTGGCTCCTACCTGGTCTTAACCGTGGCGCAGGAACTGTGGAACGATCACCGCCTCAGCAGCCGCGCCGGTGTCCGCATCGTCCATCTTCACGCGGCGCCCGAGGCTCAGCAGGTGGTGGAAGCGCACCTGCACGCCAATGGTTACGCACAGCTTGTCACCGAGCTGCTGTCATTCCCCAAGGCGCAGGCGTCCTTACGTGGGCTTACCGCGGTGGCCTCCGTGCGTGCTGCCCACACCGTGGTCATGGCCTGGCAGGAGCACACCCGAGTGCACCAGTCCTCTTCCCCGGGACAGGTTCGCGCCGATGTCGAGGAACAGGTGAGTCTGGAGGACCGTGTCACCGCGGCGCTGACGGACTGGCGGGAAGAACTCGACCGCCTCTTCGGCGAGGCAGCCGCCTTACACAGCGGCGACAATCCCTCCCTCCCGGTGGAGGACCGCTGTCTGCTGCTGGCTCTTGCTGTCCGGCAGTCCGTGTCCGTGCCCGATGTAGCCCGCAGCGCAGGGAAGCTGGAGGAGATCATCGGACATAGCCCGGTGCAGCCTGGCACGGGAGCCACGCTCTCGCCGGTCCCGAGCGCCTTCGCCGGCCGTGGGCTGCGGCGCCGTATCCATGACGTCGGTGCCGATGTCGACGCGCAGGACAACGTGCTCTTCGATCGCCCTGCGTACGGCCGGGCCATCCTGGAGTACGTCTGGGACAACTACGACGTCATGCGCAAGCCCCTGCTCACCTGGCTGATCGGATCGGCCGATGACACCGACCTTGAAGATCGGGCAGTCGAAGCCCTCGCCGACCTCACCATGCGCCACGGCACAGCCGACCATCTCAATGTCTTGGGCGGCATCGCCTACGCCAGCAAGCCCGGTGTGCTCAGTGCGGTGATGGAAAGCGCCGTGCACAACGAGCACATCGGCCGACTGGCCTGGGCCACTCTCTACCGGTGGGCGGGACAGGACGAGTACGCACCGGCGGTGATATCTCTGTGCCGGCGCATCCTGGAAGAGGCATCAGTCACCACCTCCACGGCGAAGATGGCGATGGTGCGCTTGCGTCGCATCGCCCATATCACCCGAGATATCGCGATTCGCGGCTCCGTCCTTGCCGCCTTCGAGGACATCGCTCAGAGGCCTGTCGGCGCCACGCGTCTTGTCACAGAGGTCAGGGACTGGCAACAGGACAAGGCCTCCGCCAGAGGCGGCAGTCTCGCGTTCCTCGCCCTGATGGCGGCGGGCGACGATGGCACGCCTTGGCTCATGTCCGAAACCGCACCCGACATCGATGTGCAGCGTGCCGTACAGGACCTCCTCAGCGCTCCGGACACGGCCGCGGAGATCATCCCGCGCCTGACGGTCTGGGTCCGCGCCTGCGCCGACAACCCTGATGCCTACACACGGCTGCGCGACCGGCTTCTGCCGTCCCTGCGCGGCCACAAGATGTTCCAGGCTGGCATGGCCCTCATGCGAGAACTTGAGGGGATCTCCACCGCCGATGGCGTCAGCGTGGCCGACGACTTCTACCACCACCTCGTCGACACCCGGCTCCAGGCCGTCTTCCCGCTCAAGGGGGATGCCGCATGAGGTGGCCCTGGCAGCGCACCGCCCGCACCAGCGCATGCCCCCAGCCGCGTCTCCTGCCCAGCGCAACCGCAGGCGTCTACTTCGAGACCGTCTTCACCATCGTCTGGCGTCCCCGATGGCGCACCCACCACAACGCGGAGGAAGCCGTCCGCACGCACGTCCACGCCACAGCAGCCCGGACGGCCGCACTCCTCAACGCCTCGGACCTCTCGGCCGCCCAGGACGCTGTCAACGCCGCCCTCGCCCTCCCCCGGCACCACACCCAGCAGTACCGCCTGCTGACCGCACGGGCATCCCTGCGGCTATCGCCCGAAGCCAAGGAGCTCATCGCGCAACGCCAAGCGGACGAGAACCGCATCCGACGCCTGCACTTCCTCAAAACCCATCTCTACAACCACCCCGACCTCGTCGTCCTGGACCGGCTCGAACATCAAGCCCCCGGTGCGCTGCACGACGAACATGTCGCCGAACTGCAGCGCCTGGCCCGCCTGATCAAGGCCTGCGACCTCTGGTGGTTCCCCCTACTCCAGCAGTGGGAGCAACTCGGCGAGGGCTTCAACGACGCGGAGAAACAGCAGCAGGCCATGCTCGCTCTCCTCGACTCACTCAAGACCCTCAACGGTGGCAGTCCACCCCCCGGCATCGCCACACCCGAGCCAGGCCGGCAGCACACCTTCCGCGAGGCGCACCCGTGAAACTCACCCTCTGGAGAGCCGTGCTCGCCCCCCTCACGAGCGTGCGGGCCCTCCTCATCCAGCGCCGCAGCCAAAGCCCCCTTTCCTACGATGCCGCCTGGCGCCAGGCCCGCATGTTCCACTGCCCCGACGAGATGGTCTACCGGCTCCACGGCCACCAAACCACCTCCGCCAGTGACCCGCACAGCGCGCCCCTTCACTCCACGGACCCGTCCACCGCAGACCCCAACTGAACGTCACCGAGCACCCGCAGCAGACCAACGGACGATAGTGAAGCGGGCAGCTCACCCGGGCAGGGTGGGCCTCGGTGTGGACGGCCTGACCGGGAGGCAGAAGAGGGTGCGGCGTGGGTACCGCGCGGCGATCGGTACCGGTCCGCGTTCGTGGCCGGGCTCGGTGTAGGGAACTGAGCCGGGTTCTGTCTCCGGGCCCGCTCCGGCGGGTTCAGGCGTGGCGGGTGGTGGTGTCGAGCTGACCGAGGATCCAGCGGATGAGTTCTTTGCTCATCGTGAGTTCGGGGTTCTTCTTCAGAGCTTCCTGGGCATGGAAGGTGATCTTGGCCCAATTACGGAAGTAGCCGTGTGCGCCTGCGTCGTCGGTGAAGGCCAGGAGATCCTTGTCGGCGTCGTTCCACACGGCGTGGTAGGGAGGGATGGTGTTGAACACCTCGGCAAGGCTCAGTGGTCTGAACTGCTGGGCCTGGTAGAGGCGGGAGTGCAGGGGTGCGTGGCGCAGGACTCGTTGGCGGGTGTTGCCGCTGCCGACGAGGATAACGGTGAGAGGGTTTGTCTCTTCGTCCCACAGGATCCGGGCGCTCTCCATGAGCGAGGTGTTGATGTTCTGGACTTCGTCGATGAGTAGGACGTAGGGCTGGCTGGCGAGGGCCTGGCGGATGTCGTCCTTGCAGGCGGCGAGGTTATCGAGGGGCTTGCCCGGCAGGGCGAGGCCGCGCCAGAAGGCGTGGTAGACCTCGGTCTTGGTGGCGCTGGCGTCGAAGCGGAGGCGGACGGTGTTATGGGGGGCGAATTTGCGCAGGGCGCGGTGGACGGCGAAGGTCTTGCCGAGGCCGACTTGTCCGTGGATGCAGATGATGGAGTGGTGCTTGATGGCCTCCTTGATGAGTTGTTCCGTTTCGCGGGTTGCCTTGGTGCCTACCGTGTTGGCTCCGGCGAGGCGCTGGTAGTGGTCGTGGATGGGGTCGGGAAGCCGGCGGGCGGGGGCGGGTGGCTGGGTCATGTTCGGGGTCCGGTCTGGTCGTCGGGGTGTTCGTCGTCGGGCTGGTTGGGGCGGTGGTCCAGGGGCATGGTCAGGTCGTCGGAGGGTTCGGGAAGCGGAATGAAGTCCGGGAGCGGTTCGAAGGCCTGGCCGGTGGCGTTGAGTTCGCGCAGTTGTTCGGCCGCTTCGTCCTGGGTGAGGGCGTCCAGCCGTCGGGGTGGGCGTGCTTCGGTGACGGCTTCGTAGCGCGCATTGCGGTCCCTCTCGGCCTTTTTGAGTGCTTTGCGCAGTCGGTTGGCTTCGTCACGGCGGGCTCGGTCGAGTGCTCTGCGCTGGGCCGGGGTCACCTCATTGGCCAGGAAGGCGGAGCCGAGGTGGCGGAGGGTGCCGGGCTCGTAGAGCTCGACGCGGTGGTCGTGGTGCAGGAGGTGGCGCAGGTGGACCTTTTCGCCGGCGTGGCCGTGCATCCATTCGGCGATGTAGTCGCGTTTGCGCCAGCGGACGCCGCTGTTGTTGATGGTCAGGGGTTTGCCGACGCGCTCGAGGGTGAGGGTGTGCAGGTCTTCGGCAGGGACGTGGAAGATGGGGGTGAGGTCGTCCGTCCATGCCTGCTGGGGGGTTTTGCCGTCGAGTTTGTCCATGGTGTGGACGGTGTTGCGTTTGTGGACCCAGTCGAGGACGAGGGCGACGAAGGCTTCGAAGTGCAGGAGGGGCTGGTCGGGGTCGACGGGTTTGCCGCCGGGCAGGGTGGGGGCTTCGGTGTAGCCGGGCAGGTCGGCGAACAGGGTTTTCTTGATGGCGCCGTTGGCTGCTTCGACGATGCCTTTCAGGTCGGGGCGGCGGGGCGGCAGCACGATGTGTTCGGTGCCCAGTGAGCCGAGTGCCTGGCCGACGGTGCGGGAGAGGAAGTCGCGGCCGCCGTCGACGCGGATGCGGTCGGGGATGCCGCCGTAGGGGCTGTGCGGCGCTTCGGTGAGGATGGCGTCGCGCAGGGCGACGAGGATGCTTTCCCTGCTGGGTGTCTGGGGGGTGATGGCGAGGCCGCAGGTGCATTTGGTGGCGCAGTCGATGAACCAGGTGATCCATGGTTTGCAGATATGGCCGCCGAGGATGACGGGGACGCTGGCTTCGACGTGGTCGGTTTCCCAGGCGTAGTTGCGGTGGTGGTGTTCGCGCTGTCCGTGGATGTCGTAGCGGCGGCGGGCGCTCTCTCCGCCGCTCAGGCCGGCGCGTTGCCCTTTGTTCCACTGGCGCTGGGCCGCCCGGTGGAACGTGGCCGGGGAGGGGAGTTTCTCGCCCTTGGCGGGTTCTTCTTTGAGTTCTTTGTAGGCGGCGGTGACGTTGCCCCGCAAGCGTGCGATGACGTCGATGGCATGTTCGGTGAGCTGGTAGGAGGGCCGGCCCTGCGGGGTGTAGGTGCCGTTGTTGGCCTCGGCGTTTTTCATCCAGCGGCGGACGGTGCGGGAGGTGACGCCGAAGGCGTCGCATACGGCGCGGATGTGCTCTGGGGCGAGGGTGTCGTGTTCGCGGCGGTGGAGCAGGCGGCGGACGGTCAGGGCTCGCAGCCGGGTGTCGTCGGGAGCGGGCAGCGGGGGGTACATGGCGGGGTGTTTTCCGTGCTTTCTGGGGGGTGGGGTGGTTCAGCGGGGGCTGAGGGTGAGCAGGCCTGCTCCGTAGGCTTTGCCGCGGCCGATGCCTTCACGCAGCGCGGTGGCGAGGAGGGCCGGTTCGCTGATGGTGGCCGTGCCGTCGAACTGGGTGAGGCGCTCGTAGGGCCCTGGGCGGGGAGAGGGGAAGGGGCGGGGTGCGGCCGTGGGGAGGCTGGTGAGGTGCAGGCCGGCGGCCGGGGCGCGTCGCTGCCACCAGGCGATGGCGTCCGGTCCGGTCAGGGGGGTGAGTTTGCCGCGGAGGCGTCCGGTGACGGGGTGGGGTACGGCGTCGGCGCTGCGGCTGACGACGGGGGCGGCGGTGATGCGGTAGCGCACGGGCAGGTGGGGGGTGAGGCCGGTCAGGATGGGGGTGAGGTCGCGGGTGGTGGTCTGTCCGTAGCCGTGGGGCAGGCCGGCGAGGTGGGGGGTGTCGGCGGTTTGGACCAACAGGACGGGGTCGAGGCCGGGGTCGAGGCGGAAGAGGAGGCCTCCGGTCTTGCGGGGGTGAGGGCCGTCGGGGTGGGGCAGCAGCCGCATCACAGTTTTGTGGAGGCCGGGGCGGTGGGCGAGGTCGTTGCGGGCTCTGCGGTGGTGGCGGTTGAGGATGATGCGGGTCAGGGTTGCCGGCATGGGGTGTCCTTGAGGATGTAGTCGGTGAGGGTGTCGAGGGGGTGGGGGCCGGCGTAGAGGGTGGTGGGGAGGTCTTGGGTGGTTCTCCACAGGGGGCGGAGCAGGTGGCTGCGGTGGGTGGGGGTGAGGTCGGCTGGTTCGCTGGGGCTTTCACGGTCGGGCAGGGTGCCGGGGTGGGGTGGGTGTTCGGACCAGAAGACGACTGGCACGTGGGTCTGGCCGGGGCGGGGCGGGCGGGCGAGGCTGAGGGGGACACGGTCGCGCAGGGCGGTGACGGGGTTGGGGATGTCGGTGTGGATGAGCAGGGGCTCGTCGGGCAGGCAGACGCGCCGGCCGAGGTAGGGGGAGAAACGTGGGGTGGTGAGGGTGGTGGCGATGAGTTGGAGGAGGGGGGCGGGGCCCTGGACTGCGATGGTGAAGACGGCGCCAGTCAGGTAGTCCCGCTGGGAGACGTGGGTGGAGGCGTTCGGGGCGCGGTATTTCCCGTCGCTGGTGTGCAGGCCCTGGCGGTGGGAGCGTCCGCCGCCGGTGGTGTGCCAGTCGCGGTAGGGGGTGCCGGGCCGGTCGACGCGGACGGTGAGGGAGAGATCGCGGTGGCTGGGAGTGCCGGGCAGTTCGGGGTAGGGGTCCAGGGCGTGTGCGCCGGTGCGTCCCTGGGCGGCGGCGAACATGCCGATCAGTGCGGAGCGGGTGGGGATGGGCGCGGTGTCGCGGTGGTGGAAGGTGCCTGCCTCGCCGTAGGACTGCAGGAGTCCGGCCGCGCGCAGGATCAGTCCGCGGCTCATGCGGCGGCCTGGCGGGGGGTGTCGGGCAGGGCGGAGCGGGCGCAGGAGGCGGCGAGGTCGTCGAAGGCGGTGTGGTGGATGCCCAGTTCCTCGATGGGGGCGTTGGTGGCGGTGGTGTGGCCGTGGGTGATGCGGTGGCGGGTGCCGATGAGGCGGTCGATGGTGGTGGCGTAGGTGGTCAGGGCCTGGCGGGCGGGCAGGGCGTAGCCCTGGCCGTGGGAGCGGATTGGCTGTTCGAAGGCGGCGCCGTAGGAGACGGGCCGGCGGTCGCGGACGACGTAGTGGACGAGGTCGGGGAGGGTGTGCGCGGCTGCGGAGGTCTGTCCGCCGCGGGGCATGGTCATGATGAATGCCTGGGTGAACAGGTCGATGAGGGTGCGGGCGGTGGTGGTGTCGCCGTCGAGGTTGGTCAGGAGTGTGGTGATGTTGACGGTCGCGAAGCGGTAGAAGTGTCCGGTGGAGCGATAGGCGGTGTTGAGGTGCGCGCTGCCGCTTTCACCGGAGCCGGGCCAGTCGTCGACGGCGGTGAAGAAGTCCGGCTGCGGTTCGCTGCGGTGGACGGTGAAGGCCGGGGCCATCTGCAGGGCGGCTTCGACGTGTCCGTCGTGGATTTCGGTGAGCATGCGGCCGAAGAGGCTGATGGTGGCGGTGCGGCGGGTCAGCTGGGCGGTGATCTCGCCGGTGGGCAGGAGCGGGGGTGCGGGCTTGTTGGAGGCGGTCTGGTTGGCCAGGCCTTCTTCGAGGATGGTGCGGTGGGTGCGGCACAGCTGTGTCAGGTGGCAGGCGGCGTCGGCGGGCACGTAGAGCATGGCCTGGGTGCGATGGCCTTCTTCGGGGTTGGTCTTGAGTCCTCCGGTCTTGGCGCTGGCGGCGATCTGGACCGCGGCGAACGACGCGAGGTCTTCGGGCCAGCCTTCGGCGCGCAGCGTGTCGGTGACCGTCGGGGGGATCCTGCGGGTGCGGGCGGCGTGCTCGCCGAAGGCTTCTTCGACGGCCAGCCGGATGGGGCGTTTCCACGCCTGGGGGGAGACCATGGTGCGGATGGCGCCGCCCATTTCGAGGGTTTTGGGTTCTCCGCTCTCGTCGCTGTTCAGGTTGGCGGCCGTGGTCGGGTGCAGGGCGTGGAGGTCGAGGAAGCGGGCAGCGGTCACGGTGTTCCCTTGCTGGTGAGGTGGAGGGTGCGGTAGAAGGCGTCCTGCCAGCGGGTGGCGACGCGGCCGCGGTCGTGTTCGCGCTGGGCGAGGTCGTCGAGGAGAAGGGGCCAGTCGGGGGTGAGGCCGGCATCGATGAGGCGGCCGGTCAGGGAGGGCAGGCGGCGGTGAAGCTGGTCGTCGCCGAGGCGGACCAGAAGGGCGAGGTATTCGTCGGTGCGGATCTCGTTGAAGTCCGCGGTGCGCACCGCGTTGGCCAGGGTCGCGCCGAGGTTGGGCCGCTTCCTCCAGGTGGCCGTCTCGTAGGGGCCGAGACCGGAGTCGGGGCCGGGGCCAGGGTCCGAGTCGGGGCCGGGGCCGGTGGAGACGGGGGGTTGTTCGGTGCTTGTGGCGTGTGCTGCCCGGACAGCGTCGAGGGGGTCGACGTGGGCGATCAGTGAGGCGATGGTGTAGTGGGCGCGGCGCTGCCCGTAGCCGTGGGTGAGCACGGACAGGAAGCGGTGCATGCCGTGGCAGTCGTCGACCGGGCGGCCGCGGCCCTGACGCAGGATTCTCCGGGCTTTGGGGTCGGTGCAGGCTTTCTCGACCTGTGTGGTGAAGCTGGTGTAGTGGCGGCGGTACTCGATCGCGGTGGGCATCAGGGGTCCTGGCGTGCGCGGGCGGCAGGGGGCGGGGTGTAGAGGGCGTCGACTGCTTTGGCGATGGCGCGGGCGGCGGCACGGTGGCGGAAGCGGGCGCTGGCGGTCGCGGTGCGCAAGGCGCGGGCGGCGGTGTCGGCGAACGTGATCCGGGCGGGAGTGTCGGTGTCGGTGTCCAGGAGGTGCCAGAACGCTGTTTCGGCTTGTTGCCAGTACAGGCGGCGGGCCGTGACGGCCCACGACGGGTCTTTCGAGGAGGGGGCGGCGTGGCGGGTCTCCTTCCACGCCCGGTTGGCCAGGAATGTCAGGCGGGAGGCGGTGTCCTCGGCCGCGGTGCAGCATGCGGAGATGCGGTTGGCGCGTGCGGGGTCGTGTTCCTGGCTCCAGGCGAGCAGGGGCGGGGTGATGGCCGTGTACCAGCGGCGCTGGATGGTTTTGGCGTCCTGGTCAAAGCCGTGGACCCGCACGCGCAGGCTTTTGCGTACGGGGGGTGGGAGGTCGTTGAGGGTGTCGAAGACTTCCGGGCGGCGGGTGGTGCGTCGTTCGTCGGGCGCCAGGAGCAGAGAGTCCAGCTCACGCCACCAGGCCCGGTCGGCGTCCGCGCGGCGAGGACGGGCTTGGGGCGGGCGGCCGGTGCCGGTGCGGACGACGAGGTAGGGGTCGGTCACCGCGAGCCGTGGCTGCTGGGTGGACCAGGTCAGGTAGGCGTTGGAGACGGTGCTCGCGTCGGCGCCCGGCACGAGGAGCACTGCGTGCCGATTCAGGCCCGTCAGGCGCCGCCCCGGCCAGGTCGCCGGAGGTAAGGGGGCCTGGGGGTCGGGGAGTTGGGGTTCTTCCCAGGGGCAGTGGTCCGGTGTGCTCTGCTCGTCGGCGGTGAATTTCGGCACGCCCGCCAGCAGTGTTTCGTACAGGGTGCGGCCCAGGGGGTGGAAGGACACGGCGCCGCGCAGGGGACCTGCAGCGGCGCGGAAGCGTGTGAGCGTGCCGGCTGTGCGGGAGGCGCAGCCGCCGGATGCCCCGTAGTAGTGGTGGATGAGGAGGTGGTGGAGGGCCTCGCGGGTGGGCAGGGGAAGTGCGGTCTGGTCATGGTGGGGGCTCAGCCAGGCGAGGTTGTTGCCCGCGGGACGTCCGAAGGTGAGCGTGTTGATGCCGGAGGGTTTCGTGCACTGCTCAGCCAGCCGGGGGTCCTGCATCCAGGGCCGCAGGGGGTCGAACACGTCGAAGCAGTACCTGGTGAAGTAGGCGTTGATGGTGTCGGCGTCGAACCCGTGGGTGCGGCCGAGCAGTTCATTGCGGCGCCGACTCCATTCGTCGGCGTTCAGCTCGGTGTCGTCAAGGCCGGTGATACGGGCGGTGACGGCGATCGCGATACGCAGGATGGCGGACGCGGCCGGTGCGGCGGTCACGGCGAGGTCTTCGATGGTGTGGGCGTCGAGGAACAGGCCACGCAGGCCGGTGCGGTGGTATCCGTGCTGGTCGCGCACGTCGATCCAGGGGTCGTCGGCCGCGCTGAAGCGGGCAGGGTCGGGCAGGGTCAACGGTGGTGCTCCATAGCGGCAGCCGAAGAAGAGGGAAGAGAAGAGAGGCCGGGTCTCCCCATCCGGAAATGGGAGGCGAGGCTCCCGGCTCCGGGGCGGCATGGTTGGCCACGCGGCCGGGAAGAAGAGGCAGGACACACAGGGGCCCCTCAACGTGCTTGTGACACAGGGGCGTTCGCCTCAGCGGGATCCACGACCGGGCGCACAGCCAGACAATCACACAGTGACCACGCATGCACAACGGGCGAGATAAGTCATACGAATGCGGGGCGGCAGGGTGTCCGCGCCGGCCTGGTCAGCGCGCCGTGGTGTGGACGAGGCCGAGTTCGTCGTCCATGCGCAGCAGGTAGCGGCCGTACTGTTCGGCATCTCCGGTGTCGTGGGCCGGTGCGGGCAGCAGGACCAGGTCCGCGAGCAGGAGGTGGGTGCTCCAGGCCGCGGGGGGACGGTGCTGGGGGCCGCGGTCGGCGACCCAGGCGGCGGGGACGGGCAGGGTGTGCTGCAGGACTCGGCGGATGTCGGCGGTCTGAAGGCGCGGCCCGACGGGAAGCGGGTGGCGGCCGCTGCGGTCGAGGGCGAGGTCGCCGGAGGCGGTGTGGTAGCAGGGCAGCAGCCGCACGGGCAGCGTGCCCAGACGGGTGGCGGCCTGCGCGGTGGTCAGACGCTGGCGGTGGAGGTCGGCCAGGGAGGAGACACGGCTGGGCGGCGGGACGAGGTGCTCGGCGCTGAGGTGCCGCTCGGTGGTCTCCCGTGCCTGCAGACAGGCCGCGTCGCGCCTGAGGGCTTCGGTGGCCTCGGCGAACGGCGAGTGCCGACCGTGGATCTGCTCGACCAGGTCCTGCACATCGCCGGGCAGGCTGATCAGGGAACGGGCGCGCAGCAGGTCGGCGGTGGACCGCAAGAGGAAAGGGGCTTCCAGGGTGCGCCAGCCAGCCGGGACCGCAGTGACGCCTGTAGCCGAGACGGGCTCCAGGATATGAAGTTCCGGGATATGACTGTCATCCCACCACACAGGACGGCGCAAGACGCCGTCGTGGTGCCAGCGATGGGCGAAGCGCGCGAGGCGTCCCAGGCGCTGCAGCAGACGGGCGACGGAGGCCAGGTCGCTGACCATGAGGTCGACGTCGATGTCCAGGCTGGTGTCCAGCAGGCTCGTGGTGACGACGACGAGCCGGTCCGGGCGCTCGCCGGTGGGGCCCAGCCGGCGGCGCAGGGCGTGCAGGAGCCGTTCACGGTGGTGGCCGGGGAAGCGGGCGTGCAGCAGGACGAGGTCCGCGGGGTCGCCGGGCCAGGTGTGTTTCAGGTGACGGTAGGTGTCCTGGGCGTCCGGGACGGTCGCGCAGGACACCGCGGCGCACCCGCCACGGCCGACGACGGGCGCGAGCACGTCACCGATCACATCGAGGCGCTCCCCACTCTCGACCGTGCGCAGCTGCGGGCCCAGCCGTTGACGCCGCACGGCATGGACACGGAAGCGGGCCTGCCGGTGCTGGCCGGCGGCGTGACGCAGGCGGGCGGGCTCGTGCATCGTGCGGACGGTGGCGGTGGCGGCACCGGCGAACAGCCAGCCCGGATACGCAGGGCTCAAAGAGCCCTGCGGCAGGGCGGAGGCCCGGTGGCCGGCGCCCGTCAGATAGGCGCGCACCAAAGCGTCCGCCGTGGAGGCGGGCAGGGTCGCCGACAGCAGCACCACGGGGGTACGCAGGGCTCCGAACCAGCTCAGCAGGCGCAGCAGTTGCAGGTGGCTGAACGCGGACAGGGCGTGCGCCTCGTCGACGACGACCGTCTTGCCCGACAGGGCCAGCAGCCGTACCGCGTTGGACCACACGGGCAGGACAGCCATCTGCGCCTGGTCGACCGTCGCGGCGCAGAACGGCGCCAGCAGTGCCGCGTCGTGCCCGCGCAGCCACCGCGGCGGCTCCGTCACCTCCAAATCGTCCTTCCCCACTGGTGGCGCCCCCTCCCCCGCCGCAGCAGCCGGGGCGAACTCGTCTGCGGCGAGCCGACGATCGGTGTAGGCGGCGTTGTACAAGCTGTGACTGTGCACGAGGGTGACCGGCGCCCGGTCGGGCTCGTGCCGGCCGACATAATCCTCGAGCAGGTCCCAGGAGGCGTCCGCGGTAGCGGTGCTGGGCGACAGCCACGCCACGCCCCTGCTCCCGCAGGCCGCGTTGAAAATCCGGGACGCCTCCAATGCGGCGATGCTCTTGCCCGTCCCGGTCGCATCCGCCGCCACCACAATGCCGCCGCCCGACTCCTCCACCAGAGCAGGAAGCTGCTTCATCAGCGACTCCTGGAACAAGCTGGGACGCCCGGCGTGCGGATGCGCCACCGCGAACGGCGCGTCCTGCCACTCCAGCCTCTCCAGCCCGGCCGCATCCAGCAGGCCGGGGGCCTCCTCGCGTGCCAGAGCGAAGTGTTCGGCCGCCCCGAAGGCCGGCATGTGTGCCTGCGGCAGCCAGTACGACCGCTGCCTCGCCATCTGACCCGCCACCGCCCCCACACCTGCCGAGAGAACCGCCGCAGGAACAGACATCCGCTCGGGAACCTGCGCGGCTCCCGTCAGATGCTGCACCACGGCAGCGTAACGGCGGCGCAGCCCTTCCCATGCCTCTCCCCCGGCCGCGGCAGCCACCCGGCGCGCGGACGCCGCGCCCTCGACGTCGGCCTGCAGGAAGAACCCCCGGCAGCCACCGACCACCTGAGCCGCCCGCACCGCAGGACTCGCGTTGCCGGCACACACGTAGCCGATATCCGTCAGCACCCCCAGCGCCACATGCATCGAGCTCCGCGCCGTCGAGGTCCACTCGGCATCCACGCTCGCCTGCTCCACCAGCGTGCCGTCGAGCCGCGCCCAGGCAGCAGGGTGCCTGCGTTGGAAACCGGGAACCAGACGCCCCAAATCCTGAAGCCCCGCCAGGAACGCAACCACCGACCGCGCCTGGCCGGGAAGCAGACCCATACCCTCGCTTAGCACATCCTGTTGAGAGGCCGTCACCACCCGGTCCCACACCCCGAACGCCATCACCGCACTGTCGAGCATCCCGAACAACAGCGGATACGCCGTGCTCGAAGCCGCATCGAACTCCGTCCACGGCCCCAGACCAATACCCCCCATCCGGGCATCCTCAATAGCCCCCACCCACCGCCACCTCCCCCACGACCCGCCCCACCAACAACCCCAACTCTCCCACGCACCAGTCCTACTACGAGAACGAACCGTCCCCGACACACAAAGCGGTGGTAAAGTCTCCTCAGAAGACCAGGTCGTGGAGGGTAAGCCCGCGCAAGCAGGGATGAATCGGCGACATCTCCCCGTTGGCCACCGCGATCCACGTAAGCCCCGCGCAAGCAGGGATGAATCGTCGTCGGCTGCCTTGACGTCCTCGGGGGCGGCGTAAGCCCCGCGCAAGCAGGAATGGATCGATCCGAGGGGTCGCGGTTATGTAGAGGCGGCAGCAAGCCCCGCGCAAGCAGGGATGAATCGGACGACATACGCGAACTCCACGCCCACCTCCAGTAAGCCCTGCGCAAGCAGGGATGGATCAATGCGAGGGGTCGCGGTTATGTAGAGGCGGCAGCAAGCCCCGCGCAAGCAGGGATGGATCGTATTCGAACGCCTCCCCATTGAGCCACTGGGCGTGAGCCCCGCGCAAGCAGGGTGGATCGCCCGCGTTGATGCTGATCAAGCGGTTTGGAGCCAGTCGCGGCAGGCATGGACCCAGTCTCGAGTCTGCAGGCATGACAGCATCGACTATCGAGAAAACAGCAGGTCAGACGGATCTCTCTATAGCGATTCTCGCGAAAATGTCCTGGCATTTCTCATGACATGGCAGTCCTTTTTCTCATCTGATGTCACTTCACAAAAGTGACGTATTTGCGATGAAGCCAGGTCAGCTACCTGTCTGAGCTCTCGCACCAGTGACATCGCAACGAGAAATATGAATGGACATCGAAATGAGATTCAGCACCGCGCGAGCGGTGGGCCGGGCCCGGAAGGTGATCTTGCGGACGTCCTCGCCGGGCTCGAGTGCGCGCAGGCAGGTGTTGACGGCGAGGGTCTTGCCGAAGCCGGCGCCGCCGTGGATGCACATCATGGCGCGGGCGGCGACCGTGTCGGAGATGTTCTCCCGGGCGGTGAGCAGGGCGCGGGTGGTGACCACGGACGCATCGGGCAGGTCGACGTACTGGTAGGTGGCCGCGGTCACGAGGCGTCTCCGTCTTCGTCGGTGGTGGGACGTGCGGCCCGCCCGTCGCGGCCGTCCGGGGCGGAAGCGCCATCACGGCCGGGCGGGTGCGGGACGCGCGGGCCTGGCGTGGTCAGCGCGGCCAGGGAAGCAGGGGTGCGCCAGTCGGCCGGGGGCGCGGCGGGCGGGATGAGGTCCGGCATCGCGAGCTGCGCGAGGTCGGTGTCGGCAGTCTGGGCGAGTTCGGCCTCGGCCTGCGCGGTGGTCAGCGCGCCGAGCCGCTGAGGTGCCTCGGGCTGGATGGCGGCGGCGTAGCGCTCGCGCTGGGAAGCCTCCAGGTCCTTCTTCAGACGGCGCGCACGGGCGGCCCGCGCTTTCCGTACAGCGCTGGCCTTCCTCGGTGGCCTGGTCGGCCAGGTCCGCGGGACCCAGGTAGCGGCCAGTGGCCGCGTGGTACACCTCGATGCGGTGGTCGTGGTGGGGCATGAAGCGGATGCGGACCTGGATTCCGGTCTGGCCGGTCATCCACGGCCCCACGTAGTCGCGTTTCCTGAAGCGGATGCCGCGGGTGGTCAGCGTGCGGGTGCCGGCGTCCTCCAGGGTTAACGTCCACAGATCTGTCGCGGGCACGTCCCGCAGCGGGGTGGGATCGCCCTGCCACGCCTGAAGCGGAGTCTTTCCCCGCAACGGCGCCGGGCGGTGCTCGGTGTTCCACCAGAGCGTCCAGGCCAGAAGCCGGGCGGTGAAGTCCTCGAAGCCGAGCAGCACTTCGTCCTTCGGGCGGGAGGAGCGTTTGCCGGGGCGCGGCTGGCGGGCATAGCCGGGCAGCGCGGCCAGGAACATGCTCTCCACCGCCCGGTTCAGGCCCTCCACGGTGCCCTTGAGGTGGGGGGTGTAGGCGGGCAGGTCCTCCACCGTCACGTCCAGGAGATCGAACGCGGCGGTCACCGTCCTGGACAGGAAGTCCTTGCCGCGGTCCACCCGTACCTTCTCCGGCAGGCCGCCGAACGGACCGTAGGGGTCCTCACGCAGGACCGCGGAGCGCAGCGCGGCCAGTACCGACTCCCGCGACGGATCCCCCGGCGTGACCGCGACACCGGTGATCGCGTTCGTCGCGCAGTCGGTGAACCAGGTGATCCACGGCCTGCGGGCCTTGCCCTCGACGTCGACCAGCACCGCCGCCTGGACGTGGTCGGTCTCCCACACCTGATTGCGCCAGCCCCGCGGCCTTGCCAGGAACACATCATGCTTGCGCGCCGCCCGCTCCCCTCCCGCAAGCCCGGCCCGCTCCCCCGGCGTCAGATCACGGCGGATCGCCCGATGCAGCGTCGTCAGCGACGGCACATCCGGCGGCGGCCCGGCCTGTGTACCGACATCAGCTACTGGACGCCCGGCCGCGCGGGCAGCGAGCTCACGCTGCACTGCGGCGACATTGCCCTTCCACAGCGCCAGCAGCGCGCGGACCTCCGGTGTGACCGTGAACCTCGTGCCGGTCTGGGCCCGTGCCCCGGGCTCGTCAGCTGCCCGTTCGTCGCGGCCGGCTTCAGCCAGCCACCGCCACACGGTGCGCTCCGACACCCCCAGCGCATCCGCCGCCACCCGGACATGGCCGGTCTTCAGCTCGCCCCGCACCCGCAGAGCGAGCAGCCGACGCACCGCCACGCCCCGCAGCGCGGTACGCGACGCCTCCGGAAGCCCGCCCCGCGCGGCGCCGACCGCACCACCGTCTTCCATCTCCCCCGCCTGTCCGCACATTCGCTCAGACCGGAGGGCTCAGACGCCGGAACAGACGCCGCAGCAGCGCCCGGTCCACCGTCGCATCCGGCACGGTAAGCAGCGCGTTCTGCAGATGCGTCGTCAAGGCAGCCCAGGTACGGAAGACACCGTGCGTGCAGGACTGGTCGATCCACGCCACCTCCCCACCCGCGACGCCAGCCCACAGCGGATGAAAGGCAGACACCGTCGCAGCCACCTCGCTCCCGGCGAGACGCCCCACCTCCTGCCACGCGCAGACCCGCGACGCCAACTGCGGCACACGCGCCACCGCGCGCTCGCTGCCCGCCCCGCACAGCACCAGCGCCATCCGGGCCTGCGGGTGGTCCCACAACGACTGCAGATACTCCAGACACGGCGCTGGCAACCGTTGTGCCTCATCCACCACCAGCACCCGAGCCTCGTCCAGGGCGCCGACGATCCGCTCATCGGCCTCGGCCGATCGGTGCGGAAACCGGCCCGGCAACACCAGAGCCTCGAACACCACCCGCCGCAGTTCCGACACCGACGGACGCACCGGCACCCGCACCCACGACACGCCCCAGCCCACCGGCGGATCCGACAACGCCATCCGCAGCGCCACCGTCTTGCCCCGCCCCGCATCCCCGAACACACACGCCGCGCCCCCGGCCGCCATCGCCTGCCCCACCGCCTCGGCCACCGCACGCACCGACGCCGTACGCACCGCCTGAGCCCCCACCGGCACCACCACGCCCGGCACGTCACCCGCCGGCGCGGCCTCCCGCCCTGCAGGCGTCAGCGAGGCCGGACCAGCCGCGGCAGAAGCAGACGGCGTGCCGGTGCCCACACCCGCGACGGCGAGGTCCGACAGAGCCTGCCGGGTCTCCCGCTCAGCCCGCGCCCGGCGTACCACGGCACGGTCCGGCAACACCCGCCCCGAGGCCAGCTCACGCTGAACCGCCCGGTACACCGAAGCCAGCGACACCCCCGCATCCCCGTCCCCGCACTCCTTCAAATGCCGGTAGAGCACAGACACATTGCCGCCCGCCTGCGCCAGTACCTCCCACGCCTCCTCCGACAACTCGAACCGGGAACGCCTCCGACGCTCCACACGGCCCTCACTGCGCGCCGCCTCCACCCACCGCCACACCGTCCGCGGATGCACCCCCGCCAACTGCGCCCCCGCCCGCACATGCGCCGACGTCACACCACCAGCCGCATCCAGCTGAAGCAACCGCCCCACCAACACCGGCCGCGACACCCAGACCAAGCCCTCAAGCTCCCGCTCCCCCACCCGGTCCTCCCCCGGCCACACGCCCGACAGAAGACCACCGTGAACCCGCCCGCCCCGCAAAAAGATCAGAAGTACCGTTCCCGTGACAGCGACACGAGCCAGGGTGTACCGCCCCGCGACAGTGGCATCGGCAACAGACACCACCCCACGTCAGTGACCCCGCCCCGACCTCAACACCCCACCAGCGCAAACACCGCTATCTGACATCCCGTCACTGACACCCACCCACTGACACCAAACCGGCACATCGCACGCGCCGGGTCCGCCGATGCGGGTCCACTCGCCGGGTCGGCCGATGTACTTGTGGAGGTTGCCGGTGGCCAGATCGGTCGCGTAGACGCTGTCACCTCCCGCGTAGAGGTTCTTGGCAGGTCCGAACACTTTGAGCCAGCCGTCCTGGCGGGTGGACCATTCGTAGACGCCCTGCTGGTCGGCGGCCAGGGCGTAGACGGCCTTCTCCGTCGCGACGATCTGTTTCAGTTCGATCGTCGTCACTGGGTCGGAGACCTGTCCGACCTGCCGCTTCGCGGGGGTGGCGTTCGCAGTGACGCCGAGGGCAACGACTCCGACGGCCAGCAGGCACAGCATGCGGAACGCGCCGTGGAGCCTGCTCCACAAGGTGGCACCCCGCCGGGGCGCCTGATGGTCGTGCGTGGACACGATGGGCTTCATGTGTGATCCCTTCCGGGACGTTCGGGCGGGAGTGCTGAGCGGGGGTCAGGGAGCGAGCGGTCCGCCGATGCGGAACCAGGAGCCTGGTGTGCCGGTGTAGGCGTAGACCCCGCTGTGGTCAGGGCTGGCGCCGTAAAGCCGGTCGCGGGTGCCGGCGAAGTCGGCCCCCGGCCCGCCGATACGGGTCCATGTCCCGCGGGCACGGTTGTACTGGTGGATGTCGCCGCTACGGGGATTGGTGGCGTAGAGGGTGTTACCACTCGTGTAGAGGTGGCTGGCGGGACCGCCGATCCTGCTCCAGTCGGGGCTGGCGCTGGAACGCTGGTAGACGGCCGAGTGGTCGGCCGTCAGGCCGTACTGGCTGTCTGCGCCGGACACGATTGACACCATCGGGACGGGCGGTTCCGGTTCGTCGGCGCGGGCGGGCACCGCGGTGAGCAGACTCGCGGCGACGGCACCGGCCAGTAAGGCACCGACGCGCCGCGGCACGGTCGGCTGCCCGCGGCCCGGGCGCGGGCGAAGAGACATGTGACCTCCCGAGAAGAGAGAAGGAGAAAGGAGAGAAGAAGAGGCAAAGAGAGGGCGGCCGCGGCTGTCAGCGGGCCGCGGGTGCGCCGATACGGGCCCAGGCGGTGCCGTGGCCGGTCCACTGGTAGACGGCGGTGTGGTCGGGGGTGAGGCCGTAGAGGCGGTTGCCGGTGACGGCGAAGGTGGTTCCGGGGCCGCCGGCCTTGGTCCAGGAGTGGGGGCGGTTGTCGTACGCGTAGATCCGGCCGTTGTCGGGGTTGGTGGCGAACAGGCCGGCAGCGCCCCCGTAGATCTCCCCGGCCGGCCCGCCGACGCGCTTCCAGGCGGTGCCGTTCCCGCTCCACTGGTAGACCGCGCCGTGATCCGGGGACAGGCCGTACAGACGGTTCCCGGCGATCGCGAAGGAGCCCCCCGGCCCGCCGACGCGGCTCCACTGGCCGGGCCCGGCGCCGTACCGGTAGAGGTCCCCGGTGTCGGGGTTGGTGGCGAACAGGCCGAGCTTGCCCGCGTAGATGTCCTCGGCGGGACCGCCGACGCGCTTCCAGGCGGTGCCCTGGCCGGTCCACTGGTAGACCGCGCTGTGGTCGGGGGACAGGCCGTAGAGGCGGTTGCTGGTGACGGCGAAGGTGGCTGCGCGGCCGCCGATCCGGGTCCAGGAGTGGGGGCGGTCGTTGTACTTGTAGATCCGGCCGTCGTCCGGGTTGGTGGCGAACAGTCCCAGCTCTCCCGCGTAGATCTCCCCGGCCGGCCCGCCGATGCGCCTCCAGCCGCTCTGGCCGCCGCGCCACTCGTACACCGCGCTGTGGTCGGCCGCGAGGGCGTAGAGCCGGTCGTGCCCGGCGAGGGAGACGAGGGCGGTCGTCCTCGCACCCGTCCGCGGCTTCGCGGGAGCCGGCTTGCGCTTGGGCGAGGTGGAGGGGGCCTTGGGCGGGGCGGCCTTGGGCGGCCGGGTCGTGGCGGTCTGCGCGGGCGTACGGGAGGGAGCCGCCGGAGTGCGCGTGGCTTTCGGGGCCGGCGGAGTCGCCGGGGCGGGGGAGTCGACGACGTGGTGGTAGCGGCGGGCGGTGTAGCTGCTGAGGGGATGCCCCGCGAGCCGCCCGGACGTGAGGCTCCCGATGTCCCTGCTGGTGGGCCGGGAGCGGCTGCTTTGCTGGTAGTAGCTGAAGGTGCCACGCTTCTGGTCGATCCAGCCGCCGAAGATCACCACGTGCTGGGGGGAGTTGAGGATGTCGCCGGGCTTCAGGTCGCTGATGCGGATCGCCGTCGACACGCTGGGCAGGGAGTGGGTCGACAGGCTGCTCCTGAGCTGCCAGGCCATCGACACATACCCTGAGCAGTCCTGCCGGTAGGACCTTCCGGTGGCCGGGTCCGGCCACGAGCTGAACGGCGCGCGGGTGCCGTTGGCGCTGTAGGGCACCTTGCGGTCGACCCAGACCTGGGCGCGCTGGATGATCTGCTGGCGGGTCACCTTGGCCCCGATGGCGGTGCCCGCCTGCGAGGTGACCTGGACGCCGACGCTGTCGGCCTGGACGGGGACGGATGCCACGGCGGTGGCGGCGAGCGCGGCGCCGATCAGGCCGTACGCGCCGCGCAGCAGCGCGGTGCGGAGAGGTGAACGGGACAAGGGTGTCTCCTCCAGTGGGTCATGGATGGGAAGCGCGGACGCGGTCCTGGTCGCGCGGTGCTTCGGCACCAGGACCGGACAGGCGCCCCCGCTTTGAGACCACCATGCGAACCGGAGGGATTGGCCACCTGACGACGGCGGCAACACCGCAGGTCAGGGGCGTGATGAGGAGTGGACAACGCCATTTGTCCACGGACAACAGGACGGACGGCAGGGGGACGGGCGGGCAGGGCCGGGCGTCCACAAGGGGGCTCGAAGGCGCGCGTGCCGCGGCCAACGCGCTCGCGGCAGTCGAGTGGCTTCGTGTCCGACTCGGCATGCCGGACACAGTGCTTGATCATGGCAGGCAGGGGCCACATCCATGGCATGTCGTTGACTTCACGGTGGCCGGGACCGCTGCCATTGTCTACAGGCCCTGGATTTCTTGCCGAAAAACACCCACGGATCCAGATCGCGCCCCTGCCAGCACCGCGGCACGAAGGCTGCAACCCGGCCCGGCCGGGATGGAGATCCCGGACGGGCCGGATGACAGCGCAGGCCCGCGTCACCGCCGGGTAATGGCGACCCCGAGCCCAGCCATCAGGACCGCAGCGGCCGTCCCGCCAACACCCAGAGGTCCGGTCAGCGACGGGTGTTGGTAAGCGACGTAGACCAGGCCCGCCACGATCAGCAGACTCACCGTCAGTGCAAGCAGCAGCAGGTAGAGCCGCACATCGTGGTACTGGTCGTCGCGGCGCGGGGCGTTCGGGTCGGTGGTCATCATCGTCCTTCGAGTTCGGGCATGCGGCAGTCGCACGCGGTAGACGGAACAGAGCTCTCCCCTTGACTGCACGGGGATAGAGCCGGGCAGCAGCGCTAGCTGCGGGAGCACTGTGGGGCAGGCGGTCGTTAGCGGCGCAACCGCCGGCACACCGACTGTTCCATCGAAAAGTGCCGCATTCACGGGCTCTGACCTGCGAGTTTGCCGACCGGCGGCCCTTGAATGACCCGCCTGCGCCTGGTACGGGCAAGCAGCACGGCCAGGCGCAGACTCTCGTGCACTCGGATAGTGCCCGGGGGGCCGCCCGGAGTTCCACGTCAGCGGCACCGAACTGCCGCTGCCCCTCTACACCAGGAGGGGCATAGCCGTGCAACCCCGGCGACCAGCGCCTTTGAAAGGCCGATATGCGGCCCGCTCTGGGCGCAGGCACCGAATCTCGGCACTCTGCCTCTTTCCCAGACCGAGCACATCCGCCACCTTCTGCCAGGGCACGTTGCAGTCGCCAGGGCCCCGGATCAGGTCCCGCTCCAACAGCACGGCGAGCCGAGGGGTCGTTGACCACACAGATCGCGGGGACGTCGAGCCAGCCGAGCTCGAGGCCGCGACCAAACCGGAAGGCAAGGTTTCGTCGACCTCATGGCCGCCCTCCGGGATAGCGTGCGGGCCGCCAAACAAGCCCGCGGATGAGAGCACCGACGCAGCCGAGGTACACCCGATGCGGGCCCAGAAGGCTTCGGCCAAGAAGACGGCCGCGAGGAAGACCAACAGAAGGAAGACGCCGTGAAGACGATGAAGCGGACAGCATCCTGAGTGAGTCAGCTCTATGGGCCGTACGTGGGAGCCTTTCCGGTCGCCGGGGCTATGGCTCCAGCGACCGGCATGCGGCTCCTTGCTGTTCGAACCCGGTTCAGCGGCAGCTGGCGAAGCGATGGAACCGGTCGGCCAGGCGCCGGTCGGGGCGGCGGACGATGCCGCAGCCCGGCGCACGGGACGCCAGCCGCTCGACCTCTGCTTCCAGACAGCCCGTCGGCGCGCTGGCCGCCGAGCCGTTCGTACGCACGTACTTCGCGACGGTCTCCAGGGCCTCGAAGAAGCCGTCGTCGTTCTCGTTCATGCACTGGATGAGCTGGTGGAGCCAGTGCTGTGCCTCGCGGTCCTCGCCGAGCTCCACATGGCGCAGGTGGAGGCAGTAGGCGGCGGCGCGGTGGCCGGCGCCGGCGGCCAGCTTCCACCAGAACTCGGCGCTCTCTGGGTGCCCGGTCAGATACAGCAATGGGGGTTGAGAGTGTGCCGCCGAAGGGTGAGTGGGCTAACGCAGGGTTGCTGTGCGTCGGCCCTCTGCTCCGGAAGGATGTCCTGGCACTCCACACACCATGGAGCCATCACCCCAATGAGCACACCGCCCGTACCCGGGGCGCCTTCCTGGCCGCACTGCGCACACGGCATAGACCCTGTTACCGACCCCGTCGGCTGCCGCGGCATCCGCGTCCCTGGCCAGACCGCTTGCCTCGCCCACCTCGCCGACACCGACCGCGACACCTACCTGACTGGCCTCACCCCCGGCACGGACATCGACCACCGCGGCACCCCGTTCACCAGACCCCTTCTCGATGCCCTTCTCGACGCCCTCCGCGACCCCGCTACCGGACACCCCCGCTTCGGCGATGCCTGGTTCGGGTCGGCGACCTTTCTCGGCACCGCCCGGTTCCACTTGGCAGCCTTCCACGGCGATGTCCACTTCGGGTCGGCGACCTTCCACGGCCGCGCCCGGTTCGAAGCAGCGGCCTTTCATCGCGCCGCCACGTTTGAGCTGGCGGCCTTTCATCGCGTCGCCGGATTCGATTCGGCGGCTTTCCACGGCGACGCCCAGTTCCGGTCGGCGGCTTTCCACAGCGACGCCATGTTCTGGTCGGCGACCTTCCACGAGAGTGCCCGGTTCTGGTGGGTGGTCTTTCACGGCGGCACCAAGTTCGCGTCGGCGACCTTCCACGCTGACGGCGTGTTCTATCTGGCGGTCTTCCAGGGCAACCCCGTCTTCAGATCGGCAGTCTTCCGAGGCGACGCCATGTTCGAACAGGCAACTTTCGAGCGGTCTGTCAGCCTCGGGCCTTTGGTGTGCGCTGGGCGGGTGGTGCTGTCCGGGACAGCGTTCAGCGGCCCAGCGACCCTCTTGCTGGTCGCGCGCCGCCTGGTGTGTCGACGGGCCCGCTGGGCATCGACGGCCGAGTTGCGTCTGCGCTACACCACGGTGGACTTCTCCCACGCGGTCTTCGAATACCCCCTCACCATCGCCGCGGAGCCCGAGCCCTTTGTGCTCCTTGACGGACAGCGGATGCCAGAACAGGCGCTTGCCGACACACCCGATGCCACGGTGCGGATGACCTCGCTGCGCGGAGTGGATGCGGCCCATCTGGTCCTTGCCGACGTCGACCTGTCGGGGTGCCTGTTCACCGGTGCCGTGCACCTGGACCAGCTACGGCTGGAGGGTGCCTGCTCCTTTGGCGCGGTCCCGCCCCGCACACACTGGCATCGCTGGCGCCCAGTACGGTTCACCCAGCGCCGCACCCTCGCTGAAGAGCACCACTGGCGTGCAAGCCAACCGGCAGCAGTCCCGGGCTGGAACGTGGCGGTGTCCGGCGCTGGCCATGTCGGGCCGGCGCAGCTGGCGCCGGTGTACCGGGCGCTGCGCAAGGCGTTCGAGGACGGCAAGAACGAGCCGGGGGCGGCGGATTTCTACTACGGCGAGATGGAGATGCGCCGCAAAGACCGCACCGGCACCACCCGGACCGAGCGCGGACTGCTGCACGGCTATTGGATGCTGTCCGGCTATGGCCTGCGCGCCTCCCGAGCCCTGGGCTGGCTGGCTGCCGCCATGCTCGTCACCATCGTGCTGCTGATGGGCTTCGGGCTCCCCCAGGACTCCCCAAAGCAGGAGGTGACTGGCACCGTGCCGCCCGGCGGAGGCAGGGTTACCTTCGAGATAGAAAAGGACGACCCGCGGAACCCCACTGGGAACAGGTTCACCGGCGAACGTTTCGAGAAGGCCCTGAACGTCACGCTCAACTCTGTGGTCTTCCGATCCAGCGGACAGGATCTCACCACGGCCGGCACCTACATCGAGATGACCTCCCGCCTCCTGGAGCCCACCCTCCTAGCCCTCGCTGTTCTCGCAGTCCGAGGGCGCATCAAACGCTGACCACCCGCCACAGGTGTTCGTCGTGCGGCACATCTCACGGCTAACCTGCGCGTTTCACGTGCCGCGGCGTCCGGATCTTGATCGGAAAAGCGGAAGTGCCTTCTGCGCTGGGAAGATGAGGCTTGTCGAAGGTCTCAGTCATCCCAGCAGGAAGGCATGACACGGATCAGGAGCTGCCGAACCTGCTTGGGGTCCTGCGCGGTCACCGCCTGGTCCAGGCGGGCGAACAGGTCACGGCGGACTTCGGCCTGCTCCTCCAGCCAGCAACGTGCCTCTTGCACGGCCGTGTCCAGCTGTCCCTGGGTTTCCTGGCTCACGCCGGTCAGGATGATCGCCCCGAAGACCTCACCCGGCAGAGATAAGTCGGCCAGCAGCGCGTCGGCCTCTTCGGACAGTTCACACGGCCCAGCCGTCCGGCTCCTGGCCGTGCGGTCACTCAACGGGCAGCCCGGCTGCCCGGCGGCGCGTGATGGCCGACGCGACGTTCTTCGTGGGCAGGGTGCCGTTCAGCGCGGCCTCGGTGAACCGGCCGGCGGACGGGTCGGTGTCGAGCATCGCCTCGCACCACCAGCGGCGTAGAACCCCCTCGGCATCCTCCGGCGCGGCCGCCAGGAGCTCACGGTAGAACTCCATCCGCCGCTCACCGCCGAGCGCGGCCGCGATGCCCTCGGCGTTACGCGGCACCCGGTCCGGCTCCGTGCGCGGGTGAATCGGCTGTGCACTCATGCTGCCCCTTCCATCTCCCCAGAGTCTGCCGCGCCCCGGACCGCCCCGTCGACCGGATCAGCATTGCGGATGGGAAGCGGTTCATGCGGCATCACGCCCAGCACGCGCCGCACCCGGCGCGACGCGCGGGTGGCCGCCGCAGCCCCACGCCGTGCGCTCGATCAGCCCGCTGACCAGGCACTGTCCCGCGCTGCCCCGCCGTTGGCCTGAGCCGCAGACGCGCGACGCGGGCCAAGGTCCACGCCGCTGGGCTCGGGGTCTGGCTCATCACGCCACCTCCCCGGCGAGCTCCTGGACGCGGTGGATGCCGCAGACGTTGCGGGTCGGCAGAGCCCGGCGGGCGCAGGGCACGCCGCCGTCCATGCCGGAGCAGGATTTTGGCCCGGCCGGCACGGCGGGGGCGGCGGGGGCGGCGGCTGCGGATGCGGCCGGGGTGGCGGCTTCCTCGCGGCAGGGCTTGCACAGGCCGTCTTCGAGCGCCGGGCCCGTCAGAAAGATGCGGGCGCCGCAGTCGCCGCACGAGCCTCGTGGCAGGCCTTCGGGTTCCCGTGCCGCCGGAACCGGGGCCAAGTGGCGGATCGCGTCGTCCAGCTCGCAGTCAGCGCAGCGTCCGGCTGGGCTGGGGCGGGTGCCGTGGTCGGGGCACAGGCCCTGCTGAAGGCGCTGGGCGCGCTGCCGGGCGGTGAACTTGTCCTGGACGATTTCGGCGCACACCTCGCAGTCCTTGCCGGTCGTCCAGAGGACTCCGGCTTCGCAGTCCTGGGAGCCGCAGCCCCAGCGCGGCAGGGCCACCCCGAGCAGCCACCGGCCCGGGTCCCGGATCTCGGAGAGCATCACCTTGGCGAAACGGACGGTCAGCCGGTGGTGAAGGCGTTCGGCGTCCATGCCCTCACGCAGCTGGCGGCCTACCTCGCGGGTGATCTGCCGGACGACGCCCTGATCGAAATGCTCAGCGCCCTCGGACGGGGGCAGCACGAACGCCGCGAGCGCACCGTCGACCGCCTCACCGCGGTTGGCTTCGTTGCTGATGAGGCCCGCGTCAGTGAGCTGGACGACTCGGGTCAGGCCGAGGTCTTCGATGTCGAGCTGGTCCCGGCCGACTGCCCCAGCGGGCGGCGATGGCCCGGATGGGACGGGTGTTCAGGCGGGGGTTGGCCAGGTCGAGGCGGCAGCGTTCCAGACGGCGGTGGCGTATCCAGGCGGCCGGGACGTGCCGTCCTCGGCGAGCAGCTGCTGGAGATGGCGCAGGGAGATGTGGTGGGCGTCCGCGATCGCCTGGGGACTCATGGCCGGGTCGGCGAGGTGCTGCTCGACGAACGCGTTGATCTGGGCCCGCAGCCCGCAGCGCGCTCCGGCGGGACCGGGGTGGGCATGGGGTAGTGCGATCGGGCCCGCTTTCTGGCGGGCGCGTTTGGGCATGCAAACGGAGCCCGCTCCTGGCGGGCGCATTGGGGCATGCGAACGGGGCCCGCTCCTGGCAGGTTCTCTGGAATACGGGATTCCTCGAGGGGCTCGTCGATAATTTCAAATGGAAAGAATGCCGGTGGCGCGGCGGACTGTGCTATATCGCTAACGCCAGGAAGTCTTAAATATCTTGATCTGCAGGTCTTGACTGTTACCCGAGGTGTACCAGATAGTGAAAATCCACAGTTCAGGCGCCTTCTTGTTAAGCAACTCCGGCATGGGGGCTTACGGAAAAGGCCTGAGTCTCTCAATGATCAAGGGGAATCAATGCCGGTCTGGGGACCAGTCAGTCAGGCGCGCGGTGCTGATCTGCGCTGGAGTGTAAACTGGGGTGGCGGGATGATCATCCTGACTCCTTCCGCGCTAACAGCTGACACTGTGATCCGGAGCCACGACTCCGGCATGTATCAGCCGCGGCTGGACAGGCCCAACCCTTACCCGGACTTCTTCACAAGCGTTGTCGTCGAGTACTCACTATCGTCGCCGGTTCAGTTATACCTCGTCGGCGTTGGCGCCTGAGGGAGGGACGGGATTATGAAAGTTGCAGTGCTCGCGGATGACGACGGCGAAATCATTGCCATAGCACAATGCCGCATGTCACCGACTGGGGAGGTCGGTACGTTCACAAATGACGCCGAGATTCGGGCGGAGATTCGCCGGTCCGATCTCGACGCCCACCGAGGTCGCAGACCGTCCGCCAACTCGGCGGCCACTGATGACCTAATCACTTCTGTGACTCTGGAGCTCCCTGAAGAATTTCATCAGATGAGCCTCGGAGAAATTCGAGAAGCAATGATTCTCGATCGCAGTAACTCCACCCCTCGCCTAGCGCTGAAGGCCGATTCGAGCTAGCGGTGGTTTGTTGACTTCGGGCTGGGCTGGTAGTAGATGAGCGGGGAGCCGCGGGTCGTGATTGCGGGCACCATGCCTGGGGGCCAAAAATCCGATGCCTAGTCCGGTGTGCCAGTCGCAGAGTTCTGTGTGCCAGCCCCGGTGTCGTGGCCATGCGCATGGTGGCGGTAGTAGCTGGGCGCCATGCCGAATTCCGTTCGGAAGGCGCGGGTGAAGTCCGCGGGCCGGGGAAATCCCCAGCGGGCCGCGATGCCCTGGATGGGCACGTGACACTTCACAGGGTCGGCTAAGACGTCGTCTCATTTGGTGAGTCTGCGATAGCAGATGAGGCTGCAGGCGATGGCGGTGAAGGCGAGGAAGTGTTCGGCCTTACGCTCGTAGCGGCAGTGCAGGCGGCGACAGCCGGCGAGCCAGGACATCGTGCGCTCGATCGTCCAGCGGTGCCGGCCCAGTCGGGTGGAGGACTCGATGCCTCTGCGGGCGATGCGGTGCCGGATGCCTCGCCCGCGGAGCCATCGACGCAGGTCGTCGTAGTCGTACCCCTTGTCCGCATGCAGCTTGGCGGGCCGTCGTCGGCGCGGCCCGCGGCGCGAGCGGATCGGCAGGATGCCCCGGACGAGCGGCTTGAGTGCCTGGCTGTCGTGCAGGCTCGCGCCGGAGATGCCGATGGAAAGGGGTAAACCGGTCCGCTCCGTAATCAAGTGGATCTTCGAGCCCTTCTTGCCCCGGTCAACAGGATTCGGACCTGTCAGCTCCCCCCTTTCTGGGCCCGCATGTTCACCAAGTCGATGGCGCAGCGCGACCAGTCCAGGTCCCCGCGCGATCCCAGTTCGTCGAGGATGACGCGGTGGAGCTTGGCCCAGACCCGGGTGGCGGTCCACTCGGTGAAGCGCCGGTGTGCGGTCGGCCCCGACGGGCCGACGCGTGATGCCGGTTGGCCGGGTTGGTAGTGGTGCTGTCATGGGGGTCGGATAGGTTGCCCGGATGACTGACACAGACCCGCTGGTGCCTGTCCTTGCCGGATTGGTCGTCGACGTCGTCTGGTTCCTCGACAGCTGTGAGGACGAGGAGGTGGACCCCGACTCCGCAGTGAAGATGATGGAGAGCGTGAGCTGGGTGCTGACGCGGCTGCCGCAGGACCAGCGCGACCGGTTCCTGACCGTGCTCGCGGGCATGGCCGAGGCAGAGACGGACCCGGGTCGGCGCGAGTTCCTGAAGGCGTTTCCGTTCGCCTGCGGCTTGGTCGAGGACCCCGAGGACTCAGGCCGATCCGAAGCCTGACCAGGCGGAGGTGCCCGGCTGCAGGCTGTGGGTCTCACTGCGGCGGACCGGTTCGACGCGGTCATGCTCGCCCTGGTGGTCCAGGATCGGCAGCAGGTCGCCCTCCGCGAAGCGGCCCACCGTCGCCCCGGTGCCAAGAGCCCGGTCGACATCGGCGCTTCCGTAGAGCTTGGCGAGCGCGACCGCGTCCGCCATCTTCGCCCTGATCCTCCGGACGCCGGTCGCCGCAGCCTCGACCAGCCAGGCCGCAGCCCCCGGGCCGATCGCCAGGAACTGGGCCTCAGCCGGGTTCGTCGGCTTCGGGGTGCGCTCGCCGCGCGGGGCGTCGGGGTAGTGCTCGTCGGCGATCTGCGGGCTGCCCGGCGTCGAGCGCGGGTGGCGGGCGACCTCGACCGCGCTGCCCGCGGCCATCGCGGTGACGATCAGCTCGTCGCCGTGGAAGCGGACCCAGACACGCTCCTCGACGAGCTCGTGCGGGACCGAGTAGCGCACCGACTCGACCGAGATCGTGGAGTCCTTGCCGACCCTGCGGGTCTCGCCGAACGCGGCGGTGAACGCCTGCTCGGGCACTGGGTGCAACCGGAGCCGTTCCTCGGCCAGCAGTTCGGCCGGGATCCGGCGGGTCTCGCGGTGGACCCGGCCGTTCACCTCGCCCATGAAGTCCTCGCAGGCCTCCTGAAGTTCGGAGAGGTCGGCGTACTCGGGCCGAAGGTTCACCGCGGTGGGGACCAGGTCCCGCTTCGCGATCCGGACCGTCGCCTCCGTCCCACCCTTCGAGGCCGGGTCGGCCGGCATGCACGACCTGACGACCGTGCCGTAGTAGCGGGCGATCGGCACCAGTTCGGGGTTGCGGACCGCGATCCGGGCCACGTGCTCGACCGTGACGGTCTTCTCGTTGTCGGTCAGGCAGTAGGTCGGGACCCCGCCCAGCGTCCGGAACGTCGCGTCCAGGCAGGCCGCCACCGTCGGCAGGGTCTTGTCGAGCACGGGGATGACCACCCGGAAGCGGGACCAGGCCAGCCACGCGCACCACAAACTGGTGCGTCTGCCGTCGATGCGCGGGCCCTCGCCCCAGTCCCACTGCAGCCACATCGCCGGCTCGGGTATCCACGGACGGAAGACCCTGCGGTTCCCGGTCCGGTAGGACTCCTTGGCTGCCGCGACGGCCCGGCGGGTCGTGCGGTGAGCTGGGGTGTTGCGACGACCACTAGAACTGAAGGGACGTCCGGGGCTTCGTGCTGTGCCCTGCCGCCGCAGTCCCACCAGGCCAGCCTGCCGGCGCGCCCCGATCCCCGGAGCGTCCGCGCCGCCCATCCCGCCCGTCCCTCACCCTCGACTCCAGCCAGGGACTGGGCGAAAGCGGCCGCAACGGGGATGTCAGCCCCCCGACCACGCCCGTACGGTAGTGGTGACCTGGGCAAACTTCGGTACGCCGGGAAGTCTCGCGCAACAGTTGCCGCAACAGTCAGCCGCAACACATAACCGCAACGGTTGGCGCAACAGATGTCGCAACCCGGCACGGTTCGCGTCCGAAGGCATGGCTCCGTCGATGCCACGGCGGGATTTCCCGGCACCACTCTCATCGTGGGCGAGTGGCTCTATGAGCAGTGCGTCCGGTTCGACGAACTACACGCGGGCCAGCAGCGCCTGCTCGCCGATCTCGGTATCTCGCCCTCGCAAGCCCGCTCGGCACAGCGCCGCCGCAAGAACCTTGCCCAGGCCTTCGCAGCGGGCCGCGCGCATGCGCGCGGCTACGCCGCCGTCCACGTGAGCGAGCGGCCCATGCGTTGGCCCAGCTCGCCAGAAGCCGGCGGGAGCACAGCTGACAACTCCGGCGAGCCCCGGGCCGAGGGGCAGGCCTGAGCGGAACCTCCCCCGTAGGCAGGCTTGCCCAGGCCGGGCCGGCCGGGCTCCGCTGACCCGCCGTCTCGCCCGCACGGCAAGGACCTGACCCGGGTCGTCGATCCGGCACGGAGCGCAGGTCCCGCCAGGGCGCCCCCGTCCGCAACCGCCCGCAACGCACCGTTCAGCACCTGCCGGTGATCCCGTCAGGCGGCCTGCGAGATCATCAACACACGGCAGTATGGGAGCTATCCGCGGCCGGCTGCCTCGTGCCCGCTCGCCGTGATTCAGCCCGGCGGCTCCTGTTGCGCCACGCGGGCGAGGAGATCGGCGTAACGGGCGCGCCGGTCCGGGCGGGCGCGGGAGACAGCACGGCGCAGCGCGGGCACGGCTGCCGGGCCGACGTGGACGAGGCCGGTCTCGGCGGTCTGACGGACGGTGACGTGCGCGTGGTCGAGCAGCGACGTGAGCGCCGGGATCGCAGGCTGCCAGCGCGCGTGCGCGAGCACTCGGATGGCGCTTCGCACCACGTCCGGCTGCGGGTCGTCGAGCAGCACCTCGGTGAGCCGCAGGTGGGTCTCCCGGTCGAGCAGTACGCGGGAGGAGCGGTGCGCATGCAGCCGGATGCCGGTTTGGGGATGCGTCAGCAACTCCCGGAGGAGATCGGCAAGCTCAGATTGCGGTATCCCCATGGCGTGCTCGGTCAGGTGTGCCAGGGCGCGGCGGATCCGCTTCGGGTCGCCGGACCGGACCAGGAGCATCAGCTCCTGGCGGGAGGGCGGTCGCGGGGGCGCAACCGTGGCGCGATCGCGCAGGGCGCGGAGCGCTGCGGCGTCCTCCTCGGCAGCGTCACGGCCGCGCAACGGGCCGTCGACGAGGATGAGCCGGGCGTCGGGGCGGCGTTCGCTCAGTCGCGCCAGGGCCGGGGTGCGCAGCAGCGGACGGCCGGCGAGCAGGTCGAGCAGGCCCGTTGCCCCGGCGGCGATCCGGGGCTCCAGGTGGGCGGCCAGGACGTCGGCGGGCACGTGCCGCAGGGCCTGGGCGGCATCCGGGCGGGCGGCCGCCGGCCCTTGCTCCCACACGTGCAGGAGTACCGGCAGCAGCGGCTCCAGGTCCCGCGCGTCGAGCCCCGCGGCGAGGCGTGCGAGCCGGCCGGCCCGCATACTGTCGCCGAGCAAGGCCTCGGGATCGGCCTCGGCCAGGGCGCGGCGCAGGGCGCCGACGAGCCCGGAGCTGGCCGGCACGTCCGCCCGACCGCGTAGGTACGCGTCGAGCACCACCGCGCGCCCGTCCGGCTCGGGCCAGGCCAGGAGCGTGCGCGCGGCCGCGTCCCGGCGGACTGGGACGTCCGATGCCAGCATGCCCAGCAGCCGCTCCCGCTGTGCCGCCGACCGGGGCTGGTCCAGGTCGCCGACCTGTACGACCCGGGGCGTGGGAACGGCGGCTGCGGCGCGCGCCACCTCCGCGAGCGTCCACGCCGGGACGCCCAGCGGCTGAAGCTCCGTCATCCAGTCGACGATCGCGGCCCGGACGTCCGGCGACGCGTCGGCCTGGACGTCGATCAGCATGGCGAGCACGGCCCGAGAGCCAGGCGCGCCCGCCCGGTGCCTGAACGCGGCCAGCGCCTCCACGCTCCTCACGGCGGCGGCGAGTTCGGCCCGCCAGGGGCCGTCGTCGCACGGCTGCTGTGCCCGTCCGTCAAACTCCCCGTGTCGGGACGTGGTGGGCGACTGGGCGCTTCGTGCGAGACCAGCAGCGGGTTCGCAGCGCCGGGCTGTGTTCTCGCACGCCCCCTCGTCCCCGACGCCGAACGTCTCGCGCAGCAGTCGTGCCCGCGCTGCGTGCGGGGCGGGGGCGAGGCCGGTGGCGGCCAGTTCCCGGTCGAGGTCCGCGCGGACGACGACCGCGGCGCACAGGCGCAGCAACTGCAGTGTGGAGCGGCGGCCCGCAGGCCGCGGCTGAAGGGCTCGGACGGCGGCGACGACACCGGCTGCGACCGTCGGCCGCAGGCGGGGCGCGACTGCTTCGAGCAGCTCGATCAACCGGTCCCGCCCGTCGGCTTCGGCCTCCGCGAGGCCGTCGAGCAGCACCGCCACGCCGCGGGCGAACGCGGCGCATTCGTGCGTCTGCCACGGGCCGGGACAGACCTCGGGCAGCACCCGCAGCACGGCGCGACGCGCCTTTGCCGAGGTGGCGGCGAGCTCGAGCCAGTCGACGAGATATGGACGCAGTCGTCCGCTCAGGGACGCGGCGGGGCGGCCCGAGGCTCCCCGCCCGCCCATCCCGCCCGCGCCGCGCTCGGCGATGCGCAGGGCGAGGGTCGGGTCCCAGCCCTCCTGCGTCAGCCGTCGGAGGTCCTCGTCGTCCTGGTGCGGGCCAGGAGTGCCGGCCAGGTCGGACAGCAGGCGGGCGCTGATTCGCCCGTCGGCCTCGCGGGCCGCCGCAGCGGTCACCGTCGCTGCGTACGCCTCGCCCAGCACAGAGCGCAGCGCCTTGACGACGAGGGTACGCAGGCCGGGGTTGTCGTCGCGGCCGAGGCAGTGGAGGAGGGGCGGCACGGCCTGGGGGGTTCCGGCGGTGCAGAGAGCTCGGGCCGCCGTCTTGCGGACGTTCATGTTCGGGTGGTCCAGGCAGTCGGCGATCGCGCCGGACGCCCAGCGTGCCCCGGCCTGCCCGAGGGCGGTCAGGGTCTGCCGCACGGTCTGCGGGTCCCCCGTCGGGCCGGTCAGGGCGATCAGGCCCGCCGACAGGGCCTGGACGCCGTCCCCGGCCGTGTCCCTCGCGAGCAGGGCGACGACGTGCTTGCGCACGTGCCGGTCGGGGTGGCGCAGCAGCCGGTGGACCCGGGACCGGACCCGGCCGTGCGAGGTGTGCGGCAGGTCGAGCAGGAGCCTCAGCAGGACCGCCTGTTCGCCGGCGGCGAGCCCGGGCCGGTCCAGCAGCCCGAGGGCCAGGTCCGCGACGAGCGCGTGGCCGGCCGCCTCCGCGTCGCCCGCGTCGAGCAGGCACACCGGGCGAATCCGGCCCCGCGCGTGGAGCCGCCGCCCGAGGCCGCACAGCGCGTCCACGGCCTCCTGCGCCACCGCAGGCTCGCGGTCCGGAACAGGGCCGGCCGTGCTGGCCGCTTCCCAGGCCGCGGCGAGGTCGCCGACGACCCGCAGCAGCAGGTCGGCCAGGACGGGCAGGGTGCCCGGGCCCCCGTTCGCGGCCAGCCGGCACAGCGCGGTGACGGGCTTGTCCGGATCCAAGTGGGAGGCGAGGACAGTCAGTTCGCGCTCGTTGGGGCTGCCGAGGTCGGCAGCCACACGGGCGGGCAGCTCGGTGGGATCGAGCCGTGCGAGGATGCGCTGCCGCAGTTGCGGATCGGTGGTGAGCAGCCAGAGCAGTTCGAGGGCCCGGTGGCGTACGGCACGCAACTCGGGCGCGATCTCACCCGGTTCGGGTGTACCGAGGCCGAGGCCCATGGCGAGTGCGCGCACGGTCCGGTCGCCGCCGACGGCCTCCAGCGCGTCGAGCACGACGGCCGGCGCCTTCGCAAGCGCGGCGAGCACGGCGTCCTCGGCCTCGGCGGCGCGCAGGGCGCGCAGCGCGCGCAGGAACGGGCCGGGCGCGGGCGCGAGCGGTAGCACGCGGGCTATCTCCGCGGCCACCGCAAGCCCCGCCGCACCCTGCCCGTCCAGCGCGACCAGCAGGTCGAGCCGGCGCGGCCAACCGGGGTCGTCCGGCGCGGCGTCGACCAGCAGGCGCAGCAGCTCGTGCCGGCTGGTGAACAGGATGGTCGCCACCGTCGGGGCCGGGATCGCGTGGTCGGCCAGCGCCAGAGCGAGTACGGCCGGGATGTCCGGGTCGGTGATGAAGTGCCCGCGCCGATGCATCGCGCGCAGGCAGTCCACCGCTGGCCCGCCGAGCAGCAGGGGGTCCTCGGCCGCGAGCGCGAGGACGGCGGGGACGTCGTCCCGCCGCGCTGTCTCGCCGAGCAGCCCCAGGGCCCGCCGACGCACCCGGGGCTGCAGCTCCCGGTCCTCGGCTGCCCGCCTCAGCAGCTCGCCGTGCCCGTGACGGGCGGCGGCCGCGAGCGCGGCGTCGGCGGTCGCGGGCGCGAGCAGCCCGGTCAGCCGCTCGGCCGGCAGCGGATCCAACGCCGCCCAGGGCTCGGTGAGTTCAGCCAGCGCGCCGATCACCACGTCATCCGTACGGGAGTCCAGCAGGCCGGTCAGCACAGCACGGACGAAAGCGGGCTCCAGCACCCCCGCGTGGAGTCCGTCCCGGGCCAGCCGCAGCGCCTCGCCCTCCAGCACCGCGTCCCCGCTGCCTGACAACTCCTCCACGAGCGCCGCCGCGTGCGGCGCCGAGCCGATCTCCGTCCCCCGGACGGCCTGGTACAGCAGTTCCCCACGATCCTCGCGCCGCAGCGCCCCCACATCCCGGGCGATCTCCGCGCGCAGCAACGCCACCCGCACAGGCGCGACCAGCACCTTAGCGGGCCACGCCCGCCACTGCGGCACCGTCCCGCCGGCGGCATCGACCCACGCAAGCGCCTCCTCGGGCCTCAGAGGCACGCCGGGGTGTAGCGAGACACAACGGGCCGGGACCGAGGCAGTGTTCGAGGGGCTGCCCGAGGGAGTGATCACCCCGGGATCGTAGTCCGCCGCCCGGCACGGGCGGTCAGTCCGCAGTGGACCGCGGCCACGTTGATCTCCGACGTGATGTTCCTGATGCCCGCGTTCGCCGTTCTCGTTGTCGCGTCCCTTGTGGCGGGCGTCATCGGCTTCGGACTCGTCCGGTCGAACGGCGCTCTGATCCCCTCCCCCGCGGTCAGCCACAGGATCGTCGCCTGCGGCGGCACCCTGGCGATCGGCCTGTCGACGTCGGCGTGATCATCGCGGCTATCAGGTAGAGGGGGCCAGGCCAGGGGTGTGCTCCTCCGCGTGGAGGTGCACACCGCTGGCGGAGGAGAGGCCCGATGCACCGCACTCCCCCACCGTCGGTGCGGGCACCCGGTGCGGTTCACTCCCGGCCCGGTGGTGCGCATCGCGGCGCGGAAGCACGCACCAACACTGCGCACCGGTTGACGCGACAGCGTGCGGGCCGGGTCCGGGAGGGAGATCTCTCTCCTGAGTGCGGCATCGCACACTCATAACGGGGCAAATACGAATAAGTAGCGAGTTTGGTCAGGGAGATTTGCGCGAGCTGGTGAACCTGGTCAAGGGGTACGCACCGGGTGCGCGGCCTCAGTGCGACGGTATTCTTCCGGGCGGTCTCCTGGCAGACGATCGCGGTCTTCGGCGATCTGACGGTTGCGCTGACCGTGCGCCAGATGCCCCAGCACCTCCAGCTCCCGGGCGCCCAATGCCGTCAGCGTTGCCGGTGCCTGCGTCGGCTCGGCCTCCCGGTTCGGTCGGCCGTTCAGCTGCCCCCGGCGGCTTGCCCCCGACGCGCACACTGGGCGTCGGTGTTCGGCGGGATCAGCGGGGCTTGAGGCCGTGGAGCAGGTGGTGGATCAGGTGGTGGATCAGGTCGTTGATGGCTCCGAGGGCCTCCTGCCCGGCGAGCCTGTCACTGGCCGCGAACGAGGCGAGGCCGTGCAGGCCGACGCCCGCGATGCGCGTGAAGCGCTCGGGATCGCCCTGGAGGATCTCGCCGCGTTTCTATGCGTCGACGATCACCCCGAAAGGGCCCCCACCGTCCGGCCGACGGCGGCGGCCGTCTGCCCGGAGGCGTCGGGGTCGTGCTTTCGGGCGTACATCAGCTCCAGGAGAAGGCGTTGTCGATGGCGAAGTCGAGGTAGGCCCGGGAGACGGACTGGAGCCTCTCGGGCGCGACCGCCTCGGGCTCCTTCTCCTCAGCCAGGCGCTGCTGCTCAGCCTTGTACGCGGCCGCCCTGGTGGCCTCGGGCCGCGACGGCTTCCCTGCGCGGGGTGCCGATCGCCTCCAGAAGCTCCCCATCGAGCAGAGCCAGTCCGGCTTCGGGCCCAACATGGCGACGACGGACCCGTTCACCGCCAGGGGTGGGAGGCGCCGCTGCTGCCCGCGCCGCGAGCGACCCCGCCCGTCGCGCCCGCCGGCCGTCCCAGCTCGGGTGATGCCGATGCAGCACCGCCACGTTCCCGCCCGCCCGCGCCAGCACCTCCCACGCCTGGTCGGACAGCTCCAGCCGGGCCCGGGGCCTGGGCTCCGCACGGCCCTCCGTCCGCGCCGCCTCCAGCCAGCGCCACACCGTCCGCACACTCACCCCGCCGACCTGCGCACCCGCACGCACGTGGGCCGTCGTCAACGCCCCGGCCGCATCCAGCTCCAGCAGCCGCGCAACCAGCACCGGCCTGGACACTCTCAGCCCCGCCGTCACCTCACCCCACGCGCCCGGCTCCCCCACCGGACAACCTCCCGCCGCAGACACCAACACCCACCACGGTGCAGCCGCGCAGCCACCGAAGGATCACAAGTGCCGTTCCCATGACAGCGGAACAGGGCAAGGTGTACCGGCCCCATGACAGCAACACCCCCGCATACACCACTCCACATCAGTGACCTCGCCCTTCCTCAACCCCCAACCAGCGAAAACCTCCCGGCCTGACACGCCGTCACTGACACCCACCCACCGACACCGAACCGGCACATCGCACACATCACCAAAACCACCCTCGAAGCCATCCGCCTGGACCACCTCGCCGAACAGCACTACCGCCCCCGGCACCAGCCCGCCCGGACCCCGTGAGCCGGAGCGACGTCACCGCCCTTGCCGCAGCCGCGGCCGTCCCCGCGCAGCGCAGGCTCGTGGCAGGGGCATGGCTGCAGACCCCGTCAGCCGCACCGGGCGCTTCCCGCGTACGGCCGCTGCCTGGGGAAGCGACTGCCTCATACGTGCAACGCCTCGCCGGGGCCCACCAGCTGACGCTGCCCCAACTCCTCGACGGCGCCGACATCACCCTCCACCGCCACGGCACGCCACCGACCGCCGAACTCATCCTCACTCCGGGCGCGGCCCGGCACCTCGCCGCCCCGGCCCGCATCCCCCTCACCCGCCTGACGCGCACCCTGCCCCGCCTCCCTCTCAGCAACGCCGCCCACGGTACCGACGCGGCCGCGCGCTGGAAGCGGCCCGAAGCAGGGCAGCAGCCAGTACGTGCCTGCACCCTGTGCATCTGCCACCAAAGCCACGGCGCAACCCACACCGCCTGGGTACACCCACCGCCGTACCGGCTGGTATGCCCCCGCCATCACCAAGCCGCCCCCGACCCACGGCTCACCTCCACCATCCGCACCTGGGCGGTGCCCGAACTCGCCGCTGCCCACCACGCCTACCAGCGCCTGCTGCGACACCCCCGCACCAGCACCGCCTGGACCACCGCACGCACCATCACCACCCGCTGGTACGACCACCAGCAACACCTCACCCACCGCTGGCACACCCGCCTCAACCAGCCCTGCGCAGCCAACCCCCATCTGACCACCACGGGCAGCGCCTCCCCCGCCCTGCTGGCCCGCGACCTGGTGATCTATCCCGAAACCGGTGCCCTCGCCCGCGCACTCGCCACCCTGCCCAACCGGCCCGACGACACCGACGACGCCCTCGCACTCATCGCCCGTCGCCTCAGCCTGGCCCACCTGACCCCCACCGTCCACGACCCGCTCCACGCCTGCCTCACCCACACCCGCCGCTGACCAGCACAAACAGCCCCTGAAGCCGCCAGAGAGCCCAGTCGCCCATAGACGCACCACTACACCTACCGAGAAACCAAGATCATTCCCACACAACTACAAAAACCGCAGGCCAACCAGCCGAACAACCAAACCGAACACACCACCAGACCACGCCCATCACACCAGAAACGCGACCCGCCCCCAGCTCCAAATCCCAACCGAAAGACAAGACACCAGACCAGAACAGCCACACCCCCTGAACATCACTGCTCCGTCACAATCGCCTCACTGCCACGCTCGCCCTCTAGGATCGAGCCTGACCTGCGCCGGAACCGCTCATCTCCATAGGGGTTCTCAACGACGTCAGGGAATCTCAGACAAATCGAAGTCCCGCAGCTCAAGCCCTTCAACACTTCAGGCCATAGATGCACGCACCGTCAAACGTGCTGGTCATCGACCCGCTAACGAAGTCAAGATCAATCTCATACACAGACAGGGGCTCAAGCCGACGGAGCAGCACACCATCTCACGCACCTGAGACGAGGCGAGAACTCACCGTGCAGGTGAACGTCATCTTGGTCGACGACACGCCTACCGGAGACCTCGTTCATGTGAGCGCTGCAACACACCGCAGCGATCGGATCGTGACCAGCACCAACCCGCACCGAGCCCACATCTCAAACACGCCCCAGCCACCAGGTGCTCGATACGAGTTGCCATCACGGCATCACCACCAAGCGCTGCACATGACCGTGGTGCATCCGCTCGAAAGCTTTCTCCACATCGTCCAGGGAAATCGTCTCGGCGACCAACGCCTCCAGGTCAAGCCATTCTTGCAGGTAGAGATCAACCAGCATCGGGCGGTCACTCAAGGGCAGGCAGTCACCGTCCCGGGACGACTTCAACACCCCGCCGTGTCCGAACATGTCCACAAGCAGCAGTTCCAGCTTCATCTGCGGAGCTGGTACGCCCACGAGCACCACCCCGCCAGCCAGGTTGCGGGCGCAGAACGCCTGCTCGTAGGTCTCCGGGCGGCCGACCGCATCGATGACGACGTCGACGTCGAAGCCGCAGGCATTGATCGTTGCGCCGATGCCCGCTATCACGTCGCAGCCCAGCAGACTGGCCACGGCCGGGGAGACAGCCGGGTCGACCTTGATGCACTGACCTGCCGCCACCAAAGTCTTCTCCACGAACGCGCCAATGCCCAGCACCGGCGACAGCCTGGTGCCATCCAACAGGGTCATCTTCTGCACGGCATTGCGCGTGTCGAAGCAGTACCAAGGACGCCCGCGCAGACACGCCCGGCACTGGCCGCACACCGCCCGCCAGTTCAATATCACAAAGTCTCCGGGCGCCACGTCTGTCACACCCTCGCCGACGGTTTCCACCACACCCGCCGCCTCATGCCCCAGGAGGAAAGGGAAGTCGTCGCTGATGCCGCCCTCGCGGTAGTGCATGTCGGTGCGGCAGACCCCGCAGGCCTGGATCTCCACAACGACCTCACCCGGCCCCGGATCCGGCACTACGACCGTCTCGACCGAAACCGCCTTCCCCTTCCTGCGAGCAACCACACCTCGTACCTGCTCAGCCATCTTCGGGATCCTCTTTCACTGCAATACATATGACTGTTACCCAATCGATCCGGCTCGTCAGATCACCCGCGCGATGCAAACCCGGTCAATTAGCCGAGCTGTTCACTGAGAAGTCACGCAGATAGGCGCGGTGACAGCACCCCGATAGCAGGACAGGCTCAAGCCTTGATGATCACGGAGCTGCCACACTCCGTGATCACCGGGCGGATGACCTGTGCCTGTCCTGCCGTCATGGCTGACCGAACCGCTCTGGGATCAATCTGCGGCGCTGCTGCCTGAGCAAACGGGTACCACCCGGACCATCCGCTGGACTGTCACCAAGAGGCTCCACGGCGCACCCGTCGAGCACCGGCCACCCCCCGGCCGAGCCGAGGGCCACCGCAGCGTGCTGCTTGGACGCCGCCGACATCGTGGCTTCCGGCGGCGGCCCAGCACTGGCCACCGCGGTCGGCGCCGCCCGTCCTGGCGGCGGACAGCGCCGACCGGGCCGAGGGATCACCGCGCCGGGGAAGGCGGGCGTCTGGGGGTTCACCGTCGGCACCGCCGCACGGAACGGCAGTCTCCTCATCGATGCCGCCCTGCCCCCGCGTCGACGGCCTGCTGAGCGCCGTGCTCGACGAATGCCGCCGGACCACCAGGTCGTGGACCCGGGCGTCCCGGGTCCGGCACACCCCGGCCCACACCGGCCACCGCCAGCGCTCCCGGCCGTCCAAGGTCCGGAGCACCTGATGGGCCAGCGCAGAGGCGTGCGGCCGGGAGGCGTCAGGTGTCCTCCCGCTCCGAAGGCCACCAGATACGCGTCCATAGCTGGAACTCCCCCCGCATCGACACGCTGTCCGAACAGCGATAGTCCACCCGCTGACACAATCAAGCCGCACAAACTTTTGAGGCTTGATTGTGCCAGCCCTGCCCGGTGCAGCCAAGAATGAGACGGCCGTTTGCCCAGGTGCCGCGTACCGTGATTTCCTCATCCGTAACGCGGCTGCGCGTCGTGAAAGAAACGCGTGAGCCTCGCTGTTCGCAGTACACCCTGTGCACTCCTGATAGCAGGGATCCGCGGTGTAACTCGCGTGAAGAACTCGGCACTCTCAGGTTGTGATGCGGGGCCCACGAGCACGTCGAGAACGGTTCCATCACGACAGAAGCAGAATACCTGCGTGTCTACGGCAAAGATCCCGTGCAAGGGTGTGAGATGTCGGCACTACTGCCGAAAGCCTCTGATCCAGGAGGCTTGCCGTGCGGCATCAGCAAGCTACGGAGCCAATCGGGCACATGCTCCTCGCCGCGAGGGAAGTACTGCAGGTCCTGCACAAAACTTGCGGCATTCAAACGAGACACAAAGGCGGGTTCCGAGTCGCAGTCGAAATCAACACTATATGCGCGGGATCGGTGAATCATGCGTTCTCCCGCGAACCATGTACCGGCGCCCACTCACTACATGGCTTATCGTAGATCACCCATCACCCGCCATAACCGCCAGAGAAGGAGAGATCCACCCGGCATCCTTCCCTTTATAATCAGCAAACAACCGCGCCCGATCCGCTCTGATCACAGACAGCATGACGTACTCGAACTCCGCCCATCCCCGTAGTGCGTAGCCAGCAAGCATGCATAAGACCTGGTCCATGTAGTCATTCGCCGCAAGACTGATACCCTCTCTCGTCATTTCCTTGCCCACATTCTCCGACCATTCCCCTGCCTGGCGGAACCGGAGCACATGACATCAACCCCTGCATGACATCAGCACCCAGAGTGCCGGAACCGGGAACATCGATGTCAACCATTCACGCACCCAGAATCGTCAATTCCCGCACAAGGACACTCCGTCCACTCACCAACCGCGGCGGACACCCGCCAAGTGCGCCAGTCACCCAGCAGAAAGACATACCACCCCCGATCAGCCGCAACTCTCCCCACCCGTCCAGAGCAACAACGACAAGGCCACCGAATACCCCCGCCACCCCGACCCCAACCACCTGACCAGCCGCACCCCCACCAAGACCACCCTCTACCCCGGCAACACCAAAATCACCCCGCCCAAAAGCTCCACCACACCAAGAACCACTCGCCACACCAACCTCAGCAGCAGCCACCAAGCCGTCCAGGAAGACGACGGAAGCGTCTCCCCCACCCTCGCCGACCACCACGGCACTGCACAACTCGCCATCGACACCGCCACACAGAAGCTCACCCAGCGCCGCACGCTGCCCTTCGCTGACATACACGGCGACCAGCCCACCGACTGGCCCGGCACCAAGGGCTTCGTCGGAGGAACCGACGACACCAAAAACACCGGCCTCACTCACCTGGGCGCGCGCGACTACGACCCCACCACCGGCCGGTTCCTCTCGGTCGACCCGGTCATGGACCTGACCGACCCGCAGCAAGTGAACGGCTACACCTACGGCACATGGGTGACCTCGCCGGGCAGCGGCAGGAACGGAGCCCGCTTGGCGGGTTGGCCGGTGAGCGCGAGGGAGCCCTTGGTACGGCCGTGGAAGGCGCCCTGGGCGGCGACCATACGGCTGCGCCCGGTCACACTCCCGATCTTGAACGCGGCCTCATTGGCCTCGGCACCGGAGTTGGCGAAGAAGACCCGGCCCGCGCGGCCGGCCAGTTGCAGGAGCCGCTCGGCCAGCAGCACGGGCGGCTCGGCGACGAACAGGTTCGATACGTGGCCGAGCCGGCTGATCTGCCCGGTGACGGCCTCGGCCACGGCCGGGTGCGCGGTGCCGAGCGCGTTGACGGCGATGCCGCCGAGAAAGACCAGGTAGCGCCGGCCGTCGGCGTCCCAGAGAGTGGCGCCCTCGCCGCCTGCCAACGGCAGGCGCGGGGTGCCGTAGGTGTCCATGAGCGAGGCCTGCCAGCGTCCCGCGAGCCCGCTGTTCCCGGTCCCGCCCGTCACACGCCCTCCTCGATGATGTCCGGCATGACCAGCGTGCCGATCTCCTCGCGGGTGAACATCTCCAGCAGGACGGAGTGCTTGACCCGGCCGTCGATCACCCGCGCACTGCCGACGCCGTTGCGCACCGCGTGCAGGCAGCCGGCCATCTTGGGAACCATGCCGTCGGCCAACTCGGGCAGCAGCTTCTCCAGTTCGTCGGCGGAGAGCCGGCTGATCACCTCGTTGCTGCGCGGCCAGTCGGCGTACAGGCCCTCGACGTCCGTGAGCACGACCAGCGCGTGCGCGTTGAGGGAAGCGGCGATGGCCGCGGCGGCGGTGTCGGCGTTGACGTTGTAGACGTGGTCGTCCTCGGCGCTGCGGGCGATGGAAGTGATCACCGGGATCCGGCAGGCACGAGGAGCGGTCGGCGTGCTGCGGTATGCCGCCGCCGTCCAGCCAGGCGCGCGCGGGGCCAGCCGCACCGCCCGACCCGCCACCTGAACCACCAGCGATCCGGCCTCCGCCCGCTCGCCGGCGAGTTGCTCGCTCATCCGCTGCCACACCCGCTCGGCCACGGCGAGCTCGGCCCGCACCTCGGACAGCTGCTTGACCAGCTGCTCTTCGAGTCTGTCCAGCTCCGCACACCGCGCGGCGATCCGCTCCAGCACCTCGGGGTCCATCATGCGCGGAGCGCACGAGCAGCCCCGGTCACGACGGACGGGAATCCACAAAACTACCCCTGCCAGACGATCTGCACCCCAGACTGCCGCCCATGACCAGCACGAGCACCCCGCCGCAGCTCCATGCCAGACTCCTGACCAACCACTTCAAGATAGCGCAGCTTCATTTATTGCTGTCCAGCCAGAGCCGACGGGCCTGTGGCGACAGGCCATGCTCTCCCGCTATTCAGATCGGCTGGGGTGCAGTCCTCGATGACGCGACCATTGGCCAGCACCAGCACACGGTCGGCGACTTGGATCGTCGACAGCCGGTGAGCGATAACGAGCGCCGTCCGCCCCCGGAACACCGTGCGCATCGCGTTCTGCACTGCGCGCTCGCTCGGAATGTCGATGACCGCGGTGGCCTCATCCAGCACGATTACGGAGGGGTTCACCAGGAAGACGCGGGCCAAAGCGATCAGCTGCCGCTCGCCCGACGAGAAGCGGCCACCGCGGTCACCGACCTCGGTCTGGTAGCCGTCTTGGAGGGCGGAGATGAACCGATGGGCTCCGGTCGCCTTGGCGGCGTGTCGAATCTCGTCGAGCGTGGCGTCGGGACGCGCCAGAGCGATGTTCTCGGCAACGGTGCCGGAGAAGAGGAAGCCTTCCTGGGGGACCATGACCACGCCGTGGCGCAGCTCGGTCGTCGCGAGGGATCGCAGATCGACACCGTCGAGGAGGACACGGCCGCCGGTTGGATCGTGGAACCGTGCCAGCAGCTTGGCCAGCGTGGACTTCCCGCCGCCCGAGGGGCCGATCAGCGCGACCGTCTGGCCGGCTGGGATGTCGAGTTCGAAGCTGCGCAGCACCTCATGCCCGCTGTGGTAGGCGAAGGAGACGTCCTCGTAGCGCACTTGACGTCCGGCGGAGTGTCCAGAGAGCGCGGGGAGGGAAACGGGACGGGCAGGTTCGACGACGGTCGGCTGGGTAGCCAGCAGCACTGCGATCTTGCCCAGTGATGCCGCCGCTGCCTGGTAGGCGTCGAGGACGCCGCCGAGTCTGAGTAGTTTGTCGTACAGATCCCGCAGGTACAGCACGACGCCGGCGTAGGTGCCCAACTCCAGCGTGCCGGAGGCCACACGGTATCCGCCCCACAGCACCAGTCCCGCCACGGCGATGTTGGCTACGAGACGCGAGGAGGTCACGTAACGTGCCATTTCCAGTTCGGCCTGTCGGTTCTCCTTCCGGTGTCGTTGGTTGAGCCGTGCGAACCGGCGCTCGTTGATGCCTTCGCGGCCAAACGCCTGGACGGTGCGGATGCCGGCGAAGGTCTCGTTCATGTCGCCGGCCGCCGCGCCGGCCGCTGTCGAGCGCCGGTGATACACCTGGAGCGAGCGTCTGCGGAAGGAGCGCATGGTCCAGTAGATCGGTGCCATCGCGGCCAGCGCAGCGGCGCCGAGCTGCCAGTCGAGCACCAGCAAGACCGAGGAGATGTAGACCAGGGATACCGCTGCGGTGATGATCTGATCGATCCCGCTCTCGAAGAGCCTGCGGACGGCCTCGACGTCACTGGATGCCCGGGAGGCCAGCGTGCCGGAGGCGTGCTCGTCGTGGAACGCCACGCTCTGCGTCTGAAGGTGGGTGAATAGACGCATACGGAGTTCGGTGATCACGCTCTGCCCAACTCCGACGGACAACCGGATGAACATGTTCTGCAACAGGCCAGCAGCTGTGACACAGCACGCATAGCCGATGGCGATGGCGATGAGGGGTTTCGCATCGTCGGCGCGCAGCGCCGGGATCGCTCGGTTGATGGTGATGGCGATGAACACCGGCCCGGCCAGCGCGGCCGCCTGCTGGAGCAGGATGATCAACACAGCCAGCCACAAGCGCCGGATGTCCGATCCCAGTACCGAGCGGAGCAGGCGCCCTGCCGCCCCCCTCGGTGGCGTCGCCTCAAGCAAGTCGACCGTCTCGCCGGTCGCAGCGGCCGTGTCGGCGGCTGTCGTGGGCCCGTCCGGATTGTCGTCGTCAGCGAGGGAGTCATCGGGCCGTGGCCTCGATGTTTGGGATGTCGATGTGCGTGTTGATCGGCGCATCAGAGCCCCTCCCGCGGGTCAACTGTCATCTCGATCGGTGTCATCAAGGCTCTATATGCCGAGCTGGTGTGCAGCAACTGCTCGTGAGTGCCAACGGCGATCACCCGGCCGCCGGCCAGCACCGCGACCCGATCGGCCATCAGCACGGTCGACGGCCGATGGGCGATCACCACAGCCGTCGTCGAGGCCAGCACCTCCCGTAGCGCGTCTTGGATCTGAGCCTCGGTGTGCATATCCAAGGCCGATAGCGGATCATCCAGGACGGCGACCCGAGGACGGCGAACCATGACCCGCGCTAGCGCAATCCGCTGTCGCTGACCGCCAGACAGCGACATCCCGTTCTCACCGACACGGGTTCGACCACCTTCGGCAAGTCGGTCCACGAACTTGTCGGCGCAGGTGGCCCGCAGGGCGCAATCAAGCTCACCTGGGTCGGCTTCCGCACCCATAAGGACGTTGTCCAAGATGGTGCCGGAAAACAGGACTGGTTCGTCGAAAGCGACGGCCACCGTGGACCTCATTTCGGCATGGGAGATGGCCGAAACATCGACGCCATCGAGCGTGATGTGGCCAGCGGTGGGGTCGTACAGCCGTGCCACCAAAGAAGCGAGCGTGGTCTTGCCGCTTCCGGTAGCCCCGACCACGGCCAGTGTGTCTCCGGGGGCGACACGCAGACTGATGTCCTGCAGTGCTGGCGGATCGTCGGCGGGCGCGTTTGGGTAGCGGAAGCCGACTCCAGCGAATACGAGCTCGGCTGGCCGCTGAGAGCAGGGAGTGTCATGGCAGGCAAGTGCCGCTCTGCCCGTATCCCGGTTCGTGCCGGATCCGCCTTCGCCCGCCGCGGTGTCCGGCATGCCGGCCTCCGGCCGTGGATAGGCACCGCGCGGTTGATCGAGCGCCTCGAAGTACCTGTTCACAGCTGCTGCCCCGTCATGACATACGGCCAGCAGCACCCCTGTCTGCTGGATCGCCGGTCGTAGCACGGCCACCGTTCCCATGAACGCCAACAGCGTCCCGGTCGACAGATGCCCGTGTGCCGCCTGGACCGCGCCCGTCAGCAGCGCGCCTGCCATGGCGAGTCCCGGCAGTACGGTGATGAGCACCGCGATGCCGCCAAGCAGCCGCGCCTTGTGCAACTCGGCCTCGCGCGCCCTCCTGACCTGGTCACGGAACCGGGCGATCCGGTGCTCGCTCCGGCGGAAGCCTTTGATCACGCGGATACCTGTCACTGACTCCAAGACCGTCGTCGTCAGGTCGCCCGACAGATCCTGCGCCCGGCGGGTCGCACCCGCGTACCTGGACTCGAACCGATAGGACAGGAAGATCAGCAGGGGAACAGGTGACAGCAGGATGACGGCGAGCAGCCACTGCTGGGAGATCAGGATCACCGCACCGATGACGAGCGTGGACGCGTACACCGGCAGGAACGTCAGCGGCCCGGCGATGACCATGTGGATGACCTGCGGATCCGACGTCCCCCGCGACAACAGCTGCCCGCTGGACCAGTCGTCATGAACAGCGATCGGCAGCCGCTGTACGTGCCGATAGAAGTCAGCACGCATCCCCGCTTCGATGTCGGCGAGAGGCCCGGCCATCACCCACCGCCGGACGCCGAAGATCAACGCCTCGGCGGCTCCCACGAGCAGGAGCGTCAGCCCTCCGAGGACCACCTCGGACGGCTTCCGCTGTGCCACCGGTCCGTCGACGATCCACTTCAGTACCTGAGGCATCACCAGCGCCAAGAGTGAGGCCAGCGCAGCCAACGCCGTTGCCATCCGAAGCCTCCAGCGATATGGCCGCACATACGGCCGCAGCCGCCTCAGGGACCGCACGGTTGAAGCCGCGACAGAGGAACCCGTCCCTGTCTCCTCGACCATGCGCTTTACCGACCGGATCGCACGAGTGTGAGGAAGACGTCGGCTTCTTTGCCGCTTTTGGTGACTCCAAGCTCAGTGTCCACGGCGGCCAGCTCAGTGACCAACCAATCGGGATAGGGACAAGGGCTGCCTTCTCCCAACAAGGAGGCATCCCAGATGCTCCAACGGTCGCCATGCGAGGGACGCATGAAGGCAGGGCGCTTGTCAGAAGTGGGAGGGCTCTGCTCGGCGTACTGAGGGAATGCCGCATCGAGCATTCGCCCACCACCGGCGGGAATTTGGCTTCGCTTCGACTTCTTTCCGGTGGTGCCAAAGGGGACGAAGTTTTCGTGGCTGGGCACGATGGTCTCCTGAGAGAGGTGCCCACCGATGCGCCGATACGGCGTTTCAAGCGGTGAGCAGGGTGCAATGGACGGCTAGCTGCACGCATGTGTGCGTGCTGGACATAAGGACGGCAGCCATCGACAACACCCCCTTCACTCCGGCAAGTCAGACCTTCCCGTGGCGGCGATCACCATACACCGGGACGCCGGGCCCAACCGGCGCGGCTGGACCGCGCCCTGAAGAAGATCGCAGGGCGAGGCGGAGAGGTCGTCCTGATCGATGGCACCCTCATCTCCACCCAGCGCCGCACCGGGACAGCGAACCGGCCCAACTACTCCGGCAAACACCACCGCCACGGCCTGCACGTCCTCGACGACCCGTGGTCGTCACCGGCTTCAAAGCCACCCGCGCCCGCAATCTCACTCCCGCCGAGAAGGAGGCCAACCGCGTCCTCGCCGCCGGACGCGCCCCGGTCGAGCACGGCTTCGCCCACCTGAAGAACTGGCGGATCCTCAGCAAACTCTGCACCGATCCGCCCGCACCACCCACCTCCTGCGCGCCCTACTCGTTTCGACGAACCTCGAAGCCAACCGCTGACAGATGATCTACACCCCAGACTGCCGCCCCCGGACCAGCACGAGCACCCCACCGCAGCTCCATGCCAGACCCCTGACCAGCCACTTCAAGATGGCGCAGCTTCAATGCTGGCAGACGGACAGGTGGGCAGTGGCGAAGGGCCGTCCCGAGCCCGATGCCGATGGGCCGACAGTTGCCGAGTCGTGACGCGCTCTGCTTGCCCACCCGGCGGGGATCGCATTCTCGGCTGTCACTCACGGTGTCTGGGACCGCCGATGGCCGGTGAAGGCATGGATGGTCCTGACCGGAAGTGGCGAGTTCGCGGAGAACCCGCAGGGCCGATACTCCGCCGACCAGGCCCAGCACATTTTCTGCCTGTGGGTCTCAGCCCTGCTGATCACCCCGGTGTGACATCAGCGGCGAGGCAGGGGGACGACGCCCTTGGCGTCGTCCCCCTGCCTCTGTTCTGTGACGAGAGCCGGAAGAGTACGGCTGAACGTACTCAACTCGCGGCGGAGCCGCTGGAGCTCGTCGTCCTTGGCCGCCAAGACCGACAAGGCCAGCTGGTGACGCTCCTTGAGCTGACTGAACTCGGTGTGAGTTCGGGCGAGTTCGCTGTGAGCCTCTGGTTGAGGTCCCACAACCGAGCGATCCGCGCCTCGCGTGGGACGGGTTGCTGGCCCGCGGCCCAGGCTGCGGCCGCCTTTCTCGAACTCGTCCTTGAGGTGGCCCCAGGTGCGATAGAGGGCGGCGCGGGAGATCCCGGCCTCGCGGGCGAGGGTCTTGACGTCGCAGGCCCCGCCGACCGGGATCTGCCCGGCCAGGAGCCGGTCGGTGGCCGCGCGGATCGGTCGTTCGATCTGATCGCGCTGTTCGGGACTGAGACCCGTGTCATCCCGCCTTTCCGGCAGCCTTGTCGATCTCTTCGAGGGCTCGCATGGAGCGTCCGTGTTCGGCCCGCAGCCGGTTCTTCTCGCTGACCGGGATGCGCGGGCCGGCCAGCAGGGCGGTGCCGTTGTCCGCCGCAGTCTGCCAGACGGGCCGGTGCAGGAGATGGTGGGTGGCTTGCGGACAACGGGAACTGTCACACAGTCCCGTCAGCGGAGCCGCCGCTGACTTGGCGCCGGCCAGCTTGAGACACAAGGCTTTGGCCGGGGAACCGGCCTCGAAACGCCGCGTCCTCCAGACCGTCCGGCCCCAGCCCGGCCAGCCCGCGGCAGAACAGCCCGGCGAAGTCCGACTCCAGGTACCGCACCTTCACGTGCGGCTTCACCCGCCGCAGCCTCGCCAGATTCCGCCCTGTTTCGACCAGCCGACCCTCGACCATCCGCATGCCTGTGGCCAGCGTGAATGGCACCGCGCTCGCCAGGCCCTCCTCCACCACCCAGGCGTAGAACCGGGACAGCGCGGTGACCTGAAGCTCCCACGAGGACGACGCCAACCGCTCGTCCAACGGCCCCGACAACCGCCGGTCCGCGTACGTGCCCAACGCGGCCACCAGGTTCTGGCGCGAGGCAAAGACCCCGATCGCGTGGCGCCGCAGGTGAGTCAGCCAGTCCCGGGCCGCCAGGGCGCAAGCGCGCCACGAATTCGGCGACGGGCCGATCCGCGACACGACCTCCATCAACTGCTAACTCCACAACCAAACTGGGCCCAACGGCGACGCAGAGCCGCCCCGCTCTCCATAGACCGGGCGACCCTGCGCCTGTCGCACGAGCAGAAAGGCCGCTGCCACCTCTGCGGCCAACTGCTGCTGCACGCCGAGCGGCCCCCGCAGTCCCCGACCGGGTGGGGGCAATGACTCCGCACCACCCGAAAGGCAATCAAAGCACGCCACATCGCCTACCAGGGAGCAGGAACACCGGATGGGGTGCACCTCCGCCTTGCCCATGCCTCGTGCATCCGACGCAACGTCACGGACTGCACGAGGACTCTGCGCGTCCGCGAGCCTTCAGAGCTTGCTTGAGCCGTATGCGCGGATGACGTGCACGTACGGTTCTGAGGGGGCGTGCGACACGAAGTCGCACGAATCGAGTGAATTGCACTGGAAGGAGGATCAGAGGTGTTGATGGTGTAATTCCGGGCTAGTGTCCATAGGCCCGTTCCCGCCCTGACGTGCGTTGCGAGTAATCGCGGGGTGCGAAGCTCAGGGTTCAAGCCCAAGGGAGCTCGTACCATCCGAGCGCAACAGGCGAGGGAAAGGCTGATGGGTGAACGAAAGTGAACCCGTGATGATGCTCCGTCACAGAAAGCCCTGGAGATGGCAAGTAGGACCAGGGTGTAGGGCTGGCCGTTGGAAAGCGGCAGGCGGCGGCTGTGCAGCTCTACGCAGCCGTAAGGACACCGCAGCCTCGGAGTTGAGCGGGCACCCTTCCCAGCTGTATCTCGATCGTGCGAAACGTGGTAACCCCGTTGAGGTCCGGTGGCGATAACCGGTAGGCCGACCGTAAGGAGAGCTCAACTCCCCAGCGGGAACAGGATGGTCCAACAAGCCAAAGCCAGCAGCCGAAAGGAAACAGGAAACCGGATGTCGCGAACTGGCACCTCCGCTGGTGACCTCCGTATAACTGGCTGGATACAGGCTCTTGCCTGGCCCAAAAGGGAGCTGACGTGGACCAGGTGAGCCTTTGAATGCTCACGCCGCAAGGACAACCGAACCAAAGGACAAGTTAGGCACCATGACAACGCGGACGAGCGAGGCGGCGCCGGCCGTCGTGCCTGCTCCGAGTCTGGTGAACGGACCGGAGGACCTGGACTGGCACTGGGATGCCGTAGATTGGGGGCATGCCGAAGCCCAGGTAAGACGTCTGAGGCAGCGGATATTCAAGGCAACGCAGGAACGGGACCTCAAGAAGGTCCGCAATCTGCAGAAATTGATGCTCCGGAGCTTTTCCAACACGCTGGTCAGCGTGCGGAAGGTCACGGAGGTCAACGCTGGACGCCTGACACCGGGGATTGATGGGAGAGTCATCACGACCTCCCAGGGAAAGACAGAGTTGGCGCAAGCCTTGCGTTGCTCCGTTCGAGAACCCAAAGCCCGGCCAGTCAGGAGGGTCTATGTAGCGAAGGCGAACGGCAAGCGGCGCCCACTGGGAATTCCCGTCATTGTTGATCGGGCGCGACAAGCCCGTGTCGTCAATGCATTGGAGCCAGAGTGGGAGGCCAGATTCGAGCCGAGATCCTATGGATTCCGGCCGGGCCGCGGCTGTCATGATGCGATCGAGACCATTTTCACCACAGCGTGCGGAAAGAACGCCAAACGCCTGTGGGTGCTCGACGCAGATCTCAAGGCAGCCTTCGACCGCATCAGCCATGATCACATCCTCAGCCAGCTCGGCACCTTCCCTGCGCGGAAGTTGATCCACGGCTGGCTGAAGGCAGGTGTGGTTGAGAGGGGCTGGCTCACCCCGACCCGCGAGGGAACGCCTCAGGGCGGCGTGATCAGTCCATTGCTACTCAATATCGCCCTCCATGGAATGGAGAGTGCGGCCGGGGTCCGTTATCGCACTGGCCAAGACGGAAACATCGTCGAGGTGGTGCGTGGTGCCCCGGTGCTGGTCCGCTACGCTGACGATCTTCTCGCCTTATGCTCCAGCCAGGAGCAAGCCGAGTTGGTCAAAGCGCGGTTGAGTGAGTGGTTGACTCCCAGGGGTCTCACCTTCAACGAAGAGAAGACCCAGATCGTCCATCTGACACATGGGGTCGATTTCCTAGGGTTCAACATCCGCCGTTACGACAGTGGAAAGCTCATCATCAAGCCCAGCAGAGACGCCGTTAAACGAATCCGGAAGCGACTCGCTGATGAGATGCACGCCCTACGCGGCGCGAATTCGGCGGCAGTCCTGGCCAAGCTCAATCCCATCATCAAGGGTTGGGCATGCTACTACCGGACCGTGGTGTCCAGCCGAATATTCAACGCGCTGGACGCTTATGTGTGGAGGCTCACCTACCGGTGGGGTCTACATAGTCACCAGAACAAACCCACACGCTGGGTTGTGGATCGGTACTACGGCGCTTTCAACACCACCAGGAAGGACCGATGGGTCTTCGGCAACCGTGACAACGGTGCCTATCTCATTAAGTTCTCCTGGATTCCGATCGTTCGGCACCAGGCGGTCAAGTCCGGGGCGTCACCAGACAACCCTGAGCTGGCCGAGTACTGGGCTAAACGACGACGCAGGAGAAAACCACCGCCCCTCGATCAGCCGACCTTGCGCCTACTCAAAGCGCAAGAAGGACGCTGTCCGGAGTGCGGGGACTACCTTCTGTACGCCGACCAGGAACCACAGGCCCCGGAGGAATGGGGAATGTGGTTCACCGTCGTCCGCAAGGCTCTCCGCAAAGAGGTGTTGACCTTGCAGAACGACGGTCCTGGCGATCGGAATCGCATCCATCTCCTGCATAGCTACTGCCATCACCGACGCTCAATCAAAATGGCAGTAGACCAGCGAACTCGGCAGAACCTGCCAGCCCTTGTGGCTTGCCCGAGCCGTGTGCGGTGATAAGTCGCATGCACGGTTCCGAGGGGGCAGCGGCGCAGCAATGCGCCGTCGCTACCCGACCTCGGTCCAGCAATGGACCGGGGCCACCCGACGACAGTAACGGGTCGTATCCGCGTGTGCGCATTGCGGGCGACGGTCGTGGGATGGTCATGAACTGCTTGGCGTTGTTTTAGCCGGACGCCGCGGATGGGCCTTCTCTGTGCGGTCGGTCAAGGCAGGATCTCGACGTACCCGTCGGTTCCGTGCACGCGGATCCGCTGCCCGTCCCGGATCAGCCGAGTGGCCTGCTCCACGCCCACGACGGCCGGCAAGCCGTACTCCCGGGCGATCACTGCGCCATGGGTCATCAGGCCGCCCACCTCCGTCACCAGGCCCGCGATTCCGACGAACAGCGGCGACCAGCTGGGGTCCGTGTAGGCCGTGACCAGGATGTCGCCCGCCTCAAGATCGGCCTCCGCCATGTCAAGGATGACGCGGGCCCTCCCCTCGATGGTCCCGGCGGAAACCGGGAGGCCGATCAGGGCGCCGGCCGGCACGTCGTCGCGCCGGTACGCCCCGGTGACGGCCTCGCCATCCGATGTGAGGACCCGGGGCGGTGTGAGCGCGTGGTACGACCGGAACGCGTCCTTGCGCTGCTGGATGAGCTGGTCATCCACCTGGTTCGAGCGCACGACGTCGTGGAGTTCCTGGAACGTGAGGTAGAAGATGTCCTCCTTCTCAGGAAGCACGTTGGCCTGCACGAGGCGCTCGGCCTCCGCCAGCAGGGCCTGTTTGTAGACGAAGTAGCGGCTGACGATGCCGTACTTCGGGTACTCCCGGTACCCGATGAAGGTTCTGACCCGGTCGATCATCCGCTTGGTCTCGTCGGCGTGTCGGTCCCCGCCCGGCAGGGCCCGCAAGCGTGACAGCACGTTCTGTTCCTTCTTCTGTGCCTTCTGCCGCCCTTGCTCGAAGCGTCGCTCGGCGGCGCCCGGTTCGAAGTTCCTGACGTTGTCGAGGATCACGGGCACGAGCGTGGTGGGGCGCTCGCGCCAACGTGGCCTCGTGATGTCGATCTCGCCGACGCAGCGCATACCGTACCGGTCGAGGTAGGCCTCTATGGCGTCGCGCGCTTCGGTCCCGCCCGTGAGCCTCGCCAGCTCGTCCAGGAAGCCCTCGTCCTCGACGCCCTGAAGGAACGCCACCACCTCCGGATGCGGGCGGATCACGTCCGCGACGTCGAGCAGCGCCAGTCCCATCTGGGACGTGACGTTGTCGGGGGCGGACAGCGTGAGCGTGTCAGCCGCGTTCTTCTCGCCCAGCCACTCCTGCAGCTTGTCGTTGAGCCACCACGTGGCCTCCATCCCCGCCATGATCACCTGAAGGTTCAGCGGATCACTGAGAACTCGTTTGTGCTCCTCGAAGGCCTCCAGCAGGAAGTCGAACAGGGCCGGTCCGGTCTTCGTCCGGATGTCGCGCTCCAGGGCGGCGATGGACGCCTGGCTTCGCTCGATCAGCTCGGTGACGATTGCCGGATCGGTCTCGATCGGGGCGGACGCGCCGCGGGCCGGCGGCCCGCCGGGATCCGCGTCCGGGAGCGACGGGAGGAAATCGTCGCGGTCGAGGACGGTCTCCAGAGCGTCCCTGACCAGCGGATCGCCTCTCCCCATGACGTCCAGGAGGGCGGCGCGGCTCGTGGGCGTGGCCAGCCGCCGGGTGGCGTCGACGAACAGCCTCCCGCCGGCCTCGTGCATCGGCGCCATGGCCGTCAGCTGCCACACGGAGAGCCCCAGGGGCTTCATGGGGTCGGTCATCATCTGCTGATGACCGACGGAGACGTAGACGTGATTCTCCTGGTCGCCGGTCTCGGGGATTGGGAACAGCGTCGTGATCGGCCGGCTCTGAACGATGTGGAAGCCATCATCGACCAGGCACCATTCGATGTCCTGAGGGCGGCCGAAGTGCGCTTCGATCCGCCGTCCGAGCTGCACGAGCCGCACGACCTGCGCATCCGTCAGCGCCGGCTGCTCCTGCCGCTGCGAGTCGATCGCCACTTCCTGCGTACCGCCGGCCGGCAGGGCGTGAACGGCACGCTGTTTGGCGGCGATCGCCTTGGCGACGACTTCGCCCCTTCGCACCTTGAAGACGTCCGGGTTCACCAGGCCGGAGACCAGGGCCTCGCCGAGGCCGAAGCCGGCGTCCACGGTGGCGACCTTCCGGTCGCCCGTGACGGGGTCGGCCGTGAACAGGATGCCGGCCGCATGCGGGAAGACCATCTGCTGCACGACCACGGCCATATGGACCGTACGGTGGTCGATGCCGTTCCGCCGGCGGTAGGTCACGGCCCGCTCGGTGAACAGCGAGGCCCAGCACCGGCTGACGTGCTGCAGGATCGCCGTCGGTCCCACGACGTTCAGGTACGTGTCCTGCTGGCCGGCGAAGGAGGCCGTCGGCAGGTCCTCTGCCGTCGCGCTGGATCGGACGGCGTAGGCGGCTTGCTCGCCGAGCTGGGCGAGCGCGCGGGTGATCGCCGCCGCGAGATCGCCCGGGACGGCGATCCCTTCGATGGTCCGGCGGATCTGCGCGCTGAGCGTGCGGATCGCCTCCCGGTCGTCCGGGTTCAGGCGCGACAACTGATCGAGCCGATCGTCGATCGACGGCGCTTCCGCCATGATCCGCCGGAAGGCGTCCGTCGTCACGCAGAAGCCAGCCGGCACGCGGATGCCTTCGATCTGCGACAGCCCACCCAGATGCGCGCCCTTGCCGCCGACGACCGCGACCTGCGTCTCGTCAACCTCTTGAAGATCCCACACGTACTGCTCGATCATCGCGATACCTCCGAGGCAGTCGTGTCCCGTTGCACTGCGCTGGCCGATCGAATCATCGGCGCCTCCAGCTCTGTCGAACCTCTTGTCAGGCACGTCCTCGTCTCTGGCTGCCCTCCCTCTGGCGAGTCGGCCGACCGCTCCGCCCAGCCGGGCGGCACGCACCCCCGCATCACCGCCCCGAGCGCTCGCGACCGCACTGCCAGTCCCACCACTGGTTCGACGTCACCGCGTCCCCCATACGTCGACAACACACGCATGTCGCGCCCCCATTTCCGCAGGTTGTGGCCTCGGCCGACGATTTTGTGCCACCACCCGGGTCTTGCCGCAAGCCCCCCAGTGCGCTATAGGTTAAGAGTGGCAAGGAGAGAGATCTCCTTGCCTTTGCTTTTTGCCGTCCGCTGGAACTGACAAGCTTCTCGCGAAGCGGTGACGCGCCGCGTACGGGTCAGCGTCGACGGCAAGGCCCGAACGCCGTCGAGCGCGCGGTCATCTCTCAGAGGTCGTCGCGCCACGCGAATGTTGGGCCAAGCTCGACAAACGGAGTGGGGCGACACCTGACACCTGGTCTACACCCGCCCACCGAACTTGGCGCGCCATGCGCCAGCCGGCCACCCGGTCGGCCGCCATCATCCCCAACCCCGACCATGAGGCCCTGTCTGCGGGCTGAGCGCCCTGATCTGCCCACCACACACCGAAGCCCTGTCCTCCAGCCGCGCTGGGGGACAGGGCTTTTTGTGTTTCAAGGACGCCGTGGATTGCGGCGGGTACCGGTGACGCCCGTCGCGAGGTCAGAAATTCCTGATCTCTGCCCCTGGCTCTAACACGTCATCCGCTTTCCGAACGTGATCGGTTGGTTCGGGGTGGGTGTTCCGAACTCTGGCCGTTACGTGTGTGCGGAGCGCGAGGTCAAGAACCGTCCGTAACGTGCGCGCCGCGGTGCCGGCAGTCGGTGTCGTCTTGCGGCACCGCGGCGCGGTGGTCGGTCAGAACCTGGGGTCCAGGTACGAGCCCCACGTATAAGAATCCGAATCCGCCAGGAACACGGATTCTGTGAGCGAAATCTCGTCCCAGTCAGGGTTGTCGGGGTTCAGCTTCGTCTGGTGGATGTAGAAGTCATCGTCCGGATACAGACAGTCCTCCCAGGTGTACGCGCCCGCGCCGAGATAGAGATTCGGGCGGTCCCCCGCACCCAGGATCTGGCCCCAGTCGTAGTCGCCACCCAGCAGGGTGATGTGGCGTTCGACGCAGGATTTTGGCATGTCGCTGGTGGGCTGGGCCTTCAGGTACTGGGTCTTGGTGTTGTAGGCCGTTGGGTAATCCTGGGCCGCCGAGGCGGTGCCCGGCGTGCTGAGGATGGCCACGCCGAGCAGGGCCATGACGGATAAGAGGATTCGCGAAATTCGCGCCACGATCGTTTCCTTCCGATAGGGCAGACCGGTGCGCCGAAGGAAACGAGACACGGACGGATTCCGAGCTAACGCGCGGCCGGTACCCGCGGTGTCTCCTGCCTCAGACAACAGTCCATAGGTGTAACGCAAGCCTGTGGGGACCCGTCCCGCCCAGGAGCTGGCAGGCGTGCACAACGTGCGGGACCGCTGAGACGCCATTCGCATATCGATCACGAGGCTGGGCTGGTCGAACAAGGTTCCTGATCGGGTGATCACGCGAGAAACCGGCGCATGACAGCAGGGCCTCTTGGCAGCTCTGGGGCGCGAGCCAAACCAAGTGCAGAGAGGCCCTGTTGTCGCAGTCTTTCGCGCTCGCGTGCGTGGAGTGCAACTCGTCGTCCCTGTGTGACTGCCTCGCGCACCACGTCACCGTGAAGGGCTGGCTGGGCCTGGAACAGTACGGTGGTCGCCTCGGCGGCGTCATGGTGCGCGGCCTGCGACGGATCCTCTCCTGACCTCAGCGGTCTGGTACAACGAGAAGACCGGACAACCCATCGATGGGTTCCGGACCGCCGATGATCACTGATTCCCTGAAATCGATTATCTGGACTTGCCCGGTTCGGAGGGAGTATCGATGAAGCCGTTGGCGGCCAACCAAGTCACCGGAGTGTGGGGAACGCTCCTGCTCCCCATCGCAAGCCGAGGCGACATCATCTGGGACCGGCTGGCGAGGCAACTCGACGTGTTGCTGACCAGTGGCGTCGATGGCATCTACGCCCACGGCACCGCGGGCGAGTTCCACACTCTCGACGAAGCCGAGTTCGAGCGGGTGAACGCGGTGTTGGCGGCGCGGTGCGAGGCGGCCGGGTTGCCGTACCAGATCGGTGCCTCGCATCCGGCCACGCCGACGATGCTCGATCGCATCCGGCGCGCGGCCGCGCTGCGACCGGGCGCCATCCAGGTGATCCTGCCGGACTGGGTCCCGCTGAGCGACGACGAGGTCGTGCGATTCCTGGTCGGTGCAGCCGAGACCGCCGGCGACGTGCCGCTGGTGCTCTACAACCCGCCGCACGCCAAGACCCAGGTGCCGCCGGCGCTTCTCGGACGGGTGGCCGCCCAGGTCCCCCAGCTCGTCGGGGTCAAGATGGCCGGCGGCGACGACGCCTGGTACGCGGCCATGACAGACGCCGTGCCCCAGTTGTCGATCTTCGTGCCCGGCCACCTGCTGGCGTCCGGGCTGGCCCGCGGCGCGCACGGCAGCTACTCCAACGTCCCGGCCATGTCGCCGCGCGGCGCGGTCACGTGGTATCGGCTGATGACGACGGATCCGGCTACGGCCGCCGACGTGGAGCGGCGCATCGGTGAGTTCTTCGCCCGGCACCTCGCGCCGTTGCAGTCCCGCGGGCTGTCCAACCCGGCGCTGGACAAGTTCCTGGCCACCGTCGGCGGCTGGGCCGACATCGGCGTGACGCTGCGCTGGCCGGCGTCGTCGGCGCCCGTCGACGCGGTCGAACCGGCCCGCGCCGACGCCCACCGGCTGCTGCCCGAGCTCTTCCCTGCGTAGCGCCTACCTGCTTGTCAGCACGGCCTCGCCCAGGATCCCCATCGCCCGAAGGTGTCCCCGGCGAGCGAGCGTTGTGCGTCGGCGTGTGCAAGCGTTGGGGACACGCATGCCAGAAGTGCCCCTGCACGAAGACCACGATCCGCCATCTCACCTCACGAAGGTCACGTCCGAACATCGACAGCGCATGCCCGCGCTACGTTCGCTGCGCCACGGTCACCTGTACCCACTGCTGAGCAGGCCCCCTGGCTCGCTGTCGCTGTTGGCGGTCCGGCCCTCGGCGCACTTGTCGCTCTCGACGACATCGACCCCGGTCTCCGGGGGCCCTCGAGACAAAACTGCCCACCCACGAGAGCCCGACCTCGATCAGACCCGCGCTGCCCTCGTGGTGCGGCTCGCTCCTCACTCGCTGGCTACCACGAACTGCCCGGCCATGCACGCCGTCGTCCACGACAAGCTCGCGCACGCTCTGTGAGGCGTCGGGCGGGACGACAAGGCACACATCGTGATCGAACGGGTCGTCGAACTGTACGAGGACCTGGCGGCCCGGGACCCCGGCACGCACACAGCCCACCCGGCCGTAGCGCTCAAGAACTTGTACAACAGCTTCGATCGGCTTGGACGCCCCCCCAGGAAGCCGCGGAGGCGGTGCGCAGAGCGGTGGGCTGTTCCAGCTCGCGGCCCCCGAACAGCCACCTCCCGCAAGCATGAAGATTGCGGTGAGAACCGCCCTCGCGAAAGGGATCCACCATATCCTACCCCGACCCGCGTTACCTCAGCGACAGGGGCGAGATCAGCGCGCTGTACCGCCCCGCTCCCGATGAACCCGGCACCGGGTTCATCGGCGCCAGCACCATCAGCTACGTCGCCACCGATGTAGACACCGGCGGCGAGTACGGCCTGTACAAGGTCGACATGGGACCGAAGACTATGGGCGCCAAGGAACACTTCCACCGGACGATCTCCGAGTCCTTCTACGTCCTGTCCGGCGAGGTCCAGTTCTATAACGGCGAACGCTGGATCACCGGCGGCGAGGGAGACTTCCTCTACGTCCCCGGCGGCGGCCTGCACGCCTTCCAGAACGACACCGACGCCCCCCTGTCCATGCTCATGATCTTCTCGCCCGGCGCACCGCGCCAGGAATACTTCGAGAAGGCCGCCGAGTACGTAGAACGCAGCCGCGAGGAACTCAGAGGCTTCCAGGTGCGCCACGACACCTACTTCACCGAGATGCTCGACGACTAGACGTCCAGCGCCTCTGACGCTGACCGCGCATGCTCCTCCGGCCTGTCGGAGGGGCTCACGCCCGAGCAGGCTGCGCATCTCGCCCATGGGCTCGGCGTCACCCCTGACGAGGTGACGAAGGCTTATGTGCCAGAGATGCGGCAGGCCGCGATGGAGGAGATAGGCCAGCACGTTCTTCCCCAGGAGCCATGTTGGTCGGTCAGGTGGCGGGCGGCCAGGGCTGCTGAGCAAGGTGGCGTTGCAGGTCGAGGTGACGGAACTGGTACACCGCCCCTACCTGCCGCAGAACACCACGCTGCTCGTGCGCATCGCGAAGAAACGCCATGAGATTCCAGGGGGCTCGGCGCCGCACTGCCAGATGGACCGCGGTCACCGCGAAGTACACCCACGCTGCCGTCTCCGCCAGCCCGGCCGCGAGCCCGAATGCGAGTCCGAACGCCAGTCCGCCTGCGAGACCGACCGCGAGCTTGACCACGAGCTCGACCATGAGCCCGACCACGAGCCCGGAAACGAGCCCGATGGTGAGAAAGGTTCGGCGATCCTGGGTGAGCAGTGTGGTCGGACCGACCACGGTGGTCAGGTCGGGTTTCTCTCCTTTGAGTGCGCCCGCGAGTGCGCCCGCGAGTCCGAACGCGAACCCCACTGCGGGTCCGGCCACGAGGCCGGCCACGAGCCCGACCGTGAACCCGAACGCGAGCCTGCGCGCGAGGAAGTCGGATGACCAGCGCAGCTGTGTGCTCGGTGCCCCCGGGTACATGCTCCGGGCCTCAAGCCCGAGCACGAGTCCGCCCGCGATCCCGAACACGATTCCGGCCGTGCGCCCGGCCGCGAGGCCGACCGCGCATCCGGCCGCGAGCCCGACGGCGAGCCCGGCCACGAGCCTGCGCGCGAGAGAGTTGGATGACCAGCGCAGCTGTGTGTTCGGCGCCCCCGGGTACATGCTCTGGGCCGCGAGTCCGACCGCAAGTCCGGCCGCGAGTCCCACCGCAGGCCTGACGGCGAGCCCGACGGCGAGCCCGGCCGCGAGCCCGAAGGCGAGCCCGACTGTCCGGCGGGGAGTGTGCGGAGGGAGGGCATGGTGGAGTTCCCACCAGGCCAGGTCGGGGTTGCCGCCGTGGTGGGCATGCAGGTGCCGGGCGAGGAGTACCAGGGTGCGGTGGGCCTGAGGTGCGGGCCAGCGGGGCGGGTGGGTGTGGTGGTGGGTGTAGGCAGCGGGGATAAAGGCGTTGAACAAGTGGGTGTCGAGGGCGGCGCGGGTGGGGAAGGCGGCGGTGTCGCACAGTTCGTCCGGGTGGGGGACAGCGCCGGATCCTGGCCGGGTGTGGGGGCGGGGGTTGTAGATGGTGCGGGCGAGGAACAGGCCGAGGGGGGTGCTCAGGGCCTGTCCAACGGGTGTGTCGGTGCCCAGGTGCGTGGTCACGGTGTTCCACCGGGCGGCGGAGGGGGTGTGGGGGCCGCCGGCGTCGCGGCGCAGGTAGGCGGCCACCTGCTCCGGGGCGAGTGGGAGCAGGTGGATACCGGCGGCGCCGTTGAGCCGCACCATGCTGTCAGGCCGGGTGAGGGCGTCTCGGTAGGGAGCGGCGCGGCTGGCCACCACTGCGGGCTGGCGCGCGGACAGGGCCCGGTTCAGGGCATCGAGGGCCATTTGATGCAAAGCGGGCGGGAGTTCATCGAAGCCGTCCAGGATCGGCAGGATCCGCCGGGCGTGCAGCAGTGCTCGGGCCAGATCGACCTGGCTGCCCCCAGCCCCCGTCCCTGCCGCGGTCGCAGGGGCGGGCGCGCGGAGACCGGGGTGGCTGCGCCGCAGTTGCTCGGCCAGCCAGTCCTGGAGGGGCTGGTGGACGGGGTTCCAGGAGGCGAGGGAGAACAGCACCGGCACGGGCCCGCCGCCTGTTCGCTGTTCGATCAGGTCCTGGAGCAGGCGGATGAGCAGCATGGTCTTGCCGGAGCCGGGCTCGCCGAGGACCACCAGGCGGCGGGTGGGCACCCGCTGAGTGAACACCTCGCCGATCTGCCTGTCAGCGCCCGCCAGACCCGCGGCGTCCGCGGGCCAGTGGGTCGGGTCGTCTGGTGGGCCGCCGGGCCAGGCGCGGGCGAGCTCGGCCAGCAGGGTCCAGGGCTCCACCAGGTCTGCGTCAGCGGGGCGCCAAGCGACCGGCAGCGGGTACGGGTCGTTCATCCGGCGGACGGAAGCCTCGTCGTCCCACTGCTTGGCCACTGCTTGCGCCAGCTGGTCGGCAGCCGTCTCCAGATCCAGCGCGGTCGCGTCGGTCCGGTCGTGCTGAAAGGCCTTCCAGGCCAGGTAAGCGGGCGCCAGGGTGGGCAGCAACGCGGCCGCTGTGGCGGCTGTGCCCAACGCGAAGCGCCAGGCCAGCGTCACCGCCCCGACGACCCCCAGCACCAGCAGTAGCAGGTACCACATGCCCACGCGCTTCGGCCCTCGGCCGCACTCTCCCCGTTCCACAGTAGTCATACTGTCACGTTCCGTAAGCGATCGGGCCCTGTTCGTAGCAAAGCAGGGGTTTCTTTCTGGTCACTGGTCACCCGCCCACCTCGGAGACGGCCAACGAGATCCGGCGCCAGTGCCTGGACCGTTGCGTGAGGCCGTCGGAATGGCCACACAGGACGCCAAGAGCCCTTCCGGGGAAGTGCTTCCGGGCCGCGTTGGCAACGCCAGGTAGCGGCCGCACTGTACGGCTGCCCGGTCTGGCACATCGGCCCGTGTGCCGGCTGCTCGGCGCCAATCCGCCCTACCGGGACATCCAGGTACCGCTCCGCACGTTCCAAGTACCCGTCCCCGACATCGTCGAGCTCACCGGCCTGGACCTGGGCCGCTGCCAGCCGCTGACCTGCTTCCCCTCGGCGTGCGCGCACGGCGCTGGACCCCTCTGGAGTGCTCAAGTGCGCAGTGAGAGCGGCGCTATCAGTGGCGCAGACGACGTGGACGTGGTGGGCGGGGTCGCCTCGATCCGCTTCCTGCTCCGGTCACGGGCGGAGGGGCCGGGGTGCCATAGGAATTCCCTATAGCACCTGCTGACATTTCGTCTTTGCCTCTCGTTCTTTTCCGGACGTACCGTCAAACAGCTCGACGAGGTGCTCACCGCGATTTCTCCGAAAGATTCGCGCTCTGCGCACGTCGATCCTTCTTCCGTCGAGCGGACGAACACGCGATTGAGAGGACCGGTGGCATGACCACGATCGAGAACGGATCGGAAACGCGAGAACTCGCGGGAAAGCGGGCCCTGGTCACGGGTGGTTCTCGCGGAATCGGAGCGGCCGTCGTGCGCCAACTCCTGGACGCGGGCGCCGAGGTGCTCACGACCGCCAGGTCGGCGACGAGCACGGTGCCGGAGGGGGCCACCTTCGTGGAGGCCGACGTGCGGACACGGGCTGGCGCAGAGGCGCTCGCCGCGGCCGCACAGGAGGTGCTCGGCGGGGTGGACGTCCTGGTCCACAACGCGGGTGGGGCGCAGCCGTACAAGGGCGCTTTGGCCATCCCCGACGAGGAGTGGCAGGACGCGCTGGACCTGAACTACCTGGCGTCGGTGCGGCTGGACTCGCTGCTGGCACCGGGGATGCGGGAACGGCGTTCGGGGGTGATCGTGCACGTCTCCTCGGCCGCGGTCCCCACCGCGGCACCACCGTTCCTGCACTACGTGGCGGCGAAGGCGGCGCTGGAGACCTACAGCCGGGGACTGGCCTTGGAGCTGGCCCCGTCCGGAATCCGGGTCAACACCGTGACTCCCGGCAGAGTCGCCACCCCCGGCGGCGAAGCAACGCGGGAGCAGTGGGCGCGCCTGGACCCGGCGCAGGTCCAGAACAGCAGCATCGCCGTGCCGCTGGGGCGCGATGGTCAGCCCGACGACATCGGCCACGCGGTGCTGTTCCTCGTGTCCGACCGGGCGAGCTGGCTGACCGGGAGTAATCTCGTCGTGGACGGCGGCGAATTCCCCAGGGGTTGACGCCGACGGCATTCCGGAACGTCACGACAAAAAGAATTCAGCGGCGCGCGCCTCCTTCTCGGCCGTCAGGACACCGATGAGAAGAAAGCGGATTTGTGCCACGTCTCTTGACGCAGGAGTTCGAGCAGGGCCGTCTCCGCCGGGCCCGCGCCGCGCCGGACCACGGCGATAACGGGCTGAGACACGACCGGGAACACCGGGCGTACGAGGTGCTCGTAACCGTGGGGCACCGCGGAGGCCGGGACGAGCGTCACCCCCAGCCCGTGGGCGGCCCAGCGCACGGCCGTCGCCGTCTGGGACACGCGGGCGACCGTGGCCGGGGTCAGCTCGTTGTCCCGCAGCACGCCCAGCAGCACGCCGTCGAGCGCGCTGTCGCGGTCGAACCTCACCCACGGCTCCCCCTCCAGTTCACGCAGCTCGACCCGGTCCGCGGCGAGCTGCCGGTGCCCGGCGCCCAGCACCACGACGAACTCCTCGTCGCCGAGGTGGTGGGCGTCGGCGGGGGTCTGCTCGCACGCCGCCATCAAGGCGAGGTCCAGCACGCCCCGGCGCCCCAGCCGCTCCAGCTCGGCGGAGCTCGGCTCCTCGAAGACGGTGACCTCCAGCCGCGGGAAGCGGCGGCGCAGCGCGCCCAGCGCGCCTGGCAGCTGCCGCGTGCCAAAGCCCATCTGCACCGCGACCACCAGCTCGCCCACCAGCTCATCGGCACCGGCCCGCGCTGTCGCCCTCGCCCGCCGCGCCGCGCTCACCGCGACCTCCGCCTCCCGCAGGAACGCGCGGCCGACCACGGTGGGCACCAGTCCGGTCGGCGTACGGGCGAACAGTTCCACGCCGAGTTCCCGCTCCAGACCGCGGATCTGCTGGGACACCGACGGCTGAGCGACGTGCAGCAGCTCCGCCGCCGCCGTCACCGAGCCCTCCTCGGCAACGGCCAGGGCGTACTCGAACTGACGAAGGCTCATCGGCTCCCGTCCCCTCCCCGCGATGGACCGCGGTCCACCCCGTTGAAATCGTTGTAAAAGTAAGTAACTCAGTTCCGCTGGCGGAGATTCCCGTGACCACGGCCGGGTCGACCCCCACACCGACTCGCCGCACACACCACCACCCCGCGCGTCATCGACGGCCGCGGCACCCTCAACCCGGTCACCTGGCGCGAAGCCGGCTGGACCTTCCGGGCCCTCGGACGCCCCTGAACCGCAGCCTCGCCCCTGCCCGGCCCGCGACGCTGACCCTCCGCGGTAGGCGAGCGCGGCCGGGCAGGCGCTTGGGCCGCCGGACATCGCCCAGAACCTCCCACAACGGCCGCCGCTCATCGGCCCACCGCTGGATCACATGCCGGTCCGCCTCCCCCGGAAATACCTCCCGCACGACTTCCCGAACCACGGCCCCGGCCAGGCGGCGACCCGGAGGCCGTCGTCAACTGGACCATCGACGGCGCCGCCGCCCCCGGCCCGCAGCGTCGGGCACGATCTCGACAACGTGCCCCGCCCGGGGCATCGGCGGGCCGACCGGCGAAGCTCCTCGCGGTCACCGATGCCGCGGGCGATCGCGAGACATGGTCACGCGACCAGGCGCAGCCAGGCCGCCGCGAGTGCGGCGTGACCGGCCGGCGTCGGGTGCACGCCGTCCGCAGCCCAGTGCTCCGGTGCGGCCACCGCGGCGAGCTCGGCGAACATGCCGTCCGCGGCGAGCAGGTGCGCGCCGTACTTGCGAGCGAGTTCGCGCACGACCTGGATCTTCGGGTCCAGATCGGCCCGCCACTCCTTCCGGACTTCAGCGTCGATGTGCGCGTGTCCGTGTCCGGCCTCGATGCTGCCGCGGATCGGCAGGAGGAACGGCTCGATGAGAATCAGCTCCGTGCCCGCTTCGGCCAGCGGCGCGAGCAGGCGATCGTAACCTGCCGCGAAGTCCTCCGCGGGAATCACATAGCCGTCCGGGTCGAGGGTGTGCCAGCCCATGTCATTGACGCCGACGAGGATCGACACCACGTCCGGGCGCGCGTCGAGCACGTCCGCCTGCCACCGGGCCTCGAGGTCCATCACCTTGTGGCCCGCGATCGCGGAGTTCAGCCAGGTCACGGGCCGGTCCGGGTGCCGGAAGCCCCACTCGCCCGCGACGCGCAGCGGGTAGCCGAACCCGAGGCCGTCTTCACTCTCCAACCGCTGGCTGTCGGTGATCGAATCGCCGGTGAACATCACAGTGGCTCCCGGGCGGAGGGTGATGGTCATAAGTACTCCTGAGAAACTGGGTTGGGGGAAGGAAGAAGGTTCACCAGGGAACAGAGCGGCGGCTCAGCTTCCCGAATTGCCGAACCACTGGTCGGCGGCCCGCTCGAACGCTTTCCGATCGAAGTCGCGATCGCCCGCCCAGGCGACGACGCCGTCCGGCCGGATGAGCACGGCACCCAGTCCGAGGTCGTTCTTCGCCGACCCGGCCGCGTAACGCAGTCGGCTCTGCCGGCCCGTCGCCGCATCGCGCAGGCGGCCGGCGGTGCTGAAATCGAGCGCGACGCCTCGGCCGTCCTGCAACAGCTCGCCGAGGCGAGTGCGGTCTTCGATTCCTTGGATCGCCCGGCCATGTGGGTCCGGTCTCATAACCGCCGCCTGGGCGCGCGTCCAATCGAGCACCCAAGCGCCGATCGGATGCCGCTCGCGGGTGTAGGTGTCGAGCAGCCCGTCCGGCGCGTACCCGCGCACGGTCGCCGCGAGCTTCCACCCCAGGTTCATGGCGTCGCCGATGCCGAGGTTGAGTCCCTGTCCGCCGAGGGGGGAGTGGGTGTGCGCGGCGTCGCCCGCGAGCAGGACGCGTCCGAGCCGGTAGGTCGTCGTCTGCATCGCCCGATCGGTGAAGCTCGAGGCGAGATGGACGTGGCTCAGCGTCACATCGGTGCCGGACACGCGGCGCAGCACCGCCTGGAGGTGGTCGAGATTCGGCTGCACGGGAACGATCGAACGCGCCGCTGTCGAAGTCCATGATGCCGATGTGCCCCTCGGCGGGCATCCGGATGTACATGCCCGTCGGCGTCAGGTTGATCCCGGGGCTCAGCACGTCGGGATCAGCGACAGTGGCGAGCATGACGTAGCCGGTGAACAGCGGCTCGGTGCCGACGAATTCGAAGCCCGCGAGCCCGCGCACCGCGCTGCGTCCGCCATCGCAGCCGACGAGCCAGCGCGCCGCGTACGCGTGCTCGCCGGCGTGCGCGACCACACTCTCGTCGTCTTGCGCGATGGCTGAGACCGTGACGCCGCGCCTGATCTCCACGCCAAGCTTGGAAGCCCGCTCGGACAGCACCGTCTCGACCGCTTCGAGGTTCGTCAGCACGCCGTCCATCGCCGGGCTGGGAAGCCGGAACGGCAGGGCGGCGAGGTCGACCTTGGCCGGGTCGAGCACCATGCCGGCGAAGTGGCCCACGCCACGAGGAGGTGACGGCTCGTCCGCGTCGGGGTCCGACCCGGGATCGTCGTGGACGCCCGACGCCGTCAGCAGGGGGTGCAGCATCCCGCGGCGGTAGAACGCCTCGACCGACCCGGCGGACAAGCCCCGCATCCCGAGCGGGTCCGCCCGCCACGGGGTCCTGGCACGACGTGACTGTGGTGGAGCTCAACGACGCCACCGCGCAGGCCGCGCTGGAGCGTGCCGGAGTCGATGCCTGGGTGGCCACCGAGCCGTCATTGCTCGCGCTGGAGGCCATTCGGCCGGTGCGGGTGCTGGCCCAGGTCGGCGACCACCACACCAACCGTTCGGTGATCTGGGGCCTGCGCAGGTCGGTCGAGCTCGCCCCGGAGCAGGTGGGAGCGGTGCTCACCGCTCTGGACGCCTCCGACCGGCGCATCGCCGAGAACCCCCAGGCAGCCGGCAAGATCAAGCAGCTGCGCGAGCAGGCGGCCGCACACGGCCGGACCGATCTGAAGTTCGGGGTCCGGCTGTACGTCGTCGTACGCGATACCGAGGAGGAGGCCTGGCGGGCGGCGGGAGACCTGTACGACCACATGGACGCCGACTCCGTAGCCCGCACCCAGCAGTCGGTGGCCGGCAGCGACTCGGCCGGCCAGGCCCGGATGACCGCCCTGCACGGCGGACGCAAGCCCGCGGACCTGCGTGAGCTGGAGATCTATCCGAACCTGTGGTCCGGGATCGGGCTGGTACGCAACGGTCCCGGCACCGCGATCGTCGGCAGTCCGGCCCAGGTCGTCGAGCGGATCAACGACTACCGCGACGCGGGCGTCGACACCTTCATCGTCCGGCATGCCGCTGCTGGAGGAGGCGTACCGCTTCGGCGAACTGGCCCTGCCCCATCTGCCCGTCGACCGCGGCCACCGCGCCGATCCGGACGCGAGCCCCACCGTCCGCGCCACCTGGAACTCCTGGACGAACGGATGGAACAAGTGAAGCTCCGCCATCTCGACCGCACGCGTGGCCTCCGCGCCACCGCCCGAGCCCGCCACGCGGTCCGGGCCCGCCTCGCCGTGCCGGCCCTGTTCGCCACCCTGGCTCTGAGTCTGACCGCCGCCTGCTCCCCCGCCCCGTCCTCGGCCTCCTCCGACAGCGAGTCCCGAACCGGGCTGGCCTCCCCTGGCACCCTGCGCATCGGCCCGTTGGCCACGCTCAACCTGCTCACCCTCAGCCGGCAGGACGGCAGCCTGGAGAAGAAGATCAAGGCCACCGGGGGTGGCGTCACCTGGAGTTCGCCGTTCCCCGCCTTCGCGCCGGCCGCCGAGGCGATCGGCGCCGGAAAGATCGACCTCACCTCCGGCAGCACCACCTCACTGGTCACTGCCCTGGCCGCCAACCCCGACCTGGTGGCGTTCGCCGTCGAGAAGAACGACAACGACACCCAGGGCATCGTGGCTGCCCCGGGCAAGGGGATCAGCCGCATCAAGGACCTGGTGGGCCGGTCCGTAGCCGTGAACAAGGGCGGAACGGGCGAGTATCTGCTGCTCAAGGCCCTCGCCCACGAGGGAATCCCGGCCGGCAAGGTCAAACGGGTCTATCTCCAGCCCGCCGACGCCGCCACCGCCTTCGCCGCCGGCCACGTGGATGCCTGGGCCACCTGGGATCAGTTCCTGGCCTCCGCCAGGACGACACCCGGCAGCAAGGTCCTCGCGCTCGCCAAGGATGTCGGCGCGGTCAACCGCACCATCCATGTCGTCTCCCGCTCCTTCCTCACCGCGCACCCCGACGAGGTGAAGGCCGCATACCGAGCGCTGAAGGATGGTGCCCCGGGGGGGGGGTCGAGTTCCTCCTCACCGGGCTCGACGTCGGGCAGCGGGCCGTCCGGGTCGTAGCCGGACAGATCGGTGCCCCAGTACTGTTCGACGAAGGCGATCGCACGGGGGCCCGAGACCTGCTCGGCGCGCACCCACCGCGAGCCTTCTCCGCCGCCTCGGCGGCGGTGTCGCCAAGGACGACGCCGGTGCCCGGCAGGATGCGCAGCGAGTCCGGCGTCCGGCCGTATCGGGCAAGGTGATCGCGCAGGTCGGCGGCGTAGGCCACGGCCTTGCCGTACTCGGTGTTGGCGGAGAACACGACGTCGGCGTGGCGGGCGGCGAGCTCGCGGCCACCGTCCGAGTCCCCGGACGGCCCTGGCGGCTGCCCGGCACGGTGGCGGTGGCGGTGGCGCGCAGCCGTACGAGGGCGATGGCCTGCTCCACCGGGCTGATGGAACCGGTCCGGGCCCAGCTCGTGGCGTCCCCGTCCGGGGCGACGGCGTCCGGGGCCCGGGAGGCCCACAATGCCTTGGCCGCTGCCACGAACTGCCCCGCGCCGCACGTGTCCGGCGCCGCGGCCATCTACCTCTCCGGCCACACCAGCGCCTCCCCGTCCGAAGTCGGGAGCGCGCTGGTGAACGGCGCCACCTCGGGCGTCCTGTCCAACATCGGCTCGGGCTCGCCCAACAAGCTCCTCAAGGTCGTACAGTGACGCGCCGACCGCGTTGACGGACTGCCGCCCGCCGGGGCCTCCTCCGGCGGGCGGCTGCACGCACCGGCGCTGAGTCGAGCGCCGCCGTCTGCCGGGTAGGGATCCGCCCCATCCCCTGCACTAGTGATCGAGATCGCCAAGCGCGGCGGCCGCGAGCATCATCCATCCGCGGCGAGGGCCTCCACAGCGATCGTGTGGTCAATCGCCGCGTCCCAGTCGACGCTCTTGGTCAGGACGCCGGACGCCTTGAGTTCCCTCTCCTGTCGCTTCAGATCGGCGAGGAAGCGCTCGCTGGGCGCCGAGAGCAGATACTCGCGGCGGCGGAAGGTGAGCGCGGCGACCTCGGCCTCCAGCTTGTTGGCGGAGGCGAAGAGCCGGAGGGCCTCGTCCTGGTGCGCATTGACCCAGGTCAGCGCCTTGCGGTAAGTGCGGAGCGCCTTGGCTATGGTCTTCGGGTACTTCTTCACGTAGTCGCGGTGGCCGTAGATCACCACGTAGTTCTCGACCAGGCCCTGACCGGTGAGCAGCGTGCGGGTGCGCTTCGATGCCTCGAGCTGGGCGGCGAATGGGTCCCAGGTCTGTACGGCGTCCACGGACCCGGACAGCAGTGAGGCGGTGATCTGGTCGGTGGTGAGGGGGACGAACTTGATCTCACCCACGTCGAATCCGGCCTTCTTCGCCGCGCGCAGCACGAACAGGTTGGCGTTGATCGTGGTGCCGTAGGAGCCGAGCTTCCTGCCCTTGAGATCAGTGACGCTCTCGATCCCGGAGTCCTTGCGGACCAGCAAGGCCTGGGTGCGCGGGCTGTGTTCGACGAGGGCGACGACGGTGAACGGCTGGCTGGAGAGCTGGATCGGCCCGAGCCCGCCGAGCCCGAGATCGAGGGCGCGGCCGGCCACCGACTGCTGGATGACGGTCGGGTCGAGGACTTTGAGCGAGACGTCGGTGCCGTCGCCGCGCAGCGCCGAGGCGAGGGTGTTCTGCTTCTGTAGCACGTCCATCACGATGTAGGGCGGCTGGAATCCGATCCTCAGCTGCCCTGCGACGCCTTTTGCCGCCGAACCGGAGGCCGCGGCGCCGGGCCCGCACGCCGCGAGCGACGTTGCGGCGGCGCCGCCGGCCGCGGCTCGCAGCAGTCCGCGCCGGGACAGGGAGAGGTCAGACATGGTGCGTCTCCTCGGGAGAATCGGTGCGTGGGGAATCGGTGCGTGGGGAATCGGTGCGTGGGGAATCGGTGCGTGGGGAATCGGTGCGTGGGGAATCGGTGCGTTCGGAGAGGCTGCTCAGGGCGAAGTCCCCGAGCAACGTGGCGCGGTGCTCGGCGAAACTCGCCGAGGCCCGGTCCCGCGGGTAGGGCAAATCGATCTCGTGGACGCGCCGCACGCGCCCCGGGCGGGAGCCGAGGACGACGACGCGCTGGGCTAGGGCGACTGCCTCGTCGATGTCGTGCGTGACCAGGACAGCGGTGACGTTGTGGGCGGCCCAGATGTCGTGCAGGGCGTTCTGGAGCCGGATCCGGGTGAACGCGTCCAGTGCGCCGAACGGTTCGTCCAGAAGAAGGACGTCCGGAGCGGGCGCCAGTGCGCGGGCGATGGCCACGCGCTGCGCCATGCCGCCGGACAACTGGCCTGGGTAGGCGTCGGCGAAGCCCTCCAGGCCGACCAGTTCCAGGAGTTCGGCCACCCGCCGCTGCCGCGCGGCGCGGTCACCCCGCAGCCCGGCGCCGATGTTCTTCGCGACGGACTGCCATGGGAAGAGGCGGTGCTCCTGGAAGACCAGGCCGCGCGAGGCATGCGGCCCGGTGATGGGTGCACCGCCTGCGAACACCTCCCCGTCGCCCCGGGTGTCCAGGCCCGCCATGGCCCGCAGGATGGTCGACTTGCCGCAGCCGGACGGCCCGACCAGGGCAGTGAACTCGCCCGGCGCGATGTCCAGGTCGACGCCGTCGACGGCCCTCAGGGCACCGGCCGTGGTGGTGAACGTACGGCCGTAGCCGCGCAGGGACAAAGCGATACTCATGGCTCGGATCACGCTCCGGCGTGCAGGTCGCGCCAGCGCAGCAACCGTCGCTCCGCGGCCCGTACGAGCAGGTCGACGGCCTTGCCCGCGACGGCGAAGACCAGCAGCGCCGCGATCACGACATCGACCCGCGACAGCTCGCGTCCCTGGTTGAGCATGAACCCCAACCCGGATGTGGCTCCGAGGAGCTCGGCGAGGACCAGCAGCACCCAGGCGACGCCGAGCGCGTACCGGATGCCGTTGAGGATCTCCGGGAGCGCTGCGGGCAGGATGATCCGGCGCAGTACGGTGGGGCGGTTCCACTGGAACATCCGGCCCACCTCCACGAGTTTGCGGTCCACGTTGCGGATGCCGCCGAACGTGTTGATGTACACGGGGAAGAAACTGCCCGCCGCGACCAGCACGATCTTCGGCGCCTCGTCCAGCCCGAGCCAGACGATGAGCAGGGGCGACAGACCCGACACCGGTACGGTGCGCAGCATCTGCACCGAGGTGTCGAGCAGCCGCTCGGACAGCACGGACAGGCCGACGAGCGAGCCGAGCAGCAGCCCGAGCGATGCGCCGATCAGAAAGCCGGAGGCCCAGCGCTGAATGCTCGCGGACAGGTCGGTGACGAGAGTGCCGTCGCCGGCAGAATCCCCCAGGACACGGGCCACCGCACCGGGTGAGGGCAGCAGCAGCGGATCCATCCACATGTTCCAGGAGGCCAGTTGCCACACCACGAGCACGCCGAGCGGAAGCAGCCATGGCAGCGGATCGGCCCAGCGAGCGCCGCGTCGGCGCGTACGGGCAGGACTTTTCTCGCGCGCTGACAGTTCCTTGGCACGGTGAGTGTCGGGCGGCGCCGTCCTCGTCTCCGTACTCACCGGCGCACCTCCCCGCTCACTCCCGCGCGCAGGTGAGTGTCCAGCAGCGGGGCGACCTCGGTCGCGATGAGCTCCAGGTTGCGCAGCGACTCCTCCACCGTCGCCCCGTAGTGGACCTGCACGATCAGCTCGGTCGCGTACGGCAGGATCCGGTCACGGTTCAGCTGCTCCGCGATCTGCTCCGGATGGCCGTGGAAGAAGTTGGACCGCGCCAGGTAGTCGTCGAAGCCGAGGCCGGGCGGGAACTCCCCGTTGCGGATTGGGCCTTCGAGATAGTGGCGGACGATCCGCCGGAACTCCCCCTGGCTCGCCGCGGGGTCCTTGGTGGCGAACAGGCCGCGCGAGACGGCGATACGCGGCGGCACTCCGGACCCCGCGGCCAGCTGTTCCAGGTAGGGCTCGACCACGCGCAACTGGTCGAGATCGGTCGGGCCCCGCACTCCGAGTGCGCGGCGCGCCAGCAGCAGTCCCGCACCCCGGGTACCGGCCTCCGTACCGCCGCGCGGATTGGCGGAAGACCACCACACCCGGTCGGCCAGCCCCTGGACGGGCGGCTGGAGCACCGGGCCGTCCGGGCGGTCTCCCAGCGGTTCGCCGCGCAGGGCACGCAGTGTCCCGTCGAGCACCTGCGAGCCCCTTTCTCGTCGGCGTGCCGGGTCGATACCGAATGCCGCGAAGACCCTTTCCGCTTCGGGGCCGAATCCGCCGTTGCCGAGGCCGAGTTCGAGTCGCCCTTCGCTGATCTCGTCGACGACGGCGGCATCCTCGGCGATCCGTACGGGATCCTCCAAGGGAGCGATCACGACCGCCGTGCCCAGCCGGATACGACTGGTCTGCGCGGCGGCAGCGGCCAGGAACGGCAGCGGCGAGGGAACCCGTCCGTAGTCGTCCTGGAAGTGGTGCTGCGAGATCCAGCCGGTGTCGTAGCCGAGTTCGTCGGCGGACCGGAAGATGCGCAGGAGGCCCCGGTAGGTCTCCCGCGTGTCGATGGGACCGTTCGCGTGCGTGAGGAAGCCGAGCCGTATGCGGGGGGCCGTCATATCTCCTCCGGACTGCCGGTCAGGACGACTCGGCCGGTGATGTTCTGCGGGTTGACGAGGAGGTTGTAGATCGGGCACTTGCGCTCGACCGTCTCGTGCAGCTCGCGGATGCGCGCCTTGGTGGCCGGTGAGGTGATGTGCACGGTGTACGAGATGTTGTGCGGGTAGATCGGCACCTGCTCGAACCCGGGCTGTCCGGCGCGCGGGTCCTGGTCGGCCTGCACCTCGACCTCGAGGGAGTCGAGCGGGATTCGCAGGTCGGCAGCCTGGATGAGGAAGATGTGGGTGAGGCAGCTGGACAGGACGCCGAGCTGGATCTCGGGCGAGGCGGGCCCGAGATCGTAACCGGCGAAGTCCAGCGGGGAGTCACTCAGGATCTGGTGGTGGCGGATACGGATGCGCCGTACGCCGCTGCGCTCCTCGGCCTTGGTCCTGGCACGCAGCCGGTTCGGCTCGGTCACCGCGCCGGCGCGCTCGGTCTCCCGCTTGGCGAGCAGCGCGGCGCGCTTGACCTCGAGGTATGCGCGCAGTCCGGGCCGCGGGTCGGGGGCGGTGTCGAGCAACTGCCGCTCTTCCTGCTGCTTTGCTCGCTGCTCTTCGTCCTTGTTCTTGCGGGTCGCGTTCGCTGTTGCGGTGGCGGGCATGTCTACGGCTCCTTCGGTTCAGGGCTGCGTGGGCGGTATGGGGTCGCCAAGGGTGAGCATCAGGCGGTTGGCCCAGCCGAAGAACGCGGAGGCCTGGACGGCGTCGAGGATGTCCAGGTCGTCCAGGTCGAGTTCGCGCAGGGCGGCGACGTGGGTGTGGTCGGCGGTCGGCGGTGTCGTGGTCAGTGCCGCTGCGAGGTCCGTGATGGCACGCCAGCGGTCGTCGAGCGGTGTGTCCACGCCTTCGTCCAGAAGTCGCTGGACATCCTCGTCCCGCTTGCTGAGCTGGGAGGCGAAGCGGCTGTGCACCGATGCGCAGAACACGCAGCCGTTTACGCGCGAGGTCACGGTGGCGGCGAGTTCGCGCTCCTGACGGGGCAGGCCGCCTCGGGTGTAGAAGATGCCGTTGTCGGTGGCGGTGCGCTCACCGAGCACCGCCGGGTCCAGGGCAAGCAGCCGGAAATACGGGGACTCCAGACGCTGTCCGGGCAGGACCGCGCGCTGCTCGTCCGTCACGTCCTCGACCGCGACAGGCTCCAGCCAGGGCGTCCAGCCCAGCTGTTCCTGCGTGAATCCGGTATCAGGCGCGTCCAACGGGCCGCGTGCGGGACCCGGTGCGGGCCGCTCGTCCCCGCGGATCAGGGCCAGGCCTGCGAGCAGCCGGACCTGGAAGCTGACGTACGCGATGAGCTGCGACACCGTGACGATCTCTGCCGCATCGAGCCCGGCCTTGGTCAGGGCATCCAGATGGGCGGGGGTGGCTGCCGCAGGCCGCAGGACCAGCAGGTCGGCGTGCGCGAGGATGGCGCGCAGCCGGTCGGAGAACGGCTCAGGGTCGAGCGGTTCGGTGGCGCGGGGCAGCGATCGGACGTCCTTGACGGCCGTCACGAGCTCCTTCGTCGCCCCGCCCACACCGAGCAGCTGCCCGGTGTAGTGCTCGCCCAGGACCTGGTCGCCGTGCAGCTGCGCCACCCGCAGCGCGGCCGCGAACCGCTCGGTGGTGGTCACGGAGGTGGCGGGGGCAGCGGGTACGAAGAGCGCGTCGTAGCTGCCCTGCGTGTGACGGGTCGCCTCCGGTCGGCGGGCGCGCAACTGCGCCAGCGGTGAGCCCGGTTCGATGCCGAGCAGCGTGTTGATCAGATCGGTGGGTGTCCCGGATCGGGTGGTCATCGTGGGTGGCCTTCCTGGGTGAGGGAATCGGTTCTGGTACCGCGAGGGTGCGCGGGCCGCCAGCCCAGCGCCGGAGCGACCTCGGTGGCGATCAATTCCAGTGACCGGAGCGTCTTCTCGTGCGACGGGTCGATCGAGTGGACCTGGATGATCAGGTCGCTGGCCAGTGGTAGCAGCCGGTCGGCGCCGAGCGAGGCGATGACGTCCTGAGGGCTGCCGACATGGGCGTCATCCTTGGTGCGCCGGGCCGCCGCCTCGCCGGCCGCCGCGGCGAACCGACGGAAGCCGTCCTCGGCATCGGCCAGCGCCTCCGCACGGCTCGGCGCCACGTACACCGACCGGGACAGGCCGATCCGGGGAGCGGCATCCGGCCACGTCCAATGGTCGAGGTAGGCCGAGGCCAGGGGGTGCTGCGCGTCACCGAGCGGTACGCGGGGCGGCTCCGGCGTACCGTCCGGCACCGGGCTGAGAGCGGTACGGGCGAGCAGCAGACCACTGCCGTTCCGCGCGGCCCGGATCGCCCCCGGTACCCCGAAGGTGGCTTCCCAGAGCCGGTCGCCAAGGGTGTCGGCGGGCGGGAAGAGGGGCGGGGCGCCGGGCACGGGCTCCTTGCCGGACAGCGCGTCGCGCACCACCCGCAGGGCCCGTTCGTAAGTGTCGCGACGGTCGTCCACCCGTCGGCCGAAGAGGGAGAACACCAGGTCACCGCCGCCCGTGCCGAAGCCGAGTTCCAACCGCCCGCCGCTGAGCGCGTCGAGCACCGCGGCGTCCTCGGCGAGCCGGAACGGGCTCTCCAGGGGCAGGGTGATGATCCCGGTGCCGAGCCGCAGCCGTGTCGTGCGAGCCGCGGCGGCCGTCAGGAAGACCAGCGGCGACGGCAGTCCGCCCTGGTCGCGCAGGTGGTGCTGGGCGACCCAGCCGGTGTCGAAGCCGAGTTCCTCGGCGGTGGTGAACAGCTCCAGTGCCCGTGCGTACAGCTCGGCGGGCGGGACGTCGTCGACGAGGCGTGTGAAGACGCCCAGCCGGAACGGCTTTCGTTCAGGCATCAGGTGGCCTTTCCGAGGTAGGACTCCCGGACCGACGGGTCGTCGAGCAGCGCGTCCGCCTGCCCGTGCAGCACGATCGATCCGGTGCGCAGCACATAGCCGCGGGCGGCGATGGACAGGGCCAGTTCGGCGTTCTGCTCGACGATGAGCACCGCGACGCCCAGCGTGCGGTTGATGTCGGCGATCATGTCCAGTACCCGGTCGACGAAGAGCGGGGACAGTCCCATCGTGGGCTCGTCCATGCAGATCAACCGTGGTCTGCTCATCAGCGCCCGGGCGAAGGCCAGCATCTGTTGTTCGCCGCCGCTGAGGGTGCCGGCGTGCTGGGTGCGGCGTTCGGCGAGGCGCGGAAAGGACTCGTAGAGCCGCTCGATGTCCTTGCGGATCTCGCCGCGCCCTGCGCGGGTGAAGGCGCCGAGGTGCAGGTTCTCCTCGACCGTCATGCCGGTGAAGACCCGTCGGGCCTCGGGGACGGAGGCAATGCCCCGGCGCACCCGCTCCCGGGTGGGCAGGGTGTCGATCCGCTCGCCGTCCAGCAGGACCTGGCCCGCAGCCGGTCGCAGCAGGCCGAGGACGGTCTTCATGGTGGTCGACTTGCCGGAGGCGTTGCCGCCGAGCAGGGACACGATCTCACCTTGTCCGACCTGCAGGGACACATGGGCCAGCGCCTGTGAGGGGCCGTAGAAGATATCTATGTTCCTCAGTTCCAGCAGCGGCGAGCCCGTCACCGTCATCGGGATGCCTCCTTGCGTTGCGTACGGCGGCGGCCGAGGTAGGCCTCGACGACCCGTTCGTCGTCGCGGACCTCCGCGGGCGTCCCGGCGGCGATCGTCTGTCCTTCGTCCATCACGATCACCCGGTCGGAGACCGTCATCACCAGGTCGATCTTGTGCTCGACCAGCACGATCGTCTGCCCCTCGGCCTTCAACTCGAGGAGTTGGGCCAGCACTTCGGCCGTCTCGGTCTGGTTCATTCCGGCCGTCGGCTCGTCGAGGAGCAGCAGCGTCGGTTCGAGGGCGAGTGCGCGGGCGATCTCGGTGCGCCGCCGGTTGGCGTACGACAGGGTGTGCGCGCGGTGGTCGGCGCGCGGGAGCAGCCGTGTCCCGAAGCGGGCCAGCTGTGCTTCGGTCCGCGCGGCGGCCTCGGATTGCTCGCGTCGCACGGCCGGCGGTTGTACGAGGGCCAGCAGCAGCTCGGCGAGCAAGGGGATCCAGCGCAGCACGGGCAGGTGGCGCAGCCGGGGGAAGGGCCGGGTGCGCGTCAGCTTGGCGTACTGACCGACATAGACGTTGCCCGCGACGGGCAGGTTCGCGAAGACCCGGCCGTTCTGGAAGGTGCGGGCGATGCCGAGTTCCGCCCTGCGCTCGGCGGGCAACCGTTCGATGCGGCGGCCGTGCAGCAGGATCTCGCCGCTGTCGGGGGTGAGCAGCCCGCCGAGCAGGTTGAGCGTTGTGGTCTTGCCGGAGCCGTTGGGGCCGATAATGCTGACCACCTCGCCCTGCCGGACCTGGAACGAGACGCCGTTCACGGCACGTACGGCACCGAAGGAGCGGGCGAGACCGGCGACCTCGAGTAGAACGGGCGCGGGTATCGAAGAGGGTATCGGAGAGCGTTCGGCCGTCATGCCCGCCTCGCCCACAGGCCCTGCGGCCGGAATCGGATGAGCAGCAGCAAGAGCACTCCGTACGTCAGAAGTCTGGCGTCCTGCGCCATCCGCAGAAACTCGGGGGCGCCTACGAGGACCACCGCGCCCAGCACGGCGCCGAACGGGCTGTTCATCCCGCCGAGCACGATGATGGTCAGGGCCAGCATGGACAGGTCGGGGCTGAACATCGTCGGGTCCAGATAGCTGTACTGGTGGGCCAGCAGGCTTCCGGCGAGCCCGGCAACGAAGGCACCGACCGCGAACGCCAGCGCCTTGTAGTCGGCCGGGCGCAGACCCGAGGCGCTGAGCGCCGTCTCGTCTGCGCCGACCGCCGACCAGACAGTGCCGAGGAAGGACTTCTGCAGCCGTACGACGAGCCCCAGCGCGACCAGCAGAACGGTCAGGTCGAGGAGATAGGTGTCCGTCGGCATGATGATCTGGTGGCCGAAGAGGCTGGGCGGCGGGATCGCCGTAATGCCCAGCGGGCCGTGAGTCAGCCAGTCGAGGTTGAGAATCGCGGCCACGGTCACGGCGCCGATGCCGAGGGTGGCGATCGACACGTAGTGGCCGCTGAGCCGCCACGTCGGCGACATCAGAACGGTGCCGACGACCGCGGCCGCCAGGCCGGCGGCCAACAGGCCTGCCAGGAAGGGCCAGCCGTGTTCGCCGACGAGCAGCGCCGAGGTGTAGGCGCCCACTGCCATGGGCCCGGCCTGGCCGAGCGCGACCTGGGCCGCCGAACCGGAGACGAGGGTGAGGGAGAGCGCCAGGATCGCGAAGATCAGCACCTGGGTGCCGGTCGTGAGCTGGTAGTCGTCCGCCACCAACGGCACGACGCCGGCGGCGATCCCGACCAGGGCCACGACCTGCCACCACGTCAGCCGGATTGGCCGGCCGCCGCCGAGGAACGTCCCCGTCAGCGGCTCCGCGGAGATCAGGGGCACCTTGCCCAGCAGTCCCCCGGGCCTGAGCCAGAGCACAAGCAACAGGACGCCGAAGATGATGAGGTTGTCGACCCCCGCGCCCCAGTACGAGATGCCAAAGGCCTCGACGATGCCCAGCGCCAGACCCCCGAGCACGGCTCCGGGCAGACTGCCCAGGCCGCCCAGGGTCGCGGCGGTGAAGGCGGTCAGCCCCGCGGCCGTACCGGCGCTGGGCGAGATGTTGCTGTTGTACATGCCGACCAGGACACCGGCCAGGCCGCCGAGCGCCGAGGCCAGCATGAACGACAGGTTCCGCACCCTGCCCACGGGCACGCCCATCTGCAGCGCCGCGTCGGAGTCCTGGGCGGTGGCGCGGATGGCCTGCCCGTACTTGGTGAACTTCAGGAAGCCGCCGAGCAGCAGGATGCAGCCGAGGCTCACCGCGAACATCACCACGTCGAGCGTGCCGAAGCGGAAGCTCCCCACATGGAAGTTGAGGGTGTCCAGAGCCTGCGGGAACCGCCGGGTGTCGGGGCCGAATACCACCTGGGAGAGGTTGTCCAGGATGACCGACACCGCGTACGTGGCCAGCAGCGCGGCGATGGGCGGAACCTTGGCCAGCGGCCGGACCGCGAGCACGTTGACGGCCAGGCCCAGGACAGCGGTGAAGGCGCAGACGCCGACGATCGCCGCCCAGAGCGGCCAGTGCTGCTCGGCGATGAGCCACCAGCCGGACATGGTGCCGGCCGCGAAGACCGACCCCTGGGCGAAGTTGACCACATTGGATACGCCGAAGATCAGCGAAAGTCCGATCGCGACGAGCGCATACGTGTTGCCGTGGATGATCCCGGCGAGCAGTGTGTCGATCATGCTTCGACCGTCATCCTTCGGCCGGGACCTGTTCGCCGTTCTTGACGATCACGGCGACGGGGACCGGCGGGTCGGCAGGACGGCGGTCGGACTGGAAGCGGAACTTTCCGTACTGCACGCTCGGCAGATCGGTTGAGTTCTTCAGCCCCTGGTAAACGCCCTGCCGGGTGGCACCACCCTTCTTGGCCGCGTGTACCAACTGGGTCAGCGCGTCGTACGCGTACACCTCGAACGCGCCCGGAACATGACCGTACTTCGCTTTGAACGCCTTGGTGAACGCCTTGACCCGGGGCTCGCTGGAGTTGGGGAACCAGGTCGCCGTGGTGAGCGCTCCCTCGGCGTTCTCCCCCGCGAGCTTGATGCCCGTGGCCGTCAGCTGCTCGGTGAAGATCTTGGCGGTGACCCCCGCCTTGGGCGCCTGGGTGAGGATCGCCGCCGCGTCGTTGTCGTACCCGATGTCGTAGACGAGATCAGGCTTGGAGTCGCGGGCCTTGATCAGCAGCGGCCGGAAGTCGGTGGTGGAGGGGAGGTACGCGGAGCTGTACGTGACCGTCAGCCCGAGCTTCCTCGCCTCCTTCTGGAAGATCTGGAACACCTGCTTGCCCCAGTCGGTGTTCTGGTAGACCACCGCGATCTTCTTGCCGAACTTCGCCAGCGCATCGGTCTGCTGAACCTCGGCGGTGGCCTGCGAGATGCCCGGGCTCCACATGTACTGCCCGCCGAGGGTGAACTTCGGCGAGGAGTTGGTGAAGCCGTACTGAACCAGTTTGTTCCGCTCGTAGACCGGTGAGGCGGCCATCGAGGCGGGGCTGGAGAAGTCGCCGAGCTCGGCGATGATGTTTTTGTCGTTGACGAACTTCTGGGCGATCGGCACGGATTGTTTGGGGTCGGACTGGCTGTCCTCCCACTTCAGCTTCACCTTGCGACCGTTGATGCCGCCGTCAGCGTTGATCTGATCGAGCGCGAGGTCGAAGCCCTGCTTGTAGAACTTCCCGTACTCGGCGTACTGGCCGGTGACGGGAGCTGAGACCCCGAAGTGGACAGGGCCGGTGCTGTCGGCCGACGTGCCGGAGCTTTCGCCGCACGCCGACAAGGCCAACAGGGAGGTGGTCGTCAGGGCCCCGATGAGCAGGCGTCTCTTGCTGGATATCACGGTCGTACTCCTGGTGAGGACACGGCAACGCGGGGTAGCCGCCCGGACATGCGGGCGCACACGGCAGTGGCCGGAAGAGAATGAAGAGAAAGAGCGGAAACCGCCACATGGCGGGTCAGGAACCCGCACGAGGCGAACAAGGCCGCAGACGAAGGTCAGACCCTACCGAGGGGCAGACCCGGCCGGAGTCAGACGCGACAGAGCGTGCCGGAGACTCGCAGCAGATCGATGTGCCGGCGCAGGGCGCGGGCGAAGCCGACGAGGCGGACGGGGGTGCCGTACGTAACAGCCTTCACGACAGCTCCCTCCCGTCAGGCACTCGGACTCGATGCGCTCCGACCGTAGCCGTGTGCTTTCTCGCACGTCAAGGCTTGAACGTATACACGCGTGTACGTAATCTCCCCGAGATGAACGCCCATCCCGGACTCCTCGACCACCTCGTCTTCGCCACGCCCGATCTCGAGGCGACGGTCGCCGACTTCGCCCGACGCACGGGCGTGCAACCGGTCCCCGGCGGCACCCACCTCGGCCGCGGGACCCGCAACTACCTGGTATCGCTGGGCGGTTCCGGTTATCTGGAGATCATCGGCCCGGACCCGGACCAGCCCGAGCCCCCGCAGCCCCGCCCCTTCGGTATCGACCAACTGACGGGTCCCCGGACGGTGACCTGGGCTGTCAGCCCACCCGACCTGGACAAGGCGGTGGCCCATGCCCGCGCGGTCGGTTACGACCCGGGACCGGTATTCCCGATGAGCCGCCGCCGCCCGGACGGCACCCTGCTGACGTGGCGCCTGACCTCCTCCGACACCGCGCATCCCTCCGGCCTCGTCCCGTTCCTCATCGACTGGACCGGATCGGCCCACCCCACCCAGGCCGCCCTCCCGCAGACCCCACTGCTGGACCTGTCCGCCCGCACCCCGGACCCGGACGGGGTCCGCGCCCTCCTCCTGGCCGTCGGCACCACCCTGCCGCTGAGCTCAGGCCCCTTGAGGCTTTCCTTCACCGTTGACACAGCACGTGGGCCGGTGACCTTCGCATGAGCGTCTACGACTCCGCTGCCGCGCAGTACGAGTCCATCCGGGCCATGATCGTCGGCGGTGAACTCCCGCCAGGAGCCGTCCTCCTGGAGACAGCCCTGGCGAAGAAGCTCGGCGTCTCCCGCACCCCCGTACGGGAAGCACTCGCCAGGCTGGCCCAGGAAGAGCTGATCAACCGCGAGATACGCGGCTACGTCGTCAAGACGCGGACCCCGGAGGAGATCCGCGAGATCTACGACGTCCGGATCATCCTCGAGTCCGCCTGCGCCGCGGCGGCTGCGGAACAGGCATCCCGTCACGACCTGGCGTCACTGGCGCGCATCACCGCCGAAGCCGAACACTGCACGGACCAGGAGAAGCACGTCGAGCTCAACACCGCGTGGCACCAGGCTCTGCGCGCCGCGGCACGCAACGGCACGATGTCCCGGCTGCTCGACGGACTCGACGTACTCCAGCAGATCTACAACGCGCAGATGACGCAGGTCGACCACCTGGACAAGGCCCTCCGTGCCGGCCAGGAGGAACACGTCATGATCCTCGACGCCATCCGCCGAGGCGATACGGAAACGGCGCGCACGACGATGATCCGCCATCTGTCCCGCACCCGGGACCTGCGTGTGGATGCCTTCCAGCGGAACCACACAGCCATCCGGTGTTAGTGGGCGTTTGATCTAGGTGGATTGCCCTTTATCTCCTAGTAAGTTCCTCGCCAGGTGGGTGTCGTTTCGTCTGTTATGCGCTTGGTGAGGTTGTCGATCGAGGCGACGTGGATCATGGCCTCGGAGCTGGCGGGCAGGGTCTCGTAGTCTCGGGCGAGGCGCCGGTGCAGCATGATCCAACCAATGCTTCGTTCGACAACCCAGCGCCTTTTGAGAACGTGGAAGCCGCGAACTCCTGGGTTTCTGTTGACGACTTCGACGTCGATTCCGAGGCTGGCGCCGTGCTCGATGACGGCGTTCTTGAAGCCGGTGTCGACCCAGCTCTTGGAGATGGTCGGGTAGGTCTTCTTGGCCTGGTCGAGGAGGCGTATTCCGACGGCGTTCTCGGACAGGCTCGCGGCGGTGACAGTCACGGCGAGGATGAGTCCGATCGTGTCGGTGAGGATGCCCCGTTTCCTGCCGACGATCTTCTTGGCGGCATCGGTTCCCTGGCTGGTCAGGGGCACGTTGGTGGAGGTCTTCACGCTCTGGGTGTCGATCACGGATGCGGTGGGTTCGGGCTTGCGTCCTTCCTTCACGCGGGCCAGGCCGGTCAGGTCGTGGTTGAGCTGGTTGAGGATTCCCTCGTCGCGCCAGGCGGCGTAGTAGGCGTAGACAGTGCCATGGTTGGGGAAGTCGTGCGGGAGGTATTTCCAGGGGATTCCGGTGCGGTTGATGTAGAGGAGTGCGTTGAATACGTCGCGCAGGTCGACCTTGGCCGGCTGCCCGGTGGGCCTGCGGTCGAGCCGGGCTTTTCTCCAGGCCGTCACCGTCGGCTCGATTAAGGCCCATCGGGCGTCGGACAGGTCGCTGGGGTACGGCTTGCGCTCGCTCACGCCGTAGCGTGATCATGGATATGGCGGACGGTGCTGTTCCGCTACTGCTGGGCGTTTCTGCCTGATCTTCAAACCAGACGGACTTCGTGCACAAGAACCGGACAAACGGGCGGCCAAGTCCGCAGCTTGATGGATGCGAGGGTGCGCGCATAGGGCAAACGCCTCAAGCACGACGGCCACGAAAGTTACTTACCGACACGGAACATCTCTAAATGCCCACTTAGAGGGCGTTTTCTCCTGATGTTTCGACCAGTGGCGCGCCACCTTCGAGTCGGTCTCTCTCGGCGCGGTGCGGCTGTCTCGCGCCGTTGCGGCTGAGCTTGGCGAGGAAGCCGTCATCGGCTTCGTCCTCTCCAGCTCCGTGTACGAGCCGATTCCCGGCCTCTCGATCTCCAATGCCTTCCGGCCGGGCCTGGCCGGCTACGCGAAGAATCTGTCGAATGAGTTGGGCCCCGGGGCATCCGCGTCGTCGGCCTCGTGCCCGGCCGCATCGAAACCGACCGGGCACGCGAACTCGACGCGCGGTCCGGCGACACCGAGGCCGCCCGTGCCCGTGCGATGACCGACGTCCCTCTGAGCCGCTGCGGAACCCCCGAGGAATTCGCCCGGAGCGCCGCTTTCCTGCTGTCACCTGCCGCGTCGTACCTCACGGGCGTGATGCTGCCGATCGACGGGGGCGTGCGCAGAGGGCTGTCACAGGCGGACGAGGATGGTGCCGACTTTGCCGGGTCGTACCACGTGTTCCACGGCGTTGGCCAGCTCGCCCAGTCCGTACGTGGCCGCCACGTCGAACTGGTCCTTGAGTCCCAGCGCGATCTGCTTGGCGGTGGCGACGTCGGATGCCCGCCTCGCGGCCGAGGCCTCGGACAGCCACCGGCCGATGTTCTTGCCCCGCAGCGTCAGCGACTTGTTCAGCAGCATCGACGCACGCACCGAGATCGGCTCCTGAGCGATCAGCCCATAACTGACCAGCTTCCCGCCCGGGGTCAACAGGTCCAGAAGGCTCTCCGCCAGCTTCCCGCCGATCGGGTCGAATGCCACACTCACCGGACGGCCGCCGGCTGCCTCGCGGACCTGGTCGGCCCAGCCAGGATGCTCTGTCGACACGACCGGCACGCCCGGGAAGCGGTTGCGCAGCTCGGCGGCACCGCGGTCGCTGCGGACGACGTTGACCAGCGCCAGGTTGTGGAACTGGGCGACGCCCGTCACCAGGCGCCCGACCGACGAGCCTGCGGCGGTCTGTACCAGAAGACCGTCGTATCCGAAGGCCAGGTGCTCCTGCGCCTCACGGCGCAGCATCACCGTGGTGAGCGGGTTCGCCAGCAGCTGCGCGGCGACCTCGTCCGGCAGCTCGTCCGGTACGGCGACGACCACCTCGGCGTCCGCCGCGATCCACTGGGACCACGCCCCCGGCTGGGGAAAGACCGTGACTCGGCCGCCGACCTCGACACCCGGCGCCACGTGCGTTTCCGGGCCGATCGCCGCCACCACGCCGGTGGCCTCCGCGCCGGCCGGAACCGGCTGTGCGGCCTTCCCTGGGTAGGCCTCGATGGCCTGGAGATCACCAGGGTGCACCGAGAAGGCCGTGGTGCGGATGAGTACTTGGCCGCGCTCGGGCACTGCCGGCTCCGGCTCGTCGATGACGGTCAGGACGTCGGCGGGCGACCCGCCACGGGGGTAGACGACACGACGGTTCATGATTCTGCTCCTGCGCGCTGGTGTGTGGGGCTTGGCCGGGGCGTCAGCCGACGTCCTGCAGCAGCACGTGCTTTCCGCCACGAGCGCTTCATCGTTCTCGGCCGCCGGCCGTGGCGACAGCCGGGCCGAAATGTTCACCGCTCATGCGCCGGTGAACCAGTCGGCGTGCGTCCGGACGAAGTCGGCCACACCCGAAGGGGACCGCCCGGTGACCCGCTCCACACCGTCCGCCTCGCGGTCGTACCGGTTCTCCGCATGGAGGCGGGCCATGGTGGAGATGTGCTGGAAGACGTGGTCCGGCAGCCCCAGCGGCCTGAGATCGTGGTCGATCCACTCCTGCAGAGGGACGTCGCGATAGCCGACCGGCCGGCCCAGGACTGCCGAGACCTGTGCCGCCATGGCGGTAATGCCCTCCGAACGGGTGCCGGTCAGCTCGTAGATCCGCCCGATGTGCGGAGCCGGGTCGGCCAGGACCTCCTCCACGACCGCGGCGACGTCGCCGGCCGCCACCGGGGAGGTCTTCGCCTGGCCGAAGGGCAGCCTGATGGTGCCCGTCTTCGCGACCGAGGAGAAGCCGACACGGAAGAGCGGATTCTCCAGGAACACGGTAGGCCTGATCTGGACAACGGGCAGGCCCGACCAGCCGAGGACCTGCTCGACCAGCCAGTGCTGCCGCTGCTGCTCCGACTCGGAGGTATGGGTGAGGTCCATCTCGGAGACGGTCAGCTGCGACATGTTCACGAACACCTCCAGGCGCCCGTACGCACGCGCGACCACCGCTGCCGTCAGGGCCCCCTCCAGGTACTGCGCCGACACACCCATGCCGAAATACATCCGCCCGCAACCATCCAGAGCGCCGGCAACCTCGCCCGCACGCGTCAGATCCGCGACCACGACCTCGGCCCCGGTCGCCCGCAACGCCCGAGCGCGATCGTCCTCGCGACGCACCGCGGCCCGGACAGGCAGGCCACGTCGCCGAAGGCTCTCGACGACAGAACGTCCGACGGCACCGACACTGCCCGCGGCGCCGGTCACCAGGATGGGCAGCGCCCCGACTCCTGGATGGTCCATAGCAGCAGCCTGCGACGCACACGGTCAGGACGCAACCGGAGCCGTCCCCCCGATGACACGGGAGCCCACCCAGGTCGAGGAGATGCTTGGTGCGGTACGGGAGATCAAGGCTCGGTCCGGGTGAGTTCGTACTCGACTTCGCCATGCTCAGAGCCCTCGATCGCATCCGGCCAGTCCCCGGTGAAGTTCCGCACGAAGGACAGACCCGACTTCTCCATGACACGGCGAGAGCGGGTGTTGACGGCCATGGTGTTCGCGGTAACCCGTATGTCAGAGTCACCCACCTCGGCCGGGTGGCCTCGGAAACCGAGTGACTTGGCCTGATCGGCAAGGTAATCGGCAAGGTAAGGGGAGAGCCGTACCGGCTGACGGGTGTCAGCCGACCGTGAGCACCATCCTGAAGCGCGCCTTGCCGGCCAGCATCTTCTGGTAGGCCTCGTCCGCACGGTCCAGCGGCACGGTCTCGGTCATGGGGCGGATGCCGCGCAGGGCACTGAACGTCATAGCGTCCTCCACGTCCTGCGAGGTACCGGCCGGGTGGCCCCGGACAACGTGGGCGCCCGTGAGCAGCTGGGACGGGCTGATGCCGAGCGGTGCGGTGTCCGCTCCGATGACCACCAGCTCTCCGCGGGGGGCCATGCCGCCCACGGTGGATGTGATGGCCTCGGAGTTCCCGGCGGTGGCCAGGACAACCCGGGCGCCGCCGAGGGACTGCAGGGCCTCGGCGACCGGAGTGCCAGAGGTGCTGTCGATGTAGTGGTGGGCGCCGAGCTGCTCGGCGAAGTCGGCCTTCTCAGGGCCGCGGGCGATCGCCACGGTCTCGAAACCCATCGCGACCGCGAACTGCACTCCGAGGTGCCCCAGACCGCCGAGGCCGAGCACCGCGACCAGATCTCCGGCCCGGGCGGAGCTGCGCCGCATGCCGTTGAAGACGGTCACACCCGCGCATGCCATCGGTCCCGCGTCGCTCGCCGCCAGTCCGTCCGGGATGCGGGCCAGGGCGTCGACGGGCACGATCACCTTCTCGGCGAATCCTCCATCGTACGCCCATCCCGGGACCTTCAGGTTCGGGCAGACGATGAAGTCGCCCTCCCGGCAGGGCCTGCAGTGTCCGCAGCTGCCCCCGAACCAGCCGACCGCGACCCAGTCACCGATCTGCCAGCCACGGTCCTGCGCGCCTTCGCCCAGCTCCTCGATGCGCCCGGCGATCTCATGTCCGGGTACCTCGGGGAACGATACGTCTGGTAGTCCGCCGCTCACGAAGAGGGCGTCGGTGTGGCAGACGCCGCATGCCTCCACAGCGATCCTGACTTGGCCGAAACCCGGCTGCGGCACCGCTCGCTCGGTGAGTCCGAACGTGCCGTTCGGGGCGGTCACCTGCGCGACTCGATAGGTGCTCATTCTCAGCGCTCCTCGGGGAAGTTGTCGCCTTACATTGGCCGGCCGCTCAGGGACTGCACCATGTCCCCTTCCGCCATGATCAGGTCGCATTCGTGCTTCAGCTCCGCCGGGAGGCTCTTGACCAGGTCGAAAAGCCCCTCCCGGCCGGGCGCGACGCCGGCGCTGTACTGGATGTAGTCGGGGGACCAGAGCCGCTCGGCCTTGCCGAGCAGCTTCCTTCCGGCCTGCACGATCTCGATCGTTGGTGTAGGCGTGCCCGCCGATGCCCCAGTCGCCTGCAGCGGCCTCACAGTGCCACCCAGGTGCGCTCCGAGGGGAAGTGTCTCCGGCTGCTGGGGCGATGAGGGCGGAGATGTCTTGCACCAGTCCGAGCTGCTGCTCGCGGTTGAGGGCGTCCGCGTTGGTGGTCATATGGATACTCTCAGCGAGCTTCTTCTTGGCCAGGGCGTGCTTGTCGCTGGAGGTCCCCTTCGGGGCGTACACGTCGAGCATCGGCATGGCAGCGGTCCCGCATCTGTGAGGGTTGCCCCAGCTGCCGATCCTCGTCGCAGTCGCGTCGATCAACGACGGTGTTCAGTGACAGGAATCGTAATTTTCGAGACATCCGAGCCGCCGCGATCGACCTGGCCGGCTCACCTCGGTGCGCAGGCTCTTGGTTTTCACTTCCGGCGGGGATGGGACGCTGCTGTGGTTGTCTGCTGGAAGACCCGCCGGTAGGCGGATGGTGTGGTGCCGAGGGCGTCGCGGAACCTGGCACGGAGGTTGGTGCTGGTGCCGAGGCCGCTTTGGGCTGCGATCTGTTCGATGCCGAGGTCGGTGACTTCCAGGAGTTCGCGGGCATGGTTGATGCGGGCGGTGAGCAGCCACTGGTGCGGGGTGATACCGGTTTCCTGACGCCATATGCGGACCAGTGTGCGGGCGGAGACGCGTGCGTGTCGGGCAAGAACCTCCAGCGTGAGGCGATCGTCGAGGTGGCTCAAGGCCCAGTCGCGGGTGTCGGCGAGGGTGTGTGCGGTGGGCTCGGGCAAGGAGTGGGCGATGTACTGGGCCTGGCCGCCGCCGCGGTGCGGCGCGGCGACCAGTTCGCGGGCGATGTCGTTGGCGATAACAGCACCGAGGTCCTTGCGGACGATGTAGAGGCACAGGTCGACGCCGGCGGTCACGCCCGCTGAGGTCAGCAGGGGGTCATCGTCGATGTAGAGGACGTTGCGGTCGACCCGGGTCTGGGGATAGAGCTTTTCGAGGTCGTCGGCGCTGGCCCAGTGCGTGGTTACCGTACGGCCGTTGAGCAGCCCGGCTGCGGCGAGTGCGAAGGCGCCGGTGCAGATGGAGGCGATGCGGGCGCCCCGGCGGAAGGCAAGTTTCAGAGCCGCTGTGACCTCGGGTGCCGGTGGCAGCTGATAGTCCCAGTAGCCAGGCACGATGATCGTGTCCGCCTGGGCCAGGGCCGGCAGCCCTGCAGTGCCTCCGACCGTGAATCCCGTGCTGGTCGTGATGGCGCCACGGGCTCCGCTGCACACCGTGAGTTCGTACGGAGTGTTGGGCCGCGCGTTGAAGATCTGCGTAGGGATGCCGAGGTCGATGGGGAGTACGAGGGGCAGCACCAGGACCGCGACGCAATGAGGAGCCATGGCTCCAATGCTATGGCCGTAACTTTCTGGACAGGCCGCGCCGGGCGGGGACACCGCAGGAACAGGCCTGGCGGCCTGTGGCGGGTGAATGTGTCGCGGCTGTGCAGTGCCTTAGCCACCTGAGCAGCCGTATCAGCACATCAGCCGGGGAAACCGTCAGCGTGATCGCAGCCACCGGGGTGACACCGAGGAGCGGCAACGCTGTGGTGGTCAGCGAATGACCGCCCGCATGGGCGTGTCCCGAAAATTTCGCATCGTGGCATAGGAGCTTGTGGCTGATCGAGAAAGCCTGGCCGACGATCGAGTCATGAGCAGCGCAGTCCCACCGCCGGGGCTCGCGCCGGCAGCGGCCGCGGCAGAGCGGCTCCGCACCGGCCCAGGTAAGGACTTCTGACTGTCGTGACCACACACACCCCGATCGGCCGGTACTTCAATGTGAAGGACGGGCGGGTCTACGGCCACGTCCGCGAGGGCGACGGCCCGGCCCTGGTCTTCCTCCACTACTGGGGTGGCTCCCACCGCACGTGGCAGCCGGTCATCGAGCACCTCGACCCCGAACAGACGTTCGTCTCCTACGACCACCGCGGCTGGGGTGAGTCCACCGAGGTGCCTGGCCCTTACGGCATCGAGCAGCTCACCGACGATGCCGAGCGCGTCATCGACGAACTCGGCTATGGCGAGTACGTCGTGGTGGGCCACTCGATGGGCGGGAAGGTGGCGCAGGCGCTCGCCTCCCGCCGCCCCGCCGGGCTGAAGGGCGTGGTGCTCGTCGCACCCGCCCCGCCGGCTCCGGTCGGGGTGACGCCCGAGTCCCAGGAGGCGCTGGCGCACGCTTACGACAACGACGAGACCATCGGCCAAAGCATCGATCTGGTACTGACCCGTGGCGAGCTGTCCGCCGAGGCGCGTCGGCAGGTTCACGAGGACAGCTCCCGGGCAGGCGTGGCGGCTCGCATGGCGTGGCCGCGACAGGCGCTGGTCGAGGACATCACGGACAGGGTCGGTGCGATCAACGTTCCCGTACTGGTGCTGGGCGGCAGCGACGACAAGGTGGACCCGCCGCAGGTCCTGCGCGAACACCTGCTCCCCCTGATCCCCACCGCCACCCTCACCGAGCTCGGCGGTACCGGCCACCTGTCGCCGTTGGAGGTGCCCGCCCAGGTCGCCTCCCACATCAGTGCGTTTGTCGCCGGCCTCTAGTACCTCGTGGTCCTCGACCGGCGGGGTGCGAGCGTAACCAGCCGAAAAGGAGATCACCAATGACTACATTCGCGCCTGTGCCCGATTTCGCTCAAGGTCCGGAAATCCCCGAGTCCGGTTACGTCGTCACTGACCTGGGCGGTGGTGCCTACGGCATCACCCAAGGGATGGTCAACAATATGTTCCTGGTGACCAAGAATGGAGTTGTCCTCGTGGACGCTCCTCCGGTCCTGGGTGACAAGCTGCGGGCGGCCATCGAGGAGGTCACCTCGAAGCCGCTCACTCACCTCATCTACAGCCACGCGCACTCCGACCACATCGGGGCCGCTCACCTGCTGAACTGGGACGGCCTGAAGATCATCTCTCATGAGCTCACCGGTGAGTTCATCAAGGAGGCGCGCGACGGCAGGCGGCCTCTGCCCACCGAGACCTTCAGCGGGAGACGGAAAGAGCTGGACATCGACGGGGTGAGGTTCGTCCTCGACTACACGGGGGACTGGCACCAGGCGGGCAATCTGTTCATTCACCTCCCGGAACAGAAGACCATGGCGGCGATGGACAGCTTCACAGTCAGGAACGCGCCGTTCTTCCGCCTTGTCTTCTCCGCGCATGTGCCCGCGTACTTCGAGGCCATGGATCAGCTGCTCGAGTACGACTTCGAAACCATCGTGACTGGTCACATGTCCCTGTACGGCACTCCCGAGGACGTGCAGACGAACCGCGAGTACATTCGCGACCTGCGGACCTCCGCTGCCGAGGCGCTGCGGACGGTCGACCTGAAGGAGGCAGCGGTCGCTGCCAAGGTGCCGGCGAACAATCGGCAGGCGGAGCTCAAGGTCTGGATGGACGCGGTCGTCACCCGCGCAGCAGAGCTGATGCCGTCCTGGGAGAAGCGCCTGGGAGGGACCGACATCTTCCTCGCCGACAACCTCAACGCCGTCGCATGGAGCCTCTTCATCGACTGAGACGACGTCGTACCTGCGTGATGTCAAGCCTCAGCCGTGGCGGGAGGTGAACTTTGGTAGCACGCTCCGTCACGAATCATGGCCCACAGGACGTCGAGTCTGCGGCGGGCGAGAGCGAGCAAGGCCTGCTTGTGGCCCTTCCCCTCGCTGCGCTTGCGTCGGTAGTACGCCTTGGAGGCAGGGCAGACCGTGATGCTGACCATCGCCGAGAGGTACATGCTCCGCAGCAGACCACGGTGGTAGCGCCTGGGCCTGCGCAGGTTACCGCTGACGCGGCCGGAGTCGCGGGGCCTGGGGGCCAGGCCGGCAGAGCCGGCCAGCCGGTCGGCGCTGCCGAAGGCGTCCATGTCTCCGCCGGTCGCAGCGATGAACTCGGCACCGAGCCTGACTCCCATGCCGGGCAGGCTGCGGATCACCTCGGCGTGCGGATGCTCGCGAAACCGGGCCTCGATCAGGGCGTCGAGCTCGGCGATCTCCTCATCGAGGGCCATCACTCCCTTCGCGAGGCGGACCACCATGGCGGCGGCCAGCTTCTCGCCGGGCAGAACGGTCTGCTGGGCCCGCGCGGCCTCCACCGCTTTCTGCGCGAGCACAGCGGCACCGCGGACCTTGCGGTTCCTCAGCCAGGTTTCGATCCGCTTCGCGCCCGCGCGGCGGATCGCGGCCGGAGCCTGATAGCCGGCCAACAGCAGCACCGACCCCTCGTTGACCAGGTCCAGCGACCGCTCCAACGCTGGGTAGCTCTTGAGCAGTTGAGCTCGCGGACGGTTGATTTGCCGGGTCCGGTCGAAGACCACGTCCAACCGTCGGGTGGTCAGGGTGCGCAGGTCGACGGCGATCTCGTCACCGGGCCGCAGCAGGCCCAGATCCCGGCGGACACGGGCCTGGTCGGCGATGACGAAGGCGTGCTTCGCATCCGTTTTGCCCTCACGTTTATAGGTGGCCGAGGCGCGGTGGACCGCCAGGCCGGTGAGGTAGGCCATCGGCTGGTCATGGCCGAGCAGCAGCCCGATGAGCAGGGCGGCACCGCCGTGGTCGAGGTCGACAGCCCACAGCACGTCGGTGGATATCGCCAGGACGTCACCGATGGGCTGAAGCAGCTCGGTCTCGTCGTTCAGCACACGGCGGGACAGCAGCCGCGGCCCCTCCGCCAGCTCGCCTTCACATCGGTCCCGCGGACGACCTCGCCGACGTTGTCCTACAGCAGCGATGCAGTCGCGTCTCCCAATTGGCGGTCGAGTCGTCGCGGGGCTCCGGGCGGCCAGTCCTTTGAGCCGTCGAACCCGCCGCCCACATGACAGCCATACCCAGAAACCCCGGGCCCTCCGATCCTACGAATGACCAGATCAGACCCACGACTTAGAAGGCAGGACGCCCCATGATGCCACCGACTAGGGCTGAGCAGCTGGCACAGAGCATCGATCTGGTCGTGGGCGCCGTCAACGGTGCGCCGGTGGACCAGTACCAGAACCCGACCCCATGTTCGGAGTTCACGGTGAAAGACCTTGTCAATCACATCGCCATGATGCTCTCGCTGACAAAGGACGTGGGAGCCCGGACGGCATGGGACCCCAGCCTGCTGACCGCCAACCCCGTCCCTTTTCTTGCCGGACGACCGGAGTCCGACTGGGCTCTGCTTCTGGCCGGCAAAGCGGAACTGAGGGGCATTTCGCGGGGCCGCATGTGCGGTGGCCGTCAGGCCGCCGGGTTCCCGTCGAGCAGGGGGAAGCTGGTCAGGAGTTGCTGGAGCTGGATGACCTGCCGGGGGACGAACTCCGCGATCGTGAGGCCGATGACGTCCGTGGCCTGGTCGAGGTCGGCGGCGATGCGGCGCACCTCGCGACTGGTCAGGCCGCCCGGCACCAGGCCGAGGCCCAGGCCCGTCTCGTTGCTGTCAACCGTGTCGACGTCGAAGTGGACGGCGACGCGCGAGCAACCGGTGGAATCGATCCAGTCGAGGAGTGGCTGGCTGGAGGCGCGCAGGTCGTCGGGGGCGAACGACTGGATGCCCCAGGTGGTGACGTTGGGGATGTCGTCCTCGGTCCACTCGTGAAGCCCGACCAGGGCGACCCGCTCCGGCGCAACGGTGGCCGGCAGCAGTTTCTGTACGTCGGGGTCGCCGTGGCCGGTGAGGGCGGTGGCGGCCATCGCGTGGTAGCCCTTGTAGGCGCTGTCGGGGGTGGCGACGTCAGGGTGGGAGTCGATCCAGATCACCGCGAGGTCGTCGCCGTAGCGGCGGGCCAGCTCGGCGAACGGGGCCACGCTCACCGAGCACTCGCCGCCGAGCGTCGTGATCCGGGCCGGGTTGTGACCACGGATGACGTCCAGGGCGCTCGCGAGCTGCCGCAGCACGACCTCCTTGGCCTCGACACCGTCGCGGGTCGCCAGGCCGTCGTCGTCCATCGTGACCGGGACTGTCGCGGTAGGCCCGTCGTGCGGCGGCAGGACCGCTTGGAGGACCGTGGTACCCACGGCGTAGCCCGCGGCGGGCGATGTCGAACGGCAGCTCGGGGACGAGCTGCCCGACCATGGCCGCTCCGGCGCCCTGCCACTGGGGCCAGAGAAGCCGCAGGTGCGCGCCCGCGCGGTCGGAGCCGCCGACCGCCGGCGGGGTGGAGTGAGGCATCGGGGGTTCCCTTCGATGAGTGATCTGGTCCGTGCGGCATCCGCACGGCGGTGTTCGCTGGGCGCTCCCGCATCCGGCGGGGGTCAGGCTCGGTGCGCCGCGCCGGGACCCGGACGGTCGGGGACATCGGTATCAGTGGAGCCGTCAGGGGCGCTCCAACTTGCGAGCAGGCCGAGGGACTGCGCGGAGGTGGAGCCGGGTTCCGCGGTGTACAGGCAGATGGTGTGGTCCGGGTCGGCGGGGAAGGCCAGCGTCTCGTGGTGCAGGGTGAGTTCACCGACTACTGGGTGCTGGAAACGCTGGGCACCGTAAGCGCACTGGTCGAGGCGGTGGCTCGACCACCAGGCGTTGAACTCCGGCACCTTGACGCATGCCTCGCCTATGAGTTCGTTCAGCCGGGTGTCGTCGGGATGGCGCCCGGATGCCAGGCGCAGATTGGCCACGACGATCTCCGCGACCGCATCCCAGTCCGCGTACAGCTCCCGGGCGGCGGGATCGAGCAGGACGAAGCGGGCGAAGTTGCGCTCGCGGTGCGCCAGCGCCTCGAAGTCCGTAATCAGGGCGCGGGCGAGATGGTTGGAGGCCAGGACGTCTTGGCGGTGGTTGACGATGAAGGCCGGTGAGACGCCGCCGAGGATGTCCAGCATCTGGTGGGCCTCCGGCCGCACCCGGTGGGACGGAGAGGTCCGGCTACGGGGTGAGCGCGCGGTGCGAGGGCGGGCGACGTGGAAGAGGTGGTCGCATTCCACGGCGTCCAGGCGCAGGGCGCGGGCCACGGCGTCCAGGACACCCTCGGACACGTTGGGATGGCGGCCCTGTTCCAGGCGGGTGTAGTAGTCGGTGCTCACTCCGGCCAGCCGCGCGACCTCCTCGCGGCGCAGACCCGGCACCCTGCGGGCCCCGCCGCTCGGGGCCACACCCGCTGCCTCGGGGCTCAGGCGGGCCCGGCGCGAGCGGAGGAACTCTCCCAGTTCGGCGTTCTGGTCCATATGCCCATTGTGTGACGGTGGTGCGGTGGGCGGCCCGGCAAAGGTGGCCCAGCTGGACCTAGGTTCGGCTGGGCCCGCGCGGGCGCCTTGCGCGGGACCGAGGAGCGCGAGGCTGGATGCAGGCCGGGGCACGCATCGCCCGGCCACAGATCCGCTGCCCCCCTGCGGAGTCCCGACCCGGCAGCGCACGAGCCACAGAGAAGTCCGCTGACGGCGGCCTCCGTAAGCTCCCCGGTGGCGGCCATATACGGCGCATTTTGTGGCCACGGGTTTCCCCGAGTACGGCCAGTTTTCTCCCCGCTCGCCCCGAGTAGTCCCGCTCGGCGACGCTGGAGCGGGTGAAGAACAGCAGGGAGATCATGGAGATCCTTGAGGCATACGACCTCACAGGCAGTTACCGTGCCGCGGCCGAGCTGGCCGGGTGCGACCACCACACGGTGGCCCGGTACGTGAAGATGCGGGCGGCCGGCCAGCAGCCCGACAAGCGCCGGCACCGGGCCCGGCAGATCGACGACTATCTGCCGAAGATCGAGGAACTGGTGGTCCGCTCGCAGGGCAAGATCCGCGCGGACGTGGTCCACAAGAGGATCGCTGCGATGGGCTTCACCGGCGGGGAACGCACCACCCGCCGCACCGTTGCCGAGGCAAAAGCCCAGTTCAGGGCAGGTCGGCGTCGTGTCTATCGGCCGTGGGTGACCGAGCCCGGGCTCTGGCTTCAGTACGACTTCGGCGACGGCCCGGTGATCAAAGGCCGCAAGACCACGCTGTTCTGCGCATGGCTGGCCTGGTCGCGTTTCCGCGTCGTCATTCCGATCTGGGACAAGACGCTGCCAACGATCACCGCATGTCTGGACACCACGTTCCGCCGGATCGGCGGCATCCCGGCCTACGTCCTCACCGACAACGAGAAGACGGTCACCACCGACCACGTCGCCGGGATCGCGGTCCGCAATCCGGAGGTCGTCGAGGTCGCCCGGCACTACGGCACGACGATCCGTACATGTCTGCCGGCGGACCCGGAGACGAAGGGCGGCAGCGAGTCCACGGTGAAGCTCGCGAAGGCCGATCTGGTGCCCAGGGACGTCAATCTGCGCGAGCAGTACAAGACCTTCGGTGAGCTGGAGGCCGCCTGCCGGCAGTTCTGCGAAGAGGTCAACTCCCGCCCCCACAAGGCGACTCGGCGCAAGCCCGTCGAGCGGCTCGCGGAAGAACGGCAGCGGCTGCACCCGCTGCCGCGGCGGCCGTTCACCGCGGCCTTCGGCACCACCCGGCGGGTCTCCTGGGAATCGACGATCTCGGTCGACGCGGTCCGCTACTCGGTCCCGCACCAGCTGATCGACACCCGGGTCTGGGCCCGTTTCCACGGCGACGAGCTGATCGTCACCGCCGTCGACGAGACCGGCTCCGCGGTCGAGGTCGCCCGCCACCCGCGCGGCGAGCCCGGCAGCCCGGTCCTGGAGGATGCCCACTATCCGCCGCGCGAGGACAAGGAAGCCGACCGCACTCCGAGGGCGACCTCCGCCGAGGAGGCCGCGTTTCTCCAGCTCGGACCCGGTGCCGCGAGCTGGCTGATCGAGGCCGGGGCGGCCGGGGTTCGCAGGATCAAGGCGAAGATGGCCGAGGCCGTCGCCCTCTCAAAGCTCTACTCCATAGCGGAAGTTGACCGCGCACTCGGCACCGCCGCGGTCACCGCCCGCTTCGCGGACAAGGATCTCATGTCGATCCTCGACTATCAGGCCGTCCACGGCCTGGCCGAGCCGGTCCGCCGCAGCGAGGCCCACTCGCTGCAGCCTGGCACCTCCGCCTGGTCCGCCCTCGGCGCCGCCGCCCCGAGCACTGCTGATCTTTCCGAGTACGACGAAAGCGACCACTCCTGATGGCCACCCCTCTGCGCACCGTTCCCGGCACCAACGGAGACCCGCTCGCCGAGGCCATCGAGCTGACCAAGCGGCTCAAACTCCCGCACATCCGCCGGTCGTTGACCGACATCATTCCCACCGCCAAGGCCCAACGCTGGGATCCCGCCGAGGTCGTCCGCGTCCTGCTGGCCGAGGAGGCGGCCGGACGCGACCGGGCCAACCTGCACACCCGCCGCAAGCGGGCCGGGTTCCCCACCGGGAAGACCTTCGGGGACTGGCATGAGTCCAAGTCGTCCATACCCAGGGCCACCCAGGACGCCCTGAAGAGTCTGGAATGGGTCGGCCGCCGGGAGAACTTCTGTATTTGCGGACCGTCGGGAACGGGAAAGTCGCACTTCACCGAGGCGCTCGGGCAAACCGCGGTCGAGGCCGGCCTGACTGTCGCCTGGTTCACCATCGAGGACCTGGGCGCCCTGGTCCGCCGCCACCGCGCGGACGACTCGATCGCCCGGGCGCTGGCGAAGATCGTCCGCTCGGACCTGATCATCGTCGACGACATCGGGCTGCTGCCCGTCTCCGAGGACGCCGCCGAGGGCTTCTACCGCCTGGTGGATGCCGCATATGAACGGCGCTCGATCGCGGTTTCGAGCAACCTCCACCCGTCTGGATTCGACGAGATCATGCCCAAGACCCTGGCCACCGCGACCGTCGACCGGCTCCTCCATCATGCCCACGTCACGGTCACTCAGGGTGATTCATTCAGATTCACCGAGGCCACCACCGGAAAGGGAGTGAAGCCCTTCAGCTGATCCACACCGACCCAGGGTGGGGAGAATATCTGGCCGCGAGCGGGGCGATCATGCCTTCCACCAGCGGGGATGTCTCGAGGCCGCCAGCGGGGACGATCAAGAGGCCGTTGACAGTCCGCGATGAAGGCGATTGTGACGCGACGCTTCGGAACCCCGCCGCACATGGCCGTGGAAGAGCGGTCGATGCCCGTACGCAAGCCCGGGCAGGCGCTGGTCAGGGTGCGGGCGGCAACGATCAGCCCGTACAGCGACACGGTACGCACCGGCGCCTTCGGCCCGCAGTACGCAACCGCCCCGCTGGTGCTCAGCGCCGAGGGTGCGGGCGTTGTCGAGGAGGGCGAGCGGTTCGCGCCCGGCACCAGGGTGGCCGTCTACGGCGGTGGTGAGCTGGGTACGACCACCGACGGTCTCTTCCAGGAGTGGGTGGCCGTCGACGAGGACCGCCTCCTGGCGCTCCCCGACACCTTCGACTGGGCCGAAGGCGCGGCACTGACCGTCAACTACCTCACCGCCTACCTCGCCCTCACCGACGCCGCGCAGGTCAAGCCAGGTCAGACCGTGCTGGTCTCCGGCGCCACCGGCTCCGTCGGCCACGCCTCGATCCAGACGGCCGCCGCCCTGGGGGCCCGCCCGATCGCGATCGTCTCCACCCCCCAGAAGGCCCGCCGCGCCGAGCAGGCCGGCGCCTGGGCGGTGATCGACCGGTCCGCCCGCGATCTCGGCGAGGCGGTCGCGGAGCTGACCGACGGCCAAGGCGCCGACCTGGCTCTCGACCCCGTCGGCGGCTCCCTCCTGGGCGAGCTCCTGCACGCACTGCGCCGACACGGCACCCTGGTCTCGCTCGGCTTTGTCGGCGGCATGCGGGCCGACCTGGAGGTGATGGAGCTGATGGGTGCAGAGAAGCACGTCACCGGCCTCTCCATCTTCTCGCGCTCCACCAAGGACATCGCCCCAGCCCTGCGCGGCATAGGCGAGCTGGCCGCCGCGGGCAAGCTCCGGCCGGTTATCGACAGCCGGATCCCGCTGGCCGACTTCGAGGACGGCTACACCCGCCTCGCCTCACGCCAGGCGGTCGGCTCCCTCGTCCTCGAGCTGTGACACACGCCGGCCCGCGCTCCGGACCCAGCCGGCGACCATCCTCGACGAGATCAGGGCGCTGATCGAAGCTTCTGTTCTGACATCGGCGGGACACCGCAGGTTTAGATCAAGGGGTGATGTGTAGGGTCCGGGACCATCTCACCGTCGCATCCTTTAGGCCCTTGAGGGGGCTGATGGCGTACGCGCAGCGCATCGCGTGAGCGACACCGAAGGCGCCCTTGACGGGACGACGTGGCCCGGACACTGATCGAACGGGCGGCCCCGGCCCATCGAGGGCATGCCGCTTGCCGAGCTTCCCCACTCCCTTGGGAACGGATCGAGTGAGGCGAGGAGTAGCCCTGGTCGTTCCCAGGAATCCGCATCAAAGGAGCAGCACTTTCGGCCGGTTTAGGAAGCAGTCGAGGATGTGGGTGGCTTTGAGATGTTCGTGAGAAATGACATGAAGACGTCATCGGATATGAGTCAGGGCAGCGGCGGCGACCGACGCCCCCGCGGGACACGTTCCCTCCTGCGATACCTCGGGGTCCGGAATGGTCGTGGCGCCGATCAAGCGATCGACATCGTGCACCGCGACGAAGATGAAGCAGATCTTCTGAAATTCGGCCTGCACAGCCTTGTGCCGCCCCACCGGCACCTGCGAGACGCGCCCGTTCTTGGTCATAGTCCGCGCGTAGGACAGTGGTAGATCCAGTGCAAGGCTGACGTTCTGACCTGCCAACTTCCAGTGGCATGTGGCCCCGTGCTTGCCGGACTCCGGTTTCCCCCGACCGCTGATTCCGAGGGCGGCGAGGTCGTGCCCGTCGAGGGCGAGGCACGGCCGCGACGCCAGTTGCGCCTGGGTGTACTTGCTCGGTTGCGGTGCGGCGGGGGACGAGGACGAGGATGTTGGTTGGGGGGACGATGGCCGCGGCGTGGCCTGCCTGCTCGAACACCCGACGCCGAGGAGACTTACGGCAAGTACGAGCACAAGTCCGGTTTCTCCGCGGGAGTGCCCGCTCCGGGGACGCTGATCAAGATCGAATCGCGGCATATCGGCACGGTAATGGCGCCGTGCGGGGACCGGTCCCCGCACGCCCCGCCGTTGCCGACCGGAGTTGCTGAGAGCCTGAACCATCATCAGGAGCCCCTCACTCCCAACGAGTCCTCGGCTCGCGCGGGTGCTGGCGAGAGCGCGGCGGCTCACGGCCCAACGCCTCGGCCAGTGCGGCACCGTCATGGACTGATCAACGAAGCGGGGCAGCGCACGGCGGGGCATGGCTCTGCTCAAGGGCGTAGGTGCAGCGTCATGCCGCGGAGCAGTGGTGCGTCGTCGAAGGGGACGGTTTCGCCGATGGTGCGGTAGCTCCACTGCTCGCAGAGGGTGACGACCTTACCGTATGTGGCGTGGACGAGCAGTGTGACGCGGTCTTCGGGGCGGTCGGCGATCAGGGCGTCGTGGATGCGCCGGGTACTCCGCGACCACTCAGTCGCGACTCCCGTTCGAAGTTACTCCCTCCCCAGCAGATCCTGGTGGGCATGCCGCGGTGCCTCACCAGGCTGCAGCAGGGGCCCGGTCTCCTCGTGCTTCTCACGGACCAGGAGGTTGCCGGCCCAGGCCGCGCGCCTGAGGCGGCGCAGGCGGTGGATCTACTCGGCCGGGTCCGGTCGACGGCCGCACGGGCCGCCTGGGCGCGCTGGTTCCGGATCGTGGTGAAGTCGCTGGGCGGCAGCCCGTACAGCTCATCGGCGACGGTCTCCAGATCCACCACACCCTCCACCGGCACCGCAATGCCCCTTATCGGAATTTTTTCATGTTTTGACGGAGCACCGCTCAGACCGCGGTGCGCCTCGCCCGCCGACAGCCCGCCCACGCCGATAGCAGGCGCCACCGAGGGGCTGGTCGCCGAGAGGGCACACCAGCGCTATCAGCCCGGCCGCCGCGGGTGGCTGAAGTATCCAAACAGGATGAATTGCATCAGCTGCAACAGTTCGTACACCTTCGCATCGGCCGTTGCTGCTGATCAGATCCCCTGACGCGGGAATGCCCGGAGTCCCCTTGCACAGGTGACCAGCACCGCTCTGTATGGACGCAACAATGATGCGTTTGATACAACGGCGCACATGGTCGCTGAGGCACCCGGTTCGGTGCGTCTTGCCCTGGCTCCGAACGTCGTCCTTCTGGACCCGGAGCCAGCGGTTTCCTCTGCAATGAGGGAGGGTTGGGCTCGGCAGCAGTCCGCGCGGTTTCTCCAGGCTTCGACGATCCACCCTCGGCTGCGTCTGCTTCAACGGTTCGAGGAGTTCACGGGGTTGTACCCGTGGCAGTGGACTCCCGCCGATGGCGAGGCATTCATTGTCCACCTTCGCAGCGGGTCCAAGCCGATCCAGTTGTCTACGGCTCGGTCTTACGAGGTGGTGATCGAGTTGTTCGTGGAGTACTTGCTGGACCGCCGGTACGGGTGGGTTGAGACGTGCCAGGAACGGTTCGGCCTGTCACCGCAGGTGATCTTCCACGAAGGCAACTCTGTCCTGCACTCGGTGGAGTACGAGGGCGATCCCCGGCGTCGGCCTCTGACCTACGACGAGGTCCAAGCTCTGTTCGACGCCGCCGATGCCCGACCTCGACGCATTCACGGGCAGGGCCGGAAGGGCACACTCACCGCACTACGCGATGCTGCCGCACTCAGAACACCTATCGGAATGAGTTCAGACGTCGCCAGCAGATCAGTGCGCATCCGAGGGTGAGGAAGGCTTCGTGGATGTCGTCGCGTATCTCCCAGCGGATCCGCAGGCGGCGGAACCAGTGCAGGTGGGCGAATGCTCGCTCCACGACCCAGCGTTGGGTGCCCAGTCCGGAGCCGTGCTCGGTGCCCCGGCGGGCGATCAGCGGCTTCACGCCGAGATCCCGGACCAGGCGGCGGTACTTGTCGTGGTCGTAGCCGCGGTCGCCCAGCACCACGTCCGGGCGGCGCCGGGGCCAGCCTCGTTTGCCCCGCACCGGCGGCACAGCCTGAAGCAGTGGGATCAGCTGGGTGACGTCATTGCGGTCGCCGCCGGTCAGGGTGGCGGCGAGTGGGATGCCGGTGGCGTCGGTGATCAGGTGGTGTTTGCTGCCCGTCCTGCCCCGGTCGACGGGGCTTCGTCCGGTCTTTGGGCCCCCTTTAACGCCCGGATGTGGGAACCGTCGACGGCCGCCCGGGAGAAGTCCAGGGCGTTCGCGCTGCGAAGCCTGGCGAGGAGGACCTCGTGCAGCCGGGGCCACACACCGGCTTCGGTCCACTCGGCCAGGCGGCGCCAGCAGGTCATGCCTGAGCCGAAGCCGAGTTCCTGCGGAAGGTGTTCCCAGGCAATCCCGGTGTGCAGCACGAACAGGATGCCCTGGAACACCAACCGGTCCGGATGCCGCTTACGCCCGGGGTGCCGGGCCCGACGCTCGACCTTGGGCAGCAGCGGCTCGATCACCGCCCACAGCTCGTCGTCGACTTCCCATGGCTTCGGCCGAGCCACCCAGCACCCCCGGATCATCAGTCCCGGAGTGATCCAACCACCTTGAAGATCATTTCGTTAGGAGTTCTCAAGACCATCTACGCCTACGGCACCCGGCGGACCGAGTCCTCGAAGGTCGACCTGGTGGATCTGCGACGGCACAGGAAGGCGCCGCAGTTTGGGCAAGCCGGCAGCATGACCGTCCGGTACGGCAAGTCCTCCAAGGGCACACCGCCGAAGCGACGGACCGTGCTTCTGGTCCCCGAGATGGACTGGGTAGTCGACGTCCTCGACGAGTGGGTGCACGAGATTCGCCCGTGGCTCTCGCCGGACCGGCACCCGGCCTTGTGGGTGACCGAGCGGGTCGGCCGCATGTCTCCCCGCTCGATCAACGAGGCGTTCGTGACGGCACGCCAGGACGCCGGCCTCGACGGGGACCTCGACCTGCACTGTCTGCGCCACAGCTACATCACGCATCTGACCGAGTTCGGCTACCCTGCCCGCTTCGTTCAAGAGCAGGTGGGCCATACCCACGCGTCTACGACGGCCATCTATATGGGTGTCTCTGACGAGTACCGGAACCAGCTCCTGGAAGCTTCGCTGAAGCGCCGGCTGGGTGACGACTGGGACCTTAAATGATCAAGAAGATGGGCTACGAGTGGTGTCTGCGGGGCACGATGGCCGAGCACCAGATGTTCCAGACCTCGGACCTGGTGCCGCTCCTGGCAGAACGTGGCGTGACCCTGTCGCGTGAGCAGGTCTACCGCTTGGTGACACAGCCGCCCCAGCGGATGAGCATGGACACCTTGGTCGCGCTGTGCGACATCTTCGAGTGCACGCCGAACGATCTCATCAAGCCGAAGGTGGTCAACGCACAGGTCAAGAAGACCGCGGACGGACAGGCCGAGCCACTGCCGCTGAAAGAACGGCGGACCACGATCCGGCGCCCAGGTCAGCCGTGAGGCCACCGACACCGGACCAGCTCCGCTTACGCGCCGAACTCGCTGCCGCCCAGGAGCAGATCGTCACGCTGCTGCGGTCAGCGGTGGGCGAATCCCTGGCCCCCGAACAGGCGCAGGCCGTGGCGGAGGAAGCCCGGGCATGGCGTGGTGCGAACGCCTTCCGCCTGGTGCGCTATCTGTCCGACAGGCCCGACGCTCTGAGCCTGCCGAGTAGCGACTGCCCGACCTGCGTGGTGCGTTTGCTGGCTGCGCTGACCGCCATCGGCCACGGTGACACGGTCGCCCTGGTGCCCTGCGGCGACTGCGGACGGACCGACCCTCTTCCCACCAACAACGGACCGGCGGGGCGACTGTGTTCACGCTGCGCCGGCCGACGTGCCAAGAAGCCGTGCGCCCGCTGCGGCAAAGTGGCCGGCATCTACGCCCGCCGACCGGAGGGCGGCATCTGCAATCCGTGCAGGAACAAGGAGCCGGATGCCAAGGAGGAATGCGCCGACTGCCACCGCATGATGATCTCGTACCGGCGCCTGCCCGACGGCACCAGCCTCTGCCAGACCTGTGCTCCCAAGAACACTCAGACCTGCTGCCGTTGCGGACGGGTACGCCGGGTCAACGCCCTGACCTCCGACGGGCCGGTCTGCGGCGGCTGCTACTCCAGCCCTCCCCGCCTGTGCGGTGTCTGCGGACAGATCGTTCCCATCGTCGCCCGAGCCGACGGCACCAGGCCGGACACCTGCGACCGGTGCTACAAGCGACACGAAAAGACCTGCGCCATCTGTGAACGGGTCCGCCCCGGACACCACATCAACGGTGGCCTGGGCCCGTTCCACTGCGACACGTGCCGCCCTCGCGAAGAGTGCGCATGTGCCCTGTGCGGCCGGATCGGGAAGGTCAAGGTCTTCTGACCCAAGGGACCGGTGTGCGACCCCTGCTACAGAACAGCCCTGTCGACCCCTGCACCGTGCGCGTCGTGCAACCGACATCGCATCCTGATCGGTCAGACGGCCGAGGGAAGCCCCCTGTGCAAGGCGTGCTCGTTCCCCGACGAACCGGTCGAGCGGTGTTCAGCCTGCGATGAGCCGGCGGACCTCTACTCCGGCCGCCGCTGCCCCCGCTGCACCCTGGCCGCCCGCGTGACCGACCTGCTCTCCGCGGACGGCGCAAGCGTGGCCCAGCCGCTCCAACCCCTCGCCGCGGTACTGACCGGCGCGGACAACCCCTACCGCGCCCTGCAGTGGCTGCGCCGAAGCCCTGCCGCCCGCCTCCTGGGACGCCTGGCCCTCGATCCCGAAGCACTGGACCACAAATCCCTCGACGCGCTGCCGCAACGGACTGCCACCGCCTACGTGCGTGGGCTACTCGTCACCGCCGGCATCCTGCCGCCACGCGATGAGAATCTCGCCCTCCTCACCAACTGGGTCGCACGGACCGTGGCCGAACTGCCACCACGGCACGCCAATCTCGTCCGTCCGTTCGCCGAGTGGCACATCATCCGCGACGCCCGCCGACGCTCATCCCGCGGCCGTTACACCTATGCCGCACACAAGGGTGACTGCGGCAACGTCCTCGCCGCCATCAACTTCCTGAACTGGCTCGACACCCAGCACCTGAGTCTCCCCCAGCTCCAGCAGCGGCATCTGGACACCTGGGCGATCGACCGGCCAACCCTGCGCTCCCGTTCCATCCCCTTACTCCGCTGGAGCACTGCACGACGCCTCTGCCCGCCCGATCTGGTCATCGAGCACTCAGCCGCCCAACTCCCAGGCCACTTCCAGGCCGAGGAGGAGCACCGAACAGAGCTGCTGCGCTGCTTCAACGACACGGCGTTGCCCCTGGAGGTCCGCGTCGCGGCTGCTCTCGTCCGCCTCTACGCCCTCCCCCTGACCCGCATCGTCGAACTCACTGACGGCCACATTCGCCACGACCAGGGGCATACCTACCTGACGGTCAACCACCACCCCTTCGTGCTCCCGCCGAAGCTCGCCCGCCTCATTGACGATCAGCTCCAGCACAGCCCCCGGCACAGCAACACGGCCGGGTGCAGATACCTCTTGCCCGGTCACAGCCCTGGACGCCCGCGCAACCCCCTCGGCCTCGCCGACACCCTGAGACACCACGGTCTGCCCGCCCGCGCAGCACGGAACACCGCCATGATGGACGCTCTGGTAGACCTGCCGCCCATGGTCATCGCCGACCTGCTCGGCATCCACCCCAAGACAGCCGAACGCTGGGCCACCCTCGCCGGCAGGAACTGGTCCGACTACTTGACTGCGCGACGGGCCGCCCCGCAGGGCTAGGCAGTGGAGCAGGGCATTGTTCCGAGTCTGATCGTTGTCCTGGTCGGTGGTTTCGTGCGGTGACGGACTCGCCTGTTGACTCCAGGTGGCAGGTGCGCGGGGCTGCCGGGGCCCTCGGGGTGAGGGTCCCGGCGGTGTCCGTCAGGAAGGGCGGCTCGGGTCCCGGGGCGGACTCAGATCCAGACGGGGGCGTGGTCCTCGGAGTAGCGGGCGCCGAAGCCGCCGTGCGGCAGGATCTCGTCGATCGTGGCGAGGTCGGCCCCGGTCAGAGGGACGTCGGCGGCGCCGGCGTTCTCCTCGATGCGCTGGACGCTGCGGGTGCCGGGGATCGGCACTACGTGCTCGCCCCGGGTGAGCAGCCAGGCCAGGGCCAGCTGGGAAACGGTGATGCCCTTGGTTGCGGCCAGGTCGCCGAGCTTGCCCACGGCCTCGACGTTCTTCTCGAAGTTGCCAGGCTGCCAGCGGGGGTCGGCGTTGCGCATGTCGGTGGTGTCGTATTCGCCGGCGGGCTTGGCGGTGCCGGTGATGAAGCCGCGGCCGAGCGGTGAGTAGGCGACGAAGCCGACGCCCAGTTCGTCGAGGACCGGGAAGAGCTGCTCGACGTCCCGCTCGAACAGGGAGTACTCGGTCTGCAGGACGGAGACCGGCTGCACGGCGTGCGCCCTGCGGATGGTCTGCGGGCCGGCCTCGCTCAGGCCGAAGTACTTGACCTTGCCCGCGTCGATCAGCTCCTTGACGGTGCCGGCCACGTCCTCGATCGGCACGTCCGGGTCGACGCGGTGCTGGTAGAGGACGTCGATGTGGTCGACGCCGAGGTAGCGCAGGCTGTTGTCGGTGACCGTACGGATGTTGTCCGGGCGGCTGTTGAGGCCCAGCCCCTGCTCCGTCCGCGCGAAGCCGAACTTGGTGGCCAGCACGACCTCGTCGCGGAAGTCCCTTACCGCCTTGCCGAGTAGGACCTCGTTGTTACCGGTGCCCCAGCCGTAGAGCTCGGCGGTGTCGAAGAAGGTGACGCCCAGGTCGTGGGCGCGCCGGATGGCGGCGACACCCTCCTGCTCGTCGCCGGGGCCGTAGGCCATCGTCAGGCCCATCGAGCCATAGCCGATCGCCGAGACCTCCAGGCCCTGGCTGCCGAGTGTCCGGTGCTGCATGACGCGCTCCTCAGGTCAAACCAAAATGTTTGTTTTTACCGTACGCCCTGCGGGCAGCCTTCGCCAAACAGATCTTTTTGGTTGGGTATTCTTCAGGCATGGCAGCTTCGACCAGCGCAGACTCGACCCGTGACCGTATCGTCACCGCGGCACGGGCCGAGTTCGCCCGGTACGGAATCGCCGGCGCACGGATCACCCGCATCGCCAAGGCCGCGAAGACCAGCTCGGAACGCCTCTACGCGTACTTCCGCAGCAAGGAAGAGCTCTACCGGTTCGTCGCCGAACAGGAGCTGGCCGCGGTGCTCGAGGCGACCCGCCTGGACCCCACCGATCTGCCCGAATACGCGGGGCGAGTGCACGACTACTTCCTCCGGCACCCCGACCGCTTCCGGTTCATGAGCTGGGGGCGCCTGGAACTCGCCGGCGACGCCGCCGACCCCGTCACCCAGGAAACCTTCCGCCGAAAGGCCGAGCAGCTCCGCAAGGCCCAGGAGGCCGGTCACCTGGATCCCGCCTGGGACCCCATCGACATCCTCGTCTTCGTCAGCCAGCTCGCCACGGCCTGGGCCGGCCAACTCGACCTCGTGGACGCGGCGGCCGACCAGGTCCGCGACCCCTCCCCGGCAGCCCGCCGCGCCGCCGTCGTCACTGCCGTGCAGCGTCTCTTTCCTGCCACCGCAGGCGACGCCGGCGTCGGGGCTGGGAGCTGACCGATCGACTTCGGCATCAGCCCGGCCGCATCCTTCGCCCGCTGGTGGGCCAACGTGTCGAAGAAGTAGGACTGCTCATCCCCCTGCCCCGAGCGCTCGGCCGATCGGTGTGGAGTGAGGACCTCCGCCAGGCTGGCCGACTCAGGTGCGGGCCGCCACCCTGCGTCCGACGCTTCTGCGGTCGGCTGGCAGTAGCCGCCGCGTCCGGGGTTCAGGATTCGGTGCGATAGCGGGTGAGCATGAGGGCGACGGCTTCGTCCACGATCGTGGTGTCGGTGGGGTCGGGCGGGACGAAGTCGGTCCGTACGAGTTGAGGCCACAGGAGCTGGCCGCAGATCATGCCGAGGAACTGTTCGGCCACGGCGGATGTCGGCTGTGTCTGTCCGTCGGCCGAGCGGAAGTCGAGTGTGCCGGCCTGTGCTTCGGCGTCCAGGTAGTCGCGGAGCCGGTCGAAGAAGGGTCCGCGGTCGATGGCGAAGCCGGTGCCGACGATGTCGGCGAGTTCCGGCATCTGGGGAAGTTCGGTGATGAGGAGGCGGCACAGCGCCGCCGTGCCGGGCCGCGAGACCAGGCAGGCGTAGTCGCGGCCGATGTGGTCCAGACCGTACCGGGGATCACCAGGCGGGGGCGGTGCGGCGTACTGCACGTCCAGCTGCCACTGTTCGGAGGTGACGGCTGCGAACAGCGCGGCCTTGGAGGGGTACCGCTTGAAGAGGGTGCCGGTGGAGACGCGGGCCTCCCTGGCGATCTGGGCCAGGGAGGTCTTGTCGTATCCCCGGGCGAGGAAGAGGTCGCGGGCGGCGCGGATGATGCGCGCGCGGTTCTCCGCTTTGATCTGCGCGTGATACCCGGCCTGGCACGTATCGCCACCGGTTTCCGCTCGGTCACGGTCCGCCACCGACATACCCACGCCCCTCGCCCGTCTCCCAGCCGCATCCTCGCTGTCAGAGGACGGTCTGGCCGCCGTCCAGGATAAGGTCCTGGCCCACAGCGAAGGCGGAGGCATCGGAAGCCAGATACACGACGGCTTCCGCGACCTCCTCGGGCATGCCCATGCGACCCAGGGGGATGCCGGAGCTGATCGCCTCCAGAACCGCCTTCTGCTGCTCGGGATCCTCGATTCCGAGCTTGGAGCCGGAGTACAGCGGGGTGTCCACGGGGCCGGGGCTGACCGCGTTGAACCGGATGCCGTGCGACCTGAGCAGGTCCGCGTTCCACGACCGCATCAGGGAGGCGACAGCCGCCTTGGTCGCGGCGTAGGCGTTTGAGTGACCGTAACCGCCGTGCGCACTGTTGGACGCGTTGAGGATGACCGAGGACGGGTTGGCCAGCACGGGCACCAGGGCCTGCGTGAGGAAGAAGACGCTCTTGACGTTGATGTCGAAGAGCCGGTCGTAGCTGTCCTCCGTGTGGTCCTCGAACGGCCGCCAGTCCGAGACGCCGGCGTTCAGGAACGCCACGTCCAGTTGTCCGAAGTGCTCACGCACCCGCTCCGCCAGGCCGCGCTGCGCATCGAGATCGCGCGCATCGGCCTGGACCACCGGCACCTTGTCCCCAAGGATCTGCCGCGCCTTCTCGATGCTGGCCGGGGTGACCCCCGTGACCAGCACGTCGGCCCCCTCCGTGACAAAACGCTGCGCGGTCTCCAGACCGATCCCACTCGTGCCGCCGGTGATGAGGGCGCGCTTGCCCGCAAGACGATTCATCTTCATTGTTCCTTGCCGAGTCGTAAGGTAAGTCGACGGACTCACCACCTGAAGGTAACCCCCACGCCACTCTGGAGGCAAGTTGATCCACTTACCATCGGCGGTCTGGGGCGGTTCGGCCAGGCCGGAGAGGGGAAGCTCGCGGCGCTCATCGGGCACTGGGGCGGTCGCGTCGCGGCAGCCGCTCGACGACCAGGTCGTAGGAATCCTCGACCGCGTCGGTGACCAATCGCTCGGTGATGCCGGGGCCTGGTCCCAGGGAGATCCAGTGGCGTTTGCCGAGATAGCGGCCCGGTGTGATCGAGGGGTAGCCGCGTTCTTGCGCGCGGGCGTGTTCGGGTTCGCACTTGACCGTGATGATCTGTTCGTCCGGGTCGTCGGTGACGATCAGGAACACCTTGCCTGCGACCTTGTACACGTCGAGTCTGGGGGTGAAGGGGTAGCCGTGGCTGACGTCGGGGAGGGCCCGGGCCGCCTGGCGGGCGGTGTCCTGGAGCCGGTCGCCGGCCGCGCTCACGGGGCCGCCCGCGTGCCGGTGCCGTAGGTGTGCGGGTCGACGGGCCGCTCGGCCTTGGGCAGGTGAGCGACGACGAGCCGGTAGGAGTCGGTGACGAGTTCCTCGACCAGTTTCTTGTCGACGCCTTCCCCGCTCTCCAGGGTGATCCAGTGCTTCTTGTTCATGTGGTAGCCGGGGGTGATGTGGCTGTACTGCTGCCGCAGGGCGTGGGCCTCGCCGGGGTCCGCCTTGAGGATCACGACGGGCCGCCCCGGGACTTCGGTCATCAGCATGAACACCTTGCCGCGCACCTTGAAGACCTCCCAGTCGGGGCCGAAGGGGTGCTCCAGGTGGGCTCCGGGGAGTTGCTCCGCGCAGTCGGCGGCGGTCTTGTGCAGGGCCGATCCGTTCATGGGTGGTGAGCCTTCTCAGGTGGTGACGGAATGTGGCATCGAAGGAGGCGGAGGGCGCGCCGCGCGGGCGCGGTGGCACGTCCCATCCTTCCGTCGAAGCCGACTGGAAGGGCAGTAGGCTGCGGACACGTGATGGTCGACAAGCGACACTCCAAACCGAGCAGGCAGGCCGGACCAGCTGCGGTTCCGCTGTACGGTTTCCAGCCCCCGGTCGGTACTCCCTACGGCCTTGAGGTGAGTACCGTCGAGGATTTTTTCGCCCAGCACGACGACTGGCCGTGGAGCCCGCCCCGTCCGGGCCGTGCCACCTTCCACTACCTCATCGCGGTCACCGAGGGTGAGCTGCTGCACGACGTCGACCACGTCACACGGATCGTCGCCCCCGGCCAGTGGCTGTGGGTGCGTCCCGGGCACGCGCAGTGCTGGCATCCGCCCGGCGCGGCCCGCGGCCCGTTCATTCTGTTCGAACCGGACGTGCTGCGGCCCGACCTCGCCCGTCTCCTGGCCCCGCTCACCGCGCACGAGGCCCCTGCCGTGCTCAGCCCGCACCCCGACGACACCGCCTGGCTCCAGCAGACGGCACTCCAGCTCCTGGACGAACACCGCGCACTCGGGCGCCGCCCCCTCGACGTCCACCACGCCCTGCGGCGCAGCCTGCTCGAATCGCTGCTGCTGCGCCTGGCCAACTCCCCGGGCATCGCCCCCGTCGGCACGGCAACGGCCGCCGCCACGGCCCGCGCCGGCCGTGGCCGTGCCGACAGGTACGGGCGCTTCCTGGACGCCCTGGAGCTGCACTTTCGCGAGCTGCATCAAGCCGCGGATTACGCCGAGTTGCTCGGCTGCTCGGTCCGCACCCTCAGCCGTGCCGCCCGGGACGCCACCGGCAAGGGGGTGCGTGAACTCATCGACGAGCGGCGCCTCCTGGAAGCCCGACGCCTGCTGGGAGGTGCCCGGTGGGACGCCCGGGCTGTGGCTGTCCACCTCGGCTTCACCGATCCCGCGAACTTCGGCCGCTTCTTCCGCGACCGCACCGGTCTCACCCCGGCCGCCTTCGCGGCCCGCGCAGCGAGGACCGACGCGTGACGGAAACCCGGCGTAGGCCCCGTGCCCGTCAGGAGGCGATGGCTCCCTTCGCGGTCTGCGTGAACGCCCCATGGGAGTGCACGATGTGCCACTCGCCGTCGATCACCTCATGACCAGGCGCCTTGCCCGGAAAGGCGCCACCCCCAGCTGGCCGAGGAAACCCGCCCCGGCCGACACCTGAACGTTCCAGGCCACGGATGCCCGCCGGGCCTCGGCACGTCCATGAACAGTCAACAGTGCCCGGTCATTTCCGCTTAAGTGAATAGCCAGACGATTCTGGCCAGTCCTCTGCCCTCACCGGTCCGCGTCTTGTCGGGAAAGACCGTCGAGGATGACGTTCATCAAAGGCCGTGCCCTTGATTCCCACTCATCCCGGTCCAGTCGGCCGAGGTATGCGATGAGCAGGAGGACCCCGTGGGCGTCCACGTCTGCGCGGATGGAACCTGCCGCTTTCCCGGCGTCCAGCAGGTGACCGAGGGCGCCCTCGATGGGGTTGTGGCTTTGGGCGGCAAGGTCCTGCCACGCCGCCGCCTCAAGCGCTGCCAGGACGCCGCGCTTGATGTCGGCGTAGTCGATCACTCGGTCGAGCCAGTTACGCAAGGCTTCCACAGGCTCGTGTCCCGCCAGCAGAGCGGAGGCGGCGACCACGAGTTCTTCGACATCGCGCCGGTACACCTCGGCGAGGAGCGCTTCGCGGTTGGGAAAGTGCCGGTAGAGCGTTCCCTGTCCTACACCGGCGCGCTTGGCGATCTCGTTGAGGGGGACGTCGTTGGACTCGGCAACGGCTGCGCGGGCGGCCTCCAGGATGCGGGTCCGGTTCTGCGCCGCATCCCGACGGCGTGCTGGCGCGCTCATAGGCTTCTCCTGATGTCCACCCACCACGAAGGGACACGTGTCCGGTGGGGCGGGCCGCGCACGGGAAGGCGGAAACGAGGAGCAACCGGCCAACTCCTGCCTTCGCTGCGGCGGTTGCCGCGATTTCCACGCCCTGCCCGTCGACGGCGTCCGCCTGTCGCGGGCTGGCCTCCGCTCGCGCTCGCGGTGAAGACGACTGCGTCGGCACCTTTGACGGGCGGCTGGAGTGTCGACGCTGAGCGACGTCAGGTCGCCGAGATCCGGCTCTATTCCGTCGGATTCCAAGGTGTGCGCCTGCCCGGTATGGCGGTGAAGGCCCACGACCTGGTCGCCCTGTTCGATGAGTTGTGCGGCGAGGCGGGAGCCGACGCCGCCGGTCGCCCCGATGACGAGACCCGGGACATGACCCCTCCTCTCGTTGGTTGACGACTTCGGCGGCTCCGGCTGGGTCTCAGTCGACGGCCTCGATGGTGACGTCGACCGCGCCGTCGTACTTCTTGAAGACATCGGCCTCCGACTCGATTTCGCCGAGGATGACGATGCCGGGGGCGGGGATGGACTGGCCGTCGTGGTCGTAGAAGATGGCGATGTCGGGACCGGGTGACCAGTAGGCGATGTGGCCGATCTTGTAGCTGGACTGCGGCGTGCCTCCCGTGGCGAGAGACCGGGGCAGGTGACCGTACTTCTCGCGCTTGAGCAGGTCGTTCGTCTGCAGCCTCAGCGGAAGCAGCGAGGCGAAGTCGCGTGCCGTCGCGTTGTCGTCGAGGGTTGCGTTGAGGACGGTTTCTCCGGCGGTCAGTCGGATTTTCATATGGGTCCTGCCCTCTGGGGTGTTGCCGGAGTGATCGTCGGCGGCCGACACGTACGCCATGTTCATCGGGGTACGAGCTTCAGTTCGGCACGGACCCCGCGAAGGTAACTTCCACACCATCGCGATGGCAAGTCGATCCACTTACCATCGAGGCTTGGGGCTGGTCGGCCATTTGCCAGGCACGGCCACGGCCACGGCCACGGCCGTCCCATATCAGTTCCTGTGCCAGTTCCTCTTACGGCTGCTGTGGCCGGCCGTTGTCGACCGGCGCGCATCGGGGGTGGTTGGTTGTCGTTTCTCAGTCGCCCAGGTCTCAGTCGTCCAGGACGACGACGTGCTTGCCCGGCGTGGTGCCGGACTCGACGTCGGCCTGGGCGTCACGGACCTGTTCCAGGCCGTGGTAGACCTTCGCGACCGGGACGTTGAGGCGCCCTGCGGCGATGGCCTGGAGCTGGTGGGCGAAGACGTCGGCCGGGAGGTCGGCGGCCTGACCGCCGTAGGACGTCAGCCGCACCCCGTTGGGGATCATGAACGGGGTGAAGTCGGGGATCGTCCACTGGCCCGCCAGGGCTCCGGTGAAGCAGACCGTGCCGTGGCGGCGGACGGTGCGGAGGGTGTCGGCGAGGACCGAGCAGCCCACCAGCTCCAGTACGGCGTCGACACCCTCTGGCATCAGCTCGCTCACCTGGTCGGCGATCGTGCCGCTGTCGACGAGGGCGTGGTCTGCGCCCGCGGCCCGCAGTTCCCCGGCCCTCTCCGAGCTGCGGGTGGTGGACAGCACGGTGGCTCCGAGGTCCTTCGCGATCGTGGCCGCGCTCAGCCCGACCGTGGAGGTGCCGCCGCGGATCAGCAGCGTCTGCCCGGCCTTGAGGTCCAGGCCGGTGGTCAGCGATCCGTAGGCGGTCTGGAACATCTCCGGAAGCGCGCCCAGGACCTCCCACGGCAGGCCGGTCTCGAACGGGATGACCTGCGCCGCGGGGACGGTCACGTACTGGGCGTACGCGCCGTCGTACGAGCGGCCAATGCCGCCCATCATCGTGGCCACCTGCTGGCCCGGCCGCAGCCCGCTGTCCTCGTCGGCCTCATCGACCACGCCGACGCCCTCGATGCCGGGCACCCGCGGGTAGGTGACCTCCGCGTCCGACTCACCCTTGCGGGTGGTGACCTCGGACTCGTTGACACCGAACGCCTTCACCCTGATCCGCACCCAGCCGGGCTTGCGTACGGGCACCGGCACGTCCTTGATCTCCAGTGCGTCGAGGCCGCCGGGCCGGGTGACGACGACGGCCCGCATCGTCGCCTGTGCGGCGCCGCCGGCTGCTGTCGATTGGCTCATGCCGAACTCCTAGCTCTATTCTCCCCGGGAATGCGAAGGCGGAGCCGGGACTCCAGGCACAGGTACCCGGGTGATCAGTCAGTGGTGACCCTGCGCCGTTGCGTATCTCGGTATCGCCCGGTGACCGTCAGGGGCGGTCGATGTTCTCCCACAGGTCGAGGGCCGCCTGGTAGTGGGCGCCCGCCTCGAAGGGCAGGTTGCCGACGCTTCCCGAAGTGAGCCGGTCCGTGACGGCGGGCCACAGACCGGCCTGCTCACCGGCGACGAAGTCGAGCACGATGTCGCGGATCCGCGTGTCACGCTCGGCCTGATCCGAGCTGCGGCCCGGCTGTTCCTGGCCCACCAGGGCGCACATCTCGGTGCCGTGCACGGCGGGCGCACCCTCGGCCGGCCCGATCATCAGGAGATGGGCGTCGCCGCCCGCGGCGGCGTGCGCCAGGGCGCCGCGGCCCGCGGGGAGCGCGAAGAGGTAGTCCGCCATGAGCGCGGCGCGGACCTCGGCAGGGGTGCAGCCGCCCTGGTCGTAGGCATCGACGATCTTCTTCGCGCGGGAGCGGGGAATGCGCCACCCCGCGACCTCGTCGGTGACACGGTCGAGCGTGTGCGGGTCGAAGCGGTCGAGGTCGTTCGCCACCCACCAGCCCATGTCGTCACTGGCCATGCTCAGCAGCACGTCAACGTCACGGTGGGAGCCCGAGGCGAGGACATCCATGGGGTGGGCGTGCACCACCGCGCCGGGCTGTCCGGTGTCCAGGACGACGCCGGTGGCCTGGTTGTCCACCCCGCCGCGGACTCCGAGGTCCGTCGGACAGACCTTGCGCAGGGCGGCCATCAGGGCAGTCGCGTCGAGGTCGATCAGCTTGTCGGGGTTGTCCGCGACGCCGAGTTCGGTGACGAACCGGTGCGCGAGCTCCTCCGCCCACCAGACCGGGACGATACGAGCGGGCCCGCCGGAGAACCCGGCCAGGCGCCGGTACAGGCCGTTGGCGGAGGAGGCGCCGAGCAGCCCGAAGGTGGCATAGGCGCCGCCGCTGTGGCCGTAGACCGTGACGTTGTCGGGGTCGCCGCCGAAGTGGGCGATGTTCTGCTTGATCCAGGTGAGCGCGGCGATGATGTCCTGAAGGAACAGGTTGCTGGCCTCGGCGAGCCGCCCGCCATACTGCGAGAGCGAGAGCGCACCCAGCGCGCCGAGCCGGTAGTTGACCGACACGCCCACCACGCGTCCCGACGCGGCGAGACCGGCGGCGTTCGAGGTGATCTGCGTGTTCGCGCCGTACTCGAATCCGCCGCCGTGGACGTACACGGCCACCGGCAGCGCCTCCCCGGCCGGCTGCTCGGGAGCCCACACGTTCAGGTTCAGGCAGTCCTCGCCCATCCCGCTGTCTGCTTCGAGCCAGTCGCCGCTGTCGGGCTGGACGGAAACGACGCCCTTGCGGTCATAGGAGCGGTCCGGATCGAAGTCCGCGACCATGGGTCGGCGGTATCGCTCGGCGGTGGCGTACGGGATTCCCCACCAGGACCGCACTCCTGGTGCAGTTGGGGCCTTGGGAGCGGTGGCGGTCATGGCACGTCCTTCCAGCGCGGTTCGGCTGTTCGCGCGGGGCTTCGGCGGCTGGTTGCTCGCGGTGACGTCTCCCATCGTTTCCTGGGATCCGACAAAGCGCCCGGCAGGTGGCGGTCACCCGGTGGTCATCAGGTGACACTTCGGCAACAAGATCTCGGTGCAGGCCATGAGCTTCTACTACATGGCCGACGGCCGGATCGTCGGCGAACGGGGCCAGCCCGACCACCTCGGGGTGATGCAGCAGATCGGTGCCGTACCGGCGTCGTGAACCTCGTAGCGCCGGGTGAGCCTTCTGTCGTGCGGGATTCCACTGCCGTGAGGGGCCCGTACGACGCGGTGGCAGAGGACGAAGGCCCGCACCGGAGCGCGGGCGCCGGCGCGGGTTCACCGCAAGAGGTCGATCTCTTCTTCTTGATCCGGTGTCTTCGCGCAGACAGCGCCCGCTGCGGTGAGAGCTGTACGCCTTGTCACCGCGACCGGGTGTGGGAGTGCTCGCCCTGTGGGCGAATACTGCAACCCTCGAATACCGACACTCCGCCAGTGCGCCAAGAACACCACCGAAGCCCTCGCCGGCGCCATCACAGGGCTCCTCGGCCATTCCGATACGCTGATCCAAGGGCATACGGTGACGGCACGGTCCATGCCAGGCCCGCGCCCGTCCTCGAGGGGCCGGATGTCCTGGCCAAGAAGGCGGGGACGTCAACAGGACGATGGGTGATCTTGCATCCCGCGTCATCCGCATGAACCGGGTCCGGCATCCGCGGTCCCTTCTCCGCCAGGTCACAGCCGCGGGGGGCCAGACGATCGCGGCGGTCTTGGTCCAGTTCGAACTGGACGAATCCGATTGGTCTTCGTTGGTCGATGTCCGTCGGCCCTCGTGTCTCTGAGAGGATGGGCTCATGGCGCGAGAGATGGCAACGTATGACGAACGGCTCCGGGACCTGGAGGCGGAGGCGTTCCGTACCGGTCGGACCCTGGCCGAGCACGGTGAGCAGCTTCAGCGGATCGGCGAGCAGCAGGCCACGGCGTTCGGGAACATCGACTCGCTCGCCAACGCCGTCGGTACCCCGGGGGACCGTACGATCGCGCAGCGGCTCGACACCATCGAGCGTGTCCTGTTCGCCCTGGCGCGGGCCCAGGGCATCAACCCCGACGACCTCACCTGACGGATGCGCTTTCTCTCGCTCACTACGGTCGCTGTACGGGGTGCCGAGGGCCCTCGCTCGCATGATTGCCGCGTACATCATCGACGGCAACTGAGTTGCCCAATAACCGCATCCACGAGAAGCCCACGCCACCTTCGCATACGACGAGGGCCCGTCTGCTCTCAAGGACGTCATAGACCACCTGGTCGCTGACCCTGAATCCTTCGCCATCCTCTACGACGCCGAGCGCGCCTACCTGGCGACATCCCCGACGCCGACGCCTTCGACCGCTCCGTGTACCACCACAGCAAGGGCACCTACCGGACCGCGCCCCACCGCGTGACCAGCCGTCCGGGCAGCTTCTGCAAATTTGTCCCGTCTCAAAGGATCTGGTTCGGCGCGGACGTGCTGAACTGATCCCAGCTCTGGATGGTCAGGCACTCCTGATCAGTTCCGGAAGATCATGATGACGCGTCTCAAGCAATCTGGTCGACGCAGGCCAGGGCGACCCATAACCTCTCAATGTGCCCGCATCCCCTGCTGTGGGAGTGGGCCCGCCTACTCGGCGGCCGCCTCGACGGCACCGACCTGCTTCACGAAGAAGCACCGGGCCGACCCGGCTGGCGAGGACTGGCTTACCAACTGGAAACCGCTCGCACCACATCGCCGGACTTCAACTGCGTGCTCGCGAATTCCGGGATCGAGCCGGACGAGGTCAACACGCCCCGCGGCCTCCAGAGGCATGTGGCGACGCTCGCCGCCGACTTCACCCGGGACCAAAGGGAGTGCCAGGCAAAGATCGATCGTGGTCAATGGGCAGGCGATGGAGGCAGCTGGGCGCACAGCACCCTTTACGACTGGCTCGGCGCCTGGGCCGCGTGGGTGGATGCCAATTCGCCACACCACGCGCAACTCGAACCCGTCACTTGGAGATCCGTAGCCCTACAACTCTCAGCCGCCCGGATCTACGAGTAGGTAGCTGCGTTGTCTGTTTGAGCAGTTGTTCCTCGGGTTGATCGACCTCCCTCTGAAGGCTGACGGTGTCGCGCGTGGAAACCTGTCGGCATGGATACGTTCACAGCCCGGCTGGACGGCGCATGGGAGTGGTGGTCCGCCGCCATCAAAGAAGCGCAGGAAGGGCGCTGGGTCCGTGATGCCGTGGAACGGCAGGTGATGGCGGACATCAGGGCTGCCACCAACGCCCTGCATGGTGGCAAATTGGCGCCGTTCACCAAGGACTCGTGGCACGTGCGTATCGGGCGGATCGCGAACTGGGCCGGGGTGGTCCGGCTGGCTGCCCGGGCAGGCGGGTGGGAACTCCAACCCGCCGTCGGGCACAGCCCGACGCACCCTGCGGGCATGGCCGAGCTGCTGTCCGGAATCTACGCGATCGGCGAGCAAGGCGAAATATGGATGAAGCAGCTCCGAGGAGGCGGGCCGCCACCAGAACATGAGATCGCCAGAGCGGAGGCCTTCCTGACCGGGCCAGGTTCCATCGAAGACCTTGAGCTGTTCTTCTACGAATGAAAGCCATCTCACCTTGGGTCAGCGTCGCGTCCGGAGGAGAACGGCGACGAGGTGGAGGGCGGCCTGGTAGGCGATGGCGAGTTTGTCGGTTCGCATGGCCAGGCCGCGCCACTGCTTGAGGCGGTTGATGCACCGTTCGACGGCGTTCCGCTGCATGTACGCCTCGGCATCGAAGCAAGGTGGGCGGCCTCCGTCGCGGCCGCGCCGCAGGTGGTGGCCGATCTGGTCGGTTGGCTGCGGGATGACCGCTCGAATGCCGCGCGGCGGAGATGCCGGCGGATAGCGCGGGAGGAGTAAGTCCGGCCCGCGAGGATGACCGCCGGTCGGGTTCTAGGCCTGCCGAGCCCGCCTCGCGGGACCCGGATCCTGGCCATGAACGCCTCGAAGGCAGGCGCGTCACCGGCCTGACCTGCGGTGATATGGAAAGCCAACGGCCGTGCCTGGGTGTCACTGGCCAGGTGGACCTTGGTGCTCAGGCCGCCCCACCTGGGCCATCGCAGGCGGCCGGGAGAGGGAGGCAATCTTGGCGACGATGGCGGATGGGGCCGGTAAGGTTGTGATCTTCGGTTGGCGGAAGCCGCCTGGAGTCCTCTAAGGCTGTGCCGACAACAATGACCCTCGCGGATATTGCCGCACGAATCCGACTCGACCGTGCTCTGGACTCCTTGGCCGTCACCTTTCGCGGAATGACCGCCCGCAGCGACGAGACCCAGTGTGACTGCCACTGGGGCAGCGAAGAAGAGCTTGCGCGATTGAAGGTCGCGGACGTGGAACTCGACCCGGACCTACTGCATCGCACCTGGACTGCCCCCGACTGGAACGACCACGGCGCGGTGCTGCGCCGGATCCTGCCTCAGTTCGCCAGGGCGCTGGTCAGCGGCCGCGTGGAGCCCCTGTTCGGCATGGACGAGGTCGGACGCGCGTTCGCTTATGGCCACTGGCAGCAGTGGCCCGCGCGCCAAAGCACTGCGGTATGGGAGTTCCTGCATGCCTGGTGGGCTCACAGCCTCACCGAATCGGACCCCGCCGTCCCCGTGCATGAAGTCCTCGCGCTGTGCGCCGAGGCATCCGCCACGCTCAGCCCGTGGCTCAGCACCTGGGAGACACTCGATCACCCCGTTGCCGATCAGCACCTGGCCGGAGCGGCCACCCACTGGGAGTACGACCTGCTGGGAGACCAACTTCCATGGGAGGCGTGGGACAACGCCGATGCTCTGCGCACCGAGCTCGCGGCCTGGCTGGTCCGTCACGCCCCTGCACGGCTGCACACCCAGGATGTCCCCGAGGAACTGCTCCACCGGATACGGCTGATAGGAGTCGCTGGTCCCGCTCGATGGGAAGACCCGCACTGGCCCAACCACCGCTACTGAACCTCGCCGTGCCGCCTATCCGAGTACTGGGAGGCACCGGAATGGGCGCGTCGCAAGATCTTCGACAGAGCCGAATTGCGTGACCGTCCACAACGATGACGCACACACTCAACGTTCGCCGTCACGGGACAGATGCCGACGCGCCAGAAGCTGAAGTCGTCTGGCCGCGGTGCTGTCCGGCAACGCGGCCGGGCCGGTGGTCCTGCCGCTGATGCTCTTTCGCCAGCTCCAGTTGATGGTGTGTGCGGTCATCGCTAGCCGGTGGCCCCGTTGGCGCCGGTGTCCTCCTCTGCGCCCGGCGCACCTGCCCAGGTCTCCGGGGCAACGGGCCCAACGGACTATCGTGCGCCTGGACCAGTACGGCAACCCCTTCACCCGCCTCGTTCCGGCCCAGCCCCAACACCGCCAACAGGACCCGCCCACGCCCGTGAGCAGGTTCTGCGGTGTTCCGCGGCGCTGCGGCCGCTGGCACGAGGGAAACCGCCCCCGGCTCAAGGTCGGTCAGAACCCTCGGCCGACCGACAGTCCCGGTGTACAACGCCTCACGGTGGGGCCGTGCACCGGACGCGATGCGCCTCACGAACAGGGCGACGGCTCAATCCCGCCGCAGAATGCTGCTGAAGCACCCGCCGGCTCGATGGAGCAGTGGGGCACGGACAGCACCAGCTGAGCCGGGCAGCGGCGCCGTGCAGCAGACGTACGACTGTTTGCTGCACGAATTCCTGGACGAGCGGCCCGAGTTGTCCTGTTACGTACTGGCTGTCACCCAAGGTGGCTTCATAGGCTCACAGTTGGCTTGTCTGCCCCTTTCAGGAGATGTCATGCCAGACCAGAAGATGTACTGCTACACCTGCCAATCTGACGAACAACACCGTCGCCTCACCGCCGGCGAGAAGGCCTGGCTCAAGAACCGCACAGGCCGGAAGAGCGTCGAGGACATTTTCATGTGCAAGGCACCGGACTGCCGTAATCTGCGGACCGGTTTCAACAAGCATCCCTTCGATCCTGTCATCCGCATGCCGCTGGACTGACCATCCGTGAGGCGGCGGCGTGCAGCACTCCCCCGCTGCCCGAACAGTCCTCGCGCGCCGCCGGCCCCGCGTGTCATCGCTCTCCGGCACCAGGAGCAGCACGCGCCGGACCGACCAACCCCACACCCACTACACCGAACACACCCGTGGCGCGCGAGGCGCCGCACGGTGCAGCAGACGTAGCAGCATCGCGGACGAAGAGGTCCGGGGTGCGTAGAAGAAGAGTGTCCGAGATCACGGGGAAACTGCATCAGCTGGTTGCCCCGGAACAGCCCACGATATGGGCGGGGACCACCGCCTACAACACATCGTCGACCACCCACGGCTTCGGCCGAGCCACCCCGCACCCCCAGACCACCGGTCCCGGAGCGAGCCAACCGCCTCGAAGATCAGGTCGTCGGGAGTTCTATGAGCACGTCACGCATCATCCTCGTCCTCCTCCAAGGCATCGCGGATGTCGTCTGCCTGAGGGGTGTTGGGGGGCCAGGTGGCCACCAGGCGTTCGAGGAGGGGGCGATGCGTGTCGAGGTGGGCGGTGAGGACAAGGGCGCCAGCCAGCTGGAGCTCGAGTTCCGGGAGGTCGGTCAGCCGTGCCGCGAGTTCGGCGGCCTGGTCGGACTCCGCCGAGGCCAGCGCCCCTGCGCATGCCACGCGAACTGGCAGGGGGCGGTCCTCGTCCAGGGCCATCGCGCCGAGCTGGGCGACAAGTTCTCGGTCCTCAGGGACATCGCAGGCGTAGAGGCACTGCCCGGCGGCGGACACGGCGCCATCGTCGACCACGTCGCCGTCCGCGGCGCGCAGCACGGCGGTGATCAGTGGGGCGTCCACAGCCTCGGCGTGGTTCTGGATCGCCCACAGCGCGCTGGCCCGGTCCTGCCCTCGCGCTTCCGGCAGCGGCGTCCCGCGCAGCACCCACCGGGCGCGGTCCAGCACCTCCGCGGCGTGCTCGTCCAGTGGGTTGCCGAAGCCCCACCGGGCTTGCCGGTCCTCATAGTGGAAGTACTCCAGCGCCGTGCACACCGCGTCCCGCCGCCCAGAGCGCAGCAGGTTGAGGAAGGCGGCGCACGGGTCCGGGTTCTGGTCCGCCGACTTGAGCAGCTCGTCCCGGTCGGCCGCCACCGCCAAGTCGTCGAAGCCGTGCCGTTCCCAGTACCCGAGCGTCATGGCGGGAGCCTACCTAAAGACATCTGAAGTCATTCGGTGAGGAGTTCCAAGCCGGGTACGCGGTGCCACCGATCCGGGCGACCACGCGCGGGAAGGGGCAGGCGCAGGGCCGGCCCTCGACGTGGTCGGTGCGGAAGCCGTCCGTCACCGGTACCAACGCCTGCCCGCGCGCCGGGCGCGGCACGGGCCGTAGACGGCGGCCGGGACACGCCTTGGCTGTCCACTGGGGAGACGCCGCCGGCGCAGCGGGATCGTACGCGCTGTGCCCTACGGCCGCGCTGACGCTCGCTCGGTGGCGCGACAGGCCGGGGCACGCTCGCCCCGGGCGGAACGGGGCTCGTCAGTCTGCTTTCGACCGAGTGCGTCGGGTGTAGGCGCGGGCGGCGCGGGCGCGGTCGCCGCAGCGGGTGGAGCACCAGTGGCGGCGCCCGTGGCGCAGCAGGTAGCGGTTACAGGGGGTGGAACCGCAGCCGGTGAGGCGGTCGGCGTCGGGGCCGGTGAGAAGGTCGGCCGTGTTGGCCGCGAGGGTCGCGAGCGCGCGGTCGAGGATCTCGTTGGTGGGGCACGGCGCCGCGCGGTAGGGGCCGTTCTTATCGTCCCAGTACAGCAGAGCGGCCGTGGGAGCTCTGCCCAGCGCATCGTTGACGGCGGACAGCGCCGCGGGCAGGGCAGGCAGCCCGGCGACGCGGGCGGCGAACAATGCCCTGAGGTGTTCGCGTAGGGAGCGCAGTTGCGTCGCGCACATCTCCTGCACCTCGGCGTCAGCCGGCGCGAGGCCGTGTTCGGTGAGCCACCGATTCGCGGCCTCGGGGGTGCCGAGGAGATCGATGAAGTGCCCTCCGGGCAGCGCGATGGCGCTGTTGACGAAGTCGAGGGCGAGGTATTCCCCCGCCCCCGGCGCGGGCGGTGGCACGGATTCGGCGGTCGGGGTCTCGCGCATACCTCTCATGGTACGGCTTGCGTTCATCCGTGATGCACCACTACCGTTCTTCACGGATTAACCACTTCCCATCCGTGAGGTTTTGATGGCTGGTACCAGCGCGACCACTGAGCAGATCCCTGTCCACGTCTTCGGCGGCCCGACCGCCCTTTTCGAATACGGTGGCCTGCGGTTCCTGACCGACCCGACCTTCGACTCGCCCCGCGACTACCACGTGCCGGGCGGCCGGCTGACCAAGACGGCGCCGTCCTCCGCCGCGCCGGCCCGCCTTGGCCGTATCGACGCGGTCCTGCTCTCCCACGACGAGCACCCCGATAATCTCGACGACACCGGCCGGGCACTGCTCGCCGACGTCCCGCTGACCCTGACCACGCCCGAAGGCGGGCAGCGTCTGGGGGCGGGAGCCAGAGGGCTGGCCGACTGGGAATCGGTCGAGCTGGACCGCCCCGGTGGCGGCACGATCACTGTCACGGGCGTGCCCGCCGTCCACGGGCCCGGCGCGCGTGAGGAAGTCGAACCGATCACCGGCCAGGTCGTCGGATTCGTCCTGACCGGGGAGGGCCTGCCCACCGTCTACGTCAGCGGCGACAACGCCTCGCTCGACCTGGTCAAGGAGATAGCCGAACGGTTCGGCCCGGTGGACACCGCCATCCTGTTCGCCGGGGCTCCCCGCTTCCCCATACTCTTCGACGGCGCGCTGATCGTCCTCGACAGCGCGCAGGCCGCCGACGCTGCCCGGATCCTCGGTGCCCGCCGGGTGATTCCCGTCCACTACGACAGCTGGGCGCACTTCACCGAGGGCCGTGACGAACTGGTTGCCGCCTTCACCGACGCCGGGCTGCTTGACCGCCTGGACCTCTGTGACCGGGGCTGACCGCGCAGCCGGCAGGTCGGACGCCGACCGGTGCTTCGTCAGGGCCGGTCGGCCCGCGGCATCCCCGGCCCGGCTTGCCCCGCAGGTGCGCACGCGCCTTCTCCACCCCCGCGAGACCCGCCAGACCCGCCGGGGGCGCCGTCCGGCCGGGTCCCGCCTGGCAAAGGAACTCTTTTGTGACGACTACCGTGCCTGCTCGGCTCGAGGACCTTCCGCGATCTCAGGCACAGCGCCGCGTCCTGATCGTCCTGATCGCTGCTCAGGTCCTCAGCGGCGCCGGACTGGCGGCGGGTGTGACCGTCGGTGCCCTGCTCGCGCAGGACATGCTCGGCTCCACCGGCCTGGCCGGTCTGCTCAGTGCCCTGTCCACCACCGGTTCCGCGCTGGCGGCCATCGCCGTCGGGCGTATCTCTCAAGCGCACGGCCGTCGCCCCGGTCTTGTCGCCGGGTTCCTGGCTGGTGCCATCGGCAGCGCGGGCGTCATCGCCGCTGCCGTCGCCGGCAGCTCCGCGCTGTTGCTCGTCGCGATGTTCGTCTACGGCGCCGGTACGGCCACGAGCCTGCTGGCCCGCTACGCCGGTGCCGACCTGGCGGCTCCCGAGTACCGCGCCCGCGCCTTGTCCACCGTGCTGGTCGCCACCACCCTGGGCGGCGTGGTCGGCCCCAATCTCGCCGCGCCCGCGAGCGACTTCGCTCACGCCCTCGGCATCCCCCGCCTGGCCGGGCTGTTCCTTCTCTCGGGTGCCGCCTACGCGACAGCCGCCCTGGTTCTGGCCATTTGGCTGCGCCCCGACCACCCACCCGACGGCCGACTGGCGGAAATTCGGTGGCTCGTACTACGCCGACGGCTGGGTGGACCTCCCCCTCGCCGGGGGCAGGTTGACAATCCGCTACCAACGCATGCCGCTGGAAACGTTCCTGGGCGACCTGCTGGCCGCCGGATTCAACCTGGAAAGACTCGTCGAACCACGCCCTGCGCCTGGCCTCCGAGAAGTCGACGAAATGTCCTACGACAAGCTGCACCAAGCTCCGTGCTTCCTCGCGGTCAGGCTCCTGCGGCCCTGACAGCATGCACTCGCGCGGGCCGGAGCGTCGTCGGACACGGCAATCGGCTCGGCCACTTACCGATAGTGACGCGACAGAAAGCACGTCGCCTCGCCCTCGGCAAGACACGGTGCCAGCACACCTTGCTCCGCACTCGCCGAAGGACGTCGGGCGAGGGCCGCGGAAGCAAGGGAGGCCGAGCCGCCGGCTTCGACCTGACCTGGGACGCACGCAGGAACGAAGTCGAGCGGATGATCAACGAGCTCAAGGTCCACCGGGCCGTGGCAACGTGCTTCGACAAGAGGGCCTACGTCTTCCACGGCACCGTCACCGTCGCCACGATCCCGCTCTGGCTCCGGCCGCGAACCGGTATGGACTCATCACTCAGCGCGCGACGATCGACCGGCGGGGCGCCAGGCCAAGGGCCATGCGACGTCCCGGTTGACAGGACCGGTCACCCCCAAACTGGCGCGCGCATGCTCGAGGTACCGCCGCTGCGCGTCTCTGAACTCCACGTACGCCTGTTCCCAGCCCTGTTCGACTTCCGTGGGCACACCCCGCGCCAGGTGCTCCAGCCGCCACAGGCAATAGTCCAACGTCTTGGACGCAGTGTTCGTATCAGTGTCTCCCAACAGCCCGCAGGTCTCCGACAGCGCGGAACGGCGGGCCTCAGCCGCGCCGAGTTCGGCGAGCACCTCGGCGGTGAGCTCCAGCGGCGTGGGCCCCGTCACCAGCCCGCGGCCCGCCGCGATGCGCTGATAGCGGCCCGCGAGCTCTTTGACCGCGTGGATGTACTCGGCATAGGCGTCCAGGCGCCGCTCGTCCCAGCGCACAGACTGCTCACGACGCCACCGCGCCCGGTCGTTCAAGCTACTCACCAGAAACGACATAACAGCGCCCAGCGCAACGCCCACCAGCGGGATTATCTGTCCCGACAGACTCATAGAGGCCCCCAATCACCTAGCCAAACGATTCCCCCATCCTCCCGGCCGGAGCCCGGCCAAGTCGCGGAGCCTTTGTGCCGCCGGAACCCGACATTGCGCAGGACGCCGGGGACCCGTCGTCAGGTACCTTCTGCAAGTCAGCCAGCTCGATATGTCGGTTATCGAGTGTCCCTCCAATCGGACTCCCTGAGGAGGAGGATGGGGCCGCCCGGTGAGACCTGGTGACGTTCGCCGGGCGGCTTCGGGTCAGGCGCAGCCGGCGGGGGTCGCCCGCGACGCGTCGTCGATCAGCGTTTCGTGGGCCGCTTTGAGCCGTCGTACATCGGGCTTGACGACCTTGCGGTCGTATGTGATCAGCCCGTTGAGCTCGCCCTCGACGTCCGTGATCTGGGTGTACACCGCGCCGTTGCCGCCCTCGCAGGCCAGGGCGTGCACCTCGGCCAGCTTGGTGAGGTAGTCGTCGGTGTAGGTGTCCGGGTCGACATCGACGTAGGACTGCTGTACGGACCATGCGTGTCCGGGCACGGCCAGGCCGAGACCGCCGTACTCGCCGCTGACCAGGGCGCGCTCGCCGTCCGGGTGTGGGGGCAGTGCTGGGCTCGGGTAGCCGTGCTCGTCCATGATGTCGCCGGTGCCGCCGTCGGCACCGAGGTTGAGGCCCGACATGCTGTTGACCAGCCGGGTCGGGTCCCAGGCCTTGGCCTGGTCGGCGATGCGGGCCATGTCGTACTGGCCCCAGCCCTCGTTGAAGGTGACCCACATGACGACCGACGGGCTGCTGATGTGCTCGTCGATCATCTGCTTCATCTCGCGCTCGTACTCGGCGCGTGATGCCGTGTCCGGGTTCACCCCCGCGGTCATCGCGGGCATGTCCTGCCACACGAGCAGGCCAAGTCGGTCCGCCCAGTAGAACCAGCGGTCCGGTTCGACCTTGATGTGTTTGCGGACCGCGTTGAAGCCCATGGTCTTGTGCATCCGCAGGTCGTAGGCCAGTGCCTCGTCGCTCGGCGCGGTGTGCAGGCCGTCCGGCCAGAAGCCCTGGTCGAGGGTGGCCATCATGAACACCGGCTTGCCGTTGAGGACGGTGCGCGGGGTGCCGTTCACGTTCTCGACGGCGATGGAGCGCATGCCGAAGTAGCTGCCGACGCGGTCGGTGCCGACAGTCACCTTCAGGTCGTACAGGAACGGATCGTCGGGCGACCACAGGTGCGCCTTGTGGATCTTCAAGGTGAGCGCGGTGCCGCTGCGTCCGGTGACGGTGGCCACGCGCCGCTTGCCGTCGTACGCCGCTGCCGTGACCGGAAGACCGTCCCGCACGCCCTGCGGCTCGACCGTCAGGGTGCCCGCGCTCACATCCGGGGTGAGCTTGAGCGAATCGACGTGGTCGGCCGCGACCGGCTCCAGCCACACCGTCTGCCAGATGCCCGAGCTCGGCGTGTACCAGATGCCACTGGGGTCGAGGCGCTGCTTGCCGATGGGCGGGTTCTCGCCGTTCGCAGCGTCGGTCGGGTCGTAGACACCGACGATCAGCTCCTGGGTACGGCCCGGCTTGAGGGCGTCGGTAATGTCGGCGCTGAACTTGTCGTAGCCGCCCTGGTGATCGGCGACCTTGGTGCCGTTGACGTAGACCTCCGTCCGCCAGTCAACCGCGCCGAAGTTCAGCTGTAGACGCTTGCCGGAGCCGATCTTCCAGTCGGCCGGGACAGTGAAGGTACGCCGGTACCACATGCGGTCCTCGTGCCGCTCGATCCCCGACAGCTGGGACTCCACGGGGTACGGGACGAGGATCTTCTCAGCGAGGTTCTTGCCCACCGGCGGCTGCTCGCCCGGCTTGGCTGCGGCGAACTGCCAGGTGCCGTTGAGGTTCTGCCAGGCGCCACGGGTCAGCTGCGGTCTCGGGTACTCGCGGTGGGCGTTGGCCGGGGTGACGTCGTCGGCCCACGGGGTACGCAGTTCGTACGTCGAGTGGTTGGCCCCGGTGCTCCAGAAGGACTTGACAACGTTGCCGTCCGTGCCGGTCAGGCCGCCCGTTCCGTCGTAGCGGACGTCGGCGATGCCGCGTGCGGTGCCGGTCTTGTTGCCGACGACGGGCTCCTTGAGCGCGACCAGCAGCGACTTGGCGTCGGCCTGGTTCAGCCGGGCCTCGCCGAGCGGCCAGGTGGCACCGCCGATCACAGCGGTCATGTGGCCGGCGAGTCCGGCCGGGGGCGTCTGGAGCGACTGGGCGAAGTCGAGCCTGAGCGTCCGGCCATCCTTGAGGACCGTGGCGGCGATGGCACCGTTGTAGTCGTAGCCCTCGGGCAGCAGGAAGGCGGACTGCGGGACGGCCGTCTTCGTGCCACCGGGCGGTGTCCAGCGCACGTGAAGGTTGGAGCCTCCGTAGTGCTCGAAGTACTCGACCTTGATGTCGTAAGCCGTGCCCGCGGTCAATTCCACGGGGTCGCTCGACTGTTCACGGTTCCAGTCGTCGACCCAGTGATCGATGACGAGCTTGCCGCCGACCCAGAGCCGGAAGCCGTTGTCCCCGGTGATCGAGAAGGTGGTAGGACCGGTCTTCTCCGGCACGATCCGGCCGGTCCAGCGGACGCTGACGTCGTCCGACCGACCGGTGGCGGAACTCAGCCGGGACTCCAGGGAGTCGAAGTCGAGCCGCGGGTCGAATCCGGTGGCCTTGAGCTCGTGGAAGTCGAAGGCGCCGGGGGCGGACTGGGTGTAGTACTCGCCCTTGAGGCCGTGAACCGCCGGGGGATCGTCCGCGGCCGTCGCGGCAGGTGCGGCGGACAGTCCCGCGGCACCCAGCGCTGCCGCGACGAGCAGGACGAGTCGGTTTCTCAGCAGTCTGAGACGGAACGGACTGAACGATCTGATGCGCACGAATCCTCCTTGGCTGAGGAAGGGTGGCGGCTCGGTGCTTCAGTCTGTACAACGTTGGAAGCAGGAGCAGTTGGCATGAGAACACGGCTCCTGGCCGCTGTCCAGACCATGACGGAGGCTCCCGGTTTCAGGAGCACCCGTCGATGCCGAAGAGATCCCTTGCGGGTCAGCCTGAAGGACGTGGTCGAACGGGCCGACATCTCGGTCAAGACCGTTTCCAACGTCGTGGACAACTATCCGCACGTCACACCGGCGACGCGGGCCAAGGCACAAAAGGCCATCGACAAGCTCGGTGCCAGGGTTCCGGGCCCGGGCGATCGACGGCCTGATCCTCAGCCCGTTGGACCTGGAGGCGGAGGACCTGCGGGGCCGGGACGACGACGTGCCGCTCGTGCTGCTTGACGAGCGCGGATACGACCTGCCGTTCGACCACACCGCGATCGACAACGTGACCGCCGCCCGCATCGCGGTGCGCCATCTACTCGGCCGCAGCCGGACCCGGATCGCCTATCTCGGCGCCCGCACGGACTCCGAACCGGAACACCATGTCGGGCCAGTCGGCGTCAGGCATTCCGTCGTCGAGCGCCTCGCTGATCGTCCGCTCTTCGTATCTGAAGTGGGATTCCATGACCGCTGCCAATCCGTCGAGCTCGCCCCCGATCGCCTCCAGGCCGGAGTCACGCGATTCCGCAGCCCTGTCGGCGAGTTCGCTCACCCGAGACAGGATCGAGGCGATCATTCCATGGTCCTCAACAAGATTCGCGACCGTCCCAGCCAGATCCGGGCGTTCGCGCAGCAACTGGGAGAACATCCCTTCGTCCTCGCCTCGGTGGTGTGATGTCAACGCGGCGCAGAAGGCCAGGCAGTGGGTGAGGAGTGCGTCGTCGCTCAACCGGCGGTGTCCGAGACTTTTCCTGATCTCGTTGATCTGGCGACGCAGTTCTTGATGTGCTTGTGCGAGCTGCAGGCTCAAGGCGGCTACACGGTTGCCGTCGCGGGAAGCCACGGATGGCGGCCCCTTCGGTTCCGCACCTCCATGCCTGGCGCAGTCCGCCACCGACACGCGATGCTGCCGCTATCTGATCACGCGACGCGGCGGAACGGCAAGCACACTACCCGTCACACCCAGGAACTGCTCCGTGCCCACGGCGCTCCGCGGTTTGCGGGATGCGGCGCAGTGCCCCGGTCAGTAAGGGAGGCAGGATCACACATTGCGCCGCGATCAGGATCCAGAAGAGGCCGGTGTGGCCGGTCCGCTCGGCCGCCTGGTATCCCTCTCCCCCGGCCACTCCGCTGGCGAACGCGCCGATTCCGGCCGCGAGTCGCTGGTGGCCGAAGACGACGGCGGGGGCGCGGGGTGAGCGGGCGAGGGCTTCGAGGTCGTTTTTGAGGAAGAGGACGATCTCACCACAGCAGATGAGCAGGGCCCCGGCGAGGATGGCGGTGTGGTTGCCGAGGGCGAGCGTGGCCATGCCGGTGGCCATCGCGGAGAAGCCCAGCCGCAGAGCGCGGGTGTAGGGCAGGCGGGCGATCCGGTCCGACAGGAGGGGCTGTGCCACCACGACGACGAGGGCGTAGAGGGCGAGCACGAAGCCGTAGTACGTCGCCGAGGTTCGGGGCACGGCGTAGAGGGCGAGGTAGTGCTGGAAGAACATGAACAGGTACAGGCTCAGCACGGTGACCGTGAAGGGTAGGACACTCGCTCCGGTGGCCTGGCGCGCCGGCTGTGAGGCAGAGGCGTCGGTGTTCTCGTTCTCCGGCCGGTCGGGGACCGGCTCGCGCTTTTCGGTGGGCAGCAGGGCGTGGCCTGCGGTGATGGCCGCGAACAGGATCGTAACGGCGGTGAAGAGTGCGGCCGAGGAGCTCAGGACGAAGGGCGCCGCGGCGAGCGGGCCCAGCGCGATGCCCGCGTTGAGGGCGGAGCCGCTCGTGGACAGCAGCAGTGGCCGCCGCGATTCTTCGACACCGTGTACCAGGTACGCCTTGTTCGCGGGGAGGTAGAGCGCCGCGCCGCACGAGACGAGGAAGAGGGCGGCGATGGCGGCGTATGCGGAGTGGAGTCCGGGCAGGAAGGTGGCGAACCCCGCGGTGCGGATCGCCAGGGCCAGCAGCATGGTGCGGCGCAGCCCGAGGCGTTCGGCGAGCGTGCCGCCCACCGCCCCGCCGGAGAACTGAACGAAGGAGGCGATGGCGAGCACGATGCCCACCGCGCCGAGACCCATGTCCAGGCGTTCGTGGAGCAGGACGGACATGTAGGGCAGGACGGCGAAGCTCCCCAGTGGGATGAGGAAGGAGCCCGCGAGCAGGAAACGTTGGGGTCCGGTGAATCGTGCGAGCCCGGATCGCAGGCTCATTCCTGGGTGTCGTCGGTGGTGATGAGCGGCCGTACGCTCCCGGCGACGGCGAGCGCGCGGTGCTGGGCCAGTTCGGCGGTGTCCGCCTCGGCCAGCACGATGCCGGTGCAGCCGCGCTGGTCGGTCAGGTGCCGTATGTGGTCTCCGGGGGCGGCGGTGGGGTACCACTCGGGGTTGCCGGGGAAGTTCGCGAGGCTGTCGAGTCCGGTCCAGCCGGTGAGGGTGCCGGGCCGGTCGGGGTAGACGAGGACGAAGGCGGTGGCGGGTCCGGTGGGGGCCGGGGCGTCGAGCAGGGCGGGGCGTCGGCCGAGGGCGACGTCGACCATGGCGTGGTAGACGTTGGTGTTCAGGGCGCGGCACAGGGCCTCCCCGACGAGCGCGCCGCCGATGCGCCGGTTGATCTCCACCAGTTCCGGGCCTTCGGCGGTCAGGATGAATTCCACGTGGGCGAAGCCGCTGTCGTGTCCGGCGGTCTTGAGGACGCGTTCCACCCAGTCCTGGATGCGCTGGTGTTCCGGGGCGGGGAGGGCGACGGGGAAGGCTGCGGCCTCCTCGCGGACGGCGGGCTCTGGCGAGAGCTGACGGCTGAGGACGCCGAGGAGCCGGGTGGTCCCGGCCCAGCTGAGGGTTTCCGCGCTGTACACCGGGCCGGCGAGGTACGGCTCGGCGAACAGCCTGCCCTTGAGCGTGTGGTGTGCGGCGTCGGCGAGCGCGGCGCCGAGTTGGTGTTCGTCACGTACCAGCCAGACGTTGCGGGAGGAGGTGCCCGCGGAGTCCTTGAGGACGGCGGGCAGGCCGGTTCCCCGAATCACCTCGGCGGCGGTGGCGGCATCGGGGGTGAGGGCGTGGGCGCGGCCGCGGCTGAGCCCGTGTTCGTGGAGGAGGTTGCGTACGCGGTGCTTGTCACGCAGGAGACGGACGGAGGCCGGGTCGGGGCCGGGCAGCCCGAGGCGCGCGGCGTGGTCGGCGCCCGGGACGCTCCAGGTGTCGGTGGAGTTGATCAGCCCGCGCAGGTCGGGCAGCGAGGCCAGCGCGGTGGCGGTGGCGGTCGGGTCGCTGGTGTCGATGTCGATGATGTCCAGCGTGCCGGGCGGGAGACCGGCCAGTTCGTGGCGGTAGATGGCGCGGTCCTGGGTGAGCAGGCACAGCCGGTGTCCGGCGTGGTGGGCCGCCTCGGCGAGCCGTCCGAGTCCGAAGGTGAGTTCTTCCAGGGCGGCGATGGTCACGGGGTGCGCTCCTCCTGGGACGGGGTGGTGGTCGTGTCGTATGGGCGTTGCTTCCAGGCCATCGCCGACCACGGCATGGTGAGGTCGGCGAGCCGGGTGATCTGGTGGGGTTTGAGGGTGCGCCGGTCGAGGGCTTCGTGGTGGCGGGCGAAGACCCGTTCGGAGTAGCGGTGGCCGGTGTCGGCGCCGATGACCAGATGTGTCCGGTCCGAGTGGCGCGCGGCCTCCCAGGCCGCGACGAGGTGGGCGGCGCCGGTGGACAGTCCGGCGAACACCGCGTGCTCGCGCAGCAGGCCGACGGTGCCCGCCATCGCGTGGTGGAAGTCGACCCAGTGCAGGGTGTCGTACAGGTCGTGGCGGACGTTGTCGAAGGGGATCGAGCTGCCGATGCCCGCGATGATCGCCTCGGGGTCGTTGAATTTCTCGCTGCCGAAGGTAACGCTGCCGAAGGGCTGCACGCCCACGAGGGAAACGGCTCGGCCACGCTCCCGCAGGGGCTGGGCCAGACCGCCGGTGGAGGCCCCGGTGCCCACCGCGCCGACCACGGTCAGCGGGACGCTGGGCAGCGCGGTGTCGACCAGGTCGGCGAACTCCCGGTATCCGGCGTAGTGGACGGCGTCGTGATACTGGCGCATCCAGTGGATGCCGGGCCGGTCGGCGATCAGCTGTCGCACGTGGCGCACGCGTCGTTCCTGGTCCAGCTTCAGGTCGCTCGAGGGCGGCATCTGGTCCACGGTGGCGCCGAGGATCTCCAGTTGGGCGCGTATGGTGGCGTCCACGGTGGTGGAGGCGACGATGTGGCAGCGCAGTCCGTAGCGGTGGCAGGCCATGGCCAGGGCAAGGGCGTAGATGCCGCTGGAGCTGTCCACGAGGGTCTGGCCGGGGGTGATGGTGCCGCGCTCCAGCAGGGTGCGGACCGCGCCGAGCGCGGCGTAGATCTTCATCGTCTCGAAGCGGGCGAGCACGATGTTGTCGGTCAGCCGGAGCAGGTCCGGTGCCTTCATCGCGTCGGTGATGTGGTCGTGGACGACGGGCGCGAGGGTGGGTTCGGTGTGCGGGGGTGCCATCCGTGGTGTCACCGTCCGATCGACCTCAGGTAGCGGCCCAGGTCCTCGGCGCCTTTGACGTTGCGGGGGCCGCTGACGGCGTCGCCGTAGGAGATGATGTGGAAGCGGCCGTTCTTCACCGCCGGGACGGATTTCATCGCGGGCAGGGACTTCAGATATTCGATCTTGTCCTTGGCGGACTGGCCCGCGTAGTCGACGATGACGATGACCTCGGGTTTTGCCTTGGCCACGGGCTCCCAGCCCACGGTCGTCCAGCCCTTGTCGAGGTCGTCGAAGACGTTCCGGCCGCCGGCGGCGGCGATGATGTCGTTGGGCGCGGCGTGGCGGCCCGCGGTGAAGGGCTGGTCGGTGCCCGAGTCGTAGACGAGCACCTTGGCCGGGTCGCTCTTCTTCGGCCAGGTCTTCTTCAGCGCGGCGGTTCGGTCCTTGAGGTCCGTGACCAGTGTGTCGGCCCGGTCCGTGACGCCGAAGATCCGGCCGATGTTCTCCAGGTCGGTGTAGAGGGCCTGGAGCGGTGGCACATCGGTGGTCTTGCTTCCGTAGTCCCAGCAGGTCTCGGTGTGCACGTAGGCGGCGATTCCCGTCTTCTTCAGCAGGGCGGGGGTGATGCCGCGGTCCTCGCCGAAGCCGGAGTTCCATCCGGCGAGCACCCAGTCGGCCTTGGCGTCGACGACGATCTCCCGGGTGATCCGCTCGGTGCCCAGCCGCTCGACCTTCTTGTAGTCCGCGCGCCAGGGCGATCCGGCGATGGAGGGGTCGCCGAGCTCGTTCATGACGTAGCCGCGCATCCGGCCGGCCAGCCCGAGGGCGAACATCTTCTCCGCCCCGCTGACGTCGTAGGCCACCGCCCGCTTCGGGCGGGTGTAGGTGATGTCCTTTCCGCAGTTGGAGACGGTCACCGAGGCGGGCTTGCCGCTCTCGGCCGCGGGTTCCACATCGGCTCCGCAGCCGGTGGCCAGCAGCCCGGTCGCCAGCAGTCCCGTGGCCAGGGCGGTGCGGGTGCGGGCCGCGCGGGGAAGGGCGGGTCGGATCATCGGCGGGTTCCTTCCGCAGGGGCCTCGGCGGGCGGGGGTTGGTCGGGGGTGAAGTCGTAGAGCAGCTGGGCGGTTCCGGTGCGCGGGTGGTGTACGACCGTGGCGGTGACCCCGAAGACCTCGCGGACCAGGTCGGGCGTCAGGACGTCGGCCGGGTCACCGGAGGCCACGAGGGAGCCGTGGCTGAGTACCGCGATGCGGTGGCAGACGGCGGCCGCCAGATTCAGATCGTGCAGGGCTGTGATCACGGTCAGTCCGGAGCCGCGGAGGAAGGACAGCAGCTGGACCTGGTGGCGGACGTCCAGGTGGTTGGTGGGCTCGTCGAGGACCAGGACACGGGGCTCCTGGACCAGGGCGCGGGCGACGAGCACCCGCTGGCGCTCCCCGCCGGAGAGCGTGAGCACACTGCGCTGCGCGAGGTGTCCGACGTCCAGCCGGTCCATCGCCTCCCGGCACAGCTCCCGCTCGTGGGCGGTCAGCGGGCTGTTGCCCCGGGCGTGCGGGGCACGCCCCAGCGCCACCACCTCCTCCACCGTGAAGTCGAGTTCGCTGTGGCTCTCCTGGGTCAGCGCCGCGACCGAGCGCGCGCTGTCGCGCAGCGAGAGCGAGGTCAGGTCGGTGCCGTCCAGCAGGACGGCGCCGGAGGTCGGTTTGAGCGCCCGGTACACACAGCGCAGCGCGGTGGACTTGCCGCTGCCGTTCGGGCCGACCAGCCCCACGACCTGGCCGGTGTCCACCTCCACGGTGAGCCGGTCGACCAGGGCACGCCCCGCGGCCTCCACTGACAGATCCCGCAGACTCAGCGTCATCTAGCGGCCTCCGAACAGATAGCCGCGGCGGCGCATCAGCGTGATGAAGACGGGCACCCCGATCAGCGCGGTGATCACCCCGAGCGGCAGTTCCTCGGGCGCGAACGCGGTACGGGCCACCAGGTCGACCCAGACCATGAAGCACGCCCCGGCGAGCGGGGCGACGGCCAGCACTCTGCGGTGGGTGGAGCCGACCAGGATGCGCACCACATGAGGCAGCACCAGGCCCACGAAACCGATCGCGCCGCTCACCGCGACGATCAGCCCGGTGACCCCCGCGGTGAGCACGAACAGCCGGCGGCGCAGCGCCTGTGCGTCCACCCCCAGGCTGGCCGACGTCTCGTCCCCCAGCGACAGCACGTCCAGAGCCCGGCTCTGCCGCAGCAGCGCCACGACCGTGACCACGACCGCCGCCGTCACCAGCGGCAACGACTCCCACGACGCGGATCCCAGGCTGCCCAGCAGCCAGAACAGCATCGTGCGTGCCGCCTGGCCGTTGGGAGACAAGAAGACCAGGACGCTCATCAGCGCCTGGAACCCGTAGGCCAGCGCCACCCCGGTCAGCACCAGCCGCAGCGGTGTCAGACCCAGCGGCCCGCGCGCGGCCAGATACACCAGGACGGTGGCCCCGAGGGCCCCCAGGAACGCCGCCGCCGACAGCGCGTACACCCCCAGGCCCGTGAAGAACCCGAACACCACGACGGCGGTCGCGCCGACCGAGGCGCCGGAGGAGATGCCCAGCACGAACGGGTCGGCCAGGGCATTGCGCACCAGGGCCTGGATGGCGACACCGACGACGGACAGCCCCGCTCCGACCACCGCGGCGAGCAGCACCCGGGGGGTGCGTATGTCCCATACGACGGAGTAGTCGGTCGCCTCGTCCGCCCCGATGCTGCCCCCGGTGACGGCGGCGAAGAGGAACCGCAGCACGTCGCCGAACGGCACGACGGTGGGGCCAAGCGCCACTCCGGCCACCACGGAGATCACCAAGAAGACGGAGAGCAGCACGAGGATGGTGCCTGTCCGACCGTGCTTGCTCCATGCTCCGAGCATCAAGTCCCTTCCCGCGCAGGGTGGTTCGGCGTACTCCTTGGAGGAGTAGTCGGCCGGTGCGGCGTCAGAGTTCCCGCGTTCCGCACACGATGAGCCGCCGGGCGCGCTGGTCGTAGGGGGCTCCGTCGAAATCGCCGTAGCACGCCACCTTCGTGAAGCCGGCCTGCTCGAACAGCGCGCGCAGCTCCACCCCGCTGTAGAGGAAGGAGGTGATCGACGCTTCCCGTGCCGTCCCGTCGCGCACCAGGGTCCAGTCCGTACGCAACCGGGACCAGTCGTCCAGGACGGTGTCGCGCTGCACCACGTACGCGCCGCCGTCCAGCTCGACCAGCTGGGGCCGGCCGATCCAGCCCGCGAGGACCTCCTTGCCCATCACGTCGATCAGCAGCCGTCCGCCCGGCACCAGCGAGTCGTGGGCATTGCGGAGGACTTGGAGGTTGTCGCGCGGGTCGTCGAAGTAGCCGAAGGAGGTGAAGACGTTGAGCACCACGTCGTACGACCCCGGCTCCACGTGTTCCAGCATGTCCGCCCGCACCAGCCGGGCATCGACCCCCGCCCGCGCGCAGGCGGCCCGTGCCCGCTCCAGCATGACCGGGCTCAGATCGACTCCCGTCACGGCACAGCCGCGCTGGGCCAGCGGCACCAGATACAGGCCGGGCCCGCAGCACAGGTCCAACACCCGGGCTCCGGCGGGGAAGTCCAGCAGCCGCGACCGGGCGACGAGCTCCGCGGTCTCCGCGCGTCTGCGCTCGGAGAACATCGTCTCGGAGAAGTCCGACCAGAACGCGTCGTCCTCGTACCAGTGCATCGGCCGCTACCGCGCGGCGTCCGCGAGCAGCCGCAGCGCGAGCTGCTGGAGCTCCGGGCCCGTCTTCTCGGGGCTGCCGGTGTCGAAGGGCGGATCGGGGTCGTACTCCACGGCGAGCTGCGTCGCCTGCGCCACCTTCTCGTCGGCGAGCCGGGCGGCGAGGTGCAGTCCCATGTCGATACCGGCGGAGACGCCCGCAGCGGTGATGATCTTTCCTGCTTCGACGAACCGCCCCGGGGTGTACTCGGCACCCGCGTCCGCCAGATAGGGGCGCGAGGCCCAGTGAGTGGTGGCGGGCAGGCCGCGCAACAGACCGGCCGCGCCCAGGATCAACGACCCCGTGCATACCGAGGTCGTCCACACCGACCGCCGGTGGATATCGCGGATCCAGTCCAGCACCACGGTGTTCGCCATCGTGGCCATGGTGCCGCGCTCCCCGCCTCCCGGCACCAGCAGCACATCGGCCCGCTCCACGCTGTCGATGGAGCACTCGGCCACCAGCGTCAGCTCGCCGGTGTCGGTACGCACCGGTCCGGCCTTCTCGGCCACCATGGTCACCGTCACCCGCGGTACCCGGCACAGCACTTCATACGGCCCGACCGCGTCCAGCGCGGTGAACCCGTCGTACAGCAGCACCGCCACCCGTACCGTGTCCGCACCTGCCATGAATGACTCCTGCTTCCCGACACAGCCGACTGAACGTCGGCGAAACAGGTAGTCGGACCACCTCGTGGTCGAGTTCCCACGTTCACTCGTTTTCTCGAGGCCGGGGTGACGGTCGTGACGGGCATTGTGAGGTAGTCGTCGCGGAACCAGCGGTGGTTCCGGCTGTGGTTGAAGAGGAATCTCACAGGAGTCCGGGGGCGCCTTGGTCCCGCATTGAGCAGGGGTCCGTGTCACTATGGCCGGGCCGCGCGGGCATCATGCGTCCCGCTTTCTCTTCTCTCTGCGTACTGGAGCGGCGATGTCTTCCCCTCCGGCCGACCCGAGTCGGCCGCCTCTCCCCCATCTCTCCGGACGCTTTCGGCCCGCCTGGCCGGTCGTCGGCTTCGTCGTCCTGCTGGGTGTCCTGTTCACGCTGGCGTACGTGGTCGGCGGGCTCACCGGACCGGTGTCCCCGGGGATGCGCCCCACCGACGGCGAGGAACGCACCGAACCCGCCGAGCCCGGTGACATGGGCGGCATGCACGGCATGGGCGCACTCACCACGGGGGCCGCCGGCCGCGGAGGCCGGTGATGAGCACACAGCCACCGCCTCCCGTGTCCCCCGCGGCCGACCTTGTCACCAGCGACCTGCTGGTGGGGGGAATGACCTGTGCCGCGTGTGTGGGCCGGGTCGAGAAGAAACTCGGCCGCCTCGATGGAGTCAGCGCCACGGTGAATCTGGCCACCGGCCGCGCGAGAGTCCTCCACCCGGCCTCGGTGCCCTTCACCGATCTCGTGGCCACGGTAGAGGCCGCCGGATACACCGCACGGCTGCCCGAATCCGGGGTCGCGTCCGGCCGTACGGCGGACACCGGCCGTAACCGGGCCGATGAGGGGAATGCGCGGGAGGAGCGCGACCGGCTCCTGGTCACCGTGCTGCTGTCCGTGCCGGTTCTGGTGCTCTCGATGGTGCCCGCCTGGCAGTTCCGCAACTGGCAGTGGCTGTGCTTCGTGCTGGCCGCGCCGGTCGCCGTCTGGGGGGCCTGGCCCTTCCATATCCGAGCGCTGCGTGGTGTGCGGCACGGTGCCGCCACGATGGACACGCTGGTCTCCCTCGGAGTGGCCGCGTCCTTCGCCTGGTCCGCCTACGCGCTGTTCTGGGGCGGAGCCGGTGCGCCGGGCATGACGATGCCCTTCACTCTGCTGCCTTCCGCGAGCGGCGGAGTGGCACATGTGTACCTGGAAGCGGCCGTCTCGGTGCCGCTGTTCGTCCTCGCGGGGCGGGCTCTGGAGGACAGGGCCCGGCGGGGCACCCGTTCGGCGCTGCGGTCGCTGGCCGAACTCGCGGCAAAGGACGTGTCGGTGCGGCGGGACGGCGTGGAGCGCCGTATCGCGGTGTCCGACCTGAAGGTCGGCGACCGTTTCCTCGCCCGGCCGGGAGAGCGGGTGGCCACTGATGGCACCGTCGTCGAGGGCAGTTCCGCCCTGGATCTGTCCTTGGTCACCGGGGAGAGCCACCCGGTCGAGGTCGGGCCCGGATCCTCGGTGATCGGCGGCGCGGTCAACTCCGGCGGGCTGCTGGAGATCCGTGCGGACGCGGTGGGTTCCGACACCCAGCTCGCCCGGATCACACGGCTGGTGGAGGACGCCCAGACCGGCAAGGCCTGGGTCCAGCGCCTCGCCGACGCCATCGCCGCCGTCTTCGTCCCCGCCGTGCTGTCCGTCTCCGTCACGGTGCTCGGCTTCTGGCTGGGCGCGGGTGCCGCCCCGCAGGCAGCCGTCACGGCGGCGGTGGCCGTGCTCGTGGTGGCCTGCCCGTGCGCGCTCGGGCTGGCCACCCCCACCGCGCTGCTGGCCGCCACCGGACGCGGGGCACAGCTCGGCATCCTGGTCAGTGGGGCGCAGGCGCTGGAACGGCTGCGCCGCATCGACACCGTCGTCCTGGACAAGACCGGCACCCTCACCACCGGCCGCATGAGCGTCATGGCCGTCACCGCGTCCCCCGGGGCCGACCCGGCCGAGGCCCTGCGCCTGGCGGCCGCCGTCGAGTACGGCTCCGAACACCCGCTGGCGCGCGCCATCACCGCCCACGCCGATCGGCACGGCGACGGCCGCCCGCTCCCCAGGGCGGACCGCTTCACCGCCACACCAGGGCACGGGGTCAGTGGCCGAGTGGACGGCCGGGAGGTGTCCGTGGCCCGGCCCGGCGAGGTAGCAGACCTCCCCGGCCCTCTGCACCTGGCGGTCCGGACGGCCGAGGGCGCAGGCCACACCGCCGTCCTGCTCAAGGTCGACGGCACACCGCAGGCGATCATCTCCGTCGGCGACGCGCTGCGGCCGGACGGCTATCGCGCGATGGAGCACCTGCGCCGGCTCGGGCTGCGGCCCGTGCTGGCCACCGGTGACCGAGAAGCCACCGCACGAGCGGTCGCGGAGCAGTTGGGCATCACCGAGATCCACGCGGGCACACTTCCCGAGGACAAGGCCGCGCTCGTCGCCGCGTTGAAAGGACACGGCGGGCGGGTGGCGGTCGTCGGCGACGGCGTCAACGACGCCGCCGCCCTCGCCGGCGCCGACCTGGGCATCGCCATGGGCAGCGGCACCGACGCCGCCATCGGCGCCGCCGATGTCACCCTCGTCCGCGAGGACATCCAGGCCATCCCCGATGCCGTGCGCCTGGCACGGCGCACCCTCGCCACCATCCGTACCAACCTGATCTGGGCCTTCGGCTACAACCTCGTCGCCCTGCCGCTGGCCGCCGTCGGCCGGCTCAACGCGATGATCGCCGCCGCCGCGATGTCGGTCAGTTCGCTCCTGGTCGTGGGCAACAGCCTGCGGCTGCGCACCTGGAACCCGACAAGGCCGCGCCGCCGCGAACACCGGGCCCGACGTGTCCGGACGAACACCCTGTGGGAGGCCGCACCGTGACATCCGGAACTCCCCGCGGCAAGGGCTTGGGCCGTGCCCTCACCGGGCCGCTGCGCGCGGCCGGGATATCGCTGCTCGCCTGCCTGGTGACGCTCGGCGCCCTCGTCGCGTGGACCACGGCAGGCAAGGCAGGCTCCCCCGCCGCCCTGCGCGTCCAGGACGGCCGCATCTTCGTGCCGCAGAACCCCGAGGCCACGGCTGCCTTCTTCACCATCGTCAACAGCGGCCGGAGCGGCGATCAGCTGACGGGCGTCACGGCGCCTACCGGGCACCGCGCCATGCTGAGTGAGTGCGTGGAGAACGGCCCGGGCACACGGGGCATGAAAATGGTCTCCGCCGTCGCCATCCCGGCCGGGGGATCGCTGCGCATGACGGCCGACACCATGGACATCATGATCAAGCCACCGCCCCGGATCAGCCCGGGCGACCGGCTCACCTTCACCCTCCACTTCCGCGACAACCCGCCGATCACCGTCGAAGCCCTGGCGATACGCCCCGGCCAATGACCGGCGGCAGGCCGCCGACCCCTGTGACGCAGATCACGCAAGGTCGCCGGAACTCAATCGTCTGGCGGCCCCACTACTGGACTGATGCGGCCGAGGCCGCCATGCGCCGCCCCCGATCCAGGAGAGTTCCATGTCCGCCGAACCGCTCGCCGCCGACACCGACGACGGCCCGAAACCTCCGGACACGCAGGAGCCCGAGTCCAGCGACGGGGCGTCTCGCTCCGGCGGCGGCCGTCGAGGGTGGTCCTCCCTCCGTCCGCTCGTATTGCGGCTGCACTTCTACGCGGGCGTTCTCGTCGCACCGTTCCTGCTGGTAGCAGCCGCGACCGGGCTGCTGTACGCGGGCTCCTTCCAGGCCGAGAAGATCATCTACGCCCACGAGCTCCGCGTACCGGTCGGGAAGAGCGAACTGCCCGTCTCCCAGCAGATCGCCGCCGCCCGCAAGGCACACCCCGAGGGCACCATCAGCGCCGTGAGGCCGTCACCGGAGGCGGGCGCCACGACCCGTGTGCTGCTCTCCGGTGTCAAGGGTGTCGACCCCGGCCACACCCTGGCCGTGTTCGTCGATCCGTACACCGGGAAGGTGCGCGGTGCGCTGGAGCAGTACGGCAGCACCGGCGCGCTGCCGCTGCGCACGTGGATCGACGAACTCCACCGGGATCTGCACCTCGGCGAGAGCGGCCGCCTCTACAGTGAGTTCGCCGCCAGCTGGCTGTGGGTGATCGCGGGCGGTGGTCTGGTGCTGTGGATCGCCCGCCGCCGCACCGGCCGCAAGCTCCGCAAGATCGCTCTCCCCGACCGCACCGCCACGGGCCGCAAGCGCACCCTCTCCTTCCACGGCTCGGTCGGCGTCTGGGTGGCACTGGGCCTGTTCTTCCTCTCCGCCACCGGCCTGACCTGGTCCACGTACGCGGGCGCCAACGTCACCGACCTTCGCGCCTCCCTCGGCCAGACCACCCCGTCCGTCACCGCCACCGTGGGCGGCGGCGAGCACGCCGGCCACGGCTCCCTGGAGGGCATGGAGGGTATGGAAGGCATGGACATGGGAGGCTCCGGCAAGAGCTCCCACGCGTCCGCCGACGTCGGCATCGACGCCGTCCTCAAGGCCGCCCGCGCCAAGGGGCTCGGCAACCCGGTGGAGATCGTCCCACCCGCCGAACCCGGCACCGCGTACACCGTCAGCCAGATCCAGCGCAGCTGGCCCGAGAAGCAGGACGCGGTCGCCGTCGACCCCGCGACCGGCCAGGTCACCGACGTCGTACGGTTCGCTGACTATCCGCTGCTGGCCAAACTCTCCCGCTGGGGCATCGACGCCCACACCGGAATGCTCTTCGGTCTCGTCAACCAGATCGCCCTGGCCGTCCTCGCGCTCGCCCTGATCTTCCTGATCCTCTGGGGCTACCGCATGTGGTGGCAGCGCGGCCGCGCCTCCGCCTTCGGCCGCCCCATCCCGCGCGGCGCCTGGCGGCAGGTGTCCCCGTACATCCTCGTGCCTCTGGCCGCCGCCGTCGCCGCGGTCGGGTATTTCGTACCCCTCCTCGGTATCCCGCTGGCCGCCTTCCTGATCGTCGACATCGCCCTCGGTCGAGTTGCCCAGCTGCACGAAAGGCGGATGCACGCCCCGAGCGGCTGAGACACGCCTCAACGATCGGCCGACTCGGCCTCCCGGCCGAGGGCGAGCGGCTGGGCGGCGTAGGTGATGCGGACGACGCCATCGGCGTGCCGTTCCGTGTCGCCTCGTACGCCGAAGACATCACGGAGGATGTCCGGTGTCAGGACGTCCAGTACGGGGCCCGCCGCCACCACCGCACCCTCGTGGAGCACCACCAGGTGGCCGCAGAGCCGGGCGGCCAGGTCGAGGTCGTGCAGGACCGCCAGGGTGGTGATCCCGGTGCTGCGGATCAGGTCCAGGAGCTCGAACCGGGCGCGGATGTCGAGGTGGTTGGTGAGCTCGTCCAGGACCAGGAGCCGCGGCCGCTGGGCGAGGGCGCGGGCCAGCAGGACGCGCTGGCGTTCGCCGCCCGACAGGGTCGCGTAGTCCCGGCCCGCGAAGAGGCCCACGCCGCAGCGGTCGATCGCCTCGGCCACGGCCTCGCGGTCCTCGGCGCCGTCCCGTCCCATCAGGCCGTGGTGGGGTGTGCGTCCCAGGGCGACGATCTCGGTCACGGTCAGGCCGGTGGTGGTGCCGGCGTCCTGGAGGACGGCGGCCGTGCGGCGGGCGGCAGTGCGTGAGGACAGCTCCCACACATCGTCGCCGCCCACCCGGATCACTCCGTCGGCCGGGCGCAGCGAGCGGTAGACCGCGCGGAGCAGGGTGGACTTGCCGCTGCCGTTCGGGCCCACAAGCCCGACGATGTCGCCTTTGGCTGCCTCCAGGTGCACATCGTGGAGGATCGGCTTGCGGTCCAGGGTGATGTGGAGCTGGTCCACGGTCAGTTTCATGCGGTGTCCAGACCCTTGTTGCGGCGCAGCAGCCACAGGAAGAAGGGGGCGCCGAGCAGGGCGGTCAGGATGCCCAGCGGCAGTTCGTTGGGGCGGTTGAGGGTGCGGGAGAGCAGGTCCACGACGACGAGGTAGATCGCGCCCAGGAAGGCGGTCAGGGGCAGCAGCCTGCGGTGGTCGGCGCCCACGGTGAGGCGGACCAGGTGGGGGATCATCAGGCCGACGAAGCCGATGCCGCCTGCGACGGCGATGAGGGTACCGGTGAGCAGTGCGCTGATCACGAGCAGGACGGCCCGGAACCGGTTGACGTCCACGCCGAGTGCGGTGGCGGATTCGTCGCCGACCAGCAGCGCGTTGAGCCGCCGTCCGAACAGGGTCAGCACGACGGTGCTCGTCAGGACCACCACCGTGACGGTGGGCAATTGGCTCCACTGGGCGCCGGCGACGCTGCCGAGCATCCAGAACATCACGGTCCGCAGTTCGGTGGGCGTGGCCAGCAGTTGGACGAAGCTGGTCACCGAGAGGAGGACGTAGCCGACCGCGACCCCGGCCAGCACCAGCCGGGTGGGGGCCAGCCGGCCTCGTCGCTGCCCCAGGGCGAAGACCAGCGCCCCCGCCGCCAGGGCGCCGACGAACGCCGCGCCCGACACGCCGAGACCGCCAAGACCGCCGAGCGCGGCGCCGCCCAGGGTGATCACCAGCACGGCGCCAAGCGACGCGCCGTAGGAGAAGCCCAGAACAATCGGGTCGGCGAGCGGGTTGGACACCAGGGTCTGCAGCACCGCCCCGGCGACGGCCAGTCCCGCGCCGACCAGGGCGGCCAGGACGACGCGGGGTGCGCGGAAGGTCCACACGATCTGGTCCAGCGCCGGGTCGCCGGTGGCTCCCCGCCCGGTGACGTGGTGCAGGAGGATGCCCCACACGTCGGCCACCGGGATGTTGACCGCGCCGATGCTCACCGCCACCACCATGACGGCGACGAGGACGACCAGCAGTCCGGCGACCGCGAGCGGCAGCCGCAGCCGGGTCAGGGCCGGGCTCAGAACTTGTCGGGGTGCAGCACCTTGGCGATCTTCTCGACCGCCAGGTCGTTGCTGGGGCCGAGGTACATCGAGTCCGACAGGGCCACGTACGTGTTGTTCTTCGTGGCCGGCCACTGGGGGAACTCCTTCAGCAGTTTCTTGGCGTAAGCCGCCGGATTGGGGTCGTTGTAGCCGATGACGACGAGCGCGTCGACGTCGGTGGCGGCCACCTTCTCCTTGCTCAGGTCGGCGAAGGAGGTCTCGGAGGCCGACTCGAAGGCGTTGCTGCCGCCGGCCTTGGCGAGGATGTCGTTGTAGATGCCCTTGGCGACGACCGAGCTGAAATCGTTGCCGCCCATGACCATGTTGGAGAACAGGACCATGACCTTGGGCTGCTTCTCCCCCTTCACCTTGGAGAGGACGTCGGCGATGTTCTTCTCCGAAGCGGCGATCAGCTTCTCGGCGCGGTCGCCGACGTTGAAGACCTTGCCCATGTCGCGCAGCAGCGTGTAGCTGTCGGCGATGGTCATCTTGGAGGTGTCCTGGTCACAGCCCTGCGGCGACACGTAGGTGTTGGCGCCGACCTGCCCCAGCTGCTCGCGGGTGGCGAACCCGTTCTTCTCGTCGAAACCGTAGGAGGTCGTGGACAGCACGAGGTCGGGGCGCAGCCCCATCATCGCCTCACGGGGTATGTCATAGGCGTCGTTGAGCTTGACGTCACCGGTGGGCAGGGCCTTGATGGCCTTGGCGCGACCGGGGACCTCGGACATCCCGTAGCTCTGCTGGTTGGCGACGATACGGTCGCCGAGGCCGAGGGAAAGCAGCGTGGAGACCTCGGCGACGGAGGCGCCGCTCATGACGACGACCCGGCTGGGCTCCTTGGTGAACTTCTCGGACACTCCGCAATTCTCAAGGGTCACCGGGTAGCCGGACTTCGCGGCGGCCGCGGCCGCCTTGTCACCGCTGTCGCCGGCCTGGTCGGTTGAGGAGTCTGCGCAGGCCGCGGTCGCCAGACAGAGGGCGCCGGCCAGGGCGACGGCGGCCGGCCGTTTCTTCGACATGCGGGCTCCTTGCTGCGGGTTGCTCGTGAGGCGACGGGATCATTTGCAATAGTCGGGAGGCGGAGCCCGGAAGTTCCCTGAGGTGCGCACCTATTTCGCGGGATGGAAGAGATGCCGCTGCTTCCCGGTCCGAGGGAGCGGCGCCGTCGCCGTACGACTCGTCAGGCCGCGGCGGCCACCGGTGCGACACGCTCGGCGTCGTCCAGCCACCCGATCAGGGAGGTGCGGGCGCGGGCGACGCGTGAGCGCACCGTGCCGATCGGGCAGTCGCTGACACCGGCCGCCTCCGCGTAGGGAAGCCCCAGCATCTGGGTGAGGACGAATGCCTCACGACGGTCGTCGGGGAGCGCGTCCACCAGCTCGGCGAGGGCGATGCCGTCGTCGAAGCCCGGCAGGTCGTGCGGCTGGGTGCGTTCAACGGCCGCCTTCCAGTCGTCGGTGTCCGAGAGGCGGGGGCGGGAAGCACTGCGGCGGATGCTGTCGATCACCACACGGCGGGCGATGGAGAGCAGCCAGGTGCGGGCCGAGGAACGGCCCTCAAAACGGTGCGGGCTGCCCAGAGCACGAAGGAACGTGTCCTGGGTCAGGTCGTCGGCACTCTGGGGGGTCGGCACCCAGGTACGTCACGTAATGGCGGACATCTCGGTGCAGGGCGCGGACGAAGAGGTCGACGGCGTCGGGGTCGCCACTACGGGCCGCGAGCGCCCAGTCCGTAATCGACTCTTCTCTCGCCTGTCCGCGCGACGGAGGCAGAGCAGGAATGATCGCCTCGTGTCTGTCCTTCTCGGGAATCAGGGATCCGGACTCCGTGCCGACGCACGCAAGGCGGCAAGCGGCAGCGGAACCGGTGACGGGGGGGGGCGGCCGGGCACAGGAGTGCGCGGCCGATACCCGAGGCGGGGAGCCGATGGCTCGACGGCTCCGCGGACGGCCTCGGGGAACCGGCTGTCGTCAGGCGACAGCGACCCCGGCAGGTGGACCCCGAGTGGTGATCGCGTGGGCGAGGAGGAGACGGCGCGGAGCCCGGCCCGAACCCGCTCGGCAAGCGCGGACACGTGGGCGGTGCGGCGGCACGGGCAGCCGGAACCGCAGGCGCAGCGGAGCGACGAGCCAGCCGGCGACGGCCCGCAGGATGCGGAACGCGGCGCGTTCGCCGTATGCGAGCCACAGGCCGCTCAGCAGCGCGGCCAGCAGGTGGGCGACGAGCATGCCGATCGGGGACATGCCGCCCCATGGCGTGGCTCATGGAATCCGCTGTCCCCATGTGGTCCATCGATGCCATGGAGTGCATGGATCCCATGGATGCCATCTCGCCATCTGTGGACCCCATGGGCATCCCCATGGCGTCATGCTCCGCGCCCGAGTCCGATGGCGCCGAGCACAGCAGGTAGCCCAGCCACTGCCGGGCAACCGAACCGCCACCTGACGGCTGCGGGTGGACGACCGCCTGGACGAGCGAGAACGACGAATGGAGCACGGCCTGAGCGGTCACCGCGACGGAGACGACGAGGAGCGGTCCGCGTTCCTGGTCGGCCAGCCACCAGGCCGCACCGCCGGTCGCCACCGCGCCCGCTGTCATGGCCCACCAGGGCACCGCGGTACCCGACATCATGATGTGCCCCAGGGAGGCGAGCAGCACACAGACGGCCGCGAACACCGCGGCCCGTGCCGTGCGAGAACACCACCCTGCAGTCATGGCTGCCTCATCCTTGCATCCGCACTTCCCTGATCACCGGTGGGTACGGATTTCGGTCCCGCCTCCCACTCAATCCGCAGCCCGTGATCCAGGCGGTGCGGGCCGGGCGCGTCTGGGTGCTGGACGGGCCGTCCTACTTCGACCGCCCCGGCCCGCGCGTGGTTCGTGGGGCGGAGGTGCTGGCCCACGTTCTGCACGGCGTGCGTACCGGGGCCGCGGTGACGACGGACGAAGCACGCCCGTTCCCGGGCGTGCCCGGCCGGTGAGCACGACGGGGCGAGGTCGGAGCCCTGGCCTCCTCACCATCACCGCGCCCGGCGGCCGGACGTCGGCAGGGACATGGTGCGCCGGCGTGGCGGGGTGAAGGCGTACAGGTCGAGGATGGCGGGCCGGGGAGCGATACCGGGGCCGCCCGCCCGCACCCAGGCGGCGATGTCCTCGGTCGCGTCGAGGTCGTTGACCAGGCCGAGCCAGACCGGCCGGGCACCGGCGGCGCGTCCGGCGGCGGAGGGCTGCACGACGATCACATTGGCCTGGTCGCATACGTCCAGGCAGGTGGAGACGCGTACGGGCGCGTCCTGGCCGAGGCGCGCTGTCTGCGCCGCGTGATCGACGCCGGCCACTTTGGGGCTGCCGCAGCAGCAGTCCCGGCACACGACGACCCGGCACGGTGCCGGGTCCGTCGGCCTGTCCACCGCTCCCTCGGTCACCGGTTCCTCGGCCGTCCGGTCGGCTGGCCTCATGGGCATGGCGAAACCGTCCTCTTCTCCGGGGAGATCCGCCCCGGCTCCGTCGAGGGGCGACCGCGTGAGTCTCCTGGCTCTCGGGTCGATGCTCGTCCCGGCCTTCCCGCCCGCTGCCGGGCAGTGGCCTGTTCGGGATCGCTCGCCGATCACAGTGGCGGGACCGCGCCGGATTCACACCGGCTTCCTCGTTCCGCCGTCGCCTTGTCGCCGGGCATCATCGCATCCAGGGCGACGTGTCGTCATCTGCCGGCCGCGAACCATTCGGGGGTGTGGAGGCGAAGCAGCGGCCGGTGCCGTCCTGCGCCGACTTGAAAGCGGAAGGGCTCCTGCGAGTCACGTCCTTGCAGGAGCCCTTCGTTGTGCCGCCTGCCGGTGAAGGTTGAGAAGACGATCACTAGCAGGACATCCTCACGCGCTACGACGTCACGGCGCGAGCAGCAGGCCGTCTCCGCGCTCCTTGGCGGCGGCGTAACGCCTGGCCACGTCCTGCCAGTTGACGACGGCCCACATGGCCTCGATGAAGTCGACCTTCTGGTTGCGATACTGCAGGTAGAACGCGTGCTCCCAGGCGTCGAAGACCAGGATCGGGGTCGAGCCCTGGCCGACATTGCCCTGGTGGTCGTAGACCTGCTCGACGATCAGCCGCCCGCTGAGGGGCTCGTAGGCCAGCACACCCCAGCCCGACCCCTGGGTCGTGGCCGACGCTTTCGACAGCTGCGCCTTGAAGTTCGCGAACGAGCCGAAGGATTCGGCGATCGCGTCCGCCAGCTCGCCCACGCCGTCCTTCTCCAGCGGCTCACCACCGCCGTCACCGGTCATGTTGTGCCAGTAGATCGAGTGCAGGATGTGCCCGGAGAGGTGGAAGGCCAGGTTCTTCTCCAGCCCGTTGATCGAACCCCACGTCCCCTTCTCCCGCACCTCCGCGAGCTGCTCCAGCGTGTCGTTGGCGCCCTTCACGTACGCCGCGTGGTGCTTGTCGTGGTGCAGCTCAATGATCTCGGGGCTGATGATCGGGGCGAGCGCCGCGTAGTCGTACGGAAGCTCCGGGAGCGTGTAAACCGCCATGTCCAACGTCCTCCGACGTTATTGCGAATTATGTGCAGCTGCACGCTAGCAGCAAGAGCGTGCCTTGCCGATCAGGCATTGGACCTAGGACCTGTGCCGCGTCGTGACCTGGACGCCACGTTCCCGGACACACAGCACCCCTTCCTTATTTCCCACGACTTGCAATAACCATGACCGTGCAGCAAGGGGTGAACGTGGGCTCTCCAATCGTGCTCGTCATCGAGTCATCGTGTGACGAGACCGGTGCGGGCCTGGTCCGGGACGGCCGGCTGCTGGCCACGCGGTCGCGTCGTCGAACTGCGCGTGCCGCCGCTCAAGCTGTGCACGGACAACGGCGCGATGATCGCCGCCGTCGGCGACCTCCTCGTACGTGCCAGAGCCGCACCCGCACCCCTCGACGTGTCGATCGATCCGTCGGCACCCCTGGAGCATGCCGCCCTCCACCCGGTCGCGACCACAGCGAAGGCAGCCTGATGAACACCGACATCCGTGTCTTCTAAGGCGACGAACTGCTCGCCCACACCGACGACTTGTACTCCGTGTACGTTGACGCCTTCTGCGCCCCGCCCTGGCACGAGGACGAGGACGAGGAAAAAGCGGTCGAGTTCGCGGAACGGCTCCCCCAGAACGTCCAACGCCTCGGCTTCACCGCTCCCCCTGTAGTCCCCTCGGAGTCGTAGACCACTCGGAGTCCTGTTGTGCGCACCGCCGAGATCCGCCGCCGCTCGGAAGAGACGGACCGGAACGCCCGGCATCCCGATTTCGGCCGTCTGATACGCGACGAGGCCGCCGACACGGTGATCTGCCATGTGTGCGGCCTGGCCTTTCGCTCACTGGGGGCCCATGTACGCGCGCGCGGAATGACCGCGGCCGAGTACCGGCAGGAGTTCGGCCTGCTACGCACCCGGGCACTGAACGCGCGCTCCCTCTCCCAGAAGCAGTCCCGTACCCGCCTCGCCGGCTACCGGGCCTCGAAGAAGACTCAGGCACACTTCGCGGCGGGCCAGGCGATGGCCCGCTCCGGTGAGCTGAACCGCGGACGCTGGGACACCACCCGCGAACAGGCGGACCCGGAAGAACTGCGGCGGGTACGGCGGAAAAGCCTGAGCGCCGGCCGCCGTACACAGACCAAAGCCGCCGACGACCGCATGACGGCCGCGCTGCGCGCCGGGGGATTCGCGAACCTGGAGCAGGCGCTGCGGACCGTATACGTAGACCGGCAGAACAACATCGAGGACACGGCGCGCATCCTCGTCATCGGCAAAAGCAAGGTGCGGGGCCTGCTGATCGAGCACGGCATTCGGATTCGCCCGGTTGGGCAGAACTCCGCCGCCGGGCGGCTCTCGCGCATCCAGCTCAACGACCGGGCCGCCGCCGAGCGCGTCGGCGCCCAGAACATCCCGACGTGGCTGCGCGAGCGGGCTGCCGAGGGCGCCACCCTGCGGGAACTGGCGGCAGCCACCGGCCGCAGTATCCCGTGGGTGGCAGCCCGGATCGGCCCCCGCTGAGCCTCCAAAGCCTTGACGCATCAGCCTTGACGCATCGTGTTCCGGGCCGACGGCCCTGCGCCCGGGTGGTGGCCGCGGCCGGCGGGGCAGGGCAGCCGCCCGGACGCCGTCGCCGAGGTCGGACAGGGTGGCGGCGGCGAGGACGAGCGGGAGGCGGCTGTCGCGGGTGTCGGCGGGCGTCGCCGCGGCGGCTCTTCGCGGCGGGGGTTCAGGGTTTCCCAGTGGACGGTGCGGTCGCACCAGCGGTGCAGGAGTGTGCGGTCGTGGCCTACGGCGAGCAGGCCTGCGCCGGTGGCGTTGCGGTAGTCCTCGACGACCGCGACCAGGGCGGCGGCGGTGGAGGCGTCGAGCATCGCGGTCATCTCGTCGCACACGAGCCGGCGGGGACGCAGCACGAGGGCACGGGCGAGGCAGGCGCGTTGGAGTTGGCCATCGCTGACTTCGTGGGGGCGTCTGCCCAGCAGGTCCGGGGTCAGGCCGACGGCCGCGGCCAGCTCGGCGACCCGTTCGGCCGCTTCCTCGCGTCGGCCGGTGGCGCGCAGCGGTTCGGCGATCAGGTCGGTGAGCCTCAGCCGGGGGTCCGCGGAGAGCCTGGGTTGCTGGAAGACGACGCCGAAGGCGGCGCGCTGCTCGCGCGGGGCGCGGTGGCGCCAGTGCCGCACGGGTTCGCCGTCGAGCAGCAGGGTTCCGGAGTCGGGGCGGTGCAGCAGGGCCGTGACGCGGGCGAGGGTGGATTTGCCGCAGCCGCTGGGGCCGAGGAGGCCGACGGCTTCGCTGGGCGCGACGGTCAGGGAGACGTCTCGCATCACGGGGGTGTTCCGGCTGTATCCGGCGGTGATGGCGCGTAGTTCAAGCACGGATGTCCTCCGGGGCGGGCGAATCCGGCTGGGGCGTCTTCTGGCCGGAGTCCGGGAGGAGGGGGTGGTGGCAGGCCACCCCCTCGGCCGTCGGTGGCAGTGCGGCACAGGCGTCGGTGGCCCGTTCGCAGCGGGCGGCGAAGGCACAGCCGTCGGGGAGGTCGCCGAGTTCGGGGGGCGTGCCGGGGATGGAGGTGAAGGCGCGGTCGGGGAGGGCCTGGAGGAGGCCGCGGCTGTAGGGGTGGCGGGGTCCGGGTGTACCGAAGAAGTCGGTGGCGTCGGCCAGTTCGACGATGCGGCCCGCGTACATGACGGCGATCCGGTCGGAGATGCGTTCGGCGGCGGCGAGGTCGTGGGTGATCATCAGCAGGGCCCGTCCGGTGCCGTTCGTGCGGTCGGTGGTGTCGATGTGGCGCCGGAGTTCGTCGACGGTGCGGGCCACCAGGTCACGGTCGAGTCCGGTGGTCGGTTCGTCGGCGAGCAGCAGGGGTGCGTCGCCGACGAGGGCGAGGGCGGTAGCGGCGCGCTGGGCGAGGCCTCCGGAGAGCTCGTGCGGGTGGCGGTCGAGGTGGTCTGCGGGAAAGGCGGCGCGTTCGGCGGCCGTCCGGGCGGCATCGCGCAGGGCCGTGCGGCCCCGAATCCCGGTCAGTGCGGCGACCGTTTCCACCAGCTGGGAGCGGATGGTGCGGACGGGGGGGGAGGTGTGCGGTCGGGCTCTGCGGTATGAGGCCGATCAGGCGGCCCCGTACCGTGCGGGCGAGGGTTCGTTCGTCGGCGGAGAGCAGGTCGAGGTCACCGAGGCGGGCCTCGCCCGCGGTCTGCGCGTTGGCGGGGAGCAGGCCGAGGAGGGCGGAGGCGAGTACGGATTTGCCGCAGTCGCTCTCGCCGATCAGGGCCAGGCACTCGCCGGCCGCCACGTCGAAGTGCGCGTCGGTGACGGCGGCGATGTGGCGCCTTCCCGGCATGAGGAAGCGCACCGACAGCCCGCGTATCGACAGGACGGTGGTTCGCTCGGTCACAGCATCAGCTCCGATCGGCGGCGGGGGTTGATCTGCTCCCGCCAGGCCCCGGCGAGCCCGGCGATGGCGAGGGTCGGGAGGATCGCGCGGTCGCCGGTGACCTTGTTCTCCGTGGGGAGGGTGACGGTGCGGCAGTCGTAGGACCTCGCCTCGTAGGTCCGCCTGTCGTTGTCGTTCTTGAAGGTGGCGGCGAGGTTGGGCGGGAGGATCGCGCCGTCGAGGTCGCCGGAGCGCAGTCGGGTGGCGCGCACGTCGTCGTCCCCGACGATCGCCATGGTGACCTTCTTGACCTTCGGCGCGCCGCCCCAGTAGTCCGGGTTGGCCTTGAAGGTGAGCTTCTCGCCCTTGCTCCAGCCGGCGAGGACGTAGGGGCCGGTGCCCACCGGCTTGGTGTTGAAGGAACCGGTGTTGGGGTCCTGCTTCCCGGCGATGTGCTCGGGGACGATCGGCAGGACCGTGCGCCCGGCGAAGGGCGCGTACGGGTACTTCAGGGTGAAGACGACCTTGTCATCGCCGTCCGCCCGCACATCTTTTATGGCGTCCAGTTCGCTCTTGGTGGTGTTGTTGGTCTTGGTGTCGAGGACGGTCCGGTAGGTGAACACCACGTCGGCGGGGGTCAGCGGCTCGCCGTCGCTGAACTTCACTCCGTCGCGCAGGGTGTAGGTGTACGTGCGGCCGGCGTCGCCGGCCTTGGGAAGCACCGCCGCCACGACGGCGGCGCCTCGTATTCGTCGGGTCGTCATAAGCCTCACACCCTCTTGTTGCACAAGAATTGCTGTTGCATATGCTGGCGCCACGTGGCGCCCCGGCCGCATCTCACCGGGCGGTGGTGAACCGCAATTCGGGGCGCTCGCGCCTCATCCGCCACGAAGGCCAGGTCCAATTCCGGTGGATCCAGTACCAGAGCGCAAAAGCCCAGCAGGCACCCAGCCGCATCGAATGCCGCAAAGACCTGGCGCCGTGCGATGCCGCATCCGCCCACGGAAGTATGGGAGCAGAGCGATGCGCGCCTGCGGGGTGTGAAAGTGGGCAGGAAGTGGCGCGGCCGGCCGTGGGAGCGGGTGTGGCCGGGGCGGAACACCTTCCCAGGAGCCCGCCCCGGCCACGGTGACCTCACAAGGTCACGGAGGGCAGGCCGCTGCGGGCTTCACGGGCCGCCGCCACCAGGTTCTCCAGCGAGGCCCGCACCTCGGGCCACCCGCGGGTCTTCAGGCCGCAGTCGGGGTTCACCCACAGCCGCTCGGCGGGGATGGCCTCAAGTCCCTTGTGCAGCAGGGCCGTCGTCTCCGCCACACCCGGGACACGCGGGGAGTGGATGTCGTAGACACCCGGTCCCGCCGCACGCGGATACCCGTGCTCGGCCAGTTCGCGGGCCACCTGCATATGGGAGCGCGCCGCCTCCAGGCTGATGACATCGGCGTCGAGGTCGTCAATGGCCCGGACGATGTCACCGAACTCTGCGTAGCACATGTGGGTGTGGATCTGGGTGTCCGGCCGCACACCGCTCGTGGTCAGCCGGAACGCCGCGGTGGCCCACGCCAGGTACTCCGGGCGGTCGGCGGCACGCAGCGGCAGCGTCTCGCGCAGGGCGGGCTCGTCGACCTGGATGACGGACGTGCCGACCGCCTCCAGGTCGCCCACCTCGTCGCGCAGGGCGAGGGCGACCTGACGGGCGGTCTCGGCGAGCGGCTGGTCGTCGCGGACGAAGGACCAGGCGAGCATGGTGACCGGGCCGGTGAGCATGCCCTTGACCGGGCGGTCGGTGAGGGACTGGGCGTACGTCGTCCAGCGCGCCGTCATCGGTTCGGGACGGGAGACATCGCCGGCGAGGATCGGCGGGCGGACGTAGCGGGTGCCGTAGGACTGGACCCAGCCGTGCCGGGTGGCGAGGTAGCCGGTGAGCTGTTCGGCGAAGTACTGGACCATGTCGCTTCGTTCGGGCTCGCCGTGCACCAGGACGTCGAGGCCGGCCTTCTCCTGGAAGGAGATCACCTCGCGGATCTCGGCCTCGATCCGCTCCTCGTAGGCGGCCTGGTCGATCCGCCCGGCCCTCAGATCGGCGCGGGCGGCGCGCAGCTCATCGGTCTGTGGGAAGGAGCCGATCGTGGTCGTCGGCAGCGGGGGCAGGCGCAGGTGGGTGCGCTGGGCCGTGGCACGTTCGGCGTATGGCTGGGAGCGGCGGGCGTCGGCGGCGGTGACGGCCGCGGTGCGGGCGCGGACGGCGGGGTCGCGGGTGATGCGGGAGACCGCTCGGGAGGCCAGATCGGCCCGGTTGGCCGCCAGTTCGGCCGCGATGGTGTCCGTGCCCTGGGCCAGGCCGCGGGCCAGGGTGACGATCTCACCGGTCTTCTGCCGGGCGAAGGCCAGCCAGCGCAGGATCTGGGGTTCGATGTCCCGCTCGGCGGCGGCGTCGAGCGGGACGTGCAGCAGGGAGCAGGAGGCGGCGACGTCGACCCGGTCAGCCAGGCCGAGGAGGGTGCCGAGGGTGGACAGCGACTTCTCCAGGTCGTTGCCCCATACGTTGCGGCCGTCCACGACGCCGGCGACGAGGCGCTTGCCGGGCAGGCCGCCGACGGCGGCGAGTGCGTCAAGGTTCGCGGCAGCGGCGCCGGTGAAGTCCACAGCGAGCCCGTCGACAGGGGCCTTGACCAGGACCGGCAGGGCCTCGCCGAGCCGGTCGAAGTAGGAGGCCACCAGCAGCTTCGGGCGGTCGGTGAGGCCGCCGAGGTGGTGGTAGGCGCGGGCTGCGGCGTTCAGTTCGGCCGGGGTGCGGTCCTGGACGAGGGCGGGCTCGTCCAGCTGCGCCCACTGCGCGCCCGCCGCGCGGAGATCGGTGAGGATCTCCGCGTAGACCGGGAGCAGCCGGTCCAGGAGGGTCAGTGGCTCGAAGTCAGCGGCGACGCCGGGGGCCGGCTTGGCGAGCAGCAGATAGGTGACCGGGCCGACCAGGACCGGGCGCGGGGTGTGGCCGAGCGTGAGGGCCTCACGCGCCTCGGCGACCTGTTTGGTCGAGTCGGCCGCGAAGACCGTGTCCGGGCCCACCTCGGGCACGAGATAGTGGTAGTTGGTGTCGAACCACTTGGTCATCTCCAGCGGCGCCGCCTCCTGCGTGCCGCGCGCCATCGCGAAGTAACCGCCCAGGGGGTCGGCCTCGACGGCGGCACGGTGGCGGGCGGGGATCGCACCGACCATGACCGTGGTGTCCAGAACGTGGTCGTAGTACGAGAAGTCGCCGGTCGGCACCTCGTGGATACCGGCATCGGCCAGCTGCCGCCAGGTGGCGCGGCGCAGACCGGCCGCGACCTCACGCAGGCCTTCGGCGGTGACCCGGCCCTTCCAATGGCCCTCGATCGCCTTCTTCAGTTCCCGGTTCGGCCCCTGGCGGGGGTAGCCGTACACGGTGGCCCGGGCTGCCATGGCTGCGGCCTTGGTTGTCACGGAACTCTCCTTCGCGAGCACTCGTTTCGACTTCCCGGGACGGGACGAGGGCGAAGGGATGGCGAAGGCGGCGAGACCCGCTGGGGGTGCTCGACCGTGCCGCCGACCCGCCCTCGAGGTCACCGAGATTCCGTGCGCGCACATCGCACACGGGCAGTGGCAGGTCTTCGGACTCGCAGGCGCGCCTCGTGACGTACGACCTGTCGTACGAGGCACCTACTGGCCGTCGCTTCCCAGACCCGGCTCTCCGGGCCCAGTGCTTGATGACGGCGGTCGTTCCCGCTCACCGCTGCGGGGCAGTCCCGGATTCCCACCGGGTTCCCTCTTGCGACGCGCCTGCCTGGCGGACAGGGCGAACCAGCTGCACCGCCAGCCTATACAGGCGGCGGGCGCGGGGGCGACCCAGTGGACAAGGCGTTCGCCACGCGCGAGCGCGTCCAGGTGCGGATCGCCGCCATGCCAGGGGGGAAGTCAGTGGTGCTCGCGCCGGCAGGGGCGTGAGGCGCGTGTGGTAGCTTGCCGGGGCCAGTCGTACCCATGTACGTACACGTGCGTGCACGGGTCAGGGAATCCGGTGTGAATCCGGAGCTGACGCGCAGCGGTGAGGGCGACGGGCGGGGCATCGGCCACTGGACGGCGATCGCGGTCCGGGAAGGCGCCTCGTTCCGGCTGACCCCGAGCCCGAAGACCTGCTGGCGGCCTCCGACACCGGAAAACGGCCGGGGGAGCACTGTACGACCGGGCTTCGCGCAAGAGCCCTCGACACCGAAGGAAGCTCCGTGCCGCTCGCACGCCCTCTCCGTCATGCCGTCCCGCTCCTGGCAGGTGCCCTGCTGCTGACCGGCTGCGGTGGTTCCTCCGGCCCGTCGGCCGAGGCGAGCCCGGCCAAGGGCAAGTCCGCCGGCTATCCGGTCACTCTCGACAACTGCGGGCAGAAGGTCCACGTCGACGAACCTCCGCAGCGGGCGGTCTCCCTCAACCAGGGTACGACCGAGATCATGCTCTCCCTCGGGCTCGCCGACCGTATGGTGGGTACCGCCACCTGGACGGACCCGGTGGCGAAAGGGCTGGAGAAGGCCAACGCGAAGGTGAAGCGGCTGTCCGACAACGCCCCCTCGTTCGAAAAAGTCCTGGACACCGAACCCGACTTCGTCGCCTCCTCCTTCGCCTCCACACTCGGCAAGGGCGGTGTGGCCCCGCGGAAGGAGTTCGACAAGCTCGGCGTGGCCACCTACCTCTCCCCCTCCGACTGCGTCGGCAAGGACAACAGCGGTGACGGCGATGGTGCGCGCACCGAGCCGCTGACCATGGACGCGGTTTATGGCGAAGTCACCGACCTGGCACGGATCTTCGGCGTGCAGGAGCGCGGCGAGAAGCTCGTCGCCGATCTCAAGGCCCGGGTAAAGAGGGCCACCTCCGGCCTCGACGCCCGGGATGTCACCGTCATGTACTGGTTCGCCAACTCCCAGTCCCCGTACGTGGCGGGCTGCTGCGGCGCCCCCGGCATCATCACCCGCGAACTCGGCGCGAAGAACGCCTTCGACGACACCCACGAGGAGTGGCCCCAGGTCAACTGGGAGACCGTCGCCGACCGCGACCCCGACATCCTCGTCATCGGCGACCTGACCCGCAAGCAGCAGACGGCCGAAACCGCGGCGAAGAAGATCGAGTTCCTGGAGTCCGACCCGGTCACGAGGAGCCTGACCGCGGTGAAGAACAAGCGGTACGTGCTGCTGTCCGGGCAGGCCATGAATCCGACCATCCGGACCGTCGAGGGCATCGAGAAGGTGTCGGCGGCGCTGCGCGAGTACGGCCTCGAGGGATGAGCACCGCCCTGTCCTCGGCCGCGCCGGCAGCGGTGCGCGGTCTGCGCCGCGCGCTGCTGTGGGCGGCCGGTCTCGCGCTGCTGTGCGTCTCCATCGCCGTGGCGATCACCATCGGCCCGGCGGACATCGCGGTCGGTGACGTATGGGCGACGGTGGCGGCCCATCTCGGCTGGGGAAAGGCGGAGTTGACACCCATCCGGGACGGGATCGTGTGGAACCTGCGACTACCGCGCACCCTGCTCGCGGCCGTGTGCGGCGCCGGACTGGCCGTGTGCGGGGCGGTGATGCAGTCCCTGCTGCGCAACCCGCTCGCCGACCCCTTCGTCCTGGGCGTCTCGTCCGGGGCCTCGACCGGCGCGGTCGTGGTCGTCGTGCTCGGCGCGGGAGGCGGGGCAATGTCCGTGTCGGGCGGGGCATTCTTGGGGGCGATTGGCTCCTTCGCGCTGGTGCTGCTGCTCAGCCACACTCTCGGCGGCACCACGGACCGGGTGGTGCTCTCCGGCGTCGCGGCCATGCAGCTGTTCTCCGCGCTCACCTCCTTCGTCGTGATGACGGCGGCCGACGCCGAGACCACCCGCGGGGTGCTGTTCTGGCTGCTCGGCTCGCTCAGCGGGGCCGACTGGACGGATGTGGGGGTGTGCTCGGCGGCGCTGGTGGCGGCGCTGCTGGTGTGCGCCGGGCGCGCCGGACAGCTGGACGCGTTCGCGTTCGGGCAGGAGGCGGCCGCCTCGCTGGGCGTGAACGTGGCCCGCACCCGGCTGGTGCTGCTGTGCGCCACCGCCCTGCTGACGGCCGTCCTGGTCAGCTCGGCCGGGGCGATCGGCTTCGTCGGCCTGGTACTGCCGCACGCCGCCCGCGCGCTCACCGGACCCGGCCATACGCGGCTGCTGCCGGCCACCGCTCTGGCCGGGGCGGTGTTCCTGGTGTGGGTCGACACCCTCGCCCGTACCGTCCTGGACCCGCAGGAGGTGCCGGTGGGCGTGGTGACCTCGCTGATCGGCGTCCCGGCGTTCGTCCTCGTGCTGTACCGGACCAGGAGTCCGCGATGACCGGCACCGCTGACGGCGCCGGGCTGCGCGCCGATCGGCTCACCTACACGGCGGGCGGCACGCCGATCCTGGACGGGGTCAGCCTCACCCCACGCCCCGGTACCGTCACCGGCCTCCTCGGCCCGAACGGCTCGGGCAAATCCACGCTGCTGCGCCTGCTCGCCGGCGTCATCACGCCGGCCTCCGGCACCGTCACTCTCGACGACCGCCCACTGGAGCAGGTGGGGCGCCGCGCGGTCGCCCGCCGTGTGGCCGTCGTCGAGCAACAGGCCGACACCCAGGTCGCGTTGACCGTCCTCGAGGTCGTACGCCTCGGCCGCGTCCCTCACCGCCGGGCCTGGGCCCCCGCCTCGCCCGAGGACGAGGAGGCCGTCGGTGCCGCGCTGGCCCGCACCGGGCTGACCGACAAGGCCGGCCGCCCCTGGCACACCCTCTCCGGCGGCGAACGCCAGCGCGTCCAGATCGCCCGCGCCCTCGCCCAGCAGCCGCGGGAACTGCTACTGGACGAACCCACCAACCACCTCGACATTCAGCACCAGCTCGCCCTGCTGACCTTGATCACCGAACTCCGCCTCACCAGCGTCGTCGCCCTGCACGACCTGAACCTGGCAGCGATGTACTGCGACCGGCTCGTGGTCCTCAAGCAGGGCCGCGTGGTGGCCTGCGGCAGCCCGCAGGACGTCCTCACCCCGGCCCTCATCGCCGACGTCTACGGCGTACGGGCCACCGTCACCCGCACCGGCCCCGACGACCGCCCCCACATACGCTTCCTGGGCACACTCCCGCCTCGCTGACCACCGAGGCCCGCCTCAGGTTGCGGTCGCCTCCGCGGCGGCGCGCCCCGCCTCGCGGCCGGAGAAGAGGCAGCCGCCGAGGAAGGTGCCCTCCAGGGAGCGGTAGCCGTGGACTCCGCCGCCGCCGAAGCCCGCGACCTCTCCGGCCGCGTACAGACCGGGCACGGGGTTCCCGGCCGTGTCCAGGACGCGGCCGGAGAGGTCGGTCTGGAGGCCGCCGAGCGTCTTGCGGGTGAGGACGTTCAGACGTACGGCGATCAGGGGTCCGGCGCCCGGATCGAGGATCTTGTGGATGGAGGCCGTGCGGCTGAGAGTGTCCCCGGGGTAGGCGAGGGCGTTGCGGATGCCCATGACCTGGACGTCCTTGGTGTAGGGGTTGTCGATCTCCCGGTCGCGGGCGTCGATCTGCCGTTTGAGGTCGGCGAGGTCGATGAGGTTGTCGCCGGTCAGTTTGTTCATGCCGGTGACGAGTTCGGCCAGTGTCGAGGCCACGACGAAGTCGGCGCCCTTGTTCTTGAATCTCTCGATCGGCTCGGGGGTCTGCCAGATACGTGACAGCAGCTGCCAGATGTTCTTGTTGGTGAGGTCCGGGTTCTGCTCGGAGCCGGAGAGCGCGAACTCCTTCGCGATGATCTTCTGGGTGGTGACGAACCAGGAGTAGTCGTAGCCGGAGTCGGTGATCGACTTGAGGGTGTGCAGGGTGTCGTAGCCCGGGATGTCCGGGCTGTTGAAGCGCTTGCCCGTGGCGTCGAACCACATCGAGGACGGGCCGGGCAGGATGCGGATGCCGTGGCCCGGCCAGATCGGGTCGTAATTCCGCAGGCCCTCGGTGTAGTGCCACATCCGGTCGGGGTTGACGATCCGGCCGCCTGCCTTCTGCGTGATCGCCAGCATCCGGCCGTCGACGTGCGCGGGGACACCGGTGACCATGAACTTCGGCGGGGTGCCGAGGCGGGTCGGCCAGTTCTGGCGGACGAGGTCGTGGTTGGCGCCGATACCGCCGGAGGTGACGACCACAACCGGGGCGCGCAGTTCGAAGTCGCCGATGACCGTGCGGGAGCTGGGCTTGCCGCGGGCGGCGTCGCTCGGCTCCAGGACCGCGCCGCGCACGCCGGTGACCACGCCGCCGGTCGTCACCAGTTCGTCGACGCGGTGCCGGAACTTGAAGGTCACCTTGCCGGCGGCGACCGCGGCGCGCACCTTCTTCTCGAAGGGTTCGACGACCGCCGGCCCCGTTCCCCAGGTGACATGGAAGCGGGGCACCGAGTTGCCGTGCCCGTCCGCGAGACCGCCGCCGCGCTCGGCCCAGCCCACAATCGGGAACCACTGCACACCCAGACCGGAGAGCCAGGAGCGCTTCTCGCCCGCGGCGAAGTCCACATACGCCTCGGCCCACTTGTACGCCCAGAAGTCCTGACCCACGGGGTCGGCGATGCCCCGGTCGAATCCCGCCGTGCCCAGCCAGTCCTGCCAGGCCAGGTCCTGGGAGTCCTTGATACCCATCAGGCGCTGCTCGGCGGAGTCGACCAAGAACAGACCGCCGAAGGACCAGAACGCCTGCCCGCCAAGGCTGGCCTCGGGCTCCTGGTCGAGGAGGAGCACCTTGCGCCCGGCCGCGGCCAGTTCGGCCGTGGCGACCAGACCGGCGAGCCCGTGACCCACCACGATGGCGTCCGCGTCCTGCGACTCGGCGGCGAAAGCGGGAACCGTCTGGAGGAGGGTCGCGGCCGCGAGTACCCCGCCCGCCACCGTCAGAGCACGACGACGGGTGATCGCGGCCGGGGCTGATGTGTTCTGCATGGGCTGCCTTCCGAGGAGGGGCGCAGGGGCGTGGGATACGCATGGCGCCACTGCGACGGCAAGGTGTTACCGACGGTAGCCCAGGGGCGATTCGTACGACCAGAGTGCTGCGCCATCAACTCCGCGCTGAGACCGGGGCGTTGGCTGATCAGGGTGCCAACGCCAATGCCGGACGCGTGCGAGGCCGACGCCACCGCTGCCGGTGCCGCGCGAGCGGACGGCCAAGCGCTCCGCGTTCAGGGGCTCACCATGGCCTTGCCGACTTTGAGGTGGGCGCGGGCTCCCGTGAACAGGAAGTGGCCCCGGCTCTCGTCCTTCGTTCCCTTCGGCATGTCCACACGCAGTTCGTAATGTTCCTGGGTGTCCGTGGTGATCAGCAGTTGCATCACCCGGTACCTCTTCTCCTTCACCTCGTACGTGGTGTCGGTGACCATGGCCTCGTAGCCGTGGAAGCTGGTGGGGACGTACAGCGTCCGGGCATTGTCGTCCGCCCAGGACAGGGTGGCCTCCGTCGCCCACTCCTTGATCGGCGTGGGCACCGCCTCCTTGCGGGTCAGACGGATCTGGACAGTCTTGTCGCCGTAGGTCACCGACCGGGAGGGTCCCGGTGGTCCGCGCCGGAGTCCGAGCGGTCGTACTCGGGGGTGCCGGCGGGCACCGACAGGATCGCGTCGAGTTGCTTCTCTCGATGGGCGGTCCAGGTGCCGGGACGTGGCGACGGGCTGCCGCTCGTGCTCGGGGCGTCAGTCGTCCGCGCCGCCGGGGTTGCTCCGTCGTCGGCCACGGTGACACCCGCCCAGACAGCACCTCCGACCACCAGCACGCCGACCATGGCGGTGGTGAGCAGGCGTCCGGTGGCGTACGGGCGCTTCGGTGCGGGGCTGGTGGTGTGGGCGTGAGTGGATGCGGTCGCGGCGGAGGACGCGTCGGCCCCGCCCGTCAGCCCTACCGTCCCCGGGTCAGCGGCCTGTCCATCCCGTTCTACGTGGCGGTCGCCCACGACGGCGGGCACGCGTATGTGAGCGTGGACGGCATCAGCGCGGTGAAGGTCATCAACGTCGCCTCGGACACCGTCATGGCCACCGTGCCCGGCTTCAACGTACCCAACTGGCTCACCGTCACCCCGGACAGCCGATACGTGTACGTGGTCAACAACGGCGGCGACGCGGTCAGCGTATTCCGCTCGGCTCCCGGCATGGTGCCCGACCAGGGCCCGATCGGCGGCGGGACCACCGTGACCATCACCGGCCGGTACGTCACCGGCGCCACCGCCGTGAAATTCGGCTCACAGGCGGCCAGGAGCTTCACCGTCGTGGACGACAACACCATCACAGCGGTGACCCCCTCAGGCACCGGCGCGGTGTGGGTGACGGTGACCGCGCCCGGCGGGACCGGTGTCCTCGGCCACTTCTACTACATCCCGCCGCCCCGCCTCACCAGTCTGTCGCCGACCGACGGACCGGTGGGCGGGGACAGCACGGTGGTGATCGACGGCAGCAACCTCAGCACGGCCGAAGAAGTGAGGTTCGGGGCCGTCACACTCTTTCCCTTCGTGGACTCCGACAGCCGACTCACCGTGACCGCACCGCCGGCCGCGGTCCCAGGGGCCGTCATGGTCCAGGCGATCACACCCGGCGGGCCCTCCAACACCCTCCCGTACGCCTACACGTAGTGAGGCAACCTCATACGTCACACACGTAACAACCTCCGGCGTTTCGGCCAAACCTGACCGCCCCGGAAGCCGTATGGCACTGCGCCCACGCGTTCGACGCCCCCGAATACCGGGCTCTGTGCTTCGTCCGGAATCGAGCGCGTTCGAATCGCTCACCGACTCGTTGAGCCTGGCACCGCCGGACCACCCAGGTGCGGCGCCGAGCCTCCGAGGAGGACGCAGGTGACCGTGACCAACGCCTCGCCCGAAAGCCCCACAACACCGCCCCCTCCGCCACCAGCCACCATCGGCTTCGAGGGGAAGCACGGCAAGAACCCGCTGGAAGAAGCCAGTTTCGCGAAGATGTGCGCACGGCTCCCCTCCGTGCTCGCCCACACCGCGCGCATGGCCTGGACTGTCGACCGCCCCGCGCTCGTCCTCCTCCTCGCCTGCCAGGTCCTCACCGGCACCGCGGCTGCCTTCACCCTCGGGTTCACCGCGAAAGCCATGACGCACATCCTCGGCGTCGGCACGGTGTCCGAACGCCTGCACGCCGCTCTGCCCGCCCTCGTCGTCGTGACGGCGGCCGCCGCTGCCGGCCGGCTCAGCAGTGCGCTGTCCTCCTACGCCGACGGCCGGATCACCCCTCGTCTGATGACCGAGGCGGATGTCGCCCTCGTATCCGCCGTGTGCCGTGTCGAGGCCTCCGCATACGGAGAGCCGGGGTTCGCCGACCGCCAGGAGGCCGCCGAGGTCGGTGTCACCCGCACCAGGCTGATGGTCCAAGACGCCCAGCGTTTCATGGCCGCCATGGTCCGCATGGCCGCCGCCAGCGGCATCATCACCGCCCTCCACTGGCTCATGCTCCCGCTCCTCCTACTCGCCGTGCTCCCCGCCGGCCTGGGCGCCGTCCTGTCCGCCCGCGTCGACTACGAAACCCACTACGCCAACGTCGGCGACCGCAACGTACGCGGCATGATGCGCTGGTGGGCCACCTACTCCCGCTACGGCGACGAGGTGCGCGCCAACGGCATGACCGGCTACCTGGTCTACTGGTACCGCGCCTTGTCCGAGCGCATCGACCAGCGCACCGTGACCGCCGCACCCCGCACGCTCCGCATCGTCCTTTCGACCTCCGTCCTCGGCGGCCTGTTCCTCCTGGGCACCTGGACGGCCCTCGCCTGGCTGGCCACCACCGGCCGCGTCGCCCTGCCTGTCGCTGCCACCGCGGTTGTCGCCGTCCAGACCACACTCGCCGCCCTCTCCCAGCTCGTCATCCACGGCGCTGCGATGTTCCACACCTCGCTCTATCTCGCCGACATGAGGTCATTCCTCGACATGGCGGCCGCCCGCACCCCGAAACGCGGGGAGCTGACCATCCCGGAGCACGTAGCCGAGATCCGCCTCGACGAGGTCGTCTACCAGTACCCCGGCCAGGACGCACCCGCCGTCGACGGCGTCTCCCTCACCCTGCACCGCGGGGAGATCCTGGCCATCGTCGGCGAGAACGGCTCGGGCAAGTCCACACTGACCAAGCTCATCACCGGAATCCTTCTCCCTGACAAAGGTCGCGTCGTGTGGGACGGCACCGATCTGGCCCAGGCCCAACCCGACGCAGTCTGGGCCCGGACCGCGCTCGTGCCCCAGAACTTCGCCTGCTGGCCCCTGCGCGCCCGCGAGAACATCACGCTCGGCCAGCCCAAGACCTACGACGACACCCCGGTGTGGTCTGCCGTTGACGCCGTCGGCATGCGTGAGGCCATCGAGAAGCTGCCCAACCAGCTCGACACCCTGCTCGCCCGCGAACTCTACGGCGGCGCCGAGCTGTCCGGCGGGCAGTGGCAGCGGCTCGTCTGCGGTCGGGCCCTGTACCGCCAAACTCCCCTGTTGATCCTGGACGAACCGACATCGCAGATGGACCCGCGTGGCGAGCACCAAATCTTCCTGGAGGTCAAACGCATCGCCGCTGAGCGCATGACCGTCGTGGTGACACACCAACTCGAGAACACCCGGCTCGCCGACAGGATCGTCGTCATGCACAACGGCCGCATCATCGAGCAGGGCCGGTACGACGATCTCGTGAACGCCGATGGCCTCTTCGCCGAGCTCGTCGCTCTGGCCCAGGACCGGTAGGGCGATGGGAGGTGCCGGATAAGGCAGGGACCACCAGGTTGCCGCGTCGCCACATATCGCGACTATGACAGCCAGAGATGCGACTCCGTGAACGGAGCAATCAGAGGCCGCGCTCGTCGGCCAGGCCAGGCAGCAACCCTGCCCGCCAACTCCGATGGTCCCGGGGCTCGCGGTCGGCCCGGGCTCGGCCTACAGGTCGAACTCCAGGTGTTCGAGGTCGGTGAACTCCACCTCCAGGCCGTGGGCGCGGCGGCCGTTGTCGCGGAAGTAGACCTCGCCCAAGGCCTCGGCCGTGATGTCGCGCAGTTGCTCTTCGGTGGCGCCTTGCTCCTGGGCCTCGAAGAGGCGGGCGGCGTATCGCGGCGGCAGGGCCAAGGGGGGGAGCCGACGCAGCCTGGCGTCGTCGGTCGTGCCGGGGGCGGCGGTAAAGCCGAACCGGGCCCGGACGTCGATGACGATGCCGTCGGTGGTGGCCGCGGTTTCTTTGGCCTTGGCCCGGATCTGTGGCTGCCACCGCTTCTTCACCTCGCGCTCCAGGCGGGCCGCGAGGTCCTTGCGGGGCTTTTTGATCTGGTCCTTCACGTACCGTTCGACGGTGCGCTGGGACACGCGCAGCATCTGGGCGACCGATTTGGTGCCCTTGAGCTGCTTGACCAGGTACCGCATCTGAGCGCCGGCGCTCTTGGGGATCGGGCGCGTGAACGCGCCCTGCACCGCCTTGTCGAGCCCTTCCCCGACCGTGACCATCGGCCTTCTCCCCTACTCTCCATCGTCCTTGGCGGTGGCCTCGCCCGTCTTGATGTACCGCGCCAGGTTCAGGATCGGGCTGTTTTTCTCGCGGACTTCCTCGCCCCACAACACGCTCTGGCTGCCCTCGTGCTTGACCATCCCGGGCGAGACCCCGAGCCGGAACGAGCCGGGCACCGTCTTGCCATCCGCGTCGTAGGGCAGGACGTCCAGCGGGGAGGGCCCGTCGGCGGCGTAGATGGCGCAGTCGGAGAGGATCGCCATCTCCGGGTCACGCTGTTTGTAGCCATCCATCACCTGCAGGAATTCCTCAGGCGGCAGCTTCTCGCCCACGTCCAGATCGTCCATGGTGTCGACGTACGCGTCCCTGAGCCGCTTGTACCAGCCGTCCAGGTACCTGCCCTTCTCCCGGCGCACCCAGGCCTCGATGGACGCGACGTCGTAGCCGAGCTCCACCGCGTAGGCCACGATGGGCGTCGCGTACCAGGCCGGGCCTGTCGGCGTCTCGCCGGTCGGGGTGAACGGGCTGGGCAGCAGCCGGCCTTCGAGCTGCCGCCACTGCTTGCCGACCAGGACCCGGGAGAGGTTGATGTGGGAGAGGTCGACCAGCCACGCCCCGGGCAGCGCCGGGTCGAACTCGGGGTTGGTGACGTGGACCGGCGGTGTCGCCAGGCCGACGACCGCGCCGTTCGCGGCGGCGCCGAAGGCGAGGTTGACGTCGATGCCGACCAGGAACCGCTTCATGCACTCGGCATCGGTCAGTTCCCGCGCCCAGTCGTACGCCTCCTCGAACAGCATCTCCGCGGGCCCGCGCTGGTGGAAGCGCGGCAGATCCTTCAGCAGCGGGTGCCCGTCGGGCGCCTCGCACGGCGCGCAGTCCATCGCCTCCTCACCCAGCGAGCCGGGCCGGTGCTCCTTGTGCCGCTTGCCGTCCGCGTCCGGCTCGCTCGCGCGGGTCGGCGGGTTGAGGGCGGTCATCAGCTCCAGGCCGGTGACCGCGGTGGAGCCGCGCGGCGTCATCACGCGGGTGGCGTAGGTGCCCAGCAGCCGGGCGAGCTCCGGCGGCGGAAGTTGGGCGGCGTGGCCCCAGGAGCGGGCATCGAGCGCGTTCCACGACGGGATGCACAGCTGCACGCACTGCCGCTCCCGGCCCATGGCCGGGCGGTAGATCCTCGCCCACGGCCCGAACCCCCGCTTCGTCAGCCGCCAGTCCGCGCGCTCGAGCTGCCCCAGGACCTTGTGTCCCTCAGGGAGCCGCCCGGCCAGCCGCTCGGACTCCGACAGCTGTGTCGGCAGTCCGTACCGCTCCAGGGCGGCCTCGGTGAGCACCAGCAGCGGGTCGGCGTCCTTGCCCGAGCCGTGCAGCTTCGACGCACCGAGCTGCGCCACCCGCAGCGTCCAATCCACCAGCGCCGGGAGGGATTTGGCGGGCACGTCCAGGATCAGGCCGCCGACGCAGTACGCCACGACCCGGCGGTCGTCGTCGGCGTCGACGACGGCGAGCGGGCCGTTTGCGAACCGCGGATCCGCGGCAGCCACTGCGGCGGTGTCCTTCCTGGGGGCGGCCTTCTTCGCGGCCGGTCGCCGCGACATCGACGACGGCCTGGTCGTGGACGCCGGACGCGACGGTGGTGTGGGGGCGGGGCGCTGAGCGGGGTGCTCAGCGGTCATGGCCGCAGCCTCCGGCGCCAGGCCCGTGGATACGGTCCGCGCTTCCGGCGACTCCTCCGGGGCGGGGCCGGTGAACGTTTCGCCCACCGCCACCGTGTCTTGCGGACGCGCCGGTGTTGGCGTCGGCGGGGTAGAGCTCCGCGAGCCGATTCAGCAGACGCGCATACGCCTCCCGCTGCGGGGGCCGCGGCTCGGGCTTGCCGGACTCCCAGCCGCTGACGGTCGCGCGCCGCACCTTCAGGGCCGCGGCCACCTCGTCCAGCGTCAACCCGTGCGCCTGGCGCAACCGCTTCCGCTCCGCCGGTGCAGGCAACGGGGACCTGGGCGCGACCAGTGCGTCGACCGCGTCAAACAGCTCAGACCCTGGGCATCTCCTTCCAGCCCGCTCCAGCAGTGGATCGTCATCCGGCAGGACCGGCCGCACGATGGCCTGGGAGATCCACTGATGCCGGGCGAGGCGTACCCATGACGTTGTGCGACGGTCGGCCAGGCGCGTCGTCTGCGCCGGTTTGGCCACCGTGAGCCGCCATGCAACCGCCCGTCCCCCTGGCTCTCCCGCGCCGCCACCACCTGCGCATTCCCTGCTTGAACACCGCTCCGTCCTGTTAAAGTTTTCCCAGTTGCCCGGTCCCGCCTTGGCCCGGGCCTGACGTTTCTCCTCCGCCTGGTGATCAGGGGCGGCGGCGAGGGCGCGTGTCCCGTCCTTCCGCAGTCCTGGACGTCCCTAGGGGGCCACGGGTCGCACCATTCACTTCATCGCACCCCGCGGGGTGTCAGGCGCCGGCGACCTGAGGTGGCCCGCTCCGCCTGGCGGCACAAAGGACTCTCATGTCATCCGCCGCATCCGGCTACCGTCCGCTGTTGCGCATCCCCGGCGCCGCCGCTTTCTTCCTCGCCGCCGCCGTGGGCCGCGTCGGCATCGCCATGACCGGCCTCGGACTGGTCTGGCTGGTACATGCCCGTACCGGCTCATACGGCACCGCCGGCCTGGCCACCGCCGGGTTCTCCCTTGCCGAGTGCCTGATCGGCCCTCACCTGGCCCGGTTGATCGACCGGTTCAGCCAGACCCGCGTCCTGCCGTTCTGTCTCCTCGCCTACGGCACCGCCATCGCCGTCGTCCTGGCCTCCACTTCCCCGGCCGCACTCATCGTCTCCGCCACCTGCGCCGGCGCGGCTATTCCCCAGCTCGGAGCTCTTTCCGCAGCACGCTGGGCCCACCTGCTGCGCGAGACGAGGGCCGACGAACTGCCCACCGCCTTCTCCCTGGAATCACTGGCCAACGCCACCGCCTTCCTGCTCGGGCCCGTCACGGTCGCCGCGCTCGGTGCGGCCAGCGACGCGGCCCTGGCCAGCGTCATCGCCGCGGCCCTGATCCTCGGCGGAGGAGGCGCCTTGACCGCCCAGCGTCGTACCGCGCCCCGCCCCGCCCACAAGCACACCGAGCATGAGCACACCCAACGGACCCTGCTCCGACCGGACTTCCTCCTTCTCGCCATGCTCAACCTGGCCCTCGGGCTGTACTTCGGCACCATGGGGGTCACGGTGAGCGCCTTCGCCGTCGGGCACGGCATGCCCGATGCGGCCGCGCCGATCTTCGCCGCCTCCAGCCTCAGCGGGCTGCTCTCCGGCTGGCTCTACGGGCTGCGCCGGAACCGCGCCCCGGCGCGCCGCCAACTCGTCATCGCCACCGCCTATCTGACAGGCGCAGCGCTGCTGCTTCCCTTCGCACCGTCCGCGACCTGGCTCGGCGCAGCCGTGGTGATCACAGGGGCGGCGGTGCCGCCCACGCTCGTCCTGCTGAGCGTTCTCACCGAGCAGGCCGTCCACCCAGCGGTCCTCACCCAGGCGTTCACCTGGAACAACTCCACCAGCGCGGCCGGTTCGGCACTTGCGGCGTCCCTCTCTGGCCGCGCCATTGACGAGCTGGGCGCCTCCGCCGCCTTCGCTCTGGCCCCCGCGGCCGGACTCGTCCTCCTCGTCCTTTCCCTTTTCCTCGCCGCTCGGCACCGGTTTGCGTAAGGAACTCATCCGTGACCGGTGTTCCGAAGACGGTCATGGCGCCCGGCCGGAGTCTGGTAGCCGGTCGGCAGGGTGGGCGGGCCGGTGTTGATGAGGTCCAGCGCATGGTCCGGGCCAGCCGGGGAAGATGCTGGCGAGCTGGGCACACGGCCGACGTCTACAGCCCGCCCACGAACGGGAAACTGCTCGGCCGGGCCCTCGCCGTCGGGCACCGGGAGCAGGCTGCCGGCCACCAAGGTCGGCGCACTCGACCGGGGCTCCCAGCAGCAGCGCTCGCCTGAGTGCTGGCCCAGGCGAGTACGTGATCCCCATCCCCGGTACCAAGGCGCCCAAGTACCTGCTGGACAACGTGGGCTCCGCCGACGTCGCCGAACTGGCCGCCCTGCCCACCCGCAGGGCGGCCGCTACTCCTGACCCCCACTAGGAACACCTCATGCGAGCAACCCATCATGTACGGCGCCGGGGACGTCCGCGGCAACCACACCGACCTGTGACGACCCCCTGACCAGGTCGAACACTACCTGAGGGGCCCTGCCGCACCCCGGAACGCCGCTCCCCGGCACAACACGGCCTGCCGCCTGTCGCGCGCGGCGCGCAGGCTGGATTCCCGTCGGGAAAACCACCTCGCTCACAGGAGACATCCGTGTCCAGTTCCGTCGTGTCCAGCCAGCACCCAGCCGGCCTCGCGCCAAGCCGCGCAGGCGGTACGGGTGCCGGCTGGGCGCTGGCGGCCGCGCTGCTCGGCTTCTTCGTGATGACGCTCGACGCCCTGATCGTCAACGTCGCGCTGCCCGAGATCGGGCGCGGCTTCGACAGCGGCATCACCGGGCTCCAGTGGGTGGTCGACGGCTACACCCTGATGTTCGCCGCGCTCCTGCTGTCCGCCGGGTCCGTCGCCGACCGGGTCGGCGCCCGGCAGGCGTTCGGGGCCGGGCTGGCCCTCTTCACCACCGCCTCGGTGGCCTGCGGCCTCGCTCCGGATCTGGGCATGCTGGTCGTCGCGCGACTGGTGCAGGGCGCGGGCGCGGCGGTGATCGTGCCCGCCTCGCTGGCCCTGATCCGCGAGGCGTACCCGGACTCCGCGAAGCGGGCGCGGGCGATCTCGCTGTGGGCGCTGGGCGGCTCGGTGGGGTCGGCCGCCGGTCCCGTGGCCGGCGGTGTGCTCAGCCTGGTCAGCTGGCGGATGATCTTCTTCGTCAACCTGCCCGTCGGCCTGCTCGCGCTCTTCCTGCTCGCCCGCACCCGCCGCTCGCCGCGCCGCGCAGCCACCCCGTTCGACTGGACCGGGCAGATCGCCGCGATCGCCGCCATGGGCGGCCTGACGTACGCGGCGATCGAGACCGGCGCCGTCGGCCTCACCGCGCCACGGGTACTGACCGCACTGGCGGTGGCCTTGGTGGCAGGCGCCGTCTTCGTGACGGCGCCGGCCCGCGGTCGGCACCCGATGGTGCCGCTGCCGCTCCTGCGCGAACGCACGACGGCGATCTCGGCGTCGATCGGTTTCGCCCTCAACGTCGGCTTCTACGGCATGGTCTTCCTGCTCAGTCTGTACCTCCAGCAGGAGCACGGCCTCTCGCCGCTGGCCACGGGACTCGCCTTCCTGCCGATGACCCTGCTAACCGCCTTCGTCAGCCCCACGGCCGCCTGGTGCGCGCAGAAGTTCGGCCCCCGCATGCCGATCATCACCGGGCAGCTCGCCATGGCCGGCGGACTCGTCCTGCTGTGTCTTCCGCCGGCGTCGGCACCGACCTGGCTGATGGTGCTGCTGATGATCCCGGTCGGCACAGGAGGCTCCCTCGCCGTCCCCGCGGTGACGTCCCTGCTGCTCGACCACGTCCCGGCCGCGCGCGCGGGCACCGCAAGCGGTGTCCTGAACACCTCCCGCCAGGTGGGCGGCGCCCTGGCCGTCGCGGTCTTCGGCGCCCTGGTGGCCCAACCCGCGACCTTCTTCCACGGACTGCGCACCAGCCTCCTGATCGCCGCGGTCCTGGTCCTGCTCACCACGGCGGCCAGCCTGCTGCTCAGGCCCGCCCCACAGCAGTGATCGTCCCTCTGCGCCATGCAAGGAGCACACCCCATGACCACCACGACAGCCTGGACGGACGACGAGCTCGACCACATCGAGCACGCCGAGGAACTCGACATCGCCTCCCTGCGCCGTGATGGTCGGCTGAGCAGCCGCCGCACCATCTGGGTGGTCCGCGTCGGCAACGGCATCTACGTCCGTTCCGTCTACGGTCCCGACTCCGACTGGTACCGCGGCACCCGCGCCCGGCAGGAGGGCCGTATCGAGGCCGGTGGCGTCACGAAGGACGTGACCTTCGTCGACGCCGACGAGGAGATCAACGACGCCGTCGACTCCGCCTACCGCCGCAGGTACGGGCACTACGCCGCGTACATCGTCCAGGCCATCACCAGTGATGAGGCGAGCTCGACGACCCTGCAACTCGTCCCACGCCGAGTCTTCGACCCTCCGGTCTCCGGCGGCCGAGTTCGACCGCCGGTCATCAAAAACACCCAACCCACAGGAGAACCGTGCTTTCCGCAAACGCGTACGCCGCCACATCCGCAACCGAACCGCTCACCCCGACGACGATCGAACGGCGCGAAGTCGACCCGCGTGACGTCCTTATCGCCTTCGCCGTACAGAGCGCCTACGGCCGCCTGCTGCACGAACACTTCCGCCGCTACGCCGACGACCTCGGTTCCTGAACCGACAGGAGACACGCTGTGGTTGGCCTCGAACTCATCGTGGTCCTGGGGCTGGCCCTCCTGACCGGGGAGGGCCTCGGACACCGCCTACACGTCGCACCGCCCCTGCTGCTGATCAATCGGTGTGCTACTGGGCTTCGTCCCCGCGCTGCGCGAGGTCCACCTTCCGCCCGAGGCCATGCTGCTGCTGCTGTTCCTGCCGGCGCTGCTGTACTGGGAGAGCCTGCGGCCAGGTCGTGGAGATGCTGGTGGCCGTAGGCGTCAAGGCGCAGGGCCCTGGCCAGGGCGTCGAGGACGGCGGGGCTGGGGCGGCTTTCCTTGCCCCGTTCGAGGCGCGTGTAGTAGTCGACGCTGATGCCGGCGAGCGCGGCCAGCTCCTCCCGGCGCAGACCGGGAGCGCGGCGCAGGCCAGAGGTGCTCAGCCCGGCTTCCTCAGGAGTGACCTGAGCTCGGCGGGACCTCAGATACGGCCCCAGACCACTGTCGACTCCTGCCGCTCCGTCGCCGCCGCTTCGTGGTGCACGTGCCATGCGTCCAGTGTGCAAGCGATGGCCTGGGAAAGTCCCGCTTGCGACGCGGTCCGGCAACAGGTCGGCGCAGCGGACGACGGGTGCAGTTCGCCGCCGAGGCGCTGGCGGCGACGGCATGGGTCCACCACTCCCCGACGTGGAACGGCGGGGGATCGAGATCCGCACGCGGCCGTGCCCGAACTCGCGGACGTCGCCACCGTCGACCTGCTGGAGGCGACGGTACGTGGCGAAGAGCCGGTCCTGGGGCCGATGTGAGCGCAACGTTTCGCTTCGCCGGGCGGGTCTTCGCACAACCCGGACGCCAAGGGGGATCTGGTGCTCGCGGAGGACCTCTGCTCGCGCGCCCGACCAGCGTCGGCATGAGCGTGGTCAAGATCCCTCCACGCAGTCCACGTGCGGCGACGGTTTCGTCGGTCGGAGGCCGACCTCGAACGCGGCTTCGGGGAGCGCGGCGTAGTACGGCGCTGTCGTGGCGCAGAACCAGCAGCTCGACGTCATTTTCACCAGTACCGCTACACCACCTTCGGACGGCCTTGCCCCCGACACTCACCGCCCCATCGGGAACTTCTCAAGGCCTCCCTTGGATCTCGCCGCCCTCCACAGGCGCGCGTAGTGGCCCTCGCGGGCCAGCAGTTCGTGGTGGCTTCCCTCCTCCGCGACACTGCCGTTGTCCAGCACGACGATGCGGTCCGCGCGCGCGGCGGTGGCAAGGCGGTGGGCGACGATCAGCGAGGTGCGCCCCTCCGCGAGCCTGGCCATGGCGCCGGACACCACTGCCTCGGTGGCCGGGTCGAGCGCGGAGGTGGCCTCGTCGAGCAGAAGCACGTCCGGGTCGACGAGCTGGGCGCGGGCGAGGGCCACGAGTTGGCGCTGTCCCGCGGAGAGGTTCCGGCCCGCCTCCCCTACGGGGTGGTGGTATCCGCCGGGGAGCTGTGACAGCAGCTCATGAGCTCCGACAGCGCGGGCCGCGGCCCTCACTTCTGCCTCGGTCGCCTCGGGGCGCCCGTATGCGATGGCGTCGTGGACGGTGCCTTCCGACAGGTGCGTCTCCTGCGGGACGATGCCGAGCCGCTGCCGGTACTCTGCCGGTTCCAGACCACGCAGGTCGTGCCCGTCCACCCGTACCGCGCCCGAAGTGACGTCGTAGAAGCGGCCCACCAGCTTGACCAGGGTGGACTTGCCCGCGCCGGTCTCCCCCACCAGCGCCACCGTCTGTCCGGCCGGGATGGTCAGGGTCACGCCGCGGACCGCGTCGCGTGTGGCACCGTGGTAGCGGAACCGGACGTCCGCAAAGTCGATGTCCCCGCTCAGCCGCGGCACCGGACTCGGGTGGGCCGCTCTTGGTGTGCCGGTCGGTGTCCGGAACAGATCCAGGATGCGGCTGAGTCCGACCGATGCCTGTTGGTAACCGTCGAACACCTGGGACAGTTGCAGGACCGACGAGAAGAGGACGTCGACATAGAGCAGGAACACGACGAGCAGGCCGATGGTCAGGGCGCCGCTTCGGGCCCGGTCCGCGCCGAAGGCCAGGACGCATGCGGCGGTCGCGCCGGGAAGGAACTCCACGAATCCGAAGTAGCCCGCGGAGTAGAGCTGTGCCCGCAGCCGGGCGGTGCGATATGCAGCGCTCTTGTGAGCGAAGCGCTCAGCGCCGCGGTGGGTCTGCCGGAACGCCTGGGCGACCCGCAGGCCCGCGACGTTCTCCTGTAGGTCCGCGTTGACCGCGCCGGCCTTGTCCCGGGCGTCGTTGTACGCCCCCATGGCCTTCCATCGGAACAGGGCGGTCGCGCCCACCAGGACCGGTAGCGCCGCGCACACCACCAGGCCGAGTCGCCAGTCCAGGACGAGCAGCACGGCGAGCACGGTGACAGTGGACAGGAAGCTGACGACGGCCATGGCGAACCCGGTCTGGGCGAAGGCGGCGACCGCGTCGACGTCCGAGGTCATCCTTGTCATGATCCGGCCGGACAGTTCGCGCTCGTAGTACGCCAGGTCGAGACGTTGCAGGTGGGCGAAGCCGCGCAGGCGCAGCACATAGCGGATGCGCTCACCCAGGAGGCCGTTCGTTCTGAGCTGGGCCATGCTGATGGCCCAGCCGGCGAGCACGAGGCCGACAGCGGCGGCGGAGGTGGCCAGGAGCACTCCGGACGCCGCCTGTTGGATGCCGTCGTCGATGCCCGTCCGGATGAGCAGCGGCACGAACACGCTGACCAGCGCGTCGAGGAGGACCAGCACCGCCCCCAGGACGAGGGGGAGGCGGAAGGGACGCAGCAGGCGGCGGAGACCGAAGGAGGGGTCCGCGTCAAGAGCTGCGGTGGTGGCCTCGGCTAGATCGGCGAGCTGGGGTGGTGTGCCTGCCGGCGCGGTGGCGCCGGTTGCCGGGCCCGGGCCGGGCGCGGTGTCCCGCCCGGCTCCGTGGTCGGGTCCGGTGGCCGGGCCACGGTCGCCGGGGGTGTCCGCGCGCTCCGTCTGCCCCGCCTCCCCTTCGTCGAACACCGGCCCGGTACCGGCGAACAGCGACTGGTACGCCGTGGAGTGCGCGGCGAGCTCGTCGTGGGTGCCGACGTCGATCAGCCGGCCGTCCTCCAGGAAGGCGATGCGGTCGGCGAGCTCCAGGGTGGAGCGGCGGCGGGCGATGAGCAGGGTGGTCCGCCCGTGCATGACCTGGCGGAGCGTGGCGTGGATCTCGGCTTCGGTCCGCGGGTCGACCGCCGACGTGGCGTCGTCCAGGAGCAGGATGTCCGGCTCGGTGATGAGCGCGCGGGCCAAGGTGATGCGTTGCCGCTGCCCGCCGGAGAGGGTGAAGCCCTTTTCGCCGACCACCGTTTCGTAGCCGTCCGGCAGTTCGCGGATGAAGCGGTCGGCTCCGGCCGCTCGGGCCGCCGCCGTGATCTGTTCCTGCGTGGCTTCGGGACGGCCGTACACGATGTTGTCCCGCACGGTGCCGGAGAACAGGAGACTGTGCTCCGGCACCAGTCCGATGACGGAGCGGAGGGAATCGATGGTCAGGTCCCGGACATCGTGGCCCCCGACGCGTACGGCTCCCCGCCGCACGTCGTAGAAGCGCGGGAGCAGCATCGAGACGGTCGATTTGCCGGAGCCGGGCGCGCCCACGAGAGCGAGCGTCTCCCCCGGCCGCACGGTGAGGGTCAGGTCGCTGAGTACCGGCTGGGAAGGGGTGTACCCGAACGTCACGCCGTCCAGCTCGACGGCGGCGGCCCCGGGCGGCAGCGTCTTCGCTCCGGGCCGCTCCTCGACCAGCGGCCGGGTGTCGATCAGCTCGAAGACCCGGACGACGCTGGCGCGTGCCTGGTGGAGGCCGGTCACCACGGTGGCCAGACCGCGCAGGGGGGCGACCATCTGGGCGACGTACGTGGAGAAGGCGACGAACGTGCCGAGCGAGATGTCCCCGCGCGAGGCCATCCAGCCGCCGGTGGCAAGGATGCCGACCTGGCCGAGCAGCGGAAGCGCCTGCAGTGTCGAACCGTACAGGCCGTTGAGGCGGACGACCTTCAGCCGCGCCGTGAACAGCGCGGCCGCGGCCTCGCCGAGCCCGCGCAGCTCCCGCTCCTCCTGCCCGAACCCCTTCACCACCCGGACACCGGTGACCGCGCCGTCCACGACGCCGGCGACGGCGGCCTCGCGCTGCCGCGCTTCCAGGGTGGCGGGGTACAGCTGTCTGCTGCTGTGCCGTGCGGTGAACAGCAGCGGTGGCAGGACGAGCAGCATGACCAGGGTGAGGACCGGCGACAGGAACAGCATGACCGCCAGGGACAGGACGAACAGCACAACGCTGCCCAGCACGTTGGGCAGCATCGCGAGGAGGCCCTGGGCCATGGACAGGTCGTAGATCGACCGGCTGACGATCTGCCCTGTCTGCACGGCGTCCTGGCGCGCGCCGTCCAGACGGGACAGTGCGGCGAAGGTGTTCATCCGCAGGTCGTGCTGGACATCACAGGAGAGCCGCGCCGCCAGACAACGCTGGGCGCTGCCGGCGCCGAGGCGGAGGAGCCCGACCACGACCAGCACCGACAGGCAGGGCCAGAGCGGAAGTTCGTCCGACAGGATCACCCGGTCCACGATGGCGCGGGAGATCAGCGGTACGAGTGCCGCGGCCACCACGGTGGCCACGGCGGCCCCCAGGGTGAGCGCGACGGTACGGGGGTAGCGCCGACAGCAGGCGATGAGGCGCCGCATCGGGGTGTCGGAAGGGCCCGGTCGTGGTGCGGGGCGTGTCACCACAGGCGCCTCTTCCGGACGTCGTGGCCACCGCGGACCCCGCTGTCGAGGAGAACGTGGGGCCGCCCGTCGACCGCCTCGCAGGAGCGCGTCCCCGCTGACGCGCCGTTCACCGGCCTCCCTCGTTCCGGTTCTCGGCAAGCTTCCCTGCGATCACGTGGGAGATCTCCTTGAGCGGACCCGAGGTGGTCATGTCGGTGTGTGAGCAGTCGACGGGGTGGTTGTTGATGGCTCCGTCCACATAGGGGGCCCACAGGTCGAAGGCGTCGAGCCGTTCGGGCCTGCCCGCGGTGGCGGTGAAGAACTCCACGTCGCCGCGGAACACCGCCGGGCCGAAGCGTGAGGACATCCGCATGCCGTTGGCGCAGACCGCCACCACCCGGGCGAGCGTCTTCTCGTCGAGCCCGGTCAGGGCGCCGCCCTGCCGGCGCAGCAGATCCGCCGCCTTCTCGAGCGGAGGCATGGAGCCGTCGTACGGATCCTCGTCGATTCCCATGTCGCGCAGCAGGCCCCGCAGGACCGTCTCGTCGTCCGGCTCGAACCCGGGATCGCTGTCGGCGCCGGGCTGGTTCGGCGGGTATCCGTCGAGGAGCGCCAGGAGCGAGATGGACTCACCCTGCTCCTGAAGGATGGTGGCGACCGCGTACGCGGCCAGGGCCCCGAACGACCAGCCGAGGATCCGGTACGGGCCCGACGGCTGGACCGTGCGTATCTGTTCCACGTAGTCGCGGGCCATCTCCTCGAGGGAGGCCGGCAGATCGCTTTCCTCCGCTATGCCTCGCGCCTGTAGCCCGTACACCGGCTGGTCGGGCCCGAGGTGCTGCAGCATTCCGACGTATCCCCAGCTGAGACCGCTGGCGGGATGGACGCAGAACAGCGGTGGCCGGCTGCCCTCCGCCCTGAGCGGCATCAGCATCGCCAGGCCGTCCCCCATGTCGTCGCCGTCGAACCACTGGAGCAGCCGCGCGACGGTGGGGGCCTCGAACAAGGCCCGCAGCGAGACGCCGACACCGAACACCGTTCTGATCCTGGTGATCAGGCGGGTGGCCAGCATGGAGTGGCCGCCGAGGTCGAAGAAGTTGTCGTCGATGCCCACTCCGGTCACGCCCAGGACCTCCGCGAACAGGCCGCAGAGGGCCTCTTCCTGGGGGTTGCGCGGGGCGCGCCCGGAGTCGGCCACGAAGGTGGGGGCCGGAAGGGCAGGCCGGTCGAGCTTCCCATTGGGCGTGAGCGGGAACCCCTCCAGGGCCACCACGGCCGTGGGCACCATGAAGTCCGGCAGGACGGCGCCCAGGCGGCCGCGCAGTTCGTCGGTGTCGAGCGGGGTGCCGTCGGCGGGCACGACGTAGGCGACCAGGCGCTTGTCCCCCGGGCGGTCCTCACGTACGAGGACGGCGGCCTGGGCGATCTGCCACCGTGCCAGCAACGCCGCTTCCACTTCGCCGAGTTCGATGCGGAATCCGCGCAGCTTGACCTGTTCGTCGATCCGCCCGAGGAACTCGAGCTCGCCCGTCCGGCGCCGGCGCATGAGGTCGCCGGTCCGGTACATGCGTGTCCCTGGAGGCCCGTAGGGGTCGGCGACGAACCGCTCGGCGGTCAGGCCGGAGCGGTTGGCATAGCCGCGCGCCAGCTGGTCGCCGGCCAGATACAGCTCGCCGGGGACGCCCACGGGTACCGGCCGCAGCCGGCCATCGAGGACGTAGGCCCGTACGCCCCGCACCGGGCGGCCGACCGGTAGGTAGCTGTCGTTCCCCGGGCCGGTGTCGCCGGTGCCGCCCCTCCCCTTGTGGTGGGTGACCTGGACGGTCGATTCGGTGGGTCCGTACAGGTTGACGCACGGCACGCCCCAGGTGTCCCCGACGAGCTCCGCCAAGGCGGTGGGCAGCGGTTCGCCGCCCACGAACAGCCACCGCAGCGACTCTCCGGTGCTGCCCGCCGCCACGGCGGCGGCACACAGCTCGGGCAGCAGGGAGGGGACCATCTGGGCGACCGTGATGGCGTGGCTCGTGATGTGGGCGGCCAGCTGGTGGGGGTCAGCAGCGACGTCGGCGGACACCACCTGCGCCACGGCTCCCGAGATGAGCGGCAGCCAGGTCTCCCACACGGCCGCGTCGAAGCTGAACGACGTTCGGGCGAGCACCTTGTCCGCGCCGCTCAGCGGGTACGCCTCCGCCATCCACGACAGATGGCCGCTGATCGCCCCGTGCGTGACGACGACGCCCTTCGGCTTGCCCGTTGACCCCGAGGTGTAGATCACGTACGCGGGGTGGTCCGGCAGCAGGCCGCTGCGGCGTTGCCCGTCCGGCACGTTGTGGTCGGACTCGCGTGCGACCAGGTCCGCGACGTCCTCGAGCACCACCGCGGTCGCGTCGCCCGGCACCGAACTCAGCACCGATCCGTCGGTGACCACCACGGCGGGTTCGGCGTCGTCGAGCATGGCGGCGATGCGGCCGGCCGGGTACCGCGGGTCGACCGGCAGATACGCGGCGCCTGTCTTCAGCACCGCCAGCATCGCCACCACCATGTCCACGGAGCGTGGCAGCACCAGTCCCACCACGTCCTCCGGACCGGCACCCCGTCCGATCAGGAACCTGGCGAGCCGGTTCGCGCGCGCGTTCAGCTCCGCGTAATCGAGCCGGACCTGCTCGCAGACGAGGGCCGTCGCCTCGGGAGTACGGGCCGCCTGCTCCTCGAAGAGCTCCGCCAGTGGCCGGGGCGCAACCTCGGCACGGGGGCCCTGCCAACCGTCCAGCAGGTCCTCACGCTCCCGCGGGGACAGGATGTCCAGGGCGCCGATCGGCCGGTCCGGAGCCGCCACCACGGCGGCCAGCAACCGGTCGAACCGCTCTGCCATCTCCTCGACCGTCACCCGGTGGAACAGGTCGGTGGCGTACTCGAAGACTCCGACAAGCCCCGCCGGACGGCCCTCGGCGCTCTCCGTCTCCCGCAGGCTCAGCGACAGGTCGAACTTGGCCGTGGCGATGGGCGTCGCTTCCTCGGCCAGGGTCAGGCCGGTGAGCCGGGCCTCGGCCGGGACGTTGTTCTGGAGGGTCAGCATCACCTGGAAGAGGGGGTGCCGGGAGGTGGACCGTGCCGGGTTGAGCACTTCCACCAGGTGCTCGAACGGCACGTCCTGGTGGGCGTACGCGGACAGGTCCGTCTCCCTGACCCGACCGATCAGTTCCCGGAACGTGGGGTCGCCGGACAGGTCGGTGCGCAGCACCAGCGTGTTGATGAAGAAGCCGACGAGGTCGTCCAGGGCCTCGTCGGTGCGCCCGGCGATCGGCGAGCCGATCGGGATGTCCGTCCCCGCGCCCAGGCGGGACAGCAGTGTCGCGAACGCCGCCTGCGCCACCATGAAGACGCTGGCGCCCGACGCACGGGCGAGGTCGGCCAGGCCCTGGTGAACGCGCGCGTCGACCGAGACCGGCACACCGGCACCCCGGTACGAGGCCGCCGTCGGGCGGCCGCGGTCCGTCGGCAGCTCCAGTTGCTCGGGGAGGCCGGCCAGGGCCGCGGTCCAGTAGTCGATCTGCCGGCGCAGCAGGCTGTCCGGGTCGGATTCGTCGCCCAGGAGTTCCCGCTGCCACAGCGCGTAGTCCGCGTACTGCACCGGCAGCGGCTCCCACCGCGGAGCACGACCGGCCGCACGCGCCTCATACGCCGCGGCCACGTCCCGTGCCAGCGGTGCCATCGACCAACCATCGCTCGCGATGTGGTGCAACACCACCACCAGCACATGCGTGGAGTCATCCGGCGTGAACAACGACGCCCGCAAGGGCACATCGACCGTCAGGTCGAAGCCGCGGGCCGCCTCCGCGGCTACTGCTTCCCGCAGCTCCGCCTCGCTCACGCGCACCGCCTCCAACACCGGGCGGGCCTCGTCCACCGCCACCACACGCTGGCACGGGCTCCCGTCCGCCCCCTCCGGGAACACGGTCCGCAGTGACTCGTGCCGCGCCACCACATCCCGTAGGGCCGCGCTGAGCGCCGCACGGTCCAACCCGCCCGTCAGCCGCAAGGCGAGGGGCATGTTGTACGTGGCCCCGGCCGCCCCCTCGAAACGGTTGAGGAACCACAGCCGCCGCTGCGCGTGGGACAACGGCACTTCGGCCGGTCGTGGCCGGGGCAGCAACGCCGTCCGCGCCTTCCCCGCCCCCGCCAGCCGTTCGGCGAGCCGGGCCACCGACGGCCCTTCGAAGAGGGCCCGCAACGGCAGCTCCACCCCCAGCACCGCGCGGACGCGGCTGACCACGCGGGTGGCCAGCAGGGAATGCCCGCCGAGGTCGAAGAAGTTGTCGTCGACTCCGACCCGCTCCACCCCCAGCACCTCGGCGAAGACCGCACACAACACCTCCTCGCGCCCGTCCCGCGGAGCGCGCCCGACGGCCTGCGCCCCGTACTCGGGCGCGGGAAGGGCGCGCCGGTCGAGCTTGCGATTGGGGGTGAGGGGCAGGGCGTCCAGCACGACCACGGCGGCCGGGATCATGAAGTCCGGCAGGCGACCGCTCAGGAAACTACGCACCTCGCCTCCGTCGACCCTCTCGCCCATGCCGGGCTCCGGGACCACATAGGCGGCCAGCCGCTTGTCACCGGGCCGGTCCTCCCGCGCCACCACCGCCACCCGGGCGACCCCCGGATACGCGGCGATGGCGGCCTCGATCTCGCCGGGCTCGACTCGGAAGCCGCGGATCTTCACCTGGAAGTCCGCGCGTCCCAGGAACTCGACCGTGCCATCCGCACGCCACCGCGCCAGATCCCCCGTGCGATACATCCGCTCGCCCGCCCGCCCGTACGGGTCGGCGACGAAACGCTCGGCGGTCAGGCCAGGGCGGTTGTGATACCCGCGGGCCAGCTGTGCCCCTGCCAGATGCAGCTCACCGGCCACCCCCACCGGCACCGGGCGCAGGGCAGCGTCCAGCACATACACCCGGCTATTGACCACCGGACGGCCGATCGACGGGAACACCGGCCACTCCTCCGGCTCGCCCCCCAACGACAGCGCGGTGGCCACGTGCGTCTCCGTCGGCCCGTAGTGGTTGTGCAACCGCCGTCCCGGGACCCGGCCGAAGAACTCCCGTACCGGAGCGTGGGCGGCCAGCGCTTCGCCCGCCTGCGCCACATGCCGCAGTGCCGGGAGGTCCAGGCCCAGTTCATGCGCCGCTTCCGCGACCGCCTCGATCACCGGATTCGGTGCGAACAGTTCGTTCACGCCGTACCGGTCGAGCCATCGGACCAGGTCCGCCGGGCTGCGCCGGACGTCTTCGCGCGGTACCGCGAGGGTCCCGCCCGACCACAGGGCAGAGAACATCTCTTGTGCCGCGACGTCGAAGCTGATCGAGGTGAAGTGGGCAGTCGTCACCTTGGTCCCGGCCGCGCGTTCCGTGCGGTGCCAGGCCAGCAGATTGGCCATGGCCCCGGCTCGGAACACCACGGCCTTCGGACGACCCGTCGACCCCGAGGTGTACATCACATACACCGGATGCTCCGGCAGCAGCGCCCCGCCCCGCTCGGCATCCGTCAGATCGGCATCCGCATACCCGTCCAGCACCTCGGCACCGGCCGGGATCTCCACGCCCCGGCCACGCAGCGCCTCCGGCACCAGTGCCAGCGCCTCAGCCGACCCCAGCACACACACCGGATCAGCGTCCTGCAACATGTACGCCACCCGCTCGGCCGGATACTCCGGATCCACCGGCACATACGCCGCACCCGACTTCACGACCGCCAACAACACCACCGGCAACCACTCCGAGCGCGGCAGCATCAACCCCACAACCCGTTCAGGCCCCGCCCCACGCTCCACCAACAACCGCGCCAGCCGATTCGCCCGAGCGTTCAACTCCCCGTACGACAACTCCGTCCCCTCAAAAACGACCGCCACCGCATCCGGATCACCAGCCGCCCGCTCCTCGAACAACTCCGGCAACGACACCCACGGAACCTCAACCCCCGTGTCGTTGCGACGGACCAGCAGGTCATGCCGCTCCGCGTCGGACAGCACCTCGAGCGAACCGATGGGCTGGTCCGCGTCGGACACCACAGCGGACAGCACTCGGCTGAACCGTTCGACCAGGCTCGAGGCGGTCGCTCGATCGAAGAGGTCGACCGCGAAGGTCAGGACGCCCGCGAGGCCGCCCGAACCTCCGTCGCCGGTGCTTGTCTCGGCGACGCTGAGGAACAGGTCGAACTTGGCCGAGCCGTCGGTCGTGAGGGTCTCCATGTCCAGCCCAGGCATATGGAACTGGGCCCGTTCGTTGTTCTGGAAGGCCAGCATCACCTGGAACAGCGGATGCCGGGACATCGACCGCGCCGGGTTCAACACCTCCACCAGATGCTCGAACGGCACATCCTGGTTCGCGAAAGCCGCCAGGTCCGTCTCCCGCACCCGCCCCACCAGCTCACGGAACGTCGGATCACCCGACAGGTCCGTCCGCAGCACCAGCGTGTTGACGAAGAACCCGACCAGATCGTCCAACGCCTCATCCGTACGCCCCGCCACCGGCGAACCGATCGGAATATCCGTCCCCGCGCCAAGCCGCGACAGCAGCGCCGCGAACGCCGCCCGCACCACCATGAACACACTCGCACCCGACTCACGCGCCAGCTTCGCGAGCCCCGCATGCACCCCCGCGTCCACCTCGAACGCCACCTGCTCACCCCGGAACGACGCCACCACCGGCCGCGGCCGATCCACCGGCAACTCCAACTGCTCCGGAACCCCCGCCAACGCTCCCTTCCAGAACTCCACCTGCCGACTGAGCAGACTTCCGGAATCCGACTCATCCCCCAGCAGCCCACGCTGCCACAACGCGTAGTCCGCGTACTGCACCGGCAATGGCTCCCACCGCGGGATGCCGCCGCTGACCCTGGCCGCGTACGCCGTGGCCGCGTCACGCGCCAGCGGGACCATCGACCACCCGTCGCCGGCGATGTGGTGCAACACCACCACCAGGACATGCGAACCGTCCTCCACCGAGAACAGCTCCGCGCGCAGGGGCAGTTCGGACCTCAGGTCGAATCCATACCCCGCGGTCCGGTCCACCGCGTCCGCCACCTCCTCCTCGCGGACCTCGCGTACCGGCACCTCCGGCACCGCCTCGGCCGGGGCCAGGACGCGCTGGAAGGGCACGCCGTCGGCACCTTCGGGGAAGACGGTGCGCAGCGACTCGTGCCGCACGACGACGTCATGCAGCGCGGACCGCAGCGCCTCCCGGTCCAGTGCGCCCGTCAGCCGGAAGGCAAGGGGCATGTTGTAGGTGGCCGAGCCGGGCCCCTCGAAGCGGTTGAGGAACCACAGCCGGCGCTGCGCGAACGACAGGGGCACCTCGGCGGGCCGGGGCATCGGCGCAAGCGCCCCACGCGCCCCTTCGGTGTCGGCGAGGCGTTCCGCGAGGCGGGCCACCGACGGCGCCTCGAACACGGCCCGCAGCGGTACCTCCACACCCAGCACGGTGCGGATACGGCTGGTCACGCGGGTGGCGAGCAGGGAGTGTCCACCCAGCTCGAAGAAGCTGTCGTCGATACCGACCCGGTCCAGGCCCAGCACGTCGGCGAAGATCCCGCACAGGGCCGCCTCGCGGGCATCCCGCGCAGCGCGTCCCGAGGCCGGGCCCCGGTACTCCGGTTCGGGAAGGGCGCGCCGGTCCAGCTTCGCGTTCGGGGTCAGCGGCAGGGCGTCGAGGACGAGCACCGCGGCGGGGACCATGTACTCGGGCAGCAGGTCTGCGACGAAGCGCCTCAGCTCGGCGCCGTCGGGTCCGGCGCTGCCACGTTCGGCGCCTTCGGAGCCGCGCGGGTCGGCTGCCGGGGCGGGCGCGGCGACAACGTATCCGACCAGTCGCGTGTCGCCCGGCCGGTCCTCGCGCGCCACCACTGCCGCCTGGGCGACCTGCGGGTGCTGCGCGAGAGCGGTCTCGATCTCGCCCGGTTCGATACGGAAGCCGCGGATCTTGACCTGGCTGTCCGCGCGTCCCGCGTATTCCAGCAGGCCCGCGCTGTTCCAGCGGGCGAGGTCGCCGGTGCGGTACATCCGCGATCCGGCGGCCTCGTGCGGGTTTGCCACGAAGCGTTCAGCGGTGAGGGCCCTACGGCCGAGATATCCGCGGGCCAGCCCGTGCCCGGCGATGTAGAGCTCGCCGGTCGTGCCCGAGGGGACCGGTCGCAGGCGCTCGTCCAGGACGTACACCTGGGTGTTCGCGACCGGCCGCCCGATGGGCGGGGTGCCGGTGCCGGCGGTCACGTCGGCCAGTGTGGACATGATGGTGGTCTCGGTCGGCCCGTACATGTTGGTGACCTCGACGGCGTGCTCGCACAGGATGTCGGCGAGGGCGGCGGGCAGCGCCTCGCCTCCGGCCAGCACACGCAGTCCGCGCACAACGCCGGGGTCATGGGTGACCAGCATCTGCCACAGCGACGGCGTCGCCTGCATGACGGTCACCCCGGCGCGCCGGATCTCCTCCCGCATCGCCGCGGGGTGGGACACCGTTGTCTTCTCGGTCAGGACCAGCCCGGCGCCCGCGAGCAGCGGCAGGAACACCTCCACGGTCGCGATGTCGAACGCGATGGTCGCCACCGCCAGCAGCCGGTCGGCCGGTCGCAACGCGAGCCGCTCCCGCAGCGGTGCCAGCAGGTTGACCAGTGCCCCGTGCGAGACGACCACGCCCTTCGGGGTGCCGGTCGAGCCGGAGGTGTAGATCACGTACGCGGCGTTGCCGAGCGACGGACCGGCCACCGCCGGATCGGTGCTCGGGTACTGGCCGAAGTCCGCCGCCAGGTCCTCCGGGCCGAGCACCAGCAGCGGGGCCGAGTCCTTCAGCATGAAGTCCACGCGCGCCTGCGGGTGGTCCATGTCGATGGGCACATAGGCGCCGCCTGCCTTCAGCACCCCCAGGAGTGCCACCACCAGCTCCACTGACCTCGGCAGCGTCAACGCCACCCGCTCATCGAGGCCCACGCCTCGCTCGATGAGCCAGTGCGCGAGCCGGTTCGCCCGGGCGTTCAACTCGGCGTACGAAAGGCTGGCTTCCCCGAATACAAGTGCCGTCGCGTCCGGCGTCGCAGCGGCCTGCCGTTCGAACAGCTGCGGCACCGTCACGGCCGGCACCGGCACCGCCGTGTCGTTCAGGCCGTGCAGCAGCAGCTCCCGCTCGCCCGGTTCCAGTACGTCGACCGTTCCGATGCGCCGGGCGGGGTCGGTGACCAGCAGTTCCAGCAGGCGCAGGAATCTCGCAACCATCGTCTCGGCCGTGTCCCGGTCGAACAGGTCGGTGGCACACTCGAAGGCACCCGTCAGACCGTCCACGCTGCCGTCCTCGGCGCGGCGCTCGCTGATGGTCACCGACAGGTCGAACCGGGCGACGTCCCCCGGCGTGTCGTCGGCGGACACGGTGAGCCGCGGCAGGCGGAGTTGTGCTCGTTCGTTGTTCTGGAACGCCAGCATCACCTGGAACAGGGGATGCCGGGATGTCGAGCGGACGGGGTTGAGCACCTCCACCAGGTGCTCGAACGGCACGTCCTGGTGGGCGTACGCCGCCAGGTCCGTCTCCCGCACCCGTTCCACCAGTTCACGGAAGGTCGGGTCGCCGGACACATCCGTCCGCAGCACCAGTGTGTTGACGAAGAAGCCGACGAGGTCGTCCAGGGCCTCGTCGGTACGCCCGGCGATCGGCGAGCCGATGGGGATATCCGTGCCCGCGCCGAGCCGCGACAGCAGCGCGGCGAGTGCCGCCTGCACCACCATGAACATGCTCGCGCCCGACTCGCGGGCGAGGCCGGTGAGCTCTCGGTGGACGTCGGCATCCAGCGTGAAGGGGACGCGCTCACCGCGGTGGTCCGCGACGAGGGGGCGGGGGCGGTCCGTGGGCAGCTCGAGCTGTTCGGGCAGGTCGGACAGCGCGGTGGTCCAGTAATCGAGCTGCTGGTTCAGGACGCTCTCCGGATCGGACTCATCTCCCAAGGTCGCCCGTTGCCAGAGGGTGTAGTCGGCATACTGCACCGGCAGCGGCCGCCAGGCCGGGGCGGCACTCGCCACGCGAGCCTCATAGGCGGTGGCCAGGTCGCGGGCCAGAGGCGCCATCGACCAGCCGTCTCCGGCTATGTGGTGCAGGACCACCAACAGGACGTGAACGTCCTGGCCGAGCTCGAAGAGGCGGGCCCGCAGGGGCGTCTCGGCCGTCAAGTCGAATCCCTGGTCGACCAGTTCCGCCAGCCGCGACGTCAGGTGGTCGTCGGTGACAACCTCGGCAGGCAGGTCGAGGCCGCCGCACGCGTCGGCGTCCAGGACACGCTGGAAGGGAGCGCCGTCGGGCCCTTCCGGGAACGAGGTGCGCAGGGTCTCGTGGCGGGTCACGACGTCCCGCAGCGCCGCCCGCAGCGCGTCCCGGTCCAGCGGCCCGGTCAGCCGCAGTGCGATGGGCATGTTGTACGTGGAAGACGTCGAGCCTTCGTAGCGGTTGAGGAACCAGAGCCTGCGCTGGGCGTAGGACAGTGGCACATACGTGGGCCGGACGGCCGGGACCAGCGCGGCACGCGCCGTGTCCGCCTGCTCGATCCGCCGAACCAGCTGCTCGACCGTGGGGCCTTCGAAGAGGGCGCGCAGTGGGAGTTCCACGTTCAGCACGGTGCGGACGCGGCTGATGACCCGGGTGGCCAGCAGGGAGTGGCCGCCCAGGTCGAAGAAGCTGTCGTCGATGCCGACCCGGTCCAGGCCCAGCACATCAGCGAAAATCCCGCACAGGGCCTGCTCACGCTCCGTGCGCGGGGCACGGAAGGTCACTGCCTGGGCGTAGTCGGGGGCGGGCAGGGCGTGGCGGTCGATCTTGCGGTGTGCGGTCAGGGGAATCTCGGCCAGAGTGACCACCGCGGCCGGGACCATGAACTCCGGCAGCACCGAGCCCACGAAACGGCGTATATCGGCACCGTCCAAGCCCTCATGACCAACCACCGGCACCACATAAGCGACCAGACGCCTGTCCCCGGGCCGCTCCTCGCGGGCCACCACCGTCACCTGAGCGACCTGAGGATGCGAGACAATGACCGCCTCGACCTCACCGAGTTCCACCCGGAAACCACGGATCTTCACCTGCTCATCGGCCCGGCCCACATACTCGAGCTGCCCGTCACGGCGACGACGCACAACATCCCCGGTCCGATACATCCGCGCACCCGGCACCCCGAAAGGATCAGCAACAAACCGCTCAGCACTCAGACCCGGACGATTCAGATAACCACGCGCCAACTGCGCACCCGCCAGATACAACTCCCCCGCCACACCCACAGGCACCGGCCGCAACACCGCATCCAGCACATAAGCACGCGTATTCCACACCGGCCGCCCGATCGGCGGCACCCCCTCCACACCCGCGGACAACGGCTCACTCGCCGTCGAAGCCACCGTCGCCTCAGTGGGCCCATAGACGTTCACCATCCGACGCCCAACCGACCACTCCCGAACCACCTCCGCCGAACACGCCTCCCCCGCCACCACCAACGTCACGCCACCCGGCAAACCACCAGCCTCCGCCAACACCGGCAACGTCGCAGGCGGCAACGTCACATGCGACACCCCATATTCCCTCACCAAAGCAGCCAGCTCAGCCCCAGGCACCAGCCGATCAGCAGACCCGAGAACAAGCGCGGCACCAGCCAGCCACGCCGGCCACATATCCGCCACCGCCGCATCAAAACTCGGCGACGCAAACTGCAACAACCGACTCCCCCCATCAACACCCAAACGCACCACATGATCCCGAGCCAGATTCACCACCCCCGCATGCCCGACAACCACACCCTTCGGCCGCCCCGTCGAACCCGACGTATAAATCACATACGCCGGATGAGACGGCAACAACACACCCCGCCGCTCCCCATCAACCACATCAACACCACACTCACCCGCCACAACACCCGCAACGCCCTCAAGCACCACCACCCCCACACCACCCGGCACAACACCCCGCACCAACTCGCTCGTCAGCACCACAGCAGGCCGGGAATCACCCAGCATGTACGCGATCCGCTCGGCCGGATACTCCGGATCCACCGGCACATACGCCGCCCCCGCTTTGAGTACCGCCAACATCGCCACCATCAGCTCCGGCGAACGCGGCAGCACCAACGCCACCCGCGCCTCCGGGCCGGCACCCTGCCCGACCAGATACCTGGACAACCGGTTCGCCCGAGCATTCAGCTCCCCGTAGGAGAGCTCAACACCTTCGAAGACAACAGCAGTCGCCTCAGGCGTCCGCGCCACCCGCTCCTCGAACATCGCCGGCAACGACGCCCACGGAACCTCAACCCGCTCACCCTGCCACCCAGTGAGATGCTCCTCACGCTCCCCCACCGACAGAATGTCCAGGGCACCAACCGGCTGGTCAGGATCGGCCGCCGCAGCAGCCAACAGCCGGCCGAACCGACCCACCAACTCCTCAACCGTCACCCGATCGAACAGGTCGGTGGCGTATTCGAATCCGCCGTCCAGGCCCGCCGGTGCGCCCGCGCCGTCGAACCGCTCCGAAAGTCCCAAAGAGAGGTCGAACTTCGCCGCCGCACTGTCGCTCGGCTCAATGCTCAGCGAAACACCGGGAAGTTCGAGGTCAGGCTGGCTCTGGTGCTGGAAGGCCAAAGCCACCTGGAAAAGAGGATTCCGCGACATCGACCGTGCCGGGTTGAGGATCTCCACCAGGTGCTCGAACGGCACGTCCTGGTGCGCATAGGCGGCCAGGTCGGTCTCGCGGACCCGCTCGACCAGTTCACGGAACGTGGGATCGCCGGACACATCGGTGCGCAGCACCAGTGTGTTGACGAAGAACCCCACCAGGTCGTCGAGAGCTTCGTCGGTACGGCCGGCGATGGGCGTGCCGATCGGGATGTCCGTCCCCGCCCCCATCCGCGACAACAGCGCCGCGAACGCCGCTTGCGCCACCATGAACACACTCGCACCCGACTCCCTTGCCAGGGTGACGAGCCCGCGGTGTACCTCCGCGTCCAACGTGAACCCGACGCTGTCGCCCCGATACGAGGCCACCGCGGGACGCGCCCGGTCCACCGGCAGCTCCAACTGCTCCGGCAGACCGGTGAGCTTCTCTTTCCAGTACGCGACCTGCCGGCTGATCACGCTGCCGGGGTCGGACTCGTCCCCCAGCAGCTCCCGCTGCCACAGCGCATAGTCCGCGTACTGCACCGGCAACGGCTCCCACCGCGGAGCGCGCCCGGCAACCCGGGCCTCATAGGCCGCTGCCACATCCCGCGCCAACGGCCCCATCGACCAGCCGTCACCGGTGATGTGATGCAACACCACCACCAGCACGTGCACGTCCTCAGCCAGCGCGAACAGCTGAACCCGCAAGGGGACGTCAACCGTCAGATCGAAGCCGCGCGTGGCCTCGATCGCCACGAGCTCCGGCAGTGTCTCCGGTGTCGCTTCGGTCATGTTCAAGGTCACGGACGCTTGCTCCGCGTCGACGACCTCCTGGTACGGAACTCCGTCCGCGCCTTCGGGGAACACGGTCCGCAGTGACTCGTGCCTGGCGACCACGTCGCGAAGCGCCGCGCGCAGCACCTCACGGTCGACGACTCCTGTCAGCCGCAGGACGATGGGCATGTTGTATGTCGACGCCGTGTCGCCCTCGAGGCGGTTGAGAAACCAGAGCCTGCGCTGGGCGTAGGACAGCGGCACCTGGGCAGGGCGGTGCATCGGGATCAGGGCCGCGCGCGCCTTCGTGGAATCCGCTATCCGCTCGGCCAGCTGGGCCACGGTCGGGCCCTCGAACAGGGTGCGGAGGGGAAGTTCGACGTCGAGGCGGGTGCGGATGCGGCTGATGAGGCGGGTGGCGAGCAGGGAGTGGCCGCCCAGGTCGAAGAAGCTGTCGTCGATCCCGACCCGCTCCACACCCAGTACCTCGGCGAAGGCCGCGCAGAGGACTTGCTCGCTTCCATTCCGCGGACCGCGGCCGGAGGGGGCGCCGTACTCGGGTGCGGGCAGGGCGCGCCGGTCCAGCTTGCCGTTGGGGGTCAGGGGCAGCACCGGGAGGGTCACGACCGCGGCCGGGACCATGAACTCAGGGAGTCGGCCGCTCAGGAAGCGGCGTACTTCGGCTCCGTCGACATCGCCTTCCGTGTGAGGGACGGCGTAGGCGACGAGGCGCTTGTCACCGGGCCGGTCCTCGCGGGCCACCACCGCCGCCTGGGCGACCTGTGGATGTGTGGCGAGGACCGCTTCGATCTCCCCCGGCTCGACCCGGAAACCGCGGATCTTGACCTGGAAGTCCGCTCGGCCCAGGAAGTCCACCGTGCCGTCCGCACGCCACCGCGCGAGGTCACCGGTACGGTACACGCGCTCACCGGGCGCGCCGTACGGGTCGGCGACGAACCGCTCAGCGGTCAGTCCAGGCCGGTTCCGATAGCCTCGAGCCAACTGATCGCCCGCCATGTACAGTTCGCCCGCTACGCCCACCGGCACCGGCCGCAGACGGTCATCCAGGACGTACACCCGGCTGTTGGCCACCGGCCGCCCGATCGACGGGAACACCGGCCACTGCTCGGCCGGCCCATCCAGCGACAACGCCGTCACCACATGCGTCTCGGTCGGCCCGTAATAGTTGTGCAGCCTGCGTCCAGGCACCTGCGAGAAGAACTCCCGGACCGACGCATGCACCGTCAGCGCCTCGCCTGCCTGCGCCACATGCGCCAACCCCGGGAGTTCCAGGCCCAGCTCGGCAGCCGCCTCGGCGACCGCCTCCACCATCGGCATCGGGGCGAACAACTCGCCAACGCCATGCCGGTCGAACCACCGCACCAACTCCACCGCGCTGCGGCGCACATCATCACGCGGCACCACCAGCGACTTCCCCGACCACAACGCCGAGAACATCTCATGCGCCGCCGCATCAAAGCTCAACGTCGCGAACTGCCCCGTACGCGCGCCCGCACCCCCAGGCATCACCCGACCATGCCACGCCAGCAGATTCACCATCGCCCCAGCCGGGAACACCACACCCTTCGGACGACCCGTCGACCCCGACGTATACATCACATACACCGGATGCTCAGGCCGCAGCACACCACCCCGCTCCACAGCCGACAGATCACCGTCCGAGTAACCGGCAAACGCCTCGGACACCACCTCAACACCCCGATCAGCCAGCGCCTCCGGCAACCGCGCCAACGTCTCCCCCGACCCCAGCACACACACCGGATCCACATCCTGCAACATGTACGCAATCCGATCCGCCGGATACTCCGGATCCACCGGCACATACGCCGCACCCGACTTCACCACCGCCAACAACACCACCGGCAACCACTCCGACCGCGGAACCATCAACCCCACAACCCGCTCAGGACCCGCCCCACACTCCACCAACAACCGCGCCAACCGATTCGCCCGAGCATTCAACTCCCCATACGACAGCTCAACACCCCCGAAGACCACCGCCACCGCACCCGGCGCCCGCGCCACCTGCGCCTCAAACGCCTCCGGCAACGACACCCACGGAACCTCAACCCCCGTGTCATTACGCCGGACCAGCAGCTCATGCCGCTCTTCCGCGGACAGAACCTCCAGCTCACCCACCCGCTGGTCCGCATCTGCCACCACCGCGGCCAACAACCGCCCGAACCGCTCCACCAACCCCTCGACCGTCACCCGGTCGAACAGATCAGCCGCAAACTCCAGAACGCCCGCCAGACCACCGGGCTCACCATCGGGACCATGCTGCTCGGTGATGTTCAGCAGCAGATCGAACTTCGACGACCGCGTCTTCGTCAGTTCTCCGGTGAGCGTGAGCTGCGGCAACCGCAGCTCCGCCCGCTCGTTGTTCTGGAAGGCGATCATCACCTGGAACAGCGGGTGCCGGGAGGTGGACCGGGCCGGGTTGAGGATCTCCACCAGGTGCTCGAACGGCACGTCCTGGTGTGCGTACGCGGCCAGGTTGGACTCACGGACCCGCTGGACCAGTTCACGGAACGTGGGATCGCCGGACACATCGGTGCGCAGCACCAATGTGTTGACGAAGAACCCCACCAGGTCCTCGAGGGACTCGTCGGTGCGGCCGGCGATGGGCGTGCCAATCGGGATGTCCGTCCCGGCCCCGACCCGCGACAGCAGTGCCGCGAATGCCGCCTGCACCACCATGAAGACGCTGGCGCCGCACTCATGGGCCAGGGCAGTGAAGCCCTTGTGCAACTGCGCGTCGATGGCCACCGGGACGGTCTCGCCGCGGTGGGAGGCCACGGGCGGGCGGGGTCGGTCGATGGGCAGGTCCAGCTGCTCGGGCAGATCGGCGAGTGTCTCGGTCCAGTAGGCGACCTGCCGACTCAGCAGGCTCTTCGGATCGGACTCGTCCCCCAGTAGCTCCCGCTGCCACAGCGTGTAGTCCGCATACTGCACCGGCAGCGGCTCCCGCTGCGGAGCACGCCCGGCGACCCGTGCCTCATAGGCCATGGCCACATCCCGCGCCAACGGCACCATCGACCAGCCATCAGCCGCGATGTGATGCAACACCACGACCAGCACATGCGTGGTGTCGTCCAGTGCGAACAACGAGGCGCGCAGCGGGACTTCGACGGTCAGGTCGAAGCCGCTCCGTGCGGCCTGGGCGACCGCGTCCGGAACCTCCTCCTCACGGATCTCCCGGACCGGCATCTCCACCACGGCCGCCGCCGCATCGAGGACTCGCTGGACGGGCATGCCGCCAGTGGCCTCGGGGAATACCGTGCGCAGCGACTCGTGGCGCAGAACGACATCGCCCAAAGCCGCCCGCAGTGCATCCCGGTCCAGCGGTCCGGTCAGCCGCAGTGCGATGGGCATGTTGTACGTGGCGGACCCAGGTCCCTCGAAACGGTTGAGGAACCACAGCCGCCGCTGGGCGAAGGACAACGGCACCTCGGCCGGACGGTCCGCCGGCACCAACGCCGCACGAGCATCCTGCACGCCCATCATGCGGGCGTTCAGCTGGGCGACGGTCGGGGTCTCGAAGAGCGCCCGCGGCGGCACCTCCGTTCCGAACAGGGCACGGATGCGGCTGATCACCCGGGTCGCATGCAGGGAGTGGCCGCCCAGCTCGAAGAAGCTGTCATCGATGCCGACCCGGTCCAGGCCCAGCACGTCAGCGAAGATCGAACAGAGGGCTTCCTCACGGGCATCGCGGGGGCCGCGTGCCCGCCGGATCTGGGCGTAGTCGGGGGCGGGCAGAGCGTGGCGGTCGATCTTGCGGTGTGCGGTCAGGGGAATCTCGGCCAGAGTGACCACCGCGGCCGGGACCATGAACTCCGGCAGCACCGAGCCCACGAAACGGCGTATATCGGCACCGTCCAAGCCCTCATGACCAACCACCGGCACCACATAAGCGACCAGACGCCTGTCCCCGGGCCGCTCCTCGCGGGCCACCACCGTCACCTGAGCGACCTGAGGATGCGAGACAATGACCGCCTCGACCTCACCGAGTTCCACCCGGAAACCACGGATCTTCACCTGCTCATCGGCCCGGCCCACATACTCGAGCTGCCCGTCACGGCGACGACGCACAACATCCCCGGTCCGATACATCCGCGCACCCGGCACCCCGAAAGGATCAGCAACAAACCGCTCAGCACTCAGACCCGGACGATTCAGATAACCACGCGCCAACTGCGCACCCGCCAGATACAACTCCCCCGCCACACCCACAGGCACCGGCCGCAACACCGCATCCAGCACATAAGCACGCGTATTCCACACCGGCCGCCCGATCGGCGGCACCCCCTCCACACCCGCGGACAACGGCTCACTCGCCGTCGAAGCCACCGTCGCCTCAGTGGGCCCATAGACGTTCACCATCCGACGCCCAACCGACCACTCCCGAACCACCTCCGCCGAACACGCCTCCCCCGCCACCACCAACGTCACGCCACCCGGCAAACCACCAGCCTCCGCCAACACCGGCAACGTCGCAGGCGGCAACGTCACATGCGACACCCCATATTCCCTCACCAAAGCAGCCAGCTCAGCCCCAGGCACCAGCCGATCAGCAGACCCGAGAACAAGCGCGGCACCAGCCAGCCACGCCGGCCACATATCCGCCACCGCCGCATCAAAACTCGGCGACGCAAACTGCAACAACCGACTCCCCCCATCAACACCCAAACGCACCACATGATCCCGAGCCAGATTCACCACCCCCGCATGCCCGACAACCACACCCTTCGGCCGCCCCGTCGAACCCGACGTATAAATCACATACGCCGGATGAGACGGCAACAACACACCCCGCCGCTCCCCATCAACCACATCAACACCACACTCACCCGCCACAACACCCGCAACGCCCTCAAGCACCACCACCCCCACACCACCCGGCACAACACCCCGCACCAACTCGCTCGTCAGCACCACAGCAGGCCGGGCGTCATCGAGCATGTACGCGATGCGCTCGGCAGGATACTGCGGGTCCACCGGCACATAGGCACCACCGGCCTTCAACACCGCCAACATCGCCACCAGGAACTCCGGCCCCCGAGGCAACACCAACGCCACCATGGACTCCGGACCCACACCATGACCAATCAGATACCGGGCCAGCCGATTCGCCCGAGCATTCAACTCCCCATACGACAGCTCAACACCCTCAAAAGAGACCGCCACCGCCTCAGGACCACGCGCCACCTGCCGCTCAAACATCACCGGCAACGACGCCCACGGAACCTCAACCCGCTCACCCTGCCAACCCGACAACAACTCCGCCCGCTCACCCGCGGACAACACCTCCAACCCCCCAACCCGACCATCCGGATCAGCCACCACCCCACCCAGCAACCGAACAAACCGCTCCGCCAACCCCTCAACCGTCACCCGATCAAACAGATCAACGGCAAACTCGAACACCCCGACCAACCCCGCCGGAGTGCCATCCGGCCCTTGTTGCTCATGCACGCTGAGCTGCAGGTCGAACTTCGCGGCGCCGTCCCCGCTCGACTCACCGGAAAACGTCAGCCCCGGAAGCCGGAACTCGGGTTGAGCGTTGTTCTGGAAGGTCAGCATCACCTGGAACAGCGGATGCCGCGACATGGAACGTGTCGGGTTCAGCACCTCCACCAAGTGCTCGAACGGAACATCCTGATGCCCGAACGCCCCCAGATCGGTCTCCCGCACCCGACCGACCAGCTCACGGAACGTCGGATCACCCGACACATCCGTCCGCAACACCAGCGAATTGATGAAATAGCCGACGAGGTCCTCCAACGCCTCATCCGTACGCCCCGCGATCGGCGAACCGATCGGGATATCCGTACCCGCACCCAGCCGCGACAACAACGTGGCGAACGCCGCCCGCACGACCATGAACAGGCTCGCACCCGACTCCCGGGCCAGAGTCACCAGACCCGTGTGCACCCCGGCGTCGACTTCGAAGGTCAGCCGGTCGCCACGGTACGAAGCCACGGCGGGCCGTGGCCGGTCGGTGGGCAACTCCAACTGCTCGGGCAGCTCGGCCAGTGTCTTCTTCCAGTACTCCACCTGCTGACTGAGCAGGCTCGCCGGATCGGACTCATCGCCCAGCAGCTCCCGCTGCCACAGCGCGTAGTCCGCGTACTGCACCGGCAACGGCTCCCAGCCCGGGGCATGCCCGGACACTCGTGCCTCATAGGCCAAGGCCACGTCCCGCGCCAAAGGTGTCATCGACCAGCCATCACCCGCGATGTGATGCAACACCACCACCAGTACATGCACATGGCTGCTCAAGACCAACAGCCGTGCGCGCACGGGGATGTCGGCGCTCAGGTCAAAGCCCTGCTCCGCCTCCGCCACGACAGCTGCCGAGAGGCTCTCCTCCGAGACCTCTGTCACGGACAGGGCGAACCGAACCTCCTCGGCATCCATGACCTTCTGGAAAGGTGTGCCGTCCGCGTTCTCCAGGACAAGCGTCCGCAGGCTCTCGTGGCGTGTGATCACGTCCTGGATCGCGGTCGCCAGGGCCTCCCGGTTCAGTTCGCCGGTCAGTCGCAGCGCGATGGGCACGTTGTATGTGGAGGCATCGGGACCCTGGATGCGGTTGAGAAGCCACAGTCCACGCTGGGCGGGCGACAGGGGTATCTCAGCGGGGCGGGCCCCGGGGGTCAGCGCCGTTCGGGCCGCGGCGCCTTCCATCGCCAACCGTTCGGCGAGCTGCTCGACCGTGGGGCCTTCGAAGATGGCACGCAACGGGAGTTCCGCGTCCATCACGGTGCGGACGCGGCTGATGACCCGGGTGGCGAGCAGGGAGTGGCCGCCCAGCTCGAAGAAGCTGTCATCGATGCCGACCCGGTCCAGACCCAGCACCTCGGCGAAGATCCCGCAGAGTGCTTCCTCGCGGGCGTCCCGCGGACCCCGCCCGGACACCACCACCGCGTAGTCGGGTGCGGGCAGAGCGCGGCGGTCGACTTTGCGGTGAGCGGTCAGCGGCAGCGCGTCCAACACCATCACGGCCGCCGGCACCATGAACTCCGGCAGCACCGAGCCCACAAACCGCCGGACATCGGCGCCCTCGAGCTGGTCGTTCCCACTGACCGGCACGACGTAGGCGACCAGGCGCCTGTCGCCAGGCTGATCCTCGCGGGCCACCACGACCGCCTGCGAGATGGCCGGATGCGCGGCCAGCGCCGACTCCACCTCTCCCAGTTCGATGCGGAATCCGCGGATCTTGACCTGCTCGTCGGCCCGCCCGACATAGTCCAGATCACCGTCCCGGCGGCGGCGCACCACGTCCCCGGTGCGGTACATCCGCTCGCCCTGCTGGCCATGAGGGTCGGCGACAAAACGGTCCGCTGTCAGGCCAGGTCGGTTGTGGTATCCGCGGGCCAGCTGCGGACCCGCCAGATACAGCTCACCGGCCACTCCCACCGGCACCGGACGCAGCCCGGCATCCAGCACATACGCCCGCGTATTCCACACCGGCCGCCCGATCGGCGGCACTCCGCCACCAGCCAACGGCTCACTCGCCACGGAAGCCACCGTCGCCTCCGTCGGACCATAGATATTCACCATCCGACGACCAGGCGACCATTCCCGCGCCACCTCGGCCGAACACGCCTCACCGGCCACCACCAACGTCATGCCCTCCGGCAGCCCCCCAGCCTCCGCCAGCACCGGCAGCGTCGCAGGCGGCAACGTCGCATGTGTCACCCCCATCTCGGCGACCAGCCCCGCCAATCCAGCCCCCGGCACCAACCGCTCCGCCGACCCCAACACCAGCACCCCGCCCGCCAGCCACGCAGGCCACATGTCCGCCACCGCCGCATCAAAACTCGGCGACGCGAACTGCAGCAACCGGCTCCCCGCGCCGATCCCCAACCGCTGCACATGGTCCAGCGCCAGGTTCAGCACACCGGCGTGCCCGACAACCACACCCTTCGGCCGCCCCGTCGAACCCGACGTGTAAATCACATACGCCGGATGAGACGGCAGCAAACAACCAAGCCGCTCACCGTCCGACAGATCCGTCCCGGACTCGTCCGCAACCGAGTCCGCCACATCCCCGAGCACCAACACATACGCGCCCTCGGGAACCACAGCGCGAGTTTCCTCAACCACCAGGCCCAGGACCGGACGCGCATCCTCAAACATGTACGCGATGCGCTCGGCAGGATACTGCGGGTCCACCGGCACATAGGCACCACCGGCCTTCAACACCGCCAACATCGCCACCAGGAACTCCGGCCCCCGAGGCAACACCAACGCCACCATGGACTCCGGACCCACACCATGACCAATCAGATACCGGGCCAGCCGATTCGCCCGAGCATTCAACTCCCCATACGACAGCTCAACACCCTCAAAAGAGACCGCCACCGCCTCAGGACCACGCGCCACCTGCCGCTCAAACATCACCGGCAACGACGCCCACGGAACCTCAACCCGCTCACCCTGCCAACCCGACAACAACTCCGCCCGCTCACCCGCGGACAACACCTCCAACCCCCCAACCCGACCATCCGGATCAGCCACCACCCCACCCAGCAACCGAACAAACCGCTCCGCCAACCCCTCAACCGTCACCCGATCAAACAGATCAACCGCGTATTCAAATCCGCCTTCCACGCCTGCCGGTGCGCCGTCAACGTCGAACCGCTCCGACATGCCAAGTGAGAGGTCGAATTTCGACCCAGCGCTGTCATTCCGTTCAAGGCCCAGAGCGAGGCCGGGAAGCTGCAGGTCAGGTTGGCCCTGGTTCTGGAAGGCAAGCGCTATCTGGAACAGCGGATGCCGCGACATGGAGCGGCTGGGGTTCAGCACCTCCACCAAGTGCTCGAACGGCACATCCTGATGCCCGAACGCCCCCAGATCGGTCTCCCGCACCCGACCGACCAGCTCACGGAACGTCGGATCACCCGACACATCCGTCCGCAACACCAGCGAATTGATGAAGAAGCCGACGAGGTCCTCCAACGCCTCATCCGTACGCCCCGCGATCGGCGAACCGATCGGAATGTCCGTACCCGCGCCCAGCCGCGACAAGAGTACGGCGAAGGCCGCCTGCACCACCATGAACACACTCGCACCCGACTCCCGGGCCAGCGCCACGAGTCCCCGGTGCAGGTCCGCATCCACGGTGAACTCGACGCTGTCACCCCGGTATGAAGCAACCGCCGGCCTCGGCCGGTCCACGGGCAGCTCCACCTGCTCCGGAAGGTCGGCCAGCGCCTCCTTCCAGTACTCCACCTGCTGACTGATCAGACTCTCCGGGTCGGTCACGTCGCCCAGGAGCTCTTGCTGCCACATCGCATAGTCCGCGTACTGCACCGGCAGCGGCTCCCACTCCGGAGCCCGGCCCGCCACACGAGTCTCATACGCGGTCGCCACGTCCCGCGCCAACGGCGCCATCGACCAGCCATCGCCCGCGATGTGATGCAACACCACCACCAGTACATGCGTGGTCTCATCCACCGCGAACAGCCGAGCACGTACGGGGGCATCGACCGTGACGTCGAATCCACGCGTCCGGAACGCCGACAGGGCGTCGTGCAGCTCCTGCTCGGTGGTCGGCGACACCACCTCTATCCCTGTCCATGCCTGGTCGGTGTCAAGGATCCGCTGGTGCGGGGTGCCGTCGGGGCCTTCGGGAAAGACGGTGCGCAGGCTTTCGTGCCGCTCGATCACGTCCCGCAGCGCGGCGGCCAAGGCGTCCTTGTCCAGGGTGCCGGTCAGCCGAAGGGTGATCGGCAGGTTGTAGGTGGAAGACGCGGCGCCTTCAAGCCGGTTGAGGAACCACAGACGACGCTGAGAAAAGGAAAGAGGAATCATCAGTTCTCCTTGGGCCGCGGCATGCGCCGCAGTGCGGGCCGGTGCGACTTCTGCGCGGTTCCCAGCTTTTCCGTCAAATTGACAACACTTGGCGCTTCGAACAGGGTGCGGAGGGGGAGTTCCACGCCCAGTCGGGTGCGGATGCGGCTGATGACTCGGGTGGCGAGCAGGGAGTGGCCGCCCAGCTCGAAGAAGCTGTCATCGATCCCGACCCGCTCCAGGCCCAGCACCTCGGCGAAGATCTCACACAACGCCTCCTCACGCGCATCACGTGGCGCGCGAGAAGAGACCACCGTCGCATAATCCGGCGCGGGCAACGCACGCCGGTCCAACTTCCCATTCACCGTCACCGGCAACGCGTCCACAACCACCACCGCCGACGGCACCATGAACTCCGGCAACCGCTCACCCACAAACCCCCGCAACTCCCGCCCCACCACCGCCCCGTCGTGAACCACCTCGGCCGCACCGGCCTCCGGGACGACATACGCCACCAGACGCTTGTCCCCCAGTCGGTCCTCCCGGGCCACCACCGCCACCTGGGCCACCCCCGGATGCCCGGCAACGACCGCCTCGACCTCACCCGGCTCCACCCGGAAACCACGGATCTTCACCTGGAAGTCCGCACGCCCCAAAAACTCGACCGTGCCATCCGCACACCACCGCGCCAGATCCCCCGTGCGATACATCCGCTCACCCACCCGCCCATACGGGTCGGCGACGAAACGCTCGGCGGTCAGGCCAGGACGGTTGTGGTACCCACGAGCCAGCTGGGCACCCGCCAAATACAGCTCACCGGCCACCCCCACCGGCACCGGCCGCAGCGACCCGTCCAACACATACACCCGACTGTTGGCCACCGGACGCCCGATCGACGGAAACACCGGCCACCCCTCCGGATCCCCCTCCAACGACAACGCCGTCACCACATGCGTCTCCGTCGGCCCGTAATAGTTGTGCAACCGCCGCCCCGACACCCGCCCAAAGAACTCCCGCACCCCAGCATGCACAGCAAGCGCCTCACCCGCCTGCGCCACATCCCGCAAAGCCGGAAGCTCCAACCCCAGCTCACCCGCAGCCTCCACCACCGCCACCACCATCGGCATCGGAGCAAACAACTCACCCACCCCATGCCCCTCGAACCACCGCACCAACTCCACCGCACTCCGACGCACATCATCACGCGGCACCACCAGCGACTTCCCCGACCACAACGCCGAGAACATCTCATGCGCCGCCGCATCAAAACCCAAAGACGCGAACTGCCCCGTACGCGCGCCCGCACCCCCAGGCATCACCCCACCATGCCACGCCAGCAGATTCACCATCGCCCCAGCCGGGAACACCACACCCTTCGGACGACCCGTCGACCCCGACGTATACATCACATACACCGGATGCTCAGGCCGCAGCACACCACCCCGCTCCACAGCCGACAGATCGGAATCCGCATAACCATCCAGCACCCCCGCACCGGCCGGGATCTCCACCCTGCGGCCACGCAGCGCCTCCGGCACCAGTGCCAGCGCCTCAGCCGACCCCAGCACACACACCGGATCCACATCCTGCAACATGTACGCCACCCGCTCGGCCGGATACTCCGGATCCACCGGCACATACGCCGCACCCGACTTCACCACCGCCAACAACACCACCGGCAACCACTCCGACCGCGGAACCATCAACCCCACAACCCGCTCAGGACCCGCCCCACACTCCACCAACAACCGCGCCAGCCGATTCGCCCGAACGTTCAACTCCCCATACGACAGCTCAACACCCCCGAAGACCACCGCCACCGCACCCGGCGCCCGCGCCACCTGCGCCTCAAACGCCTCCGGCAACGACACCCACGGAACCACCACCCCCGTGTCGTTCCACCCCACCAGAACATTCCGCCGCTCCTCCACCGACAGAACATCCAACGAACCCACCCGCACCTCAGGCTCAGCCACCACCGCAGCCAACAACCGCCCGAACCGCTCCACCAACCCCTCAACCGTCACCCGATCAAACAGATCAACAGCGAACTCCAGGAGGCAGTCCATGCCTCCGGCGTTCGCTTCCCTCTCGGCAACCCTGAGGAGCAGATCGAATTTCGATGTCCCCGTTTCCGTGAGCTCGCCAGTGAGCGTGAGCTGAGGGAGTCGGAGTTCGGCCTGTTCGTTGTTCTGGAAGGCCAGCATCACCTGGAACAGCGGATGCCGGGACATCGACCGCGCCGGGTTCAACACCTCCACCAGATGCTCGAACGGCACATCCTGGTTCGCGAAAGCCGCCAGGTCCGTCTCCCGCACCCGCCCCACCAGCTCACGGAACGTCGGATCACCCGACAGGTCCGTCCGCAGCACCAGCGTGTTGACGAAGAACCCGACCAGATCGTCCAACGCCTCATCCGTACGCCCCGCCACCGGCGAACCGATCGGAATATCCGTCCCCGCGCCAAGCCGCGACAGCAGCGCCGCGAACGCCGCCCGCACCACCATGAACACACTCGCACCCGACTCACGCGCCAGCTTCGCGAGCCCCGCATGCACCCCCGCGTCCACCTCGAACGCCACCTGCTCACCCCGGAACGACGCCACCACCGGCCGCGGCCGATCCACCGGCAACTCCAACTGCTCCGGAACCCCCGCCAACGCTCCCTTCCAGAACTCCACCTGCCGACTGAGCAGACTTCCGGAATCCGACTCATCCCCCAGCAGCCCACGCTGCCACAACGCGTAGTCCGCGTACTGCACCGGCAACGGCTCCCACTCCGGAGCCACCGCCGCGACACGCGCCTCATACGCCACGGCCACATCCCGCGCCAACGGCACCATCGACCAGCCGTCACCCGCTATGTGATGCAGCACGACCACCAGGACATGCGAATCATCCGCCAGCGCGCACAACACCGCCCGCAACGGCAGCTCTGACCGCAGGTCGAACCCGCGCTCCACTTGCTCCGCCACGAGCGCCGGGAGTGTCTCCGCCGTCGCGTCGATCACATGCACCGTCAGGGAGGCTCGCTCCCCGTCGACGATCTGCTGGAACGGCGAGCCGTCCGGGCCCTCGGGGAAGACCGTCCGCAGCGCCTCGTGCCGGCCCATCACATCGTGGATCGCCGCGCGCAGAGCCTCACGGTCCAGATCCCCGTCCAGCCGCAGCGCGATGGGCATGTTGTACGTGGAGGCCGTCGCCCCCTCGATGCGGTTGAGGAGCCACATCCTGCGCTGTGCGAAGGACAGCGGCACCTCGGCGGGGCGGCGCATGGGCGTCGGTGCGGACCTCGCGCCTGTCGCCCCGGTCAGCCGTTCGGAAAGGCGGGCCACGGACGGGGCCTCGAACAGCGCCCGCAGCGGCAGCTCGGCACCCAGCACCGTGCGGATGCGGCTGACCAGCCGAGTCGCGAGAAGGGAGTGTCCGCCCAGGTCGAAGAAGTTGTCGTCGATCCCGACCCGCTCCACGTGGAGGACTTCGGCGAAGATCGTGCAGAGCGTCCGTTCCTGTATGTTCCGCGGCTCGCGGCTTTCACGGCTCTGGAATTCAGGAGCGGGCAAGGCGTCGCGGTCAAGTTTCCCGTGGGCTGTCAACGGCAGCTCCGTGAGGGGCACCACCGCGGCCGGGACCATGTAGGCGGGAAGCCGCCCGCTCACGTGTTTCCGGATGGTGTCCGCGTCCGTCTCCAGTGTCGTCCCGGCCACAGGGGCGACGTAGGCGACGAGGCGCTTGTCCCCCGGTTGGTCCTCGCGCAGGATGACCGCGGTCCGGGCAACTCCTGGGTACTCCGAGACGATGGCTTCGATTTCTCCGGGTTCGATCCGGAAACCACGCACCTGAAGCTGGGCGTCCGCACGCCCCACATACTCAAGGTTCCCATCCGCCCGCCACCGCACCAGATCCCCCGTGCGATACATCCGCTCACCATCGACACCGAACGGATTGGCGACAAACCGCTCCGCCGTCACTACAGTCCGGCCGGCATACCCGCGAGCCAGCTGAACACCCGACACATAGAGTTCACCCACCACGCCCACAGGCACCGGACGCAAACCCGCATCCAGCACAAACACCCGGCAGCCAGCCTGCGGACGCCCGATCGGCACCGACCCCTCACCCAGCGTCTCACCCGGGGCCACAAGGAACTCCGTACAGTTCACCGTCGTCTCAGTGGGCCCATACGCGTTCACCACCGTCACCCCAGGATGGTTTCGCCGCCACTCCGCCAGATCCGACACCACCAGCGCCTCACCGCCCAGCACAAGCTCTCCCACCGGAGAGAACTTCTCCGGCAAAGCGGCCAGCAACGGCAGATGGCTGGGCGTCGCCTTCATGAACGACGGCGCCACCCGCGTTTCCACAGACCCCGCATCGACCCCCGACAGGACATCGAGCACCCGGACACAGCCACCCGACACCAAGGGCACCAGCACCGACGCCAAGGTCATGTCGAACGTCACCGGCGAGTGCCACGCCCCCACATCACCCGCCCCCGGGTGATTCACCCGCGCCCACCCCACATAGTTCGCCAGCGCCCGATGCTCAACCACCACGCCCTTCGGACGCCCCGTCGACCCCGACGTATAAATGACATACGCCGCATTCCCCGGCACCAGCCCAGGAGCGACCCGACCCCCCTCACCCACAGCGAGAGCCGCATCTCCGACCGCGGAGACTCCGTCTTCCACTCCGTCCACAAAGACCCGGGAGACCCCAGCCGGCAACAGCGCCGCCGCCTCTTCCGTCGTCACCGCGCAGACCGGATCCATGTCGGTACACATGAGAGCCACCCGGTCGACCGGATACTCCACATCAACCGGCAGGTACACGGCACCCGACTTCAACACCGCCACCATGGCAACCACGGAGTCGGCCGACCGCGGCAACACCACCGCCACCACCCGTTCAGGACCGGCCCCGAGATCCACCAGCACCCGCGCCAACCGCTCTGCCCGGGCGTCCAGCTCGGCGTACGACAACACCTTGTCGCCGAACTCCACCGCCACCGCGTCCGGAACACGCCCCACCTGCTCCGCGAACAACTCGGGGAATGTCACCCTCTCCAGGGCGCCCTCCCCCTCGTTCCACTCCTCCACCACACGACGCCGCTCCTCGGCCGACAGAATCTCCGCCAGCACCACCGGCCTGTCCGGATCCGCGACCAGTTCCCCCAACAACCGCTCGAACCGGCGGACAAACCCCTCAACGGTCGCCCGGTCGAACAGATCGGCGGCATAAGTGAATTCGCCGGTGATTCCGGCGGGCCGCCGATCGACGTCGAAGGCCTCGTTGAGATTGACGGACAGGTCGAACTTCACCGCCCCGAGTTCCGCCGGTTCCGCGGTGAGAACGAGACCGGGCAGCTCAAGACGGGGAGGGGTGGTGTTCTGGAAGGCCAGCATCACCTGGAACAGGGGGTGCCGCGCCATGGACCTGGCCGGGTTGAGCGCGTCCACCAGGTGCTCGAACGGCACGTCCTGGTGCGCAAATGCCCGCAGGTCCGACTCCCGTACCCGGGCGATGAGCTCACGGAAGGTCGGGGCGCCCGACACATCCGTCCGCAGCACGAGCGTGTTGACGAAGAAGCCGACGAGGTCGTCCAGTGCCTCGTCCGTACGCCCGGCGACCGGCGATCCGATCGGGATGTCCGTACCCGCACCCAGCCGCGACAGCAGCGCGGCGAACGCCGCCCGCACCACCATGAACACACTCGCACCCGACTCCCGGGCCAGGTCGGTCAGACCCTGATGGAGCTGTGCGTCGAGCTCGGCCGGAACGTGTCCGCCGCGATGGGAGGAGATGGCCGGCCGCGGCCGGTCCGTGGGCAGCTCCAACTGCTCAGGAAGGCCGGCGAGCGTCGCCTCCCAGTACTCCACCTGCTGGCTGATCACGCTCTTGGGATCGGAGTCGTCGCCCAGCAGCTCCCGCTGCCACAGCGCGTAGTCCGCGTACTGCACCGGCAGCGGCTGCCACCGGGGAGCGTTCCCCGCCATCCGTGCTTCGTAGGCCGTGGCCACGTCCCGGGCCAGGGGCGCCATCGACCAGCCGTCACCCGCGATGTGGTGCAGGACCACGAACAGCACATGTGAGGTCTCTGCGAGTTGGAACATGCGGGCCCGAAGGGGCAGTTCGGCGGTCACATCGAAGCCGCGGGCGGTCTCTCGGGCCAGTGCCGCGGGGAGCTCCGCTTCCGGGATGCGGATCAGCGGCAGTTCCACCCGAGCGGCTGAGGGAGCGAGGATCTTCTGGAACGGGGTGCCGTCGGTGCCTTCCGGGAACACCGTCCGCAGGCTCTCGTGGCGGGCGACCACATCCGCGAGCGCCGCGGCCAGTGCCTCCAGGTCCAGTGCGCCGCTCAGCCGCAGCGCGATGGGCATGTTGTACGTGGCGGCGGTCGAGCCTTCCAGACGGTTGAGGAACCACAGCCGCCGCTGGGCATACGACAGGGACACCTCGGCCGGGCGGGGCATCGGGGACAGCACCGCGCGAGCGCCTTCGGCATCCGCGATGCGCCGGGCCAGGAGTGCCACGCTCGGCGCCTCGAACAGGGCGCGCAGGGGCAGTTCCACGCTCATGACTGCGCGTATCCGGTTGACCAGGCGGGTGGCGAGCAGGGAGTGTCCGCCCAGGTTGAAGAAATTGTCCTCGATGCCGACCCGTTCCAGGCCCAGGATCTCGGCGAACAGGCCGCACAGCACCTCTTCGCGCGCGTCCCGCGGCGCCCGGCCGGACACCTCGGCCGCGAAGTCCGGTACAGGCAGCGCCTTGCGGTCCAGCTTCCCGTTCACGGTCACTGGGAAGGCGACGAGGACGACCACGGCGGCCGGCACCATGAATTCCGGCAGCCGCCCGCCCACGTACCGCCGCAGCTCGTTCGGCTCGATGCCGGCGTCGGCGGCCGGGACGACGTAGGCGACCAGGCGGGCCTCCTCGTCATGGCCGGTGCGGACCGTGACCATGGCCTGCTCGACCGCCGGGTGGGCGGCCACCGCCGACTCCACCTCGCCCAGCTCGACACGGAACCCCCGGATCTTCACCTGGAAGTCCGTGCGTCCGAGGAACTCGATGTTCCCGTCCACGCGCCAGCGCACCAGGTCGCCGGTACGGTACATCCGCTCCCCCGGCGCACCGTACGGGTTCGCCACAAACCGGTCAGCCGTCAGCGCGGGGCGGCCCACATAGCCGCGCGCCAGCTGCACGCCCGACACATAGAGCTCGCCGGGTACGCCGGCCGGGACCGGCCGCAGCCCGTCGTCCAGGACGTAGGCCCGGGTGTTCCACACCGGGGCGCCGATGGGCACGCTTGTCGCCCCGGGCTCGTGGCGGCACACCCAGCGGGTCACGTCGATGGACGCCTCGGTGGGTCCGTAGAGGTTGTAGAGCCCCGCGTCCAGGGTGTTGCGGAACTTCTCGGCCAGCTCGAGCGACAGCGCCTCGCCGCCCATGATGACCGTGTGCAGGGTGGTGCAGGTGGCGGCGGTCGGTTCCGCCAGGAACACCGCGAGCATCGACGGGACGAACTGCAGTGTTGTGACCCGCTGGGTACGGATGACTTCCACGAGGTAGGCCGGGTCCCGGTGCCCACCGGGCCTGGCGATCACCAGGGTCGCGCCGACCTGGGGCGCCCAGAAGAACTCCCACACCGAGACGTCGAATCCGGTCGGTGTCTTCTGCAGAATCCGGTCGCCCGCGCCCTGGGGGTGCTTCGCCTGCATCCACGCCAGCCGGTTCACGATGGCTTCGTGCGGAATCATCACGCCCTTGGGGCGACCGGTGGATCCGGAGGTGTAAATCACATACGCGGGATGCGAGAGGAGCAGCGGCGCGGTCCGGTCGTCGTCGGACAGATCGGTGTCCGGGTACCCCGCGAGGGCATCGTCGAGTACAGGGGTGTCAAGGACCACGGTAGGCAGTGCGTCCGGCAACAGTGACACCGTGTCGGCCGAGCTGAGCACGCACACGGGCCGGGCGTCCTCGAGCATGTACGCGATCCGGTCGACCGGGTATTCGGGGTCCACGGGAAGGTAGGCGGCTCCGGCCTTCACCACCGCGTACACCGCCACGACCTGCTCGATCGACCGGGGCAGAGCGAGGGCGACCAGGCGCTCCGGGCCCGCTCCCCGCTCGACGAGCAGCCGCGCGAGGCGGTTGGCCCGCGAGTTCAGTTCCTCGTAGGTGAGTTCGACGCCGTCGAAGACCACTGCCGTCGCGTCAGGTGTCCGCGCCACCTGCTGCTCGAAAAGCACGGGCAGTGGCGCCTGCCGCACCTCGACGCCGGTGTCGTTCCACTCCTCGACGATCCGCCGGCGCTCGGCCACGGAGAGTACACCGAGCGCACCGACCGTCTGCTCCGGATTCCGGACCACGCTGCGCAGCACCCGTTCGAAGCGCTCCACCAACTGTTCGACTGTGTCCCGGTCGTACAGATCGGTGGCGAATTCCAGTACGCCGGCGAGTCCGTCCTCGGCGCCGGTGTCCGCGTGCAGCTCGTCGAGGTATACGCACAGGTCGAAGCGGGCGGTCTCGGCGGCGGCCGGCTCGACCGCCACGGTGAGCCCCTCGAGCCGGAGTTCCGGCCGTTCGATGTTCTGGAAGGCCAGCATCACCTGGAACAGGGGGTGCGATGACATCGACCGCACCGGGTTGAGCACCTCCACCAGGTGCTCGAAGGGGACGTCCTGGTGGGCATGGGCGGACAGGTCGGTCTCACGGACCCGGCCAATCAGTTCCCGGAAGGTCGGGTCGCCGGAGAGGTCGGTGCGCAGCACCAGGGTGTTGACGAAGAAGCCGACCATGTCGTCCAGTGCCTCGTCGGTGCGCCCGGCGATCGGCGATCCGATCGGGATGTCCGTTCCCGCACCGAGCCGCGACAGCAACACGGCGAACGCCGCCCGCACCACCATGAACACGCTGGCGCCCGACTGCCGGGCCAGTTCGGCGAGACCCTGATGGAGCTCGGCGTCCAGTGTGAACATGATGCTGTCGCCCCGGTTCGAGGCGATCGCGGGGCGTGGCCGGATCGTGGGCAGCGCAAGCTGCTCCGGAAGGTCGGCCAGGGCTTCGGTCCAGTAGGTGATCTGGTGGTGGGCGAGGCTGTCGGGGTCGGTGTCGTCACCGAGGAGATCGCGCTGCCACAGCGCGTAGTCGGCGTACTGCACCGGCAGCGGCTGCCATTCCGGAGCGCGGCCGGCGGCACGCGCCTCATAGGCCGCGGCCACGTCCCGTGCCAGCGGTGCCATCGACCATCCGTCACCCGCGATGTGGTGAAGGACGACCATCAGCACATGCGTGGTCTCATCCAGTGCGAACAGCGTGGCGTGAAGGGGCAATTCACGGGTGAGGTCGAATCCACGGCCTGCGGCTGTCGACAGGAGCTCAGGGAGTTCCTCTGCCGTCGAATGCGCGACCTCCAACGTCGAGCACGCCTGGCTGCCGTCGAGAATCCGCTGGTGGGGGGTGCCGTCGGGGCCTTCGGGAAAGACCGTGCGCAGGCTCTCGTGCCGCTCGACGACATCCTGAAGTGCGGCGGCGAGCGCCTTTTGGTCCAGGCGGCCGGTCAGCCGCAGCGTGATGGGCAGGTTGTACGTCGACGTGGCCGGGCCCTCCAGGCGGTTGAGGAACCACAGTCGGCGCTGGGCGAAGGACAGCGGCACCTCGGCGGGCCGGGCAGCGGGGGCCAGCGCTGTGCGGGCCGGGCCGCGGTCGACCGCCAGCCGGTCACCGAGCTGGGCCACAGATGGGCCTTCGAACAGGGTGCGGAGGGGGAGTTCCACGCCCAGTCGGGTGCGGATGCGGCTGATGACTCGGGTGGCGAGCAGGGAGTGGCCGCCCAGCTCGAAGAAGCTGTCATCGATCCCGACCCGCTCCAGGCCCAGCACCTCGGCGAAGATCTCACACAACGCCTCCTCACGCGCATCACGTGGCGCGCGAGAAGAGACCACCGTCGCATAATCCGGCGCGGGCAACGCACGCCGGTCCAACTTCCCATTCACCGTCACCGGCAACGCGTCCACAACCACCACCGCCGACGGCACCATGAACTCCGGCAACCGCTCACCCACAAACCCCCGCAACTCCCGCCCCACCACCGCCCCGTCGTGAACCACCTCGGCCGCACCGGCCTCCGGGACGACATACGCCACCAGACGCTTGTCCCCCAGTCGGTCCTCCCGCGCCACCACCGCCACCTGGGCCACCCCCGGATGCCCGGCAACGACCGCCTCGACCTCACCCGGCTCCACCCGGAAACCACGGATCTTCACCTGGAAGTCCGCACGCCCCAAAAACTCGACCGTGCCATCCGCACACCACCGCGCCAGATCCCCCGTGCGATACATCCGCTCACCCACCCGCCCATACGGGTCGGCGACGAAACGCTCGGCGGTCAGGCCAGGACGGTTGTGGTACCCACGAGCCAGCTGGGCACCCGCCAAATACAGCTCACCGGCCACCCCCACCGGCACCGGCCGCAGCGACCCGTCCAACACATACACCCGACTGTTGGCCACCGGACGCCCGATCGACGGAAACACCGGCCACCCCTCCGGATCCCCCTCCAACGACAACGCCGTCACCACATGCGTCTCCGTCGGCCCGTAATAGTTGTGCAACCGCCGCCCCGACACCCGCCCAAAGAACTCCCGCACCCCAGCATGCACAGCAAGCGCCTCACCCGCCTGCGCCACATCCCGCAAAGCCGGAAGCTCCAACCCCAGCTCACCCGCAGCCTCCACCACCGCCACCACCATCGGCATCGGAGCAAACAACTCACCCACCCCATGCCCCTCGAACCACCGCACCAACTCCACCGCACTCCGACGCACATCATCACGCGGCACCACCAGCGACTTCCCCGACCACAACGCCGAGAACATCTCATGCGCCGCCGCATCAAAACCCAAAGACGCGAACTGCCCCGTACGCGCGCCCGCACCCCCAGGCATCACCCCACCATGCCACGCCAGCAGATTCACCATCGCCCCAGCCGGGAACACCACACCCTTCGGACGACCCGTCGACCCCGACGTATACATCACATACACCGGATGCTCAGGCCGCAGCACACCACCCCGCTCCACAGCCGACAGATCGGAATCCGCATAACCATCCAGCACCCCCGCACCGGCCGGGATCTCCACCCTGCGGCCACGCAGCGCCTCCGGCACCAGTGCCAGCGCCTCAGCCGACCCCAGCACACACACCGGATCCACATCCTGCAACATGTACGCCACCCGCTCGGCCGGATACTCCGGATCCACCGGCACATACGCCGCACCCGACTTCACCACCGCCAACAACACCACCGGCAACCACTCCGACCGCGGAACCATCAACCCCACAACCCGCTCAGGACCCGCCCCACACTCCACCAACAACCGCGCCAGCCGATTCGCCCGAACGTTCAACTCCCCATACGACAGCTCAACACCCCCGAAGACCACCGCCACCGCACCCGGCGCCCGCGCCACCTGCGCCTCAAACGCCTCCGGCAACGACACCCACGGAACCACCACCCCCGTGTCATTACGCCGGACCAGCAGCTCATGCCGCTCTTCCGCGGACAGAACCTCCAGCTCACCCACCCGCTGGTCCGCATCTGCCACCACCGCGGCCAACAACCGCCCGAACCGCTCCACCAACCCCTCAACCGTCACCCGATCAAACAGATCAACAGCGAACTCCAGGTATCCCGTCAGACCGGCCGGTTCGCCGTTGTCATAGTGCTTCTCGGTAAGGTTCAGAAGCAGGTCGAACTTGGATGTCTGGGTGTCGAGCTGGTCGATCGTCGTAGAGATCCCGGGCAGTGCAAAACGGGGGGCGGCATTGTTCTGGAAGGCCAGCATCACCTGGAACAGCGGATGCGCCGACATCGACCTGGTGGGGTTGAGCACCTCCACCAAGTGTTCGAAGGGCACGTCCTGATGGGCGTAGGCCGCCAGGTCTGTCTCCCGTACTCGCGCCACCAGCTCACGGAACGTCGGATCACCCGACAGGTCCGTGCGCAACACCAGAGTGTTCACAAAGAACCCGACCAGATCGTCGAGCGCCTCATCCGTGCGCCCCGCCACCGGCGAACCGATCGGGATATCCGTCCCCGCGCCGAGCCGTGACAGCAGCGCCGCGAACGCCGCCCGCACCACCATGAAGAGGCTGGCCTCGGTGTCCTGCGCCAGAGCGGTGAGCGCCCGGTGAATCTCGGGGCCCATCTCCACGGGCACGCTCGCGCCCCGGTGCGAGGCAACCACGGGGCGGGGGCGGTCGGCGGGCAGTTCCAACCGCTCAGGCAGGTCGGCGAGGGCATCGGCCCAGTAACGCAGTTGGCGCGAAAGCAGGCTGTTTGGATCGCTCTCCTCACCGAGGAGACGGTGCTGCCACAGGGCGTAGTCCGCGTACTGCACCGGCAACGGTCCCCATACCGGAGCGCGGCCGGCGGTGTGCGCCTCGTAGGCGGCGACCACGTCGCGGGCCAGGGGCACCATCGACCAGCCGTCACCCGCGATGTGGTGCAACACGATCAGGAGCACATGCTCGTCCTGGCCGAGGGCGAACAGCGTGCCCCGCAGGGGAAGGTGGCCCGTCAGGTCGAATCCGCGGCCGGCGGCCCGGGTGAGACGAGCCTGTAGCTCCTCGAAACTCGTGGTGACGGTGTCCACGGGCACCGTCGACGCCTCGTCCGCGGGCAGGATCCTCTGGTACGGAGTGCCGTCAGGTCCTTCGGGGAAGACGGTGCGCAGGCTCTCATGGCGGGCGACCACGTCCCGCAGGGCCGCCGTCAGGGCCTCGCGGTCCAGCGGCCCGGTCAGCCGCACAGCGAAGGGCATGTTGTACGCGGAGGACTCCGGCCCCTCGAGGCGGTTCAGGAACCAGAGGCGGCGCTGGGCAAAGGACAGCGGAACGTGGTTCGGGCGCGCCGCAGGGACCAGCTCGGCCCGGAGAGCCCGCTCCGCCTGGTCGAGCCGCTGCGCCAACTGCGCGACGGTGGGGGCCTCGAACAGCGCGCGTACCGGCAGCTCCACGCCGAATTCGGCACGCACCTTGCTCAGCAGCCGGATGGACGTGAGGGACTGTCCACCGAGGTCGAAGAAGCTGTCGTCGATGCCCGGCGGTTCGATGCGGAGGACCTCGCCGAACGCGTGGCAGAGGGCCTCTTCCCGCGGGTTCCGTGGCGTGCGCCGGATGCGTCCGGCGGACGCGCCCGGAAGCGGCAGCGCCGCCCGGTCCAGTGTGTGCCGCGCGGTGACGGGGAAGGTGTCCAGCACGACGACGGTGGCCGGTGTCAGAGCCTCCGACAGCCGTTCTCCGGCGAAAAGCCGTATCTCGTCCGGATCGGCCACGGCGCCGGCCCGCGGGACCACGTAGGCGATGGGCCCGGCGGAGTCGGACTCGTCCTTCTGGGGAACGACCGCGGCCCGGCCGACGTGGGGGTGCTCGGCCAGGACGGACTCGATGTCTGCGCGGCCCATGCGGAGGCTGCTGACGGTGACGCGCTCGTCGAGGCGGCCGAGGTATTCGAGTGCTCCGTCCGGCTGCCGACGCGCCGCGTCCCCCGTGCGGAGCATGCGCTCGCCCGCAGGTCCGAACGGGTCGGCCACAAAGCGCTCCGCCGTCAGCCCTGGACGGTTCGCATACCCGCGTGCCAGATGGCCGCCGGCCACGTACAGCTCTCCGGCAACGCCCACCGGCACCGGTCGCAGTTGCTCGTCCAGAACGTACGCCCGGGTGTTGGGCACCGGCCGGCCGATCGGGGCGACACCGGATCCCGCTTCGTCGCCGACGTCCCAAGCCGTGGCGTCGACGGCCGCGTCGGCGGGGGCGTAGGTGGCGCACAGGCCCGCGTCGAAGGTGTTCCGGAAGCGTACGGCCAGCTCAGCCGGCAGTGGCTCGTCGGCGCAGACGACGGTGAGCAGGGAGGAGCATCCGCCCGCGTGCGGCTCGTCAAGGAGTGCCGCGAGCACGGTGGGGGTGACGTGCAGTGTCGTGATCCGCCAGGTGCGGATGTGCGCGGCGAGGGCCGTGGCGAGGTCGGCCGCGGCGCGGTGACGTTCACCGGGGCTCGGGGCCACCAGGGTCGCGCCGGTGCCCAGCGCCCAGAGGCATTCCCAGACGGGGGTTCCGAAGCCGTCGGGTGTCCGCTGGAGTATCCGGTCGCCGGGGCCCTGCGGGTGACGGGCCTGCATCCAGGTGAGCTGATTCGCGATCGCCGCGTGCGAGGTCGGCATGCCCGCCGCGCGGGCCGTGGCGGTGGGATGGACATACGCCGGGTGGGCGGGCAGCAGTGGGACCGTCCGGCATACGTCGGTGACCTCGGTGGCGGAGTGTGCGGAGAGGTTCCGGTCGAAGTCTGCGCGGTCCAGGGTGACATGGGCCGACGATCGCGGAAGGGGGGCCGGTGTGCCTGCCGAGGTCACCGCGCATACCGGTTGCGTGTCTTCGAGGACATCGGCGATCCAGTCGGCCGGGGCTTCCGGGTCGAGGGCCAGGCAGGCCGCCCCGGTCTTCGTCACGGCGTGCACGGCGACGGCCCACTCGATCGACGGAGACAGGGCGACCGCGACGCTCCGTTCCGGCCCCGCGCCGTACTCGATCAGCAGCCGGGCCAGTTGGTTGGCGCGGGCGTTCAGCTCCGCGTAGGTGATCGTGTCGTGTCCGGCGATTACCGCCGGCGCGTCGGGGGTTCGCCTTGCCTGTGTCTCCAGACGCGTCGGCAATGTCGCTTCCGGCACTTCGGCAGCGGTGTCGTTCCAGGTGTGGAGGATCAGCCCGCGTTCCCGCGGCGGCACCACGTCCAGTCGGCCCGCGGAGCGCTCGGGTTCGGCGAGTGCCGCTGCCAGGGTGTGCTCGAACCGCTCCAGGTGCCAGGTGAGTTCGTCGGCGGTGTAGAGGCTTTCGTTGCCGTCGAGATGGATGACGAGGTTTTCGCCGCGGGCCGTCCCGTACACGTCGAAGGCGAGGTCGTCGAGAGGCCCGTTGCCGAGATTGAGCAGGTTTCCGGGATGCTCGCCGAAGGTCAGGCCGTCATCGAGGGCCATGATGTTGACCAGCGGGCCGAAGGAGCCCGAGGCGTCGCGGGACGAGGCGAAGTGCCGCTGGAGGTCTTCCTGACGGTATCGCTGGTGCCGCAGTGCCTCTTTCACCGCCTGGGCGGTCTGCCCGATGAGCCGGGTGATGTCGTGGTCCGTGGACACGGTGAGCCGTAGCGGCACGACGTTCGCCGTCATGCCGGGGGTGCGCCGTGCGGCGAGCGTGGTGCGGGCGGTGACCGGGAAGCCGAGGGTGATGTGTTCCGCGCCCGTCATCCTGTGCGCGTACAGTGCGACGGCGGCCGTCAGCACCACGGACCAGTGGGTTCGGGCGGCTCGTGCTCGGGCGAGAAGGTCGCTGTTCAGCGCTGCGGGCAGGTGGGTCGTGGCCCGCAGCGACGATCGGCGCGAGGTCGCGGTGCGGCGTGAGAGGCTGAACCGCTCCGGCCTGTTGGCGAGGCGTGACTGCCAGTACGCACGGTCCTCCGCGAAGTCGGACGACGACCGGTACTCCTCGTCCTCCGCCACGAGGGTGCCCAGAGACCCGAACCGCGAGTCCCCGGAGGGCCGCCCCTGGGCGAGCGCCGAATAGATCTCCGCGACTCGCCCGGTGAACAGGGAGGCGCCATGACCGTCGACGACCGCGTGGTGGGCGCGCGTGTACCAGAGGAAGTGGTCGTCCGCCAGGCGGAACAGGGCGAGTTCGTACAGCCTTCCCGCCAAAAGGTCGACGGGACGGGCGCGATCGTCACGCATCCAACGCAGGGCGGTGTCCGCCGGGGCGGGATCCGCCGACACATCGTGGACCGTCAGGCAATCGTGGGGGACGGGTTGAGGTGTCTGCCAGACGCCGTCCGCGTCTTCCGTGAAACGGACCCGCAGGGCTTCCGCTTCGAGCAGGGCTTCTCTGGTGGCGGTCGCGAACAGTGCCTCATCGATCGCGCCGCGGACCTCAATGCATTGCGCGAGGCTGAAGTCCAGGTCCGTGATTCCCAACTGGTGGGCGAACCAGACGCCCGACTGCGCGGCGGACAACGGCCAGCGAGCAGCTTGAGTGCCAGACACCTGATACCTACCCATAAGTTGAAACCGGAAGGCTGGGCAGCGCGACACCGCCACAACTCCAGAGAAGAATGAATGAAGAACGCCGATAACGGCGCGAAATCGAGCCAGGGCAGGTCCCCGCTACGGATGACCCGCCATGGCCCGACATTCCTCAGGCGTGTGCGTCCATGGCGTCGCGGAGGGATTTGGGTCGCATATCGGTCCAGTTCTTCTCAATGAAGTCGACGCACACCTGCCGGTCCGTCTCCTCGAGCGCGACCCGCCACCCCTCGGGCACCTCGATGAAGCTGGGCCACAGCGAATACTGTTCCTCCCCATTCATGAGGACAAGGAATTTTCCCTCGGCGTTCTCGAATGGATTCGTCACACCACAACCTCGATTTCGATGATGAAGCCGATGACCTGGATGAGGAGCGGGCGGAGCATGATCCGGCAGCGCCCACAAGCCAGATGCGACCAGCCCATCACGTTCCTTCATCACTTCGATATCACGTGGCCATTCCCCTATTTTTGCCCCGTTGGGGCAGCCTGCGCCCCGCGTATCGGGCGACCCGGTCGGCTTCCGCGACGCCGGCGCATGACGCTATCCTCTTGCCTTCTGCCACGTATACTGCCCTGGGACCGAGGGGAGCATCAGTGAAGCTGCAAGACCTCCTGGGAACATCAGACGGGTTCGCAGTCGCCGATTCATTCGCCTTGTACGAGATAGCGGTCGACCACACCTCGACCGCCTCATTAGTCAAAGAGGCCGCACTGACCAATGACATTCACCTGGTCGTACCCGCCGTCACTTTGGCGGTTTCCTGTTCCATGCGGAACTGCTGGGATGAACTCTGCACCAAGGGACATCAGTTCGGCGCCGGTTCGGCCGTGCAGAGTCTCCTCAATCGCGGCGGTATCAGGCTGCTGGAGTTGACCCCGGCGGACGCGGTGTCGGCAGGAAAGATCTACGCCAGGTCGGCGGACCAGCGGGTCGAAGGCCCAGAAGTCCTCGCCGCCTGCCATGCGTCGCTCCTGGCGGCGGGCCGCAATATGCCGCTGCTCTCGACGGCCCGGGCTTCGTACTGCTACGCGACCATGGAAGAGGCCCTGCAACATCAGATTCGGCTGATCTGAAATTCCGTGGGGTCCGATTTTCCCCACCCCAGGGCGTCGTTCCCGTAGACATTGTCCACCCAGTTGGCGTGGTAGAGGGTGTCGAGATAGCGTTCGCCCATATCCGGCGATATTGCCACACAGGTGAGCCCGGTCCGCCGGGCCGTTTCGTCAAGCCATCGACTGGCTCCGCTGACGACGGTCCCGGTGGACCCTCCGAACACAAATCCGCGCCCGGCGAGGCGATGACACATCCGCACCGTGTCGGGCTCCGGTACGAGTATCACCTCGTCAATAAAATCCTCGTCCAGCAGGGGTGGCCGCACTCCGGAGCCAAGCCCCGGGATCATCCGCGGGGCGGGCGGCAACGCCTTCTCGGTCTCCTCCGGAATCGCGGCGTGAAGTGGAGCGGGCATTCCCGGCGACTCGGGCGGTGAAGGACGGCCGACGGCTCCCACGGGTCGCGCGGAGTCTCCCGACCACCTGGGCAATGGCGTGAACCCGACGTCGGCGAACACTCGGCGCCAGAACGCCCGAGTCTCAGCATCCACGCCATTGCCTTCCGTGCGCACAGCTACTCCTGCATATCCGCCCCGCCTGCACGTGACACGGGGACGCTAGACAGGCGACTTATCATCGGGGTATCGATTGGCAAACAGTTTTACGCACATTAATTTCGACGCCATTTTCATGGGAATCTTTTGCTGTATCGCACCGCTACGACCCGGACGAGTGCGCCTGCTCTATAAGCTCGCCAGTTGCCTCCTGGCCGCACGTTCGAGAGCGTCTCGCCGCTCTTGCTCGGTTTCCTCGGCCAGTGCCTTTTCCTGCGCGAAAAGGCTCGCCAGTTCATGAAAGCCGTAGCGCAGTTCGCCTCGGGTATCCATGCCGACCACCGTCAGCAAATGCATGTCGAAGAGCTGCTCCATAGCGTCTTCCGCTTCCGTTGAGGGCAGGTCGAGCAGGGCGGCCCCGACACGGGCGGTGAAGTCCGGCGCGTCGAGCAGGCCCAGCATCCGGCACATACGGGCCGCGCCTTCGGGCAGACGGCGGTAGACACACTCGAATCCGGCCCTCAGCTCCAGGCCGCTGGCGCTCAGTTCGTCGAGCCGCCGATGGTCATCGGCGAGGCGGTGCAGAAAGTGGCGTACGGACCAGTGCGGTTTGGCCGCCAGCCGACACGCGGCCGCGCGGAGCGCGAGCGGCAGTCCACCACACAGACGGCACAGTTCGTGCACGGCCAGCGGGTCGGCCGCGGCCCGCTTGTCTCCGATGATCCTCATCACGAGTTCCGCGGACTCGGAGGCGGGCAGGGCCTCGAGGTCCACCCGAACCGATCCGCGGCCCAGGGCCAGCAGATCCTGGCGTCCGCCGCTGGTCACCAGCGCGCACGAGCGACCGGTGCCCGGCAGGAACGGCTGGATGTGCGACAGTGCGTGAGCGTTGTCGAGGATGACCAGGACGCGACGTTCGGCCAACAGGCTTCGATAGAGCGACACGGACTCGTCCGGCCGGTCCGGGATCGTGTCCGCGGAGACCCCGAGCGCGCGGATGAAGCGGCTCAACAGCGCATGTATCGTCGCGGGCTGCTGACTCCAGTCGTACTGGGACAGGTCGGCGTAGAGCCGTCCATCGGGAAAGGACTTGCTGGTGCGGTGGGCCCAGTGCACGACGAGGCTCGTCTTCCCCACACCGGTGGTCCCGGCGACCACCCCCGTCCGCGTCGGGCAGTGCCCATCATCGTCCGGATGCTCCAACAGGGCGTCTAAAGCCGCCAGTTCCGCCGCTCGCCCCAGGAAGTCCGGAACGTCGGGCGGGAGCTCCGAGGGCGCCGCGCGCCGCTCCCGCTGCGGCGCGGCGTTGGCCCGCAGGGAGAGTTCAGGGGCGTCCTGGAGGATTGCGCGGTGAAGTTGGTGGATCGACGCGCTCGGCTCCATCCCTATCTCATCGACGAAGCGCTTCCGCCAGCTCCGGAACCCCTCGGCCGCTTCCGCCCTGCGGCCCGCCCGGTACTGCGCCAGCATCAGATTGCGGCGCAGCTGTTCGTGCAGCGGGTGGTCATAAGCCATCACCGAGAGCTCTGGAAGCACTTCCTGGTGGCGGCCGAGTTTGAGCTCCGCGTCGAACAGTGCCTCGTAGGCCGCGAGCCGCTCTGCCTTAAGGCGCGTCGCCTCGTCCTCGACCACCTGGCCGGCCACCCCGGACAGCGCGGGGCCGGTCCACAAGTCCAGGGCCTTTCGGTACAGTCCGACGGCTTCTTCAGTCCGCCCCTGCCTGGCGCTCTCGGCGGCCTCGGTGCAGATGGCAGCGAAGTCACGCGCGTCCAATCCGCAGTTATCGGTCAGCAGCCGGTAGCCCGGATGGGTCGTCAGGATGATGGGCGCTTCGTATCGCGCCTCCCTGAATGCCTTACGCAGGGCGCCGACGCAGATGGCCACCTGAGTACGCGCCGTGTTGGGCGGTCGGTCACCCCACACGGCGTCCACCAGACTGTCTACCGAAACGACCCGGCCCCAGGCCAGCATCAGCATCGCGAAGATGGTCCGCTGCCGCGGGCCCGCCACCACAACAGGGTGGCCATTGACGGTGACCGACAACGTACCCAGGGCTGTTATCGCGATTCGTTCGTGGTTGGCATCAGAGGACGCCATACCGAATACCCCCTAACTCCACTATTTATCCCCGTCACACAGTGGAAAGCCCCACTATAGGCACACCTACAGCGCCGGATGACTCAGATCCGCAAAGATTGGCGGCTGTCACCTTTGTCCCAGGACCGGGAAGTTACGCTGGTGACCGTCAAGGTCTCCGGGGCGATCACCGCGGTGATGGGCACGGTTACTTTGTGCTTTCGGCGGTCGACCTTCAGGCTTTGGTCGGAGAAGGGGCACAGCGGTCGTTTCACCGCGCGGCCGCTGGTACGGCTGCGCCGTGGGGCGGGGTAGAGGTTGCACGGGTCCTGCGGGGCTGCGGCAATCTGCCCCTTGGTGAACCAAAGGCACGTAGCGGTAAGGTCACCAGTTGACGCGCAACGCCCTGAGACCTCGTGTCGCCGCGGCGGGCTTCCAGTCGAGGGCGTCCACATCCTCCGCGAGCGCCAGACGAGGAAATCGGTCCAGGGTCATGCGGATGACCGTGGCCAGTTGCAGACGGGCCAGGGGAGCGCCGAGGCAGCGGTGCACTCCGTGGCCGAAGGTCAGATGGGAATTCCCCACCGCCGGGCTTCCGGTCTCCCGGACTTTCCGATTGGCACCCATGAGAAATACCAGGACCGGTTGCCCAGGAAGAATGGTGACACCCTCCAGCTGGACCGGTTCGGTGACCGCGCGACTGAAACTGACCGGGGCCGAGGGGTTCGTCCGCAGCAGTTCCTCGACTTCCGCGGAAATGAGTTCGGGGTCGGCACGCAGAGCCGCCGCGCGCCCGGGGTCGTGCAGAAGGCTCAGGAAAGCGAGGGTGATCTGGTCGGCGGTCGAGTCGTAGCCGGCCATAAGGAGCGAGAGCGACAGCGTGACCAGTTCCCGGTTCGTCAGCTTGCCTTCGTCATCCGCCATCTGGATCAGGGCGCTGATGAGGTCGTCGCCCGGCTCACGGCGCTTGCGCCCGATGAGCTTCGACATGTAGTGGGTGATACGGAAGGCTCGCGCCCTGTTTTCGGCGCTCTCGCCCCCCAGGTCGAAGAGGACGGGGACCCACTCCCGGAAGCTCTCGTGGTCGGCGACCGGAATCCCGAGCATGTGGCAGAGCACGCTGAGAGGCAGCGGCGCGGAGAGACCGGAGACCAGATCGGCCGGCCGCTCGCGCTGTGCGGCCAGGGCGTCCAGGAGCTCGGTCACCCTGGTTTCGATGACCGGGCGCAGAGCGCTGATCCGGCGCTCGGTGAAGGCGCCCGCAACAATCCTGCGCAGGCGGGCGTGCGCGGATCCGTCAAGGCTGATGATGGAGGTGGGCGAAGGGTCGATGCTGGCCAGCTTGGGCATGTCCGCCGCGCCGGCGGCGGCGCGGCTGAACCGTGTGTCGGCGAGGACCTTACGGGCCAGCCGGTAGTCGGACACCGCCCAGAAGCCCACACCATTCGCCATGTGCGCCCAACGCACGGGAGACGTGTCGTCAGGGTCGCATGGGATCGGCAGCGGACCGATCGGCAATTCCCTGAGCGCGTCTCGCAAATTCGGCATGACTGATCTCCGGTAATTTCACACTCACACAACCACTGGACGTCTGTCGGGAGCCCGGGGCGCAATCCTCCCCGCCTCCTCCGATCCCACCTCCAAACCATCGCCACGTACCTTACGCCACGATACGCGCGGCGCTATCGCTTCGTTTTCACTCGCATATCAAGGCGTGAAAACGAAAGCCTGGATCGAAGATCACCCCAGGCGGCGGGGCGTGATGACCGAAAAGCCCGGATACGCCGCGACGAAGGCGCTTGCCACAGCGGAGATCCGTAGCCTAGGGTCGCGATCGCCGTGAGCACATCGGGTCGAAGGCAGTGACTTCGACCGCGCACGAGGTTTCAGCGTTCCCTGAAGTGCACCGAGAAATTCCCTTGGAAGAGCCGCACATCTCTATCAGTCACGCGGGTCTGCGCAGACGAAGGACTTCTCCCGGAACCCCGATCACGTGCATCCCTTGTTTGGCCATGGTGAAAGGAACGCTCGATGTCCGGTCTTCATGACGAGATCGCCCAGCGACTGTCGGACGCGCTGGGAATCCAGAGGTCACTGATCACCCCTGAAGTGACTTTCGTCGAGCTCAAGATCGACTCTCTGGCGCTTGTCGAGTTCTCGGTGATCCTGGACGAGGAGTACGGTGTTCCGCCCTTGGAGCTGACGCCGGACAGCACCATCGCCGAGGCCGTGGCACTCGTGGAAGCCGCGATGAGCAACTCACCGGAGACCGCCTCGTGAGCGCCAAGTCCTCGGTGGCGGTGACCGGCCTCGGCCTGGTCTCTCCTCTGGGCATTGGCGTCGAGGCCAACTGGGCCGGCCTCCTGGCCGGGGTCTCGACCGCCGCCACCGACAGTCTCCTCCAGGACCTGCCCGTCGACTTCTGCTGTGCCGTGCCCGGCTTCGACGGCGACGCCCTGCTGGGGCGCGCGCTCTCGTGGCGCCTGGAACCCTACGCGCAGATGGCGCTCGTGGCGGCCCGCGAAGCCGTGGCCGATGCCGGGCTGGACCCCACGACATGGGACGGAGCCAGAGTCGCGGTCGTCCTGGGCGTGGGGGGCACCAGCACCCACCACTGGGACAAGCAGTCCCGCCACTTCGCCGCAGGCAACATATCGCGGGTATCGCCCCTGTTCGTCTCGCGCTGTCTGACGAATATGACGGCAGGCGATATCAGCACCGACCTGCGGGCGTTCGGCCCCAGCCTGAGCGTCAGCACGGCCTGTGCCTCCGGCGCCACGGCCATCGGGGTCGGCCGCGACCTGCTCAGGGCCGGCAGCTGCGACGTGGCCATCGTCGGTGGCGCCGAATCGGGCCGGGCCCGAATCACGAGCATCGGCTTCAGCCGCATGGGGGCGCTGTCCACGCGCGGCTCGGCCCCCGCCGAGGCCTCCCGCCCCTTCGACGCCGACCGGGACGGATTCGTGCTGGGCGAGGGGGCGGGCATCCTGATTCTGGAACGAGCGGATGACGCGCAGGCACGCTCGGCTCGCATCCGTGGCCGGGTGGCAGGCTACGGGGCCTCCGCCGACGCCCACCACTTCACCACCCCCGACCCCGAGGGGCGCGGCGCGGAGCTGGCCACGCGCACGGCGCTGGCCGACGCGGGCATGACCCCCTCGGACATCGGACACCTCAACGCCCACGGTACCGCGACCCCCATCGGTGACGCCGCGGAAGCCGGCATGCTCGAGCGGGTGTTCCCGCACACCCCGCCGGTGACCGCCACCAAGAGTCTCACCGGGCACGCCCTTGGCGCGTCCGGCGCGCTGGAGGCGGGCTTCACGCTCCTGGCGCTGGAGCACCAGCTGGTACCGCCGACCGCCAACCTGGACCAGGTGGACGGTGCGGCCGCCAATCTCGACCTGGTCAAGGAGAAGCCGCGGGACGTGTCCGCGACCGGCGCACTCAGTACGTCCTTCGGTTTCGGTGGCCAGAACGCCGCGCTGGTCCTGACCTCCGGCTGACGGACCGGTCTTCCGGACGGCCCATCACAGAACTGCGGGCCGCCGCCCTTTCCCCGCTCCCCAACGTCACACAGGAGGATCGCGTCCATGGCCGACACTGCCGTCGACTCCCTCGCTGGCCTCAAGTCGGCTTACGACAAGGGTGGTTGGTGCGAACCGCCCTACCGGTTCAGCGGCGAAGCCGTCGAGTTGATCCGGGACCGCATCCTGTCCATGAGCCGTGAGCACAGGCCCGAGGTCGTACACGAGCAGGGCAGTGGAATCGCCCGGGCCATTCACGGATGCCACGCCTTCGACGAGGTGTGCGCGGCCCTCGTCCGGCTGCCGTACCTCGTCCAACTCGCTGAGGAGCTCATCGGCGGACCTGTGTACGTCTACCAGTTCAAGGTCAATCTGAAGCAGGCACACGAAGGCGCCGCCTGGCCCTGGCACCAGGATTTCGCATTCTGGCACGAGGAAGACGGCATGCCGCGTCCGGACGCCGTGAACATCGCCATCTCCCTGGACGACGTCCACGAAGGCAACGGCCCCCTCACGGCCATACCCGGGTCGCACCGACTGGGTCTCCTCGACCTTCCCGAGAGCCGCGCGGAGGGAGAGGAATCGGACTGGCGCACACATGTGTCGGCTGATCTCGCCTATACCGTGGACAGTCTCCGGGCAGAGGATCTGGCCCGTGACAACGGACGGAAGCTCTTTCTGGGGCCGCGGGGTTCCATACAGGCATTTCACCCCAGCATCGTCCATTCCTCGTCGAACAATCAATCAGCGGACCGCCGTGCATTACTCCTCATCACGTACAACGCCGTCACCAACGCCCCCGTGAACCCGACCCGCCCTGTCTTCCTGGTCTCCCGGGACACGATGCCCGTCGTCAGTCGCGCCGATGAGCGCCTCGGCCTCGTGGCCGCCTGAGGCGCCGAGCAGAATTGCGAGAGATCCGCATGTTCTCCGAGCCGGCCGAGCAGCCCCCGAACATCAATCTGGTGGACCCTGAGCTCTACGCGAAGGGCGATCCATACGTTCAGTGGCGATGGCTCCGCGCCAACCAACCCGTGTACTGGCACCCGCCCACCGCGGAACTCCCCGGCTTCTGGGCCCTGACCGGGTACGACGATGTGCGTTCGGCCTACCGCGACGCGGCCACGTACAGCTCCGCCCAGGGAATCCTGCTGCGCCCCGTCAGCCACGGCGCCGACCCCGGCGGCGGGCGCACTCTCGCCCTGACCGACCCTCCCCGACACCGCCAACTCAGGTCACTGATCGACGAATGGTTCTCGGTCCGGTCGGTACGGGTCATCGAGAAAGACATACAAGAGGTCGCCCACCAGGTGGTCGGCGAGGCCCTCGAGCGCGGCGACTGCGATTTCGTAACCGATATCGCCGCGCGAATTCCCTTGTACGTCATATGCAAGATGATGGGCATTCCGAGCGCCGATTGGGAACGACTCTTCACACTGACCAGTGAGGCCTTCGGCGCGGGCGATCCGCTGACTCAACGACTCGCCCATCTGGATATTCTTGGCTACTTCGAAGCCCTCCAGTCGGACAAGGCAAAGAACCCGGCCGACGATTTGGTGAGCGTTCTGGCAACGGCCAGCATCGACGGCGAGCGCCTCACCCCGGACGATGTGATCCTGAATTGCGACAATCTGCTCGTCGGAGGCACCGAGAACACGCGAATCGCGGCCTCTGGCGGCATGCTCGCGTTCCTTGCCCACCCCGACCAGTGGCGTGCCCTCGCGGACGACCCGGCCCTCCTGCCCTCCGCGGTCGAAGAGGTCTTGCGCTGGACCTCCACCGCCACCCACATCATGCGCACCACGACACGTCCGGTGGAGATCCGCGGGCAGCGCATCGCGGCCGGTGAGCGAGTAACCTTCTGGCTTCCCTCGGCCAACCGCGACGAGTCGGTTTTCCATCAGCCTGACCGCTTCGACATAACGCGGCAACCGAACCGGCACATCGCGCTTGGCTTCGGCGAGCACTTCTGCGTGGGCAGCATGCTTGCCCGCGTCGAACTACGGCTTCTTTACAATGAGCTGCTGAACAGGTCCATCCATGTCGAACCCGATGGAGAGCCAACTCTCCTGAGCTCCATCGTCGTTAACGGGCCTGAGCGCTTGCCGGTGCGACTTATCACGGACTAAGTGCGTCCCGCACCAGATCGGCCCGCTCTCCAACCTGCTGAACCGGCTGCCGCCGGGCCATCGGGGGCCATCTGAAGGCGGACAGCGGTCAGGGCCTCGACGTCATGATGATCGACGTGGCGGTCATGGATCCCCCCGTCAGGCCGGACGGTCGAGCGCCCCGACGATCAGGACTTCGAGCTGCTGCGCGACCTGGTCCAGGGGTTGCATGCTGCGCTTGGCGCGGCACATGGCAATGGCGCCCTCGACGGACGCCACAATGAGGGCCGCAAGCTGGGGGGCCCGGTCGGGGTCGGCGCCGTGCTCCCGCAGCGCCTGAGTGAGCAGTTGTTCCCAGCCCTCGAACGCCTCGGCGGCCGCGACGAGGGCCGGCGGGATCTCGTCCACCGGCGGCTCCTCGACGGAGACGGCCAGCACGGGGCAGCCGGCGCGGAAGTCGCTGTCGACGACGATGCCGCGCCACAGGGCCAGGAAGGCGCGCACTCCGGCGACCGGGCCCGCCTCCAGTTCCTTGCGCAGGAGGCGGGCGACCGCCTCACCGGCGTAGCGCACGGCTTCGGTGGCCAGTTGCCGCTTGCCCTCGGGAAAGAAGTGGTAGGTCGAGCCGAGTGGGGCCTTGGCGTGTTTGGCCAGCTCTCGGATGCTCGTGGCGTTCAGGCCGCGCCTGCTGATCATGTCGGCCGCACCGGCCACGATGCGTTCACGCGACGGCGCGCTGGATTTGGCCAAGGCCGAACTCCCCTCTGGTTATAACGCTCGTCATAGTCTAGCGTGACCTTCGGTTATAACGACCGTTATAGGCCGTGCGCAGAGCACGAGGGGAGACTTCGTCATGCCGATGATCCGGCTCACCGTCCTGTCCGGGGCGCTGACCGAGGAGGGTCGCAGGACCATCCAGCGCGAACTGGCCGCCGTCCTACTGCGCTGGGAGGGCGCGCCCGACACCGCGTTCTTCCGCGCCCAGGCGTGGGGCTACCTCATCGAGCTGCCCAAGGGGGCGCAGACGACCGCCGAGGACGACGCGCCCCGCTTCCTCGTGGAGGTAACCGTTCCGCAAGGTGCGCTGTCCGAGCGGCGCAAGGCCGGCCTCGTCGAGGACGCCACCAAGACCGTCCTCGACGCCGCCGGACTTCCGGCGGACGACGCCCTGCGTGTGTGGGTGCTGGTGCACGAGCAACCCGACGGCACCTGGGGCGCCGGCGGATCGGTCTTCCGCTACACCGACCTGGTCGCCTTGGCGAAGAAGCAGCGGGCCGATGCGTGAGCTGACCTACGTCGCCCGGAACACCGTCGAATGGCGCGAGGCGCCCGACCCCAAGCTCCAGTCCGACCAGGAGGCGATCGTCGCCCCGGTGGCCGCGACCTCCTGCGACGTCGACACCGCGATCCTGGCGGGGCATGCCACGCGGCGACAGCCGCACATCGGATACAGCGTCGACCCGCCCTTCGCCCTCGGCCACGAATGCGTGGCGAAGGTTGTCGAAACCGGCGGCGCCGTCACCGCCGTGGCCCCCGGCGACCTCGTGGTCGTCCCCTGGTCCATCAACTGCGGCACCTGCGAGAACTGCCGCGCCGGACTGACCGCCCACTGCACCGCCGTACCGCACATGGCCATGTACGGCGCACCCATCGGCGGCAGCTGGGGCGGGCTCTTCTCCGACTTGGTCCGCGTCCCCTGGGCGGACGCCATGCTCGTGCCCCTGCCCGCCGATCTCGACCCGGTCGCCATGGCCTCGGCGAGCGACAACTGGTCCCTGTCCTGGCGACTGGTCGCTCCCCATCTGAAGAACAGGCCCGGAGCCCGGGTCCTGGTCATCGCGCGCGGCAGCATCGGCCTGTACGTCTGCGACATCGCCCGCGCGCTCGGCGCCTCCGACGTGCTGTACGTCGACCCCGACCCCGAACACCGCAAGCTCGCCGAGGGCTACGGCGCCCGCACCGCCGAGGCGGTCGAGCCGGTCCGGCACGGCTTCGACATCGCCGTGGAGGCCACTGGCCGCGTCGACCAACTCGCCCTCGCCGTCAGATCCCTCGCGCCGGAAGGCATCTGCGAGTCCGCCGGCAACCACTTCCGCCCCGGCGAGCTGCCCCTGCTCGACATGTACCTCACCGGTGTCACCCTGCGCATCGCCCGAGACAACGTCCGCAACCACATCCCCGACGCCCTCGAACTCGCCCGCTCCGGCAGCGTCGACCCCGCACGGGTCGTCTCCCACGTTCTCGACTGGGAACAACTCCCCGACGCACTGCCCGAAAAGCACCTCAAGCCCGTCTTCGTCCGCGCCGACGACTCACCACGTCGCGACCGAGAGACCCGATGAACGCACCACCGACCGAACCCCTGATGACGCACGCCGACCCCGCACGACGGACAGATGAGCGCCACGGAGCCAGTGGAGGTCCTTCACGACATGATGGGCGTTCATCGGGTCGCGTCGTTCTGGACGGTTCGGAACGGGAAGATTACCCGTGGCCGGGAATATTGGAGTGAGCTGGGTTCGGATCCCTCCCCGGAATGGCGAGCCGCGTATGTGCAGCGCGTGCGACCACCCCGTGCCCCTGCGGTCATGACCGGCACGGCGACCGGCCTGGCTGACAGAGGACCGCCGACCCCGACACGCTCCACCGGAACCCGTGCGTGTTCAGGCAGGCAGGGAGCCGAGCCAGTCGGTCAGGTGCCGGTTGACCTCCTCATGGCGTTCCTGCTGGATCCAGTGGCCGCAGCCGTCGAGGATGTGCGAGGAGCGCAGACCGGGCAGGGTGGCGGGGTAGGCCTTGATCGCGTCGGCCAGCCACGTGGTGGAGGCGTCCAGGGCTCCGCCGAGGAACAGCGACGGTTGGGTGAGGGGGGCGCCGTCGAAGTCGGCGAGGTCTTCCCAGTCCCGGTCCATGTTGCGGTAGCGGTTCAGGGCGCCGCTGAGGCCGGTTCGTTCGAATTCGCCGGCGTAGATGTCGAGGTCGTGTTCGCTGAGCCAGGCGGGCAGGCGGCCTTCGGGAAACCGGTCACGCAGCGTCCCGCCAGGGCTGACGAAGTGTGGGTCGGGGGCGTCGGGCGCAGGCATCGTGTCGCCGGACAGGGCGGCGTAGAAACCGGCGAGCCAGCCGCGTACGTCCGGCTCGATCTCGGCCTCGGCCCGGCCGGGGTCCTGGAAGTAGGAGACGTAGAATTCGGCCTCTCCGCCCATCCGCGCGAAGGCTTCGCTGGGCCGCGGTCCTCCGCGCGGGGTGTAGGGGACGCTCAGCAGACCGACCGCGCGGAAGACGTCGGGCCTGACCAGAGCGGAGTTCGCAGCGATGGTTGATCCCCAGTCGTGACCGACGATCACCGCGGTCTGTTGGCCGAGCGCGTGCACCACTGCGGCGTTGTCCTCGATGAGGTCGAGCATCCGGTACGCGGCCACGCTTTCTGGCTTCGAGGAACGCCCGTAGCCGCGGACGTCGATGGCGACCGCGCGGTACCCGGCCGCGGCCAGCACCGGCAGTTGGCGACGCCATGAGTACCAGGACTCGGGGAAGCCGTGCACCAGCAGGACCAGCGGTCCGGTCCCCTGCTCCACCAGATGGATCCTGCCCGCGGGAGTGGGAACCAGACGATGCGCGACATCCATGACCTGGGCGGGCTGCGACATAACTCCTCCAGAACTGCTGATCTCTCAGGCGCCGAGCGCACGGGCGCCGGGCGACGACGGCGGCAGGCCGCGGGCGGCGGCTCGGCTCGGCTCGGCTCGTACAGCGATCGTGCGATGAATGCCGCATCAGCGCGAATCGCGTTGCCGGTTCGGCAAATCGGTGCGGGAAGGACCACCGGTCCTCGCGAAGCCATCGGCTTCTCCTGGGTGCCCAGGTTGCGGCGAGTGCCGTGAGGGCGGGTCATTCTCAGCGGTCTGCGGCGAGGAAGGGGCGCAGGAGGGCCAGCAGAGCGTCGGGGCGGTCCAGCGGGATGATGTGGCCGCAGTCCTCTATGACGTGACCCTCCAGGTGGTCGGCGTACGGGCGCAGTTGGTGTTCCAGCGCGCGTCCGACGGGGTGGGCGCCGATCGCGAGGGTGGGGACGGTCAGTCGAGCCCAGTCCACGGCCGTCCGGATCCGCAGGGCGGTGGAGGACAGCGCTCGGTACGGGCCGAACGCGCAGCGCAGCGCCTCGCTTCCGGCGTAGGCGCGGACGATCAGGTCGCGGACGTCTGGCCGCACTCCGCGACCGAGTGTGCCGCGGTCGAGGAACCATGTGACGTACGTCTCTTCATGGCCCAAGAGCACGGACTCCGCCAGGCCGGGTTCGCCGTGGAAGCCGAACCACCACGGCGGGCCCTGGGCGAGGAACTCTTCGGCACCGGGCAAGCGGCCCAGCAGCGACTCCATGACGACCAGCCGCCGTACGAGGTCGGGTCGGCGCATGGCCAGCAGAAACGCGGGCGGGGTGCCGACGTCGATGCCCACCACGGCCGCGGAGGTCGCCCCGAGCGCCTCCAGCAGGCTTTCGGCGTCCGCGGCCAGGGTGCCCGCGTCGTACCCGTCCGCCGGCCGGGCGCTGTCGCCGAAGCCCCGGAGGTCGGGCGCGATCACCCGGTACCGGGTGGCCAGTTCACCGATGACGTGGGTCCACAGCCGCCAGGTGTGCGGGAAGCCGTGCAGGAGCAGGACGGCGGGGCCCTGCCCGGCCGTCGCCACGTTGAGTTCGATGCCGTTGGCCGTGACCTGCCGCAGTTCGACCCGGGGGTGGTGGGGGTCGGTGGACGGGGGGATGGTTGTTGCAGCCATGCGCGCTCCCTTGAGTAACCAATGGTGACAAGGGAACGCTAGGTGCCTAATGTGAGGTGTCCAAGACCGCACTTTCCCTTCAGGTGGTGAGCTCCAGGTGACTTCCCAGGCCGGAGGTGCCTCCGACGGCGCGCGCGGCGACGTGTTCGCCCCGCAGTGTCCGACGCGTCAGCTGCTCGACCGGATCGGCACGAAGTGGACGTCGATGGCCGTCAAGGTGCTGGCGGAGGCATCCCCGGACGAAGTGCGCTTCGGCGAGCTACAGCGCCGGATCCCCGGGATCTCGCAGAAGATGCTGTCGGTGACCCTGCGGAACCTGGCACGCGACGGCTTGGTCGCGCGCCGGGTCGAGCCGTCGGTTCCGCCACGCGTGCACTACCGGCTCACCGAACTCGGCCTGTCACTGGAAGATGTGCTTGCTGCGGTCCGGACCTGGGCCGAGGAGCACATGGCCGAGGTCGACCGCGCGAACGAGTTGAGCCGGCAGCGCGAGGACCTGGCCGGGCCATGACCCCCTGACCCCGGTCAGCCCACTCCGCACGCGGCGGAGAAGGACGCCGTGTCAACGGCACCGAACGAACCGAGTGCGCCGGGGCCTGTGTGCGAGAATGGCCGGCAGAGCCCGACAAGCTCCTGGACGAGGTGCGCCGTACCCAGACATGACAAGACGACGCGGGGAGTCTGTCATGGCATGGATCGTTCTCGTGGTTTCCGGGGTCCTGGAGGCCGTGTGGGCCACGGCGCTGAGCAGGTCGGAAGGGTTCAGCCGACCACTGCCGACCGTCGTCTTCGGTATCGGTCTGGTACTGAGCATGGCGGGCCTGTCCTTCGCGTTGCGGACGGTGCACGTGGGCACCGGGTACGCGGTCTGGGTAGGCATCGGCGCGGTGCTCACCGCCACATACGCCATGCTCTTCGACGGCGAGCCCGCCGGCTGGCTGAAACTGCTGTTGCTCGTCGGCATTGTCGGCTGCGTGGCCGGCCTGAAGCTCGCGCACTGAGACTCGCGCACTGAGACCCTCCCCCACGTTCGCCGCCGCGGGGCGGTCGCGTTCGCGCAGGACGACGCGGCGGAGATTCTCCTGGCCGGCCAGGGCCAGGTCGCGGCCGAACCCGTCACGGATGCCGACCGCGACGCTCGACTTGCTCAAGGCACTACTTCCGACAGCATCAGGGCGACGATCCGGTGCCAGCGTTGACGTCGAAAGCGACTGGGGAAGCGGGCGAGCGTGTTGTCCTCCGTGCTCAGGCCCAGGCTGAAAATGTGATGCACGCCGTGATGGCTCGGCTCTAGGGTTGCGCTCACGCCGACGACTGCCTCGACCGCGTCGATCGCATGTGGACGGACATGAGGCCGCTGAGCCTCCGTGCGGCGCACCGCACGGAGGTGGCGTGAGAGAGGGAGCCACGTTGTCCCACGATGTCGTGCCCACCGGCCAACGGTCCTCGGCAGTCGCCACCGCACGGCCTCGGGTCCTGGTCATCGGCGGCAAGCTCAAGCATGTGCGCAAGGCCCGGGAGCTCGGCCTGGACGTGGTGCACGCCCAGTTCCCGGACGAGTACGACCGCGGCCACTGGCCCTACGTCGATCAGGCGCTGCTGCTCGACTACGGCGACATCGACCGGCTCCTGCCGCTGGTCCGGGCGTTGCACGAGGCGTACCCGTTCCAGGCCGCCGTGTCGCTGTTCGAGCTCGGGCTGCTGCCGACGGCGCGGATCAACGAGGCGCTCGGCCTCGGCGGCGAGTCCGTCGCCACCGTGGAACTGCTGCTGGACAAGTGGCGGATGCGCCGACACCTGGCCGCGAGGGGCATCAGCCCGGTGGCCTCCGCGGTCGGCCGTTCCGCGCAGGACGTTCGGGAGTTCGTATCGGCGCACGGGCTCCCGATCATCGTCAAGCCGATCCGCGAATCGGGCAGCCTGGGGGTGTTCTGCATCCGCGACCGAGCCGACGTGGACGTCGTCGCCGAACGGTTCCGATCCCTCGACGACGGGCATTGGGCCGCCAAGGACCTGTCCCGTGCCGATTCCTTCGACGAGTTCCTCATGGAGGAGTTCCTGGACGGCCCGGAGATCAGCGTGGAGACCCTGACCTTCGACGGCCGGCATGTGGTCGTCGCGGTGACCGACAAGGAGTGCAGCGGCCCCGGTTTCGTCGAGATCGGACATTCGCAGCCCAGCGGCTGCTCGCCCGAGACGCTGCGCGAGGTCACGCGGTTGGTGACGGACTTCCTCGACGCGGTGGGGCTGCGCAACGGTCCAGGGCACACCGAGGTCAAGCTGACCTCGCGCGGCCCGCGGATCGTGGAGTCGCACAACCGCATCGGCGGTGACCGGATCAACGAACTGGCCGAGATCGCCTACGGCGTCGACATGGAGCGCTACGCGCTGGGCGCCAGGTTCGGCGTGGTGGAGCCGCTGGCCACGTCGCCCGAGCCTCGGGGCGGAGCGGCCGTACGGTTCCTCACGCCGGAGCCCGGACGGGTCGTGGAGGTGACCGGCGTCGACGCCGTGCGCGCGGACCCGGCGTTCGTCGACCTCCAGTTGGAGGTGGAGCCGGGCGCCGAGGTACCACCGCTGACCTGGAACGAGGACAAGGTCGGTCACGTCATCGCCCGCGGCGCCACCGCCACCGAAGCGATCGCCCACGGCAGACGGCTGGCCGCGGCGATACACGTGCGCACCGAGCCCGTCGCGTGAGCACCGCGCCGCCGGACCAGTCGGACGTCGACGAGCCGCGGTTCCGCGACGCGCTGCGCCGTCTGCCCGGCCGGGTGTGGATCGTCAGTCTCGGCATTCTGGTCAACCAGGTCGGCAACTTCCTGCCCGTGTTCATTGTGCTCTACCTGACCGAGCGCGGTTACTCCGCCGGTGCCGCGGGGCTCGTGCTGGGCGCGTCCGGTGTGGGCAAAGTGCTCGGCAACGCCGTCGGTGGCTACCTCGCCGACAAGATCGGCCGACGATGGACCATCGTGCTGTCCGCCGTGACCACCGCCGGGCTGACTGCGATCGTGCCGTCCCTCGGACCGCTCCCGATCATCGTCGCGGTGGTCGGTCTCATCGGCGTGACGTCGCAGATCTACCGGCCGGCCGCGGCCGCGGTGCTGCTCGACTCCGTGGCGGCGACCAACCAGCAACGGCTCGCTGCCTTCGGGGTGTTCCGGTTCGCGATGAACATCGGCGCTGCCCTGGGCGGCGTCATCGGCGGTGTGCTGGCCAGCACCTCCTATGTGGGGCTCTTCCTGGGCAATGCCGCCGCGTGCCTGCTGTTCGGCGTGGTCGTGGGGGTGCTGCTGCGGGACGCGCCCCAGCCGGGGGCCGACCAGGACGACGCGGATCCGGAGGCGGACCGGGCGGTGGGGTACCGGCAGGCGCTCGCCGACCGCACCCTGGTGCGATTCCTGCTGATGACCGTGGTCGCCGAGTTCGTCTACATCCAGTCCACCGTCGGCCTGCCCCTGCACGTCAGCGACATGGGTCTGAGCGCGGGCGACTTCGGTCTCCTCATCGGGCTCAACGGTCTGCTGGTGTTGGCGCTGGAGCTGCCCATCACCGACGCGGTCGCCCGGTACCGGCCGGAGTACGTCCTGGCCATCGGCAACCTGCTCATCGGCGCCGGTCTCGCGCTGACCGGGTTCACGACCGGCATGGTCCTGCTGGCGGCGACGGTGCTGATATGGACGCTCGGCGAGATGATGACCAGCTCCATCTCCCAGGCCTACCTGGGAAGTCTGGCGCCGCCGCGGATGGTCGGGCGCTACCAGGGGCTGCACGGCGTCGCGTACACGATCGGTACGGGGGCCGGACCGCTCATCGGCGGCGCCGCGTACGCGATCGGCCCATGGGCGCTGTGGGCCCTCGTCGGCGCGGCCGGGCTGCTGGCCGCCCAGCTCTGTCTGCCGCGCCGCCGCGCGGCCTCCACAGTGGCCCTTCGACGACCCGATGTCCCTCTATGAGGAGGGGCCAGAACGCACCTCGCCCCACCCGAGGAGGCCGGGTTCCGGCCGGCGGTCGGCCATCTCCTGCCCGCCACCCGAGCGACCACGCTCCTGCCCCGGCCGCCGTCGCTCCGTAGCGCCTCGTTCTCTTTTCCCTTTAACGGCTGGGGAGTTGGGTTACGCGTCGGCCGGACCGAGGGCACAATGAAGCAGCTGAGCCGTATTTCGTCATTTCACGGGGCATCGACGCAGGTCAAGCCTGACCGGCAGTCCTCTCAAGGAGGTTCGGGTGAAAACGGCACGCCGTACCTGGAGAAGTTCCCGGCTGGTCGCCGCGGTGTCCAGCCTGTTCACCGCGGCTGCTCTCATGACAGCCGGTACGAGTGCGGCCGCTGCCGTCGACGACGTGTCACCCGCCGTGACGTCCGCTTCCGTGTCCGCCTCCGTGTCCGAGGCCGCCTCGGCCGTCGAGTCCCTGGACGTCCCGGGGACTGCCTGGACCGTGGACGAACGCACCGGGACGCTGCGCGTGTTCGTCGGCTCCACGGTCGGGGGCGACGACCTGGCCAGGCTCGACCGTACCGCCGAGCGCTTCGGGGGTGCCGTGACCGTCGAACGGCTCGACGGAGCGCTGCGGACCCTCCTCTCGGGTGGCGACGGCGTCTACGCCTCCGCGGGCTGGCGCTGTTCCGTCGGGGTCAATGTGCAAAGCGGCTCCACGTACTACTTCATCACGGCCGGCCACTGCACCGACGGCCTGCCCACCTGGTACACCAGCTCCGGCCTGACCACGGCGGTCGGCCCGACGACGGGCACCAGTTTCCCCGGCGACGACTACGGCGTCGTCCGGTACGCCAACACGGCCGTACCGCACCCCGGTACCGCCGGAACCGTCGACCTCACCGGAACCGCCACCGCCTACGTCGGCCAGCAGGTCTGCCGCCGGGGGGCCACCACCGGCGTCCACTGTGGCCGGGTCACCGGGCTCAACGCCACCATCAACTACGGAAACGGTGACATCGTCTACGGTCTGATCCAGACCGATATCTGCGCCGAGCCGGGTGACAGCGGCGGCCCGCTCTACGCGGGCGACAAGATCATTGGCATTCTCTCCGGCGGCACCGGGGACTGCACCTCAGGAGGCAGCACCTTCTACCAGCCCATCCAGGAGGTGCTGAACGCCTACGGCCTCACCGTGTACTGACGACCGACTCCGCGGAAACGGCGCCACGTGCGAACAACGGCTCGCGGACGACGCGCCCGCGGGTACTGTCATCAGCAGGCCCTGGCCCCGACCTCGAGGAGGTGCGCATGAGCGCACAGCCCGATCACTCCGTTGACCGCAAGGTCGCCGCCATTCCGCATACCATCAACGCCATCGGTGAAGCCTTGAGCGGTGAGCAGCGCGCCCGCTTCTACGGGGAGGTCCTGGCCGCCGAGGAGGCCGTCGTTCCCGCGGTGATGCGCTCGTGGTGGAAGATCGCGATGCTGGCCAAGGCCCCGCTGGCGGAGCGCAGCCGCGCGAATGCCGCTGCCGGGCGGAACCTGGTCAGCATCGACGACCTCATGACCCGGCTCGAGGGAGCCAACGGGTGAACCGTGAGCGTCCCCGGCCGGGCTGGGCCGCGTACATCGAGGAGACTCCGGCCGCGGCCATCGTGGCGATGCCCCCCGATCTGGCCAAGAAGGTCGCCAACTTCATCGCCGCTCTCGCGCTCGAAGCAGGCGGTGCGCTGGACAAGCACCGGCAGCCCCCTGGCGACCCGATGGACGACCATGACACGCGGTTCAGCATCCAGGTCGCGGGCGAGCCTGTGATCGTCGAGTACAGCGTCCACCACGACGTCCGGGCGATACGGATTCCGGTCGTGGTCTGGATCGACTGACCCCGGGGCGACTGCGGCGCCTCATCCATCGGCGTGGGGCAAGGCCGTCCGCGCCGCCTCGGCCTCGTCCCGGGCCCGGGCCGCGGCTGCGGGGTCGCCGGCCAGGGTGTGTGCCTTGGCCAGGGTGTCGAGGCCGACGGCCAGCCAGGTTCGGGAGCCGATCTGCCGCCACAGCCTGACCGCGGCTTCGGCGCGACGGCGGGCCGGCCCTGGGCGGCCGGCCTTGAGCTGTGCCTCCGCGAGCGCGTACAGCGTCGCGGCCTCGCCCCACAGGTTGCCGAATTCCCGGTAGGCCCAAAGGCTCCGGGCCAGCAATCGGCGCCCTTCCGCCTGCGCGCCCTGCCGTACCAGGACATCCCCGAGCCAGCAGGTGGCGTGCGTGGCGCCGAGCCGGTCGCCGAGGTCCTCGCTGATCGAGGCGGCCTGCCGGAAGCAGTCGGCGGCGGCCGGGTGGTCGCCGAGTTCGCGGTGGCTCTGCCCCAGGCAGCGCAGGGCCTGGGCCTCGCCGGGCCGATAGTGCGCTTCCCTGCTCACCCGCAGACACTCCGTGAACCGCGCCATGGCCGCCTCGACGCGCCCCAGCTCGAGGTCGATGACGCCGATACCGTTGGTCGCGTAGACGAGGCAGTTGGCGTTTCCCGCCGACCGGGCCAGCTCGGAGGCCTCTCCGAACTGGCGCACGGCCGCGGAGTACTGGCCGAGCAGTCGGTGCACATACGCCAGCCCGGCCGTGGCACTGGCCCGGTAGGCCGGGCCCTCTCCCTCGGCGAGCAGCAGGGCCTGCTCGAAGTGTTCCAGCGCTTCCGGGTAACGGTCGAGGATGGTGGTGAGTTCACCGAGGCAGCGGTGGAGTTTGGTGGCGCTGCGCCGGTCGCCGGCGCGCAGCGCTGTCTTGAGTGCCCGGCCTTGAAGCCGCTCCCAGTCGTCGAAGTGGCTGCCGACCTGGAAGAGTGTCGTCAGCGCGGTGGCCAGCCCGGCGGCCGGCCCGATGTCCGCGCTGTCGAGCGCCTGGTCGACCACGTCGATGAGGAATCGGCGTTCGTCGTTGAACCAGTCCAGTGGGTCGGTGAAGACCTGGTCGGTGTCCGTCGGGGAGAGCCGCCAGCAGGCCAGATCCGTCTGTGAGATGCCCAGGAAGTCGACGCTGAGGGTCTCGGCGGCGAAGTCGGCGAGGTGCAGGCTCGCGCCGAGCAGCCGGGTGAGTGCGGCCGCGCGCTCCTGGCGGGAGACCTCCCGTTCCGCCCGCTCCCGGCCGAGCAGCCGCACCAGGTCGTGCAGTCGGTGGCGGAATCCGGTGGCACCGGCCGAGGCGATCTCCACCAGGTGCACCTCGACCAAGTCGTCGAGTACGGTCTCCGCGTCGGCCAGGCCGGTGTCCAGCAGGGCGGCCAGGGCCCAGGGGGCGAAGTCCGGGCCGGGCAGCAGGGCGAGCATCCGCAGGGCGTGCTGTGTGGTCGGGGCCATCCCCTGGTAGGTGAGTTCAAGGCTGGCCCGTACGGCGATGTGGCCGACCGCCAGCTCGTCGAGCTTGCGCTGCTCGTCCGCGAGGGCGCGGGCGACTCTGACCAGTGGCCAGTGCGGTCGTGCGGCCAGTCGCGCCCCGGCGACCCAGACCGCGAGGGGAAGGCCCTCGCAGGTTTCCACGATGGACCGGGCCGAGTCGTGCTCCGCGGCGGTCCGGTCCGGGCCCAGCATCTCGCGCAGCAGGGCGAGCCCGGTGGCAGAGTCCAGTACGTCCAGGGGGAGCCGGCGGCCGGCCAGGTCGGCCAGGGTGGTCCGGCTGGTGACGAGGGCGGCGCAGCGGGCACCGCTCGGCAGGAGGTTGCTCACCTGTAGCGCGTTGGCCGCGTTGTCCAGGACGATGAGCATCTGCCGCTGGGCCAGCAGTGTGCGGTAGAGGTGGATTCTGCTGGTCAGTTCGGGGGGCACGGCGCCGCCTCGCACGCCGAGCGCCCGCAGGAAGGCCCCGAGGACCGTGAACGGCTCCGCCGGGTCGTCGTCGAAGCCCCGGAGGTCCACATAGAGCTGGCCGTCCGGGAATCGCGGGGCCAGCAGATGTCCGGTACGCACGGCGAAGGCCGTCTTGCCGACACCGGCCGGGCCGGTGACCAACAGGGTCTCCGGCCCGGAGCCTTCCTGGTCGAGCCGTCGACAGGCCTCGGCCAGCTCACCTTCCCGGCCGACGAACAGGGACAGGTCCGGGGGGAGCAGGCACGGGACGAGCTGCCGGCCGGTCGCCCCGTCCCGATCCTCCTGGGGGCTGTCGCCGGTGGTGGCGTTCGGCTGCTCCGGAGTCGGCCCGGGCGGGTCTGTGCCGGGTGCGGATTCTTCCCGCAGCGCCAGTGCGCGGCGCGTCCGGACCCATTCCTCGACCGTCTCGGGGTCACCGCCGCAGGCCCGGACCAGGGCAGCCACGACTTCCTCACTCGGCAGTGAGACGCGGTTCAGCGCGCCGGCGACGGTGCTCGTCGGCAGTTGGCCGCCCGCCCTGCGGGCCTTGCGCTCCAACGCCCGGTACGAGAGACCGGACCGGGCTTTCACCGTGCGCAGCAGGGCGACGAACTCAGCGGCTGTACGGACCGCACCGGGTCTGGGTAACGGCGTCGTCACGAAACGCATGCTATCGACACGCGTCAGGGTGCGGCTATCCCAGCACGGCACGGTACGGCCGACGAGCGCTACGAACTGTTCACGCCGATCGTGCTCGGCGAGTCCGTCGCCGCCGCCCTCACCGTCTGGAGCGCCTTCGGAGAGCACCGTGACGGTGTCACCGGGCGGAAGCAACGGCACCGCCCGGCCACGGTGATCCGGGTGGCCGGGAGAACCACCTCAGGCGAGGTTCCGTAGGCGGCTCGCGTCCCGCAGCCGGGCCTGGACCCGTTGGGTTTCTTCGGTTCGGCCGAGTTCGGTGAAGAGCGTCAGGGCCCGCTGCCACACGGCCCGGGCGACGTCGTGCTCGCCCACCACGTCATGCGTGTCGCCGAGGCGGGTCAGGGTGTCGGCTTCCTGGTAGGGCACACCGAGTTCGCGGTACACGGTGAGGGCGTTGTGGAAATCGATCACGGCCTGTTTGTACTGGCCGAGGTGGTGGTGGGCGTAGCCGATGCTGTCCCAGGTGGCGGCCTCGCCGTAGCGGTCGCCGGATTCCCGGAGCAGGTCGATGGCCTGCTCGCAGTGGGCGAGGGCCTCGTCGTACCGTCCGAGCAGGGCCGCGTACCAGCCCACCGCGTTCAGGACTCTGGCCTGCGCCGCTCGCCGACCTGCCGCCCGGAACAGGTCCAGGGCCCGCTGATTGTGGCGCAGCGCTCCGGCGAGGTCGCCTTGGCGGTCGGAGGTCCAGCCGAGGCTCCGGTGGGTGTGGGCGAGCCGGACGGTGTCGCCGAGTCGGTCGAACTCGTCGGCGGCCCGGTCGAGTCGGGCCCGCGCTTCGCTGTAGTGGCCCAGCCGGCCTTCGATTCGGGCGAGGGACCGTTCGGCGTAGGCCTCCATCGCCGGGTCGGCCAGACGCCGTGCCGCGTCCAGGGCGGCGCGCTGGGTGGCCAGGCAGTCCTTCCAGTGCCCGCGTCGGTCGAAGAACGCCTCGAGGGACCAGGCGAGGTGGCAGACGTGGGCGTGGAACCCGGACACCGCGGCCTGCCGCACGGCCGGGAGCAGTCCGGGGTACTCGGCGGTGAGCCAGGCCAGGGCCTGGCGGTCGTCGGTGAGGGGCTCGGGCGTGACACCGCTCATGGCCGGCTCCGGCGGTATGAGGTCCTCGTCCGGCGAGAGCCGCAGGGCGGCCGTGTGGGCGGTGTGCGTGTAGTGGTCGAGTATCCGTCGGCGTGCGCGGCGGCGGGAGGTGTCGGTGTCCTGGTCCTCGACCAGTTCGGTGGCGTATGCGCGCAGCAGGTCGTGGAAGGTGTAGCGGCCCGGGGTGGGTTCGGTGAGCAGGTGGGCACGGGTGATCTCGGTGAGCAGGGTCCGGGTCCGGCGGACGGGGAGACCCACCAGGCTGGCCGCGGCGCCGGCGGTGAGGTCCGGTCCCGGGTGGAGGGCGAGCAGCCGGAACGTCCGGGCGGCCTCGGGAGACAGCGCGTCGTAGGACCAGGAGAAGGCGGCACGGGCATCGGAGGTGCTGTCGGTGCCGGAGAACGCGGTGAGGCTGCCGTGGGTCAGGCGGAGTTCCGCGGCGATGTCGGCCAGCGGGACGCCGGGGTGGATGGCGGCACGGGCGGCGACGACGGCCAGCGCCAGCGGGAGCCGGCCGCACAGGGCGATGATCTCCTCCAGCGCCTGGGGCTCGGCGGCCGCCCGGTCACGGCCGATACGGCGCGCCAGCGAGGCGCGGGCGTCGGTGACGGGCGGCAGTTCCAGGGGCACCGGCCGGGCTCCCTGGCCGGCGACCAGGCCGAGCATCTGGTCTCGGCTGGTGACGACGGTCAGACAGCCGGGGGCGCCGGGCAGCAGCGGGCGTACCTGGTCGGTGTCACGGGCGTTGTCCAGCAGGACGAGGACGCGCCGGTCCGCGAGCAGGCTGCGGTACAGCGCGGCCAGGGCGTCGAGCCCCTCCGGGACGCTCTGCGGGGGTACGCCGAGGGCGTGCAGGAATCCGTGGATGGCCTCCGCGGGTCGCATCACGGACCCGCTCGGGTCGAAGCCGCGCAGATTGATGTACAGCTGTCCGTCGGGGAAGCGGTCGGCGACCTGGTGGGCCCAGTGCACCGCCAGCGTGCTCTTCCCGATGCCCGCCATGCCGCTGATCACGCCGATCGTCGCGGCCTGGGGGAATGCGGCCGCCCGGGGATGGATGCCGAGCAGGCGGGTGAGTTCCGCCTGTCTGCCGGAGAACACCGCGAGGTCGGCGGGCAGTTGGGCGGGCCGGACCCAGGGTACGGAGGCGGCGGGGAGCGCCTCCTGCCGGTCGTCGGCGCCCGCGGTGCGATGCGGTCGGCCGGTGCCGGTACCGGAGCCGTGGGCGGGCGGGGCCGACGGCCCGGGGCCCCTCGCTCGCCGGTGGGCCGCGCGCAGTTCGGGGCCCGGGGAGACGCCCAGGTCCTCGGCCAGCCGGCGCCTGACGTCGGCGTAGGCGGCCAGGGCCTGTGCCCGGTGTCCTGAAGCGGTCAGTGCCAGGACCAGCCTGGCGTGCAACGGTTCGTCCAGCGGGTCGAGGGCGGCTGCCTGCCGGAGCAGGGGCACCACTTGCCCCGCCCGGTCACAGTTCAGCGCGGCGTCGGCGGCCTCGCCCACCGTGTCCAGGTATTCGCAGTCCAGGCCGGTGAACACCGGATGCCGGCGCACCGTCACCGGGAGGCCCGCCACGGCCGTACCCCGCCACAGGGCGAGCGCCTGAGCGAACAGCTCCAGCGCCTCCCCGGGCCGCCCGTCGCCCGCCGCCCGCCGGGCCCTGCCGGCCAGATCGCGGTGCCGCAGCAGATCGACGGAGTCCGCCGCCACCCGCAGCCGGTACCCGCCGGCCTCGCGCAGGAGCCAGCGGCCCGGCGCCCTGGGCGGCAGCTCCGGTTCCAGCAGCCGCCGCAGCAGGCCGACGTACCGGTGGACCACATTGACCGCCGTGGCGGGTGGCCGCTCCGCCCAGAGAACGTCGATGACCTCACTCAGCTGTACGTGTTCTCCCGCCCGCACCAGGAGCAGACCCAGGAGCGAGCGTTGTTGTGGAACCCCCAGGTCCAGCTCGGTAGCCGCCCGCCACGCGCGCATCGGCCCCAGGATCTGGAACCGCAGGGGTTCGCCCGCCGCGTCCCCGCCGGCACGCCCCCGCGGCCCTCCGCCGTTCGACATCCCGGACCGACGAGCCGCCGCTCTCGCTTTCACTGTTCTTCCACCGCGCGCACCTAGGGTCAGGTCTCCATCCCAGTCCGTGCACGGTACATCAGGAGGACGTATGCCCTGCCAGGACCCATCGGCGGAGCGTCGTTGAGCGGCGGCGCGCCTGCCGAGAGCAGGAGGCATGCCGTTCACTCCCCGGCGACGCTGCCGTCGGACAGAAAACTCGCCCGTTGGCGAAGCGCCGTCTCACGTACGTTCATCGGCCTGGACATGATTCTGCGAGGAGGGGAGCGCTGGTCCGCCGGCATCGGAGTCGCGCAGCTCGGCCCGGTGCGGATCGTCACGATCGAGTCCGACCCGATAGCAACCTTTCGTACCCCGGCTCACATCGCTGCCGACGGGCGCGACTTCCTGATGGCCCACATGCAGCGGGCAGGAACATCCACCGTCCACCAGGACGGCCGAGCGGCCTCTCTGGGACCGGGGGACCTGACCTTCTACGATGCCTCGCACCCCTTTACGGTGGTCGCCCCCGAGCGCTACCAGGCGAAGATCGTCGTGATTCCGCGCAGGACACTGGGGGTGGCTGAGCACGATCTGCGCAGCCTCACGGCGCAGCCCATCCACGCCGGCACGCGGCTGCCCGCCCTGCTGCTGCCCATCGTCTCCCGGCTCGCCGACGAGGGCGACGCCCACTCCAACCACGTCAGGGAGCAGCTCGCGCGCACCGTCACGGATCTGCTGGCCACGCTCGCGGCGGACAGCCTCGACGGGAAGACCCCCTGTGCCCGCGATGCGGACCACACCCAGCTGGCGCGCGTCCGCGGTTACATCGACAGACATCTCGCCGACTCCGGGCTGTCACCTGAGGCGATCGCCCGGCATCACGGTATGTCCGTGCGCTACCTGCACAAGCTCTTCCAGGAACAGGGCACGACGGTCGGCCGGTGGATCAGGCAGCGCCGGCTCGAGGAATGCCGGAAGGAGCTGGCACGCCGTGGCCGGGCGAGCCGGACGGTCGCCGCCGTGGCCCGCCGCTGGGGATTCATCAGCCCGGCGCATTTCAGCCGGGTCTTCCGGGCCGCGTATGGGATGTCTCCCAGCGAATGGCAGGCATTGTGGCAGGATCCCGTTCTACCCGAGCGGCAAGGCCGCCCGGGTCCGGTGCCCCGCCTGGTGACCCGTCGGCCGGGGGGTGAGCGCTCCTCTCTGGCCGGTGCGCTCCCGGACCACAACACATGCGCCCACGGTCAAGGCGGCATGTGGCTGGACGCCTAACGTCGTGTCGTACCCCTCCGCACCAGATGCTCAGGAGACCGATCATGACCGACAACTCCCCGTCGGGGGACGCACCCGTGGCAGCACGAGGCAGCCAGCCGTGGTTGCACCAGAAGGGTGCGGTGATCCAGGAATTCGGGACCGTCAAGCAGTTCCCGATCGGCCTGTCGTACGACGCCCGCATGTACTCCTCTCAGCGGCTGAACCGGGTTCTGGCCGACACTCAGATCCTGTACGGCCTTTACAAGAAGCACCACTGGCTGATGCGCGGCGCGACGTTCTACCAACTGCATCTGGTGCTGGACAAGCACGCCGATGAGCAGCTCGCCCTCGTGGACACGCTCGCCGAGCGCGTGCAGACCCTGGGCGGTGTCGCGGTCGGGGACCCGCGCCAGGTAGCCGAGATCACCTCCATACCGCGGCCTCCGGACGGCGTGGAGGAGGTCCCGGCCATGCTGTCGCGGCTGCTGGAAGCCCACGAGTCGATCCTCGTCGACGCCCACGACGCCGCCACGCGCACCGCCGAGCTGGGCGACGACGGCACCAACGACCTTCTTGTCTCGCAGGTGATCCGGACCGGCGAACTCCAGGCGTGGTTCCTCGCCGAACACCTGGTCGACACCCCGCTGGTACGCGCCTGAGCCCTTCCCGGCTCGGTTCGCCTCCGTGGCACCGTCACGTTTTTCCACCCACGTTTCGACAACACAGTTCAGGAGACGATGTATGTCCAACGGCAGCACGCCGGTCCAGCCAGTGCTGGAGCCGGCCGCGAAGGCCTTCGCGGAAGCGACCGACAACCCGCCGTACCTGTTCGAGCTCGCCCCGGCGGAGGGGCGCAAGGCCGTCGACGAGGTGCAGTCCGGCGCCATCGACAAGCCCGAGATCGACGAGGAGTGGATCACCGTCTCCGGTGGCCCCACGGGCGAGGTCAGGGCTCGGATCGTCAAGCCGGCAGGTGCCGCGGGCACCCTGCCGGTGATCCTCTACATCCACGGCGCGGGCTGGGTGTTCGGCAACGCCCACACCCACGACCGTCTGGTCCGTGAACTGGCCGTCGGCGCGAACGCCGCCGTGGTCTTCCCCGAGTACGCCCTCTCCCCCGAGGCCCGCTACCCGGTCGCCATCGAGCAGAACTACACCGTCGCCCAGTGGGTCGTCCGGGAGGGCGCGGGCAAGGGCCTGGACGGCTCGCGGCTGGCCGTGGCCGGGGACTCCGTCGGCGGGAACATGACCGCCGCGCTGACCTTGATGGCAAAGGAGCGCGGCGACGTGCCCCTGGTCCAGCAGGTGCTGTTCTACCCGGTCACGGATGCGAACTTCGACACCGGCTCGTACCACCAGTTCGCCACCGGCTACTTCCTGCGCCGGGACGGCATGCAGTGGTTCTGGGACCAGTACACCACCGACGAGAGCGAGCGCGCCCAGATCACCGCCTCCCCGCTGCGCGCCACCACCGAGCAGCTCACCGGCCTGCCCCCGGCCCTGGTCATCACCGGCGAGGCCGACGTGCTGCGCGACGAGGGCGAGGCGTACGCCAACAAGCTCCGCGAAGCCGGCGTGCCCGTCACCGCGGTGCGCTTCCAGGCCATCATCCACGACTTCGTCATGCTCAACGCCCTGCGCGAGACCCACGCGGCACAGGCGGCCATCACGCTCGCCGCCGGCACCCTGCGCACCGCGCTCCACCCGGCGCCGCACACTCCCTGACGAGGAGAAAAAGCGGAGGTACAGTTGTGGCAAATTGGGCAAGGCGCGAGGACGAGCGGCTACTCACCGGCAGTGGACGCTACGTCGCCGACATAAATGTGCCGGGTTGTCTCGACGCCGCATTCGTAAGAAGCAAAGTGGCACACGGCACCCTGCGGGAGGTGGACTGCGCAGCCGCCCGTGAGGTACCCGGAGTGGTGGGGGCGTGGTCCGCCACGGATCTCGCGGCCATACCCGCGTGCGCACAGGCCGCCGCCGATCTGCAGGACCTCCCCCCGGTTCCGCACACGGTGCTCGCCAAGCTGTCCTCGGACGAGGCGGTGGCCGGCCGCGAGTGGCCGGCGCTGGTGAAGGACCGGGTGCGGTACCCGGGCGAGGCGGTCGCGGTGGTCCTGGGCGAGGACCGTTACCGGGCCGAGGACGGGGCCGCGGAAGTGACCTTCCGGATCGATCCCCTGCCCGCGGTGGTGACCCCGGCGGCCGCGGCGCAGGATGCGGTTCCGCTGTTCGACGGCTTGAGCAACGTGGCTTTCGAGGGATCGGCAGGGCAGCCCATCGAGGATTCGGTGTGGCAGGGGGCGGCGGCCGTGGTGGAGGCCCGGTACCGCCAGCAGCTGCTGATGCCCACTCCGATGGAGTGCCGGACGATCCTCGCCGTGCCCGAGGGAGACCGGCTGACGGTGTGGTCGGGGCATCAGATGCCGCATCGGCTGCGCCGCGAACTGGCGACGCTGCTGGGGTGGCCGGTGGAGCGGGTGCGGATCGTGGTGCCGGACACCGGAGGGGCGTTCGGTTCCAAGAGCGCGTCGTTCCCGGAGTTCGTGGCGGTCGCCTACCTGGCGGTGCGGCTCGGACGGCCGGTGCGCTGGATCGAGGACCGTCTGGAGTCCATGACGGTCGCCACCCGGGGCCGGGGGCAGGACCAGCGGGTCCGGCTCGCCGCCGACGCCGACGGCCGGCTGCTGGGGTACGAGCTGCACATCGACGCCGACGTGGGTGCCTATCCGCATCTCGGGGTGGGGCTCCCGATGCAGACCGTCTGGATGGCGACGGGCCCCTACACCACGCCCCGAGTGCATGCGACCCTCCGCTCGGTGCTGACCAACACCATGGTCACGTATCCCTACCGTGGCGCGGGCCGGCCGGAGGCGGCGATCGCACTGGAGCGGACCATGGACCTGCTGGCCCGCGAGCTGGGGATGGACCCGGCGGAGCTGCGGCGCCGCAACTTCATCCCGCCCGACAGCTTCCCGTACGACACACCCACCGGCCGACGCTACGACAGCGGAAACTACGCCGCCGCGCTCGACCTGGCGCTGGAGACCCTCGACTACGACAAGTGGCGGACGGAGCAGGCCCGGCGCCGGAACGACCCCGCCGCTCTGCCGCTGGGCATCGGGCTGTCCTGCTATGTGGAGCGCTCCGGTGGCGAACCGGGCGGACTGCACGAGTTCGGCAGTCTCGAGGTCGGCGAGGACGGGACGATCACCGCTCGGTGCGGGGCGGCCCCCAGCGGCCAGGGCCACGAGACGGTCTTCCCCGCGCTCGTCGCCAAGACCCTCGGCGTGGACGAGGAGCGGGTCCGGCTCGTCGAGGGCGACACCGACGAACAGCCCGAAGGTCTGGGTTCCTTCGCCAGCCGTTCGGCGCAGGTGGCCGGCGCGACGCTGCGGCACGTCGCCACCCTGCTCATCGACGAGGCCCGGGAGCGGGCCGCGGCACTGTGGAAGCTGCCGGTCGAGAACGTGGCGTGGTCCGCGGGCACCGTGCACCCCATCCAGGGCGGCGCGGCGGCCATGGACCTGACCGAACTGGTGAAGGCCACCGGGCCGTTGCGGGTCGAGGACCGGTTCGAGGCGGGCATGGCGTTCCCGTTCGGCACACACGCGGCGGCGGTCGAGGTCGATCCGGAGCTCGGCACCGTGCGGGTGCTACAGGTGGTGGCGGTGGACGACTGCGGAGTGGTGCTCAACCCGATGGTGGTACGGGGGCAGGCTTTCGGGTCGGCCGTGCAGGGCATCGGCCAAGCGCTCTACGAAGGCATCACCTTCGACGAGGACGGCGTCCCCCACCTGGCCAACGGGCTGCTGGACTATCTGCTCCCGACATTCACCGAGATTCCGCCGATCGAGATCAAGGACACCTGCACACCGAGCCCCAGCACACCACTGGGCTCGAAAGGGGCGGGAGAGTCGGGTTGCATCGGCACTCCGGCCGCGATCGTCAACGCCGTGGCCGACGCACTGCGGATCGCCGACCCCGACCTGCTCCAGATGCCGCTCACCCCGGACGTGGTGTGGCGAGCGGCCCGCGCCCCGAAGATCGAGGAGGAGGTCCGGTGAAACCCGCCGCCTTCGACTACGCCGTACCGCGCACGGTGCGTGAGGCCGTCGACGCGCTCGCCGACCCCGGCCGCAAGACGCAGGTCATCGCCGGCGGGCAGAGTCTGCTCCTGGAGATGCACCTGCAGCGGATCCGCCCCGAGCTGGTGGTCGACATCAACCGCGTCGCCGAACTCGACCACATGAGCGTGGCCGATGACACGCTGCGGGTCGGCGCCCTGGTCCGCCATGGTGTCTTCGAGTCGGAGCAGGCCGTACCGGGCCCGCTCGGCACGTTGTTCTCAGCGGCTGTCGTCAACATCGCCCATCCGCCGATCCGCTCGCGGGGAACCATGGTGGGCAGCTTCGCCTGGGCACACCCCGCCTCGGAGTGGTGTGCCATCGGAGTGGCCCTCGACGCCGGCATCGAATTGCACGGCCCCGACGGAGTGCGCGAGGTCGCGGCCGGTGACTACTTCCGCGGTCCGTACCTGACCGCGCGCCGGCCCGAGGAGCTCATCACCTCCGTACGGTTCCCGCTGCTCGGCGAGGACACCGGGGTCGGTTTCATCGAGCACCGGCGCACGCACTTCTGCTTCGCCCAAGTGGCCGTCGCGGCGACCCTGACCGTGCGGGACGGGCTGATCAGCGAGGCGAGAATCGGCCTGGTCAACTGCGCGGACAGGCCCGTGCGGGCACACGCCGCCGAGCGGGCGCTGATCGGCGCCGAGGCCGGCGCGCCCACGGACGGATACCGGCTGCCCGACGGCCATCCGTTCGCCCGCGCAGGCCGGATCGCCGCGGACCAGGACGCCGCGCCCTTGCCCGAGCCGTTCGCCGACGTCGAGTACAAACGGCAGGCCATCGCGGTCCTGGTCGCCAGGACACTGTGCCAAGCGGCGGCGGACCAGCGCTCGCGCGCCGCCGAGCTCAAGGGAGACCACCGATGAAGATCACCCTCACCGTGAACGGCGAAGTATACCCCCTTGACGTGGAGCCCCGCCGTATCCTCGCCGACGTCCTGCGGGAGGACTGCCGCCTGACCGGGACGCACCTCGGGTGCGAGCACGGCATCTGTGGGGCGTGCACGGTCCTGGTGGACGGCGAGGCCGTCCGGGCCTGCCTCATGCTGGCCGTGCAGTGCGACGGCAGGTCGGTACGGACCGTGGAGGGACTCGCGGGGCCGGGCGGTGAGCCCCATCCGCTCCAGCGGGCCTTCTCGGCCGAGCACGCCCTGCAGTGCGGCTTCTGTACGCCGGGCTTCCTCATGGTGGCCGCCGGGGCGCTGGAGGCCGACCCCACCATCGGCGGGGACCCGGAGCGCGTGGAAGCTCTGGTCGGCTCCAACATCTGCCGGTGTACCGGCTATGAACCCATCCGGCGCGCGATCATGCGAGCCGCGAACGAGACGCCGGACACCTCGGCCTGACGTCGCGAAGGAGAGAAAGATGGCCGTACGAGATGTCCGCGCCGGAATCATCGATGTCCACGCGCACTGGCTGCCGCGAGAACTGCTCGCCCTGCCGCCCGGCAATCCGCTCGGGGGCATGAACGACCGCGACGGCGAACTGTTCCTCGGCGACATTCCGCTGTCGTTTCCGACCGCGGCGATGACCGACATCGACGCCGTCGCCGCGGACACCGAGAAGGCCGGCCTCGGTGCCCGTGTGGTCTCGGCACCACCCTTCGCCTTCCCCGTCCACGCGCCGGCCGAGGCGGACGACTACATCGCCTCCTACAACGAACAACTGTCGAAGGCCGTTTCCACCACCGGCGGCAGGCTCGTGGGGCTCGGGCTGGTGCGGCTGGACGACGTGGACGCCGCCCGGCGCGAGATGACCCGGCTGAAGACCATGGAGGGTGTCGCCGGGGTCGCCGTCCCCCCGCTCGCGCAGGGCCGGTCCTACGGCGACGGCGTGATGCGCGAGGTGCTCGGTGTCGCCGCGGAGCTGGATCTCGCCGTACTCGTGCACCCGATGCAGCTGCCGCGGCCGGAGTGGGACCACCACTACCTGGTCAATCTGATCGGCAATCCCGTGGAGACCACGACCGCCGTGGCATCGGTGCTCCTGGGCGGTGTCATGGAAGAACTGCCGGACCTGCGGATCTGCTTCGTCCACGGCGGGGGCTGCGCCCCGGCCCTGGTCGGCCGATGGGGACACGGATGGCGGTCACGGGCGGATGTGCGCCGGGGAAGCGACCGTCCACCGTCCGATTCGTTCACCCGGCTGTACTTCGACACGGTCACTCATGACCCCGAGGTGCTCAGGCTGCTCCTGGCCCATGCCGCGCGGGACCGGATCCTGTGCGGGAGCGACTACCCGTTCGACATGGCGCAGCCCGACCCCGCCCGCTTCGCGCCGGCCGGCGGGCTCGACGCCACGGCCCTCGAAGCCAACGGCCGCGTGTTCCTCGGGCTGGAGCCCACGCCCCGGCCGACCGCCCATACCTGACAGCCCGTCGGAGGACATCGATGCGACAACTGGCACCCCGTCTCCTCGAGTGGCACGCCTCCGGTTCCCCCTACGCCGTCGCCAGTGTCGTGGCCGTGAGCGGCAGCGCGCCCATGCCGCCGGGTTCGGCGCTGTGCGTGCGTCCCGACGGCACGGCGCTGGGCAGCGTGTCGGGAGGGTGTGTCGAGGGAGCGGTGTACGAACTGGCGCAAGAAGTACTGTCCTGCGAGGCGCCGCGGCTCGCCTCCTTCGGCTACTCCGACGACGACGCGTTCGCCGTCGGCTTGACCTGCGGAGGCGAGATCGAGGTCTTCGTCCAGGCCGTGCGGGGGGACACCGCTGGTGTCCTGGCCGCCGCACACCGGGCGGTGGAGGCCGAACGGCCGGTCGTACTGGCGCGGGTGATGTCCGGTCCGGACGACCAGCCGGGCCGGATGATCGCGCTGTTCGAGGACCGGCACCTGGGGAGTACCGGCCGGGCGGATCTGGACACCACCGTCCTGGCCGACGCGCGTCTGTCGCTGGGCCTGGACGAGACCCGGGTGGAGAGATACGACACGGGCGGCGCCACCGGGCCGCGGCAGGCTCGTGTGCTGTTCGAGTCCTGGGCGCCCAGCCCGCGACTGCTCGTTTTCGGTGCCACTGACTATGCCGCCGCCGTGGCCGAGGTCGGGGCCTTTCTCGGGTACCGCGTGACCGTCTGCGACGCACGCCCTGCCTTCACCACAGCCGAGCGCTTCCCGGCCGCCCATGAGGTGGTGGTCGACTGGCCGCATCGGTACCTGGCGGCCACACACACCGATCGGCGCACGGTGGTGTGCGTGATGACCCACGACCCGAAGTTCGATGTGCCCTTGCTCGTCGAGGCGCTGCGCAGACCGCTGGCGTACGTGGGCGCTCTCGGCTCGCGACGGACACAGGCGGCCCGGACGCGGGAGCTGCGTGAGGCCGGCGTCTCATCCGCCGCGCTGGCCGGTTTGCACTCGCCCGTGGGCCTCGATCTGGGCTCCTCCACCCCGCGGGAGACCGCCGTGTCCATCGCGGCGGAACTCATCGCCGTGCGGCACGGCCGCAGCGGACACGCGCTCTCGACGACCGAGGGCCCCATTCACGCCTGAGCCGACGCCGCCCGGGACCGGCCGGATGGCGCCCCGTGCGCTGCCGGGCTCGCCCCCGTGCGCCGACGGTCAACTCGGCGCCATTCCGCCTCATTAGCGTGGTCAAAACCCAACGACGGACCGCCTGCGGGCCGTCCCCGCTGTCGAACCCGAGGAGTGCCGTGGCCAAGCAGACAGTGGCCGAGCAGTATGTCGATCTCATAGCCAGTGCCGGTGTGCGCCGGATGTACGGCGTGGTCGGGGACAGCCTGAACCCCGTCGTGGACGCGGTCCGACGCCACCGCACGGTGGAGTGGATCCAGGTGCGGCACGAGGAGGTCGCGGCATTCGCGGCCGGGGCGGAGGCCCAGCTCACCGGCAGGCTGGCCGCCTGCGCGGGCTCCTGTGGACCGGGCAACCTGCATCTGATCAATGGTCTCTTCGACGCGCACCGGTCGATGGCTCCCGTGCTCGCGCTGGCCGCGCAGATCCCCAGCGGCGAGATCGGGACCGGGTACTTCCAGGAGACCCATCCGGACCGGCTGTTCGAGGAGTGCAGTCACTACTCGGAGCTGATCTCCTCGCCCCGCCAGATGCCGCGAGTGGTCCAGACGGCGATCCAGCACGCGGTCGGCCGACGTGGCGTATCGGTGGTGGCCCTGCCCGGCGACACCGCCGGGCAGAGCTCCCCGGACAGCGGGGCCGAGCTCGCCATACCGCTGGACCTGCCCGCCATCCGCCCCGGTGGCCAGGAGCTCGCCCGGTTGACGCAACTGGTCGACGCCGCCGAGCGAGTGACGGTGTTCTGCGGCCGGGGCGTCGCCGGTGCCCACCCGGAGGTGATGGCCTTCGCGGAGAAGGTCAAGGCCCCGGTCGGGCACGCGTTGCGGGGCAAGGAGCACATCCAGTACGACAACCCGTACGACGTCGGGATGTCCGGCCTGCTCGGTTACGGCGCCGCGTACGAGGCGATGCACGAGTGCGATCTGCTGCTGCTTCTGGGCACCGACTTCCCGTACACCGACTTCCTGCCCCGTGGTGTCCGGACGGTGCAGGTCGACGTGCAGCCCGAGCGGCTGGGCCGGCGCACCCGGCTGGACCTCGCCGTCTGGGGGGACGTCCGCGAGACGCTGCGCTGCCTCACCCCGGCGGTGCGGGAGAAGCCGTCGCGCCGGTTCCTCGACCGGATGCTGCACCACCACGCCCGCGCGCTCGAGGGCGCCGTCAGCGCTTACACCCGGAACGTGGAGAAGCACACCCCGATCCATCCGGAGTACGTGGCCTCGGTGCTCGACGAGGAGGCAGCCGACGACGCGGTCTTCACCGTGGACACCGGGATGTGCTGCGTCTGGGCCGCCCGCTATCTGACGCCGAACGGCCGCCGCCGGATTCTGGGATCGTTCGTGCACGGTTCGATGGCCAACGCACTGCCACAGGCCATCGGCGCGCAGTTCCTCGACCGCGGGCGCCAGGTGGTGTCCCTCTCGGGCGACGGCGGGTTCTCCATGCTGATGGGCGACTTCCTGACCCTGGTGCAGTACGGGCTTCCGGTGAAGGTCGTGCTGTTCAACAACTCCTCGCTCGGCATGGTCGAGCTGGAGATGCTGGTCGACGGGCTGCCCTCGCACGGCACCGGGTACCCGCACACGGACTACGCTGCCATCGCCCGGGCGGCCGGTGCCCACGGGGTCCGCGTGGAGAAGCCCGGCGAGGTGCGCGACGCGCTGCGCGAAGCCTTCGCCCACGACGGTCCGGCGCTCGTCGACGTCGTCACCGACCCCAACGCGCTGTCCATCCCGCCGAAGATCACGACCGAGCAGGTCACCGGCTTCGCGCTCTCGGCGAGCCGCACCGTGCTCGCCGGCGGCGTGGGACGCATGATCGATCTGGCCCGGAGCAACCTGCGCAACATCCCGCGCCCCTGAACGCGGGACCGCCGCACAGTCGCACACGGATCGGCGGCGCCGGTGGCGCCGCCGGTCGGCCCGAGGCAACGGGCGACGAGTCCGACGGCACCACCCAATTGGCCGGGCGCGAATTGCCACGCACGGCCGTCTTCGACAAACTGCGCGCGCTGCGGCGGGACATGTACGAACCGGGCCGGGGAACCTGGGTGGGTGCGCGGCTCTTCCTGTGTCCCAAGGACAGCCCTGAAGAAGACGGCTTCGACTGGGGAAGCAACGTGTTCCCGTCCGCGAAGAACTTCCCCTGGCGTGACGAGGTCACCGCGGCGGACTGCGTTCAGGAACTCGCGGCGTACCCGCTGCCGGAGGAGAAGGTCCAGTGGTGGATGAACTGGAAGTCGGAACTGCATGGGATCGCGGAGGCGTTCGACCCCGGTGATCTCCTGGCCCGGCCGCAGGAGGAGCAGGACCTGGTCGCGCTGCTGCCCCGGGGCGACGAGCAGCTCTTCGCGCGGGCGCGGGAAACGTTGGACCGGTTCCTTCCGAACGGCGGTGAGCTGCTGCGGATCGGCCGGCTGGCCGAGGGACGCTGGTCGGTGGTCGGTGGTGCAGACGGCCACCGTATGGCTGACGGTCCGCTTCGCCGAGGGCCGCTGCGTCGAGGCCGTCGCCTTCCCCGACACCTACTCGGCGCTGGTCCACGCCATCGGTCGCATTCTGGTCGAGGCGGGAGCGGAGCTGACCAGCGAGGTGCTGGACCATGCGGCCCCAACACATGCGCGGAGCGTGGATTCACGTGAAGGGGCCCGCTACGTACCACGTCTACCGGGTGCGCAAGCCGATGACTGTCCACCCCGGGCTGTTCGCGCCCTGGCGGGAACCCGGTGAGGAGACACCCGCCGAGGACGGGCGCGGGTTCCACCTGGTCGACCCCGGTCAGTGCTGTCAGAACCATTGCACTCGGGACGAAGATCTTGTTAGCTTGCGCCCGCATAAAAACGATTCAATCAGCAACACGGCGGGAGTCCCTTCATGGCAGTCAGCCGTCGAACCTTCGTACGCACCGGCATGACCGGAGTCGCCGCCGCGGTCACCGCGGGCTGGCGGGTCGGCGACGCCGTCGCCGAGCCGTCGCCGCGGCGGCCCGGCGGGATCGACCGGCACGCCCTCGTATCGCGCCACGACGTGGTCCGTACGGCCAGCGACCCCATGACACCGCTCCAGGTGGGCAATGGGCAGCTCGCGTTCGGCGCCGATGTGACGGGATTGCAGACCTTTCTGCCCTTCGCCACCCTGTCCGACTGGGGCTGGCACAGCGACCCGCTTCCGGACGGCCAGACCCCGTCGGACTTCGCCGGACAGGTCTGGGACACCCATGGCCGACCGGTCCGTTACGACATCCCCGACCCGGAACACCCGGAACTCTCCGACTGGCTGAGGGCGAACCCGCACCGGATGAACCTGGCCCGCATCGGTCTGAGGCTGCTGCGCGCCGATGGGACCGAGGCGGTCGAGGCCGATCTGAGCGGCTGCCACCAGCGGCTGGACCTGTGGACCGGAACGCTGCACAGCCGGTTCACCCTGGAGGGCAGCCCCGTCACGGTGCGGACGAGCTGCGGCCCGGATGTGGACGCGGTCGCCGTGCGGATCGACTCCCCGTTGGTGGCCGAGGGCCGGCTCGCGGTGTTCATCGACTTCCCGTACTCCAATGGGGCGGCGAAGTTCTCCGCGCCCTTCGTCGGCGTCTGGGACCGCCCCGATGCCCACACCACACGGTTGCGGACCCGCGGCCCCCACCGCGCGGACATCACCCATGAGCTCGACGACACCCGCTACCACGTGGGCCTCGAATGGCGAGGCGGCGGGCAACAGCCGTCGCGAGTCGACGGCCACCCGCACCGGTATCTGCTCGGCGGCGGCGCGGGCACCCGGCTGGAGGCCACCTTCCTCTTCGCGCCCCGGCCCTCTCCCCGGGTGCCCACCGCCACGGCGGTCGAGGCGGCCGCGGCCAGGGCTTGGCCGGCGTTCTGGCGCTCCGGCGGTGCCCTCGATCTCTCGGAAAGCACCGATCCCCGGTGGCGGGAGCTGGAGCGCCGGGTGGTGCTCAGCCAGTACCTGCTGGCGGTCAACGAGGCCGGCAGCACCCCGCCGCAGGAGTCCGGGCTGGTCAACAACGGGTGGTACGGCAAGTTCCATATGGAGATGTACTGGTGGCACGCCGCGCACTACGCGCTGTGGAACCGCTGGCCGCAGCTGGACCGCGGCGTCGGCGTCTATCGGAGCTTCCTCGACTCGTCCCGGGAGCGCGCCCGGCAGCAGGGGTACCAGGGCGCGCGCTGGCCCAAGATGACCGATCCCGGAGGCCGCCAGTCGCCCGGCGAGATCAACGCGCTGTTGCTCTGGCAGCAGCCCCATCCGATCTTCCTCGCCGAGCTGGACTACCGGGCCCACCCGACCCGCGCGACCCTGAACAAGTGGCGGGATGTCGTCTTCGCCACGGCCGAGTTCATGGCCTCGTACGCCTTCGAGGACGCGGGCCGCCATGTGCTCGGTCCGCCCTTGCACCTCGTCTCCGAGAACAGCGACCCCAAGGTCACTCTCAACGGCGCCTTCGAACTGTCCTACTGGCGCTTCGGACTGCGGCTGGCGCAGCAGTGGCGCGAGCGGCTGGGGCGGCCCGCGGACCCCGGCTGGGAGGCGGTGCTCGACGGACTCGCGCCGCTGCCCGTCCAGGACGGCGTGTACGTCGTGTACGAGGGTGTGCGCGAGATGTGGACCGAGTACATCTTCGACCACCCCTCGCTGGTCGGCCTGTACGGCTGGCTGCCGGGGCACGACGTGGACGTGGCGATCATGCGCGCCACCGCCCGCAAGGTGTGGGACGTGTGGGCCTGGGACGCGGCCTGGGGCTGGGACTTCCCGATGCTCGCGATGAACGCGGCGCGGATGGGCGAGCCCGACCGCGCCATCGACTTCCTGTTGCATGAGAAGTTCGGGTTCGACGACGCCGGGATGCCGCTCGGCGGCTCCCGGGTCGCCACGCCGTACTTCCCGGGCGCGGGCGGGCTGCTCTACGCGGTGGCCCTGATGGCCGCCGGATGGGACGGCGCCGAGGGCGAGGCGCCCGGCTTCCCGTCCGACGGGCGGTGGCGGGTGCGGTGGGAGGGGATGGCACGCGCCGTGTAGGGCCGACGGCCGCGTAGGGCCGATTGCCGTGCAGGGGCCGGCACAGGGTGACTCAGCGTTTTCTGGCTACGCCGCCGAACATGGAGACGTCCGCATCCGACAGCTGGCTGAGCGACGGGTCGTCGGGACGCCAGCGATGGATCGGGACCACGCCGGGCTCGACCAGCTCCAGCCCATGGAAGAACTGTTGGATCTCTTCCTTCGGGCGCTGCTGCACCGGAACTCGTGATGCCGCGTAGACGTCCGCCGCGCGCTTCATCTCCTCGGGGGCGAAGTCCGAGGTGCCGTAGGTCAACGCCAAATAGCTGCCGGAGGGGAGCGCGTTCACCAGCTCGTCGAGGATGGCGTAATGATCGTACTCCGGAGGAACGAAGTGCAGAATTGAGATCATCATCAACGCCACCGGCTTGGTCAGATCCAGCGTCTCGAGCAGCTCAGGAGCGGTGAGTATGCTCCGGGGATCTCGCAGGTCGGCCTCCGCGTAGGCGGTTTTCCCTTGCGGGACGCTGGTGAGGAGGGCGCGTGCGTGCGTCAGCACGATCGGGTCGTTGTCCGTGTAGACAATGCGCGCCTCGGGGGCGATTCCCTGGATGACCTCGTGGAGGTTGGGCGATGTGGGAATCCCCGTCCCGATGTCTAAGAACTGGCGGATCCCGGCCTCTTGGGCGAGCATGCGTGCCGATCGGCGCATGAAATATCGATTGTTCCGCGCGATGGTGCGCGCGTGCGGCAGCACGGCCAACACCTTTTCGGCCGCCTCTTGGTCCGGGGGGTAGTGGTCCTTCCCGCCCAGGAAGTAGTCGTACATGCGCGCGGAATGCGCGGTTCCCGTGTTGATGTCATCGGCTGACCAGCTCATCTGGGACTACGCCCCTCTCCGTTGTGTCGTTACGAGGTTGAGCAGAGGGCAGGTTAGCCGAGGTCCGCGGGCCGAGTCGGCGCGGGGCGTGTGCTGCGCGCGGGTGGCCGACCGGCGGGGTGGGTTCGGAAGTGTTTGCACGGAAAGTCAAGCACCGTGCGTCATCGGTCAATGACGGTGAAGGCTCCGGCACCGAAGATTTTCTCGTGTGCGTCACACAGGGGGAAGCGCCGGCCACGGCCCTTCGGCAACGGCTCTACCAGCCGTTTCAAGATATGCCGAAGGTTTACGCAAGGCCCGCCACAGACGGTGGTGGCCGGGCGGCCCGATCCCTGGTGGCCGATGCCCCGTCACTGAGGTCCGGGCAGCCCTCGCCGGTCGCCGCCGCGAGAGAAACCTTCCGGACCGCGAACAGGAGTGCTGGAGACATGACCGTGCTCGACCAGCCCGGCCGACATAGTGTTCCGCCCTATGTGGGCCGGGCCCGCCCGGACCCCGCGCCCCTGCTGCCGGGCTCCGAGCCTCACCGGGTGCTCGGCGGCACGGCCGAGCCCGACCGGCAGCTCTGGCTCGAGCTGTACCGGCGGCTGGTGACCGGCCGGCGCTTCAACGAGCAGGTGACGGCCCTGACCCGGCAGGGTCGGCTCGCCGTCTACCCCTCCTCCACCGGCCAGGAGGCCTGTCAGATCGCCGCCGCGCTGGCGTTGGCCGAGCGCGACTGGCTCTTCCCCAGCTACCGGGACACGCTCGCCACCGTGATGCGCGGCGTCGACCCGGTCCAGGCGCTGACGCTGCTGCGTGGCGACTGGCATACCGGCTACGACCCGCACACGCACCGGGTGGCGCCGCTGTGCACCCCGCTGGCCACCCAGCTGCCCCACGCGGTGGGCCTGGCGCATGCGGCGCGGCTGAAGGGCGACGACGTGGTCGCCCTGGCCCTGGTGGGCGACGGCGGCACCTCCGAGGGCGACTTCCACGAGGCGCTGAACCATGCCGGCGTCTGGCGGGCACCGGTGGTGTTCCTGGTGCAGAACAACGGCTTCGCGATCTCGGTGCCGCTGGCCAAGCAGACCGCGGCGCCCAGCATCGCCCACAAGGCCGTCGGCTACGGCATGCCCGGGCGGCTGGTGGACGGCAACGACGCCCCGGCGGTCCACCGGGTGCTCACCGAGGCGATCGGCAGGGCCCGTTCCGGCGCCGGGCCCACCCTGGTGGAGGCGCTCACCTACCGCATCGACGCGCACACCACCGCCGACGACGCCACCCGCTACCGCTCCGAGGCGGAGGTCGCCGCCTGGCGCGCCCACGATCCGATCGGCCTGCTGGAGCGGGAGTTGCGCCGCCACGGGCTGCTCACCGACGCCGAGACACAGCGGGCCGCCGAGGCGGCGGAGGCACTGGCGCAACGTCTCCGCGACGCGCTGGGGGCCGATCCCCCGCTCACATCTGCCGACCTGTTCTCCCATGTCTACGCCGAGCCCACTCCGCAACTGCGCGAGCAGACCGCCCGGCTGCACGCGGAACGGGAAGCGGAACTGGAGGCAAAACTGGAGGCGGAGAGCGCCCGCACGCCGGACGCACCGGAGTACGCCCGATGACCGCCGCCACCATGACGATGGCCCAGTCCCTCAACCGCGCCCTGCGCGACGCGATGGCCGCGGACCCGACCGTCCATGTGATGGGCGAGGACGTCGGCACTCTCGGCGGGGTCTTCCGGATCACCGACGGGCTGGCGAAGGAGTTCGGCGACGACCGCTGCACCGACACCCCGCTGGCGGAGGCCGGCATCCTCGGGACGGCGGTGGGCATGGCGATGTACGGGCTGCGGCCGGTGGTCGAGATGCAGTTCGACGCCTTCGCGTACCCGGCGTTCGAGCAGCTCGTCAGCCATGTCTCGCGGATGCGCAACCGCACCCGGGGTGCGCTGCCGCTGCCGCTGACCATGCGGGTGCCCTACGGGGGCGGGATCGGCGGCGTCGAGCACCACAGCGACTCGTCCGAGGCCTACTACATGGCCACACCGGGCCTCCATGTCGTCACCCCGGCCACGGTCGCCGACGCCTACGGGCTGCTGCGCGCCGCGATCGCCTCCGACGACCCGGTGGTCTTCCTCGAACCGAAGCGGCTCTACTGGTCCAAGGCGCCCGTCGACCTCGACCGGCCACCACAGGCGCCGCCCGTCGGCCGGGCGGCGGTCCGCCGGGAAGGCACCTCGGCGACCCTCATCGCTTACGGGCCGTCGGTGCCGGTGTGTCTGGAGGCGGCGGAGGCCGCCCGCGCCGAGGGCTGGGACCTCGGGGTCGTCGACCTGCGCACCCTGGTGCCGTTCGACGACGAGACCGTGTGCGCGTCGGTACGCAGCACCGGACGGGCGGTCGTGGTCCACGAGGCCACCGGCTTCGCCGGCCCGGGCGCGGAGATCGCCGCCCGGATCACCGAGCGGTGTTTCCACCACCTCCAGGCCCCGGTGCTGCGGGTGACGGGCTTCGACATCCCCTACCCGCCGCCGATGCTGGAGCGGCACCACCTGCCCGGCGTGGACCGGATCCTGGACGCGGTGGCGCGTCTTCAGTGGGAGAGCGAGTGGACGGCATGACCCAGGCGCGCGAGTTCACCCTGCCCGACCTTGGAGAGGGGCTCACCGGGGCCGAGATCCTCCGCTGGCTGGTCGAGGTGGGCGACGTGGTCACGGTGGATCAGCCGGTGGCCGAGGTGGAGACCGCCAAGGCGAGTGTGGTGCTCCCCTGCCCGTACGCGGGGACGGTCGCCGCCCGCTACGGCGCCCCCGGCGAGGAGATACCGGTGGGAGCCCCGCTCCTGGCCGTCGCCCCGCCGGACCGCGGCTCAGGCCGGGTACTCGTCGGCTACGGCACGACCGCGGACGCGGTCTCCCGCCGCCGACGGCCGGCCCACGGCACGGCGTCCACACCGGGTGGCTCCGTACCGGACCGCCCCGCGGCGGACAACTCCATACCGGCCGGTCCCGCCACCGGGCCGGTGCCGGTGATCTCCCCGCTCGTCCGCCGTCTGGCCCGGGAACACGGGCTGACGCTCGACGACATCGCGGGGTCCGGCCCGAACGGCCTGGTGCTGCGCGCCGATGTGGAACGCGCCGCCCGCGCGGACCGCCGCAACGGCGAGGCGCAGGGCCACAACGGCGAAGCGCATGGCTCGAACGCGCCTGCCGAAGAAGCCCGCGTCCCGCTGCGCGGCGCCATCGCCGCCATGGCGGACAAGCTCACCCGCAGCCGAACCGAGATCCCCGACGCCACCTGCTGGGTGGACGCCGACGCCACCGAGCTCATGGCCGCCCGCCACCGCACCGGCCTGCCGCTGCTCGCGCTGCTCGCCCGGATCTGCGTGGCGGCCCTCGCCCGCCACCCCGAACTCAACGCCACGGTGGACACCGCGGCCCGTGAGATCGTGCGCCTGTCCGCCGTCCACCTGGGCTTCGCCGCCCAGACCGACCGTGGCCTGCTGGTCCCCGTCGTCCGGAACGCCCACGCCCTGACCGCCCGGCACCTCGGCGAGGAACTGGCCCGCCTGGCCGCCGAAGCCCGCGCCGGCAGCCTGCCACCGGCCGATCTCACCGGCGGAACCTTCACGCTCAACAACTACGGGGTCTTCGGCGTGGACGGCGCCACCCCGATCCTCAACCACCCCGAGGGAGCCATGCTCGGCGTCGGTCGCATCGTCCGCAAGCCCTGGTGCCACGAGGGCGAGCTCGCCCTCCGGGACATCGTGCAACTCTCCCTCACCTTCGACCACCGCCTGTGCGACGGCGGCACGGCGGGCGGTTTCCTGCGGTACGTGGCCGACTGCGTCGAACAGCCGATCACGCTGCTGGCCGATGTCTGAACGCCCGCCCGCTCCATGGGCAAGCACGACCTGACCACTGCACGCTTCTCAACGGGGGGAACACCGAATGCTGGGCTCTGGTGACCGTGACACCGACGCGACTTTGCGGAGCCAGTGGGACGAACTGAGGGAGGACCAGCGGCGCGATCTCTTACGGCGCACCGTGACCGGCCTCGCCGCCGAGATCCTGGAGCGGACCGGCGGCGTCATGGAAGCGGGACGTCCTTTTCGCGCCGCGGGCTTCGCCCGCTCCCATGAACGCCGTCTGCGGGAGCGGCTCGCCGCCGCAACGGGGCTGACGCTGCCGGAGACGATCCTCTTCGACTACCCCACCCCCAAGGCGCTCGCCACCCACCTGTACGAGCTGATGAGCGGCGGCACCGCGGAGGCCGTGGCCCCGCAACAGGCCATCGCCGCCGACGACGAGCCGATCGCGATCGTCGGCATGGCCGCGCGCTTCCCGGGCGGGGTGCGCTCGCCGGAGGACCTGTGGCGGCTGGTGGCCTCCGGCCAGGACGCGATCGGACCGTTCCCCACCGACCGGGGATGGGATGCGGAGGCGCTCTTCGACCCGGATCCCGGCCACGCGGGCACCTACTACCAGCGGGAAGCGGGCTTCCTCGCCGACGCCGACAAGTTCGACCCCGGCCTGTTCGGCATCAGCCCCCGCGAGGCGCTTGCCATCGGCCCACAGCACCGGCTGCTGCTGGAGACGGCGTGGGAGGGCATCGAACGTGCGGGGATCGACCCCGACTCCCTCCAGGGCAGCAGGACCGGCGTCTTCATCGGGGCCGTCGGCATGGACTACGGCCCCAGGCTCCACGAGGCGCCCGCCTCGATGGAGGGCTATCTGCTGATGGGCACCACACCCAGCGCCTTCGCCGGCCGCATCGCCTACACCCTGGGCCTGGAAGGCCCCACCATCAGCGTCGACACGGCCTGCTCCTCCTCTCTGGTCGCGTTGCACTACGCGGCCCAGTCCCTGCGCCAGGGCGAATGCACCCTCGCCCTGACCGGCGGCGTCATGGTGTTCGCCACTCCCGGCATGTTCATCGAGTTCAGCCGCAAGCGGGCGCTGGCCCCCGACGGCCGGTGCAAGGCCTTCGGCAGTGACGCGAACGGCTTCGGCCTCTCCGAAGGTGCCGGAATGGTCCTCCTGGAGCGGCTGTCGGACGCCCGGCGCAACGGCCACCGGGTACTCGCGGTCGTACGCGGCTCCGCCATCAACCAGGACGGCGCCTCCAACGGCTTCACCGCCCCCAACGGCCCGTCGCAGCAGCGGGTGATCCGGCAGGCGCTGGCGAACGCGGGAGTGTCGTCGGCCGAGGTGGATGTCGTCGAGGCGCACGGTACGGGTACGCGGTTGGGTGACCCGATCGAGGCCCAGGCACTGCTCGCCGCCTACGGGCAGGGGCGTACGGAGGATCGGCCGCTGTGGCTGGGCTCGTTGAAGTCCAACATCGGACACGCCCAGGCAGCCTCCGGTGTCGCGGGCGTGATCAAGATGGTGATGGCACTGCAACACGGCGAGTTGCCGCGCACGTTGCATGTGGGGCAGCCGTCGGGCGAAGTGGACTGGTCAGCGGGTGCGGTGTCACTGCTGACCGAGCACCGTGCGTGGCCCGAGGTGGACCGGCCCCGCCGGGCGGGGGTGTCGTCGTTCGGCGCAAGTGGCACCAACGCCCACGTCATCCTCGAACAGGCACCGGAGACGCAGGCCGACCTGTCTGTCACGGCTGCCGTGCCGGGAGCGGTGCCATGGCTGATATCGGGCCGCGGCGAAGGCAGCGTACGAGGCCAGGCCGCACGGCTACGGGACTGGCTGAGCGCGCGGAGAGACGTCGATACGGCCGCGGTCGGTCACGCACTGGCCACCCGCCGCGCCGCGCTCGACACCCGGGCAGCGGTCGTGGCCGAAGACCGCCAAGGCTTCCTGACCGGGCTGAAGGCACTGGCATCCGGCAGTCCGGCGGCCGGGGTGGTGCGCGGCACAGTGGTGCCGGGCGCCGATCGGGTGGTGTTCGTCTTCCCCGGCCAGGGCTCGCAATGGGCACGCATGGGGCTGGAGCTGGCCGAGACCAGCGAGGTGTTCGCGGGGCGCCTGGCAGAGTGCGAGCAGGCACTCTCGCAGTTCGTGCCATGGTCACTGAGGGACGTACTGGCCGACGAAGAGGCCCTGTCCCGCGTGGACATCGTCCAGCCCGCACTATGGGCGACAATGGTGTCCTTGGCAGCCTGGTGGCAGGACCAGGGCATCACCCCCACCGCCGTGATCGGCCACTCCCAAGGAGAAATCGCCGCCGCCTGCGTAGCCGGAGCACTCACCCTCCACGACGCCGCACGAGTCGTGGCACTACGCAGCCACGCACTGCTGACCCTCGCCGGAGCGGGCGCCATGGCCACCCTCGCCACAGACACCAACACCGTGGCCGGACTGATCGAGGCATGGTCGGGGCAGGTGTCCATCGCCGCCGTCAACGGCCCCAACACCACCGTCATCTCCGGCGACCGGAACGCCCTCACACAGATCATGGCCGCAAGCGAAGAACAAGGGATCCGGGCACGCTGGATCGCGGTCGACTACGCCTCCCACAGCCCCCACGTCGATGCCGTACGCGACCAACTCCTTCAAACATTGGCTCCTATAGAGCCACGGCCCGGCGACATCCCCATCTGGTCCACCCTCGACGAACAACTCATCGACGGCTCCCAGATGAACGCCGAGTACTGGCACCGAAACCTCCGCCACCCCGTACACTTCGCCCCCACCATCACCACCGCGCTCGAAACCGGCCACGGCGCCTTCATCGAAATCAGCCCACACCCGGTACTCACCACCAGCATCCAGGAAACCACCGAAGCCCTCAACGCCCGCGCCGTGGTCACCGGATCCCTCCGCCGCGACCACGGCACCCGCACCCAACTGATGTACGCCCTCGCCGAACTCGCCACCCACGGCACCCTCATCAACTGGCACACCACCTACCACCACCCACACCACCCCTGGATCGACCTCCCCACCTACGCCTTCCAACACCAGCGCTACTGGCTGGACGCGAAGGCGGCGGGCTCCTCCGTCGTGCTGCCGGGTGGCACGGCCCGTTCACCGCGCCACCCGCTGCTGGCCACGGCCATGCCCCTGGCCGAGACCGGCGGGGTGATGCTCACCGGGCAGCTCTCCCTCGCTGCCCACGGCTGGCTGGCCGACCACGCCGTCCGGGGGACGGTGCTGCTGCCGGGCACGGCGTTCGTGGACCTGGCGATCCGGGCCGGGGACCAGGTCGGGTTCGGCCGGATCACCGAACTCACCCTGCACGAGCCACTGGTGCTCGCCGACCGGCGCGCCGTGGACCTCCAGGTCACCGTGGGCCCCGCGCAGGAAACCACCGCCGAGCGGACCATTGTCATCCACTCCCGGCCGCGGGACGCCGCGCCGGACCATCCCTGGGCGCGCCACGCCGACGGTGTGCTGGCGCAGGTCGTCGGCCCACCGGCGCTCGGCGAGCCGGCGTGGCCGCCGGCCGATGCCGCCCCCGCACCGCTCCAGGACCCGTACGCCGCGCTCGCCCAGCGGGGGTACGAATACGGCACCGCCTTCCGGGGCCTGCGGGCCATGTGGCGTCAGGGGGAGGACGTCCTGGCCGAGGTGGAACTGCCCGACGGCGCCGAGACGCCCGCCGCGGCGGTCGGCGACGAACACTTCGGCGTCCATCCGGCGCTGCTGGACGCGGCCCTGCACGCCACACTCATCGCCGACGAGTCCGACGGCACGGTCCGGCTGCCGTTCAGCTGGCAGGGAGTGACCCTGTACCGGGGGAACGCCCGGCGGCTGCGGGTGCGACTCACCCCGACCGGTCCGGACACCATGGCCGTGTTCGTCACCGACCCGGCCGGACTGCCCGTTGTCTCCGTGGAGAAGCTGACGCTGCGCCCCGCCGACCCGGCGCGGCTCGCCCGCGGCGACGCCGCCGGGCACCAGGACCTGTCCCGGCTCGTCTGGCAGCCGGTGCCCGCCCCCGGGGACGGCATCCGGCCGCTGACGTACGCCGATCCAGCGGAACTCCTGAACGAACTCGATGAACGGGACGAACTGAAGGGCGAGCGGACCCCGCACGCCGCGGTCGCGTTCCTCGGCACCGCCGCCACCAGCGACACCTCCGACGCCACCGCCACCGCCACCGCCGTCCACGGCACGGTGGCCCGCACCGTGACACTGCTCCAGCGCTGGCTGGCCGAGGACCGGCTGGCCGCGATCCCGCTGGTCATGGTCACGCGCGGCGCGGTGGCGGTCGACGGAGTCGCGCCCGACCTGGTGCAGGCGCCCCTGTGGGGCCTGGTGCGCACCGCGCAGACCGAGCACCCGGACCGGATCGTCCTGGTCGACCTCGATGACCGAACTGACCCGCCCGACTCACCTGACCCGGCCGGCCCAGCCGGCCGGGCCGACCCGTGGCGGGACATCGCGGTGGCGTTGGCCAGCGATGAACCGCAGGTGGCGGTGCGCGCCGGGGAAGTCCGCGTGCCCCGCCTGGTCCGCGGACGCCGCGCGGGGCTGCTCGCCCCGCCGGCGGGTGAGCGGTGCTGGCGGCTGGACACGCCCGCCCCGGGCACCGTGGAAAACCTGGCGTTGGTACCGGCTCCCGAGGCGGCCGAACCCTTGGCGCTCGGTGAGGTGCGGATCGGTGTGCGCGCGGCCGGTCTCAACTTCCGCGACGTCCTGGTGGCGCTCGACTTGTACCCGGGTGAGGCCCGGATCGGGGGCGAAGGGGCGGGCGTGGTGCTGGAGGTGGCCCCGGATGTGCCCGGTCTGCGTCCGGGCGACCGGGTCCTGGGCCTGTTCGACGGCGCGTTCGGCCCGGTGGCCCGCGCCGACCACCGGCTGGTGGCGCGCATACCGGACGGCTGGTCGTTCGAGCAGGCGGCGGCGGTGCCCGCCGCGTTCGTCACCGCGTACTACGGGCTGGTCGACCTCGGCGGGCTGGGCGAGGGGGCCGGGCAGCCGGTGGTGCTGGTGCACTCGGCGGCGGGCGGCGTCGGCATGGCGGCCGTGCAGCTCGCCCGGCATCTGGGCGCTACGGTGCTGGCCACCGCCCACCCCGCGAAGTGGGACGCGCTGCGGGCCCACGGCCTGGCCGACCATCACCTCGCCTCCTCCCGTACCACGGAGTTCGAGCAGCGGTTCCTGGAGGTCACCGAGGGGCGCGGCGCGGATGTCGTGCTGAACTCCCTGGCGGGCGAGTTCATCGACGCCACCTTGCGCCTGCTCCCCCGCGGCGGCCGGTTCGTGGAGATGGGCAAGTCCGATCCGCGGGACGCCGGGCAGGTGGCCGCCGCCCACCCCGGGGTGCGCTACCGCGCCTTCGACCTCGCGGAGGCCGGGCCGGAGCGGCTGCGGGAGATCCTGGCCGAGGTCCTGCGCCTGTTCGCACGGGGAGTGTTGCACCCCCTCCCGGCGCGCGGCTGGGACATCCGCCGGGCTGCGGAGGCGTTCCGCCATGTGAGCCAGGCCCGGCATATCGGCAAGGTCGTGTTCACCGTGCCACCGACGCTCGACCCGGGCGGTACGGCCCTGATCACTGGCGGCACCGGCACGCTGGGCGGCGCTGTCGCCCGCCATCTGGTGGCCGCGCACGGAGTGCGCCACCTCGTCCTCCTCAGCAGACAAGGCCCCGACGCGCCGGGCGCGGCCGCGCTCCGGGAGGAGCTGACCGCGGCGGGCGCGGGGGTCACCGTCGCCGCCTGCGACGCGGCGGACCGCGCGGACCTGCGGCGCGTACTGGAGGCCATCCCGGCCGACCGACCGCTGACGGCAGTGGTGCACGCGGCCGGCGCGCTGGCGGACGCGCCGCTGGAGACGCTGACCCCCGGGCACTTCGACGCGGTGCTGCGGCCCAAGGTGGACGCGGCGCTGAATCTGCACGAGCTGACCGCCGCTCACGATCCGGCGGTGTTTGTCCTGTTCTCCTCGATCGCCGGGCTCTGCGGCACCCCGGGGCAGGCCAACTACGCCGCCGCCAACACCTTCCTCGACGCCCTGGCCGAGCACCGCCGGGCCGCCGGGCAGGCGGGCCTGTCCCTGGCCTGGGGCCTGTGGGAGGAGCGCAGCGCCCTGACCGCGCACCTGGACGAGGGCGACCTGGCCCGGTTGAGCCGGGGTACGGGCATCGTGCCGCTTCCCGCGAAGGACGCACTGGACCTGTTCGATCTGGCTCTCCGGCAGGGCGAGCCGCTGCTCGCCCCCGTACGGCTGAGGCCGCCGGCCGGCGCCGCGGCGGACGGCCGGTCCCTCCCACCGGTGCTCCGCGGGCTCGTCGGCCCGGCCGCCCGGCCCGCGGCCTCCGCCGCCGGTCCCGCCGGTCCCGTCCGTCCCGCCGGGAGCGGCGCGCCGGCCGGCCGGCTGGCCGCGCTCGCCCCGCAGGAGCGCCGCCGGGCGCTGACCGAACTGGTCCGGGGCGAGGCGGCCGTGGTGCTCGGGCACCCCTCGGCGGACGCCGTGGACCCCGACGCCACCTTCGCCAGCCTCGGCGCCGACTCCCTCACCGCCGTCGAGCTGCGGAACCGCCTGTCGGCCGCGTGCGGCCTGCGGCTGTCCACCACCGTGGTGTTCGACCACCCCACCCCGGCCGCGCTGGCCGGGCATCTGCTCACCGAGATGTCCGGCACGCCGGAGGACACAGCAGCCCCCTCCCCGGCCTTCTCCCCTGCCGTCGCCTCCGCCGCGGGCCCGGCGTCCGTGGGCGCCGACCCGGTGGCCATCGTCGCGATGAGCTGCCGCTTCCCCGGTGGAGTCCGCTCCCCGGAGGAGTTGTGGCAGCTCATCTCACAAGGGCGGGACGCCCTCTCCGACTTCCCCGCCGACCGGGGCTGGGATCTCGACGCTCTGTACGACCCGACCCCCGGCCGCCCTGGCCGCAGTTATGTGCGCAGGGGCGGGTTCCTGTACGACGCGGCCGAGTTCGACGCCGAGTTCTTCGGCATCTCGCCACGCGAGGCGCTGGCCATGGACCCGCAGCAGCGGCTGCTGTTGGAGACCGCCTGGGAGGCGGTGGAGCGGGCCGGGATCACCCCGGTGTCCCTGCGCGGCAGCAGGACCGGGGTCTTCGTCGGCCTGCTGCCCACCCGGTACGGGCACGGCGGCGCCCCCGCCAACGCGGAAGGCTATCTGGGGACCGGTTCGGCGATCAGCGTTGCCTCCGGGCGTATCGCCTACACCCTCGGGCTGGAGGGCGCGGCCGTCTCCGTGGACACCGCCTGCTCCTCCTCCCTCACCGCGCTGCACCTGGCCTGCCAGGCGCTGCGGCAGGGCGAGTGCGACATGGCCCTGACCGGCGGCGTGACCGTGATGCCCACCCCGGACACCTTCCTGGAGTTCTCCCGGCAGCAGGGGCTGGCGCCGGACGGCCGGTGCAAGGCCTTCTCCGCCACCGCCGACGGCACCGCGTTCTCCGAGGGCGTCGGGATGCTGGTGCTGGAGCGGCTGTCGGACGCCCGGCGCAACGGCCACCGCGTGCTGGCCGTCGTACGCGGCTCCGCCGTCAACCAGGACGGCGCGTCCAACGGCCTCACCGCCCCCAACGGCCCATCCCAGCAGCGGGTCATCCGCGAGGCCCTGGCCGCGGCCGGTCTGTCAGCCGCCGACATCGACGCCGTCGAGGCGCACGGCACCGGCACCCGGCTGGGCGACCCGATCGAGGCGCAGGCGCTGCTGGCCACCTACGGCCGGGAGCACACCGAGGACCGGCCGCTGTGGCTCGGCTCGGTGAAGTCCAACATCGGCCATGCCCAGGCCGCCGCCGGCGTCGCCGGGGTGATGAAGATGGTGCTGGCCATGCGGCACGGGCAGCTGCCCCCGACCCTCCACGTCAGCGAACCCTCCCGGCACATCGACTGGTCGGCGGGCTCGGTCAGCCTGGTGACCGCGTCGACGCCGTGGCCGGAGACCGGCGCCCCCAAGCGGTGCGGCGTCTCCGCCTTCGGGATCAGCGGCACCAACGCGCACGTCGTCCTCGAAGCCGCCCCCGCCACCACCCCTGCCGACACCGACGACGACGCCGATGCCGACACCGGCGTGGCATCGCCCGCCGGGGAAGCGGCCGCTGCCGGGGCGCCGCGGCCGTGGCTGCTGTCCGCGCACTCCGACTCGGCGCTGCGCGATCAGGCGCGGCTGCTCCTCGAACGGCTCGGGCAGGATCCGGCCCCCGCCTCCGACGACGTGGCCTACTCCCTGCTCACCACCCGAGCCACCTTCCCGCACCGGGCGGCGGTCACCTCCCCGGACCCCGCCGAGCGCCTCCGCTGCCTGGCGGCGCTGGCCGCCGGGCAGCACCACCCGGGCCTGGTACGGGGGGTGGCCGGTGGCACCGATCCCAAGATCGTGCTGGTCTTCCCCGGACAGGGCGGGCAGTGGCCTCGGATGGCCCGCGGCCTGCTGGCTTCCTCCCCGGTCTTCGCCGAGCGCCTCCAGGAGTGCGCCGCCGCGCTCGCCCCGTACGTGGACTGGTCCTTGATGGACGTACTGCGGCAGGCGCCCGGCGCGCCGTCCCTGGACCGGATCGACGTGGTGCAGCCCGCCCTGTTCGCGACGATGGTTTCGCTGGCCGCCACCTGGCGCTCGTACGGCGTGGAACCGGCCGCGGTGGTCGGCCACTCCCAGGGCGAGATCGCCGCGGCACACATCGCGGAGATCCTCTCCCTCTCCGACGCGGCGAAGATCATCGCGCTCCGCTCCAAGCTATTCGCCGAGGAGCTGGCCGGCACGGGCGCGGTGGCCTCCGTGGCCCTGCCGGTCCAGCGGGTACGCGAACGCCTGACCCGGTGGGCCGGCCGGCTGGACGTCGCCGGCGTCAACGCGCCCAGCCTGACCGCCGTCGCCGGCGAGATGGAGGCCCTGCGCGAGCTGGTGGCCGACGTCAAGGCGGAGGGCGTGCGCGCCCGGATCGTCGCGGCGACACCACCGTCGCACTCCTTCCTCGTCGAGCGGCTGCGCGACCGGCTGGCCGCCCCGCTCACCTCGCTGACCCCCAAGAACGGAGCCATCCCCTTCTACTCCACCGTCACCTCGGACGTCGTCGCCGGGGAGCGGCTGAACGCCGACTACTGGTACGCCAACATGCGGCAGCCGGTCGAGTTCGAGGCGGCCGTGCGGCAGCTGCTGGCCGACGGGCACCGCCTGTTCGTCGAGTGCGGCCCGCATCCCACGCTCGGCACGGCCATCGAGGAGATCGTCGCGGAGTCGGGCGACGACGCGGCGGTCCTGGAGTCGCTGCGCCGCGACGAGGGCGACTTCGCCACGCTGCTGCGGTCGCTCGCCACCGCCCAGGTCCATGGCGCCACACTGGACGCGAAGGCCCTGTTCTCCGGGGTGTCCGCACACCCGGCCGAGCTGCCCACCTACCCCTTCCAGCGCACCCGCTACTGGCTCGACGCGCCCGGCGCCACCGCGCCCGCCGCCGCCCGGACGGGCCTGCGCGACGTCGGGCACCCGCTGCTGGGCACGGCCGTGGACCTGGCCGACGACCGCGGCGCGGTGTTCACCGGACGGCTGTCGCTCTCCGACCACCCCTGGCTGGCCGACCACGCCTTGGGCGACACGGTGCTGCTGCCGGGCGCGGCGTTCGTGGAGCTGGCACTGCGCGCCGGCCACGAGACCGGCTGCGGTCGGCTGGCCGAACTCACCTTGGAGGCACCGCTGGTCATCCCGGACGACGGTGGCGTCGGCGGCGTCGTCGTCCAGGTGAACGTCGGCCCCGCCCAGGACGGCGGCCGGCGCGAGGTCACCATCTCCGCCCGGCCCGAGGGGCGGCACGACACCCCATGGACCCGCCACGCCACCGGCGCGCTCGACACCTCCCCCGCCGCCGGGCGGGACGACGCCGGCCCGGCCGCCACGTGGCCGCCCGCGGGCGCGCGGGAGGTCGGCACCGCCGACTTCTACGCCCGGTTCGCCGGGCTCGGCTACCGCTACGGGACCGCGTTCCAGGGCGTACGCGCCGTGTGGCGCGACGGCGACACCGTGTACGCCGAGGTGCGGCTGCCGGAACCGGCCGGGGACGGCGGCGCCTTCGGCCTCCACCCGGCGCTGCTGGACGCCGCCCTCCAGGCCGGCGGCCTGCCCATGGCCGAGGAGATGGCGGGGCAGCCGGGCAGTGCCGGTGGGCGGCGGATGCCGTTCTCCTGGCAGGACGTGACCCTCAGCGCCTCGGGGGCCACCGAAGCCCGCGTGGAGATCACCCCGGCCGGGGAGCACGGCATGGCGGTACGGATCACCGATCCGGCGGGCCGCCCGGTCCTGTCCGTCGGCACGCTGGAAGTGCGCCCGGTCTCCGCCGAACAGCTGCGCGCCGCCCGCTCCCACCACCAGCGGTCGCTGTTCCAGGTCGACTGGACCGCGCCGTCGGCACCCACCGCCCCGCCCGCCGGCGAGCCGCGCTACGTGTGGCTGGGTGAAACCGGCGGCGACCACACCGAGTGGCTCGGCTCCCCGGGGCGGCCCGCCCCCGCCTATCCCGACCTGCCCGCACTCACCGCGGCGCTGGGGGCGGGCGGACTCCCCGCCGACACGGTGGCGGTGTTCCGGCCGCACCGGCCGGGCGACGCCGCCGCCATCGGCGAGCCTGATTCCGTACGCGAGGCGGCCGCCGCCCGGGAGACCACCCGGCGCATGCTGGAACTGCTGCGGCAGTGGCTGGCCGACGAGCGGCTGCTCAACGCCCGCCTGCTGATCCTCACCCACGGCGCCGTGCAGGTCGCCGAGGGCGAGAAACCACACCTGACGCAGGCGCCGCTGTGGGGCCTGATCCGCTCCGCACAGGCCGAACACCCCGGTCGGCTGGTCCTGGTGGACACCGACGACTCGGCCGCCTCGCGGGAGGCGCTGCGTACGGCACCGGCCACCGGGGAATCACAGCTCGCGTTGCGCGGCGGCGCGGTGCTGGTGCCCCGCCTGGCCAGGGCCGCCACCACGACTGCGATCGGCACGGACACCGCCATCGGCATCGGCATCGGCACCGTGCTCATCACCGGCGGCACCGGGGCCCTGGGCCGTGTGGTCGCCCGGCACCTGGTCACCGAGCACGGCGTCCGCCATCTGCGGCTGGCCGGCCGCAGCGGCGCGGCCGCGCCCGGAATGGCGGAGTTCACCGCCGAACTGTCGGGGTTGGGCGCCACCGTCACCGTCGCCGCCTGCGACACCTCCGACCGGGACGCACTGGCCGACCTACTGGCCACCGTGCCCGCCGACCACCCGCTGACGGCCGTGGTGCACACCGCCGCCGTCCTGGACGACGCGGTGGTCGACGCCCTCACCCCCGACCGGCTGGAGACGGTGCTGCGCCCGAAACTGGACGGCGCACTGCACCTGCACCACCTCACGGCGGGCCTGGATCTCTCCGCCTTCGTGCTGTTCTCCTCTTTCGCCGGAGTCATCGGCTCGGCCGGGCAGGCGAGCTACGCGGCCGCCAACACCTTCCTGGACGCACTCGCCGCCCACCGCCGCGCCGACGGCCTGCCCGGGCTCTCCCTCGCATGGGGGCTGTGGGCCGAACACAGTACGTGGACCGCCGCGCTCGGCCAGGTCGACCGGCAGCGCATGGCCGCCCTCGGCATGCTGCCGATGCCCACCCCCGACGCCCTGCGGCTGCTGGACGCCGCCCTGGCCACCCCGCGCGCCCTGCTGGTACCGACGGCCCTCGACCCGGCCCGTATCGACACCATGGGGCCCGCACCGGTACCCGCCCTGCTCACCGGCCTGGCGCATACCGCCAGGCGCCCCGCCCCGACGGCGGACACCGGACTGGTGCGGCGGCTGCGTACCGCCGCCCCCGACGAGCGCGACCGTCTGCTGCTGGACCTCGTCCGCACCCAGATCGCCGCGGTTCTCGGCTACCCGGACCCCGCCCGGATCGCCCCGGACCGGGGCGTGATGGACCTGGGGCTCGACTCCCTGACCGCCGTAGAACTGCGCAACCGGCTGGCCGCCGCGACTGGCGAGCGGGTTCCCGTCACCGTGCTCTTCAACCACTCCACCCCCAAGGCCCTGGCCGCCCACCTGGCCACCAGGCTCGCCCCGGCCTCTCCGGAACCGCGGGAACCGGACGTCGCCGGCGAACTGGACCGCCTCGTGGCGAGTCTGTCCCGGCTGGCCTCCGACGGCGCGGAACGGGCCACGGTCCGCAGGCGGCTGGAGTCCCTCCTGGCCGGGTGGAACGCGGCCGAGCAGCGGGCCGGTACGGAGCAGCCCGGTACGGGGCAGACCGGCGGGGACTCGGTGGCGGAACGGCTCGAGAACGCCACCGCCGACGAGGTCCTCGCCTTCCTCAAGGACGAGTTCGGCAAGTCCTGACCGGCCGCAGGACATCGGTCCTCTCGATCTTCTGAATCACTTTTCACACCGAATGGGTTGGTGGCGTCAGCGTCATGGCGAACGAAGAAAAGCTCCTCGAACACCTCAAGTGGGCCACTGCCGAACTTCACCAGACCCGGCAACGGCTGCGTGAGGCCGAGGAACAGCAGCAGGAACCGATCGCGATAGTCTCCATGAGCTGCCGCCTTCCCGGCGGGGTGCGCTCCCCGGAGGACCTGTGGCGGCTGGCGGCCTCGGGCGCCGATGTGATCGGCCCTTTCCCCACCGACCGGGGATGGGATATCGACACCCTGTACGACCCGGATCCGGAACGCCCGGGGAAGATCTACACCCGCGAGGGCGGCTTTCTCGAGGACGCCTCCAGGTTCGACGCCGACTTCTTCGGCGTCTCCCCGCGTGAGGCCCTGGCGACGGATCCGCAGCAGCGGTTGCTGCTCGAGCTGACGTGGGAGGCGCTGGAACGGGCGGGCATCCCCCCGGAAGCCCTGCGAGGCAGCCGCACCGGCGTGTTCGTGGGCCTGATGTACCACGACTACGCCACCGGAGCCGAGCGCACCGCCACGGAGCTGGAGGGGCTGCTGGGCGGCGGCACCGCGGGCAGCATCGCCTCCGGCCGGGTGTCGTACACCTTCGGCTTCGAGGGCCCGGCCATGACGGTGGACACCGCGTGCTCGTCGTCGTTGGTGGCCCTCCACCTGGCCGCCCGGTCGCTCCGGGCGGGCGAGTGCTCGCTCGCGCTGGCGGGCGGGGTCACGGTCATGTCCACCCCGCGGACCTTCGTCGAGTTCTCCCGCCAGCGCGGCCTGGCGGCTGACGGCCGGTGCAAGGCGTTCTCCGCCGACGCCGACGGCACCGGGTGGGCCGAGGGCGTGGGCCTGCTCCTCCTGGAGCGGCTGTCGGACGCCCGGCGCAACGGCCACCGAGTGCTGGCCGTCGTACGGGGCTCCGCCGTCAACCAGGACGGCGCCAGGAGCAGGCTCATCGCTCCCAACGGTCTCGCCCAGGAACGCGTCATCCGGGAGGCGCTGGCGAACGCGGGGGTGCCGGCGGCCGAGGTGGACGTCGTCGAGGCACACGGCACCGGCACCCGGCTGGGGGACCCGATCGAGGCGCAGGCGCTGCTGGCCACCTACGGCCGGGAGCACAGCGCGGAGCGGCCGCTGTGGCTGGGCTCGCTGAAGTCGAACATCGGGCATGCGCAGGCCGCGGCGGGGGTGGCCGGGATCATCAAGATGGTGATGGCGCTGCGGCACGGCGAGTTGCCGCGGACGTTGCATGTGGAGCGGCCGTCGACGGAGGTCGACTGGTCGTCGGGTGCGGTGTCACTGCTGACCGAGCACCGGCCCTGGCCGGAGGCGGACCGGCCCCGTCGGGCGGCGGTGTCGTCGTTCGCCGCCAGCGGCACCAACGCCCACGTCATCATCGAGCAGACGGCGAAGACACCGGAGACCACCCGGCCGGGGAGCGCGCCGGTCCCCGGGGCGGTGCCGTGGCTGGTGTCGGGCCGCGGTGAAGGGGGCGTGCGGGGACAGGCCGCGCGGTTGCGGGAGTGGCTGGGCGCGCAGGGCGAGGTCGAGGTGGCCGCGGTGGGTCATGCGCTGGCCACGCGCCGGGCGGGTCTGGACACCCGGGCGGCCGTGGTGGCGGCCGACCGGACCGGTTTCCTGGCCGGGTTGGAGGCTGTGGAGTCGGGTGGTCCGGCGGCTGGTGTGGTGCGTGGTTCCGTGGTGCCGGGATCCGATCGGGTGGTGTTCGTCTTCCCTGGTCAGGGGGCGCAGTGGGTTCGGATGGGGCTGGAGCTGGCCGAGTCCTGCGAGGCGTTCGCCGCCCGCTTGGCGGAGTGCGAAGAGGCCCTGTCGGAGTTCGTGCCGTGGTCGTTGCGGGAGGTGCTGGCCGATGAGGAGGCGCTGTCGCGGGTGGACGTGGTGCAGCCCGCGTTGTGGGCGGTGATGGTGTCGCTGGCGGCCTGGTGGCAGGCGCAGGGGGTCACTCCTGCCGCGGTGGTCGGCCACTCCCAGGGGGAGATCGCCGCCGCGTGTGCGGCGGGTGCGTTGAGTCTTCAGGACGCGGCTCGGGTGGTGGCGTTGCGCAGCCGGGCGCTGCTGTCCCTCTCCGGCGCGGGTGGCATGGTGTCCGTCGCTGCCGGGGCCGAGCAGGTGTCCGGGTGGCTCGGAGACCGGCAGGGCCGGGTGTCGGTGGCGGCGGTCAACGGGCCGTCGGCCACCGTGATCTCCGGCGACCGGGACGCCCTGGCCGAGGTGGTGGCCGAGTGCGAGGGGCGGGGGGTGCGAGCCCGGTGGATCGCGGTGGACTACGCCTCCCACAGCCCCCACGTGGACGCCGTGCGCGACCGGCTCCTCGAAGACCTCGCCCCGGTGCGCCCCCGGGCGGGCGAGATCCCCATCTGGACCACCCTGGACGAACGCCTCATCGACGGCTCGGACTTGGACGCCGACTACTGGTTCCGCAATCTCCGGGAACCGGTGCGGTTCGCGCCGGTGGTCACCGCCGCGCTGGAACAGGGCTTCGGGGCGTTCGTCGAAATCAGCCCGCACCCGGTGATCACCACCAGCATCCAGGAGGCGGCCGAGGCGTCGCAGACCCGGGTGGTCGTCACCGGCTCCCTGCGCCGTGACCAGGGCACCCGCGACCAGCTGACGCTCTCCCTGGCGGAACTGGCCGTCCACGGCACCCCCGTCGACTGGCACGCCGTCCACGGAGGCCAGGACCAGCCGTGGGTGAACCTGCCCACCTACGCCTTCCAGGGCGAGCGCTACTGGGCGAAGGGCGCCGACGGCGCCGCCGACCTCACCGGCGCGGGCCTGAGTTCGGCCCACCATCCGCTGCTCGGGGCGGTGGTGGCACTCGCCGACCGGGAAGGCGTGGTGCTCACGGGCCGGTTGTCGCTGGGCGCCCAGCCCTGGCTGAGGGATCACGCGGTGCACGGCGTGGTACTGCTGCCGGGCGCGGCGTTCGTGGACATGGTCGTCCGGGCCGGTGACCACGTCGGCTGCTCGCAGGTGGCCGAACTGACCCTGGAGACCCCCCTGGTGCTGCCCGAGCACGGAGCGGTACGGATCCAGGTGGTGGTGGGCGCCGGAGAGGCCGACCGCAGGCCGGTCGACGTCTACGCCGGTGCGGAGGACGACGGCGGCGACGAGCGGTGGACACGCCACGCCACCGGCTACCTGGCCCCCGCGGGACCGCCGCCCCGGCGTGGGGAAGGCCCATCGGCGGTGAGCGACGCCACCGGCACACCAGTCGCCGGCACACCAGTCGTCGACACACCAGTCACCGGATCGGCAGCCGCCGGGCGGAAGGCGGACGGCGCGGTCTGGCCGCCGCGTGACGCGGCGCCGCTGCGCGTCGCCGACTTCTACGAACGGTGCGCCGAGCAGGGCTACGAGTACGGCCCCGCGTTCCAGGGGCTGCGTACCGCCTGGCGCCGCGGCGACGAGCTGTTCGCCGAGGTGGCACTGGAGCAAGGCCTGGAGGCTTCCGGGTACGGGATCCATCCCGCGCTGCTCGACGCCGCCCTCCATCCGGTGGTGCTCGCCGCCGTCGAGGACGGTCCCGACGTGCTCCGCGACGGGATCAGGCTGCCGTTCGCCTGGCACGGCGTCACCGTGCACACCGCCGGAGCCGGCTCCCTCCGGGTCCGGCTGACCGTGGCGGACGGCGGCGACCAGGTGATCGTGGCCATGACCACGCCGACGGGAGAGCCCGTCGCCGAGGTCCGGGGGCTGCGTTCTCGCCCGGTGACGGCCGACCGGCTGCGCGCCGCCCGCCGCGGGCACCCGTCGCTCTTCCGGGTCGAGTGGACCCCGCGGGCCTCGGCCACCGCCCCGGTGGAGAAGCCCGCCGTCCGGACCGCGCTCCTCGGCCGGGGCACCGACGAACTGCCCGCGGAACTGGTCGAGGCGCTGGCCGGAGCGGAGGTGTACGCCGACGCCTCGGAGCTCGCCGCCGCGGTGGAGGCGGGGCGCCCGGCACCGGACATGGTCTTCGCCCCGTGCCCCACTCCGGGTGCGGAAGCAGCAGAACCGGCCGGGCAGTCCATCGGCACCGCCGTACCCGAGGTGCTGACGCGCACCGCCGAACTGCTCGGCCGATGGGCCACGGACGGACGCTTCGCCGCGTCGCGCCTCGTGGTGCTGACCCGGCGTGCGGTGGCGGCGTCCCCGGAAGAGGAGCCGAACCTGGTACAGGCTCCTGTGTGGGGGCTGGTGCGCGCCGCACAGTCGGAGCACCCCGGGCGCTTCCTCGCCGTGGACGTGGACGGGGAGCAGGCCTCGTGGGCGGCCCTGCGCGGCCTCACGGACGGCATCGAACCGCAACTCGCCCTGCGTGCCGGGACCGCCTACGCGCCCCTGCTGCGGCGCGGGCGGCTCCGCGAGGACGCCCCCGCGGCCTTCGGCCCGGACAGCACCGTGCTGATCACCGGCGCCAGCGGCACGCTCGGCCGGATCGTGGCCCGGCACCTGGTCACCGCCCACGGGGTGCGGCGGCTGGTCCTGCTCAGCCGCCGTGGCCTGGCCGCCCCCGGAGCGGAGGAGTACTCGGCCGAGCTCGCCGGGCTGGGCACCGAGGTCGCCACCGTGGCCGGTGACACGGCCGACCGGGCCGTACTCACCCGGATACTCGATCGGTGGCCCGTCTCGGCTGTCGTCCACGCGGCCGGCGCCGTGGACGACACGGTCATCGAGTCCCTGACCCGCGGGCACTTCGAGCGGGTACTGCGCCCCAAACTGGACGCGGCGCTGCTGCTGGACGAGCTGACCCGCGACCGCGACCTGTCCGCCTTCGTGCTCTTCTCGTCGGCCTCCGGAGTGCTGGGCGGCGCCGGGCAGGGCAACTACGCGGCGGCGAACGCCTTCCTCGACGCCTTCGCCCAGCGGCGCACCGCCCAGGGCCGCCCCACTCTCTCCCTCGCCTGGGGCTTCTGGGCCGAACGCAGCGGCCTCACCGCGCACCTCACCGAGCAGGACCTGGCCAGGCTGGCCCGGATGGGCATGGTGCCCATGCCCACCGAGACCGCGCTCGACCTGTTCGACACCGCTCTGGCAGCCGCCGACCCGCTCGCGGTCACCGCCTCGATCGACCTGGGCGCGCTGCGCGCACTGGACGCCGCCGACGTGCCCGCCATGCTGCGCCGTCTGCTCCCCGCCCCCCGCCGCGACGCCGTACGCCCCGGCACCAGCCCCGGTACAGGCGCCGACACCGGCACCGAGCCGGGCACTTCCGGTGAGCTGGCGCGGCGGCTGGCCACCCTCGACGCCGACGAGCGGCACCGGACCCTGCTGAACGCGGTGCGCGCCGAGACCGCCGCCATCCTGGGCCATGACTCGTCCGGGACGATCGAGGCCGCCCGGCCGTTCAAGGAACTGGGCTTCGACTCCCTCACCGGGACCGAGTTGCGGAACCGGCTGAACACCGTCACCGGGCTGCGCCTGCCCGCCACGCTGGTCTTCGACTACCCCAGCCCCGAGGAACTGGCGCGCTGGCTGGACACCCAGCTGACCGGCGCCCCGGGCGGGGCGCCCGCACCCGCGGCACCACCCGAGCGGCCCACCGCGCCCGCCCTGGCCGACGACCCGGTGGTCATCGTGGGCATGAGCTGCCGCTACCCCGGCGGGGTGCGCTCCCCGGAGGACCTGTGGCGGCTGGTGGCCTCGGGCGCCGATGTGATCGGCCCTTTCCCCACCGACCGGGGATGGGATGTCGGCCGGCTGTACGACCCGGAGCCCGGCGTCCCCGGCAAGACCTACGCCGCCGAAGGAGGCTTCCTGTACGAGGCCGCCGACTTCGACCCCGACCTCTTCGGCATCTCGCCGCGCGAAGCCCTCATCATGGACCCCCAGCAGCGGCTGCTGCTGGAGGCCGCCTGGGAGGTGCTGGAGCGGGCCGGCATCCGCCCGGAGTCGCTGCGGGGCAGCCGCACCGGTGTGTTCGCCGGTCTGATGTACCACGACTACGGCATCGATGTGGCCGGCGCGCCGAAGGAGCTCGAAGGACTCCTCGGCAACAGCAGCGGAGGCAGCTTCACATCGGGCCGGGTGTCCTACACCTTCGGCTTCGAGGGGCCCGCGGTGACGGTGGACACCGCGTGCTCGTCGTCGCTGGTCGCCCTCCACCTGGCCGCCCGCTCGCTCCGGGCGGGCGAGTGCTCGCTCGCGCTGGCGGGCGGGGTCACGGTCATGTCCACCCCGCAGACGTTCGTAGGGTTCTCACTCCAGCAGGGGCTCTCCCCGGACGGCCGGTGCAAGGCGTTCTCGGCCGACGCGGACGGCACGGGATGGGCCGAGGGCGTGGGGTTGCTGCTGTTGGAGCGGCTGTCGGACGCCCGGCGCAACGGCCACCGGGTGCTGGCAGTGGTACAAGGTTCAGCGGTGAACCAGGACGGTGCGTCCAACGGATTGACGGCACCCAACGGTCCGTCGCAGCAGCGGGTGATCCGGGAGGCGCTGGCGAGCGCGGGAGTGTCGTCGGCCGAGGTGGATGTCGTCGAGGCGCACGGTACGGGTACGCGGTTGGGTGACCCGATCGAGGCCCAAGCACTGCTGGCCACCTACGGGCAGGGGCGCGCCGAGGATCGGCCGCTGTGGCTGGGGACGCTGAAGTCGAACATGGGTCATGCGCAGGCCGCGGCCGGTGTGGCCGGAATCATCAAGATGGTGATGGCGCTCCAGCACGGCGAGTTGCCGCGCACGTTGCATGTGGAGCGGCCGTCGGCGGAGGTCGACTGGTCGGCGGGTGCGGTGTCGCTGCTGACCGAGCACCGTGCGTGGCCCGAGGTGGACCGGCCCCGCCGGGCGGGGGTGTCGTCGTTCGGCGCAAGTGGCACCAACGCCCACGTCATCCTCGAACAGGCACCGGAGACGCAGGCCGACCTGTCTGTCACGGCTGCCGTGCCGGGAGCGGTGCCATGGCTGATATCGGGCCGCGGCGAAGGCAGCGTACGAGGCCAGGCCGCACGGCTACGGGACTGGCTCGCCACGCAAGACGACCTCGACCTGACCGCGGTCGGCCATGCGCTGGCTACCCGCCGCGCCGCGCTCGACACCCGGGCAGCGGTCGTGGCCGAAGACCGCCAAGGCTTCCTGACCGGGCTGGAAGCACTGGCATCCGGCAGTCCGGCGGCCGGGGTGGTGCGCGGCACAGTGGTGCCGGGCGCCGATCGGGTGGTGTTCGTCTTCCCCGGCCAAGGCTCGCAATGGGCACGCATGGGGCTGGAACTGGCCGAGACCAGCGAGGTGTTCGCGAGGCGCCTGGCAGAGTGCGAGCAGGCACTCTCGCAGTTCGTGCCATGGTCACTGAGGGACGTACTGGCCGACGAAGAGGCCCTGGCCCGCGTGGACATCGTCCAGCCCGCACTATGGGCGATAATGGTGTCGCTCGCGGCCTGGTGGCAGGACCAGGGCATCACCCCCACCGCCGTAATCGGCCACTCCCAAGGAGAAATCGCCGCCGCCTGCGTAGCCGGAGCACTCACCCTCCACGACGCCGCACGAGTCGTGGCACTACGCAGCCACGCACTGCTGACCCTCGCCGGAGCGGGCACCATGGCCACCCTCGCCACAGACACCAACACCGTGGCCGGACTGATCGAGGCATGGTCAGGGCAAGTGTCCATCGCCGCCGTCAACGGCCCCAACACCACCGTCATCTCCGGCGACCAGAACGCACTCACACACATCATGGCCGCAAGCGAAGAACAAGGGATCCGCGCGCGGCGGATCGCGGTCGACTACGCCTCCCACAGCCCCCACGTCGATGCAGTACGCGACCAACTCCTCCAAGCATTGGCTCCTATAGAGCCACGGCCCGGCGACATCCCCATCTGGTCCACCCTCGACGAACAACTCATCGACGGCTCCCAGATGAACGCCGAGTACTGGCACCGAAACCTCCGCCACCCCGTACACTTCGCCCCCACCATCACCACCGCGCTCGAAACCGGCCACGGCGCCTTCATCGAAATCAGCCCACACCCCGTACTCACCACCAGCATCCAGGAAACCACCGAAGCCCTCAACGCCCCCGCCGTGGTCACCGGATCCCTCCGCCGCGACCACGGCACCCGCACCCAACTGGCCCTCTCCCTCGCCGAACTCGCCACCCACGGCACCCCCATCAACTGGCACACCACCTACCACCACCCACACCACCCCTGGATCGACCTCCCCACCTACGCCTTCCAACACCAGCGCTACTGGCCGCCGACCGCGCCCGCTGCCCTTCCCTCCACCTCCGCCGACAGCGGAAGCGAGGCGGTGGACGCGCGGCTGTGGCAGATTCTCGAATCCGGTGACGTCGGCGAACTGACCGAGACCCTCGGTCTGGACGCCGATGCCGGCGAGCCCTCCCTGGACACCGTGCTGCCCGCGCTGGCGTCCTGGCGGCAGGAGCAGCGTGACCGTGCTGTGGTCGACTCCTGGCGATACCGGATCGTGTGGAGTCCGGTGGTGGCCGACGGCCCGGCGGTGCTGTCGGGACGCTGGCTGGTAGCCGCGCCACACGACCGGCTCGACCATCCCCTCGTCCAACTGTGCACACGAGCACTCACCACCCACGGCGCCGACGCCGTACCACTCCCCATCGGCGACCCCGCCAACGCAGCAACCCACCAACAACTCCACAACCCGACCGACCCCATCACCGGCGTACTGTCCCTCCTCTCCCTCACCCACACCCCGGACCCCCTCGCCACCACCACCCAACTCCTCCGCGACCTCGACCAGCACAACATCACCGCCCCGCTGTGGCTCATCACCCACAACGCCGTCACCACCACACCCAGCGACCCCGCACCCGACCCCCACCAAGCCGCCCTCTGGGGACTGGGCCGCGTCATCGCGCAGGAGCACCCGCACCGCTGGGGCGGGATGGTCGACCTGCCCGAGACGCCCCACAACCGGTCGGAATCCTGGCTCGCCACGGTGTTGGCAGAGGGCACGGACGAGGACCAACTGGCCGTCCGGGGAGCCGGACTGTCCGCCCCGCGGCTGGTCCGCGCCTCGGTGGACAGCCGCCCGGCAGGGACCTGGGCCCCGCGCGGCACCGTGCTGATCACCGGAGGTACCGGCGCGCTGGGCGGGCATGTGGCCCGGTGGCTGGCCCGGAGCGGCGCCCCGCATCTGCTGCTCACCAGCAGGCGGGGTGGCTCGGCCCCTGGTGCGGATGAGCTGGTGGCCGAGGTGACCGAGCTCGGCTCCCGGGTGACCGTCGTGTCCTGTGACGTCTCCGACCGCGAGGCCCTGCGCGCATTGCTCGACCGGATTCCGGCCGAGCATCCGCTGACCGCGGTGGTGCACACGGCGGCCGTTCTCGAGGACGGCGTGGTCGAGTCGCTGACACCCGAGCGCTTCGACCGCGTCCTGGGGCCGAAGGCGCGTGCCGCGGTCAATTTGGACCTGCTGACCAGGGAGCACGACCTGTCGGCGTTCGTGCTGTTCTCCTCCGCCGCCGGCACGCTGGGCAGTCCGGGACAGGGCAACTACGCGGCGGCCAACGCGTTCCTCGACGCCCTGGCCCAGCGGCGGCGCGCCGCCGGTCTCCCGGCCACCTCCGTGGCCTGGGGCGCCTGGGCCGGCGAGGGTCTGGCCGACCACCCCGGGCGCGGCGAGCGGCTGCGGCGCGGCGGCTTCCCCGGTATGCGCCCGGAGCTGGCGCTCGCCGCCCTACAGCAGGCTCTGGACAGCGACGAGACGTATCTCGCCGTCGCCGACATCGACTGGGCGGCTTTCGTGTCGCGGGCCGGCGACCGGCCCGGCCCGCTGCTGTCGGAGATCCCTGACGTACGCCTGGCCATGGAGCACCAGGACACATCCACGTCGGCGGATGCGGCCGGCGACGGCACGGCCGGGCTGCGGCGGCGGCTCGCCGGGCTGCCCCGCGCGGAGCAGGACAAGGTGCTGCTCGAGCTGGTCCGGACCGCTGCCGCGGGGACGCTCGGCCACGCGGAGGCCGCGGCCATCGCCCCGAAGCGCGCGTTCAACACCCTCGGGTTCGACTCGCTGACCGCGGTGGAGTTCCGGAACCGGCTGAACACCGCCGTCGGGCTGCGGCTGCCCGCCACCCTCGTCTTCGACTACCCGACCCCCGACGCTCTCGCCCGCCATCTACGTGGTGAGCTCACCGGCACGGAGGGCGAGGACTCCGGGCTCGCGGTGGCGCGGTCCGATGGCGGGCATGCGGCGGTGGACGTCGATCCCGTGGTGATCGTGGGAATGAGCTGCCGCTACCCGGGCGGAGTAAGCGCCCCGGAGGACCTGTGGGAGCTCGTGGCCACCGGGGTGGACGCCATCGGGCCCTTCCCCGACAACCGCGGCTGGAACCTGAACGAACTACTCGGCACCACCGAAGGCAACACCGGATCAAGCACAGCACACTCCGGCGGCTTCCTCTACAACAGCCCACTCTTCGACAGCGGCTTCTTCGGCATCTCACCCCGCGAAGCCATCGCCATGGACCCGCAACAACGACTGCTACTCGAAACAGCCTGGGAGACATTCGAACGCGCCGGCATCGACCCCCAGTCCCTGCGCGGCACGGACACCGGAGTGTTCGCGGGCACCAACGGCCAGGACTACGCGACGCTGGTGATGGACACCCCCGAAGGAACCACCGGCGCCATGCTGACCGGCAACGCCGCAAGCGTCGTCTCCGGCCGCGTGGCCTACACCTTCGGCTTCGAAGGACCCGCCGTCACCGTCGACACCGCCTGCTCCTCCTCCCTCGTCGCCCTCCACCTCGCCGCCCAGTCCCTGCGCTCCGGCGAATGCTCCCTCGCCCTGGCGGGCGGAGTCTCCGTCATGGCCACCCCGCGCGCCTTCGTGGAGTTCTCCCGGCAGGGCGGCCTGGCAGCGGACGGCCGGTGCAAGGCGTTCTCGGACAACGCCGACGGTACGGGATGGGCCGAGGGCGTAGGCCTGCTCCTCCTGGAGCGGCTGTCGGACGCCCAACGCAACGGCCACCGCGTACTCGCGGTCGTACGCGGCACCGCCATCAACCAAGACGGCGCCTCCAACGGCCTCACCGCCCCCAACGGCCCATCACAACAACGAGTCATCCGACAAGCACTGGCAAACGCGAGACTGTCAGCAGCCGACGTGGACGCCGTCGAAGCACACGGCACCGGCACCCGACTCGGCGACCCGATCGAGGCCCAGGCACTGCTCGCCACCTACGGCCGAAACCGCGCCGAAGACCAGCCACTGTGGCTCGGCTCGGTGAAGTCCAACATCGGCCACACCCAGGCCGCTGCCGGGGTCGCTGGTGTCATCAAGATGGTGATGGCGCTCCAGCACGGCGAACTGCCGCGTACCCTGCACATCGACCGACCCTCGGCGGAGGTGGACTGGTCCTCCGGCGAGGTCTCCCTGCTGACGGAGCACCGGCCGTGGCCGGCGGCGGACCGGCCCCGCCGGGCCGGAGTCTCCTCCTTCGGTGTCAGCGGCACCAACGCCCACGTCATCCTCGAACAGCCCGTACCCCGGACCGAGCCGACCGCCATCATCCCCACCGGCACCGAAACCTCCCCGGCAGCCGGGGAGATGCCATGGCTGGTGTCCGGCCGGGGCCCGGCGGGTGTGCGCGGCCAGGCCGCACGGCTACGGGAATGGCTGGCCGCGCACGAGAACATGGGCACCGTCGACCTGGCCGGCGTCGGCCACGCGCTGGCCACCCGCCGCGCCGGCCTCGACACCCAGGCAGCGGTAGTGGCAGCGGACCGCGAAGGCTTCCTCGCCGGGCTGGAAGCCGTCGCCGCGGGCGAGCCGGCGCCCGGTGTCGTACGCGGCACCGTGGCCGCCGACGCCCACCAGCTGGCGTTCGTCTTCCCCGGCCAGGGCGCGCAGTGGCCCGGCATGGGGCGGGACCTGCATCGCCGCCATCCCGCCTTCGCCGAGGCGTTCGACGCGGTGTGCGCGGCCGTGGACCGGGAGCTCTCCGGCTCCCTGACCCACCCGCTGCGGCAGGTCGTCTGGGCCGCACCGGGGAGCGACGCGGCGCAGCTACTGGACCAGACCGTCTACGCACAGACGGGCCTGTTCGCCGTCGAAGTGGGCCTGTACCGGCTGGTGGAGTCCTGGGGCGTACGGCCCCGGTTCCTGGTCGGCCACTCGGTGGGCGAGATCGCCGCCGCCCATGTGGCAGGAGTGCTGTCGCTGGAGGACGCGGTGCGCATGGTCGCCGCCCGCGGCCGGCTGATGCAGGAACTGCCCGTCGGCGGTGCCATGGTCGCGGTGCAGGCCGACGCCGAGGAGGCCCGGGAGTTGCTGACCGGACACGAGGACAGCGTCGCCATCGCCGCCGTCAACGGGCCGGACTCGGTGGTGCTCTCCGGGGATGAGGCGGCGGTGGAGCGGTGGGCACGCACCTGGCAGGAGCGGGGCCGCAGGGTGAAGCGGCTGAGGGTCAGCCACGCCTTCCACTCCCCGCTGATGGCTCCGATGACCGGCGCCTTCGCCGAGGCGCTGTCGCGTATCTCCTTCCGGGAAGGGAAACTGCCGGTCGTCTCCACCGTCACGGGGACGACCGTGGACGGTGAGTGGAACGACCCCGGATACTGGGTGGACCAGGTCCGCTCCACCGTGCGGTTCGCCGACGCGATCGCCACAGCCGCCGCCTCCGGCGCCACCGGCTTCGTGGAACTGGGTCCGGACGCCGTGCTGTCCGGCATGGTCGAGCAGACGGTCGCCGCCAGGCTGCCCGAGGCTTCCGGCCCGGTCCTGGTCGTCGGCATGCAGCGCCGTGACCGGCCGGAGGCCGCCACACTGGTCACCGGCCTGTCCCGGCTGGCCGTCCATGGCGTTCCGGTGGACTGGGACGCCGTCTACGGCAGCGCCGCCGCCACCTGGCAGGGCTGGCACGACCTGCCCACCTACGCCTTCCAGGGCAGGCACTACTGGATCGCCGGCACGGGCACGGGCGCAGCTGCCGAGGCCGTGGAAGTCGGCGCACCCGTCGGTCCCGCCACCGAGGACGTCGTGGAGCCGATGGCCGGAGCGGGCTCGGAGACCACCGAACGGCTGCTGGCCCGGCTCTCCCCGCTGCCCCCGGCCGAGCAGGAGCGCCACCTGATCAGGCTCATCCAGACCGAAGCCGCCCAGGTGCTCCACTATCCGGAAGCCGAAGTCGAAGTCGACCGCGCCTTCCAGGACCTGGGCTTCAGCTCGGTGACCGGCGTAGAGCTCCGAGACCGCCTGACCGAGGCCACCGGCCTTCTGCTGCCCCCGACCCTCGCCTTCGACCAACCGACGATCAGCGCTCTCGCCCGCCATCTGCGTGGTGAACTCACCGGCGGGGAGAGTGAGGAGCCCGGGCTCGCCGTGGCGCGGTCCGATGGCGCTCGTACGGCGGCGGACGTCGATCCCGTGGTGATCGTGGGAATGAGCTGCCGCTACCCGGGCGGAGTACGCGCCCCGGAGGACCTGTGGGAGCTCGTGGCCACCGGGGTGGACGCCATCGGGCCCTTCCCCGACGACCGCGGCTGGAACCTGAACGAACTACTCGGCACCACCGAAGGCAACACCGGATCAAGCACAGCACACTCCGGCGGCTTCCTCTACAACAGCCCACTCTTCGACAGCGGCTTCTTCGGCATCTCACCCCGCGAAGCCACCGCTATGGACCCGCAACAACGACTGCTACTCGAAACAGCCTGGGAGACATTCGAACGCGCCGGCATCGACCCCCAGTCCCTGCGCGGCACGGACACCGGAGTGTTCGCGGGCACCAACGGCCAGGACTACGCCACACTGGTCATGAACACCCCCGAAGGAACCACCGGCACCCTGCTGACCGGCAACGCCGCAAGCGTCGTCTCCGGCCGCGTGGCCTACACCTTCGGCTTCGAAGGACCCGCCGTCACCGTCGACACCGCCTGCTCCTCCTCCCTCGTCGCCCTCCACCTCGCCGCCCAATCGCTCCGGACAGGAGAATGCTCACTCGCTTTGGCCGGCGGCGTCGCGGTGATGTCCACCTCCGGAGCTTTCGTGGAGTTCTCCCGGCAGGGCGGCCTGGCAGCGGACGGCCGGTGCAAGGCGTTCTCGGACAACGCCGACGGTACGGGATGGGCCGAGGGCGTAGGCCTGCTCCTCCTGGAGCGGCTGTCGGACGCCCAACGCAACGGCCACCGGGTACTCGCGGTCGTACGCGGCACCGCCATCAACCAAGACGGCGCCTCCAACGGCCTCACCGCCCCCAACGGCCCATCACAACAACGAGTCATCCGACAAGCACTGGCAAACGCGAGACTGTCAGCAGCCGACGTGGACGCCGTCGAAGCACACGGCACCGGCACCCGACTCGGCGACCCGATCGAGGCCCAGGCACTGCTCGCCACCTACGGGCAGGGGCGTACGGAGGATCGGCCGCTGTGGCTGGGCTCGTTGAAGTCCAACATCGGACACGCCCAGGCCGCCTCCGGTGTCGCGGGCGTGATCAAGATGGTGATGGCACTGCAACACGGCGAGTTGCCGCGCACGTTGCATGTGGAGCGGCCGTCGGGCGAAGTGGACTGGTCGGCGGGTGCGGTGTCACTGCTGACCGAGCACCGCGCATGGCCGGGGGTCGATCGCCCCCGCCGCGTCGGCGTCTCCTCCTTCGGTATGAGCGGCACCAACGCCCACGTCATCCTCGAACAGGCGCCGGAGACGCAGGCCGACCTGTCTGTCACGGCTGCCGTGCCGGGAGCGGTGCCATGGCTGATATCGGGCCGCGGCGAAGGCGGCGTACGAGGCCAGGCCGCACGGCTACGGGACTGGCTGAGCGCGGAGAGAGACGTCGATACGGCCGCGGTCGGCCATGCGCTGGCCACCCACCGCGCCGCCCTGGACACCCGGGCAGCGGTCGTGGCCGAAGACCGCGAAGGCTTCCTGACCGGGCTGGAAGCACTGGCATCCGGCAGTCCTGCGGCCGGGGTGGTGCGCGGCACAGTGGTGCCGGGCGCCGATCGGGTGGTGTTCGTCTTCCCCGGCCAAGGCTCGCAGTGGGCACGCATGGGGCTGGAGCTGGCCGAGACCAGCGAGGTGTTTGCCAACCGACTCGCCGAGTGCGAGCAGGCACTCTCGCAGTTCGTGCCATGGTCACTGAGGGACGTACTGGCCGACGAAGAGGCCCTGGCCCGCGTGGACATCGTCCAGCCCGCACTATGGGCGATAATGGTGTCGCTCGCGGCCTGGTGGCAGGACCAGGGCATCACCCCCACCGCCGTAATCGGCCACTCCCAAGGAGAAATCGCCGCCGCCTGCGTAGCCGGAGCACTCACCCTCCACGACGCCGCACGAGTCGTGGCACTACGCAGCCACGCACTGCTGACCCTCGCCGGAGCGGGCACCATGGCCACCCTCGCCACAGACACCAACACCGTGGCCGGACTGATCGAGGCATGGTCAGGGCAAGTGTCCATCGCCGCCGTCAACGGCCCCAACACCACCGTCATCTCCGGCGACCAGAACGCACTCACACAGATCATGGCCGCAAGCGAAGAACAAGGGATCCGCGCGCGGTGGATCGCGGTCGACTACGCCTCCCACAGCCCCCACGTCGATGCAGTACGCGACCAACTCCTCCAAACCCTCGCCCCCATACAACCACGGCCCGGCGACATCCCCATCTGGTCCACCCTCGACGAACAACTCATCGACGGCTCCCAGATGAACGCCGAGTACTGGCACCGAAACCTCCGCCACCCCGTACACTTCGCCCCCACCATCACCACCGCGCTCGAAACCGGCCACGGCGCCTTCATCGAAATCAGCCCACACCCCGTACTCACCACCAGCATCCAGGAAACCACCGAAGCCCTCAACGCCCGCGCCGTGGTCACCGGATCCCTCCGCCGCGACCACGGCACCCGCACCCAACTGGCCCTCTCCCTCGCCGAACTCGCCACCCACGGCACCCCCATCAACTGGCACACCACCTACCACCACCCACACCACCCCTGGATCGACCTCCCCACCTACGCCTTCCAACACCAGCGCTACTGGCCGCAGCCGACACCACCCGCCACCATGCCGACCCACCAGGGCACGGTGCGGGAGGCGGCGGACGCCCGGCTGTGGGAGCTGCTGGAGTCCGGCGACGTGCCGGCGCTCGCCCGGACCTTGGGTCTGGACGGCGCCGCCGATGCCGAGACGCTGAAGCCCATGGTGTCGGCTCTGGCGTCGTGGCGGCGGGCGCAGCGCCGGAAGGCCGAGGCGGACTCCTGGTACTACCGGATCGTGTGGAGTCCGGTGGTGGCCGACGGCCCGGCGGTGCTGTCGGGACGCTGGCTGGTAGCCGCGCCACACGACCGGCTCGACCATCCCCTCGTCCAACTGTGCACACAAGCGCTGACCACCCACGGCGCCGACGTCGTACCACTCCCCATCGGCGACCCCCGCCACAACACCCTGCACAAGCCGACCGACCCCCCAAACCAGCCCATCGCCGGCGTACTGTCCCTCCTCTCCCTCACCCACACCCCGGACCCCCTCGCCACCACCACCCAACTCCTCCGCGACCTCGACCAGCACAACATCACCGCACCTCTGTGGCTCATCACCCACAACGCCGTCACCACCACACCCAGCGACCCCGCACCCGACCCCCACCAAGCCGCCCTCTGGGGACTGGCCCAGGGGCTCGGCCTCGAGCGGGCGGCCGGCTGGGGCGGGGTGGTGGACCTGCCGGCGGGGGCTCGCCCGTCGGTGTCCGCCGCCCTGGCGCGGGTGCTGGCCGGAGGGTCTGGCGCGGACCAGGTGGCTGTCCGGGACAGCGGTGTCTTCGCGCGGCGGCTGACGGCGGCGCCCCGCCGGGACGGCGGCGGCCGGGAGTTGAGCGGCGGCCGGGAGCTGAGCGGCACCACGTTGATCGTCAACGGTCTGGCCCCCGCCGCCGAGCCGGCCGTGCGGTGGCTGGCGAGCCAAGGTGCGGAGCACGTGATGGTCCTGGTGCCGGAGGGCGGGGAGACCGACGGAGCTCGCTCCCGGCTGGCGGCCGTGGCCGACGCGGCGGGAACGGAGGCCACGGTGTTCTCCTGCGACCTGGCCGATCGCGCCGCTGTCGCGGAGGTCCTGGCCAAGATGCCTGTGGAGTGTGCACCGGCCCGCGTGGTGTGCTTTGTCCCGGCCGGACCGAACGAGCCGACCCACGCGCTCACCGCTCCAGTGCGACACCTCGACGCTCTCACCGGGGACATGGACCTGGAGTCCTTTGTGGTGTGCGTGCCGCTGGCCGGGTTCCTGGGCGTCCCGGACCACGCATGGCAGGCGCCCGCGGCGATGTGGCTGAGCGCGCTGGTGGAACGTCGCCGTGTGCAGGGCCGGGCCGCGTCCCTGCTCGCTCTCGGCCCATGGGCCACCCACGCTGCCGGTGCCGGTGCCGGTGCCGGTGCCGGTGCCGACGGCATCGGATCGGTCCTCGGCGGCTGGCAGCGGCCGTTGCCCCAGGCACTGCTCGGAAACGTGTTGGAGCGGGCGTTCATGGAAGGCCGCGGCGAGTCCCTCGCCTTCGCCGACATCCAGTGGCGCGAGGTCGCGGACTACCTGGCGGAACGGCCCTCGACGGCCCTGTTCGACGGCATCCCGGAGATCCGCGACCGCCGCGCGGCAGTCGTGGGGAACGGGCGGCACGGGCAGCAGCCGGAGCGGACGGTACGGCCGGAGCAGCTAGCCGCGCTGGCCGAGGAGGAGCGGTACGGCTTGCTGCTCGGCGCCGTGCGGGCGCAGCTGGCAGCGGTGCTCGGCCATGACAGCCCAGACAGCATCGGCCCGGAAGAGGGCGTGCGGGAACTGGGGCTGGAGTCGGTCACCGCGGTCGAGTTGCGGCGCCGGCTGGCTGTCGTCACCGGGTTGACGTTGCCGGCCACCGTGGCCTTCGACTTCCCCACGCCCGCGGCACTTGCCGAATATCTCGTCAAGGAGTTGCTACAGGGTTGACCCCGGAATAGTGGGGCGGTGGACCGGTCTCGCCCGGTCCACCGCCCCGCCCCCCTTTGCCCGTTGTTTTTCTCAGGGTACGACCGCGGAGAACAGCGCCGTACAGCCGCGCACAGTGAGCTGATGCTCGGCGAAATGCTTGTCGAGCATGAGTTTCAGATCGTCGAGACTGTCGTCGGCGTTATGAAAGGAGCCCCGCTTGTTGTAATCGCGGATCAGCGAACGGGCCGCGCGGGACACTGGAACTCCCTTTGCCAGAACGGTGCTGCCCGCCACCCGGGCCCCCGACCGGCCGGCAGTCGCCACGTTCGTGAAGACCTTGTCCGCCTTTTCGGCGATGGTGCCGGGAATGCAGTGCAGCAGCAGATTCAGTGCCACGGAGTCAAAGCCGCCCGCGGGCACCCCCTGCCAGGAAGAGAGCTGGTCAAGCGCGTTGGCCTGGACGGTTCGCGGACGCAGCCGAGCCAGTCGTCGGCTGGCGTATTCCAGCGTCTTCGGGTTGAGATCCAGTAGCGTGATTTCCGGGCGGGCCACCGGAAACCGCGCCTTGGCCGGGAAATACCCGGTCCCCGCACCGATCTCCAGATGGCGGGCGCCCAGGGCGCCCTGATAGTTGCGCATGATTTCCGTCTTGCTACAGCCCCAGGCGAAGCGGCAGCTCAGACCTAACACCATGAAGTCGTATATAGTGAGCAGCCCTTTGGTGTACGATGCCTGACCCGCGTGGATGTCCTGTTCTCTGGGGTCGGCGGCGGAATGTGGATTCGACATGCCGAGATTTTAGCGATTCGGCGCGAAATCCAGAAGACGCATTGACAGAAATAAACGGAATCACTTCAGTCCCCGCCCCCCGGCGCCGTCGATGGTGTCCAGGCCGGTCCAGGTGAGTGAGGTGGCCGGTCCGGACAGCGGACCGTCCGCCTGGTCCGGGCGGCCGGTGGCGACGAGAGTGTGCGGGTGTCCCGCCACCGACCGGAAGGCAGTCACAGCCATGGCGAACACGATGCGACGCGGCTACGCGCCCAGCTCCTTCGGACAGTTGCACTACGTCGAGTGCGGGGCCGGTGAGCCGGTCCTGATGCTCCACCAGACGCCGCGTTCCTGGACGGAGTTCGCCGAGGTGCTGCCGCTGGTGGGACGGGCGCACCGGGCGATCGCCATGGACACCCTGGGGTTCGGCGCCTCGGCCAAGCCGGAGGGGCCGCATTCGATCGAGCGGTTCGCCGACGGGGTGGAGGCGCTCGCGGACGCGCTGGGGCTGGGGGCGTTTCATCTGGTCGGCCACCACACTGGCGGTGTGGTGGCCGTGGAGGTGGCCGCCCGGCTGCGGGACCGGATCAGCAGTCTGCTGCTCTCCGCCACGTCCTTCGTCGACGAGGCCAAGCGCGCGGCGGTTGCCGGGCGCCCGCCGATCGACCACGTGGACCCGAAGCCGGACGGCTCGCATCTGGTGGAGTTGTGGAACCGTCGCCGCGGCTTCTACCAGGTGGGCGAGGAGGCCGCGCTGACGCGCTATGTGATTGACGCGTTGACGGTGCTCGACCGGGTGGAGGAGGGGCACAAGGCGGTGTACCGGTACCGGATGGAGGAGCGGCTGGCGCTTGTCTCGGCCCCGGTCCTCGCCGTCTGCGCGCCGGACGACCACTACTCCCTGCCGTCGCTGGAGAAGTTCGGCGCGGCGCTCGGCTGCGAGACCGCGGTCCTGCCCGGCGGACACGTCCCGGTGCCCGAGCAGTTGCCCGGCGAGTTCGCCGAGGTCATCGCCCGGTGGGCGGACCGGCCTCGGGGGTGAGGCGGTCCCAGGTCGCGTCCGTGACGCCCCGCGCCCGCAGCACCGCCTTGCGCACCTTGCCGGTCTCGGTGAGCGGCAGCTCGCGCAGGCTGTCCACATAGCGGGGAACGGCGAACGGGGGCAGTTCGCGCTCGCAGTGGCGTATCAGGTCGGCCGGGGCGAACGCGCCGCCCGCGCGGGGCACCACCGCGGCCATGACCTCGTCCTCCGCCAGCTCCGACGGCACGGGGAAGACCGCCGCGTCGGCGACCTCCGGATGCCCGCGGACAACCGTCTCCACCTCGCAGGAGGAGATGTTCTCGCCGCGGCGGCGGATGACGTCCTTGATGCGGTCGACGAACCGGAACCAGCCGTCGGGTGCGCGGACCACCCGGTCTCCCGTGTGCCGCCACGCGTCCACGGGCTCGGCCGGCTCGCCCAGGTAGCCGGTGGCGAAGGCGTACGGCCGGTGGCTGCGCACCAGCAGCTCTCCCGGGGTGCCGTCGGGGACGGGGATGAGCCGTTCATCGACGACACGGGCGTCGAAGCCCTCGCGCAGGGTGCCGATCCAGCCGGGCCGCTGTTCCTCGGGGGTCGCGCCGATGACGAGGTTGGTCTCGGTGGAGCCGAACCCGTCGATCAGGGTGACGCCGAACCGCTCGCGGAACGGCTCCCAGGCGTGGGCCGGTGTCGCCGGGGAGAGACCTCGCATGGTTCGGTGCGCACGGTCGTGGGCGCCCGGAGGCTGGGCCAGCAGCATCGGCACCATAGCGCCCAGCAGATAGACGACGGTCGCCCCGGCCCCGGCCGCCTCGGTCCAGTACCGGGAGGCCGAGAAGCGCGGGGCGAGCGCGTACCCGGCCCCCACGGTCATCGCCTGCGCCAGCGCGCCCAGGGCGTTGGTGTGGAACAGCGGGAGGCAGGTGTAGAGGGTGTCGCCCGCGGTGAGGCGCAGCGCGTCGGAGACATTGCGCCCCCACCAGACGAACTGGGCGTGGGGGCAGCGGACCCCGCGTGAGGTTCCGGTGGTGCCGGAGGTGAACAGGACGCACGCGGTGTCCTCGGGGCGCACGGGGGCCGGCGGCAGGGCCGGGCCGTGACCCGGTCTCGGAGCCTCGTCAGCTCCCGCGCGCCACAGCGTCCCCCGGAATCCGGCCGCCGACAGTCGCTCGGCCGTCTCGTCCTCCGCGAGCAGATGGGTGGGGCGGGCCTGGTCCAGGACGTGTCGTAGCCCGCGGCCGCGCAGCCCCGTGTTCAGGGGGACCAGCTCGGCGCCGAGCCAGGCGGTGCCGAGAAACAGGTCGACGAGCTCGATCCGGTTGCCCGTCATCGCCGCGATGCGGTCGCCCGGCCGGCAGCCGTGGGCCGCGAGGGCCCCCGCCATGGTGGCGGCGGCCTCGCGCGTCTGCCGGTAGGTACGGGCCACGTTTCCGACCCGCAGAAAGGGCCGGTCCCCGTGGTCCCGGGCCGCGGCCTGGAGCAGCCCGGGGATGGTCAGGGTGTTCACCGCAGCACCCCGCGCTCGCGCAGCTCGCGGATCCGCTCCGGTGGCAGGCCCGCGACTTCGCGCAGGATGTCGTCGGTGTCGGCGCCGAGCACGGGTGCCGCCTTCCGGATGGAGCCGTGTGTGCGGGTGAGGCGGACGGGCGGCCCTTCGTGCAGAAAGGCGCCGGCGGCCGGGTGTTCCACGCGTACGTAGAAGCCCCTGGCCCGCAGCTGCGGATCGTGCTCGACGAGGTCGCGGCCGTCCTGCACCGCACCCGCCGGTATCCCCTTCTCCTGGAGGAGTTCGGCGGCGGCGTCGGCCGGCTGGGACCTGGCCCAGGCGGCGAGGGCGTCGTCGACCAGGCCGGTGTGGCGGCTGCGCTCCCCCGCCGTACGGGTGCGTTCGTCAGTGGCGAGGTCGGGGCGCCCGATCACCGTGTACAGCGCCGCCCACTCGGTGTCGTCGCGGACGCTGACGGCCAGCCACCGGTCGGCGCCGAGGCAGCGGTACACGCCCTGCGGACTCCAGTGGGGGTGGGTGTTCCCGGCGGGCTCGAGGGGGTTGAGCAGGCTGGTCCCCATGTGGGAGGCGATCGCCTCGAGCTGGGACAGGTCGATGTGCTGTCCGCGCCCGGTCTCCTCCCGGTGTTCCAGGGCGGCGACGGTGGCGAGCGCGGCTTGCAGGCCGGCGACGATGTCTCCGTGACCGTAGATCACGCCGACCACGTCGTCCGGGCCCCATCCGGTCAGCCCCGTGAGCCCCGAGCTGGCCGACACGGTGTCCGCGTAGGACACCCAGCCACTGCGCGGGCCGGTGTGTCCCATGCCGGACATGCTGACGTACACCAGGCGGGGGTTGATCTCCCGGAGGGTGTCGTAGCCCAGACCGAGCTTGGTCATGACGGTGGCGCTGAAGTTCTCCACCAGGACGTCGCAGGAGGCGATGAGCGCGCGCAGCACGGCGATGCCGTCCTCGGTGCGGGTGTCGAGGGCCAGGCTGCGCTTGTTGCGGTTGACCTCGTTGAAGTAGCCGTTGGTGTCGGGGTCGGTGTGCGGTCCGCGGGACAGGTGCATGAAGGGCGCGAACCGGGTGGGGTCGGGACGGCCCATGGACTCGACCTTGATGACGTCGGCGCCGTGGTCGGCGAGCACTTTGGTGGCGTAGGGCCCGGCGAGCACCCAGGTCAGGTCCAGGACGCGGACGCCGTGCAGGGCGGGCCGCGCGGGTTCCGGTGCCACCGGCACTCGCGGGGTCGGTCGGCGCTCGTGCAGCAGCCGCTGGTCCGCGCCCCGGTCCGGGAGGTCCAGCTCCTTGATCCGGTGGCCCTCCGGAAACGCGAAAGGGAAGCCGAGGTCGGTGCGTCCCGCGACCCGGGTGAAGAAGTCGCGGGCGGCCAGCTGCGGATTGTCCGTCATCTCCTGCGGCAGGTCGACGGCCGCCCAGGGCAACTTCCTGGCCTGGGCGAGTTCGGCGAAGCGGGCCTTCGGCCACCGGCCCACGAAGTCCTGCACGACCTTGAAGACATGCTCCTGGTGTTTCTTGCGCTCCACCGGGTCCTGCCAGCGCGGCTCGGCGAGATCGGCCTCGGCGCCCTCCTCGCGCAGCCAGTCGAGCAGCGCGTCCCACATGCGAGGGCTGCCACCGAGTCCGCCGCCCAGATAGCCGTCGGCGGCCCGGAACAGTCCGTGCGGCACCAGCGGGTGCACCCGGCCGGGCCGCGGCGGGACCCGGTCCTCGTGCAGATAGGCGAGCGTGCCGGCCTCCAGGGCGGCGGCCACGCACGCCTGCGCGGACACGTCGGCGAGCTGACCCGGACCCTCGCGCCGGGCCCGCAGTCCGAGCAGTGCGGCGATGGCCGCGTGCACACCGGCGAGCTGTTCCGCCTGGTTCTCCGGAAGGCGCAGGGGCGGGCCGTCCGGGTCGCCGACCTGCGCGAGCATGCCGCCGAGCGCGGCGACCACCAGGTCGGTGCCCTGCCAGTGGCTGCGGGGGCCCACGGTCCCGAAGGGGGTGACGCGGACGTGGACGAGGTGGTCGAGCCCCGTCACGGCTTCGCCCGCGCCATCGGGTGTCCCGTCGAGGAGGATGTCGGCTCCCTCCAGCAGGCGGCGCAGTTCCCCCGGGGACTCGGGGGTGACGGACCGTTTGCCCGCGTGCCAGTGCACGAACGCGTCGCCGTTCAGTTCGCGTCGGCTCGCGTCGCCCTCCTCGGGCTCGACCAGCACGACCTCGTGCCCGAGGCCGACCAGGAGCCGGCCCGCGAACCGTGTGAAGGGGCTGGACAGCTCGACGACCCGTATGTCCGGGGTGCTCACATCTCCTCCGCGGAATCTCACTCGTGGTGCTGGTTCAGAAAGCCGGTGACCGCGCTGTAGTAGTGGTGCGGCCGCTCCTCCTGGGGGTGGTGGGAGACGTGGTCCATCACATGCAGATTGCCCTTGGGGATCATGCGGGCGAGCATCAGCGGGTAGTCCGGGGTGAGGAACGCGTCGTGCATGCCCCAGACGAAGAGGGTGGGGGCCTGGATGGCGCCGAGTTCCGCGGTGAGGTCCTGCCAGTCGCCCCGGGGGTTGTCGGAGGCGCCCGCGAGGGCGGTCTCCTCGGGGTCGAGGCTCTGCTCGTGGCGCAGGGTGACGGTCGCGTCGGGGACGGCGTCGGGGTCGTACCACTCGAGGCGGGCGATCAGTTCCCGCATCTTCTGCCAGGACGGGCCGGTGCCGCCGTAGTACACGTCACGGGCGTTGCGGCCACGTCGGCCGCCCTCCGGCAGCGGGGCCAGCGGGCCGTAGAACACGGGCATGCTGCCCGTGATCACCAGCGACCGGACCCGCTCGGGGTACTTCGCGGCCAGGTTCAGGGCGATCGTGCCACCCCAGGAGTTGCACACGAAGTCGGCGCGCTCGATGCCCAGGGTGTCGAGCAGGGCGACCGTCTTGGCGGCGTGGTAGTCCCACATGGGGCCTTCGATGACGGGCTTGGCGGACTTGCCGTACTGCAGGATGTCGACGAGATAGCAGTGGCGGTCCGCGGCGAACAGCGGCGCCACCTGTCCGAAGTCGGACCAGCCCGTACACCCCGGGCCCCCGCCGTGCAGGAAGATCGTCGGGTTGCCCGCGCCCAGTTCGATGTAGTGGTACTTGACGCCGTCCGCTTCCGCGTAGGCGCCCTGAGGCGGCTTCTGGATGTTCATCAGGTCCATCCCCCGATGGTGTGGGGCCGCGGATCTCCGCCCAAGCGGACCGGTCCGCTGAGCGGGCCGGTCCGCTGAGCGGGCCGGTCCCGTGGTGAGGGCCGCCGGGCGGTGGTTAGCCTCCCGGCCCGTCGTGTCCACAGAAAGGCAGCACATGTCCGCGTGGGAAGTGGCCGAGCAACGGGCCAGGTCGGTGATCGGCCGGCCGGAACACCGGGACCTGGGAGTCGTACGGGCCGAGGACGCGGCGGAGTTCGCGCGCTCCGCCGGCGAGACCAGCTCGCACCTGATCGACCCCGGGCGCCCCGACTTCACCGTCCACCCGATGTATGTGGTGAGCCTGCTGCGCGGTGCGGGAGGCGTGGACCAAGGCGAGTTCCGGCCGGACGGTATGTACCGCGACGAGGTCCCGGGCACCGACGGTCTGGCCGTACGGCTCATGGCGGGCGGCCAGGAGGTCCGGTTCACCGGCGAGGTGAGGGTCGGCGACCGGATCGAGGTCCGCCGCGTCCTCACGGACGTCGCGCGCAAGGGCAGCGGAACCCCGTTCCTGCTGCTGACCGTCGAGAAGACGTACGCGGCGGAGCGGGGCACGCTCGTCGAGGTGCGGGAGAGGTTCATCGTCCGATGAAGGTGTACACGGGAGCGCCCGTACCGCCGGTGGAGTTCGCCCCGGACGCCGTCACCCTGCTGCGTTTCGGGGCGGTCACCCGCAATGCCCATCGCATCCATTACGACACCGAGTTCGCGCGTTCCGAGGGCCTGGCCGGCCCGGTCGTCATGGCGCAGCTGCACGGCTGTCTCCTCCACCGTGTCGCTGTGAGGTTCGCGGGCTCCGGGGGCCGGGTCCTGGAGATCGGCTGGCAGAACCGGGCGCCGGCCCACGCCGGGGAGCGGCTCGTGGTGAGCGGCACGGTCAGCGCCGTCGATCCGGCCACGGGGCGGGTCACCCTGGATCTCGTCGGGCGCGGTGGGCAGGGTGGTGAGGGTGACGTGGAGTGCTGCCGGGGCAGGGCAGTGGTCCTGATGGGCTGACCGGCCCCGGTCCTGGGAGATCGGTCAGGGAAGCTCGATGACCACCTTGCCGACCGCCTCGCCGGACCGCAGACGGGCCACGGCCTCGGCCAGGCCGTCGATGCGGTGGCGCTCGATGGGCAGGCTCAGGTCGCCTGCGGTCAGGTCGCGCAGCAGGCGCTGGGCGTCGGCGGCGACCTCCTGGCCTCGGGACATCAGGTTCACGGGCCGCAGTTCCACGTCAGCGAGGAGGAAGTCCGCCAGGTCCACGGTGAAGTCACGGCCGGCGGTGTAGCCGACGAGGGCGGTACGGCCGCGGGGGCGCACCAGGGGCAGGGCGTCGCGCAGAACCGGTCCGCCCACGGTGTCGATGAGGACGTCCACCTGGCCTCCGACCGCTTCGGGTGACAGGTCGGCGGCGAGCAGTGCCGTGGCGGGGGCCGGGACGTGCGGCAGCTTGCCGGGACGGCCCACCACGCCGATGACCTCGGCTCCGGCCCGGGCCGCGACCTGGACGGTGAGCGCCCCTACCGCACCGGCCGCCCCTGTCACCAGCACCCGCTCCCCGCGCCGGACGTCCGCCACCGCGTGCACCGAGGCCCAGGCCGTCCCCGCCGGGGAGAAGTAGCAGCAGGCCAGGGCGGGGTCCGTGCCCTCCGGCACGGCCTCCACCGCGGCGTCCGGGACCAGCGCGTGTTCGCTCCAGGTGCCGTCCCGGCGCAGTCCGAGTGCCTTGCCGCGGAGCCGGACGAGGCTTCCCTCGGGGTGGGTGTCGGACGCGATGACGATGCCGCTGCCCTCGGTGCCGGGAATCGCCGGCAGGTCGGGGAGGATGCCGAACTTTCCGTCGACGACGTTCAGATCGAGGTGGCTTACGGCGGCCGCTTTCATCCGCACCAGGGTGTGGCCGGGACGTGGCTCGGGCACCGGCCGCTCGACGAGCCGCGGCAGGGAGCCGAACTCCTCCAGCACCAGGGACTGTGACGTCGGCTGACTCACGTTTTCGCTCCGTATCTCCGGGCTCACGGCCTTGTTCCGCCACGGTTTGTTCCGCCGCGGCCTTGTTCCCTCAGAGGTGCGGACCCCGCCGCACCGTAGCCCGCGCACCATAGATCGCACCCCGCGGCGTGCGCACCGGGCCGGGTCCGCTCAGCGGGACGCGCCGCCCGGGCCACCGTCCACACCGTCCACCGGGGAGAGCGCGGTCTGCTCAGCGGACCGGATCCCTTGGGCGGGATCCGGCCCGGGCCGGATGCTCGGGTCCACCGAACACCGGCAGCAGGAGGACACCCACGATGACGGTCGAGGACTCACCCGACACGGCCACCCCCGTCCGGAGCCGCCGCAGAAAAGCAGCAGAACCCGGCCGACAGGACTGGACGTCCTGGCCCCACTACGACGGTGCGGCCGCGGGCTTCCGCGGCTACTGGTACCCGGTCACCTGGTCCAGCCAGATCACGGGCAAACCGCTGCCCTTCACCATCTGCGGCGAGCGGATCGCGCTGATCCGCGACAACGGCACGGCGTACGCCCTGCACAACCGCTGCCCGCACCGCGGCGTGCCGCTGTCGGAGGGCAACCAGCAGTTCCCCGGTACGGTCAGCTGCCCGTATCACGGCTGGACCTTCGACCTGCCCACCGGGCAGCTGTCCGCGGTCATCACGGACGGTCCCGGGTGCCGGCTGACCGGCAAGCTGGGCGTGCGCACCTACCCGGTCGAGGAGCGCCTCGGCATGGTGTGGGTGTACATCCCGATCGCCGACGAGAAGCCGCACCCGATCGACTCCCAGCTTCCGGAGGAGCTCGTCGAGAATCCGTTCGTGATGGGCGGACGGATCGAGCCGCGCGGCGGCAACTGGCGGTTCGCCTGCGAGAACGGCTTCGACGAGGGCCACGCCAAGTATCTGCACCGCACGGCCCTCTGGCGGCTGTTCAAGCCCATGCCGACCTGGAACATCACCCGGATCGTGCCGCGCGGCCGCTGGATCTACCGGGTCCAGGACGAGGTCCACTGGGAGGCCGAGTTCCCGGGGGTGGGCCGCTGGACGAACAAGCGCTGGTGGAAGATGCAGCCGCCGAAGGAGACCTTCAACCTCGGCAACACCGGCAAGGCCGACCACGTCGACCCGACGATCGAGGCCCAGGACTTCCCCGGCTTCGCCTCCCTGTCGATGCCCGGTGTCCTGCGCATCGCCTACCCCAAATTCATCCACTACGAGTTCTACGTCCCGGTCGACGAGGACAACCACCGCTACGTCGGCGTGATGGTCAACTTCGCCGAGGGCTGGGACACCCTGCGTTTCTACGCCAAGTACCTCGGGGCGATCCGCTGGCTGTTCCACGGCCAGTTCTCCGGCCAGGACGCATGGATGGTCGACGTCACCGACGCACCGCCGGAGAAGCTCTACCGGCCCGACGTCTCCCTCACCGCCTGGCGGAACCTCAGCGAGGAGGAGTACGGCAAGAAGCTTGCCGCGGTCGGCGCCGCCCCTGGACACGAAGAGAAGGCGTGACATGTTCCGTACCCTGATGACCCTGCTGGTGGGCGCCGCGATCGCTATCGGGCTCCCGCTGGCCAAGAAGCGCATCGCGCGGACCACCATGACCCAGGTCCACAGGATCCACCAGTGACCGCCGACCCACTGGCAGGACTGGACGAGCGGCGGCGTTCCTGGGCCACCGGTGCCATCCGCAATGTCAGCGCGGACCGGCTCCGCGAGCTGATCACGGGCCTGGTGAACATCCCCAGCCCCACCGGGGACGAGGGCCCGCTCGCCACACACATCGCCGACACCCTCCGCCACGCCGGCTGCCACGCGGCCATCCAGCCCCTCGACGACCGCCAGGCCAACGCCTGGGCGCGGCTGACCGGCGACGGCACCGGCCCCGACCTCATGCTCTACGCCCCCATCGACACCCTGACCGTGGGCGAGGAGAGCGAGGACCTGCCGTGGATCGGCCCCGCTCTGCGGGACGACATGCGGCCCGCGACCATCGTCCACGGCGACCTGGTCACCGGGCTCGGCGCTTCCAACCCCAAGGGGCACGCCGCCTGCGTGATGATGGCCACGGAAGCCATCGCCCGGGCCGGCATCCCGCTCACCGGTGACCTGGTCGCAGCGTTCGGCGCGGGCGGCATGCCCACCAACGCCCGGCCCGTGGGGGCACGCCGCAACACCGGCCAGGGCGCCGGATGCTCGTTCCTGCTGGAACAGGGCGTGTGGACCGACTACGCGGTCATCGCCAAGCCCGGCTGGACGGTCTCGTGGGACGAGGTCGGACTGGTCTGGTTCGAGGTGACGGTCCACGGCACGCACACCTACGCCGGTTCCCGCCACCGGCTCCCGTACGACAACGCCATCGCCCGCGCCGGGGAGGTCACCCGCTACCTGGAGGAGTGGTTCGAGAAGTACGCCGAACGGCACACCTCGGGCACGGTGGCACCCCAGGGCATCGTGGCCTCGATCCGCGGCGGCTGGCCGCGCATGGCGGCGGTCACCCCCGCCGTGTGCACCCTCATGGTGGACCTGCGGATCAGTCCGGACACGACACCGATGCAGGCCAAGCGGGAGTTCGCGGACGCGTTGGCCGCTCTGCGGGCCGCCTCGCCCGGGCTCGACGTCCGGGCGGAGATGGTGCTGGCGATCCCCGGCACCCGCACTCCGCGCGAGTCGTGGATCAACCGCAGCGCCACGGCCGCCTGGGAGGCCCTGGAGGGGCGTGAGCACGAGGTGATCGCCGGAAACAGCGGCGCCACCGATGCCAACATCCTGCGCGGCCGCGGCATCCCCACGGTGCGGGTCGGCATGCCCAAGGTGGCCGAGGCGCCCTTCGAGATCGACTTCGCCCGCGGCATGAACACGGTGTCGCTGCGGGCCATGGAGAAGCTGACACACCATTTGATCCGCACGGCTGTCGACACCGTCACCCGGTCCCGCGCCGAGGTGGAAGGAGCAGCGGCATGACCGAGATAGTCCTGGGAGTCGGGGCGTCGCACAGCACGCTGATGAACACCCACTGGGAGGAGACGTACCACAAGGACCGCGCCGAGCGGTTCCGGGACGCGCTCGGCGCGGCGCGCGACGCGCTGGCCGCGGCGCGTCCCGACACGGTGATCCTCATCGGCTCCAACCACTTCCGGGGGTTCTGGCTCGACCTGATTCCGAGCTTCACCATCGGGGTGGACGAGTGCGTCGCCAGCGGGGAGTCCGGCACCCCGAAGGGCCCGCAGCCGGTGGACCGGTCACTGGCCCTGCACCTCGCGGGCTCCCTGGTGGAACAGTCCGGCTTCGACGTGGCGTTCTCCGCCCGGCTCCAGATCGACCACGGCCAGTCGCACGCCATCCAGTACCTGCTCGACGGGCTCGACGTCGAGCTCGTACCCCTCGTCGTCAACGTCTTCGCGCCTCCGCTGCCCACCCTCGACCGCTGTGAGCGGCTCGGCCGGGCGATCCGGGAAGCGGTCCTGGCGTTCCCCGGCGACCGCCGGGTGGCGGTCATCGGCTCCGGCGGGCTGTCCCACCGGCTGCCCTGGCCGGACTGGCGCTCCCCGAACGGCGAGGACGAGGAGTTCATGGTCGGCGCCTGGCTGAACGGCCGGGACAACTGGCAGGACTACGACGTCCGGCGCCGCGAGATCATCCGGGCCGCCGAAGCGGCGATCAACCCCGAGTTCGACCAGAAGTTCCTGTCCTGGCTCGAACAGGGACAGGCCCACCAGCTCACCGAGTACACCACCGAGGAACTGGAGCGGGTGGCCGGCAACGGCGCCCAGGAGCTGCGCACCTGGTTGCTGATGGCGGCGCTGCTCGATCACGTCCCGGGCCGGCGTCTCGGCTACGAATCGATGCCCGAGTGGCTCACCGGTATGGGGGTTGCCGTGCTCGACCCCGCACGAACCCCCGCCCAGCCCCTCGCGCAGACCGTCACGCAGACCGTCGCGCAGACCAAGGAAAGGCAGTCATGAGCATCTGGACCGAACTGGCGGGCGTCGATTACCGTCACGCCTACGTCGCCACCGGTGACATCACGACCCGAGCCCTGCAGGCGGGCCCCGCGGACGGCGAGCACGTGGTGTTCCTGCACGGCACGACCGGCCACCTGGAGGCGTTCGTACGGAACATCCCGGCACACGCCGAGCGCTACCGCTGCCACGCCATCGACATGCTCGGCCACGGCTACACGGGCAAGCCCGACCGCCCGGGCGAGATCCCCGCGTATGTCGACCACCTGATGGCGTACCTGGACGCGGTGGGCGCCGAGCGCGCCCATCTGGTCGGCGAGTCGCTGGGCGGCTGGGTGGCATCGTGGGCCGCGAGCGAGTACCCGGACCGGGTGGCCTCCCTCCAACTGCTGTGCATGGGCGGGACGAAGATCAATCCGGAGGTGATGGAGCGGCTGAAGAAGTCCACGCGCAACGCGGCCCTCAACGAGGACATCTCCTACACCCGGGACCGTCTGCGGCTGCTGTGGGCCGAGTGGGACGAGGACCTGGGCGAGGAGCTGACCCAGGTCCGCTATGACATCTACCACCACCCCGACTTCCAGCAGAACCTGCACAACCTGCTGGCGCTGCAGGAGACGGAGGCACGCGAGCGCAACCTGCTGCGGCCCGACCGCATGGCCCGGATCAAGGCGCCGACGCTGGTGGTCTGGGGCAACAAGAACCCGTTCGGCGCCGTGCCGGAGGCCGAGGCCATCACGGCCGCCATCCCCGGGGCACGGCTGGAGGTCTTCAACGAATGCGGCCACTGGCCGCAGCACGAGAAGGCCGATCTGTACAACCCGCTCAGCCTGGCGTTCCTCGCCGCATCCTCGGCCGCTTGATCGTGAGGTGCCTGCCATGACCGTAGTCCCCATCGACCGCGCCATCCGTTCCTGTCCCGATCCGATGAACTCCGTCCTCGGCAAGGTCCGGTCCATCCTGGAGGCATTCACCGCCGACGACGACTCGCTCTCGCTCGCCGACCTGGTGCGCCGTTCGGGCGTGGCGAAGGCGACCGTGCACCGGCTCTCCCAGGAGCTGGTCGAATGGGGGCTCCTGGAACGGGCGGGCTGCAACTACCGCCTCGGACTACGCCTGTTCGAGATCGGCCAGTTGGTGCACCGGCAGCGCATCCTGCGGGAGGTGGCCCAGCCGTATATGGAGGATCTGCTGCTGGCCACGCGGGAGACCATCCATTTCGCCATCCACGACGGGCTGGATGTGGTGTACCTGGAGAAGATCCTGCCCCACCGGGGACTGAGCGAGGAGTCGCGGGTGGCGGGGCGGCTTCCGCTGTACTGCACGGCCACGGGCAAGGCGATCCTCGCCCACTCCCCCGGCAGCCTGTTCGGCGAGGTGGTCAGAAACGGCCTCAAGCCGTTCACCCGCCACACCATCACTTCGCCGGGCAGGCTGCGCAGCCAGTTGGAGCGCGTCCGCGAGCAGGGCATCGCCACGGAGGCGGAGGAGATCCGGCTCGGCTATATGAGCATGGCGGTGCCGGTGTTCGCCAGGCGGGACACCCTCGCCGGGGCCCTGTCGATCACGGCGCCGACCTACCGCGTGGACGCGGTCGCCCATGCCAGCGCCCTGCGTACGGCGGGGCTCGGCATCAGCCGCGCGCTGAGGGCGGCGCTGTGAGCGAACAAGAAGACACCATGACGGCTCTGGACGAGGTGCTGTCACGGGCGCGCGGTCTGCTGGACGAGTGGCAGGACGAGGACTGCGGCGCGCCGACGGTCAAGGACTTCTGCCGTTACGCGGCCGCCCTCAACGACGGCGCATACATCCGCCGGGCCCGCGCGCTGGAAGCGGCCGGCCGGGCCGTCGAGGCCCCTGCCCTGTTCCTCGCGGCGACCATGAGCTGGGAGGACGGTCCGCCGGAGCAGGAGCTGCGGCCGGACGGTCTCGCGCGGCGTGAGTCGCCGTGCACCCAGGGCCTTCCGGTGCGTCAGGTGCACGGCGGCCAGTCGGTGCGCCTGGTCCGGTCCCCGGTCGCCGGCGCCCGGGTCACGGCGAGCCGTGCCGTCGTCTCCGCGCGGCGCAAGCGCGGACGGTCGGGTGAGTTCGTCCTGCTGGGCGTCCAGACCCGGTTCCTGTCCCACGACGGGAGCGAGCTGGCGGCCGTGGACGAGACGATCGTGGTGCTGGACTCCCCGAGAGCCCCCAGAGGTGACCGATGACGGCGCTCGCTGTCGGCGAAGAGTGTCCGCGGCGTGGCTACACCCACTCCAGGGTGCAGTTGTTCCGGTTCAGTGCGGTGTCGTGGAACGCACACCGCATCCACTACGACGCGGAGTTCGCCGCGTCGGAGGGGTTCCCCGATGTGGTCGTGCAGTCCACGCTGCATGGCGAGATGCTCAGCCGCCACGCCCTGGAGTGGGCGGGGCCAGACGCCCGGCTGGAGTCGGTGGCGTGGCGCAATGTCGCCACGGCGGTGGCGGACGAGCAGCTGACCTGGGCCGCGACGGTCACGGCGGTCGAGGGCCCGCGGGTCCGTCTCGACGTGCGCGTCCTCAAGGCCGACGGCTCGGAGTGTGTCACGGGGACGGTGGAGGTGACCCGGGCCGTGTGAGAGTCCGGTTCGTCCGGCGTGAGAGCGGTGGAACGAAGGCTGCGAGAGCCTTGGTTCCACCGTTCTCACGCGTGTGGGGGCGTCGGCGCAGGCACACCGGATCCTGGGGCCGCCACCCGCGTGCCGTACCGTTCCGGGCGCGGTGTCCCGCCAGGCGGACCGGTTCCGTTGGACCGTGACCTGGGCGTACCTACGCTCCTCGACCATGAACGTTCTTAACGATGAGCCGGTCGCCGCGGAGGATGCGGCGGTGATCGAGACGGACATCCTGATCATCGGCGCCGGCCCGTCGGGCCTGTACGGCGCCTACTGTGCGGGCTTCCGTGGCCTGAGCGTCGCCGTGATGGATGTACTCCCCCAGCGGGGCGGGCAGATCAGCGCGATGTACCCGGAGAAGCCCATTTTCGACATCGCCGGGTTCGCCTCCGTACGCGGTCGCGACCTGGTCGACAGCCTGGTCGCGCAGGCGGATGTGCACGGCACCCGCTATCTCCTCGGCCACCGCGCGGTGGATCTTTCGTACGACGGTGACGGCCTGCCCGTGGTCCGCAGCGACCGGGGTACGGCCGTACGGGCCGGGGCGGTCGTGATCACCGGAGGGGTGGGGACCTTCACTCCGCGGGCGCTCCCGGCCGGGGAGGACTTCCTCGGCCGCGGCCAGGTGTACTTCGTACCCGACCCCGCCGCCCACGCCGGCCATGACGTCGTGGTCGTCGGCGGTGGCGACAGCGCCTTCGACTGGGCCGCCCTGCTGGCCCCCGTCGCGCGCTCGGTCCGGCTGGTGCACCGCACCGCCCGGTTCCGCGCCCACCGCGCGTCGGTGGAGAAGGTCCGGGCGCTCGGCATCGAACTCCTCACCGACTGCGAGGTGAGCGGCCTGTCCGGGACCGCGCGGCTGGCGGAGGTCGAGATCCGCCACCGCGTCACCAAGGACACCAGGCGCCTCCCCGCGCAGACCGTGGTGGCGGCGCTCGGCTTCGTCGCCGACCTCGGCCCGCTGCGGCACTGGGGCCTCACCCTCGAGGCGCGGCGGATCGCCGTGGACACCCGGATGGCCACCAACCTCCCCCGCGTCTTCGCGGCCGGCGACATCACCGACTACCCGGGCAAGGTGCGCCTGATCTCCGTCGGCTTCGGCGAGGCCGCCACGGCCGTCAACAACGCCGCCACGGTCATCGACCCGGAGGCGGCGTTGTTCCCCGGGCATTCCACCGAGAAGGAGAACTGACATGGCCTACGTCATCGGCGCGTCCTGCGTCGACATCATGGACCGGTCCTGCATGGAAGAGTGTCCGGTCGACTGCATCTACGAGGGCGAGCGCAAGCTCTACATCAACCCGGTGGAGTGCATCGACTGCGGCGCCTGCGAGGTCGCCTGCCCCGAGCAGGCGATCACCGTGGACCGGAAGGCGGATCCGGATCACCGCGCGGACAACCGGCGGTTCTTCGAGGAGGTCCTGCCCGGCCGGGACGCCCCGCTGGGCAGCCCCGGTGGCGCCGCCTCCCTCGGCCCGCTGGGCGTCGACACGGCTCTGGTGAATGGCCGGTGAACGCCCCGGACGTGGCCAAGGCGGCCGAGTCGCTCCGCGAGGCCGAGCGCACCGGCGTCGCCTGTCCGCCGGTCCGCTCCCTGCTGGCCGACGGTGACCTGGACACCGCGTACGCGGTGCAGCGCGTGAACGTCGAACACGCGGTGGCCGGGGGGCGGCGCATCGTCGGCCGCAAGATCGGGCTGACCTCCCCCGCGGTCCAAGCCCAGCTGGGGGTGGGGCAGCCGGACTTCGGCACGCTCTTCGCCGACATGGCCCTCCCCGAGGGCGGGTCGGTCGCCGCCGGCCGGCTCATCCAGCCCAAGGTCGAGGCGGAGGTGGCGCTCGTGCTGGGCGCCGGCCTGCCCCACCGGGACTGCACGGTCGCCGACGTGCTGCGCGCCACCGAGTTCGCGCTGCCCGCGCTGGAGATCGTGGACAGCCGCAACGCCGACTGGGACATCACCATCGTCGACACGGTGGCGGACAACGCTTCCAGCGGCCTGTTCGTCCTCGGCGGTACGCCGGTGCCGCTGTCCGGCCTCGATCTGCACGGCGTCCGGATGACCATGACGCGCGGCGGCGAACCGGTCTCCGAGGGCACCGGCGCCGACTGCCTCGGTGGCCCGCTCAACGCCGCCGTGTGGCTCGCCTCGACGCTGGCCGCCATGGGCGATCCGCTGCGCGCGGGCGATGTCGTGCTGACGGGGGCGCTCGGCCCGATGGCCGTCGCGTCGCCCGGGGACCGGTTCGAGGCCCGGATCAGCCGGCTGGGCCGCGTGTCCGTCGAGTTCGCGACGGAAGCCACAAAAGCCGCGGAAGAAGCCACGGAAGGAGAGCGGCCGTGAGCAGTGCCCGTACGAAGGTCGCCGTCATCGGCTCGGGCAACATCGGCACCGATCTCATGATCAAGGTGCTCCGGCTGTCGGAGACCGGGAGACCCTCAGCCTCGGCTACGCGGGGGTGTACTCCAGCTTTCTGCGCCACGCGGAGGCGGCGGCGGCCCGCTATGGGCTGGACACGCGCACGATCCTGGTCGAGGTCGGCCGTCGAGGCATGGTCGGCGGCCAGGAGGACATGATCACGGACGTGGCGCTCGATCTGGCGGCCCGCGCCGAAATGTGACCGTCCCGGCGTTCCTCTCAGGCCAAACTCTCTATATTGTCCATCCTCAGAACTAATGGTGGCCTCGACAAGGCACATCGGCGGGCGAGGAGGGCATGTCGTGACGGCTGCAGCGGTACCTCGTGGCCATGGCGAGGAGGCCCGGCCGGACGGGCGGCCCCCTGGGCACAGCACACCCCCCAGGTCCGTACTCGGCAAGGTCGGGCTCATCCTGTCGGCCTTCGGCGACAGCGACCTCGCCCTCAGCCTCACCGAGCTGACGGCGCGCACGGGGGTGGCCAAGGCCACGGTCCACCGGCTGTGCCAGGACCTCGTCGCCTGCGAGCTGCTGGAGCGGGACGGCTCGGACTACCGGCTCGGCCTCCAGCTGTACGCGATCGGCCTGCGCGCTTCCCGGCCGCGCACCCTGCGCCAGGCCGCGCGGCCGGTCCTGGAGAACCTGGCGCAGGCCCTCGACAGCCCGGTCTCGCTGTCCGTCCCGAAGGGCTCCGACCTGCTGTGCGTCGACAACGCGGGCCGGCATCGCAACCGAGCCGGCGCGCCGTTCGGCGGGCGGCTCCTGCAACTGCACAGCACGGCCCCGGGAAAGCTGACCCTGGCCCTGCTGCCCGACCAGTACCCGCTGGCGCAACTGGCCCCCCGTATGCGCCGGATGACCGCCCACACCCTCACCGCCGACCGGCTCCCACGCGAACTCGTGCGCATCCGGGAGCAGGGCTACGCCACCGAGGTCGAGGAACACCGGCTCGGCTACTTCGCCGTGGCCGTGCCCATCCGCGGACCGCGGGACGTCGCCTACCTGGGCGCGCTGTCGGTCGTCGCCACCACGGCGCACGCCAACGTCCCCCGCACCCTCGCGGCCCTGCGGAGCGCCTCGGAGGCAGTCACCGCCCGTCTTTCGGCCGTCGAGGCATACCGCACCGCGCGGTAGTGCTCAGTCGACGAGCAGGCGGGCTATCCCCCGTTCGCTGAAGATGTCCCGGGTGGCGAGGGCGACGGCGCCGTGCAGGGCGGAGTCGGGGCCGAGCTGCGTGGTGGTGATCGTCAGCTTGCGGGTGGCCAGCGGCAGGGCGCGCTGGTACACCACGGCGCGCACCCCGGAGAGCAGGTCGTCGCGCAGTTCGCTGAGCGGGCCGCCGAGGACGAGGGTGCGGGGGTTGAACACGTAGACGAGCATGGCGGCGAGTTCGCCGATCTCGGTGGCCGCCTGCCGCAGGGCCCGGACGGCGGGCGGGTCGTTGTTCGCGACGCACTTCGCGAGCTCGTGGACTCCGTGCAGCGGGTCGGCCTCGGTCGACTCGGGGACGCCCAGCGTCCGCAGTACGGCACGGTGGGAGGCGAGGGCGCCCACACAGCCGACGTTGCCGCAGGAGCACAGGACGTCTCCTCCGCCGCGGGATTGAATGTGGCCGACGTCCCCGGCCGCCCCGTCCGCACCTCGGTAGATCCGGCCGCTCCCGGTGATGAGTCCGGCCCCGATTCCGGCGGCGATCTTGATGCAGAGCAGCGGGGTGTCCTCCTGGGCGTGGCGGGCCTCACCGAGGGCCATGAGGTTCGCGTCGTTGTCGACCCGGGCGGGGGCGTCGAACCGGGCACGGAGCCGCTCCGCGACCGGGAAATTGTCCCAGCCGGGCATGCCGTTGGGCCGGACCGGGCGGCCGCGCCGGTGGTCCACCGGCGCGGGCAGTGCCATCACCACCTGACGGACCCGACGCGGGTCGCGCCCGGACCGTTCCAGCAGGGCGAACAGCCGGTCGCTCACCGTTTCCAACACCACCTCCGGCCCCGCGTCGATCCGCAGGGGCACGGTGTCCCGCGCGATGAGATCCCCGCCGAGGTCGGCGAGCGCGATCCGGGTCTCCAGGGTGTCGACGTCGGCGACGGCGACGGTTCCCGCGCGCGGGCTGAGGGTCAGCTGTCGTGGGGGCCGCCCGCGCACCGATTCGTTGGACTCGAGCTCCTGCAGGATGTCGCGGCCGAGGAGTTGGTCGACCTGTTGGCCGACGGTGGACCTGGCCTGACCACTACGCCTCGCGATTTCGGCCCGGTTCGTCGCCTCACCGGCCAACACGAGGTCCAGCACCCTGCGCAGTCCGACGGAAACCACGGGCAGCGGGGCCCGGTCGGCGGATTGACCGTCACCTTCACGCATCTCCCGAGACTAGCCGCCGTGGATCACCAGGGACCAGCCTCTCTTTGGTTTGGTTTTAGTTTGCGCGAAAAATTAAGAACTCCCTCTTGTTCGAGGTAGCCGAACTAAAGGAAGGTGAGGGGAAGCGCGATCACGTCTCACTCACCCGCCAGAAGAGGGCCGTCCGGTAGCAACCCCAGTACCTGAAGTCAATGGCGGCGGACCGCTCGAGGAGATGCGTCCTGCCGCCGCTACGCCGCGGCCGCACCCGCACGTCACCCGCGCACACCGCTTTGACCTGCCCTTATTCCAGTCGTAGCGCCACCCGGCGCACCTGGAAGTCGGCAGAAAACAAGTCGGCCCACGTTCTGCTGAGCGGACCGCTCGTCTCGCTCCCCCGCCGCCCGGGCCCTTGAATACTCGCCAACCGGCGAGAAAACGGCGAACCAACGCAAGGTTGTCGATCGCTCGCATACCTGAACATTCCCCTGCACCACCCTTGGGAAAGGAACGACCGCCATGGCCAAACAGACGCATCGCATCGGCATCCTGGGCAGCGGCAACATCTTCGGCCGGTACGTCACCGGTCTCGCCCGCTACCCGGAGCTGGAGATCGTGCGTGTGGGCGACATCGATGTGGCCCGGGCGAAGCAGGCGGCCGCCGACCACGCCATACCGGCCTGGGGCGACGACACGGAGCTGTACGCCGACGACTCGGTGGACATCGTCATCAACCTGACGCCGCCGGTCCACCACGCCCGCACGATCATCACCGCCCTGGAGGCGGGTAAGCACGTCTACGTCGAGAAGCCCTTGGCCACGACGGTCAGCGACGGTGAAGCGGTGCTCGCGGCAGCCGCCCGCTCCGGACGTGTCCTCGGCTCGGCGCCGGACACCTTCCTCGGCAGCGCGGGCCAGACCGCACGCAAGGCGATCGACTCCGGACTGATCGGCACACCGATCGGCGCCTCCGCCTTCATCGGGCACAGCAAGGCCGAGACCTGGCACCCGAACCCGACGTTCCTGTTCCAGCAGGGCGGCGGTCCCGTGATGGACATGGGCCCGTACTACCTGGCCATCCTCGTCAACTGCCTGGGCCCCATCTCGTCCATCTCCGCGGCCGGCCGCATCGGCACCCCCGAGCGCACGGTCACCGCGCCCGAACGGACCGTCGACACCATCGAGGTCACGGTGGACACCCACACCGGAGCCGTGTTCACCTTCGCCTCCGGCGTCATCGCCACGGCCCAGATGAGTTTCGACGTGTGGGACAGCGAGCTGCCGTTCATCGAGATCTACGGCAGCGAGGGCACCCTCTCGCTGGCCAACCCGAACCACTTCGACGGTGACGTGCGGGTGCGACGGCACGGTGATGGGGACTGGACGGTCCTGGAACCGGCCCTCGAACTCTTCGGCGCCGTCGGCACCCGCGAGCAGGCCCGCCGCGGGCTCGGCGTCCGCGACCTGGCCAACGCCGTCGAGGGCGGCCCGCACCGTGCGGGCCCCGCCTTCGCCTTCCACGTACTCGAGGCGCTCTGCTCGGTGGAGAACTCCGCCCAGCGGGGCCGGCCCGTGACGCTGGCCAGTTCGTGCGAGCGTCCCCAGCCCCTTTACACCCCTTGACGCGCACCTCCCCATCCCCCAGACCCCCGTTGAGAGTCGAGAAAGGACACGCATGACCATCGGCCAGGACAAGATCGCGATCAACCCCCTGCAGTGGATCGCCACCGACGACGGCTGGATCGACCCCGCTCTGGCACCGGCCCTGCCCGAGCGCCTCAAGGTCATCCACGCGGCCGGAATCGGCTCCGTGCACGCGGAGGTGCCCTCCGACATGACGACCGCCCAGTACGGCCGGCTGCTCGAGGACCACGGTCTCGCGCCCGCCCCGGGCTATATCTCGGGCCCCCTGCCCGAGGACGAGACGAGCCTCGCCGAGCTGCTCGACAAGACCGACCGCATCAGCACCCAGATGGCCGAACTGGGCCTGCCGACGGTCTTCGTGGCCACCGGCATGAGCAAGCAGGCCCCCCGTGTGCACCGCCCGGCCGTGGGCGCCGAGGCCACCCCCGAGCGCCTGGAGCGGGTGCGCGACGTGTTCGCGCGCATGGGCGAGACCACCAGGGCCAACGGCGTCACCGCCGCGTTCCACCCGCACATCGGCACCTGGGCGGAGACCGAGGAGGAGACCCGTTTCATCCTCGACAGCGTGCCCGCGGACGTCCTCTCCTTCGGCCCGGACATCGGCCACCTCGGCTGGGCGGGTGCCGACGTCATCGGCCTGATCCGCGACTACGCCGACCGGGTCGCGAGCATGCACGTCAAGGACTTCCACACCGACATCGCCGAGCGCGGCCGCGCCGAGGGCTGGACCTACCAGCAGACCGTGCTGGCCGGCCTGTGGGCCGAGCCCGGACACGCCTCGGTCGACATCCCGGCCACCCTGGCCGCGCTGCCCGACACCTTCGACGGCTGGCTGGTGATCGAGGTCGACCGCGGCGCCCAGGCCACGCCCGAGGAGAGCGTCCGGCTCTGCGGCGAGTGGGCCCGGCAGCAGCACTGAGCACGGCACCCTGAGAGGGACGACATGCGAAAAACAGTCATGGCGGGGGTGGCCCTCACCCTCATGTCCGTGTCGGCGTGCGGCGGCTCCGGCGGCACGGCGTCCACCACCGGAAACCGGACGCTGACGCTGGCCATCGGCAACGCCCACACCGGCTGGGACCTGGCGTCCGCGGCCCTGGGCGACAACATCCAGTATTACGAGCCCGTCTTCGACTCCCTGGTCCGGCTGGACTCGAAGGCCAACCCCGAACCGAACCTGGCGACCTCCTGGTCCTACGACAGCGCCCGCACCGTGCTGACCATGAAGCTCAGGACGGACGTGAAGTTCACCGACGGCACGGCCCTGGACGCCACCGCGGTGAAGGAGAGTCTGCTCCACAACAAGCAGGGCACCAACGAGGCCGCCGGCAAGCTCCGGGCCATCAGCTCGGTCGACGTGGTGAACCCCTCGACCGTGGCCATCCACCTGTCGGCGCCCGACCCCCAGCTCGTGGTGAACCTCGGCGACCCCTCGGGCATGATCGCCGGCCCCAAGGCCCTCGAGGCGAAAAACGGGCCGGTCGGCTCGGGGCCGTACGTCCTGGACAAGGCCGCCACGACCAACGGCAGCACGTACACCTTCACCCGCAACGCCGACTACTGGAACAAGAAGGCCTACCCCTTCGAGAAGATCGTCATCAAGAACATCGGCGATCCCACCGCGCGCCTCAACGCCCTGCTCGGCGGGCAGGTCGACTGGGCCCGCATCACCCCGCAGACCGCCCAGCAGGTCAAGAGCCGGGGCCTGCAGGTGCAGGCGCACCCCGACAGCGTCGAGGGGCTCTACATCTGGGACCGCGCCGGCAAGATCGTGCCGGCCCTGGCCAAGGTGAAGGTGCGCCAGGCCCTGAACCACGCCTTCGACCGGGCCTCGATCGTCAAGAAGGTCAACCTCGGTTACGCCACGGCGACCTCACAGATGGCGACCGCAGGCTCCACCTGGTACGACAAGTCACTGGACAGCAACTACGCCTACGACCCGGCCAAGGCCAGGAAACTGCTCGCCGAGGCGGGCTACCCCAAGGGCTTCACCGTCACCATGCCCGACGTCTCCTCCGTCGCGCCGAGCCAGCAGGCCGTCATGACCCAGGCCCTGGAGGACATCGGCATCAAGGTCAAGGTGGACAAGATCCCGTTCACCGAGCTGTTCAGCGCCCTCCAGTCCGGCAAGTACGCGATGTCGTGGTTCAAGCTCCAGTCCGGACAGCCGTGGGACTTCATCCAGTCCGAGCTGACCCGGGGCGCGGCCTGGAACCCCGCCAAGGACTTCGACCCGAAGCTCAACGCGATGATCGACAAGGCGCAGAAGGCGAGCGGCGCCGCACAGACCGCCGCGTTCCGCGATATCAACGTCTATCTTCAGGACAACGCCTTCAACGCGCCCTGGGACGTGCTGGACGCCGTCCAGGGCAACTCCAAGAAGATCAAGGTGACCCCGCGGGCCTTTGTGTCGGCGGTACCGATCTACGACATGGCCCCCGCAAGCTGACGCACGGCGGGGCGGGGCCCCTCCCCGCCCCGCCCCGTCCGCGGCAGCTCTCGCACACGTCGACGCAGAAGGAAGAACGCGATGCTGACCTTTCTCGTTCGCCGCGTCGCGGCCGGCCTGGTGCTCCTGTACGTCCTCGCGACGACGGCGTTCGCGATGATGAGCCTCACCGGGACCGACGCCGCGCGCAACATCGCCGGCAGTATGGCGACGCCGGAACAACTCGCCCTGAAGAAACACGAGTTGGGTCTGGACCGGCCGTGGATCACCCAGTACGGGGACTGGCTGACGCACGCCGTCCGGGGTGACTTCGGGACCTCCTGGTTCAGCGGTGAGTCCGTATCCGACAGCCTGCTGCTCAAGGCACCGGTGTCGCTGTCCATCGTGGTGAGCGGACTCCTGCTGGCCACGGTCCTCAGCGTCGTCCTGGGCATCGCCGCAGCCGTGCGACGCGGGTGGCTGGACCGGGTGGTCCAGGCGACCGCCATCGTCGGATACGCGGTACCGAGCTTCCTGATGGCGCTGATGCTCTCCGCCACCCTCGCCGTCCAGTTGCGGTGGCTTCCGGCGACCGGGTACGTGCCGCTCGGCTCCTCCCTCTCCGGCTGGTTCCAGTCCATCACCCTCCCCGCGGTCTCGCTTGCCATCGGCGCCATCGCCGCCACCGCCCAGCAGGTGCGCGGCTCGGTCATCGACGTACTGCGCCAGGACTTCGTCCGCACTCTGCGCAGCCGCGGGCTGAGCGAACGACGGGTGCTCTTCCGGCATGTCCTGCGCAACGCGGCGCCCCCGGCGCTGACCGTGCTCTCCCTGCAGTTCATCTCCCTGGTCGGCGGCGCCGTCGTCATCGAGAAGGTCTTCGGGCTCCCGGGCGTCGGCTCCGCCGCGGTGACGGCGACCGTCAACGGCGACACTCCGCTCGTCATGGGCGTCGTGGTCTATCTCGTCCTCATCGTTGTGGCGGTCAACCTGCTGGTGGACGTCGCCTACGGCTGGCTCAACCCGAAAGTGCGTGTCCGATGACGATTCCCGCACCTGTGAACACATCCAACACACCCGACCCCGCGCCCGGAGCCACCCGCCGACGCGGCCATCTGCTGAGCCGCCTGCTGCACAACCCCGTGGCCCTGGTCTGTCTGATCCTGCTGGCGCTCACCGTCGCGGCCTGCGTCCTCGCCCCCTTGCTCACCTCCGCCGACCCCGCCCGCTCCGCCCTGAACGATGCCTTCGCCTCGCCCAGCGGGAGCCACCCCCTGGGCGCGGACAGCGTCGGCCGGGATGTGCTCGCACGGCTCCTGTACGGCGGCCGGGTCAGCCTGCTCGGCGGGTTCATCGCCGTCGCGGTCGCCCTGCTGATCGGTGTTCCGGTCGGTCTGCTCGCCGGCTACTACCGCGGCTGGCTCGACGCCGTCACCAGCTGGGTGGCGAGCCTCCTCATGGCCGCGCCCGCCATCATGGTGCTGCTGGTCGCCATCGCCGCGATCGGCCCGAACACCCACGCGGCGATGGCCGTGCTCGGGGTGATCCTCGCCCCCGGTGTCTTCCGTCTCGTACGGGCCTCCGTCACCTCGGTGCGCGAGGAGCTGTACGTCGACGCCGCCCGCGTCTCCGGGCTCGGCGACGCCCGTATCGTGCGCCGGCACATCCTGCCGGTGGTGCAGGCACCCACCATCATCCAGTCGGCGCAGATGTTCGGCGTGGCCGTCGTCATCCAGGCGGGCCTGGAGTTCCTCGGCCTCGGCTCGGCCTCGCAGGCCAGCTGGGGCGCGATGCTGAACGACGCGTTCGCGAACCTGTACACCAAGCCCTCCCTGCTGGTGGCCCCGGGCCTCGCCATCGTGGTCACCGTGGCGGCGCTCGGTCTGCTTGCCAACGCCCTGCGCGACGCGCTCCTGGAGACGGGCGCCCCGCCGACCCGGCGGCCCCGGCGGCCCAAGGTGGCACGGCCGAGCGCCTCCGGGCCGACCGACGACGACAGCCTCCTCGCCGTCGAGAACCTGCGGGTGACCTACCCCACCCGCGACGGGGAGCGCGCCGTGGTGGCCGGGGTGTCGCTCACCGTACGCCGCGGTGAAGTGGTCGGCCTGGTCGGCGAGTCGGGGTCCGGCAAGAGCCAGACGGCGTTCTCCATCCTCGGCCTGCTGCCCCCGGAGGCCCGAAGCGAAGCCGACCGGCTCAGCTTCGACGGCCGCGACCTGCAAGGACTCGGGCGCAAGGAGCGGAACGCGCTGCGCGGCTGCCGCATCGCCTACGTCCCCCAGGAGCCGATGTCGAACCTCGACCCCACCTTCCGTATCGGCACCCAGCTCACCGACCCCATGCGTCTGCATCTGAAGCTGACGGCGCGGGAGGCTCGGCAGAAGGCCCTGGCCCTGCTGGAGCGGGTCGGGATCGCCGAACCGGAGCGCGTCTACCACGCCTATCCGCACCAGATCTCCGGCGGCATGGCCCAGCGGGTCCTCATCGCGGGCGCCGTCTCCTGCGACCCCGACCTGCTGATCGCGGACGAGCCCACCACCGCGCTGGATGTCACCGTCCAGGCCGAGGTGCTGGACCTGCTGCGGGAGTTGCAGCAGGAGCGGCAGATGGGTCTGGTTCTGGTGACGCACAACTTCGGTGTGGTCGCGGACATCTGCGATCGCGTGGCCGTCATGCGGGGCGGCGAGGTCGTCGAGACCGCCCCGGCCGGGCAACTGTTCGCCGAGCCACGGCACGAGTACACGCGCATGCTGCTGGACTCGACGCTGGAGGACGCCCCGCCCCGCACCCCCCTTCAGCAAGCTCCGGCGACGGACGCGCCCCTCCAGGAGAAGGTATGAGCACGACACCGACACAGGCACCGAGCAGCGTTCTCGACGTCGACGGCGTGGTGGTGGAGTACACGGCCAAGGGCCGGCGCAGGCAGCCGTTCCGGGCCCTGAACGGCGTCTCCCTGGACATCCGGCCCGGCGAGACGGTGGGTCTTGTCGGCGAGTCCGGCTCGGGCAAGACGACTCTCGGGCGGGCGGTGCTCGGGCTCGCTCCGGTGGCCGAGGGCGAGATCCGCTACGCGGGCCGGGTGATCTCACGGCTGGGCGCACGCGAGCGGCGTGCGCTGAGCGCCGAGATCCAGGTCGTCTTCCAGGACCCCTACACCTCGCTGAACCCCGCGATGACCGTGGGCGACATCCTCACCGAGCCCCTGCTCGTCTCGGGCACCGCCCGCTCCTCGGCCGAGGAGCGGGTCCGCGCGCTGCTCGACCAGGTGCATCTGCCGGCCGACGCCGCACACCGGCTGCCCCGGGAGTTCTCCGGCGGTCAGCGCCAGCGCGTCGCGATCGCCCGGGCGCTGTGCCGCGACCCGCGGCTGATCGTGTGCGACGAGCCGGTCAGCGCGCTGGACCTGTCCACCCAGGCACGGGTCCTGGAGCTGTTCGTCGAGATCCAGGAACGCACCGGCGTCGCCTATCTGTTCATCACCCACGACCTGTCGGTCGTGCGGTGCGTCAGCCACCGCGTGGCCGTGATGTACCGCGGCCGGATCGTGGAGTCGGGGGAGGCGACGGCCGTCACCAGCAGCCCGCGGGACCCCTATACGCAACGGCTCATGCTCGCCGCGCCCGTACCGGACCCGGGGCGCCAGCGGGAACGCCGCGAGCAGCGCCGGAACCTCGTCTCCGTACAGAAGGGCTGACCACGATGCCGAACGCCTACGGATTCACCGCGTACGGCGGCCCGGAGACGGAGCGCTTCCTGGACCTTCCGCTCCCCTCCCCGGGACCGGGAGAGCTCCTCATCGAGGTGCACGCGGCGGGCGTCAACCCGGTGGACTGGAAGGTGCGCGAGGGAATGCACCGGTCGTTTCTGCCCCTGGACTTCCCCGCGGTCCTCGGGCGCGAGGCGGCCGGGGTGGTCGTAGGGCTCGGGCCGGGAGTCGAGGGGTTCGCGGTGGGCGACGCGGTGTTCGGCAGCAGTGCGCGCGGCTGCGGCGGCTACGCATACCACGCCGTCCTGACCGCCGACCACACGGTCCCGAAGCCGGACGGACTGTCGTACACCGACGCGGCGTCCCTGCCGGTGGCGGCGGGGACCGCGTACGACGCCCTGCTCCAATTGGGCCTGGCCGCCAAGGACACCCTGCTGATCCTGGGCATCGGCGGCGGCGTGGGGGTGGCGGCCGCCCAACTCGCCGTGTCGAGGGGCGTGGTGGTCGTGGGAACCGCGTCCCGGGCGAAGCGGGATTTCGTGGCGTCCCTGGGGGCCACACCCGTCTCCTACAACACCGACGACACCGCGGCCACCGCGGCCCGGCTGGCCAAGGCTCTCCCCCACGGTGTCGACGCCGTGCTCGACCTGGTGGGCGGCGACGGGCTGGACACGGTCTCCGGGCTGCTGTCCCCGGGCTGCCGTGTCCGCACCGTCGCCGACCCGGACACCGCGGCCCGCTTCGGCGCCCGGCCGCTGTCCCGCACCAACCGGGCGGAGGCACTCGTCGAACTGGCGCGCCATGTCGAGGACGGCAGCCTCGACCCCCAGGTCCGGGAGATCTTCCCCTTCGCCGAGGCCCCGGCCGCCCTCCGTGCGGTCGAGTCCGGCCACCCCTGGGGAAAAGTGGTGCTGGAGATGCGGGCGAGTCTCAAGTGACGCCCTCCCCCACGGGGCACAGACCCGGCCGCCGTCGCCACCGGCATTGAAACGTCCCGGCCCCCGCTCCGTACCTGCTGTCACGGGATCGCCCGCCCCCTGACCACCTGCCACAGTCAAGGAACTGCCCGATGAACACTTCTACTTCCCTCGGTTCTCTCGGCGTCACCGGCCTGGGAGTCATGGGCCGCAACCTGGCCCGCAACTTCGCCCGCCACGGCTACCCCGTCGCCGTCCACAACCGCACCGGGAACCGCACCCGCGCGCTCATCGAGGAGTTCGGCCACGAGGGCACCTTCCTCCCCGCCGAGACGGCCGAGGAGTTCGTGGCCGCCCTGGAGCGCCCTCGCCGCCTGGTGATCATGGTGCAGGCGGGCGCGGCCACCGACGCCGTCATCGACGAGTTCGCCCCGCTGCTGGAACCCGGCGACATGATCATCGACGGTGGCAACGCCCACTTCACCGACACCCGCCGCCGCGAGGCCGCCCTGCGCGAGCGCGGTCTCCACTTCGTCGGCACCGGCATCTCCGGCGGCGAGGAGGGCGCCCTGAACGGCCCGTCCATCATGGTCGGCGGATCGACGGAGTCGTACACCGTCCTCGGCCCGATGTTCGAGACCATCAGCGCGAAGATCGACGGCGAGCCGTGCGCCACCCACATCGGCACCGACGGCGCCGGACACTTCGTCAAGATGGTCCACAACGGCATCGAGTACGCCGATATGCAGCTCATCGCCGAGGCGTACGACCTGCTCCGCCAGGTCGCCGGATACACCCCCGCCGAGATCGCGGACATCTTCCGCACCTGGAACGAGGGCCGGCTCGGCTCCTACCTGATCGAGATCACCGCCGAGGTCCTCGCCCACACCGACGCCCACACCGGCGACCCCTTCGTCGACGTCGTCGCCGACGCCGCGGGCCAGAAGGGCACCGGCCGCTGGACCGTGCAGACCGCCCTGGACCTGGCCTCCCCGGTCACCGCCATCGCCCAGGCCACCTTCGCCCGCGCCGCCTCCGGCCAGGCCGAGTTGCGCGCCGCCTACCGCGGCCTGCCCGGCGGCACCACGCCCCCGCTCAGCCGCACCGAGGCCGCACGGTTCACCGCGCAGGTCGAGCACGCCCTGTACGCCTCCAAGGTCATCGCCTACGACCAGGGCTGGAAGATGATCCAGGACGCGGCCGCCGAGTACGGCTGGAAGATCGACCTCGGAGCGGTCGCCCGGATCTGGCGCGGCGGCTGCATCATCCGCGCCTCCTTCCTGGACCGCATCCGTGCCGCCTACGCCGCCGACCCCGACCTGGTCAGCCTGGTCGGCGAGCAGAGCTTCACCGCGGAGATCACCGACGCCCAGGTGCCCTGGCGCGAGATCGTCGCCTCCGCCGCCCGCCGCGGCATCCCCGTCCCCGCCTTCTCCACGGCCCTCGCCTACTACGACACCCTGCGCGCCGACCGTCTGCCCGCCGCGCTCCTCCAGGGCCAGCGCGACTACTTCGGCGCCCACACCTACCGGCGCACCGACCGCCCCGGCACCTTCCACACCCAGTGGTCGCACCCCGACCGCCCGGAGACGATCGGCTGAGGCTCGCGGCGCCCCGCCACTCGCGCACCCCGGGTGCGGCCCCGGACAGCCATGTCCGGGGCCGCACCCGGCGCCCGTCGCACCGCGATCAGCGGATGGGCATCGGGTCCTTGGCACCGCTCGGCGCGGCGTGCACCGCCGCGCCGTGCCGGCTTCCCGACGCCCCGGTGCCCACCGACGCGGGCGCCGAGGTGATCACGCTCGCGTTGCCGAGCGCCCGTACGGTGCCGGGGTCCAGACGGGTGGCGCGGGAGCGGATGTTGGTGCCCGTGACATGCGACCAGTGGTGGATGATCCGGTCCATGACCGGGCGCAGCTGCGAACCGCGGGTGTAGAAGTACTCCGGCTGCTGGGTCGGCTCCAGCCTCCGCTCGATCGAGTACAGCAGCAGCGAGACATCCGGACCGAGTTGCAGGAACGACCGGGAGTCCTGGTGTGCGTCCAGTTTGACCCGGGCGCCGAGCCGCCGCAGCCGCTCATGCGGGGTGCTGGCGGTGGCCCGCAGGTCCCGCACCACCGGGCTCTCCCAGCTGATCGCCAGATGCAGCCAGGACAGGAACGTCACCGCGACGAACTCCTCGTGCGCCAGCCCCGCCTGCGACGGGCCGCGCCGGTCCAGCATGACGTCGCCGATCTCCTGGACCAGGTCCTGGATGCGGAAGTCGTCCGTCGGATTCGCGCCCGAGGTGTTGCTGGAGTGCTGGATCCCGATGGACACCTCCTCCAGCAGCTGCTCGAAGACCACCGGGAAGCGCTGGTTGATGACGTCGGTGCGGTGGTACGGATACGCCCCGGGCTTGCCGCCACGGCCGTGGTTCAGATCGAGCCCGAGCAGACGGTGGTAGGCGTTGCGGCGGACGGCGTCCGCGTCCGGCCGTAGCTCGCCGGTGACGGCGAGCACCGAGAGGGGGCCGGGGTCGCGGAAGAACAGCCGCTCGGTCTGGTCCAGCCACTGCAGGGTCTCGGCGGAGGGCGTGTTGAAGTTCTCCGTGTTGAAGAAGGACACCAGGATGCGGCGGAAGATCTCCAGGATCCGGGTGTTCTCCAGCATGTAGGCGTAGATGAGATGGTCGGTCTTCTCCGGCAGCGGAAGCTCGGTGCCCTGGAAGCTCGTCAGCACCCTTCTGGCGTTCTCCTGGGCGTCGCGGGCGTAGGCGGGGTCCCGTACGGGGAAGGACTCGCTCTTCTGCTGCCAGGTCGCCTCGATCAGCGAGGCCAGGTCGCCCGCCGTCTGCCGGGAGAGGAACTCCGCCACCTGCGCGAATGTCTTCTTGGGCTGGGAAGCCGCCAGCAGGGCGCCGGCAAGTTGCATAAACACGGGTCGGTCACCTCTCGGGAGTCAGGACATCGGCGGGCAGGGAGAGCCGGCGGCGGGAGACGGTCGTGTCCGGGCTGTACGTCCGTGTCTCGTCGGCCGTGTCCTTGTAGACGATGCTGCCGGTGACGGCGAAGGGGCCGGGCCCGTTCGGAATACGCACGGGAGCCACGAGATAGCCGCCCGGGGCCACGGTAGGCTTCTGCCCGCCCGGGTAGGTGTACCGCTCCACACCGTCGATCCTGATCGAGACCTTGAACGCCTCGGGCTTCGACGGAGAGTTCGCCACGTGGGTGATGAGCTGCGCCTGTGACTCGGCCGCGTCGTTCCAGCGGGTGGCGAAAGGGGGATACGCCGGTGTCGGCTTGCGCCCGGCGATGGCGTCGTGCGCGGTGAGGAACTCCGCGTACAGGGAGTTGAACGAGGCCGCGCCCAGCTTCTCCTCGTCGGTGAGCTCCTGCCGGGCCAGCCGCCGCGGCAGCAGGCGCAGCTGTTCGGCGATCTGCTGCAGCGGGTTCGGTGCCGGGTCCGCCGCGATGGCGACCGCGGTGCCGGACTCGATCGGTTTGGGTGTGGTCGTGTTGGTCATGGTCAGCCTTTCCTGCCGAGCGCCAGCAGCCAGTTCTCGAACTCCGCGCGTGCCTGCTCCGCGTCCGGGCCGTCGAGCGACAGCCGCAGGCAGCCCAGGGCGAGAATCCGGAGTGGTTCCGCATCGGCCCAGTAGTCGGATGTGTAGAGCGCGGGCCCGCCGCGTCGGGCCAGGGCGGCCAGCTCGCCGGGCGACACCCGGCCGGGATCCAGCAACGCCGCGAGCGGCCGTCCGCGGAAGGCGGACGCGGACTGGCGCAGACACACCCGCGCCAGCCGGGGGATCACCGGTACGGCCCGCCGCAGCGCGTCCTGGCGCTCCTTCGGCAGGTCGTCGAGCGGGTATGAGCGCAGCCAGGCGCGCTCCATGTCGTCCCAGGGCCCGCTGCCGTACCAGTCGCGGCACATCGCGGTGCCGAGCAGGACGCGCAGATACGCGGGCGGGTGCGGGTCGCCCACCAGCACGGTGGTCACGGCCTGCGGCGGTCCCGCGATGACGTCGTGCAGGGCGGCCAGGGCCGCGTAGCCGGTGTGCGCGAAGGCGTACGCGTCCGCGGCGATCTCCTGCGCCCACTGCGCCCAGGCGTCGGCGACGGCCTCGCCGCCCGGGCGGGCGGCGGCGTGCAGCGCGCGGGCCAGTTCCTCGTTCCAGCCGAGCTGGAACGCGACCTGGTGGCCGGTCTCGTGGATGAGGGCGGTCGGCCGGAGCAGATTGTGCCGGGTGATCTTGATGGCCGCCACCGGGCTGATCGCCGCCGGATCCCACAGCCGCACACCGGCGCGCAGGATCGAGGCCCCCATCCCCTTGTCGATGTAGGTGAGCACCTCGGGCACGGGCTGCCCGAGACGCGGCAGAACCGCCGTCATACTGCGAACGGCGAGATAGTCGCAGGCGCGCAGCAGAGCGGCCAGTCGCTGCCCGGTACGGGTGTTGACAGCGTCGCCATAGAAGTCGGCGACCGTCTCCACACGCTGGATGTCGCGGCGCACCGCGACCACACCCCGGCGCACGGCCTGCAACTCCTCCACCGTACGGGCCCGGGCCAGCGCGCCCGTGAGCGCGCGGGCCTTCGGGCGCAGCCGGTCCACGGCGCGCTGGAGTTCGGAGCGGAGCGCGAGGCCGAGCCGGTGCTCCAGCGAGGCCCAGGCGGCCGCCGAAGCGAAGTTCTCCGGCTGGGCCAGGCCCTCGGTGGCGGCGGTCCAGTGCGCGAGCTGCCGGGCGGTCTGGACACGCAGCGCCGCCGTGTCCGGTCCCTCCTGCGGTGCGGTGGCGGTGGCTGCGGTCTGCGGCCGGGGGGCCGCCGCGTCGTGCACAGCGGCGGGCGGAGGCGTCTCGACCGGTACCGCTCGGGGTCTCGGCCGGAGCGTCTCAACCACGGTGGTGGCCCGCCTTGACCTCCACCTTGGCGGCGGGCTCGGCGGCGAGCGCACCGATGGCCCGGGACACCTCCGGCCGGGAGGGCAGCCGACGCCCCAGGATGCCGGTGACGATCCCGACCAGCGGGGCGCCGGGCAGGGTGACGACCAGCGTGACCCCGTCCCGCGGGTCCTGGAGCGCGCGGGCGAACTCGTCGACGCGGCCCTTGAAGTACTGCGCGAACGCCTGACCCGCCGCCCGCTTCAGCCCCTCCGCGATGGCCTCACGCAGCCGTGGCGGGAGCGACGAGACGAACTCCTCGCCCTCGTCCGCCGGGGACAGATGCGAGGACTGCTCGTATGCCTCGCGGAACACCCGCACATTCCGGCCTTCGCTGCCGAGCAGCGCCGTGACCGTGGACTCGGCCAGCGCGGAGGCGAGACTGCCGAGGAAGGGGCCCACGGCGGGCGGTGTGCCCGCCGACCGCAGGATCTCCTGCGCCCGCTCCTCGGCCAGGTGGAGCGCGATGGTCAGGCTCTCCTGGCCCGCCGGGGCGTCGACGGTGACATGCACCTCGGTGGGCCTGCGCAGCTGCTCGGGCGCCGCCTCGCCGCCGCCCGCGGACCGGGCCGGGCCCGAGCCCGGCGGCCGGTCGGCCGGCTCGATGCCGTACAGCCGTACCCCGCTGGGAAGTTGGCGCCCCTTGGCGACCTTCGGGACCTGCGCCATGCCGAGCCCGGGGTGGCCGAGGAGGGAGTCGGCGGCCTGTCGGGTGAGCGGCAGCAGGGCCAGCAGCCGGGCGCCTCCGCGGCCGGCGCCGCGCCGCTCGGCGGCCTCGATCTGGCGCGCCCAGGTGTGGGCGCCGGCCTCGTACAGATGGATCTTCAGCCGGACGGGGAAGGCGCGCACCCGGAACCGGTCCCGCAACACCGTCGCCAGGGGTGTCCCGCCGCCGGTGCGCAGCGTGGCGGCCTGCTTGGCGCCGACCTCCACCTCGAAGACGCGCGAGTACTTCTTGTAGCGCAGCTGTCCCTTGGCGCCGCGCGGCAGCGGCACCCACATGCCCTTCACCCCGCGGGCCTCCGTCTCCTCCAGGTCCTCGCGCAGGAGGGTGGAGGGGATGTTCGCGGCGGCGGCGACGTTGAACGCCTTACCCGCGGCGACCTCGAGGCGCACCGGGTCCTCCAGCTCCTCGGCGGGGAGCTGGGCCAGCTGCCGGACGGTGTCCTCGGCGGTGGCGGCGAGCGCGCTCGCCGCCAGCCGCTCCGGCGCTTCCGCGGCCGTCTCCAGGCTGAGGAGCTTCAGCCCGGCGTCGGCGATCGCCGTCGCCAGGATGCGGGCGTTGCGCGGCCCGGTGAACTTGCCGATGAGCGCGGCGAGCAGATTGGACAGCGCTCCGACGACGTTCTGCCGGCCGGCGATCTGAATGATCTTGCGCACGATGGGCAGCGCGGCCATCACAACCGGCAGGAACTCCTCCAGCGCGGGCCGCGGATCACCGCCGTCCGGCAGCCGGCTGAGCGCCTCGGTGAACCGCTCCCGGGCCTCCGCCAACGCCTCGGCCTCGGCGGCCGGGCTCTGCTGTCCGTACACCTCGCCCGCCCCACCGGACAGGGACTGCGCCGCCTCCGCGGCCCAGGCCTCGCGCTCGCTCTCGTCGCGCGCCAGCAGCAGGCCGGCCGTGGCACCGGCGAGTTCCAGGCTGAGCAGGGCGGCGGGGGCCGGATCCCCACCGAGCGCCTGCGCGGCCGGGGCGTGGGCCAGGCTCTCGGCCGCCTCGGACTCTTCGGCCTCCTCGGCCTCCGTCATCGGCGCCTCGCGCAGCAACTGGCGGGCGAGCTGGGTGGCGATCGGGCGGACCGGGGCGGGCAGCCGGCCGATGCCGATCTTCAGCACCCGCGTCAGCAACGGCTGGACGATGGGGCGCAGTTGACGCAGGATGAGGCCTATGGGCATCACCTTGGCCACCGCCTGCACACCCGTCTTGACGGCCTGGACGCCCTTCTTCGCCAGATTCACCGCCCCGCTCACGGCCTTCTTCGCGAAGTTCTTCAGGGCTCCGAAGAACTGCTCGAATGCGGGCGACTCCCCCGGGGCGGCCGGCGGTGCCACCGACTCGAAGACGCTCTCCAGCTCGGCCTCGGTGAGCGAGCGCGTGTCCGCCTCACCCGCGGCTTCGGCGAGCGCCTCCAGATACCGCTCGGCCTGCTCGGCGAGCGCCTCCAGACGCTCGCGCACCGGCTGCTCCGCCGCCTCCGAGGCCGTGGCGCCCACGAGAGCAGCCGCGTGCTCGGCATGTAACGCCGCGGTCTCCTCGAGCAGTTCGGAGAGGGCCTCTTCCATCTCGTCCGAGTAGAGCTCGGCGAGCAGTTCCCGCACCGCCTCGCTGTGCGCGTCCACGGGCCCGCGCCCGGTGTCGCGGGCCGCGCCTCTGAACGGGCTGTCCAGGTACGACGCGGACGGTGCCTCGGTCCATTCTTCTTCGTCGGACACACTCCCCCGCTCTTCCGAGCGGAATGGGGAGGTGGGTGCCCATGCCTGATGATCGGTCAGTGTCACGCTTCCCCCGTCAGTCTCAAGCGAATTACCGAACCAGTGGCGATGATAGGACGCACCGATGGACATAGTGGCGAGATGCACGTATTCCGGATGAGTGGGTCCTATGTGATTTGAGCGCATAAGATCGCCCCGGGTTCGCACACCACGCCCTTCGGCCCGAGTAGCCTGTTCAGGTGCGCTGGAAGGAACAGGCAGCCGGCGTGGTCGTCGGCGCGGCGGTGGGCGGCCGGCAGCGGCTCTCTCATGGCGACCGCGCAGCCCGGGAAGACACTGCCGTCTTCCACGAACTCGTACGCATCGCCCTCGACGGTGCCGACCCTCTTGCGGCGCTGCCGGGCCCCGGCAACCCCCCGCTGCGGCTACCGGAACTCCTCGGCCTCGCACACCGCCTCGTCGCCCGACCCGAGCCCCACGCCCCGGAAGTCCGCTCAGCGTCAGGGCCGACGACCCGGACCTGGACGGCGGATGAGGGCCGTCCAGGTCGTGCGGCGCTTAGGCGCTGTTGGCGTTCGACATCGGGCCCGAGACCCGCTGCCGCGGTATCACCAGGCCGAACTCATAGCTCAGGGCGACGGCTTGGGCCCTGCTGCTGATTTCCAGCTTTCCCATGGCGCGGTTGAGATGTGTCTTCACGGTCGCTTCGCTGATGTGAAGAATCTTGGCGACGGTCGAGTTCCCGTACCCCTTGGCGACAAGCTTGAGAACCTCGGCCTCGCGCATGGTGAGCGTAGCCAGCCTCGAGCCGTCGTATTCGAGTGGCGTGGTGCGATGGGTGCAGATGTCGATCAGACGCGACATGACGCCGGGCGAGAAGACCATATTGCCGCGGGCGGCGGCCGTGACGGCCGCGGTCATCTGCTCCGGCGGGATGTTCTTCAGGAGAATGCCGCGGGCACCTACATGAAGGGCCGCGTATATGGCATTGTCATCAACCGTCGAGGTGACGAGGAGCGCGGTCGGTGGGTCCTCGGGGTCCGCCTCCAAGATGCGCTGGATGGTCTCCGCCCCGCCGAGGTCCGGGAAATCGGTGTCGATGATGACGATATCCGGTTTGGCGCTCTCCGCCAACGTACAAGCTGTTTCACTGTCCGCGGCCTGAGCCACCACCCGCAGCCCCGGCACCGCGTTCAAGAGAGCGGAGAGCCCCAGTCTCGTCCAGGGATGTGCATCCGCGATGAGTAATGTGGTCTCCACATCGGCCGCCACATCACTGTTTCCCCCGCCGTTCAAATGACCCTCCTCTGGGCCGCACCAGCCGACCAAGCACCAGAAACCCTTGCATGAGCCGGTGACACACGCAAGGAAAAACTGACCGCGCAGGTGGTCGATTACTCGTAAGTCGGCAGAATCCAGGCCTTCCCGGTCAACGGGTGAACAGGTGATGAAGGACGCGGATGGGGTTCTTGCTGCGCGGCACCGCTCTCCGGCCACGGGATCGTTTCCACTCCGTGCGGTAGCCCGAAGAGACAGGCCGCATACCGCCACTTGACAGGTGGCGTACCACAAACCCCTTCCCACCTGCGACAAGGCGCGGAATTACTGCTTCCCTTTCCCCGCCTGCCGGTCGGCCCGGCCAAGCCCGGCTCACCGTCCTGGAGTACAGCGGAGCCGAATACGGTCAAGGGTGGATGGCGGGCATCCGCAGAGAGTGCAGTTACGGCTACACCGGCCGCTGTATGTTCGCGATTGGCTACGTTGATACGTTCATCCGCACGCCACTGGAAATGCCGAGTGTCTTACCGGGTAAATGTTCCCCTGCCGGGGGGAATGCACACGTGGAGGTTTCCGTTACGTGAGCTTGTCTCGTGTCATTAGTAGAATGTTGTCTACTACCCGAGGGTTCACGTTCGTCTCAGAAGAGTCGGCCGAATTTCTCAGCTTCGCTGACCTCAAAGAGGCCGCCGAGGACATCGGCAGAAGGGTCGCTGCCGCCGGTTTCACGCCAGGGGACCGCGCCATTCTCATGCTCTCGGACCAGCGTGAGTTCATCACCGCCTTCATGGGAATGGTGCGGGCCGGAGTGACTCCGGTCCCGGTCTTCCCGCCCGCCCTGCCGACCCGGACCGAGGCCTACCGGGAACGTCTGGCCTCCCTTCATGCGTCGTGCCTGCCGCGGCAGGTCATCGCCGATGAGCGACTCTTCGACCTGTGCGCGGAGTGCGTCGGCGAGCGGCCGTTGCTCTATGCCCAGCTGTCCGCCGGTGAAGCGACCGGGCGCCTCCTGGAACCGTCGGGTGACTCCCCCCTCTTCTTGCCGTACACCCCCGAGGGCTCCACCCGGCCCACTCCGCCGTACGCATTCGCGCGGCGCTTTGCCTCCGCGGGGTTCCCGGAGCCGACGGTCACACCGTCGTACGGCCTCGCCCCTCATCGGGCGAAGGAATCACTCGATGACGATCTACCGAAGAGCGGGAACGCACAGGACGCCCCGATCGGGATCGCCGCCGACTGGCTGACCGGCGTATGGCAACAGTGCGCGGTCAGGTTTCCCGCTGTTTCGCGAACTCCAGATGGGAAGTGATGAAAGTGATCGAAGTGAAGACGTCCACGGACTTGGACACGATTGTTGACACTCTTACCGCGGCCTTTATCGAGGACGACCCGATCGTCAATTGGCTGATACCGCACGGGACTCCGGACCGGGAGCGCTACCTGCGCGGTTTCCTGCGCGCCTGGGTGAAGTTCATGCTGGACCACGAGGGGACCGCCATCGTCACGGCGGACCACAGCGGCGTCATCGTGTGGGAGCCCTCGCCCTCGGGGAGGACGGTCCCCATACCGGCGGAGGACGAGGAGGCGTTCCTCGCCGACATCGCCGCGTCCACCGGCCCCGCGGAAAAACGCTGCCTCCAGCTCATCGAAGCGCTCGACACGAACTATCCGCGCGACCTTCCGCCGCACGGACATGTCGCGCTCGCGGCCGTCCGCCCGGATGCGCGGGGGACGGATACCCGGACCGCCCTCACCGACGAGCTGGTGCGACTCGCCGTCACCCTTGACCTCGGAGGCTACTGCGAGGCCTCGTCCGAGCGGAACGCCCTGCTGTGGGAGCGGCTCGGTATGCAACGCATCGGTGAGGCGATCCAACTGCCCGAATCCGATGTCAGCTTGATTCCCATGTTCATTCCGCCGCCCAGGGGCCACGCTTGAGCGTGCCGGCGGGGCCGACTGGGAGGGGGCCTGTTGATGCGTGAAAACCCATTGCACAGTTACAAGCTCTATATCGCGGGCAAGGACGTCGAGGGCGACGGCTGGGTTTACACCGTCAGCGCACAGTCGCTGCTCGAAGACGTGTTCACGAGCGTCAGCCTGAAAAGGGATCTGGAGCGGAATCCCGAATCCGCGGCCGCGGAGCATCCTTACGTGGTGGGCCGCTGCGCCGTCGCGTCCGATGCGGCGATCGATCTGGCCACGGAGGCCGCGGCCTCGGCCGCACCGGGCTGGGCGGCGGTCCCGCTGGAGCGCCGGATGCGGCTGGGCACGCTGTTCCGCGAAGCACTCGGCCGCCGCCGGGACGAGTTCCTGGACATGCTGGTCTCCGAGGGGCACCCGGTCAGCCTGGCCCGCTGGGAACTCAGCTGCCTGTTCCAGGTCTACAGCGAGGAAAGCCTGGACTGGTACCGGCAGCGGATGCACACCGAGTTCGAGCACGCCGGGCGGCGGCTGATCGTACGCCGCCAGCCCGACGGCGTGGTCGCCTTCAACCCGCCGCAGAACGCCCCCGCGCCCAGCGCCGCCCTCGCGGTGCTCGCCCTGATGGCGGGCAACGCCGTCGTCGTACGGGCGCCCCGCTCCATCGCCCTGTCCACCATGTGGGTGCTGCGCGACGTCGTCGCTCCGCTGCTCGACGAGGTCGGGGCGCCCCCCGGTGTGCTCAACGCTGTCTGCTCCAACCCGAAGCAGACGCTGGACCGGTGGATCGAGAGCCCGCTCATCGACGACATCTTCTACATCGGCGGCAGCAAGGAGGGCCTGCGCTTCCAGGAGCAGTGCGTCGCACACGGCAAGAAGCCGATCCTGGAGCTGGCCGGCAACGACAGCATCGTCGTGTGGAAGGGCGCGGACCTGAAGCGCGCCGCCGAGGCGATCTGTGAGTCGTTCTACGGATCCGGGCAGATCTGCATGGTGCCCAACTGCGTCCTGGTGCACCCCGCCGTCGCGGACGAGCTGATCGCCGCGGTCAAGGAGCAGGTCAAGACCGTACGTCCCGGCTACCCGGAGGACGAGGGCGTGCTGCTGTCCCCGGTCCGCCGCAGCGAGCGCTTCTTCGGACTGCTCCGGCAGGCCCTGGACAATGGCGCGGAGCTGGTCACCGGTGGCAGGCGCACCGAACTGGACGGCACCCCTTCGGACACCGGCGTCTTCCTCCAGCCCACCGTGGTGCGGGTGAACGGGCTGCCCGGCGCGCGCCGCTTCGACGTCGTACGTCAGGAGACGTTCTTCCCACTGCTGCCGGTCGTCGTCCCGGAGCCGTCCGGCGACGACGAACTCCTCGACGGGTTCATCGAGTTCGTCAACAGCAACGAGTACGGACTGCGCAACTCGCTGTGGGCCGAGTCCGACGACGTCATCGACGCGTTTGTGCAGCGCGTCGTCAATGGCGGCCTGCTGAAGATCAACGACTCGCACATCGGGTTTCTGCCCTATCTGCCCAGCCACGGCGGCACCGGCCTGACCGGCGGCGTCTTCGGCGAGGCCAACTACCCGATGCTCAAGACCTCGCACCTTCAGGGCGTGTCCATCGCCCGTGACGCCAGCCCGCGTGAGGCGGTCTTCGGGTCCTGACGGCCCGCCGCCGACGTACTTCGCCCGCCCCATCGCTCGAACCGCTCTGACTCACCACTGCGCATTCCGGAGGACGTTACCCGTGACCGTGATCCAGGGACCCCGGGTCGACACCGAGGAGGAGATCCTCAGCCTGTACCGCGCCCACCTCAGCAAGGGGCGGGCGACTCTCGCCGAGCTGTTCGGCAGCCATATGGAGGTGGAGTCCTCCGGGGCCTGGCTGACCACCAGCGACGGCGAGCGGTTCCTGAACGCCGGCGGCTACGGCGTCTTCATCATGGGCGCCCGGCACCCCATCGTCATGGAGGAGGTGGAGCGCCAGCTGCACACCCACCCCACCGCCACCCGCATCCTGCTGGAACCCACCGTCGCCCGCGCGGCCGAGGCGCTGGTCTCCGTCATGCCCGAGGGCCTGGACCGGGTGCACTTCGCGCTGTCCGGCGCCGAGGCCGTCGAGACCGGCCTCAAGCTGGCCCGTGCGGGCGGCCGCAGGCGCACCGTCTCCATGCGCGGCGGCTACCACGGCAAGACGCTCGGCGCGCTGTCGACCACCGCCAAAGAGGTCTACCAGGCGCCGTTCCGCCCGCTGATTCCCGACGTCCAGCACCTGCCGTTCGGCGACGCGGAGGCGCTGGAGGCGGAGTTGCGTGCCCACCCCGGCGAGGTGTGCGTCATCCTCGAACCCGTCCAGGGCGAGGGCGGCGTGATCATCCCGCCCAAGGGCTACCTCAAGCGCGTCGAGGAACTCGTCCGCGCATACGACGGCTTCCTGGTCCTCGACGAGGTGCAGACCGGTTTCGGCCGGCTCGGCGAGTGGTGGGGCGCCGACACCGAGGGCGTGGTCCCCGACGTCCTGCTCACCGGCAAGGCCCTCGGCGGCGGCGTCCTGCCCGTCTCCGCGGCCGTCGCCACCCGCCAGGCGTTCCGCCCGTTCGACAAGGACCCCTACGTCCACACCGCCACCTTCTCCGGACAGCCGCTGCTGATGGCCGCCGTCCAGGGCGCCATCCGGGCGGTCAAGGAGGAGCGGCTGGTGTCCAAGTCCATGGACCTCGGTGCGCTGCTGCTGTCGCGCGTCTCCGAGATCGCCCACCGCAACATCCCCGGCCAGCTCGTGGAGGTACGCGGCCAGGGCCTGCTGATCGGCGTGGAGCTGGTCGAGGCGGGGCTGGCCGGCGAGCTGCTGATCGAGCTGTTCAACCACGGAGTCGTCGCCAACCACTCGATGATCGGCAGTTCGGTGGTGCGCTTCACACCGCCCGCCACCCTCACCGACAGCGATGTGAGCTTCTTCCTCGATTCCTTCGACAAGGCCACCCGCGACCTGATCAGCGGCTCGGCCACCATGCCGGAAGGCGGTAACTGAACGTGCGGCACGTGGAACTGGACGCCGTAGTGCGCTCCGAGAAGGCCGGATACGTCTTCGAGAACGTCGTCAAGTGGGAGAAGTATCCGCAACTCGCCCCGCATGTGCAGGCCGCCACCGTGCACAGCGCGTTCCCCGCGGAGGAGGGCAGCTCGAGCTGGGAACTCCACTTCCGCAGCGGGCTGCTGCGCTGGACCGAGGAGGAGCGGTTCTTCCCCGAGCGCGGTGAGATCCACTTCGAACAGACCGACGGCGACTTCGACAGCTTCGCCGGCCGGTGGCACATCACGCAGAGCGGCGACGACGTCATCGTCCGCTTCGACGCCGACTTCGACTTCGGCATCCCGAGCCTCGAGGGCATTCTCGACCCCATCGCCGAGCGGGTCATCAAAGAGACGGTCGCCTGGGCGGTCAACGGGCTGTTCGCCCGTACGGAGATACGTGGCGACGCCCCTCTGGGCACCCCCGAGGCCGCGGTCACCGGCGGCGCGTAGGCCACGCCCGAACGCGTAAGGAGAACGCGCAGCTATGAACGGTTCGTTGGAGGGCGTCGCCGTGACCGGCAACGCGCCCGCGTCCGTGATCGCCGGTATCGGGGCGTACGTCCCCCCGAACCCGGTGACCAACCACGACCTCACCGTCCGCCTGGACACCTCCGACGAGTGGATCCGTACCCGTACCGGCATCTCGTCCCGGCACATGGTGCTGCCCGGACAGGCCACCTCGGATCTCGCGGTCGAGGCGGGCCGGCGGGCGCTGGAGTCGGCGGGGCCGGAACACGCGGAACAGATAGACGCCGTGGTGCTCGCCACCACCACGCCCGACCGGGCGTGCCCCGCGACCGCGCCCGAGGTCGCCTGGAGGCTGGGGCTCGGCACGGTCGCGGCCTTCGACGTCTCGGCCGTGTGCACCGGGTTCCTGTACGGGCTGGCCACCGCGACCGGGCTGATCGCGGCGGGCACGGCCGGTCGCGTCCTGCTCATCGCCGCGGACGCGTTCACCACCCTCATCGACCCGCAGGACCGCGCCACCGCGGTGATCTTCGCCGACGGGGCGGGCGCCATGGTGCTGCGGGCCGGTGCACCGGACGAGCCCGGTGCGGTCGGCCGTGTCATCCTCGGCAGCGACGGCTCGCTCAGCGGCCTGCTCCAGGTGCCGGGCGGCGGATCCCGGCAGCGCAACGGGGGCGAGCCCGCGATCCCCGGCGACGAGTTTCTCCAGATGGCCGGGCGCGACACCTACCGGCACGCGGTGCAACGGATGACGGAGGCGTCCCGGCAGGCGGTGCGGGCCGCGGGCTGTGGCCTCGCGGACATCGACCGGCTCGCCGCCCATCAGGCCAACGCACGCATCCTCGCGACGGTCGCGGAGGATCTCGGCATCCCCGAGGGCCGACGGCTCTCCAACATCGCGCACAACGGCAACACCGTCGCCGCCTCGATCCCCTTGCTGCTCGTCGACGCCGCCGCCGACGGCAGCCTCGTGGCCGGCCACCGGGTGCTGCTCACCGCCTTCGGCGCCGGGCTGGCCTGGGGCGCCGCGACCGTTATCTGGCCGGACGTCAAGCCGGGCTGACGCCCGCTCCTCAGCACAGCCACCACCTCCCCGGCACCCCTCGGAAGGAACGCAGCCATGTTCGACATCCTCAAGGAAATCCTGGTCAACAAGCTCAAGGTGACACCGGAGCAGGTCGTCCCGGAAGCCACCAAGGACGACGTCGAGCTCGACTCGCTGGCCGTCGTCGAGCTCTCACTCGTGCTGGACAAGGAGTTCGGCATCGTCATCAGCGACGACGAGCTACTGGAGATGCCCACCATCGGCGACATGGCTCGCCTCATGGAAGAGCGGAGCGCGAGGGTCTGATGGGCGGCCACGATGTCGCCGTCACCGGACTCGGCCTGGTCACCCCGGCGGGAATCGGGGTCGGGCCGAGTTGGGAGGCGGCCCTGGACGGGCGGCCCACCGCCGCCCATGACCCGGAACTCGCGGGCAACCCGGTGCGGATCTCCTGCCGTGTCCCGGACTTCGACCCGGATCGGCTGCTCGGCGGCCGCCGGGCCCACCGGCTGGACCGCTTCGTGCAGTTCGCCCTGGTCGCCGCCCGAGAGGCGGTCGCCGACGCCGGCCTCGACCCGGCCACCTGGGACGGCGGCCGCGTCGGGGTGGTCCTCGGGTGCGCGGACGGCGGCCCCGGCACCGTGGAGGCACAGCACCGGGTGCTGATCGAGGAGAACCCCGCCTGGGTGTCCCCGCTGCTGCTGCCGATGCAACTGCCCAACATGCTCGCCGGGCAGACCGCCATCGAGTTCAAGGCCACCGGCCCCAACCTGGTCGTGGCCACCGCCTGCGCCTCCGGCGCCAGCGCCATCGGCACCGCACGCGATCTCCTCACCCTCGACCGCTGTGACATCGTCCTCACGGGCGGCAGCGAAGCGATGATCACCCCTCTGGTCATGGCCGGATTCGCCAAGATGGGCGCCCTGTCCAAACGCGAGGACGACCCGGCCACCGCCTCCCGGCCCTTCGACGCCGACCGCGACGGCTTCGTCGCGGGAGAGGGCGCGGGTGTGCTCGTCCTCGAACGCGTCGCCGACGCGACGGCCCGTGGCGCACGCGTACGGGCCAGAATCGCCGGCTACGGCGCGACCGCCGACGCCCACCACGTGACCTCGCCGCACCCGGACGGCATCGGCATCGAGGCGGCGCTGCACGCGGCACTCGCGGACGCCGGCGCCCGCCCGGAGGACGTCCAGCACATCAACGCGCACGGCACCTCCACCCCGCTGAACGACCTGGCCGAGGGCCGCATGCTGCACCGCGCGCTCACCGCGGACCCGCTGGTGACCTCCACCAAGGGCGTCACCGGCCATCTGCTGGGCGCGGCCGGCGCGGTGGAAGCGGCATTCAGCGTGCTCGCCGTCGAACACCAATGTGTGCCACCCACCGCCAATCTGTACACGCCCGACCCTCGCCTCGACATCAAGATCCCCACTGCCCCGACCACCACCCGTATCGACCTCGCCCTCTCCAACTCCTTCGGCTTCGGGGGCCAGAACGCGGTCCTGGCGATAGCGAGGGCATAGCCGAGGCTGCTGCTAAAGTGGCAGGGCCATTCATCGTGCATCAGATCGTGCATCAGGGAGACCAGACATGGCGGGTGACGACGACATCTCCGGGTGATACCCGGATGTGATCGGCCACCGGCAGGCGCCGAGGAGCGCCGCCGCTGTGGCCATGTCGTCGTTCCCTTGCCCCATGCCTCCAGCGGGACAGCAGCCTCAGCGCACCCGCGTCACATCAAAGGTCTCTCGTATGTCCGACACCTTTATCGTCTGCTCCAACCTGTCCTTTTCCTGGTCCGACGACACCACCGTCTTCGACGACCTGTCCTTCACCCTGGGTGGCGGCCGTACGGGCCTGGTCGCGCCCAACGGCGCCGGCAAGAGCACCCTGCTCAAACTGGTCGCCGGCGAACTGCGACCCCGCGGTGGGAGCGTGTCCATCAGCGGGACGCTCGGCTACCTCCCGCAGAGCCTGCCCTTGACCGGTGACCTGACGGTGGCCGAGGTCCTGGGCATCGCCGCGGTGATCAGGGCTCTGGACGCCGTCGAGTCCGGAGACGTGGGCGAGGAACACTTCGCCACCATCGGCGACGACTGGGACATCGAGGAGCGGACCCGCGCCCAGCTGGACCGGCTCGGCCTGGCCGACATCGCTCTCGACCGCAGTCTGGACACTCTCAGCGGCGGCCAGATCGTCACCCTCGGTCTGGTGGCCCAGTTGCTGAAGCGGCCCGACGTCCTGCTGCTCGACGAACCGACCAACAACCTCGACCTCGAAGCGCGCCACAAGCTCTACGACGTGCTGGAGGGCTGGGCCGGCTGTCTGCTGCTGGTCAGCCACGACCGGGCGCTGCTCGACCGCATGGACCGCATCGCCGAGCTCGACCGCGGCGAACTGCGCTTCCACGGAGGCAACTTCACCGCCTACGAGCAGGCCGTGCACGCCGAGCAGGAAACCGCCGAAAAGAACATCCGCAACGCCGAGCAAGAGCTGAAGCGGGAGAAGCGGGAGCTACAGCAGGCCCGCGAGCGGGCCGAGCGACGCGCGAGCAACGCCGCCCGCAACCTGAAGAACGCGGGCCTGCCGAAGATCTTCGCCGGCACCATGAAACGTGGCGCGCAGGAGTCCGCGGGCAGGGCCGGCCAGACACACGCCGCCCGGGTCGGCGAGGCCAGAGCCCGACTCGACGAGGCGGGCCGTGCCCTGCGGGACGAGCAGAGGATCGTACTGAACTTGCCGGAGACCAATGTCCCCGCCGGGCGCACCGTCTTCCTCGGCGAACGGATGCAGGTCCGCTACGGCGAGCGGCCCCTGTTCGCCCACGGCGGCGTCGACCTGGCCGTCCGTGGCCCCGAACGCATCGCGCTGACCGGGTCCAACGGCGCGGGCAAGTCCACGCTGCTGCGCCTGATCAGCGGCGATCTCCAGCCGGACACCGGAGAGGTCAGGCGAGCCGACGGGCGGGTGGCCTACCTCTCGCAGCGGCTGGACCTGCTGGACCTCGACCGCACGGTGGCCGAGAACTTCGCCGCGTCCGCCCCCGGCACGGCCGAGGCGGAGCGGATGAACCTGCTCGCGCGCTTCCTCTTCCGGGGCACCCGGGCCCATCTCCCCGCCGGGGTGCTGTCCGGCGGCGAGCGGCTGCGCGCCACCCTGGCCTGCGTCCTGTGCGCCGAGCCGGCCCCGCAGCTGCTCCTGCTGGACGAGCCGACCAACAACCTCGATCTCGTCAGCGTCGGCCAGCTGGAGGGCGCGCTCGGCGCCTACGAGGGCGCGTTCGTGGTCGTCAGCCACGACGAGCGCTTCCTCACGGAGATCAAGGTGGACCGGTGGCTGCGGCTGGACGGGGGACGGCTGCTGGAAACGGGGGCTCCCGGTGACAGCTGAGGCCGGGGACGAGCACGTCACCCGCTCGCGGCCTCCCGCACCGCGCGCGGCGACGCCCCCAGCTCCTTGCGGCACGCCTTGTTGAACGCCTGGAGGTCCGGGATGCCGACCGTCGCCGCGACCGCGGGGATCGCCAGGGTCGAGGCCTCCAGCAGGTGCCGGGCCCGCTCCAGGCGACGCCGCCTGATGTAGCCGACGACCGTGTCCCCGGTCCCCTCGCGGAACAGCCGGGTCAGATGGGTGTGCGAGACACCGGCGGCGCGGGCGACCTCCGGGACGCTCAGGGGGCCGGCCAGGCGCTCCTCGATATGGGCCAGGGCCGTCCGCAGAGCGGGGTGTCGCGATCTTGAGCGGTTCTCGGCGGTGTCGGCCAGGCCGGTCATGCGCCACAGCACCGTCCACAGTTCCGCCGACGCCCACGCCGGGGACTGGGCGGTGGCCGCGACCGTCTGCCGCAGCAGCCCGCTCAGCACCGCCGCGTCCGCACCGGCGTCCTGCATCACCGGCACCGTCCGCCGCTCCCCGCCGCCGGGCAGCCGGAAGTGCGCGTACAAGTGCTCGCAGCGCCGCGCGCCGTAGTGGAAGTGCACCTCCGCGTCCGGCGGCACCAGGCTCACGTATCCGGGGCGGATCGGATGTGTCGAGCCGCCCAGCGCCAACGTGCCCGAGTAGCCGTACAGATGGAGCTGCCACAGGTGAGGGAGGCGGAACACCTCGTGGGGGCCGGTCGATCCGTGCACCCCCACACCCGCGTTCACCGCCTGCGGCGGCAGGTCGAGGGCCAGTTCCACGCGCCGGGTCATGGTGAGAATTTACCAGTCGTTGCTGATTACAACCCACGACTGCCAGGGTGAGGCTTCCTATGGTTGTCGCATGTCAACCACACGACACCTTCTGACTTCCGTCCAGGTGGCGCAGTTCGTGGCGCATGGCTTTCTGCGGCTCGACGGGATCGTCCCCCAGGAGATGAACGACGAGGCGTTCGGCGTCTTCGACACCGGGGTGCCCTCGGTGCCGTACGGCAGCCCCGTCGCCAAGGCGTTCCCCGAGGGCTCCTTCGCCCGTCGGCTCGTCGACCTCCCCGCCGTAGCGGGCGCGTTGACGAGTCTGGTGGGGCCGGACCCGACCGTCGACCACCACTTCGTGCACACCCGGGAACCGCACGAGGGCAGCGCCCAGCCGCTGCACGCCGACGCCCTCATCGACCTGCGGCCCGACGCGTTCGACGTGCAGCTCATGTACTACCCGCAGGAGGTCACCGCGGAGATGGGCGGCACGCTCATCGTCCCGGGTAGCCATCTGCGCCGCACCAACGAATCCGACACCGGCCGCTACCAGAACCTGCTCGGCCAGACCCGGCTGACCTGTCCGGCCGGCACCGTCATCCTGCTGCATCACGGGATCTGGCACGGCGGACGCCGCAACGACAGCGACCGTACCCGCTCCATGTACAAGATCCGCTTCAACCCGACCGTGCCGCAGGTCCGCCTGTGGGACACCACAGACCTCAACAGCCCTGCCGGCCCGGCCGTCAGCGAGGAGCTGTCACGGCGCTTCCCGTGGTATGAGCCGGCCACCGCCCGGCTGGAGATCTACAACCGCATCAAGCTGTGGCGGGCCATGACCGCCGACCCCGACTTCGACATCGACTACTGGGCCACCCGCATCGCCAACCGGCCCGCGCAGAGGAGCGAGGCGTGACCAGCCAGAACAGCGAGCACAGCGAGAACAGCGAGCACACCACGGACACCGGGATCGTGGAGAACGTGGTGAGGCAGCAGGTCCTCGTCCTGTACCTGCAAACCTCCGCCCTCGACTCCGGGGTCGTCGGCTGGGCCCGCTACGACGGCACCGGCCGCACCCACCCCACGACCGGCGACAGCGACGAGCCCCCGTACCAGACGGGTGTCGCCGCGCTCGAGAACGGCTGGCGGCTGTTCCAGGCCGCCCAGCTCATCCCACCGTACCCCGGGGCGGAGCACGAGACGTCGTTCCTCAAGCACGAGTTCTTCTTCGAGAAGCTCGTCTGACCGACAATCGGCCGTCGCGCTCACCGGAGCGCTGACGGCCGCGGACGGCCTGTGCTTGGTCATCGACCTCTGACCCGCACGACAGGCTGACCCGAACGGAAAGCGAGGGCCAGCAGGGCCGCGACCAGGCAGACCGCGCTCAGCGCGGTCCAGACGACGTCGTAGGTGCCGAACAGATCGCGGGCGGTGGCGCCCAGGAAGGCCGATGTGCCCGCGCCCAGTTGGTGAGCGGAGTTGGTCCAGCCGAAGACGATGGGACCGTCCTCGCCGTAGCAGCGCCGAGCGAGCGCGATGACCGGCGGGACAGTCGCCACGTCGACGAGGCCGTAGACGACCAGGAACACGATCAACGAGGGCTGGACGGTCGACGAGAGCACCATCGGCAGCGCCAGCAAGGTGAGCGCGCGGGTCGAGAAGTACACGGACAGCAGAACACGCGGGTCGATACGGTCCGTGAGCCAGCCGGAGACAACGGCGCCCAGAGAGGAGAAGACACCGATCAGAGACAGCATCGAGGCCGCCACGGTGACCCGCATTCCGTGGTCGTGGGCCGCGGGCGCCCAATTGCTCCACATGATCCCGTTGGTGGAGGCGCCACAGATGAAGAACATGCCGGCCAGCAGCCAGAACGGTCCGGTGCGGGCGGCGTCGTACAGGACCTTCAGGGTGCGCATGGCCGCCCCGGCCGCGGGCATCGGCTTGGGCACGAACGTGTCGGCTCCATACGGCTTCATGCCCACGTCGGCCGGGTGGTCGCACAGCAGCAGCCACACCAGTCCGGTCACTGCCAGCGCCACGAGCGCCAGCGTCACCACCGGCGGCCGCCAGCCGTAACCATCGACGGCCCAGGCGAGCAGGGGCAGAAACAGCAGCTGCCCCAGATGGCTGGAGGCACTGAGCGCACCGGTGACCAGGCCGCGCCGCCGCTCGAACCAGGCGCCGCTGAGGGTGGCGGCGAAGGTCATGGTGAGGCAGCCACTGCCAAGGCCGATCAAGACGCCCCAGTAAGCGACCAGTTGCCAGGCCGCCGTCATGACGCTGGTGAGCACGGCTCCCGTGGCGATGAGGAGCAGGGCGCCGACGACCACACGGCGCAGGCCGAAGCGGTCCATGAGGGCCGCCGCGAAGGGGGCGGTGAGGCCGAAGAGCACCATGTTCACCGAAGCCGCCAGCGCGATGTGTCCGCGGTCCCAGGCGTATTCCTCATGCAGGGGAGTCACCAGCAGGCCGGGAACGGTCGTGAACGCGCCGGCCGTGACGATGGCCGCCCCCGCCGTAACGGCGATCACCCAGGCGCGGTGCGGCCGGAGCCTCGGTGTCTGCGATGCGGTGGTCGGTGAGGTCTGGGTCTGCTGAGCCATGGCTCAACACTGATCGCCGAGGGTCCGTCGAATCGAGTGTCTGGATGGCCGTGATGCGCAAGTATATGGCCATGGCTGTTTTCTCGCGCCCCGACCGCCACCATGTCGCCGTCCTTGCCCGCCAGGTGCTGCTCCCGATCGAGCTGGGCATCGTTCACCAGCTCTTCGGCCAGGCGAGAGCGGGGGCCTCGGGGGACGGGGAGCCCCTGTACGAGGTCGTCACCTGCGCGCTGAAGGCCGGCGAGCTTCGCACGGACGGCGACTTCACGGTGACAGTCCCCCATGGCCCCGAGGCCCTCGCCGAAGCCGACACCGTGATGGTGCTGTCTTCCTACGAGGACTACACACAGACCGAGCCGGCGATATCGCCGCAGCTCAGCGACGCACTCGCCCTCATCCGCCCAGGCACACGCGTGGCTTCCATCTGCACGGGCGCCTTCGTGCTCGCCTCCGCCGGGCTGCTGGACGGACACACCGCGACGACGCACTGGCGCTACACGGACCGCTTCGCCGACCTCTTCCCCCAGGTCCGAGTGGACGCCGACGTTCTCTACACGGACGGCGGGGACGTGCTGACCTCCGCCGGCTGCGCCTCCGGAATCGACCTGTGTCTGCACATGATCCGCAGTGACCACGGCACGGCCGTCGCCAACGACGTCGCCCGCCGCACGGTTGTGCCGCCCCACCGCGACGGCGGACAGGTCCAGTACATACGCCGCCCCGTCCCCGAACCCATGTCGCCCTCGACCTCGGCCGCCCGCAGTTGGGCACTGGAGCGCCTCGAGGAGCCCATCACCTTGCAGCAGATGGCGTCCCAGGAGGCCATGAGCGTACGGCACTTCACCCGCCGCTTCCGGGAAGAGGTCGGCATGACCCCGATGAACTGGCTGATCCAACAACGTATCGAACGCGCCAGGGAACTGCTGGAGGAATCAGACCTGCCCGTCAGCCACGTCGCCGCACGGGCGGGTCTGGGCACGGCCGCAAATCTGCGGCAGCACTTCCAGACGGCACTGGGCACCTCGCCGGGAGGCTACCGGGCAACATTCCGCGGTCCCGTCGACCCTCCGCGCGCCGCCGCCTGACACCGGTCCTGGGGTACGCCCGGAAGGCAACACGCGGGGACCGCGGCGAGTGCGGCACCCGTTCCCGGGGCTCGTCTACGCTGGCGGACGGCGCGGGCACCACGGTTTCCCGCGCCCTCGTCGGTACCGCACGGCACTCCGCGACCAAGCGGCGGCAGGGATGGCCCATGAACACGCGTTGGCCCCGTTCGCTCTCTTGCGTCATCGTGACCGCCATGTCCTCGGCGTTTCTCTTCGGCTGCGGGGAGGACAGCCATGGCCGGAGCTGTTCCGACCACACGGGCAAGGACCTCTCCAGCCGTACCGTCGCCGGTGACGAGCTGTGGCAGAAGACACTGCGCTGCGTCAACCTCGAAGGCTCCACGCTGACCGGCCTGGTGTCCACAGCGAACCTGCGCCACGGCAACCTCTACAAAGCGCGGCTGACCGGCGCGTCGCTGGAGAACGTCGACCTGCGCGATGCCGACCTCCGCGGGGCCGACCTCAGCTCCGCCTCCCTCTCGGAGGTCGACCTGCGGGGCGCCGATCTGAGCGACGCTCTGCTCGGCAAGGGTCTCCTCGCGGACGTCAGCTTCGGCGGCGCACACCTGGCCGACGCGGATCTGCGGGCGGCGTCCCTCACCCACGTCGACCTCACCGAAGCGGACCTGAGCGGCGCCGACCTGGCCGGGGCAACGCTGTCCGACTCGAATCTCCGCGGCGCGCGGATGCGGGATGCCGACCTTTCGACGACGACTTGGGAGAACGTCGTCTGCCCGGACGGCTCCCGATCGAACGCCGGGGCTTCCTGCGTGAGCCATCTGACCCGGGCGGCCCGGGCGCGGGCTACGTACTGAAAATGTCAGCCACGCCATTGAGGTAGAGCTTCGAAGAGGTACCGACGGTTCGGCGGAACGCCGTGAGGAACGCGCTCGGCGCTGTCCTCATCGCCGGCTTGCTCAGCAAGGACCACCGACCGGGCTCAGACCGCGTATCAGCACGCGGAGCCCGCCGAGGAACTCCTGGTCGGCGCTGACGCTCCGGGCCAGCCGCGCGGTGTCGGCCATATGCGGGAAATCGCTCGGCGACAGCGCCGAGATGGCGATCGTACCCTCACCGGACAGGGGCCCGAGATGTTCCAGCTGGAGAGCCCCGTTCACATAGGCGACCAGGCTGCGTAGCGCGATGACCCGTTGTTCGCCGTGGAAGCCCGCCTCGATGAGGATGGCGAGCACCGTCTCCGACCAGCGGAGCACCCCCGGGGATTGATGGCGGTGAGCGACCGTCAGCGGCAGGACCGCGGGATGCGCGCCCATGGCGGCGCGCAGGCGCCCCGCCATGACCTCGATGCGCTCACGCCATGGCGCGTCCGAAGGTGGCGGTTCGGTGTCGACGGCGCCGAGTACGGACTCCACGACGAGCCGCTCGAGCTCCTCGCGGTCGTCCACATACCGGTAGAGCCCCATCGTGCTCATGCCGAGTTCCTTGGCGACCGCGCGCATCGACAGCCCGGCCAGCCCGTCGCGGTCGATGACGGCGAGGGCGGCGGAGACGAGTTGATCGTGTGTGAGTGAACGGGGGCGTGGCATGGCGCTTGACAGCGTACGGCATACGCCTACGATCGTAAGCGTGCACCGTACGCCTACGAAGGGACACCTCAGATGCCCATGCACCGAAGGCCGTTGGGCCCCGGCTCGGTCGTCAGCCCCCGCGATCTCACCACCGTCTCCGGCCCGCCGGTCGCCGTCCCCGCCGCTGACCGACTGGTCCACCTTCAGTTCCGGCGCTTCGCCGGCTGTCCGGTCTGCAATCTGCACCTGCGGTCCGTGGCGCGGCGGCACAAGGAGATCGAGGCGGCCGGCATTCATGAGGTCGTGATCTTCCACTCCCCCGCCGAGGAGCTACGGGAGCACACGGCCGACCTGCCATTCGCCGTCGTCGCCGATCCCGCCAAGCGGCTGTACGCCGAGTTCGGCGTGGAGTCGGCCCCCCGCGCGCTGCTCAGCCCCCGCGCCTGGGGGCCGATCGTCCGGGCGATCCTGCGCAGCACGTGGGCGGTACTCCGCGGGCGCGAGCACACCCCCGCGCGCAGGCAGCCCGGAGGCCGGCTCGGCCTGCCGGCCGACTTCCTGATCGCGAGCGACGGCCGTGTCGTCGCCGCCAAGTACGGCGAGCACGTCTACGACCAGTGGTCGGTCGACGAACTGCTGGAGCTGGCGGGCCGCACCCCCCGACCGGACCTTACGACGCGATGAGCGAGACTTGACCCGCCCGCCGCACTCGCCGACGACCCCCGGCCCTGCCGCGCCGTCTCCTCGGACCGCGTCAGGCGCTGGGCCGCATCCACGCCATCGTGAAGCACGTCGGCACGTCGACGGCCGCCGCTACCTTGCGGTACGCCCTCGGCGACCGGCCGACGATGTCACGGAACGTACGGCTGAAGGTTCCCGGGCTGCCGAAGCCGACGTCGAAGCAGATGTCCGTCACACTGCGGTCGCTCTCCCGCAGCAGGAACATCGCCCGCTCGACGCGGCGGCGCTGTAGGTAGCGGTGCGGCGTCTCGCCGAACGTGGCCCGGAAGGTGCGCGTGAAGTGCGCCTCCGACACATGGGCGATCCGGGCCAGGGCCGGGACGTCCAACGGCCCCGCATAGGCGCGGTCCATCGCGTCCCGCGCCCGAAGCATGCGGCGGTTGATGTCCTCTGTGGCACGGCTCACGGAGCCATCACACCACAGCTACGGTGTCCAGCGTGGTCACCCGCCAGGAGGCGTCGTCGGCCGCATTCGACGGGTGCGACGGCTTCGTTCACGCGGCGACATCGAGCGGCGCACCGGCCGCGGGGGTACCCTGCTTGCGCACCGCCCAAGCCGCTCGCATCAGCGTCCCGGGACGCATCAGCGTCTTCGCGGGGGAGAGCATGTGCATCACCTCCAGGAAGCGCCGATGTATCACCGGATCGGTCACCGACGCCCGGACGATGAGGTCGCTGAGCCGGGAGGCGACCTTGAAGCCCCGTGGCCGTGGTCCGGGGACGTGCGGCAGCTTCAGGTCGTTGAGGGCGGAGGTCTGCCACGCGTCGTCCACGACGGCCCGGGCCTGCTTGAAGTACGACCATGCCGGATCCCGCAAGGACTGCCCGGATTCGAGATAGGCCGCCAGGCAGGAGGCGTGCATCGTGGCCGAGGACATGCCCTGACCGTAGATGGGGTTGAACGAGGCCAGGGTGTCACCGGTCGCGATGAGCCCGGCGGGGAACCGGTCCAGGAGGTGGAAGTCGCGCCGTCGATTGTCCGGATGCCGGTAGCTGACCGGCTCTCCCATCGGCTCGCCGTCCTCGGCCAACTGGCGGAACGGCGCCGCCGGGTCCTCCTTGCAGCGGAGCAGGAACTCCTCGATACCCCGGCCCGGGCGGTCGTCCGCGTACCCGGCCACCAGGACGATCCACCGATCTCCCTCGACGCGGCCCAGGGTGCCCAGCCGCAGCCGGCCGTCCGGCAGGGTCGCCAGGGACTGGGCCAACGTCGCGCCGTGCGGGCCTTCGGGGCGACGGAACAGCGCGGTGGCATAGCCGAGATCGACGTGCATGCGCCGCGTCGTGGGCTCGGGCCAACCGCCCTCCTGCAGCCAGGCTCCGATCCGGCTGGCGCGGCCGGTCGCGTCGACCACCAGGTCGGCGTCCAGGACATCCTCATCAGCCGTGCCCGTGCCCGCGTATCGCACCCCGCTCACCCGGTCGCCGGTGAAGGCCAGCCCGCGCACGCGGCCGTTGACCAGACGCAGATTGTCGAGCGCCAACACCCTGCGGCGGAGGTGTGCCTCCAGGAAGGGCCGCGTGGCGCTGACCATCTCCACGCCGTCGACCGGCACCTTGAGGCTGCCCTCGAAGTAACTGTGCACACCCGAGCCCGTGTCCGCGAGTGTGGCACCGTCGGCGACGAGTTCGGTGGCGAACCCGGGGAACCACTGGTCGATCCTCCGGCGGCCCGCGTCCAACAGAGCGTGCATCTGGGTGCCTTGCGGGACACCGGGCCGAGGGTCCCGGCCGCCCCCGAAGGCGCCCGAGGGGGCGACGTCATCCCGCTCGAGGATCAGCACCTCGTCGGCGTGATCACTGAGCACCCGGGCAGCCAGCAGCCCCGCGATGCTGCCCCCGAGTACGACGGCCCTGCGCATGTACACCTCCTGCTGTGCAGCTTCCGCTGCGACCGCCCCAGGAAGGGGAGCGACGGAGAACATAGTGAGCTTCCAATCCCGTCATGAACCGACGATCCGCGCACCCGCTCTGTACATTTCTGGATCGCTCGATTCCTGCGAATCATACGAAGGAAGGAAGGATGGTGCGATGAGCCTGCCCCCCAAGACCTCGCAGCCGCCCCGGGGAGGGGCCCCTGACGTCGACGCCTGGCGCGGAATGCTGCACGACGCCCTGGTCGAACTCGACGCGATCCCGATCGGCGGCACAGGGGACGGCGCCGGCTACACGGGCTGGGCCCGCCAGCTCGACCTGGGATTCCTCACCCTGACCGACGTCGGTTCCGACCCGGTGAGAGTCGTGCGCGCCCCCAGGATGCTCACCGGAAACCAGGACGACTTCTACTTGCTGTCGATCGCCCAGGAGAAAAGTCTGTCGTTCAATGGAAATGTGCGGACCCAGCTGCACCGCGGGGACGCGGTTCTGCTCGACAGTACGGCTCCCTTTCAGCTCAGCGCCGACGAGTTCGCCCATCACCTCGTGCTGACGCTGCCTCGGGCGGACGTGGCGCGGGTCATGCCGGTCAACAGGGAGCGCGTCGGACGCCGCATCGCCGCAGAGAATCCGGTGCTGCGTGTCCTGAGGGCCGCGATCGGGGAGATCTGCGCCGGCAGCGAGCGATTCGACCCGGATCTACTGCCTGAACTGGGACATACCTTGCGCGAGTTGATGTTCTCCGTGCTGCGGTCCGATGAGCTCACCGACCAGGCCGGGGTGAACGGCCTCCTCGGGCACCACGCGCAACTCCTGCGCATGCGGGATTTCGTACAGCGACATCTCGCCGAGCCGGATCTGTCCGCGAAGACGGTGGCGGCGGCGTTCGGGGTCTCCGTGCGCTACGTCGAGATCGTCTTCCGGGAAAGCGGCACGTCACCGGCGCGGCACATTCGTGAGACCCGGATAGAAGAGGCGCGCAGAAACCTGGCGAGCCCTCGGCAACGACAGCGCTCCATCGCCGCGATCGCCCGGTCTGTCGGAATCGAGAATCCGACCGTCTTCACCCGTATGTTCCGTCAATTCCACGACATCACGCCCAGCGAATACCGGCGGTCCCAGGTGGGGGAGAACCGCCGCCCGGGCAGCCATGCATGACGGGTGCCCGCCGCCGCGCGCGCGACCCGAGGCCCCGTACGCGAATTGACAAGTTTGTGTGCGCGAATCGTCGACATCGGCGCCCCGGGTTCCGGAACCCTGGGCGCCGATGCCATACGGGGGATCACATGCTCCGGTTTTCCACCAAGCAAGGGAATATTCAACTTGCTGTCCGATTCACCACATAACGCCGAGGGGACCCCTACCTCGGGTTCACCCACGCAGCCCCCTTCCCAGGGGCGCGAGGCCCGGTCGACCGCTGGTAGACGCGGGAAACGGGGCCGGGCCAGGCAGCGGGCGGCCCCCCGGCGGGCCCTTCTCCCGGCACGCGGGCCTCGAGGCCCCTGGTCGATCCGGACCCGCGTCCTGGTCCTGGTGACGGTCCCGAGTCTGGCCCTGACCGCGCTATGGGGCACCTACACGGTCAACGGGTTCAACGAGGCGCTGGACCTGCGGCAGACCGTGCGGGACGTGGAGAGAGTGGGGGTCAAGAGCGAGACCGCGATGGTGGCGCTTCAGGAGGAGCGCCGACTGTCGATGATCTACCTGGCCCGGCCCGGATCGGATCGGCGGCCGCTGGAGCGGCAGCGCGCGGACACCGACCGGAAGCTGGCGGCGATGCGCGAGGCCGCGGGGCCGGTGGTCAAGAGCAACCCGCCCGCCCTCAAGCGGATCTTCGGGCAGATCAGCAAGGGCCTCGAGATGCTGCCGGGATTCCGGCAGCAGATCGATGCACGCAAGGTGGATTACAGCGCCGCATACGAGTTCTACACCGGCGCCTTGAGCACCGGCATGACGTACTTCGAGGCGGAAGCCCGCCTGACCAACGACTCCAAGTCGCTCACCGAAGGCACGACCGCCGCCACTCTGTTCCGCGCGCTCGAGGGCCTCTCCCGGCAGAACGCGGTGCTGTCCGCGGGACTGTCGTCGCCCACCGGCATGTCCGCCGAGGAGCAGCGGCAGTTCAACCGGCTCGTCGGCGTGCAGCAGGAACAGTGGAAGGTGGTGGCGCCGGCTCTGCGGGGAGCGCAGGCCAAGCGCTATAAAGCGATCACCGTCGGCCCCGACTGGTCGAGGCTGGCCGCCGCGGAGCGGTCGGCCATGAAGTCCGGCCGGATCCCGACCCGCTTCGAGAGCTGGCAGACCTCGATGCTCAAGGTGGCGGAAGGCCTGCAGCAGCTCACCTTGGACCAGGTGGAGTTCGCGGTCGGATACGCCAACGACCGTGTCGACACCCTGATGACCTCGGTGATCGTGACCAGTGCGGGAACCCTGCTGGCCATCGTGCTGGCCGTGCTGATCTCCGTGCTGATCTCACGGGCGCTGATCCGCCGGCTCCGGGACCTCCGCGGCGCGACGCTGCGGCTGGCCGACGAGCAACTGCCCCAGGTCATGGCCCGGCTAGCGAAGGGCGAGAAGGTCGAGCTCGCCGAGGCCGTCCCCGAAATCGGGCAGGGTCCGGACGAGATCGGGCAGGTCGCCGGGGCGTTCGCCACGGCGCAGCGCATCGCCGTGCGCGCGGCGATCGAGCAGGCCGAAACGCGCGAGGGCCTCAGCCGGGTGTTCCTCAACCTCGCGCAGCGCAGCCAGGGACTGGTGCACCGTCAGCTCGCCCTGCTGGATACGCTGGAACGCGGAAGCGATGATCCCGATCTGCTCGCCGAGCTGTTCCGGGTGGATCACCTCGCCACGCGGATGCGGCGCAACTCCGAGAACCTGTCCATCCTCGGCGGCGCGATACCCGCCCGGCGCTGGCGTCAGCCGGTGCAGTTGACCGAGATCCTGCGGGGCGCGGCCTCACAGACCGAGGACTACTCCCGGGTCAAGCTGGCCGGAATTCCCGAGGTCAGGCTCGCCGGCCCGGTGGCGGGCGACATGATGCACCTGCTGTCCGAGCTGGTCGAGAACGCGACGACGTTCGCCCCGCCGCACACGAGCGTGTCGATCCATGCCGAGGTCGTGCCCAAGGGGCTCGGGATCGAAATCGAGGACCGTGGCATCGGCATGGCCGACGAGGTGCGTGAGGAGGCCAACCGCCTGCTGGCGGCGGCGCCCGAGTTCAATGTCATGGGCTTCACGCAGGACACCCGTCTCGGTCTGTTCGTCGTCGCAAGGCTGGCGGCCCGCCACAACATCATGGTCACCCTGCGTCCCTCCCCTTACGGGGGCACCTCGGCCATCGTGCTGGCCCCGCCGGAGCTTCTCGAGGTGAACGAGACCCACGCTCCGAACCACGACCGCGCCGAGGCGATGGCCGGGGCGGCGGCACCGGTGGCGAACAACACGCGGTCGTCGGCCGACTCGCCCACGTGGGCAGGCGGCGTCGGGCAGGTTTCGATGCCACCGAGCCCGGAGGGGACGCCACCACACCGCGAGACGACGCCACCGCGCCTGGGGACGACGCCGCCCCGCCTGGAGACGGTGCCCCGCCGGGAGGAGCCGCTCGTGCCCGACGACGTCACACCGATACGCAACGACCTTCCGCACACGGACACCGGCACGGCGCGTCCGGAGCGGCCACAGCGAAGGTCGAAACAACTGCCTCGCCGGGTCCGCCAGGCGAGCATGCAGCCGCAGCTGCTCCATCCCGTGACCCCCCCGGAGCCCGAGGCGGCGCCCGCGGAGCGGTCGGCCGACGAGGCACGCCGACTGATGTCGATGTACCAGCGTCAGTCGTACCGGGGGCGTGTCGACGCGGAGCGGGAACAGGACGGCGGACAAGACAATGAGGCCGGGAACTGGCCGGCCGGAGAAGGGCAGTGGGACCCGCGATGACACAGATGCCGAAACAGGTCACCGACCTCAACTGGATGCTGGACGATCTCGTCCGGCGGGTCCCCAGGACCAGGCACGTCCTCGTGCTGTCGGCCGACGGACTGGTGATCGCCAACTCGCGCGATCTCGGTCGTGAAGACGCCGAACACATGTCGGCTGTCGCCTCGGGTTTCCAGAGCCTGGCCGGGGGCGTCGGACGACGCTTCGGCGGAGGCCCCGTGCGTCAGACGATCGTCGAACTGGAGAACTGCTTTCTGTTCGTGACCGGTGCGGGACGAGGTGCCTGCCTCGCCATCCTCGGCGAGGCCGACATCGACGTCGGTCTCGTCGCCTATGAGATGAACCTGATCGTCAAGCGTGTCGGCGACTACCTCGCCGCGGCGCCTCGACAGGCGGCAGCGGTTTCGCCGTCGCCCTTCTGAGGTGAGGACCCATGTCCGAACCGGAGGACTCGTGGTGGGACGTGGACGCAGGCCCCATCGTGCGCTCGTTCGCGAGAACCGGCGGCCGGACCCGGCCGAGTCGCGACGAGTTCAACCTGATCACCCTGATCATCGCCACGGACACCGACACCGCACGCCACGGTCTCGAGCCGGAGCACATCGTGATCCTGCGCATGTGCACAGGCACCCCTCTCTCCGTTGCCGAGATTGCCGCTCGGCTGGACATGCCCGCGACAGTGGCCAAGGTCCTGCTCGGAGACCTACTCGACATGGGAGCCATCCACACACGCGCACCGATCGCGCTGGCGGAGGCCCCGGAAATCCACGTACTTCAGGCGGTACTCGATGGAATTCGCAGGCTCTGAGCCGTATCCCGGTGCCGGCAGTCTCCCGACGGCGGTCAAGATCCTGATCGCCGGCGGGTTCGGCGCAGGGAAGACCACCATGGTCGGTGCCGTCAGTGAGATCTCCCCGCTGCAGACCGAGGAGGTGATCACACAGACGAGCGAGGGCGTGGACGACCTCAGCGGGGTGGAGGGGAAGACCACAACAACCGTGGCCATGGACTTCGGCCGGATCACGATCAGCCGGGACCTGGTGCTGTACCTCTTCGGTACGCCCGGGCAGAACCGCTTCTGGTTCATGTGGGACGAGTTGGCTCTCGGCGCACTCGGGGCCATCGTGCTGGCCGACACACGCAGACTCGAGGACTCCTTCCCCGCCGTCGACTACTTCGAGCACCGCGGCACGTCGTTCGTCGTCGCGGTCAACCGTTTCGACGGCGCCTCTGACTTCGACGCCGACGAGGTGCGTTATGCGCTCGATCTCGATCCGCATGTGCCAGTGGTGATGTGTGACGCGCGCTCCCGCGAGTCCAGCAAACTCGCCCTCGTCACCCTTGTCGAACACACGATGGCGAGCCGGATGTCGACCGCTCGCTGATGAGAGCGGCGGTGACGGGCTGGGGGCGCGGGGGCGGGCTGGCGCGGGCACGGCCGCCGGTCGAGCCGGGCACTCTGCGCCCGCTCGGGCAGCGGAGTGGCGCTGCTGGCCTGCCCCAGCCACAGCCCGTCGCCCGCCGGAGGTGGGCCCGTCGCCCTCCGTCGCCTGAGCAGTTTTGGATAAGTTTTCGTCCGACCGGCCCGGTAGCGTGATGCACATGTTCAACGCCATCACGCACTCGACCATCTACGTCCTCGACCAGGACGAGGCCCTCGACTTCTACGTCGGCAAGCTCGGCCTGGAGGTCAGCGCCGACGTCGACCTGGGCTTCATGCGCTGGCTGACCGTCAGCGTCCCCGGGCACCCGGAGCGCCAGATCCTGCTGGAGAAGCCGGGCCCTCCCGCGATGTCCGAGGAGACGGCGCAGCAGGTCCGTGAGCTGGTGACCAAGGGGGCGACGGCCGGCTCGCTCATCTTCAGCACGGACGACTGCCGCAAGACATACGAGACGCTGCTGGGCCAGGGCGTCGAGTTCACCGAGGAACCCACCGATCGCCCGTACGGAATCGACTGCGGCCTCCGCGACCCCTTCGGCAACAGCATCCGCTTCTCCCAGCCGAAGTCCTGACAGCGCTCATCCGAACAGGACGGGAGCCTCGGCCTGCCGGTGGCGCCAGGGCGACGCCGCCAGCAGCCCGTCCTCCCGAGAGCGAGATCAGGCACACAAGGCCGGAATATGTTTCCGATCTTCCACGATTGCCGCCTGCCAGTGGAAGAATCTTCTCCATGGACGAGGTCGATCAGAGAATCCTTACCGAGCTACAGCGCGATGGGCGTCTCACCGTCACCGAACTCGCCGAGCGCGTCCGCCTCAGCGTCTCGCCCTGCCACCGCCGCCTGCGCGCCCTGGAGCGCTCCGGCGCGATCAGCGGCTACCGCGCGCAACTCGACGCCGGCGTCCTCGGCCTGACCTTCGAAGCGCTCGTCTTCGTGACCATGCGCTACGAGGACCGCGACACCGTCGCCGCCTTCGAGCAGGCCGTCGCCGATATCCCGTACGTCCTACAGGCCCAGCGCCTCTTCGGCGACCCCGACTACCTCCTGCGCGTGGTCACCCGCGACCTGGCCGCCTTCCAGAAGCTCTACGACGACCGCCTCGCCACTCTCCCCGGTGTCCAGCGCCTCAGTTCCACCCTCGTCATGAAGAGCGTCGTCGAGAACCGTCCCCTGCCTCTGTGAGCCCCGGGTACGCCGGACACGGGTCAGCCGAGGGGCCTGACGGCCGCACCTTGCCGTGGTCACGACACTCTGCGAACGTTGCGCGGTGAGCCGGATCAAGATGCACGCCGACGAGGTCGAGACGAGCGCCGGGCTCGTACGTCGGCTGCTGGAGCGGCAGTTTCCGCAATGGGCGTGGCAGCCGGTCGAGTTGGTCGCCTCCTACGGTACGGACCACGACATCTACCGGCTCGGCGAGCGGCTCTGCGTCCGGATGCCACGGATCGGGTGGGCTGCCGGGCAGGCCGAGCGTGAGGCGACCTGGCTGCCCCGGTTGGCGCCCCACCTGCCGCTGGCCCTTCCCGTGCAGGTGGCCATGGGGCAGCCGGCCGAGGGTTACCCCTTCGCGTGGTCTGTCTACGAGTGGCTGCCCGGTGAGAACGCCAACGGCACCATCGACGACCCGGAGCAAGCAGCCGCCGACCTTGCCGGCTTCGTCGCCGCGATGCGCCGCATCGATACCACCGGCGCGCCGCCACGAGCCCGGGGCGCGCGGGGCGGGTTGTTGGCAGAGAACGACGAACACGTCCGGCGCGCGATCAAAGGGCTCGGCGACCGGGTGGACGGCGCCGCCGTCACCCGCTCCTGGGAGGAGTCGCTCGCGGCACCACGGTGGGACCGCGATGTGTGGGTGCACGGCGATCTACTCCCGGGCAACCTGCTGGTCAGCGACGGCCGGCTGGCCGCGGTCATTGACTGGGGCGGGCTCAACGCCGGCGACCCGGCATGCGATCTGCAGCCGGCCTGGAACATCTTCGCCGGCCGCAGCCGCGCGGTGTTCCTCTCCGAACTCGGCGTCGACACCGCCGCCTACCTGCGCGGACGGGGCTGGACGCTGTACCAGGCGATCACCGGCCTGGACTACTACCGGGAGACCAATCCGGGGATGATCCGGCAGGTCTCCCACGCGCTCACGCAGGTCCTCGCCGAGAGCTGATGCCGGTCCGAGGACGTCCAGGCCGACCGGTGCGGGCCGACCTGGACGTCATGCATCAGACATGAATCAGACGAGCTCGAATCGGACTCGCTCGAATCAGACGAGGTCGAACCGGTCCAGGTTCGAGACCTTGACCCACGCGTCGACGAAGTCCTTCACGAACTTCTCCTTCGCGTCGTCGCTCGCGTAGACCTCGGCGAGCGCGCGCAGCTCGGAGTTCGAGCCGAAGACGAGGTCGGCGCGGGTGCCGGTCCACTTGACCTCGCCGGTCGCGTCGTCGCGGCCCTCGAAGGTGTTCTGGTCCTCGGAGATCGACTTCCACGTCGTGCCCAGGTCCAGCAGGTTGACGAAGAAGTCGTTCGTCAGCGTGCCCGGGGTGTCGGTGAAGACGCCGTACGAGGTCTGCTGGTGGTTGGCGCCCAGGACGCGCAGGCCGCCGACGAGGACGGTCAGCTCGGGGGCGCTCAGGCCCAGCAGGTTCGCCCTGTCGAGCAGCAGGTACTCGGCCAGCAGACGGTTGCCCTTGCCCAGGTAGTTGCGGAAGCCGTCGGCGGTGGGCTCCAGCGCCTCGAAGGACTCCACGTCGGTGTGCTCCTCCGTGGCGTCCACACGACCCGGGGTGAACGGCACCTCGATGTCGTGACCGGCGTCCTTGGCGGCCTTTTCCACGGCGGCGGCGCCACCGAGGACGATCAGGTCGGCCAGGGAGACCTTCTTGGCGCCGGAGTTGAACTCCGCCTGGATACCCTCGATGACACGCAGCACCTGCGCCAGCTCGTCGGGCTCGTTGACCTCCCAGCCGGCCTGCGGCTGCAGACGGATACGGGCGCCGTTGGCACCGCCGCGCTTGTCGCTGTTACGGAAGGTCGAGGCCGATGCCCACGCGGTGGACACCAGCTGGGAGACGGTCAGGCCCGAGCCGAGCAGCTTGGCCTTCAGAGCCGTGATGTCGGCGGCGTCGACCGGCTCGCCCTCGGCCTGAGGCAGCGGGTCCTGCCACAGCAGGGTCTCCTCCGGCACCTCCGCGCCGAGGTACAGCGACTTCGGACCCATGTCGCGGTGGGTCAGCTTGTACCAGGCGCGGGCGAAGGCGTCCGCGAACTCTTCCGGGTTCTCGTAGAAGCGACGCGAGATCTGCTCGTAGACCGGGTCGAAGCGCAGCGACAGGTCGGTGGTGAGCATCGTCGGAAGCTTCTTCTTCGACGGGTCGTGCGCGTCGGGGATGATCGCCTCGGCGTTCTTCGCCACCCACTGGTTGGCGCCGGCCGGGCTCTGCGTGAGCTCGTACTCGTACTCGAACAGGTTCTTGAAGAAGCCGTTGCCCCACTGGGTCGGCGTGGCGGTCCAGGTGACCTCGAGGCCACTGGTGATCGCGTCGCCGCCCTTGCCGGTGCCGTAGGTGCTCGCCCAGCCGAGGCCCTGCGCCTCGATCGGGGCGGCCTCGGGGTCCGGGCCGACGCTCTCGGCCGGGCCGGCGCCGTGGGTCTTGCCGAAGGTGTGACCACCGGCGATCAGCGCGACGGTCTCCTCGTCGTTCATCGCCATGCGGCGGAACGTCTCACGGATGTCGCGGGCCGCGGCGATCGGGTCCGGGTTGCCGTTCGGGCCCTCCGGGTTGACGTAGATGAGGCCCATCTGGACCGCGCCGAGGGGGCTCTCCAGCTCACGGTCGCCGGAGTAGCGCTGGTCGTCGAGCCAGACCTTCTCGGGACCCCAGTACACGTCCTCCTCGGACTCCCACACGTCCTCGCGGCCGCCGGCGAAGCCGAAGGTCGTGAAGCCCATGGACTCCAGGGCGACGTTGCCGGTGAGGACCATGAGGTCGGCCCAGGACAGGCTCTTGCCGTACTTCTTCTTGACCGGCCACAGCAGACGGCGGGCCTTGTCGAGGTTGCCGTTGTCCGGCCAGCTGTTCAGCGGGGCGAAGCGCTGCTGGCCGGCGCCGGCGCCGCCGCGGCCGTCGCTGATGCGGTAGGTACCCGCGCTGTGCCAGGCCATACGGATCATGAAGGGGCCGTAGTGACCGAAGTCGGCCGGCCACCAGTCCTTGGAGTCCGTCAGCACCTCGGCGATGTCCCGTTTCACGGCCGGAAGGTCGAGGGACTTGAACGCCTCGGCGTAGTCGAACTCCTCGCCGAGAGGGTTGGCCACGGCTGGGTTCTTGGCGAGGATCTTCAGGTTGAGCCGCTCCGGCCACCACTGGCTGTTTCCGCCGCCCTGAGTCGGGTGCAGGGCGCGCCCGTGTGCGACCGGGCAGCCGCCTCCGCCCTCCGTTTTGGCGTCTACGACGATTGCTTCATGGTTCTCAGACATGGGAATCCTTCCGGACTGAGCGGATCACGTGCTCAGGAACTGCGGGCGGTGGAACAGTCGGGGCACAGGCCCCAATAGATGACCTCGGCCTCCTCGATCGAGAAGCCGTGGTCGTCGGACGCGGTCAGGCAGGGGATCTCACCGACCGCGCAGTCGACGTCGGCGACGACACCGCACGACCGGCACACGACGTGGTGGTGGTTGTCCCCGACACGTCCCTCGAACCGGGCCGGGCTGCCGGCCGGTTCGATACGGCGTATGAGCCCCGCCGCGGTGAGCGCGTGGAGGGCCTCATACACAGCCTGGAGGGAGATGTGGCCCACGCGATCACGCACCCGGGAGGCGATCGCCTCGACATCGAGGTGGTCGCCGTCCCGGACGGTCTCGAGCAGCGCGACGCGGGCGGCCGTCACCCGCAGGCCGACACCGCGCAGCTCCTCGGCGGTGGCGGGAGTCTGGGATGCGGTCATGGCGCCAAACCTACCCCCCCAAAGACGATCCGTACAGTAAAACGAATGATTCAAGTCTAGTGTCGGCGCGCGTCAGGCAACGTTTGCCTTGTCGTGGCGTGACAGGCCGTGCCGGTGGCAGTCTCGGGGCGTCACGGTGGCGAGCTCAAGGCGCCCGGCGGGGGGCGGGCCGGCCGGTCAGACGCAGACGCAGACGCAGGCGGTGTAGGCGTCGCGCAGTGGACACCACGCACGCCCGGCACTGCGAGCTCCGGCCTCGCCCTCAGCCGCTGGTCCCCTCGGTCACCCCGGCCGGGTCCTGCGGCGCACCGTCCCCCGACGTCGGCAGATCGCCGCGCTCTGTGCCGCCCTGCCCGCCGCCGTCGCCCGCGGACTCCGTCAGGACCTCGGCCAGCTCACTGTCGTCGGCCTGATGGGCCCCGTCCGCGGCCTTGCGGAGGGTGTCGCGGGTGACGCTGTCCCGGTCGGCACTCAGGCGGATGACTCGTCCGCCGTCCTCGCGCACGTATTCATGGGCGGTCTTCGTCGCGCGGTACCAGCTCTCGCCGTCCCGCTCGCACGTCACCTTCTCGCTCTCGGACTCGGAGCCTCGGGGCTCCGCGCAGTCCGCGGGGTCGCCCCTGCGCTCGTCAACCTGTAGCTGGATCATTCCGCCGCCGGACTTGGTGTAGGAGCCCCCGAAGCCGTGGTCGCCGATCACGCCGACGGACTGGGGCGCGAGGGTGTAGCCGGGTATGTCGGTCACGTACACCATCTCCAGCTCGGTGCCCAATGCCCGGGCCCGGGCATCCAGTTCGGAACGGTCCACCGACTCCGTCCCACAGGCGGACAGTGTCACCGCCACCGCCACCGGCAGCAGGAGCAGCGGCAGGGCTCTTCGAAGATGTGTCATGTGTTCATCATCTCGCCCCTCCTGGCTCCATGAGAGCGCACGGCCCCTGACCGAGCCCGTCGGGGTCATGTCGAGCCGTCTGGCGCCACGAGCGCGGCGGCGGGCGTTGACGCTCCGGCAAGCGCTTGCTATTTTGCAATGTGCATGATGGCCGTCACCTGTAAGGACGCACTCAATCCTGCCCCTCTGAGGACAGACAGCGATCAGCAACCGCTCTCATGAGCTGCGTGCCGCCCCCACGGCAGCCCCCACAACAGGAGGTCCCAGCGCCATGAAGCACACTCGGATTTCCCCTGCCCTGCGGCAGCAGGCCCCCGCGCCCGCCGGCGCACGCCGCGCACGCGGCGTCCTTGCCGCCGCGGCGGTGGCAGTGTTCGCGTCGGCGGGTCTGCTCGCGGTCCCTCCGTCCGTCTCGCAGGCCGCATCCCTCAACAGCAACGCCTTGTACGTGTCGCCGAACGGCAGTGACAGCGCCCCCGGGACGGAGTCCTCTCCGACGACACTCGCCTCGGCGATCACCCGAATCAGCCCCGGTGGGACGATCTACCTGCGCGGCGGGACCTACAAGCTCTCGCAGACGGTCACCATCCCACCGGGTAACGACGGCACCTCGAGCGCCCGCAAGGAGCTGTCGGCCTACCCCGGCGAGCGGCCGGTGTTGAACTTCGCGGCCATGAGCGAGGACCCGGCGAACCGCGGGCTCGCCGTCAACGGGTCGTTCTGGCACCTCTACGACATCACCGTCGAGCGCGCCGGTGACAATGGGATCTTCGTCGGAGGCAGCAACAACATCATCGAGCGCACGGTGACGCGTTTCAACCACGACACCGGGCTCCAGATCTCGCGCATCGCCTCCAGCACCCCCCGCGACCAGTGGCCGTCGAACAACCTCGTCCTGAGCTCGGAGTCGCATGACAATGCCGACTCCGACGGCGAGGACGCGGACGGGTTCGCCGCGAAACTCACGGTCGGCTCCGGGAACGTGTTCCGCTACGCCGTGTCCCACAACAACATCGACGACGGCTGGGACCTCTACACCAAGACGGACACCGGTCCCATCGGCCCGGTGACCATCGAGGACTCCCTCGCCTTCGGCAACGGCACCCTCTCGGACGGCTCCCAGGCCTCGAACGGTGACCGCAACGGCTTCAAGCTCGGCGGCTCGGACATCGCTGTCGACCACATCATCCGGCGCAGCATCGCCTACCACAACGGCAAGCACGGGTTCACCTACAACAGCAACCCCGGCCACATGTCGGTGTCGGGCAACATCGGCATCGACAACGCCCAGCGCAACTTCTCCTTCGACGGTGGCACTTCGGTGTTCCGTGACAACGTGTCGTGCCGCAGCGGCAGCGGGACGAAAGACCGCACCATCGGTGATGCCGACGCATCGAACCAGTTCTGGTCCGGCACGAACGGGTCTCGTTGCTCGTCGTACAGCGGCGCGCTGAAGTGGTCCTTCGCCGCGGACGGCAGACTCTCCGTGACCTTCGGCGGCTAGGAGGTGCCGTTGGGATCACCTCGGCCCGGGGTGATCCCAACGACGCCCCTTGGGCCCTCTCGCCATAGGACACGCCCTGTCACTGTGGCGGGAGGGGTCAGCGAGTTGCCGGTACGTCCGAAGGACGGCCGAGCGCCTCGGTGCGCGCCTCGATGGCCTCGATGACCGACACCATGTCGAGCCGGGCGTTTCCGAGGCGCACGCTTTCGCCGTAGAGGTCGCTACTCAGGTCCAGGAGCGGGGACGACACTCCTGCGGCGCGCGCCTCGTTCGCGATGAGCCGGGTGCTGGCCAAGGCGTCGGATGTCGCCGCCTGCACCGAGAAATCCCGCTCCATGAGCATCGGGATCTTCACCCTCGTCACATCGCAGGCCATCGGGCCCGAGTCGATGGCGGCCTGGAACATGCCGAGGTCCAGCCCGTGCCGGCCGGCGAAGTGCACGGCTTCGGCCAGGCCGACCAGCATGGTGCACAGATACAGGTTGACCGCCAGTTTCATCAGGAGCGCGGTGCCCACCGCACCGCAGAACAGCGTCTCCCGGCACATCGGCGCGAGCAGGGGACGGACCTCGGCCACGGTGTCCGGGTCGCCGCCGAGCAGCGAGACCAGCTGGCCGGCCTCGGCCGGCTTCTTCGAGCCGGACACGGGGGCTTCGACGAACCGCCCGCCCGCGGCGAGGACGTCGGCCGCGAGCTCGCGCGAGTAGGCGGGCTCGACCGAGCCCATCGACACCACGACATGACCGGAGACCAGCTTCGCGAACCCGGGCGTGCCACGCCCCAGCACGGCGTCCGTCACCTCCTCGTCGAGGAGCATGACGATCACGAGGCGGGTACGCGCGAACACCTCGTCGACGTCGGCCGCCACGCTCGCGCCCAGGGCCCGCAGCGGCTCGGCACGCTCGGCGGACCGGTTCCAGACGACGAGCCGTGTGCCGGCCTTGGCCAGGTTGAGCGCCATGGGCTGTCCCATGCCTCCGAGCCCGACGAAGCCGACCTCCTCGTCCGGCCAGGGGTCGGGGCCCTGTGCCCGGTGTGTCATGGTCAAAACTCCTTGTCTCGCGAAGGGCCGATCGTGAACGGCCGGAGGTGGAGAGCGCCCTCGCCGCGGCGCGAGCTGACGACGGCGAAGCCGGCGAGTCGGCTGCGCAGGGTCCGTTCCGCTCCTACGGCGTTTGGGGGCAGCCTAGGCCAAAACGGATGGCAGTCGATTGCATTTCTTGCTACGTTGCCGCGTTTCATTGGCATCAGATGCTTTTGTATCGACCTACGCCGGCATTGGCTGCCTCATCGACAGGAAGGACTGGTCACCATGAGAGAGCTGGACAGCATCGATCGTCGAATTCTCCGGGCACTACAGGAGAACGGCCGGATCCAGAACGTCGACCTGGCGGAGAAAGTGGGTCTGTCGCCCTCGCCATGTCTGCGCCGGGTGAAGCTTCTCGAAGAGGCCGGCGTGATCGAGCGCTACGTCGCGCTGCTCAACGCAGCGAAGATCGGCATGGGGCTGACAGTCTTCGCGCGTGTCTGGCTGACGGGCCAGGACACCGACACCGTCGACCACTTCACGGAGCAGGTGAAGCTCCTGCCCCAGGTCGTCGAGTGCCACCTGATGGCCGGGGACTGTGACTTCCTCCTCCGCGTGGTGGCGGCCGACCTTGACGCGTATCGACAGTTCCAGATCGACCATCTGACGCGCATCAAGGGCGTCCAGAGCGTCAAGACGGAGATCCCCATGCAAAAGATCAAGCTGACGTCCGAACTGCCCCTGTGAGCAGAGCGGGGGAAGGCGGAGCGTCCACGGAGCGGGATCCCTTTACCCGGCTGTCATGTCCCTGTAGCTTCCCTTGAAAGAGTTTGCGGCAAGTTACCGGTTCTTCCTTCGGCGAACGACGCCCCCGGGAGACAGACGACCACATCCACTGCGGCGCACGCTCGCCACAGCCGTCGTGACGGCAGGGGTGCTCGGACTGGTGACGGGCCCGTCGGAGTCCCGCCCCACCCCCGTACGGACCGCCGCCGACACGTCGAACACGGCGACCGTCTTCTACTACACGAAGACGAAGAACTGGGCCTCCGCATACCTGCACTACGCCCCCGACGGCGGCGCCTGGACCACCGCCCCCGGGGTAGGGATGGAGACCGCCTGCACGGACTGGGTGAAGAAGACCGTCAACCTCGGCTCAGCCGCCGGGCTGCAGGCCACCTTCAACAACGGCAGCGGCACCTGGGGCAACAACGGCGGCGACAACTACGCCCTCGGCACCGGAACCGTCAGCGTCAAGGACGGAGTGATCGCCCACAGCGACCCGTGTGCCGACACCGGTAACGGCTCCGGCAACAAAGCGACCGTCCACTACTCGACGGCCACCACCGGTTGGACCACCACCAACATCCACTACGCGCCCGGCGGGGGCTCCTGGACCGCCGTCCCGGGCGTCGGAATGGAGCCTGCCTGCACCAGCTGGTGGAAGAAGACACTCGACGTCGGCACAGCCTCATCGCTCAAGGCCGCGTTCAACAACGGCAACGGCGTCTGGGACAACAACAACAGCTCCGACTACACCCTCCCCACCGGCACCACGACGGTGAAGGACAGGACGGTCACCGCCGACGCCAAGGACCCGTGCGCGGCGGAGACCCCGGACACCCAGGCCCCGACGGCACCCACCAAGGTGACGGCCAGCGCCACCAACACCTCCGTGGTCCTGAGCTGGGAAGCGGCCACCGACGACAGAGGCGTGGCGAAGTATCAGGTCACGCGCACCGGCGGCACCAAGGGAACGGTCGTCACGGACGTCACCTCAACGGTCTTCTCCGACACCGGTCTCGAGGAGAAGACCACCTACACATACACCGTCAAGGCCATCGACGCGGCCGGCAACACCTCCCCCGCCTCCGCGGCGGCCACCGCGACCACCGGAGAGAAGACACCGGCACCGGCCCCGGCGCCCCGCTGGGCACCGACCCCCGCAAGGACCCCGTCTACTTCGTCCTCACCGCCCGCTTCTACGACGGAGACAGCTCCAACAACCGCGGCGGCAGCCAGCACGTGAAGTCCGGCAACGCGACCAACAACGACCCCATGTTCCGCGGCGACTTCAAGGGCCTGGTCGACCGACTCGACTACATCAAGGCACTCGGCTTCTCAGCTGTCTGGGTCACCCCTGTGGTCCTCAACCGCTCGGACTACGACTACCACGGCTACCACGGCTACGACTTCTACAAAGTGGACCCGCACCTGGAGCCGGACGGCGCCTCCTACCAGGACCTGATCAACGCCGCTCATGCCAAGGGCACCTGGATCGGCAACTGGGAGGGCGAGGACTCCCGATCCTGCTGGCTGCACGAGGACCTCGCCGACTTCGACACCGAGTCGACCCCGGTGCAGAACTACCTGATCGGCGCCTACAACAAGTACATCGACATGGGCGTCGACGGCTTCCGCCTCGACACGGCCGTACACATCCCGCGCGTCACCTGGAACCACCGCTTCCTGCCCGCCGTCCAGGAACGCGTCACCCAGAAATTCGGCGCGGACGCGGCGAGGAACTTCTTCGTCTTCGGCGAGGTCGCGGCCTTCGTCAACGACAAATGGAACCGCGGCATACCGACGCTGTACTACGGCTCGGAAGTCGAGTTCCAGAAAGGCAAGCAGATCGACTGCGGCCCCACCTGCCCCCCCCCTGGCCTCCACCGGACGCGCGTACTACGGCGACCACCTGGCCGGCACGGTCACCGCCTCGGACTTCGGCAAGACCGACTCCGCGACCGGTGAGGTCGCCACCACCCTTGCCCAGCCCCTGGTCAAGCACCTCCAACGGCTCAACCAGATCCGCCGGGCCATTCCGGCCCTGCGGATGGGCCAGTACTCCACTGACGGCGTCTCCGGCCAGATGGCGTTCAAACGCCGCTACACCAGCGGTGACACGGACCGTTTCGCGCTCGTCACCGTCACCGGCGGCGGGACCTTCACCGGCATTCCGAACGGCACCTACACCGACGCCGTCACGGGAGACACGAAGAACGTCTCCAACGGCTCGCTGTCCATCGCGGCCCCCGGCAAGGGCAACCTTCGAGTCTACGTACTGAACGGCCCCGGCAAGATCGGCAGTGCCGGCCCCTATCTGATGTGACACCGCGAGCCGCGGTGACCTGAGCGGTCGGCCTCGGTGAGCGGGCAGGGAAGGAGGTGCTCAGGGTCGGTCCGCCCGGCTTGGGGGCGGACCTCCAGGCTGGCGGAGGCGAACAGGTCGCGGAAGAAGGCTCGTTGGCGCGCGGCGTTCCGTAGTTCGTCGCGTCGTGCCGAACTTAGACTTGGTGGTTCGGATGGCCAGAATCGAGTATCCCGACTTCAGCCCCGCCGGGGCGGGGCGGTAACCGTTGCCTCAGGTCCTCCGAACGAACGGGAGGATGGCTGTCATGCCCAAACGTCTCATTGTGTGCTGCGACGGCACGTGGAACACGGCCGATCAGGCCGAAGACAGGCAACCCTGCCCGACCAACGTCACCAAACTCGCCCTGGCCGTGGCTCCCGAGGACTCGGCCGGGAACCGGCAGTGCGTCTACTACCACTGTGGTGTGGGCACCAGCCGGTGGGACCGCCTGCGCGGCGGCGCGTTCGGTGTCGGGCTGTCCCGCAATGTGTTGGATGCCTATCGCTTCCTCGTCGACAACTACGAACCCGGCGACGTCCTGTACTTCTTCGGGTTCAGCAGGGGCGCGTTCACCGCCCGCAGTGCCGCCGGCATGGTGCGCAACTGCGGCATCCTGCGGCGGGAGAACGCCCACCGGATCGACGAGGCGTGGGCCCTGTACCGAAGCTCGGCCGACAGACCGAGCGGTGTCGCGTCCAGCCTGTTCCGCCGGGCGTACTCACACGACCCGCGGGTCCGCTTCATCGGTGTGTGGGACACCGTCGGCGCCCTCGGCGTCCCGGTTCTCGGACCCCGCTGGCTCAAGCCCGCCGTGAGGTGGCTGAACCGCACCTGGGAATTCCACGACACCAAGCTCAGCACCCGGGTAGACGGCGCTTTCCATGCGCTGGCCATTGACGAGCAGCGAGCGGCATTTGAGCCGACACTCTGGCATCAGCAGCCCGGGGCCGAAGGGCAGGAGTTGAAGCAGGTGTGGTTCAGCGGTGTGCACTGCGACGTCGGCGGCGGATACACCGAGGCATCCCTGTCAGACATCGCCTTGCTGTGGATGGTCGACCGGGCCCGGGAATACGGCCTGGAGTTCCAGCCCGGAGCCATCAGCTCCGACGGTCCCAGCCGGATAACCCCCGGCGAGAGCGTCGATTTCAAGGTCGCACCCGATCCGATGGCCCCTCCGCACGTCTCCCGGGAGGGGCTGTACCGATTGGCCAAGCCCTTCCACCGGCCCATAGGCGAAGCCACGGGCAAGGACGGACACGCCAGCGGATGTGAGTACCTGGCCACGACCGCGAAGGAGCGCTACGACGAGGACTCCGGCTACCGGCCGCCACGGCTCGTCACGTACCTGGCCCAGCCGGAGAGCGCGCGCCTCGAGCGGGTGCATCTCGAGCCGGCGCCCCCGGCCGCGCCGCCCCTGCGCGAGCGGCCACGCGTCGAGCAGTCGCACACGCAGTAGTCGGGGCTCCTGCGCCGGACGCGTTCGTAGACAACCGAACACGCAGGTCAGTGTCCGTACGGCAGCTTGAACCCGCCGGGCTGCGTCCGACGGTCCGTCAAGGACGGAATTTTGTCAAAAGCGTTGACGAATCTCCTGGGACGCTCCTACCTTCATCGCGTCGCGCATCGTACGTCATATACGAGGCCAGCTTTGCAGAGATCGGGGACCCTATGACCTGTATGTCCGCTTGTGGGGCGCCTCAGATGCGCGCGATCAGAAAGCAGCAGCAGCCGCTTATTCACTGAAAAAGAGAGATGCGGCCCGTTCACCGCCAAGATCCCGGGCCGCGACAGAGAGTTCCGATGCTCCCTCTTAGGGGAGCCTACCCAACTCCGGGAGCGATGGTGCCCCTTTTCAGCCTGCCCTTGTCCAAAACCGGGAGATCACCTTCTCGGCAACGCAGCAGCATGCGCTGGACGATCGTCGGCTTCTCGGCGCTCGGCCTCACAATCGCCTATCTCGATCGCGCCGCACTGAGCGTGGCGATGCCCCATATGTCGAAGGAGTTCCACATCAGCTCTGCCATGCAGGGCGTCATGCTGTCGGCGTTCTTCTGGACGTACGCGCTGTTCCAGATCCCCTCCGGGTGGCTGCTCGACCGTTTCGGCCCGAGGATCATCTACCCCATCGCGGTCGGCTGGTGGTCGATCTGGACGGCGCTGATGGCCTTCGCACGGGGCATCGGGTCGGTCATTGTGTTCCGCCTCGGCCTGGGTATCGGTGAGGCGCCGGTGCAGCCCGCGAACATCAAGGTCGTCTCGCGGTGGTTTCCACGCAAAGAACGGGCCTTCGCGTCGAGCCTGTTCGACATGGGCCAGCAGATCGGCACAACGCTGTCCATCCCGGTGGTGACGGCGCTGACGCTCTTCGGCGGCTGGCGCCTGTCATTCGTCGTGATCGGTGTCTCCGGGCTGCTGTGGCTGGTGGGTTGGGCCGCCGTCTACCGCGACCCCGAGGAGCATCCCCGCGTTTCCGCGGCCGAACTGGCACACATTCGATCCGATCAGGGCACCACGGTCGCCGCGAAATCGGCCGATACGGATGTGCCGTGGCGGGAGTTGTTGAACGACCCTCAGGTGTGGGCTCTGACAATCGGCTATGTGTTCCGCTCACTCGCCGGAGCGTTCTTCCTCACCTGGTATCCCAGCTATCTGCTCGACGATCGCGGGTTCTCCGAGGAGGACTTCGGCATGGTGGGCTGGATTCCGTCCCTCATCGCGATCGGCTCCACCGTGCTCGGCGGCATCGTGTCCGACCGAATGCTGGCGTCCGGGCGCTCTCCGAACATGGCCCGGAAAATTCCGATCGTCTCCGGGCTCGGCCTGAGCGCCTGCATCGGCTTCGCCCCGTTCATCGAGAGCAACCTGATGTTGATGGTCGTGCTCACCGTGAGCAGCGCCGCGCACTCCTTCGCCGGCGCGGCGATCCTGAGCCTGCCCGCGGAAGTGGCGCGCTCCTCGGAGTGCGTCGGTGCGGTGGCCGGCTTCCAGAACTTCGGCTCCCAGGTGGGCAACCTGCTCAGCCCCATCGCCATCGGACTGTTCCTGGCCTCGAGCAACGGGTCCTACGTGGGCCCTTTGCTCGGCGCGGCGGCGAGCTGTCTGGTCAGCGCGGCCATCTACCTGTTCTGGGTGCGCGTCAAGCCCGTCACTCTTCAGCCAAACCTTCCTGCGGAGCCTGCCGAAAACCGCGAAAGGACCACCTCGTGAACGCCTCGCTGAATGCCGCCCGTCTGGTCGAGCGACTCTCCACCGTCGTCGGGATCCCCGTCGTTCCGTACGACGAGGACGGTGCGGTCGACCACGATCTGACCGTCGCGCTGACGGAACGCCTGATCCGCAACGGCGTGACCGTGCTGACACCCAACGGCAATACCGGTGAGTTCTACGCACTCTCCCCGGACGAACGCCGACACGTTCTGACCTGCGTCCTCTCGGCTCGCGAGAGCGGCACGACCATCATCGCCGGAGTGGGGCTCGACCTCGAGACGGCCATCGCCGACGCACACTTCGCCCGCGACTCGGGAGCGGACGCCATCATGGTTCATCAACCCGTCCTGCCGTACCTGGCGGCGGACGGCTGGGTCGAGTACAACGCGAGGGTCGCGGCAGCAGTGCCCGACATCGGGGTGTTGCCCTACCTCACCCATCGCGCAGTCACCGGCGCCCACATCACACGCCTGGTGGAACGGGCGCCGAACGTGGTCGGGCTGAAGTACTCCGCTCCCGATCCGGTCGTGTTCGCCACCACGAAGGCGCAGGCAGCGGATGGCCTGCTGTGGCTCGCGGGCCTGGCGGAGTCGTACGCCCCGGCCTACTGGCAGGCGGGGGCCCGGGCCTTCACCTCGGGCCTGGTCAACCTCGCTCCGGCCGTGTCCCTGGAGTTGCTCACGGCGCTCCGGCACGGTGACTACAGCGCCGCCGGACGGGTCTGGGCGCGGATCCGCCACTTCGAAGAACTGCGGTCCCGCGACGCCTCGGCCAACAACGTGTCGGTGGTGAAGGAGGCCATGTACCAGCTTGGTCTGTGTCGACGCGACGTCCGTCCACCCAGCCATCCGCTGTCGGAGTCGCTCGCCCGCGAGGTCACCGAGTCCATGGCGCCGTGGCGCTCCGCGGTGCCCCGGGTGGCCGGCGTGGCTGAGGAGCGGGTGGCATGAGGATCGAATCGCTGCGGACCTTCCGGCAGCGGGTGGGCGACCGCCCCAGAGTGCTGGTCAAGATCAGCACGGAGGACGGCGTCGACGGGTGGTCGGAGGTGTACAACCACGGCCCGGACCTGGCCTACCCGCCCCTGCTCGACTATCTGTTCGACCAGATCAAGGGCATGGACGCCGGGTCCCCGAGCCGGGTCAACCAGTTCCTCCTGCAGTCCAGCCGCTTCCCTCAGGGAGCGCTGGGCCTGGCCGCCATCGCCGCCATCGACCACGCGCTGTGGGACATCGCGGCCAAGGCCCTGGGGGTGCCGGTCTACCAGCTGCTCGGCGGTGCGGTACGCGACCGGGTGCGTGTCTACGCCGGTCTGTACTCCGCGCCGGACGTGGCGGAGCTGGCCGAGACCACCGCGGCGTTGCACGACCGCTTCGGCTTCACCGCGTTCAAACTGAGCCCCTACCGGACGGAGCCGCACCGGACCCGGTTCGGACTCATGGTCCGCGAGCTGGGCGAGTACTTCGGCGAGGTTCGCGACAGCCACCCCGCGGAGTGGGATTTCGCCTTCGACGCGCACGCGTGTCTGTGGGAACCACGGCAGGCGGTCGAAGTCGGCGCCGCGCTCGCCCCCAACCAGCCGCTCTTCCTCGAGGAGCCCATACGGCCCGAGCACATCCCCGCCTGGGGAAGGATCCGGTCCGAAATCGCGGTGCCACTGGCGACCGGGGAGTCCCTGTACACCCCCCATGAGTTCCTGGCGCTGCTCAGCGCGGGCGGAGCCGACATCGTGCAACCGGACATCTGCGTCGTCGGAGGCCTCACCCAAATGGTCAAAATAGCCACCATCGCCGATGCGCACTACGTCCCAGTCGCCCCGCACAACCCGCTCGGTCCACTCGCGACGGCGGCGAACGTGCACTTCGCGGCCGCGACGACCAACTTCGGCATCCTCGAGTACAAACCCGACGAGGTGTCCTGGTGCCCCGACCCCTATCTCCCCGTCGACGGATACCTCGAGCTGCGCCCGGACCGCCCCGGGTGGGGCATCGAGATCGACGAGGCCGCGCTCAAGTCCGACGATTGGGTCAGCTGGAAACGGAAGGTCCCGGTGCGCCCCGACGGCTCCACAGCGTGGATGTGAAGAAGGTGACAGCCGCGCGATGAGCGACGCCGTGCGCGAGCGTTTCGGCTCGCGCACGGACCGTCGAGCGGCACAGGCTCAGGACAGCCCGAGTTCGTTGTCCAGCATCTCGAAGACCTCGCTGTCGGTCGCGGCGTCGAAGTCGAACTCGTCGTCGGCCTTCTCGTCCGTGTCCCCCTGTCGTGCGCTCCACCTGCTGCGCAGTACCTCCAGGCGCCCCGCCACCCGCTCGTGCAGCTCTGGATCGACCGCCACCTGCGCGAAGGCGTGCTCCAGACGGTCCAGCTCGGCCAGGATGGACAGCGGCCCGGCGTCCTCCGGGACCAGTTGCGTGCGAATGTGGTCGGCCAGTGCGTCCGGTGTCGGGTAGTCGAAGATCAGGGTGGCGGGCAGCCGGAGCCCGGTGGCGGCGTTGAGGCGGTTGCGCAGTTCGATCGCGGTGAGCGAGTCGAAGCCCAGGGTCTTGAACTCGCGGGTCGGCTCGATGGCGTCCGCTCGCGCATGACCCAGCACATCGGCGGCCTGCACACAGACCAGTTCGCGAGCGGCTTGCGCCCTTTCGGCGTCGCTGAGACCGGTGAGCCGGTCGGCCAGCGAGGCCTGGATGTCCACGCCGGTTCCGGCGGCTCGTCGGGTCCTCGTCCTGATCAGGCCACGCAGGAGAGAGGGGACCTCGCCCCGGGCGCGCCAGGCCGACAGGTCCAGCCGGACCGGAACGACGGCCGCCGCCCCGGTCGCCAAGGCCGCGTCGAAAAGCGCCAGCCCTTCCTCGATGGGCAGCGGAGGCATACCCGACCGCGCGAGCCGTGCCAGGTCGGCCTCGGTCAGCGTGCTGGTCATCCCTTCGGTTTGCGTCCACGGACCCCACGCGAGTGACACCGCGGGCAGACCGGCCGTACGCCGATGCTGGGCCAGCGCGTCCAGGAACGCGTTGCCCGCCGCGTAGTTGGCCTGGCCGGCGGCGCCGAACACACCGGCTACCGACGAGAAGAGGACAAACGCCGTAAGGTCCAGATCACGCGTCGCCTCGTGCAGCGCCCATGCCGCGTCGGCCTTCGGGCGCAGCGCGGCGGCCACGCGCTCCGACGACAGCGACTCCAGCACACCGTCGTCCAGCACCCCCGCCGTATGCACCACCGCCCGCACCGGACGGTCCGACGCCACCCCCGCCAGCAGGTCCGCCACGGCATCGCGGTCCGCGACATCGCAGGCCACCGCGCGCGCGTCCGCACCGTGCCGGGCGAGTTCCGCGACGAGTTCGCCGACTCCGTCGGCGGCCGGGCCGCTCCGACTCGCCAGGATCAGATTCCGGACACCGTGCTCCGTCACCAGGTGGCGCGCCACCTCACGCCCCAGCCCGCCCGTACCACCGGTGATCAGGACCGTCCCGTCGGGATCCCACACCACAGCGGACGTGTCCGCAGCTGCCGCGGCGGTGGACGCACGCACCAGCCGCGGGACGGTGATCGCGCCGACGCGGACATCGGACTGCGGCTCGCCCGAGGCGACCACCTGTCGCAGCGCGGCCACGGAGGCATCCCTGTCGTCGAGGTTCACCAGGCCGAATCGGCCCGGGTGCTCCGTCTGCGCCGAGCGGACCAGGCCCCATACGGACGCGGCGGCCAGGTCGTCGCCCGTCGTCGCGCCACGCGTGACGAACACCAGGCGCGAGGCGGCCGCGCCCTCTTCCGCAAGCCACGACTGGGCCAGCCGCAAGGCCCAGGACGCCGCCTGGTGCGCCGAGCGCACCGGGTCCTCGGGAGTGACCGGGTCCTCGGGAGTGCTGTCCGGGACCGGAACCAGCACGGCCTCCGGTACATCGCCTCCCGTCGGCGGCGATATCACCTCGGCGATCTCGGCACGCACCTCCACCGGCGTCCCGGAGGCCCGCAGCGCCTCGGCCAGCCAGGAGTGCTCGGCGCCCAGCACCACGGCCGTGGCGGTGTCCGGGGCGACGACGGCGGGCGACGGCGTCCAGTCCACCCGGAACAGCGCGTCCCCATCGCTCGTGTCCGCCGCGCCGAGTTGGTCGGCGGACACCGACCGCACGACGAGCGAATCGATGGAGCCGACCGGGCCGCCGGCCGAGTCGGCCAGCGTGATCGACACGGTGTTGTCGCCCGCCGGGGACAGTCGGACGCGCAGCGCCGACGCGCCGGAGGCGTGCAGGGCGACGCCCTCCCAGCTGAAGGGCAGGCTCACCGCGCCGTCCGTACGAGTCGCCCCGTCCCCGTCCTCCCCGCCCGCTTTGTCGAGCCCCGCCAGGAGGGCGGTGTGCAGGACGGCGTCGAGCAGCGCGGGGTGGAGTCCGTACGCCGCGGCGTCGGCCTCGCTCCGCTCCGGGAGGGCGACCTCCGCGAAGAGTTCGTCGCCACGCCGCCAGGCGGTCCGCAACCCCTGGAACAGCGGCCCGTAGTCGAAGCCGATGTCCGCGAAGCGGTCATAGCAATCGCTCACCTCGATGTGCTCGGCGCTCTCCGGCGGCCACACCGCCAGTGGTTCCGCGCGCGCTGCCTGCTCGCCCACCGCCAGCACGCCACTGGCGTGCAGGGTCCACTCCCGCGCCACGTCTTCCGGCCGGGAGTGGACGCTGACGGGGCGACGGCCGGAGTCATCGGCCTCATGGACGGCAAGCTGTAGCTGTACGGCACCCCGTTCGGGCAGCACGAGCGGCGTCGCCAGCGTCAGCTCCTCCACCCGGTCGCAGCCGACCTCGTCCGCGGCCCGGAGCGCCAGCTCCAGCAGCGCCGTACCCGGCACCACCACCCGGCCCATCACCACGTGATCCGCCAGCCACACGTGGGAACCCACGGACAGACGGCTGGTGAACAACGCCCGCTCGCCGTCGGCCAATTCGATGGCCGCTCCGAGCAGCGGGTGATGCGCGTTCCCCAGTCCCGCCGCGCGCACATCGCCGAGCCGCGTCAACGAACCCGTCGGCCAGAACCGCTCGTGCTGGAAGGCGTAGGTGGGGAGGTGCACCCGGCGGGCGCCCGGGAACAGGGCCGCCCAATCCACCGCCACACCGTGCGCGAACATCCGCGCCATGGCCGTCAGCGCGGACCGTTCCTCCCCCCGGTCCTTGCGCAGCACCGGCGTCAGCAGGGGCTCCTCGGTGAGGCTTTCGGCCGCCAGGGCCGACAGCGACGCGTCCGGCCCGACCTCGAGGAACCTGCGCACCCCCGCATCGCCCAACACCGCTATGGCATCGGAGAACCGTACGGTCGCCCGCACATGCTCGACCCAGTAGTCGGCGGAGCACAAGTCCGCGCCCTTGGTGGGCTCACCCGTCAGCGTGGACACCACCGGAATCGCCGGGGGCCGGTAGGACAGCCCCTCGGCAACGGTGCGGAACTCGTCCAGCATCGGATCCATCAGCGGGGAATGGAACGCATGCGACACCCGCAACCGGCTCGTCTTCCGGCCCTCCGCGGCAAACCGCTCCGCGATCTCCAACACCTCACGCTCCACCCCCGACACCACCACCGAACCAGGACCATTCACCGCGGCGATCGACACCTCACCGGACAACAGCGGCACCACCTCGTCCTCAGCCGCCTGCACCGCCACCATCGCCCCACCCGCAGGCAACTCCTGCATCAGACGGCCCCGCGCGGCCACCAGGGCACACGCGTCGCCGAGGGACAGCACACCCGCCACATACGCCGCCGCAATCTCACCGACCGAATGCCCCACCAGATAGTCCGGGACGATCCCCCAGGACTCCACCAGCCGGAACAACGCCACTTCCAGCGCGAACAACGCAGGCTGAGCAAACCCCGTCCGATTCAAGGCCCCTTCGTCATCACCCCACACCACATCCCGCAACGCCACACCCAACAGCGGATCCAACTCCGCCACCACCTCATCCCACGCCCCCGCGAACACCGGGAACCGCGCATACAGCTCACGCCCCATCCCCAACCGCTGCGCACCCTGCCCCGCGAACAAAAACGCCGTCCTGCCTCCAACGGCCACCGAACCCTCGACCACACCCCCCTCGGGCTCACCCCCGGCCAGCGCAGCCACACCCCGCGCCAAACCCTCCACGTCGTCTCCCAGCACCACCGCCCGATGCTCAAACACCGACCGCCCCGTCACCAGCGAGAAGCCCACATCCCGCAACCCCAGCCCACCACCCGACCGCACATGCGAGAGCAGCCGCCCCGCCTGAGCACGCAAGGCCGCCGGGGACGCACCCGACACCACCCACGGCACCAGACCACTAGCCTCCGAAAGCTCCTCGGACGCACCGCCGACAGCCGCAGAAGGTTCCGGCTGCTCGACGATCAGGTGCACATTGGTCCCGCTGATCCCGAACGAGGACACCCCCGCCCGGCGCACCCGATCCGTCGACGGCCACTCCACCGCCCGGGTGAGCAGCTCGACCGCGCCCGCCTCCCAGTCCACATGCGACGACGGCGCGTCCACGTGCAGCGTGCCCGGAAGCACACCGTGCCGCATCGCCATCACCATCTTGATCACACCCGCCACACCCGCCGCCGCCTGCGTATGACCGATGTTCGACTTCACCGACCCCAGCAGCAGCGGGCGGTCCGCCTTCCGGTCCTGACCGTAGGTCGCGAGCAGCGCCTGCGCCTCGATCGGATCACCCAGCCTCGTCCCCGTGCCATGCGCCTCCACAGCGTCCACGCCCGAGGCCGACAGACCGCCACTCGCCAGCGCCTGCCGGATCACCCGCTGCTGCGACGGACCGTTCGGCGCCGTCAGACCGTTCGACGCGCCGTCCTGGTTCACCGCGGAACCGCGTACCACAGCGAGCACTTCGTGCCCGTTACGGCGGGCGTCGGACAACCGCTCCAACACCACCACACCCACACCCTCGGACCAGCCCACACCATCAGCCGACTCCGCGAACGCCTTGCACCGCCCATCAGGCGACAACCCCCGCTGCCGCGAAAACTCCACAAACGCCACGGGCGTCGACATCACCGTCACCCCACCCGCCAACGCCAGCGAACACTCCCCCGCCCGCAACGCCTGCGCCGCCAAATGCATCGCCACCAACGACGACGAACACGCCGTGTCGACCGTGACCGCCGGGCCCTCGAATCCCAAGGTGTAGGACACCCGGCCCGAGGCCATGCTCGCCGCGCTGCCGTTCCCCTGATAGCCCTCGTACTCACCACCACCGAGCAGATCGGCGTAGTCGTTGTACATCACCCCGGCGAACACGCCCGTCCGGCTCCCCCGCAGCGCCACCGGATCGATCCCCGCCCGCTCGAACGCCTCCCACGACGTCTCCAGCAGCAGCCGCTGCTGCGCGTCCGTCGCCATCGCCTCACGCGGACTCAGCCCGAAGAACGCCGCATCGAACTCCCCCGCATCATGCAGGAACCCACCTTCGCGGGTGTAAGAGGTGCCGAGGTGGTCCGGGTCCGGGTCGTACAGCGCCTCCAGATCCCAGCCACGGTCGGTCGGGAAGCCCGAGACCACGTCAGCGCCCTCCAAGACCACCCGCCACAGATCCTCCGCAGAACGCACCCCACCCGGATACCGGCAGGCCATGCCCACGACCACCACCGGATCATCGGACGCCGCGGGGACGGTGTGCGTCGGTGGCGACACTTCGGTTTCGGCTCCGAACAGCTCGTCGAGGAGGTGGTCGGCGAGCGTGGTGGGCCTGGGGTAGTCGAAGACGAGGGTGGCGGGCAGCCGGAGCCCGGTGGCGGTGTTCAGCCGGTTGCGCAACTCCACCGCCGTCAGCGAGTCGAACCCCAGATCCTGGAACGACCGGGAGGGCTCGACGGACTCGGCTCCGGCGTGGCCGAGAACGAGCGCCACCTGACCGCGCACCAGGCTCAGTACGGCGTCCCGCCGCTCATCTCGATGGGTCAGCGTGCTCAGCCGCCGGATGAGCGAGGCGGCTGTCCCCGAGCCCGCGACGGCGGCGCGGCGGGCCTTGGCCCGGACCAGTCCCCGCAACAGCCACGGAATCTCGTCCTGGGCGCGCAGCCCGGGCAGGTCGAGCCGGACGGGCACGACGGCGGCCACGCCGCTCGCCAGCGCCGCGTCGAACAGCGCCACCCCCTGTTCGGCCGACAACGCGCGCATACCCGAGCGCGCCATCCGCCTCATGTCGGCCTCGCTCAGCGCACTGGTCATCCCTCCGGCGGGTTCCCACGGGCCCCAGGCCAGCGACACGGCCGGCAGACCGGCCGTACGCCGATGCTCGGCCAGCGCGTCCAGGAAGGTGTTGCCCGCCGCGTAGTTGGCCTGGCCGGCGGCGCCGAACACACCCGCCGCCGAGGAGAAGAGCGCGAAGACGGAGAGATCCATGTCCCGGGTCAGCTCATGCAGATGCCACGCCGCGTCCACCTTCGGCCGCAGTACGGCCTCCATCCGCTCCGGCGACAGCGTCTCCACCACTCCGTCGTCGAGCACACCTGCCGTATGGACGACACCTCGCAGCGGATGCGCCTCGGGCACCCTGGCCAACACGTCGGCGAGCCCGCCGCGGTCGGCGATGTCGCACGCTTCCACGGTGACATCCGCGCCGTGAGCCGCCAGCTCGGCGACGAGTTCCCCGGCGCCGTCGGCGGCCGGTCCGCTGCGGCTGAGCAGCACCAGATGGCGTATGCCGCGCTCGGTCACCAGATGGTGGGCCACCAGCCGGCCCAGTCCTCCCGTGCCCCCGGTGATGAGCACGGTGCCCTCGCTGTCCCATGCGTGGCAGGTCTCGTCGGGTACGGGGACGCGGGTGAGCCGGCCCGCCCGGATCGTTCCGTCGCGTAGCGCCAATTGCGGCTCCGCGGAGGCGAGGGCCTCCAGCAACAGCGATCCCGGTGTCCTCGCGCCGTCGAGGGCGCGGTCGGCTGTGGCGCCGGAAATCGGATCGAGGTCGATCAGCCCGAACCGGCCGGGGTGCTCGGTCTGGGCCGAGCGCACCAGACCCCACACCGGCGCGGCGGCGAGATCGCCCGCGGCCGTCGCACCACGAGTGACGAACACCAGCCGGGAATCCGCCCACCGCTCCTCCGCCAGCCACGCCCTGAGCTGTCCCAGCACGCTGGTCGTCGTGGTCCGGACGGACTCCACCACCGGCGGTCCGGAGTCGGCGCCGGCCACGGGCACCAGCACGATGCCCGGTGCCACGGCCTCCGACGCGGCCGCCAGCGAGGCGAGGTCGGCGTGCGTTTCCACCGTCGCGCCGCCCTCTTCGATCAGCGCGGCCAGGGCCAGCGAGTCCGGGCCGACGACCGCCATCCGTTCGCTGACGGGGGCCGCCGCGGGGGTCGGCGCCCAGTCCAGGCGGAACAGGGACGTACGCGCGGCGTCCGGGGCACCGTCGCCGTCGTCCCCGTGCTCGGCCGGGAGCCGGGCCACCATCAGGGAGTCCACCGTGGCCACCGGGGCACCGGACGGATCGGCGAGCGCGACGGACAGGGCACCATCCGCGCGGTGTGACAGCCTCACCCGTACCGAGGAGGCGCCCACGGCCCGCAGCGAGACTCCCGACCAGGAGAACGGCACGGCACCCGTGTCCGTGTCCGAGCCGTCCAGCACGGCCACGTGCAACGCGGCGTCGAGGAGCGCGGGGTGCAGGCCGAAGGCGGCAGCTTCGGCTTCCACCCGCTCCGGCAGGTCCACCTCCGCGAACAGTTCGTCGCCCGACCGCCAGGCGGCACTCAGGCCCTGGAACACCGGGCCGTAGCCGAAGCCTTCGGCCGCCCGGCGCTCGTAGTAGCCGTCCAGGTCCAGCGGCACCGCGCCGGTCGGCGGCCACACCCCCGCCTCCGGGGCGGCGTCGCCGAGTTCCGCGTCGGACGGCAGCGCGGCGGCGGTAAGCGTACCGGTGGCATGCCGCAGCCACGGCGTGTCCTCCGCGCCCTCGGGCCGGGAGTGCACACTCACCGGGCGGCCGCCCGTCGCGTCCGGTTCGCCCACGGTCAGCTGGAGCTGTATGGAGCCCTGTTCAGGGAGTACCAGCGGTGCCGCCAGGGTGAGCTCGTCCACCCGATCGCAGCCGACCTGGTCGGCCGCCCGGAGCGCCAGCTCCACCAGCGCCGTCCCTGGCACCACCAGCCGGCCCATCACCCGGTGATCCGCCAGCCACGGGTGCGACCGCGCCGACAGAAGGCTCGTGAACAGATATCCCCCGGCACCCGCGAGCTCGACGGCGGCGCCCAAGAGCGGATGGTCGGCCGCGCCGAGGCCCGCCGCGCGTACATCACCGGGACGGCTCGCCGTACCCGTCGGCCAGAACCGCTCGCGTTGGAAGGCGTAGGTGGGAAGGGCCACCCGCCGGGCGCCCGCGAACAGCGGGGACCAGTTCACCTCCGCTCCGTGTACGTGGAGCCTGGCCAGGGCGGTGAGGGCCGACCGCTCCTCCCCCCGGTCCTTGCGCAACACCGGCACCAGCAGCGCCTCCTCCGGCGCCGACTCCCGCGCCAGGGCCGAGAGCACCCCGTCCGGCCCCAGCTCCACGAAGACGGTGACGCCTTCGTCGGTCAGGGTCCGTACCCCGTCCGCGAACCGTACGGCCTGACGGACGTGGACCACCCAGTAGTCGGCGGAGCACAGCTGGTCCTCCGTCGCGAGGCCGCCTGTGAGGTTGGAGACCACCGGAATGGCCGGGGGCCGGTAGGAGAGGCCTTCGGCCACGGTGCGGAACGCGTCCAGCATCGGGTCCATCAGCGGGGAGTGGAACGCATGCGACACCCGCAACCGACTCGTCTTCCGCCCCTGCGCGGCAAACTCCTCCGCGATCTCCCGCACCCGCTGCTCCGCCCCGGACAGCACCACGGAACCGGGGCCGTTCACCGCGGCGATCGACACCTGGCCGGACAACAGCGGCACCACCTCGTCCTCGGTCGCCTGGACCGCGACCATCGCCCCGCCCGCAGGCAACTCCTGCATCAGACGGCCCCGCGCGGTCACCAGGGCACACGCGTCGCCGAGGGACAGCACACCCGCCACATGCGCCGCCGCGATCTCCCCAACGGAATGCCCCACCAGATAGTCCGGAACGATCCCCCAGGACTCCACCAGGCGGAACAACGCCACCTCCACCGCGAACAGGGCGGGCTGGGTGAACTCCGTACGGCTCAGCAACCCCTCGTCCTCACCCCACACCACATCCCGCAACGCCACACCCAACAGCGGATCCAACTCCGCCACCACCCCATCCCACGCCTCTGCGAACACCGGGAACCGCCCATACAGCTCACGCCCCATCCCCAACCGCTGCGCACCCTGCCCCGCGAACAAGAACGCCGTCCTGCCCCCACCGGTCACCCAACCCTCGACCACGTCCCCATCGGGCTCACCCGCGGCCAGCGCCGCCACACCCCGCGCCACACCCTCCAGGTCCTCGCCCAGCACCACCGCCCGATACTCGAACGCCGACCGACCCGTCACCAGCGAGAAGCCCACATCCCGCAACCCCAGCTCACCACCCGACCGCACATGCGACAACAGCCGCCCCGCCTGAGCACGCAACGCCTCCGGCGACGCACCCGACACCGCCCACGGCACCACACCAGCACCCTCCGAAAGCTCCTCAGGCGCACCACCGACGGCTTGAGGGAGATCCGGCCGCTCCACGATCAGGTGAGCGTTCGTGCCGCTGATCCCGAAGGACGAGACGCCGGCGCGCCGCGGGTGCCCGGTCCCCGGCCACTCCACCGCCCGGGTGAGCAGCTCGACCGCGCCGTCTTCCCAGTCCACCTCGGACGAGGGCGCGTCGACATGAAGGGTTTGCGGCAAAAGACCGTGCCGCATCGCCATCACCATCTTGATCACGCCCGCCACACCCGCCGCGGCCTGCGTATGACCGATGTTCGACTTCACCGACCCCAGCAGCAGCGGATGGTCGCGGTCCTGCCCGTACGTGGCCAACAACGCCTGCGCCTCGATCGGATCACCCAGCCTCGTCCCCGTGCCGTGCCCCTCCACCACGTCCACATCCGAGGCCGACAGACCGCCACTCGCCAGCGCCTGCCGGATCACCCGCTGCTGCGACGGACCATTCGGAGCCGTCAGGCCATTGGACGCACCGTCCTGATTGACCGCGGAGCCGCGTACCACCGCAAGCACTTCGTGCCCATTGCGGCGCGCATCCGACAACCGCTCCAACACCACCACACCCACACCCTCGGACCAGCCCACACCATCAGCCGACTCCGAAAACGCCTTGCACCGCCCATCCGGCGACAACCCCCGCTGCCGCGAAAACTCCACAAACGCCACGGGCGTCGACATCACCGTCACCCCACCCGCCAACGCCAGCGAACACTCCCCCGCCCGCAACGCCTGCGCCGCCAAATGCATCGCCACCAACGACGACGAACACGCCGTATCCACCGTCACCGCCGGACCCTCCAAGCCCAGCGTGTACGACACCCGCCCCGACACCACACTGCCCGCACTGCCATTGGTCTGATACCCCTCGAACTCGGGGCCGTGCAACAAAGTCCCGTAGTCGTTGTACATCACCCCGGCGAACACGCCCGTCCGGCTCCCCCGCAGCGTCACCGGATCGATCCCGGCCCGCTCGAACGCCTCCCACGACGTCTCCAGCAGCAGCCGCTGCTGCGCGTCCGTCGCCATCGCCTCACGCGGACTCAGCCCGAAGAACGCCGCATCGAACTCCCCCGCATCATGCAGGAACCCACCTTCACGGGTGTAAGAGGTGCCGAGGTGGTCCGGGTCCGGGTCGTACAGCGCCTCCAGATCCCAGCCACGGTCGGTCGGAAAGCCCGAGACCACGTCGGCCCCCTCCAAGACCACCCGCCACAGATCCTCCGCAGAACGCACCCCACCCGGATACCGGCAGGCCATGCCCACGACCACCACCGGATCATCGGACACGACGGGCAGCGCCTGGTCAGAGGCCGACCCGTCGGTCCGCACCCCCAACAGCTCGCCGTGCAGATAGTCGGAGAGCGCGACCACCGTCGGACAGTCGAAGACGAGGGTCGCGGGGAGCCGGAGTCCGGTGGCGGTGTTCAGCCGGTTGCGCAGCTCCACCGCCGTCAGCGAGTCGAACCCCAGATCCTGGAACGACCGGGAGACCCCGACCTCGCCGGAGCCCGTGTGCCCCAGCACCAGCGCCACCTGGCCACGCACCAGGTCGACCAGCGCCTCGCGACGGTCGGTCTCGGTCAGACCGCCGAGGCGCTGGACGAGGGTGGCGGCCTCGCCCGAGCTCGGCAGGGCATTCCGGCGGGTGCGGGTCCGGACCAGGGAACGCAGCAGCGGCGGGATCTCTCCACGTGCGCGCAGTGCGGGCAGGTCGAGCCGGACCGGTACGACGGCGGCCTCACCGCTCGCCAGCGCCGCGTCGAACAGTGCGACGCCCTCCTCGGCGGACAACGGCGGCATACCCGCGCGCGCCATGCGTTCCATATCCGCGTCGGTCAGGCCGCTGGTCATTCCGCCCGTTCGGGACCACGGGCCCCACGCCAGCGACACCGCCGGAAGCCCGGCCGCACGTCGGTGCTCCGCCAGCGCGTCCAGGAACGCGTTGGCCGCCGCGTAGTTCGCCTGTCCTGCCGAGCCGAACGTACCCGCCACCGAGGAGAACGTCACGAAGGCCGTCAGGTCCAGCTCACGCGTCGCCTCGTGCAGCGCCCATGCCGCGTCGACCTTGGGCCGCGCCACCTCGGCCAGCCGCTCCGGCGTCAGCGCCTCCAGGACACCGTCGTCCAGGACACCCGCCGTATGCACCACGGCCCGCACCGGACGGTCCGCCGGCACGTCCTTCAGCAGGGCCGCCACGGCATCGCGATCCGCCACATCACACGCCACCGCTCGCACATGGGCGCCATGTCCCGTCAGTTCCGTGACGAGTTCGGCCGCTCCGCTCGCCGCGCCGCCACTGCGACTGGCCAACAGCAGATGCCGGACGCCGTGTTCGGCAACCAGGTGCCGGGCCAGCACACCGCCCAGTCCGCCTGTACCGCCCGTGATCAACACGGTGGCCTCGGGATCCCACTCCACCCCGGCCGTCTCATGGCCGACGGCGGAGGTACGGGCGGCAGGGGTACGGACGGCAGGCGTACGGACCAGCCTGCCCGCCAGGACGGCACCGCCCCGGACGGCCATCTGCGGCTCGTCCGACCCAAGGGCCTCGGCCACCGCCGCCGCGGACGGCTGCCCGCCGTCGAGGTCCACCAGGGCGAACCGGTCCGGGTGCTCCGTCTGTGCCACGCGGACCAGGCCCCACACGGACGCGGCCGCGAGATCCTCTCCCGTGGTCGCACCGCGCGTCACGAACACCAGACGGGACCGTGCCCACCGCTCCTCCGCCAGCCATGCCTGCAGCACCCCCAGGATCCGGGACGTCACCTCGTGCGTGGCGCCCACCACATCGTCCTCGGGCCCCGTCACCGGCATCAGCACCACCGCGGGCGATACGGCATCGCCTGCCGCGAGCGCGGCGAGGTCCTCACAACCGACCACGGCCAGCCCCGCCGTCCGCAGTCCCTCGACGAGTCCGCCGTCATCGGGCCCGACGACGGCCACGGAGGCCGGGGGCACCACCGACGCGCGCACCGGCGTCCAGTCGAGACAGAAGAGCGAGTCCGCCACGGCCCCGCCAGTGTCGCCGGCCGGCTCGGCCGACATCGCGCGCAGGGCGAGCGACTCCACGGAGAGCACGGGGCGCCCCGAAGGGTCAGTGGCCTCCAGGGACAGGGTGTCCGGCCCGATGGACGACAGCCGCACCCGTAGCGCTGACGCTCCCGACCCGTACAGACGCACTCCCGACCACGAGAAGGGCAGCACACCGGGCCGGACCCCGGTCTCCGCCCAGGAGGCCGCGTGCAGCGCGGCGTCGAGCAGCGCGGGATGCAGCCCGAAGGCCGCGGCGTCCGCGTCGGGACCGTCCGGCAGCGCCACCTCGGCGAACACGTCGGTGCCGCGCCGCCACGCCGCCCGCAGGCCTTGGAAGAGCGGCCCGTAGTCGAACCCGAGCTCGGCGAACCGCTCGTAGCAGCCGATCAGGTCCATCCGTTCCGCGGCCTCCGGCGGCCACACCGGCCAGCCGCCCACGTGGTCGGCATGCCCGGCCACCGCCAGCACCCCGCCGGCGTGCAGCATCCACTCTTCCGACCGGTCCTCCGGCCGGGAGTACACGCTCACCGGGCGACGGCCCGCCTCGTCCGGGTCGCCAACAGCCAGCTGCACCTGCACGGCGCCCTGCTCCGGCAGGGTGAGCGGCGCCGCCAGCGTGAGCTCCTCCACCCGGTCGCAACCGACCTCATCGCCCGCCCGGACCGCCAACTCCAACAGCGCGGTGCCCGGAACCAGCACGCGCCCCGCCACCCTGTGATCGGCCAGCCACGCATGCGACCGCAGCGGGAGCGACAGCCGTCCGGTGAACAGCCGCCCTTCGGAGCCCGCCAGTTCCACGGCTCCGTTGAGCAGTGGGTGTTCCGCCGAGGTGAGGCCGAAAGCCACGGCGTCTTCGACCGACGGTTCGGTACGCGGCCAGAACCACCGGCGCTGGAAGGCGTAGGTGGGCAGGTCCACCCGCCGGGCGCCCGGGAACAGGGCCGCCCAGTCCGCCTCCACGCCGTCGACGTACAGCTGTGCCAGCGCGGTGGTCGCCGCGCGCTCCTCCCCTCGGTCCTTGCGCAGCAACGGCACCAGCACCGCGCCGTCCGAAGCCGTTTCGGCCGCCAGGGCCAACAGCGACGCGTCCGGCCCGACCTCGAGGAACCTGCGCACCCCCGCATCGCCCAACACCGCTATGGCATCGGAGAACCGTACGGTCGCCCGCACATGCTCGACCCAGTAGCCGGCGGAGCACAAGTCCGCGCCCTTGGCGGGCTCACCCGTCAGCGTGGACACCACCGGAATCGCCGGGGGCCGGTAGGACAGCCCCTCGGCAACGGTGCGGAACTCGTCCAGCATCGGATCCATCAGCGGGGAATGGAACGCATGCGACACCCGCAACCGGCTCGTCTTCCGGCCCCCCGCGGCAAACCGCTCCGCGATCTCCAACACCTCACGCTCCACCCCCGACACCACCACCGAACCAGGACCATTCACCGCGGCGATCGACACCTCACCGGACAACAGCGGCACCACCTCGTCCTCAGCCGCCTGCACCGCCACCATCGCCCCACCCGCAGGCAACCCCTCCATCAACCGACCCCGTGCCACCACCAACACACACGCGTCCGCCAGTGACAGCACACCCGCCACATACGCCGCCGCAATCTCACCGACCGAATGCCCCACCAGATAGTCCGGGACGATCCCCCAGGACTCCACCAGCCGGAACAGCGCCACTTCCACCGCGAACAGGGCGGGCTGGGTGAACTCCGTACGGTCGAGGAGCTCGGCTTCGGGAGTGCCGGCCTCGGCGAAGAGAACCTCACGCAGAGGGCGGCTCAGATGCCTGTCCAACTCCTCAAGGACGGCATCGAGCGCGTCCGCGAAAACCGGATACCGGCCCGCCAGCTCGCCACCCATGCCGGGACGCTGACTGCCCTGACCCGTGAACAGGAAAGCGGTGGCGCCCGGCCGCGCGGCCACCGAGCCCAGCACCACATCCGCCGCAGACTCCCCCGCAGCCAGGGCAGCAAGACCCTCCAGCGCAGCGTCGCGGTCATGAGTCACCAGCACAGCCCGGTGCTCGAAACGCGACCGGGACAACGCCAAGGACAGCGCAACATCGGCCCTGCCCACCTCCGGCCGGTCAGCAAGGTGGGCACGGAGACGTGCCGCCTGAGCACGCAACGCCGCGTCAGTCTTCCCCGAGAGCATCAGAGGCACGACCGCAGGGGCACTCAGCTCCCCGGGAGCCGGGGCGACCGGCTCAGCCGGAACATGTTCCAGGATCACATGCGCGTTCGTGCCACTGATACCGAACGACGAGACACCCGCCCGACGCGGCCGCACCCCCTCGGGCCAAGCCCGCTCCTCGGCCACCAACTCCACGGCACCAGCCGACCAGTCCACATGACTGGACGGCATCTCCAGGTGGAGCGTCCTGGGCACCACGCCGTGCCGCATGGCCATCACCATCTTGATGATGCCCGCAGCACCCGCGGCGGCCTGCGTATGACCGATATTCGACTTCACCGACCCCAACAGCAGAGGCCGCTCACGGTCCTGCCCGTACGTGGCCAGCAGCGCCTGCGCCTCGATGGGATCACCCAGGGTCGTCCCCGTGCCGTGCGCCTCCACCACATCGACATCCGCCACGGACAGACCCGCACTCGCCAGCGCCTGGCGGATCACACGCTGCTGCGACGGACCATTCGGAGCCGTCAACCCATTCGACGCACCATCTTGATTCACCGCCGAACCACGCACCACCGCCAACACCTCATGGCCATGACGGCGGGCGTCCGACAACCGCTCCAACACCACCACACCCACACCCTCGGACCAGCCCACACCATCAGCCGACTCCGAAAACGCCTTGCACCGCCCATCCGGCGACAACCCCCGCTGCCGCGAAAACTCCACAAACGACGCCGGTGTGGACATCACCGTCACCCCACCCGCCAACGCCAGCGAACACTCCCCCGCCCGCAACGCCTGCGCCGCCAAATGCATCGCCACCAACGACGACGAACACGCCGTATCCACCGTCACCGCCGGACCCTCCAAGCCCAGCGTGTACGACACCCGCCCCGACACCACACTGCCCGCACTGCCGTTCGTCTGATACCCCTCGAACTCCGCACCGCGCAACAAGGTGCCGTAGTCGTTGTACATCACCCCCGCGAACACACCCGTCCGGCTCCCTCGCAGCGCCACCGGGTCGATCCCCGCCCGCTCGAACGCCTCCCACGACGTCTCCAACAACAACCGCTGCTGCGCATCCGTCGCCAACGCCTCACGCGGACTCAACCCGAAGAACGCCGCATCGAACTCCCCCGCATCATGCAGAAAACCACCCTGCCGGGTATACGACGTGCCCGCGTGATCCGGATCCGGGTCGTACAACGCCTCCAGGTCCCAGCCACGGTTGTCCGGGAAGCCCGAGATGGCGTCCTGACCGCCGACCGCCAGACGCCACAGGTCCTCCGGAGTACGCACTCCGCCCGGGTAGCGGCAGGCCATGCCCACGACCACCACCGGGTCATCGGCGACGGGGACGAGTACGGCACGGGCCGTGTTCCCCGCCTCCGCGGTTTCCGTCGCTTCCGGGCCGAGCAGTTCCTCCAGCAGGTAGCCCGCCAGCGCCTCGGCCGTCGGATAGTCGAAGACGACGGTCGCGGGCAGCCGGAGGCCCGAGGCGGCGCCGAGCCGGTTGCGCAGCTCCACCGCGGTCAGCGAGTCGAAGCCCAGCTCCTGGAAGGCGCGCGTCGGGGCCACGACGTCTGCCGTCGCGTGGCCCAGCACCAATGCCACGTGTGTACGGACCAGGTCGAGCGCGGCCTCCGTGCGCTCCGCCCGCGGCAGAGCGGCCAGCCGCTGCGCGAGGGAGGCGGAGGTGCCGGTCCCGGTGGCCGCCGAGCGGCGGAGGGGGGTGCGGATGAGCCCTCGCAGCAGCGGCGGGATCTCCCCCCGTGCGCGCAGTGCGGGCAGGTCGAGCGGTACGGGCAGGAGGACGGCGTCCGGCGCGGCGAGGGCGGCGTCGAACAGCGCCACGCCCCGCTCGGCCGGCAACGCGGGCATGCCCTCCCGGGCCAGGCGGCGCATGTCCGCCTCGGTCAGGGTGCTGGTCATCCCGCCCGCCTGGGTCCACGGGCCCCAGGCCAGCGACAGCGCGGGCAGCCCCGCGGCGCGCCGATGCTCGGCCAGCGCGTCCAGAAACGCGTTGCCCGCGGCGTAGTTGGCCTGGCCCGCGCCGCCGAAGGTGCCCACCACCGACGAGAAGGTGATGAACGCGGCCAGGTCCAGCTCGCGGGTCAGCTCGTGCAGGTGCCAGGCGGCATCCACCTTCGGGCGCAGTACGGCGGTCATGCGCTGCGGGGTGAGGGTCTCGATCACACCGTCGTCCAGGACGCCCGCCGTGTGCACCACGGCCGTCAGCGGGTGGTTCCGCGGCACAGCGGCCACCAGTTCGGCCAGGGCGCCGCGGTCGGCGATGTCGCATGAGGCCACGGTCACCTGGGCGCCCAGAGCGGTGAGTTCGGCGGCCAGCCGGTCGGCACCCTCGGCGGCGCGGCCGCGGCGGCTGACCAGGAGCAGGTGCCTGACCTGGTGGTCGGTGACCAGATGGCGGGCCAGTATGCCGCCCAGTCCCCCGGTGCCGCCCGTGATCAGCACTGTGCCTTCGGGGTTCCATTCGGCGCCGGGCCCGCCCGGTGCGGGCACCCGGGCCAGTCGGCCGAGGCGGATTGCGCCATCACGGATCACCAACTGCGGTTCCGCGGAGCCGAGCGCCCCCAGCAGCGCCCCGGCCGACTCGGGCCGGGCGTCGAGGTCGGCGAGGACGAACCGGTCCGGGTGTTCCGCCTGCGCCGAGCGCACCAGGCCCCATACCGCCGCGGCCGCCACATCGTGGGCGCCGGGCGGGTCTCCGGCGGCGCCTCGGGTGATGAACACCAGCCGGGATCCGGCCAGGCGTTCCTCCTCGGCCAGCCAGGTCTGCAGGTATGTCAGCACCTGGGCGCCGAGGTGGTGTGCGGTGGCGACGACCGCGTCCGCCACGTCCGCCACGTCCGCCACACCGGCGGCTCCGGTGAGCGGGATGAGCACGGCGCCCGGTACGGCGGCCTCGTCGCCGGCCACCCTGGCCACCTCGGCGAGGTCGGCGTACGGGCGTACGGTGTGGCCCGCGGCCTCGAGCGCGCCGGCAAGCCCGAGGGGATCCGGGCCGACCAGGGCCAGCGGCCCGCGATCGGCGGAGGGTTCGGCGAAGTCGGCGGTGGCGGCCGTCCAGTCGAGCCGGAACAGCGAGTCGCGCTCCGCCGCGCCCGCGGCGGAGCTCAGTTGCCCGGCGGACAGCGGCCGCAGCGCCAGGGAGCCGACAGTGGCCACCGGGCCGCCGGAGGTGTCGGCGAGATCGAGGGACACCGCGTGGGGGCCGGCCGGGGCGAGCCGGATCCGGAGGGCCCTGGCGCCGCTCGCGTGCAGGGTCACGTTCTCCCAGGAGAAGGGCAGGGCCGTACGCGATATGTCCCCGTCGAGCAGCGCCACCGCGCGCAGGCTGGAGTCGAGCAGCGCCGGATGCAGCCCGAAGCCGTCGATGTCCGCCGTTTCGGCGACGGGTGTGGCGTCGTCCCCGACGTCAGGCAGTGCGATCTCCGCGAAGACCTCCGCGCCGCGCCGCCACGCTGCGGTGAGCCCCTGGAAGAGGGGGCCGTAGCCGAATCCGTCCTCCGCGAGCCGGTCGTACAGTCCGTCCAGCGCGATGGGCGCGGCCCCGGCCGGTGGCCACTGGGCGGCGTCGAACGGGGCGTCGGGCGCGGTGGTGTGCGCACCGGTGGTGTGCGTGCTGGTGGCGAGCACGCCGTCGGCATGCCGGACCCACGCCTGGCCCACCGCTCCCTCGGGCCGCGCGGACACCGCCACCGGGCGGCGGCCGGCCTCGTCCGCCGCGCCGACCCGCAACTGCACCTGGATCGCCCCGTGCTCGGGGAGCACCAGCGGGGTGGCGAGCGTCAGCTCCTCCACCCGGTCGCAGCCGACCTCGTCACCGGCGCGGATCGCCAGTTCGAGGAGCGCGGTGCCCGGCAGCAGCACGGCACCCATGACGGCGTGCTGCGCCAGCCACGGGTGTGTCCGCAGCGAGAGCCTGCTGGTGAACAGCGCGCCTTCGCCGTCGGCCAGTTCCACGGCGGCGCCGAGCAGCGGATGGTCCGCGGAGCCCAGCCCGGCGGCGGTGATGTCCCCCGCCGGGCTCGATGTGGTCTGCGGCCAGTAGCGCTCGTGCTGGAAGGCGTACGTCGGCAACTCGACGCGGTGCGCGTCGCGTCCGCTCCCCGCCAGGAACGCGGCCCAGTCGGGGGACGTTCCGCTCACATGGAGCCGGGCGAGCGCGGTGGTCGCGGACAGTTCCTCGGAGCGGTCCCGGCGCAGCAGCGGCAGGAGGGCCGCATCGGGAGACAGGGAGTCCCTGGCCATGGCGGACAGTACGCCGTCAGGGCCGATTTCGAGGAAGGTGCCGACGCCCGCGTCTTCGAGTGTCCGGAGGCCGTCGGCGAAGCGTACGGCGGCCCGGGCGTGCCGTACCCAGTAGTCCGCGGACGCGATCCCGTCGCCAGTGCCAGTGCCAGTGCCAGTGCCAGTGTCGGTGCCAGTGCCGGTCACGGGTGTTCCGCTCACCATGGACACCATGGGGATCCGCGGCGCGTGATAGGTCAGTCCCTCGGCCACCGCCCGGAAGTCGTCCAGCATGGGGTCCATCAGCGGGGAGTGGAAGGCGTGCGAGACCGGCAGCCGCTTGGTCCGGCGCCCGCGCGCGGCGAGTTCGTCCGCGATGTCCCGTACGGCGTTCTCGTCACCGGCGACGACCACGGCTTCGGGGCCGTTGACGGCGGCGATACCGATCAGGTGCTCGCGGCCCGCCAGCAGCGGAGCCACCTCGTCCTCGGTGGCCTGGAGCGACACCATCACGCCGGCCACGGGCAGGGCCTGCATCAGCCGGGCGCGTGCCGCCACCAGGGCGCAGGCGTCCGGCAGGCTGAGCACCCCCGCCGCGTGTGCCGCGGCGAGCTCCCCGATCGAGTGCCCGGCCACGAAGCCGGGCGTGACGCCCCAGGACTCCACCAGCCGGAACAGCGCCACTTCCACCGCGAACAGGGCGGGCTGGGTGAACTCCGTACGGTCGAGGAGCTCGGCTTCCGGAGTGCCGGCCTCGGCGAAGAGAACCTCTCGCAGAGGGCGGCTCAGATGCCTGTCCAACTCCTCAAGGACGGCATCGAGCGCGTCCGCGAAAACCGGATACCGGCCCGCCAGCTCGCCACCCATGCCGGGACGCTGACTGCCCTGACCCGTGAACAGGAAAGCGGTGGCGCCCGGCCGCGCGGCCACCGAGCCCAGCACCACATCCGCCGCAGACTCCCCCGCAGCCAGGGCAGCAAGACCCTCCAGCGCAGCGTCGCGGTCATGAGTCACCAGCACGGCCCGGTGCTCGAAACGCGACCGGGACAACGCCAAGGACAGCGCAACATCGACCCTGCCCACCTCCGGCCGGTCGGCGAGGTGGGCGCGGAGACGTGCCGCCTGAGCACGCAACGCCGCATCGGTCTTGCCCGAGACCACCAGGGGGACGACCGCGGGGGCACTCAGCTCCCCGGGAGCCGGGGCGACCGGCTCAGCCGGAACATGTTCCAGGATCACATGCGCGTTCGTGCCACTGATACCGAACGACGAGACACCCGCCCGACGCGGCCGCACCCCCTCGGGCCAAGCCCGCTGCTCGGCCACCAACTCCACGGCACCAGCCGACCAGTCCACATGACTGGACGGCATCTCCAGGTGGAGCGTCCTGGGCACCACGCCGTGCCGCATGGCCATCACCATCTTGATGATGCCCGCAGCACCCGCGGCGGCCTGCGTATGACCGATATTCGACTTCACCGACCCCAACAGCAGAGGCCGCTCACGGTCCTGCCCGTACGTGGCCAGCAGCGCCTGCGCCTCGATGGGATCACCCAGGGTCGTCCCCGTGCCGTGCGCCTCCACCACATCGACATCCGCCACGGACAGACCCGCACTCGCCAGCGCCTGGCGGATCACGCGCTGCTGCGACGGACCGTTCGGCGCGGTCAGACCGTTGGACGCACCGTCTTGGTTGACCGCGGAACCCCGCACCACCGCCAACACCTCATGCCCATTGCGGCGCGCATCCGACAACCGCTCCAGCACCAGCATGCCGACGCCCTCCGACCAGCCGGTACCGTCGGCGGCGTCGGAGAAGGACTTGCAGCGGCCGTCGGACGCCAGGCCACCCTGGCGGTCGAAGTCGACGAAGGTCTCCGGGGTCGCCATGACGGTGACTCCGCCCGCGAGCGCCAGCGAGCACTCCCCGGACCGCAGCGCCTGCGCCGCCATGTGCACGGCGACCAACGAGGACGAGCACGCGGTGTCGACGCTGACGGCCGGGCCCTCGAGGCCCAGGGTGTAGGCCACCCGGCCCGAGGCCACACTGCCGGACGTGCCGTTGACCACGAAGCCGCGCAGGGCCTCGGGCAGCCCGTCCCCGGCCACCGGGTAGTCGTGGTACATCACGCCGGCGAACACGCCGGTGGCGCTCCCCTTGAGTGTCAGCGGGTCCATCCCGGCGCGTTCCAGGGCCTCCCATGACGTCTCCAGCAGGAGCCGTTGCTGCGGGTCGATCGCGAGCGCCTCGCGCGGGGAGATCCCGAAGAAACCCGCGTCGAAGTCGCCCGCGTCGTACAGGAACCCGCCCACGCGGGCGAACGACGCGTCGGGCAGGCTCCAGCCCCGGTCGTCGGGGAAGTCGGAGATGCCGTCGCGGCCCTGTGCCGTCAGTTCCCACAGCTCCTGGGGGGAGTCCACGCCGCCCGGATAACGACAGGCCATCCCCACGATGACGATCGGGTCCCCGGTCACGGCGGGGGCGGAGGCCACCTGCCGGGTGGCGGTGGTGCCCTGCCCGCGCGCACAGAGGAAGTCCGCGACGGCCGCGGGGGTGGGGTAGTCGAAGATGAGGGTGGTGGGCAGCCGTACGCCCGTGGTCTCGGTGAGCCGGTTGCGCAACTCCACCGAGGTCAGCGAGTCCAGTCCGAGGTCCTGGAAGGTCAGCGACGGATCCACGGCCTCGGCGGAGGGATGCCCGAGCACCGCGGCGACCGCGGCCCGCACCAGCCGGGACACCGCGTCGGCGAGGTCAGCCCCAGTCAACCCTGCCAGCCCCGCCGGCCGCCCGGCCAACGGGCCGGGCCCCGTGCCCGGCGCTCCGGCCGCCACCGCGCGCCGGGCCGGGGCGGGCACCAGTGCGCGGAAGGCGGCGGGCACGGTGCCCCGGGCGCGCAGCGCCGCGCGGTCCACCCGCGCCGCGACCACGGCCGGTTCGCCCGCGGTCCGCGCGGCGTCGAACCAGGCCAGTCCCTGGTCGACGGTGAGCGGCGGCAGGCCGGCCCGCGCCATGCGGCGCATTTCGGCATCCGTGAGGGTGCTCGTCATGCCGCTGCCCTGCGGCCACGGGCCCCAGGCGATGGCCAGACCGGGCAGCCCCTGGGCGGCCCGCCGCCGTACGAGGGCGTCCAGGAACGCGTTCGCCGCGGTGTAGCTGCCCTGCCCGGCGTTTCCCAGGACGCCGAACACGGAGGAGAACACGATGAACGCGGTGAGGTCATGGCTCCGGGTGAGCTCGTGCAGATGCCACGCGCCGGCCGCCTTCGGCCGGAACACCGTGTCCAGCCGCTCCTCGGTCAGCGTGTCGACCAGTCCGTCGTCGAGCACACCGGCGGCGTGCACCACACCGGTCAGCGGACGTGCTTCCGGGATGTCGCGGATCAGCCGGGCGACGGCGGCGCGGTCCGAGACATCGCAGGCGACGACGGCGGCCTCGGCGCCCAGCCGCGTCAGCTCCGCCACCAGGTCGTCGGCACCTTCGGTGGCGCTGCCACGGCGTCCGGCCAGGACGAGATGGCGCACGCCGTGCGCACCGGCCAGATGCCGGGCCATCTGTGCGCCCAGCCCGCTCAGTCCGCCGGTGACCAGTACGGTGCCGTCGGTGTCCCAGACGGCCTCGCGGTGGGACTCGGCGCCGGGGCCCGAGGGGCGCACGGCGGTCAGCCGGGGCGTCAGCAGGCGGCCTTCGCGTACGGCGAGCTGCGGCTCGTCGAGCTCCAGTGCCGCTCGCAGCGGCCCGGCCGTGAGCGGGGCGTCCGTGCCGTCCAGGTCCAGGAGGACGAAGCGGCCGGGGCTCTCGTGCTGGGCGGAACGGACCAGCCCCCACACCGTCGCGCCCACCAGGTCGGGCGAGGCGTCGGCGTCCGTCGCGACCGCGCCTCGCGTCAGGAACACCACCGCGGCCGTGTCCTCGGGCCCGTCGGCGACCCCTTCTGCGTCCCGCAGGTGCTGCTGCAACCGGTCGAGCGCCGCAGAGGTGGCGGCGCGCACCGCGTCGAGCATGTCGTCCGCGGCCGCGGCCCCGGCCGGTGCGGTGACCGGGACCAGGACCACGTCCGCCGGTGCCGTCGCCTCGTCGACCACGGTCTCGCCCGCCGCGCGCAGCGCGTCGGCCAGCCCCCAGGCGTCCGGGCCGGCCACCGACCACCGACGGACGTGGCCGTCCGCGGCCGACGGCGCCGCGTCCACCCAGTCCAGGCGCAGGAGCGGTTGCCCGCCCCCGGCGCCACCGGCGGGTGTGTACGGGCGGAGCGCCAGCCCGGGTACGGAGGCCACCACTCGGCCCTCCGTGTCGGCGACGGTCAGCGTGATCGCGTCGTCGCCCGCGCGGCTCATCCGGACCCGCAGCACCGAGGCGCCCGAGGCGTGCAGCGACACCCCGGTCCAGGCGAACGGCAGCCGTGCGCCCGCGGAGTCGTCGAGCCCGGTGTACGACACGATGTGCAACGCGGAGTCGAGCAGGGCCGGGTGCAGTCCGAACGCGGCGGCGTCGCCCGCGATGTGCTCGGGCAGGGCCACCTCGGCCAGTACGGCCTCCTCGGTGCGCCAGAGCGCGCGTACGCCCCGGAACGCCGGGCCGTAGTCGAACCCGGCCGCGCTCCGCCGCTCGTAGAAGTCGTCGAGGTCGAGCGGCACGGCGTCGGCCGGTGGCCAGGTCCGGCCGTAGGGCCACTGATCGACGCCGCCGGACTCGTCGGCCGGGTCCGGATCGCCCGGCCGCTCGGATGCGCCGGAAGCTCCGGGTGCGAGCAGGCCGGTGGCGTGCTGGACCCACGGCGCGTCGGGCGCGTCCTCGGGGCGGGAGTAGATCCCCAGGGTCCGGCAGCCGGTGTCGTCGGGCGGGCCGAGGGCCACCTGGACGGGGACACCGCCGTGTGCGGGCAGCACCAGGGGCGCGGTCAGGGTGAGTTCACGCACCCGGCCGCAGCCGGCCTCGTCCCCCGCCCGGACCGCCAGCTCCACGAACCCGGTGCCGGGGAAGAGCACCTGCCCGGCCACCACATGGTCGGCCAGCCAGGGTTGGGCCGTCGTCGACAGGACGCCCGTGCACAGCAGCCCTCCCGTGTCCGGGAGCCGCACGACCGCGCCCAGCAGAGGGTGTTCCGGCCGGTCGAGGCCCGCCGATGCGACATCGGCCGAACCGGCCGCCCGCCCGGCCCAGTAGCGCTCGCGCTGGAACGCGTACGTCGGCAGCTCCACCCGCCGTGCTCCGGTGCCGGCGAACAGGGCGGGCCACCGCACGGGGACGCCGTGCGCGTGCAGTCGGGCCGCGGCGGCCACGGCGGCGATGTCGTCGTCCTCACCTCGGTCCGTACGGAGCATCGGCACCGCGGTGACGCCGGGCAGCTCGGCGAGGTTCTCCCCGGCCAGGGCGGTGAGTGTCGCGTCGGGGCCCAGTTCCAGGAACACCCGGGACCCGGCGGAGGCCGCCGCGCCGATCGCCGCGGAGAACCGCACGGGACGCACGACATGGTCCACCCAGTAGTCCGGCGTGCTGATCCGTGCCGCGTCGACCAGCTCGCCGGTGAGAGTCGAGACGATGGGGACGCGCGGTTCCTGGAAGGTCAGACGCTCGACGGCCGCCCGGAAGTCCGCGAGCATCGGGGCCATCAGCGGGGAGTGGAACGCATGGCTGACCCGCAGCCGTGTGGTCTTCCGGCCCCGGGCCTCGAAGCGGGCCGCGATGTCCGCCACGGTCTCCTCGTCGCCGGAGAGGACCACCGAGGACGGGCCGTTGACCGCCGCGAGTTGCGCCCGGCCGGCGTGGTCCGCCAGCAGCGGCTCCACCTCGTCCTCGCCCGCCCGCAGCGCCACCATGGCCCCACCCGCGGGCAGCGCCTGCATCAGCCGGCCACGCGCGGCCACCAGGGCACACGCGTCGCCGAGGGAGAGCACACCGGCGACATGTGCGGCGGCGATCTCGCCGATCGAGTGGCCGACGAGGAGGTCGGGGACGATCCCCCAGGACTCGGCCAGCCGGAACAGCGCCACTTCGAGGGCGAACAGCGCGGGCTGCGCGTACTCGGTACGGTCGAGCGCCTCGGCGTCCGAGCCGAACATCACCTCGCGCAGCGGCCGGTCCAGCTCGCCGTCCAGCAGCGTGCACACCTCGTCCAGTGCGCGGGCGAACACGGGGAAGCGGTGAGCCGACTCACGGCCCATCCCGATGCGCTGCGCTCCCTGACCGGCGAACAGCAGCGTCAGGGGGCTCGCGGTCACGGCGACGCCCCGCGCCGCCTCCACCACGCCGTCCGGCGTGGACAGCAGCACCGCGCGGTGCTCCAGCTGAGCGCGAGTCGTGGCGAGGGAGTAGCCGATGTCGAGCGCCGAGGCGCCGGCGTCCGCCAGGAAGGAGTGCAGCCGGTCGAGCTGGGCCCGCAGCGCGGCGTCGGTCCGTCCCGACACCGGCCAGGGCACCGCACGAGGGGCGGACTCGGGTGTCGTGTTCGGTGGCGCGAGGTCCACGGCAGTGGCCGGTGGCGGCTCGTACGGCGCCTGCTCGACGATGACATGGGCGTTGGTGCCGCTGATGCCGAACGAGGACACCCCCGCGCGGCGCGGGCGGCCGTGCTCCGGCCACTCCGCGGCCTCGGTCAGCGGCTCCACCGCGCCCGCCGTCCAGTCCACATGCGACGAGACCGCGTCCACGTGCAGTGTTCTGGGCAGCGTGCCATGGCGCATGGCCATGACCATCTTGATGACGCCCGCGACGCCCGCCGCGGCCTGGGTGTGTCCGATGTTGGACTTGATCGACCCCAGCAGCAGCGGATGGTCCTGCGCCCGGCCCTGGCCGTAGGTGGCCAGGATCGCCTGCGCCTCGATGGGGTCGCCCAGCCTGGTGCCCGTGCCGTGTGCCTCGACGGCGTCGACGTCCGCGGGGACGAGTCCCGCTCCGGCCAGCGCCTGGCCGATGACCTGCTGCTGGGACACGCCGCTGGGCGCGGTCAGCCCGTTCGACGCGCCGTCGGAGTTGACCGCCGAGCCGCGCAGCACCGCCAGGATCCGGTGGCCGTTGCGGCGGGCATCCGACAGCCGCTCCAGCACCAGCATGCCCACGCCCTCGGACCACCCGGTGCCATCGGCGCCCTCCGCGAACGCCTTGCACCGGCCGTCCTCGGACAGCCCGCCCTGCCTGGCGAACTCCACGAAGATGCCGGGCTCGGACATGACGGTGACGCCACCGGCCAGGGCGAGCGAGCACTCGCCGCTGCGCAGCGACTGGGCCGCGAGGTGGAGGGCCACCAGCGACGAGGAGCACGCGGTGTCGACCGTGAGCGCCGGCCCGCGCAGGCCGAGCGTGTAGGCGACCCGGCCGGACAGGACGCTGGGAGAGGTGCCGGTCAGCACATAGCCTTCGGCGTCGCCGGTCGCCTCGTGCAGCCGCGGACCGTAGTCCTGGGCCATCGCGCCGACGAACACTCCGGTCCGGCTGCCGTGCAGTGACGAGGGCGCGATCCCCGCCCGCTCCACCGCCTCCCAGGTCACTTCGAGCGCCAGCCGCTGCTGGGGATCCATGGCGAGGGCTTCCCGGGGCGAGATCCCGAAGAGCGCCGCGTCGAACCGGTCGGCGTCGTACAGGAAACCGCCCGGCCGTTCCGTGGCCAGCACCTCGGCCGCCCACCCGCGGTCGGTGGGCATCGCCGAGACGGCGTCCACCTCGTGGGCCACCAGGTCCCACAGCGCCTCGGGGGTATCGGCCCCGCCCGGGTAGCGGCAGCCCATGCCCACGATGACCACCGGCTCGTCGGCGGGCGCGGCGGGGGCCCGCGGCGGGGCCTCGCGGGTGCCGGTGGCACCGCTGGACTCGGTGGCCAGACGGGCGGCGATCCGGTCCGGCGTGGGGTGGTCGAACAGCACGGTGTCGGGCAGTCGCAGACCGGTGGCGGACCTCAGCCGGGCCACGAGTTCCACGGTCATCGTGGAGTCGAAGCCGAGTTGTTTGAACGTCAGGCTCGTATCGACCCGCTCCGGTTCGGGGTAGCCGAGCACCATGGCGGTCTCGGCCCGCACCAGGCGCGCCATGTCCGCACGAGGCTGCCCGGCGGCCGGCTCCGTCGCCGCGGGTGCCGCATCGGGTACGGGCTCGGGCGCGCCCGGGGCCGGCGGCGCGGCGGGGCTGTGCGCGGCGGCCTGGACTGCCGGTTGTTCGTCCAGCCAGTGGCGTTCCCGCTGGAAGGCGTAGGTGGGCAGTGCCACGCGCCTGCCGCCCCGCTGGGCGAAGTACGCGTCCCAGCGCACCGGGACGCCGTGGACGTGCAGTTCGGCCATCGCGGTCAGTACCGTCAGCGACTCGTCACTGCCGGGGCGCAGCGTCCTGACGACCGCGGCGGGCTGGTCGAGGCATTCCCGGGTCATCCCCGTGAGCACCCCGCCCGGGCCCAGCTCCAGGAACGCGCCGACGCCCCGGTCCCGCAGGGTACGGACGGTGTCCGCGAAGCGGACGGTCTCGCGGGCGTGCCGCGCCCAGTACTCGGCGGAGCACAGCTGCTCGGCGGTCGCGAGTTCGCCGGTGAGGTCGGACACCACGGGGATCCGGGGCGCGGCGAGGGACAGCCCGGACACGACCCGGCGGAAGTCGTCGAGCATGGCGTCCATGCGGGGGGAGTGGAACGCATGGGAGACCCGCAGGCGCTTGGTCCTGCGCCCCGAGTCGGCGAAGTGTGCGACGACGTCCTCAACCGCGCCCTCGTCGCCGGCGACGACCACGGATGCCGGGCCGTTGACCGCCGCGAGGGAGATCTCGTGCTCGCGACCGGCCAGCAGCGGACGCACCTCGTCCTCGGGGGCCTGGACCGAGGCCATCGCGCCGCCGGTGGGCAGCGCCTGCATCAGCCGGCCCCGCGCGGCCACCAGGGTGCAGGCGTCGGCGAGGGACAGCACACCGGACACATGGGCGGCGGCGACGGCCCCGATCGAGTGCCCGGCCACGAAGTCCGCGGTGGCGCCCCACGACTCCAGCAGCCGGAAGAGGGCCACGTGGAGGGCGAACAGCGCGGGCTGGGTGTAGGCGGTCCGGTGCAGCAGGTCGGCGTCGTCGGTGTCCGCCGGAGCGAACATCACATCACGCAGCGGCCTTTCGAGGTGTTCGTCCATCCGGGCGCAGACGTCGTCCAGCGCCTGCGCGAACACCGGATCCCGCCGGTACAGCTCCTGGCCGGCCCCGGCCCGCTGCGAGCCCTGGCCGGAGAACAGGAACGCGGTGGTGGCCGCGGAGCGCGCCGAGCCCTGGATCGCGCCGCTGCCGGGGACGCCGTCGGCGAGCGCGGTCAAGGTGCGCAGTGCTCCGTCATGGCGCCGGGCGAGGACCACGGCCCGGTGGTCGAACGTGGTCCGCGTCGTGGCCAGGGAGAAGCCCACGTCCACCGTGGCCGCCGGACGGGTCTCCGGGCCACCGTCCGTCCCGTCCGCGCCGCCATGGCTGGTCATCTGGGCCGCTAGCCGGGCCGCCTGCGCGCGCAGCGCGTCCGGTGTCCTGCCCGACAGCAGCCACGGCACGGCGCCGGGCTCGGGGCCATCGTCGTCCGCGGCCGCCGTGAGGTCTGTGGGCGGTCCCGCCACGGCGGGCGTGGCGTGCCCGAGGGACGCGGCGTCCGATACGACGAGGTGGCAGTTGGTGCCGCCCATGCCGAACGACGACACCCCGGCCAGGACCGAGCCGTGGTGGGCGGGCCAGGGGCGCGCCGACGTCACCACGTCGAGGCGCCACTCGTCGAACGGTATCCGCGGGTTGGGCCGCTCGAAGTTCAGGCTCGCGGGCAGGGTCCCGTGACGGAGCGAGAGCGCGACCTTCAGCAGCCCGACGATGCCCGCCGCGCCCTCCAGGTGGCCGACATTGGTCTTCGCCGAGCCGACCAGCAGCGGCTCGTCGGCGGGGCGGCCGGCGCCGTACACCGCGCCAAGGGCCGCGGCCTCGACGGGATCGCCGACGCGGGTGCCGGTTCCGTGCAGTTCGACGTACCGTACGGCGGTCGGGTCGGCGCCCGCGCGGCGGCAGGCCGCCCGCAGTACGGCCTGCTGGGCCCGTGGGTCGGGAGTGGTCAGGGCGTCGCCGGCGCCGTCGTTGTTGACCGCGCCGCCTTCGATGACGCAGTAGATCTCATCGCCGTCGGCCACGGCGTGTGCCAGCGGCTTGAGCAGGACCAGACCCCCGCCCTCACCGCGGACGTAGCCGTTGGCGCGCTCGTCGAAGGTGAAGCACCGGCCGTCCGGGGACAGCCCGCCGAACCGCGCCGCGGTCTCGGTGCTCTCGGGTGTGAGGTTCAGCTGGACGCCGCCGGCCAGCGCGGCGCGGGACTCGCCGCGGCGCAGGCTTTCGCAGGCGAGGTGGACCGCGACCAGGGACGACGACTGCCCGGTGTCGACCACCAGGCTGGGGCCGCGCAGCCCGAGGAAGTAGGAGACGCGGTTGGCGATGATGCCGCGGTTCAGCCCGGTGAGGGTGTGGTGGCCGATGCCCGCGACACCCCGGCGCCGGTCCAGGGTGCCGTAGTCGTCCGCGGTCACGCCGACGAACACGCCGGTGTCGCTGCCGCGGACGGCGTCCGGCGGCATTGCGGCGTCCTCGAGCACCTCCCAGCCCAGCTCCAGCATGAGGCGCTGCTGCGGGTCCATCGCCCGGGCCTCCCGTGGGGAGATCCCGAAGAACTCGGCGTCGAAGCGGTCGACGTCCGCCAGGAAGGCGCCGTGTCCGCGGTGGCCGTTCCCGTCGTGGCCGTTTCCGTCGTGGCCGGGGCCGGGCGGGGGCTCCCCGCCGGTGTCCGGCGCATGGGCGCCCCGGCGGCCGGGGGGCGGCTCGGACACCGCGCTCACCCCGTCGCGGAGCAGCTCCCAGAACCGCGCGGGGTCCGGCGCGGACGGCAGTCGGCAGGACAGCCCCACCACCGCGATGGCACTCTCCCGGTGCGTACCGGGGCGGTCGGCAGGACTGGACTCGGATGGACTCAACGCTCCGCTCCCCACACACAAGTTGTCTCGTCCGGCCCTGCGCCGGCCCGGCACACCCCGGCAGCCCGGGTCAACGCCCGTAGAACTCCGCGACCTTGCCGATGATGTAGTCCTGGTCCGCCTCGGTCAGTCCGGTGTGGGTGGGCAGACACAGGCCCTCCGCGGTGAAGCGGCCGGCGTTCAGGGAGGCCCAGTCCGGATCGAAGTAGAGGGGCTGCTTGCTCATCGGCTGGAAGAACCGCCTGGTCTCGATCGACGCTTCGGCCAGAAACGCGCACAGTTCATCGCGGCGTTCGGCCCGCACGTCGTACATCCACAGCACATCCCGCGGCGGCATGCGGGTGATTTCCCGGATATTCCCGAGCCCGGCGTCGTAATACGCCTCGATCTTCCTGCGCCGGGCGAGGAATTCTTCTATCTTCTCCAGCTGCCCGAGGGCGACCGCGGCCTGCAGATTGGTCATGCGGAAGTTGTAGGCCAGCTTCTTGTGCAGGAAGTCGTGCTCGGGACCGATGGCCATACCGCGCAGATGCGCCATCTGCTCGGCGAGCCTGCGGTCGTCGGTCAGGCAGATGCCGCCCTCACCGGAGGTGATGATTTTGTTGGCGAACAGGGAGAAGCACGCCACGTCGGCGACCGGCCGGACACCGTGCGCCTCGGCGGAATCCTCGATCACCCGCAGGTTGTAGTCGAACGCGATCCTCATGATGACGTCCATGTCGCAGCGGCGTCCGTGCACATGGACGGGCATGATGACCTTGGTGCGCGGCGTGATCTTGGACTCGATGAGAGCCGTGTCGATGTTGAGGTCGTCGCCACAGTCGACGAAGACGGGTGTCGCGCCCGTGTAGGTGACCGCCCACGCTGATGCGACGAAGGTGAATTCGGGGACCAGTACCTCGTCGCCGGGGCCCACGCCAAGGGCGCGCAGCGCCAGGGTGAGCGCGGCCGTACCCGAGGAGCAGGACACTCCGTGCGCCACTCCGTTGTAGCGCGCGAATTCGCTCTCGAACTGCCCGACATAGGGCCCCGCGGCCGATATCCACCCGGAGGTGATCGCCTCGGTGACGTACTTCAATTCCGCGCCCACCAGATATGGTTTCGCGGCCTGGTATGTGAAGGTCATGCCATTCCTCATTCAGCCGGGGGCCATGGGCGCTGCCCTTACGTCACTCTATCGGCGCCCCCATTCAGAATCTCTAAGGGAAGTACCAGAGCCCTTCGGCGCCGGGTCCGCGTCACCGTTCCGGGGCGAGCCATTCCTCGATCGCACGCGCGGTGTCCCCCGCCTTTTCCTCGATCACCGAGAAGTGATTGGCCGCCATCGGCCGTACGGTGTGCGAGGGGTCCAGCGGGGAGCTGCGCCAGCGGTCGAACTCCCCCTCGGCACCGGGGAACCCCTCGGCGCACTGGAGGAAGAGGACCGGCACCGGCACCGGGTCGTACTCCAGGTGCGCGGCGATCTCGAACCAGTGGGCCATGCCGGACAGCCGCGCGCTGTGGAACTCCCCAAACTCGGACTCGGTCCGGAAGATCTGATCCAGCAGCCCGCCGACCAGAGTGCCCTGCGACTCCACCCCGGTGGGACGGAAGGTGTCCATCATGACGACCGACTCCGGCAGGCGTCCGCCGGTCCGCGCGAGATGGCCCGTGACGGAGTAGGCGAGCGCGCCCGCCGAGGAGTGGCCGACCAGGACGAAGGGGTCGTGGTCGGCGGCCCGCTCGATGCTTGCCACCAGCGTCCGGAGGGCGACCTCGGCCGTGGCGGGCAGGCTCTCCCCGACGGCGTAACCCGGCAGCGGGATCGCCGACACAGGCCGGGTACCGCGGAAGTGGCCGGCCAGCCGGGCGTACTGGTGCACGCCACCGTTGACGACGGTCGAGCTGAGGCAGATCAGGCGGGGTGTGGCGGGCCCGTCGGCGAGGGACACCGGCCGGGCCATGTGCCGGGGGTCGTCCGGCCGGTCGTAGGTGGGGCGGATCTTGGCGATCGCCTGGAGCATGTGGAATCCGTCGCCCACCTTGTCCTCGATGACCGCGGTGCGGAACATTGCGCTGACGGTGTCCTGCTCCCCGGGTGCCCTCTCCCGCGAGGCCGGCTGCGGACCGGTTCCGCCGTGGCCGGCGAACTCGTGCCGCACCCAGCGGGCGAGTTCGGCGGGTGTCTTCTTGTCGAACACCAGCATCGGGGACAGCCGCAGCCCGGTCAGTTCGGTGAGCCTGTTGCGCAGCTCTATCGCGCTGAGCGAGTCGAATCCCAGCTCCAGGAAGTCGCGTTCGGGGTGGACGTCCGCGGCCTCGCCGTGGCCCAGCAGGGCGGCCGCGTAGCCGCGTACGAGCTCCTCCACCGCGGTGTCCTGCTCGGCCTCGGTGAGCCCGGCGAGGCGCCTGCGCAGCCAGTCCGGGCCGGTACCGTCCAGGGTGGCGGCGGTGGCGGTACGGCGTACCGGCGGCACCAGACCGCGCATCAGCGGCGGCAGTTGGCCGGCGTGGGCGCGCAGGGTCGCCATGTTCATCCGGGCCGGCACCGGGTTGGTGTGCCGCAGCGGGATCGCGGCGTCGAACAGGGCCAGGCCCTGGGCGACGGACAGCGGTGGCAGGCCGGTCCGCGCGCTGCGCCGCAACTCCGCCCCGTCCAGGGTTCCGGTCATCCCGGCGCTCTGCTCCCACGCGCCCCAGGCCAGGGAGGTCGCGACCTGGCCGCACGCGCCGCGGTGTGCGGCCAGGGCGTCCAGGAAGGCGTTCGCCGCCGCGTAGTTGCCCTGCCCGGCCGCGCCGCTGACCCCGGCCAGGGAGGAGAACAGGACGAAGGCGGCCAGGTCCAGGTCGCGGGTGAGCTCATGCAGATGCCACGCGGCATCCACCTTCGGCCGCAGCACGGCGCTGAGCCGCTCCGGAGTCAGCGCCCCCACCACACCGTCGTCCAGCACACCCGCCGCATGCACCACAGCCGTCAGCGGATGCTCCGCCGGAACCGACGCCAGCACACCCGCCACCGCATCACGGTCCGCCACATCACACGCCACCACCGACACCTCGGCACCCAGCGCCGCCAACTCACCCCGCAACTCCACCGCACCCGGAGCATCCAGCCCACGACGGCTGGTCAACAGCAGCCGACGCACTCCGTGCCCGGTCACCAGATGGCGGGCCAGTTCGCCGCCCAGACCGCCGGTCCCGCCCGTGATCAGTACCGTGCCTGTGCCGTCCCACGGGTGGGTGGCGTCCTCCTCCTGGGCCAGCCGGGCGAGGCGCCCGACCCGCAGCGCACCGTCCCGCACGACGGCCTGCGGCTCACCCGACGCCAGCAGAGCGGGCAGGTGGGCGGCGAGCACGCCGTGGTCCTCCGCTGGTGTGCCGTCTTCCGCACCGAGGTCGAGCAGGACGAACCGGCCAGGGTTCTCCGACTGGGCCGAGCGCACCAGCCCCCATACCGCGGCGGCGACGAGGTCCGCCACGGGTGCGCCGTCGTCGGCGGCGACCGCGCCCCTGGTCATGAACACCAGCCGGGAGTCGGCGAACCGCTCCTCGGCCAGCCACGCCTGAACCAGTTCGAGCACCCGTGCGACGGCCCGGTGGACCTCGGTCACGTCCGCGAACTCCGGCGAGCCGATCGAGACCGACACCACGTCCGGCACCGACTCCAGCGACACCAGCCCCGCCGCCGTGGCCTCCGTCAGCTCGACGACGCCCGTGACACCGTCCGCCGCCGCGCCGCGGTGGCCGCGCTGGGCGGGAGCCCATTCCAGGCGGAACAGGGCGTCGCGCGCCACCGCGCCACCGCCGTCCTGGGCCATTGTGTCCGGCGACACCGGACGCAACACCAGCGAGTCCACCGAGAGCACCGGAGCTCCGGCCGGGTCGGTCGCGGTCAGCGCCACGGTGTCGGTGCCGACCCGGGCCAGCCGGACGCGCAGCACCGAGGCACCACCGGCGTGCAGCGACACTCCGTTCCAGGAGAACGGCAGCCGGCCGCTCCCGCCCGCTCCCAGGTCCACGAAGGACACCGCGTGCAAGGCGGCGTCCAGCAGCGCCGGATGCAGCCCGAATGAGGCCACGTCCTGCGCCCCCTCCGGCAGGGCGGCCTCCGCGAACACCTCGTCGCCGCGCCGCCACACCGCCCGCAGCCCCTGGAAGACCGGCCCGTACGCGAATCCGTCCGCGGCGGTGCGCTCGTAGAAGCCGTCCACATCGGCGGGCTCGGCACCCGGCGGAGGCCAGGCCGCGCCGTCCGGCATGTCGTACGGCGTGTCCTGCGGTCCCCCCGGGGCCAGGGTGCCCGTGGCGTGCCGGGTCCACGGGTGGTCGGGCGCCTCGGCGGGGCGCGAGTACAGGCTCAGCTCCCGGCGGCCCGACGCGTCGGGTGCGCCCGCCCACAGCTGTACGACCACCGTGTCCCGCTCCCCCAGGGCCAGCGGCTCGGCGAGGGTGAGCTCCTCCACCCGGGAGCAGCCGACCTGGTCGCCCACGCGGGTCGCGAGCTCCAGGAAGCCCGTGCCCGGGAAGAGCGCCGTGCCGCCCACCACATGGTCGGCCAGCCACGGGTGGGAGCCCACCGACAGGCGGCCGGTGAAGAGGACACCCTGGGAGCCCGCGAGTTCCACCGCGGCGCCGAGCAAGGGGTGCCGGGCGGGCGTCAGGCCAAGACCGGAGGCGTCGTGGGCCGAGGGGAGCGCCGCCGACCAGTAGCGCTCGCGCTGGAAGGCGTACGTCGGCAGCTCCACGCGGTGCGCGTCGCTGCCCGCGAAGAACGCCTCCCACCGCACACCGGCCCCGGCGACATACAGCCCGGCCAGCGCCGCGACGACCGAGGCCTCCTCGCCGCGGTCCTTGCGGCAGAGGGGCACCACGGCCGCCTCCGAGGTCCGCTCGCCCAGAATGTCCCGGGTCAGCGCGGACAGGACCGCGTCCGGCCCGATCTCGACGAAGGTGCCCACGCCCTGGTCGCCCAGTCCGCGCACGGCGTCGTCGAACCGCACCGTCTCCCGTGCGTGCCGCACCCAGTAGTCGGGCGAGCCGATCTCCTCCGCGGGGGCCGGGTGGCCGGTCAGGGTGGACACCAAGGGGATCCGCGGGGCCTGGTAGGCGAGGGTTTCGGCGACCCGCCGGAAGTCTTCCAGCATCGGTTCCATGAGGGGCGAGTGGAAGGCGTGGCTGACCGTCAGCCGCCGGGTCTTGCGGCCGTCGGCGGTGAACCGCGCCGCGAGTTCCAGCACCGCGTCCTCTGCCCCGGCGATCACCACCGAGCGCGGGCCGTTGACGGCGGCGACGGACACGCGGTCGGAGCGGTCGGCCAGCAGCGGCGTCACCTCCTCCTCGGTGGCCTCCAGCGACACCATCGCGCCACCGGCGGGCAACGACTGCATCAGCCGGCCGCGCGCCGCCACCAGCGCGCAGGCGTCGGCGAGCGACAGCACACCCGCGACATGGGCGGCGGCGATCTCGCCGATCGAGTGGCCCGCCACCTGGTCCGGAGTGACCCCCCAGGACTCCAGCAGCCGGAACAGCGCGATCTCGAGGGCGAAGAGGGCGGGCTGGGTGTACTCGGTCCGGTCGAGCTCGGCGGCCTCGGGGGTGTCCGGCCCGGCGAACACCACATCCCGCAGCGGCCGGTCCAGCAGGGTGTCCAGATGCGCGAACACCGCGTCCAGGGCCCGTGCGAACTCCGGAAAGCGGTCGTACAGCTCCCGGCCCATACCGGGCCGCTGTGAGCCCTGGCCCGCGAACAGGAACGCGGTCTTGCGGCCGCCGCCGGCCGTGCCCCGGGCCAGCTCCACCACCCCGTCGCCGGTGGCCAGCAGCGCCACCCGGTGCTCGAGCGCCGAACGGCTCGTCGCCAGCGAATACGCCACGTCCAGCGGGCGGAGGCCGGGGTGGTGTTCCAGGTGTTCCACCAGCCGGCCGGTCTGGGCGCGCAGCGCCTCCTCGGTGGCTCCGGAGACGAACCAGGGCGCCGGCCGGTCGAACGGCGTGGTGGATTCGCCGGATCCGCGCTCCGGCGCCGGGGCCGGGGCCTCTTCGACGATCACATGCGCGTTGGTGCCGCTGATCCCGAACGACGAGATGCCCGCCCGGCGGGCCTTGTCGCCCGTCGGCCAGGGCACCTGTTCGGTGAGCAGCCGCACCGCCCCCGCCGACCAGTCCACGTGCGAGGACGGCGCGTCCACGTGCAGCGTCCTGGGCAGCGCTCCGTGCCGTAGCGCCATGGCCATCTTGATGACCCCGGCGATTCCGGCGGCCGCCTGGGCGTGGCCGATGTTGGACTTGACCGACCCCAGCCACAGCGGCGCCGCCTCGGCGGGCCGGCGGCCGTACGTCGCGAGCAGGGCCTGGGCCTCGATCGGGTCGCCCAGGGGCGTTCCGGTGCCGTGCCCCTCCACGGCGTCCACATCCGAGGCCGACAGCCCGGCGTCGGCCAGTGCCTGACGGATCACCCGCTGCTGGGACGGGCCGTTCGGCGCCGTCAGACCGTTCGACGCGCCGTCCTGGTTGACGGCCGAGCCGCGCAGGACGGCCACCACCTCATGCCCGTTGCGCCGGGCGTCCGACAGCCGCTCCAGGGCGACCAGTCCCGCCCCCTCGGCCCAGCCGGTGCCGTCCGCGGACTCCGAGAACGCCTTGCAACGGCCGTCGGCGGCCAGCCCGCCCTGCGCGTTGAACGCCAGGAACGGTCCGGGGTTGGCCATCACCGCCACGCCACCGGCCAGCGCCAGCGAACACTCGCCCGAGCGCAGCGCCCGAGCGGCCCAGTGCAGCGCCACCAGCGACGCCGAGCAGGCCGTGTCCACCGTCACCGCGGGGCCCTCCAGGCCGAGGGTGTACGACAGCCGGCCGGAGATCACACTGGTGGCCTCGCCCGTGAGATAGCGGCCCTGAAGCTCGGGAGGTGGGGTGTAGCCGCTCCCGGCGGCGCCTATGAACACACCGGTGTCGCTGCCGCGCAGACCGGCCGGGTCGATGCCCGCCCGTTCCAGGGCCTCCCAGGCGACCTCCAGCAGCAGGCGCTGCTGCGGATCGGTGGCCAGCGCCTCGCGCGGGGAGATGCCGAAGAAGCCCGCGTCGAAGTGGCCCGCGCCGGAGAGGAATCCGCCCTCCCGCACATAGTCCCCCTCCCGTGGCCAGCCGCGGTCGGCGGGGAACGGGGACATCGCGTCCCGGCCGTCGGCCACCAGCCGCCACAGGTCCTCCGGCGAGGCGACGTCACCGGGATAGCGGCAGCCCATACCCACGATCACGATCGGGTCGTCGTCCGTGTCGCGGGGGGCCGCCCGGTGGCCGCCCGCGGCCACAGCGGGCGCGGCCCCCTCCTCCCCATCGCCGAACAGCTCGGTGAGCAGAAAGTCCGTAAGGACGAGCGGGGTGGGGTAGTCGAAGACGAGGGTGGACGGCAGGCTCAGACCGGTGACGGCGTCCAGCACATTGCGGAGCTCCACCGCGGTCAAGGAGTCGAACCCGAGCTCCCGGAAGGCGCGGTCGGCGCCGATCGCGTCGGCGTCGGCGTGTCCCAGCACGGCCGCGGCCTGATCGCGGACCAGGCCGAGCAGCAGCTCGGCGCGTCCGGCCTCCGGCAGGCTCTCGAGCCGCTCCCGGAACGCGGCGACCGCCGACCGCTCCCCCTGCCGTGCCGCCCGGGCCCGCTCGACGACGCGCCGGACCTCGGGGAGACCGGACAGCAGGGGGCTGGGCCGGGCCGACAGGAAGGAGGGCGCGAAGCGGTCCCAGTCGACATCGGCCACGGTCACGGCCGCGTCCTGCCGGGTCACCGCGTCCCGCAGCGCGCTGATGGCCAGGTCAGGGGCGAGGAGGCCGAGCCCGCGCCGGAGCAGATACTCGGACATCGTGTCCTCGGTGGCCATTCCGGCCCCGGCCCAGGCGCCCCAGGCCACCGATGTGGCCGCTGCGCCGCGCGCCCGCCTGGCCTCGGCCAGGGCGTCCAGGTACGCGTTGGCCGCTCCGTACGCGCTCTGCCCACCGCTGCCCCACACCCCGGCGATCGAGGAGAACAGCACGAACAGGTCCAGCGGCCGGTCGCCGAGCAGCGCGTCGAGATTGGCCGCGCCCGCCACCTTGGCGGACACGATGTCGGCGACATCCGCGGGCCCCATGTCCGGCACCGGGACCGACCTGCCGACGCCGGCCGTGTGGACGACACCGGTCAGCGGGGTGTCGGCGGGGATGCCGGCCAGCACGGCGGCCAGCGCCGAGCGGTCCGCCACATCACAGGCCACGATCGAGACCTGGCAGCCCGACTCGCCCAGCTCCGCCGCCAGCCGGGCCGCGCCCGGCGCGTCCGGCCCGCGGCGGCTCGTCAGCACCAGCCGCTCGGCTCCGCTGCGGGCCAGCCAGCGGGCCACTTCCGCGCCCAGCGCACCCGTGCCGCCGGTCACCAACACCGTTCCCGTCACCGAGAACCCGCGGTCGGTCACATTTTCCGGCTCAGCTTCCCCCCCACTGCCGCTGGGAGATGCCCCCGGGGGCGTCGCCTCAGCCCCTGCCGACGGTCGGCCACGCGGCGGTAGCCCGGCTGCAATCGATATGCGGCTCCGCCGCGTGGCGATCGCAGCCTCCGTCCGGCCGGGTGCCAGCCTGCGGCCGAACAGGCCGGACGGCCGGATCGCCACCTGGTCCTCGCCATCGCCATTGCCATCGCCGTCGCCGACCGGCCCGGCGGCCAGCACTCCGGCCAGCCGCCGGGTGGCCCGCCGGTCGACCTCCTCGGGCAGGTCGACCAGGCCGCCCCAGCGCCGCGGGTGCTCCAGCGCGACCACCCGGCCGAAGCCCCACACCTGGGCCTGAACGGGACGCGCCACCCGGTCCGAGCGGCCGATCGACACCGCGCCCCGGGTCACACACCACAGCGACGCCTCGATCCCGGCGTCGCCGAGGGCCTGCACCAAGGCCACGGTCAGCGCCAGGCCGACGGGTACGACGGGATGCTCCGCGACCGCCGACTCGCCGAGCGCCAGCAAGGACAGCACCCCCGCGAAGCGCGTCCCGTCCGTGGCCAACTCGGCCAGCCGCCCGGCCAGGGCCGTACGGTACGCCTCGTCGGCTTCGAGCTCGCCGGCTTCGAGGACGACGACGTCGGTTCCGACGGCGGCGAGGACGGAGGTCACCCACGCGTCCTCGGCGTGCCCCGCCGGTACCACCGCGAGCCAGGTCCCGGGAGCGGCGTCCATCGCGGTATCGGGCAGCGGTGTCCACACCACCCGGTAGCGCCATCCGTCGACCAGCGACCGCTCCCGTCGCTGTCGGCGCCATGACGACAGCGCGGGTACGACGGGGGTCAGCGCCGCACTGTCGACGCGCAGGCTCGACGCCAGGGACTCGACGTCCTCCCGTTCCACCGCGGTCCAGAACTCCGCGTCGGCCGGGTCCGCATGGGTCATACCCCGCGCGTCCGCTTCCTCCTCCCCGGCCGCCGCAGGCCAGAAGCGCTCCCGCTGGAAGGCATAGGTGGGCAACTCGACCCGGTGTGCCCCGGTGTCCGCGAAGAACGCCGGCCAGTCCACCGCGACCCCGGCGACATGCAGCCGCGCCACCGCGGTGAGCAGGGCGGTCTCCTCGCTCCGGCCCCGGCGGAGCGCCGGAACCACGACCGTGGCGCCGGAGCGCTCCGGCAGGTTGTCCTGCGCCATGGCGGAGAGCACGCCGTCGGGGCCGATTTCGAGGAAGGCGGTCACTCCGGCCGCACCCATCGCGGCCACCCCGTCGGCGAACCGGACGGGCTCACGCACATGCCGCACCCAGTACTCGGGCGAACACACCAATTCCGCCGACGCGGGCGCGCCGGTCACGTCGGAGACGAGCGGGATGCGCGGACCCTGGAAGGACATCCCGGCCACCACACCCCGGAACTCCTCCAGCATGGGCTCCATGAGCGGGGAGTGAAACGCATGGCTGACCGTCAGCCGCTTGGTCTTGCGGCCGTCGTCCCCGAACCGCGCCGCGACCTCTGACACCGCGGACTCGTCACCGGAGATCACGACCGAACGAGGGCCGTTCACCGCCGCGAGCGACACGCGCTCGCCCAGATGCGGGATCACCTCCTCCTCGGTGGCCTCCAGCGACACCATCACGCCACCGGCGGGCAGCGCCTGCATCAGCCGGCCGCGCGCCGCCACCAGCGCGCACGCGTCCCCGAGCGACAACACGCCCGCCACATGAGCGGCGGCCACCTCGCCCACCGAATGCCCCGCCAGGTGGTCGGGGTGCACCCCCCACGACTCCACCAGCCGGAACAGCGCCACCTCGAGGGCGAACAACGCGGGCTGTGCCCATCCCGTCTCATCCAGCAGCGCGGCCTCGGCCGACCCGGCCTGTGCGAACATCACCTGGCGCAAGGGACGGTCCAGGTGCCCGTCGAGATGCCCGAACACCTCGTCCAGAGCCTTCGCGAACACCGGGAACCGCTCGTACAGCTCCCGGCCCGTCCCCGCCCGCTGGCTGCCCTGGCCCGAGAACAGCAACCCCAGCCCGCCGCCCGGCCGCGCCGCGCCCCGGGCTGTCCGCGCCACACCGTTCGGACCGGCCAGCAGCACGGCGCGGTGCTCGAACACAGGCCGGCCCGTCGCCAGCGAGAAACCGACGTCGACCGGTTGGGGGCCGGTGTCCGCCATGAGCGCGGTGACCCGCTCGATCTGGCCGTCCAGCGCCTCCTCGGTCTTCGCCGACACCGGCCACGGCACGACGCTGGGGACATGGGCCCCCGGGTCCGGCTCCCGCTCGGCCGGTGGCGCCTGTTCGACGATGACGTGCGCGTTGGTGCCGCTCATGCCGAACGACGAGACCCCCGCCCGGCGCGGACGCTCGCTCTCCGGCCACTCGACCGGGTCGGTCAGCAGCTCCACCGCACCCGCCGACCAGTCCACATGGGACGACGGCCGGTCGATGTGCAGCGTCCTGGGCAGCGTGCCGTGGCGCAGCGCCATGATCATCTTGATCACGCCGGCCACGCCCGCCGCGGCCTGGGAGTGCCCGATGTTGGACTTGATCGACCCCAGCCACAGCGGACGGTCGGTGTCCCGGCCCTGGCCGTAGGTGGCGAGGATCGCCTGTGCCTCGATGGGGTCACCCAGAGTGGTGCCGGTGCCGTGCGCCTCCACCGCGTCCACATCCGACGTCGTCAGCCGGGCGTTGTCGAGCGCCTCCCGGATGACCCGCTGCTGTGCCGGGCCGTTGGGCGCGGTCAGGCCGTTGGAGGCCCCGTCCTGGTTCACCGCGGAGCCGCGGATGACCGCCAGCACCTGGTGGCCGTTGCGCTGTGCGTCGGACAGCCGCTCCAGCACCAGGACGCCAACCCCCTCCGACAGCCCGGTGCCGTCCGCCGCCTCGGCGAACGCCTTGCACCGGCCGTCCTCGGACAGTCCCCGCTGAGCGCTGAAGTCGATGATCACCCCGGGGGTGGACATCACCGTGACACCGCCGGCCAGGGCCAGCGAACACTCGCCGGTCCGCAGCGACTGCGCCGCCCAGTGCAGGGCGACCAACGACGACGAGCACGCGGTGTCGAGGGTGACGGCCGGCCCTTCCAGCCCGTAGAAGTAGGACAGCCGCCCGGAGGCGATGGAGCCCGAGGCCCCGTCGAGGCCGTAGTCGTGGTACATCAGCCCCATGAAGACACCGGTCCGGCTGCCCTTCAGCGAGGCCGGGTCGATCGCCGCCCGCTCGACCGCTTCCCACGACGTCTCCAGCAGCAGCCGCTGCTGCGGATCCATGCGCAGGGCTTCGCGCGGCGAGATCCCGAAGAAGCCCGGGTCGAAGTCGGCCGCGTCGTGGAGGAAACCGCCCGAGCGCGTATACGACTTGCCCGGTGTGCCCGGCTCAGGATCGTACAGCTCCGACAGGTCCCACCCGCGGCCCACCGGGAAGCCGGAGGGCCGGCCGCGGTCCGTGGGAAACGCCGTGATGGCATCGGTGCCCTCGGCGACCAACCGCCAGAGCTCCTCCGGCGACGTCACCCCGCCCGGATAGCGGCAGCTCATCCCGACGATCGCGATCGGCTCCCGCTCTCCCGTCTCCAGCGCGAGCACCCGCTGACGGGTCTGGTGCAGGTCCGTCGTCACCTTCCGGAGGTATTCGAGGAGCTTTTCGTCGTCCATAAGAAGCCTTCACCCGTCTTCGGTCAGATGGTCGCCGGTCGTCGGCTCAGTGGAGGTCCAGCTCGTTGTCGATGAAGGCGAAGATCTCTTCCGCCGAGGACGATCCGATCCGGGATTCCACCGAGGCCGAATCGGGCTCGCCACCGGTCCACTTGAGCAGCAGGGATTGCAGCCGCACGGTCACGGCGCGGCGTCGTTCGTCGTCGGGCACCGAGGACAGCAGCTCTTCCAACCGGTCGATCTCGCGCAGGGCCGGATCCGTGGCCTCGGTGTCGTCGGACAGCTGAGCCGCCATGTACCCCGCGGCGGCCTGTGCGGTGGGGTAGTCGAAGACCAAGGTGGCGGGCAGTCGGAGTCCGGTTGCCGCGTTGAGCTGATTGCGCAGTTCCACGGCGGTCAGCGAGTCGAATCCGAGCTCGTTGAAGTTGCGGTCCGCCTCGACCGCGTCGGCGGAGCCATGGCCCAGAACGACGGCGACATGGCTGCGCACCAGATTGGTCAGCAGGTCGAGCCGTTCCTGTGCGTCCAGGCCGGACAGCTGCCGTTTGAGTCCTTCGGCGTCGCCACCGCCCGCGGCCTCCCTGCTCAGCCTGCGCGACGCCGGGACCAACCCGCGCAGCAGCGCGGGAATCTCACCCCTACGCGTACGCAAGGCGGCGGTGTCCACACGCGAGGCCGTCACCGTCGCCGCGCCGGAAACAATCGCGGCATCGAACGCGCGCAACCCCTCCGCGACGGACAGCGGCAGCAGCCCCTGGCGCAGCAGCCGGGCACGGTCCACCTGGTTCAGCAAGCCTCCCATGCCGGTGTCCGACCACAGGCCGAAGGCCACCGAGGTGGCGGGCAGGCCCTCCTCGTGCCGACGCTGGGCAAGAGCGTCCAGAAACACATTCGCCGCCGCATAGTTCGCCTGACCAGCCGCCGCCACCGAACCACCGATCGACGAGAACAACACAAACGCCGTCAGCGGCATATCCCGCGTCAACTCATGCAGATGCCACGCACCATCCACCTTCGGCCGCAACACCCCCTCCCACTGCCCCGCCGTCAACGACCCCACCAGACCACTGTCACCCACACCCGCCGCATGAACCACAGCGGTCAGCGGACGCTCCGGGGGAACGGAAGCCAGCAGCTTCTCGACCGCCGCCCGGTCCGCGACATCACAACCCGCCACAACCACCGACGCACCCAACTCCACCAACTCATCCCGCAACACCTCCGCGCCCTCCGCCGCAGTGCCCCGGCGGGAGACCAGCAGCAGATGCCGCACCCCGTGCTCCACCACCAGATGACGGGCCACCACCGCACCAAGACCCCCCGTACCACCCGTCACCAACACCGTCCCCTCACCACCGCCGAACGGCAGCACATCCGGCCCTTCGACCGGCCCCACTCGCTTCAGCCGAGGTACCAGCACCTCACCCCCACGCCATGCCACCTCCGGCTCACCACTCGCCACCACCGACGGCAACACCCCCGCCACATCCTCACCCTCCACCAGATCCAACAGCACAAAACGCCCCGGATTCTCCGCCTCAGCCGCACGCACCAACCCCCACACCGGAGCCTGCGACACCACCACCCCCTCCCCCGACGACACCGCAACCCCACCCCGCGTCACCACCACCAACCGCGAACCACCCACCAACACACCCCGCACCGCCTCCAACACCCGATCCACCACCGACCGCACCACCAACGGCACTACGCCACCCACAACACCACCACAATCCAGCACCTCCACCTCACCCTCAGCACCCTCGGCCGCACCGCCCGACTCCACCGCCACCGGACGCCACTCCACCTCCAACAAACTCTCACCCTCCACCGAACCCAACTGCTCAGCCGTCACCGGACGACCCACCATCGACCCCACCGACAACACCGGCCGACCACCCTCATCAGCCACCTCCAACGCCAGCGCATCCCTCCCCGGACGCGTCAACCGCACCCGCAACCGCGTCGCACCCGACGCATGCAACGACACCTGATTCCACACGAACGGGAGCAGCACCCCGCCACGCCCCTCGCCGTCGCCCACGGCCGGGCCGTCCTCGCCCATCGCCGCGGCGACGCTGTTCACGTGCATGGCCGCGTCCAGGAGCGCGGGGTGCAGGCCGAAACGGCGCGCGTCCGCATGGGCAGACTCGTCCAACGCCACCTCGGCGAACATCTCGTCACCACGCCGCCACGCCGCCCGCAGCCCCCGGAACGCCGGGCCGTAGTGATAACCGGCGCCGTCGAGAAATCCGTAGACACCCTCGACGTCCAGCTCGGTGGCTCCGGTGGGCGGCCATGGTGTGAGGTCGGCGGCCGGGGCAACCGACCCCGGCACCACCGTCCCCTCCGCATGCAACACCCACCCCACATCCTCACCCACCCGCGAAAACACCCGCACCGAACGCCGCCCCCCAACCTCCTCATCCCCCACCACCACCTGCACCTGCACCCCACCCCGCTCCGGCACCACCAACGGAGCACCCAACATCAACTCCTCAACCACCCCACAACCCACCTCATCCCCAGCCCGCACCACCAACTCCACAAACCCCGCACCAGGCAACAACACCGCACCCAACACCTCATGATCAACCACCCACCCCTGCCCCTCCCGCGACAACCGACCCGTCAACACCACCCCATCCGAACCCGCCGACACCACCACCGCACCCAACACCGGATGCCCCACCACACCCAACCCCAACGACACCGGATCACCCGAACCGATCTCGCTGTCGAGCCAGAACCGCTGCCGCTGGAAGGCGTACGTGGGCAGGTCCACGCGGCGCGCACCGGTGTCCGCGAACACGGCCGGCCAGTCCACCGCCACCCCGCCCATATGCGCGGCGGCCAGCGAGAGCACCATCCGGTGCCAGCCGCCTTCGTCGCGGCGCAGCGAGCCGGTGGCCACCGCCCGTACCCCGGCGCGGTCGACGGACTCCTGCACGCCAACCGTCAGCACCGGGTGGCTGCTGATCTCGACGAACCCGCGGAACCCCTTGTCCAGCAGGGCCCGCACCGCGGGTTCGAACCGCACCGGTTGGCGCAGATTGCGATACCAGTACCCGGCGTCCAGCCCTGCCGTGTCCTGCCATCCGTCGTCCACGGTGGAGTAGAAGGGGATGTCCGAGGGCCGGGGACGGATCGGGGCAAGGGCGTCGGCCAGCCGGTCGGCGATCTGTTCCACCTGTGCGGAGTGCGAGGCGTAGTCCACCTCGATCAGCCGGGCGCGGACGCCCTCCTCCACCAGGGCGGTGTGCAGCTTCTCCACCGCTTCGGCCTCGCCGGAGACCACCACGGACGACGGTCCGTTCACCGCCGCGATCGACACGGCGCCCGCGGAACCGTCGACCGGCTCCGCGATTCGCCGCTCAACCTGTTCCAGCGGCTCGGGAATCGACATCATCCGGCCCTGGCCGGCCAGCACCTCGGCGATGATCCTGCTGCGCAGGGCCACCACCCGCGCCCCGTCCTCGAGCGACAGCGCGCCCGCCACACAGGCGGCGGCGATCTCGCCCTGGGAGTGGCCCACCACCGCGGCCGGCTCCACTCCGCAGGAGCGCCACACCGCGGCGAGCGAGACCATGACCGCCCAGAGCGCCGGCTGCACCACGTCCACCCGGTCGAGCGCGTCCTGATCGTCCAGGACCGTCGGCAGCGACCAGTCCACGACTTTCGACAGCGCCTTCTCGCATGCGAGCATCGTCTGCTGGAAGACGGTGTTGGACTCGAGCAGTTCTGTCGCCATGCCGGTCCACTGCGTGCCCTGGCCAGGGAACACGAACACGACCCTCGGTGCCTCGCGAGCGGACCCGGTCACCACTCCGGTGGCGGGTGCGCCGGTGGTCAGCGCGGCGAGCCCTTGTACGAACTCCTCCCGGTCCCGGCCGACCACGGCGGCGCGGTGCTCGAACCTGGTCCGGCCGGTGGCCAGCGAAAGCCCGACATCGGCGGGGGCGGGCCCGTCGTTCCCCGACACGGTGGCCAGCAGCCGGGCGGCCTGGGCGCGCAGCGCCTCCGGTGTCTTGCCGGAGAGCACCCATGGAACCGCCACGGGCCGCTCCGGACGGGGGCTTTCGCGTTCCTCGCCGGGTGGGCTCTGCTCCAGGACCACATGCACATTGGTGCCGCTGGCTCCGAACGCGGAGACACCCGCACGGCGCAGATGTCCCGTCTCCGGCCACGCCACCGGTTCGGTCAGCAGCGTCAGATCCCCCGCCGACCAGTCGACCTGTGCGGAGGGGGCGTCCACATGCAGCGTCCGGGGCAGGGTGCCGTGGCGCATGGCCATGACCATTTTGATCACGCCCGCGATCCCGGCGGCCGCCTGGGTGTGCCCGATGTTGGACTTGATGGAGCCCAGCCACAGCGGGTGACCGCCTTCCCGGCCCCGCCCATAGGTCGCGAGCAGGGCCTGGGCCTCGATCGGGTCGCCCAGCGTGGTGCCGGTGCCGTGTGCCTCCACGGCGTCGACGTCGGAGGCGGACAGGCCCGCGTTCGTCAGGGCCTGGCGGATCAGCCGCTGCTGCGCCGGGCCGTTCGGCGCGGTCTGTCCGCTGCTGCGGCCGTCCTGGTTGACGGCACTGCCGCGGATCACCGCGAGCACCGGGTGGCCGTTGCGGCGCGCGTCGGAGAGCCGCTCCAAGAGCAGCATCCCCGCGCCCTCGCCCCAGCCGGTGCCGTCGGCGGCGTCCGAGAAGGACTTGCAGCGGCCGTCTGGTGAGAGTCCGCGCTGCTGGGAGAAGACCTTGAAGAGCTGGGGAGTGGCCATCACCGTGACCCCGCCGGCGAGCGCGAGACCGCACTCCTCCCGACGCAGGGCCTGGCAGGCCAGGTGGACGGCGGCCAGCGAGGACGAGCACGCGGTGTCAATCGTGACGGAGGGGCCTTCGAGGCCGAGGGTGTAGGAGATCCCGCCGCTGAGCAGACTGCCGCCCGAAGTGGTGCTGACGGCTTGGCCGAGTGCGTAGTCGTGGTGCATGGCCCCGGTGAACACCCCGGTGGCCCCGCCCTTCAGGGACAGCGGGTCGATACCGGCGCGCTCGAGCGCTTCCCATGAACACTCCAGCAGCAGCCGCTGCTGCGGGTCCATGTGCAGCGCCTCGACCGGGCTGATGCCGAACGGGCCCGGGTCGAACTCCCCGCCGTCGTGCAGAAAGCCGCCCTCGCGGGCGTAGAATTTCCCCGCCTTGCCCGGCTCCGGATCGTAGCCGCCGTCGATGTCCCAGCCGCGGTCGGTCGGGAAGTCCGACACCGCGTCGACGCCGTCGGCAACCAGCTGCCACAGGTCTTCGGGCGAGGTGACACCGCCGGGGTAGCGGCAGCTCATCGCCACGATGGCCACGGGCTCCCGCGTCGCGCCGGAAAGCTTGGCGTTCTGCACCCGCAGGCGCTCGTTCTCCTTCAGCGACAGGCGAAGCGCATTGACCAGCTTCTCATCGGAGTCGGTCATCTCAGTTACCCTCTTCCCACGTGGCACCCTCAAGGCCAAGGCTGTTGAACGCCATGTCGATCAGATCGTTCTTGTCCATCGCGTCGATCGAGTCGGGCTGGTCGGACCGGTCCGCGTCCTCGGCCCCGTCCCGCGGCACGGTGGGGGCTCCGCCGAGTTCCAGCAGGGTGTCCAGCAGGCCGGCGTCGCGCAGCCTGCTGAGCGGGATGCCGGCCAATACGCGGCGCACCCGCTCCTCGTGTCCCGCACCGTCGGTGTCGGCCGCCTCGGGCACGAGCTCCGAGCCCACGAACGTGGCGACATCCCGTGCGCTGGGGTAGTCGAAGACCAAGGTGGCGGGCAGCCGGAGTCCGGTCGCCGCGTTGAGCTGATTGCGCAGTTCCACGGCGGTCAGCGAGTCGAACCCGATTTCACCGAAGTTGCGGTCCGGTTCGACCGTCTCCGCCGACCCGTGTCCGAGCACCATGGCGACGTGGCCGCGCACCATGTCGGTCAGCACCCGCGCCCGCTCCTGTGCATCCAGCCCGGACAGCTGCCGTTTGAGTCCTTCGGCGTCGCCACCGCCCGCGGCCTCCCTGCTCAGCCTGCGCGACGCCGGGACCAACCCGCGCAACAGTGCGGGGATCTCACCCCTACGCGTGCGCAAGGCGGCGGTGTCCACACGCGAGGCCGTCACCGTCGCCGCGCCGGAAACAATCGCGGCATCGAACGCGCGCAACCCCTCCGCGACCGACAGCGGCGGCAGACCTTGACGCCGCAGCCGAGTGATGTCCACCTCGCCGAGTGCCCGACCGGCACCCGCGCCGGACCACAGGCCGAAGGCCACCGAGGTGGCGGGCAGACCCTCCTCGTGCCGACGCTGGGCAAGAGCGTCCAGAAACACATTCGCCGCCGCATAGTTCGCCTGACCAGCCGCCGCCACCGAACCACCGATCGACGAGAACAACACAAACGCCGTCAGCGGCATATCCCGCGTCAACTCATGCAGATGCCACGCACCATCCACCTTCGGCCGCAACACCCCCTCCCACTGCCCCGCCGTCAACGACCCCACCAGACCACTGTCACCCACACCCGCCGCATGAACCACAGCGGTCAACGGACGCTCCGGGGGAACGGAAGCCAACAACTTCTCGACCGCCGCCCGGTCCGCGACATCACAACCCGCCACAACCACCGACGCACCCAACTCCACCAACTCATCCCGCAACACCTCCGCACCCTCCGCCGCAGTGCCCCGGCGGGAGACCAGCAGCAGATGCCGCACCCCGTGCTCCACCACCAGATGACGGGCCACCACCGCACCAAGACCCCCCGTACCACCCGTCACCAACACCGTCCCCTCACCACCGCCGAACGGCAGCACATCCGGCCCTTCGACCGGCCCCACTCGCTTCAGCCGAGGTACCAGCACCTCACCCCCACGCCATGCCACCTCCGGCTCACCACTCGCCACCACCGACGGCAACACCCCCGCCACATCCTCACCCTCCACCAGATCCAACAGCACAAAACGCCCCGGATTCTCCGCCTCAGCCGCACGCACCAACCCCCACACCGGAGCCTGCGACACCACCACCCCCTCCCCCGACGACACCGCAACCCCACCCCGCGTCACCACCACCAACCGCGAACCACCCACCAACACACCCCGCACCGCCTCCAACACCCGATCCACCACCGACCGCACCACCAACGGCACTACGCCACCCACAACACCACCACAATCCAGCACCTCCACCTCACCCTCAGCACCCTCGGCCGCACCGCCCGACTCCACCGCCACCGGACGCCACTCCACCTCCAACAAACTCTCACCCTCCACCGAACCCAACTGCTCAGCCGTCACCGGACGACCCACCATCGACCCCACCGACAACACCGGCCGACCACCCTCATCAGCCACCTCCAACGCCAGCGCATCCCTCCCCGGACGCGTCAACCGCACCCGCAACCGCGTCGCACCCGACGCATGCAACGACACCTGATTCCATACGAATGGCAGGAAGGTGCCCTCGCCGCTGCCGCTTCGGTCGGCGAGCACCATGGGTGCGTGCATGGCCGCGTCCAGGAGCGCGGGGTGCAGGCCGAAACGGCGCGCGTCCGCATGGGCCGACTCGTCCAACACCACCTCGGCGAACACCTCGTCACCACGCCGCCACGCCGCCCGCAGCCCCCGGAACGCCGGGCCGTAGTGAAAGCCGAAGTCCCTGAGCCGGTCGTACGCACCCGCCACGTCGGCCTCGACCGCTCCGGTGGGCGGCCATGGTGTGAGGTCGGCGGCCGGGGCAACCGACCCCGGCACCACCGTCCCCTCCGCATGCAACACCCACCCCACATCCTCACCCACCCGCGAAAACACCCGCACCGAACGCCGCCCCCCAACCTCCTCGTCCCCCACCACCACCTGCACCTGCACCCCACCCCGCTCCGGCACCACCAACGGAGCACCCAACATCAACTCCTCAACCACCCCACAACCCACCTCATCCCCAGCCCGCACCACCAACTCCACAAACCCCGCACCAGGCAACAACACCGCACCCAACACCTCATGATCAACCACCCACCCCTGCCCCTCCCGCGACAACCGACCCGTCAACACCACCCCATCCGAACCCGCCGACACCACCACCGCACCCAACACCGGATGCCCCACCACACCCAACCCCAACGACACCGGATCACCCGAACCGCGGCGCCTCTTGGCCCAGTAGCGCTCGCGCTGGAACGGATAGGTGGGCAGGTCGATCCGCCGGGCGCCGCTGTCCACGAAGAACGCGGACCAGTCCACCGGCGCACCGTGGACATGCAGACGCCCGAGCGCGGTGAGCGCCGCGGCGGGCTCCGGCCGGTCCTTGCGTACGAGGGGGACGAACACCGCCGTGTCGGAGGTCACCGACTCCTGGGCCGCCGCGCTCAGAGCCCCGTCCGGGCCCAGCTCCACAAAGCGCGAGACGCCCTGGTCCGCCAGGAAGCGGACGGTGTCGGCGAACCGCACGGTGGCCCGGACATGCCGCACCCAGTACTCGGCGGAGCAGAGATCTTCCGTGCCCGCGGCCACGCCCGTGACACTCGAGACGAACGGAATCGTGGGCGTGTGGTAGGTCAGCCCCTCGGCGACGGCCCGGAACCGGTCGAGCATCGGCTCCATCAACACCGAGTGGAACGCGTGCGACACCCGCAGCATGCGGGTCCTGCGCCCCTCGGCGCCGTACCGCGCCGCGATCTCGTCGACCACGTCCTTGTCACCGGACATCACCACCGACCGGGGGCCGTTGACCGCGGCGATGCTCACCCGGTCACCGACCAGGGGGGACGCCTCGTCCTCTGCCACCTGTAGAGCGACCATCGCGCCGCCGGAAGGCAGTTCGGTCATCAGCCGGCCACGGGCGGCCACCAGAGCACAGGCGTCCGCGAGGGACAGCACACCGGCCACATGCGCGGCGGCGATCTCCCCGATCGAGTGCCCCGCCACGTAGTCCGGCCGAAGCCCCCACGACTCCACCAGCCGGAACAGGGCCACCTCGATGGCGAAGAGCGCGGCCTGGGCGAAGTCCGTGCGGTCGAGCAGTTGGTCGTCCGAGCCCCACAGCACCTCCCGGACCGGTCGGGGAAGGTGGCGGTCCAGCTCGTCGAGCACCGGATCGAGCGCGGTGGCGAACGCGGGGAACCGGTCGGCCAGTTCCCGCCCCATCCCCAGCCGCTGAGAGCCCTGTCCGGCGAAGAGGAACGCGGTCGAGCCGCCCGCGCGCGCGTCGCCCACGACCAGTGAGGCCGCGGTCTCGCCGTGGGACAGCGCGGTCAGTGCCTGCCGGGCGTCTTCTGGATCCTCGGCGAGGACCACCGCGCGGTGTTCGAACGCCGAGCGCGAGGTCGCCAACGAGTATCCGATGTCCAGCACACGCGGGCCCGGGCCGGCCGAGCCGGCCGCGAGGGGCAGCAGCCCGGCCGCCTGTGCCCGCAGTGCCTGCGGCGACTTGGCCGACAGCAACCACGGCACGGCGACGGGTTCCGGCCGCTCTACGGCGTCATGCCCCCCGTCCGGGTCATGCCGCCCGTCCAGGTCGGGGGCCGAATCGGCGGCGGGGGCAGGCCGCGCGGGCTGCTGCGGGGGCGGCGCCTGTTCCAGGATGACGTGTGCGTTCGTTCCGCTGATCCCGAAGGACGACACCGCCGCGCGGCGCGGCCCGCCGGTCTCCGGCCACGGCGTGGGATCGGTGAGCAGCGCCACGCCCCCGGCCGACCAGTCCACATGGGAGGACGGCTGGTCCACGTGCAGGGTGCGCGGCAGCAGGCCGTGGCGCATCGCCTGCACCATCTTGACCACGCCGGCCACTCCGGCGGCCGCCTGGGTGTGGCCGATGTTCGACTTGATCGATCCCAGCAGCAGCGGCCGGTCGGGGGCGCGGTCCTGCCCGTAGGTGGCCAGCAGGGCCTGGGCCTCGATCGGGTCGCCCAGCGTGGTGCCGGTGCCGTGTCCTTCCACGGCGTCGACGTCGGCGGCCGACAGCCCGGCGCTCGCGAGGGCCTGCCGGATGACCCGCTGCTGCGCCGGGCCGTTGGGCGCGGTCAGGCCGTTGGACGCGCCGTCCTGGTTGACGGCGGAGCCGCGGACCAGGGCGAGCACCGGGTGGCCGTGGCGGTGTGCGTCGGACAGCCGCTCCAGGACCACGACGCCGGCCCCCTCGGCCCAGCTCACCCCGTCGGCCGCGTCCGCGAAGGACTTGCAGCGGCCGTCGGCGGCCAGGCCACCCTGCGCTCCGAAGTCGAGGAAGGTTTCCGGGCCGGCCATCACCGTCACACCGCCGGCCAGCGCCATCGAGCACTCGCCCTGCCGCAGCGCCTGGGTGGCGAGATGGAGGGCGACCAGCGACGAGGAGCAGGCGGTGTCCACCGTCAGCGCCGGCCCCTGGAAGCCGAAGGTGTAGGAGATCCGGCCGGAGAGCACGCTCCCCGCCGATCCGGTGCCGAGGAAACCCAGGGACTCCGGGGGGAACTCGGCGTCGCCGCTCGCGTAGTCGTGGTACATGATCCCGGCGAAGACGCCGGTGTCGCTGCCGCGCAGGGACACCGGGTCGAGCCCGGCCCGCTCCAGTGCCTCCCAGGAGGCCTCCAGCAGCAGCCGCTGCTGCGGGTCCATGGCCAGCGCCTCACGGGGCGAGATGCCGAAGAAGCCCGCGTCGAAGGCGCCCGCGTCCTCGAGGAAGCCGCCCTCCCGGGTATAGGTGGTGCCCTGGTGCTGGGGGTTGGGGTCGGGGTCGTAGAGGGACTCCAGGTCCCAGCCCCGGTCTTCGGGGAACCCGGAGATCCCTTCCCGGTCCGCGATGACGAGGTCCCACAGGTCGGCGGGCGACCGTACGCCACCGGGGTAGCGGCAGCTCATCGACACGATGGCGATCGGGTCGTCGTCCGCGGGCGCGGCGCGGCGCACCGGCCCGGCGCCCGCGGCGCTGTGCACCGCGCTGCCGGGCGCCGCCAGTTCGTCGTGCAGATGTCCGGCGAGCTCACGGACCGTCGGATAGTCGAAGATCAAGGTGGCGGACAGCCGCAGCCCGGTCGCCGCGTTGAGGGCGTTGCGCAGTTCGAGCGCGGTGAGCGAGTCGAAGCCGAGGTCCTTGAACGCCTGGTCCTCCTCGATCTGGGAGGTGGCCGCGTATCCGAGGACCGCGGCCACCTGGCCGCGCACCAGCTCGAGCAGGATGCGGGGCCGTTCGGCCTCGGCCACGTCGGCAAGCCGGGCCGCGAGCTCCGTGGGTTCGGGCGCGCCCCGGCGCGCCGCGCGGCGGGCCGGCCCCCGTACGAGATGGCGCAGGAGCGGCGGGACGTCGGACAGCTTCTCGAGGATCGCCGCGTCGAGCCGGAACGGCGCCACGAGGGCGCGGTCGGCGGCCACCGCGGCGTCAAGGAGTTCAACACCCTGCTCGGCGGAGATCATCCGGGTGCCGAGGCGGCTCATCCGGTCGAGGTCGGTGTCGGTGAGGGTGCCGGTCATTCCGCCCTGGGGCTCCCAGGCGCCCCAGGCGAGGGAGACGGCCGGCAGTCCCAGGGCCCGGCGGTGCTGGGCGAGCGCGTCGAGGAAGGTGTTGGCCGCCGCGTAGTTCCCCTGGCCGAGCCCACCGAGGAGCCCGGCGGCCGAGGAGAAGAGGACGAAGGCGGACAGCTCGCCGGTGAGCTCGTGCAGATTCCACGCGGCGTCGACCTTGGGCCGCAGCACGGTGTCCACCCGCTCCGGGGTGAGCGAATCGATGGTCGCGTCGTCGAGCACTCCCGCCGTGTGCACCACGGCCGTGAGGGGCTGGTCGGCCGGTACGGAGTCGAGCAGGTCCGCCAGTGCGGCCCGGTCGGACACGTCGCACGCGGCGACGGTGACCTGTGCGCCCTCGGCGGCCAGTTCGTCGCGCAGCCGGGTGGCGCCGGGCGTGTCGAGGCCGCGCCGGCTCGTCAGCAGCAGATGGCGTACGCCGTGTCGGGCCACCAGGTGACGCGCCACCAGGCTGCCGAGGCCTCCGGTGCCGCCGGTGATGAGCACGGTGCCCGCCGCGTCGGCCCAGGGCGCCGCCTCCCCCCGCCGGGCGGCGAGCCGTGTCAGCCGGGGGGCGTAGACCTCGCCGCCGCGCACGGCGATACGGGGTTCGCCGGACGCGAGCGCGCTGCGCAGCGCCGCGGCGTCGGCCGGTCCGTCATCGGCGCCGGTCAGGTCGGCCAGGACGATCCGGCCCGGATGCTCGGCCTGCGCCGAGGCCAGCAGCCCCCACACCGGGGCGAGTGCCGGGGCCGCGACGTCCTCGTCGGGCAGGGCGGAGACGGCCGCCCGGGTGACCACCACGAGCCGGGAGGCGGCGAACCGGTCGTCGGCCAGCCATTCCCTGACCAGTGCGAGCGTGTCGTACAGCGTCTCGCGCACCGCCGTCGGCAGGTCGCCGGGCGGTGTGGGGCGGTCGACGAGGACGTACGCGGGGGCCGGGGCTCCCCGGTCGATCGCGCCGACGAGGTCGGCCAGGGTCGGGTGCCGGGCATCGGCGGCGCCGGCCGGCGCGGTTCCCTCCGGGCCGATCACCGCCCAGCCGTCGGCCGCCGGTGTCTCCCCGGCGTCGGCGGGCACGGTGGCCACCGGCAGCCAGTCGACACCGAACAGCGAGTCGCGGAGCCCGGGGTGCGACACGCCGTCCACGGGGGACGCGGGCCGCAGCACCAGCGAACCGATGGTGGCGACCGGTTGGCCCGCCGTGTCGGCAGCCAGCACCGACACGCCGTCGGAGCCGGTGGGGGTCAGCCGTACCCGCAGAGACGACGCGCCGACCGCGTGCAGCGCCACGTCCTGCCAGGCGAACGGGATCCGGGCGCCAGGGTCCTGGTCCTGGCTCAGCCCGCCCACGGCGTGCAGGGCGGCGTCCAGCAGCGCCGGGTGCACCCCGAAGGACTCGGCCGCGGCGCGGTGTTCCTGGTCAAGCTCGATGTCGGCGAACACCTGGTCGCCCAGGCGCCACGCGGCGCGCAGCCCCCGGAACGCGGGACCGTAGTCGGAGCCGGCTTCCGCGAGCCGGTCGTAGTAGCCGTCAAGGTCGATCGGGTCCGCGCCGGCCGGTGGCCATGCCGTGAGCGGCTCGGTGACGACCTGCCCGGCCGGGGCGAGCGTTCCCACGGCGTGCCGGATCCACTCGGCGCCGTCGTCCGTGTCGCCGGGACCGTCGTCCGGGCGCGCGTACACGGTCAGCGGCCTGCGGCCGGCCTCGTCCGGGCCGCCCACCAGGATCTGCAGCCGGACACCGCCGCCCTCGGGCAGCGGCACGGGAGCGTGGAGGGTGAGTTCTTCCAGCAGCGGGCAGCCGACCTGGTGTCCGGCGTGCAGGGCCAGTTCGACGAAGGCCGTGCCCGGGAACAGCACCGAGCCCGTGATCACGTGATCGGCGAGCCAGGGTGTGGCGCGCGTCGACAGGTGGCACGTAAAGACATGGCCGTCGTCCTCGGCCAGGGCCAGCCGGGCGCCGAGGAGCGGGTGTCGCGCCGGGGTGAGCCCCAGCCGGTCCGCCCCGGGCTCCTCGGGCGGCGGGTTCAGCCAGTAGTGCTCGTTCTGGAAGGCGTAGGTGGGCAGATCGACGTGGCGTGCGCCGGAGCCGGCGAAGACCGCGGCCCAGTCCGGAGACGCGCCGTTCACATGGAGCCGGGCCACGGCGGTGAGCAGGGTGCGGGGCTCGTGGCGGCCCTCGCGCAGCAGTGGGACGCAGAGCGCGTTCTCGTGGCCGATGGCTTCCTGCGCCATCGCCGAGAGTGTCCCGTCCGGACCCAGCTCGACGTACCTGGTGACATCCCGGTCGGCCAGCCAGCGGATGCCGTCGTGGAAGCGCACCGTGCGGCGTACGTGGGAGACCCAGTACGCGGGGTCGCCGAGTTGCTCGGCGCTCGCCGCCTCGCCGGTGACATCGGAGATCAGGGTGATGGCCGGTGCCGCGTACGACAGGCCGCGGGCGACCTTCTCGAACTCGGCCAGCATCGGTTCCATCAGCGGGGAGTGGAAGGCGTGGCCGACCTGGAGCCGCTTGGTCTTGCGGCCCAAGGCGGCGAACCGGTCCGCGAGCCGGTCAACCGCCTCGGCGTCACCGGAGACCACCACGGACTCGGGCCCGTTGACCGCGGCGACCGCCACCCGCTTGTCCAGCAGCGGCTGGATCTCGTCCTCGCGGGCGCGCACCGCCAGCATCGCCCCGTCCCCGGGCAGCGCCTGCATCAGCCGGCCGCGCGCGGCCACCAGCGCGCAGGCGTCGGGAAGGTCGAACACCCCCGCCACGTGTGCCGCCGCGAGCTCGCCGATCGAATGGCCCAGGAGGTAGTCGGGGCGTGTCCCCCAGGACTCCAGCAGCCGGAACAGGGCAACTTCCAGGGCGAACAGGCCCGCTTGGGCGTACATCGTCCGGTCGAGGAGGCTCTGGTCCGCTCCGTGTACGACGCTGTCCAAGGGATGGCCGAAATGCTTGTCCAGCTCTGCGGCCACGGCGTCCCACGCCTCGGCGAACACGGGGTGGCGGCGATGGAGTTCGAGGCCCATGCCGATGCGCTGCGCGCCCTGGCCGGTGAACAGGAAGGCGAGGTGGCCCTCGCCGGCGACGCCCTGGACCACGCCGGGGGCGGGTGTGCCGTCGGCGAGGGCGGTGAGGGCGGTCCGCAGTTCGTCGCGGTCGGCGGCGACCACGGCCGCCCGGTGCTGGAGTGCGGCCCGGGTCGTCGCCAGGGACAGGCCGATGTCGGCGGTGGCGGTCCCGGGGTCGGCGTCCAGGTGTGCCAGCAGGCGGCCGGCCTGCGTCCGCAGGGCCTGGCCGGTACGCGCCGACAGCGGCCAGGCGAGCACGGGTGGGGCGGCCGAGGAAGCCGCCGGGGGCTCCGCGGGCGCGGGTGGCTCGGCGGGCTCCGGGGCCTGCTCGACGATGAGGTGTGCGTTGGTGCCACTGACCCCGAAGGACGACACCCCCGCGCGGCGGGGCCGGCCGGTCAGCGGCCACGGCCGCGCCTCCGCCAGCAGCGACACCGCTCCGCCGCTCCAGTCGACGGCGGGCGTCGGCTCGTCGATGTGCAGCGATTTCGGCAGCAGGCCGCTCTCGATGGCCAGCACCATCTTCATGACGCCCGCCACACCCGCGGCCGCCTGGGTGTGGCCCATGTTGGACTTGATCGAGCCGAGCCACAGCGGGTCGGCGGTACGGCCCTGGCCGTACGTGGCCAGCAGCGCCTCGGCCTCGATCGGGTCGCCCAGCGGGGTGGCGGTGCCATGCGCCTCGACCGCGTCCACGTCGTCGGTGGTCAGCCCGGCACTCGCCAGGGCGGCAAGGATGGCCCGCTCCTGCGAGGGCCCGTTGGGAGCGGTCAGGCCGTTCGACGCGCCGTCCTGGTTCACCGCGCTGCCACTGATCACCGCGAGTACGCGATGCCCGTTGGCGCGGGCGTCGGCCAGCCGCTCCAGCACGAGGATCCCGGCGCCCTCCCCCCACGCGGTGCCGCTCGCCCCGGCCGCGAAGGTACGGCAGCGGCCGTCCGCGGCCAGCCCGCCCTGCCTGCTGAACCCGATGAACAGGCCGGGGTCGGCCATCACCGTCGCGCCGCCGGCCAGGGCGATCGAGCACTCGCCCTGGCGCAGTGCCTGCGCGGCCAGGTGCAGCGAGACCAGGGACGACGAACACGCGGTGTCCACGGTGAGCGCCGGGCCCTCGAGGCCCAGCACGTATGACACCCGCCCGGACAGCGCGCTGGAGGTGGTGGCGGTGGTCATGTAGTCCACCGCGCCCTCGCTGCGGGCCGCGAGCCGGCCGTACCCCTGGCCGTTGCTGCCGACGAACACGCCGGTACGGCTGCCGCGCAGCGACAGGGGATCGATCCGGGCTCTTTCCAGGGCCTCCCAGCAGACCTCGAGCAGCAGCCGCTGCTGGGGGTCCATCACCAGCGCCTCGCGTGGGGAGATCCCGAAGAACGCGGGGTCGAAGCCTCCCACGTCCGTGAGGAACCCGCCCTCCCGGACGTAGGAGGTGCCTCGTTGCCGCTGCTCCGGGTCGTACACCGCGCCGGTGTCCCAGCCGCGGTCGGCCGGGAAGGGCGAGATGGCGTCCCGCCCCTCGGCCAGCAGCTCCCACAGCGACTCGGGGCCGTCCACTCCGCCGGGGAACCGGCATCCCATGCCCACGATCGCGACCGGCTCATGCCGCCCGGACTCGGCTTCCCGCAGGCGCTGCCGGGTCTCATGAAGGTCGGCGGTCACCCTCTTGAGAAAGTAACGGAGCTTGTCTTCGTTTTCCATCTGAATCTCTCTCAATTCAATGGCCGCGGACCCTGGTGGCGACTGTCAGGAGATGCCGAACTCCTTGCCGATGAAGTCGAACACCTCCTCGTCGGACGCCTGGAGCAGCTGCTCGTCGACTTCACCCGGGCCGTCGCCCAAGTCCTCGTCGCCCCACTGGGCGAGCAGCTTGGTCAGGCGTTCCCGGACCTGTAGACGCGTCTCCCGGCGGGTGGTGGCGGCGGCCAGCGTGGCCTCCAGCCGGTCGATCTCGGCGAGCACCTGGCCATGGCCGCCCGCTCCGCCGGCCGTGCCCGTCTCGTCGGCGCCGCCCGGCAGCAACTGCTCCAGCAGGTGCTGCGAGAGCGCGGTCGGGCTCGGGTAGTCGAATACCAGCGCCCGCTTCAACCGCAGTTGCGTGGCGGCGGCCAGCCGGTTGCTGAACTCCACCGCGGTCAGCGAGTCGAACCCGAGGTCGCGGAACGGCACGCCGGACTCGACCGCCTCGGCCGAGTCGTACCCGAGCACCGCCGCGGCCGTCTTGCGTACGAGCCCCACGACGGCCGAGACACGCTCCGGTTCGGGCATCCGCGCCAGCCGCTCACGCAGCGACTCGCCACTCCCGTCGACGGCCTCGTCCGACGCCGCCCGCATGGCGCGCCGGGCCGCCGGGATCTCGCTCAGCAGCGGGCTCGGCCGAACCGCGCTGAAGGTCGGCGCGAACCGTTCCCATGCGAGGGCCGAGACGAAGGCGGTCGGCTCCGCGCCGGTGACCAGCTGGGCCAGCGCCATCACCGCCAGCTTCGGGTCCATCGCGACCACACCGGCTCGCTGGGACACCGCCTCCGCCGGGGTGTCCGCGGCCATTCCGGCGCCGGCCCACAGTCCCCATGCCACCGAGGTGGCGGCGAGGCCCTCGGCGCGGCGCCGCTCGGCCAGCGCGTCCAGTACGGCGTTGGCCGCCGCGTAGTTCGCCTGACCACGACTGCCGAGCGCGCCGGAGGACGACGCGAACAGGGCGAACACCGTCAGGTCCAGATCGCGGGTCAGCTCGTCCAGCAGCAGCGCCGACGCCACCTTCGAGCGGAAGACCGGCTCATAGCGTTCGGGGGTGAGCCCGTCCATCAGGCCGTCGTCGAGCACACCTGCCGTGTGGACGACGCCGGTGAGCGGATGCTCGGCCGGGACGGCGGCCAAGAGGGCGGCCAGCGCGTCCCGGTCCGCCACGTCGCACGCGGCGATGGTGACCTGGGCACCCAGGGCGCTCAGCTCGGCGCGCAGGTCGTCCGCGCCGGGGGCATCGGGGCCACGACGGCTGGTCAGCAGCAGGTGCTCGGCGCCGTTGCCGGCCAGCCACCGGGCGACATGTCCGCCCAGCGCTCCCGTGCCACCGGTGATGAGCACCGTACCGCTCGGCTGCCACGGCTGGTCCGACGCCTCGGCCGGGGCCTGCACCATCCGCCTGCCGAACACGCCGGTGGAGCGGATCGCGACCTGGTCCTCCCCTGTGGGGGCGGCAAGCGCACTGGTGAAGCGGCCGATGATCCGGTCGTCCAGGTCACCGGGCAGGTCGATCAGGCCGCCCCAGCTGCGCGGGTACTCCAGCGCCGCGACCCGGCCAAGGCCCCAGACGGCATTCTGGAGCGGGGCCGTCGCCCGGTCCGAGCGGCCCAGCGACACCGCGCCCCGGGTGACCGCCCACACCGGCGCCTCGATCCCCGCGTCGCCCAGAGCCTGCATCAGGGTCGCGGTCAGCACCACTCCGGCCGGAACGGACGGATACTCGGGAAGGGCGGATTCGCTCAGCGCCAGCAGCGACACCACACCCGCGAACTCCGCGCCGTCCGGGCCACCGACGCGATCCGCGGCGCAGGACGCCAGGCGGTCGGCCAATGCGGCGCGATCGGCGTCCCCGACCTCCAGCCGCACCGTATCGGCTCCCACCGCGTCCGCCAGGGCGGACACCCACGCGTCGTCGGCCAGGCCCTGCGGAACGACCACCAGCCAGGTTCCCGACGGGGCTGCGGCGCCCGCGGTCACGGGCTTCCACGCGGTTCGGTAGCGCCAGCCGTCGACCGTGGAACGCTCGCGCCGCTGCCGCCGCCACGACGACAGCGCGGGCAGCACGGCGCCGAGCGAGTCGGTGTCGACCTCCAGCCGAGACGCCAGGGATTCCAGTTCCTCCTGTTCGACGGCGGCCCAGAACTCCGCGTCCACCGCTTCCTTGTCACCGGGCAGCGCCTCGACCTCGGCCGCCTCGGGCCAGAACCGCTGCCGCTGGAACGCGTAGGTCGGCAGTTCCATCCGGCGGGCGCCGGTCGCGGTGAAGAACCCGGCCCAGCCGGTGCGCACACCACGGACGAAGAGTTCGGCCAGCGACAGGGCGAAGCGGTCAAGTCCCCCTTGGTCGCGGCGCAGAGTGCCGGCGACCACGGCGGTCTCATCCGCGTCGTCGACCGTCTCCTGGACCGCGACAGTCAGCACCGGATGCGCGCTGACCTCGATGAACGCGCGGTGGCGCCGGGCCAGCAGCTCCCGGACGGCGGTCTCGAAGCCCACCGTCTGCCGCAGATTGCGGTACCAGTAGTCGGCGTCCATGCCCGTGGTGTCGAGCCACTCACCGGTCACCGTGGAGAAGAACGGAACCTCCACCGCGCGCGGGGCGACCGGCGCGAGCTCCGCCAACAACTCCTCACGAAGCTCCTCGACATGAGCAGAATGCGAAGCGTAGTCCACGGCGATCCGCCGCACCCGTACGTCCTCGCCGGTCCACTCCTCGATCAGCTCGTCCAGCGCCTCCCGGTCGCCCGACACCACGACAGACCGCGGCCCGTTGACAGCCGCGACCGACACCCGGCCGACCCAGCGCTCCAACCGCGCCTCAACCTCGGCCACCGGCAGCGGCACCGACGCCATACCCCCAGCACCCGCAAGCCGACCTGCGATCGCCTGGCTGCGCAGCGCCACCACCCGCGCGCCGTCCTCCAGCGACAGCGCACCCGCCACACAGGCAGCAGCGATCTCACCCTGGGAATGACCCACCACCGCATCCGGCTCGACGCCACAGGAACGCCACATGGCCGCCAGCGACACCATCACCGCCCACGACACCGGCTGCACCACATCCACCCGCTCCAACGACACAGCACCCTCGACCTGCCGCACCACATCCATCAACGACCAGTCGACAAACGGCGCCAGAGCCGCGGCGCACTCCCCCAGCCGCTCCGCGAACACCGGGGACTCATCCAGCAGCCGGGCCCCCATACCCGCCCACTGCGAACCCTGCCCCGGGAAGACAAACACCGACCTCCCCTCCACATCGGCGACCCCGCGCACCACCGCGGCCGCGGGATCGTCGTCGCCCAGGGCGCGCAGACCGGACAGCAGCTCCTCACGGTCACCGCCGACCACCACCGCCCGGTGCTCCAGCACCGACCGCGTGGACACCAGCGAGTGGCCGATGTCGGCCGGTGTCGCCTCAAGGTGGGCCTCCACGTGGGACAGCAGACTGACCGCCTGCCCACGCAAGGCCTCGGCCGTCCTCGCCGACACCACCCACGGCACCGCCACCGCGTCGACGGCGGGCGCGTCCTGCGCGCCCTCGACGTCCGCCGCGTCCTGGGGCGCCTGTTCCAGGATGGTGTGGGCGTTAGTGCCGCTCATGCCGAAGGAGGAGACACCGGCCCGGCGCGGACGGCCGTGCTCCGGCCACTCCGCGGCCTCGGTCAGCAGCTCCACCGCGCCGGTCGCCCAGTCCACATGCGTGGACGGCGCGTCCACATGGAGCGTCTTGGGCAGCACACCGTGCCGCAGCGCCATGACCATCTTGATCACACCGGCGACGCCCGAGGCGGACTGGGTGTGGCCGATGTTCGACTTGATGGAGCCGAGCCGCAGGGGCAGCTCCCGGTCCCGCCCGTAGGTGGCGAGCAGCGCCTGCGCCTCGATCGGATCACCCAGCGTGGTCCCCGTACCATGCGCCTCCACCGCGTCCACGTCCCCCGTGGACAACCCGGCGTTCGCCAGCGCCTGACGGATCACCCGCTGCTGCGACGGACCATTCGGCGCCGTCAACCCATTCGACGCACCATCCTGATTCACCGCCGAACCCCGCACCACCGCAAGCACCTCGTGCCCATTGCGGCGTGCGTCCGACAGCCGCTCCAGCACCACCAGGCCGACACCCTCCGACCAGCCGGTCCCGTCGGCGCCCTCCGCGAAGGACTTGCAGCGGCCGTCCCGCGCAAGTCCGCCCTGCTGCCGGAACTCCGCGAACCCCGCAGGGCTGGACATCACCGTCACGCCACCGGCCAACGCCAGCGAGCACTCGCCGCCGCGCAGCGCCTGCATCGCCATGTGCATCGCCACGAGCGAGGAGGAACATGCCGTGTCCACCGTGACCGCCGGGCCTTCCAGGCCGAAGGTGTAGGACAGCCGGCCGGACACCACGCTCGTCGCCTGGCCGGTCATCATGTGGCCGAGCGACTCCTCCGGGGCGACATAGCCGCCGCCGGTGGCGCCGATGAAGACACCCGCGTCGCTGCCGCGCAGCCCCGCCGGATCGATTCCGGCCCGCTCGAACACCTCCCACGCGGACTCCAGCAACAGCCGCTGCTGCGGGTCCATGGCCAGCGCCTCACGCGGCGAGATCCCGAAGAACCGGGCGTCGAACTCGGTGGCGTCGTGGACGAATCCGCCCTCGAAGGTGTTGTCCGCGTCGAGGTTCCAGCCCCGGTCGGCCGGGAACGGGGAGATCGCGTCGCGCTCCTCGCTCACCAAGCGCCACAGGTCCTCGGGCGACCGGACACCACCCGGGTAGCGGCAGCTCATCCCGACGATCGCGATCGGGTCGTCCGCGACACCCGGGGCGACGGCGGGGAGGGCCGAGCCGTCCGGGCCGGGCCGTTCCCCGAGCAGTTCGGCGCGGAGGTGGTCGACCAGCGCCGCCGGGGACGGGTAGTCGAAGACCAGAGTGGTGGGCAGGGCCAGGCCGGTCGCGGTGGCGAGCCGGTTGCGCAGCTCCACCGCCGTCAGCGAGTCGAAGCCGAGGTCCTTGAAGGCCCGGTCCGCCTCGATGGCGTCCCCGCCCGAGTGGCCGAGCACCAGGGCCACCTGTTCCCGGACGACGCCGAGCAGCAGATCGAGCCGTTCGTCGTCGTCCGGCAGGGCCCGCAGCCGTCCGCGCAGCGAGGTCAGCGACTCGTCGTCGTGCCGCAAAGGTGTGTCCGTGGTGAGCGCGCGCCGTACCCCGGGCAGGTCGCGCAGCAGCGCGCTCGGCCGGGCCAGGGTGAAGGCGGGGGCGAAGCGGTCCCAGTCGACGTCGGCGACCGCGACGGTCACGTCCCGGTTCCGCAGGGCGTTGCTCAATCCGGCGATGGCGATCTCCGGCGCCATGAGGACCAGTCCGCGGCGCGCCAGGTAGTCCTGGGCACCGTCGGCAGCCGCCATTCCGCCGTCGGCCCACGCGCCCCAGGCCACGGATGTCGCCGTCAGGCCCCGGGCCGTACGAGCCTCGGCCAGCGCGTCCAGGTAGGCGTTGGCCGCGCCGTAGGCGCTCTGCCCGCCGCTGCCCCAGGTGGCGGCGACCGAGGAGAAGAGCACGAAGAAGTCGAGGTCACGATCGCCGAGCAGCGAGTCGAGGTTGGCCGCGCCGAGCAGCTTGGCGGTCATCACCTCGGCCGTCTCGGCGTCGCTCGCGCCGTCCAGCGGCGCGCCCGCCTGGGCGATGCCCGCGGTGTGCACGACGCCGGTCAGGGGGCTGTCGTCGGGGATGCCGGCCAGCACGGCCGCCAGCGCCTCCCGGTCGGACACGTCGCAGGCGGCGACCGAGACCCGCGCGCCCAGCTCGGCGAGTTCGGCGCACAGTTCGCGGGCGCCCGGGGCGTCCGGCCCCCGACGGCTGGTCAGCACCAGATGCTCGGCCCCGCTGCGGGCGAGCCAGCGGGCCACGTGGCCACCCAGACCGCCGGTGCCACCGGTGATCAGGACCGTGCCGGTGGCGGTGAAGCCGGACTCGTCCACGTCCCGTTCGGCCGGGCAGTGGACGACGCGCCGGCCGAAGAGGCCGGAGGACCGCACCGCGATCTGATCCTCGTCACCGGCGCCGGACAGCACCGCGGCCAGCCGTCGACCGGCGGGCCGGTCCAGGGTGCCGGGCAGGTCGATCAGCCCGCCCCAGCGCCCCGGGTACTCCAGCGCCGCGACCCGGCCGAGGCCCCAGACGGCCGCCTGTGCCGGGCTCGGTGCGGTGTCCGCACGGCTCACCGACACCGCGCCCCGAGTGACGGTCCACAGGGGCGACTCGATGCCCGCGTCGCCCAGCGCCTGTACCAAGGTGGTCGTCAGGGCCACGCCCGCCGGTACGCCGGGGTGTCCGTCGGCGGCGTGCTCATACGCTGCGAGCAGGGAGAGAACGCCCGCGATCGGGCCCGATTCCGCTGCCGCCTCACGCAGCCGGCCGGCCAGTGCGGCGCGGTCCGGCTCGGTGATCTCGACACGTACCGCCGGGGTGGGCGTGGCCTCGGCCACGGAGGTCACCCACGCGTCGTCCGGCTGTTCGGCCGGGACGACCACGAGCCAGGTGCCGCGCTGGGCCTGGGGCGTCGGGTCGGCCAGCGGCGTCCAGCTGACCCGGTAGCGCCAGCCGTCCACGACCGACTGCTCACGCCGACGGCGGCGCCAGGTGGTAAGCGCGGGAAGCACCGTGCCGAGCGAGTCGCCGTCGACCTCCAGCCGCGAGGCCAGGGACTCCAGGTCCTCCCCCTCGACCGCGGCCCAGAAGTCCGTGTCCGCGTCCGCGAGGCCCGCGTCCGCGGCGGGCGTCGGCGCCAACACTTCCGGCCAGTAGCGCCGGCGTTGGAAGGCGTACGTCGGGAGGTCCACCCGATGAGCACCGGTGCCCGCGAAGAACGCCGGCCAGTCGACCTCCGCCCCATGGGCATACAGCCGGGCCAGCGCGGTGACCACGGCCCGCTCCTCCTCCACGCCCTTCCGCAGCGCGGAGGCCATCACCGTGGCGCCGGGTGACTGTTCCGACAGGCTCTCCTGCGCCATCGCCGACAGAACTCCATCGGGGCCGATCTCCAGATAGGCGCTCACGCCACGCCCATCCAGCCAGCGGACACCATCGGCGAACCGCACCGCCTCGCGCACCTGTCGCACCCAGTACTCCGGCGCACACACCAGCTCCGCCGTCGCCGGCTCACCGGTCAGGTTCGACACCAATGGCACCACCGGAGCGCCGTACGAGATGCCCCGGGCCACCCGCCCGAATTCCGCCACCATCCCATCCATCAAAACCGAGTGAAACGCATGCGAGACCCGCAAACGCCTAGTCTTGCGCCCCTCTCCCTCGAACCGTGTGGCGATCTCGAGCACCGCGGCCTCTTCGCCCGAGACCACCACCGAACGCGGCCCGTTCACCGCCGCGATCGACACCCGGTCACCGAGATACGGAGTGACCTCCTCCTCCGTCGCCTGGAGGGACACCATCGCCCCGCCCGACGGCAGCTCCCCCATCAGCCGGGCCCGAGCCGCCACCAGCGTGCACGCGTCCGCCAGCGAGAACACCCCCGCCACATGCGCCGCGGCGATCTCCCCGACCGAGTGCCCGGCCACGTAGTCCGGCCGCACTCCCCAGGACTCCACCAGCCGGAACAGCGCCACTTCCAGAGCGAACAGCGCCGGCTGCGTCCATGCCGTCTCATCCAGCAGCTCCGCCTCGGCCGAACCCGCTTCCGCGAACAGCACCTCACGCAACGGACGGTCCAGACGCACATCCAGGTGCGCGCACACCTCGTCCAGCGCCTCGGCGAACACCGGGAAGGCCTCGTACAGCTCCCGGCCCATCCCCGCCCGTTGGCTGCCCTGCCCCGAGAACAGGAACGCCACCACACGATCCTCCCGGGCCACCCCCCGCACCACATTCACATCCGACTCACCACACGCCACCGCCCGCAGGCCCTCCAGCACCCCGGTCCGCGCCCCCGCCAGCACCACACCACGCCGCTCGAACCCCGCCCGCGACGTCGCCAACGAAAACGCCAGATCCACCAGCGCCGGGCCGGACTCCTCCTCGACACGGGAAACCACCCGAGCCGCCTGCGCCCGCAGCGCCTCCTCCGACTTCCCGGACACCACAACCGGCACCACGCCCGGCTCCCGAGCGGGCACGGGGGGTGCCACCGGGCCATCGTCGGGCTTCGGCCACGGGCCCTGCTCCAGGATGGCGTGGGCATTGGTGCCACTGATGCCGAACGCCGATATGCCGACCCTGCGCGGGTGCCCGGTCTCCGGCCACGCGGCCTGCTCGGTCAGCAGCTCCACCGCACCGGACGACCAGTCCACGTGGGACGTCGGCTCGTCGATGTGCAGCGTCTTGGGCAGTACGCCGTGTCGCATCGCCATGACCATCTTGATCACGCTCGCGGCGCCGGCGGCCAGCTGGGTGTGGCCGAGGTTGGACTTGACCGAGCCCAGCAGCAGCGGTCGTGCGCGCTCCTGTCCGTAGGTGGCGATCAGGGCCTGGGCCTCGATCGGGTCGCCCAGGGTGGTCCCCGTGCCGTGCGCCTCCACCGCGTCGATGTCGTTCGCCGTCAGCTCGGCGTTGGTCAGCGCCTGGCCGATCACCCGCTGCTGCGAGGGGCCATTCGGCGCGGTCAGACCGTTCGACGCACCGTCCTGGTTGATCGCCGAGCCGCGCACCACCGCGAGCACGGGGTGGCCGTTGCGCCGGGCGTCCGACAGCCGCTCCACCAGGAGCAGCCCCACGCCCTCGGACAGGCTCATCCCGTCGGCCGATTCGGCGAACGCCTTGCACCGGCCGTCCGCGGCCATCCCGCGCTGGCGGCTGAACGCCAGGAACGAGCCGGGGGTGGTCATCACCGTGACACCACCGGCCAGCGCCAGCGTGCTCTCGCCGGTGCGCAGCGACTGGCACGCCAGGTGCAGCGCCACCAGCGACGAGGAGCACGCCGTGTCCAGGGTGACCGCCGGGCCCTCGAGGCCGAACAGATACGAGATCCGGCCCGACAGCACGCTCGGCACCGAGCTGGTGAGCATATAGCCCTCGGACCCCTCCGAGTCGGTGTGCGGGCCGAAGCCGTAGTCCTGGTAGCTGGAGCCGATGAACGTGCCCGTCAGGCTGCCCCTGACCGACGCGGGATCGATGCCGGCCCGCTCGAACGCCTCCCAGGACGTCTCCAGCAGCAACCGCTGCTGCGGGTCCATGGCCAGCGCCTCACGCGGCGAGATCCCGAAGAAACCCGCGTCGAACTCCCCCGCGTCGTGCAGGAACCCACCGCGCGTCGAGTATGTCTTGCCGGGCTTGTCCGGGTCCGGGTCGTACAGCCGTTCGGCGTCCCAGCCCCGGTCGGCGGGAAACTCGGAGATGACGTCCTGTCCGCCCGTGACCACCTCCCACAGCTGCTCCGGCGAACCGATCCCGCCCGGGAAACGGCAGGCCATACCGATGATCGCGATCGGCTCGTCGGATGCCGTGGAGACCGTGGGGGCGGGCGTACCCGGCCGCGCCACGGCCGAGCCCACGATCCGCGACCGCAGGAACTGCACCAGGGCCACGGGGCTCGGGTAGTCGAAGACCAGAGTGCTCGGCAGTGTCAGACCGGTGGCCCTGGCCACCCGGTTGCGCAGGTCCACCGCGGTCAGCGAGTCGAACCCGACGTCGCGGAACGCCCGGCGCTCCGAGATCGCCTCCGGGGAGGCGTGCCCCAGTACCGCCGCCGCCTCGGCGCGCACCAGGTCCATCAGCGCACGCTCCCCCTCGGCGGCGGACAGGCCGCGGATACGCGCGGCGAACTCGCCGTCCGCGGAGGCGGCGACGGTGTCCTCGGCCCTCTGGAGGATCCCGCGTACCTCGGGCACCTCGTTGAACAGCGGGCTGGGGCGCACCGAGGTGTAGACCGAGTAGTAACGCTCCCAGTCGATGTCGGCGATGGTCAGCAGCGTCTCGTCGTCGTCCAGCGCGCGCCGCAGGCCGGTGTGGGCGGGCTCGGGCTGCATATAGCGCAGACCGCTGCCGAGGATCTGCTGCGGGTTCACCCGCATCTGGTCGTCGCGCCAGATGCCCCATGCGATCGAGGTGGCGCGCAGACCATGGGCGCGCCGGTGTTCCGCCAGCGCCTCCAGGTAGGAGTTGGCCGCCCCGTAGGCGCCGTGGTCACCGCTGCCCCAGATGCCCGCGATTGACGAGTAGTACACGACGGCGTCCAGTTGCTCTTCGTCCAGCAGCTCGTGCAGATGGCGGGCGCCGGAGACCTTGGCGTCGACGACCGCCGCGAACGTCTCGTGGTCGGTGGCGGACAGCGAGACCAGATCGATGAACGCGGCCACATGGACGGCGGTGCGGATGATCCGCCCCTCGTCCTGGAGCCGGGCGAGCAGCCCGGCCACCGCGTTCCGGTCCGCCACATCGCAGGCCACGACCTCCACGGTCGTCCCCAGCTCGGCCAGCTCGGCCACCAGCTCGGCGGCGCCGGACGCCGCCATGCCGCGACGGCTGGTCAGCACCAGGTGTTCGGCCCCGTTGTGCGCGAGCCACCGGGCCAGATACTGGCCCAGCACACCGGTACCGCCGGTGATCAGCGTGGTGCCGCGCGGCTGCCAACGTCCCCTGGGCGCAGGGTCGTCGACGGGTGTCCGCACCACGCGGCGTACGAACACTCCGGAGGGCCGGATCGCGAACTCGTCCTCGCCGTCCTCGCCGTCCGTCCCGGCGAGTGCGCTGACCAGCCGTTGTGCCGCGCGCTGGTCGAGTTCGGCGGGCAGGTCCACCAGGCCGCCCCAGCGGCGCGGGTGCTCCAGGGCGGCCGTCCGCCCCAGGCCGAGGACCTGCGCCTGCACCGGGCTGGTCAGGCGGTCCGAACGGCCGGTCGACACGGCTCCCCGGGTGAGGCACCACAGCGGTGCCCCGGCGCCGATGTCGTCCAGCGCCTGCACCAGCGCCAGGCTCAGCGCGAGCCCGGAGGGCAGCGTCGGGTAGGTGGCGCTCGGCTGCTCGGCGAAGGCCAGGACCGACACCATGCCGCGGATGTCCTCGATGTCGTCGACGCCTTGCAGCCGGGACGCGAGTTCGGCGCGGTCCACACACGACTCGTCCAGCTCCAGCCGCCGGACCTGTGCGCCGTGTCCCGCGAGGGCCGCGGTCACCTCGTCGTCCGCGATGCCGTCGGCGGTGACGACCAGCCAGGTCCCGGTCAGCACGGGCACCGAGGACGTACGCAGCGGCCGCCACTCGGTGCGGTAGCGCCAGGAGTCCACGGTGGACTCCTCACGGCGCCTGCCCCGCCAGGCGGAGAGCGCGGGCAGCACCGCGCCCAGCGAGCCTCCGTCGATCTCCAGCCAGTCGGCGAGGGATTCCAGGTCTTCCTGTTCGACGGCGGACCAGAACTCCGCATCCGCCGTGTCGGTCTCCGCGGACGGGGTGCCGGGCCTGGCCTCGTCCGGCCAGAAACGCTCGCGCTGGAACGCGTAGGTGGGCAGATCGACGCGGTGGGCACCGGTGTCCGCGAACACGCCGGCCCAGGCGACGTCGACGCCGCAAACGAAGACCTCGGCCAGCGAGGTCAGGAAACGGTCGAGACCGCCCTCGTCCCGCCGCAGCGTGCCAACCGTGACGGCGTGGTCGCCGGTGGCGTCGATGGTCTCCTGCACTGCCATCGTGAGCACGGGGTGGGAGCTGATCTCGATGAACGCCTGGTGTTCCTGGGCCAGCAGGGCCCGGATGGCCGGCTCGAAGCCCACCGTCTGCCGCAGATTGCGGTACCAGTAGCCGGCGTCCATGCCCGTGGTGTCGAGCCAGTCACCGGTCACCGTGGAGAAGAACGGCACCTCACAGGCGCGCGGGCACAGCGGCGCCAGTCGCTCCAGCAGTTCCCCGTGAACCTCCTCCACATGCGCGGAGTGCGAGGCGTAGTCCACGGCGATCCGCCGCACCCGCACCTCCTCGCCCGTCAACTCCTCGATCAGCTCGTCCAGCGCCTCCCGGTCACCCGACACCACCACCGACCGCGGCCCGTTGACCGCGGCGACCGACACCCGGCCGGCCCAGCGCTCCAACCGCGACTCCACCTCGGCGACCGGCAGCGGCACCGACGCCATACCCCCAGCACCCGCAAGCCGACCCGCGATCGCCTGACTCCGCAACGCCACCACCCGCGCGCCGTCCTCCAGCGACAGCGCACCCGCCACGCAGGCAGCAGCGATCTCACCCTGGGAGTGGCCCACCACCGCATCCGGCTCCACACCACAAGAACGCCACATGGCCGCCAGCGACACCATCACCGCCCACGACACCGGCTGCACCACATCCACCCGCTCCAACGACACAGCACCCTCGCCTTGCCGTACTACGTCCATCAGCGACCAGTCGATGAACGGCGCCAGAGCCGCAGCACACTCGGCCAGCCGCTCCGCGAACACCGGAGACTCACCCTGCAGCCGGGCACCCATCCCCGCCCACTGCGAACCCTGCCCCGGGAAGACGAACACCGACCTCCCCTCCACATCAGCCACACCCCACACCACACCCGCCGCCGGTTCCTCATCACCCAGAGCACGCAGGCCCGACAGCAACTCCTCACGGCCACCGCCGACCACCACCGCCCGGTGCTCCAACACCGACCGCGTGGACACCAGCGAGTGGCCGACGTCGGCCGGCGTCACCTCGGGGTGACTCTCCACGTGGGAGGACAGGTTGACGGACAGCTCGCGCAGCGCACGGTCGCTCTTGGCGGACACCACCCAGGGCAGGGCGGCAGGGGTCACGGCAGGGATCTCCTGGTCGGCCGGGATCGGCTCGGCGCGCAGCGGGGCCTGCTCCAGGATCGTGTGCACGTTGGTGCCGCTGACGCCGAACGCGGAGACACCGGCCCGGCGCGGACGCCCGGTCTCCGGCCACTCCATCGGCTCGGTCAACAGCTCCACCGCACCCGCCGACCAGTCCACATGGGTCGACGGCGCGTCCACATGGAGCGTCTTGGGCAGCACACCGTGCCGCAGCGCCATGACCATCTTGATCACACCGGCCATACCGGCCGCCACCTGGGTGTGCCCGATGTTCGACTTCACCGACCCGAGCCGCAGGGGCAGCTCCCGGTCCCGCCCGTAGGTGGCGAGCAGCGCCTGCGCCTCGATCGGATCACCCAGAGTGGTCCCCGTACCGTGCGCCTCCACCGCATCCACGTCCACCGGGCCGAGACCGGCGTTCGCCAGCGCCTGACGGATCACCCGCTGCTGCGACGGACCATTCGGCGCCGTCAACCCATTCGACGCACCATCCTGATTCACCGCCGAACCCCGCACCACCGCAAGCACCTCATGCCCATGGCGCCGCGCGTCCGACAGCCGCTCCAACACCACCAGGCCGACACCCTCCGACCAGCTCGTTCCGGCGGCCGAGTCGGCGAACGAGCGGCACCGGCCGTCCGGGGCCAGCCCGCCCTGCTCGGTGAACTCGCCGAAACCGACCGGTGTCGACATCATCGTGACACCGCCCGCCAGCGCCAGCGAGCACTCGCCGGTGCGCAGCGCCTGGGCGGCGAGGTGCATCGCCACCAGCGAGGAGGAACACGCGGTGTCCACCGTGACGGCCGGGCCTTCGAGGCCGAAGGTGTAGGACAGCCGCCCCGAGATCACACTGGTGGCCTGACCCGTCATATGGTGGCCGCGGGACTCCTGCGGGGGAAGGTAGCCGAAGCCGGTCGCGCCGATGAAGACGCCCGCGTCGGTGCCTCGGACCGAGTCGGGATCGATGCCCGCACGCTCGAACACCTCCCACGCGGACTCCAGCAGCAGCCGCTGCTGTGGGTCCATGGCCAGCGCCTCACGGGGCGAGATCCCGAAGAAGCCCGCGTCGAACTCGGTGGCGTCGTAGAGGAAACCGCCCTCGAAGCCGGTACCCCCGTCCAGTCGCCAGCCGCGGTCGGTGGGCAGTTCGGCGATGGCGTCGCGCCCCTCGGCGACCAGCCGCCACAGGTCTTCCGGGGACCGGACCCCGCCCGGGTAGCGGCAGCTCATCCCGACGATCACGATCGGGTCGTCCGCGACCCCCGGGGCGATGGCCGTCGGCACGATCACCTCGCCGTGCTCGCCGAGCAGCTCACGCAGCAGGAATTCGGCCAGTACGGTCGGGGTGGGGTAGTCGAACACCAGCGTGGCGGGCAGCCGAAGCCCGGTCGCGCCGCCGAGCCGGTTGCGCAGCTCGACCGCGGTCAGCGAGTCGAAGCCCAGCTCGCGGAACTCCCGCCGGACCTCCACCGCGTCCGGCGACGGGTGCCCCAGCACGGCGGCCGCCTGACCGCGTACGAGATCGATCAGCAGGCGCAGGCGGTCGGCCTCGCGCAGCCCGGCGAGCCGACGAGTCAGCGCGGTGGCCGCCCCGGAATCGGAGGCGGAGGCACCGCCGGCCGTCCTGCGGTTCGTGCGGACCAGACCGCGCAGCAGCCCCGGGACCTGGGCCTGCGCCCGGAGCGCGGCGAGGTTGAGGCGCACGGGGGCCACCACTGGCTCGTCGCAGATGACCGCCGCGTCGAACAGCGCGACGCCCTGTTCCTCGGTCAGGAGCGGCATTCCCGCCGCGTTGAGCCGGTGAATGTCGGTATCGGTGAGCTCGCTGGTCATGCCGCCGTCCTGGGCCCACGGCCCCCACAGCAGCGACTGGCCGGGCAGGCCCTCGGCCCTGCGGTGGTTGGCCAGCGCGTCGAGGAAGGCGTTGGCCGCGGCGTAGCTGCCGAGACCCACGCTGCCGAGCTGGCCCGCGACCGAGGAGTACGTCACGAACGCGGCCAGGTCCCGGTCGCGGGTCAGCTCATGCAGCTGCCAGGCCGCATCCGCCTTCGGGCCGAAGACCGTGGCCAGCCGCTCGGGGGACAGCGAGGTGATCAGGCCGTCGTCGAGCACGGCCGCGGTGTGGATGACCGCGGTCAGCGGGTGCTCCGCGGGAACCTCGGCGAGCAGCGCGGTCAGCGCGTCGCGGTCCGCCACGTCGCACGCGGCGATGGTGACCTCGGCACCGCGGGCGCTCAGCTCTTCCCGCAGTTCGGGCGCGCCGGGCGCGTCCGGCCCGCGGCGGCTGACCAGCAGCAGGTGCTTCATACCCCGTTCGTTGGCGAGATGGCGAGCAAGTTTGCTGCCGAGACCGCCCGTACCCCCGGTGATCAGCACAGTGCCCTCGGGGTCCCACTCACGCGGCATCGTCAGCACGATCTTGCCCGTGTGCCTGGCCTGACTCATGAAGCGGAAGGCGTCCCGCGCCCGCCGCACATCCCACGTGGTAACCGGAAGCGGCCGCAGCGCACCCGCGCCGAACAACTCCATCAGCTCGACCAGCATCCCCTGTGTCCGGTCGAGACCGGCCTCCGCCAGATCAAACGGCCGGTAGTCACCGTCCACCGTCTCCGCGTCGCGGATATCGGTCTTGCCCATCTCCAGGAACCGGCCACCCGACCGCAGCAACCGCACCGACGCGTCGATGAACTCCCCCGCGAGCGAGTTGAGCACCACATCCACACCCCGACCACCGGTCACCCCGAGGAACCGCTCCTCGAAATCGGTCGTACGGGAAGAGGCGATGTGGTCGTCCGGGATCCCCAGCGAGCGCAACGTGTCCCACTTGCCCTCACTCGCCGTCGCGAACACCTCCGCACCCAGATGCCGCGCCAGCTGAACCGCCGCCATACCCACACCACCGGCACCCGCATGCACCAACACCGACTCACCCGCCGACAACCCCGCCAGGCCCACCAGACCGTAATACGCCGTCAGGAACGCCACCGGCACCGCCGAGGCATCCTCCAACGACCACGCGTCAGGGACCCTCACCAGCGCACGCTGATCGGCGACGGCGACCGGGCCGAACGCGCCCTGCACCATTCCGAGAACCCGGTCCCCGACGCGGAGTCCGGTCACCTCGGGGCCGGTCTCGACGACCACGCCGGCGGCCTCGCTGCCCATCGGGCCGGGGTCGCCCGGGTACATGTCCAGTGCGTTGAGCACATCGCGGAAGTTGAGTCCGGCGGCGTGTACGGCCACTCGTATCTCACCGGCGGCCAACCGCTCCGGAGCCTCGGGCCAGGCGAGCAGTTCGAGGGCGTCCAGGCTGCCCTTGCGCCTGCTCTCCAGCCGCCACGGCACACCGCCGTAAGGAGGCATCAGTCCACCGGAGGAGGCCACCGGGGCCAGTCGGCCGACGCGTACGACGCCGTCACGTACCACCGTCTGCGGCTCGCCGGCCGCGAGCACGTCGGTCAGTACCTCGGCGGCTTCCTGCTGACGGTCGAGGTCCACCAGGAGGAACTGTCCCTGGTTCTCCGTCTGCGCCGAGCGCAGCAGGCCCCACGCTGCCGCCGCGGCCGGATCCGTCACCGTGTCACCGTCGACCGCCGCTATCGCGCCACGCGTGACGAACACCAGGCGGGAGTCCGCGAACCGCTCGTCGGCCGCCCAGTGCTGGACCAGTCCCAGCACCCGGGCCGTGACCTCGCGCAGCGAACCCGCCATATCGGTGGACTCGGCGGAGCCGGTGAGGCCGGTGGCGCCGACCTCGACCGTCACCACGTCCGGCACCGACTCCAGAGACGCCAGGTGCGCGAGCGCGTCCGTGGCCGAACCGGCGAAGTCCAGCTCGGCCACGTCCAGCTCGCCGTCGGGTTGCGGGACGGCCGGGGCCACCACCCAGTCCAGCCGGTACAGCGACTCGTGGTCGCGGTCGCCGCTGTGGCCGGTGGCGAGTTGCTCGGCGGACACCGGGCGGATGGCCACGGACTCGACCGAGATGACGGGCGCACCAGCCGGGTCGGCCGCGGCCAGGGTCAGCGACCCGGTGGCGTCGTGGACCAGCCGCACCCGCAGCACGGAGGCCCCGTTGGCGTGCAGGGAGACACCGCTCAGCGAGAACAGCAGCCGGCCCCGCTCCGACTCCGGGTCCGACCCCGGGAGGTCGGCGAACGATACGGCGTGCAGCGCCGCGTCCAGCAGGGCCGGGTGCATCGCGAACGACTTGGCGTCGTTCACCTGCTCCGGCAGCGCGACCTCGGCGAACACCTCGTCCTCGGTCCGCCACACCGCGCGCAGCCCCTGGAACACCGGGCCGTATGCGACGCCGCCCTCGGCGAACCGCTCGTAGAACCCTTCCGTGTCAGCGACGACCGCGCCGGTGGGCGGCCACACGGTGGCATCGAAGTCGGCTGTCCGCCCACCGTGTGCCAGCACACCGGTGGCGTGCTGCAACCACGGCTGCTCGGCCGCGTCCGCGGGCCGCGAGTACACGCTGAGGCTGCGGCGGCCGGAGGGATCCGGTGCGCCCACCCGCAGCTGGACCGCGACCGCCTCGCGCTCCGGCACCACCAGGGGTGCCGCGAGGGTGAGTTCGTCGACCAGGTCGCAGCCCACCTGGTCCCCGGCGCGGATCGCCAGCTCCAGGAAACCGGTCCCCGGGAACAGCACCACACCGCCGACGGCGTGGTCGGCCAGCCAGGGGTGCGACCGCAGCGACAGGCTGCCCGTGAGCAGCAGGCCCTCGGAGTCCGCCAGTTCCACGGCGGCTCCCAGCAGGGGATGTTCCGGGGACACCAGACCGGCGGCGGTCACATCGCCTGTCCGCGTGGACTCGGAGGGCCAGTAGCGCTGTCGCTGGAAGGCGTAGGTGGGGAGGTCGACGCGGTGGGCGCCGGTGTCCGCGAACACACTCCCCCAGTCGACGGCGCCACCACGGACGAAGACCTCCGCCAGCGAGGCCAGGAACCGGTCACTGCCGCCCTGGTCCCGGCGCAGAGTGCCCGCGACCACAGCGGTCACGTCGATATCGTCGACCGTCTCCTGGACCGCGACGGTCAGCACCGGATGCGCGCTGACCTCGATGAACGCGCGGTGGCGCCGGGCCAGCAGCTCCCGGACGGCGGTCTCGAAGCCCACCGTCTGCCGCAGATTGCGGTACCAGTAATCGGCGTCCATGCCCGTGGTGTCGAGCCACTCACCGGTCACCGTGGAGAAGAACGGAACCTCCACCGCGCGCGGGGCGACCGGCGCGAGCTCCGCCAACAACTCCTCACGGAGCTCCTCGACATGAGCAGAATGCGAAGCGTAGTCCACGGCGATCCGCCGCACCCGTACGTCCTCGCCCGTCAACTCCTCGATCAGCTCGTCCAGCGCCTCCCGGTCACCCGACACCACCACCGACCGCGGCCCGTTGACAGCCGCGACCGACAGCCGGCCGACCCAGCGCTCCAACCGCGACTCCACCTCGGCCACCGGCAGCGGCACCGACGCCATACCCCCAGCACCCGCAAGCCGACCCGCGATCGCCTGACTCCGCAACGCCACCACCCGCGCGCCATCCTCCAACGACAGCGCACCCGCCACACAGGCAGCAGCGATCTCACCCTGGGAATGACCCACCACCGCATCCGGCTCGACGCCACAGGAACGCCACATGGCCGCCAGCGACACCATCACCGCCCACGACACCGGCTGCACCACATCCACCCGCTCCAACGACACAGCACCCGGCACCTGCCGCACCACATCCATCAACGACCAGTCGATGAACGGCGCAAGCGCAGCAGCGCACTCCCCCAGCCGCTCCGCGAACACCGGGGACTCCTCCAACAGCCGGGCCCCCATACCCGCCCACTGCGAACCCTGCCCCGGGAAGACAAACACCGACTTCCCCTCGACATCCGCGACCCCGCGCACCACCGCGGCCGCGGGATCGTCATCGCCCAGGGCACGCAGACCCGACAGCAGCTCCTCACGGTCACCGCCCACCACCACCGCCCGGTACTCCAGCACCGACCGCGTGGACACCAGCGAGTAGCCCACATCCATGGGCCTCAGCTCCTGGCCGGCCTCCACCTGCGCCAGCAGCCTGACCGCCTGCCCACGCAGCGCCGCAGCCGTCTTCGCCGACACCACCCACGGCAGGGCAGCAGGGGTCACGGCGGGAAGGCCGGGGTCAGCCGGCTTCGGCTCGGCAAGCTGTGGTGCCTGCTCCAGGATGGCGTGCACGTTGGTGCCGCTGACACCGAACGCGGAGACACCACCCCGGCGCGGACGCCCGGTCTCGGGCCACTCCATCGGCTCGGTCAACAGCTCGACCGCGCCCGCCGACCAGTCCACATGGGTCGACGGCGTGTCCACATGGAGCGTCTTGGGCAGCACACCGTGCCGCAGCGCCATGACCATCTTGATCACACCGGCGACACCGGCCGCCAGCTGGGTGTGTCCCATGTTGGACTTGATGGAGCCGAGCCGCAGGGGCAGCTCCCGGTCCCGCCCGTAGGTGGCGAGCAGCGCCTGCGCCTCGATCGGGTCACCCAGCGTGGTCCCCGTACCGTGCGCCTCCACCGCGTCCACATCCACCGGGCCGAGACCGGCGTTCGCCAGCGCCTGACGGATCACCCGCTGCTGCGACGGACCATTCGGCGCCGTCAACCCATTCGACGCACCGTCCTGGTTCACCGCAGAACCCCGCACCACCGCAAGCACCTCGTGCCCATTGCGGCGTGCGTCCGACAGCCGCTCCAGGATGACCAGGCCGACACCCTCCGACCAGCCTGTTCCGGCGGCCGAGTCGGCGAACGGGCGGCAGCGGCTGTCCGGGGAGAGCCCACCGTGCTGGTCGAACTCCCCGAAGGCCGCCGGGGTGGCCATCACCGTCACCCCGCCCGCCAGCGCCAAGGAGCATTCGCCCGAGCGCAGCGACTGCGCCGCCAGGTGAATGGTGACCAGCGACGACGAACACGCGCTGTCCACCGTCAGCGCCGGGCCTTCGAGGCCGAAGGTGTAGGACAGCCGCCCGGACGCGACGCTGGTCAGCAGGCCGGTCATCTGATGGCCGCGGGACTCCTCCGGCGGCACGTAGCCGCCGCTGGCGGCGCCGATGAAGACACCGGTGTCGGTGCCGCGCAGGCCGGCCGGGTCGATGCCGGCGCGCTCGAAGACCTCCCACGAGGTCTCCAGCAGCAGCCTCTGCTGCGGGTCCATCGCCAGCGCCTCACGCGGCGAGATCCCGAAGAAGCCTGCGTCGAACTCAGTGGCGTCGTAGAGGAAACCGCCCTCGAAGGCGAGGTCGCCGTAGACCTGCCAGCCGCGGTCCGTGGGGAGTTCGGCGATGGCGTCCCGGCCCTCGGCGACCAGCCGCCACAGGTCCTCGGGCGACCGGACCCCGCCCGGGTAGCGGCAGCTCATCCCGACGATCACGATCGGGTCGTCCATGGATCCGGATGTCGCGGCGACAGGGGCCACCACCTCGCCGCGTTGGCCCACGAGCTCCGAGAGCAGATGCTCCGCGAGGACGATCGGAGTGGGGTAGTCGAAGACGAGTGTGGACGGCAGGCGCAGCCCGGTGGCCGTGTTCAGCCGGTTGCGCAGTTCAATGGCGGTCAGTGAGTCGAAGCCGAGCTCGCGGAACTCCCGGCGCGCTTCGACGGCCTCGGCCGAGGCATGTCCGAGGACCGCGGCCGCCTGGCCACGGATGAGGTCCACCAGGACGGGTGCGCGCTCGGACTCCGCCACTGCCGCCAGCTGCCGGGTGAGCGCGGCCGCCGCACCCGACGCGGACACCGATGCCGCTGCCGCCGCACGGCGGGTGGTGCGGACCAGCCCGCGCAGCAGGCTCGGCACCTCGGGCTGCGCACGGAGCGCGGCGAGGTCCAGACGTACGGGCGCCACCACCGGCTCGTCGCAGGACGTCGCCGCGTCGAAGAGGGCCATGCCCTCCTCGCCGTTGATCGGCGGCAGGCCGGCGGCGCTCATGCGCTGGATGTCGGCGTCGGTGAGCTTGCCGGTCATGCCGCTTTCATGGGCCCACAGGCCCCATACGAGCGACTGGCCGGCGAGCCCCGCCGTCCGGCGCCCGCGGGCCAGGGCGTCGAGGGCGGCGTTGGCGGCGGCGTAGTTGGCCTGACCCGCGTTGCCCATCACCCCGGCGAGCGAGGAGAACGTCACGAAGGCGGCCAGGTCCAGGTCGCGGGTGAGCTCATGCAGGTGCCACGCGGCGTCCACCTTCGGCCGCAGCACGGCGCTGAGCCGCTCCGGAGTCAGCGCCCCCACCACACCGTCGTCCAGCACACCCGCCGCATGCACCACAGCCGTCAGCGGATGCTCCGCCGGAACCGACGCCAGCACACCCGCCACCGCATCCCGGTCCGACACATCACACGCCACCACCGACACCTCGGCACCCAGCGCCACCAACCCATCCCGCAACTCCACCGCACCCGGAGCATCCAGCCCACGACGGCTCGTCAACACCACATGCCGCACCCCATGCGCAGCCACCACATGCCGAGCCAGCACACTCCCCAGACCGCCCGTACCCCCGGTGATCAGCACAGTGCCCTCGGGGTCCCACTCACGCGGCATCGTCAGCACGATCTTGCCCGTGTGCCTGGCCTGACTCATGCACCGGAAGGCGTCCCGCGCCCGCCGCACATCCCAGGTCGTCACCGGAAGCGGCCGAAGGGTTCCCGCCTCGAACAACTCCATCAGCTCGACCAGCATGCTCTGTAGGCGCTCAGGGCCCGCGTCGACCAGGTCGAACCAGATGTACGTCGCGTCGGTGAAACTGTCGGCGTCGCGGATGTCCAGCTTGCCCATCTCGATGAATCGGCCGCCCGGGCGCAGCAGCCGCGCGGACGCGTCGATGAACTCGCTTGCGAGCGAGTTGAGCACCACGTCCACGCCCCGCCCGCCGGTCACCTCGAGGAACCGCTCCTCGAAGTCCGTTGTACGGGACGAGGCGATGTGGTCGTCCGGGATCCCCAGCGAGCGCAGCGTGTCCCACTTGCCCTCACTCGCCGTCGCGAACACCTCCGCACCGAGATGCTGGGCCAGCTGAATCGCCGCCATACCCACACCACCGGCACCCGCATGCACCAGCACCGACTCACCCGCCGACAACCCCGCCAGATCCACCAGGCCGTAATACGCGGTCAGGAACGCGACCGGGACGGACGCGGCGTCCTCGAACCGCCAGCCCTCCGGCATCCGGGTCATCGCCTGCTCAGCGGCCACCGCGAGGGGCCCAAAGGCGCCGTCGACCAGTCCGAATACCCGGTCGCCGACGCGCAGCCCGGTCACCTCGGGGCCGGTCTCCACGACCACACCGGCCGCCTCGCTGCCGAGCGGCCCCACCTTGTCCTGGAAGGCACCCAGTGCGTTGAGGCTGTTGAGAAGATCCCGGAAGTTGACGCCGGCGGCCCGTACGGCCACCCGGATCTGCCCGGGGGCCAGCGGTCCGGCCGCCTCCGGGAAGCCGAGCAGTTCGAGATTGTCCAGGCTGCCCTTCTGCCGACTGTCCAGCCGCCACGGCGCTCCCCCGGCCGGGGGCAGCAGCGAGCCACGCGAGGTCACGGGGGCCAGTCGGCCGACGCATACGCCGCCGTCGCGTACCACGGCCTGAGGCTCTCCGGACGCCAGCGCTGTCCGTACCTCGTCCGGGGAAGCGGCGTCCACGAGCACAAACCGTCCGGGGTTCTCGCTCTGGGCGCTGGACACCAGTCCCCAGACGGCCGCGGCCACGATGTCCGGCGACTCGACGGCGACGGCGTCGCGCAGGACGAAGACCAGCCGGGAGCCCCGGAGCCGGTCGTCGGCCAGCCAGTTCTGAATGAGCCGAAGCGCCCGCGCGGTCTCCTCGTGCACCGCTTCGGCCGCCGAGGGGAAGTCGGCCGATCCCCAGGCGACCGTCGCCACCTCCGGCACCGTCTCCAGCGACTCCGGGTCCGTGGCCTCCTCCGCGGTCAGTTCCACGATGTCGAGGGCACCGGACGCCGCCGTATCGACCTGGATGGGGACCCATTCCAGGCGGAACAGTGAATCCTCCTCACCGGCTCGGGCACCGGCCAGCTGTTCGGCCGACACCGGGCGCAGCACCAGCGAGTCCGCCGAGACCACGGGGGCGCCGTCGGTGTCCACGGCCGCCAGCGAGACCGACTCCGCGTCCCGCCGGGTCAGACGGACGCGCAGCATGGAGGCGCCCGTGGCGTGCAGGGACACACCGCTCCAGGAGAAGGGCAGACGTCCCCCCTCGGCAGCTTCGAGGTTCACGAACGACACGGCGTGCAGGGCCGCGTCCAGCAGGGCCGGATGCATCGCGAACGACTCGGTGTCGCTGCCCGTCTGCTCGGGCAGAGCGACCTCGGCGAACACCTCGTCCTCGCGCCGCCACACCGCCCGCAGCCCCTGGAAGAGCGGTCCATAGACGAACCCGCCGTCGGCGAGCCGCTCGTAGAAGTCCTCCATGTCGGCGACGACCGCGCCTTCGGGCGGCCATACGGTTCCGTCGAACCGCGCCGTGCGCTCCCCTTGGGCGAGCACGCCGGTGGCGTGGCGCAGCCACGGCTGCTCGGCGGCTTCGGCGGCACGCGAGTATACGTTCACGGTGCGACGGCCGGTCTCGTCCGGCGCCCCTACCCACAGCTGGACGGCGACGGCGTCCCGCTCCCCCAGGACCAGTGGCGCGAGCAGAGTGAGTTCGTCGACCAGGTCGCAGCCCACCTGGTCCCCGGCGCGGATCGCCAGCTCCAGGAAACCGGTCCCCGGGAACAGCACCACACCGCCGACGGCGTGGTCGGCCAGCCAAGGGTGCGACCGCAGCGACAGACGGCCGGTGAACAGCACCCCGCCCGCGTCGGCCAGCTCCACCGCGGCGCCGAGCAGCGGGTGTCCGGCGGCCACCTGGCCCAGGCCGGTGACATCGCCCACCCGCATGGAGGCGTTCGGCCAGTACAACTCGTGCTGGAAGGCGTAGGTGGGCAGGTCGACGCGGTGGGCGCCGGTGTCCGCGAACACACTCCCCCAGTCGACGGCGCCGCCACGGACGAAGACCTCCGCCAGCGAGGCCAGGAACCGGTCACTCCCGCCCTGGTCCCGGCGCAAAGTGCCCGCGACCACAGCGGTCACATCGACATCGTCGACCGTCTCCTGCACCCCGACCGTCAGCACCGGATGTGCGCTGACCTCGACGAACACCCGATGACGCCCCGCCAGCAGCTCCCGCACCGCCGGCTCGAAGCCCACCGTCTGCCGCAGATTGCGGTACCAGTAGTCGGCGTCCAGCTCACCGCCCTCAAGCCACTCACCGGTCACCGTGGACAGGAACGGAACCTCCACCGCGCGCGGGGCGACCGGCGCGAGCTCCGCCAACAACTCCTCACGAAGCTCCTCGACATGAGCGGAGTGCGAGGCATAGTCCACGGCGATCCGCCGCACCCGCACCTCCTCGCCCGTCAACTCCTCGATCAGCTCGTCCAGCGCCTCCCGGTCACCCGACACCACCACCGACCGCGGCCCGTTGACAGCCGCGACCGACACCCGGCCGGCCCAGCGCTCCAACCGCGACTCCACCTCGGCAACCGGCAGCGGCACCGACGCCATACCCCCAGCACCCGCAAGCCGACCCGCGATCGCCTGACTCCGCAACGCCACCACCCGCGCGCCGTCCTCCAGCGACAGCGCACCCGCCACACACGCCGCCGCGATCTCACCCTGAGAGTGACCCACCACCGCATCCGGCTCCACACCACAAGAACGCCACACCGCAGCCAGCGACACCATCACCGCCCACGACACCGGCTGCACCACATCCACCCGCTCCAACGACACAGCACCCTCGACCTGCCGCACCACATCCATCAACGACCAGTCGACAAACGGCGCCAGAGCCGCGGCACACTCCCCCAACCGCTCCGCGAACACCGGAGACTCCTCCAACAGCCGGGCCCCCATACCCGCCCACTGCGAACCCTGCCCCGAGAAGACAAACACCGACTTCCCCTCGACATCGGCGACCCCGCGCACCACCGCGGCCGCGGGATCGTCATCGCCCAGGGCACGCAGACCCGACAGCAGCTCCTCACGGTCACCGCCCACCACCACCGCCCGGTGCTCCAGCACCGACCGCGTGGACACCAGCGAGTAGCCGATGTCGGCCGGCGTCGCCTCGGGGTGGCCCTCCACGTGGGAGGACAGGTTGACCGCCTGGCCACGCAGCGCCGCAGCCGTCTTCGCCGACACCACCCACGGCAGGGCAGCAGGGGTCACTGCGGGCTCGGGCCGCATGTCAGCGGAGGACGGCTCCTCGGGCAGCGGGGCCTGTTCGATGATGGTGTGGGCGTTGGTGCCGCTGAGGCCGAAGGACGAGACCGCGGCCCGGCGCGGGCGGCCGTGCTCCGGCCACTCCGCGGACTCGGTGAGCAGCTGGATGTCCCCCATCGACCAGTCCACATGCGAGGACGGCGCGTCCACGTGGAGCGTCTTGGGCAGCACACCGTGCCGCATGGCCATGACCATCTTGATCACACCGGCCACACCGGCCGCCGCCTGGGTGTGCCCGATGTTCGACTTCACCGACCCGAGCAGCAGTGGGCGTTCGCGGCCCTGTCCGTAGGTGGCGAGAAGTCCCTGCGCCTCGATGGGGTCGCCCAGCGTGGTGCCGGTGCCATGCGCCTCCACCGCGTCCACATCCGCGGCCGCCAGCCCGGCGTTCGCCAGCGCCTGACGGATCACCCGCTGCTGCGACGGACCATTCGGCGCCGTCAGACCATTCGACGCACCATCCTGATTCACCGCCGAACCCCGCACCACCGCAAGCACCTGGTGCCCATGGCGCCGCGCGTCCGACAGCCGCTCGAGCACCAGCATGCCGACGCCCTCCGACCAGCCGGTTCCGTCGGCGCCCTCCGCGAACGCCTTGCACCGGCCGTCCCTGGCAAGCCCGCCCTGGGCACTGAAGTCGACAAAAGGGCCGGGCGTGGCCATGACCGTCACGCCACCGGCCAGCGCGAGGGAGCACTCTCCCGACCGCAGGGCCTGCACCGCGAGGTGCATGGCCACCAGGGATGACGAGCATGCGGTATCGACTGTGACCGCCGGGCCCTCCAGGCCCAGCGTGTAGGAGATCCGGCCCGACATCACGCTGCCGGCCGTACCGGTGCCGAGGAAGCCACGCACGTCCGGCGGGAATTCGAGGCGCCCCGACGCGTAGTCGTGGTGCAGGCTTCCGGCGAAGACGCCGGTCTGGCTGCCCCGCAGTGAGGTCGGGTCGATTCCGGCCCGCTCGACGGCCTCCCAGGACACCTCGAGCAGCAGCCGCTGCTGCGGGTCCATGGCCAGCGCCTCACGCGGCGAGATCCCGAAGAAGCCCGCGTCGAACTCCCCCGCCTCGTGCAGGAAACCGCCCTCCCGCACATAGCTGGTGCCCCGGCGATCGCGGTCGGGGTCGTACAGCGACTCCAGGGCCCACCCACGAGACGTCGGAAACTCCGAGATGCCGTCGCCCTCGCCGAGCACCAGATTCCACAGATCCTCGGGCGAGAGGACCCCGCCCGGGTAGCGGCAGGCCATGGACACGATGACCACGGGGTCGTCGTCCGTACGGACCGCCCCGGCCACGGGGGCGGCGACGGCACTGTCCGTTCCGACCAGTTCCGCCACCAGGAAGTCGGCCAGTATGGCCGGCGTCGGGTAGTCGAAGACGAGTGTGGACGGCAGGCGGAGCCCGGTGGCCGTGTTCAGCCGGTTGCGCAGCTCGACCGCGGTCAGTGAGTCGAAGCCCAGCTCGCGGAACTCCCGCCGGATCTCCACCGCGTCCGGTGACGCGTACCCCAGGACGGACGCGACTTCGGCGCGCACCAGATCCACCAGGATCTGGACCCGGTCGCCGCCCCGCAGCCCCGCCAGGCGCCGGGTGAGGTCGGCGGCGGCGCCGGAGGCGGGCAGCGCCGCGGCCGCCGTACGCCGTGTCGGCCGGACAAGCCCACGCAGCAGGCCCGGCACCTCGCCGCGCGACCGCAGGACCGAGAGGTCGAGCGGTACGGGTACGACCATCGCGTCGTGCAGTGCGGTGGCGGCGTCGAAGAGGGCCATGCCCTGCTCGGCGCTGATGGCCGGGAGTCCGGCCGCGCTCATCCGCTGCAGGTCGGCCTCGCTCAGAACACCGGTCATCCCGCTGTCCTGCGCCCACGGCCCCCACACCAGCGACTGCCCCGCGCACCCCTCCGCTCGCCGACGCGCCATCAGCGCATCCAGGAACGCGTTACCCGCCGCATAATTCGCCTGCCCCGGAGCACCCATCGAAGCCGCCACCGACGAGAACACCACAAACGCCGCCAGATCCAGATCGCGCGTCAGCTCATGCAGGTGCCACGCGGCGTCCACCTTCGGCCGCAGCACGGTGCTGAGCCGCTCCGGAGTCAGCGCCTCCACCACACCGTCATCGAGCACACCCGCCGTATGCACCACCGCGGTCAACGGGTGCTCCGCCGGAATCCCGGCCAGCAACCCGGCCACCGCATCCCGGTCCGACACATCACACGCCACCACCGACACCTCGGCACCCAGCGCCACCAACTCACCCCGCAACTCCACCGCACCCGGGGCATCCAACCCACGACGGCTCGTCAACACCACATGCCGCACCCCATGCGCAGCCACCACATGCCGAGCCAGCACACTCCCCAGACCGCCCGTACCCCCGGTGATCAGCACGGTGCCCTCGGGGTCCCACTCACGCGGCATGGTCAGCACGATCTTGCCCGTGTGCCTGGCCTGGCTCATGTAACGGAAGGCGTCCCGCGCCCGCCGCACATCCCAGGTCGTCACCGGAAGCGGCCGCAGCACACCCGCCTCGAACAGCTCCATCAGCTCGACCAGCATCCCCTGTGTCCGGTCGAGACCGGCCTCCGCCAGATCAAACGGCCGGTAGTCACCGTCCACCGTCTCCGCGTCGCGGATATCGGTCTTGCCCATCTCCAGGAACCGGCCACCCGACCGCAGCAACCGCACCGACGCGTCGATGAACTCCCCCGCGAGCGAGTTGAGCACCACATCCACACCCCGACCACCGGTCACCCCGAGGAACCGCTCCTCAAAGCCCGCCGTACGGGACGAGGCGATGTGGTCGTCCGGGATCCCCAGCGAGCGCAACGTGTCCCACTTGCCCTCACTCGCCGTCGCGAACACCTCCGCACCCAGATGCCGCGCCAGCTGAACCGCCGCCATACCCACACCACCGGCACCCGCATGCACCAGCACCGACTCACCCGCCGACAACCCCGCCAGATCCACCAGGCCGTAATACGCGGTCAAGAACACCAGCGGCACCGCCGAGGCATCCTCCAACGACCACGCGTCAGGGACCCTCACCAGCGCACGCTGGTCCACGGTGACGAGGGGGCCGAAGGAACCGGGCACCAGGCCCATCACCCGGTCGCCGACGCGCAGCCCGTTCACCTCGAGGCCGGTTTCGACGACCACACCGGCCGCCTCACCGCCCATCGGCACGGCCTCTCCGGGGTACATGCCCAGGGCGCTGAGTACATCGCGGAAGTTGAGCCCCGCGGCCCGTACGGACAGCCGGACCTCGCCGGCCGCCAGCGGCCTGGCGGCCTCCGGGGCTGTTTGCAGGGCGAGGTTGTCCAGCCTGTCCCGCTGCCCGCTGTCCAGCCGCCACGGCGTACCCGCCGGAGGCATCAGGTTGGTCCCCGTGGCCATTCTGGCGAGCCGGGCGGTGCGTACGATGCCGTCGCGCACCACGACCTGGGGCTCGCCCGAGGCGAGTGCCGCGGGCAGCGCGGACATGGAGGTCTCGCGGTGGTCGACATCGACGAGCAGGAACCGTCCCGGGTGCTCGGACTGGGCCGAGCGCACCAGCCCCCACACCGCGGCCCCGCCCAGATCGGTCACCGTCGCACCGTCGTCGGCCGCGATGGCTCCCCGGGTGACGAAGAGGAGACGGGAGTCGGCGAACCGGGCCTCGGCCAGCCAGTCCTGGATCAGGCCCAGTACCCGTGCCGTGACCTCGTGCACGGCGTCGGGAGTGGCGATTGAATCAACGGGGTCGAGTGCCACGACGACGAGGTCGGGGCTGCCTTCCAGGGACGCCACATCGGTGCTCAGCTCGGCCACGTCCAAGGCTGCGACCGCGTCCATGGGGGAGGTCAGCGCGGGTGTCGACACCCACTCCAGGCGGTACAGCGAGTCCTGTCGCGCCGTACCGGAGCCGGCCATCTGATCGGCGGTCACCGGGCGCAGCGCCAGCGACCCGACCGAGATGACCGGCGCGCCGACGCCATCGGCAGCGGTCAGGGACACCGATTCGGCGCCGGACCTGGCCAGCCGTACTCGCAGTACGGAGGCCCCTCCTGAGTGCAGAGACACGCCGTTCCATGAGAACGGCAGCATGCCACGCTCCGGCTCCCCGAGATCCACGAACGAGACCGCGTGCAAGGCCGCGTCCAGCAGTGCGGGATGCACGCCGAACGACTCCGCGTCCGCCACCTGCTCCGGCAGAGCCACCTCGGCGAACACCTCGTCGCCGCGCTCCCAGGCCCCCCGCAGCCCCTGGAACAGCGGGCCGTAGCCGAACCCGCCCTCGGCGAACCGCTCGTAGAAGCCGTCCAGGTCCAGGGCGACGGCTCCCTCGGGTGGCCATACGGACGCGTCGAACTCCGCGGTCCGCTCCTCCACGCCCAGCACGCCGGAGGCGTGTTCCACCCATGGTTGCTCCACCGCGTCGGCAGGACGTGAGTACAGGTGTATGTCCCGGTGGCCCGAGTCATCGGCCGGCCCTACCCACAGCTGGACGGCGACCGCGTCCCGCTCGCCCAGCACCAGCGGCTCGGCCAGGGTGAATTCCTCGATCCGTGCGCAGCCGACCTGGTCCCCGGCGCGGATCGCCAGCTCCAGGAAGCCGGTGCCGGGGAACAGCACCACACCGCCGATGGCGTGATCGGCCAGCCACGGGTGCGATCGCACCGACAGTCGGCCGGTGAACAGCACGCCGCCGGAGTCCGCCAGGCCGATGGCCGCGCCGAGCAGCGGGTGTTCGGCGGACATGAGTCCCAAGCCGGTGGCGTCACCGGTCCTCACCAGCGCGTTCGGCCAGTAGTGCTCGTGCTGGAAGGCGTACGTGGGCAGGTCCACCCGCTGTGCCCCGGTCCCGGCGAGGAACGCGGCCCAGTCCAGCTCGACGCCGGCGATGTGCAGCCTGGCCAGCGCCTCGACCAGGGCGGCCTCGTCCTCACGGCCCTTGCGCAGGGACGGGATGACGACCGTGTCATCCGACTGGTCGGGCAGGCTGTCCTGGGTCATGGCGGAGAGCACGCCGTCGGGGCCGACCTCCAGGAACGCGGTCACCCCGGCCGCGCTCAGCGCGGCCACCCCGTCCGCGAACCGGACGGTCTCCCGCACATGCCGCACCCAGTAGTCCGGCGTGCACACCAACTCCGCCGACGCCACCTCACCGGTCACATTCGAGACGAACGGAACCCGGGGCGCCTCGAACGACAGTCCCTCCACCACACGCCGGAACTCACCCAGCATCGGATCCATCAACGGGGAGTGGAAGGCATGGCTGACCGCCAGCCGCTTGGTCTTACGCCCCTCGGCCTCGAACCGGGCCACGACCTCCAGTACCGCCGCCTCATCGCCCGCGACCACCACCGAACGCGGCCCGTTGACCGCCGCGACCGACACCTCAGCCGTCAGATAGGGAACGACCTCGTCCTCGGTGGCCTGAAGCGACACCATCGCCCCGCCCGGCGGCAACCCCTGCATCAGCCGGGCCCGCGCCGCCACCAGCGTGCACGCGTCCGCCAGCGAGAACACCCCCGCCACATGCGCCGCCGCGATCTCACCGATCGAATGACCCGCCAGAGAGTCCGGCGTGATCCCCCACGACTCCACCAGCCGGAACAGCGCCACCTCGAGGGCGAACAACGCGGGCTGCGTCCACCCCGTCTCATCCAGCAAACCGGCCTCGACCGACCCGGGCTCGGCGAACATCACCTCCCGCAACGGCCGGTCCAGCTCCCGGTCCAGACGTGCACACACCTCATCCAGAGCCTCGGCGAACACCGGGAACCGCCCGTACAACTCCCGGCCCATCCCCGCCCGCTGACTGCCCTGCCCCGAGAAGAACACTCCGAGCCCACCGCCCGACCGCGCTGCCCCGCTGAGCAGTCCCGGCGCGGAGGTGCCCTGGGCGAGCGCGCGCAGCCCCTCAGCGGCACCGGCGCGGTCCATGGCCAGCACCACACCCCGACGCTCGAACGCCGATCGCGTGGTGGCCAGCGAGAACACGACATCGACAAGACGGGCGCCCGGGTCCTCGTCCAGACGCTCGGCGATGCGCGCCGCCTGTGCGCGCAGCGCACCCACCGTCTTTCCGGACACCACCACCGGCAGCACGCCGGGGGTCGCGGTCGGCGTGGCCGTGTCGCTTCCGGCCTCCACCGTCGGGGCCTGCTCGATGATGGTGTGCGCGTTCGTACCGCTGATACCGAACGACGACACCGCCGCGCGGCGTGGACGCCCGGTCTCTGGCCACTCGGTCCGCTCGGCCAGCAGCTTCACCGCACCCGCTGACCAGTCCACATGCGAGGTCGGCTCGTCAAGGTGCAGGGTGGCAGGCAGCGTGCCGTGTCGCATCGCCATGACCATCTTGATCACACCGGCGACACCGGAGGCGGCCTGGGTGTGGCCGATGTTCGACTTGATCGAGCCCAGCAGGACCGGGTCCAGCCCGTCCCGGTCCTGACCGTACGTCGCGAGCAGCGCCTGTGCCTCGATGGGATCGCCCAGCGTGGTACCGGTGCCATGCGCCTCGACGACGTCGATATCCGTGGCGGACAGCCCGGCGCCGGCCAGCGCCTGCTTGATGACCCGCTGTTGGGACGGGCCGTTCGGCGCCGTGAGCCCGTTCGAGGCACCGTCCTGGTTCACCGCGGAGCCTCGCAGGACGGCCAGCACCTCATGGCCGTTGCGCTGTGCGTCCGACAGCCGCTCCAGCACCAGCATGCCGACACCCTCGGACCAGCCCACCCCGTCAGCGCTCTCGGAGAAGGACTTGCACCGGCCGTCGGCCGCCAGACCCCCCTGCGCGCTGAAGTCAACAAAGGGGCCGGGGGTGGCCATGACCGTCACACCACCGGCCAACGCCAGGGCGCACTCGCCACCGCGCAGCGCCTGAGCCGCGAGATGCAGGGCCACCAGCGACGACGAGCACGCGGTGTCCAGCGTCACCGTAGGGCCTTCGAGCCCCAGGGTGTAGGAGATCCGGCCCGACATCACGCTGCCCGCGGTGCCGGTGCCCAGAAAGGCCATCGTCTCCTGGGGGAACTCCGCGCCGGATCCGTAGTCGTGGTACATCACTCCGGCGAAGACACCCGTGCGGCTGCCCTGGAGCGTGAGCGGGTCGATTCCGGCCCGCTCGATCGCCTCCCACGAGGTCTCCAGCAGCAGCCGCTGCTGTGGATCCATCGCCAGCGCCTCACGCGGCGAGATCCCGAAGAACCCCGGGTCGAACTCCCCCGCCTCGTGAAGAAAGCCTCCCTCACGCACATAGCTCGTGTTCCCGCGAGGGTCCCGGTCCGGGGCGTACAGCGTGTCCAGATCCCAGCCGCGGGAGGTGGGGAAGCCGGAGATGCCGTCACCTTCACCGATGACGAGTCGCCACAGGTCTTCGGGCGACGACACCCCGCCCGGGTAGCGGCAGGCCATCGATACGATCGCGACGGGTTCCTGCTTGCCCGCCTCGACCTCCTCCAGCCGCTGACGGGTCTGGTGCAGATCGGCGGTGACCCACTTGAGGTAGTCGACGAGCTTCCGGTCGTCAGGCATGGGAAGGGAACCTCCGTGATTGGCTGAAAGCTGGGGGCCGGGGTCACCGGTCGTTCATTCGGCCCAGTTCGTTGTCGATGAAGTCGAGAATCTCGTCGGCGCTGGCCGATTCGAGCCGGTCGGTGGCGCCGGGACCGTCGCTCTCCGCCTCGGTCTGGGTCACCTTCGTGAGCAGCTGCCGGAGCCGGATGGCGACACCGGTCCGGGTGATCTCGTCGGAGCAGCCATCCAGCGCGGCGTCCAGCCGGTCGAGATCCGCCATCAAGGACGGCGTCGGATCGGGGGCGTCCGCGGGAACGAGTTCGTTCACCAGATATCCGCCCAGCACCGTCGGTGTCGGGTAGTCGAAGACGAGGGTGGACAGCAAGCGCAGCCCGGTGAAGGAGCTCAGCCGATTGCGCAGCTCGACCGCGGTCAGCGAGTCGAATCCCAGATCACTGAACCGATGCGCCGGGTCGATCTTTTCGGGCGACGCATACCCCAGGACCATGGCCGACTGCTCCTGCACCAGCCGGACCATGTGCTCGTCGCGCTCCTCGGCCCGCAGGTTCAGCAGCCGGTCCCGCAGTGACTCTGACGTCTCCACCACGGTGGACTGCGCCACCGGGCGGGGCCCGGCGCCCAGCAGGCCGCGGAGCACCGGGGCCGGTGCGCCCTGGGCGCGGAGTGCGGCAAGGTTGAGTTGGGCCGTGACCACCACGGGGTGACGCAGTGCGGTCGCCGCGTCGAACAGGGCCATGCCCTGTTCGGTGCTGATGGGCGGCATTCCGGCGGCGCTCATCCGCTGTATATCGGTCTCGGTGAGCCCGCGGGTCATGCCGCTGTCCTGCGCCCACGGCCCCCACACCAGCGACTGCCCCGCGACGCCCTCGGCCCGGCGGCGCACCATCAACGCGTCCAAGAACGCGTTGGCCGCGGCATAGTTCGCCTGCCCCGGAGCACCCATCGAGCCGGCCACGGACGAGAAGGCCACAAAGGCGGCCAGGTCCAGGCCGCGGGTCAGCTCATGCAGATGCCACGCGGCGTCCACCTTCGGCCGCAGCACAGTGCCGAGCCGCTCCGGCGTCAGCGCCCCCACCACGCCGTCATCCAGCACACCCGCCGTATGCACCACCGCGGTCAACGGGTGCTCCGCCGGAATCCCGGCCAGCAACCCGGCCACCGCATCCCGGTCCGACACATCACACGCCGCCACCATGACCTCGGCACCATGCGCGATCAGCTCCGCCTGCAACTCCACCGCACCCGGAGCATCCAGCCCACGCCGACTCGTCAACAGCAAACGCCGCACACCACGCTCAGCCACCGCATGCCGAGCCAACTCACTGCCCAGACCGCCCGTACCCCCGGTGATCAGCACGGTGCCCTCGGGGTCCCACTCACGCGGCATGGTCAGCACGATCTTGCCCGTGTGCCTGGCCTGACTCATGTAACGGAAGGCGTCCCGCGCCCGCCGCACATCCCACGTGGTAACCGGCAACGGACGCAGCACACCCGCGCCGAACAGCCCCATCAGCTCCGCCAGCATCCCCTGCGTCCGGTCGAGACCGGCCTCCACCAGATCGAACGGCCGGTAGTCACCGTCCACCGTCTCCGCGTCGCGGATATCGGTCTTGCCCATCTCCAGGAACCGGCCACCCGACCGCAGCAACCGCACCGACGCGTCGATGAACTCCCCCGCGAGCGAGTTGAGCACCACATCCACACCCCGACCACCGGTCACCCCGAGGAACCGCTCCTCGAAATCGGTCGTACGGGAAGAGGCGATGTGGTCGTCCGGGATCCCCAGCGAGCGCAACGTGTCCCACTTGCCCTCACTCGCCGTCGCGAACACCTCTGCACCCAGATGCCGCGCCAGCTGAACCGCCGCCATACCCACACCACCGGCACCCGCATGCACCAACACCGACTCACCCGCCGACAACCCCGCCAGATCCACCAGACCGTAATACGCCGTCAAGAACACCAGAGGCACCGCCGAGGCATCCTCCAACGACCACGCGTCAGGAACCTTCACCAGCGCACGCTGATCGGCGACGGCGACCGGGCCGAACGCGCCCTGCACCATTCCGAGAACCCGGTCGCCCACCTGAAGAGCGGTGACCTCGGAGCCGGTCTCCAGGACCACACCGGCGGCCTCACAACCCATCCATCCGGCATCTCCGGGGTACATGCCCAGCGCGTTGAGCACATCGCGGAAGTTCACTCCCGCCGCCCGCACGGAGAGCCGGACCTCATCGGCCCCCAACGGTTCGGTGGCTTCCGGGAACGCCACCAGCGAGAGGTTGTCCAGCCTGTCCTTCTGCCTGCTGTCGAGGCGCCACGCCACGCCTGTCGGGGGGACCAGGTCCGTTCCGGTGGACACCCGGGCCAGTCGGCCGGTGAGTACGGCTCCGTCACGCACCACGACCTGCGGCTCACCCGAGGCGAGGGCCGCGGGCAGGGCGGACATGGAGGTCTCCCGCTCATCCACGTCGACGAGCAGGAACCTGTCCGGGTGCTCGGCCTGCGCCGAGCGCACCAGGCCCCACACCGCCGCTCCGGCCAGATCCGCCACCGCGGTGCTGTCGTCGACCGCGATGGCTCCTCGGGTGACGAACACCAGACGGGAGTGCGCGAATCGATCGTCGGCCGCCCAGCCCTGGATCAGGCCGAGTACCCGCGCGGTCTCCTCGTGCACCGACGGGACCACATCGTCGGCTCCGGCTGACCCGGCCGCGACCGTCACCACGTCCGGCACTGTCGCCAGCGCCGCCAGGTCCGAGGCCTCGTCGGCGGTGAGCTCCACGATGTCCAGCCCGGTGTCGGCCACCGGGTCGGCCGGGTCGGGCACCCACTCCAGCCGGAACAGCGCGTCCCGCTCGCCGCGACGTGCTCCGGCGGCCCCCTGCTCATCGGAGAGCGGCCGCAAGGCCAGCGACTCCGCCGACAGGACCACCGCACCCGCCATGTCGACCGCCGTCAGCGACACCGACTCGGCCCCGGCCTTGGCGATCCGTACCCGTAGCACGGAGGCGCCGCCTGCGTGCAGGGACACCCCGCTCCACGAGAACGGCAGCCGGCCCCGGTCCGACTCTCCGAGGTCCACGAAGGACACCGCGTGCAGGGCCGCGTCCAGCAGCGCGGGATGGATCCCGAACGACTCGGCGTCACTCCCCTGCTCCGGCAGCGCCACCTCGGCGAAGATCTCATCGCCGTGCTGCCAGACGGCTCGCAGCCCCTGGAACAGCGGGCCGTAGCCGAAGCCGCCCTCGGCGAACCGCTCGTAGAACCCTTCCAGTTCGACCGGGGTGGCCTCCGTAGGGGGCCAGGTCGGCACGGTGGACACGGCGGGTCCCCGCCCGGCGGCCAGCACACCCGTGGCGTGGCGGACCCAGGGCTGGTCCATGGCGTCAGCGGGCCGGGAGTACAGGTTCACGCCGCGGCGGCCGGACTCGTCCGGCTCGCTCACCCAGAGCTGGATGGCCACCGCGTCTCGCTCTTCCAGCACCAGCGGTGCGGCGAGGGTGAGCTCGTCGACGCGGTCACAGCCGACCTGGTCCCCGGCGCGGATCGCCAACTCCAGGAAGCCCGTGCCGGGGAACAGCACCGCTCCGCCAATGGCGTGATCGGCCAGCCACGGGTGCGACCGCAGCGACAGACGACCGGTGAACAGCAGACCGCCGACGTCCGCCAGTTCCACCGCGGCACCCAGCAGTGGATGCTCCGGCGCTCCCAGCCCAGCGGCGGTCACGTCCCCGGTAGGGGCCGCGGGGGCCGGCCAGTACAGCTCGTGCTGGAAGGCGTAGGTCGGCAGCTCCACCCGACGGGCTCCGGTCCCGGCGAAGAACCGCTGCCACGCGACATCCACGCCATGGGAGTGCAACCGGGCCAGCGCCGTGACCAGCGCGCGCTCCTCGTCCAGATCCTTACGCAGAGCCGGGACGACAACAGCACTGGCAGCCGACTCCTCGGACAGGCTCTCCTGAGCCATCGCGGAGAGCACCCCGTCCGGGCCCAGCTCCAGATACGTGGTTACGCCACGCTCGTCCAGCCACCGCATTCCATCGGCGAAACGGACCGTCTCCCGAACATGGCGCACCCAGTACTCAGCCGAGCACACCAGCTCCGGGCCGGCCAATTCACCCGTCAGATTCGAGACGAACGGAATCACCGGGGGCTCATACGAGAGGCCCCGGGCCACCCGCCCGAACTCCGCCACCATCGCATCCATCAAGAGTGAGTGAAACGCATGCGAGACTCGCAAACGCCTAGTCTTCCGCCCCAGCCCCTCACACCTGGCCGCCACCTCCAGCACCGCGGCCTCCTCACCGGCGACCACCACCGAACGTGGCCCGTTCACCGCCGCGACCGACACCCGGCCGTTCAGATAGGGAACGACCTCGTCCTCGGTGGCCTGAAGCGACACCATCGCCCCACCTGACGGCAACCCCTGCATCAGCCGGGCCCGCGCCGCCACCAGCGTGCACGCGTCCGCCAGCGAGAACACCCCCGCCACATGCGCCGCCGCGATCTCACCGATCGAATGACCCGCCAGATGGTCCGGGTTGATCCCCCACGACTCCACCAGCCGGAACAGCGCCACCTCGAGGGCGAACAACGCGGGCTGCGTCCACCCCGTCTCATCCAGCAAACCGGCCTCGACCGACCCGGGCTCGGCGAACATCACCTCCCGCAACGGCCGGTCCAGCTCCCGGTCCAGATGCGCACACACCTCATCCAGAGCCTCGGCGAACACCGGGAACCGCCCGTACAACTCCCGGCCCATCCCCGCCCGCTGACTGCCCTGCCCCGAGAACAGGAACGCCACCACCCGGTCCTCCCGAGCCACACCCTGCACCACACCAGCAGCCGTGCCACCCACGGCAAGGGCGCGCAATCCCTCCACGGCATCACCACGATCCCCGGACAGCACCACACCACGCCGCTCAAACGCCGACCGCGTGGTCAGCAAGGACATCGCGAGGTCGGCCGGGGCCGGCCCCGGATTCCGCTCCAGGTGCGACAGCACGCGCGCCGCCTGCGCCCGCAGCGCCTCCGGCGTCTTGCCCGACACCGCCACCGGCACCAGGCCGGGCGCCGCATCCGACGTGTCGTCCTCGGCCCCGGCCGCCGGCGGCGGCGCCTGCTCCACAATGGTGTGCGCGTTGGTGCCGCTGATCCCGAACGATGACACCGCCGCCCGCCTGGGGCGGCTGCCCTCCGGCCACTCCACCGGTGCGGTCAGCAGCCTGACAGCGCCGGACGACCAGTCCACATGCGAGGTCGGCTTGTCCACGTGCAGGGACGAAGGCAGCACGCCGTGCCGCAGCGCCATGACCATCTTGATCACACCGGCCACACCCGCCGCCGCCTGCGTATGACCGATGTTCGACTTCACCGACCCCAGCCACAACGGACGCTCCGCATCCCGATCCCGGCCATACGTCGCCAACAGCGCTTCGGCTTCGATGGGATCGCCCAGGGTGGTGCCGGTACCGTGCCCTTCGACGACATCAATGTCCGTGGGCGAGAGACCGGCGTCGGCCAGCGCCTGCTTGATCACTCGCTGTTGGGACGGGCCGTTCGGTGCCGTGAGCCCGTTCGAGGCACCGTCCTGGTTCACCGCGGAGCCTCGCATGACGGCCAGCACCTCATGGCCGTTGCGCTGTGCGTCCGACAGCCGCTCCAGCACCAGCATGCCGACACCCTCGGACCAGCCCACCCCGTCAGCGCTCTCGGAGAAGGACTTGCACCGGCCGTCGGCCGCCAGGCCCCCCTGCGCACTGAAGTCAACAAAGGGGCCGGGGGTGGCCATGACCGTCACACCACCGGCCAACGCCAGGGCGCACTCGCCGCTGCGCAGCGCCTGTGCCGCCCAGTGCATGGCCACCAGCGACGAAGAGCACGCGGTATCGACCGTCACCGCCGGGCCCTCCAGGCCGAGGGCGTAGGCGACCCGGCCCGACATCACGCTGCCCGCCGTACCGGTCCCGACGAAGCTCATCGCTTCCTCCGGGAACTCCGCGCCGGAGCCGTAGTCGTGGTACATCACTCCGGCGAAGACACCGGTCCCGCTGCCGCGCAGCGTCAGCGGGTCGATCCCGGCCCGCTCGATCGCCTCCCACGAGGTCTCCAGCAGCAGCCGCTGCTGCGGATCCATCGCCAGCGCCTCACGCGGCGAGATCCCGAAGAACGGGGCATCGAACTCGCCCGCGTCGTGCAGGAACCCACCTTCGCGCACATAGCTCGTGTTCCCGCGAGTATTCCGATCCGGGTCGTACAGCGCGTCCAGATCCCATCCCCGGGAGGTCGGGAATCCGGAGACACCGTCCCGTTCGCCACGCACCAGCTGCCACAGGCTTTCCGGGGAATCCACGCCACCGGGGTAGCGGCAGGCCATGGACACGATCGCGATCGGGTCGTCGTCGACGGGAGTGCGGCGCGGCTCCAGCGGAAGCGGGCCGCTGTCGGTGCCGACGAGTTCCGCCACAAAGTGTTCGGCCAGCGCCATCGGTGTGGGGTAGTCGAACACGAGGGTGGACGGCAAGCGCAGGCCGGTGGTGTCGGCCAGCTGGTTACGGAGCTCCACCGCGGTCAGCGAGTCGAAGCCCAGTTCACGGAACTCGTGCCGGACTTCCACCGCTTCCGGCGACGCGTGCCCGAGAACCGAGGCCACCTCCGCGCTCACCAGGTCCACCACGGCACGGACCCTGTCCGCCGGGCGCAGCTCCGTCAGCCGCTGGGTGAGCGTGCTCACCGCGGCCGGGTCGCTTCCGGCGGCGTGGCGGCGCGGGATCCGATCGGCGCCGGCGCGCACCAGCCACGGCACCTCGCGCCGGGCCCGTAGCGCGACCACGTCGACTCGGGCGGGCACCAGCAGCGCATGCCCCAGCGTGCACGCGGTGTCGAACAGCGCCAGGCCCTGCTCGACGTGCAGCGGCGACATCCCGCCACGGGCCATCCGTTTGACGTCCGCTTCGCCCAGCTCGCCCGTCATTCCCACGCTCTGTTCCCATGGGCCCCACGCCAAGGACGTCGCCGCGAGACCGTGCGCTCGTCGGTATTGCGCGAGGCCGTCCAGGAAGCTGTTCGCCGCGGCGTAGTTGGCCTGTCCGGCGCCCCCGACGATGCCCGTGACCGACGAGAACACCACGAACGCCGTGAGATTCATGTCCCGGGTGAGATCGTGCAGCTGCCACGCCGCGTCCACCTTGGGTCGGAAGACGGTGTCCAGCCGGTCCGGTGTCAGCGAACCGATCACGCCGTCGTCCAGGACACCCGCGGTGTGGATGACCGCGGTCAGCGGATGCTCCTCGGGGATCCCCGCGAGCAATCCCGACACGGCGGCCCGGTCCGCGACGTCGCAGGCAACGACCCTGACCTCGGCACCGTGGGCGGTCAGCTCGGCGACCATCTCGACGACTCCGTCGCTCTCGCCACCGCGCCTGCTGGCCAGCAGCACATTCCGCACACCGTGCTCGGCCACCAGGTGCCGTGCGAACAGGCGGCCCAGACCGCCCGTACCACCAGTGATCAGGACCGTGCCGGCAGCATCCCACTGTCGCGGCTCGGGCACCCCGGTGACCGGGCGGCCCAGCCGTCCGACCCGGACGGCCCCGTCACGGATGACGGCCTGCGGCTCTCCCGAAGCGAGCACGGCGGGGATCGCCGCGGCGGCGTTCTCCTTCTCGTCGAGGTCGATCAGCACGAACTGGTCAGGGTTCTCCACCTGCGCCGACCGCACCAGACCCCACACCGCGGCGGCAGCCAGGTCCAGGACGGTGTCCCCGTCCTCCGCCGCGACCGCACCCCTGGTCACGAACACCAGGCGGGACCGGGCCGACCGGTCGTCGGCCGACCAGTCCTGGACCAGCCGCAGCGCCTTGGCGGTGAGTGCTCGCGCCGTGTCGGCCACCGTGTCCGTGTCCCCTTCGCCGCCGTGGGCACCTCCGCGGATCGGGACCACCACGGCGGCCGGTGCGGAGGCGTCGTCGTTCAACTCCTCGCCCAGGAACCCTTCGTCCCGGTGTGTCGTGACCGGGGTTTGAGGTGTCGTCAGTGCCGCTGCCAGCGCGAACTCGTCCGCTCCGAGTACGGCCCACCGCATGCCCTCGGTACCGGAGGCGGGCCCGGCCGTGGGCAAGGGAGTCCATTCCAGCTGGAACAGCGACTCGTGCCGGCGCACGGAAGCGGCGGCCATGTGTTCAGTGGACACCGGCCGCAGGACGAGCGAATCGACCGACACTACCGGGTCCCCGGCCGTGTCGAGCGCCATCAGCGACACCGATTCCGCACCGGCCTTGGTCAGCCGTACCCGCAGCGTCGACGCGCCACCGGCGTGCAGGGAGACCCCGCTCCAGGAGAACGGCAACCGGCCGGCCACGCTCTCGTCCAGGTCCACGAACAACGCCGCGTGCAGCGCGGCGTCCAGCAGCGCGGGATGCACGCCGAACGACTCGGCATCGCTGACCTGCTCGTCCAGCGCGACCTCGGCGAAGACCTCGTCACCGCGCCGCCACACCGCCCGCAGACCCTGGAACGCCGGCCCGTAAGCGAACCCGCCCTCCGCGAACCGCTCGTAGAACCCCTCCAGCTCGACCTCGGTCGCACCCTCTGGCGGCCACACCGTGCCATCGGATTCCGCCCCGCCCTCCCCGGCCGCGAGCACGCCCGTGGCATGCCGTACCCAAGGCCCCTCCGCGACATCAGCCGGACGGGAGTACACCTGTAGACCGCGGCGTCCTGAGTCGTCCGGCACGCCCACCCACAACTGCACCGCCACCGCATCCCGCTCGGGCACCACCAATGGCGTCGCAAGGGTGAGTTCCTCCACCGAACCGCAGCCGACCTGGTCGCCGGCGCGGATCGCCAGCTCCAGGAAACCGGTGCCGGGGAAGATCACCACACCGCCGGCGGCGTGATCAGCCAGCCACGGGTGGGTGGCCACCGACAGTCGGCCGGTGAACAGCATGCCGCCGGAATCGGCCAGCTCCACCGCCGCACCCAGCAGGGGATGGAGCGCGGAAACCAGTCCCAGCCCCGAGGCGTCTCCCGTACGGAGCGATGTCGCCGGCCAGTAGCGCCGACGCTGGAAGGCGTAGGTGGGCAGTTCCACCCGTCGCGCGCCCGTTCCGGCGAACAGCGCCTGCCAATCGACCCGCACACCGGTGACATGCAGTCGGGCCAGCGCGGTGAGCAGCGCCCTCTCCTCTTCCTGGTCCTTGCGCAGGGCCGCGGTCACGACGGTGTCTGCGGACGGCTCGGGCAGGCTGTCCTGGGCCATGGCGGAGAGCACCCCGTCGGGGCCGACCTCCAGGAACGCGGTCACCCCGGCCGCACTCAGGGCGGCCACCCCGTCGGCGAACCGCACCGCCTCCCGCACATGACGCACCCAGTACTCCGGCGAACACACCAACTCCGCCGACGCCACCTCACCCGTCACATTCGACACCAGCGGGGTTCGGGGAGCCTCGATGGACAACCCCTCCACCACCCGCCGGAAGCCATGCAGCATCGGATCCATCAACGGCGAATGAAACGCGTGCGACACCCGCAGCCGCCTGGTCCTGCGCCCCTCCCCCTCGAACCGGACCGCAACCTCCGACACCGCCGTCTCGTCACCGGCGATCACCACCGAGCGCGGTCCATTGACCGCGGCGATCGACACCCGGCCGTTCAGATAGGGAATGACCTCGTCCTCGGTGGCCTGAAGCGACACCATCGCCCCACCCGACGGCAACCCCTGCATCAACCGCGCCCGCGCCGCCACCAGCGCACACGCGTCCGCCAGCGAGAACACCCCCGCCACATGCGCCGCCGCGATCTCACCGATCGAATGACCCGCCAGATAGTCCGGGATGATCCCCCACGACTCCACCAGCCGGAACAACGCCACCTCGACCGCGAACAACGCGGGCTGTGTGAACACCGTCCGGTCCAGCAACTCGGCGTCGGCCGAGCCCGTCTCCGCGAACAACACATCGCGCAGCGGCCGGTCCATGTGCGCGTCCAGATGCGCGCACACCCCGTCCAGCGCGTCGGCGAACACCGGGAACCGCCCGTACAGCTCCCGCCCCATCCCCAGCCGCTGACTGCCCTGTCCCGAGAACAGGAACGCCACCGTGGGCTCGGGGTGGGCAGTGCCCTCGGCAACCGCCGCCACGCCTTCCGCGTCGGCCAGCAGCACCGCACGGTGCTCGAACACCGACCGGCCCGTCGCCAGCGAGAAGCCCACCCGCACCGGCGCCAGACCAGGATTCGCGTCCACGAACGACATGAGCTGGTCGGTCTGGGCTCGCAATGCGGGCTTGCTCTTGCCCGACACCAGCCACGGCACCAGGCCCGGAGCGGCGGCAGAGGCCTCGGGCGCCGCGGGTGCCGGGCCTTGCTCAAGGATGACGTGGGCGTTGGTGCCACTGATCCCGAACGACGAGACACCCGCGCGACGCGGCCGACCGGCCTCCGGCCACTCGACGGGCTCGCCCAGCAACTCAACCGCGCCGGCGGACCAGTCAACATGGGACGACGGCGCATCCACATGCAGCGTCGACGGCAGCACACCGTGCCGCATCGCCATGACCATCTTGATCACACCGGCCACACCGGCCGCCGCCTGCGTATGCCCGATATTCGACTTCACCGACCCCAGCCACAGCGGCTGTTCGCGCTCCTGGCCGTACGTGGCCAGCAGCGCCTGCGCCTCGATCGGATCACCGAGCCGGGTCCCCGTGCCGTGCGCCTCCACCGCGTCCACATCCGCCGTGGACAGACCCGCGCTCGCCAGCGCCTGACGGATCACCCGCTGCTGCGACGGACCATTCGGCGCCGTGAGTCCATTGGACGCGCCATCCTGGTTGATCGCCGAGCCCCGCACCACCGCCAGCACCTCGTGGCCGTTGCGCTGGGCGTCCGACAGCCGCTCCACCACGAGCATGCCGACACCCTCGGACCAGCCCGTACCGTCCGCCGCGTCGGCAAACGCCTTGCACCGGCCGTCCGGCGCCAGCCCGCCCTGGCGGCTGAACCCGGCGAATCCCACTGAGGTGGACATCACCGTCACACCGCCTGCCAAGGCCAGCGAGCACTCCCCGGACCGCAGCGCCTGGGCCGCCAGGTGCAACGCCACCAGCGCTGAGGAACACGCGGTGTCCACCGTCATCGCCGGACCTTCCAGGGCCAGCGTGTACGACAGACGTCCGGACGCCACGCTCGCGGCGAGCCCGGTGCCGGCGTGCCCGGCCAACTCCTCCCCGGCGTTCATGACCAGCGTCGAGTAGTCCTGGCCGTTCGTCCCGACGAACACGCCGGTCCGGCTTCCCCGGAGCGACGCGGGGTCGATCCCGGTGCGCTCGAACGCCTCCCACGCGGCCTCCAGCAACAGCCGCTGCTGCGGATCCATCGCCAGCGCCTCACGCGGCGAGATCCCGAAGAAGCCCGCGTCGAACTCCGCCGCGTCGTAGAGAAACCCGCCCTCGCGGATGGCCCCGCCACCCTGCCCGTCGGGATCGTCGGCGTCGTCGGGGAGCAGGCCGAGGTCCCAGCCGCGGTCGGTGGGGAACGCGGAGATCGCGTCACGGCCGTCGGCAACCAGGTCCCACAGCTGCTCAGGAGACCGCACACCGCCGGGGAACCGGCAGCTCATCCCGACGATGACGATCGGGTCGTCCAGGAGTGGGGCGGCCGGCAACGCGGGGAGAGCGGTCTCGGTCCGCGTGCCCATGAGCTCGGTCAGCAGGAGCTGTGCCAGCGCCGCAGGCGTCGGGTGGTCGAACACCAGCGTGGACGGCAGGCTCAGCCCGGTCGTCGCGGCGAGCTGATTGCGCAGCTCGATAGCGGTCAACGAGTCGAAGCCCAGATCCTTGAACGCCCGGTCGGCGCCGATGGCCACCTTCCGGGAGTACCGCAGCACCTGGGCGACCTCCGTGCGCACCAGGTCGACCAGGAACCGCGACCGCTCGTCCTCCGGCAGCCCGGCCAGCCGCTCGGTGAGGCCCGCCCGGGACATCTCCGCGACACCGCCCGCGGCCTTACGACGACCGGGCCGAACGAGTCCGCGCAGGATGGCGGGTACACCGCCGGGCAGCCGCAACGCGCCGTTTCCGATCCCGAGCGGCAGGACCAGTGCCTCGTCACAGGCGGTGGCGGCGTCGAACAACGCGAGTCCGCGCTCGACCGACAGCGGTGGCATGCCCGCGTCGCTGATCCGGCGCATCTCCTCGTCGCCCAGGGCGCTGGTCATGCCCGTGCCCTGCTCCCAGGCGCCCCAGGCGAGGGAGATCGCGGGGCGGCCGTGGGCACGCCGGTGCTGGGCCAGGGCGTCCAGGAAGACGTTGCCCGCCGCGTAGTTGGCCTGGCCCGCGGTGCCCATCACACCGGACACCGAGGAGTAGCAGACGAATGCGGCCAAGTCGAGGTCACGCGTGAGTTCGTGCAGATGCCATGCGGCGTCGACCTTCGGTCGCAGCACCGCGTCCAGTCGTTCCGGGGTCAGCGATCCGACGACTCCGTCGTCCAGGACGCCCGCGGTGTGTACCACCGCGGTGAGCGGGTGTCCGGCCGGGACGGCGGCCAGCAGTTCGGCCGTGGCGGCTCGTTCGGAGAGGTCACAGGCGGCCACGGTGACCGCAGCGCCGTATGCGATCAGCTCGTCCCGCAGCTCCACGGCGCCGGGCGCGGCGAGGCCGCGCCTGCCGGCCAGCAGCAGGTGCCGGGCGCCGCGCCGGGTGACCAGATGCCGGGCCAGCTCGGCGCCGAGCCCACCGGTGCCCCCGGTGATCAGTACGGTGCCCTCGGAGTCCCAGTGGCGGGGCGTGGTCAGGACGACTTTGCCGATGTGCCGGGCCTGGCTCAGGTACCGGAACGCCTCGCGGGCCCGGCGCATGTCCCAGGTACGCACCGGAAGCGGCCGCAGAGATCCGTCGTCGAACAGCCGCACCAACTCGACGAGCATCCGCTGGATGTGCTCGTGGTCCACCAGCCCCAGGTCGAACGGCTGGTAGTGCACCTCCGGCAGCGCCTGTAGGCCGCGGTTGCCTGCCTTGTTCAGCTTGTCCAGCTCCAGGAACCGGCCGCCCGGCGCCAGCAGGCGCAGCGAGGCGTCGACGAACTCCCCCGACAGGGCGTTGAGCACGACGTCGACCCCGCCACCGTCCGTGGCATCGGCGAACCTCGGCTCGAACTCCGTGGTGCGCGAGGAGGCGATGTGATCCTCCGCGACGCCCAGCGATCGCAGGGTGTCCCACTTGCTCTCGCTCGCGGTGGCGAACACGTCCGCGCCCAGGTGGCGGGCCAGTTGGATCGCCGCCATGCCGACGCCGCCCGCACCCGCGTGAATCAGCACCTTCTCCCCGGCCCGCAGACCGGCCAGGTCCACCAGGGCGTGGTACGCGGTCAGGAACACCAGCGGCACCGAGGCGGCGGTCTCCCACGTCCAGTCGTCGGGTACACGGGTGAGGAGCCGTTCGTCCGTCACCCCCACGGGGCCGAATCCGCCGGAGAGCAGGCCCATCACCGGGTCTCCCGGCCGGAGCCCGGTCACCTCGGGGCCGGTCGCCTCGACCACGCCGGCGGCCTCGGAGCCGAGCGGCCCGGCTTCCCCGGGGTACCTGCCGAGCGCGCCCAGGACATCGCGGAAGTTCACCCCGGCGGCGCGTATCGCCACCCGCACCTCGCGGCCCGTCAGTGGTTCGAGCGTCTCCGGGCACGCGGCGAGCGTCAGCCCGTCCAGGCCGCCCTTCGCGCCGGTGTCCAGCCGCCACGGCGCACCGGTCGGCGGCGCCAGGCCGTCGGACGAGGCCAGCTGCGACAGGCGCGCGACCCGTACCTCTCCCGCGCGGACGACTGCCTGCGGCTCCCCGGCGTCGAGCAGTCCGGGGAGTCCGGGCAGCACGGCCACGGACTCCGGCGAGTCGTCCAGGTCCACCAGCAGGAACCGGCCGGGGTGCTCCGACTGGGCGGACCGTACGAGGCCCCACACCGCCGCGGCCGCCAGGTCGGTGATGTCCTGGTCCGCGTCGGCCACCGCTCCTCGGGTGACGAATACCAGGCGCGACCTCGCGAACCGCTCCGCGGCCAGCCAGTCCCGCAACAGCTCCAGCGCGTGGTGTGTCAGTTCGCGCACCGACTCAGGACCACGAGCGGGGCCGCCCATGAGCGGGGCGGCCACGACCTGCGGCACCGCGGCGCCTTTGGGCCCGGCGAGGTCGGCCAACGCCGGTACCGGCGCGGTGCCCCGGATGGCACCCGCGGACTCCAGCACCGCGGCCAGACCCCACTCGTCCGTCCCGAGCACCGCCCACTCGGCGGCCCCGGCCACGCCGTCCAGCGGCTGGGGCACCCACTCGACCCGGAACAGCGAGTTCAGCTCGTCGCGGCCCGTCGTCGCGACCGTCCGCGTCGACGCCGGCCGCAGCGCCAACGAGCCCACCGAGATCACCGGTGCGCCCCGCACATCGACGGCTGTCAGCGCGACGGCGTCCGGGCCGCTCCTGGTCAGCCTGACCCGCAGCGTCGACGCTCCCGAGGCGTGCAGCGACACCCCGCTCCAGGCGAACGGCAGCAGACCCCGTTCGTCGTCGGCGGCGTCGGTGAACCCGGCCGCGTGCAGTGCCGCGTCGAGCAGCGCCGGGTGCACACCGAAGGTTTCCGCGTCCCGTACGTCCTCGGGCAGGGCGACTTCGGCGAAGACCTCCGCGTCGCGTGTCCAGACCGCCCGCAGTCCGCGGAAGACCGGTCCGTGAGCCGGCCCGGCCTGTTCGTGGCGCTCGTACAGGCCATCCAGGTCCACCTCAGTCGCCCCGTGCGGCGGCCATGCCGTCGTGTCGAAGTCCTCGACGGCAGCGCGGCCGGCCTCCGTGAGGACCCCCGCGGCGTGCAGGGTCCACTCCTGCCCGGGTCCGTCGGCGGGACGCGAGTGGAACCGCAGTTCCCGGTGTCCGAGGTCGTCCCGGCTGCCCACCCAGAGCTGCACCCGCACCGCGCCCCGCTCGGGCAGCACCAGGGGGGTGCTCACTGTCAGGTCCTCGACCCGATCGCACCCGGCCTGGTCCGCGGCGCGGATCACCAGTTCCAGGAAGCCGGTGCCGGGGAAGGACACCTGCCCGCCCACCGTGTAGTCGGCCAGCCAGGGGTGGGTGGCCAGGGACAGCGTGCCGGTCAGCACCAGCTCCTCGGAGGCCACCACTGTCATGGCCGCGCCCAGCAGCGGGTGCTCGGTCGGCTCCAGTCCCGCACCGGTCAGGTCGGCCGCGTTCACCGAAGGGGACGGCCAGAACCGCTCGTGCTGGAAGGCGTACGTGGGCAGGTCGGCCCGGCGCGCGCCGGTTCCGGCGAAGAACGCGGGCCAGTCCACGCTGACGCCCGTCACATGCAGCCGGGCCACCGCCGCCACCACGGCGGACTGCTCGTCCCGGCCCTTGCGCAGCGCCGGGACCACCACGGCGTCGTCGGGCACCGACTCCTGGGCCATCGCCGACAGCACGCTGTCCGGGCCCAGCTCGACCAGGGCGGAAACACCTTCTTCGGCCAGCGTTCGCACGCCGTCGGCGAACCGCACCGGCTCGCGTACGTGCCGCACCCAGTACTCCGGCGAGAGCAGCTCCTCCGCCGTGGCGAGGCCGCCGGTCAGATTGGACACGACGGGGATGGTCGGCTTCTGAGGTGACAGACGTGCCACGACCTGCCGGAAGTCCGCCAGCATCGGGTCCGTCAAAGGGGAGTGGAAGGCGTGGCTGACGGCCAGCCGTTTGGTCTTGCGGCCCTCGGCCTCGAGGCGGGCCGCGATCTCCAGCACCGGCGACTCGGCACCGGCGATCACCACCGAGCGCGGTCCGTTGAGCGCGGCGATCGACACGCGCGCGTCCAGGTACGGGACCACCTCGTCCTCGGTGGCCCGCACGGAGATCATCGCCCCGCCCGACGGCAGCTCCTGCATCAGCCGGGCCCGGGCGGCCACCAGCGTGCAGGCGTCCTCCAGCGAGAACACACCCGCCACATGAGCGGCCGCGATCTCGCCGATCGAATGCCCGGCCAGATAGTCCGGGGTGATTCCCCACGACCGCAGCAGCCGGAACAGCGCCACCTCGACCGCGAACAGCGCGGGCTGCGTCCATCCCGTCTCGTCCAGCAGCGCCGCGTCGGCCGAACCGGGCTCGGCGAAGAGCACCTCCCGCAACGGGCGGTCCAGCTCCCGGTCCAGATGCGCACACACCACGTCGAGGGCTTCGGCGAACACCGGGAACCGCCCGTACAACTCCCGGCCCATTCCGGCCCGTTGGCTGCCCTGGCCGGAGAACAGCACTCCGAGCCTGACGCCGCTCCTCGCCCCGCCACGAGCGATCTCCGCCGGGCCGTCGTCATGGCCGACGTCCGCCAGCAGCACGGCGCGGTGCTCGAACAGCGACCGGCCCGTGGCCAGCGAGTAGCCCACGTCCAACGGCGCCGGGCCGGGGTTCTCGTCGGCCCATGACCGCAGCCGGTCCAGTTGCGCCCCCAGCGCCTCCTCACTCTTCGCCGACACCGGCCACGGCACCGGACCCGCAACCACCGGCACCGCCTCGGGCACCACAGGCGCCGGACCCTGCTCAAGAATGACGTGCGCGTTGGTACCGCTGATCCCGAACGACGAAACACCCGCCCGGCGCGGCCCGCCGGCCTCCCGCCACTCGGCCGGCTCGCTCAACAGCTCCACCGCACCCGCCGACCAGTCCACATGCGACGACGGCTCATCCACATGCAGCGTGCGCGGCAACATCCCGTGCCGCATCGCCATCACCATCTTGATCACACCGGCCACACCCGCCGCCGCCTGCGTATGCCCGATATTCGACTTCACCGACCCCAGCCACAGCGGCCGCTCACGCCCCTGCCCATACGTGGCCAGCAACGCCTGCGCCTCGATCGGATCACCCAGCGTCGTCCCCGTACCGTGCGCCTCCACCGCATCCACATCCACCGGGGAAAGACCAGCACTCGCCAGCGCCTGGCGGATCACCCGCTGCTGCGACGGCCCGTTCGGCGCCGTCAACCCATTCGACGCACCGTCCTGATTCACCGCCGAACCGCGCACCACCGCCAGCACCTCATGGCCATGACGCAGCGCGTCCGACAACCGCTCCACCACCAACAGCCCCACACCCTCGGACCACGCCGTACCGTCCGCCGCATCCGCGAACGCCTTGCAGCGGCCATCCGGGGCCAGTCCGCTCTGCCCGCTGAAGCCCACGAACCCGCCTGGGGTGGACATCACCGTCACACCGCCCGCCAACGCGAGCGAGCACTCCCCCGCCCGCAGCGCCTGCGCCGCCAGGTGCAGCGCCACCAGTGAGGCCGAGCAGGCCGTGTCGACCGTCATCGCGGGGCCTTCGAGGCCCAGCGTGTAAGAGAGACGGCCGGACGCCACGCTCGCCGCGATGCCCGTACCGGTGTGCCCCGACGTGTCGGAGTTCGCCGTCCTGACCAGGTCCGAGTAGTCCTGGCCGTTCGTCCCGACGAACACCCCGGCCCGGCTGCCACGGAGCGATACCGGGTCGATTCCGGTGCGCTCGAACGCCTCCCACGCGGCCTCCAGCAGCAGTCGCTGCTGGGGATCCATCGCCATCGCCTCACGCGGGGAGATCCCGAAGAAGTCCGCGTCGAACCCGGCCGCGTCGTAGAGGAAGCCTCCCTTGCCGGTGTCGCTGCTCCCGGAACCCCCGCCGGAGAGTCCGTCGAGGTCCCAGCCACGATCGGTCGGGAAGTCGGAGATCGCGTCCTGTCCCGCGTCGACCAGTCGCCACAGATCCTCGGGGGATCGCACATCGCCGGGAAAGCGGCAGCTCATCCCGACGATCACGACCGGGTCGTCGGCGACGTCGGCCGCGACAACCGCCGGGCCGAGGGTGTCCTCGCGGTTCCCCGTCACCTCGGCCACCAGGAAGTCCGCGAGGACGGTGGGGCTGGGGTGGTCGAACACCAACGTGGCGGGCAGGCTCAGCCCGGTCACGGTGGCGAGCCGATTGCGCAGCTCGATCGCGGTCAGCGAGTCGAAGCCCAGATCCTTGAACGCCCGGTCCGGCTCGATCGCCGCCACGCCGGAGTACCTCAGCACCGCGGCGACCTCGCCACGGACCAGGTCCAGTACGGCCGCGGAGCGATCCGCCGCGGCCAGACCGGACAGCCGCTCCAGGAGGGCGGACGCGGCCGGTGCACTCTCCCGGCTGCCGACGGTTCCCGCCTCGACCAGCTCGCGATAGCCGGGCAGGTCGGACAGGACCGGGCTGGGACGTACGCCGGCGAACACACGCAGAAACTCAGGCCGCTGGATGTCGGCGATGACGACCACCGCGTCATGCCCGACGACAGCCCGGCTCAACGCGGAGATCGCCAATTCGGGTTCCAGGGCCGAGGTGCCGGTACGCCGCGAAAGGGCATCGCCACGGCCGTCGCCGGCCATGCCGCCACCGGCCCAGGCGCCCCAGGCCACGGAGGTGGCGGGGAGGCCCTCAGCGCGGCGCCGCTCCGCCAGCGCGTCCAGTGCCGCGTTCGCGGCGGCGTAGTTCCCCTGCCCCGGGTTGCCCAGCGCGCCCGCCGCCGACGAGAACAGGGCGAACACCGCGAGATCCAGGTCCCGGGTCAGCTCGTCCAGCACAAGGGCGGACTGCACCTTGGACCGGAACACCGCCTCGAACCGCTCCGGCGACAGCCCTTCCAACACCCCGTCGTCCAGCACACCCGCCGCATGCACCACACCTGTCAGCGGGCAGTCATCGGGAACAGCGGCCAGCACGGCCGCCACCTCGTCCCGATCGGCGACATCGCACGCCACCACCGAGACCCGCGCGCCCAAGGCCACCAGCTCGGACCGCAACTCGTCGGCGCCCGGGGCCTTTTCTCCGCTCCGGCTGGCCAGCACCAGGTGTTCGGCGCCATTGCACGCCAGCCAGCGGGCGACATGGCCGCCCAATATCCCCGTACCACCGGTCACCAGCACCGTGCCCGATGGCTCCCAGGCTCCCGCCGAGGTCCCGGCCGGCGCCGCGACCAGTCGGCGGCCGAACACTCCGGACCTGCGGACCGCGACCTGATCCTCACCCTCGAACCCGGCCAGCACCGCCGCGAACCGCGATGCCACCCGTCCGTCCATGGCCTCCGGCAGATCGACCAGGCCGCCCCAGCGCTGTGGATACTCCAGCGCCGCGACGCGCCCAAGGCCCCACACCGCGGCCTGTACCGCGCTCGCCACCCGCTCCGAACGCCCCACCGACACCGCGCCCCGGGTGACCGCCCACACCGGCGCGTCAACACCCGCGTCGCCCAGCGCCTGCAACAGCGACGTCGTCGCCGCGACTCCCGCGGGCACGGCCGGACGCTCCGCCGACGCCGACTCCAGCAGCGCCAGCAGCGACACCACTCCGGTGGGCGGCCCCACGTCCGCCACGACCTCGCGCAACCGCTCGGACAGGGCCGTACGGTCCGTGTCACCGGCCTCCAGCCGCACCGCCCGGGCACCCAGCACGGCGGCCACCGAGCACACCCACGGGTCCTCCGCCAGCCCCTCCGGCACCACGGCCAGCCAGGTGCCCGACACCACGCCCTCGGGCACACCGGTCAGTGGCTTCCAGGTGACGCGGTGTCGCCACCCGTCCACGACCGACCGCTCCCGCCGCTGTCGCCGCCACGACGACAACGCCGGTACCAGGGATTCCAGCGCCGCGCCGTCGACCTCCAGGCCGGCTGCCAACGCGCCGAGATCCTCCCGCTCCACCGCGGCCCAGAACTCCGCGTCCACCGGATCCGCCGCACCACCCGGTGCGGCCGCGGCGGCCTCGGGCCAATACCGCTCGTGCTGAAACGCGTAGGTCGGCAGATCCACGCGCAGCGCCCCGGCCCCGGCGAAGAACGCCGTCCAGTCCAGGCGAGCCCCGGCGATGTGCAGCCGGGCCACCGCCTCGGTCAGCGCCTCCTCGTCGGTCCGGTCCTTGCGGAGCGCGGGGACGAGGACCGGGGCGGCGGGCCGGCCCCCCAGTGTCTCCTGGGCCATGGCGGACAGCACGCCGTCGGGGCCGACCTCGAGGAAGGCGAGCGCACCGGCCGCGCTCATCACCGTCACCGCGTCGGCGAACCGCACCGGCTCCCGGACGTGCCGCACCCAGTACGCGGGGGAACACACCAGCTCGGCCGTGGCCAACTCGCCGGTCACGTTCGATACGAACGGGATCTGTGGCGCCTCGTACGAGATCCCACGCGCGACCTCGCCGAACTCGGCCAGCATCGGGTCCATCAACGGCGAATGGAACGCGTGCGACACCCGCAGGCGGCGGGTCTTGCGGCCCTGCTCCTCGAACCGGGCCACGATCTCCAGCACCGCGGTCTCATCCCCGGCGATCACCACCGAGCGCGGTCCGTTGAGCGCGGCGATTCCCACCCGCTCGCCCAGATACGGGACGACCTCGTCCTCGGCGGCCTGGAGGGACACCATCGCCCCGCCGGACGGCAACTCCCGCATCAGCCGGGCCCGCGCCGCCACCAGGGCACACGCGTCCGGCAGCGAGAACACGCCCGCCACATGGGCCGCCGCGATCTCCCCGATCGAATGCCCGGCCAGACAGTCCGGCCGGACACCCCACGACTCGACCAGCCGGAACAACGCCACCTCGATGGCGAACAACGCGGGCTGCGTCCACCCCGTCTCGTCCAGCAGCACCGCCTCCGGCGACCCGGGCTCGGCGAACACCACCTCCCGCAGGGGGCGTTCCAACCGCTGGTCCAGGTGCTCGCACACCGCGTCGAACGCCTCGGCGAACGCCGGGTAGCGTCCGTACAACTGCCGTCCCATGCCTGGCCGTTGGGCGCCCTGCCCGGAGAACAGCACCCCGAGTCCGCCGTCCGGCCGGGCCACCCCCTGGAGCGCACCCACCGTGGCCTGCCCGGAGAGCCAGGAGCTCAGCGAGGCGCGGAGGCCCGCCGGGTCCTGTGCCAGTACCGCCAACCGGTGCTCGAAGCCGGACCGGGTGGTCGCCAGCGACAGTGCCACGTCCAGCCCGTCCGTCCGCGGCGCGCTGTCGAAGAAGGACACGAGCCGGGCCGCCTGGGCGCGCAGCGCGGATTCGGTTCTGCCGGAAAGCACCCACGGCACCACGGCGGGGCGCCCGGCAGGGAGCCCCGCGGGGGTGGACTCGGGTTCGGGCTCGGCCGGTGGGGCCTGCTCCAGGATGGTGTGCGCGTTGGTGCCGCTGACGCCGAACGAGGAGATCCCGGCGCGGCGCGGGCGCTCGCCGTCCGGCCATGCCACCGCCTCGGTCAGCAACTCGACCGCGCCCGCCGACCAGTCCACATGCGAAGAGGGGGCCTCCACATGCAAGGTGCCCGGGAGCACCCCGTGCCGCATCGCCATGACCATCTTGATCACACCGGCCACACCCGCCGCCGCCTGCGTGTGCCCGATGTTCGACTTCACCGACCCCAGCCACAGCGGTTGTTCGCGCTCCTGGCCGTAGGTGGCCAGCAGCGCCTGCGCCTCGATGGGATCGCCCAGCCTCGTGCCCGTGCCGTGCGCCTCCACCGCGTCCACATCAGCGGCGGACAGCCCGGCGTTCGCCAGCGCCTGACGGATCACCCGCTGCTGTGACGGCCCGTTCGGCGCGGTGAAGCCGTTGGACGCTCCGTCCTGGTTGATCGCCGAGCCCCGTACCAGGGCGAGCACCCGATGTCCGTTGCGGCGTGCGTCCGTCAGCCGCTCCACCACCAGGACACCGACGCCCTCGGCCCACCCGGTGCCGTCCGCCGACTCGGCGAACGCCTTGCACCGGCCGTCCGGGGCCAGCCCACCCTGGCGGCTGAACTCGATGAAGGCTCCCGGTGTCGACATCACCGTCACACCGCCGACCAGCGCCAGCGAACACTCTCCCGTGCGCAGCGCCTGGGTGGCGAAGTGCAGGGCCACCAGCGAAGAGGAGCAGGCGGTGTCCACCGTGACGGCGGGTCCTTCGAGGCCCAGCGTGTAGGAGAGGCGTCCGGAGGCGGCGCCGGCGCCCATGCCGGTGCCGACGTTGCCTTCCAGGTCGGCCAGGGAGTTCACGGTCAGATACGAGTAGTCCTGGCCGCTCATACCCACGAAGACCCCGGTGCGGGAGCCCTTCAGCCGGATCGGGTCGATCCCGGCCCGCTCCACCGCCTCCCAGGAGGTCTCCAGCAGCAGCCGCTGCTGCGGGTCCATGGACAGCGCCTCGCGCGGCGAGATCCCGAAGAAGCCGGGGTCGAAGTCGGCGACACCGTCGAGGAATCCGCCCTCCCGGGTGGCGCTGGCGCCCGGACGGCCGTCACCCGCGTCCAGCGCGTCCAGGTCCCAGCCACGGTCGGCGGGAAACCCGGAGATCGCGTCGCGGCCGTCGGCGACCAGTTCCCACAGCTCCTCCGGCGAACGCACCCCGCCCGGGAACCGGCAGCTCATCGCCACGATCGCGATCGGCTCCGTTGCCGCGGCAACGAGAGTCTGGTTCTGCCGACGCAGCCGCTCGGTCTCCTTCATGGAGGCTCGGAGCGCTTCGACGACCTTGTCGCTGGGCGTAGCCATGAATCAACTCCGTAGTTCGCATGGATCTGTGGACAGCGCTCACGGGCGCAGCGTCGCGTGCGCGGTTCCCCGTGCGCGCCGTCGAACCAATCGGCGTCCTTGGTTCCGAAGTGAAAACGACGCGCCACTGGCAATCCCCTAGTCATCGCCGGAGCGCTCGTCGGCCAGCGGCTCAGCGCCTCGGTGTCGTCGAACTACTGGGGATTTCTTTGACCGCGCGCCGGTACCAAGGAGGTCTGGCTGCCGATCGAGTACCGATCGCCTTGCTCGCGTGCCTCGGCGTGCGAGCGCGCTCGGCATGCCTCCCGTCATCCAGCCTGCACCTGCGGAGGTGTTGATCGTGACCTCGCCCCGGCGGCCGATCCTGTTTGTGAGTTCACCGGAGAGCGGGTTGTTCAACTCGCTGTTCACCATCGCCACCGAGTTGTCGCGGCGGGGGGTGCCGGATCTGTGGTTCGCCACCGACGAGAAGCGGCGTGAGGACATCGAGGGGATCGCCGAGGACAGCCCGGTGAGCTTTGCCTCCCTGGGAGAGGTGGTGCCCGAGTTCTCCTCCCCCACGTGGGACGACGAGACGTATCGGCGCGTCACTCAGCCGTCGCGGTGGAAGGCCCACCGCGCGCTCGTGGAGCACACCTTCAAGCCGGATCTGCGGGTCCCCAAGTACCGCGCTCTGGACGCGGTGGTGGAGGAGGTCAAGCCCGCGCTGATGATCATCGACAGTGTGTCGTTCTTCGGTGTCGAGGTGGCCGTCACCAGGAAGATCCCGTTCATGCTGAGCGTCCCCTTCCTGCCCAGCAATCTCTTCATGACCAGCCTGGGCAGCAACTTCCCCTCGGCGCACTCCGGTCTGTCGCTCCACATGTCCTTCGCACAGCGGATGTCCAATCGCTGGTTCAAGATCCGCAAGGTGGCGATGTTCTTCAAGCCGAGCATGCTCAAGACGCTTGGCGCCTTCAACCAGATACGCAAGGACCTCGGCATCGCCCCCGAGGCGGCCAAGATGACCGTGCGGACCGACCTGGCCGAACAGATCCTGTGCTTCTCGGTCACCGGCCTGGAGTATCCGTTCCCGTTCCCCGACAACATGCGCCTGCTGGGGGCGATCGTGCCTCCGCTGCCGGAGGCGCCGGACGACGGCGGGCTGTCCCGGTGGCTCGACGCCCGGGACTCTGTGGTCTATATGGGCTTCGGTACGGTCACCCGGCTGACCGCGGAGCAGGTGCGCTCCCTCGTGGAGGTGGTCCGCCGGCTTGAGGGGCGCCACGATGTGCTGTGGAAGCTGCCCAAGGAGCAGCAGCAGTTTCTGCCGCCGGACGGCGAGCTGCCGGGCAATCTGCGGATCGAGAGCTGGGTGCCGTCCCAGCTCGATGTGCTGGCCCATCCGAACGTCAAGGTCTTCTTCACCCATGGCGGGGGCAACGGCTTCCACGAGGGCATCTACTTCGGCAAGCCGCTGGTGGTCCGGCCGCTGTGGATCGACTGCTACGACCAGGCCGTGCGCGGCGTGGACAGCGGGGTCAGCCTGACGCTGGACCGGCCGCAGACCTTCGACGTCGACGATGTGGTCGACAAGCTGACGCGGGTGCTGAACGAGGCCTCGTTCCACGAGCGGGCCAGGCATTTCGCCCAGGTGCAGCGGGAGGCGGGCGGCTTGAACGCCGCGGCCGACCTGATCCTCGGTTCCCCCGCGCTGAAGTGACGCCCCGTCGACACTCCATACCCGAGAACCACCACCTACGTGGGAAGCGAACATGGCAACCGCTGACGCAATTCCGATCGACTTTCCGAGGCGGCAACCAGGCCGTCTCTCCCCACCGGAGGAGTACGCCGGGCTGCGCTCACATGAGGGGCTGGTCAAGTCCTCACTGCCCAACGGCAGCACGGTGTGGCTCGTCACCCGCCACGAAGACGTACGCAGTGTGCTCACCGATCCCCGGATCAGCTCCAACCCGCTTCACGAGGGCTTTCCCAGCATGGGAAAGAACGGCACGGTGCCGCCGCCCGACCAGGTGCCCGGCTGGTTCGTCGCGTACGACCCGCCGGAGCACGGCCGGTTCCGCAAGGCGCTCATCCCGGAGTTCACGGTGCGGCGCATCAAGGAGATGCAGCCGGCCATCCAGCGCATCGTGGACGGGCTCGTCGACACCTTGCTCGACGGCGGGAACTCCGCCGATCTGGTGAACCAGTTCGCGCTGCCGGTGCCGTCGCTGGTCATCTGTGAGCTGCTGGGGGTGCCGTACTCCGACCATGAGTACTTCGAGTCCCGGACCCGCGTCCTGGTCACCTTCACCTCGACCGACGAGCAGCGGGAGAGGGCGGGCAAGGAGCTGATCACCTATCTGACCAAGCTGATCTCCATCAAGCAGAAGTTCCGGGGCAATGATCTGATCAGCGGGTTGCTGACGAACGAGACGCTGACCGCCGAGGAGGTCTCCGGCATCGCGCTGCTGCTGCTGATCGCCGGCCATGAGACCACGGCCAACAACATCGCCCTCGGCGTGGTCATGCTGCTGCTGAACCGGGAGTGGATCGGGGATCCGCGCGCGGTCGAGGAGGTGCTGCGGTATCTGTCGGTCGCCGACCGGGTGGCGTTGCGGGTGGCGGTCGAGGACGTCGAGATCGGCGGTCAGCTGATCAAGGCCGGGGAGGGCATCGTGCCCCTGGGCGCGGCGGCCAACCATGACGAGAACGCCTTCGAGCGGGCCGACCAGTTCGATCCCGGCCGACCCGCCCGCCACCATGTGGCGTTCGGCTACGGTGTGCATCAGTGTCTCGGCCAGCACCTGGTCAGGGCCGAGATGGGGATCGCCTACCGGACGCTGTTCGAGCGGATTCCGACCCTGCGGCTCGCGGTGCCGCCCGAGGAGCTGCCGTTCAAGGACGAAGGGATCCTGTTCGGCCTGCATGAACTGCCGGTCACCTGGTAGTTCCGACGGAGGTGAAGACGTTGCGAATCAACGCGGATACCGAACGCTGTGTCGGGGCGGGCCAGTGTGTGCTCGCCGCGCCGGCCCTGTTCGACCAGGACGACGACGGCACCGTCATGGTGCTCGCGGAGCCCGCCCCGCCCACGAAGGACGCGGCGCGGGAGGCCGCCCACCTCTGCCCGTCCGGGGCCATCACCCTGGAGGAGGGCTGAGGGGCCTGATGTCCTGCCAGGTGTCTCGCCTCGCCTCCTGACCCGGATCTCGCGGCCCGGATGACGCACTCCAGCCTCGCTGGATGCCCTCATCCGGGCCGCGTTGCCGTGTGCGGGCCGTGCCATGCCATGCCCGTCCGGCGGACAGGGGTGGTCCCCGGGTGCCCGCCCGCTCGACGGGCTCCCGGGGACCACCCCTGTCGCGGTCCTGTCGCGGTCAGTTCGTGTTGCCGTCGAGCGCCGCCCTGACCAGATCGTCCAGGTCCATCGCGTCGATCGACTCCGCCGGAGCCTCGTCCGCCGTCGCCCCCGGGTGCCCGGCCAGTTGCAGCAGGGGCTCCAGCAACCCGACCTCCCGCAGCCGGGCGAGGGGTACGGAGGTCAGCAGCGCCCGGATCTCGTTCTCCCGCTCGTCGGCGGGGGAACCGCCGCCCGTCTCGGGGACGAGTTCCCGCAGCACATGCTCGGCGAGGGCGACGGGCGTGGGGTGGTCGAAGACGAGTGTGGCGGGCAGGCTCAGCCCGGTGGTCGCGGTGAGCTGGTTGCGCAGCTCGATCGCGGCCAGCGAGTCGAACCCGAGGTCCTTGAACGCCCGGTCGGCGCCGACGGCCTCCGGCCCCGCATACCCCAGCACCGCGGCGACCTGGCCGCGGATCAGGTCCAGCACCATCCGGGGTCGTTCCGCCGCCGACCGTCCGAGCAGCCGCTCCCGCAGTTCGGCCGCGGCCGACGCCTGGTCCCGCGAGGAGACGACGGCGCCCGCGGTCAGCTCCGCGTACCGGGGCAGGTCCCGCAGCAGTGGGCTGGGCCGCGGGGTGGTGAAGGCGTGGATGAACCGGGCCTGGTCGATGTCGGCGACCACGGAGGCGGGTTCCTCGGAGCCCACCGCGATACGCAGGGCCGACAGCGCCGCCTCCGGGGCCATCGCGGCCACCCCGGTGCGGTGCGACGTCTCCTCGGCACGGGCGCTCGCCGCCATGCCGCCACCGGCCCAGGCGCCCCAGGCCACCGAGGTGGCGGGCAGGCCCTGGTCCCGGCGCCGCTCGGCCAGTGCGTCCAACACCGCGTTGGCGGCCGCGTAGTTGGCCTGGCCGGCGTTGCCCACGGCACCGGACGCGGAGGAGAACAGTACGAATGCCGTAAGGTCCAGGTCCCGGGTCAGCTCGTCCAGTACGGCCGCCGACTCCACCTTGGACCGGAACACCGCCTCGAACCGCTGGGGCGACAGACCGTCGAGGACCCCGTCGTCCAGCACCCCCGCCGCGTGCACCACGGCGGTCAGCGGGCACTCGTCGGGGATGCCCGCCAGCAGGTCCGCCATCTGTCGGCGGTCGGCCGCGTCGCAGGACACGATCGACACCCGGGCTCCCAGCCCGGCCAGCTCGGAGCGCAGCTCCTCGGCGCCTTCGGCCTCGGGGCCGCTGCGGCTGGCCAGCAGGATGTGCTCGGCGCCGTCGCTCGCCAGCCACCGGGCGACATGGCCGCCCAGTGTCCCGGTGCCCCCGGTGACCAGCACCGTGCCCGAGGGGATCCAGCCGTCCTCGGGCGGGGCGCCGGCCGGCCGTTGCAGTCGGCGGCCGAACACGCCCGACGCGCGCACCGCGACCTGGTCCTCTGCCGACTCCGTTCCGCCGGGCTGCGCCACCACCCCGGCGAACCGGGCGGCCGTCCGTCCGTCCAGCTCTTCGGGCAGATCGCCCAACCCGCCCCAGCGCCGCGGATGTTCGAGCGCGGCCACCCGGCCGAGCCCCCACACCGCGGCCTGCCGCGGACTGGTCAGCCTCTCCGTCCGGCCGGTCGACACCGCGCCCCGGGTGACACACCACAGCGGGGCCTCGATCCCGGCGTCGCCCAGGGCCTGCACCAGTACGGCGGTCAGGGCGAGTCCCGGCGGGACGACCGGACCCGCGGAGTCGGCCAGGGCGAGCAGCGACACCACGCCGGCCGGCCCGGGCCCCTCGGCGATCAGCTCGCGCAGCCGCTCGGCCACCGCCGTGCGGTCCGGTCCGGCGTCCTCGGTGATCTCCAGCCGTACCACCTCGGTGCCCAGCGCCTCGACCACCGCGTTCACCCAGGGGTCCTCGGCGTGTCCGGCCGGGACCACGGCGAGCCATGTCCCCGAGGGGGCGGCCGGTGCCGGGCCGGTGAGTGGCTTCCAGCCGATCCGGTAGCGCCAGCCGTCCACGACGGACTGCTCGTGGCGCCGACGGCGCCAGGACGAGAGCGCGGGCAGGACCTTCGTCAGCGCCTCGTCCTCGACGTCCAGTGCCGTCGCCAGCGAGGCGATGTCCGCCCGGTCGGCCCGCTCCACGATGGCCCAGAAGTCCGCGTCCGCCGTATCCGGGGCCGTGGCGGCCTCCCGACGGGCTGCGATCTCGGAGTTCTCGGGGTTCTCGGGCCAGAAACGCTGGTGCTGGAAGGGGTAGGTGGGCAGGTCGACCCGTCGGGCCCCGGAGGAGGCGAAGAAGCCCGCCCAGTCGACGCCGACACCGTGCGTGTGCAGCCGGGCCACGGCCGAGACCAGGGCGGTCTCCTCGTCGCGCGTCCTGCGCAACGCGGGTACGAGCAGGGCGTCGGCCGACCGTTCGCCGAGGGTTTCCTGCGCCATGGCGGTCAGTACTGCGTCGGGACCCACCTCCAGGAAGGTGGTGACGCCCTGGGCCGCGAGCAGGCTGACGCCGTCGGCGAACCGCACCGTACGGCGGATGTGCTCCACCCAGTACTCCGGCGCGCACACCCGCTCGGCCGACACCACGTCGCCCGTCAGGTTGGACACCAGCGCGATCCGTGGCGCCTCGATCGACAGGCCTCCGACGATCCGGCCGAACTCGGCCAGCATCGGCTCCATCAGCGCGGAGTGGAACGCATGGCTGACCGTCAGCCGCCTGGCCTTGCGGCCCTGCCCCTCGAACCGGGCCGCCAGGTCCAGTACGGCGCCCTCGTCACCCGCCACGACCACCGACCGCGGACCGTTGACGGCCGCGACCGAAACCCGTTCCCCCAGATGCGGAGCCACCTCCTCCTCGGTGGCCTGCAACGCCACCATCGCTCCCCCGGAGGGCAGTTCCTGCATCAGCCGGCCGCGCGCCGCCACCAGGGCAGACGCGTCCGCCAGCGTGAAGACGCCCGCCACATGGGCCGCCGCGATCTCGCCGATGGAGTGCCCCGCCAGGTAGTCCGGGACGATTCCCCAGGACTCCAGCAGCCGGAACAGCGCCACCTCGACCGCGAACAGCGCGGGCTGGGTCCACCGCGTCTCGTCCAGCAGCTCCGCCTCGGCCGACCCGGCCTCCGCGAACACCACCTCGGCCAGCGGCCGTTCGAGGTGGGCGTCCAGATGGGCGCACACCACGTCGAACGCCTCGGCGAACACCGGGTAGGTCTCGTACAGCTCCCGGCCCATCCCGGCACGCTGGCTGCCCTGGCCCGAGAAGAGGAAGGCGGTCCGGCCCCCGGCCGCGGTGTCCTCGATCACCCGTGGGGACGGGCGTCCATCCGCCACCGCCTCCAGGCCTTCGAGCAACTCGTCACGGTCCGCGCCCAGCACGGCGGCCCGTGCCTCGAAGGCCGACCGGCCGGCGGCCAGCGAGAACGCCAGGTCGGCGAGGCCGAGATCCGGGTCCGTGGCGACCTGGCGGAGCATCAGCCGGGCCTGGTCGCGCAGTGCCTGGGGGGTGCGGGCCGACAGGGCGACGGGCCACAGCGCGTCGTCGCGCCGCGGCGCGCCCGGGGTCCTGACGGGCTCGTCGTCGGGGGCCTGCTCGATGATCGCGTGGGCGTTGGTGCCGCTGGCCCCGAACGAGGAGATCCCGGCCCGGCGCGGCCGCCCGGTCCGCGGCCAGCCGGTGGCCTCGGCGGCCAGTTCCACGGCGCCGGCGGACCAGTCCACATGCGAGGTGGGTGCGTCCAGATGGAGGGTCCTGGGCACCACACCGTGGTGCATCGCCATGACCGTCTTGATCACACCGGCGACGCCCGCCGCCGACTGCGTATGCCCGATGTTGGACTTGACCGAGCCGAGCAGCAGGGGCCGCTCGCGGTCCTGACCGTAGGTGGCCAGCAGCGCCTGGGCCTCGATCGGGTCGCCGAGGGTGGTGCCGGTGCCATGGGCCTCGACCACGTCCACGTCCGCGGGGGACAGCCCGGCGCTCGCGAGGGCGCGGCGGATGACGCGGCGCTGCGAGGGGCCGTTGGGCGCGGTCAGCCCGTTCGAGGCGCCGTCCTGGTTGACCGCCGAGCCGCGCAGGACCGCCAGCACGCGGTGGCCGTTGCGCCGGGCGTCGGACATCCGCTCCACCACGAGCATGCCGACGCCCTCGGACCAGCCCGTGCCGTCCGCGGCCTCGGCGAACGCCTTGCACCTGCCGTCGGCTGACAGGGCGCCCATTTCGCTGAACTCCACGAAACCCACCGGCGTGGACATCACCGTCACCCCACCGGCCAGCGCCAGCGAGCATTCGCCCGAGCGCAGCGCCTGGGCGGCCAGATGCAGGGCCACCAGTGACGAGGAGCAGGCGGTGTCCACGGTCACCGCCGGACCCTCCAGGCCGAAGCTGTAGGAGAGACGGCCGGAGATCAGGCTGGCCGCCTGCGCGGTCTGGGCGTGGCCGCGCTGGTCGGCGGGCGGGCGGTAGTCGCCGCTGGTGGCGCCGACGAAGACGCCCGTGTCGCCACCGCGCAGTGTGTGCGGGTCGACACCGGTCCGCTCCAGCGCCTCCCACGCGGCCTCCAGCACCAGCCGCTGCTGCGGGTCCATCACCATGGCCTCGCGCGGCGCGATGCCGAAGAAGCCCGGGTCGAAGTCGGCGGCGTCGTAGAGGAACCCGCCTGACCGGGCGGTGCTGCGTCCGCGTCCGCCCGGGGTGCCGCCACCCAGCGTGTCGAGGTCCCAGCCGCGGTCGGTGGGCAGGTGGCCGATGGCGTCGGCCTCGTCCACGACCAGCTGCCACAGGTCTTCGGGCGAGCGCACGCCGCCGGGGTAGCGGCAGCTCATGCCGACGATCACGATCGGGTCGTCGGCGGTGCGGGCGGACGGCTCCGTCGTGTCGTCGTCGCCGTCCTGCCCGAGCAGCTCGGCGTGCAGGTGGCCGGCGAGCGCCAGCGGGGTCGGGTGGTCGAAGGCGAGGGTGGTGGGCAGGGGCAGACCGGTGGCCTGGGCCAGCTGGTTGCGCAGGTCCACCGCGGTCAGCGAGTCGAACCCGAGGTCCGAGAAGGCGCGGTCGGCCTCGATCGCCTCGGCACCCAGGTGGCCCAGCACCTCGGCGACCTGGCCGCGCACCAGGTCCAGCAGGACGTGGGAACGCTGGACGCCGGGCAGGCCCAGCAGCCGGGTCCGCAGCGCGGCCGTCGTGCTCGTGGCGCCGGGCCCGCCGGTTTCCCGTCCGGCCGCCGCGGACTCCAGCGCCGTACGGGCCTCGGGCAGCGCGGCGAACAGCGCGCTCGGGCGTACGGCGGTGAACGCCGGGGCGAACCGGTCCCAGGCCACGTCCGCGATCGTCACCGCGCCCCGCTCGCCGTCCACCGCCCGGCCCAGCGCGGTCACCGCGAGCCGCGGCGGCAGGGCGGGCAGTCCGCTGAGCCGCAGATGTGCCGCCATCCCGTCGGGCGTGGCGGTGTCGGACGCCGACCTGGCTGCCCAGGCGCTCCATGCCACCGAGGTGGCCGCGGCCCCGCTCGCCCGGCGCCGGCGGGCCAGCGCTTCGAGGGCGGCGTCCACAGCGGCGTCGGCGGCCCGCCCTGCCACGCCCCATACCCCCGCGACCGAGGTGAGCAGCACGAAGGCGTCCAAGGGCCGGTCGCCCAGCAGCTCGTCGAGGTGTGCCGCGGCCGCGATCCGGTCCACCACCGCCGCTGCGAGCTCTCCGGGTTCGAGCGCGGCGATCCGGTCCATGTCGCCGGGCGGGACGGGCGACAGCTCCGGCTGCCCCGCGTGCACGACCGCGTCCGGCGGGAACTCGTCGAGCAGCGCCGCCAGGGCGGCTCGGTCGGCCGGGTCACACGCCCGCGCGGTCACCCGGGCGCCCGACTCGGCGAGTTCGGCGATCAGTTCGGCGGTGCCGGGTGCGTCGGGGTCCGGCGGGCTGGTCAGCACCAGATGCCCGGCCCCCTCCGCGGCCAGCCACCGGGCGAGCTGCCCGCCGGTCGCACCGGTGCCGCCGGTGATCCAGACGGTGCCCCGCGGCTGCCACCGCCCGTCGGGGACCGGCGCCGCGGCCCGCACCAGACGCCGGCCGAACACCCCGGTGGCGCGCACCGCGACCTGGTCCTCCGCGGGGTCGCCCGCACCGCCTGCCAGTACGGCCGCGAGCCGGGCGCGGGCCCGCTGGTCGAGGGAGCCGGGCAGGTCGACGAGGCCGCCCCAGCGCTCCGGGTGTTCCAGCGCCGCCACCCTTCCCAGGCCCCACACCGCGGCCTGCCCCGGATCCGCCGGAGCGTCACCGCGGCCCACGCTGACCGCGCCCAGGGTCGCGCACCACAGCGGTGCCTCGATGCCCGCGTCGCCCAACGCCTGTATCAGCGTGCAGGTCTGCGTCGGCGCGGTGGACCCGGCCCCGGTCCGCCCGAGGGCGAGCAGGGACAGCACGCCCGCGAACCGGCCCTCGCCATCGCGTACTTCCCCGAGCCGTGCGGCCAGGGCGGCCCGGTCGGCGTCCGCCACCTCGATGCGTACGGGGCCCGATTCCCCCTGGCCCAACGCCTCGGCGACGGCCGCGATCCACTCCTCGTCGACCGCCGCGGCCTCGCCGGTGTCGCCGGTGGCGGGGACCGCCAAGAGCCAGGTCCCCTCCGGGGCGCCGGACGGCGTTCCGGCGAAGGCCGGCCCGGTCAGCGGTGTCCAACTCTCCTCGTAGCGCCAGCCGTCCACGACCGACTCGTCGTGGCGGGACCGGCGCCAGGACGAGAGCGCGGGCAGGACCGCGGTCAGCGAGTCGCCGTCCACCTCCAGCGTGGACGCCAGCGACTCCAGGTCCTCCCGCTCCACGGCCGACCAGAACTCCGCGTCCACCGGGTCGGCCGCCGACGGCCCCGCCGTGCCCGGCGGCAACTCGGGCCAGAACCGCTCACGCTGGAAGGCGTACGTCGGCAGAGTGGTCCGGCGCGCGCCGGTGCCGCCGAAGTACGCCGCCCAGTCCACCGGCACCCCGTGCACATGCAGCGCGCCCAGCACCGCCGTGACCTCGCGCTCCTCGTCGCGGTCCGCGCGCAGCAGTGGGGCCACCAGCGGTTCGGGCCGCTCGTCGGCCAGCGTATGCCGGGCCATCGCGGCCAGCACCCGGTCCGGGCCCAGCTCGACGAAGGCGGTCGCGCCCGCGTCCCGCAGGGTACGTACGCCGTCGGCGAACCGCACGGTCTCCCGCACCTGGCGCACCCAGTAGCCGGGGGAGCACAGCTCCTCGGCCGTGGCGAGACGGCCGGTCAGGGTGGAGACGACGGGGATCCGCGGCTCCTGGTACGCCAGGTGTCCGGCCACCGTGGCGAACGGTTCGAGCATCGGCTCCATCAGCGGCGAGTGGAAGGCGTGCGAGACCCGCAGCCGCCTGGCCCTGCGCCCGCGGGACTCCAGCCGTGCGGCGATCCGTGCCACCGCCTCCTCGTCACCGGCGATCACCGTCGCGGCGGGGCCGTTGACCGCCGCGACGGAGACCAGCTCCCGGTGTCCGGCCAGCAGGGGGGCGACCTCGTCCTCGGCGGCCTCCAGCGAGACCATCGCGCCACCGGACGGCAGCGCCTCCATCAGCCGTGCGCGCGCCGCCACCAGCCGGCACGCGTCGGCGAGCGAGAACACCCCGGCGGCGTGGGCCGCCGCCAGTTCCCCGATGGAGTGGCCGGCGAGCAGGTCCGGTCGTACGCCCCACGACTCCAGCAGCCGGAACAGGGCCACTTCGACGGCGAACAGGGCCGGCTGGGTGTATCCCGTACGGTCCAGCAGCTCCGCCCCGGCCGTCCCGGCGTCGGCGAACATCACCTCCCGCAGCGGGCGGTCCAGCTCCACGTCCAGATGGGCCAGTACGTCGTCCAGTGCGTCGGCGAAGGCCGGGAAGCGGTTGTAGAGCCGCCGTCCCATGCCGGGGCGCTGGCTGCCCTGGCCCGAGAAGAGGAACGCCGTCTTGCCACCGGGGGCGCGTATCACCCCGCGAGCCGCCTCCGTGACCCCGTCGCCCGTGGCCCCGTCGCCCGTGACCAGCAGCACCGCGCGGTGCTCGAACGCCGGGCGGCCGAGGGCCAGCGTGTACCCCACGTCCACGGGGGACGGCCGCGGATCGCTCCCGTCGACGAAACCATCGACAAAAGACCTCAGCCGGTCGAGCTGCGCACTCAAGCCCTGGTCGCCGCGGCCCGAGACCACCCACGGCACCACGGCCGGGACGGGCCCGGTGTCCCTCTCCGCGGGCTCGTGCGGCGCTGGGAGTTCGGCCGCGGGCGCCTGCTCGACGATCACATGGGCGTTGGTGCCGCTGACGCCGAAGGCCGACACACCGGCCCGCCACGGCCGGCCCGTCTCCGGCCACGGCGTGGCCTCGCGTACCAGCGACACCGCGCCCGATGCCCAGTCGACGTGCGAGGACGGCGTGTCCACATGCAGGGTCCGGGGCAGCACACCGTGCCGCATCGCCATGACCATCTTGATCACACCGGCCACCCCGGCCGCGGCCTGAGTGTGGCCGATGTTGGACTTCACGGTGCCCAGCAGCAGCGGTTCCCGGCGCTCTCGGCCGTAGGTGGCGAGCAGGGCGTGTGCCTCGATGGGGTCGCCCAGGGTGGTGCCGGTGCCGTGTGCCTCCACCGCGTCCACGTCCGGGGCCGACAGGCCTGCGTCGGACAGGGCCTGCCGGATCACCCGCTGCTGCGCGGGGCCGTTGGGCGCCGTCAGCCCGTTGGACGCGCCGTCCTGGTTGACCGCGGTGCCGCGCACCAGGCCCCAGACCTCGTGCCCGTTGCGTACGGCGTCCGAGAGCCGCTCCAGGACCAGCACCCCGACGCCCTCGGACCAGGCGGTGCCGTCGGCGGCGTCGGCGAACGCCTTGCACCGGCCGTCCGGGGCCAGTCCGCCCTGCACACTGAACTCGGTGAAGGAGTCCGGGCTCGACATCACCGAGACGCCGCCGGCCAGGACGAGTGAGCACTCACCGCGCCGCAGCGCCTGGGCCGCCCAGTGCAGCGACACCAGCGAGGACGAGCAGGCGGTGTCGACCGTGACCGCCGGTCCTTCGAGCCCCAGGGTGTACGACAGGCGGCCGGACATGACGCTGGCCGTGTTGCCGGTGGCCACGTGTCCGCGCACATCGGCGGTGGCCTTGCGCAGCACGCCCGCGTAGTCCTGCCCATTGGTGCCCACGAAGACGCCCGCGTCGCTGCCCCGGAGCGTGGCGGGGTCGATCCCGGCCCGCTCCAGCGCCTCCCAGGAGGTTTCCAGCAGCAGCCGCTGTTGGGGGTCCATGGCGAGGGCCTCGCGCGGGGAGATGCCGAAGAACGCGGCGTCGAAGTCGCCCGCGTCGGGCAGGAAGCCGCCCTCCCGTGTGGCGGAGTCGCCGCCCGCGAGGGCGTCGAGGTCCCATCCCCGGTCGGTGGGGAACGGGGTGATGCCGTCGCCGCCGTCGGCTAGCAGCCGCCACAGGTCCTCCGGTGACGCCACACCGCCGGGGAACCGGCAGCTGACGCCGACGATGGCGATCGGGTCGTCGGCCACGGAAGGCGCCGCGGAAAGCGCCGGGGCCGTGGAGGTGTCCGCCGCCGCGCCGAGCACCTCGGCGAGCAGGAAGTCCGCCAGCGCGTACGGCGTGGGGTAGTCGTAGACCAGGGAGGACGGCAGGGTGAGCCCGGTCTCCGCCGACAGCGCGTTGCGCAGCTCGACCGTGGTGAGCGAGTCGAAGCCCAGATCCCGGAAGGCCTGATCGGGGGCGATGGCCGCGGTGTCGCCGTGTCCGAGTACGGCGGCCACCCGACCGCGCAGCAGGTCGAGCACGAACGCGCCCCGCTCGGTCTCGGGCAGGCTCGTCAGCCGGCCGCGCAGCCCCTGCCCGGCCGACGGCGCGCCGCCCGGGCCGGTGTCCGTTGCCTCCCGGGCGCGCCGTACCTCCGGCAGGTCCGCCACCAGGGGCGCGGGCCGTGCCGTGGCGAACGCGCCGAGGAAGCGGTCCCAGTCGATGTCGGCGACGGTCAGCACCCGCTCGTCGCGTTCGAGCGCCTGCCGGAGCGCGGCGACGGCCAGCCGCGGGGGCAGCGGCGTGTAGCCGCCCCTGCGGACGCGGCCCTCCAGCGCCGCGCCGTCGGCCACCATCCCGGCCTCGGCCCACGGTCCCCAGGCGATGGACGTGGCGGTCAGACCGCGGGCCCGCCGGTGCTGGGCCAGGGCGTCCAGATAGGCGTTGGCCGCGGCGTAGTTGCCCTGCCCGGGGGCCCCTATGGTGCCGGCGACCGAGGAGAACAGGACGAACGCGGCGAGGTCACGGTCCTCGGTCAGCTCGTCGAGGTTGCGGGCGGCCTGCGCCTTCGACCGCATCACGGCGGTGAACCGGTCCGGGGTGAGGGCGTCCACCACCCCGTCGTCGAGGACGCCGGCGGTGTGGATCACGGCCGTCAGCGGGGTGTCGGCGGGGATCCGGTCCAGCACGGCGGCCAGCGCGTCGCGGTCCGCGGCGTCGCAGGCCTCGATGGTGACCTGGGCGCCGAGCTCGGTCAGCTCCCGGGCGAGCGCGTCAGCGCCCGGCGCGCGCGGCCCCCGGCGGCTGAGGAGCACCAGATGGGCGGCGCCCTCGGCGGCCAGCCATCGGGCGAGGTGCCCGCCGAGCGCGCCGGTGCCACCGGTGATCAGTACGGTGCCGGTCGGGGTGAACTCCCCTGGCTCGACGGCCGGTTCGGCCGCGACTCGGGTCAGCCGCCGTACGTAGCTGCCGGAGGCGCGCACCGCCACCTGGTCCTCGCCGCCGGCCCGGTCCAGCACCCCGGCGAGCCGGCGTGCCGCCTTCGGGTCGGGCTCCGCGGGCAGGTCGACGAGACCGCCCCAGCGCTCCGGGTGTTCCAGCGCCGCCACCCGGCCCAGCCCCCACACCGCGGCCTGCGCGGGATCGAGGACCGGCTCGGAGCGGCCGATCGACACGGCGCCCCGGGTGAGGCACCACAGCGGGGCCTCGATGCCCGCGTCGCCCAGGGCCTGCACCACCGTGGCGGCCCGTGCCGCGGCGGTGGCCGGATACCCCTCGTCCGCGGGCGTGGTGTGCGCGGGCAGCGCCAGGACGCCGGTAAACCCTGCGTCCCCGGTGTTCGCCCGGTCGCTGTCCGCCCGGCTCAGCAGCCCGGCCAGCGTGGCCCGGTCCTCGGCCGCGGACTCGACCAGGACGGTCGGCACAGCGAGGCCGTCGACGACCGAGCGCGCCCACGCGTCCTCGGCCGCGCCGGGCGGCGCCACGACCAGCCAGCGCCCCGCGAGCACGGGCGCCCCGGACGCGTTGCCGGTGACGGGCTTCCAGGTGACGCGGTAGCGCCAGCTGTCGGTGGCGGTCCGGTCGCGACGCTGCCTGCGCCAGGTCGACAGCGCGGGCACCATCGCCGTCAGGACGCCGTCGTCCAGGTCGAGGGCCGAGGCCAGCGACTCCAGGTCGGCCCGCTCCACGGCCGACCAGAACTCGGCGTCCTCGGCCCGCGCCGCGTCGGGCACACCGTCGCCGCCCGCCCCGACGCCGGTCTCGGGCCAGAAGCGGCGACGCTGGAACGCATAGGTGGGCAGGTCGATCCGGTGCGCCCCGGATCCGGCGAAGAAGGCCGTCCAGTCCACGGCCACGCCGTGCGTGTGCAGCCGCGCCAGCGCGGAGACGATCGCGGACACCTCGGCACGGTCCTTGCGGAGCACCGGGAGCAGCGCGCTGGGCCGGTCCGCCAGGCTCTCCTGGGCCATCGCGCTCAGCACCCCGTCGGGGCCCAGCTCCAGGAAGGCGGTGACGCCCTGCCCGGCCAGCCACTCCACCCCGTCGGCGAACCGCACGGTGCGACGGACGTGCTCCACCCAGTACTCCGGCGAGCACACCTCCTCGGCCGAGGCCGGCCCTCCGGTCAGATTCGAGACCAGGGCGATGCGCGGGGCCTGGTACGAAAGCCCCTCCGCCACCTGCCGGAACCCGTCCAGCATCGGCTCCATCAACGGCGAGTGGAAGGCATGGCTGACGGTCAGCCGCGCGGTCTTGCGGCCCTCCTCCGCGAACCGCGCGACGACCCGCGCGACCGCGGACTCCTCGCCTGCCACCACCACCGAGCGGGGCCCGTTCACCGCCGCGATCGACACCCCCTCGGCCAGATGGGGGACGACCTCGTCCTCCGCCGCCTGGAGCGCCACCATGCACCCGCCCGAGGGCAGCCGCTCCATCAGCCGGGACCGTGCCGCCACCAGCGCGCACGCGTCCGCCTGCGACAGCACCCCCGCCACATGCGCGGCCGCGATCTCGCCGATCGAATGCCCCGCCAGATAGTCGGCCGTGATCCCCCAGGACTCGACGAGGCGGTACAGCGCCACCTCGACGGCGAACAGGGCGGGCTGGGTCCAGCCCGTCCGGTCCATGAGCCCCGCTTCCGCCGAGCCCTCCTCGGCGAACAGCACCTCGCGCAGCGGCCGTTCGAGGTGGCCGTCCAGATGCGCGCACATCTCGTCCAGCGCCTCGGCGAACACCGGGAAGGACGCGTACAGCTCCCGGCCCATCCCGGCCCGCTGACTGCCCTGGCCCGAGAAGAGGAAGGCGGTCCGGCCGCCGGCCGCGCCTCCCTGGACGAGCGCGCCGTGCGGGGCGCCGTCGCGCAGCGCGGCGAGACCGCTCAGCAACTCCGCCCGGTCCGCCGCCACGACCGTGGCGCGGCGCTCCAGCGCGGAGCGGGTGGTGGCCAGGGAGAAGGCCACATCCGTCAGGCGCAGTTCGGGCCGTGTCTCCAGCAGAGACAGCAGCCGGGCCGCCTGGGCGGGCAGGGCGTCATCGCCGCGGGCGGACAGGGTGACGGGCACCGGCCTGCCGGGGGTGTACTGCTCGGCAGGCTCCGCGGGCTCCGCCGCCCCGGGTGCCTGTTCGAGCACGGTGTGGGCGTTGGTGCCGCTGAGACCGAAGGAGGAGACGGCCGCCCGCCGGGGATGCCCGCTGGCGGGCCACTCGGCCGGTTCGGTGAGCAGTTCGATGGCGCCGGCCGACCAGTCCACATGGGAGGAGGGCCGGTCGACGTGGAGGGTGGGGGGCAGCAGTCCCCGGCGCATCGCCATGACCATCTTGATCACGCCAGCCACGCCGGAGGCCATCTGGGTGTGGCCGATGTTGGACTTGACCGACCCGAGCAGCAGCGGGCGCTCGCGGTTCTGCCCGTAGGTGGCCAGCAGCGCCTGGGCCTCGATCGGGTCGCCGAGCGCGGTGCCCGTGCCATGGCCCTCGATCGCGTCGACCTCTCCCGCGGTCAGCCGGGCGTTGGCCAGGGCCTGCCGGATCACCCGCTGCTGTGCCGGGCCGTTGGGGGCGGTCAGCCCGTTCGACGCGCCGTCCTGGTTGATCGCGGAGCCGCGCACCAGGGCGAGCACCGGGTGGCCGTTGCGCCGCGCGTCGGACAGCCGCTCGATCAGGACGAGGCCGACGCCCTCGGCCAGGCTCATGCCGTCGGCCGTGTCGGAGTACGCCTTGCACCGGCCGTCGACGGCCATCGCCCGCTGCCTGCTGAAGCCCACGAACGCACTGGGGGTGGCCATGACGCTGACGCCGCCCGCCAGCGCGAGGGAGCTCTCCCCGTCACGCAGCGACTGGCAGGCCAGATGCAGCGCCACCAGCGAGGACGAGCACGCCGTGTCGAGGGTGACCGCAGGGCCCTCGAGCCCGAAGACATAGGACACCCGGCCCGACAGCACGCTGGACAGGGTGCCGGTGATCATGTGGCCCTCGGAGCCCTCGGCGGCCCCCCGTACGCCCGTGGTGTAGTCCTGGTAGCTCGCGCCGATGAACGTCCCGGTGTCGCTGCCGCGCAGCGTGGCCGGGTCGACGCCGGCGCGTTCGAACGCCTCCCAGGCGGTCTCCAGCAGCAGCCGCTGCTGGGGGTCCATCGCCACGGCCTCGCGCGGCGAGATCCCGAAGAACGCGGCGTCGAAGTCGGCCACGTCGTGCAGGAAGCCGCCCTGGGTGGAGTACGTCCTGCCCTTGCGGTCCGGGTCCGGATCGTAGAGGGACTCGGCGTCCCAGCCGCGGTCCGCCGGGAAACCGGTGATGGCATCCCCTCCGCCGACGACGAGATCCCACAGTTCCTCGGGGGAGCCGACGCCTCCCGGGTACCGGCAGCTCATGCCGATGATGGCGATGGGCTCGTCGTCGGCGGCCGCGGCGGGGGCGGGCGCGGCCCCGGCCGGGGCGTCCTGGCCGGCGGCGGTCCGGACCCTCAGATACGCGGCCAGGGCGGCCGGGCTCGGGTGGTCGAAGACCAGGGTGGTCGGCAGCGTCAGGCCGGTGGCGGCGGCGAGCCGGTTGCGCAGGTCCACCGCGGTCAGCGAGTCGAACCCGATGTCGCGGAAGGCCCGTTCCTCCGTGAGCGCCTCCGGCGAGCCGTGTCCCAGGACGGCGGCCGCCTCGGTACGGACCAGGTCCAGCAGCAGCCGGTCCCGCTCGGCGGCGGGCAGGGACAGCAGCCTCGCGGCGAACTCACCGTCGGCGCCACCGGTCGGCTCGGCCGCCTCGGCCCGCAGCCGCACCTCGGGCACCTCGTCGAACAGGCGCGTCGGCCGCACCGAGGTGAAGACCGGGTAGTAGCGCTCCCAGTCGACATCGGCCACGACCAGCGCGGTCTCGTCGTCGTCCAGTGCCTGCCGCAGTCCGGCCAGGGCCGGTTCGGGGTCCATGAAGACCAGGCCGCTGCGGCGGATCTGCTCCGGGTCGACCCGGCCCAGCCGGGTGTCGTCGGACCAGATGCCCCAGGCCACCGACGTGGCGGGCAGCCCTCGGGCGCGGCGGTGGTCGGCGAGCGCGCCGAGGAAGGCGTTGCCCGCCACATAGGCCGCGTGCCGGCCGCTGCCCCAGGTCCCGGCCGTGGACGAGTACAGGACGAGGGCGTCGAGTTCGTCCTCGTCGAGCAGTTCGTCCAGGTGCCGGGCACCGGCCACCTTGGCGCTGATGACCTCGGCGAACTCGGCCATGGTGGTCTCGTCCAGGCTGTGCAGCGCGATGGCCGCGGCCGTGTGTACGGCGGTACGGACCGTACGGCCCTCGGCCTTGAGCCGCGCCAGCAGGGCGGCGAGCGCCGCGCGGTCCGCGACGTCACACGCCGCGACCTCGGCCTCGACGCCCAGCTCGGCCAGTTCGGCCACGAGCGCGGGCGCGCCGGGCGCGGCCATGCCCCGCCTGCTGGTCAGCACGATGTGCTCGGCCCCCTGCCCGGCCAGCCAGCGGGCCAGATGCGGCGCCAGTGTCCCGGTGCCGCCGGTGATCAGCGTGGTCCCGCGCGGGGTCCAGGGCCTGTCCGGTTCGGTGTCACCCGCGGGCGCGCGTACGACACGCCGGGCCAGCACACCGGAGGCGCGGATGGCGAGTTGGTCCTCGCCGGTGGCTCCCGCCAGGACCGCCGCCAGCCGCTGGGCGGCGCGCTGGTCGAGGGTCTCGGGCAGATCGACCAGGCCGCCCCAGCGGTCGGAATGCTCGAGCGCGGCCGTCCAGCCGACGCCGAGCACCTGGGCCTGGACGGGGCTCACCACGCGGTCGGAGCGTCCGGTGGACACCGCGCCCCGGGTGAGGCACCACAGCGGCGCCTCGACGCGAGCGTCGCCGAGGGCCTGGACCAGGGCGACGGTCAGGGCGAGGCCGGCGGCCAGCGCGGGGTGGCCGCTGTGCGGTTCCTCGGCGGTGGCGAGCAGGGAGACGACCCCGGCGAAGTCCTGGGAACCGTCCTCGGCCCCTTCCCCGGTGCCCTCCCCCGTGCTGTCGCCGGGGGCCGCCCTGAGGCCGTCGAGGCGCGCCGCCAGCACGGCACGGTCGGCGCAGGATTCGTCCAGCGTCAGCCGGCGTACGGCCGCGCCGTGTTTGCCGAGCGCGGCCGTCACGGCGTCGGCGGCGGTGGCTGCGTCGGGCGCGCCGTCGGCGGTGACGACCAGCCAGGTGCCGGACAGGGACGCGGTGGGCACACCGCGCAGCGGGCGCCAGGCGACCCGGTACCGCCAGCTGTCCACGGTGGCCCGGTCCTGGCGCCGCCGGCGCCAGGACGACAGTGCGGGCAACACCGCGGCCAGCGAGGTCTCGTCGATGTGCAGGGCGGAGGTCAGGGAGGCGAGGTCCTCCCGCTCGACCGCGGTCCAGAAACGGGTGTCCTCCGGGTCCGCCCGGCCGTCCGGATCCGGCCCGGCGGGCAGGGCCCAGAAGTGCTCCCGCTGGAACGCGTAGGTGGGCAGCTCCACATGCTGTGCGCCGCGGCCCGCGAACGTTCCCGGCCAGTCGGCCGGCACGCCGCGCACGAACGCCTGGGCCAGCGAGGTGAGGAAGCGGTCGAGACCGCCGTGGTCGCGGCGCAGCGTGCCGCAGACGACGGCCTGGCAGTCGGTGTCGTCCACCGTCTCCTGGACCCCGAGGGTGAGCACAGGGTGGGAGCTGATCTCGATGAACGCCCGGTGTTCCTGGGCCAGCAGGGCCCGGATGGCCGGCTCGAAGCCCACCGTCTGCCGCAGATTGCGGTACCAGTAGCCGGCGTCCATGCCCGCGGTGTCGAGCCAGTCACCGGTCACCGTGGAGAAGAACGGCACCTCACAGGCGCGCGGGCACAGCGGCGCCAGTCGCTCCAGCAGTTCCCCGTGAACCTCCTCAACGTGAGCGGAGTGCGAGGCGTAGTCCACGGCGATCCGCCGCACCCGTACGTCCTCGCCCGTCAACTCCTCGATCAGCTCGTCCAGCGCCTCCCGGTCACCCGACACCACCACCGACCGCGGCCCGTTGACAGCGGCGACCGACACCCGGCCGGCCCAGCGCTCCAACCGCGACTCCACCTCGGCCACCGGCAGCGGCACCGACGCCATACCCCCAGCACCCGCAAGCCGACCTGCGATCGCCTGACTCCGCAACGCCACCACCCGAGCGCCGTCCTCCAACGACAGCGCACCCGCCACACACGCCGCCGCGATCTCACCCTGAGAGTGACCCACCACCGCATCCGGCTCCACACCACAAGAACGCCACACCGCAGCCAGCGACACCATCACCGCCCACGACACCGGCTGCACCACATCCACCCGCTCCAACGACACAGCACCCTCGACCTGCCGCACCACATCCATCAACGACCAGTCGACAAACGGCGCCAGAGCCGCGGCACACTCCCCCAACCGCTCCCCGAACACCGGGGACTCATCCAGCAGCCGGGCCCCCATACCCGCCCACTGCGAACCCTGCCCCGGGAAGACAAACACCGACCTCCCCTCCACATCGGCGACCCCGCGCACCACCGCGGCCGACGAGGTGCCCTTCGCGAGCGCCTCCAGTTCCCGCCGGAAGTCCTCGGTGCTCTCGCCGACGACCACGGCCCGGTGTTCGAACAGCGACCGCGAGGTGACCAGCGAATACGCGATGTCGGCCGGTGTGGTCCAGGGGTGGCCGTCCAGGTGGGAGAGCAGGTTGGCGGCCTGCTCCCGCAGCGCGGCGGCGCCGCGGGCCGACAGCACCCATGACAGGGCCCCCGCGCCCTGCTCGACCGGGTCTTCGGCGGGGGTCCGCGGCGGGGTCGCGGGCGCCTGCTCGAGCACGGCGTGCGCGTTGGTGCCGCTCACGCCGAACGAGGACACGGCGCAGCGGCGCGGCGCTCCGGAGTCCGGCCATGCGACAGGGTCGGACAGCAGCGCCACCGTGCCGGGTGACCAGTCGATATGGGACGACGGTTGCTCGGCGTGCAGGGTTTTGGGCAGCAGTCCGTGGCGCATCGCCATGACCATCTTGATCACGCTTGCCACACCGGCCGCGGACTGGGTGTGCCCGATGTTGGACTTCACCGAGCCCAGCAGCAGCGGCCGGTCCGCGGCGCGGTCCTCGCCGTAGACCGCCTGGAGCGCCTGGACCTCGATCGGGTCGCCCAGCGACGTGCCGGTGCCGTGCGCGTCGACTGCGTCCACGTCGCCCGCCGACAGGCGCGCGTTGGCCAGGGCCTGCCGGATGACCCGTTGCTGGGACGGTCCGTTGGGCGCGGTGAGACCGTTGGAGGCGCCGTCCTGGTTGACCGCCGAACCGCGGACCAGCGCGAGTACCGGGTGCCCGTGGCGCCGGGCGTCGGAGAGCCGCTCGACCAGCAGGACTCCGACGCCCTCGGCCAGGGTCATGCCGTCGGCCGTGTCGGAGAACGCCTTGCACCGGCCGTCCGCGGCCAGCGCCCGCTGGCGGCTGAAGGCGAGGTACGAGGCGGGCGTGGCCATCACGGTCGCGCCGCCCACCAGGGCGAGCGAGCTCTCCCCCTCGCGCAGCGACCGGCACGCCAGGTGCAGGGCCACCAATGACGACGAACACGCGGTGTCCACGGTGACGGCGGGGCCTTCGAGTCCGAACACATAGGACAGCCGGCCGGAGAGCACGCTGGGGCTGCTTCCGGTGACCATGTGGCCCTCGGTGCCGTCCGCGACACCGGTGCCGTAGTCCTGGAAGGTCGATCCGATGAAGCTGCCGGTGAGGCTGGAGCGCAGTGACCGCGGGTCGATGCCGGCCCGTTCGAAACTCTCCCAGGCCGTCTCCAGCAGCAGCCGCTGCTGCGGGTCCATGGACAGCGCCTCACGCGGCGAGATCCCGAAGAACGCCGGGTCGAACTCCCCCGCCTCGTGCAGGAAGCCGCCCAGTGTCGAGTACGTCCTGCCCGCCCGGTCGGGGTCGGGGTCGTACAGCGCGGCGGTGTCCCAGCCGCGGTCGGCGGGGAACTCCGAGATGGCGTCGGTCCCGTCGGCCACGAGCTGCCACAGCTGTTCGGGGGAGCGTACGCCGCCGGGGAAGCGGCAGCTCATCCCGACGATGGCGATCGGCTCGTCGTCGTACGCCGAGGAGAGCGCCACGGGCCCGGCGCCGGCCGCCCCGGTGCCGAGGATCAGCGTGCGCAGATGCCGGGCCAGGGCCAGGGGGCTCGGGTAGTCGAAGGCCGTGGTGCTCGGCAGGCTCAGGCCGGTCTGGGTGACCAGCCGCTTGCGCAGCTCCACCGCGGTCAGCGAGTCGAACCCCAGGTCGCGGAAGGCACGCTCTTCGGGTACCCCGTCGGCGGAGGCGTGCCCGAGCACGGCGGCCGCCTCGCCGCGGACCAGGCTCGTCAGCAGCCGCTCCTGCTCCGCCTCGGTGCGCCCGCGCAGTCGTCGGGCCAGCTCCGGCGCGCCGTCCGCGGCCTCGGACGCGGACCGCTGCCCCGCCTGCGCCTGCTCCCGGGCCTCGGGCAGGTCGCCGAGCAGCGGGCTCGGCCGTACGGAGGTGAAGACGGGGAGGTACCGGTCCCAGTCGACGTCGGCGACGGTCACGGTCGCGTCGCCGTGCACCACGGCGCGGCGCAGTTCGGCCATGGCCCGCTCGGGCGCCAGGAACCGCAGGCCGCGCCGTTTGAGCCCGTCCGCCATCGCGTCGTGGGTGGCCATGCCGGACTCGGCCCACGGGCCGAAGGCCACGGAGGTGGCCGCGAGTCCGCGGGCGCGGCGGTGTTCCGCCAGCGCGTCCAGGTAGGCGTTCGCCGCGCCGTAGGCGCTCTGGCCGCCGCTTCCCCACACTCCCGCGATGGAGCCGAACAGCACGAACAGATCCAGGTCGCGGTCGCCCAGCAGGGCGTCGAGGTGGGCGGCCCCGGCCAGTTTCGCCGCGACGGCCTCCTCGAACTCCTCGGGTGCCATGCCCTCCAGAGGTGTGGTCGAGGCGACACCCGCGGTGTGCACGACCCCGGTGAGCGGGGAGTCGGCGGGAAGGTCCGCGAGGGCGGCGGCCAGCGCGTCGCGGTCGGCGGCGTCGCAGGCCACGATCCGCACCCCGGCCCCCAGGGCCTCGAGTTCGGCGCGCAACTCGTCCGCGCCGGGGGCCTGTGTGCCCCGGCGGCTCGTCAGCACCAGGTGTTCGGCGCCGGCGCGCGCCAGCCACCGGGCGACCTCGGCCCCCAGGGCGCCGGTGCCGCCGGTGACCAGGACGGTGCCGCGCGCGGTGAAGTCGCGAGGGGCGGGCAGGTCGTCCACCGTGCGGTGGGTCAGCCTGCGGGCGGACACTCCGGTGGCGCGGATCGCCACCTGGTCCTCGTCGCGGTGGACGGAGTCGGGCGCGGTGGATCCGGCCAGCACGCTCACGAGCCGCTGGGCCGCGGGCCGGTCGAGCACCTCGGGCAGGTCGACCAGTCCGCCCCACCGCGCGGGGTGTTCCAGGGCGGCGGCTCGTCCCAGGCCCCAGATCGCCGCCTGGAGCGGGCCGACGACCGGGTCGGACGGCCCGGTGGACACGGCGCCCCGCGTGGCGTTCCACAGCGGGGCGGTGACGCCGAGGTCGCCGAGCGCCTGCACCAGGGCGACGGTGAGCGCCAGACCGGCGGGCAGGGCCGGATGCGCGGGGGCGGGGCGCTCGGCGGCGGCCAGCAGCGAGAGCACTCCGGACACCTCGTCGAGGCGCACCCCGTCCTCGGCGCCTTCCGCCCCTGGAGCGTCCCCCTGAACGTCTCCTCGAACGTCCCCGAGCCGTGCGGCCAGGACGGCGCGGTCGCCGCACGCGTCGTCCAGGACCACCCGGTGGACACGAGCCCCGTGTGCGCGCAGCGCGTCCACCACGTCGTCCTCGAACGGGTCGTCGGGCGCGCCGTCCGCGGTCACGACCAGCCAGGTGCCGACCGCCACCGGTGCCGTGGACACCCGCAGCGGCTTCCACTCCACCTGGTACCGCCAGGAGTCCAGCACGGCCTTCTCATGCCGGTTCTGACGCCATGAGGAGAGCGCGGGCAGCAGGGCGTAGAGCGACGCGTGGTGTTCGTCCTCCAGCCCCAGCACCGTGGCCAGTTCCGCGGCGTCCCTGCGCTCGACCGCGCTCCACAGCCGCTCGTCCGCCGGATCCGCGACCGCCTCCGGGCTCGTGCGCGCGGCGGTGTCGGGCCAGTAGAAGTCGTGTTGGAAGGCGTACGTCGGCAGATCGACACGGCGTGCTCCGCGGCCGCCGAAGTACCCGGGCCAGTCCACGCGCACCCCGCGGACGTGCAGCCTGGCCAGGGCCGCCGCGGCCGTCAGGTCCTCGGCGCGGTCGGCCCGCAGCGCCGGCACCGCCTCGGCCGTGGACTCCGCGCCGAGCGTGTCCTCAGCCATCGCGGACAGGACGCCGTCCGGGCCGAGTTCGAGGAAGGTCGTCGCGCCCGCATCGCGCAGGGTGCGCACGCCGTCGGCGAAGCGGACCGTCCCGCGGACGTGTTCCACCCAGTAGTCCGGGGAGCAGATCTCTTCCTCGGTGACGATCCCGCCGGTCACGTTCGACACGATCGGGATGGCCGGCGCCGCGTAGGCCAGGCCCCGTGCCACTTCGCCGAAGCCGTCGAGCATGGCGTCCATGCGGGGCGAGTGGAAGGCATGGCTGACCCGGAGCCGCCGGGTCTTGCGGCCCAGGTCGCGGAAGTGTGCCGCGACCTCGAGAACCGCCGCCTCGTCACCGGAGAGGACCAGCGCGGACGGACCGTTCACCGCGGCGACCGCGAGCTCGTGGTCCCGGCCGGCCAGCAGCGGTGCCACCTCCTCCTCGGTGGCCTGTACGGACACCATCGCCCCGCCGTCAGGCAGGGCCTGCATCAGCCGGGCCCGCGCGGCCACCAGGGCGCAGGCGTCCTGGAGGGTCAGCACACCGGCGGCGTGGGCCGCCGCCAGCTCGCCGATCGAGTGGCCCGCGACGTAGTCGGGTTCGACGCCCCACGAGAGCATGAGCCGGAAGAGCGCCACCTCGACGGCGAACAGGGCGGGTTGCGTCCAGCCGGTCCGGTCCAGCAGTTCGGCCTCGGGCGTGCCCTCGTCGGCGAACAGCACCTCGCGCAGGGGGCGGTCCAGGTACGGGTCCAGCCGGTCGCAGACCTCGTCCAGCGCCCGGGCGAACACCGGGAACCGCGCGTACAGCTCCCGGCCCGCCCGGGGCCGCTGGCTGCCCTGGCCGGAGAAGAGCAGCGCCAGCTTGTCCGTGCCTCCCGCCTCGCCCTCGATCACGGCGGGGTCGGGGCGGCCCTCGGCGAGCGCGGCCAGCGCGCGTAGCAGCCCGGACCGGTCCGGCGCGACCACCGCGGCGCGCTGCTCGAAGGCCGAGCGGGTGGTGGCGAGCGAGAGCGCGACATCGGTGGCGTCCAGGCCGGGGTCGGCGTCCGCGCGGGATGCCAGGCGGGCGGCCTGGGCCCGCAGCGCCGCGCGGCCGCGGCCGGAGAGCAGCCAGACGACGGCACCGTGGCCGCCGTCCCGGGGTGCGGCCTCCTCGGGCTCGGGGCTCGACGGCGCGGGCTGTTCGACGATCAGGTGGGCGTTGGTGCCGCTGATCCCGAACGAGGACACCCCCGCCCGGCGCACCCGGCCCGTCGACGGCCACTCCACCGCCCGGGTGAGCAGCTCGACCGCGCCCGTCTCCCAGTCCACATGCGACGACGGCGCGTCCACGTGCAGCGTGCCCGGAAGCACACCGTGCCGCATGGCCATCACCATCTTGATCACACCCGCCACACCCGCCGCGGCCTGCGTATGACCGATGTTCGACTTCACCGACCCCAGCCACAACGGCCGGTCCCCGTCCCGGTCCCGCCCGTAGGTGGCCAGCAGCGCCTGCGCCTCGATGGGATCACCCAGGGTGGTGCCCGTGCCATGCGCCTCCACCGCGTCCACGTCCGAGGCCGACAGACCGCCACTCGCCAGCGCCTGCCGGATCACCCGCTGCTGCGACGGACCGTTCGGCGCCGTCAGACCGTTCGACGCGCCGTCCTGGTTCACCGCGGAACCCCGCACCACAGCGAGCACCTCGTGCCCGTTACGGCGGGCGTCGGACAGCCGCTCCAACACCACCACGCCCACGCCCTCGGACCAGCCCACACCATCGGCCGACTCCGCGAACGCCTTGCACCGCCCATCCGGCGACAACCCCCGCTGCCGCGAGAACTCGATCAACGACGCCGGTGTCGACATCACCGTGACACCGCCGGCGAGCGCGAGCGAGCATTCGCCCTCCCGCAGCGCCTGCGCCGCCAGGTGCATGGCCACCAGCGAGGACGAACACGCGGTGTCCACGGTCACCGCCGGGCCCTCCAGGCCCAGCGTGTACGACACCCGGCCCGAGGCCACGCTCGGGGAGGTGCCGCTGCCCAGGAAGCCCTCGAAGTCTCCGCCGCCCGCGAGCACGGTGCCGTAGTCGTTGTACATCACCCCCGTGAACACGCCGGTCCGGCTGGAGCGCAGCGACACCGGGTCGATCCCGGCCCGTTCGACCGCCTCCCAGGAGGTCTCCAGCAGCAACCGCTGCTGGGTGTCGGTGGCCAGCGCCTCGCGCGGGCTCATGTTGAAGAAGGCCGCGTCGAACTCGCCCGCGTCGTGGAGGAATCCGCCCCCACGGGTGTACGTGGTGCCGTGGTGGTCGGGGTCCGGGTCGTAGAGCGTCTCCAGGTCCCAGCCGCGGTTGGCGGGGAGCCCGGAGATCGCGTCGGTGCCCTCGCTGACCAGCCGCCACAGATCCTCGGGCGAGCCGACGCCGCCCGGATAACGGCAGCCCATCCCCACGATGACGACGGGGTCCTCGGCAGCCGTGACGGGATTCGGCCGTGCCGGGTCGGGGGCTGCCGCGGCACGGCTGCCGAGGAGTTCGTCGAATACGTCGAGTACATGGACGGCGAGCGCGGTGACCGTGGGGTAGTCGAAGACGGCGGTGGCCGAGGTGCGCAGCCCGGTGGCCGCGCTCAGCCGGTTGCGCAGCTCGATCGCGGTCAGCGAGTCGAACCCCAGGTCCTGGAAGGCACGGTCCGGGTCCACGGCCTCGGGACCCGGGTGGCCGAGCACGCCGGCGACCTGGGCCCGGACCAGGTCCACCACGGTCCGGGTGCGCTGATCGCCGTCCAGCCGGGCGAGCCGCTGCGCCAGCCCCGAGGCGGCGCCCGAGCCCGCCACCACCGCCCGGCGGTGGGCCTTGCGGATCAGCCCGCGCAGCAGATGCGGTATGTCGGCGGAGGCACGCAACGCCGCCAGGTCGAACCGTACCGGCAGCAGGACGGGGTGGCCGCCCGAGACCGCGGTGTCGAACAGGGCGAGGCCCTGCTCGGGCGAGAGGGCGGGGGTACCCATCCGCGCCAGCCGCCGCAGGTCCGCCTCGGTGAGGGAGCCGGTCATCCCGTCCGAAAGGGCCCACGGCCCCCAGGCCAGGGACTGGGCGGGCAGGCCCCGGGACCTCCGGTGGCGGGCGAGCGCGTCCAGGAACGCGTTGGCCGCCGCGTAGTTGCCCTGACCGGCGGTGCCGACGGTGCCGGCCAGCGACGAGAAGACGATGAACGCGCTCAGCTCAAGACCGTCGGTCGCCTGGTGCAGGGCCCAGGCCGCGTCGGCCTTGGGCCGCAGCACGGTGTCCATACGTTCGGCCGTCAGCGAGCCGATCATGCCGTCGTCGAGCACTCCGGCCGCGTGGACGACCGCGGTCAGCGGATGCTCGGCGGGGACCCGCGCCAGCACGGCGGCCAGCGCGGCGGGATCGGCCGCGTCACAGGCCACGACGGTCGCGTCCGCCCCGTGGCCGGCGAGGTCGGCGACCAGCTCGGCGGCGCCCTCGGCCGCGCCGCCGCGGCGGCTGAGCAGCAGCAGATGGCGTACGCCGCGCTCGGCGGCCAGATGCCGGGCGAACAGGGCGCCCAAACCGCCGGTGCCGCCGGTGATCAGGACCGTGCCCTCGGTGTTCCAGCCGGTCGCCGGATCCGGCGCGTTGGGCGTGTCTGCCGCGTGCGCGGTGACCCGGGCGAGCCGCGGCGCCAGCACGGTGCCGCGGCGGACGGCCAGTTGGGGTTCATCGGCCGCCAGCGCCCGCACGGGCACGACCGCTGAGGGATCCTCGGGGTCCAGGTCCAGCAGGGTGAACCGGCCGGGCGCCTCGGCCTGTGCGGAACGCACCAGGCCCCAGACGGCCGCCGCGGCGAGGTCGAGGACCGCGTCGGCGTCTTCACCGTGAGATTCCCCGAACGCGGCTTCTCCGCGGTCGGCGGCCACCGCCCCCCGGGTCACGAAGACCAGCCGGGCGCCCGCCGGCCCCTCCTCGGCCGACCGGACACGCAGCAGGTCCAGCGCCCGTGTCGTCAGCGTACGGACCGCGTCGGACATCTCCCCGGCGGTCTCGCCGAGGAGCGGGACCAGCACCGCACCGGGCGGTGCGGCATCCGGGTCGGCCAGGGCGGCCGGGTCGTCGTGGACCTCCGCCTCGGTGCCGGCGGTTCGCAGGGCCTCGGCGAGCCCCAGGACATCCGGCCCGAGCACCACCACGGGCCCGGGGACGGCTCCCGCTGGTGTCCCGTCCGTCGCCGAGGCGGGCAACGGCGTCCAGTCCACACGGAACAGCGAGTCCCGCCCGGCCGCGGCCCCGCCGCCGGGACCGCCGGCCGGCAGGGCGCGCAGCGTCAGCGCCTCAACCGAGGCGACGGGTTGTCCGGAGGGATCCGCGGCCGCGATCGACAGGCTGCCGTCCTCGGCCCGGGACATCCGTACCCGTATCTCGGACGCGCCGGTCGCGTGCAGGGACACGCCCTCCCAGGAGAACGGCAGGACAGTGCCCCGGCCGTCGGGGTCCGGGTCCCGGCCGGGGTCGGCGAGCATCGCGTGGAGGGCGGCGTCGAGCAGGGCGGGGTGCAACCCGAACGAGCCGTCGGGGGCCTCCGCCGAGGGCTCCAGCGCCACCTCGGCGAACGTCTCCTCACCGCGTTTCCAGGCGGCCCGCAGCCCCTGGAAGAGCGGCCCGTAGTCGAGGCCGTCCTGTGCCAGCCGGTCGTAGAGGCCGTCCAGCGCGAGAGGTTGCGCATCGGCCGGCGGCCACTGGGCGGCGTCGAAGGCGATCTCGTGCCCGCCGGTGGTGAGCACACCGGTCGCGTGCCGGGTCCACGGCAGTTCGTCGGTGCCCTCGCCGTCGGGCCGGGAGTAGAGGTTCAGGGTCCGCCGGCCGGACTCGTCCGGGCCGCCGAGCCACATCTGCACCTGGACGCCGCCGTGCTCGGGCAGCGCCAGCGGCGCGGCGAGGGTGAGGTCCTCGACCCGGTCGCAGCCGACCTCGTCACCCGCGCGGATGGCCAGCTCCAGGAAGGCCGTCGCGGGCAGGATGACGGTGCCGCGCACGGCGTGGTCGGCCAGCCAGGGATGGGTCCGCAGAGAGAGCCTGCCGGTGAGCAGGAAGCCGTCGGAGTCCGCCAGGGACACGGCGGCGGCCAGCAGCGGGTGGTGCGCGGCGCCCATGCCCGCGGCCCGCATATCGCCCGCCGGAGAGAGGAGGCCCTTGGGCCAGTACCGCCGGCGCTGGAACGGATAGGTCGGCAGGTCCACCCGCCGGACACCGGTCCCGGCGAAGTAGCGGTCCCAGTGGACCGGAACGCCGCGTACGTACAGCTCGGCCAGCGCGGTGGTGAGGGCCACGGGCTCGGGGCGGCCCGGTCGCAGCAGCGGGACGGCGGCGCCGGGCCCGCCCGCGTCCCCGCCCGGATCCCCGTCGGTGGCGGCGTTTTCGAGGCAGGTCCGGGTCAGCGCGGACAGGACGCCGTCGGGGCCCAGCTCCAGGTATGTGTCGACGCCGTGTCCGTGCAGCCAGCCGATGCCGTCGGCGAACCGCACCGCCCAGCGTACGTGGTCCACCCAGTAGTCGGCGGACGTCAGCTCCTGCACGGTCGCCTGGGCGCCGGTCAGGTTGGATACGACCGGCACGACCGGCGCCTGCGGCGACAGCCCCGCGACCACGGCGCGGAACTCCGCGAGCATCGGTTCCATGCGGGGCGAGTGGAAGGCGTGGCTGACCCGCAGCCGTTTGGTCTTACGGCCGTCGCCCGCGAAGTACGCCTCGATCTCGGCCACCGCGTCCTCGTCGCCCGCCACCACGACGGCAGAGGGGCCGTTGACCGCCGCGATGGAGACGTGGTCGGAGCGCTCGGTCAGCAGCGGCGCCACCTCGGACTCGGTGGCCTGTACGGACACCATCGCCCCGCCGGCCGGCAGCTCCTCCATCAGCCGGCCGCGCGCCACGACCAGTTGTGTCGCGTCGGCCAGCGAGAAGACCTCGGCCGCGTGGGCGGCCGCGATCTCCCCGATGGAGTGCCCGGCCAGGAAGTCGGGGGTGATGCCCCAGGACTCGACCAGCCGGAACAGGGCGACCTCGACGGCGAACAGCGCGGGCTGGGCGTAGGCGGTGCGGTCCAGCAGGGCGGCTTCGGGGGTGCCCTCGGCCGCGAAGAGGACCTCGCGCAGCGGGCGGTCGAGCCAGGTGTCCAGCGCGGCGATGGTGGCGTCCAGCGCCTCGGCGAACACCGGGAAACGCTCTGCCAGCTCGCGCCCCATGCCCAGCCGCTGGCTGCCCTGCCCGGCGAACAGGAACGCCAGCTTTCGTGTGGCTCGCGCGGTGCCTCTGACCAGGCCGGCGGGGGAATCGTCGGAGGCCAGCGCGGACAGCGCGGCGGCCGCGGTGGCGCGATCGCCCGCGGTGATGACGGCGCGGTGTTCGAAGCCCGCCCGGGTGGTGGCCAGCGAGAAGGCGAGGTCGGTGAGGCCGAGCCCGGGACCGGCGTCCAGGTGGGCGCGGATCCGGGCGGCCTGCTCCCGCAGCGCCTCGGGGGTCCGGCCCGACACCGGCAGCGGCACCACGCCCGGGTCGAGGATCATGGCGGGTTCGGCTGTCTCGGCGGGTTCGGGTGCCTCGGCGGGGTCAGCGTCCGGGTGGGGCCCGGCCGCCACGCCGTCGGGCCCGGTCGGCTCGTCCTCGCCCGGCGCCTCGGCGGGGGCCTGTTCGATGATGGTGTGGGCGTTGGTGCCGCTGATCCCGAACGAGGAGACCCCGGCCCGGCGCGGCTCGCCGGTGTCCGGCCAGGCGGTCGACTCGGTCAGCAGTTCCACGGCGCCCGACTCCCAGTCCACATGGGTCGAGGGCCGGTCGATGTGCAAGGTGCGCGGCAGCACCCCGTGCCGCATCGCCATGACCATCTTGATGATGCCCGCGACACCGGCCGCGGCCTGGGTGTGCCCGAGGTTCGACTTCACTGACCCGAGCAGCAACGGGCCCCGGTCGCCGCGGCCTTGGCCATAAGTGGCCAGCAGCGCCTGGGCCTCGACCGGGTCGCCCAGCGTCGTACCGGTGCCGTGCGCCTCCACCGCGTCGATCTGGTCGGCGGACAGCCGGGCGTTGATCAGCGCCTGCTCGATCACCCGCTGCTGCGAGGGGCCGTTGGGCGCGGTCAGCCCGTTGGACGCGCCGTCCTGGTTGACGGCCGTGCCCCGCACCACCGCCAGCACCTCGTGCCCGTTGCGGCGGGCGTCCGACAGCCGTTCCAGGACGAGCACGCCGACGCCCTCGGCCCAGCCGGTGCCGTCCGCGGAGTCGGCGAACGAACGGCAGCGGCCGTCGGCCGACAGACCGCCCTGGCGGCCGAACTCGATGAAGGTGGCCGGACTCGACATGATGGTGATGCCGCCCGCGAGCGCCAGCGAGCACTCCCCCGCGCGCAGCGACTGGGTGGCCAGATGCAGGGCGACCAGCGACGACGAACACGCCGTGTCCACGGTGACGGCCGGCCCGACGACACCGAAGGTGTAGGAGAGCCTGCCGGACATGACACTGGTGGTGTTGCCGGTGAGCTGGAAGCCCTCCACACCGTCGGCCGGGCCCACCCGGTAGTCCTGCGCCATCGCGCCCACGAACATGCCGGTCCGGCTGGAGCGGAGGGTGCCCGGTTCGATCCCGGCCCGCTCGAACGCCTCCCAGGCGGCCTCCAGCAGCACCCGCTGCTGCGGGTCCATCGCCAGCGCCTCGCGCGGCGAGATGCCGAAGAAGTCCGCGTCGAACTCGGGGGCGTCGTGCAGGAATCCGCCGGAGGCGGCCGTCCCGGCCAGCTCACCGAGATCCCAGCCCCGGTCGGCCGGCAGGGCGGAGATGCCGTCCTCACCGGACTCGACCATGCGCCACAGGTCCTCCGGACCGGTCACCCCGCCCGGGTAGCGGCAGCTCATGCCGACGATGGCGATCGGCTCCTGTGCCGCGGCCTCGATCTCGCCCAGTCGCCGACGGGTCCGCCGCAGATCGGCGCTCGCCCGTTTGAGATAGTCCCTGAGCTTCTGTTCGTTGTCCATCTCACTCAACCCATCTCGACGCTGGCGCAGGCAATCCGCACAGGCAGGGGAGGGATTCGTCGCGACCGAACCCACCGGACACACGCGGCCGGGGAGGAGCCGGGGCCGCCGACCGGGGCCGCGACCGGCTGCTTCCCCCCACTCGGGAAACAGCGGTCGGCGGCCCCGCGGGGGTGGCCGCATGTGATGGCGGTCAAGGGCTCCCCCAGCCCAGTGTCATCACGAGCCCGCGAGGAAACCCCTAGTCCCTCGCCCCCGGTGACCAGGGAACACAACGGAACACGAGAAAACACCAGGGAATACCCGGGAAATACGAGGGAACACGCGGGAACACGACAGTGCCCGGTGGCGCTGGGACACGCCACCGGGCAACCTGAGCGACGGTACTCACCAACTCGTGGCCGACAGGAGATCGCCGTAGTCGCGTTCGCGGGAGGCCTGGCGGAGGTCGGACTCCACCATCATGTTCATCAGTTCACGGAAGTCCACGGTCGGCTCCCAGCCCAGCTCGGTGCGGGCCCGTGTGCTGTCGGCGCACAGCGTCTCCACCTCGGCGGGGCGGACCAGGGTCGGGTCGATGGCCACATAGTCCTCCCAGTCCAGGTCCACACACTCGAAGGCCATGCGCACGGCGTCGCGCACCGAATGGATGCGACCGGTTCCCACCACATAGTCGGACGGCTCATCCTGCTGAAGCATCAGGTGCATCGCACGGACGTAGTCCCCGGCGAAGCCCCAGTCACGCACCGCGTCCAGGTTGCCCAGAAAGAGCTTGTCCTGGAGCCCGAGCTTGATCTGGGCCACCGCCAGCGAGATCTTCCTGGTCACGAACTCCGCGCCACGGCGGGGCGATTCGTGGTTGAACAACATCCCGGAGACGGCGTACATCCCGAAGGACTCGCGGTAGTTGCGGGTGATGAAGTGCCCGTATGCCTTGGCCGCGCCGTACGGGCTGCGGGGATGGAAGATCGTCGTCTCCCGCTGTGGCGTCTCGGTGACCTTCCCGAACATCTCCGACGAGGACGCCTGATAGAAGCGGATCCCTCCGCTGCCTCCGCCGCCACCACGGGACTTGTCCAGCCCGCTCACCATGCGGATCGCCTCCAGCATCCGCAGCACACCCATGGCGTTGACCTCGGTGACCAATTCGGACTGCTGCCAGGACATCGGCACGAACGAGATGGCACCGAGGTTGTACACCTCGTCCGGCTGGACCGCGTCGACGGCCGCCACCAGGCTCGCCTGATCCATCAGGTCGCCGTCGACAAAGGTGACGTCCGAGGCCAGCCGACTGATCCTCAGCTTCCTTGGATTGGCCTGGCCTCTGATCAATCCCCAGACTCGATAACCCTGCGCAAGGAGGTGCTCGGCCAGATACGAGCCGTCCTGGCCAGTAATTCCAGTGATCAGCGCACGCTTGGACATGAAGGATCCCTTCCACGACCACGGAAAGACCGTCGAGTGGTTTTTTCGCGCAGTGGGCGGCACAGGGAATTCGACGCATTCCACTGCATGGGGCACACCCGCAATGGCCGTGGGTCGGCTGCCCGGATCCGAATGCGAGGTTGTCTAGCCCAACCTTCACAGCCGCTCCGGAATGATGTCAAGGAAGCGGGAATACGCTAGGGGATTTCCGAGACTTGGAGTGCCTCGCCGGGTTCGCTGTCATCCATGTCTTCGCAGGTAGCAAGGGGATACTGGCCAGTTCAAGACCCGTCGGCGAGCGTGCTCCGGTCCACGCACCGAGACTCCCGGCACACCGTGACCACGCCCCTCTCTTACGCTCCACGCCCCATGGACAAGCAGCTCGCCCCGGTGACCGACGCGGGCACTCGGGCAAGAACGGTCACCACAATGCGAGACACGGGCAGCAGAAGGGAGTGCGGTTCCGATATACAGTTGGAACTGAACCTAACACCCGTCACTGGAGCCTCTGGCAGTAAGATCAGTTGACGTTCACGGGGGTAGCACGAATCGTGACCGCACAACCGTCACTGAAAGCCAACTTAAAGCATGGCCAATTGACGGCGTCGAGGCCGCATATCAGGACCGCGCCCTCAGCATTTCACGGGCAACGTCCCTCGCGTCGTCGCTGAAACGACCGAAAGAGGTGACTCCTCTTGACTCTGTCCCACACCATCCCGGTGACTTCCTCGGCCCCCGGTCAGAGTGACGACGGGAACCGGACCCGTGTGTCCACAGGCGGGCACGGCACGGGCATGGCCACCCTCGACCCGGACCTGCGGGTCCAGGCGGGCAACGATGAGTTCTTCCGTTACTTCGCCGGATCCTCGGCGGAGCTGTGTGGCCGGAACCTGTTCGAGCTGCTGCGCCCCAGTGCGCCTTCCGTCCTTCGTGAACACTTCCTGCGGCTGCACGACGGCCGGCGGACCCGGTTCACCGAACGGGTCGTGGGATACCGCTCGAGCGGACGCCCGTTCTCGGGTGTGCTGACCGCCACCGCCGTCCAGGGGTCGTCGGACGGGCTGTCCGCCATCGTCGTCCTCGTCAAGCCGGACAACCAGACGCCGGAGGACGAGCCGGGCACCCAGCGCCGTCTGTTGCTCTCGCCGCTGGAGGCCCGGATCCTGGAAGGGGTGGCCACCGGCGCGTCGACCATCCAGATGGCCTCCAACCTCTATCTCAGCAGGCAGGGCGTCGAATATCACGTGGGCTCGATGCTCCGGAAGATGAAGGCCCGCAACCGTGCCGCCCTGATATCCCGTGCGTACTCGGCCGGAATGCTCACCGTGGGCACCTGGCCGGCCCGGGTCGTCTCGGACTTCGTGAAGTAGCGCAGTGCGGTGGCGCCGCCGTGGCGAGGGCCGAGCGGCCGGACTCCCCAAGGCGAGGTCGGGGTAGTCCGCCCAGTCGGGATCTGTGGGGGCCGGCATGCCCATCCCGCCGGCTTGTCGACGGACCATCCGGCCAGCAGGCCGGCCCCCACCACGACCCTGCGGTCACAGGTTGCACGGCCACAGGGCCCTCCCCCAGGAACCGCTCTACGGCCGGGCGGTGAGGTGATACGTCTGGTCGGCGACCGGGCCGCGATGGTGAACGTCTTGGGGAAGCCGTTGATGGACGACCCGCGCGAGCCCGGCAGGAACGGATCCACCCATTAGAGGGTGTTGCGCACCAGCCGCTGCGCGCGGAGCCGGAGCGGCTGTGCCTGTTCCCGGTACGCGTCGAGGTGTCGGCCCCGGGCGATGAGTCCGTGGCCCTGGGGGCGGTGCGCCTCGCGCTGGACCGCGTCCAGGCGGAGCTGTTCGACGTTGTCGGTGCCACGGACCCCGTCCATGCCGGCCGGGCCGGTCCGGCCTGACCGTGGCATCCACGCGGGCCCCACTGCAGGGGCAGGCCTTGGCCTCGAAGGCCGTGACGTCAGCAGCAAGGATTCCGCAAGGCCGGTGCAAGCAATCCATCGGACCCCATGGGCAGTTCTCGTCACAGACGGGTAGCCGACGTTCAGGGGGATGTCATGTTTGGTGTCGATGGATGCTTACCGGCCGCACCTGCCGGGTGCTCGGAGAAGGTCGACCGTGGCGTGGGCGGCGGCCGGTGATGGCGGGGGCCGCGTGGGTGAATGGGCCGGTCGGCCTGGGCGCGCACAGCCGCGTGCTGCGTACGGGGGGCCGCACGGTGCTGGTCGTGGTGCCGTTCATGGTGGCCGGCATTCGGCTGATGGAGGTACTTGCGCTGCTGGAGTCCGACCATCGCGTCGTGGTGATGTTCACCGTCGCACCCGCGCCGAACGGTGCGATCTGTCATGGCGCGGAGGAGTTCGTACGGGCTCAGGGCGGATTCCTTCTCCCGTGGCAGCAGGCCGTTCAGTGTGAGTTCGATCTCGTGCTGGCTGCCAGTGAGACGGCTGTGGAGCAGCTGCACGGGAGGGTGATGTTGCTGCCGCACGGGGCGGGCGTGATGGCTTCCCGGTTACGCGCGCGGAGCGCGGGTCCGGACGCGCATCCGTCGCACGCCCTGGATCGGGGGACGCTGGTCCATCGTGGACGGCTGGTGCCGGCGGCCCTGTCGCTCACACATGAGCATGAACTCGCGGTGCTGAGAAAGTCGTGCCCTGAGGCAGTACCCGTGGCGGTGGTGGCGGGTGACATCTGCTTCGACCGGTTGGTGGCCAGTGTGCCCTTGCGGGAACGCTATCGGCGCGCCTTGAACGTAGGCGCGGACCAGAGGCTGGTGGTGGTGACCTCGAGCTGGCAGCCGGAGTCCGCGTTCGGGAGTCATCCGGATCTACCGGAACGGCTGTTGCGGGAGTTGCCGTCTGAGGAGTACCGGGTGGCGGCGATTCTGCACCCCAACATCTGGGGCGTCCACGGAGCCTGGCAGGTGCGGGCATGGCTGGCAGATTGCCTGCACGCGGGGCTGTTGTTGATGCCGCCGCAGGAAGGCTGGCGCGCGGCGCTGGTCGCGGCCGATGTGATCATTGGGGATTACGGGTCGGTCACCAGTTACGGGGCGGCGATCGGCGTCCCTGTGATGCTCGCCCCTTCACCACAGGATCGGTTCCTCCGGTCGGCGAGCCTGGCGGAGTCGGTGAGCCGGGAGGCCGTCCGTCTGAGGCTGGACAGATCGCTGCTGGGGCAGTTGCGGGAGGTCACCGAGCGGCGCTGTCAAGACCGGCAGGCACACATAGCCGGGCTGATCACCTCCCGCCCGGGGCTGGCCGCTGGCATCCTACGACGCACGATGTATCGGCTGCTCGATCTCCCCGAGCCGGGCAGGGCGCTGACCGTCCGCCCGGTTCCCCTGCCGACACCCGTGGGCAGCCGCATGGATCTCCTCCAGAGGGAAGAGGGATGAGCTTCTTTCAGTGCCAGCACTCGCCTCTCGCCGGCCCGGTGGCTCGTCATGCGCCGGAGAGCTTGAGAGTCAGCCGCTGTCTGCGGCACAGCCAGGATGACGCGGGCGTCTCGGTGTGGGTTTGGGGGGCGGACGAGGGGCCGCGGAGCGGGTGTCCGTGCATGGTCGCCGACCGGTTTCTCGTGATCGCGGAAGGAGCCGCGGGCCGATGGAGGCAGAGTGCCGACGTGGTGGTCGGCCGCCCTCAGCCGTCGATCGGCTGCGCTGTGGGGGCTGCTGAGGCCGGGATGGCCCGAGTTCCCGGGTGCGCTCTTGTCGCGGTGCCGGCAACCGGTGTCGGGACCGTGTTCCGGAGTCGCGCTGAGCATGTTCTTCTGCGCCACGGGTCGGGGCGTCCGGAGGTGTGCGGGGTGTGTATCTACCCCTGGCTGGCCGCTGGTTATGGGATGACACACCTCATGGCGAGCCTCAGTCTCGCTGTCGAGACACCGTCATGGTGACGTCTGGTCAGGGTATTCGCCCCGCTGTGCGGCTACCCTGTCCAGCGCACGGTTGACTCGCTCCAGATCCGGGGCGCCGGCTTCGAGGTAGAAGTCTCGTGATTTCCTGAGGAGGTCGCGCGCGGTCACCAGGTCCTCGAGTGCTTCGGCCGCTTCACCCCACACCATCAGTACTTGGGCTCGGTACTGGCTGGAACCCGATGCGGCGAGGATCGACCAGGCTTCACGCGCGATCGCAACCGCTTCAGAGGGGCGGTCGGCACGAGTGAGCGCGTCCGCGAGCCAGACCATGGTCATCGCCCTGACCGTGTGGTCGGACAGCGACTCGGCCAGGTCCCGGCCTTGAACGAACTGGTCGATCGCCTCGTTGATTCTCCCCGCGGAGCACAAGGCTTGGCCGAGTCTGCGCCGTCCGAGGGCTTCTCCCCGCACCCGGCCTGCCGCGTGGTCGAGCGCGACCACGCGTCGCTGCGCGTCGATGGCCTCATCGAAACGCCTCTGGGAGCGGTATGCCATACCCACCAGTCCCAGTGCTTCTGCTTCGGCCAGTTCATGTCCCGCCTCGCGGGCCGCGGTCAGCGAGGCGACCCCCTGCTCGAGAGCCTCCTCGGCCCTGCCCAGATTGTGAAGGGCAAAACCAAGGTGATGGTGCATGCGCGATCGGGCCGCGTGGTCGGCACAGCGAATGGTCGCGTCGATGGCAAGCCGGTAGGCGGCCAGCCAGTCCGGGAAGTGCTTGCGCTGGAGAAACAGCGACCACATCGCCTCAGCCAACTGCCACACCAGGGCGTCGAAACCACGCTCGTAGCCGACGCGCATCATTGCCATCAGGTTCGGCAGTTCACACTCCAGCGCCTCGAGCGCATCTCGACCCGTCGCGAAGGCGGGCGGCCCCTCAAGAGGCTGATGGGCCGGGCTCAGATGCCAATCCAGCGGTGTCACCACCCGCTCGGCGGCCATGGCGAAGGAGAGGTAGAACTCCAGGAGGCGCCGGATGACGTCCCTGCGGGCCTCGCTGTCGTCCTGCGCCTCGGCCCGCTGCCGGGCATGCAGACGGACCAGGTCGTGAAAGCGGTACCGGTCGGAGCCACTGGCCTCCAGGACGCTCGCGTCCACGAGGGCCTCCGCCAGCGCGGCTGTGTCTTCGACGGGAAGCTGTATCACCGCCGCGGCTGCTTCGAGGGTGAATTCCGGACCCGGGTGAAGACCCAGCCACCTGTAGGCTCGGGCCGCATCCGAGGACAGCCCGTCATAGGAGAGGTCGAACACGCTCAGGACAGTGACCTCCTCCAGCGACAGTGCCTTGAGCCGCCGCTGTTCGTCCGCCAGCTCCCGCACCACTCGGGCGATGGGCCATTCCGGCCGCATGACCAGCCGTGCTCCCGCGATGGACAGCGCGATGGGAAGCCCCGCGCACAAGCCGACAAGCCCGGCTACCGCGTCCGCCTCCGCCGATACTCGGTGCTCTCCCACGGTCCGGGTCAGAAGTTCTTCGCCCGCCTGCTGGTGCAAGGGGGTCAAGGAGATGAATTCGGCGCCGTCCATGGCCAGGCCGCCCACGCGCCACCTGGTGGTCACCACCACGGTGCTCGACGGCGATGAAGGCAACAGCGCCCGCACCTGAGCAGCGGAGACAGCGTTGTCCATCAGGATTGCGATACGCCTGTGGGCCGTGAGGGAGCGAAACAGGCTACCCGCCTCCTCGGCTTCGGCCGGGATCTGTTCTCCCGCCACGCCCATGGCACGGAGGAATCTTCCCAGGATCAAGCCCGTCAGCGCCGGGTCTCCCCCGGGGTCCGAGGCCAGGTCGGCGTACAGCTGGCCGTCGGGATAGCGGTCCGCCACCTGGTGCAGCCAGTGCAAGGCCAGCGCGGTCTTCCCGATCCCACCGGGGCCGCAGATGACAGCCAGGGCGGGCCCTCCCTGCGGCCGAGAGTCGGCGATGCGGTGCAATTCACGGAGTTCCGTACAGCGGTCCGTGAAGTGCGCCGGAGCGGGTTTCAGTTGACGCGGCACCAACTGCACGGGCCGAGAGGCAGCGGGATCCGTGTGATGGTAGTGCACGCCTCCATGGATCGAGCCCGCCTGGAGGGTCGGCCCGTGCAGATGGGCTGATCCGTCAATGCTGTTGTTCGTCTCCGAAGCCTGCGGTTGGTGATGTTGCAGCCACGTCTCCAGGTCTGCCTTCCAGGTGGAATCGCCGGCGGCGCACCGTGCCAGGCCGTTCGCCAGTTGCAGGAGGACGGGAAGGGGTTCCTCGGATCTACCGGCTTGCTCCAACTGCCGGGCAAGCTCCCCGGGAGGCCGGGATCTCGCACGCACCACATCGTTGAGGGCCTGCCCAGCGGACGAACTGCGCAATGGCGTGTTGGCAATCATGGCGGATAACAGTGCCTTGGCCATGTCTGCTTCCCGCACGATGCATCTCTCCCCGGGCCTGGCTTACCCATCTTGTCAGTCAGGGCACTTACCGCTGAGATCACTCACAGCCACTCCCTACCCTGCGGGCACAGGCCTCGACCACAACCGTTCAGTGTGCGAACTTTTTCGGACCCACCGGCAGCTTGGCATGGCCTCGACCATGACTTGGTGTCATCATGACGTGACGGACTGAAGTGCCGTACCGGCGGGAGGTCGCTGGTGAAGCTCCGCATACTGCTACTGGGCGCGGTCGAATTATGGGCCGGAGAACAACGCAGCCCGCTCGGAACGCCCAAGGAGCGACTGACCCTCGCCGCGCTGGCCTGGGACGCCGGCCGGACGGTCAGCGTGGACACGCTTGTCCACCGGGTCTGGGACAATAACCCGCCGGCCAAGCCACGCGACGCCCTCTACGTACATATTTCTCGCATCCGCAAGGCATTCTCCGCCCTTGCCGGTTCGCAAGCCCCCGCCGTGATCAGTCGCGCGCACACCTACAGGCTTCAGGCGGACCCGGACGCCGTGGACCTGCGTCGCTACCTCGACCTTCTCGATCAGGGGCGTTGGCTGGCCGACAGCGGCAGCATCCGCGAAGCACGCCAGGCGCTCCAGGAGGCCTCCCGATTATGGGGCGGAGAGCCGCTGGCCGGACTGCCGGGAGACTGGGCGGGACATCTTCGCACCATGGTCGAGGAAAAGAACCTGGCCACCGTACTGCTCCAAGCGGACATCTCCCTGAGAACAGGGCACTACGCGGAGGCCGTCGCCGGCCTTCAGCCGGTCGCGGAGCGAGGCCGGACGGACGAGGCCGTCATCGGTCGGCTCGCCCTTGCTCTCCACGGATGCGGCCGCACCGAGGCCGCGACCCGTTTACTGCAGCGCACGCGGCATCTTCTGCTGCGGGAGTCGGGCATCGAGCCCGGCGAGGCATTCCAGCGCATCCACCGAGGCATCCTGGCCCGCGCATCAGTCGCCGCGTTACTGTCCCCTACAGCCGTCTCCCACGGCATCGCGTTCGAGCCTGTGCCCGACTCGCTTCCCCCCGACGTGGTCTGGGCGGGGCGCCAGGCCGAACTGGACCGGCTGACCAGCGCGTGGGCCGACAGAGCGCAGGGCCGCGAGGCGCGTGTCACCGCTGCCGCGGTCACCGGCATGCCCGGCTCCGGCAAGACCGCTCTGGCCGTCCATGCCGCACACCAGCTGCGCGACCACTTCCCCGACGGCCGACTCTTCCTCAACCTGCGCGGCCACGCCCTTCTCCAGCCCCCCATGACCTCCGCCGAGGCGCTCGGTGAACTCTTGCGCCTCCTTGGCACGCCGGCACAAGCACTCCCCCAGGACCTCAACGGACTGGTCGCGCTGTGGCGCTCCACGACGCGCGGCCGCCGCTTCGTGGCCGTCCTGGACGACGCCGCCGGCACTGAGCAAGTCACCCCCCTCCTCACGGGCGACCCCTCCTCTTTGATCATCATTACCAGCCGACGCCAACTGGACGGCCTGACCGGCATCCGCCAGATCGCGCTGGATGTTCTGTCCCGCGCGGACGCGATCGCTCTTCTCCAGTGCATGCTCGGCGACGAGCGGGCCCCCAGCGTGGGGGAAGCGGCGACCCTGGCCCGGTTGTGCGGGTACCTCCCACTCGCCCTGGCGATCACCGCGAGGCGCCTGCTCTCCCGACCGGCCTGGAGTGTTTCCGACCTCGTGGAGCGCTTCAGCCGGGCAATCAGACGGCTGCCCGAAATCCGTGACCGTCATCATGCGATGTCACAAGCGTTCGAGGTCTCCTACCGCGAGCTCACCCCCACGCAGCAGACGGCCTTCCGCCGCCTTGGCCTGCACGTCGGCGTTGAGTTCGGGCCCGGAGCCGTTGCCGCGCTCACCGACCTCCCCGTGGAGGAGGCCGAGCGCCTCCTGGAGGAGCTCCTCGCCTGCCACCTGGTCTCGGAGCCCGCACCACATCGCTATCGGCTCCATGACCTGCTGCGCGAATACGCCTCTACGCTGGCCGGAGCCGACCCGGAAACCGACAACCGACGCGCGCTCCAACGCCTCCTCGACCATTACCTGTACACCGCCGACCGGGCAGACCGCGTCGCCTACCCCCACCGGCTCCGCATCGCCCTGCCCCAGAACCCTACCGATCAGGCATGGCATGACGCCGACCCTCAGCAGTGGTTCATCGCCGAGGGCCCCAGCCTTCTGGCCGCTCTGGAGTACACCCGCGCCCATGGCTCGCCACGCCAACTGGCCCTGACGGCACATGTGCTGGCCGGCTTTCTGGTCGGCGAGGGCTACCTTCGTACGGCCACCCCGCTGCTGTCCGGCGCGGTTGACCATTGGCAGAACACGGGCATGCCGAACGCGCACGGACGGGCCCTGATCGACCTCAGCAACGTCTGTGCCTGCGCCGGCAACTACGACGAGTCCATCCGGAGCGCCCAGAAGGCGCTGGAGTTGGCCCAGGAGGCGGACGACGAGGATCTGAAAGCCGAAGCCCTCCACCATCTGTCCATCTCCTACTGGTACACCGCCCGGCACGCGGAAGCTCACGGTCTCCAGCAACGCGCGCTCCAGCTCCGCCTGAAGAAGACCGACCGGCTCCAGCAAGGCAGAAGCTTCAATCTCCTGGGCATGATCTGCCTCGGTCTCGAGCGCCACAAAGACGCGCTGAAGTACTTTCTCGAGGGCCTGGCCCGCTTCCGTGATGTGGGCGACCGGCGAGGCCAGTTCATCGCCTTGAACAACCTCGCCGAGCTGCACAAGGAAGCCGGAAACCTGGACCACGCCATCAGCTCCTACCAGCAGTCGATCAAGCTCTCACAGGCTCTGGGCAGCAGGGGCCAGTACGCGATACTCCAGATGAACCTGGCAGATACCTTGCGCGCGCACGGACGGCCGCGGGAGGCCCTGGAGCTGTACGACAAAGCACTCCCGGTGCTACGGAGCATTGATGACCGCCGCAGCGAAGCCATCGCCCATAACGGGGCGGGGCGGGCACTCCATGCCACCGGCCGGAGCGAGCAGGCACTCCCTCACCACACAGCGGCGCTCGCCATAGCCCGCACCATCAACGCCGCCCTTGAAGAATGCCAAGCCCTCCGCGCCCTGGCCGAGGCGGAACACGCCACCGGACGGCTCTCTCAGGCCCGGGCCCACCTGGAAGCCGGCCTCGCCGTCAGCCAGAGGATCAACGCCCGGTCCGAAGAGGCCGAGATACTCCGGGCACTGACCCTCTTCCAACCTTGATGAACGATTTCGCGACCTGTTGCGAACTGACCGCGGGAGCGAGTCGGGCGGCGGTGCCGACGGCGTGGGCGTCGTCGCGGAGGTCACCCGGTGGCGGCCGATCGTTCCCGCCACCATGCCACCGTCGCCTTGACCTGCTCATCGACAGGGGTGGCCCGTACCGCGAACTCGGCTTCGTAAGCGCTCGCGTCAACCACGAACGGGCGGTCGAACTGGTAACGGATCTCCTTCAGTTCGCGGATCAGCGGGTGGACCGCGCGGGCTCCGTCGGCACGTGCCAGGCCCGTCCCCAGGCCCGTTCCTCGCCGGCGACCTCGACCAGGGCCCTGGCCACATCGGGGAGATAGCTCCAACTGTGCGGGGCGTCCGGATCCCCGAGCGAGGAGACCGGCTTGCCGCGCAGCAGCCGTGGCATGACCCGCGCGGCCAGGTGCCCGCCGTCGGTCACGCCGGGCCCGAAGAAGTCCGAGGCCCGCACCTCGACCGACTTGATACGCCCCTGCTCATGCAGGTTCCGCGCCTGCTCCCAAACGGCGGCGCGCACCCGCCCCTTGGGGCCGGTCGCCGCGAGCGGCAGTTCCTCGGTCATGGGACCGTCCACCGGACCGTAGCCGTAGAGGTTGCCCAGCATGACCAGGACGGCCCCGGTCGCCTCGGCCGCCGCGCAGAGCGACGAGGCCAGCGTCGGCCACTCACCCGCCCAGCGGTGGTAGGGCGGTGCGGCACAGCCGTAGATCGCGGCCGCCCCTGGCACCGCCGCGATCAGTGACTTGCTGTCCGTCGCGTCCAGCGCGACGTGTTCGATGCCGGGCTCCGGGCTTCGGCCCGACTTGGTGATGACCCGTACCGAACGCCCCTGCTCGGCCAGCAGCCGAGCGGTGGCGGCCCCTGCGGGCCCGGACCCTATGACGACATGGAGGCTCACCCCCGCACACTAGCGCGAGTGGCTCACTTCAACTGGACCTCGTCGTAGCGTCCCACCACGACTCTCGCCTGGTTCTCCAGGCTCTCCGATCCGGCCGTCCAGTAGTTTCCGTGCCCCCTGGTGTCGGTGGACATCTGCTTGGCGCCGAAGATGAGGTCGTGGGGGGTGATGAACTGCGTCAGGCCCTCGTGGTGGCCATGGGCGGGCCCTCCCAGCCTGGGGACCGGGTCGTCCTGCGCCTTCTGGTTCCACACATGTCCGGGGGCTACGTCCATGTCCTCGGCCCGCCCCACCTGGACGCCCGGGCTCCCGCTGAACATCACGTCGTCCGCCTCCAGGGTGCTCTGGCGGGCCGCAGAGCCCACCACCACGCTCCCGTAGCTATGAGCCTGCACCGACAGGTGGTCGTCGGCCGACGGGTTGTGGGAGGTGTGCAGCCCCGACAGGAAGTCGTTGAAATCCCCCGCCGCCCGGTCGGCGTACTTGTTCGACGCGCCTTGCGGGAAGAGGTTCTGCGGAGCGTCGTAGCCCTGCCAGGTGATGGTCGACACCTTCGGCTCGCCCGGCATCGCGCTGGCGGCCTGCCACAGGTTGGTGCCCCTGACGATGGGTGTGTGGATGGCGCCGAGTTTGCTCTTGGTGCCGTCGACCATCACGGCGGTGTGATCGGCCATGTCCGGGTTGCCGTTCGCGATGATCGCGCGCCCGTTCTTCTCGGCGTCGAAATCAAGCAGATACGCGGGCGGCAGCCCGTCGCCGGCCGGCTTGTACCCGGAAGGCCGGGTGCCGGAGAAGGGGGCGACCTTTCCCGTCACGTCGAAACGCTCCTGAATGCGCTTCATGCCGTCGAGGGAGGCCTCCACATGCTTCCTATGATTGTCCCACTTCATCCATTCCGGGTTGATCACGTAAGAGCGTCCGGCCAGGATGTTCTTCGGCTTCGGCTCGGGCGGCAGATTGGCCAGCTCGGTCTGGTACTTCGCCCGCTGCTCGTTGAACCAGACGCGATTCGCCTCGTCCCGGTCCTCGACGGGAAGGCCGTCCAGCTTGCCCACGCTCGCCGGATACAGGGAGATGTACTCCGCCTGCTCCTCTTTGCTGAGGCTCTTCCACCAAGCCGCGTTGTGCTTGGGGGACTTGTCCTTGGGAACTTCGCGCACGTAGTCGCCGACCGTCTTCTTGACGTCCCCCCGGTCCTGCGCGGCGTCGGTCCAGTCCTCCTTGGTGACCGACAGATCGGCCACCGTGATCAGCTTGCCCAGCATCTTCGCGTACTTGCCGTCCGCCTCGGTCGCGTCCTTGAGCGCGTCACCGATCCGGTCGGCGAACCCCTGAGCCCGCTGCTTGGGCGTCGTGGTGACGTACGGCGTCAGGCCGTTCCCGGCCGGCTCGTACTCCTGGCCCGGCAGCAGCACCAACGGGGGCTTGTACTCCACCGAACCGTCTTCCTTGACGGTCATCCCCGCGTCCTGGGCATCCTGGACGGCGTTGTCCATCTTCTTCTTCGCCGCCCGCAACTCCCCGGCCAGCCCGTTCAACGCCGTAAGAATCAGCGCACACTCCACCTGCATATAGTGGAAGTTCTCACTCAGCCGCTCCAGCCGGCCAAGCGCCGCACCGACCCCCTGGCCCTTCAGACCCCCGCGGAGCTTTGCCTGGATTTCATTGTTCAGCCGGTCCTTGGCCGCGCCGGCGCTGCTGCTCACCTTGTGCCAGCCATCCGCCGCCTGCTCCAGCTGAGCAGGGTCGATCGCCTTCAACTGCGCAAAAACAACCATGAGGTGGCCCCCGACTGCCTTCCTCCACCCACTGCGCCATGTTCTTCATGACAGAACAAGGAAGGTAACAGAGCGAATTATCGGAGGGGAAGTTTTCCGTGAGTCGCGTCAGTGTCGCACGAGTCGCTTTTCAGGACATCGGCAAGCCGGCCCCGCGCACCACGTTGGTGAGGGGACTCCCCTGTGCCAGACGGGTGACGTTGGCCGCGATCTCCGTGGCCCGGGCAGCGAAGGTTTCCTCGGTATGGCCGGAGTTGTGCGGTGTCATCACCACATTGGGCAGGGTGTGGAACGGCAGGCGGCTCGGCGCGTGCGGCGGGCCGGCCCACCACACGTCGAGGGCCGCACCGGCGATGGTGCCGGCCGACAGCGCCTCGTACAGTGCCTCCTCCTGAACGACGGGGCCGCGGGCGACATTGACGAGGACGGCGTGGCGGCCCATCGTGGCCAGCTCGGCCGGTCCGATCAGCCCGCGGGTGGCGGGGCCCAGCGGAACGGTGACCACGACGATGTCGGAGTCGGCCAGCAGCTCCGGGAGCCGGTCCGTGCCACCCACCCAGTCGGGTCGCAGATCCTCCGGCAGAGGGGCCGACGGATCGCGGCGTACGACCCGCACGCCCAGACCGACCGCCTGGCACAGCCGGCCGATCTCCGTCCCCGTCTCCCCGAACCCGATGACACCGACGCGCCGCCCCCGCAGGGTGTCCCCGAAAGGCAGGGTGGACTCGACGGCGACGTTCCGCCACCGCCCCGCGCGCAGCTCGTGATCGGCCGTGAGCACGCGCCGGGACAGCATCAGAACGCACATCAGGACGTGTTCGGCGATCGACCTGCCGTGGTGGTGGGTGTTGGCCACGATCACATCCGGCCCCAGCGCCCCCAGGGGGATGCCGTCGTAGCCCGCTCCGACCACGTGGACGAGACGGAGCCGTCGGGCCCGCCGCGCGTTCTCCTCGGTGAGCTGTGAGCCGACGTAGACGTCGATGTCGGCGATGGCGTCGGCGATCCGCTCCGCGTCCCAGCCGGAGGCCTCCAGCCACTCGTGCCGGCCCTCGGTCCGCGTCTTCAGCCGCTCGGTGAACCTGCTCAGGATCCGGTGGTTGAGCATGATGCGCATACCGCGGTCACCACCGGGGGGTCTTGGGCTCGAAGGCGGGCTCGAAGCGGCGCATGTAGCCGGTGTCGTCGCGGTCGCGCACCCCGCAGTCGAGGTACTGCCGGTGCAGCCGGGCGAGCGCGTCCCGGTCCAGCTCCACGCCGAGGCCCGGGGCGCTGGGCACCTCGACCCGCCCTTCGGTGAACCGCAGGACTCCCGGGGCGATCACGTCCTCGTCCGGCTGCTTCCACGGCCAGTGCGTGTCGCAGGCATAGGTCAGCCGTGGCGTGGCGGCGGCCAGATGTGTCATCGCGGCGAGGCTGATTCCCAGGTGGGAGTTGGAGTGCATGGACAGGCCGAGGTTGAACGTCTCGCAGATCGCGGCGAGCTGCGCACAGCGCCGCAGGCCGCCCCAGAAGTGGTGGTCGGACAGCACGATCCCCACCGAGCCCTGTGCGACGGCGGGGGCGAGGTCGTCGAAGGAGACGACGCACATGTTGGTCGCCAGGGGGGTGTCGGTCTGCCGTGCCACGGCCGCCATGCCGGCGATACCCCCGGTCGGGTCCTCCAGGTACTGAAGGGTTCCGTCGAGTTCACGGGCGACGTGGAGCGAGGTCTCCACGCTCCAGGCGGCGTTCGGGTCGAGCCGCAGCGGCAGGTCGGGGAAGGCCGCCCGCAGGGCGCGTATCGCGGCGATCTCCTCGTCAGGCGGGAAGACGCCGCCCTTGAGCTTGATGGAGGAGAAGCCGTACTGGTCGATCATGCGCCGGGCCTGTTCGACCAGTCCCTCCGGGTCGAGCGCGGCGCCCCAGTCGTCGTCCGGCTGGTCCGGGTGTCCCGCCCACTTGTAGAAGAGGTAGGCGCTGTAGGGCACGGTGGACCGCACGGCGCCGCCGAGGAGGTCGCTGACCGGCCGTCCCACCAGCTTGCCCTGGATGTCCAGGCAGGCGACGTCGAACGGGGACATGACGCGGTCCACCGTGCTGCTGCCGGTGACCATGCCGGACATGCCGTCCCCTCCGGCGGTGTCCGAACCGAGCGCGCGACGGGTGCGCAGCATCAGGTCGTTCAGGCTCCAGACGTCCATGCCGACGAGTTCCTCGGCGGTCCGGCGCAGCCGCTCCAGGTGCACGGTGCCGCCGTAGGTCTCACCGATGCCGGTGACACCGCTCACCGTGGTGAGTTCCACGATGGTGCGCAGCGCGTACGGTTCATGCACCCCCACCGCGTTGAGCAGGGGGTAGTCCCGGAAGGCCACCGGGGTGACCGTGACTTCGGCGATGCGTTCAGCCGTCCCGCCCATGAACACCGTCCTCATATGTAGCTGACGTCTTCATTTGTAAACAGGGGTCGATGCGGCTGTCAATGTTTCGGCACCGGCGTCAGGAGCGTGCCCTCGGTCATGAACTGATGCAGGTTGCGGAAGGTGAGTTCCCCCATGGCCTCACGCGTCTCATGGGTCGCACTGGCGATGTGCGGAAGCAGGACGACCGTATCCAGGTCCAGCAGGGCCTCGGGAACGCGGGGCTCGTCCGCGAAGACATCGAGCGCCGCACCCGCTATCTTGCCGTTCACCAGGGCGTGCACCAGAGCCGGCTCGTCGACGACGCTGCCCCTCGAGACGTTCACCAGGTAACCCTGAGGGCCGAGCGCGTCGAGCACGCCCGCCGAGACCAGGCCCTGGGTGGCGCCGCCTCCGGAGACCGCCACGACCAGCGCGTCGCATTCCGCGGCGAGCTCGGCGGGCGACGACAGGCGGCGATAGCTCACGTCCTCGGCGGGCGTGCGCGAGCAGTAGAGGAGCTCCACACCGAAGCCCTCCAGCCTCCGGGCGATGGCACGCCCGATCCTGCCGAGCCCGAGGATGCCCACGCGCTTCCCGCTCACCTTGGCCGAGAGGGGGAAGGCGTCCTGGGCCCAGGCCCCGCTGCGGACGAAGCGGTCGGCGGCCGACAGTCGCCGCATCACGTCGATCAGGCCGCCGACGGCGAGGTCGGCCACGCAGTCCGTGAGTACGTCCGGGGTGTTGCTGACGTCGATGCCGCGCGCACGGGCCCGGGAGACGTCCGTGGTCTCGTAGCCGACTCCGAAGTGGACGATCGCGCGGAGCGCGGGCAGGGCGTCCATCAGATCGTTCGACACTCCGAACCGTGCGCTGGTCACGGCGGCCACCACCTCGCCACCGTGGTCCCGCAGATAGGCGTCGGGATCGGGCAGCTCCGCGAGTCGCACGATGTGATGGTGCGCGGCCAGCGCGGCTTCCAGGGTCGGCAGCAGCGGACACACCTGAAGCACAGTGCCGTCGGTGCCGTCAGCGGCGTCGGTGCCAATGGTGCCAGTTGAGGGCATGGGCCACTCCCGTTCTTGTGGAATGGCCGGGAGCGTATGGCCGATTTCGATGCCTGTCTAAGCTTAAAAGTGTATCGCTCGATACCTTCTCCGTATCAATGGGCTGCCAGGGGACTCGTCCTGACCTGCTTCGGGCCACGCGACCAACGCTTTGGCCAGACCCCTTGACGCCCCCGCACCTCGGCCTTAGCTTCGGCGTTTACAAATGCAGACCGGGTACGCATGTATGGACAGCCATGTCAACAATCGCGTCTCCGGCGGCACCACTTCAGCCCTTTCGGAGATACGCCGACGATGAAGTCCTCCGTACGCTCCTTCCCTCGCCCAAAAAGGTCCCGAGCACATCCGGTTCTCACCTTTCTGGCCGCGGGCACGATGCTGCTGACCAGCGCGTGCGCCGTGGCGAACAGCGACGCCGCCGGTGACGCCGGCAGCGCGGACGGCAGCACGCTGCGGGTGGTTCTCACTCAGGAACCACCGACGCTGGAACCCTGCGAGTCATCGACAACCGCGACCGGTGTCGTCGTCCGCTCCAACATCACTGAACCGCTGGTTGAACGGGACCCCACCTCGGGCAAGTTGGAGCCACTACTGGCGACCGGCTGGCGGCAGACGAAGCCCACGACATGGACCTTCGACATCCGCACCGGCGTGACCTTCCAGAACGGACAGCCGTTCACCGCCAAGGACGCCGCGTTCTCCATCGACCGCGCCGTCAACTCCGATCTCGCCTGTAACGTGGACGGCTATGTCTTCGGCGACGACAAGCTCGACGTGCGCGCCGTCAGCCCCACCCGGCTGACCGTCACCACCAAGAAGGCCGACCCCATCCTCCCGCTGCGGATCAGCTTCATCGAGATCGTGCCGCGCACCACCGACGCCAAGGCCAAGGTGCGGGTGCCGATCGGCACCGGCCCCTACGCGGTCAAGGCCTGGCAGACCGGTGTTTCGATCTCCCTGACCCGTTACGGCAAGTACTGGGGGAAGGCCCCCGCCTACCCCCGGGCCATGTATGTCTGGCGCAGCGATGCCAGCGTCCGCGCAGCCATGATCAACAAGGGCGAGGCCGACATCGCGACCTCGCTGGATCCCATGGACGCGACCAAGGACAACTCCGTCGCCTTCCCCAACAACGAGACGACCGCCCTGCGGCTGGACGGCCGTGAGGCACCGCTCAACGACATCCGGGTGCGCAAGGCGATCGGCATGGCCATCGACCGCAAGGGCATCGTCAAAGCTCTTCTCGGCGGACTGGCCAAGCCCGCCGCGCAACTCGTCCCACCGGGCGTGGTGGGCCACAACGACGACCTCGTCCCTCCCTCGTACAACGTGGCCGCGGCCCGCGCGCTGGTCAAGCAGGCGGCTGCCGACGGCGTCCCCATCAAGCGGCGGATCACCATCGTCGCGCGCAACGGCCAGTTCGCCGGGATCGCGGAGACGGCCGAGGCCCTGCAGTACGAGATGGCTCAGATAGGGCTGAACGTAAGGATTCGCATGGCGGATACGGCCACCAGTCTTCAGTACCAGCTGCGTCCGCTGCCTCGCGGCGTCGGGCCGATAGCGATGCTGGTCCAGCACGGCAACCAGGCCGGGGACGCGGCCTTCACCACCAGTCAGTACCTGCTGAGCAACGGCCCGCAGTCCACCTTCGGGACCCCGGAGCTCGACCGGCGCATCGCCGCGGCGAACGCGCTCTCCGGCAAGGCCCGTGAGAAGGCCTTCGCCGATCTGCTCGCCTACCAGAACAAGACGGTCGCGCAGTTCGCCTACCTGGCTCATATGCGCGGACTGCTCGGCCTGTCGCCGTCGGTCCGGTACCGGCCGAACTCCGCCACCGGAGACGAGATGCGACTGGCCGAGGCCAGCCCGGTGAAGGCGGGGAAGCACTGACATGGTGACCTTCCTGCGCAAGCGCATCATCTCCAGCGCCATTCCCCTGGTCTTCGTGGTGCTGGGCGTGTTCTGCCTGGCACGCCTGACCGGCAACCCGGTCGACCTCTATCTGCCGCTGAGCGCCACCTCCCAGCAGCGCGCGGAGTTCTCCGCCGCCCACGGCTTCGACGACTCCATCCCGGTGCAGCTGTGGCACTACCTCACCCAGGCCGCGCACCTCGACTTCGGCACCTCGCTGCGCACCGGGCAGTCGGCCACCACGATGGTGCTCGACGCGTTTCCCGTCACCCTCCAGCTCGCCGGCATGACCATGCTCCTGGCGATCCTCGGCGCCCTGCTGGTCGGCAGCCTCGCCGCCTACTGGCCCAACTCGCTCATCGACCGGATCGCCGGTCTGCTGTCGATGACCGCGGCCAGCATCCCCGACTTCTGGTTCGCGATCATGGGTGTGCTGGTCTTCGGGGTGGGCCTGGACTGGCTGCCGACCTCCGGCACCCTGGGCGGCCCCGAGATATGGGTGCTGCCCATCGCCACCTTGCTGATCCGTCCGTTCGGCGTGCTCGTCCAGGTGGTCCGCGGCAGCATGGTCGGCGCGCTGTCCGCGCCCTATGTCAAGGTCGCCCGCAGCAAGGGCGCCGATGCCAAGCGAGTGGTGTTCGGACACGCCCTGCGCAACGCCATCACGCCCGTCCTGACCGTGGCCGGGGACCTCACCGTCGGTCTCGTCAACGGCGCGGTGATCGTGGAAACGATCTTCGGCTGGCCCGGGATCGGCAAGCTCATGATCGACTCGATTCTGCAGCGCGACTTCGCCGTGTTGCAGGCCGCCGTCATGATCACCGCAGTGACGATCTTCGTGCTGAACATCGTCGTCGACGTCTGCCACGCGCTGATCGACCCCCGAGTGCGCCAGGCGGTGCCGGCGTGAGCCAAGGAGCCACCATGACCGACCCTGTTGACCGTCCCTCCGGCGCGGCCGACTCGCCGCGCGCCCGTCCGCCCCGCTGGTGGCGGCTGCTCGGCCGGGACCGGACCGCGGCCGTCGCGGCCGTCATCCTCGCCCTGGTGTTCCTCATCGCGCTGTTCGGCCGGCTCTTCGTCGGCGACCGGGCGGTACGCCAGGACCTCGGCGCCTCGCTGCGCGCGCCGTCCCTCGACCACGGCTTCTACGGGCTGCTCGGCACGGACGTGCTGGGACGCAGCGTGCTGGCCCGGCTGGTCGAGGCCGCCGGGACCACGCTGTACGTCGCGGTGCCCGCGGTGCTGTGCTCGCTGCTCATCGGCTCCGCGCTGGGGATGTGGGCCGGCTACCACGGGGGCTGGCGCGAGAACATCGCGATGCGCGTCGCCGACGTCATCCTCAGCTTCCCCTCGCTGCTGATCGCGGTGGTCGTGCTGTACGTCTTCTCGCCCAGCGCGATGAACATCGTGCTGATCCTCGCCATCGCGCGCATACCCGTCTATCTGCGCACCGCCCGCGCGGAGTCTGCCGAGCTCAAGAGCCGCCTGTTCGTCGACGCGGCCAGGACCTTCGGCACGCCGAGCCGGAACATCATCATCCGGCACATCCTGCCGATCGCGCTGCCGACGCTGCTGACCGTGGCCACGCTCGACTTCTGCTTCGTCATGCTGACCGAGTCCTCGCTGAGCTTCCTCGGCATCGGCATCCAGCCCCCGGATGTGAGCTGGGGGCTGATGGTGGCCCAGGGCCGCCAGTACCTGCAGACCGCCTGGTGGATCGCCGTGCTGCCGGGGCTCGCGATCGTACTCACCACAGTGTCGGCCACGGTGCTCGCCGCGTGGGTGCGGCTGGCCACGGACCCCGCCCAGCGCTGGCGTCTGACGCTGCCCAAGAAGCGACGCGGCGCCCGAGCCGCCGTTCCCTCGGAGATGATCGCGTGAAGCCGTCAACCCTGCCCGCGCCCTCTGAGGCCGGTCGTCCCGCGCTCGAAGTCGAGGGACTCTCCGTCGATCTGCGCACCCCCTCCGGCACGGTACGCGCCGTGGACGGCGTCAGCTTCAGCGTGCGCAAGGGGCGCACACTGGCGCTGCTGGGCGAGTCCGGCTGTGGCAAGTCGATGACCGCGCTGTCGATCGCCGGACTGCTCGACCCGGTGGCCGAGGTGACGGACGGATCCGTGTGCGTGTCCGGCACCGATGTGCTGAAGTTGAAACCGGCGGGCCGCAGAAAGCTCGCCGGCCCCGGGCTGTCGATCGTCTTCCAGGACGCGCTGACCGCGCTCAACCCCGTGCAGCCGGTCGGGAGGCAACTCGCCGAGCCGTTCCGCATCCATCGCGGGCTGTCGCGGCGCGAAGCCAGGGAGAAGGCAGTCGAGCTGATGACCCGCGTCGGCATCCCCGAGCCGCGGCTGCGGGCCCGCTCGTACCCGCATCAGTTCTCCGGCGGTATGCGCCAGCGCCTGCTCATCGCGATGGCCGTCGCCCTCGACCCCGATGTGCTGATCGCCGACGAGCCCACGACCGCGCTCGACGTCACCGTGCAGGCGCAGATCATGCGGCTGCTGCGGGACCTGCAGACCGAGCGGGACATGGCGGTCGTACTGATCACCCACGACCTGGCGGTGGTCGCCCAGCGCGCCGACGACGTCGTGGTCATGTACGCGGGCAACGTGGTGGAGACCGGCCCGGTGGCGGAGGTGTTCTCCAGCCCCCGCCACCCCTACACCAAGGGGTTGCTCGACTCCGTTCCCGAACATGCCGTCAGGGGGCGCCCGCTGCCCGCCGTGCCGGGGAGCCCGCCCGAGCTCAGCGCGGTCCCCTCCGGCTGCGTCTTCCAGGCCAGATGCCCGCTGGCCAGGGAGCGCTGTGCCCAGGAACGTCCTCAGCTGGTGTCCGTCGGCGCCTCACGCTCGGCCGCCTGCCACTTTTCCGAGGAGCTCGACCGTGTCTGATGTATCTGGGATTCCCGTCGCCGAAACCACCGCCGCGGACCCGCGCGGTGACAGCTCGGATGGCTCCCCGCCCCTGCTCGAGGTCCGCGGCATCACCAAGTCGTTCGGCCATGGGCGCCGGCGCCTGACCGCGCTGGACGGAGTCGATGTGCGGCTCGAGCGCGGGGAGACCCTCGGCCTGGTGGGCGAGTCCGGCTGTGGCAAGTCGACCCTGGCCAGAGTGGTGCTCGGGCTGGAACGGCCGGACTCGGGGACGGTGCGCTTCAACGGCACCGATCCGTTCACCCTCAAGGGCAAGGAACTGCTGGCCTGGCGGCGTCGGGTGCAGATGGTGTTCCAGGACCCGTTCGCCTCGCTCAACGCCCGGATGTCCGCGGCCGACCTCATCGGCGAGCCGTGGCGCACCCACCGCGACATCGTGCCCACGGCGAAGGACCGGGACCGACGGGTCCGTGAGCTGCTGTCCCTCGTCGGACTGCGGGAGAGCGACGCCCACCGCTACCCGAACGAGTTCTCCGGCGGGCAGCGGCAGCGCATCGGCATCGCCCGCGCGCTGGCGCTCGACCCCGACCTCATCGTGTGCGACGAGCCCGTGTCCGCGCTGGACCTGTCGGTGCAGGCCCAGGTGCTCAATGTGCTCTCCGAGCTGCGCGAGAGGCTCGGCGTCTCCTATGTCTTCATCTCCCATGACCTGTCTGTGGTCAGACATGTCTCCGACCGGGTGACGGTGATGTATCTGGGCAAGGTCATCGAACACGGCAACACCGAAGACGTCTTCGACCGGCCCCTGCACCCCTACACCGCCGCCCTGATGTCGGCCGCGCCCACGCTCGACGTCTCCGGGGAGACACCCGACGGGGAGATCCAGTTGCGCGGGGAGATCCCCTCCCCGTACGACATTCCGTCGGGCTGCCGGTTCCGCACCCGCTGCTGGAAGAGCGAGGCCCGGTGCGCCGAGCACGCTCCCCAGGTCGTCACCCGCGACAGCACGGCGGACACCGTGCGGGAGCCGCACGAGGCCCTGTGCCACTTCCCGCTGGGCACCGGGCCGACGGGAGCATGAGCGCGCCGGAGTTCGTCCTGCTCTTCTTCACCGTGGCGGTCGGGTCGCTGTTCCAGGTCTCCATCGGCTTCGGACTCGGCCTGCTCGCCGCCCCGGTGATCGCGATGCTGGACCCCTCGCTCACCCCGGTGGTGGTGCTGCTGCTCGCCACCGGGGTCACGGCCGCCGTCCTGGTGCTGGAAGGCGGGCACGCGGACGTACGAGGAGCGGGGTGGGCGCTGGTCGGCCGGGTGCCGGGCGTCCTGGGCGGCGCGGTGCTGGTCGCCGTGCTGCCCGCCCGGCAACTCGCCTTCCTCGTCGCCGTGGTCGTCCTCGCGGGCGTCGCGGTGAGCCTGCGCGGCTTCGTCCCGAGGCCAGGACGGCGGTCCGTACTGCTGGCCGGCCTGGTTTCGGGGGTGATGGGCACGGCCACCTCCATCGGGGGGCCGCCGATGGCCATGGTCTGGCAGCGCTTGAGCGGCCCGAAGCTGCGCTCCACGATGAGCGGGTTCTTCCTGGCCGGCTCCGCGATGAGTCTGGCCACGCTGACGGCGACCGGGGCCGTGCACACGAACAGCCTGCGGTACACCGCCCTGCTGGCCCCGGCCGCGGCGATCGGGGTGCTGCTCGCCCGCCCGCTGTCCAGCAGACTGGACATGCGGCGTACCAGGGCCGTCGCCATGGTGCTCGCGGTGGCGAGCGCGACCGTGCTGCTGATCCAGCAGTTCCTCTGAGCCGGCAGCTCCTCTGAGCCGGGCTGCCGCCCCGTCGGCGTACGACGCGTGCCGGGCGGCGGTGCGCGGTCGGGAGTCCTGACGAAAGCCATGGGGCGGCACCCCTCGCTCCGGCGCGTCAGGCGCTCGCCGCGCGTGCCGCCGCCAGGTCCGTCGCCAGGCGCTCCTCGACCGGAACGCTCGGTTCGGAGTACTGGCCGGACAGGCAGACGGGTCCCGACCAGCCCATGTCGGCCAGCCGGTTGAAGACCGCCGACCAGTTCGACAACCCCTCGGCGCCCGGGACGAAGCACGGCTTCCAGTGACCGCCGACCGACTCCCCGGCGGGCTCGACCGGCACATGGACGACGTTCTTGAGGTTGACGATGCCGAGCCGGTCCGCGACCAGCGGCAGTGTCACCCCGGGGTCGTCGCCCGCGAGCGCGTCGTGGGCGGCGTCCCACACCACCCGGAAACCCTCCGGCGGCAGCCCGTCGAGGAGGTCCATCACGCCCAGCGCGGAGGAGACGAAGCGCCCATGGTGCGGCTGCACCCCCACCTGCACGCCGTACCGCTCCACCAGGGGTGCGGCGGCTTCCAGGCGCTGCCGGAAGCGGCGGACGGAGGCGGTATAGCCGTCGGGGCCGAGTTCGGCCATGACGCGGATCATCGGCACGCCCGCCGCGCGGCAGGCCGCGAAGACGGGCTCGTCCAGTCCGCTCGCGACGCTGATGACCTCGACGCCGTGGGCCTTCAGCTGGGCGGTGAAGGTCGGCAGCAGCCGTTCGGCCTCGGCCGGGGTGACGTGCGCGGTGTCCCGTACCGGGACCTCGGCGCCGGTGAAGCCGAGTCCGGAGACCAGCTTGCCCAGCTCGTCACCGGGCAGGCCGGACCAGGGCTTGGTGAAGACGGACCACAGGTATGTCATGGATCAGCGGCCTCCGAGTCCGCTCATGGTGATGCCTTTGACGAACCATCGCTGGGTGAGGAAGAAGAGCAGGATCAGCGGAACGGTGGTGATGGTGGCCGCCATCAGCAGCAGGTTCCACTGGGTTCCGTTGGTGGACTGGAACACCTGTAGGCCGACCGACGCGGTCCTGGTGGCGTCGCTGTTGGAGATCACCAGCGGCCAGAGCAGGTTGTTCCACTGGCTGATGAACTTGAACACGGCCAGGGTGGCGATGGCCGGCACGGCCAGCGGGACGATCACCCGGACGAAGGTCTGCCAGCGGTTCGCCCCGTCCAGGCGGGCCGCCTCCTCGTAGTCCCGGGGGATGCCGAGGAAGAACTGCCGCAGCAGGAACACCCCGAGCGCGGTGAACGCGTGCGGCAGGATCATCCCGGCCCAGGTGTCGACCCCGTGCAACTTGGCGACCAGGATGAACTGCGGGACCAGGGTGACCTGCGTCGGGATCATCAAGGTGGCCAGATACACGCCGAACAGCACCTCGCGGCCACGGAAGTTGAGCCGGGCGAAGGCGTACGCGGCCAGCGCCGCGGTGATCGTCTCCAGGATCGTGGTGCCACCGGCGAAGATGACGGTGTTCAGCAGATAGCGGCCGATCGGGACCAGGTCGAAGGCGCGGCCGATGTTCTCCGGGTGCCAGCTGCTCGGCCAGAAGGAGGGCTTGGCCTCCATCGATTCGGTGTCGGACTGGAAGCCGACCAGGACCATCATCACGATCGGGGTGAGGGTGATCGCCGTGGCCAGGAAGCAGGTGAACACCAGCAGTTTCCGTCTCGCGACGGGCGAGCGGCGCAGCGGCGCGAGTACGGGGGTGTCAGTTGTCATAGTGCACCAGCCTCCGCTGGAGGAGGAACTGCATCGCGGTGATCACCGCGATGAAGGCGAACAGCACGATCGACTGCGCGGCCGCGTAGCCCTGCTCATAGTTCTGGAATCCCGTCTGGTAGATGTACACGACCAGGGTGGTGGTACGTGACCCCGGCCCGCCGTCCGTCATCACCAGTGCCTGGTCGAATACCTGGAACGAATTGATGATCGAGGTGACGACGACGAAGAACATCGCCGGGGAGAGCAGCGGCAGCGTCACGCTGCGGAAGGTCCTCCACGGTGTGGCGCCGTCGACCCTGGCGGCCTCGTACAGCTGCTGCGGGATGGCCTGCAGTCCGGCGAGGAAGATCACCATGCCGAACCCGAAGCTCTTCCAGACGCTCATCACGATCAGGGCCGGCATCGCCCAGTCGTCCGAGATCAGCCAGGCCGGACCGTCGATTCCGAAGACGCCGAGCACGGCGTTGACCAGTCCGTCGGTCGGGATGTAGAGCCAGATCCAGACGAAGGCCACCGCGACGGTGATGGTGGCATAGGGCAGCAGGAGCAGCGACCGGAAGACCGCGATGCGCCGGATCCCCTGGTTGAGCAGCAGGGCGAGCGCCAGGCTGACCAGCAGGGTCAACGGCACGCTGGCGAAGGTGAAGTACAGGGTGTTGCCGAATGCCGACCAGAACGTCTCGTCCGGTCCCAGCCGGGTGAAGTTGTCCAGGCCCGCGAAGCTGGGCGGGCTGAACAGATTCCAGTCGAGCAGCGAGATCACACCCGCGGCGATGACCGGGCCGGCGGTGAAGACGAGAAACCCGATCAGACTGGGCAACAGGAACAGCCAGGCGGTGAACGCCTCCGAGCGGCTCCATCGGGGGCGCGGCCCGGAGGGCCGCCGGGTCGGGGTCCCGGGTGCGGCGGTGCGGGTCTCGACAGCCATGGTCTTCCTCCCTAACCGCGCCGGTCGGCTTGTCGGACGGCGTCCCGGTGCTGCCGCATCAGGACGTTCAGCCGCGGGTTGATGTTCTCGATGGTCTCGGCGACCGTCAGATCGCCGAGGAAGGCCCGCGGCAGCTCCTGGCCCATCAGCAGCCGCACCCGGTTCCAGTTGGTGGTGACGTCGAAGGGGTGGCCGCCGGCGACCTCGCCCTTGAGAATCCGCTGGACGACGCCGAGGTTGGCGGGCGGTGGTTTGAAGGCGCTGCCCGCCGAGCGCCTGGCCGGGTTGTTACGCCCGGCCGTCGCGTAGATGTCCAGCGCGCCGGTGCTGGTCAGGGTCTTCAGCAGCCGCCAGGCCAGATCCAGGTCGGAGCCCTTGACGCCGGAGGGGATGCCGAAGCTGGAGCCCGACACGCGCGGTTTGCTCCCCGCGGGCCCCGCGGGGAACGGGACGATGTCCCATTCGAAGGGCGCCTTGCGGACGTTGAGCACCTGCCAGGGTCCGTTCTGCATGAACGCGACATTGCCCTGGAGAAAGTTGGCCAGGGCGTTGCCGCTGGCCTTCGCGCTGACCAGGTTGGTGATCGGCGGGGTCGCACGGTCCTTGACGAACAGATCGATGACGAATTCGATGGCGTGCCGGGCCTCGGGGGCGTCCAGGGCGCTGGCGTCGCCTTTGTCGTTGATGACGTTGCCGCCGGCAGAGTAGATCCACGACACCAGGTCGTCGATGGCCGGCCCGCAGGTGAACCCGTAACTGTCCTTGGGCCCGCTCAGCTCGATCGCCAGGTCCCGGAGGGTCTCCCAGGTCATGGGCTTGGTGGGGGACGGCGGGTCGATGCCGTGCTTGTCGAGCAGCGTCTTGTTGTAGTAGAGCACGGTGGGCGCCACATCGAAGCCGATGCCGTAGGTCTTGCCCGCGAAGGACGAGAGCGACCGGATCGCGGGGTAGAAGTCGTCGATGTCGAAGTCCGGGTCCTCGGCGATCAGGTCGTCCAGGGACCGGTACGCGCCGCGCGCCGCGTAGGTCGGCACCATCCAGCCGTTGATGCCGGTGACCAGACTGGCCGTTCCGCTGACCAGTTGGAGGTCGAGTTTGGTGGCGTAGCTGTCCGACGGGGTGAGCGTCGAGACCGAATTGACGTGCATCCGCTTCTCGACGTAGCTGCCGAACGCGGACCAGACCTTGCCCTCCTCCGGGCCGTTGGACCACATGGACCAGGTGGCGGTGCCCGGTGGCGGGCCGGACGAGCAGCCGCTCAGGCCCGCGACGGCGAGCCCTCCGGCGGCGGTTCTTCTGAGCAGGGTGCGGCGGGACAAGCTGGAAGACATCGTCGTCTCCTCGCTGTTCAAGGACGTGCTGCGGTGAGGGCGTGCTGCGGGGGGGACATGCTGTGGGGGGCGTGCTGTGGGGGCGGTGCGGAATCAGACGAAGGCCAGGTCCGTCGACTCGGCGCGGATGCGCTCCTCGTCGACTTCGACACCGAGGCCGGGAGCGGTGGGGACGGTCGCGACGGCGGAGACGATGTCCAGCTTCTCGACATACAGGTCGGACAGCAGCTCGGGGCCGTTCAGCTCGGCCGGAAGGGCCAGTTCCAGCTGGCTGAACAGATGCAGAGCCGCCGCGAAGCCGATGCCGCAGTCGGTCAGACCGCTGGCGAGCACCTCCAGGCCGCCGGCAAGGGCGACCTGCGCGGTCTTCAAGGCGGCACGGATGCCGCCGGACTTGCAGAGCTTGACGACCACCAGGTCGGCGGCGTCGAGGCGGAGGGTGCGGGCCAGGTCCTGGGCGGTGAAGCTGCCCTCGTCGATGGCGACAGGAAGGTCGATCATGCTCCGCAGCCGCTGTAGGCCGAGGGTGTCGGTGCTCGGTACGGGCTGTTCCACGCAGTGGATGCCCGGCACGTCGTCCAGCGCGTGCAGCAGTCGCTTGAGCGCGCTCGGCCGGTAGGACTGGTTGGCGTCCAGCCAGATGGGCTTGCCCGCCGCGACCTCGGCGACCGCCGTGACGGCCGCGGCGTCGGCGCCGATGTCCCCACCGATCTTCACCTTGTACGCCGGGTAGTCGGCGGACGCTCGCGCGTGCTCGCGGACCGCGGACGGCTCCCCCACGCCGATGGCCGAGCAGAGGGGGATGGTGTCCCGTACCTTGCCGCCCAGCAGGGCGTGGACCGGCAGCCCGGCCAGTTTGCCCGCCGCATCGTGCATGGCGATGTCGACCGCGGCCCGAGCGAACGGAAAGCCGTTGGACACCGCGGGGCTCAGTCGGCGGTTCGCTCGCGCGTGGAACAACTCCACGTCGAAGGGGGTGAGTTCGAGCAGAAGGGGAGCGAGGTGCCGCTTGATGACCACGGCGATCGTCTCGGCGGTCTCATAGCTCCAGCTCGGCAGGGCCCGCTGCTCGCCCCAGCCGACCACCCCGTCCTCCGTGGTCAGCCTGACGAAGATCACCAATCCCGCCTGGTCCGGGGTGCCGACGGTGCCGCTGCCGAGTACGAACCGCCGGGCGAACGGCACGGCCACGGGGAAGACGTCGACCGCCGTGATACGCGACATGGGAGGGTGGGTCCTTTCACGGGAGACCTGAGGGGGGTGTGGGCCGGCGCGCGTTGCGAACGCCCCGCCGCCCTTGCGGGCAGACGGCGCCAGGTGCGCTGCGGGCCGTACGTGCGCTACGAGGCTCAGAGGCAGGTGGTCATGCGGCGGTCGGCCATGCGGCGGGATCGACGTAGCTCGGGCCGCGGACGCCCTTGTCGCGCCAGTCCACGACATCGGCCAGCACATACCCGGCCAGCGCGAGATGCCCTTCCGTGGTGTCCCCCGCGATATGCGGGGTGAACAGGAGGTTCGGGCAGCTCAGCACGGGTTCGCCGAAGCTCGGGGGCTCGGGGTCGTACACGTCCAGCGCGGCGAGGAGCCGGCCGGACAGGACGTGGTCGAGAAGCGCCGGCTGGTCGATGGCGGGGCCGCGCGAGGAGTTGACCACGATCGTGCCGTCGGGCATCGCCTCGATGAGCTGCCTGGTCACCATCCCCCGGGTCGCCGGCAGATCGGGTACGTGCAGGGAGACGAACGCGCAGCCGAGCGTCTCCGCCAGCGTGGCGGTACGGACACCGAGCGCGGCGCCCCGTGCCTCGTCCAGATAGGGGTCGTACACCACCACGTCGCAGCCGAAGGGCTTCAGCAGGGTGATCAGGGCACGTGCGGTGGAGCTGGCTCCCACGATGCCCACGGAGCGGCCGGTGAGTTCGCCGCCCCTGAAGTCCTTCTGCTTCCAGCCGCCGCCGCGCACCGCGGCGTCGAACCGCGGCAGGCGGCGGGCGAGGGTGAGCATCGCGGCCAGGCAGTACTCCCCCACGGACCAGGCGATCCGACCCGCGGCGGAGAAGACGGTGACGCCCTGGTCGAGCACCTCGCGATCGATGAGTTTCTTCACCGTGCCGGCCGCGTGGGCGACCACCTTGGGGCCGCCGCCGTCGGCCCAGATCGACGCGTCCAGGTGCGGGGTGCCCCAACTGGTCAGCAACACGTCGCAGTCGGCGGCCAGCCGGGCCACTTCCTGGTCGTCGAGCCTGTCCTTGGCCCAGGTCACCTCGAAGTGTTCCTCGATCAGACGCCGGGCGTCGGGACCGCATACGTCGGCGGCACGCTCGGGGGTCATGACGACGGCGAGTTTGGACACCTTTGCTCCTCGGACCGGATCTTCCTGCGATGGCTGTCATGACCGTAGGACCCGCGGTTATGCCCGTCCAAGCCCGATTTCGCATTGCGCGATACCTTGACGGCATGGGCCTTTCTCTGCAACGGCTCGTGGGACCGCTCCGTACGCCTAGGCGCTCACAGCTGCCCGCTCACGGGCCGTGCGCACCGCCGCGGACAGTCCGGCGATGTCATACGCCCCTTGGTGTCTGCGCCCGTTGACGAAGAACGTGGGGGTGCCCGCCACGCCGCCGAGGTCCGCCGATTCCACGTCCTCCGCGACGCGGGCCGCACCGGCGCGGGAGCGCATGTCCCGCTCGAAGCGTGCCACGTCCAGACCTATGTCCGCGGCGTACCCGCGCAGGTCGTCGAAGCGCAGGGCGCCCTGGTGGCCGAGCAGCAGGTCGTGCATGTCCCAGTAGCCGCCCTGGAGGGCCGCCGCTTCGGCGGCCTCGGCGGCCAGTTGGGCGTGGACGTGCACGTCTGTCAGGGGGAGGTGACGCCATACGTAGCGCACATCCCCGAAGTCCCCGAGGAGCTCGCGGATGACCGGCTCGGCCTCGCCGCAGTAGGGGCATTCGTAGTCGCCGTACTCGACGACGGTCACCGGGGCGTCGCGGGGTCCGCGCACGTGGTCGCGCTCGGGGTCCACCGGTACGGCAAGGTCGACGATCGTTTCGGCCTTGCCCAGCAGGGCTCGCAGCTGTGCTTCTCGCGGAAGCGCCCCGATGGCGCGGGTGATCAGCCAGCTGATGGCGAAGGCGCAGAGGACGGCGCTCAGGATGCCGATCTTGGCGTCCTGAAGGCGTGTTCCGTCGAAGGCGAGGGTGGCGATGAGCAGGGAGACCGTGAAGCCCACTCCGGACAGAGAGCCGCCGACGGCGACGGCCCCCCACCCGACCGGCAGCCGGATGCGGCCGCGGCTGAGCCAGGTGGTGAGGGCCGACGCACCGATGACACCCATGGGCTTGCCAAGGGTGTAGCCGAGCAGGATGCCGAGGGTGACCGGCGAGGAGAACGCGCGTGACAGCTGCTCGCCGCTGATCGGGATGCCGGCGTTGGCCAGGGCGAAGAGGGGCACGATGACGTAGCCGGCCCACGGGTGGAAGATCTGCTGGAGGCGGTCGTTCGGTGAGATCGCGGAGGCCAGGCCGGCGCGTACCGTGCGCTCCAGCTCGGGCGTGGGCTGTTCACGGAACAGCCGGAACAGCCCGGTGGCGCGCTCCAGGTCGCTGCGCGCCGCGGGGTAGGCGTACGTCAGCAGCCCCATGGCCAGCCCGATGACCACGGGATCCACACCCGATTCGAGCAGGGCGGCCCATGCCACCACCGTCAGGACCGCGTAGACGGCGCCATGGCGCACCCCCATGCGCCGCACCAGCAGGACGACGGCGAAGATGCCCAGGGCCACCAGCAGCGCCGGGACGGACAGGTCGCCGCTGTAGACGACGGCGATGACGGCCAGCGCCAGGAAGTCGTCGACCACCGTGATGGTGAGGATGAAGATCCGCAGTCCGGAGGGCATGCGCCGGCCGACCACGGCGAGGATCCCGAGGGCGAAGGCGGTGTCGGTGGACATGGCCGCGCCCCAGCCCTGCGCCGATCCGTGGCCGGCGTTGATCGCGAGGTAGACGGCGATCGGTATGAGCATGCCACTCAGTCCGGCGGCGACCGGCAGGGCCAGTCGGCTGCGCTCACGCAGTTCCCCCATGTCGAACTCGCGCCGCGCCTCCAGGCCGATGACGAAGAAGAACACCGTCATCAGCCCGCTGTTCACCCATTCGCGCAGATCGAGCGCGATGCCGTGGGAGCCGAGCCGCAGCGAAAGGTTCGTGTGCCAGAACGCCTCATAGGCCGAGGGCGCCACATTGGCCCAGATGAGCGCGGCGAGCGCCGCCGTCACCAGGACGGCGGCGCTGCCGGTTTCGGTCCGCAGGAAGTCACGGAGCGGGGAGTGCGAGTCGGCGGCGCACGCGGTCTGCTTCGTGTAGTCGGTGGCCTCGGGGGACATGATCAGCCGCGCACCGTGTCCTGCCCGGACAGCGTGGCCATGTCGTCGGCGTGGTGGCCGTCGAAGGCCTTCTTCCAGTCGTTCAGCGGCTCTGTAATGACGGTGCTCACTTCTACCTCGCGTCGTGCTCCAAGTGTCCGACATGCGCGGCGGCCCTGCCCGCCGGGGGTGGTGGCCATCACCCTGCGGAAGCGCGCGGCTCCGGACGGCATGCGGGCCTCAGGTCACCCGGTCCGTGGGCGAACGCCCAGGGTGCGCGGCGAGGTGCTCGTCGCCGCCGCAGGCCCGGAAAAGAGGTGCGGCGGCGCGGTCCTCCAGACCGGGCGGGAGGTCTCGCCGGTCTACTCGCCCTGTTAATCCTGTTCGCCGTCTTCCCGGCGATCCGACGTCGCCGACAGCAGCGCCAATGGGAAGCACAGCCGCCCATCGGCGTCGCTTCGCAGCCTCACTCGCCACCACCTCCGACCCTGACCATGCGCGAGCCCGGTGCCGTCACCCTGTCATCGGGCCGGTTCACGCCGTTGGAAGAACTCGGCCGCGGCGGCATGGGCGTGGTCTGGCGAGCGAAGGACAGGGTGCTGGGGCGGCAGGTGGCGATCAAACAGCTCCTCCCGCCCTCTGGGCTCTCTCCCGACGCGAGAGGAACGATGCGAGCCCGCATGCTCCGCGAGGCCCGGGCCGCCGCCCAACTCGACCACAGGAGCGCCGTGACCGTCCACGACGTCCTCGTGGATGAGGACTCGGTGCTCATCGTGATGGAAATGGTCAAGGCGGTGACGCTGCACAAGATGGTGGAGCGCGAGGGGCCGCTGCCTCCCGCACGGGTTGCCGCGATCGGCCTTGACATGCTCGATGTGCTGACGGAAGCGCATGGACTCGGCTGGAGAGCTCACCCGCCACCGACCTGTGGGGACTTGGCGCCACACTCTTCTACGCCGTTGAAGGGCTGGCCGCTTTCGGCGGGCCGGGCCCGACGGCGGCCATGGCCGCCGTCCTGACCGACCCACCGCTCACCCCTCAACGCGCGGGGTCGCCCCTGGGCCCGCTGCTCATCAGCTTGCTCGCGAAGGATCCGAAGGACAGGCCGACACCGGCACAGCTACGTTCTGACCTCTCGCAGCTCACCTTGAGCATCTGACACCTGTCACGAGAGGACCTTGACGAGGGCTTCCCCAAGTGCCGTGGCCGAGGCCGGGTTCTGCCCGGTGACCAAGCGGCCGTCGACGACCACATGCGGTTCGAAGTCGGGGGCGCCGGTGTGCTTGGCGCCCCGCTCCTCAAGCTTGCTCTGTAGCAGGAACGGCACCACATCGGTGAGCCCCACCGCGGCCTCCTCGCTGTTGGTGAAGGCCGCCACGTTCTTGCCGTCGACCAGGTACGCCCCGTCGGACAGCCTGAGATTGACCAGGCCCGCCGGACCGTGGCACACCGCGGCGACCGTCCCCCCGGCCTCGTAGATGTCACGCCCGATGCGGGCGAGGCCGGCGCTGTCGGGGAAGTCCCAGACGGTGCCGTGACCACCCACGTACACGATGGCGTCGAAGTCGCTGGGGGCGATGTCCTCCGGCCGAGCCGTTGCGACCAACTTCTCCGCGATGCGCGGATCGTCGAGGAAGGCCTTCTGGACCGGATCGGACGGGTCGACGCCGTCCATCGGCGGACGGCCCCCGGAGACCGAGACCAGGTCGACCTCGTAACCGGCGTCGGACAGGACCTTCCAGGGGTGCGCGGCCTCGGCCAGGTAGAAGCCTGTGGTCCGGCCGGTGTCGCCGAGTTCCTGGTGACTGGTCAGGGCGAACAGGATCTTTCGGGTGCCGGGCATGGCGGTCTCCTCTGCGCTTCCGATCGAGGGGGCCGCTCCCCGACCCCTCGGCGTCCCCGCAGAGTAGAGCGACGCACCCATGGGCGGCCAATGGAAGGATCGTCCCGCAGCCATCGAAAAACCGATGGCACGCGTTCCGTCGGCCGCCGGTGCCGGAATAGCACTTTCCCTAGTCCAGGCCCCGCACACTAGCTGCGCGTCTCTGGAAAGTGTTATGTCTCAGTCAGTAAACCAAGCGGCATACAGGCGACACACAGAGGCGGGATGGAAATGACAATAATTTTCGATCCGCGAGATCCGTCGGTGCGCACGGATCCATATCCCATCTACCGACACCTGCGCGAGAAAGATCCGATCCATCAATCACACTTCGGGTATTGGGTTCTGTCACGCTACGCCGATGTGGATACCGTACTGCGCGCGCCGGGAGCTTCGAGCGAGTTCTATCGGGACCGGACATGGGCCAACCGCCGCGGTGGCCCGGACAGCCCTCTCGTGCAGAGCGTACGTAAATGGATGCTCATGCTCGACGGCCCCGCCCATCGACGGATCCGCGGCGTGATCAGCAAGGTTTTCACCCGGGCCTCCGTGGAACGGCTGCGGCCGCGTATAGCCGCCGAGACGGACCGGCTGCTCGGCGCCGTGGGCGAAGGTGAGACGGACCTCATCCACAGTCTTGCCCTACCCCTTCCGGTGACTGTGACCTGCGAACTTCTCGGTCTTCCCGCGAGCGATCGAGACCAGTGCCGCCGTTGGACGGAGCAAATAAGCCGCGTGATCGACCCCTCGATAACCGCCGAGGACGCGGTCGACATGAATGCGGCAGAAGTGGAATTTCGAGAGTATGTCGCCGGCCATCTCGAAGAGCGCAGATCAACGCCGCGAGACGATATTCTGTCTCTCCTCCTGCACACCGAGGTGGATGGCGGTCGGCTGACCGAGGAGGAGATCATCGCCAATGTTCAGTTCTTGTTCGTGGCAGGCCACGAGACAACCGTCAATCTGATTGGAAACGGCCTCCTGGCGCTGCTCCGCCATCCCGACCAGTTGCGATTGCTGCGCGACGACCCAGAAATAATCACCGACTCCATCGACGAGGTCACTCGATACGACCCTCCCGTGCAGATTGTCTCCAGAATCCTGACCGAAAACGTCTCCTTGGAAGACGTCACCCTCCCCGAGGGGGCCAAGGTGATGCTGCTCTTCGGGGCGGCCAGTCGTGACCCGGAGCGTTATCCTGATCCCGACCGCCTCGACTTGACGCGCACCGGAGTAAAAACGCTGGCTTTCAGCGGTGGGCCGCACTACTGCATCGGTGCCGCGCTGGGGAAGCTGGAGACCTCCATGGTGCTGACGGAGCTGCTGCGGCGGTATTCCACGATCGAGCTCACCCGCGACGACCTGGTCTGGCGGCCGAACGTCAGCTTCCGCGGCCTGGAAGAGCTGCCGCTCAGACTGGTGCGCTGAGTCGGGTCCCCGGTCTCAGCCGAAGGTGGCCCGCATCCAGTCGCGCATCAGGGCCGCCGTATGCGGGGCGTGTTCCTCCAGCATGGTGAAATGGTTGCCGCGGGTGGTGACGGCGGTGTGGTCGAACGGCCAGACCGGTTCCCAGTTCCAGTCCGCCGGCCAGCTCTCCAGCGGGGCCCCCGCGCGCACGAACAGCACCGGGGCCGGCAGATCGGTGAACGGCCAGTCGAATTTCTCGTAGTGCAGCATGGCGGTGACCCAGCTGTTGTCGCTGGGCACCGCGGAGTCGGGGTCGTCGGCCCGGTGCTGAAGTTCCCCCCGCAGACCGGGGGCCAAGAGGGTGAGCCGTTCGTCCTCGCCGGGGGCGTAGCTGTCCAGCAGGATGACACCGGCGGGCGGGGTGCCCTGGTCGTGCAGGTACCGGGCGAGCATGTGAGCGATCAGGCCGCCGGAGGACAGGCCGGCGAGCACGAAGGGCCGCTCTCCCAGTTCCGCGCGCAGACTGGCGGCGTGTGTCTTCAGCAGCAGCTCGGGGGTCTGTGGGAGCGCGTCGTCGCGGTGGAATCCCGGTTGCCGCAGGGCCCAGACGTCCCGCTCGCCCTGGAACGGCTTCGCCAGGCGCGCATACTGCACCGGATCCGAGGTGCCTATGGCCGAGGTGACACACACCAGTGCCGGCCCCTCCGGGCCACTGGCCAGCCGGGTCGGTCGCGGGATCTGCGGCAGGTCGGCCAGCGAGGTGAAGTAGCCGCGCGTTTCCGCCCATTCGGTGGCCCTGGTCCGGGCGATCAGCTCGTCGACGGTCTCGCTGGGCTCCTCCGGGACGGGGTCGTCCTCGGCCCGGTCCAGCACCTCCGCCAGATGCCGGACCAGCGCCAGCGGTGTCGGATGGTCGAAGGTGACGGTCGCTCGCAGCCGTACGTCGAGCGCGTGGCCGAGGTGGTTGCGGATGTGGACGGCGGCCAGTGAGTCCACGCCCATCTCCAGGAACCCGGCGTGAGGCCTGAGCTCGTCCGTGCCGCCGTGTCCGAGGACCAGCGCGACCTTGTCCAGCACCAGGTCGAGCAGCGCCCGTTCGCGCTCCGGTTCGCCCAGGAGGTCGAGCAGCTGACGTAGATCTTCCTCCGGGGTCTCCGGCTGGTTCACCAGCTCCCGCAGCAGGGGCCTGGCCTGGCGGCCGTGCAGGTCGAGCCGGGCGGGCACCAGCACCGGGTCGGCGAGTGCGGCCGCGGCGTCGAACAGCGCCAATGCCTCCTTGGTGGACAGTGAGTCGGTGGTCGACGGTGGGTTGGCGGTCGCGTCGAGATGGCGGGTCATGTCGCTGCGTTCCTGCCACAGGCCCCAGGCAAGCGAGACCGCGGGGAGCCCTCGTGCGCGCCGGTGGTACGCCAGCGCGTCGAGTACGGCGTTGGCGGCGGCGTAGTTCGACTGGCCCGCGCTGCCCGCGGTGGCGGCGGCCGACGAGAACAGCACGAACGACGTCAGTGGCAGGTCCTGGGTCAGCTCGTGCAGGGCGAGCGCGGCCTCGGCCTTCGGCCGCAGGACGGCGTCGACGCGGTCCCGCGTCATGGTCGTCACCACCCCGTCGTCGAGCACCCCGGCCGCGTGGACGACGACCGTCGGCCGGTGTGCGCCGAGCAGTTGGGCCAGTTCCGTCCGGTCCGCGACATCGCAGGCGGCCACGGTGGCGGTGGCGCCCAGTGCGCTGAGTTCGTCCCGCAGTCCGGGCGCGTGGCCCCGGCGGCCGACCAGGACCAGCCGCCGCACCCCGTGCGCGGTGACCAGGTGGCGGGCCAGCAGCCGGCCGAGCGTGCCGGTGCCACCGGTGATCAGTACGGTGTCCTCAGGCCCGGCGAACGTTCCGGGGGCCCGAGGGACGACCCGCACCAAGCGGCGCGCCAGCACCTGTCCGCCGCGCAGGGCGACCTCCGGTTCATCGGCGGCCAGGGCGGCGGTGATCGTCTGCGGGGTGATCTCGTCGGCGTCCAGCAGGACGAACCTGCCGGGTTCCTCGGTCTGCGCCGACCGGACCAGGCCGATGACGGCCGCGCCGGCCAGGTCGGGGACGTCGTCGCCGGGCCTGGCCGCCGCCGCGCCCGAGGTGAGGAACACCAGCCGGGAAGCGGCGAACTCCGGGCGCGCACTCCACCATTGGACCAGCCTCAGTGCGCGGTGTGCGGATTCCCGGACCGTACCGCGGGAGCCGGCGACGAGCACCGCGCCCGGCACCGGCAGACCCGCGGTGACCGCCTCTTCCAGCGCCGGGAGATCGGGAAAAGCCGGGAAATGGCTGGTCTCGAAACCCACGGCCACCATGGTTTCCGCCGCGAGGCCGCCCGCGGGGCGCACCTCGACCCACCTGTTCCGGAACAGCGCGTCTCGCGGAGCATCGCTTCGTACGGCCGCCGGGCGCAGCACCAGCGAGTCCACCGACAACACCGGCGCGCCCTCGCTGCTGGTCACGGTCAGCCGCACGCCGTCATCGACGGACCCGCACAGCCGCACCCGCAGCGTCGAGGGCCCAGCCGCGTGCGCGGTGACACCGGTCCACGTGAACGGGAGCACCGGTCCGTTGGTTTCTCCGGCCTCGCCACCTGCCGAGGCGCTGAATCCGAGAGCGTGCAGAGCGGAGTCGAGCAGCGCCGGATGGACCACGAAGCCGCGGGTGTCCACCGGGCAGGCCACTTCGCAGAAGACCGCGTCACCGCGCCGCCACACGGTGCGCAGACCCTGGAACGTGGGGCCGTAGCGCAGCCCGTGGTCGACCAGCGCGGGGTAGAGCCCGGTGTGCGGGACCACTTCCGCTCCGGCGGGTGGCCACTCCTCCAGCACCTCGGGCTCGGCGGGTGCCGGGCTCAGCACACCTTCGCCGTGGCGCACCCAGCCCGCGCCGTCCACTTTCGCGTGGAGGTCCAGTGTGCGGCGCCTGGTGCCATCCGGTGCGCCGACGCGCAGCTGCACCGTCGCGGCCCCCTCGTCCGGCAGCACCAGTGGCACCGCAAGGGTGAGTTCCTCGACCGTGGCGCAGTTCGCCGCGGCGCCCGCCTGCAGCGCGAACTCGAGCCAGGCGGTTCCGGGCAGGATCACCTCGTCCAGCACGCGGTGGTCGGCCAGCCACGGGGACGACGCCACCGACAGTCGTCCGGTCAGCACCAGCTCGTCGCTCGCCGCCAGCTCGATCACCGGATCCAGGACAGGATGATCACCGCTCCTGGACTCACCCGGCGTCAGCCAGAATCGCTTGCGTTCGAACGGATAGGTGGGCAGTTCGGTGAACGCGGGTGTGTCCGGGCCTGCCCACGCCGTCCACCCCGGACACAGACCGCGGACGTACAGCTCGGCGAGCGAGGAGAGAAGCGCCCTGCGGCCGTTTTCCCGGCGGCGCAGCGATCCGACGACCACGGCCTTGTCGCCGACGGCCTCCAGGACCGCCGGGACCAGTACGGGGTGCGGGCCGACCTCCACGAAGAACGAGTGTTCCGGCACCGCGAGCCCGGCGATGGCCTCGTCGAACCGCACCGGCAGGCGCAGGTTCCGGTACCAGTACCCGGCGTCGAGCTCCGTCCCGGTGAGCACGGCGCCGGTCACCGCGGAGTGGAAGGGGATGTCCGTGGCCTTCGGCGATATCGGCGCCAACTCGGTGAGGACGTGGTCGCGGATGAGCTCGACCTCAGGCGAATGGGACGCGTAGTCCACCGGCAGTTTCCGCACCCGTACGCCGGACTCGGCCAAGTCCGCGAGCAGAACGTCGAGCGCGTCGCTGTCTCCGGCGACCACCGTCGCCCGCGGTCCGTTGACCGTCGCGACGCACAGCCTCTCGTCCAGCCGTGGCCACAGTTCGTTCGCAGGCAGCTCCACCGAAGCCATGCCGCCGCTGCCGGACAGCCGTGTCAGCGCCTTGGCGCGCCGGGCCACCACCAACGCGGCGTCCTGGAGGGACAGTGCGCCGGCCACGTGGGCCGCGGCGATCTCCCCCTGGCTGTGGCCCACCACGGCATCCGGCTCGATGCCGCAGGAGCGCCAGAGGCCGGCGAGTGCGACCATGACCGCGAACAGCGTCGGCTGCACCACGTCCACTCGCTCCAGCGAGGGCGCGCCCGGCTGCTGCCGCAGTACGGCCGACAGGTCCCAGTCGACATGCGGCGCCAGCGCCTGGGCACAGCGGTGGATGTGCTCCCGGAACACCGGCGAGGTCTCCAGCAGGTCGCCGGCCATTCCCGCCCACTGACCGCCCTGGCCGGGAAAGACGAACACCACCTTGCCCGTCAGGTCGGCGGTGCCGGTGATCAGGCCCGGCGCGATGGCGCCGCGGCTCAGCGCGGTCAGGCCGGCCCGGGGATCCGTGTCGAGCACCACGGCACGGCGCTCGAACGTGCTGCGGGAGGTGACCAGCGCGTGTGCGACGCCTGCCGCGTCCCTGCCGTCCACATGCGGGAGCAACTGCCTCGCCTTGGCGCGCAGCGCGGAATCGGTGCGCGCCGAGAGCACCCACGGCAGCGGCTCCCCCTCGGCGGCCGCGGGCGCTGCCGCGGCCGTCCGCGCCTCGGCGGGCGGCGCCTCTTCCAGGATCACGTGGGCGTTGGTGCCGCTGATTCCGAACGCGGACACTCCCGCGCGCCGAAGGCGGCCCGGGCTCGTCGGCCAGCGGCGGCTTTCGGTGAGCAGTTCCACCACGCCGAAGTCCCAGTCCACCTGCGACGACGGGCTGTCCACGTGCAGTGTCCTCGGGAGCGTCCGGTGTCGCAGTGCCTGCGCGGTCTTCAGCACTCCGGCGATACCGGCGGCAGCCTGGGTGTGCCCGATGTTCGACTTCACCGACCCGATGGCCAGCGGGGTCGCCCGGTCGCCACCGTACGCCGCCTGCAACGCCGACGCCTCGATCGGGTCGCCGAGCCGGGTCCCCGTGCCATGGGCCTCGACGGCGTCCACATCCCGGCCGCGCAGCCCGGCGTCGGCCAGCGCGTCGCGGATGACCCGCTGCTGCGCGAGCCCGTTCGGTGCGGTCAGCCCGTTGGAGGCACCGTCGGAATTGATCGCGGTGCCCCGCACCACGGCCAGCACCGGGTGTCCGTGGGCGAGGGCGTCGGTCAGCCGCTCGATGAGCACGACCCCGGCGCCCTCGCCCCAGCCCACGCCGTCGGCCGCCTCGGCGAACGCTTTGCAGCGGCCGTCCGGGGCGAGCGCGCCCTGGCGCTGGAAGGCGGCGAACAGTCCGGGGGTGGACAGCACGACCACGCCCCCGGCCAGGGCGAGATCGCATTCCCCTGAGCGGAGCGACCGGACGGCCAGATGCAACGCCACCAGCGAGGACGAGCACGCGGTGTCGATCGTGGCCGACGGGCCCTCCAGTCCGAGGAGGTAGGCGACTCGCCCGGACAGTACGCTGGCCGCGGTGCCGGTCGCCAGGTGGTCACCGTGCTCGTTGTGGTTGCTGGCCTTGCCCAACAGGCTGCGGTAGTCCTGGTCGTTGGTGCCGGTGAACACCCCGGTCCGGGAGCCGCGCAGGGACAGCGGGTCGATTCCGGCCCGTTCCACCGCTTCCCAGGTGATTTCCAGCATCAGCCGCTGTTGCGGGTCCATCGACAGGGCCTCGCGGGGGCCGATGCCGAAGAAGCCCGCGTCGAACCAGGCCGGGTCGGACAGAAACGCCCCCGCGCCGGTGAACTCGTCCGCCCAGCCGCGGTCGGCGGGAAAGGACGTGACGGCGTCCCGGCCCTCGCTGACCAGCCGCCACAGCCCTTCCGGGTCGTTCACTCCGCCGGGGAAGCGGCAGCCCGCCCCCACGATGGCGATCGGCTCGCGGGCGTCGGCCTCGGCCGCGCGCAGGCGTTCCCGGGTGTCCCGCAGCGCGGTGGTGAGGCGCTGCACGGTGTCGAGCAGCCTGCCGTCGTCAGTCATCGAGGCGGTCCTCTCCGGCCCGGGAGAGTTCCCGTTCGGCGTGGCTCAGGATGGCCTCGAGATCCGTCGTCCCGGGCTCCGCCTCCGGGGTGCGTTCCGGTGGAGCGGCGGCCGGGGCGAGTTCCGCGGCGAGGTGGCCGGCCAGCGCGGAGGGGGTGGGATGGTCGAACAGCGCGCTGGCGGGCATCCGCAGGCCGGTCTGCGCACCGAGCTGGTTGCGCAGTTCGACAATGCCCAGAGAGCTGAGCCCCTGCTCATGGAAGGGCTTTCCGGGCTGGATCTGCGCGGCCGAGTCGTGCCCGAGCACCTGGGCGGTGTTCTGGCGCACCAGATCGCGCAGCGTACGGACACACTCGGCCCGCGACATTCCGGCGAGCCGCCGGACGAGCGAGGAGACCTCCGCGGGCGGCGAGGCGGCCTTGCTCTGCTGTGCTTCCGGCAGCTCCGCGAACAGCGGGCTGTTCCGGGTGGTGGCGAGCGCCGAAAGGAACCGCGCCCAGTCGATGTCCGCGATCACCAGCCCGGACTCGTCGTGTGCGAAGGCCCTGGCCAGTACGGCGATCGCCAGGTCCGGGTCGAGCACCGTCATGCCGTTGCGGCGCAGCCGCGTGCCCACGATCTGTGCGTCCGTCCCGTCCACCGCCATGCCTCCGGCCCCCCACGGCCCCCAGGCCACCGACGTGGCCGCGTGTCCGTCGGCGCGGCGTTGTTCGGCCAGCGCGTCGAGGTAGGTGTTGGCTGCCGCGTAGTTGGCCTGGCCGGCGTTGCCGACCGCGCCGGTGGCGGAGGAGAAGAGCACGAACGCCTTCAGCTCCCCCGCGAGCTCGTGGAGGTTCTTGGCGCCGGTGGCCTTGGCACGCAGGACCCGTGCGAGCCGCTGCGGGTCCAGCGCGTCGATCACGCCGTCGTCGAGTACCCCGGCCGCGTGCGCGATCGCGGTCAGCGGGCGGTCCTCGGGGATCCCCGCGAGCAGGGCTGCCACCGCTTCCCGGTCGCCCACGTCGCAGGCGGCGGTGTCGACCTCGGCACCGAGCGCGGTCAGCTCGGCGACCAGCTCGGGATCACTGGCGTACCGGCCTGTCAGGAGCAGCCGTTCGGCGCCCTCGGCGGCCAGCCACCTGGCGACGCGCCTGCCCAGCGCGCCGAACGCTCCGGTGATGAGGGTGGTTCCGCGCAAGGGCCAGTCGCGCGGGTGTCCGGCTCGAAGGGGTGCGCGCAGCAGACGCCGGACGAACACTCCGGAGGCACGGACGGCGGCCTGGTCATCCGCGGAGGAGAGTATGCCGGCCAGCCGTTGGGCCGCTGGTGTATCGACGGTGGCGGGGAGATCGACCAGTCCGCCCCACCGCCCGGGGTGTTCCAGCGCCGCGACCCGGCCGAGTCCCCACACCATGGCCTGTACCGGGCTGCTGAGCCGGTCGCCGTGGCCCGTGGACACCGCTCCCTGCGTCGCGCACCACAAGGGCACGTCCAGGCCGGCGTCTCCCATGGCCTGGATGAGCGCCGTGGTCAGCGCGAGTCCCCCGGGCACTCCGGGCGTGTCCGGAGGAGTCCGTTCCTCCAGTGCCAGCAGGGACAGCACCCCGTCGACCGGTTCGCCGTTCGTGACGGATGCGAGACGCTCGGCGATCTCCGCGCGGTCCGCGCCGATGCCGAGGGACAGTGTCCGGGAGCCGAGCGTACGGCCGAGCGGTTCCGGCACGGGGAGGGCGTCGGAGTGGACGATCAGCCAGTTCCGCGGGGAAGGGGCCCGGTCCGCCGTGGGTTGCCAACCGATCCGGTACCGCAGCCGGTCCATCGTGGCTTCCCGGGCCGTCTGCTGGGAGCGGTTCTCGGCCGCGTCGGGCATCAGCCAGAACCGCTTGCGCTGGAAGGCGTACGTGGGCAGGTCCACGCGCTTCGCCCCGCTCCCGGCGTACCACCGCGACCAGTCGGGCCCGTGGCCACGGATCTGTAGCGCCGCGACGGCGCCGAGCACGTCGTCCTGGCGCAGGGCGGGGATCGCCGCCGCGTCGGCGGTTTCCGTGAGGCAGTCTGCGGCCATCTCGGTGAGCGTGGTGTCCGGTCCCAGCTCCAGGAAGGTGGTGGCGCCCTCGTCCTCCAGGGTCCGCATTCCCTCGCGGAATCTGACCGTGCCGCGCACATGGCCGACCCAGTACTCGGGGGAACACAGTTCGTCGGTGGTGGCGAGGCGCCCGGTCAGATCGGACACGACGGGGATCTCGGGCGGATGGTAGGCCAGGGTCCGGGCGACCGTGTGGAACTCGTCGAGCATGGGGTCCATCAAGGAGGAATGGAACGCGTGGCTGACCCGCAGGCGCGTGGTCTTGCGTCCCTGGGCGCGGAACCGCTCCGCGAGGGCGGCGACCGCCTCCTCGACACCGGAGAGCACCACCGACCGGTGGCCGTTCACCGCCGCCAACGACACGCCTGGTGGCAGCTCCGCGACCTCGTCCTGCGCGGCCGCCACCGCGTACATCGCCCCTTCTTCGGGCAACGCCTGCATGAGCGAACCCCGCGCCGCGACCAGCGTGCACGCGTCCCGCAGGGACAGGACTCCGGACAGATGGGCGGCGGTCAGCTCGCCGAGGGAATGCCCGAGCAGCAGATCCGGCCGGATGTGCCAGCTTTCGAACAGCCGGAACAGCGCCACTTGGAAGGCGAAGAGTCCGGTCTGCGCGAACCCGGTCCGGTCGAGCAGCTCTTGGTCCGTGCCGAACACCGTCTCCTTCACCGGCAGGTCCAGGCCGGCGCACACCTCGTCGAAAGCCTCGGCGAAGACCGGATACGCCGCATACAGCCGGTGTCCCATGCCCACCCGTTGGCTGCCCTGGCCGGTCAGCAGGAAGGCCAAGCCGCCCTCGGCCGCCACGCCGACCGTGAGGTCGGGGTCGGGTCGGCCCGCTGCCAGCGCGGCCAGCGAGCGCCGTAGCCGGTCCCGGTCACCGCCGGTGAGCACGGCTCGGTGGGTCAGCGCGGAGCGTGTCGTGGTCAGCGAGAAGCCGATGTCGCGCTCGTCGAGATCGGGATGGGCGTCCCAGTGCGCGGTGAGCTGTCCGGCCTGGGCGCGCAGGGCGGCTTGCGAGCCGCCGGAGATGGTCCACAGCGGCCGGACGGTCCGCACGGGCTCCATCGGAGCCGGTGGCTCGGCGGGCGGCTGCTGAAGGATGACGTGGGCGTTGGTCCCGCCGATCCCGAACGACGACACGCCCGCCCGCCGGAGCGGGCCGTGTTCGGGCCACGGCGTGTCCTCGGTCACCAGCCGCAGCCCGGCGTCCCAGTCCACATGCGGGCTTGGCCGGTCGACGTTCAGGGTCGCCGGGACCATCCCGTGCCGCATGGCCAGCACCATCTTCATCACCCCTGCCGCGCCGGCCGCGGCCTGTGTGTGGCCCAGGTTGGACTTCAACGAGCCCACCAGCAGCGGGCGGTCCGGCGGCCGGTGCGCCCCGTATGCCTCCAGGAGGGCACCGGCTTCGATCGGGTCGCCGAGCATCGTCCCGGTGCCGTGCGCCTCGACGACGTCCACGTCGGACGGTCGCAGCCGGGCGTCGGCGAGCGCGGAGAGCAGCAGCCGGTGCTGGGCGGCGCCGTTGGGCGCGGTGAACCCGTTGCTCGCGCCGTCGGAGTTGACCGCCGAGCCCACGACCAGGGCGAGCACCGGGTGGCCGTTGCGGCGGGCGTCTGAGTACCGCTCCAGGACGAACATCCCACCCCCCTCGGCCCAGGCGGTGCCGTCGGCGCCCTCGGCGAACGGTTTCGCCCGCGCGTCCGGGGCGAGCCCGCCCTGGCGGCTGAACTCGACGAACACCATGGGCGACGACAGCACGGTCACCGCGCCCGTCAGCGCCAGCGAGCACTCGCCACGGCGCAGCGCGGCGGCGGCGAGATGCAGCCCGACCAGGGACGACGAGCACGCCGTGTCGATCGCGAGATTGGGCCCGTTCAGGCCCAAGGTGAACGAGATCCGGCCGGAGGCCGTGCTGGCCCCGGTGCCGATCGCCAGATGTGGTCGCAGCCAGATGTCCGGGTACCCGGAGCCGGTGCCGTATTGGCCGTGGGACAGTCCGGCGTAGACCCCGGTGTCGCTGCCGCGGAGGGTGACCGGGTCGATGCCGGCCCGTTCACACGCTTCCCAGGACAATTCGAGCAGCAGCCGCTGCTGCGGGTCCATTTCGAGTGCCTCGTGTCCGCCGATGCCGAAGAACGCGGGATCGAACTCGGCGGCGTCGTGGAGAAACCCGCCCTGACGCACATAGCTCGTGCCCGGGCGTTTCCGCTCCGGGTCGTACAGCCCGGCCAGGTCCCAGCCACGGTCCTCCGGCATCGGCGATATGACGTGGCGGCCCGCGGCGAGCAGCCGCCACAGGTCCTCCGGCGATCGCACCCCTGCGGGAAACCGGCAGCTCATCCCGACGATGGCGATCGGCTCGTCCGGGCCGGTCCGGCGGGGGCGGGCGGCCACCGGCCGGGGTGCGCGATGCTCCAGGTGCGCGGCCAGCCGGTTCGGGGTGGGGTGATCGAACAGCGCGGCAGTGGCGATCTTGAGCCCGGTCCGCTTCCGCAGCCGGTTCACCAGTTCCACCGCGGCGAGGGAGTCGAGCCCGAGTTCGAGGAACGATCGGTCCGGACCGTAGCCGCCCTCGATCATCGCCTCGGTTTCGGTCCGGATCAGCCGCCGCAGATCCGTCGACCGGGATACGGCGGATACGGCGCGGGAGGGCTGTGCCACGTCGGTCGGCAGGTGGGTGCGCCAGCCACCCCAGCCGCGGATGACGGCGGGCCAGTCCACCGGGACACCGTGGGTGTGCAACCCGCCCAGCGTGCCGAGCACGGCGCGCAGATCGGACTGGCCGCCCCGCAGCACGGCGGTGACATGCGCGTTCGCCGCGGCAGGCGCGGGCAGAGTCTCCTCGACCAGAGCGGCCAGCACTCCGTTCGCGCTCATGTCCACATAGGTGTTCACGCCGGCCGCGTCGAGGCTGGTCACGCATTGGAGGAAATGCCCGGTGCCGCGCACCTGCGCCCCCCAGTATTCGGGCAGGCACACGACACCGGGGTCTGATCCGAGCGCGTTGTGCACCGGGACGATCGGCATGCGCGGCGGTCGCGGGCCGAGGCCGCGGACGAATTGCTCGAAGTCGCCCGCCATCGCCGCCATATGCGGTGAGTGGAAAGCCCGGTCGACCGGCAGCCGTTTCACCTTGCGTCCCCGCTCCGACCACAGTCCGGCGATCCGCAGCACGGTTTCGCGGTCCCCGGAGACGACGACGGAGTTCGGGGCGTTCACAGCGGAGATGCCGGCCAGGTGCTCGAGTCCGGCCAGCGACTCCCGGGCCTCGGCCTCGGAGACACGCATCGCGACCATGGCGCCGCCGACGGGTGTCTTCTCCCGGAACAGCCGGATCCGCTCGGCGAGCAGCGCGCATACGTCGGGCAGGGAGAACACCCCGGCCGCCGTCGCCGCGGCCAGCTCCCCGACCGAGTGCCCGACCACGAAGTCCGGGCGTACGCCCCAGTGCTCGAACTGCCGGAACAGCGCCACCTGAAGGGCGAACAGCGCGTCCTGGGTGTACAGCGCCTCGTCGGCCGGCGCGACCTCGGTGGCGTTTCCGGTACCGAGCAGCAGATCACGCACCGACCAGGCGGCAACCGCGTCCAGGTGATCGCACACCTCGTCCAGCGCGTCGGCGAACACGTCGAACAGCGGATACAGCTCGCGTCCCATGCCCGGCCGCTGCCCGCCCTCGCCGGGGAAGAGGAAAGCCACCTTGCGCCCCGCGTCGGCCTTGCCCGCGCCGCCCCGGCCCAGGGCGAGTTCGCCGAGGGCATCGGCAAGTTCCGCGCGGTCGGCGCCGAGGACCACCGCGCGATGCGGCAGGTGCGGCCTGGCGACCGCCAGGGTGTGCGCGGTATCGAGCAGGTCCGGGCTCTCCGGCTCGGTCAGATGGGCGCGCAGGCGCTCCGCCTTGCCGCACAGCGTCTCTTCGCTGTCTGCCGACAGCAGCAACGGCAGCGCCGGGACCGCCGTCCTCGCCGACGGCGACGGACGCGCGGGCGGTTCCGACAGCACCAAGGCGCAGGCCGTCCCCGCTCCGTCCGATGAACTGTGCACCGCGGTGAGACGGCGGTCGAGGTCGGGCCGGACACCGGGGACCGGAACCTGTCTCCGGCCAAGCAGCACGGGCATCTCCAGCAGAGCCGTCACCGCGTCCTCGGGCCGGCCGCCCGGCTCGCCACCGCCGAACAGGCCGTCCGGCGCGGCCTCACCCGCGTGGTAGTCGCCCCGCCACCAGAAGTGGATCCCGTCGCGTTCCACCTCGGCGCGCGCACAGGCCTGCCGTACGACGGCACCGCGGCCCAGCGCGCAGCCGTCGATCACGCAGTGGATCGGGTCGCCTTCGGCCACCGCGGCCGGAACCGGCTTCAGCACAAGGAATCCGCTGCTGCCATCCGGTGACACGACCCCGGCGAGTGCCAGTGCGGACTCGCCCGTGTGAATGCTCTGGCAGGCCAGGTGAACCACCCCGGCAGGCAGGACGTCCAAGGTCAGTGCGGGCCCGATCACGCCCAGTTCGGCGGCGATCAGGTCGGCCTGCGCCATGGCGAACACTCCGGCCGCCACCTCCCGGAGCCGGTCCGGGACGATCCCGGCGTTCTCCAGCGCCCGCCGAGCCGCTTCGGCCGGCGGAACCCCTGGGGGGCAAGGGGACGAGCCGATCACCGCGACCGGCACCAGGCGAGCAGTACTGCCGGGCTGCATGGAACCACCTGTCCTGTTCACCGTCTCACCGTCGGGCCGAATCGTGCCGAACACGGGCCGTACACGTATCGCTGGCGGGAATACCTGCGAATACGCGGGTATTCCCAGGAAGAGGCAATGGACCGGCAGGCTAACCTTTCCGGTCAAGCGCTTCCAAGCCCCGCATCTGGGCGGAGCGGGTGTTTAGCAGATCTCCTAGTCATTCCCGTCGGCGGCGCTACGCCCTGCACAGCCATGCCATGATGAGATCTCCAGAACTGTCATTGCCCGACTCAAAAGCGCTTCGGATTACCCACTCAGGATTGATCGTTTGCGTCATCAATTAAGGGTCCGGAATGCATGAATCTGGTCTTCGACCCGCGATAGGGGAATCAGCGTGCAGCGACCCATGCGACCTTCCTTGCTGGACGGACAGACCCTGGGAGAAAGCCTGACCCTGCTGGCGAAAGCCTCACCGGACTCCCGCGCGAGATTTCCCACCGCCGGCGACGACATCACCGCGGCGGACCTCGACGTCGCTTCGGCCGCGGCGGCGCACGAGTTCCTGCGCGCCGGGGTGCGGCCCGGTGACATCGTGGGCGTGCTGGTGCCCACCGCCGCCCGGTTCTTCACCACGCTCTTCGGGCTCTGGCGGGCCGGGGCGGCGGTCAGTGTGCTGCCGGTCCAGGCCGGTTTCAGTGACCCACGAGACACCGCGCGCCGCCTCGCACGCATCGCGGACGTCGCGGGCCTACGCCACCTCGTACTGGACCCCGACTACGACGAGCTCGGCCACGAACTCACCACGATGACCACCGATGTGGCCCTGGTGCCCCCGCCGTCGCCCCGTGGCACCGGCAGCCCGCTCACGCTGCCCACCGTCGATCCCGACTCGCTGGCCGTCGTCCAGTTCACCTCCGGCAGCACCAGCCTGCCCAAAGGCGTGATGCTGCCCCATCGGACGACCATGGCCGGCCTGCGTGCCTGCGTGGTCTCGGGTGCCTTCAGCCCGGACGACGTGTTCGTCCAGTGGGTGCCGACCTTCCACGACATGGGTCTCATCGGCCTGCAAGCCCATTGGCTCAACGGCGCCGACGTCCACGCGTTCTCGCCGACCACCTTTCTCCGGCGGCCGGGCACGGTGCTCGAACACTTCGCCGCACACTGCGGAACAGTGATGACCGGACCCAACTTCTCCTACGACTACCTGCTCGACAAGGTGCCGGCGGAGCGACTCGCCGCGCTCGACCTGTCCAGCTGGCGGCTGGCGTTCAACGGCGCCGAACCGGTCGACTCGGCCACCGTGCGGCGGTTCACCGAGACACTGGCGACCAGCGGCGTCGGGCCTTCGGTGATGTACCCGGTGTACGGCATGGCCGAGGCCACCCTGTCGATCAGTTACCCCGTCCCCGGAGACACCGCGAAGGTCCGTACGGTGGACCGCGACGAGCTCGCCAGGGCCGGTGTCGCGCGTGCCGTCGACGAGGCCGCGCCCGCGGCCAAACCAGTCGTTTCGGTGGGCCGCGCGGTGCACGGCATCGAGCTGCGGATCGTCGGCGACGACGGGGCGGTGGCGGCCGACGGCACGCTCGGCGAGATCCAGATCGCCGGGGAGCCGGTGACCACCGGCTACTTCCGCGCCCCCGAGGCGACCCGGGAGGTGTTCGCAGGCGGATGGCTGCGTACCGGCGATCTCGGCTTCCTGCTCGACGGCGACCTGTACGTCACGGGGCGGCGCAAGGAAATGGTCGTGGTGCACGGGCAGAACTTCTTCCCCGACGATGTCGAGAACGTCGCGCGCGCCGTGCCGGGCGTCTACCGCCGCCGCTGCGTCGCCTTCTCCGACACCGATGCCGAGGGCGGCGAGCGGATCGGCGTCATCGTGGAGACCGATGACGACCCCGCCCCGGTGCTCAAGGAAGTCCGCAGACGGGTGGCGGCCGAGCTGGACCTGTCCCAGGTGCGGGTCTACGCGGTCAAACCCCGCTGGCTCCCCCGCACCACCAGTGGAAAGTGGCAACGCGTGCTGGCCGCGCGGCGCGTCACCGCCGCTGGCGGCGACAGCGAGAAAGCGTACCCCGCCACCGGAAGTCCAGACCGAGGAGAACGGGTGTGAACAGCAGAACACAGTCGCCGGCCGGGGTCCCCCTGCTCGCGGACGACCGGATGCACAGCGCCCGGGTGTTCGCCGACTATCAGCACGCCACCTGGGAGCTGCACCACATCCCATGGGAGGAGTTCCGGGCCGATCTGGTGCTGCCCGAACACATCGTGTTCGCCAAGGGAGCCATCGTGGGCGAGTCGAACGTCATCGCCGCGACCCACGGTCTGCTCAACGAGTTCGCCATGGACTACGACTTCTCGCAGTTCGCATCCATCTGGGGCTACCAGGAGATCCAGCACCACCTCGCCTTCCAGACCTGGCTGCAGCTGGCGGGCCACAGCATCGACCACCGCACGATCGCCTCGATGCGCGAGGCTTACCCACCGGGGGTCACCAGGGCAGCCACCCTGGCCACCAACGTCATCTGCGAGGTCCTCGCCACGCACGCGTACAAATGCGTCGCCCGCAGCATGAAGGAGCCGGTCCTCGCCGCCATCCTGAGGAAGGCCAGCGGGGACGAGGCGCGGCACGCGCGCGAGTTCGTCCACTACACCGCGCAGCAGCTGGCCGCACGGCCGGAGGAATGCGCGTCGGTCGTGGAGACCCTGTACATCTACATGGGCACCACCCGTGACTTGTACCGCCATCCGGTCAGCCGGTTCAAGGGCAACCTGCCCGAACTGGAGAACCACGAGACCATCGACGAGATGTTCGCCTATTTCGCCGAGGTGGACGAGGACGGCAGGGAATGGGCGAAGTGCTGCGAGCAGCTGTTCAAGTACTTCTCCACACTCACCGGCCACACGCTGACGAAGATGTCCGACGTACGGCGGGCGATCGCCGAGGAGTCGCTGAACAACAAGGTCCCCGCATGAGCACCGCACAGCACACCACCGGCGAGGCGATCGAACTTCCCTGGCACGCGGAGCCCTCCTTCAACTGCTTCGGCTGCTCGCCGCGCAACCCGATCGGGCTCAAACTGCGCATGAAGCGGCTGCCGAACGGGGACCACGCCGCCGAAACGACATTCTCGGAGAACTACGCCTCCTATCCGGGGATCGTGCACGGCGGCATCGTGAACGTGCTGCTGGACGAGGTGATGGGCGACACCCTCGCACTGGTTCACGGCCTGCTCGCGTTCTCCGTGACCCTGCGCAGCAAGATGCTGCTGCCGCTCTCGGTGGGCGAGCCGTATCTGACCGTCGCGCGGATCAGCGGCCAGGGCAACGGAGTGCTGCACACCCAAGCCGAGATCACCGGGGCCGGGGGCGAACTGCACGTCATGGCCACCGGCACCTACCAGCCGATCCGCTCCCAGCAAGCCAGGAACCTCATGCAGCTCGACGATGCCGCCTTCGGCCGCGTCCGGCACTACTTCGACCACGGGACGGGAGAGTCATGACCGCCGAGTTCACCGGCCACGAGCCCACCAGCCGCGCGCAGATCGCCGCCATCACCACCGAGTATCTCGCCACCGAACTGGAGGTCTCCCCCGCCGAGATCGGTCTCGCCGACGCCCTCAAGGCGTTGCCAGGCGCCGACTCGATGAAACTACTGCGGGTGGTCTCCAAACTGGAGCGCCGGTGGGACATCGAGTTCGACGACCAGGCCGTCTTCGCCGCCGACACCGTCGACGAACTGGTCACCCTGGTCCACACATACGTCAGCGGAGAACTGACGACGCCATGACCACCGTGACCCCCCAAGCGGCATACCAGGCCACCAACAGGCACTACGAGCTGCCCGCCGAGCTGTTCGGCATCTACCTCGACCGACGGCTCAAGTACAGCTCCGGGCTGTACACCGACCAGGACACCGACCTCGACCAGGCACAGACGGACAAACTGCACTTCATCGCGCGGCAACTCGGGCTCACCGGCGGTGAGCGGCTGCTCGACATCGGCTGCGGCTGGGGCAGCCTGATCCTGTTCATGGCCCAGGAGTACGGCTGCCACGCCACCGGCGTCACCCCCTCACGCCCACAGCTCGAGTACATCCGGGCCCAGGCGGAGACGGCGGGGGTGGCGGACCTGATCACGCTGAAGTCCGGCTCCTTCACCGACGTCGAGGTGACCGGGCCGTACGACGCGATCACCATGGTCGGCTCGATCGTGCACATGCCGAACCGCACCGCGGTGCTGCGCAAGGTCTACGAACTGCTGCGCCGCGGCGGGTCGCTGTACCTCTCGGAAAGCTGCTTCCGGAACCGCGCCGCCTATGAAGAGTTCTCGCGGCGGCCGGGCACCAAGCACGTCACCGAGGACATCTTCGGGTTCGCCGATATGGTGCCGCTCTCCACACTCGTGGAAGCGGTGGAATCGGCCGGCTTCAGCCTCACCGCGCTCTCCGATCTCACCGCGCACTACCACCGCACCATCCAGGAGTGGGAACAGCGGGTCCACGCCGCGCGCGACCGCGTCGAACGGGCGGCACCGGGCATGAGCGAGCCACTCATCCGATATCTCCGGACGGCCAACGCCGGCTGGGGCTACACCACCAAGCACTACGCACTGAGTGCACAGAAATCCCGGATGGGCCCGACGGAGGCACCATGAACGAAACCGCGCCGCCGGAATCCCCTCCGGAACCGCTCCGGCCCTCCATCGACCCCGCGGAGATCGGGAAACTGACCCGGAAGGCGGTGAGCCGCGCCGACACGCAGCACTGGTCCATCGACGAGCTGCCCTGGGCAACACTACGGCCGGAGAAACTCACCGCGACCGACCGCTCGGTCGTGCGGTTCATCACCTTCATCGAAGACCACATCCCCGGGTATCTCAGCTACTTCCTGGACGCCTTCCCGGTGTCCGGTGAGTCCGGTGAGTCCGGTGAGTCCGGTGAGGACCTTGCCATCGAGGAGTTCTGCTTCAACCGCGAGTACTTCCGGTTTCTGATCTCCTGGGCGAACGAAGAGGAACGGCACGCCTCGGTCCTGACCAGATACCAAATCGAGGCCGGTATCAGCGATCCCGACACGCTGATGCGGGAGCTGGCCGAGGAGGGCAGGAAAAAGTTCACACTGCCTTACGAGAGCCCGGTCCAGGCATTCACCTACACACTGGTCCAGGAGAAGGCCACTCAACTGTTCTACCAGCGGTTCAAGGCGGTCGCCACAGAACCGGTGCTGCGAGACCTGCTCCACCGACTGGCCAGGGACGAGGCCCGGCACTTCGCCTTCTACACCGAAATCCTCACCGCCTACATCACGCGGCACGGACTCGCGGCGACAATACCGGATCTCAAAGACGTGCTCTCCACCTTCCGGATGCCCCTGGCAGGCACGCTCAACGGATACTGGCGGTGGTCACTGAGCGTCGCGGATGCCGTGTCCTACAACCACACCGAGGCGTACAGCTCTCTGCTCCGGCTCGTCAACAACTTCACCACCACCAGAGGCAGCGCGTCAGCGGCCGACCTGGCCGAGTTCATCCACCGCATCCGTACCGTCTGACCACCACACACCTCTCACCTGGAGGCGTCGGGCCCGAGCGTCGGCAGGTAGCGCGGGGCTCGCCAGGCGTGAAGTCGCCGCTCCACCGCGGCCCCCAGCGACAGGAGCCCCGCGTCCTCGTGGTCACCGGCCATCAGGAGCAGGCCCACGGGCAGCTCGTCCACAAACCCGGCGGGCACCGACAATGACGGGTAGCCGGCCACGGCCGCGGGGGTTGAGGACGGGATTACATCGTTGTCGCCCCGCGCACAGTCAGTCGTCCAGGCGGGCGGGTTCGTCGGCGCGGCGATGGCGTCCAGCTGATGGGCGGCCATGGTCTCGTCGATGGAACGCCGGGAAAGGTCCTTCAGCTCGGCGCGCATGGCCCGGTATTCCGGGTCGGTGGTGGGAGGTGCGGCGAGGGCCTGCTCGAACAGCTCCTGGCCGGCGAAGCAGGTCTGCTCCGCCGGATGGGTGCGGTTGAACTCGACCAACTCGGCGAGGTTCCGCGGACCGTCGCGAGTGGCGAGATAGGCGTCGATGTCCCGGTGGAACTCGCTCAGCAGCGCCGGGAACTCGAGTTCGGCGAGTCGCTTCTGGTACGGGGGTGTCACCTCGACGACCTCCGCCCCTGCCGTACGCAGTTTCTCGGCCGTACGGGTCATCACGGCGTCCACCTCCGGTCCGAGCGAGGGCAGCCGCCACAGGCCGATCCGTTTGCCGCGCAGACCGCTGGAGTGCGTCAGCTCGTCCGGGAGGCCGGCCAGGCCGCCTGGGCGCGAGGTGTCGCTGCCGCTGAGCACGGAGAAGGTGAGCGCGGTGTCGATCACGTTGCGCGCCATGGGCCCCGCGGTGTCCTGCTCGGCGGAGATCGGGACCACTCCGGCTTGGCTGACGAGGCCGAGGCTGGGCTTGTGGCCGACCACCCCGTTCATCCCGGCCGGGCACACGATGGAGCCGTCCGTCTCGGTACCGATCGCCACCTGCGCCAACGATGCGGCGAGCGCGGCGCCCGAACCGGCGGAGGACCCGCACGGATTCCGGTCCAGTACGTACGGGTTGTTGGTCTGCCCGCCCACGGCCGACCACCCTGACGTCGGCTTCGCCGCGCGGAAGTTCGCCCACTCGGACAGGTTGGTCTTGCCGAGGATCACCGCCCCCGCGTCCCGCAGTCGGGCCACGAGGGCGGCGTCGATGCCGGGCGGACTGCCGGCCAGTGCCAGCGACCCGGCCGTCGTGGGCGTGTCGCGGGTGTTCACGTTGTCCTTGAGCAGGACGGGGATACCGTCGAGCGGGCCCCGGGTGTCGCCGCTTCGATGCCTGGCGTCGCTGGCGGCCGCTTGCCGCAAGGCCGTCGGGTCGGTGCGCAACACTGCGTTGATCTTGGGGTCGATGGCCTTGATCCGCCGCAGGTAGGCGGTTGTCAACGCCGACGAGGTCAGTGAACCGTCCGCCATGCGTACCTGTAATTCCGGGATCGTCACCGTGTCGAGGTCGACGCCCAGTCCAGCGGACACACCGGGCGGCGGCGAAACGACGACGTCGGCTTCAGCGGCTTCCGCACGCGGATGCGGCGCGCCTGCGCAAAGGGAACCCGCGACCAGGGCGGCGATCAGCGTGGCAGTGCTCCGCGTCCTCATGCTCCTCATGAAGATCAGCCGACTATAGGCCGGCGCCCCGGCGCAAGAGCCTTTCGCGCCGCCGTCCGAAGCATTACGCATCGCGACGGCCCCGCTCGTCGCCGCAGAGGGTGCGCCGCTGTCCCGGGGGAGTCGAGCGGGCGGTGACGGCCGTAGCGATACCGGCAATGTCTGCGGTAAAGTCACCGCCGTATCTGGGGTCCCACATACCACCGGACGCCCTCTCCGCAGCCGCCACCGAGCGAAATAGAGCGAAGTCCCTGACGTCCTTTCCAGACCTCTTGGTGCTCCGTCGGCGTCGACCTTTGATGACCCTCCGCGGGGCGTCATTCTGGACCCGTTCCATGGATCGGGAATGTCGGTCGGTGCGCCGCCGGGCCCTTTTCCAGCCGGGGGAGACGCTATGACGGGTCAGGCTTCCATCGGGCAACTCAAACTGGCCGCCGCGCGGCAGCCGGCGCACGCGCGCTTCTGGCAGGGCCGCCTCGATGCCGGGGCACGAACCCGCGTCCCCGGACGTCCGGCGCCGGCGGCCGAGGACCGGTCGGGCCCGCCCCGGATGGTGCGGTACAGGTTCCCCGACGCGCTGTCCCGGCGGCTGGACGAGGAGAGCGGACACCGCCCGCATGTGCTGTATGTCCTGCTGGCCGCGGGCGTGGCCGCGCTGCTGCATCTGTACACCGCCGCGGAGACCGTGACGATCGGCCAGGCCCGCGCCCTGGGCGGGGCGCCGGAGGCCGGGCCGGACCGCGCCGGTCCGGAGATCCTGATGCCCGTCAGCTGCGCGGTGAGCGGCACGGACGTCCTGGCCACCGTGCGGCGGCGGATGCGGACCGCGGTCCTGGAGACCTACGCCCACCAGGACTTTCCGCTGGAGGCGCTGCTGGAGGCCGGAGCGATGGACATCGCGGGACAGCCACCGTTCGACGTGGCGATCCGGATGGAGCACGTCCACGAGGCCGTCGACGCGAAGCGGGGTCATGCGCCGCTGCTGCTCTCCTTCTCGCGGCCGGTGACGTCTGCGGGACCCGCCGGCGTCACCGGTGTTCTCGAAGCGGTGCTGCACTACTCCCCCGCCCGGTTCGCCGAGCCCGCCGCGGTCCGTCTGCTCCGCCACCTCACCGCGCTGCTCGACCGGGCGCTCGCCGATCCGCAGCGAAGCCTGCGGGACTTGGACCTGCTCACAGACCACGACGAGGCGCTGCTGGCGCGGTTCAACGACACCGGCGCATCGGATGCCCCCCGGGCCACCCTCCATGAGCTGTTCGAGCGCACGGCCGCCGAGCGGCCCGACGCCGTCGCCCTGCTGCACTCCAGCGGCTCCCTGACGTACTCCCAGCTGGACGGGCGGGCCAATGCGCTGGCCCGCCTGATCGCGGCCCGCGGTGCCGGCCCGGGCGACCGTGTCGCGGTCCTCGCGGAGCGCTCGTCCGAGCTGGTCGTCGGCATCCTGGCCGTCCTCAAGGCGGGCGCGGCGTACGTTCCGATCGCTCCGTCGCTTCCGGAGGAGCGCATCGGCTTCATGCTCCGCGACAGCGGTGCGGTCCTTGTGCTGGCGGGAGGGGCGTACCGGCCGCGGGCGCATGCCTCCGTGCCGGTCCTCGATCTGCGCGCGGAGGCGTCTTTGCCCCCCGCGGCGGCGCCTGCCCCGCGGGCGCGGCCGGACGACCTCGCGTACGTCATCTACACTTCGGGTTCCACCGGGACGCCGAAGGGTGTCATGGTCGAACAACGCTCCGTGGTCGAGTTGCTGGCCTGGAAGCAGCGACGCTATCCGGTGGGCCCGGGTGATGTGATCCTGCAGAAGACCTCCATCACCTTCGATGTGTCCGTCTGGGAGCTGTTCGGGTGGATGTCCGGCGGCGCCGCGCTGTGTCTGCTCGACCCCGGCGAGGAACGCGATCCGGAGGCGGTCATCGCCGCGATCGCCCGCCACAGGGTCACCGTCGCCCACTTCGTCCCCCCGATGCTCGGCCCCTTCGCGGACTACGTGGCCGCGACCCGCTCCGCCGGACGGCTGTCCACGCTGCGCTGGGTCTTCGCGAGCGGCGACGAACTCGGCGCGGACCACGTACGGCGCTTCCGGGCGGCGCTGGGGGCGTCCGGTCCGGGGCTGGTGAACTTCTACGGGCCCACCGAAGCGACCGTCCACGTCGCCCACTTCGTCTGTGACGACATCCCCGGCCCGGTGCCCATCGGCCGCCCGGTCGGCGGCACCCGGCTGCACGTCCTCGACGACCGCATGCGGCCACGGACTCTCGGGGTGCCCGGTGAGCTCTGCGTCGCGGGCAACTCGCTCGCGCGAGGCTATCTGGGGCGTCCGGAGCTCACCGGGGAACGCTTCCCCGACGATCCGTTCCCCGGCGAGTCCCGGGTCTATCGCACCGGTGACCTGTGCCGCTGGCTGGACGACGGCACCCTGGAGTTCCTCGGCCGCATGGACCACCAGGTCAAGATCCGCGGCTACCGCATCGACCCCGGCGAGGTCGAACACCGCCTGCGCGGCTGCCCGGGGGTGCGGGACGCGCTGGTCGTCGCCTCCGCGGGCCCGTCCGAGGGGCGGCGGCTGCTCGGCTATGTCACGGGATCGGACGCGCTCGACCCCGCGGACCTCGCCCGGCGGCTCCGCCGAGTCCTGCCCGCGTACATGGTTCCGTCCGTCATTCTCCGGCTCGACGCGTTTCCGCTCTCCGCGAGCGGCAAGGTCGACCGGCACCTTCTTCCTGTTCCTGTTCCTGCCGGCCGTGGGAGAACCGATGGCTCTTGACGAGAATTCCGACAACACGGACTCGGGCCAGGACACAGAAAAACGCCTGTTAGCCGATTTACGGCCGTTGCGGGAGTCGCCGGATTTCCGGCGTTTATGGGTCGGCCAGACCATTTCCACGACAGGCAACATGATCACCGGTGTCGTGGTGCCCGTACAGACGTATTCGCTCACCCATTCCTCGTTGATGGTCGGCCTGATCGGGCTCGCCGAGGCCGCGCCGACGATCGCGCTCGGACTGTTCGGCGGCTCGATCGCCGACGCGGTCGACCGGCGCAAGCTGGTCCTGGTGACCTCGCTCCTGTCGGTGGTGGTCTCCGCGGTCTTCGCCGTCCAGGCGATGCTGGACTTGCGGCAGTTGTGGCTGCTGTTCGTGCTGGTGACCCTGCAGTCCTGCCTCTTCGCGCTCAACGTGCCGGCCTCCCGCACGTTCATGCCGTTCCTGCTGCCTCCCGAACGCTATGCCGCGGCCGCCGCCCTGCAGCAGATGTCCTTCCAGGCCAGCATCGTGATCGGCCCGCTTCTGGCCGGCGTCGTCATCGCCTCGGCCGGGGCGTCCACGGCCTACGCCATCGACGCGGTCAGCTTCCTGTTCGCCGCCTACGCCGCCCTGCGGCTGCGGGCCATGCCGGTGGACAAGGAGGCCGCGCCACCGGGCCTCAGCTCGGTGGTCAAGGGGCTGCGGTTCGTCCGCAACCAGCCGGCGATCCGCTCCATCCTGCTCCTCGACCTCAACAACATGGTCTTCGGCATGCCGTTGTCGCTGATTCCCGCGTTCGCGGAGGAGCAGTTCCACGGCGGCCCGCAGACGGTGGGCCTGTTGTACGCGGCACCGGCCCTCGGCGGGGTGATCGGGGCGACGGTGTCCGGCCCACTGTCCCGGGTGCGCAGACAGGGCCGGGCGGTGCTGGTCGCGAGCGCCGTATGGGGGCTGGCCGTCGTCGCGTTCGGCCTCACCCCGTGGCTGTGGCTCGCGGTGCCGGTGCTCGCGGTGGCGGGTGCGGCCGACATGGTCAACGGAGTCTTCCGGTCGACCATCCTGCACACCCACACCCCCGACGCGCTGCGCGGGCGAGTCAACTCGGTGGGCTTCGTGGTCGGCGAGGCGGGTCCGCACCTGGGCAACGCCGAGGCGGGCGCGGTCGGTTCGCTCACCTCCCTCAGGTTCAGCGCGGTCAGCGGCGGGCTTGCCTGTGTGGTGGGCATCCTCCTCATCGCGGTCACCTCCCCCACGCTCATCCGGCAGACCTCGGACCCGAATCCCGCCGGGGCGGCCTCCCGGGAGGCCGCCGGGGCCGGGACCGGGAAAACAACGGAAGCGGCGGAAACGGAAGCAGCAGCGGAAGCCGGACGACAGTAGGAGGACACGCCTTGTTGGACGGCGGCACGCCACCCGCGGACACCTCCTGGATACCGGTCGGAAACGGGCGAGGTCACTTCTCGGTCTGGGCCGCGGAGCGGACCCCGCCCGACGGCTGGCGCCCGGTCGGCGCGCCCTCCGACCGCGCCACCGCGCTGGACTCGGCGGCGCGCGCGTGGCAGGCGGCGGACGCAGGTGCCGCGGTCGCCCCCGACCCCGCCCCGCCGGACACCGTGGAGCGCAGCTTCGCCCGGCAGGCGCGCGCCGACCCCACCCGCGTCGCGGTGGTCGAGGGCACGGCCGTGCACACATACGGGGAGTTGGCCACCCGGGCCGCGCGGATCCGCGCGGGGCTCGCGCGCGAGGGCATCGGGCCCGGCGGCGTCGTCGGGGTGTGCGTGGACCGCGGGGCCGATCTGCTCGCGCTGCTGCTCGGCGTCCTTGCCTGCGGCGCCGCGTATGTGCCCCTCGACGGCGGCTACCCCGCGCCGCGGCTGGGCTTCATGGTTCGCGACAGCGGCGCGGAACGCGTCGTGTGCGCACCGCACTACGCCGAGGCGCTGTCCGGTGTCGAGGTGCCCGTCGTCGGGGTGGCGGAGCTGTGCGAGCGGGTGGCTCCCGACCCCTCCCCGGGCCTCAGCGAGCCGGACGGCCTCGCGTACATCATGTTCACCTCAGGGTCCACCGGGCAGCCGAAGAGCGTCGAGGTGACGCACCGCAACCTGGCGCACTTCCTCGACGCGATGGTCCGGACGCTGCCGCCCGGGGCCGCCGAGCGCACCCTGCTGAGCACCCAACTGTGCTTCGACATAGCGGGTTTGGAGATCTTCCTGCCGCTGGTCACCGGCGGCACCTGCGTGGTGGCGCCGTACACCTGGCTGCCACGGGCCCGTTCGCTGGCCGCACTGGTCAACACGGCCGCGCCCACGCTCGTCCAGGCCACCCCCGCGCGCTGGCGGATGCTGCTGGACTCCGGCGCCCGTTTCGGCCCCGGGCAGACCCTGCTGTGCGGCGGTGACGCGCTGCCCCCGTCGCTCGCCGAGCGGCTGTCGGAGCTTCCGGCGCGCTCCTTCAATCTGTACGGACCAACGGAGGCCTCGGTGTGGGCGACCGCGTGGGCCATCGACGGGCCCCGGGTCTCCATCGGCGACGCCCTGCCGCACGCGCGCGTCCATGTGCTCGACGACACCCTGACGCCGGTCCGGGACGGGGCGGAGGGCGAGGCGTACATCGCCGGTCCGGCGGTCGTCCGCGGCTATCGCGGGCAGCCGCGCCTCACGGCGGAGCGGTTCGTCCCCGACCCCTGGTCCCCGGCCCCGGGCGGCCGGATGTACGCCACGGGCGACATCGTCCGCGTCGTCGGCGGCCGGCTGGAGTGGCTGCGCCGCGGGGACACGCAGGTGAAGGTCAACGGCCACCGGGTCGAACTCGGCGAGATCGAGTGCGTCGCCGAGTCCGTCACGGGGGTACGCGCGGCCGCCGCCGTCATCACCGGCGACGCGGAGACGGCCGCCCTCAGCCTCTTCGTGGAGAGCGCGGAGCCAACCACCGACACCGACACCGACACGGTGTGCAAGGCTGTCCGCGAGCGGCTGGCACACCTGCTGCCGCCCGCCATGGTCCCCCGGTGGATCCAGGTGCTCGACACCCTGCCCCTCACCCACAACGGCAAGGTGGACCGGAAGTCGCTGACCACCACGGCCCGCCCGTCCCGACCCTAGTCTTCGAACAGTGAGGCGACGACCTGCCGGCACTTCAGCGCCGCGTCGAAGGTCTCCGCGACGACGCAGTACCTGATCGAGCTGTTGCCGGCGTTGTACGGCATGACGAGCACGACCCCCGTACGGGTCGCCGGGTCGTAGGCCAGCCCTGCGTCGGTGAGGGTGTCCAGGGCCTCCCGGAACGACGGCACCGGCCAGCCGTCGTGGTCGAACAGCGAGCGCGTGGTCATGTGGTCGGGCCCCACGAGGTGTTCGCCGATGACGCGGTAGATGGGGGTGGACCCGGTGATCCTTCCGTTGTACTCGGTGAAGAGGATGTCCCCGCCGGGAGTGAGGATGGCGTCCGCGCTCAGCATGCCCCGATACCCCATGGCGTGCAGCGGCTCGCACAACCGGCGGGCCCCGTCCGTGAGCTCGGCCAGCAGGCCCGGCGTCAAGCAGGGTGCCGGGATGACCTGGGCCGCGGCCAGCGGGGCCGACATCATCTCGCCCTGCCCGGCGAACACGGGCCCGTCGGCGCCGATCTCGAACTCCGCGAACACGGCGTGGCTGTCCGGGAAGTACCGCTCGACGACCGCCGGGGACTGCCCGTGGCTGGTGAGCCAGTCCCAGCGCCGTGCGAGATAGCTCCGGAGCGCCTCCCGGTCGGCCACCACGACGGCGTGCTGCGCCCCGACGGGGACGGTTCCCTCGACGGGGCTGAGGATCTCGTTTCCCCGGCCGCCGGCGCGCAGGTCGTGCTTGAGCATCACCGGGTGTCCGTCGCCGAGGATCCGCCAGATCACTTCCTCGGCGCCCGCGCGGTCGGTGCAGACCCCGCCGTCGGGCACCGGGGCGCCGACGCCGCCGGCGAGGGCGCGGAAGACCGCCTTGCTGTTGACGAGCCTGCCGCCGCCCTGTTCGAGGAAACCATGGCCGGGCAGGGCCTCGGCCACGCCCAGGGCGCGCGCCAGTGCGGCGATGCTGGTGTCGGGGTGCAGGGAGATCACGCTGTCGACCACGCGTCCCCCCAGCGCCGTGCGCAACGCGTCGTGGAACTCCGGGTTCTGAAGCCGGTCGGGGGTCAACACCCCGGTGCCGAGCGCGCCGGGCGGTGGGACCACGACCCGCACCGTGGAGCGCCGGGTGCCGGTCAGCGCCAGGACGTAGCCCAGGTACTCCTCGTCCGGCTCCACCGCCATCACCAGCACATCGCCGTCCCGCACGAGCCAGAGCATCCGCTGGGTCCACCACGCGGTCTTCTTACGCTTCGCGTCGGCGATGCCGGCCCGGTCCTCGTTGAACTCGTTGGCGATCAACACCCTGGTCACCTGGGGTCTCCTCCAGTCGAAAGTCGAACCGGCAGCCGGGCCAGATGCGTGCGCACGGCCGCGAGCCACGCCTCGCGGTTCTCCTCGTGCGGCGCGTGGTCCGCCTCGGGAATCACACTGATCCGGGCGCCGGGGACGCGTTCCGCGATGGCGGCGCATTCGGCTCCGCCGAGTGCGTCGTCCTCCCCGAAGATCACCGTCACCGGGAGGGTGAGACCGGCCAGGTCGTCGAGCATCGAGGCGTACGCCCCGAGTTCGGTCCCGAAGGCGGCGAACGCCTCGGCGTCCATGCGGCCGATGTTGGCGCGGGAGCGGGCGCGCTGGGCGTCGGTGCGGCGGCTGCCCGTGTGGGCGCCGATGCGGTCGAGCAGGTCGGCCACGGCCGACATGCCCTCGCGCCGGCCGATCTCCGTGAGCCGCTCGATGACCTCGGGGGCGATGGCCCCGGTCGGTACGGCCGCGGCGTTCATCAGCACGAGCGAGCGCAGCTGTCCGGGGCGCGCCAGCGCGAACCGCATCGCCACGACGCCGCCCAGCGAGTGGCCGACCAGGTCGAACGGGGCGAGACGGTGTGCCGCGGCGAACGCGTCGAGGTCGTCGACGAGTTGCCCGAGCGAGTAACCGCCACGCCCGCCCGGGCGGGCGCTGTCGCCGTGGCCGCGCAGGTCGTAGGCCACCACCCGGCGGTCGGTGGCCAGCTCCTCGGCCACCTCGGCCCAGTCGAGGTGGCTGTTCATGAAGCCGTGGAGCAGCAGGAGCGGCGGGGCACCGGTCCCCCACTGGCTGAACGGCACGCCTGCCCCGGGCGCCTGCCCGGTCACGGCCCGCCCCGGTGCGCCATGGCCCCGGCCCGGGGGAACTCGATCGTGTCCTTCGACGAGTCGAGGGTGACCGGCTCGCCGTACGGGACGGTCCAGGCGGGCCCGAGGTGGCTGATGTCCGCGTTGACGACGACGGGGCAGCGCAGCCCGGGAAGCAGCTCGTCGAGCAGGTCGGCGACGCGCCCCGCCCACTCGGGCGGCGGGATGGTGGGGTGCGCGCCGACGACCATCCCGGCGATGTCGTTCAGGTCGGCGGTTTCGCACAGCCATCGGAAGGTCGTCTCCGGCTCCAGCGACTTGAACGTGACGTGCCAGAAGAGGACCGCGGAGCGCAGCGAGAGCTCGAACCTCTCGATCATGGGAGGCAGCACCATCATCTCGCCGCCCACGAGCGGGCCGGTCGCCCGGCCCGGGCCGATCCAGGTCCAGCCGCCGCGGATCCGGCGGTGCCGTGGCCGGGAGTCCATCTCGGTCACGTACCAGTTGATCCACTCACCCGTCCGGTCGCCGACCGGACGGCAGGTCAGCGGCGCCGAGCTGTTGAGCGCCCGGGCCAGCGAGTCGACCGTCTCGGGGAACGCGCCGCCGCTCTCGCCCAGCTGGGCGATGAGGGTGCAGCCGTAGAGCGAGCTGAGCCCCGCGTGGGAGGCGAGGAACTGGTTGAGGACGACGTTGTCGCAGAACCCGATGAAGGGCTTGGGGTGGGCGGCGAACACCTCGGGGTCCAGGAAGTCGAGCAGATCGACGCTCCCGTCCCCGGCGTCCGCCGAGAGGACGGCGTCGACCGAGGGGTCCTCGAAGGCCTCCATGAGGTCGGCGGCGCGCTGCCGGGCGTCCCCGGCGGTGGTGCCGTCCCCGTGCGAGGTGTCCAGGGCGTGGCGTCCGTAGGAGAGGGTGAAGCCCAGGCCGGTGAGTGCCGACTCGCCCCGGCGGGCGCGGTCCGGGAGCAGCGCGGCGCTCGGCGAGGTGGGGCTGACGATCCGGATGTGGGCGCCGGGTCCGACCGGCGCGGGGATCCGCAGGGGTGTGTTCAACCGGGGCCTCCTGTCAGGTACTCGGACCGCGCCGCAGATGGGCGGCCAGCTCCGCGATCGTCGGATGGTGGTAGAGGTCCTGGACGGTGATGCCGTGGTCCGGCAGCCGCTTGTGCAGGCTCGCGCGCAGCCTGAGCATGTGCACCGAGGTGCCTCCGACGTCGAAGAAGACGTCGTCACGGCCGAACTCGGCCCCGTCCAGCGCGTCCTGCCAGGCCGAGCGGACGATCGTCTCCACGTCCGGCGCCTGGTCGGCGGGGCCCTGGGCGGCGTCGCGGGCGGTGCCGTTCGCGGTGGTGTCCGCCGGGGGGAGCGGGGCGTCGAGTGGGGCGGCGGTCACCTCGGTGCGGGCCTTCGCGGCCCTGCGCCCCACGACGTCACCGGCGGTGGCGAGCCGCGCGAGCACCCCCTCGTCGGGCGTGCCGTCGGGGCCGAGCGGGATGGCGCCTGCTTCGCCGATGAGCACCCACAGGCTCGGGACCGCCTCGCTCGGCAGCCGCTCGGAGGCGTGGACCCGCAACACCTCGGCGAGGGACGGGTCGTCGCGGATCACGACGCCCGCCAGCAGTTCCCCTCCCCCGGTCTTGAGCACCACGGCGTCGCGGACGTCCGGGTGCTCCCGCAGGGCGTGGGCCACCCCGACGAGATCGACCCCCGCGCCGCGCACGGTGACCTCGCCGGGGCGCCGCCGGACGAGCCGGAGCCGCCCCGCGGAGTCCCACCGGGCCAGATCGCCGGTCGGGTGCGGCACCCGGCCCGCGCCGGGGCCGGGGCGGGGGGCCGGGTCGGCGTGTCCGTACACATGGAGCTCGCCGACGGCTCCGGGCGGGGCGAGCCGCCCGCCCGCGTCCAGGACGAGCGCGCCGGTCCCGGCCACGGGGCGGCCGATGGGCAGCGGATCGATGAGCTCGGCCGGGTCGTCGAGGTGCAGGACGGCGGTGAGGGCGCCGTACTCCACCGGTCCGTAGGTGTGCGTGACGCGGAGCCCCGGACAGCTCCGCAGGACCCGGGCGACCTGCGCGGGCGGGACCACGTCACGGCCGACGAGCACCTGGGTGGTGGGGGCGAAGGCGCCCGGCCGGTAGTCGGCGACCTGGCGGAACTTCCCGGCGTCCAGCCACATCCCGGTGACGCGGCGAGCTCGCAGAAACGCGGCGAGCGGGTCCGGGTCCGCGGGGCCGACCGGGAAGACCTCGACGGTGCCCCCGGCCAGCAGCGGGGCGAAGATCTCCAGCGCGGAGACGTCGGAGGCCAGGGGCGCCAGCCGCAGGAAGCGGTCAGCGGCTCCCGGGCGCAGGTACTCCGGGGCGTGGGCGAGCCGGACGATCTCGGAGCGCGGCACCGGGACGGCCCGGGGGGCACCGGTGGCGCCGAGGACGGGCGGCAGGTACGCCGCCGCCGTACCGTCCACGACGGCGGCCGGCGGGACGCGGCGCTCCGCTCGCGCCGGGGCCCGGGACCCGGCCGCGGGGCGGGGCCGCTTGTCTCCACTCATGGCCAGTGCGACACGCCCCTCGAGGGCATCGCCCAGGGCGGTCAGCCGCCGCTCGTCGCCGAGGACGACGCGCACACCCGCGCTGTCCAGCAGCCGCGCCGCCGGCCTGGGCGGCATGGTCGGTTCGAGGGAGGTGTAGGCCGCGCCCAGGCGCAGGACGGCCAGCACCGCCACGAGCTCCCGGGCCGAGCGCCGCACGGCGAGCGCGACCCGGTCCCCCGCGGTCACTCCGGCGGCGGCGAGCGTGGCCGACTGCTCCTCCGCCGCCGTCAACAGCTCGCGATAGGTGTGGCATTGGGCCGGGTCCGCGTCCCGTACGGCGACCGCCGTGGGGCGGGCGTGCGCGACCTCCTCGAACAGCCGCCACACGTCGAGCGGGCCGCGCGGCCCCGACACCGGTGCGTGGCCGTCCGACAGCAGCCGCTCGCGCTGTTCCGCGGTGAAGGTGCGGACGTGTCCCAGCAGGGGGACCCGCCCAGCGTCAGCTGAGGGAGCGTCCAGCTCCGCGGCGAGCTCGACGAGCGTCCGGTCCACCGCGTGGGCGAGCTCGGCCGCCTCGTCCCCGCGCACCACCGAGGGGGCGTAGTCGAGCGCGAGCAGGGGCGTCTCGCCCCAGCGCAGCACGCTCAGGACGGCGTCATGGGCGAGGTCGCTCCGCGGCCCCTCGCGGATGTCCATGGTGATGCCGTCGGCCACGAGGGTGGTGGGCATCAGCTCGTCGTGGGCGTCGAAGGCGACCTGCACCACCGGTGGCCGCGAGGGGTCGCCGAGCGCCCCGAGCGCCTCGGCGAGTTCGTGGAACGGCGCGTCGGCGCAGTCCAGGGCGCGGCCCATCTCCTGCGCCGTGGCCGTCAGACAGTCGGCGACCGAACGGTCGTCGGCGAGTTCGCTGCCCACGACGAGCAGCCGGCCCGCGGCCCCCAGCGCCCGCGATGCCCCCGGCCCCTGCGTCGTACGGCCTGCCGTGTACAGGCCCATGAGCAGCCGGGAGACTCCGGCCCGGCGGCCGACGACCAGGGACCAGGCGGCGAGCAGCACCGCGTCGCGCGGGATCCCGCACCGGCGGCGCGCCTGGTCGCACGCGGCGCGTGCCTCCGCGCTGAGGCCGAAGCGCAGCCGCGCCCGGTCGGTCGCGCGCTCGCGGCCACGGCGGATGTCGCCGGGGAGCTCCATGGTCTGTGGCCATCCGGCGAGCGTTTCCGCGCGGCGGCGGACGGCCGACGCGGTGTCCGGGGCCCGCTCCTCAGTGGCAGTGGCAGTGGCGGGGCGGTCCGTGGTCGGTCCGCCGTGGCCCGCGTACGCGGCGGCCAGCTCCCGCCACAGCGGGCCAAGGCTCCATGGGTCGAGGAGCGCCGGATGGGCCAGCACGGACAGCACGGTGTGCCCCGGGCCCACCTCGCTCGTCACGAAGACGACCGGGGGGCGTTGGAAGGGTCGCAGCAGCGACGAGGCGGACGGTGCGATCAGCGCGTGTGCGGTGTCGACCGGATCGCCCCCGGCCTCGGGCGGCAGCCGCTGGCTGATCACGACGGGGCTGTGGACGGACAGCACACGGCGCCGGGGCACCTCGGCCCCGGCGCGCCGTCCCGGGCGCTGGAACACGGTACGCAGGGCGGCGTGCTCGTGCGTCAGCCGCTCCAGCGCCGCCCGCAGCCGGCCGGTGTCCAGGGACCCGCGGATGTCGGCGCTCGACAGCAGGTACGCGGAGCCGGCGCCGGGCGTGGATTCGCGGCGCAGCGACTCCCGCTGCTCCCAGGAGAGTTCCTGGTCTTCGTCGCTCTTCGCGGGGCCCGCGGCGGGGCGGGGCCGGGTGGCCGCCACCTCGGCCGCGGGCTTCCCGGCTGGGTTGGTCATGGCGTCACCCCCTCTGCGCGGTCAGCTGCTGCCGTTGGTCGCGGGCGCGGTGCCGAGCGCCGCCACGAAGTCGCCGAACCGCGGGTTCTCGAAGAGGACGCGCGCGGGCAGCCGGATGCCGTGCCGGTCGTCGAGCATCGCGATGATCCGCAGTGCCACGAACGAGTGGCCGCCGAAGTCGAAGAAGTCCGTGTCATCGTTGATCTCCACCTGAAGGACATCGCGCCAGATCTCCTCCGCGTGGGCGCGCAGTCGGGTGTCCGTCACCGGGGCTGCCTCCTTTGCCGTAAGCCTTCGCCGTGCGTCCGGGCGGGCGGCCGGAGGAATTCCAGGACCGCCTCCCGGGTGGCCGGATGAGCCATCAACCGTGGCCCTTCGCAGTCGACCCGGACCGTCTCCGGCTCGCCGCCCAGGAGCCAGTCGCGGTGGTCGGGATGGCTCTGGGAGAGCACCTGGAGCATGGGGCCCGTCGCCTCCCGCTCCACCGGGCCCCATGCCGCCAGCAGATGGGCGAGCCAGGAGATGTGCTGGCCGACGAAGTGTGCCACCGGGCCCGCGGCCGCTCGGTCGCTCAGCCCCTCGGCGCGGAGGGCGCCCTTCGCCCGGCCGAGGAGATCGTCCCGTACCGTCTCCAGCAGCGCCTGGGGCCGGTCGAGCAGCGCGGCCACGTCCACAGCCGGTCCCGTGGGGCCCGTACGGCCGGAGATCTGCTCGAGTGCGGCGGCATAGGCGTCGGTGATGTGGCGCGCCTCGGTCGGCTCAGGGTCGAAGACGACGAGCGGCGGCGCGGCGGCTCCGCCGTCGACCAGGAGGCGGACGTAGTGGATCGCGATGGCCGACGCGGAGCAGTACGCCAGGATCCCGCCCGGATCGTGCTCGGGCGGACCGCCCGCCGTCAGCTGCTTCGCGTACCGCCGCCCGGTGACCTCCTGGGGAAGCGGCTCGCTCAGCAGCGGATGGAGCCGGAAGCCGTGGGCCTCGAGGCCGAGGTCCGCGACATGCGCCTGGGTTCTGTGCCCGGGATAGTCGAGCACCAGCAGCGGCGGGCCGGGCGGGAGCGCGCCGTCCTCGCGGGCGTCGGGCGTCGTTGTGGTCATGCGCTGGCCTTCCCTGCGGAGGAAACGGACTCTGTGGTTGCCTGTCCGGTCACGCGGCCCCGGCCAGTTCCGCCAGGGCGCGTTCGAGGCCCGCCATGACCGCCTTGCCCACCCCCGCGTCCATGACGTCCTCGCGCCAGGTCGAGACGAGGTCCCAGCCGCCGGCCAGGGTGGGAATGGCCTGGATCATCCATGCGCGCGCGGTGCTCGGCCATCGGGTCCGGAGGGGTTGGAGCGTGAGGTCCGGGCCCAGCTCCACCGCGGGCGAGGGGTTCTGGAGCACCACCCACGCCTGGAACCAGGGGCTGCGGCGCCGGTCCGGCCGTAGCACCCGCACCAGTTCGTCGAACGGTGTCTTGGCGTGTTCGAGTCCGTCGAGGACCCGTCGGGCGGCCATGGCGAGCACCGCGTCCGGCGGTTCCCGCAAGCCGTGGAGCGGCACCGCGAAGGGGTTGACCAGGAATCCGACGACCGGGTCCAGGGCGGCGTCGAAGCGGCCCGCCGTCAGGGCGCCCAGGCACAGGTCCTCGACGCCGAACTCCCGGGCCAGCGCGAGCCCGGTGGCCGCGGTCAGCGCGGCCAGCGGCGGTCCGCCGCACCGCCGCGCCGCGCGGGTCAGCCGCTCCACGCGGTCCTTGTCGATGTGGCCGACGGCCTCTCCCGCCGCCGCCTCGCCGTCGGGGCGGGCCGGCTCGGGGAGGAAGGGGGCGGGGCACTCGGCGAGGGTCCGGGTCCAGTACGGCATGTCCTGTGCCGCCCAGTCGGCCAGATGCCGCTCCTCCCAGCCGCCGAGGGCCCCGTATCCGGGGTTCGGCGGGAACGACGGCGATTCGCCCCGGGAGCGCCGCTCGTACGCGTGGCGAAGGTCGGCCAGCATCAGCGACTCGGACCAGTCGTCGAAGGCGATGTGGTGGAACTGCAGGCACAACAGCGCCCGTTCGTCCGCGACCCGGCACAGCCGGGCCCGCAGGGGGATCTCCCGGTCCAGCCGGAACGGGGTGCGCCACCAGTCCTCGGTGATCCGCTCGGCCGCCTCGTCCGGTGGCGCGTGCCGGCAGTCGTCCGGCGGGGGAACCGTCTCCCAGCGGAGGGCCTCCGGGTCGATGGCGCGCTGCACCGGGAGGCTCCCCTGCCAAGGGTAGATCGTGCGCAGTCCCGGATGCTGTCGCACCACGTCGCCCAGCGCGCCGCGCAGGGCGTCCTCCCTGAGCGGGCCACTCAGTACGTACGGCCTGACCACCAGGTTGTCGGCGTCGCCGGGCGAGTCGAACTCCGTGAACAGGAAACGCTTCTGCGCGTGGGAGAGCGGGGGCGGCCGGTCGCCCGTCCGTTCTGGGGGAGCCGGGGCAGCCGCCGAGTCCTTGTGGACCGCGGTCCCGGAGGGGGTGTCCGCCGCGCGCGGCCCCGCCCACAGCGCGCTGAGCCGCCGGGTGCCGTAGACGTCCGCGACCGTCACCTTGGTGCCGGAACGCAGGCTCAGCCGGGCCGCCAGCCGTACCGCGTCGAGCGAGGAGATGCCCGCGTCCAGGAGGTCGTCGTCGGGGCGCAGGGCGGGCCGGTCCAGGAGTCCGCGCACCTCGTCGAGCAGGGGATCACACGTGCCCTGCTCCCTGGACCCGCCCGCGGACAGCGGCTCTTCGGCCGGTCCGCGCACCTCGTCGGCCAGGGCCTGGAGGTCCACCCGGAGAGCCGCCGCGAGGGGGAGGCGGGGGACGTGGCGGACAAGGGTGGGAATCCTCGCCCCGGTCAGCCGGCCCGCCGCGATGTCCTGGACGGCGCCGCTGGGCAGCGGCAGCCCGTCGGGGGTGGTGTGGAGGCAGCCCAACTCCCAGGCGCCCGGGGAGATTTCGCAGGGGAAGACCACGCAGGAGTCGATCCGGTCGTCCGCTTCCAGGACCGCCTCGATCTCCGACGGCTCGAGCCACGAACCCCCGGCCCTGAACCGCCCGTCGCGACGGCCCTCGAACCACAGATTCCCCCTCTCGTCCCGCCACCCGAGGTCGCCCGTGCGGCAGTACCGGCCGGGCGGGATGAGCTCCCCGGCCGACTCGAAAAACCCGCTCGCCGTCGTGTCCGGGTCGCCGAGCAGTCCGCGGGCCACCCCGTGGCCCCCGACCACCAGCTCTCCCGTCTCACCGGCGGGGAGGGCCCGGCCGTCCTCGCCGAGGACCACCACGTCCGTGTGGACGGTGGCGCGCCCGAGCGGGAGGGCCTTCGCGGTCTCCGCCACGTCCGCTTCGCCCACGACAAAGGTGGTGGCGAACATCGACGCCGCCGCCGGGCCGTAGCCGGTCAGCAGATGCAGTCCGGGGGCGCGCCGGAGGACCGCGCGGGCGTGCGCGGCGGAGACCGGCGCGCCCGTCACCGCCAGGACGCGCACCCCGTCGAACAGGCCCGGGTCCTCCTCGGCGAGGTCGTGGAACAGCGCGCTCGGCAGCAGCAATCCGTCGAAGCCGCTGCTGCCGCCGTCGCGGGTCGCGGCGCGCAACGCCTCGGCCCGCGGCGGGCCTTGGCGGGCGGGCGCCAGCACCGAGCTGCCCCCGTGCAGCAGCGGCAGCCACAGCTCGGCCGCGAAGGCCTCGAGACCGGGGGAAGCGGACTGGAGAAACCGGGTGGAGCGGTCCACCGGCGCCGCCTGGCCGACCGCCCCGACCAGGGCTCGTACGAGGGCGCGGTGCGGGCAGACGGCGCCGGTCGGCCGGCCGGTCGAGCCGGACGCCAGCACGACGCACGCCGCGTCCGTCCCCTCGCCCCACTCCGCCAAGGCCCCGTCGGCGCCGCTCGCCACCGGACGCAGCAGGGCGTCCACGGTCACGCGGGCGGCGGGCCCGAGGACACGGGATTCATCCGGGTCGGCGATCACCACATCGGCCGCCGCGCGGTCGATCAGGTCGTCGATCCGCCAGGGAGCCCAGGACCGGTCGAGCGGCACACAGGCGGCGCCGGCCCGCATGATGCCCAGCAGGGCGATCACCAGCTCCGGGGAGCGGTCCATCAGCGTGGGCACGAATGCCCCCGGCCCCACGCCCCGCAGCCGCAGCGCCCCGGCCACCCGGGAGGCGGCCACGGTGAGTTCCGCATAGCTCAGACAGCGGTCGCCCTGCTGTACGGCGACCGCGTGCGGCGTCTGCTCCCCCCACCGGGCGATCACGCGGTCGATCCGCTCACCGTAGACGTAGGGGTCCTCGGGCGCACCGTGACGCATGAGTTCCTTCCCTGGTAGGCGGGTTCTCTTTTTCGCCGGGCCGTCGTTGAAGGGCGGGCCGAAATCGGCTCATGCCGCTACCGCGAATCCGGGGTCGCGAGAGGGGGGGCACGGGCGTGCGCGACATGCGCGAATGCAATGGACGACATGGGTCGCGGAGGCGTGATTGCAGGCGGGGCAGGCCTGTCAGCGTCCGCCAATATTACGTCTCTATCACGCGTTTGGCTACCGATGATGAACGTCCGATGGGGCGGCCCGGCGGAATACAGAGAGATGTTCGATTGGCACCGAATCGACTCCCCAGCGGATTCCAGGACTCCACTTATAATGCCCCCTTGACACCGAGCGAAATGATCTCGAACACTGTGTGCTGCGCAATCTTGTCATTACTGCTCGACCATCACGGGCACTACCGGTCGACACCCCCACTCACGCCGGGAGTCACCCCTAACCGGACCCGGTTCGGACAGATCGTGAGCAGCGCACCCGTCATCGGTTGAACCAGCGACGGTTGTTTCCTCAACTCTCCCCGCCGACGCCGCTCCCCTCCCCGGTAGCCCGTCCTTGTTTCCGCGGGGCAGACATTCCGCAAAGCAGAACCCGAAAAGGGGGCAGCCAGCGATGCGATTGAACAGTTTCGACGAATGGTCTCCGCTCAAGGAAGTCATAGTCGGCTCGGCTCTGAACTACACCTCCCACGAGCGGGAACTGTCGTTTGACCTGTTCTTTCATGACAACATCACGCGCTCGGAGTGGTACTACCCCAGGCTGTCCGCGCCGGGATCCACGCCGGCCGGTCGGGCGCCGGGCCAGTCACCGATCAAGCAGCGGTATGTCGACGAACTCAACGAGGATCTCGAAGGCATCGTCCGGACCCTGGAATCCCTGTCGGTACGGGTGCACCGGCCCATGGACCTGCCCGAGTCGACCGCCCAGGTGGAGACACCGGCCTGGTCGGCGGCCGTGGTCCCGCCGTTGAACGTGCGGGACAACACCCTCATCCTCGGTGACGAGATCATCGAGACGCCACCGCAGATCAGATCTCGTTACTTCGAGACCCAGTTCCTCACCCCGGTCTTCGCGGAGTACTTCCGTCAGGGAGCCCGCTGGACGGTCATGCCACGGCCGCTGATGACCGACGGCTCCTTCGACCCGTCGTACGCCAACAGCTCGGCCGGCGGCCCGGTGGAGCCGATCAACGACCCCCAGCCCTCGCCCTATGACGTCGGGTACGAGCTGATGATCGACGGGGCCCAGTGTCTTCGGCTGGGCCGGGACCTCGTCGTCAACATCTCCACCGAGAACCACGCCATGGCCTGCGACTGGCTCGAACGCCACCTGGAGGGCCGGTTCCGCGTCCACCGGGTGCACCGCCTGAGCGACAGCCACATCGACAGCATGGTCCTCGCCCTGCGGCCCGGCACCCTGCTGGTGCGCTCCAAGGAGGTCGCCGACTTCCTGCCGGAGCCGCTGCGCGGCTGGGACATGATCGTCCCGCCGCCGCCCGGGGCGAACAACTTCCCCCGGTACGAGGACGACGACCTGGTGCTCACCAGCCCTTTCATCGACCTCAACGTGCTGTCGGTGAGCCCCGACACGGTCCTGGTCAACGAGGCGTGCCCGGAGCTGATCCGCACGCTGGAGGAACACCGGTTCACCGTCGTGCCGGTCCGCCACCGCCACCGCCGGCTGTTCGGCGGCGGATTCCACTGCTTCACCCTGGACACCGTCCGGGAGGGCGGCCCCGAGGACTACCTCGGCTGAGCCGTCCGTATCCGCTGTCGTCAACTGCATGAGGGAGGTGGCCTGACGTTGCGGACCGAGAACGGGGAGGGCTTACCACCGGTCGGCACCGGCGCCCACCGGCCGACGGGTCTCCTCCCTCGGATCACCGCGGTCGGTACGGCGGTACCCCCGCACTCATACACCCAGGGCGAGATCCTGGACCTGTTCCGCATCGAGGATCCGCGGATCAGGTCGGTGTTCGCCAACAGCGCGATCCACCGCCGCCATCTGACCCTGCCCCCGCGCGGGCCGGACGGCTCCCCGCGCGTCGAGACCCAGGGCGAGCTGCTGAGAAAGCACACCGTCAGCGGGCTCGCCATGGGGCGCGAGGCGGTGGAGTCCTGCCTGGAACGGGCGGCGGCCTCGCCGGCGGACGTCCGGTATCTGTGCTGTGTCTCCTCGACCGGCTTCCTCACTCCTGGCTTCAGCGCGCTGCTGCTCAAGGAGCTGGGCCTGTCCCCCACCTGCTCCCGGATCGACGTCGTGGGCATGGGCTGCAACGCCGGGCTCAACGCGCTCGGCGCCGTGACGGGCTGGGCGGGCGCGCACCCGGGGCAACTGGCGCTGATGGTCTGCATCGAGGCCTGCTCCGCGGCGTACGTCTTCGACCGCACCATGCGCACCTCGGTGGTCAACAGCCTCTTCGGGGACGGCGCCGCGGCGATCGCGGTGGTCGCGGAGGAGGAGCGGGACCCCGTGCGGGCGCCCGCCGTGCTCGGGTTCGCCAGCCGGATGATCCCCGACGCGATCGACGCGATGCGCTACACCTGGGACGACGGCCAGGGAAAGTTCAGCTTCTTCCTGGATCCCGAGGTCCCGTACGTGGTGGGCGCGCACGCCGAGCGGTCCGTCGACCAGCTCCTGGCGGACGCGGGGCTGCGCCGGTCCGACATCGCGCACTGGGTGGTGCATTCGGGCGGCAAGAAGGTCATCGACTCGGTCCGGATCAACCTCGGCCTGTCACGGCACGACGTCCGGCACACCACGGGGGTGTTGCGGGACTACGGAAATCTCTCCAGCGGATCGTTTCTCTTCTCGTACGAGCGGCTGCTCGACGAGGGCGTCGTCGGGCCCGGCGACCACGGGGTGCTGATGACCATGGGCCCGGGGTCGACCATCGAGCTGGCCCTGCTGCGCTGGTGACCGTACGAACCGTACGAACCGCAGACCTGTCCAGGAGGGCACATCCATGCCAGTGCACCATGACGTGGCGAGGCTCGCCGATGGCCTCGGCTTCCGTATCGACCTCGGCTCCGCCCGTCCGCTGACCGAGCTCACGGCCCTGGTCAACGCGGTCTGCGAGCGCACCGAGGACCGAGCGGAGCAGACCGTCGTCGTCCTGGAGCTGGGCGCGGCTCCCGCCGACAGATCCTGGCCAGGAGAGGTCTCGATCCACGAGGTCAGCCGCTGGGAGCGGGCCGTGCGCCGGTTCGAACGGCTCGCCGCGGTGAGCATCGCGGTGGCCGCGGGCACCTGCGGCGGCCCCGCGCTGGATCTGCTGCTGGCCACCGACTACCGGATCGCGACACCGGACGCGCGGCTGCTGCTGCCGGTGACCGACGGCCAGTTCTGGCCGGGCATGGCGGTCTACCGGCTGGTCCAGCACCTCGGCGTGGCCAGGGCCCGCCGGCTGGTGCTCTGGGGGCATGACCTCCCCGCCCGCCACGCCCAGGAGATCGGCCTGATCGACGAGATCGGTGACGACCTGGACGAGGCGGTGCGTACGGCGGCCGTCTGGCTGGGCCGGGCGTCGGCCGGTGAAGTGGCCGTCAGACGCCAGCTGCTGCTGGAGGCCTCGTCGGTGTCCTACGAGGAGGCGCTCGGCGTCCATCTCGCGGCCTGCGACCGGGAGCTGCGGCGGACGGCCCGGCGGCAGCCCCCGGCGGACGGCCCGGCCGGGGAGCGGGACCGATGACCGCCACGGGAGAACGGACGCCTACGAAGCCGTGGCGGCAGGAGGCGCCGCCGCTGACCGGTGACCTCCGCCGGGACGCCGCGGCGCTCACCCGGTATGCGGCGGCGGGCGAGGAGGCGCTGGCGCTGCTGCCCGCGAAGCCCGAGCGCAGTGGCCCACAGCACGCGGAGGCGCGGCGGGTGCTCGACGCGTGCCGCGGGCTGCGCAACCGGTTCGTCCACGCACACGCGGAGCGCGTCTACGACACGCTGACCGACGGCCACGCCGCCCACCACCGGCTCGCGGAGCTGGTGTTCGCGGCGGCCGAGGCGTTCCCCGGCCTGGTGCCCGGCCGGGCGCGGATGGCCGAGGAGCAGCGGCTCGTCCAGGCGGACAAGGAGGGCCTGGAGATCGACCAGGGGATCTTCTTCCGCGGGCTGCTGCGCTCGCCGCGCGTGGGCGCCCATCTCACCGACGCGATGCTGCTGGCCTCGCCGCGCGCCGTGGAGCTGCTCCCCGAGTTCCGGCGCGAGGGGCGGCTGGACCTCGGACCGGTGCTGCTGGAGCGCCGCGGCCCGGCGGCCCATCTGACCGTGCGGAACGGCTACTGCCTCAACGCGGAGGACAACGGACTGATCGCCGCCATGGAGACGGCGGTCGACCTCGCCCTGCTGGACGACCAGGTGCGGGTGGGCGTGTTGCGCGGCGGCGTGATGAACCACCCCCGCTATCTCGGCAAGCGCGTCTTCAGCGCGGGCATCAACCTGCGTCATCTGCGCGAGGGCAAGATCTCCTTCGTCGACTTCCTGCTCCGCAGGGAGCTGGGCTGTATCAGCAAGCTGCTGCGCGGCCTGCTGGTCGACCCCTCCCCCGGCGCCTATCCCGACCGGACGGTGCACAAGCCCTGGATCGCGGCGGTGGACACGTTCGCCATCGGCGGCGGCATGCAGCTGCTGCTGGTCTTCGACCGGGTCATCGCCGCGGACGACGCCTACTTCAGCCTGCCCGCGGCGCAGGAGGGCATCGTGCCGGGCGCGGGCAACCTTCGGCTGGGCCGCGCGGCCGGCAGCCGGCTGTCGCGGCAGGTCATCCTGTCCGGCCGGAAGATCCTGGCCACCGAGCCCGAGGCCGCCTGGGTATGTGACGAGGTGGTTCCGGCCGACCGGCTGGACGCCGCCGTGGAGGCCGCCGTACGGGACTTCGACAACCCCGCCGTCGCCGCCAACCGCGCGATGCTGGGCCTCGCGGAGGAGCCCTTGGAGCACTTCCGCGCGTATATGGCCGAGTTCGCGTTCACCCAGGCCGTCCGGCTGTACGACCGTGACGTCATCGACAAGGTCGAGCGGGCGTGGTCGCGCTCACGGGCCCGAGGGTGAGGTGACCCCGGTGCTGCGGCTCGACGCGGAACAGCTGCACGACGTGCTGGGCGATCCGGCCTTGAGCTCCGTCGGCTTTCTCAACGAGGTCATGACCCGCCACCCGGAGGCGATCTCCTTCGCTCCCGGCGCCCCGCATCTCACCTTTCTCCGCGAGCTCGACATCGGCCGCTACGCCGAGTCCTGGGTCGGCCATGTGTGCCGCGAGCGGGGCATCACACCACAGGCGGCCCGCCGGCTGCTGTACGAGTACGGCCCGAGCCAGGGGCTGATCAACGACCTGGTGGCCGACTCGCTCCGCCGGGACCTGGGCATCGGCGTGGAGCCCGGGGCCCTGGTGATCACCGTCGGGGCGCAGGAGGCGATGCTGCTGACGCTGCGCGCCCTGTGCCGGCCAGGACGCGATCTGATCGCCGTGGTCGACCCCTCCTACGTCGGGATGATCGGCGCCGCCAGACTGCTCGACATCGGTGTCGTCGGCATCCCCGAGGACGCCGACGGGATCGACCTCGGGCGGCTGGCGAGGGAGTGCCGCGCCGCCCGCGCCGAAGGCCGCCGCGTCCGCGCCCTCTACGCCGCGCCGGACTTCGCCAACCCGTCCGGGACCCGGATGGACCTGGCCTCCCGCGAGCGGCTGCTGGAGCTGGCCGACCGCGAGGACTTCCTGGTGCTGGAGGACGGCGCCTACGGCTTCACCGCCGAGCCCGGAAGCGAGCTGCCGTCGCTGAAGGCCATGGACACGGCCGGCCGGGTGGTGCACATCGGCACCTACTCCAAGGTGTGTCTGCCGGGCGCCCGCGTCGGCTTCGTCGTGGCCGACCAGCGGGTACGGGCCGCGGACGGAACCGAGCGGACGCTCGCCCGGGAACTCGCCGCGCTCAAGGGCATGGTCACGGTGAACACCTCGCCGATCTGCCAGGCGCTCATCGGCGGGATCCTGCTGGAGCACGGCGGCTCGCTCACCCCGCTGATGCGGGAGAAGTCCGAGTTCTACCGGCGCAATCTGGCCCTGCTGCTCGACGCGCTGGAGCGGCGCCTGCCGACGGGCCTGGCCTGGAACCGGCCCGCCGGTGGCTTCTTCGTACGGATCCGGCTGCCGGTGCCGGCCGACGTGGCGCTCCTGGAGACCTCGGCGTCCAAGTACGGGGTGCTGTGGACGCCGATGTCGCCCTTCTACCTCGGTGACCGCGGCGATCACGAAATCCGGCTCTCCTGTAGCTATCTCGATCCCGGGCGGATCGAGGAGGGAGTCGCCCGACTGACCGACTTTCTGTGCAGCCTCGTGTGAGGAGAGAACGTGACCACCGACGCTCAAGCCCCCGTGGCCAGGACCTCCGTCGTTCTGGTGCAGCAGGGGGTGTGGGAAATGCCGCTGGAGTCCATGCCGCTGGCTTCCGGGTATCTGAAGGCGACCGCGCTGGCGGACGACCGCATCCGCGAGACCACGGACATCACCATTCACAACTTCCGCGGCGGCACGACCAACGCCACCATGGCGAACGCGATGTTCAGCGCCGATCCGCCGGACGTCATCGCCTTCTCCGTCCTGGGCTGGAACTATCAGTCCTTCGGCTCGCTGGCCGCGACCTTCAAGCAGCTCAACCCGGACGGCTGGGTGGTGTTCGGCGGCACCCATGTCGCCGAACAGGCGGCCCGGGTGTTCCGGATGTTCCCCGACGTCGATGTCGTGGTGAACGGCGAGGGGGAACTCACCTTCCGCGATCTGCTCGCCGGCTACCTCGACGGCACCGACAAGCACCATCTCGAGTCCGTGGCCGGGATTTCCTTCCGGGGCCAGGACGGAGAGGTGATCACCAACCAGGGGCGGGAGCGCATCGAGGACCTGGAGATCATCCCGTCCCCGTTTCTGACCGGCGCCCTCGATCTCACCGACGAAAACGGCGACTTCCGCTACGACGTCGCCCTCATGGAGACCAACCGCGGCTGCCCCTACAAGTGCTCGTTCTGCTACTGGGGTGGCGCCGTCGGCCAGAAGGTCCGCGCCTTCTCCATGGACCGGCTGCGCCGCGAACTCGAACTGTTCGCCGAACTCAAGGTGCACACCGTAGTGGCCTGCGACGCCAACTTCGGGCTGCTGCCGAATGACGCCGAGTTCGTGGAAGCGCTCATCGAGACCAGGGACAGATACGGCTTCCCCCGGGCGCTGGAGACGTCCTGGGCCAAGAACAAGTCGAAGAACTTCTATCGAATAGTCAAGATGATGAAGGACGCGGGGATGCGCAGCTCCTTTACCCTCGCGTTGCAGACCCTCAGCGACAGCGCGCTGCAGAGCATGAACCGGCGCAATATGAAAGTCAACGAATGGGAGGACCTCGTCGCCTGGCTGGGCCAGGAAGGCCTTGACTGCTATGCCGAACTGATCTGGGGGGCGCCGGGCGAGACCGTCGAATCCTTCATGGAGGGCTACGACCGGCTCTCCCGCCGGGTGTCGCGGATCGCCGTCTATCCGATCCTGTTGCTGCCGAACACCGACTACATGGAGAAGAAGGAGCTCTTCGGTCTCAAGACCGTACGCGGCGACCACGACGACTTCGAGTACGTACTCGCCCACGACTCCATGACCGTCGCGGAGAACCAGCAGATGCAGCGCTTCCTGTTCTGGGCGCGTGTCGTGGCCGAGAACGCGGTGCTGCGCTGCAGTTGGTCGGCGCTGCGCCACTACGCCGGGCTGAGCCAGTCCCAGGTGCTGACCGATCTCGACGGATGGATCAGCCGGGTCGACGATCCGGCGGCCGTTCCGCTGCGCACCCATGTGGCCACCGCGATCGGCGGCACCGGCGCCTTCGGCGCGGCCATCAGCTATCTGTACACCGACCCGGAGGCCCAGCGGCTGCTGAACCGCTGGTGGCGCGAGTCGGTCAGGCCGCGGCTCCCCGAAGCGGCCGCGCCGCTGCTCGACGAGGTGTTCCGCTACGACCTGCTCACCCAGCCCGTGTACCGCCCGGCGGACGGCCCGGCCAGGGACGAGGAACTGCCCGTCGAGGTGGTACGGGGCGAGGAGTACTACGTCCGCAGGGGCGTGGAGCTCGGCTACGACGTGCCCGCGATCCTCACGGCGTTACGCGCGGACGTCGACCCGGGGCTCACCCCGTCGCCACGCACGCTCGACATCTACTACCTGACCGGATCGGAGTCCGCGGTCACCTCGACCAACCACGAGATCGTCATGCAGTTCATGGGCATGACGCGCGACGAGGTGCTGGCGAACGCCTCCGGCGATGACGGAGGGAGCCCGTCCGACGGGACCGGGGACGCGGCCGGTGCCGGTCTCGGCCCTGCCGACGACCGCCGTACCCCCTCGCCCCTGGCCCTGCTACAGGGCGACAAGGGCGGCTGCTCTTGAGCGTTGCCGCTCCGACCACTCCAGAACACCGGACCACTCCAGAACAGGGGATTCATCTCGATGGGAAGTTCGCAGGACCACGACCGGGTGTACGAGCGGTTCCAGCTGATCGCCAACGGCCCCGCGCTGTTCAACGCCCTCGTCGCGGCGCTTGAGCTGGACGTCTTCAAATTCCTCTCGGATCGTCCGGGCGCCACGTTCGACGACATCCAGGAATTCACCGGGCTTCCCACGCACCAGCTGCGGGTGCTGATGCTCGGGCTGTGCGCGACGGAGCTCGTCGCCAAGGAGGACGGCGGGTACACCAACTCGACGGTGGCCGACACGATGCTGGCCGCGGACGTCCCGGAGAGCTGGCGCAACACCCTCATCGGCTGGCAGAAGTTCCAGTACCCGGCCTTTCCGTATCTGACCTCCGCCCTGAGGACGGGCGACAACACCGCGCTGGAGGCGTACCCGGGGTCCGGGCAGACCCTCTACGACCGGCTGTCGCACGATCCGAAGCTGGAGGCGATGTACCACGACTCCATCGCGCCCTTCACCCATCTGTTCGTCACCGCGCTGCTCGACAACCCCGAGATGGCCTCGGTGCGCCATCTGCTCGATGTCGGGGGCGGCGACGGGACCACGGCCATCCGGTTCGCCGAGCGGTATCCGGAGGCCCGTGTCACCATCTTCGACCTGCCGAGCGTGACCAAGCACGCGGAGCTGTCGATTCCGCCGGAGCTCGCGGACCGGGTGAAGATGTACCCCGGCGACATCTTCACGGACGACTTTCCAACCGATGTCGACGGCATTCTCTTCAGCCACGTTCTGGAGCCCTTCTCCGCCGAGCAGAACCTGCTGCTGATCTCGAAGGGGTACAAGGCCCTGCCCTCGGGCGGAAAGCTGTTCGCGTACGGGCTCACCGCGCCGGACGACGAGCGAAGCGGCCTGCTCGCAGCGCGGCTGTCGCTCTTCCTCAACGTCCTGGCCAGCGGGGAGGGCATGGCGCACCCGGCCAAGGACTACGAGGCGTGGATCAGGCAGGCGGGCTGCCGCAGCGTCAAGTCGTTCACCGGCCTGCCGTACGAGCACGGACTGGTCGTCGGCATCAAGGACTGAAGAGAAGGCGAGGCGGCAGACAGTGCCCGATGAGAGCGACTTCGACGCCTACGAGAAGATCCTGAAGTCAAATCTTCCGGTCGCGCCGGCCGGCCGGCTGAGCCCGCACGACAGGCTGGCCGACTTCGGCCTGGATTCCCTATTGCTCCTCCAGCTGGTCGTCCAGCTGGAGGAGGCCTTCCGGATCGAGATTCCGGACGAGACGCTCACCGCCAAGACCTTCGAGACGGTGGACTCCCTCTGGCTGGCGCTCGGCGCGCTGCTGGATCCTCCGGAGAGCTTCGACTGATGCGGTTACGCCAGATGGTCGACCATCACCCGCGCGGTGTCCCCGGGCACTTCCTGCATGGGCAGATGGCCGCTTGGCAGCCAGACGATCTCCAGGGACGGGGTGTAGCGGGACCAGCCCTTCAGCGTCGCCGCGTCCACTTCCGTGTCCCGGGAGCCCGCCACCACCACGATGGGGACCTCCAGTGGCTCGGCAGCGTGCGGAAACCGGCTCACAGCGTCGTAGTCGGCGCGGATGGCGGGCTCCAGCAGCTCCCTGATCTCCTGGTCGACGGCCACGTCCGAGGGGGTGTTGCCGGCGGCCGACAGCTGCTCCCACATCGCGGTGGAGTCGTCCGGCAGCACATCCTCGGTCCGGGGAGCGTCCCAGGGCAGTCCGGACACGGCGAACAGCGTGCGGCAGCGGGACCGCAGCGACGGGCCGCCCGCGGCGAGGATCGCATAGGCCAGCCACACCCCGGAGCACTGGCCGGCCACGGCCACCGGGACCGACCGGTACGGGCCGGCCGACAGCAGGGCACCCGCTTCGCCCGCCGCTTCGGCGGCCAACTGGTCCAGCTCCCACTCCGGCGGATCCATGAGGCGCCGCTCCCGGCCCGGCAGGGCCAGCGCGAAGGCGCCCCAGCCCGGGGGCAGTTCATGTTCCACGTCGCGCAGACTGCTGGGTCCGGCCCCGGCGTGGGCGACCAGGAACACCAGCCGCGAGGGCCGCTCGAGCCCCGGCCGCATATTGAGCCACAGCCGTGCCCTCGGCGTGGTGGTGCCGGATCCCTCGGGCTTGGTCACGGATTCTCCCCTCTCGGCACATCACCAGGCGACCGGAAGACTGCGCACCCCGTTCAGACCGGCGTCCTTGGTGAATTCGATGGCATCCGGCGCGGCCGCCAGGCGCAGCTCGGGAAAGCGGGCGAACAGCGCCGCGAATGCGGTTCTCAGCTCGATCCGTGCCAGATTCTGCCCAATGCACTGATGAACTCCGTGACCGAACGCGATATGGGTCTTCTCCGCCCGGGAGAGATCGAATTCCTCGGCCTCTTCGAATCGCCCGGGGTCCCGGTTGGCGGCGGGCAGCGAAATGGTCACGGCGTCTCCCGCCTTGATCAGCTGCCCTTCCAGTTCCACATCCTCCAGGGCGCCGCGGGGCACCCCGTGGTGCAGGATCGGAATAAAGCGCAGCAGTTCCTCGACCGCGTCGTCGATCGTCACCTGGCCTTGCCTGAGCGCGATCAACTGGCCGGGGTCGGTCAACAGCGCGTAGGTGCCCAGTCCGAGCATTCCGGAAACCGTCTCGTGCCCGGCCGTGAGCAGCAGCACACCGGCGCCCGCGATCTCGCGGTCCGCCAGTCCTCCGTCGGCGGCGAGATGGCGGAGCAACCCGTCAGCGGACCGGTCGGACTCGCGCCGTTTGCTCTTCACGGCCCGCAGGAAGAGGTCGGTGAGCTCCCCCATGGCGTCCTGCGCCTCTTGGGGGGTGGATTCCAGACTGAACAGCACCGTGCTGCACCGGTGGAACTCGTCCCGTTCCGCGGCGGGAACTCCGAGCATTTCGCTGATGGTGAGCAGGGGAACGGGCAGTGCGAAGGTCTCGATGAGGTCGACGGGGGCGCCGGTGCGCTCCATGACGTCGAGCCGCTCGGCGACGATGCGCCCGATGCGCTGCCGCAGCGCGCCCAGCCGGTGGGCCGTGAACTGACCGGCCAGCAGGCGGCGGTAGCGGGTGTGGTCGGGCCGGTCCATATCGATGAACCAGCCAGGCACCGTGGGCCGGCCGAGAAAGGGCTCGGCACCCGGACGCCGCAGTGGAACCCTTTTCAGCTCGGCCCGCGAGCTGAATCGGGAATCGGCAAGCACCATGCGGGAGAGCGCATACCCGGTGACCAGCCAGCCGATATGTCCGTCCGGATAGACAAACCTCCGTAAGGAATCCTGGTGGTCCGACCAGCCTAACTCGTGGGGCGCGTCGAATGATTTATGCCGCGTCATGGCAGATGACTTTTCCGAAAGCGTCTGAAAAGCACAGGAGAAACAGTACAGGCGCCCCCTCGTCGGCGTCCAGAGTGCGGAGGCTCGACAGTTGAGAACTGGACAGCCACCGCACCGCCTGTGCGATAGTTCCGACCACGGTGACCACCGTTGACAAAAGACGGGAAAGCACTGATGAAATCCGTCCCCGAGTCTCCCGGTCTTCCCTTCCTGCCCGACCTTCGCGACCCGGCCCTTTACGCGGAGGGCGATCCTCACGCGGCATGGCGCGCCATGCGCGGCGCGGGCCCCGTGCACCGCCACGAAGGGAGAGGAAGCCCCTTCTGGTCGGTGGTGGCGCATGAGCCGGCAGTCGAGGTGCTGAGTGACTGGCGCAGATTCACCTCCGTCAATGGGACCATGCTCAGGACCGATCTCTCGAAACCGTATCCCGGTTCCGGGAAAATGCTCGTCCTGACCGATCCGCCCCGGCACACCCAGATTCGCCGGTCCCTCACCCATCTGTTCACCCGCCGCGCGGTGCGGAAGTTCGAGGAGGTCGCGAGACGTACCGTCGCAGCGCTTCTCGACGGCATGCGCGAACGGGGCGGCGGGGATTTCGTCGCCGATGTCGCCGCGCCGCTCCCCCTGTCCGTCTCCGCCGGGCTGCTGGGGGTCGCGCCCGCCGATGTGCCGCTGATCGTCGAAGCGTCCGCACGGGCCACCGAGGGGGCCACGGACGAGGCCGATCCCGCGGCCGAGATGGGCCATCACGAGGTGATGATGTACTACTTCCAGGTGTTGCGGGACCGGCGGAAGTGCCCGGCGAACGACCTGGTCAGTGCGCTGCTCGAGGCCAAGGTCGACGGGCTCGGCCTCACCGACGAGGAGATCCTGCTGACCTGTGACAACGTGGTGGTGGCCGCGAGCGAGACGGCCCGCCACGCCGCCAGCGGCGGCCTGCTCGCACTGCTTGAGCGGCCCACGGCGTGGGAGTCGCTCCGGTCCGGCGACGTCGACATGAGCCGGGCGGTCGAGGAGATCCTGCGCTGGACGGCTCCGGCCACCCACGTCCTGCGCACGGCCGTGGCCGACACCGAGCTGACCGGGGTGCGGATCGGCGCGGGCGACGCGCTGGCCGTATGGACGCCCTCGGCCAACCGCGACGAGACGGTCTTCCAGGACCCCGACGAACTTCTACTCGACCGCCATCCCAACCCGCATCTGACCTTCGGCGCGGGCATGCACTTCTGCATCGGCTCGGCGCTGGTGCGGCTCATCCTCCGAGTGCTGCTGGAGGAGTTGGCGGCCAGGTTCGACGGCGTCGCCCTCGCGGGCACCCCGCGGCGCAACGGTTCCTGGGTCGGCAGCGGACTGGCCTCGCTGCCGCTGACGGTCGGCTGACGAAGGAGATCGGGCCCATGACCACCCCGGACACGTCAGGCACCTCAGACACCTCAGGCACCTCGCCGAGCCTGCACCGGCTCGTCATCGACTCGGCCGCACGCGACCCCGGGGCGCCCGCCGTCGCGGGCCCCTGCGGGGGCCTGCGTTACGGGGAACTCGACCGGCAGGCCGACGCGCTGGCCCAGGAACTGGCCGCTCGTGGAGTGGGGCGCGGCGACCGCGTCGTCATCTGGAGCGGGAAGACCTCGGGGGCCGTCGTCGCCATGCAGGCGGTCCTGCGGCTCGGCGCCGCATACGTCCCCGTGGGCTCCGGGACTCCGGCCCGCCGGGTGGCCGCGGTAGCCCGTGACTGCGCCGCGCGCCTGATCTGCGCGGAGGCCGGCCTGTCTCCGCGTCTGCCCGCCGAGGCCACCGCCCACACCCGCCTGGCGGATCTGGACGCGCTGCTCGCCGACGCGCGGCTGGCCCTGGAGCGCGGTGCCGTGCCGCGGGCCGACGCCCCGGTCGGCCCCGACGACCTCGCGTACCTCCTCTACACCTCGGGATCGACCGGCACCCCCAAGGGCGTGTGTGTGAGCCACCGCAACGCCCGGGCCTTCGTCGACTGGGCTGTCGCGGAGCTCGACGCGGGGGCCCATGACCGGTTCGCCAACCACGCCCCGTTCACCTTCGACCTGTCGGTGCTGGACCTGTACGCCGCGTTCGCCTCCGGGGCCGCGGTCTGCCCGATCCCTTCCGACCTCGCCTACGCGCCGGGGCGGCTGGTCGACTTTCTGCACCGGGAGCGGATCAGCGTCTGGTACTCCGTTCCCTCCGTGCTGATGCTCATGATGCGGGACGGCGCCCTGCTGGAGCGGCCCGCGCCCGACGCGTTGCGCGCCGTGCTGTTCGCCGGGGAGCCCTTCCCCATCGACCACGTACGCGAGTTGGCGCGCTGGACCGACGGGCGGCTGCTCAACCTCTACGGCCCGACCGAGACCAACGTCTGCACCTACCACGAGGTCGTCCCGGCCGATCTGGCCAGGGACCGCCCGGTTCCCATCGGGGTGGCGAGCAGCGGCGACAAGGTGTGGGCGGTACGGCCCGACGGCACCGTGGCCGGGCCGGGTGAGGAAGGGGAGCTGATGGTCGAGGGCCCCACCGTCTTCCGCGGCTACTGGGGCGGCCGGGCCCAGCCCGCGCGCTATGGCACGGGGGACGTGGTCCGGGTGCTCGACGACGGCTCGTTCGACTACGTGGGGCGCACCGACCACCGGGTGAAGATCCGCGGCCACCGCATCGAACTGGGCGAGGTCGAGGCGGTGCTCCAGGCGCACGACGACGTGTCCGAGGCCGCCGCGGCCGGTGTCGGGGAAGGCCTTGACGCGCGGCTGATCGCCTTCGTGGCCCGCGCCCCGGGCAGCCGCACCGGAGTCCTCGCGCTCCGCCGCCATCTCGCGGAGCGGCTTCCCGCACACATGCTCCCCGACGAGGTGCGATTCCTCGACCGGCTGCCGAGAACCGACCGGGGGAAGCTCGACCGCGCCGCGCTGACGGACGGTCCCGCCACCGCGGACCCACGCACTCCGCACCGCACCCAGAACCCGCAGGAGGAGCAGCCGTGAGCGAAGACCGGTCCCGCGAAGAGATCACGGCACGGCTGCTCACCTTCGTCCGCGAGAGGTTCCTGGGAGGAGACCCCGAGGGCGAACTGACCTCGGACACCCCCCTGTTCGAGTACGGGGTCCTCAACTCCCTCAACACCGCGATCACCGCGGGCTGGATACACGACACCTTCGGCATCCCCCTCTCCCAGGAGAACATCACCAGCGGGACGTTCGAGAGCGTCGATGCCATCAGCGCACTGCTGTGTGGTCCGGCCGCCGAAAAGAGCGGCGATACGCGTCAGTAGTGCGTCGACGCGGCGCACTGGACTCCACCGCAGGTGAAGCCCAGCCTCTGCTCGGCAGATTCCGGTGGGCGACATGTCTACCCCAGGATGAGACCCGGCCTGCCGGGACCACGCCTGGGATGCCATGTTCGCAATCCGGACTGTCCCCGGGACAACTCTTAGTCGAGCCAGATGAGCACGGCGTGCCCGTCGCGGGCCGCCGCCTGGAAGAACGGAACCAGCGCCTGGTAGTTGCTGGTCACGTAGTCCAGCGACTCGTCACCTTCCCAGACGATGACGGGATAGATGTCGGCCTGGACGAGATCAGCCGCAGTGACACCGCTGACCAAGGCCCCCGGAGGCATGGCCGCGAACGCCTCAGCGGCCACCTGCACGCGCTCCGGGGTGAGATAGCGGGGCGGCCCGTAGCCCCAGCCGTCGGCCCCGGGGATTTCCTCCTCGCCGTAGACGATGTCGACGGGAAACGCGAGGCGGCGCAGCAGGTAGTCGAGGGCGTGCCATGCCTTGTCGGTGTCGTGGCAGCGCGCCGGTGTCGCCCCGGGACCCTCGTCCAGTTCCGTCTCGGTCAGCTCGCCGATGTACGCCCGGGCCCAGTCCGGGTCGCGGACCGCGCGCTCGAGTTCGGCGGGGGTCAGACGCGCGTACTCTCCGATCATGCCCATGGCCAGATGTTACGGATGGGCACTGACAGCACGGTTGGAGGCGGCGCGATGAGCTGCTCGGTCACCGTGAGGTTCCCCAGTCACCGAAAAGTGCGTTCTTCCATGTCAACGGTCACTCTCCTACGGTTTCCGAGTAACCACAGGAGAGCAATGGGCTCTCATGACAAGGAGGCGGGCAACATGGCCATCACCCTGGTGAACCCCAGCGGATTGCCGGAAATCGAGGCGTACCGGCAGGTGTCGATCGCGACTGGGTCGAGGCTGGTCTCCATCGCCGGGCAGGTCGCCTGGGATGCCGACGGGGTCACGGTCGGCGAAGGTGACCTCGCCACTCAGGTCGAGCAGTGCTACCTCAACATCGGCACCGCTTTGGCCGGGGTCGGTGGCTCCTTCGACGACGTGGCGAAACTGACCGTCTACGTCGTCGACTGGACCCCCGACAAGATGCCCCCGCTCCTGGAGGGGATCGCTCGGGCGGCCGCGAAGCTGGGGGTCACCGCGGCCCCGCCGGCCACGCTGCTGGGCGTTGCGGCACTGGATATACCCGATCATCTGGTCGAAATCGAGGCCACCGCGGTCCTCGACTGACACAGGTGATGTGGCCGCTTCGCGCGCGAGTGCTCCGCCCGTCAGGCGTCGAAGCGGCGGCGGGAGGCGTCGATGTGGCCGAGGTACTGGCGGGTCCAGCCGCACATTCCATCGATCGTCCCTCGCAGGGCCTGGCCCGCCTCGGTGAGGGTGTACTCGACCCGCGGCGGCACGGTGGGGTGCACGTTCCGCTCGACCAGGCCATTGCGCTCCAGCATGCGCAAATTCTGGGTGAGCATCTTGTGACTGATGCCCTCGACCTCGTTGCGCAGCTCGCTGAAGCGCAGGGTGCGTTCACCGAGAAACTCGATGATCAATAGCGCCCACTTGTTGGCGACGTCCGAGAAGATCTCCCGCGCCAAAGAGTCCGCGCGCGCCAGGTCCGCATCCTCGGGCGAGCCCGTGAACTGCTTGGTTCCCATCAGGTTCCCCAGCCACCCAATCACCGAAGAGTACGTTCTCCCCTATCAGCGGCCACTCTCCTACAGTTTCTCAGTAACCACAAGAGAGCAGGTATGTCTCGTCAACCCCGACCGGCACACGGCATACTTGGGCCGCCCGCCCGCGCCCAGCCGGTACGGCGAGCTCGATACGCACTGACCAGGGGTTTCCGTGACAGCATCCGCATCCGTACCCGCATCCACACCCACACCCGTGCCCGTGCCGCCCAGCGGCGTGGACCCGGCGTGGCTGCCGCCCGGGGTGTTCCGTCCGGTCGGTTCCCGGCGCACGCTGATCTCCGGAACGGGCCCACTGGTGGACACGGTGCACGGAGAAGTGACGTACTCCTGCGCACGGTTCGGCGGTGAGGTCGTACGAGATGCGCGGGCGCAGGGCGCGCCGTACGACCTGGTGCTGGAGCTGGGTGAGGACGGCGACCGGGACGGGCTCGGGGACGAAGGGTTCGCGCTGGTGCGGGCGGGCGGCGTCACACGGGTGACAGCCGCCGGTCAGGCCGGGCTGCTGTACGGGTTGTTCCACCTGGTGCGACTCGGCGAGGCGGCCTTCCGGGGCGAGCGGGCGCGCGAGGTGCACCGTCCGGCGCTGGCGCTGAGGATGCTGGACCACTGGGACAACGTGGCGGTGCATCCGGTGATGGGCCAGGTGGAGCGGGGGTACTCGGGCGGCTCTCTGTTCTGGCGGGACGGCCTGGCACGGGGCTCTCGGGACGAGCTGGAGCGGGTGCGCTGTTACGGCAGGCTGCTGGCCGCGTGCGGGATCAACGCGGTCACCGTGAACAACGTGAATGTGCACGAAACCGAGGCGCACCTGCTGACCGACCGCATCGGCGAGGTGGCCGCGATCGCGGACGCGCTGCGCCCGTACGGGATCCGGACACATCTGTCCGTCTCCTTCGCCGCGCCCGTCGTGCTCGGCGGCCTGCCCACCGCCGATCCGCTGGACGCCGCGGTGACCGACTGGTGGGCGGAGACGACCGGCCGGGTGTACGCGGCGATACCCGATTTCGGCGGGTACGTGGTGAAGGCCGACTCCGAGGGGCAGCCCGGCCCGTTCACCTATGGCCGCAGCCACGCGGACGGCGCCAACATGCTGGCCGCGGCACTCGCCCCGTACGGCGCCACGGTGCACTGGCGGGCCTTTGTCTACAACCATCGGCAGGACTGGCGGGACCGGTCGGTGGACCGGGCGCGCGCGGCCTACGACCACTTCGCCCCCTTGGACGGCGAGTTCGCGGCGAACGCGGTGCTTCAGGTGAAGCACGGGCCGATGGACTTCCAGGCGCGCGAGCCCGTCTCCCCGGTGGTCGGCGCGATGCCGAACACTCGGCTGGCGGTGGAGATACAGGCCACCCAGGAGTACACGGGACAGCAACGGCACGTGTGCTGGCTCGGGCCGATGTGGAGCGACGCGCTGCGGTTTCGGCCCGAGGGGCAGGAGGGGCCGAGCGTCGGGGACCTGGCGCGTGGCGGCGGCCTGGTGGCGGTGTCGAGCGCCGGTGACGACCCGTTCTGGACCGGGCATCCGCTGGCGCAGGCGAACCTGTACGCGGTCGGCCGCCTGGCCTGGCAGCCCGACGCCGACCCGGGCGCGGTCCTGCACGAGTGGATCGAGCTGTCCTTCACACCCGAGGAGACCGCTGATCCCGCGCGGCTGCGCGGCGGGCTGCGGGCGGTTCTGGACGGCTCGTGGCGGACGTACGAGAAGTACACGGCGCCGCTCGGCATCGGCTTCATGGTGCAGCCCGGCCACCACTACGGGCCGAGCGTGGACGGCTACGAGTACAGCCCGTGGGGGACGTACCACTTCGCCGACCGGGACGGAGTCGGTGTCGACCGCAGCCAGGCGACGGGCACCGGGTTCGCGGGGCAGTACGCGAAGCCGTGGGCGGAGGTGTACGAGTCGCCCGAGACCTGCCCGGACGAGCTGCTGCTCTTCTTCCACCATGTGCCCTACGGACATGTGCTGCACAGCGGCGACACGGTGATCCAGCACATCTACGACACGCACTTCGAGGGCGTGGCGGAGGTCGAGGAGACACGTCGGGTGTGGGCCGGGCTCGCGGACCTGATGGATTCGGCACGTCACGCTCGGGCGGCGGAGCGCTACGAGGAGCAGCTCCGCAGCGCCCGCGAGTGGCGCGACCACATCACCACGTACTTCTTCCGGAAGTCCGGCGTACCGGACGCACGCGGGCGCCGCATCTACTGAGCTCGATGCGCGTGTTCACTCCGTGCCCTGGGCCGCCGGGTTGCCCTGATGGGTGAAGGCGGCCCAGAGATGGACCTGGTCGAGGTCGATGCGGGCAGCCTCGCCGCGTAGATCGTCATGGAGGGTGGGCGGTGGCTCGCGGTGCGGGTCGAGCATCCACAGTTGGGCGGCGCGCAGCGCGTCCACCGGGGCGAGGCCGTGGGTGGTGACGAAGTCGTGGAAGACGGCCATCATCACAGCCGTCGAGGCATCGCGGACGGCCCAGCGGGAGCCGATGACATCGGCAGCGCCGCGGGCGATCAGGGCCGTGGACAGGGTCAGGGCCTCGTCGTGGTTGCGGGTGCTCAGATCCGTCTCACAGGCGCTGAGCACCACCAACGGGCCTGCGGCGTCCGGCTGTCCGGTGGCGGTGCTGTCCAGGATGCGGGCCACGGTCAGCCGTCCGGCGTCCTGGAGGCCATCCGGCGGGGTGGCGAGCCAGAGCGCCGAGCGCGTGGGATACGGGCCGACCAGGGCGTGGCAGGAGATGTGCAGAACGGCGGCGGCCGGGGAGCTGCCGCCGGGCAGGACGGCGAGGATGTCCTCCGGGGTGCCCGGCGCGTCGCTGACGGCCGTGGGGAACTCGCCGTAGCAAAGGCCGTCCGGGTAGCAGGCCGCGCGCAGCGCCTCGGTCTCGATCTCGGCCCACAGGAGGGAGAGTTCGGGGTCGGCGACCAGGACCTGTCCGGCGGCGATGGGCAGCCGGTCCCGGGCCGCGGCCCGCAGGAACTCGGCTCCGGAGGGGGCGTAGCTGAGCACCGCTTCCTCGCAGGCGTACCGGTGTGCGCGCCCGGGGCGCCAGTGCGGGGTACGCGCCGCATGCCAGGCGACCGCGCCGAGCGCTCCGCACGGCACCAGGACGATCCGCGGCGGCCGGCCGAGCGGCCCCACGGCTGCCAGGACGGGGCCCATCGCGGCGGGCCAGGCCCAGTCGCACAGCTCGCGCAGCGCCGCCTCCCATTCCCGGTCCGGCGCCGCCTGCCCGCTCGGCTCGGCCGTGGCGTCGGCGGTGACCTGGGAACGTCGGGCCGTGGCGTCCAGGTAGCGCTCCAGCGGCGGGCTGCCGGGGTTCAGCAGTGGCAGCCTCAGGACGGCGGGCGGCGCGTTGCCGGTGTTGGGGCGGAGGATCAGCGCGAGACCGGACTGGGCGGATTCGAGCCCGGGGACGAGATAGACGAGCGCATCGGTGCCGGTGGCGGTGAGACCGGCCCTCAGCCCTGCCAGGTCCGGGGGTTCGAGCGGTTTCCAGGCGGCGCCTGTGCCGCTTCCCTCACCCAGCGCGTCAAGTGCCCTGCGGCGCAGGGTGCCCGGGATCTGCTGCTCCGTGGACCAGCCCAGGAGCGGGGCCGCGGTATCGGGCGGAAGCCGGTCCGCCGCGGCCTCAGCGCGCCACTGCCGGGCCAGATCCGGGTGGCCGCGGGCTTCAAGGAGCTCGGGGATGCCGCGGGACGCGGCGGCAGCCCGCAGCACCATGGCCCGGCCCCGTTCCAGCGCGTCCACCGCATCGGCGGAACGGCCGTTCATGGTCGTCCAGTAGGCCAGCCACAGTGCCTGCGCCGACCCGGAGCGGGCCACGGCCAGGCCGTGTTCGGAGCCGAGTTGGAGAAGGACGTCGGAGGCCAGCCTGACCAACGCCTCGCCCTTGACAGCCAGGCATGCCTCCAGGTCCGCCTGGGCGCTCGGACCGTGGCGGGCACAGCGCAGCCGGTAGGCCTCGGCCAGCTGCGTCAGGGCGTCGGCGATATGTGGCAAGCTGTGCCCTCCGGCGATCAGTTCGCGGACCCGGGCCAGCTCGGTGATGCTCTCGTCGAGCAGGCGTGGGTCATCGAGGTGGCGGGTCGCGTGCAGCAGGGCCCGGCCGAGTTGGCTCCGCAGCTGGAGTTCCTGGTGGGGGGTGGGCTGCGGTCCCTCGAGGATCCGATGAACCTCTACGGCGGCCCGGTCAGCGGCCTCCCGGCTGGGATCGATCACGACCAGTTGGATCATCGCGTTGGCCCGTACGGCCGGGAAGTGCGATGCCAGCAATGCGGCGATCTGCCGCTGGTCGGTCTCCACCACGTCCCGCAGGTACCGGGCCGCGGCGCGGAACTCGGCCAGGTCCTGACTGCGGGCGGCCTGTTCCCGATGGACCTCGGCCAGGATGGCGGCGACGGCGAAGCGGTTCTCCTGCTCGGGCGGCAGGGTGGCGTACAGATCGGTCAGCTCCTCGATGAGGCGCGGCAGTACGGTGCGGTCGTCGCTGCGGCGGGCCAGGGCCAGCTCATGGTGGGCCGCGAAGACCACCGCGTTGACCATGTTCGTGGACGGTGGTGAGCCGTCGCGGCGGTAGGCGGCGCGCAACGCCCTGGCCATCGTCAGGGCGGCGTCGGCGGCTTGATAACTGCCCCCGAACATCACCGCCGAATGGAGACGCCCAGCAAGGGCGCTGGCGATGGCCTGCCGGGCGGGCGTGGCTTTCTCACCTTCCCCGGACAACCCGTCGATCATCTCCTGGAGCCGGGCGGCGTCCCTCTCCAGGTGTGCCAGATCGCCGGTCTGCGACACCCGTACCAAATCGACCAGACTGACCAGGGACTGTTCCAAACTGACATAGCCCCGCCAGCCGGAATCGCCGACGAGCTCGGGGTCCGGCTCCGACACAGCCTCGTCCACCTCGTCGAAGTCCATCGTGCCGGGCACCAGGAGATTGGCCTGCACCAGCAGAGCGGCGTGCAGCTTGGCCATGCGGGCTCGTACGGGTGCGGTCGCCGGCAGCTCCCGCAGGGCACGCCGGGCGACGTCCGCGCCGCGACGGGCGCCCTCGGCCAGCGCCCGGGCGTCCCCCCCTCCCGACCTGAATTCTGCCAGCAGCTCGCGCAGCGGCGCGAAGACCGGTCGGTCCAGGCCCAGGGCCGCCAGTTCCTCGTCGGCCTTCGCGGTGGAGATCCTGAGGCCGTACACGGCGTTGGACAGCCACACCAAAAGACGCGTGAACCGCAGGATGTCCTCCGAGGCCCAGGCGAGCACGCCCTGGACGGCCTCGGCCAACGCGCCATCGGCGTCTTCCAGGGGAGCTGTACCCGTCGGCTCCGTCGCGTTCTCCTCGTGCGGTGCCACCGCCTCGGACACTGTCAGCTTGATCTCCGACACGACGGACCCGAGCAGTCGGATCAGCTGCGGATCTTTCGGGGCCTCGAAGAGGCGCCCGAGAACATGTGTGGCCTCCACCAGTTCGTCCGGCGTGGCTGCGGTCAGCGGCTGCGGGCCGGAGGCGCGAAGCGGCGGCTCCTGGCGGGGGCCTTGGCGCAAGGCGCGCATGGCTCGCGCGTACTGCTCCGGGACGAGCAGCCAGAGCAGCGCTTTGCGGGCTTGCACCGCGAGCGGGTCGGTGGACGGCCTGGTGCGGTCGGCCCAGCGCAGGTGATACAGGGCGTACTCCCGTGCGGACCGGGCCGCGTCGCTCTGTTGTCCCGGCCCACGGCTGTCCAGCCAGACGCACACCAGGATGCCCACCGAGGGGATGATGTCGTCCCGGAGCGGATCGTCCGCGGGCAACAGTTTTGCGATGGCGGCGAGATGCTGGATCGTCTGCCACAGCGCGGCGGTCCGCGCCGGGTCGTCCGCCGGTCGGCGCATCACTGCGTTGGCGTGGCGGGTCGCCATGTCGGCCCAGGCGCGCAGCACCTGCGCGCTGTCCCCGCTGTCTCCGTTGTCGTTGTGACGCCGCTCCTTGTCCACCCCGGGCTCCCCCGTGTCCGATGGCCGCCCGGCCCGCCGAGGCCGCTGCAGGTCATCTACCCCGGAGGCGGGCTGTCCACGTGGGCCTCGGCCCAGGACGGCCAACAGGAGTCAGACAAATACCGACAGCAGCAGGGCCATGAGCAGGCCCAGCACGCTGACCAAGGTCTGCACGACGGTCTGGGTCCTGGTGGCCTGGGCCAGGGTCATGCCGAACGACTCCTTCACCAGCCAGAAGCCGGCGTGGTTCACGTAGTTGAGGCCGAGGGAGCCGGCGCCGATCGCGACCACGAGAAGCGACGCCTCCAGGCCTCCGCCGTCACCGATCAGCGGGGCCACGATGCCGGTCGCGGAGACGATGCCGACGGTGGCCGAGCCCGTGGTCAGCGACAGCAGCAGCGCGATGAGCCAGCCCAGAACGATCACGTTGAGGTGAGCTCCCCCGGCGGCCGACGCGATGGCGTCGCCGATACCCGAGTCCTGGAGGACCTGCTTGAACGCGCCCCCGCCGCCGATGATGAGGAGGATCGCGGCGATGGACTTGAGACTGTCGGTCAGGGAGGTACGGGTCTCCTCCCCCGAGCGGCCGCCGCCGACGATGGTCACGCCGAGGGCGAAGAGCACACCGGCCAACATCGCCACTAGTGGTTCCCCCGCGAAGGCGAGGCCGGCGCGCAGCCCGCTGGACTCGTCGAGCAGCGTTTCGGCCAGGGTGCGCAGCAGCATGAGCGCGACCGGAACGAGAACGGCCGCCACGGCCAGGCCGATGGACACACCGGTGCGGGGAGCCCCATCCGTGCGCAGCTGCGCACCGGGCCCCGGGGAAGGCGCCGCGGACCCCCGTCCGGTGCCGGTGAACTGTGCCACGAGCTCGGCGTCCGGGCGGACCTCGGGGAGCCGAGGCGCGATCCAGCGGGCGTAGACAGGGCCGGCCAGGATGACGGTGGGGATGGCGCAGATGACGCCGACGACGAGGGTGAGGCCGAGGTCGGCGTGCAGGCCGGTCATGGCGGTCAGCGGGCCGGGATGGGGCGGCAGCATGCCGTGCAGGGTGGACAGGGAGGCGATGGCCGGCACTCCGAGCAGCACGTATGGGCTGCCCTTGGTGCCGCCGTGGTCCTCGAGCCGACGGGCCACGCTGAAGATCAGCGGCAGCAGGACGATCAGGCCCACCTCGAAGAACATGGGGATGCCGATGACGAAGGCCACGGCGCCGACCAACCAGGGCAGCCTGCGGGTGTCGGCGCGTTCGACGAGGCCGCGGGCGATGGCGTCGGTCGCTCCGGAGTCGGAGAGCAGCCGGCCCAGCATGGCGCCCAGGGCCAGCGTGACGCCGACGTCCCCGAGGGTGCCGCCCGCGCCTTCCTCGATCGAGTCGATCAGTTTGGCCACCGGTTCGCCGGCCGCGAGTCCGGTGGCGACGGTCACGACGATCAGTGCGAGGAAGGGGTGGACGCGCAGCCGTGAGTTGATCAGGTAGATGAGAGCGGCGATCGCCACCGTCAGGATCAGCAGCAGCCACCAGGTGTGCGCGGTCATACGGGTACCTTTCGAACATACATGCGAACCAAGGGGGAGGAAGAAGGCGTGCGCGACCTGCGGGACGAGCTCCGTGCGGGGGACGGTCAGTCGAGTCCGAGGCGTGCGACCAGGCCGGCCACCGCGGTGTCCTGCCGGGCCAGGTAGGCGGCGAAGGCGTTGCCGGTGACGAAGGCGTCGGTCCAGCCGTGCCGGGTGAGCTCCGCCCTCCACTGCCGTGAGGTGTGCAGCGCGGTCAGCGCTTGGATCCAGCGCTTGCGGTCCGCGGAGCTGATGCCGGGCGGGGCGACGATCCCCCGCCAGTTGTGAAACACGAGGTCGATGCCGGACGCCTTCAGCGTCGGCACGCCGGGCAGCGCGGCCACCGGCCGGTCGCTCGTGACCGCGAGCACCCGCAGCTGACCTGCCTGGATCTGGTCGAGGAACTCACCGATGCCACTGGTGGCGAAGTCGACGCTGCCGTCCAGCAGAGCGGGGAGCAGGTCGCCGCCACCGCCGTCGTAGGCGACGTACCTCACCTGCCGGGGAGCGATTCCGACGGTCCTGGCGAGTTCCATGGGAAACAGGTGGTCCGGGCCGCCCAGGGACGAGCCGCCGCCGACCGTGACGCGCCGGGGGCTCGTCCTCCATGCCGTGACCAGGTCCTCGACCGTGCGGTACGGCGAGTCCTTGCGGACCACCACCGCCTCGGGCTCCTCGATGAGGCGCGCGATCGGGGTGGTCTGCCGTACGGTCACCCGCGCGTGCAGGACATGCGACGCGCCGAGGACCCCGAGCCCCATCTGCAGAGCGAGCCGGCCGTTGCCGCGTTCGTTCACGGTGCGCTGAAGACCCACCGTTCCGCCGGCACCGGGCAGGTTGAACACCTGCACATCCGAGGCGGCGCCGGTTTCCTCCAGCACACGGGCCACCGTCCGGGCCGTGGTGTCGTATCCGCCTCCGGCCGTGTTGGGCACCAGGACACGCAGCCCATCGTCGGAAACGCCGGCGGCCACCCCGGTGCCCGGCCATGCGCCGCAGCCGCCCAGAACCAGCGAGAGCAGGAGGGCGACGGCGCCGGACAGGGCTCGGGTGGGTCCTCTCATGGCACCTCCCTTTCGCTTCTCGCACGGCGGACGTCATGATTGTGCGGCCTGGCGGGAGAGTCGCCCAGGTTGTGTCAGCAGGAGAGATTGAGTTCATTGTGGTCGCCGCGTTCCGTCGCCAAACACTCGCGGGTGAGATGCTGGTGCTCCAGCTCGCCATCGTCGTGGTGGTGCTGCTGGCGGTCGCCGCGGTCTCGCTCGCTCAGTCGGAGGCCACCTTCAACCGGGTCGAGGGACGCCGGGTGAGCGCACTGGCCGAGCAGCTGGCCGCCCACCCTCTCGTGCACAGTCGGCTGGTGAAGCCCGCGCCCGCGGAGGCCCTGGCCCCTCTGGTGCACTCCACGCGGGTGCAGTCCGATGTCACGTCGGTGACGGTGGCCGACCGCGACGGCCGCGTCGTCAGCTCGACGAATCCCACGGTGGTCGGCGACCGGCTGCCGCTGGGCAAGGGAGTCGGCGCGGGCCGCGGCTGGTCCGGTTCGCTGGCCTGGGACGGCAACCGGGAGCTGGTGGCCCAGGTGCCGGTGCTCGGCGTGACGGGGGACGACGTGGGCCGGAGGCTGGGCACGGTCATGGTCGGCGAGGCGTCCCCGACGGTGTGGCAGCGGCTCAGCGGCGCGTCCTCATACCTGCTGATCTACCTCGGCGTCGCCAGCGCGCTCGGCGTCGTCGGCTCCTGGCTGCTCGCCCGGCGCGTCAAACGGCAGACCCTCGGACTGGAACCACGCGAGATCACCGGACTGGCCGAGCACCGCGAGGCCATGCTGTACGGCATCGCCGAGGGCGTCGTCGCCCTGGATCCGCAGCACCGCCTCACCCTCGTCAACGACGTGGGCAGGCGGCTGCTGGACCTGCCCGGGGACTGCGTGGGCCGGACCGTGGCCGAGCTCGGCATCGACGGACGGCTGCTCGACGTTCTGACCGGGGCACAGGGGACCGCCGCGGACGCGCGTGACGAGGTCGTCGTCCGCCACGGCCGCGTCCTGGTCATGAACCGGATGACGGTCACGAAGGACGGACAGCTGCTCGGCTCCGTCACCACCCTGCGCGACCGCACCGAACTGGCCCACCTGGAACGGGAAATCGGCTCCTTCCGCAGCACCTCCGAGCTGCTGCGCGCGCAGGCACACGAGTTCGCCAACCAGCTGCACACCATCTCCGGGCTGATCCAGATCGGCGAACAGGAGGAAGTGGTTTGCTACATCCGCGCATTGAACCAGCGTCGCCAGTCTCTCGACATGACCGTCGGCCGCCGGGTCCGCGACACCGCCGTCGCCGCGCTGCTGATGGCGAAGTCCGCCCAGGCCGCCGAGCGGAAGGTCGCCCTGCGCATCTCCGACCGCACGGCGCTGGACCGCCTCGCCCCGGAAGACGCCGCCGACGTGGCAACCGTGGTCGGCAACCTGGTCGACAACGCCATCGACGCGGCCACCGCGGGCGAGCCCGGCGGCATGGACGAGGCATGGGTGGAGGTCGAACTGAGACAGGACGCCGCGAGCGTCGAGATCGTGGTCCGCGACTCGGGCCCCGGCGTCGCCCCCGAACTCGCCCAAGAGGTCTTCGCACACGGCTTCACCACCAAGGCCGCCCAAGAGGGCGAGCGCGGCATCGGGCTCGCCCTGACCCGCCTCGTCTGTGAGCGCCGCGGCGGAGAGATCGCCGTGACCAATACGGCCGAGGGCGCCATGTTCACCGCGCGCATGTCCGTCGGCCACCCCACCGACGCGGTGGCGGAAGGAGCTACCCCATGACCGAGCCGACCGGCACCATCGACGTCCTGGTCGTCGACGACGACTTCATGGTCGCCCGGGTCCACCGCACGTTCGTCGAACGAATCCCCTCCTTCCGCGTCGTCGGCACCGCACACACGGGTGAACAGGCGATCAAGGCGGTGGACGAGCTGCGCCCCGACCTCGTCCTGCTCGACCTGTACCTGCCGGATGTCTTCGGCCTGGACGTCATCCCCCGGCTGCGCACCGCGGGACACGACTGCGATGTCCTGGTCATCAGCGCGGCCCGCGAGGCCGACGCGGTGCGCGACGCCGTACGCCACGGCGTGGTCGACTACCTCCTCAAGCCCTTCGACTACGAGGACCTACAACCCCGCCTCGAACGGTACGCGACCCGGCGCGGACGCCTGCTCACCACGATCGTCCGCGGCCAGGCGGACGTGGACCGCGCCCTGGCCGGGGCGTTCGCGCCCCCGGCGGGCAGCGCCCTGCCGAAGGGTATGAGCGTGGAGACCGCCGACCTGATCGAACGGGCGCTCCGCGACATGAACGGCACCCTCTCCGCCGCCGAGGCGGCGGCCGCCACCGGCGTCTCCCGGGTGAGCGCCCGCCGCTACCTGGAGTACTTCCACGACACCGGCCACGCCGACGTGGCGCTGCGCTACGGCTCCGCCGGCCGCCCGGAGCGCCGGTACAGCTGGCGGGCGTAGCGACCGGACATCTGGCCCCATGTCAATCATCAATCAGGTCGCGAAGCGTGGAGATGATCACTACGGTGTGACGCCACACAAGTCCGAACTCACAGCATGATGGCTGTCACGGAGTTGCCATGCCCCCGCAGATGAAGCTCACGGCGATAACACTTGACTGCGCCGACCCCGAAACGCTGGCCGCCTTCTATCGGCAGGCCACCGGACTCGAGCTCCACCCCGAATCCAACGGCGACTTCGCCGGCCTCACCCGCCAGGACGGACTCCTCATCGGGTTCCAACGGGTCGATGACTACCAGGCTCCGCACTGGCCCGGCCAAAGCGTGCCACAACAATTCCACCTCGACTTCGCGGTCGATGACCTCGACGAGACCGAGGCCCTGCTGTTGGAGTTGGGCGCGACCAAGCCGGAGCACCAACCGGGCGGAGACAGGTGGCGGGTCTTCACCGACCCGGCCGGGCATCCCTTCTGTCTGACCAGGGGCTGACGTCAAGCCCAGATCAGCCCGCATATCGGAATCTCACGGCCGATGTCGGATGGACGCCGGACACGACATCGGCCGTGAGCCCGGCCGGCTGGTGCTGTGACCGGAAAGGTTCACCGGCTCGCGACACCTCCAGTTCGCCCCCACGGCTTCACCCAGGGCAGAACGCCGCTCCCTTCCCCCGGCGCCCCGGATCCCTAGGCTGAGGGGGTGAGCACTCATGCGCCGAACGAAGCCCGCGTCATCCCCCTGCGCCCGCAGACCTCGCCGCCCGGTTCCGGTGGGGCGACCCGCGCCCCGCAGCGACCGGCGGGAGCCCCACAGACACCCGCGCCGAGGGAACCCCTGTGGCGCGACCTCGTCGGCGATGTGCTGCGGCGCGAGCGGCTCGCCCAGGAGCGCACGCTGAAGGACGTCGCGGAGGCGGCCCGGATCTCGATGCCGTACCTGTCGGAGCTGGAGCGCGGACGCAAGGAAGGCTCCTCCGAGGTGCTCGCGGCCGCCGCCCAGGCCCTCGGGCTCGGCCTCGCCGACCTGCTCTCGCTCGCCCAGGACGAGCTGGCCCGGTACGCCCGGAGCCGGGTGGGCCGGGGCCGAACGTCGCCCACGGCGCAGTACGACGGCCTCTGCCTCGCCGCCTGACCGAACCGAACGGCCGGTACGACGGCCGGTACGGCGGGGCGCACCACCGCCGTACCGGCCGGCTCGCCGGCCCTCGGCCACGGCCGCGCGGGGTCAGACGAACGCGAGCCGGCGGCTCAACACCTCGTCGGCGAGCCCGTAGGCAACGGCCTCCTCGGCGGTGAGCACCTTGTCCCGGTCCATGTCCGCGCGCAGCGTCGCCACGTCGTGATGCGTGTGCCGGGACAGGACCTCCTCCACCTGCGAGCGGATGCGGACCATCTCCTTGGCCGCGAGGCTGAGGTCGGAGACCGTCCCCTGCTGGCCGCCGCTGGCCGGCTGGCCGAGCAGCACCCGCGCGTGCTGGAGCACGAACCGTCGCCCGGGATCTCCACCGGCCAGCAGCACCGCCGCCGTCGACGCCGCCTGGCCGACGCAGAACGTGGAGATCGGCGCCTGCACGAACGTCATCGTGTCGTAGATCGCCATCAGCGAAGTGAACGATCCACCGGGCGAGTTGAGATAGATCGAGATCTCGAGCTCCGGGTTCGCCGACTCCAGATGCAGGAGTTGCGCGATGACCACATTGGCGACCCCGTCGTCGATCTCGGTGCCGAGGAAGATGATCCGCTCGTTCAGCAGCCGGCTGAAGACATCGTAGGACCGCTCACCCTGCGCGGTCCGCTCGATGACGTAGGGAACCGTGTACGACCCCATGTCACAACCCCATCCGTCGGCGCGACGCGGCCGGGCGGATGTCGGCAAGCGACTCCACCACCCGGTCCACGATCCCGTACTCCCTGGCCTGCCCGGCCGTGAACCAGCGGTCCCGGTCGCCGTCCCGCGCGATCGTCTCCTCGCTCTGCCCGGTGTGCTCGGCGGTGATCCGCTCGATGGCCTTCTTGGTGAACTGGAGGTTCTCCGCCTGGATCTCGATGTCCGCGGCGGTGCCACCGATGCCCGCTGAGGGCTGGTGCATCATGATCCGCGCGTTCGGCAGCGCGAACCGCTTGCCAGGCGCCCCCACGGTGAGCAGGAACTGGCCCATGCTGGCGGCGAACCCCATCGCCAGCGTCGAGACGTCGTTCGGGATGAGCCGCATGGTGTCGTAGATGGCGAGACCCGCGGTGATCGACCCGCCGGGGCTGTTGATGTACAGGCTGATGTCGGTGCGCGGGTCCTCCGCCGACAGTAGCAGCAGCTGCGCGCACACCCGGTTGGCCGACACGTCGTCGACCTGTGTGCCGAGGAGGACGATCCGCTGGGCGAGCAGCTGTGCCGCGAGATGGTCGTCGAAGCGGCTGGGCGGTGTGTCGCCCTCCTCCGCGCGGGGTGGGAGCGTGGTGAGTGGAGTCATCTGGTCTCCTTGTCGAGGCAGGGATGCCGTCGACTCCACTCTTGACCTCGGGAGATCCCCGGATGCGGTTTCTCTGCCCGCCGCAGATTCGCCACGGGCAGAGATGACGGTTCAGCCCTTCTCGCGCAGCTGCCGGAAGAACGCCCGTACGTGCTCCACCAGCAGGTCCGGCTCCTCCATGGCCGCGAAGTGCCCGCCCCGCTCGAACTCGCTGCGGACGCGGGCGCGTTCCTTGCACTGTGCGGCGGGGACATCGGGATGGCGGGCGTCGGCATTGCGCCAGCGCAGGTACGCGCGCAGGGCCTGGGTCTGCGCGGGGTGACGGCGATGGTTGGAGTTGGCCAGGGCTCGATCCGGTCGAGCCCGGCCTCGCGTTCGGGGTCGGGCGACTCCTTCCAGGTCTTGGTGCGCTGGAAGGGGCGGCGAGCTTCTGCCCTTCCTGATCGGTCAGTCTGCGCACCCGCGCCGGCTCCGCCACCACCTCCAGCGGTCGGAACGGACGTCACCGCCCATCCAACTGCTCCAACCGCCAACCCGGCGAACCTATACGGTCACAGCACTAGCGGCCGTGGGCGCGGGCGCGGAGCGCCTTGCGGTAGCTGTCGACCGCTTCCCCGACGTCATTCATGCGGTCTCGGATGCCATGGGGCGTGCGGCTTCTCACAAGGGTCCGCAGTACGTAGTCAGGAGAGAACTCCCCCGCGAAACCCGTCGGGGCGTTGGAGCAGATCATGGGCTCATTGGTGAACACCGACGAGTCGTCGTCGGAGTACTGGTACGTCCAGCGGCACGGCCAGAGCCGCAGCGCGACCTCTCCGACGTACCTCACCGCGCCCGCGAAGAACTCGTCTCCGGCCGCCGCCTCCAGCGAGGCGGGGCCATCGAAGCGGTCCAGCACAAGCCGTTCCAGCGCCGAGAGCGAGTCCAGAGAATAGTCGAAGGGAAAGTCGTCGGGCAGATGGGCCGTTCGCCACCGGCCCAACTCGGCGTCCATGGGGGCCAGCCACTCATCAAGACACCGGCGTGACTCCTCGCTCGCGTGCAGGCGATCGTCCTCCATGTACCACGCGAGCGTCTCGGGTTCCGCCGCGGGCTTCCCGTCACGCACCCAGTTGCCGAGTTCCACCGGCATCGGCAGACCGAATTCCTTCAGACCCTCGGCCTGGTCGGGCGTCAGCAGGAGCCACCAGGCGTCATAGGACTCCTCATCCAGCTGGCAAAAGGCTCGTGGATCGCCGTTGCCGGGCACGAGGTCGCCGATGGCGTCGAAGGCGGCGTTCCAGTCCATGTAGCGCGTACTGTCGGAAAGGTGTTCCGTCGGGTGCCATATCGACCGGCCGTTGCGCCGGAAGTGCAGGTACTCGTCTCCGTCCTCACCCTTCACCAGCTCGACGTCATCGACGACCACCGAGCCGCCCGAGCACGCCGCCGCATCGAGCAACAGCTCCTCATACCCGTCCTCAAGATAGCCGGACACCTTTTCGGGCATCTGGAAGCCGATGCCGCATTCGCCGACGAGGAAGGTCAGCTCGTCGGTGTCCTCGAAATCCTCGTCGAGGTCCATGCCGATCCCAGCGGCCTCCGCCAGGCCGGCTGCGGCCTGTTCCTCCGTGGCTATGCCCAGCCGAATCAAGGTCTCCGCAAATCCACGGATAGTCCATTGCGTTGCGTCGTTCATGACAGCACCCTCACACATTCCGGCCCGCCCTCAGCTCGCGGGGCGCGGCCGGGAGATCGTGACGGGCGTACCACCAGATGACGTTGAGGGCGCCGTCGCTGAACGCGACCACCCGGGCAGGATCGCGCTCCGCGATGCTGACGATGGGCTGACCACGCGCCACCCCGCGACCAGCGAGTAGCCGCGCCGATCGACTGCGGAGTGACCACACCAGATCGGACATTTCGTGAAGCAATCGAGAAGGTTAAGGAGAACATGCAAAGATGACCGTCACCCGGGTCCGACCACCCGGGGTCAAGGAGAAGCCCAGTGAGATCTCGGACGTTGAGCCGTCACTCAACCGTGGCCGCCACCGTGCTGTCCGCCACGCTGCTGCCCCTGTCCGCCGCCCACGCCACCGCCGAGGCCGACACCTCGGCGCCCGCGGCGACCCAGACGACCATCGACTCCTTCGGTCGAATAGCGGACGCCGTACTGACCGACCGCACCACCGCTCTGCTCGACCGGCCCCAACTCGCCCGTACGGCACAGAAGTCGCAGGGGAACGTGCGGCTCTCGCTCGCGCTTTCCCGCGCGGAGAACACCAGCCTGGCCTCCGTGCAGGACACGCGCGCCCGGTTGGCCGGGCTTGGTGAGGCCTACAGCGACGCCGACACGAAGACAACCGTCGACAGCACCCGCGTAGAGGGTCGGCGGGCCACGGTCCGCGTCACTGAAGCCACCACCCTCACATACGAAAAGATCCGCGGCGACGAGCCCCCGACCACCGGCTTCACCGCGCACCACGAACTCACCTTCAAGGCACAGACGGACGGCACCTGGCTGCTGGTGAGCGTCCGCCGTACGGACAAGGGCCCCCGCCCGGTCAACGAGCCCGTCCCGGCGACGAGCACAGCGCCGGTGCGCCCGAGCGCCGTCATCGACGCCCCCCGCGCCGCCATCACGTACCCGGCGCCGGCCAAACCCAAGAAGCTCGGCACCGGCACCACGTACGACTACGCGGCGATGGCCGCGTACGCCGAGAAGTACTGGAAGAACTACAACACCGCCTACCGCCGCTTCAACAACGCCGGCGGGGACTGCACCAACTACATCAGCCAGTCCCTGAACGCGGGCGGCTGGAAGCACGCGACCACCTCCACCGAGGACTACGACACCTGGTGGTACGGCACGTCGGGCCAGTCCGACTCCTGGGTCGGCGTCAACGAGTGGTCCTGGTTCACGCAGACCGCCAAGCGGACCACCGCCCTCGCGAACGCCTACCAGATGGACATCGGCGACGTCCTTCAGGTGGACTTCGACAAGGACGGCGCCAAGGACCACACCATGATCACCTCGTACCGGAACACGAGCGGCGTCCCGTACCTCACCTACCACGACACCGACACCTATCGGCGGTCGCTGTCCAGCCTCATCTCGTCGTACCCGAACTCCGCGTACTACGCCTACCGCACCTGACACCGGCCTATCACCTCGGCCACCTCGGCCCGCTGTTCCCCATGCCCTGTGGCGGGAGCAGCGGGCTCCCGACGTTGAGCAGAACTCTCTTCGGCAGACCAGCTGCGTCACCGGCACCGCCGCAGGCGCCGCGGCGGTAAACCACCACAGTCCGACCGGGAAACCTACCGCCGATGCGATCCGTTTGAAGACGGACTCCCGGCCCCGGTCCTTCCGGCAGCCCCAGGCGCCGTTGGCCCAGCCGCACATCTCCTCGAAGCCCGAGCGGATTCCGGACGCCGCCACTTGAGGTGCATTCGAGTCCGATGCGACCGCCCTTCTGTCGCGCTGGCATATAAGTCCATGAACGTCTGCTTCTGACTGCTGCCTCTGCCGGATTTGGAGATGGTCCAGTTGCCCAAGCCTCGGGGCGAGAGTGCGGCCGCCGGCCTTCCCATTTCCGTGCCCTCGGCTTCGACCCCCCGGTCCGGGGGTGGGGGATGACGCGATCCGGTTCAGGATCATCACCCGTTTGCGGTCCCTCCTCCTGAAGTGGAACGAGTCGGACGGCCCAGCCGACCACGAAGACGGCTCGGACCGCTTGGCCTCCGCGACGGCCGGCGAAGTTCTGGACTTCATCAAGAACGGCCTCGGCCTCTCCCGAAACAACGAATCCCGCCTCCTCCGCAGTCCTTCGAAGGTGTTCAAGGACGCTCAAGGAAGTGATCCCACTGGTGCACGAAGACGAACTCCTCAGCTACCTGAAGCGGGTGACCGCCGACCTGGACCGGACTCGCCGTCGCCTTTACGAGGTCACCGAGCGGGAGCAGGAGCCCATCGCCATTGTCGGCATGGCCTGCCGCTTTCCCGGCGAGGTACGGTCCGCGGAGGACTTCTGGCAGCTGATCGTGGCGGAGACGGACGCGATCGGGGATTTCCCCACCGACCGTGGCTGGGACGTGGAACGGCTGTACGACCCGGATCCGGACCGATCCGGCACCTGCTACACGCGCCACGGTGGTTTCCTCTGCGACGCCGCAGGATTCGACGCGGAGTTCTTCGAGACCTCACCGCGCGAGGCGCTGGCGATGGACCCGCAGCAGCGGCTGCTGTTGGAGACCTCCTGGGAGGCTTTCGAACACGCCGGCATCGACCCGACCTCCGTGCGCGGCAGCCGGACCGCCGTGTTCACCGGCATCAACCCCCCGGACTACCCCGTCGGACACGCATCGAGGCCTCCGGAGTCCGCGGAGGGCTTCATCCTCACTGGCAGCGCGGGGAGCATCGCATCGGGCCGTATCGCCTACACGCTGGGTTTGGAGGGTCCCGCGGTCACCGTGGACACGGCGTGTTCGTCGTCTCTGGTCGCTCTGCATCTGGCCTGCCAGGCGCTGCGGGCCGGGGAATGCTCCATGGCGCTGGCGGGTGGAGTGGCCATCATGTCCACCCCCCGCATTTTCGTGGAGTTTGCGCGGCAGCGGGGGTTGTCGGTGGATGGGCGGTGCAGGGCGTTTGGGGCGGGGGCGGATGGTACGGGGTGGGCGGAGGGTGTGGGGATGTTGTTGGTGGAGCGGTTGTCGGATGCGCGGCGGTTGGGGCATCGGGTGTTGGCGGTGGTGCGGGGTAGTGCGGTGAATCAGGATGGGGCGAGTAATGGGTTGACGGCGCCGAGTGGTCCGGCGCAGCAGCGGGTGATCCGTCAGGCGTTGGCCAGTGCGCGGGTCGGTGGTGGGGATGTGGATGTGGTGGAGGGGCATGGGACGGGGACGAGGCTGGGTGATCCGATCGAGGCGCAGGCGTTGCTGGCGACGTATGGTCAGGAGCGGGTTGGGGTTGGGCCGTTGTGGCTGGGGTCGGTGAAGTCGAATATCGGGCATGCGCAGGCTGCGGCGGGTGTCGCGGGGGTCATCAAGATGGTGATGGCCATGCAACGTGGGGTGTTGCCGCGTACGTTGCATGCCGGGGAGCCGTCGCCGCATGTGGACTGGTCCTCGGGCGGGGTACGGCTGCTGTCCGAGGCCGTGTCGTGGCCGCAGACCGGTCGTGCGCGGCGTGCGGGAGTGTCGTCGTTCGGGGTCAGCGGCACCAACGCCCACATCATCCTCGAACAGGCACCACCGGAGGAGCATCACGAACCGGCGGACGCCTCTTCCGGGTCGTTTCCCTGGATGGTGTCGGCGAAGTCCGAACCGGCACTACGGGCGCAGGCAGCCCAGCTGGGCGCGTACCTGGCGGCTCATCCCCAGGCGGATCTGGCCGATATCGGGTATGCCCTGGCCACTGGCCGTGCGGCCTTTGAACACCGCGCCGTACTCCTGGGCCCGGACCGCGAAGACTTCCTCCACAGCCTGCAAGCCCTGGAAGCCGGCGAGGAACACGAGAAACTGGTCCGGGGCGTGGCAACCGGGGTGGGGAAGCTGGCGTTTGTCTGTTCGGGGCAGGGCACGCAACGCGCCCGCATGGGACACGAGCTCTACCACACCTTCCCCCTGTTCGCCGAAGCTCTCGACGAAGCCTGCACACACCTCGACCCCCACCTCGACCACCCCCTGCGGGACGTCATGTTCGCCGAGCCGGACACCGATACCGCGGAGCTGCTGCATCAGACCCGCTACGCCCAGCCCGCGCTGTTCGCCCTCCAGATCGCCCTGCACCGCCTGGTCACCCAACACTACGGACTCACCCCCCACTACTACGCAGGCCACTCCCTCGGCGAAATCACCGCAGCCCACCTCGCCGGCATCCTCACCCTCCCCCACGCAGCCCACCTGATCACCACCCGCGCCCGCCTCATGCACACCCTCCCCACCACCGGCACCATGACCACCCTCCAAGCCAACCCCCACGAACTCCACCAACACCTCACCGGCCATGAGACACAGGTATCCCTCGCGGCCGTCAACGCCCCAGGATCCGTCGTCATCAGTGGTGATCGCGACGCCGTGGACGCCATCGCCGAAAGCTTCCGCACCATGGGGCGCAAGGTCACCCCGCTCAAGGTCAGCGGCGCCTTCCACTCACCCCACATCGACCCGCTCCTCAACGAACTCCGCCACACCGCCGAAACCCTCACCTACCACCAACCCCACACCCCCCTGGTCACTACCAACCCCAACGACCAAGACCCCACCACCCCCCACTACTGGGTCCGACAAACCCGCGACACCGTCCACTACACCCACACCACCCACCAACTCCACACCCACGGCGTCACCACCTACCTCGAACTCGGCCCCGACACCACCCTCACCACCCTCACCCACCACAACCTCCCCCACCACACCCCCCAAGCCGTCTCCCTCCTCCACCCCCACCAACCCGAAACCCACACCACCCACACCACCCTCGCCCACCTCCACACCCACGGCCACCCCACCACCTGGCACCACCACCACACCCCCACCCACCACACCCCCACCCACCACACCCCCAACCACCACACCCCCAACCTCCCCACCTACCCCTTCCAACACCACCACTACTGGCTTCACGTCTCCGAACCGCAAGCCGACCAGCACACTCCCCGCCTCACCTCTCCCGAGCCGCCCATCACGACCACCCTCCGTCAGCGGCTCTCCCACCAACCACCAGACGCGCAGCAGCAGACTCTCCTCGACGTCGTTCGCACACACATCGCCGGTGTCCTCGGCCACGGGAGCCCCGAGAACATCCACGCCGAGCGCGCATTCAAGGAGCTGGGCTTCAACTCGCTGACTGCCGTCCAGTTCCGCAATCGCCTTTGCGAGGCCACCGGGCTGACCCTCGCTCCGACCATCGTCTTCGACTACCCGAGCCCCGCCACGCTCGTACAACATTTGCGTCAGCAGTTTCTAGGTACGCAAGGCGAAACCATCAGCCATGTCCCTCTCACGGCCGTCGGCACAGGCGAACCCATCGCCATTATCGGCATGGCGTGCCGCTACCCAGGGGACGTGCAGTCCCCGGAACAGCTATGGGATCTCATCGTGACCGAGCAGGACGCGGTCTCCGGATTCCCGACCGATCGTGGCTGGGACCTCGACGGGCTCTACGACCCGGATCCCGAACATTTCGGAACGTCGTACACAAGAGAGGGGGGATTTATTCACCATGCGGGCGAATTCGATGCCGAATTTTTCGGTATCAGTCCGCGCGAGGCCCTGGCCATGGACCCTCAGCAGCGAATGCTTCTCGAAGTCTCCTGGGAAGCCTTCGAGCGAGCGGGTATCGACCCTACCTCCGTGCGTGGCACTCAGACCGGGATCTTCGCCGGTCTGGCTTACCACGACTACGCGCAGCGCTTCCCGACCGCCCCCGAGGGGTTCGAGGGATACCTCGCTCATGGAAGCGCGGGCAGTATCGCCTCAGGGCGCATCGCCTACACCTTCGGCCTGGAAGGGCCCGCAGTCACCGTAGACACAGCATGTTCATCGTCTCTGGTCGCCCTGCACCTGGCATGTCAGTCGCTGCGGGCTGGGGAATGTTCGATGGCCCTGGCCGGAGGGGTCACTGTCATGTCAACCCCAGCGGCCTTCATCGAGTTCTCCCGGCAGCGTGGGCTGTCCCCGGACGGTCGGTGCAAGGCATTCTCCGCCACGGCCGATGGCACCGGCTGGGGCGAGGGCGCGGGCATGGTGCTGGCGGAACGACTCTCGGACGCGCAGCGGCTCGGGCATCCCGTCCTGGCTGTAGTACGGGGGACGGCAGTCAACCAGGACGGCGCCAGCAACGGGCTCACCGCGCCCAACGGACTCTCGCAACAACGTGTCATCCGCCAGGCCCTCGCCAACGCCGAGCTGACTCCAGCTGCCATTGACGTGGTGGAGGGGCACGGTACGGGGACGACGTTGGGCGACCCGATCGAAGCCCAGGCCCTTCTGGCCACGTACGGTCATGACCGCTCCGCGGACCGGCCGCTGTGGCTCGGCTCGATGAAGTCGAACATCGGACACGCACAGGCGGCGGCCGGGGTGGGCGGGGTCGTCAAGATGGTGCTGGCCATGCGGCATGGGCTCTTGCCACGTACGTTGCATGTCGAGGAGCCGTCACCGCATGTGGACTGGTCCTCGGGTGGTGTGCGGCTGCTGACGGAGGCGATGTCCTGGCCCGACACCGGCGACCCCCGACGCGCGGCGGTGTCCTCCTTCGGCGTCAGCGGCACAAACGCGCACGTGATCCTCGAACAGGCACCACCTACCGGCGTCCCGGCAAATGACGGAGACGTTTCAACGCCAACGTCGTTGCTTGTGCCGTGGGTTGTGTCGGCGAAGTCCGAGGACGCGCTGCGAGCGCAGGCTCGACAGTTGCGCCAGTACCTTGCTTCCGCCCCGGAACTCGACTTGGCGGATGTCGGGTATGCGCTGACCACTGGCCGTGCGGCCTTTGAACACCGTGCCGTACTTCTGGGCCCGAAGCAGGAGGACTTCCTCCACGGCCTGCAAGCCCTGGAAGCCGGCGAGGAACACGCCAGGCTCGTACGAGGCGTGGCAAGCGGAACGGGGAAGCTGGCGTTTGTCTGTTCGGGGCAGGGCACGCAACGCGCCCGCATGGGACACGAGCTCTACCACACCTTCCCCCTGTTCGCCGAAGCCCTCGACGAAGCCTGCACACACCTCGACCCACACCTCGACCACCCCCTGCGGGACATCATGTTCGCCGAGCCGGACACCGATACGGCGGAGCTGCTGCATCAGACGCGTTATGCCCAGCCCGCGCTGTTCGCCCTCCAGATCGCCCTGCACCGCCTGGTCACCCAACACTACGGACTCACCCCCCACTACTACGCAGGTCACTCCCTCGGCGAAATCACCGCAGCCCACCTCGCCGGCATCCTCACCCTCCCCCACGCAGCCCACCTGATCACCACCCGCGCCCGCCTCATGCACACCCTCCCCACCACCGGCACCATGACCACCCTCCAAGCCAACCCCCACGAACTCCACCAACACCTCGCGCAACACGAAGGACGGGTATCCCTCGCGGCCGTCAACGCGCCCAGGTCGGTGGTCATCAGCGGTGATCGCGACGCCGTGGACGCCATCGCCGAAAGCTTCCGCACCATGGGACGTAAAGTCACCCCGCTCAAGGTCAGCGGCGCCTTCCACTCACCCCACATCGACCCACTCCTCAACGAACTCCACCACACCGCCGAAACCCTCACCTACCACCAACCCCACACCCCCCTGGTCACTACCGACACCACCGGACAGGACCCCACCACCCCCCACTACTGGGTCCGACAGGCACGCGACACCGTCCACTACACCCACACCACCCACCAACTCCACACCCACGGCGTCACCACCTACCTCGAACTCGGCCCCGACACCACCCTCACCACCCTCACCCACCACAACCTCCCCCACCACACCCCCCAAGCCGTCTCCCTCCTCCACCCCCACCAACCCGAAACCCACACCACCCACACCACCCTCGCCCACCTCCACACCCACGGCCACCCCACCACCTGGCACCACCACCACACCCCCAACCACCACACCCCCAACCTCCCCACCTACCCCTTCCAACACCACCACTACTGGCTCAACACCACCAACCCCACCTCCAACACCACCAGCATCCGCTTCTTGGATTCGTTGGAGAGAGAAGACGTCGACGCGGTGGCCTCCGCCCTGGCCATCGACCGTGACTCCTCTCTCGAAACAGTCCTGCCAGCTCTCTCCACCTGGCGCAAGCGCCACGATGACCAGGCCGTCATCGACTCCTGGCGCTACCGCGAGACATGGAAACCCGTCACTCTCCCCCAGACCGGCACCGGGTCACCGGGCACCTGGCTCATCGTCGTGCCCACTCCGCAGAGTCAGCACACCCCCATCGACGTCATCGTCGAGGCCCTGCATCGCCTTGGGGCGCGGACCATCACGCTCACCCTCGACTCCTCCTGTGCTGACCCCGAAACCCTTGCTCAGCGGCTCGCAGAACACAATGACGTGGTGAGCATCGACGGGGTGCTCTCGCTGCTCGCCTTCGATGAGGAGCCCCTCCCCGAGCACCCCCACGTACCCACCGGCACCGCACTCACCCTCACCCTCATCCAAACCCTCACCACCCACCCCAACCTCACAGCACCCCTGTGGTGCCTCACCCAAACCGCCACCACCACCCACCCAACCGACCCCCTCAACCACCCCACCCAAGCCCACATCTGGGGACTCGGACGCACCACCGCCCTCGAACACCCCAACCACTGGGGCGGACTCATCGACCTCCCCACCACCCTCACCCCACAACACCTCCACCACCTCACCACCGCCCTCACCACCCAACACGACGAGCGCGAACTCGCACTACGCCTCACCGGCCTGCACGCCCGGCGTCTGATCCGAACCACCGCCCGACCCACACTCGACGACCCTCAGCCCTGGAAGCCCCACGGCACCATCCTCATCACCGGCGGCACCGGAGCCATCGGCAGCCACATCGCCACCTGGATCGCCACCCACCACCCCCACTGCCACCTCCTCCTCACCAACCGACAAGGACCCAACACACCCCACACCACCCAACTCCACCACCACCTCACCCAACTCGGCGCCACCACCACCATCACCACCTGCGACACCACCAACCCCAACCAACTCACCAACCTCCTCAACACCATCCCCCCAACCCACCCCCTCACCACCGTCATCCACACCGCAGGAGTCCTTGACGACGCCACACTGACCACTCAGACTCGCGATCACCTGTCGACCGTTCTGGGCCCCAAGGCTCACGCCGCCCACCATCTGCACAACCTCACCCGGCATCTGGACCTCGATGCCTTTGTCCTGGTCTCCTCCACGGCGGCCACCTTCGGCAGCCCGGGGCAGGCCAACTACGCCGCCGCCAATGCCTACCTCGACGCCCTGGCCCAGCACCGCCGCGCCCAAGGGCTCCCCGCCACCTGCATCACCTGGGGACTCTGGGAGCAGGGCGGCTTGGCCAACGCCGAAATCACCGGGCACCTGGCACGCCGAGGCCTGCTCCCCATGCCCACCGAACCAGCGCTCACCGCGCTTTCGCAAGCCATTGCCACCCCGGGGCAAGCCCACCACATCATCGCTGACATCGACTGGAGCGCCTTCGCCGTCAATCTGAGCCACACCGGCGAATCTGTTCCGCTCATCCAGGACATTCCCGAAGCTCGGACACAACGGACCCAGCATGTGACGAACCATGACTCCGATACGGCCCTACGTCGGCAACTGGCCGACCGGAGCCCGGGCGAGCAGCAGGAGACGCTCCTCCATCTCGTACGGACGCAGGTGGCTGCGGTCCTCGGACACAGCGACATCGACGCAGTGTCCCCCGACCGCCCCTTCAAGGAGCTGGGACTCGATTCCCTCGCCGCCGTCGAGACCCGCAACCGGCTGACCGCCCTCATGGGACTCCGCCTCCCCACCAGCCTCATCTTCGATCACCCGACGCCGACCAAGCTCGCCCAATATGTGCACACCCAATTGATGGGTGAGGGATCCGGCCCAGCGAGCGCAGTGGCATTCAGCCCCGCTGCCACGGCCGACGACTCCGTCGCGATCATCGGCATGGCCTGCCGGTTCCCGGGAGGCGTGCGTACGCCCGAGGAGTTTTGGGATCTCATCCTCATGGAACGGGACGCGATCACGGACTTCCCGACGAACCGTGGCTGGGATCTTGAGGGAATCTTCCATCCCGACCCCGCGCACAAGGGCACCTGCTACACGCGGCAGGGCGGCTTCTTGTATGCCGCGGCCGAATTCGACCCCGCCTTCTTCGACATCAGTCCCCGCGAGGCACTGGCCATGGACCCCCAGCAGCGGCTCTTGCTGGAGACCAGCTGGGAGACGCTGGAACGGGCGCACATCGACCCACGGTCGCTGCAAGGCAGTCCTGTCGGTGTCTTCACCGGCGTCAATGCCCAGGACTACGCGATCCACCTGGAGCGTTCGGCGGAGTCCGTTGAGGGCTATGCCCTCACCGGCAGCTCGAGCAGCATCGCATCGGGCCGTATCGCCTACACCCTGGGTTTGGAGGGTCCCGCGGTCACCGTGGACACGGCGTGTTCGTCGTCTCTGGTCGCTCTGCATCTGGCCTGCCAGGCACTACGGGCCGGGGAATGCTCCATGGCGCTGGCCGGCGGGGTCACCGTCATGTCCACCCCCACCACGTTTATCGAGTTCGCGCGACAGCGGGGTCTGTCAACAGACGGTCGCTGCCGCGCTTTCTCCTCTACCGCCGACGGAACCGGCTGGGGCGAGGGTGTGGGGATGTTGTTGGTGGAGCGGTTGTCGGATGCGCGGCGGTTGGGGCATCGGGTGTTGGCGGTGGTGCGGGGTAGTGCGGTGAATCAGGACGGGGCGAGTAATGGGTTGACGGCGCCGAGTGGTCCGGCGCAGCAGCGGGTGATCCGGCAGGCGCTCGCCGCCGCAGGTCTGACGGCCCCGGAGATCGACGCGGTGGAGGGGCACGGTACGGGAACGACGCTCGGGGATCCGATCGAGGCGCACGCATTGCTGGCGACGTACGGTCAGGAACGCCCCGGGGATCAACCGGTCTGGCTGGGATCGGTGAAGTCGAATATCGGGCATGCGCAGGCTGCGGCGGGTGTCGCGGGGGTCATCAAGACGGTGCTGGCCATGCGGCATGGGCTCTTGCCGCGTACGTTGCATGCCGAGGAGCCGTCGCCGCATGTGGACTGGTCCTCGGGCGGGGTACGGCTGCTGACCGAGGCCATGCCCTGGCCGCAGACCGGTCGCGCACGGCGTGCGGGAGTGTCGTCGTTCGGGGTCAGCGGCACCAACGCCCACATCATCCTCGAACAGGCACCACCGGAGGAACATCACGAACCGGCGGACACCTCTTCCGGGTCATTTCCCTGGATGGTGTCGGCAAAGTCCGAGGACGCGCTGCGAGCACAGGCTCGACAGTTGCGCCAGTACCTTGCTTCCGCCCCGGAACTCGACTTGGCCGATGTCGGATATGCCCTGGCCACTGGCCGTACGGCCTTTGAACACCGCGCCGTACTCCTGGGCCCGGACCGCGAAGACTTCCTCCACGGCCTGCAAGCCCTGGAAGCCGGCGAGGAACACGAGAAACTGGTCCGGGGCGTGGCAACCGGGGTGGGGAAGCTGGCGTTTGTCTGTTCGGGGCAGGGCACGCAACGCGCCCGCATGGGACACGAGCTCTACCACACCTTCCCCCTGTTCGCCGAAGCTCTCGACGAAGCCTGCACACACCTCGACCCCCACCTCGACCACCCCCTGCGGGACGTCATGTTCGCCGAGCCGGACACCGATACGGCGGAGCTGCTGCACCAGACGCGTTATGCCCAGCCCGCGCTGTTCGCCCTCCAGATCGCCCTGCACCGCCTGGTCACCCAACACTACGGACTCACCCCCCACTACTACGCAGGCCACTCCCTCGGCGAAATCACCGCAGCCCACCTCGCCGGCATCCTCACCCTCCCCCACGCAGCCCACCTGATCACCACCCGCGCCCGCCTCATGCACACCCTCCCCACCACCGGCACCATGACCACCCTCCAAGCCAACCCCCACGAACTCCACCAACACCTCACCGGCCATGAGACACAGGTATCCCTCGCGGCCGTCAACGCCCCAGGATCCGTCGTCATCAGTGGTGATCGCGACGCCGTGGACGCCATCGCCGAAAGCTTCCGCACCATGGGGCGCAAGGTCACCCCGCTCAAAGTCAGCGGCGCCTTCCACTCACCCCACATCGACCCGCTCCTCAACGAACTCCGCCACACCGCCGAAACCCTCACCTACCACCAACCCCACACCCCCCTCATCACCACCAACCCCAACGACCAAGACCCCACCACCCCCCACTACTGGGTCCGACAAACCCGCGACACCGTCCACTACACCCACACCACCCACCAACTCCACACCCACGGCGTCACCACCTACCTCGAACTCGGCCCCGACACCACCCTCACCACCCTCACCCACCACAACCTCCCCCACCACACCCCCCAAGCCGTCTCCCTCCTCCACCCCCACCAACCCGAAACCCACACCACCCACACCACCCTCGCCCACCTCCACACCCACGGCCACCCCACCACCTGGCACCACCACCACACCCCCAACCACCACACCCCCACCCACCACACCCCCAACCACCACACCCCCAACCTCCCCACCTACCCCTTCCAACACCACCACTACTGGCTCAACACCACCAACCCCACCCCCAACACCACCGACGCCTGGCGCTACCACGAGGTCTGGGAGCCGCTCAACCTCGCCGACGCCGAGCCGACGCCGGCCGGCGATTGGCTGGTCGTCATTCCCGCCCGGCAGGCCGGGCAGCCTCACGTCGACGCCATCCTCAGCGGGCTGCGAGAGCACGGCGGCATCCGTACGGCCGAACTCGTACTCGACACGGCCGACGTCGACCCGCTGATCCTTGGTCAGCGCCTGGCCGACGCGATCGAGCAACCCGGTGACCTGAGTATCAGCGGCGTGCTCTCGCTGCTCGCCTTCGATGAGGAGCCCCTCCCCGAGCACCCCCACGTACCCACCGGCACCGCACTCACCCTCACCCTCATCCAAACCCTCACCACCCACCCCAACCTCACAGCACCCCTGTGGTGCCTCACCCAAACCGCCACCACCACCCACCCAACCGACCCCCTCAACCACCCCACCCAAGCCCACATCTGGGGACTCGGACGCACCACCGCCCTCGAACACCCCAACCACTGGGGCGGACTCATCGACCTCCCCACCACCCTCACCCCACAACACCTCCACCACCTCACCACCACCCTCACCACCCAACACGACGACGATCAGCTGGCCATCCGCGACACGGGGCCGCAGACCCGACGTCTGACCCGGACCACGGCCACTCCCAGCAACCCCCAGCCCTGGAAGCCCCACGGCACCATCCTCATCACCGGCGGCACCGGAGCCATCGGCAGCCACATCGCCACCTGGATCGCCACCCACCACCCCCACTGCCACCTCCTCCTCACCAACCGACAAGGACCCAACACACCCCACACCACCCAACTCCACCACCACCTCACCCAACTCGGCGCCACCACCACCATCACCACCTGCGACACCACCAACCCCAACCAACTCACCAACCTCCTCAACACCATCCCCCCAACCCACCCCCTCACCACCGTCATCCACACCGCAGGCATCAACCTGAAGTCGACCATCGCCGATATCAGTGCGGCGGATCTCGCCGAGACAGCCGGGGCAAAGGCGACCGGAGCAGCGCTTCTGCACGAGTTGCTACGCGAGCACGACACGATCGAACGCTTTGTTCTCTTCTCCTCCATTGCCGGCACCTGGGGCAGCGCGAACCAGGCCGGGTACGCCGCCGCCAACGCCTACCTCGACGCCCTGGCCCAGCACCGCCGCGTCCAAGGGCTCCCCGCCACCTGCATCGCCTGGGGGCCCTGGGACGGCGCGGGAATGGCGGCGCACGGAGACGCACGCGCTCACTTGCGCCGTCGCGGCCTCCGGGCCATGTCCCCTGATCTCGCCCTCGCCGCGCTCGATCGCGTCCTCGGCCACGACCCCGACACCACCACCGTCGTCGCAGATGTCGACTGGGAGGACTTCGCCACCACCTTCACCGCCCGGCGGTCGGCACCGCTCATCGACGACATCCCCGAGGTCCGACAGGTACTTCGCGGCGATGCCGCTCCGCCCTCCGCCGACTCTCTTCGCGAGCAGCTGGCCCAGCGGTCACCCAAGGAACAAAAACAAGCCCTTCTCGATATCGTCCGCACACACGCGGCCGCCGTCCTCGGTCATTCCAGCCCCGAATCCATCGACGTTCAGCACGCCTTCAGCGCATTGGGCTTCGACTCCCTCACCGCTGTCGAGTTCCGAAACCGCGTCGCGGCCGCCACCGGACTGGCTCTCTCCACCACCCTTGTCTTCGACCATCCGAGCCCCATGGAGTGCGCCGCGCATCTGCGTGTGGCGCTGCTGGGCCGGAGCGACGACGACCCGCGCGAGGCCGTGCCAGGCACGCCGGCCGGGCGCACCGAAGCAGCGCCCCCGGACGAGCCCGTCGCGATCATCGGGATGGCCTGCCGCTACCCGGGCGAGGTGCGGTCGGCTGAGGATCTGTGGCGGTTGGTCGCCTCGGGCGCTGACGCCATCACCGAGTTCCCCACGGACCGCGGCTGGGACATCGAGCGGATCTATCACCCGGACCCCGACCACCAGGGCACCTGCTGCACCCGGCACGGCGGGTTCCTCTATGACGCCGGTGAGTTCGACCCCGGCTTCTTCGGCATCAGCCCACGTGAGGCCCTGGCCATGGACCCGCAGCAACGGCTGCTGCTGGAGGCCTCGTGGGAAGCGTTCGAACACGCGGGCATCGCTCCCGACACCCTGCGCGGCAGCCAGACCGGAGTCTTCGTCGGAATCAATGTGCAGGACTACGCGGCTCATGTGCGGCAGGTGCCACAGGCCGTGGCCGGCTATGCGCTGACCGGCAGCTCGGGGAGCGTCGCGTCCGGCCGTATCGCCTACGCCTTCGGCCTTGAGGGACCGACGGTGTCGGTGGACACGGCCTGCTCGTCCTCCCTTGTCGCACTGCACATGGCCGGTCAGGCTCTGCGCACGTCGGAGTGCTCGCTCGCGCTCGTCGGCGGAGTGATGGTGATGTCCACCCCGGCGACCTTCATCGAGTTCTCCCGCCAGCGCGGCCTGTCCCCCGACGGTCGGTGCAAGGCGTTCTCGGCCGCCGCCGACGGCACGGGCTGGGCGGAAGGCGTCGGCATGCTCCTCGTGGAGCGGCTGTCCGACGCCCGACGCAACGGCCACCGCGTTCTGGCCGTGGTGCGCGGCAGCGCGATCAATCAGGACGGTGCCAGCAACGGCCTCACCGCCCCCAACGGCCCCGCGCAACAGCGTGTCATCCGCCAGGCTCTGGCCAGTGCTGGGCTCTCGCCTTCCCAGGTCGACGCGGTGGAGGGGCATGGCACCGGTACCGTCCTGGGCGACCCCGTCGAAGCCCAGGCGCTGCTGGCCACGTACGGGCAAGACCGGGCCGAGAACCATCCCCTGTGGCTGGGGTCGGTGAAGTCCAACATCGGGCACGCCCAGGCGGCGGCCGGTGTGGGCGGGGTGATCAAGATGGTGATGGCCCTCCAGTACGAGACACTGCCTCGTACGTTGCATGCCGAGGAACCGTCGCCACATGTGGACTGGTCGGCCGGGGCGGTTCGGCTACTGACCGACGCCGTGCCGTGGCTACGGAACGGGCATCCACGGCGTGCCGGTGTCTCCTCCTTCGGCGTCAGCGGCACCAACGCTCACATCATTCTGGAAGAGGCACCCGCCGACGAGTCCGACGGCACGGGGGTGGCAGGGCCGGCTTCCGCGCCCGCCGTGGAGGCGTCCACTGTCCCCTTGCCGTGGCTGCTGTCCGGGAAGTCGGCCGAGGCCCTACGAGCCCAGGCCCGTCGACTGCGGGAGTTCGTGTCCGCGGCTCCCGACGCCCGTTCCGGCCCGGGGCTCGCGGACATCGGCTACTCGCTGGCCGCGCACCGGTCGGCCTTCGAACATCGCGCAGTGGTCATCGGCTCCGACCGAGCGGAGTTTCTCCGTGGCCTGGACGCGCTCGCCTCCGGCCGGCCGGATGGCGTAGTGCGGGAAGGGACCGCGGCACCCGGTGGGACGAGCCGCCGCGTGGTGTTTGTGTTTCCGGGTCAGGGTGGTCAGTGGGCCGGGATGGGACTGCGGCTGCTGGAAACCTCACCCGTCTTCGCCCAGTCGATCAACGCCTGCGAACAAGCCCTGACCCCCCACACCGACTGGACCCTCACCGACATCCTCCACCGACCCGACACCGACCCCCTCTGGCAACGCGCCGACATCATCCAACCCGTCCTCTTCGCCACCATGATCTCCCTCGCCGCCCTCTGGCGCTCCCACGGCCTCCACCCCGACGCCGTCATCGGCCACTCCCAAGGCGAAATCGCCGCCGCCCACATCAGCGGCGCCCTCACCCTCCCCGACGCCGCCAAAATCATCGCCCTGCGCAGCAAGGCCCTACACACCCTCCACGGCTCCGGCGCCATGGCCTCCGTACCACTCCCCGCCGACCAGGTCACCACCCTGCTCCAGACCACATGGCCCAACCAACTATGGGTGGCCGCCCACAACGCCCCCACCGCCACCGTCATCTCCGGCGACACCGAAAAACTGACAGAAGCACTGGGCCACCTCCAAAACCAAGGCATCGACGCAAAACGAATCCCAGTCGACTACGCCTCCCACTGCCCCCACACCGAAACCATCGAAAACCAACTCCTCCAACTCCTCCACGACATCACCCCCCAACCCGCCACCATCCCCTTCTACTCCACCACCGACAACCAATGGACAGACACCACCACCCTCAACGCCCACTACTGGTACCGCAACCTCCGCCAACCCGTCCACTTCACCCAAGCCATCCACACCCTCACCCAACAACAACACCACACCTACATCGAAATCAGCCCCCACCCCACCCTCACCACCGCCATCCAAGAAACCACCAACACCACCCACACCACCAACACCACCCACACCACCACCATCAACACCCTCCGCCGCAACAAAAACGACACCCACCAATTCCTCCACTCCCTCGCCCACGCCCACACCACCGGCCACCCCATCGACTGGCAACACCACTACCAACACCACACCCCGACCCCCCACCGCACCGACCTGCCCACCTACCCCTTCCAACACCAGCGCTACTGGATCGACACCGAACCCGCCGTCGAGGACGTCACGGCCGTGGGGCTGAGCGAGGCCGGGCACCCGCTGCTCGGCGCCGCGATTCCGCTCGCCGACAGCGACGGACATCTCTTCACCGGCCGACTCTCCTTGCGTACGCACCCCTGGCTGGCCGACCACGCCTTCGCGGGCGTCGCGCTTCTGCCCGGCACGGCGCTTCTGGACATCGCCCTTCAGGCGGGGGAGCTCGCCGGGTGTCGACATGTCGAGGAACTCACGCTGCATGCGCCACTTCTCCTCCCGCAGCGCGGCGGAGTCGCTCTGCAGATCAGCGTCGGGGCCCCGGACGGCGAGGGGCGGCGGGAGTTCGCCGCCTACGGGCGGAGCCACGACGACGTCTCGGCTACAAAGAACGCGCAGGGCTCGGAGGGTTTGGACGGGGCGGGCCTTCGATGGACACGACATGCCACGGGCACGCTGAGCGGCGGTCCCACCTCCCCCGCAGCCCCCTCCGCGGCGGTGGTCCGACCGATGGCTGATGAGTGGCCTCCGAGCGACGCCGGCGCGCTGGACCTCGACGGGCTGTACGAGCGGCTGGCCGGGGCGGAGTTGGCCTACGGGCCCGCGTTCCACGGGCTGCGCGCCGCTTGGCGCGCGGGCTCGGACATCTTCGCCGAGGTGCGGCTGCCCGAACCGCAGGCCCGCGACGCCGACCGGTTCGGCATCCATCCCGCCCTCCTGGACGCGGCGCTGCACACCCTCGGCCTCGATCCGGCCCTCGGCGAGGCCGGGGGCGAGCGCGAGGGCAAGCAGACCGCCGACGCACCGGACGGGCAGCGGCTGGCTCGGCTGCCGTTCGCCTGGCGCGGGGTGACGCTCCACCGCAGGGGCGGTGAGGTGCTGCGGGTGCGGCTCTCGCCGGGGCCCGGCCGTGGAGCGGTCGCCGTCGACGTGGCCGACGAGTCGGGGCGGCCGGTGGCCACCGTCGACGCGCTCGTGCTGCGGCCGGTGTCCGCGGGTGAGGTGCGGGCCGCCCGCTCGGAGCATCACGAGTCGCTGTTCGGCTTGGAATGGCCCACCGTGACATTGCCCGCCGCAGGCTCCACCCCCTGCCGTCCCTCCCTCTCCGACCACTTTCCTTCCGAACCGTCGTCCTTCGCGGTCGTCGGCGCCGATCCGTACGGGCTCGCATACCGGCGCCATGACGACTGGACCGCGCTGCTCAGCGCCATGGAGACCGATGGTGCCCCTGAGGTGGTCGTCGTCCCCTGTGGCGGGGACGAGGACGGCGACAGTGCGGGTGGCGCGGCCGTGCACACGGCCGTGTGTCGCGCGCTGCACCTGCTGCAGTCCTGGCTCGGCGACGACCGGTTCGCGGACAGCCGGCTGGTCGTGCTGACGCGTGGGGCGGTCGCCACCCGCCCGGAGGGCGACGTCACAGATCTGCCCGGCGCGGCGGTGTGGGGCCTGGTCCGCTCGGCGCAGTCCGAGAACCCGGGCCGGATCACCCTGGTGGACTGGGACGGACACGGCTCCTTGGCCCGGGTGCTGCCCGCGGCGCTGGCCGGTGGTGAGCCCCAGCTGGCCGTACGCGACGGAGAGGTGTGCGTACCGCGGCTGGTGCGGATGCCACGGCAGGAGCGGCCCGGGTCGGCTGACGGATCGTCTGACGTGTCGGCTGACACAGCGATTGACACGGCGATTGACGCGGCGGTTGACGGGGCGGCTGCCGCGTCGGCCGACGGATCACCTGACGCGTCGCCATGGGGGCTCGATCCGGCGGGGACCGTGCTGATCACGGGCGGCGCCGGAGTTCTGGGTGGACTGACCGCCCGCCACCTCGTCATGGCGCACGGTGTGCGGCAGCTGCTGCTGGTCGGCCGTCGCGGCGCGAGGGCCGAGGGCGCGAGGGCCCTGGCGGCCGAGCTCGAGGCGCTCGGCGCGACGGTGACCGTCGCCGCCTGCGATGCCGCCGACCGCGAGGCGCTGGCCACCCTGCTGGACCGCGTTCCCGAACAGCATCCGCTGACCGCCGTGGTCCATGCCGCCGGAGTGCTCGACGACGGCACGATCCCCTCGCTGACCCCTGAGCGGATGGACACCGTCTTCCGCGCCAAGGTGGCCCCGGCGCTGCTCCTGCACGAGCTCACACGTGACGCGGACCTGGCCGCCTTTGTGATGTTCTCCTCCGCGGCATCCGTGCTCGGTTCGCCGGGCCAGGGCAACTACGCGGCGGCCAACGCCGTACTGGACGCGCTGGCCCGGCACCGCCGGGCTCACGGGCGGCCCGCGACATCCCTGGCCTGGGGTCTATGGGCACAGGGCAGCGGGATGACACGCCATCTGGACGGCACCGACCACGCCCGGATCAGCCGTGGCGGGATGGCGCCGCTGGCCACCGAGGAGGCCCTTGCCCTCTTCGACGCGTCGTCGGCCGCAGGGCAGCCGTTCCTCGTCCCGGCCCGGTTCGAGTTCGGCGCGCTGCGCTCGCGGGGGACCACCGCCGGGGTGCCGGCGCTGCTGCGTGGGCTCGTCCCGGCCTCCGCCCGCCCCGGTGCGGCCGATCGGGGCGAGGGCGCGTCGGACGTGGGCGTGTCGCTCCGCGAGCGCCTCGCCCGCTGCGGTGGCAAGGAGCAGCAGGGCATCCTCACTCGTCTCGTACGGTCCCACGCCGCCGCGGTGATCGGCCACGCGGGGATCGAGGAGGTGGCGGAGCGGCGTGCCTTCCGGGAGCTGGGCTTCGACTCGCTGACCGCGGTCGAGCTGCGCAACCGGCTCACCGCCGCCACCGGCCTGCGTTTGCCCGCGACGCTCGCGTTCGACTTTCCGACCCCGACCGTGCTCGCGGAGCATGTGCGTGCCCTGCTGCTGCCGACGAACGGGAACGGCGCCGGGGTGGCCGAGACCTTGGAGGTCGGCGAGGAGGAGCTGCGGGCCACCGTGGCGTCCATTCCGCTCGGCAGGCTCCGGGAGGCCGGTCTGCTGCCTGCGCTGCTGGAGCTCGCCGAGGTCCCTGGTGGCAGCGTCGGCGGTGTCGGGGCCCCTGCCGTCCCCGCCGCCCGTTCCGCGGACGGCGTCCGCGCGATCGACGAGATGGACGTCGACAGTCTCATCGGCCTGGCGCACGGCGACCAGGCCGGCTCGGACTCGTAGTAAGGAGCGATATATGACCGATCTCGTCGACGAAGACCGGCCGGAGGCCGTCGACCGGGCGGATACCGTGCGCGGCCTGCGGGTGTTCACCCTTCCTGTGACACTGTGGGCGTGTGTCGGCACCCTGGTGCTGGGACTTCAGGTGTACGTGTTCGCCTCCTGGCTCGCCGACGGCGGCTACCGCATCGAGAAGGCGCCCCCGGCCACGGGCGGTGGGGACGCGGAGCGGATCGCCGACCTGCTCATCCCGCTGCTGTCCGTGGTGGGCGCCATGGCCCTCGCGGTGTGTCTGTACCGGAAGTGTCGGGCCAGCGGTCGGCTGACGTTCGACGCGTTGCTCTTCGTCGGGCTGCTGTTGGCCAGTTGGCAGAGCCCCTTGATGAACTGGGTCAATCCGGTGCTCGCGTCGAACGTCAGTGTGTTCGGAGCGGTCGCCTCGTGGGGGCCGTATGTGCCCGGTTGGCAAGGAGCGGGGGCCCACCAGGAAGCCGAGCTGCCGCTGGCGACCCTGAGCATCTGTATGACGGCCATGATGGTCGCCGTGGCCTGCGGCAAGGGCATGGGGCTGGCCGCCGCCCGGTGGCCACGGCTGGGGCGGGTCCGGCTGATCGCACTCGGCTTCCTGCTCGTCGTGCTCTTCGACGTCGCCGAGCCGCTGGTGTCCTTCGCGGGCGTCTCCGTGTGGACGCGGGCGGTGCCCGAGCTGACCGTCTGGAGTGGGCACTGGTATCAGTTCCCGCTGTATCAGATGGTGGCCTCGGCGCTCTTCGGTGCCGCGCTGGGGACCGTGCGCCACTTTCGCAACCGGCGGGGCGAGACCTGTCTGGAGTCCGGGGCGGCCCTCCTGTCGGAGGGCCTGAGGCCATGGGTCCGGCTGCTGGCGGTGGTGGGCGGGGCCAATGTCAGCATCGCCCTCTACACCGGCACCCACATCCTGTTCTCACTACTGGAGGGTGCTCCCCCGGACCGGCTCCCCGAATTCTTCCGCCCGACGGCGGGCTACTGAGACCGTCGGCGCCGCCCGAGCCCGATGTGTCACCGGCTCGCCTGCGGCGCCACCCGCCGTGAGTGCTCCGCCTCGTCCATGGTCCGGCTCCTGGGCTCCACGGTCATGCGGAGCCGCCGGGGGACGACATGGGTGGCCTGGTGGGTCGCTCGGACACTGCGCCCGGGCACCGGGCGCAGCCGCCACCGGGAGGCGATGACGGCGACGGCCACCGCGGTCTCGGTCTCGGTGAACGCGTCTCCGATGCACTTGTAGACACCCCCCGAGAAGGGGACCCAGGCACCCTTCTTGACCCGCTTGGCGTTCCGCTCGGGGTCCCAGCGGTCGGGGTCGAACCGCTCGGGGTCCGGGTACCAGCGGGCGTCGTTCTGGAGGGCGTAGGCGCTGTACATGACCTCCGCCTCGGCGGGGATTTCGTGACCGCCGAGGCGCACCGGCTCTCGCGTGCGCCGGGCGCCGACCCATCCCGGGTACTTGCGCAGGGCCTCTTTGACGAGCCGCTGGGTGAAGACCAGCCGGGTGAGGTCCTGGGCGCGAGGTGGCCGGCCGTCGAGGACCGTGTCGAGCTCTTCGTGCAGCCGTCGTTCGAGGTCGGGGTTCCGGCCGAGCTCATAGAAGATCCACGACGCGATGGCGGCCGGCCCACCGATTCCGGTGATGGCGAGCCCCATGATCTCGTCGCGGATCTCCTCGTCGGTCAGGCCGACGCCGCTGGCGTCCGTCGTCCGCAGCAGCGTCGAGAGCATGTCGCCGTGGTCCCGCCCTTCGGCGCGGTAGGCGGCGATGGTCTCCTCGATGGTGGTTCGCGCCGGGGGCAGTTGCCGGTTCCCCGGAGTCGGCAGCCGTCGGTAGATCCCGGGCAGGATCGCGCTCATCCTGGCCACGGTCAGGATGGCGTTGCCGGCTTTGCGCAGTTCCGCCTCGGCGTGCGCGGCACCTCCGGAGAAGAACAGCGATTTGGCGATCATGGCTGTGGCCAGCTCGGTCATGGCGGGCACCACATCCACCACGTCGTGCGCGGACCAGGAGTCGGCGGTCTCCGCGGCGGCGGCGCTCATGGCGGCCACGTAGCTGCCGAGCCGTTTCCGGTGGAAGCAGGGCTGCATCATGCGGCGCTGCCGCCGGTGCGGCTCACCGGTCGTCGCGACCAGGATGGGTCCGATGAAGGCCAGCGCCTTGGCGTGTCCGGCGCCCCGTGTGTAGCCGTGCGCATCGGTCACGAGCAGCGACCGCACCAGGTCCGGGTGGGTGGCCACATAGACGGGCTTGCGGCCGAGCCGGATTCTGACCAGGTCTCCGTGCTCGGCCAGGGAGGCCAGGAAGTCGAGTGGCCGCCGGGCCAGTCGTGGCAGGTGGCCCGCCACCGGCCACGAGCCCGGCACATCGGGGACAGGGAGAGGGGCAGGCATAGCGGGACTCCTATCAGGCTCGGCCGCTACCGGCGAAAATGAGGATAAGGAGCCTTCAACACCCCCAAGAAGCCCCTATCCACCCCAGCCTGCGATCTCCCGCAGCCACTGATCGACGTGGCGGGCGGTCGCGTCCGCGTGCTCCTCCAGCATGGTGAAGTGGTCCCCGGCGACGTCCATGACCGTGTGCGGCACCCCCCAGACCGGCGGCGACTGTTCGCCGTCCCGGCCTCGGAGGAACAGGGCAGGGGCGGCGAGCCGCGGCGGTGTCCAGCCGGAGAAGATACGGAAGTAGCCGCCCATCGCGGTGAGCCGGGTGTAGTCCACATCGACGAATTCGGTGACCCGGTCGAAGATCTCGCTGGTCAGCGCGGAGGCCACGGGTGCGATCCCCTCGTCGGGCAGATAGGCGTCCATGGCCACGACCGCCTCGGGGAGGACCCCCAGGCCCTCCAGATGGCTGGTCACGCTGTAGGTGAGCCAGCCGCCCGCGGAATGCCCGGCCAGGGCGAAGGGCGCACCGTCGGTGAAGCGCAGGACGGCTTCGGCGAACATGTGGGTCACGGCGCCGACATCGGCCGGCAGGGGCTCGCCCGTGAGGAAGCCGGGCGCGGGCGCGTACCAGACGTCGCGCAGCCCCCTCAGCGCGGAGGCGAAGCGCGAGTACTGGTACGCGCTGGAGATCGCAGCCACGGTGGGAAGGCAGATCAGCACAGGCGGGGTGGGCTCGGCGGCTTCGCCTCGCGGCGTGGCGTCCTCCGCCGCGGCTTGTGCGAGCCGCACGAATTTCGGTGCGGCCTCGCCCGAGTTGACGCCGAAGGAGGGCCGGAAGACCGAGGCGGCCGACAGCAGTTGCATGGCTTCCTGGATGCGTCCGGTGTCATGTCCGACCCAGAAGAGGGACTCAACGGTCGCTTCCGGGGGTCCTTCGCGACGGTCCGGGCCGGGCGCGTGGCGCGCCGTCGGCCGTGCCCCGGCGTCGTCGGCCTCGAGGTCCAGTTGTTCCCACATGTGGCGCGCCAGGGCGCCGGGGCTGGGGTGGTCGAAGACCAGTGTGGTGGCGAGGCGCAGGCCGGTGACGGCGCTGAGCCGGTTGCGCAGCTCCACCGCGGTGAGGGAGTCGAAGCCCAGCTCACGGAACTCGTCCCCGGCATCGATCGTTTCGGCGGCGTCGTGGCCCAGGACAGCGGCGGCATGGGTACGTACCAGCTCCAGGAGGGCGCCGGTGCGCTCGGTGGCGCCGGGCAGTCCGGCGAGCCGTTCACGCAGTGCTGTGGGTGTCTCGCCGGCCGTGGTGGCGGTGGCGTCCGTGGCCATGGTGACGGCGGCCGCCCGGCGGGCGGGCGCCCGGACCAGGCCGCGCAGAATGGCCGGCAGCCCGCCGGCCGCGGCCTGTGCGCGCAGGGCCCGGAAGTCCAGCGGAGTGGCCAGCAGCACGGCTTCGTCGACCGTGCCGGCCGCGTCCAGGAGAGCGAGCCCCTGTTCGTCGGTCAGCGGCGCCAGGCCGCCCCGGGCCATACGGGCGCGGTCGGTGGCGCCCAGTCGCCCGGTCATACCGCCGTCCTGGGCCCACATCCCCCAGGCCAGGGACTGGCCCGGCAGGCCCAGCGCGCGCCGGTGGCGCATCAGCGCGTCGAGGAAGGCGTTGGCGGCCGTGTAGTTGCCCTGGCCGGGGCTGCCAAAACTGGCCGCTGCGGAGGAGAAGACGAGGAAGGCGTCGAGTCCGGCGTCGCGGGTCAGGTCGTGCAGGTGCAGCGCGCCGATCGCCTTGGGGCCCAGTACTGCGTCCATGCGCTGTGCCGACAGCGAGGTCAGAATGCCGTCGTCGACCACGCCCGCCAGGTGGATCACCGCGCGGAGCGGATGCCGGGCGGGAACGCCGCTCAGCAGCTCGGCGACCGCGTGACGGTCCGCCATGTCGCAGGCCCGGACGGTGGCATCGGTGCCCAAGCGGGTCAGCTCGGCCAGCAGCTCGGGGACGCCGTCCGCGTCCGGTCCACGGCGGCCGGCCAGCAGCAGGTGACGTACGCCATGAGTGGTCACGAGGTGCCGGGCGACCAGCCGGCCCAGGACCCCGGTGCCGCCGGTGATCAGCACCGTGCCGTCGGGGTCCCAGGCGCGTGGGGCGACGGCGTCCGCGGGGGGCCGCGCGTCTTCGTGGTCCGCGGGCGGCGCGGTGACGGCGACGCGGCCCATGCGGGGCAGCTGGACCGTACCGTCCCGGAGCGCGAACTGCGGTTCGCCGGCCAGCAGGGCCTCGGGCAGGGCCCGCTGGGAGTCGGGCCGCCCGTCGGTGTCGGCCAGCACGAACCGGTCGGGGTGCTCGCTCTGTGCCGAGCGGACCAGCCCCCACACAGGGGCGTACGTCAGGTCGGGTACCCCGTCAGCCGGTGTCGCGGCGACGGCGCCGTGCGTGACGAGGGCCAGTCGACAGTCCGCGAAGCGTTCGTCGCCGAGCCAGCTCAGCAGCAGGTCCAGCACGCCGTTGGTCGCCTGGCGCAGCGCGGCAGCGGTGGTGCTGGTCGAGGCGGTGGTGTGGGGGATCGGGCCGAGGTGGTCACCGGGCGGGTTCTGCCGGCCGGAGTCCTGCGCCCGGCAGGAGAACACCACCATGTCCGGGGGCAGGCCGCCCCGGGAGATGGTCTCGCCCAGCGCGGCCGGGTGGGAATACGTCCGCCATGCCGCGCCGGCCTCGTCCAGCGCCCCTGTCAGGCCCGGTACCTCGGGTCCGATGAGGGCCCATCGGCGCGGTCTCACCGGCACGGTGGGGGTGACGGACCGGGGTGTCCACTCCAGGCGGAACAGCGCTTCGTGGTACGCGGTGCCTGCCGCCCGGACACGCTCGGCGGTGACCGGTCGGAAGGCAAGGGACCGCGCCTGGGCCACCAGCCGCCCCGAGCCGTCCGTGGCCCGCAGCGCGATGGTGTCCTGCGCCACGGGTGTCAGCCGGACCCGCAGCGCCGAGGCGCCGACGACGCCCACCGTCACCCCGCCCCAGGAGAACGGCAGCCGGCCGAGTTCTCGGGCACCCGGCCCGGACGTGGTGTCCAGGCCGAGCGCGACGGGGTGCAGCGCCGCGTCGAGCAGCGCCGGGTGCAGCGCGTACCGCGCGGCGTCCGCCGCGTGTTCCTCGTCCAGCGCGACCTCGGCGAAGAACTCGTCCCCTCGCCGCCAGGCGGCCCGCAGCCCCTGGAAGGCCGGCCCGTAGCCGAGGCCCACGCCCGCCAGGTCGGTGTACCAGGTGGTCAGGTCCACGGGTGCGGCGTCCGGTGGCGGCCACGCCTCGGCCGTCTCGTGCTCCGCCGCCTCGTGGTCCGCCGCCTCGTGGTCTGCCTGGCCCGCCGGTCCGCCGAGCGGGTCGCCACCGCGGGTCAGCATCCCGGTGGCGTGGCAGGTCCAGGTCTGATCCGCCGCCGGGCGCAGGCCGTCGTCGAGGCGGGAGGAGAGGGTGAAGGGGCGCCGGGCGTCCGGGGTGGGCGCGCCGAGCAGGAGTTGGAGGACCACCGAACCGCGCTCCGGCAGCACCAGGGGGACCTGCAGGGCCAGCTCCTCCACACTGTCGTAGCCGGCCTCGTCGCCCGCGCGGAGGGCCAGCTCCAGGATCGCGGTGCCCGGGAGCAGCACGGTGTCGAAGATGGCGTGATCGGCCAGCCAGGGGTGCGTACGCAGCGAGAGCCGTCCGGTGAACAGCAGCTCCTGGGAGCCGGCCAGTTCCACCGCGGAGCCGAGGAGGGGGTGGTCTGCGGCGCTCAGGCCGGCGGCCGACACGTCCGCCGCCTGGTGATGGGTCCTGGGCCAGTAGCGGCGCCGGTCGAAGGCGTACGTCGGCAGCTCGACCCGGCGTCGGCCGACCGCTCCGGCCGGCCCTGGGCCGATGACCGCCGGCCAGTCGACGGCCGCCCCGTGGACATGGATCCGGGCGAGGGCGGTGAGCAGGGTGTGGGCCTCGGGTCGGTCCGGGCGCAGCACCGGTGCCGACACGGCGGGCCCTTCGGCAGGCTCTGTGGCCGGGGCGCTTCCCGGGTGGCCTACCGGGTCGCCTTCCGGGTCGTCCTGGGCGAGGGCGGACAGCGTGCCGTCCGGGCCCAGTTCCAGGAAGGTGTTGACGCCCTGCGCCCGCAGCCACGCCAGTCCGTCGTTGAACCGCACGGCGTGGCGGACGTGCCGCACCCAGTACTCCGGGTCCGTCAGCTCGCCGGGACGAGCGAGTTCTCCGGTCAGGTTCGACACCAGGCCGATGGCCGGTTCCGCATACGTCAGCGAGGCGGCGACCTGACGGAACGCGTCCAGCATCGGCTCCATCAGCGGGGAGTGGAAGGCGTGGCCGGCCCGCAGCCGCCGGGTCCTGCGGCCCTGCGCGGCGAACCCGGCAGCCACGTCGTCGACCGCGCTCCGCTCCCCCGAGACCACCACCGACCTGGGCCCGTTCACCGCCGCCACCGACACCAGCGCCTCGCGTCCCGCCAGGGCCGCCGCCACCTCGTCCTCGGTGGCCCGCAGCGCGACCATCGCCCCACCCGGCGGCAGCTGCTGCATCAGCCGACCGCGCGCGGCCACCAGCAGCGCGGCGTCCGGCAGGGTCAGGACCCCGGCGACGTGTGCGGCGGCCAGCTCGCCGAGGGAGTGGCCGATCAGGAAGCCGGGGCGTACGCCGAAGGACTCCAGCAGCCGGAACAGCGCCACTTCGACCGCGAACAGCGCCGGCTGGGCGTAGTGGGTACGGTCCAGCAGGGCGGCCTCGTCCGTGCCGGGCGCGGCGAACAGCAGCGGGCGCAGCGGCCGGTCCAGCCGGCCGTCCAGCTCGGTGAGCACCGTGTCCAGGGCGTGGGCGTACGCCGGAAAGGCAGCGGCCAACTCCCTTCCCATGCCGACGCGCTGGGTACCCTGGCCCGCGAAGAGCAGCGCGAGCCCGGTGTCGGATCCGGGCCGTGGCGAGCCCACCACCAGGCCGGGTGCGGACGCGCCGGCGGCGAGCGCGTCCAGGCCGCGTACAAAGCCCTCGCGGTTCTCGGCCACGACGACGGCGCGGCGCTCGAACACCGCCCGCTCCGTCGCCAGCGCCCGCGCGACCTCCACGGGCCTCAGGTTCTCCTCCTCGGCGGCGAGCTCCCGCAGCCGCTGTGCCTGCCCCCGCAGCGCCCTCTCGGAGCGCGCCGACACCACCCATGGCACCACCGTGGGTACGGCTTCCGCCCGGTCCCCGCACCGGGTCTCTTCCGCCCGGGTCTCTTCCGCGTCTTCCGACCCGGGCGTCGGCGCGGGCTCCGACACGGACTCCGATACGGGCCCCGGCACGGGCTCCTCGGGGGCCTGTTCCAGGATGACGTGGGCGTTGGTGCCGCTGACCCCGAAGGAGGAGATCCCCGCGCGCCGGGGGTGTCCGTTCCGTGGCCATGGCACCGGCTCGCTGAGCAGCCGTACCCGGCCTGAGGACCAGTCCACGTGCGGCGACGGGTCGTTGGCGTACAAGCTCGGTGGCAGCAGGTCGTGCTGGAGCGCCAGTACCATTTTGATCACCCCGGCGACCCCTGCCGCCGCCTGCGTATGCCCGATGTTCGACTTCACCGAACCCAGCCACAACGGGCTGTCGGCAGGCCGGGCCTGACCGTAGGTGGCCAGGATGGCCTGCGCCTCGATGGGATCCCCCAGCGTCGTCCCCGTGCCGTGCCCCTCCACCGCGTCAATCCCGGTGGCAGGGACGTCGGCGTTGGCGAGGGCCTGGCGGATCACCCGCTGTTGCGCCGGGCCGTTGGGCGCGGTGAGGCCGTTGCTCGCCCCGTCCTGGTTCACCGCGCTGCCGCGTACGACCGCCAGCACCCGGTGACCGAGGCGTCGCGCGTCGGAAAGGCGCTCCAGCAGCAGCACTCCGACGCCCTCGGACCAGCCGACTCCGTCGGCGGCGGCCGCGTACGCCTTGCACCGGCCGTCGGCGGCGAGACCGCGCTGGCGGGAGAACTCCAGGAAGGCGGCCGGTGTGGACATCACCGTCGCCCCGCCCGCCAGCGCCAGCGTGCACTCGCCCGACCGCAGCGACTGACACGCCAGGTGCAACGCGACCAGCGACGAGGAACACGCGGTGTCCACCGTCACCGCGGGGCCCTCGAAGCCGAAGGTGTACGCGAGCCGGCCGGACAGCACACTGCCGGAGACCCCGGTCAGCGCGTACCCTTCCAGCTCCGGCCCGCCCTGCCGCACCACCTCGGCGTAGTCCTGGAGTGCGAGCCCGGCGAACACGCCGGTGCGGCTCCCGCCCAGCGATCTCGGGTCGATTCCGGCCCGCTCCAGGGCCTCCCAGGAGGTCTCCAGCAACAGGCGTTGCTGCGGGTCCATGGCCAGGGCCTCGCGGGGGCTGATGCCGAAGAACCCGGCGTCGAAGTCCGCCGCGTCGTACAGGAAACCGCCCGCTCGCGCGTACGAGGTACCGGGGCGCTCCGGATCCGGGTCGTAGAGCGTTTCCATGTCCCAGCCCCGGTCGGCCGGAAACTCCGCGATGGCGTCCTTGCCCGAGGCCAGCAGCTCCCAGAACTCCTCCGCGGAGCGGACACCGCCGGGCAAGCGGCACGCCATCCCCACCACGGCGATCGGCTCGTCCGTCCCCACCGCCTCGCGGGCCACCGGCGCGAGCGAGCCGGTGGCCGTCCCGCCGCCGAACAGCAGCTCCCGCACACCGTGGGCCAGCGCGGCCGGGTTGGGATGGTCGAAGACGACTGTGGCGGGCAGGGGCAGACCGGTGGCGATGTTCAGCCGGTTGCGCAGCTCCACGGCGGTCAGCGAGTCGAAACCCAGCTCGCGGAAGGCGCGCTCCGGCGGCACGGCCATCGGCCCGTCGTGCCCGAGCACGGCCGCCGCGTGCGTACGGACCAACTCGACAAGCGCCCGCAACTGCTCGTCCGCGGCCAGTCCGGCCAGCCGCGCGCGCAGCGCGCCGACGGGCTCGCGACCGCCGTCGCCTCGGGCGAGCTGCCAGGCCTCATGTGCCTCGGGGATCTCGCTGATCAGGGGGTCGAGCCCGTCCTCAGTCGCGGTCTCCGCCAGGTGCCGCCAGTCGATGTCGGCGACGGTCAGGCAGGTCTCACCGTGGTCCAGCGCCTGACCCAGCGCTTCCAGGGCGAGCCGTGGGGCCATGGCCGTCACGCCACGGCCGCTCCGCCGCCGCGGCGCCTCGGCGCCACCGTCGCCAGCCCAGGGGCCCCATGTCATGGACAGGCCGGGCAGTCCCAGGTCGCGACGGTGGCGCACCAGCGCCGCCGCCTCGGCGCAGGCGCCGTCTCCCGAGGCCCCGAGGAGTGGCGCGGCCGACGAGAAGACCACGAACGCCGAAAGGCCGGTGTGGCACGTCAGCTCGTGCAGATTCCATGCCCCCGCGATGCCGTCGTCCCCCTGCGCCATATGCACAACGGCACGCAGGGGATACGCCTCCGGGATGCCGGTCAGCAGTTCCGCCAGCGTTTGACGATCGGCCGGGTCGCACGCCGCCGTCGTCACCCGGAGCCCTGCTTCGCAGAGTTCCTCCACGATCCCGAACCCGTCGCCGTCCTCGTCGAGGAGCAGGAGGTGTTCGGCGCCGCGGGCGGCCAGCCACCGGGCCGTGTGCGCGCCCGGCCCGTCCGCACCGCCGCTGATCAGTACGGTTCCTCCGGGCTGCCACGCCCGCTCCGCGACCGCCTCGGCCAACGGAGCCCGCACCAACCGGCGTACGAACACCCCCGACGTACGCACCGCGCACTCGCGCTCGTCGCCGTGGAGGACCCCGATGAGCCCCTCGACGGCCCTGCGATCCGGCGCGCCCGGCACATCGACCAGCCCGCCCCACAGCTGCGGAGCCTCGAGAGCCACCCTCCGGGCCGCGTCCCACGCTCGGGCCGGCGCCCGGCGTCCCGGCTCGTCGTCGCCGCCGAACGACGCCGCGCCGCTGGTCACACACCACAGCCGAGCCCCCGCGCCCAGTTCGCCCGGCTCGTCCAGTTCGCCCAGGGCCCGCGCCAGAGCCGGCAGCAGCGACTCCGACGCCTCGTCATCCGCGATCAGCACCAGCCCCTTCACCGCGGGCTCGAGCTCCGACTCGGCCCGCAACCGTTGGGCCAGCGCCACATGGGCGTCCGGTCCCGGCTCCGGGTGTACGCGGACCACGCGAGCACCGGCCCGCCCCAGCCCCTCCACGACGGCCTGCCGCGCTCCGTCCGGGGCCACCACCAGCCAACGTCCCGTAAGCGCCCTCGCGCCTCCGCCCCCGGTCGGTCGCCACACCTCCCGGTAGCGCAATCCGTCCACCGTCTCGCGATCGCGGCACCCCTGCCGCCACGTCTCCAAGGCGGGCACCAACACCTCCAGCGACGCCCCCTCGCCCACCCCCAGCAGCCGCCCCACGCCCGCGACATCGCCCCGCCGTACCGCCGCCCACAACGGCTCGTCGGCGCCTGAGGCCGCGCCACCGCCCTCCGCCCCTCCGGGCGCGGGCTCCAGCCAGAACCGGTCCCTTTCGAAGGCGTACGTGGGCAGGTCGACGCTGCCCCGCCGGCCGGCTGCCGGCCCCACGGCCGGGGACCAGTCCACCGCGCCGCCGGAGACGAAGAGCCGCGCCACGGACGTCAGGAAGCGGCTCAGCCCTCCTTCGCCACGCCGCAGCGTGCCCAGCACCAGGGCGTCCGTGGCACCCAGCGCGTCAAGGGTCTCCTGCACACCGACCGAGACGGCCGGGTGCGGGCCGGACTCGATGAAGACCGTGTGGCCGTCCGCGACGAGCGCGCGGGTGGCGTCCTCGAAGCGCACCACCTGCCGCAGATTGCGGTACCAGTACTCGGCGTCGAGCCCGCTGCCGTCCATGCGCTCGCCGGTGACGGTGGAGTAGAGGGGGATGTCGCCGGTGCGGGGGCGGATCGGAGCGAGCAGGGTGAGCAGGCGCTCGTGGATGGCCTCGACCTGCGGGGAGTGCGAGGCCCAGTCGACTTTGAGCCTGCGCGCCCGCACCCCGTCCGCGGCCAGCTCCGCCAGCAGCGCGTCCACGGCCTCGGGGGTCCCGGAGACCACGGCGGAGCCCGCGCCGTTGACGGCCGCGACGCACAGCCGCCCGCCCCATGGCGCGAGGCGCGGCTCGAGCTCCGGGGCGGGCATGCCGACCGAGAGCATCGCGCCCCGCCCGGCCAGCGCGGACAGCGCCTGGCTGCGCAGCGCGGCGATCCGTGTGGCGTCCTCAAGCGACAGCGCGCCGGCGACATACGCCGCGGCGATCTCGCCCTGGGAGTGACCGGCCACCGCGTCGGGCCGCACACCGTACGACCGCCACAGCGCCGCCAGCGACACCATGACCGCGAAGAGCACCGGCTGGACCACATCCACCCGGTCCAGCGGCGGGGCGTCCGGCTCGCCCCGAACCACGTCGCTCAGGGACCAGTCCACGTACGGCGCGAGGGCTTCCGCGCACGCCGTCATCTGGTCGGCGAATACGGGCGCGGTGTCCAGGAGTTCGGCGGCCATGCCCTCCCATTGGGTGCCCTGGCCGCCGAACAGCATCGCGACCCTGCCATCGGCGGACGGGCCGGGCGGTCCCTCGACCAGTCCGGCAGCCGGCGCGCCGGTGGCCAGCGCGTGCAGGCCGCGTACCAGCTCTTCGCGGTCCTCGGCCACGATCACCGCGCGGTGTTCGAACACCGCCCGCTCGGTGACCAGCGCGCGGGCCACATCCCCGAGCCTCTCGTGGTCCGCGACGTACTCCCGCAACCGCTGCGCCTGCCCCCGCAGCGCGCCCGCCGAACGCGCCGAGACCACCCACGGCACCACCGGCGACACGTGTACGGGCTCGCTCTCCGCCGCCACCTCGTCCGGGGCCTGCTCGAGAACGATGTGCGCGTTGGTGCCACTGACCCCGAACGACGAGACACCCGCCCGCCGCAAACGCCCGTTCCGCGGCCACGACACCGACTCGCTCACCAGCCGCACTCGCCCTGCCGACCAGTCGACGTGAGGCGTGGGGGTGTTCGCGTGCAGGCTCGGTGGCAACAGGTCGTGCTGAAGCGCCAGCACCATCTTGATCACGCCGGCGACCCCGGCCGCCGCCTGCGTATGCCCGATGTTCGACTTCACCGATCCCAGCCACAACGGGCGGTCCTCCGGCCGATCCTGGCCATACGTGGCAAGGATCGCCTGCGCCTCGATCGGATCACCCAGCGTCGTCCCCGTGCCGTGCCCCTCCACCACATCCACATCCGCCCCCACCAGCCCCGCACCCGCCAACGCCTGACGGATCACCCGCTGCTGCGACGGACCATTCGGCGCCGTCAGCCCATTACTCGCCCCGTCCTGATTCACCGCACTACCCCGCACCACCGCCAACACCCGATGCCCCGCGCGCACCGCATCACTCAATCGCTCCACCAACAGCATCCCCACGCCTTCGGACCAGCCGACGCCGTCCGCCGCGGCGGCGTACGGCTTGCACCGCCCGTCCGCCGCGAGACCACGCTGACGGGAGAACTCCACAAACACCCCCGGCGTCGACATCACCGTCACCCCACCCGCCAACGCCAACGAACACTCCCCCGACCGCAACGACTGACACGCCAGATGCAACGCCACCAACGACGACGAACACGCCGTATCCACCGTCACCGCAGGACCCTCGAAACCAAACGTGTACGCCAGCCGACCGGACAACGCGCTGCCCGAAACGCCGGTCATCGCATAGCCCTCAAGGTCCTCGCCGGCGTGGCGCAGCAGGTTCGCGTAATCCTGCTGGGCCATGCCCACGAAGGCGCCGGTGCGGCTGCCCCGCAGGTCGGCGGGGTTGAGGCCGGCCTTTTCGAAGGTCTCCCAGGAGGTCTCCAGCAGCAGCCGCTGCTGCGGGTCCATGGCCAGGGCCTCGCGCGGGCTGATGCCGAAGAACCCCGCGTCGAAGTCCGCCGCGTCGTACAGGAAACCGCCCGCTCGCGCGTACGAGGTGCCGGGGCGCTCCGGATCGAGGTCGCGCAGCACCGCGTCCCAGCCCCGGTCCATCGGGAAGCCCGCGATCGTATCCCTGCCCTCGGCGAGCAGCTCCCAGAACTCCTCCGCGGAGCGGACACCGCCGGGGAAGCGACACGCCATGCCCACCACGGCGATCGGCTCGTCCGTCGCCACGGGCCGCAGGTCGGCGGAGGACGGCCCACCGGCCGTTCCGGGGGCGCCGAACAGCTGATCCCATGCGTGGTGGGCGAGCGCGGCCGGGTGGGGGTAGTCGAACACCGCGGTGGCGGGCAGCCTCAGGCCGGTGGCGGCGTTGAGCCGGTTGCGCAGCTCCACGGCGGTCAGCGAGTCGAAACCCAGCTCGCGGAAGGCGCGCTCCGGCGGCACGGCCGCCGGGCCGACGTGGCCGAGCACGGTGGCCGCGTGCGTACGGACCAACTCGACCACCATGCGCCGCTGCTCGTCCGCCGCCCGTCCGGCCAGCCGCGCCCGGAGCGTTCCGGCGGCCTCGGTGGTGCCGCGGCCCGCGGCCTCCCAAGCCGCCCGGGCTTCGGGGATGCCGCTGAGCAGGGGGTCGAGTCCGGTGGCGGAGGCGTTGTCGACGAAGGTCCGCCAGTCGATGTCCGCGATGGTCAAGGAGGTCTCGTCGTGCTCCAGCGCCTGCCCGAGCGCTGTCAGCGCCAGCCGGGGTTCCATGGCCGCCATGCCGTGGCGGCGCAACCGCCCGGCGTCCGCGGCGGCGTCCGCCATCCCGCCACCCGCCCAGGCGCCCCACGCCACCGCGAGCCCCGGCAGCCCGAGGCCGCGCCGGTGCCGGATCAGCGCGTCCACCTCGGCGTTCGCCGCGGCATAGGCGCCCTGCCCCGCCGAGCCGAACGTGGCCGCCGCCGAGGAGAACACAACGAAGGCCGCCAGGTCGGCACCGCGCGTCAGCTCGTGCAGCTGCCACGCCCCGACCGCCTTGGCCTGCCGCGCCGCCTCCAGCCGCTCCGGGGTCAGCGTCGCCAGGACGGCGTCGTCCAGCGCGCCCGCCGCGTGCACCACCGCCGTCAGCGGAGCCTCCTCCGGCACCCCGGCCAGGACCCGCGCCAGCGCGGCGCGGTCGGCCACATCGCACGCCGCCACGGTCACCCGCGCCCCCAGCCCGGCCAGCTCGTCCCGGAGCCCGGCGGCGCCTTCGGCGGCCTCGCCGCGCCGGCTCAGCAGCAGCAGACGCACGGGGCCGTGGCCGGCCAGCCACCGAGCCACGTGCGCGCCCAGCCCGCCCGTACCGCCGGTGATCAGTACCGTGCCGTGGGGCCGCCACTCCCGTCCCGGCTCCGCCCCGGCCAGCGGGGCCCGCTCCAACCGGCGTACGAACACCCCGGACGCCCGCACCGCGCACTCCCGCTCGGGCCCCGCCACCGCCCGTACCAGGCTCCGCGCCGCGCGCGCGTCCAGCGGCTCCGGAACGTCGACCAGTCCGCCCCACACCTCGGGAGCCTCGAGAGCGGCCACCCGTCCCAGCCCCCACACCTGGCCCAGCCCGGGCGACACCACCTCGTCCCCGTCGCCCACCGACACGGCTCCGCGGGTCACACACCACAGCCGAGCCGCCACCTCCAGATCGCCCAGGGCCTGGAGCCATACCAGGAGCAGCGCCCCCGCGCCCCGGCCGCCACCGCCCGTCAACAGCAACACCACACCCTCCACCTCGGGCTCGGGCCCCCACTCGGCCCGCAGCCGCTCCGCCAGCGCCTCACGCGCCACGCCCCGCTCGGCGGCGTGGAGCGCCGCCCGCGCCCCGGACCGCTCCAACTCCTCGACGACGGGCGATCCGTCCGCTCCGTCGGCGGCGACCACCAGCCAACGCCCGGTCGGCGCCCCCGGGCCGCCGTCGTGGGCCGGCCGCCACACCTCCCGATAGCGCCACCCGTCCAGCACGCCACGGTCGCGGCACCCCCGCCACCAAGCCCCCAGCGCGGGCACCAGTGTTCCGAGGCCGGCCCCCTCGTCCACCCCCAGCAGCGCACCCACGCGCGGGACATCGCCCCGCTCCACGGCCTCCCACAGCGGTCCCTCGCCACCGCCCGCCCCGGGCCTGCCGGGCCCGGCCGCCTCCAGCCAGTAACGCTTCCGTTCGAAGGCGTAGGTCGGCAGCTCCACGCCGCCGCGCACGCCGGCCGCCCACCCCATCGCCCGTGGCCAGTCCACCTCCACCCCGGAGACGAACAGCCGCGCGAGGGCGGCGAGAAAGGTCTGGCTCTCACCGCGCTCGGGGCGCAGGGCCGGGGCCAGGACGGCGTCTTCGGTGTCGGCTCCGGGCTCTTCGGCGGCGAAGGCGTCCTGGACCAGGCCGCACAGGGTTCCGTCCGGGCCGAGCTCCAGAAAGGCACGTACCCCCTGGTCCCGCAGCCACGCCACCCCGTCGCCGAAACGCACCGCCGCACGGGCGTGCCGCACCCAGTACTCCGGCGTGGCGAACTCCTCGGCGGGCAGCGGGGCGCCGGTCACGTTCGACACGACCGGGATGCGCGCTGGGTGGTACGTCACGCGCTCCGCTTCCTGGCGGAACGCCTCCAGCATCTCGTCCATGCGCGGCGAGTGGAAGGCGTGGCTCACCCTCAGCCGCCGCGTGCGGTGGCCGCGCTCCGCGCACCGCCCGGCCAGCTCCAACACGGCGTCCTCGTCCCCGGACAGCACCAGCGACCGAGGGCCGTTGACCGCGGCCAGGCCCACCCGGGCGGTCCCGGTAGTACCGGTTTCCGCCTCAGCCAGCAACTGCCGCGCCTCCCGTTCCGGCATCTCCACCGCCACCATGGCCCCGCCCGCGGGGAGCGCCTGCATCAGCCTGCCTCGGGCCACGACCAGCCGCGCCGCGTCCGGCAGCGAGAGCACACCGGCCACATGGGCGGCCACCAGCTCTCCCACCGAGTGTCCGAGCAGAAACCGGGGCCTGATCCCCGAGGTCTCCACCAGCCGGTACAGCGCGACTTCCAACGCGAACAGCGCGGGCTGCGCGAACTCGGTGCGCCCGCACCCCTCGGGTGCGGACGCGTCGTCGGCGAGGAGCAGCTTCCGTACGTCGGGGCCGCCCGCCGTCGTGAGCTCCGCGCATACGACATCGAAGGCGGCGGCGAACGCGGGAAACGCCGCGTACAACTCACGTCCCATGCCGACGCGCTGCGTTCCCTGGCCCGTGAACAGCATCGCCACCATGGGCTCATCGGTGTCGTCTCGTTCCGTCAGGCTCTCCACCAGCTGGGGCGCGGGCGCCCCAGCCGACAGCGCGTCCAGGCCGTGTACCAGCTCTTCGCGGTCCTCGGCCACGATCACGGCGCGGCGCTCGAACACCGCCCGCTCGGTGACCAGCGCGCGGGCGACATCCGTGAGCCTCTCGTGGTCCGCGACGAACTCCCGCAACCGCTGCGCCTGCCCCCGCAGCGCGCCCGCCGAACGCGCCGAGACCACCCACGGCACTACCGGCGACTCGCGTGCGGGCTCGCTCTCCGCCACCGCCTCGTCCGGGGCCTGCTCGAGGACGATGTGCGCGTTGGTGCCACTGACCCCGAACGACGAGACACCCGCCCGCCGCAAACGCCCGGTCCGCGGCCATGGCACCGACTCGCTCACCAGCCGCACCTCGCCCGAGGACCAGTCCACATGCGGCGACGGCTCCTCCGCGTGCAGACTCCGCGGCAACATCCCATGGTCAAGCGCCAGCACCATCTTGATCACGCCGGCGACCCCCGCCGCCGCCTGCGTATGCCCGATGTTCGACTTCACCGACCCCAGCCACAACGGCCGGTCCTCCGGCCGATCCTGGCCATACGTGGCAAGGATCGCCTGCGCCTCGATCGGATCCCCCAGCCGCGTCCCCGTCCCGTGCCCCTCCACCACATCCACATCCGCCCCCACCAACCCCGCACCCGCCAACGCCTGCCGGATCACCCGCTGCTGCGACGGACCATTCGGCGCCGTCAACCCATTACTCGCCCCGTCCTGATTCACCGCACTACCCCGCACCACCGCCAACACCCGATGCCCCGCGCGCACCGCATCACTCAATCGCTCCACCAGCAGGACGGCCACGCCCTCGGACATGCCGACGCCGTCCGCCGCGGCGGCGTACGGCTTGCACCGCCCGTCCGCCGCGAGACCACGCTGACGGGAGAACTCCACAAACACCCCCGGCGTCGACATCACCGTCACCCCACCCGCCAACGCCAACGAACACTCCCCCGACCGCAACGACTGACACGCCAGATGCAACGCCACCAACGACGACGAACACGCCGTATCCACCGTCACCGCAGGACCCTCGAAACCAAACGTGTACGCCAGCCGACCCGACAGCACCCCGCCGGCGTTGCCGTTGCCGACAAGCCCTTCGAGGCCGTCGGGGAGGTCGAGCAGGCGCGTGGCGTAGTCGTGGTACATCATCCCGGCGAAGACACCGGTGCGGCTCCCGCGCAGCGTGGCCGGGTCGATACCGGCGACCTCCAGCGCCTCCCAGGAGGTCTCCAGCAGCAGCCGCTGCTGCGGGTCCATCGCCAGCGCCTCGCGCGGGCTGATGCCGAAGAACCCCGCGTCGAAGTCCGCCGCGTCGTGCAGAAAGCCGCCGTGGCGGGTGTACGAGGTGCCGGTCCGCCCCCGGTCCGGATTCGGGTCGTAGAGCGCCTCGACATTCCAACCCCGGTCCACCGGAAATCCCGAAATGGCATCGCCGCCGGAGGTCAACAACTCCCAGAATTCGGCCGGTGACCGCACACCGCCGGGAAAACGGCAGGCCAGCCCCACCACGGCGATCGGCTCCTGCTCACCCGACTCGAACTCTGCCAGGCGGCGGCGCACCTGGACAAGTTCGGCGGTCGCCCGCTTGAGGTAGTCCCGAAGCTTTTCCTCATTGGCCATTTACGGCATCTCCTCGACATTCCTCAAGCCGTGAGTGATTTCCTCAGGGCCGCCAGGGCGCCAAGCGATCTTAGGGAATTCGTTATCGTTCGCTGCACCCCCTAAGCACCCCAGAATGCGCCGATGGCGCGCGGTCGTTCGCCATAAGGAGTGCAGTCTGTTCTCCGCTCTTCGCTCTTCCTGAGCGCTTCTGGACTCTCCCGAGAGGCGGTAGCCATGGAATCGTCCCGGTACGCCCGGCGCTTTCGCGGCCGACTGGTGCTGGTCACCGGCGCCGGCAGCGGAATCGGACGGGCGACGGCGGGCGCCTTCGCCACGGCGGGGGCGCGGGTGATCTGTGCGGACCGGAACGCCCGCGCCGCGTCGGCCGGCGCGGACCTGGCCAAGGCGCTGGGCGCCGCCGACGCGTGGGCGGAGCCCGTCGACGTCGCCGACGCGGCCGCCATGGAGCGGCTCGCCGAACGCGTCCTCGACGAGCACGGGCCCGTGGACATCCTGGTGAACAGCGCCGGCATCGGCATGTCCGGCCGGTTCCTCGACACCTCCGTCGCGGACTGGCGGCGCACCCTGAATGTGAACCTGTGGGGGGTCATTCACGGCTGTCGGCTCTTCGGTCGGCAGATGGCTGACCGCGGGCAGGGCGGGCACATCGTGACGATCGCGTCGGCCGCCGCCTTCCAACCCACGCGGGCGGTCCCTGCGTACGCGACGAGCAAGGCCGCCGTGGTGATGCTCAGCGAGTGTCTGCGGGCGGAACTCGCGGAGTTCGGGGTGGGGGTGAGCGCGGTGTGCCCGGGCTTTGTGAACACCTCCTTCACCGCGGCGATGCACTTCGCGGGGGTGTCGGAACAAGAGCAGGCGCAGCTGCGGGAGCGGGCTGTGCGGACGCTCGGCCGGCGCGGCTGTCCGCCGGAGAAGGTCGCCACGGCGGTGTTGCGCGCGGTCGCCCGCAACACGCCCGTGGCGACCGTGACGCCGGATGCGCGTCTCGTACGTCTGATGAGCAGGTTCGCGCCGCCCCTGCGCCGTGCCGTGGCCCGGCTCGATCCGCCCCCCTGACGATGGTTGGCGATGGCCGCTACAGGCCCGGTGGCGCGGGGGCGAGGGCGATACCGCCGGAGGCGTCGACCAGCTGTCCGGTGACCCAGCGGGCCTCGTCCGAGGCGAGGAGGGCGACGACGTCGGCGATGTCGGACGGCCGGCCGAGCCGGCGGAGTGCGGTCATGGCGGCCACGCCCTCGACCGCCCCGGGCACGTGGTGCAGCCAGCTGTTGGTTTCGGTGTCGTCGGTGATGCCTGGCGCGATGGTATTGACGGTGATCCCTCGGTGTCCCAGCTCATTGGCCAGCCTGGGCGCCATGATCTCAAGGGCGCCCTTGCTCATGGCGTAGGGGAGCAGCGGCCAGGCGATCCTGGTGACGACGGAGGAGATGTTGATGACCCGTCCGCCGTCGCCGAGGAGCGGCAGGGACCGTTGGGTGACGAAAAACGCGGCCCGTACATTGACGGTGAAGATGCGATCGAACTCCTCCGGGGTGACCTCGGAAATGCCCGCCACATAGCCGTCCGACTGCGTGGCGGCCTGGTCGTCCGGGTCGGCGTAGACGGCGGCGTTGTTCACCAGGATGTTCAGCGGCCGGCCGGCGAGCCCGGCCTCGAGTCCACTGAAGAGCGTGTCGAGGGCGCCGTCGGCAGCGAAGTCCGCCCGGATGGCGAATGCCTGCCCCCCGGCCCGCTCGATCGACGCGACCGTTTCCTCGGCGTCCGCTTTCCGCCGCCCGTAATGCACGGCCACCAGCACACCGTCGGCGGCGAGCCTTCGGGCGATGGCCGCGCCGATGCCCCGCGACGCCCCGGTCACCAGTGCGGTTTTCCCAGCTGTTTGGGTCATGGCGATGACCATCGCAACAGCGCACACGGCACGGAACCCCCTGAAGACCCCGGAATTCCAGCGAAGAGAACTCCACCGGAAACCGAGCCACGCGGGCTACCCTGCCGGGCCTTTGCCATCCATCGGGAAAGCAATCCACCAGGAAATGAGTTCTGGATGACCAGTGTCAGTCGGACGACGGCGGAACAGGATCCGGACATCCCCGTGCGGCGTGCGCTGAGCGCCGCCAGGCGGGCGGAGGCCATCGCCTCCGCCACTCGCGCGGCCGCCGCCGAAGTGGCCCAGGCGACGGCGGCCGGCGCCGCGGTGAGCACCGCCGTGGCCGAGGCTGCGGGGGCCCTGTCGACCGCCGCCTCGGCCGCGGAAGGCGCGGCCCGGACCGCCAGGGCCGCGGCCGGAGAAGCCGGGCGGGCGACATCGGCCGAGGCCGCCACGGCGGCCGCCGCCCGCTCGGCCGAGGCTGCGGCCGCGGCGGCCGTGGCCGGTGCCCAGGCCGGCCCCGCCGCGGAAGCGGCCGCTCGGGACCAGGCCGAGGCCGCCACGAAGGCCGCCGAGATCGCGAACGCGATCGCGGAACACAGCCGCCGGGCGGCTGCCGAGGCAGAGGCCGTGGCCAAGGCGGCGGCCCACGCCGCCGAGGCGGCCCGAGCGGCCGCGGACGGCGGCACCGAAGCGGCGGCCGAGGCCGCCGAGGCCGCGGCGCTGCGGATGAACACCGACACCCCGTGGCTGTGCCAGCACCTTCCGACCGAATAAACCGAATAAACCGAACGAACCGCGCGGCATTCACCGTGCCGCATAAACCATGCCTCATGAACCACGCCGCGCCCTGAGCGGCGACACGAGTGACGGCGCCCGGTCATCGTCGGGCGCCGTCATCCGTTGCGACGCCCCGATGGCGCCGCCGCATTGGCTCAGTCTCGGCTGACCTCCTTGTCGATCAGCTCGAACATCTCATCGTCCGTGGCCGACTGGAGGTCCGGGCCCGCGGCGACCCCGTCGTGGTCTGCGACACGGCCGCCGCTGATTTTGCGGGCGAGGGACCGCAGGCGCTCCGCGAGGCCGCTGCGCGTGTCGTCGTCGAGCGCCGAGTCGGAGACGGCGGACTCCAGCCTGGCCAGCTCCGCCAGCGCCGCCATCGCCGTGGCCGCCGCCGAGGACGGCGCGTCCTGGCAGAGCCGAGTACGCAGATGGTCGGCGAGGGCGGCGGGAGTAGGGTGATCGAAGACGGCGGTCGCGGGCAGGGAAAGGGCGGCGGTCGTTTGAAGGCGGTTGCGGAGTTCCACGGCGGCGAGGGAGTCGAAACCCAGCTCGCGGAAGGCAGAGTCCGGCCGGACGGCGGCAGCCGTGTCATGCCCCAGCACGGCGGCGGTGTGGGTGCGGACGATCGTAAGAAGCGTATCCCGCTGTTCGGCGGCGTCCTGGGCCGCGAGGCGGGTACGAAGAAGGTCAGCGGCGCCCTCGGCCCCCGGGATACGGCGAGGGGCCGAACGGGCCGGGGCGATCTTCGAGAACAGGGGCGCGGAGGTCTCGACGGCGCTTGAACCTCGCAGGTCAAGGCGGGCGGGCACCACAGACGGCCGATCGCCGGCGAGGGCGGCGTCGAAGAGCGCGAGGGCGTCCTCGGTGGCGAGGGGGGCGAGCCCGGAGCGGGTGATGCGGGCCCGGTCGGTGCCGTCGAGATGCCCGGTCATGCCGCTGCCCTGCTCCCACAGGCCCCACGCGAGCGACAGGGCCGGCAGACCCTGCGCCCTGCGGTGTTCGGCGAGGGCATCGAGAAAGGCGTTGGCGGCAGCGTAATTGCCCTGCCCAGGTGCGCCGAGGACGCCGGCGGCCGAGGAGAACAGGACGAAGGCGCGCGGCTGGGCATGTCGGGTGAGCTCGTGCAGATGGAGGGCGGCATCGGCCTTGGGTGCCAGCGCGGTGTCCAGGTGTCGGGGGGTCAGGGAGGAGATGATGGCGTCGTCCAGAACACCCGCGGCGTGGACGACACCGGTCAACGGGTGCCGGGTGGGGATCCCCGCGATGAGATCGGCCAGCGCGCCGCGGTCGCTGGTGTCACAGGCGCGCAGCGTCACCTCGGCGCCGAGGTCGGCCAGTTCCGCTCGCAGCTCGGTGGCGCCGGGCGCGTCGGGCCCGCGTCGGGAGACCAACAGGAGGCGTCGTACGCCGTGACGGGCGACCAGGTGGCGGGCGAGCATCGCGCCGAGGGTGCCGGTGCCGCCGGTGATCAGTACGGTGCCGTCGGGGTCGAACGTCGTGGGCGCGGGGTCCTGGCCGGCTGCCTCGATGGCGGGAACGGGAGCAGGAACGCGGGTCAGGCGGGGCACGAGGAGCCGGTTCGCGCGCACGGCGATCTGCGGCTCGCCACAGGCAAGCGCTGCCGAAACAACGGTCTCTGGCACTTTCCCGCCGTCGAGGTCGGGGGCGGGTTCGAGGTCGAGGTCGAGGTCGAGGTCGAGGTCGAGCAGAACGAATCGGCCGGGATGCTCCGACTGCGCGGAGCGCACCATGCCGCACACCGCCGCGCCCGCCAGGTCCGCCACATCCTCCCCTGGCGTGGTGGCCACCGCACCACGGGTCAGCACGACCAACCGGCTCGAGGCCGGCCTCTCGGCCGCCAGCCACTCCTGCAGCAGGCCCAGGATGCGCTGGGTGAGGGTCCGTACGTCCTCCGGCAGGGCGGTGGCGCGCGCGTCGCGGCGGCCGCAGTCGACCACGACCACATCGGGCGCCTCGGCCCCCATCCGCAGGAGGTCGCAGGGCCCCACCGTGACCAGGGGTTGCCGAGCAGAGGACGATGTCGGCGCCGGAGCGGTCACCCACTCGACCGCGAAGAGCGAGTCGCGCCGCGCCGCGCCGGAGGCCGCCAGCAGTTCCTGTGTCGACACCGGGCGTACCGAGAGCGATGCGATCGAGGCCACCGGCCGTCCCTCACCGTCGACCACAGCGACCGACAATGAGTGCCTGTCCCGCGCCTCGGCGTCCGGGGTGAGGCGCACCCGGAGGGTCGACGCTCCGGGCCCGTGCAGACTCACCCCGCTGAAGGAGAAGGGCAGGGCGTCGTGCGGAAGTTCGTCGGCCGGGCGGAGTGCGGCGGCGTGGAGGGCGGCGTCCAGCAGGGCGGGGTGGACAGCGAACCGGGAGGCGTCGGCGTCCGCCGTGTCCGGAAGGCGCACCTCGGCGAAGATGTCCTCGCCACGTCGCCAGGCCGCCCTCAGCCCCCGGAACACCGGGCCGTACCCGAATCCCCGCGCCGCGTACCCGTCGTACAGGCCCTCCAGGCCCTCTGCCGTGAGTGCGACGGCACCCGGCGGTGGCCAGGCAGTCGCCGCGTCGTCACCTCGCGGATCGATGGGCCGTGCGATGGCGTCATCCTGGTCGGCCGGTTCGTGGCCGACCAGGCCAGTGGCATGGCGCACCCACACGGCATCCTCATACCTACCCTCGCGTCGGGAGGACACCGTCAGGCTTCGGCACCCGTTCTCGTCCGGCGCCGCCACCCACGCCTGCAGCTGCACCGCTCCCTCCTCCGGGATGAACAGCGGTGAGTGGAGGGTGAGTTCCTCGATGCGGTGGCAGTCCACACGTTGGCCCGCCTGAAGGGCGATCTCGAGAAAGACAGTCCCGGGGAGGACGACGGCGCCGGCGATGGCGTGATCGGCGAGCCAGGGGTGGGTGGACAGGGCGAGCCGACCGGTGAGCAGATAGCCCTCCCCCTCTGCCACGGTGACCGCCGCGCCCAGCAACGGGTGATGCGCCGGGTCCAGGCCGACGGCCGCCACATCCCCTGTCTGGGCGGGGGCGTCGAGCCAGTAGCGCCGGTATTGGAACGGGTAAGTGGGGAGGTCGATGTGGGTGTGGTGTTGGTGGGTGGTGTTCCAGCTGATGGGGTGGCCGGTGGTGTGGGCGTGGGCGAGGGAGTGGAGGAATTGGTGGGTGTCGTTTTTGTTGCGGCGGAGGGTGTTGATGGTGGTGGTGTGGGTGGTGTGGGTGGTGTTGGTGGTTTCTTGGATGGCGGTGGTGAGGGTGGGGTGGGGGCTGATTTCGATGTAGGTGTGGTGTTGTTGTTGGGTGAGGGTGTGGATGGCTTGGGTGAAGTGGACGGGTTGGCGGAGGTTGCGGTACCAGTAGTGGGCGTTGAGGGTGGTGGTGTCTGTCCATTGGTTGTCGGTGGTGGAGTAGAAGGGGATGGTGGCGGGTTGGGGGGTGATGTCGTGGAGGAGTTGGAGGAGTTGGTTTTCGATGGTTTCGGTGTGGGGGCAGTGGGAGGCGTAGTCGACTGGGATTCGTTTTGCGTCGATGCCTTGGTTTTGGAGGTGTCCCAGTGCTTCTGTCAGTTTTTCGGTGTCGCCGGAGATGACGGTGGCGGTGGGGGCGTTGTGGGCGGCCACCCATAGTTGGTCGGGCCATGTGGTCTGGAGCAGGGTGGTGACCTGGTCGGCGGGTAGTGGTACGGAGGCCATGCCGCCGGAGCCGTGGAGGGTGTGTAGGGCCTTGCTGCGCAGGGCGATGATTTTGGCGGCGTCGGGGAGGGTGAGGGCGCCGCTGATGTGGGCGGCGGCGATTTCGCCTTGGGAGTGGCCGATGACGGCGTCGGGGTGGAGGCCGTGGGAGCGCCAGAGGGCGGCGAGGGAGATCATGGTGGCGAAGAGGACGGGTTGGATGATGTCGGCGCGTTGCCAGAGGGGGTCGGTGTCGGGTCGGTGGAGGATGTCGGTGAGGGTCCAGTCGGTGTGGGGGGTCAGGGCTTGTTCGCAGGCGTTGATCGACTGGGCGAAGACGGGTGAGGTTTCCAGCAGCCGCAGTCCCATCCCGGCCCACTGACCACCCTGACCCGGAAACACAAACACCACTCTGGCCTGGTCGCCGGCCTTCTTGGCGGTGCCGGTGATGACGGCGGTGTGGGCTTGGTCGGTCGCCAGGGCGTCGAGGCCGTGCAGGAAGTCGGAACGGTCCTGGCCCAGCACGACCGCGCGGTGCTCGAAGGAGGCACGGCCTACCGCGAGGGTGTGGCCGACATCGGCCGAGTCCGCCTCCGGGGTGTTGGTCAGGAACGTGTGCAATTGCCGGGCCTGGGCGCGTAGCGCTTGCGGGCTCTTAGCGGAGATGGTCCAGGGCAGTGGGCCTGGGGTGGTGCGGGGCACTGCCGATTCGTGGGTCTCCCCGGCGGGCGGTGCTTGTTCCAGGATGACGTGGGCGTTGGTGCCGCTGACGCCGAAAGAAGAGACGCCCGCGCGGCGCATCCGACCCTGCTCCGGCCAGGACACCGGCTCCGTCAGCAACCGCACCGCCCCGCCGGACCAGTCCACATGCGGTGAGGGCTCCTCGGCGTGCAGGGTCTGCGGGAGCAGCCCGCGCCGCATGGCCATCACCATCTTGATGACGCCTCCCACCCCCGCGGCGGCCTGGGTGTGTCCGACGTTGGACTTGACCGATCCCAACCACAACGGCCGGTCGGCCGACCGCCCCTGCCCGTACGTAGCGAGCAACGCCTGGGCCTCGATGGGGTCACCCAACGTCGTCCCCGTGCCGTGTCCCTCCACCACGTCGACGTCCGCCGCGGCCACCCCCGCGTTGGCCCAGGCCTGGCGGATCACCCGCTCTTGCGAGGGGCCGTTCGGCGCCGTCAGCCCATTGCTCGCCCCGTCCTGGTTGACCGCACTCCCCCGTACCACCGCCAGGACCCGATGGCCATTGCGCCGGGCGTCCGAGAGCCGCTCCACCAGGAGCATCCCCGCACCCTCCGCCCAGCCCGTACCGTCCGCGCCGGCCCCGAAGGACTTGCACCGCCCGTCCGGGGCCAGCCCACGCTGGCGCGAGAACTCGACGAAAGTGGTGGGGGTGGACATGACGGTGACCCCGCCGGCCAGCGCCATGGAGCACTCGCCGGACCGCAGCGCCTGGCAAGCCAGATGCAGAGCGACCAGAGACGAGGAACACGCCGTGTCCACGGTGACCGCCGGCCCTTCCAGACCGAAGGTGTAGGCGACACGACCCGAGGCGACGCTGCCCGCGTTTCCATTGCCGATGTAGCCCTCGTAGCCCTCTGGGATATCGCGCAGGCGGGTGCCGTAGTCGTGGTACATCACCCCCGCGAACACGCCGGTCGCACTCCCCCGCAGCGATGCCGGATCGATCCCCGCCCGCTCCATCGCCTCCCAGGAGATCTCCAGCAGCAGCCGCTGCTGCGGATCCATCGCCACCGCCTCGCGCGGGCCGATCCCGAAGAACGCCGCGTCGAACTCACCGGCGTCGTAGAGGAACCCACCCTGCCGGGTGTAGGAAGTGCCGGTTCGGTCCGGGTCCGGGTCGTAGAGCCGCTCCACCTCCCAGCCCCGGTCCGCGGGGAAGTCACCCACCGCGTCCACGCCGGAGGCGACCAGATCCCACAGGCCCTCAGCCGACCGCACACCTCCCGGAAACCGACACGCCATGCCGACGATAGCCACCGGCTCGCCCCCTGCCCCGCCGACGGCCGAGGCGGGCGGGGCGGCCGGGGCCGCCGACATACCGCCGGCCAACTCGTCACACAGGAAGCGGGCGAGCACGTCGGGGCGCGGCCGGTCGAAGATCAAGCCGGCCGGCAGGCGCAGCCCGGTGGCCTGCTGCAACCGGTTCCGCAGGTCCACCGCGGCGAGGGAGTCGAACCCCAGGTCACGGAACGCCGAGTCCACGGGGACAGCGTCGGCCGTGCCGTGCCCCAGCACCGCGGCCGCCCGCGAGCGCACCAGGCGCAGCACCTCCCGCAGCCGTTCTTCCGTTCCGAGGCCGGTCAACCGCCGCCGCAGGGACGTCGGCCCGTCGGCCGAGGCGTTGCGGGTCCCGGACGGCCGGGCCGGAGCGCCCGTCACGTTTCGCAGGAACGGTGGGACGGACTCGGATGTCCGAAGCTCCGTCATGCTGAGTGCGGCGGGCACCACCAGAGGGTGTCCGCAGCTCAGGGCCTGGTCGAAGAGGGCCAGGCCCTCGCTGGTGGCCAGCGGTCGCAGGCCCGAGCGGTGGAGCCGTGCGTGGTCCGTGACATCGAGCTGCCCGGTCATGCCCCCGGTCTGCTCCCACACTCCCCAGGCCAGGGACACCGCCGACAGCCCAGCGGCCCGCCTGTGACACGCCAGCGCGTCCAGGGTGGCGTTGGCGGCAACGTAATTGGCCTGCCCTGCCGAACCCATCACTCCGGCCAGTGAGGAGAAGAGCACGAACGCGGACAGCGGCAAACCGCGTGTGAGTTGGTGGAGATTGAGCGCGGAATCGACCTTGGCCCGCAGCACCCGGGTCATGCCATCCGGTGTGAGGGATGTGATCACCCCGTCGTCCAGTACACCTGCCGCGTGCACCACCGCGGTCAGCGGATGGTCGACGGAGATCTCTGCCAATGCGCTCGCGAGTTGCTTCCGGTCGGCGGCATCGCACGCGGCGATGGTCACCCGCGCCCCGAGCGCCACGAGTTCGGCCTCCAGCCGCCTGGCCCCCGGGGCATCCAGGCCACGTCGGCTGAGGAGCAGCAGATGCCGTACGCCATGGGTGACCACCAGGTGGCGGGCGAGCAACGCACCGAGGCTGCCTGTACCGCCGGTGATGAGTACGGTGCCGTCGGGAGCCCAAGGAGGCCCATCCGTGGCCTTCGTGGGGGTGTCGGCAACCACCGGTGGGACGAATTCGGCCATCGGGCTCAGCCGGGGCGCGCGCAGGACTCCATCGCGTACGGCCACCTCCGGTTCCCCGGAGGCCACGGCCATCGACAGCGTCCGACGGTGGTCTTCCGGGTCGGTAGCGCGGTCATCCAGGTCGAGAAGGATGAAACGGTCGGGGTGCTCCGACTGGGCGGAGCGGATCAGACCCCGCACCGCCGCTCCCGCCAGGTCTTTCACCTCCGCGTCCGGCGCCGTGGCCACCGCGGCTCGGGTGAGGACCACCAGGCGACTGTCGGCGAACCGGCTGTCACCCAACCACTGCTGCAGGAGTCCCAGCATGTGCTGCGTGGCATGGCGCACCGCCTCACTCGGCTCCTCTTCGCTCCCCGCTGGGGACCAGGCCACGACCGTCCGGGGAACGGGCGCGTCGTCGGCGATCGCCGCGCACAGCGCGGCCAGATCGGCGTACGTCCGCTCGGGCGGAGCGGAGAAGTCCTCGGCCTGGCACGGCGTCGGCCTGGCCCTCATCACCACCCAGAGGTCGGCCTCTTCGGCCACCGCGGGCTGAGGGACGGGTTCCCACCGCACCTCGAAGAGCGAGCCGTGGTGGGCGACCGGGGCGGCCGTTCGAAGCTCGGCCCTGGACACCGGCCGCAGGGCAAGCGACCGGACCGATGCCACTGGCTCACCCGCCTCGTCGGACACATCGACCGACACCGCCCCCGGGCCGTGGCCATCCGGCCTCAGCCGGACGCGAAGGGCCGTCGCCCCCGTTGCGCGCAGAGTGACTCCAGTCCACGTGAACGGCAGCCCGCTCTCCTGTTGTCCCTGAAGCGAGGGCAAGAGAGGAATGGTGTGCAGTACGGAGTCCAGCAGAGCGGGGTGCAGCGCGAACCGAACCGCTGCCACGCCGCCCAGCACATCTTCTGGCATATGTGCGGTCGCGAAGACCTCCTCGCCGCGTTGCCAGGCGGCGTCCAGGCACCGGAAGGCCGCTCCGTAGTGGAATCCCCCCTCGGCCAGCTGCTCGTACAGTCCCTCCAGATCCACGGCGACCGCGCCCGGCGGCGGCCATGCACCCGCGAGCATGGCACCATGCACCGCCTCACCGGAGTCCGGGTCAGGCTTGTCGGCAAGGTATCCGGCGGCATGGCGCGTCCATGGCTCTCCCCCCGAATCGGCGGTGAGCCCGCCCGCATCGATTCGCGAATAGATATCCACTGCCCGGCTTCCGGCTTCGTTCGGTGCGGCCACGGTCACCTGCAGCACCACGCCGGCGCTCTCCGGCACGACGAGCGGCGTGTGCAGCGTGAGCTCCTCGATCCGACAGCAGTCGACATGGGCGCCGGCCTGGAGGGCGAGTTCGAGGAAGGCCGTACCGGGGAGCAGCACAGCACCGCCGACGGCGTGGTCGGCCAGCCAAGGATGCGTACGGAGCGAAATCCGCCCGGTGAGCAGCAGCCCCTCACCGTCGGCAAGCCCAACCGCCGCACCCACCAGGGGATGCCGCGCCGGCTCCAGGCCTGCCGCCGACATATCGCTGGCGGTAGTGGTGGTGTTGAGCCAGTAGTGGTGGTGTTGGAAGGGGTAGGTGGGGAGGTTGGGGGTGTGGTGGGTGGGGGTGTGGTGGTGGTGCCAGGTGGTGGGGTGGCCGTGGGTGTGGAGGTGGGCGAGGGTGGTGTGGGTGGTGTGGGTTTCGGGTTGGTGGGGGTGGAGGAGGGAGACGGCTTGGGGGGTGTGGTGGGGGAGGTTGTGGTGGGTGAGGGTGGTGAGGGTGGTGTCGGGGCCGAGTTCGAGGTAGGTGGTGACGCCGTGGGTGTGGAGTTGGTGGGTGGTGTGGGTGTAGTGGACGGTGTCGCGGGTTTGTCGGACCCAGTAGTGGGGGGTGGTGGGGTCTTGGTCGTTGGGGTTGGTAGTGACCAGGGGGGTGTGGGGTTGGTGGTAGGTGAGGGTTTCGGCGGTGTGGCGGAGTTCGTTGAGGAGCGGGTCGATGTGGGGTGAGTGGAAGGCGCCGCTGACCTTGAGCGGGGTGACCTTGCGCCCCATGGTGCGGAAGCTTTCGGCGATGGCGTCCACGGCGTCGCGATCACCACTGATGACGACGGATCCTGGGGCGTTGACGGCCGCGAGGGATACCTGTGTCTCATGGCCGGTGAGGTGTTGGTGGAGTTCGTGGGGGTTGGCTTGGAGGGTGGTCATGGTGCCGGTGGTGGGGAGGGTGTGCATGAGGCGGGCGCGGGTGGTGATCAGGTGGGCTGCGTGGGGGAGGGTGAGGATGCCGGCGAGGTGGGCTGCGGTGATTTCGCCGAGGGAGTGGCCTGCGTAGTAGTGGGGGGTGAGTCCGTAGTGTTGGGTGACCAGGCGGTGCAGGGCGATCTGGAGGGCGAACAGCGCGGGCTGGGCATAACGCGTCTGGTGCAGCAGCTCCGCCGTATCGGTGTCCGGCTCGGCGAACATGACGTCCCGCAGGGGGTGGTCGAGGTGGGGGTCGAGGTGTGTGCAGGCTTCGTCGAGAGCTTCGGCGAACAGGGGGAAGGTGTGGTAGAGCTCGTGTCCCATGCGGGCGCGTTGCGTGCCCTGCCCCGAACAGACAAACGCCAGCTTCCCCACCCCGGTTGCCACGCCCCGGACCAGTTTCTCGTGTTCCTCGCCGGCTTCCAGGGCTTGCAGGCCGTGGAGGAAGTCTTCGCGGTCCGGGCCCAGGAGTACGGCGCGGTGTTCAAAGGCCGCACGGCCAGTGGCCAGGGCATACCCGATATCGGCCAGATCCGCCTGGGGATGAGCCGCCAGGTACGCGCCCAGCTGGGCTGCCTGCGCCCGTAGTGCCGGTTCGGACTTCGCCGACACCATCCAGGGAAACGACCCGGAAGAGGCGTCCGCCGGTTCGTGATGCTCCTCCGGTGGTGCCTGTTCGAGGATGATGTGGGCGTTGGTGCCGCTGACCCCGAACGACGACACTCCCGCACGCCGCGCACGACCGGTCTGCGGCCACGACACGGCCTCGGACAGCAGCCGTACCCCGCCCGAGGACCAGTCCACATGCGGCGACGGCTCCCCGGCATGCAACGTACGCGGCAACACCCCACGTTGCATGGCCATCACCATCTTGATGACCCCCGCGACACCCGCCGCAGCCTGCGCATGCCCGATATTCGACTTCACCGACCCCAGCCACAACGGCCCAACCCCAACCCGCTCCTGACCATACGTCGCCAGCAACGCCTGCGCCTCGATCGGATCACCCAGCCTCGTCCCCGTCCCATGCCCCTCCACCACATCCACATCCCCACCACCGACCCGCGCACTGGCCAACGCCTGACGGATCACCCGCTGCTGCGCCGGACCACTCGGCGCCGTCAACCCATTACTCGCCCCATCCTGATTCACCGCACTACCCCGCACCACCGCCAACACCCGATGCCCCAACCGCCGCGCATCCGACAACCGCTCCACCAACAACATCCCCACACCCTCCGCCCACCCCGTACCATCCGCCCCCGCCCCAAACGCCCTGCACCGCCCATCCACCGACAACCCCCGCTGCCGCGCAAACTCCACGAAGGCACCAGGTGTCGCCATCACTGTCACGCCGCCGGCCAGCGCCATGGAGCATTCCCCGGCCCGCAGCGCCTGGCAGGCCAGATGCAGAGCGACCAGAGACGACGAACACGCCGTGTCCACCGACACCGCGGGACCCTCCAAACCCAGCGTGTAGGCGATACGGCCCGAGGCGACGCTTCCGGAGTTTCCGGTGAGGACATAGCCCTCGACCTCGGCCACGGCGTCATGCAGCCGGGGGCCGTAGTCCGTCGGCATCACACCGGCGAAGACCCCGGTCCGGCTCCGCCGCACCGACGTGGGGTCGATGCCGGCGTGTTCGAAAGCCTCCCAGGAGGTCTCCAGCAGCAGCCGCTGCTGCGGGTCCATCGCCAGCGCCTCGCGCGGGCCGATGCCGAAGAACCCCGCGTCGAACTTGCCCGCGTCGTGGAGGAAGCCCCCGTGGCGGGTGTATGTGGTGCCCGGCCGGTCCTGGTCGTAGGGGGCGTAGAGGCGGTCGAGGTCCCAGCCGCGGTCGGTGGGGAATCCGCTCATGGCGTCAGTGCCGGAGGCGACGAGGTCCCAGAGTTGCTCGGCGGTGCGTACGCCGCCCGGATAGCGGCAGGCCATGCCGACGATCGCGATGGCCTCATCCTCCCCCGTCGCCGTCTGACCCGGAGCCGGGGCCGGGGCCAGAGCCAGGGCCGGGGTGGCCGCGGGGGTGGCCGTATCGGTGGCGCCGAGGAGCCCGTCCCGCAAGTGCTGGGCGAGAACAGCAGGAGTGGGGTGGTCGAAGACGAGGGTGGCGGGGAGCCGCAGGCCGGTCGCCTCCTTGAGGCGGTTGCGGAGTTCCACGGCGGTGAGGGAATCGAAGCCCAGGTCGCGGAAGGTCGCCTCGGGAGCGATGGCCTCGGGGCTCGGGTGGCCGAGGACCGTGGCGGCGTGGCCGCGGACGAGAGTGAGCAGGACCTCGTTCTGTCCGGCGGGGTCGAGCCCGGCGAGCCGGGCTCGGAGGGAGGAGCGGCCGTCGGGGGTCGCGGGGCGTGGCCGGTGGCCGGTGGGGCGTACCAGGCCCTGGAGCAGGGGCGGCACGGTGGCGCCGCGGAGCGTCTTGGTGTCGATACGGGCCGGGAGAAGCAGCGGTGGGCCGTCGACGAGGGCGTTGTCGAACAGCGCCAGGGCCTCGTCCGTGGCCAGTGGCCGAAGGCCTACGCGGGCCATGCGGGTGCGGTCGGCCCGGTCAAGGTGGCCGGTCATTCCGCTGGCCTCTTCCCACAGCCCCCATGCCAGGGACACGGCCGGGAGCCCCATCGCCCGCCGCTGAAAGGCGAGCGCGTCGAGGAAGGCATTGGCGGCGGCGTAGTTGCCCTGCCCCGGCGAGCCCAGGACGCCCGCGGCGGACGAGAACAGCACGAACGCGGCCAGATCCACACGACAAGTCAGCTCGTGCAGATGCAAGGCGGCATCGGCTTTCGCGGACAGGGTGGTGTCGAGGTGGTGCGGGGTGAGGGAGCCGAGCGTGGCGTCGTCGAGTGTGCCCGCGGCATGGACGACAGCGGTCAACGGATGCTCGGCGGGTATCCGCCCGAGCACCTCGGCGAGCGCGGCACGGTCGGCGACGTCGCAGGCGGCGGCGGTCGCCTTCGATCCCAACTCTCCTAGCTCGGCGAGGAGTTCGAGCGCACCCGGCGCGTCGAGGCCACGGCGGCTGATCAGCAGCAGATGCCGTGCTCGGCCGGTCGCGGCGAGATGGCGGGCGAGCGCGGCGCCGAGGGTGCCGGTGCCTCCGGTGATGAGGACAGTGCCGTCGGGATCGGGGGTGCGGGGCAGCGTGAGCACGTTCTTCCCGACGGTGCGGCCCTGCTGGAGATGGCGGAGACCGTCTCGGGCCTGCCGGATGTCCCAGCAGGTGAGTGGCAGCGGGGTCAGCACGCCCTCGTCGAACAGCCCCAGCACGGTGCGCAGGATCTCCCCGATGCGCTCGGCTCCGGCCTCCATCAGGTCGTAGGCCCGGTAGGCGACACCGGGGTACGCCCGCGCCACCTCCTCCGGGTCACGGAGGTCGGTCTTGCCCATCTCCAGGAACCGGCCACCGTCGCCGGCCACGAGGCTCAATGAGGCGTCGACGTACTCATGAGCCAGGGAGTTGAGGACGACGTCGATGCTTCGGCCGGCGAACCGGCTCTCGAAGTCGAGGGTGCGGGACGAGGCGATGCGCTCTCGGGGAATGCCCTGGGCTCGGAGGGTCTCCCATTTGCCGGGGCTTGCCGTGGCATAGATCTCGGCGCCCAGGTGGCGGGCCAGTTGGACGGCGGCCAGTCCCACTCCGCCGGCGGCGGCGTGTACCAGCACCGACTCGCCCGGGCGCAGTCCCGCCAGGTCCACCAGCCCGTAGTAGGCGGTGGCGAACACGACGGGGACGGCAGCGGCCTGGGCGAAGGACCAGTGGTCGGGGACGCGGAGCACAGTGGCTCGGTCGGCGACCGCGAAGGGGCCGAACGCGTCCGCGAACACGCCCGTCACCCGGTCCCCGGGCGCCAGGTCGGCCACCTCCGGCCCGACTTCGAGTACCACCCCCGCCCCCTCGCTGCCCAGACCCCGTTGCCCGGGGACCATGCCCAGGGCCACCAGGACATCGCGGAAGTTCACCCCGGCCGCGCGCACCTCGATCCGTACCTGGCGCGGACCCAGTGGGGCGGTGCCGGCCGAGGACGCCACTGGCGCCAGCCCCTGGAGCGTGCCCGCTTCGACGCAGTCGAGCCGCCAGCCGCCGCTTCCCTGTGGCGGGGTGGGCAGGGCGTCTCTGGTGTCGGCTCGAACCAGCCGGGCAACATGCGGGTGGCCGACCCTGATGGCCACCTGCGGCTCGCCCAGCGCGACCGCCCGTGGCAGCGCCGCCCACGACTCCTGGGACGGTTCCAGGTCCGCCAAGAGGATGCGGTCGGGTTCCTCGGCCTGGGCGGATCGCACGAGTCCGCAGACCGCCGCGCCCGCCAGGTCTGTCACTCCTTCAGCCGGCCCGGTGGCCACCGCGCCGCAGGTGACGATGGCCAGGCGCGCGTCGGCCAGCCGCGTTTCGCCGAGCCATCCCTGAAGCAGGTCGAGTGCTTGTCGGGTACGGGTGCGAACGTCGGCGACCGTCGTGTCATCGGGCCCGGCGGCAGCCGGAGAGCAGCCTGCGAACACCAGGTCCGGAGGCGGGTCACCCGCGTCCAGGGCCGCCGTCAGCCTGGCGAGGTCCGGGTACCGCCGTACGGGCCCCTCCGCCGCCGCCTCCAGCGCGACCGCCCATCCGGGGGTGGCGTCGCCCAACACGGCGCACCGCCCGAGGGCCGTGGTCGGTGGCTCGGGCGCGGCGGCCCACTCCAGGGCGTAGAGGGTGTCGCACGCCTGGCCGCCGAGGGCCCGCAGGTCCTCCATGGCCACCGGCCGCAGCGTGAGCGACTCGGCCGAGGCCACCGGCGCGCCCGTCTCGTCGGCCACGTCGACGGCGACCGCGTCCGGACCCAGCGGCCGCAGCCGTACGCGCAGCGTCGGCGTACCCGGTGCGCGCAGGCGGACACCGCGCCAGGCGAACGGCAGCCGACCGTGTTCCGGTGCGTTCTCCTCCCGTCGGCCGCTGCCGAGCGCCAGCGGGTGCAGCGCGGCGTCGAGCAGGGCGGGGTGGAGGCAGAAGCGTTGGGCGTCGGCGGCCACCTGGTCGGGCAGCCGCACCTCGGCGTAGGTCTCCTCGCCGTGCCGCCAGACGGCGCACAGCCCCTGGAAGGCCGGGCCGTAGCCGAAGTCGGCAGCGGCCAGCCTGTCGTAGAGGCCGCTGATGTCCACGGGCTCCGCGCCCGGCGGAGGCCACGCCGCTGCCAGGGGCCCGGCGCCGTCGGTGCCATCAGCCGCGCTTTCCGCCCCCAGTGTGCCGGTCGCATGCCGTGTCCACACGCCCTGGGCCGCCGTGTCCCGCGCGGGGTCGTCGTCGCGCTGTGCGTAGACGCTCAGTGCCCGGCGGCCGGTCTCGTCCGCCGCGCCGACGGCCACCTGAAGCGCCACACCGCCGCTGTCGGGGAGGACGAGCGGGGTGTGCAGGGTGAGTTCCTCCAGCCGGGGGCAGCCGAGGTGTTCGCCGACGTGCGCGGCCAGCTCCACGTGTGCCGTGCCCGGCAGCAGGACGGTGCCGGCGACCGAGTGGTCGGTGAGCCAGGGATGGGTGTGCGGGGCGAGCCGCCCGGTGAGCAGATATCCGTCGCCCTCGGCGAGCCCGACCGCCGCGCCGAGCAGTGGATGTCCGACCGGGGCCAGCCCCGCGGCCGTCACGTCCCCGGCGGTCGCCGGGGCGTCCAGCCAGTAGCGGCGACGCTGGAAGGCGTAGGTGGGCAGGTCGACTTGGCTCGCCGCGAGGGCCGGCGCCCGGTAGTGGCGGTCCCAGGCCACCGGCAGGCCGTGGGTATGGGCGAGGGCCAGCGAGGTCAGGATGCGGTGGGCGTCGTCCTCGCCGCGGCGCAGGGAGCCGACGACGGTGGCCGCGGCGCCGTCGGCCTCGGCGGTGCCCTGGATGGCGGGGGTGAGGGTGGGGTGCGGGCCGGCCTCGATGTAGGTGTGGTACTCGGCGGCGCCGAGGGCGCGGACCGCTTCGGCGAACCGTACGGGCTGTCGCAGATTGCGGTACCAGTACCGGGCGTCGAGGCCGCTGGTGTCGGTCCACTGGTTGTCCACGGTGGAGTAGAAGGGGATGTCGGCGGCCCGCGTGGTGATTCCCCGCAACAGGCTCAGCAGCTCCTGCTCCACGGCTTCGATGTGCGGGCAGTGGGAGGCGTAGTCGACCGGGATCCGCTTCGCGTCGACACTCTGGTCCCGGTAGTGTTCCAGCGCCTCGGCCAGAGCTTCCGCGTCGCCGGAGATCACCGTGGCCGTGGGAGCGTTGACGGCGGCCACCCACAGCCGGTCCGGCCATGCGGTCCGCAGCAGCCCGGCGACCTCGTCCGCCGGCAGGGGTACGGAGGCCATGCCGCCCGAGCCGCGCAGGGTCTGCAGGGCCCGGCTGCGCAGGGCGACAACCTTTGCCGCGTCGTCCAGGGTCAGCGCGCCGCAGACGTGGGCGGCGGCGATCTCGCCCTGGGAGTGGCCGAGTACGGCGTCCGGTTCGATGCCGTACGAACGCCACAGCTGCGCCAGCGACACCATCACCGAGAACAGCACCGGCTGGACGACGTCGGCCCGTTCCCACACCGGGTCCCCGGGGCCCCGCCGCAGGACGTCGAGCAGCGACCAGTCGGCATACGGCGCCAACGCCGCCTCGCACTCCGCCATCCGCTCGGCGAAGACGGACGAGGTCTCCAGCAGCCGCAGCCCCATACCGGCCCACTGGCCGCCCTGTCCGGGGAAGACGAACACCACGCCCGCACCGGTCCCGGCCGCCGCCACGCCCCGTACGACCGAGCCGTCGTCCGGCGTGCCCCCGGCAAGGGCGTCCAGTCCGCGCAGGAGGGTTTCCCGGTCGGAGCCGAGGACGACGGCGCGGTGTGCGAGGTCCGACCGGCCGAGCACCAGGGTGTGCCCGACGTCGGCGGGGCGCAGCCGCTCGTCGGCCGCCACGCAAGCGCGCAGCTCCCTGGCCTGGGCCCGCAGCGCTTCGGCCGTCGCGCCCGACACGGGCCAGGGCAGCGGCCCCGCCACGGCGTGGCCGGGGGCGTCCTGCGGCGGCGCGGCCGTCTCGTCGGTTTCCGGGTGCGGCGCCGCTTCGAGGATCACATGGGCGTTGGTGCCGCTCACCCCGAAGGAGGACACTGCGGCGCGGCGGGGCCGGCCGCACTCCGGCCAGGCGACCGGCTCCGTCAGCAGCCGTACCGCGCCCGAGTCCCAGTCGACGTGCGGCGAGGCCTCGTCCGCGTGCAGTGTGCGCGGCAGCGTCCCACGCCGCATGGCCATCACCATCTTGATGACCCCGCCCACGCCGGCAGCCGCCTGCGCATGGCCGACGTTGGACTTCATCGAGCCGAGCCACAGCGGCCGGTCCCCGGGCCGCCCCTGGCCGTAGGTCGCCAGCAGGGCCTGTGCCTCGATCGGATCGCCGAGCCTGGTGCCCGTGCCGTGTCCCTCCACCGCGTCGACCTCGGACGCCGACACCCCGGCGCTCGCCAGCGCCTGCCGGATGACCCGCTGCTGCGCGGGGCCGTTGGGGGCGGTGAGGCCGTTGCTCGCGCCGTCCTGGTTGACCGCGCTGCCCCGTACCACCGCCAGCACCCGGTGGCCGAGCCGCCGGGCGTCCGCGAGCCGCTCCACCAGCAGCATCCCGGCGCCTTCTGCCCAGCCGGTGCCGTCCGCCCCCGCCCCGTACGCCTTGCACCGGCCGTCCGCCGCCAGGGCGCGCTGGCGGGAGTACTCGATGAACAGGCCGGGGGTGGACATCACCGTCACCCCGCCCGCCAGGGCAAGTGAGCACTCGCCCGCCCGCAGCGCCTGGCAGGCCAGGTGCAGGGCGACCAGCGAGGAGGAGCAGGCGGTGTCCACGGTCACGGCCGGGCCTTCGAGGCCGAGAGTGTAGGCGACCCGGCCCGACGCCACGCCGCCACCGCTGCCGTTGCCGACATAGCCCTCGAAGCCTTCGGGGACGGTGTGCAGCCGGGAGCCGTAGTCGTGGTACATCACGCCGGCGAAGACCCCGGTCCGGCTGCCGTGCACCGAGGCCGGGTCGATCCCGGCCCGCTCGAACGCCTCCCAGGAGATTTCCAGCAGCAGCCGCTGCTGGGGGTCCATCGCCAGCGCCTCGCGCGGGCTGATCCCGAAGAAGCGGGGGTCGAACTCCCCCGCGTGGTACAGGAAACCGCCGTGCCGGGTGTAGGAGGTGCCGGCCCGTTCCGGGTCGGGGTCGTAGAGCCGCTCCGAGTCCCAGCCCCGGTCGTCGGGGAAGGTGCCGATGGCGTCCCGGCCGGCTGCCACCAGCTCCCACAGGTCCTCCGCCGATCCCACCCCGCCCGGATAGCGGCAGGCCATGCCGATGATGGCGATGGGTTCCCGCGCCGCCGTGGTGAGCCGGTGGATCTGTTCCCTCAGCCGCTCGTTGGTCTTGAGGGACGCCCGGAGCGCCTGGATCACCTTGTCGTGGCCAGCGGCCATCGGCATCTCCAACCTGTGGACCTCCGTGGCATCACGGACGGTGTGTTCGGACGGCTCGTCAGAACGAGGACAGCTCTCTGCGGTTCGTCGCCGGTGTCCCCACCGGACCGATCAGACTCTTCGGCAGTTGCTGGCGGCGGCTGATGTGCAGCTTGCGGTAGACACGCGTCAGATGCTGCTCGACCGTGCTCATCGTCACGCACAGCTGTAGCGCTATCTCACGGTTCGAGTTGCCGTTGGCGGCGAGGATGGCCACGCGCATTTCCGACTCGCTCAGTCCCGCCCCCTGGTCGCGGCCGGGGAGGTCCGGCCGGTCCCCGCCGCACACCGCCTGCCAGGGCGCAATGGTGTCGCACAGAGCCTTGGCACCGCACTCCTCGGCCATCCGCCACGCCCTGCGCCGCACGTTGTTGGCCCGGACGGACTCGCCGACGTTCCGGTAGGCGGCCCCCAGGTCGGCGAGCGCCCGGGCGAGTTCGAGCCGGTCCCCGCACCGCTGCAGAACCTCGACGGCCTGGGTGAGCAGGTGCGGGCGCTCCGGCACGGCGGCGAGCCGGGCCCGGAGCCGAAGTGTGACGCCCCGGGTGTGCGGGGCGCTCCACAGGCGGGCGCAGGACAGCTGTTCCGTGATCATCCGCGCCGCCCTGGCGCGCTCACCGAGCCGCAGGAACGCCTGGGCGGTGTCGGTGCGCCAGGGCAGCAGGGCGGGGTGGTCCAGACCCCAGCGCTGCGCCATACGGCCGGCGGCCAGGAAGTCGCCGAGCGCGGCGCGGCAGTCGTCGGTGGCCAGGTGGTAGTGGCCGCGGGCGCGCAGATACTCCATGCCGTACACGCTCTGGAACAGCGCGCCTGGCAAAGGGTGGTGCAGCACGCGGGTCGCGTCGTCGTAACGGCCCATGGCGGTATAGGCGTGCACCTGGCAGGCGAGCGGACCTCCCACGAGGACGCTGCCGCCACGGCCGGGCAGGCAGGCCAGGGCTTGCCGGGCGCACTCCTCGGCGTCCGCCAGGGCCCCCTTGCGCAGGGCGATCTCGGCGAGGATGGCGAGGAACTCCGCCTGCCAGCCGGGCGAGCGCCGGGCCGTCGCCTCCTTCAGCATCCGGTGGCACCACTCGTCGGCATCGGCCGTCCGGCCGGCCCGCAGCAAGGTCCGTACGGCGTTGGCCACCACCGCCAGCGTGCCGTCCAGCAGCGGGCAGGCGCGCAGCCGCCGTTCGGCCTCGTCCGCGGCGGCCTCGCTGGTGCCGGGGCCGGGGATGCCCCAGACGGCGGCGGCAGTGCCGGGGCCGGGAGTCTCGTCCCAGGGCTCGCGGGAGGCGGCGGCGGTGTCGGGCGAGGGCTGCGGCCGGTTCTCTTCGAGCGCGAGGGGCCAGGGGCAGGGGTGCACCACCGACGGCCACACCGCGCCCAGGCGTGGGCCGGGGCCGTTGCGCGGGTGGTCGCCCGCCCGCAGCCAGGCCCGTGCCCGGCCCGCCTCCTCCAGTCGGCCACAGCCGATCAGCAGCCGTACGAGCAGAGCCGCGTCACTGTCCGCCGGTGCGCCGGTGTGCAGGTCGGCGAGCGTCTCGCTGAGGTGGTGCTCGGCAGCGGAGGGGTTGACCCGCCAGGTGGCGGCGGCGAGCGCGATCCGGGTCGCGGCCCTCTGGGACGGCTCCTGGCAGGCGCGGCAGGCGAGATCCAGATACCGGATCGCCGCGGGCGCGTCGTCGTCTACCAGAGCCTGGGTGGCGGCGTCGCGCAGCACGGCGACCGCCCAGGAGGGGACCGTGGGCTGGGCGGCCAGCAGGTGCTCACCGACCTCGGTGGCCCGGGCGCCCTGGTTGTGCAGCAGCAGGGCACTCCGCTCGTGCAGGTGCCGTCGGTCGGTGGCGTCCAGATGGTCCAGGGCGGCCGCCGCGACGACCGGGTGCCGGTAGCGGTGGCCGTCCGTCAATCCGCTCAGCTCCAGGACCTGGAGGGCGCGGGCGACCGCGGCCGCGTCCAGTCCCAGCAGCCGGCTCACCAGCGCGGGGGTGGTGGACGGCCCGAGTACGGCCAGGGCGCCGGCGACATCCCGGGTGGGCGTCCCGGTGCGGGCCAGGCAGGCCGCAACCGCCTGGTGGAACGGTCCGCCGATAGTGGGCCGCGGCACCCGGCCACCGGTGTCCGGCGCCGCCCAACGGTCCTGCAGCAGGGCCCGGGACAACAGCGGGTTGCCGCCGGTCAGCACGTAGCACTCGGTGCCGAGGCGGCCGTCGGCCGGCTGGTTGCCGAGCGTGCCGGCCAGCCTGGCCACGCCTTCGGGGCTGAGCGGGTCGAGCGTGATGCGCCGGAAACCGGGGTGGCGCAGCAGTTCGGCGCCGAGCAGCGGGTCGCCGACCCGACCGTACGGACTCTCCGTGCCGATCAGCAGCATCCTGGCCGAGCGGGCGTGGTGCGCGACATGCAGCAGCTGCCGCAGCGACCCCTGGTCCACGTGGTGCAGATCGTCGACCGCGATCACCAGCGGTGCGGACGCGGAGAGCCCGCGCAGCGCCTCGCACAGCCGCTCTGCGGCCCGGGCCCCGTCCTGTGCCAGAGCGGGGCGCAGCCATTCGCGGGTCCGCTCCGGCAGCGCCGGGTGCTCGGCCAGCCGCCGTACGAACCCGAGAGGGGTGCCCCTCTCGCCGGGCAGACCGGGCGCGTCGAGGACCACGGCCCCGGATTCGGCCGCGATCCCAAGGAATCGCTTCAGGAATTCGCTCTTGCCGCACCCCGGCCCGCCCTCGGCGACCAACAGCCGGAAATCGCCTGCCGCACACTCATGAAGCGTCGCCTCCGCCAGCTCTATGAGAGCGCTCCGGTCAATGAGCATGGCCCTCCCGGACTCATGTCACGGATCATGACTCGTTCCGGACCGGAGTGTGTGCGGGTTCGCTCGAGTCTCGGCGGAATCGCCCTCGTACGGCGGCGGAGCGCCTCTCGCCGCCCTCCGACCGCCTGTCGGCAGCGCGCGGCCTCCCTGGTCAGGGGCTGTCGCTTCCCGGAGGGACCAAGGCATGAGATATGGGCAGCATGGCGAATACACCCAGGCGGGCAGGAATGGAATGAGCGGCGCCATGTCACCCATTCCAGAGATCAACTTGTGGCTTACATCACACGTCACATCTCTGCATCCCTCTGGAATGACGCCACCGTGTTCGCCTCGGGCGGCAGTATGGCACATCACTTCTTCAAGGTTTTGGTCAGCCGTGACGGGGAGAGACAAGAATGCCGACAATGATTGTCATCGGACATAGAAACGGTCTCGACCAGGCTCTGCAGCGCACCGGATCGCTTCTATGGACACATACTCCCACGTCGCCGCATAGGCGGAAATCTGACCCAGAAGGATTTCGAACGCAACTTCCTCTTCGATGAGATCCAATATTCACCCGATGCGCCGGCCGGGCCGTACGGCCGCGTCGGACAGGCAATCGTATCCGACCAGGACGAACTGAAACTGCAGCAAACAATGGAGGAAATCGCGCGATTCAATGAGGCCGGCGGCGCCTAGCAGGCGTACACGGCCCCGCGCGGAGTTGACTGCCGAGGCGTCGAGAGTTGTCCTGGATATGGAAGAACTGGCCACAACCGAGCGCACTCTTGCCATCACGGAGGGTCTTCGTCCGCCGGATGGGGATGGAGGCGACGATGAGCCGACAGCATTCACTGGTCGACGCCGACTGGGCGGAGCAGCACCTGGATGATCCTCAGTTGGTCTTCGCCGAGGTGGACGAGGATGTGAGCGCCTACGAGCAGGGCCATATCCGCGGCGCGGTGAAATTCGACTGGAAGAACGACTTGCAGGATCCGGTCCGCAGGGACTTCGTGGACCGTGAGCGTTTCGAAGAGCTACTGTCGCAGCGCGGCATCGCGCCTGACCATACGGTGGTGCTGTACGGCGGCAACAACAACTGGTTCGCCGCGTACGCCTACTGGTACTTCAAGATCTACGGACATGACCGGGTGCGTCTGCTCGACGGTGGCCGCAAGCTGTGGGAGCTGCAGTCCCGGCCGCTGACCGACGAGGCTCCGCAGCGGCCCAGGACCGATTACACGGCCAAAGAGCCGGACGATTCGATCCGGGCGTTCCGGGATGAGGTGATCGGCTCGATCGGAGACAAGAATCTGATCGATGTCCGCTCTCCACAGGAGTTCTCCGGGGAGCTGCTGGCCCCTGCCCACCTGCCGCAGGAAACGGCGCAGCGCGGCGGCCACATCCCTACTGCCAGGAATGTCCCGTGGTCGAAGGCGGCCAACGACGACGGCACGTTCAAATCCGACGAGGCGCTGCGGGCCCTCTACCGTGACGCGGGCATCGATTTCAGCAGGGACACCATCGCCTATTGCCGGATCGGTGAGCGCAGCGCCCACACCTGGTTCGTCGTCCATGAACTCCTCGATCAGCCGAACGTCAAGAACTACGACGGGTCGTGGACCGAGTACGGCTCGATGGTCGGCGTACCGATCGAAAGGTGATCGAGGGGAGGGTGAAGGGGACTTCATCCACCTCCTCGTCAGGGAGCGGAAAGTGTCCAGGAGCCCAACGGCCGCAGCGGGCGGCCGACGCCACGGGGCCGCGGTGCCGGAGCGCGACACCTCGGTCCGGACCGAGGTGGCCGGTCGGGTCGTGGTCGGAGAAGAGCCGGTCGCGGGTGCCTGGGTCCGCCTGCTCGACCCGTCGGGAGAGTTCGTCGGTGAGGTGGTCACCGCCTCTTCCGGCGTCTTCCGCTTCTATGTGACGCCGGGGCGCTGGGTGGTGCGCGCGCTGTCGCCGCACGGGGTCACGGAGCTGCCGGTGGAGGCGCGGCTCGGGCGGGTCACCGAAGCCGAGCTGCGGCTGTCGGCGAAGCTGCCCGAAGATCTGGAAATCGTCCAGCTCGCCACGCTCAGCCTGGGGAATCGCAGCTACTTGATCACGGATGGCACGGTCGCGGTCGCGGTGGACCCCCAGCGTGACATCGAGCGGATCACGGCCGTGCTCGACTCGCGGGCGTGGCGGCTCGGCGCGGTGGTGGAGACCCACGTGCACAACGACTACGTCACGGGCGGTCTGGAACTGGCCCGCCACCTGGACGCGGCCTACGTGGTGCCGGCCGGCCCCAAGCTGGGCTTCGACGCCGTACGGGCGGGCGATGGGGACGAGATCCCGGCCGGGGAGCTGAGGATCCAGGCGATCGCCACGCCCGGGCACACCGACCATCACCTGGCGTACGCGTTCGCGCTCCGCGGTGGTGTGCCGCGGCTCGTATGCACCGGAGGGTCGGTGCTGTACGGGACGACCGGGCGCACCGACCTGATGGGAGCGGAGCTGGCCGAGCCGCTGGCCCGTCGGCAGTACCGCTCGGCCCGCCGGCTGGCCGAGGTGCTGCCCGATGACACCATGGTCCTGCCGACCCATGGCTTCGGGAGTTTCTGTGCGGCCGCGACGCCCGGTGCGGTCGAGCGCTCGACGATCGGCCGCGAACGTGCCAGCAATCCCGTCTTCACTCTGGACGAGGACGCCTTCGTCTCCAGCGCCCTGTCCGGCCTTGAGCCCTACCCCGCGTACTACCGCCGGATGGCCACGATCAATGCCACCGGACCGACACCCGTGGCCGGCCTCGGCGTTCCCCGCTCCGCGGGTCTGAGCGAACTGGCCGAGCGCATCGCGGCCGGGGAGTGGGTGGTGGACGTACGGCCTCGAGCGGACTTCGCACACACCCACCTACGGGGCACGGTGAACATCGACGCCCACGGAGCCTTCGCCACCTACCTGGGCTGGCTGGTGCCGTTCGACACCCCGCTCACCTTGCTGGCCACCGACGCCGAACAGCTCGAAGCCGCCAGGAAGGAGCTCCTCCGGATCGGCTTCGACCATCCCGCGGCCGTCGCCACCGGTAACCCGCTGGAATGGGCGGGCCCCCGGTGGCTGGCTTCCTACCCGCGCGCCGACTTCACCACCCTGGCCGCCGCCCAGGCCGGGCGGCCGATGGAAATCCTGGACGTCAGGAGCGGCGGCGAGTGGCGTCGCGGACACCTGCCCGACGCCCGGCACATACCGCTGCCCGAGCTGCCCCACACCCTTCCCACTCTGCCGGACGCCGAGATCTGGGTGCACTGCCACAGCGGCTTCAGGGCCGCGATCGCGGCCTCCCTGCTGGCCGCCGCAGGTCGCCAGGTCGTACTCATCGACGACGCGTTCGAGCACGCCAGGCCCATGACGCGAGGGGGTAGGGCCATAGCGCGTCACGGGTCGCCGGCCACGGTGGTCCACAGAGGCTCGATGTGACCCAGCCATGCGTCTTGGTTGTCGGCGAGCGGTTGCTTCAGGGGAAGAGGGAGGAAACGGCAGGCGAACGTGAGGCCGGCATCGTCTCCGTCGCCTTGGACATGGTGAACCCAAGCGTCGGGGGTGTCCTCCGGCACCTGGAGGAAGAAGAATGTGGTTCTTCGGGGCTGTTGTGTGTCGGGATGAGGCCTGTCCTCGACGGCGATCTGCTGGACCACGGAGGCTGTCAGCAGGCCGGTTTCCTCCGCGACCTCTCGCAGGACCGGCGTGTGCCCCGACACGGTTCTGCGGGGGCTGGAGCGGCTCGGGCCGGGACCGCCCGTAAGAGGTCCCGGCCCGAGGGGCGGGTGATGTCAGCCGGTGCCGGCCGTGGCTTCGGATTCGGGCCGTAGGGGGACGGCGGTGGCCGGGCTCGCGGTGCGGGTGGCGGCGGAGACGGCCGCCGTCGCCACGATGTTGAGGGCGAGGGCGATGATGCCTACGTTGAGGTCCTTCACCGCCTGCGGGAGCCCCGGCAGCAGGCTGCCCACCGTGACGCCGGAGAGGGTGACGACGGCGACCGTGGTGACGCCGACGACGATGCCCGCGGCTGCTCCCTGCTTGGTGACGATCTGCCGTGGTGCGAGGCTCGCCAGCAGAGCGGGGAACAGCTGGGTGACCAGTGCGTAGCCCATGAGCAGCAGCGAGACGATCGAGCTGCCGCCGTTGAAGGTGAAGTAGAGGGAGATCAGGGCGAGGGCCGGCACGAGCAGCTGCGCGAAGCGTGCGATGTGCTTGTCGCTGGTGTGCGGCCGGGCGAGGCGGTAGACGTTCTTCGCCAGGCAGGTCGCGGAGGTCATGAGCAGCAGGGACCCGGGGACCAGCGCGGTGAGCAGTCCGGCGCCGCCGACGATACCGACGAACCACGAGGGGAACGTGGCGGTGGTGATGCGCAGCAGGGACAGGTCCGCGTCGGCGCCCTTGAGGCCGGGCACGACCAGGATGGCGGTGAAGCCGACGAAGAAGACGAAGAGCAGGATGAGCTGGTAGAGCGGCATGAAGATGGCATTGCGGCGGAAGACGCGTTCGTTCTGGGCGCTGTAGGCGGCGCTGAAGGTGTGCGGCCACATGTAGAAGCCCACCGCCGAAAGCAGCACGGTGGATGCGAACCACGAGGTGCTCATGCCGCTGGAGGGCAGGGTGAGGGCGTGGGGGTGGGCGCGGTCCACTGCCTGGAACATCTCCCCGATGCCGCCGTAGTAGTGCATCGGCAGGTAGATGCCCAGGATGAGGACGACCGCGAGGATGGCGACGTCTTTGAGCACCGAGGTCCAGGCCGAGCCGTGGATGCCCGAGATCGTCACATAGAGGGTCAGCGCCACCGTGCCGATCACAATGGCCCAGTGGGAGGGGATACGGCCGTCGGAGGAGACGGACACGATGATCCCCAGCCCCTTCAGCTGCAGGACGAGGTAGGGCACCATCGCGACGACTCCGACGAGGGCCACCAGCGCACCGAGCAGCGGGCTGTCGAATTTGGCGACGAAGAAGTCGGACTGCGAGATCAGCCGGTGCTGTTTGGCGTAGCGCCACACGGCCGGCAGCAGCCAGTACGACAGGACGTAGGCCAGCGAGGCGTAACAGAGGATGTAGTAGGCGGGTGCGCCCTTGCCGTAGGCCCATCCCGAGGCGCCCAGGAAGGTGAAGGTCGTGTAGATCTCGCCGGCCAGCAGCAGGAAGACGAAGACCGTCCCGAAGCCGCGGCCGCCCACCGACCACTGTTCGAGATCCATGTCCCTGCCACGGCGAGCGCGCAGCCCCAGGCCCATGGCCGCGAGGAGGAAGACGAAGATGATGGCGAGGGCGATCATGAGTTCTGCTCCTCCCGGTTCGCCGGGTCCAGACGGTAGATGACGGCCATGGTCGCCGAGATCAGCACGACCCACATGACCAGCCAGAAGAGGATGAACGGCATACCGAGGACGTAGGGCGTCACCCGGTTCGCAAAGAAGATCCCCCCGAGGATCCCGAGGAACGGGATCGCGCCGAGCAGATGGATGGGTTTCACGTCGAGAACCTCCTGGACCGGGCCGTACACCGCTGATGGGGCGAGGCCGTCTGGGGTAGCGGCACGTCTCGCGCGGTGCCGTCGGGACGCCACACATGACGAGGAGAGGCGGCGCCTCGCGGCATCGCCGACCGCTGACCGGGCCTCGCCAACAGGTGAGACGGGGCAAGTTTTTTCATCATGCGGAAACAATTTTTCGATTGGCAGATGTATAGGTCCACCGCGGGGGCCTGTCAAGGCTTCTCACGCCTCTGACGCGCTCTTCCCCCCGGACCCTGTCACCGCACCGACGAGCCCGCCACCACGCCGACGAGCCCGCCACCACGCCGACGAGCCCGCCACCGAAGCGCGGGGCACAAGACGACGCACCCCATGGAGACCGGCAGACGAGGACACCGAGGCAGCCGAGGGGGGTTGTTATTCCGCAATGCAGAAAATAATATCCGCATAGCAGAAGCTCCGGCTCCCTGCCGGGCCCTTCCCGCCCTTGTGAGGTCAGCGCATGTCCACACCCAGCCCCGGATACGCCGTCACCCTCCGTGTGGAGGCTCCCGCGGTGGCCACCTCCACCTCCCGGCTGGCCAGCGCGGTGAGCGAGGCCGCAGGCGCGCTCACCGCCCTGGACGTCGTCGAGACGAGCGCCGACCGCATCGTCGTGACCCTCACCTGCGACGCCATCGACGGCGCGCACGCCGAAGCCATCACCGAAGCGGTCACGGCACTGGAGGGCGTGTGTGTGCGCGAGGTGAGCGACCGCACGTTCCTCATGCATCTCGGCGGCAAGCTGGAGGTCACTCCGCGGGTCGAACTGCGCCACCGCGACGACCTCTCCCGCGCCTACACGCCGGGAGTGGCGCGGGTCTGCCAGGCCATCGCCGACAGACCCGAGGAAGCCCGGCGCCTCACGGTCAAACGCAACACCGTGGCCGTGGTGACCGACGGATCGGCCGTCCTCGGGCTGGGCAACCTCGGGCCCGCGGCCGCTCTGCCCGTCATGGAGGGCAAGGCGGCCCTGTTCAAGCGGTTCGCCGACGTGGACGCCTGGCCGGTGTGTCTGGACACCCAGGACACCGACGAGATCGTACGGACGGTCGAGCTCCTCGCCCCGGTCTACGGCGGCATCAATCTCGAGGACATCTCCGCACCACGCTGCTTCGAGATCGAACGACGGCTGCGGGACCGGCTCGCCATCCCGGTGTTCCATGACGACCAGCACGGCACCGCGGTCGTCGTCCTGGCCGCTCTCACCAATGCCCTGCGCGTCGTGGGGAAGAAGCTCGCCGATGTCACGATCGTCGTCAGCGGGGTGGGAGCCGCGGGATCCGCCATCATCCGGCTGCTGACCGCCGAGGGAGCGGGCGACATCATCGCCTGCGACCGCGGCGGAGCCGTCCATCCCGGACGGTCCGGGCTCGACGAGAATCGCGTCTGGATCGCGGAGCACACCAACCGCCGGAACCGCTCCGGCACCCTGTCCGAAGCCCTTAAGGACGCGGACGTCTTCATCGGCGTGTCCGCTCCGAACATTCTGACCAGCGCCGACATCGCCCACATGACACCGAACGCGGTCGTCTTCGCGTTGTCCAACCCCGACCCGGAGATCGATCCCGTCCAGGCGCGGCGCCACGCGGCCGTCGTCGCCACCGGCCGCAGCGACTTCCCCAACCAGATCAACAACGTCCTGGCCTTCCCCGGAATCTTCCGTGGACTCCTCGACGCGGGCGCCCGTGAGATCACCGACGGCATGCTCATCGCGGCAGCGCGCGCCATCGCCGACACGGTGGCGGCCGACGAGCTGAGCCCGGGTTTCATCGTCCCCAGCGTCTTCGACCCCGCCGTCGCGCCCGCCGTCGCCGCCGCGGTCCGAGGCGCCGGCACCCCAGGCTGACCCCCGGCTGACCAGGCTGACGGGGTCCGGGACGGCCGGAGGTTATGGCCGGCCGTGGCACCGCCCCGGCGCCACCACCACGTTCACCCGTCATCGCACACCCCCTTTCCAAGGAGATCCCATGGCACACATGTTCCTCAACGGCCAGGCGATGGAGGGCGGCCCCTTCCATCACCACTTGCGCGGAGCCCCGCTCGTGGCGCGGACCCGTACCGCCCCCGGGTACCGGTTCTTCGCGATCCGGGACACCTGCCCCGGGCTGCTGCCCGACCCCGGCGTCGACACCGCGGTGGACGGAGAGGTCTACGACGTCCCCGATGAGGTGCTGCGCGACGAGCTGCTGCCCACCGAGCCGCCGGAGCTGGAGTTCGGAATCATCCGGCTCCAGGACGGTTCGTCGTCGTTCTCGATGATCCTTCGCCGTGGCGAGCTGGAGAAGGGCGTCCACAAGGAGATCACCGCCTTCGGCGGCTGGCGTCCGTACCTGAAGAGCCTCGGCCGGGAGAACTGATGAAGCACCGACTTCCCTACACGGTCAATGTGTCGATCCTGTTCACCGAGCTGCCGGTACTGGAGCGTCCGGCCGCCGCGAAAGCCGCCGGGTTCGACGCGGTCGAGTTCTGGTGGCCCTACGCGACGGCCGTGCCGACGGATGCGGAGGTCGACGCCTTCGTCCGGGCGGTGCGTGACGCCGGTGTCCGGCTGACAGGGCTGAACCTCTTCGCCGGGGACATGCCCGGGGGCGACCGTGGCCTGGTGTCCTGGCCGGCCCGGGCAGCGGAGTTCCGCGACAACATCGACGTCACCGTGGCGATCGGTGAGCAACTGGGATGCCGGTCGTTCAACGCCCTGTACGGCAACCGGATCGACGGCGTGGCCCCGGCGGTCCAGGACGACCTGGCGGTGGAGAATCTGGCGCTGGCGGCCAAGGCCGCGGAGCGCGTCGGCGGCACGGTCCTGCTGGAGCCGGTCAGCGGCGCACCCGCGTACCCGCTGCGCACCGCCGCGGACGCGCTCGCCGTCATCGACCGGATGGCGGCCGAGTCCGGCAGCCGCAACTTCCGTCTCCTGGCCGACCTCTACCACCTCGCAGTCAACGGCGACGACGTGGCCGGTGTCATCGCCGCCCACGCCGACCGCATCGGACACGTACAGATAGCGGACGCGCCCGGACGGGGAGCGCCCGGTACGGGACGGCTGGACCTCGACGGGCTGCTGGTGGACCTCCAGACCGTGGGCTACGCGGGCTGGGTGGGCCTGGAGTACAAGCCCGCGGGCCCGAGCGCGAACAGCTTCGACTGGCTCCCGCGCGAACGGCGCGGCAGCGACCGCCACGCCTGACCGGGCTCGAGACGACCCCGACCGGACAGACGCCCCCGACCACACGCACGACACGAAGGAACCTACGATGAGTGCCACTTCCCGGAAGATCGCCTTCATCGGCCTGGGCATCATGGGCGGGCCGATGGCCGCCAACCTGGTGCGGGCCGGACATACCGTCACCGGCTACAACCGCAGCCGCACGGCGGTCGACACCCTGGTCGCAGCCGGTGGCCGGGGCGCCGACAGCGTCGCCGAGGCGGTGTGCGACGCCGAGGTCGTGATCACCATGGTCCCGGCCGATCAGCAGGTGAAGGAGGTCGTCCTCGGTGAGGGCGGCGTCCTGGAACACGCGACACCGGGCACCTTGCTGATCGACATGAGCAGCATCACCCCGCAGACCTCGCTGGAGGTGGACGCCGCCGCGCGGGACAAGGGCCTGCGTACGCTCGACGCCCCGGTGTCCGGCGGCGAGGCGGGCGCCATCGAGGGCGTGCTGTCCATCATGGTCGGCGGCGATCCGGAGGACTTCGCCGACGCCGGGCCGGTGTTCGAGGCGCTGGGCACCACCGTCGTGCATGTGGGCCCGCACGGGGCCGGGCAGACGGTCAAGGCCGCCAACCAGCTGATGGTCGCCATCCACCTCCAGGCGCTGGCCGAGGCCGTGGTCTTCCTGGAGAACGCCGGAGTGGACCTCAAGGCGGCGCTGGAGGTCCTCGGCGGCGGCCTGGCCGGCTCCACCGTCCTGGCCCGCAAGCGGGAGGCGGTGCTCGGCCGCGATTTCAGGCCCGGCTTCCGTATCGACCTGCACCACAAGGACATGGGCATCGTCACCGACGCCGCCCGCGCGGTGGGGGCGCCCCTGCCCGTGGGCGCCGTGGTCGCCCAGCTGGTCGCCTCGGCCCGCGCCTGCGGCGACGGCGGGCTGGACCACTCCGCGCTGCTGCGCGGGGTCGAGCGCCTGGCCGGCCGCGACACCCACTGAACCCACGCCCCTTCGACGTACCGACCGACAGGAGCATCCTCATGGCTCGTATGACCGCGGCCCAGGCGGCGGTGGAGATCCTCAAGCGTGAGGGCACCACCCATGTCTTCGGCCTGCCCGGCGCGGCGATCAATCCCTTCTACTCCGCGATGCGCACGAACGGTGGCCTGACTCATGTCCTCGCCCGGCATGTGGAGGGTGCCTCGCACATGGCCGAGGGCTACACCCGCGCCAGGGCCGGGAACATCGGGGTCTGCGTGGGCACCAGCGGCCCCGCGGGCACCGACATGATCACCGGCCTGTACTCGGCGAGCGCCGATTCGATCCCGATCCTGTGCATCACCGGCCAAGCGCCGGTGGCCAAGCTGCACAAGGAGGACTTCCAGGCCGTCGACATCGCCTCGATCGCCGCACCGCTGACCAAGATGGCGATGACCGTCCTCGAACCCGCCCAGGTGCCCGGCGCGTTCCAACAGGCCTTCCACCTCATGCGCTCGGGCCGGCCCGGGCCGGTACTGATCGATCTGCCCATCGACGTCCAGATGGCCGAGATCGAGTTCGACCCGGAGACGTACGAGCCGCTGCCGGTGTACAAGCCGTCGGCCACCAGAGCACAGATCGACAAGGCCATCGAACTGCTCCAGGCCGCCGAACGGCCGCTGATCGTCGCCGGAGGCGGGGTCATCAACGCCGACGCGAGCGAGCTGCTGATGGAGTTCGCCCAGCTGACCGGGGTGCCGGTGGTGCCCACGCTCATGGGCTGGGGCACCATCCCCGACGACCACCCCCTCATGGCGGGCATGGTCGGTCTCCAGACCTCCCACCGCTACGCCAACGCCACCCTTCTGGAGTCCGACTTCGTCCTCGGCGTCGGCAACCGCTGGGCCAACCGCCACACCGGCGGCCTCGACACGTACACCCGGGGCCGCACCTTCGTCCACGTCGACATCGAACCAACCCAGATAGGCCGGGTCTTCGCCCCGCACCTGGGCATCGTCTCCGACGCCAAGCCCGCACTGGAACTGTTCGTCCAGGCGGCGAGGGAACTGAGGGCCGCCGGAGTCCTCAGGGACCGCGGCGACTGGGCCGACAGCTGCCGGCAGCGCAAGGGCACCATGCTCCGCAGGACCCACTTCGACCAGGTGCCGGTCAAGCCGCAGCGGGTCTACGAGGAGATGAACAAGGCGTTCGGGCGCGACACACGCTACGTGTCCACGATCGGGCTCTCCCAGATCCAGGCCGCGCAGATGCTCCATGTCTACCGTCCCCGGCACTGGATCAACGCCGGCCAGGCCGGACCGCTGGGCTGGACCGTGCCCGCCGCCCTGGGTGTCGCGACGGCCGAGCCGGACGCCACCGTCGTCGCCCTCTCCGGCGACTACGACTTCCAGTTCATGATCGAGGAACTCGCCGTCGGCGCCCAGTTCCAGATTCCCTACCTCCATGTGGTGGTCAACAACGCCTACCTCGGCCTGATCCGCCAGGCTCAGCGCGGCTTCGACATGGACTACTGCGTCCAGCTGTCCTTCGACAACGTCAACGCTCCCGAGCTGGGCGGCTACGGCGTCGACCACGTCAAGGTCGCCGAAGGGCTGGGCTGCAAGGCCATCCGCGTCTTCGAGCCCGACCGCATCGCGTCCGCTCTGGAAGAGGCCAAAAAGCTCATGGCCGAGCACCGGGTGCCGGTGGTCGTCGAGGTCATCCTCGAACGCGTCACCAACGTCTCGATGGGCACCGAGCTGGACAACGTCACCGAGTTCGAGGAACTGGCCACCAGCCCCGGCCACGCCCCCACGGCACTCCGCGTGGCCCTCGGGTGACCCTCGTGTGACCTCTTCGGGAGCAGGCCCCTCTCCCTCCCCCTCCCCTCCCCCCAACATCCCTCCCGGCGGCGTGCGTGCTCCGTGGCCGCGCCAACGCCGCCGGGAGGCCTCAGCCCATGGTTCCGTCATCCGAGGAGAGAGCATGAGCGACTTCACCCAGCTTCCCGACCTCGCCGCCCGCGCCCTTGGCGGCGGTGTCGTCGCGGCCAACGACGAGTTCTTCGCCGAAAAGGAAAATCTGCTGCGCCCCACGGCACCCGTCTTTCAGCCCCACACCTTCGGGCACAAGGGCCAGATCATGGACGGCTGGGAAACCCGGCGCCGCCGGCCCGAGTACGAGGAGGGCGACCACGACTGGGCCATCGTCCGCCTCGGCGCCCCCGGGGTGATCCGCGGTGTCGTCGTCGACACGGCCCATTTCACCGGCAACGCAGCGCGGCTCCGACATGCCCAGACGCACACCGGCCGCCGCTGCGCGGCGCACCAGGAAGCTTGCGTCACCAGCGAGGACACGGGCCACAAGCATGGCGGTGAGGACGTCTCCTGCGTTTTGAAGATTCACTGACGTTGGGGTTTCCTCCGTTGCGGTGGTCGGCGCCCCTACGCTGCCCTTGCCGAGAATGTCATCCGTGCAGGTCATGCAGCATGTTGGTACTCGTGGAGGATCCCGCCGAGTCGATCGCGTCGTCGTATGTCGAGACGGCTGATCTGCTCAGGATCGCCGATCGGCGTGGGTAAGGCGTGCAGCGGTCTGGCGTTCGCGATGCCCTGGTGTGGCCGGTGTGCGTTGTAGAACTCCTCGAACTCGCGCAGGATGTGGAGCAAGTGCCGGTGGTTCCAGATCAGGGCCTCGGCATCTGAATGCCGCTGAGCACGACCTCGATCCCCGCATCCGTCAGGATGGCATCGAACAGGTCGGAGAACCGTCCGTCCCTGTCCCTGATCATGTAACGCGCTCGGTAGCCCGCGTCCTCAAGATCCATGACGAGGTTCTTCGCGGCCTGCGCCACCCATGAAGAGGTTGGGTGCGCGGTGGCACCCAGGACCCGGATCCGTCAGCTGGCGTGCTCGATGACGGCAAGCACGTACATCCGAGCCCCGGACAGGGTGACCGTTTCGAAGAAGTCGCAGGCCAGCAGAGCGTCGGCCTGGGAGCGCAGGAAGTCCGCCCAGGTACTGGATCGATACCGGCCTCTTGCATCTCCCAGACGGTGGAAGCGGCCACCTTCACGCCCAGAACGAGCAGTTCGCCGTGCAGGCGGCGATATCCCCAGCCGGGGTTCTCCCGCGCCAGACGCAACACCAGAGCCCGCACGGAGTGCACGGTCCGCGGCCGTCCCGAGCGCCTGGGCCGGGAGGCGGCAGCATGGCGGCGTGCGAGAAGGTCGCGGTGCCAGCGCAGCACCGTGTCCGGACGCACCAATAGCCGCACTCTGCGGAGCACGTCCATGGGGAGTCGGTGCAGCAGCGCTGCCAGAAATGCCCGGTCGCTCGGGGTGAACCTCACCCGCTCCTTGCCGAGTTGGCGTTCCAGCACCATGGTCTGCTGGCGCAAGGCGAGTATCTCGACAGCTTTGTCTCGATCGCCCATCGGTAGCAGGCGCAGCATGGCGAACGCATTCGTCACGCCCAAGTAGGCCAGTCGCAGCAGCACGGTCGATCATCTTGCCGCGGTGAGCGCCAGCCTCGCGAGAGCCCTGTTCGAACGACTTCGCCGGTCGACCTCCCGTACACCGTTGGCACCGCCTCCCACCAGGGCGGATGATATTTTTGGCAAGCGCACGATCCTGTTGCCCATTTGCTGTTTGTGCTGGTCGGGGTGTTGATCGTTGCGGCAGGCTGGTCTGGTGGCCGGTCCTTCTCGTTCCCGGTCATGGAGCGGGAGGGCGTCTGTGTCGATGGAGCCGCGGTCGTGGCCGGAGCCGGCGCCGGAGGTGGAGCGGGCGGTGCGGGCAAAGTACCGGGGACGTCAGGTGCCGCTGCCGGTCGTGGTGCGTGATCGGCTCGGTGAGTTGTTCGCGGATGCCGAGTTCGCGGAAGCGTTCGCGGTTACGGGGCCGCGTGGCTGGTCACCGGGCCGCTTGGCATTGGTCACGGTGCTGCAGATGGCCGAGAACCTGACCGACCGGCAGGCTGCCGAGGCGGCGCGGGACAAACTCTCGTGGTCCTACGCGCTCGGACTGGGCCTGGAGGATCCCGGCTTCGACTTCAGTGTCCTCTCCCAGTTCCGTACCCGGGTTGCCGCCCATGGCCTGGAAGAGAAGGTACTGGACTTGCTGGTGGCCAGGCTGGTCGAACAAGGCCTGCTGGCCGCAGGAGGCAAGCAGCGCACGGACTCCACCCACGTGATCGCGGCGGTGCGCGACCTGAACCGGCTGGAACTGGCCGGGGAAGCGGTTCGCGCCGCACTTGAAACGCTGACCTGCGCGGATCCGGACTGGGTCGCACAGAGCGTGGACGTGACCTCATGGAGCAGGCGGTACGGACCACGGGTGGACAGCTGGCGCCTGCCCACCTCCCGGACCAAGCAGCAGAAACTGGCCGTGGACTTCGCCCGGGACGGCTTCGCCCTGCTGGGCGCGGTCTACCACTCCAGCTCTCCGGACTGGCTACGCGAACTGCCCACGGTGCAGGTCCTGCGGTGCGTGCTGCTGCAGAACTACACCCGCACCACCACCCGAGGCAGCCGCCAGGTCGTCAAGCGGCGGGAAAAGACCGATGAAGGCGGTGACGGCCGCCCGCCCGGCCACCTACGTCTGACCTCGCCTTATGACACCGATGCTCGCTGGTCCGCCAAACGCGACATGTTCTGGAACGGCTACAAACTCCACATCAGCGAAACCTGCACCTCCGCCCCCGAGAAGGCACGCACACACCCGAACCTGATCACGAACATCGCCACCACCCACTCCACAGTGCCGGACAGCAAGACTCTCCCCGCAGTCCACCACGCGCTCCAGCAACGCGGGCTGCTGCCCGATGAGCACTATCTCGACTCCGGATACGCCACCGCCGAACTCATCCACGGCTCGATCAAGACCTACGGCATCGCACTGATCACGCCGGTCCTGCTGGACACCTCCCGCCAGGCCAAAGCCCAGGCAGGCTTCGCCGCCACCGACTTCACCATCGACTGGGAAGCCAAGAAGGCCACCTGCCCCGCCGGACATACCAGCGCCACCTGGAACCCCGTCGTAAGCGAAGGTATCCCCAAGACCGTGGTCAGCTTCGCCGCCCTCGACTGCATCCCCTGCCCCTTCAAACCCCAGTGCACCACCGCGAAGAAGAACCGTCGCCAGCTCTCCCTCCACCCCAGACAGATGACCGAGGCACTCCGGCACACCCGAACCCGGCAGAAGACCAAGGACTGGAACACCGACTACGCCTTACGCGCCGGCATCGAGGGCACCATCCGGCAGGCCACCGCTGTCACCGGCACACGCCGCGCTCGCTACCGCGGCCTGGCCAAGACCCATCTCGAACACATCTACTCCGCCGTCGCACTCAACCTGATCCGCCTGAACGCCTGGTGGAACGACCGCCCCCTGGACCGCACCCGCACCAGCCACCTCACCCGACTCGAGCACACCCTCACCGCATAACCACAATGGGCAACAGGATCGCGCACGTTGGCACAGAACACCGCGGTCGGCCGGTCGCCGAGGAGGTGTCGCTGATCCCGGTGGCAGGAGATGCACGCGGTCGCCCGAGCATGCATGGTAGAAAGCAGTGCGGTGCTGTCATATGGCAGCGGGTAGCGCCTTTTCAGTGGCGAGACAGGTCAGGCGCAGGGCTGCTACCGCCGGATGAGCGACCATTGCTTCGGATGCCAGCAGACCGGATTCTCGCTTCCTCTCGAGCTGCGCTAGGCGGTCGACGTGAACGATACCGTCCGAGACGTAATCATCATCGGCTCCGGTCCTGCAGGCTGCATGGCGGCGGTGTACGCAGCCCGTGCGGATTTGCGCCCTCTCGTGTTCGAGGGAGGAATATCCGCTGGGGGAGCACTGATGAACACCACCGATGTGGAGAACTTTCCCGGCTTCCCTGAGGGTGTCATGGGTCCGGATCTGATGGAGAGAATGCGGGCACAGGCCGAACGCTTCGGTGCCGAACTGGTCACCGACGACATTGTCGAAGCGCGTGTGGAAGCTGATCCCAAGGAGGTCATCGACAGCGCGGGGACGACCTATCGTGCCCGTGCGATCATCCTCGCCACCGGATCCCGCTACCGGGAGCTCGGAGTGGAGAACGAGAAGCGGTTGTCTGGCCGGGGCGTGAGCTGGTGCGCCACCTGCGACGGATTCTTCTTCCGGGAACAGGACATCGTGGTGGTCGGCGGTGGCGACTCCGCCTTGGAGGAAGCGACTTTCCTCACGAAGTTCGCCTGCTCGGTTACCGTCGTGCACCGCCGTGACAGACTCCGGGCCTCAAAGATCATGCAAGAAAGGGCCCGACGCAGCGAGAAGATTCGGTTCCTGTGGAACCGCGAGGTGGTCGACATCCTTGGCGAGGACAGGGTGACTGGCGTCCGTCTGCGGGACGTGACCACGGGTGATGAGACGGACCTGCCAGTCACCGGTGTCTTTGTCGCTATCGGGCACGATCCGCGAATCGACCTGGTCAAGGGCGTCATCGCTCTCAGCCACACCGGTTACATCGCTGTGGACGACCGGTCCACGCGCACCAACCTGGATGGTGTGTTTGCGTGCGGCGACGTGGTCGACCACGAGTACATGCAAGCGGTGACCGCCGCTGGTTCAGGCTGCGCCGCGGCACTGGACGCCGAGCGCTACCTGGCGGCGCTGGCCGACTGCACCAGTACGGAGGAAGCCCGCCTGGAGGCACAGACGGTCGCCGAGCTCGCGTACTGAACCGCCCTGGGTTCGGTAGAGATTTCAGTTTGTGGTTGTGACCTGGGGCTTCGTGGATTCCATGTAGTGATTGGCTTCGTACCGGACTCCGTCATTGAGAGCCCCCTCCCGGGATCGACTCGACAAGAACGTCCGGAAGCCGGCTGCGTGCAGTGACTTCCCGCCCGCTCTCATGACTGTGATCCATGATCCACCGCTGTTCCCTGAGGTGCGCAACAAAGCGCTGCTGTTGGCATGCGTTGGAGACTATATGCACGACGGCTCGTGTCACCCCGTAGACGTGCTACCGGAGTGAATTAGACTCCGTGAGCACTGTGATTGGGTCGCGGGTCGGAGGAGGCTGGTCAGCTATGAGTGAATCTAGCGCTGACCGGCCGACGCGGCCTGGCGAGCGGGAGCGGTTGCGTCTTACATCCGCTGGTGGGGCAGCGTCAGCATGGATCACGGTACTGACGACCGAGCATTACAATTTGCAGACCCAGCGTGCGGGCACTATCGGCGAGGCCAATGGACGGGCCAACATTTTCCTCGGTGCCGTATCGGCGGCCCTCATTTCTCTCGGCTTCTACGGCCATAACGGGCGGAGTGAGGGGACTACTGTCTTTCAGGTGTTGGTGCTGTCGTCGCTGGCATTTCTCGGCGTAGTGACCTTTCTGCGATGTCTGGAAGTCTCGATCGACGACTGGCTGCTCTGTAAACGCATCAGCAGGCTGCGGGAAATCTACGCGCAACTTGTCCCCGAGTTGACCGATCCACTCGCCAGCATTTCTGGAGCTGAGCAGGCGGTTGTCATGCTCGCCCCTAGGCGGCGACCGTTTCAGCGGATGCTCAGTGTCGCAGGAAGCATCGGTGTCATCACCGGTATCGTCATCGGCGCCGATACCGGCGTTCTGGTCTATGGACTGCACGCGCCTTTTGCCACTGCCATTCCCGCTGGTGCAGCGGCCGGGCTGGCCGCGATTTACGCCAGCGTGTCGTTTCAGGCAGCTCGCTGGAAAGGTGTCGCTTCCGCCACCCACACGGATAGCGCCGATAACGGCGACCCCAGGCACCCTTAGTCCGATTTGACGCGATATTCCCATGTGTGACCGCGGGTGCACGCTGGTCCATGAAGTCCACGAAGCTTTTGGGGGCCTTTATCGCATCACTTGCCTGGCTGGAGTACGGGATCGGTGATGCCGCCGGGGCAGGCGTCGCGAGCCGTGTCCCAGTCGGCAAGCTCGGCGCCTGCTTGAAAAGCGCTGTTCAGGAAGGCAAGCACCGTCGCTCGTGGTGACGGCGTCGTCCGAGCCGCCTCGTAATCCAAGACCGCGAGGTGGCTGCCGTCACGTTCCACCCACCGGGCGGAGGCGGGCTCGAGCGGTTGTTCGGCGATACCCTTGGGCTCGGGCGCGGTGTAGGCATAGAACGCCGGTTGCGGGTAGGTGGGGTCTCCGAACCAGAAGCCGACGCTGACCACCTCCCGAGAGTAGGACTCCCGGGTGACCGGGTCGGCTGCGGCGGGCGGGGTCACGATACGGCCGGAGAAACGCGTGACGGCGATGTCGAAAGTGTGCCAGAAATGATGGACCGGGCTGGTCTTGCCCGACCACTGCGCAGCGTACTCCTCCAGGACCAGGTTGACTTGGGAAAGGATGCGCCAGTACCGGTTCACCTGTGCCGGTTCGTAGACACGATGTTCTTCGTCCTCGACGAACGGGCGACCGGCATCCGGCAGGTCGAAGGGGTGCGGCCGGTCGATATCCACCTCGATGCCCAGCCCGTCCAGGGTCCGGCGCAGCCGGCGATACATAGCGGCCACGGACAGGCCGGGCAAGCAGAAAGAGGCCCGCGAGCCGTCACCGACGGTGACTTCCAGGCGGTGCGCGGTGAAGTCGAAATCGATACAGAAGAAGTTGCCGTTGTCGTCCAGGCCCATGGGGCGGGTGGTGATGCCGGAGCCCGTCAGGTGGTAGGGCACATTCCACCAGTGGTTGCGGCGCTGCGACCCGGCCAAGCGCACTTTGCCGACGACTTGCAGGAATCGGTGCAGCGTGTCTTTGGTGTCACGCCACTCGTCATACGGCAACGACGGAAAGAGCTCCATGCGCCCTCCTGGAGTGCACGGGGACGGTACCGGGATGTTTACCGGCAAAGAAGGCGGCCCGTGTCGGGTTCAGCCGGCGAGTCGGGTGGCGATGTCTGCCAGGTGCTGGCCTTGGTAGTGCGCAGCGTCCAGGGTCCCCTGGGCCGGCGCCTCTCCCCCTCCACTGAGCCAGCTGGTGCCGTAGGGGTTGCCGCCAGCGGCGAAGAGCAGTGGATCGGTGTAGCCGGGCGGGACAATGATGCAGCCCCAGTGGTAGAAGACGTTGTTCAGGGACAGGAGGGTCGACTCCTGGCCACCGTGCCGATTCATCGCAGAGGTGAAGCTGGTCACCGGCTTGTTGTGGAACACCCCGGCCTGCCACTGGACGCCGGTCTGGTCGATGAACTGTTTGAGCTGCGCGGAGACGTTTCCGTACCGGGTCGGTGTCCCGAAGGCATAGGCAGTGGCCCACTCCAGGTCGTCGAGCGTCGCTTCGGGGACCGAGTACTTCGTGGCGTCGACATGCGCCCGCCACACGGGGTTGGCTTCGATCGAAGCGTCAGGAGCCAGTTCCGCCACCCGGCGGAGTCTGACGTCCGCTCCGCGGCTTTCAGCCCCCTCCGCCAGGGACTGCGCCAGCGCGTGCACGTTTCCTGTGGCGCTGTAGTAGATCACTGCGACACGCACGCTCATACCCGGCTCCTTCGATTGCTGACTCGTGCGTTGTATGAGCAGTGTTGCGCGGATCGCGGTCCCGCGCATGCCGGGGTGCAGTAGCGTCTCGGCACGCTTCTCTCCTGGTCACGAGTGGCGGGCCCGCGACTGCTCACCTAGCGTGGACGGGCGGGGTGTCGGAGCTGCCCGGAGGTAGAAGTGGACGATCTCCGCTACAAGATGATCATGGCGTTGAGCGCGGCGGACCTGGGCAGCCCCATATGTGAGCAGGTCGCCGCGATCTGCGCCGAGGTCGCGGACCAGCACTGCGCACAACTTCACATCGACGCGCACTCTTCTCGTTCCTCGCTGCCGGAGATCGTGGTCCCGGCCGGGGTGCAAGAACACGCATGACCCGTTTCTGCCTGGAGCCGACGAGGGGACTGACTATGGCATCGGCCCTTGTGCCGACCGTGGACGTACGCCGGGCTACGGAGCGATTCCACACCGAACTGTCCTGGCTCGACTCCAGGCACAGTTTCTCCTTCTCGCACCACTTCGATCCGTCCAACACCCACCACGGACTGCTGCTGGTGAGCAACGAAGACGTCGTCACCGCGGGAGCCGGCTTCGAGACCCACCCCCACCAGGACATGGAGATCGTGACATGGGCCCTCGGGGGCTCCCTGGTACACCAGGACTCTACTGGCCACACCGGGCTCATCTATCCGGGCCTTGCCCAGCGAATGAGCGCAGGCACCGGCATTCTGCACTCCGAGAAGAACGATTCCTGGCGTCTGGCAGGGGACAGCGCCCACACCGACCCGGTGCACTTTATCCAGATGTGGGTCGTTCCCGATGAGGCGGGCATCACGCCCGGCTACGAGCAGTTGGAGATCAGCGATGCGCTGCTGCGCGGCGACCTGGTCACCGTCGCCTCCGGCATGCCGGCCCACGCCGACACATCCGCCATCCGCATTCGCAACCGCTACGCCGCTCTGCACGCTGCCCGCCTGGGTCCGGACAGTTCGATCACCCTGCCCGACGCACCCTTCCTCCACCTGTTCGTGGCCCGCGGCAGCGTCAGACTCGAGGACACCGGGCGTCTCCAACAAGGGGACGCAGTGCGCTTCACCAACACTGGCGGCCAACAGATCATCGCCGCAGAGTCGGCGGAACTTCTGGTCTGGGAGATGCATGCCACCGTCAAGGGCTGGTGAAGCAGCAACCGGCACAAATTACCCCGCCATCCAACTCCTCGGAATCCCGCAACAGCCCGGGTGGCGGAGACCGACAGTCGCCCCCCGTCACGGCGATGCACAGCCGCGACCGGGAACGGTGAGCACCGTCCCTCAGCGCTTGCAGGACGTGTCAGTCAGTGACTTTGTGTAAGTCCGGTTCAACGCCATCTTCCAGTGTGCCGCGACATGGATGACGTCACTGGCCTTCACTGGAGCGACGGGTGGGGTTGGTACTTGAGTGTGAAGCAGCACGAGATCGATGCGGGCCAGCGTCCGGGGACGACGACGGAGGAGTCCGCCCAGCTCAAGGCGTTGAAGAAGGAGAACGCCGAACTCAAGCGGGCCAACGAGATCCTGAAGTCCGCGGCGAGTTTCTTCGCGGCCGAGCTCGACCGGCCACACACGCGCTCGTAGCGTTCATCGACGAGCACCGGGACCGCTTCGGCGGCGTCGAGCCGATCTGCAGAACCCTCACCCAGCACGGCTGCAAGATCGCCCCTTCCACGTACTACGCCCACAAGAACACCTTGAAACTCCGTCCGCCCGTTCCGTGCGCGATGAGGAACTCAAAGAGCGGATCCAGGAGGTCTACACGTCCAACTACCGCGTCTACGGAGCCCGGAAGATCTGGCGCGAGCTGAACCGGCAGAGGCATGCCGTGGCCCGCTGCACCGTCGAGCGCCTCATGCGCGAACTCGGCATCACCGGCGCCGTCCGCGGCAAGAAGGTGATCACGACGATCACCAACCCGGCCGCCGAGCGAGCCCCGGACCTTCTTGACCGCGACTTCGTCGCCAAGGCCCCGAACCGCTGCTGGGTTGCCGACTTCACGCACGTCACCGCCTGGAGCGGGGTCATCTACGTCGCCTTCGTCGTGGACACCTTCTCCCGGCGCATGGTCGGCTGGTCCGCCTCCACCTCCAAGGAGACCCAACTCGTCCTGGACGCACTGGAGATGACGCTGTGGCAGCGCGACCGAGAGGGCCGCCCGCACACTCCCGGGCAGCTGATCCACCACTCCGATGCCGGCAGCTTGGGTTCAAGGGGTCGTTGCAACACTGCTTCTCTGCAGCGAGAGTAGATGATCGTTGAATGCTTCGGCGGGAGTTCGCCAGCCGAGTGTCTTGCGAGGGCGGGTGTTGAGAGCGGCGGCGACCGCATCGAGGTCGCTGCGGCTGTGCCGGGCCAGGTCGGTGCCCTTGGGGAAATACTGCCGCAGCAAGCCGTTGGTGTTTTCGTTGGAACCGCGCTGCCAGGGACTGTGCGGGGCGGCGAAGTAGACCGACAGGCGGGTGTCGATGCGCAGTTGGGCGTGCTGCGCCATCTCCGCGCCCTGGTCCCAGGTCAGTGATTTGCGGAGCTGTTCGGGCAGCGTCGTGATGGTGGTGGCGACGGCGTCGCGTACGGCTTCGGCGCCGTGACCGGCCAGCGCCGGGCCGTTCTTGGCACGGGGCCCGCCGTGGCCGGGCATGGGCGGCAGGTGCAGCAGCATCGTGAACCGAGTGGTGCGCTCCACCAGGGTGCCGATCGCGGAGCTGTTCAGGCCGATGATGAGTCGGGTAGCGGGGACGTATTACTACGTCCCCGCCCCCTCAGAACCGTGCAAGCAGCTATTCGCCGCACACGGCTCAAGCAAGCCCCAGAGGCTCACCGGCAGGCAAAAGTGCTGGACTCGTCATAGCGGCGGCTTTATTCCGCCGCTGACAATGGGTGTGGAGGAGACGGAGTCGTTGACCGTCCGGTGCGCTCTCGTCCGGGAACGCGATGTATTGCTTGGAGATCGCTTTCCGGATGACGGCCCGCCACGTTTCCCATTCCTGCGGGCTTTGTGGCGGGTGGTCGGCATGCAGCAGGAGCCCTCCGCAGGTCGGGCAGCGGCCGTCTTGCGCCTGTAGGAGGCGCACGGTCATTGCGTCGACTGGCAGAGGAGTTCCCTTGCGGCGCCGCTGAGCCCAATACGATTCCAGGGCGGGGTCGTCCGGGGACGCCTTCCCCTTGACCAACTGGTGCCGGACTATCTTCGTCCAAGAGAACTTGAGCAGGTAGGCGCCGCTGTCGCGATCACCGAACACCCACCGGTCCTTCCTGGACCTGTTGAACCGGCCGAAGTACTTGTCAGATATCCAGTGCTTCGACTTGTTCGGGTGGCTGTGTTTGGCCCACTTGTAAGCGAGCTTCCACATGTGATTGTCCAGCGCCGTAAAGATCTCGCTGGACACCACCGTCCGGTAGTAGGCCGACCAACCCCGCACGATCGGGTTGATCTTCTTGAGCACCGCACCGGCGTTGGCCCCTCGCAGGGCCACCATTTCGGTGCTGAGCCGTTCCCGGATTCTCCGTTGAGCCGATGTGCTCGGCTTGATCAGCAGTTTGCCGTGATAGCGGCGGACATTGAACCCCAGGAAGTCGAATCCGCTCTCCGCATGGACGATGCGCGTCTTGTCCTCATGGAAAGCGAGTCCCCTGGGTGCGAGCCATGCAGTCAGCCGTTCCTTGACCTCTTCGGCCTGTTCACGGCTGGTGCACATCGCGACAAAATCGTCTGCGTACCGCACCAGCACGGGGCTGCCGCTCTGTGCACTCCCGGCGTCTCTGCCGGTTGTGTAATAGCGGACCCCTGCGGCTTCCTCCATTCCGTGCAGGGCCACGTTGAAAAGCAACGGGCTGATCACCCCACCCTGCGGAGTCCCCTCCTCGGTCGGGGCGAACCGACCTCGATCCACGACCCCAGCCTTCAACCACTGTCGGACCAGTCCCCGGGCGGGGAAGGCGCCGAGAGAGGCCATGAGCCGGGCATGGTCGATGCGGTCGAACGCCGCTGTCAGGTCCGCATCGAGTACCCACGCCCGCTGCGGGTTCTTCCCGTTGAGCGTGGAGTAGATGGCCCCGATCGCGTCGTGACAGCCGCGGCCGGGCCGAAAGCCGTACGACTTCGGCTCGAACCGCGCTTCCCACTCGGGCTCCAATGCTCCCAGTGTCACAGCTTGCAGGCACCGGTCAACAATCACGGGAATTCCGAGTCCGCGCTTATTCATGGTCCCCGGTTTGGGGATGAACACCCGCTTGACGGGCTTGGGAATCCACGGTCGGGCCCGATGCTGGACCCAGTTGGCCAATGCGGCCTTGGACTGGGAAACCAGCACGACTTTTCCGTCGACTCCCGCCGTCGCGCGTCCAGCGTTGATCTCCGTGACCCGTCGCACGCTCAGGAGCGTGTTCGAGCGGGACCGGAGCATCAGCTTCTGCAAATTGCGGCCCTTCTTCAGATCCCCTGCCTGCGATGCCGTGAAGATTCTCTGCCGCAGACGCCGTACGTCTTCTTCGACCCGCCGCCAGTCAATCGACGCCCAGTCCAAGTCTTCGCCCTCGGGTCCGTTCACCGGAGCGGATGCAGCCGGAAGGGCCGAAGCCGCCCCGTCCGCTATCAGCGTGGTGTCCAACTTGCCCCTCGGTTCCGTCGTCTTTATCCAGTAATTCTGCACAGGCTCACCCGGCCCACGTCAGCACCCTTTCGGGTCCGGGCAGCTTGCCCGTATCCGGACGGTTATGCGGGGCAACCGGCGGAGAGGCCGATCATGACGCCCCGGGTTCCCGTTTCCTTTCGGCTTCCGGCGTTGGCTTGTTGGGCCGTCCTGTTCCCGCTGGGGAGTTGAGCCTTCCTCGCGGTCGGCTGACCGAGCCAAAACGGCCCGGACCCAAACGGGGTTTCCACGTTCCACGCGAATGAGATACGACCGGGGTGGGTGCTCCCTTTACCCCGAGGCGGCGGTGTCCACCTGGCCGGAGTGACCTCTACCAGCCAGCGCCTGCCGCTTCTCAACGGCTAGCCATACACCCCACTCACGCATTCCATCGGCGGGGCTTGGGATCACGAGGCATCATCGGGAGTTCATATTCTTCACCCGTCCGGTCTTCCCCTTGCCGGTAACTCCCGGATGGAACGGAAGTCCTTGGGCTTTCCCCTGAGCTTCGCACCACGCCGTTACCGGCATCGCACGTCAAGGGCGGGGACGGGTCATACGGACACGGACCCGTGACTGCACCTACAGCTTCATCAGCCGCCTCTCCAATCGGTCAGTCCACTCAAATTCGTGCGGCATCGTGTCGCACGGTCGCCCTCCCAGTGGCCGGGCACCGCCCGGTCCGCAGCCTCGGCGGGCCGCTGGCTGATCATGACCTCCTCGGTGACGAACTTCTTCCCCCGGCCGCGGGTCCGGGCCCTCGGAACGCGCAGGGCTCGGCCAGTGCGCAGGCAGGCAGTCAGCTCCCGGCGCAGACCACCGCGTCCCTGGATGTAGAGGGCCTGGTAGATCGCCTCGTGTGAGATGCGCATTGCTTCATCATGGGGGAAGTCGACCGGGAGCCTGCGGGCGATCTGCTCCGGACTCCAGGAGGTTGCCCAGCGCCGGTCCTGCCGACGGCCGTGCCGACGCCCGATCCAGCGTGTCTCCGGGCCCTGGATCTCACCGCCGTCGGCAGCGGTGACCGCGCCGCCCACGTACGCGACCTCGTGGCAACGGCACACTGACCGGCGGCACACTGACCGACGGCGCCCTGGCCGCCACAGCTGACGGTGCCGGGCGGATCCCCGCCCGGCCCGGCAGGAGAGGAAACCCGGTCGCTCAGGCGCCGCTGCCGAACAGCGCCGACTCCGCGGTCCACGCGGCGGCTTGCTCGCTGAGGGAGAGGCCGAGTCCGCCGCGGTTCGGGATGATCATGCGGCCGTCCTTCAGTTCAAGGCGTTCGTTGAACATCGGCTCCAGCCATTCGAAGTGCTCCACCCACGCCGTGCCCGGGTAGGCCGCGGACAGGTGGACGTGGATCTCCATCACGAAGTGCGGGGCCAGGGCACGGCCTTTGTGGCCGGCGAGCGCCGCGATCTGCAGGAAGGGGGTGATGCCGCCCACCCGGGGCGCGTCGGGCTGCACGAAGTCGGACGATCCCGCCTCGATGAGCGCCGCGTGTTCGCCCACGCTGGTCAGCATCTCGCCGGTGGCGATGGGGGTGTCGAGCGTGGCCGCGAGGGCGGCGTGCCCCTCGGCGTCGTACGCGTCGAGCGGTTCCTCGATCCATGTGAGGTTGAGCTTCTCCAGAACCCGGCCGACCCGGGTCGCGGTGATCCGGTCCCACTGCTGGTTGGCGTCGACCATCAGCGGAATGCCGTCGCCGAGGTGCTCACGCACCGCCTCGACGCGCTGGAGATCGACCGACGGGTCCGGCGAGCCGACCTTGAGTTTGATGCCGCCGACGCCGCGGGCCCGGGCCCGGTCGACGTTCTCCAGCACCTCTTTGATCGGCATCGACAGATAGCCACCACTCGTGTTGTAGACGTCCACCGAGTCGCGGTGTGCGCCGAGCAGTTTGGCGAGCGGCAGCCCCGCCCTCCGCGCCTTGAGGTCCCACAGAGCGATGTCGAGGGCCGCGATGCCCTGGACGGCCACGCCGCTGCGTCCCATGGAGGCGCCGGCCCACACCAGCTTGCTCCACAGCCTGCCGGTGTCGCTCGGGTCCTCGCCGATCAGCTCGGGGGCGATCTCCTTGGCGTGGGCGTAGATGGCAGGTCCGCCGGCGCGCTTGGAGTAGCTGAAGCCCAGTCCCTCATGGCCGCCCTCGGTCCTGACCTCGGCGAAGAGAAAGGCGATCTCGGTGAGCGGCTTCTGGCGGCCGGTCAGTACTTTGGCGTCGCTGATGGGTGCGTGCAGGGGGAGGTAGACGAGGGAGAGGCGGACCGACTGGATACGGTCGGTGGTCGCCTGGCCCGGGGCTGACGCCCAGGGCTTGAAGACGACCGACTCACTGGGGGCGATGCTCACAGGGCGCTCCTTGGTACTCGAATCGCATGCCGCGTTGATGCTCGACACGCGAGCGATGGATGGATCGGCGGTGGAACGGTCCGGGGCGCCTCACTCCCCCGCTGCCCGCACCGGGTTGACGAGGCGGCCGATGCCCTCCACCTCCGACATCACCGTGTCCCCGGGGCGCAGGGCGCGCGGCGGGTCCATGAAGTCACCGCATCCGGAGGGTGTTCCGGTGAGGATCACGTCTCCGGGCCGGAGCGTGAAGAAGCGGCTGAGGTAGGCGATGAGCGAGCGGACCGAGAAGAGCATGTCGGCGGTGGTGCCATCCTGCACCTTCTCTCCGTTGACCCATGTCCGCACCGCGAGCCGCTGCGGATCCTTGATCTCGTCAGCCGTGACGACGGCGGGACCCAGTGGGCAGAAGGTGTCGAGTCCCTTGCCGCGTACCCACTGGCCGTCGTCGGCTTGGAGATCACGGGCCGATACGTCGTTGGCGACGGTGTAGCCGAACACGACGTCGAGCGCCTCGTCCTCGGGGATGTCGCGGGCCTCGGCCCCGATGACGACCGCGAGTTCCGTTTCCCAGTCGACGCGCCGGGTGACCGTGGCGTCGACGACGATGGCCTCGCCGGTGCCGATGGCGCTGGAGGAGAGTTTGGTGAAGAGATACGGCGCCTCGGGGCGCGGCCAGCCCATCTCGGCGATGGTGTCGCGGTAGTTGAGACCGATGCCGAAGATCGTGCCGGGGCGGTGGGGCAGTACGGGCACCACCTCGTCGGCGGTCAGCGATGCGCCGCCGGCTGGGATGGGCATGCCGGCGATGACGTCTTCCAGGCGGAGGTGTCCGGGGGCGAGGCGCCATGCGTCGCCGGGCCCTTCGGCGATGGCGAGCGTTCGACGGCCGTTGTGGACGATGGTACTCAGGCGCATGGGTGGACCCTCCCGGATCACTTTTCGAGATGATGTGCGGGGGCGTGCCGCGCGGCCTTTGTGGATTCCTTTTTCCGGGAGAGGCCGGAGTTCTCGTCCTCGTTTTCACGGATGAGGAAGGAGGCGAGTGCGGCGATGAGGGAGAAGACGGCGAGACCGACAAGGCCCCATTGCGTGCTGCCCGTCTGCTGTTTGACAAGCCCGAATCCGTAAGGCGCGACAAAGCCGCCGAGATTCGCTATCGAGTTGATGACGGCGATGGCGACGCCGATCACCATCGGGTGGACGGTGCGCTGGACGATGGGCCAGAAGATCGGGCTGATGCTCTTGAAGCCCATGGCGGCGATCGTGAGCATCGCCAGGGCGAGCCAAGGGGAGGAGACGGCGGCGAGGTAGGAGCCGACGGCCGCGGCGACGAGGGCTCCGATGAGCAGCGGCTTGCGCCGGTCGGTGTGGTCTCCGATCCGGGCGAGCAGGAACATGGCGACCATGGCGAAGACCCACGGCACGGAGGAGAGCAGACCCACGGTGACGTCGTTGGTGCCGTCGATGTTCCGGACGATCGACGGCAGCCAGAAGGTGTTGGCGTAGATCGACATCTGGACCGAGAAGTAGATGAAGACGAACAGCAGGATCTTCGGGTCGCGCAGCACGGACCAGAAGGTCCGGCGGTCACTGCCGTGCCGGTTCACATACTCCGCGTCCTCCGCTTCGATGGCGGCGGTGAGCTCGTGCTTCTCCTCGGCGGTGAGCCAGCGCGCGTCCTCGATCCGGGAGTCGAGACGGAAGAAGGCGAAGACACCGATGGCGACCGACATGGCCCCCTCGATCAGGAACATCCACTGCCAGCCCCTGAGTCCGAAGGTGCCGTCCATCCCCAGCAGCGGACCCGACACGGGCCCGGAGACGGAGAACGCCACGAGCGCGCCGACGGCGTACCGCGCGTTGGCCCTGCCCCGGTAGGCGTTGGGCAGCCACTTCGCCAGGTAATACAGAACGGCGGGTACGAAGCCGGCTTCGGCCATCCCGAGAAGGAACCGCAGCACGTAGAAGCTGGTGGGCCCCTGCGCGAAGAGCATGCACGCCGAGACGACGCCCCAGCTCACACAGATCCTGGACAGCCATATCTTGGGGCCGAATCGCTTCATCAGCAGGTTGCTCGGCACCTCGAAGATGAAGTAGGCGATGAAGAAGAGTCCCGCACCGAGCCCGTAGGCGGTGGCCCCTATTCCCAGATCGGCTTCGAGATGGCTTTCGGCGTAGCCGATATTGGAGCGGTTGAGCTGATTGCACATCATCATGATGGCAAACAGCGGAATGACTCTGCGCATTATCTTGGCGACGGCGCTGGAGAGGGGGGTCGCTTTCGGAATCCGCGACGGGGACGTGGTGCTGGGGGAATCGGTGCTGCCGGGAAGGGATGTCATGGTGCGGCCGTCTCTTCCGTCGTCATTGACAGGAGCCAGTAGGACACCCTCCACATCCAGTCCCAATGGATGAGATGACGTGTCGACTGGCGGGACACACCGTAGGTTCGACCCGGGGTGGCGTCAAGGAGCAACGCTTGATTCCCATTCAATGGGAATTAGTTTCTCCCACTAGGAATCTGAGGTGGTGCGGTGTTAGCGTTCCGGCACACCAGTCGCGACCGCGTGGCCGCTCCCATCCGACGGACGTACGCGCCACGGCGGTCAGAAAGGACGATCAGGTGTCCCTAGACGCATCGGCGCCCTTGGACGGCGCCGTCTTCGAGCAACTCGGCGAGGTGAGCACCGCGACCCTCGCAACCCAGCTGTACAAGCGCGGGATGCGGCAGCCGTTCCTCGTGGGTCTCTCGCCCATCGGTGGAGGCTTCGACGGGTTCGTGGGTGAGGCGTTCACCATGCGCTTCATCCCGTCCCGCGAGGACGCCGATCCGGTAGGCGACCCCTACAGGACCGGCAATGTCCTTCAGTGGGAGGCGGTGGAGAGCCTCGGCCCCCGCCAGGTGCTCGTCGTCGACAGCCGGAACGACACATCGGCCGCGTCGGCGGGCGACATGCTCGTGACGCGGGCCATGAAGCGCGGCGCCGCCGGCTTCGTCACCGACGGCGCCTTCCGTGACGGCGCCGCGATCGCCGAACTCGGCTTCCCGGCCTATGCGCGTGCCACCACAGCCACCACCCGGCCGGCGGCGTTCCACGTCGCCGACCTCAACGTGCCCATTGCCTGCGCGGGTGTCGCGGTCTACCCGGGAGACATCCTCGTGGGCGACCGCGACGGGGTCATCGTCGTGCCACGGTCTCTCGCCGCGGAGATCGCCGAGCCCTCCGTCGAGCAGGAGCGGCTGGAGGGGTGGCTCCAGCAGCGGGTGCGGGACGGGCAACCGCTGTGGGGCACCTACCCGCCCAGCGCCGAGACCCTCAAGGAATACGAGGACTGGAAGTCCGCCCGCCAGGAACGCCAGAACCAGGAGGCCCGCGCATGAGCCCCTTCGCCGATCTTTCCCCGGCCGCACAACGAGCCCGGATGGAATCCACGATCCGCACCTACTTCGACGGCTGCAACGAGGCCGACGTGGCCAAGATGGCCGCCCAGTTCACCCCCGACGCGGTCCACTACTTCCCGCCCGGCCTGGAAGGACCGTGGGTCGGCAACACGGTGATCGCCGAAAACTGGCGCCGGCTCGTCCTCACCATCGGTTCCGCCTGGTCCATCGAACGCCTCGTCGTCGAGCCCGAGACCTTCCAGGCCGTCATCGAGTGGACTCACTGGAAGACCAGGTCCGGCGGTTACCTCCGGGGTGACGAGTGGTACCGCTTCGACCCCGACACGGGCCTGATCACCGAGATCCGCGCCTTCTACGCCGCGGCATCCGACGGGCGATCCGAGGTGACGCTGGAGGGCTACGACTACGCCGCCAACGGCCACCACATGAAGCCGCCCGTCGGGCGCCCCCATCCCGATGCCGAATACTCCGGCACCGAACACTGACCGCACCGCACTTGACCAGGGAAATCCTGTGAACGTCATACAGAGCATCGACCCGAGCACCGGCCGCGCCGTCGACGACGTCGCGACCCCGACCACCCCGAAGGAACTCGACGCCGTCGTCGAACGCGCCGTCACCGCATCCCTTCCGTACGAGCGCGGTGGACGCCCGCTGCGTGCCGCGGTCCTGCGGGCCGTCGCGGACAGGCTGGAGGACCGACGGCCGGAGATCGTCGCCCTCGCGATGCGGGAGACCGCCCTTACCGAGGCGCGTCTGGGCGGCGAGCTGACCCGCACCGTCCACCAGGCCCGCCTGTTCGCCGAGGTCGTCGAGGACGGCGGCTTCCTGGAGGCAACCGTCGACCACGCGGGCGAGACACCGATGGGCGCCGGACCCGACCTGCGCCGCATGCTGGTCCCGCTCGGGCCGGTCGCGGTCTTCGGGGCGAGCAACTTCCCCCTGGCGTTCTCCGTGCCGGGCGGGGATACGGTGTCAGCACTGGCCGCCGGATGTCCCGTCGTTCTCAAGGCCCACGATTCCCACCCGGCCCTGTCACGGCTGGTCTTCGAGACGATGGTCACGGCCATCGCGGCGGCCGGCGGTCCGGACGGGCTGGTGGGGCTGATGTTCGGCCGGGAGGCGGGCACCGCCCTGGTCGCCCACCCGGACATCAAGGCCGTGGGATTCACCGGCTCCCTCACCGGCGGCAGGGCGCTGCTCGACCTTGTCAACGCACGCCCGGATCCGATCCCGTTCTACGGTGAGCTGGCCGGCCTGAACCCGGTGGTCATCACCGAAGGCGCGGCGCGGGCCCGGCCGTCCGAGATCGCGGCAGGACTCGTCGCCTCGGTGACGGGTTCGGCCGGGCAACTGTGCACCAAGCCCGGTCTTGTCCTCGTCCCGGCCGGGGAAGCGGGGAACGCGCTGGTCGCCGAGGCCGCCCGGCTCATCGACCAGGCGTCCGCCGCCACTCTGCTCAACTCCCGCATCGCCGCCGCGTACGAGGCCGGCACGGAGGAACTGCGCCACCGTGCCGGCGGGACGGCGGCCGCCGAGGGCGAGGTGCCGTCCGGGTCCGGGTTCTCGGTGGCGCCGCGGCTGTTCGAGGTCGACTCCGAAACGCTCGGGAACGAGCCCCCCGGAGAGTGCTTCGGCCCGGCCGCCGTCGTGGTCCGCTACGCGCCCGGCCGCGCGGAGGGTGTTCTGCGGTCTCTGCCCGCATCGCTGACGGGGACCATTCACGCCGAGGCCGATGAGACCGAGTCGGTGCGCCGTCTCACCGACGTACTGCGGCCCCTGGCCGGCCGTCTGCTCTACAACGGCTTCCCCACCGGTGTCCTCGTCTCCTGGGCGCAGCACCACGGCGGCCCCTGGCCGTCGACGAACAGCCTGCACACCTCGGTGGGTCCATATGCGGTACGGCGCTTTCTGCGCCCTGTCACCTGGCAGGACGCTCCGCAGGAGGTTCTTCCCGAAGAGCTGCGGGACGGCTTCGCCGGGATTCCCCGGCGTGTCGACGGACGGCTCACCGTGCCGTCCTGATCTCGACGCTGAGGCCGAACTTCCGTGACTGGCCCGCGGAGAGGTGGAACTGGCCGGGTTTCACTGCGTATGCGTCATGTTCGCCGTACTCGCCGTACTCGCTGTCGAGTCCGATCGGAGCGGGCAGGCCGTACCACGGCTCGACGCACAGCAGATCGCCCTGGGGCGGCGACCACAGGGCCAGCTGCCGAAATCCGTGCCAGCTCAGCGTCACCCTCGGCGAGCCCGGGGCGCTGTAGGTGAGGCACGAACTGTTGAGTGCCTCGAGGATCAACGCGCCGTCGGCGAAGAGGGCCTCGTCCAGGCGGAGTGTCCGACCGCGCACGGGCGTGGGGTACCGCTCGGGGAGCAGCAGGACGTCCTCAACCCGTCGTACGGGCGCGGGTTCCGGCCGCTCGAAGAGCACCGTGTGGTCGCGCTTCTCGGCCGTGCCGGGCAGCGGCCAGCGAAAGCCCGGATGGACACCCAGCGACGCCGACAGCGTCCCTGGGCCCGGGTTGTGCACGGAGTACGACACCGTGAGTCGGCTGCCCTCGACCGCGTAGCCGACCGTGAGGCGGAAAGGGAACGGGAAGAGCCGACGGGATGCCGCGTCATCGCTCAGCGTGAGGACCGCGGTGGTGCCGTCGTGGCGCTCGACCGTGAAGCGCCGGTCACGGGCGAACCCGTGCTTGGGCATCGCGTAGAACGCGCCGTCGTGCCGCAGCCGATCGCCGTTCATCCGGCCGATGACGGGGAAGAGCAGCGGCGCGTGCCAGGGCCAGGCCTGCTTCGCCTGCCAGAGCAGTTCCGTTCCCCCGCGCCGCCCCTCCGAGCGGTATCGCAGCGAGCACAACTCGGCGCCCTGCTCGTCGACCTCGGCTGTCACATCACTGGTGCCGATGCGAATCCGTGACATCTGTAGCTCCCTACGACATGAACCGGCCATTGCGGCCGGGGGCGTCCTGCCCTACCGTCAACACACTACTTCCCATTGAATGACGCTCCATCCCAATAGCTGGGACGCTAGGGTGGGCGTCGCAAGGAGGCGACCATGACGAACTCAGTCAGTGCCGCTGTCAGAGCCGCAGACCAGCCGACGAAGGGAGCGGGAACTCCACACCCGCGGCCGCCACGCCCGGCGGTGATCTACTTCTTCGGCGCCCTCGGCGGCATTCTGTTCGGCTACGAGACAGGCGTCATCGCAGGCGCCCTGACCTACATCCAGGAGACACCGGGCTTCCCCGCCAGTGCGGTCACCACGGGGCTGATCGTCGGCGGCATCGCGGGCGGTGCCGTACTCGGCGCCCTTGTCGCCGGGCGGCTCGCCGACCGCTTCGGCCGCCGACCCGTGATCTTCGTGATCGGTCTGATCTACATCGTCGGCTCACTCGCCTGCGCGGTGGCACAGAACAACACCTGGCTCATCGCCGCCCGGATCTTCCTGGGGCTCGCGGTGGGCGGCTCGTCCTCCCTCGTGCCGGTCTATCTGTCGGAGATGGCACCGGCCCGTACCCGGGGCCGGCTCGCCGGACTGAACCAGCTGATGATCGTGACCGGGCTGTTGCTCGGCTACCTCACCAACCTCGCCCTGTCCGGCAGCGGTGACTGGCGGACGATGCTGGCCACGGGAGCCGCCCCGGCCGTCGTCCTGATCGCGGGGCTGAAGCTACTGCCGGAAAGTCCCCGCTGGCTGATTCTCCACGGTCGCGAGCAGGAGGCCCGGACGCTGCTCGCCGGAACCCGCTCGCCCGAGGAGGCGGACCGTGACATCGCGGCCATCCGCGAGGTGACCACGCACACCCCGCACCGCCGCGAGTTGCTCGCCGGCTGGATCCGGCCGGCGATGGTGATCGGCATCGGCATTCCGATCCTGACCCAGTACACCGGGCTCAACATCGTCACCTACTACGCTCCCACGATCTTCGAGAGCCTCGGCCTGCCGCACAAGAACGCCCTGTACTTCACGATCATCCTGGGCACCGTGAAGGTCCTCTCCGTCCTGGTCGGCCTTCAGCTGATCGACCGGCTCGGCCGCCGGTTCCTGTTCGTCGCCGGGAGCGCGGCCATGGCCGTGTGCATGAGCTGGATGGCGTACGAGGCATCGCGCGGCGACGCCATGAGTCCGGGCGCCATGCTCACCGCGATGAGCATCATGTTCGTCAGCTACTCCCTGACGTGGGGGCCCGTGAACTGGGTGGTCCTCGGCGAGATCTTCCCGCTGCGGGTCCGGGGCGCGGCGATGGGTATCGCCGGCATGGTCACCTGGCTGGCCACCCTCGGCATCACCTTCGGCTTCCCCGTCATGCGCGACGCCTGGGGTCTGACCAACACCATGATCTTCTTCGTCGGCGGTAACATCCTCGGCTTCCTCTTCTGCAAGGTCTTCGTGCACGAGACCCGGGGCCGCACCCTCGAGGAGATCGAGGAAGACCTCCGCGAGCGGTACGACCGCAAGCAGCAGGGCAAGAGCGCTCACATCGAGAACGGAAGCACGTCATGATTCACCCCCTCGATCCCGAGGCGGAGCACGGCGGCAACCCGCCCCGCGGGTACGGCCTGCTGCGCGGGCGGACGGCACTGGTGACCGGGGGCGCCCGCAACATCGGCCGGGGGATCGCCCTGCGCTTCGCCGCCGAGGGCGCACAGGTCGTGGTCGCGGACACCGCGGCCGAGGCGGCGGACGCCACGGTGAAACACATCCACGCGGCCGGCGGAAACGCCCTCGCCGTCGTCACCGACCTGTGCACGGAAGCCGGCGCCGAAGAGGCGTTCGCCGCCGCCGAGAGCCACTTCGGCCTCGTCGACACCCTCGTCAACAACGCCTACGCCCGCGTGGACACGCGCGCCTTCGGCCCCTTCCTGCGGCTCACCGGGGAGGTGTGGGACGCGTTCCACCGGGTCAATCTGGGGCTTCTGTTCCACCCCACCCACCGCATGGCCCGAGCACTCGCCAACGCCGGAAAGCCCGGCACCGTGGTCAACATCAGCTCCCACGCCGCCGCCCGCGCCCACCGCAACCACATCCCCTACGACACGGTCAAGGGCGGTGTGGACGCCTTCACCCGGGCCGTCGCCATCGACCTCGCCCCCTGGAACATCCGGGTCAACGCACTGCGCCCCGGCTCCGTGGAGGTCGACACCAGCGACCCCGACCCCCAGGCCCGCCACTTCCGGGCCGCGCAGATCCCCCTGAACCGCGAGGGAACCCCCGACGACATCGCCACCAGCGCGGTATACCTCGCCTCTCCCCTGTCGCAGTGGGTCACCGGGCAGGTCTTCAACGTCGACGGCGGCATGGCGGCGCAGGCCCGTCCGCCGCAGAGCGAGAACGGCCCGGTATGGACCCCGGGGAACATCGACGACTACGACGCCACCCGGGAAGGGCGGGCATGAGCACACGAACCGTCGTCACCGAAGTCGAGACCTTCCCCCTCGAGGCGCACCTGCCGGACGGCGGCTACGGTGCCTCAAAGGTCCGGCTGCCGGTGCGCGTCGCCACCCTGGTGAAGGTCACCACCTCGGACGGCGCCGTCGGCTGGGGGGAATCCTTCGGCCCGCCGCGACTGATCGCCCCGTTCCTCGCCGAACAGGCCGAGGCGCTGGTGGGGCAACCCTCCGACATCCGGGAAGACCGCATCCTGGACCGGCTCTCCCTCGGCTACCACCTCACCGCCGGTGGCCCACACATCGCGGCCGCCAGCGGCATCGACATCGCGCTGTGGGACGCGCAGGCCCGCGCGTTCGGCGTACCGGTGGCCCACCTGCTGGGCGGCCGGCTCCATGACCGGGTCGACGCCTACGCCTCCTCCGGCTACGTCACCGCCAGCCGTGATCCCGCCGAGTTCCGGGACGTGATGGCCGCCCACGCCGCCGAGGGCTTCACCGCCGTCAAGATCAAGATCGGGCTCTCCCCGAATGAGGACCGGCAGCGTACCGCTGCCGCCCGCGCGGCCATGGGCGACGACGGCCTGGTGATCGTCGACTACAACGCCAACTGCACCGTCGCGACCGTCCGCCGTTCCCTGGCCCGGCTGCGCGACCTCGACCCCTACTGGGTGGAGGAGCCGCTGCCGCCCGAGGACAGCGTCGGCTGGCGCGAACTGCGCGACGTACACCTGCCGCTCTCCGGTGGCGAAGCCCTCTACACCCGCTACGGCTTCCGGGACGCCATCGCCGAGCACCGCTTCGACATCGTCCAGCCCGACCTTGCCAAATGCGGCGGTTTCACCGAGGCCCAGGCCATCCGCCAGCTCGCCGCGGCCTTCAACCTGCGGCTGTCCCCGCACTGCTGGGGTACCGGGGTCGTCCAGGCCGCGACGCTTCAATTGCTGTCGGCGGTACCCCGGGCACCTTTCGGCATGGCCGGCGGGGAGCCGCTGATCTTCGAGTTCGACCGGGGCGAGAACCCGCTGCGTGAAGGCGTCCTCGCAACCCCCCTCACACCGGAGAACGGCACCGTGGCCATCCCCGACGGCCCCGGCATCGGGGTCACCGTCGACGAGGAATGGGCACGCGCCCACCGCCTGGAGGATCACAGCATCCTGGTCCGGACGCGCTGACCCCAGCACACCGGCCCCAGCACACCGGCCCCAGCACACCGGTCCCGGCGCACCGGCCGTGCCACCCGCCCGATGGCGTCGCGCGGCCGGCCGGTGCTCAGCGCCGCACGTGGCCGAGGCCCGCTGAAATCTCGGCGGCCGCCTCGGCCACGAGCGGACCGACTTCGCTCAGGATCCGTTCCATGCGCTCCGCCACTCCGGCAACGCTGATCGCCGCGACGGGCTTGCCGGTGTGATCGTAAACAGCGGCCCCACAGCAACAACTGGACTCATCGAACTCACGCCGATCCTCCGACCAGCCGCGCTCCCGCGTCTCCTGGAGGATCTTCCGCAGCGCACCGACCGAGTCCTCATCCACCGGGGACTCGCCCGAAGCCACGAGCTCTCCCAGTTTCTCCTCCAACGCCTGCTGCGGGAGAGCCGCCAGGTAAGCCCGCCCCAGCGACGTGCAGTGCAGCGGCCGCCCCGCTCCCAGCTCGCTCGTCACCGCCACCGGACGCGGACCGCGCTCGCGATGCACGAACACCATGTTCACACCGTTCGGCACCCCGAGGCTGGCCGTCTCGCGGGTTTCACGCATCAGCCGCGAGATGACCGGCATCGCCGTGGCGGTGAGGTCCGTCGAGCCCACCGCCGCGGAAGCCAGTCGCGTGGCCGAAGGCCCGAGCCGCAACAGCCCGCTCCCCTGCTCCACGGCGAGCCAGCCACCCTCGACAAGCCGGTCGACCAGCCTGTAGGCGGTACTGCGGCTCAGCCCCAGCGCCGCGGCGAGATCCTGTGTGGAACACGTGCGGGCCACGGCCATGTGATCGAGTATGGCCAGGCCACGGTCGAGAGCGCCGGAACCCGGCCCGAGGACGGAGGAGGTGGTGGCGGGCGAGGTCATGCAGCCTCCGTGAGTGAAACGCGGTATCAATCATTGAGACTACCTGGTGGAGGGAGTCAGTACAGCGCACACCACGGGGTGGGAGGGAGATTTCCCTCCCTGGATGACACCGTCAGGTGAAAAACCCTATGTAGGACGAGGCGAGGCTGGAAACCAGCCAGTACAGCCCGTAGGCGATGCCGACGATGATCAACACTGCCAGCACGTTGTCTATCTTGCCGACCAGGGTGGACGGAGGTCGGGGCTCCAGGTCATGTGAGCTCATCCGTGCAAGATACGACAAGAAGTAGGTGTGTGTGGCGGCTTGTTAAAGTTTCGGCGGCCACCGGTTCACCTCACCCGGCATTGACACGGTCGTCGTGGGCGGCGACGCGGCCTCGAGATCGTCCGACCGCTCCCCCGCGTTCACGTGAGCCGGGGCGCCGGAGACGCTGGTCACGCCCCGGCACCCCGGACCCCGCCGATCTCGTGGGGACGACGGTGGAGCCGACGGGCTCAGGGAGCGGTGACGACCGCGCCGCCACCGGCTCCGGCGGTGATCCGGCCGGGGCACAGCCCCCGTGCGGCGAGCCCGCTGAGGATCTGCGGCACGGCGCTGACGGTGCTCTGGTAACCACCGTCGTGCATGAGGATGATGCTGCCGGCCCGCATGGTGGCCGCGGCCTGGACGATCTGCTGTGTGCTGGCGCCGTTCCAGTCCTGGGAGTCCACGCTCCACAGGACCTCGGTCAGCCCGAGGCGGGCCTCGTCCGACTTGACCTGCGCATTGGTCTCCCCATAAGGCGGCCGGAAGAGGGTGGGCGTCTGTCCGGTGATGCGCTGGATGGTGCTCTGGGCGGTGGCGATCTCGTTGTACGCGGCCGGTTCGCCGATCTGGGTGAGGTGGGGGTGCGTGGAGGTGTGGTTGGCGATCCACATGCCCGCCGCCTGCTCGGCCCTGAGCAGGTCCGGGTGCTGTTCGGCGTGCTGCCCCCAGATGAAGAAGGTGGCCCTGGCCCCGCCGGCCCGCAGAGCGGTGAGCAGCGCCTGCGTCGATGCGGGGTTCGGTCCGTCGTCGTACGTCAGACCCACGTACCCGTTGGGGCAGTTGGCCCAGACCGCGGCGCCGCGTGCCTCCCCGGGCGTGGCCGCCGGGGACGGAGCCACCGAGAACGCCGCCATCGCGGCCGTGGCCGCGGCGATGAGCGCGATCCGTATACGGTTGCGCGCGCTTCTGAGCATTCTTCCTCCTAGAGCGCAGGTTCGGGTAAGGGCGATTTCACGCGGCCGGCGACGGGCCGCCCGCCGAGGGGACCGTCCGGCCGTGCTCGAGGTGCATCTTTCGCAGCGTCGCCGGTCCCGCCGCAAGGCTGTTCCGGCGGCGACGGTTGTGTGCCGATTGGCAACGATCGATGCGGAGTATGCTGCGAGACTGACGTAACGTCAACGCTTTCTTCCGGAATTATTCCGGAAGGAACTTCCTCTCCCGTTTCCGCTGATGACCTTCTGAGCTGTACCTTCTCAGCACAGTTCGGTGGCACCCGGCCGAGATGGGGATCTTGGGGTTGTCGGGTCCGAAAAATTTCCGGTAATCCGTTGCGCCAGCACGCGCTGCGCGCGTGCCAGGACCGGCTTGTCGACCATCTGTCCGTCGACCGTGGTGACCGTGTCCCCCGCGTCGAGGACGGCACGTGCCCACCGCAACTCGCTCTCGGACGGGGAGAATCCGTCAGCGACCGCCCTGAGTTGTGCGGGGTGGACACAGAGCTTTCCGGTGAAGCCCAGGCGTCGGGCGTGGGCGACGTCGGCGGAGAGCGCTTCCGCGTCCCGTACGGCGGTGGTGACACCGTCGACCGGCGGACTGATGGTGGCTGCGGCCGAGGCGAGGACGAGAGCGGAGCGCGCGTGGGTCAGCGCGATGTGGTCGTCGTGGGCGACGCCGAGCTGGGCGGCGAGGTCGACGTTGCCGAAGGCGGCCCGGACGACGCCCGGGGTGGCGCACACCTCGCGGGCCCGTTCCACTCCGAGGGCCGTCTCGATGAGCGCGACGAGCGGGCAGCGCCCGGCCGTGCGGGCGGAGATGTCCGCGAGGACGGCCGGGTCCTCCGCCTTGGGCACCATCACCGGGCAGCCGTGGTCGGCGGCCGTGCGCAGATCGGCTTCGAACCAAGGAGTTCCGGGCGGGTTGATCCGTACGACCGCCCGGTTGCCGCGGGCGACCCAGGCGGCGGCGTGGTCACGGGAGCGTTCCTTGTCCTCGGCGGCGACCGCGTCCTCCAGGTCGATGATGACCAGGTCGGCGCCGGAGGAGGCTGCCTTGTCGAAGCGGTCGGGCCGGTGTCCGGGCACGAAGAGCAGAGTGCGCGCCGTGGTGACGTGGTCCGTGGCCGGGCTCGAACGGTCGCCGTTCAGGGTGCTCATGCGAACGTCACCTCGGCGGTGGCGTGCCGTGCCTCCCGATGAGTGGCGATGCGGAGCTCGGCCTGCCCGTCGGAGGTGGTGCCGTCGGCCAGGATGCGTTCGCCGGCGAAGACCGGTCGCCGCAGCCGGTAGGACAGCGTGCGTACCTGGCGCTCGGGGACATTGCGGCGGACCAGTTCGAGCATGAGCAGCGCCAGCAGCGGGCCGTGGACAACGAGGCCCGGATAGTCCTCCGCGTCGCGGCAGTACGGCGTGTCGTAGTGGATGCGGTGTGCGTTGGCGGTCAGGGCGCTGAACCGGAACAGCAGCGTCGGGTCCGGTTGCAGGCTCAGCTGCCACGGGCCCTCGGGCGTGGGGATGGCCTGGTCGTCGAGTGCGGTCGGGTGCTGCCCGCCCGCACCACGGCCCGAGCGGTAGACGATGTCCTGTTCCTCGACCATGCACGTGCGGCCGGACTGCCGGAACTCCTGGCGCTCGGTGACGAACAGCAGCTCGCCCGTGCGGCCCTGCTTAGGCGTCACCGCGCGCAGGCTGCTGACGCGTTCGGTGGGCTCGCCGAGGCGCAGCGGTTCGGTGATCTCGCAGCGTCCTCCGGCGAACATGCGCTGCCGGTCGGGGATGGGTGGCAGGAAGCGGGCGTCACGCAGGTGTCCGTCAGTGCCCAGCTCGTGCTGGGCGGGCCAGTACAGAAAGTAGAACCACTGCCACAGGGGTGGCAGCGGATCTCCGGTTCCGGCAGCCGTGTCGGACAGATCGAGGAGTGCGGACACGGCGCTGACCGGAACCGGGTTCAGGGGGTCCTCGTCGGTGACCGGCGCCGGGTGCCACGACGTGACGTAGGAGCTGAGCGGGGGCGAGGTGGATCGCATGGTCTGTCCTTGCGTGCGGCTCAACAGCCCTCAGGTGAGCGGGGCGGTAGTCGGTGGGTTCGGGTTCGAGTTCGGGCTCATGGTGGCGGGGGTCGGCGTGGTCTCCAGGAGGGAGGAGCGGGACGGTTCGCGTACCACGAGAGTGGCCAGGAAGGTCACGGCGATGCACGCGGTGACGTACCAGAAGAAGACCACTTCGTGGCCGCCCTTCTTCAGGGCCAGCGCGACAGGTTCGGTCAGCCCGCCGAAGGTGGCGGTGACCAGGGCGTGCGGCAGGCCCACGCCGAGAGCCCGGACCTTGGTGGGGAACATCTCGGCCTTGATGACGGCGGCCAGGGCAGAGTATCCGCTGACGAAGGTCAGCCCGGCGGTCATCAGGAGGAAGGCGAACCAGGGATTACTCGTATGGCCCAGCAGGGTCATGATCGGGACCGTCAGGAGCATGCCGCAGACGGAGAAGCCGAACATGACCGGGCGGCGTCCGATGCGGTCGGACAGGGCGCCGGCGACCGGTTGCAGCAGCATGTACACGAACAGGGCGAAGAAGCCGATGAGGGAGACGGTCGACTTCGCGATGCCGGCGGTGTTCACCAGGTACTTCTGCAGGTACGTGGTGTAGGTGTAGAAGGCGACGGTGCCGCCGATGGCGAGCCCGAAGACCGCTATCAGCTGACGGGGGTACTCAGTGAACAGGGCGACCAGGCCCTTGCGCTCCCGTGTGGCCGGATCCTGGGCGGCGGCCTTCGCCTGCTCCTGCTGGAAGTGCTGGGACTCCTCCATGGAACGGCGCAGGTACATCACGACCAGGCCGGCCACGGCGCCGATCACGAACGGGATGCGCCAGCCCCAGCTCTTCAACTCGTCCTCGGCGAGCAGGTTCTGCAGGACGATCGCCACGAGCAGGGCGGCGAGTTGGCCGAGCACGATGGACACGTACTGAAAGCTGGAGTAGAAACCGCGCCGTCCGGGGGGAGCGATCTCGGCGAGGTAAGAGGCGCTGGAGCCGAACTCGCCGCCGACCGAGAGCCCTTGGGCCAGACGGGCCAGGACCAGGAGGGCCGGGGCCCAGATGCCGATGGCCTGGTGGCTCGGGATGATGGCGATGGTGAGCGAGCCGGCGCTCATCAAGGTGACCGACAAGGTCAGCGCGCGTCGGCGGCCGAACCGGTCCGCGTACGCTCCGAGCAGCCAGCCGCCCAAGGGGCGCATGAGGAAGCCGACGGCGAAGACGACCGCCGTGGAGAGGAGTTGGGCGGTCTGGTCGCCTTCGGGGAAGATCACGGCCGCGAAGTAGATGCTGAAGGTGGCGTAGGCGAACCAGTCGTACCACTCGATCAGGTTGCCCAGGCAGCCGCGTATGACGTTGGCGGTGATCCGGGATCGTTCGGGGACGGGGGTGCGTGGCAGCGACATAGGTGGCTCCATTGCTCTAGTCGCAGAGGAGGCGGCCTTCGCGGCGCCCGAGCCGCGAAGGCAACCCTGAGTGAGGAAAAACCGATCTCCGTTCGGTGGATGCGGTGGATGCGGTGGAGCGGTGGGACCGGCGGGAGGCGTCAGCGTAGGACGAAGGGGTTGCCGGTGGGGGCTCCGGTGTTGATCCAGACGCTCTTGTCCTCCAGGTAGGCGCTGATGGCGCCGATACCGTTCTCCCGGCCGATACCGGAGTCCTTGAAACCGCCGAAGGGCGCCAGGTAGCTCACCGCACGGTAGGTGTTCACCCACACCGTGCCGGAGCGGATGCGGTCGGCCATCCGGAAGGCACGGCCGATGTCGCTGGTCCACACACCCGCCCCGAGGCCGTAGCGGCTGTCGTTGGCGATCCCGAGGGCGTCGTCCTCGTCCGTGAACGGGATGACCGCGAGGACGGGGCCGAAGACCTCCTCCTGGGCGATGCGCATGCTGTTGCGCACCCCGGTGAAGATGGTCGGCTCGACGAACCAGCCGCTGCCGCATTCGGGACGGGTGGCGGCCTGCCCGCCCAGCGCGAGTGCGGCGCCCTCTCGCTGGGCGATGTCGATGTAGTCGAGGACCTTGGCGTACTGTGCGGGTGTGGTGATGGGCCCGACCTGGGTGGTCTCGTCCATCGGGTCGCCCATGCGGGCGCTGCCCGCGAGCTCCACGACCTTGCGGACGACCTCGTCGTGCACATCCTCCTGGACCAGGAGCCGGGAGCCGGCGATGCAGGTCTGCCCGGTGGCGGCGAAGATGCCGGAGACGGCGCCGTTCACGGCGGCGTCGAGGTCGGCGTCGGCGAAGACGACGTTCGGTGACTTGCCGCCGAGTTCAAGGCTGACGTGCTTGAAGTCGCGGGCTGCGACCTCGTTGATACGGCGGCCCGTGGCGTCCGAGCCGGTGAAGGTGATCTTGCGGACCAGCGGGTGCTCGACGAGGGCGGCTCCGACATCGTGGCCGAAGCCGGTGACCACGTTGAACACGCCCGGCGGCAGCCCCGCCTCGTGGAAGAGGCGGGCCAGTTCCAGGGTGGAGGCGGAGGTGAACTCCGACGGCTTGACGACGACCGTGCAGCCGGCGGCCAGGGCGGGGGCGATCTTCCACGCGAGCAGCAGGAGCGGGGAGTTCCACGGGGTGATGACGGCGACGACCCCGACGGGCTCCTTCTTGGTGTAGGTGAAGTAGCCCTTCTTGTCCATCGGGGGCACGGTGCCCTCGATTTTGTCGGCGAGACCGCCGTAGTAGTGGAACCACTGGGGCGTGTAGCTCAGTTGCCCGTGCATCTCGGTGAAGAGCTTGCCGTTGTCGCGGACTTCGATCTCGGCGAGGTGCCGGGCGTTGGCGGCGATCGCATCGCCGAGCCGGTGGAGCAGGGCACCGCGGGCGCTGGCCGTCAACTCGGCCCATGGGCCGGTGTGCAGGGCACGTTGGGCGGCCCGCACGGCGTCGTCGACGTCTCTCGGACCGCCCTTGGCGATCTCGGCCCATCGGGTCCCCGAGTAGGGATTGTCGGTGGGGAACCATTCACCGTCGGCGGGCCTGCGGCTCTCCCCGTCGATGAACATGTCGTAGCGCTGCATGGGGAATCTCGTTTCGGCGGCCGAGGATGTGAGGTGGCCTGGTGGGTGAGCGGCACACGGCCGCGTCCTGTCAGAAGGTGCTCAGGCCCAGCGCGGCGCGGAAAGAGTTCTTGTTGGCCACCCCGTCGCGTGGCGGCAGCGCGCGCGGCGGCTCGTCCGTGTCGATGAGCACCTGGGCGTAGGTGGTGGCGGCGCGCGCCCGGACGCGTGCGGCCAGGTCCTCGATGCGGGCGGGGTCGATGATCCGTACAGCGTCGCGGATGCCGAAACCCTGGGCGACGGCGACGAGGTCCGTGCCCAGGCCGGTGTGGCTGGGCTGCATGCCGGTCTCACCGAAGTGGGCGTTGTCCAGGACGACGAGGGTGAGGTTGGGCGGCAGCTTGGCGCCGATGGTGGCCAGCGCGCCGATGCCCATGAGGTGTTCTCCGTCGCCGGTGACCGCGAGCACCGGGCGCTCGGGCCGGGCCAGGGCGAGGCCGAGGGCGAGCGGGGCGGCACCACCCATCGCGCCCCACAGATAGAAGGTGCCGGGGCGGTCGCCGGCCGCGAACACGTCGTAGCTGGGCGATCCGAGGCCGGTGACCACCAGGGTTTCCTCGGGGATGCGGGCGATCAGATCGGCGACGAAGCGGCGCCGGTCCAGGCGGGGTGTGGTGTCGGTGGCGGTCATCAGTCGCGCTCCCACTTCTTGCGGCCGATCAGCTTCTGTCCGAGCAGCACGGCGACGCGCTCGCCCGCCTCGAACACCGAGTCCAGCGCCGCCTCGACGGTGTCCTCGACCTCCTCCGGGGTGTCGGCCCGTACGACGGTGATGCCCATGAGCTCCAGGGCCTGCTGGGTGGTGCGGCCCATGGGGCCCTGCCACGGGTTGAACTCGGCGTACTCGCCCCGCATCGTCACCAGCGTCAGAAAGGGGAACTGGGCCATCTGCAGCAGGGAGAACATGTTGACGCAGTTGCCCACGCCACTGCTCTGCATCAGCAGCACCGCCCGTTGCCCACCCAGCCACGCCCCGCTGACCACGGCGACGCCCTCCTCCTCGGTGGTCAGCACCACGTCGTGGATGGCGGGGTCCCGCTGGGCCTCCCTGATGGCGTGGGAGTGGCCGGAGTCCGGGACGTAGGCGATCTGCTGGACTCCGCGCTTCTTCAGGGCGGTGAACACGGCCTCCTGCCACGCAGGCGCCGGTACATGGGTCTGGGTCATCCGCTGCGACTCCACTGCTCGGTCGGCTCGGTTGCCCCACATCATGTGTGCTGATGGCTGGAATTGGACAATAGAAAACAGTGATGGGCACATGCCGTGGTGGCATGAGGCCTCTCCGGCACCTCACACGTCGTCCGGAGTCTCCCGCTCCGCCAGGAATGACGACACCATCGCCCCGGCCGCCGGGCGGCACTCCTCGAAATAGCCGTGCCGTGCGCCCTCGAAGACATGGGTACGCGCCCGGGGGATACGCGAGGCGAGCAGCGGTGCGTTCGCGGAGGGGGTGAGCCGGTCGTCCGCACCGTGCAGAATCAGCGTGGCCGCGCTGATCAGCGGAAGTGCGTCCCAGGCGTCGTGTTCGTTGGAGGCCACCAGGTGGCGCCGCCGGGCGTGCGGGGGCATGCCGGGGTCGCCGAGGGTCGTATAGGGCCCGGTGTGTCCGGACCGCCAGGCCGGGGTGTACATGAGGTCGATCAGCGCTTCCCTCGCCGCCCGCGCGTCGGCCTGGGCCAGGGAGCGCCGCACCGCCATGTCGCGTTCCCTCGCCTGAGGCCCGCCGGGTGAGGTGCAGCCGAGGACGAGCCGCCGGATCCGGTCCGGGTGGCGGGCGGCGACCCACTGGGCGACCCGCCCTCCCATGGAGGTCCCGTACAGATCGGCACGCTCGATGCCCAGGTGGTCGAGGACGGCGATCACATCGTCGGCGAAACCCCGCGTCGAGTAGTGCTCATCGGGTTTTCCGCTCTCCCCTGTGCCACGCCAGTCCATGGTGAGGGTGGTGTGCGTGGCATGGAAGTCCGCCCGTACGCCGTCCCACCAGTGGTGGTTGTTCGCCTGGCCCGCCAGGAGCACCAGCGGCCGTCCGGTGCCCCGGCGCTGGTAGGCGAGGAGGGTGCCGTCCAGGGCGCGGGCGTGGCCGTCCTGCTGGTGGACGTCGGTGCTTGTCATGCGGGTTTCTTACCTTTTCTCGTTTTCTCGTCGGGCTGTCCGGCGGGCTCTTCCTCGGCCCACGGGCGTCATATGTCGTTGGTGCGCGTGGTCTGCGTGTGCAGCTGGGCGGAGGGCCATCGCCCCTGGTGCACGGCCGAGGCGATATGACGGACCAGCTCTCGGGCGACGACCTCCGCCGCGGGTGGTGTCCGCCCGTTGCGTGGCGTGCCGAGGACGATCGAGCGCCATACGTCGGGGTCGCACAGCGGGGCCGCGCTGAGTGTGCCATCGGCCACATCCGCGGCGATGCCCACCCCCGGCAGGATGGTCCAGCCGTGGCCGGCCCGGACGAGCTGTTTCTGCACCCGCATGGAGTTGGTCTGCACGACGACGTCCATCTCGACCGCGGCCCGGCCGGCGGCCCCGTCGATCAGGCTGCGCAGGGCGTGGCCGGCCGCGGGCATGACCAGCGGATGCTCGGCGACCCGCGCGAACGGGACGGGGTCATCGCCACGCAGGCCCTCGGACGGGGGCGCGACCACCCACAGATGCTCGCGCACCAGGGGGCGGACGTTCAGCGAGGGGGTGCCGGCCAGGTTGTAGAGCAGCGTCAGGTCCAGGTCGCCGTCGTCCAGCCATTGCTGGAGGTGCCCGGAGTACGCCGTCATCAGGCGCAGCTCGATCCCGGGCTGGTCGCGGGCGAGCGCGGACACCAGTGGCTCCGCCAGCAAATCGGTGGTGCTCTCCAGCAGGCCCACGGTGACGATGCCGGTCACCACGCCCGGGGTCGGCTGGACCTCGACACGGGCGCGCTCCAGCTCGTTCAGGGCACGGCGGGCGCGGTCGACCATGATGGCGCCGGCCTCGGTGGGCCGCATGCCCTGCCGGGTCCGCTCGAAGAGGGGGACGCCCAGCTCCTGCTCCAGGGTGCGGATCTGCCGGGTGACCGCGGGCTGCACCAGATGCAGCAGCTCCGCGGCCCGGGTGACGCTGCCGACCTCGGCGACCGTGACGAGTGCCTTGAGTTGTTTGACGTCCACCGGCCGCTCTCCCTGCCATCCTGCCCCGGCATGGCTGCATCACAGATTGCTATTTCACGAACAACACCATGAGTGTCCATGATGGCACTGTGCTCGGAACACGGGGATCGGGGTGTGCCGGGCCATGGCACGGAGCATGTCCCGGTCAGCCGTCTGGAGGTCGCCCATGACCGAGCTTCCGCTCTCCGGCATCACCGTCGTCAGCGTCGAGCAGGCGGTGGCGGCCCCGTTCGCCACCCGCCAGCTGGCCGACCTCGGCGCCCGGGTCATCAAGGTGGAGCGTCCGGGCGGGGGCGACTTCGCCCGCCGGTACGACACCACGGTGCACGGCGAGTCCAGCTACTTCGTATGGCTCAACCGGTCGAAGGAATCCCTGACCCTGGACCTGAAGTCGGCGCGCGGCCGGGACATCCTGGAGCGGCTGCTGAGCGAGGCCGATGTGTTCGTGCAGAACCTCGCACCGGGCGCGGCCACCCGGCTGGGCCTGGGCGCGGAGGCCCTCGCCGAACGCCATCCCGCCCTCATTCCGTGCACCATCTCCGGCTACGGCACCAGCGGGCCGTGGGCCGACCGGAAGGCGTACGACCTGCTGGTGCAGTGCCAGACCGGTCTGGTCTCGCTCACCGGCAACGCGCACGGCTCCGCCCGGGTGGGGGTGTCGATCGCCGACATCGCCGCCGGTATGTACGCGTACTCGGGGATCCTCACCGCGCTCTTCACCCGCGCGACCAGTGGCATCGCCCGCCCCGTGGAGGTGTCCCTGTTCGAGGCGCTGGCCGAGTGGATGAGCCAGCCCGCGTACTACACCCGCCACGGCGGCACCCAGCCGCCGCGGCTCGGCACCCAGCACGCCACCATCGCCCCGTACGGCGCCTACCCGGCCGCCGATGGCAGGGAGGTCCTCTTCTCCATCCAGAACGAGCGGGAGTGGGGCGCGCTGTGCGAGCGGTTCCTGGACCGGCCGGAGCTGGCGGACGACCCTCGGTTCGCCACCGGACCGGCCCGCGTAGCCCATCGCGAGGAGCTCGACGCGATCGTGGCCGAGCGGTTCCGCTCCCTGGCCGGCGGGGAGGTGATGAACCTGCTGGACGCGGCGGGCATCGCCAACGCGGGCGTGAACGGTGTCGAGGAGTTCCTCGGCCATCCCGTGCTGAGCGCCCGGGGCCGCTGGCGGGACGTGCGCGTCCCGGGGGCCGTGGTGCCCGCGCTGCTGCCGCCCGTGGACCTCGCCGGTGTCACTCCCCGTATGGACGCGGTCCCGGCAGTCGGTGAGCACACCGACACGATCCTCGCCGGGCTGGGACACAGCGCGGCCGACATCGACACCCTCCGGGCCGAGCGCGTCGTCTGATCCGCCCGCCCGCACACATCCCGTCTTCCAGGAGCGTCTCAGCATGAGCACCCTCGATATCTTGTCCGCGGACGAGCAGTTCATCGTCAGTACGGTGCGCGACTTCGTCGACAAGGACGTGAAACCGGTCGTCCAGGGCCTCGAACACGCCAACACCTATCCCGAAGCCCTGATCGAGCAGATGAAGCAGCTCGGCATCTTCGGGCTCGCCGTCCCCGAGGAGTACGGCGGCACACCGGTCTCCACCCCCTGCTACGTCCTGATCACCGAGGAACTCGCTCGCGGCTGGATGAGCCTGGCGGGTGCCATGGGCGGCCACTCCGTGGTCGCCAAACTGCTGCTGCACTTCGGCACCGAGGAGCAGAAGCGCCGCTACCTGCCGAAGATGGCTACCGGCGAGATCCGGGCCACCATGGCGCTGACCGAACCGGGCGGCGGCTCCGACCTGCAGGCCATGCGCACCGTCGCCCGCAGGGAGGCGGATGGCTATGTGGTGAGCGGCTCAAAGACATGGATCACCAACTCCCGCCGCTCCCAGCTGATCGCCCTGCTGTGCAAGACCGACACCGATGCCTCCCCCGCGCACAAGGGCATCTCCATCCTGCTGGTCGAACACGGGCCCGGTCTGACGGTCTCCCGCGATCTGCCCAAGCTCGGCTACAAGGGCGTCGAGAGCTGTGAGCTGTCCTTCGACGGCTACCGGGCATCGGCCGACGCCGTCCTGGGCGGTGTCGAGGGCAAGGGGTTCGCCCAGATGATGAAGGGGCTGGAGACCGGCAGGCTCCAGGTCGCCTCCCGTGCGCTCGGGGTCGGCCGGGCGGCGTTGGAGGACGCGCTGGCCTACGCGCAGGAACGCGAGTCGTTCGGCACACCGATCTGGAAACACCAGTCGATCGGCAACTACCTCGCCGACATGGCCACGTCGCTGACCGCGGCACGTCAGCTCACCCTGTACGCGGCGCGCGAGGCCGACGCGGGCCGGCGCGTGGACATGGAGGCGGGCATGGCGAAGCTCTTCGCCTCCGAAACCGCCATGGAGATCGCGCTCAACGCCGTCCGTATCCACGGTGGTTACGGCTACTCCACCGAGTTCGACGTGGAGCGCTACTTCCGCGACGCACCCCTGATGATCGTCGGTGAGGGCACCAACGAGATCCAGCGCAATGTGATCGCGGCTCAGCTCGTCAAGCGAGGAGGACTGGAATGAGGATCGTTGTTTGTGTGAAGTACGTGCCCGATGCCACCGGCGACCGGCGTTTCGCCGATGACCTGACCGTGGACCGGGACGAGGTGGACGGCCTGCTGTCGGAGCTGGACGAGTACGCGGTCGAGCAGGCGCTGCGGATCGCGGAGGAGCGCCGGCGGGAAGGTGCTGACGCCCAGATCACCGTCCTGACCGTCGGCCCCGAGGACGCCAAGGACGCGCTGCGCAAGGCGCTGTCGATGGGCGCGGACAGGGCCGTACACGTCGAGGACGACGACCTGCACGGCACCGACGCGCTGGGCACCTCGCTGGTGCTGGCCAAGGCCATCGAGCAGACCGGCTACGACCTGGTCATCTGCGGGATGGCCTCCACCGACGGCACCATGGGCGTGCTCCCGGCGATCCTCGCCGAGCGCCTGGGCGTCCCGCAGGTCACCTTGTTGTCGGAGGTGGCGGTCGAGGGTGGCCCCGACGGCACGGTGAAGGGCCGCCGTGACGGGGACACCGCGACCGAGCGGCTGGAGGCGTCGCTTCCGGCGGTGGTGTCGGTGACCGACCAGTCGGGTGAGGCCCGCTACCCGTCGTTCAAGGGCATCATGGCCGCGAAGAAGAAGCCAGTGACCTCCTGGGACCTGTCCGATCTCCAGATCGAGGCGGACGAGGTCGGTCTGGAGGGGGCCTGGACCGCCGTGGACGGCGCCACGGAGCGTCCGGCCCGCACCGCCGGCACGATCGTCACGGACGACGGCGAGGGCGAGGGCGGCAAGCAACTCGCTGCCTTTCTCACGGAGCGCAAATTCATCTGAAATCGCTGCCTCGCGGGTCAGAAGCTCATCGGAGCCGCACTGCCCCTACCGCCCCAGATCTTTCGCATGTCGCAGGAGAGCGATTCCCATGGCTGAAGTCCTCGTCTATGTCGACCACGTGGACGGTGCCGTCCGCAAGCCCACCCTGGAGCTGCTGACCCTGGCCCGCCGGATCGGCGAACCCGTCGCCGTCGCCCTCGGCTCCGGCGCCGAGAACACCGCGCCCACCCTCGCCGAGCATGGCGCGGCCCGGGTGCTGACCGCCGATGCCCCCGAGTACGCCGACTACCTCGTGGCCCCCGAGGTGGACGCGGTCCAGGCCGCGTACCAGGCGGTATCGCCGGTGGCGGTGCTGTTCCCGTCCTCCGTGGAGGGCAAGGAGATCGCGGCCCGGCTGGCGGTCCGTATCGGTTCGGGCATCATCACCGACGCCGTGGACCTGGAGGCCGGTGAGGAGGGTCCGGTGGCGACGCAGTCGGTGTTCGCCGCCGCGTTCACCACCAAGTCCCGTGTCACCAAGGGCACTCCGGTGATCACGGTGAAGCCGAACTCGGCCGCCGTGGAGGCCGCTCCGGCCGCCGGTGCGGTCGAGGCGCTTGAGGTGTCCTTCTCTGAGCGGGCCACCGGTACGAAGGTCGTCTCCCGTACGGCGCGTGAGTCGACGGGGCGTCCGGAGCTGACCGAGGCCGCGATCGTGGTCTCCGGCGGCCGTGGTGTGGGCGGGGCGGAGAACTTCCCCGTCGTCGAGGCCCTGGCCGACTCCCTCGGCGCGGCCGTGGGTGCTTCCCGTGCAGCGGTGGACGCGGGCTGGTATCCGCACACCAACCAGGTCGGCCAGACCGGTAAGACCGTCTCCCCGCAGCTGTACGTCGCGGCCGGTATCTCGGGGGCGATCCAGCACCGTGCCGGTATGCAGACCTCCAAGACCATCGTGGCCATCAACAAGGACGCCGAGGCCCCGATCTTCGACCTCGTCGACTACGGCGTGGTCGGCGACCTCTTCGAGGTGGTCCCGCAGCTGACCGAGGAGATCACGACCCGCAAGGGCTGACGAGCCGCGGAAAGCGTCTGGTGGCCGTCCAGCGGGAGGAAGCGGAGATGGCACCACCCCGCGTTCCCACCGCGTCGGCCACCGGGCGATGTGGCCCATGAGGCGGACGCCTGGAGAAGCGCCTCAACGCGAAGGGTTCACCGCGCGTGCCTCAGGGGGTGGTGAAGCGGTAGGAGCCGGAGCCCACGGCGTAGACGGCGCAGCCATCGTCGAGGCGCAGGAAGGTCGCCCCGGCATGGGTGATCCTGGACGCGGCGCGGGAGGTGGCGGCGGGCAGCCATACTTCGGCGGTCGTATTGACCGGCACTGAGACGTCCAGAGTGAACGCACCGCCGTCCGCCCGCGTCCACCGTGTGGTGATCGGACCGTAGAGAGAGTCGTAGCGTCCGTTCGCCTCGTGTACATCGCCGCCGGGGCGGGGCCGGATGACGATGCTTCGGAAGCCGGGATCTCCGATGCCGATGCCGGTGATGTTCTGGTACATCCACTCGCCGACGGAGCCGTAGGCATAGTGGTTGAACGAGTTCATGCCGGGATCCTGGAAGCCCCCGTCGGGTGTGATGGAGTCCCAGCGCTCCCACATCGTCGTCGCGCCCCGCTCGATCTGGTACCCCCAGGAGGGAAATGTCCGCTGTTCCAGAAGTCGGTAGGCGACATCGGTGTGGCCAGTGGCGGTGAGCGTGGGCAGCAGCCGCGGTGTGCCGAGGAAGCCGGTGGACAGATGCCGGCCCTTGCTCTGGATCAGCTCGACGAGCCGGTCGGCGGCGGGGGTTCGCGCACTGTCCGGCAGCAGGTCCATGGACAGCGCCAGGACGTAGGCCGTCTGGGTGTCGCCCTTGACGGTGCCGTCGGCGGACACGTAGGCCCGGTTGAAGGCATCGCGGACCTTCGCGGCCAGCGTGTCGTACGGGGCCGGGTCGTGGCCCAGCACCCGGGCGGCCTTGGCGACCAGTTGCGTGCTGTGCGCGAAGTACGCGGTGGCGATGACGTCCTTGGGGGTCGGGTCATCCACGTTGAGCCAGTCGCCGTATCCTTCGGCGGGCCGCAGATATCCGCTGCTGTGCTGCTCCAGGTATGCGATCCAGGCCCGCATCGCGGGGAAGTTGTCCGCCAGTACCTGCCGGTCCCCGTAGGCCTGGTAGAGGTTCCACGGCACGGTGACACCGGCGTCGCCCCAGCCGGCCGTGCCCTCGCCGAGGTTGCCGATGCGTGGCGCGACGTCGGGGAACGCGCCGGCATCGGACTGCCCGTCGCGCAGATCCCGGAGCCACTTGGCGAGAAAGCGGGCGGATTCCATGGTGTAGGCGGCGGTGGCGGAGAAGACGTTGATGTCCCCCGTCCACCCGAGCCGTTCGTCGCGGGCCGGAGTGTCGGTGGGGACGGACAGGAAGTTGCTCCGCTGGCCCCAGGTGATATTGCGGTGCAGTTGGTTGAGCATCGGCACGTCGGTCGTGAACGACATGGTGAACGGGGCGGCGGTGTGCATGACGCGTCCGGTGACGGCGCTTGCTTCCGGGGTGCCGGGATAGCCGGTGACCTCGACATAGCGGAAGCCGTGGAAGGTGAAGCGCGGTTCGTACGTCTCCGTCCCGGAGCCCTTCAGGGTGTACGAGTCGGTCGCCTGGGCGGTGCGCAGATTGGTGGTGTAGACCATGCCGTCCTGGTCCAGTACCTCGGCATGGCGCAGCCGCACGGTCCGCCCGGCCTCGCCACGGACCCGCAGCCGCACCGAGCCCACCATGTTCTGGCCGAGGTCGAAGACGTACACGCCGGGCTTCGGCTCGGTGACGCGGACAGCGGCCACCTCCCTCGCCACCCGGATCGGAGCATCCGTCTGGGCCACCACGGACACGGCGGATGTGGTGTCGTCCGGCACGATGTCGACGGATTGCCAGAGTGCGTCGTCGGACGCGGGAGAGGACCAGCCGGCCACTTCGAGCCGGGCGTCGTACTCCTCACCGGCCATCAAGTCGGCCGCCAGGATCGGGCCCGTGGCACTGCGCCAGTGCGCGTCGGTGGTGACGCGGTCCGTGCTGCCGTCGGTGTACGTGACCTCCAGCTCCGCCCGCAGCGCGGGCCGCTCGCCGTACAGTTCCTGCCCGAACCAGGCGACGCTGCCCGAGTACCAGCCGGACGCGAGGCTCACACCGATGGCGTTCGCGCCGCGCCGGAGCAGACCGGTGACGTCGTACGTCTGGTACTGGACGCGCTTGCGGTAGTCGGTCCAGCCGGGGGCGAGCTGGTCTCGGCCGACGCGGTGGCCGTTGATCTCTGTCTCGTACAGCCCGAGTGCCGTCGAGTACAGCCGCGCCCGCGCGATGGGCTTCCGGGCGACCCGGAAGTCGCGGCGCAACAGGGCGGGCCGCTGCGCCGCCCGCACCGTGCCCCACGGCCCGCCGCCCCACGGGGCGAGCACCTTGGCGGCGGGCCAGGCGCCGTCGTCGTATCCGGGCAGGCGCCAGTCACCGGACGGTTCCGCGTCGGTGGCCTTCCAGGCGGCGGAGGTGGCGACGGAACGGACACCGTCCGCGTCGGTCAGCTCCAGGACGCCCAGCAGTCCGGCGGGGCTCGACGAGGCGTTGACCGCGGCGACGGAGATCGTATTGGCCCCAACGCGCAGCAGGGCAGTGATATCGACGACCACCGGATGGCGCCAGTTCTCCTGGACGGGAGGGCGTCCCCCGACCTCGGTGCCGTTGACCCACGCGGTGAACCCGTCGTCGGCGACCATCGCCAGGCGGGCGAGCCGCACGGGCCCCGACACGGCGATGGAACCCCGGAAATACCGGGTCCCGGCGGGCGCGTTGGAGGCCGGGTCGCCCTCGGGGTACCAGACCCAGTCGGCCTTGGCCAGGTCGGGACCGCGGGTCACCGTGTCCGGCGCGGCGATCCACCTCGCCGTCCCCTCGTCCTCGGTGCCCAGCCCCGTCTCCCACCACGTGGGCTCGCTCCAGGGTGAGGGCCGGCCCTGGCGGTCCCAGACCCGGACGGCCCAGTGGTAACGGGTCCGGGCCCGCGGCTTCGGACCGTCGTACGGGACCAGAACGGACTGGTGGGAGCTCACCTTGCCGCTGTCCCAGACGTCCGGGGCGTTGATCCGGCCCGGGGACGTCGCGACGCGCACCTGGTACGCGCTTTGCGATTGGTCACGCCGGTCGGAGTCGAGCTGCCAACTGAGGCGAGGATGTGCGGCGTCCAGACCGAGCGGGCGGTCGGCGTATTCCACGGTGGTCTTCTCGACCCGGAGCCCGCCATATCCGGGCTCGGCCGCCTCTGCTTTCGCCGCGGGTGCGGCAAGAGCGGTCAGGCCCGTCAGGGCGGGGCCCGCGGCGGTGGCGGTGCCGAGGAGATTCCTTCTGCTGATCACATGCGTCTCCCGGGTGAGGAGGGCTTGACACAGAGCAGGACAGGGTTGCGCATTCCGCGACATGAAACGATTCAAAGCCTGGGCGCACTACGGCTGGCGCCGCACCCATGAGCACAACATGACAATGGTGGACACGTGACGCCCGGAGGCAACGTCGTTCACTGTCGCCTCAGAGTTGAATCGTGTCAATGTCTCGCGCGGCGACTGTCCGGAAGCGATGCTTGAGCACGAGGCCGGGCAGACTCCAGCCCGGGCGCCTCAGGAGGCGGATACGCTCGCCTCTGGGACGGATGCGGCCACCAGCGCCGACAGCAGGCCCGGGAAGCGTTCTTCCATCTCGTCCGTGCGGAGCGCGTTCATCTTCGTCGTCCCGACGTAGTACTGCCGGATCACCCCCGCCTCCCGCAACACGTTGAAGTGGTGCGTCAGCGTGGACCGGGACACCGACACGTCGAATGTGCCGCAACTGATGTCCCCGTCGGCCCGCGCCAGCTGGGACACCACGGCGCGCCGTACCGGATCCACCAGGGCCTCCAGCACCTGCTGTAGCGAGACCTCCGCCACGGCGGGGTGCTCCACCGTCCGTGACGAGGTGCGGGGGCGGGCCACGGCGACTCCTTGGGGCGACTCCTGCGTGTTCCGGTCATGGTACGACCTCCATCGAATATCGGCGACCGTCAACGTTCGACCGCGATCGAAAGCAGGAGCCCGGCAACCGGCGGGCGGTGTCCCGGTGCCGAGACGGGTGCCGAGATGAAGGGGCGGGTTCGCCCGAGAGGCGGCGACCCGCTTCCCCGGAGACGATGCGTTCATGGCGTCCTGCCTCCCCGTGAGGCAAGTGGCGAGCGGCTGTGCACGCCGCACCCCTCACGCCACTCCCCCTGAGAGTCCTGAAAGGTGTGCAACATGACCACGCAGACCCCTGCCCGCCCTCTCTCCGGCCGCGTGGCGGTCGTCACCGGCGCCTCCAGCGGCATCGGCGAGGCATCGGCAGAGCACCTGGCCCGGCTGGGCTCCCGTGTCGTCGTCCTGGCCCGGCGCGCGGAGCGGCTGGACGACCTGGCCGCCCGGATCGAGAAGAACGGCGGCACGGCCCTGGCGCTCGCGGTCGACGTGACCGACTCCGCGGCCGTGCGGGCCGCCGCCGAGCGGGTGGCGGCCGACCTGGACGGCGCCGACCTGCTGTTCAACAACGCGGGCGTCATGCTCCCCGCGCCCATCGAAGAGCTGGCCACCGACCAGTGGCAGCGCCAGATCGACCTCAACATCACCGGCCTGATGAACGTCATCGGCGCCTTCACCCCCCAGTTGGTCAAGGCCGCCGGTGAGCGGGGAGTGGCCGACCTGATCAACACCTCGTCGATCGCGGCGCAGAACATCTTCCCGAACTTCGCCGTCTACTCCGCCACCAAGGCGTACGTCACCCACCTCTCCCGGCACCTGCGGGTCGAGCTGGGCGCGAAGAAGGTGCGCGTCTCGGCCATCGAGCCGGGCATCGTCGGCACAGAGTTGCAGAGCCACGTCACCGACGACGGCGCCCTCGCATGGCTGGAGAGCGCCAAGGACACGATGGAGTGGCTCACGCCCCAGGACATCGCGCAGACCGTCGGTTTCATCGCGTGTCTCCCGCCGCGGGCCAACCTCCAGCAGGTCACCATCATGCCCACGGCCCAGCCCAGCTGACCGCGTCATGCCGCGGCCGCTCCAGGAGGGTGCGCGGTTCCGGCCGCGGTCGGGCACGCATCGCTCGCCGCGTGCCGAGACGTGACGCGGATCAGCTCGGGGCGCGCTCCGCGCTCACCACGTCGACGGCGACGCGGCGGTGGGCCGCGAACAGGTCGAGCGCGGCCTGGACGTCACCGGAGCGCAGAGCGGCGACGAGCCCGCGGTGTTCTTCGGGGACGCGGGCGAGATAGCCCTTGGTGCTGCGGCCGATCCGGGTCAGCAGGAACAGGTGGACCTGGCAGCGGATGGCCTCCCACGCCTCCGCGAGACGCTGGTGGCCGGCCGCGGAGAAGACCGCGTCGTGGAACCCGATGTCGAGGCGGACCATCTCGTGCTCGTCCCTGGCCCGCTCCATCAGCCCGGCCGCCTTCTCCAGAGACGCGAAGTCCTCCGCCGAGGCGTGAGCGATGATCCGCTCGACGGCGAGCCGCTCCAGCGCGCCGCGCAGGCTCTCAAGCTCGGCGACGTCCTCGGAGGACAGCGTGGTCACCACGGTGCCGCGGTGCCAGGCGCACCGGACCAGGCCCTCGCGCTCCAGGACCCGCAGCGCCTCGCGCACGGGGCCGCGGCTGACGTCCATCACGCCCGACAGCTCCACCTCGCGCAGTTGCGCGCCGGGGGCATAGGTCCCGTTGAAGATGGCCTCCCGGATCTGGTCCGCCACCTCATCGGCAAGACCTCGACGCCGCGCCGGGGACACTTTGCCCGCTTCACCCATGATTTCAACCTCCCCAATGTTGCAATGTTAACTTGAATACCTGTTGTATCAATGTCAACATTCCGACACGGGTCGAACTGATTCAGCAGCCCAGCAGCCCAGCAAGGAGAACGCCATGACCCCACCCGACTCCCCCATCCCGCGGTTCCACCTGGCCATGCCGGTCGACGATCTCGCCGCCGCCCGGCACTTCTACGGCCAGGTGCTCGGCCTGGAACAGGGCCGCAGCGCCGACACCTGGGTGGACTGGAACCTGAACGGCCACCAGTTCGTCACCCACCTCGCCCCCGGCCGCGCACAGCACGCCCACAACCCGGTCGACGGCCACGACGTCCCCGTGCCGCACTTCGGCCTGATCCTGGACGTCCCTGCGTTCCAGGAGCTCGCCGACCGCCTCCGAGCCGCGGACACGACCTTCGTCATCGAACCGTACGTCCGCTTCGAGGGCGAGGCCGGCGAGCAGTGGACGATGTTCCTCCTCGACCCGGCCGGCAACGCCCTGGAGTTCAAGGCGTTCGCCGACGACTCCCAGGTCTTCGCCACCTGACGATGCGCGCCTATGACGGCCGGTCATGACATTCATGGGTCAGGGGTGGGTGCCTCCTCGGGCAGCAGCCCCTCCGTGCGCAGGTCCCGCCAGAACTCCGCGGGCACGGGAGCCCCGAACTGCGCTGCCGCGTCCGCGACTTCGCCGGGTGAGCGCGCGCCGACGAGAACGCTCGCGACCGGGTCCGGCGCCGCCGAGAAGGCGAGGGCCGCGGCGCGCAGCGTGGTGCCGTGCCGCTCGGCCACGGCGCGCATGCGACGGGCGCGGTCCAGCAGGTCCGGAGGGACGGCCACATAGTCGTACGTCGCCCCCGGGCGGGGGTCGGCCAGTACCCCGGAGTTGTAGACACCGCCGATGACCACGGATGTGCCGCGTTCCCGTGCCGCCGGCAGCAAGGTGAGGGCGGCGCGCTGGTCGAGGAGGGTGTAGCGGCCCGCGCACAGCACGGCGTCGACGTCGGTGTCCCGGACGAACCGGGCGAGCATCTCCGCCTGGTTCATCCCGGCGCCTATCGCGCCGACCACGCGCTCCCCGCGCAGCCGCTCCAGCTCGGGATAGCCCTCGCGGAAGGCCTGTTCGGCATGGTCGTCGGGGTCGTGGAGGTAGACGACGTCGACCCGGTCGAGACCGAGGCGGATCAGGCTGTCCTCGATCGAGCGGCGGACACCGGCGGCGCTGAAGTCCCAGACCGGCCGGTGGGCCCGGGGGGCGGGGAGGCCGTCCCGGCGCGGCGGCAGGGGTTCGAGGAGGCGGCCGACCTTGGTGGAGATCACGTAGCTGTCGCGGGCACGGGTGCGCAGGGCCCGGCCGAGACGGCGCTCGGCCAGGCCGGCGCCGTAGTGGGGCGCGGTGTCGAAGTAGCGGATCCCCGCGTCCCACGCGGCGTCCACGGCGGCGTACGCCTGCTCGTCGTCGACCGGGGTGAACAGGTGGCCGATGGCCGCGGACCCGAAGGACAGCGCGGTGACCGGGACGGCGCTGCGGCCGAGTGGCCGGGTGCGCAGGGCGGCCGCTGCCCCGCCGGGCGCACGGTGCGTCATGCCGCCGCCATTTCGTCGGACGCTGTGATGTCGATCCGCAGGACCTGGACGTACGGCGTCGGGGGGAGGGTGGGGAGGGTCACCTCCAGTGCGTCGGCGCCCGCGGTCCACGGCGGGGGCGCGGCCGACCCGAGCAGGGTGACCCGCCGGGGCGGAGCGCCCAGCAGCCCCGCGGCCCGTCCCAGGCTGTGGATGCGCACGGTCCGGTCGTCCGGCCACGCCATGAGGAAGGCGTAGAGCTCGTCTCCCGCGCGGGTGAAGCGGATGTCGCGCGAGGTGTAGGCGAGGGCCGACTCCCTCGCGCGCTCGCCGGTGACGCGGGTCGGCCCCTCGCCGTACCTCACCCAGGGGCGGGTGCCGAAGACGGCTTCGCCGCAGCGCTCGACCCACCCGCCGAGGTCGTCGAGGACGGTCGCGGTGGCGTCGTCCAGGGTCCCGTCGGGCAGCTGGGGCACGTTCAGCAGGAGGCATCCGTTCTTGCTGACGGTGTCGACGAGCAGATGGACGATCTCATCCGCCGTCTTGTAGCGATAGCCGTCGCAGTAGAACCAGTCGCCGATGCTGGTGTCGTACTGCCAGGGCTCGGGGTCGGTGTCGCCGAGCTGCTGGCGTTCGACGTCCAGGAGGACGGCCCCGCGGTCGCGTCCAGGCACCGTCTTGATGCTCACCACGCCCTCGGGCACCCGGCCGTAGTAGTCGGCGAGAAACTCCAGCCCACGCTCGCTGGGCGGGGCGGCGGGGCAGACGCTGCCGCTGTCGAAGGGCAGCCGGGCGTCGTCCAGGTAGACCAGTTCGGGCCGGTGGCGGGTGGTGACGTCGCGCAGCCGGGCGTAGAAGTCGTCGATGAAGTCCGGGTCCGGCGGCTCGCCCGGGCGGCGCGGCCGGCCGTAGAGGGCCCGCGGGTCGAGCCCTTCCCACCACAGGCCCCGGCCGTCCTCGGCGGTGAGATGCCCGTCGTACGGAACGCCCGCCGCGGGCCCCTCGGCGTCCGCGGCGAAGGCGGCGTCCAGCCAGCGCCACGTCCAGGAGCCGGCGTGCATGCTGACCCCGAAGCGCAGCCCCGCGCCGCGTGCCGCGGCGGCCCAGCGGGCGACGATGTCGCTGCGCGGCCCGACGTTGACGGCGTTCCAGGGCTGGTGGGCGGAGTCCCACAAGTCGAAGTTGTCGCAGTGCGCCGCCATGGAGACGAAGTAGCGCGCGCCGGTGCGCCTGAACCGGTCCATGAGCTCGTCCGGGTCGAACTTCTCCGCACGCCACAGACCGCACAGGTCCTTGTGGCCGAACCGGGAGGGATGCCCGTACCGTGTCCGGTGCGCGGCGGCCTGCCGGCCCGCTCGTTCCCGTTCGAACTCCTCGGTGCCGTCGTAGGGGCCGTACAGGTGCCGGGCGTACCAGTCGCCGGACCGGGCGACGGACTGCGGGCCCCAGTGCGACCAGATGCCGAGCTTGGCGTCCCGGAACCAGTCGGGGACGCGGTGGCCGCGCAGCGACCCCCAGTCGGGCCGGTAGGCGGGGGTTTCCTCCACTTTCACGCGTCTCCCTTTCCGTGATGTCCGCTCAGGGCTGGGGGGCCGGACCGGGCGGGCAGGGCCCGGAACAGGAAGGCGAAGGCGCACTCGGCGGGGGTCAGCCGGTGCTCCGGGAGGGGGCCCGGTCCGCAGGAGGCGCTGCCCAGGCCGTACTGGGCGTGGTCGAGGTGAAGGTGCGTTCGGCCGTCCGGGACGAGGTCCGTGGGGTGGCGGGCCGCTTCGAGGGCCTCGGTGCTCCAGGGACGGACCGTGAGCCCGAAGTGCGGCGTGTCCCCCGCGCCCTCGACGCGCAGTCCGGCACCGGACGCGGGATCGGTGAGTTCGGCCCAGCGGACGGCGGCGCGGCGGCCGTTCTCCTGCGGGACGACGTACGGGGTCTGGAGTTCGGCGACCGTCGCCGTGAACAGGCCGACGTGTGCCGCGTCCGCGCTGTCCGGGTACGCCTCGCCGGGCCCCTTGCCGTACCACCGGACCCGGTCGAGGCCGGCGGGCAGCGCGAGGCGCACCCCGAGGCGCGGCAGGGTCAGCCCGTCCCAGGGGCCTTCGGGGGTGAGGTGGACGGTGAGCCGCAGCCCGGGGCCGTCCGCCGTCCAGACGTACCGGACGCGCAGGGCGTGCGGGAGTCCGGCCGGGGCGGCGCGGGTCTCCACCAGGAGCCGCTCGGGCCGCTCCGCGACCCGTACGGTGCGCGTGACCATGCGGTCCAGACCGGCGGCCCGCCAGGCGCGCAGGACGGAGTTGTCCCCCATGCCGCGGTCGTTGTCGGTGGGCGCGCGCCAGATGTCGAGCCGCGGCCCGTCCAGGCGGAGGGCGCCGATGGCCCGGAGCGTCCCGGTCCGCCGGTCGAGGTCGAGGTCCGCGAGGGTGAGTCCGCCGGGACCCGGGGGCGTGGGCGGGGCGGGCGGAGTGGTGCGGGGCGGAACCGGCGCCTGGGTCCAGGCGACTTGGTGACCGGCCGGCGCCCATGGTTCATCGGCCGCGAGCAGAGCCCGTACGGTCAGCCACAGTTCACCGCGCGGTGTCTCGGGTATCGGCAGCTCGGGCAGGGGGATCTCGGTGGTCTGCCGGGCGCCCAGCGGGGGGACGTCGAGCTCGCCGCCGGCGATGGCCCTCCCCTCGTCCTCCAGGGTCCAGCTGAACCGCAGATGCGACAGGTCGCGCAGGTCGTACCGGCTGCGGATGACGATCCGGCCGCCGTCGGGAGCCGCCGTGATCCCGACGGGTTCGATGGCCTTCTGGTACGCGAGGAGCCCCGGTGAGGGGGTGCGGTCCGGGAAGACCAGGCCGTCGACGCAGAAGGTGCCGCCGTGCGGGGTGTCGCCGAAGTCCCCGCCGTAGGCGAAGTACTCCCGTCCGTCGGCGGTCACGCGCCGCAGGCCGTGGTCGATCCACTCCCATACGAAGCCGCCCGCGCAGCGTGGATGCGCCTCCAGGGTGCGCTGGTAGGCGGTGAGGGATCCGGGGCCGTTGCCCATGGCGTGCGCGTACTCGCACAGCAGGAAGGGCAGGGCGCGGCGACGGCGCTCCAGGGCCGGCTCGGCGGCGGTCTCGGGCGGCGGTTCCTCTTCGTGGCGTCCGATGCGGGCGACCTCGTCCACCGGGGCGTACATGAGGCTGTAGAAGTCCGAGTGGCGGTAGGTGCGGTCGCGTTCGTAGTGGAGGGGCCTCGAGGGGTCGCGGGTGCGGGTCCAGCCGGCGAGGGCGGCGAGGTTGCGGCCGTGGTGGCTTTCGTTGCCGAGCGACCAGATGACGACGCTGGGGTGGTTCTTGTCGCGCTCGACCATGCGCCGCATGCGGTCCAGCAGCATCGGCCGCCAGCGGGGGTCGTCGGCCGGGTTGCCGTGCCAGTCGGCGTAGATGAAGCCGTGGGTCTCGATGTCGCACTCCTCGACGACCCACAGCCCGAGCTCGTCGCACAGGTCCAGGAAGGCGGGGTGCGGGGGGTAGTGCGCGGTGCGCACCGCGTTGATGTTGTGCCGCTTCATCAGCAGCAGGTCCTCGCGCATCGCGGCGAGGGACAGGGCCCGGCCGTGGTCGGGGTCGTGCTCGTGGCGGTTGACGCCGCGCAGGAGCACGGGCGCGCCGTTGACGGTGAGCCGTCCGTCGCGGATGGCGACCGTGCGGAACCCGATGCGCAGCCGGACGCGTTCGGTCCCGGTGGCGAGATGCCCCTCGTACAGCCGGGGTGTCTCGGCGCTCCAGGGCTCGACGCCGGGCAGCGTGAGCGGCAGCCCGGCCGGGTGTCCGGCGATGCCGAGTTCGGGGACGGTCAGCAGCGCGGGGGCGTCGGTGTCGACGCGCAGCAGACCGTGCCCGGTCTCGTCGTCGTAGTCGGCGTGGACGAAGAAGTCGTCGATGCCGCCCTCCGGTCTCTCCAGCAGGGTCACGTCGCGGAAGATCCCGGGCAGCCACCACATGTCCTGGTCCTCCAGGTAGCTGCCGGAGGACCAGCGGTGGACGCGCACGGCCAGGACGTTCCGGCCGGAGCGGAGCGCTTCTCCCGCGTCGAACTCGGCGGGCAGCCGACTGCCCTTGGAGGTGCCGAGCTCCCGGCCGTTGAGCCAGACGCGGAAACAGGAGTCGACGCCGTCGAAGCGCAGCACGCTGCCGGGCGTCCGCCAGCCCTCGGGCAGCTCGAAGGTGTACCGGTGGTCGCCGGTCGGGTTGTCGTCCGGCACGTGCGGCGGGTCGACGGGAAAGGGGTAGGCGGTGTTGGTGTAGCGGGGAACGCCGTGGCCGTGCAGCACCCAGTGCGAGGGCACGGGCAGCTGTGACCAGTCGCCCCGGGGCAGCTCGGGGCCGAGGAAGTCCAGGGGAGCCTCATCCGCGGTCGGCGACAGGCGCAGGAGCCAGCGGCCGTTCAGGCCGAGCCGCCCGGCGTCGGAGGTGAAGTGGGCCCGGGGGGCGCGGCGGCCGGTGCCGGGTGAGAAGTCTTCATAGTAGGCGAGCATGTGTGCTCCCAAAGGCCGAGCCCCGCACTGGTATGCCACCTGAGACATGCGATCGCACCGAAGGTAAAGCGGATCCGTATATGGCGTCAACAGCGCTGCTGCACTCGGACATTGGCCTCTTCCAGCGGATTCCGCACCCTTGACGGCCCTGTGCCCCATGCCTAGCGTTGCCGTCGTTCCCCCTCACCCGTGTTCGCTCCGACCTCAAGACGGCGAGACGGAACATGACTGGCATTCCAGCGACCCTGCTTCTGGAAGAGCGCGCCGAACTGGCGATGAACGCCGTGGTCAACCTGGCCGATCCCGATCTCGGTGGCATCCCCTTCTTCAGCGCCGACCTGCTGAGCGATCCCGCGGTGCTGCTCCACGGCGACTGGGACTACGGTTCCAGCCATGGGCGGCTGACCGACGCCTGCGTCCTGGCCCGCCGGATGACCGGCGCGTCCTGGTGGTCCGATACGGAGAGCCGCTACAAGGCCACCCTGCTGGACCTGCTCGCCGAGGACGGGCTGACGTACCGGCGCCGTCACCCGCGCGGCCACTGGGAGCCGCACGCGAGCCTCATCGACCAGCGCGCCACCCTGCTCGCGCTCACCAGCTGGTACCGGGACAGCGGCGACGAGACCGTGCGGCGGGCCGCCGACCGGCAGGTCGCGGCCCTGCACCGGATCGCCGTCAAGGAGCGCGACGTCTGGTACTACCCGGCCTCCGAGTACACCGAGGAGGGCTGGCCCTCGCTGCACGCCGTCCAGCTGCATCTGGCGCCGGACCCCGCCTCCTTCTGCGGGCGGCTGATCATGCCGCTGCTGCTCTGGCACCGGGCGACGGGCAACGAGCAGGCGCTGGAGCTGTGCGGCTGGTTCACCCGGCTGATCACCGAGCACAGCGGGGTCTTCCTGCCCGACGGCTCGTTCAACGCGGCGCTGGCGTACCGCAGCGGCCACTTCCACACCCGACTCGGCACCCTGGACGGCATCGCCCAGTACGCGGTGTTCACCGGGGACCACGCCCTCACCGCGTTCGTCCGCCGGTCCTTCGACTGGGCGCTGTCCCAGTGCACCGCCTTCGGCTGGACCCCCGGCGACCTCGCCGGACAGCGCTTCGAGCACGAGACGTGTTCCCTGGTCGACCTCATCGGCATCGGCACCACCCTCGCCCAGGCCGGCCACACCGGGTACTGGACGGTCGTCGAGCGCTTTCTGCGCAACCACCTCACCGCCTCCCAGCTCACCACCGTCGACTGGGTCCGCTCGGCCCCCGACCGCTCCCGCGACATCCCCGGCTGGCTCACCCACCACCGCGTCGGCGAGCGGGTCCGCGGCGCCTTCGCCGGATACGGCGCCCCCAACGACTACGTCTCGGACGCGGTCCTCGGCCGGGGGCACACCGCCGACGTCCAGGCGTGCTGCGTGGGGTCGGGGGTGCGCGGCCTGTTCACCGGCTGGCGCGCCGCCGTCACGGGCGACGAGCGGCTGGTGCGCGTCAATCTGCTGCTCAACCGCGGCAGCCGGCTGGTGGACGTGCTCAGCCATCTGCCCCACGAGGGCCGGGTCGACCTGCACATGCGTCGCGACTGCCGCGAACTGCGCCTGCGCGTCCCGGAGTGGGCCGGATACGCCCGGCTCGCCGTCACGCGGCGGCCCGCGTCCGGCCCGGCCACCCACGCCCGCGGACCGGAGCCGGGCCTGTGGGCGCCCGACGGGTGTCTCAGCCTCGACCGCCCCCGGGCGGGCGAACGCATCACCGTCACCTTCCCCCTCGCCGAGTCGACGACCGAGGAGACCGCCGCCGGGCGCACCTACCGCGTCCACTGGCGCGGCGACGACGTCGTGGGCATCCACCCGGAAGGCAGGTCCCGGCCCATGTACGGCGCCCGGCGGCTCGCGCCCAGGGCCCCCGAGCGCGAACACACCCTGCACATCCCCGCGAAGGAGTGGACATGCTGAACGGTCCGGGCCGCAGAGCCCTGTTGCTGACAGCGGGCTCCACCGCCGCGCTCGCCCTGGCCGCGCGCACGGCGCGGGCCGCCGGCCGGGACGGCGCCGGGGCCTCCGCTTCCGGCATTCCGGCCGCCACGGCGGCTCAGCGCGCCGCCGCCGGCCGGCAGGCGGCCCGCATCCTCTCCGGCATCCGCACCCCCCGGTTCCCCCACCGCCGGGTGTTCGTCACCGACCACGGGGCCGTCGGCGACGGCGTGACGGACTGCACGGCCGCGTTCCGCCGCGCGATCGAGCACTGCGCCGCGGCGGGCGGCGGCCAGGTGGTCGTACCGCCCGGTGACTACCTCACGGGCGCGGTGCGGCTGCGCGACCGCATCGACCTGCATCTGCGGGAGGGCGCCACCCTGCGCTTCAGCCGGGACCCGGCCGCCTACCTCCCCGTGGTGTACACCCGGTACGAGGGCACCGAATGCCTCAACTACTCGCCGCCGCTGTACGCGCACGGCTGCCGCACGATCGCGGTGACCGGCCGCGGTGTCATCGACGGGCAGGCCGACGCCGGCCACTGGTGGAACTGGACGAAGGGCGTGGACGGCGGGCCCTCCCCCGAGTCGGTGGACAAGAAGCAATTGCTGGAGTGGGCCGAAGCTGGGGTGCCGGTCGCGGAGCGGGTCTTCGGCGCCGGACACCATCTGCGACCCAACCTGATCCAGTTCTACGACTGCCGCGATGTCCTGATCGAGGGCGTCACAGTGAAGAACTCGCCGATGTGGAACATCCATCCCGTGCTGTGCCGCAACGTCACCGTGCGGGGCGTGACCGTGGACAGCCCCGTCGGCCCCAACAACGACGGCTGCAACCCGGAGTCCTGCGCGTATGTCCTCATCCAGGACTGCGTGTTCGACACCGGCGACGACTGCGTGGCATTCAAGGCCGGCAAGAACGCCGACGGGCGGCGCGTGAACGTCCCCTGCGAGCACGCCCTGGTGGAGCGGTGCGAGATGCGGGCCGGACACGGCGGCGTCACCATCGGGAGCGAGACGACCGGCGGCGTCCGCGACATCCTCGCCCGTGACTGCCGTATGGACAGTCCCCAGCTCGACCGGGCGATCCGCATCAAGTCCAACCCGGTGCGCGGCGGCTACGTACGCGACGTCACCTGCCACGACATCACGGTCGGCCAGGTCGCGGACGCCGTCATCGAGGTCGCGCTCGATTACGAGCGTGTCGAGACCGGCGACTACTACCCGGACGTACGGGACATCGCCGTGCACCGGCTCACCGCGCAGACCGGCCCCAGGCCCTGGAACCTCATCGGCAACGACGCGAACCCCATCCGCGACGTCCTGTTCAGCGACTGCGTCTTCGCGGGGATGGCGGGCCCCGGCGAGGCGCGGAACGTGACGGGGCTGGTGCTGCGCCGCGTCGTCGTGGACGGGCAGGAGGCCACGTCCGGTGGGTGACTGGAGCCGGGCGGACGCCATCGTGGCACGGGTCGCCCGGCCGCGCTTCCCCGACCGCGAGTTCCCCGTCACCGCCTTCGGGGCGCGCGGCGACGGCCGCACGGACTGCACGGCGGCGCTGCGCCGGGCCGTCGCGGCCTGCGGCGCCGCGGGCGGCGGCCATGTGACCGTGCCCCCCGGGACGTACGCCACCGGGCCCGTCCACTTGCTCAGCCACGTCGATCTGCATCTTGAGGAGGGCGCCCGGCTGCTCTTCAGCCGGGACCCGGCCGCCTACCTCCCACCGGTCCTCACGCGCTTCCAGGGCGTGGAGATGTACGGCTACTCGCCCTTCATCTACGCCCAGGGCCGGCGGAACATCGGGGTCACCGGCCGGGGCGTGCTCGACGGGCAGGCCGACGAGGAGCACTGGTGGCCCTGGTCGGGGCAGGCGGAGTTCGGCTGGCGGCCCGGGATACGGCAGCAGGAGGACGACTGGCCCGGCCTGTGGCGGCAGGCCGAGGCGGGCGATCCGGTCGAGCGGCGCGTCTACGCGGACGGCAGCCGCTTCCGGCCCAACTTCCTGGAGTTCCAGGACTGCCACGGGGTACTGGTCGAGGGGGTGACGATCGTGCGCTCCCCCATGTGGGAGATCCATCCCGTGCTGTGCACGGGCGTGCTCATCCAGGACGTGACGATCGACAGCCCCGGCCCCAACAACGACGGCATCGACCCGGAGTCCTGCCGCGATGTGGTGATCCGCCGCTGCGACATCGCCGCGGGCGACGACTGCATCGCGATCAAGTCCGGGCGGGAGGCCGACGGCCGGCGGGTGAACGTGCCGAGCGAGAACATCGTGATCGAGGACTGCGCGCTCCGGCACCGCTACGGCGCGATCACCCTGGGCAGCGACATGACCGGCGGCATCCGCGATGTGTACGTACGCCGCTGCCGCATCGGCGGCCCCGGGCTCTACTTCGGCCTCTACATCAAGACCAACTCCGTGCGCGGCGGCTACGCCGAGAACATCCAGCTCGCCGACCTCACCGTCACCCATCTCCGCAAGGAGTTCCTCAGCTGCGACTTCCACCGCGGAGAGGGCGACACGGGGGCGTATCCGCCGCGGGTGCGGGACATCGGCATCCGGGGCGTCACGGTGGACCACGCCCGCCGCGCCCTGCTGGCCCGCGGCTATGCTTGCGCCCCGATCCGCGGGCTGCGCCTGTCCGACTGCCACTTCGGCTCGCTGGCCGAGCCGGACCGGATCGAGCACGTCGACGGACTGGTGCGGGAGAGGGTGACCGGTACGCATGGGGAATGAGCCCGAACGGCCCGGACGATACGACTACTGCCCCTGGGAGTTCTGGAGCGCGGCCACCGAGGAGGAGCGCGCCGAGCAGCTGGACCACCAGCGGCACCTGGCCGAGCGGCTCGCCACGGGCGGCGGCGAGGTCCAGCTGGCCGAGAGGGTCTTCGTCTCCCCGTGGGCGGGAGTGAACACCTCCCGGCTGACGATGGACGAACGCTCGTATATCGGCGCGCACGCGGTGGTCACCGACGACGTGGCCATGGGCCGCGACTGCACCCTCAACCCCTTCTCGACGGTGCGCGGCCGCGTCCGGCTCGGCGACGGCGTGCGGGTGGGCGCGCACACCTCGCTGCTGGGCTTCAACCACTCCTTTGCGCCCGACCGTCCGGTGCACCGTCAGCCGCTCACCTCGGCCGGGATCGAGATCGGCGACGACGTGTGGATCGGCTCGCACGTCGTGGTGGTCGACGGGGTCACCATCGGCGACCACTGTGTGATCGGGGCGGGCGCGGTGGTCACCAAGGACCTTCCGCCCTGGTCGGTCGCCGCGGGGAACCCGGCGCGGCGGCTGCGCGACCGGCGGGACACCCCGGCCACCGCGGCCCCGCGCTCCCAGGGCGCCCTGGATCTCCGGCTGGAGCGGTTCGCCGCGCGCGCCCGCGAGCAGGCGCCGGACGTCCTCGCCCGCTGCCGGGACGGCGACGGCTGGACCGACCGTCCGGGCGCCGCCCGGACGGTGCGCGCGGTGTGCGACGCCGTGGAGATCTCGGCCCTCCTGCTGGGCGCTCCCCCGCCGGGGTCGGACGGCGCGGAACTCGTCGAGCGGCTGCGCTCCCTACAGGACCCGGACACCGGCCTGGTCCCGGAGTACGGCGCCGGTCCGCCGTCCCTGGCCGACGACACGGCGATGTACCACATCCTGTCCGTCGGCTACGCCCTCGACCTGCTGGGTTCCCGCTTCGCCCACCCCGTGCGCGCCGTGCAGGACCTCGCGCCCGTGGAGCTCGTGGACCGCCTGGACGGGTTGCCGTGGCGGACCGAGGCCTGGCGCTCGGGCCACTGGGTGGACGGGATCGGCACCGCGGTCCTGCGCGACCTCGACGGTTTCGGGCTGCGCGCTCCCGCGGCCGAGGCGCTGTTCGGCTGGCTGCTCACCCGCGCCGACCCCGGGCACGGGCTGTGGGGCGCGCCGGTCGCGGCCGACCGGTGGCGGCAGCCGGTCAACGGCTTCTACCGGGTCACCCGCGGTACGTTCGCACAGTTCGGATTGGGCTTGCCGTACCCGGAGCGGACCGTGGACACGGTGCTCGCGCACAGCCGGGATCCCGCGTTCTTCGGCCCCGACCGCGGTGACGCCTGCGATGTCCTCGATGTGATCCATCCGCTGTGGCTGTGCGCCCGGCAGACCGGGCACCGGATCGCCGAGGGCCGCGACTGGGCGCGCCGGCAGCTGGAGCGGCTGCTCGGGCGGTGGCAGGACGGCGCCGGGTTCTCCTTCGCGCTGGAGCCCGGCGGCCGTGCGCCCCATGTTCCCGGCCTTCAGGGAACGGAGATGTGGCTGGCCATCGCCTGGCTGCTCGCCGACCACCTCGGCGTCGCCGAGGCGCTCGGCTACCGGCCCCGGGGGGTGCACCGGCCGGAACCGTCGCGCCACGGGCTGGGCTGACCCGCTGGGGTGCCTCAGGGCGGCCACGGTCCGTCGTCCCCGGCCCGCGCCGCCCGCATCCGCAGCGCCTGCGACAGCACCTGTGCGGTCACCCAGGAGGGGTTCCAGGTGTTGCTGGTGCCGCGCGCCTGCCAGTTGGTGGGGAAGAATCCCTCGGCCTGCTCGCCGAGCCCTTCGAAGCCCCACTGCCCCGCCCGGGTGCAGATGCCCTGCCCGAAGGCGTGGAGGATCAGCTCGCCCAGCCGGCGATACGTCTGGCGGCCCGTCAACTCGCCGAGCCTTGCCAGCTCGTACGCCGGGAAGAACACGTCCACGTGGTGGTTCTGCACGCTCACCCCCGGCCACCCGGCCGTCCGGAAGCCGGATTCGAACGGCGGATCCCACTGGTAGACCCAGGTGAGCAGCCAGTCGGCGGCCTCCTCGGCCCAGGCCCGACGGCGCTCGCCACCGGAGAGCAGCAGCAGCTCGTACACGCACAGGAAGTACGCGATGCCGCCCTCCTTGTCCTCGCAGACGGCGTCGAGGGTGGCGCGGGCGAAGGGCGTGGCCCAGTCGTCGGCGTGCCGGTGGCGGTAGTGTGCGACGAGCTGTTCGGCGCGCCGCAGCATACGGGCCTCGCCCGTGATCCGGTGGGCCTTGAGCAGGGCCAGGACACACGGCAGCCCGGCCGCCCCCGGCTCCTGGGGCAGCGGGCTGCCGTCCAGCCGCCAGCCGAGCGGCGGCACGGTGGCGCAGGCGGCGTCCACGCCCTCGGCCAGCGCCCGGATCCAGCGCCGCGGCACGGCGTGGCCGTGGTTCCCCAGCAGCTCGATGACGTCGGCGAGGTCGCACAGGGCGTCGCCGTACGCCCGGGACGAGACGAAGGGCTCGCCGTCCCGCTCGAAGGCGGACCAGGCGCGGTCCTCGGTGGAGTAGAAGCTCATGCGCAGGCCCGGCGGGGCGCCGGCGGCACTGCCGTCGAGGTAGAAGTCGACGGCCCGGCGGCAGCGGTCGACGCGCCAGGGCTGGTCGCGTTCCAGGCCGACGCGAGCGTCGCACCAGGCGAGTTTCAGGCTCTGGCCGGTCCAGCCGTACAGAAAGCCGGGGGTGTGGCCGGGCCCGGTGAACTTGAGGAATCCGGCGGCCCCCGCGGCTTCGTGCCAGCGGCGGTCCATGGCCGCCGTCTTGTAGTGGACGATCTGGTCCAGGGTGAGGGGCCGGGCGCCCTCGGGGGCGTACAGGCCGAGCCCTTGGTGCACCAGCGGCCGGAAGCCGTGGCCCGGGCGGACCGGGGACCCCCAGTCCAGGGCGTAGCGCGCGCGGTGGACCGCGCCGGGCGGAAGGTCGAGGTAGCCACCGTCGTAGGGGGCGGTCTTCCCCTTGTGGACGTACGCCGTGTCCGGGACGCCGTTGAACATCAGCGCGCCGCTCATCGCGAGCAGCTGAACCGCCCCGAGGGCGTGGCTGTCGTGCTGGACCGCCCCGAGGGAGCCGCTGCCGGGCTCCGCCGCGTAGAGGGTGACGTACCACCAGCGGGCCGCGCGGCCGCGGGAGCGCCACTCCGCGTGCGCGCACGGGACGGGCAGCCGGTGTTCCTCGACCACGAGGGCGCGGTGCGGGCCGACGCCGAGCCGCGGCACGGTGCGGTCCGGGTCGGCCGACGGGTTGCCCCGGTAGAGCACCTGCGGCAGGGTGACCGCCGCGGCCCTCCGGCACGGCAGCGGCAGCGCCACGCCGAGCACGGCGTCCTCGTACCCGCGCTCGCCGGTATTGCGCCACGTCACGTCCATGCGCAGCAGCCCCCGCACGAACCCGAAGGCGACCTCGACGTCGAGCCCGCCGACCGCGCAGCGCACCGCGAGTCCCTGTGCCGTGTGGCGGACCTCGGGCTCGCGCGCGCCGGGCAGGCCGATGCGCCAGGGGCGGCCGGTGGACATGGCCAGCATGCCGCTCAGGGGGGCGTCGAAGCACAGGGCGCCGCCGGCCGGCTCCGCCCGGCTCGCCGCCCCGTACCGGAAGGCGGCCCGTACCTCGCCCCGCTCCACCGTGAGGTCCAGGCTCTTGTCACCGCTCGCGATCCGGAACACCGGCGGCTCCCCTCACCGACAACTGTCATTGAGCGCACGGGTGTTGACCCCGCTGGCGCACGGCGTGACCATTATGGCATTCAGATGGCATACCAGTGGAGTTCCGCGCCACGCCTCTGAAACGCCCCTGATCCATACGTCCGTGCGTCCGAGCAAGAGGAGTGTGAGCATGCGTCAGGCACCCAGGGACGAGGAGGGCGACTCCCGTTCCCGTATGAGCCGCCGGAGGTTCGTCGCGGCCGGGGCAGCGGCCGGCACCGCGGCCCTGACCGGCACCGCGGCGGCCACGCCGCCCCCGACGCGGGCGCGTCCCGCGGCCGGCTCCGCGTCGGCGGGCGCGTCCGCCTGTGTCCCGGTCCCGAACCGCTACAACAAGCCGTTCGAGGTCTGCGATGACGAACTGTTCGTCTTCATGGCCAATTACAAGCCCTTCGAGAACCCGGGCTTCTTCGACGCGGTCATCGGCGACAAACTCAGGGCCGCGTTCCCCGGTCTGAAGATCAAGGCGGTCACCTGGGACTTCCCGGTCCGCTACGAGGACCTGGACAAGGCCGGCGTGGTGCCCGACATCATCCTGGAGGACCCGCGCAGACGCATCGACCGCGACCTGGAGCCCAGGGGCTGGGTACGGGACCTCAGCGACGACCTCACCTCCCAGGGCATCGACCTCGGCTCGCTGAACCCGGCGGCGGTCGAGCTGGTCAAGTCCCGCTCGGACGGCGGGGTGTACGGCGTCCCGCTGTTCGTCGACGAGTACGTCCTGTTCCACAACAAGAAGGTCTTCGACATGCGCGGGGTCAGGACCCCGGCGAACGGCATGACGTACGACCAGGCGTACCGCCTCGCCAAGAAGCTGACGTTCGAGCAGGACCTGGTGGCGTACAAGGGATATCTGCAACATCCGGATCTGTACCTGGAGTTCAACCAGCTCGGGCTCTACCCCTTCCTGCCCACGGGCAGCGAGAATCCGGCACCCGGGGACATCAAGGTCGACATCACCTCGGCCGGCTGGAACCGGCTCGGCGCGAACCTGGAGCGCTTCCTGCTCCTGCCGCACAACATCTTCACCACCGTCGACGACTTCCTGCTGACCGGGCATGTGGCCATGGCCGTGGACAGCCTCTGGAAGCTCGGCGCCTACGCGCTGAGCCCGCTCTACCTCCCCGAGGACGACGCCGACGAGTGGCGCGAGCTGGCGAAGAACATCGACCTCGGCGTCACCTCCCTCCCCGTGCTGGGCGGGGATTCGCGGTCGGTGTACCAGCCGAACACCATCGCCGCGTTCGTGCCGCCCCAGTCGGGCAAGCGCAAGCAGGCCCTCGAGGTCGTGAAGTGGCTGGTGTCGCAGGAGGCGCAGACCGAGCTCGCCCGGAACGGCATGAAGCCGGCGCTCAGGTCCGACGCCGCCCAGGCCGCGTTCGGCGCCGCGATCCCGGGGCTGGCCGGCGTGGACACCTCGGGGGTCTTCTGGGGGGACAACGCCGTCGTCAAGGGCTACCAGCAGACCGAGTACTGGGACCTCCCGCTGTACATGGTGTTCCGCCAGCATGTGCTCAAGGACGGCCTCGCGGTGCGCTCGGCGCTGAAGGTGACCGAGACCAAGGACATCCCGGACTACATCAGGTCTCAGGCGGCGGCCGGCAAGGACTGGTGAGACCAGCCCGTCTGATGGCTCACGCCCGTCAGGCCCGGCGGATCCGTATCGCGAGGTACGGCTCCGCCGGGAGTTCCACCTCGAAGCTCCCGGTGTGTGGGGAGCCGAGGGTGCGCACGGTCATGTTCCAGGTGTCGATGACGTCCACCCGCCAGGGGCCGCCGGGCAGCTCGAAGGGGCGGCGCGGGTAGCGGTGCGGGCCGAGGTACTGAAGCCAGTACTCCCCCGGCGCTTCCAGGGTCGAGGCGTCGTACGTCTCGGGGGTGTGCGCGAGGCCCTGTGGCGCCTCGTCGAGGATCGAGCGCAGGAAGGCGATGCGGGGCGCGCTCGAACCGCTCAGCCGTCCGCCGTGGGCCTTCCAGGGGCGTGGCCCGTAGGCCTCGCCGTGGGCGACGTATCCGCCCCGGCACACCCCTTCCCAGACCCGGAACACCAACTCCTCGGGCGACAGGGCGGAGTCCGGGTCCTGGTCGTCCCCCTCGGCGCCGCAGTCGTCGACGAGCACCGGCTTGCCCAGGTCCCGGGTGAGCCGTGAGACGGCCCGTACCTGCTGGTGGCCGAGCGAGGCGTGGGTGATCCAGGGGGCGCCGAAGTCCGTGTGGACGCCGCCGTGCACGGTGAGCGGGTGGTGGCCGTGGTCGTACTCCTGGATGTCGGTCTGGGCCTCGGGGTCCGGCGGGGCGCACCACCACACGTTGGGGTGGCCGGCGAGGCGTTCCACCGTCTCCGGAACGCGGCGGCCGCGCAGCATCACCTCGGCCTGCACACCGATGGCGCCCAGGGCGCCGATCTGCTGGTCGAGCCGGTCGAGGGAGAGGGCGGCCGAGGCGGTGAGCCGGACCCGGTTGAAGGGGGTGGCCGCCAGGGCGCGGAGGGTGTCGGGGTCGGCCTGGGGGACGGCGGTGGTCCAGGGGTGGTAGGGGGTTCCGTCCGCGTGCCGGAAACGCGTTCCCTCAACACGGATGGGGCCGTGGTCGGGCCCGTGGTCGCCGGTCATGTCGCCCTCCGCATGCGCAGTGCCAGGTCGGGGCGGCGGTCCAGCGGGACGCGGACCCGCCCGCGACGGACCCCGGGCAGCGGGGTCACCGTCATCTCCCAGGTGTCGATGAGATCGAGGCGCCAGGGCGCGCCGGTGTCGGGGAGGTCGATGTCACGGTGGGCGTGGCGCCGGTCGCCGAAGTAGACGAAGGTGTCCTCGGGCCCTTCCTCCATGAGCCGGCGCAGGAAGGCGATCCTCGGCGGACTGTCTCCGTGCAGCCGGCCGCCGCGCGAGATCCAGGCCGCGTGGTCGGGGTCCTGCTCGGGGTAGCACTCGCCGTGGCCGACGTATCCGCCGGCGCTCACGCCGTGCCAGAACTGGCGCACCAGCGCGCGGCCGGTGAGGTTGCCCCAGCGGCGGCCGAGCTTCCCCTCGTAGCCGATCTCGTCGAGGACCACGGGCTTGGGGCAGCCGGCCAGCCACCGCGGGGTCAGGGCGGCGTCCCAGTGCTGGATGGACTGGTGGGTGGTCCAGGGCTTGGCGAAGTCGTAGATGCGCTCGTACTCGTACATGCGGGTGCCGTTGTGGATCGACCGCGGGTGCTGGTAGGGGTCGTGCCGCTGCACGAACTGGCCGATGCGGTCCCAGTCCTCGGTGGTCTTGGCGGTGTTGAAGTCGTACTCATTGGCGATGGACCACCACACGTTGCGGTACGCGGCGAGGCGGGCGAGGGTGTGGCGGACCAGGAAGAGGTCCTCCTCGCGGGTCATGTTGTCGACGCCCCAGTGCCCCTGGTCGTAGGGGTGGAAGAGGATGACGTCCGCCTCGACGCCGAGGTCGCGCAGGTCGCGCACGCGCCGTTCGAAGTGGGCGAAGAAGGCGGGGTCGAAGCGGGCCGTGTCCAGCGCGCCGGGGGCGCGGCCGGGGAAGGGCAGCCGGGGCGGGTTCATCGCCCGGGTCGGCAGCAGGCACATGCGGACCTTGTTGAACGGCGAGGCGGCGAGAGTGCGCAGGGTCCGCTCCTCCAGCTCCTCGTTCTCGTCGTGTGTCCAGTGGTAGCAGGTGGTGCCGAACGGCGCGTACGGGGTGCCGTCGGCGTACCGGAAGCGCCGGGGACCCGCGATCCGGACGGGTCCGTGGTTGCCGGGGCCAGCGGCCTCGCACATGAACTCGCCGCTGTGCCCGTCCAGTTCGGTGGCGTCGGAGCGCGTGGTGTACGTCCACAGCCCGGTCCGGTCGGGCATGAAGCGGACTCGGTAGACTCCCTCCCCGTCGTGACAGCCGTCGTAGAAGCCGTCGACGCTCACGACGCGGTGGCGATGGCGGAAGTCGGCGCCGAACCCGACGTCCCGGTACGGGTTTCCGGTCGACGGCCCGGTCAGGCGCAGTTCGTACACGCCCCAGCGCTCGACGCGCGGCGCCGTCACGGGCGGCCGTCCCGGGCCCAGTCCTCCTCCACCGTCAGGTGTTTGATCGTCTTGCGCAGATAGGAGCAGGCGATGTGGAGCAGCCCGTCCCGGCTCTGGAGGACAGTGGGGTAGGAATAGCCGTATTCGTTGTCCCAGTACTCCGCGTCGGCGGTCTGCAGATCGCGCCGGTGGGGCCAGGTGCGGCCGCCGTCGTCGGACAGGGCGAGCGTGAGCGGCGTGCGCAGGGCCTTCTTCCGCCGTCCGTCGCCCTCCCCCACCCAGCGGTACTCCCCGCGCTCCAGACTCGCGTGGTTGTAGACCAGCGCCAGGGTCCCGCCGCGCAGCCGGGTGAGCTGGACGGCCGAGTTGTTGTTCGGAAGCCCGGTCCTGGTCGGCGGGGCCCAGGTGCGGCCGCCGTCGGTCGACTCGGAGGCGTGGATCCGGTCCGCCGCTCGGCTGCGGAACATCGCGAACAGGGACCCGTCATCCCTCGGGACGGCGGTCAGCTGGACCAGGTGCTCGGCTCCGGGCAGGTCGTGCTCCTTCCAGCTCTCGCCCCCGTCCCCGCTGATCAGCACGGTGCTGTACTCGCCCGAGCGCCGGCACCGGTAGGCGGGCAGCAGCCAGGTGCCGTCGTCGAGCGTCAGCGGTGGATTGCGGACGAAGACGCCGGGCCCCTCCAGAAGGACGCGCGGCGGGCTCCAGGTGTGGCCGCCGTCGGGAGAGGTGCGGGCGATCAGGCGGGCGGTGGTCTGGTCATGGGGTTCGCCCGACGGGTGGAAGAGCCAGACGGTGCCGTCGGGCCGCTGGGCGAGCACCGGGTTCTGCTCGGAGCGGACGGGGTCGGCGGACAGCGGTACCGGTGTGCTCCAGCGGCCGGATCCATGGGGCAGCCGCGACAGGACGACATTGGTGTCCCGGTCGCCCTCCTGCGGGCCGTTGAACCAGGCGCACAGCAGGTCGCCGCCGTCGAGCTCCAGGAGATTGGCGGCGTGGCTGTCGCCGGGATGGATCACGGGCAGCAGCGCCTCGCGCACCCTCCCGTCGTGCGCCGAGGGCCGTACGACACCGTCGAAGCGCGAGTCGCTCATGTGCCGTGCACTCCTTTCAGGTCCAGCTCTCCGGCGAAGTGGCAGGCCACCGCCCGGCCCGGCGCCGGCTCGCGCAGGGCGGGCACCTCGGTGCGGCAGCGGTCCTGGGCGTAGCGGCACCGCGGGTGGAACGGGCAGCCGGGCGGCACCCGCGACGGATCGGCCACCTCTCCGCGCAGCACGATGCGCTCCCGGCGGCGCGCGCCCGGGTCCGGGTCGGGGACGGCCGACAGCAGCGCCTCGGTGTAGGGGTGCAGGGGCCGCTCGTACAGGTCGTCGGTGGCGCCGGTCTCGACCACCTTGCCCACGTACATCACGGCCACCTCGTCGGCCATGTACTCCACCACGCCCAGGTCGTGCGAGATGAAGAGATAGGTGAGGTCGGACTCGTCCTGGAGGTCCTTGAGCAGATTGAGGATCTGGGCGCGCACGGACACGTCCAGCGCGCTCACCGCCTCGTCGGCGACCACCAGGCGAGGCCCGGGGGCCAGCGCCCGGGCGATGCCGACGCGCTGCCGCTGGCCTCCGCTGAAGGCGTTGGGGTAGCGGCGCAGATACTCGGGGGGCAGGCCGACGCGGCGCAGCAGTTCGGCAACCCGCTCCTCGATCTCGGCGGCCCGCAGGCCGAGGTTGGCTCTGAGGGGTTCGCCGACGATCTGCAGCAGGGTCATCCGCGGGTTGAGCGAGGCGTACGGGTCCTGGAAGACGAGCCGGATCTCATTGCGGTACGGCTTGAGGGCCCGCTCGCCGAGAGCCGCCAGGTCGACGGGGTCGCCGTCCCGTGGGTGGTAGCGGATCTCCCCGGAGGTGGGCTCGTGGACCCTGAGCAGGCAGCGGCCCAGGGTGCTCTTGCCGCAGCCGGACTCCCCGACCAGCGCGACGGTGCGGCCCGCCGGGATCTTCAAGGAGACGCCGTCGACGGCGCGGACGTGGCCGACGGTGCGGCCCAACAGCCCGTGGCGGATGGGAAAGTGCTTGGTCAGGCCGTGGACCCGGAGGAGGGTGGGGTCCGGCGCCGGGCCGGGGGGTGCGGTCATGTGCGGGTCTCCTCGTACAGCAGGCACCTCACGGCGCGCGCGGCTTCGGGGCCGGTGACCGGCGGTGGCACCGTCACATCGCAGCGTCCGGCCATGAACTCCTCGCAGCGCGGATGGAACGGGCAGCCGCCCGGGCGCCGGTAGGGGGGCGGCACCATGCCGCGTACGGGCCTGAGCCGTTCCCGGGGCCGGGCGCCGAGCCGGGGCACGGACCGCAGCAGGGCCTTGGTGTACGGATGGCGGGGCTCCCGGAACACGGCCGCGAGGTCGCCGTGTTCGACGACGGTGCCCAGGTACATCACGGCGACGCGGTCGGCCAGCTGCGCCGCGACCCCGAGGTCGTGGGTGATGAGCATGAGCGCCATGCCCGTGTCCCGCTGCACGGAGCGCAGCAGATCGAGGATCTGGGCCTGGGTGGTGACGTCGAGCGCGGTGGTCGGTTCGTCGGCGATGAGCAGTTCGGGACCGCAGGAGAGGGCCATCGCGATCATGGCGCGCTGCAGCATGCCGCCGCTCATCTGGAAGGGGTACTCGTCGACGCGCCGCTCGGGGGCGGGGATGCCGACCCGGCCGAGGAGTTCGACGGTCCGGGCGCGGGCCTCGGCCTTGGTGACCGGCTCGTGCAGCAGAATGGCCTCGGCGATCTGGTTGCCGAGGGTGTGCATGGGGCTCATGGATGTCATGGGCTCCTGGAAGACCATGGCGACGCGCCCGCCGCGGATGGACCGTACGGTGCGGGCGTCGGCGGTCAGCACATCGGCCCACCCGGTGTCCGTGCGGACCCGGACCTGACCGCCGGCGATGCGGCCGGGCCGGTCGACCAGCCGCAGCACGGAGCGGGCCATGACGCTCTTGCCGCAGCCGGACTCGCCGACGACCGCGACCACCTCGCCCCGCCGGATGTCCAGGTCCACGCCGTCGACGGCACGCACCACTCCGTCCTCGAGCTCGAAGTGGGTGCGCAGGTCCCTGATCTCGAGGATCGTCTCGGCGGGTGCCACCACACACGCTCCTAACTCTTGTACGGGTCGGCGGCGTCCCGCAGCCCGTCGCCGACGAAGTTCATGGCGAGGACGGTGACGACGACCGCCACCCCCGGAAGCAGCAGCCACGGCGCGGTCTCCACCGTGCGGACGTTCTGGGCCTCCTGGAGCAGCACGCCCCAGCTGACGGCCGGGGACTGGAGGCCGAGGCCGAGGAAGCTCATCGCGGTCTCGCCGAGGATCATCGCCGGTACGGCCATGGTGATCGAGGCGATGACATGGCTCGACATGGACGGCACCATGTGGCGGAAGATGATGCGGCCGCGACCGCAGCCGTCCAGGCGGGCGGCGATCACGAAGTCCTCCTCGCGCAGGGAGAGGAACCGGCCGCGCACCACCCGTGCCAGGCCCGTCCAGCCGATCACCGACAGGATGGTGGTGATCGCGAAGTACCTCAGCAGCGGACCCCAGTCGGGGGGAACGGCGGCGGAGAGGGCGAGCCACAGCGGCAGGGTGGGGATGGCCATCAGGAATTCGATGAGGCGCTGGATGACTGTGTCGGCCGCGCCCCCGAAGTAGCCGGAGATCCCGCCGAAGAGGAGTCCCAGCAGGAAGCTGACGGTGACGCCGATGAGGCCGATGGACAGCGAGACCCGCGAGCCGTGGATGATACGGGACAACAGGTCACGGCCGGCCCGGTCGGTGCCGAGGAGGTACACCTTCTGGCCGGGGTCCGCGGGGCCGATGAGGTGCCGGTCCCACGGGATGATGCCCCACAGGCGGTAACCGTCTCCTCGGGCGAAGAGCCGCAGCGGGACGCGCTGTTCGGGATCGACGGTGTGGATCTGCTCGAAGGTCTCCGGGTCCCGCTCGGTGCGGAAGCCGTTGACGTACAGCTCGAGGCCGTCGTCCCAGCTGAAGTCCACCTTCACCATCTGCGGCGGAGCATAGGTGTGCCGCTCGTCGGCGGCGCTCGGGGACCCGGGGGCCAGGAATTCGGCGAAGGCGACGACGAGGTAGGCGCACAGCACGACGACCGCCCCGGCCACCGCCAGCTTGTGCCCGCGGAACTTCCGCCACACCAGGCGCCATGGGGAGGCGCGGCCGGGTTCCCGACCCTGGCCGCCGGCGCCCGGTGTGGCGTGCTTGGAGCGTTTGGATCGCATCGGCATCCGCCCTCACCCGCCCTCGTACCGGTGTCGGATCCTGGGGTCCCACCAGGCGAGCACGAGGTCGCTCACCAGGGTCCCGATGACGGTGAGGGTGGAGAGGATCAGCACGAAGCTGCCGACCAGGTACATGTCCTGGTTCTCCACTCCGCTCAGGAGCAGTGGCCCGGTGGTGGGCAGGCTCATCACGATGGAGATGATGGTCTCGCCGCTGATGAGGCCGGGCAGCAGCCACCCGACGGTGCTGAAGAACGGGGACAGCGACATCCGCACCGGGTATTTGAGCAGGAGTTTCCACTCCGGCATGCCCTTGGCCCGGGCCGCCACCACGTACGGCTTGTAGAGCTCGTCCAGCAGATTGGCGCGGGTGGTGCGGATCAGTCCGGCCGTCCCGGACATGCCGATGATGAGGATCGGCAGCCATAGGTGCCCCATCAGGTCCAGCAGCTTGCCCAGGTTCCAGGCGGCGTCCTGGTACTCGGGCGAGAACAGCCCTCCGGGGCTCTGCCCGAAGTAGCGCATCCCGACCCACATGAGGACGAGCGCGAGCAGGAACTCGGGGACGGCCATCCCGATGAAGCCGAAGAAGGTGGCGAGATAGTCGCCGGCCGAGTACTGCCGTACGGCGGAGTAGATGCCGATCGGGAAGGCGACCGCCCACACCAGCAGCAGCGTGGACAGGGAGAGGAAGAAGGACAGGCCGACCCGGTCCCAGATCAGGTCCGAGACCGGGCGGCTGTTCCAGGCGAAGGCCTGCCCGAAGTCGCCGTGGAAGAGGATGTTCGAAATCCACTTCCAGTACTGCGCGAGAAATGGCTGGTCGAGTCCGTAGCGCTCGCGCAGCGCGACCAGTTCCACGTCGCTCATGAGCTCGCCGCGGCTCTCCGCCTCGGCCTGGAGGGTCGAGACATAGTCCCCGGGCGGCAGGCTGACGATGAAGAACGAGGCGAGCGAGACGGCCCAGAGGGTCAGGACCATCAGCAGCAGGCGGCGGGTGAGGAAGGACAGCATGCCGGCGGTCCGTCAGGCCTTGCCCGAGATGAAGTACGTCGAGGGGTTGCTCGGCCCCGGCGCCTGGTGCAGCACGGCCCCGCTGAACTTCTTGGGCACGTTGTGGACGTTCTTCCTGACGATGCCGTACTCGGAGGGCGGGGTGGAGATGCCGAGGTAGTAGAACTGGTCCTTGGTGATGGCCAGGATTCGCCGAGCCAGGGCCAGCGCCCGATCGGAATCGAAGGTGAACCGCATCCGGTCGAAGAGGTCGAGCTGACTCTCGATCTCGGCGGGCGGTTTTTCGCCGTCCCTCCCGTTGCGCGTGTACCACCTGGCCCAGGCCCCGCCGTAGCGGGAGGAACCACGGGGGTTGGTGGGCAGGTAGTAGTGGTCTCCGCCCGGGCCGGTGCGCAGATCGAAGGGGCCCCCGGTCCAGGTGGCGGCCTCGGACGCGCCGGCTTCCACGCGTTCCCAGTACAGCGTCTCCGCGACCCGCTGGATGTTGGCGTCGACACCGACCTTCTTCCAGTCGGCGCGGATCAGGTCGAGCGCGTCCACATGGTCGGGCATGTCGGAGACGACCAGCACGGTGAACGCGACGGGGGCGCCGTCCTCGGTGCGTCTGATGCCGTCGCCGCCGCGCCGGGCGAGCCCGGCCCGGTCCAGGGCCTCGTTGGCTTTGCCGAGGTCGTACTCGGTGTACTGGGTGCCCAGTTCCTCGTCGAAGAGCTCGCTGCCGGGGAGCGGGGCGCACTGCCAGGCGCGGCCCTGACCGCCGTAGAAGGTGTCGATGATCTTCTGCCGGTTGATCGCGTACGACAGGCCGATCCGGAAGTCCTTGGTGGCGAACAGCGCGCGCCTGGCCGCGTCGGGGTGGGTCTGGTTGAAGCCGATGATCATCGTGTTCACCAGGTCCGAGGTGACCTCGATCAGCTCGTAGCCGCCCCTGCGACGGTTGCGGGCGATCACCGGCTTGTTGCGGACCGTGCCGAAGTTGTAGAGCTGCATGCCCAGGTCGCCGTTGGACACCTTCAACACCTCGACCTCGACGTCCTGCACCACATCGACGATCACCTTGTCGAGGTACGGCAGTTGGGCGCCGTCCGGGTCCACCTGCCAGTAGTAGGGGTTGCGCTCGGCGACCACGCTGCTGCCCTTGCCGACCTCGTTCCTGGCCACCCATGCGTTGAGGGTGGGCAGGTCCGGGTTGGCCCAGGGGTCCGCCTGGATGACCATGTAGTCGATCCAGCGGTCCAGGCCCGCCTTCTTGGCCAGCGCCTGGGCGCCGTCGTTGTACCCCGCGTGGAACTTCTTCAGGTAGTGCGCGGGCAGCAGCATCGTCACACCCGAGGTGCCGGCGATCTCCTCCAGGAAGCCCGGCTTGGGCTCCTCGTACACATAGCGCACGGTGAGGTCGTCGACCTTCTCGAAGCGGGCGGGCCGACCCGACTTCGACAGCCACAGCTCATAGACGCCCGCCGTGTGCATGTCCTTGTCGGCGTTGAAGTCGGCGAAGGCGAAGGCGAAGTCGTCGGTGGTGACCGGCTTCCCGTCGGACCACTTCAAGCCCTTGCGCAGGGAGAAGACGAACTCCTTCCCGCCGCCGCGGACTTCGTACTTCTCACAGACGTTCGGCAGGATCTCGGTACGCGCCACTCCCCGCCACTCGGGCGCCCAGCGCACCAGCGGCTCGTATCCCATGCTGTAGCGCAGCCAGTTCATGTCCTCCTGGGTGAGCATCACCGAGTGCCAGGTACCGCCGTAGACACCGGCCTCCTCCAGCGGTGTCACCTCACGGGGCTTGTCGGGCAGGCGCTCGGCCACCGGGGGCAGTTCGCCGGCGTCCACCCGCTTCTTGAGCGAGGGCGCCTCCTTGCCCTTCTCTCCCTCCGACTCGCCGTTGTCGGGATCCGTCTCGAAGAACCCGCAGCCGGGCAGGCCGGCCACCGCGAGCATTCCGGCGCCGGCGCGCAGCAGGGCGCGTCGATCCAGTGTGCCGGCGCGGTACCGGGTGGCCCCGGGGATACGTTCGGGAGTCATGTCCACGCTCCAGATAGTCCACGGGGGTGGGATTCCAGCTGGCATTCCAGTGCGGACCGATCCACCGCGCCTCACGCCGTCGTGCCGTCGTAAAACGGGGCGGCCGAGCCGATGTTCCTGTGCAGCAGGCTCTGAACGGATACTTCCAGGGGCATGTCGGTGGTATGCCATGAGTTTGTTGGCCGCCCTCCGGAGCGTCAACCCCCCTCGCAGGAGTATTTCTTTGCCGCCGTCGACCCGCAGACGCCCGGTCTACCAGCGGCATACCATAGGGGCGGCACATCGTTCGGGAGTGGGAACAGTGGGAGGCGGCATGATCCGACCGCGAGCGGCGGCGGCCCGCGAGGAGGAGTCACCGGCTCCGGAGCCGGGCCCCGCCGAGAGCCTGGAGACCCGGGCCCGCACGGCGATCGTGGAGTGGCTGACCAAGGAGAACCCCGCGCCCGGCCAGGCGGTTCCGGTACGGGAGTTCGCCCGCCGCCTCGGCATGAGCCGCACCCCGGTGCGCAGCGCGGTCGGCCGGCTCTACGAGCGCGGCCTGCTGGCGTACGACGCGTCGGTCGGCTTCACCGTGGCCATCCCCTCCCTGTCGAGCCTGTACGAGCTCTTCGAGCTGCGGCTGATGCTGGAGTCGCACAGCCTGCGCCTGTTCGCCGAGCGCACGGACCGCCAGGTCCCGGCCCGGCTGCGGGAGCTCGTGGACGAGGCGGCCGAACTGGCCCGGCTGTCCCTGGAGGATCCGAGCCGCTATGGGGAGTTCCGGGAGAACGACGCCCGCTTCCACCGGGAGATCGTCCGGCTGGGCAGCCTCCCCATGCTGCTGGAGCTCCACGACGACCTGCACTTGAGCCTTCATGTGACCCGGGCCGGCATGGAGGCGCCGATCACCGCCTCCCGCCTGGACATGGCCGTCGCGGAGCACCGCGCCGTGGTCGACGCGCTGGAGAGCGGCGACCGGCCGCGGGCCAGGGACCTCCTGGAGGCGCACATCCTGCGGGTCCGCGACCAGATGATCGCCTTCCTCGCCCGGCCCCGCATGTAGCGCACCCCACAGCCCTCACGCCAAGGAGGCATCCGTGGACGGCCCCGTACTCCCCTCCCCCGGCGCGCGCACGGCACACCGCCCGCCGGGCGGCGCGCGGATACGTGTGACGGACGGCCTGTGGCGGCTGTGGCAGCGGGTCAACCGCGCCGACAGCGTGCCGCTGGCCCTGCACTGGCTGGAGAAGTCCGGCGCCCTGGCCAATCTGCGCATCGCCGCGGGCGAGGAGAAGGGCGCCTACCGCGGGCCCGTGTACGCGGACTCCGATGTGCACAAGATGCTGGAAACGGCGGCCTGGGAGCTCCAGGCGGGCCCGCAGGACACGCTGGCCGGGTTCCTCTCCCGCACCACCGGGCTGCTGGAACGGGCCCAGCAGGACGACGGCTACCTCGACTCGTACTACCAGGTGGCCGAGGTGGGCCGCCGCTACGGCCGGCTGGTCGACAGCCACGAGCTGTACTGCGCCGGCCATCTCCTCCAGGCCGCCGTGGCCGCTCACCGCGCCACCGGGGGGACACGGCTGCTCGCGGTGGCGCGGCGCTGCGCCGACCACCTGTGCGCGGTGTTCCTCGAGGACCCCGGGCCCGGCCTGGACGGCCACCCCGAGGTGGAGACGGCGCTGGTCGAGCTGTTCCGGACCAGCGCCGAGGAGCGGTATCTGACCCTGGCGGCGCGGCTGGTGGAGCGGCGTGGGCACGGTCTGGTGGGGCGCCACAAACACGGGGCGCGGCACCGTCTCGACCACCTCCCGGTCCGCGTCGCACCGGCGGTGACCGGACATGTCGTACGGGCGCTCTACCTGGAGGCCGGGGCCGTGGACGTGGCCGTGGAGACGGGCGACGACGAACTGCTCCAGGCGTCGGCAGCCCGCTGGGAGGACATGGCGGCGACCCGGACGTCGCTCACCGGCGGGCTGGGCTCACGCCAGGCCGGGGAGGTCTTCGGCGAGCGCTACGAGTTACCGCCCGACCTGTCGTACAACGAGACCTGCGCGTCCGCGGCGAGCATCCAGTGGAGCTGGCGGCTGCTGCTGGCCACCGGCGAGGGGCGCTACGCCGACCTGGTCGAGCGCACCCTGTACAACGCCTTCGCGGCGGCCCGCTCGCTGGACGGACGGAAGTACTACAAGGGCAATCCGTTGCAGCGGCGCCCCGACCACGCGGAGGCGGTCGGCGATCCGCGCAGCCGGGACGAGTGGTTCTACTCCGCCTGCTGCCCGCCGTCGGTCACCCGGCTGGTGGCCTCGCTCCCGCACTACGCCTCGACCACGGCGGGGGACACGCTCTTTCTCCACCTGTACGCGCCGATGACCCTGTCCTGTGCCCACGCGGGCGGCACGGTGGGGCTGCGGATCGACACCGGCTATCCGTGGGACGGGACGGTCACCGTCACCGTGGAGCGCGCGCCGGCCGGCGAGTGGGCGCTGGGGCTGCGGGTGCCGCCGTGGAGTACGCGGACGTGGCTGACGGAGCCGGGCGGCGCGCGACGGCCGGCGGCCGGCGACGCGCAGGGGCGGGCGGTGGTCAGGCGGCGCTGGCGGGCCGGGGACCGGCTGGTGCTGGAGCTGGACATGACGCCGCGGCTCACCGTGCCGCATCCGAGGATCGACGCGGTGCGCGGCTGTGCGGCGATCGAGCGGGGGCCGCTGGTGTACTGCTTCGAGCAGCTGGACCAGCCCGCGGGCACGCTGGTCGACGAGCTGGCGCTGTGCGCGGGCACCGCGCTGCGGGTGCGGGACGAGCCGCACCTGCCGGGGCTGGGCCGCACGGTGACGATCGAGGCGGACGCGCTCGCCGTCACCGGCCCGCACCAGGCGGGGCTCCCGTACCGCACCCACGGCTCCGTCGACACGCGGCGGCCCACCACCGCCACCGCGGTGCCGTACTTCCAGTGGGACAACCGCGGTGACGGCGCGATGCGGGTGTGGGTGCCGCTGGCTGAAAACGCCCCGGCCAGTTGTTGATTCAGTTGTTGATTTTGACCTTGCTGAACCGTGCCGTCGTGTAGTGCGCGACGGCGTTCGCCTCCTTGTTGCCGTCCACCACCAGGCCGGCATAGAGCCGTGGCCCCATGGGGACGCGCTCGTAGCCGACGCGTGTCCACTGGAGGGAGTCCGGTGAGACCTCGGCCGTGAACTCGTCTCCGCGCAGGGTGATGCGCAGCCAGTACGGCTTGTTGTCGAGCATCTCGTCCTCCTCCCACGGGTAGTTGCCGACGTTCATCTCGGTGCCGTGGGAGTGCATCCGCTTGGCGGTCGCCTTGATCCCGCCGTTCGCGGCGTAGATGCCCATGAGACAGAACGGGGAGTCGGGGGTGAGGTTCTCGCGGATCATGATTCCGGCGAGGACGTCCTGGTACACCGCGCTGATCGAGTCCAGGCGTGCGACGAGCTCGACGACCTCGTCGTCGGGGGCGTCGATGGCCCGGTAGACGAAGTGGAAGGAGTCCTGACGGCCCTTGATCTTTCCGGAGCCGCGCAGGGTGAACACCCCGCCGTCCAGTGCGGCGGCCCCCGCGATGGGCACCGGGCCGACGTCGGCCGCCGTCCAGGCCCCCACCGCGGTGGAGCGGTTGACGTGGACCGGCACCATGCTCGACATGGTGGCGGTGCCGGTGCTGTCGGTGGCGCGGGCGGTGAGGTGGTGGGTGCCCGCGGGCGCGCCCGCCCACACGATCTCGTACGGCGCGGCGGTGGTTTCGCCGAGCTTCTTGTCGTCGGCGTAGAAGACGACGGAGGCGATGCCCGCGCCGTCGGCGGCGGAGGCGGTGGCGCGGAGGGTGAGGTCGCTGGTGCCGGTGTCACCTGCGAAAACCTGATCAATGGCCGGGGCGGTGAGGGCGACGGCCGGGTTCGGGGCGCCGGTGCGCCCGATGGAGTTCAGATAGAGCTCCAGGTTGCTGTAACCGGTGTCCGGGTCGATGGCGCGGCCGTCCGCCGGGTCGTCGGGGTCCAGGCCGTGTGCTCGCTCCCAGTCGTCGGGAATGCCGTCGTGATCGCTGTCCTTCGGGGCTTCGGCGGAGGTCAGCGGCGCCACGCCGCCCACCTCCCGGTGTGAGTTGATCATGCGTCCGGTGCCCTTGCGCACATCGTTGACCAGCCGCGCGTCGATCGCGTCCCGGCGCGGCAGAACGGCGCCGGCGCCCGCCAGGACCGCCTTGTACGCCTGTTTCGGAGTCTGTTCCTCGATGGGGCTCGGGAAGGCCACGGGCTCGTCCCGCAGAGTGGCGCCGCCGAGCGGGAAGCGGATGCCGAGCCGGTTGTCGGCGGTGACCTTGCGGTGTCCCTCGATGAGGTTGCCGTCGACGTACCAGATGCCGCCGCGGTTGGGGGCGATGATGACGGGCGCGATGTCGGCGACGGTGTTCGGACCCGGCTTGTAGTAGTTGCCGACGATGTTGATGCCGTCGGCCCACTCGCCCCCGTACGCGGAGGTGTAGCCGTAGTTGTAGATCACGTTGTTGCGGTGGTCGGCCTTGAGGGCCATGTCCTCGACGAAGCTGAACCGCGGGTTGCGGCCGCCGTTGTGGACCAGCAGGTTGTGGTGGTAGGTGACGTTGTCGCCGCCCCACAGTCCGCCGTAGCCGTGCCGTCCCTTCTCGTGCGCGGACATGGTGAGCCCCTCGGCGATGACGCACCACTGCATCGTCACGTTCTCGTTGCCGTACGGGGAGCAGACCTCGTCGACCGCCCAGCTGAAGGAGCAGTGGTCGATGATGACGTTCTCGCAGCCCTCCATGCCGAAGGTGTCGATCGGGGTGCCGAGGGCGTCCGTGCCCCGGAAACGCAGATGGCGCAGGATGATGTTGCCGACGTCTCTGATCTTGGTTTCGTTGCCGACGACGCAGATGCCGTCGCCGGGCGCGGTCTGGCCGGCGATGGTGAGGTTCGACCCGGTGATGTCCAGGCCACCCTTGAGCTCGATCACGCCGGAGACTCGGAAGACGATCGTGCGGTCGCTGCCGGAGACCGCGTCGCGCAGGGAGCCAGGTCCCGCGTCGGCGAGCGTGGTGACCTCGTAGACCTCGCCGCCGCGACCGCCGCTGGCATATCTCCCCCCGCCCTCGGCTCCGGGGAAGGCCAGAACGCCGCCCGCGGCATCGGCGGCCGCGGCGAGCTTGTCGTCCGCCCGCGCCGACGGCGTCCACAACACGGCCGCGCCGAGCAGCGCGCCGGTGCCGGCCACGAACGCGCGCCGGGCCAGCGGTCGCGTCCGCGCCTCGTCCCGCGGCTCCTCCCGTCTGTTTCCTTCACTCATGTTCCGTTTCCCTTCGGTCGCAGCAAGCGGTCAGGTCGCCGTGTCCGGTCACGGAAGCCCTCGTTGAGCTCGGCCAGGAGCCGGCCGGGCGGCCGCCCGTCGACGAGCCCTTCGCGCAGCAGCCGGGAGGCGGACCGCTGGAAGTCCGGATAGCCGGCGACGCGCGGACGCACCCAGGCGTGTTCGACAGTGGCGAGGGTGGCGCGGTAGAAGCCGCCCCAGCGGCTGTTGGTGCGCGGGTCCGTCCAGGCGGCGCGGTCGGACGGCTGGCCGCCGGTCACCGGGAAGAGCTCGCGCTGCACCGGTTCGGCGAGCAGCCGTCGCAAGTGGTCCCGGATGGCCTCGCGCACCAGCGGGTCGTCGGTCCGGCGGTGCGAGACGGCCAGCCCCGCACCACCGAGCACACTGCCCGGCCGTCCTCCACGGTGGTGGGCCGGGGCGTCGGCGAAGGCGAGCGGGTACGGTCCCGACTGCGTGGCGGGGGCGTAGCCGTACACCAGAGGGCAGTAGGCGGGCCCCTCGGCGGAAGCCATCGCCGCCAGCAGTCCCACCGGGCCGAGCCGCCACAGCCGCGGGTCGCCGCGTGCCGCCAGCCGGGCCATGGTCTCCAGGGCCGCCCCGCCCGTCTCCCGCGAGACGAACTCCGGGCCGCGGCCCGGCTCCTCCCCCAGCGCCACGCACAGCGCGCAGAAAGTGAGCAGCGCGTGGGGGCCGCCCAGGCAGAGGGTCAGCGGGACGGGCAGCGCCACCACCTCGTCCCAGGTCCGCGGCATCGGGTAGCCGGCCATCAGGTCGGGGCGGGCCGCGGCCACCTGGGCCGCGGCGTCCAGCGGCAGCGCCCAAACCCGGCCGCCGAGCACATGGCTTTCGTAGCAGGCGCCGACGGTACGCCCGCGCCAGTGTTCCAGCTGTGCCGCCGGGAACAGGTCGTCCATCGCCACCAGGCACCCGGCCTCCACCGCGGCGCCGAGGCCGATGTGCTCGACGACCAGGAGGTCGTAGTCGGAGGCGAGACCGTCGATCGGCGCTGTCTCGAAGGCGGCCGACGGCTGCCGGTCCCAGCGCAGCGGCAGACCGACGGTCTCGCAGCCGGGCGGGACGGCGGCGTCCAGCCGGGCCAGTTCCTCCAGCGGCGCGTAGCCGCGCGGGTGGTCCCAGGTGAGTCCGCGCAGCTCGTCCGTCACGGCGGGCGGCAAGCCGGTCGGCATGATGTTCATGTCATCTCCTGACGGGCGTGGGCCGGGGCCCGCCGGGCCACTCGCTTGAGCGGCGGCCCGGCGAGGGCCCACGCGGGTGCGCCTGTGCGCTCAGCCGTCCGCGCCGGGCAGCGGATAGGGGAAGGAGGGCTTGACGCCGATCTTGTCGTACTCCATGCGGGAGGGATCGAAGCCGTCCTGCCAGTTGGCGTTCTCCACGGTGTTGCACTGATAGCTCTGGTACTTGTCGTCGGTGACCTTGCCGACCTGGATGTCGGTGAAGGTGAAGCCGCAGCCGCCCGCGTCCATGTGCACCCCTCGGGTGCCGCTGTCGGGCATGGAGGCGTCCGGTATGACATCGCCGATGACGACCTGCGAGACACGGTTGTCGCTGGTGTACGGCTCGGTGTTGTCGACGCCGTAGGTGTAGAAGGCGCCCATGTCACCGCTGTCCAGACCGGCTTTCTCGATGCGCAGGTACTTGAAGGTGTTGTTGCGCGCGTAAGAGTCGCCGGGCCCCACCTCTGGCATCACCTCCAGGGTGACGCCGTAGCGGGCGCTGTGCTCGAACTGGCTGTAACTCACCTCGTTGGAGCCGGTGTTGAGGAGTTCGACACCGGCCGCGTCGCCGGGGACGAGCTCTCCGTAGTGTGTGATGTAGTTGTCGGTGAACAGGTGGTGGCCGGAGATGTCGCCCTCACCCGGGTAGGGCCCTTCGACCTTGATGCCATCGCCGCCGAGGTTCTCCAGCAGGCTGTCGCGGACGGTGAGGCGGTCGTTGGCGAAGAGCGCGTAGACGGCGGTGAAGCCGGTGTCGGAGATCCGCATCCGCTGGAGGGTGATGCCGCTGCTGTTGGTCACGGTGACCGCGCCGAAGCGGTTGCGGTTCATCTCGATCTGCCGGTCGTACACCGGGTACTTGTGGACGTCGCCGGAGTCGCCGTCGCTGATCCAGCCGTAGCGGTACCAGTCGACGTAGTCCGTGTACTGCAGGGCGAGGCCGTCCAGGGAGATGTCCGCCACCCGTCGGTCGGGGGCCGCTCCCGCGATCTTGAACAGTGTCTTGACCGTGGGACGCATGACGGTCACGTCGTCGATGGCGCCACGGGGTTTGTAGTAGAGCTGCCCCTTGCCGTAGTCGAGGTAGTACTCCCCGGGCTGGTCGAGGAAGTCCAGGGAGTTCTGCAGGAAGTAGCGGGAGCCGCTGCGGGAGTTCATCAGCGCGTAGCGGGTCCAGTGGGACAGTGTCATCTGGTTTCTGGCCGGGTTCCAGTCCCTGATGGGCACGGTGTCGGTGAACCAGCTCCAGCTGCCGCCGGACCAGACGACCGCCTGCGCGTTGCTGAGGTCCCAGGAGGCGTCCCAGTCACCGGGGTTGGAGTAGAGCCACTGATGCACGGCCTCCTTCTCCGGCTCCTTGAGCACGGAGAAGAGATACGGGGCCCACTTGTCGTCGGACGCGCGGTTGGGATAGCGGGCGGTGGTGGCCCGCTTCCCGTCCTCGAACAGGGTGAAGAAGCGCTGGTCGGTGCCGACGTCGGCGCGGTAGATGCCGTCCTTGTACGCGGTCCAGCCCGTGACGGGTTCGGCGCCCAGGACGCGGGCCTTGCCGGGCCCGTCGTACGAGCGGTAGACGACCCGGTGGCCGCCGCTCCCGGAGTCGCGGTCGTCGAACTCGACGGTGCGGCTGACCGGGTAGTCGCCCGCGCGCAGATTGACCACGATGTCGCAGCGCATCTTCCCCGGCCGGTTGAGGCCCTTGGCTCGGATGTGGTCGCGGGCTCGCTCGATGGTCCGCCACGGGGCGTCCTTGCCGCCCTTGGCCGTATCCCGGCCGTCCGGCGCGACGAAGAGCTGCGTGGGCCGGCAGCCGGCGGCGGCCGCGTCCGCGCGGTGGCCGGGCAGCGCCGCGCCGCCGATCAGCAGCAGCGCGCCGGCCACCGCCAGGGTGAGCCTGAGCTGTGGTCTTCGGATGGTGCGCAACACGGTCCTCCTTGTTTTCCGGCTCGGTTCGCCGTCGGCGTGTCCGGAGCGTCAGGCCGGGTTCTGGTCGCGCCAGCGCTCGTACTCGGCGCGGGTGCCGGCCGTCAGCGGGTAGTAGTCGGTGAGGGCTCCTCCCTCCTCGATGCGGGCGCGGCTGAAGCGCTCCCAGTGCTCGTGCTCGCGCGCGGCGGCGATCACGGCGGGTGCGGTGCGCCGGGGCACCACCACGGGCCCGTCGTCGTCGGCCACCAGCAGGTCCCCGGGCAGCGCGAGCACTCCGCCGCAGGCCACCGGCGTGTCGTACGCCCAGGGGAAGAGCTCGGCCTGGGAGGCGTAGTGGGGGGTGACACCCGTGGCCCAGATGGGCACGCCGGTCTCGCGCACCCTGGGCGCGTCACGGATGCGGCCGTCGACGACGATCCCGGCGCCGCCCTTCTGCCGGAAGTAGCGCACCAGCATGTCGCCGAAACAGCCGGTGTACGCGGAGCCGTAGGCCTGTACGACGAGGACGTCGCCGGGTTCGATGGTCTCCAGGACGGCCCACAGGGCGGTGTGCCGCTCCACGTACTCCTGGCCGAGGCCGGAGGCGATGTCCTCACGCTGCGGCATGAACTGAAGGGTGCGGATCCGGCCGGCGATCTTCAGACCGGGGGCGAGTGGCCGCGGTCCGCAGACGAAAGTGCGGCGGATGCCCTGCGCGTGCAGTTTGGCGCAGGCGGTGGCGGCGGACACCTCGGCGAGCCGGGCCAGGACCTGGGGGTCCGCGGGCCCGGGGGCGTCCCCGCGCACCGGCAGATCCCACACGGGTTCGTCGTCCACGAACGGTCTCCTCACTGTCGGCTACTTTCGGGCTGCAGTCGGGCTGGTCGACGGGACGGTCTGGTGGGCGGCCGGCCGGGCCCGGGGGGTGAGCCGCAGATCGAGCCGGACGCGGCGGCCCGGGGGCAGGTCCACCTCGATGCGCGGTCCGCCGACCGGGATGTCGAGCGTGCTCAGGACGGGGTCGGGGACGGTGTACGAGCGGGGGTCGCCGGGGTAGCCCGGCGCGGCCGCGTCGACCAGTGCGCGGTCGATGCGGTGCTCACCGAAACCGCCGGCCTGGATGACCACCGTGCGGGTACCGGACAGGCCGGTGTGGACGAGTTCGACGCGGACCCGGCCGGCGGTGACGGTGTCGACGAGGGCGGCCACGTCGGGGGGCAGCCCCGGGCGGCCACGTCTCAGGTCGTAATAGGCGAGACGGGTGGGCAGCAGACCGCCGTTGTAGAGCACCTGCGGGGTCCCGGTGGTCAGTTGCAGCAGTGCCTCGGTGAGGACCGGATTGAGGCGCTGCCAGTGGTGGATGTGCAGATCGGCCGGGTCGGTGGTGTCGGCGTCGATCAGCGCCATGCGGCGGGCGGCCTGGCCGAGGGCGGTACGCAGGATCGCGGCCGGGTACCCGGGGTTGTCTCCGCTCAGATAGGCCAGCCAGGGGGCTTCGTGGCCGCCCTCCTCCTTGTTGCGGAACGCCCGGACGGTGCGCCAGTCGTAGCCACAGGCCTCGCGGAGGCGTCCGAGGCGGTCGTGGTCCTCGTCGGCTAGCGAGGCGTGCCACAGCCACAGGGGCAGGGCGAGCTGGGGCGGCTGGTGGTCGAACCAGCCGCCGTCGTCGTACCGGTTGGGGACCAGGAGGGTGGGGCGGTCGGCGTCCTCGCCGAGTTCGGCGAGCCAGCGGTCGGCGGTGCTCATCTCGGTGCCCGTGACCGTGCCCCAGGTGGCGTGGGCGAGGACCTCGTCGAGCGGCCCGCGGCCGAGGGAGAGCAGGTCGGTGGCGCCGGTCAGGAGGACGGAGTTGACCGCGGCGATCACGGCGGCGTTGCCGACGCTGTAGAGGCCGTGCGGCCAGGTCCAGCCGTACAGGCCGCCGTACCAGCGGCCGCCGTGGTCCTCGCCCACCTCCCCGGAGGGGCCGACGTTGTCGGGCAGGAACCCGCCGTGCGCCCACGCCCTGCGCTGCCAGGCGGTGAGGTAGTCGAGGGCCCAGTCGCGGTGGCGGTCGTCGTGGTCGTACAGCCAGGCGTTGACCGCGAGGCTGGTGGCGGCGAGGTTGACCGCGGTGTCGCCGCGGCCGAGGCGGGCGTCCATGGCCTGGCCCATGTGGCGGGCGCGGGCGGGATCGGCCAGGTCCTCCCAGGTGCGGATGGAGTCGAGGTCGCGCAGCGGCAGGCCGTAGGGGCGCATCACGGCCAGGTCCGCACCGTAGGAGGCCCACTCCTTCTGTAACCCGTAGCGGGGACCCGCGGCGCCGTTGTGCGGGGCCCGGATGGTGCACGTCGCCGGATCGTAGTTGCCGGCCGGGGAGCCGGGGAGGTACAGGTCGGCGAAGCGGAGGGCACGGGCGCGGAATTCGGGGTCGGCCGGGTCGGCGGCGCAGATGCCGTAGAACAGCAGCATCGACTCGCCCAGGTGGAACCAGTCGTATCCGCGCTCGAACTCGTCGACGGCCAGACCGAGTTCGGTGAGCTGGGCGGTGACTCCGGTCCAGTGGTGTTTGCAGGCGTCCAGCAGGTCGTCGGCGCCGCCGAGCCGGTAGAGGACGGGCCAGTTGAAGAACGCCTCGTAGAAGTCGTCGCCGCCGTCGCGGTCGGCCACCGGCCCGCGGTAGCGCAGCCGGCCGTCGGGCTCGCAGTAGCGGTGGGCGAAGGCCCGCCACGCCTCGTCGAGCACGTCGAACAGCCTGCGCTGCAACACGGCCCACTCCGGCGGTGCGCCGAGCGGGACGGTGGCGGTCACCCGGATCGTATCCGTCATGGGTCAGCCCCTCGTCGCCCCGGCCGTGAGGCCGCTGATGATGTGCCGCTGCATGAAGACGAAGAAGACCAGCAGGGGTGCGATGGCCAGCAGGAGGGTGGGGAAGACGACGGTGTAGTCGGTCTGGTACTGGCTGACCGCCGCGTACACGCCGGTGGTGACCGTGTACAGGCCGCTGCCCGGGCCGAGGATGATCTGAGGGTTCACGAAGTCGTTCCACACCGAGAAGGTGTTGAGGATGACCATGGTGGCGACCACGGGCCGCATCAGCGGGAAGACGATCCGCCAGAAGGTGCGGATGCGCCCGGCGCCGTCGACGGCCGCCGCCTGGTCGAGTTCGCGGGGGATGGTGGCGATGTACCCGGCGTACAGGAACACCGAGAACGGCAGTGTCAGGACCGTCTCGAAGAGGACGAAGCCGCGGACGGTGCCCATCAGGCCGACGGTCTTGAGGACGTAGACGACGGGAATCACCAGCACTTGGCCGGGGATGAACGTCCCGGCGAGGAAGAACAGCATCAGCGCGCGGTATCGGCGCAGCGGGCTGCGGGCGATGACGTAGGCGGCCGGCCCGGCCAGCACGAGGGACAGGACGTTGACGCAGACCACGAACAGCAGCGTCACCGCGTAGCCCCGCACCATGTCGAACCGCTCGCTGTCCAGGACCCGCCCGAGGTACCGGAGGGAGCCGCCGCCGTCCGGCAGGCCGAACGGGTCGGTCAGGATCTGCTGCTGGGACTTGAAGGCGTTGACGACCAGGACGTACAGCGGCACCAGCATCACCACGGTGACGGCGCCGAGGAACACCAGCCTGGGCACGCCGCCCGGTCTCCGCCCGCGGGCGGGGGTCGTTTCACCACGGAGGCTCATGAGTACACCGCCATCTCTCCGCGCCGCCGCAGCCGGGTCACGAGCAGGGCCAGCGCCGCCGTGACGGCCATGAGGACCACGGACTGCGCGGAGCCGAGTCCGAGGCGGCCGTCGTGGAAGGAGTTCCAGAGGATGAGGTACGCGATCGTGCGGGTCTCCCCGGCCGGGCCGCCCGCGGTGAGCGACACCACCAGGTCGTAGGTCTTGAGCAGGGTCACCAGGGACAGAACGAGGTTCACGGTCACCGACGGCCCGAGCGCGGGCAGCGTGACATGCCGGAAGACCTGCCATCTCGTCGCGCCGTCGATGCGGGCCGCCTCGGTGAGGGAGCGTGGCACGGCCTGGAGCCCGGCGAGGTACAGGACCACGTTCACGCCGAACGCCGACCACACCACCAGACACACCAGGGTGGCCAGCGCCCAGTCGGGGTCGGCGAGGAACGGCAGGACCTCGCCTCCGCGGGAGGTGATCAGGGTGTTGACGGCTCCCGTGGTGCCGAGGATGGCGCTCCACAGGAACCCGATGACCAGGGCGCTGAGGACATGGGGGTAGAAGAGGACCATCCGGAAGAAGGCGTTGACGCGTGAGGAGCCGTTCAGCAGCAGCGCGAAGCCGAGGCCCAGCACGTTCAGGCCCACCGTGCCGACCCCGGCCAGCAACAGGGTGACGGAGACGGCGTGGCGCAGGTCCGGATCGTCCAGCAGGGCGGTGTAGTTGGCGGCACCGACGACCGAGGGGCTGGCGCTGAAGCCGTCCCAGTCGGTGAGGCTGAGATAGCCGGCCAGCGCCACCGGTACGACGAGCAACCCGGTGTAGAGCACGGTGGCGGGGAGGACCATGATCGCGGTGGCCAGCCCGCCCCCTCGTACCCCGGACCGCCGGCCGCGGCCGCCGACGCCGGCGTGCCGGTCCGGGGTGGCGGAGCGCCGGCGCGGCCCGCCGGTTTCCCGATCGAAGCGCATGGTGTCCCTTCCTGTGCGCTCGCGGACATGGTGTGCCTCAGGCAGGTGGCTCAGCCCCTGGCCGGGGGCACCTCCCAGCGGTAGCTGGGGGCGAGCCGAAGGGGCGCGGCCGCTGTCGAAAGGGAGAGCGCGCGGAGGCCCTGAGGAACGAAGGGCCGAGCACGGTCGACCGTCGACAGGGGCTGTAGCGCCCCCCCCGGGGGCACCTCCCAGCGGTAGCTGGGGGAGAACCGAGCCCCAAAAAGGGCGAATCAGGAGCGGTCGCGGACCCAGCGGTCGACGGACTTCGCCGTGTCGTCGGGCGAGCGCCCGGTGTACAGGCCCTGCACCGCGGTGTTCCAGGCGGCGTTGAAGCCCCGGGGCAGGGTGTTCTCGCCGTATCCCTCACCCTGCGCGACGCTCGCGGGAGCCGCGTCGAGGATTTTCTGCACCTCGCGCTCCAGCGGGCTGAAGGCCCGCTCGGAGCCACGGCGGAAGTTGCCGTCCTGCCGCAGCTGGGTGTCGACGGCCTTCTTGTCGGTGACCAGCCACTTGACGAGTTCGAGCGCGAGTTCCCGCCGCCCGCTGTCCTTGAGGACCATGTACGGCATGGACATCGTGGCTCCCTGCGGGCCGGGATGGCGCTGTCCTTCCGCCACCGGTGCGGGGAACACGCCCACCTCGAAGTCCTTGTCGGCCTTGGCCTCCGCCGCGGTGAACCAGCTGCCCATGACGTACATGGCGGACCTGCCGGAGAGGAAGTCGGTCTCCGCGTCGGCGTACTTGAGTCCCAGCGCGTTCTTGTCGAGGTATCCGCGTTCCAGCCAGGTCTTGTACAGCCGCAGATACGGGAGCATGACCTCCCCCACCGTGAGTTCTTCGTCGCGCACCTTCCGGTACCAGCCGGGGCGGCTTTGGGCGAGGGCGGGGTCGGAGAGCTGGAGCAGTTGCAGCCCGGTGACGAAGTCACCGGCGGTCCGCAGCGGCAGGCGGCCCGCCTTCTTCAACCGGCCCATCACCTCGGTGAGTTCGTCGAGGGTCCGGGGCGGCTGGGTGATCCCGGCCTCGGCGAAGGCTTCCTTGTTGTAGAAGACGAGCGACTGTGCCTGCTCCCCCACGCCGACGGTGTAGGCCTTCCCGTCCAGCATGGCCTCCTTGGCCAGCGGGGTGTCCTTGACCCAGGGCTGGTCGGTGAGGTCCAGCATCTTGGGCGCCAGCGTCTCGTCCACGACCAGTGTTTCGACGATGTCGGGGGCGTCACCCGCGGCCAGCTGCTGCTGGAGGGTGTCGGCCACCCCGGTGCCGGTCGGCGCCTCGATCTTGACGTCCACCCCCTGGTGAGCCTTCTCGAAGGGCTCGACGAGGTCGTTCCAGAACTCCGGCGTGAGGTTGGGCGTGATGTTGACCAGGACCCGGAGCGTCTTGCCACCTCCGTCGCCACCGGAGCCGCCGTCGGAGAAGCCACCTCCTCCGCATGCCGTGAGCCCCAGGGCCAGCAACACCATCGCGGCGCCCGTCTTCCGTCGTGTCCGTCGTCGGCGCATCGGTCCTCCAGGAGGGCTCAGGTTCAGGGACTCTTTGGGGCTCCAGGCTTTTATTGGGTCAGTTATCGAGCAACGATTACTTCATAAGTGTGTTGTGACACGATGGTCAAGTCGGTGCGCACAGCCAAAAGTTGATGACACAGACGTTGCAGGTACATGTCATGACCCATAAGTTCCTGCCGCGCGGAAGGGGGACGGCTCATGGTCACGCCCGAGGAGTCCAAGGCGCCGCAGGTGCCCCGGCCGAGCGCGGCGGACCGTGACGCCCTTCTCCAGTGGTCGGCGGGGGACTCCGGCGCGATGCGCCTCCGCAGCCGCATCGTGCTCGCCTGCGCCGAGGGACACTCCACCCGTCAGGTCGCGCAACGGCTGGGCGTCAGCCCGGCGACGGTGGCCAAGTGGCGGCAGCGTTTCCTGGAGCGGGGCCTGGCGGGACTGTCCGACGCCCGCCGCTCCGGCCGCCCGCGCAGCCCGGGGCGTCAGGACGCGGAGCGCCGCGTCGCGGCGGTGCTGGACCTCGCGCGCGAGGGCGAATCGGTGCCGTCGACCCGGGCCCTGTCCGAGGAACTCGGCCTGTCCCAGTCGACGGTCGCCCGCATCCGGCAGGAGCAGGCCCTCCGGCGTACGGAGGCGGGGCAGCGGCGTGGCGGGGAGGCCCTCGGCGGCGCGCCGACGCCGTCGGGCCACCCGGGCGCGGCGACGGCATCCGGCCCGCCCGGCCCGGTCCCAGGGCCCGCGCACAGGGTCGGCGGCGCCCGGTCGGCCTCTGACGCCCCGCTCCCCCGCCAGTTGCTGTCCGACCATGTCTACGCGCGGCTGCGCGGCTGGATCGTCTCCGGCGAGCTGGTGCCGGGCCAGCGCCTGGTCGAGTCGGAGATCGCCCGCCGGATGGGCACCAGCCAGGCTCCGGCCCGCGAGGCCATCAAACGGCTGGCCCACGAAGGGCTGGTGAACTCGCTGCCGCGCCAGGGCACCTATGTGACCCAGGTGTCCGACCGGCAGGCGCGGGACGTACGCGAGATCCGCGTCATGTTCGAGATGTACGCGGCCCGCAAGGCGACCGGCCGGCTCGACGCCGAGTGCCTGCGGCGCCTGGCCGAGGACATCGACGCCATGCGTCGCGCGGCGGACGACGGGGACATCGGTGACTTCCGGGACGCCGACATGTCGTTTCACCGCGCGGTGTGCACGGCCGCCGGTAACGCGGCGCTGCTGCGGCTGTGGCGGATCATCGAGCCGAGCATGTGGGGGCTGCATGTGCTGGGCAACCCCCGCTACCGGGGGGACTGGCGGGCGATGGCCGAGCTCCACGCGGAGTTGCTCGCCGCGCTGCGCGACGGCGACCCGGACGAGACCTCAGCCCTGTTCGCCGCCCATGCGGCGGGCGAGGCCTCCCGCTACCGCCGCGGCCAGCTCCCCTCGTGAGCGGTCAGGGTCCTCGTGCGCGGTCAGGGCTCCCGGGCGCAGTTGACCTCGAGATCCCAGAGAATGACGGAGAGGGCGAAGGGGCTGATCATGTGGTCACCGTGGGTGGCGTCCTCCAACAGCTCCCAGTGGCCGCCGCCGATGACCTGGACGCGGTGCCGCACCACGGGTTCGTAGGCGCGGTGTCCGACACCGTTGAAGCAGCATGAGTCGAACCGGTTGAGGATCTGCATCTGACGACGGTGTTCACCGACCGACGCCAGGGCGTACAGGTCCAGGAAGTCGCAGATGCCGTAGAAGCCGGGATGCCGGTCCCGCCGCTGCTCCCAGTCGCCCGTCGTCGGCCTCGGGCTGGGCGGCGCCGAGCGCAGGAAGAACGGCAGCGACCCGGCCGTCGGATAGCTCCGGGTGATCCGTGGGTCGAGCGCCGCGTACACGGTGGTCGCCCAGCCTCCCCCGGACATCCCGAGCAGTTGCAGCGACGGCGGCTGGTACACCCGCCGCACATGGTTCACGGCCACCGCGAGCGGCTCCAGGAAGAAACGCAGGGTGGAGAAGTCCGCGCTCTCCCAGGGCCCCAGGTCGTTGTGCGACTCCACGACGACCTCGGTGCCGGGGTCGGCGGGATCCCGCAGCTCCTTCGGGTTCCAGTGGTACAGGGGCATGGCGAACAGCAGGACGCCGTACCCGGCGTCCAGCAGCGCCTGGGCGGTGCGCCGCATGGTGTCGGGCAGTTCGCCGTGGCCGTTGTGATAGAGCGCGAAGCGGCCGTGCGCCGTATGGCGCGGCAGCAGCAGGAAGACGACGGAGGTCAGTCCGTACGGCAGGCGTACGGTGAGCCGGTCGATCCGGCGGACGCCGCTGAACTCGGGCAGCTCCGGGGCCGTGACCTGGCGCTCCACCTCGGGCAGCGCGTCGGGCAACCGCCCGTCGGCGGACTTCCACACCTCCGCGACGAGCGCGGTCCGCAGCCGCGCGATGTCCGCCCGCGTGTGCACCGTCATCAGCGTCTCGGCGTCGACGCCGACGACCTCCTGCGGGAGCGACTTGTACGCCAGGCTGTGAGCGTCCGCCACCTCCTGGTTGACGGGTGCCACCGGACGCGGCCGGTCCCGGCCGGCGCGCGGCGCGTCCGCCGCGAACGCCGTGCCCGGGGTGCCGAACGCGGCCAGCGAGCCGACCGACCCCAGGACACTTCCCAGGGCTTTCCTCCGGCGCATGGGAGACATGCCGGTCCCTCACCTTCCTTCTCGTCGATCGCTCGTGCCACGCGGGTCCCAGCCGTCGAGCAGCGCCCCGGGATCCCGCCACCGTTCGGCCTCCGCCGCGGTGAGCTGACCGGAGCAGGCCAGTCGCCCGTTGGTGTCAACCGGCCGGCCCGCCAGGTCCTCGCTGCCGTACTCCTGGAACCGAAGCTTCTGGCCCGACGAACAGTCGAACCCGGTCAGCCCCCAGCCCACGGGCGCCACATGGGAGTCCATCCGGGTGTCGATGAAGACCGCCTGGCTGGCGGGGAAGCGACTGTCGATGCGGCTCAGCAGCACACTCCCGTCGGGCACCCCGGCGGCCCGCGTCAGCCGGGTATTGACGAACACGTTGCCGGGACCGTCCTCGCCGTTGCGGACCTGGCTGAGGTAGCCGCCGTCGAGCGCCTTGAGCTCGGAGTCCTGGATGAAGACCCCGCCGGTCCCCCAGACGAAGTCGACATCGCCCTCGACATAGCTGTCGGTCACGAAGGCCCGCCCCTGCAGGCGCAGACTGTCCTGGTAGCTGAGGACACGGACGCGGTCGAGCACGATCCGGTCGCCGTTGCCCCGGAACGCCTCGGCCTGGGAGCCGCCCTCCGGGGTGAGGTTGTGGACGGTGGTGTCCTGGAGCCGGAAGTCGTCCGCGTCCACTCCGAAGGCCGCGCGCCAGCAGTTGTGGCGGTCGGGATACGGAAGCACCCGGCGCGGACAGTAGCTCTGCTCGGGCGGCACGTCGGCCATCGCCGCGTCGCCGTTGAGGACGCTGTTGTTCGGGTAGCCGATGACGGTGCGGCGCGCCCCCGCGCCGCGCACGGTCAGGTGTGGCCTGGACTGGGCGACGTACACGATTTCCCGGTAGAACCCCGGGGCCACGTCGATCCGCACCGGACGGGTGTTGCCCTCCGGTACGAAGTCGACCGCGCCCTGCACCGTGCAGAAGTCCCCGCCGCCCCGGCCGTTCACGGTCAGCCGGGAGGAGCCGGGCGCCGGGTCGCGCCGGGTACGGAAGCGCCAGGTGCCGGGAGAGTCGATGCCCTGGTAGCCCTCGAAGAAGCCGGGCTCCACCGTCACGTAGTACTCCTGGCCGGGGGCCAGCCGCCGGTGCAGGTGGACGGAGGCGGTACGGCCGTCCACCACCACCGGTTCGTAGGTCCAGCGGTGCACCTCGCCGTAGTCGGACCGCGCGCCACCGATGGAGCGCTGGTACGTCGCCGGATCGGCGAGATCGACGACACCGGCGAGGACGCCGTCCGCCTGGTAAACACTCAGCCGCCCTTCGGCGCCCAGCCGCACGGCGGTCTCGAAGGTGAACCGCAGCGAGGTGTCCGCGCACACGGCTCGGCCCAGCCCCCGCGGTTCCAGCGCGACCGCGGGGCGCCCCTCCGCCGGGGCGCGGGCACCGGCGGACGGGGCGGCGGCGGACGGGGCGGCGGCCACCAGTGACAGCAGCAGGGCCACGAGCACCGACAGGCGTTTCCGGCGGCGGAGCGACGGGATACGGACCCGGGCTGCGAACGGACGGAACGCTCTCATGGAACCTGCTCCTCGTCTCCGGCATGCCTGTGGCATACCAGGCATGGAAGCACAACGGCCCCGCGCTGAACACCCCGGGAACCAAGGCAAGTTATCCGCCGCGGGAAGTCGTGCGCCGGGTGGGCGCGCTAGACCGACCGCGGCGGCCGGTCAGCTGACGCGGCCGCGCCCGGCGTTCGGCCCGGCCTCGACACCCAGCCGCAGGTCCGCGATGTCCACCGCGCGCCGCTCCGCGAGCGAGACATTGCCGGCGATGCCCACCGCGACGGACCGCAGCCCGTCGAGGTACCCCGCCTGATGACGGAGCGGATCCTCACCGTCCGGGCCGACGAAGATCTCCCGGAGCATCCGGACATCGCCGCCGCCATGGGCCCCCTCGCCCCGTGGGATCGTCACCTCCCGGGCGTCCTCCCAATGGCGCTGCACCACCAGCCGCTCACCGGGCGGGCGCGCCGCCGCGGTGCGCCCGCCCCGCTCGTCCACCGCGCTGGGGTCCACCGCGCCCGATACGGGACGCACCGCGGCCCGCTCGACGACAGACAGCTCGGCCCGGCCCTCCGTGCCGTTGACGCAGACGCGGTAGCCCTCCCACGGCGCATGGGCGTTGAGGGAGTAGGAGAGGGTGGGGCCGCCGGCGTAGTCGACGACGGCACACAGGTTGTCCTCGATGGAGATGCCCTCGTCGAAGACGTCACGGTCACGCAGGTAGCCGTCGCGGTGCTCCTGGTCGAGGTACAGCGACTTGAGCGCCGGGTCGCCGCGCAGGTCCAGGCACCAGGGGTCGCCCGCGGCCGCCTCCGCGCTGCCGCGCGGTGGGCGGGGCCCAAGGCCCCGGTCGCGGGCGTTGCCCGCGCCGTAGAAGAACAGCCCACCGCTGGCGTACACCCGCACCGGGGTATCGCCGAACCACCAGTTGACGAGGTCGAAGTGGTGGGAGGCCTTGTGCACCAGCAGCCCCCCGGAGCGGTCCTTCTCGCGGTGCCAGCGCCGGAAGTAGTCGGCGCCGTGCCGGGTGTCGAGCACCCACTCGAAGTGCGCCGACGTGGGTGTGCCGATGGCGCCCGAGTGTACGAGCCGCTTGAGCGCGCTGTTGCGGGGCGAGTACCGGTAGTTGTGGGTCACGGTCACGCGGCGGCCCGTGCGCTCGGCGGCGCGCGCGATGGCCCGGCATCCATCCGCGTCGATGGCCAGTGGTTTTTCGACGACGACGTCGGCGCCCGCCTCGAGAGCACCGACCACGATGTCGGCGTGGGTGTGATCGGGCGAGGTGACCACGAGGCGCTCCACCCCCTCCTCGCCGACCAGCCGGGCCAGGTTGTCGGGGTGGTACCGGGCCGGGTCACCGGCGCCGGCGGCGGCGACGCGGTCCCCGTAATGCCCCATCCGCCCTTCATTGGTGTCGCAGAGCGCGACCAGCTCGGCGACATCCCGGTGCGGGCCGGTGATGGCGTCGAGGTAGAGGCGGGCCCGCATCCCGGTGCCGACCAGGCCGTATCGTCGCTTCTTCATCCTGCCTCCCTTGTCTGCGTTGTCTGCGTTGTCTGCGTTGTCTGCGTTGTCTGCGTTGTCTGCGTCGAGTACGGGCGGCCCCCGATCAGTACGTTGCGCACGGTGACACCGGTCGCGTTCTCGATCAGCGGATCCTTCGCGGGCCGTGGGAAGGTGAGGTTGTCCAGGCTCACCGTCTCCACCGGGGCCGCGGCGACGGCGCGGATCCGGAAGGGAATTTCACAGGGGCCGCCGACGGACCAGTTCCGTGCCGACAGCCGTGACACCTCCGGGTAACGATCGCCGCCGGATCCCCCCATGTACTGAAAGGTGACCTCGAAGGGCACATAGGTCCACGCCGGGCAGGCCACATCGGTGACGTGCACGTCTTTGATGTACCCGCCGCGCGTCGAGGTCGATTTGACGGAGAGGATCCAGGCGACGCTGGGCTCGTCGAGCGCGGCGTCGTACGGGATCCGCAACCGGCGGGCGACCACGTTCTCCACTCCCCCGCTCATCTCGCTGCCGACGGCCACCGCACCGCCGCCGCCGAGGTAGCGGCAGTCCTCGATCAGAACGTTCCTGGACGGGACGCCGACGCGCCAGCCGTCCTGGTCCCGGCCGGATTTGATGGCGACGCAGTCGTCGTGCGTGGCGAAGGTGACCCGCCTGATGACCACGTTCTCGCAGGAGTCGGGGTCGCAGCCGTCGCCGTTGGGCCCCATGCTCTCCACGACGACGTCCTGCACGGTCACCTCGCGGCACAGCACGGGGTGGATGTTCCACATCGGCGAGTGGCGCAGCGTGACGCCTTCGATGAGGACGTTCCGGCAGGAGCGGGGCTGGATGAAGCTGGGACGGAGGTAGTGGCCGGCGCCGAAGATCCGCTCCTCGACCGGCACTCCTTCCACGCCCATGCGTTCCAGCGCCGCCCAGTCCGCCCGCTGGTTGGGCATCCCCGGCTGCCATCCGTACTGGCCCGAGCCCACCCAGAACCACCAGTGCTGGTTGTCGCCCTGGGCGTCGAGGACGCCCCGGCCCGTCACCGCGATGCCGTGTTGGCCGTCGGCGTGGATCAGCGGCGAGTAGTTGAACAGCTCGACGCCCTGCCATCGGGTGCGGACCACGGGCAGATAGGCGGCCGGATCGGTGCTGAAGAGCAGGGTCGCGCCGCGGGCGACATGCAGGTCGACGCCGCTGAGCAGATGGATGGCCCCGGTGGCCCACCGTCCCTCGGGCACCAGGACGTGGCCGCCGCCGGCCGCGTGGCAGTCCTTGATCGCCCGGTCGATGGCCCCGGTGCAGTCGGTCACCCCGTCGCCGACGGCCCCGTGTTCGGTGATCGGAAACCATGCGTTGGGGAAGCTCGGCGGGGTGACGCTCTCGCTGATCCTCCTGGCCCGCTCGTCCGGCTCCCGCCCGCTCGAAGCGCGGTGCCGGCCATGCGTGCGCTGTCCTTCTTCCGTCCGGTCGGCGGCCCGGCTGCTCGATGCGCTGCCCAGCAGTGGTATCCCGCTGGTCAGCAGTGCTCCGAGGCCGAGCAGCCGCCGTCTGGCCAGGTCTTCCACGGTGACCTCCCAGGGTTCGGGGCGTTCAGGTGGTGGCGGGCCGGATCGTGTAGGTGGCGCCGCGACGGGTGGCGAAGACGATGACGCCCTGCTCGGGGTGGTCGACGCGCACCGCCTTCCCGCCCGAGGCGACGGTCACCGGCGACGGCGTGCGCAGCCGGAGTTCTTGGCCGCCGGTGGACCGGATCTCGGCCCGGTGCAGGGCGTGATCGCGCCACGCGAGGTCGACCGTGAACCCGCCGCGGGCCAGCAGCCCCCGCACCTCGCCGTCGGGCCAGGCAACGGGCAGGGCTGGCAGCAGCGCGACCTCTCCCGAGTGGCTCTGCAGCAGCATCTCGGTGATCCCCGAGGTCCCGCCGAAGTTGCCGTCGATCTGGAACGGCGGGTGCAGGTCAAACATGTTGGGCGCGGTGCGGGCCGGAACCAGCAGGTTGGACAGCCGCTTGTACGCCTCGGCGGCGTCGAGCAGCCGCGCCCAGAAGTTGATCTTCCAGGCGAGCGACCATCCCGCACCGGCCTCACCGCGCAGCTCGAGCGTGCGCCGTGCCGCCGCGGCAAGTTGGGGACGAGTCCGCGGATTGATCTCCTCGCCGGGGAACAGACCCCACAGATGCGAGATGTGCCGGCTGCGCGAGAGGGCGGCGTCCCCCTCGTAGTCCTCCAGCCACTCCTGGATCTGGCCGAGGTAGCCGATCCTGGTCGGGGCGAGCCGTCCGCGGGTGGCGACGGCGGCACGGCGCATGTCCGGGTCCTCGCCCAGTGCCTCGGACGCGCCCTCGAACGCGGTGAAGAGCTGCCGCAGGATCTGCATGTCCATGGTCGGTCCGGCACACATGCTGACGTTCTCGCCGTCGACCTCGTGGTGGCCCACCTCGGGAGAGTGCGAGGGATTGGTCACCAGACAGCCGGTCTTGGGGTCTTCCTGCAGCGTGTCGAGGAAGAACTCGACAGCGCCCCTCATCAGCGGGTAGTGCCGTCGCAGCGTGTGTCTGTCGCCGGTGTAGAGGTAGCGCTCCCAGATGATGCCCGCCAGCCAGGCGCCACCCGTGGGCCACACGCCGTAGAAGGCGAAGTCGACCGGTGCGGTGCCGCGCCAGCCGTCGGTGTTGTGGTGCGCCACCCAGCCTCCGGCGCCGTACATCTCGCGCGCCGTGCGCGTCCCGGTCTCGGACAGGTCGTGGATCAGGTCGAAGAGCGGATCCCAGCACTCCACGAGGTTGGTCGGTCCGGCGGGCCAGTAGTTCATCTCGCAGTTGATGTTGAGCGTGTACTTCGACTCCCAGGCCGGGGTGAGGCTGTCGTTCCAGATGCCCTGGAGATTCGCGGCGTGCCCCGGAGCTCGCGAGCTGGAGATCAGTAGATAGCGGCCGTACTGGAAGTACAGGGCGGCCAGCTGCGGATCGGTGTCCAGCTGTTGGCGGGCGATGCGTTCGTCGGTCGGCAGGGATGCCGCCTCGGACGTGCCGAGGTCGAGGTCGACCCGGCGGAAGAGCGCCCCGTAGTCCTTGGTGTGCGCCTCGCGCAGTACGCGGTACGGCCGGGCCGAGGCGTGCTGGAGATGGCGTCCGGCGGCGCCGCCGGGATCGCCGGCCACGTCGTCGTAGCCGCGGTAACTCGTGCCCATGGAGATCAGGAGGGTCACGGCGTCGGCGTTGTCGACGATCAGCCGGCCCCCGTCGGTACGCACCGTTCCGCCGTCGGCCTCGGCCCGGGCCAGGGCCTGGAAGCGCACCTCGCCCGGACGTCCCTGCCAGGCGGCGCTGATGCCGTCGAGCCGGATCGTGGCGGCGCCCGCGGATCCCGTGGTGTTCTCCTGTGGGCTGGAGAACTCCGCCTCGAACGAGACCGAGGCCCGCCGGTCGGCGCTCAGCCGCACCACGATGACCTGGTCGGGCAGGCTGGCGAACACCTCACGGGTGTGCCGCACCCCGTCGCTGACGTAGGTCACCGACGTGATCGCCGTGGTGAGGTCCAGCTCCCGGCGGTAGTCCGTGTACTCCCCCGCACCCGGAAACTCCAGCCGCAGGTCGCCCACCGGCTGGTAGGGCGACTGCTCGCTCGGGACGCCCATGAACGCCGAGTCGGCCAGCCGCTGTGCCGCGCCCCACTCGTCGGCGAACACCAGCCGTCTGATCTCCGGCAGCGCCTCCAGCGCGCCCGACGGGTCGTAGTCGTGCGGGCCACCGCCCCACACGCTGTCCTCGTTCAACTGGAGGTGTTCGACGGTGACACCGCCGAACACCATGGCACCCAGCCGGCCGCAGCCCACCGGGAGCGCCTGTAGCCACTCCTGGGCCGGGCCGCGGTACCACAGCCGCCATGGCTCCGGCCGTGTCCCGTCCCGCCGGGTGGCGGCGGCCGCGTCGGCCGGAGCCACCGCACCGGCGGCCACCGCGCCGACGGCGACACCGGCGCCGGTCCGCAGAACACCGCGGCGGGTGTAGTCGTTCGTCTGTCGTGCGTTCGTCTGTCGTGCGAAGGACATGAGTTGCACTCCCTGGGGGTGGAAGGACACCGGGGGTACAGCACCCGGGAGCGGCGCAGCCCTCCACCGTTCACCCGGGCACCTGACGCTTCAGACGGTCCATCACGATCCATCAGACGATCGCACGGATGGCTCGCTCTGGACAGACACCGATGCCACACCGTGTGCCGCCACGCCGGGATAGGCTGCGCGGACTGGCGGACTGGTCGGGACACTCCGGATGAGAACGGGCGCGTCGTCCTGTCCGGTGCCTGAGAGGAGCGGGGAATGAGCAGACGGGCGGGATGGATAGGCATCGCCGCCGCGACCGCGGCGGTGGTCGCGGTCGCCGGGTGCGGCGGAGGGGGCGGCGGAGGGGGCGGCGGCGCATCGCGGGCCGCGGAATCGGACCGGCCGTCGGAGCCGGAGCGTAAGTCGTCGGCACCGTCGTCATCGGCACCCTCGCCTTCGGCACCGGCCGACACCCGGCTTACCCCCGCGGAGCTACAGGGACGATGGTGGACGTGGGCGGCGTCGGAAGAGACGTCAACGAATCCGGTCGCCGACGAGGACGGACGGTCGTGCCGCCGCAACCAGCCGGACGACGTGTGGTTTCTGGCCGGGACCTTCGGCGGGCAGGTCGCACGGAGCTGCACCGTGCCAACCGGCCGCCCTGTCGCCTTTCCTCTCGTCAACCTCGTGAGCGGCGCCGAGGACTGTGCCGATTTCATGGAAACGGCCACGGGTACGGCGAGCCTGGACGGCCGGGACATCCGTCCGGACCGTTATCGAGGGAATTCGATCACGGTGACGGCCGCGCCCGGGAACCCTGTGACCGATTCGAGCGGCCGCTTCATCGGGACGGGCTGCGGGCTGTGGGTTCAGTTGCCCCCGCTGAAGGCCGGAGAGCACACGCTGAAAATCCGGGGCAGGTCGGGAGAGTTCACGGTCGCGGTGGACTACGCGCTGACCGTGGCGGCGCCCGGCGCCACCTGAGTCACCCGGGTGGCGCGCCGGGCCATCGGGGCCACCGCCCGGCGCCGGAACACGCCCTGGTCAGTGCGGTTGACGTAGTCCCGCGATGAGGAGTTCGACCAGTCGACGTGCGTCGTAGTGGGGATCGTGCTCGGCGCCGATGCAGAGGTTCCCGACGCCGCGCATGAGCTCGTAGGCCGCCAGGTCGGATCGGATCTCGCCGGAGTCGGCCGCGGCGTCGAGCAGCTGGGTGCACACGGGCACGAGGCGGTCGAGGAAATAGGCGTGCAGCGTGTCGAAGCCGGCGTTGTCGGACTGCAGCACGGCGGCGAGTCCGTGCTTGGTGACCAGGAAATCAACGAAGAGGTTGATCCATTGCCCCAGCGCGGTGTGCGGAGTCGCGCTGCTCGCCAGCAGGGCCGGCCCGGCCTCGGCGCAGGCCTCGACCTGGTGCCGGTAGACGGCGATGATGAGATCCGCTCGAGTCGGGAAGTGACGGTAGATCGTGCCCACCCCGACGCCGGCCTTGGCCGCGATGTCGCGCACCGGGGCTTCCACGCCTGACGCGACGAAGACCGCGGCGGCCGCGTCGAGCAGGGTCTCCTGGTTACGCCGGGCGTCCGCCCGCTTGGACCGGGCCGCGCGCCCCGCGCCCTCGTCGCCGTCGTTCACCGCACCGCTCCTTCCACTGCCGAGCTTGCCACCACCGGGCTTGCCACTGCCGAGCTTGCCAAGCGGAACAACGTTCCGTATCGTTACCGGAACAAGGTTCCGTTTGCCCATGATGCCAGATCAGGGGCCCGGCAACCAAACCACGCATTGTCACCACGCAATGCCGCCACGCCTCACCCGCAGTGGAGGAACACGGTCATGCAGTACCGCACCTTGGGCCGCACCGGTGTACAGGTCAGCTCGCTCGCGCTCGGCGCGATGAACTTCGGCAAGATCGGGCGCACCACCCAGGAGGAGGCCACCGCCATCGTCGATGCCGCTCTCGAGGGCGGGATCAACCTCATCGACACCGCCGACATGTACAGCGGCGGCGAGTCGGAGGAGATGGTCGGCAAAGCCATCGCCGGCCGCCGCGACGACATCGTGCTGGCCACGAAGGCAGGCATGCCCATGGGCGACGAGCGCAACCATCAGGGCAGTTCGCGCCGCTGGTTGGTCACCGAGTTGGACAACAGCCTGCGCCGTCTCGGTGTCGACCACGTTGATCTCTACCAGATCCACCGGTGGGACCCGGCCACCAGTGACGAGGAGACGCTGTCGGCGTTGACCGACCTACAGCGCGCGGGAAAGATCCGTTACTTCGGCTCCTCGACTTTCCCCGCCTACCGCGTCGTGCAGGCCCAGTGGGCCGCCCGCGAGTATCGCCTGAGCCGTTACGTCACCGAACAGCCCTGCTACTCGATCCTGCAGCGCGGGATCGAGACCCACGTGCTGCCCGTGACCGAGCAGTACGGGCTTGGTGTGCTGGTGTGGAGCCCGTTGGCTTCGGGCTGGCTGTCGGGCACGATCCGCGAGGGCCGGGAAATCACCACCAGCCGCGCCACGTTCATGCCGCAACGCTTCGACACCACCATCCCCGCCAACCGGGCCAAGCTCGACGCCGTCGAGCAGCTGGCCGAAGTCGCCGACGAGGCCGGCCTGACCATGATCCAGCTCGCGCTCGGATTCGTGACCGCGCATCCCGCCGTGACCAGCGCGCTCATCGGCCCCCGCACGCTGGACCACCTGCACTCGCAACTCGCCGCCGCCGACACCGTGCTCTCGGCCGACGTACTCGACGCGATCGACGCGATTGTCGCCCCCGGTGTCGACCTGGCCGCACACGAGAAGTACGACACTCCGCCCGCGCTGCTCGACCCGTCACTGCGGCGCCGCTGACCGTTATCGAAAGGACCAACGGCTCCATGCCGCACACACCCCGGCCTCGTTTCGGAATCATGACCGCCCCCCAACAGGTCGACTACCACGACGTCCTGCGGGTCTGGCGCGAGGCGGACACCATCCCGGAGATCGAGCACGCGTGGCTGTTCGATCACCTCATGCCGATCGCCGGCGACCCGAGCGGACCGGCCTACGAAGGCTGGACGCTGCTCTCGGCCCTTGCCGCCCACACCCGACGGCTGCGGCTCGGCGTGCTGGTGACCAGTAACCGGTTCCGACCGCCCGCGATGCTGGCCAAGATCGCCACGACCGTCGACATCGTCTCGGGCGGACGGCTCGACTTCGGCATCGGCGTCGGCTCACGCCCCAGCCCTCCCCTGGCCCGGCGTGAGTACGCGGCACACGGCCTGCCCTTCCACGACACCGCCCACGCCGTGGGGAGCCTCGCCGAAGCGTGCACGGTGATCCGGCGGCTGTGGACCGAGGAGGAACCGTTCGACTTCCACGGCACCCACCACCACCTCACCGGAGCATTCGGCAACCCCAAACCCGTCCAGCGACCCCACCCGCCGATCCTCATCGGCGGACGCTCGTCCGCCACGCTGCGCGTGGTCGCCGAACACGCCGACCTGTGGAACATCCCGGGCGGCGACATCGACGACGTCGTCCGCCGCAGCGCACTGCTGGACCGCTACTGCGCCGAGATCGGTCGCGACCCCGCCTCGGTCACCCGCTCGATCCACCTGCCCGTGTCCTACGACCGGCCCGGCGTCACCCGGGACGCGATCGCCGAGGCGATCGACGCCGGCTTCCGGCACATCGTCCTCGGACTGCCGGCGCCCTACCCCGCCGACGTCGCACGGTGGGTCACCGACGAGCTCATCAGCGCGTCGGCGTAGGGCAGGCCCTTGCAGTCGCGGGTGTCGAAGCCGATCGGTCGCCCGGCGCGGGCTCCGCGCACGCGGCGCTAGGCCCTGTCTCCCCGATCTCTGCGGGCCCGCGACGCCTGGCACGCTCCCCCAGCTATCGCTGGGCGGTGCCCCCTGACGCCGCGGGCCCCCGCGGCGTCAGCCGCTGATGTCACCGTCACAGAGATCGGGGAGACAGGACCTAGCCCGTACCCGCCAGGACCTCCGCCGCGGCCACCCCGGACGCGGCAGTCGCTCCGTGCGTGGAGATGTGCACCGCGCCGGGGGCGGTGGCGCCCGGCAGGCCCATCTCCACCACGATCGCGTCCGGACGCGCCGTGACCAGGTCCGCCAGGGCGCCGCCCATCCACGTGTGCCGGGAGGCGTCCCTGACGACGACGACCAGCGGGCGTCCGGAGGCGGGCGTCAGCGCGGACGCCTCCAGGGTGGCGACCCGCGTCTGCAACTGCTGCGGGTGTATCCGGACGGAGGTCGTGCCGGGGAGCCGCTCGCTCAGCGGGGCCGCGACGCCCCAGGGGGTCTCCTTGCCGATGGCCAGGTTGGTGGCGGGCACCAGTTCCACCACGTGCGGCGGCGCGGCCAGAGGCAGCGACTCCCGCACGGAGCCGGTCATGCGGATGGCCCGGCGAGCGGCGACAAACCCGATGTCGCCGTCGACCGTACCGGCGGAGGCGCCCTGGCCCAGCTCCGTCGACCACTCGGCGAACGCCCGGACGCGGTCCGCCGCCTCCGCGAGCCGCTCCTCGGCGAGGTCCCCGGCGGCCACGGCGTCGACGAGGGCCTGGGCGAGCAGTTGGGCGGTGGCCTCCTCCGCGCTCTCCCCGCCGACGCAGATGGCGTCGGCCCCGGCGGCGAGGGCGCGCACCGCGGCCCCGTCGATCCCGTAACGGTCGGCGACGGCCCCCATCTCGATGGCGTCGGTGACGATCAGTCCGTCGAACCCGAGCTCCTGGCGCAGCAGGCCGTCGAGGATACGGCGGCTGAGGGTGGCGGGCAGCTGTGGGTCGTAGGCGGGCACCAGGAGGTGGCCGCTCATGACCGCGCGGACCCCCGCGTCCAGTGCGGCGCGGAACGGCGGCAGGGCCTGTGCGGCGATCTGGCCGAGGTCGGCGTCGTAACTGGGCAGCCCGTGGTGGGAGTCGACGGCGACGTCCCCATGGCCGGGGAAGTGTTTGGCACAGGCGGCGACCCCGGCCGACTGGAGTCCCTTGATCCACGCGGCGGCGTGCCGGGACACCGCTTTGGCGTCCGCCCCGAAGGACCTGACCCCGATGATGGGGTTGTCCGGGTTGGAGTTGACGTCCACGGTGGGCGCGTAGTTGAGGCTGACGCCCGCGGCGCGCAGCTGGCGTCCCAGGTCGGCGGCGACGGACTCGGTCAGCTCGGTGTCGTCCACCGTGCCGAGGGCGAAGTTGCCGGGACGGGTGGAGCCGGTCGCGGACTCGATCCGGGTGACGTCACCGGCCTCCTCGTCAATCGCTACGATCAACGACGGATTCCCGGCGCGGAGTTGTGCGGTCAGCCGGGCGAGCTGGTCCGGGGATTCGATGTTGCGCGCGAAGAGCACGACGGAGGCCAGGCCGTTACCGATGTCACGCAGGATCCACTCCGGCGCCTCCGTGCCCACGAACCCCGGCTGGAGGACGGAGAGCGCGAGTCGTCGCAGGTCCCTGCTGGGCTTGCTGAAGGACATCGACCACGCCTTTCGGATAGCGGCAACACATCAATGACACCGATGACACCGATGGCATCGATGATCTTTGGTCCAGACCAACGGATACTTGCCCAGTCGAATTGCCGGTGTCAAGGAGGGGGCCACGGGAGCCCGCCACACACCGCCCGCACGCCGCCCACCAGCCACCCGGCGTCGACTCGCGCCCCGGTCGGAGCCTCGGTCAACAAATCTAGGGAATTCACTTGTTGACAACGTATTTGGTCTAGTCCATTTTTGTGAAGGCGTCAGTACACCGCGGAGCGGAGGGACACTACGCTCCGGCACCTGACGCCGTCCCGTCTTCGTCATCAGCAGGCTCAGCGGACCCGTGCTGTTCGCTACCTGCGACGGAGAGTTTTCAGTTTTGGAGCACTGCATGCCAAAGCCCGACCATTACCTGCATCGGTCCCCTTCGGACGTCCCGTACTTCAGCTCGGACGGTGAGACGTACCTGGCCCGGACCCAGCTGCGGGACCTCACCAAGACACGGCGGCTGAGGGTGTTGTCCGAAGATGACTTCGCCTTCTGGCAGACCTACGGCTACGTCGTGGTGAAGCAGGCCATCCCCGCCCCGGCGGCGCGCCGGTTGCTGGACTTCACCTGGGACTTCCAGGGGCTCGACCCCGGCCGCCCGGACACCTGGTACGAGGACCGCGAATACCGGTCCGACCTGGACCGGGAGCTGCACATCTACGGGTTCGTCGAGGCGTACCACCACCAGCTCATCTGGGACAGCCGCCAGACACAGCGGGTCTACGACGCGTTCGTGGACGTGTGGGACTGCGAGGAACTCTGGGTCACCCTGGACCGGCTCAACCTCAACCCGCCCAACGTCAAGAACCGCGACCGGGCCCTGATCGCCCCCACGGAGCAGGGGTTCGACATCGAGCTCCACTGGGATGTCGACACGACACTCAGTGTGCTGCCGCAGCGGGTCCAGGGCATCATCGCCCTTCATGACACCGAGCCGGAGCTCGGCGGCTTCCAGTGCTGCCCCGAGCTGTTCCACCGGTTCGACCGGTGGCGGGTGCTCCAGCCGGCCGACCGCGATCCGATCCGGCCCAGGATCGACCGGGCCGAACTGCCCGTCGTACGGCCAGAACTCGAGGCCGGAGACCTGCTCATCTGGAACGGTCTGCTGGCCCACGGAGTGGCGCCCAACACCTCGCAGAACGGCGTGCGGGCGGTCCAGTACCTCTCGATGATGCCCGCCCTCGAATCGCATCCGGAGCTGCGGCGTTCACGGGTCGACTCATGGCGCCACCTCACCACGCCGACCTGGAACGCCACCCTTCTCGGCGACGCCGACAAGCCCGAATCCCTCAGGTACGGCACCGCCACGCTAAACGACCTGGGCGCCAAGCTGCTCGGCGGCACCTCGTGGGACGGCACGGACTTCGACCGGAGCGGCAGGGAAGTGGCGTGCGAAGCATCTGCCTGACACTTCCCACCAACCGGGCGTGCCCCGCGATGGTCACCGCCATCGGTGAGGAGGCCGCCTACGCCGCCGAACACTTCGGCGTCGAGGTGCACCTGCTCATCCTGGACTCCTCCGACGCGTTCGCGGAGCACGCGCAGGCTCTGCGCGACGCGCGCGGGGTGCCGCGCGTCGTCGTGCACCACCTCGGCGAGGCGGAGCAGCGCGACTTCCTGCGCCGAGTGATCCACCGGACCGAGCACACCAAGCCCGAGCTGCTGCTCGACCTCATGCTTCCGGCCGGGCTCTCCTACGGTGCCTGCACCAACCGCGCGTTCCTGATCGCCGTGGCGCTCGGATGCGAGTCCGTCCACCGCAGGGACTCCGACAGCCGCTACCAGGTGCTGCGCGGCGAGACCGTATTCCCCGTCCACCATGAGCTCATGTCGCTCGGCAAGCGCGCGGCCGACGCGGCGCACGGTGTCGGTGAGGCGGAGCTCGCTCCCAAGCACACCCACAAGCGGGTGGCGATGGTGGGCGGCTCCTTCGTGGGTGAGCTGTCCGTGGACATCGACGAGATCCGTCGGCTCGACCCGGACGTCTACTACGACGTGGTCAGCCTGTGGGCGCCCGGCCACTGGTCGGACGAGCAGAAGCGGGAACTCGTCGACGAGTCCTTCCAAGGGCCCGGGACCGGCCCGTTCACCGGCGACCGGACGACCTTGACCGTCGTCGACCCCATGCGGGTGGACATGTGCAACATCAGCTTCCACCAGGTGCACGAACGGGTGCCGCTGCCGCCCGCGACCGACACCATCGGCAGCGACTACTTCCTCATCCACCTGGTCCACGCCGCCGCGCTGCCCGGCGTGCTGCACAACCGCCACATCGTGAACTTCTACACCGGGGAACGCCGCACCGACCCGGGGTTCATGGCCTACCAGACGCGGTTCGCCAAGTTCTTCCTGTCGATGCTCTACTTCAACTTCCTCTACGAGGAGATGGCCGAGGCCGGCGAGTCGCTCCTCGACGACCAGGGTCGGGTACAGGCGTCCGTGATCGCCGAGCTGGCCAGGAAGAGCACCCTGCTCGACCGGTCGGAGAACGTCCAGCGCCTCGACACCATCGAGGCCGCCTACCGGAAGCTCGGCGGCAGATACGCGACGTTCGCCGCCCTCCTGGCATCGCGCCGCGAGCGTCTCCTCGACGAGGCGCAGAGCGACATCGCCGACTTCGCCCTGCTGGTCGAGGCGTGGGATCCGCTGGTGCGGGCAGCCCGCGACACCGCCCTCGCGCAGGCGCCGGGACGTCCGGGTCGAAGGCCACGATGACACACGAGAACATAGAGAACGTAGCGAACATAGAGGACATACCCTTGTCCGCCGCGCTCGCGGCCACCTCCGACGACCGGATCATCTTCGACCTCGACGGGATCGAGGAGCGCTACGCGTCCCTGCTCCGGGAGTTGCCCGGAGTCGCCGTCCGCTTCGCCATGAAGGCATGCCCGGTCGACGAGGTGCTGGCCCGTCTGGCCGCGGCGGGCGCCGGGGTCGACGCGGCGAGCGTCCCGGAGATGGAACAGGCGGTGCGGGCGGGTGTGCCGATCGGCAGAGTGCACTACGGCAACGCCGTGAAGTCCGACCGGAACATCGCCGACGCCTACCGGCTCGGCATCAGGGACTTCGCGACCGACAGCCTGGAGGACGTGGCCGCGATCGCCGTACACGCCCCCGGCGCCCGGGTGTTCTGCCGGCTCGCCACCGACACGCGGGGCGCGCTCTGGGGGCTGAGCGGCAAGTACGGGTGCTCGACCGCCGACGCGGTGACCATCCTTGGAACGGCGCGCGAGCTGGGCCTGGTGCCCTCGGGCCTCTCCGTGCACGTCGGCTCGCAACAGATGACGGCCGAAGCCTGGCACAGCGCCTTCGAACGCCTCGCGGACGTCCTGGCCGCCCTCGACCGCCGCGGGATCGCCCTGGACCACGTCAACCTCGGCGGCGGCCTCCCTGTCCTGGGGTATCTCGACAGACACGGCAGACCGCTCGATCCCCCGATCGACAAGTTGTTCGCCGTGATCCGGGAGGGAATGGAGCACCTCGGCGACATCGGCGGACGCCAACTCGGCTTCATCGTGGAGCCGGGCCGCTACCTCGTCGCCGGGCAAGGAGCCATCCGGGCCCATGTGTCCCGGCTGTCCGCGCGGCGGGGCCCTGACGGCCGGCGCCAGTACTGGCTGTACCTCAGCTGCGGGAAGTTCAACGGCCTGTACGAGATGGACGAGGTCCAGTACCCGCTCGTCTTCCCCACCCACGGCGGCGCCGGCGTCCGCCATGTGCCCGCCGTCGTGGCCGGACCCACCTGCGACAGCGACGACGCCTACTCCCACGAGCGCGGCCTGGTCCAGGTGCCCGAGGCGCTGGCGTCGGGCGATCCGGTCTGGGTGCTGTCCTGTGGCGCGTACGCGACCAGCTACATGACCCAGGGCTTCAACGGTTTCGGCCCGCTCCCGTACACCTGCGTCGAGGGCGCCGCCGCGGGCGGTTCCGGGGAGGCGTGTGGCGGATGAGCGACGAGGTGCGCATACGCCATATCGCCGAGGGCGACTGGGACGGCATCGCGGCTCTGGAGTCCCGCGCCTACACCGGCCTCGGCCTGTCCGAGGGACGAGTGGCGCTCGAGTCGCGGGCGCGCATATCGCCGGGCACCTGCCGCGCGCTGGAGGTGGGCCCCCGGCTCGTGGGCTATGTGCTGGCGCTGCCCTATCCGATGTACCGGTACCCCGACCTGGAACGGCCTGAGGAGACCGCGCTCACGTCCACCAATCTGCATCTGCACGACCTGGTCATAGCGGAGCACTTCCGGCGCAGAGGGCTGGCACGGCGCCTCCTGCGCCACCTCACCGCATCGGCCAGGGCGCACGGGTACGAGCAGATCTCGCTGGTCGCCGTCGGGGGCAGCGCGACGTACTGGTCGGCGCGTGGCTTCACCACGCACCAGGAGGTCGTCCCCCCGGACGGCTATGGCCCAGACGTCGTCTACATGTCGAGGGCGGTGCCGTCCCGCGTGTCCGCGCGTGGCTCGTCATCGCAGGAGGAATTGGGTTGAAGCACATGTTGCGGGTCCGAGATCCCTTCCACCGGAGCCAACTGGCGATCGCCGCGCTGTTCTGCTCCCTCGGCTTCCAGTACGCCACCTGGGCGTCGCGCATCCCCGCCATCAAGGCCGATCTCGGCCTGACGGCGGCGGAGGTGGGTTTCCTCCTGATGGCCGCGGGGGTCGGCGCGAGCGTGTCGTTCCCTCTCGTATCGGTGTTGATGAGGCGTCTGGGCTCACAGCGCCTCGCGCTGCTGTCGGCCCTGGGACTGACGCTGCTGCTCATCGCCCTGGCCGTGGCACCGAACTATCCCGTCGCCCTGGCGGTCGTGTGCTGCGACGGAGTGCTCGTGGGGTGTCTGAACGTCGCCATGAACGCGCAGGGAGCCGCACTCGAACTCCGGCACAGGCGCAACGCCATGGCCAAACTGCACGCGACGTTCAGCGGCGGCTCGCTGCTCGCCGCCCTCCTGGCCTCCTGCGTGAACGCGGTGACCTCGGCGGTGGCCGTGCACTTCGGCGTGGCCGCGGTCGTCCTGCTGCTCCTGTTCGCCTACGCCCGGACCGGGCTTCTGGCGGAGGACGAGGCCGCCGAGGAGAAGCGGGACGAGACGAAGAGCCGTGGCGGATGGTCCCTGCCGACCCGCATGACGCTGTGGATGTGCTGCGCCATGGTCTTCGGCACGGTCACCGAGGGCGCCATCAACGACTGGTCGGCCCTCTACATGACGGACGTCGTCAACGCCTCGGCGGAACTCGCCCCCCTGGGGATCGCCGTCGTCTCGGGCATGATGGTGCTGGCCCGGCTCTTCGCCGACGGCTGGCGCGCCCGCTGGGGCGACGGGCGCGTCGTGATCCTCGGAGGCGCCGTGGCCGGGGCGGGGCTGGCCCTCGCCCTGCTGAGCGGCGGTGTGGTCCCTGCCCTGATCGGCTTCTCCTGCGTCGGCCTCGGCATCGCGGCCGTGACCCCCTGTGTCTATGTCGCCGCGGCGAAGCAGGGTCCGGACGCCCTGGCTCTGGTCGCCGCCATGGGAACGACCGGCCTGCTGGCCGGTCCCCCGGTCATCGGCTTCGTGGCGAACTCCAGCAGTCTGGTGTGGGGCCTGGGCGTCGTGGCCGCTTCGGCGGTCGTGGTGTCCCTGTGCGGCACCCGGATCCGGTGGACGCCCGCCAACGCCTGATCACGGCACCGCCTGGCCGTTGACGAAGACCCGTCGGAAGGTGAGCTCGTCGGTGTAGGCGATGCTGTCGGGCTTGAGGATGCCGGTGAACGTGGAGCGGGAGAGGCGGACGTCCCGCAGATGGTCGGTCTCCAGGCCGACCAGTTGCAGCACGGCGGGGGCGCCGTCGATGTCCATCCGGTCCACACGGATGTTCCGCACGGACACCGGCAGTGTCCCGCCCTCGCCACCGTTGTAGTTCATGTTCACGAACACGATGTCGCGCTCCACGTCCTGCCCGGTGAAATCCCGGATGTGCACGCCGTCGATGTAGCTGCCGCGCTTCTTGCTCGCCTTGACGTACAGCGCGTGCTTGACGGGGTAGCGGCCGGGGAAGTCCGGCGGGTTGATCTCGCAGTTCTCGGCGAAGATGTCGTGCACCCCGCCGGACATCTCACTGCCGACCGTCATCCCGCCCCAGCGGCCGGAGAACTGGCAGTCGCGCACGATGATGTTCCTGCTCGGCACGCCGACGCGGTGGCCGTCCTCGTCGCGGCCGGACTTGACTGCGACGCAGTCGTCGTTGGTGTTGAAGCGACAGCCGGTGACGAGCACGTCGGAGCAGCACTCCGGGTCGCACCCGTCGGTGTTGTAGAGCGTGCTGTCCACGGTGACGTCGCGCACGGTGACGTTGGTCGACAGCACGGGGTGCACGGTCCACATCGGCGGGTCGACGATGGTCAGGCCGCTGACCAGGACGTTGCGGCAGCGGTAGAACTGCACCATCTTCGGCCGCAGGTAGTGGCCGTCGCCGAAGACCCGCTCGGCCACCGGCACACCCGTGGAGCCCATCCGGCGCAGCAGGCTCTGGTCGGGCCCCTGGAGTCCGCTGGTGCGGTACCAGCTCTCCCACGGTCCGAGCCGGGCCTGCCCGTCGAGCGTGCCGGGACCGGTGACCGCCACGTCCTGCTCGCCGTACGCGTAGATGAAGGGCGAGTAGTTGTAGCACTCGGTGCCCTCCCAGCGGGTGAACACCACCGGCAGGAAGTCGCGCGGATCGGGGCTGAAGGCGATGGTGGCGCCCGCGGTGACGTGCAGGTCCACATGGCTGCGCAGGTGGATCGCACCGGTGAGGTAGCGGCCTTCGGGGACGAGGACGTGGCCGCCACCGGCGCGGTGGCAGGCGGCGATGGCTGCCCGGAATGCCTCGGTGTTCATGGTCCGCCCGTCGCCGACCGCACCGTAGTCGGTGATCCTGAAGGTCCGGCGGGGGAAGGCGGGTGGCCTGATCCGGGCCAGGATCTTCGGTACCGGGCGCCACGCCCCGGTGTACGGGGCAGCCGCGTATGCGCGCCCCGCGGGCAGCTGGGGAAGCAGCGCGCCTGCCGCCAGCAGACCGCCGGTGCGCAGCGCGGAGCGGCGGGAAGGTCTCGGGTGCATGGCCTGACTCCTCGGCATCGTCGGTGTTCCAGGACTGTTCCGCGACCTTGGTCAGCACACGGGCTAGCCGAGGGAGATCCGGTCGAGGTCCGGGGCGGACTCGGTGTCGTTGGAGATCTTGATCGTGTTGGTGCCGGGTTTCAGGGTGACGGGGATGGAGGTCGTGCGCGGGGTGGTGTTCCCGATGTCGGTCACCGTCACCTCGGTCGGCGGGCCGCCATTGACGCTCACGTCGAACGAGCGGGTGCCGTTGACCGTGTAGTCGAGGTGGAGCGTGCGCTCCCCGCCGTCGGGGACGACGACGTCGGGGAAGAGCACGGCCGCCTGCTCGCTGCCGCCGATGTTGCGCACCTTCTCGGCCCCGGAGCAGGGTCCGCAGCCGGTGATGCCCGTGCTGCCGAGCTGGTTGGCCGAGTCCTCCGCCTCGCGCGCCCAGATCCGGCCGGCGGGCAGCGGCCGCACCCGGACGGGGTCCGAGACGGACTTCTGCCGGCCGAGCAGCGTGAAGTCCGCCGTGACGGGGATGTCCGCCGAGCCGGTGTCCTGGCCGGGTGGGGAGGTGAGGGTCCAGCTGCCCTTCAGTGTCTGGCCGAGCCGCAGCGACCGGGCCGTGACCGGGCCGCCGTCCGCGGTCCAGCCGGCCGGCAGCCGCGGGGCGAGGCCGACGTCGTCGAGTTGCTCGTCGTCGTCGAGCCGGAGCGTCGCCGTGACGGTGATCGACCGCTGGCCGGGGCCGACCCACTGCAGGCCGTGGGGCCGGACGGTGAGCGTGGTCTTGGGCGTGTACGACGCCGGGGGCAGGGGGGCGACCGCGATCCGGTCGAGGCCGGGGCCGCGGGCGGCCGTGCTGAAGACCCGTACGGTGTTGACGCCGGCCTTGAGCGGCACGGAGACCGCCGTGCTCTCCGGCGCCCCTCCTGCCCTGTCGGGGTTGTTCGCGACGACGGGGACCTCGACCGGTGCCGCGCCGTTGACGCTCACGGACAGGGAGGAGGGGGCCGCCGCGGTGTGGTCGAGCTGGAGCCGGTAGTCGCCGTCCTCGGGGGCGTGGACGTCGCGGTACGTCACGGAGTTGCGTGGCCCTGCGCCGAGGCCGTCGACGAGCCGGCCGCCGGAGCAGGCGCCGCACTCGGCGGAGCGGGCCGCGCCCGACAGCCGGTTCTCCCGTGCTTCGGCCTCCAGCGGCAGCGGAGTACGGGTGGGCTTCGGGCGGCCGTACGCCACCTGGATATCGTCGATGCGCAGCTGCTTGAAGAACTCCGGCGCCTGCGGGCCGCCCCACAGGCTGCGCACCTCCAGCTTCAGATAGCGGGCGTCGCGGTCGCCGATGTCGATGGTCTGCACCCCGCGGGCGCTGCGCAGCGCCCCCGCGCGCACCTGTGTCCAACGCTTGCCGTCGCCACTGGCGTAGACGCGGTAGTCCTTGATGCGCGCGGAGTCTTCGGGGCGGCCGAAGGACGACCGCGCGTGCGTCGGGGACCACTCGCGCTGGTTCACCGCCAGCGCCGTGGCGTGCCTGCGCGCGCCGAGGTCCAGCGTGACGGAGACGGGCAGCTCGCCGTCGCTGTCCCAGTAGGTCTCGTGGTTCCCGTCGGCGAGGTCGGCCGCCGGGTGACCGGCCCGCGCGGCCGAGGCGGTGGCGTCGACGCCGGACTGCTTGTAGTAGGGCCGGCGGCCGTCGGTCTCGACCTTGAACACGGTGTCGTACGGATCCCAGTCGCGGATGCCGAGGATCGACAGGTGGCCGCCGGACTGGCTGAAGCGCATCGTCTTGCCGGTGCGCAGGTCGGTGACGCGGCGCACGCTGTAGCCGTTGTCGCGCAGCCGCACCATGTCGGTCCGCGGCCGCGTGACCACGTGCACGTACTGGGTGCGGTCGCCGTCCTCGCCCCGGCCCACGGTGACCACGCCGTGGGCGCCGTCGTTCCAGAAGCCGGGCTGCATGCCGCCGTACATGTAGCCGCCGCCCTCGACGCCGTACACCGACTCCCGGACGGGCTCGACCCACCTGCCCATGAAGTCGTTGAACTCCTCCTGCTGCGGCGGCAGTTCGCCGTTCACCATCGGCGTCTCGGCCATGAGCGATTTGATGGAGGAGCCGGCGTTGGTGATGTAGCGGCCGGTGCTGAGCCGGGCGTCGACCTGGTGGTCGCCGCCGTCGTACCACCAGTCGCCGGTGGTCGGCAGCTTGTAGTCGGCCTCGGTCAGCCGCGGCATGGGAACGGTCACGGCGGCGGGGTAGTCGTACCCGGGGGTCATGCCGGTCTTCTGCTCATTGCTGACCGTGTCCATGACCGGCGTGTCCTCGTTGTTGTTGCTCAGCAGCCAGGACGGCCGGCGCTCGCGGATCTGCTCGTAGAGACCGCGCTCCTCCCAGTACTCGTTGTCGTTGTCGATCCAGAAGCCCGACAGGTCCGGGTAGTTCTCCATGACCTCGAAGAACAGGTCGTAGCTGAACATGCCGAACCCGCGGCGTGTGGTCAGGTCGACCTTCTGGCCCTTGTACGCGGAGTAGGCGGCCGAATCCAGCGTCTCGGTGCCCTGCTCGTTGTGCCACTGCGGGTCGTCGGTCATGTAGAGGATGATGCGCACGCCCTTGGCCTTGCCGGCGGCGACGAGTTCGCCGAGCAGGTCACGCTGGGGGGCGCAGCTGCCGGGGATCTTCGAAGGCCAGGGGCGGGCGTAGCCCAGCCTGCTGTGGAAGGTCGCCAGCACGATGTACGAAGCGCCGAGCTTGCGCGCCTCGTCCACCCAGTAGTCGGCGCTCCAGCCGCCCTCGGTGACATCGCGCTCCCATTCTGCGCAGTCGAGGTGGCGGGGGTGGGTGAACATACCCCAGTGCAGGAAGAGACCGGCGGTGGACTCGCGCAGCCACTCCTGCCGCGGGTGCTGGACCTCGGCGTCGGCCGCGGGGGCGGCGAGGAGGCCGACGGCCAGGGCGAGTACGAGTGCCGCGCACAGGGTGCGCCACCGGGAGCGCGCGGCGCGGGCGGCGCGGGCGGCAGGGTTATGGACGGGGCGGAGCGGGATCCTCAGCGTGGGCATGTCCTGTCCTCCGTGAACGTTCCCGTGAGCGTTCATGGAGCACTGTCCGGCCCACCTGGCCGCTGTGTCAATATGCGTGTGACGGCGGGATGTTACGGGCATGCCTTCCGTTGACGCCCGTCGCCGCCGGGTGATTATCAAGGCGGGAGCGTTCACGTGAGCGTTCTCGCTTGCCACGTCCGCGCCGTGGGAGAGGGGTGGGGCCGTGCCCGCGAACACCAGGACGCGCCGCATCACCATTGACGACGTGGCGCGCTCGGCCGGCGTGTCCCGGCAGACCGTCTCCCGCGCGGTCAACGACAAACCGGAGATCGACCCCGCCACGCGGCAGCGTGTGCTACAGGTCGCCCAGGCCATGGGCTACCGTCCCAGCCGGTTCGCCCGCGGCATGGTCGGCCCGGGGCTCACCACGCTGGGCCTTGTCATCGCGGACGTGCTCAACCCCTTCTTCCCCGAGGTGGTCTCCGGCGTGCTGGCGGCGGCCGACGAGCGCGGCTGGCAGGTCGCCGTCTACAGCACCGGGTCCGCCCTGGAACGCGAGACCGCCGTGGCCGAGACCGTGGTGGACCACGTGGACGCCTGTGTCGCCTTCCTGCTCGACCCCGGCGCCATCGAGCTCATCCGTCGCTCCGGCATGCCCTTCGTGCTGCTCGACAACGAGCAGCGGCCGCCGGCGGTGAGCGGGGGACGCATCGACTTCGCCACCGGCATGCGCCAGGCGGTGGGCCACCTCGTCGAGCGCGGCCACCGTCGGATCGCGATGCTCGACGACCGCGGGCGCCCGGACGCCGGCGACCGCGGCACCCGGCACTCGCTGTTCCTCCAGGCCGCCACGGAACTCGGGCTGCCCGCCGATGAGGGTTGGGTGTTCCCGGCGGTCAACTCCCTCGACGGTGGGGCGGCGGCCATGGACGACGTGCTGGACACCGCCTTCGGGGCGACGGCCGTCCTCGCGTACAACGACCTGATCGCCATCGGCGCCATGCGCCGCGCCCGCGACCGCGGCGTGAGCGTGCCGGAGGACTGCGCGTTCGTCGGCTGCGACGGGCTGACCCTCAGTCGGCTGGTGGACCCACCGCTGACCACCCTGCTGGTCGACAAGGAACTTCTCGGCCGGGCCGCGGTGCAGCAGGTCGCCGCGCAGATGACCGGCGTCGGGACGCGGGAGACGGTGATCGTGCCGCGCCTTGTGGTGCGCGCGTCTTCCTGACCTCCGCGCGCCCGTACCGCTCCACGGCCCCGGACAGTCGATCGGCATCTTGGCTAAATTTAAATCAGTCGATTGACTGATCAGGGTGCACTGGGTTGACTGCACCTCGACGGCCTCGGGGCACCTGCTTGCCCTCCCCACCGCTTCAAGAAGAAGGACGGGAACCTTGATGTCCACTCCCCCCACACCATCCGGCTTCGCCCCCGCCGATCCGGAGGAACTGGGCTTCGACCCCGAGGAGTTGCGAACCCGCTACCGCGCCGAGCGTGACCGCCGGATCCGCCCCGACGGCAAGGCCCAGTACCAGGGCGTCACCGGCGCGTTCGGCTACTTCGACGACGATCCCCACGCCGATGCGGAGTTCACCCGCGCACCCTTGCGCGACCGGGTCGAGGCGCTGGTCATCGGCGGCGGCTTCGGCGGCCTGCTCGCCGCGGCGCGGCTGCGTCAGGCCGGCGTGGAGTCGATCCGGGTGATCGAGAAGGGCGGCGACTTCGGCGGCACGTGGTACTGGAACCGCTACCCGGGCATCCACTGCGACATCGAGTCGTACATCTACCTGCCGCTGTTGGAGGAGGTCGGATACGTCCCGAAGTGGAAGTACGCACCGGGAGAGGAGATCCGGCAGCACGCCCGGGCGATCGCGCGGCGCTTCCACCTCTACGACGACGTCTGTTTCCAGACTCAGGCCACCGAACTGCGCTGGGACGATGCCGAGTCGGAGTGGATCGTCTCCACCGACCGTGGTGACGAGATGCGGGCGCGCTTTGTGACGGTCGCCAGCGGAACGCTCAGCCAGGCCAAACTTCCCGGCATACCCGGGATCGAAAGCTTTAAGGGGCACACGTTCCACACCAGCCGTTGGGACTACGCCTATACCGGAGGAAGCGCGAGCGGCGGCCTGGACAAGCTCGCCGACAAGCGCGTGGCCCTCATCGGTACCGGTGCGACCGCCATCCAGGTGGTGCCGCACCTCGGGGCCGACGCGCACCACCTCTACGTGTTCCAGCGCACGCCGTCCTCGGTGGATGTGCGCGACAACCGGCCCACCGACCCGGAGTGGGCCACGTCGCTTCAGCCGGGCTGGCAGCGGCGGCGCATGGAGAACTTCCTCAAGGTCGTCACGGGCGTGCGGGCCGACGAGGACCTGGTGAACGACGCCTGGACCAGCAGTGCCCGGCTCTACGAGAAGATGATCCCGACCAACAGCTATGCGCACATCCCGCCCGAGGAACGGGAACGCGCCTACGAGATCGCCGACTTCCAGAAGATGAACGAGTTGCGCGCCCGGGTGGACGTTCTCGTGGAAGACCCGGAAACGGCGGAGAAGCTCAAACCCTGGTACCGCTACATGTGCAAGCGGCCCACGTTCAGTGACACGTATCTCCAGACCTTCAACCGACCCAATGTCACCCTGGTCGACACGGTCGACACCCATGGCGTGGAACGGATCACCGAGAGCGCGGTCGTGGTCTGCGGGGTGGAGTACGACGTCGACTGCATCGTCTTCGCGACCGGTTTCGACGTCGGTGTCTCGGGGGTCATGTCCGGGAAGCTCCCGGTGTACGGCAGGCGCGGGGTGTCCCTCCTGGACTCCTGGAAGGAGGGGCCGAGGACGCTCCACGGGTTCTACAGCCACGGCTTCCCCAACCTCTTCCAGCTCGGACCGCTTCAGAACGCCAGCGCCGTCAACTTCGTCCACGTCCTCGACGAGCAGGCGCTCCATGTCGCCGAGGTCGTCGCCGAGGCGCGCAAGCGTCGGGCCCGGTACGTCGAGCCGACCGTCACGGCGCAGGACCAATGGGTGGCGACGATCCGCCAGAAGGCGGCGGACCTCCAGAAATTCCATGCCGAATGCACTCCTGGCTACTACAACAACGAGGGCGAACCCCGTAAGCGGAGCGAGTCCTACGGCGACGGCCCGATCGCGTTCCACGAACTGCTGCGGCGCTGGCGTACGGACAGCCGGATGAACGACGTCCTCAACGAGGCCGAGTGAAGACCGGGAGCTCCGAGAAAGTGCGTCAAGACGCGATGGTGTCACCCAGCCGGTTCGACGAGACCGGCCGCGCCCGTGCCACAAGCAGCCGTTGGGAGGTGAAGCGGCTCAACCAGCCCAACCGGCTGTGGGGTTCCAACGGTGTCGCCTTCGGCCCCGACGGGCGGCTGTACGTCGCCCAGTTCCTCGCCGGGCAGATCAGCGCCGTCGACCCGGCCACCGGGGACGTCGAGGTGATCGTGCCGATGGACAGCCCGGTCCAGTCACCGGACGACCTCGCTTTCGGGGCGGACGGTTCGATGTACATCACCGACCTGATCCCCGGCCGGGTGTGGCGCCGCAGCCCCGAGGGGGAGTACACCCTCGTCTCCGACGAGGTCACCAACCCCAACGGCATCACCTGCATCGGCGACCGGCTCTTCGTCAACGAGATGAAGCCCAACGGCCGCCTGATGGAACTCTTTCCGGGCGGCGGTGGCCCGGTGGTGCTCACCGAGGGGCTGGCCATGGGCAACGCGATGCAGCTCGGCCCGGACGGCCATCTGTACTATCCGCACATGCTCAGCGGCCAGGTCTGGCGGATTCCCCCGGACGGCGGTACGCCCGAGGTGGTCGCGGAGGAGGTGCACCAGCCGGTCGCGGTCCGCTTCGACCAGGGCGGTGTCCTGCATGTCCTGTCGCGGGGGGTGGAAGGAATCGTGACCCGGATCGACGTGCACGGTGCCGGGTCTCGGGCGCTCGTCCACAGCGGTGTGGTGGGCCTGGACAACGCGGCGTTCGACACGGAGAACAGGATGTTCGTCTCCAGCTACGCCAGCGGCGGCATCATGGAACTGCACTCCGACGGCAGGACCCGCGAGATCGTGCCGCGCGGGCTCGATGGCCCCTACGGGGTGACGGTCGATCCGGGCGGCACGGTCTACGCGGCCGACCACTACCGGCTGGCGAGCCCCGCTGCCTCCCGCGAGATCTCCCGCGAAGGCGATCCGCGCGGCTGCTCGGACGGTGCCGAGCCGGGCGGCGTGACCACATTTGCCTTCCTGTGCTTTTCCCACGGGATCACTGCCGACGGCGAGTTGCTGCACCTCACCTCGCAGTACGGCGACGTCCACACCTACGACCCGGCGCACAGGACCACGCGGACCCGGGCGACCGGGCTGAAGCAGCCCCTGGGTATCGCCGTGGGGCCGGACGGCTCGCTCGTCGTCGCCGAGGCGGGCGCCGGCCGGGTCGTGGCCATCGACGACAGCGGCACCCTCACCCCGCTCGCCGAGGGGCTCGACCACCCCGTAGACGTGGCCTTCGACGGGGAGGGACGCTGCTATGTGAGTGACGACCGGCTCGGGGTGGTGTGCCGCATCGACGACGGGGAGACGGTGACCGTCGCGGACGGGCTCGGTGCGCCGCAGGGGCTGGCGGTCCTGGGTGACGAACTGTTCACGGTGGAGACCGGCCACCGCAGGCTCCGGGCGATCTCCCTCACCACGGGGGAATGCAGGACAGACGCGGAGGACCTGCCGGTCGGACCGCCCCCAGGCGTCGTCCCCCGCACCCAACCCGCGCTGTTCGCCGGCGGTCTGCCGGGGATGGCCACGCGGTTCGCCAGCCTCGCCGTCGCCCCGGAAGGCTCCCTGCTCCTGTCGGCCAACGGCGAGGGCACCGTGCTCCGGCTGGCCCCGTCCCGAACCGGCGCCTGACAGCCGGCGCCGGCAGAAGGACGAGGCTCGCGTCGTCGTCCGGGCCTCGCAGGTCCAGACGACGACGGGCACGCCTGGCGCCGTCGTGCCGGGCGTATGTGTGAGGACGGTTCGCCCGCCCCGACGGATTGCCTCGATCAGAATCCGAAGCGCGTGCGGAAGAACTCGTCCAGGTCCGGGCGGGTGGCGGCCGGGCCGGGCAGCCGCTCCGCACTCGGGGTGCGCAGGCCGTCGAGGAGGACGGACAGCTGGCGGCCGGTCAGGTCGGCGGAGAGGCCGCCGCCGGCGCCGTCCTCGGGGATCCGCGGGGGCAGGGAGACCATCATCAGGACCAGGTCGTACGCGTTCACGTCCGCCCGAAGAGACCCCTCCCGTTGGGCCCGTGCCACCAGGCCGTCCAGGTCGGCCAGCAGCGCGTCGCGCGCGGCGACGAGGGCCGGGCCGGACTCCGTCGTGCGCCTGCGGGAGACGGGGAACATCTGGCTGCTGCGGACCTCGGCCATGTAGCGCATCACGCGAGTGAAGGCGGACCAGGTGTCCGGTTCCTCGGTCAGGGCGCGGGCGACGACCTCCGAGGTTTCCCGCATATGACCGATCGCGACCTCCTCGACGAGGGCACGTTTGTTGGGGAAGTGCCGGTAGATCGTGCCCATGCCGAGACCGGAGCGGCGGGCGACCTCCTCGATGGACACCTCGTAGCCGCGGTCGGCGAAGACGGCGCGGGCCGCCCGCAGGATCTGCCGGACGTTCTCGCGCGCGTCGGCCCGCTGCGGGCGGGCGCCGGAGGGGACGACTTCGTTCATGGCCTGGGATGTTACGCTCCCGGACCAGTACCGGAAAATCAATTTCCGGTTAGCCGCCGGAGCTGCCCGCGGACGCGGACTGCCCGACTTCAGGGAGACACGCATGAGCCCGACCGGCTCGACCCCCACATCCCCCGCATTCCCCACCCACGACGACTTCCCGGCCGACTTCCGCGGCGCCGTCCTGCGCCCCGGCGAGGACGGCTACGACCAGGCCAGGGTCGTCTTCAACGGCCGGGCCGCCGACACCGGCCCCGCACTGATCGCCCGCTGCGCCGACGAGGAGGACGTCGCCACCGCCCTGCGTTACGCATCAGCGCGCGACCTGCCCATAGCGGTGCGCGGCGGCGGCCACGGCTCCGACGGCCACGCCATGCCGGGCGGCGCCCTCGTCCTCGACCTGTCCGGCATGCGCGAGATCACCGTCGACCCGGACACCCGCACCGTGCGGGCCCAGGCCGGCGTCCTGCTCGGCGAACTGGACGCGGCCGCGCAGGAACACGGCCTGGTGGTGCCGTCCGGCACCGTCACCACCACCGGCGTCGCCGGACTGACCCTCGGCGGCGGCATCGGCCACCTCATGCGCCGCTTCGGCGCCACTGTCGACAACCTGCTCGCCTGCGAGATGATCACCGTCGACGGCCGGAAGGTCCGCGCGGACGAGAAGGAGAACCCGGACCTGTTCTGGGCGCTGCGCGGGGGCGGCGGCAACTTCGGCGTCGTCACCGCCTTCGAGTACCGCGCCCACCCCCTGGGCCCGGACGTCGTCTCCGGGCAGATCATCTTCCCCGGCGACCAGGCCGCGGCCGTCCTGGCCCAACTGCCCGCCTTCATGGCCGAGGCCCCTCGCGAACTCGGACTGGCGACCGCGCTCACCTTCGCGCCACCGCTCCCCGCACTGCCCGAGGAAGCACACGGCAAGCTGATCCTGATCCTCATTCCGGTCCACACCGGCGACTTCGCGGACGCGGAGGAGACCATCGGAAGGCTCGCCGCACTGGGCACCCCCGTCGCCGACACGGTGCGGCGCACCACCTGGCTCAAGACGAACAGCATGCTGGACGCGACCGCCCCCTACGGACGGCGCGCCGGTGCGCGCGGCGGCTATCTCGCTTCGCTCACAAAGTCCGCGATCGAGACGCTGGTCGAGCGCGTGGCCGCCGCACCGGACCTCCCGGGGACGATCACCGCGCTCAACGTCTGGTCGCTGGGCGGCGCGATCTCCGAGGACGTCGACGAGGACGCCACCGCCTTCTCCCGTGCCGGCGCGTCCTGGCTCTGGGAGACCGCCACCGTGTGGACGGAGCCGGAGCACGACGCGCCCTTCGACGCATGGGCCGACGCGACCGCGCTCGCCATGCGGCCGCACACCCTCCCCAACGCCTACATCAACCTCACGGAGGACCAGGGCGAGGCCTGGCGCCGCAGCGTGTACGGAAGTGAGGCCAAGTACCGGCGGCTCGCCGAGATCAAGGCGGTGTGGGATCCGCGGAATCTGCTCCGCCACAACAAGAACATCGCTCCCGCCCTCAGCGAGCCCCTCAGCAAGCCCCTCAGCGAGCAGGAGCCCCCACGCGCAAGCCGTCCATGACGAGGCCCAGGAGCCGGGTGGCCTGGGGCCGCCATCCTGTTGGAGGGCATCACGGTACGGTCCGACACCACCGCGGCCGTCGTCGCCCCGGTGCCGACCTCGCCGGCTACCACATCGCCGCGCACGCCGACGTACCGCACATCGAGGCGTACTGGGTGGCCGACCCGGACCCCGATGACCCGGTCGGCATCCGCGATGGACTCGACCGTCCCCTGAGGCACTGTCAAGTCGGATGCCACCGCCGCTCTGCCGCTTTGCTCTACAAAGCCATCAGCTCTGCCGCAGAGCCACCATCGGACCGAGTTTCCGGCCCGGTGCGTCCGCTTGTCTTCAGTTCTGACTGCTGCCTCTTCCGATTTGGAGACGGTTCGGTTGCCCAAAGCTCAGAATGAGTGCGCAGTGGCCGGTCATCCGTGGATCCTCTCCGGGCACACCGGAACCGCGCTGCGAGCCCAGGCGCGCCGGCTCCACGACCACGTCGCCGACCACCCTCGGCTCCGTCCGGAAGACATCGGCCACACGCTGGCGAGCAGCGGCCCGGCGCTCACACATCGCGCGGTGGTGATCGCGGCGGACCGGGAAGGGTATCTCCAGGGGCTCGACGCGGTGGCCCGGGGCGAGGACGCCCCTGGTGTCGTACGGGGCACGGCCGCCGCGGCGGGCGACGGGATCGTGTTCGTCTTCCCCGGCCAGGGCACCCAGTGGCCCGGCATGGCCGTGGACCTGCTGACGGCGTCCCCCGTGTTCCGTCGGGCCATCGACGCCTGCGCCGAGGCGTTCGAGCCGTACGTCGCCTGGTCACCGGAGGCGGTGCTGCGGGGCGCGGCGGGCGCGCCGCTCCTGGAGCGGACCGATGTGGTGCAGCCGACGCTGTTCGCCGTCATGGTGGGGCTGGCCGAACTGTGGCGAGCTCACGGGGTGAGCCCGACGACGGTCGTGGGGCACTGCATCGGGGAGATCGCGGCGGCCTGTGTCTCCGGCGCCCTGTCGCTGTCCGACGCGGCACGCGTGGTGATCGAGAGCGGCCGGGCCCAGGCGACGCTCTCCGGGTCGGGTGCGCTGATCGCGGTCGCGCGGTCCGAGGCGCAGCTGCTTCCGTTGCTGCGGCGACGGTGGCCGGGCAGGCTGACGATCGCCGCGGTCAACGGCCCCATGGCGACGGTCGTCTCCGGCGATCGGCAAGCCGCCGAGGAGCTGTTGGCGGAGCTCACTCGTGCCGGTGTCCGGGCCCGTGAGGTGGCCATCGATGTCGCCACGCACTCGCCGTCCATGGCCGCCCTCAGGGACGACCTGCTCGACTCGCTGTCATCGGTCACCGCGGGTGCGTCGCGGGTGCCGTTCCACTCCTCGGCCGACGGAGGCCCGCTGGAGACCCAGGGGCTCGACGCGGCTTACTGGCACCGGACCCTCGCCGACACGGTCCGCTTCGAAAGCGTCGTCACGGGGCTGCTGCGGCAGGGCACGCGCTGCTTCGTGGAGCTGAGCCCGCACCCGATGCTGACCATGTGTGTGCAGGCCACCGCCGAGGAGGTGGTCAGCGGCGAGCCTGTCGTCATCGTGCCGACGCTGCATCGCCGGCACGCCGCCATCGCGTCCTTTCGAACCGCGCTGGCCGAGCTGTACGTACGGGGCGCACTGGGTGATCACCACACGGCGTTCTCCGTGCCGGGCGGCCGCCGGATCAAACTGCCCATCGGGCCGCCCGCGGACACGTCCGTGGAGCTCGCCGACGCCCCGGACCTGGCGGAAGCCCGCCGGTCCCCCTTGGCGGAGCGGCTTGCCCGGCTCTCCCCCGCGGAACGGAAGCGGCGGCTGCGCGAGCTGGTGAGCATCGAGGCGGCCAAGGTCCTCGGGGATGTCGCCGAGGCAGACGCACCCGGCCACGGCATCCCGGAGCAGGAGCGCTTCGTCGCCTCGGGCTTCGACTCCGCGGCCGCGGTCGCGCTGCGCAATCGCCTGAACGACGCCGCAGGACTGCTGCTGCCCTTCACCGTGGCCTTCGACCATCCGACGCCCGCCGCCGTCGCCGACCATCTGCACTCCCTTCTCTTCGGTCACCAGGGCGGCGAGGGGCCGGGCGCCGAGGGCCACCCCGGCCCCGCGGCGGCGACCCGTCCAGCCACGGCCGGCGACGAGCCGATCGCCGTCATCGGCATGGCGGGCCGCTTCCCCGGCGGCGCGCGTACCCCGGAGGAGCTGTGGGAACTGGTCGCCACCGGCGCCGACGCCCTCTCCCCCTTCCCGGAAGGCCGAGGCTGGGATCCGCGGCAGCTCTACGACCCGGACCCCGCCCGGCCCGGCACGTACTACCAGCGCGAAGCGGGTTTCCTCCACGATGCCGACACGTTCGATGCCGAGTTCTTCGGCATCGCGCCACGCGAGGCCATGGCCATGGATCCCCAGCAGCGGCTGCTCCTCGAGACCTCGTGGGAGGCGCTCGAACGGGCGCAGATCGACCCGACCACGCTGCGCGGCAGCCGCACCGGGGTGTTCGTCGGGGTGGCCCCGCTCGACTACAGCCCCCGTATGCACCAGGCGCCGCCGGAGCTGGAGGGCCACCTGCTGACCGGCAACATCGGCGCCGCCGCCTCGGGGCGGATCTCCTACGTCCTCGGTCTGGAAGGGCCGGCGGTGTCCGTGGACACGGCGTGCTCCTCGTCCCTGGTCGCCCTGCATCTGGCGAGCCAGGCGCTGCGAGCCGGGGAGTGCTCGCTGGCCCTGGCCGGCGGGGCGACGGTCCTCTCGACTCCCGGCATGTTCATCGAGTTCTCCCGGCAGCGCGGCCTGGCTCCGGACGGCCGCTGCAAGGCGTACGCGGCCGCCGCGGACGGCACCGGCTGGTCCGAGGGCGTGGGCATGCTGCTCGTCGAGCGCCTGTCCGACGCGCGACGGCTCGGGCATCGGGTGCTGGCGGTGGTACGGGGCTCCGCCGTCAACCAGGACGGGGCGAGCAACGGCTTCACGGCGCCCAGCGGTCCGTCACAGCAACAGGTCATCCGGGCGGCCCTGGCCAACGCCGGGCTGTCGGCTCCGGAGGTCGACGCGGTGGAGGGGCACGGGACCGGCACCCGGTTGGGCGATCCGATCGAGGCGCAGGCGCTGCTGGCCGCCTACGGGCAGGGGCGGCGGGCCGACCGGCCACTGTGGCTGGGGTCGGTCAAGTCGAACATCGGACACACCCAGTGGGCCGCGGGCGTCATCGGGGTCATCAAAATGGTGCTCGCGCTCCAGCGCGGTGTGCTGCCGCGCACTCTGCATGTGGACAAGCCCTCGAATTACGTGGATTGGTCGGCGGGGGCGGTGCGGCTGTTGACGGAGCCGGTGCCCTGGCCGGAGAACGGCCACCCGCGCCGAGCGGGCGTGTCGTCCTTCGGTGTGAGTGGGACGAACGCTCATGTCATCCTCGAGCAGGCGCCCCCGGCAACGCCGCCGACCACGCAGGCCCCCGAGAGGGATCCCATCGCGGCGGAGCCCGTCCTGCCCTGGGTGCTCTCGGCAAAGACACCACAAGCACTACGCGACCAAGCCCGCCGCCTGCACACACACCTCACCACCCGACCACAACTCGACCCCGCCGACATCGGCCACACCCTCGCCACCGGCCGCGCCACCTTCAACCACCGCGCCGTCATCATCGGCTCCCACCGCGAACAACTCCTCCACAGCCTCGACGCCCTCGCCACCGGCCAACCCCACCCCACACTCCACCAAACAACCAACCCCACCACCACCCCCGGCCGCACCGTCTTCGTCTTCCCCGGACAAGGCGGCCAATGGGCCGGCATGGGACTACGACTACTCCACACCTCACCCATCTTCACCCAGCAGATGGCTGCCTGCGAACAGGCCCTCGCCCCCTATGTCGACTGGTCACTGACGGAAGTGCTGCGCCGCGGCGAGAACGACGCGATGTGGCAACGCGCCGACATCATCCAGCCCGCCCTCTTCTCGATCATGGTGTCCCTGGCCGCACTATGGCGCTCCTACGGCATCGAACCGGACGCCGTACTCGGCCACTCCCAAGGCGAAATCGCCGCCGCCCACATCTGCGGCGCCCTCACACTCCAAGACGCAGCCAAAATCATCGCCCTGCGCAGCCAAGCCCTCCACACCGTCCAAGACGCCGGAGCCATGGCCTCCGTCCCCCAACCCCCAGACCACGTCGCCGAACTCCTCCACACCCACTGGCCCAACCGACTATGGGTAGCCGCCACCAACGCCCCCACAACAACCGTCATCTCAGGCAACACCGACGCACTCCAAGAAGCACTCGACCACTACCACACCCACAACGTACGAGCCAAACGCATCCCCGTCGACTACGCCTCCCACTGCCCCCACATGGACGCCGTGGCCGAGCGGCTGGCGGACCTGCTGCACGGCATCGTCCCGCGCTCCGCCACCATCCCCTTCTACTCCACCGTCGACAACCGATGGGCCGACCCCACCGAACTCGACGCCGACTACTGGTACCGCAACCTCCGCAGCCCAGTACAGTTCGCCAACGCCATCCACACCCTCACCGAAACCGGCCACCACACCTACATCGAAGTCAGCCCACACCCCACACTCACCCCCGCCATCACAACCACCACCGAAACCCCCGAAACCACCAAAGCCACCGACCACACCACCACCGTCATCCCCTCACTCCACCGCGACCACGACGACACCCACCACATCCTCACCAACCTCGCCCACGCACACACCCACGGCCACACCATCAACTGGCAACACCACTACCAAACAACCCTCCACCCCACCCCACACCACATCGACCTCCCCACCTACCCCTTCCAACACCACCACTACTGGCTCCACGACTCGGCCCCTGCCGGTGACCTCGCCGCGGCCGGGCTCACGCGGGCCGATCACCCTCTGCTCACCGCAGCCTTGGAGCTGGCCGACGAGGACGGCTACCGGCTCACCGGTCGGCTCTCCCTGGCCACTCACCCCTGGCTCGCCGACCACACCGTCGGCGGCGGCGTCCTGCTGCCCGGTACCGCCTTTCTCGAACTCGCCCTCCACGCCGGCCGCCACACCGGGCACCCGCACGTCGAGGAGCTCACGCTCCACACCCCTCTCGTCCTCCCCTCTGGCGGTGGCACGACCACGCTGCAGATCGCCGTCGGCGCGCCGGACGAAACCGGACGCAGGGCCATCGCCGTCTACTCCCGCACGGACGCCACCTGGACCCGGCACGCCACGGGCAGCCTCACCCGTACCCAGATCACGGAGCAACCGCCCGCGACCCGCTGGCCCCCGCCCGGCGCCGAGCCCATCGACCTCAACGACCTCTACCCACGGCTGGCGGACGTCGGCTTCGACTACGGGCCGCTCTTCCGGGGACTTGGCGCCGCCTGGCGGCACGGTGACACCATCCTCGGTGAACTGCACCTGCCACCCGACAGCGCGCACGACGCCGGGAGGTACGGCCTCCATCCCGCCCTGCTCGACGCCGCGCTCCACGCCACCGCGCTCACCTCGACCGGCGGCGTGCTCCAGTCGGCCCTTCCCTTCGCGTTCTCCGGCGTCACGCTCCACACCACCGGGGTCACGGCCGCCCGCGTACGGCTGTCCCCGGCGCGGGCGGCCCAGGATCCCGATGCCGTATCGCTGGACATCACTGACCGTTCCGGCCGGCCTGTGGCCCACCTCGCATCGCTCACGCTGCGCCCGGTGTCCATGGACGAGCTGCGGGCCGCCGGTGGGGCGGGCCCGGAGGACTCGCTGTTCGGGATCGAGTGGGAGACGCTTCGGCAGCCCACGGCGCCGGTGGGCCCGTTGGGTTGCGCGGTGCTGGGCACGGCCCCCTTTGAGCCGGCTGCGGCAACCGAGGCCACCGCGGCGTACCGGGACTTCGACGCGCTGGCGGCGGCCTTGGACGCGGGCGAGCGGCTGCCCGATGTGGTGCTGCTGGCCGCGGGTGCCGCGCGGAACGCTGCGGGAGGTGGCGCGGAAGGCGCCGTCCCGGACGACAGCACGCCGCCGGACGGCACGGCCCTGCCGGAGGCGGTGCGCGTGTCCACCGGCCGAGTGCTGGGCGTGCTCCAGCGCTGGCTCGCGGATGAGCGATGCACGGCCGCCAGGCTGGTCGTCGTGACGCGCGGGGCCGCCGCCGCGGCCGCGGAGGAGGACATCCCGGATCTGGCGGGTGCGGCGGTGTGGGGACTGGTGCGGTCCGCCCAGTCCGAACACCCCGGCCGCCTCGGCCTCGTGGACTACGACGGTCACGAGGACTCGCGCGCCGTGTTCACCGCCGCCCTGGGCACGGGCGAGCCGCAGCTCGCGCTGCGGGCGGGTGAGATGCGGGCGGCACGGCTGGTGCACGCCGATGCCGGCGGTGGGGAGCGGCCCGGGAGGGACGGGCCCGGCACGGTCTCGCCGACGGCTGCGACGGCGCCCCTGGGCGAGGGACGAGTCCGTGTCGGCGTACGTGCCGCGGGTCTCGGCTTGCGTGACGTACCTCCCGCACTCGACCCGGCACAGCCAGGGCGGCGTTCGCCCGAGCCGGGCCGCGAGGGCGCGGGTGTGGTCCTGGAGGTCGGCCCCGGGGTGGCGGACCTGGCCGTCGGTGACCGGGTGCTGGGCGTGTTCCCCGAAGCCTTCGCGCCGATCGCCGTCGCCGAGCGGGACTGCCTGGCCCGCATCCCCGATGGCTGGACCTTCGCCGAGGCGGCGTCGATCCCCGTCGCCTTCACCACCGCCTACTACGGTCTCGTGGACCTGGCCGGCCTGCGCGCGGGCGAGTCGGTACTGGTGCGTGCCGACGCCGATGGAGTGGGCATGGCCGCGGTGCAGTTGGCCCGTCGCCTGGGAGCAGAGGTCTGTGCCACCGCCGAGGAGCACGGCATCGATGTCGTCGTCGACTGCCTCGCCCGGGAGCGCGCCGACGCCGCGGAGTCGGCCGAGGCGTCCTTACGCCTGTGCGCCCCGCTCGGCCGGTTCCTGAAAGTGGGCGATGCCCGCGGCATCCGGCCGGTCACGGAGGAAGACTCCGGAGTCCGCTACCAGATCTGCGACCTTGCCGAGGCCGAAGGCCGCCGCGTCAAGGAGATCCTCCATACCGTCCTGGATCTCTTCGAGCAAGGTGTCCTGGCGCCGCTGCCGGTGGCCGCGTGGGACATCCGCCGGCACCCGGACGCCGTCCACCAGCTCCAGGACGGCGCGCACATCGGTAAGAACGTCCTCGTCCTCCCCACACCGCCCCACCCCGACGGCACCACTCTGATCACCGGCGGCACCGGCACGCTCGCCTCCGCCCTCGCCCACCACCTGGTCACCCACCACGGCGTACGGCACCTGCTCCTCGTCAGTCGGCGCGGACCCGATGCCTCCGGCGCCGACCGGCTGCACGCCTCGCTCACCGAGCTGGGCGCCCAGGTCACCATCGCCGCCTGCGATGTCAGCGACCGCACCGCCCTGGCCGGCCTCCTTCGCTCCATCCCCGACTCCCGCCCCCTCACCGCCGTCATCCATACCGCCGGCGTCCTCGACGACGCGACCATCACCTCCCTCACGCCCCACCAGCTCGACACCGTCCTCACCCCCAAAGTCGACGCCGCCCTCCATCTGCACGAACTCACCCGCCATGAGGACCTGTCGGCATTCGTCCTGTTCTCCTCCGTCGCCGCCGCCGTCGGCGCCCCGGGCCAGGCCAACTACGCCGCCGCCAACGCCTTCCTCGACGCCCTGGCACACCACCGCCGCGCCCAGGGTCTGCCCGCGCTCTCCCTCGGCTGGGGGCTATGGGCGGAGACCAGCGGTATCACCGGTCACCTCACCACCGGGGATCGCCACCGCTTCCACCGGACCGGCCTCACTCCCCTCACCACGGCCACGGCGCTGGCCCTCTACGACGCCGTCCACACCACCCATCACCCCGCCCTCATCCCCACCCGTCTCAACCGCGCCGCCCTGCCCCCGTCGCCTCTCTTCGAGCGGCTCGCCCGCGCCGGCGGCCATGCACCCGCCGTCGGCGTCGCGTTCCGCGACAGCCTCACCCAGCAGGCCCCCGAGCAACGGCGCCAGGCCCTGCTCACCCTCGTCCAAAGCCACATCGCCGGCGTCCTGGGCCATGCCGACCCGGACACGATCCACCCCGAGCGCTCCTTCCGCGACCTCGGCTTCGACTCCCTCACCGGCGTCGAACTCCGCAACCACCTGAACGAAGCGACCGGCCTGCGCCTCCCCTCCACCCTGGTCTTCAACCACCCCACCCCGGCCGCCCTGGCCGACCACCTTCAAGCCCGACTCCAGAAAGACAGCGAGGAATCCACCGCCGCGCCAACCGCTCGCACCGCAGCCACCACAGCCACCACAGCCACCACCGGCGACGAGCCCATCGCCATCATCGGCATGGCCTGTCGCTATCCCGGAGAGGTCCGGACCCCGCAGGACCTCTGGCAACTCGTCGCCAGCCGAGCCGATGTCATCGGCGATTTCCCGACGGACCGCGGGTGGGATCTCGAAACGCTGTACAGCCCCGATCACGAGCAGCCCGGCAGCAGCTACACCCGGAACGGTGGCTTCCTCTACGACGCGGGGCAGTTCGACGCCTCGTTCTTCGACATCAGCCCGCGCGAAGCACTCGCGATGGACCCCCAGCAACGCCTGCTTCTGGAAATCGCCTGGGAGTCCTTCGAAAGGGCGGGCATCGACCCCGCACTGCTACGGGGCAGCCAAACCGGAGTTTTCGCGGGAGTCATGTACCACGACTACGGCCCGCACACCCGCGTGGCCCCGGAGGAGGTGGAGGGATATCTGCTGACCGGCACCTCGGGCAGCGTCGTCTCGGGCAGGGTGGCCTACACCTTCGGCTTCGAAGGCCCCGCCGTGACAGTCGACACGGCGTGCTCCTCGTCCCTGGTCGCCCTGCATCTGGCGAGCCAGGCGCTGCGGGCCGGGGAGTGCTCGCTGGCCCTGGCCGGCGGGGTGACCGTGATGTCCACGCCGGGAACCTTCGTGGAGTTCTCCCGGCAGCGGGGGCTGGCGGTGGACGGGCGCTGCAAGTCGTACGGGGCCGGGGCGGACGGCACCGGCTGGGCCGAGGGCGCGGGGATCCTGCTGCTGGAGCGGCTGTCGGACGCGCGACGGCTCGGGCACCCCGTCCTAGCCGTGGTAGGGGGCTCCGCGGTCAACCAGGACGGAGCCAGCAACGGGCTCACCGCGCCCAACGGCCCCTCACAGGAACGCGTCATCCGCCAGGCACTCGCCAACGCCGGCCTCTCCCCCTCCGACGTCGACGCCGTCGAGGGGCACGGGACCGGTACACCACTCGGCGACCCCATCGAGGTAGAGGCGCTCCTGGCGACCTACGGCCAGGAGCGCGCGGACGACCGGCCGCTGTGGCTCGGCTCGCTCAAGTCCAATATCGGACACGCCCAGGCAGCGGCCGGCGTGGGCGGGGTCATCAAGATGGTCACGGCCCTTCAGTACGAGACTCTCCCCGCCACGCTCCACGCGCACCCGCCGTCTTCGCAAGTCGACTGGTCGGGCGGTACGATCCGGCTGCTCACCGAGCCCGTGCCCTGGCCACCTGAGGGGCGCCCACGGCGGGCGGGCGTCTCCTCCTTCGGCATCAGCGGGACGAACGCTCATGTCATCCTCGAGCAGGCGCCACCGGCAACGCCATCGTCCACGCAGGCCCCCGAGAGGGATCCCGCCGCGGCGGGGTCCGTCCTGCCCTGGGCGCTCTCGGCAAAGACACCACAAGCACTACGCGACCAAGCCCGCCGCCTGCACACACACCTCACCACCCGACCACAACTCGACCCCGCCGACATCGGCCACACCCTCGCCACCGGCCGCGCCACCTTCAACCACCGCGCCGTCATCATCGGCTCCCACCGCGAACAACTCCTCCACAGCCTCGACGCCCTCGCCACCGGCCAACCCCACCCCACACTCCACCAAACAACCAACCCCACCACCACCCCCGGCCGCACCGTCTTCGTCTTCCCCGGACAAGGCGGCCAATGGGCCGGCATGGGACTACGACTACTCCACACCTCACCCGCCTTCACCCAACAGATAACCGCCTGCGAACAAGCCCTCGCCCCCTACGTCGACTGGTCACTCACCGACATCCTCCACCGACCCGCCGACGACCCCGTATGGCAACACGCCGACGTCATCCAGCCCGTTCTGTTCTCCATCATGGTGTCCCTGGCCGCACTATGGCGCTCCTACGGCATCGAACCGGACGCCGTCCTCGGCCACTCCCAAGGCGAAATCGCCGCCGCCCACATCTGCGGCGCCCTCACACTCCAAGACGCAGCCAAAATCATCGCCCTGCGCAGCCAAGCCCTCCACACCGTCCAAGGCGCCGGAGCCATGGCCTCCGTCCCCCAACCCCCAGACCACGTCGCCGAACTCCTCCACACCCACTGGCCCAACCGACTATGGGTAGCCGCCACCAACGCCCCCACAACAACCGTCATCTCAGGCGACACCGACGCACTCCAAGAAGCACTCGACCACTACCACACCCACAACGTACGAGCCAAACGCATCCCCGTCGACTACGCCTCCCACTGCCCCCACATCGACACGGTCAAAGACTCCCTCCTGACCCTCCTCGACGACATCCACCCCCAACCCGCCACCATCCCCTTCTACTCCACCGTCGACAACCGATGGGCCGACCCCACCGAACTCGACGCCGACTACTGGTACCGCAACCTCCGCAGCCCAGTACAGTTCGCCAACGCCATCCACACCCTCACCGAAACCGGCCACCACACCTACATCGAAGTCAGCCCACACCCCACACTCACCCCCGCCATCACAACCACCACCGAAACCCCCGAAACCACCAAAGCCACCGACCACACCACCACCGTCATCCCCTCACTCCACCGCGACCACGACGACACCCACCACATCCTCACCAACCTCGCCCACGCACACACCCACGGCCACACCATCAACTGGCAACACCACTACCAAACAACCCACCACCCCACCCCACACCACATCGACCTCCCCACCTACCCCTTCCAACACCACCACTACTGGCTCCACAACCCCACCGAGGACATGGAGCCACAGTCCGCCGGGGGCAAGGAGGCGGGTTCGGATCTCGCCGCGGCCCGCTTCTGGGAGGCCGTCGAAGGCGAGGACGCGAACGCCGTCGCCGCGCTCCTCGACGTCGAGCCGGGTGCCTCGCTGGACGCGCTGCTGCCGGCTCTGTCCGCCTGGCACGGTCGGCGCCGGGACCAGGCCATCACCGACACCTGGTGCTACCGCGACATCTGGAAGCCGGTCAGTCTGGCCGGCGCACGGCCCCGGCCGTCCGGCCGATGGCTTGTCGCGATCTCCTCCGGGCGGGCCGACCACCCCCACGTCAGTGCCGTCCTGAACGCTCTGGAACGTCAGGGTCTGCCCACCACCACGCTCATCCTCGACACCACCCATACCGATCTCCCACTGCTGGAGCGGCACCTCGCACAGGCGATCGCGAGCGATGCCCCAGCCGTCAGCGGCGTGCTCTCGCTGCTCGCCCTCGACGAGAAACCGCATCCGGTTCACCCGGAGGTGCCCGTCGGCACCGCCCTCACCCTCAGGCTGATCCAGGCGCTCATCGCACGCGAGGACATCGCGCCACGTCTGTGGTGTGCCACCCACGAGGCCGTCGCCACCTCGCCCGCGGACATGCTCGATCACCCCCTCCAGGCGATGGTCTGGGGGCTGGGACGCACCGCCGCCCTCGAACACCCCGATCTCTGGGGCGGGCTCGTCGACCTTCCCACGGCCCTGACCGAGCAGGTCCTCGGCAGCCTCATCACGGCGCTGACCACCTGTCACGACGAAGACGAACTCGCGCTGCGCGCCACCGGCCCACGCACCCGGCGCCTGGCCCGGACGCCCTCCACGGCCACCGCCGCACCGGAGGACGCCCGGCTGTGGACGCCCCGCGGCACCGTCCTCATCACCGGCGGCACCGGAGCCCTCGGCTCCCGCGTCGCGCACCGGATCGCCGAACATCACCCCGACTGCCATCTGCTGCTGGTGAGTCGGCAAGGACCCGACGCCCCCGGCGCCACCGCGCTCCGTGACCGGCTCACCGAACTCGGCGCCACCGCGACCCTCGCCGCGTGTGACGTGGCCGACCCCGGTGCGCTCGCAGATCTCCTCACCGGTATCCCCTCGGACCGCCCCCTCTCCGCGGTCATCCACACCGCGGCCGTGCTGGACGACAGCACCCTCACCGCACAGACCCCGGACCACCTCGCCACCGCCCTGGGGCCCAAGTCCCACGCCGCACACCACCTGCACGCCCTCGCCCAGCACCACCCCCTCGACGCGTTCGTCCTCTTCTCCTCCGCCGCGGCGCCCTTCGGCGCCGCCGGCCAGGCCAACTACGCGGCCGCCAACGCCTACCTGGACGCCCTCGCCCAGCACCGCCGGGCCCGGGGGCTCACCGCCACCTCCATCGCCTGGGGCAACTGGGACGGCGACGGGCTCGCGAACACACAGCCCGCGCAGACATACCTTCGCAACCGCGGCTTTCCTCCCATGCCGCCACACCTGGCACTGGCCGCCCTGGAGCGGGCCGTCGTCTCGCCCTACGCCCAGCTCGTCGTCGCCGATGTCGACTGGAAGAAGCTCAAGCCGGCGCCGCACACCCGCGACATCCCGGGGAGCCGCCGCCCGGCACCGGCCGCCGCCGACGGCGGAGACGAGACGGCCGACGCCTCCGCGAGCCTTCGCGCCCGCCTGGCGGGCCAGACCCCGGCCGAGCGGCACCAAACGCTCCTCGACCTCATCAGCTCCCACACGGCCGCCGTCCTCGGGCACTCCACGGCCCAGGCGATCGAGACGGACCGGGCCTTCCGCGACCTGGGATTCACATCGGTTACGGCCATCGAGTTCCGCAACCGCCTCACGGTGGCCACCGGGCTGCGCCTGCCGACCACCCTCGCCTTCGACCATCCGAGGCCGGACAGGCTCGCGGCGGACCTGCTGACGCGGTTGGCGCCGACGGGCCCGGACGGTGCCGGGGGGACGGCCGGCGCAACGGGCGCCACGGCCGTGAGCGGCCGCTCGTCCGGTGCGGCACACGGTGCGCCGGACCCCGCCGAACCCATCGCCATCGTCGGCTGGGCCTGCCGCTATCCCGGCGGGATCGGCTCCCCCGAGGACCTGTGGGAGTTCGTCACCGCGCACCGGGACGCCGTCGGAGACTTCCCGACCGACCGGGGCTGGGACCTGACGAGACTCTTCGACCCCGATCCGGACCGGCCGGGCACCTCGTACAGCCGACAGGGCGCCTTCCTGAATGACGCGGGCGACTTCGACCCGGAGTTCTTCGGGATCAGCCCGCGGGAGGCGGCTGCGACGGATCCCCAGCAGCGGCTGCTCCTGGAGACGTCCTGGGAGGCCATCGAACGAGCCGGGATCAACCCCCGCGATCTCCAAGGCAGCCCGACGGGCGTCTTCACCGGCAGCAACGCCCAGGACTTCACCGCGCATCTGCGGCAGGCGCCCGCGGAGCTGTCAGAGCTGTGGGAGGGCTACGCGCTGACGGGCAGCACCAACAGCGTGGCCTCGGGGCGCGTCTCGTACGCGCTCGGCCTGGAAGGCCCGGCGGTCAGCATCGACACCGCCTGCTCGTCCTCCCTCGTGGCGCTCCATCTGGCCTGCCAGTCGCTCCGGGCCGGCGAATGCTCGCTGGCCCTGGCGGGCGGCGTCACGGTCATGATGACCCCGTTCAACTTCGTGGAGTTCTCCCGTCAGCGGGGCCTGGCGGCGGACGGCAGGTGCAAGGCGTTCTCCGCCACGGCCGATGGCACCGGCTGGGGCGAGGGCGTGGGCGTGGTCGTGGTGGAGCGGCTGTCGGACGCGCGGCGCAACGGCCATCGTGTGCTGGCCCTCGTGCGCGGCAGCGCCATCAACCAGGACGGTGCCAGCAATGGACTGACGGCCCCGAACGGCCCCTCGCAGCAGCGGGTCATCCGGGCCGCCCTGGCCGCCGCGGGGGTCGCCGCGGCCGAGGTGGACGCGGTCGAGGCGCACGGCACGGGTACGACGCTCGGCGATCCGATCGAGGCCCAGGCCCTGCTCGCCACATACGGGCAGGGGCGGCCGGCCGACCGGGCGCTGTGGCTCGGTACGGTCAAGTCCAACATCGGGCACACCCAGTCGGCCGCCGGCATCGCCGGGGTCATCAAGATGGTGCTGGCGCTGCGGCACGGGGTGTTGCCGCGTACCTTGCATGTGTCCGGGTCCTCGCCGCATGTGGACTGGTCCTCGGGTGCGGTACGGCTGCTGACCGAGGACCAGCCGTGGCCGGACACCGGGCGCCCCCGGCGGGCGGGGGTGTCGTCCTTCGGCGTGAGCGGCACCAATGCCCATGTGATCCTGGAACAGGCGCCGCGGTCGGAGACCCCCGCGGAAGCCACCGCGGCGCCGGAGCCGGACGCGTCCCCGATCCCCTGGCCCATCTCCGCCAGGTCCGAGGACGCCCTGCGGGCCCAGGCCCGGAAGTTGCGGGCGTATGTGGCCGAGCACCCGGATGCCGACCCCGCCGACGTGGGGTACTCCCTCGCCGCCGGACGGGCGGTGTTCGAACACCGGGCCGTGCTCCTCGGCACCGGCCACGACGACTTCCGGCGCGCCCTGGACGGCCTGGCGGCGGGCGCGCCCGATGGCGCGGTCATCCAGGGCGCGGCGGTGGGGCGGCAGGGCAAGGTCGCCTTCGTGTGCTCGGGACAGGGCACCCAGCGCCCCCGCATGGGCCACGTGCTCTACCGCTCATCCGCGGCATTCGCCAGGGCGCTCGACGAGGTGTGCGCCCATCTGGACCCACATCTGGAGCGCCCCCTGATGGAGGTGATGTTCGCCGACGAGAAGAGCGAGGCGTCGGCGCTGCTGCACCGGACCGGCTACGCCCAGCCGGCCCTCTTCGCCCTCCAGACCGCGCTGCACCACATGGTCACCGAGGAGTTCGGGCTCACCCCCGACTACCTGGCCGGCCACTCCCTGGGCGAGCTGACCGCCGCCCATCTGGCGGGCATCCTCAGCCTGCCCGACGCCGCGGCGCTGGTGGCGGCTCGCGCCCGCGCCATGCGGGACCTTCCGGCCGCCGGAGCCATGGTCGCCGTCGAGGCCACCAAAGCGGAGCTGCGGCCCCGGCTCGCCGAGCTGGCCGACCGGGTCGGCATCGCCGCGGTCAACGCCCCCGCCTCCCTGGTCATCACCGGCGACCACGACGCCGTGCACCAGGTCGCCGACGGCTTCCGCACGCAGGGCAGGAAGGTCACTCCCCTCCAGGTCAGCGGCGCCTTCCACTCCCCCCACATGGAACCGCTGCTCGGCGCGATCCGGCGCACCGCCGAGACCCTCACCTACCACCGGCCGCACACTCCCCTCGTCACCGCGTCGGCGGACAGCGGCGACGACACGCCCGCGCCGCGGGCCGACGTCGACTCGCGCACGGCGCCCGCGCCGGACGAGGACCCGTGCACCGCCGCGTTCTGGCCGCTCCAGGCCCGGCGCACCGTCCACTACGGGCGGGCCGTGGAGCGGCTTCACGCCCGTGGCGTGACCACGTTCCTCGAACTCGGCCCCGACGCCACTCTCACCGCCCTCGTCCACCACAACCTCGCCGCGCACGATCCTGTGGCCGTCTCCCTGCTCCATCCGGAGCGGTGCGAGACGCGCAGCGTCCTCACCGCGCTCGCCGCGGTCCACGCCCACAGCCGCCCGGTCGCCTGGCAGCGCCACTACGCCGCACGGCCGCAGCCGACACCACGCCAGATCGACGTGCCCACCTATGCCTTCCGGCACCGGCGCTACTGGCTGCCGGCCCCGGCGGCGGTCGGCGATGTGACGGCCGCGGGGCTCGACGCGGCGGAGCACCCGCTGATCGGCGCCGCCGTGGCGCTCGCGGAGGGCGACGGCTGTCTGTTGACCGGCAGGCTGTCGCCGCGTACGCACCCCTGGCTGGCCGGCCATGTCATCGCCGGCACCGTTCTGCTGCCGGGCACCGCCTTCGTGGAACTGGCGCTGCGGGCCGGGGCACACGTGGGCTGCGATCGTGTGGCGGAGCTGACCCTGCACACACCGCTCCCCCTGCCCGCCGACGGTGAGGTGGTGCTACAGGTGGCGGTGGGGGCCGCCGACGAGTCCGGCCGCCGTGCGCTGAGCATCCACGCCCGGCCGGCGGACGGCGCCCGGAGCGAGCGGAGCGACGGGAGCTCCGCCGTGCGCGGTGCGTGGACACGGCACGCCGAAGGCACGCTGGCGGCGGTCCGCGATGTCGGGCCAGAAGAAGGCGCCGGTCGCGGTGGCCACGCCTTGGGGGGCGACGAGCCGTTCGGGTCGTGGGCCGCGGCCTGGCCGCCGGCGGGCGCGGAGCCCTTGGACATGACCGGGGTCTACGACCGGTTCGCCGAGGCGGACTTCGGGTACGGGGCAGCCTTCCAGGGGCTGGAGGCGGCATGGCGACACGGTGAGGAGACGCTGGCGGAGGTCCGCCTGCCCGACCAACTGGTCGGCGACGCCCCCCGCTTCGGACTGCACCCCGCACTGCTCGACGCGGCGCTACAGGCCATGTGGCTGGTGGAGCCCGACGGCACGCGGCCGCCGGACGGCCTGGGGGGCCCGGATCGGGGCCTGCCGTTCGCCTGGCGGGGGGTCTCCCTGCGTACGACGGGCCCGTCGGCCCTGCGGGTGCGCCTGCGACGGCTGGGACCGGACACCGTGACCGTCGCCCTGTCCGACGCGACCGGTCGGCCGGTCGCATCGGTGGACTCGCTGACGCTGCGTCCGGTGCCGCGGGACACCTTGCGCAGGGCCGAGGCGGCCGTGCGCACCGCGTTGTTCGGCCTGGACTGGACGGATGTGCCGCTGCCGGCACCGCTCCCGGCCCCACCCCGGTGTGCGCTGATCGGACCGGACGCCCTCGGCCTGGCACCCGCGTTCGAGGCCGCGGCGACCGGGTGCGAGCGCGCGGCGGACGGCGTGGGCCGCTACGCGGACCTGGAGGACCTGGTGCGCTCCGTGGCGGCGGGCGCTCCCGTCCCGGACATCGTCATCGCCGCCTGTCAGGAAACCCCTGGAGCCGGCGGCGCGAGCGAACAGCCGGAGCCCGAGACGGTGCGCACAAGGGCCCGGCAGGTGCTGGAGCTGCTCCAGCGGTGGCTCGGCGAGGAGCGGCCGGCCGACGCACACCTGGTGCTGATCACCTCCGGCGCGGTCGCCACCTGGCCGGGCGAGACGGTGCGGGACCTGGCGGGGGCGGCGGTCTGGGGACTGGTGCGCTCCGGCCAGTCGGAGCATCCGGAGTGCTTCACCGTGGTGGACGTGGACGGCTCCCAGGAGTCCCGGGCAGCGCTGCTCGGCGCGATCGGCCTCGGGGAGCCGCAACTGGCGGTCCGCGGCGGCCGGGCGCTGGTCCCGCGCCTGGTACGCCAGGGTGACGGCGCCGACGACAGCGGTCTGGCCCTGCCGCAGGGGCCGGGAGGCTGGCGGTTGGAGTGCCCCGGCTCGGGCAGCCTGGACGGGTTGACCGCCATGGCGTCCCCGGCCGCGGCAGTGCCGCTCGGCCCATGCGAGGTACGCGTCGCGGTGCGGGCCGCGGGGCTGAACTTCCGCGATGTGCTGATCGCGCTGGGCGTGGTTCCCGGACGGACGGCGCTGGGCAGTGAGGGGGCGGGGATCGTCCTCGAGGTCGGGGCAGAGGTCCGCGACCTCGCGCCCGGGGACCGGGTGATGGGGACGTTCCCCGCGGCGTTCGGCCCGGTGGCCGTGGCCGAGCGGGCGACCCTGGCGCGGATCCCCGACGGCTGGTCGTTCGCCCAGGCCGCGTCGGTCCCCGTCGCCTTCGCCACCGCCTACCACGGCCTGGTCGATCTGGCGCGCCTGCGGCCGGGGGAATCGGTGCTGATCCATGCCGCGGCCGGCGGTGTGGGCATGGCCGCCGTACAACTGGCGCGCCACCTGGGGGCCGAGGTGTACGCCACCGCAAGTCCCGGCAAGTGGCACATCCTGCGCGCGCAGGGCATCGATGAAGACCATCTGGCGTCATCGCGCACGCTGGAGTTCGAGCAGCGCTTCGCGGCGACCCGTGGCGGGCAGGGGATCGACGTCGTCCTGGACTGCCTGGCCCACGAGTTCGTCGACGCCTCGCTGCGCCTGGTGGCCCGTGACGGCGGCCGGTTCCTGGAGATGGGCAAGAGCGACATCCGTGACCCACGGCGGGTGTCGCTGGACCATCCGGGCGTGCTCTACCGGGCGTACGACCTGATGGAGGCCGGGCCGGAGCGGGTCGGGCAGATCCTGCACACCGTGCTGGAACTGTTCGAGCGGGGTGTCCTGGCGCCCCTGCCGACGACCTGTTGGGACATCCGGCAGGCGGAGCACGCCTTCCGCCACCTCCAGCAGGGCCACCACATCGGAAAGAACGTGCTCACCCTCCCGGCCGGCTGGAACCCCGAGGGCACTGTGCTGATCACCGGCGGTACGGGCACCCTGGGAGCCGCCCTCGCCCGCCACCTGGCGGGCACCGGGCGCGCCCGCCATCTGCTGCTGGCCGGCCGGCGCGGCCCCGACGCCCCGGGCGCCGGGGAGCTGCGACGGGAACTGACCGAGCTGGGCGCGCGGGTGACCATCGCCGCCTGCGATCTCGGCGACCGCGCGGCGGCCGCCCGGCTCCTGGAGGCGATCCCCGCCGAGCGCCCGCTGACCGCCGTCATCCACGCGGCGGGGGTCGTCGACGATGCCACCCTCGGGTCCCTCACGCCCCGCCATCTCGACACCGCCCTGGCCGCCAAGGCCGATGCCGCCTGGCACCTGCACACCCTGTCCCGCCACGCCGACCTGGCCGCGTTCGTCCTCTTCTCCTCGGTGGCCGGCCTTCTCGGCTCGCCCGGGCAGGGCAACTACGCCGCGGCCAACGCCTTCTTGGACGCGCTCGCCCACCACCGACGCGGCTCGGGGCTTCCGGCGGTGTCGCTGGCGTGGGGGCTATGGGAGCAGACCAGCGGCATGACCGGGCACCTGGACCAGACCGACCGCGCCCGTCTGGCCCGGCTCGGCGTCACACCCCTCGCCACCGGGCAAGCGCTCGACCTCTTCGACGCCGCCCTCGGCCACCACCGCCCCGTCCTCATCCCCGCCCGCCTCGACCCGCCCGATCCGCGTCCCGGCTCGCCGACCGTGCCGCCCCTGTACCGGGGCCTGGCCGGATCCATGGCCCGGCGGGCGCGCCCCGCGCCCGCCACCGGGCCGTCCCCCCTGCGTGCCCGCCTCAACGGTCAGGACACAGCCGAGCAGCACGAGATCCTGCTCTCGCTGGTCCGCTCTCACGCCGCTCTCGTGCTGGGCCGCGACGATCCGGGCTCGGTCCATCCCGGCGCGCACTTCCGCGGCCTGGGCTTCGACTCCCTGACCGCGGTCGAGCTCCGCAACAGGCTCAACGCCGCCACCGGTCTCCGGCTCCCCGCCACCCTCGTCTTCGACCACCCCACCCCCGACGAACTCGCCACGTACGTCCGGGAGCAGGTGCTGTGCAACGGCGGCGCGGCGCGGGTGGCTCCGGTGCTGGCGGAGCTCGACAGGCTGGAAGCGGCTCTGTCGCAGGTGGACGGGGACCATGAGGTCCGGGCGAGGGTGACGACCCGGCTGCAGGCCCTCCTCCTGAAGTGGAACGAGTCCGACGCCCCGGCGGACAACGGTGACGGCGCGGGCAGGCTGGCCTCCGCCACGGCCGCCGAGGTGCTGGATTTCATCAGGAACGACCTCGGCCTCTCCTGAATGACGGGACGGCAAACGACGGGACGGCAGACGTGCGATGCCGACGGCCGGAGGTCAGGGGCCGGCGGCCAGGGGCCGGGCGGTCGCCGTCCGGCCCCCGCCCGATCACCGCCGGGCCGTCAGCCGCATCGCCTGGGTGCGCGCCGACCTCGTGGGCAGCGCGGTGGCGCGGGCCTCGCGGGGGCAGTCCGGCACCAGGCGCCAGCGCGCCGCGATCGTGGACAGCGCGAGAACGCCCTCGGCGGTGCCGAACCGGTCGCCAATGCACTTGCGGCCCCCGCCACCGAAGGCGACGAACGCACCCCGCGGCGGCTTGTGCCGCTCGTCGAGCCACCGGTCCGGATGAAACCGGTCCGGCTGCGGATACAGGTCGGCGCGCCGGTGGATGATCTGTCCGGAGTACGCGACGACGCTCCCGGCCGGCAGGGCACGACCGGCCAGCTCGGTGTCCTCCGCGATGGCCCGGGTGACCAGCCAGTCCGAGGGGAAGTGTCGCAGCGCCTCCTTGAAAACCCTCCCGGCCAGCTTGAGGTCGGGCAGATCGTCCCACGTGGCGGACCGGCCGCCGAGCACCTCGTCCACCTCGGCGTGCAGCCGCCGCTCGATCTCGGGGTGTCGGCCCAGCATGCGGAAGGCCCAGCTCAGCGTGTGGGAGACGGTCCCGGTGCCGGCAAGGATCATCGTGACCACCTCGGCGAAGACTTCGGCGTCCGACAGCGCGCCGCCGTCCTCGTCACGCGCGGCCAGCAGCGTCGACAGCAGGTCGCCACGGTCCACCCCGTCGGAGCGGTACCGCTCCGCCATGTCGTACACCGCCGTCCGCAGGGCTTCGGTCATCCGGTCGAAGCGCCGCCTGCCCGGGGTGCGAAGGCCTGGCAGCAACTCTTCGGTCAACAGCCGGGTGGTCAGCCCCTTGGTGATCATCTCCGCGTATGGCACCACGGCGGAGACCGCGGGGCCGCAGAAGTCCGCGGTGAACATGGTCTTGGCCAGGATCCGGGTGGCGAGCGCCGCCATCTCCTCCTGTACGTCCATCACCTGGCCCTCGTGCCAGGACCGGGTCGCCTCGTCGATCTGCTCCGACATCGCCCGGGCGTAGCCAGGCAGCCGATCGGGGTGGAAGGCCGGCTGCATGAGCCTGCGCTGACGGCGATGGCGGGCGTGCGGGCAGGAGGCGAGTCCGTCGCCCACCAGTTTCCGCAGGCTGTCGAACATCGGCCCGCCCTTGTCGAAGCACCGGTCCGAGGCCAGGACCTGGTGGACCAGCTCCGGGTGACAGGCGACATGGATCGGCCAGGGCCCTAGTTTGATCCGCACCAGATCACCGTGGGTCGGGAGGGAGGCGAGGAACTCCAGCGGTCTGAAGAGCATCTGGACGGCATGGCCCAGCAGCGGAAGCGCGCCGGGCGCTGACGCCACGGAGAACACCGTGGCCGACGGATCCCCGGTGGGCTGGCGCCGGCCCGTACGAGCCTGGCTGACGTCTGCCATGGGTGGTTCCCTTCCGGCTGGTGCCACGGTCCGGCTCTGTCACTGGTTCAGAGAGGCGGCTGCGTGAGAAGGCAGTGGAGCGGGCAGCGGCGCGAAGCCCCGAGCAAGGAGAGCGTAAAAGGCCCTGCGGACACGCGGGAATCCCCTAACCACCCGAGACTGCGGCGCCGTGCGGCGGCCAGACGGCGAGGTGCCGGAACGGCGAGGTGCCGGAACGGCGCGGAGTGAGCGGGCCTTGGCCGAGAGCGCTCAGGCCGTCCCCCGCGGTGGCGGCCCGCTGGTCCCCCGCACCACGAGCTTCGGGTCCAACACCGCCTCCCGTGGCTCCAGTTCCGGATTCTCCAGCCGTTCCACGGCGAACCGCACCGCGTGCTCGGCCATCAGCACGGCGTCCTGGCGAACGGTGGTCAGGCCGATCGGCATGAGATGGGAGAGGTGGCTGTCGTCGTAGCCGACGACCGACATGTCCCGCGGGACCTCGACACCGCCCCGGGCCAGGGCCATCCACACACCCATGGCGCAACGGTCGTTGCCCGCGAGGACCGCCGTCGGAAGGGGCAGGCCCCGGTCGCGCTCCGCCAGGAGCAGACGGCCGGTCTCGATGCCGGACTGCTCGGTGTGCTCACCGGGAATCACCCGGATCTCCGACTCCAGTCCGTGTCGGCGCATCGCGGCCCGGTAGGAGCGCCGCCGCTCGGCCGACCCGGGCCCCCGGCCGCCGTCGATGTGCACGATCGCGCGGTGCCCGAGTTCGACCAGGTAGTCCATGGCCTGCCGGACTCCCTTGCCCTCGGCGCTGTGCACGAAGTCCACGCGGGCGCTCGGCACTCGGTGGCCGACCGACACGGTGACGGCGCGCTGCCGGAGTTCGTCGAGGTAGGCGGGGACCGCGTCCGGACCGAGCAGGATCAGCGCCTCGCACCGGTGGCCGAGCAGCGCCTCGACCGCCTTGGCCTCACTTCGCCCCTCGACCGCCGCGGAGAGCAGGACGTCGTATCCGAGGCGTTCGGCCTCGGGGTAGATCCCTTCGATGAGGTCGGTGTGGAAGGTCTGGTGCACGGTGAACATGACGCCGAGCGTGCGGCTGCGGCCGCGGGCCAGGAGCCGGGCCGCGCTGTCGGGGCGGTAGCCGATCTCGTCGGCGACCCGCAGCACCCGCTCGCGGGTCTCCTGGCTCGCCCCCGGCTGGTTGCGGAACACGATCGAGACCAGCGCACGGGACACTCCCGCCTTGTCGGCAACATCGGCCATCGTGGGCCGCTGCCTGCCCGCCGCATCCACCTGTGATCCCACCCTCTGTGATCCCACCCTTCGACGGAGCCCACCCTAGGGCAGCCGCGAAATCCTCCGGCAACAAGCTATTGACATGACATTTGGACAGGGGTCATCGTACTCGCACTAGAGCGCGCTAGTAGAGCGCGACAGCAACCCCTCTCCTGACCACTCCCCGGATCTCCGGAGCGAAGGGAAACCAGCGTGATGTCGTTCGAAGTGCTGACCATGGGCCGCGTCGGAGTGGATGTGTATCCGCTCCAGTCAGGCGTGGGGCTGGCGGAGGTCACCTCGTTCGGCAAGTACCTCGGCGGCAGCCCGACCAATGTCGCCGTCGCCGCCGCCCGGCACGGGCGCACCTCGGCTGTGATCACCAAGACGGGCGCGGACCCGTTCGGGGACTTCGTCCGGACAGCCCTGGACGGGTACGGCGTGGTCACCCGCTTCGTCGGCACGTCGGACGTCGCGCCGACGCCGGTGACCTTCTGCGAGATCTTCCCGCCGGACGACTTCCCGCTGTACTTCTACCGGCTGCCCAAGGCACCCGACCTCGACATCCGGCCCGAGGAGCTGAACCTCTCGGCAGTGCGTGACGCCCGGATCTTCTGGGTCACCGGCACGGGGCTGAGTGAGGAGCCGAGCCGTGCGGCCACGCTGGCCGCGCTGGCGCACCGGGCGAAGGCGGGGCCGACGGTCTTCGATCTGGACTGGCGGCCGATGTTCTGGGAGGACCCCAGCCAGGCCCGGGCGTACTACGCCGAGGCCCTGCGCCACACCACCGTCGCCGTCGGCAACCTCGACGAGTGCGAGGTGGCGACCGGCGAGCGCGAGCCGTACGCCGCCGCGAAGGCACTGCTCGCCGCCGGTGTCGAACTGGCCGTGGTCAAGCAGGGACCCAAGGGTGTCCTGGCCATGGACCGGGACGGCTCGGCCGCCGAGATCCCGCCGGTCCCGGTGGAGGTGGTCAACGGCCTGGGCGCCGGTGACGCCTTCGGCGGGGCGCTCTGCCACGGGCTGCTGTCCGGCTGGGACACCCGCCGCACGGTGTCCTTCGCCAACGCCGCCGGCGCCATCGTCGCGGGCCGCCTGGCCTGCTCCGACGCCATGCCCACCGAGGCCGAGGTGGAGACGAAGCTGCGCGAGACGACTGAAGACGACCTTGAGCGAGAGGTGTGACGACGTGCTGTCCGACAAGGTGAGCCGGATCGTGGAGGCCCGGGTCAACGACCCCGGAGCCATCGCGGCGGCGGCCGAACGGCGGGTGAAGGCTGCCTCGCTGCTGGGCGAGCACGGCAAGGCGATGGTCATCGCGGCCGACCATCCCGCGCGCGGCGCCAATCGCGTCGGCGCCGACCCGAGCGCGATGGCCGACCGCTTCGAGCTGCTGGACCGGCTGTGCACCGCGCTGGAGCGGCCGGGCGTGACCGGAGTGCTGGCCACCGCCGACATCCTGGAGGACCTGCTGCTGCTCGGCGTCCTGGACGGCAAGAGCGTCTTCGGCTCGATGAACCGGGCCGGGTTGGCGGGGTCGGTGTTCGAGATCGACGACCGCTTCACCGGCTACGACGCCGAGACGATCGCCGCGATGGGCTTCGACGGCGGCAAGATGCTCACCCGCATCGCCCTGGAGGACCCGGCGACCCCGTCCGCACTCGAGAACACCGCCCGCGCGGTCGACGCGCTGAACGACCGCCGTCTGGTGGCGATGATCGAGCCGTTCCTCTCGCACTGGCGTGACGGCAGGATCCACAACGACGTCTCGCCCGAGGCCGTCATCAAGTCGATCACCATCGCCTCGGGGCTCGGCCGGCGCACCGCCCACACCTGGCTGAAGCTGCCGGTCGTCGACGAGATGGAGCGGGTGCTCGCCTCCTCGACGCTGCCGGCGCTGCTGCTGGGCGGCGAGGTCACCGACCCCGGCGCGGCCTTCGCCTCCTGGGGCCGGACCCTGAAACTCCCGACCGTGCAGGGTCTGGTCGTGGGCCGGTCCCTGCTCTATCCCTCGGACGGCGACGTCGCCGGTGCCGTGGATCGGGCGGTGAGCCTGCTGTGACGAGCGCGACCACTGCCCTTGGGAGGGGGCAAACAGCAATGAACACCGTACGACTCACCACCGCGCAGGCCCTCGTCCGTTTCCTGGCCAACCAGTACAGCGAGCGCGACGGCCAGGAGCAGCGGCTGATCCCCGGGGTCTGGGGCATTTTCGGGCACGGCAATGTGGCCGGGGTCGGGCAGGCGCTGCTCCAGGCCGCCATCACGCACGAGGCCGACCTTCCCTACTACCTGGCCCGCAACGAGCAGGGCATGGTGCACGCGTCGGTGGCGTACGCGAAGATGCGCGACCGGCTGGCGACCTTCGCCTGCACCGCGTCCACCGGCCCCGGCTCCACGAACATGATCACCGGTGCGGCGCTGGCCACCACCAACCGGATCCCGGTCCTGCTGCTGCCCAGCGACATGTTCGCCACCCGCGTCGCCGAGCCGGTCCTCCAGCAGCTGGAGGACGCCCGGGGCGGGGACGTCACGGTCAACGACGCCTTCCGGGCCGTGTCGAAGTACTTCGACCGCGTCTCCCGGCCCGAGCAACTGATCCCGGCCGCCCTGGCCGCGATGCGGGTGCTGACCGACCCGGTGGAGACCGGCGCCGTCACACTCGCCCTGCCACAGGACGTGCAAGCCGAAGGCTTCGACTGGCCGGTGTCCTTCTTCCGGCGGCGGGTGTGGCACGTGGGCCGACCGGTGCCGGAGCCGGCCGCGGTCGAGCGGGCCGCCCGTCTGTTGCGCAACGCCAAGAGGCCACTGATCGTGGCGGGCGGCGGCACCGTCTACTCGGGTGCCGAGACCCAGCTGCGTGCCTTCGCCGAGGCCACCGGCATCCCCGTCGCCGACACCCACGCCGGCAAAGGCGCGGTCCCCTGGGACCACCCCTGCGCGGTCGGCGGCATCGGCTCGACCGGCTCCCACGCGGCCAACGAACTGGCCCGCGAGGCCGACGTGGTCCTGGGGATCGGCACCCGGTACTCCGACTTCACCACCGCCAGCCACACCGTCTTCGGCAACCCGGACGTCGCCTTCGTCAACCTCAACGTGGCCCGCCTGGACGCCGTCAAGCACTCCGCCGAGCCGCTCGTGGCCGACGCCCAGCTCGGCATCCAGGCCCTCGCGGGCGCGCTGACGGACTGGGAGGTCGACCCCGCGTACCGCGAGCGCACGCACCAACTCATCGCCCGCACACGGGAGATAGAGAACCAGTGCTTCACCCTGGGCCACGGCCCCTTGCCCGCCCAGACCGAGATCCTTGGCGCGCTCAACCAGGTGCTCGGCGACCGTGACGTGGTCATCAACGCGGCCGGGTCGATGCCCGGCGACCTGCAACAGCTGTGGCGGGCCCGGGACCCGAAGGCCTACCACGTCGAGTACGCGTACTCCTGCATGGGCTACGAGGTCGCCGCCGGGGTCGGCGCCAAGATGGCCGACCCCTCACGCGAGGTCGTCGTCCTCGTCGGAGACGGCTCGTACCTGATGATGGCCCAGGAGATCGCAACCATGGTCTCCGAAGGCCTGAAGGTCATCGTCGTCCTCGTCCAGAACCACGGCTTCGCCTCCATCGGCTCGCTGTCCGAAGCCCTCGGCTCGCAACGCTTCGGCACCAAGTACCGCTTCCGTGACGGCGATTCCGGCCTCCTCGACGGCGATGTCCTGCCTGTCGACCTGGCTGCCAACGCCTCCTCCCTGGGCGCGGACGTCCTGCACGCCACCACGGTCGAGCAGTTCCGTACGGCGATGGAGAAGGCGAAGGCCTCCGACCGCACCACCGTCGTGCATGTGGAGACCGACCTGTACGGGCCCAACCCGCCCGGGCACGGCTGGTGGGACGTGCCCGTCAGCCAGACCTCCGCCCTCGACTCCACGCGCGCCGCCTACGAGACGTACGCCGCCCACAAACTCACCCAGCGGCACTACCTGTAATCCCGTCCCCGCAAAGGAAACCCGCACTGTGAAGACCATCGAGCACTGGATCGGCGGCTCTCCCGCCGCCGGCGCCGCACCCGCTGTCACCGCCCCTGTCTTCAACCCGGCCACCGGGCAGGAGCAGGCCCGGGTCGCCCTGGGCTCGGCCACCGACGTGGACACTGCCGTCACAGCCGCCACCGCAGCCTTCGAGAGCTGGTCGGAGTCGTCGCTCACCCAGCGCACCCAGGTGATGTTCGCCTTCCGACAGCTGCTCGTCGAGCACGAGGAGGAACTGGGCCGGATCATCTCCGCCGAGCACGGCAAGACCATCGACGACGCACGCGGCGAGATCGTGCGCGGCCGGGAGGTCGTGGAGTACGCCTGCGGCCTCGGCGACATCCTCAAGGGCAACTTCTCCGACCAGGTCTCACGCGGCATCGACGTACACAACTTCCGCCAGCCCCTCGGCGTCGTCGCGGGCATCACCCCCTTCAACTTCCCCGCCATGGTGCCCCTGTGGATGCACCCCATCGCCATCGCCACCGGCAACACCTTCATCCTCAAACCCAGCGAACGCGACCCATCCGCCGCCAACTACATCGCCCAGCTGTACCAGCAGGCCGGACTGCCCAACGGCGTCTTCAACGTCATCCACGGCGGCAAAACCGCCGTCGACGCCATCCTCACCCACCCCGGCATCGAAGCCGTGTCCTTCGTCGGCTCCACCCCCATCGCCAAGTACGTCCACGAGCAGGCCACCGCGCACGGCAAGCGCGTCCAGGCGCTGGGCGGCGCCAAGAACCACGCCGTCGTCCTCCCCGACGCCGACCTCGAATTCGCCGCCAACCACATCACCGCCGGCGCCTACGGCTCCGCAGGCGAACGCTGCATGGCCCTGTCCGTGGCCGTCGCCGTCGGCGACGCCGCCGACAAGCTGGTCCAGGTGCTGGAACGCAAGGCCCGCGAGGTCAAGGTCGGCCCCGGCGACGCCCCCGACACCGACATGGGCCCCCTCGTCACCAAGACCGCCCAGGAACGCGTCGAAAACGCCGTCGCCACCGCCGCCACCCAAGGCGCCACCATCGTCGTCGACGGCCGCGGACTGAAGGTCAACGGCCACGAAAACGGCTTCTTCACCGGCCCCTCCCTCCTCGACCACGTCACCACCGAGATGAACGCCTACCAAGAAGAACTGTTCGGCCCCGTCCTCGCCATCATCCGCACCGACACCCTCGACGAGGCCATCGAACTGATCAACGCCAACCCATACGGCAACGGCACCGCCCTGTTCACCGCCTCCGGCGAAGCCGCCCGCCGCTTCCAGCGCAACATCAAGGTCGGCATGATCGGCATCAACGTGCCGGTCCCCGTCCCGATGTCCTACTACTCCTTCGGCGGCTGGAAGGACTCCCTCATCGGCGACTCCCCCATCCACGGCCCCGAAGGCATCCGCTTCTACACCCGCCCCAAGGTCGTCACCACCCGCTGGCCCCAACCCGCACAGCAGGTCGCCGCCGGGTTCACCTTCCCCACCTCCAGCTGAGATCCTCCTCTCCCTCAAAGGACACGTCATGGCAACGGCGCCATCCCCGCTCCGCATCACCGCAGGCAATCTGTGCCTCGGCTCAGCCCCCGACTCCTGGGGCGTCTGGTTCCCCGAGGACGAGCACCAGGTGTCGTACACCCGCTTCCTCGACGAACTCGCGCAAGCCGGCTACGCCTGGCTGGAGCTCGGCCCCTACGGCTACCTCCCCACCGACCCGGAGGGCCTCAAGGAGGAGCTCGACGCCCGTGGGCTCAAGGTGTCCGGCGGCACGGCCTTCGGCGCGCTGCACCGCCCCGAGGCGTGGGACGAGATGCTCGCCCACGTCCGCCAGGTCGCCACGCTGACGGCCGCCGCGGGCGCCCACCACCTGGTCCTGATCCCGCCCATGTACCGGGACGAGAAGACCGGCGCGTTCACCGAGTCCCCCGAGCTGACCGCCGAGCAGTGGGCCGGCTTCGGCCGCGCCGCCGACCGGCTGGGCAAGCTGCTCCTCGACGAGTACGACGTCCGCCTCGTCATCCACCCGCACGCCGACAGCCACATCCAGACCCAGCCGGAGATCGAGCGGCTGCTGGGCGAGTCGGACAGCCGGTACACGAATCTGTGCCTGGACACCGGTCACGTCGCGTACGGCGGCGGGGACAACCTCGACCTGATCCGCCGGTTCGGCGAGCGCGTCGGCTACGTCCACATCAAGCAGATGGACCCCGAGATCCTCGCCCAGGTCGCCGCCGAGGACCTGTCCTTCGGCGAGGCCGTCAAGCGCGGGGTGTGCGTCTCGCCGCCGGCCGGGGTGCCGAACCCGGCCGACGTGGTCGCCGAACTCTCCCAGCTGGACGCGGAGTTGTTCGTGATCGTCGAGCAGGACCTGTACCCGTGCGCTCCCGATGTGCCGCTCCCCATCGCCGTACGCACCCGTGAGCACCTGGCCGGCTGCGGCCTCACCGGAATCCGACGCCCGAATCACCACCGGTAGGAGGCGGCCATGGACCTCAGGGACGACACGACACAGGCCCCCACCCCCGCCACCGTCACCGTCACGGACGACGCCCCAAACGCGGTCTCCCGGCGGCTGCGGATCATCACCGTCATCGCCACCTTCGGCGGACTCCTCTTCGGCTACGACACCGGCGTCATCAACGGCGCCCTGCCCTACATGACCGACGACCTGGGCCTCACCCCGGTCACCGAGGGCATGGTCACCAGCTCTCTCCTGCTCGGCGCCGCGCTCGGCGCCGTCGCCGGCGGGCGGCTGTCGGACGCGCGTGGCAGACGCCGTACGATCCTCACCCTCGCCGTGCTGTTCTTCGTCGGCGCGCTCGGCGCCACTCTCGCACCGACCACCGCGGTGATGATCGTGGCACGGTTCGTGCTCGGCCTCGCCGTCGGCGGCGCGTCGGTGACCGTGCCCGTCTACCTCGCCGAGGTCTCCCCCGCGGAACGGCGCGGCGCACTGGTCACCCGCAATGAACTCATGATCGTCAGCGGCCAGCTGCTGGCCTTCACGTCCAACGCGATCATCGCGAACATCGGCGGCGAGAGCGGGGGTCTCTGGCGCTGGATGCTGGTGATCGCCACCGTCCCCGCCGTGGCCCTCTGGTTCGGCATGCTGGTGATGCCGGAGAGCCCCCGCTGGCTGGCTTCCCAGAGCCGCTTCAATGACGCCCTCGACGTCCTCAAGCAGGTGCGCACACAGCAGCGGGCCGAGGCGGAGCTCGCCGAGGTCTCCGCGCTCGCCGTCAAGGACGGGCAGGAGAAACTCGGCGGCTGGAAGGACATGAACTCGGTGCCGTGGGTGCGCAAGCTGATGTTCGTCGGCTTCGGCATCGCCATCGTGCAGCAGATCACCGGCGTCAACACGATCATGTACTACGGCACCCAGATCCTCACCGACGCCGGTTTCGCCTCCGACAGCGCGCTGACCGCGAACATCGCCAACGGGGTCATCTCGGTGCTGGCCACCTTCGTCGGCATCTGGTTGCTGGGCCGGGTCAACCGCCGGCCCATGTTGATGACGGGTCAGATCGGCACGACAGCGGCCTTGTTGCTCATCGGCGTCTTCTCCTTGGTGCTGCCCGCCGGGGACGGGAGGGCGTACGCCGTGCTCGCCATGACGGTCACCTTCCTCGCCTTCCAGCAGGGCGCGATCTCGCCGGTGACCTGGCTGATGCTCTCGGAGATCTTCCCGATGCGGATGCGCGGCTTCGGCATGGGCGTGGCGGCCGTGGTGCTGTGGCTGACCAATTTCGTGATCGGCCTGGTCTTCCCGTCCCTGGTCTCCGGCATCGGGATCTCCAACACCTTCTTCCTCTTCGTGGCAGCGGGGATCTTCTCCTTCATCTTCGTCAAGCTCTACGTCCCCGAGACCAAGGGCCACTCTCTCGAAACCCTCGAAGCCGAACTCCGGGCGCGCTTCTCCTGACCCTCTTGTCCTAAGGAACAACCATGACCGTACGTGTAGGCGTCATCGGCGCCGGAATGATCGGCCAGGACCACATAAGGCGCCTCACCGAAGTCGTCACCGGAGCCACCGTCACCGCCGTGACGGACATCGACCAGGCCCGTGCCACCGAGGTCGCGTCCCAGGTGGGCGCGGTGGCGCCGGCCACCGGTGCCGAGCTGATCGCCTCCCCCGAGGTGGACGCCGTCCTCGTCACCTCCTGGGGCCCCACCCACGCCGAGCATGTGCTGACCGCGATCGCGGCCGGCAAGCCCGTGTTCTGTGAGAAGCCCCTCGCCACCACCGCCGAGGACTGTCTGCGCATCGTCGACGCCGAACGCGCCCGCGGCCGGCGCCTCGTCCAGGTCGGCTTCATGCGCCGCTTCGACGCCGGATACCGCCAGATGAAGGAGGTCATCGCCGCCGGCTCCCTCGGCACGCCGCTGATCGTGCACTGTGCCCACCGCAACCCGACCGTGCCGGACGCCTACACCTCGGCGATGGCCGCCCAGGACACGGCCGTGCACGAGATCGACGTCCTGCGCTGGCTGCTCGACGACGAGATCGTCTCCGCCCAGGTGATCACACCGCGCGCCACGAGCAAGCGGTTCGAGCACCTCAAGGACCCTCAGCTCATGTACTTCGAGACGGCGAACGGCGTCCGCATCGACCTGGAGGTCTTCGTCAACTGCCAGTACGGCTACGACATCCAGTGCGAGGCCGTCGGCGAGGAGGGCCTCGTCCGGCTGCCCGACCCGGCCGCCGTCGGGGTCCGCACCGCCGGACGGCACGGCACGGCGGTCACCCAGGACTGGAAGGGCCGGTTCGCGGACGCCTTCGACACCGAGTTCCGCGAGTGGATCAACGGCATCGCGGCCGGCGTCGAACCCACCGGTCCCTCCGCGTGGGACGGCTACGCCGCCACCGTCATCACCGATGCCGCCGTCCGCTCGCTGGAGTCCGACGGCCAGGTCGTCACCGTCGACATGAAGCCCCGCCCGGCCTTCTACGGAGGCACCGCATGAAGATCGCCCTCGACCCGTACATGTTCCGCGCCCTGCCGATCGACGACATGGTGCGCACGGTGGCGGAACTCGGCTACGAGTACATCGAGTTGTCGCCGCGTGACGACTTCATGCCGTTCTTCCTGCACCCGCGGGCGGACGACGATCGGATCGCCGCGCTGAAGAAGTCCCTGCGCACGCACGGCGTGCGGCTGTCCTCCGTACTCCCCCTGTACAAGTGGTCCTCGCCCGACGAGACCGAACGGCAGGCCGCCGTCCGCTACTGGAAGCGCATGATCGAGATCACCGCGGACCTGGAATGCCCGCTGATGAACTCGGAGTTCAACGGCCGACCGGAGCGAGCCGCAGAGAGCGAGGCCGCCTTCTGGCGCTCCCTGGACGAACTGCTCCCGCTGTTCGAGCGGGAGGGCATCGCCCTGAACCTGGAGGCGCATCCGGACGACTTCTGCGAGGAGAACACTCCCGCGGTCGACCTCGTCCGCGCGATCAACAAATCCTGGGTGAACTACCTCTACTGCGCTCCGCACTCCTTCCACCTGTCCGGCGCCGACCCCACGGCGGACATCGCGGCGATGATGCGCTACGCCGGCGACAAGCTCCAGCACGTCCACATCGCCGACTCCTTCAACCACAAGGGATCGTCGGGCCTGCGCTACATCCTCAACCCGCCCGGCACCGCGGCCCGTATCCATCAGCACCTGGACATCGGGCAGGGCGAGGTCGACTGGGACGCCTTCTTCGGCACCCTGCGCGAGCTGAACTTCGACGGCGTCGCCACCGCATGCGTCTTCGCCTGGGAGGAGCGGGCGCGCGAGTCCTCGGCGTTCATGCTGGACCGCATCACCAAGGAACTCGCCGCGTAGGCAGCCGGCCCGCGTGGTCCTCCGGGAGAAGCGCTGGGCCCGGCCGCGCCATCCGCGGCCGGGCCCAGCCCTCCCTCAGATCGCCGTGCGCACCTCCTCCAGCCGTACGGGCCGCTTCGCGCGCAGGGACAGGGTGCATGCCTCGGCGATCAAGCTTGCCTCGATGGCGTCCGCCACCGTGCACGGCGAGGGGCGGATGCCTGCCACGACCTCGGTGAACGCGGTGAGTTCAGCGCGGTAGGCATCGGCGAAGCGGTCCATGAAGAAGTCGTGCGGCGTCCCGGCCGGGAAGGTGGCACCGGGTTCGACGGAGCGCAGCGGCAGCCGGTCCTCCAGGCCGACCGCGATGCTGTCCTTCATGCCGTGCAACTCCAGACGCACGTCGTAACCACGGGCGTTGTGGCGGGAGTTGGAGATGACGGCGATGGTGCCGTCGTCGAGTGTGAGCAGGGCCGAGGCCGTGTCGGCATCGCCCGCTTCACGGATGTAGTCCGCGCCCCGGTTGCCGCCGGTCGCGTACACCTCGACCACCTCGCGGCCCGTCACCCAGCGCACGATGTCGAAGTCGTGCACGCCACAGTCGCGGAAGATGCCGCCGGAGGTGGCCACATACGCGGCCGGCGGGGGTGCGGGGTCGAGGGTGGTGGACCGTACGGTGTGCAGCGGCCCGAGTTCGCCGCTGACGACGGCCTTGCGGGCGGCGACGCAGCCCGCGTCGAAGCGTCGGTTGTAGCCGATGTGCACCTGAACGCCGCCGCCGGCCTCCACGGCGCGCAGCACCTCCAGGCTCTCCTTGACGCCGCGGGCCACGGGCTTCTCGCAGAAGACGGGGACGCCCGCCTTGACGGCGGCGAGGATCAGCTCCGGGTGGGCGTCGGTGGCGGCGGCGATGACCACGCCGTCCACACCGGCGGCGAACACGGCCTCCGGGGAGTCCACGGCGGTGGCGGTGAACCGCTGTGCGGCGGTGGCCGCGGCCGTGGTCACCGGGTCGGTGACCACGAGGGAGTCCACCGCGTCGAGCCCGGAGAGGGTTTCCGCGTGGAAGGCGCCGATCCGGCCCAGCCCCATGATGCCTATGCGCATGTAAGTCTCGTTTCTTCAGCCCGAGGGGCGGCTCAGTCGAGCCCGCCGATGACGATCTGGTCCCAGTCGATGACCGAGCCGGTCACCACGCCGCTGCGGTCGGAGAGCAGGAAGACGACGAAGTCGGCGATCTCGTCGACCTGGCCGAGCTTGCCCATCGGCTGCGCCTCGGCGGCCTTCTCGCGCCAGTCGTCGCCCGCGCCGTGGAAGGCGCGCTGCGTGGCGTCCTCGCCCTCGGTGTCCGTCCAGCCGATGTTGAGGCCGTTGATCCGGACGCGGTCGTAGCGGTGGGCGTGCGCGGCGTTGCGGGTCAGGCCGACGAGCCCGGCCTTGGCGGCGACGTAGGGGGCCAGGTAGGGCTGTCCGCCGTGTGCCGAGGTGGTGATGATGTTGACCACCGTGCCGGGCGCCTCGCGCGCGACCATGTCGGCGACCGCGGCCTGCATCGCGAAGAACGGCGCCCGCAGATTGATCGCGATGTGGGCGTCGAACAGCTCCGGCGTGGTGTCCAGCAGCGAGCCCCGCGACGTCAGTCCGGCGGCGTTGACCAGACAGTCGACGCGCCCGTGCGCGTCCACGGTCCGTGTGACGCTGTCGCGCGCCTGGGCCGGATCCGCGAGGTCCGCGCGCAGGAAGTGCGCGCCCAACTCCGCCGCGAGCTCCTCGCCGGTCTCGGCCCGGCGCCCGGTGAACGCGACGGTCGCGCCCTCCCGTACGGCGGCCCGTACGATGCCGGCGCCGACGCCCTGGCTGCCGCCGTTGACGAGGACGACCTTGTCGTCAAGCAGTCCCATGAGTGCTGTGTCCCTTTCAGCCCTGGCGGCGCTTGGCGCCCGCGTGCAGTTCCTGGCGCAGCCGCTCGGGGGTCCAGCCCTCGGCGACGGCCCGCCAGACGGTGTCCGCCTGCGAGGGCGGCGCGAGACCGTCGACCGGCGGGTCGAGGTCCAGGTTGGTGGGGAAGGGGTAGCCCTCGGCGGTGGCGGCGACCACGCGGCGCAGCCAGTCCTCACGGGCGCCTTCGGCCTTGCGGCGCAGCAGCACCGGGAAGAGCGCGTTCGCCATCGCCTCGCGGTCGACCGTCTCCATGGCGCGGCCGAAGGCGGAGGAGACCTGCAACAGATTGGCCATGCGCTTGATGTCGGTGGAGCGGTTGTGCCCGGCGGCGTGGAAGAGCGCGGGGTTGAAGAAGGCGGCGTCCCCCTTGTCCAGAGGGAGCTGGACGTAGTGGGCCTCGAAGTACTCGGCGAACCGCGGAAGCCGCCACGCGAGGTAGCCGGGCTCGTACTTCTGCGAGTGCGGCAGGTACATCGTGGGGCCGGACTCGACGGGCATGTCGCAGTGGGCCACCGCGCCCTGGAGGGTCAGCACGGGCGACAGGCGGTGGACGTGCGCCGGGTAGGCGGCAGCCCGCTCCTGGGTGAGGAAGCCCAGGTGGTAGTCGCGGTGCACGCTCTGCGCGGCTCCGCCCGGGTTGACCACGTTGACCTGAGAGGTCACCTGGTAGGCGGGGCCGAGCCAGGCCTCGGAGACCAGCGCCAGCATGTCGTTGGCGTAGTAGTCGGCGAACGCCTCCGGGGCGCGCAGCGCCATCTTGTCCAGGGCGTTCCAGACCCGGTCATTGGCGCCCGGCCTGGCGAAGTGGTCGCCGCGGGCCCCGCCCGTGGCGCGCTCCTCCTCGATCAGCGCGTTGAACGCCTCGGACGCCCGATCCACGACGGCCGCGTCGGGGAACGCGCCCTTGAGGACCACGATGCCGGGGCCGTCCAGGAGGGCCCGGACCAGCTCGCTCTGTACGGTTCGACGCCCCTGCGGCGTGGCCGTGAGGGCGCGGAGCCGACCGCTGTCGTAGAGCAGGACGTTTCGCTCTACCCGCTCGGCCGAGGGGTAGTCGCCCGCATCGGTCCGCTGCTCGACGAGCGACCGGAAGGCGCCCAGATCGCAGTCTTCCTCGGTGAGCCAAGTCCGTGATCCCTCGGATACAGGGGACATCCCGGGTCCTTTCGCAGTCCTTGCTTCTCTGTCAGTCTTGTGAATCCGAACCCATCATTCAATCCTCAGAAGCACATCAAAAAACCATCATCATCTTTGGGGAACAGTCATGCGGCACCCCTATCCGATCAGGGAAATCGCCCGTCAGGCCGGGCTGAGCACGGCCACGGTCGACCGCGTGCTCAACGACCGCGGCGGTGTGCGGGAGAGCACGGTCAGCGAGGTGCATGAGGCGATCAAGGACCTGGACCGGCAGCGGAGCCAGATCCGCATCGGGGGCCGCACCTTCATGATCGACATCGTCATGCAGGCACCGGAGCGGTTCTCCAGCGCCGTACGTGGCGCACTCGAAGCCGAGTTGCCCTCCCTGCACCCCGCCGTCGTGCGCTCACGCTTCCACTTCCGCGAGACCGGTCCCTCCGCCGAGCTGATCGGGGCCTTGGACAAGATCGCCAAGCGGGGGACGCAAGGCGTGATCCTCAAGGCCCCGGACGTCCCGGAGATCGGTGCCGCCGTCGGCCGACTGGTCGCGGCCGGCATTCCCGTCGTCACCCTGGTGACCGACCTGCCCCACAGCGCACGCATGGCGTACGTCGGCATCGACAACCGCGCGGCCGGGGCCACCGCCGCCTACCTCCTCGGGCAGTGGCTCGGCGACCGCCCCGGCAACGTGCTCACCACCGTCAGCCGAGGCTCCTTCCGCGGCGAAGAAGAGCGGGAGATGGGCTTCCGCAGCGCCATGCGCCTCACCCAGCCCAAGCGCTCCCTGGTGGAGATCACCGACAGCGACGGCCTGGACGCCACTCAGCGCGAACTCGCCCTCGCGGCACTCGAACGCGACGAGGACATCGTCGCGGTCTACTCCATGGGCGGCGGCAACCTCGCCACCCTCGACGCCTTCCACGCCCTCGGCCGGGAGTGCGCCGTGTTCATCGCCCACGACCTGGACCACGACAACACCCGGCTGCTGCGCGAGCGCCGGCTGTCCGCGGTCCTCCACCACGACCTGCGCCAGGACATGCGCCGCGCCTGCCAGACCATCATGCGAGCCCACCAGGCGCTCCCGGGCGACGGGCCCTCCCTGCCCTCGGCGATCCAGGTGGTCACGCCGTACAACATGCCGCCCGCGGATCCGGGCCCCGAAGGACGTGTTTGACAGGGATCCGCGCGGCGGAGGGCCTGTCGCATTCCCCGGCCCACGCATACAGTGGTGCGGCTGTGTGCTGCTGTGTCCCACCATCATGTGCCGTGCCCCACCGTCAAAGGATGGCCACATGCGGACGCCTCGTCGTTTCACCCGAAGGACGTTGGTCACGGCCGCCGCCGCGGGCGTCGTCACCGCTGTCGCATCCCCCTCGCAGGCAGCCGGCGCCCGGGCCCGGTTCCACACGGTGGGCCGGGTGGAGAACACCGCCGACGGGTCGGTGCGGTACACCTGGCCCGGCATCTACTTCGAGGGCCGGTTCCGCGGTACCGGTGTCGGCATCGTCCTCGACGACTCCGACAACGACTATGACGTCCAGATCGACGGAACGACCGCCGCCACACTGGTGACCCCGGGCCGAACCACTTCCTGGATCGGCGACCTCCCCGACGCCGAGCACCGCGTGCGCCTCGTCAAACGCACCGAAAGCCCCTGGGCCGCGGGCCGGTTCGGCGGATTCGTCGCCGCTCCCGGGGGTGCGGTCCTCGCCAGACCCCGGGCCCGGAGCAGACAGATCGAGTTCATCGGTGACTCCTTCACCGCCGGCTACGGCAATGTCTCCGGCACACGCGACTGTTCAAGCAACGGCGGAGTCAACCGGAACACCAACACCGACCTCGCCTTCGGCGCCCTCACCGCCCATGGCCTCGACGCCGACTACCAGATCAACGCGTACTCCGGCCTCGGCATGGTCCGCAACTACAACGGCAGCAGCCCCGACGCCGACTTCCGCACGTACTACGACCGGGCCCTGCTGAACGTCGACGGCGACGTCTGGCAGAAGCCGGACACCTGGCGGCCGCGGGTCGTCGTGGTCGGCCTGGGTATCAACGACTTCTCGACCCCCCTCAACCCGGGCGAGCGCTGGACCACCCAGGACGGTCTGACCGCCGCCTACGAGACCGCCTACCACGGCTTCCTCGACAAGCTGCGCGCCCGGTACGGCCCCACGACGTTCATCGTGGTCAGCGCCACCTACCTCGCCAACACCACCACGTTCGCCGAGACCGCCCTACGGATCGTCCAGGGGCGCAACCGGCGGGGCGACACCCGCGTCCGCTACTGGTACTACGACGATCCCGCCCTGGATCGCCTCGGCTGCGACTGGCACCCCTCGTCCCACGACCACCGGATCATCTCCGGCCAGCTCAACGACTGCCTCGCCGCCCTTCCGCTGCGCTGGTAGCCGGGCGGAAGGCCGGCGTTCCTCATCCGGTGCGGCGCGCCGCCATCGCGCGGTCGACCAGCTCCCCTGCGGCGCCGGTGTAGCGGACCGGATCCAGCAACTCGGCGATTTCGGCCCCACTCAGGCGGCCGGCCAGCTCGGGCGACGTGGCGAGCGCCTCGCCGAGGGCCGGGCCGCCGCCCGCCGCCTCGGCGGACACCCTGTCCATCAGGGCTCGGGCCCGCGCCCGCCCCAGCAGCGGGGTGAGCACCGCCGCGAGCCGCTCGGTGACCACCAGCCCCCCGGTGAGCTCCAGGTTGGCCCGCATCCGCTCCGGGCGGACCACGAGTCCCTCCACCAGCTGTACGGCGGTGTACGCCGCTCCCCCGGTCAGCCGCAGGCTCTCCCGCAGCGGCTGCCACTCCGCGTGCCAGGCGCCGGCCGGCCGCTCGTCCTCGGCGGCCAGCGCCTGCCCGAGGACCAGGGCCAGCGGGGGGACTTGGAGCGCGGCGGACCTGATCAGGGTGGCCAGGGTGGGATTGCGCTTGTGCGGCATGGCGGAGGAGACGCCCCGGCCGGGTGCGTCGGGCTCGGCCACCTCGCCGATCTCGGTGCGGGAGAGCACCTGCACATCCACCGCGATCTTGGCCAGCACGCCGGACACCTGGACCAGGGCGTGGCCCAGCTCCACGACCGGGAAGCGCATGGTGTGCCAGGGCAACAGCGGTTCGGCGAGCCCCATTTCACCGGCGTACGCGGCGATGAGCCGGTCCGCGTAGGTGGCGAGCCCCGGCTCGTCGCGCAGCCGGGCCTGCTCGAGGTATCCGGCGAGGGTGCCCGCGGCGCCGCCGAGCTGCACCACCAGCCCGGCGGCGGCCTGGTCGAGGCGGGCCGTGGCCAGACGCACCCCCTCCAGCCAGCCCGCCGCCTTCAGCCCGAAGGTGGTCGGGACCGCGTGCAGCGCGAGCGTACGGCCTGCCATCGGGGTGTCGCGGTGACGTTCCGCCAGCTCGGCCAGGACGTCGGCGACGCGCAGCAGATCTCGGCGGATCTCGGTGCTCACGCGCCGGCCCACCAGCATCGCGGCGGTGTCCATGATGTCCTGGCTGGTGGAGCCCCGGTGGACGTACTCGGCGGCCTCGGGGTCCTCCGCCGCGACCCGATCGGTGAACGCGGCGACCACGGCCACGACCGGGTTGGCCGCACCGCGGGCCCGGACCGCGAGGTCACGCAGGTCGAGGCCATCGGCGCGGGCCAGTTCGGTGATGGTTTCGGCGATGCGCCCGGAGACCAGGCCGAGCCGGGCCTGCGCACGGACCAGGCCGGCCTCCGCGTCCAGCAGGGCCTGGAGCCAGGCGAGGTCGCTCGTCCCGGCCTCGGCGGGGGCGCCCGCCCGGACGGGGGTGAGCAGCCCGGAGTCCAGCAGCGCGGTGATGTCGTCCGGCTCGGTCACCGCGCCGCCTCCGGGAGGGCCTCGCGGGGTTCCCGGCCGCGGTGGGCGGGGCTACTGGGTGTGTGAAGATGCCGGATATCCAGGATCGACATGTTTAGGCAGCCTCCATGAAGCTGTCACAGGATGTGGAGTGGGGTCTTCATTGCGCGATTCCGCCGGCCCAGGTTCCGGCGGGCTGACGCGCCGTGCCGCGCCGGCAAGCCACTGCGGGTTGGCCGAGGCCTGTCTGTCCAAGCACCTCCAGGCCATGACACGGGCCGGGGTCCTCCAGGCGACCACCGGCCCCGAGGGGGTTTACCGGCCGACCCGGCCCGTGGACCAGATCACCGTGCTCGACGTGGTCGAGGTCATCGAGGGTACCGCGTCGCCGTTCCTCTGCCAGGAGATCCGCCGGTCCGGCACCGGCGCCGGACCAGGCCATCGCCGGGGTCCATCTCCGCGTCGCCCCGGCCGGGTGAACACGAAATCGGTCGCAGGGCGGGCCGCGCGCTGCTAGCTTGCGGCCGTGGATCTCTTCTCACGCTCTTGGACGGCGTTACGCACGGCGGTCGCCGAACTCCCGGACGAGGACTTCGCACAGCCGTCCGGCTGTACCGGCTGGCTCGTGCGGGACCTGGTGTGCCACCTGGTCATCGACGCTCAGGACGTCCTGATCACCCTCGTGACGCCCGCCGAAACGGAACCGACGCGCAACGCGCTGACCTACTGGGAGGTCGCCGATACGCCCCCGACCGGTGACGACCCGCTCGACGCGCTGACCGTCCGGCTGGCCGCCGCGTACGAGGAGCCGCGGCTGCTGAAGTTCCACCTCGACGACGTCGGGTCCGCCGCCGGGCGCGCGGCCGAACTGGCCGACCCGGTCCTCCGGGTCGGTACCCGCGACGTGGTGCTCACCGCGGGCGACTACCTCTCCGCGTACGTCCTGGAGTGGACCCTGCACCACCTCGACCTGATCGCGCACCTCCCGGGCACGGCGGAACCGCCCGCCGAGAGCCTCGCCCGGTCACGCGAGATGCTGGAGGAGATCGCCGGGACGTCGTTCCCCGCGTCGTGGTCCGACAAGGACGCGCTGCTGGTCGGCACGGGACGGCGTGCCCCGACCGGCACGGAGAAGGCCGAACTGGGCGAACTGGCCGCGAAACTCCCGCTCATCCTCGGATAGTCGCGGAATCGAGGCGGCAGAAGCAGGACTTGGTGATCGGAACGTCTGCGAGCGCGGCGGCGATGGTCAGTTGCTGGGCCACGATCCTGGCCTCCGCCGCCTTGCCGAGCCGCACCAGGCACTCGTGGTACCCATGCAGCGCCCACACGTTCCCGGGATGCTGTGAGGCCCTCGGGAGCGTGTCGTCGAGCCCGAGATCCGCCCGGTATACGGCCTCCGCCTCTTCGACACGCCCTCGCTCGAGAAGCAACGCCCCGTATGCGTGACGGGTCGGTTGCATCCAGCCCCACGGCTCGTCGTAGGGGAGATTGTCGTCGAGGTCGATCGAGTGAGCGAGCGAGGCGAAGGCCAGGTCGTACTCGCCCTTTCGGTAGTTGAGCTCGCCGTCGAACTTCGCCGATGCGACCTCGAGAATGTCCCGGCACGTGTTGTTGAACAGCATCCGGCTCTCGGGAACACGCTCGACCGCGGAGGCGAACGACTCACGTTCGGCCTCGGCCCGGCGGATCATCCCCAGGGCGGAGTAGGCCACTCCCCGGGCATAGTGCAGCATCGCTGTGGTGACGCAGTAGAGCTCGGGATCGGTCGGCAACGGCCGGGCGAGGATGTCTTCCCATCGGCCGAAACGGATGAGGACGTGCACCCGCATGGCGAGGAAGCCCTCGAGCCACTCGGCCATGGGCGGGCTGTCGACTCGCAGCAATTCCTCGGGGATCGATGCCTCCAGTTGGGCCGCGGCGTCGAGCGCTGTCCGGCACTGCCCCAGGAACATCGCACCGTAAATCTTGAAGTGATGGTTGTGGGAGCGGTAAAGCGTATAGAAGTTCATCGCGCCCGCATGGCGCAGATATTTCTCGTCGGCCGCGATGGCGTCGGTGTTGACCTCCACGACATGCCGGTAGTCGCCGCACAGCACATCGAGGTGTGACGGCATGTGATGCAGATGGCCGGCGTCAGGAACCAGCCCACGCAACCGGTCGGCGACGACGAGCGCTTTCTCAGGGGTCGGTGACATCTCCATCAGATGGATGTACATGTGGAGAACGCCGGGATGACGGGCGCCGGCCTCGCTCCGCAGCGCCCGGTCGAGGACGGTCTCGGCCTCGACCGTCCGTGCGTCCGCGGCAGGCTCCCCCGTGCGCAGGTCCCACAACTTCCACGGAGTCAGGTTCATCAGCGCGTCGGCATAGAGGGTGGCGACATCGTGGTCATCAGACGCCAGTTCGTACACCGCGCGCATGGCCTCGGCGTACGGTGTGTTCCAGATCGAGCAGTCTTCCGGCGCCTGCGGCTGCGGATAGCGGGCGCGCAGGGCTTGGATCAGAGCCCGCTCAGTCGGCGTCGCATTCGCTGACGTCGCGTGAGCCCGCTCCACCGCGGCGTGTGTCCTGCGGACCGTCCGCTCCAGGTCCACCTCGTCGAAGAAGTCCCATGGCTTGTTGTAGTTCGGTCCCAGCGCGTACGCGATTCCCCAATGAGCCATGGCGCAATCAGGGTCCGCTTCCGCAGCGGCTTCAAAGCAGGCTACGGCCTCCTCGTGGTTGAACGCATATGTCCACACCATCCCCCGGTCGAACCAGAGCTGCGCTTCAGGCGAACGTGTCGAGACGGGCCGGGTGAAGGTCCCGAGGTCGAAATAGTCCATCAGCATCTCCTGCGTCGCGCCCTACGCTACCCGTTTATGCCATGGATATACCCTTAGGGCGAAAAGTGAGCTTCACACAATCTGTGGTGTTCCTTGGGAGGCCGCGATGAGCCAGCAGCCGATTGTTCTGCCCTATGGCGACCCTGCCTTCGTGGCGGACCCCTTCCCCTTCTACCGGCAGCTGCGCGAGGACGGTCCGGTGCGGCGCGCGGTCATCGCCGGCGGCCTGGACGCATGGCTGGTCATGCCCTACGAGGACTGCCTGGCCGCCCTGTCCGACCCACGGCTGAGCAGCGATGTCTGCCAGGGGTCGGATCCCCGGCTGAGGCGGCGGATGCCGGTGGTCGAGCGGAAGTCCCTGGTGAGCAACATGCTGCGGGCCGACCCGCCCGACCACACCCGGCTGCGTCGACTGGTCTCGCAGGCGTTCACCGCGCGCAGGGTCGCCGAGCTGCGGCCCCGCGTCCAGGAGATCGCCGACGGGCTGCTGGACGTGGTCGCGTCGGCCGGTCGGGCCGACCTGATCGAGGACTTCGCGCTGCCGCTTCCGGTCACCGTCATCAGCGAACTGCTCGGCGTGCCCACGGCCGACCGGCACGAGTTCCAGCGGTGGATGGACGACCTGATCCTGCGAGGGGCGGAGCCGCCGGATCCGGCCGTGGTGGAGCGCGCGTGGCGGCAGATGCACTCGTACCTGACCGGGCTGCTGGCTGCCAAGCGGGCCCGGCCGGGGGACGACCTGCTCAGCGCGCTGATCACGGCCCGGGACGAGCAGCAGCGGCTGGCCGAGGAGGAGCTCGTCTCCATGGCGTTCCTGCTGCTGGCGGCCGGATACATCACCACGGTCAACCTGATCGGCGGCGGCATCGCCGCTCTGCTGGCCCACCCCGATCAGCTCCGGATGCTGCGGGAGGACCCGGCGCTGATGCCGGACGCGATCGAGGAGTTCCTCCGCTACGACGGGCCGGTCAGCCCCGGCATCGCCAGGTTCGCGCGCGAGGACCTCTCCATCGCGGGCGTGGCCATCCCGCGGGGCGCGACCGTGCTGGTCGCCTCAGCCATGGCCGACCGCGATGCGGCACACTTCCCCGACCCCGACCGCCTGGACATCACCCGCGGGGACAGCGCCCACCTCGCCTTCGGCCACGGCATTCACTACTGCCTCGGGGCGTCGCTGGCCCGGATGGAGGGGCAGGTCGCCATCGGAACCGTCCTGCGCCGCCTCTCCCGTCTCGCCCTGAGCGTGTCGCCCGGAGAGCTGCGGTGGCGGCCCAGCGGTCTGCGCGGCCTCGAGCGACTGCCCGTCACCTTCACCCCGCATCAGCGGGCCATCGCGTCGATGGCCCGCTGACGAGGGTGGGGTCCGGGATCGTATCGTCCGGCTACTCTCCTGAGGGTGCGGTCAGCGGGACACCGAGGGCCACCGGGGTGCCGAAGTTCGGGGTGCCGTCCGCGTTCCAGGTGAACTTCTGCGCTCTGGTGCTGCGGTTCATGTCACAGCCACCGCCGGCGGAGTTGTTGGCGTGGTAGACCATCCAGTCCTCGGTCCCGTCGGGCGACTTGAAGAAGCCGTTGTGGCCGGGGCCGTACACGCCGTTGGCGTTGGACCTCTGGAAGACCGGGTTCGGTGACTTGACCCAGGAGGAGGAGTTGAGCGGGTCGCCACCGTTGTAGGTGAGCATCCCCAGCTTGTAGTCGGGCGTGGAGCAGTGGCTGGCGGAGTAGACGATGAAGGTCTTGCCGTTGCGCTGGAGAACCTCGGCGCCCTCGTTGACCGCGCCGCCCACCGTCTCCCAGCTGTAGGTGGGGGTGGACAGCAGACGGCGGGTGCCGCTGGCGGTCCACGGGTTCGACAGCGGCCGGATGAACATGGGCTGCGAGCCGTTGTAGTACGTGCCGAGGAGGTAGAGCTTGCCGTTCAGTTGCAGGATGCTCGGATCCAGCTCCCAGGTGTTGTCCTGGGTCGGGTCGAGCAGATCGGCCTTGAAGGTGTAGGGGCCCATCGGGTCCGTACCGGCGCTCTCGAGCACATGGATCCGCTGGGTGCCCAGGTCGTACGGCTCACGCCCGGCCGTGTAGTAGAAGTACCACCGCTTCCCGTTCGGGCCGTCGAGCAGGTGGAACTCCGGGGCCCACATGGTGCCGGCCCCGTTGGGCCGGGTGAGGTTGAAGATCACCTGGTCGGTGGCGGTGGCAAGGCCCCCCAGGGTCTTGGCCTTGCGCATGGTGATCGTCGAGTTCCAGGTCGTGGTGGCGAGGTAGTAGTACCCGTCGTGGTAGGTGAGCCAGGGGTCGGGTCCGCGCTGGGAGAGCGGGTTGGTGAAGGTGCCCGCGCTCGTCCCGCCGCCGGTGAAGCCCGGCAGCCGCCACACCCGGCCATTCGCGGTACCGCACGGCAGCTGCACCAGGCCGGTGTTCGAGGCCGTCGAGCCGCCGCTCGGCGCGATGCACTTGCCGGAGGCCACAGAGACGAGGTTGAAGGTCTTGTCGGCTCCGCCGACCGACACGGGGACGAGCCGCCACTGCTGGTTCGTTTCACCGTGACAGGTCCACTGGATGATCGTGGCGTTGTCCACCGTGGACGCGCCATAGACGTCGACGCACTGGCCGGACGCGGGCGTGCTGATCGTATAGGTGTCGGTCGTCCCCGCGACCGGGGTGAAGCCGAAGGTCTGGCTCCCGCCGGTGTTGCACGTGCTGGCCCGGAGCTGGGTCCCGCTCGTCGACGAGCCGTCGGGGAGGTCCAGGCAGTTGCCGCCGTTCTGATTCACCCCCGTCGACGTGAAGGCGGCGGCAGCAGCGGGACCGGCGCCCGACGCGGATGGCGCCACCAGGAAGGCGACCACCATGGTGAGCACGCCGGTGAGCGCGGACAGACATCTGACTCGGGTCACTGGTGCACATCCTTCGTCGGTCGGAGGGAGCTGGGAACGCCGCTCCGGTTGTAGACCTTGACCTCGGTGAGGCCGGTCTTGGCTCCGGAGGCGTTGGTGGCCAGGACCCGTATGCGTTGCGCGCTGATCGACGGGAATCGCACCAGGTTGTAGTTGGCCTGCGGCGCCGCCGGGCTCTTGGTCTGACCGGGTGCGTCCACCCAGGAACTGCCGTTGTAGTACTGGATGGTGTACGCGGACGGGGCTCGGTAGGTGGTGCTGGCCGGGCGGCTGTCCTTGAAGTGCAGGCGCACCTCGTTGAGCGTGCGGGCGGTCCCGAAGTTCAGTTCGTACCAGTCCTGGGCGTTGGAGGAGCCACCGGCGCCCCAGAACGGCTCGTTGGTGGGATACCCGTCGACCGCCCCGGAGACGTTGCTGCCGGCCCCGGTGTAGGAGGCGGACACGGTCGCCCCGGAGGCCAGGTTGGTGAGGTCGGCGGTCAGGTCCACACCGGCCTTGGAGAACATGTCGACGAGCCGGGGGCTGTTCTGCACGACCTGGTTGGGGGCCTGCAGCCCGGGGACGGCGGTGTGGTACGTGACCGTGCCGTTCGTCGTCACATTGCCGGTGGCCGGGTCCCAGGTGAAGGGCACCAGCGAGTTGACGGTGGCGACCCGGTTGCCGTTGATGAAGATCGAGTACCCCTCGGGAACACCCGGATAGCGCACCACTCCGTCGGCCGGGTCGTCCCAGACGACGGACAGGTCGGCGTTGCGGTAGCGGAGGTTGTTGACGGTGAAGTGGTCCCAGCCGATGTTGATCGGGGAGAGCTCGACCTTGGCGTCGTTGCGTGGCCGCAGGCCCGCGACGTCCTCGATCACCGTCCAGTTGCTGCTGCCCAGGATGTTGTGGTGGATCCAGGAGCGGTAGTCGATCCCGGTGCCGTTCCAGTCGGCCCAGAACTCGTTGGCGTCGGGCCACTGGGTGTTGCCGCCGACGTACTGCGCCCAGGCGTTCCAGTACAGGAGCTTCTTGTAGTCGGTCGGGGTCATCCAGGAGTTGGGGTAGTTGCGCAGCACCGAGGAGTAGAGCCGGAACTGCACGGTGGAGTTGATGGTGGAGAAGTTGTTGGAGCCCGGGTTCCCGGCGTCGGCCGCCGCCTTCTTGTCGACCTGGTTGGCCGTGTAGAAGGGGAAGACGGGGTATTGGGCCGGGTCGTCGAACAGGCGCAGGGCCTGCTTGTACGTCGCGGTGTTGGGGACGGCTCCGACCGAGAACGGGTAGTAGTTGTTGATCTCCTTCCAGGGCACCCACTCGTTGGTCGACTTCAACCGGTGCTCGAACAACTGCCGGCCCGGGTTCCACAGCACGTTGACGATGGCGTCCTTGATCTGGTTCGCGAGCGTGCGCATCTCGGTGGCCTTGGCGGTGTTGCCGACCGCGTCGTAGGCCTGCGCCGCGGCCATCGCGCCGCTGTACTGGTAGGCGGACTCGGCGCGGTCCATGTTGCCGGGCTTCCAGTGGAAGGAGACCGCGTCGGCGTCGTTGCCCGTCAGGGCACCCCAGTCGTACTCGATCAGCTTGTTGTTGTCGTGGTCGTAGTAGGCGAGTTGGCCCTTGACGTCTCCCTCGGCGTAGCGGGCCAGGTTGCTGGCGATCGCCGGCTGGCCGCCGTGGATCTGGTAGCTCTTCCACGCCGCCTCGGCGATGTACTGGGTGTAGCTGTTGGACCAGTTCTCCGGGTCACCCGGGTTGTCGAGGAAGCGACCGCCCTTGGAGACCTGGCCGACGTTGAGCCAGTCCCCGTACGCGTAGGCCGGGTTGCGCAGATACTTGAGGTCGTCGATGTGCATGGGCTGGGTGAGCGCGATCGCGTTGTTGTAGCCGAGGACGCCTTCGGTCGAGGTCGGGAACTGGTAGGTCTGCCCGGGGATGTTGGCATCGAGGCTGTTGAAGCGCATCAGCCACCAGCGGTAGTAGATGCTCTTCTTGATCGCGGGTTCGGGCACATCGATGTACGGCACGTTCTGCGCCCACCACAGGTTGTAGGCCTTGACGTGGGTCGCGAAGGCGGTGGCATTGGAATAGCCCGCGTAGGCGTTGTACTCCGTGAGGGACTCGGGGATCTCGTCGGTGACGAACCCCATCACCACCTTGGCGGTCACGGTGGCTCCGGCCGCGATCGTCACGGACCGGTTCAGGCCGCCGCCGGTGGCGGTGAAACCGTCGCCGGTGAGTCGCGGTCGGATGGTGGTGAGGTTGTTGTAGGCGTTGACCTGGCCGGTCAGTTCGCTGCCGGTGCCCGCCGTCGCGTACGGGGAGGTCGCCCGTAACTGCAGCGTGGTGGAGCTCGTGCCGTTGTTCTTGATGGACAGGTTGGTCACGGCGACGTTGTTGTCGGTGATGAACTTGGTCTGGTCGACCGTGATCGAGCCGCTGGTGTGCACGCTCTTCCAGTGACTGGGCGCCTGCCTGCGCTGGGAGACCTGTTCGGTGAAGGTGCCCGGGGTGATCGCGACACTGTAGGCGTTCTTGTCGCTGATGCTCTCCCAGTAGGCGACGTGTCCGCCGAAGCCGAGCACCGCGGGGTCGTGGGTCTTCATGAAGACCGCACGCCCACGGCTCATCAGCCAGGGGCCGGCCGGATCGTTGCCGGAGCGGGCCAGCAGGCGGTCCATCCAGAAGTCGGTTCCCGAGCTCTCCGCGTCGTAGATGGACCGCATCATGTCGCCCGGTGTGTAGGCGACGGGCGGGGCCGGGATCGCGGGTCCGCTGAAGGTCGGGAACCCGATGGTCTGCGAAGCTCCGGCCGGGGTCGCGGAACAGACCGTACAGATAACGAGGATCAGTGCGACGAGGAGGCGCTTCATGACCGCGCCCGCCATGTCCAGATGTACGGTGGCGGCCCCGTACGGAGCCGTCATGCTGCGTCTTCTCATCGGGCGCTCCCTGTCCGGTTGACAGCAGGCGTTGCTCACGATGGCGCTGACGTTCTCCGACGAGGTCTCCCGGGAGCCCCGGCGGACGGGGTTGGATCAGGCGTACCGGGGTCGTGCGTGAAACTGACCTAAAAGGTTTTCGCAAGGTAAGCGCGTGCCTCCACGCTGTCAACAGAAACGGGCGATGTGGCGCCACGCTCAGGACAGCGGTGCCGTGGACCCCCTGATCACCGCGCGGCAGGACAGGGTCTCCACCCCCGAACGCCGTGCCCCGGCGATCGCGCTGAACAAGGCGCGCGCGGCCGCGCGCCCGACCTGCTCCAGATTCAGGTCGACGCTGGTCAGCGGCGGGCGGGAGGCGGAGGTCAGGACCTGCCAGTTGTCGAAGCCCATGACCGCCACGTCCTCGGGCACCCGGTGGCCGCGCTCGCGCAGTACGTCCATCACGCCACGGGCGATCTGATCGCTGCCGCACAGGACGGCGTCCACGTCCGGGTGCCGGTCGAGCAGCATCGCGGTGGCCGCCCGCCCCCAGCCCTCCGACCACACCCCGAACCGCACCTCGCCGACCAGGGCGAGACCGGCCTCGGCGAGCGCGGCCCGGGCCCCCTCGGCCCGCTCCTGCGCCGCGAGGTACCCGGGATCGCCGGTGATGTGCGCGATCCGGGTACGGCCGCAGGCGAGCAGATGATCGACGGCGATCCGGCCGGCTCCGACGCTGTCGGGAACGATGGACAGATCCTCCGGATCATCCGACGGGGCATACGCGTAGACGACGGGGACCGGCAGTTCGCGGCCCAGGGACGGACGGGGGTCGGTCCGGCTGCCCACCACGATGAGGCCGTCGACCCGGCGGCCGAGCAGCGCGCGGACATGGTGCTGCTCGCGGATCGCGTCACCGCGGGCGTCGCAGAGGAACACCGCGACCTCGCCGGCTCCGAAGGCGTCCTCGGCGCCCATGAGGATCGGGATGGAGAACCGGCCCTCCAGGTCGCTGGTGAGCAGACCGACGGTGCCCGTCCGCCCGGCGAGCAGGCCGCGGGCCAGCTGATTGGGCCGGAATGACAGCCGCTCGGCCGCTTCGATCACCCGCTGCCTCGTCTCCGCGCGCACCTGGCTGCGGCCGTTGAGGGCCTTGGACGCGGTGGCGATGGACACACCTGCCAGCCGGGCCACGTCGCTGAGGGTGACGGGATGCGAACGAGAGGGGCCGGTGGCCTGGGTCATGGGTTGTACTCCTGTCTCGCGTCGCGTGCCGGGCCGTCGAGGGTGGCACATCGCGCGTAAAACGGTACGTCAGTTGTTCAGGTCAGGGCGTACTCGAGATTTTTCCGAGGTTTCGATGACTCCCCCATGGCCATTCTCTACAAGGGGATTGACGAGTGATGAGACCAGTCCTAGTTTCTCGGAAAGCCTTTTCGGTTCGTTTCCGTCGCAGAGTTCAGTGCCACCACAGCCATCGTCCCGACCGGTCGGCCTGCCCACGGCCCGCCGCCACACAAGGGAGATCGTCATGGGGAGCACGGCCGGACCACGTGGACGCATGCGCCGACTCGCCACCGGTGTCCTCGCGCTGCTCGCCGCCGCGAGCATGGTCACGGCCTGCGGGTCGGACGGCGGTTCGGGCGGCGGAGGAAGCGGAGCGGGGGGCGTCAAAGGCCTCGACGACGGCACCAAGCTGACGATGTGGACGCGCGCGGCGACCCGGCCGCAGAGCGAGGCCCTGGTCAAGGCATACAACGCGAGCCACAAGAACAAGATCGAGCTCACCGTCATCCCCACCGACGACTACCAGGCAAAGGTCGGTGCGGCCGCCGGCTCCCGCGATCTGCCCGATCTGTTCGCCTCGGACGTGGTGTTCGTGCCGAACTACACCTCCAGCGGGCTCTTCGCCGACCTCACCGGCCGCATCGACGCCCTGCCCTTCGCCGAGGACCTGGCCCAGTCGCATATCAAGGCCGGTACGTACGAGGGCAAGAAGTACGTCGTGCCGCACACCCTCGATCTGTCGGTGCTCTTCTACAACAAGGAGCTCTACCGGCGGGCCAAGCTCGACCCCGGGAAGCCCCCCACCAGTCTGCGCGAGTGGGACCGGCAGGCGCGGGCCGTGGACGCGCTGGGCGGAGACGTCAACGGCACCTTCTTCGGCGGCAACTGCGGAGGCTGCGGCGTGTTCACCTGGTGGCCGTCCATCTGGGCCGCGGGGGACGATGTGCTGAACAAGGAGGGGACGGAGGCACAGCTGTCCTCCGAGACCGCGAAGGAGGTCTACGCGACCTACCGCGGGTGGGTGAAGGACGACATCGTGGCCCCCGGCGCGCGCGAGGAGACGGGCACGACCTGGACCGGGGTCTTCCCGAAGGGGAAGGTCGGCGTGATGCCCATGCCGTCGACCACCCTGGGGCTGATGCCCAAGGAGCTCGACCTCGGGGTCGCGGCCATCCCCGGACCCGACGGCGGCAAGTCCACCTTCGTCGGCGGTGACGCCATCGGCATCTCCGCCACCAGCAAGTCGGCGGACCAGGCCTGGAACTTCCTCGCCTGGTCACTGGGTGACAAGGCCCAGGTCGACGTGGTCGCCGCGCACAAGGACGTGGTGGCGCGCACCGACCTCGCCTCCAACAAGTACTCCGACGCCGACCCGCGGCTGGTGACCATCAACCGGCTCGTGGCGGACGGCCGCACCCCGTACGCGCTGAAGTTCGGCCAGACCTTCAACGACCCCAACGGGCCGTGGCTCACCCTGATGCGCCATGCCGTCTTCGGCGACGGAGGGTCCGTGGAGAAGGACAACAAGGCGGTCAACGCCTCGCTGGCCGACTGAGCGACACGCGGCCTGCCGGGGCCTATACCCAGCACCCCACACCCCGCGTCCGCGGCATCACCCCTCCCACACGCGCGACAGAGGAGAGCCATGCAGGTGAAGGCGCCCGACCGAGTGGCCGCCGAGCACCGGGCCCGGTCGGCACGCCCGGCCCGGCCGGCCCGCCGGCCTCGTCCCTCCGCGCACTGGTGGCGGTCCCGGAAGGTCCAGGGGATCGGCTACGCGGCCCCCACGGCCGTGTTCGTCGCGGTCTTCTTCCTGCTGCCCCTGCTGCTCGTCGGGCAGATGTCGCTCAGCGACTGGCCGCTGCTCGCGGGAGACCGGGGCGGCAACGCCCCGGAGAACTACACCGACGTCATCGACAGCACCCTGTTCTGGCCCGCGGTCCGCTTCACCCTCCTCTACACCGTGATCGTGACGGTCGTCCTCCTCGGGCTGGCGCTCCTCCTCGCCCTGCTGGTGCAGGAGTCCCGCCCCGGGGCGGGCTTCTTCCGCACGGTCTACTTCCTGCCCAGCGCCCTGGGGCTGGCCTCCGCCTCCTTGCTGTTCTGGGGCCTGTACAGCCCCACCACCGGACCGCTCAGCCGCGTCCTGGAAAAGCTCGGCCTCGTCGACGAGCCGGTGTCCTTCCTCGGCACGCCGACCTCCGCCCTGCTGTCGACGGTCTTCCTCATCGTCTGGAAGTTCGCCGGCTTCTACATGCTGATCCTCCTCGTGGGCCTCCAGCGCATTCCCCACGAGGTGTACGAGGCGGCGCGGATGGACGGCGCCGGCCGCGGCCAGATCTTCCGCAGCATCACCCTGCCGTTGCTGCGGCCGTCCCTCGCCCTTTCCCTGCTGCTCAGCGTCACCGGATCGCTGCTCGCGTTCGACCAGTTCTTCATCCTCACCAAGGGCGGACCGGACAACAGCACCGTCACCGTCGTGCAGCTGATCTATCGCGAGGCCTTCCAGCGGATGAACCTCGGCACCGCGGCGGCCCTCTCGATCACCGTGCTGGCCGCGCTCCTCCTGCTCAACGTCCTCCAGTTCCGCGGTCTGCGCCGCGCCGACGAGTCATGACCTCCACCTCATGAGAAGGGACACCACGGTGCTCACCCGCGCCCTCGGCCGGACGCCCCATTACGTCCTCGCCGGAGGACTGGCCGTCATCTTCCTCTTTCCCCTGCTGTGGAACGCCTGGGCGTCGGTCAGCGGACAACCCGGCACCGCGCAGGAATCCGGCTACGGCCTCGGCAACTACCGGACGCTGCTCGATTACGACGCGGGCCTGTGGCGGTACCTCCTCAACAGCACGGTCGTCTCGGCGCTCACCGTCGCCCTGACCCTCACGGTGTCGCTGCTCGGCGGCTACGCCTTCGCCCGCTTCGACTTCCCGGGCAAGAACCTGCTGTTCCTGCTGACGCTGGCCATTCTTATGGTCCCGTACGCCACGCTCCTCATCCCGCTCTATGTGCTGCTCGGCAGGCTCGAGCTACAGAACTCACTGATCGGGCTGAGCCTGGTGCTGGCCATGTTCCAGCTGCCCTTCGCCACCTTCATGATGCGGATCTCCTTCGAGGCGGTGCCGCGCGAACTGGAGGAGTCGGCGCTCGTCGACGGCTGCGGCACGGCGGGCGCCCTGCGCCGGGTCCTGCTCCCTGCGGTGCGACCGGGACTGATCACCGTGGGGCTCTTCGCCTTCCTCGCGGCCTGGAACGACTTCATCGCGCCACTGATCCTCATCTCGGACAGCGAGAAGGCACCACTGCCGCTGGCCGTCGCGAACCTGCGGCAGCAGAGCATGGGCGCCGTCGACTACGGCGCCACCGAGGCGGGTGTGGTGGTCCTCGCCGTGCCCTGCCTCCTCCTCTTCCTGCTGCTGCAACGGCACTACGTACGGGGCTTCATGTCGGGCGCGCTCAAGGGCTGAAGCGCCGGACCACGGAGACGGACAACCGAAGGGATGAACCGAAGGCATGAACTGGTGAGGGAGAACATGGCGCGGTCACTCGTCCTGCCGGTGGCGCCGACCCGGGGCCGGCTGCGGCCGCTCGGGCTCGACGAGGTCAGGATCACCGGGGGCTTCTGGGCCCGGCGCCGGCAGATCAACGCGACCGCCACACTCGGCCACTGCCGCGACTGGATGGCACGTGTCGGCTGGATCGGCAACTTCCGGGCCGCCGTCGAGGGCCGGATCGAGCGGGACCGGCGCGGCCGCGAGTTCGCCGACTCCGACGTCTACAAACTGCTCGAAGCCATGGCCTGGGAGGCCGCCGGACACAGCGCCGGCACCTCGCTCGACGCGGAGATCGCCGAACTCACCGAGGCCATCGCGCCCGCCCAGGAACCGGACGGCTATCTGAACACCGCCTTCGGCCGCCCCGGGCAGCAGCCCCGGTACAGCGACCTCGAATGGGGCCACGAACTGTACTGCTACGGGCACTTGATCCAGGCCGGGGTGGCCCAGGCCCGGGCCCGGGGCGAGGGTGAGCTGGCGAAGATCGCCCGGCGGGCCGCCGACCACGTCTGCGCCACCTTCGGCCCAGGCGGTATCGAGGGCGTCTGCGGCCATCCGGAGATCGAACCGGCCCTGGTGGAACTGGCCAGGCTGACGGGGGAACAGCGCTACCTCGATCAGGCGGCCCTTTTCGTCGACCGCCGCGGCCACCGCACCCTCGCCGACACCGAGTTCGGCCGCGCCTACTACCAGGACGACCTGCCCGTCCGTCAGGCCACGGTACTGCGCGGCCACGCCGTCCGCGCGCTCTACCTCGCGTCCGGCGCCGTCGACGTGGCCGTGGAGACCGGAGACGACGCCCTGCTGGCCGCGGTCGTACGGCAGTGGGAGCGGGCGGTCGCCCGGCGGACCTATCTGACGGGCGGGATGGGCTCGCACCACCGCGACGAGTCCTTCGGCGACGACTTCGTCCTGCCGCCCGACCGCGCCTACTCGGAGACCTGCGCCGGCGTCGCCTCCGTGATGCTCAGCTGGCGGCTGCTGCTGGCCACCGGCGAGCCGCGGTTCGCCGATCTGGCGGAGCGGACCCTGTTCAACGTGGTCGCGACCTCCCCGTCCGAGGACGGCCGCGCCTTCTTCTACGCCAACACCCTGCACCGGCGCCGCCGGGGCACCGTGCCCGCCGCGGACGCGGACAGCCCGCGCGCCGAGTCGAGCCTGCGCGCACCCTGGTTCGCGGTGTCCTGCTGCCCGACCAACGTGGCGCGGACCCTGGCCCAACTGCCCGCCTATCTGGCGACGGCGGACAACGACGGCGTGCAGCTGCACCAGTACGCCGACGCGGAGATCGCCACGTCCCTCGCCGGCGGCCACGCCGTCGCGCTGCGGGTCCGTACCGACTACCCGTCCGGCGGAGCCGTGACCGTGCGGATCGGCCGGTCCCCGGACCGCCCGTGGACGCTGTCGCTGCGCGTCCCCGGGTGGACGGAGGGCGCCGCCGCGTGGCTGGTCGACCCGGACGGGACACGCCGCTCCGTCCCCCCGGGCACCGCCACGGTCAACCGCCTCTTCCGGCCCGGTGACGAGATACGGCTCGAACTGCCCGTGGCGCCGCGCTGGATCGGGGCCGATCCGCGCGTCGACGCGGTCCGCGGCACGGTGGCCGTCCAGCGCGGGCCGCTGGTGTACTGCGCCGAGTCGGTGGACCTGCCGGACGGACACGAGGCCGACGCCGTACGGGTGGATCCGTCCGTGGAGCCCAAGGACGGGCAAAACCTCGAGGGCACGGCCGGCATGGACGGCACCGTCATCGTGGCCGGAGAGCTGGCCGGACACGCCGAACAGAGCGACGCGCCATGGCCGTACGCACCGCTCGACCGTCCCGCCACCGCGGCCACCGCCGACGGGCGCGCGAAGATCGTCCTGGTGCCCTACCGCTCCTGGGCGAATCGCGGGCCCTCGACGATGCGGGTGTGGCTGCCGACGACGGAAGCTGAATCAGAACCGGGCGACACCGCGACCGCCGCCCCTTCGTGACCGTACGCTCCCCGCTCCCCCTGCACGACCGCCGACGACAGACGACCGATCGATCGGAGTCATGAGCATGTCCCACCCCCCATCCCGCCGTCACGCGCTGAGACTCGCCGCCGGAGCCGCGGCCGCCGCCCCGCTCGCGACCGCCGTTCCGTCGGCGCACGCCGCCGTCCCCGCCACGGCGTCGTCCCGGGTCACCGGCGTGTCGGCACCCGTCCCGGACACCTGGTCCGTACGGCCCTTCCCGCTGGACGGGGTGACCCTCGGCGACGGCGTCTTCCGCCGCAAGCGCGACCTGATGCTCGGCTACGCCCGGTCCTACCCGGCCGACCGCATCCTGGCCGTCTTCCGGGCCAACGCCGGGCTCGACACCCGCGGCGCCCGGCCGCCCGGCGGCTGGGAGACCTCCGACGGCAATCTGCGCGGCCACTACGGCGGCCACTTCCTCACCCTCATCGCCCAGGCCTACGCCGACACCAGGGAGGCCGCGCTCAAGACCAAGCTCGACTACCTGGTCGGTGCGCTCGGCGAGTGCCAGAAGGCCCTGGCCGAACACGGCTCGCCCAAACCCAGTCACCCCGGCTATCTGGCGGCGTACCCGGAGACCCAGTTCATCCTGCTGGAGAGCTACACGACGTACCCCACCATCTGGGCGCCGTACTACACCTGCCACAAGATCATGCGCGGGCTGCTCGACGCGCACACCCTGGGCGGAAACCAGCAGGCCCTTCAGATCGCCTCGGGGATGGGCGACTGGGTGCACAGCCGGCTCGGCCACCTGCCGACGGCCCAGCTGGAGCGCATGTGGTCCATCTACATCGCCGGTGAATACGGCGGGATGAACGAGGTGCTGGCCGACCTGTACGCCCTCACCGGCCGGGCGGAACACCTCGCCGCCGCCCGCTGCTTCGACAACACCGCGCTGCTGAAGGCCTGCGCCGAGGACCGCGACATCCTGGAGGGCAGACACGCCAACCAGCACATCCCGCAGTTCACCGGCTATCTGCGGCTGTTCGACCACACCGCGAAGCAGGAATACTCCACCGCGGCCCGCAACTTCTGGGGCATGGTCACAGGCTCCCGGATGTACAGCCTGGGCGGCACGGGGCAGGGCGAGATGTTCCGCGCCCGAGGCGCCATCGCGGCCACCCTGGACGACAAGAACGCCGAGACCTGCGCGACCTACAACATGCTCAAACTGAGCCGGCAGCTGTTCTTCCATGAGCCGGACCCCGCCTACATGGACTATTACGAGCGGGGCCTGACCAACCACATCCTCGCCTCCCGCCGGGACGCCCCCGCCACCGACAGCCCGGAGGTCACCTACTTCGTCGGGATGGGCCCCGGGGTACGGCGCGAGTACGACAACACCGGCACCTGCTGCGGCGGCACCGGGATGGAGAACCACACCAAGTACCAGGACTCGGTGTACTTCCGCTCCGCCGACGGCGCCGCGCTGTACGTCAACCTCTACCTCGCCTCGACCCTGCGGTGGCCGGAGCGGGGCTTCGTCATCGAGCAGACGAGCGACTACCCGGCCGAGGGCGTCCGCACCCTGACGTTCCGCGAGGGCAGCGGGCAGCTCGACCTGAGACTCCGCGTTCCGGCCTGGGCCACGGCAGGCTTCACCGTCACGGTCAACGGGGTCCGGCAATCGGTCAAGGCCGTGCCCGGCAGCTATCTGAGCCTGAGCAGAACCTGGCGGCCCGGCGACCGGGTCGGCATCTCCGCCCCCTACCGTCTGCGCATCGAAAGGGCCCTGGACGATCCCACCGTCCAGTCGGTGTTCTACGGTCCGGTCCTGCTGACCGCCCAGAGCCAGGAGTCGGCATTCCGCGTGTTCTCCTTCTACAAGAACTTCACGCTCCGGGGCGATCTGGCCGACGCGATCGCGCCCGGGGGCCGGCCGATGTACTTCACCACGCACGGCCTGACCCTCGCACCGTTCCATGTCGGGGACGAGACGCGCTACCACGCCTACTTCAAGCGCTCGGAACCGGTCGTCGTGTTCGGCACGGAGAACTCGGGCGTACCGAACCGCGCCCGTGGCAACGGGCTCACGTTCCTGGACGTGCTCTGGGCGCAGGCACCCTTCACGTCCTCAGGCCTCTTCGTCCAGGCGGTACGCACGCTCGCCGACACATGGCTGTCCGAGGGGCTGTTCAGCCGCGCCGAACGCGACCGTGTCGTGGCCGCCGCGGTCGGGGCGGACCTCAGGCACTGACGTACCCCACCCCCAACCCCCCACCATCCCCCCACAGGAGGACCCCTCATGAGTACCTGGCGCAACAAGGCGGTCGTCGCCGCGCTGGTGGCCGCCGCGCTGGCCGGGCCCGGCGTCGCGCAGGCCGCACCGGCTGCCCCGGCAGCCGCCCAGAAGCAGGTGTCGGCGGCCACTATCACCTGGACGCTCGAACGGGTCAGCAACCCCACCCAGGACCAACAGACGGCCTACAACCTGATCACGGCGGCCATGAACGCCGCGGTGGCCCGGTACAACAACCTCAGCGACCTGGGCAAGAACATCACGGTGCGCTACGACCCCGGTGTGCCCACCGCGGACGGAAACATCAACGGAACCATCCGCTTCGGCAACCGCGCCTATATGACCGAGCGGACCGCCCTGCACGAGATCGCCCACACCATCGGCGTGGGCACCAGCTCGGGCTGGTCCTCCCTCTCCAGCGGTGGCACCTGGCACGGCGCGCAGGCCACTGCGCTCGTCAAGCGGTTCGACGGTTCGGCTGCCACGCTGTCGACCGGTGGCGGACACTTCTGGCCCTACGGCCTGAACTACGAGAACGAGTTCTCGAACACGGCCGCAGACCGCCATGTCCAGATCGTCGTCGCCATGGTGCGCGACGGTCTGTGACTCAGGACACCCCGAGCCGTGGCTCGCGGGTGAGGACGGCCGCCAGTCGGTGCAGGGCGGGGTTCGGGCTGTCCGGGCTCCAACAGGCGTGCAGGGTTACGGAGTGGGCGTCGGCCGGGGCCAGTTCGCGGTACCGGACGCCGTGCACCCCCATCGTCATGATGGAGCGCGGTACCAGCGCGCACCCGAGTCCCGCCCGCACCAGCGCCAGCATCGTCGGTACCTGTGAGGTCAGCTGACTGACCGCATAGCGGTCCACGCCGATCATGGCGGCGCAGATGTCGTGCAGATACCGGGAGCCCTCAGGGCTGTACCCGATGTAGTCGTCGGCGACGTCCGCGAGGCCGACGGGGTCCTCGGCGCGGGCCAGCGCGTGGTCGGCGGGGACGGCGAGCACCAGGTCCTCGGAGTGCACCAGGACCGACTGGTACTGCTCGGGGATCGGCGGCCGGACAAGGCCCATGTCGATCTCCAGGTCGGCCAGCGCCGCGAACTGGTCCGGGCTGACGAGTTCCGTCAGTTCCACGGAGACATCGGGGAGGTGGCGGTTCACGAGATCGAGGACGTCGGCGAGTATCGCGTACGCCCCGATCGCGGTGAACGCCAGCCGCAGGGTCCCCGTCCGGCCCTCGGCGGCGTGGCGGGCGGCGACCGGCGCGGCATCGAGCAGGGCCAGGACCCGGCGACAGTGGTCGAGGAGCGCCTGGCCCGCCGCGGTGACCCGCGTGCCCCGGCCGGTCCGCTCGAACAGCACGACGCCCAGAGTCCGCTCCAGCGCCTGGATCTGGCGGGTCAGCGGTGGCTGGGTCATGTTGAGCCGTGCGGCGGCACGGCCGAAGTGCTGCTCCTCTGCCACGGCGACGAAGCCGCGGAGCTGTTGCAGAGAAAAGTCCATGCCGCCAAGGTATCGACCAAGGGCCGCGAGGCCACAGCGCACAGCGCTGCGGCCTCGCCACGACAGACGTGCTAGACGTGGATCCCGGGGAACGTGAGGACGCCCCGCTGCTGCTCCGCGAAGGCGGCGTACGTCGTCCCGCGCAGTTGCTCGTCCCGTTCGTGCCGCTGCCGCGGGTCCTCCAGTTGCTCCTGTTCGCTCAGCGCGCGGGAGGCGTTGACCATGGCCCGGGTCCGCTCGCGGCGTTGGTCCTCATAGCTGCGCAGACCGGCGGTGAGATCGCCGGACCGGGCCAGTGTGCCGGCCAGGACGACGGCGTCCTCGATGGCCATCGCGGCTCCCTGGGCGAGGCTGGTGAGCATGGGATGCGCGGCGTCTCCGAGGAGGGTGACACGGCCGTCGCCCCAGTGCTCCAGGAACTCACGGTCGCGGGCCGGGATGGCGATGATGTCCTCTTCGGGCGTCACACGGATGGCCGCCTGGACCTCGTCCGCCCAGCCGGCGTACGCGCGCACGATCTCGTCCTTCGTGCCCTGCCAGTCGGCAGCCCGTTCGACGGACATGTTCTTGGTGCCGAACCAGTAGGTCTGTCCGTGGCCCAGGTCCAGCAGTCCGAAGCGCTGCCCGCTTCCCCAGTAGTGGAGGACCGAGCCGGTCGGAAAGTTCGGGTGGCTGAACGGGACGATGGCGAGCCAGCACACATATCCGGCCTCCTGCACCGGTTCCGGACCGGTGATCTGGCGGCGGATGGCGGAGTTGATCCCGTCGGCCCCGATGACGATGTCGCCGTGGGCCTGGCTGCCGTCGGCGAAGCGCACGGTCGCTCCGTCCGGGCGTGTCTCGTAGCCCACGGCGGCGGCGCCGAGGGTGATGGAGGTGTCTCCCACCGCTTCCAGAAGGCCCTGCTGCAAGGCGCTGCGGCTGATGACCACGGTGGGTGGCAGCCCCAGTTCGTCGCTGAGCTCCGGAATGGGAAACCAGGTGATGTGGTTGCCCTCGGCGTCGTTGATGCCGAAACGCTGGAGGACCTGCCCCCGTTTTTCGAGGCCGATGTCGATGCCGAGGGCGTCCAGCGCGGCGCCGCCGTTGCTCAGCACACCCAGGCCGGAACCAGCGGCCTTCAGTTCGGTGGCGCGCTCGTACACTTCGACGTCGATGTCGACCTGGCGCAGAGCGGCGGCCAGCGTGAGGCCGCCGATCCCCGCCCCGATGACCACTGCTTTGGGCCGGTGGGATGTCATAGAACTCAGTTTTCCCTTCGGAGATGGGTTGAGGGGTGCAGGATGTCGGCCACCGTCTTGGCCACGTGGGCGACGCCGGGCTCCTCCATCATGGAGAGGTGGTCGCCGGGAACGCCGATCACCTGGATTCGGCCGGTGGTCACCCGCCGCCAGCCGTTGGTCGGCTCGTCGTGCAGGCTGCCCGCGGCGCCGTGCATGGCCTCGAGGATCGCGGGAAGCGGTTCGTCGGCTCGCAGGAGGATGAGATCCTGGTCGACGGTGCCCGGCCGGTAGTCCATGGTGGCCAGCCAGTTCGCCCGGTAGAGGCGGAAGAGGCGCCGGATGACGGTTCCCGAACTGCCGGCGGGCAGCACGCCCAGGTCGGCGGCGCACCGTGCGATGTGCGCGAACTTCTCGTCCAGCGAGGTGGCGTGCTCGGGCATCTCCTCCAGTGGCGACGCACCGCCGCGTACGGGCCAGAGCAGTTCCCAGAAGAACCAGCCGAGCAGCGCGTCCTCGGTGTACAGCTCGCGCAGCCGGGGGTTCAAGGTGACCGTGTCCAGGATCAGCACATCGGCTTGCTCCCCCTCCGCGCGGAGTCGCAGAGCCATTTCGAAGGCGACGAACCCGCCGAAGGAGTAGCCGCTGATCTTGTACGGGCCTTCGGGCTGGATCCGTTTGACCGCGGCGATGTAGCTGCGGGCCATGTCCGCGATGGTGTCCAGCGGTTCGGTGCCGGGGTCGGCGCCGGCCGCCTGGAGGGCATACAGCGGCTGGTCGGGGTCGAGGTGTTTGGCGAAGGGCAGGAAGCACAGCACGTTGCCCCCCATCGGGTGGACCAGGAAGAGCGGGGTCCGGGTACCCGACGGGTTGAGCGGCACAATCGGGTCGAAGCGGGCCGGTGCCGCCGCGGACCGCAGTCGGTCGGCCATGGCGGCCACGGTCGGCGCGGCGATGAACTCCGACAGCGGGATGACGGTGCCGAAGCGCTGTTCCAGCGTGGCGATCAGCCGCATCGCGGTCAGTGAGGTGCCACCCAGCTCGAACATGCTGTCGTGGATGCCGACTTCGGGCAGATGCAGCAGGTCCGCGAGGATCTCGGCGAGAGCCTTCTCGAGCGGGGTGCGCGGCGGGGTGGTGTCGTGGTCGGCCGGTGCCTCGAGGGGGATGGCCCGCAGGGCGGCGTCATCCCGTTTCCCGCTGGGGGTGGACGGCATGGCGGGGAGCCACTGAACGTAGGACGGCACCATGTAGTCGGGGAGCGTTTCGCGCAGCTTGCCGCGGAGCGCACCGGTGTCCACAGTCGACGGATCGCCGGTGAGAAACGCCACCAGGACCGTGTCCGTGCCGGGGCGGGTGTGGGCGACGACGGCGGCCTCCGCGATGCCGGGGTGGCGGGGGACGAGGTCGCGGATCGCCAGTTCCACCTCGGCCGTCTCGACCCGGAATCCGCGGACCTTGACCTGGGTGTCGGCGCGGCCGGTGCAGACGATCTCGCCGCTCGGCAGGGCGAAACCGAGGTCGCCGGAGCGGTAGAAGCGGCCGGACATGCCGGGCAGCGTGACGAAGCGTTCCTTGGTCAGGTCGTCGCGGCCCAGATATCCGCGCGCGACCGAGGCGCCTCCGAGATACAACTCGCCCGTCACACCCGGCGGCACGGGGCGCAGCCGCGGGTCCGCCAGGACCACCTGGGCGCCGTCGACGGCGGTCCCCACCGGGGGGAGGTCCGGGAAGTCGGCCGGCGGTCCGGTCAGGGTGTGGCGGGTCACCACATGGGTCTCGGTGGGGCCGTATTGGTTCTCCAACACCATTCCGGGCAGGGCCGCGCACAGACGGCGGATCTCGTCGGTGATCCTCAGCTGTTCGCCACTGGAGACGATGACGCGCAGCGCGGCCGGTGTGATGCCCAGCGCCTCGGCGGCCAGCGCCAGTTGCTGGAGGGCTATGGAGGGAACGAAGACACGCTCGACCCGTTCCCGGTGCAACAGGCGCACCAGGGCCGGCATGTCCCTGCGGATTTCCTCCGGAACCAGACGGAGGGTGGCGCCCGCGCACAGGGTGGAGAAGATCTCCTGGAGGGAGACATCGAAGCTCAGCGGCGCGTACTGGAGGGTGAGGCCCTCCGCGGCGCTCTGGGCGCGATTCTGCCAGGAGACGAGGTTGGCCAGCGTGCGGTGGGGAATGTCGACCCCCTTGGGCCGTCCCGTGGAGCCCGAGGTGAACAGGACACAGGCGGTGCCGTCCAGGGCGATCTCCGGCAGGGGCGAGGCGAGGGCGTCCCCGGGGGGCGGTTCGGCGATCTCCTCGAACCGTACGGTCCGCGAGGTCCGGCCGAGGAGGGCGGTGTGCCGGCCGGCGGCGACGATGCGGCAGGGATCCGCCTCTTCGATCATGTAGGAGAGCCGTGTGGCGGGGTATCCGGTGTCCAGGGGCATGACCGCCGCTCCGGCCCGCATGATGCCCAGGATGACCGCGATCACCTCGGGCGACCGGTCGGCCGCGACACCGACGACGGCGCCGGTGCGGACCCCCAGGGCGCGCAGGTTGCGGGCCACGGCCTCGGTCGCCCGGGCGAGCCGCGCGTAGGTCCACCGCTCGTCGTGCGTCGCCAGGGCAAGGGCGTCCGGGGTGCGTACGGCCTGTTCCGCGAAACGGTCCACCACGCTCCGTGCCACGTCCGTGGCCGTGTCCGTGTTCGTGTTCGTGTCCGTGTCCGTGTCCGTGTCGGCGGGAAGCGGCTGTGGCACGGCCGTGAGGAAGTCCCAGCCGGGCTGTTCCAGGGGGTGGTGGACCATATGGTCGAGGACGCGGGTGTAGTAGTCGGCGAAGACACGGACCTGGTCCCGGGTGACCGTCTGTCCGTCGTTGTCGATGCGCAGCCAGATGTCCTGGTCGACGGGGTCCGTCACGGCGTTGACGAGGAGCGTGAAGTTGGTCTCCTCGACGGTGCGCAACTCCGTCAGTTCCAGCCCCGGCTCCTGTAGCGCGTCGGTGAGCTGCTGGAACCGTACGTAGTTGAACACCGTGTCGAACAGCGGTCCCCCGCCGTGCTCCTCCTGGATGGCGCTGATGGGGTAGTGGCGGTGGGGATACGCGCTCTGCTCGCGCCGGAACGCCTCCCGCACCGCCTCCAGCCAGCTGTCCTGGGCCGTGTTCACCCTCATGGGCAGGGTGTTGAGGAACAGTCCGACCATGCGCTCGGCGTGCGGGTGTTCCGGGCGGCTGTGCGCGATGAGACCGGTCATGATGTCGTCGCGCCCGGACAACAGCCGCAGTGTCATGCAGTGGGCGGCGAACAGCACCGACTTCACCGGCAACGCCTGAGCGCGGGCGAAGGTCCGTACGTCGTCGCCGAGCCGGGACGGCAGGGTGAAACGGTGCGACCCGCGCCCGCCCGCGGACGACGGGGGCTGGTGCGGACGGAACGAGCCGATCGACACGGGTTCGCTTCCCTCGAGCTCCCTCCGCCAGTACCGGCGGTCGGCCTCCGACGCCAGAGCTCGGCGTTCGGCCCGCAGGTGCGCGGCGGGCGAGGGCAGACGGACCTCGGGCGCCGGGGTGGGATGCAGGCCCAGGGCATGCCCGTAGTCACGCAGCAGTTCGCCGATGAGGTTGGCGACGCTCGCACCGTCGAACAGGGCGTGGTGGAAACTCAGGACCAGGTCGATCGCGGAGCGGCGGACGTGGACGCGCAGCGAGTACAGGGGGGCGGTGTCGAAGGTGTACTCGTGGTGGCGGCGCTCTTCGATGTGCCGCAGCACCTCCGTTTCCGCGTCGTCGCCGTCACGGGACCGCAGATCGACCACGTCGAGGCCGTCATCCACGGCCGGGTGCACCAGTTGCAGCGGTTCGGTGAACCCGGCCAGGCCGAAGCTGGTACGCAGCGCCGGATGACGCCGTACGAGTCCGCCGAAGGCCGCGCGGAAGTGGTCCTCGTCCCAGTCGCACCGCAGCGTGTAGCGGAACACGTCCTTGTACAGGGACGATCCTCGCTGCTGACGGCTGTGGTAGATCAGGCCGAGTTGCATCCGGGTGAGCGGGTAGGCGTCCGAGGCCGAGCCCAGCCGCGCCCGGTCGATGCCGGAGACCGTCTCGAAGGCCCGCGGTTCACCCTCGAACGAGGAGGGGTCGGGGGCGGAGGGGGATTCGTCGAGGACGGCGCGCGCGGCCAGGCCGGCGACGGTGGAGTGCCGCACGAGATCGGCCAGCGAGAAGCGCAGGCCACGCTGCTCGGCCAGGGCCCGGACCCGGAGCATCTGGAGCGAGTCACCGCCGAGCGCGTAGTAGTCGTCCTCGGCACCCACCGGACCGCACCGCAGGACCTCGGACCACACATCCGACAAGATCTGTTCGGCGGGGGTGAGCGGGCGTGAGGCCGGTGCGCCGCCGCGGGCCACCGGTTCCGGCAGCGCCCGGCGATCCGCCTTGCCGTTGGGCGTCAGCGGAATGCGGTCGAGCCGCATCAACAGTGCCGGGACCATGAACTCCGGCAGCGTGTCGGCGAGGTGACGGCGCACGTCCGCGGCGGCGATCCCGTCCTCCGCGACGTAGTAGCCGACCAGGTGGACACCCCGTTCGTCATCGGCGCGGTCCACCACCAGCGCGTCCCGGATGCCGGGCACGGCGATCAGGGCCCTGCCGACCTCGCCCGGCTCCACCCGGTTCCCGCGGATCTTCACCTGGTCGTCGAGGCGGCCGAGGTATTCGAGAGAGCCGTCGGCGAGCCACCGTACGAGGTCACCGGTGCGGTACAGACTGCCTTCGCCGGTGAACGGATCGGTGGTGAACGGATCGGTGATGAACCGCTCCGCCGTCAGGGCGGGCCGGTTCAGATATCCCGCGGCCACCCCGGCACCGCCGATCCACAGCTCGCCCGGGACACCTCTGGGCTGCGGCTGCCCGTCCTGCCCCACCACATACAGACAGGTGTTGTCGATCGGCCGTCCGATGGGCACACGGCCGACGGGGCGGCCGGGATCCCCGGGGCAGTCGTGGAAGGTCACATCGACGGTTGCCTCGGTCGGGCCGTACAGGTTCACCAGGGCCGGCGCGGCACGTTCCCCGTCGTGGAAGAGCCGGTTGAATCGGTCGACGCGAGCGGCCGGCAGCGCCTCTCCGCTACAGAACACACGGCGCAGCGTCCTTGTCCGGGCCCGCACTTCCGGGGTCTGCTCCGCGGCATCGAGGAAGGCACCGAGCATGGACGGCACGAAGTGTGCGACGGTGACGCGCCGGTCGCGGATGGTCCGGCCGAGCACACGAGGGTCCTTCTCACCGCCCGGCGGCAAAAGGGCCACGCTCGCTCCCTCGACAGCCCACCAGAACAGCTCCCACACGGACACGTCGAAGGACACGGGTGTCTTCTGCAGCAGGACGTCACCCTCGCCGATCGGGTACGCGCGCTGCATCCAGGCCAGCCGGTTGACCACCGAGTGGTGCCGGACCCGCACGCCCTTGGGCTTGCCGGTGGAGCCGGAGGTGTAGATCACATACGCGAGGTCCGAGCCGTCGGCCAGCGGCTCCAGGGGGGAGTCGGCGCCGTGCAGCAGGTCCGGGACCTGGTGCACCGGCACGCCCGCCGCTGCCGAGATCCATGGCATGCACTCGTCCGACGCCAGCACGACGGCCGGGCGGCTGTCATCGAGCAGGAAGCGGATGCGCTCGCGCGGATATCCCGGGTCCACCGGGACATAGGCACCGCCCGCCTTGCCCACGCCCATCAGCGCGACGATCAGGTCGGGGCCGCGCTCCAGCAGGACGGCGACCCGGTCGCCCGGGCCCACGCCGTCCGCTCGCAGTGCCCGGGCGACCTGGTTGGCCCGGGCGTCGAGTTCGGCGTAGGTCAGTACGTCGTCCGGGCCCGGCCCCACCACGGCGATCCGCGCCGGACCGCGGGCGGCCTGCCGCTCGAAGAGCCCGGAGAGGGTGGCGTCCCGCGGATAGGCGACGCGCTCTCCCCGACCGCGCCGGATCAGCTCTTCCCGCTCCGTGGCCGAGAGCATCGGCACCGCGGACACCGGCCCGTCCGCCCTGTCCACGCCCTCTTCGAGCAGGTACTTCAGGTGCCCCGCCATCGCTTCGACCGGGAAGTCGTCGTCGAAGACGTCCGTGGCATAGCCCAGGTCGAAGCGGATCTCCGGCGCGTTGTCGAAGTCGAGCACCACCACCGAGAGGGCATCCTGCTCATGGCAGGGCGATTCCATCGTCGTCTCGAGGTCGATGTCGGGGCCGGGGTCCGGGCGGCCGGCCCGGAGGTAGGACAAGGTGACATCGAACAACTGCCGCTTTCCGCCGTGGAGTTCGGGTAGTCCGCGCACGACGTCTCCCAGAGCCGCCCGCTCGTGCCGGCGCAGCGCACGGGTGTCGATCCGTGTCCGGTCCACGATGTCGCGCAGCGGCCTCCCGTCGTGGGCGGGCAGGTGCAGGGGCAGCGTGTTCGCGAAATGCCCGACCGTATCCATGAATCCGTCCGGCCGGTTGAGGACCGGAACCCCGAGGATCACCTCCTCGCTGCGATGCACCCGCGACAGATAGGCGCCCAGCATGGTGGCGATGTAGGGAAACAGCGGCAGCTGGGCCTTCCGGACGCGTGCCGCCCACGAACGATCCATCGTGAAGGAGAAACGCGCGCCTTCGCGGGGGGCGCTCGCCGGCTTCCTGGGGAACAGCGCGGGGACCGCGCCGGCGAGGGCGGAGCGGTGGGCCTCCAGGTCCGCGGTGTTCTCCTCGGATCCCTGGTATGCGACATCCAGCGCGGAGAACGAACGGTACGAGGGCGCGCTGCTCTCGGTGGCGGGGCCGCCCGCCATTACCGACGCGTAGTCGTCGAGAATCCGGGCGCTCACCTGGTTGAGCGACCAGCCGTCCAGCACCAGGTGGTGCGCGACCAACTGGAGGTGCGTCACGCGGGGGCTCTCCACCAGGAGCGCCGCCCGGACCATGGGCTGATCGCGCAGCGGCATCGGGCGCTGCTGGAAGGCGCGCACCCAGCGGCGGCAGGCCGCCGCCGGGTTGCTATCCCGCGACAGGTCGGTCGCTTCCACGACGGGCGTCCGGGGTTCGACCCACTGAAGAGGTGTCCCGTCCCGCTCGTCGAATCGCAGGCGCAGAGCGTCATGACGCCGCAGGGCTTGCTCGACGCACTGGCGGAGGACACCGAGATTCACGTCCCCGGTGAGCCTCTCATGAAACGAGACATTGTACTGCGGTGATTCCTCGGACTGTGCGGCGGAGACCCAGATGTCGAGTTGATATCGCGTCAAAGGGAAAGGCTCGGGCGAATTCATTGTCACGATCTCCGGGTGAGACGATGGGGGGCCGGCTACCGGTCGGGCGCAAGAACGAGAAGGACCGGACGAAAGAATGAGAAGGGCCGCGGCGAGGGCGCGCTAGTACCAGCGCACCAGTGCCGCGGCGGCGCTCATGCCGCCACCGATGGACGCCAGCAAGAGGTTTTCCCCTCGCTCCAGAGGCCGGTCCCGGTCCGCCGCACACAGCGTGACGGGAATGGAGGCGCCCGCGGTGTTCCCCAGGTGGGGAGCGGTGAGCGGCATGCGCTTCCGGTCAATTCCCGTCATGTCGGCAAAGGACTCCAACAGGCGGGTGTTGGCCTGATGAAAGATGAACCGGTCGATGTCTCCCAGGCCCAACCCGGCGTCGTCCAGGACCTGGTCCACGATCTTGGGCAGAGTCGTTTGCACATACTGCCGGATCGCACGCCCGTCCATCTTCAGAAAATGCTGCCCGGATTGGAGCGCGGCCGGGCCCGGCGGCAGAGCCGTGCCGCCGGCCGGCACCCCGACGAGATGGTGGAGCGCACCATCACTGACCATCCGCATGGCCAGCAGCCCGTACCCCTCCGGCACCGGGCCCAGCAGCACGGCTCCAGCCCCGTCCCCGAAGAGGCTCACGGTGCTCCGGTCGGTCCGGTCCATGATGGTGGAGAACATATCGGCGCCGACCACCAGGACGTGTTCGGTATCCGGCGATGCCGACCGCAGCCCGTCGGCGACGGCCATGCCGTACAGGAATCCACTGCATACCGCATTGACGTCGAACGCCGGCATGACGCGCAGCCCGAGCTTGTGCTGCACGATCGCCGCCGTCGCCGGCTGGGGCACATCGGGCGTACACGTGGCTACGATCAGAGCGTCGGTCAGCTCTGCGGCGCCGTCACACTCGGCAAAGATCTGCCGCACCGCGTGTACCGCGAGGTCCGATGTCGCTGTTCCGGTTCCCGCGTAACGTCTCTCGCGAATTCCCGTGCGTTCGTGGATCCATTCCTCGGACACGCCGGCCCATTCGGCTATCTTGTCGTTCCCGACCACGTGCTCGGGTACATGAGACCCGATGCTGATGATCCCTGTCGGCACAGGAAAGTCCAATTCGTCGATGGAAACAGGAATCGCACTGTTCCTTCAATTTTTTCTCGTCGACAGTCGGCGGACTCACACGGAAATGGGTGCCTCAGGGAAAGAAGCTTAGCCTGCACCAGAGAAAGCAGCCACTGTGACGTGCGCCACTTTATCCTTCCAATGAACGGTGGCCGATACTCCGTTTTCAGCCCCCGTCGTTTCAAACTGACATAGTTCTGCCATACATGGCTTTTGTTGGTCCGAGAGTGGAGTAAGCGAGCAGACGCCGGCCGACTGACCGTCGGCCGGCGTCGGTGACTCGGCGCTGCCCCGGCCGGTCGGGGCAGCGGCAGTGGCAGCTGGGGGCTCAGGACAGGAAGCTGCCGTACGGGCCGTTCAGGATCCCGTTCTTCTGGGCCTGGCTGAAGTGGCAGTTCGGGTAGTTGTAGAACGACGCGGACATCGGTGTGCCGTCGGTGGATGTGGAGTCGGGCAGACCCAAGGCATGGCCCAGCTCGTGCACCATGCCGCCGTACCACCGGTTCATGGCGCCGTTGGTCCCGGCTGCGCCGTCGGCGTCGTGGCCGCTGAGGATCACCCAGCCGCCGCCACCGCCACCGCCGGAGACGCCCTGGGCCTCGGCGCTGATCTCGCCGACGCACAGCCAGCGCGAGTCGGGGGCGTTGAGAGCCAACTTGCGCAGCAGCTCCTGCTGCATGTTGAAGACCACCCACCAGTACGGGTCGTCGCCGTTGCGCGTGTTCTCGTACCAGGCCCGGTTGTGGTCACCGTTGACCACCTCCACCGCCGGGGTGTTCAGCGTGAAGGTCTTGCCGAGTTCCTGACGGTAGTAGCGCTGCGCCTCCTTCATCACACTCGTGATGCCATCGGGGTACCGCTGGTCGAATGCCACATCCGTGGGCTTGAGATAGAACACCCGCACGGTCTTGGACGGCGGGGCGGCGGCCTGACGTGCCGTCGCCCCCGTCGCCCCTGTCGCCGCCTCGGCGGTCCCCGTGAACACCCCGGAACCTAACGCTGCCACCCCCGCCGTCGCGGTCAGCACCGCGCGGCGCGTCATCCTGCGACTTTCCATCGAACACCTCCTCGATGAACCAGTACATGACAAGACGAAGCTAGCACCAACTGACGAAATAGCGAATCACGTTCGATATACCGTCACTGCCCGCGCGCGTGGCCTTCGGCGAGCAGGAGATAGGCGGCCGCGGTCCAGGTGTAGGCGCGGTCGCGCAGGCCCTCGCCGGTGAGGGCGTCGAAGTTCTCGGCGAAGCCGTGAGTCTCGCAGAGGAGCCGGAAGCGGGCGCTGATCTCGTCGGCGAGGCGGGCGTGGCCGCCGCGGCGCAGGCCGTCCTCGATGAGGACGGTGGCGGGCGCCCAGATCGGGCCGCGCCAGTAGCCGTCGGGGCGGTAGTGCGGTGAGGTGGGCAGTTCGGTGGCCAGTCCGTACGGGGTCAGGTGGGCCTCGATCCGGGTGGCCAGTGTCTTGGCGACGTGCTCGGGGAGGTGCTCGCCCAGGGCGATCGGCATGAGGTCGAGGAGGCTCGAGCTGCTCCAGGTGTCGCCGCTGCCGGCACCGCGGGCGAGGAACCGCTCCCCCGTCCACAGCTCGTCGAGCATGGCCGTCTGAATCACCTCCGCGGTGCGCGTCCAGTCGCGGGCCTCGTCCGTGCGGCCGAGTTCCGTTGCCAGGGCCGCGAGTTCCCGTAGTTGCAGCAGCAGGAACGCGGCCAGGTCGGCGGTGACGACCACGCGCTCGGGGTCGAAGGTGGTGGCGTTGTCCCAGCCGCTGTCGTTGCCGTGCTGGTAGTGGGGCAGGGCGGCGCCCGGGGCGCGGCGCGCGGTGAGCCAGAAGTCCGTCCAGCGCCGCAATCTGTCGTAGGTCTCGGCGAGTTCGGCTCGGTCGAGAGGTTCGGGGAGCCGTCGGCGCAGGTGGGCCAAGGTCCAGCCGTGGATGGGTGGTTTGACGAAGTTGTAGAGCACCTCCGAGTGGGTGACCGAGTCGGGCAGCGCCCCGCTCTCGTCCTGGTGGTCGAACGGCAGCGAGAACTGGTCCCAGGCCAGCGCGGGCGCTCGGGGCGCCAGGGCGAGGGCGTTGAAGCAGTGGTCCCAGCTCCAGACCTTGTCCATCCAGTGCTTGGACATCAGTACCGCGGGCCGGGTGACGAGGCCGGCCGGGTCGACCGTCGCCGACCACAGCACGTACGCGGCGAGCTCGGCGGCCGGGGTACGGGCAGAGCGCCAGGGGGCCACGGTGTCGGCGAAGTCGGCGAAGGCCCGCTCCGCCGCGGCCACGACCTCGCCGAACGTCGTCGAGGCGCTGTAGGGGCGGCGCCCGCTGTCGAACTCCTCGACGGCGGCCTCCCAGGCTCCGCCGTGGTCCGCGGTGACCGTGAGGCCACGGTCGGCACTGCCCAGGGCCTGGCTGCCCGAGGCGTCATGTACGACCCCCGACAGCACGGTGAGCCGGTAGCGGCGCCCGGTCTCGTACGAGGTGAACACGTACGCTCCGTCCGCCGGGTCGCGGAAGAGGTACGTGCCGGTGAAGGGCGTGAGGGTCGGTGCCGCAGCGCTGACGCGCAGGGCGGCTCCTTCGCCCCGCAGACGAACGGTGTCCGGCGACTCGTAGGCGAGGTCGACTCGCCCGTGCTCGTGGTCCCAGCTGAGGAGACTGGGTGTCGCCGTGACGCGGGTATCGGCCCGGTCGCCCGTCATGAGGTCGAGGGGGACGAGGCGCAGGACGGCGTGCATACCGTTCTGGTGGGAGATCAGGTGGAGGTCTTCGGCGTACCTCTGCTCCGCCAGCACCGGGGAGATGTCGAACCAGGATCCGTACGCGCTGAATGGGATGTCATGGAGGGAGAAGGCCGGGCCGGGTCGGGCAGCGGTCATGAAGGGTTACTCGTTTCTGCAGCAGGGGTCACCGGCAGCCGGCCGGGGGCGTCCGGGAGGGAATCAGTCCTTCACGGCTCCGGCGGTCACGCCCGCGGCGACGTAACGCTGGGCGAGGACGAGGATCACCGCCGCGGGCAGCGAGGCCACGACGGCGGTGGCCATGATGGCGTTCCACTCCTGGTTGTTGTTGCCGATGTAGTGGTAGATGCCGAGGGTGATCGGCTCGTGTGCGCCGCCGCTCGCGAGGGTGCTGGCGAAGACGAAGTCGGACCAGGACCACAGGAACGCGAACAGCGACACGGTGACGACGGCGTTGCGGCTCATGGGCAGCACGATCGACCAGAACGTGCGCAGGGGTCCGGCTCCGTCGGTCTTCGCGGCCTGGAGCAGTTCGCCCGGGATCCCGGACATGAACGCGGTGAAGATCAGCACCGCGAACGGGACGGCCAGCGTGGAGTCCGCGACGATCAGGCCGGGCACCGACTGGAGCAGTCCGAGGCTGAGATAGATGGCGTAGAAGCCCATCGCCATGATGATGCCGGGGATCATCTGGGCGACCAGGAAGAGAAAGCTGAGCAGACCGCCGCCCCATGGGCGCAGTTTGGCGAGTGCGTAGCCGGCGGGAGCGGCCAGCGCCACGGTCAGTACGACCGTCCCCGCACCGATCACCACGCTGGTGCCGAGGTAGGGCAGCTGCTGGTCCAGGACGGTCCGGTAGCCCTCCAGAGTGCCCCGCGCGGGGAACAGATCCGGCGGGCTCTTGCGCATGTCCTGATCGCGGGTGAAGGACGCGTTGAGCATCCAGTAGACCGGGAAGAGCATGATCCCGGTGAGTACGAGGCCGGTGGCCGTCTTCCACCAGGTGGTGCGGCCCGGGCGGGGGCGGGGTGTGGCGGAGCTGCTCATGAGGCGTACTGCTTTCGCTGGACCCTCAGATACACCAGGCCGAAGACCAGGGCGGCGAAGACGAGCAGGTTGCCGACGGCCGCTCCGGGGCCGAAGGCGGGGAGCAGATTGCCGAAGCCGAGCTGGTAGGACCAGGTGGCGAAGGTGGTGGACGAGTCGGCCGGGCCGCCCTTGGTCATGATCCAGATGATGTCGAAGACCTTGAGCGTGTAGACCAGGCCCAGCAGCAGGGTGATGGCGGACACGGGGCGCAGCAGCGGGAAGGTGATGTGCCAGAAGCGCCGCCAGGCGCTCGCGCCGTCGAGGGCGGCCGCCTCGTACAGGCTGCCGGGGATCGACTGGAGGCCGCTGTAGAGCACGACCAGGTTGAAGGGGACTCCGATCCAGATGTTCGCGATGATCACCGAGGCCAGCGACCACGACGGTGACGTCAGCCAGTTCACCGGACCGATGCCGACGACGTGCAGGGCGGCGTTGACCACACCCGAGTCGCTGCCCAGCATCCAGGACCAGGTGGAGGCCGACACGATGAGCGGCAGCAGCCAGGGCACCAGGAACAGGGCGCGCAGGGTGGCGGAGAGCCGGAAGTGCTGGTTGAAGAAGACCGCGAGGGCCAGGCCGATGGCGTACTGGAAGAACAGGCACACGGCGGTGAACACCACGGTGTGGGTGAGCGCCGGGGCGAAGGTCGGGTCGTCGAAGACGGTCCGGTAGTTGGCCAGGCCGGTGAAGGGCGCGTCGCCCTGGACGAAGGAGCGGACGGTGTAGTTGCGCAGGCTCAGATCGAAGTTGCGGTACAGCGGATAGGCGTAGAAGAGGACGAGGTAGAGGGTGACCGGGGTGAGGAAGGCCCAGGCGGCCCACTGCTGCGAGCGGGGGCGGCGCCGTGGCGCGGTGCGGGCCGGGGGCGGGGCGGTGGGCGCCCCGTCCCGGTCGAGCGCGGGCCGACGGTCCGGGAGGTGTGCCGTGCGGTTCATCAACTCCCCTTGTTCTTCCGCTACTTGACCGTGCTCTGGGCCGTGGCGAGCGCGTCCTTGGGGGACTTGGCCCCGCTGAGGGCGGACTGCACCGCCTTCCACAGCTGCTCCGAGATCTTGGGGTACTTGGTGCCGAGGTCGTCGCTGGTGCGCCCCTTGGCCGACTTGACCGCCTCGACCCAGGGCTTCAGCTTGGCGTCGGCCGCCACCTGCCTGTCCCGCACCGCGCTGGTGGGCGCCACGTAGGACAGGGTGGTGTCCGTGGTGTAGAGGTTTTCGGCGCTGGTCAGGCAGGAGACCAGCTTCTGGGCGGTGGCGTAGCGGCCGGTGTCGCCCTGGACGGGGACGGTGACGAACTCACCGCCGGTCGGGGCCGCGGCGTTGCCGCCCGAGGCGCCGGGTATCGGGAGCACGCCGTAGTCGAAGCCGGCCTTCTCCGCGTTGGCCAGCTGCCAGGTGCCGTTCTCGGCGAACGCGTAGTCGCCGCTAGCGAACTCCTGCCAGCTGGTGGTCTGGGTGTTGTTGAGCACCGAGTTGGGGGCATAGCCCTTCTTCAGCCAGTCGGTCCACAGGGACAGCGCCGAGGCGCCCTGTGCGGAATCGAGTCGGGTCAGCTGCGCGCCCGAGCCCCAGAACCACGGCAGGAACTGGAAGCTGCCCTCCTCCGTGCCGATCGCGGAGAAGGTAATGCCCTTCTTGCCCGCCTGCTTGACCTTCGCCAGCGCCGCCGTCAGCGACTTCCAGTCCTTGATCGAGACGATGTCGACGCCCGCGGCCTTGAGGACGTCCTTGTTGTAGTAGAGGGCGAGGGTGTTGGCGCCGATGGACGTTCCGTACGTCTTCCCGCCCGCCTGGCCGGCCGCGAGCAGATTGAGGTCGACCTTCGAGGTGTCGACCTTGTTGTCCTCGGTGGTCGTGAGGACGCCGGCCTCCGCCAGGGTCGACACCACGGGGTTGTCGACGATGAGCACGTCCGGGGAGTTGTCCTGCTGCGCCGCCAGCAGCGCCTTGTTCGTCAGGTCGCTCGTGTCGAACGCGGTCCGCTTGATCTTCACGCCCGCCTTGCTGCCGCAGCCGTCCAGCAGCTTCACCCACGCCGAGCCCTTGGCGAACTGCGGGTAGGGGTCCCAGATGGTGTAGGTGCCGTCGTCGCTCTTCGCGGACGTGCTGCCACCGGACGAGCATGCGGTGGTGCCGGTGGCGAGGGCTGCGACGGTCAGGGCCACGGCGGTGAGCCGTTGTCCGGTGGTGGTGTTCATGGCGCGTTCCTTTGCGGTGTCGGCAAGGCATGCCGAAGGAGTGATCGGGCAGCGGCCGACCGAGCGGGGTCGGTGAAAGAGCGGTGGGGAACGAGGGCGGCCGGGCGCGGAGGTGGGAAGGAGCGGCTGTCAGGCGTTCGGGCCGGTGCGGGTGTCCGGACTCGGATGCGCGGGCCCGGTGCTGGCGCGCAGGGAGATGGGCGGCGCGAGCAGGTGGTGGCGCGGTGCCGCGTCGGGATGGCCGAGCCGCTCGACGAGCAGTTCCACGGCGAGGCGCCCCATCTGCTCCGCCGGTACGTCCGCTGCCGTGAGCTGCGGGGTCACCGTCTCCGCCCACGTGGCGGCCACGACCCCTGTGATGGAGAAGTCACGCGGTACATGGCGGCCCGCCACGGCCAGGCCCCGGTACAGACCGCCCAGCGCGGCCTCGTTCAGCGTGACCAGCGCCGTGGTGGCCGGGTCGTCGTGCAGGATCCGCTCCAGGCACGCCTGTCCCGAGGGGGCGTCGTCGCCGCAGCAGTACGTCCGTACGGTGAGCCCGCGCTCCGCCGCGGCCTTCGTGAAACCGTCAAGCCCTCGGTGCGCCGACTCGTACCCGGCCCGCAGGAGGTGCTCGGGCCGGTTCACGAAGGCGATCCTGCGGTGGCCCAGGTCGGCGAGGTGGTGGACGCATGCCTCGACCAGCGCGGTGTGGTCCAGGCCGACCCACCAGTCGCCCCCGGGGTGTGCGGTGCGGCCGATGCACACGGCGGGGAAGTTCTCGGCGACGAGGTGGTCGACCCGGTCGTCCTGGAGCCTGATCTCCATCAGGATCGCACCGTCGACCCGCCGCTCGGCCAGCAGCCGCTGGAACGAGCGGTCGCTGTCCACGCCGCTCGGGGAGAGCAGCACGTCGTAGTCGTAGGCCGCCGCGGCCTCCACCACGCTGCCGATGAAGTTGAGCTGCATGCCGGTGTAGTGGGTGCCGGCCGGTGGGAAGACCAGGCCGATGGTGCTGGTCCGGCCGTTGGCCAGGGCACGTGCGCTGGCGTTGGGCCGGTAGCCCAGTTCGTCGATGACCCGCTGGATCTTGCGGCGGGTCTCCTCCGACACCGAGCGCTTGCCGCTCAGCGCGTAGGACACGGTGCTCCGCGAGACACCGGCCCGCTTGGCGATCTCACCGATGTTCACGGCACTCCTTCGTCGAACCGATTCGAGAGCGAGCCGATTGTCGAACCGGTTCGCGTGAAGGGAAGTTAGGAGCGGCCGGGGCAGGTGTCAATGCCTTGCGCGCACTTCCGGGAAACTGCCGCTCAATCCGTGTCGGAGGTATTGCTGGCCCTTTTCCCGCGGTGCTAGCTTCCGGCGAACCGGTTCGACAGAGCCGCACACCACTGCCCGATCCCTGGAACCGGGCCGCACCGTTCCAGGCCCGCCCAGCTCGAAAGCCATCGAACCGGTTCGCATCAGGGACGGGCCAGATCACCCAACGGAGACCTCAGTGCGACGCAGCCGCAGCTCAAGAACCGCAAGCGCCGGTGCCACCGCCGTAACAGCCCTCGCCGCCCTCCTCGCCGTGCCCGCCGCCGGCACGGCTCGCGCGGCGGAACCCGAACAGCTCACCATCGACCTCGCCACCGACACCGGCGCCTTCCACGGCGGCGCCTCCGGCTCGCTGTACGGGATCTACGGCGACGGCGTACCCAGCCGCAACGTCCTCGAAGGCATGCACGTCCGCACGGTGTCGACAAAGGCCCAGGACGGCCCTCAGCATCCCGGTGCGGACGCCCTTGAGGTCCTGCCGCCGTTCGTGGAATCCGGCGGCAAGGACGTCTACGTCTACATGACCGACATCTACCGCGGCTTCCCCTACCAGTGGCCCGGCGCGGACGGTCCGGCGCGGCTCGCCGACTTCAAGGAGAAGATCAAGAAGCAGGTTCAGCAGGCCCTGACCATGGGCGACTACAAGGACCACATCGTCTACGTCCCCTTCAACGAACCCGAAGGGAACATGTTCGGCACCGGTGAGTGGAGCTACAACAAGATCTCCTGGCTCAGCGACCCGCAGTACTACTTCGCCGCCTGGAAGGAGGTCTACCACCTCATCAAGGGCCTCGACCCGGACGCCCGCGTCGCGGGCCCCAACACCAGCGTCCTCTACGACCAGGTCAAGGACTTCCTGCGGTACGCCAAGGCCAACGACGTGGTACCGGACGTGATGACCTGGCACGAGCTGTCCAGCCCCGCCGCGGTCCGCACGAACGTGGCGAAGTACCGGCAGATGGAGAAGGACGTCGGAGTCGGCCCGCTGCCGGTCAACGTCAACGAGTACGGCCACAACTACCACCTCTCCGTGCCCGGCCAGGTCGTCCAGTGGGTCTCCGCCATCGAGGAGTCCAAGATCGACGCCGACCTCGCGTACTGGAACATCGACGGCAACCTCAACGACTCGGCCGTCGAGGCCAACAAGGGCAACGGCCAGTGGTGGCTGTTCAACGCATATGGACAGATGTCCGGCCACACGGTGGAGGTGACCGCCCCGCACCCCAACGAGCAGTACACCCTCCAGGGCGTCGCCACCCTCGACAAGGACAAGAAGCAGTCCCGGGCGATCTTCGGCGGCAAGAGCGGCGACGCGGACGTCGTTTTCAAGAACATCGACCCCAAGCTGTTCGGGACGACGGTCCACGCCACCGTGCAGGAGATCCCCTGGACCGGGCAGGTCGGCGACTCGGCCCAGCCCCTGCGGCTCGCGGACCAGGAGCTCGCGGTGGGCCCCGACGGCACCGTCACCCTGCCGATGACCGGCATGAACGAGATGTCGGCGTACCAGGTCATCCTCTCCCCCGGCGGGAACGGCGGCGCGCCGGCCGACCCCTCGGTGAGCTGGCGCAAGACGTACGAAGCGGAGAACGCCGCCTACACCGGCGGCGGCTACTCCAAGAACGGCCCGGAGGGCTCGCCCTCCCAGGTCGGGAAGTTCGCGACGTCGGGCGGCTACAACGTCGGCGGCCTGCGCACCGGCTCCGACGGCGTCCTCGCCTTCGATGTGGAGGTCCCGCGGGACGGCACATACGACCTGAGCGTGTTCGCCAACTCCTACAACCTGTACGACCTGGTGAAGGAACAGGGCCCCACCAATGTCTTCCTGCGCGTCGACGGCAAGGACCCGCAGGAGCTGCGGCTGCCGCTCGGCTACAAGTGGGTGGTCTGGGGCCACACCGACACCACGGTGAAGCTCACCGCCGGCAAGCACCGCATCACGCTCGCCGCGAGCGACCCGGACCTGGGCGTCACCAAAGGCGACGCCATCATCGACAAGATCGACCTGTCCCTGCGCGACGAGCAGGTGACCGCGCCGGCGATCTACGAGGCGGAGTACGCCACCCTCGCCGGGACCCGGCCCGGCTACACCCACCCCGGTGCCTCGGGCCCCGGCGCGGTCCCACTGGCCAAAGGCGCGTCCGCGACCTTCTGGGTCCACTCCCCCACCGATGGCGAATCGACCATCTCCGTCGACCACTTGGGCGGCGGCCGGGCGAGTCTCTCCCTCAACGGTGAGCAGCTCGACGTGTCCGAGGTCGGGGGCGGCAAGAAGGGCACCGATCGTGTCCGGATGTTCCTGTCCGGCGGCATCAACAAGATCACCGTCACCGGAACGTCACGCGAACTGCTCCTCGACCGGCTGCGGGTCGCCCCCTCCAGCGGCACGCTGACGACCAAGGTGTACCAGGCGGAGAGCGGCGCGCCGACCGGCGCCGCGAAGGTGACCGACGCCTACGGCTTCGCTTCCGGCGGCAAGGCGGTCACCGGCATCGGCGACGGGAAGACCAACGCCCTCACCCTCGATGTCGTCGCCGAGCGGTCCGGCCGCCACGCGCTGACCATCCGCTACTCCAACGCCGAACAGGCGCCCGCCACCCACTACAACCCCGACCCGATCGCCCGGCACGCCGACCTCTCGGTGGATGACGGGCCGGCCCGCAGGATCCTCTTCCCGACGACCTTTCACTTCAACAACTTCTGGGACCTGACGGTCCCGGTCACCCTGCGAAAGGGCACCAACCGACTCACCTTCACGGCGGAGGAACTTCCCGACTTCGACGGCGACACCTACAACCAGTACGACCAGCGGTCCCCGTACGCTCCGGTCATCGACCAGATCGCCGTCACACCGCTCGCGGAGAACTAGCCCGGCGGACACCCCGGGCCACCGACCGGGCCATTAAGGGCGTGGTACTCGGCTTGCTGCCCGCGCTCTGCGCCGCCGGTGAGCCCGCCGCCGAGGGGTGTGGACAGGGCCGGGAGCTCGTCAAAAGCAGCCTTCGCCCGTCGGAGATGCCTTCTTCGAGGACTGTCCTAAGGTTGAAGGTGAAGGTGGTCCACACGCGGGAAGGAGAGGCTGAGCAATGCCTGCAGGATCCAACCGCAAGCGGGAACGACAGTACGAGCACATCAAGGAGAGCCAGGAAGAGCGTGGTACTTCCACCTCCCGGGCCAAGGAGATCGCTGCCCGTACCGTCAACAAGGAACGTGCCCGATCGGGCGAGGCCAAGACCGCCGGCAAGTCGTCCACGCGGGACCCGAAGTCCGCGCCGGAGCGAGGCGGCCAGCGGTCGCACAGCGGGGCCAAGGGCCCCACCCGTGACCAGCTGTACAACGAGGCCAAACAGCGCGGTATCGAGGGCCGCTCCCAGATGACCAAGGAGCAACTGGCGAAGGCGCTCGGCCGCTGACGCACTGGGCCCGAACCCGCGGTCGACACAAGCGGAAAGTGCCTTCCTGCCGGAATGGCGGAGGCCTTGAACGAGCCTCGTCATCCCGGTCGGGAAGGCACTTTCGCCGTCCTGTCGCTATTCGGTCACCACGGCGGGGGAAACGCGCGGTCTAGCTGTCGCGCAGCACCGTTGAGACCTTGTTCCCGGCGTAGTCCTCCAGCACCGCGACGACCTTGCTGGTAGGACTGGACATGGTCACCGTCATCGCCGATCGGGTGGTGCGGCCGCGGACGATATACGGCTTGCTGCCCGACCCGTACGTCGTGGCGAACGACTTCGGCTGCCCGCCCTCCAGGACTGTCAGCGTGTGCCAGTCGGAGAGCGTCGGGCGGGAGAAGGTAAAGGTGTTCCCCGTGATCTTCACGGCTGAGGCGGGGTAGGGGCTGACCTCGGCGTCGGCGAAGGTGCCACGCACGCCGGTGGCTGTGCCGTTCTCGGTCTTCACGGTGAGCAGGTACGCCTCTCCGTCGACGGGCACGCCGGTCAGGGTCGCGCTCGTCTGCTGCCCCGGTACCGTGACCTCCTTGGTGTAGGGCTTGGCGGTATCGAGGCTGCGCACCGCCACGGTGACGGGCTGACCGGTCTGTCTCGGGGCCCATGTCGCCTTCAGCGTGCCGTCGGAGCTCGCCTTGGCGGTCACGTCGGCCGGGGCCGTGGACAGGTCGAAGGACACGGTCGCGGGCTTGCTCCGGGATCCGTCCGGGCCGACCGCGACGAGCTTGATCTTCCCTGACGTGGCGGTGAATCGCTTGACGTAGTAGACGTCGTCGTAGATGCCACCGAGGTAGGTGTCGTCGAGGTAGACGTCGTAGCGGCGGACCGTGTCGTAGTCGCTGCGCTGCCAGGACAGGAACAGCTCATCGCTCTCGGGCAGCAACTGGTCGATGCGCAGATTCCCGGGCTTGGCCGGGGTGCGGTCGACGCCGTCGTGCAGCGCCAGGGCACCCAGGTTGACCTGGTAGTTTTCGATCGGTCGGGCACCGGCGGCAACGACGAGGCCGAGGGAGGCGATGTGCTCTCCGGCGTAGTCCGACAGGTCCGCGGAGACGGTGGTCCAGCCGTCGGTGCGCTTCCCGGAGCCGGACAGTGGCACCTGCACCACCTTGCTGGGATCGGAGGCCAGCACCAGCGCGAGCCGGAGCTCGGAGTCGTCGTCCGCCGAGGGCTTGTTGTAGGTCAGGGAAAGAGTCGACTCCGCCTTGACGCTCAGGTCGGTCTGGTAGAGGCGCGCGGTGTTGTCGCTGTCGAGCCTGCCGCTGAGTACCAGGGAGCTGCCCCCGTTGTAGGCGCCGACCTTCTGGTAGGAGAAGCGGCCGGCGGGCGTGTACTCGGGGCCGTAGTCGAAGTCGGCCTTGAGGGGCGAGCTCGCGGCGTCGATCCACCACTGCCAGGTCACCGGGATGTCCTGGAGGTTGATGTTGCCCCATTCGGCGTCGTTGGAGAGCTTGCCGTCGCTCCAGGTCGAGAGGCCGTGTCCGGTGTTGAAGGACGTCGCGAAGGTGCTGCCCTTGATGACGGAGCGCTCGGCGACGTACTTCGATATGCCCTTCCAGCTGCCCTCCGCCGTGGTGGTCCCCTGGGACGAGCCGGTCCACCAGCGGCGTTCCCGGTCGAAGACCGCCGACTGGGCCTTGTCATCGGTCTTGTTGGCGTAGTCGGAGGAGACGAAGTCGGCGCCCAGGGTGGCTATCCCGTTCATGGGAGCGCCGTCGGCACCGAGGTTGTTGTCGAGGTTGTACGGCTGGTCGAACTGGTACATGCCCGCCTCGACGCCCGCGAAGACGCTCTTGCGGGGGTTGAGACCCAGGCTTTCCGCGTAGGTCTTCGACCGGGTGAGCTTGGTCTTGTCCCACCAGTAGTTGAGGAAGACGGAGTCGGACACGTCCCCCACGGCCTTGTCACGGACGAACGGACCGTTGACCGAGTTGAACTCGTTCTGGTACGAGACCCTGCCCGTGGAGTTGTCGATGGAGTCGTACCACTGCACGTACAGGCCGCCGTCGCGCAGTTGCTTGAGGAATCGCTTGAAGGCGGGGATGTCGGCCGGCGCGACCGCGTCTTCCTGGTTGAAGAAGTAGCCGTCGAAACCGTAGTACTTGGCGACCTCGACGAGCTTCGCGGCGGCGGGGAAGTTGCCAGCGGCGTCCCGGACGAGGAGTTCGGAGTACGCCTGGTCGCCACGGTCGTTCGGAGAGAAGAAGATGCAGCCCAGCGACCGCACGCCGTTCGCGTGCGCGGCGTTGGTGTAGCCGGGGTTGGGCAGGTTGACCGCCCCGAACTCGAACCACTTCTCCTTCCAGTCGAGGTTGGGGTCGTAGTAGTTCACGGGCACGCCCTCGGTGGGCATGCCGTGCCAGGAGGCGTACACGTCGGCGTATTGCCAGTAGTTGAAGAGGTACTGGCTGAACTCGTTGGTGTACGGGTGGCTCTCGAAGAACGCGTTGCCGTAGTCGCCCGCGAGGCTCAGCAGTTGGGTGTCGGCGGGCAGCGCCGGATTGCGCTGGGTTCTGGTATTGGGGGCTATGCGGGTCTGAAGTGGCACCTTGGCGCGCAGCAGTTCGGCGTCGGTGTCGTCCGCGGGGTTCCAGCGCAGTAGGTCGGTGGAGGAGTAGCCGTGCTGGTAGGGCTGGTTGGCTCCGACGGCGCTCTCTCCCGTCCAGGGGAGGGTGTCGCTGGCCAGAGCGGTGCCGGCGCCCAGGGTCAGGGCCAGTGCCGCTGCCAGGACACCGGTGCGTGCCCGGGCTGAGGCCCGTCTTCCGGTGCGGTGTTGTCGTGCCATGCCATTTCCTCGCTTTCCCTAGTGTGGTCCGGTCTGGGTGGTGTCGGCCTGGGTGGACGGTGACCCGGCGGAAGGCGAGTAGTTCTCGTCGCCGGGGCAGGACCGTCCCTCCGATACGGTGACCGAACAGAGCCACGATGGCCTCGGCTTCGGTGGGGGCGGGGTTGGTGAGGTCCACTTCGACGTGTACCGATCGCTCGGTCACGTCCGCGGTGAGGTGGTCGAATCCGACGGTTTCGTAGCGCAGACCGAACCCGAAGGGGAACAGCACCGGGTCCGGCACGTCCCGGTAGACGTCGGCAGCCGAGTAACGGTCGTTGTACCGCACGGGCAGTACGGCCGTGACCAGGGCCGCGACCTCGGCCCGCTCCTCGGGCCGGATGCCGTCGTGCCACGAGCGGCCCGACCAGGCATCGGCGCGGAACAGCCCGTACAGGGCCCCGAGGCCGCCCCATCGGTCGATCTCGGTGCGGGCGCGATGAGTGAGCCGGAAACCGCCCCGAGGAGCGCGTTCGACGGCCTGCCAGCCGTACAGTCGCTGGTTGAGCTGACCGACCTTCTCCTCCAGGGTCAGCTGGCTGAGGACGCGTTCGACGATGGCGGGCGCGGGGGCGACCGCGTGTTCAGTGTTCGGCACGGGTGTGTGTCCGGTTGAGTACCTCCGCGTCGCTGACCGAGCTGTAGAAGGTGCGCCCGGTGGGCTCGGCGTGGACAAGGGATTCGATGCCGCGGACGCCCAGCGCATCCGGGTCGGCGGCGGAGGTGGAGGTGACCAGGGTGGGGCGAGCTCCGGCGCGGGCACGCCCCATCCACGTCTCGAACACGCCGCCACCCGGCGACAGTTCGGCACGGGAGACGGGGACGTCCTCGTCGTCGACCGGGACCACGACGGCTTCTCGCCGGGGCGAAGGGCAGGGGCGGTCACGGAGCTCATCGGCGAGTGCGGCGAAGCGCCGTCCGATCGGCTTCACCGCGCCATCGGCGCCGATCAGGCCGAGGCTGTGCTCGAGTTCCGGGAAATCCCCGAGCCGGCGTGGCACGTCGTGTGAGCACCACCAGGTGACTCCCCACAGCGCCTCGCTGTCGGCCGCCGCCTGTACCGTCTGTGCACAGAAATCGGGCGCCTGGTCCTCGGTGAGGTGGTTGAGCGGGGCTCCGACCTCCTGGAGCCACACCGGGCGGGCGGGGTCGGAGGCGAAGGCGCGGGACAGCTCGATGAGGTAGGCGGCGTGGTGGACGCTCTCGTGGGACATGGCACCGTAACCCTGCGCCGTCCCGTTGAAGATCCACGAGTGCACCACGCTCATCTGGCCGTGTCGGCTGGAGTGAGCCGGGACGAAGGCGTGGCCGTCGGCGTACCAGACGGCGTCGTATTCGGCGTTGAGACGAAAGTGGCGGGGGTCGCGCGGCCCGGTGCCGTGCAGGGCGTTGAGCCATGACGTCACCTGGGGGGTCGTGGCGGGCATCCGGTTGGGGTGCACCGCCGAGGTGAACTGGTTGACCTCGTTGCCCAGGGTCAGTCCGAGGAAGTTGGGCAGGTCGTGCAGGTGCTCGTCGAACGCCTCGACCAGCAGGGCCTGCGCGGCGATGGCGTCGGGGTCGCTGAACATGCTGCGCCGGTGCCAGTTCGCCAGCCAGCTCGGCACGAAGTCGAAGCCGGACAGATGTCCCTGGAGGACATCGACCCCGGCGTCGAGACCGGCCTCGCCGGCGATCTCCACCACCTCGCGGATGTCCTCCAGGGCACGGCGGCGGATCAGGGTCCGGTTCGGCTGCACCACGGGCCACAGCGGCAGGATGCGAACGTGGTCGATTCCCAGGCCGGCCAGGGCCTTCATGTCACGGCGGGTGGCCTCCCGGTCCGGGGCCAGCCAGGAGTAGAACCAGTCCTGAGAAGGCGTGTAGTTGACTCCAAACCTCAGCATCTCAACCTTTCAGGCCGCCGGCTTCCAGCCCGCGGAAGAAGTAGCGCTGCAAGACGGCGAAGAACGCCACGATGGGAACCAGGGCGATGATGGTGCCGGCCGCGATCAGGCGCGGGTCGTCGTAGAAGGTGCCGCGCAACCGGTTCAGGCCGACGGTGAGGGTGTAGTTCTGTTCGTCCGACAGGACGATCAGGGGCCAGAGGAAGTCGTTCCACGAGCCGACGAAGGCGAAGATCGCCACCACGGTGATCACGCCCTTGACCTGGGGCACGGAAACCCGGATGAATCGCTGCCAGGCGTTGGCGCCATCGACGATGGCGGCCTCTTCGAACTCGTTGGGAAGGTTGCGGAAGGCGTTGCGCATGAGCAGCACGTTCAGCGCCGCCACAAGGGTCGGCAGGGCGACCCCGACCAGCGTGTTCACCAGCCCGGCGGTCCTGATCGTGAGGAACTGCGCGATCAGGACGGTCTCGGACGGGACCAGCAGGGCGGCGACACAGACCGCGGTCGCCAGGCCCCTGCCACGGAAGCGCAGCTTGCCCAGCGCGTAGCCGGCGCAGGTGGCGCCGACAACGTTGCCAACCACGGCCATGGCCGCCACCGTCAGGGAGTTCAGCAGATAGCGCGGCACGGGAACGCGGTCGAGCACCGTGGCGAAGTGGTCGAGCGTGGGGTGTTCGGGGATCACCTCGGGCGGCCGGGTGTACAGCGGTTCACCGGCGCCTTTGAGAGACAGCGAGAGCTGCCACACCAGCGGTCCCGCCAGGAGCACCGCCATGAGCACGAGGATGAGGTAGCGCGCCGGCGAGCCCGGCCGGGCCCTGCGCCGCCGGGCGGCCGTGGTGCGCGAGCGGGGAGAGAGCCGAGCCATCAGGAACTCCTCTGCTTGCGCTGCACGGCGAGTTGCACCAGCAGCATCCCGCCGAGGATCACGAACATGAAGAGGCTGATCGCGCCCGCGTACCCGGTACGCGCCTGGAGCCCGGTGCCCTCGCGCTGGATCAGCATGGTCATGGTGAGATCGCCTCCGCCCACTCCCCCCGTGCCGCCGGTGAGGACATAGATCTCGCCGAACACGCGGAAGGCCGCCACGGAGGACAGCACGGCGATGAGTGTCATCGTCGAGCGCACGCCGGGGACCGTGACGTTGAGGAAGGTGCGCACCACCCCGGCGCCGTCCATCGCCGCCGCGTCGTACAGGCTCTGGTCGATGTTGGCCAGGGCCGCCAGGTAGATGACCATGTAGTAGCCCAAGCCGGTCCACACGGTGACGAACATCGCGCTGAAGAGCAGCAGCCACCGGTCGCTGAGGAAGGGCACGGGCTCGGCAACCATGTGGAGCGTGCCGAACAACGCGTTGACCAGACCTCGCTTGTCGAGCATGTTCGTCCAGATCAGCCCGACGACCACGGGCGACATGACGACGGGCAGGTACATGGTGGTGCGGAAGAAACCCGTCAGCCGTCCCGCGCCGCTCACCAACGTGGCGAGGATGAGCGGGAGCACCACCATGCAGGGCACCACGCACACGGTGTAGAGCGTGGAGTTCAGCAGGGCGGTGGTGAAGCGCTCGTCGGCGAACATCCGGTGGAAGTTCTCCCACCCGACGTACTCGCCCTGCCGCAGCAGGGTCGAGTCCGTGAAGGCCAGCCCCAGGGTGTTCGCGAACGGCACCATCACCATGAGCACGATGACGGTCAGCCCGGGCAGCAGAAACAGCCACGGGGTCAGGATCCAGCGGTGCGTTGCCAGGACGGTCCCCCTGCGGCGAGGCGGGCGGCCGCCTCGCTTCAGGGAGGTCCCACGCTGAGCGGAGAAGGTCACTTGTTCGCGTCCAGGCGCTCGTTGGAGTACCGGACGGAGTCGTCCAGGGCCTTCTTCACCGACTTCTTGCCCAGCAGTGCCTGAGCTATCTGCTCCCGCAGCGTCTGGCTGTCGGCCGCCCCGGAGAACGCCGGCGGCCACCACACCACCGCCTTCTTCACCTGGGCGGTGCTCTCCAGCCGCACCTTGGTGGCCGGGTCCCCGTCGTCCTTGGTGAAGTACTCGTCGTCCAGTGTCCCGGCCGACGAGGGGAAGACCGACGCCTTCTTGGCGAAGAGGAGCTGATTGGCGGAGTTGGTCACGTACTTGGCGAAGGCGATGGCCAGGGACTGGTTCTTGCTGCCCGCGTTGACGACCAGGGACTCGATGTACATGTTGGGGGCGCTGTTGTTGATCCGCGGCCCGATGCCCAGGTTCTTGTAGATGCCGGGCGCGGTGGCCTTCAGATCGCCCAGCGTGTAGGAGCTACCGGGCAGATAGGCCAGGCGGCCTGCCTTGAACTCCTCGACCTCCTTCGTCTGAAGGTTGTTCAGCGCTTCCTCGTCCATCCCCTTCTTGGCGTACAGCTTGCGGAACCGCTCGACGTACTCCACGCCCTTGGCGTCGTTGTAGGTGAACTTCTCGCCACGCTTGTCCATGAGCGGCACGCCGTACTCGCCGAAGGTCTCAATAGCGGGCATCCTGGCGATCATCATCGTGTCCGAGCATTTCTCGGCCATGGTTTCCGCCTGGTCGAACAGCTCGTCGTAGGTGGCGGGCAGCTTGTCGGGATCCAGCCCGCACTTCTTGAACAGGGCCTTGTTGAAGAAGGACGGCCCCGTGTTCAGGTACCACGGGTAACCGTACGTGCCGCCCTCCAGGCCGTCGAACGTCATGGCCTCCCATGCCTTGTCCAGGTACTTGCCCTTGGCCTTCGGGTCGGCCTTGTTGAGGTCGAGCAGAACGCCCGCCTGGGCCAGGGTGTAGGCGGCCTCCGGCCCCATGTCGACCACGTCGGGGAGGGATTCGGCCGCGGCGTCGGCCGACAGCTTGTCCTGGTAGCCCTCGGCGGGCTGGTCCACCCACTTGATGTCGGTGCCCGGGTGGGCCTTCTCGAACGCGGCGATGAGGTCGTTGAAGTACGAGGTGAACTTGTCGTTCTTCAGGTTCCAGGTCTGGAAGGTGATCTTGCCGGACACCTTTCCGTCCGGTGCCTTCGTCGCCGTGTCGCCGCCGCCACCGCCGGTGACGCAGGCGGACAGCAGCAACGATCCGACAGCGAGTCCCGCGGTGAGCGCGGCCCGTCTTCCCGCTGACATCATTCGTCTTCTCCTCATATGGGGTGTGTGGTGGCGCCTTCGGATCAGGGGGCGATGCGCAGGGTCGCCACCTGGAAGGGGCCGAGATCAAGGGCCGCGCCGTCGGCGGGACGGCGCGTGCCGGCCGAGGTCCGGGGCAGGGCCGTGGACAGGTCGTCCTCGACGACGTCCTCGGTCAGGAGCTCTCGTTCCAGCAGGTCGGTCTCCCAGACGACGGCGTCCGCGCCGAGTTCCGCGCAGGGACGGAGCAGGGCTCGCGCCCGGCTGCCCTGCGTCTCGTAGACCCGCACGATGAGATCCCCCGAGCCGTCGTCGGCGAGTTTGACCCAGTCGACGATCGCGTGACCGGCCAGCGGCTCGATCGCCACCAGGGGTTCCAGTGGTGGGAGCGCCGCGATGTCGGGCGCGTTGAACAAGGAGGCGGCCTCCACCGCGGCGGGCACGTCCGCACCGGGGAGCAGTGCCCAGCGAAAGTGGTGGCGGCCCACGTCGGCGTCCGGGTCGGGGAAGCGGCTGCCCCGCAGCAGCGACAGCCTGACGACCGTGGAGTCGCGTTCGGCGCGCGCGTCGGCGCCGTACATGGTGTCGTTGAGGATGGCCAGACCGTAGTCGCCGTCGGCCACCTGGATGTACCGGTGCATGGCGGCCTCGAACATCGCGTCCTGCGCCGCGGTGTTCACCAGGAGCGGGCGCTCGACGTATCCGTACTGCGTCTCGTACCGTGCCGTTCGCGCCATGACATGGACCGGCAGAGCGACCTTGAGCAGGCGCTCACGCTCCCGCCAGTCGACCGCGCACTCGGTCTCGAACCGTCCGGTGCCCGCCCTCAGCCACATCGTCAGCGTGACCGTCGATGAGCCGAACCGCCGGACGACCTCGACGCCGGCGTCGGGTCCGTCCCGGACCACCGTCCGGCTGGTGACATCGTCGACCACCTGGAAGTTCCGCAGAGCGTGCCGGTCCACGTCCCACGCGTCCCACCGCACCGGCTCGTCACGGAACAGCTGAAGTACGCCCGCGCGTCCGCCGGGCGGCACCACCTCCCGGCCACCGCGCAGGTCGAGGAGCGAGGTGACGTGGCCGCCGGTGTCGATGACGACCCGCAGCAGGCCGTCGTCCAGGACGGTGGCACCGGCTTCCCCGTCGCTGACCCGGACGGGGTCCGGCTCCCGCTCCGCGCCGGCGGTACGTGCGGATACGAACGGCGGGAGCGGCCCGGCCGGCTCCCCGCCCGTCTGCCCGGCCGTTGGAGTGCTCAGGGCCTTGGCCGCCTGGTCGATGAGCTCGTGCAGGCGGGCCTCGGTCGCCCGGTAGGTGTCACGCGCCTCGCGGTGCACCCAGCTGATCGAGGTGCCGGGCAGGATGTCGTGGAACTGGTGCAGGAGCACGCCGCGCCAGATCTCGTCCAGGCTCTCCCCCGGATAGGGCGTTCCCCGCAGCACCGCGGCCGCCGCGCTGAGGTATTCGGCCGCCCGGAGCAGCGATTCGCAGCGCCGGTTGTGCCGCTTCATCGCCACCTGGGACGTCAGGGTGCCCCGGTGCAGTTCAAGGTACAGCTCCCCGCGGTGGACGGGTGCCAGCGGCGGCGCGACCGACTCGACCTCTCGCAGCTCCGCCTCCGCGTCCTCGAAGAACTCCGCCGGAGTCCGGGACACCACGCGTGGCGCGCCTTCCAGGTCGCCGAAGCGGCGCAGCCGTTCGGCCATCTCCCGGGTGGGGCCGCCCCCGCCGTCGCCATAGCCGTAGGGCAACAGCGAGTGGGAGGCGATCGCCTTGTCCTTGAAGGTGGTGACCGCGTGGCGCAGTTCGCGGGCGGTGATCTCGGCGGCATAGGTCTCCGCCGGTGGGAAGTGGGTGAAGATCCGGGTGCCGTCGATGCCCTCCCACCAGAAGGAGTGGTGCGGGAAGGTCGTGGTGTCGTTCCAGGAGATCTTCTGCGTCAGGAACCAGCGGGCCCCGGCCCGGCGCGCCAACTGTGGCAGCACTCCCGAGTAGCCGAAGGAGTCGGGCAGCCACACCTCCCGCGCCTCGATGCCGAAACGGCTGAGGAAGTACCGCTTTCCGTAGGTCAGTTGGCGCACCATGGACTCGCCGGTGGGTATGACGCCGTCCGGCTCCACCCACATACCGCCGACGGGCACCAGCCGCCCCCGCTCGACATGGTCCCGCACCCGCGCGAAGAGATCCGGGTAGTGCTCTTCGAGCCAGGCGAAGTGCTGCGCCGCCGACATGGTGTAGACGAGATCGGGATGGGCGTCCAGCAGGGCGAGGGCGTTGGAGACGGTCCGGGCGAGTTTGCGCACCGTCTCACGCAGCGGCCACAGCCACGCCGAGTCCATGTGCGCGTGCCCCACCGCGGTGATCCGGTGGGCGGAGGAGTGTGCGGGGGCGGCCAGAAGCGGCGCCAGAACGGCGCGTGCCCGGCGGGCGCCGGCTTCGGCGTCCGCCTCGTCGTAGACGTCGAGAGCGTGCTCGATCCCGCGGAGCAGTCGCCAGTGCCGCGGCTCGTCCTCGGTGAGTTCGGCGGCCAGGCCGCCGAGCACGTCCAGGTCGGACAGGAGCGCGTACACCTCCGGCGAGAACACGGCGATCTCCGCACGCCTTAACCGGAACTGCTCGAACGGTTCCCGCGCCCCCTTCTCACCGTGCTCGGTGACGACGAAGGGCGGCAGCCCCAACAGGAGAGGGTTCGCCGCGGCCTCCACGTAGAGCACGAAGCGACCTTCCGGGTCGAGCAGCCCAGGGTCGGCGTTGCCTTCCCACTCGCTGAGTTCCTTCTCGCTGAGCCGGATCGCCGTCTGCCTCGGGTGCAGGCCCTTGACGATGGTGCCGTCCGGCGTGAACACCAGGCCCTCGCAGTGACCGCCGACGGAGTGGTCGAACCAGCCCAGGTCGAGGAGAAGGTCAATCGGTCCGGGAGTCCCGGGCTCGACCTTGCCGCGGACACGGAACCAGGTCGTGGACCACGCCGGCCCCCATGCGTCCCCCAGGGCGAAGGGGCGGTAGTCGGGACGGCCGCGATGAGGTTCCGGCATCAGCCCGAGCGCATGACGAGGGCTCACCGGCTCGCCGTCGTCTCCGACCGCCCATGCCTCGATCTCAACGCCCGCCAGGTGGCTGTGGACCTGAGGAAGGATGCGTTCCCGGCGTACGCGGTCGAGCCGCTCGAGTGTCCTGCTGAAGTGATTGTGCATGCGGGGTTCTCTCCACGGAGGAGGAGCGACAGGCCATCTAATACGTTTTAGTAGTAGCGCGAGTGGCCGCAGATTAATACGTTTCAGTTCGCCGGTCACCGCAGCGCGTCATCACGTTTGCGTAAAGTCCATGCGGGCCACGATGGAGGATCGATGCCACCGAAGAACCACGCCTCGTCAGGAGCGGGGGCGGACTCGGGCTCCCCCGGTCGCCCGCGCACCGGGGAACCGCCGCCCCGGCTGCGCAGCACCGACATCGCACGGCTCGCGGGCGTCTCCGTCGCGGCGGTGTCCATCGCGATCAACGGACGCCCCGGCCTGAGCGATGCGACCCGCAAGCGCATCCTCGATGTCGCGGATGAACTCAACTGGCGCCCACACCTGGCCGCACGGGCGCTCAAGGGCGCCACCAACGACGTCGTCGGCATCGTCATCGCCCGTCCCGCACGCACGCTCGGCGTCGAGCCCTTCTTCGCCCAGTTCCTCTCCGGCCTGCAGTCCTGCCTGTCCAATCGAGGGATCGCCACCCAGTTGCTCATCGTCGAGGACACCGAGACCCAGATGGCGGTCTATCGGCGTTGGGCAGCCGAGAACCGGGTCGACGGGCTTGTCCTGCTCGACCTCGCGGTCGACGACGTCCGGCCCCAACTCGTCGCCGATCTGGGCATCCCCGCGGTAGTACTGGGAGGCCACGGCAACCCCATGCCGCTGACCAGCGTCTGGGTGGACGACCACGCCGCGACGGTCAGCATCCTGCACCATCTGGTCAGCCTCGGACACCGGCGCATCGGCCATGTCAGCGGCACCGCGTCCTACCAGCACACGCGGCGCCGCCTGCGGGCCATCGACGAAGTACGCGACTCCGCCGGCATCGACGTGACGTCCATCGCCACCGACTACTCCGACGCCCAGGGCGCGTCAGCGACCCGCCGTCTGCTCGAAGCGGACCCCCGCTACACGGCGGTCATCTACGACAACGACGTCATGGCGGTCGCCGGACTCGGCGTGGCCACCGAGATGGGCATCCCCGTTCCCGACGAAGTCTCCGTCGTGTCCTTCGACGATTCCGTCCTCACCACCATGGCGCGTCCCACACTCACCGCACTCACGCGCGACACCTTCGCACTCGGCACGCTCACGGCCACCGAACTGCTCCGGGTGGTGGCCGAACGCGCCGAACCCCGCGCCGTGCAGGCCCCCACTCCACAGCTCGTCGTACGGCAGAGCACCGCCCCTCCCGCAGGTCAGGAGCCGGGCGCGGCCGTGTCCACCGGACGTCCAGTCCTCGTCCAGACGTACGAAGCAGTCTGGAGAGGAACACGCACCGAAGGCGACGAAACGGAAGGAGAGGAACCCTGATGAAGGTGAAGCTGGCTTACGTGGAGCCCAGTGTCGTAGTGCTGGGTACCGTCGAGGAACTGACCGGGTGGCTGACCATCGGGCAGACCTTCGACAACGTCATCACGACGCACAGACGCCTCAACTAAGGACGGCTGGGCACTACCCGCTCCGCTCCCGCCTCCCAGGAACTCCCAGGGGGGCGGGGGCGGATGCCGGCATCAGGTACCAGCCGGACCACGTAGTGAAAAAGGGGTGCTCTCATGCTGGTCGGGGAATTTCTCGGATTTTCCGGTCGGGTGGATTTCGACGTCGCCGAGGGGGATGTCGAACTCGCCCGCCTGCCGTTCGGGAGCCGGGGCATACCACCGGCACCTCACCACGCGGTGCAGCGACTGGCCACGCGCGCTGTCCGCCGGCCGGCGGAGACCGGCCCCGGGGAGTACCTGCTGCTGTCCGGGCCTGTGAACCCTCCGGTGACGGAGGGGTGGGAGCGGCGGATCGCGGATCTGGTCAGGGAGGGCCGCCATGCGGAACTCGCACGGCTGCCCGGTGAACTGTGCGGGGCGTTGGTGTCCGCGCGGAAGGTGATGCTGTTCCGGAACCTCGCCAGTACGGAGGGGCTGCTCTACCGCAGGGACGGCTCCGTGGTGCGTTGGTCCACCGACCCGGCCGACCTGCTCGACCAGGAGCGCGAGGAGTTCAACCGGCAGGCCATCTGGCGGTGCTGTCGCGGCGACGAGGTGTTCATCTACCACGGGCTCACCCCCGTACGCCCCGGCGAGTTGGTCATCGCCGACCGGAACGCCCTGTCCACCGTCCGGTTCGACACTCTCACACCGCTCGAACTGCCGCGCCGCACACCGCTGGCCCAGTACGCCGAGCTCGCGTACGACATGCTGCTGCGGGAGGCCCGCGGGTATGTGGGCGCGGGGCGGGTGGGAGTCATGGTGAGCGGCGGGCTCGACTCGGCGGCCGTGCTGTGCGCGCTGGTCGAGGCCGGGGCCGACGTGGTCGCCTACCACCATGTGGTGGACGACCCGCTGGCGGACGAGTCCGAGTACGCGCGAACGATCTGCGACCACCTGTCCGTTCCGCTGGACATGGTCAAGGCGGGCTACGACAGCGGCTTCCCACCGCGCGAGCGCTCCTTCTCGCACCCCTTCCTGAACGTGGGGTTTCCCTGGCTCGAGCAACTGGCGGAGCGGGTGCACGGCGACGGCATCTCGTTCCTGGTGTGGGGCAGGGACGGCGACCTGCGGTTCGGCCCGCTCCGTTACGGCCTGCACGACGCCCTGACGGGCGATATCCCCTTCCGCGAGAGGGCAGGGCTCTGCGCGGGGCTCCTCAGTTCCCGCTGGGAACTCCCGCGGATCGCCCGCACCGCCTCCCGGTCCCACTCACTGTTCGACGAGGCTCATTCCGGCAGTGGCGTCGCACGGGCCACGGACTTTCTCGAACCGGTGCCGGGCGTCCCGGACGACCCGTTCGCGGACATACCGGCCGAGGACGACTACTCGGTCAAGGACGCCTGCGCGAATCTGACCTCGTGGCGGCCGCGCGGAATCATGATGTGCAACCCGCTGGGCTCCCGTGACCTGCGCAGCCTGGCCGCGCGCATGCCCGACGCGTACCGGATGATCCCCTACCAGGGACAGGTGATCACGAAGCCGGTACTCCGGCTGCTGCTGTCCACTCGGCTGCCCGCGTCCGTATGGCGCCGGTACGGACGCCTGTGGATGTCCTCCGCGCACAAGAACCGTGCCCTCGGGGATGCGGGGGCATTCCATGAACTGATGGGTGGTCAGCACTCCCGGCTCGTACGCATGGGTGTGGTGAACCCGGAGCGGCTGGCCGAGGTGCTGGCCGACCCGCACCGCAGGCGCCGCAACGCCGAGACACTCGTCCACGCCGCCATGACCGAGATCTTCCTGCGCCACTACAAGGGAAGGACCCCATGACAGCCCCCGCACCCTTGCTGCGCCTCGCCGAACATGCCGTCTTCGATCCCACCGACGAGGCCGGGGTCATCCTCGACACCCGCAAGGATGTCTACCTGGCCCTGAACGCGACCGCGACCCTGATGCTCCGCGCCGCCCTGCGGTTCGACACGCTCGACGAGGTGGTCGCTCACCTCGCGGAGCTGGTGGAGGCACCCACCAGCACCCTCGAGGCCGGGGTCACCGGCCTCGCGCACCAGCTCGGACAGCACGGCCTGCTCGCACCCGCCGAGGAGGGCCGACCGTGAGGGCCGTCACCAGGCCCTTGGCGGACTGGGAGTTCTTCCTGTCGGATCCGGACGCGCCGCCGCCGGGCGTGCCGCCGCGGCTGCGGCTGTACGCGCTCCTGGCCACCGCCGGGGCGGCATGGACCTACCGCCGCCGCGGCTGGAGCAGGGCACGCCCGCTCCTCGAGGGAGCCCGGCCGGCCCCGGGCGCTTCGCGGCTCCGCGGGCTCCACCCGGAATCCGTGATCCGCCTGGCCCGGCGACAGGTGTTCTGGTGCCAGCTCGTGATGCGGGTCCTCATGCCCCGCGCGGACTGCCTGCCTCGCTCCCTCGCCTTGGCCCGCTACCTCTCGGCTCTGGGGCTGCCTGCCGAGGTCTGTGTGGCCAGGGCCCTGACCAGCACGTTCGACAAGGACAACTTCCATGCCTGGACCGAACTGCACGGCATCGTGCTCAACGACAACCAGGACGTGACCGTCGGCTACCGCGTGCTTCAGCGCATCCGCTCCGCCCGCCTGGCCGACGCTCCGGCGGCGCCCGGCCGGCGGCAAGGGCTCACCTCGTGAGGAGCGCACCGAACGCACCCCACCGCCGGCCGTCCCGGCTGTGGCCGTACCTCGCCCCTCACCGCGGCGCACTGCTGGCCGTCTCCGGGCTGTCCCTGATCGTGGCGGCCGGGTCCCTCGCCCAGCCGCTGCTCGTCCAGCGGACCCTGGACGCGGCGGACGCGGGCTCCGGTCTCGGCCTCGCCCTCGCCGTCCTCGTCACCGTGGTGGTGGCGGCCGCGGCCCTGGGGGGAGTCCAGCGCTATCTGCTCCAGCGCACCGCGGAAGGCGTGGTGCTGACCGCGCGCCGCACCCTGGTGGAGACTCTGCTGCGGCTGCCCGTCGGGGAGTTCGACCGACGGCGCACAGGAGACCTGATCTCCCGGGTGGGCGCCGACACCACCCTGCTGCGGTCCGTGGTGACCGGGGGCTTGGTGGACCTGGGGTCCGGCGTGGTGGTCGCCATCGGTGCCGTGGTCCTGATGGGCAGAATCGATCTGCCGCTGCTGGGGGTGACCCTGCTGTCGGTGGGGGTCGGCGTCGCCGCCGTGGCGGCGGTCTCGCGCCGCGTCCGGCGCCTGAGCGGCCAGGCGCAGCAGGCTGTGGGCGCCATGACGGCCTCCGTCGAGCGGGCGCTGACCGCCGTACGCACCATCCGCGCCGCCCGCGCCGAGGAGCGGGAGGCCGCGCACGTCCGGCGCAGTGCGCTGGCCGCCTACGATGCCGGGCTCGGCGTGGCCCGCCTGGAGTCGCTGGCCGCCCCCTTGAGCCAGGTCGCGATGCAGGCGGCCCTCCTGTCCGTGCTGGGCTTCGGCAGCGCCCGCGTGGCGTCGGGTGCGGTCGGGGTGGCGGACCTCGTCGCGTTCGTCCTCTATCTCATCCTGTTCGTGCAGCCAATGGCCCAGGCGCTACAGGCGTACACCACCTTCCAGGTCGGCCTCGGGGCGCTCGCCCGGATCGAGGAGGTGCGGGCCCTGCCCACCGAGCCGGAAGCCGACCCCGCGGCCCTCGGCCACCCTCTGCCCGTCGTCTGCGCGCACCGGCCGGTCCTCGCCTTCGAGGACGTCGACTTCGACTACCCCGACGGCACACCTGTGCTGCGCGGCGTCAGTCTGGACGTCCCGCAGGGTTCTCGTGTCGCGCTCGTCGGGCCCTCCGGCGCGGGCAAGAGCACCCTGCTCGCCCTTGCCGAGCGGTTCTACGAGCCCACGGCGGGCGTCGTCCGCCTTCACGGGGCGGACGCCCGTGAGCTGCCGCTCGCCTTCCTGCGCGGTCAACTCGGCTACGTCGAACAGGACGCGCCCGCGCTGGCGGGCAGCCTGCGGGACAACCTCCTGCTGGGCTCGCCCGACACCGACGACGCCACCCTGCTGCGCGTACTCGACGCCGTGAACCTGCGTGACCTCGTCCACCGCGCCCCCGCGGGCCTGGACGCCCAGGTCGGGGACGGCGGCGTGCTGCTCTCCGGCGGCGAACGCCAACGGCTCGCCATCGCCCGGGTGCTGCTGGCGGCACCACCGTTGCTCCTGCTGGACGAACCGACCGCCAGCCTGGATGCCCGCAACGAGGCCGCTCTGGCCGAGGCGATCGACTCCGTCTCCGCGAACCGTACGGTGCTCGTGGTGGCTCACCGGCTGTCCACCATTGTCCGGTCCGACCTCATCGTCGTACTCGAAGGTGGCCGGGTCGTCGCCCGCGGTACGCACGCGGAACTCGTCGACACCTCGCCGCTGTACCGGGAGCTGGCCGGACGACAGCTTCTTGTCTGAACCGAAAGGGAGCCCGGGAGGAAAGCCGGCGGATGTCTAACGGAAGGTGTGGGACGCGTCGGCGGCGTTGCCGGCCCCCCGGGCCAGCGCCGTACCGAGCTGGGCGCGCGCCTGTTCGTCCCGCTCGCCGGTGCTCGCCGCGACCGCCTCGGCCCGGACGTGGTAGACCACGGCTTCCGCGGGACGTCCGGCCACGCGCAGGGCCTCGCCGAGGCCGTTGAGCGCGGACGCCTCGCCGTAGCGCTCGCCGATCGTACGGAACAGGCGCAGGGCCTGGCGGTGGTGATCGATGGCCGCGAGAGGGAGTCCCTGCCGCAGGAACACATCCCCCAGGCCGGTCATCGCATATGCCTCTCCCCCGCGGTGACCGAATCGGCGGAAGAGCTCGAGGGCCTGAGAGTGGTGGTCGGCGGCCGACTCGTAACGGCCTTGGCTGAGGTACACGCTGCCGAGGTTGGTCAGCGTCCGGGCCCGGCCGATCTGGTCGCCCGTCGCACCGTGCAGCTCGAGCGCCCGGCGCTGGTAGGCGTCGGCCAGTTCGTGATTCCCCTGGCGCTGGTACACATTGCCGAGGTTGGTCAGCGTGCGGGCCTGGCCGACTTGGTCGCCCAGCTCCTCGTACAGCAGCAGTGCCTGCTCGTGACGGTGCGCGGCGGACGGCTGGTCGCCCGACCGCCAGTGCACATTGCCGAGGTTGGACAGGGCGCGGGCCTGGCCCGCCCGGTCGCCCGCCTCGCGATGGAGCGTCAGGGCCTGCCGCAGTTGAACGGCTGCCGATCGGTGCTTGCCGAGCCTCCAGTGGACGACACCGAGGTTCGTCAGCGCGTGGGCTTGGCCGGCTCGGTCACCGAGGTGCTCGGCCGCACGCAGCGCGTGGCTGTGGAACGAGAGTGCCTCCGTGTGGTGGCCGCCGTCGAGATGGCGGAAGAGCACGGCGGCCAGGCGCACGGCGTGGGCGGCCCCGTGCCCGTCCGCCGCCACGGCACAGACCGAGCCCATGATGGGGATCTCGGCCGACAGCCAGGCCCGGGCCGCCGCCGGGCTCTCCATCTCCGGGACGGCTGCCGCCGTGGGCACGGCTCCGGGGCGGTGGTGCCGCTCGGCCGGGTAGAGCGTGTCCATCGCCGCCGTGGCACCGGCCACGTAGTGGTCGAACAAGCGGGTGCGCGCCGCTCTGCGGTCCTCCTCCGCGTCGCGCGCGCGGGACAGGCGGCCCGCGTAGGCGCGGAGGAGGTCGTGCATGGCGAACCGCCCGGCTCCGGAGGACTGGACCAGATGGGCCCGGGTGAGCAGGGCGAGCTGCCGGCCGGCCCGGTCCACGCCCTCACCGGTGAGGGCGGCGGTGGCGTGCGCACTGAAGTCCGGCCCCGGGTGCAGGGCGAGCAGCCGGAACGTCCGGGCGCTCGCGGGCGGCAGATGACGGTAGGACCAGGAGAACACCGACCGCACGGTGGCGCGGAAGTCTCCGCCCGCGTCCAGCAACTCGAGCCGCCGTCGCTGGTCGCTCAGCTCCGCCACCAGCTCGGACAAAGTCACTCCAGGGCGGGCAGCGGCCAGTTCGGCCGCCACCCGCAGCGCCAGCGGCAGCCGCGCGCACTGGTCGGCCAGAACCACGGACGACGCGTGATCCGCCGCTGCCCGGTCACCGATGAGCAGGCGCAGCAGCGCGGTCGCCTCGGCCGGGAGCAGCGGCCCGAGCTCGAGCCGGTGGGCGCCGTGCAGCGCCACCAGGCCTGCCAGGCTGTCCCTGCTGGTCACCAGCACGGCGCAGGAGGGCGTGCCGGGCAGCAGCGGGCGCACCTGCTCGACGGACAGGGCGTTGTCCAGCACGACAAGCATCCGGCGGTCGGCTATCTCGGTGCGGTAACGGCTCGCCCGCTCGTCCGGGTCGAGAGGTACGTGCTGCCCGCTCAGCCCCAGTGCGTGCAGGAAGCGGGTAAGGGCGTCGCCGGAGGGCAGGGGCCGGTCCCGGTCGTAGCCGCGCAGGTCGACGTACAACTGCCCGTCGGGATATCGGTCGCGCGCCTGATGCGCCCAGTGGACGGCCAGCGCGGTCTTACCCACCCCGGCGGTTCCGGAGATCACCGAGATCGTCATGGTCACGGGTCCGGACGCGGGGCCGCCCGGCCGCTGGTCCCCGGCCGACGGCCGGTCGAGTGCGGACAGCTCCGCGGACCGGCCGGTGAAGCCGAAGACATCCGCCGGGAGCTGCGCGGGCGGGACGGGAGCGGGCGGCGGGACGGGCGGGGCCGGACTCGTCGGCGGATCGTCCCCGCGTGCGGGGCCGTCCGGAAGGGTGCCGGGAGCACGGGAGGAGGTTCCCGGGCATCCGGCCGGACTGGCACCCGGTGTCCCGGCCGTCTCACCCAGCAACTCGGTGTATGCCGCGGTCAGTTCGGCGCCCGGCTCAACACCCAGTTCGTCGGCGAGCCTGCGGCGGCTCTCCAGATAGATGGCGAAGGCCGTTTCCCGCTGTCCGACGGCACCGTGGGCCCGCATCAGACGAGCCTGTGCTCTCTCGTCCAGCGGGTGCGCGGCCGCGACCTCCGCCAGGACGGGCAGGGCCTCGTCGGCAGCGCCCGCGGCGATCATCGCATCGCCGTATCGCGCGACCGCGGCCCGCCGCTCCTCGGCCAAGGCGACCACAGCGGGATGAGCAACCAGGAGGGGCAGGTCGGCCATCGGCGGGGACTGCCACAACCCGAGCGCCTCACCCAGCAGCGCCGCCGCGCCGCGATGGTCACCCTCGCGCCGCCCCGCCTCGGCCCGCGTCACCAGCTGCCGAAAGCGAGCCAGGTCGACATCGTCTCCGGGGACGCGGAGGGCGTAGCCGTCGCCGACCCTGGGCAGCAGCGCGCTCGGGGTCCGTGCCGGACGGTCGGGTTCCAGCAGGCGGCGTAATCGCTTGACATAGGTCTGGATCAGATTGACGGCACTGCGCGGCGGTCGGCCTCCCCACAGGGCGTCGGCCAATTCCGCCCGCGACAGTGACCGCCCCCCTGCCAGGACCAACAGGCCGAGGAGAGCCCGCTGCTGAGGTGTGCCGAGATCGATCTCGGCCTCGCCGTGCCAGGCGCATAACGGTCCGAGCACCTGAATGCGCATGGTTCCCCCTGCCCCCGGCCCCGCCCCGGACGCGGCCCCCTGGCGCGTATGCCGCGTGAACATGCTTCCCGCAAGCGCCGGTGGTGTCCAGGAGTCTTTTCCCCTCCCCGCTGTATTCGGCCAATGAGGGGCAGCGCTCTCATGCCATATCGACAGCCATGGGATCATCGAATTTCCGGCGCATATAAGAAAGATCCCTGAGAAGATCCGCCGAAGTCAGCCGCCCGCCACCACCCCGCTGCGGGGAGCCCCCGAGCGGGAGGGACCCGGTGGAGTCCCAGCTGAGCCGGCCGTCGCTGTCGATGAAGCTCCGCGTCTCTCCCCTGTTGTCCGGGTGCAAGCAGTAGGGGATATCCAAGTACCCCTTCTTGAAGGCCAGTAGCAGCGCGTGGCCCACATCGGGGGCGAGGTTCAGCACCGCGCCGACCAGCGCCGCCGCCTCCTCGTATGTACCGGTGTCGGCGGCGTCCGCGGCGTGGGCCGCGGGGACGCGTCCGGCCGCCCAGGCCGCGTACTCCAGAGCCCGCACGTTCTCGTCGATGGTGGGGATACGCCGTGATTCGGAGGCCGTCTTGACGATCAGCCGCTGCGCACCGCCGACGACCGCGAGTTCCGCCGCCTGCCCGAGCAGACGGTAGGCGCCGTCGAGTGTCTCGGGGTAGACGCCCATGTACGTGTAGACGACGACATGCCAGTCGATGGCCGGCAGCAGCTCGCCGCACAGCCGCCGCAGCGCCGCGATGGCCTCCCGGTCCTGCGTCGGGTCGGTCTGCTGGGCGTAGCTGACGGAGACGCTGCGGAGGCCGTGCTGGACGAAGAAGAGGGCCTCGAGCACGCTGATGGCCACGAGCTGGCCGGGCGGGCACAGCTGCCCGAGCATGCAGCCGCCGAACGTCTCCAGGTGGGGCTCCAGGCCGGTGTCACGGAGCTGCGTGAAGAGTTCGCAGCTCACCTCCCAGTTGCGCACGGACTCGGCCAGCGGTGTGCGGCCGTACGGCAGGCAGTAGGAGACGGGGCCGCCCTCGGTGGCGCCCAGACGTACGGGGAGCAGCGCGCGGAAGATGTCCACCGGGTTCGCCGAGCCGTGCCGCACCTGCACGGGGAAGTCCTGGCCCTGGATGCCGGACAGCACCTGTGCGGTGGTGGCGGACGGGTGGCTGACCAACGGGTAGCCGTTGAGGTCGATTCCCTCGCGCAGGGCGGTGGTGACGGCGTCCAGGTGTCCCACCCGGGTGTGGGCATCGACGGTGATGGTGCCGACGGTACGGGCGGCGGCCCCGCGTGTCGCGGAGAGCCCGGCGCGCATCGTGGCCGGGTCGCTGAACCCCATCCGGGGTTGCAGGACGAGCTGGCCACGCGCCGCGCTGGCCCGGACGAATGCTCCGAAGTCCACGGCTTACCGCTCGCTCATCGGGCGTTGTCCGAGGCCATCGTGGTCACGACGGCGGTCAGTCTCGTATCGGTTAGCTGGTCAGTCATGTGGCCGTTCCCCCTTCTGAATAGGTCCGTATGTACTCGATGCGTGAGACGGAAAGCACCTCATCGCCCCGGACCACCGCCTCGGCCGGGGCGGGTCGGCCCAGGAACATGAGCAGGCTGGCGGTGGGGCCGTAGGCCCCGGTGTTGGGGATGGCGACCACGTCACCGGGGCGCAGCCCGGCCGGGACCTCGATCTCCCTTCCGAGGAGGTCGCCGGGGGTGCACAGCGGGCCGGCCAGGGAGGCGCGCCGCGTGGCCGCTCCGTCGGCCCCGAGCCGTACGGACACCGGCAGTATCCGCCCCAGGCCTGACAGCCCCCCGAAGGTGTTGATGCCGGCGTCGAGGATGACAAAGGTCCGGCCTCGGCTGACCTTGACGTTGCTGACGGAGGCCAGCAGGGTCCCGCAGTCGCCCACCAGATAGCGGCCCGACTCGACGGCCAGCCGGGGAGCGCCCTGCCGCCAGCGCGGGAAGCGCTCGTCGAGGGCGGCTTCCAGCTCGGAGCGCAGCTTGGGGTAGATCGTCCGCTCACCGTGCTGTCCGTACGGGGCCGAGAATCCGCCGCCGATGTCGAGCAGCCGCAGGGGTACGCCGAGTTCCTGTTCGATGCGTGCGGCCGTGTCGATGGTGTGCCGGAACTCTCCGATCAGGGCTTCCTCGTCGGCCGCGTTGCTCTGCGAGAACAGGTGCAGACCGGCGACGGCGGTGCCCGGCACCGCGCGCAGCCGGGGCGCCAGCTCGGCGATGGTCTCGCTGTCGATGCCGAACTGGGTCGGCTTGCCGGTCATCCTGACGCCGGTGGCCGCGCTGGCCGTGGTGCTGTTGATCCGCAGCAGGCAGTCGGCCACCGTGTCCTGTGCCAGCGCGGCCTCGCCGATGTGCTCCAGGTCGGTCGGCGACTCGGCGGAGAAGAGCCGGACGCCGTGCCGGATCGCCTCGCGCAGTTCGCCGGGGGTCTTGCCGGGGCCGGTGTAGAGGATGTCCTTCGGGTCGTGTCCGGCTTCCAGGGCCGCGGCCAGTTCCCCGGTGGAGCTGATCTCCGCGCGGCAGGCGGGGCCGTCGCCCTGGCGCAGCGCGCGGACGAGTTCCACGTGCGGGTTGGCCTTGAGAGAGTAGAAGATGTCGCACTCCTCGGGCAGCCAGCCGAACAGATCGCTCCGGGCGGCGTCGAGGCGGTCCACATCGTAGACGTACAGCGGAGTCCCTACGTTTTCGGCCAGTTCGCGCAGCGGGGTGGGCAGGTTCACTCGGCCTCCCCGGCGAGCAGGGCCTTCAGTTCACGGCGGGCCGCCGCTTTCCACCAGGCCGGGTTGGCTCGGTACCAGGCCACGGCATCGGCGAGGCCCTGCTCGAAGGCGACGGCCGGGGCGTAGCCGAGTTCGCTGCGGATCTTGGTGTCGTCCAGTGAATAGCGCAGGTCGTGCCCCTTGCGGTCGGTCACGTGCCGCACCATCTCCGGTGCGGCACCGCACAGTTCCAGCAGCAGATCGGTGATCTGGCGGTTGGTCCGCTCGTCGCCGCCGCCGATGTTGTAGATCTCCCCGGCCCGGCCCTTGGTGAGGACCAGTTGGATCGCCGCGCAGTGGTCGGTGACGTGCAGCCACTCCCGGATGTGGGAGCCGTCGCCGTACAGCGGCACGGTTTCGCCGTGCAGCAGTCTGGTGACGAACAGCGGGATGAGCTTCTCGGGGTGCTGGTACGGGCCGTAGTTGTTGGAACAGCGGGTGATGGACACGTCGAGGCCGTGGGTGCGCCAATAGGCGCGGGCCATCAGATCGCTGCTCGCCTTCGAGGCGGCGTAAGGGGAGTTGGGGGCCAGTGGCCAGTCCTCGGTCCATGAGCCGGACGCGATCGAGCCGTAGACCTCGTCGGTGGAGATGTGCACCACCCGCTCGACTCCCGTACGCAGGCAGGCCTCCAGCAGATTCTGGGTGCCGACGACATTCGTCCGGACGAAGAGGGACGGATCCGCTATGGAGCGGTCCACATGGGATTCCGCGGCGAGGTGCAGCACCGCGTCATGGCCGGGCAGCAGATCGCGGACGAGGTCCGGATCGCAGACGTCGCCTTCGACGAATGCGAGGCGATCGTGCCGGTCGGGCAGATTGGCCCGGTTGCCGGCGTACGTCAGCTTGTCCAGGACGGTCACGAAGGCGTCCTCGTACCCGGGGTAGTCGCCCTCGAGCAGGGTGCGCACATAACAGGAGCCGATGAACCCGGCCCCACCGGTCACCAGCAGTCTCATGCGGCCACCTCGACCCGCCCGTGGTCCCCGACGATCAGCCGGTGGGAGCCATCGGCGGCGGCCGCGGTGACGGTGGCCTCCCGGCCGATGACCGAGCCGCGTATGGACCCCACACCCTCTACGCTCGCGCGGTCCAGGATGATCGTGTCGCTCAGCTGGACCTCGCGCAGCAGGCATTCCTCGCCGATCGAGGTGTGCGGGCCGATGGAGCTGCCCTCGACCAGCGTCCCGGCGCCCACGACCGCGGGCCCGGTGATCCGGGAGCGGACGATGCGGGCGCCCTCCTCCACCACGACCGCGCCGATCAGTTCGCTCTCCGCGTCGACCACGCCGCGCACGGAGGGCTTGAGCCGGTCGAGGAGCTCGCGGTTGCAGGCCAGGACATCCTCGATCCGGCCGGCGTCCTTCCAGTAGCCCGTGTAGGCGCGGGCCTGTACGTCCGCCCCGCTCGCCACCAGCCACTGGATGGCATCGGTGATCTCCATTTCGCCCCGGGCGCCGGCCGCGATCGCGGCCACGGCCTCGTGAATGGCGGGGGTGAAGAAGTAGACACCGACCAGGGCCAGGTCGCTCACCGGATGCTCGGGCTTCTCGACGAGCCGGAGGACCCGGCCCGAGGCGTCGACCTCGGCGACCCCGAAGGCACGCGGGTCGGCCACCTTGTGCACCACCAGCTGGGCGGCCGGGCGGCGGGCGCGGAACTCCTCGGCCATGTCCGCGACCCCCTCCGTCAGGAGGTTGTCGCCCAGGTACATGACGAAGTCTTCGTCGCCCAGGAAGTCACGGGCGATGGACACACAGTGGGCCAGCCCCCGCGGCGCGTCCTGCTGGATGTAGGTGAGCCGCACACCCAGCGTGGATCCGTCGCCGAGCAGCTCGACGATCTTCCCCGGCCGGTCTCCGACCACCAGCCCGATGTCGGTCACGCCCAGCGACCGCAGTCCCTCGATGACATGGACCAGGACGGGCTTGTTGGCGAGCGGGATCAGCTGTTTGGGCATGGAGTGACTGAAGGGCCGCAGCCGCAGCCCCATGCCGCCGGACAACACCAGCGCTCTCACCGGAACTCCTTCTCAGAGGGTTGTGAGGACGTCACGCAGGACACCTGTCACGGTGGATCGCCTTGATGACGGCGGGGTTGTTGAAATGGTCGGCGGCTTTTCCGGATATCTCGCGGAATTCCAGCCCTGCCCGCTCCATCAGCACCGTGAAGTCCAGTGACGTGGCCACGACAACCTTGTGCCCGCAGCGGGGAGCGCCCGGGATCCGCCGCGTCGACGTGGTCACCGCGGTGGCCAATGACGCTCTGCCGCGGGTCCATCGCGGCTGCCTGATGCAGGGGAATTCCGAAGAAGCCCGGGCAAATTCATCTGCCAGATTGGAGGCACCCGAGAACCGACAGGAAATTCCAATAACCGCAATACAGTCATCTTGCGGCAAGGATATGCTCGACAACACGCAGAAATTCCCCCGCTCCACGCGAAAAGCGGACATTGCGCCCGCCGGCACCTCCGAGAAACACCCCCACAAGGCCCGCGTCACCCTAACCCGCGGGGCCGATCCGGAGTCAAGGTTTTGAGCCTGCCGCCGTGCTGTCCCGCCTCGGCAAGGACCAACTCCCCATGGCGCGTGCCAGGTTGCACAAGGCGATCAGCCCGCCGGAATCGGCACCTTTCCAGGGGCTACGACTTGGCCCTGACCAGCCCGGCGTCGTACGCCGTGATCACGGCCTGGATGCGGTCACGCGCCCCGATCTTGGCGAGGACCCGTCCGACGTGCTTCTTCACCGTGGACTCGGTGAGGACGAGCCGTTCGGCGATCTCCGTGTTCGTCCAGCCCTGGCCGATGGCGACCAGGACCTCGCGTTCGCGGTCGCTGAGCGTCTGCAGCCGGGGATCCTCGCGGGCGCCGGTGTCGGTCGGTGCGAGTACGCGGTGGGCAAAAGCGTCCAGCAGGCGCCGGGTCAGGCTGGGTGCCACGACGGCGTCGCCGGTGGCGACCGCGTGGATGCCGGCCACGAGTTCCTCGGGGCGGGCGTCCTTGAGCAGGAAGCCGCTGGCTCCGGCCCGCAGGCCTTCGTATGCGTATTCGTCCAGGTCGAAGGTGGTGACGATGAGTACACGGGTACGGCCGCCGGCGGCGACGATCCGGCGTGTCGCCTCGAGGCCGTCCATGCCGGGCATACGGATGTCCATGAGGACGACGTCGGGTCGCAGTTGCGCGGTCAGGCGGACGGCCTCGGCCCCGTGCTCGGCCTCGCCGATCGGGCTCAGGCCGGGGGTGCCCTCCATGAGCATGCGGAAGCCCATGCGCTGGAGGGGCTGGTCGTCGGCGATCAGCACGGTGGTCATGGCAGATGCTCTCCTGATGCCGACGAATGGGGTCTCCCCTGCTCGCGCGAAGCCGAGGACTCGGGGAAGGGTGCGGGGGGCACGTCGAGCACGACGTCCACGATCCAGCCGTGTCCGGTGTCGCGTGGGCCGATGGTGACGGAGCCGCCGTACATGGCGGCCCGCTGGCGGATGCCGACCAGGCCGTGCCCGGCGTCGTCCGAGCCGGTCCGTGGCGCCGGCTCGGCGCGCACGGGCTCTGCCGGCGGTACTCCGTTGTCGGCGACCCGTATCCGCACCTTGCCGACGTCGGCGGCCACGGTGATTTCGGCGGCGGAGCCCGTGCCCGCGTGCTTGAGCGTGTTGGTCAGGGCTTCCTGCACGATGCGATAGACGGTGAGCTGCACGCCGCTGCTCAACGAGTCGAGGTCGCCGACGGTCCGGTAGGCCACTCTCAGCCCCGCTGCGCGCACCCGCGCCAGCAGGGGGTCCAGATCGCGGACCCCCGGCTGCGGGCTGAGCATCCGTACGTCGTCCTGCGCCTCGCGCAGGACGCCGAGAACGCGGCGCAGTTCGCTCATGGCCTGGCGGCCGGTGTCGCCGAGGATGCGCAGGGCCTCGGCGGACTGCTCGTTCCTGTTGGCGGCGAGAGTCGCGGCGCCGTCGGCGACACCGACCATGACCGAGAGGTTGTGGCCGACGATGTCGTGCATCTCGCGCGCGACCCGGGAGCGCTCGGCGGCGGCGGTGAGTCGGACGCGTTGGTCGTGCTCGATCTCCAGGCGTCTGGCACGGTCCTCCAACGCCGCCAGATACATCCGGCGGATCCGGAGAGTCAGGCCCACGGCGATGGCCGCTGTCGTCGTGCCCAGCAGAAAGAAAAGGCCGAGCAGTGGATGTTCGACGGGCACCAGCACGGAAACCGCCAGCGCCGCTTCGGCGGCAGCCAGCGCGCCGGCCCAGCCGAGCAGGCGCAATGAACCGTGCCGGGCCAGGGTGTACAGGGCGATGAGTGCGCTGATGCCGGCCGACAGCCAGATGCCCAGCGACCACTGGGCCAAGGACACCAGCGCGATCACGAAGAACGTGACGGCCGGGGCCCGGCGGCGCCACCGCAGCGGAATGACAAGTGCGGCGGCGAAGGCGAACAGGACGCCGGACGGCAGCTGATCACGGGAATCCCGTCCCCCGAAGGGAGCGTCACCGCTGCCCCAGAGCAGGTCGGGCAGGCTGACGCACACGACGACCAGCACCACCGCGGTGTCGAGCAGCCATGGATGCCGGCGGTCCAGCCGCTGCCGCTCCCGCTGGCCGCGCAGCAGACGGCCCAGGAACGGGTGCCCCCAGGCGGCGTCGAGCCCGGGGGACGGCGGCAGCGACGCCCTCTGGGCGGTGTCCGCGGCGGCTGCCGCGCGTTGCGCGCTCATGGACACCATTGTCCTCCTGCCCTGTGTCCTCCTGCCCTGGTCAGGCGTCGGTCCGGCGGAGCCGGAAGGCGGCCCCGGCGAGGGTCAGCGCCGCCCAGCCGGCGAAGACCGCGAGCCCCGCCCCGGGCGAGAGAGCGTCCGAGGACTCGTGCAGGGCGTAGACGGCCGACCCCGCGTTGCTGGGGAAGTAGGGGCTGAGCGTGTCGTACCACGAGTCGGGCAGCAGCGAGGCCAGACCGGGCAGGATGAGCAGGACTCCGACCAGGGCCGCGATGGCCCCGGCGGACGAGCGGATCAGCACTCCCAGGGCCACGCCGAACACGGCTACCAGGCCGAGGTAGACGCCGGCGCCGGCCAGGCTGCGCAACACGCCGTCGTCACCCAGGGAGAGCGCGATCTTCTCGCCGTCCAGGCCCGGAGTGCCCAGCTGGTAGGCGGCCAGCGCGCCGATGGTGGTGAGGGCCAGGGCGATGGGTCCGATCACGGCGGCCTTGGACCACAGAACAGGCAGCCGCCGCGGGACCGCGGCGAGGGTGGAGCGGATCATGCCGGTGCTGTACTCGCCCGCGGACAGCAGCACCCCGAGCACGCCGATGGCCAGCTGCGCGAAGGACACGCCGGTCAGGGCCAAGCTCACCGCGTCGCTGTCACCGTCGGAGCTTCCCGGGCCGGGCGGCCCGCTGGTCGCGACGGCATCGGGACTGTAGGTGTAGGAGGCGATCGCCCCGAAGAGGATCAGCAGGACGACGGCGACACCCAGGGTGATCCAGGTGGAGCGCAGCGACCAGAACTTGGCCCACTCCGAGCGCAGCACCCGGATGCCGGTCACCTTGTAGGCCGTCTTGGCCGTCTTGGGGGTCTTGGGGGTCTTGGGGGTGGCAGGCGTCTTGGGATCGGGAGCCGCGGAAGGATTACGGCGCTTGCCCGGGCGCTGGACGCGGCGGAGTGCGGTGGTGGGCATCAGGCGGCCTTTCGTTCGGTGTCGGCAGGGGCGGTGTCGGCGGGGGCGCTCTGGTACTCGACGGCGTCGCGGGTGAGGTCCATGAAGGCCGCCTCCAGGGAGACGGACTGCGGAGTGAGTTCGTACAGCGGCACCCCGTGCTGAGCGGCGATCGCCCCGATCTCACGGGCGTCACGTCCGGTGACCAGCAGTTCCTCAGCGGAGGATGAGCTGATCGTGACGTCGGGGCCGGCCAGCAGCGGGCGCAGCCTCATGGACTCGGTGGAGGCGACCTTGACGCCGCCACCCCCGGCTTCCTGGGTGAAGTCGTCGACCGTGGTGTCCGCGAGCAGCCGGCCGCGTCCGATGATCACCAGGTGGTCGGCGATCAGCGCGGTCTCGCTCATCAGATGCGAGGAGAGCATCACGGCCCGGCCCTCGTCGGCCAGCCCGCGCAGGAGGTTGCGCACCCATAGCACGCCCTCGGGGTCGAGGCCGTTGACCGGTTCGTCGAGCATGACGATCGCCGGGTCGCCGAGGAGGGCCGAGGCGATGCCGAGCCGCTGGCCCATGCCGAGGGAGAAGGCGCCCACGCGCTTGCCGGCCACGCTCGTCAGTCCGGCCAGCTCGATGACCTCCTCCACCCGGCGGCGCGGAATGCCGTGGGTGTACGCGAGCGCCCTCAGATGGTTGAACGCGCTGCGCCCGGGGTGGACGGACTTGGCCTCCAGCAGGGTGCCGATCTCGTGCAGCGGGGCGGCGTGCTTGGCGTAGGAGCGGCCGCCCACGGTGACCGAGCCCTTGGTGGGGGCGTCCAGGCCGACGATCATGCGCATCGTCGTGGACTTGCCCGCGCCGTTGGGGCCGAGGAAGCCGGTCACCTCACCGGGCTTGACGGTGAAGCTCAAGTTGTCGACGACCGTCTTGTCGCCGTACCGCTTCGTCAGCTCACGGGCTTCGATCATGGGAGTGGGCCTTTCTCGCCTCGAACCGGCAGCCGCGAAAGCACCGCGGCATCCGCGTTCGACGTTATGAGAGCGGCCGGTCGCAACTCTGGGACCGCAGGGGAATCTTCGGCGCCCGAGTGGTACCGCGGTACCGCCCCGGCGAGCAGCAGCCCGCCCGCGCCGACGGCTCTCAGCGAGGACCCAGCGGACTCTCGGCGAATTCCCAGCTTGCTGTCGCGGGATTCCCGGCTTGGGCCGCAAGGGTTCTGCACAGCTCGGTCTCCGGTCGGCGATGCCAGGTACCGGGGCCTCCGCGCATTCGCCCTTTCTGCCGGAGGTGCCCCGTCACCGCTTGTCCCCCGCCCGCATCCCGCCGGACGACGCGACACCCCACCGTCGCCTCTCCGTACGAGGAATCCATGCCCCAGACTTCCAGCTGCACGAGCGTCGCAGGCGGCTTCCAACCCGCGGCCCGACCCGATCTCTCCGACCCGTCCGGGACGAACACCCCGACCGTCGAGATCGTCGTTCCTGTGTACAACGAGGAGCGCGCGCTGCCCGGCTGCCTGCTCACCCTGCACGCCCGGCTGCGTGAGCAGTTGCCGTTCCCGTGGCGGATCACGGTGGCGGACAACGCCAGCGTCGACCGGACCTTCGAGGTGGCGACGGCGCTGGCCGACGAGCTGCCCGGGGTAGGGGTGCTTCACCTGGACCGCAAGGGCCGCGGCCTGGCGCTGCGTACCGTGTGGGGCGCGAGCGAGGCCGACATCGTCGTGTACATGGACGTCGACCTGTCCACCGGGCTCGACGGGCTACTGCCCCTGATAGCGCCGCTGGCCAGCGGTCATTCCGACCTGGCCATCGGCAGTCGCCTCGCGCCGGGCGCGCGGACCGTGCGCGGGCCTCGCCGCGAGTTGATCTCCCGCTGCTACAACGGGTTGATCCGGCTGACCCACGGAGCCCGGTTCAGCGACGCGCAGTGCGGCTTCAAGGCGGCCCGTACCGAGGTGCTGCGGCCGCTGCTGGACAAGACACAGGACGACGCCTGGTTCTTCGACACCGAGCTCCTTCTGCTGGCCGAGCACAACGGGCTGCGCATCCACGAGGTCCCGGTCGACTGGGTGGAGGACATGGACACCCGGGTCGACGTCGTCGGCACCGCCACCGACGACCTGCGCGGTCTGTACCGGATGGCCCGTCTGAAGGCGTCCGGCGCCGCCCGGGTCGCGCTGCCGCGCCGTCCCGCTCCGGCCGCCGAACACCCGGACGCGGTGCTGGCCCCCAGCACCGGCCGTTCCCGGTTCACCTGGGAGGTCGGCTGCTTCGCCGCGATCGGCGTCGCCTCGACCATCGGACAGGGGCTGCTCTACTGGCTGCTGCGCGGCTGGTGGCCGCCCGCGCCGGCGAACCTCGTGTCGCTGCTGGTGCTCACCGTGTTCAACACCGAGGCCAACCGTCGCCTGACGTTCCGCTGGTCCGAGACCGGAGTGGGACGGGCGCACCTGGGTGCGGGCGCCCTGTTCGTCCTGGGCTATCTCATCACCACCGCCGCCGTACTCCTGTACCGCGAGAGCAGTCCGGATGCCTCGGCGGCCGCCGAAACGCTCGTGCTGACCGCTTCATCCGTGCTGGTCACCGCCGTGCGCTTCCTCGTGCTGCGGCTGGCCGTCTTCCGGCGCTCTTGAGCCCCGTCGTCGGACCGGAGCCCGGTACCCCCCTCTCTTCCAAGAACAGGAAAGCGAAGCGCACCATGACCCAGACATCACCAGGGCAATCGACCACGCCCGCGAGCGCACCACCACCCGTCGCCGCCCGTGCGCTGCCCCGCTGGGCCGCCCCGGCCGCACTCGGAGCGATCCTGCTGCTGGCCGCGGTGCTCTACGGCTGGGCCCTCGGCTCCCTCGGCTGGGGCAACAGCTACTACGCGGCCGCGGTGAAGTCGATGGGGCACAGCTGGACCAATTTCCTCTTCGGCGCGTACGACCCGGCCGGGGTGGTCACGGTCGACAAGCCGCCGGCGGCGCTGTGGCCGCAGGTGATCAGCACCAAGATCTTCGGCCTGCACGGCTGGGCGGTGATCCTGCCCCAGCTGCTGGAAGGCGTCGCGGCGGTCTTCGTCCTGCACCGGACGGTACGCCGCTGGGCGGGCGAAGGCGCCGGGCTGCTCGCCGCGCTGGTCATGACGCTCACGCCCATCACGGTGGCGATCAACCGTGACAACAACCCGGACACACTGCTGGTGCTGACCCTGGTCGCGGCGGCGTACGCGCTGACCCGGGCCCTGCAGGCGCCGGCCGGCCGGACGGCACTGTGGTGGCTGTGCGGCAGTGGCTTCCTGATCGGCGTCGGATTCCTGACGAAGATGCTGGCCGCCTGGATGGTGCTCCCGGCCCTCACGGCGGCCTGGCTGATCGGCGCGGCCGGGACCTGGCTCGTACGCGTGCGTCGGCTGCTGATCGCGGGAGCCGTGCTGGCGGTGTCCTCCCTGGGGTGGGTGGCCATGGTGGCGCTGTGGCCCGGCGACCGCCCGTACATCGGCGGCAGCGAGGACGGCTCGGCCTGGGACCTGGTGGTCGGTTACAACGGGCTCGGCCGGATCTTCGGCGAAAGCGGTGCCGGCGGCGGTATGGGCGGCGGGGTCTCCTTCGGCGGCGCCGCCGGTCTCGGCCGGCTCTTCAACGACCAGGTCGGCGGCCAGATCAGCTGGCTGCTGCCGCTCTGCGGGGTGGCACTGGGGGTGGCGGTGACCGTCGCGGTGCTGCGGCGACGCGGCGGCACGACCACGGGCGAGCCGCCGGCCACCTCCGGGTGGGTCCTGTGGGGGACCTGGCTGGTGGTGTGCGGGCTGGTGTTCTCCACTCAGGAGGGCACTTTCCACCCGTACTACACGACGCAGCTGGCCCCCGCCGTCGCCGCGCTCACCGCGGGCCTTGCGACCGCGCTGGCCCGTGCCCATCGGGCCGGTGCCCGCTGGGCCCTGCCGACGGGGACCGGGGCCGTACTGGTGACGATGGTCTGGGCAGTTGTCGTGATCGAACGACGGTCATCCTGGAACGGCTGGCTGGCGTGGCTGGTGGTGGTCGTCGGACTCGGGGCGATCGCGCTCCTGCTGCTCTCGGGTCTACAGCGCCGGCTGCTGCCGGTCGCACTGGGTGGCGCCGTTCTGGCGGTGCTGCTGGCACCCGGTGCCTGGGCGGTCAGTGTTCCCGGGTCCACGTCCGCGATGGGCGGCGCCAACCCCATGGCCGGGCCGGCCGGGGGCATGCCGTTCGGCTCGGGTTCCTTCCCCGGTGGCTTCCAGCTGCCCAAGGGCCTGGGCGGCGGCACGGGTGGCAGGCCCGGCGGAGGCTCGGGCGACATGCCAGGGGGCATGCCGTCCGGGATGCCCCCCGGCATGCCCTCGGGTGTGCCCGGCTTCGGCGGTGGCGGTGGCGGCAACAGCAGCGCGGAAGGCCTGGGTGGCCTGGGCCGGCTTTTGGGAGGCACCGGCCTCACCGCCGATCAGCGCAAGATCCTCAACTACGCGGTCGAGCACTCCGGCTCCGCCCGGATCAGCCTCGCCGTCGAAGGGGGCGCCACCGCCACGTCCGCATTCATCCTGGACAGCGACGCCACGGTCATCGGCATGGGCGGCTTCATCGGCACCGACAACGCGCCGTCCGTCGACCAGTTGGAGACATGGACCGGCCAGGGCGAGCTGCGCTACGTCCTGGGCTCCGCCCCAGGTTCGCGGGGCGGTGGCTTCGGTGCGATGGCGGGCGGCGGCGACAGCCCCGCCTCCCGGCGCTCCGAGTGGCTCAGCGACAACTGCGCCAAGGTCCCGGCCTCCGCTTACGGTGGCAGCACCAGCGGCTCCACCAGCAAGGATTCCGGACCCACCGGCATGATGGGAATCGCCACCACCCTGTACGACTGCGCCGCCAAGAAGTAAGCGACGGCAGAACGGACCACGACGCAGCATGGCCGAGCAACCCGCCACCCAGCTCACCCAACGCATCCTCGTTGTCGAGGACGACCCCGGCATCCGCTTGCTGCTGGAGTCGGCCCTGGGCCTGTCCGGATACCAGGTGAGCAGCGCCGCCACGGGGCACGACGCCCTGCTGGAGGTCGAGCGCTTCCGCCCCGACCTCCTGTTGCTCGACGTGATGCTGCCCGACCTCGACGGCTTCGAGGTCACTCGGAGCCTGCGCGCGGTCGGCGTGCGCACACCGGTCCTGTTCCTGACGGCCCGCACCGAGGTCGGCGACCGGATCGCCGGCCTCGGCGCCGGTGGCGACGACTACGTCGGCAAGCCGTTCAGCATCGAAGAGGTGCTCCTGCGCATCCGCGCCATCCTGCGTCGTACGGGGCACGATGTCCCGTACGACGCGGGCGAGGACGAGGCCGAAGTGCTGCGCTACGCGGACCTCGAACTGGACGAGCGGGCACACGAGGTCCATCGGGCGGGGCAGTACATCCCGCTGTCCCCGACCGAGTTCAAGCTGCTCGCCTTCCTGATGGAGAACCCCAACCGGGTGTTGAGCAAGAGCCAGATCCTCGACCGCGTCTGGGGCTACGACTTCTCCGGCGACGGCCGCATCGTCGAAACGTATGTGAGATACCTGCGGCGCAAGATCGACCACCTCGATCCGCCGCTGATCCACACCACGCGGGGCGTGGGGTACTGCCTGCGCCTGCCGCGCGACCACACCCCGCGGGCCGAGGGGTGATCCGCCGGATCAGGCTGCGCGCCGGACGGCCCGGATCGCTGCGCAGCCGCCTGGTGTGGGGTGCGGCGCTGCTGGCCGCCGTCGCGGTCCTCGCCGCTCAGACCATTGGATTCCTGGTGCTTCGCTCATGGCTGCTCAACCGCGTCGATCAGCAGCTCGGCGACTTCGTCCTGCCACAGCAGGCCTTCGCCCGGGACGCCTATCCCGATCAGGTGCCCCGGCCTCCGAACCCCGGCTCGGTGAACCTGCCCTCCGACTTCCGCCTCACCTTCTTTGATGCGGCAGGCCACCAGCGGGGCGTTCTCGGCGGCGGCAGGGCTCCGGGGCCGGATCTCCCCGATTCCGTCGGCCGGTCGCATCTGGCCGAGGGCAGGCCGGCCACCGTTCCGGCCGTCTCCGGTGACGGCCGCTGGCGGATCCGGAAGAAGGCGGGCCCCGATCACACCTGGTACGTCGTCGCGCTGCCCCTGGACACGTTCGACGGTGCGACCTCCAAGCTGCTGTGGCTCAATGCCATCGTGCTGGCCGCCACTCTCACCGGTCTGATCGCACTCAGCCGGTGGGTCGTCCGGATCGGCCTCCTGCCACTGACCCGCATGGAGCGATCCGCACAGGACATCACGGCCAGCGACCTGAGTCGGCGACTGCCGGACACCGACCCCCGCACCGAGACAGGCCGCCTCGGCACCGTGCTGAACACGATGCTGGACAGACTGGAACAAGCCCTCCGTGAACGTGAGTCCTCCGAGGCCCGGCTGCGCCGGTTTGTCGCCGACGCCGGACACGAACTGCGCACGCCGCTCACCTCCATCCAGGGCTTCGCCGAACTGGCCCTGCGCCATGAGGAACGGTCGAGCTCCGAACGGCGCGAGGGCGACCGGCTGATCCTCCAGAACGCGGAGCGGATCAGCCTGCTGGTCGACGATCTTCTGCTGCTGGCCAAGCTGGACAAGGAACCCGCCTACCGCAGCGAGCGGGTCGACCTGCTGTCGGTCGCCGCCGACTCGGTGAGCGCGGCGGCACACCAGAGCCACGGACACCAGATCCGGCTGGGCACCCTCGACACCGGGGCGGCCGCCGACGAGGCGGAACTGGAACTGGTCGAGACGACCGGCGATCCACACCGGCTGCGGCAGGTCGTGGGCAATCTGCTGTCCAACGCGCTGACGCACACTCCGCCGGGTACGAGGGTGGACGTACGCGTGGGAACCGGGGGGGCCGGCCCCACGACGGGCGGTACGAACCGCCCCGGCCGGACGAGTCCCTCGCCACCGCTGCGGGAAGGGGCCCCGATCTGTGTGCTGGAGGTGGCCGACCAAGGCCCTGGTCTGTCCCCGGAAGCGGCCGACCGGGTCTTCGAACGCTTCTACCGGGTCGACCCGTCGCGCTCCCACGACCACGGCGGTTCCGGCCTCGGCCTGGCCATCGCGAGCGCGATCGCCCAGGGCCACGGCGGCCGGCTGGAACTCGAGACCGCCACGGGCCGCGGCAGCCTCTTCCGGCTCGTGCTCCCTGCGGGTTCCGGGCGAACAGCTGCCTGAGGCGACCGGTACTCCCTATGCTCGCTGCATGATCGAGCTGCCGCTCTCCGCGCTGGAAGTCGCCATGGTCCAGGCCGGTACGCGAGCCGTGGACACGCTGCGTGACACCACCGCCTTCGCCCAGCGTCTCGACGCACTCGGCTACCTTCGGCTCTGGTACGCCGAGCACCATCACTCCCCCGCCATCGGCGCGTTCCCGCCCGTCGTCCTGACCGCCCATGCGGCCGCGTCGACATCGGCCATCCGCCTGGGCTCCGGAGGCGTACTCGCCCCCAACCACGCCCCCATCATGCTGGCGGAACAGTTCGGCACACTCGCCGCACTGCACCCCGACCGGATCGATCTGGGCATCGGCCGCGGCCCTGGCACGTTCGACGAGTCCACCGCCCGGGCACTGCGGCGCGGCGCCGGACCGACGACGGACGACGAGTACCGGGACGACGTGGCAGCAACGCTGCGGCTCCTGGTCGACGAGGTCGCGCTCGGTCCGCTCCCGGAGCCGTGGCTGCTGTCCTCCAGTACCGCCGGTGCCGCGCTCGCCGCGGAACTCGGCCTGCCCATCGCCTTCGCCCATCACATCCGCCCCGACAACACCCTCGCCGCACTCGACCACTACCGTGCGCACTTCTCCCCGTCGCGGTGGTGCGAACACCCTCGCGTGTTGGTGTGTGTGGAGACAGTGTGCGCCGAGACCCAGGAGGAAGCCGTACGGCTGGCCGGCCCGATGGACGTCGTCAAGGCCGGGCTCCTCAAGGGACACAGCGAAGTCCCGTTCCCCTCGCCCACACAGGCGTCCACTCACCCGTTCACCGCGGAGGAGCGGCAGGCGCTGGCGGCCTTCCGGGCCCATCAGGCGCACGGCACACCCGAGACCGTCGTGCGACGCCTGGCGGAACTCGCGGACGCGACCGGCGCGGACGAACTGATGCTGGTCACACCGGTCTACGCGTTGGCCGCCCGGCTGCGATCGTACGAACTCGTCAAACAGCACGCCGCAACGCCGTCGACGATGCCGCGGCGCTGAGCCCGGCACACACCGTCTACGGCCCTTCCGCGTCTCCGCGCGCTCGGGGGGCCACGTCCGTCTTCTCTTTGCTGACGGTGGTCAGGTGCTCCCTGAGGTATTCCGATGCCTCGGCGTGCTTTCCCGCCAGCAGGAGGTCGGCAATCCGCACATGCTCGGCGCAGCGGACGAGGGCGCGGTCGCGTTTGAGGGAGCGGCGGTACTCGATCAGGCGGCGCAGGCGGTCGATGCGGCGGAGGGCGTCGATGAAGAAGGAGTTGTGGCTGAAGCCCATGACGACTTCGTGGAAGCGGCTGTTGAGGTCGTACAGCTGAGCGTTGCCGATGGTCCAGATGTCGCCGTCGACCAGGCGCTGCTGCTGGGCGCGGACGGATTCCAGCGCGTGGCGGTCCAGGACGAAGCCGGGTTCGAGGATGGCGGCGGGTTCGATGGTCAGGCGGAAGCGGTAGCTGTCCTCGTATCGGTCCATCGAGGTGAGCATGGGCTGGAACTCCCAGCCGTAGCCGGGCAGCCGTTCGATCCAGCCTTCGACGGCGATGCGGCGCAGCAGGCGGGCCAGTTAGCCCGGTGCGAGGTCGTAGCGGCGGGCGAGGGCGTTCTCGGTGACGCGGTCGGGCAGGTGGCCGTCGAGACGGTCCGCCGCGACGCGGAGATACGTCTCCTCGATGTCGTCCTCGGCAGGCGGGACCGCGGCCGCCCGGGTCAGGGCCTCTCCGGTCAGCGCCACGGTGAAGCCGCCCCGCTCGGCCGGCGCCACCACGCCCTCGTCCGCCAGCAGCCGCAGGGCCTGGCGGACGGGCGAGCGGGAGACCTTCAGCAGTTCGGCGAGGTTGCGCTCCACCAGCCGGGTGCCCTCCGGCAGCCCGTCGGCGCCGATGTGTTCCACGATGCGGGCGGCCGTCCGGCGCGTCAGCGGCGTGGCTCCTTGCTCCGCGCCGCCACCGCAGGGGTTGGCTTCCGCGCCGTGGGCGGGTTCATGGGTCACGCCTCCGCAAGAGTGGCCGGAGCTGGCCGGGACCGGTTCGATCCCGGCCGCCGGTCATGGGGCAAGGACGGAGTATACGTGTTCGACCTGCGGCGCAGCGGCGAAGTACGGGCCGACGAGAGCCCGCCACCGGGTGAAGCCGGCGGACTGGCGGAAGGTCACGGTGTGGTGTTCGAGGGTTTCCCACCGCACCATGAGCCGGTAGCGGGACGGGTGCTCCACGCTGCGGGTGAGGTCGACTCCGTCGCAGCCGTCCGCGGCGAGGAAGATCGGTACGGCCTCGGCCACGGCCTTCTCGAACTCCTCCTCGCTGCCGGACCGGACCTCGATCTGGGCAATCTCCGTGATCATGCTCTTCTCCGTCTTCAGCAAGTGGTTCCGGCGGGCTTGGTGTGCTCGGCGTCGACGCGGGTGGTGATCCCGGTTTCCACGAGGGTACGGGTGGCGGCCACGAAGGCGTAGATCCACAGGATCCGCATCGGCTCGGTGTCCGAGGCGTTGCGGAAGCGGTGCGGGGTGCCGGCGGCCACGTAGGTGGTGTCGAAGCGGGTCACGCGGTGCTCCGTGCCGTCGATCTCGACGATCGCGTCGCCTTCGAGGATGGTGACGCTCTCGGGGCAGTTGTGGGTGTGCAGCGGGATGCCCGCGCCGCCCTCGAAGAGGGTCTGCCCGGTGAGGAACACCTCGGCGCCGACGGCCTGGGTGACCAGGGGGATGGTGCGGGCGCCGCCGCCCCGGCTGAAGGCGGTCAGTTCGGCGGGGCGCAGGACGACGGCCGGGAAGGTGCCGCAGCAGGGCTGGTCGGGGGTGGGGGTGGTGCTCATGTGCGGTGTCTCCGACTCTGGTGGGAGCGGGCTCTTGTGGGAGCGGGTGGTCGGGTGGGAGCGGGTGGTCGGGTGGGAGCGGGTGGTCGGGTGGGCTACTGTGCGGGGCCGATCCACACGGTCTTGATGTTGACGAACTCGCGAATGCCCTCGGCGCCCAGCTCGCGGCCGTAGCCGGACCTCTTGATGCCGCAGAAGGGCAGGCGTGGGTCGGAGGCGACCATGCCGTTGACGAAGACCGCTCCGGCGTCCAGGACGCGGCTGAGGTGGCGGGCGCGGTCCAGGTCGCCGGTCCACAGCGCGGCGCCGAGGCCGTATTCGGTGCGGTTGGCCAGCGCGATCGCCTCCTCGGCGTCGGCGGCGCGGGTGATGGCGGCGACGGGGCCGAAGGTTTCCTCGTCGAAGGCGGCCATGCCGGGGGTGACGCGGTCGAGGACCGTCGGTGCGTAGTAGTAGCCCGGCCCGTCCGTCGCCGCGCCGCCGAGGCGGAGTTCGGCGCCCGCGGTGAGGGTGCGGGTGACCTGGTCGTGCAGGGTGTCGCGCAGGTTGGCGCGGGCCATGGGGCCGATGGCGGTGGCCGGGTCGGTCGGGTCGCCGACGGTCAGGGCCGCCGCGGCGGCGGTGAAGGCCTCGGCGAACTCGTCCGCCACGGTGTCCTCGACGATGAACCGCTTGGCGTTGACGCAGCTCTGGCCGTTGTTGATGAACCGCGCCTTGACGGCGGTGGCGGCCGCCTGGGCGATGTCGGCGTCGGCCAGGACGACGAACGGGTCGGAGCCGCCGAGTTCGAGGACCTGCTTCTTCAGTACCGCGGCGGCCTGGGCGGCGACGATCGCGCCGACCTCGGTGGAGCCGGTGAGGGTGACGGCCGCGACACGCGGGTCGGCGATGAGGCCGGCCACCTTGTCGACCTCGACCAGCAGGGTGCGGCACAGACCGTCTGGGGCGCCGGCCTTGTGTACGACCTCCTCGACGGCGAGGGCGCACTGCGGGACGTTGTTGGCGTGCTTGAGCAGGGTGCCGTTGCCCGCCGCGAGGGCGGGGGCGGCGAATCGGAAGAACTGCCAGAAGGGGTAGTTCCACGGCATCACCGCGAGAACGACGCCCAGCGGGTCGTGGACCACGGCGCTCTCGGCCGCGTTGGAGGCGACCGGGCGGTCGGCGAGGTAGTCGGGGGCGTGGTCGGCGTAGTGCTCGCAGGTCCACGCGCACTTGTCGATCTCCGCGAGCGACTCGGTGATCGGCTTGCCCATCTCGGCGGTGATCAGGGCCGCGTAGGTGTCCCGGCCCTCGCGCAGTACGCGGGCCATCTCCCGCAGCAGCGTGGTGCGGTCGGTGATGTGCCGGCGGCGCCAGGCGGTCTGGGCCCGGGTGGCGGCGTCGAGGACGGCGTCGACCTCCTGCTCCGGCTGCGGCTGGTAGCGGGCGAGTTCGGTGCCGTTGGCGGGGTTGATGGAAACGATCATCGGGAGGTCTCTCCGGTGTGCTCGATGACACGGCAGATTTCGGCGCCGAAGTCGGCGGTGCCGAGGGCGCCGCCGATGTCGCGGGTGCGGGTGTCGGGGCTGTCGAGGACGGTGTCCACCGCGGCGGTGATCAGCGCGGCGGCGCGGACGAGCTGGTCGTTGCCGTCGCGGCGGCCGCGCCAGTCGAGCAGCATCGCGGCGGACAGGATGAGCGAGGTGGGGTTGGCGATGCCCTGACCGGCGATGTCGGGGGCGGAGCCGTGCTGGGCCTGGGCCACGCAGAGGGTGTCGCCGGCGTTGATGGAGCCGCCCAGGCCGAGGCTGCCGGAGAGTTCGGACGCTTCGTCGGAGAGGATGTCGCCGAACATGTTGGTGGTGACGATGACGTCGAACCGTTCCGGGCTGCGGATCAGCAGCGCGGCCGTGGCGTCGACGATGAGCTCCTCCAGTTCCACGTCGGGGAACTCGGCGGCCACCTTGCGTACCTCGCGCAGGAACAGTCCGTCGGACAGCTTGACCACGTTGGCCTTGTGGACGGCGGTGACCTTCTTGCGCCGTCCCCGAGCCAGCTCGAAGGCCGCGCGGGCCACGCGCCGGCTGGCCGCGGCGGTGATCTTCCGGATGGAGAACGCCTGGTCCGCGTCGGGCATGAACTCGCCGCTGCCCGCGTACATGTTGCGGTCGGAATAGAAGCCCTCGGTGTTCTCGCGGACGATGACCAGGTCCATCGGGGAGCGCAGGATGCTCAGGTCCGGGCGGGAGACGCAGGGGCGGACGTTGGCGAACAGCTGAAAGCGGGTGCGCAGTTCGGCGGACGGGTTGAAGCCGCCTTCGGAGCGGGGCGGGTACGCGTAGTGCGAGACGGGGCCGAGCAGGACGCCGTCGGCCTGTGGGACCTGCTCGAGCACCCCGTCGGGGAGGGTCGAGCCGGTCGTCGTCAGTGAGGCGAGGCCGATGTCGCGGGTGTCGTACTCCAGCCCCAGCTCGAGCTGCTTGTCCACGGTGTTCAGCACGTCGAGGGTGGCCGCGGTGATCTCGGGGCCGATGCCGTCGCCGGGCAGTACCAGGATGTTCACGGATTGCCTTCCGGGGATGTGGGGGTGTGGGGATGTGAGGGTGTGGGCGGGGGCTGTCACAGGCCTGTGGAATGTGCGGCCAGCAGGGCCAGGGTCACGGTGAGGCCGCCGCCGATGCGGGTGGCGATCTGGGCGAAGGGCATCAGGCGCATGCGGTCGGCCGCGGTGAGGATGGCGATGTCGCCGGCGCCGCCCATGCCGCTGTGAGTGCCGGTGACCAGGGCCCCCTCGATGGGGTGGAGCCCCACCCGGCGGGAGACGGCGAACCCGGTGGCGACCAGGGCGCAGACCGTCGCGACGACAGTGACCAGCGGGGCCGGGGCAAAGCCCTTGCTCAGTGTCTGCCAGGGGGTCTGGGTGGCGCCGAAGGTGAACAGCATCGGAAACGCCATGGCGGCCAGGCAGAAGTCGTAGACGAACCCGGCGCCCCGCTGGAGGCGTGGCGTGACGCCGTGGACCACCTTCAGCAGGACCGCGAGGGCCAGCATCACCACGGGCGCGGGCAGGTCGAAGAGATCCAGCGCGAGGACACCGGCCAGGTAGAGGGTGACGGCGGTGATCCCGGCCGCGGCGACCTGGTGCACGGTGACCGAGGCGCCGGACCGCTCGCTTTCCGCGGCCTCCAGCAGGTCCGGTCCCTTCGCCGCGTCCAGGCGCCCGTTGCCGGTCAGCTCGGGGCGTCGCTTGCCGAGGTGGTTCAGGATGCCGGCGAGCAGGACGGCGGTGAGGTTGCCGACGAACACCACGGGCAGCACCCGGGCGAGCAGCTCGCCCTGCGTGGCGCTCAGGATGCCGGCGTAGCCGATGGTCAGCGGGATGGCGCCCTCTCCCACGCCGCCGGCCATGATCGGTACGACGATGAAGAAAACGGTGTGCTTCCAGCCGAGGCCGGTCGCGGTGCCCACGGCGGTGCCGACCAGCAGGGCGACGACGCTGCCGGCGGCCAGCGGCGCGAAGATCTTCGCGAAGCCGCGGACCAGCACCCTGCGGTCCATGCTCATGATGCTGCCGACGATGACGAAGGCGATGAACAGGCTCAGCACCTGCCGACTGTTGCTCGAGCCGCAGTCGCGCGGCAACACCTCCCTATGGCATACCCCCGGCCAAGCCCTCGCCGCCGTCACCGCGCTCGGCGCACCGGCCGGACTGGTGCTGGACACCCACCACCTCGAGGCCGAAGGCGTCGATTGTGTCCAGTCCGTCACGGACCACGCCCTCCTGACCGGCTGTCTACAGCTCGCGGCGCCCACCACACGGGGACCGCTGGCCGTCGGCGACCACCGGCTGCCCGCCCTGCTGCAAGCCCTGCGCCAGGGCGGCTTCGCCGGGTGGCTGACCCTGGAACACACCCAGGACGGCGACAGTTTCAAAGCCGCCGCCCGGTCCTGGGCCGCCCTCGCCGATGCCGCCGCCGCCCTGAGCCGGCACCGGCTGTCGCCCTGACCCGCCGCACCCGCGACCGGTTGTTCTCCAGAGAGGAAATCGCACCATGAGCACCACCACCTACCGCCTCGGCGTCCTGGAGGGCGACGGTATCGGCCCCGAGATCGTCCCTTCCTCGGTCGAGATCGCCGCGGCCGCTGCCCGGGCCGCTGGTGTCTCCGTCGACTGGGTGCCCCTGCCTCTGGGCGCCGCCGCGATCGAGTCGCACGGCACCCCGGTTCCCGATGAGACCCAGGAGGCCCTGGCCGGTCTGGACGGCTGGTACCTCGGCCCGCACGACTCCGTCGGCTACCCCGAACCGCACAAGTCCGCCCTCAACCCCTCGGGCACCCTGCGCAAGCACTTCCAGCTGTTCGCCAACATCCGCCCCGCCAAGAGCTTCCCCGGCGCGCAGGCCGTCTGCGACAGCGCCGACCTGGTCATCGTCCGTGAGAACACCGAAGGTTTCTACGCCGACCGCAACACCTTCGCCGGCACGGGCGAGTTCATGCCCACCCCCGATACGGCGATCATGCTGGGTATCGTCACCCGCGCGGCCACCGAGCGCGTGGCCCGCGTCGCCTTCGACCTGGCTCGCTCGCGCCGCAAGAAGCTGACCATCGTCCACAAGGCCAATGTCCTCAAGCTCACCACCGGCCTGTTCCGCACCGTGTGCCAGGAAGTCGCCCAGGACTACCCCGACGTCACGGTGGACGACTTCCACATCGACGCCATGACCGTGCACCTGGTGCGCCGCGCCCAGGACTTCGACGTCATCGTCACCGAGAACATGTTCGGCGACATCCTCTCCGACCTGGCCGGCGAGATCTCCGGCTCGCTGGGCACCGCGCCGTCCATCAACGCCTCCGCCACCACCGCCATGGCCCAGGCGTCCCACGGTTCCGCCCCCGACATCGCCGGGCAGAACATCGCCAACCCGGTCGCCATGATTCTCTCTGGCGCGATGCTGTTCGAGTGGCTGGGTGCCAAGCACGGCGACAAGGCGCTGGCCGCCACCGCGAAGATCATCGAGACGGGCGTGGCCGATGTCATCGCCACCGGCACCTCCACCCGCGACCTCGGAGGCAGCGCCTCCACCACCGAGTTCACCGCCGCCGTCATCGAGGCGATCACCAGCGCCGGCCAGCACTGACCCACCTGCTCCGGGGCGGGCCCGCGCCACCCGCCCCGGACCCATGCTCCACCCGCACGTCCGAGGAGAGACCACGACCATGACCCTGCGCATCGGCTGCATAGCCGACGATTTCACCGGCGGCACCGACGTCGCCGCCGCCTTCCGGCGGGCCGGCCTGCGCACCGCTCTGGTCTTCGGCATCCCGGACGCCGCCACCGCGCTGCCCGCTGACTGCGACGCCGCCGTCGTCGCCCTCAAGTCCCGCTCCGCCCCCGCCGATGAGGCGGTCCTCGGCTCCATCGCCGCCCAGCGCTGGCTGTGGACCATGGGCGCGGCACAGATCTACGTCAAGTACTGCTCCACCTTCGACTCCACCTCCCAGGGCAACATCGGCCCGGTCACCGACGCCCTCATGCACGCCGCCGGAGCCGCCGCCACCCTGCACTGCCCGGCCTTCCCGCTGGGCGGCCGAACCGTCTACCAGGGCCACCTCTTCGTCCACGACCAACTGCTGTCCGAGTCACCCCTGCGTCACCACCCCCTCACCCCCATGACGGACTCCGCGCTGGTGCGCCTGCTGTCCGCACAGACCCGTCACCGCGTCGCCCTGATCGACTGGCCGACCGTGCGCCGCGGGGTCGACGCCGTCCGCGGCGCCCTCACCGCGCACCAGCAGGCCGGTGCCCGGCACATCATCGCTGACGCCCTCACCGACGACGACCTCGCCGTCCTGGGCGCCGCCGCCCTCGAACTCCCCGTCATCGCGGGCGCCGCCGGGCTTGCCGAAGGACTCGGCCACGCGTACCTCCCGGCCGCCGGCCCCGCCACCAGCGCCCCCGTGCCGTACGAAGGACGGGCCGCGGTGCTGGCAGGCAGCTGCTCCGCCCGCACCCTGGAACAGATCGCCCGGTTCCGCGCAGCCGGCCTGCCCTCTCTCCACCTCGACGTCCTGGCCGCCGCAGCCGGCCGCGACGTCACCGGCGAGGCCCTCACCTGGTACGCCGCCCAGGACCCCGAGCTGCCCGTCCTGATCCACGCCTCCGCCTCACCCGAAGAACTCGCAGCCGTCCAGGCCCGGCTGGGCGTCGCGGAAGCAGCCGCCCAGGCCGAGGAACTCCTCGGCGCCCTCGCTCTCCACCTTGTCGAACGCGGCGTACGACGCCTTCTGGTCGCGGGCGGGGAGACCTCCGGCGCCGTCACCGCCGCCCTGGGCATCCGCACGGTTCTGGTCGGCGAAGAAGCCGATCCCGGAGTGCCGTGGACCTACGCCACGGCGAAGACCGGCGATCTGGCGCTCATGCTCAAGTCCGGCAACTTCGGCGCCGCGGACCTGTTCATCCGCGCCCTCAGCACCACTGGCAAGGAGCAGACATGACTGCCTACAACGACGAGAAGGCCGCCCGCGCGCTGGTCGTGCGCATCGCCCGCTCTCTGTTCACACGCGGCCTGACCCACGGTTCCACCGGCAACCTCTCCATCCGTCTCGCGGGTGGCGACCTTCTGCTCACTCCCACCGGATCCAGCCTCGGCACCGTCGAAGAAGCCGACCTGTCCCGCACCGACCTCACCGGCCGCCACCTGGACGGGCCCCGGCCGACCAAGGAGGCGTTCTTGCACGCCGCCTTCTACCGGGCCCGGCCCTCCGCCCACGCGGTGGTTCACCTGCACTCCACCCACGCCACCGCCGTCTCCTGCCTCGACAGCGTCGATCCTGCCAACGCCCTGCCCCCGCTGACCGCGTACTACGCGATGCGCGTGGGCACCCTGCCGCTGCTGCCCTACCACGCCCCCGGCGACAGCAGCCTGGAGCCACTCGCCGAGCGGACCGCCCGCACCCACCACGCGATCCTCCTCGCCAACCACGGCCCCGTCGTCGCCGGCGCCACCCTGGAGACGGCCGCCGACGCGATCGAGGAACTCGAGCAAACCGCCAAACTGCACCTTCTCCTACAGGGACACGCCGCCCGGCCCCTCACCCCCGAGCAGGCCGCCGCGCTCGCGCCCACTCGATCCTGACGACGGCAGGAAGTTCAGCCGCGACTCTCCGAACCTGTCGCGAGCAGTCCGTTGACCACCAGGGTGGCCAGCAGTTTCGCCGTGGCTTCCAGCTGTTCCGGTGAGGTGGCCTCGGGCCTGCCCAGGCGCCGTGCCAGGGGCACCTCCACCATGCCGGAGATCGGACCGATGATGGCGAAGAACAGCACGTGCATCGGGAGGGGCGCCATGCGTCCGCAGGCCACGAGCCGCTCGATGCTGGGCACCAGGGTCTGCAGGGTCGGATCGATGTACTGCTCGTACAGATAGTCCAACCGATCCGTGTCCTGGGTGAGTTCCTCGACGACGAGCCGTGCCATCAGCGGTGTGTCCGCCGCGGTCCGGTAGAAGTCGCTGATGATCCGCCGCAACCGCTCGGCATCGTCGACCGAGGGGTCCACCTGCGGCAGTTGCGCCAATTGCGCCCCCAGAGCCGAGTCCACCACCGCGCGCCAGAACGCCGCCTTGGACCCGTACCGGTCGTTGATGAAGTTGTGGCTGACGCCCAGGCGACGGGCCAGCTCACGCGCGGAAGCGCGGTCGTAACCCAACTCCGCGAAGGCCTCCAGACCCCGCAGCAGAATGCTCTCCTCTTCGGGCACCGCGGGAGTGTCCGCGCCGGGACGCCCCGGCCGTCGTGCGGACTCGGTTCGTGCTCCCACCCTTACCTCCATGACTGCTTGCCGGCTCCTGCGTGGCCTGCCCCATTTTAGAGCCCACGGGCACCTTATTTGACAGCTGTCAGATTCACTATAACCTGACAGGTGTCAGAAGGGTCTCCGGCGCAAGGAGATCGTCGTGACCAACACCAAAGGCGCTCCCCCATGGCAACTCAGTCACTCCCCCCACGCCCCGCCCGGCGTGCCGTGATCGTCGGCTCCGGCATCTCCGGGCTCGCCGCGGCCCTGACTCTGCACCGTGCCGGCTGGCAGCCCCTGATCGTCGAACGGGCTCCCCAGCGCCGTACCGGCGGCTACTTCGTCCGCTTCTTCGGCCCCGGCTACGCCGCCGCCGAACGACTGGGCATCCTGGACGCGCTCCCCCAGCGCACCCTCCCCGACGGGCGCATGTACGAAATCGACCGGAGCGGCCGCGTCACCCCCGGCATCACCTTTCCGAGCCACGTCGACGGCACCCCTCTGCGGATCCTGCTGCGCAGCGATCTGGAGCGCGTCCTGTACGACGCGGTCCACGACCTGGTCGAGATCCGCTACGGCGTCGGGCCCGCCGCGATCACCCAGGACCGCCACCAGGTGACCGTCACCATGACCGACGGGTCGGTGGAGACCGCGGACCTGCTCATCGGCGCCGACGGCATCCACTCCACCGTCCGTTCCCTGGTCTTCGGCCCGGAAGACCTCTACCGCAAGGACTTCGACCACGCGGTGGCCGCCTGCGTCATCGACGGCAGGCTGCCCGACGTGCGCGACGGCGACACCCTGGTCGCCACCGCCCCCGGCCGCTCAGCCTGGATCAACACCTACGTCGACCATCCCCCGGTCGCCTTCCTGCTCTACCGCACGCCCTGGCCCGCCGCCGAGGTCCGCAGGAATCCCTCCGAGGCGCTGCGTGCGGCGTTCGGCGACTTCGGCGGCACCATCGTGCCGGCCATGCTGGACGCGATGGACCGCTCCGAGTCCGTCCTCTTCGACCAGGTCAGCCAGATCCACATCAACCGCTGGAGCCAGGGCCGGGTCGTCCTGCTCGGCGACTCCGCCTGGTGCATGACCCTCTACTCCGGACAGGGCTCCGGCATGGGCATCGCCGGCGCCGAGCTGCTGAGCCGGCTGTTGGGCGAGCACGACGGCATCCCCGCCGCCCTCGGCGCATGGGAGCGGCAACTACGCCCGCTGACCACCCGCTACCAGAAGCAGGCCCTGTTCATGCAGCACATGTTCATGCCCGTGAACCGATTCGGACACATCGCCCGCCGCACCGCCATCCGCGCGATCTCCAGCCCGGTCGGCGTCAAGATCGCCAAGGCCGTCAAGCGCTGACCCCCGAGCAACGGCGCCGGGTGCGCCAAGTGGGCCGGGCAACACGGAGAACCCGGCAGTTCACCCGCCACCACGGCCGGCCGAACCACGTGACGAGCTCCTTCGACGCAGCCGTCCCGCCCCGCACCACGGCCTTCCCCTGTCCCGTTTCCCGTCATCTCCTCCGGAGTTTCGTCATGCCTCGAACCCCGGCCGAAGCGCCTGCCGGTGCGGCCGTCATATCCCTCCCGCCCGCCGACGCACGGCCCCGCCATCGCTGGTGGATCCTCGCCGTCATCGGCGTGGCCCAGCTCATGGTCGTCCTGGACGCCACCATCGTGAACATCGCCCTGCCCTCCGCGCAGAAGGACCTGGGCTTCTCCGACGGCGACCGGCAGTGGATCGTCACCGCCTACGCCCTCGCCTTCGGCAGCCTGCTGCTGCTCGGCGGCCGCATCGCCGACCTCTTCGGCCGCAAGATGACCTTCCTCACCGGCCTGGTCGGCTTCGCCGGCGCCTCCGCCCTCGGCGGCGCCGCCACCAGCTTCGACATGCTCGTCGCCGCCCGCGCCCTCCAGGGCGTGTTCGGCGCCCTGCTCGCCCCGGCAGCCCTCTCCCTGCTCACCGTCACCTTCACCGACGCCAAGGAACGCGCCAAGGCCTTCGGCGTCTATGGCGCCATCGCCGGCTCCGGCGGCGCCATCGGCCTGCTCCTGGGCGGTGTGCTGACCGAGCACCTCGACTGGCGCTGGACCCTCTACGTCAACCTCGCCTTCGCCGTCGTCGCCGTCATCGGCGGCGTGATCCTGCTGCAGCGCTCCACCCGCGACACCAGTGTCACCATCGACATCCCCGGCGCCGTCCTCGTCGGCGGCGGCCTGTTCTGCCTGGTCTACGGCTTCTCCAACGCCGAGAGCCACGACTGGGACTCCCCCGCCACCTGGGGCTTCCTGGCCGCCGGAGCCGTCCTGCTCGCCGCCTTCACCTGGTGGCAGACTCGCTCCCGCCACCCCCTGCTGCCCCTGCGCATCCTGCTCGACCGCAACCGCGGCGCCTCCTTCGTCTCCGTCCTGATCAGCGGCGCCGGCATGTTCGGGGTCTTTCTCTTCCTCACCTACTACCTGCAGCAGAGCCTCGGCTACACCCCCATCAAGACCGGCCTGGCCTTCCTGCCCATGGTCGCCGCCCTCATGCTCACCTCCACCCTCGCCACCACCATGCTCATCCCGCGCCTCGGCCCCAAGCCCGTGGTGCCCCTCGGCATGGGTCTGGCCGCCGCCGGCATCGCCTGGCTGACCGCCCTCGACCTGGGCAGCAGCTACACGACCGACATCCTGCCCCCGCTGATCGTGGCCGGCCTCGGCCTCGGCCTGGTGATGGCCCCCGCCATGAGCCTGGCCACCTCCGGCGTGGCCGCCGAGGACTCCGGCGTCGCCTCGGCCGCCGTCAACACCATGCAGCAGGTCGGCGGCTCCCTCGGCACCGCCCTGCTCAACACCCTCTCCACCAGCGCCGTCACCAACTACCTGGACGGCAAGAACCCCAAGGACCCCACCGTCCTCGCCCAAGCCGGCCTGGAGGGCTACTCCACGGCCTACTGGTGGTCGGCCATCTTCTTCGTCGCCGGCGTGGTCATCAGCGCCATCCTCTACCGGCGCGGCGCACCCACCCAGGACCCCGCCGCGGCACCCGTCGTGCACATGTAAGGCCCCGGACCGGGTGTAAGCCGCCAGGGCCGCACCGGCATGATCACCCTGGCGGTCCCGGAACTCGACATCGCCTACTTCTCCGAGTTGGCCAAGCACGTCACCACCGAGGCCGACCGCCGGGGACGCACCATCCTGCTCCACCAGACCGGATCCATGCGCGAGCGCGAGCTGGCCGCGCTGCGCGGATTCGACGCGCGGTTCTCCGACGGCGGCATCCTCAGCCCGCTGTCCCTCCGGCCCAGCGACCTCGCCACCCGCGACCGCCGGCTCCCGGTGGTCCTGCTCGGGGAACGGCCCGCCGAGGGCGGCACCGACCGGCTGCGCACCGATGGCTACCGCGAGGCCCTGCGGGCGGCCGGCCTCCCCTTCGAGGCCGACTTGGCTTCGATGCCTCGCACGACCATGTGGCCGGGCACCGGGTCATCCTGCGGGAAAGCACGGGCGGCTGACGCACCGGCCGGGGTGGGCCGTACCGTTCCGTATCCCCTCGAACAATTCCAGCGTGATGATATGAGGAATAACCCAGGCGAGGGAACTTTCGAAACTATTAGTGACGCCCGTTCGGTCCATCGCCAGACTGGGAGGCGCCTCGGCGGTGTGGCAAATGAATTCCGCCGGGGAACCCTACCATCAGCGGAGGCGCACTATGTCCTGTTCCATCGACACCCGAAAAGCCCTGGAGTTCCTCCAGACCAGCGGACTCGTCCATCTCGAGATACCCCTCGAGCAGTTGGTCCGCGCGACCACCACACTCGACGAGGTCGCCGGCTATGTGCTGGCGTGGGAGAAATACGTGCTCGTCGTCGCGGCCGAATGCGACGAGGCGGACCCGGCCGAGTAGTCGAGACGACCTCGCAGCGCGGGGCCGACTCCATGGACGGACAGTGATCAGGGGGCAGTAGTGACACCGATGTACGCGGGGAGCGAGCTGCCCGAACCGTGGCGCGCGGTCGAACAGCAAGCAGTTTCCTGGCTGGCCGCGCACCACACCCGGTTCGACCCGGACACCGCGGAAGAGACAGGCATCCTCTTCGCCCGCAAGGCGCTTGTCGAGATGGCGCTGCTGGTGGGACTCCGCGCCCGTCTGGATCCCACCACTTTCGACGGGCACTACCAGCGGCTGTTCGACCGGATGGTCGCCGTGGCAAGCCGCCCGTCCTATCGGGAGCTCGTCGGGCGCGATGAGCGCGCGCTCCTGCTCTACGCCGGCACTCACGCGGCCCTTCGGTTGTGCGGGCATCGCGACGAAGAATTCCAGTACCTCATCGAGCAATCGGTCGCGGGCCGCTGTGCGACCTCCTTCGAGCGCATCCCCTACCGGCAGCTGGACCTCCTGCACACGATGGAACTGGCCGGAGTCGCACACGAGTTGCCCCCGGTCGAGGCGATACTTCCTTTCACGTTGTTCTGTGCGGACCCTTCCGTACTCAAGCTCGGCGACCGGGATATCTACGCGATCACCCATACGGTCTTCTACGCCACCGACTTCGGACTTCGTGTCCCGAAGTGGCCCACCGATTTCGACCTGGGCCGCGCCGTCCAACTCCTCGAGGCGCTGTGTCTTCTGTGCCGACGGCGAGGAAACGCGGACCTTGTGACGGAGCTGCTCTGCTGTCTGCTGTGCCTGGGAATCCGTGACTCGGCGGAGGCGGAGCAGGCCTGGGCCTTCCTCTCAGAGGTACAGGAACCCGACGGCCGAGTCGCCGGTCCGGAGGGGGTCGTCCACCCGGGGCTCGAAGGCGGCGACGCAGAGTACCGCTCGTGGGCCACGGCGTACCACACGACAATCGTCGCCGCGCTCGCCGGCCTGCTCGCCAGAAGCTCCTCCGTCATCCGCTGCCGACGCCCCGCGCCGCCGGAGGTGTCAGACGCGGCGCAGCTCGATTCCGCCCTGCGCCGAGCGGCTGTCTGGCTCGGCGAAGCCGCTGCCACCGCTGCCCTCGACGAGGCTGTTCCGGCAGCGGCCGCAGCCGTACGCGGAGCCCGTTCGGTCGGTGAACCCGCACTCGCCCGTCCCGCGCTCGTCTCGGTCGTCGAACGCGCCGAAGCCGAACCGGGGCCCGAGCTGTGGCGACGTGTCGGGGCCGATGTGGTTTTCGAGTGTGCGCACGGCATGAGGGCATCAAATCTGACCTGCGCAGCGCTGGACCGGTTCCTGGAGGACACCGCCTCCGCACTCTCCGGTCTCACGGCCGTTCCCGCGACCGCGGCCGGCGGAGTCGGACAGCTGACGCGGCTGGGTTGGCTCGCCGCCGAGGCCGCGCATTCCCTCATCGCCTCAGCCGACCCCACGCCACTGCTGGCGGAAGACCGCCCGCCCGCCGTGACCGCCAGGGACGTGGCCCAGTTCGCCGGGGATGATCCGAGCCGTCTGGCCCGCTGCGCTTCCTCAGCCCGTTCGGCCGGAGAGCGACTGGCCGCGGCCCTTCCGGCGGCTTGCCAGGACTACAAGCTTGAGGAAGTCGCCGTGCTGCTGCAAGGCCTGGCTCTGCTCGGCTGGGCCGACCACCGTGTCGTCCGCGACGGATCGGAGTTCCTGCTCCGTCAGCAGAGCCCTTCGGGAGCCTTCGGCCATCCGGCCGTGGACGATCCCCAGCAGCGCGCAAGCGTGCAACGGCGGTGGACCCAGAGCTGTGTGGCCGCCCTTTCCACGCTGGTGGCGCTCGGCTCCGGCCCTGCCGCTGAGCCCATGCCCTGAGCTTGCCGCCGCGCGCCCCGTCTCAGCCATGAGCCGAGCCTGACGCCGGGACCGCGTGCGGCGGACGCTCCGGGAAGAAGTGCCGCTCTGCCCGCATGACGACGTGTCCCAGGCCCGAGAGCACGCAGGCGATCGCGAGGTCGGTGGGTGGCAGCGGTTCGGTGCCCAGCAGGGCGCGCAGGGGCGGCAGATAGACGCCGGCCGCCTGTAGGGCCAGCGCTGTAGCCACGGCGGCCAGCAGGAACGGATTGGCGAGGCTGCCCGGGCGGGCGCGGGAGCCCAGGGCGACGCCGAGTTGGGTGGCGCCGAGCACCAGGAACATCAGGGACTGCCAGGGGCGGTCGGTCTCCCGTGCCCAGACCCCGGTCACCAGGGTGACGCCGGCGACGAACGCCCCCACGGCGAGGATCCGGGGCCAGAGCCCTGCGCCCAGCACGCTCTCTTCGGGCGGCCTGGGCGGGTGGCGCATGACGCCCGGGGCCACGGGTTCGGCTCCGAGGGCCACTTCGGGGAGGCCGTGGGTGAGCAGGTTGATCCACAGAATCTGCGCGGGGAGCAGGGGCAGGGGCATGCCGAGGAAGGGGCCAAGGAGCATGACCAGGATTTCCGCCGTGCCTCCGGAGAGGGCATAGAGCAGGAACCGGCGCACATTGGCGTAGACGCGGCGGCCTTCCTCGACGGCGGCGACGACGGTGGCCAGGTTGTCGTCGGCGAGCACGAGGTCGGCCGCTTGGCGGGCCACTTCGGTGCCGCGCTGCCCCATGGCCACGCCGATGTCCGCCCGGCGCAGGGCCGGGCCGTCGTTGACGCCGTCGCCGGTCATCGCCACCACATGGCCCGCGGTGCGCCACGCCTGGACGATGTCCAGCTTCTGCTCGGGCGTGGTACGGGCGTAGACGCGCAGGGCGGTGAGCGCGCCCGCGGTGCCCTGGCGGATGCGTTCGCCCGTGGTGACGTCGTCCGCCCTGGCCACGATGCCCGAACGCGCCGCCACCGCGCGTGCGGTGAGGGGGTGATCGCCGGTGATGAGGACGGAGGTGATGCCGGCGGCTTCGGCCCGGGCGGCGGCCCGGGAGAGCAGGTCTGGTGGGTCGGTGAGGACCATGGGGCGGAGCATGGTCTCGGGTGCTCCCTTGCAGACGACGCGCAGTCCGCCGCCCGGCGTGCGGTGCACGGTCGTCATGCACTTACGGGCGCTGTCGAAGGGGATCTCGTCAACTCGCGGGAGTTCGCCGTCGAGCGCGCCCCGGTCCAGGCCCAGTCTCGCTCCGGCCGCCAGCAGGGCGGCCTCGGTGGGGTCGCCCATCGCCCGCCATGGTGTGCCGTCGTCCGGTGGGGGTTCGAGCGCGGCGTCGTTGCAGAGCATCGTGGCGCGACCCAGGGCGGCCAGGTCGGGAGCGTCGCTCGCGGTCACGGTCCGGCCGTCGCGCGTGACGCGGCCTTCCGGGTCGTAGCCGATGCCGGTGACGGAGGCCTCGCCATATGGCGTCCACAGTTTTTCGGCGGCCATCCGGCCTTCGGTCAGGGTGCCGGTCTTGTCGGTGGCGAGCACCGTGACCGACCCCAGGGTCTCCACCGCGGGCAGCCGGCGGACGATGGCGTGCCGGTCCGCCATCCGCCGGGCCCCGAGCGCGAGGGCGAGGGTGACCACGGCTGGCAGAGACTCGGGTACGGCCGCGACGGCGAGGCTGATCGCGGCCACGACCATCAGCTCCACCGGCTGTCCGCGGGCCAGCCCCAGGGCGAGCACCACCGCGCACAGCGCGACGGTGACGGCCACCAGCACCCGGCCGAACCGCGCCAGTCGGCGTTGCAGCGGGGTCAGGCCGGGCGCGGTTCCCATCAGTGCGGCGATCCGGCCGAGCGCACTGTGCGCCCCGGTGCCGGTGACCTGGACGCGTCCGCGGCCGCGGACGACAACCGTGCCCGCTGACACGGTGCCGAGCGAAGCTTCCCCGACCGCGGCCTTCTCCACCGGCACGGACTCGCCCGTCAGCGCCGACTCGTCCACCAGGAGCAGAGCACCACGTCGGCAGCCGGTACGGAACACTCCGCACCGTCGCGTACCACGCGGGCGGCGGGGGCGCTCAGCGCCGAGAGGGCGGCCACAGCCCGTTCCGCCCGTACCTCCTGGACGACGCCGACCACGGTGTTCACCGTGATCACGAGCAGGATCACCGCGGCGTCGGGGAGGTCTCCGGTGGCCAGGGTCAGTGCGGCGGCCACGAGAAGCACCACGATCAGCGGGTCGCGCAGTTGCTGCAGCACGCGGCGCCACACGGGGGTGCGCCGCTCCTGGGCAACGACGTTGGCCCCGTACTCCCCCAGCCGCCGCGCCGCCTCCTCCCGCGACAGCCCCTCCGTCACCCGGGGTCGTCCGCCGCGGCCAGTCGTACCGCCGTGGCCTTGTGCTCGGGGCAGGAGGTGACCGTGTCGGCGTCGTCGGGGTGGCTGTCGAGGTGGTCGGCGGGGCGAGGGGCCGTCATGCCTTCATCGTGGAGTCGGTCCGGCCCGGGCGCATCCGCTGCACCGCCGCCTCGCGGCCCGGCCCCGCGATCCGGTGCCAGGAGCGAGGCGGCGTGGTCGGGCACATAGGTCTGCAGATGCCTGGGCGGCCGCTCGTACCCGGTGGGCGCGGGACGGGGCGGCAGCCGAAGGTCCGGCAGCTGGACGTCGCCGTACGGCACGGTGGACAACAGGTGGGCGATCATGTTGATGCGGGCCGCGCGTTTGTCGTCGGCCTCGACGACGTACCAGGGGGCCTCGGGGATGTCGGTGCGCGCGAACATCTCGTCCTTGGCCTGGGAGTACGCCTCCCAGCGCGTGATGGACTCCAGGTCCATCGCCGAGATCTTCCAGCGCCGGGTGGGATCGTTCAGCCGTCTGCGGAACCGCTCCTCCTGCTCGGCGTCGCTCACCGAGAACCAGTACTTGCGCAGCAGGATCCCGTCCTCGGCCAGCATCCGTTCGAAGACCGGGCACTGGCGCAGGAAGCGCTGGTGCTCCTCCTCGGTGCAGAAACCCATGACGCGTTCGACGCCGGCCCGGTTGTACCAGCTGCGGTCGAAGAGCACGATCTCACCCGCGGCGGGAAGCCGCTCGACATAGCGCTGGAAGTACCACTGGGTGCGTTCCCGCTCCGTCGGGATTGGAAGGGCGGCGATCCGCGCGATACGCGGGTTCAGGCACTCGGTGACCCGCTTGATCGCGCCGCCCTTGCCGGCCGCGTCGCGCCCCTCGAAGACCACCACCAGCCGCCGCCCCTCGGCCCGCACCCACTCCTGGAGCCTCACCAGCTCGATCTGCAGTCGGCGCAGCTCCTGCTCGTACCGGGCCCGGGGCAGTCGGCCAAAGCCGCGGTCGCCCATGTGGCCAGTGTCGCACCGGGCAGGCCGCCACCACGCCCCGGGCTGACACCGCGCGGGGGCGGGGGCAGGGTGGAGACACGGCAGCACACGGAAGGGCGGTGGTCGTCGTGGGGCTGCCCTTGGTCGTCGGTGTCGGGGGTGACCCATGAGCCGGACACTGCCCGGATGGACCTGGGTGTACGAGGGCTACGACCCGGCCGAGGAGCGGCTGAGGGAGTCCCTGTGCACCCTCGGCAACGGCTACTTCGCGACACGGGGCGCCCTCCCGGAGTGCGCCGCGGACACCGTGCACAGCCCCGGTACCTACGTCGCCGGCTGTTACAACAGGCTGGAGTCGGAGGTGGCGGGCCGGCAGGTGGAGAACGAGGACCTGGTCAACCTGCCCAATTGGCTGCCGCTGCGTTTCCGGCCCGGGAACGAAGACACCGCCGACGCGCTCCCGACACCGTGGTTCTCGCCGGACACCCGCCCCCCGCTCGACCACCGGCTGACCCTTGATCTGCGCGCGGGCATCCTGGAGCGCACCGCGCGGTGCGTGGACGACGCCGGCCGGCACCTGGCCGTGCGGCAGCTGCGCCTCGTCCACATGGGCGACCCGCATCTGGCGGCGCTGCGGACCGAGTTCACCGCGGAGGACTGGTCGGGGCGGCTGGAGGTGGAGTCGACGCTGGACGGCGCGGTGGCCAACACCGGCGTCGCCCGGTACCGGCAGCTGGCCAACCGGCACCTGACCCATGTGCACACGGGCACCGCGCCCAGCGGTGACGTGGTCTGGCTGCGCTGTCGCACCAGCACCTCCGACATCCGCGTCGGCATGGCCGCCCGCACCACCACCGACGGCGACACCGGCATGGCCGCCACCCACAGGCCGGAACGCGCCTGCCTCCTGCTGTGGCCGGTCATGGAGCCGGGCCGGACGGTGACCGTCGACAAGTGCGTCGCCCTGCACACCTCCCGCGACCCGGCGATCAGCGATCCGCTGCATGCCGCCGTGGACCGCGTGGGCCGTGCGCCGGGCTTTACGGCACTCGCCGACGCCCACCGCGCGGCGTGGGAGCAGCTGTGGCGCGCGTGCGAGATGGACGTGGCCGGGGAAGCGGGGCGGATCCTGCGGCTGCATCTGTTCCATCTCCTGCAGACGCTCTCCCCGCACACTGCGGACCTGGACGTCGGGGTGCCCGCGCGTGGGCTGCACGGCGAGGCGTACCGGGGCCATGTGTTCTGGGACGAGTTGTTCGTCCTGCCGTTTATGAACCTCCACCTTCCTGAGGTCTCCCGGGCGCTACTGGTCTACCGTCATCGAAGGCTGGAGCAGGCCTGCTTCGCGGCCCGCGACGCAGGGCGGGCCGGCGCGATGTACCCGTGGCAGAGCGGCAGCGACGGCCGCGAGGAGACCCAGCGGCTGCATCTCAACCCGCGCTCGGGACGCTGGCTGCCCGATCACTCCCGGCTCCAGCACCATGTCGGCTCGGCGATCGCGTACAACGTCTGGCAGTACGGCGAGGCCACCGGCGACGCGGAGTTCATGCACACCAAGGGCGCCGAGATGCTGCTGCAGATCGCCCGGTTCTGGGCCGACGCGGCCACCTGGGACAGCGCACGGGGACGATACCGGATCCTCGGCGTGGTCGGCCCCGACGAGTATCACGACGCCTACCCCGGCGCCTTGCGCCCCGGCATCGACGACAACACGTACACCAACGTCACCGCCGCGTGGGTGCTCGCCCGCGCCCTCGGCCTGCTGCGCTCCCTGCCCGAGCCGCGCCGCCGGGACCTGTTCGAACGCACCGCGCTCGCGGACACGGAGCTCGACATCTGGCAGGACGTGTCCCGGAGGCTGCTGGTGCCCTGGCACCGCGGGATCGTCAGCCCCAGGCATCCAAACAGGCCGACGTGCTGATGCTCGGCTACCTCTTCGCGCCTGCTGAACTGCACCGCCTCTTCCGCCGGCTCGGCTACGAGCTGGACGACACCGACTGGGGGCGCACCGTCGACTACTACCTGCGCCGCACCAGCCACGGCTCCACTCTCAGCAGCCTCGTCCACGCCTGGGTCCTGCCCCGGGTGCGGCGGGCGGAGGCCTGGCGGTTCTGCCAGGAGGCGCTCACCGGAGACATCGCCGATCTGCAGGGCGGCACCACCGGGGAGGGCATTCACCTCGGCGCCCTGGCCGGCACCCTCGACCTCGTACAGCGCGGCCTGACCGGACTGGAGCCCCGGGGCGGAGCGCTGCGACTGGATCCCGTGCCGCTCCCTGAGCTGTCCCTCTTCGGACTGGCGATCCGCTACCGGGGCCACTGGGGGGTGCGTCTGCGGCTGAGCACCGGACAGCTGCGGATCACCGTACCGGCCTCCGACCGCGAACCGATCGACGTGGCACTGGCCGACCACACGGTCTCCGTGGCCCCGGGCGAGACCTGCCTGCTGCCCCTGCCACGCCAGTGACCACGCAGAGCAGACCCCATGCCCGACACGCCATGATGGGAGTACGAGGGCGCCCGCACACCAGAAGGGCGAGCCCGATGCCGCCGCACATGCAGACGGAATGTCGCGGTACGAACGCGGCTTCCCACCGCCTCGTACGTCGCTCCTCAGGCGCGGAGCGCACTACAGCGCCGAGGGCCGCCCGCTTCTCGTGGGCCCTGATTGCACGGTGCGCGGTTTCACACCGCTTCTCCGTGTCTGTTGTCGCCCTCGGTGCCGTTTCCATGACACCACCGCGCGGACCGGAGCGCCAGGGCCGACCGTTCCCTGCCCGAGGGCCGATCCGCCCATCCGCGTGAGCCCGGCCGGTGCCACCGTGGACACGGGGGTATCCGAAGGGACAAGCCCCGCAGGAAGGCGGTGGGGATGATGTCGCTCTCGCTGGTCGTGGGGGTCGACGGGTCGGAGTCGAGTCTGCAGGCGGTGGACTGGGCCGTCGACGAAGCGGCGCGCCACGGGCTGCCCCTGCGTCTCGTCCACGCCTCTCGTTGGGAGCGGTACGAGGGGGGCCTCCCCTTCTTCGACGCCGGCCGCCCGCCCTCCGGGGCGATAGTGGCCGAACACATCGCCACCTCCGCCACGGAACGCGCGACGCTGCGCAACCCGGACGTCAAGGCCTGCGGTGAAGCGCTGGCCGAAGACACCGTGACGGCGCTGCTGACGGAGAGCCGTGAGGCGTTCGCCGTGGTCACGGGCTCCCGCGGCAGGGGCGAGCTCGCCGGTTCGCTCCTGGGGTCGGTCAGCCTGGCGGTGGCGGCCCGTGCCATGTGTCCGGTGGTCGTGGTCCGTGGCGGGGAGTGGAACCGCGAGGGGGCCTTCGGGCGCGTCGTCCTCGCGGTCGGCGACCCCGCGGAGGGCTCGGCGGCGGCGCGGTTCGCCTTTCGTGAGGCTCGGGCGCGGAACGCCGAAGTGCAGGCCGTACGGACCTGGCTGTGTCCGGCGGAGCGGCACGCGGGCCAGACACTGTTCGCACACGAGGCCACCACTCTGCTCTACGAGGAGCAGGCGGCGAGCATCCTCGACGAGGTGCTGGACCAGGTCGAACGCCAACATCACGAGACCACGTGCCACCGCGAACTGGTCGAGGGACGCGCGCACCGGGTTCTGCTGGACATGTCGGAGCGCGCTGATCTGCTGGTGGTCGGAGCCCTCCGCCGCCCTGACCACACCGGTCTGCAGCTCGGCCGGGTCAGCCACGCCGTATTGCACCACTGCGCGTGTCCGGTCGCCGTCGTGCCACAGCGGCTGTGAGACAGCGGAGCGGACCGCACCGCTGAGCTCGCCGCCGAGCCGGCGCCGCCGCTGTCCCTGCTGGGGGAGGCCGAGGCCGAGGCGAGGGGCATCTGCGAAGAGGCCGCCCGCACCTGGCGAAACGAGGCCGAGATGCGTTCCCGACGAACCCGCGCTGGCCGCCTCCGCCTGGGGTGATCCCCTGGAACAGGCCAAACACGAGGGGTCGGACGGGCCGCCTCGACCACGCTCCACTCCGGACGCGCGCACACCGCAGGGGCCGACATCAGCTCCTCCGCCCTCGTCCCTTCCGTCTTCGCGCGCTCCCACGCCTCCAGGTGCGGGATCGGCACCCGGCCGGATGGATCGGCCTGGCCGGAGGACTTGCGCAGCAGATCCGCCTCGGACACGACACCGATCGGGTGGCCGGAGCCGTCCACGACCGGCACGGCGGTGACATCGTTTTCGGCGAGGAGCTCCACAATCTCCTTGAACGGCATCTCGCGTGGCGCCCGGACCACATTGCGGGTCATGAGCTCCCCGACCGTCCTGTGGTGCATGTCCCGACTCCCTTCGGACACTCGCTGTTCGGCCTGCCCTGTCCGCCACGCGGCGGAGCCGCGCATGGACACTGCCAGCGTGGCAACCCGCGGCCACCCCCACATGAGCCACTCGGCCCGCCATGAGGGCCATCGAGTCCCGGCGCGAGGACCTTCCGCCCATGTCGGTGCGCGCCGACCGTGAAACCCTGAACACAGGAAGACGGGCAGAGAGGCGGAGATGCCGATGCGTGCTCATGTCGGCGACCAACTGATTGTCGAAAGCCCGACTACCGGTGCGACCCGGCGCGACGGCGAGATAGTCGGAGTCCACCACGACGATGGGACCCCTCCGTACGATGTGCGCTGGTCGGATTCCGGACAGGTGTCCCTCGTGTTCCCCGGACCGGACGCCCATATTCACCACATCGCGAACCGCGCCGAAAAGGCACCCGGGGCCCTCACCCCCGAGGCAGCCGCAGAGGCGCGCGCGAGCGCGCGGCCGCTCTCCGACATGGCGGTGGCGGCACTGGCGCGCGATGCCGCGGCCGCCCCGTCGATGCACAACGCACAGCCCTGGCGGTTCCGGTACTTCCGCGGCAAGTGCCTCTTCCACATGATCGCGGACCTCGAGAGAGCCTTGCCGCACTCCGACGCAGACCTCCGCGCACTCCACCTGGGCTGTGGGGCCGCCCTGATGAACCTGCGGGTCGCGGCCGCTCACGCGGGCCGGCACCCGACGACCGAGCTCCTGCCCGATCCCGACGACCCCACACTGCTCGCCGCCGTATCACTGACCAGCTCCCTCGGCGACGAGGACGACCCCAGCGGCTTGTACCCGGCCGTCCACGCCCGGCACACCAGCCGGTCCCCCTTCGCCGAGACCGAGATACCGGAACCCGTGCGCACCACCCTCCGGGAGGCGGCCGGGGCGGAAGGCGTCTCGCTGTCCTTCGCCTCCGGATGGCATCTGCAGACAGTGCTGGACCTGGCCCTGGAGGCCGAGGCGCGCAACCTCACCGACCGCGGCAGCACCGAGGACCTGTCCCGCTGGTCCCAGCTCTCCGCCCAGACGCCACGGTCCGCCGTCGAAGGGGTACCACCGTATGCCTTCGGCCCCCGCCGACGCGGCGGCAGAGCCCCCGTACGGGACTTCGCGGGCGGCCAACCGGTCCCCGGTCGCGAAACCGCCGATTTCGAAAGCTCTCCTCAGCTGGCGCTGCTGGCCACCCCGCGCGACGGGCCGGAGGACTGGCTGCGCGCGGGCCAGGCCATGGAACGCGTCCTGCTGACCGCCACTCTCGAGGGACTGTCCAGCTCGTTCATCGCCCAAGCCCTCGAGTGGCCCGACCTGCGCTGGCCGCTGCGCGACCCCGTGGCAGGTTCAGGACACGTACACATGGTGCTGCGGCTCGGCTACGGCCCACCAGGCCCCAGAACGCCACGTCGCCCGACCCGCCACATACTCGACATCCTGTCCTGACCACGTCCGCGCCGGGTGTTCGGGGGCCGGGGCGCCGCGCACATGCCAGCGCGCCGATCTGTGGGTCGTGCTGAGCGTGCCGCTGCTCACCGTGGTGCGCCCGCCGCGAACGCCTCCGTGAAGCCGGATCAACTATGGCCGCGGCAGTGGGTGATCACTTCAGCCATTGTGTCGCACCTCGCGCCCCCGTCATCGGTCGTCCATTGACGGTCAACCTCTCCTCTCTATGGTCCCTTCTATGGCCTCTGAGCGCGGCCCCGCCGCCGGCCGGCGGCGGGTAAACACACCCTCAGGAGTGAGAGTGGAACGTCGTACCTTCCTGCGCGGAGCAGTCATCGGCACCTCGGCCGCGGCCTTCGGCGGCACCTTGATGCGCGGCGCCGCCTACGCGGCCCCTGCCCAGAACGGCCCCAGTCCCTATGGAGCGCCGGGCGCGGCCGACGCGAACGGCATCCAACTGCCCAACGGCTTCACCAGCAGAGTCATCGCCCGTTCCGGAAAGGTCGTCTCCGGCACCTCCTACACGTGGCACAACGCCCCTGACGGCGGCGCCTGCTTCGCCGACGGCACGGGCTGGATCTACGTCTCCAACTCGGAGGTCGGCACCGGCGGGGGCGCCGGCGCCGTCAAGTTCAACTCCTCCGGCACCATCACCGGTGCCTACCGCATCCTGTCCAACACGCGGAACAACTGCGCGGGCGGCGCCACCCCCTGGCGCACCTGGCTCTCCTGTGAAGAAGTCAGCCGCGGCTACGTCTACGAGACCGACCCCTGGGGCGTGAACGCCGCCACGCGCCGCAGCGCCATGGGCCAGTTCAAGCACGAAGCGGCAGCCGCCGACCCGGTACGCAAGGTGATCTACCTGACCGAGGACGAGCCGGACGGCTGCCTCTACCGGTTCGCCCCGACCACCTGGGGCGACCTCTCCTCCGGCACGCTACAGGTGCTGGTCGCCGGCACCGGCACCTCCGGGTCGTTCAGCTGGGCAAACGTGCCCGACCCCGACGGCTCTCCCACCTACACCCGCGACCAGGTCTCGGGCGCCAAGATCTTCAACGGCGGGGAGGGCTGCCACTACGCCGGCGACACCGTCTGGTTCACCACCAAGGGCGACAACCGCGTCTGGCAGCTCAACCTGACCAGCAGCACCTACGAGCTGGCCTACGACGACTCCCTGGTCAGCCCCGGCTCCGCCCCGCTGACCGGCGTGGACAATATCACCGGCTCCTCCTTCGGAGACCTGTTCGTCGCCGAGGACGGCGGCAACATGGAGATCTGCATCATTACTCCGGACGACATCGTCGCGCCGTTCCTGCGGATCAACGGCCAGTCCGGCTCGGAGATCACCGGCCCGGCCTTCTCCCCGGACGGCACCCGGCTGTACTTCTCCAGCCAGCGCGGCACGAGCGGCAGTTCCTCGGACGGCATCACCTACGAGGTGACCGGACCCTTCCGTAGCTGACGGGAGCGGGGCGAGGAGCGGCGCAGGGTCCGGGGACCGTCCGCCGCTCCGTTTCCCGGCTGTGGCCCCGTCAGGCCGCCGCGGGTTGCGCCCGGGGAGCGGGCGCCGCAACGAGGCGGCCGGTGCGGTGCAACCCGTACAGCGCGGCGGCGCACGCCAGGCCCAGCGTCAGCAGCGCGCACCACGGCAGTGCGGACATCCCCGCCGCGCGGGCGGCGTCCAGCGCGGCGCCGGTGAGCAGGTTGCCGAGGGTGATGCCGACCCCGCAGATGGTGTTGTACAGCCCGTAGTGAGTGGCGACGAGCCGGTCCCCCGAGAGCCGGACGATGGTGTCCATCTCGAACGGGTAGGCGATCATCGTCCCCAGGGCGAGCAACAGCGCCGAGAGCGCGGGCGGAACGGCCGCGAGCAGCCAGCGGCCCACGCCACCCGCCGGCTCGGGTACGGCGCTCGCCAGCAGCAGCGGCACGAACGCCACGCCCATGGTGAACAGCCCCCAGGTCAGCGCCCGGCCCGGCGCCATCCGCGCCCTGTACCAGGCCGTGACCTTCGTCTGCCCGAGGATGGTGCTCAGGCCCGAGACGGCGAACAGCAGCGCCACCGCCGCCGTCCCGGCCTCACCCTGGCCGCCGAGGCGGCGCACCTCAAGCGGCAGGGCCAGGTAGACCTGGAACGACAGGACGTACGAGCCGATCATGGCGGCGGAGAAGAGCAGGAACGGCCGGTTGGCGACCACGTCCCGCCACTGCGACAAAACGCTCTCGCGCGCAGCGCCCCGGCCGTCCTTGGAGTCGTCGGCGCGGCGGGGCGGCAGCGCGCGGATCTGGACGACGCTGAGGAGGGCGAAGACCGCGGCGGCCGTGAGGCAGGTGACGCGGAAGTCGATGCCGGTCAGCACCATGCCCACCAGCGGACCGAGCAGGATACCGGCCTGGTAGAAGACATTGAACAGCGCGAACGCCTCCACCCGGCGCTCCCCCGCGTCCGCCGCGAGGTACGCCCGTACGGCCGGGTTGAACAGCGCCCCGGCGAGCCCGGTGGCCGCCGATGCGGCGAGCAGCGCGGGCAGGGAGTCCACGAGCCCGAGGGCCGCGAATCCGGCGGTGCGCAGCACGCATCCGGCGACGATCAGTGGTTTGTAGCCGAACCGGTCGGCCAGGGTGCCACCGACCAGGAACATGCCCTGCTGGCTGAAGTTGCGCACCCCCAGGATCAGCCCGACCAGCCACCCGGCCAGTCCGAGGGTGCCGGACAGATGGGCGGCCAGATAGGGCATGAGCATGTAGAAGCCCAGGTTGATGGTGAACTGGTTCACCATCAACAGCCGGACGCTGCGCTCGTACGAACGCACCTGCGTGAACAACGACGTCACCGGCCCTCCTCCTCGTCGGTGTCCTGGGTGGCGCCGTGCGGGGAGAGGGGGTCGACCACGGTGGCGCACCGGGTCCAGCGGAGCGCCTCCTTCTCCTCGAGGTGGCCGATCACCTCCGGTTCGGGTGCCGGGGGTGAGTCGAGCAGGCCGTGGGCGGCGCAGTAGTCGTCGTCGTAGACCGTCCCGAGGTAGCGCTGCGGGCCGTCGGGGAAGATCGCCACGATCCGGGTGTCCGCGGGGCTGGTCCGGGCGAGCCAGCCGGCCACCAGGGCGACCGCCCCGACGCTCCATCCGCCGGTGGCGTAGTGGGACGCGGCCAGCTGACGGCAGGTCCACACCGCCTCCGCCGGGGCCACCCAGTGCACTTCGGAGAACTGGTCGTAGGCCACATTGCGGGGGTAGATGCTGGATCCCAGTCCGCGCATGAGGCGGGGCCTGGCGGGCTGGCCGAAGATCGTCGAGCCGGTGGTGTCGACCCCGATGACCTTCAGCCCGGGGTGCAGCTGCCGCAGGACCCGGGAGACGCCCGCCGAGTGGCCACCGGTGCCGACACTGCACACCAGCGCGTCGATGTGGCCGAGTTCGGAGGCCAGTTCAAGCGCGAGTGGGGTGTAGGCCGCGACGTTGTCGGGGTTGTTGTACTGGTCCGGACACCATGAGCCGGGGTGCTGGTCCCGCAGGCGCTGGACGCGGTCGCGGCGGGCCTGCTGCCAGCCGCCGGTGGGGTGGGGTTCGGAGACGACATTGACCTGGGCCCCGTACGCGGTCAGCAGCCGGGTCATGGACAGCTCCAGGCCGGGGTCGGTGACCAGGGTGACCGGGTGGCCGTAGACCATGCCGGCCAGGGCGAGCCCCAGTCCCAGGGTGCCGCTGGTGGACTCGATGATCCGGCCGCCGGGCCGCAGATCGCCACGGGCCCTGGCCCGTTCGACCATGTGCAGCCCGGGGCGGTCCTTGATGCCGCCGGGGTTGAAGCCCTCCAGCTTGGCCCAGAAGCCGCGGCCGGCCGGGGCGAGGGGCTCGGACACCCGCAGCAGGGGGGTGTTGCCGACCAGCCCGGAGATGGCGGATCTGGCGGTGGGAGTACCGGTATCGGTAGTGGTCGAGGAGTGCATCTTCGCGCCTTCTTCGAGAGCGTGAAAAGGTGTCAGGTCGTCGTTGGCCGCGTCACGTCCGGGACCGCGGCGTGCCGCCCCGTTCCGGGGCTCGCTCGCGTACGGCGGAATGACGGCGGTGGCGGGCATGGCCTAAATGCGCCACCGGCAGACGACGGTGAGTCTGGAAGCCCCGGACAGCGCCCTGCTGACTCGTTCCTCCCGGCCCCGCACCGCCGCTAGGAAGGGCGCCGTGGCCGGTGTCGGAACCACGCCGGCGGTCGGGGCCAGATCGCGGGACGGCGCCGGAGACCGCGGCGTGGACAGGCCGGTGAGGCCGAGTGGAGCGCAGGAACCGGCGCCGTGCACCGTCTCAGCGGTATCCGGACGTGTGGACGTCGCGGCTGCCGCTGGTGGCCCGGAGGCGGTCTGTGCCTGGGCGCGAGGGTGGTCCGGCTCCTGGTGCGGGCCGGCGCAGTCGAGAGCGGTCAGCAGCAACCCGCATAACAGGAGGGCGATAACACGGCGATACCACGGCGAGTCCGGTGAGAGGGCACGGCGAACGTGGGGGTGGAGCGGCAACAGTTCCTCCGCGTGGGGCACCGCCCCCGCCCCGCGGGCGGAAGTGGGCAGTGAGCAGGAGTGGGCAAGGGGTGGCAGCGCCTCGGACATCCCTGGATCGGCGCTCTTGAGCGGCGCGTTACGAGAGGTCGGGGCGGTGTGAATCGGCGGCGCCGGGCCAGGTGGGCGCATACGAGGGCCCACCCCGACCGGTCGGCGGCGCGGCGGAGCCTAGATCTGCAGCACCGCGCAGACAGCGGAGTCCCTGAACGGGCACCCGGCCGAAGACGACGGGGCCGGGCCGACCGCCTCGATCGGCGCCGCCAAAGGCGTCGACTGTCGGCCGAGCGACGCCGGGCAGGGAGCCACCGCTCCGGAACCGTGCTGTGGCTGGGCGATCAGACACTCGTGTGCCGGGTGGGGAGAGCCGTGGCCGCCGTCGCGGTGGTCCCGCACCACAAGACCGCCATCAGGAGCCTTCTCGGCTGCGACCGGTGCCGTCACGGCATGGCCCTGGCCTACGGAAACACCCAGGTTCTCCATGGCGGAGGAGAGGTGCCTCGTCACGGCTTCCGGGCTCACACCGTGTGCGTACACCAGCCCGAACAGGAGCGCGGCCACCCACAGCAGGCGCAGCGCGCGCCCGGAGGGGCGGGACCGCGGCATAGCGGAGAGCGACCGAGCCGTAACCATGCCGTGACCTTAGCACCGTTGCGGGAGTGTCAGAGAAACACCCCAGAAATATCGCGCCAACTTGTCCGCGCAGCAAACGGAATCACTCAGGTGCGGCTGACGCAGACCATCCGGAGCACGCCAGAACCGCGACACGGAGGGGACGCCCTCGCTGGGCGGATCGCCGAACGAGCAAGGGAGGGGCAGGAGTTCAGGACCGCCATCCCCAGGGCGGAAAGTCCGAGCAGCAGCGCCCACAGGAACTGCGGCTCGATGCGAGCCGGACCGTCACACAGATGCGCCGGGGACTCACAACAGCCGCTGAATCCGGCGGACACGCGATGACCAGGAGGCTGAATCCCGCTCCAGGAGTCCACGGACTTCCCGGCAGCACCGAGCTGTCGGCCGGACACCGGACCGTGGTGGCCACCGGGGGCGTGAAGCGCGCAGACGAGCACATGGGCCACGGCGAACAACGCCATACCCAGAAGCAACCCCGCCGACGAGCCACGCCTTCCCGGCTCTTTCACCGCACCCCGGAACATGGTGCCGATAGTAGCCAAATGAGCAAGATACGCATGCATTACTCACTTTCGAGTGAGTCGCACACAGACTCCGATCGCCCCGGCGACCGCCACGGCCGCACACGTCCTACCCTGACGTGGTAGACAACGTTGCGGAGCCGCCCGCGTCCTGCGGCCGGGCGGATATCTGTACTTCTACGAGCACATCCGGTCGGCACGGCCCGGCCTGGTCAGGCGGCAGCGGATCGCCAACGTGGTGTGGCCACTGCTGGGTGGCGGCTGCCACCTGACCCGGAACACCGAAGCGGCCATCATCGCCGCCGGATTCACGATCGAGCGTGCGCGGCACTTCGATTTCCTCATCAACGGCCGCACCACACCAAGCTCTCCGTGCGTCATCGGCGTCGCCCGTAAGCGTCGCACGTAAGTGTCGTCCGTAGGAGCGTCGTCGGCGCTCAGGCCCGATAGGCCACCAGCGCCATCATCCCGGACTCGCCGTGGTAGGCGTTGTGGCAGTGCAGCATCCACTGACCGGGGTTGTCGGCATCGAAGACGACCGACAGCTTCTTCTTCGGCAGCACGATCGCGGTGTCCTTGCGAGGGCCGACCTTCCCGAGCTGGTAGGTGTGGCCGTGCAGATGCATCGGATGCCACATCTGCGTGCTGTTGACGAAGTCCAGCCGGACCCGCTGACCCTCCTCGACCGTGATCGGGTCGGCCGTCGGGTTGCGCATGTCGTACGCCTTGCCGTTGATGGCCCAGTTGTACTTGGCCATACCGCCGGTCAGCTCGATGCGGTGCACCCGGTCGGCCTTCTTCGAGGGCAGCCAGACATCGTCCACCGCGCGGAGCTGGGACGCCGCCACGATCATGCCGTTCAGCTCCTTCGGCCGTACGGTCGCCTTCGGCGCACGGCCGGTGCCGGTACGCACCAGGGCCATGCCGGTCGCGTTCTTGCCCTCGGCGAGCGCGACGAGTGGGAAGACGCCGTCTGCGAGCGTGACCAGAACGTCGTAGCGCTCCCCCATGCCGACCAGCAGAGCGTCGACCCGTTGATGCTCGACGGGAAAGCCGTCGGTGTGGGTGATGGTCAGCTTGTGGCCGCCGAGCGCGACACGGTAGGCGGTGTCGCCGCCCGCATTGATGATCCGGAGGCGAATTCGCTTGCCGGGCTTGCCCTCGTACACGTCCGGATCGGCCGGGACACGCCCGTTGATCAGGTGGTACGGGTACTTCACATCACCGGCGTCACCGCCGAGCAGATCGCTCTCGGCACCCATCAGCATGAACTTCATCGGCATGCCGTCACCGGAGGCGGACGGCGAGGCGCTGCCTCCCATGTCCATGCCGTCCACCCCATCCATGCCGTCCATGTCGTGGCCGCCGGAGGAGCCGGACGAGCTGCCGGAGCCGCCCATGTGCATCCCGCTCATCCCCTGCTTCACCTCGGCGAAGACCTCGTCGGGCGTGCCGGTGACACCGTCGACCCAGTCGTCCAGGACGATGACCCACTCGTCGTCGTACGCCAGCGGCTCCCTCGGGTCCTCGACGATCAGCGGGGCGTACAGGCCGCGGTCGAGCTGGACGCCGACGTGCGGGTGGAAGAAGTACGTGCCCGGGGCGTCGGCGATGAAGCGGTAGGTGAAATTGGCTCCGGCCCGCACGGCGGCCTGGGTGACCGGGGGAACGCCGTCCATGTCGTTGCGCAGGGCGATGCCGTGCCAGTGGATCGACGTCGTGGTCTTGTTCGGCAGTTGGTTGGACAGTTCGGCGGCCACGGTGTCGCCCGCCGACACCCGGAGCTCCTTGCCGGGGGTACGGCCGGAGAAGGCCCAGCTCTTAGCCGTGACGCCACCGCCGAGGTCCAGCGTGGCGGGTGCGGCGGTCAGGGTGAGCCTGTGCACCTTGCCGGTGCTCGTGCGCTTCTTCTCGACGGCGGCGACAGCCGAGCCGGACGGCCCGACCAGGGCGGGGGCGCTCCCGGAGCCGCCGCCGGAGGTGCTGCAGCCGGCGAGCGCGCCCGCACTCGCGACACCGAGCCCGGCCAGCAGGACGGATCGGCGGTTGATGCTGTGCATGGTGATGGTGTCCTCTTCTCGACACGCCTTCAGTTCGGTCGCATGCGGGCACGGCACTTCGCCCACCGGGGGGGAAGCGAAGTTGCCGCGGGAGCGGCCTACAGGAGCAGACGAGAGAGGACGGAAAGGTCGGGCGGCGCGCGGCTCACCGTCCCGGGGACGGCGCGTCCGGCCGGGGTGTCGTATGTGTCGGTATCGCGGCCGGCATGGAGTTCGGCGGGCGGGGCGATTTTGACCACGTCGACACCTGCGGCCGAGCAGTGCTGCATGGCCACGCCCGAACAAGGGCCGGTGTCACCCGCCACCGGAGCGACAGTCCGCACAGCGCTGTCGTGGTCCATCGCGTCCATCGACACCGTCATCGCGGACGCGTGGTCCATGCCCGGCATCCCACTCATGGCGGCCGTATGCACCGGGCTGGAAGCGACTGCGGCCGTCTCGTGATGGACGAGCACCACGAACACGGCGAACAGCGCGATGACGGCAGCCCGCGTCCAGCGGACGGCGCCACCGCGGGCGCATATCCGCCGGGTTCCGGCTGTTGTCATCGCTTCCATCCGTGCCGTCGGTGAGGGGCCGCCGCCAATATACCCGGTGGGGGTAAAGGATCCTACAACCTCCTAAGTCACTACGTACTAAGGGCATACGTAATTTAAGGACGGTTGGGAGGGGCGATGACGGAGATGCCGGCACTGAGCTCGTCCGTGGCGGCGGTCGCCGCCCTGGTGAGCATCGTCAGCCTGGTCCGGGTGGTGACCACCAGCGGCGAGAACCGCTTCGCGGCGGGGGCGATCTGCTGATGGGCGGGTGCATGGCCGTCATGACCCTCCCCGCGACGATGGCCTGGTAGGCGGAGTCGGCAGCGCCGGAATGAACCGGCAGCGCCCGACCGGCCGGGAGGGGGGTCGGGGCCGCAGTTGGGCCCGCTGGCTGCTCGCCATGCCGGACACGATTGTGGTGTTCCTGGCGTCGCTCACCCTCGCGCTATGGGACAGGACCCGGGTGGCGGAGCGGGGAGGCCACGGCCGTCGGCGCAGGCTCGGCGCGACGCCGGACGCGGCGCCGGCCGCTCACATCGGCATGGGCAGCACCATGTCCGCCATGTTGCTGATGATGGTGGCGTGATCCACCAAGGCCGCAGGCCCGCCCTCAGTGCACATGAGGCCTCCCGGTCAGCTGCGGCTTGCCGCGCGGCACGAGCAGCAGGGTGACCGGCAGGCTCACAGCAGCCACCGTCGCGCTGAGCGTGAAGGCATCCGTGAAACCGCCGATCGCACCGTGCTCGATGCCGGACGCGGCGACCGTGGACATCACAGCTACCCCGACCGAGCCACCCACCTCATGGAAGGTGTTGACGACCCCCGAAGCCAGCCCTGCCTCCTCGTGGGTGACCATGGCGAGCGCGGTGGTGGTGGCCGTGACGAAGACCGCGCCGATACCGAGCGAGGCGACGGCCAGGCCGGGCAGCAGCTCCGCGTACACACTGCCGTCGGCCCCCAGCCAGGTCAGCGGCAGGGTCCCGGCCGCAGCGACCGCCATGCCCGCCGTGGCCGTCACACGGCTGCCGATCCGGCCCACGAGCCGCGATCCGAGGTGGGCACCGACGCCCGCGGCCACGGCCACCGGAAGGAACACCAGCCCGGTCCGCAGCGGGCTGAATCCACGCACGTGCTGCAGGTAGACGGAGCCGAGGAAGAAGAACGCGATCAGCAGCGCGGTGGCAACGAGCATCAGGAACGACCCCGCGACCACCGGACGCCTGGTGAACATCCGCAGGTCCATCAGCGGGGCCCGGCCGACGCGTTCGACGCCGACGAAAGCCGCGTACAGGACGAGGGCCCCGAGCAGCGGCAGTACGGCGGTGGCATCGCCCCAGCCCGCGCCCCCCGCCCTCACCAAGCCGTAGATGAGCGATGCGGTGCCCGCGGTGACCAGTACGGCACCGGGCAGATCGAGCCGGACGGGCTGGGGCGACCGGCGCGGGAGCAGCGCGGGCAGGGTGGCGAGGGCGAAGACGCCGACGGGGACATTGAGGTAGAAGACCCATTCCCAGCCGGGCCCGTCGGTCAACGCACCGCCGAGCAGAACACCGACCGCCGAGCCGGTGCCACCGACCGCGGCCCACATCCCCAGGGCCTTGTTCCGCTCCTCACCCTGGAAGCTGGTGGTGACCATCGACAGGGCCGACGGAGACAGGAGCGCGGCGCCGATGCCCTGGAAGATCCGCCCGCCAAGCAGCATGGACGCTCCCGTGGCGAGTCCGGTGACCAGGGATGCGGCGGTGAACACCGCCAGCCCGGCGAGCACCGTCCGGTGGGCGCCGAGCGCGTCGGCGAGGCGACCGCCGAGCAGCATGAACCCGCCGAAGCAGAGCGTGTAGGCGGTGACGACCCAGGTGAGCGTCTCGCGACCGAGGTCGAGGTCGGCGGCCATGTCGGGGAGAGCGACGTTCACGACGGTGACGTCGAGGATGAGCATGAACTGGGCCAGGCAGAGCAGAGCCAGCATCAGCCAGCGGCGCGGCTCGGCCGCCTCGTGCTGCTGGGCGGCATGCTCCGCGTGGGCGGTGTGATGTGGATGGCTCATGACGATTCCTCCGTAGGAGCTGTGCGCGTAAAAGGCGTGCCAACCGGCCGGCAGTCCCACCCAAACGCCTGAACTGTACGGCACAGTTCAGATGTACTCAACCGTTCAGTTCACATCCCGGTAGACTCGTTCCATGAGCGACGAGACGGCCAGGGCACCCGCGAAGCAGCCGCCCAGTGGGCCACGCGCCGAAGCCAAGCGGCAGGCCATCGTGAAGACCGCCCGCGAACTGTTTCTCCGCGAGGGCTTCGACGTGAGCGTCGACCTGATCGCCGCGGAGGCAGGTGTGTCCAAGGTGACCGTCTACAACCACTTCGGCAGCAAAGAAGCCCTGTTCATCGGAGTCATCAAGGACTCCCTGGACGCGCCGCTCGGCGACGACCTGGTCACGGCGATCGACCGGCTGGCCGACTCGGACGACCTGCGGGAGGCTCTGGTCACCATGGCCCGGGCCTGGGTGAACGGCATCTCGGCCGACCCGGACATCGTCGCTCTGCGGAACATGGTCGCCCGCGAGCTGCACCGTTTCCCTGAACTCGGCACCGCATGGCATCAATCCGGCCCGGAGCGCCACCACCCCGCTGTAGCGGCAGCGCTCCGGAGACTGGACGAGGAGGGCCGACTCGACATCCCCGACATCGAGGTGGCCATCCTGCAGCTGTACTCGCTCCTGGTCTTCCCGTACCTCGTCTTCAGCGTCTACGGCGCCGACATCGACGAGGGCCTCACCGACCGCCTCATCACCAGCGGCGTCGACATGTTCCTCGGACACTACGCGCCGCACCTCATGCAGCCATAGCCCGACGCCGGTTCCGCCGAAGACTCACGATCTTCGTGATTTCAACGGATAATCACTGGCATGGGCATGCTCGTGGCCGTCTCATGCACAGCGCTGCCTCCTTACCAAAATCTCCGAAACGCCCCGAAGGGTCGATGATGAAGGATATCTTCAAAATCTTGGAGAGCCAGGTCGAAGAAAACGCCAGGAAGGCAGTCGAAAGCTATGCGACCGCACTCCCTGAATATCGGGCGGCGCGGGGAGACGGACGGCTTTACACGGCCATGCTGGATTTCGCGGTTTTCATCCGGCGCCGCGCCATCGATCTCGCCCAGGAGAATCATCCCCTCTCGGACGACGACATTTCTTTCATCACCTCGATCGGACAGCACCGCGGCGTGAAGAGGTTCTCCATGACATCGCAGCAGAACGTGCTCACCTTGCACACCAGCCTCATGTTGCGGGAGATCAGCGAAGCGCCCTCCTCCCATGACATGGAGGGGTTGCTGCGCATGGTCAACTGGTTTTCCTCGCAGGCCGGAGTGGCTCGTGGCGCCTACGTTCTGGGATACGAGGAAGGGCGCTCCCGAGTGTGGTCCGTGGTGGCACGCGTTCAGTTGTGCGCCCGGAAATTGCTGGCCGACGAGCCGGCAGCGCCCAAACTCGCCCGCGATCTGGACCTTCCCGTTCCGAACCGTTACGCCGTCACCGTACTGAGGATTCCGGTTCCCCCTCCGCTGTCGCGGAATGAATCGCGCTCCGCCACAGTCGAGTCGCTCCTGGCACGTCATCGCGTACCGATGCTCTGGCAACGGCCGGAGGAGTTCGTGGCGCTGGTCCCGGTCGACGACACCGACCCTGATGGGGCCGACCGTCGCGTGCTCTCCCTCTCCCAGGATGTCGCGGCGGCGATCGAACGGCCCTGTGCCGTCGGCACCGCCACCGGGCGCGTTTCGGCGCTGGCGAAGACGGCGGAGACGGCCCGGCTGGTCAGCGAGGCGGCGCCGGTGATGGCCGTACCGCAGCACGCCTACACAACGGCCGATGTCTTCCTCGAATTGGGACTGGCACAACAGCCGCGACTCGACGGCTGGTTACGCGATCTCACCAGACGCCTGGCGGACGGTCCCGACCTCGTCGCGACACTGGACGCCTATTACCGTGCCGACATGAACCGGCTGCGCACCGCGGCCTCGCTGCACGTCCATCCCCGGACCCTCGACTACCGCCTCCGGCGCGTAAGCGACCTGATAGGTGTGGATCCCAATACCACCCGCGGCGTACGCCTCCTCAGTACGGCTGTGGCCCGGATGCGTGCCGGTGCCTGGGATTGAGCGCGACATAGGGATCTCGCGCAAGGAAACTCCGTTGAGCGCAAGCGACGTGGAAGGTCACTCGATCCCAACGGAGCTTCGTCGCCCTGGCTACTGGCAGGTCAGGGCGGACGCCTTGTCGTTGTATTCCTTGGGCAGGCCGTCGGCGTAGAAGCCCGGGAACATATCCCAGAGTTTGTCGACGGCCCCGTAGTCGTTGAACGCGACGGCGAAGTACTTGGTGTTGTTTGCCCAGGACGAGGCCCTGTCGTTCCAGCCGCGGTCCTTCAGGTTGAATATCAGTTTTTGGCCGCAGAGGTTTTCGGGGACCGCCAGCAGCATGGCGCCACCGTACTGGTCGTGCTCCCACAGGCAGATGCTGGCGGCCGGGCATGCCTCACGTCCCGCGGCCGAAGCGCCCACCTTCAGCGTGACCCCGTCGTTCCAAGTGATGCTGCCCTTGCCGCTCTGGACGGCATCCGGCTGCTTGGCCAGGATGGAGTTGATCTGCCTTTGCGTCGCGTCCGACGTGGCGGCGTCAGCGGCACCAGTGCCGCCCATCAACATCAATCCCGCCACGGCCGTGGCAAGTAAGGCGGCCAGTCTTCGGCTCATGCCCACTCCTCAAATGATTTTGTGCGGACTTTTTCCATTCCCATTAAGCTGCACGGCACTCCGGGCACACAAGAGATCCCGGTACGGTTTACTCACTATGACAAATGCGCGATGGTTTACCCACCACGGTTTATGAGAAATGCGGAATTGGCTCGGGCGCATCGGCGACCCGCGCCCCTGCCCGCCCGTGGCCAGGGGCAACCAACCCTCTCTGCGCAGTGCGCTTCGTCCGCGGCCATGGCCACTCCGGCCACACGGACTTCCCTAACTCCCGTTACGCTGGCACGGTTTGATCACAGACTCGCACGAGCGCACAGGACGCACGGGACGCATCCGGACAACAGCACGGACGGGGGACGCACATGGGGAGTGACGCCGTATGGCCGGAATGAAGCTCTATTCACTCGAATCCAACGATCCGCGGCGGCTCGGCCCCTACCGGCTACTGCGGCGGATCGCCACCGGCGGCATGGGCCGCATCTATCTCGCCCGGCAGGAGGCCCCCGGCACCCCAGCCAGCGCCGCGGGGCCCACCGGGACCGTGATGGACCACGGGCTCGTCGCGGTCAAGACGCTCCTCGCCGAGGGGTTCGTGAGCAGGCCGGACCGGGAGCGGTTCGCCCGTGAGGTGGAGCTGGCGGGGCGAGTCAACAGCGCGTACACCGCCACGGTGCTCGACGCCAACGCGAAGGCGGAGCGCCCATGGCTCGCCATCGAGTTCATACCGGCGCCCAGCCTGGCCGAACTCGTCGTCGACGCCGGGGCGTTGCCCGTCGACGCGGTGCGCTGGGTAGCGGCCGGGGCCGCGCGGGCGCTGGTCGAGCTGCACCGCCTGGAGGTCGTCCACCGGGACATCAAACCCCTGAACATACTGCTGCCCCAGGACGGCCCCCGCCTCATCGACTTCGGCATCTCGCACGCCCACGACCACACCAGCTCGACGACGACCATCGGCACCTTCGCGTTCACATCGCCGGAGCAGGCGTGCGGTAAGAAGTCCACCGCCGCCTCCGACATGTACTCCCTGGGCGCCACGCTCTTCTTCCTCGCGGTCGGCCGCCCGCCGTACGAGCAGACCGACCACTCCATCGGGATGCTCGCCCTCGTCCAGCGCGGCGAACTCGACACGAGCGGGCTGCCGCCGGAACTGGAACCGCTGATCCTTCCCTTGCTGGAGGTCGACCCCGGGAGGCGTCCCGCCCCGTCCGACGTGCTGCGGGACGTCCTCGCCGGCCTCGGCCAGGTGACGGCGGACCGGGGCGCCGAGCGGTGGCTGCCGCAGGCGTGGACCGCGCTGATCGAGGAGTACGCGGAGCAGGGGCGCCAACTGCGCGACGGAACAGTGAACTTCGACGCGGCCGAAGCGCCGACTCAGATGAAGGCCGAGGGCGCCCCGGAGGGCCCGGACGAGGCGATCAGCGAGATGCGCGAGCAACTGGAGGCTTTGCGCAAGCAGCGGGACGCCTTGGTGCGGGCGCAGGCCGAGGAGCAGGCGGAGGCAAAGACACGGGAGCTCGCGCGCCAGGAAGAGGAGGAGCGCAGGCTCAGGGAACAGGCCCGGAAGGAAGAGGCAGAACGCAGGGAGCGGAAGCGCAAGGAACAGGAGAGGAAAGAGAAGGAACAGAAGGAGCGCGAGCGCAAGGAACGCGAACGGAAGGAACGTGAGCGGAAGGAGAGTCAGCGCAGGGAACGCGAACGCATAGCGCGCGAGAAGACCGAGACCTCCGCCAGGAACAAGAGCGCCGGCACGACATCGACGCCCAAGGCCCCGCCGAAGTCCGGGGCGGCCAAGCCACCCACCAAGGCGTCGGGTTCCTCGGAAGGTTTGGGCGGCCTGCTCGTGGTCGCGATCATCATCGGAGTCCTGATCTGGCAGCCCTGGGAAAAGAAGGACGACGACACCCCGAAGAGCAGCCCCACCTCAAGCGTCACCTTGTCCAGCAGCGGCGGCACCAGCGGCCTCGGCGGCGACAGCGACACCGACACCGACAGCGGGACCGACACCGACAGCTCCTCCAGCTCGTCGAGCGGCGGCTCCTATGACACCGAGCCCGAACCCGAACCGGAGACCAGCTCCCCCGAGCCCGAGCCCGACCCCACCGAAGAAGCTTTCAAGGCCGTCTCGTACGGGGACTGCCTGGACGTCGTCGACACCGGTTACGGCGGCCTCACCAAGTACGACTGGAGCGAGGAAGAGCCGAACACGACGTCCTGCGGCTACGGAACGCGCGTGAAAGTCACCGGCACCACCGACGACTGCGCGTCCGGCGTGGGCAAGGCCACCTGGTCGTACTACTCGACCAGCAGCGGCGAGCGGACCGCGCTCTGCCTCACCGGCCAGTACCACCAGGGTGACTGCCTGCTCGCCAAGCACGAAGGCAACAACATCAGCAGCATCGCGATGCTGTCCTCCCCGAACTGCACGGACCGGAGGGTTCCCGCCGCGTACAACGAGATCCTGGTCGTCACGGACATCTACCGGGCGACGTCGGGCGCCAGCACCGAGGCCTGCCGCCACGGGCAGTACGACGCCAACACGTACTGGTCCACGAAGGTGGACGACGGCGCGACGCTGCTGTGTCTGAAGGCGTACGACTGACCCCGGTGCGGCGACAGACCCGAAGACGTGAGGGTCTCGCAGTCGGTGAGCAGGGCGGCCTCGCTCAGCGCCCGCCACATCGTCGGCACGCGCTGAAGGGCCGTCATGCCGGGTCGGCGGACAGCCGCTCACGAAGCGGCCGTGCGGTCAGCCACCCGTCGACTCCCGGACCACCACGGAGAAGTGGCTGACGAACTCCTGCCGGTCCGCCCGGGGCTCGGCCTGGCCGATCCGACCGGCCAGGAGTGCCACCGCCCGCTCCGCCATCACGTCGTGATCGGGGTCGATGGTGGACAACGAGGGGACGAGGAACTCGCTCTCCTCGACGTTGTCGAAGCCGATCACCTTGACCTGCTCCGGCACCCGGACGCCGGCGTCGGCCAGCCCCCGCAGCACGCCCATGGCCACGGTGTCCGTCACACAGAACATGCCGTCGAAGTCGAGCCCGCTCTCCGCCATCTCCCGGGCGCGCCGCGCACCCGCGTGCATGGTGAGCGTCTCCAGGCTCTGCACCAGACCGGGGTCCACGGGCAGCCCGGCGCTCTCCAGGGCCAGCCGGTAACCCTGGTGGCGCAGGCTCGACACGTCGACGTCCTCGGCCACCGCTCCGCACAGGATCGCGACGCGCCGACACCCCCGTTCGATCAGATGGCGCGTGGCCGCCTGTGACGCGTCGACGTTGGGCATGGCGACATGGTCCACGGGGCCACCGAAGATCCGCTCGCCCAGGATGACCACCGGGTAGTCCACCTTGAGCCACTCGGCGTCGGCCGATCCCATGCCCACCGTGCTGAGGATGAGCCCGTCGTACAGCCGGTTGCGCGACAGGGACAGCGCCTCCAGTTCGTTCTCCCTCAGGGCGCCGGTCTGCTCGATGCTGACCCGGAGGCCGTGCCGCTCGGCCGCGGTGATGATGGCGGCGGCCAGCCGGCCGTAGTACGGACGGTTCACTTCGGGGACGGCGAGGCCGATGGTTCCGGTGCGGCCCTTGCGCAGATTTCGAGCGGCCACATTGACGCGGTAGTCGAGGCGGGCCATCGCCTCGAGGACCTTCTCCCGTGTCGCCTTGCGCACGTTCGGGTGATCGTTGATGACGTTGGACACGGTCATCGCCGAGACTCCGGCGGCCTTCGCCACGTCCTGGATCGTCGCCACGTTCACTCCCGGTCCGCGGTGCCACACCCCACCCGACACCATTACACCGCAGCCCTGCCTCCCCCGTGAAAGGCAGGGCTCCCCCGCCGCTCAGGCCGGGTTGTAGCCGTGGGTGCGGGCCTCACTCGGTGATCGGGTCGGCGGATCGGGTCACGGCTGATCACCCCCTGGTCGGGTGCGCAGCACGGTGAAGGAGTGGGGCGGGATGTCGCAGACCGGCCCGGGCAGCCGGTCCTCGACGGGGGCGGCCGGGGCGGGCTCGAACCGGCTGGTGGCCTCTGGGGTGACGGCGAGGGTGGTCCGCGCGAAACCGGTGTCGACGTCCGCGCCGGCCAGCCGGAAACGGACGGTGACAGGCTCAGGCGTGGAGTTGGCGACCTTGATGATCACATCACCGGCGGCGCCGTCGCGGACGGCCGAGACGGCGAAGACCTCCGGGGCCGCCGGGGTGTCCTCGATGTCGTGGATCAGTTCGCCGTCGCGGTAGCAGCGGATGCGCCGGCCGTCCACCTCGACCCGCAGGTCGTACCAGCGGCCGGTCTCGACCGGGACGGCCACGGGGTCGGTGAGGTCGTGCGGCACGCCGTCGTCCACGCGCTGGAGGCGCGTGAAGCGGTTCCGCCAGCCGCCGACCGACCACTGATACCAGTTGCCGGGCGAGGTCACGGCGAAGCCGATGACGAAGCCTTCGCCACCGCCGTTCTTCGAGGCCCGCACGGAGAAGGCGTATGACGTGCCGTCCACCGCGTCCGCCAGAAGCAGTCCGGCGCCCGTTCCGTTCGCCGTCTGCCGGATGCCGCCCGTGCCGTCCGGCTCCCAGGTGCCGGACTCGGTGTCCCAGTCGGCGAAGTCCGGGGCCGGTGCGGGCTCGGCCCCCAGGGGGCCGATACGGGCGTCGGTGAACTCGGCGCGGGTGTCCGCGCTGGTCCCGATGTGGACACCGTGCCGGGCGGTGTCCGGGACGGGCGGTGCCTGGGGTGCTCCGACGACGGTGACGGGCAGTGCGGTGTCGCCGGAGTTTACCGAGTGCATCCGCTGGACGTGGTAGTTGAGGGTGGGCCAGACGTGGGTGTTGTCGAAGTAGATCAGGTCGGGCACCCACTGGGTGTGGCCGCGTTTGGCGAGCAGCGGCGCGTAGGAGGCAAGCCGGACGACGTCGCCGTTGCGCTCCATGGCGATCATGTAGGCCGCCTCCGCGACGGCACTGCGGCCGTCGTTGCCCCAGCTCCCGTACTCGCCGATGTACAGGTGCGGGCCCTGGCGGTCCATCGTCTCGAAGCGGCGGGTGTTCTCCAGGAACCAGCGCGGGGATTTGTACGCGTGCTCATCGACGACCGGGACACCCCTCCCGCGCGCGAAGGCCCAGCCCTTCTCCCAGTCCTCGCCGGAGGGCGAAGGGCCCACGGTGCCGACGACCGTGATCTCCGGGTGGTGCTCGCTCAGGGCATCGTGGATGCGGGAGAAGCGGTCGCGGAAGGTGTCGGTGATGGTGTCCTCGTTGCCGACCCCCAGATATGCGAGGCCGAACGGCTCGGGGTGCCCGGCGGCGGCGCGCACGGCACCCCACGGGGAGTCGGCCGGGCCGTTGGCCCACTCCACCAGGGCCAGTACCTCGGCAATATAGCCGGGCAGCTCCTCCTCGGGGAGTCCGGTCTGGCCGGTCACCTCCGTGTTCTGGCAGCAGACCCCGGCCGGCACGACGGGCAGCGGCTTGGCACCGATGTCCTCGCAGAACTGGAAGTACTCGTAGTAGCCCAGGCCCATCGACTGGTGGTAGCCCCACAGGTTGGACAGCTGCCGACGCGCTTGCAGCGGTCCGATGGTGGCGGGCCAGCGGTACATGTTGGCCAGTCCCAGCCCGTGTGCGACGCAGCCGCCGGGGAAACGCACGAACTTCGGCTTCAGGTCCGCGATCGCCTGGGCCAGGTCGGCGCGCAGGCCGCCGGGCCGATCGCGGAAGGTGGCCTGTGGAAAGAGCGAGACCAGGTCCAGATGGACGGTGCCGACCCCGGACGCCACCACGGCGAGCCTGGCGTCCTGGTCGGTCCCCTCACAGGTGATCACCGCCGTGTGCCGCCGCCATGACCCGTGGAGCGGACCCAGCTCCGCCTGGCCCCGGACCCGGCTGCCGTCCCGGCTCTCGATCCGCGCCACCAGAGCGTCCGCGGCGCCGTCCGCCAGGCGGGCGAAGAGGCTGACGTCGTAGCGTTCACCCGCCCGGACGGCGATGCCGTCGAAACCCTCGTTGCGCAGCCCCGCCCCGCGGCCCGCCGCACCGGCGGCGGTGGTGCGCACCACCGCGTAGTGCGGATTGGTTTCCTCGAGCGGTGCCTCGGTGGACACGGCGACCGACCCGGTGGCGCCGTCCCTCTCCAACAGCTCCCAGGCGGTCAGGGCGTGCCATTCCGGCCGGTCGGCGGGGCTGTATGCGAAGGACCGGTTCTGCACCAGCTCGGCGTAGAGGCCGCCGTCCGCCGCGTAGTTGATGTCCTCGAAGAACACTCCGAACAGATCGGGCGAGATGGCGGTGCCCGGTGCCCTCGCGTCCACCTCGACGACCGTCTCGACGGGTCCGGTGGTTTCAGTCATCGTCATCCTCTCCTCGGGTCGGCGATGGGCGGTGGTGCGCCGGTCAGGCCAGTGGGGCCCGGACGGTGAGGAACGAGTGGGGTGGCAGCGTCAGGGTGAGGCCCCGGTCGGTGGCGGTCAGCGCGTCGAACGGGCGCGGGGCGACCGCCGTGGGGGTGTCCGGGGTGTTGTGGGCCTGAGGCCGGTCGGCCGTCAGGAGGCGGGCGGTCGGCTCGCCGACGGTGCGGCCGCGGAGGTCGAGTGTCACCTCGGCGGGTTCCTCGGCGTCCAGGTTGGACAGTGAGATGAGGACCGTGCCGTCCTTGATGCTGGCCGAGGCGGACAGGGTGTCCAGTTCGGTGTCCCCCACCCGGCGGCGGGCGTCGTCCGTACGCAGGTGGACGGCGAGCGAGGCGGCGTCCTGGTGGCCCTTGTTCATCTCGAACACGTGGTAGGTCGGGGTCAGGACCAGCGCGTCGCCGTCGGTGAGCACCATCGCCTGGAGCACGTTGACGGTCTGGGCGATGTTGGCCATGTACAGGCGCGCGGCGTGCCGGTGGAAGATGTCGAAGTGGGTGCCGGCCACCAGCGCGTCGCGCAGGGTGTTCTGCTGGTACAGAAAGCCGGGGTTGGTGCCCGGCTCGACGTCCCACCAGGTGCCCCACTCGTCCAGGACCAGGCCGACCGTCCGGCCGGGGTCGTATATGTCCATGACCGTGGAGTGGCCGGTGAGGATGCGGTCGATCTTCCGGGCGGAGAGCATCGTCCGGTAGTAGTCGTCCGCCTCGAAGACGGTGGCGCTGCCCTTCGCGTCCCAGGGGCCGGCCATCGTGTAGTAGTGGACGGAGATCCCCTGGAAGAAGTTGCGCGGGGTGGCCTCGCAGCCGAAGCAGCTGATCTGCCGCATCAGCGTCTCGGTCCACTTGTAGTCGTCGTCCGACGCCCCCGAGGCGATGCGGTAGAGCGTGTTGTCACCGTGGTCCCGGCAGTACGTGGCGTACTGCCGGGCCAGGTCCGCGGAGTACTCGGCGCGCATGTTCCCGCCGCAGCCCCAGGTCTCGTTACCGATGCCCCAGAACTTCACACCCCAGGGGGCCTCACGGCCATTCGCCTTGCGCAGCCGCACCATGGGACTGTCCCCGTCACGGGTCAGATACTCCACCCACTCGCTCATCTCCTGGACGGTGCCACTGCCCACGTTGCCGCTGATGTACGGCTCGGCACCGAGCAGTTCACACAGCGCCATGAACTCATGCGTGCCGAAGTGGTTGTTCTCCTCCACGTTGCCCCAGTGCGTGTTCACCATCCTGGGGCGCTGGTCCCTGGGGCCGATGCCGTCCTTCCAGTGGTACTCGTCGGCGAAACAGCCGCCGGGCCAGCGCAGATTGGGGATGTTCAGGGCGCGCAGGGCTTGCACGATGTCCAGGCGGATGCCGCCCTCGTTGGGTATCGGCGAGTCCTCCCCGACCCAGAAGCCGTCGTAGACGCAGCGGCCGAGGTGTTCGGCGAAGTGGCCGTACAGGTGTCGGCTGATCTTCGGGCCTTCGATGTCGAGGTTGATGACCGCGGTGGCGTTCGGCACGGATGCACTCCAGCGTGAGTATTTGTATCGATAAAAAGCTTGCGGCGCGGACGGTGGCGACAGCGGTGGCCGGCCGCCGCCACCTGTTCCGCGCGTGCCGTCGGCCGCTACCAGGCGGCCAGGGAGCCGTCGGCGTTGCGCCACACGGGGTTGCGCCAGCTGTGTCCGCGTTCGGCGGCGGCCCGGACGGCGTCCTCGTCGATGGTGATGCCGAGGCCGGGCGCGGTCAGCCGGGGAATGTAGCCGCCCTCGGCCGTGAAGGGCGAGGGGTCGAGGAGGTAGTTCAGCAGCCCGCTGCTGTCGCCGTATCCGATGCCGAGCGACTGTTCCTGGATGAGGAAGTTGGGGGCGGCGAGGTCGAGTTGCAGGCTCGCGGCCAGGGCGATGGGGCCGAGCGGGCAGTGCGGCGCGACCAGGACGTCGTGGGCTTCCGCCATGGCCGCGATCCGCCGGGTCTCGGAGATGCCTCCGGCGTGGCTGATGTCGGGCTGGGCCACGGCGATGCCGTCGGACAGCACGGAGCGGAAGTCCCAGCGGGAGTAGAGCCGCTCGCCGGTGGCGATGGGGATCGAGGTGGAGCGCACCACGGAGCCGAGGTCCTGGGTGAACTCCGGCAGGACCGGTTCCTCCACGAACATCGGCAGCAGTGGCTCGAGGAGCGGCAGCACACGGCGGGACATCGCCCCGCTGAAACGGCCGTGGAAGTCCAGCGCCACGTCGCACTCCGGCCCGACGGCCTCTCGCACCGCGGCCACCCGGGCCACCATGGCGTTGATGGTGGCCGGCGTGTCGAGCGGCTCCAGCTGACCGCAGGGGTTCATCTTGACCGCGGTCAGGCCCTTCGCGACCTGCTCGGCCGCCGAGTCGGCCAGTTCCTGCAAGGTCTCCCCGCCCACCCAGCCGTAGATCCGCACCCGGTCGCGCACATGGCCGCCGAGCAGCTGGTGAACCGGGACGCCGAGCGCCTTGCCCGCGATGTCCCACAGCGCCTGGTCGATGCCCGCCAAGGCGCTGTTGAGGACGGGGCCGCCGCGGTAGAAGCCACCCTTGGCGAGGACCTGCCAGTGTTCCTCGATGCGGGTGGGGTCCTGTCCGATGAGGTAGTCGAACATCTCCTCGACGCACTGGGCCACGGTGCGCGCCTTGCCTTCGACGATGGGTTCGCCCCAGCCGGCTATGCCCTCGTCGGTGTCGATGCGCAGGAAGAGCCAGCGCGGTTCGACGAGGAAGAGTTCGTATCCGGTGATCTTCACGTGCGGGTCTCCAGGTCCTGGTGGTGCACGGCCCGAAGGCCGGCGGCTGCTGTGCGGGAGGGAGCGGGAAGATGGGCTGGTCTTGGCGGGATGCGGGGGCGCGGGTGGGCTACTCCTGGGCGCTAATGCTGCGGCCGCCGTCCACGATCAGGCTCTGGCCGGTGACGAAGGACGAGTCGTCGGAGGCGAAGTAGGCCACCGCCGCGGCGATGTCCTCCGGCGTTCCGAGCCGTCCGGCCGGCGCCCGCGCGCCCGCCTCGGCGAGGTGCTCGGGTGGGGTGTCCGCCCACAGGGCCGTGAACACGGAGCCCGGCAGGACGGCGTTGAACCTCACCTGTCCGCCGTATTCGACGGCCAGTTGACGCACCAGGCCACCGATGCCCGCCTTGGCCGCGGCGTACGCGGGGTAGCCCTTGAAGCCCAGGGCCGCGTGGACGGACGAGGTGACCACCACCGCGCCACGGACCGCTTGGAGCTGTGGCACCGCGGCCCGGACGCCATAGAACACCGAATCCAGGCAGAGCCGCAACTGGTGATGCCAGGATTCATCGTCCAACTCGTGTGCCGCCCCGTACAGGTTTCGGCCGGCGTTGAGGTGGAGGACGTCGAGGCGGCCGGTCCAGGACCGGGCGTGCCGGATGGCCTCGTCCCACTCGCCGGGCGAGGTGACATCGAGGCGGCGGTCCTGGGTCTGCCCTCCCTTGGCGCGGATTTCCTCGGCCACGCGGTGCGCGCCCTCGCCGTCGATGTCGGTGACCAGGACAGAGGCCCCTTCGGCGGCCAGACGGTGTGCCGTGGCCGCTCCGATTCCGGAGGCCGCCGCGGTGAGCAGCGCCGTACGGCCGGCGAAGCGGGACAGTGCTGCGGAGGTCATGGCGTTGCTCCTGGTGCTGCCGTGGAACCGCGCGACACCAGACGCGGCTCGGTGGGTACGACGATGTCCCCCATCGGTGTCCCCCGGATGGCGGCGACCAGGGCTTCCACGGCCGTGGTTCCCAGGTCGTACAGGGGCATCGCCACAGTGGTCAGCGGTGGGCAGAGGTGGCCGGCGACGGGAAGGTCGTCGTTGCCGACCACGGACACGTCCTCGGGGATACGCAGCCCCAGGGACCGGATCGCCCCCATGGCGCCGATCGCCTGGGCGAGCGAGCTGGTGTAAAGGGCCGTGACGGGTGGGGGGCCGCCCTTGGCTGCACCCAACAGTCGCAGGGTCGCGGACACGCCGCCGTCTTCGGTGAAGTCTCCGGAGGCGACCGGTGCGGCATGGAGCCCCAGTTGTTCGGCGTGGAGCAGGAACGCCTCTTTGCGGGCATCGCTCGGGGTGATTCCGGGCGGGCCGGCGATGTGGCCGATCGCCCGGTGGCCGAGGTTGTGGAGGTGGTCGAGGGCGGTGACGCTGGAGCGGGCCACATCCATGGTGACGTTGCGGCCGGACCCCTCGACCGACCGGTTGAGGAACACGTGGGGGATGGAGCTGCGGCTCACCGTGTCCACCAGGGAGTGGCCGGGGCGCGCCGAGGCGATGAGCAGTCCGTCGACCCGGCCGTCCTGCACCAGGTCGCTGAAGGACTCGTCCGCCTCCTGTCCGTCGAAGTCCTCGGCGAGCAGGGAAAGGTAGCCCAGTTCACGGGCGCGTTGGTAGGCGCCGCGCGCGATGGTGACGTAGGTGGGGTTGGCCAGGGCGGGTACCAGCAGGGCGAGGGCGTGGGTGCTGGCGCCGGCCAGCGCCCGGGCCCCGGAATGGGGCCGGTAGCCGAGTGTTCGGGCGGCCTCATGGACGCGCTGCCGGGTTTCCTCCCGGACGGACAGGTCGCGGCCGTTGAGCACTTTGGACACGGTGGCTTTGGAGACCCCGGCCGCCTCGGCGACGTCCACGAGTTTGGCCCGGACCGACTGCACGGGGACGGGTGGCTCCGGCATTTCCAGCTCTCCTTCTCCGCGGCCCAACACCTCGAGATGTCCGACCAGTCGAACGGTGTTCAACCCCTTGACACCTTACGAGGCCGGAACCTAACGTTCGCCGAAGTCCCAGTCAACCGGTTTCCCTGGGTGAACTTCCGCGAAATAGCAACACGGACGTAATGAACCGGTCACTCCAACTCAGAGCCGACAGGTCGACACAGACCACCCAGCCGAGCCCCACGAGGGTTCCGATCTCTTCCTGAACCGAGCGTGCGACAACGCGTCCGTCCGCGATGACACCGCGGCGTGTGCCTCCCGTCGCATGCCCGCCGTTTCCCGTACCCGCCGTCGCGGTCCGCCCTGCTCCCTTCTCCTGCCATGGCATGCGCACGAAAGGCTGACGAACATGTCCTTCCCTGACACGGCCCCCCTCGGACGGCGCCGCTTCCTCACCGCCTCAGCCGGTGCCGCGCTGGCCGCCACCGCGCTGCCCGGCTGCGCCGCCTCCGTAGACGACGGCGGTTCCGGCGGCGGTGGCAAGACGCTCACGGTCCTGTCCGTCGAAAACGAGATGGACAAGAAGACCGTCAAGGCCGCGGAAGAGGCACTGGGCTGCAAGATCAAGGTGAGTCTCGCCGACACCACCAAGCTCAACGCCATGCTGGCCAGCAAGACCCCGCCGGATGTGGTGCGCGGTCTCGGCGCGACGGACACTCCGTACTTCGCCGCACGCGGGGTGATGACCGACCTGGACCCGTACTTCGCCAAGAGCAAGGCGCTCAAGGTCTCCGACCTGGACCCGGTCAACGACGTGTGGCGCTTCGACGGACAGAAGCAGGGCGCCGGCCCCCGCTACGGCATGGCCAAGGACTACTCACAGGACTCGATGTTCTGGTATCGCACCGACCTGCTCGAGGCGGCGAAGCTGGACCTGCCCAGCGAGACCGAGCCGCTCTCCCCCGAGGAGTGGCTGGACATGGGCAAGCGCCTGGTCAAGCGCCGACTCGGCAAGGTCAAGGTGTACGGGTTGAACGCCTCGGGGCTCAGCACCTTCTGTACGTTCATGGGGATGACGGCCTCGGCCGGGGGCAGCCTGTTCGCCGAGGACCTGACCTCGGTGGACTTCTCCTCGCCGGAGGCGCTCAAGGCGCTGACCTGGTACCTGGAGTACGCCCGGGCCGACATCGGCCCGAACGTGGCCAACCCCAACCCGGACGGCTGGGACTGGCCCACCTACCAGGCCGGGCGCATGGCGATGGCCTGCGACGGCTACTGGTTCGGCGGATCGATCGGCGGTGACGCGAAGATAGCCGCGGTGTCCCGGTTCGCGCCCGCCCCCCAGCTGGGCAGCCACCGCATCAGCCCCTGCTTCGGTGCCACCGGCTACTGGATTCCGAAGGACGCCAAGAACAAGGACCTGGCCTGGAAGTTCTTCGAGTGGTACTTCGGCGGCAAGCCGGCCCAGGACCGGGCGGCCAGCGGCTGGGGCATCCCCACCCTGAAGTCGCTGCACTCGAAGATGCCCCAGAGCACACCGTTCCAGAAGCAGGCGCTCAAGGTGCAGCAGCAGGAGCAGAAGTACTTCTCCATCCTGACCTTCTCCCCGTACGCCCAGCTCACGGCCCTGGACGCGGTCATCAACAAGGTGCTGCCGGGAGCGATCAAGTCCAAGACCACCGCGGGCAAGGTCGCCGACCAGCTCAACGCGGGCATGAACAAGCAGCTCGGCAACGGAAAGAAGGTCCTGGGGTGAGCGTCCAGGTCACCGGCGCGACCGCCGGGTCCCGCGCGCCGTCCCCGCGCGGGCGGGCGGCGGGGCGGGCGCGCCACTCCCGCTCGGTGTGGTCGCGCCGTCCTGGCTCGGTGCGGGCGCGCCGGGCCCGTGCCTTCTACCTCTTCGCCGGCCCGTGGCTGGTGGGCTTTCTGGCGCTGACGGCCTACCCGCTGGGGTACGCGCTGTGGCTCAGCCTCACCGACTCCGACGGGCTTTCCCCCCGCACCCACTTCGTGGGCCTGGCCAACTACAAAGAAGCCCTCACCGATCCGGACACGCTGAACTCGCTGGCCCGCACAGGAGTGTTCACCGCGATCACCGTGCCGCTGACCATTGTGGCGGGGCTCCTGCTGGCCGTACTGATCAATCAGCCGATCCGGGCCCGCGGCCTGTTCCGCACCCTGCTGTATCTGCCGGCGGTGGTGCCGCCGGTCGGCGCCGCCCTCACCTTCAAGCTCATTTTCGACCGCGACTCGGGAGCCGCCAACGGCCTGCTGGACGCCCTCAACATGAACGGTGTCGCCTGGCTGATGGACCCCTACGCCCGCTGGGTGCTGATCATGCTGACGTTGTGGGGAGTCGGCAATGTCATGATCATTTCGTTGGCGGGGCTTCAGGACATCCCCAAGGAGCTGCACGAGGCGGCCCGGATGGACGGGGCCAGCGCCTGGCAGTCGTTCACCCGCATCACGCTGCCGCTGCTCTCCCCCGTGCTCTTCTTCCAGGTCGTCACCGGCATCATCGCCGCCCTGCAGAGCTTCATGCCGCTGCTGATCGCGCTCGACCCCACCCCGCACGGCGTCACGGCCGTGCCCGAGAGCAACTACTTCTACATGATCAACGTCTTCGCCCAGTACTTCGCCAACGGCCGGTACGGGTACGCCTCGGCCCTGCTGTGGATCCTGTTCGCCTGCATTCTGGTGATCACCTTCCTCGTCTTCAGGCTCAGCAAGGGCGTGGTCTTCTACAACACAGCCCCGGAACCGGCAACGACCAAGCCGCGCACGCTCGGAGGCAAGCGATGACCCTGGCCAAGCGCAGTGCCGTCTACATGCTTCTGGTGGCGCTCCTCGTCCTCTTCCTCAGCCCCTTCGGCTGGCTGGCCATCACCGCGCTCAAGGACGCCGGCGAGCTGCGGGCCCTGCCCATCCACTGGTGGCCCCACAACCCCTCTCTCGGCAATTTCCGCGAGGCCCTGACCCACATCCCCTACCTCGCGTACGCCCGCAACTCCCTGACGATCGCCGCCATCTACTCGGTGCTGGTGACGCTGGCCTCGGCGTGGGCCGGCTACGGCTTCGCCCGCCTCGACGCACCGGGCAAACGCGTCATCTTCGGCCTGCTGATGTCGACGATGATGCTGCCGGCCGTCATCACCCTCATCCCCACCTACCTGGTGTTCGCCAAGCTCCATCTGCTGAACACCTATATGCCGTGGGTGCTGTGGGGCCTGTGCGGCGCCCCCTATCTGATCTTCCTGTTCCGCCAGTTCTTCTCCAACATGCCGAAGGAACTGGAAGAGGCGGCGATCGTCGACGGCTGCGGACACATCCGCATCTTCTGGCGCATCTTCCTGCCGCAGTCGTGGCCGGTCATCGCCACCAGCCTGATCCTGTCCTTCTCCTGGACCTGGGGCGACTACATCGCCCCCGCCCTGCTGCTGGACAGCGACCGCACCACCCTGGCGGTGAAGCTCGCCACCGGCTACGTGAACGAACACGGCGCGCAGCTCGGCAACCTCGTCGCCGCCGGCGCCGTGATGTACGTGGTGCCCGTGCTCGTCCTCTTCCTGATCATGCAGCGCGGCTTTGTCTCCGGCATCAGCACATCGGGCCTCAAGTGACCAGGCGTCCGGCCATCACGCCGCAGCTGCTGCACACCCGGGTCATGGCGATCCTCCGGTCGGACGACGGCTCCGGGCTGCCCGCGGTGGCCCGGGCCCTGGCGACAGGCGGCATCACCTGCCTGGAGGTCACTCTCACCACGCCCGGCGCTCTCGACACCCTGGCCCGTATCCGCGATGACCTGGGATCTGGCGTCGCGGTCGGCGCCGGCACCGTCGTCACCACCGCCCAGGCCCGGGACGCGCTGTCCGCCGGAGCCGAGTTTCTGGTGGCCCCCAACGTGGACACCGCCATCATCGGCAACGCGGCGCAAGGCGGCACTCCGTGCTATCCGGGCGCCTGGACGCCGACCGAGGTGGCCACCGCCTGGCAGGCGGGCGCGGCAGCCGTCAAGCTCTTCCCGGCCTGCACCGGCGGCCCCGCCCACCTGCGACAGCTGCGGGCGCCCCTGCCGCACATCCCGATCGTCGCCGTGGGCGGAGTCGGGATCACCCAGGCGCGGTTCTTCATGGACGCGGGCGCCCATGCCGTGGGCGTTGGTTCCCCGCTGCTGCGCGGAGCGGATCGCGATCCGACCCCGGAAGCCCTGGACCGCCTCACCGAAAGAGCACGCACGCTGCTGGAAGCGGTCAATGCCGCCGCACCGGAAGCCGCACCGGAAAAGGAGGCCGCCTCATGAAAGGTCTCACAGCGGAGCCGTATCTCGTGACGGTCGGCGAAGTACTGGCAGTCCTGTCCTCGCCGGAACCCGGTTCGCTCGCCCTGGGGACGACCATGCGCCTGGGGATAGCCGGAGCGGAGTCGAACGTCGCCATCGGAGTCAGCCGCCTCGGCGGATCCGCCACCTGGATCGGCCGCGTCAGCGACGACGAACTCGGCGAACTGATCCTGCGCGAGCTGCGCGCGGAAGGGGTCACCACCGTCGCCACCCGGGACACCGCCCCCACCTCACTCCTTCTGAAGGAACAACGAACCTCCACCCACGGTCGCACCCGCTACTACCGCACCCACACCGCGGGAGCCCGGCTCTGCCCACAGGACGTCCCCGAGCACATCGTGGCCGGCGCGGCGGTCCTGCACATCACCGGGATCACACCAGCTCTGGGCGACGCACCCGCCCGGGCCGTCCGCAGAGCGGTGGACATCGCCTCCGGCGCCGGAGTGCCGATCTCGCTGGACATCAACTTCCGCTCCCTGCTGTGGGACGAGACCGAGGCCGGGGACACCCTGCTGCCCCTGCTGCGCAAGGCCGACCTCGTCTTCGCGGGCTCGCACGAAGCCCGACTGATGGTTCCCGAAACGCCCGACAGCGACGGCCCCGAGCAACTCGCCAAGAGCATCTGTGCCCTCGGACCCGCCGGCGCCGTGATCAAGCTGGGAGACGCGGGAGCCTTCGCCCTCCTGGACGGAAAGGCGTACCGGCAACCCGTCGTACCCGTCCGCGTCCACGACACCGTGGGCGCGGGGGACGCGTTCGCCGCGGGCTATCTGGCCGAACTGCTCGCGGGTGAGCCGCCGGAGCGGCGGCTGAGGACGGCGGCCCTCCTCGGTGCCTTCGCGGTCGGCTCGACCGGCGACTGGGAGGGCCTGCCCCGCCGCGCCGAGCTGGCCCTGCTCGACCATCACGACGACATCGTTCGCTGAACACGCCCCCCGGCCCCTCAAGGACCTCTCATGCCGACACCGATCCCCTCCCCCGACGAGCTCCTCGTCCTCACGGGCTCCTACACACCGGACACCGGCGGTAACGGCGCCGGGCTGGCCGCTGTACGGTTCGCTCCGGGAACCGGCTCGCTGACGGCCGAGCCCCGTGTGTCTCCGGTGCCCGTCAGCGGCGCCTCATTCCTCGCGGCACATCCGTCCCTGGACGTCGTCTACAGCACGAACGAGGCCGACACCGGCGCCGTCAGCGCCGTCGTACGGCAGAACGACGAGGTGCTGTCCCCCCTCGGGGCCCCTGTCAGCAGCGGCGGCGCCAACCCGTGCCAGCTCACCGTCCACCCCGACGGGCACTGGCTGCTGACCGCCAACTACGGCAGCGACACCATGCCTGGCAGTGTGGCTGTGCACCGGCTCGACGCGGACGGGCGCATACGCGAACTGACCGACGTCGCCGTCCACGAAGGGACGGGCCCGGTCCGGGGCCGGCAGGACACCAGCCACGCCCATCAGGTGCTGGTCACCCCGGACGGCCGCTACCTCCTGGCCACCGATCTGGGAGCGGACGCCGTCTTCACCTACCGTCTCGACACTCGGACGGGCCGCCTTCAACGGCTCGCGGTGAACAGGACGCGCCCCGGATCCGGACCGCGCCACCTGGCGTTCGCGCCCGACGGCGCATGTGCCTGGAGCGCGGACGAACTGTCCTCGACCCTCACCTGCCACCTGTACGACCCCGGCACCGGCACCCTGACCTCGGTCTCCCGCACGCCCGCCACCTCGGTTCGCGACGTCGCCAACCAGCCCGGCGGAATCGTCGCCTCGCCCTGTGGCCGCTTCGTCTGGGTGACCAACCGCGGCGCCGACACAGTGGCCGCCTTCCGGGTGACCGGTACCGGCCTCGAGCCGATCGGCGAGGTGCCCAGCGGCGGGTTCTGGCCCCGCGGCCTCGCCCTGGTCGCCGGCCATCTGCTGGTGGCCAACCAGCACAGCGGCACACTCGCCGCACTGCGTGTCCTGCCCACCGGAGCCCTCAGCCGGCCAGCCCCGGCGGCACATGTTCCCTCGGTCGTCTGCACCCTCGCCCGGTGAGCGCGGGATGCCGGTGGATCCCCTGGCGGGTGTCAGCCGACGTGGACCGCGGCGACTCCTTCGGCGGGCAGGGTGAGGGTGAAACGGACAACGCCGGTCCCGTGGTCGGCCTTGAGTTCGAGGGGCCGGTCCTCTAGTTCGCTCGCCTTCTCGATGTCGCGCAGCTGCCGGCGGGTCGGATATTCCGGCGAGCCGAGCTCGACCCACTCCTGGTAGGGGTTGGTGTGGTCCTCGTCGAGCCGCCGGACTCGCGCCCGGGCCCCGGCCCGTACGCCGCGCAAGGTGACGGTGAGGGTCACGGGCCGCGCCGGGACGGGGGCGCTGTCGTCGCCGGTGGCGAGGGCGTGGTTGTACAGCAGCACATCGACGCCGTCGCCGTCACCACCGCGCACGCTGCCGGTGACCGCGATCCCGCCCACCGTGGCCGGGGCGTTGGACAGGGTCAGTGGCACGCGGCGCTCGCCCACCGTGTGCAGGATCTGAAGCAGGCGGTAAGCGGGCTTCTTGACGCCGTGGATGGTCTGCAGCCCGAACCCACCGTGGAACGGCTTGTCGGCCTGGCCGAGTTCCTCGAAGATGTCGGTGAACGACCAGTAGGCCAGCGCGTCGACGACCCCGGCGGTCTCGGTGATCGTGCGGAGGAAGCTCGCCGCCGCGTCCGACCGGTCCAGCGCGGGGTTTCCGAGGTCTGCGGCGACGTTGGTCTCGGAGATGTAGAGCGGAAGACCGGACGGCGTATCCGCGCGGTTCTGCTTGAAGAAAGACGCCGGGCCCTGCGGCCCCGTCCCCGTGTCGGTCTCGTAGCCGTGGGCGCTGCCGAAGTCGACCGGGACATCCTTCTCGATGGCCCACTGCATGAACTCACGGTAGTACTTCACCCCCGGCGAACGGGGCGGACCGAAGCTCATCTGTCCGGCCGAGGTGGCCGGGCCACCGACCCGCAGGCTCGCGTCGACGTTCTTGATGGCCTCCGCGGCGTACTGGTAGAGCTTGAAATACGTCTGCTGGTCCCCGTTGAAGAACGCGAACAGGTTCGGCTCGTTCCAGACCTCGAACGGCCACTTGCGGACCTCGCGGATGCCGTACCGGTCCACCATGTGCCGCGCGAAGTCGCCGACGACCTTGCCCCAGAGCGCGTAGTCCTTCGGCTCCATCTGGTTGAAGTCGTACAGGAAAACGCTGAAGGGCGGGGCGGACGCCTGGAGACTCGCCGGCATGCTGCTCAGCTCGACGAACGGGTGCATGCCGCGATCGACGAGAGCGTCGTAGACCTGGTCGACGTTGAAAAACGAGTAGTCGTCCTTCGAGAGCGCCGGATTACGCGGCCGCCCGTTCACCGTCGGGAAGTAGGTGCTCATCGAGGTGTTGAGGACACCGTGGAAGCGGAGTGACTCGATGCCCAGCTCGTCGTGGCAGTCGAACAGCTGGTCCTGGTAGTCGCGGCGCAGCGCCTGCTTGGCCCAGTCACCGCCGATGACGCGCTCCCACACATGCGGGAACGGCGAGGTCGGCCGGGTGAGGTCCACGGCGGCCTGAGCGTGGGTGGACGACGTGTCGGCCGCCGCCGCTGGGGCGGCGTCGAGCAGTTCCGAGCCCAGAGCCGTACCGGCTGCGGCGGCACCGCCGAGGAGCATCTGACGTCTCGTGGGCCCTGTGGAGCGGGCGTGGGTTTCGGTCATGTCTCTCCGTAAGTTGTCAGGCGGCCCGACGTCGCGCGAACGCGCCGCGGAAAAGTAGACGTCTCCCCAGGGCCCCGATACAACGAGTTGACCATTGCGGTTCGGCCTAATAATCGCGGATTCGGTGGTAAAAACCGTAGGCTGCGACCGTGACGGAGAATCGCGGCCCGGCGGGCCCACGCGGCGCCGAGCGGACTGTCGTCGAGCTGCTCGGCCGGCACGAGGCGCTCACCCGTTCCCAGCTCGCCCGGCTCGCGGAACTGCCGCTCTCCACGGTCACCGGCGCGACGGGCCGGCTCCTCACGCGCGGGCTGCTGGAGGAGGCGACCGGCTCCGCGGCGGAGGAGGCGCGCCGGCGGGGCCGCCCCGCCGCCAGGCTACGGCTCGCCAGGCACGCCTCCGTCGTCGGCGCCGTCGTCATCACGCACCGAGTCGCCCGCGCCGGGCTCGTCTCCACCGACGGGCGGGTGCTCGGGCGGGTCGAGACGCCGTACGACTGGCTCCAGTGTCCCGATATCGTCGCCGAGTCCGCCCGGTTGCTGGCCAGAGCGCGCGACGACGCACGCAGCACGGCGCCACTGGACGGCGTGGTACTCGGCCTGCCCGTCCCCTACCGGCAGGGGGCCGGACTCTCACTGCTCGAGCCGGCACCCGACCCGCGGCCATCGGACCGCCCGCCCATGTCCGCGTGGCTGTTCAAGGATGTGGCACCGGACCTGACCAGGGCCTTCGGCGCACCCGCGACCATCGACAACGAGTGCAACCTCGCCGCCCTCGGCGAGCTGGCGTTCGGCGCGGCACGAGGCCGTCGGCACGTGATCTACCTGAAGCTGGTCACCGGCATGGGCGCCGGGCTCATCGTCAACGGGCAGCTCGTGCGCGGAGCGAACGGCCTGGCCGGCGAGGTGTCCCATCTCCACGTCGACTCGGCCGGACCCATGTGCCGCTGCGGCGCGCGCGGATGCCTCGGCGTGGTCGCCACCACCGACCACCTCCTCGAGGCGGCCCGCCCGCTGTTCGGCCCCAACGTGAGCGTCTACGACGTCCTCGGGCTCGCCGCGCAGGGCGAGGCGACGGTCCGCCGCGTCCTTGACGACTTCGGCCGCCTCGTCGGACGCCACCTCGCCTCCGCCTGCGTCATGCTCAACCCCGAGTTGATCGTCGTGGACGGCACGCTCGGCCCCGCCGCCGCTCCCGTCATCGAGGGCCTCCACGACGGGCTGCGCAGGCACATGCCCGCCGGCGCCTACCGCGCGCTGACCCTCACCCTCGGCCGGCTCGCCGACAACGCCGAACTCCTCGGAGCCGCGCACCTCGCGCGAACCCCGGTTTAAGGCTCGAAGAAGGCCCGGTGGAGGCCGGGCTTCACGACGCCACCCGCTCACTGCGTACGTCGCCCGGGTGGGCGAGGCCGAGGTGGTCGCGCAGGGTCGGGCCCTCGTACTCCGTGCGGAAGACACCCTGTTCCTGGAGCAGCGGGACGACCTTGTCGGCGAAGACGTCGAGGCCGCCCGGGGTGATGTGCGGGACGAGGATGAAGCCGTCGGCTGCGTCCGCCTGGACGAAGTCGTCGATGCTCTTCGCGACGGTGGCCGGGGAGCCGACGAAGTTCTGCCGGTTGCCGGTCTCGATGACGAGGTCGCGGATGGACCAGTTGTTGGCGGCGGCGAGCTCCCGCCATGCGCGGGCGGTGGCCAGCGGATCGCGGTACATGCGCACCTGGGCCCGGCCGCGGGCGATGTGGTGTTCGCCGGGATCCGGGTCGATGTCGGGGAGCGGGCCGTCCGGGTCGTACGAGGACAGGTCCCGGTTCCACACGAATTCCAGGTGCTTGATGGCCGTGGCCCCGCTGACCTGTTGGCGGCGCACCTCCTTGGCCAGTTCCTCGGCCTCGGCATCGGTGTCGCCGAGCACGAAGCTCGCGGCGGGCAGGATCAGCAGCTGGTCGGGGCGGCGGCCGTAGGTGGCCAGCCGGCTCTTGACGTCCGTGTAGAAGGCCTGGCCCTCCTTCAGGGTGGCGTACCGGCTGAAGATCGCGTCGGCGCCGGCGGCGGCGAACTCGCGGCCCTCGTCGGAGTCGCCCGCCTGGAAGATGACCGGGCGGCCCTGCGGGGAGCGCGGGACGTTGAACTGGCCCCGGATGTCGAAGTGTCGGCCGGTGTGGACGAAGGCCCCGGCCTTCGCGTCGCGCAGAAAGGTACCGGTGGCCTGGTCGGCGAGGATCTCGTCGCCGTGCCAGGAGTCGAACAGCTCGCCGGCGGTGGCCAGGAACTCCTTCGCGCGCGAGTAGCGCTCGTCCTGCGGAAGGAAGCCGCCGCGGCGGAAGTTCTCGCCGGTGAAGGCGTCCCAGGAGGTGACCACGTTCCAGGCGGAGCGGCCGCCCGAGAGGTGGTCGAGGCTGGCGAACTGGCGGGCGACCTCGTAGGGCTCGTTGAAGGTGGAATTGATGGTGCCGGTCAGGCCGAGATGCTCGGTGACGGCGGCCAGCGCGGCGAGGACGGTGAAGGTGTCGGGGCGGCCGACGACGTCCAAGTCGTATATTTTTTCGTCCTGTTCACGCAGTCGCAGTCCCTCGGCGAGGAACAGGAAGTCGAACTTGGCGCGTTCGGCGGTGCGCGCGAAGTGGACGAAGGAGCTGAACTCGATGTGGCTGCCGGCCTCGGGGTCGCTCCACACGGTGGTGTTGTTGACGCCGGGGAAGTGGGCTGCCAGGTGGATCTGCTTGGGCGGCTTGCTCATGGTCGTTCGGTCTCCCTCGGCTCAGGCGGCGGCGTAGCGGTTGGCGGGGCGGGCCAGGCCCAGCAGTCCGCGCAGGGTGTCGGCCTCGTAGGCGCGGCGGAAGGCGCCCCGGCGCTGGAGTTCGGGGACCAGGCCCCGGGTGATCGCCGGGAGGTCGTGGCCGAGGACGGCGGGACGCAGCCGGAAGCCGCTCAGTCCGGCCGACCGGAACTCCTCGAGCAGATCGGCGAGTTGGGTCGGCGTGCCGGTGAAGACGCGGGCGTCGCTGGTGTACGGGGATCCGGCGAGGGCGTCGAGTCGCTCGCGTCGGGCCGTCGCGGCGGCCGGGTCGTCGTCGAGGAAGACCACCAGGTCACCGAAGATGTGCACGGGCTGGTCGGCGCGGCCGGCCGCCTCCTGCTCGGCGCGGATCTCGGCGACGATCGCGCGGGCCTGGCCGGCGTCGTGCGGGGTGACGTAGCCGATGTCGGCCTGGCGGGCCACCAGCCGGTAGGGGACGGTCCAGTGGGCGAGGGCGCTGACGACGGGCTGACCCTGCGGCGGGCGTGGGGTGATGGACGGGCCCTTCACGCTGAAGTGACTGCCCTCGAAGTCGATGTAGTGCAGTTTGTCGCGGTCGACGAAACGGCCGGTGGCGGCGTCCCGGATCTCCGCGTCGTCCTCCCAGCTGTCCCAGAGCCGGCGCACGACCTCCACGTAGTCGGCGGCCTCGTCGAAGAGGTCGGTCACCACCTCCCGCGCGGCCGGGCTCTCGTAGGAGTCGATGCGCGGGATCGTGCGGCGGCCGAAGTGGGCGGCCTCGTTCGGGCGCGCGGTGATCTGTGCCCGCAGCCCCGCCCGGCCGGTGCTGACGTAGTCGAGGGTGGCGATGGCCTTGGAGAGATGGAACGGCTCCGTGTGGGTGACCACCGTGGTCGGGACCAGGCCTATGTGCCGGGTCAACGGGGCGATGCGGGCCGCGAGGAGGACGGCGTCGAGGCGGCCACGGACCTGGTCGGTGCGGCCGTCCGGCTGGAGGAAGTGGGAGGACTGCAGGCCGAGGCCGTCCTCGAAGGTCACGAAGTCGAGCAGGCCACGCTCGGCCTCCGCGACCAGATCGGCCCAGTATCGGGCGGCGAACAGGTCCCGGGGGCGGGCCACCGGCTCGCGCCAGGAGGCGGGGTGCCAGCCGGTCCCGTCGAGGGCGACGGCGAGGTGCAGCGGAGCGGAGGGTGCTGAGGACACGAGTGGGTGCCTTCCTGGAGGTCCATGCGAGATCGGCGGCCCTCACCTGAAGAGCGGAGGGCACGGCTTGCCGGTGGGTGCCTTGCCGGGCACGCGCAGGCGCGTACGCACACGAAGGAAACCGCCGCGACGGGCGGTGGGCGTGGAAGGGCTGCGGCGTGCGGTGGAGGAGTCAGCTACACAGCGCGGTGGCGACGCGCATCAGGTCGACAGCGCGTCGCCGGGTGAACCGCGAAGAGATCCGCATGTCGGCGACGCTATCCGGGCCCCCATTCCGCGTCAACAACGGAAGTCGGGCGGGCTATGGATGTACGTTCGTACGCTCTGAGGTGTACGATCGTACGCATGCCGATGGCCTACTTCGCCGACGACCCGCGCACCAACCTGGAACGGATGCTCGCGGGCGACCTCTATATCGCCGATGATCCGGAGATCGCCAGGAGGATTCAGCGCGCCATGCGGCTCGCGGCCCGCTACCAGGCCGCCTATCTCGAGGACCCAGCCGAGGCCAGGTCGGTCCTCGGCGAGCTGCTCGGCTCCGTGGGCGAGGGTGTGGACGTGCGGCCGCCGCTCTCCGTCGACTACGGCAGCAACATCACCATCGGAGCCCGCACCTTCGTCAACTACCACCTGACCGCGCTGGACGTCGCGGCGATCAGCATCGGTGAGGACTGCCAGATCGGCCCCAACGTCCAGCTCCTCACCCCCACCCATCCCGTGGAGCCGCAGCCCAGGCGGGACAAGCTGGAAGCCGCACGCCCCATCACCATCGGTGACAACGTGTGGCTCGGCGGCGGTGTCATCGTGTGCCCGGGGGTGACGATCGGCGACAACTCGGTTATCGGCGCCGGCGCGGTGGTCACCAAGGACGTACCGCCCGGCGTCGTCGCCGTAGGCAATCCCGCCCGCACCGTGCGCACCCTCTGAGGCACCCGTCATGGCCACCGGACAGACCGACCCGCGGCGGCGCGCACGGATCCTCGCCGCCACCCTCGACCTCATCGCCGACGAAGGCGTCGCCGGCGTCTCCCACCGCAAAATCGCCACCCGCGCCGAGGTGCCCCTCGGCTCGATGACCTACCACTTCACCGGCATCGACGACCTGCTGCGCGAAGCCTTCACCCTCTTCGCCGACCACATCGCAACCGTCTTCGAGCAACACCTGGGCCGCGCCGACGGCCCCGAGCAGGCACGTGAAGCCGTCACCGACCTCATCCACACGCTCTCCGAAGGGCCTCGCCGCGATCTGATCCTCACCCAGGAGCTCTACACCCTCGCCGCCCGGCGCCCCGAATACCGGGAGCTGACCCAGGCGTGGCTGCGCCGCAGCCGCCACCTGCTGGAGCGGCACTTCGCCCCGGACACCGCCCGGCAGCTGGACGCACTGATCGAAGGGCTGACCCTGCACCGGGCCCTGGACCTCAGGCCGCACGGCCGTGAGCTGACCCGGCTGGCGGTAACCCGGATCACCGCCGTCGCGTAGTCGACGCTGTTGTCGCTGTTGTCGCTGTTGTCCTTGCGGTGTCAGACGTTGCGCCGGTACTGGCCGCCGACCTCGAAGAAAGCCTCAGTGACCTGCTGTAGCGAGCAGACCCGGGTGGCGTCCATGAGGACGGCGAAGACGTTGCGACCGCTCACCGCCGCCTCCTTGAGAGCAGCCAGGGCGGCGTGGGCCTGGTCGCGGTGACGGGTGTGGAAGTGCCGCACGCGCTCCAGCTGGGACTGCTTCTCCTCTTCGGTGGCGCGCGCCAGCTCGATGGCGCCGGGCTCGGCGGTGTCCGCGTGGGGGTTGCGGAAGGTGTTGACGCCGATGATGGGCAGGGTGCCGTCGTGCTTGCGCTGCTCGTAGAGCATCGACTCATCCTGGATGCGGCCACGCTGATAGCCGGTCTCCATGGCGCCCAGCACACCACCGCGTTCGCTGATCCGCTCGAACTCGGTGAGCACGGCCTCCTCCACCAGGTCGGTGAGTTCGTCGATGATGAACGAGCCCTGAAGCGGGTTCTCGTTCATCGCCAGGCCCCACTCCCGGTTGATGATCAGCTGGATGGCCAGGGCACGGCGCACCGACTCCTCGGTGGGGGTGGTCACGGCCTCGTCGAAGGCGTTGGTGTGCAGGCTGTTGCAGTTGTCGTAGATGGCGATGAGCGCTTGGAGCGTCGTACGAATGTCGTTGAAGTCCATCTCCTGGGCGTGCAGGGAACGGCCGGAGGTCTGGACGTGGTACTTCAGCTTCTGACTGCGCTCGTTGGCCCCGTAGCGGTCCCGCATCGCCACCGCCCAGATGCGGCGGGCCACCCGGCCGAGGACGGAGTATTCGGGGTCCATGCCGTTGGAGAAGAAGAACGACAGGTTCGGGGCGAAGTCGTCGATATGCATGCCCCGGGCCAGGTAGGCCTCGACGTATGTGAAGCCGTTGGCGAGGGTGAACGCGAGCTGGCTGAGGGGGTTGGCCCCGGCTTCGGCGATGTGGTAGCCGGAAATGGACACCGAGTAGAAGTTGCGGACCTTGTTCGCGATGAACCACTCCTGGATGTCGGCCATCATCCGCAGCGAGAACTCGGTGGAGAACAGGCAGGTGTTCTGGCCCTGGTCCTCCTTCAGGATGTCGGCCTGCACCGTGCCGCGCACGTTCGCCAGCGCGTGCGCACGCAGTTCGGCCGCCTCTTCGGGCGACGGGTCGTGGCCCTCGGCGGCGCGGAACCTTTCGATCTGCTGGTCGACGGCGGTGTTGAGGAAGAACGCCAGGACGGTCGGCGCGGGCCCGTTGATCGTCATGGAGACCGAGGCCGTCGGCGAGACCAGATCGAAGCCGTCGTAGAGCGCCTTCATGTCCTCCAGCGTGGCCACCGACACTCCGGAGGTGCCGACCTTCCCGTAGATGTCCGGGCGCTCGTCCGGGTCACGGCCGTAGAGGGTGACCGAGTCGAAGGCGGTGGACAGCCGGGTGGCCGGCTGGCCCTCGGAGAGCAGTTTGAACCGCCGGTTGGTACGGAACGGATCGCCCTCACCGGCGAACATACGCGCCGGGTCCTCACCGTCACGCTTGAACGGGAACACCCCGGCCGTGAACGGGAAGTGGCCGGGCAGGTTCTCCCGTCGCCAGAACCGCACCAGCTCCCCGTGGTCGGTGAACCCGGGCAGGGCGACGCGGGGGACCCTGCTGCCCGACAGGGACTCGCGGGTCAGCTTGGTGCGGATCTCCCTGTCCCGGACCTTCACCACCTGCTCCTCGCCGGAGTACGAGGCCACGACGGCGGGCCAGTTCCCGATCTGCTCCGCGATGTCGTGCGGGAGCTTCTTGCGGGCGTCCTCGAGCAGCGACTCTACGTTCCCCGCATCGGCGCCGGCCGTGACGAGCTCGCCCTTGACCGCCTCCAGGCGCTGCACCCGCCGGGCCTCCTCGGCCAGCAGTCCGGTCTCGGCGTGGTACCTGCGGATCGTCTCGGTGATCTCGGCGAGATAGCGCACCCGGTCCGGGGGCACCACCTGCCGGATGCCGGAGGACTGGCGCACGTCGACCGGCGGCAGCGTGCCCTCGGACAGCGGCAGCCCGCGCTCGGCCAGGATGGTCTTCAGGTGCTGGTAGAGCGCGGTGACACCGTCGTCGTTGAACGTGGCCGCCGAGGTGCCGAACACCGGCATGTCCTCGGGACTCGTGCCGAACGCTCCGCGGTTGCGGACCAGTTGGCGGCTCACGTCACGCAGCGCGTCCTTGGCGCCGCGCCGCTCGAACTTGTTGATCGCCACCACGTCGGCGAAGTCGAGCATGTCGATCTTCTCCAGCTGCGAGGCGGCGCCGAACTCCGGCGTCATCACGTACATCGAGGTGTCGACGAACGGCACGATCGCGGCGTCGCCCTGGCCGATGCCCGGTGTCTCCACGATCACCAGGTCGAACCCGGCGCCCTTGACCACGTCGATCACCTCGGAGAGATGCTCGGGCAGCTCGTGGCTGCCACGGGTGGCCAGGCTCCGGAAGAAGACCCGATTCCCGTCCAGGGAGTTCATTCGGATGCGATCGCCGAGCAGCGCACCGCCACCACGACGGCGGGTCGGGTCGACGGCGATCACCGCTATGCGAAGGTCCTGCTGGTCGACAAGGAACCGGCGTACCAGCTCGTCGGTCAGTGACGACTTCCCCGAGCCGCCGGTGCCGGTGATGCCCAGCACCGGCGTGGCCCGGGCCGCCGCGGCGGCACGCAGCTGCCCCAGGAGATCCGGGGGCAGCTTGCCGAGCTCCGCACCGGTGATGGCACGGGCGATAGCGAACCGATCGCCGGCGAGTACGGCGGCGGCGTCGGCGGGTTTGCCGTCCCAGAGGTCGAAGTCGCAGTCCCGCACCACCGTGTTGACCATCCCGACGAGGCCCATCCGCTGGCCGTCCTCAGGGGAGAAGATGGTCACTCCGCTCTTGCGCAGCCGGGCGATCTCCTCCGGCACGATGACGCCGCCTCCGCCGCCCACCACACGAACGTGCTCCGCCCCTCGTTGGCGCAGCGACTCGACCAGGTACTCGAAGTACTCCACGTGCCCGCCCTGGTAGGAGGAGACCGCCACACCATGGGCGTCCTCCTCGAGCGCCGCGTCCACGACCTCCCGCACCGAGCGGTTGTGTCCGAGGTGGATCACCTCGGCGCCCTGGGACTGGAAGATCCGCCGCATGATGTTGATCGAGGCGTCGTGCCCGTCGAACAGGGCCGAAGCGGTGACCAGTCGGATGGGACGCGCGGGACGATGCAGATCATTCATGGGGGGCCTTCCCGGGCGGGCAGGGGAACGCTTACCAAAGAGATACTAGGACGTCCTAGTAAATTACTGAAGGTGACGACGGTGTGAGCAGAAGCACAGATCGTGATCCGCGGGTGCTGTCACCCCACACGCGTGTACTGGCTCACACCGTCGGCCGACGTCACCGTCGCCCGCCCCCGCAGCACCAGAACATCCAGGTGCGCCGCCGTCTCATTGACCGCGAGCATCTGGTTGAAGGCGCTCAGCTCGCCGAACGGCACTGCCCGGCGGGTCCATGCGAGCTTGCGCGCCACCGCATGGGCGTCGAGCGTGTCCTCGCCCAGCGCCGTCAGACTCCTGTCCAGCCGCTCGCCATGGTGGTCGAGCAGCTCGGCGACCCGGGTGTGGGCGCTGTCGGCGACCGGTCCGTGCGCGGGCAGCAGGCGGGCGTCGGCGTAGCGGGTCATCAGCCGCAGCGAATCCAGGTAGTCGGCGAGCGGACGGCCACCGGGCTCGGCCAGCTCGAAGCCGATGGACGGGGTGATATGAGGCAGCACATGGTCCCCGGAGAACAGCAGCCCCCGCTGCTCGTCCAGGTAGACCACATGGCCCTTGGTGTGTCCGGGCGTGGGTATGACGCGCAGCTCGCGGTCGCCGAAGCGGAGGGTCTCGGCGCCGAGCCAGCGATCGGGCGTCTCCCACACACTCGGGTCGTAGCCACCGTGGTCCATCGCCTCGATGCGGTCGGCGAGTTCCCCGGCTCCCGCCGCGCGCAGGGTCCGCAGTGAGCCGACGGGCTGGTCGCTGCGCAGGCGGTCGAGCATCTCCAGGCCTGGACGTTCCCCTGCCCCGAGATAGACGCGGGAGCCCAGCGACCGGCGCAGTTCCACCGCATGCGTGTAGTGGTCGCGGTGGATGTGGGTGACCAGGATGTGGCTGATGTCGCCGGGGTCGCGGTCGATGGCGGCCAGGGCCTCCTCGAGCGCCTTGCGCGCCTCGGGGATCGCCCAGCCGCCATCGATCATGACGATGCCGCCGTCGTCGGCCAGGTCCTCCAGGAGGTAGACGTTGACGGCGTGCAGACCGTCGCCCGGAAGCGGCAGAGGCACGCGGTGCACCCCGGGCCGTACGGTCTGGATTCCGGCCGCTGCCCACGGGCCCTGGCCGAACCGCTGCGTCATGGTCCTCCTTGTCGATCTTGTCGATCTTGTTCGATCTTGTCGGTCTTGTTCGATCTTGTCGGTCTTGTTCGATGTGTTGTCCCGGATCACGCCGGATGGCATGTTCCGTCAGGGCCGGCCGGCCCCACGGGTGTGCAGCCTGACGGCCAAGTCCCGGGCCCCGCCCCGGTCGAGCTTGCCGACCTTCGTCTGAGGAAGCTCCTCGATGCCGTACACGTACTCGGGCCACTTGGTCTTGGACAGACCGGCGCTCTCCAGATGACCGGTCACCTCGGCCAGGTCGAGACCGCCGCCGTCCTCGGTGACGACGAGCAGCGCCACACGTTCGCCGAGAACGTCGTCGGGGACCGGCACGACACAGACCCTGGCCACGCGTGGGTGGCTGGCGACCGCGCGCTCTATCTCGGTGATGTCGATATTGCGGCCGCCTCGGATGATGATGTCCTTCTCGCGGCCCATGATGCTGATGGTTCCGTCCTCGTGGGCCATCAGCAGGTCGCCCGTGGGCAGATAGCCGTCCTGCGTCAGGGTCGGCGGATCGGCCTTCCCCTCGCGGGCGTAGCCGAGGAAGAGGGAAGGGCCGCGCACCTGCGCCCGGCCCAGCACACCGGGGCCGGCCACCTGACCGTCGGGGGTGAGCGCGCGCACGTCCGTGCCCGGGAATGGGCGGCCGTCCCTGCCCAGCCGGATCTCCTCGGGGTCGTCGGGGCCGGGCGAGGTGTGGCCCAGACACTCGGACATGCCGAAGACACGCAGGATCTTCGTGCCGAGGGACTGTTCGGCGCGGGCCAGGGCCCCGCGGTCCATGGGACCGCCGCCGACGGTGATCGACCGGACGCCGCGGAGGATGCCGGAGCCGGCCGCCTCGGCGCCCATCTGCAACACCATGGTCGGCACGCACATGCTCCATCTGACACCGGCCTCGGCCATCCGCCGCAGTGCGACCGCCCTGTCCCACTTCCTCGTCATGACGAGCGGCCCGCGCAGCAGGAGGGAGAGGTAGACGCCGAAGCAGTACGCCGCCGTCGACGACAGCGGTACGAGCGCGGCGACGGCGTCGCCCCGCGACAGTCCGTTGACGGTGATGGTGCTCGTGGCGGCATAGCGCAGGGCCTGCTCGGACTGCACGACGCCTTTGGGCCGCCCCGTCGACCCGGAGGTCAGGCCGATCAGGACGCCGCCCGACCACCGCGACACCTCATGCCTGTGGGATGCGGACCGGCACATCCAGCCGTCGAGCACCGTCCGCGCCGCGCCCGGCAGCCGTTCTGCCACCGTCCACTGCTCCATGGCCGAGGCCTCGGCGACGACGGCGTCCGGACGGATGTCCTCCCAGGCGGCGGTGAACTCGGCGTATGTGGTGTGCCGATTGACCACCGCGAGGACGCCGCCCCTCAGACCCACGGCAAGGGTGGCGGCGACGGTACGCCATGAGTTGTCCGCCTGGACCAGGACGGTGCCGACCGCTCCGTCGGCCGTGCCGGCGGACAGCGCTCCGGCCAGCCGCGTGGCCTCGTCGAGGAGCTTTCGGGCCGTATGGCTTCCGGTGTCGTCCATCACGGCGACGAAGTCGGCCTCGTCCGCCTGTTGCTGGAACTCCCGCACTACCTGTCGCATGCTGCCCCCATCCTCACGCGGTGAACATCTCCGCCTCATGCCCCATGACCGCGATGCGGCGGCCCTTCATGTCACCGACCTGCGCGACGGCATCCGCCCACTCTGGGCTCGCGAGGGCCTTCTTCAGGTCCTCCGGGGAGTCGAAGCCGAGCACGGAAATCCCGTCCCAGCCTTCGGAGCGCGGCTCCAAAGCGGCGTCGATCTCGGTGTGCCGCCAAGCGCGCAGCCCGGGCAGGCGGCAGGTCAGCTCCGCGTGGTCGCCGCGCCACCACGTGATGAACTGCTCGTGCGTCCACTCCGGGGGCCGAGCCGCCAACAGGACGAGGTTGTACATGACAGCACTCCGCACAGGGTCGCTGGAACGTAGGCAGTGGAACGTAGGCGGTGGAACGTGGTCGGTGGGTCGGGCGGACAGCGGTCAGGTGAAGCGGACCTCGGACGAGCGCCCGATCAGCAGGCGCTCCAACCGGCCTTCGCCGTTCACCCGCCCGGCGGCGACGAAGCTGGCCTCGGGGACACCCGCGCGCCGTACCTCACCCAGGAACAGTTCGTCCTGGCCGAGCGTGGTCGCCGACAGCCGATGATGGGTGCGGGTGCCCTTCTCGCGCTGTTCGAGGTAGCCCACCAGGGCGGCGCGGCCCCCGGCGAAGTCGGTGGCGTTGCCGCCGCCGGTGGAGAACAGGATGGACAGCGAGAAGTCGTCGCTGATCAGGTCGAGGATCCGGGACGGCTCGTCCCCGTCGAGAATCTCGAACCACGCGGTGAGGAAGGGCGCCGCGGCCGAAGTGTCCGTCATACCCGGCTCCGCTCTTCCGCGGCCCGCCGCGAGGGGGACGCGGGCTGCGCGCCCTGCCGGGCCCAGTCGACCAGCTCGAACGAGGTGGAGAAGAAGGCCTGGTAGCGCGCTATGAGCCCGCCGGGTGAGAGCACGGCGGCCGAGAGGAAGGAGCCGATGTACCGTCCGCCCTCCGTCACCACTCCGTACACGGTCTCGAGGTCGCCGTCCCGGCTGTAGCGCAGGATCTCATGCGCCCGCTCCACGGGATTGCGGCCGGCGATGTACGCGGCGAAGTCTTCGCTGGATGTGCCGATGACCTCTTTGCCCGGCAGGGCGATGAGGAACCGGAAGTCGGGTTCGAGCAGGTCCAGCGTCCGTTCCGGATGGAGACTGTCCATGCTGGCCAGATACGCGCGCAACGCCATGAATGCGCCCCTTTCAGTCGGCGGCCGCGGGGCGGGCCTGGTGGAGTCGGGTACCTCCGCGCTGCCGCCGGGACCCCAGATCAACCTGAGCCAAGTTCAATTCAGTTTGGATGGTAATCCCGGAGAAACACGCCTGACAAGAGTCCGTACGACAGTGTCCGCGCCATCGGCGAGGCTCGAACGCGGACACGGCGAAGCCCCCGGCGGATGTCCACCGGGGGCCGGAAGCGGCAGGGGCGCTCAGGGCGTCATGTGGCGACCATCCGCACACAGGCGCCCTCGATCAGTTCGCTGACCTCCGACAGCGGCGTCGGCCCCGACGGCCGGTACCACCGCCAGACGCTGACGATCAGACCGAGCACACCCGCGCCCAGCAAGTGTGCGTCCCGGAGCGGGAACGCGCCCATGGACATGCCCCGTACCAGCAGGTTCGTCCAGTCCCGCTCGACGAGCTGGACCAGTTGGCGGGCCTCGACGCGCTCGGCCTCCTCCCGCTTGGACTTGCGCGGGCCGGAGAGCAGGTCCATGTGGTTGTGCAGAATGCGCATCTGCAGGACCTCGTGGTCGGAGACGTCGTACGCCACGCGGACGGCCGCCCGGAGCGCCTCGGTCGGCTCGGTGACGTCCGCGGTCGCCTCCGTGAACTTCTCATGGGACCGCTGGAGCTCCAGCCGCATGATGGTGAGCAGGCAGTGGGTCTTGGACTCGAAGTAGTGGTACAGCGCCGTCTGTCCGATGCCGACCCGCTCCGCCACCGTGGACCACTTCGTGGCCTCGAAGCCCGTCTCGCCGAAGCAGGCGACGGCGGCCTCCAGGATGGCGGCACGCTTGGACCTCGGTCCCGCTTCCGGTTCAACGCTCCTCGTAGCCATGGCCTGTCTCCCGGCTTGCCGCCCACCTCGTCGATACCCGAGAGTAGCCCCAAGTTGAACTCGGTTGCCAATCGGCTCGGGTCAAAGGCGCTCCAGTACGGTCGCGTTCGCCATGCCGCCGCCCTCGCACATCGTCTGGAGGCCATAGCGTCCGCCGGTCCTGCGCAGCTGGTGGACGAGCGTGGTCATGAGCCGGGCGCCGGTGGCGCCGAGCGGATGTCCGAGCGCGATGGCGCCGCCGAAGGCGTTGACCCGGTCGGGGGCCGCGCCGATCTCCTTCTGCCAGGCGAGGACGACCGAGGCGAAGGCCTCATTGATCTCGACCAGATCGATGTCGCCGATCGACAGCCCGGCCTTGTCCAGGACCTTCTCGGTGGCGGGGATCGGACCGGTCAGCATGTGGATCGGATCGGAGCCGACGACGGCCATGGTGTGCACACGTGCGAGCGGGGTCAGACCGTGGCGGCGCGCCGCCTCCTCCGAGGCGATCAGCAGGGCGGCGGCGCCGTCGGAGATCTGGCTGGAGACGGCGGCGGTCAGCCGGCCGTCCTCGGCGAGGGTCTTCAGGCCGGCCATCTTCTCCAGGGTGGTGTCGGCGCGCGGGCCCTCGTCGGCGGTGAGGCCGAAGGCCGGGGTGATCTCGTCGTCGACGGCGCCGTCGGCCCGGGCGGCGACGGCCCGCTGGTGGCTGGTGAGCGCGAACCGCTCCATGTCCGCGCGGGAGATGCCCCATTTCTCGGCGATCAGCTCGGCTCCGCGGAACTGTGAGACCTCCTGGTCCCCGAAGCGCTCGCGCCAGCCGTTCCCCGCGTACGGGCTGCCCATGCCGGCCTGTTCGCCGACGGTCATGGGGCCGGCGATGGGCACCAGGCTCATCACCTCCACCCCGCCGGCGACCACCAGGTCGGCGGTGCCGGAGCCGACCGCCTGGGCGGCGAAGTGCACGGCCTGCTGGGAGGAACCGCACTGGCGGTCGATGGTGGTGCCGGGGACGTGCTGCGGCAGCCCCGCCGACAGCCATGCGGTGCGTGCGACGTTGCCGGTCTGCGCGCCGATCTGGCTGACGCACCCGAAGTACACATCGTCGACCGCCCCCGGATCGGCACCGGTGCGCTCCAGCAGGGCGCGCAGCACATGGGCGCCGAGGTCGGCGGGGTGCACCCCGCTGAGCGCGCCCTTGCGGCGGCCGACGGGGGTGCGGACGGCTCCGACGATGAATGCTTCCGACATGGTGATGCTCCCTGGATTTCGGGTACGGGTTCAGGTCCTGGGCGCGGTGCGCGTGAAGTCGGGCGCCCGCTTGCCCAGGAAGGCGGCGACACCCTCCCGGCCCGCGTCGGAGGCGGCCGCGGCGGCGATCGCACGGGCCTCGCGGTCCAGGTGCGAGCCGAGATCCGAGGTCAGCCCGGCGGCGACGAGCCGGCGGGTGGCGCCGAAGGCGGCGGTGGGGCCGTGCCGCAGGGCCTCGGCCGTGCGCACGGCCTCGGCGGCCAGCCGGTCGGGGGCGACGACCCGGCTCACCAGTCCGATGTCCGCCGCCTCCGGCGCCGCGACGCGGCGGTTGGTCAGCAGCAGGTCCAGGGCCCGCTTGGGGCCGACGAGACGGGGCAGGAACCAGCTGACCCCGGCGTCCGGTGAGTAACCGATGCCGGTGTACGCGACGGTGAACGAGGCGTCGGCGGCGGCGAGGGTCACATCGGCGGACGCGGCCAGGCCGATGCCCGCACCGGCGACGGCCCCCTGCACGGCGGCCACCACGGGCGCGTCGCTTTCCGCGAACGTACGCAGGGCCTCGTGGAGCGCGTCGGTCACCGTGATGAGATGCTGGCGCAGCGCCTCGCCGGAGAGCCGGGAGAACTCCCTGAGGTCGCCGCCGACGCAGAAGGACTTCCCCTCCCCGGTCAGCAGCACGGCCCGGACGGCCTCGGCGGCGCAGACCCGCGCCGCGTCCAGCAGCCCGCGCGCCATGCCCAGGTCGATGGCGTTGCCCGCCTCGCCCCGGCGCAGAGTGACGCGGGCCAGGCCGTCGTCGATCTCGATGCCGACCCTCATCGCGCGGTCCATCCGCCGTCCACGGTCAGGACCTGCCCGGTGCAGTACGAGGAGGCGTCCGAGGCGAGGAACAGCAGCGCGCCGTCGAGTTCATGCTCCCCGCCGCCGCGCCGCAGCAGCGTGTTGCGCTCGACCCATCGGCTGGAGCGCTCGTCGCCGAAGAGGTCCGCGGTCATCTCGGTGCGGAACCAGCCCGGAGCGAGCGCGTTGACGCGGGTTCCGCTTCGGCCCCACTGTCCGGCCAGCTCCCGGGTCAGCCCGATCAGACCGGCCTTGGACGCCGAGTAGCTCGCGCCGCCGAGCGGGGCGGCGGTCACCAGGCCGAGGATGGAGGAGACGTTGATGACGCTCCGGGGCGGCGCGCCTTCCCCGGCGGGTGCCTCCGCCACGAGACGTGCCAGGTGGAAGGGCGCGGTGAGGTTGACGCCGAGGACGTCGGCGAAAGCGTCCGGGGATTCGTCCTCGGCGCGGGTCTCGCCGGAGGTGGCCGCGTTGTTGACCAGGATGTCGATGTGGCCGGTGGTGGCCAGCGCGGTCTCGGCCAGCCGTGTGCGGTCGGCGGCGAGCGAGACGTCGCAGGCGACGGGGTGGATGCGCGCATCGGCGTCGGCGAGCTCCTTCAGCCGGTCGATGCGCCGGGCTGCGGCGAACACGGTGGCGCCGGCCTGCGCGAGGACGGCGGCGAAGCGTGCGCCGAGCCCGGCGGAGGCACCGGTGACCAGGGCCGTCCTGCCCTGGAGCGAGAACAGCTCCGCGGCGGGGCGCGGCGCGGTCATCCCTCCACCCCGATCGGCAGGGCGGTCGCGCCGCCGTCGAGCACCAGGGTCTGGCCGGTCATCCAGGACGAGGCGTCGGAGGCCAGGAACAGCGCCGCGTGTGCCACGTCCGCCACCGTGCCGAGGCGCCGCAGCGGCAGCTTGGCGGTGAGGATCGGCTCGCGGACCTCCCACACCGCCCGCGCCAGCTCGGTCTTGATCAGTCCGGGGGCGATGGCGTTGACGCGGGCGCGCGGCCCGAGTTCGTAGGCGAGCTGCCGGGTCAGGTGCAGCATGGCGGCCTTGGTGGCGTTGTAGTAGCCGATGTGCGGATCGACGACGAGCCCGCCCACGGAGGCGATGTTGACCACCGCTCCCCCGTGCTCGGCCATCCAGGCCTGCCAGGCGTACCGGGTCCAGGCGATCATGCCGTACTGGTTGACGCGGACGGTCTTCTCCGCACGCGGCAGGTCCAGGTCGAGCAGATCGCCGTGGTACGGGTTGGTAGCCGCGTTGTTCACGAGGACGTCGACCCGGCCGAAGCGGGACATCGTCTCCTCGACGCATGCCTCGGCCTGTTCCGGTTCACCGGCGTTCGCCACCACCGTATGGACATCGCCGTCGCCCTTGAGGCGCAGCAACTCCTCGCGCGCCTCGGCGAGCCCGGCCGGCTTGCGGGCCGCGATCACCACGTGCGCGCCGGCCGCCCGGTAGGCGGTGGCGATGCCGAGGCCGATGCCGCGGGATCCGCCGGTGATGACGGCGACCCTGCCGTCGAGGCTGTTGGCACTCACGCCGTCCCCGCCTTCGTCTCGGTCTTCTTGCCGGCCTTCTCGCCGGCCTGTTCGTATGGCGCGAGTTCCTGGCGGGCCACCGTCCGCAGATGCACCTCGTCGGGGCCGTCGGCGATGCGCAGCGCCCGCGTGATGGCGTACAGCCGGGCCAGTACGGTGTCGTCGCTCACCCCCGCCGCGCCGTGTGCCTGTACCGCCCGGTCGACCACCTTGTGTGCCACCTCCAGCGCCGCGACCTTGATCGCGGCGACCTCCATGCGGGCGGCGGCGTTGCCGACGGTGTCCATCAGCCAGGCCGACTTGAGGACGAGGAGACGCAGCTGCTCGATCTCGATGCGGCTGCGGGCGATCCACTCCCGGACCACCCCCTGTTCGGCGAGCGGCCCGCCGAAGGCGGTGCGTTCGGTGACGCGCTCGCACATCAGCTGTAGGGCGCGCTCGGCGAAGCCCACGGCGCGCATCGCGTAGTGCATGCGCCCCGGACCGAGCCGTCCCTGGGCGAGCGCGAAGCCCTCGCCCTCACCGCCGAGGATGTTCTCCACCGGCACGCGGACGTTCTCGAAGAGCACGTCTCCGTGTCCGAGCCGGTCGGTGTAGCCGAACATGGGCAGGTCGCGCAGCACCGTGACGCCCGGGGTGTCCCGGGGGATGAGCAGCATGCTCTGTTGCCGGTAGGTGGGCGCTTCCGGGTCGGTCTTGCCCATCAGGATGATCAGCTTGCAGTCGGGGTCGAGGATCCCGGAGGTGTACCACTTGCGGCCGTTGACCACGTACGTGTCGCCGTCGCGGGTGATGCGGGTGCGGATGTTGCGGGCGTCGGAGCTGGCGACCTCCGGTTCGGTCATGGCGAAGCACGAGCGGATTTCCGCGTCCAGCAGGGGACGCAGCCAGCGCTCCTGCTGCTCGGCTGTGCCGTACAGCGCGAGCAGCTCCATGTTGCCGGTGTCGGGCGCCGAGCAGTTGAACACCTCGGGGCCGATGATGGAGCGGCCCGCCAGCTCGGCGAGCGGCGCGTACTCGAGGTTGCTGAGCCCCGCGCCCCAGTCGCCGTGCGCCATGAAGAGGTTCCACAGGCCCTCGGCACGCGCCTTCTCCTTCAGCTCGGCCATCACCGGGGGCAGGGCATGCGGGTCGTCCGCCTGGGCCAGCTGTCGGTCGTAAACGCCTTCCGCCGGAAGGACGTGCTGCTCCATGAACGACCGCATGCGGTCCTGGAGTTCACTCGCCCGGGGCGAGAATCCGAAATCCACGATTGCTCCTGTTCGGTGGGGCGGGATCAGCCGAGGATGTCGCGGGCCGTGCGGATCATCGCGGCGATGGTGGGCGGCAGGCGCTCCTGGTCCGGGTCGTGGTGCTTGCCCTCGCGGTGCCGGCGCAGGTTGTGGCCCATGATCGCGGCCATCTTCATGCGGCCGAGCGCCCGGAACCAGTCCATCGCGGGCAGCGCGGGCCGGCCGGCACCGTAGGTGTCCAGCAGTTCGGCCTCGCTGGGCAGACCGGGCACGGCGTGCCCCAGCTGGGGGAAGTTGCGGTGGTCGGCGAAGAGCAGGAACCAGCCGAGGTCGATGCGCGGGTCGCCGACGCTCCAGATCTCCCAGTCGACGACGGCCACCGCCCGCTCGCCGGCGCAGAGCACATTGCCGAGCCGGAAGTCCCCGTGCAGGAGCACCGGCGGAATGGCGCGGGGCACGTCGTCGGCGAGGCGGGCCAGCAACTCCTCGCCACCGGGCCGCAGTTCGGCGGGGACGGCGTGCAGGGTGCGGCTCCATCGCCGCAACTCGCCGACCGGGTCGAGCGGTTCGGGCGGGTCGAGCCCGGGCGTGTCGACATCGGTGTCGTGCAGCCGCCGCAGGACGGATGCGATCTCCAGCATCCGGGCGCGGGCCGTCGCGGCGGGCACCTCGTCGTCGTCGAGCACCGGCTCGACGGCCTCCCCGGCCGCGAAGTCCATGGCGAACCACGCGGGCGGGGTCTCGTCGACGGCCACGACGCCCGGAACCGGCACCGCGGACCCGGCCAGCGCGCGCAGCACCCGTGCCTGGCGCAGTATGTCGTTGCGCCCTACGGGCCGCTGCCCCGCAGGCACCGCCTTGACGACGTACCTGGCTTCCCCCGCCGCGACCGAGTACGTCAGCCCCGAGTGGCCGCCGGGCAGCACCGTCAACTCGCCGATCGCCGCACCCGGGTGGCGGCGGGCGAGCCGGTCGCGCACCCGGGCGGCCGGCTCCGGCGCCTGGGTGGCCGTGTTCATCGGACGGGCTCCTTGGGCAGGCCGAGCACGCGTTCGGCGAGGATGTTGTGCTGGATCTCGTCGGTGCCGCCCGCGATGCTGTAGCCGGGGGCGCCGAGCAGGTGCTCCGTCCAGGCGTAGGTGCCCCACGCCCCGGTGTCCGCCACGAGGCTCGGCCCCAGCAGCTCGGACACCAGGTCGCCGGTGCGCCGCATGGTCTCGGTGGCGTACAGCTTGCCGACCGAGGCCTCCGCGCCGGGCTCGCGCCCGGCGGCGAGGGCGGCGGTCACCCGCAGTCCGATGAGCCGCTGGACGAGGGCGCGGATGTGCAGGTCGGCGGCGCGCTGCTGCTCGCTGCCGGTGAGGGGGCGCGGCAGATGCCCGGCCAGTTCCAGCGCCCGGTCGGCGTTGTCCAGGCCGAGGCCGCCGGAGTCGAGCCGCTCGGCGGCCAGCACGCTGAGCGTGACCCGCCAGCCCTCGCCGACCGGCCCCAGCCGGTCGGTGTCGGGCACCCGCACGCCGTCGAGGTAGACCTCGTTGAAGCTGGTGCCACCGGTCATCTGCCGGATGGGCCGGACGGTGACGCCGGGCGCGTCCATGCGCACCAGGAAGACGGTGATGCCGGTGTGCTTGGCGGCGGCCGGATCGGTGCGGCACACCGCGACGCCCCAGGTCGCGACGCGGGCCCCGGAGGTCCACACCTTGTGCCCGGTCAGCACCCAGTGGTCGCTCTCGCGCACCGCCCTGGTCCGCACCGCGGCGAGGTCGGAGCCGGCCTCGGTCTCCGAGAACAGCTGACAGGCGAGCTCGTCGGTGCGCAGCATGGGCCGCAGCCAGCGCCGCTTCTGCTCCTCGGTGCCCCAGATGCCGATCGCGGGGGCGACGAGCGCCTGCGTCACGGGGAAGATCTCGGTGCGGCGCGGCACGTCGAAGGCCGCCTCCTCGCCTCGGTAGAGCTGCTCGTAGTACGCGGGCAGGCCCCGCCCGCCGTACGTCTCCTCCCAGTTGAGCGCCCCCCAGCCCTGGTCGTAGCGGGTGCGTTCCCACTCCTGGACGCGGGCGGTGTGCTCGAGTTCCTGCTCCTCGGTCCAGTTCTCGAACACGGCGACGGAGTCGGAGCCGCTGCCCCACTCCCCTTCGGCGGCGCGGGGCCGGGCGACCGTGCCGAGCCACTGCCGGGACTGGGCGCGGAACTCCTCGGGCCGCGGGATGTCTCTCATCTCTTCTTCCACCTCCGATCGGCGGGACATTCAGCGGGACAGCACGGTGCAGGCGCTCACGCCGGGGGCGCCGTACACATGGGTGAAGCCGACCCTGGGTTCGCCCGGGACCTGGCGTTCGCCCGCCCGCCCGCGCAGTTGCTGCACGACCTCGTAGACCTGGCGCAGTCCCGAGGCTCCAATGGGTTCGCCGTTGGCGATGCAGCCGCCGTCGGTGTTGACCGGCAGCGTCCCGCCGATCCCGGTGGCGCCGGAGGCGACCAGCCGCTCCTGCTCGCCGTCCGCGCAGAACCCGCACTCGGCCATGTGCATGACCTCGGCGCCGCTCTCGGTGTCCTGCAACTGGCAGACGTCGACGTCCCCGGGGCCGAGCCCCGCCTCCTCGAAGGCGGCGGCCGAGGCGTCACGGCTGACACTGGTCAGTTCGCCCCCGGGGATGCAGGGGCTGAACACCTCGAAGGAGCCGAAGCGCCGGGTGCGCACGGCCGCCGAGCGCAAGGTGACCGGCGAGCCGTCCATGGTGCGGGCGGCCTCGGGCGAACAGAGCACCAGGGCCGCCGCGCCGGCTCCCGGGGAACAGAACATGTAACGGGTCAGCGGATCGCTGACCATGCCGGAGCCGAGGATCTCCTCGGTGGACAGCGGCTTGCGGCGCCACGCCTCGGGGGTCAGGCCACCGTTGCGGTACGCCTTCTCGGCCACCAGGGCGAGGGTCCGCGGGGTGATCCCGTGGTCGTACATGTAGCGCTGAATCTTCATCCCGAAGAACTGGGTGGTCACCATCAGCCCGTCGCTGCCGTACTCCGTTCCCAGCCCCCAGTCCTCCGGCCTCGGGTCGAAGGCGCCGCGCGGGTGTTTGTCGAAGCCGACGGCAAGGACGACGTCGGCCATGCCGGAGCGGATCGCGTTCACGGCGGAGACCAGCGCGCTGCCGCCGGTGGCGCAGCCGTTCTTGACGTTGACGAACGGCAGCCCGGTCAGCCCGAGTCGGGCCACCAGGGTGTCGGCGAGGCCCGCGCTGTCGCTGCCGCCGAACGCGGCCCGCACCCGCGACCACTCGATCCCGGCGTCCGCCAGCGCCGCGTTCACCGCGCCGACGGCCAGCTGCCGGCCGGTCGCCTCCGACCGGCCGAACGGGGTGCGCCCGGCGCCGCAGATCAGGACGTCGGCGCTCATGAACCCTCCTCGCCCAGGGCCGTGGGCCTGGCCCGCGGGACCCCGTGGCCCGCCGTCACGGTGAGGGACATGCCGATGTGGAGGTCCTCGAGGTCGTCGACGTCCAGGACGGCGGCCACCCGCACGTCCTCTGCCAGCTCGACGTAGCCGAGCGCGAACGGCGCGAAGCCTCCGGGCGGGATCCGGTAGGGCGGCGACTTGGGGGCGTAGCGCTGCACCGTCCAGGTCCACAGCGTGCCCACGCCGTGAAGGGCCGCCGGATCGGCCGGCCCTCCGCAGCGCGGGCACGCGTCATCCGCGGGGTAGACCGTCACCGAGCAGCCACGGCAGCGTGAGCCCTGGAGCCCGGCGGCCGGACTCCGCGGATCCATGACCATGCGGATCAGCGCCCCTGCCACTTGGGTTCACGCTTCTCCAGGAACGCCGACACGCCCTCGTTCGCGTCCTCGGAGTTGAGCGCCACGCCCACCGCGAGGTGCTCCATCACCATCAGCGACTGGGTGTCGGCATCCAGACTGCGGTCGATCGTCATCTTCGTGAGCCACATCGTGAAGGGGCTCTTGTCGGTGAGGTCGCCGATGAAGTCCTCGACCGTCTCGTCCAGCTTGTCGGCCGGGGCCGACTTGTTGATCAGCCCGAACTCGGCGGCCTCGACACCGGAGAGCAGCTTGCCGGTGAGCATCAGCTCCTTGGTCTTGCGAATGCCGATCATGCGCGGCACCCGGTAGATCGGACCGGCGCCGCCGAACAGCGCGCGGCGGATGTGGAAGTCGCCGATCTTGGCGTCATCCGCCGAGATGGCGAAGTCGCAGGAGATCATGATCTCGAAGCCGCCGGCGGTGACATGGCCCTCCAGGACCGCGACCGAGGGGGTCTTCATCGAGTACAGGCGGTCGCACACCTTCGCGGACTTCACCGCGACGTCGATCGCGTTCGACTTGCCGACGTAGTCGGCCTTCAGGCTGTCGAGGTCGAAGCCCGAACAGAAGGTGCCACCGCGGCCGCGGACCACCAGGACCCGCAGCTCGGGGTCCTCGTCCACCTCGGTGACGATCTCGTCGAGCCGGTCCAGGATCGGCACCGTGACGCAGTTCTTCTTCCACGGGCGGTTGAGCCACACACGGGCGACGTGGCCGTCCCGCTCGAACTGGATCTCGTCTTCCACTGCCATCTGCCTCACCCCTCCAAACTGAACTGAATTCACTACAACTTTGAGAGCATGGAGATCCCCTGTCAACCCCTTGATCGAGACAGAGTGGGAGGATCGCTCGCCCACCTCCTGGGCTTCCCTAGTTCGGTTCAGCCACCATGGCGGGGCGGGTGGCGAGACCGACGAGTTCGGCGAGCCGGGCCCGGTGCCGGTCCGCCGTGCCGAACAACACCTCACTGCCGCGTGCGCGGCGCACATACAGATGGGCCGGGTGCTCCCAGGTGAAGCCGATGCCGCCGTGCAGCTGGACGTACTCGGCGGTCGCCAGACGGAAGGTCTCGGAGCAGACCACGGCGGCCGCACAGGCGGCCACCGGCAGGTGCGCCGGAGAGGCGGCGGCGCAGGCGGTCGCGTACGCGGATGCCGAACGCGCCGTTTCCAGCGCGACCAGCACGTCGGCCAGCCGGTGCTTGACGGCCTGGAAGGAACCGATCGGGCGCCCGAACTGGTGGCGCTCCAGGGCGAACGCGACCGTGGCGTCCAGCGCGTGCCCGCTGCCGCCGACCTGTTCGGCCGCCAGCGCGGCCCGCCCGGCGTCCAGGGTCGCCGAGACCGTGTCCTCGGCGCCCTCCGCCACGCCCACGGCCGCGGCCGGGGCGCCCCGGAACTCCACCAGCGCCTGGCGCCGCGTCTCGTCCAGGACACGGCGCGGAGTCCGCCGACAGGCATCCGAGGCCGGCTCACAGGCGAACAGCCCGGGGCCGGCGGACGTTCCGGCCCGCACCAGGATCAGATCCGCGCCGGCCCCGTCGAGTACGAAGTCCGCCCGCCCCCGCAGCACCCAGCCCGATGCCCCCCGCTCCGCGGCGACTCCGGGCTCGTCGGCGCCGAACCCGGCCACGGTCGCGGTGAGCGTGCCGTCGGCGATCCGGGGCAGGTAGCGCTCGCACGCCGCCCGGTCACCGCTGTGCAGCAGGGCGTGCGCGGCCAGGACCACCGTGGGCAGCAGCGGTGCGCAATACAGGGCGCGCCCGGATTCCTCCAGGACCACGGCCAGTTCGGCGAACGTGAAGCCCGACCCGCCGTACTCCTCCGGAACGGCCAGTCCGTGGACCCCGATCTCGTTCGCGAGCCGCGCCCAGAGCGCTTCGTCGTACCCGCGCGGGGTGGCCAGATGGATCCGTACGTCCTCGGCGCCGCTCGCCTCGGTGTAGAGGTCGCGCAGGACGGTGCGCAACTGCCGCTGTTCGTCCGTTTCGGACAGCAACTGGGGTGCGATCTCGGGGTGGCGACGGTACATGGGGTCTCCATCGTTCTCGTACGGCAGTAGGGCGCAGTATGCTAATTGAACTCAATTCAAGATAGACAGAGATCGGATTCCGCACGAGCAAGGCCTCCACGCGACCTATTGAACCAACTTCACCTCTGTTACCGTGGCGGCCGCGGGCCTGACAAGACCTGGGACGGTGAAGATGAGGGCACTGCGGATGACGGCGTGGGGCGAGCCGCCGACACCGGCCGAGATCGAGCGGCCCGTGCCCCGCGGCGCCGAGGTGCTGGTGCGGGTCGAAGCCACCGGGCTGTGCCGTTCCGACCTGCACGTCATCGACGGGCCCGGGGGGACGCTCCCCTACCGTCTGCCGTTCACCCTCGGCCACGAGGTCGCCGGGCGGGCCGCGGCCCTGGGGCCCGACGCCCACGGGGTGGCGGTCGGTGAACGCGTGGTGCTCCACGGACCGTGGGGCTGTGGCACCTGCGGCCGTTGCGCCATGGGCTGGGACAACTACTGCGACCGGCGTGACACTCTCGCCTGGCACGGGGCAGGACTCGGCCGGGACGGCGGAATGGCCGATTACCTGCTCGTTCCGTCCGCCCGCCACCTGGTCCCGATCGGCGACTTGCCCGCCGATCAGGCGGCCCCGCTCTCCGACGCGGGCCTGACGTCCTACCACGCCGTGGCCGGCCTCCGGCACACCCTCGGCGAGGGTGCCACCGCCGTCACCATCGGTGTCGGCGGACTCGGCCACCTGGCTGTCCAGATCCTCCGCGCGACCACTGCGAGCCGCGTGCTGGCGGTCGATGTACGGGAGGACGCGCTGGCTCTCGCGGCGCGCTCCGGCGCCGAGTTCGGCACCCTGCTGCGGTCGGACACCGCCCGCGTGCTGAGGGCGCGGAGCGGTGACGCGGGAGCGGACGCCGTGCTCGACTTCGTCGGCACCGCGGAGACACTCGAACTCGCGACGAGCGTCCTGCGCCCCGGCGGTGAACTCGCCGTCGTCGGAAGCGGAGGCGGCAGCCTGACGGTCTCCAAACCGGGCGTTCTCCCACCCGGCTTCCGGCTCTCGCTGCCGTTCTGGGGTACCCGCCCCGAACTCGCCGAGGTCGTCACGCTGGCCCGCTCGGGGGCGCTCCAGGTCGAGACGGAGCGGTTTCCGCTGTCCGCCGCGCCGGAGGCGATCGACCGGCTTCGCCGAGGCCAGGTGCGGGGCCGGGCCGTGCTCGTCCCCTGACTGAGGGCGCGTACCGGCGCCTCGATGACCTCTGACCACTCATACGGAAGGGAAGCTCGGGATGCGCTTCGACGGAAAGGTTGCGATCGTCACGGGAGGGGCCCGGGGCATGGGCGCCTCGCACATACGCGGGCTGGCCGCGGAAGGTGCCCGGGTCGCCGTCTGCGACCTGCTGGACGACGCGGGAGAGGCCCTGGCCGGTGAACTCCCCCACGCGCGGTACTGTCACCTCGACGTCACCGACGAAGCAGGGTGGCGGTCCGTCGTCCGCACGGTCGAGGACACCTTCGGTCCCGTGGACATCCTGGTCAACAACGCGGGGATCATGCACTTCGGCGGCGTGGTGGAGCAGTCGCCCGAGCACTTCCGCCAGATCCTCGACGTCAACCTGGTGGGCGCCTTCCTCGGCATGCACACCGTCCTCCCCGGCATGCGCGACCGGGGCCGCGGTGCGGTCGTCAACGTCTCCTCGGCCGCGGGTCTCGTGGGTTTCGCCGGCGGCATCGGCTATGTGGCGAGCAAGTGGGGGGTGCGAGGGATGACCAAGGCCGCCGCCCTGGACATGGCGGGCACCGGGGTGCGTATCAACTCCGTACACCCGGGTGTCATCCGTACGCCCATGAGTGAGGGTGCCTCACCCGAACTCTTCGCCCATCAGCCGGTACCGCGCATCGGGGAGCCCGAGGAGGTCACCCGCATGGTGCTGTTCCTCGCCTGCGACGACGCCTCCTACACCACGGGCGGGGAGTTCCTCGTCGACGGCGGTCAGACCATCGGCCACGTCGGTCATCCCGGCGGGACAGCGGACTGACGCTCCACACCGACCGGCGGTCGCCACAGCCGACGCCCCCTACACATCCTTGCGGACGGTGAACAGGACACCGATCCCGATGAGGCAGACCAGCATGACGAAGAACGCCGGGGAGAGCAGGTTCCCGGTCCGCTGGACCAGGAAGGCCGCGATGTACGGAGCCGTACCGCCCGCGAGGACGGTGCCGACGTTGTACCCGATCGCCATACCGGTGTAGCGGACCCGGCGTTCGAACAGATGCGGCCACAGACTGGCCGCCGGGACCTGTACGAAGGCGCTGCTCAGCATGAAGAGCAGATAGGCCAGGCCGGCCAGGGCCAGGCTGTGCCGGCCCATGAGCATCATCGCGGGATAGGCGGTCACCAGGAAGCCCAGCAACCCGCCCATCAGGACGCGACGGCAGCCGAAACGGGCGGCGAGCCAGCCGGCCGGCACCATGAGCAGCACGGTGACGAACACGACACCCGCGCTCAGCCAGAACACCAGCGTGGAGTCGTACCCCAGGTCGGTGGACAGGTAGATGCCGATGTAGGTCAGCCCGAGGAAGATGGCGCCGCCCTGGGCCATGGCCAGGCCGATGGACTGCAGCAGCGCCACACGGTGGGTGGACAGGACCTCCCGGATGGGAGCCGCGGGGATGTCGGCGCGCCGTGCCGCCTCCTCGAATTCCGGGGTGTCCTCGATCCGCAGCCGGGCCCACAGGCAGAACACGGTGAGCGGCACAGCCATCAGGAAGGGAAGCCGCCAGCCCCAGGTGGCCATCTGATCCTCGGTGGTCAGGGCGGAGATCGCCGCGGCCGTCACGGCCGCGAACATGAACCCGAGGTTGGAACCGATGGGCGTGACGGCACCGAGGAAGGCCCTGCGCCCGGGCGGCGCCGACTCGTAGATGTAGGTGTAGGCGCCCACGGACTCGCCGCCCGAGGAGATGCCCTGCACCAGCCGGGTGAGGAACAGGAGCACGGTGGCGACCACGCCGATCTGGCTGTAGGTCGGCAGCAGTCCTGTGATGCTGCTGGCCACTCCCATACACAGCACGGAGGAGACCAGCGCCTTGCGACGGCCCCATCGGTCGCCGAGCCACCCGAAGAAGACACCGCCGAGCGGCCGCACCACGAGGCCGGTGGCGAACACAGCGAGCGCCGCCAGCACCGAGGCCGCCGGATCGTCGCCCGGGAAGAACTGCGGTGCGATCACGACGGCGAGATAGCCGTAGACGCTGAAGTCGTAGTACTCGATCAGGGTGCCGATGCTTCCGGCGAGCATCGCGCGGCGCACGGTACGTGGAGAGTGCGGCGCCGACTCCGCCCCCGGAAGGGCGGGCTGTTGAGTGGTGCTCATGATCCGGATCTCCTTCCGAACGGCACGGTCCGGTACCCTGCCGACGCCCGGGACGGTACAGAACTGAACTCAGTACAGCTAGCCTTTGGGCAGCGGATTTCTCGGAGAGTGCGGTGGAGGCCGAGGAGAAGAGCAGGCGTGCTGGCCTGAAACGGCATCACGCAGGCGGCAATCCGAGCCGCACCTCAGCCCGATCGCTTGAGTATTTGAATCGGATTCGGTTTACTCAGGAGAGGCTGGGCGCACCGCGCCTGCCACCTGGAAAGTCATCGCCGCGCGATCGCGCGCCCACGATGCGGAGCGCGATGTCGCCGTACTGGTAGGCGAGTTGATCGACGGTGAACTCGGCGCCCTCACGAAACCAGCTGGAGACGCCGATACCCATGTCGAGGATCGAGTACGAGGCGATCCTGGCCGACTGCACACGGAAGGCCCCCTCGGCGGCGCCCCGCTCGATGAGTTCACGGAAGCGGCGCTCGTAGTCGCTGCGGCGGCCGAGGACCCGGTCCTGGTCCGGCTGTTCCAGGCTGCCGATCTCGCGGTTGCCGATGAAGGCCTCCAAGCGGTGGCGGGCGTGGTAGCGGATATGCGCCTCCACGGAGCGGCGGAGCTGCTCCTGTACGTCATCCGCGCCGGCGACGGCCGCGATGTTGTCGGCGATGAGCTGCTCCATCGTGCCGATCATGATCTCGGCCAGCAACTCATGCTTGGAAGCCACGTGCTTGTAGAGGCTCGGACCGCGGATGCCGACGGCGGCTCCGATGTCGGTCATGGTGGTGGACCGGTAGCCCTGCGCGGCGAACAGCCGCAGCGCCGCCTGCCGGATGGCCGAGCGGCGGTTGGCCGTAGGGGTGGCCTCCGGCCGCGCGGGCCGATGCGGCCGCTCGTACGCCCCGCCCTGGGCTGAGCTCATACGAACTCCTGAAGCTATTGCCAGTTAGCCTGTCCACTTTCCTCGAGCCGCTTACTATAGCCCGCCTTCTTGACACGCGGCCCCCTCCGCCCGTGAGATGGCTAATGGCCAGTAGCCAAGCTCGGGAGTGAACGTGTCCATCGGGTTCGAGATCGACGAGAGGGTCGCCGGGATCGCGCGGCGCACCACCGAGTTCGTACGGGATGTGGTGATACCCGAGGAGCAGGCGTGCGACGGCGATGTCCATGCCGGACCGGAGCCGCTGCGCCGCCGGCTGCAGGAAGCGGCCCGCGAGGCGGGGGTGTTCGCCCCCCATGTCGGCGCCGAGTGGGGCGGGCTCGGACTGGACCTGTGCGGGCAGGCAGTGGTGTTCGAGGCGGCCGGGTACTCGCTGCTGGGGCCTCTCGCGCTCAACTGCGCGGCGCCCGACGAGGGCAACACACATCTCCTCGAGGTGGTGGCCGCGGACCAGCAGAAGGAGCGGTATCTGCGCCCGCTGGCGGCCGGTGAGGTGCGCTCGTGCTTCGCGATGACCGAGCCGGCGCCGGGCGCCGGCTCCGACCCGCGTGCGCTGGCGACGACCGCGACGAGGATCGATGGCGGCTGGCGGATCGACGGCCGCAAGTGGTTCATCAGCGGCGCCGACGGGGCGGCCTTCGCCATCTGCATGGCCCGCACCAGCGGCGGCCCCGGTGACGCGGGCGGCGCGACGATGTTCCTCGTCGACGCCGACAACCCGGGCATGAAGATCGTCCGGAACATCGACACGCTGGACCGAGGCCTCTTCGGCGGGCACAGCGAGATCGTCTTCGAGGGCTGCGAGGTCAAGGACACCGCCGTACTGGGCGAGGTGGACCAGGGATTCGCGTATGCCCAGGTACGCCTGGGGCCCGCGCGCATGACCCACTGCATGCGCTGGCTCGGAGTGGCACGGCGAGCGCAGGACATCGCCCTGGAGCGCGCGGCGGACCGTTCGGCCTTCGGCAGGCCGCTGGCCGAACTTGGCATGGTTCAGCAGCAGTTGGCCGACTCCGAGATCGACATCGAGACCGGCCGGGCAGTGCTGTGGCGGGCCTGCTGGGAACTGGACCAGGGCCGCCCGGCCGCCCAGCACACCTCGATCGCCAAGACATATGTCTCCGAGGCGGTGAACCGGGTGGTCGACCGGGCCGTGCAGATATGCGGTGCACTCGGCATCTCGGCGGACACCCCGCTGTCGCGGCTGTACCGGGAGGTGCGCCCGTTCCGTATCTACGACGGCCCCTCCGAGACGCACCGCTGGGCCATCGCCAAGCGCGCGGTGCGGGCGGCACGGGAGCGGAGGGCCATGCGGTGAACACCTCCGAGACGACGGTCGTCGGCGTCGATGTGGCCGCACTGCGGCGTTACTTCGAGCGCCACGTACCCGAGTGCGCGGGCCCGTTGAGGGTCGCCCTCCTCGACGGCGGGCGCTCCAATCTCACCTACGAGGTGACCGACGGGAAGCGCCGGTGGGTGCTGCGCCGACCGCCACTGGGGATGCTGACACCGACCGCGCATGACATGGACCGCGAACACCGCGTCGTCGCGGCGCTCGGCGGCACCGGGGTGCCGGTCGCCCGGGCCGTGCTGTCGTGCACGGACCCGGAGGTGATCGGAGCGCCGTTCAGCGTCGTCGGCTTCGTGGAGGGCGCGGTGCTGCGCGACGGCGACAAGGCCGCCGCCCTACCGCCCGACGACGCCCGGCGCGCCGCCGACGCGCTGGTGGACGCCCTGGTCACGCTGCACTCGGTGGACGCCACCGCCGTCGGGCTCGGTGACTTCGGCCGGCCCGACGGGTATCTGGAGCGCCAGGTGCGGCGATGGCGCGGGCAGTGGGACAAGGTCGCCACGCGGACCCTGACCGACCTCGACGAACTGCACGGCAGACTGGCCCGCGCCCTGCCCACGAGCGGCACCCCAACCGTCGTGCACGGCGACTACCGCCTGGACAACGTCATCCTGGCACCCGGCGACTTCGGCCGGATCGCCGCGGTCGTCGACTGGGAGATGGCCACGCTCGGCGATCCCCTCGCCGACCTCGGGATGCTGCTCACGTACTGGGATCGGACATGCGAACCGGTCCTCGGGGCGCGCCACGTCCCGACGGCCAACCCCGGTTTCCCCTCGGGCCGCGAGCTGGCCGGGCGATACGCCGAGAAGTCCGGACGGGACATCGGCGCCCTCCCCTACTACCAGGCGCTGGGCTGTTTCAAGCTCGCCGTCATCGCGGAGGGCATCCATGCCCGCTATCGCGCGGGACAGACGGTCGGAACCGGATTCGAACGGGTGGGCACCGCGGTGCCCGCGCTGCTGCGCTCGGGGTTGGAGTTGCTGCCATGACCACTGACACGCCCAAGGAAGGAAAGCCCGTGCGAGACCGGCTGTCCGGACAGATCGCCCTGATCACCGGCGCGACCGGCGGCATAGGAACCGCCGTCTCGCGGCGGCTGGCCGCCGAGGGCGCCACCGTGGTGGTGACCGACATGGACGCCGGACGCTGCGACCAGCTGGCGGAAAAGCTCACGGCCGACGGAGCGCGGGCGCTGAGCCTCGCGCTGGACGTGAGCGACGAGGAGGCGTGGCGCGCCACGGTCGAGCGGGTGGTCCGCGACCTGGGCGGCCTGTCCGTACTCGTCAACAACGCGGGTATCGCCGAGATGCGCACCGTGGAGACGGAGACCCAGGAGTCGTGGGACAAGGTCATCGCGGTGACCCAAGGGGGTGTCTGGCTCGGCATGAAGCACGGTGGGCCCGCGATCGAACGCACCGGTGGCGGCTCGATCGTCAACATCGCGTCGATCTTCGGTACGGTCGGCGGCTTCGGCAGCCAGTTCTCCTACCACGCGGCGAAGGGAGCGGTCCGGCTGATGACGAAGAACGCCGCCCTGCACTGGGCCACGCGCGGCGTCCGCGTCAACTCGATCCATCCCGGTTTCATCGAGACACCCCTCTCACGCGAACTGTGGCAGGGAACGCCCCGCCACACCGCGATGGTCGAGGGCACCCCCATGAGGCGGCTCGGCAGGCCGGAAGAGGTCGCGGGGGCGGTCGCGTTCCTCGCCTCCCAGGACGCGAGCTTCGTCACCGGCTCCGAGCTGTACGTGGACGGCGGCTGGACGGCCCGCTGACGGAGCAGGAATCGTGCTTGTCTGGGGGCGGGAGACGGGCAGCAGGACTGGAGTGTTTGGGTGGGGACGGTACTCAAGGGCATGGGCCGCGTTCGGTGGCATGAGTTGACGCATGCGTACGGATCCGCGGAGGACGTTCCAGGCCGACTGTCACGGGTAGCGTGGGGTGACGCCAGGACGAGTGCTGCCGCGTTGAGTGACCTCGGCCTGTGGCTCGGTGAGCTGGCTGTCTTCGATGCGACTGTCGCGGCGGTTCCGTTCCTGTGGGATCTGGCCGTGACCGAAGCCGTCGCCAGCCGGCCCGGGGTGATCGAACTGCTGCTGGCGATCCTCGAACATGCCAACCCTCCGCAGATCGAGGTGCAGCGCGCTGCTCACCGAGCCGTGCTGGACGGCAGGAACATGGTGGACGTGCTGACTCGTGAAGAGGATCCCGCGGTGCGGGCAGCGGCTCGCGACCTGGCGGCCGCGATCGACAGCCACGTCTGCGCGTCCTGCCGGCCGACCTGACGGCAGGCCCTCCCGGTATATCCGTTCGAGCCCGTCGGGAAGACGGAGTCCGAAGATCGGCATGAAAACACTTGGACGCCGCGAGCCCCGTCACGGGACACTGCGGTTCCTGCCTGTCCGTACTCGCGCATCGGTGGCACGTGATGGGCTGCCACACGACAACGTAGGGGTGGGATGGGAACGCCTGAATCGCGCGAGGTCCCGCCGGGCAGGGGCCCGGTCCTCCTCGCACTTCGTTATTACGGACGGGAGTTGGCCAGGCTCCGGCGGGTGACGGTGCCCGCGATGCTCATGCCTGCGCTGGGCAACATCGGCATCAACTACATCGCGCCGCTGATCGTCGCGAAGCTCGTCGCTCGAATCGCCGGCGACGCCGATGTCTCCATCGGTTCGATGCTGCCCTACGCCTTCGGCTTCGCCGGCGTCCTGCTGCTGGCGGAGGCGCTGTGGCGCATCGGCCTTCACTGTCTGAACCGCCTTGACGCTTACGGGATCGAGCATCTGTACGTCATCGGCATGGACGAGCTGTTCGCCAAGGACGCCGCGTTCTTCCACGACAACTTCGCCGGGTCGCTGACCAAGCGGGTCCTGAGCTTCGCCTCCCGCTTCGAACAGTTCATCGACACGCTGACGTTCTCGGTCGTGGGCAACCTGGTGCCACTGTTGTTCGGCTCTGTGGTGCTGTGGCACTACGAACCGCTGCTCGTTGTCGGGCTCTTGGCGATGATCGCACTGACCGCGCTGTGTGTGGCGCCCCTCATCCGCCGCCGCCAGGCCCTCGTTGACCAGCGCGAGGAGGCGATCGCCCGGGTGGCGGGCCATGTCGCCGACAGCCTGATGAACATGGATACGGTCCGGGCGTTCGCCGCCGAGGAACGGGAGGCCGCGGAGCATCGGTCCCGCGTCGCGGAGTCACGGCGGCTCTCGCTGAGGTCGTGGGACTACGGCAACCTGCACATCGACACACTGGTCGCGCCGATGTCCGTGCTGACCAACACGCTGGGCCTGCTGCTCGCGGTCGCGCTCGGCGGGGGCAGCCACGGCGTGGAGGCGGTCGTGGTCGCCTTCACGTACTACACCAACGCGACGCGGATCATGTTCGAGTTCAACCAGATCTACCGCCGCCTGGAGAGCTCGATGACGGAGGCCGCGCAGTTCACCGAACTGCTGCTGACGCCGCCGACCGTGCTCGACCCGGCGTCGCCGGAGCCGCTGCAGTCCCGGGCCACCGACGTCCGCTTCGAGCAGGTGACCTTCGCCCACGCGGGCGCCGAGCCACTCTTCGAGGGCTTCGACCTGGCTGTGCGCAGCGGGGCGAAGATCGGTCTCGTCGGCCGGTCCGGCGGGGGCAAGACCACCCTCACCCAACTGCTGTTGCGGTTGGCGGACATCGACGCCGGCCGGATCCTGATCGGGGGGCAGGACATCAGCCGACTGCGCCAGGCCGATTTACGCAGCCTGATCGCCTACGTGCCGCAGGACCCGGCGATGTTCCACCGCACCCTGCGGGACAACATCGCGTTCGCCCGGCCGGACGCCACCGACGCCGACATCCGCCGCGCGGCCGAGGCGGCGCACGTCACCGAGTTCGCCGATGCGCTGCCGGACGGCTTCCACACCATGGTGGGCGAGCGCGGTGTCAAGCTGTCCGGCGGACAGCGCCAGCGGGTCGCTCTCGCCAGGGCGATACTGCGCGACGCGCCGATCCTGCTGCTCGACGAGGCAACCAGTGCCCTGGACTCCGAGAGCGAGCTCCTCGTCCAGGAGGCGCTGTGGCAACTCATGGACGGGCGGACGGCGCTCGTGGTGGCACACCGACTGAGCACGGTCGCCACCATGGACCAGCTGGTCGTCCTCGACCGCGGACGGATCGTCGAGCAGGGCACGCACAAGGAACTGCTCGCGTCGGACGGCGCCTACGCGAAGCTGTGGCAGCACCAGTCGGGCGGCTTCCTCGATGACGGTCCCGGACGGGCCGACCTGCGCTGACGCGTCTCATGCCGGACGGACCAGTCCGGTGTCGTACGCGAAGATCACCGTCTGGACCCGGTCCCGGACGCCTGTCTTCGCGAGGATGCGGCTGACGTGGGACTGACGGTGGTCTCGGCGACGGAGAGCCGCTCGGCGATCTCGGCGTTGCTGAGACCGGTGGCGATGGCTGTGAGGACCTCGCGTTCACGGTCGGTGAGGGTGGCCAGTTGTTGCCGCTGTACGGGGGTCCGGCCGGGGAGGCGGTCGGAGAACGCGTCGATGAGCTTGCGGGTCAGGCCCGGGGAGATGACGGCGTCTCCGGCGGCCACCGCGCGGATACCGGCGACCAGTTCCTCCGGCTGCACGTGTTTGAGCAGGAAGCCGCTGGCTCCGGCGCGCAGGGCGTCGTAGGCGTGCTCGTCCAGGTCGAAGGTGGTCAGCACCAGGACGCGGGAGCGGCCGCCGGACTCCACGATGCGGCGGGTGGCCTCGATGCCGTCCATGCCGGGCATCCGGACGTCCATCAGGACGACGTCGGGGCGCAGTTCGGCGGTCTTGCGGACCGCCTCGGCGCCGTGGGCGGCTTCCCCCACGACGGTCATGTCGGGGTGCTGTTCGAGGATCATGCCGAAGCCGAGGCGTTGCAGGGCCTGGTCGTCGACGATGAGCACGGTGGTCATACCGAGTGGTTCTCCGTGGTCGTGGCGGTCGCCGGGTCGGGCGGGGTGGTGGTGAGGAGGGCGCGGACGGTCCAGCCGCCGCGGGTGTTGGGGCCGGCGGCGAAGCTGCCGTCGTAGAGGGCGGCGCGTTCGCGCATGCCGACCAGGCCGTGGCCGCTGCCATGGGTTCCGCGGTCTGTTCTCGAGGTGTGCGGCGGGCCGGTGTCCTCGACGATGACGCGGACCAGTTCGCGGTCGGTTGTGACGGAGACGGTGACCGTGGTGTCGGTGGCGGCGTGCTTGAGGGTGTTGGTGAGGGCTTCCTGAACAATGCGGTAGGCGGCGAGTTGCAGCCCCTGGGCGAGGCCGGTCAGGTGCTGGCGGCGGGGTTGCCGGAGGTCAGCTTCCGCCCGCCCGGCGCCTCGAACACGACCCGGGCCGTGGCACCATCGGCGGAAGCCTGCGGGAACTCCTTCCGCAGCAGGTCGATCGCCTGCTGCGACTGCGTGCCGGGCAGGGTGAAGCCATCCGTCGTCTTGCCCGACACGGTGGCCGCGCCGATCCCCACGGCGGCCAGGACGACTATCCACACCATCACGAAGAGCCGTCGTCGCCGGAAGGCGAGCCGGCCCAGCCGGTAAAGGAACGTGGCCACGGAAGTACTCCCACGCAAGAGAGAGGCTGTGCTGGACGGGGCCGCTGCGGCCCGAGCACCACGCTAGGAACGGTCACAGCCGACTTCGGGGCCCGAAGGAACACACTTCGCGACCGGCCGTGTCGTTCGAAAGTAGGAAGGGAGCTCATCCTCGGAGCTCATCCTCGGAGCCCTGCTGATCACCTGGGGCCGCCTGGAACTCGCCGAGTCCGGCAGGGGCGGGCCGGCCCGAGATCGGCGCCGCCGCGGACCGGGCCGCGGCCCCCTCCACCGCCGCCCGCCGCGCGGCCCTGGTTACCGCCGTCGAGCGCCTCTTCCCCCGCGCGGCCTGAGGCGCCCCCAGGGTCGGCCACTCGGCCGCACGAGCGCGGGCCGGCTACTCGAAGCGCGCTGTGTCTCCCGCCCCTCGGCGTACGATCTCGGCTTCGCCGCTGGAAAAGTCGATGACCGTGGTCGGCTCGGTGCCGCAGTCTCCCGAGTCGACCACGGCGTCCACCACGTGGTCGAGCCTTTCCTTGATCTCCCAGCCCTGTGTCATCGGCTCGTCCTCGTCGGGCAGGAGCAGGGTGCTGGAGAGCAGTGGCTCACCGAGGTCGGCGAGCAAGGCCTGGGTGACGACATGGTCGGGAATCCGGACTCCGACCGTCTTCTTCTTCGGGTGCGGCAGTTGGCGCGGCACGTCCTTCGTTGCGGGGAGGATGAAGGTGTAGCTACCGGGCGTCGCTGCTTTGATCGCGCGGAACACGTCTTTGTCGATGTGCACGAACTGACCCAGCTGTGCGAAGTTCTGGCACACCAGGGTGAAGTGGTGGCGGTCGTCCAGGTTCCGGATCGACCGGATCCGGCTGATCCCGTCACGATTGCCCATCTGGCATCCCAGCGCGAAGCAGGAGTCCGTCGGATAGGCGACGAGCGCGCCGGAGCGGATCCGGTCAGTCACATTGCTGATGGTGCGCTGCTGAGGGTTTTCGGGGTGCACGTCGAAGTACTTCGCCATCTGCCGAGCCTACGTCATCAGGAGACGCCTGCTCCGACGCCGAACCATCGCCTGCCGGAGCGTCCGCAGGGCCCGGTCACTGGGCGCCGCCGAAGGCGCCCGTGGCGCGCGCGTCCCAGGCAGCCAAACCCAGCAGGACGGTCGCCGCGCCACCGATGAGCATCAGCGGTGTGGCGATGCCCGCTGCAAGGCTCAGCGCGGCGAGCCCCGCGATCGCGAGCAGCCGTGACCGCGGCACCTGCCCGAAGACGGCACGGGTGAAGAGCAGATGTCCGGTGAGGAAGAGCGCCGGCCCGCCCAGGACCGCGCACGCGGTCCCCGCGGTCACCCGGCCGTCGGGGTGCGCGATGGTGATCTCGACGGCGACGGCGGTGAGGATGACCCCCGCGATCATGGGGATGTGCAGATAGGTGTACGCGGAGCGACCGAGCCGTCCTGGATCATCGGATGCCGCGATCCGTTCGCCGGCGGCATCGGCGGCCCGGTGGAAGTAGATCCACCACAACGCGACGGCAACGGTGAAGGCGGAGAGGAACGCCGCCACCCGCGCCGCCGACGGCTGGCTGTCGCTGAACGTGGCGCCGGCGACCAGGAGCGACTCGCCGAGCACGATGATCATGAACAGCTGACACCGTTCGGCCATGTGCTCGGCGTCGATCGTCCACTCGGAGGTGCGCGAGCGACCGAGGAACGGAGTGGTGTAGCCGTGCCAGGGCGCGGCGTACTCCAGGGCCAGCGCGGCCAGCCACAGGACGGTTCTCGCCGGTCCGACGGTGAGGCCCCCCACGATCCAGACCACGGCGGTGAAGCTGTGCCAGGCCAGGACGCGCTGGAACGTGGGCCCCAGGGGATGGGACCTCGCGGCTGCCGCGACGAAGAGCGACCGGCCCACCTGGATGACGGCGTAGGCGCCGGCGAACCACAGTCCGCGCCCGTCGAACGCCGACGGGATCGCGGCCGCCATGACCAGGCTGGCCAGCATCACAACGACCAGGGTCAGCCGGACCGCGACATGGTCGGGGTGAAACCAGTTCGTGGTCCAACTGGTGTACATCCACGCCCACCAGACCGCAGCCAGGAGAAGCAGTGTCTGTGCTGCGCCTTTGACCGTGAAGTGCGCCACCAGCCCGTGGGCGAGTTGCGTCACCGCGAAGACGTAGACCAGATCGAAGAACAGCTCGAACGGCGTGACCGGCGTGCCCCGTGGGCCACGCCGCCGGAACATCCCGTCGGCGAATCTCTCACCATGCGTGGTCACGACGTGGTGCCGGCCTGCGGTTGCCACGGCGGCAGAGCCCGGTCCCACACCGGCACCGGCACCGGCTCGTCCGTGCCCGGTGTGCTGGCGCCGGGCCGGGAGAACCGCACCGCCATCCGGGTGCCCCACTCCAGGCAGCCTACGATGGTGGCGCGGAACTCGGGGTCTTCCGGCAGCCCGACCTCGTCCGCGGTGTCGAGCAGCAGGTTCATCCAGCGGCGTCGCTGCCGCTCGGTGATGGCCTTGCCGAGATGGCGGCCGAACATGTGCGTCTGAACGCCGTGCTTGTCCGAGTGGACGGGCGGGCCGCCGAGCGCCTCGCCGAACCAGGCCGCGACATGGTGTGGGTGTGCCGGATCCATGTCCTTGGACAGCGGTGCGAGCTCCGGATCGGCGGACACATGGGCGTAGAAGGCGGTGAACAGCCGCTCGAGCGCACTCGCTCCGCCCGCCCAGGTGTACGGGGTCGGTGCCGCGGAGCCCCTGCCCTTGATCCCGGTCGGCCGGTAGTGGCGCATCTCCTCGATGGCGCTCACGTACGGCTTGATCTCGGCGAAGAACGCGCGGAACGCATCGCTGCCCCGGAACCCCTCGAGATGGTCGGCGGTGGAGGTCCAGGTGATCCGCAGGATGTAGTACTCCGGGTCTTCCTCACAGCGCGTCAGTTCGTAGTCGGCGCACTGCGGGGCGCTCGCCAGCGGTACCGACGCGCGGCGGTAGGCCACCTCGAAATCGGCGGCCTGCGCTTCGGGTATCCGGTAGCGGATGTACTCGATGCTCATGCGGCACAGTCGATCACCGCGTATATGTGGTGACAAGAACGAACCTTGTGGTGCGTAGCGGGGAGGAGACGGCGTGAGCATCGCCCGGAAGCGGTATTACTGCCCGGTGGAGGTCGCTGTCGATGTACTCGGCAAACGGTGGACACCGGTGATCCTGGCCCATCTCAAGGAGGGCGTGCACCGCTATGGGGAACTGCGCCGCAGGATGCCGGAGGTGAGCGAGAAGGTGCTGACCCAGCGGTTGCGAGAGCTCGAACGCGACGGGCTGGTGGAGCGGACCGTGCACTCGGGCACACCGGCACCGGTGTCCTACCGGCTCACCGAGGAGGGCCGCGGCCTCGCGCCCGTACTCCAGGCCCTTTACGACTGGGGATGCGAGCGGGCCGGCCGGCACGGCGTGGCCATCGAACCCGTCGAGCCCGTGACACCCGCCGGGCCGTCGGGGTGACCGGCTGAACGATTCCGTGCCCGCGGCCAGGTCATGGACGCGGGCACCGAGGGCGTTGCCTCGCCTTGACGCGGCAGGCACCGTGCAGCCGGGACACCCGAGCACGGTCCGGAAACGGTGAAGGCCGTCTCCGCTACCCGCGGAAACGGCCTCCGACCCAACATCCTACGAGGCGATCGACTCGGCAGCGCCCCCGACACAGACCCACACTGTCTGAACAGTGTGGGCGCAACAGGTCCGCGGTCCGTGACCGTCAGCTGTTGGAGAAGCGACCCGCCTGGGCAAGGATCTCCTCCGGGTCGTCAATCGGCGGGTAGATCCACAGCGTGTTGATGTTCTCCTTGAGGGTCTTTGCTTCCTCCCCGGTCGACACGACCTTGCGGTCCCAGCCCTGGGTGACAACGGCTCCAACAGGGCCGAGGTCCAGGCAAGTGACGTAGGGGTCAGGCGTGAAGGGCAGCAGAGCGTTGCCGAGGAGCTCGGCCACCACGTTATGGCCGGCGAACTTCCCCATCGGCAGGGCGTGCTGGCAGCTCTGCAGCGTGGAGTGCCCCTCTTCCGCGGGGGCGAGTGCGGTGTCGCCGGCCGCGTACACGTCGGGGACTCCGGTCACCCGGAGGTAGGTGTCGACAGTCAGCCGCCCCAGCCGATCGCGTTCGCCCGGGATCTGTGCCGTGAGGGGGCTCGCGGCCATACCGGCCGTCCACACGATGGTTGCCGCGGGGATCACTTCGCCGTCCGAGAGTGTGACGTCCCTGCGGGTCGCCGATGCCACGGTGCGCCCCAGGCGCCGTTCGACCTTCAGTTCGTCGATCGCAGTCTCGATGGTGGAGCGGGGGCCCGTGCCGAGCTCCGGGCCGACGACGTCGGCACGGTCGACCAGAACGACCCGCACGTCGTCGGCATCGCCCTGTCGTTCGGCGATTGCCCGAAGCCGCTCGCCCAGCGCGGTGGCAATCTCCAGACCAGTGAAGCCGGCCCCGACCACGACGGCCGTGTACCGGCCCTGGGACGGAGCCTGCTCGGGCAGCCGCCGCAGGTGAATGTCGAGTGCGGCCGCCGCAGACAGGGTGTCGATGTCGAAGATGTCCTGCGAGCCGGGGAAGTCCGGGCGCACCGCCTGACTGCCCGTGGCCAGGACAAGCTTGTCGTAGGCCAGGTCCAGTTCCTCACCGGTCCGATCGACGGCGCGGACGGTGCGTGCCACGGTGTCGATCCCGGTGACGGTCGCCGTAACACGGCGTACGCCGATGGGACCGAGAACGCGGTCCAGAGGCACCCGCATCCCCTCCGGGTCAGCCTCGTACAGACGCGGGCGAATAACCAAGTCGTCGCCACCGCTGACCAACGTCACCTGCAGGTCCTCACCGGCGGTCGCTGCCTCACGCGCGGCACGAACGGCTCCCGCGGCGCTCCACACGCCGGCGAAACCCCCGCCGATGATCAGGACATGCTTCATGAACTTCTCCCTCTTTCAACACGTTTCAACACGACGGGAAGGTGCCTCTCTCTGACGGGCGCGCCTGCTGCGGTCGCCCGAACGGCAAACCCACCGTCAACAATTCAGGACACTACATATCCTGGATATATAGTGTCAAGATTTCCGCTTCAGTGTGTCCACTTCAGCCACGGCCGAGTCCTCGACCACGGATGTCTCCACGTGGGTCGATCTCAGGCATGTAATGTCCGCGATATGCGAATGGCTAAGGGTGTTGAGTGGGCACTGCACACACTGCTCAACCTGGACATGGTCGGCGGCGGCCCCGTGGGCAGCGGCCAGCTTGCCGAGGCTCACGGCCTGTCAGCTTCCTACCTGAACAAGCAGCTCCAGCAACTCGCCAGAGCGGGGCTCGTGATCTCTGTTCCCGGGCCGCGTGGAGGTTTCCGCCTGGCGAGATCTCTCGGCGACATCACGCTGCTGGACGTGGTCGAGGCCATCGAGGGGGACACGCAGCTCTTTCACTGCACAGAAATCCGTTGCTACGGCAAGATCGGCGAACTTTCACCGCCGCCTACAGACGCTTGTGCCGTCAACACAGCCATGCGTCGCGCAGAACAGGCATGGCGCCTGGCTCTGGCCGCCCAGAAGCTTGCCGATATCAGGTCAGAGCTGGACCAAACTCCGATGATACGCCAGGTCGTACAAACTGCTTTTGACTGAGCGTGCGACCTGGCAAGCGAGTCGTATCCAGCGCCACGCCTCCTCTCGGTTCGGTGTTCAGCGTGCGGATCGGCGCAATGACGGGTGCAGAGCGGTCATGCCACGATGTATTGAGGAACGCACAGCGACCATACAGTGGGAAGCAACATACTGTCACACGCTACCGACCGCCGCTGCCCGCCTGCACCCAGGGTCGCACCGCTTCGACGACACAGACGAGACGCACGTCACGCCGGCCTTCCTGTCACACTTTGCCGACCTATCCCGTCAGTAGTGTGTATCTGCAACGTGGCTAGGAGATCTCCATGGATTCGCGTCTCAACTACTTCGGCAATCCCCTCGCGGCCAAGGTGCTGAAGCACATCAACTCAGCCGGCAAGGCGGTATCGGACTCGACGCTGCCGACCGCGACACAGGAACTGGTGAAGATTCGCGCAAGCCAGATCAACGGCTGCGGCTTCTGCACTGATATGCACACCAAGGACGCCGCCGCCGCGGGGGAAACCTCGCTGCGCCTCAACTTGATCGCGGCCTGGCGGGAGGCCACAGTCTTCACCGACGCCGAGCGCGCCGCACTGGAACTGGCGGAGCAGGGCACCCGCATCGCCGACGCAGCCGGTGGTGTCACGGATGCGGCCTGGGCGAACGCTGCCAAGCACTTCGACGAGGAGCAGCTCGTCGCCCTGATGTCCCTCATCGCCATCATCAACGCCTACAACCGCATCAACGTCATCAACCAGCAGCCCGCCGGGGGCTACCAGCCCGGCCAGTTCGGCTGACCGGCGAACTGTCCCGGCCCGGACTCGTGCTGTCCGTCTCCGCGCCACACCGGCCTGTGGTGTGGGGACGGGCCGCCGACGCGTGACCGTGAGCGCGTACTGCCGCGGCTTGTAGACTGGTGCTCCGAAGTTGGAGGACCAATATGCACGCCGGGGACGACGCAGCCTCCCTTGAACAGGCAACGCGAGAGTTCGTCGCAGCGCGTCCACAGCTTTTCGGCATCGCGTACCGCGTACTCGGTAGTAGCGTGGAAGCCGAGGACATCGTTCAGGAGGCGTGGCTGCGATGGCAGAACGCCGACCGTGCCGACGTCCGCGAGCCGGCAGCGTTCCTGGCAACTGTCACCGCGCGTCTGGCCATCAACCACGCCCAGTCCGCCAGGGTGCGGCGCGAATCGTATATCGGTCCCTGGCTTCCGGAACCAGTCGATACCAGCCTGGACCCGCAATTGGGCGCGGAGCGGGCTGAGGCGCTGGAGCTGGCGGTTCTCTTTCTTCTGGAGAAGCTGAACCCGGTGGAACGGGCCGCTTACGTGCTGAGGGAAGCCTTCGGCTATCCATACAAGCAGATCGCAGACATGCTGGAGACGAGCGAAGCCAATACACGCCAGCTGGTGAGCCGCGCCCGGAAGCACCTGGTCGCCGAAAGAAGGGAGCCGACCAGCCCGGCTGCTCACCGGCGTCTGATGGAAGTTTTTCTCGCCGCAGCACAGACAGGCAATCTATCCGCGCTCGAGGATGTTCTCGCTGCGGACGTTGTCAGCTATTCCGACGGCGGAGGGGTACGCGGAGCATCCAAGATTCCAGTCATCGGACGTCTGCATGTCTCCAAGTACCTTGTGGCCTTCGCACCACGCTTCTGGCCTCAGTCCGACATTCGTTGGGTCGAGGCCAACGGTCGGCCGGCGGTCCTCATCTCGTCCGGCGGAAAAGATGTGGCTCTGCTGTCCGTCGACGTGTCGGCAGAGGGTATCGACCGGATCATGTGGGTGATGAACCCGGCGAAGCTGACGCCTTACGTGGCCTCGCTGAGCAGCTGAGACCGCCTGTTCACCGAGCACGCGGCGGCGGCAAGTGTCACAAACACCCGGATCACCTGGTCGTAGTGAACGACAACCCGGCGATCGGAGTAGAACAGTGGCTGTCATCGAACGACGTCTTTCCACCATGGTGCTGGTGATCGGTACGGGGGGAGCGGGACTGCGGGCAGCGATCGAACTGGCCGAAGCCGGTGTCGACGTCCTCGCCGTCGGCAAGCGCTCCAAGGAAGATGCCCATACGGCACTCGCTGCCGGGGGAATCAACGCGGCCCTGGCCACGATGGACTCCGAAGACAGCTGGCAGCAGCATGCCGCCGACACCCTCAAGGAGAGCTATCTGCTCGCCGACCCCCGCACCACGCAGATCGTCACCCAGGGCGCGGCCCGGGGCATCGATGATCTGGAGCGGTACGGCATGGCCTTCGCCAGGGAAGAAGACGGCCGGATCTCCCAGCGCTTCTTCGGCGCGCACAAGTTCAGGCGCACCGCCTTCACCGGGGACTACACCGGCCTGGAAATCCAGCGCACTCTCGTCAGGCGCGCGGAGCAGCTCAATATCCCGGTGCTCGACGGCGTCTACATCACTCGGCTCCTGGTGCATGACGGTGCCGTTTTCGGCGCCTACGGTTTCGACCTCACGCGTGGCACGCGGTACCTCATCCATGCCGACGCCGTCATTCTCGCGGCGGGTGGCCACACCCGCATCTGGCGGCGCACGTCCTCACGGCGCGACGAGAACACCGGTGACTCGTTCCGTCTGGCCGTGGAGGCAGGAGCCCGCCTGCGCGACCCTGAGCTGGTTCAGTTCCACCCCTCCGGGATCATCGAGCCGGAGGACGCGGCCGGCACCCTCGTGAGCGAGGCAGCACGCGGTGAAGGCGGCATCCTGCGCAATGCCCTCGGGGAACGGTTCATGGCCCGCTATGACCCCGAACGCATGGAGCTGTCCACCCGCGACCGCGTGGCCCTCGCCTCATACACGGAGATCAAGGAGGGACGCGGCACCCCCAAGGGCGGAGTGTGGCTCGACGTCTCTCACCTGCCACGGCAGACGATCATGACGCGGCTCCCCCGGGTCTATCAGACTCTTCTGGACCTCCAGATGCTGGACATCACGCGCGAGCCCATCGAGATCGCCCCCACCGCGCACTACTCGATGGGCGGGGTCTGGGTACGGCCCGAAGACCACAGCACGGACGTCCGCGGCCTGTACGCGATCGGCGAGGCATCGAGCGGGCTGCACGGCGCCAATCGCCTCGGTGGCAACAGTCTGATCGAGCTGCTGGTCTTCGGCCGGCTCACCGGCCAGGCCGCCGCCGCCTATTCACTGGCGCTGACCGCGCAGCAGCGGTCGGCGTCAGCAGTGGCCCAAGCCCGTGCCGAGATCGACGATCTCCTCGCAGCGGACGGACCGGAGAACGTCCGCGCCCTGCAGCGCGCCATCCGCAACACCATGACCGAGCACGCGGGAGTCGTACGCGACGAAGAGGGGCTGCGCGCCGGGCTGGCGGAGCTCACCACGATCGAGAAGAGGATGGAAGACGTCGGCGTCCACCCCGATATAGCCGGCTATCAGGATCTCGCACACGCCTTTGATCTCAAATCCGCCGCTCTGGCAGCCCGGGCCACGCTCGAGGCAGCACTTGAGCGCCGTGAGACCCGTGGCTGCCACAACCGCAGCGACTACCCGGACCTGGATCCCGCGCTGCAGGTCAATCTCGTCTGGTCCCCGGCGACGGGTGTCACCCACGAGAGCATTCCGGCCATCCCGGACGAGATTTCCTCTCTGATGGAGGAGGTCTCGACCGAAGGAAAGCTCGCTGAATGATCAGCTCGTCGCAGCATACGCGCCACGCATGACAGCGACCGAAAGGATTCGTCCTGCAGGGCGCGTCGGTCGTCGTCGACGTATCCAATTCCCCCTCGTTCGAGGACGAGGCCGTCATGGACTTCTTCCGCACCTCGACCACCAACCTTCTGAAGGCGGAGGCCGAGGCCGGCGTGACCCACCACGTGGCCCTGTCCGTGGTCGGCACCGACCGGCTGCAGGAGAGCGGATACTTCCGCGCCAAGCAGGCCCAGGAAGAGCTGATCAAGGCATCCGGGATCCCGTACTCCGTCGTCCACGCCACCCAGTTCTTCGAGTTCATGAAGGCGATCGCGGCCTCGGCGACGGAGGGCGACACCGTGCGCCTCGCCCCCATCAAGATCCAGCCCATCTACTCCGACGATGTGGCCGCTGCCGTCGGCCGCACTGCGGTCGGCGCCCCAGTCAACGGTGTGGTGGAAGTCGCCGGACCCGACGAGTTCCGGCTCGACGAGCTCATCCGCACGGAACTTGCCGCCAAGAACGACCCCCGCACGGTCGTCAAGGATCCGCATGCCCCCTACTACGGTGCCGAGCTGAAGGAGACCACGCTCCTGCCCGGTCCTGACGCGCACATCGCCGTGACCCGGTTCGCCGACTGGCGCGCGCGGCAGTAGAGATGAGCTGATCGGCGAGGTCACCGCGGCGATTGCGGTCGGTCCGGATGCGCATCAGCGGGAGCGTGAATCAAGGAACGCGGCGATTTTGTCCGGGTTCCACAGCCACATCAGCTGGTAGATGCCTTCCCGCGAGGCCGCTGTCGTCAGGAGAGTTGTGGGTTCGCCCGCTCGGTAGATCATCACTCCCGTACGCCCGTTGGCCTCAACGGATCGGAGATCCACACCGCGCCAGAATCGCGGATAGGCAGTCGCCAGGTTCGCCACGCGCGCACGGCCCAGAACGGGTACGCGAGCAGCGCCCCGGATACCGTTGCCGTCGGACAAGCTGACGGCATCCGGGGCGAGGAGGGCCTCCAGTGAGGCGACATCGCCCGTTTGGGCCGCGGAGACGAAGGCTTCCAGGAGGCGTCGGTGTTCCGCCGCGTCCACGGTCTCCCGCTGTTCTGCTGACAGATGCTTGCGGGCACGGCTTACGATCTTCCGCACATTGACGAGGCTGAGTTGCAGGATTTCAGCGATCTCGGAATAGGCATAGTCGAACGCCTCACGCAGTACAAAAACCGCGCGCTCCGTAGGGCTCAGCTTCTCCAACACCAGTAGCAGCGCCAGCTCCAGAGCCTCCGCCCGCTGCGCGCCCACCTCCGGGTCCGAGCTCGTATCAATGGGCTCGGGCAACCACGGCCCGATGTAGGTTTCCCGGCGCACGCGAGCAGACTGGGCGACGTTGATGGCCAAACGGGTCGTCGTACTCGACAGAAAAGCCACCGGGCTGACCACCACGGAGCGGTCGGTCTTCCGCCACCGCAGCCACACGTCCTGGACCACGTCCTCAGCCTCGACCGCGCTACCGAGCACGCGGTACGCGATACCGAAAAGGCGTGGCCGGAGCTGCACAAAGACAGAAGCAGCCTCGTCGAGGGCACTGGCCGTGTGGGACGGCTCGGGATGCATATTCCTGCGGTCTCCGTTCCTCCGGTCGCAGCCCCGGAGCGGCAGGCTTCCCGCGAGTACACAGAGTTTCCATGCGCTCACAGCCCGACTACCGGATCGCATCACATATCCGAGTAAAAAATGGTTTCCGACGCTGCCATTTAAAACATTGACGCGTTACTGATCGTTGGCTGGTGTCGCGCTGCGCCCACCCGGAGGCCGCCGGTCGCTCAGCGTCGGAGAAAACACCGTGTGACTCTAATGCTCGGACACACGGTCCGGGCCAGGCGACACGAGGCACGGCATCCAGCGCACGGCTGTCACAGCTCCCGCAGCTGTTCGGTCAATCCGGGTAGCGGCTTGCACGCCGCTCACACAAGCCCTCGCAGCGAGGAAGGGAGCACATATGACTTCAGAAGTCAGGGACCGCCGATGCATCCGCGCGATACCTGCTCACGGGGCCGCAGCCGGTTCGGGGTACCGGCCGCAGGCCGTCCTCAGCAGCGTGCGGCTGCGCCGCCCGGTGTCCTTCTGCCCATCCACACGCACTCGGGTTTCGCACGACTCCCGACTTGAGCCGAAGAAAGACGCATGATGCCCCGAGACCCTGCCATGCACTTCGACCCTGCCGCCGTCAGTGTGTCTCTGGCAACCGAGGCCGCCCTGCTCGAGGCTCGGCTCCGCATGCTCCGAGAGGCGATTGACACTGTCGACGCACGCATCAAGACGGTCTCCGACGCGCTGCACCGCACGGGCTCCGCCAGAGCTGTAGAGGGTGAGGATCGCTCCATGCCGTGCCGGCCGTGACGGAACAGCTGATGACACGGCTCGGCCCCGTAGCCGGTGGGCGGTGCCCCGCCCACAGGTCGGGCACTTCGCTGAAGTGTCATGCCCATTGCGTTTGCCGCGGACAACGTGTGGGACGTCTGGTTCATCTATGTCCCACGTGGGCTACTGCATATGATGTCCGGGGATACCCATCCCGGGTCCGGACCGAACAGCACCGCAGGTGGGCCGGGGCGTGGCAAGAAGGGTCGAGAATGAGAGGAACACATGGTTTCTGTGACCCACGCGGCGCATAACGTTGAGATCACGGCTGAGAGCCTACAGAAGGACCTGGTTCGCCTGCAGGTCCAGAAGCAGGCGCTGGAGAGAGAACTGGCTGCGGTCGTAGCGCATCTTGGTTCGGTGCAGCAGGCCCTCAGCGTTCTGGAGAGCCTCATGCTCGACTCAGCTGCTGCGGCCGCTACGAGCACCGTCGGTGGTGCCTCTGCGGAACAGGACCAGGCTTCGACACCCTCAGAGCCGCACCCCGGCGTTGTCCCCGCCGAGTCCGCGGACGTCACAACGAAGGCCGGGTTTCCGGTTCAGGAGCCACAGGGCCGCGCGAGCGCACAGCATCCCGTTTCCGCCGGAGCCGGAGCCGGAGCCGACCCGGACCGGCAGCGGAAGTACGGCAAACTCACCGAGCAGATCATGGAGTACTTCGCCGGAGTAGGCGACGTCGATGTGCGTGCCCGCGATGTTGCCGCGGCTCTTGGCCGTGACTCCGACAGTGGAAGCATCAACGCGGTGCGGAGCACGCTCGATCGTCTTGTCGGTACTTCCCGTGTCCAGCGGTCCGGCCGAGGCCTGTACCGCGCCAAGCGTTCCTAAGACTTGTCCCGTATGTGTGTGCGGGGGCGGCCGGTGTGCGGTCGTGTCGTTCCGGCGTGGGCCTTGGGCCGCTGGGGTGCGGGTCGGGTCTCATCCGGGGTTGCCACGGTGCAGGGTCCGGCATTTCGCCGAGCAGAGGCCGTCCGTTGCCGGGGAAGGGTGTTCCGGCGGGGTTCGGCTGCCGCGCGGGTCCGGCCCAAGGGCGCGGACTTCGGTGCGGTTGACTCGGTCAGGGCTTCTTGCAGCCCCTGGGCGAAGAGAATCTGGGCGGTGCGGGCGCGGGTGTGGTCCAGGCGCGCGGTGGTGGGGTCGTCGGGGTCGGTGAGGGTGGTGAAGGCGGCCAGGGCGGCGGAGACCAGGTCACGGTCGCCTTTCAGCCCGCAGCCGCCTTCGGCCGGGTCACAGTGATGGATGCGGTCGCGCAGGGACTTGGGTACGTGTCGGCCGCACAGGCAGTGCTGGGACAGGGCGGTGGTGAAGGTCGAGGCACGCAGGAGCCGTCCGCTGGTGGCCGTGCACTCGGCGGCGAGTGCGGCGATCAGCCGTCCGGGGGTGGTGGCGGAACAGGCACGGCCCCACAGACGGAACCAGGTACGGATGTCACAGTCCTCGATGGTCAGGTTCGGACCGTGGGCGGCGACCAGAGCAGCGGCGATCTTCCTCGCGCGATGGCGGGAAGCCTCGGCCGCGCTCGCGGCCGAGGCACTGTGACGGGCCCGCAGATTCCGGTAGCCGGCGCTCACCATGTCGCGACGGTACGCCTGCTGGGGTTTTCCGGCCGCGGTGGTGCGCCGGGGCCCGGCCGGGACGGCGACAGCCTTCGGGGACAGGCCTGCTGCCCGCCGGCGTTGGCTGCGGGTCTGTTGGCGGCGGGAGGGCCGGTACTGGGCGGGGTTGGTGGCGCGCCGCGAGCGGTCAAGAGCGCGCTGGCGCCCCCGGGCCTTCTTGCGCGCTGCGGCCCAGGCGCGTTGCTCCTGCTCGCTCAGGGTAATCCTGGAGGAGCGTACCGGCCCGTCACCTTCGTCATTGGTGGTGGGGAAGGAGACGACGGCGAGGTTGGAGACGTTGCCGTCCACCCCGCCCACGCGCTGCAGGACGGCGGCCTGCCGGCGCCGGATACGGGTGGCGGCCGAGGCGTAGCCGGGGGCCAGGACCATCAGATGGGCCTCATAGGCCCAGCCGCCCGGGGCAGCGGGATCTCGCCTGCGCACCAGGTCGATCTTGTGCCACCGGCTCGGGTCGTTCAGGTAGTGCAGCAGATAGGGCCAGCGTCCGGCGCCCTGCGCAAGCCGCACCGGCAGGACGATATCCCCGCGCCCGGTGGGCCCTCCAGCGAAGACAACGGTCAGCGGCCCGGTGTGGTCGAACCAGGTCGCCGCCCTCGCGCGGGGGCGGCCTGCGGCGTCGGTGGTCCCGGTGGGGATGCGGCCGGTGGGCCGGGCGGGGGCGGGCATCTTCCGGGACTGGGCCAGGACGGAGATGCGCGGTGACAGGGCTGCGGCCTGCGCGGGGGCGGTGACCGAGGGCGGCAATGCGGGGTGCCGGAAGGTGTCCAGGTGTCCGGCGAGGGTGCCATGCAGGCGGAAGGTCTCCCACTTACGCTCGGTGGTGTGCGAGCGGGCCCGGCCCGGGATGCGGGTGTACTCCCACCAAGTCCCGGCCCTGGGACGCCCCGCCCGCCGCCCTGACGCGTCCGGGTGCAGGTGCCGGGCCACACCGGCCCACACCTCGTCGGCCTGGTGCATCACCAGCGCCTTCGACACATGATCGCTCAACCACCCCGAGCGCTCCAGATGCCGGTACGCGCGGTGCTCCAGCCCGGTGCGGGACAGGCCCAGCTCGGCCCGCCAGGCCTTCACGTCGCTCTCGCGCCGCACGTCACCGGCCCAGTAGGCGTCCACCACATCCCGCGCATCACGCTGCAGGGCGCGTTTGACCTGCCACATCGCCGAAAACAACTGCTCGACCCGGCGGCGGACATCCGCATCGGCGACCACCAGCGGCAGCCGGATCACCGACACCGGCGCATCCTTCGCCCGCCGCCACACCTCACCCCGGTTCGCCCCCCGAAACCGCCGCCCCGGCCCAGACACAGCCGATGACCGACTCACCACACTCCCCCTCTCCCGGACCGTCAGCGTCAGCGTCAGCGTCAGCGTCAGCGTCAGCGTCAGCGTCAGCGTCAGCGTCAGCGTCAGCGTCAGCGTCAGGCATAACGTCATGAAGTCAGTTCGGGTTACGGTCAGTTGTACGGAACTTCGTCCCGCCACCTGCTCTTCTGCTCAGTTGAAGGCGTGGACGGGGCTGTCCGGGCCGCAGCTGGATGCCCTGATCACCCGTCTGTGGCGGCGCCGCCCGGACAGCGGGTGTGGCCGGCCCTGGTCACTTGCCTTCGGCTACCGGGTGCTGCTGGTCATCCTGGGCTACCGCACGAACCTCACCATGGAGCAGCCGACCGGGCTGTTCGCCACCACCCACGCCGCCGTGCACCGGGTCACCGCCGACCTCGCGCCGCACCTCGCCGCCCTGCCCGGCCCGCCGCCCGCCGACCGGCGGGAGCTGTGGCCGACGGACGACACCCTCATTCCGGTGCACGACCAGCGGAAGACGAAGAAGCCGAAGAACTACCGGCGCAGTGTGAATGTGCAGATCGTCTGCCGGGCAGTTGACCGCCGCATCGTCGCGGTCGACGACGCCTGGCCGGGCAACCGCAACGATGCGGTGGTCTTCCGGGAGACCACCGGCAAGACCCTGCCCGATCATCCCCGCCTGTCCGGCGATGGTGGTTATCCAGGGATCGAGCGGATCCGCTCGCCCCGGCGCGGGCCCGACCGGAAGATCATCAAGGACCGGGATCACCGGCGGTTCCGCAAGCGCCGCGCCGTCGCCGAACACACCATCGCGCGCCTCAAGGACCACCAGGTCCTCCGCCAGTGCCGCCGCAAAGGAGAAGGGATCAACCACACCGTCGCCGGCATCGCCGCCCTGCACAACCTGAAACTGGAGATCAACGACTGACCCCAGACCGCGACTGCCCACAGGAAACCACGTTTGACCTGGCATTACGGGATATCTCTTAACAGGCATGCGCCTGGTGTGCGCCTCCGGCCGGGCGGGCGGCCGGAGGCGCGGTAGTCCTGCGACCGGGTGTCAGTCGAGGGTGGGATAGTCGGTGTAGCCGGTGTGGTCGCCGCCGAAGGACGTGGCACGGTCGGGGATGTTGAAGGGGCCACCGGCGGCGAGGCGCTTGGGCAGGTCGGGGTTGGCGAGGAAGAGGCCGCCGTAGGCGATGAGGTCGGCGGTGCCGTCCTCGATCAGTTGCAGCTCCTCGGGCCCGGTGGGCTCCATGCCGGTGAAGGGGTTGAGGATGAAGGTGCCCGGCCACTGCTTGCGCAGGCGGACGGTGAGGTCGCGGACGTCGGGAGCCTCCATCTGGTGCAGGTAGGCCAGGCCCAGCGGGGCGAGGGCGTCCACCAGGGCGGTGTAGGTGGCGTCGAGGTCGGTGCGGTCGGTTTCGTCGATGTCGTTGTAGGGGTTTCCGGGGGAGATACGGAAGCCGGTCTTGTCCGGGCCGATGGCCTGGGCGACGGCCTTCGCGGTCTCGACGGCGAAACGGATACGCGCCTCGGGAGAGCCGCCCCAGGCGTCGGTGCGCCGGTTGGAGTTGGGGGCGAGGAACTGGTGGATGAGGTAGCCGTTGGCGCCGTGCAGTTCCACCCCGTCGAAGCCGGCCTCGATCGCGTTGCGGGCGGCCGCGGCGTAGTCGGCGATCGTCTCCTGGATCTCGGTCCCGGTGAGTTTCTTGGGGGTGACGAAGTCCTGCGGGCCCTCGTGCGTATAGACCTGGCCCTTGGCCGCGGCCTCGGAAGGGCCGACCGGGGTGAGACCCGTCAGGGTGGGGTGGCCGACCCGGCCGGTGTGCATCAGTTGCAGATAGATCACGCCGCCCTTGTCGTGTACGGCGTCGGTCACCGTGCGCCAGGCCGCGATCTGCTGGTCGGAGTGGATGCCGGGGGTGTCGGGGTAGCCCTGGCCGATCACCGACGGCTGGGTGCCCTCCGTGACGATCAGGCCGGCGCCGGCGCGCTGGGTGTAGTAGTCGGCCATCAGCTCGGTGGGGCTCTGGCCGGGGCCGTAGGCACGGCTACGGGTCATCGGTGCCATCACGATGCGGTTGGCCAGACGGGCTGCGCCCAGTTCGTACGCTTCGAAGGCCTTCGGCATGATCATCTTCCTTGCTCGCGAAAGACGGGCCGCCTCACGGGGGCGGCCCCTTGACTGACAGGCGCCGGTACTGCCGCTCCGGAGCCGTTCCCTGTCCGAACAAGTAAATCCCATGAACCCATCCCGCTCCATACGTGATCCACGTCACCGTGAAGTAAGGACTCCGGTGTTGTGGCAGGCGACAGCCGCACCCGGCATCCCCCGGCACTCCATCCGCTGTACCCTTTACTTGCTCAGTCAACTACACAGGCCACACGAGGAACCCATGAGCCAGCCGGAGACCGCAGACGCCCATCGGCCGACCACAGCCGACACCACGGGACCGGCGAACGTGCGCATGCCGGATTCCGTCGCGGCCGGCGCCATCAATCACGCGATCCTCCGCGTGGCCCGCTTGCACCGCATGCTGGCCGGCCAACTACTTCGCCGAGTAGGTCTTCACCCCGGCCAGGAACTGGTCATGATGCAGCTGTGGGATCGAGGCCCCCAGCGGCAGACCGATCTGGTCCGGCTGCTCGGTTCCGACGCCGCCACCATGACCCGCACCATCCGGCGCCTGGAGAACGCGGGCTTCGTCCGCCGCCGCTCCTCCACCACCGACAAGCGGGTCACCATCATCGAACCCACTGCGGCCAGCAACGCCCTGCGCAGCGAGGTGGAACAGCTCTGGATGGACCTCGAAACCAGCGTCGCCGAAGGCATGACGCGGGCCCAGCAGGCCGAGGCCATCGAAGTCCTGAGCCGGATCGAGGAGAGCCTCGCCCGCGCCACGTCGCAGGACACCTGAGCCTGGCCGGCCCAGACGACGGCCAGGCGCAGGGGCCGGCGGGTGCTCACGTGCGGCCGACGGCCCGCGCGCTCCACGGCACGCGCTGCGACCGCCCGGGTTTGCTGTCGGCCTGTGCGGAAGAGCATCGTTGACATAGCCAGGCCGGACAGGACACGACGATGAAGCCCCACGAGCCGCCGGGGCGGCGCCATCCGCAGCCGCCCGGCACCGTCCTCGACACAGCCCTCGCGGTCGTGGTCACGGACGCCGACAGCCGCATCACCCACTGGAGCGAAGGTGCCCGGGCGCTCTGGGGGCACACCGCGCCAGAGATCGTCGGCAGACCGCTCGCCGATCTGTTCACCGGGGCGGAGGGCGGACCCCGGCATCGCGACGGCCGTCCGCTGACTGCCCAGGTGCACGTGGTTCCCCTGTCGAAGGACGGAGAGGACGGAAGGGAAGCCGGTTTCCTGCTCACGGCGCGTCCGGACGCGGCTCAGGGCGCGGCTCAGGACGCGGCCAGGCTGGAGCCGCTCAAGGGGTGGGCGTTCGACCAGCATCCCTCCCCGCTTTCGGCATACGGTCCAGACGCGCGAGCACTCCACTCGAACGAGGCGTTCGCACGGGCGACGGGGTTCCCCGAGGACCAGGCGCGCGGCAGGCTCATCACCGAGATCGTCCAGGGTGACGTGCACGAAGACACCGAGAACCGCATCCGACGGGTTCTGGAGACGGGCAAGCCGGAGTTCGTCGAGTGCTTCGTCAGGCTGCCGGGCGAGTCGAGGGAGCACGCCTGGGCCATGGACGTCTATCCGCTCAAGGACACGTCCGGCCGGGTGTGCGGCGCGGCCCTGTCCGCGTACGACTACTCCGAGCAATACGACTCCCGGGAGCGGCTCGCGCTCCTGGGTGAGGCCCGCACCCGCATCGGCAGCAGCCTGGACGTGGCGGGCACAGCCCGCGAACTCACCGAGGTCACCGTGGACCGCTTCGCAGACGTGGTCTGCGTCGACCTGCTGGATGCCGTTGTCCGAGGCGACCTGCCCCTGCCGGTCACGCCGGGCCCCGTCCGGCTGAACCGGGCCGCCGTCCGGGCGGCGCACCCGGTGTCCTGGCCGCACCCCGCCCCGGGCGAGACGACACACCATCCCGCTTCGTCACCCGTCGCCCGATGCCTGGCCACCGGCCACGCGGAACTGCACCACGTCACCGACCCCGCCGTCACCCGCTGGTTCGCCGAAGATCCCGTTGATGCGGCTCAGGCGCGGGAATGCGGAATGCACTCGCTGATCGCAGTCCCCATCCGGGCACGGGACACCGTTCTGGGAGCGGCCCTCTTCCTCAGGTGCGCGCCGCTCCACGAGCCGTTCACCCAAGCCGATCTGGCCATCACCGAGGACCTGATCACGCGGGTCGGCATCTCGATCGACAACGCGCGCAGGTTCACCCGCGAGCGTGACGTCGCGCTGGCGCTTCAGCGCGCGCTGCTGCCGCCGGGCCCTGGCCCGCACCCGGCCGCGGAGACGGCGGCACGCTACCTTCCCGCGGGCGGTGACGCTCAGGTGGGCGGAGACTGGTTCGATGTGATTCCGCTGCCGGGAGCGCGGGTCGGCCTGGTCGTCGGCGATGTCGTCGGCCACGGCATCACCGCCTCGGCGACCATGGGGCGCCTGCGCACCGCCGTCCGTACTCTCGCCGACATCGAGCTGCCGCCCGACGAACTCCTCACCCATCTCGACGACATCGTGACCCACGCCGCCGCCGAACGGAGCGACATCGCCGACGAGATCCCCGGCGATGTGGGAGCCACCTGCCTGTATGCGGTCTACGACCCGGTCGCCGGGACCTGCTCCCTCGCTCGCGCCGGTCACCCGGCTCCGATCCTGGTCCATCCGGACGGCACCAGCGGTGTCGTCGGCGCGCCGGCCGGTCCACCGCTGGGGCTGGGCAGCCTGCCGTTCGAGGCAGCCGAGGTGGCGGTGTCCGAGGGAAGCCTGCTCGCACTGTTCACCAACGGCCTGCTCGCCGCCGGCGACGTGGACGAGAGGATGGATGAGCTGCGCCACGCCCTGACGCGGCGCGCCTCCTCACTCGACGGGCTGTGCGACAGTGTCCTGCGCACGATGAACCCGGAACCAGCAGTCGATGACAGCACCTTGCTGCTGGCCAGGTCTCACGTCTTCGGCGAGGACCGGGTTGCCGAATGGGATGTTCCGGTCGACCCCGCTGCCGTGGCCGAGACCCGCCGACGTGCCACGCGGCAGCTCGCCTCATGGGGGTTGGAGCACGTCGCCTTCATCACGGAACTGGTCGTCAGCGAGCTGGTCACCAACGCCATCCGGTACGCCACCGGACCGATCCGTTTCCGGCTCATCAGGAACGAGACCCTGGTGTGCGAGGTCTCGGACGGCAGCAGCACCAGTCCGCACCTGCGCAGGGCACGGCTGCACGACGAGAGCGGCCGCGGTCTGTTCATGGTCGCAGAACTGACCCAGCGCTGGGGCACTCGCTACACCTGGGCGGGCAAGACGATCTGGGCGGAGCAGTCCCTGTCGGAGGAGTGAGCGCGTCAAGGCGCACTGCGTGGCCAGCGGGCTGCTGCCGGTCCTTCCCCTGACTGCGCTCCGTCTCAGTGCCCGGCGCCGACGACGGAGCCCAAAGACCCCACCGGCGGGCGACGGGCGGCAACGCGATCCAGAACGTACTGGAGAGCAAGGCAGCCCAAGCCCCATGCGGCCAGGGTCAGCATGGCTCCGGTGAGATGCGCGTCGTGGAAGTAGGAGGCGCCCCGCAGACCACGTACCGCCGCCGCCGGAGGCATGAACGAAGCCAGTGGGGAGAGCCATGCGGGCAGAAATGTGGCCGGCAGGACTCCACCGGAGGTGGCGTTGCCGAGGATCAGCAGCACCACCGAGGCCACCGGCATGCCGAGTGGCCCGAACAAGCGCAGCAGCAGCCCGGCCGCCGCGGCGGACGCCCAGGCCAGCAACCCCACCACGACGGCGACCACGGCGAACGACGCCGGCAGCGCGCTCAGGGCGGTGTGCGCGATCAGTGCCACCATCACGCCGGAGGCGGCGGAGAAGACCAGCATCGATGTGACGCGGACAGCCAGCCGCAGCCGCGGAGCGATCTGGTAGGAGGACATCGCGAAGAGGAAACCGGCGAGCACCACGCCGAAGGCGGCGTAGAACACCGACAGCCCGCGCGAGTCCCCCGCTGCCAGCGGCAGCACATCCTGCACGGGAACGGGCTTCCCGACCGCCGTCGTCATCGCCGTGGCGAGGCTGGAAACGGTGGACGGCCCCTGCGCACCGGCCACCAGAACACGCGTCCCCCGGCCGTCGGCGACCAGGGCTGCCGGGACCTGGTCGTGGGTGACGGCCTGGCGAGCGGCCTCGGCATCCGGGTAGCGGTAGAAGGTGTACGCGTCGGGTGCCGCGTTGTTGAGGGCGAGCTCCGCGTGGGCGGCCACCTTGTCGGGCGCGGCGATGCCCAAGGGCTGGTGACGCATTGACGGCGCATGGAACGCCGCGAGATAGACGGCGACGAACACGGTGCCGATCGCCAGCGCGGTGACCACAGGTACGAGCATGGCCTTGCGGGCGCCGGCGGCCGCGGCGAGCACCTGAGCGGGAACGCCGGGCTCGGAGTCGACCAGCACGCGCCTGGCATGTCGCGCACGATCGGCTACGGGGTCCACACCGGGATCGTGAGGGGTGTCCCGGGGCGGGACGCCGGGAGGGAAGGTGGTGCCGTGGTGCATGGGGTGAGGAACTTTCCGATGTCAGCGGGGCCGCAGCCCCTTCGGTGGTGTGCTCCTGACGAGACTGCGGGCAGGGGAGGACGAGGGGCGGGTTCGTCACCCCTTGGTGGTCGACCTGTCCCTGGCACCGTAGCACTAATCGCAGGAAATCCTTCACTTACGCGGTTCGAGGGGCGCTGCTGACGTAATCTCAAGGGATCGGCCGACAGCGATCAGCGCTGGTCGGCACGGTCGAGAAAGGACGGGCTCACGGTGACTTCCCGCACCGCCGGCGAGGGCAGCAGGCCGCGGTTGAGGGCCGACGCGGCCCGCAACCGGGCACAGATCCTCGCCGCCGCCCGCACCGCCTTTCGCGAACTGGGCACCGCCGCGTCGCTGGACGAGATCGCCCGCCGCGCCGGGGTGAACATCGCCACGCTCTACCGGCGCTTCCCCGACCGCGAAGCCCTCATCCAGCAGGTGGTGCTCGACGGGTTCACCCTGGTGCTCCAGGCCGCCCGCGACGCGCTGGACACCGCACCGCAGGACCCCTTGGCCGCCCTTGAGAGGTACCTGCTGCGCCTGGTCGAGGAGCGGGACATGCTCGTGCTCCCCTTGATCGGCGGCCCGGTCGTCACCGCACCGGAAGCGATCGAGGTCCAGAGCCGGATCCCCCCCGTTCTCGAGGACCTGCTGGCTCACGCCCGCGCCCAGGGGGCCGTGCGGCCCGATGCCACACCCATGGACCTGATCACCACCGTGGCTCTGGCCTGCCGCCCCCTGCCCTACCTCCCCGCGGCCGAGGCCACCGCTCTCGCCACCCGCCACGTGCACATCTTTCTGGACGGGCTACGCCCGGACGGCGCGCGGCCGCTCCCCTCGTCCCCGACACACGAGGAACTCACCGTGCACCTGCGCACGAGGACCGCGCAGAGCTGAGGTAAACGGCCCCGTCATGCCACCGTCTGCCTGTTCGGCGCGCAGTTGAGGTCCGGCATGCGCAGCAGCTCCGCGGCGTCCTCGCTGGTCATGCTGGCCCGTAGTAGCACGGCCATGGGAGTGTGCGGGTCGGCCGCCCAGGCGTCGAGCATGCCCCGCAGGTAGTTCTCCACCGTCTCCCCGGGATCATCGGTGGTGAGTTCGGCGATGGGAATGCTCCAGTGCACCGCCTCGCGAAACAGTGCGCGCCATCAGGGCGTAACCCTCAGCCTCCGGGTCTTACAGCTCTCTACAAACCTGTAGATTCCTTTCTGCATCACGTGATGGGTTGTGCTGACAAGGAGATGCAGATGGCGCTGTGGGACCGCCTCAAGGACTCGGTCCAGACGATGCAGGCTCAGCTCACGGCGAAGAAGAACGAGTTGAAGAGCGGGGCCTTCCGGGACGCGAGCATGGCGATGTGCGCCCTGGTGGCAGCGGCGGACGGCACGATCGACCCGTCCGAGCGACAGCGCGTCGCCCAGCTCATCGCCACCAACGACGCGCTCCAGAGCTTCCCCCCGGAGGACCTGCACCGCCGCTTCGAGGATTACATCGACGAGCTGACCGCGAACTTCCCTCTCGGCAAGGTGAGCGCCTTGCAGGAGATCGGCAAGGCGAAGAAGAAGCCCGCCGAGGCACGGGCCGTCATCCAGATCGGCATCGTCATCGGCTGCGCCGACGGCCACTTCGACGACAGCGAACGGACCGTTGTCCGCGAAGCCTGCTCGGCCCTGGACATCCCTCCGGCCGAGTTCGACCTGCACCAGCCTCTCCGCGTTCCCCGCCGACACGGAGGCCGGGACGGACTCCCGCGGGTGGCCGGCGACCGGGTGTCACCGCGAGCGGACTCCGGTACGGAGCGGGAGGCGCGTCCCGAAGCCGCCATACCCGGCGACGACCTTCAGGTCTTTCTCAAGGCACTGGCCAGCGGGACCCGCCAGCGGCTCTTTTCGCAGTTCACCGATGGAGAGGAGCTGACGGTCGGCGAGGCAGCGGAGCGTGCCGGCCTCGGCCCGTCGACCACCTCCGAGCACCTCGCCGTCCTCCGGCGCGGAGGCCTGCTCCAGTCAACGCGCACGGGAAAGCTGGTCCGCTACCGCGCTGACAGCGAGAGCATCACCGAACTGCTCGGGCAGCTCCATTTCTATCTCCTCGCCTCATCGGAACCGCAGGACACTCGTCCAGTCTGATGTCCTCGCTTCCGGCCCCGCCGTAGATCGACCGCACCGGTGCGCCGTCCCCGCCCGGCGGGCGACGGTCCGCTCGTCAAGCGATGCTTGTGGCCGTGGCGAACGCGCCGTCGTGGTGGATCAGGGCGGGGCCCTCGGCGGGGCCGCCGCCGGACTGGACCTCGCCGATGACGAGGAAGTGGTCTCCGATCCGTTCGTACCGGGTCACACGAGCGGTGAGCCAGGCCGGTACCCCGTCCAGCACGGGAAGTCCGTCGCCCGCGTCCTGCCAGGAGACACCCGAGAAACGGTCGATGCCGCTGCGGGCGAACCGCTGGGCGAGCGCGGTGTTGTCGGCGCCCAGCACATGGACGGCGAAGCGGTCCGCGCGCTGGACGGCGCCGGCGGTCGAGGCGGTGGTGCCGAGGTAGAACGAGACCAGGGGCGGGTCGAGCGAGACCGAGGTGAACGAGGTCGCGGTGAACCCGGCGGGGCCCGGCACGGTGATGACCGTGACGCCGGCCGCGTGCCGCCGCAAGGTGCGGCGCAGGATGGCGCCCCCTTCGGCTCCGGTGAGGGCGGTGTCCGGTTCGGCGGAGCGGTCGGTGGACACGGTCATGCCGCTTCCCTTCCTAGGGGTGGTGTCGGGTGGTCAGGAATGTGCGGGTGACGCGCCGGTTTCGAGGGTGAGGAGCGGGCGCAGCGCCCCGTCGGCGCGCAGGCGTTCCAGCCACAGCACGATGGTGGCGGCCGTGGTGCGGTGCGTGGCGTCGTTCAGCACGTCGTGCACGCCCTCGTGGAGCACACCGAAGGTCGCGCGCGGCAGCCGGCCGGCCAGTCCGCGGGCCTGCTCCAGCGGGGAGACCGGGTCCGCCTCGCCGTGCAGGACCAGGGCGGGCAGGTCGGGCCGGGGCTCGGGGAGCAGATGTGCCGGTACGGGGCCGAAGAGGCGTCCTCGTACGAATGCCTGGTCGTCGGTGATCCGCTTGCGGTGGGTCGGACATGCGGTGCGCGCCGCCAACTCGGCGTCCCAGCCGGGGTTTTCACCGGTGCCGACGGAACCGGTGGGCGGCGTGGAACCGGTGGGCGGCGTGGCGCCATCCGCCGCCGGTGCGGTTCCGGCGAGGATGAGGCCTGCCGGTGCCAGTGGCGGATCGGCGGCAGCCGCCGCGTGCAGGGCCTGAAGGGCGCCGGTGTCGCTGCCGACCAGGACGAGCGGAGCGACCGGGTGTTCGCCCGCCGCTGCCCGCGCCTCGGCCAGCACCTGCGGCGCCGTGTGCTCCGGTGTCGTGCCGAGGGCGTGCACGACATAGCCGTCGGCCGACAGCCGGCGGCCGAAGCGCTCGTAGGTGCCGCCGTGTTCGCCGCGGCCGGGCAGGACGAGCAGGGTGCCGCGCGGCGCGATTCCGATGGGCGGCTGCCAGCTGTGGACCGTGGTGGCGGGTGCGGTGGTCATCGGGCGTTTCCCGCGGTGGTGAGGGCGGACGGGGCGGTGGCGGCGCGGTGGGCGAGTTCCTGGCGTACGAGGGGGATCAGGTGGCGGCCGTAGTCGATGGCGTCGTCGAGGGGGTCGAAGCCACGGATGAGGAGGGTGGTGACGCCGATGTCGACGTAGTCGAGCAGCGCCTGGGCGACGGTCTCGGGAGTGCCCACCAAGGCTGTGGTGTTGCCGCCCGCGCCGGTCGCGGTGGCGGTGGGGGTCCACAGTGCGCGGTCGTGGAGGTCGGCCCTGGCGGCGGCCGCGAGCAGCCGTTGGGACCCGGTGTTCTGGGGCGCGCGCTCGCCGTTCTGGTGGTGGAAGAACGGGCGTCCGGGGCCGGCCTCGATGGTGTCCAGGATGCGGTGGGCCCGTTCCCAGGCCAGTTCCTCGGTGGGTGCGAGGATCGGGCGGAAGGACACGCTGATCCCGGGCGGCTCGCTGCGTCCCGCGGCGGCCGCGGCGGCGCGTACGGAGGCGATCTGCTCGGCGGTCTCCGCGAGGGGTTCGCCCCACAGCGCGAAGGTGTCGGCGTGCTTGCCGCCCACCCGGTAGGCGGCTTCGGAGGAGCCGCCGAAGTACAGCGGGATGCCGGAGGCACGGGAGGGGAGCACCTGGGAGGAGTAGTCCTCGAACCGGTAGTGGCGGCCCTCGTGGCTGAACGGCTCGGTGGAGGACCAGGCGGTGCGCAGGATGCCCAGGTACTCGTCGGTGCGGTCGTAGCGCTCCTCCTTGTCCAGGTAGTCGCCGTCCTTGCGCTGTTCCGCGTCGTTGCCGCCGGTGATGGTGTGCACGGCGACGCGGCCGCCGGTGAACTGGTCGAGGGTGGCGAAGCCGCGGGCGGCGAGAGTGGGGGCGACGAAGCCGGGGCGGTGGGCGATGAGCAGGCCGATCCGTTCGGTGCGGGCCGCGACATACGCGGCCACCTGGGTGCCGTCGGGCCGGCCGGAGCTGTAGCCGATGAGGATCCGGTCGAAGCCCGCGTCCTCGTGGGCACGGGCGAAGCGGGTGGTGTAGTCGGGGTCGATCGCCGGGCCGGTGGCGGGCCGGGTCTCGGAGGCGTCGGAAGTCCCGATCATGCCGATGAACTCGACTGACGGTGCTTCCGGCGCGGATGGTGCGGTCATGGGTCAGTTGCCTTTCGGTACGTGCGGGTGGGACGGGTCGGACGCGGTGGGCGTGGACCGGCGGGCCAGTGCCGCACGGCCGGTCGCGGTGAGGACGGAGTCGTCCTGCGGGGTGTGCACACGGCCGCAGAGCACGTCCCGGTGGTGCCGCTGAAGTGGGTTGGCGTGTGTGAGGCCGTGGTTGCCGGTGAGTGAGACGGCCTGGTCGACGGCGCTGATGGCGGCACGGATGCCGAGGACCTTGGCGACGCCCGCGTGTTCGGCGGCCTCCGGGTCGCCCGCGTCGACGCGGGCGGCGAGGGCGTCCACGAGCGTGTCGGCGCCGATGAGGGCGGCCTCGATCTCGCCCACGGCGCTCTGGAAGCGGGGCAGGGTCGCGAGCGGCGCGCCGAGGGCGGTGGGCACGCGCTCGTGGAGGAAGCCGATCAGCCAGTCGCGGGCGGCGCCGGCGACGCCGAGGTACAGCGCGGTCAGCCCGAGGGCGTTCCAGGCACCGGTGACCGGGTCGGGGCGGGCGCCCGGCGTGTCGCCGGGCTCGGCGAGGTCGATGACGTCACCGGCGGGGATCCGTACGGAGTCCAGGACGACGTCGTCGCTGCGGCTGGCCCGCAGGCCGACGTGGTCCCAGGTCGGCTCCACGGCCAGCCCGGGGCTGCCCGCGCGGACGATGAAGGTGCCGACGCGTACGGGCTCGCCACTGGTGGGCTCGGTGCGCGCGAAGACCAGCATGCGGCTGAGCCCCACCGCGCCCGTGGAGTAGATCTTCCGGCCCGTCAGCAGCCAGTGGTCGCCGTCGCGCCGGGCGGTGGTGGCGGGCAGCCCGCCGCGGATCGGGCTGCCCAGTTCCGGCTCGACCCGCAACGCGTTGACCAGGGCCGGCCCCGCCGCCGACTCGGCGAGCAGATCGGCGTAGGCGGTGGCCGGCCAGGCGGGCGTACGGGCCTCGACGGCGTGGACGAACAGGGTCATGGCCGTCACCAGGGCCACGGCCGGGTCCCCGGCGCCCAGGGCGCGCAGGATGCGGACGGTGTCGGCGAGTCCGGCCCCGGGCCCTCCGTGCCGCGCGGCGACGGTGGCTGTGAGCAGCCCGGCTTGGTGGACGAGGGCGACCCCTTCGGTGGGGAAGGAGGCGTCGCGGTCGTGTGCGGGGGCGCGGGCGGCCAGCGCCGCGGCGAGCGCGGGAAGCCGGGCGGGGTCCGGGGGCGGGAGCGCGGTGGGGCGGTGGGTCCGGTCGGTGGTGGAGGTCACGGGGTCTCCGGGGTGGCTGTCTCGTCGGCGGTCGTGGTTGCTTTCTCGTCGGTGGTCGTGGCGGTGCGGTGTGCGGCGCCCGCGGTGGGCCGGGGCCCGGCGGGCGTGGCGAGCACAGGCGGCGGACGCCGGACGGTCACCGGCGGGGGCTCGCCCGCGTACTTCTCGGCCTGGACGAGCGCATGCTGGCCCGTGCACCCCTGGGTCAGGCGGGAGCTGGGGATGTCGGCGGTCAGCGTGTTCGGGTTGCCATGCGCGCACAGCACGCCATCGCCGTCCGGCACGCCGTCGCTCTCCGGTACGGGGTCGAACCAGGCCCCGGTGGGCAGCCGCAGCACGCCGCGCCGCAGCCCGTCGCTGAGTACCGCGCCCGCGAGCACCGCGCCGCGGTCGTTGAAGATCCGGACGATGTCGCCGTCCTGGATGGAGCGGTCGGCGGCGTCGTCCGGGTGGAGTTCGACGGCTTCGCGGCCCGCGACCTTGCCGGCGAGGCTGAGCGCGCCGACGTCGTGCTGGCTGTGCAGCCGGGAGGCGGGCTGATTGGCGATCAGCAGCAGGGGGTGCCGGTGGGTGTCGGGGCTGCCGGGCCACTCGTCCGGTTCCAGCCAGGCGGGGTGGCCGGGGCAGTCGGGGAGGCCGAGGGCGGCGATGGTGGCCGAGAAGATCTCGATGCGGCCACTCGGGGTGGTCAGCGGGTGGGCTCGGGGGTCGCGCCGGAAGTCCTCGAAGAGGGTGAAGTGGCGCGGGCCTTCGGGCAGCCGGTACTCCCCCGCCGTCCAGAACTCCTCGAATGCGGGTACGTCCTGGTGGCCGAGGTCGCGCATCCGCCCGCGCCACTCGCCGTAGAGGTGCTCCAGCCACTGGCGCGGGGTGCGGCCCTCGGTGAAGCGGTCGGCGAAGCCGAGGCGGGTGGCGAGGGCGGCCAGGACGGTGTGGTCGTCGCGGGCCTCGCCGACGGGGTCGACCGCGCGGTGCATGGCGATGAGATGGGTGTCGCGCCGCCCGCCGCCCATGTCCTCGCGTTCGAGGGTGGTGGTCGTGGGCAGGACGATGTCGGCGTGCCGTGCGGTGGAGGTCCAGTACGGTTCGTGGACCACGATGGTGTCCGGGCGGCCGAAGGCCCGCCGCAGCCGCCCCAGGTCCTGGTGGTGGTGGAAGGGGTTGCCGCCGGCCCAGTACACCAGCCGGATGTCGGGGTAGGTGCGGCGCTCACCGTCGTAGTCGTAACGCTCCCCCGGCGACAGCAGCAGGTCGGCGATGCGGGCGCAGGGGATGAACTCGGCAACCGGGTTGGGGCCCTGCGGCAGCCGGGGCAGGGGCAGCTGGGGGCCGTCGTCGCCGACGTCGCCCATCGAGCCGTAGCCGTGTCCGAAACCACCGCCGGGCAGGCCGATCTGGCCGAGCATGGCGGCGAGGGCGAGCCCGGCCCAGACGGGCTGTTCGCCGTGCTGGGCGCGCTGGAGGGACCAGGTGACGGTGATCAGGGTGCGGCGGGCGGCCATCCGGCGGGCGAGGCCGCGGATGTCCTCGGCGGGGATGCCGCAGATGCGGGCGGCCCAGTCGGCGCTCTTGGGCGTGGCGTCGGTGTGTCCTTCGAGGTAGCGGGCGAAGACGTCGAAGCCGGTGGTGCAGCGGTCGAGGAAGGCGCGGTCGTGCAGTCGCTCGCTGAGGAGGGTGTGCGCGAGACCGAGCATGAGCGCGGTGTCGGTGGCGGGGGCGACCGGGTACCAGGTGGTGTCCAGCTCCTCGGGCAGGTCGGCGCGGAGCGGGCTGACCAGCGCGACATGGGTGCCCGCGGCGGCGAGTGCGCCGAGGTGGCCGGGGGTGCGGTGGCGCGTGATGCCACCGGGGGTGACGTACACGTTCTTGGCGGGGATGCCGCCGAACGCCACGATCAGCTCGGTGTGCTCGACGATGGTGGGCCAGCTGCTCGCGGAGCGCAGCACGGCATCGGCGCCCGATGGCCCGACGAGGTGGGGCAGCAGGACGAGCGAGGCGCCGAGGCTGTAGCTGTTGCGGGAGGCGGTGTAGCCGCCGTACTGGGCCAGGAAGCGGTGCAGCTGGCTCTGGGCATGGTGGAAACGCCCGGCCGAGCCCCAGCCGTACGAGCCTCCGAAGACGGCCTGCGGACCGTGTTCGTCGCGGACGCGGGCGAGTTCGGCCGCCACGAGGTCGAGCGCCTCGTCCCAGCCGACCTCGACGAAGGGCTCGTGGCCGCGCCCGCCGGAAGGGGCGGGTCCGTGGTCGAGCCAGCCCCGGCGCACGGCGGGCCGGCGCACGCGGGTGGGGTGGCGCAGTGCTCCTTCGATGTTGCCCAGCAGCGGGGACGGCGACGGGTCCTCGGGATGCGGCCGGATCCCGAGGCCGCCGTCGGGCCGCGGGCGCACGCTGTAGGCCCCCCAGTGGGAGGTCGTGGGCCGGGCCGGGGCCGCGGAGTCGCTGCTCATACGGGGACCACGGCCTCGTCGCCGGCGGGCTCTTCGGCGGCCAGGCCCGCGCGCCAGGTGGCTGCGTGGTGGCAGGCGACCGTACGGCGTGTCGCGTCCTCGTCCAGCTCGTCGGCGGCCGGGGCGACGGGGCGGGGCTCGTCGCGGCAGTGCGCGTCGGCGAACCGGCAGCGGGGTGCGAAGGCACAGCCTTCCTCCTCCGGCCAGGGCTCGCGGTTCGCGTGCGGGCGCAACTGGGCGGGAAGCAGCACGTGTTCGCTACGGACGCTCGGTGCGGAGGCGGTGAGCAGGGCGGTGTACGGGTGCCTGGGGCGCTCCAGTACGTCGCCGATGGGGCCCTGTTCGACGAGTCGGCCGCGGTAGAGGACGGCGACCCGGTCGGCGATGCCGGCCAGTGTGCTCAGGTCGTGGGAGATGACGACGACGGCGAGGCCGAGTTCGCGGCGCAGCCGGTCGAGCAGGCCCAGCACGAGGTTGCGGTTGGACGCGTCCAGGGCGCTGACCGGCTCGTCGCTGAGCAGCAGCCGGGGCCGGGTGACGATGGCGCGGGCCAGGGAGACGCGCTGCCGCTGCCCGCCCGAGATCTGGGCGGGCGCGCGCGATCCGAGCTCGGCGGCGTCCAGGCCGACGAGGGCCAGCGCCTCGTCGGCCCGCTCGGCCCGCTCCCGTCTGCCGAGCTCCCCGGCGACCGCGAGCGGCTCGGCCACGATCTGTCGTACCGTCAGGTCCGGGTCCTGGGACCGCAGCGGGTCCTGGAACATGTACTGCACGCGCCCGGAGCGCCGGAAGGCGCGCAGTTCGCCCCGGCGCAACCCGGTCAGCTCGCGTCCGTCGAAGCGAATCCGCCCGCTGTCGGGGGCCACAAGACCGACGGTGGCGCGCGCCAGGGTGGTCTTGCCCGAACCGGTCTCGCCGATGATGCCGACGATCTCCCCGGCCCGTACGGTCAGGTCGACGTCGGCCAGAACGCGGGTGGCGCCCGCGCGCCGCCAAGAGGTGGCACGGCGGCCGTACGAGGCGGACAGTCCGCTGATCTCCAGCAGCGGCGCCGCGTCCCCCCTCGTGGTGTCCTCAGGCCTGAGGAGGACACCCGCGCGGACACCCGCGCCGTCCCCGGGCCAGGAGGGGTGGGCGGTGGTCATGCCGGGGCTCCTTCGGGCTCGGGCGCGGGGGCCACCGTGGCGGCCGACGGGTCGGGCAGCCCGGCGGTGCGCAGGCAGCGCGCCCGGCGCCGGTCACCGGCGGTGCGGAGGGCGACGGGTGCCGCGGCGCACTGTGGTGTGGCGTACGCGCAGCGGTCGGCGAACCGGCAGCCGGGCAGTTCCGCACCGGTTTCGGGGGGCCGGCCGGGGATGACGTCGAGTTCACGGCGTCCCCATGCGCCGATCGAGGCGACCTTGAGCAGTGCCTCGGTGTAGGGGTGTGCGGGCGCGGCGAGCACGTCGGCGGTGGGGCCGTCCTCCACGATCTCCCCCGCGTACATCACCAGGACGCGGTCGCAGTGCTCGGCGACCACCGCCAGGTCGTGGGTGACCAGCAGCAGGGCGAGCCCCCGCTCGGCGCGCAGCCGCCCGAGGAGTTCGAGGATCTCGGCCTGGATGACGACGTCGAGCGCGGTCGTGGCCTCGTCGGCGATGAGCAGTTCGGGTTCCAGGGACACGGCGATGGCGATGAGGACCCGCTGGAGCATCCCGCCGGACAGCTCGTCCGGGTACTGGTGGAAGACCTCGTCGGGGCGGTGCAGGCCGACGGCCGAGAACAGCTCGACGGCGCGGGCGTGCGCCGCGGACCGGGACAGGCCGCCGCCCACTCTCAGTTGCTCGGCGAGCTGGCGCCCGACCGTGAGGGAGGGGTTGAGGTACGAGGCGGGGTCCTGGAAGACCGCGCCGACGCGCCGGCCCCGGACGGCGTCCCACCCTCTGCGGGTGAGTTCGGTGAGTTCGGTGAGTTCGGTGAGTTCGGTGGCCGCGCCTTCGCCGCCGGCGTCCGTGCCCAGGCCGATCCTTCCGCCGGAGATCTCACAGCCGCCGGGCAGCACGCCCAGGACGGACCGGCAGGTCAGGCTCTTGCCGCTGCCGGACTCCCCCACCAGGCCGACAGCTTCGCCACGGGCCAGGGTGAACGACACCCCACGGACGGCCTTCACCTGCCCGCCGATGGTGACCTCGAGGCCGTCGACGCTCAGTGCGGGACCGGCCCGCCCCTCGGCTCGGGACTCAAGCGGTCGGGACACGGCCGGCCTCCTCGGGGCTGGAGTGGGACGACGAGCGGGGGCGGGAGGTGGCGCGGACGGCGGCATCTCCCGCGCCCGGCGCGTCGCTGTCGCGGATCGCGTCCGCGAGGATGTTGAGGGCCCCGACGGTGATCATGATCGCGGCGCCGGGAATCAACGGGGCCCAGGGCTGCTGGGCGAGATAGCTCAGGTCGGAGGCGAGCATCCCGCCCCAGGTCGGGGCCGGTGGCTGGACGCCCAGGCCCAGGAAGGTCAGGGAGGCGACGACCAGGAGCGCCTGGCCGATGGCCTGTCCCGTGGTGACCGCGATGGTCGGCAGGATCTTGCTCCAGACGTGGGTGCGCAGGATCCGCCGTCGGGTCGCCCCCATCAGTTCGGCCGCCTCGACGTACTGGGCCTGCTTGAGCCCGAGGGCCGCCGCCCGCGTGACCCGGAAGTACAGCGGCGCGAACAGCACGCCGAGCGCGAGCATCGCCTGGTGCATGCCGTTGCCGAGCGCTCCGACCACCGCGATCGCGAAGACCGTGAACGGCATGATCATCAAGGTGTCGGCGGCGCGCTGGGTGCTCCACTCGACGGCCCGCCCCAGCCACACCGACGCCAGGCCCGGCACGATCCCCAGCAGCATGGCCGCGGCCACGGCCTCCAGCGCGCCCGCGACGGACAGCCCGGTCCCGGCCAGCAGTCTGCTGAGGACGTCGCGCCCCAGATAGTCGGTGCCCAGGAGGTGTTCGGCGCTGGGCCCGCGCAGCATGCTGGCCGGGTGCTGCGCCAGCGGGTCGTACGGGGCGAGGGCGCCGCCCGCCACGGCCAGCACCGCGACCACGCCCAGGACGGCCAGCGCGACGCGGGCCGACGGAAGCCGCCAGGTGCGGCGCAGTGTTCTCAAGGGGTGCTCCCTTCCCGCGCCGGGCCACGGCCCCCCGACGCCTGCCGGCGTGCGGCGGCCGGATTCAGGGCGGCGAGCGCCGCGTTGACCGCGAGGTTGGCGATGAGCACCACGCCGATGGTGACCAGCAGGGCGCCCTGGATGACGGGGATGTCGTGCTCCTCGGCGGCCTGTAGCGAGAGCCGGGCGATACCGGGCAGGTTGAAGATCTTCTCGGTGACGACGGCGCCGCCGATGATCACCGGCACGCTCAGGCCCAGGACGCTCAGCGCGGGCCCGGCGGCGTTGCGCAGCACATGCCCGAACAGCACCCGCCGAGTGGAGAACCCCCGCATCTCCGCGCCGGTCACGTAGTTCTCGCGCAGCGCCCCGACCAGCGAGGTGCGCAGCTGACGGGCGATGGCGGCGGCCGCGTCCAGGCTGAGGGCGACGGCGGGCAGGAGCGCGTACCGCAGCCACTGTCCCGGGCTCTGCCCGAGCGGTACGTACCCTCCGGTGGGCAGCGTGCCGAGTTGCACCGCGAAGACCACGATCAGCACGATCCCGATGAGGAACGGCGGCAGGGTGGCCAGCACCGAGCAGAAGAGGGTGATGGCCCGGTCGAGGCGTCCGCCGTTGTTCATCGCCGCCGCGATGCCCGCGCCGCCGCCCAACACCACGGCGAGCAGCAGCGCGAGACCGGCGATGGACAGGTCCACCGGCAGCGCTTGGGCGATGCTGTCGGCGACGGGAACGCCGGTGAACCAGGAGACGCCCAGGTCGCCGGAGAGCGCGTTGCCGAGCCAGCTCAGGTACTGCGCGTACAGGGGCCGGTCGAGACCGAACTGCGCCTCCACGCGGGCGATTTCCGCCGGAGTCGCGTTGTCACCGAGCACGGCGGCGGCCGGGTTGGCGTCGGAGAGGGCGCCGAGGGCGAAGGTGAGGAGCGAGGCCAGCAGCAGGACCGTCGCGGTGGCCGCGAGCACCCGGCCCAGCGCGCGGGGCGCGCGGGCCAGCCGCCGCGTCACCGCTGCCGGCGGTGAGGGCCACACCGGCCGCGCCCGCTTCGGTGGCGCCGCCGACCCGCGCGACCGGGCCCCTTTCCGGCCGTCGCCCGTCAGGGCGGGAGCGCTCATGAGACGGTGACCCCCTCGAACCGCTGGACGACGGTGTAGTGCGGGATCTCGGAGACCTTGGGGTTGCGGGCCAGGATCCGCGGGATGGTGTAGAGGAAGATGTTCGGCATGGTCCGTACGGCGATGCCGACCGCTTTCTGGAGCCGTGCCGGGTACTCGGCGGCGTCCAGCGGGGTGCGGCGCACGGTCTCGAGCGCCTTCTCCAGCTCGGGCGAGGTGGTGCGGCCGATGTTCATCAGCCCTTGCTTGCCGAAGAGCACCTGGAAGGCCTGGGTGGCGGACTCGCGCCCGGCGAACTGGTCGAGGTAGAAGGACTTGCCCCGCTGGACGTAGACGATCTGGGTGGCGCGGGCCTGGGGAATGGTTTCGAGCTTCGCCGTGACGCCGACCTTCTTCAGCTGGGCCTGGATCAGCTCCGCGACGCCTTCGGCGTTCTGTGCGGTGAGCGTGATCTCGAGACCGTCCGCGTGACCCACCTTGGCCAGCAGCTCCTTCGCCTTCTCGGGGTCGTAGGGGAACAGCTTCTCCAGCTCCGGGTCATGGCCCGGATAACCCGCGGGGAAGGGCTGGTGGGAGACCTCGCCGTAGCCGAAGGCGCCGGTCTTGAGGAGTTGCTCGCGGTCGATCGCGTGCTTCAGGGCGCGGACGACGTCGGGGTCGTCGAACGGCTCCCTGCCGTTGTGCACATCGATGACGGACACCACCATGGAGGGGATGACCTGCACCTTCAGACCCGCCTTCTTCGCCGCCTCGACCTGGCTCCCGGGGATCTGCGCGACGTTGTACTCGCCGGACTTCAGGGAGGCGACGACCGTCGAGGGCTCGGGAAGCGGGTGGACCTCGAAGTTCTCCACCTTGATCTGCCCGGCGTCCCAGTAGTCGGGGTTGCGGCGAAGCACCGCCTTGGAGTTCTGGACGTAACTGACGAGGGTGTACGGGCCCGCGCCCGCGGGCTTGGTGGCCAGGCTCGCCGGGTCGCTCTCGAAGACCTTGTAGTTGACGACCATGCCGGTCTTGCCGGCGAGGAGAGCGGGGATCTGGAAGTCGGGCTCGGCCAGGCGCAATTCGACGGTGTGGTCGTCGACTGCGGTGACCTTTTCGACACCGGTGAGCTGGGGGGCGACCAGCGACTTCGCGTCGTCACGGCCGCGTTCGAGGCTCTTCTTCACGGCGGTGGCGTCCAGCGGTGTCCCGTCGCCGAACTTCAGGCCCTTGCGGAGGGTGAAGCGGACCACGGTCCCGTCGTCGTTGTACGTCCAGGAGCCGGCGAGGGCGGGGACCGGGTCGCCCTTGGGGTCGAGCTTGGTGAGCGCGGCGTAGACCAGCGAGAGGTCGTGTACGTCCCATCCGGCGGTCGAGGTGACCGGATCCCAGGAAGTCGGCAGCTGCCAGCCCCACTTGAGGGTGGCGGCCGCGCCTGCGGCGCCCGTCGTGGACTGGCCTCCGCAGGCGGTGAGTGCGAGCGCCGCTCCGGCGCCGAGGGAGAGCCCGAGGAAGGAGCGCCGGCCGAGGCCGGAGCCGGACGGGGGGAGGTCGGTGACGGGAGGTGGGAAACGGTGGTTCGGCACGGGGGCGCGCACCTTTCTCGGCCGTGCCGGTCCTTTCGGGTACGCGGGCAGAGCCGTACGGCGCCGGGTGGGGGCGCGAGGCGGAAGGGGGCGGAGACAGGGGTGTTACGGGAACGGCAGGTCGGGGGATGGGCCGGTCGGGCTCGTGCGGTGCGTCGGCCCGCCTGGCGCACCTCGCGGTTGCGCCGTGAGGGCCGCGGCGTGGCGGGAACGGCTCCGGGCGCTGACGCCCATCGGGGGCCACCGCCGCGGGTTGCGACCCGCCGCGAACGGCTCGCTGCTGGTCCGGCCAGGTGTCATACCGCGGCCCGAGAGCCGACGACCGGCTCTCCGGGCGGGAACTGACGAAGTTTCCCGGGCCCGTCCGGCGGGAGGGGACCACCGTCTACGGTGTGCCGGAGCCTCCCCGGACGGCGAGACCGCCGGATCAGCGACAGAGGGCGCTGGAGGTGCGCAGGTAGTCCACGTAGCGGCAGAGCACGCCCGGATGCGTCGAATGCATGTCCCACATCGTCGTGGTCGCGGGAGCCGCTGTCAATGGACACCTCGAGGTGTCTCATTGTTCGGGACCTCGACGACCTGCGCTTTCGTCAGCGCGTCAGGCCACCCCGCCGTACGGCGGGGTGGAAGCGCGCCTCGTCGGGGTGCAGCCACAGCGGGCCGTTCCCCGTCTCGATCCGGACGGCCTCGCCCGGCGGGGCCGTCGTGTCGGACACCCCGGCGAGCAGGGCCAGTTCGGGCCCGGTCAGACTCCGCCAGCGCGCCAGCGCCTCACCCGCCGACATCGCCACGGGGTCGGGCAGGGCCACGTCACCGGCAGCGGCCCGGGAGGCGTCGAGGTAGACCGCGAAGGGACGCCGGCCCGGCACGCACACCCGGCCGCCGGGCCCGTCCAACAGGAGCGTCGGCAGGGCGTATCGGCGCCGCTCCCCGACCTCCTTGGCCCGTCCGCCGTGCGGCCCCGGGGCGTCCAGGCCGATCACCTCGGGGATCGGCCGCCGGGTCTCGGCCCAGTCCTCGCGGACCGCCTCCCGGACCCGCGAGGACCCGAGGTCGCGCAGCAGCCGTTCGACGTCCAGACCGGACACGCCGCACACGGCGTCGCGGATGCCGTCCTCGGTGTCAGCGGGAGTACCCAGAACGAAGGTGGTCTCCCGCAGACGTCGCAGCACCCGCTCCGCCACGTCCACGCCCTGCTCCTCCGACGCCTTGGCGGCGAGGGAGGCGGGCCAGCTGCTGCGTGTCAGCCAGTGCAGCCGGTGCGCGTACGGCGCGCCCGTGTGAAGGGCGACATCGCCGATGAACCGCTGGTACCAGCGGGCCTCGGCATCCGGGTCCGGGGCGGGGTCGTCGTCCTCGTCGAAGAGAATGCCGAACACCCGCCGCCACGCGGCGCGCGGCCCGAGCGTGTGCCGCAGCAGCCGGAAGGCCGGCTCCGAGCCCCAGGCCCACGGACAGGCCGCGTCGGTGAACTCGGTGATCCGCAGGACCGGCGACACCTCCCCTCCGTCCTCTCGTCGGACCCGCCCGCCGCTCTCCGCACGCACCCAGCTCATGCCGGCACCGCAGAGCCACGCGCCGCGGCGCCCTCGGGCGCTCCGCCGGCCGGCGGCTTCGCGCCCCGCTCCGCGAGTGCGGCGATGGTCGTCCGTCCGAGCACCTCGTACGCGGCGGCCTCGACCGAACGCCACAGCTCCGGAAGGCCCTCAGCGGCCCCCGGGTAGGCCAGCGCATCCGGCCGCAGGCCCCGCAGGGTGAGGAACTCACCGTCGACGGCGGCCATCACCTCGGCGACACTGATCATTTCCGCGTCGCGGCCGAGCCAGTAACCGCCCTCACAGCCGCGCTGACTGCGGACCAGGCCCGCCTTCCGCAGGTCCTGGACGACCGACTTCAGGAAGCGGAACGGGATGTCCTGCGCGGAGGCTATGCCCTCACAGGTCTGGGGCCGTCCGCTGTCCGCCGCGAGTTCGACGAGCGCCCGCACCGCGTAGTCCGCCTTCGCCGAGATCTGCATGTGCACCGTCTCTCCGGGGGGTTCTGTCCGTGGCCGCCACCGCGTACGAACGGGGAAACGCCAGCTCGGCGGCAATGGACACATCTTGACATCCATTCGCGCGGCTCTCTACGGTCGGCGCCGGGACCGCACGCCCGGCACCGCCTCTTCCCGCACCGCTCCCTCGGGCGAACGGGCTCAGACCGACGCGACCCCGCCCTCCCCCACCCCGACGAGCAGGACTCACATGCCCTCCCCCGCCTCACCCCAGCCCGGCAGCGCTCCCTCCGGTGATCACGCCGCCGAGCGCCAGAAGGACGGCTTCCACCCCGATCTCCCCGACCACGACACAGGCGGTGCCTCGCTGCCGCTCCACGCACGGCTGCACCACATCCGCGCCGACGCCCTCGACGGCGACACCGCACAGACCGGCGGAATGCGGCGCTTCGCCGCGATCAGCGGCCGCAGCGTCGGCTCGGAACGCATCTGGATGGGCCAGACGCATGTCGCCCCCGACACCGCATCCTCCAACCACCACCACGGAGCCTCCGAGACAGCGATCCACGTGGTGAAGGGGCACCCGGAGTTCGTCTTCCTCGACGACTCCAGCGGCACGCCCGAGGAGGTCCGCATCCGCACCTCGCCCGGCGACTACATCTTCGTACCGCCGTACGTCCCGCACCGCGAGGAGAACCCCAGTCCGGACGAGGAGGCCGTCGTGGTGATCGCCCGCAGCACCCAGGAAGCCATCGTCGTCAACCTGCCGGAGCTGTACGTGCTCGACACCGCGCCCGACAGCGATGACCACCGGCCGGACTGAGCGCGCCGGCCGTCAGCCGCGAAGCCGGGGCGGGTCCACCGCCGTCGCGCGGACGGACCGCAGACCCGCTTTCCGGACTGGTCAGTGCTGCGGGTCGCGTCCGGCCTTGATCGCCGGGCTGAGGTCGAAGACGCTGATCAGGTGGGTGATCTTGCCGTCCTTGACGGTGAGGTAGTCCATGCCGCGGAAGTCCTTCGCGAAGGGCACTTCGGTGGTGTAGACGGTCGCCGCGTGGGTGTCGTCACCCAGCACGTCGATCACCGTGCCGCTGATGAGGGTGCTCGCGAACGGCTCCAGGAACTCGCGGTAGCGGGCCAGGCCCTCGTAGCGGCCGTTCGGGGCTTCGCACACAACGTCGTCGGCGAGGAAGCCCAGCGCCTTCTCGACATCGCGGCCGAGCCAGGCACGGGCGAACTCGTCGGCGACCTTCTGAGCGGAGCCGCTGGTGGCAGTCATGGGAAATATTCCTTTCGAGGTGTTTCGCCCCCCGCTGTGCGACAAACGGGACCGTGGCACGGGCGCACGTGGGTCGCATGTCAGGGGGAGCCGGATCGCCTGGTCGGCGGCCGGGCAGGTTCGTGTCCCATCCTGACTAGAGATACCTGACAGCGAGCGTCATGTATTTCTGAGTTTCTTTCCTGGCCGTACTCGGCGGACGGCATCGTGTCAGGCGCCGCGGCCCTCGGTGTACAGGGAGATCGTCTCCTGTGCCCGGCGCACCAGGACCTCGCGCAGTTCCGCAGGCTCCATCACCTCGACCGCCGGGCCGAACACCAGCAGTTGTTCGGCCGCCCGCAGCGCGGGGAACCGCAGCTCCAGCTCCACCGGTTCACCCTCGCCGCCCGTCTCAGCCTCCTCCAAGGCAGGCGCAGGACCTGCGAGGTCGGCTTCGTGGTAGCGCAGGAACCGGGCCAGCACCGACCGCTGCACCCGCGCGACCACCCGCACCGGTGCCGGGATCTGGTCGATGCTCTGCCGCAGCGCCTCCCACACATCCGCCAGCTCCACCCCGTCACGGCGGCGCACCGACTCGTCGACCAACGACGCCGACAGCATCCGATCCGAACGGAACATCATCGGCTGCCCCCGGTGGTCCGCCACCAAGTACCAGGCCCCGGCCTTGCTCACCAGCCCGTACGGATCCAGCGTGTACGAGCGCACCTGAGCGTCACGGCCGTGCCGGTAGCGCAGCCGCAGCCGCCGGTCGTTGAACACCGCCGCCTGTAGCACACCGAGATCGACCGCCGAAGGCCGCGGGCTGCTGCGCCAGCGCACCGGATCGATCATGATCCGCCTGCTCGCCAGATCGGCGTCCCCGCGAAACGGCGCCGGCAGCGCCGCCATCACCTTGCGCAACGCCGAACCGATCGCCTGCCCCAACCCCAGATCCGCATGCGCCTGCTCCGTGACCAGCACGAACAGTGCACGGGCCTCGTCGGCGGTGAGGCCGGTGACATCGGTCCGGTACCCCGGCAGCAACGTGATACCGCCGTTACGCCCGCGCTCCGCGTACACCGGCACCCCTGCGGCCGACAGCGCCTCGACGTCCCGGAAGATCGTGCGCACCGACACCTCCAGGCGCGACGCCAGCTCGCTGGCGGGCACTTGCCCGTGTGTCTGCAGCAACAGCAGGATGGAGAGCAACCGGTCCGACTTCATGCCTCAAGCATGGCGCATATACATGACGGACGGTGTCAGGTATGCCCCGCGCCACCGGCGCGTGAGGCGGGCACGCCGACGTGGCCCTGCGCGGACGGGAAGGACAGGGGTGGGCCATTGACAAGCCGCTGAGATCAAGCGGAGACTCATCGCGCCAATTTATGAATGAAAGTTCATTGGGCGAACAGCCTACCGACCCCTCCGGGAGTAACTGATGCGCACCACCGTCGGCATCATCGGCGGCGGTCCCGCCGGACTGCTGCTCGCCCGGCTGCTCCACCGCTCCGGCATCGACTGTGTCGTCCTGGAGAGCCGAGACCGCGCCTATGTCGAGTCCCGCCAGCGCGCCGGTCTTCTTGAGCAGGGCACCGTCGACATCCTTCGCCAATCCGGCGCGGGCGAGCGGCTGGATCGCGAAGCCCTGGTCCACGACGGGGTGGAACTGCGCTGGAACGGCCGCAGCCACCGCCTCGACTTCCCCGCACTCACCGGCGGCCGCACCGTGACCGTCTACGCCCAGACCGAGGTCGTCAGGGACCTGATCGCCCTCCAACTGCAAGACGGCGCACCCCTGCTGTTCGAGGCGCAGGCACAATCCGTCGAAGAAGTCGACGGCGACCGCCCCGTCATCCGCTTCACCCACGAAGGCCAGGACAAGACCCTCGAGTGTGATTACGTCGTCGGCTGCGACGGCTACCACGGAGTGGCCCGCCACGCGATACCCGGCGCTCTGCGCCGGGTATACGAGCGGTCCTACCCCTACTCCTGGTTCGGCATCCTGGCCGACGTCCCGCCCTCCTCCGACGAGCTGGTCTACGCCCACTCGCCGCGCGGCTTCGCCCTGCTCAGCATGCGCTCAGCCGCCGTCAGCCGCCTCTACCTACAGGTGCCCAACGGCACGGACCCCGCCGCGTGGTCCGACGAGCGCATCTGGGACGAGCTCGACGCCCGCTTCGCCGTCGACGGCGACTGGACACTGCGGCGCGGCCCCATCACCGCCAAGGCCGTCCTGCCGATGCGCAGCTCCGTCACCGAGCCGATGCGGTACGGACGCCTGTTCCTCGCGGGCGACGCCGCCCACATCGTGCCGCCCACCGGCGCCAAGGGGCTGAACCTCGCCGTCGCCGACGTCGTGATCCTCGCCCACGCCTTCACCCACCTCGACGAAACCGGCTCCGCCGAGCTGCTCGACGCCTACTCCGACACCTGCCTGCGCCGGGTCTGGCGGGCCGAACACTTCTCCTGGTTCATGACCACCACCTTGCACATCGACCCGGAACAGACCGCCTTCGACACCCGTCTCCAGATTTCCCAGCTGGACCGGATCGCCACCTCCCCGGTCGCCGCGCGGGAGCTGGCGGAGAACTACGCGGGCCTGCCGATCGGCTGGGGAGTGTCCTGAACCAGGACGCGACAGCTCGTCACTCAACGTAACAACAAACTGGGCCGCCACTGGCTCAGCAAAGAACGGTGACCGCCGTACGGTAGAGGACGCTCTCGGCCCGATCCCACGACCAGCCGTTGTCGACCACCAAGGTGCGCCACCCGGCCGGGCCGAACCAGAACCACAGCAGGCCGGCCGTCTCCTCCACGGCACAGGAGGGCGGCGGAGTCAGCGTGTGGAGGTGATGGGCGGCAGCGTGGAGTGCGTCCCGGTACGCGGCGGTGGCGCGCCCCCATAGTGTCTCGCCGCTTTCATGGACGGGCAGTGCCTTGCGGATCGCCTCGTGCACCGTGAACTGGCCCTCGTTGCCCATTCGCGTGCCGTGCGCCAGTGCTTTGAGGACCGCCTCGGGTGTCGGCAGGGCGAGTATCTGCCGCATGGCCTGCTCGTAGCCGGAGTCGGCTACGCCTTGGTCCACGATCCGGTCCAGGATGTCGCCCTTGCTCCCGACACTCGCGAAGACGGTCTTCGCCGCGACGCCGGCCGCCGAGGCGATGTCCGCGATCGTGACACGCCCATAGCCCCGCTCGGCGAACAGTTCTGTGGCCCGCTGGAGGATCAGCGCGCGAGTCTGCGCGGCAGCCTGCTCGCGCAAGGGGGAGACGTAGGTGCGCTTGGAGGGCATGACGCCATCCTAACCAACATCATCACACGGTTGGACTATTCATTAGACTCCCTCTAACCTCAATTTCCGGTCAACGCGAAGGGCTCGGGGCCCGGCCGCGGCCTGGCCCTGCCGGAGAGAGGTATCCACGCAATGAACGTCACGGATCTGGCCCATGGGCTCTTCCGAACACTTGAGACGGGAGACGCGGCACTGGCCACCGACGTGGTGCACGAGGACTTCCGCAACCGTGAGGCGGTTGCGTCACCCCCGGCCTGCGCGACTCCGGGACCGGCGGGGGTCCTCGCCTCGGGCGCGTGGATGCGGTCGGCCTTCAGCAACCTGCACTTCGCCATCCTCGGCACCGCCCGCGACGACGACCAGGTCTGGGTGCGGCTGCGCATGCAAGGCCACCACACCGGCCCCTTCATCCGCTTCCGCGAAGGCGCCCTCGACCAGGCAGTACCCCCCACCGGACGCCAGATCGACTTCGAACAGATCCACGTGCTCGGCCTCCGCGACGGCAAGGTGGCCGTACACGAGGCCGTACGCGACGACATCACCATGCTCGGGCAGCTCGGCATCTTCCCGCCGGCCCCGGCCACCGCGGTACGCATGCTCACCTGGCGAGTGACCGGACGAGCCGCCCGCGCGGCCGCACACGTCACGGCACAGGCAGCCGACGCGGCCGCCCTCCTTCACCTCACACCGCACCCGAGCCACTGAACAACCGCCACCGGCAGGGCTTCTTCGAGCGTTTGAGGCGCGTGTGATCACAGGGGCCCGCCGACCGGCCTGTACCGGATCATCCGGTTCCGGTACACCGGGGCGCAATCTTCTGAAATAGCCGTCGCAGCAGGGGAGTTGTCCTTACTCTGACGTGGGCCTTGCATGATCGGCAGGGCCGCGGGTGACCGGGAGGCGACTGGTCGCCGCCGGTCGATCAGCGAGGGGGAAACACATGAACTTCCGGCAAACGCGTCTCAGACGCTCCGCACACTCCGTGGCGCTGGTCGCGGTCACGCTCACGCTCGCCTCGGGCGTGGCCGTATCACTGCCGCCGGCCACCGCCCGGGCGGCCGACGCCACCGAGGTGGTCATACCGTCGCCCGATGCCTACGGCGATCGGGCCGAGACGCTGCTGTCCACCGGCGGAAACGGAGTGCTGCACCAGGAGCAGGGCTCCAAGAGCTATCTGTGGACCAACACCTACAACCGCCAGACCATTCCCGTGAAGGCGCTGGACGGCGTGGCGCGGGAGTCGTTCTTCTCGCAGCACGATCAGTCCAACCGCGTCGCCTACGCCACCACCGACGCGGATGGCGGGACCACGATCACCCTGCTCAACATCGACCAGAACACCAAGTCGACCCTGAGACTGCCGGACGGATACGCGCACCCCCGGGTGCACGGCGGGTTCGTCCTCGCCTCCCGGACGCTCGAGGACGGCACGTACGAACTGCGGGTGCTCCGGGGCCGCAGCGGGGACACGCCCTACGACATCCAGGTGCGGCTGCCGGCGGACGCCACCGCCGAGTCCGAACCGGTGCTGCTCGGCGTCGAGGGCACCTCGCTCCTCATCCGCTACCGCACCGGCTCCACCCACGGCTATGGGATCCTCAACGGCCTCACCGGCGCGGTCGCCCCGCTGCCGGTCACCGGCGAGGCGAGCAGCTTCCGCATCACGCGCGATGCGGTGACATGGTTCAGCCGGCAGGACGAGCAGGGGGTGCGTGTACTGCCGCGCGACGGCACCACGACCACGCCGCGAGTCGTCCCGCTCACTCCCCAGTCCGCCGACAGCGAGGTCACCGCCTACACGGTGGGCCGGAACGTGCTGTGGCACGAGGGTGACCGAGGACCGCTGCGCCTGACGCCGATCGACGGGGCGGAGACCTCACGCGTCCTGCTCACCGAGATCGAACAAGGTCTACAGGGGTCCGACAGCACGCTCACCGCCCTGGGCCGCGACGCGGACGGCACGCGAGCCATCCACCACTTCGCCGTGGACGGCAGCGGGCTCGTGTTCGATCTGCCGCTGCGCGAGGTGACGCCGGTCACGGAGGCCTACGGCTCGATCCAGGCGCTCGGCCTGGACCGGGGCACCGTCCGCTACGTCAACGCGCTCCAGCAGACGGAGCGGCTGCACGGCAAGGACGTCGGCACCGCGCTGGACCCGTCCGCCGGGGACGATCTGCCCGTCCACGGCTCCTCCGCACCGGGGCGGTTCGCCGACGGCGGCGACGAGGGCCTGGCCCGGCTGGTGGCGGACGCGGCCAACGGCGGCAAGGACGTGCTGGTGACGGGTGACGACCCGGACCGGCCCGCCGACCGGCTACCGCTGCCCGCCGCGGGCGGCCGCATCCTGGACGTCTCCCCCGAGTACGTCCTCTACGAGTCGCAGGGCCCCTACAAGCGGCAGTACGTCATCGACATCGTCCGCGACCGGATCGTCCGGGAACAGGCCACGCAGGCCGCGGCCCTGGACTACGCCACCCTCTGGACGCCGTCCCCGGACCGGCCCGGCACCGTGATCGCCACCGATCTGCAGACCGGAAAGCAGACCGACACCGTGTCGCTCGGCACCTCGTGCACACCTGAAGAGCTGCAGAGCAACGGCACGCTGCTCTACTGGAGCTGCCCCGAACAGGGCGAGGCCGGCGTCCAGGACCCCGCCACCGGGCTCACCTACCCCGCCTCGTCCGACGACGCCCTCCTCGGTGACGGCTTCATCGCCTCCCACAACGAGGTCGACGGCGCACTCAGCCTGACCGGCCTCAACGAGGACGGCACCACCACCGATCTGGGCACCGTCCTCGGAGTGAAGCCCACCTCCGCCGCCGACAGCCGTGGCGTCACCTGGGCGGTGGACCGCCGTGCGGGCAAGCTCGCCTATGTCGACAGGGCGGAAACCGTTCACATCTTCGCGCCCCAGCACGACGTCTCCGCGCTGTCCGTCCCGGACCGCAGCGTCCCCGCCACCTGGAACCGCGGCGAGGAAACGGCCGCCTGGAACGCCCAGTGGTGGCTGTCCAAGCCGGCCACCTCCTGGAAGCTGACACTGCACAACCGCGACACCGACGCCGAGGTGCGCACCTGGACCGGCAAGTCGGCGGCGAGCACCGTCAAGGTCTCCTGGGACGGCACCACCACCGATGGCCCCACCGCCCCCGACGGCGACTACACCTGGACCCTGACCGCCACCCCCGCGGACGGGCAGGGTGACCCCGTCACGGTCTCCGGGGCGCTCGTGATCACCGGTTCATGAGGCCGGGCGACTCGCCCGGCACAGAGGCACAACTCTGACGCCACGTCACCGAGGATGCGGTCGGCGGAGCGCGGCACTCGCCGCGCCCCACCGACCGCTGCGGGTCGCACAGCAGCCGCCGGCCGCCACCGGTGGGCGCGCTACCGAGAGGCCGAGGGCCGGCCCTCGCAGAGCGCCGTCCGGACGGCGGCCTTCATGTCGTCCTCCTGTGCGTCCGAACCACCCGGGCCGAGGTTCACCATGACCGTCGCCTGCCTGCCGTCGACCGTGGCACCACCCGCCGTCTGGTACCCGAGGATGTCGCCGCTGTGCCCCCAGTAGAGGCCGCCGCAGGGCAGCGGCCGGCTCTCCAGGCCGAGGCCGTACGCCCGGCCGTCCGGGTTGCCGGTCGGCCGGGTCTTCATCATCTCCCGAAGCTGGGCCGGGCGCAGCAGCCTGCCGCGTACGAGCGCGTCCAGGAACCGGTTGAGGTCGGTGCCACTGGAGATCATCTCGCCGGCGGAGCCCGCGACCGAGGGGTTGATCGCGGTGATGTCCATGAGCGGCGCGTCCTCGCCCGGCCGCACGTACCCGCGCGGGTGCGGTCCGGGGATCGCCGAGGCGTCACCCGGCACGTATGTCTCGCGCAGGCCGAGCGGCGTGATGATGCGCCGGCGGATCTCCTCGCCGTACGTGTGGCCGGTCACCTTCTCGATGATCAGGCCGGCCAGCAGGTAGCCCGTGTTGGAGTAGCGCCAGCCGGTGCCCGGCTCGAAGGTCGGGGGGTGGGCGAGCGCGATGTTCACGAGGTCACGCGTGTCGTGGTGGGCCAGGGGGTCTTTGAGGATCTCCTGCGGGGTGAGGTGGTCGAGGATGTCGGGCACACCGCTGGTGTGCTGGAGCAGCTGACGGACCGTGATCACCCGCCCGTCGTTGCCGTGTCCGCGGACGACGCCGGGCAGGTAGCGCTCCACCGGCGCGTCGAGGGCGACGCGTTGTTCTCCCACCAGCTGGAGCACGACTGTCGCCACGAACGGTTTGGTCATGCTGCCGATCCGGAACCTGCTGTCACGGCGCACCGGCGCGTGGCTCTTCACGTCCGCGACACCGCTGGTCAGCACCGCGCTGCCGTGCCGGTCCCGCACTTCGACGAGCGCTCCGGGCCCGCCGTCGACCGTCGTCAGCCGGTGCAGGAGTGCGCGCAGCCGAGCGTGGTCGGCTGCGTTGGTGGACTTGGCGGCGGTGGAATCTGCGGCGGTGACCGTCGCGGCGGCGTTCCACCGCGACACGTTGTCACCCCCCACCGCGCCCACCACGGCGCCGACCGCCACGGCCAGTGTGAGTGCGCCACCCAGCGCACGCTTGTGCTTGATCACGGGTGCCCCCTTGAACGTGAGGCCCGCATGTTAGGGATCGCGGTGTTCGCCCCACATCACCCCCGGGAGCCATCGTTCGTGTCGTACCGGAGTGGGACCAGGGTGACAAGAACCCGGTCAGTGCCCGCGCCCGGCCGTCGCACCATGCAGACGTCGATCGGGTCCTGAACCTCGACGGTGAACCCATGGCGCTCGTACAGCCGCCGGGCGGCACTGCCCTGTAGGACATTCAGACGGACGAGCACGCCGTCGGCATCGATCCGCTTCAGCAGTGTGCGCAGCACGGCCGATCCGAGCCCCCGGCCCTGGAGGCCCGGAGCGAGATAGAAATGCTCCAGCCACCGCCCGTCCTCGGCCGGGCGCACCGTGACACAGCCCGCGAAGGCGCCATCGGCCACGATGACCGACGTGTGCCGCGGGGAGAACGAATCCCGCAGCCGCTGCCGGACCCGATGCTCGTCGAACCGTCCCAACCGCTCCAGGTCCGGGCGCATCACCGTCGCCCGCAGCTCCGCGATCGCCTCGACATCCGCCGGCTCCGCGGGACGCAGCGCCCATTCCATGGGACGGCCGCGCGCAGCAAGATCGTTCACCGAGCGGGCCCGTCTTGGCCGGGCGTCTCTGACGACGGGCCGAGCACGCCGCGCTCGCGCAGCTGGGCGAGGTGCTCCAGTCCGCCGGGCCGGTACAGCGGCGTCACGTCGATGTCGGCCTCGGCGGCGCTCACCCGGCGGGCGCTGCCCGCCCCTTGCTGGGTGACGGCAGGAGGCTGTGGCTGCGGGCCGTGGCCGAGCGGTCGGCGCATGGTACTCATGGCAGCTGATCGTACGTTCCGAGAGCGGACGGTGGATGGTGGACGGCGTCGCGCGCGAGCCGTCCAGCCAGGTGCGGCAGCGGCCCTGGCAGGCGCCGCGTCGGTGGCTCCGGCACGGGTGGTCACCCGGGCGCGGCAGGATTCGCCTTGTACGAGCACGTCGGAGTCTGAAGGGATCAGGGGATGGCGGGTGAGGACGACATCGGCCGGGCATCTGTCGGGTTCGAGATGGCTACCGGCGCCGGAGCACTCCCTGCGGGGAGCGCCCGGGGGCGGGAAGCTGCGGTGCGGGCGGCGTTCGAGGGATTGCTGCAGATCCGGCGGCTCATGAGCACCGGGACCGCTGCCCCTGATGGTGTGCCCGCTGAATGGGAACGGCGCCAGCCAGTACGCGCCGTGGCCCTCGCTCTGGAGGCCGCCGGCATCCCGCCGTCTGCTGTCGACTCAGAGGGAGGCCGCATCGCAACCGGATATTGCGTTCGCGCGGCCGACCAGGCCGGTGTCGTGCGCGTCGAGTGGCTGGGTCCGCCGGGAAGCGGTGCCGCATACGCGGCCCAGGATGAGCTGCGGAACTGTGTGGCCGTGCTGCGCCGGCTGGGCTGGGAGGCCTTGGAGTACCGGGGACCACGCGGCCGCCGTTACCTCGAGGTCGAGCCTGAGTCACGCGTACCTCGTACGCCGGGCTGGAATGGTTAGTGGCACACACTCGCGCCACCAGGGCCACTCCGGCGAGGACCGTCCGAGGAACGGCTACCTGTGGTGGGGCGGGTGTGGGTGCGGCGGGGGGATGGTTGCGATGCCCGGCGCGGGTTCAGGCCAGACCAGCAGCACCGGACAGGGAGCGTGATCGACGACGAACCGGCTGGCGGGACCGAGACTTCGGGGGCCGAGGCGGGAGCGGTCTCCATCGCGGGCCAGGATGAGCAGATCGGCGCCTTCGGACGCGGCGACAACCTCCCTCTCGGGGCGTCCGGTCCTCTCCTGTCGGGTACACGGGTGGCCAAGGCGTTGGGCTGCGGCGTCCAGGAGCTGGGCGGCGGAGGCGGCGCCGAGGTCTTCCAGGCGGGTGCCCGGGTCGTGTTCGCGGTGGCCGCGGCCGAGCAGCCCGGCGTAGGCGCCGTGCGCGATGCCGGGGACATCGGGGCCGGTGACGTGCAACAGCACGACGTCGGTGGCCTCGGGCGCGTGGGCGCGGGCGGCGTCCACGCAGGCCGGCCAGGTACCTTCAACGATCCAAGCGATCACGGTCACGGCTGTCAGCCTCCCAGGACGTGCAGCGATGCCCACAGTGCCACCACGGCCAGGCCGAGCGCAGCGGGCACGCTGAGCAGGCCGAGGCGGGTGAACTCCTTCAGGTCGACCTCATGTTCGTGGCTGTGCATGATGCGCCGCCACAGCAGGGTCGCCAGGGACCCGGCGTAGGTGAGGTTGGGTCCGATGTTCACCCCGAGCAGGACGGCGAGGACCGCGCCGGGCCCCTGCGGGGCGGTCAGCGGCAGCAGCACCAGCACGGCGGGCAGGTTGTTGATCAGGTTCGCGAGCACCGCGGCCAGGGCTGCGATACCGAGCAGGGCGGGCAGGGTGGTGCCGGAGGGGACCAGGTGGCCCAGGGCATCGGCGAGTCCGTTGTCGACCACCACGCGCACCACGATGCCCAGGGCGAGGACGAAGGCAAGGAAGGACAGGTCGGCGGCCCCGACGAGGGAGCCGAGGGTGGTGCGGCGCTGGGCCAGCGCGCGGCCGGCCAGCACGAGCGCGCCGGCCGCGGCGGCCCAGGCCGGGTCGACGCCGAGCACGGAGGTGAGGACGAAGCCTGCCAGCGTGCAGGCCACGGTGACCAGCGCGAACAACGGCAGCTGAGGAGGATCGGCATCCTGCGTGGCGTGCGTTCCGGTGTCCAGATCGGTGGCGAAGCAGCGGCGGAACACCAGGTATTCGACGGCGATCGCGGCCAGCCAGGGCGGAGCCATCAGGGCGGCGAAGCGGGTGAAGCTCAGTCCGCTGGCCGCGAAGGCGAGCAGGTTGGTCAGGTTCGAGACCGGCAGCAGCAGCGAGGCGGTGTTGGACAGGTGGGTGCAGGCGTACACGTGCGGCTTGGGGCGGGCGCCGAGCCGGGCGGCGGTGGCGAAGACCACCGGGGTCAGCAGCACGATGGTGGCGTCCAGACTGAGGACTGCCGTGATCACCGAGGCCAGGACGAAGACGGCGGACAGCAGTCGCCGGGGCTGTCCCCGCGCCGTGCGGGCCATCCACACCCCGCAGGCGTGGAAGAGCCTTTCGTCGGCACACAGCCGGGCGAGGATCAGCACGGCCGCGAGGAAACCGATCACCGGCCCCAGGTGCGCGGCCTCGGCCCGGGCGTGCTCCAGCGAGATCGCCCCGATGGCGACCAGCACGGCGGCGGCCGGCACCGCGACCACCGCTTCCGGCCAGCCGAACGGGCGGATCACCGCGCACGCCAGCACCACCAGCAGCAGGACGGCCGCCAAGGCCTCCACAAGTGATGTGTTCAGGGTCCCGACCTCCCAGGTGAGGTCTTCATCGAAGCAGGTCCGTGCCGCGTGACCGGCCACGGAGCGACTCGCTGCGGTCCGGGACGGCTGTCCGTTGGCGCGGCGCACAGCGCCGCCGTGGACGCCGCCGTCGTCGGCTGATCGCCGAGCCACGCCCCGGCCTGGGATGTCGTCGAGCGGACGGGACCTTCGATTCGCTGATGGAACAGCTCAACCGGCGCTCCGCCGTCCTCTTCGTCCACCCCTCGACCCTGCCGGCCGAGCCGGTCCCCGGCCTGCCCGCCTACGCGGCCGACTTCCTGCTGGACACCACGCGTGCCGCCGTCAACCTGGCCCGGTCCGGAAGCCTGGACCGCTTCCCGGACATCAAGATCATCCTTTCCCACGCCGGCGCCCGCCGCCAAGTCCGCCCATTTCACCCGCATGCTGGACGACTTCCCGCTCCCCGATGCCCATCGCGAGGCCATCAACCGGGGCAACGCGGAAGCGCTCTTCCCGCGGCTGGCCGCCTCGTAGCCCGCCCCGGCCTTGCGGAGCCGTCCCTGCCGGTCGCGTTCCGGGCGCCATTGACATGGTCATCATGCTGTCCAAAAATCGTCCCGAACGGCTTCACGGTCTCCAATCGATGGCCACGCATCAGCTTCCGTAGGTTCCGGCTCCATGAGCGAAAAGGGCTGTCGATGACATCGTTGTCTAGCTCCGTCTCCTCAGCCGACGCGGCCCCGGTGCCGCGACCCGATGGCCGGCCGCCGCTCTCGTTCGGCCAGCGTCGGCTGTGGGCGCTTTCACAGCGGGAGGGTGCCAGTGCCGCGTACAACGAGCCGATGGCCTTCCGGCTGCGGGGGCCGCTGGACCGGACGGCGCTGGGTCGGGCGCTGGACGCCCTGACCGCCCGGCATGAGGCGTTACGCACCCGGCTGGTGCCCTTCCAGGGCGAGGCGTACCAACAGGTCGATCCGGCGGACATCGGCTTCGCACTCGCGGTGGACGACCTGACCGGCTGCCCGGATGCCGAGCACCGGCTGGCCGGCCTGCTGCACCGGGAGACCGTCCTGCCGTTCGACATGGCCGCCGAACCGCTGGCCCGCGGTCGGCTGGTGGTGCTCGGCCCGGACCACCACGTGATCGTGCTGACCGTGCACCACGCGATGTTCGACGGCTGGTCCCGGAGCATGATGCTGCGCGAGACCGGCGCGCTCTACTCCGCCGCGCTGCGTGGCGAGCCGGACCCGCTGCCGCCGGCACGGTGGCAGTACACCGACTTCACCCGCTGGCAGCGGGAGTGGATGGCCGGCGAGGAACCCGCCGCGCAGGAGGAGTACTGGACCGGGAAGCTGGCCGGCGTGCCGCCGCTGCTGGAGTTGCCGACCGACCGGCCGCGCCCGGCCGAGCAGGACCACTCCGGCGACCGGGTGCACCTGGAGATCGGCCGGGAGTTGACCACGGCGCTCAAGGCGGTCACCGAGGAGCACGGGGGTTCGCTCTTCTCCACCCTGCTGACCGGCTGGTCGATCGTGCTGTCCCGGCTGTCCGGGCAGCAGGACCTGGTGGTGGGCACCCCCACCGCCAACCGTCGGCGCGGCGATGTCGGCGGCATCATGGGCTTCGTCGTCAACACGCTGGCAGTGCGGGTGGAGTTGGCGGACGCTCCGACCGGCTCCGCGTTGCTGCGGCAGGTACGGGCCACGGTACGGGCCGGGGTGAAGAAGGTCGACCTGCCGTTCGAGCGGGTGGTGGAGCTGGTCAACCCGCCGCGCAGCGCCGCGCACACCCCGCTGTTCCAGACCATGCTCGCCTGGGTTCCGCCCATGGAGGAGATGATGGAGCTGCCGGGGGTGACGGTACGGCTGTTACCGATGCCGTTCGCCCCGGCCAAGTTCGACCTGGCGCTCGCGCTGGAGGAGGCGCAGGGGCGGATTGTCGGTGATCTGGACTACGCCACCGCGCTCTTCGGCCGGGAGACCGCCGAGCGCTACCTGCGCTACCTGGTCCGGGTGCTGGAGCAGCTGGCCCGGGAGCCCGGACGGCCGGTCACCGAGTACGCGCTGCTGGACGAGGCAGAGACCGCCGAGCTGCTGGCCGACTGGGACGCCACCGGTGCCTCGACGGACGCGGCCGCCACGGCGCCCGGCAGCGCTCCAGGCACTGAGACGGCCGGGCTGGTCGAACGGTTCGAGGCGCGGGTGCGGTCCGCCCCGGCGGCCACAGCGGTGGTGGCCGGCGACCGTCGGCTGGCCTACGCCGACCTCGACCGGCGGGCCAACCGGCTGGCGCACGCCCTGATCGCCCGCGGGGTGCGCCCGGACCAGGTGGTCGCGCTGTACGCCGGCCGGTCGGCCGAGCTGGTGGTCGGTGTGCTCGGCATCCTCAAGGCCGGCGCCGGCTGGCTTCCCCTCGACCCGGGCCAGCCGACCGAACGGCTGGCCGCGATGGTGGCCGACGCACGGCCGGCCCTGGTGCTCACCGACCGGCAGGGTGCGCCGGAAGACTGGCACCCGCTGACGGCCGTCGAGGCCGAGGGCGAGCGGGACAGTGCACCGGGCCTTGTCGTCCCGTCCTCGCATCTGGCGTATGTGATATACACCTCCGGCTCCACCGGCCGGCCCAAAGGCGTCGCGGTGACCCGCGGCAACGTACTCAACCTCTTCGACCAGTGGCTGGCCCGGTTCGGCACCACCCCGGGCGAGGCGACCTCGGCCTGGTCCAGCATCGGATTCGACGCCTCGGTGCACGAGCTGCTGCTGCCACTCACCACGGGCGCCGAAGTGCATCTGGTACCCGAGGAGTTACGCGGCGACCCGGCCGCGCTGCTGGGCTGGCTGCGCGAACACCGGGTGGTGCAGGCCTTCCTGCCGCCGGCCTACGTGCGGTGGATCGACGAGGACCCGCAGGGCCGGCTGGCCGGGCTGGCGCTCCGCCAGTTGCTGACCGGGGTGGAGTCGCTGCCCGAGGCGGCACTGCACCGGATGGCCAAGGCCCTGCCCGGGCTGCGGGTCTGCTTCGGCTACGGACCGACCGAAACCACGCTGTACAGCACCGCCTATGTCGACCCGCGGCCGGTGGACCGGCCGTGCCCGATCGGCCGGCCGCTGCCCGGCACCCGGCTCTACCTGCTCGACGAGCGGATGCGGCCGGTGCCGCCCGGCGTGGTGGGCGAGGTGTACATCGGCGGGGCGAGCGTGGCCCGCGGATACCTCAACCAGCCGGAGCTGACCGCCGAGCGGTTCCGGAGCGACCCGTTCGTCGCGGGCGGCCGGGTCTACCGCACCGGCGATCTGGCCCGTCGGCTGCCGGACGGCAACGCCGAATACCTCGGCCGCCGCGATGACCAGGTCAAGCTGCGCGGCTTCCGGATCGAGCCGGGCGAGGTCGAGGCGGCTCTGCTGGCGCTGCCGGGGGTGCGGGAGGCCGCGGTGCTGGTCGATCGCGACCCGGCCGGCGAACCACGGCTGGTGGCAGGCATCGGACGCGGCGAGGCGCCGTCCCGGCAACCGCACGAGTGGCGGGCGGCGCTGGCCGAGCGGCTGCCGGACTATATGATCCCGGCGGTCTTCGTGGAGCTGCCCGGCCTGCCGCTGGGCCGCAGCGGCAAGCTGGACCGGGCGGCCCTGCTGGAGCGGGCACGGGCGGCGCGGCCGGCACAGGTCAACACCACGACCCCACGCGACCATGTGGAGATGGTGCTGCACCGGATCTGGTCCCGGCTGCTGCTCCACCCCGATATCGGCATATCGGACAACTTCTTCGATGTCGGCGGCACCTCCATCTCGGCCATCAAGGTGGCCCACGCCATCGGCGAGGAGTTCGGCGAGACGCTGCCGATCCGCGAGGTGATCCGGCATCCGACCATCGAGGCTCTCGCCGAACGGCTGCGCCGGGGCGCCTCCGGGCCGCCGGGTACGAACCTGATCGAGTTCCGGGCCGGCGCCGGCCGACGGCGGCTGATCTGCGTCCATCCGGCCGGCGGTACCGCCTTCTGCTATCTGCCGCTGGCCGGCGCGCTCCCCGGGGACATCGGGGTCTGGGGCCTCCAGGCCCCGGGCATCAATCCGGATGAGGCGCCGCTTCCCACCGTCGAGGCGATGGCGCAGGCGTATCTGGAACTGATCGACGCCCGCCCGGACCAGTCGTTGGTGCTGTGCGGGCTGTCCTACGGCGGCCTGATCGCACATGAGATGGGCCGACGGCTGGCGCTGGCCGGCCACTCCCGGCTGAGCGTGGTGCTGCTCGACACGCACGCCTTCGACGACCCGGCCGAGCAGGCCGCGATCCAGCCGGTGGAGTACGAGGAGTTCGCCGAGAAGCTGGTCCGGTTCAACGGCATGTACCCGGGCATCGAAGCCGACCAGCTCACCCGGTACTTCGAGACGTACAACCACAGCCGGATGACCGCCCGCGACCATCATCCGCGGCCGACCACCGCCCGGCTGACCCTGATCGAGGCCGCCGCGGACGGGCCGGGCGCGTCGGGCCCGCACCCGACCCGCGAGTTCTGGCGACGGCGGGCCGGTGCGGGGCTCGCGGTGGTGACGCTCGACTGCGGCCACTGGGACTTGCTGGAGGGAACACAGGTGCCGACGGTGGCCGAGGTGGTCGTCGCGGAGCTGGCCCGGCTGGACGCCGCGGAGCCGGCCCGCCCGGCCGTGCCGTCCGCGGCGCTGGAGCTGTGATGACGACCTTGAGCAACGGCCCGGCCCCCGCCGAGCGGCCGAGCCCCGACGGTCTGCCGACCCCGGGCGAATCACCGGCGGACGGCCTGCCGGCCATGGTGGCGACCGGTCTGGCACACGGCGTCCACCTACAGACGCGGCTCACCCCCGACGCGATCGCGCTGGTGGACCAGGGCCGCCGGTTCGGTTACGCGGCGCTGGACACCGCGGGCGCCCAGGTGGCCGCGGCGCTGCGGCGCCACGGGGTGCGCCCCGGCGATTCGGTCGCGGTCGGCCTGCCGCGTTCCTGGCAGCTGGTCGTGGTGGTGCTCGGCGCACTGCGGCTGGGCGCGCGGGTGGTACCGCTGGACGCGCAGAGCCCGCCGGAGCGACAGGCGCACATCCTGACGGACTCGGGCAGCGTCGTGCTGGTGCACGGCACCACAGCGCCAAAGGACCTTCCGGCCACCTTGCGTCCGCTCCCGGCGGCGCGGCTGCTGACCGCCGTATCGGACCGGGCCGTATCGGACCAGGCGGTATCGGCCCAGGCCGAGCCGGGCGACGGCCCCGGCCGACCGGTCGAAGCGGGTGGCGTCATCGACGGGTTCCCGGAGCGGCCGGCCGGGCTGGTCCTCTACACCTCCGGCACCACCGGTCGGCCCAAGGGGGTGGAGGTGCCGGAGGCCGGCATCATGCGGATGGCCCGGCCCGGCTGGCTGCGGCCGGCGGCGGGGGCACGGTTCTCCTGCCTGTCCAACCCGGCCTTCGACGCGATCAACTTCGAGATGTGGACACCGCTGCTGACCGGCGGTTGCTGCGTGGTGCTGCGTGACGAGGACGTGCAGTCGCCGCACCGGCTGGCCGCCGCGCTGCTGCGCGAGCGGATCGACACGCTGTTCGTCACCACCGCGCTCTTCCACGCCGTGGTGGACACCGTGCCCTCCTGCTTCGCTGGTGCCCGGCAGGTGCTGGTCGGCGGCGAGCAGCTCAACACGGCCGTGGTACGGCGCTGGTACCGGCACAACGCCGGCGGCGCCACGGTGCTGCACAACATCTACGGCCCCACCGAGGTGTGCACCTTCGCGCTCATTCACCCGATCCCCCGGGACTTCGACACGGACGTCGTACCGGTCGGCCTGCCGATACCGGACACCGGGACACTGCTGGTGGTACGGGGCTCCGAGCGCGTCGCCGAACCGGGCGAGGTGGCGGAGCTGCTGCTGTCCGGGCCTGGCGTGGCGACCGGCTACCGCAACCTGCCGGAGGAGACCGCCCGGCGGTTCGTCCGGCTGTCCTGGTACGACGGCGGCCGGGAGCGCTACTACCGCACCGGCGACCTGGTGCGGGCCGGCCCAGACGGCGTGATCAGCTACCTGGGCCGGGTGGACCGGCAGGTGAAGGTGCGCGGCTTCCGGATCGAGCCGGCCGAAGTGGAACGGCGGATCGCGGCGCACCCGGCGGTCCGGCAGGCGTATGTCTGCACCCGGGAGCGTCCGGGGACCGCCGGACATGAACTGCTGGCCTACCTGGTGGCCGGCCCGGAATTGGACTTCGAGGAGTTCGACCGGCACCTGACGTCCGCCGTACCGGTTTATATGAGGCCGCACCGGGTTCACCGGGTGCACGCACTGCCGCTGACCGGCAACGGCAAGGTGGACCGGGCCGCCCTGTTGCGCCGCCCGGACCGCCCGTGGCAGCGCTCCGCCGACGCGGGCCCGGTCGCCTCGGTCACCGCGCGCCAGCGCGAGGTGCTGGAGCTGGCCGAGGCAGTGCTCGGCACCTCGGGGCTGCGCCCCACCGACCGGTGGATCTCCAGCGGGGGCGACTCGCTGCGGGCTCTGCGGCTCCGGTTCGAGATCCGCCGCCGCTGGGGGCACGAGCTGGGCCAGGCGGCGGTGCTGCACGCCGACTTCGCCGCCATCGCGGAGGCGATCGATCAGGCCGGTTCAGGAGCCGGACCGCGCTACCCGGTGCCGGCCCCGCCGTCCGGTGCCACCCGTGGTCCGGCCACCAGCGAGCAGCAGCGGCTCTGGCTGCACCACCAGCGCTTCCCCGGTTCCCGTGGCTACACGGTGGGCCAGGCGCTCCGGCTGGACGGCCGGGTGGACCGGGCCGCGCTGCGCCGGGCTCTGTGCGGCCTGGTGGCTCGGCATCCGGCACTGCGCACCGGGTTCGAGGCGTCGCCGGACGGTCTGCTGCAGGTGGTGGGCGAGCCGTACGACCCGTGGACCGAGCCGGAGGCCGCGGCGCTCGCCGGTGCGGAGGCCGCATCTGCCTTTGCCGACCGGTTCTTCGCCGAGCCGCACGATCTGGCGCGTCCCAGGATGCTGGCCGCTTGCTGGCTGCCGCGCCCGAACGGCGGCACGCTGCTGCTGCGGCTGCATCACATCGCGGTGGACGGCTGGTCGTTGACGGTGCTCTTCCGCGACCTGTCGGCCTGCTACGCCCAGGCGCTCGGGGCGCCGGACGCCGCGCTGCCGGAGGTCTCCACGGCACCGACCCCGCTGGACCACGCGGCCTGGCAGGCTGGCTGGTTCGCCACGGCCGGGTACCAGGCGCTCCGCGCCGAGCTGCGCGAGTGGTGGACCGCCGAGGAGGAGCCGGACGAACCGCTGCGGCCGGCCCGCCACCGGCCCCGGCCCGAGGGCCGACTGTGGCGCACCGCGCTGGACCCGGACCGCCGTGCCGCGGTGGACCGGCTCTGCGGCGAGCTGGAGCTGAGCCGTTTCGAGTTGCTGCTCGGCGTGTTCGCCTGGAGCCTGTACGCGGTCACCGGCCGGACCCGGCCGCGGATCGCCGCGCCCGTCACGGGCCGTCCTGTGCAGGATTTCGAGTCGAGTGTCGGGATGTTCGCCAACACCGTGCTGCTGCCCGTGGCGGTCGCGCCGCGCGGCGAGCTGCGCGCCGAACTGCTGCGGCTGGGCGCGGCGGTGCGGGCGACCCTGGAGTGGCAGGACGTGTCGCTCGCCGACGTGCTGGACGACCGTGGCCACCCGGCCGGCCGGCCCCCGTTCGACGTTCTGTTCGTACTGGAGAACACCGACTTCGGCGCGCTGGAGCTGCCCGGGATCACCGCCCGGCCCATGTGGCGGGCACCGGCCGAGGCCAAGGTGCCGCTGACCGTATCGCTGGTGGAACACCCGGACGGCTTCGACTGCCTGTGGGAGTACGCGGCCGACCACTTCGCGGCTGCCGAGATCGAAGCCATGGACCGGCTGTTCCGGGCCGGCCTGGACCTGCTCGCCGCCGGCCGGTCCGGTACCCCCGCCGAGCTGGCGGCCTCGTACCGGCGCGGGCTGCCGGAGCCGGGGCGCGGCGCCGAGCCGGCCGGCGGCTGGGCCACGGTGGCCGAGGGCTTCGCCACCCAGGTCGCCCGGACCCCGGACGCGCCGGCCCTGATGGCCGCCGACGGCCCGGTCGGCTACGCACAGCTGGACCTGTGGGCGGCCACGCTCGCCGAGGAGCTGCGGGCCGGTCACCCCCTGGCGGCCGGTGACGAGGGGTGGCGGCATGTGGCGGTGTACATGGAGCCGTCGGTGGAGCACGTGGTGGCGCTGCTGGCGCTCGCCCGGCTCAACTGGACCGCGGTGCCGCTCGACCCGGCCTACCCGACCGAGCTGCTGCGGCAGATCCTGCGCCAGGTCGATCCGGTGTGCGTGCTCCTCGCGCCGGGCGGGGGGCCGGAGTTCGATGTGGTGGACCCGGGCGACACGGCACGCCGGACGGTCACCCTGGCGGAGGGCGAGCCGCCCGCCGTACCGCTGCCGCCGCATGCCGGCCGTCCGCTGTACACGCTGTTCACCTCCGGCTCCACCGGGGTGCCCAAGGGCGTCCAGGTCTTCGACCACACACTGGCCAACCTGCTGCACTGGCAGGCGGCCGAGGGCGGTCTCGGCGCACCGGCCGTGACCCAGCAGTTCTCCATGCTGTCTTTCGACGTCTCGTTCCAGGAGATCTTCACCACCCTGTGCGGTGGCGGCTGCCTGCACCTGATCCGCCCCGGTTGGCGGCAGGACGCCCCGGCGCTGCTCGACCAGCTGGAGTCGGCCGGCGTGGAGCGGATCTTCATGCCGTATGTGGCGCTGCAACTGCTTGCCGAACACGCCGTCCACCTGGGCCGCTACCCGTCCCGGCTGCGCGAGGTGGTCACCGCGGGTGAGCAGTTGGTGTGCACCGACGCCATCCGCCGCTGGTTCGCCGGTCTGCCGGGGGCCCGGTTGTTCAACCACTACGGGCCGACCGAGACGCACGTGGTCAGCGCGTTGTGCCTGGCCGGTGACCCGGCGCGGTGGCCGGAGCGCCCGGCCATCGGCGTCCCGGTGGCGGGCGCGCTGCTGCGGGTGGTGGACCCGGCCGGCGAGCCGCTACCCCCCGATTGCGTCGGCGACCTGCTGATCGGCGGCATCATGGTGTCCCGCTGTTATCTGGGCGACGGCGCGCTGAATCGGGAGCGCTTCGTCGAACTGCCCGGAGCGGGCCTGTTCTACCGCAGCGGCGACCGGGCCGCCTTCGGCCACGACGGGCTGCTGCACCACCACGGCCGGGACGACCAGCAGATCAAGCTGAGCGGCCACCGGCTGGAGCCTGGCCAGGTGGAGGCGGCGCTGCTGCGCCACCCGAAGGTGGTCAACGCGTTGGTGGTCCCGGAGGGTGGCGGGCTGACCGCCTGCCTGGAGTGCCGCGATGACGCCCCTTCGGCCCGGGAGCTGGCCGACCACCTGGTGCCGCTGCTCCCGCCGCACGTGCGGATCGACCGGTTCCGTCGTCTGGAGTCGCTGCCGCGCACCCCGAGCGGCAAGTTGGACCGCCGGGCGGCGCTGCGCGCCCCGGGCGAGGAGCTGCGGCGCGCCCCGGCCGGCGGTCAGCGGCTCTCGGCGCGCGAGGCCGAGCTGTCCGCCGCGTATCAGACGGTGACCGGTGTGCCCATCGGCCCGGACCAGACGTTCTTCGAGGCCGGCGCGTCCAGCCTGGGGCTGATGCGCTTCCACCTGCGGTGCACCACCGCGCTCGGCCTGCGGTTCGGGATCGCGGACCTGTTCGAGCACGTAACGGTACGCACGCTGGCCCGCTTCCTGGACGGCACGGGGCCAGTCCGCTCCGGCGAGGGCGCCACGGACCGCACCGCACCGGCCACCGGGGCGCACTCCGACCGGGCCCTTCTCGAGCGCACCGGGCCCGGTGCGCGACCGGCCGAGGCGGCGGGCCAGGAGCCGATCGCGGTGGTCGGGATGGCGGTACGGGTGGCCGGCGCCCCGGATCTGCGGGCCTTCTGGGAGCTGATCCGGGACGGCGGCCGTGGCATCGAGTACTTCGACGCCCCGGACGGGCTGGTGGGGGCACGCAGTCAGATGGACGGGCTGCTCGACTTCGACCCGGAGCACTTCGGCATCGGCCGGCAGGAGGCCCGGCTGATGGACCCACAGCAGCGGCACACGCTGATGACCTGCGTCGAAGCGCTGGCGCACGCCGGCATCGCCGACACCTCGGCTCTGCGGGTCGGGCTGGTGGCCGGTGCGGGCGAGAACACCTACTTCCAGGCCATGCTGCGGCAGACCGACCCGGACCGGTTACCGGACGGGTTCCAGCTCGCGCTCCACCACGAGAAGGACTTCCTGGCCACCAAGGCCGCCTACCACCTCAACCTGACCGGTCCCGCCTTCACCGTCCAGGCGGCGTGCGCCAGTTCGCTCTTCGCGGTGCACGTGGCCGCCGGGCTGCTGCGGCAGGGCGACGCCGACGTGATGCTGGCCGGCGGGGTGCTGGTGGACACCGGGCTGAGCGACGGTTATCGCTACCGGCCGCAGCACATCTACTCAGTGGACGGCCACTGCCGGTCCTTCAGCGATGACGCCACCGGCACCGTCGGCTCCAGCGGGGTGGGCATGCTGGTGCTCAAGCCGCTGCGGCTGGCCCGCAGAGCCGGCGACACGGTCTACGCGCTGGTCACCGGGTCGGCGGTGAACAACGACGGCTCGGACAAGCTCGGTTACAGCGCCCCCTCGCTCGCCGGCCAGCGCGAGGTGATCCGTACCGCGCTGCGCCGCAGCGGGCGTACCGGCGCCGACCTCGGCTACGTCGAGGCGCACGGCACCGGCACCCGGCTCGGCGATCCGGTCGAAGTCGGCGCGTTGCGGCAGGCGTTCGGGGTGCCGGAGTCCGGCCGTACCGCGCTGAGCTCGGTCAAGAGCCAGATCGGCCACCTGGGCGCGGCGGCCGGCGTGGTCGGGCTGGTCCGGGCGGCACTGTCCGTCCACCATGGACTGATCCCGCCCACTGTGGACTTCCGCGCCCTCAACCCGCGGCTCGGCCCCGATCCGACACCGTTCTACGTCCCGGTTGAGGCGCTGCCCTGGCCGGCCGACCGGCCGCGGGTGGCGGCGGTCAGCAGCTTCGGCATCGGGGGCGCCAACGCGCACGCGGTGATCGAAGCGGGCGAGCCGGGGCGGCCGGTCGACGCCCCACCGCCCTGCCTGCTGCTCTCCGCCTCCAGCGAGGCGGCGCTGCGCGCCGACGCGGACCGGATCGCCGCCTACCTCGCGGAGCGCCCGGAAGCGTACCCGGCGGTTCTGCGCCATCTCCAGGCCGGCCGACCGGCCCGCCGCTGGCGGATGGCGGCTGTCTGCCCGGACCCGGCCTCGGCGGTGCGGTGGCTGCGAACCGCTGCCGGCACCGTAGTAGAGCCGGATGCCGAGCCGGTCCCGGCGGCGGATCGCAGCGCGCCGCGGTTGGTCACCGACTGGCTGGCCGGCCGGCGGATCGGCTGGCCGGCGGGGCCGGCGCAGGCGCCGTGGGACTTCCCTCCGCCGGCCTTCGCCCAGGCGGAGTACGACGTCGAACGGGCGCCGACCGGGCCGACCGGGCCGGCCGGGCCGGCGCCGACCGGTACCACCTGGCCGACACGGCTCGCCGAGGAGCAGTGGCTGCACCAGCCGCACTGGGTCCGGTTCCGCCGGGCGGGCACCACCGCCCCGGCGGTCGCCTCCCACCCGCTGGTGCTGGTCACGGACGGCCCGGCCGACCCGGAGGAGGTACGGGCGCTGCGCTCGGTCCGTCCGCGGGTGGTGCTGGTGGCCGCCGCGGACGGGTTCGCCCGGCTCGACGACGACTCCTACCTGGTGGACCCGGCCGACCCGGCCTCGCTCGGCGCGCTGCTGGACGCACTGGGCGACCTGGGCACCGTGGACTGGCTGCACGCGCTGCCGCTGAGCGTGACCGGCCCGGTCGACGCCGACCGGCTGCACCGTGCCCGCTGGGCCTGCCTGGACGCTCCGGCCGCACTGGTCCGGGCGGCGGCCGGCCGGACCGGTCTCACGCTGCGCCCGGTGTGGCTGTCGTACCGGGCCCGGCCGGTGGACGGCCCGGTGGACCGGCCCGAGTCGGCGCTGCTCGCCGGGGTCACCGAAGTGGCCCCGCAGGAAGGCGCCGCCGCTGGGCACTGGGTCGACCTCCCGGCCGCCGCGCCGACCGGCTGGGCGGCGCCGCTGGCGGCGCTGCTGGCCGCCGACGAGCGGCTGCCGGCGCACCTGGCACTGCGCCACGGGTACTGGTGGCGGCAGGCCACCGTGCCGGTACCGGCTCCGTGGCCTGACGCCGGCCCCGTGCTGCCGACCGCGGCGGATACGGTCCACCTGCTGCTGGGCGGCACCGGCGGAATCGGCGCCACGATCGCCGGCTGGCTGCTGGAGCGGACAGCCGGCCGGGTGCTGCTGCTGGCCCGGCGGCCGGAACTGCCGGACGCGCTGGTGCCCTGGGCCGACCGGGTCGAGCTGGTCGAGGCCGACCTGGCCGCGGATTCCGCCGCGGGCTCCCTGGAGCAGCTCGCCGATCTCGTCGCTCTCGTCGCCGACCGTACCGGGCGGCTGGACACCGTGGTGCACGCGGCCGGCGCGGGAGCGGGAGGGCTGATCGCGCGCCGCGACCCCGCCGTGGCGCGCGCCGGCTCGCTCGCCAAACTGCACGGCGCGCTGCTGGTGGAGCGCCTGGTCGAGCGATTCCGGCCGCATCTGGCCGTCTACTGCTCCTCCATGTCCGGGACGCTGGGCGGGGTCGGCCGGCTCGACTACGCCGCGGCGGCCGGGGTGCTGGACGCCTTCGCCCATCACGAGCCGGACGGCGGTGGGACGACGCTCCGGCTGGCCATCGGCTGGGACGTGTGGCGGGAGGCCGGGATGGCGCTGCGTGTCCCGGCCACCGACGTCCGCCACCAGGCCCATCTGGCGGTCGGGTTGACGGTGGCGGAGGGCCGCCGGACCTTCGCCCGGGCGCTGGCCGCGCAACTTCCGCAGGTGCTCGTCTCCACCACAGAACCGACGGCGTCCCGCGTCTTCTACGCCGGGCCGGCGCCCGCCCCGGTCACCACGGCGGCCGCACCGGAGGTCGCCGCCCTGCCGGACGCCGGCGGTTCGCGGCCGCGTCCCGCGGAGGGCCGGAGCGAACCGGCCGCGCTGCTGGGCGACCGGCTGTGCGAGTGGCTGGGTCTTGACACCCTCGACCCGGACATCTCGCTCTACGACCTGGGCGCCGACTCGCTGACCCTGCTGGACCTCATCGGCGAGATGAAGCGCCATTTCGACGTGGAGCTCGACCTGGCCGAGCTGAGTCACCAGGTCTCGCTGACCGAGGTGCTGACCCTGCTGGACCGGGCCCGCTCCGCGGCGTCCGCCTCCGGCGGCACGGCCGGGGCGGCCGATGACGTCCCGGCGGCCGGATCGCGGATCACGCTCGAGGTGTGGCAGCAGGGCACCGGAACCGAGGTGCTGTGTCTGATACACCCGGTCGGCGGAGACATCCAGGCCTACCGCGCGCTGGTCGCGGGCCTCGACCCGCGGCTGACGGTGGCATTGATCGCCGACCCGGCGTTGCGCCGGGTCGGCGGCCCGGAGTGGACCATCGCCGAGCGGGCCCGCCACTACCACGCGGCGCTGGAGGCGCGCTTCCCGGCCGCCGGCTGGCACCGGCAGCTGGCCGGGTGGTCGTTCGGCGCCTGGGTGGCCGTCGGCATGGCTGCCGAGGCGGAAGCGGCCGGCCGGCCCGTGGATACGCTCCACCTGCTGGATCCGCCGCCGCCCGGCACCGGCCCGCTCTACCGGACGTACGGCGAGGGGGAGTTGCAGACGCTCTTCGCGCACGAGCTGGGACTCGGCGGCAGCGGCCGGGACGGCGAGGCGGCCCGAGAGTACGCCGAACGGCTCACCCGGCGCTGCCTGGCCAACCTCCGTGCCATGGCCGGCCATCGGCTGCCGCTGCTGGCCACCACCCCGGCCCGGGTGTGGCTGGCCCGGCTCCCGGTGCGGGGCCTGCCGCCGCTCGGCTCGCCCGCGGAGCAGCGCGCGCTGTGGCGGGCCCACCTGACCGCGCCGAGCGACTGGGAGGAACTGGAGACCACCCACTACGGCCTGGTCCGTCCGCCCCATGTGGCGGCGGTGACGACCGCGGTCAACGCCGTCCACCGCGATGTGGCCGGTCGGCGCTGACGGCCGGCACCGGCCGCCCGGAACCATCCGACCGCCGAATCGACCGTCCAACCGACCATCCGCCGGAACCCGGCGGGGCCACCGCCCGGAACCGGCAGGGAGAGCCATGGAACAGTACGAACTCGACGCCATCAAACGGATCACCACCCGGCCACAGGCCGAGTACCGGACCATCGAGGTCGCGCCGATCACCCCGGTCATCGGTGCCGAGATCTCCGGTTTGGACCTCACCCGGGAGCTGACCGGGGAACAGCTCACCGAGGTCCGCCGTGCCTTTCTCGACCACCACGTGCTGGTCTTCCGCCGACAGGACATCACCGTCGATGACCACAAGCGGTTCGCCGGCCACTTCGGCGAACTGCGTCCGGTCAACCCGCCGCCGCCGGAAGGCGACCCGTACGTGCTGGAGATCCGCACCAGCGCCGAGGCGAGCAACGTGGCCGGCAACGGCTGGCATGCCGACGGCACCGCGGACCCGGAGCCGTCGCTCGGCTCGATGCTGCACATCACCCGGACGCCCGAGCCTGACTGCGGCGGCGACACCCTCTTCGCCAACATGTACCTGGCCTACGACATGCTCTCCCCCGCGCTGCGCGGACTGCTGGACGGGCTGACCGCCGTGCACGACGGCGGGCTGTCGCTCAAGGGATACACCCTGCCGCCGGACTATGTGGTACCCAAGTCCGAGCACCCGCTGGTGGTCCGGCACCCGGAGACCGGCCGCCAGGTCCTCTATGCCAATCCCGCCTACACCGACCGCGTCCCGCAGCTGTCGGCCGACGAGAGCCGAGCGGTGCTGGACCTGCTCTTCAAGGTGGTCGCGGAACGCCCGTTGCTCTTCTGCCGGGTGCGCTGGGAGCCCAACACCCTGGTCTTCTGGGACAACCGCTGCGTCCAGCACCACGCGGTCTACGACTATTACCCGCACACCCGTTACGGCCGCCGGGTGGCGATCAACGGCGGCCCGCTCAAGGGCTGAGCCGACGGCAGATCACGGAACCTACGGAAACGGGAATCTGAATGCGTGTGTTGCTGTCGACGTATGGGTCGCGCGGGGACATCGAACCGATGGTGGCACTCGCGGTGCGGTTGCGGGCACTCGGCGCGGAGGCGCGGGTGTGCGCGCCGCCGGACGAGGAGTTCGCGGAGCTGCTGGCCGGTGTCGGCGTGCCGCTGGTGCCGACCGGCCGGCCGGTGCGCCCGTTCATGCACGGGGCGACGCCGCCGTCGGCGGCGGAACTGTCACGGCGGCGCGTCGAGTTGGTCGCCCAGCAGTTCGACACGGTCGCCGCGGCGGCCGAGGGATGTGACGCGCTGGTGGCGGCCGGCTTGGCGCAGGTCGCCGCGCGGTCGGTGGCCGAGAAACTGGGCATCCGCTACGTGTACGCGAGCTACTTTCCGGTCGCCCTGCCGTCGCCGCACTTCCCGCCGCCGCCGCGGGAGGGCCTGCCGTTCCCGGCAGACGTGACCGACAACCGGGCGCTGTGGGACCTGGACGCCCAGGCCATCCAGGAGCTGTTCGGCGCGGCGCTCAACACCCGCAGGGCGTCGATCGGCCTGCCACCGGTGGACAACGTCCGCGACCACGTCTTCACCGACCACCCGTGGCTGGCGGCGGATCCGACCCTGGGCCCGTGGCAGGACACCCCGGACCTCGATGTGGTGCAGACCGGCGCGTGGATCCTGCCCAAGGAACGCCCGCTCCCGGCCGGATTGGAGGCATTCCTGGACGCCGGCACACCACCGGTGTACGTGGGCTTCGGCAGCATGCGCGCACCGGAGGACGCCGCCCGGGTGGCCGTCGAGGCGATCCGCGCGCAGGGCCGCCGCGTACTCGTCTCCCACGGCTGGGCCGAGCTGGCCCCGATCGACGACCGGGACGACTGCTTCGTCGTCGGCGAGGCCAACCTACAGGCACTGTTCGGCCGGGTGGCCGCCGTCGTGCACCACGGCGGCGCGGGCACCACGACGGCGGCCGCCCGGGCCGGCGCGCCTCAGGTGGTGGTTCCCCAGATGGTGGACCAGCCATATTGGGCCGGCCGGGTGGCCGAGCTGGGCATCGGCGCGGCACACGACGGGCCGACTCCGACCGCCGAGTCCCTGTCAGCCGCTCTCAGGACGGCCCTGACCCCCGGGACCCGCGCACGAGCGGCCGCCGTGGCCGGTACGATCCGCACCGATGGGGCGACGGTGGCCGCGAAGATGTTGCTCGAGAAGATTCTCCCCTAGATGAATGAGTCCGATGTTTTCAGTGGTCGTAGGCGATCAGGGATCGCTTGATCTTGGCGCCGGTGGTCCAGTTGTGCCAGATGCCGGCTGCGAGGGCGAGGAGTCGTTGGCCGGTGCGGGCGAACACCCCATGCAGGGTTCTGCCACCGTGTCGTTCCAGGCCGAGCTGACCCTTGAGCGTGTCGATGACGGCTTCGATCCACTGGCGGACGCGGGCGAGGCGGCCGTGTCGGACCGGCTCGTCCTTCCGGTCCGGCCGTACCAGATGGACGCCCAGACGCTCGGTCAGGAACGCCTCGAACTCCCGCCCGGCGAAGCCCTTGTCCGCAAGGATCACCTGACCGGCGCGGACGAGGTGGTGGTCGCGTTCCAGCAACGCGCACATCACCTCCCGCTCGCCGAGCTTGGGGTTGGCCAGGCACCAGGAGATCGGCATGCCCTCGGCGGTGGTCAGCAGGTAGAGCCGGAAGCCCCAGAAGAAGCGGGAGTGGCTGCGGCAGTAGCCGTATCCGGCGTGCCCGGCCAGGTCGGAGCGTTTGACCGTCTCGCGGGAGGCCGCACACGGCAGTGGGGTGGAATCGATCAGCCGCAGGTCGTCGTGCCAGCTCGGCACCTGCCTGGCCAGCGCCTCGATCACGGTGCTGATCAGCGGTCCGGCGGCGTTGAGCCGCTTGTTGTAGGCGGACTGCTGGGGCAGGTAGCGGAACAAGTGCCCGAGCCGGGCGTGGGCGAAGCGAATCCAGTGCCGTGCGGAAGAGAAGCCCAGCAGGACCTGGGCAACCGCCAGGCACAGCAGTTCGGCGTCCGTCAGTTTTGGAGGTCGCCCGATCCGGCGACGGGGAGCCACATGGTCGTCGATGAACACGTACAGTGCCGCCAGAAGGGCGTCCAGGCAAGGAGTCACAACCAAGCCAACGGGCGCCCTTCGCCATAGTCGCGGCCAGCACAAACATCGGACTCAATCATCTAGGCGGGATCCATCCCGGCTTCGAGGTAGTCGTGTACCGGCTTCATCGGACCGAGTGTCAGGTCCGTGACGATATGGCTCGCGGAGATGATCTCCAGCACAGGCAGGTCGGCCAGGGGCGCGAGGACGTGCTCGAACAGTTGCAGCCTGGCCGGCGCGGTCCACGCCTCCTTGACCTCGATGTCGGTGATCTCCGTGCGCACCAGCTCGCAGGCCCGCATCGACGCGTCGTAGTCCGGGGCGAACTTGAGCATGTAGGTGGGGATGCTGATCTGCGCACGAGCGTCGTCAGGGTCCATGGCATGGTGTTTGTAGCCCATGGTCGCGGTGGCCACCCGGAGCGTGCCGTAGTCGAGGGTGCCGACCAGTGCGGCGTTGTCGATGTAGAGCGAGGGTGAGCCCAGGACCTTGGGATAGGCGCCGACCTCCCGTCCGCCGGCGGCCGCCGGGAAGCTGTCCAGGTACATCGCGTGCAGATACTCACCGGGTTCACCCTGGTAGCTGACCGAGAGAGCCTGTCCGGCCTCGGTGTAGGGGCCGTACCCGGTCACCTCGTTCATCCTCATCACCTCGAACCGGACGACGGGGTCCGCGATCTCCAGCGGCTCCGGTGTCACGGCTCTGGCGGCGTCCGGATCCGTCCGGTAGAAGATGTTGAGGTACTCGCGATCGATGTATTTGGGCAGCATCGGCGGGTAGGCGGGAGCACCGATCGGGGTGGCGTAATGACGGCGCACATCTTCGGCACGCATGGTTCTTCTGGCTCCTCTGGGACGGATCGGGCCCGACGGCCTAGGCGACGCTGATCGGGATGGACTGGGGACCTCGCGCGCTGCGGGCGGTCCGCATCGTGACGTCTCCGGCGATCCGCATGTCCGGGAAGCGGGCGAACAGCTCGCGCAGGGCGATCTCCGCCTCCAGCCGCGCCAGCCCTGAGCCGACGCAGTGATGCGCACCGGCGGAGAACGAGATGTGTTCCCGGATGTTGCCCCGGGTGATGTCGAAGCGATGAGGGTCGGTGAACACCTTCGGGTCGCGGTTGGCGCCCCCCAGCAGCTGGACGAGCCAACCGCCGCGCGGAATCGGCCGGCCGTCGAGTTCGACGTCCTCGAGGGCCATCCGGACGGTGAACATCGCCGGTGGGTCGTAGCGGAGAGCCTCTTCCACCACGTCGGGCGCGATCTCGGGGCGGTCGAGGAACAGTCGTTGCTGATCCGGGTGGTCCAACAGAAAGCGCACGCTGTTGGAGATGAGGTTGACGGTGGTCTCGAGACCGGCCGCCAGCAGCAGCCCGATCAGCCCGATCAGCTCTTCGTCGGTGACCGGCCGGCCGTCGACCTCGGCGCCGACCAGGCCGCTGATCGCGTTGTCACGGGGAGCGCGGCGGTTCTCCTCGATCAGCCGCGTGAAGAACGCCGTCATCTCCGCCAGCACCGCGCGTACCAGTCGGCGCTCCCCCATGGTGCGTACGCCGTCGATGGTGGTGGCCAGTGCCATGCCCCACCGGCCGAACTGCTCGTAGTCCTCGATCTCGATGCCGAGCATGTCACCGATGACGGCGGTGGGCACCTGCGAGGAGAAGTCCCGGACCAGATCGAAGTCCTCGCCGACGGAGATGCGGTCCAGATGGCTGTGGACGATCTTTTCGACCTTGGCGGCGCGGGCGCGCAGGGCGCTGGCGGTGAACCAGGGCGCGACGAGTCTGCGCAGCCGGGTGTGCTCGGGGGGATTCACCGCCAGCAGCGACCGCTCGATGGGGTGGATCAGCGTATCCGCGTCCCCTTGGGACATCTCCCAGGCCGGGGGCGACGGGGGAACCGGCATGCCGAACCGGGGGTCCTTCAGGACGGATCGACACCGCGCGTGTGAGACGGTGCAGAAGATCCCGAGCCTGCTGCGGTAGACATCGCCCCGCTCCCGGATCTGTTCGTACAGCGGAAACGGGTCCGTGGGCTGCCGGATTGCCAGCAGTTTCGCGGCGGGATCCCCGGCCAGCGCGGCCCCCGCCATCATGGTCCGGAAGGTGGCGAACTTGATCGCCGTACGAGCACCTCTGATGCCCATCATCGGATGTCCTCTTCTCAAGGTCAGTTGACCTTGCGGTCGCTGTCCGCCCACAGTTGCTCGCGGAGTGTTCTGCGCAGGATCTTGCCGCTGGGGTTACGCGGCACCGCGTCGATGACGTGGTACTTGGCGGGGATCTTGAAGCGGGCGAGCTGGCCGCTCAGGAACCGCGTCAGCTCCTGTGCCTGTACGTCATGGCCCTGGCGCAGCACGAGGTACGCGCGCACCTCTTCGCCCGACCCGGAGTCCGGGGCGCCCACCACCGCGGCCTCAGCGATGGCCGAGTGCCGGCACAGGGCGTTCTCCACCTCAGCCGGGTATACGTTCTCCCCGCCGACGATGATGGTGTCGCTGATCCGGTCGCGGATGTAGAGGTAGCCGTCCTCGTCCCTGTAGCCCGCGTCCCCGGTGACGATCCAGCCGTCGACGAGGGTCCTCGCCGTCGCGTCGGGCAGATTCCAGTACCCGGCCATCCGGGCCGGCGTGTGCAGCCACACCTGGCCGATCTCTCCCGTGGGCACGTCGTCGCCCCGGGAGTCCACGATCCTCATCCGTATGCCGGGATAGGGAAGTCCGGCCGCGGCGAGCCGGGGACTGCCCGGCCGATGCTCCGAGGGGGGCAGACAGATCGCGGTGTTGCCGGTCTCGGTGAGCCCGTAGATCTGGGCCAGGTCGCAGTCGAAGACGTCCAGGCCGCGGCGCAGCAGCGTGTCCGAGATCGGGGACCCTCCATAAACCACCTTGCGCAGCGAGGCGAAGTCCGGTCTGCCGACATTCGGCTCGTCCAGGATCATGCGCATCATGGCGGGCACCATGCAGGTGGTGGTGATACGGGCTTCCCTGATGAGGTCGACCGCACGCAGGCTGTCGAACGCGGGGAGCAGGACGTTCGTGACACCGGCGTTGAGTCCTTGCGTCGCCCACCACAGGCCGCCGATGTGGAAGCCGGGCAGGCACACCAGGCTCCGGTCGTCCGCACGCCAGTCGATCCACTCCAGCCCGTGTTCGGCGAGCATGCCGGCGACGGCGAAGAAGCTGCGCTGGGCCAGCACGACGCCCTTGGGCGCCCCGGTCGTACCGCTCGTGTAGATCTGTACCACTTCGGTGTCCGCGTCGGCGGATATGGCGAACCCGGTGCCGGCGGGCCGGTCGTCGGCCCATGCCTCGAAACCGGCCGTGTCCAGCGGGACGGTGCGCCGAAGCCCCGGCAGGGCCGACTGGGCCTCCCGCACCAGCGGGGCCAGGGCCGGACCGAAGAACAACAGCTCGGCACCGGAATCACGCAGGATGTGGGTGACCTCGGCAGCGGTCAGCCGCCAGTCGATCGGGACGAGGACCGCGCCCATCTTGGCGCAGGCGAGCACGATCTCGTGAAATCTCTCCGAGTCGGGGGCGAAGTGCGCGATGCGGCTGCCGCGCCGGACGCCGGAGGCGGCCAGCGCCCGAGCGGTCCGGTCGCTCCTTCGGTCCAGTTCCTGGTAGGTGACCTGGACCGATCCGAAGACCAGCGCGGGGTGATGGGGCCGTTCGGCCGCGTGGCGGGCCACGCTGTCCTGAAGTGTGCTGGGCCTTGTGCTGGGCTGCGTGCTGCTCATCCGGTGCCTCGCTCGCCAGGAGTAACGGTCAGTGCCAGGTGTAGGAGTCGAGCCAGTGGCGGCCGCCGGCCGACGGCGCCGGGCCGGCAGGGGGGCCGGGCCGTGCGGTGCCGGCGGCTTCGATGAGGACGTGTGCGTTGACCCCGGTGAAGCCGAAGGCGTTGACGCCTGCCAGCCGGTGCTCTTCCGAGGGCCACGGCAGGGCCTTCGTCGGCACCGTCACCGACGTCGGCCGGCTGAAGACGGCCGGATCGGGATCGGTGAAGTCGGGTTGCGCGGGCACGGTGCGGTGGCGCAGCGCGAGAATCGCCCTGACCAGTCCCACGGCCCCCGAGGCGGTCTCCAGGTAACCGAGGTTGGCCTTTCCGCTGCCGACGTAGAGCGGCGGGCAGTCCGTGGAGTTCCGTTCGTACGCGGTGGCTATCGCATCGATCTCGATGGCGTCGGCGACCTTGTCAGCGCTGCCGTGCGCCTCGACGTAGCCGACCCGTGCCGCGTCGACCCCGGCCGCGGTCAGGCATGCCCGGATCGCCTGCTGCTGTCCCGCGGAGGACGGGGCGGACATGGTGGATCGCCGGCCGTGCTGATGGATCGCGCTCGACCGGATCAGGGCGTACAGCGTGTCCTTGTCGGCGCGGGCGTCCTGCTCGCGCTTGAGCACCAGCACCACGCTTCCCTCGGCGCGGACGTATCCGTCGGCGCGGGCGGTGAAGGGCCGGCAGCGCCCGGCGGCCGACAGCATGCCCGCCTTGGCGAAGACCGCGGTGGTGACCGGTGACAGCAGCAGGTGGCTCACTCCCACGATCGCCACATCGCATTCCTTGCGGCGCAGTGCGGCGCCGGCGAGGTGCACCGCGACGAGAGTGGAGGAGCAGGCGGTGTCGACGGTCAGCGCCGGCCCGTTCAACCCGAGGCCGACGGAGATCCGCCCGGCGGCCCCGCTGACCACCGTGCCGGTGGCCATCGGCGCGGACATCCGGTCGGCGGTGAGGCCGTTGCGGATCCCGGCCAGGCCGTACTCGGGCGTGGTGACGGAGACGAAGACGCCCACGCGTCGACCGCCCGGGTCGGTGAGACCCGCGTCCTCCAACGCCCGGGACGTCTCGGTGAGCAGCAGTCGCTGCTGCGGGTCGAGACAGCGGGCGTCCTCCTCGGAGATGCCGAAGCGCTCGGCGTCGAAGAGGTCGATGTCGGTGAGGTACCCGCCCTGGCGGAGCGCGGCGGCGTACGGCGCGATGTCGGGGGCGGCGAGGTTCCATCGCGGTTGGCCCAGGCTGTCGGTGGGGACACCGGCCTGCTCGGTGGCCAGCACCCTGCCCTCGGCGACCATCGCCCACAGTTCGGCGGGGGTGTCGATGCCTCCGGGCAGGCGGCAGCTCATCCCCACGACCGCCAAGCCCTCGGTCTCGGCCTGGTGCTGTCGTGCGAGGAGCAGCATCAACTGGCTTTTGGAGAGTTTTTCCAGCGATTCGATGTACGCCCTCATCAGAGGTCCTTCCTCATCCGAGGTCCTTCAACGCCGCCAGTTCGGCATCGGCGTCCAGTGCGTCCAGCCCGCCGCTCGGGTCGGCCGTGCCGCCGTCGTCCGGCCGGAGCAGTGCGTCAAGGTGGACCACGAGCAGGTCCGTTGTCGGGTAGTCCATGGTGATCGACGCCGACAGGGAAGTACGCAGTGCAGCCTCCAAGCCGTTCTTGACGTCCACCGCGGCCAGTGAGTCCAGCCCCAGGTGTGTGAAGGGTGTGTCGGCCGGGATGTCACCCGTGGCGTCGAAGCGCAGCACTTTGGCCACGGTCCCCCGGACCAGGTCGGCGAGCGCCTGCCGTCGTCCGTCCTCGGGGAGCCCGGCCAGTTGATCGACGTCGAGGGTGCGTACGGTGTTGTCCCTCGGGCGTGCCAGCCGTTCGTACAGCGCGTTGGGCAGCGGCCTCGTCGCGGCGTACGTGGTCCAGTCGCACTCGCCGACCACGATCTGCGGAACGGGCTCGTCCAGCAACGTGGTCAATGCGCGGGCTCCGTCCCGGGGCCGGATGAAGACCATTCCCTGCCGTTCGAACGACTGCTTGTGCGCCTCGTCCAGGGCGGCGGCCATGCCGACCTCCGCCCACGGACCCCAGTCGATGGCGGTACCGGGCAGGCCGAGAGCGCCGCGCCAGTGCATGAGCGCGTCCAGAAAGGCGTTGCCCGCGGCGTAGTTGCACTGGCCCGCCTGGCCCAGCACGGCGGAGCTGGATCCGTATCCGATGAAGAACCTGACCTCGGGGAGGTCGGATGTCGCCTGGTGCAGCAGCCAGCTTCCGTAGACCTTGGCCCGGAAGACCTTGTCGATGTTGTCCCAGTCCTGCGAGTTCACGGGCCGGTCGGACAGCACGCCCGCCGCGTGGACGACACCGCCCACCGCCGGTCCTTCCTTCGTGAGACGCTCGAACAACGCGTCGACGGCGGCGGGATCCGCGATGTCCGCGGCGTACACACGGACACTGACCTGCTCGCCGAGGGTCTGCCCGACCCTCCGGAGCTCCTCGTCGTCGGGTTCTCGCCTGCTGACCAGCGCCAGGTGGCGCGCGCCGCGGTCCACCAACGTCCGAGCGGTCAGCAGGCCCAGGCCACCGAGCCCGCCGGTGATGAGGTACGTGTGGTCACCGTCGACCGGCGACGGCTCCGGCTCGGTCCGGGGCCGCTCCTCGGGGCCGCCCGAGACGAGCCGGCGGACATGGCGCCGGCCGTCACGGTAGGCGATCTGGAACTCGTCGGGTTCGCTGCTCAGCAACTCCCGCAACACGGTGGCCGGGTCGCTCTCGCCCACCGGCAGATCCAGGAGGGTCACCCGGTGGTTCGGATACTCGCTCAGCAATACCGCCCCGAAGCCCCAGACGCTGGAGGCGGACAGCCGTGTGCCGTCGTCGGCCTCGTCCTGGGGAAACCACTGGCCTCCTCTGGTCACCAGCCACAGCCGCTGGTCCGGCCCGAATCCGCAGCTCTCCAGGAGGCTGACCAGCTCCAGCAGCTCGGTGTACTGCCGCTCGCATGCGGCACGCAGCCCGTCGAGGCCGGGCTGCTCGCCCGGCTGCCAGAACCAGCACAGATCGGCCGGCCGCTGCGCGAGCAGATCGGGGAGCTGGGCCAGGTCGGAAGCGAAGGCGAGTGAGGTGCCGGTGCGCTCCGCCTCTTCGGCCAGTGACGCGTCCCCTTCCAGACCGCTGTGCAGCAGAACGACACCACGCCCTGGGACGGGCGTGGCCGAGGAGGCCGCTTCGATCCACTGGGGCTGATAGAACATCCGCCGCCGGGCGACGCCGGCCGAGGACATCCGCCTGAGTTCCAGGCCGTTCAGCACGCATACGACTCGTTCGCCGTCGTAGAGCGCCACATCGGCGACGAAGTCCGCATCGGTGGACTGCTGTGCGGGGAGCAGCCGGACCACGCTGCGCAGTGTCGCGCCACGGGGCCGACTGAGCAGTCGGAAGGACCGCAGCCGGACGGGAAGGCCGGGCTGGGTGATGGTGGCCAGGGTCTGTAACGCGCAGTCGAGGATCGCTGGGGGGAGGTGTTCGGTGGTCACCCCCGCCGGGCCGGTGATCTCTGCCGTCGCGAGGTTGTCACCGCGGCGGGTGAAGGACTCGATGAGACGGAATCGCGGGCCGTAGCCCATACCGGAGTCCACGAAGTCGGCGTAGAGCTCGGTGACCCGCTGGTCTCGCTGTTCCTCTCCCGCCTCGGCTCCGGCGATCTCTTCCAGCAGTTCGGAGCCGTCTTCGAGCGGTACGGCGTCCTGGCCCTCCTTGCCGATGGCCGCGGTGACATGCAGCCTCTCGATGCCCGCGTCGTCGCTGACGCTGAGGATCTCGATGTGCTCCCCGCCGTCCCCCGTGGCCCTGAGCCGGGTACGCAGACTGATGACGTCGTCCGACAGCAGGAGTGGCTCATGAATGCGCATGTCGTCGATCGGAAGGCGGGTGTGGCCGTGTACGGCGTCCACCGCGGCGATGAGCAGCTCGATGAACCCCGCCGCCGGGAACACCACTTGGCCGACGACCGTGTGATCCACCAGGTAGCCCGGCCGGTCGGCGCTGATTCTGCCGACGAACTCACGTACGCGGGCGCCGCGTTGCGCCTCGGTCGTGGTCTCGGTGCCGAGAAGAGGGTGATGGGCGCCGGCTCCCGTGTTTTTGCCGAGATCCGGCAGCCAGTACCGCTTGCGGTCGAAAGAGTAGGTCGGCAGGGTGAGCCGGGGCTTCGGCCGGCCTTCGTGGAACCCTCGCCACGACAGGGGCAGCCCCGCCGTGTAGAGCTGGGCGGCGGCTTCGTACGGCGAACGGTCCTGCTCCGCCGCGGCGCCCAGGGATGCCACCCACAGGTGCTGGGAGGCCGTCACACATGCGCGCCCGGAGTTGATCAGAGCTCGACCCGGCCCGATCTCCACCATGGCGTGCGGTCCATGGCCGGCCAGTGTCCGGATGCCACCGGCGAAGTCGACGGGTTCACGGATCAGCCGCGCCCAGTAGTCGGCGGAGCACACCTCGTCCACGTCGGCGATCTCGCCACTCAGATTGGAGATCAGGGTGATCTCGGGCTCCTGGAACCGCACCCCGGCGATGAGGCTCCGGAACTCCTCCAGCACCTCGTCCATCAGCGGTGAGTGAAAGGCATGGGAGACCGGGAGCCGCTTGGTACGCGGGCCACGCTCGGTCAGCTCCGCGGCCATCGCCTCCAGTGGCTCCGCGGCCCCCGACACCACGCACTGGTCAGGAGCGTTGATCGCGGCGAGCGAGAGGCCGGGGTACTGGTCCAGTAACGGAGCGATCTCTTCACCCGATGCCCGCACCGCCATCATCCCGCCCGGTGCCGACACCGACTGCATGAGCCGGGCCCGCGCCGCCACCAGCCCGATCGCGTCGGGAAGCGGGAAGACCCCCGCCACGGTGGCCGCCGCCACCTCACCGATGCTGTGCCCGATCACCGCGTCCGGACGGATGCCCCACGACTTCCACAGCTCTGCCAGGCCTACTTCCAGTGTGAACAGGGCCGGCTGGGTGTACCGGGTCTGGTCCAGCAGTCCGGCTCCGTGGCCTGCACCGAACATCACATCGCGGACGGGCGGCCCGTCCAGGTGTTCCGCGAAGAGCCGGTCACATGCGTCAACGGTGTCGCGGAAGACCCGATGGCTCCGGTAGAGCCCGGCAGCCATGCCGGGGTACTGGGAGCCCTGACCGCTGAACAGGAAGGCCACCTTGCGCTGGTGCGGGGTGTCCTCGGCCGTGTGGAGATGCCTGGCCAGCAGCGCCTCCAGGTCCGCCGGGCCGCCGACGACTCCGGCGACGCGCGAGGCATGATGCGCCCGCAGGACGTTGCTCGCGTGGCACAACTCCTCGACGTCGGTGTCCGGATGGTCGGCGAGATGACGCCGGTACCGCTCCAGCTGGAGGCCCAGTGCCTTACGGGTCCGGGCCGACAGGGTGAACACGGCCACGCCGGGCCGCGGCCGGGCGCTCTCCTCCCGCGCCGGGTCACACGCGGGAGCCTGCTCGATGACCGCGGACGCGATGGTGCCGGCGAAGCCGAAGGAGTTCACCAGGGCCCTGCGGGTACCGGTCGGCCAGGGTACGGGCTCGCGGGGCACCGCGACGGGGAGCTCGTCCCATGCGACATGGGTGGAGGGGATGTCCATGTTCAGGTGCGGGTAGATGAGCCCCTCGCCCAGCTGGAGCACCACCTTGATGATTCCGCTGACACCGGCCGCGGCCTCGGCATGGCCGAGGTTGGTCTTGCCCGACGCGACGAAGACCGGGGAGCCGGGGCTGTGCGACTCGGCGAAGACCTTGGCGATCGCGGACAGCTCGATGGGATCGCCCAGGGCGGTGCCGGTGCCGTGCGCCTCGACGAACTGGACGTCCTCGGGCCGCACCGCCGCGTTGAGCAGCGCCGCGCGCATCACTCGCTGCTGGGAACTTCCGTTGGGGACCGTGAGACCGGCGCCCTCGCCGTCCTGGCGGATCGCCGAGCCGCGTACCAGGGCCAGGATCCGGTCGCCGTCCCGCTGGGCGTCGGACAGCCGCTTGAGTGCCAGCGCACCGCACCCTTCGCTGCGGGAGTATCCGTCCGCGCGGTCGTCGAAGGTCTTGCAACGCCCGTCCGGGGCGAGCATGTTGGCATCGGTGGTCACGATGTGCGCCTGCGGGTGGTGGACCAGGTTGACCCCGGCGCACAGGGCGATGTCGCACTGCCGCTGCCGCAGGTCCTGCACGGCCATGTGCAGGGCGACCAGCGACGACGAGCAGGCCGTGTCGAAGCTCGCGCAGGGGCCGTGCCAGCCCAGGACATAGGACAGCCGGCCCGAGGCGGCGCTGTGGGCGGTCCCGGTTCCCATATAGCCGTTGATCGCCTCGTACGGCAGGGCCTCTGCGGCGATCATGTAGTCCGCCGAGCTGATCCCCACGTAGACACCGCCGTCGCTGCCGCGCAGCGCGTGCGCGTCGAGCCCCGCGTCCTCCAGCGCCTCCCACGCCGTCTCCAGCAGGAGCCGCTGCTGCGGGTCCACGTAGTCGGCCTCTTTCGGCGATATGCCGAAGAACGCGGGGTCGAACCGGTCGATGCCCTCGAGGAAGCCGCCGCCGCTTGTGCGGATCGTGCCTTTCGCGGTCGGGTCGTCGCTCTCGAACGCGGCGACGTCCCAGCGGTCGGAGGGAATGGGTCCGGTGCCGTCCCGCCCGGAGCGCAGAAACTCCGCCAATGACTCCCGCGTGTCGTTGCCGCCCGGCAGCCGCAGACCGATGCCCACGATGGCGATCGGTTCGTACTTCTCCAGCAGCAGCCGCTGGAGGAGCTCCGCGTTGGGGTCGGCGGCCTCCTGCCGACCGCTCTGGCTGCCCATGGGTGTCGTCATGTCGCTCCTGGTATGGGGTGCACGGCCGCTCCGCAGGCCTCAGCGGTAGAGGTTCCGCAGGATCTCGTGGACCATCGGCGGCAGCTCCTGAGCGTGCTGCGGTTCGGGTGTGCCCGCAGGTGTGCCGGCGGGGAACACATCGGAGAGCACGGTGTCCGCGAGATGATCGGTCAGGCTCCGGGACGTGGGGTGTTCGAACAACGCCTCGGTCTCGATCCTCCTGCCCAGCCGCCGGGTCAGACGTTGGCGAAGGTCGGTCAGCCGGAGCGAGGTCATTCCCAGATCGAAGAAGCTGACGTCGGCGCCCATCTCAGCGTCTTCCGGGAGCAGCAGGACTTCTCTGACCTCGGTATCGACGAGGTCCGCCAGTGTCTCTCTGCGGCGCGCCCGGGGAAGCGAGAGCAGCAGGTCCACCGCGTTCGCCTGCTCGGTCATCGCGGCGCACCCTGCGGCGGGTTGGTCAGCGCGAGCTGGATCTCGCCCGTGCACCGCCCGCCGTCCTCGTCCCAGAACCGGCACTCCGTCTCGATGAGGACCAACGGCGCCTTGCCATTCCCGCCGGAGCGCAGCTTGACGTCGGTGAAGCCCACCTCGCCGCGGAACTCCTGTCCCCGGATCGCGCGATGGAACCTGCTGGTGTACCGGGTGATCAGAATGTCGGAGAGCTGGCGCTGCCAGTAGTCGTCGAGTGTCCAGGCGTCGAAGGCGGGAGGCAGCCGGTTCTCGACGCACTTGGCGATCAGGTAGTAGGCGATCTGGTTGAAGCAGATGTTGAACTCGACCGCGTTGAAGTGGCCGGTGTCGTCGATGTAGCACGACTCCGTGATGCGGAACACGCCGGAGGCGGTGACGGTCTCGTTCTCCAGGCGTACCTCTGCGGGGCCGAGGTACCGGCAGTTCGTGCGGTACGGGCGCAGAACCCGTTCACGCAGAGCCGGGTCGTCGGGGTGCACCATGCCGGTTCCGGCGGTCGGCCACGCGAAGGAGCCGGCCATCAGGTCGCCGCCCGGTAGAAGGGGTGGTCGTCGTGGACGGTCACCCGGTACGAGGTGCTGGGCTCCGGTGTGGCGCTGTGCAACGCGCGGTGGACGAGGCTGCGGTTGTCCCAGATGAGCAGGTCGCCTGCGGTGAACGTCTGGGTGTGAATGTGCTCGTTGCTGAACGTCGTGTCGAGTTGACCGCTGGCCTCGAGCAGCCGGTGCAGCGAGTCGTCCTCCAGCGGCCGGCCGTGGTGGTCGTGCAGCTCGCAGGTGAGGGCCTCGCTGACGTAGAGCACCTCTTCCCCGGTGACCGGGTGGACGAAGACAGTGGGGTGGATCGCCGGCGGGGTCTTCTTCTCGATCTCGTCCAGGAGTTCACAGACGGGGCGGTAGACATCGGACGGCCGGATCTTGAAATAGCGCCTCGCGCTGTGCAGTCCCTTGGTCGTCCGCGCCGTCGAACGCAGTTGTTCGGGCAGGCCGGCGAACACCTTTCCCATGTCAATGTAGTGCGTTCCCCGTCTTGTCTTGGGGACCACTTGTGGGTAGGTCATCGTGATGCCGAACGGCCTGGGCATGAACGAGTAGTCCGCGTGCCAGAACGCGCCGGTCCTGGGGACCCCCACCTGCTGTGTCGACTCCGGGGTGCTGGAGGACACGAATATCTCTTCGTGGTCGGGGTGGTGGTACATCGGCTCGTAATAGACCTCGATGGTACCGAGTGCCTTTCCGAGTGCGATGAACTGCTGCGGACTGAGGTGCTGGTCCTTCAGGATCAGTAACTTCTCCCGGTATATTGCACTCTTCAGGGAGAGCACATCGGATGTCGACAGCGTTTCGACATCGAAATCGGTGACAGTAGCACCCATTTTCTGGCCGACTTGCGGCGTGATCTGCATGTGAATAATTCCCCCGTTCTCGTAACCCGCCGAACGCTACCGAGGCCAACAGCCGGGAGGCAAGGGACAATGCCCACCAACTCCAAGGCGATAAAACGGAGAATGGCATTCCGCCGGTTCCGGATCGAACACGAAGAAGTGGGAATGCCCGAAATCCTGTAGGTGAACGTGGTTACACCTCGCATTTTCCGCCGCCGGCGGTTCTGCCTCAGTCGTCGAGCAGCCGCCGTGCGGTGAGGGCGAGCCTGGCCCGCATCAGTCCGGTGGGCTGGGTGAGTTCGATGCCCAGGGTCTTTCCGATGTGGTCGAGTCGGCGGGCGACGCTGCTGTGGTGCAGGTGGAGAAGGTCAGCGGCCCGGCGCAGGGAACCGGTGGCGCAGTAGGCCTCCAGGGTCTCCAGATCTTCCGGGTTGCCGGCCACGCGGGCGATCGCGGCCACGTCGGTGTTGTCGCGCGAGGCGTCCTGAGGTATCTCGGCCAGCAGCGCCAGCGCGCCCAGGTCGTTGTAGTGGACGACGGGTTCGCGCGGGCTGGTGAAGCGGAGGGCGGTGCGGGCTTCGCGCCAGGATCGGTCGGGGCTTTCCGCGGCGCCGATGCCCGCACGTACGCCCGCTGGGAACCGGGCCGGGTCGAGGGTGGTGGCCAGGATGACGCCCACCTCGGCGAGAGGAGCCGCCTTCACCGGGCGGGCCGGGCAGACCAGACCGCCGATCTGGTCGAGCGGAAGCCGCGCGTGCACGGCGGCGACGCGGACCGGCAGGCCGGCGGGGAAACCCAGGAGGCGCAGCGCCCGCGCTCTGGCCGCCTCGTCGCTGTCGGAGCTGATCGCCAGTTCCACGAGGGCGGGGTCGGCCATCGTGGTGCGGGTCGGTCCGTACCGCTCGGCGACGGCCGCGGCGGCGATGGCGAGCCGGTCCAGCAGCGCTTCGTCGAGCGGGTTCGGCGGGCCGGGGCGTTCCAACCACACCGTGCCGATCTCCTCCTCATCGAGGGTGATCGGCGCCGTGCTGGACGCGGGCGCCGGCGGGGCGGAGGTTTCCTTGCCATCGGGCGAGACCCGGATCACCCGCCCCGTGCCGTGGAGCCGAATCCCCGCCACGCACTCGGCCAGGCCCGCCGAGGCCCGGGCGAGCGCCGGGAGATCCACCCGTCGGCGCATCAGCGTGTCGTAGAACGCGACGATGCGGATCGCGCCTTGGACGTGCGAATCCAGGTGCGACAGCCGTTCGGCCAGGGCCTCCATGGCACAAGGATAGGCGCCGGACACCATCGGCCGGCCGCACGGCTGCTCATGGGCCATGGGTGACGTGGACACCGGACACCCGTACGAACTCGACGCACCCGTGGTGGCATAGTGGGGCCTCGGTGCCGCGCGGTCCGGCATCGGGCCACAGGCGTGCGGTTCGGGATCCGGACGGACCAGACGCCGCGGCAGGAAGTGCCGCACCCCGTGACTCGTTGGGCGCGCGATCGGAGAGCGACGGATGCCGAGTGGACTCATCGCGCTGGCACTCGGCGGTTTCGGCATCGGTCTGACCGAGTTCCTGATCGCCGGGCTGCTGCCGCAGGTGGCGTCGAGTCTCTCGGTGTCCGAGGCGGCAGCGGGCTGGCTGATCTCCGGGTACGCGTTGAGTGTCGCGGTCGGCGCGATCGCGCTGACCGCGGCGACGGCGCGGCTGCCCCGCAAGGGGATCCTGGTCGGCCTGGTGGCGTTGTTCGTCATCGGCAACCTGTTGTCCGCCCTGGCGGCGAGCTATCCGGTGATGCTGCTCGGGCGGATCGTCGCGGCGCTGTGCCATGGTTCGTTCTTCGGTATCGGCTCGCTGGTCGCCCGCAGTCTGGTCGCGCCGGAGAAGAAGTCCCGCGCGGTGGCGGTCATGTTCGCCGGGCTGACGGTTGCGAACGTGCTGGGCGTGCCGTTCGGTGCGCTGGTCGGTGAGCGCTGGGGTTGGAGAGCGGCCTTCTGGGCGGTCACCGGAATCGGCGTGCTCGCGCTGGCGGGAATCGTCGCCCTCGTCCCCAGCTGGGCGGGAGAGACGCGGCCGCCGACCGTGAAGGGCAGCTCCGGTCCGATACCGCCCAGCGGCTTGCGGGCCCAGTTCCGTGCGTTCCGCTCCTGGCAGGTCTGGCTGACCCTGGCGGCCACCGCGCTCAGCTATGGCGGGATGTTCGGTGCGTTCAGCTACATCGCCTACACGTTCACCGAGGTCGGCGGCTTCTCCTCAGCGGATGTCGCCTGGTTGCTGATGGTGTACGGCGCCGGCCTGGTCGTCGGGAACCTGATCGGCGGGCGAGCGGCCGACCGTGACCGTGACCGCGCCCTGGTCCTCGCCCTGCTCGGGCTCACCATCACCCTGGCCCTGTTCGGTCTGCTGGCCGACAGCGCCACCGCGTCGGTGATACTGGTGTTTCTGATGGGGCTGTTCGGGTTCGCCAGCGTGCCCGGCATGATCACTCGCGTCACCGACTTCGCCCACGGGGCGGCGCTGGCCGCCAGTGCCAACGTGTCCGCGTCCAACATCGGCAACGCGCTTGGGGCCTGGCTCGGGGGCCTGGCCATCACCGCGGGCCTCGGCTACACCGCACCGCTCTACGTCGGCGCCGGGATCGTTCTGATCTCCGTCATCGTCATGGTCATTGCCGCACACCAAGCCAGGTCACCCGCGCAGCAGGCCGACCACTCCCTGTGAATGAATGCCGTTGAGGCGGCCATAGATCACCGGTGCCGCCACGGGGTCGAACGGTTCACTGTGCCCCTGCCTTCCACCGCCGGTCGTCGCCGCCCTGGTCCGGCAGCAGGAACAGCGCGTCGCCCCAGAACGGTGTCACCGCGTGGCCCGGCGCGATCGCCGAGCGGACCACCCCGCGGGAGTCGACCGTGAAACGCAGGTTCTGGCCGTTACGGCTGTAGACCGCGGAGCACTCCCAGATGCCGACGCCCTGGTCCGTGGAGCCCCGGCTGTCCAGGCAGAAGCCGGGATCGGCGAACGACTGGAGGACACCGCGCGCGGTGTCGACGCGCCAGCGCTGCGTGGCGGACGATGTGCAGGGCGCGGTGATGACGTCCGTGCCCAGGTCCATCACCCCATCGCGGATGTCAAGGCACAGGCCCGAGGCAACGTTCACCATCTGGGCGTACGTGCCGTTCGGGGGATGTGCCGCAGGCGGCTGAGCCGTCGGCTTCCGCGTCGGCTTCGGCTTCCGCTTGGGCTTGGGCGTCGTTTGCGGGAACACCGGCTGGGTCGTCTTCGACGAGGCCGGGGTCGGCGTCGGGCTCGGCGACTTCGTCCCCGTCGTCGGGGAGGAAGATGGCGTCTGCGGGGCCTCCGCCGCGGCCGTCACTGACGGCGGTGGCGTGCGGACGCTGCTCGCGGCCTGCACATGTTCCGAACCGCCCGAGATCAACAGGTACACCAGCAGCGGGGCCACCGCCGCCCCCACGGCCGTCACGCCCAGCGCGATCCGCCGGGAGGGCCGCCAGCTCGAGAGTCCGTCGGCGCCGGCCCTGTTCTGCTCGCCCGTGTCGCCCCTGACGTACGCCGCGCCACCCCACGGGAGCAGTCCCTCCGCCAGCGCCGTGCGGGGAGCGTCGCGCAGCTGCGACAGCTCCTCGTACGCGGTGGCGCAGTGCGCGCAGCGCCCCATGTGGGTGTGCAGATCCACGCTGTAGCGCGGGGTGCCGGGTCGCACCGACTCCTCGATCAGCCGCTGGAAACCCTGACACTGCGGATTGCCGGAAGTGGCCAGCCGGGTCCTCAGCAGGGACTGGCGCAGCCTCCAGAACGCCGGTTCGATGCCGTACGCCACGTCCTGTGGGGACAGACCCAACAGACCGGCCACCCGCTCCGGCGGCTCCTGTTCGACGATGCCGTGCCAGAGCAGGCACTGCCCACGGACCGGAAGTTCCTGGAACGCGGCGAGCATCGGTGGGAGCGGGACCTCGGGGCCGTCCCTGTACACCTGCGTGAGCAGGTCGACGTCGAGACGGGCGGCGCGTTCGTCCGCGGCCCAGGAGGTGGCCACGCGACCTGCCAGCAGCAGGAGTTGGTGACGCCAGGAGCCGTGCGGCTCGCTGCCGCGGACCGTGTCGCGGGCCGCGAGCGCAAACGCCTGGGCGGTGAGCTGCCGGGCCGCGTTCTCGTCGGCCGTGCACACGCGCGCGTATACGAGGACCGAGGGACGGTGACGTGCGCGTAACTCGCGCAGCGCCGGATAGGCGGTCGGGGAGCCCGTCCGCAGCAACTTGGTCAGCTGGGCATCGGACATCTCGCCGACCACACACTCGCCGGCCTCGACGTCACCGTCGTCCCGCGCCGCCCGGGTCATCCACTGTCTCCCTTGCACCCTCGCCGCTGTCCGGCGGGCATGTCTGAGACTGAGAGGCACCGGCCGGCTAGGGGTGAACCATAGTGGTGGCAAAGGACTTACAGGAAAGGGGTACCGGTGGGTAACAGTTCCGCCACCTCCCTCGTATGGGTGAACTTTCCGGAACATCAGCACTGATCTCATAGACTCCCGGGGGCAGTTGAGCTTCCTGACGGCCGCCCCCGGACCTTTCCCGATCCCCCCCCTCAGGAGAGCCCCATATGCTGGCTGACGCCGTCGACAACCGGCTGGCCCGAAACCCGATCGCGATCGTGGGGGTGGCGGGACTCTTCCCCCGGGCGACGAACGTGCGGGAGTTCTGGAGCAACATCGTGGCCGGCGCCGACTGCACCGAGGAGGTCCCGGCAACCCGGTTCAGCATCGCCGACTACTTCGATCCCGACCCGTTCGCGGAGGACAAGACCTACTGCCGACGCGGCGGTTTCCTGCCCCCGTTCCGCTTCGACCCCCGCGAGTTCGGCATCCCGCCCAAAACGCTGGACGCCACCGGGCTGATCCAGTTGCTCAGCCTCCACGTGGCCAAAGATGTGCTGCGGGACGCCGGTTGCGACACCTCGGGCTGGTACGACCCGGCGCGGACCGGGGTGGTGCTCGGAGTGTGCGGGGGGAGTTCGAGCATGATGCCGCTGGCGGCGCGGCTCCAGACGCCCGCGCTCAAGGCGGCGGTCCTGAGCTGCGGCCTGAGCGAGGGGGACGCCGAGGAGATCGCGCGCCGGTACACGGCGGCCTTCCCGCCCTGGACGGAGAACTCCTTCCCCGGCTTCCTCGGGAACGTCGTCTCCGGCCGGGTCGCGAACCGCCTCAACCTCGGCGCGTTCAACGGCACCGTGGACGCCGCCTGCGCCAGCTCCCTCGCCGCGCTGCGGATGGCCGCCAGCGAGCTGGTCGGGCATCGCGCCGACCTCATGATCACCGGTGGCTGCGACGCGGACAACACCATCTTTTCCTTCATGTGCTTCAGCAAGACCCCGGCGCTGTCGCCGAGCGGCGAGATTCGCCCCTTCGACGAGGATGCCGATGGCACCCTCGTCGGAGAGGGCATCGGGATGCTGGCCCTCAAGCGGCTGGCCGACGCCGAGCGCGACGGCGACCGGGTCTACGCCGTCATCCGCGGCCTCGGCACCTCGAGCGACGGCCGGTCCCAGAGCGTGTTCGCCCCCTGCGGAGACGGCCAGCTCACCGCGTTGCGCCGGGCCTACGAGGACGCCGACTGCCCGCCGTCCTCGGTCGGGCTGATCGAGGCCCATGGCACCGGCACCCCCACCGGTGACGAAGCGGAACTTGGCGCGCTCAACGCGCTGATGGCGACGCCCGATGACCGGCGGTACGCGGCCGTCGGCAGCGTGAAATCCCAGATCGGGCACACCAAGGCGGCGGCCGGCGCGGCCGGGCTGATCAAGGCGGCCCTCGCCCTCCACCACAAGGTGCTGCCCGCCACCATCAACGTCCGGACGCCCAGCGCCGCAGCCCGGCAGGAGGACGCGGCGCTGTACGTCAACACGACCAGCCGACCGTGGATCCGCGACCCGCGGCGCTCGGTGCGCCGGGCGGGAGTCTCCGCGTTCGGCTTCGGCGGGGTCAATGTGCACGCCGTGCTGGAGGAACACCAGCCCTCCAGCGACACGGCGCGTACTCTCCACACCACCCCGCGAGCCCGCCTCTGGCACGCCCCGACCCCCGAGGCGCTGCGCGAGCTGCTCGAACGCGGCGAACAGCCCGCCGCCGACGAGATACCCGCCGACCACGCCCGGTTGGGCTTCGTCGCCACCGACGCCTCCTGTCCCGACCTGCTCGCCAAGGCCCTGGCCCAGTTCGACGCGCACCCGGGCCGCGCGAGCTGGACCCACGCGGACGGCATCTGGTATCGCGCCGCCGCGCTCCCCGCGGGCGGCAAAGTGGCGGCGCTCTTCGCCGGTCAGGGCAGCCAGTACGTCAACATGGGCCTCGAAGCGCTGCTCTCCCTCCCGCCGGTGCGCGCCGCCTTTGACGCAGCCAACGCGCTGTACATGGACGGGGACCCGCCCCGCGAGCTGCTGTCCGACGTCGTCTACCCGGCGCCCGGGCGGGACGGGAAGGACCTGCGGCGTGCTTCCGAGCGGCTGCGCCGTACCTCCTACGCCCAGCCTGCCATCGGGGCGTTGTCGATGGGGCAGTTCCGCTACCTCTCCGAACTGGGCTTCGCGCCGGACGGCGTGCTCGGCCACAGCTTCGGCGAGCTGACCGCCCTGTGGGCCGCCGGCTGCTTCGACGACGCCGGTTTCCTCGCCGCCACGGCGGCCCGCGCCCGGACGATGGCCCCGCCCGCCGACGCGGCCGGGCACGACGCGGGCGCCATGGTCAGCGTGCACACCTCACCCGACCGGCTCGACCCCCTCCTCGCCGAGTTCTCCGAGCTGACGGTGTGCAACCGGAACGCGCCCGAGGTGGTGGTGATCGGCGGGCCCACGGCCGCCGTGGAGCGGTTCACCGCCGCTTGTGGCGAGCGCCGCATCCCGGCGCTGCGGCTGTCCGTCGAGGCGGCCTTCCACACCCCGCATGTCCAGCACGCCGTCGCCTCCTTCGCCCGCGAGATCGCCGACATCCCGCTCCGTGCCCCGCGCGTCCCGGTGTACGCGAACACGCCGGGAGCGAGCTACGGCGACGGCTCCGAGGCGAACCGCGAGGTACTGGCCCGGCAGATCGTCAATACCGTCGACTTCCAGGCCAGGCTGCGGGAGATGTACGCGGACGGGTTCCGGGTCTTCGTGGAGTTCGGGCCCAAGCGCGTCCTCTCCCAGTTCATCGATCAGACGCTGGGCGAACATGGGGTGGACATCGTCTGGACGGACATCGGCACCGGTGGCGACAGCACGCTCACCCTGAAGCAGGCCGCCGTCCAACTGAGCGTTCTGGGACTGCCGCTGAGCGGCATCGACCGGCACGACGAGCCGGTGCCGCCGCGCCCCGTCGCGTCCGCGGTGGCCCGGGTCCTCGACGGCCCGCAGTTCGCCACCATCGCCCGCCAGGAGGAGTACCAGCGCGTCCTCGGCACGCCCTACCGGCCGGCCGAGCCCGTCGGCCGGGAGCCGGAGCCTGTTGCCGAGCGGCAGCCCGCGGTCGCCGCTGACGACGATCCGCTGGGGCGGGCCGCGGCCGAGCACCTCACCATGCACACCCGCTACCTCAACGGGCAGCTTCGGACCGCCGACCAGTTGGTGAGCCTGCTGAACCAGGGCATCGGCGGCGGCTCGGCCGAAGCGGTCCTCACCGGCATCACCGCCATCCGCGACCACAGCGTGGCGCTCGGCGAGGCTCACGCCCGCGCCAGCGAGGTGCTGAGCGACCTGCTACGCCTTCCCGCGGTCGGGACGCCGACAGGGTATTCGCCCAACGGCACGTACGACGGACACGCGCTCGAAACACCGTCGCACACCGGTCGGTTTCCCTCAGCGGGCGGGCCGCCGGAGAGTCCGGCCCCGGTCGAACCCAGCGACCCCAACGGAACCGGCGCGCCCATCGCACCCAACGCACCCATCCAAGCCGTTGCACCCGACGAAGCCGCCGCGCCGACCGGCAAATCCGCGCTCGAAGTGCTCCGCGACACCGACTTCGACGCCGCGATCGACCCCGAGCTCCGCTCCGAGCTGGCCAACCTCGATCCCGTGGAGATCGAACAGGTGATGCGCGAGGTTGTGGCCGAAAAGACCGGCTACTCGATCGACATGATCGATCCCGACATCGACCTGCAGACGGAGCTCGGCATCGACTCCCTCAAGCAGTTGGAGATCGCCTCCGAACTCTGGCGCCGCTACCCGGTCTTCTCCCGCGAGGAGATCTTCCGCTTCACGGCGGCCCGAACGGTCAGGGACTTCGCCACGCTGATCCCCGAGGTGCTGAAGAACCCCACCACCAATCTCCGCGTCGCCACCTCCGTGCCGCTGGGCCGGGCGCACATCGGCTGGCGCCTGCTGCCCGAGCCGGACGTACTGCTCGGCGCCTATGGCGAGCCGCCCTGCGCCGTACTGGTCGATGACGGCGGGGAGTTGGGCCGCTGGCTCGCCACGGCACTCCAGTCGCGCGGCTGGCGGGTCGGCCGGCTCGCGCTGCCCGGGACACGGGACGCGTCCGGAGGGGCCGAACCGGACACCTGGCACCTGCCCGACTGGGGCGAGGAGGGCCTGGCCGAGCAGGTCCGCCTCCTCGGTGCCGCCGTGCCGCGCCTCGATCTGTGCCTGCTCCCCTTCAGCCGCGACCCGGGGACCGACCGCGACGACGCCGTGCGCCGCCTGGCCCACGCCGTCCTGGTCGCCAAGCATCTGCGGCAGCCCCTCGGCAGGGCGGCGGCCGGCGGCACCCGCGCCGGGTTCGTCGCCGTCACCCGGCTCGACGGCGCGCTCGGCTACGCGGGCTCCGGCGGCGAGCCCGAGCGGGCGCTGGCCGGCGGCGTCACCGGGCTGGTCAAGTCGCTGGCCCTGGAGGCGCCCGAGCTCTTCTGCCGAACGGTCGACCTGGCTCCCGAGCTGACCGAGGAGGAGGTCGGCGCCTGCCTCGCGGGCGAGATCACCGACGCTGCCGTGGACCTGCACGAGGTGGCCCGCCACCCGGCCGGGCGCCGCACCCCGGTCCTGGTCGCCGAGCCGGTCCCGCTGGTCGACGCGGCCACGGCGAAGGACCAGGACGGGGCCGTCGAGCCGCCCGCGGAGCTGACCGCCGACGACACTCTTCTGGTCACCGGTGGCGCGCGGGGCATCACCGCCTGGTGCGCCATCGCCCTGGCGCGGCAGGTGTCCTGTGGCTACCTGCTGCTCGGCAGCACACCGCTGGCGGACGAGCCGGACTGGGCCGCCGGGCTCGACGGCAAGGAGGAGCTGAAGGCCGCTGCCGCCGAACATCTGCGCGCCACCGGCCATGACCCGGACAAGCCGGCGGCCACCGAGCTGATCGCCCGGCAGGTCGGCGAGATCACCGGCGGGCGGGAGATCCGCGCCACCCTGGCCGCCCTGCGCGACGCGGGAGCCGAGGCCGAGTACGTGGCCGTGGACCTGACCGACGCCGCGGCGGTGCGCGCGGCGCTGCGCCCGCACGCCGACCGGGTCACCGGTGTCATCCACGGGGCGGGCGTCCTCGCCGACCAGTTCCTCGCCGAGAAGGAAGCAGAGGGTGTCGGGCGGGTGGTCGGCACAAAGCTGACCGGCCTCGGCAACGTGCTGGACGCGCTCGACGCCGAACACCTTCGTCACCTGGTCGTCTTCACTTCCGTCTCCGGTATCTACGGAAACCTCCGGCAGGCCGACTATGCCCTGGCCAACGAGGCACTGAGCCGGTTCGCCTGCGCCTGGAAGGCCAGGCATCCCGGCCGCCACGTCACCGCCCTGGCCTGGGGACCGTGGGCCGGCGGCATGGCCACCCCCGGCGTCCAGAAGCTCTTCATGCAGCACGGGGTGCCGCTGCTCGCCCGGGACGTCGGTACCGGCTATTTCACCGAGCAGATGAGCCCGGAGCACGCCGCGGACCTGGTGACGGTCATCGGACCGCTGGAGCCCATGTACCGGCGGAGTGAGACGCTGCCGGCCGGCGGCGCGGTCGTGGAGCGGCGGATGGCGGAGCTCACCGCCGAGCCGCTGCTCGCCGACCACCGCATCCACGGCTGGCCGGTGCTGCCCCTGACGGCCGCGGTCGGCTGGGGCGTGCGCGTCGTGGAGGCGATGCACAGCGGGCAGCCCGTGGTCGAGTGCCGCGACTTCCAGATCAGTAAGGGGCTGGTCTTCGACGGCTCGGCGGAGGACGACCGCTTCCTGCTGACGCTCTCACCGCCCGAGGGGCCCGAGGGCGGGGACTCGGCCGCCATCACCGTCCGGCTCCGCAGCGAGCGGGAGGGCGCCGCGCCGGTGCTCCGCTTCGGGGGAGGCTTCCTCCTCGAGAAACGGGCCACCCAACCGCCGGACATCGACCTGCCGGCCTACGAGCTTCCCGACTTCGACCCGCAGACCCACGAGGCCTACGACGGCTTCCTCTTCCACGGGCCGACCCTGCGCGGCCTCGGCCCGACCCTGGAGGAGCGGCCCGGCAGGCTTGTCCTCGCCGCCCGGATGGCCGACCCGGTCTTCGGCCAGGGCGCCTTCGCCGGGGCCAGGTACAGCCCGGCCCTCACCGACCTGCTGCTCCAGGCGGCGGCGCTGTTCGGCCGCCAGCGCCTCGGCCTGCTCTGCCTGCCGGTGTCGGTGGAGCGGGTTCAGCTCTTCGCGCCGCTGCCCGCGGACGCGCCGTTCATCCTTGTGGCCGAATCCGTCGAGGAGAGCCCTCTTCACCTGATCTGCACGGTCACCGCCTGCACCCCGGAGGGAAAGGTGCTCCAGCGGTGGGGCCGGATCGGCATGATCCTCACCTCGCCGGAGATGAAGGACAGCGGCGTCTTCCTGCCCGCGGAGCGCGGGGGGCGGCATGGCTGACCCCGGCGCTCCGGCCGCCACCGCCGGCACCGCCGAAGTCGCCGAAGTCGCTGCCGCCGCTGCCGTCGAGGAACTGGGCTTCGAAGGTGAGCCGTTCCTCCTGCCTGTCCTGCCCGTCCTGCCCGTCCCGCAGGCTCCGCCCACCCCGCAAGCCACCCCACGGGGCCTCGGCGATCTGAGCCACCTTGCCCGCGACATCGCCGACCGGGTCAGCCGCGCGCACGCCGCGGTATTGGAGGCCCACGAGGCTGTCCAGCAACACCTGCTCGCGCGCTACGTGCCGGGCGCGCGGCTTCCGGCGGCGCCGGCGCCGCACCCCACGGGACGCATGGACCGGCCGGCGCGCGTCGAGCTGGTCCGGACGGTCCCAGCGGACTCGGACTACAGCGTGGCAGGCCAGGCCGACCCGGTGTGGATCCTCGACGCCGCCGCGGCGGCCTTGCCGCTGCTCGGGGAGCGCGGCCTCGCGGCGGCCGGCACCGTCCACAGGCCCGGCCGCACCGTCCTCACCTGGCACCGGGAGCTGCCGGAGGCCGGAGCGGAGCTCCGAGTGCGGGCAGGCGCCGAGGCCGTCCACCGCGACGAGCGCGGCACCCGCTTCACGTTCGACTGGCAGGTCCACGTCGAGGGAAACCTCCTGGTGGAGGCCACCGGCACCGGCGGGTTCCTGTTGCCCGAGCACGCCATCGAGCCGCTGCCCGATGAGGACCCCTGGCCGGAGCGTCACGTGCCCCGCTACCCGCGGCAGTTCCGCCCGCTGGCGGTCACCCACCGGTCCCGGCTGACCTGGCAGGAGCTGCGGGCCCTCGCCGGCGGATTCCTCACGGAGGTCCTCGGCCCCGACTTCGAGGGCGAGAGCACCGGCCCGCGGCTGCCGGGACCGGCCCCGCGGCTGATCGGCACCGTCGCGGAGCCGGCCGGCGAGGGCGGCCGGTACGGGCAGGGCAAGGTGACCGCCGAGCTCACCTTCCACGGCGGCGGGCCGGGGCGCGGAGTGGACGCCACCGCGCTGCTGGCCGAGGCCGTGGCCGGCGTTCTCCAGGTGTACGCGCTCCGCCGCGGGCTGCACCTGTGCCTGCCCGACCCGCGCTTCCAGCCCTGGGACGGCGGCCCGACCACCATCGAGGTGATCGACCCGACCGCGCTCGGCGCCGCCCTTCGCTGCGAGGTCGACGTGGCCGAGGTGGGACTCGTGCCCCGACCGCACGCCGTCGCCGATGCCGTTGTCCTCGCCGGCGACCGGCCGGTGGCCCGCCTGCACGGCATCGGCGTCGCCCTCCACGAGCCGCCGGGCACCGGCCTCGGCGCCCTGACGGTCTGGGAGGCGCGGGACTCCCCCGCCGCCCACGAGTCGCTGCGGCAGCACGGCGCACTTCAGCGGATGCTGCTCGCCCACTCGGCCGAAGGTGACCTCTCGGCCGTCACCGGGGAACCCCAGGCGACCTCGGCGACCTCGGCGACCTCGGCGACCGTACGGCCCCGGCTGCCGCGCGGCGATCTGATGATGGTCGACCGGGCGCTCGAGTACGACGCCGAGCCTCTCGACTTCCGGCCGGGCGCCACCCTCACCAGCGAGTACGCCGTCCACCCCGACCCCTGGTTCTGCCGGGAGAACGGCTCCGGCGCCGTGCCCAATCTGCTGTACATGGAGTCCAGCCTCCAGGCCGCCGCCCAGTTGAGCGCCATCCAGGGCATCCTCCACCAGCATCGTGACAGCGCCTTCGTCTGCCGGAACCTGGAGGGTCGCGCCACCCTCCTCCGGCACGCCGACCCGCGCGGTCTCGCCCTGCGGCACCGCACCATGCTGGCCGACCACTCGAAGCTGCCAGGGGCGATCCTCCACCGCTACGCCTACCAGCTCAGCCTTCCTGACGGGCCGGTCTACTCGGGCGAGTCGGTCCACGGCTTCCTCACCAAGGAGGTCCTGGACAACCAGCAGGGGCTCGACGGCGGACGGTACGCTCCGCCCTGGCTGGACCGCCTTCCGACGCGGCCTCCGGGGCTGCGCCGGCTCGACCTCTCCCGCGACGCCCGGCTCGGCCGCGGGCGGTTCGCGCTGCTGCGCGAGGCCGACCTGGTGGTGGACGGCGGCGAACACGGCGCTGGATACCTCCTGTGGGAGCGGACCGTGCCGAAGGACGACTGGTTCATGGCGCACCACTTCCGCTTCGACCCGGTGATGCCCGGTTCGGTGGGCGTCGAGGCGCTGTTCCAGTCTGTCGCGGCGTACGCGCTGCACGCCGGCCTCGCCGACTCCCTGCCGGACCCGGCCGCGCGGCCCGCGGCCCACGTCGAGCTGGCCTGGAAGTACCGAGGGCAGATCACGCCCGGTCACCGCCGGATGCGCGGCGAGGTTCACATCCGCCGGGTACGGCGTCGGGGCGACGGTCTTCTCCTGGTCGCCGACGGCAGCGTATGGCGCGACGACCTGCGGATCTACCAGGTGGACAACATCGGCGTGGAGATCCTGCCGACCGGCGGGACGACGGACGGGAAGGTGCCGCGATGACGGTGCGGTACGACCCGGACGGGGTGTACGCCGTCCTCGCCGACCTGGACGCCCCTTGCTATATCGTCCGGAACGGGGACCGGATCGGCGCCACCGCCGAACCGCCCGTCGCGGGCGGCCCGTTGACCCCGCTGGCCGTCGCCGGGCCCATGCCGTCCACCCAGCTCGGCGAGTCCGGCTTCCGGCGCGGTCACGGCGTGGCCCACTCGTATCTCGCCGGTTCCATGGCCGCCGGCATCGCCTCCGAGGAGTTGGTGGCCGCGCTGGCCCGCGCCGGTTTCCTCGCCTCCTACGGCGCCGCGGGCCTGCCCCCCGATCGGGTCGAGCGGGCCCTGAAGCGGTTCGCTCGGGAGATCCCCGGCTTGCCTCACGCCGCCAACCTCATCCACACACCGCACGCCCCGAGCCTGGAGCGAGCGGTTGTCGACCTCTACCTGGGTCACCGGCTGCGCTGCGTCGAGGCCTCGGCGTTCGTCCAGCTCACCCCCGACCTGGTCCGCTACCGGGTGGCGGGGCTGCGCCGCGGCCCCGGGGGCGGGGCGTACGCCGAGAACCGGCTGATCGCCAAAGTGTCCCGCGCCGAGGTGGCCGAGCTGTTCCTCCGGCCGGCCCCCGAGCCGATGGTGCGCACCCTGTTCGACCGTGGCGAGGTCACCGCTGAGCAGGTCGCGCTGGCGCGGCTGGTCCCGATGGCGGACGACCTGACCGTCGAGGCGGACTCCGCGGGGCACACCGACCGCCGCCCGCTGATCACCGCGCTGCCCGCGATGCTGCGGCTGCGGGACCGCATCACCCGCGAGCTCGGCCACGCGGCGGCGCCGGTACGGGTCGGCGCGGCCGGCGGCATCGGCACCCCGGAGGCGGCCCTGGCCGCCTTCGGCCTGGGCGCCGCCTACGTCGTCACCGGCTCGGTCAACCAGGCCTGCCTGGAGGCGGGCACCTCGCCGGCGGTCAAGGCCCTGCTCGCCGCTGCTGGGCCCGCCGACTACGCGATGGCCCCGGCCGCTGACATGTTCGAGGGGGGCGTCGAGGTCCAGGTCCTCCGCAGCGGCAGCCTCTTCGCCGGCCGGGCGCGCCGGTTGCATGAGCTCTACCGTGCCCACGCCGGCTTGGACGAGCTCCCCGCCTCGGACCGCCGACGCCTGGAGGCGAAGGTGTTCCAGCGCCCGCTGGCCGAGGTCTGGCGGGAGACCGCGGACTATCTCGCCGAGCACCACCCCGAACAGCTCCTGCGCGCCGAGCTCGACCCCAGGCACCGTATGGCCCTGGTCTTCCGCTGGTACCTCGGCCAGTCGTCCCGCTGGGCCGTCACCGGCGCCGAGCGCACCGGCGACTACCAGGTCTGGTGCGGGCCGGCGATGGGCGCGTTCAACGACTGGGCCGCCGGCTCCGTCCTGGCCGATCCCGGCCGGCGCCGGGTCGCCGACGTGGCGCGCCATCTGCTGCACGGCGCCGCGTTCCACCGTCGCCTCGCCCACCTCCGCTTCAGCGGGGTGCGGATCCCGGCGGCCTGCGCCTCCTACCGCCTGCCGCCGGCACCCTCGGCGGTGCCCGTCACCCCTTGACCCCGAGCGGCCCCGGGGCGATTCACGGGGTGGGCGAGGTGAGGTCGAAGGTGCCGTCGATCGTCAGGCCGCCGTCGACGGGCAGCACCGCTCCGTTGACAAAGCCGGCCCCTGGGGAGACCAGAAAGCCGACGGCCGCGGCGATCTCCTGCGGCTCGGCGAGCCGGCGCAGCGGTGTGCGAGCCAGCAGGGCGTCCTTGTCCAGGGTGCCGGCCTCCAGGCCCGAGCGGACCATCTCGGTGTTGACATAGCCGGGCGCCACGGCGTTGACCCGCACTCCATGCGGCCCCCATTCGGCGGCCAGTGTCCGCGTCAGCCCTACGATGCCGCTCTTGGCGGCAGCGTAGGCGACGCGGCGCGGTATGCCGAAGGTCGACCCGACGGAGGCGATGGTCACCACGGAGCCGCGCGCCGCGCTCAGCAGGCTGAACGCGCTGCGGGCCAGCAGGAAGCTGCCGGTGAGGTGGATGTCGAGATGCCGTTGCCAGGAGCCGAGGTCCAGCTCGGCCGCCGGGCCCCGCATCAGGTTGCCGGCGGCCGCGACAACGGCGTCGATCCGGCCGCCGATGTCGGCCGCGCGTGCCACAGCCGCGTCGACCGCTGTCTCGTCGGACACGTCGCAGGCCAGCCCGAGGTGGCCACCGTCCACCGGATGTGCGGCGTCGAGTGTGGCCGCCACCGCCTCGGCGCCGGGGCCGTTGAGATCGAGGACCACGACGCGCCAGCCGTGGCCGGCGAGATGCTCTGCCGTGGCGGCGCCGATGCCCTGCGCGCCTCCGGAGATCACGGCGGCGGGTGTGGTGGACATGTTTCCTTCCTTTCCAGCGTCATTCCAGCGATGTGTCCGGTGGCGCCGAGCCGTGGTGCCTGCTCCGCAGGGGCGTTGGGGAGAGCGCGCGGGTGACGGTTACGCCACCACCCCTGCCAGCTGGGCGACGCGGGCCGCGACCGCGCGTGCTGACAGCCCGTACGTCTCCAGGACGTAGTCGTTGGAGCCGGTCTCGACCCAGGTGTCCTCCAGCGCGATGCGGTGCACCGGCAGGGGGCGCGGCCCGGCCGAGGTGATCTCGGCGACCATGCCGCCGAGTCCACCGTAGGTGGAGTGTTCCTCGACGGTGACGACGAACGGCTGGTCCGCGCACAGCGCGATGAGGGCCTGCTCGTCGAACGGTTTGATCGTCGGGGCGTGCAGAACGCGCAGGTCGAGCCCGTCGGTGGCCAACCGCTCGGCGGCCTCCAGGGTGCGGGCCGTCTGCGCGCCGGTCGAGACCAGCACGCCGTCCGGCCCGTCGCGCAGCACGCGCAGCCTTCCGACGGCGATCTCTCCGGCCGGCAGGTCGGGGCCGGCGTCGCGGGCGAGCCGGAGGTAGACCGGGCCGTTGTGATGGTGCGCCCAGCGGGTGAGCGCCTCGCATTCGGTGGCGTCGCCCGGTGCCAGCACGGTCATGCGCGGCATCGCCCGCATCACGGCGAGGTCGGCGTGGTCGTGGTGTGATTTGCCGGCCATGCCGAAGCACACCCCGGTGTAGCCCGCCGCGATCTTGACATTGGCGTCGGTCTGGGCGACGAGCATCCGGATCGGGTCCACGGCGCGGTGGGAGAAGAACACCCCGAACGAGGACAGCCACGGCACCAGTCCGGTGGTCGCCAGCCCCACGGCGACGCCGACCAGGTTCTGCTCGGCGATGCCCATCTGGAGGAACCGCTCCGGGTGCGTCTGGGCGAAGGCGTCGGCCTTGGTGCTGGTGGCCAGATCGCCGTCGAGCACCACGGTGCGGGGGTCCTCCTCGCCGAGGGCGACCAGGGTGGCGCCCCATGCCTCGCGCATCGATGTCGTCCGTGTGGTCATCCGGCTGCCCCCTCGAGTTCGGCGAGCGCCGCGGCGAGCTGCTGGTCGTCGGGCGCACCGGTGTGCCACTGGATGGTCATCTCCGCGAAGGAGACGCCGCGCCCCTTGCGGGTGGTGGCGAGGATCATCGTGGGCCGGTCGACGGCTTCGGCCCGCCGGGCCTCGGCGAACGCGGCCCGTATTCCGGCGATGTCATTGCCGTCGATCTCCAGCACCCGCCAGCCGAGACCGGTGAAGGTGGCCCGCAGGTCGACGCCCGCCCACGGGTCGCGCCGGTCACCGCGGTCGTCCGCGCCGCGCGGCCAGCCGTACTGCTGCAGGCCGTTGTGGTCGAGGACCGCGACCAGGTGTCCCAGCCGGTAGCGGGGCGCCACATGCGCCGCCTCCCAGGTCATGCCCTCCTGCAACTCGCCGTCCCCGAGCAGTACGTACGTGCGCGAGCCCGGGTCCGAGGCGGCCCCGCCCAGCCGCGCGCCCAGCGACATGCCCACTCCGGCGGACAGGCCCTGGCCGAGCGATCCGGTCGACATCTCGATTCCGGGCAGCTTGGTCATGTCCGGATGCATCTGCAGCCGCGAACCGCCCTTGTCGAAGTCGGCGAGCTCGGCGACGTCGAAGTACCCCCGCATGGCGAGGACGGCGTAGAGGCCGAGGGCACAGTGCCCCTTGGAGAGGATGAAACGGTCCCGCTCCGGTGCGTCGGGCCGCGCCGGGTCGAGCCGCAGCTCGTCGAAGTAGAGGGTCACCAGCAAGTCCGCGGCGGACAGGGAGCCGCCGACGTGGCCGGCTCCGGCCTGATGAGCGGTGCGCAGGATGAGCTCACGGGCCCGGGTTGCGAGATGGCCGAGCTGTTCGTCGGTCGGGCGCTGCCGGTCGGTCGGCGGCGCCGTACAGGAGGCGACGGTCATGATTCCTCGATGGTCCTTTCCGGCGTACGACCGCCGATCAGAGCTTGATGATGAAGGTCTTGCTCTGGGTGTAGGCATCCAGCGCGTCCACCCCCTTCTCCCGGCCGTATCCGGATCCGCGGAAACCGCCGAACGGAAGCTCCACACCGCCTCCGGCGCCGAACGCGTTGATGTACACCTGCCCGGCCTCGATGCCACGGGCGATGGTCAGGGCCCGGGTGATGTCCGACGTCCAGACCGCGCCCATGAGCGCGTACGGCGTGCAGTTGGCCAGCCGCACCGCTTCCTCGGGACGGTCGAAGCTCAGCACCGCCAGCACGGGGCCGAAGACCTCCTCCTGAGCGATCCGGCTGCCCGGGTCCACACCGTCGACGAGGGTGGGGGCGTAGTACGCGCCGGAGCTGAGCTCCTGGTCAGCGGGGACCGTACCGCCGACCAGGACCTCACCTGAGGTGAGCGTGTCGACGAAGTCGGCGACCCGGGCCTGCTGTTTCCTTGACACCAGGGGCCCCAGGTCAGGATCGGTGGCACCGGGGCCGATGCGCACCGCGGAGAAGGCCGCGGTCAGCCGCGCCACCATCTCGGCGTGCGCGTCGCGGTGCACGATCAGCCGGGATCCGGCCGAGCAGGTCTGACCCGCGTTCTGGAGGATGCCCTTGGTGACGGCCTCGGCGGCGGCTTCGAGGTCGGCGTCGGGGAAGACGACGTGCGCGGACTTGCCGCCCAGTTCGAGCGTGGCGGGCACGACCCGGTCGGCGGCGGCGTGCGCGACCTGGGCACCGACGGCCGTCGAGCCGACGAAGCCGATCTGGCGGACGCCCGGATGGGCGGTGAGCGCGGCGCCCGCCTCGGAACCGATGCCGGGCACGATGTTGATCACGCCGTCGGGAATGCCGGCCGTCGCGGCGAGTTCTGCCAGCCGCACGGAGGTGCGCGGGGTCTCGTCGGCCGGCTTGACCACCGCGCAGTTTCCGGTGGCGATGGCCGGTGCGACCCCCCGGGCGAACAGTTGCATGGGGTAGTTCCAGGCGACGATGTGCCCGGTGACGCCGAAGGGTTCGCGCGTGGTGTACGCCTGGATACCGGGTCGCACCGGAATGGTGTCGCCGTAGTAGGTGTCGATGGCGTGGCCGTAGAACTGGAAGTAGCGGGCGCAGACGGCCGCGTCGGCACGCGCCTGGCCGATCGGCTTGCCGGTGTCCTCGCTCTCCAGCCGGGCCAGGTTCTCGCACTCGGCGGTGATGGCGTCGGCGAGGCGGGTGAGGGCGACGGCGCGGTCCGCGACCGGTGTGGCGTGCCAGCCGGGCTGGGCGGCCCGGGCCGCCTCGACGGCCAGGTCGATTTCGCGGCGGCCGGAGCGGATCACGGTGCCGAGCGAACGGCCGTCCGCCGGGTCGATGTTGTCGTAGGTCTCGGCGCCGTCGATGTGCTTGCCGCCGATGAACGCGGACGTGTGCATGGAGGGGCCCTTCGGCTGTGGTTCTGTGGTCAGGCCGCGTCGGCCTCGGAGTACAGGTCGCGGTCCCGGGTCTCCGGTGTGCGCAGGGTGACGACCAGGCTGACCGCGACGGTCACGATCATCAGGGCCGCGACGGGGATCCAGCTGCCGCTCGCCCAGGTGATCAGGGCCGAGCAGACCAGCGGCCCGGCACCGCCGACCATGGAGGCCAGTTCACGCCCCATGGTGACCCCGGCGTAGCGATAGCGGCTGCCGAAGATCTCCGGCAGGAACGCCGCCTGGGCGCTCACCGAGCCCTCGGCGGCGAAGACGAAGCCCAGGATGATCACCACCGTGATCAGCACGGGGCTTCCGGTGTTCAGCATCGCGAAGGCGGGGACCGGCAGGATCATCATCGCCAGGGCCGCGGTCGTGTACGCGGGCCGTCGCCCGAGCCGGTCCGACAGCCAGCCGAAGAAGACCGCCGCGCCCATCCCGCAGACCGCGCCGATCAGCAGCGCGCGGGTGAACACGCCCTTGTCCACATCGACGTCGGACACCAGATAGCTGCCCATGAACACCTGGTAGGTGTACGAGTTGAGGCTGACCCCGGCCACCATCAGAAAGACCCGCAGCACGTTCCGGCGGCTGTTGGCCCACACGTCCTTGATCGGCGAGGGCCGTGGCTCCTCGGTGTCTTCGTTGGCCTGCTCCTTCGCGGTCTCGGTGAAGACGTGGGAGTCCTGGAGCTTGCGCCGCAGCAGATACGCCATCAGCGTGACGACGATGGAGCTGAGGAACACCAGCCGCCAGCCGTAACTCATCATCGCGTCCTCGGGCAGTTGCTGGACCGCCAGCCAGACGAGTGCGCCCAGTGCCGTGCCCCCCGAGGCTCCGACCCAGACCAGCGCGGCGGTGTAGCCGCGTCTGCCGGGCGGCGCCGCCTCGGTCAACAGCACGGTGCCACCGGCCATTTCGGCACCGGCTCCGAAGCCCTGGAGACAGCGCAGCAGGACCAGCAGCAGGGGCGCGAAGAACCCGATCGTCTCGTACGTCGGCAGCAGGCCGATCAGAAAGGTGGCGATGCCCATCAGATACAACGTGGTGACCAGCACCCACTTGCGGCCGAGGCGGTCCCCGAAGCGGGAGAAGAACAGACCGCCCAGCGGACGGGCGAGAAAGCCGACGGCATACGCCCCGAAGCTGCCGAGATAGCCCACGGCCGGACTCAGGTCGGGGAAGAACACCGAGTTGAAGACCAGCGCGGACGCGGTCCCGTAGATCACGAAGTCATACTGTTCGAGGGCGGTGCCCACCAGGCCGCCCCAGCGGGCGCGGCGCAGATTGACGCGGTCCTCGGTGACGGTCTGAGGAGGGGTTGCGGCGCCTGTGGTGACGCCCGGTGCCGAGGGGGAGGACATGGCTTCTCCTTGCTTCTTCATTGAAGCGGCGGCTCGTTGAGCGGTGTGCCGATCACCGGTTCGGGGGCGGGGCGGCGCAGGACTCCGCGTCGTCGAATCGGGTGGGCAGCTCGACGGACCGGCCCGCCGCGCCGGCCAGGGCTTCCAGCAGCAGATCGGCGCTGACGCGGCCGATCTGGGCGACGTCCCGGCGGATCGTCGCCAGTCGGGGCCGGAGGAAGGCCGCCATCGGAGCGTCGTCGCAGGTGACGAGCGAGAGGTCCCGGGGGACTTCGTAAGGGAGTTCGGCGAGGGCCGAGAGCATGCCGACCAGGATCTGGTTGGAACCGGCGATCAGCGCTGTCGGACGCTCCTCGCCGCTCAGCAGTGCGTAGGTGGCCTTGGCCCCGTGTTCCTTGGCGAAGTCCCCGCTGTGGGCGTGGGCCGTGACACCCGGCAGCTCCGCGGCGATGCGGTACAGCGCCTGCTCGCGTTCCCGGGAGGGACGGGTGTTGGCCGAGCCGCTGACCAGTCCGATCGAGCGGTGCCCGAGTTCGACGAGGTGCCGCACCGCGGCGGTCAGTCCGCCGGCGTGATCGAAGCGGGCGGCGGAGGCGGCCGGCAGGTCGGGGATGTCGCGGTCGATCAGCACGATGGGGACGCCGGCCCTGGAGAGCAGGTCGACCGTTTCCGGGTTCCGCTCGTCGGTGACCGATACCAGCAGCCCGTCCACCCGGTGCTGGGCGAGCCGGCGCAGGTGCTCGGCCTCCAGCTCGGGGTCGTGCAGGGAGCTCATCATGAACAGCGTGTAGCCGCGTTCGCGCAGGCGGGTCTCTGCCGCGTGCGCGATCTCGGCAAGCAGCGGATTGCGGATGTCGCTGATGACGAAGCCGATGGTCTTCGTCGCACCGGTGCGGATGCTCTGCGCCGCCAGATCCGGGACGAAGCCCAGCTCGTCGATGGCCTTCAGCACCTTCTGGCGCATCTTCTCACTGACGTCGGGATGCCCGGAGATGACGCGGGAGACGGAGGACACCGCCACTCCGGCGTGCTCGGCGACCTCGCGGATCGCCACGCGGTGCGGCCGGCTGCCGCGCATTCCGAAGCTGGGATCGGTCGGCATGTCACGCCCCCGGCTCGACGCGATACCTGGCGATGTAGTCCTCGTCCAGCTCCCAGCCGAGGCCGGGCGCGTCGGAGAGCTGGAGCTTGCCGTCCACCAGCCGCCGCTCCGTGGCGATCAAATGCCACCAGAACGGGTCCCGGTCGGGATGGAAGCACTCGGCATAGGTGCCGTGTGACTGGCTGGCCAGCAGATGGGCGGAGACCTGCGGCTCCTCGTGGTGTCCCATCTGGACGTCGTACGAGGCGGCGACGGCGGCGGCACGGCGCCATGCCGTCGGTCCCCCGGACCAGGAGGCGTCGAAGTTGCAGACATCGATGGCCCCGGCTTCCATCAGGTCCCGGCAGCCGCTGGCGCTGTACTCGCTCTGGCCCGCGGCGACGGGGATGCGGGTGCGCATGCGGACGTCGCGCAGCGAACGGCGGTCGTTGTGCCAGCGCACCGGCTCCTCGAACCAGCGGATACCGAGGTCCTCGACGCGCCAGGCGAACTCCAGCGCCTCGGCCACGGTGTAGCCCTGGTTCGCGTCCACCGTGATGACGAAGTCGTCGCCGGCCGCCTCCCGCGCGGCCGCGACCCGCTTGGCATCGACCTCGGGGGAGGCGCCGCCGACCTTGAACTTGATACCAGCCAGCCCACGGTCCTTGTAGAAGGCGATCTCGTCCTCGATGGCGCCCAGCGGTTCTCCGTAGTACCCACCGATCGCCATCAGGGGAATCTCCCGGCGGTAGCCGCCCCACAGCCGGTGCAGCGGCATCCGCAGCGCCTTGCCGACGGCGTCCCAGATCGCGGTGTCGACGCCGGCCAGGGCCACCAGGCCGTGACGGCGGTCCCGCAGGATGTCGTAGGTGACCGGATAGGCGAGGTCCCAGCAGCGTTCGGTGGCGAAGGCGTCCTCACCGATCAGGCGCGGGGCGATCTCGCGCGTGATGATCGCGGCGATCTCGGTGAGGGCACCGTCCTCGTCGCCCACATAGGCCTCGCCGACGATGCCCTCCTGGGTGCGCAGCCGGGTGATCAGGGTCGCGCGATGGGTCATCCGGTAGAAGCTGCCCTTGAACTCACGGGCCAGCGGGGCCCGCACCGCCACCACGTCGACGCCGGTGATGGTCAGCCCAGACGCGCCGGCGGCCCACGGGACCGGGTCGCTGACAGCGCTCGAGATCGTCATCCTCACTCCTGGAATCGGTTCCGGAATCGGTTCCAGGAAATATCTGCCCACCTGCCGTCCCCTGTCAAGAGTCGTGATCCAGATGCGCTGTGCGTCTCCGACCATGAGGGAACGGCTCGGCCCTCCCCGCAGCCAACGCCACCGACGCGCGCCTTGACCTTGCCCAAAGGTGAAGGCCGACAGTGTCTGCGGCGACCAAGCCGGCAAGCTGAGCGCGCTTGGCTCTGACCCGACCCGGATGAGAGGAACCCATATGGATGACGACGCTCTTCTGGCAGAGCAAATGGCCTACTACAGGGCGGGCGCGGCCGAATACGACCGGCCCTACGCGGAGCGCGAAGACCTTCAGCGGTTGCTGGCTGTCGTGGATGACCTCCCGATTGCCGGGGATGTGCTGGAGTTGGCCTGCGGAACGGGCCAGTGGACCCCGAGGCTCGCGGCGCGGGCGCGGTCGGTGACGGCTGTCGACGCGGCGGCCGAAGTGCTGGCCCTCGCTCGGGCGCGTACCGCGTCCCCCGCCGTCCGGTTCCTTCAGGCCGACCTGTTCGACTGGCAGCCGCCACGGCGCTACGACACGGTGTTCTTCGCCTTCTGGCTCTCCCATGTTCCGCCGACCCGGTTGCCCGACTTCTGGAACACCGTCGCCGCCTCGCTCGCACCGGGCGGCAAAGCAATCTTCATCGACGACGGCCCCGCCGCTGCCGCGGAGGAGGAAGTCCTCGCGAACCAGCCGGCCCCGGCGGCGCTGCGCCGGCTCGACGACGGCAGCCGGTACCGCATCGTGAAGGTATTCCACGATGCCCGGACACTCACGGACGACCTCGCAGCGCTGGGGTGGTCGGTCCGCATCCGGCCCGTGGGCGGAAACTTCATCGGCATCGCGGAACCGCCTCCCACCGCCGGCCGAGAAGCCGCACCTGCGACACCGTCCTGAGCCGTGCGGTGAAGATGCCGTCAAAGCCGCTGCCACAGATCAGTACCGGGCGGCAGACGAAGTGTGCGGGTTAGGATGATTCAAATCTGCTCACAGGGGGGCCGTGTCCGACATGCTCGTTGCGCAGCGGCATGAGCTCCTGGTCAGGGAGTTGGAGGCAGCCGAGGGGCTGAAGGTCACCGAACTCGCCGCGCGCCTGAACGTCTCACGCGCCACCATCCGACGGGATCTGCTCGAGCTGGAGGCCGAAGGGCGGGTGACCCGGGTCCGCGGAGGTGCCGTGCTGGCGGCGTCCCATCCCGCCGGGCAGCCGTCCGAGCCGCGGCCGATGGTCGCGCCGTCGGCTCCTCTCCGCGCCGACGCCAAGCCGGCTTCGGCGCACACGCTCGGATTGCTGGTCCCGTCGGCGCACTACTACTACCCGCGGGTCGTCGCCGGCGTGCAGGCGGTGGCCGCCGAGCGCGGTGTCCGCGTTGTCATCGGCCTGAGTAACTACACGTACCCGAATGACACACAGCAGATCGAGGAGTTGGCCGCGTCCGGCGCGACCGGGCTGCTGGTGACCTCCGCCACCGGCCACACCCTGCCTCAGGAGCCGTTCGAGCAACTGCGGGTCGGTGGGCTGCCGTTCGTGCTGATGGAACGTCAGCCGTACGACCGCTACCTGCCGTGCGAGTTCGTGGCCACCGACCACCAGCAGGGCGCCTTCGGCGCGGTCGCGCATTTCATGGACCTGGGGCACGACCGGGTGGGGCTGTTCACCAACGGCAGCCCCACCGCGCCCCTGCTCCGCGAGGGGTACGAAGCGGCCGTCCGGCACCTGGGCCTCGTCTCCGGCGCGCCGGTCCTGGACAGCGGGCGCCCCAGGCTGGGCCCCAAGGAGGCCACCCGCCTTTACGACCGCTTCATCAAGGAGTGTCTGGCCGATGGCACCCGGGCCGCGCTGGTGCACTCCGACCACGACGCGATCGAACTGATGCGGCGGATGCGCTCCCAAGGCCTGCGCACGCCGGACGACATCGCGCTGATCGCCTACGACGACGAGATCGCCTCCCTGGCCGACGTGCCCCTGACCGCGGTGGCGCCGCCCAAGCACGAAATCGGTGCCCAGGCCGCGCGGCTGCTCCTGGATCGCCTCGACGCGGCCGACCCGTCAGCCGTACCCGTCCGGCAGTTGCTCATCCAGCCCCGCCTGACCGTCAGGTCTTCCTGCGGAGCCGCTGCCCGGGCGTGAACACCGCCTCTCGCCACCGCATCGCCGGGGGTGTTCTTTCGCGGTTCAACTTGCCTCTCTCTATTGACACTTGATGCGCCCAAGTGCAGCATTGTGCAGCAATCTGCTGCTCAGTGATTCGAATGTGTCGCAATGATTCACCGAGGCGTACCGGCGTCGCCGGCAAGCCGGGAATCGAATCGGCTGGAACCCGGACCGGACTCGCGGAATGTCGCCAATTACCGCAGAGAGGTGGGGAAAGTGGAAATGGGACAGAAACCTGAGCAACGACCGACCGGTGTGCGCCGCCGAACGGTACTGCTGGGCGCCGCGGCCGGTGCCGGAGCGGTGGCGCTCGGGGCCGGCGGCGCCCCCGCGCAGGCACAGGCCGCGGCGTTCATCCGGGGCGCGGACATCAGCTGGATGCCGCAGATGGAGGCGCGGGGCTACTACTGGAACAACAGCGCCGGAGTGCGGCAGGACCTGTTCACCATCCTCAAGGGGTACGGCATCACCGCGGTCAGCCTGCGGACCTGGGTCAACCCCTCCAGCGATCCGGCCAACGGGCACTGCAGCATCGAGGAGACCGCACAGCTGGCACAGCGGGCCAAGAACGCCGGCATGCAGGTCCTCATCGGATTCCACTTCGGCGACACCTGGAACTCGGTCGGTGTGCAGAGCCCGCCGGCGGCCTGGGCCGGCATGAACTACAGCCAGATGCTCGACGCCATGTACGACTACGTCTACCACTCGTGCAACGTCATCAAGTACTACGGTGTAACGCCGGCCTGGGTGAAGATCGGCAACGAAACCAACTCCGGCATCTGCAAACCGATCGGCAGCGTCGGCCACGCGGATCAGATGACGGGCCTGCTCAACGCCGCGTACGAAATGTCGAAACATGTCTTCCCGAGCACCCCGGTCATGGTGCATCTGGCCCAGCCGCAGAACCTGACCAGCATCCAGAACTTCCTCAACGCCTACCGGGACAACGGCGGGAAGTGGGACATCACCGGCTTGTCCTCGTACGCGCAGGGCGGCAACGTGCCCGGCGTGCTGGCCAACATGCAGACCATTCAGTCCAGCTACGGCAAGCCGGTCATGCAGGTGGAGTACGGCGGGCCGGTGGGCAAACCCACCCAGGTGCGCGATTCGCTGCGGGCGTTCATCACCGGGCTACAGGGCTTCGGTGGCCTGGGCACGTTCTTCTGGGAGCCCGAGGGCTACCCCTCGTTCAACAGCTACAACAGCTCGGCCTGGGACGAGAGCAGTCGGCGTCCCACGGCGGCCATGGACGGCTTCCTCTGAACACATGGAGCCGGTCCGGCAGGCCGCGCCAGAAGTTTCCTCGACCATCTGGAGCGAGCAATGAGTCCTGCCTTCCGTGTGACACCTGCCCTCCTGATCTCGACCGTCACGTTCCTCTTGACCCCCGTCACGATCGCCCCCAGCGCGGCAGCCGAGAGCGGCGCAGCGGCCGGAAAGGTCTATTACGTCGCCCCAAACGGCAGCGACAACGCCGCGGGAACGCAGGCCGCCCCCTGGGCATCGATCGCCCATGCGCAGGCCGTCGTCGGAGCAGGTGACACGGTGTATTTCCGGGGCGGCACCTATGCCTATACCCACGGGATCAACAGCTGCAAGAGCCAGACGGACAGAGTCGACGCGATCACCCTGAACAAGAGCGGCAGTTCAGGTAATCCGATCCGCTACTCGGCCTACCCGGGTGAAAATCCGGTCTTCAATTTCTCACGCATGACGGACGACTGCCGGATCAAGGGCTTTGATATCACCGGCAGTTGGATCCACCTCAAAGGGCTGGAAGTCACCGGCGTCCCGCAGAACAACAATCTGAACCACGAGTCCTGGGGGATCTGGATCTCCGGGAGCAACAACACTTTTGAACAGATCAACACCCATCACCACATGGGGCCCGGCCTGTTCATTCAGAATGGAGGAGGCAACCTCGTTCTCAATTCTGATGCGCACGACAACTACGACCTGAACAGCTCCGGTGGGGCCGGCGAGAACGCCGACGGGTTCGGTGCGCACATCTCGGCGAACAATCCCGGGAACGTGTTCCGGGGATGCCGCGCGTGGTGGAACTCCGACGACGGTTTCGATCTCATCAGCGCCTATTCGTCCGTCACCATCGAGAACTCCTGGGCATGGCGGAACGGGTACATACCGGGAACAACCACGGGAGCCGGCAACGGAAGCGGGTTCAAGGCGGGTGGCTACGGCGGCGACTACGACGCCGGCGCCGTCAAGCACACCGTCCGCACGTCGGTGGCCTTCGCCAACAAGGCGGCGGGCTTCTACGCCAACCACCACCCGCTCGCCAACGACTTCTTCAACAACACCAGTTACGGAAACCACCCCGACTTCAACATGCTGGGAGTCGACTCGAGCGGCTCCGCCGTCGGCCGGGGCAACCTCCGTAACAACATCGCCTACACCGGCACCCTGACGTCGAACATGACCGGCACCAACGCCGCGTACAACTCCTGGAACCTGGGCGTCACCCTGTCGGACTCACAGTTCCGGAGTGTGTCGACGTCCGGCTGGGACGCGCCTCGCCAAGCCGACGGCAGTCTGCCCGTACTGCCCAACCTCCGCCTCGCGGCGAACAGCACCTTGATCGACAAAGGCGTCAATGTCGGTCTGCCCTACAGTGGGCAGGCGCCGGATCCCGGTGCCTTCGAAGCCTCCTGACGCCATCAGGGCACTTCCGGGCCGCGGTACTCGCTCATCGGCTGCTCCGAGTGCCCCACGCAACTCGGCGGCCACAGCGGTCGCATCGGCCTGGGACAGCACGAGCCACTCGTCGGGGCCGAGCCAGACGACCGTGTGGCGGCCGGATGCGCTGGTGTCTCTCGGTCATTCCGCGCGAACCGCTCGGGGCGACCGGCGTGATCACCCCGTGGAACTACCCTCTGCTCATGGCGGCCTGGAAGATCGCGCCCATTCTCGCCGCCGGCAACACCCTGGTCATCAAGCCGTCCGAGCAGACTCCGCTGACCACCCTGAAGTTCGCCGAACTCGTCGGCGATCTCCTGCCGCCCGGAGTGGTGAACGTGGTCGCCGGATACGGCGCGGTCGCCGGTGCCCGGCTTGCCAAGCACCCGGACGTGGACATGCCCCGGTCGTGATCTTCCCGGACGCCGATCTCGCGGCCGTCGCATCGTCACTGCGCGTCGCCGGCTTCGTGGCCCCGACCGTACTGGTCGACGTCCCCGAAGGGGCCGAAGCCGCCCGCGAGGAGATCTTCGGCCCTGTGGTCACGGTCGAGACCTTCGCCGACGAGGAGGAGGCGGTACGGCGGGCCAACGACGTCCCTCTCGGTCTGTCGGCATCGGTGTGGACCGAGAACGCTCGCCGCGGCCACGACATCGCCGCGCGCCTCGACTTCGGAACCGTCTGGGTCAACTCACATCTCGTACCGGCCGGCGAAGTCCCGTGGGGCGGCTTCAAGGGATCCGGCTACGGCCGAGACCTGTCGATCTACGCACTGGACGACTACTCGCGCACCAAGCACGTCATGCACAACCACGGTCGCTGATCCCGTCCTTCCTACGACGATGAGGCGTTGTCCTTGTCGGTGGGCAGCAGGAACGCCAGCGCGATGGGCAGGACGGTAAAGCCGATGGTCCACCAGAACGCGGTCCCGAACGCGCCGGCCAGGCCGGCGGCGGTGGGTGGGGCGGATGCGCCGGCGCGGGCCAGGATGACGGCGATCACCGTGGTGCCGAAGGGTGCGCCGATGCGCTGGACGATGTTGAACGCCGTCGTGCCGCGGGCGATGTGGTCGGCGGGCAGCCCGCGTACGGCGACCGCGGCGATGGTCGGGGTGCTGGCGCCGATGCCGAGGCCGCGCACCACCAGGGCTGCGAGGAGCAGCCAGGTCATGTCCCGCGTTCCGGCGAACGCGAACGGCAGGGTGCCCAGCGCCATCAGCGCGAACCCGGCGATGATGCGGGTGCGGCCGGAGACCCTGCCCAGCGGTTTCCGGCCGAAGATGATCAGGGCGGCGGCGCCCAGGCCCTGGGGCACCAAGAACAGGCCCGCTTCCACGATCGAGGAGCCGCGGACGGTCTGGAAGTACATCGGGAGCAGCAGCAGGCCGGCGAACATGGTGAATCCCGACAGGATGGTCAGGGCGCCGGCCACGCTGAACCCGCGGTCGGTGAACAGCCGTACGTCGATCAGCGCCTTGGCCCCGTCGTGCAGGGACCAGCCGGTGAAGGCGGCCAGCAGGGCGGCCCCTGCCGTCAGCGGGATCCATACGTTGGCGGCCGACAGGCCGTTGGTGGGGCCGAGGTTGCTGAGCGCGTAGGTCAGCGCGACCAGCGAGGGCGTGAGCAGCGCCAGCCCGACGCCGTCCAGCGCCCGCTTGTGCTCGGGCCTGGCCTGGCGCGGCAGGAAGACCGCCGCCAGGACGAGACCGATGACGCAGAACGGGATGTTCACCAGGAACACCCATCGCCAGCTCGCGCCCTGCACCAGGGCCCCGCCGGCGACCGGCCCCAGGATCGGCCCGACCTGCACCAGCAGCGAGAAGCTGCCCATGGCGGCCATGAGACGGGCCTTGCCCGCGGCCTGGGTCAGCAGCGTCATCAGGACCGGCAGGATCAGGCCCGCCCCCAATCCCTGGAAAATCCGGAAGCCGATCAGCGAGTCCAGGTTCCAGGCCAGCCCGCACGCGATCGATCCGGACAGGAACACGGTCAGGGAGATCATCCAGGTCGTGCGGCCGCCCAGCCGGTCGATCATCCAGCCTGACAGCGGGACGATCGCGGCCATGGCCAGCAGGAACCCGGTGATCACCCACTGGGTGTGGGGCAGGCTCGCCCTGAACTCCCCCGCCAGGTGATCGACGGCGACGTTCACGATCGTGGAGTCCAGGATGCTGGCGATCGCGCCGACGCCCAGGGTGAGGATCGTGAGATTGAGCCCCCGGGTGCCTGCCTGCGGCGGTGCGGCGGCTGCCGGTGATTGTTTCGTCGATTCCATCAGCGGTCCCCTACGTGGTCGGTGGGAATGGTCGGGCACCGGACCCGTCCCGCACTCAAAGTAATCGGATCGGCTCCGATAATGCAACCGATCCGACTTTGGATCGGCTCCGCTGATGGGTAGAGTGGTGTCCATGACCGGGACCGGAGGGCGCCGCGAGCGCAAGAAAGCCCAGACGCGCCAGGCCCTGAACGACGCCGCGCTGCGGCTGTTCAGCGAGAAGGGCTACGACAACGTGGGGGTCCGCGAGGTGGCCCAGGCTGCCGACGTCGCGCTGAGCACGCTCTTCAAGCACTACCCCACAAAAGAGGCGCTCGTCTTCGACGAAGACGCCGACATCGAGGCCGGCCTGGTCGCCGCCGTGCGCGACCGCGCCCCCGGCCAGTCGGTCCTGCACGCTCTACGCGACCATCTGATCGCCACCCGGACGAAGCCGCACGGCGACAATCCGCTGCATGCGGTCCACGTCGCGCTGGTGGAGTCCACCCCCGCACTTCAGGACTACGCCCGCCGCATGTGGCTGCGCCACGAGGGCGCCTTGGCCGCCGTCATCGCCCAGGCCACCGGCCTGGACGCCGACGACCCGACCGTCACCGGCCTGGCCCGCTTCGCCATGGAAGCGCCCGGCCTCGCCCGCACCGCCGACGACCCGCCCGCCACCATGCGCGCACTGTTCGACCTGCTGGAACACGGCTGGGCCGACACCCCCGCCGCCCGGACACCCGAGACGCACCCGTGAACGTCGTACGCCAGGCCGGCGGGATTCCGGGCACCGGCCGGAAGCGATCGGGATGGACGACAGGGCGCCACTGGTGGCGCCCTGTCGCATGACCGTCCAGCGGCGAGGTAACGGCCGTGGAGGAGCGCGCCGGCGGGCTACCGCCGCAGCGCCGACGCCAGCCGCGCCGCCGGTGCGTCCCCGTCGAGGAAGTCGAGCAACTCGCGGAGCGTCGGTCCGGTGGCGGGGCCGTGCCGGGTGACGGCGAAGGCGGCCGCGGCGTTGGCGCCCTGTGCGGCGGCGGTCAGGTCCAGCCCGTGGCCGAGGAGGGCCAGGAAGGCGCCCACGTGGGCGTCGCCCGCGCCGTTGCTGTCGACCGCGGTCACCCGGCGGCCGGGGAGGTGCTGGGCCTCGCCGCCGGGCGGGACCAGCCAGCAGCCGGCCGCGTCGGCCCGCAGCAGCACCCCGGTGCGGGGACCCAGCCGGGCGGCGAGCGCGGCCGCCGCTTCATGGGCGTCGGCCAGTCCGGTCAGCAACCGCCCTTCACGCTGGTTGCAGCTGACCCAGTCGCAGCGCGCCAGGACGGGTTCGAGCACCTCCTCGGGGATCTGGGCGACCAGCGGCCCGGGATCGAGGAAGACCCGGGTGTGCTCCGGCAACCGCGCCACAAGTGAGGCGAGGACCGGACCGTTGACCGGGTAGGCGAGCCCGTATCCGGAGATCTGCACCATGTCGCCGGGGCGCAGCGCGGCGAGCACGGCCGTGGCGTCGGCCTCGGTCAGCCGGGCCTCCGCGCCGAGGCTGGTGGCGAAGGTGCGCTCGCCGTCGTCGTCGACGAAGGCGACGCAGAATCCGGTGTCCGTCTCCGTGGCCGCAGGCAGCACCAGTTCGACGCCTTCCCGGGCGAGGTCCGCCCGTACCCGGTCGCCGAACGGCCCCGTGCCGTGGGCGCCCGCGTACAGGGCCGACAGGCCCAGGCGGCGCGCGGCGGTGAGGACGTTGAAGCCGCCGCCCGTGGTCAGGGCGGTGTCGCCGGAGATGATGTCGCCGCCCCGTTCGGGCAGTGCGGGCACCCGCATCACCAGGTCGACGATGGCGTTGCCCACCAGGACCAGCCGGTTGCCCGTCACATCGCCGACGACGCCGTCCTGGCCGCTCATGAGGTCTCCCGCGCGGCCGGAGCGGGAAGGACCTGCTGCTGGGGACGCTGTTCTGAGGCCTCCTGGCGGGGGGTGCCGTCCAGCTTGCGCAGCAGCGCGTAGACGCCGGCCGCGAGCACCAGGGTCACGACCCAGCCCAGCCCGTTGGTCCCGATCCAGCTGTGGGCGAGCGGCCCGGAGAACCACACGTCGGTCGCGCTGGTGCTCGCCTCGGTGAACAGCAGGCCCACCACGATGGCCGCCGCCCAGGCGGTCATCGCGGTCCAGGCCACCCCGCCGCGGAACCAGTAGCGGCTGGAGCGTCCGACGTTCATCAGGGCCTCGCTGTCGTAGGACCGACGGCCCATGAGGTCCACCGCGAAGATGCCCACCCAGGCGTTGATCGGCACGGCGAGGAGGGTGAGGAAGGTGATGAACGGGCCGTAGAAGTCCTTGGCGATCAGGATGAAGTAGATCCCGCCCGCGAAGGTGACGACGACGTCCAGGCCGACGGCGAGGGTGCGCCGGACCCGTATGCCCAGGGTGATCATGGTGAGTCCGGCCGAGTAGACGGACAGGTGGTTGGAGAGCAGCAGCCCGCCGAAGGCGGCGATGAGGTACGGGATGGACATCCACGAGGGCAGCATCGCGTTGATCGCCGAGACCGGGTCGGAGGCGGCGGCCAGGCCCGGCTCACCCGCCGCGAGCAGCGAGCCCAGCGAGATCAGCACGACCAGCGGGATGCCGGCGCCGAAGGCGGAGGCGGCCACCAGCCTTCCGCCGGGAACCCGCCGGGGCAGGTAACGGGCGTAGTCGGCGCCCGCGTTGGCCCAGCCGATGCCGGTCCCGGCGGCGATCATGCCGATGCCCACGACCATCGAACTCACCGGCCCGACCGGCGCGTGGAAGACCTTGTTCCAGTCCACCGTGGCCGCGAGGAAGGCGATCACGACCAGGTTGAGCAGGCCGAAGACGTAGGTGGCCCACTTGTTGATCCACATGATGGTGGCGTGTCCGAGGCCGCTGATCAGCAGGGTGCAGCCGATGAAGAGCAGCAGACACACCACGGTGAGCACGGTGTTCCGCCGGATGCCGAAGGCGACGTCGAGCAGCGCCAGCAGGGCGAAGGCGGCCGTGGTGGTGTTGATGGTCTCCCAGCCGAGCCGGCTCATCCAGGTGACCAGGGTGGGGCCCGCGTTGCCGCGCACCCCGAACACCGCCCGGGAGAGGGTGAGCGCTGGTGCTCCGCCCCGCTTGCCGGCGATGCTGAGCGCGCCCACCAGGGCGAAGGAGCCGAAGGACCCGAGCACGGCCACGACGGCCGCCTGCCAGATGTTCAGGCCGCGGAAGCTGACCAGCGCCGCGCCGAGCGGCAGCCCGAGGATGCTGATGTTCGCGGCGAACCAGGTCCAGAACATCTGTCCGGCGTGGCCGTGGCGCTCGGTGTCCGGGACCGGCTCGATGCCTCTGGTCTCCACGGTGCCGACGCGGTCGTTCTCTGAAGCCGCCATGGTGGTACCTGTCTTTCGCTCCGGCCTCTCCGGGCGCTCCGGTCTCTCCGGGCACTCGGGTGCGGGTTGCTGTGCGGGCATGAGTTCACTCGGCCGGATCGGCGCGCAGCGCGAGCAGGGCGGTGGCCAGCGGTTCCAGGTCGAGACCGTTGACCGAGCGCAGGGTGGCCAGCGCCTCGGCGGGCAGGCCCGAGGCCCCGCTGATGGCGCCGGCGATGGCACCGGCGATGGCACCGATGGTGTCGCAGTCGCCGCCGAGGTTGGCCGCCAGCAGGCAGGCCCGCCATGGGTCGCCCTCGGCCAGGGCCAGTACGGCGAAGGCCGCGGGGACCGACTCCTGGCTGGCGACGCTGGTTCCGACCAGGTCGCATACGCGGTCCAGGGCCTGCTGCTCGGGCAGACCGCGGACCAGGTCCACCGCCCAGCCGATACGGGTGGCGATGTCGGCGCCGGCGACCCAGTGGCCGCGCTCCGCACCGGCCGTGGCCGCCGTGATCGCCGCGGCGAAGGCGTCCTCCAGGTCGCCGCCGTCGACGCCCCGGCTCACCGCCGCGGCCACGGCGGCGGCGGAGGCGATGCCGATGGTGGTGTCGTGGGTGACCTGGCACGCCGCCGCGACCTGGTCGAGGAAGCGCTCCAGCGGTGTGTGGGAGAAGGCGACACCGACGGGGGTGATCCGCATGGCCGCGCCGTTGGTGGCACCGGACTTGCCCGCCTCCTCCGGCGGGACACCGCGGGACACGGCCTCCAGGGCGGCCTTGGTGGAGGGGCCGAGCAGGTCGAAGGAGCCCTTGGCCTTCATGTCGCGCTCCCAGTCCAGGAGCTCGTGCGCGAGCCGCAGCGGGTCGATACGTCCGCCGGACTCGGTGAGCAGCCGGCCGACGATGACGGCCTGGTCGGTGTCGTCCGTGACCGAACCGGCGGGCATTCCGGCACTCACCGGATTGTCCGACGGGCCGGGCTCGAAGCCGGTGACGGTGCCGAACCGGGCGACGATCGACCGTCGGGACATGATCTGGGTGGGCATCCCCAGGGCGTCGCCCATGGCCAGGCCGTACAGGGCGCCGAGCGCGCGGTCATGCTGGTGGTTCATTCGGGATTCCTGTGGGTGTGCGGATGTACGTCGGAGATGAGCCGGCTCATTCCGGCTGCTCGCCGAAGCCGAGGTGCAGCTGGAAACGGGCGGGGTCCAGCAGGCTGGTGACCTGCTCCACGATTCGGCCGTCCGCTCCGCGGCTGACCCGGCGGGTGTTGAGCCAGACCTCCCCCTCCGGACGGCGGAGCAGCGTCGCCTCGTCGGCGGCCAGCGGCCGCACGGACGCCCACTCGTCGCCGTGGGTGGCGCGCAGCCCGGCCGCGGCCAGGGTCTTGGTCAGCGAGTCGTCCAGCAGCCCGCCGCGCGGGACGTCGGCCAGGGCCGGGACCAGCGGAACCCTGCTGCGCTCCAGCGCGACGGGAGTGCCCTGCGGTAGCACGCGCAACCGGTCGAGCACCATGAACTCGGTTTCCTCGACGCCGAGTTCCTCGGCCAGCCGGGCATCGCGCACCGCCTCGAGGCGGAGTGTCTCCGTGGTGATCCGGGCGCCCTGGTCGGCCAGCGCCCTGGTCCAGCCCAGGCGGTTGTCCAGCAGGCTGCCGTCGAAGGCGACGAACGAGCCGACACCCGCGTGCGTGGAGATCAGGCCCTGCCTGCTCAGCTCGTCCAGCGCCTGGCGGACGGTGGTCCGGCTGACCGCGAAGCGCTGGGTGAGCGCGTGTTCGCCGGGCAGCCTGCTGCCCGGCTCCAGAGCGCCGCTGTGGATCTCGCGGGCCAGGACACGGGCGATGCGCTGATGCTTGAGGACCTGTTTGGGCATGGCTGGAAGCTAGCCATACATGTCCAGTCCTGTCTAGTGCCATGCTCACACAGGTTGGCTCCGACGACGAGATCACCGCGACCGTTGCTCGGAAGCCGCCCGTCAAGGCTGGTGCGTGACGCTCACCTGCACGGTCAGCGTGCCCCTGTTGTCCAGGCCACAGTTCTCGGTCTCGGCGTCGTTGATCCGCAGTTGCAGCGTGCCCTTCCCGGCCGCCCGGAAAGTCAGCCTCCGTCCGACGACATGGACGGGGAATGCCCGCTCACCCTCGATGCGCGCCAGCAGGGCGCCGAACAGCGCCGCGGGCTTGATCTCGGCCAGCGCCCATAACAGCCGCTTCGGCCCCCTCGGACGGGGCGACTGCCAGTGCGCGGGCCTGAGCGAGGTGGTGTGCAGGGCCGTCGGCGCGGTCTCCCCGGCCGGGACGAGCCGCTCCCGGCCACTGGTCACGGTGTCCGCGTCGGCCAACGGGGCCGAAGGCCGGAACCCGCGCGGCCGCCGACGCCGACGGCCCCGCGTCCGCGTTCCCCGCCGCGACGCCCCGCAGCGCGGAACGCGCACCGGCCGCCGAAGGACGCTCCTCCGGGAACTTGCGCAGCAGCGCCTCGACCACCGGGCGCAGTGGGCCGCCGCTCCGGCAGGACCGGTTCCTCGTATGCCACCGCGATGCAGTGTCGCGGGCTTCGCCGGTTTGCGGAACGGGGACTGTCCGCCGCAGACCGTGGCGAGGGTCGCGCCCAGTGACCACAGGTCGGAGGCCGGCCCGCCGGCCGTCGTTCGCTCGAACGGGCCGAGCATAACGGAGCGCACGGCAGCCATCAGATGACGGAGCCTCAACTCACTGGGGACAGGGAGCGGTTGGCGTCAAACGGATGGCCGGCCCGTCGGCATGGGCATCCTCAGTGAGCGCCCGGCGTTGGGAGGGCGTTTGGACAGGACCGGCGATCGTTCAGGAGGATCGGCCGAGACCGCGCAGGCTCCCCGAAGCGGTCTGCCGCCCGTAGGCATCTCGCACCGTGGTCGTGATGTCCTCCGGTCCCCGCACCGCCTTGACCACCATGCCCTCGTGGTCGAACAGGGGCGACAGCAGCCGGTACTCGAAGAGTTGGTCCCCACCATCGGACTGCGCTCGGGCCGCCTCGGCCATGGCCAGCGCCTGAAGTGGCCCGTGGGTGAGCAGACCCGGGTACCCCTCCACGTCACGGGCGTAGTCGCGATCGTAGTGGATGCGGTGGCCGTTGTAGGTGAGCGCAGAGAACCGGAACAGCAGTGTGGGAGACGCGTCGATCGCCCACTCGTCGTCCGCGGCCGGCACGGGCGGGCCCTCCGCGGGCGTCGCCGCCGGACGCGCGGCAGCCGTAACGGCTTCGCGGTAGACGATGTCCTGCTCCTCGTCGACGACGACACGGCCGTTCTGGACCACCTGGCGCACGTCGACGCGCTGGTCCGCAGCGGCGTCGCGGAGAGCGCCGCACTCGTCACGGGCGGCATCCGCGGGGAGGACCTGCCTGGCTACTTCTACCGGCCCACCGTCTTCACCGGCGTACGGGACGACATGCGCATCGCCCGCGAGGAGATCTTCGGTCCGGTGCTGTCGGTCCTCCCCTACGACGACGAGGACGAGGCGATCGCCCGCGCCTACGACACCGAGTACGGCCTCGCCGCGGCCGTCAACAGCGTCTGGACCTCGCGGGCGTAGTCGCGGACAGGCACGGCCGACGGCGCCCGTCAGGCGCTCCAGCTGCGCAGCTCGGCTGCGATGGTGTGGACGTCGGCGGTGCCGTCCTTGACCAGGCGGGCCAGGTCGCGGACGCGCTCGGGGGTGGTGACGATCCGCAGTCCGCTGGCGATGAGGTAGGCGTACGCGACGGCGGACGCGAACAGCGCGTTGGAACGCTCCAGGGCGGGCACCAGCAGGAGCAGCTGCAGCAGCGCGGCGGCCCGGGTCTGCGGGTCGGTGTAGACGGGGGTGCCGAATATCTCGGCTTCGTGTCTGCTGACGGCGGCGACCAGCGCACCGTAGTCGGTGACCTGCGGGTCTCCGGGGGTGCTGCGCTCGGCAACCATCAACAGCCAGGCGAGGTCGATCCGCACGTTCAAGGGCGCGCCTCGCCCTCCTTACCGAACTCCTCGTCGAACACGGTCCGGTACTGCTTCATGAAGTCGGCGGCCGCCTCCACGAAGGTGTGGCCCACCTCTCCGGCGTCCTTGCGGACGAGCTCTTCGATATAGCGGTTCATGCTCACGCCCCGCTGCAGGGCGCGCTCCCGCGCCACCTCCGCGGTGGCCTCGTCGACCCGGACGTTCAGCTGTGTCTTCGCCACGGCCTCACGCTAGCGCCAATCCGCTAGCGTCGGCAAGCCAGGTCTCATATCGCGGGACGGAGGGCTATTCGATCGACGCCGCGCCCCCGGCAGTGATGAGATCCCGCCATGGGTGACCTTCTGATCCGGGCCGCGGCGCCCGCTGACCTCGACGACGTACTGACCTTCTGGAAGGACGCGGCCGAGGGCACCAGCATCAGCGACGACCGGGTCGGCGTGGCGCGCCTGCTCGACCGCGACCCCGAGTCGCTGCTGCTGGCCGAGCGGGACGGCGAGCTCGCCGGGACCGTGATCGCGGGCTTCGACGGCTGGCGCTGCCATCTGTACCGGCTCGCCGTGCACCCCGCCCACCGGCGCCAGGGCGTGGGGACCGCCCTCCTCCGGGCGGCCGAGGAGCGGTTCGTGGCGCTCGGCGGGCGGCGCGGTGACGCGATGGTGCTGGACCGCAATGACCTGGCCCACCACGCGTGGCGCGCGGCGGGCTACGCCCCGCAGCCGGAGTGGAGCCGCTGGGTCAAGCCGCTGGGCTCCTGACGCCCGCGCCGGGCCCCTGACGCCCGCGAAAAGGCATGGGTGTCCTCCCATGGGTGACCCTCCCGATAGCGACATCGCGCGCTCCTCCCGTCGCTGCCGGACCATGGGACATGGGTGAACCGATGACCGAAGTGCTTCTCCTGGCCGTGGCGCTCCTGCTGGCCCTCGCCTGCGGCGGGTTCGTCGCGGCGGAGTTCTCCCTGACCACCGTCGAGCGCAGCGAGCTCGAGCGGGCGGCCGAGCGCGGAGAGCGGGGCGCGGCCAGTGCGCTGAAGGCCGTGCGCAGTCTGACCTTCCAGCTCTCCGGCGCGCAGCTCGGTATCACCGTCACCAACCTGGTGGTCGGCATGCTCGCCGAGCCGTCCGTGGCCGCGCTGCTGGCCGGCCCGCTCAAGGCGATGGGCGTGCCGGGCTCCGCCGTCCGCTCGGTCGCGCTGGTGGTCGGCACGGCCCTGTCGACGGTGGTGCTGATGGTCGTCGGTGAGCTGGTCCCGAAGAACTGGGCCATCTCGCGCCCGCTGCCCGTCGCCCGGGCCGTCGCCACCCCGCAGCGCGCCTTCAGCTCCGCCTTCCGCCCGTTCATCGCCCACCTGAACAACACCGCCAACCGCACGGTGCGCCGGATGGGCCTCGAGCCCGCCGAGGAGCTGGCCTCCGCGCGCAGCCCGCAGGAGCTGGTCGCGCTCGCCCGGCACTCCGCCCGGGAGGGCGCCCTGGAGGCGGACACCGCCGAGTTGTTCGTACGGACCCTGAACCTGCGGGAGCTGACCGCGGAGAACGTGATGACCCCGCGTGTGCAGGTCATCGCCCTGGACGTACGGGCCACCACCGAGGACGTCGCCAACGCCACCCGCGCCACGGGCCTGTCCCGCTTCCCCGTCTACCGCGGCAGCCCGGACACCGTCGTCGGCACCGCCCACATCAAGGACGTGCTGGCCGTCCCCGCCGAGGAGCGGCCCCGCCACCCGGTGTCGGAGCTGATGCGCGAGCCGCTGCTCGTCCCCGCGTCGCTTCCCGTGGACCGGGTGCTCGACCGGCTCTCGGGCGAGCGCAGCATGGCCGTGGTCATCGACGAGTACGGCGGCACGGCCGGGGTCGTCACCCTGGAGGACATCGTCGAGGAGGTCGTCGGCGAGGTCCGCGACGAGCACGACCCGCACGAGAAGCCCGACCTGGCCCCGGTCGGCACGGACGCGGAGGGCCGCACGCTGTACGACGCGGACGGCGCGGCCCGCGTCGACCGGCTGGAGGTGCTCGGCATGCCGGTGCCGCACGGCCCGTACGAGACACTGGCCGGGCTGGTGGCCACCGAGCTCGGCCGGATCCCGGTGCGGGGCGACACCCTGGAGGTGGCGGGCTGGGGCATCGAGGTGATCGACGACTCCGGCCACCGGGCCGCGCGGGTACGGCTGCGGGCGCCGCTGCCGTACGCCGGGGAGGCCGGGCGCGGCGCCCACCGCAGATCGCGGGGCTCGGGCCACCCGGGCGGCGGCTCCGGCCACTCCGACGGTTCTGGCCACTCCGACCCCTCCGACGACGGTGAGGGGGCCGCCCGATGACCCTGCTCCAGCTGCTGATCGGTCTGCTGACGCTGGTCGTCAACGCCTTCTTCGTGGGCGCCGAATTCGCCCTCATCTCGGTGCGGCGCAGCCAGATAGAGCCGCGCGCCGAGCAGGGCGACCGGCGGGCCCACGCCGTGCTGTGGGGCCTGGAGCACGTCTCCGCGCTGCTCGCCGCGGCCCAGCTGGGCATCACGCTGTGCACGCTGGTGCTGGGCGCCGTCGCGGAACCGGCCATCGCCCATCTGCTGGAGCCGGTCTTCCACGCGGTGCGGCTGCCGCTCGGGCTGATCCACCCGGTCGCGTTCGTGATCGCGCTGACCGCGGCGACCTATCTGCACATGCTGTTCGGCGAGATGGTGCCCAAGAACGTGGCGCTGGCCGAGCCGGTGCGCACGGCGCTGCTGCTGGGCCCGCCGCTGGTCGCCCTGGCGCGCGGCCTGCGCCCGGTGATCTTCGCCGTCAACGCCTTCGCGAACGCCCTGCTGAAGCTGATGCGTGTGGAGCCCAAGGGCGAGGTGTCGGCGACCTTCTCCGACGACGAACTGGTCCGGGTGGTCGTGGACTCCAGCGAGGCCGGGCTGCTGGACGACCGGGCCACCGAGCGGCTGCGGGACGCCCTCGAACTGGGCCGCCGCCGGGTGCGCGACGTGGTGCTGCCCCTGGACCGGGTGGTGTCCGCCCGGCTCGGGGTGACGCCCGAAGAGCTGGAGCGGCTGGCGGCCGCCTCCGGCTTCTCACGCTTCCCGGTGGTCGACGACTCCGGGCGCATCCTGGGCTATCTGCACGTCAAGGACGCGCTGGACGCGCGCCCGAGCGACCTGCCGTTCCGCCTCGATCAGCTGCGCCCGATCGCCCGTGTGCGGTCCCAGACGGCGCTGGACGACGTGCTGACCGCGATGCGCGACAGCCGGACCCACCTCGCCGCCGTCATCGGCCCGGACGAACGCCTGGAGGGCCTGGTCACCATGGAGGACGTACTGCGCGAGCTGGTCGCCTGACGCGGCGGTCGGCGCGTCCCGCCCGTCACTCATCCCGCAGTCACCCATCCCGCCGTCACTCATCCCGCCGTCACTCATCCCGCCGTGACTCGTGCGCGATGATGCACGCCTGCCAGTGGGCCAGCGCCTCGGCCTTGCCCCCGCCCCCTTCCTCCGCCACGGCCAGCAGCGCGTCGGCGGCCATCGCGGCCAGCCGGACGGCCACCCGGCACACGTCCCGCCGCTCCAACGGGTCCAGCAGTGCGACGGCCCCCTCCCCGTCGTCGGCGAGCGCGGCGGCCACGATGGCCATGGTCGTACGGTCGCATTCAAAGGCATCCACGCCGACCAGACTGCCCCGATGTGCCTCATCCGGAACCCGGCACGGGCCAACCGAGGGATCCGCCGGGCGCGCGGGGCGCGCGCGGGACAAGTTTCGCGCGCGCCTTAGGTGGGCCGGGTGCCGGACGGGTCGTAGCGGAAAATCGTGTACTCGATCCGCCCGATGACCTTCGTCCTGGTGGTCCGCCGGTAGAGCTCGGGCGGTCGGAAGATGTTGTCGTCGTAGATGTCGGCGCCCGGCTCCAGGTTCCAGATGGCGGTCGTGCCGTTGCGCGCCCCGCCCTCGAAGTAGATGTTGGTCATCCCCATGCGGCTCATCATGCGCGTGCCCGCGTCCGCGCGCAGCCCGCGGGATAGGATCTCCCGCGCCATGCAGATGAACACCACCTACACCAGCTTCGTCGCCGTCGGCGACTCCTTCACCGAGGGCATGTCCGACGGACTGCCGGACGGCACCTACCGGGGCTGGGCGGATCTGCTCGCGGGGCGCCTCGCGGCCCGCACCCCCGGCTTCCGCTACGCCAACCTCGCCGTGCGCGGCAAGCTCATCGGCCAGATCGTCGACGGCCAGGCGGACGCGGCGGCGGCAATGGGCGCGGACCTGGTCACGCTGGTCGGCGGGCTGAACGACGTACTGCGGCCCAAGTGCGACGTGGAGCGGGTCTGCGGGCTGCTGGAGGAGGCCGCGGGGCGGCTGGCGCCCAGCTGCAAGCAGCTGGTGCTGATGCGCAGCCCGGGGCGGCGCGGACCGGTGCTGGTGCGGTTCCTGCCGCGGATGGAGCGGCTGTTCTCCTTCATCGACGAGTTGGCGGCACGGCACGGCGCGATCGTCGTGGACCTGTTCGCCTCCGAGGCGCTCGGCGACCCGCGGATGTGGGCGGATGACCGGCTGCACCTGAACGCCGAAGGGCACCGGCGGGTCGCCGAGGCGGTCTGGCAGGCGCTGGGCCACGAGCCGGAGGCCGACTGGAACGCGCCGCTGGCACCCGCCGTACGGCCCGGCTGGGCCGCCCGGCGCGCCTCGGACGCGCGCTTCGCCCGCGAACACCTCGGGCCGTGGATCGGCCGGCGGCTGACAGGCCGTTCATCGGGCGACGGGCGCCTGCCGAAGCGGGCCGAGCTGCTGCCGTACGAGGGCTGAGGGGCCGGCCGTACGAGGGCTGGGCCACCGGCGTCCGGGCGTGACCACGGCCACCGCGCTGGCCTGCGTATACGCCCAGTAGACTGTCTGCCCGTGACTGGTAAGCCGCGCATCCCGAACGTCCTGGCCGGCCGCTACGCCTCGGCGGAGCTGGCCGTCCTGTGGTCCCCCGAGTACAAGGTGACGCTGGAGCGGCGGCTGTGGCTCGCCGTGCTGCGCGCCCAGAAGGACCTCGGGATCGAGGTGCCGGAGGCCGCCCTCGCCGACTACGAGCGGGTCCTGGAGACCGTCGACCTGGCCTCGATCGCCGAGCGCGAGAAGGTCACCCGGCACGATGTGAAGGCCCGGATCGAGGAGTTCAACGCGCTCGCCGGGCATGAGCACGTCCACAAGGGCATGACCTCCCGCGATCTGACCGAGAACGTGGAGCAGCTACAGATCCGGCTCTCCCTGGAGCTGGTCCGGGACCGTACGGTCGCGACGCTGGCCCGGCTGGGGAAGCTGGCCGCCGAACACGCCGAGCTGGTGATGGCCGGGCGCTCGCACAACGTGGCGGCGCAGGCGACGACCCTCGGCAAGCGCTTCGCGACCGCGGCCGACGAGCTGCTGGTGGCGTACGGGCGGCTGGAGGAGCTGCTCGCCCGGTACCCGCTCCGCGGCATCAAGGGCCCGGTCGGCACCGCGCAGGACATGCTCGACCTGCTGGGCGGCGACGCGGCCAAGCTGGCCGAGCTGGAGCGGCGGATCGCCGGGCACCTGGGCTTCGGGCAGGTCTTCACCTCCGTCGGCCAGGTCTACCCGCGCTCGCTGGACTACGAGGTGGTCACCGCGCTCGTGCAGCTGGCCGCGGCCCCCTCCTCGCTCGCCAAGACGATCCGGCTGATGGCCGGCCACGAGCTGGTGACCGAGGGCTTCAAGCCCGGGCAGGTCGGCTCCTCCGCCATGCCGCACAAGATGAACACCCGCTCCTGCGAGCGCGTCAACGGCCTCGCGGTGATCCTGCGCGGCTATGCCTCGATGACCGGCGAGCTGGCGGGCGACCAGTGGAACGAGGGCGATGTGTCCTGCTCCGTGGTGCGCCGCGTCGCGCTGCCGGACGCCTTCTTCGCCTTCGACGGGCTGCTGGAGACCTTCCTGACGGTGCTCGACGAGTTCGGCGCCTTCCCCGCCGTCGTCGCCCGTGAGCTGGACCGCTACCTCCCCTTCCTCGCGACGACAAAGGTGCTGATGGGGGCGGTGCGGGCCGGGGTGGGCCGCGAGGTGGCGCATGAGGCCATCAAGGAGCACGCGGTCGCGTCGGCGCTCGCGATGCGCGAGCGGGGCGCCGAGCGCAACGAGCTGCTCGACAAGCTCGCCGCCGACGAGCGGATCCCGCTGGACCGGGACCGGCTGGACGCGCTGATGGCCGACAAGCTGTCCTTCACGGGCGCGGCGGCCGACCAGGTCGGCGCGGTGGTCGCCCGGATCGAGGAGATCGCCAAGCGCCACCCGGAGGCGGCCGCGTACACGCCCGGGTCGATCCTCTGACCCGGCCGGGCACCCCGCGATGACCCCAGCCGAACTGGAAGCCGCCCGCGACCGCCTCGTGTCCGATGTGGTCGCGGACGGCCTCCGCGTGCTCTTCTGCGGCATCAATCCCGGGCTGATGACCGCCGCGACCGGCCACCACTTCGCCCGTCCGGGCAACCGCTTCTGGCCGGTGCTGCACGCCTCGGGCTTCACCCCGCGCCGGCTCCAGCCGTCCGAGCAGCATGAGCTGCTGTCGTACGGCCTGGGCATCACCAATGTGGCCGCCCGCGCCACCGCGCGGGCCGACGAGCTGAGCGACGAGGAGTACCGCGAGGGCGGGCGGATCCTGGCGGAGAAGGTCGCCCGTCTGCACCCGCGGTGGCTCGCCGTGGCCGGGGTGACCGCGTACCGGGTCGCCTTCGGCGACAAGCGCGCCCAGATCGGCCCGCAGGAGCTCACCATCGGCACCACCCGGATATGGGCCCTGCCAAACCCCAGCGGCCTCAACGCCCACTGGACCCTGGCCACGATGGCCGAGGAGTTCGGCCGGCTGCGCACCGCGGCGTACGCTGACGGCTGACGGCTCAGCGCACGCTGTCCTCCCCTATGGCCGCGACCAGTTGCAGGGGCAGCTCACGGTCCCCCTGCCCTATCCCGAGCCCTATCCAGCGCCCATCGGTCCGCCAGCCGTACACCCGCCCCACATAGCCGCACAGCGACCGCAGCGGCTCCGGCACCGGCTCGCCCATGGCATCGCGCTCCAAGTGGTCGACGAGGTCGAGGACTTCGGGCTCGCCCCAGCGTAAGGACAGCACCTGGACCAGCACCCGCAGCTCCGCCTCGAACTCCTCCTCGACCTCGATCAGGCGCTCCAGATCCGCGTCCCAGAAGTCCTCGCTGACCCGGAGGTCGGCGACGTGGAAGCCGGGGCCGCTCTCCACGGCCCCGGCGACGCCCCGCCGGTCGGGGAAGTCCCGGGCACGCAGCAGGTCGATGGTCGCCAGATGGTCCGCCGTGCTGGTCATGACCTCATTAAACAAGCGGGGTCCGACAACCAGGGGGGCGACGAGCAGGCGGGGCCCGGCAATTGGCCGCCCGTCAGGTGTCCCGGCGCTCGAGCGCCAGCCGCCCGCAGAACACCGCGGCCGCTGTGTACAGCGCCAGCACCCCGAGCCCCGTCCACGCGCCCAGCGGGCCTTCGGGGGTGGCATGCAGCACCTGCTGACCGGCCTGGTCGGGGAGGAACCTGGTGGCGGACGTGGTGCCGAACACCGGGGAGAGGAAGGAGACGAGGGGGACGACCAGCGCCAGGGCACCGACCGCGCTGCGCAGCACGGCTGCGACGCCCGAGGCCAGCACCGTCAGCAGGGCGAGATAGATCCCGCAGCCGACCGCCGCGCGCAGCGCTCCCGGAGCGCCCGGGCCCACGCCCTCGTCACCGAGCAGCGCCTGGCCGCCGAGCAGCGACGCGAATCCGGTGACCAGGCCGATGGCCAGGGCGCACAGGCCCACGACGGTGAGCTTGCACCCGTAGTACAGGCCGCGCCGGGGAACGGCGGCCAGCCAGAGGCGGAGGCCCCCGCTGGTGTATTCGTTCGCCACCGCGAGCACGCCGAAGCAGACGGCGGCGATCTGCCCGAAGGGCAGGCCGAAGAAGGAGTGGAAGACCGGATCGAAGTCGCTCTCCTCGCCGTCATAGGTCGCGCTCGCCACCGCCGAGATGCCGGCGGTCGCCGCCAGACCGCCGAGGAGGGCGATCACAAGGGATCGCAGGCTGCGGATCTTCATCCACTCGGAGTGCAGCACCGCTTTGACCGACATACGACTTCAAACCTCCTGCTTCGCTGTGTTCACTGTCTTGGCCCCGGGCACAGACGCAGACGCGTGCGCAGACGCGGTGAATTCCGCCTTGTCGGCGGTGAGCCGCAGATACGCCGCTTCCAAGGAGGCCCTGTCGTCGACCAGTTCGAGGACGGGAATGCCGCGGCGGGCCGCGAGCGTGCCGACCTCCTCCGGCGTGGCCCCGTCGACCGTCCAGTGGTCCGGCCCGTCCGGCTCCGCGGTCAGTCCCGCGCGGCTCAGCTCCGAGCGCAGCCGCTCCGGCTCGGTGGTGCGCACCCGTACCCGCGGTTGGCTGTGCTCCTGGATGAACGCCTCCATGGACATGTCGGCGAGCAGCTTGCCCCGGCCGAGCACGACGAGGTGATCGGCGGTCAGCGCGGTCTCGGCCATGAGATGGCTGGAGACCAGGACGGTGCGGCCCTCTCCGGCCAGCCGCTTCATGAGCGTACGGATCCAGATGATGCCCTCGGGGTCGAGCCCGTTGGCCGGTTCGTCGAGCATCAGCACGGGCGGGTCGCCGAGCAGCGCCGCCGCGATGCCGAGCCGCTGCCGCATGCCGAGCGAGAACGTCCGGATGCGCCGCTTCGCGGCGGAGGCCAGCCCCGACTCCTCCAGCACGGCGTCGACCCGGCTCGCCGGGACGCGGTTGCTGAGCGCCAGGCACCGCAGGTGGTCCAGGGCGGTGCGGGCGCCGTGGGCGGCGCCCGCGTCCAGCAGCGCGCCGACGTGGCGCAGCGGCTCGTCGTAGTCGCGGTACGGGCGGCCGCCGATGGTCGCGGTGCCGGAGTCCGGCCGGTCCAGGCCGAGCACCATCCGCATGGTGGTGGACTTGCCGGCGCCGTTGGGCCCGAGGAAGCCGGTGACCCGGCCGGGCAGCACCCGGAAGGTCAACCCGTCCGCGGCCCGCACCGCCCCGTAGTCCTTGGTCAGCTCGTGTACGTCGATCGACGTCGCGGTGGTCATGGTCTCCACGCTCCCCGTGCCGGGCCACCCGTGGCTTCCCCCTCGCGCGGGGTCGTCCTCCCCCGCGCGGGGGAGGGCGCGGGCGTGGGGCGCAGGGCACGATGGCCGATGTGTCAACGTCGCCCACCGCCCTCACCGCCCGTATCCCGCGCGTCGTACGGGCCGCCCTCGCCCCGCTGACCCGGGCGGTCACCTACACCCGCTGGCTGCATCTGCTGATGGGGGCCGCGGTCGCGGCGGTGTGCGGCCTGGTCTACCCCGGGCTCTTCGGCCTCCGCCCCGCCGACCTGCTGTGGCTGCCGGTGCTGCCGGTGCTGCCGCTGGCCGCCGTCGCGATGATGCCGGCCACCCGGCTGGCGGAGGGGCTACAGGCACGCCTGCTGCTCACCCCCGGAGAGCACGCGCGCCACCAGCAGGGCCACCTCGCCCCGAGGATCGCGGCCGCGCCGTCCACGTCCCGGGGCGACCGGCGGCGTACCGCGCTGTGGCTGGTCCTGCGGCTGGAGGCCGGCTGTCTGACGGCGCTGCTGAGCGTCCAGCTGCCCGCGCTGACGGGGGCGCTGGTCGGCGCCGCGGCGCAGGGCACGTCCACGGTGGTCATGGGCGTACGGATCAGCGGCCACCACTGGTGGTACGCGCTGCTGGCCCCGCTCCCCCTGGCGGCCCTGATGGCCCTGGTCGTGGCCGCCGGGAGCCTGCTGACGGCGGCCGCGACCCGCCTGCTCGGCCCGTCGGCCGCGGAGCGGCTGGCCGCGCTGGAGGAGCGTACGGAACGGCTCCTGGAACACAACCGGCTCGCCCGCGAGTTGCACGACTCCATCGGGCACGCGCTCACGGTCGCCGTGGTACAGGCGGGCGCGGCGCGCGCGGCGGGCTCGCCGGAGTTCACGGACCGCGCCCTGGCCGCGATCGAGGAGACCGGGCGGCACGCGCTGGAGGACCTGGAGCGGGTGCTGCGGCTGCTGCGCGAGGACACCGCCCGGGGCCCGGCCGGCCGTCCCGGCCTCACCGACGCCGAACGCCTCCTGGAGTCGGCGCGGGCGGCGGGCTCGACGCTCGACGCGGAGGTGACCGGCCCGCTGGAGGAGCTGCCCGGGCCGGTGTCCCGCGAGGGCTACCGCATCCTCCAGGAGGCGCTGACGAATGTGCTGCGGCACGCGGGCCCGGTGCCGGTGGCCGTACGGGTCGCCGTCGCCGCGGACACGGGGGCGCTGCGGCTGGACGTGCGCAACCCCCTGCCCGGCCCCGACCGTCCGGACGGGACGTCCGCCGGGCCCGGCCGGGGCACCGGCCTGCGCGGCATCCGCGAGCGGGCGGCGCTGCTCGGCGGCGAGGCGGAGGCGGGCCCGTACGAGGGCGAATGGCGCCTGTGCGTGACCCTCCCGTCGGACCGAAGCCACGCGCACGGGTGGCCCAGGGGGAAGCGCCCGGCCGACCGCGCACCGACGAGCGCACACTAAGGTGATCGTGTGCCGATCAGCGTCCTCCTCGTCGACGACGAGCAGTTGGTGCGCGTCGGGTTGCGCGCGATCCTGGAGTCCCAGCCGGACATCCGGGTCACCGGCGAGGCCGCCGACGGCGCCTCGGTGGTGCCGCTGGTGCGGCAGCTGCGGCCGGACGTGGTCGCGATGGACGTCCGGATGCCGCTGCTGGACGGCATCGAGGCGACCCGCGCCGTGCTGCGGGCGGTGCCCGACCCGCCCCGGATCCTGGTCGTGACGACCTTCGAGAACGACGAGTACGTCTATGAGGCGCTGCGCGCCGGCGCGGACGGCTTCCTGCTCAAGCGCGCCCGCCCCGCCGAGATCGTGCACGCGGTGCGCCTGGCGGCGGAGGGCGAGTCGCTGCTGTTCCCGGCGGCCGTACGGTCCTTCGCCGCGGCCCGCGGCGGCAACGAGCGGGCCCGCGAGGCGATGGAGCGGGCGGCGCTCACCGAACGCGAGGCGGAGGTGCTGCGGCTGATGACCCGCGGCCTGTCGAACGCCGAGATCGCCGGGCAGCTGGTCATCGGCGCCGAGACGGTCAAGACACACGTCAGCGCGGTGCTCACGAAACTGGGCGCGCGGGACCGCACCCAGGCGGTGATCGCGGCGTACGAGTCGGGGTTCGTGGTGCCTGGCTGACGGGGCTCTCGCCGCTTCCCTCTGCGGCTACCCGGGATCATTCGCAGTGCGTCGGGCTTCAGGACTCTGCCGAGAAGGGCGTGATTCGGACAGGCGGGCGTCGTTCGTCCTCCAGCCGCCTACGTGGAAGTTTCGTACCGGACGCTGTCGAGGCCGCCGATCAACATGTGGGAGCAGAAGCCGCCGCCCGGCGGCTGCGGGGGGCCGACCGCGCCGAGGTCGATGAGAACGCCCTGTTCGCCATGGTGGCGCAGATGCGTGAGATCACCGACACCGCCGCGGCGGCCACCCGCCAGGCCCGACGCGAGAAGCAGCGCCGTACCGACAGCAAGCGCCGATCCGATCGTTCCGAAAGTCCTTCCACAAGTTCTGTTCCGGAAGCACCGGACGCTGCCGACTTCCAGTCGGCCATGGCAACCGATCAGCGATACCCCGCCCAGGGGCTCGAACTCGGGCACGCCTCCGCAGCCGGGGGCGCGCCGGGGATGGAAAGCTGATCCGGATCAGGGCGGCCGTCTTGGCAAACCCCCCTGCCGTTTGGCAGGTTTATGGGTAACGGTCGTGTCGCCTTCACGGTCGCGTCATGATTCCCCATCGCGCCGGTTCCCCAGCGAGAGGGCCAGGAATGTTCGAAACGGGGGAGGCGTAGCGGTGCGAGACCAGCTTCTCGGGGGCCGTTACCGGTTGGTGCGGCAGCTCGGCGAAGGCGGAATGGGGCAGGTATGGGAGGCGCAGGACGAGAGGCTGGGCCGGCCCGTCGCAGTCAAGTTGATCTCCCTGCTCGCCGGTGGCGGAAGTCGCGGCGACGAGGCACGCGCCAGATTCCTGCGCGAGGCACGGATCACCGCCCGGCTGCAGCATCCCAATATCGTGACCATCCACGACCTCGGCGAGACCGGCACGGGGAACGACAGGGTCCCGTTCCTGGTGATGGAGCTGGTCCGAGGCGAGGGCCTGGACGCGAAACTGTGCCGAGGCGTCGCCACCTTGCCGGACGCGGCCCGATGGGGCGCACAGATATCTGACGCGCTTGCTGACGCGCACAACGCCGGAATCATGCACCGGGACATCAAGCCGTCCAACATCCTCATCACCCCTTCCGGCGTCGTGAAGGTCCTCGATTTCGGCGTCGCGAGAGCGGCCGCCCCCTACGCGACCGCGGACCGCCTCACCCAGACCGGCTTCATCGTGGGCACACCCCCGTACATGGCACCCGAACAAGCACGTGGCTTCCCGGAACCGGGCAGCGATCTGTACGCACTCGGCTGCCTGCTCTTCGAGCTGATCACTGGCCAGCTACCGTTCCTAGCCCCCGACACCGTGGGCTACCTCACGGCACACCTCACCCAGGAACCGCCCAAACCCAGTTCGGTGTCCGCAGGCATCCCACCCGCCTGGGACAACCTCGTGCTGACCCTGCTACACAAGGACCCCAACCAGCGGTACCCGAACGCCGCCGACCTCTCTCGGGCACTACGACAACTCGACCACGCCCACGTCCCCACAACCGCCGGGCCGAGCAGAATCCCCCCACAGTCGGAACCCCGCGCTGCTCTCCTCGCCCAGCTCGCTACCGCCATGCGGGCCGCGCACGACGTCGCCGCGACCCGTATCCCTGACACTTTGAGCAGTACACAGCACCTTCTGCGACAGCTCGACCGCGCACCCGAACCCCAATCCCCAGCAGACGACCGAACCCAGCCCTTCACAACGCCAGGCACGACTCCGCCCACGCACGCGGTCTCCACCCCCGGGGCAAGCAGAGTCTCTCCTCAACCGGATACGGCAGTCGCTGCCAAGATTCCGCGGAGCACCGGAGCTTCCGCATCACCGGAGTTGCATAGGCCTCAGTCTCAGCCCGAAAACCGCGACCCTGTGACCATTTCTGTCCAGAAGGGTCACATATTGACGTACACTTGGTTTGTCTGCTGCGCAGTGGCGGCGACGGGGGCCATCGCGGCGCAAGTCTCAGGTAACAACAAGTTGTTGGCGCTTACTGCCTTTCTCATATGGCCAACTGTGATGCATCTACTTTCTTGGGCCGTTCTGCACAACGTCGAACCTTTGGTGTTTGACGACAAAGGCATCACATGGAAAGTGAAGGGGGCCCGGCACCGCATCCGTTGGAGTTCGGTGAAGTACATCCGATTGGTCGGTCGGGGGCAGGGCGCGAAGCTCGTCGTCTGGTATCTGCCGGGCAAGGAGCCGGAGTTCTCCCCGTGGCCCAAGTATCGTGAGGGCTACTGCATTCTCATGCCTACCGAGTGGTACGGTACGTGGGGTGATTCGGTGAATGAACAGGTCCGATGGGGCTTGGAGACCTTTGCTGGTGACCGGTATTCAGACGAAAGGGTTCCCGCCAGATAGCGAAACGCAATGTGATTCGCGAAGGCGAAAGGCTGCGTCTACTCAGCACAGGCCCCGGCCCTCGCGATACATCACGACCGACTTCGAATGCACCAGTGGTTTAGGGCGCCCGCTGACTCCGGTCAGACTGCTTGGCCGAAGCCGGCGATGCCCAGGTTCTGCTCGCGCAGTGCGGTGGGATATGAGATCCCTCGTCGTAGCGAGGTGCCGATCAGGGACGGCCCCGCCGGAGTCGATGCTCCCGCCGTCAGCACGTGCAAACCACTCGGGTCACCCTTGCAGCCGACTTCGGAACCTGAGACTGATCGCGGCGAACACCAACGACGGACTCGCCTCAACGCAAGCCCGCGGCCGGGTCGGCGGGCTTCGGCCGGAGCTCACGGCAGACCAGGCCGCGTTCGCCCAGCGCCTGAATCCAGCGGTACCACCGGGACGAGAAGGGGACGCGCCGGCGGGAGGGCAAGGACCTCCCACGGGTCCATCACCGCTCGTGCTCGCCCTACATCTGCCTGGGCGGACACCGCAGTTTCGAGTGGTGGGAGCAGAAGCACCACCGCAACGGCAGTCCGGCGCCCAAGGTGTTCTTCTCCGTCGAGCACTGCCGCCCCTGCCCCATACGGGCGCAGTGCACCAAGCCCCTCCGAGCACCGAGGCAGGAACATCACCTTCCTCCCGTGCGAAACCTCCCGCCAGACCAAGGTCGTTGCGCATGCCGGTAGTGCCGGACCAGCTCCGGGTACTCCTGGCGCTGGCGCCGGGAGCTGACGCCCTTGGGAGAGTTGACCAGCTTCGAGATCGCGACCTTCGGTGGGAAGTTCACGAGCAGGTGGACATGGTCGGCCTCGTCGTTGAATTCCACCGGCTCGGCTTCGAACGTCCGCGCACACGTGCGCGGGACCCCATCGTGCGCATCAGATGCGCGTCGGCGAACACTTTGTGTCGTACTTCATTACGAAGATCAAAAGCACATGCGAGAAAGGGCAATGTCTGCCAGTTCTGATCGATCCATGCTCCGAGGAACCAACTGTCGTACGGTGATCGGTATGAAGCTCCGGTACAACTTCCGCGTGTACCCGAGCGCTTCGCAGTGCGGCAAGCTAGCGAGGGCGTTCGGGTGCGCTCGCGTCGTCTGGAACGACGCCCTCCGCCTGCGCCGCGACGCCCACACCAAGGGCCTGCCGCGCCCGACGGCGGCCGAGCTGTCCAAGCAGGTCATCACCGCCGCCAGGAAGACCCCGGAGCGGGCCTGGCTCGGTGAGGTGTCAGCCGTGGTGCTCCAGCAGTCCCTGCGCGACCTGGAGAGCGCTTACAGCAACTTCTTCGCCTCGAAGAACGGCACCCGCAAGGGGTCGGCGATGGGCCCACCCAGGCTGAAGAAGAAGACTGCCCGGCAGGCGATCCGGTTCACCGCGAACGCCCGCTGGTCCATCACCGAAGGCGGCAGGCTGAGGCTGCCGAAGATCGGCGACATCCCCATGCGCTGGTCCCGCGAGCTACCTTGCGAGCCCACGTCTGTGACCGTCATCAAGGACCCGTCCGGCAGGTACTTCGCCAGCCTTGTGGTCGAGGTGGACGGCAAGCCCTGGCCGGAGCTGGACATGGAGGAGACGGATACCGGGATCGACCTGGGTCTGTCCTCCTACGCGGTGCTGCGCGGCCGGAAGATCGTCTCCCCGAAGTTCTTCCGCCGCCAGGAACGCAAGCTCAGGCGCGCCCAGCGTGCCCTGTCCCGTAAGCAGAAGGGATCGAACAACCGGCGCAAGGCCAGGCAGGCCGTCGCCAGGGTCCATGCCCGCATCGCCGACCGGCGGCGCGACTTCATCGAACAGAACACCACCCGCATCGTCCGCGAGAGCCAAGCGGTCTATGTAGAGGATCTGAACGTGAAGGGCATGGCCACCCGGCACGGCCGACTCGGCAAGAGCGTCCACGACCAGTCCCTCGGCACCTTCACCCGCACCCTCGAAGCCAAGTGCGTGCGGTACGGTCGGACCTTCGTGAAAGTGTCACGGTGGTTCCCCTCCACCCAGCTGTGCTCCAATCCGAGGTGCGGACGCCTCACCGGCCCCAAGGGCCGCGAACAGCTCCACGTCCGCGCCTGGACCTGCACGGGGTGCGGCACCCGCCATGACCGGGACGAGAACGCTGAGGTCAACATACGCGCCGCTGGACGGAAACGCGCTGCTGAAATGCGGCGCGAGGCGGAGCGTCAAAACGCCTGTGGAGAGCACGTCAGACCCCGCACGCCGGGGCAGCGCTCGTCGAAGCAGGAACCCACCCGAAGCCCCACCGTTCACGACGGCGGGGCAGGCGGGAATCACCCACGCTCACGCGGGTGAGGACGTCAAGATCCGGCAGACACGCACAGGAGAGGAGGCCCACGTGGGGCGGCTCACCGGCGGGGATCCGTCCCTGCTGCGGCGCATCAACTCCGCCGTCGTCCTGCACGCGCTGCGCGCGGCGACCGTCTCCCCCGATTTCCAGGACCCCGGCGACGGCACGGACCCCGAGCGCGACGGCGACCACGCGTCCGAAGGCGCCCCCGACCGCGCACCCGGCTCCGCCACCCTCACCGACCTCACCCGGGTGACCGGCCTGTCCCGCCCCACCGTCGAGGGCGTGGTCGAGGGGCTGACCGCCGACGGACTGGTGGTGGAGATGCCCGCCGAGGAGGGCGGCGTCCGCCGCCAGGGGCGCCCCGCCCGGCGCTTCCGCTTCCGGGCCGAGGCCGGCCATCTGCTCGGCGTGGAGATAGGCGCCCACCGCGTCGCCGCTCTGCTCTCGGACCTCGACGGGCGCCCGCTCGGCTCCACGGTGCGGGAGGTCTCCGAGAAGGCATCGGCCGACGAGCGCCTGGATCGGGTCCGCACCGCCGTCGCCGACCTGCTGCGCCGGGCCGGCGTGGCGCGCTACTCACTGCGGGCGGTGGGCGTCGGCAGCCCGGGCATCGTGGAGGCCGACGGCACCGTCCACCTGTGCACCGCCCTCCCCGGCTGGACCGGCCTGCGCCTCGGGGAGCGCCTGCGTCGCTCCTTCCGCTGCCCGGTGCTCGTCGAGAACGACGCCAACACCGCCGCCGTGGCCGAACACTGGAAAGGCGCGGCCGTCGGCTCCGACGACGTCGTCTACGTCGTGGCGGGCCTGAGCCCCGGCGCCGGCTCGCTGATCGGCGGTCGGCTGCACCGCGGCTTCGGCGGGGCCGCGGGCGAGATCGGCGCCCTCCACCTGCTGGGCCGCGAGGCCAGCCCGGAAGAAGTCCTCTCCACGACCGGCGAACCGCTCAACCCCCTCGACGAGGGCCAGGTCGCCCGCGTCTTCGCCCTCGCCCGCGCCGGCGACACCCGCGCCCGCGCGGCCGTCGACCGCTTCATCCGCCGCCTCGTCCACGACGTGGCGGCCCTCGTCCTGGCCCTCGACCCCGAAGTCGTCGTGGTCGGCGGCTGGGCCACCGGCCTCGACGGCATCCTCGACCCCCTCCGCGACGAACTCGCCCGCTACTGCCTCCGCCCGCCCCAGGTCGCCCAGTCCCTCCTCGGCGAGGCGGCCGTGGTGACCGGCGCGCTCCGGCTGGCCCTCGACCATGTGGAAGAGGAGCTCTTCGCCGTCGAGTCCACGGTCACCGCCCGCCGCGCGGGGCGCTGACCCGGTCACCGCAAGGCAACAGCTCCGCGCAGGGCGACAGCTCCGCCGGAGGCTCGGCTGCCCTATTGCGCCCCAGGTCGTAAGGTCGTCCCTCATGGGAGCGGACATAGACGGCGCGATCGAGACCCGCACGGCAGACGGCCGCTGGGAGGTCGAAGTCGACCTGCTGGATTTCCAGCTGGGGCGGGACCGCGATGCGTGGGACTGTCTCTTCGGCTTCGGCGGAGGCGGCGACGCCGAGCGTCCGCTCTTCGCCGGCCGGGGGCTTCCGAACGACGTCTCGGACCCGGTCCGGGAGACCGGCATCGGTGACTACCAGCACAGCCATACCTACGCCACCTGGGCCGACGTCGCCGCCGTCGACTGGGACGCGCCCCTATCCGACCGGCCCGCCTGGTACTGGGCCGGCGAGTGGCGCCCGGGCGCGGACGGCCGACTCGCCCTGCACGCCATCGTCCCGGCGACACCCGACCTGTGCGAGGCGGCGGCCGACACCTTCGGCGGCGACCTGCTCCTCGCACCGTCGGAGTGGCCACCGGGCGGCGAGGTGCGTCTGGGCGGGGCGGTGTACCGCCCCGTGGTCCTCACCGCGCGGATGCTCGCCCCTCCGGACGAGAAACGCTGGGGCCCGGTGTGGCAAGCGATGCGGGATCTCGCCGCCCGATACGGCGACGAAAACGTGCGCCTGGTCGTCTGGTTCGGCTGACCCGGTCCTCCATATTGACGTCGTCCTCGCCCGCGAACGGAATCAGCCTTGGCTGCCATGAGCAGGAGCAGGAGCGTGTGGCACCGCAGCGGGGCGAGCACCGGTGGGTGGCGGCACAGGCCCCACGTCACCGTCGCCGCAGCGGACCGGATCTGTCGGCGCATCAGCCGCCAGGCGGCGGAGCGAGTGTCCTTCCGGGCATGAAGTGGCCTGTCACCGCCTCGTGCTGGACGGGGTGTTGATGCGGGCCCTTCATGAGCCGGGCCATGACGGCTGTGGCTCGCTCCGCGACGGTACGCACCGGGATCTGGAGCGTGGCGAGGCCGGTGCGCCGGATTCCGGGGATGATGCCGTCGCAGCCGGTGACGGAGAGGTCCTCCGGTGCGCGGATACCGGCGCGCTCGGCGTGGTCCAGGAAGGTGAGCGCGCGCATGTCGTTGGGGAACATGGCCGCGGTGACGCGGCCTTCGCTCACCAGCCGCACGATATCCTCGCAGCGGTCGTCCGCGGCCGAGAAGCGCTCGGCGGCGAGTCGGTGGACCCGCACCCCCCGGCCTGCCAGGTGGGCTGCCATGGCCGTGCCGCGGCGGTTCTCGGCGGTGGAGACGGCCGGGGTGGGAGTCACCACCGCGACGGAGCGATGCCCTGCCGAGGCCACGCGGTCGGCCAGGATGGCCCCGTGGGTGTCCTCGTCGTACGAGACCCCCTGGATCCGCGGATGGTCCTCCACCCGGCCGACCGATACCACGGGCACGGAGTCCAGGAAGGGTTCGAGGTCGGGAGCCTTGACGACACCGGTGGCGACGAACAGCCCACCCACCCGGAGACCGAGCATACGGCGGAGCGCGTCGAGCTCCTGCTCCGCCCCTTCGGTACGCGAGGGCACGGCCGTGATCAGTTGCAGCCCCGCATGGGCGGCGAAGCCCTGGATCTCGGAGTGGAGCAGACCGTAGGCCGGGTTCCGGGGGTCGCGCAGCAGCAGCCCCACCAGGTCCGAAGAGCTGTTGGCCAGTTGCTGGGCCATCTTGTTGGGCACGTAGCCCAGCTCCCGTATGGCCCGGTAGACCTTTTCGCGGGTTTTCTCGGAGACCGGCGGTGAGCCTTGCAGGACCCGGGACACGGTGGCGCGGGACACCTGGGCGAGCTTGGCCACGTCCTCCATGCGCACGCCCAGCGGCGACGACGCACCCCTTCTCGCGGACGCCTGTTCATTCACGGGACCACCTTATCGACCTGCCTCGGGCCGCAGTTCGACGCCGGCGTCCGGGACCGCGGCCGTCGCTCCCGCGGGCTCCCGGGCCTCAGCCTTCCTCAAGAGCCCGTTCCGGTACGGTACGAGCAGTCCCGGCCAGTCGGTCTGAATGATGTCCGCGCCCAGGGCGGCCAGCCTGCCCCAGCCGGCGTCCGGGTCGTCCAGCACGGACGTCTCGTCGTCCCAACCGCAGAACAGCGGCACGCGGCCGCTTTGGTTGATCGCGTTGAGGAAGGCGAACAGGCCCCTGGAGTGGAGCCAGTCGAGGTAGTCCGGCGAGGCGAATTCGTGGTCGTCCGTGGTCGCCAGCAGTTCCATGCCCACGGTATTGATCTCCTCTCCCGCTTCGAGGACCTGGAGGACCTCGTCGTGGGAGCGGACCATCGGCGCGTACGGATACTTGACCTCGTGAGCGGCCAGCCGGCCCAGCAAGTCGTCGGCCACCGGTGACTTGATCACAACGCGCGCGGCTACGTCGTATCCGTCCAGGAAAGGCAGCAGGCGGGGCCAATACCACCACGAGCGGTCCAGGTTGAAGAGCGCGGACGGGTTCATTCGCAACACTTCGTCCAGCGTGGTGAGCCCGTACGGGACCGACTCGACCGAGCACCAGCGGTACTGGAGACGGCGGATGGCGGCACTGTCGAGTGTACGGATGTTTTCCGTGATCCCGAAGTGCATCGATTCGTAGCCGTCGTGGAAGAGGAAGAACTCACCGTCAGTGGATTCGACGACGTCGATCTCCACCATCTCGGCGCCCTGCCGCAGCGCCGCCTCCACCGCGCGCTGGGTGTTCTCGGCGATGGTGCCGAGCCCGGTTCCGCGGTGGACCGCCACGAGTGGACGGGCGCGGCTGAAGGCCTCGTTGAGCACGGCGTTCTGTCCCGCGAAACGGGGGTGTCCGAACATCACTTCTCCTGTGTGTGCTCCGGCGGCGACGACCGGGGGTGGCGCGGCCGTATACCAGCCACATGATGACGGCCGTGATCACCATGAGGATCACGGTGTAGACGAAGGTGAGCGCCGTGGCGTCGCCGCGGGTCTCCCCGCTGGTGGCGTTCTTGATCACGATGCCGAGCGGCTGGTAGAGCGGGTGCGCAAGGAAGACCGCGGTGTCGTAGTCGTCCAGCAGACTGCTGAAATTGAGCGCCGCCACAGCGGCCGCGGTAGGAGCCACGATCGGGAAGAGCACCCGCCGGAAGACGCGGAAGGGCGAGGCTCCCAGGAGCGCCGCCGCCTCCTCCAACTGGTCGGGGACCGCGGCGAAGGCGGCCTTCAGCATGCGCAGGGTGAACGGGATCTTGTGAATGACGTAAGCGATGGCCAGGATCACTACGGTGCCGGTGAGCACCGCACCACCCACGAGCCCTTGGGGGTGGTCGAAGGTCATGATCAGCCCGAGGGCCACCATGGTGGAGGGCAGGATCCAGGGGATGTGGAGCAGGTATTCGACGACGGCGGTGACCGGGGTGCGGACACGTTGCAGGATCCGGGCGACGAAGAGCAGGCCCATGACAACGACCGCGGTCGCCGCGGCGCTGTAGCCGACACTGACGAGGAACGGCCACAGGGCGCTGAAGTCCGAGAAGACCCGTGCGTAGTTGTCGAGGGTGAAGCTGTCGGAGGTGAGTGCGGCGCTCTGGATCGATGCCACGTCGGTGAAGGAGAACACGACGATCAGCAGCGGCGGCACGGCGTAAACGAGGAACAGCGCATAGGCCATGGCGTGGACGAGGACGTTGGCCACCGGGTTCTCGATCCTCTGCTTCCGCATGGCCGTCGGCGCCTTGGAGACGGCGAAGTAGGTGCCGCCCTTCTCCAGCCGGTTCAGCGCCGCGAGCAGCAGGATGGACGCCAAGCCGAGGACGATGGCCAGGGTCGCGGCAAGGTCGCGGGAGCCCGGTGAGCCGGCGAAGGTGAGGATCATCGGGGTGATCGTCTGGAAGTCCGCTCCTCCCAGCACCTGGGGAGCGGCCAGGGCGCTGAGCCCGCCGAGGAACGTGAGCACGGTGATCGCGTAGATCGTCGGTTTGAGCGTGGGCAGCACGACGCCGCGCAGCACCCTCCAGTTGGAGGCGCCCATCATCGTGGCCGCCTCGACGGTCTGGTGGTCCACCTGTCTCAGGGCGTTTCCGAGGAAGAGCAGATGGTTCCCGGTGGTCGCGAAGGTCATCACGAACACCACGGCGGGCATGCCGGAGAACCAGCCGCGGTCCATGTCCGGGAACACTTCGGTGAGGATCTTGGTGACGAAGCCGCTGTCCCCGTAGATGAACTTGTATCCGGCCACGAGCACGATTCCGCCGTAGATCAGGGTGGTGGCGTATCCGAGGCGGAGGACGCGGGCGCCCTTGATGTCGAAGTAGCCGGTGACCAGGACGATGAAGATGCCCACGGCGTTCACCGTCACGGACAGGACGACGGCGAGCAGGAAGCTGTTGCCAAGCGAGTCCATGGCCCGCTGGGAAGCGAGCAGTTTCGTGACCGCGCTGGAGGAGAACCGCCCTTCCGGGAAGAACACGGCACCCAGGAGCCGGAGGTTCGGGTAGACCAGGAAGGTCACCGAGAACCACAGCAGGACCGCGGCGACGATGAGGAAGAGCGGGGAACGGAGCAGCGCCCTGGCCGAGCCGTTCATGGATCCGGCGCCGCTCACGCCCCTCCCGCTCCTGGGGCGTCCGATGCCGGTCCTGCCGCTCATGATCGCGCCTCGTACTGCAGCACATCCCTGGCGTCTATCACCAGTTGCACGGGCCTGCCCTGCTCGAAGCCCGGGGTGCCGTGCTCCTGGACGATGCTCATGAACCGCGCTCCGGCCCCTTCGACCCGGTAGTTGCTGTACACACCGTGGTAGCTCACGGAGCGCACCGTGCCGGGGATCGCCGTGGCACCCGGCGGTACGGCATCACCGGGTTCCGCCATCCGGACCTTCTCCACTCTCAGGTAAGAGGACTTGGCCGGGTCGAGCCCCGCTCCGCCGGAGCGGCGGAGCAGGTCCAGCGACTCGGCCGAGAGCCGATTGGCGTCGCCGATGAAGTTGCACACGAACTCGCTGGCCGGCGCCGTGTACACCGTGCGTGGGGTCCCCACCTGCTCGATCCTGCCCCCGTCCATCACCGCCACGCGGTCGCTCAGGGCGAGCGCCTCGTCCTGGTCGTGTGTGACATAGACCGTGGTGATGCCGAACTGCTCCTGGAGCTCCTTCAGCTGCTGTCGGAGCTGATGGCGCAGTTGGGCGTCCAGGTTGGACAGCGGCTCGTCCAGCAGCAGAATCTTGGGTTTGAGTACCAGGGCCCGCGCGATGGCCACCCGCTGTTGCTGGCCTCCGGAGAGCTCGGTGACCGGCTTGTCCATCTGCTCCGCGCCCAGGCTCACCTCCCGGGCGATCGCCTCGACCCTGTCCTCGGTCTCGGACTTGGAGACTCTGGCGGTTCTCAGGCCGAAGGCGATGTTCTCCCGGACGGACATGGCGGGGAACAGGGCATAGCTCTGGAAGACCATGCCGATCTGGCGCTTGTGGCTGGGCAGCCGGGTGACCTTGCGGCCCTGGATGAGGATCTCGCCACGGCTGGGCTGGACGAGACCGGCCAGGGCGCGCAGCGCGGTGGACTTACCGCAGCCCGACGGCCCGAGCAGGGTGAAGAACTCCCCCTCGTTGATGTGGAGTTGATAGTCCGGCAGCGCCACGAAGTCCCCGAAGCGGACCTCGATTCCGTCGAATGTGATCACGTTCTGGTCAGCTCTTCACGTCTTCGAGCGTGACCTTTTCAACCCATTTGTCGATGTTCTTGGCGACGAGGGTCCAGTCGATGGCCTGCGGAGTCAACGAGTCGGTCTGCTTGATGGCGTCCTGGTCCGCGTTCGCCACCGCCTTGGTGTTGACCGGAGCGGTGAAGAACTTCTTCGACCACTTGGCCTGGATGTCGGCGCTGCCGAACCAGTTGATGAACTTCTCCGCCGTCTTCTGCTTCTTGGTGCCCTTGATCATCGCCACCTGCTGCACGGCGAACGGCACACCCGTCTTCGACTTCACCGGCTCGGTGGAGATCCCGAACTGCTTCTCGCGGACCACCTTGCCCGCCAGCCACATACCGCCGGCGTTGACCTGCCCCTTCTTCATCCTGGAGTAGAGGTCTTCGCCCTCGACGGCGGGGCTTCCGGCGGCGAAGTACCGCTTGACCTGGTTCCAGCCCTCGGCGCTGACGCCCAGTTCGCCCTTCGGGTCCGCGTATCTGGCGAGGATGCCCGCCAGGATCATCTGGGGGGTGGCTCCGCCGAGATCCCTGGGAACCTCGTACTTCCCCTTGAACTGCTCCTTGGCCCACAGGTCCGTCCAGTCCTGCGGGGCGTCGGCAGGGGTCCGGTAGGCGGCCTTGTTGTACACGAGCATGACGGGCTCACGGACGATGGGCCAGAACTGCTTGCCCTGCGCGTCGCCCAGCGAGGGGTCGACCTCACCGGCCCACGACGGGGTGAAGGGCTGCAGCACGCCCTGACCCTTGAGTTTTTCGAGAAAGACGTTGTTCAGCCCGAAGGTGACGTCCGCCACCGGGTTGTTCTTCTCCGCGGCCAGGCGGTTCATCACGTCACCGCCGCCGAGGTCGACGATGTTCAGCGTGAATCCGGCGGCCTTGGCTTCCTTCTTGAGCCAGTCGCCACGGCCGTCGGAGACGGAGTTGCTGTAGATGACCAAGGACTGGCTGCCGCCGCCTGCCTGGCCGGGAGGGGTACAGGCGGTCGCCAGCAGTACGCAGCCGAGCCCTGCGACAGCTCCGGTGAACACAGTACGACGCTTCATGGGACGGCTCCGAGAACGAGGGGGGATACATCGATGAGAGCGCGTACATCCTCGATCGTCACAGCCCATATCCATGGACTCCAGAAGTCGAACCGAAGAGATGATCGCGCGTTCATTTGGAACTGTGCTGTGCGTCCGTGACGAGTTCCCCTCGGGAAGGTTGCGTGATGCTGAACCTTGCGGTGGCACTCCGCACTCTCCGGTCGACGCTCTGCAGCGTGCTCAGTGGTGAAGCCGCCAGAACGACAGCGACTCGATGCTGCTCGCTCCGCCGGACGAGGGCGGGCGTTTCTTTCGGATCACCTGGGGCGGCCGGGCCGCGCCACTGCTTCAGGCTGCTGTCCCGGCCGCCCAACGCGGAGAGCGCGGTGGCCGGGCCTGGTAGCGAGGTGACCCACCGGAGGGCTCTCAGCCCGGGAGCAGTCGTACCTGAGCGTCGGGGAGCTTGGCCCACCAGTAGTGGTAGCGGCGGTAGACCGCCGCTACGCGGTCGGCCAGCAGCGTGGTCAGGGAGCGGGCCTCCGCAGCGAGTCCGTCCCACGCCGCGGGCGGAAGGTCGTGGAAGGCGGTGGCCTCGATGCCGCCGTCGACCGGGCGCCACACGCCGGCGACATGGCCGTCGACCAGCAGCGTGGGCAGCACGTCGCCGTTGATGCGGATCACCAGCCGGCGGTAGGCCGGGGGGATCACACGGCTTCGGTCGGCGCAGGCGAGGAGGATGCTGTCCCACATCGCCATGAGCCGGGGCGGGGCCGGGGTGTCCTCGGGCGGGCGCGGGGCGCCGGGGATGTCGAACAGCGTGCTGCCGTCGGGCCCTTCAAGCTGCTCGACGGCGCCGTCGAGGGCGCGGAGCGCCTGGCGGACGGGCGCGCGCCGCACCATGGCGAACTGCGCCACGTCCGCCACCGACGCCGGTCAGCCCTTCCAGATACCGCAGGATGAGGGGCGTCAGCGCCTTCGGCGTCGTCTCCCGCCCCATGGGCGCGGGGCCGGTCCGCGCCGCGACGTACGACGGCCGGGTGCCGAACGACCACGGCCCGCCCGTCGGGACATGGTGCAGTGGCGCGTACGCCCGCAGCCCCCGCCACGCTCCGGCTCGCTTCTCCGCGCCGAGCCGCTGTTCGAGCCACGCCTCCATCTCGGCGGCGGTCCGCGACTGGTCGGCGAACGTCAGCAGCTCCGGCACCAGTTCGTCGCCGTCCGCGGGGGTGAGCCCCCGGGGGCCGCGCACAGCGCAGCCAGGCGGCGAAGCGGTAGCCGAGACGCGAGGCGTACAGCGTCGACTGCATCGCCTCGCGGAAGCACTGGTAGTCGTCGGCGTGGACCGCGTGCAACGTGATCCGCATCAGGGTCGCTTTGACGACCGTACGTCGAGTGAAGGCGGCGTCCAGATCGTCCGGAGCGAAGCCGGTGAGCCGGTTCCACAGCGCGAGGTACGGCGAGGCGGCGTGCTGAGCCTGCAGCGCCACGACGCGACGAACTCCGTCGACGACGCCCAGCGGCTTGCGTCCCAGCAGCAGTTGGCGGCTGAGGGTGGCCCGGTTGAGTTCGCGCGCGGTGATCTTCACGGTCGAGGATTGTGCCGTGGACCGGCCACGGCCGCCAGCGCCCGCGCATACCCGTACGGTGGCAACGGCGCGAGATGGAGGAGGAGCGATGGACGGGATCTGGGCAGGGGTGCGGGAGCGCGTGCTCGCGCTGCGGAAGGCGCCGCGGTGGTGGGTGGTGTTCGGCGCCGACTACCCCGACCACGGCCACAACTTCGAGCTCCTGCCCGTCCTCACCGAGGAGCAGTTGCGGGCGGTGGAGCGGCGGCTCGGGGCCGAACTGCCCGAGGAATACCGCACGTTCCTCTTGGAGGTGAGCGCCGGCGGCGCGGGCCCCGACTACGGCCTGTTCCCGATGAAACCCCCCAGTCCCGACACCCCGCCCGCCACCGGCCACTGCGCGCTGCCCTTCCGCCCCGAGCTCACGGCCGAACTCGACGAACACGAGTACGCGGAGCCCCGGGGGGCCGACTACCAGGACGACGATGTCTTCGCCACCGCCTACGCCGCCTGGGACGCCCGCCACGACGAACTGCTCGACGCCGTGACCGAGGGCACCCTCTGCATCAGCTCCCAAGGCTGCGCGTACTACTCGCTCCTCGTGGTCACCGGCCCGCTGCGCGGCACCATGTGGAACGACGTACGGGCCCTCGGCGAGGGCGTCGCGCCGGTCGAACTGCGCGGCAAAACGGGGCACGTCTCGTTCGCGGAGTGGTACCTGGACTGGCTCGACTACGCGGAGCGCCGCGCCTGGGACGAGACGACCGAGCCCCCGCCACGCCTCCAGTTCACCTCCGACCAGACCGCCCGCGGGCGCTGAGGACGCGTCCCAGGTCGTACGTCGGCCACCGTCGGCTTCGGGGGCGAGACGACCGCCTGGGCCTCGGCCACACCCCTACGTCAGTCGTCGCCGTCGTCGACCCAGAATTCGGCGCAGCGGCGGCAGCGGCCTCCCCAGCGTGGCGTGTCCCAGTCGTGTTCGATGACGACGTACCGGTCCATGTCTCCGCAGCGGTGGCAGATGTGGACGTAATCGCAGGGCGTCGCCTGCCGGTTCCGGGTGACGTACTTGGGCCGCCGCTCCGGCGGCAGGTCGGCCACCAGGGAACCTCGGTAGAACTGGTGCCGGTAATACTTGCGTTCGTGCCCGCACTTGGCGCAGACCGCCAGCGTGGCGCACACGTGGTCCGTAGGACTGTCCGGCCCGTACCGGTGGGTGAGGCGGGTGTGCAGAAGCCGATCACAGTGCACACAGCACTGTTGCCGCAGGCACGGCTCCGAAGCGGGCGACACATACGTGACCCTGTGGATCCCGGCGCGGCACAGCGCGCGCCGCACGACCCCGCCGCGTGTGGTGGTGTTCATCGTCGGCAGTCATTCCCGCGGGCGTCCGCCCCCATGCGTGCGGCGCCACACCGCCGACGGATGTGTGAGCGGCCTTGCAGCGAGTGGGCAAGACAGCTAACCTACAACCAAATGGTTGTAGATGAATCGACCGACGAGACAGTGGACCGCCTGTTCCACGCGCTGGCCGACGCCACCCGCCGTAGCATCCTCCGCCGCTGCGTGCGGGACGAGCTGTCGGTGTCGCGGCTGGCCGAGGTCTACCCCATGAGCTTCGCCGCGGTGCAGAAGCATGTGGCGGTACTGGAACGGGCCGGGCTGGTCACCAAGCAGCGCCGCGGGCGGGAGCAGCTCGTGCGGGCCGACCCCGAGGCCATAGTCCGCGCGCGGCAGGCGCTCGACGAGCTCGAGACGGCCTGGCGCGGGCGAGTGAATCGGATGTCCCACCTGCTCGCGCAGGACACCGACCCCGACGAGAACAACCCGACGGAAGGACCCGACAGATGAGCGTCACCAGCGTGGACAAGGACTTCGACAGCCTGACCCTCACCCTGATCGCCGACTTCGCCGCGCCGGTCGACCGGGTGTGGCGACTGTGGGCCGACCCGCGGCAGCTGGAGCGTTGGTGGGGACCGCCGACCTACCCGGCGACCATGGAGCAGCACGATCTGACCCCAGGCGGAGACGTCACCTACTTCATGACCGGTCCTGAAGGCGACAAGCACCGCGGCTGGTGGCGGATCACCTCGGTCAACCCGCCGACCTCCCTGGAGTTCACCGACGGCTTCGCCGACCCGGACGGGACACCGAGCATCGACATGCCGACCACCACGGTGCGGGTGCGGCTCACCGAGCACGACGGCGGCACGCGGATGGAACTGCGCTCGGCCTACGACTCCCGGGAGCAGATGGAGCGGCTGCTGGAGATGGGCATGGAAGAGGGACTGCAGCAGGCGGTCGGCCAGATGGATGCCCTGCTCGCCGACTGACCCGATCCGATCCGGCCTCGCAGTCGGCCACATCGAAGACGGAGCAGACCCAGATGACACACGATCCCGACGGAGATCCCGCCGCGGTGGCCCCGGGCCTGCCCTCGGACACCGGCAGCCGAAGGATGGCCTGGGCGGCGATGCCACGCGAGGTGACCGCTCGGGTCGAGCGGCTGCTCGGCAGCCCGGTGGCCACCGCCGTCAGCCAGCCGGGCGGGTTTTCCGAGGGGCTGGCCGCGCGGGTGCGCCTGGCGAACGGCAGACGTGCGTTCATCAAGGCGGCAAGCTCGTTGACAGCGCCGGCAGTGGCGGACTTCCACCGTCGGGAGATCGCGGTCTCGCGGCGGCTTCCCGGAGAGGTGCCGGCGCCGCGGCTTCTGGACGCCTACGACGACGGCACCTGGGTGGTACTGGTCTTCGAGGAGATCCCCGGACATCTGCCCGCTCAGCCGTGGCAGCCGGACGAGCTCGACAGGGTGATCGCGGCGGTCACCGAGATGGCGACGGTTCTGACGCCGTCCCCCGTCGAGGCGGCGATCTTGAGCAAACCGCGCCTCGGCGGGTGGCCGGCTCTGGCGGAGGACCCCGCTGCCCGGGCGAAGGTGGAGAAACTGTCACCGTGGGCGGCCCGCCACTTCGATGCACTGGTCGCCCTGGAAGAAAACGCTTCGCTGGATGGCGGCACGCTCCTGCACGGAGACCTGTACCCGTTCAACATCATGCTGACCGCAGACCGTGTCTTCGTCGTCGACTGGCCGCACGCCTGGATCGGGCCCCGCCACTGCGATGTCGTCACGCTGCTGTCGAGCGCATCCCTCAGCGGTGTGGATCCACAGCCGATCGCCGAGAGCCACCCGCTGACCCGCGCACTCGACCGCGTCCAAGTCGACGAAGTACTGGCATCGCACGCGGGTTTTCTTCTGCGCTCCGCCGCCTCGGCCGGACCGGACACCGATCGCAACCTCGTGGCCATGATGACCGCGTTGGGCCTCGCCTCGCTGCGCTGGCTGGAACGGCGGCTTTGAACCGGCGCTCAGCGGCCCTGCTGGTGGCAGGATTTACGCATGACCGATACCTGGGAAGTGACCTGCCGTCCCCCGTGGAAGCGCCCCCTCTGGTTCTTCGTCGGGCTCGGGGCGGCCGGGGCGAGCCTGGCCGTGGTGCGCATGGTGTTCTGGGGCAGGCTCCTGGATGTGTGGCTGGGCGCCGGGCTGCTTCTCGCGCTGGTGGGCATCGCCTCGCTCCACGCTGTCACCGCCCAGGTGAGCGCCGACGCGGACGGCCTGCGCTCCCGGACACTGCTGCGCCGCCGGAGCGTGGCGTGGCGCGACATCGCCGACCTGCGCGTACGCCTGAAGTACGCAAACACCCCTCGGGTGCAGGAGACCCGTCGCGTCAGCGTGGTGCTGCGCGACGGACGCAAGCGGCTTCTGCCTCTGCCACAGAGCTTGTCACCCCACGACCCGGACTTCGACGCGAAGCTGGAAGCGCTCCGCGCACTGCACCGCCGCTACGGAGCCCCGGAGTCGAGCCACCTCCGCGTCGTCTCGTACCGCACCGCCGGGCGCGGCTGGGCCGGGTCGCTGGGCCTGTGCGCGCTGCTGCTCGCGGGCGCGGGCCTGGCCGCGTGGTTCGTGCCGAGCTTCGCGTCGGACGAGCGGGCGTGGCGATCGGCCATCCCGTGCACCGCCGGGACGCCCGCCACGGAGCGCGACACATGCCTGACCACCCTTCCGGCCGTGATCGCGCGGACCGAGGCCAACCCGCCCAAGCAGCGCAGCTGGCTGTACTTCACCGACGGCCGGCCACTGGAGCGACTCATGGTCTCGAGCGACGCCGCCGGGGAGTTCCAGGCCGGCGACAGCGTCGAGCTGACCGTCTGGCGCGGCCAGGTGAGGGAGGTCGCCGGAGAGGGCCATGTGTGGCGCGAGCACATCCCCGGCGCAGGGGAACTGGCCGTCCTCGCGGCCGTGTTCGCCCTCGCCGCGGGCTACCCCGGCGCCCAGGTACTGCTGCGCCTGCGCGGGCGCCGGCTGCCCGACGACGAGGTCCTCCCATCGGCCCTTCCGTTCGCGGCCGCGCTCGCCGGTACCGCCCTGTGGTTGCTGCCGCTCTGCTACCTCCACCCCACGACCCTGCTCGCCTCCCCTGCCCCGATCACCTGGGCGGCCACGGGCTCGCTGGTCACACTGGCCCTGTTCGCCTGGGCCTGGCGCGCCACCCGCGTCCGTGCGCCCGGAGCGTTCGGGGCGACCGGAGCGGCCCAAGTGCCCGAAGTGGACGCCGAGAAGGAGACGGAGGCGTTCCTGGCCGCCCGCTTCCTGGAGCACACCGACTACAACCCGCTCGGCTTCGGCACCCACATCGTCCTCGGAGGCGGCCCGCCCGCGGTGACACCCCACCCCGGGCCGGGCCGGTTCGCGGCGAAGCGGATACCGGTGGAGCGGCTCACCGTCAAGAACGTGCGGCGCGCCCGGGGCAGCGACGGCGACACCGTCCCCAGAAGCTGGCACATCGCCGAACTCGACGACGCGGGCGAGCCGGTTCGCCTCGCGGCCGCCCCGGACGACCTGACCCGCATCATCCGCGAGCTGGGCCCTGCGAAAGCCCCCGCGAACACCGCGAGCACCGGGCCATGACCGCCTTCGGGCCGTCCCCGGCGGTCCGTTCAGGTCAGCCCGCCAAAAGTTCCACGTCCGCGCCGTCGCCGAAGGTGAGGCGGCAGGTGTCGGCCCGGTAGGTGGCGACGGCTACGGCGACCGTGTGGCCGGCCGCCGTGTAGCGGGTGGTGACGAGGAGGACGGGGGCGCCGGGCAGACGGTCCAGTTGTTTGGCGTCGTCGGCGCGGGCGGAGCCCAGTTCGACGGACTGCTCGCGGCTTTCGAGTGCGACGCGGCGCAGTTCGCGGAGGACCGCGCGGGCGCGGGGGGCGCCCGGCGGGGTGTCGATGGCGGTGAGGCCGGGCACGGAGCCGGACGGGACGTAGAGGAGCTCGGCGGCGATCGGCTGACCGCGGCTGACACGGGCGCGGCGCACGGTGTGCACCAGGGTGCCGGGCGGGATTTCGAGGAGCCGGGCGACCGCGGCGGGCGGCGCGGCCTCCGTGCTGTCGACGGGCTGCCAGTCCGCGTCGTCCGCGTCCTCCCAGCTGTGGGCCTGGTCGCCGACCGCGACGCCCATACGGGGCGGGGCGACGGTGGTGCCCACGCCCCGGCGGCGCTGCAGCCTGCCCTCCAGCTCGAGCTGTTCGAGGGCCTGCCTGAGGGTGGCGCGGGCCACGCCGAAGCGGGCCGCGAGCTCACGCTCGTTGGGCAGGATCTCACCGACCGCGAACTCCGAGTCGAGCGCGTCGCTGAGCACGGTCTTGAGGTGCCAGTACTTGGGCTCCGGCACCGTGTCGAGCTGCGTGGTCCCCACCCTGTCCTCCACAACAGATCTACGCGCTTGATATGTGTGTTTCTTTATTAAAGGTTGTTGCAGTATCTAGTCCGACCATAAGGCGGCGCGGTGACTTGGTCAAGACCAATCCACGGGCCGCCGGGCCGCCGGGCCGCCTAGAATTCCGGCATGACGTCACAGGCCTACCTCTCCGAACTGTTCTCGCTGGACGGCCGGGTCGCCGTGGTGACCGGCGGCAGTTCGGGCATCGGCCGCGGTATCGCCGGCGCCCTGGCGCGCGCGGGCGCGAGCGTCGTGGTGGTGGCACGCAGGGAAGCGGAGTTGGCCGCCACCGTCGAAGAGCTGACGGGGCTGGGCTGCCGGGCGGCCCGGGTGAGCGCCGATCTCGGCACCCGCGACGGTGTGCGCGCGGCGGCCGAGGAGGCGGCCGCGCTGTTCGGGGAGCCCGACATCATCGTCAACAGCGCCGGGATCAATCTGCGGCCCCCGATGGGCGAGCTCGGCGAGGAGGCGTGGGACACCACGATGGCGGTGAACCTGGAGGCGCCCTATCTGCTGGGGCAGCGGTTCGGCCCGGGGATGGCCGAACGGGGCTTCGGCCGGATCATCCACATCACCTCCCAGCAGGCGCACCGGGCGTTTGTGCAGAGCGGCGCGTACGGAGTGTCCAAGGGGGCGTTGGAGTCGCTGGCCCGGTCACAGGCCGAGGCGTGGTCGCCGTACGGCGTCACCTGCAACACGCTCGTGCCGGGGTTCGTGATGACACCGCTCAACACGCGGCTGTCCGCCGACCCCGAGCGGGTGGCGGCGCTGGCCGCGCGCACGATGGTCGGGCGCAACGGCCTGCCCGAGGACTTCGCGGGCGCGGCGGTCTTTCTGGCGAGCCGCGCCTCCGACTATGTCACCGGGCAGTCGATCTTCGTCGACGGCGGGTTCTCCGTTCACTGAGCCGCGTCCGCCGGGGGCACCTGCGCCAGCTGTGTCAGGTGTGTCAGCTTGTCGGGGTTGCGCATGATGTAGACGGCCTGGATCCGGCCGTCGGCGACATCGAGGGACAGGGCCGTGTCGGGACGGCCGGCCGAGAACAGGACCATCGCCGGGCCGCCGTTGAGCTCGGTGAAGACCAGCTCCGCGTCCGGGACGGTGTCCTGGCCCACCGCCGTCAGGAAGCGGGCGATCTTGTCCGCCGTCTCCATGATCCGCAGCGGCGCCTTGGACTTGCCGTCGGTGTCGCCGATGAGGCGCGCATCGGGCGCCAGCAGTGCGAGCAGCCCCTCGAGGTCGCCGCCCTGCGCGGCGGTCAGGAAGCGCTCCGTCAGGTCACGGCGCTGCCCCGGGTCCACCTCGAACCGCGGCTTGCGCTCCTCCACATGGCGCCGCGCCCGCCCGGCCAGCTGCCGCACCGCCGCCTCCGTACGGTCCAAAGTGGCGGCGATCTCCCCGTGCGGGAAGCCGAAGGCCTCGCGCAGCACGAACACCGCGCGCTCCAGCGGTGAGAGCGACTCCAGGACGACGAGCACGGCCAGCGAGACGGAGTCGGCGAGTACCGCCCGCTCGGCGGTGTCCGGGACGGTGTGGCCGAAGTCGGTGGCGATCGGCTCGGGCAGCCACGGGCCGACGTACGACTCGTGGCGGGCCTGCACCTGCCGCAGCCGGTCGATGGCGAGCCGGGTGGCGATCCGTACGAGATAGCCGCGGGGTTCGCGCACCGCCTCGCGGTCGGCGCCCGACCAGCGCAGCCATGCCTCCTGGACGACGTCCTCCGCGTCCGTCACCCGACCCAGCATGCGGTAGGCCACTCCGGTCAGCAGGGAGCGGTGCTCTTCGAAGACTGCCGTCGCGGTGTCGGCCGCGGTGTCAGAAGTGGCCACGAGGCCCATCATCCCACCCCGCCGGGGCATGACACGCACCGGGTCTACCCCTGGGTAACTCCCGCTGACATCCTGTCTCGCGACGTCACCGAGTCACCACATCAGCACGACACCGCGTCACCGAGTCACCATGTCGCCTGGAACCGACGAGGAGCCGCCGTATGGCCGCCACCATCACCTTCCCCATCGACACGCCCACCGGGCGGCAGCCCGCGCGCGTCGTCTACGAGCGGCGCGGCGCCGGCCGGCCCCTGGTGTTGCTGCACGGCATCGGACACCACTGGCAGGCCTGGGAGCCGGTGCTGGACATCCTCGCCGTCGAGCGCGAGGTGACGGCCGTCGACCTGCCCGGCTTCGGGGAGTCCTCCGCGCTGCCGGACGGCGTCGGGTACGGCCTGGAGGGCGTGGTGCCCGTGCTCGCCGCGCTGTTCGAGGCGCTCGCTCTCGACCGTCCGGACGTCGCCGGGAACTCCCTGGGCGGGCTGCTCGCCCTCGAACTCGGCCGCCGAAAGCTCGTACGGTCGGTCACCGCGCTCGCCCCGGCGCGGTTCTGGAGCGAGGCCGAACGCCGCTACGCCTTCGGGGTGCTGACGGCCATGCGGGTAGGCGCCCGGGCGATACCGCTGCCGCTGATCGGCCGGCTGGCGCGGACGGCGGCGGGGCGGGCGGCGCTGACCGGCACCATCTGCGCCCGGCCCGGGCGGCGTTCGGCCCCGGCGGTGGTCGCCGAGGCGCGGGCCATGCGCGAGGCGACCGGGTTCGAGGCCACCCTCGCGTCCGGGCGCGGAGTCGTGTTCACGGACGACGTCCCCGACGTGCCGGTCACCATCGGCTGGGGCACCCGCGACCGGGTGCTGCTGCCCCGTCAGGGCGTCCGGGCCAAGCGCGCGATCCCCGCCGCCCGGCTGGTCCGCCTCCCCGGCTGCGGCCACGTCCCCATGAACGACGACCCGGCCCTCGTCGCCCGCGTCGTCCTGGACGGCAGCCGCTGACCGGCCGCGCGCGCCGAAGGGGCGCGCCGCCCGCGCCGGAGGCGCTGATGTGTGCTGTGAGGGGGAGAACGCGCGCAGGCCCCGAGGCTGCGATCGCCGCGTGGCCGACCGTCGGCAGGGGGTACCCCCGGCCGAAGGCTGCGGGAGGCTCAGGCGCCCCGGCGGGGGCGCCCCCGGCTACCGCCGGGAGGTACCTCCGCCCAGCGGTGGCCGGGCGAGAACCGAGCCGCGGCCCACCAGGCCCGAGCCCAGGGCCACGCCCAGGGCGACCAGGAGGCTGCCGACCGCCTGCGCCGGGCCGTAGCCGCCCGCGCCGACGAGCGGTGCGGTCGCGGCGGCGGAGACGGGGATCAGGCCGGAGAACAGGGTGGCCCGCTCGGCGCCGATCCGCTGGACGCCGACGTACCAGCAGACGAAGCCGACGACGGTGACCACGGCCGCCTGCCACAGCAGCGCCGCCGTCTCTCCCCCGTCCGGCACCCTCAGCCATCCCGCGCCGTCGAGCACCAGGCCGAGCAGCGCGGACTCCACGGCAGCGAGGCCGCAGGCCGCGGCGGACAGCAGCCGGGGGCCGAGCGGCCGCAGGACGGGGACGGCGAGTACGGCGAAGCCCACCTCGCCCGCGAGCGCCCCCACCGACCACAGCAGCCCGGCCGTGTCCGTACGCCCCCACCCCTGCACCGTGATCGCGCCCGCGGCGACAGACAGCGCCCCCGCGACCACCACCGGGGCCGGGCGCCGCCCGTCGAGCGCGGGCGCGATCACGGCGACGACCACGGGCGCGCAGCCGACGAACACCCCCGGCACCGCGGGCTCCGCACTGCCCTCCGCCGCGAGCACGGCCAGGTTGAACCCGACCATGCCAACGGCCGCGAGCGCCGCCAGCCGCCCCCACTGCCGCCCGCTCAGCGCCCGCAGCGGACCCAGCACCGCCCGCCCACCGCGCCCGGCGAGCGGCAGAAGCAGGACGCAGGCGAGGCCGTAGCGCAGTGCCTGGCCTCCCGCGTGCGGGTAGTGGCCGAGCACGCTGTTGGCGGTGAACGAGGCACCGACCAGGCAGCACGCCAAGCCCGCGAGCAGCGCCCCCAGCAGCCCATGGCGCGACCGCCCGCCACCGCCGTGCCCCGGCGTCGCGCGGGGCGCGGCGACACCCTCCGCGGCGACACCCTCCGCGGCGAGACTCTCCGCGGCGACATCCTCCGCGGCGACGGTCTCCGCTGGGCGGACGGCCGGCCTGGGGTCGGCGGCGGCCGGGTCGGCCATGGCGAGCGGGTCAGCGGGGCGCGCCGGGCCAACGGCCCTGGTGGGGATCGCCGGTTGGGCTCGGCCGAGCCGACCGGCCGGGCGCGCCGGACCGGCCGTGTCAGGGGCGCCACCGGCGCCGAGCGGGACAGCCGGGCCGCCGACACCGGCCGCATTCGTACCGCCGCCGGCGGCACGGGCGGCGCCGCCACGGCCCGCCGCCCGGCGTACGCCCCGGGCCTCGCCGGGCCCGGGGCCGACAGGGCCGGGCGAGCCGGCAGGGCCTGCCGTGGCGTCGGTGATGACGGGGTCGGCGGCCGCCGGGACGGTCGTGGCGGCCGGGTCGGTCCGGCCCGCCGGACCGGCCGGGTCAGGGACGCCATCGGTGCCCAGGGCGTCGGCCGGGCCGCCGACGCCGGCAGGACGAGCGGCGCCGCCACGGCCTGCCGCCCGGCGCACGGCCCGCGCCTCGACCGGCCCGGGGCCGGCGGCGCCGGCGGTGGCATGGGTGGTGGCGTCACCGGCGGTGGCTCGACCCGCCGGGACGGCCGGGCCACCAGCCGCGGGTGTACCCGTATCGCCTCCGTCCGCGCGGCGCGGCGCGCCGGGTGCGGGGGCGTCTGGGGGCTCGGGGGTGGCAACCGCGGGGCGGTGGCGCCCCGCCGGTACCGTGCCCTCGGGGAGATCGCTTCGTTTCATGGCGCCGACGCTAGGCAGCCGACCGGCACCCTTTAAGGTCCAATCCGATGGCTGATTCACGGACCACTTCCTGGACCGCCGCCTGGGAGTTGCTGCTCCCCACCGCGGCCGCGCCGCCCCGTCGGCGCGGGCGGATGCTTCAGTCCGCGCTGCGCGAGGCGGTGCGCTCCGGGCGGATCGCCGCCGGGACACGGTTGCCGTCCAGCCGGGAGTTGGCGGCCGATCTGGGGGTCTCGCGCGGGCTTGTGACCGACGCGTACGAGCAGTTGACGGCCGAGGGGTACCTCAGCAGCAGCCGGGGCTCGGGCACCTGGGTGAGCGGGGCGGCGCAGACCGCGGCGGTGCGGGAGCACAAGCGGCCGGTCTCCGGCGGCGCGCCGGAGACCGGATTTCTGCCCGGCACCCCCGATCTGTCGCTGTTCCCGCGCGCCGCGTGGTCGGCGGCGCATCGCCGGGTACTGGCGCGCCTTCCGCACAGCGGGCTCGGCTATCCGGATCCGCGCGGGCTGCCGGAGTTGCGGGCGGCCGTGGCGGGGCTGCTCACCCGCCGCCGTGGGGTGGTGGCGGACCCGGAGTCCGTGGTGATCTGCTCGGGCGTCGCGCAGGCCATGACGCTGCTGGGCTTCACGCTGGCCGGTCTTGGCCACCGGGCCGTGGCGGTGGAGGACCCCGGCAGCCCCGAGCACACCGCGCTGCTCTCGGCGGCGGGCCTGACGGCCGTCCCCGTGCCGCTGGACGCCGAGGGGCTGTCGCCCGCCGCGCTGGCCGCGTCGGGCGCGCGGGCCGCCCAGCTCACCCCCTGCCACCAGTTCCCCTCGGGCATCGCGTATTCGGCGCGGCGCCGTTTGGAGCTGCTGGAGTGGGCGCGCGCCGCCGACGGGCTGCTGGTGGAGGACGACTACGACGGCGACTTCCGCTACGACCGGGCACCGGTCGGCGCGCTGCAGGGCCTCGACCCGGCCCGGGTCGCCTATGCCGGCTCGGTCAGCAAGTCGCTCGCCCCGGGGCTGCGGCTGGGCTGGCTGGTGATACCCCAACAGCTGGTGGACCTGGTCGTGGAGCGCAAGCGGACCATGGATCTCGGCAATCCGGCGCTGGATCAGGCGCTGCTGGCCGAGTTCATCGAACGCGGCGACTACGACCGGCAGTTGCGGCGCTGCCGGCGCGCCTACCGGGAGCGGCGCGACGCGCTGGTCGCGGCGCTGGCCGAACACTTCCCGGGGACGGAGGTGACCGGGATCGCCGCCGGGCTGCATGTCATCGCGCGGCTGCCACGGCGGTACGGACCCCAGGCGCGCTTCCTGGAGCGCGCGGCGCGGGCGGGGGTGGCGCTGCGCCCGCTCGCCGACTACGGGCATCGGCCCGGGCGCGTCCCCGCTCGCCCGCACACCGCCCGCGCTGCCACGGACGACGGAGCGGACGACGGACACGTACGTCTGGTGATGGGCTACGCCCATCTCTCTCCCGCCCGGATCGCCCAGGCCGTGGCCCTGATCGCCAATGCCGGGGTCCCGGGCCTTCCCGCCGCCCCGCGGTGAGTTGTTCACTGTCCGTTCGAATGCGAGGCATCTGGCACCGATAGCAACGGGACCGCACACCGCACAGCGGTTCCATGAACAACGGGAGGTTCGGCATGGCGCGGGAATCCGACAGATCCGATAACCGAGGGCTCGAGCGGCGGCAGGTACTGCTGGGGTCGGCGGCCGCGTCCGCCGGGCTGGCGCTGCCGGCGCTGGCGTCGTCGACGGCGTCCGCCGCGCCCGCGCAGGCGCTGTCCGGGCGGCCGAGCGCCCAGTGGGGCGTCCAGGTGGGCGATGTCACAACATCCTCGGGCCTGGTGTGGGTGCGCTCCGACCGTCCGGCCCGGATGGTCGTCGAGACGTCCGCGACCGAGTCGTTCGCGAAGGCGCGGCGCTGGCGGGGCCCGGTGCTGGGGGCCGGCAGCGACTTCACCGGCACCACCGCGCTGCACGGGCTGCCGCCGGGCAGCCAGGTCCACTACCGGGTGCTGCTCGCCGACCCGGACGACCCGCGCCGCACCGGCGAGCCGGTGTACGGGACGTTCCGCACCGCGCCGGCCCGCCGTCAGGGGGTGCGGTTCGTGTGGTCGGGCGACCTGGCCGGGCAGGGCTGGGGCATCAACCCGGACCTCGGCGGCTACCGGATCTTCGAGGAGATGCGGCGGCTGGACCCGGACTTCTTCCTGTGCAGCGGTGACAACATCTACGCCGACGGCCCGCTGACGCAGAGCGTGGCGCTGCCCGACGGCCGCACCTGGCGGAACATCACCACCGAGGAGAAGTCCAAGGTGGCCGAGACGCTCGCGGAGTTCCGGGGCAACTTCCGTTACAACCTGCTTGATGCCAATCTGCGCCGATTCAACGCGCAGGTGCCGACCATCGTCCAGTGGGACGACCACGAGGTCCTCAACAACTGGTACCCGGGCGAGATCCTCACCGACGCCCGCTACACCGAGAAGAACGTCAACGTGCTGGCGGCACGCTCGCGGCAGGCGTTCAGCGAGTACTTCCCGATCTCCACACTGCGGCCCGACGGCGAGGGCCGGGTGTACCGGGTGCTGCGGCACGGCCCGCTGCTCGACGTGTTCGTGCTGGACTGCCGTACGTACCGGAACGCCAACTCGCCGGACCGGCAGCCCGAGGACACCCAGGGCATCCTCGGCGCCGAGCAGCTGGCCTGGCTCAAGCGGGAGCTGTCGGCGTCGCGCGCGGTGTGGAAGGTGATCGCCTGTGACATGCCGCTGGGTCTGGTGGTCCCGGACGGGGCTACGGACTTCGAGGCGGTCTCGCAGGGCGACCCGGGGGCGCCGCTCGGCCGTGAGCTGCAGATCGCGGAGCTGCTGCGGCACATCAAGCACCGGAAGATCACCGGCACGGTGTGGCTGACGGCGGACGTCCACTACACCAGCGCCCAGCACTACGACCCGTCGCGGGCGGCCTTCAAGGACTTCGCCCCGTTCTGGGAGTTCGTCTCCGGGCCACTGAACGCGGGCTCGTTCCCGGCGGTGAAGCCGGACGGCACCTTCGGGCCGGAGCAGCCCTTCGTCAAGGCGCCGACCAGGGCGAACGTCTCACCGGCCGAGGGCTTCCAGTTCTTCGGCGAGGTGGACATCGACGGGCACAGCGGCGAGCTGACGGTCCGGCTGCGCGAGCTGGGCGGAGGGGTCCTGTTCACCAAGGTGTTGCGCCCCGGGCGCGTCGGCCAGTGACGCGCGGGGCCGGGCTCGTACCGTACGAGCATGTCCACCACCGGCCCCGTATCCCGTCTGACCTACCCGGAGACAGGCGCCACGCGGCAGTGGCCGCTGCCCGCCGGCTACCGCCATCTCCGGGCGTGCGTCCCGGTGGGCCGCGGCCCCGACGCGTTCGGGGCCGCGGGCCGGGCGCTGATGGACTGGCGCATGCACCGGGGGCTTGGTCTGACGGTGCGCTGCTGGGAGCCGACCGCCGTGGCGGGCCTGCCCGTGGTGATCGGGCTGGGGGTGGGGCGGCTGCGGCTGCGCGCGCCGTGCCAGGTGGTGTGGACAGTGGCGGAAAAAACACGGACCGGCTTCGCGTACGGGACGCTGCCCGGGCACCCGGAGCGCGGCGAGGAGTCGTTCGTCGTCAGCCTGGAGCGGGACGGGGCCGTTATGCTCACGGTGACGGCCTTCAGCCGCCCGGCGGCCTGGTACACGCGTGCGGCCGGGCCATTGGTGCCGCTCTTTCAGCGGGCGTACGCGCGGCGCTGCGGGGCGGTGCTGCGGCGGCTGGCCGCGGCATGAGAGCCTGAAGAAGCTGAAGTCCGTCAGGCTGTCAGGCCTCACCTTTCAACCGTTCCATTCCAGACAAAAACGGTTTCACACGGCAAATGCCCTCTTAACCCATCGGTCACAATGCGTTCGTGATCACGCAACACCCTTCGGCAAGGGTGTACGCATGACCCACGCGACCCCTCACGACCACACCCGGCGCCCCCACGGCTGGCGGCGCGATCTGGTGGAGCTGGCCGCCCGGTGGTCACGGCGCCATGCCAACGGCCCTGTCACGGACGGTACGGAGAGCACGGACGGCGCACCCGACGCGAACGGCACGAACGGTGCCCGGAGCGCCGACACCGCCCTGTGGCGGATGCGGACGACCGTACGGGACGCGCCCGGGACCCTCGCGGCGCTGTGCGTGGTGCTCGCCCGCCACGAGGTCGACATCCTGGCGCTGCAGACCCACCCGCTGGCTGACGGCACCGTGGACGAGTTCCTGCTGCGCGCCCCCGCCGGACTGCCGCCCGCCGAGCTGACCCACGCCGTCACGGCCGGCGGCGGCCGGGACACCTGGATGGAGCGGGCCGACACCCACGACCTGGTGGACGCGCCGACCCGAATCCTGTCCCTGGCCACCCGCACCGCCCTGGACGCCGCCGAGCTCCCTCTCGCGCTGCGCCAGCTGCTCGGCCGCTGCACCATCCGGTCACTGCCCGCCAAGTCCCTGAGCGGCCGCCCGCTGGACGGGGTACCGCCGGTCGAGGGCGTGCTGGAGGAGACCGTGATGCGGCTGCGAGACCCGTCCGGCGGCGCGATCACCATCGAGCGCTCGTACCTCCCCTTCACCCCGACCGAGTTCGCGCGCGCCCGCGCGCTGGTCGAGCTGGACGCCCGGCTGGGCCCGCGCGTCCCGCGCCGCCACGATGTGCTGACGCTGCCCGAGGGCAACGAGATCACCGTGCGCCGCGCCGACACCCGCGACCTGGACGGGGCGCGCGCGATGCACCAGCGGTGCTCGGCCGAGACGCTCGCCCTGCGCTACCACGGCCCGGTCGCCGACGCCGACCGCTACCTCGGCCATCTGCTGAGCCCCCGCTTCGGCCGCACCCTCGCCGCACACACCGCCTCCGGGCGGCTGGTGGCCCTCGGCCATCTGCTGTGGGACGGGGACGAGACCGAGATCGCGCTGCTCGTCGAGGACGAGTGGCAGCGGCGGGGCATCGGCGGGGAGCTGCTGCGGCGGCTGGTCGCGATGGCCACCGAGACGGGGTGCGAGAGCGTCTACGCCGTCACCCAGTCGGCCAACACCGGCATGGTCGCGGCGATGCGCGCGCTGGAGCTGCCGCTGGACTATCAGATCGAGGAGGGCACGCTCGTCATCACCGCCCGGCTCTCGCCCGCGGTGATCCCCTCGAGATGATCTCGGTCAGGTACGTAACATCCACATGCCCGTGACGCGACCCCTTCCGTCGTACGAGGATGGCCGCATGTCCGAGACCAATGACGCATCCCTGCCCCGCCAGGTGGCCGACGCCTACGTCGACGCCCTCATCGAACTCGATCCGATCACCGGCACCTACCTGGGGGTGCCCGAAAGCGCCCGGCGCCTGCCGGACTTCTCGCCCGCGGGGCAGGAGGCGCTCGCGGACCTCGCCCGCACCACCCTGGGCCGGCTCGGCGAGGCCGAGGCGCGGCCCGGTGCGGACAGCGACATCGAGCGGCGCTGCGCCCGGCTGCTGCGGGAGCGGCTGACCGCCGAGCTCGCCGTGCACGAGGCGCGGGAACACCTGCGGGCGGTCAGCAACCTCCACTCCCCGCTGCACGCCATGCGCGGCGTCTTCACCGTGATGCCGGCCGAGACCGAGGACGACTGGGCGGCGGTCGCCGCGCGGCTGCGCGCCGTACCGGCCGCCCTGGAGGGGTACCGCGCCTCGCTCGCCGAGGGGCTGCGGCAGGATCTGCCCGCCGGCCCCCGCCAGGTGTCCACGGTCGTCGGCCAGCTCGGCCAATGGATCGGCACCGCCGACACCGACCGCGGCTGGTTCTCCGACTTCGCGGCCGGCGGCCCCGAGGCGCTGCGCGCCGAGCTGGACGAGGCGGCGGCCGAGGCCACCGCCGCCTTCGCCACGCTCCGCGACTGGCTGCGCGATGTGTACGGCCCGGCGGTCCAGGGCACGCCGGACGTCGTCGGACGCGAGCGCTACCAGCGGTGGGCGCGCATGTGGAACGGCACCGACCTCGACCTGGACGAGGCGTACGCCTACGGCTGGTCCGAATACCACCGGCTGCACGCCGAGATGCGCACCGAGGCGGAGAAGATCCTCCCCGGCGCCACCCCCTGGGAGGCGCTGCGCCACCTCGACGAGCACGGCCAGGCCATCGAGGGCGTCGAGGAGACCCGCGCCTGGCTTCAGGGCCTCATGGACCAGGCCATCGAGGCGCTGGACGGCACCCACTTCGACCTGGCCGAGCGGGTCAAGCGGGTCGAGTCGATGATCGCGCCGCCGGGCACCGCGGCGGCGCCGTACTACACCCAGCCGTCGGTGGACTTCTCACGGCCGGGCCGGACCTGGCTGCCCACCATGGGCGAGACCCGCTTCCCGGTCTACGACCTGGTCTCCACCTGGTACCACGAGGGCGTGCCCGGCCACCATCTACAGCTGGCGCAGTGGACGCATGTGGCCGACCGGCTCTCCCGCTACCAGGCCACGGTCGGCATGGTCAGCGCCAACGCGGAGGGCTGGGCGCTGTACGCGGAGCGGCTGATGGACGAGCTGGGGTACCTCACCGACGCCGAGCGGCGCCTGGGCTACCTCGACGCGCAGATGATGCGCGCGGTGCGGGTGATCATCGACATCGGCATGCACCTGGAGCTGGAGATCCCCGCCGACTCCCCGTTCCACCCCGGGGAGCGCTGGACGCCGGGGCTGGCGCAGGAGTTCTTCGCCCGGCACAGCGGCCGGCCCGCGGACTTCATCGAGAGCGAGCTGGTGCGCTACCTGGGCATGCCGGGCCAGGCCATCGGCTACAAGCTGGGCGAGCGCGCCTGGCTGGCCGGGCGCGAGGCGGCCCGCAAGGCCCACGGTGACGCCTTCGACGCCAAGTCCTGGCACATGGCGGCCCTCTCACAGGGCTCGCTCGGCCTGGACGACCTGGTGGCCGAACTCTCAGCGATCTGACGGGGTGAGGGGGTCGGGCCGGGCGCATCGCCGAGGCGGACGCATTGCCATGGCGGACGCATCGCCGTTGCGGCGCGGCCGCCCGGCTTCCTAAAGTCAGCCGCTATGAGCACCGTCTTCCTCTTCCCCTGCGATCCGCTCGCACCGCGGCGCGTCGACCCCGAGTTCGCCGAGGAGGCGCGGGCCGCCCGCGCCTTGGGGGTGACAGTGGCCCTGGTCGACCACGAGGCACTGATGTCCCAGGGCGCGGCGGACGCGGTCGCCCGGGTGCCGCGGGACGCCGGACCCGCGTGGTACCGCGGCTGGATGGTGTCGGGCAACCGATACGCCGAGCTGTCCGCGGCGCTCGCCGACCGGGGCTGCGCCCTGCTCACCTCCCCCGAGCGGTACCGCGCCGCGCATGAGCTGCCCGGCTGGTACGACACCTTCGCCGCGCTGACCCCGCGCAGCGCCTGGCTCCCGTCGCCTCCGGACCGGGCGCCGGGCGAGGCCGAGCTGGCGGACCTCGCCGCCCGGCTCGGCGGCGGCCCGGCCGTGGTCAAGGACTGGGTCAAGTCCCGCAAACACGAGTGGACCGAGGCCTGCTACGTCCCGGACCTGGCCGATGCGCCCCGCCTGGCCGCCGTCGTGGCGCGCTTCGTCGAGCTACAGGGCGAGTTCCTGACCGGGGGCGTGGTGCTGCGCGCGTACGAGCCGTACGCGCCGGTGGGCGAGGCCCGCGTCTGGTGGGTGGACGGCGAACCCGCCCTCGTCGGCCCCCACCCCGACTCACCCGAGCTGCGCCCTTCCCCCGACCTGGCGGCGGTGGCGCCGGCCGTACGGGAGCTGGGCTGCCGGTTCGTGACCACGGATCTGGCGCTGCGCGAGGACGGGCGGTGGCGTGTGGTGGAGGTCGGGGACGGCCAGGTCAGCGGGCTCCCGCGGGACGCCGACACGGACGCGCTGTTCGAGACGCTGGCTGCGGCGGGCGCGACGGGGCCTGGTGTCGGCAGCCGCGTAGGGCCGCGCTGACGGGGCGGATCGCGGACCGGCGGGGTCCGCCCGCGTCAGGTCCGCCCGCCCGCTCCGGCCGTGCCCCCGGCCGTACGGTGGCGGACCGCCGATCCGTCGCGGCCCTTCACCACCTCCAGCCGCACCGGGATGCGCTGGCGGAGGTCGGCGACATGGCTGACGATGCCGACCGTACGGTCCCGCTCGCGCAGCGAGTCCAGCACATCCAGGACCTCGTCGAGGGTCTGCTCGTCCAGGCTGCCGAAACCCTCGTCGATGAAGAGGGTGTCCAGCCGGGTGCCGCCCGCCTCGTCCGTCACCACATCGGCGAGGCCGAGGGCGAGCGACAGCGACACGAAGAAGGTCTCGCCGCCGGAGAGGGTCGCGGTGTCGCGCTCGCTGCCGGTCCAGGCGTCGATGACATGCAGGCCGAGCCCCGACCTGCCGCGGCCGCCCGTCCGTGCGTCGGAGTGCACGAGGGTGTAGCGCCCGGCGGACATGCGCCGCAGCCGGGCGCTGGCCGCGGCGGCGACCTGTTCGAGCCGCGCGGCCAGGACGTACGCCTCCAGGCGCATCCTCCGCTCGTTCTCGGCGGAGGTGCCCGCCGCGAGCGTGGCCAGGCGGGCCAGGCGGTCGTGCTCCTCGCGCAGCGGGGCGAGCCGCCGCGCGTCGGCGACGGCCTGGGCGGAGAGCCGGTCCAGCTCCTGGCAGCGGGTGCGGGCCGCCGCGTCCCGCGCCGACGCCTCGCGCAGCGCGCGGGTGGCCGCCTCGGCCGCCGCCTCGGCGGCGGTGGGGTCGGCCGGGGGCTCCTGCGCGGCCGCCACCACCTGCGGATCGGCCAGCTCGGCCGCGACGGCCGCGGACTCCGTCTGCCGCTGCTCCAGACGGTGCCGCAGCCCGCGCTGGTCCACCGCGGGCAGTACGGCGCGGGCCGCGGCGTGTGGCGTCTCGAAGCCCGCGCGGCGCGCGGCGTCGACGAGCCGCGCCCCGGCCTCCGCCAGCCGCCGCGCGGCGGCCTCGGCCTCCCGGACCGCCTCGGCGGCCCGGGCCAGCAGCCCCGCGTGACGTTCCAGCCGGGCGGCGCGCTCGGCCACGGTGGCGGCACCGCCGCGGGCCCGCTCCAACTCCGCCAGCAGCGCGGCCCGCTCCCGCAGCAGGGCCTCGCGCCGCGAGGTGCGCGCGGCGGCGCGCCGCTCGGCCTCCTGCCGCTGGGCCACGCGCCGCTCGTGCTCTTCCTCGGCGTGGGCGAGCGCCTCGCGCGCGGCGTGGCCGTCGGCCCCGGCGCCGCGGGCCTCGGCGAGCGCGGTCTCCAAGTCCGCCGCGGCCCGGTCCAGTTCGTCCGCCGTTCCGCCGCCCGCGGCGGCCTCCGCGCCCGCCAGCGCCTCCCGCAGCGACTGGAGCCGCCGCTCGGCCTCCTCCCGCCCGGCCTCCGCCCGCCGGTAGGCCGCCAGCGCGGCCTCCTCCGCCGTACGGTCCACATGGCCGGCGCCCGGGCGCGCGGGGCGGGGATGTTCGGTCGCCCCGCACACCGCGCACGGCTCGCCGACGCTCAGCCCCGCCGCGAGCTCGGCGGCGATGCCGCGCAGCCGCCGGTCCTTGAGGTCGAGCCAGCTCTCGTGCGCGGCGGCGGCCGCCTCGCGGGAGCGCAGCAGGCGCTGTTCCGCGTCGGTCGCCTGCCCGGCCAGGAGGTCCCGCCGCCGGGCGGCCTCGAGCCGCTGCCGGGCGGGGGCGAGCTGCCCGGCGAGCTGTTCGGCCCGGGTGACGGCCTCCTGCGCGGCCTCCACCCGCCGCGTATGCGCCTGGCGCGCCGTCTCCCACCCGGCGAGCCACTGCCCGGCCTCCTCGATCGCCTCCTCGTCGGCACGCGCCTGCCGGTCGAGCCCCGCGACCTCGGCGGCCACTTCCCCCGCCCGCCGCTCGGCCCGCCGCGCCGCGCCCAGCGACCCCAACTCCTCCCGCAGCCGCCGCTCCTCGGCGGCGAGCCGCCCGGCGCCCGCACCCGCGAGCCCCGGCATTCCCACCTGCGCCCGGCCCCCCTGCCCCGAGCCCGCGCCTGCCGCCCCGCCGACGGACCGCTCGGCGCCGTCACCCGCAGGGCCGGACGCATCACCCCGCCACCGCGCCCCGCTCACGACGGACTCCGCCCCCGGCTCCTCCCCCACGCTCCGCTGCCCCGCGGCGGACCGCTCGGCGTCCGCCGAAGGCAGGTCCGCTGCCCCGGGTCGCCCGGGGAATCCCCGCGTCGGGGCGTCCGCGCCAGCCGCGTGGCCCGGTCCCGCATCCGGCGACTCAGTGGCCGCCTGCCCGGCGGCAGCGCCCGCCGGCGGACGCCCGGACCCCGCCGCTCCAGTGCGCGGCACCGTCCCGTCGGCGGCGCGGCGCGGGCCCGGGAGCCCGATCTCGCCGGGCGCGGGAACGTCCGCCGAGTCCGCCCCCTGAGGGTCCAGGTCGGGCTCCGCCGCCAGGTGGGTGCGGGCGGTGTGTTCGGCGGTAGCGGCGGTGGTGTGGTCGCGTTCGGCGGCGGCGTGGAGTTCCAGGGCGGGGACGACGGCGTCGGCCGCGCGGGCCTGTTCCAGGCGTGCGCGGGTCAGGTCGTACTCGGCGCGCCGGCGCTCGAGCTCGTCGGCGCGGTGGCGGGCCTCGGCGTGGCGGTGCTGGAGGCGGGCGCGTTCGCGTTCGGCGTCGGCCGCGCGGCGGGCGGCCTGGTGGGCGGATTCCGCGGCCTGGACCGCGGCGAGCGCGATGTCCTGCCGCTCGCGGGCGGTCGTACGGGCGATGGCGGCCCACTCCAGTACGGCGTCGGCCAGCCCCGGCCGACCGGGGGCGAGGTCCGGCAGCGGTTGATCGTCGGGGCCGGGGGCGGGGCCGGCGGCCTGGGACATGCGGTGGGCGAGGGCGAGCAGCCGTTCGTCGCCGCCGACGACCTGCTTCTCCGCGGCGCGCCGCAGCTCGGCGAGGCGTTCCTCGACGGCGGCGAAGCGGCCCGTGTCGAAGAGCTTGCCGAGCAGCTTGCCGCGGGCCATTTCGTCGGCGCGCAGGAAGCGGGCGAAGTCGCCCTGGGGCAACAGCACCACCTGGCAGAACTGCTCCTTGCTCATGCCGAGCAGCTGGGAGATCTCTTCGCCGATCTCCTGGTGCGAGCGGCTGAGCGCCTTCCACTCCCCGGCCCCGGCGAGATATTCGCGCAGCCGGCTCTGCGCCTTCTCGCGCGTGGTGCCGGTGCCGCGCTTCTTGGGGCGCGGCTGTTCGGGGCGCCGGGTGATCTGCAGGCGCCGTCCGCCGACGGTGAGTTCGAGGACGACCTCGGTGGAGGTGTGCGGGTCGGCGTGGTCGCTGCGCAGGGACAGCCCGCTGCCCTGCCGGGCGCCGGGCACCTGGCCGTACAGGCCGTAGCAGACCGCGTCCAGGACGGACGTCTTGCCCGCGCCCGTGGGCCCGTGCAGGAGGAAGAGCCCGGCGGACGAGAGCTCGTCGAAGTCGACCTCCTGGGTGGTGCCGAAGGGGCCGAAGGCGGTCATGGCGAGGCGGTGCAGCCTCATCGGCCCGCCTCCCCCGCGGTCCGGGCGGGCTCGGCCTCGCTGACCCGTACGGTGTCCAGCGCGGCGCCGAGCGCCGCGCGCTCGGCCTCGTCCGGGCCGCGCCCGCCGCGTACATGGGCCACGAAGTCCTCCGCGATCTGCCGGTCGGTGCGGCCGCGCAGCCGCTGTGCGTACGAGGCGAGCGGGTCCTCCGGGGCCCGCTCGGGGTCGAAGACCAGGCTCAGCAGGTGGGGGAAGCGCCGCGTCAGGCGGGGCATCGGCTCGTGGGGGCGCGCGGGGTCAGTGAGGGTCGCCTCGACCCAGGCGTCCTCGTGCCGCTCCAGGTCCGGGTCGGCGAGCAGTTCCTCGATCCGGCCCCGGATCCGGGCCAGCGGCCGGGGCACCGGGCAGTCGACGCGCTCGGCGGCCAGGGCGGCGCCGGGGCCGAGGTCGACGAGCCACATGGACTTGCGGTGCCGGGCCTCGGAGAAGGAGTAGGCGAGCGGCGAACCGGAGTAGCGGACCCGCTCGGTGATGGCCTGGCAGCCGTGGAGGTGCCCGAGGGCCACGTAGTCGACGCCGTCGAAGATCTCGGCGGGGACGGAGTCGACGCCTCCGACGGTGATGTCGCGCTCGCTGTCGCTGGGCGCGCCGCCGGTGACGAAGGCGTGCGCGAGGACGACCGAGCGGGTGCCCGGTGGCCGGGTGGCGAGGTCGGCGCGCACCCGGTCCATGGCGGCGCGCAGCACCGCGGTGTGCCCCGCCGCCTCCGCGCCCAGCGCCTCCCGCACCAGGGCGGGCTCGAGATACGGCAGTCCGTAGAGCGCGACGTCACCGTGGTCGTCGGCGAGGACGACCGGGGTCGCGCACCCCGCGGGGTCGGTGCGCAGATGGATGCCGGCCCGTTCGATCAGCCCGGCGCCGACGCCGAGCCGCCTGGCCGAGTCGTGGTTGCCGGAGATCATGACGGTCGGTACGCCGAGGTCGGCGAGGCGGTGCAGGGCGTCGTCGAAGAGCTCGACGGCGGCGAGCGGCGGCACCGCCCGGTCGTAGACGTCGCCCGCGACGAGCACGGCGTCGACCCGCCGCTCGCGCACGGTCGCGACCAGGTGGTCGATAAACCTCCGCTGTGCCGCGAGCAGGTTCACCCGGTGGAAGGACCGCCCCAGGTGCCAGTCGGATGTGTGCAGAAGTCTCACAGCCTCGCCCCGCCCCGCACGCTCGTTCACCCTTCCCGTCGCAGGCTCCCTGCCGCAGGCTCCCCGCCGGCTCATGTCGCCCAGTCCGTGTCCGGGCCGTCGGCACCGCCCTACCGTAGCCCCCTCGGCCCGCCGACCGACCATCCGCACACCCTACGGAACCCGAAGGCCCGGCCCGCCCTACTTCCAACCGCTGTCAGGGAAGTGCGGCGCCGTGAACGGATGGATCGTCTTGTAGTGATCGATCGTCCATCCCATCACCTTTCGGCCATCATCGAGGGTTTTGACCAGAATCCGCGCATCATCCGGGTTCTTGGCTCCCGGCACCCGGTATTCCTCCGAGTTCGCCCACGGCCGCTCGTGGGGAGCGTGGTCACCGGCGAACACCTTCGGATCGCCGGTGTGCGGGTCGGTCTGCCGGACTCCGTGGCCCGCCCGGATGTCCTCATAGGCCTGGACGAATTTCTTCGGCAGCCCCTGCGGGAGGGGATCCGACAGGCGTCCCGGGGACTTGTCGTAGTCGGGCGCAAGACCGAGCGGGTCGCTCCAGGTGTGGGGGTTGTGGACGTAGGTGGCCGGGTTGGGCGCGGGGGCGAGCCCCAGGGGGTCGGGGCTGGCGTAGCGCGCGGTCTCCGGATCGTAGTAGCGGTGGACGTTGTAGTGCAGCCCGCTTTCGGGGTCGAAGTACTGGCCCGGGAAGCGCAGCGGGGTGTACGCGCTGCTGCCGCGGGGCCAGGTGGTGGTGCCCCACAGGGTGGTGCGGGTGCGCCAGGCGATCGCGCCGCTCTCGTCGACGAGCTCGGACGGGGTGCCCACCAGGTCGGTGACGATGGCGAAGAAGCGCCGGTCGATCTCGCGGTGTCCGGTGGCGTCCGTGATGCGTTCCGACTGGGCAACGGGGTGGAGGCCGTCGTGGTCCCAGGTCATGACGATCCGGTCCGGGCCTCCCGGCACGGTGGTCGTCTGCTCGATCAGGGTGGTGTCGTCCCAGGTGAAATCGGTCCGCTCCAGGACCGTTTCGCCGTCCGCGGCCAGCCGCTGTTTGGCGGTGCGGCGGCCGAGGGGGTCGTAGAGGTAGCGCCACAGCGTGCCGTCGGGGGTGGTGAGGGAGGTCAGCCGGTTCTCGGCGTCCCACTCATAGCGCCAGGTGTCGGGCTTCTTCGACAGCCGGTTCTTCTGCCGCAGGGTGACCCGCCCGGCCGCGTCGTGCTCGTAGCGGACCCGGCCCGCGCGGGTGATGCGGGTGCCGGTGTACGCGCGCTCGCCGGTGGCCTCCGCGCCGGGGTGCGTGGCGGGCCAGGACGCCTGGGTCTGGTTGCCCGCCTCGTCGTAGGCGTAGGTCTCGCTCCAGCGCTGGGCATGGACCGCGGTGACCCGGCCGACGGCGTCCAACTCGAAGGTGCGGCGGCCGCGGAGGGCGTCGTCGACCGCGGCGAGGTGGCCGTCGGCCTGGTAGGTGTACGCGCGGCGCTGGATCGTCCCGGCGGCCGGCCCGGTCAGGGCCTGTTCGGTGAGGCGGCCCTTCACATCCCAGAGCTGGGACAGGGCCAGCCCGCCCCCGATGAGCCGGGTGGTCTCGCGGCCCGTGGCGTCGCGCTCGAAGCCGAGGGCGTGGCCGGAGGCGGTGAGGGTGGTGCGGCGGCCGGCGGCGTCGTAGGCGTAGGTGGTGGTGGCTCCGCCGGGTGTGGTGCGGCGGATGCGGCGGCCCAGCGGATCGTAACGGTGGGTCAGGACGCGCCCGTCCACCATCTCGCATTTCATCTGGCCCAGCCGGTCCCGCTGGAGGACGATCTCCGCGTCCGGTCCGGCGGCCGAGATCAGGCGTCCGACCATGTCATAGCCGTAGCTGGTGGTCCGTCCGGCGGCGTCCTTGGTGACGATGCGGCCGAGCACATCGCGCTCGAAGGCGATGGTCTCGCCCAGCGGTGTGGTGCGCGCGACCAACTGGCCCGCGGCGTCGTGCTCGTAGCGGATCGTACGGTCGTCGAAGTCGGTCTCGGAGATCAGCCGGCCCGCCGGGTCGTACTCATAGCACCAGCTCAGCCCCTGGGGGCCGGTGACCTTGGCCAGCCGCAGCTCGGCGTCGTGCTCGAACTCGTAGCGCGCCCCGCCCGGGCCGGTGCGCGCGGTGAGCAGGTCGAAGTGGGTGTACTCGTACGAGGTCACCCCGCCGCCCGCGTTGACGTGGTGGGTGCAGTTGCCCTCGCCGTCGTATGTCCAGGTCTCCTGGCTGCCGTCGGGGTCGAGCCGGCGCAGCAGCTTGCCCTCGACCGACCACTCCGTCCGGGTCGTCGCGCCGAGCGGGTCGACGACGGCGACCGGGCGGCCGAACGCGTCATGGCGGCAGATCGTGACCGCGCCCAGCGGGTCGGTGATCTCCACGGGCAGGCCGGCCGGGTCGCAGCGCACCCGGGTGGTCTCGCCCAGGGCGTTGCTGACCGAGGTCAGCCGGCCGAAGTCGTCGTAGGTGTAGCGGGTGGTGTGTCCGGCCGGGTCGGTGACGGCGAGTCGGTTGCCGCGCTCGTCGTAGGCGTAGGTCTGCGTGGTCCCGTCCACGCCCGTGATCGAGACGGGGAGGCCCAGGTCGTTGTGGCGGATGGTCGCCCGCTTGCCGTCGGGGCGGGTGACGGCCTCCAGCCGGCCGTGCCCGTCATAGGCGTACGCGGTGCGGTGGCCGAGGGCGTCGGTGTGGGCCAGCACCCGGCCGTGGCGGTCGTATTCGGTGCGGGAATGCGCGCCCAACTGGTCGATCTCGCCGACGACCCGGCAGGAGTCGTCGATCAGGTACTTGAGGGTGTGGCCGGCGGCCGTGGTGACGGTGGTGATCCGATGGCCGGTGCGCTGGTCGACGCCGTGGTAGTCGACGCGGATCGAGACATGGCCTTCGGTGCCGCCCTCCGCGATGCAGCGGTGAAGGTTGTCGTAGACGTAGTCGTAACGCCGGTCGTTGGTGTCGGTCCAGGAGATCACCCGACGCTCGTCGTCGTACTCGAACCGCAGCGGCAGACCGGAGGAGTTGATGACCTCGGTGAGGTTGCCGTCGGTGTAGCCGTAGCGGAGCACCGTCAGATCGGAGCCGTCGGAGGCGGCGCCCGCCAGGCGCAGGGCGGTGATCCGGCCGTCCTGCGTCCTGAATTTCAGGTGGTAGCCCGCCGAGTGCACTATCTCGGTCGGCGTGCCGTCGAAGCCGTAGTGAAAGCTGATCCGGTTGCCGTTGCGGTCGTGGATCTCCTCGATGGGCGCGATGCCGTCGGCGCCGCCCGCGGGCGCCGTGAAGCGGTGGGTGCGGCCGGTGTCGAGATCGGTGACCGTGTAGTCCCCGTCGACCGTGCGCTCCAGGGGCCAGCGCGCGACGCCCGCCTTGGGCAGGGTGGGCAGGTCGGGCGCGGGGTGCGGATAATCCAGCAGCCGCCCGTCCTCGCAGACGAAGACCACGCCCTCCGGGCCGATCTCCAGATGCTGGTCGGCCGTGCTCGACCACGACGGCCCGAACCACCGCCCCACCCGGTACCCCGACTCCACCCGCCGACGGAACTCCAGCGGCAGCACACCCGGCAGGGTGAGGTCCGTCTGCGGCAGGAACATCCGCCCCGTGGCGAAGTCGATCGGGTCCGAACCCTTCGTCTCCTTCGTGCCGTCGGGGGTGCTGCGCTGGTGGGGACCGCCCTCGTCCAGAAGGCCGCGGCCGGGCGGCTTCAGCTCGGAGGCGCGCCTGCCGAGTGTCGCGACCTTCTTGATTCCGCCGAGGCCCTTGGTGCCGATCAGCTCCGGCACCAGCCGGCCGAGACCCTCAGAGGGATCCTTCTTGAAGGTGTCCCACATGTCCCCCAACGTCCCCCACGGGTCGTTGGCCACCCGCACCAGACCGGCGACGGTGCTGTTGAGGTTGGTGACGAACTCCGCCGGGTGCGTGATGTTGTACGGATCCAGCGGGTTGATCTGCCGCGCGAAATTGGCGATACCCGCGGTCCCCTTGACGATCCCGCCGACGAAATGTGAAGCGTCCAGGTTCAGCCCTTCCAGGCCGTCCACCAGCTGCTTGCCGTACGAGGGCTTGTCCGGCGCCTTGTCACGCGCCGTCTCCACCGCCGACTTCGCCGTCGTGTGCGCCTCGTTCCGCTGCCGCCGCGCCTCGCTCAGAATGTCCTGCGCGGCCTGGACATCCGAAGTCCCCGGATCATGGAACCCCCCGGGCTTCTCCGGCAACGTGGAAGGATCACGCTCATCGGCGGGCTTGGCGTTGTACGCCTCCGCCGCCTTGTTGTACGCCGACACCTTGTCGCTGTGCGCCGACCGCGCGTCATCCGACGCCTTCTTGCCCTTCTTGTAGCGCGCGATCGCGTCCTCGGCCTGCTTCTGCGCCCACGCCACCGTCCCGGCGAAACTCTCCAGCGCCCCCGCCGCCTTCTCACACGCGTCCGCCGCCGTGAACCACTTCTTCGGCTCGACCGACACGCTCTCCCGGAACCTGTCCGCCGCCTGACCCTTGAGATGGCCGGCATCCAGCCCCTGCAACCCCTTGCCCACATTGTCGAACGCCGTCTGGAAATCCTTCAGATGGCCCGCCGTGGAACGCAGCTTGTCCGCACTGCCGTGCACCAGCTTCTTGGGGTCCTCGGTCTCACCCAGCTGCATCTCGTCGACATCCGCACCCAGCGCGTTCGCCACCGAGTCGCTCTTGTCACGGACCCAGTCAGCACCGCTCTCCCAGCCGACATCATCCAGCCGGTCCGCCGTCCAGTCCCCCACATCATCGACGACCTCACCGACATCCTCGACCCGGTCCTCGACCCAGTCCTCGACGCCATCCGGTATGAAATCCCCGAGTCCCATAAACGCTTCTCCCCCGATCAGCGGTCGTACCAGCCATGTCCCATGGCTGTCGTGCCTGCTCGCCGAGCGGCCGCGGCCCTCCGCCGCGGCCGCTCGCCACCCGCCCTCTCGCTACTCGCCCGGCTGCTGCGCCTGCTGCTGGGCGCGCTCCTCAGGAGAGGGGCCGAAAGTCTCGTCCAGCTGCTGGTTGAAGGTCTGGTCGTCGATGCCGAGCATGTTGTTCATCATGTCGGTCTGCATGCCGCCCCTGCCCTCGGTGAGCAGGGAGCGTCCAGTGTCCTTCCAGGTCTGCCCCATCTCGTCGCCGGCCCGGTCCCAGGACGCCGCGCTGTAGTCCGGCATGTCCGGGGTGAAGATGTCGCCCCAGCCCTGCTTGGCGACCTCTTCCTCCGACAGGTGCGGATTCCCGGTCGGCGACAGGGCGTTGACCGTGACCTTCAGCGTGTTGCCCCAGTACTGGTCCTCTTCCCACATCAGGCCCGCGGCCAGGCCCAGCCGGTTGGCGATCTCGTTGGCGTCCTGGACGAGCGCCCGGACTCCCCACTCCCAGCGGTCGCAGAACCCCTCGAACGCGTCGGCCAGCCCCTTGCCCCCGGCCTCCATCTTGGACATCGTCATGTCCGAGAACCCGGAACCGTGGAGCGCGCCGGTGTTGTCCCCGACGTCCTTGAGTTCACCGATCGCCGCCCGCAGACCCTTGGTGATCAGGTCCACGGACTCCTTGCCGACATTGAGATCCCCGTCGTTGCTCACTGCCCGGCCCCCTGTGCCCGCTCGTCGCCGTCCCCGATGTCGTCCCCGTTGTCGTCCACATCCACCGCGACCTCGTCCGGGACGATCCCCCGCACCGGCGGGAACATCATCGACCCGTCCTCGTCCGCCACGTCCACCGCGACACCCGCGGGGCGGCCCATCTCCGGAACCATCACATCCAGCAGCCGCGCCCCGAGCACGGCGGCGAACTCCCACTCCTGGCCGGGGTCGGAGCCGCGCGCGGTGGCGAACCGGGCCAGCGCGGACTCGTCGGTGAAGGCGTAGATCCAGCGGATGCCGCCGTATTCGGCCGTCATGAAACCGCCGTCGGCCACCGGCACCAGCACCGCCGTGCGCCGGAACTCGCCGACCATCGCGGCGGGATCACCCGCCCCCGCGCGCACCGCGGCTATGTGCTCAGCCAGTTCCATCGGCGGCCCCCCGTTCCTGGTCCGGTGCCTGTTTCATCAACGGCATCGCTCGTCACGGTACCGTTGCACGGCTCCATGATCACCACTCGCGTCGTCCACTGTTGCAAACCTCGTACAAACGGCGCCCCGCTGGACTAGCAGGCCAAACAGGTCAGCCGCCCGGAGCGTCCTGATACGCCTCGCCGCCCAGCTCAAGGGCGGCGGTGCCCGCGGTGGCGTCCGCCAGCCAGGCACGGAAGGCGTCGATGTCCGCGTCGGGGAGCCCCAGCTCGATCGTCACGGCCTCGGCGTACCGCACGCCGCGCACCGCGCGCCGGGTCGCCCGGAGGTCGTTCTCGAGCCGTCCGGCCCGCTCGTGGCCGACGGTGACGGTCGCCAGCCGGAACCGCTGCCGGGTGACGGTGCCCAGCGCGTCCAGCGCCTCGCCGACCACCCCGCCGTAGGCGCGGATCAGCCCGCCCGCACCGAGCTTCACACCGCCGTAGTAGCGGGTGACGACGGCCACGGCATACCGCATCTCGCGGCGCAGCAGCATCTGGAGCATCGGCACCCCCGCCGTGCCGCCCGGCTCCCCGTCGTCGCTCGCCTTCTGGACGCCGCCGTCGGCGCCGATGACGTACGCGTAGCAGTTGTGGGTGGCGGTGGGGTGCTGCTCGCGGACGCGGCGGATGAAGTCCTGGGCTTCGTGCTCGGTCGCGGCGGGCGCGAGGGAGCACAGGAAGCGCGATTTGCTGATCTCGATCTCGTGCACGCCCTCGCGCGCGACCGTCCGGTACCGCTCCTGCATCGGGCCACCCTACGCTCTCGGCTTCCCGGGGCCGCCGGGGGAATGGCCCAGGGCCCGTGCTCGTTGCCGAACGCAGATGACCATCAGTTCGACCATCCGGCCACAGGAGGCAGGCGTGTACGGCGATCCGGCGGAGATCCGCAAGATCCTGACCGAGCTCGGTGACACCTGGGCGGTGGTGGGGCTGTCCTCGAACCAGGCCCGGGCGGCGTACGGGGTCGCGGGCGTGCTGCGGCGCCATGGCAAGCGGGTGGTCCCCGTGCACCCGAAGGCCGAGACGGTGCACGGCGAGCAGGGGTACCGGTCGCTGTCGGACATCCCCTTCGAGGTGGACGTGGTGGACGTGTTCGTCAACAGCCACCTCGCGGGCGCGGTCGCCGACGAGGCAGTGGCCATCGGGGCCAAGGCGGTGTGGTACCAGCTCGGTGTGGTCGACGAGGCCGCGTACGGGCGCACCCGCGCCGCGGGGCTCGCCATGGTCATGGACCGCTGCCCCGCCATCGAGCTTCCCCGGCTTGCCTGACTCCTCGGGTCCGTCGTCGAAGGGGGCGCCCGGCGGGTCAGACGCCGAGGCCCTCCAGCAGCTCCGCTCCCGGCAGCGCGGCGAGCGCCTTGCCCGGCAGGATGAGCTTGCCGCGGCGGCTGCCGCTGCCGATGAGCACGTACGGGGTGTCGGCGACGGCCGCGTCGACCAGGACCGGCCAGCCGGCGGGCAGGCCGAGGGGCGTGACGCCGCCGAACTCCATGCCGGTCTCCCCGAGCGCCGTCTCCATCGGGGCGAACGAGGCCTTGCGGGCGCCGAGCCGGCGGCGCACCACGCCGTTGACGTCCACCCGGGTGTGGGAGAGGACCACACAGGCGGCGAGGGTGACCTCGCCGCCCCGCTTGCCCGCGACCACCACGCAGTTCGCGGACTGCTCCAGCAGCCAGGCCCCGTAGCTCTCCACGAGCACCGCCGTGTCGGCCTTCTCCGGGTCGGTGTCCACGTACAGCACCTGCTCCACCGGCACGGGGCCGCGCCAGGCGCGCACCGCGTCGGCCACCGGCGCGGTCAGCAGGTCAAGGCATTCGACGGCGGGACGGGGATCGTCGAAGGCGTCCATCGGCGTACTCATGCGGTCAAGTTAACAGGCCGTCCGGCTGCCCAAACGCCGCCGTCACCGCCACTCCCGCCGCCTCTGCCGACCCGCGCCCGCCGCCTCAGCGCGCCGGGGGCACCGAGACGGTCATGGTCATCTCCACCGTCTCCGCCCCGTCGTTGCGGTAGCCGTGGGGGGCGCTCGCCTCGAAGGCCGCAGAGGTGCCGGCCGGCACCCGGTGGCTCTCGTCCCCGACGGTCAGCGTCAGCTCGCCCGCCGTGACGTGCAGCAGCTCGAACGTGCCGGACGGATGCGGGTCCGAGTCGCTGCCGTCGCCCGGCATCAGCCGCCACTCCCACATCTCCAGCGGTCCGGGTGCCTGCGTGCCGACGAGGAGCGAGGTGTAGCTGCCGGCGTCGGTGGACCACATCCGCACCGCCTGGTCGGCGGGGACGAGCTGGACCTGGGGACCGCTCTCGTAGTCGAGCAGGGTGGTGATGCTCACCCCGAGCGCGTCGGCGAGCTTGACCGTGGTGCCCACGCTCGGGTTGGTGCGGGCCTGCTCGATCTGGATGATCATGCCGCGGCTCACCCCGGAGCGGGCCGCGAGGGCGTCCAGGGTGAAGCCGCGCTCATTTCGCCAGCGTTTGAGGTTGCGGGCGAGCGACTGGGTGAGCTGGTCGAGGTCCGTCACGGTCCGTCCGTCCAATATTCTGAATGGCGTAGTCGAACAAACTGAACTACGGTGTGGTGCACTCTGCACTTCTTATGGTCCACCACACTGTACGGCGAGGTCTCACCATGTCCGCACTCTTCGCTCTGGCCACCAGCCTCCTGCTGGGCCTGGCCGACTTCGGCGGAGGGCTCCTCACCCGGCGCATCCCCGCGCTCACCGTGGTCGTCGTCTCACAGGGCATCGCGGTCGTCGCCCTGGGCGCCATCGTCACGGCCAGTGGCGGCTGGGGCGAGGCCGGGCCGCGGCTGTGGTACGCCGTCGCGGCGGGCGTGGTGGGGCCGGTCGGGTTGCTGTGCTTCTACCGGGCGCTGGCGCTCGGCCCGATGGGGGTCGTCTCGCCGATCGGCGCGCTCGGCAGCGTGGCCGTCCCCCTCGGCGTCGGGCTCGCCCTCGGCGAGCGGCCCGGCCTGCTCCAGTTCGCCGGGATCGCGGTCGCGGTGGCCGGCGTCGTGCTGGCGAGCGGGCCGCAGACCGACGGCACGCCCGTACAGCGGCGGACGCTGCTGCTCACCCTGGTCGCGGCGGTCGGCTTCGGTTCGGTCATGTCGCTGATCGCCGCGGCGTCCACCACGCTGACCGGGCTGTTCCTCGCACTGCTCGTCCAGCGGGCGTGCAGCGTCGCGGTCGGCGGCGCCGCGTTGTACGCGTCCGTACGGCGCGGCAACCCGGCGCTCGACCCGGCCGCCGGGGGCGTGCGCGCGCTGTGGGCCGCGCTGCCCACCCTGGCCCTCGTGAGCCTGGCCGATGTGGCGGGCAACGGCACCTACAGCGTGGCCGCCCAGACCGGTCCGGTGACCATCGCCGCGGTGCTCGCCGCCCTCTACCCGGTCGTGACCGCGCTCGCGGCGCGCGCGGTCCTCAGCGAGCGGCTGCGCGCGGTGCAGGCGACCGGCGCCGGGCTGGCGCTGGCGGGGTCGCTGCTGCTCGCGACCGGATGAGCGGGCGCCCAGGTGAGCGTGCGCGTAGGGGCGCCCCGAGACTGAGCGGGAAGAGCGACGGTGGGGCTCCTGGGGCTACGGTGCCTCCGACCGCCGTTCGCGGCGGCGACGGATGAGACCGGGCCGAGACCGGGCCGAGACGAGGGAGTGGGCAGTGACGGAGCAGGCGTTGATCGCGGGCGTGGGCGGCAAGGAGCCGAAGGTCGATCCGGAGGCGTTCGCCGCCCCGACGTCCGTGGTGATCGGCGATGTGACGCTGGGCGCCGGCGCGAGCGTCTGGTATCACGCGGTGCTGCGCGGCGACGCCGAGGCGATCAGCGTGGGGGCCGGGAGCAATATCCAGGACAACTGCACGGTGCACGCCGACCCGGGATTCCCGGCCACCGTCGGCGAGCGGGTGTCGGTGGGCCACAACGCGGTGCTGCACGGCTGTGTCATCGAGGACGATGTGCTCGTCGGCATGGGCGCCACCGTCCTCAACGGCGCCCACGTCGGCGCCGGCTCCCTGATCGCCGCGCAGGCGCTGGTCCCGCAGGGGATGCGGGTGCCGCCGGGCTCGCTGGTCGCGGGGGTGCCCGCGAAGGTCAGGCGGGAGCTGACCGAGGAGGAGCGGGAGGGCATCCGGCTGAACGCGGAGGGTTATACGGAGCTGGCCCGCCACCACCGCGACGCCACGCTGGAGCGTGAGCGGCGGGAGCGGCGGGCCTGAGCGGACGCGGGTCAGCGGACGAATGAAGGTCAGTCGGCGGCCGGGACCGGCTCGGCCGTCTCCGGCCCGGCGCCGGGCGCCGCCTCGGACCCGGCTGCCGGCGCGGCCGCATGGGCCTTCTTCGCGCGCCGCTTCATCACGAGCATCGAGCCGAGACCGAACAGCAGGGCCGCCACGAGACCGAGCCAGGAGAAGCGCTTGAGCCAGTCCTCGGCGACCTTGCCGACCGAGTAGATGACCGCGGTGGTGCCGCCCGCCCAGACGATGCCCCCCAGCACGTTGGCGATGAGGAACTTCCAGTACGGCATCCGCAGCACCCCGGCGAGCGGGCCGGCGAAGATGCGCAGCAGCGCGATGAAGCGGCCCACGAAGACCGCCCACATGCCCCACTTCTGGAAGGACCGCTCGGCGGAAGCCAGGTTCTCGGCGCTGCAGTGCTTGGGGAACTTCCGGCTCAGCCAGGCCAGCAGCGGCTGGCCGCCCTTGTGGCCGATGAGATAGCCGATCGAGTCGCCGATGACCGCCCCCGCGATGGCGGACGCGCCCAGAATGTACGGATTGATGTGGTCTTGAGAGGCCGCCAACAGGCTCGCGCTGACGAGAATGATCTCTCCGGGGAGCGGGATGCCCAGGCTCTCCAGACCGATGACCAGGCCTACCAGCAGATAGATGCTGACCGCCGGTACGGTCTCGAGCCACTGATCGATGTGCAACGCCGATTCCTCCCCATTGCCCGTGCTCTTCCCGCCGTGCGCCGAATCGGCGCACGGCGGGAAGCCTACTCAATCAGCGCGCGGTCGCCACATCCCACATGCCGCACTGATGATCACGGGGGGCGGCACCCGTCACCGCGCTCCCTCCCTGGGAGACGGTCCGCAGCGCCAGTACGGTTCCCGGCGCGGTGTGCTGTTCCGGCATCGCGGGCCCGTCCGGCGCCCGCGGCACCCCGGTCCGCACGAACGACGTCCAGTAGGCGCGCATCTGCCGGGCGAGCGCCCGCTGCTCGGCGTTGAACGGGGCCTCGTGGCCGAAGTGGTGGAAGAGGTACTGCAACTCGTTCACATGGGTCGCGCCGAAGTCGAAGTCGGTGCCCAGGTTGCGCAGCGACTCGAACGGCGGTGAGGTGCGGTCCGCGAACTCATACGCGTAGACGGGCGCGCGCCCCGCCAGGGCCCGGTCCAGGCGCAGCGCCGTACAGGCGAAGGTCGCATCGCCGTGGACGGTGCCGTAGGCGATCGTGGGCGAGGGGAAGTCGCCGACCGGATAGCGCCCCAGCACGCGCGCGCCCTGCTCCGGCCCGAAGACGCCGGTGATCACCTGCGGGTACTGCTCGGCGGTCAGCGGTCTGCCCTGATAGTCGAAGGCGGAGAAGATGAACATCCGCCCTTCGTCGCGGTTGGCCCCGTTCAGCACCGGCACCCGCGCGGAGCGGCCGGTCGCGAACGCCTCGGAGGGTTGGACGGGCAGGAAGTCGCCGCCGGCCACCGGCGCCCAGGGGTAGCGCCCCTGAGCCTCGAGGATCTGCCGTGGGCTCTTGGCGCGCAGGCATGTGGCGGCTGTCGCCGGGTCGTCGCAGCCGAGGGACGCGGCGAAGGCGGTGCCGCTGTCGGCCGCCTCCCGGCGGGTGCTCGCCGCGCAGTCTCCGTAGGCGCCGCTCTGGATGATCGCGGCGCGGAACAGCCCGCGGGCCGGGGGCGAGGCGAGCTGGGTGCACACCGAGCGTCCGCCGGCCGACTCCCCGGCGATGGTGACCCGTGCCGGGTCGCCGCCGAAGCGGGCGATGTTCCGGCGCACCCAGCGCAGGGCGGCCTGCTGGTCGAGCATCCCGAAGTTCCCGGAGGTGCCGTCCGCGGCCTCGCCGTCCAGGGCGGGGACGGAGAGAAAGCCCATGGCGCCGACCCGGTAGTTCACGGTGACGGAGACGATGCCTCCTTCGGCGGAGAAGGTGTCGGGCACCACATCGGATCCGGCCCCGGCGGTCAGCCCGCCGCCGTGGAACCAGACCATCACCGGCGCCCGGCCGGGCCGGGCGCCCGTGGGGGCGTAGACGTTGAGACCCAGGCAGTCCTCGGTATACGTGGGCTGCTCATAGCCCGGGTCCCAGCTGACGCCCTGGACGCAGCGGCCGCCGAAGCGGGTGGCGTCGCGTACGCCCTGCCAGGCGGGCGCGGGCCGCGGGGCCCGCCACCGCAGCTCACCCACCGGCGGTGCCGCGTACGGGATGCCGAGGAACTGCCGGCCCTGGGCGTCGGCGGTGCCCTTGACCCAGCCGGAGTCGGTGCGCACCAACGGGTCCGCGGCCGCCGGCCCGGCGTGTGCGGGCGCCGCGGTAAGCGCGAGGCCTGACACCCAGACGGCCAGCAGCACGGCGGCGCGCCGCGCGCGTTTCAACGCTCTCATCGGCCCTCCCGCTCATCTGCCCGGCAGGGGCACCGCTCGGCGGTCTCAGGGCGGATCCCGCATCCAGGGCAGATACACCTATATATGCGTCCGCACGCTAAGACCGCCTCATGAGCATGTCAATAGCGGCCTGAGTTACCCCTCGGTATCGTTGCTGAGGAAGGGGCGGCCGTAGCAGCCGTCCCCGGCCCCCTTTATGGTTACTGGCCATGTGGCCAGGACAGCAGCCGCCCGGGGGCGAGCAGAACCCGCAAAGCCCGAACCCCTATCAGCAGCCGGGGTATCAACAGCCGAACCCGTACCAGCAGCCGGGTTACCACCAGCCGAATCCCTATCAGCAACCTCAGCAACCTCAGCAACCTCAGCCGGGGCAGCCGCAGGGACAGCCGCAGCCGCAGGCTCAACCGCAGCAGGGACAACAGCCGCAGCAGACGTACGACATGCCCACGCAGGCATGGGGCGCCCCCGCGGTGCAGCCCGGCCCGCCCGAGCCGCCGCGGAAGAAGAACCGCACGACCGTCGTCGCCATCGTCGCGGCGGTGGCGGTGGTCGCGGCCGCCGCGGTGACCGCCGTGCTGGTGATCAACAAGGACGACGGCAAGGGCGACGCGGCGAAGGGCGACAAGAAGCCCTCTGCCGCCGCGTCCTCGTCCAAGGACGCGCCCTCGCAGGGCGGCGGCAGCGGCGGCGAGGACAACCCGCGCGCGAGCGAGACCGTCAAGCCGGTCATACCCGGCTGGAAGACGGTCATCAACCCCAAGCGCCACGACGTCTTCGACGTCCCCGCCGGCTGGTACGTGGCGCCCCCCGACTCCATGAGCTCGTTCTCCAAGGACGGCAAGCCGCTCATCTCGATGACCGGCCCCGCCTATTACAAGGAGGACAACTGCACGGTCAAGGACAAGAAGACGGGCGTCACGCTCTCCAGCCCCCTGGCCGGCACCGGCACCAAGGGCGCCCAGGGCGCCAAGACCCAGGCCGAGGCCGCCAAGAACGAGGCGCTCAACTGGGTCTACGCCGCCTTCGACCAGGACAAGACCGGCACCTTCAAGTACACCAAGCCGAAGAAGTTCACCAGCGACCACGGCATCAAGGGCTACTCCTCCTCGGCCACCGTCACCGGCGTGAAGAAGACCGGCAAGTGCTCGTCGGACGGCAAGTCGTTCACCGTCACCTACACGGATGTCAACGGCGACTTCGCGACCTGGGTCCTCTACGCGGCCAAGGGCGTCAAGGACGAGGTCCCGGACGAGACCATCAAGAAGATCATGAGCACGCTGCGGCCGCTGAAGTCCGGTTCCTGAGCCGGCCCTGCTGCCGAGCCGATCCTGTTCCTGAACCGATCCGGCCGAAATCCGCTTGGCTCCGGGGCCCGCCCCCAGGGATAGTCCGCTGGTGACCATCCCCTCAGCCCCGCGCCGCCCCGCCTGGGCCGGCCGTAACTACACCCTGCTGACCGCCGCCGCCGTCGTGACGGGCCTCGGCAACGCCGGCGCCCTGATCGCGGCGGCGTTCGCGGTCCTGGACGCCGGCGGGGACGGCGGCGACGTCGGCCTCGTCGCCGCGGCCCGCACCATCCCGCTCGTGGTCTTCCTGCTGATCGGCGGCGCGGTCGCGGACCGGCTGCCGCGGCACCGCGTGATGGTCGCGGCCAACACCCTCAACTGCCTGTCCCAGGCAGCCTTCGCCGCGCTCGTGCTGTCCGGCGAGGCACGGCTGTGGCAGATGGCCGTGCTCTCCGCGCTCGGCGGCACCGGGCAGGCGTTCTTCTCCCCCGCCGCCGAGGGCATGCTGCTCTCCAGCGTCGACGGCGAACACGCCGGCCGCGCCTTCGCGTTCTTCCGGATGGGCATGCACGGCTCGCAGATCGGCGGCGCGGCGCTCGGCGGCGCGCTCATCGCGGCCTTCGGCCCCGGCTGGGTCCTGGCCGTCGACGCCGCCGCCTTCGCCCTCGCGGGAGCCCTGCGCGCCTTCCTCCACGTCGGCCAGGTGGCCAGGCGCGAGGGCGGCGGGCTGCTGCGGGATCTGCGCGAGGGCTGGCAGGAGGTGGCCGGCCGGGCCTGGCTGTGGAGCATCGTGGTGCAGTTCTCGGTGGTCAACGCCGTGGTGGCGGCGGCCGAGGCGGTGTACGGGCCGCTGGTCGCCGAGGAACACCTGGGCGGGGCGCGGCCCTGGGGGCTCGCGCTCGCCGCCTATGGCGTCGGCACCGTCCTGGGCGGGCTGCTGATGACGCGCTGGAAGCCGCGGCGGCTGCTGCTGGTCGGCACGGTGTGCGTCTTCCCGTTCGCCCTGCCGTCGGCCGCGCTCGCCGTCCCGCTGCCCATCCCCGCCCTGTGCGCGGTGATGTTCGTCGGCGGCGTCTCCATCGAGGTGTTCGGCGTGTCCTGGATGACCGCGCTGCATCAGGAGATCCCCGAGGACAAGCTGTCGCGGGTCGCCGCGTACGACTGGTTCGGCTCGGTGTCCATGGTCCCCCTCGCCACGGCGCTCACGGGCCCGGCCGAGAGCGCCTTCGGCCGCACCACCGCGCTGTGGGGGTGCTCGGCGCTGATCCTGCTGCTGACCCTGGCCGTGCTTGCGGTGCCGGAGGTACGACAGCTGCGGCGGCGCACCGCCGGGCCCGCCCCCGCCGAGCCCGCCGAGCCCGCCGCGGAGAGGGTCGTTCCCGGCCAGGCGGACGGGCCGGAGCCGGTCAGCCGATACTGAACGCGCCGCCCGGCGGCTCGGGCGAGGGCACCGCGTCCACATCCCGTACGGGCGCGGCCCGTTGGACGAAGCGTTCCAGCGCCGCCCCGTGCTCGACCCGCGCGGGGAAGGCGTCGGCGGCGGTGCGGCGCGCCAGGGCGTCGACCGGCAGTTCGTCATCCGAGGCCACGAGCACCGCGTTGCCGAACCGGCGGCCGCGCAGCACCGCGGGCTCGGCGATCAGGCACAGATGGGCGAAGGCCGTCTGGAGCGTGGCCACTTGGGAGCGGAGGAAGGTGAAGGGCGCGCCGTCGGCCAGATTGGCCGTGTAGCGGCCTCCCGGGCGCAGCGCCCGGGCGGCGGCACGGGCGTACTCGACGGAGGTGAGGTGCGCGGGGACGCGCGAGCCGCCGAAGACGTCGGCCACGATCACGTCGGCGGACGCCTCGGGTGCAGCCTCGAGCGCGGTACGGGCGTCCGCCCGGCGCACCGCGATCCCCGACCCGGCGGGCAGCGGCAGCCGCTCGGCGACCAGCTCCAGCAGCTTGCCGTCGGCCTCGATCACCTCCTGGCGTGAACCGGGGCGGACGGCCGCCACAAAGCGCGGCAGCGTCAGCGCCCCGCCGCCCAGGTGCAGCACGTCCAGCGGGGTGCCGGGGGCGCCGGTGAGCTCCAGGACGTGCGCGAGCCGCCGCGCGTACTCGAACTCCAGGTGGGTCGGGTCGTCCAGGTCGACGTACGACTGGGGGGAGCCGTCCACCGTGAGCAGCCAGGCACGCGGGCGGTCCACGTCGGGCATCAGCTTGGCGGTACCGCGGTCCACGTCCCTGATCACGGGTATCGGCTCGTCCACGCTCACATTGTGCCGCGTGCGGCGCGTGGTCACGGCCGCCCCGGTACGCGTACCGGGGCGGCCGCGCGCTCACGGCTGGTCCGCCACCGCGGTCACCGTGCCCGCGCCCACCGTGCGCCCGCCCTCGCGGATCGCGAAGCCAAGGCCGGACTCCAGCGGCAGCGCGCGCCCGAGCTCGACCTCCATGGCGACGGTGTCACCGGGCCGGGCCACGCCCGTCGCGCCGAGGTCGACGTCGCCGACCACATCGGCCGTACGGATGTAGAACTGCGGGCGGTAGCCGGTGGAGACCGGCGTGCGCCGGCCGCCCTCCGCCGTCGACAGGACGTACACCCGCGCGGTGAAGCGCCGCCGGGGCACCACACTGCCGGGGGCGGCGACCACGTGGCCGCGGCGCACCGCGTCCCGCGCGACGCCCCGCAGCAGCAGCGCCACGTTGTCCCCGGCCTCGGCGAACTCCATCGGTTTGCCGAACGTCTCGACACCCGTGACCACCGTCGTGGTGTCGGCGCCCAGCACCTCCACGCGGTCGCCGACGCGGACCGTGCCGCGCTCGACGGCACCGGTGACGACCGTGCCGCGCCCGGTGATGGTCAGCACGTTCTCCACCGGGAGCAGGAACGGCGCGTCGGTGTAGCGCACCGGCATCGGCACATAGGTGTCGACCGCGTCGAGCAGGGCCTCGATGGAGCCGGTCCAGCGCGGGTCGCCGGCCAGCGCGCGCAGCCCGGAGACCCGTACGACGGGGGTGGCCTCGCCGGGATAGCCGTGCGCGGACAGCAGCTCGCGCACCTCGAGCTCGACGAGGTCGGTGAGCTCCGGGTCGCCCGCGTCGGCCTTGTTGAGGGCGACCACGATGTGGTCCACACCGACCTGACGGGCGAGCAGCACATGCTCGGCGGTCTGCGGCATGACGCCGTCGAGCGCCGAGACGACGAGGACCGCCCCGTCGAGCTGGGCCGCGCCGGTCACCATGTTCTTGATGAAGTCGGCGTGGCCGGGCATGTCGACGTGCGCGTAGTGGCGGGTGTCGGTCTCGTACTCGACGTGCGAGATGTTGATGGTGATGCCGCGCGCCGCCTCCTCCGGCGCCCGGTCGATGCGCTCGAAGGGGACGTACGTGCCGCCGGCGCCGCGCTCGCTGAGCACCTTGGTGATGGCGGCGGTCAACGTGGTCTTGCCGTGGTCGACATGGCCGATGGTGCCGATGTTCAGATGCGGCTTGGTGCGCAGGTAGGCCTGCTTGGACATGCTCCCGTTCCTCCTCGGAACAGCAATGGGCGGTAAGGCGGTAAGGAGGACCCCAGGGCCCGACCGACCCTCCCCTGATGGGGTCCGTCGGAGCTGTCCGAGGAGGGTCAGAGTCGGGCGCCGTCGAGGCAGGCGGATGCGCAGGCTGCGGCGGGGAAAACGATGTGGAGGACGGCAGCCTTCGGCGCGTCCGCGACCGCGGACGTGAGCTCGAAGAAGGGCTGCCGGAACATGACATGGATCGTCGCGTATCGCGGCACGTCCGTCGAATGGTTTTCCGCGGCCTGGGATCCCGTGGCCGGGCTTCCCACGACCAGGCTTCCCGTGGCTTGGATCCCCGCGAGCCGGCCTGGTAGGTCATGCCGGTCGGTTACGCTCCTTCGATGCTCGATGCCGCCGCCCCGCCCGCGCCCGCGCCAGCCGCACCGGCTGTGCACCGCGCCCGCGCGCTGTTCTCGCCACGGTTGCGCCTGTGCCTGCTGGTGGCTCTGCTGGCGGGCGCGGCGGGCGCGGTCTGGGCGTGGCAGCCGCACCGGCTGCTGGCCGAGGGGTGGCCGCCGCAGCTGTCCGGTGGTACGGCCGTGGCGGTGTTCACGCTCGCGTACGGGGGGTGTGCCGCGGCTCTGGTGCCGCGGCCGCTGCTGAACCTGGCGGCCGGCGCGCTGTTCGGGGCGTCCACGGGGCTGGTCGCGGCGGTGGCCGGCACGGTGCTCGGCGCCGGTGTCTCGTTCGGCCTGGGCAGGCTGCTGGGGCAGGACGCGCTGCGGCCGCTGCTGCGCGCCCGCTGGCTGGCGGCGGCCGACCGGCAGCTGAGCCGGCACGGGTTCCGGTCGATGCTGGCGATCCGGCTGTTCCCGGGCGTCCCTTTCGCCGCCGCGAATTACTGCGCCGCCGTGTCGCGGATGGGCTGGCTGCCCTTCCTGTTGGCGACCGGCCTCGGCAGTGTGCCGAACACCGCCGCGTACGCGGTGGCGGGCAGCCACGCCACCACCCCGACCTCGCCGGTGTTCCTGGCCGCGCTGGCGTGTGTCGCGCTGCCCGCCCTCGTGGGCTTCGTGGTGGCCTGGCGCAGGCGGGGCCGGCTCGGCGACACCGCTCCGGAAACCGGCCCGCCGGTGGCCGGAAGACCAGGGTCTTAGTGGGGCTCTTACCCAGGGACGGTACGCTGCCCGACGACCGGCGTTGATCCACAGCGGCCGGTTTCCCGCCGGCCACCCCGCCTGACCCGCCGCTGCGCCGGTCAGTGCATGATCAGCCTTGGATAGCGTAGACGCGATGTCGTGGTTCGAATCATTCATTCTCGGACTGGTCCAGGGGCTGACCGAGTTCCTGCCGATCTCCTCCAGTGCCCATCTGCGGCTGACCGCCGCCTTCGCGGGGTGGCACGACCCCGGCCCGGCCTTCACGGCCATCACCCAGATCGGCACCGAGACCGCTGTGCTGATCTACTTCCGCAAGGACATCGCCAACATCGTCTCGGCCTGGTCCCGCTCGCTCTTCAACAAGGAGTGGCGCGGCAACCATGACGCCCAGATGGGATGGTTGGTGATCGTCGGCTCGATACCGATCGGTGTGCTCGGTGTGACCCTCAAGGACCAGATCGAAGGCCCGTTCCGCGATCTGCGGCTGATCGCCACCACGCTGGTGGTGATGGGCCTCGTCCTGGGCTTCGCGGACCGGCGGGCGGCGCGCGACGAGACCGGCGGCAAGCACCGCGCCCCCGTACAGCGCAAAACACTGCGCGAACTCGGCGTCAGGGACGGCCTGATCTTCGGTGTCTGCCAGGCGATGGCGCTGGTGCCGGGCGTGTCCCGCTCCGGCGCGACGATCAGCGGCGGTCTGCTGATGGGCTACACCCGCGAGGCCGCGGCCCGCTACTCGTTCCTGCTCGCGGTGCCCGCGGTGCTGGCCTCCGGAGCGTACGAGCTGAAGGATGCCTCGGACGGGCATACGGCGTGGGGCCCGACGATCTTCGCGACGGTTATCGCCTTTGTCGTGGGATATGCGGTCATCTCATGGTTTATGAAGTTCATCAGCACCAAGAGCTTCATGCCGTTTGTGATCTACCGGGTGCTGCTGGGCCTGGTGCTGTTCGCGCTCATCGGGTTCGGCGTGCTGAGCGCGCACGCGGCCGAGTCCGCGGGGTGACCGAAAGCGCCTCCCGAGATCGGAGCGGCAGCGGTTCTGCGGGGTTCGATCCCCGCACGCGCGAACGCGTTTCCACCACAAAGAAGTAACCGCAAGCCTGCGCACCGGGAGGCGCGGCGCCTACTCTAGCCGCCCGCGTCGCCGGGGACGATCGGATTACCGATCCGCCCCCGGCGACGCGGGCGGCTTCATGCCCAGGGAGGGGGGTGGGCCGCCGGCCGAGGAGGGAGGGAGTCCGGCGGCCCCTTCGCCCAGGTCTGGCACACCTGAGCGGGCTGTAGGAAGACTCAATCACCACGCCGCCGATCGCGGGAGGGTGTGCGATAGATATATGCATGCACTCTCATCACACGGGGTGTGAATCCGTCACACTCCGTGCGAGCCTTACCCAACGCTGCGCGCCGCCCCGATCACCCGGGCCAGCTCGGTCAGCGAGTCGACGCGCCAGTCCGCCATCGCCGCGTCAGCCGAGTGCGCCCATAGATGCCCCCACGGACCACGCCGGATATGCGCCGCCCGCAGCCCGGCTGCCTTGGCGGGACGGATGTCCAGCGCCGGGTAGTCGCCCACGTACACAGTCTCGTGGGGCGCGGCTCCGGCCAGGTCCACGACCTGGCCGAAGAAGCGGGGATCGGGCTTGGCGACGCCCCACTGAGCGGAGGTGGCGACCTCGTCCACCGGAAGCTCCAGCGCGCGCAGCAGCTCACCCGCGCGCTCCGTCTGGTTCCCGGCCACGACGACCCGGGCCCCGAGCCCCCGCAGCGCGCCCAGGGCCGGCCGTACGTCCGGATACAGATCCGCCTCGTCCAGGCACTCCCCCAGCCCGGCCTCCTCGCGCGCCCGCCACGCGGCCCGGACATCCACCCCCGGCCGCGCGAGCCGGATCGCCTCCGCGTCCTCCCACCCCTGCGCGACCACGGCCCCGACCAGCGCGGACAGCGTATGCCGGGGAACCCCCAGCCAGTCGGCCCACGAGGCCCAGTACCGGTCCTCACGCACCAGAGTCGAGCCGACGTCGAAGACGATCGCCGCCGGCACGGACCCCGCCCTACGAACCACCCGGCCCGCCGAATCCGTCGCCGCCCGCGCCGCCCTCCCAGTCCGCGTACCGGATCCGGGGCCGCTCCAGCACCTCCCCGAGCGTCGCCCACTCGTCCTTGCCCAGCCGGGCCAGCGGACGCAACCTGGTCACCTCGGGGTGCCCGTCGTCCATGACCTGCTCATCGACCGCGGCGTGCACCACCCGGCCGAACACCACGGTGGAATCCCCGAGCCGCACCGTGCTGTGCAGCTCGCACTCCAGCGCCACCGCCGAAGCCGCCACCCGCGGCGGCTTCACCCGCAGACTCGGCTCCCGCGCGATGCCCACCGCCTCGAACTCCCCGACCTCAGGCGGAAAGTCCGTCGCCGTCTCGTTGATCTGCTCAAACAGCTGCTCGGGCGCGAAGTTCACCACGAACTCCCCGGTCTCCTCCACATTGCGCAGCGAGTCCTTGCGCCCCACGGAGGTGAACTGCACGATCGGCGGGGCCACACAGGCGACCGTGAAGAAGGAGTGCGGCGCCAGATTGCAGATCCCGGCGGCCGAGACGGTGGACACCCAGGCGATCGGCCGGGGGACGACCACGGAGGTCAGCAGCTTGTAGAAGGGAGTGCGGCCCACGGCCTCGGGGTCGAATTCGATACGCATACCGCCCAGTATCCGCATATCCGGCGGCCCATCCCAACGACGGCTCGCGGTCTCACCCGGCCCGTGGGGACATCACGGCAGGCCGTGCCCCTAAAGGGTCCACCTGCCGATGCGTTCCGTGTCGACCCCCATGGCATCCATCTGGTACGTCACGGCCGAGATCTTCGCGTCCTTCGGCACCTCGTAGAGCACCCAGCCGGTGATCTGTTTGCCCGCCTGAAGATTCAGCATGTTTGTCAGGGAGTCGCCGACGGTGGGGGACCCGGCTTTGCCGCGGTAGGTCTTTCCGGCCGTGTCGACGACCGTCGACTCGGCGTACCCGCTGTCGTTGTAGGTGCTGTTGCCGGTGTTCACGATCGTGAACTGGACGGTGACCAAGCGGTTTCCGTCGGCTGCCCCGAAGTAGTCGACCGAGGGCTTCGCGTTGTCCACGAACTTCTTCAGCGTGATGTCGGCCCGGTGCGGGCTCGTGTCACCCAGGCCCACTATTCCTTCGAGTGCGAGGGTGTCGCCGAGCTTGCCGACCAACGGGTTCGGGTTGCCGGTCGTGGCCTCCGGCGACTTCTCGCTGCCTGGTTCGGCAGCGCCGCTGGAGCGGGTGTCCTTCGTCGGCCCGCCCTTGCCACCGTCCCCGTCCGAACCCCCACATGCGGTAAGGACTGCGGTGAGTGCGACGACCGCCGCGGCGGCAGCGATGGAACGGTGGTGCATGGAATCCCCCGGGATATTCCGTGAAACCAGGTCAGCGGCGACGTTCCTGATCCTCGTACAGAACAGTGAACCTGGCCATGCTGGTTCTGTAACCAAACGGTGCCAAGCTGAGGCTGTGCGGCCCTGTCGGTTGCTCCGTACCGAAAATGCGGGCGATCGACGTCGACCGGCCCGTGGATCATACGATGTGTCCATGCCACACGAGGAACACGACAAGGCGGTCGCCCTCCCCGACGCGGAGCCGCGGCGCGGCACGCCGCGGCCCGCCGCCTGGGTTCGTATCCTCGCGGTCGTCGCCCTCGTGTCGGCGGCGGTCAATCTGCGGCCCGCCGTCACCAGTCTCGGCCCCGTACTCGAGGAGGCTCGCGACGCCCTCGGGATGAATGCCACCGTCGCCGGGCTGCTCACCTCGGTACCGGCGGTGTGCTTCGCGCTGGTCGGCTTCGGCGCGCCCCGGTTGGCCCGCCGGTACGGCTCCCACGGCGTCATCGCGGCCGGTCTCACGGCGATCACCACCGGTCTGGCCCTGCGCTCCTTCGCTGCGGACACCGTCCTGTTCGTCACGCTGAGCGCCCTCGCGCTCGCCGGGATCGCGGTGGTCAACGTCCTGCTCCCGGTCGTGGTCAAGCAACGCTTCCCGGACCGGGTGGGCGCGATGACCGGCCTGTACGCCATGGCGCTCAACCTCGGCGCCTCGACCGCCGCCGCCGTCACCGTGCCGCTGGCCCGGATGTCCGGGGGCGGCTGGCGGGTGGGGCTGGGTGCCTGGGCGGCCCTGGCCGCCGTCGCCGTACCGGCCTGGGTCGCCCTCGCCCGGGACCGCACCGGATCCGCCGCCCGAACACCGGAGGCCGGGTCCGCGGCGCCGGACTCCCCGCCCGCCGTCCCGCTCACCCGCCAACCGACCGCCTGGGCGCTGGCCGCCTACTTCGGTCTGCAGGCCACCGCCGCGTACGTCATCATCGGCTGGCTGCCGCAGATCTTCCGGGACGCCGGGGTCTCCGCACAGACCGCCGGCCTGCTCTTCGCCGTCACCTCGGTGCTCGGGGTGCCCCTGTCGTTCGTGCTGGCCGCTGTGGCGGGACGGCTGCGTCACCAGAGCGGAATCGCCGCGGCCCTCGGGGTGTTCGGGCTCGCCGGATATGCCGGCCTGTGGGCGGCGCCGGCCTCCGCGCCCTGGCTGTGGGCCGTCCTGCTCGGCGTCGCCAACTGCTCCTTCCCGCTCGCCCTGACCATGATCGGGATGCGGGGCCGGGACAGCGCGACGGTGATCCGGCTGTCCGCCTTCGCGCAGAGCGCCGGCTATCTGCTGTCGGTCCCCGGCCCCATCCTGGTCGGGGCGCTCTACCAGCACAGCGGCGGTTGGCGGGCGCCGCTCGCCTGCATGGCGCTGCTCATGCTGCCGCAGCTCGTGGCGGGTCTGCTCGCGGGCCGCGACCGGCAGATCGGCTGACCTGCTGACGCGGGTGCGCGAGAGCGCCGGGGCCCGGCCCGAGGGCTCCCGTCATCCGGGCCCCGCCGCGCCGGCCCGCTCACGGGCGGCGCGCTCGCGATGGCGGGCCGCGGGATGGTCGGCGGGGACCCTGGCTCGGCCCACACCCTGGAGGCCTTCGCGCAGTGTGGAGCCGTCGTAGGCGTACGGGACACGGCCCCGGGCGCGCAGGAAGAAGAAGTCCTTCTGGCCCGCGGTGCCCTGACGGCGCAGCACGTTGACGTAGACGAAGTGGCTCTGCGGGATCTGAGCGAGGCTGGCGTCGGCGGAAGCGAGCAGGCGGAGGGAGCCGACGCCGCGCGTCCCGCTCGGCGTCGTCAGCGATCACGGACACGGCGCTCACCGCGCTCATCCGGTGGCCGCCAGCAGGGTCGTACGACCGCCGAGGGCGGCGGAAAAGCGGTCGACGACCTGTCGCAGGGCCTCGGCGGAGCCGGGGGCGACGGTGAGTGTGCCGTCGCCGCCCGCCACGATGTCCTTGTCGAGGGTGAACCACCCCTGCGCGATGTGCGCGGCGCCCATGGAGCTGAGCACCGGGCGCAGCGCGTAGTCGATGGCCAGGACGTGGGCCGTGGTGCCGCCGGTGGCCAGCGGGAGCACGGTCTTGCCGTCGAGGGCGTACTGCGGGAGCAGGTCCAGCAGAGCCTTCAACAGGCCGGAGTAGGCGGTCTTGTAGACGGGAGTGCCGATCACGATCCCGTCCGCGCGGGCGAAGAGGGCCGTGGCCCGGGCGATGACGGGGTGCCGGAAGTCGGCTCCGAGCAGCGCTTCGGCGGGGATGGTACGGACGTCCAGCGGGATCACCTCGTGCCCCTGGGCCGCCAGCCGGGCGTCCAGGTGGCGCAGCAGCCGGGCGGTGCGGGAGGTGGCGGCAGCAGTGTCGTCCGCGACTCGATTTCAGCGGATCGGACAGCGCGCGGACACCGCCGCGGCGGGGTACGGGAGCCATGCGCCCCCGTACCCCGTGGCGGTCACTTGTTGGTCTTGGGCAGGCCGGGCGGGTTGATCTCCGACTTCTTGAGGGCCTCGGCCGACAGGCCCCAGCGCTTCAGCACCTTCGCGTAGCTGCCGTTGTCGATGATCTCGTTGAGCGCCGAATTCAACGCCTTGACCAGTCCGTTGTCCTTCTTGGTGGTGGCCGCGATCAGACCCTGGAGGGTGGCGCCGGCGCCGGAGTAGGTGCCGACGATCTCGGTCTGCCCGGCGGAGGCCACATGGTAGGCGGCGGTCGGGTTGGGGCCGAGGAAGAGCTCGATCCGGCCGGAGGCGAGCGCGAGGTAGGTGTCGCTCTGGTTCTGGTAGTACTTGATCTTCACCGGCTTGCGGCCGGCCTTCACGTTCTCCTTGCTCCACTCGACCAGAAGCTTCTCCTGGTTGGTGCCGGTGTCCACGGCGACGGTCCTGCCCGCCACGTCCTTGGGCCCGGTGACCTTCAGGCCGCTGCCCTTCTTCGACTCGAAGGCCAGGTCGTCCTTGCGGTAGGTGGCGAAGTCGTACTTCTCCTTGCGCTCCTCGGTGTCGGTGATGTTGCTGAAGCCGACGTCGTACTTGCCGCTGTCCAGGCCGACGAACATGTTCTCCCAGGAGACGGTGTTGAGGTGCGGCTTGAGGCCCAGCACATTGGCGACCAGATAGGCCAGGTCGGGCTCCACGCCGATCATCGTCTTGTTGTCGGTGGCGTAGAAGGTCAGCGGCGCGGAGGAGTCGGAGGAGTCGACGATCTCCAGCGTGCCTCTCTTGCGTATCTCCGCGGGCACCTGCGCGGCGATGGAGCCGACTTTGGGGGTGGTGACGCGCTTCTGGTCCGCACTCAGGTTGATCTTCGTACGGGTGCCGTTCTTGGCCTTGACCTCGGTCGTGCCGCCGTCCGAGGGGTTGCTGCAGGCGGCGAGGACAAGGGCCGCGGCGAGCGAGAGGACGGCCGTGGCGGAACGGCGGCTGAGGCGGGTGGACACGGGGGGATCTCCTTGCTTCGGGGGAATTTCGGGGAATTTCCGGGGAATGGCGGATGGCCGCAAGAGGGCGTCGGTCACAGGACCTTGGAGAGAAAGGCGCGGGTTCGCTCGTGGCGCGGGGCGTCGAGGACGGCCGTGGGTGTCCCCTGCTCCACGACGACGCCACCGTCCATGAACACCACCGTGTCGGCGACCTCGCGGGCGAAGCCGATCTCGTGGGTCACGACGATCATGGTGGTGCCGGACCGTGCCAGGTCCTTGATCACATCCAGTACCTCGCCGACCAGTTCCGGGTCGAGTGCCGAGGTGGGCTCGTCGAACAGCAGCACCTTGGGTTCCAGGGCCAGCGCGCGGGCGATGGCCACGCGCTGCTGCTGGCCGCCGGACAGCTGCCGGGGGTAGGCGCCCGCCTTGTCGGCGAGCCCGACCCGCTCCAGCAGCCGCGTGGCGCTCGCCACAGCCTCCTTGCGCGGGCGGCGAAGCGCGGAGACCGGGGCCTCGATGAGGTTCTCCTCCACGGTGAGGTGCGGGAAGAGGTTGAAGTCCTGGAAGACGAACCCGATATGGGTGCGCTGCCGCAGAACCTCCCGCTCCTTCAGCTCATGCAGCCGGTTCCCCGATCTGCGGTAGCCGATCAGCTCGCCGTCGATGCTGATCCAGCCGCGGTTGACCTTCTCCAGGTGGTTGATGGTCCGCAGCAGCGTGGACTTCCCGGATCCGGACGGCCCGAGGATCACGGTGACCTCACCGGCGCGCACCTGGAGGTCCACGCCGCGCAACACCTCCAGCGGCCCGAAGCTCTTGTGGACCCCGCGCACCTCCACCATCACCTCACTCATGACCGGCTCCCAGAGGTGCGGCCGGCCGGCGCTGTGCGGCGGCGGCCCGCAGGTTCGCCGCGAAGCGCCGGGCGCGCTGGAGCGGAGTGGGGGGCGGGGTGCGCTCGGCGCCCCGGGCGAAGTGGCGCTCGACGTAGTACTGCGCGATCGAGAGCACGGAGGTCAGGAACACGTACCAGGCGGTGGCGACCATCAACAGCGGAATCACCATGCCGTTGCGCCCGTAGATGACCTTGACCTGGTAGAAGAGCTCGCCGATGGCCATCACGTACACCACCGAGGTGCCCTTGAGCAGGCTGATGATCTCGCTGCCCGCGGTGGGCAGGATGGCCCGCATGGCCTGCGGCAGGACGATCCGCCGGATCTGCCGCAGCTTGGGGATGCCGAGCGCCGCCGCGGCCTCCAGCTGGCCTTGGTCGACCGAGAGGACGCCGCCGCGGACGATCTCCGCGCAGTAGGCCGCCTGGTGGAGCGACAGGCCGATGAGGGCCGCGCCGATGGTCCCGATCAGGTCGTTGCTGCTGACGGACCAGAACACCGGGCCGAAGGGGATGCCGATCCCCAACTCCCGGTACAGAGCGCCGAGGTTGAACCAGAACACCAGCTGGACGATCATCGGGATGGAGCGGAAGATCCAGACGTATGTCCAGGCCACGGTCCGCAGCACGGGGTTGGCCGACAGCCGCATGAACGCCAGCACCGTGCCGAGGGCGAAGCCGAGCAGCATCGAGTAGGCGGTGAGTTGTAGCGTCACCCCCACGGCGGTGACGATGGTCTCGGACAGTACGTATTCGCCGAAGACCTCCCACTGCCATACGGGGTTGGTGGCCAGCCCGTGGAGAAACTGGACGCTGAGGACCAGGACGGCGAGGGCGGCGGCCCAGCGGCCGTAGTGGCGGGTGGGCACGACCTTGAGCGAGGCCAGGTCGTCGTGGTCGGTGCGGGCGTGGTCGATGCTGGCGTGGTCGGTGCGGGGCTCGGTGGCGAGGTGGCTCTCGTGCCGGTTGGTGAGGTGCTTCTCGAACGGGAGCGGGCCGATGGTCTCCGGGTCGGCCTCGGTGTCGAACAGGGGCGTGTAGCCGGTGGCCAGATACAGCCCGCGGGCCTCGGGCTGGCGCGGCCCGGTGGTCAGGTAGATCCGCCGGTAGCGCTGGGTGCTCGCCTCGCGCTCCAGTTCGGCCACGACCCGGCGGGCGAGTCCGCGTCGCCGGTGCGCGGAGTGCGTCCAGATCCGCTTCAGCTCGGCCGTGTTCTCGTCGTACCGGCGGAAGGCGCCGCCCGCGACGGGCTCGCCGTGCTCCAGCAGGAGCAGCAGCACCCCACCGTGCGGCGCGGTGAACTGCTCGTCGGGATAGCGGGAGAGCTCGGTGTGGGCGTCCTTGCCATAACGGGTCGAGTACTCGTCACCCAGCTCGCGCAGCAACGGCTGCACACGCGGGTCGGACACGGGGACCTGGACGACCGTCAGCTCGGGCAGTGCCGGCTCGGACGGCGGCAGCTCGGAGGAGGGCGGTTGCGTGACGAAGGTCATCCCTGCTCCCCCAGGGCCGGTTCCCGCCGGGGGTCGTTGGCGGCGGTGCGGAGGATGTCCACGGACATGGGAGTGCCTTTCGGGGAGGTGGACGGGGAGCGCACACGGATAGCCCGCGGCGGCCCTGGGTTCCGGGCGAAGTGGCGGCGGAACAGGGACATGAGGGAACACGTGGGTGACCCGGACATGACGGTGCCGAGCGTCGGCGTCCGCGCGGGTACGGGCTCACGGCGGCGTCCGCACGCGAGTCAGCGCTCACCTACGGGGACGACGCACGGTGGGAAGGCTCGGACCGCGACGGGTCACAAGCGCAGGCGGACCGCTTCAGCGGTCCGCTGCCGAGTCAGGCGCAACACGCCGCGGACCACACCCGACCGAAGTCGATGTGGCCGCGAGTGACCAAACGCTGCTGGGCAGTCATGGCAATCATTCAGCAGTAGATAGCGCGCCACGTCAACCGCCGGTCGCATACTGGACCGCCGCGATTGCCTTCGTACACCCCCCGTAGGGCCCACGGCTACGGGCGGGGGCCCGCGCCGAGGTCATGGGAGAAGACGGCGGTCTTCAGCGGTCGGCGCCGGTTCTCCCGTCGCTCCCGGTCGTGCTGCCGGACGAAGCCGAGCCGCTGGTAGACCCGTTGGGAGGTGAGGTTGTCCCGGCCGGTGTCCAGGACCAGGGCGCGCACGCCCCAGCCCCGGACCCGCTCGATGGCCTCGGCCAGCAGGGCGCCCGCGACCCCGCGGCCACGGTGCTCGGGCAGTACGGCCAGCAACCGCAGCTCGGCCTCGTCGGGCAGCGCGAGACGTGCGTACGCGGTGCCCGCGCGCAGCAGGCTCGCGGTCCCGATCGGCGTACCACTTCGCTGGTCGACGGCCACCAGCAGATGCCCGGCCGTGGCCCGGCCGCCCGCGTCGCGCAGCAGGGCCAGCCGCTCGGGGCTCGGCGCGCTGTTGCGGGTGCGGAAGCTCTCGACGGTGAGGGCGGCGACCCGCTCGTACTCGTCCGGACGGGCGGTACGGACGGCCACGCCGACCGCCCGGGCGGCGGATGCGCGGGGCGGGCTCGTGGCGGTCACAGTGCCGGCTCGCGGCGCCGGGCCGGTGCGAGGCCGAGGTGTTCGCGCAGCGTGGTGCCGCGGTAATCCGCCCGGAAGACGCCACGCTCCTGGAGTCGCGGGACGACCGTGTCGACGAACTCGTCCAGGCCGGTGGGGGCGAGGTGTCCGGCGAGCATGAATCCGTCGCAGGCATCGCTCTGGACATAGGTGTTGATCTCTTCGGCGACCCGGGCCGGGGTGCCGACGAACGCGTGCCGTCCCGTCATCTCGATGACCAGCTCGCGGATGCCGAGCCGCTTCGCCTCGGCGACCTCCCGCCACCGGCGGGCCAACGCGAGCGGGTCGCGGTGGTGCCGGGCCCGGCCCCGGGTGATCGTGACACCGTCGGCGAGCGGCTCCACGTCGGGCAGTGGCCCCTCGGGGTCGTGGTCCGAGAGGTCTCGCCCCCACACCTGTTCCAGGTGCGCGATCGCTCCCTGCGGGGAGACCTGCTGCAGCCGGATGTGGCGGGCCCGCTCGCGCGCCTCCGCCTCGGTGTCGCCCAGCACGAAGGTGGCCTGGGGAAGGATCTTCAGCTCGTCACGGGCTCGACCGTACGTCGCGAGCCGGTCCTTGACGTCGGCGTAGAAGGCCTGACCTGCCTTCAGCTCGGCGTGGATGGTGTAGATGGCGTCCGCGGTGGCGGCGGCGAACTCCCGCCCGTCGGCGGAGTTCCCGGCCTGGATCAGCACCGGGTGGCCCTGCGGGCCGCGCGGGAGGGTCGGGCGCGCGGTGATGTCGAACTGCGGCCCCTGGTGCCGCACCTCGGCGATGGCGCCGTCCTTGACGAAGACTCCGGCCCCGGCGTCGGCGACCACCGCGTCCTCGGCCCAGGAGTCCCACAGCGCGCGGGCGACCTCGACGGACTCGGCCGCGCGGGTGTAGCGGTCGGCGTGGTCCAGGAAACCACCCCGGCGGAAGTTCTCGCCGGTGAAGGCGTCCGAGGAGGTGACCACGTTCCACGCGGCGCGCCCGCCGGAGAGGTGATCGAGGGTCCCGAACTGCCGGGCCAGCTCGAAGGGTTCATTGAAGGTGGCGTTGATGGTCCCGGCCAGGCCGATGCGATCGGTGACCGCCGCCAGCGCGCTCAGCACCGTCAGGGTGTCGGGCCTGCCGACCACGTCCAAGTCGAAGATCTTCCCGCGGTGTTCGCGCAGCCGCAGCCCCTCGGCGAGGAAGAAGAGGTCGAACTTGCCGCGCTCGGCCGTCTGCGCGAGGTGGCGGAAGGAAGCGAAGTCGATCTGACTTCCCGACCGCGGGTCGCTCCAGACGGTGTGGTTGTTGACTCCGGGGAACGCGGCGCCGAGATGGATCTGCTTGACGGGTTCGCTCATGTGGTGCTCCGGGTGGTGGCGAAACGGGTGGTGGCGTAATGGTTGGCGGAGCGCGGCCGGTGCGCCGGGCTCATACGACGGTGACGGGGTGGCGGACGACCGCGTCGAAGAAGTAGCCCTGGGTGTTGTACGTCGCGCGGTCGGGCTGGGTGCGGCCGGCGGTGTCCGTGGCGCGCGCGAGCAGTTCGGCGGGGCCCGGCGTGGCGGGCCGCCACGGGACGCTCCAGCGCACCCAGCCGTCGCGGCGCGGGGCGTCGTGCCGCCGGGCCCGCCGCCAGGTGGCACCGCCGTCGGTGCTGACCTCCACATCGCGCACTCCCCCGGCGCCGGACCACGACCTGCCCTGTAGGACATACGCGCCGCCGGCCGCGAAGGTCGCCCCGCTCGCCAGCTCGAAGGCGCTCTTGACGGTCTGTCGGGTCAGCGGCGGGCTGCCGCCGTCGGGGTGGGCGGGGCCGAACAGCCGGTAGAAGTCGGTGTTCCAGGGCGAGTAGAGCGGTTCGGCGGACACCTCGATGTCCCCGACCCACTTGATCGAGGCGATGCCCACCCACGAGGGGACCAGCATCCGCACCGGGTGGCCGTGGTCATACGGGAGCGGCTCGCCGTTCATCTCGTAGGCGAGGATCACATCGTCCAGCGCCTTGGCCACGGGCAGCGGGCGCCGCACGCGCCCCAGGCCGACCCCGCCCGTGACGTACTCGTCGTCCAGGCCACGCGGCATCACGTCCACCGCGCCCCGGGTGATCCCGGCCCGCCGCAGCACCTCCGCCAGCCGCGCCCCGCGCCACCGGGCGACCCCGACGGCGCCCAGGGTCCACGCGGTGCCGGAGACGGTCTCGCCCTGCTGCGTGGTGTAGTACGAGCGACCGTTGCCGGCGCACTCGACGAACGCCGAGTGGCTGACCGCGGGCAGCGCGCGCAGGTCGTCGAGACCGAACTCGACCGCCCGGTCGATGCCGGGCGCGCCGCGCAGTCCGCTGCCCCACAGCTTCAGGCGCCATCCCGTGGCGTCGATGACCGGGGTGGAAGTGTGATTGCGGACGAAGAAGCGGTCGGCCGGCGTGTGGTAGCCGGTCTCGCGCAGAGCCTCCCACTTGGTCTCGGCGTTGGTGCCGCGCACCGTGAACCACGCGTCCGGCAGCGGCTTGACGATTCCGGCACTGGTGGCGGCGGCGGCCCGGGACAGCGGAGGGAGGGCGGTGGCCGCCGACGCGGCGGCGAGCAGCGTGAGCAGATGGCGGCGGGACACCCCCTCCGCTCGAGCCTGTCCGGCGAGCCACTGGCGCAGCCTTCGGCGGTCGTAGGAGGCTTCGTCAGGGATACGGGCGGCATGGGGGACATGGGTCATGGGGTCCTGCTTCCTGGGGAGGGGGGAACGGGACGTCGGGCCGCTCAGCGGCGCCGCCACTCCTCGGCCAGCAGTTCGTAGGAGCGCACCCGGTCGGCGTGGCGGTGGGTGATGGTGGTGATGATCAGCTCGTCGGCGCCGGTGGCCTGCCGGAGTTGTTCGAGCTGGTCCGCGACGCGGCGCGGCGAGCCGACGAACTGGGTCTCCACACGGTCGGCGACCAGCGCCCGGTCCTCATCGCTCCAGGGGTGGGCGCGGGCCTGCTCGGGGGTGGGGAACTCGATGGCGCCCTCGCCGGGGACGGCGCGCGCTTCGACGCCCTCCGCGGACCGGTAGTCACCGCGCAGGAGCGCGAGGATGTCGTCGATCTGCTCGCCGTAGTCCTGTGGCCCGGCCCCCGGCTGCCGCATCAGGCGCTGCTGGAGGGCGACCCGTGGCGAGCCGAGCAGGCGCTCGGCGGAGAATCGGGGCGGGATCCTCAGCCCGCCCGGCGTGCGCAGCACGACGGCGGGCGAGGTCCCGGCCACGCCCGGGTTGAGGTGGTGCTCGGCGATCCAGTAGCGGGCGTGGCCGAAGCGCTCGGTCTGCTGGGCGAGGCCGATGGTGTGGCGCAGCGCCTCGGCCGCGGTGGAGCCGGAGGGGATCGGGACGAGGTCGAGGACCGCGAGCGGGATGCCGGGCATGCCAGGGTTGCCTTCCTGATCGACCGTATGGGACGCCGCACCCCGGGGAGGGTTCGGCCGCGGAGGAACAGGTCAGGGGCAACAGAGCGCGCCGGCCACCCGCTTCAGATCGATATGGGGCCGGGAGTACAGCAGGACGCAGCCACGTGGGGCGAGGATCGGGGCGGGCGGGCAGCACACCGGTCGCACCACCGTCACCTCCGCCTTCCAGCCCGGCGGCCTCGGGGCCGCACCGGCATCGCGGTTGCACGGTACGCGAGGCCAAAAATCCGCGCAATCGTCGGACCACCAGTTGGGACCAGCGGCTGGGACCTCCGGCGGATCCCGGTGCCATGAGCCGCCGTCAACCGGCTTCTTGACGGCCTCGCGGAGCACCGCGACACTGTTGACGACGGTCTCGCGACTCGCGAGCCTCGATGATGGGACCGGTGGAGATGCCCTGCACTGTCGGCACAAGCGGGGAAGCCCGGCGGCTTCTCCAGTCGACGCTCCCGCCCCGCCCTCGCTCCCTGACCCGACGCCTGCACATCGACTTGTTGCGCGTCTGCACCGCCTGCAGTCCGGCTGTCTGACCGAGAGCCCGGCCGAGAGCCTGGCCGAGAGTCCGGCCGAGACCGGTCAACGGAGACCGGTCGGCGGCACTCTTCGGAGAGCGCGGTCACCGAGCCCGGGCCGGATGCGACCGGACACCCGGCTTTCCTTCCCTCCCGTTCACCCCCTCCACGCCATTCGCCACCGGCGCCGAACAGGCCACGGGGGTTCCACCACGCATCAGGAGAGCCATGCCCGAGACGATTCCGTACAGTTCGGGCCCGGCGGCGCTGCTCGACCGCCGCCCGCGCCACACCTTCCGCAGCCGCATCGGCGTCGACGTCGCCGGCGGCTTCTATCCGGCGCCCCACCGCTATCAGGTGTTCCTCTCCCAGGGCTGTCCGCGTTCGCTGCGCGTCTCCATCACCTTGGACCTGCTCCAGCTCAACGACTCGGTCACCACCGTCTTCCTCCCCTCTCCGGCCGCCGCCGGGAGCCTGCGCGGGGCGTACGAAGCCACCTGGCACCGCTACGACGGTCCGCTGACCGTGCCCGCGCTGTGCGACCGTTGGAGCGGGCGTGTCGTCAGCAACCACACCCCGGACATCCTCCGCGACATCGCCGACCACTTGAGCGAACCGGGCCGCGCCCACCTCCCCCGGCTGCGCCCGCCGGCCCTCGCCACGGACATCGACGCCATCGGGGAGCTCATCGAGTCGGACCTCACGCCGGCCGGCCGGCGCACGACCTCGCTCGCGGCGCTCGGCCTGCTCGACCGCCGGCTGATGTCGGGGCCGTACGTCCTGGGCGAGAAGTTGACCGCGGCGGATGTGGATCTGTGGGTGGCGCTGGTCCACCCCGACACCGCGGCTCTCCTCTCCCGGTACGACCGGCTTCGCTCCTACGTGCGCCGCCTGGGCGGCCACCCGGCCTTCCGCGGCCGGGCCGCTCGATGATCAGGTCGTCCTGCTCGGGTACGCCGTCGGCCGGCCGCGATCCGTGGCTGGTGCAGGCCGGCGAGGTCCAACGCGGGCAGGAAGCAGAGGTGTCTTCGCTCGAGAACCCTACTGCGCGCCACCGACACTCCGGCGGTCGGCGTTCACACAGGATTCTCCCCGGATTCCGCCGCCCGCCGTGACGCGGCCCCGCCGGGCGGGCGACACTGCCCCGGTCCCCTGCTCCACCCCGGACGCCGAGGAGAGTGGCCGTTCATGTCTTCCCTGGACCGTAGACGATTCATGCAGCTGGCCGGCGGCGGCGCCGCCGCTCTGTCCCTGCTGTCCGACAGCATCGCGCGAGCCGCGGAGATCCCCGCGAACCGCCGCACCGGCAGCCTGCGGGACGTGGAACACATCGTGGTCCTGATGCAGGAGAACCGCTCCTTCGACCACTACTTCGGCACCCTGCGCGGGGTACGGGGATTCGGCGACCCGCACCCCGTGTCCCTCCCCGGCGGCAAGCCGGTGTGGTACCAGCCGGACGGCGCGAAGGACGTGCTGCCCTTCCGGCCCGACGCGAAAGATCTCGGCCTGCAGTTCCTCCAGGGTCTCAACCACGACTGGAACGGCGGCCAGGCCGCCTTCCACCAGGGCGCCTACGACAACTGGGTGCCGGCCAAGACCGCCACCACCATGGCGTACCTCACCCGTGAGGACATCCCGTTCCACTACGCGCTGGCCGACGCCTTCACCATCTGCGACGCGTACCACTGCTCGATCATCGGCTCCACGGACCCCAACCGCTACTACATGTGGACCGGCTACACGGGCAACGACGGCGTCGGCGGCGGTCCGGTCCTCGACAACGCGGAGGCCGGGTACTCCTGGACGACATACCCCGAGCGCCTGGAGAAGGCCGGGATCTCCTGGAAGGTCTACCAGGACGTCGGCGACGGCCTCGACGCCGCGGGCAGCTGGGGCTGGATCGAGGACGCCTACCGGGGCAACTACGGCGACAACTCGCTGCTGTACTTCACGCAGTACCGCGACGCCGCGCCCGGCGACCCGCTCTACGACAAGGCCCGCACCGGCACCGACGCCAAGAAGGGGGACGGCTACTTCGACATCCTGCGGGCCGACGTCAAGGCCGGCAGGCTCCCGCAGGTCTCCTGGATCGCGGCGCCCGAAGCCTTCAGCGAGCACCCCAACTGGCCGCCGAACTACGGCGCCTGGTACCTCGCCCAGGTACTGGACGCGCTGACCTCGAACCCGGAGGTGTGGAGCAAAACCGCGCTGCTCATCACCTACGACGAGAACGACGGCTTCTTCGACCACCTCGTGCCGCCGTACCCGCCGTCCGCCGCGGGGCGTGGGGCGTCGACCGTAGAGACCACCGGGGAGCTGTTCCCGGGCTCCTCCTCGAAGGTCGCGGGCCCCTACGGCCTGGGGCAGCGGGTGCCGATGCTCGTCGTGTCGCCGTGGAGCACCGGCGGCTGGGTCTGCTCCCAGACGTTCGACCACACGTCGATCGTCCGGTTCATCGAGCGGCGCTTCGGGGTAGCCGAGCCGAACATCTCGCCGTGGCGGCGGGCGGTGTGCGGCGACCTGACCGCGGCGTTCGACTTCGCGCGGACCGACGCCCACGTCCCGGCCCTCCCGGACACCAGCGGCTATCTGCCCCCGGACCGCGAGCGCCACCCCGACTACAAGCCCAAGCCCCCGGCGCACGGATCGCTCCCCGGGCAGGAGCCCGGCACCCGCCGCGCCAGGGCGCTGCCGTACGACCTGGCCACCGACGCCACGGCCACCGACGGCGGCCTGCGGATCGGCTTCGCCAACCCGGGCCGGGCGGGCGCGCACTTCCACGTCACCTCCGCCACCGACGCCGACGGCCCCTGGGGCTACACGGTGGAGGCGGGGAAGCGGCTGTCCGGCAGCTGGAGCACCACGGAGCGGGAGCAAGGGGCCTACGACTTCACGGTCCACGGGCCCGGTGGCTTCCTGCGGCGCTTCACGGGCCACACCGCCGCCGGCCGCCGGGGGCCCGAGGTGAGCGCGCGCCACGACCGGAAGACGGGGCTGGTGCGGCTGACCCTCACCAACGAGGGCGCCACGCCCGTGACGCTGACCGTGACCGACGCGTACGGCAAGGCCGCACCGGCCACTTACCGGCTGCGGCCCGGTGCGCACGCCGTCCACACGGCGGACCTGCGGCGCAGTCACCAGTGGTACGACCTGTCCGTCGCGTCCGACCACGACCGGGGCTTCCTGCGCCGTCTGGCCGGCCATGTCGAGACGGGGCGGGCAGGGGTCAGCGACCCCGCGATTCAGGCGGGCTGACGCCTCCGGCCGCCGTGGCGCCCGCGCGTCCGGCCGACGGCTTTCCGTCGGCCGGACGCGCGGCGCAAGGGCGCGGGCGTCAGGCGCGGGCGTCAGGCGCGGGCGGCGTCCATCAGCACCTCGGCCGCCTCGCGGGCCTGGCGGGCCGGTTCGGGGGAGCCGGATATGGCGGCCGTGGTGATCGCGCCCTCGGCCAGCAGGGCGAGGTGGGCGGCCAGCGGGGCGGGCAGGCCCGCGGCGGCGACGAGGCCGGCCACATATCGCTGGAAGGCGTCCTTGTGTGCGCGGGCGGCCGCGGCGACCTCCGGTGCGGTGGCGCCGAGCTCGCCGTAGGAGTTGATGAAGGCGCAGCCCCGGTAGTCGGGCTCGCTGAACCACTCGTACAGCCAGTCGAAGATCGCCGGCACCCGCTCCCCGGGCGGCCCCGGCACCGCCTCGACGTACTGCGCGAGCCCGTGCAGCAGGCGGGCGTCGCGGCGCCGCAGATACGCCTCGACCAGGACGGCCTTGGAGGGGTAGAGCTGGTAGAGCCGCTTGAGGGAGACGCCCGAGGCGGTCCGTACCGCGTCCATGCCGACCGCCTGTACGCCGCGGCCGTAGTAGAGCTCCTCGGCCGCGTCGAGGACCCGCTCCTTCGTCTCTTCGAGATCCACCGTCATCCGCCCTCGCCACGCCGCGCATTACCACCCGAGAACCATCGTTCTCCCACTGTACCTCAGGGCCCCGGCGGCGGGAGGTGCGCATGGACCGGCGGTGGGGGCGCGGGCCCGTCGTACGGCTCCACCTCCACCCGGGCCAGCTGGCCGGTGCAGCCCTGGGCCAGCCGCGAGGTGCCGATGTCACGGGTCAGCGCGTTGGGGTTGCCGTGGACGCAGGTGGCCACCTCGGGGGCGGACGGGTCGAACCACGCGCCGGTGGCCAGATGCACCGCGCCGGGCCGCAGCGCGTCGCTGATCACCACCCCGGCCAGCAGACTGCCCACGGCGCTGCGCACCCGCGCCACATCCCCCGCCCGCAGCCCGCGCGCCGCGGCGTCGGCGGGGTGGAGGCGCACCGGCTCACGCCCGGCGACCTTGGAGGCGGCGCTCAGCGCGCCGTGGTCGAGCTGGCTGTGCAGCCGGGTCGCCGGGTTGTTGGCGATCAGGTGCAGCGGGTAGGCGGCGCCGTCCTCCGGTGCGGGAGGGAGCCAGGTGGGATGGCCGGGGCAGTCGTCATAGCCGTAGGAGGCGATGGTGCGGGAGTACAGCTCGATCCGGCCGCTGGGGGTGGGCAGCGGATGGACGTCCGGGTCGGCGCGGAAGTCGGCGTACAGCGTGTGGTGTTCGCGCCGGCCGCGCAGCGCGATGCGGCCCGCCCGCCAGAAGGCGGCGAAGTCCTCCTGGGGCGCGTACCGGGGGTCGAGCCCGGCCCGCCAGCTCTCATAGAGGTGCTCGAGCCACGCGTGCTCATCGCGGCCCTCGGTGAACGCGGCGCCGACGCCCAGCTCGGCGGCGAGGTCGCCGAGGATCCGGTAGTCGTCGCGGGCCTCCCCCACCGGCTCGGCGATCCTGTGCATGGCGATCAGCGCCGTGTCCTCCTTGGCTCCGCCCATGTCCTCGCGCTCCAGGGTGGTGGTGGCGGGCAGGACGATGTCGGCGTGGCGGGCGGTGGCCGTCCAGTGCGGCTCATGGACCACGACCGTGTCGGGGCGGGCGAAGGCACGGCGCAGCCGGGCCAGGTCCTGGTGGTGGTGGAACGGGTTGCCGCCGGCCCAGTGGACGAGGCGGATGTCCGGGTAGACCAGCCGCTGTCCGTCGAAGTCGCAGGTCCCGCCGGGGTGGAGCAGCAGATCGGCGATTCTGGCGACCGGGATGAAGTCGGCGACCGGGTTGGTGCCCTGGGGCAGGGTCGGCAGCTTGTACGGCAGGCTGCCGGCGCCGATCCCGGCGGTCGCCCCGTAGCCGTGGCCGAAACCGCCGCCGGGCAGGCCGATCTGGCCGAGCAGACAGGCCAGGGCGATGCCCGCCCACAGCGGCTGTTCGCCGCGGTGGGCCCGCTGGAGCGACCAGCTGAGCGAGATCATGGTGCGGTGGCGGGGCAGTTCGCGGGCAAGGGCGGCGACCCGGGCGGCGGGGATGCCGCAGATTTCCTCGGCCCAGCGCGGGGTCTTGGCGGGCGATCCGTCGTGGCCGAGGACATGGCGGCGGAAGGTGTCGAAGCCTTCGCAGTGGCGGCGGCAGAACACCTCGTCGTAGCGGCCCTCGTCGATCAGGACATGGGCGAGCGCCAGCATCAGCGCGGTGTCGGTGCCCGGCACCGGGGCCAGCCACTCCGCGTCCAGCTCCGCCGCCAGATCGTCGCGCAGCGGGCTGACCAGCACGAAGCGGGCGCCCCGGGCGCGGGCCGCGCGCAGCGCCGCCGCGGTGTGGTGGCGGCTGACGCCGCCCGCGTTGACCTGGGAGTTCTTGGCGGGCATCCCGCCGAAGCAGAGGAAGAGGCCGGTGTGCTCGGCGAGCACCGGGAAGGTGGTGGGGGTGGAGATCGGGGCGTCGTCGCCGACGACATGGCGCAGCAGCGTACGGGAGGCGCCCAGGCTGTAGGTGTTGACGGACCGGGTGTAGCCGCCCAGGCAGTTCAGAAACCGGTGGATCTGGCTCTGCGCGTGGTGGAAACGCCCGGCGCTGCCCCAGCCGTACGAGCCGCCGAAGACCGCCCGGTTGCCGTGCTCGGCGCGGACCCGCTCGAACTCACCGGCCAGCAGCGGGATCACGGTGTCCCAGGAGACCGGCACATACGTGTCGGCGCCCCGGGCCGGGTCGGGCCCCGGGCCGCGCTCCAGCCAGCCGCGGCGGATGTGCGGCCGCAGCACCCGGGCGCGGGGGTCCAGGGCGGCGGGGAGGTTGCGCAGCAGCGGCGAGGGGTCGGGGTCGCCGGGGTCGGCGGTCACCTCGAGGCCGCCGCCGGGGCGGGTGGCGGCGGCGAAGGCGCCCCAGTGCGAGCTGTGCGGGCGGGGCGCGTCGGGCGCGAGGGGGACGCCGCGCCCGGCGCGCCCGCTGTGCGGCGGGCTTGTCGTCCCCTCTTCGTTCACGCCCCCGTCACCCCGCCTCGCCGTCGACCGTCCCGAGGCTGAGCATAAGGCGGTTGGCCCAGCCGAAGAACGCCGCGCAGTGCACGAGGTCGACCAGGGCGAGCTCGGAGACCCCCAGCTCGCGCAGCGCCTGAACGTCGGCGTCGGGGGCCGTGGCCGGGACCGGGGCGAGCCCGGCGGCCAGCCGGACGATCAGCTTCCAGCGGCGGCCGAGGACGGCCGTGCTGCCGTGCTTCAGGAGGCGGTCCACCGGTTCCGGGTCGCCGTGCAACTGGGCGGCGCGCCGGGCGTGTACCGAGACGCAGTACACGCAGCCGCTGTGCAGCGAGACCGCGGTGGCGGCCAACTCCCGCTCGGCGCGCGGCAGTCCGCCCTCGGCGGTGAAGGCGGCCAGATCGATCGCGGTCCGTACGGCCAGGATGCCGAGGTCGTGCCCCAGGGTGCGGAAGTACGGCGAGTCGGGGCGCTTGCCCGCCAGCGCGGTGCGGTGCGCCTCGGTCAGCTCCTCCCGGGCCAGCGGGCGTACGGCGGGGCGCCAGGTCAGCACGTCCGTCGTGAACTGAGGGCCGCCGGCCACCGTCGTGGACGGCGCGCCGGGGTCGGTGCCGGTGCCCGACTCGCCGGTGGCCAGCAGTTGCAGCCCGGCGGCCAGCTGCATCTGGTGGTGGGCGAAGGCGGCGGCCTGGGAGAGGGTGACGATCTGCGGGTCCGTGAACCCGGCCGTCCGCAGCGGGTCCAGGCGTGTCTCGGCGGGAGCGCGGGTGAGCTGCCGGGCGTGTGCGACGGCGGCGGCGGTCCGTGGGGGCGCGTGACCGTCCAGCGGAGCGCGGGCGGCGATTCGGTCCGCCAGGCCCGGGCCTTGCGCCGCCTCGGTGAGCAGCGCCCGGTAGTGGGCGACGGCGGGGGCACGGCGGTGGTCGACGGCCACTGCCAGCGCGGCGGCGGCGCGTTCGGCAGCCGACACGCCGGTGCCCGGGGAGGTGTGCGGGTGGAAGAGCTCGTCGTACGCGCGCTGCTCCAGGCCGACGAGCTCGGGGCGCAGCGCGCGCAGCCGGGTCACGTCCGGGGCGGCGCCGGCGAAGTGGTCCAGGACGTCGTGGCCGGCGGCGGTCGGGGTTGCCTGGGGGGTCGCGGTTGCCCGGGTGGTCGGGGTTGCCTGGGGGGTCGCGGTTGCCTGGGGGGTCGCGGTTGCCTGGGGGGTCGCGGTTTCGGGCATGGCGGGACCTCTCATACCGGGCGGTGGGCAGGGGCGGGCATCGCGTCCAGCAGCGCGCGCGTGTGGTCGCTGGCGGGGCGCTCCATGATCTGGTCCCGCTCCCCGACCTCGACGATCCGGCCCTGGTGCAGCACCGCGATCCGCGAGCACATGTGCCGTACGACGGTCAGGTCGTGGGATACGAACAGCATCGCCAGGCCCCGGCTGCGGCGCAGTTCGGTGAGCAGGTTGAGCACCTGCGCCTGTACGGAGACGTCCAGCGCGGAGACCGGTTCGTCGGCAACCAGCAGCCGCGGCTCCAGCGCCAGCGCGCGGGCGATGCCGACGCGCTGGCGCATCCCGCCGGAGAGCTCGTCCGGGTAGGCGTCGGCCAGCGCGGGATCGAGGCCGACCTCGGCGAGCAGAGCGGCGACGCGCTCGCGGCGCTCGGTGCGGGAGAGGCCGGTGTGCAGAGCGAGCGGGGCGCCGACGGTGTGGCCGATGCGGCGGTCGGGGTTGAGCGAGCCGTACGGGTCCTGGAAGACCATCTGGACGGCGGGCGCCCGGCCGCGGCGGCCGGCGGGGCGGGTGATGTCCTCGCCCTCGAAGACGACGCTGCCCTCATCGGGGCGCCGCAGGCCCAGGAGCACGCGGGAGATGGTGCTCTTGCCGGAGCCGGACTCGCCCACCAGGCCGAAGGACTCGCCGGGGGCGATGTCGAAGCTGACGCCGTCCACGGCGCGGAGGGGGGCGCGGCCGATGCGGCCGGGGAAGGTGACGGTGAGGTCGCGCACGCGGAGGAGGGGGGTGGGGGTTTTCTCCCCGCCCCGCCCCTTCCCGACCCATGGGGCTCCGCCCCCCGCGTCCCCGGCGTTGTGGGCCGCTCCCGGGCTCCGCCCGGAGGGGGCCCGGGGCCCCGGTACGTCGGCCCCGGCCGTGTTCTCCGGGGCCTCGGTGTCGTCGGCCGCCGAGTCGCCCGGCGGCGCCTCCCGCGCCGCCGGCACGCGCAGGGTCGGGTCGGACAGGGTCTCTTCGTCCAGGGGGCCCACCAGGGACGCCACCGTTTCGGGGACCGTGGGCAGGCGGCTGCCGGGGGTGTCGTCCATGCGGGGGACGGAGGCGACCAGGGCGCGGGCGTACGGGTGGCGGGCGGCGGTCAGGACCTCGGCGGTGCTGCCCTGTTCGACGACGCGGCCCCGGTACATGACCACGAGGCGCGAGCACATCTGGCCCACCACCCCGAAGTCGTGGGTCACCAGCACCACCGCCATGCCCATCTCCCGCTGAAGCTCGGTGAGCAGTTGCAGGACCTGTGCCTGGACGGTGGCGTCCAGGGCGGTGGTCGGCTCGTCGGCGATGACCAGATCGGGCTCGTTGACCAGCGCGGCGGCGATCATCACGCGCTGCCGCATGCCGCCGGAGAACTGGTGCGGGTAGTCCTTCGCCCGCCGCCCGGCGCGGTCGATGCCGACGCGTTCGAGCAGTTCCACCGCGCGGGTGCGGGCGGCGGCCCGGGACACGTCGTGGTGCAGCCGGTACGCCTCGGCGATCTGGGCGCCGACCGGGCGGTAGGGGTTGAGCGCGTCGAGCGCGTCCTGGAAGATCATCGAGATCCGGCGGCCGCGGATCCGGCGCAGCGCACGCTCGTCGGCGCCGACCAGTTCCTGTCCGTCGAGCCGGACGCTGCCGGTGATCCGCGCCTGCGGCCCGTGCAGGCCCAGGACGGCGAGCCCGGTGGCGCTCTTGCCCGAGCCGGACTCCCCCACCAGGCCGATGGTCTCGCCGGGGCGTATCTGCCAGGACACGTCACGAACGGCCTGGACGCCTGCGCCCGGGAAGGCGACGCTCAGGCCGGACACCTCCAGCAGCGGATTCACCAGTGCCGTCCTCTCAGTTCAGTGGGGGTCAGACCTGTATCAGGTCGCGTCGGGTGTGGGTGAGGAACTCATGGCCGTCCTCGGTGATCACCAGGGTGTCCGAGTGCTGGAGCCCGCCGAAGCTGGGGATGCGCAGGTTCGGCTCGAAGGTGAGCGCCATGCCGGGTTCGAGCACCAGGTCGTCGTGCGGGCCCAGGCTCGGCTGCTCGTGCGGGCCGAGGCCCAGGCCGTGGCCGATACGGCCGGGGAGGTAGTCGCCGTATCCGTGGCGCACATAGCTCTCGCGGGCCGCTTCGTACACCTCGGCGCAGCTCAGGCCGGGCCGCAGAGACGGCTGGACCTCCTCGCGGATGGCCAGCAGCGCCTCGAAGGCGCGCTGCCGCTCGGCGGGGAGCCGGCCCACTGCGACGCTGCGCTCGTTCTCGGCGTGCATGCCGTCGATGGCCGTCCAGATGACGGTCCACTGGATCTCGCCGTCGACCGGGCGGCGGGAGGTGGGCGGCGCGGAGTTCATCGGGACCCGGTCGCCGATCAGGGAGTACGACCACAGGGCGTTGAAGACGCCGCCTTCGAGGTTGCCGAAGTCCATGGCGAGCCGGTCGGGGTAAAGGCTGCTCCACACCTCCTGCATGGTGCGCATGGCCGCCGAGGCGACCTCGACCTCGCTGCGCCGCGCGGCGACCGCCTCCAGCGCCGCGTCCATGCCCGCGTCCGCGATCTCGCTCGCGACGCGCAGCGACTCCAGCTCGGCGGCGTCCTTGACGTAGCGGGCGCGCATCAGCGCCTGGCCGGTGTCGGTGAAAGTGGCGCCGGACAGCGTCTCGGCCAGCTTCCGCTGGTAGTTGTACGGCAGGAACTCGCCCTCGATGCCGATCCTGGCGCCGGTCAGGCCGCGCTCGGCCATCACCTCGGCGAGCACCTGCCACCAGTGGTCGGGGCCGATCTCCTTCGCCCAGCGCCCATAGGGGCGGATGTCGGTGATGGCGGACACCTTGCGGGAGCTGTGGGCGCGCAGCGCGTGCAGCACGAAGACCGGCTCGCCCTCGGCGGGCAGCACGACCAGCACCGGGTGGGAGTAGATCATCGGCGTGTAGCCGGAGAGGTAGAAGGTGTTCTGCGGTTTGACGACGACCATGGCGTCGGCGCCCTCGGCGCGCAGGTTGGCCTGGACGCGGGCCCAGCGGGCGCGGACGGTGTGGGTGTCGGGGGTCATACGGTGGTGGCTCCTTCTCAAGGCTCGGTTCGCCTCACGGTGTTCTTCACGGTCCTGGCCGGGCGGCGCCCCGGTCCGCGCCCGGCGAACCGCTCGCCGAGCAGATTGGCGCCGATCACCAGCGCCACCAGGCACAGGCCCGGCAGCACGGCGACCCACCAGGCGCCCAGCAGCTGGCCCTGTCCCTCGGCCACCATCAGCCCCCAGTCGGCGGCGGGCGCCTGGGCGCCGAGGCCCAGATAGGTGAGGCCGGCCTCCATCAGCACCGCCCGGGACAGGTCGAGGGTGGCGGTCACCGCGACCAGCCCGCGCACGCCGGGCAGCAGGTCGTACAGCAGCACCCGCCAGGTGGGCACGCCCTGGGTGAGGGAGGCCTCGACGTACGCCATGGTGCGCAGGCTGAGCACGCGCGAGCGGACCAGCCGGAAGTAGGCCGGCCAGCCGGTGAGCGCGATCACCAGCACCAGCACGGCGGTGCTCTGCCCGCCGAACGTCAGCACCAGCAGGGCCAGCAGGACCGACGGCAGGGCGAGTTGGATGTCGGCGAGGCGGGAGAGCACCTGGTCGGTCCAGCCGCGGGCGAAGCCGGACACCAGCCCGAGCAGGGTGCCGAAGGCGCCACCGCACACCACGGCGACCACGCCGACCAGCAGCGGGGTGCGGGCGCCGTACAGCAGTCGGCTTACCAGGTCGCGGCCGAGCTGGTCGGTGCCCAGCAGATAGCCGTGCTCGCCGGGCGCGGCGTTGGTGTGCGCCAGGTCCTGGGCGAGGGGGTCGTGCGGGGCGAGCAGCGGGGCGCACACGGCCAGCAGCGCGACGAGCGCGAGCAGCACGGCGCCGACCGCTCCGGCGCCGCCGAGGCGCGGGCGGCGGCCACGGGCCGCGGGCGGTGCCTGCGGTGGCGTCGGCGTCATCAGTTACCCCTTCCCTCGTGGCGGACCCTGGGGTCGAGCACTCCGTAGAGCAGGTCCACGATCAGGTTGACCAGGACGAAGGCGAGGATCAGGAACGTCAGGTCGGCGAGGACCAGCGGATAGTCCTGGTTCTGTAGCGCGGTGACGGCGAGCTGGCCGACGCCGGGCCAGGAGAAGACGCTCTCCACGATCACGGTGCCGCCCAGCAGCGCGCCCGCCTCCAGGCCGAGGACGGTGACGGTGGGCAGCAGCGAGCCGTACGCGGCGTGGCGTACCACCCGGGCTCGGCTCATGCCGAGCGCGGTGCCGGTGCGGGAGTACGGGCGGGCGAGTTCGCCGCGCAGATTGTTGCGGAACACCCGGGCGAGCGGCGGGAGTACGCCGCAGGCGAGGGTGGCCGCAGGCAGCACGATGCTGGTGGCGGTGGTGGCGCCGGAGGTGGGCAGCCAGTGCAGCCGCACTCCGAAGATCCACACCAGCAGGACGCCGATGTAGAAGCCGGGCACCGACTGAGCCAGGAACACCAGCCACATGGGCCACTCGCGGCGCGCCCCGCCGTCTTCGCCCGACCCGGTCCACAGGCCGACGGCCAGGGCGGCCACCGCGGCGGCGGCGAGCGCGACACCGGCCAGCAGCACCGTGGCACCGAGCCGCTGGAGGACCACCTCCATGGCCGGCTGCTGGAAGGTCAGCGAGTCGGGGAAGTGGCCGCGCAGCGCGTCGCCGAAGAAGGAGAGGTACTGCTCGGCGAGCGGCCGGTCGTAGCCGAGGGCGTGGCTGAGCTGCGCCACCTTCTCGGGCGGGGCGCCGATCGGGGCCATCATGACGGCCGGGTCGCCGGAGGAGTGCAGCACGCAGAAGACGGCCGACAGGGCGCCCCAGACCGCCAGCAGCGTCAGGGACAGGCGGCGGGTGAGGAAGCGGATCATCCCGCGGCTCCCTTCCAGGACATGTCGGCGGGGCGGACCCAGTCGTCGGGCCGGGCGCGCCAGTTCAGTTCCTCGGCGGTGGCGTAGACGCCGGGCTGCGGGAACAGGAAGAGCACCGGGGCCTGGTCGCGGGCGCGCCGCGCGGCCCGCGCGTACAGGGCGTCCCGCGCCGCGCGCCCTTCGGTGCGGCGGGCCTCGGTGACGGCGCCGGTGAACTCCTGGTCGTCCCAGTAGGCGTACGGGCTGTCGGAGACGAACAGGCCGTAGAGGCCGCCGGCCGCGAGGGTGGGCCAGGCCTGGGTGATGTACTGCATGTCGGGCATCGCCTTCTCCTGCAGATACTTCTGCATGTAGACGGTGAACGGCACGCTGTCGATCCGGACGCTCACGCCCGCCTCGCTCAGCTGCTGGGCCACCGCCTGGACGACGAGCTCGCCCGCCACGTACTGGCCGCTGGGCACGCGGAGCGTCACCTTCAGCGGGTGGCCCTTGCCGTAGCCGGCCTCGCGCAGCAGCGCCCTGGCCCGGTCGGGGTCGTGGGGGTAGCCGGTCAGGCCGTCGGTGTAGCCGGAGTAGTAGTCGGTCATCAGCTGGCCGGGGCTGGGCCGGACGGTGTTCTTCAGCAGGCTGGCGGTGATGGCCCGCTTGTCCACCGCGTAGTTGACGGCCCGCCGCACCCGTACGTCCCGCATCGGGCCCTTGAGGGTGTTGAGCTTGATGAACGCCATCCGGGTGGTGTCCAGCCGCTGGGTGCGCAGCGCCCGGTCGGCGCGCAGCCGGTCCAGGTCCTGGGGGTCGAGTCCGGCGACGGCGTCGAGTTCGCCGGAGAGCAGGCCGGAGACGCGGGCGGGCTCGGAGGGGGTGATGCGGTAGGTGACGTGCCGGATGGCGGGCTTGCGGCCCCAGTAGTCGGCGCGGGCGCGCAGCTCGACGGTGCCGCCGGGGCTGTAGCCGGTGATCTCGTACGGGCCGGAGCCCATGGCCTGGGTGGCAGGCTGGTGGCGGGCGCTCCACCGGGGGCTCAGCAGGTAAAGGAACGACAGCGCGCCGAGCAGGTCGGCGTCCGGGGTGGTGGTGATGAGGTCGACGGTGTGCCGGTCGACCTTGCGCGCGGCCTTCAGGCTGGGGAAGTTGGAGGTCATGCGCAGCGCGTTGGCGGCGTTCAGCAGCCGTTCGACGTTCCAGACCACCACGTCGGCGTCCAGCGGGCTGCCATCGGCGAAGGCGGCCTTCTCGTGGAGCGCGAAACGCCAGCGGGTGGGTTCGACGCGCCGCCAGGAGGTGGCGGCGTCCGGGCCGATCGTGAGGTCGGGGCGGCGGGTGACCAGCGAGGAGTAGACGCTGGAGAGCACCGACAGATCGGTGCCCACCGAGGTGGTGTTCATCGGGTCGAGGGTGGTGACGGCCGCCGACAGGCCGATGGTGACGCGTGAGGCGCCGGCCCGGCCGCGCGGGGTGTCGCCGGGCAGGCAGCCGGCCAGGGCGGGGGGGAGCGCGAGCCCCGCGCCGAGGCCGAGCGCGCCGCGCCGGGTGAGGCGCCACGGGTTCGGTGCGGGCGGGTGCGGTGCGGGGGCGTTCATATCGTGGCCTCCTGGTGTGCGAAGACCGTGCGGTCGGAGGCGCAGGGGTTGCCGAGGGTGACGTAGAAGGCGCGGTCGGGCAGCACCGCGATCGACGCGTAGGTGGTCTCGGACCCGGCCCCCTCGACCTGGTGGCGGCACAGCGAGTCCTGCGGGTAGCCGTCGTGGTCGGCGAGGAGTCCGGCCAGGGCGCCGGGGGTCAGCCCGCGGGCGGCGTCCAGGGCCCGGCCCGCGGTGTCGGCGCGGTGGTACGAGGAGGAGTTCTCGTCCGGGCCGGGCGCGAGCGGGGCGGTGGCCGGACACTCGTAGTGGTTGGTGAGCACGTAGTGGTCCGCGTCGTCGCGCACGGTCACCCCGGTGGCGGTGGCCTCCAGTGCGAGCCGGCGCTCCGGGTCGGCGAGCGCGATGTTGAGCCCGCTGAGCCTGGGCTGGGCGCGCAGCAGGCCGGCGAACTCCTCGGCGGTGCGGGCCCGGCGCAGCAGGTCGTGGGAGTTGATGAGGATCCATCCGGTGGCCGAGGCCCGCCAGTCGACGTTCGTGCGCTCGCTCCACACACCGGAGGTGGACATCGCGAGCCCTGAGTCGTTGATGCCGCTGCCCGGCCACAGCACGCTGCCCGCGACGGTGACCTCGACCAGGCGCCGCCCGTCGGGGTAGCAGCGGCGCAGCACGACGTGTTCGACGAAGTGGCCCGCCATGTCGCGGGTCTTGGCGAGCAGGGTGCGGCCGGCCGTGGCGCGGTCGCCGGCGGCCACGAGCTGGCTGCACTCCTGGGGGACCCAGCGCAGCACCATGTGGGCGGGCAGGTTGAGGGCGAGGATGTCGTCGAGCGGGGCGTCGGCACCCTCGGCGATGCCGAGCAGTTCGGCCCACTGCCCGGGGTCGGTGCGGCGGACGAAGTCGGCGTTGGCGTCGAGACACTCGCGGTAGCGGCTGACGGACGCCTCGTCGGCGCAGAGCTCGGCGATGTCACGGCGTACGGCGGCGATGTTGGCGGCGATCGCGGCCCGGGCGGCGCGCCCGTGCTGCCGGCCCTGTTCGGCGGGGTCGCCCACCAGGTCGAGGTAGCCGGGGTCGGCCGCGGCGGTGGCCGATCCCGGGGTCAGGCCCCACTCCTGCCAGCGGCCGGGGTGGGCGGCGGGGACGGCGGCGGCTGCGCGGGTCACGGCTGGCTCTCCTCGGTCAGGGGGTGTCCGGCGGGGGTGGCGGGCGCATGCGGTGGGCCCGTTTCCTCCCGGCCGGAAATCTGGTGTGCGCCATGGTTGGCACGGGCCTCCGCCGGGGCGTGCCCGGTCCGTGTGAGGCCGCGCAGCAGCTCCTTGGCGACGCGGTCGGTCTCGTGGAAGAAGTCGGCGTCCGTTCCGGGGCGGGCGCCGATCGCGGTGGTCCAGCGGACCCCTTCCAGCGGCACGCCGACGGCGAACAGCGCGTCGTGCACGGTGCCGTCGGGGCGCCGCACCCGGCCGTCACGGGCGCGGACGTCGAGCGCGCCGGTGGGCAGCGGCGCGGCGCATGGCTCGGCCGCGGGCAGCCGGTGGGCGCGGCCGACGCCGTCGGCGATCAGGCGCCGGACCGCCCCCGGCCCGTCCGCGCCGACGTCGGTGCCCGGCAGCCAGGCGTCGATCACGGCGTCGGGCCGTACCGCGAAGTCCTCGACGACCGCGGAGGTCCCCCGGGTGCCCGGGCGGACCGGGCCGAGCAGGGCGACCACGCCCGCCGCCAGCAGTGCGCGCAACTGGCGGACGCGCAGCGCGGGCGGGCCGCCGGAGACGAAGTTGGCGAATCCGTTGAACCAGCCGAGCACATCGCGCCGGTAGGACTCGCCGCTGAGGTTGCCGGCGGTGATCAGGGTGCGCAGCGCGGGGCGCGCCTGGCGTACGGCGACGGCGAGGGCGGCGCTCGGCGGCAGCCGCGGATCGGTGGCCGCGGCCAGGTCGGCGTCGAGGTGCCGGGCCCACCAGGCGCCCAGTTCCGCGGGGTGGGCGAAGCGGCGGCCGCGCAGCGGCTCGGCGATCGCGTCCAGGTCCAGCCGCAGCGGCTCGGGCACGGCGGCGCCCAGGGCGGCGTCCCGGTCCGGGCCGGGCGGTACGGAGAGGGCGCGGCGCAGGGCCTCGGGGTCGGCCAGTTGGCCGACGTGCAGCGCCAGCACCCGGTCGTACCAGGCGAGTTCGAGGTCGGCGGTCAGCGAGGGCAGCACGTCGGCGCGGAAGTCGAGGCGCTCGCGGGCGGCGAGGGCGGCGACCCGCTCGGGGGTGAGGAAGGCGGTGGGGACTCGGACGCCGGGTGTGTCCACGCGGGCGTGGAAGGGGACGCCGCGCCTGGTGGTGATCCAGATGCGCGGCTCGCGGCCGCTGGGGGTGTAGCCGCGGTCGTCGAAGCGGCCGCCCCGGCCGAGGGTCAACAGGGCCAGGACGTCGAAGGCGTTGAGGCCCCCGCCGCGCAGCAGCACCTCGGCGCCGGGGGCGATGGCGTCGAGGGCGTAGTCGGCGGGGTGGCCGCCGGGCAGGTGGAGCACGTCGGACGGCGGGCCCGGGATGGGGGGACGCGGCGCCTCGAGGTGGCCGGTGGCCAGGACGGCGGCGCGCGCGGTGATCCGGGTGCCGTCGTCGAGCGCGATGTCGTAACCACCGTCGAAAGAGCTCGAAAGGCCCGCAGCGGCCGAAGAGCCGGCCGTTCCCGGGGAGTCCGGCGCGGCGGCCACACTCCGCGCGGCGGCGGTACGGACCTCGATCCGCACCCGGTCTCCGCCGAGGGCCCGTATCCGCTCCAGGGCGTCGACGAGATAGCTGCCGTAGACCCGGCGGGGCGCGTAGTCGCGGTCATCCGCATGCGCGGCGAATTCCGTGGCCGCGGAATCCCGATGGCCCCTCGCGGCGATGTCGCGGAGCCATTCGGAGAACGTCGGCCCGGTGGCGACGGGCGCGTCCAGACGGACCGAGTCGTCGGGGAAGACGGTGTTGTCGGCGACCATCGTGTTCATCAGGAGTTGCGGCGGCTGGCCGCGCCACCACACCCGTCCGGCGCCCGGCGGATACGGGTCGACCAGCGTTACCCGGAGCGCGGGTCCGGTCGCCGGAGCCCGTGCCACCAGCCGTTCCAGCACCGAGACACCGCGCGGGCCGGCCCCGAGCACCACGGCGTCGGCCGTGACACGGGCGGGCCCCGGGGGCGGTGCGGCGGAATCGTTCATAAAGATGTCACATTTCAGGGGCTGTTCGAGAAAGGCGGCAGGCCAGGAAATCTTGCGGGCGGCCCACGCGGGCGTCAAATGGCCGCTTGGGGAATCTCAAATGCTGACTTGGGGGCCGCTGGAAAAACCGAGGAGATCGCGCGCTAATCTGATGCACCAGATTTCCCGCCCGCCGGGAATGGCGCGATGGCCCCTGGCAGTCGGCCGTGCGTCGGCCGCCGCACGGACGCACCTGGTGCATCAGGCCGGCGGCTGTGTGGTCGGTCACAACGGCCGTCGCAACCGCCGTGTCACAGCCGCCGCGCGGCCACGTCGGTCCCCGAGGCCGGCATGAGCCCGACACGAGGGCCCGGCACGAGCCCGCCCCGAGCCCGGAGGAGACGGAAGAACCGCGATGACCGAACCACCGGCCTACCTGCGGGTGGCCCAGGACCTGCGCCGTCAGATCGAGGACGGCCTGCTGCCCGCCGGGGAGCGGCTGCCCTCCCGCGCCCGCCTCGCCGAGAAGTACGGCGTGGGGCCCAATGTCGCGGTGGCCGCGGTGCGGGTGCTGATGGCCGAGGGCCTGGTCTACGGCCGCGCGGGCAGCGGGGTGTACGTACGCGAGCCCGCGGCGCTGCGGCGGATGCTGCGCTCCTGGCACGACGGGAGGCTCAGCGGCACGCCGTATGTGCTGGACCTGCCGGACCACGGCGCGGGGCGGCGCGAGGGCAGCTCCACCACGGTGGCCGCGCCGCCGGGGATCGCCGAGCGGCTGGGGCTCGCGGCGGGCGCGCAGGTGGTGCGCAGCGCGTATGTCTTCTGGACGGGCCGCGACCGCAGCATGGTCTCCACCAGCTGGGAGCCGCTGGAGCTGACCGGCGGGACGCCGGTCGCGCTGCCCGAGGCGGGTCCGCTGGCGGGGCGGGGGGTCGTGGCGCGCATGGCGCATATCGGGCTGCCGGTGGACCGGGCGGTGGAGGCGGTGGTGGCGCGCACGGCCTCGGCGGAGGAGGCGGGGCTGCTGGAGATCGCGGCGGGCTCCGTGGTCGAGGCACTGGAACGCACGTACTACAGCGGCGACCGGGCGGTGGAGACGGCCGACATCGTGGTCGCGGCCGGGCGTTATCAGCTGGTGTACGAGTTTCCGGTGGGTTCCTGAGGGCCTTCGCCGGGTGTTCACCGCCGGTCGGGTATTCACTGGAAGGAACTGGAGAGAGCCGGACGGACAGCCGGTGTCATACTGGAAGATGATTGAAGATGTGAGTATCTGGGCGCTCTTCCGCCGGGGCGCGGCGGTGCGCGCCTGAGCTCATGGCTTCGGCCGGATGTACCAGGCAGCGTGAGATGAACGAACATGAGGCGAACGGACACCGCGCGGGACCAGCCCGTCCGGTCCGACGACCTCTTTGACGAGGCGTCCACGGCCAGAGCCACCATCGATGAGCGGGGCATCGTCACCGGGTGGAGCGAGGGGGCCCGCAGGCTCCTCGGTCACCCGGGCGCGGCGGTGGTGGGCAGGCCCGCTTCCCGGCTGCTCGCCGACGGGGCGGCCGGGGCACTCCCCGGCTCCCTGGCGCGGCTGACCAGGTGGAGCGGGGAGCTGACGCTGCGCCACCGCGACGGCCGTCCCCTACGGGTCGGCCTGCTGGCGCACCACCGGGCGACGGCGGACGGCGGGGCCGAGTGGCTGCTCGTCTCCCCGCTCGACCGGACGGAGCCGGCCGCCACCGACGACGAGCTGATCAGGACCTCCTTCGCCCAGGGGCCGTGCACGATGGCGGTCTTCGACACCCGGCTGCTCCTGCGCTGGGCGAACGCGGACATGGAAGGCGCGTTGGGCCTCGGTCAGGACCAGATGCGCGGGCTGCGCATCTCGGAGATCGTGACCGACGCGCGCGGCGCCGAGGCCGAGCGGCTGATGCGCCTGGTGCTCGAGACGGGCCGGCCGCAGCATCTGCGCCTCCCGCCGACACACGGCAGGGCGGCCTGGTCGTCCTCGCTGGCCCCGCTGCGCGGCGACGACGGCCGGGTGCTGGGCGTGATCCTGGCGGGTCACGATGTCACCGTGCGGTACGAGGCGCAGCGGCGGCTGGCGCGGCTCAACGAGGCCAGTCTCCGGATCGGCTCCACGCTGGACATCGTGCGCACCGCGCAGGAGCTGACCGATGTGGCCGCCCCGGAGTTCGCGGACTTCGCCGTGGTGGATCTGATCCCCTCCGTCCACCCCGGCGGCGACGAGCCGCCCCCCGGCCCGGTGCCCGGCACCGTCGTACTGCGCCGCGTCGCCGCGCAGTCGGCGCTCGAAGGCAAGCCGGACATGGTGGTCGCGCTCGGCGACCTGGCCGTCTACCCGGAGCACTCGCCCGCGGCCGAGTGCCTGGCCGCGGGGCGGGGGGTGCTGGTCAAGGTGACCCCCGAGACCATCGCCCGGTGGGAGCGGGACGATCCCGCGCGGGCCGCGAGGATGCGTGAATACGGCTTCCACTCCACGATCGCCGTCCCCCTGCGCGCCCGCGGAACCACGCTGGGCGTGGCCGCCTTCGCCCGCCACCGGCGCCCGGAGCCGTTCGAGGAGGACGATCTGCTGCTCGCCGAGGAGATCACGGCCAGGGCCGCGGTGTGTATCGACAACGCCCACCGCTACACCCGCCAGCGCGAGGCCGCCCTGACCCTTCAGCGCAGCCTGCTGCCGCAGACCCTGCCGCGCCACGCGGCGGTCGAGACCGCCTGCCGCTATCTGCCCGCCGGGTCGCGGGCGGGGGTCGGGGGCGACTGGTTCGATGTGATCCCGCTGTCCGGCGCCCGGGTCGCGCTGGTGGTGGGCGATGTGGTCGGCCACGGCTTCCAGGCGTCCGCCGCCATGGGCCGGCTGCGGACGGCGGTGCGTACGCTGGCCGATGTCGAACTGCCCCCGGACGAGTTGCTCACCCATCTCGACGACCTCGTCAACCGGCTGTCGGCCGAGGCGGAGGGCGAGCCGGGGGACGCCGGGCGGGCCGCCGGGGACATCGGCGCCACCTGTCTGTACGTGGTGTACGACCCGGTCTCGCGGCGCTGCTGTCTCGCCCGCGCCGGCCATCCGCCGCCCGTGCTGACCCGGCCCGACGGCACCGCCGAATACCTCGACCTGCCCAGCGGGCCGCCGCTGGGCCTGGGCAGCCTGCCCTTCGAGTGCCGCGAGGTGGAGCTGGCGGAGGGCAGCCTTCTGTCCCTCTATACCAACGGACTGATCCAGGTCCCCGACCGCGATGTCGACGAGGCGGTGGACGCGCTGCGCGCGGTGCTCTCCCGGCCCGCCGAGTCCTTGGACGAGCTGTGCGGCACGGTGCTGAGCACGCTGGTCCCCGGCCGCCCCGCCGACGATGTGGCCCTGCTGGTGGCCCGCACCCGGGCGCTGGACGCGTCCCAGGTGGCCACCTGGGACCTGCCCTCGGATCCGGCCGTCGTGGCCCAGGCCCGTAAGGACACCACCGACCAGCTGATGGCCTGGGGCTTGGACGAGGCGGTCTTCACCACCGAACTGGTGGTCAGCGAGCTGGTCACCAACGCCATCCGGCACGCCCGGGGGCCCATCCAGCTGCGCCTGATCCACGACCGCAACCTCATCTGCGAGGTCTCCGACGGCAGCAACACCGCCCCGCATCTGCGCCGGGCGCGCGTGTTCGACGAGGGCGGCCGGGGGCTGCTGCTGGTGGCTCAGCTCGCGCGGCGCTGGGGCACCCGGCACAGCGCCACCGGCAAGACGATCTGGGCCGAGCAGGCCCTGCCGGGCCCGGCCGGGTGAGGGCTGGCCATACAATCGCCGCAGAAACAAAGCCAGTTCGGCCGAGGCGCGCGGCACCCAAGGAGCGAAAGGCCGCATCTCCATGCGTAGTCAAGGATCGCTCGGCACCGGCCCGCTGGCCGGCCTGAGCCCCGCCGAATCGGCCCGCCTCATGGCGGTCATGCGCGAGGCCGCCCTGAGCCGGGGCCGGCTTCCGCTGCCCGCACGCCCGGTGATCGGGCAGTCCTGGGACCGCATGCTGCGCCTGGGCCTGGACCCGGAGCGCGGCAGCGCCCCGCGACTGCTGGGCATCGAGGAGCTGGAGCGGCGGCGGCAGCAGACCCGGCTGGCGGATGTGCTGCCCACCTTGCACAGCGGCCTGCTGGAGGCGGCGGAGGCGGCCGGGCACATCATGATCATCACCGATGGGGACGGCCGGGTGCTGTGGATCGACGGCCACCGCGGGGTGCGCAGGCACGCCGACGGCATCGCGCTCACCGAGGGCGCCCACTGGGCCGAGGACGTCGCCGGCACCAGCGGCATCGGCACCGCGCTGGCCGTCCGGGCGCCCGTACGGGTGCACTCCGCCGAACACTTCGTCCGCGCCTTCCACACCTGGAGCTGCGCCGCGGCCCCGGTCCGCGACCCCCGGGACGGACGGCTGCTGGGCATCGTGGACATCAGCGGCCCGGCCGCCAGCGCCCATCCGACCGTACTGTCCCTGGTCACCGCGACGGCCCGGTGGGCGGAGGGCGAACTGCGCCTGGCCCACAGCCGGGAGCTGGACCGGCTGCGCGCCGTCGCGGCGCCGGTGCTCGCCCGGATCCGGGGCAAGGCGGTCGCGGTCGACCCGCACGGCTGGATCGCCGGTGTCACCGGGGTCACCCCGCGGGACCGCCGGCTGCTGCTGCCCAAGTCGACGTGCGACGGGCCCGTGTGGCTGCCCGCGCTCGGCGCGTGCGCGGTGGAGCCGCTGCCGGGCGGGCATCTGCTGCGGGTCCTCGGCACCGGGGCGGACGAGGCGGGCGAGCTGTACGGGCCGGAGGGCACCGGCCGCGTGGTGCTGGACGTACGCCGCCCGCACGAGTGGTCGCTGACCTTCTCGGGGCCCTCGGGCGCCTGGACCCACCAGCTCAGCGCGCGCCACGCCGAGGTGCTGCTGGTCCTCGCCGCGTCCCCCGGCGGGCGGACGGCGGCGCAGCTGGCCGACGACCTCTTCGGCGACCCGACGCGGACGGTCACCGTGCGCGCCGCCATGTCCCGGCTGCGCCGCAGCTTCGGGGCGGTGCTCGCGCACCGCCCCTACCGCATCGCCGACCAGCTCCGCGTCGACGTACGGAAGCCGGACCACCTCCAGGACCTGCTCCCCTTCAGCGCCGCGCCGGCCGTCGCCCGGCTGCGGGGGGCTGGTTAGCCGCGTCCGGCGACCTCTTCCGGGCGGAGGACGGCCGCGAGCCGGTCGGCGGGCAGCAGGCCCTTCTCCAGGACCAGTTCGGCCACGCCGCGGCCGGTGGCCAGGGCCTCCTGGGCGATGCTGGTGGCGGCGCTGTAGCCGATGTGCGGGTTGAGGGCGGTGACCAGGCCGATGGAGTTCTCCACCGTCGCGCGCAGGTTCTCGGCGTTCGCGGTGATGCCGGAGACGCAGCGCTCGGCGAGCGTCAGGCAGGCCGCGCGCAGATGGGTGATGCTCTCCGACAGGGAGTGCAGGATGATCGGCTCGAAGGCGTTGAGCTGGAGCTGTCCGGCCTCGGCGGCCATGGTGATGGTGACGTCGTTGCCGATCACCTCGAAGGCGACCTGGTTGACCACCTCGGGTATGACCGGGTTGACCTTGCCGGGCATGATGCTGGACCCGGCCTGTACCGGGGGCAGGTTGATCTCGTTCAGCCCGGCGCGCGGGCCGGAGGAGAGCAGCCGCAGGTCGTTGCAGCTCTTGGAGAGCTTGACGGCGATGCGCTTGAGGACGCCCGACAGATGGACGAAGGCGCCGCAGTCCTGTGTGGCCTCGACCAGGTTGGCGGCGGTGACCATGGGCAGGCCGGTGATGGCGGCGAGGTGGCGGCGCGCGGCCTCGGCGTAGCCGGCGGGGGCGTTGAGGCCGGTGCCGATCGCGGTCGCGCCGAGGTTGATCTCGTGGACGAGGCTCTGGGCCTCGAGCAGCCGGCTCTGGTCCTCCTCCAGCATCACCGCGTACGCCGAGAACTCCTGGCCGAGCGTCATCGGCACGGCGTCCTGGAGCTGGGTGCGCCCCATCTTCAGGATGTCCCGGAACTCCTCGGCCTTGGCGGCGAACGCCTCGCGCAGGATCTCCATCGCGGCCAGCAGCCCCTGCACGGCGAAGATGGTGGAGACCTTGACGGCGGTCGGGTAGACGTCGTTGGTGGACTGGCTGAGGTTGACGTCCTCGTTCGGGTGCAGATGGGTGTAGTCGCCCCTGGCGTGGCCGAGGATCTCCAGGGCCCGGTTGGCGATCACCTCGTTGGCGTTCATGTTGGTCGAGGTCCCCGCCCCGCCCTGGATCACATCGACCACGAACTGGTCGTGCAGCCGGCCCTCCCGGATCTCCTGGCAGGCGGCCGCGATGGCGTCGGCCTTGCGCGGCTCCAGCAGCCCCAGGTCCTGATTCGCGCGGGCCGCGGCCTCCTTGACGGCGGCCAGGGCGCCGATGAGGTGCGGGTAGGCCGCGATGGTGGTGCCGGTGATGGGGAAGTTCTCCGTGGCGCGCAGGGTGTGGATGCCCCAGTACGCGTCGGCCGGCACGTCACGGTCGCCCAGCAGGTCGTGTTCTCGGCGGAAGCCGGTGGCAGTCATCGGTGTGCGGTGTCCCTTGGTGAGGCGGGGTGAGGGTTGAGGTGGGGGGTGACGTGGGCCGGAGCGCGTCAGGCGAACCGCCGTGAAAACACTTCCGTGGCGCGCAGGCTACCGACGGGCCGGCCGCCGCCGAGCACCGGGGCCTCGGCGAACTCGGTGAGCAGGTCGGGGTCGACGCCGAGGTGGGCGAGGGCCGCGGCGGTCACCGGCATCCGGGCGCGGTCCCCGCCGTCGGCGATCTTCACGGCGAGCGCCCGCCCGTCGGGCAGCGCGGCCACCTGGACCCCCTCGAAGCCGTCCTTGGCCACGAGGCCGGGCACCGCGCGCATCAGGCGGGCGACGTCCCGCCCGGTCCCGGCGACCATCTCCGGGTACTCGCGCATGGCGGCCGCGACCCGGCCCTCGGGGGTGTCCGCGGGGGCGGCGGCGATCCGCGCGAGGGCGCGGGCCAGCCCGATTGGGGAGACGGCGAACAGGGGCGCGCCGCAGCCGTCGACCGTCACCTGGGCGACGCGCTGCCCGGTCAGGTCCTCGACGGTCTCGGCGATCAGCTGCTGTAGCGGGTGCGCCGGGTCGAGGTAGCCCTCCAGGGGCCAGTCGCACAGCTGGGCGGTGAGCAGCATCGCGGCGTGCTTGCCCGAGCAGTTCTGGGCGAGCCGGGAGGGGCCGTGCCCGGCCCGCAGCCACGCCTCGCGCTCGGGCGCTCCGTAGGGCAGGTCGGGGACGTTGCGCAGCAGGTCCTCGGCCAGCCCGCCGTGCGCGAGGATGCGCCGCGCGCCGGCCAGGTGGCGCTGCTGGCCGGAGTGGCTGGCGGCGGTGAGCGCCAGCAACTCGCCGTCCAGCGGCAGCCCGGCGCGCAGCATGGCGACGGCCTGGACGGGCTTGAGCGCCGAGCGGGGGTAGAACGCGGCGTCGGGGTCGCCCGCCCGGAGGAGCACCTGGCCGTCGGCGGCGAGCACGACGGCGGAGCCGTGGTGGACGCCTTCGACCAGGCCGCCGCGGATCACCTGGACGAGCGGTACGTGACGCACCTCGCGGATCTCGGGCGGCTCGGCGGGCAGGGGGCGGTCCGCGTCGGGACGCATATGGGGGGAGGCGTTCACGGGAGAGGGGGCCACAGGAGAGGGGTTCACGGGAGAGGCGTTCTCAGGAGAGGGGTTCACGGGGGGAGTACTCAAGGTGATGGCCGGGGTGTGGTGCCGTTCGGGGGCGGTCATCGCCGTCCGCTCACCCGGCCCCGTACACCGAACCAGCCGATGACCAGCGCCACCACGATCGCGGGGAGCGCCATGACGGTCAGCCGGCTGGGCCCGCCGTCGGCCCACATCAGGACCAGGACGGAGGCGAGGAAGCCGATGGTGACGATCTCCGTGTAAGGCGAACCGGGGAGCCGGTAGCCGGGGCGGCTGACCAGCCCGGCGCGGGCCTTACGCCAGAAGAGCAGGTGGCACAGCATGATCATGGCCCAGGTGGAGAGGATGCCGATCGCCGCGAAGTTCAGCACGATCTCGAAGGCCTTGCTCGGCACCACGTAGTTCAGGCCCACGCCCAGCACACAGAAGAAGGCGGTGAGCAGGATCCCGCCGTAGGGGACGTGGGTGCGGCTCATGACACCGGTGAACTTGGGCGCGGAGCCCGACATCGCCATCGAGCGCAGGATGCGGCCGGTGGAGTAGAGCCCGGAGTTGAGGCTGGACATGGCGGCGGTGAGCACGACGAGGTTCATCACCCCGCCGGCCGAGGGCACGCCGATGTTGGACAGCACGGTCACGAACGGGCTCTGATCGTGCGAGTAGGAGGTGAACGGCATCAGCATGGAGAGCAGCACCACGGAGCCGACGTAGAAGAGGGCAACGCGCCACATGATGGAGTTGATCGCCCTGGGCATGATCTTCTCGGGGTTCTCGGTCTCCCCCGCCGCCACGCCGACGAGCTCCACGGAGGCGTAGGCGAAGATGACGCCCTGGATGACCAGCAGCATCGGGAGCACGCCGTGCGGGAAGACGCCGCCGTTGTCGAAGATCAGCCCGGGGCCGGGGTCATTCCCGTCGACCGGGTGGCGGGTGACCAGCAGGAAGATGCCGATCGCCATGAAGACGACGAGCGCGCTGACCTTGATGATCGCGAACCAGAACTCCATCTCGCCGAAGAGCTTGACCGAGATGAGGTTGACCGCCAGCACGACGGCGAGCGCGATCAGGGCGATCACCCACTGCGGGATGTCGGTGAACATGCCCCAGTAGTGGGTGTAGGTCGCGACGGCCGTGATGTCGGCGATACCGGTGGTGGCCCAGTTCAGGAAGTACATCCAGCCGGCGACGAAGGCCCCCTTCTCGCCGAGGAACTCGCGGGCGTACGAGACGAAGGCGCCCGAGGAGGGGCGGTACAGCACGAGCTCGCCCAGGGCCCGTACCACGAGGAAGGCGAAGACGCCGCAGACCGCGTAGGCGATGAACAGGGATGGTCCGGCGTCGTTGAGCCGCCCTCCGGCTCCGAGGAAGAGCCCGGTGCCGATGGCGCCACCGATGGCGATCATGTTGACATGCCGGGCCTTGAGGGACTTGCTGTACCCGGCGTCGCCCGCGTCGACATGTGCGGGCGGGGTCTTGGTGGGCTGCTGACGGCGTTCTTCCTGCCGGAGGGACTGCTCGCTCACTCCTGCTGGCCTTCCGTTGCTGTTCTCGTGGGTATCGCGGCAAGGCCTGCCTCGGGGGCGGGCCGCACGATGGTGGTGAGGGTTTTTTCGACGCGCTGGAGGTGATGTGTCATCGCCGCCACCGCGTCGGGCTCCGAGCCGTCGGACAGCGCCTCGACGATCGCCCGGTGTTCTCGGTTCGCCTGCTCGCGCCGGTCGCCGAGTTCGGTGAGGAACGCGGACTGCCGTGCGAGGGCGTCGCGGATTTCCTCGATCACCTTGCGGAATACAGGGTTCCGGGCCGCTTGGGCAATGGCGAGATGGAAAAGTGTGTCCATCGCCACCCAGGCGGTGGTGTCGGTCTCCCGCTCCATCCGCTCCAGCAGATGGTTGAGATGGTCCAGGTCCTCGGCGGTGCGGCGGCCGGCCGCGTACCCGGCGACCGGGATCTCCACGTGCCGACGCACCTCGAGCAGGTCGCTCGCCGTGTAGTCGCCGAAGGTGGGGTCCTCCACCGGGCCGTTGGAGATGACGAAGGTACCCTTGCCGGTGCGCGACACGGTGAGCCCCATGGTTTGCAGGGCCCGCAGCGCCTCCCGGAGCACCGGTCGGCTCACCTCCAGCCGACGGCAGAGCTCCGCCTCGGACGGGAGCTTGTCCCCGACCGCGTATTCGCCCTGTTCAATGGCGTGGCGGAGGTGCGTGAGCACGGCTTCCATGGCACTGACACGACGCGGGATCGACGAGCCCGCCGCGCCTGTCTGGCTGTCTGACAAGTTCACGGGCAGATACTCGGCTGGCCACGGAACCATTGTCAATAGTTCCGCGACAAAGAGAGCCCAACTGCACAAGGTGAGGCTTTTGCCCGGTTTATGCTCTATGTGGAGTTTCTTCTCATGGGCTGGAGGCTCCGGCCGGGACATGGGCGACGGGTGCGTGATCAGGTATGACGCAGCAGCTGACGAAGGCACGTATCACGGCCGTCGACACCCACGACATCCGCTTCCCCACCTCGCGGCGGCTCGACGGCTCGGACGCCATGAACCCCGACCCCGACTACTCGGCCGCCTATGTGACCATTCACACCGATGCCCCGGACGGCCTGGCGGGCCACGGCTTCTGCTTCACCATCGGCCGGGGCAACGAGGTGGCGGTCGCGGCGATCGACGCCCTGCGCCCGCACCTGATCGGCGCGGAGTTCGACGGGACCCCGGCCGACCTGGGCGGCCACTACCGCGCACTGGTCGGCGACAGCCAGCTGCGCTGGCTGGGCCCGGAGAAGGGCGTCACCCACATGGCCATCGGCGCCGTGATGAACGCCCTGTGGGACCTGTGCGCCAAGCGGGCGGGAAAGCCGCTGTGGAAGCTCCTGGCCGACTTCACCCCCGAGCAGCTGGTGGCCCTCGTGGACTTCCGCTACCTCGCCGACGCGCTGACCCCCGACGAGGCGCTGCTGATCCTGCGCCGCGCGGAGCCCGGCAAGGCCGAGCGCGAGGCCCGGCTGCGGGCCGAGGGCTATCCGGCCTACGCCACCTCCCCCGGCTGGCTCGGCTACTCCGACGCCCACCTCGCCTCGGCCGCCCGCCGGGCCGTCGCCGACGGCTTCGCCCAGATCAAGCTGAAGGTCGGCGCCGACCTGGAGGACGACATCCGGCGCTGCCGGATCGCCCGCGAGGTGGTCGGCCCGGACATCCGGATCGCCCTGGACGCCAATCAGCGGTGGGAGCTGGGCGAGGCGGTCGAGTGGACCCGCGCGCTGGCCCGGTTCGACCCGTACTGGATCGAGGAGCCCACCTCCCCCGACGAGATCCTCGGCCTCGCCGCGATCCGCCGTGCCGTTGCACCTGTGAAGGTCGCGGCGGGCGAGCATGCCGCCAACCGGGTGATCTTCAAGCAGCTTCTGCAGGCTCAGGCCCTGGACATCCTGCAACTGGACGCCTGCCGGGTCGGAGGGATTCCCGAGCATCTGGCGATCCTGCTGCTCGCCGCCCAGTTCGGGGTTCCGGTGTGCCCGCACGCGGGGGGCGTCGGGCTCTGCGAGCTGGTGCGGCACCTGGCCATGTTCGACTATGTGGCAGTCTCCGGAACGCTGGAGGACCGCACGATCGAGTACGTCGACCATTTGCACGAGCACTTCACCGATCCCGCGGTGATCGCCCGGGGGCGGTACACGGCCCCCTCCGCCCCCGGGTTCAGCTCCACCCTGCGGCCCGAGTCGCTGCGCGCGTACGCCTACCCCCACGGCGCCGTCTGGCTCGCCGAGCGGGCACAGGGGGTGGCATGAGCGTGTCTTGGCGCGCTGCGCGGGCTGGACTGAGGAGCCGCGCAGCGACGAAGGAGCGAGCAGTGACGAGGGAAGCCCGCGCGTTGGAGCGCGGCGGGACTGAGCGGGACAGGGCAGCGTGAGCACGATGGGCCGGGGGGTACGGAGGGGCGCGGTGCGCCACCGCACCGCCGCCGTCGCGGTTCTCGCCCTGGCCCTGGGCCCGGCCGCCGCGGGCTGCGGCGGCCACCCGGCCGGCGGTCGGGTCGGCGTCATCGTCCCGTTTCTCACCTCGCCGTTCTGGCAGGCCTACAACCACGACATCCCGCGGCAGGCCGCCGAGCAGGGCGTCCGGGTGCTCCCCACGGTGAACTCCAACTCCGACACGGGCAAACAGATCAGCGACATCCAGAACCTGCTGTCCGAGGGCGTCAAGGGCCTGGTGGTCTCGCCCATCGACTCCGCCGCCATCGCCACGGGCCTGCGGGCCGCGCAGCGCGCACACGTCCCGGTGGTCGCGGTCGACGTGGCCCCGCGGAAGGGAAAGGTGGCCATGGTGGTCAGGGCCGACAACCGCGCGTACGGCCGCAAGGCCTGCCAGGTCCTGGGGCGGGCCGTGAAGACGGGCAAGGTGGTGCAGGTCCAGGGCGATCTGGCCTCGGTCAACGGCCGGGACCGCTCGTCCTCGTTCTCCGGGTGCATGGCGCGGCGCTACCCGGCGATCAAGGTGCTGAACATCCCCGCCAGATGGCAGGCGGACAAGGCCGCGGCCGGCCTGGAGGCGCTGTACACCGCCAACCCCGGCATCAAGGGCATCTATCTCCAGGCCGGCGGGGTGTATCTGGCGCCCACCCTGCGGACCCTCCAGCGCCACAACGCGCTGGTCCGCGCCGGCAGCCCCCGGCACATCACGATCGTCTCCAACGACGGCATCCCGCAGGAGCTGACCGCCATCCGCGAGGGCCTCATCGACGCCACCGTCTCCCAGCCCGCCGACCTCTACGCCAAGTACGCCATGTACTACATCAAGCGGGCGATGGCCGGGAAGACCTTCCACCCGGGCCGCACGGGCCACGGCAGCACCATCGTCGAGCTGCCCGGGGGCATCCTCCAGGACCAGCTCCCCGCGCCGCTGGTGACCCGGCGCAACGTCAACGACCCGGCGTTGTGGGGCAACCGCCGATGAACACCGTCCGGCCCCCGCTCGTCGAGGCCCTGGGGATCACCAAGCGGTACGGGCCCACGGTGGCCCTGCTGGACGCGGGGGTCACCGTCGAGGCGGGCGACTCCCACGCCCTCGTCGGCCGCAACGGGGCGGGCAAGTCGACGCTGGTGTCGGTCCTCACCGGGCTGACCCGGCCGGAGCGCGGCACGGTGCGGTACGACGGCGAGCCCGCGCCCGCCTTCGCCGACCGGGCGGCGTGGCGCCGCCGGGTGGCCTGCGTCTACCAGCGGTCGACGACCATCGACGAGCTGTCGGTGGCGGAGAACCTGTTCCTGGGCCGTCAGCCGGTCACCCCGCGCGGCCGGGTGATCAGCCGGCGGCGGATGCGGCTGCAGGCCCGCGCGCTGCTGGACGCGTGGGGCGTGCCGGTGGACGAGACGGCCCGGGCCGGCGGGCTGAGCGTCGAGGACACCAAGCTGGTGGAGATCGCGCGGGCGCTCTCGCTCGGCACCCGCTTCATCGTCCTGGACGAGCCGACGGCCCAGCTCGACTCCCGGGCGACCGGCCGGCTGTTCGCCCATATGCGGCGGCTCCAGGAGGCCGGGGTCACCTTCCTCTACATCTCCCACCACCTGCGGGAGGTGTACGAGGTGTGCCAGGCCGTCACCGTCCTGCGCGACGCCCGCCGGATCGTCACCGCCCCGGTCGGCGAGATGCCCCCGGGGAAGCTGATCGCGGCGATGACCGGCGAGCCCGGCGGCCTGCCGGTCCCGCGCGCCGCACCGCCCCGGCCCTCGGGCCCGGCCGCCCCCGCCGCCGTACGTCTGGAGCACCTCAGCAGCCCGCGCTTCCACGACGTCAGCCTCACCGTCGCGGCCGGTGAGGTGGTCGGCCTGGCCGGGCTGGCCGGCTCCGGCAGCCATCAGCTCGGGGCCGCGCTGGCCGGTCTGCACCGCGCCTCCGGCGGCCGCGCCTGGATCTTCGGCCGCCCGCTGCGCACCGGCAGCGTCCCCGCGGCCCTGGCCGCCGGGGTCGGCTGTCTGCCGCGCGACCGGCACCACGAGGGGCTGGTCCCGCTGCTGTCGGTGGCCGAGAACATCACCATGCCGGTCCGCGGCCTGGGCCCGCTGGGCCTGATCAGGCCCGGGGCGCGGGACGCCGTCGCCCGGCGCGCGATCGCCGACCTCGGCATCGGCACCGAGGGACCCGCCCAGCCGCTGAGCGAGCTGTCCGGCGGCAACCAGCAGAAGGTGGTCCTGGCGCGCGCCCTGGCCACCGACCCCAGGGTGCTGGTGCTCATCGACCCGACGGCCGGGGTGGACGTACGGGCCAAGCGCACCCTGCTCGCGGCGGCGATCCGGGCCAGGGCCGAGGGGCGCGCGGTGCTGGTGGTCTCCGACCAGCTGGAGGATCTGCGCGTCTGCGACCGCGTGCTCGTCATGTTCAACGGCTTCGTCACGGCCGAGTACCCGGCGGGCTGGCGGGATGGCGACCTGCTCGCCGCCGTCGAAGGGGTGACGGCCGGCCATGGCTGACCCGCCCGCTTCCCCGGCCGGCCCGGTCCGCCGTGCCGCCCTGTTCCGGATCCGCGATCTCGCGCTGCTGCCCGCGGTGCTGCTGCTGCTGGTGATCGGCGCGCTGGCCAACGACACCTTCCTGGAGCGGGAGAACCTGATCAACATCCTGGGCGCCTCCTCGGCGCTCGGGCTGCTGGTGCTCGCCGAGGCGATGATCCTGATCAGCGGCCGGATGGACCTGTCCCTGGAGTCCATCGCGGGCCTGGCGCCCGCGCTCGGCTTCCTGGTCGTCATCCCCGCCGCCTCCGGCGGCTTCGGCACCCGCTGGCCCGCCTGGCTGGGGCTGTTGATCATCCCCGTGGCGGGGGCGTTGATCGGCGCGGTCAACGCCGCCCTGATCGTGGGGCTCCGGCTCAACGGCTTCATCGTCACCCTCGCGATGAACATCGTGCTGCGCGGGGTCCTGATCGGCCTGGTCTCCGGCAGGACGCTGTTCGACGCCCCGGCGGCCTTCTTCGCCCTGGGCTCCGAGAACTGGCTGGGCCTGCCGATCTGCGTCTGGGTGAGCGCCGGGTGCTTCGCCGTGGCCGGGTTCGCTCTGCGCTATCACCGCTTCGGCCGCGCGGTGTACGCGGTCGGCGGCAACGCCCCGGCCGCCCGTGCGGCGGGCATCCGGGTAACGCGGGTGGGCTGGGCGGTCCTGATGGCCGGCGGGGCGCTGTCGGCCGTCGCGGGGCTGGTCATCGCCGGACGGGTCGGCGCGGTGGACGCCAACCAGGGCAGCGGCATGATCTTCACCGTCTTCGCGGCCGCGGTGATCGGCGGCATCAGCCTCAGGGGCGGCCGCGGCTCGCTGCTCGGCGCCCTGCTGGGCACGCTGCTGCTGGGGATGCTGGAGAACCTGCTCACCCTCGCCCAGGTGTCGTCCTTCTGGATCCAGGCGATCTACGGCGGCATCATCCTGCTCGCCCTGATCGTGGCCCGCCTCACCACCGGCGAGGCACAGGAGTCATAGTATTAAGGGAAATCTCTCCGCAGATGGGACGGGCGATGACCAGCCCCGAGGGAATCGTTCCAACCGAAGCGCACGTCCCGTTCGACATGGCCGACGCGGCGACCGCGGTGGTCGACGCGGCGGGCACCGTCGTCGGATGGACCACCGCCACGGAGCGCCTCCTCGGCTACCCGGCTGCCGAGGTGTTGAACACGCCTGCCTCGAAGCTGATGGCGGCGGCCGAGGACGCGGCGAAGGCGCGGAGCATCGCGGAGCAGTGCCGCGACCAGGACAGCTGGGGCGGTCTGGTGACGCTGCGGCACCGCTCGGGCCACCAGGTCGAGGTCGGTGTGCGGGTCTCCGGGATCTCCGGGATCTCCGAGTTCTGCGGGCGCGGGTGCTGGCTGATCTCCGCGATCGACCTGTCGAAGATCCCCTCGTGGGCGCTGAGCGGATCGCTGCTGGAGGCGTTCCTCGTCCGCTCGCCGATCGGCATGGCCGTCCTCAGCCCGGACCTGCGGTACGTATGGATGAACGACATGCTGGAGCGCTACGGCGGGGTGCCCCGGGAGCAGCGGCTGGGCCGCCGGATGGCGGAGTCCCTGCCCGGCCTGGACACAAACGCGCTCGAAGCGCAGATGCGGGATGTGCTCGAGACCGGCAAACCGGTGGTCGACTACGAGTACCGGGGCTGGACCATGGCCGATCCGTACCGCGAGCACGCGTACTCGACCTCGTTCTTCCGGCTCGACAACGCCGACGGCCACCCGGTGGGCGTGTGTTACATGGGCATGGACGTGACCGACCGGTGGCGGGCGCGCGAGCGGCTGGCCCTGCTCAGCGAGGCCAGCGCGAAGATCGGCAGCACGCTGGACGTCATGCGAACCGCCCAGGAGCTCGCCGACTTCGCCGTGCCGCGGCTTGCCGACTTCGTGACCGTCGACCTGCTGGAGTCGGTGCTGCGCGGCGAAGAGCCCGAGCCCCTGGCCCGGTCGCAGCGGACGCTGCCCGCGTTCCGGCGGGCGGGGCAGGCCTCCATCCACGAAGGCACGCCCGAGTCCATCGCCGCGCTCGGGGACCTCGTCTCCATCTCCCCGACCTCGCCCTTCGCCTCCTGCTTCTTCTCCGGCGAAGCCCTCCTGGACCCGGCGATGAACGTCTCCGTCACCGCGTGGACCGGCGACAACCCGGACCCGGCCCGGGCCCGGAAGGTCCGCGAGTTCGGGATGCGCTCTTTGATGGTCACGCCGATCCGTGCGCGCGGCACCATCCTGGGCGTGGCCTCGTTCGTCCGCTCCCGCGACCCGGACCCGTTCGAGGAGGACGACCTGGTGCTGGCCGAGGAGTTGGTCGCACGGGCCGCGCTGTGCGTGGACAACGCCCGCCGCTACACCCGCGAGCACACCACGGCCCTGGCCCTCCAGCGGAGCCTGATGCCGCACAACCTGCCCGGCAGCCCGGTCCTGGAGGTGGCGTCGCGCTATCTGCCGACCGACGTCCGCGACGGCGTGGGCGGCGACTGGTTCGACGTGATCCCGCTGTCCGGGGCCCGGGTGGCCCTGGTGGTCGGCGACGTGGTGGGGCACGGCATCAACGCCGCGGCCAGCATGGGCCGGCTGCGTACCGCGGTGCACACGCTCGCGGACATGGACCTGCCGCCGGAGGAACTGCTGGCCCACCTCGACGACCTGGTCATCCGGCTCGGCGAGGAGCGGGTGGGCGAGGAGGACATCGCCGCCGCGCTCATCGGCGCCACCTTCCTGTACGCGATCTACGACCCGGTCACCCGGCGGTGCACCATGGCCCGGGCCGGGCACCCGGCGCCCGCCATCGTGGCTCCGGACGGCGAGGTCACCTTCCCCAGCCTGCCCGCCGGACCGCCGCTGGGCCTGGGGTCGCTGCCCTTCGAGTCGGCCGAACTCGAACTCCCGGAGGGCAGCCTGATCGCCCTCTACACCGACGGCCTCATCGAGACCTGCGACCCGGACATCGATATCGGCCTGGGCCGCCTGAGCAATACCCTCGCCCAGCCCGGGCTGCCCCTGGAGGACCTCTGCTCCGCGGTGGTCGACACCCTCCTCACCCGCCCGCCGTCCGACGACGTCGCCCTGCTTCTGGCCCGTACGCACTCCCTGAGCCCCGGCCATGTCGCCTCCTGGGACCTGCCCACCGACCCGGCCGTGGTCGCCAGCGCCCGCTCCCTGACGGTCCGCCAACTCGCCGAGTGGGGCCTCGATGAGCTGATGATGACCACGGAGCTGGTCGTCAGCGAGCTGGTCACCAACGCCATCCGCCACGCCACCGGACCGATCCGGCTGCGGCTGATCCGGCACGACGTGCTGATCTGCGAGGTCGCCGACGCCAGCAACACCTCGCCGCGGCTGCGCCACGCCCGTACCACCGACGAGGGCGGCCGCGGCCTGTTCCTCGTCGCCCAGCTGACCCGCCGCTGGGGCACCCGCTACGCCGAGGGCGGCAAGCTCATCTGGGCCGAGCAGGACCTTCCGGCTCCGGCATGAGGCGCACCCCGGCGCGCCCGCGCCCTGTTCATGATCGGCTCACTCCCGCACACTGGATGCTGGCCACAGGGAGGGGGCACGGCGTGCGCGAGTCGGTGGGGCGCGGGGGCCGGTCGACGGGCCGGCGGCAGTGCCTGCTCACCTCCCCGTGGACCCGCGGCGCCGCGGCGGTGCTGGCCGGGGCGCTGCCCGCGCTGGCGTTTCCCGAGCCGTCGCTGTGGTGGCTGGCGTACGGGGCGCTGGTGCCGTGGATCCTGCTGGCCCGCTCGGCCCCCACCGGCCGGCGGGCGGCCCTGGACGGCTGGCTGGGCGGGGCGGGGTTTCTGCTGGCGGTGCACCACTGGCTGATGCCGAGCCTGCATGTGTTCATCGTGGTGCTCGCGGCGCTGCTCGGGCTGTTGTGGCTGCCGTGGGGCTGGCTGGTGCGCAGGCTGCTGCACGGCCGGCCGGGGCCGGGCCGGGCGGCGGCGGCCCTGGTGCTGCTGCCCTCCGCGTGGCTGCTGGCCGAGCTCGTACGGTCCTGGCAGTACCTGGGCGGGCCGTGGGGACTGCTGGGGGCGAGCCAGTGGCAGGTGCCGCCCGCGCTGCGGCTGGCGTCGGTGGGCGGGGTGTGGCTGGTCAGCTTCCTGATCGTGGTGGTGAACGTCTCGCTGGCCCTGCTGGCCGCGGTGGCCGGCTCGCGCCGGGTGGCGCTGGCCGGGGTCACGGCGTGTGCCGCGGCGACCGCCGGGGTGTGGAGCTGGGCGCCGGTGCCGGGGCCGGCCGGCACGGTGCGGATCGCGGTGGTGCAGCCGGGGGTCATCAACGTCCCCGGACCGCGCTTCGACCGCGGCGAGCAGCTGACCCGGCAGCTGGCCGGCCGCCACCTCGACCTGGTCGTCTGGGGCGAGAGCAGCGTCGGCCAGGACCTGGCCGCGCGGCCGGACCTGAGCCGGCGGCTGGCCGCGCTGTCCCGGCAGGTCGGCGCGGACCTGCTGGTCAACGTGGACGCGCGGCGCAGCGACCGGCCGGGGATCTACAAGAGCTCGGTGCTGATAGGCCCGCACGGCCCTACCGGTCAGCGGTACGACAAGATGCGGCTGGTGCCGTTCGGCGAATACATCCCGGCCCGGTCGCTGCTGGGCTGGGCCACCTCGGTGGGCAAGGCGGCGCCCGAGGACCGCAGGCGCGGCACGGAGCAGGTCGTGATGCGGCTGCCGGACCGCCTGCGGATCGGACCGCTGGTCTGCTTCGAGTCGGCGTTCCCCGACATGAGCCGCAATCTGGCGCGGGACGGGGCGCAGGTCCTGGTCGTACAGTCCGCGACCTCCACGTTCCAGCACAGCTGGGCGCCCGCACAGCACGCCTCGCTGGCCGCCCTGCGCTCCGCGGAGACCTGGCGGCCGATGGTGCACGCGACCCTGTCCGGGGTGAGCGCGGTCTTCGGGCCGCGCGGCGAGCCGGTGGGCGGGCGGATGGGCACCGACACGAGTGCGGCCATGGTCTACGAGGTGCCGCTGGGCCGGGGCACCAGCCCGTATGTGCGGACCGGGCCGTGGACCGTGTACGGGTCGCTGGCCGCGCTCGCCGCCTTCTGCGCGGTGGAGGGCGTGGGCGCGCTCAGGCGCTCGCGGGGCTCTGGTTCTCCAGCGCGTCCTTGACGACCCGCTCGCACAGCTCGTGGGTGCGCAGCGCGTCCTCCGCGGTCAGCAGGGTGCCCGCGCGCACGGCGTCGAGGAAGGCCTGGGTGATCTGCTCGATGCCGCGCTGCCGGGCGACCGGCACCCAGTCGCCGCGGCGGCGCACGCTGGGCTGGCCCTTGTGGTCGACGATCTCCGCGAGGTTGAGGACCTGCCGCTTGGTGTCTCCCCCGGAGACCTCCAGGATCTCCTCGGTGGAGCCGCTCATCCGGTTCATCGTGCCGAGCGCGGTGAACCCGTCTCCTGACAGTTGCAGGACGACGTGGTGCATCAGGCCGCCGCGGATACGGGCCCGCACGTCGATGTGGTCGACCGGGCCGGGCGCGAGGAAGCGCAGCGTGTCGACGACGTGGATGAAGTCGTCGAGGACGAGGGTGCGCGGATCCTCCGGGAGGCCGACGCGGTTCTTCTGCATCAGGATCAGGTCGCGCGGGTGGTCCAGGCACTGCGCATAGGCGGGGGCGTAGCGCCGGTTGAAGCCGACCATCAGGCTGACCCGGCGGCTCCGGGCGAGGTCGACCAGCCGCTCGCTGTCCGCCGGCTGATAGGCGAGCGGCTTGTCGACGTACGTCGGCACCCCGGCCTCGATGAGCCGGGTGACAAGGGTGGCGTGCGCGGCCGTCGCGGCGTGGACGAAGGCGGCGTCGAGGCCCACCGCGAGGAGTGTGTCCAGGTCGGTGTGGCGGTGGGCCTCGGGGACGCGGTACGCGTCGCCGACCCGCTGAAGGGTGGCGGGGGTGCGGGTGAGGAGGTGCGGCTCGAGCCCGGGCCGGGCCATGAGCACGGGCAGATACGCCTTCTGAGCGATATCCCCGAGCCCGATGCAGCCCACCCTCATGCCGTCTCCCTGGTTCGTCCCGCCCCGGCAGCATACGGGGGCCGGGGCGGGGCGAGTCGGCGTGAGGAGAGCGAGCGGGACGGGCGAGCCGGGGACGCGGCATGACCGGCGGGGACGACGCCGACACGCAGGCCCCGGGCGAGCCCGGGAGGATGGACCCGAAGAAGTCGGCGTGCTCTCGGTGCCCGGGAACCTGGACGCGCTGAGCCGGCTGCTGGCCGACGGTTCCGTGTGGGGACTACCCACGGACCGGATCACGCTGGTGCGACCCCCATACTCGCCGTCTCCCTCCAGCGGTTCTGACACCTGTCCTCACCTCGGCGGGCCCCACCCCGGCGGGCCTCCCTCCACCGCACCACCCAGCCGCAGCGCGAGCCGGTGGATCGCGGCGCGTACGCCGTCGCCGTACGGGCCGTCGACCAGCCCCCGGGCGCTGGCCCGGGCCAGGGCGAGCTGGCCACGGGCCGCCGCCCGTTGGCCGAGCTTCGCGTAGTCGGCCGCGAGGCTGAGGTGGAGGCTCGGGTAGAAGGCGCGCACCTTCGTGGCGGCGGGGCGGCCGTCCGCGCCGGCGATCCGGTCGGCCGCGGCGAGCGCCAGCAGGTCCCACATCAGCTCGTCGGCCGGGTCGTCCTGGGTGTCGGCCAGGTAGTGGGCCAAGGCGCAGCGGTGGAAGGGGTCGCCGCCGTCCCGGAGCTCTCGCCACAGCTCGGCCAGGCGGTTGCGCGCCTCCTCCCGGTCGCCGCCGCGGTGCAGCATGACCGCCTGCCCGATCCTGGTCGGCACCGCGTCGTCCTCGGACGCCTTGCGCCGTGCTCCCGCCATCGCGGCCTCCCGCTGGCCTCCGCTGTTCCGGCACTCCTTCGAAACTAGCCGCCGCCGGCGGCGATCCGGGGCAGCGCGCTCACGCGCTCAGCCCGACGGGGCGTAGCGCTGGGCCAGTTCGGTGACAGCGCGCGCGACCGCCTCGCGCAGCTCGGGCGGGCCGAGTACGTCGGCCTCCGCGCCCAGCCACAGCAGGTCGTGGGTCGCGACGGGCAGCGACTCCACGGGCAGCACCACCCGCACCCGGCCGTCCGCGTCGGGCGGGCCCGCGGCCGCGGCCGCCGCCTCTCCGGACGCGCCGAACTTCATCGGCAGCAGCCGCAGTCCACGCGGGGTGAGCAGCAGTTCGGCCTCGCCCTGGAAGCGCATCTCCTCCAGCCGCCGGGACGACTCCGCCCAGTAGGTGGCCAGGTCGAACCCGGTGGGCCGCTCGAAGGTCTTCTCCAGGACCTCGGCGGTCAGGATCCGCGACACGCGGTAGGTGCGCACGCTCGCCATGCTGTCCGTGCTCGCCACGCGCGCCACCAGGTACCAGATGCCGCCCTTGAGGACCAGGCCCAGCGGGTGGAGCTCCCGCCGCACCTCGCCGCGCCAGCGGCGGTAGTCCACGCGCAGCACCCGCGGCCGCCACACCGCCTCGGCGACCGCGCCGAGGTGGGGCACCTCCTCGGCGTCGCGGAACCAGCCGGGCGCGTCCAGGTGGAAGCGCTCCTGGATGCGCCGGGACCGTTCCCCCAGCTCCGCCGGGAGCGCTGCCCGCAGCTTGAGCTGGGCGGTGGCCAGGTCGGCGCCCAGGCCCAGCTGGGTGGCCGGGCCCGGCATCCCGGCCAGGAAGAGGGAGTCGGCCTCGTCGCCGGTGAGTCCGGTCAGCCGGGTGCGGTAGCCGTCGAGCAGCCGGTAGCCGCCGGCCGGGCCGCGGTCGGCGTACACCGGGATCCCGGACGCGCCGAGCGCCTCGATGTCGCGGTAGACCGTACGGACCGACACCTCCAGCTCCGCGGCGAGCTCCGGCGCGGTCATCCGGCCCCGGTTCTGCAACAGCAGGAGCAGCGAGAGAAGGCGGTCGGCGCGCATGGCTCCCATTGTGCCGCCGTACCTGACAAGGGATGTCAGGTACGGCGGGCAAGGTGCTCCTCACGCCGCGCGGCACGGACCGCGCCGCGGCCTCGGAACCATCGGAAGGAAAACCGCATGACCACGCACGCCACCGGCACGTTCACCTTCGCCAACTGGGACGAGACCACGGTCGGCGAGGCCGGTGACGGCCTCAAACTGGCCCGCGCCACGGTCACCAACAGCTTCTCCGGGACCTTGGAGGCGGAGCGCACCACCTGTGAGTACGCGATCACCTACTTCACCGACAAGACGGGCGTCTGTGCCGGCTACGAGCTGGTGACCGGCGCCCTCGGAGGGCGCGCCGGCAGCTTCGTCTTCGTACAGCACGGCGCCTTCGGCGAGGACGGCAAGATCCACTGCTCGCTGGAGGTGGTGCCCGGCTCCGGCACCGGCGAGCTGGCGGGCCTCACCGGCAAGGGCGGCTTCGTGGCCATGACCGGCCAGTCCACCACCCCGTACAGCTTCGAGTACGACCTGGGCTGAGGCCGGTCACCCCGTGAGGGCGGTCACCCGGCCTGGGCGCCCAGGTTCGGGATCCGCCAGTCGATGGGCGTGTGCCCCTGGGCCTTGACTGCCTCGTCGATCTGGGTGAAGGGGCGGGAGCCGAAGAACTTCTTCGCCGACAGCGGCGAGGGGTGCGCGCCCTTGACCACGGCGTGCCGCTCCTCGTCGATCAGCGGCAGCTTCTTCTGCGCGTAGTTCCCCCACAGCACGAAGACGGCCGGGTCGGGGCGCGAGGCGACGGCGCGGATCACCGCGTCGGTGAACTTCTCCCACCCCTTGCTCTTGTGGGAGTTGGCCTCGCCGCCCCGGACCGTCAGCACCGCGTTGAGCAGCAGCACGCCCTGCCGGGCCCACGGCATCAGATAGCCGTTGTCCGGGACCGGGTGGCCGAGCTCCTCCTTCATCTCCTTGTAGATGTTCCGCAGCGACGGCGGGGTCTTGACGCCGGGGCGCACGGAGAAGCACAGCCCGTGCCCCTGCCCCTCGCCGTGGTACGGGTCCTGCCCGAGGATCAACACCTTCACCTGGTCGTACGGGGTGGCCTCCAGAGCGGCGAAGACCTCCTCACGCGGCGGGTAGACGGGACCCTTGGCCCGCTCCTCCTCGACGAACTCGGTGAGCTCCTTGAAGTAGGGCTTGTCCAGCTCCTCGCCGAGGACGCCGCGCCAGGACTCGGGCAGCATGTCGGTCACGTCAACAACCTCCGGTGTTTGTTCCCTTGACGTGCCCCAGAACCTACCGGTGACCACCGACAACGCCTCAAGCGGCATCCAGCTTCGCCCGCACCTCTCTTCACACAGAAGTCTCAGGTGCCGGACCCGGTCGGATCCGGCACCCGAGACTGTCCTCTGTCCTCGTCGGAGTGCGCGCGAACGCAAGCCCTCAGCGGACTCCGGCATTGAGGAAGATGCCGCCGTCGACCACGAGCGTCTGCCCGGTGATCCAGGCCGCCTGGTCGGAGGTGAGGAAGGCGGCCGCGCCGCCGATGTCCTCGGGCACGCCGAGCCGCCCCAGCGGGTAGACCGCGGCGGCCTCCTCCTCGCGCCCCTCGTACAGCGCGGCGGCGAACTTGGTCTTCACCACGGCCGGGGCGATGGCGTTGACCCGCACCCCGGGCGCGAACTCCTGGGCGAGCTGCGCGGTGAGGTTGATCATGGCAGCCTTGCTCACCCCGTACGCCGCTATGAAGGGCGAGGTCGAAAGGCCGGCGACCGAGGCGATGTTGACGATCGCCCCGCCGTTCTCCTGCTGCCAGGCCTTCCACACCTTCTGGGCGAGGCCGAGCGCCGAGACGACATTGGTCTCGAAGACCTTGCGCAGCACGCCCAGGTCGAGGTCGGCGATCGGCCCGAAGACCGGGTTGGTGCCGGCGTTGTTGACGAGGAAGTCCAGCCGCCCGAACGCCTCCATCGCCCGCTCGACGGCCACCGCCTGGTGCGCCTCGTCGTGGGCCTTGCCGGCCACGCCGATCACCCGGTCGGCGCCGAGCCGCTCCACGGCCTCCTTGAGGGTGTCCTCGTTGCGTCCGGTGATGCACACCCGGTCGCCGCGCGCCACCAGCGCCTCGGCGATGCCGTATCCGATGCCGCGACTGGCGCCCGTGATGAGCGCGGCGCGGCCGCTGTCCGAAGTTCCCGCGGTCATGTGGTCGGTGTCTCCCGTCAGTTGAGCGGGCCGCCGGCCACGTACAGGACCTGGCCGGAGACGAACCCGGCCGCGTCACCGGTGAAGAAGGCGATGGCTCCCGCGATGTCGTCGGGCGTGCCGACCCGGCGCACCGGGATCTGGCTCGCGGCGGCCTCCTGGAACTCCTCGAATCCCATGCCGACGCGCTCGGCCGTGGCGGCGGTCATGTCGGTGGCGATGAAGCCGGGCGCCACGGCGTTGGCGGTGACGCCGAACTTGCCGAGCTCGATGGCCAGGGTCTTGGTGAAGCCCTGGAGGCCGGCCTTGGCGGCGGAGTAGTTGACCTGTCCGCGGTTGCCGAGGGCCGAGCTGCTGGAGAGGTTGACGATCCGGCCGTACTCCGCGTCCACCATGTACTTCTGGCAGGCGCGCGACATCAGGAACGCGCCCCGCAGATGGACGCCGATGACGGTGTCCCAGTCGCTTTCGCTCATCTTGAAGAGCAGGTTGTCGCGGAGCACGCCCGCGTTGTTGACGAGGATCACCGGCGCGCCGAGCTCGTCGGCGACCCGCCCGACCGCGGTCTCCACCTGGGCCGCGTCGGACACGTCGCAGCCCACGGCGATGGCGGTGCCGCCCGCCTCGGTGATCTTCTTCACGGTGTCCGCGCAGGACGCCTCGTCGAGGTCGAGCACGGCGACGGCGCGGCCCTCCTGCGCCAGGCGCACGGCGGTGGCCGCGCCGATGCCGCGGGCGGCGCCCGTCACGATGGCAACGCGCTGCTCGGTGGTGGACATGCGGGTTCTCCTCGCCTCGGTGGGGCCCACCGCCCGGACGACGAAGACGGTGAGCGACCGCTTAGTCGCTTCAGCGTACGAGACGCTAGAAGGCCCACTACGCCATGTCAACGACCCCCTTTTTTTGTGCTCGGCGACCCGAGCACAAAAAAAGGGGGCTCAGCGCACCAGCAGGTCCAGCAGGCGCTCGACCTCCGCCTCGGCGTCACGGGTCAGGCCGGTGTGCACCGGGCCCGGCTGGACGACCGTGGAGCGGGGGGCGACCAGCCAGCGGAAGCGGCGCCCCGCGTCGTCACCGGCGGCCTGCCCGGCCCGCTCCCCGCCGGAACACACGTTCTCCACGGCCGCGAGCGCCGCCCGTACGCCCGCCACGTCCGCCTCGGAGTCCAGCGCGAGCAACCGGGCCTCGTCCAGGTGGGTGCGGGCCGCCACGAAGGACTGGGCCCGGCAGTACACCACGACGCCCGCGTTGATCTGCTCGCCGCGCTCGACCCTCGGGACCACGCGCAGCAGCGCGTACTCGAAGACCTCGCGGCCGTCTGTCCGCCCGCTCACTCCGACGCCTTTCCCTCGACCCAGATCCGCAGCCACTCCGGAGCCCGGGACGGCTTGTCCCCATTCGGCGGCCGCTGGTCGCCGAGGGTGATCCGGTCGCTGATCGTAGCGGCGCGCTCCAGCAGCAGTTCGACATAGCGACGGCGCACCGCGTCCGGGCCGTCGAAGCCGGGCTCGTCGACCAGCCACTCGTCGGGGACGTCGGCCGCGACCTCGGTCAGCAGCTGCTCGGTGATCCGCGGCGCCAGGGCCTCGGCGGCCGCCGCGAGGTCGGGGTCGAAGGGCGCCAGGACGTGGTCGGAGGCGTCGTACGGCTTGGCGGCCACCGCGTCGGCGCCGCGCCAGCTGTGGTGCCAGATCATCGTGGCGCCGTGGTCGATGAGCCACAGCCGGCCGTGCCAGACCAGCATGTTCGGGTTGCGCCAGGACCTGTCGACGTTGCCGATGAGCGCGTCGAACCACACCACATGCCCGGCCTCGGCGCGGCCCACCCCGAAGGCCAGCGGGTCGAAGCCCAGCGAGCCGGGGAGGTAGTCCATCCCGAGGTTGAGCCCGCCGCTGGCCTTGAGCAGGTCCTGGACCTCCTCGTCCGGCTCGGCCAGGCCGATCACCGGGTCCAGCTGGATCCGCACCAGGTCCGGGACGCGCAGCCCGAGGCGGCGGCCCAGCTGCCCGCAGATGACCTCGGCGACCAGGGTCTTACGGCCCTGCCCGGCACCGGTGAACTTCATGACGTAGGTGCCGAGGTCGTCGGCCTCGACGATGCCGGGCAGCGATCCGCCTTCACGCAGCGGTGTGACATACCGGGTGGCGGTGACTTCAGGGAGCATTCGCCCACCCTATTGAGCGGCGCAAACCCTTTTCGTGGCGGCTGAACGCTCGGGGTGCCGCGCACGTATGGTCTTGGAAACGTACCCTCATCAGGAGGCACCACCATGGCGGAACCGGCAACCACCGGGCGAGGCGCCACCACCCGCCGCGCCTTTGTCACCGCGTGCGGAGCGGCCGGGCTCGCTGCCGCGCTCGCGGCGTGCGGCAGCGACGGCGACTCGAGCTCGGCGGAGCCGTCGAAGAGCGGCGGAGCCGGCGACTCGGGCCAGACCGGCGGGGGCGACGGCATGGAGCTGGCGAAGACCTCCGACATCCCCGAGGGCGGCGGAAAGGTCTTCAAGGACCACAAGATCGTGGTGACCCAGCCCAAGGCGGGCGAGTTCAAGGCGTTCTCGTCGGTGTGCCCCCACGCGAATAATCCGGTCGGGGACGTCTCCGGCGGCACGATCAACTGCCCCTTCCACAAGAGCAAGTTCGACATCACCGACGGCAGCGTGAAGAGCGGCCCGTCGCCCAAGCCGCTGCCCCCCGCGGAGATCAAGGTGGAGGGCACCTCGATCCTGATGGGCTGATGACCTGACGGCCATGGGCCTCACCGCGGCCGGGGCCGGCGCCAGCAGGCGATGACCTCCTCGGCCGTGGTGACGGTGGCGACGAGGGCGAGGGTGTTGCGGATCATCGCCGGGGCGTAGTCGACGGGCACCCCGGCGATGGCGTCGGCGGGGACCACGGCCGTGTAGCCGAGGTTGACCGCGTCGAAGACCGCGTTGGGTATCGCCACATTGGCCGACACGCCGGTGATGACGAGGGTGCGGCAGCCCAAATTGCGCAGCAGCGCGTCCACGTCCGTCCCGGCGATCGGCGAGAGGCCGTGCAGCCGCCGCACGATCAGGTCCTCGGGCGCGACCGGGATCGGCTCGGCGATCCGTACCGCCTCGCTGCCGGTCAGCTGCTGGACCGGCAGCCGCTCGGCAGCCCGGAACAGCCGTGCGTTCCGGCTCGCGCCACGCCCGTCGGCGCGCCGCTCGGCCACCGCGTGCAGGACCTGTACGGGCGTGTCGTGCGCCGCCGACACCAGGCGCGCGACCGTGTCGAGCGCGCCCGAGTCACGGGCGGCGGCGGCCAGTTCGGGCAGGGCGCCGTGCGGTCCGACCACGCCGCGCTGGCACTCCACGGTGAGCAGCGCGCAGGTCGCGGGGGTCAGCAGCTCGGACAGGGCTGCGCGGGCGTACGAGGGCATGGTTGGCCTCCTGCGGGCGGCGGGCCGTTTTCCGGCCGCGCGAGGCTAGCGACCATTGCGCATGGAAGGAAGAGGCCCCATCCTGTGCCGCACACACCAGTCACCGGGAGGTGCCGGGACCGATGGCCGTTACCCAGCGGCGAGGCCGCCGCGTCATGATGACCCAGGCAGAGCTGGACTCCTACCTCGCCGAGCAGCGCACCTGCCGGGTGGCGACGGTCTCGACGGACGGGCGGCCGCATATCAGCCCGCTGTGGTTCGGCTGGGACGGCGGCTCGCTGTGGCTGTACTCCCTCACCCGCAGCCGCCGCTGGGCGCAGCTGCTGCGGGATCCACGGGTCGCCGTGGTGGTCGACGACGGGCATGAGTACGGGGAGCTGCGCGGCGTCGAGCTGGCCGGCAGGGTGGCGATCGTCGGTGAGGCACCGCGTGCCGGCGAGCCGTGCCCGGAGCTCGACACGCCCGAGCGGGTGTTCGCGGCCAAGTACTTCGGGCTGTCCGCCATGCCGCACGACGGCCGCCACGCGTGGCTGCGGCTGACGCCCGACACGATCAACTCCTGGGACTTCCGCAAGCTCCCCTAGGACCGTGCGGCACGACGCGGGGCAGCCGGATTCGCCGACTGCCCCGCGTCAGGTCTCGAGAGTAAGAGCAGGACTCACGGGCCCAATGTGTCCCCGGGCATCGGGGTCGTGCGCAGAACCCAGGTGCCGCAGGACGTGATCACCGACCCCGTGCGGCTGCAGGTAATGCCGTGCACGGTCCCCGACGTGGTGATGACGTCGATGAAAATGTCACTGCCCTGGCCGCCGGGGCCGACGTCAATGGACACACCGCAGGCACCCACGGGTACCGCTCCCCCCTCATCGGAGAGGTCGTCCCAGTCGATGATCCCGCCGGGACTGGTCTCGTCTCCCACGTAGGGGATTCCGAAACTGGTGGCTGCGTAGAAGCCCCCGCCGCCGGCGGCTTCCTGACGAACGGTGTCGATTTCGAAGCACCCGTTTTCAACCCCGGGGGGCCTCGGGGGCTTCACCTCACCGGGCTTACCGGGCCGGCCGGGTTTGCCGGGGCCGGGGATGGAGTCGGGGTCAGGGACAGGTTCAGGGTCATCCATGGAGACGGCCCGGTCCGTGGAGACGACGTCCGAAGCCGACTGCGATTTCGCTCCGGGGCCTCGTGCCTCGGCGGGCAGGACGCCCAGTACGCCTACCAGCGAGACGGCGGTCAGTGAGATGATGCCGCCGAACGCCAGTCGTGAATACCGCACTCGCGGCGATGCGGCCCTGCTTTGAGGACGCATTCAGTACTCCCTTGGACTTGAGCCGGGAAATCTCCCGGAAACGTCTTCTTATCCTGAGGAGCCTTCCACCCAAATCCCGGTGTTTATGTGACGAATCATTCGATCAGCCCAATGCGCGACAATGACGCCGCGGCTCAGCCGCCGGACCGCTCCCCCACCTCCCGCAGGACGTCGACCGCCGCCCGGATCGAGGGCCGGCGGTCGGCGTCCGCGCGCCAGATGGCGTAGACATGGCGCCGCATGGTGTGCTGGCGCACCGGCACCACCCGCACCCCCTCGGGCACCACGCCGCGGCCCAGCCGGGGCACCACGGCGACGCCGAGCCCGGCGGCGATCAGCGCGAGCTGGGTGTGGTGCTCCCGCGCGGTGTGGCAGATGCGCGGTTCAAGGCCCTTGCCGCGCAGGGTGATCATCAGCCAGTCGAAGCAGAAGCCTCCCTGAGGCCAGGAGATCCACTCGTCGTCGGCGAACTCCTCCGGGTCCACCGCGTCCCGGTCGGCCAGCGGGTGGCCGGCGGGCATCGCCAGATCCACGGGGTCGTCCAGCAGCGGCGCCTTGACCAGCCCGTCGGGCATCGGCAGCGGCTTGTTGTACCAGTCCAGGACGACGGCGAGGTCGATGTCGCCGCGCACCACCGCGGGCACCGACTCGTCGGGCTCCATCTCCTGTAGCCGGGGGCGCAGCTGGGGGTGGTCGACGCTCAGCTTGGCCAGCGCGGCGGGGAAGATGCCGCGGACGGCGGTGGGGAAGGCGCCCATCATCAGCTCGCCGACCGCCTGGCCGCGCTGCGCCTCGAGGTCGGCCTGGGCGAGCTCGACCTGGGAGAGGATGCGGGCCGCGTGGTCGGCGAGCAGCCGCCCGGCGTCGGTGAGCCGCACGCCGCGGCCGTTCTTGGCGAGCAGTTGCTGCCCGGTCTCGCGCTCCAGTTTGGCCAGCTGCTGGGAGACGGCCGAGGTCGTGACGTGCAGCCCTTCGGCGGCGCCGCTCACGGAGCCGTGGCGGGACACGGCGTACAGCGTACGGAGGCGTTCCAGGTTCAACATGTAAGCGATGCTACGCGATAGCGCGTACGAAATCTCGCTTGTCCTAAGAGGTCGGCAGGCGTCAAGGTAGCGTCATGACCACAGCGACCGCCTCGCGCACCGCCGCCACCAGCCACAACGCGGCCACCACCGCCCCGGCCGCCCCGGCCCGCCGCCCGCTCCTGGACTGGCGGATCCGGTTCGGCGCGCTCACCCTGATCTGGGGCTTCAGCTTTCTGTTCATCAAGGTCGGCACCGAGGCGTTCGCGCCGCTGTACGTCACGTTGGGGCGCATGCTGTTCGGCACCGCCGTCCTGGTCGCGGTCCTGGTGGCGAAGCGGGAACGGCTGCCGCGGGGCGCCCGGGTCTGGGGCCATCTGGCCGTGGCGGCCTTCTTCCTCAACGCCCTGCCGTTCTCGCTGTTCGCGTACGCCGAGCTGACGATCCCCTCCACCCTGGCCGGCATCTGCAACGCGACCTCGCCCCTGTGGGGCATGGTGCTCGCCGTGGTGGCGGCCTCCGACGACCGGCCGAGCCGGCAGCGCGTCGCGGGCCTGGGCATCGGCTTCGCCGGCGTGCTGGTCGTGCTCGGCGTCTGGCAGGGCTTCTCCGGCCAGGACCCGGCGGGCACCGCGATGGCGCTGGCCGCCTCGCTCAGCTACGCGATCGGCTGGCAGTACGTCCGGCGCACACTGAGCGGCTCCGGCCACTCCCACCTGGCGATGTCCGGCGCCCAGCTGCTGATGGGCACGGCTCAGCTGGCGGTCGTGGCCCCGCTGTTCGCCCCGGCCCCGGGCTCCTTCCCGGTGCTGCCGCTGCTGTCGGTGGTCGCGCTGGGCGCGCTCGGCACCGGCTTCGCCTTCCTGGTGCAGTACGGCCTGGTCGAGGAGGTCGGCCCGACCACCGCCATGATGGTGACGTACTTCGTCCCGGTCATCGCGACCGCGGCGGGCGTGGCGATCCTCGGCGAGCACCTCACCTGGAACACTCCGGTCGGCGCGCTGATCGTGCTCGCGGGCGCGGCGCTGACCCAGACGCGGCCGCGCGCCAAGGCCTCTCGGGCCTGAGTGCCGTGACTCGATCGCCTCAGCCATAGCGCCCCGCCGGGGCCGGTCCCGTCGCCGACGCGAGCGCGTCCGCGACGGGACCGATGTCGTCCGTGCCCAGCGATGACACGGTCAGCCGTACCCCCGGCGGCGAGGAGATCCTGAACCGGGCCCCGGGCGCTACCGCCCAGCCGGACTGCAGCAGCCGGGCGACGGCGCCGGTCTCGTCGGGGACCGGCACCCATACGTTCATCCCGCTGCGGCCGTGGGCGGCGATCCCGCGCTCGCGCAGGGCCCGCACCAGCGCGTCGCGCCGCCGGCCGTACGAGGCGGCCACCGCCGCGATGTCCACCGCGCCGGTACGCCACAGCCGCGCCAGCGCGTCCTGCAGCAGATGGCTGACCCAGCCGGGGCCCAGCCGCTGTCGGCCGCGCACCCGGTCCACGGTGACCACGTCGCCGGTCAGCACGGCGACCCGCAGATCGGGTCCGTACGCCTTGGCGGCGGAGCGGACCAGCACCCAGTGCTCCGTCCCACCCGCCAGCGAGTGGAGCGGCAGGTCCACGATGCCGTGCCCGTGGTCGTCCTCGATCAGCAGCGTTCGCGGGTGGCGGTCCAGGGCCGTACGCAGCTCCCGGGCGCGCGCGGCGCTCACCGCCGCGCCGGTCGGGTTCTGCGCCCGGCAGGTGACGATCAGCGCCCGCGCCCCCTTGCGCAGCGCGTCCTCGACCCGCTCCGGCAGCGGCCCGTCGTCGTCGACCGCGACCGGGACGGTGCGCAGCCCCAGGGCGGGGACCAGGTCGAGCAGGCTCCCCCAGCCCGGGTCCTCGACCGCGACCGCGTCGCCGGGCTTCAGGTGGGCGGCGAGCACGCGCTCGATCGCGTCCAGCGAGCCGGAGGTGACGGCGACCGGGCCGCCCGGCACCCCGTCCGCGTCGAGGGCGGCGCGGGCCGCTCGGGCGAGCTCCGGGGAGACCTCGGGCGCGCCGTACAGCGCCGGGCGTTCGGCGTTGCGCGCGGCGGCCGCGGCGAGCGCCTCGCCGAGCGGCGGCAGCAGGGCGGGGTCGGGGTTGCCGTCCCCGAGGTCGCGCACGCCCTCGGGGGCCTCGACGCGGACCAGCTCGCGGGAGGTGGTGGCGGGGCGCGGGCGCACCCGGCTCCCCTTGCGGCCCGCGGTCTCGATCACTCCCCGCTCCCGCAGCGAGCGGTAGGCGGCGGCGACGGTGTTGGGATTGACGCCCAGCTGGGTCGCCAACTCCCGCATGGGCGGCAGCAGTTGGCCGGGGGCCAGGTCACCGGCGCCCACCGCGCGCTCGACGCTCGCGGAGATCTCAGCTGCGCCACGCCCTTCGATCCGATACTCTCCTAGCACAAAACAGATTTTGCACTAGTTCAAAGGAGTTGGCAAATGACCGCCGCGAGCACCACCCCGGACGCCTACCAGCCGACCGACCGGACGGTGCCCACCCGGTCCCGCGAGCGCGCCTCGTACGACCGGGAGCTGGTGCACTCGATACTCGACGAGGGTTACGTCTGCCATCTGGGCTTTGTGCGCGACGGCGCCCCGGTGGTCCTGCCGACGCTGTACGCGCGGGTGGGCGAGCGGCTGTATGTGCACGGCTCGACCGGCTCCCGCCCGCTGCGGATGGCGAGCGGCGCGGACGACCCGGGCTTGCCGGTGTGCCTGACCGTCACCCATGTCGACGGGCTGGTCCTGGCCCGCTCCGCCTTCCACCACTCCCTCAACTACCGCTCGGTCGTGGTGCACGGCGCCGCCCGTCAGGTGACCGACGACACCGAGCGCGCCACGGCCCTCGACGCCCTGGTCGACCACGTCGTGCCCGGCCGGGCCGCCGACTCCCGGCCGGCCAACGCCAAGGAGCTGGCCGCCACCGCCGTACTCCGCCTGGACCTCGCCGAGGTGTCCGCGAAGGTCCGCACCGGCGGCCCGAACGACGACCCCGAGGACCTGGCGCTCCCCTACTGGAGCGGGGTGGTGCCGGTGGCGCGGACCTACGGCACGCCGGTGCCCGCCGACGACCTGGCGGCCGACACGCCGGTGCCCGCCTACCTCACCCGCCTCTGACGAAGCCGGACGCGTCGGCCGCCTCCCCCGCGGAGAGCGGCCGCGCCCCGGCCACCGGCTCGGCCACGGCCGTCTTCGGCGCCGAGGTCTGCGCGATGAACGCCCCCGCCAGCACCACCGCGCCGCCGACGATCTGCGGCAGCGACAGGTGCTCGTCCAGCAGCACCCAGGCCAGCACGGTCGCCACGACCGCCTCCAGGCAGGCGACCACCCCGGCCACCTGAGGCGACAGCCGGCGCACCGAGAGGACCCCGGTGAGGTAGGCGACCACCGTCGCGACCAGGACGACCCACCCGAGCAGCAGCACGGCGGGCACCCGCGCGCCGGCCAGGTCGGCCCGGCCGGCCAGCACCGCCCAGTCCAGATCCCAGGGGCGCGACACGACGGTCAGCGCCACCGTGCCGACGAGCAGCCCATACGCGATGACGCCCAGCGGGTCCGCGGCGTCCTCGCCGTCGCTGCCGTGGTCGGACAGGACGAAGTAGCCGACCTGACAGCAGGCGGCGGCCAGGGCGAGCAGCAGCCCCATGGCGTCGAAGCTCAGCCCCGACCACACCTCGACCACACAGGCCAGCCCGCCGACCGCGAGGACGACCCCCACCGCCGCGGCGCCGCTCACCGGCCGTCGCTGGACGAACCGCACCCAGCCCAGGACCAGTGCCGGGGCCAGATATTCGACAAGGAGCGCGACACCGACCGGGATGCGCGAGAGCGCGCCGAAGTAGCACGCCTGCACCCCGGCGACGGCCAGCAGGCCGAACCCCACCAGCAGGGCGGGGCGGCGGGCGGGCAGACCACGGTGGTTCCAGGCGACCGGGAGCATGATCAAGGCGGCGCCGGCCACCCGTAGCCAGGTGACATGGAGCGGTTCGAGACCCGCCTCGATCAACGGTTTGGCGGCCACCCCCGACCCGCCGAAGGCGAGTGCCGACGTGAGCGCAAGCCCCAGCCCCGCGCCTCTCGTCCGTCCCGGACCCTGCCCCTGAGTGTCGTGCATCGGATCATCATGTCAGCTCGCGACAGGACCGTCATGTCGTTGACTGCTGGCGCAATGCCCCGTCCAGGGCCGCGACCAGCAGTTCCGCATCGACACCCGCCCGCCGCAGCACCTCCACGGCGCGGCACTTGGGGTCGCCTGCGAGAGCAGCGAGGAGGTCGGGCCCGTCGGCCCGGGACGCACCGCGGGCCCGGGCCCGGGCGGCCGCGGCGCCCATGGCCGCCATGGCGGCGGGCGACCAGCCGGACACGCCGCCGACTTGGGTGCCCTGGAGTCCCTGGAAATCCCGGGGGCGCCCCCGGGACCCCGCGCCGGAGTCCTCCACCGAGCCGCTCCACTGGACGCCGTAGCCGATGGCGCGCTGTGCCAGATAGCCGAGCAGCCGCGCGACCTGGGGCGGGCCGCCCATGAACGCGGCCCGCGCCCGGGGGTCCGACTCCAGCAGGGTGTGCAGCAGATGGGCCGTGTCGATCTGCCGGTCGCCGTCCCGGAAGGCCCGTCTGCGCGCCCCCGCGACCACGGCGTCCAACTCCTCGCCGAGCCGGCCCTCGTCACCGGCGCCGACCGGGCCGGTGAGGCCGGTGTCGCGGGTGCCGCCGGCGCCAGAGGTACTTTTTCGCACGCTCTCACCCCATCAGTCCCCGGAGTCCGGAGCATCCACGCCGGGGAGCATGTGGGCCTCCCACGATGGTTGGGCATCGATGGCCGGATCTCCTCCTCACGGAGGAGCCCTCGATCGTTCCTATGTGCCAGTCATCCCGGCCAGTTGCCCCAGACCGGCCGTCCGAGCGGGTCAACGGCCGACCAGGGGGCGCGCGATCATTTCGCGCGCCCCCTGGTGCAACCGTCGCGGGTCCCCCCACGTCCCCCACTCACGACCGCCCCGCACCCCTCCATCCCCGGCGACAGCCAAGGAGTTCAAGGAGTTCGATGACCGACCGGCCGCTGCTCTTCCTGGACATCGACGGTGTACTCAACCCGGTGCTGCCCGCCGACGGGTTCACCGCGTACGACGTGCTCGACTTCACCGTGCTGCTGTCGGCCCGGCACGCCGACTGGCTGCGCGAGCTGTCCGCCGTGTACGAGCTGGTGTGGGCCACGACCTGGGAGCACGACGCCAACCGCCATATCGCGCCACTGCTCGAACTCCCCCAGCTTCCGGTGGTCGAGTTCACCGGCTACCGGGCCCGGCCCGACGACCCCAAGCTGCCGGTCCTCGACCTCTTCGCCGGCCGGAAGTGGGCCCCGATCCTGCGCTTCGCCGAGGGCCGCCCCTTCGCCTGGGTGGACGATGTGATCCCGGAGCGGCTGGTACGCCGGGCGCGGTGGCGCCGCGACCGGCTGCTGTTCCCGGTCGACCCCGCGCATGGGCTCGGCCGCGAGCACATCGACCGGCTCCTGGAGCGCCCGCCCGCGCCGCGCCGCCAGCACCGGCTCCGCCCTCCGGCCCGCTACCGAACGAGAACTGACGGTCCGTCAGTATTGAATGTTCGAGACTCCGGGGCTACGTTGCGCGACACCGCTGAGGCGCCCGGGCCACAGCGCCCGACCTGAGCGATCCGAACGATCCGAGCGATCCGAGAGTCGCGGAATTCCGCGGAAGGGGTGGCCCCATGGCCGAGGTCAACGCCCAGGCGCGTATCGAGGCACCGGCCGAGAAGGTGTGGGCCCAGCTGACGGACTTCACCTCGTGGGGCCAGTGGAACGTCACCCACACCGGCTTCCCGGAGGGCGGCCCCACCACGCTCGAGGTGGGCGCGACGTACCAGGAGAACATGAAGCTGATGGGCTTTCCGGCGGAAGTGGCCTGGACCATCGAGGCCAGCGAGCCCGTCCGGGTGCTCACCACCCGGGGCAAGGGCCCCATGGGGGTGAACCTCGCCATGCGCTATGCGCTGACGCCGGAGGGGGAGGCCACGACGGTCCGCGTCGACGGCGAGTTCACCGGCCCCGCGGTCTCCCTGATGGCCGGGAAGCTCAAGGACTCGGCGACCGCCGCGCTCAACGAGTCGCTGCGCAAGCTCAGCGGACTGGTCACCTGAGGCGCCCTCGCACGCCCCTCGCCCTCCCCTTTCAGTCCTCGCCGCCCCGCTCGTCCTGCTCGGCGAGGATCAGATACAGCCGCTTGCGGGAGTCGTTGATGACCGCGACGGCCTTCTGCCGCTGCTCGGCGGTACCGGTCTTCCAGACCTGCGCGAACGCCTCCATCAGGCCGAAGCCCGCCTGCCGGACCTCCTGCATCGACTCCCAGTCGACGCCGCGCCCGACCTCCTCCCACGGGGCCCGCGATCCGGCCTCGGCCTCGGCGCGGCCCTCGTCCGTGAGGGCGAACAGCCTCTTCCCGCCCTCGCTCTCACTGCTGATCAGCCCCTCGTCCTCGAGCAGCTGCAGCGTCGGATAGACGGAGCCGGGGCTCGGCCGCCAAGCGCCGGAGCTGCGCTCGCCGATCTCCTGGATCATCTCGTAGCCATGCATCGGGCGGTCCCGCAGCAGCGCCAGGATCGAGGCGCGCACATCGCCGCGGCGCGCGCGGCCACGCGGTCCACCCCGGCCGCGGCCGCCGAACGGGGGGCCGAAAGGCGGGCCGAACGGACCGAAGGCCTCGCGCCGCCCCTCGGAGTCGCCACGGCCGCGATGGCCGGGTCCGCGGTGTTCATGTCCATGGTGACGCATATGACGTTCCTTCCATCGTTGATCTTTCGCGATACCTCAACGATATATCGGAACCGATCGCAGGGCAATACCCCGGCCGGGCCACGCCCGGTCCACGCGCTCGCAATTGGCCATCACCCAGGGCCCGGACGGCCCTCTACGGTCGGCGCATGCGCATCCGAATCGTCGACGCCTTCACCGACCGCCCCTTCGCCGGCAACCCGGCCGGGGTCCTCCTCCTGGACACCGACGCGTTCCCCGACGACGACCGGCTCCAGCGGATCGCCACCGAGGTCAACCTCTCCGAAACCGCCTTCGCCCACCCCCTGCCCGAGGGCGTGGAGGCCGACTGGGCGCTGCGCTGGTTCACCCCGGCCACCGAGGCGCGGATGTGCGGCCACGCCACGCTCGCCACCGCCCACGTCGTGCGCACCACGGGCACCGCGACCGGCACGATCCGCTTCGCCACCCTCAGCGGGGTGCTCTCGGCAACAGCCGACGACAGCGGCCTGATCACCCTGGACTTCCCCACCGCGCAGCTGACCGCGCTCGACGTGCCCCAGGGCGCGACCGCCGCCGCCGACGCGCTCGGCACCCGGATCCTGTCCGCCCACCGCACCAGCCCGTACATCGACTACCTCCTCGTGGAGGTGGCCGACGAGACGACCGTGCACACGCTGTCCCCGGACCTCGCCGCGCTCGCACGGACCGGCCACCGCGGCTGCGTGGTGACCGCGGCCGCCGCGGACCCGGCGCGCGGCTACGACTTCGTCTCGCGCTTCTTCGCCCCCGCCGTCGGCATCGACGAGGACCCGGTGACCGGCAGCGCGCACACCGCCCTCGCGCCCTTCTGGTCCACGCGGCTCGGCCGCACGGACCTGACCGGGCTACAGGCGTCCGCCCGCGGCGGGCTGGTCCGTACGGCGCTGCGCGGCGACCGCACCCTGCTGACCGGCGCCGCGGTCACCGTCATCGACGGGGAACTGCTGACCTAGGGTCGGTTCGGCGGTCAGAGCCATGCGTGAGGCGACTCGTACGCGGCAGGTTCGACGCCGCGGCCGGGGCGCGCGGGGGTCAGGCCGTGGGCAGCCAGTCCACCCGACCCGCCAGCAGGGCGTATCCGACGAAGGCCACGATGTCGATCAGGGCGTGCGCGGCGATCAGCGGCCCGACCCGCCCCCAGCGGCGGTAGAGCAGTACGAACACCACGCCCATCGCCACATTGCCGAAGAAGCCGCCGATGCCCTGATAGAGGTGGTAGGAGCCGCGCAGCACCGAGCTCGCCAGCAGCGCGGCCATCGGCGTCCAGCCCAACTGCCCGAGCCTGCGCAGCAGATAGCCGACGACGATCACCTCCTCCAGTACGGAGTTCTGCACGGCGGAAGCGATCAGCACGGGGATCTTCCACCACACGTCGGGCAGCGCCTCGGGCACCACCGTCAGATTGGCCCCGGCCGCCCGCGCGCCCAGGTAGAGCAGCAGCCCCGTGCCACCTATGCCGGCCGCCACCGTGGCGCCCCGGCCCAGGTCGAAGACCGGTCGTCGTCGGTCGAAGCCGATGGCGCGCAGCCCGGCGCCCTCCCGCAACAGCAGATGGGCCACCAGCGCGACCGGCACCAGCGCGGTGGTGATGCCGAAGAGCTGCCAGGCCAGATCCAGCCAGGGCCTGCCCGGCGCCTCCGAGGCGTTGAGCGTGGCCGCCTTGTCCTTCAGCCCGCCGGGCGCGGTCACCGAGCCGATAAAGCTGATCAGCGCCGATACGCCGCTCGCGCCCAGCGACAGCGCCAGGACCAGCAGCGTCTCATGGCGCAGGACGCGTTCCGGGAGCCTGCCCTCCGAAGGGGAAAGCTCCATGTCCCGCGCGTGTGACTGCACCCCTGCCTCCAGTTCCGCTTTTCCGCCTCATAGGTGGACGTGTGCCGCTAGGGTCTCGAAAAGAGTTCCGAAGATCGCGCAACGGTCAGGGGAGGCGCCATCCTGCTGGCGCGCCTCTCTCCTGACAGCTTCATCTTCACAGGAGACGCAGCACATGGGACGCCACAGCCTGCCCGAGGACTCAGTCGGCCCTGTCCACTCACCACGGCAGGACCCTACGGGGTCCCGGTCCGCCGCCCGCCGCCGGGCCGTCGCGATCTCCACCGCGGTCGTGCTCGCCCTGGCCACCGGTGCGGCGCTGGCCCTGCGCGGCGAACTGCTGGGCCCGATGGAGTCCTGCGCGAACGAGGCCGTGCGCATCGGGGTGGCCGCCTCACCGGACATCGCCCCGGCGCTGCGCGCGGTCGCCGAGCGCGCCCGGTCCGCCCACGTCCGGTCCGATGGCCGCTGCCTCGATGTGAAGGTCACCAGCCGGGCGCCCTACGAGGTGGCCGACGCGCTCGGCGACGACAGCCGCGACCCGGGTTTCCAGGTGTGGCTGCCGGACTCCAGCGTGTGGGTCGACCGCGCGGCGTCCTCCCCCAGCAAGCCCGTCCCCCTGGACACGCTCGGCGGCGTCGCGTCCTCACCGGTCGCCGTGGCGGCGACCCCGTCCGCCGCCAAGCGGCTCGGATGGCCGGAGAAGACGTACAGCTGGGCCCGGCTGACCGGGGCCGCGACCGGAGACGAGGATCTGCGGCTCGGGGCCGCGGACCCGGCGCGCAGCGCCACGGGGCTGCTCGCCCTCGCCCGCGTCAACGCCTCGATAGCCAAGGAGAGCGGCGGGTCGGGAAAGGGCGGCGGGGCCGACACGCGGGCCGCCGCCACCGCGAAACTCCTGTCCCAGCGCGTCTCCGACAGCGACGACCAGGTGCTGACCACGCTGCCGCGCGACGGCTCGGGCACGGAGGCGGGGAATCCGCGGCGCAATCAGGCGCTGTTCCTGTCCGAGCAGGCCGCCTACCGCCACAACGCGGCGGCCGCGGGGGCCCCTCGGCTCCAGCTGTTCTACCCCGAGGACGGCGCCGCCGAGCTCGACTATCCGTACACGGTGCTGAACGACGACGCGCTCACCACCGTGCGGGCCCGCGCCGCCACCCGGTTCATGACCTTTCTCTCCGACCCCGGGAACCGCCGGATCCTCGCGCAGCACGGCTTCCGGCCGGCGAGCGGCAAGGCGGTCGAGGCGGTGACCCGTACGGCGGGCGGCAAGGCGCCCCAGCCGTACGCGGCGGTCCCGGCCTCCGGGCCGTCGGGCGCGGAGCTGGACACGGCGCTGGGCATGTGGACGATCACCGTGCAGAGCGCTCGGCTGAACACGGTCGTCGACGCCTCGGCCTCCATGTCGGCCCCGGTGGCCGGTCGGCGCGGCGAATCCCGGATGGCCGTCACCAGGGCGTCCTTGCTGCGGGCGCTGGCGCAGTTCACACCGGAGGACGAGATCGGGCTGTGGGAGTTCTCCCGGCGCCTCGACGGCGCCCGGGACTACCGGGAGCTGGTCCCCACCCGGAGGCTGGGCCTGCGCACCTCGGACGGGTCCACCCAGCGCGACCGGCTGACGGCCGCCTTCGGCGCCCTGGAGCCGGTGCCGGACGGGGCGACCGGGCTGTACGACACGACGCTCGCGGCGTACCGGAAGGCACGCGACGGCTACGCGGAGGGCAAGTTCAACGCCGTCGTGCTGCTCACCGACGGGTCCAACCAGGACGAGGGCAGCATCTCGCGCAAGTCGCTGGTCCAGGAGCTGGGCCGGCTCGCCGACCCGAGCCGCCCGGTGCCGCTGATCGCCATCGCGGTCGGGCCGGACGCCGACCTGTCCGCGTGCGAGGACATCGCGGAGGCGACCGGCGGCTCGGCGCAGCAGGTGGCGGACCCGGCACAGATCGACAGCGTGATCCTCAAGGCGATCGTGTCGGCGAGCCGGGCGGGCGCGGAGAGCTCGGGCTGAGACACGGCCCCCTTTTTTTACGGCTCGGCTCTCCCCCGGCCGTGCCGGTCAGCCGGGGAGTCCGGCCGGCCAGGTGTGGACCGGTTCGCCGGTGCGCATCAGCTCGCAGTAGCGGCGGGTCATCGCCGCGAGCGCGGCGTCCCGCCCGAGCCCGCTCTCCCGGGCCCGGTGGTACGCGGCGGCCTGCCAGGACGCGCCGTTGACCCGCCGCCGGCAGCGCTCCTCGATGATCCCCAGGTAGCGCTCTCGGTCGGCGGGCTCGACACCCCAGGCGTCGAGCCCGGCGGCGGCCAGCGGCAGCAGCTCCTCCTGGACGAGCCGGACGGCGGGGATCCGCACGGTCGAGGAGGAGCGGCCGCCCGGCTTGGGCCACCGCAGGACCGCGTCGATGCCATGGCGGCAGGCCGTGTCGAAGTTGGCCGCCGCGGCCTCGAACGGCAGCCGCTTCCACACCGGGCGCGGCTCCTCGGCGAGCGCCCGCACCAGGCCGTAGTAGAAGGCGGCATTGGCGATGACATCGCTGACGGTGGGCCCGGCGGGCAGCACCCGGTTCTCCACCCTCAGGTGCGGCACGCCGTCGGCGACCGCGTACACGGGGCGGTTCCAGCGGTAGATGGTGCCGTTGTGCAGCACCAGCTCGTTCAGCAGCGGCACCCCGCCGTCGTCCAGCGCCCGCAGCGGGTCCTCGTCCCCCGCGGTCGACAGCAGCGGCGGGAAGAAGCGCAGATTCTCCTCGAAGAGCTCGTACGCGTCGCTGATCCAGCGCTCGCCGAACCAGGTCCGCGGGCGCACGCCCTGGGCCGCGAACTCCGGCGGGCGGACGTCCGTGGCCTGGAGGAACAGCGGTGGACGGGACTCGCGCCACACCTCCCGGCCGAACAGGAAGGGGGAGTTGGCGCCCACCGCGATCTGCGCGGCGGCCACCGCCTGGGCCGCGTTCCACACGGCCGCGAACCGGCCCGGGGTCACCTGTAGGTGCAACTGGACCGAGGTGCAGGCGGCCTCGGGGGCGATCGAGCCGGAGGCGTAGCGGAACCGCTCCTCGCCCTCGACATCGATCAGAAAATCCTCGCCGCGGGCGGCCAGCATCTGTTCGTTGAGAAGTTTGTAGCGGTCGTCGTAGGAGAGGTTCGTGGAGCCCAGGTCGCGGGCGGCAAGGGTCGGAAGAATTCCGATCATAACGATCTCGGAGTCCACTTCCCCCGCCTTGCGATCGGCATATGACAACCCCGTCCGGAGCTCTTCCGCCAACTGGTCGAGAACCCTTCCGTGCAAACGGTGGGGCACGATGTTTACTTCAAGATTGCACTGCCCGAGTTCGGTCTGGAAATCATGGCTGGCGATTCTCTCCAGAACCTCGGTGTTCATCATCCTCGGCATCCCGTCGACCCCCGCGAGATTCAGCTCGATCTCCAGCCCCATGAGATTCTTGGGGCGATCGAAACGCTTCTCGGCCAGGAGCCGGGCCAGCGCCTCGAGGCCCTGCCGGAGCCTCGCGCGCTGCCGCTGCCGCCCGGACGGATCGAACTCTCCGGCTACGACCTTGTCCCCCATCGAAGCGTCCCTTCCTCGAGTGGATCAACGGCCCCCGGCCGCGTACATCACGCTCGATGATGCCCAGCCAATGAGATCGATAACGCCACGCGCGGACCACCCAACCGATAGGCTCTGCACAGCGCCGCATTGCCGTGATGAAAAACACCCACCAGATCAAGCCTACCCGGGTTGGGTTAAAATGCCAGGTCATATCCGTGCATATGACAGAGAATCGGCGAAAATCCCCTCGCCCTGGCGGGCCGGATAAGTGCTTGCCCGCAATGCCGGGGACAGGTACATGAAACACGACGGGAACACTTGTCGTATAAACTCGGCAACCGAGGCAGAGAGACAGCGTCCTGACATCTCGTCAGGCCCCCTCTGACCCGCGTACACCGACAGCGCCATCCGCACCTGGCACGCCAGCGCTCCACCGTGTCTCCGAAGTGAGAGGCGACCCACCATGCCGCTGCACGTCCCCTCGGCTCCAGCGCCTGCTCTGAACAGCATCCGCACGGCCCTTGGCTCTCCCACCGCCGTCCGCACCCCGCTCCTCGGCGCCCTGGACGGGCCCTTCGAGCTCGAACTCCCACTGCCCGTCCACGTCCTGGACGACATCACCGCCCCCGACGGCCCGCCGCGCGCGCGGCTCAGCGGATGGCGGTTCCTGATCCGCGACAGTGAGCGTACGGTGGCCTCCGCCGAGGCGATGCTGACCGCCGACGGCTGGGTCTTCTCACACTTCTCCGAAGGCCCGTATGTGTCCTCGGCCGAACTGGCGCTGAGCCAGGCCGAGTCACTGCCCTCGGTGTACCAGCCACGGCTGCTGTCCATCCCGGAGCTGTACATGCTGACGCTGTGGCTGCGCGGCGACCCGACCGCCGACGCCTCCGAAGGCCATCTCGCCGCGGAAGACCTGCTGGTACCGCTCACCCCGGCCCCGCCGGGCATCGCCGCCCACCGCGCGCACCGCGCGGCGGATCTGCTGCCGGTGCTCACCCTCCGGCTGACGCGGACGCCGCTGCTGGGCTCGTCGGCCTGACGACCCGCGGCACCCGCCCCCACGCCCGAGCGCCCCGTGATCCCAAGGATCACGGGGCGCTCCGCTGCGGGCTCGTAACAGTCCCGTCGCGATGAACCGTCGGCCGTGTGGATGCGTCATTATCTAGCGAGTACCGGTGCCGTGAAATCCATGCGGAAACCGGCCTGTAGGGCAACACTTGGAGCAACCGACCGACTGACCAACGGGGGGCGGCCATGACTGCCGCAGCAAGCCACAGGACACTCACCACACCCCAGCGAGAGATCCCTTCCATGTGCCAGCACCAGCCATCGTGCCCGTCAGCCGACTCCGCCGACCGGGAGGCCGCCCATCTCGTGGCGCACCACCCCGAGCAGGGCTGGAGCCTGCTGTGCAACGGCGTCCTCCTCTTCGAGGACACCGGTGAGCTGCTGCCGGACGGGAAGATCATCGCCCCGCGCCGGGCGCTGGACACCGAGCGCGTCGTCACCGCCGCCTAGGCCCTGCCCAGGCGAATTCTCAGGGGCCGGCCCGGCGCTTCCGCCGCACCGGCCCCGTACCCGACCGGGCCCGCCCGGTCAGCTCTCGTACGACTCCAGCGGCGGGCAGGAACAGACCAGGTTGCGGTCGCCGAAGGCGCCGTCGATCCGCCGCACCGGCGGCCAGTACTTGTCGGCCGGCGACACCCCGGCCGGGAAGGCCGCCTCCGCCCGGGTGTAGGGGTGCTCCCACTCCCCGCTGAGCGCGGCCGCCGTGTGCGGGGCGTTCCGCAGCGGGTTGTCGTCCTGGGGCCACTCCCCGGAGCCGACCTTCTCGATCTCCGCCCGGATGGCGATCATCGCCTCGCAGAACCGGTCCAGCTCCGCCAGGTCCTCGCTCTCCGTCGGCTCGATCATCAGCGTGCCGGCGACCGGGAACGACATCGTGGGCGCGTGGAACCCGTAGTCGACCAGCCGCTTGGCCACATCGTCGACGCTCACGCCGGTCGCCTTGGTGAGCGGCCGCAGATCGACGATGCACTCGTGGGCGACCAGGCCGCCGGGGCCGGTGTAGAGCACCGGGTAGTGCGGCTCCAGGCGCCTGGCGATGTAGTTGGCGCCGAGCACCGCCACCTGGGTGGCCCGGCGCAGCCCCTCGGCGCCCATCAGCCGGACGTACGCCCAGGAGATGGGCAGGATGCCCGCCGAACCCCAGGGCGCGGCCGCGACCGGGCCCACGCCGGTCGCCGGGCCCGCCGCGGGCTGGAGCGGGTGGTTGGGCAGATACGGCGCCAGGTGCTCGCGCACCGCGACCGGGCCCACGCCGGGACCACCGCCGCCGTGCGGGATGCAGAAGGTCTTGTGGAGGTTCAGGTGGGAGACATCGCCGCCGAACCTGCCCGGCCGGGCCAGCCCCACCAGGGCGTTGAGGTTCGCGCCGTCCACGTAGACCTGGCCGCCCGCGTCGTGCACGGCCGCGCAGATCTCGCTGATGTGCTCCTCGAACACGCCGTGTGTGGACGGGTAGGTGACCATCAGGACGGCCAGTTCGTCGCCGTACTGCTCGATCTTGGCGCGCAGGTCGTCGGCGTCCACCTCGCCGTCCTCGCCGGTCCTGACCACGACGACCTTCATGCCCGCCATCACGGCGCTGGCGGCGTTGGTGCCGTGCGCGGAGGACGGGATGAGGCAGACGGTGCGCCGCTCCTCGCCGCCTGCCCGGTGGTAGGCGCGCACGGCCAGCAGCCCGGACAGCTCGCCCTGCGATCCGGCGTTCGGCTGCAGGGAGACCTTGTCGTAGCCGGTGGCCTCGGCCAGCCGCTCCTCCAGCTCGCGGATCAGCGTCAGGTAGCCCTGGGCCTGCTCGACGGGCGCGAAGGGGTGCAGCTCCCCGAACTCCGGCCAGGTGACCGGCTCCATCTCGGTGGTGGCGTTGAGCTTCATGGTGCAGGAGCCGAGCGGGATCATGCCCCGGTCCAGGGCGTAGTCGCGGTCGGCCAGGCGCCGCAGATAGCGCAGCATCGCGGTCTCGGAGCGGTGCCGGTGGAAGACCGGGTGGGTCAGGTACACGTCGCCGCGCAGCAGGTCGGCGGGGAGCGCGTCGGCCGCGGCGGCGTCCAGCTCGTCGATGGCGGGCAGCCCGCCGTCCACGCCGAAGGCCGACCACACGGCGGCGAGCTGGGCGCGGCCGGTGGTCTCGTCGCAGGCGATGCCCACATGGTCGGCGTCGGTCAGCCGCAGGTTGACCCCGGCCTCGCGGGCCGCGGTGACGACCTCGGCGGCCCGGCCCGGGACATACACGGTCAGGGTGTCGAAGAACGCGCCGTGCACGGTCTCCACACCCCCGGCCCGCAGGCCCTCGGCGAGCACGGCCGCGTAGCGGTGGGTGCGCCGGGCGATGGTCTTGAGCCCGTCCGGGCCGTGGTAGACGGCGTACATGCCGGCCATCACGGCGAGCAGGACCTGGGCGGTGCAGATGTTGCTGGTGGCCTTCTCCCGGCGGATGTGCTGCTCGCGGGTCTGCAGGGCCAGGCGGTACGCCTTGTCGCCGTCGGCGTCGACCGAGACGCCCACCAGACGGCCCGGCAGGCTGCGGGCGTAGGCCTCGCGGACGGCCATGAAACCGGCGTGCGGCCCGCCGAAGCCCATCGGCACACCGAACCGCTGGCTGCTGCCGACCGCGATGTCGGCGCCCAGCTCCCCGGGCGAGGTGAGCAGGGTGAGGGCCAGCAGGTCGGCGGCGACGGTGACCACCGCGCCGAGCTCATGGGCCCGCTCGATGACCGGGCGTGGGTCGCGCACCGCGCCGGAGGCGCCCGGGTACTGGAGCAGCACGCCGAACACCCCGCGCTCGGCCACCTCGGCCGGTATGCCCGTCGAGAGGTCGGCGACGACCACCTCGACGCCGGTGGGCTCGGCGCGGGTCTGGATGACCGCGACGGTCTGCGGCAGGGTGTCGGCGTCGATCAGGAACACGCCCTGCTTGACCTTGCCCACCCGCCGCGACAGCGCCATGGCCTCGGCGGCGGCGGTGGCCTCGTCGAGCAGCGAGGCACCGGCGGTCGGCAGCCCGGTGAGGTCGGCCACGACGGTCTGGAAGTTGAGCAGCGCCTCCAGCCGGCCCTGGGAGATCTCCGGCTGATAGGGCGTGTACGCGGTGTACCAGGCGGGGTTCTCCAGCACATTGCGCAGGATCACCGGCGGGGTGAAGGTCCCGTAGTAGCCCAGGCCGATCATCGGGGAGAGCACCTGGTTGCGCTCGGCCAGGCCGCGCAGCTCGGCCAGCACCTCGGCCTCGGTGCGGGCCGGGGGCAGCCCCAGTTCCCCGGCGCTCTTGATGACCTCCGGCACGGCGGCCTGGGTGAGCTCGTCGAGGGAGCCGAAGCCGACCTGCGCGAGCATCTTGGCCTGGGCCTCGGCGTCGGGTCCGATATGGCGCCGCTCGAACGGAGTACCGCGTTCCAGCTCGGTCAGTGAGGTGCGGTTGGCGGTCATCTGCGAGGCCTCCTGGTCTGTACGACCGACGAGGGGCACCACGGTGCGGGTGCCCGAACGGCCTCCCCCTCTGTCATCTCGACCTGAGAGCTTCACCGGGCCCGCGGACTGCGACCCGGCTTTCACCGTCGGTGAGGAGGGGTTCCGGAGCTGTGCTCGCCCGTGGCCCGCCCTGCTTTCCAGAGTGACCTCACCCGCGCGGTACGTGTGCCTGAGAGATTCCGGGGAGGATTTGCTCCTTCGGCGCCTCCGACGACGTCGGCGGAGAGCTCTCCCGCACGGGGTCTGCAGCCACCGTCAGCCTACCAGCGAGCCTGCCGCCAGGGTTTTTGGGCAAGCGCTCGAGTGGACGCGCGCGGCGTTGTGGCTTTTCTTAGATATCACGGGTATTACGGGACAAATCGCCACGTGTGGGAGAGAGTGTGCAGACCGACATCGATCCGCGGACCCTCATCGGCCGCAAGGCCTTCGACCGCGATGGCGCGAAGATCGGCACCGTGGACGAGGTCTACCTCGACGACGCGACCGGCGAGCCGGAATGGGCGGCGGTACGCACCGGCCTGTTCAGCCGGGACGTGTTCGTGCCTCTCGAACCCAGCGAGATCGTCGACGACTCGCTGCGAGTGCCGTACGAGCGGGCGCTCATCAAGGACGCGCCGGACTTCGGGGTCGGCCGCCACCTGTCGCCCGAGCAGGAGCTACAGCTCTACCACCACTACGGCCTGGACGTGACCGGCTGACCTTGGCGCCGCTCCTGGCCCGAACCCCGGTCCTGGCCCGAGCCCTGATCCGGCCGCTGGCCCTGAGCGGCGGCGTCGGTGTCGGTGTCGCTGTCGCTGTCGCTCACAGCGGGCCTGACCAGCGGCAGCGGCTCCGCGGGCTCCAGCGCCTGGTCGTCGACCGCGAAGGTCCGCACCCGGCCCGGCTCCGACCAGGGCTCCTCGAACCGCACGGTCACCCGGCCGACCCCGCTGCCCTGCACCCACCCCGCCCCGTACTCCGCGTGTCGTACATCGGAGCCGGGCAGCCAGCGGCGCGGCCGGCCGGCGTCCTCGCCCTCCTCCTCCAGGCCCGCCGGGGCGGGCTCCGGCGCCCCTCCGGCCTCGCGCGTCCCCTCCGCGGCCTCCTGAGCCTCATGGGCGGCCTGGGCCGCCTGGGCGAACAGATCCTCCTGGGTGTAGTCCGCCAGCCCGCTCACGCCCACTCCCAGCAGCCGCACACCCGCCGTGGTGTCCACGCCTTCCAGCAGCCGCGCCGCGGCCTCCCGCACCACTCCCGGATCGTCCGTCGGCCCGCGCAGCGTCTCGGACCGGGTCAGCGTGGAGAAGTCGTAACGCCGCACCTTGAGCACGACCGTGCGCCCCGAACGGCCGGCCCCGCGCAGCCGCCGCACACACCGGTCGGCGAGCCGCGCCACCTCCACCTGCACCCGCGTGCGGTCGGTGAGGTCGACGTCGTACGTGTCCTCCACCGATACGGACTTGGCGTCCCGCTCGGCGACGACCGGCCGGTCGTCCCGCCCCCAGGCCATGCCGTACAGCGACGCGCCATGGGCCTTGCCCAGCAGCCGCACCAGCTCCTCCTCCCCCGCCTCCCGGGTCTCGGCGACGGTGTGGATCCCGGCCCGGCGCAGCGCCTCCGCGGTGGCCGGGCCCACCCCGGGGAGCGTGCGCACCGGCAGGGGCCCCAGCAGCTCCCGCTCGGTGCCCGGCTCGATGAGCACCAGCCCATCGGGCTTGGCCTGCTCGGAGGCGATCTTGGCAAGCATCTTGGCCCCGGCCAGGCCCACCGAGCCGGTCAGCCCGGTCGCGGCCACGATGTCCGCGCGCAGCCGCTCCCCCACGGCCCGCGCCGCCTCGGACGTGGCCGGGACACCGCCCGCCTCCAGATCCACGAACGCCTCGTCCAGGCTCAGCGGCTCGACCAGCGGGGACAGGGCGGCCAGCAGGGCCATGACCGTGTCACTCACCTGGCGGTACAGGGAGAAGCGGGGGGTGAGATACGCCGCGTTCGGACACAGGCGGCGGGCCTGGGCCATCGCCATGGCCGAGTGGACCCCGAACACCCGCGCCTCGTAGGAGGCCGTGGCCACCACGCCTCGCGGCCCCAGGCCGCCGACGATCACGGGCTTGCCGCGCAGGCTGGGCTTGGCCGCCTGCTCCGCCGCGGCGTAGAAGGCGTCCATGTCCAGATGGAGAATCGTCGGCGCACCCCTCACACCTACAGATGCTGCCGCATGCCACTGACAATCGGGCGAGTGACCATCGGATGGGGCAGTCAGCCGAGGCAGTCCGCGGTCTGCGGCCCGCGGCCCGCAGGCCGCAGACGCCGCCGAGCCCGTCGCATCCCCGCGAGCCGGGCTCCGCGCTCAGCCCGCGGTTGCCGCGCCGCGCTCAGCCCGCGCGGTTGCGGCGCCGCGCGAGCTCGTCGGCGGGGTTGTGCCCCACCAGCGTCTCGCCGGTGTCCACGCGCTCGCCGTGGAGCTGCGCCAGCGCGCTCTCCACGTCCCGCCACACCACGCCCACGGCGATCCCGAAGACGCCCTGGCCGCCCTGGAGGAGCTCGACCACCTCGTCGGGCGACGTGCATTCGTAGACCGTCGCCCCGTCGCTCATCAGCGTCATCTGGGCGAGGTCGTCGAGGCCGCGCGTGCGCAGGTGCTGGACGGCGGCCCGGATGTTCTGCAGGGACACACCGGTGTCCAGCAGCCGCTTGACGATCTTGAGGACGACGACGTCCCGGAAGCTGTAGAGCCGCTGACTGCCCGAGCCGTACGCGGGCCGCACACTCGGCTCCACGAGCCCGGTACGCGCCCAGTAGTCCAGCTGGCGGTAGGTGATGCCGGCGGCCGCACAAGCGGTCGGCCCGCGGTACCCCACCTGCTCGGGCTTCGCCACGGCGCCTTCCCGCGGCGGCGCGGCCTGTGCCGCTACCCGAGCCTTCAATGCCGGTTCGGCCGGTGCGCTCCCGTGGAGCGTGTACGGACCGCCTGCCGCCGTGCCGTCGCCACTGCTTCTCACGCCGACCTCCGTCCTCGACCTGCCTTCTCGACGGTAGGCAGTCACCCGGGGTGCGTCAACGATCGCCACACTCGGCACGCCGAGTGATAATCACCCTAAGGGTGGTTTCCCGTATCCCTCTTCCGGGAAAGGCTACTCGAATGCGCTGGCGAGGACCGGCAGACAGCTCAGCTCACTGTCCGCCGCTCGTTGGCCGCTGATGACTAACTGGCCGCTGATGACTCACTGGCTGCTGGTGCCGAAGTCCTCGGGCGAGATCTGGTCGAGGAACTCGCGGAACTTCTCCACCTCGTCCTCCTGCTCGTCCGGGATGGCGATCCCCGCGTCGTCCAGCACCCCGTCACTGCCGTAGATCGGCGTGCCGGTGCGCAGCGCCAGCGCTATGGCGTCGGACGGCCTGGCACTGACCTCCACGCCGCTGGCGAACACCAGCTCCGCGTAGAACACACCCTCGCGCAGGTCCGTGATCCGGACCTCCGTGAGCTGCTGGCCGACCGCGTCGAGCACGTCCTTGAAAAGGTCGTGGGTCAGCGGGCGCGCCGGAGCCATGCCCTGCTGAGCGAAGGCGATCGCGGTCGCCTCTCCCGGTCCGATCCAAATGGGGAGGTAGCGGTCGCCTCCTACCTCGCGCAGGAGCACGATCGGTTGGTTGGAGGGCATCTCCACCCGGACACCCACGACGTCGAGCTCGTTCACACAGCAACCCTAGGACGTGCCCGGCCGGTTTGGATAGTCGGGACCGCGCCGGTCACCGGGAACCGGCCCGCAGAGCGGACTGGACAAAGGCCGCATGAAGCCGCACGGACAGCTCGGCCAGCTCCCGGGCGCTGGCCTCCGCATAGGCTCTGGTCTGCGGATTTCGGTGTCGCCGCAGGGGTGCGACCACCTGCTCGAGCAGTCCCGCCTCGCGCTCCGCGGCGGCTTTCATGATCCTCAAATGACGTGGTTCCAGACCGAAACGACCCAGGTCCGCGACGAGCCTGGCGACGGTCACCGCCTCGATGTCGTACCCGCCGTCCGCACCCGGGCCGATCAGCCCGAACGACTCCCACTCGGCCAGCCTCCCCTCGTCGATCCCGGTGGCGGCCAGCAGCTCGGCCCGGCCCACCCGGGCGGCCGTGGGGCGCTCCAAGGCGCTCTCCGGCCCTTCCTCGGCCGATCCCTCCGGCAGGGCGCCGGAGGCCGCGGCGGGCAGCTCTGGCCGCTCTCCCCGCTCCAAGGCGTCCAGATGCTCCCGAATGACCTTCAGTGGCAGATAGTGGTCACGCTGCATGCGCAGAACATGGCCGAGCCGCTCCACGTCCTCCGGGCTGAATTTGCGGTAGCCGGAGGGCGCGCGCCGCGGCTCGACCAGGCCCTCGGCCTCCAGGAAACGGATCTTGGAGACGGTGACCTCGGGGAATTCGTCCCGCAGCAGATTCAGTACGGTGCCGATGCTCATCGCCCGGCCGCCCGCGGGGGCGGTGCCGGTGTCGGCACCGCCCGACGGTGTCTGAAGCATGGACCTCCCCTGACGGGTCAGATGCCGAAGCCTCGCTGGCTCGGGTAGAAGACCAGCCGGTACTTGCCGATCTGCACCTCGTCACCGTTGTTCAGGATGGCCGAGTCGATCGCCTCGCGGTTGACATACGTCCCGTTCAGGCTGCCGACGTCCGCGACGGTGAAGGAGCCGTCCTGGCCGCGCCGGAACTCCACATGGCGACGCGAGACCGTCACATCGTCCAGGAAGATGTCGCTCTGCGGATGACGGCCGGCCGTGGTCACATCGCTGTCCAGCAGGAAGCGGCTGCCGGAGTTCGGCCCGCGGCGGACCACCATCAGCGCGGACCCCGGGGGCAGCGCATCGACGGCCGCCTGGGCCTCCGGGGAGAGCGAGGGCAGCGGAGTCTGCCCGGTCACCTCGGAGTCGTACGCCTCCAGCCCGGAGATCGAGATGGTGGAGGTGGTCTCCGAAGCACGCTCGGAGGGCGCCTGGCCCCGCAGCGGCGCGCCACAGTTGGAGCAGAACCGGCTGGCCTCGGCGTTCTGATGGCCGCACCTTTGACATACCGGCAAGCCGAACCCTCCGCCCGTGTTCGCGGTCGATGGCTCCCCGAAACCTATGCGTCCGGATGCGGAGGGGTCAACAGAAGACGCGCCCTGACCACCCGGAATGCCGCCGCCGTCCCGGAACAGCGGACGCTCCTCGCTCACCCCGCTCTCCTCCGCAGCACGCGGGGCGCGGTGGCGGGCGGTGCTGCTGCCGCCGTCCTGGCGCGCGCTCTTGCCGAACAACTTCCCGAACAACTTCACGGGCGATTCCCCTTGACTGAAACAGACCCGCCCGTGGGGCAGGGCAAACCCTCGATGCACACACCAGACGGTCCGGACATCCTCACAACGTCCGTGACCACCAGACAGTTTCCATCACGCGCGACTCTTCCGGTGCGCCGACCCCCCGCGTCCTCATTGTCTCGCCGCGAGACTCCCATACCTAACCACCTCACCGCGATGACGACCGAGCGTAGTCAGGCCGCTTCGCCGACCGCAAGGCGTCGACGACGATCTCCTTCGAGCGCTCGATGGACACGGTGGCCTGCTCCTTCTCCAGACTCTGCACCACTCCGCCCGGAATGTTCAGGGCCGGCTCCAAGTCCTCCGGCTTGCCGATGACCTTGATCACGTACGGCTGCGTCACTTTCCGTCCATCGATTTCCACCGCGCCGCCGACGTCCGCGAAGTACGTGCTCGCGACCACCCGCACCTTGCCGATCTGGATGGCCTCGGCCCCGGCGGCGCGCAGTTCCTGGACCGCGTCGAGCAGCATGTCCGACTCCACAGTGCCCCTCGACACGTCGATCTTCATGGTGATGCCCGGCCCCTCGGCGGCGACGGTGCCCGCGAGCACACCGAGCTGCTGCTCCTTCTGGGCCGTCTGCTTACGGGCCTCCTCGGCCCGGTCCGAGCTGTTCTCCAGCTCGGTCCGCTGGGTCTCCAGCCGCTGTTTCTCGTCCCGCAGCCGCTGGGTGCGGTTGTCCAGCTCGTCGAGGATGCGTACCAGATCCTCCTGCCGGGCGCCGCGCAGCACGCTGTTCTCATTGGTCGAGCGCACCTGGATGGCCAGACCGAGGCCGAGGCCGAACAGCAGGAGCGCGACGATGAGTTGAGCCCGCGTCAGCCGTGGCGGCCACAGGCCCTGCACCAGCCGCTGACGGCCGCTGGACGGCTCCTGGACCGCCTCGGGCTCCCCGCGGCCCTCTGGACCGCCTCCGGGGCTCTCGCCGGGCTCTTCGCCAGGACCCTCGCCCTGCTCATCGGCCGCTGCGGTGCCCCGCCGCTCTTCCGCGGGCTTCTCCCGTCGCACCTCGGGCCTCGTCTCGGGCTTACGGGACTCTTCCGGCTCACCGGACTGTTCTGGCTTACGGGACTGCTCGGGCTTATCCGATTGCTCGAGCTTACGGGGCCGCTCCGGCTCGCGGGGCTGCCGCTGGGGCTCCTCCGGGGTGTCGTCGGTCGTCATCAGCTCACGCCCGGAAGACATGGCGGCGGATGGCGGCGGCGTTGGAGAAGATCCGGATGCCGAGCACGACCACGACGCCGGTGGACAGCTGGGCGCCGACCCCGAGCTTGTCGCCGAGGAAGACGATCAGCGCGGCGACCACCACATTGGACAGGAACGAGACGACGAAGACCTTGTCGTCGAAGATCCCGTCGAGCATCGCCCGGAGACCGCCGAACACCGCGTCGAGCGCGGCGACGACGGCGATGGGCAGGTAGGGCTCGACCACCGTCGGCACCACGGGTTGGACCACAAGTCCGACCACGACTCCCACGATGAGGCCCAATACGGCGATCACGATGTGCCCTTCCCTGTGTCGGTGCCGCCCTTCCCGGCGCCACCGGCTATCGGCTCTGCGGTTCGTACGATCAGACTCGGCGCGGCCGGAAGCCGCACCTCGTCCACGGCGGAAATGCTCGTGCGGATGCCGTAGTTTTCGTGCAGTACATGCAGGTACTGTCCGTCGGCACTGTCCTGGAAGGCCGTGCTCAGCCGCCGTCCGTCCCCCACCGCGAGCACCGTATACGGCGGCACCAGCGGCTTGTTGTCGACCAGTATGGCGTCTCCCGCGGCCCTGATCGCCGACAGGGCCGTCAGCCGCTGTCCGTTGATCGACACGGCCTCCGCGCCGGACTCCCACAGGCCATTGACGACCCGCTGCAGATCACGGTCGCGCACCCGGCCCGTGTCGGAGAAGCCGGTGCTCTCCCGTGGTCCCCCGCCGCCCTGGTCGGCCTCTTTGGCGTCATTGACGACCAGCTTGACCCCGGGGCCCTTCACCTCGGTCGCCCCGGACAGCAGCGCGAGCAGCTCGCCCTTGTCCCCGCCGTGCTTCTCCAGCGCCTGCCGCTGCCGGTCACCGACCTCCTTACGGAGCCTGTCCAGGCTCTTCTGGAGGTCGTCCGCGTTCGAGTTCCCCGACTCGATGCGGTCGATCAGCTTTTCCCGGTCCTTGGCCAGCTTCGGCGCCGATATCCGGGCCTCGTCGGCGCCGATGGTCACAATGCCCGCGGCCAGCACCAGCCCGGCGGCCAGCACCAGCTTGCCGCGCAGGCTGCGCGGCAGACCCCGTCGGCCCTCCTTGCCATGGCGCGCGGCGGCCTCGGCGTACCCCTCGTCGAGACTGTGGTCCATCACATTGGTCAGCAGCGACATGGACGCGTCGAGACGTGGACGAGGGCTCGGCGGAGCTGTGCTCCGAACGGGGGGCTGCTGCGGCATGCCGCACATCGTCGCACGTCGGGGGCGCAGCCGCCGAATGGCCCCACCGGCGCGCCGGAAGCGGGCCGTGGGCGGCTGCGCCCCCGTGTGCTTCCGGGGACTGCCTATGGGCTCTCAGACGCCCCCCACCAGGGGGAACGGGTCAGTGCCCGGCGCTCTCCACCACGGCGGACCACTCATCCAGCAGCGCCTGCGCGGACGCGTCGTCCGGTCCTTCCGCCCACAGATGGGTGACCGCCTCGGCTGGGTCGGGCAGCACCATGACCCAGCGCCCGTCGGCCTCGACCACCCGCACCCCGTCGGTGGTGTCGACTGACCGGTCGCCCGCCGCCTCCACCACGCGGCGCATGACGAGACCCTTGACCGCCCATGGGGTCGCCAGATCCCGGCGCAGGACATGGGCGCGCGGAATGCGGGCGTCGATCTGGCTGAGGGTGAGCTGGGTGCGGGCCACCAGCCCGATGAGGCGTACGAAGGCGGCCGTGCCGTCGAAGACGCTGCTGAACTCGGGAATGATGAAGCCGCCGCGCCCGTCGCCGCCGAAAATGGTGCCTTCGGCCCTGGCGACGCGGGTGAGATCGTCGGCCGCGGTCGTCGTCCACTCCACCTGCGTGCCGTGGTACGCCGCCACCTGTTCGGCGATGCGCGTGGTGGTCACCGGCAGCGCCACCCGTCCGCTGCGGCACTCGGCGGCCACCAGGTCCAGCATGACCAGCAGGGCCCGGTCGTCCTCCACGATGCGCCCGCGCTCGTCCACCAGCGAGAGCCGCTCGCCGACCGGGTCGAAGCGCACACCGAAGGCCGCGCGGGCCGAGGCCACGATCTCACCCAGCCGCACCAAACCCGAGCGGCGCGCCTCCGCCGTCTCGGTCGGACGCGATTCGTTCAGGCCGGGATTGATGGTCAGAGCGTCGACGCCGAGCCGGCCGAGCAGGCTGGGCAGAACAAGTCCGGCGCTGCCGTTGGAGGCGTCCACGACCACCTTGAGGCCGGATTCGGCGATGCCGCTGGTGTCCACGGCACGCAGCAGGGAGCCCGTGTACGAGTCGAAGACGCTCGAGGGGAAGCTGAGGTCGCCGATCTCGCCGGGGAACGCCCGCCGGTACTCCTGACGCGCGTACACCCGGTCCAGCTTCCGCTGCCCGGCGGCGGACAGATCGGCGCCGCGCTCGTCGAAGAACATGATGTCGACGGAGTCGGGAACGCCGGGCGAGGTACGGATCATGATCCCGCCGGCGCTGCCGCGCGCGGTCTGCTGGCGGGCCACGGGCAGCGGCACATTCTCCAGATCCCGCACATCGATGGCGCTGGTCTGCAGGGCCGAGATCACGGCTCGCTTGAGCGCCCGCGCACCACGGGAGTGATCACGCGCGGTGGTGACCGTCGAGCCCTTCTTGAGAGTCGTCGCATAGGCGCCGGCGAGCCGCACGGCGAGCTCCGGGGTGATCTCCACATTCAGGATCCCGGACACGCCGCGGGCCCCGAAGAGATGGGCCTGGCCGCGCGACTCCCAGATGACCGAGGTGTTGACGAAGGCGCCGGCCTCGATTGTCTTGAACGGGTACACCCGGACATTGCCCTGGACGATCGATTCCTCACCGATCAGGCACTCGTCGCCGATGACCGCGCCGTCCTCGATCCGAGCCGCCCGCATGACGTCGGTGTTCTTTCCGATGACGCAGCCGCGCAGATTGGCCTGCTGGCCGACGTACACATTGTCGTGGACCACCGCTCTGTGCAGAAAGGACCCGCTCTTCACGACGACATTGGACCCGACGACGGTGTGCTCGCGGATCTCCGCGTCCGCCTCCACCTTCGCGTAGTCGCCGATGTAGAGCGGACCGCGCAGCACGGCGTCCTGATGCACCTCGGCGCCCTCGGCGACCCACACCCCCGGGGAGATCTCGAAGCCGTCGATTTCGACGTCGACCTTGCCCTCCAGCACATCGGCCTGGGCCTTGACATAACTCTCGTGGGTACCGACGTCCTCCCAATAGCCCTCGGCGACATAGCCGCAAATCAGCTTGCCTTCCTTCATCAGCTGCGGGAAGACATCACCGGACCAGTCGACCGGCACATCGGGCTCGACGTAGTCGAACACCTCCGGCTCCATCACATAGATGCCGGTGTTCACGGTGTCGGAGAAGACCTGCCCCCAGGTGGGCTTCTCCAGGAAGCGCTCGACCCGGCCGCCCTCGTCGACGATGGTGATCCCGAACTCGAGGGGATTGGGCACGCGGGTCAGGCAGACCGTGACCAGCGCCCCCTTCTGCTTGTGGAAATTGATCAGCTCGGTGAGGTCGAAATCCGTCAGGGCATCACCCGAAATCACGAGAAAGGCATCGTCCTTGAGTGCCTCTTCCGCGTTCTTGACGCTGCCGGCGGTGCCGAGTGGCTTTTCCTCATTGGCGTACGTGAGCTCCATGCCGAGCTCCTCGCCGTCACCGAAGTAGTTCTTGACCAGCGACGCGAGGAACTGGACCGTCACCACGGTCTCGCACAGACCATGCCGCTTGAGCAGCCGCAGCACATGCTCCATGATCGGCCGGTTGACCACCGGCAGCAGCGGCTTGGGCATGGTCGAGGTCATCGGGCGCAGGCGAGTACCCTCGCCTCCCGCCATCACGACGGCCTTCATGTCGGAAGCGTCCTCCTTGAAGAGACGACGGTCATGCCGACTGACGCACCCCGATGGCCCACATACCTATCGCATGACGAGCAATCCGCCACTACGGGCCGCTACATCATCAGCGAGCTCAGTCGGCCGCAGCGTCCGCCTTGACGAGTCGGCGGACCTGAACCATGTAGAGGACTCCTGCCCACCAATAGAGCGTTGTACCCCATCCCGCGAACGCCCATCCGAAAATAGCAGCGATTGTGTGAACTGGGCCACTTCCATCACTCAGAAGGAGCAACGGGAAGGCGTACATCAGGTTGAAGGTCGCTGCCTTGCCGAGGAAGTTGACCTGGGGCGGGGGATAGCCATGGCGCCGCAGGATGCCGAGCGGGACCAGCATCACCAACTCACGAGCGAGAAGGACCGCGGTCAGCCAGATCGGCAGGATGTCGCGCCAGGTCAGGCCGACGAGTGTAGACAGAATGTAGAGGCGGTCCGCGGCCGGATCCAGAATCCGGCCAAGGCTGCTGACCTGGTTCCAGCGGCGGGCCAGCTTCCCGTCGAGATAGTCGCTCGCGCCGCTGAGCGCCAGCACGAGCAGGGCCCATTCGTCACTCTTCGGCCCGCCGAACTCGGGCCGCAGGATCAGCCACAGGAAAAGCGGGACGCCGACCAGACGCGCGGCGCTGAGGATGTTCGGGATGGTGAGCACGCGGTCGGTCTGGACGCGTGTCTCCTGGACCTCCACCCGGGAGCCTCCTGTGGGAACGGTGCCGATGGATGCCCCATGACCTTACCGGTAGGGTATGGGGCCCCGGCACGGGGCCCCGGGCACGACAAAAAGCTCCGGGCGGAAACCAATGGTTCCGCCCGGAGCTTTTATCAAAGATTGTTCGGCGGTGTCCTACTCTCCCACAGGGTCCCCCCTGCAGTACCATCGGCGCTGAAAGGCTTAGCTTCCGGGTTCGAAATGTAACCGGGCGTTTCCCTAACGCAATAACCACCGAAACACTATGAAGAAAACAACCAGAACCCTCGCAGGGCTCAATGGTCGTTACTTCAGAACAACACAGTGGACGCGAGCAACTGAGGACAAGCCCTCGGCCTATTAGTACCAGTCAACTCCACCGGTCACCCGGCTTCCATATCTGGCCTATCAACCCAGTCGTCTACTGGGAGCCTTACCCCATCAAGTGGGTGGGAGCCCTCATCTCGAAGCAGGCTTCCCGCTTAGATGCTTTCAGCGGTTATCCCTCCCGAACGTAGCCAACCAGCCATGCCCTTGGCAGGACAACTGGCACACCAGAGGTTCGTCCGTCCCGGTCCTCTCGTACTAGGGACAGCCCTTCTCAAGACTCCTACGCGCACAGCGGATAGGGACCGAACTGTCTCACGACGTTCTAAACCCAGCTCGCGTACCGCTTTAATGGGCGAACAGCCCAACCCTTGGGACCGACTCCAGCCCCAGGATGCGACGAGCCGACATCGAGGTGCCAAACCATCCCGTCGATATGGACTCTTGGGGAAGATCAGCCTGTTATCCCCGGGGTACCTTTTATCCGTTGAGCGACGGCGCTTCCACAAGCCACCGCCGGATCACTAGTCCCGACTTTCGTCCCTGCTCGACCCGTCGGTCTCACAGTCAAGCTCCCTTGTGCACTTACACTCAACACCTGATTGCCAACCAGGCTGAGGGAACCTTTGGGCGCCTCCGTTACTCTTTAGGAGGCAACCGCCCCAGTTAAACTACCCACCAGACACTGTCCCTGATCCGGATCACGGACCCAGGTTAGACATCCAGCACGACCAGAGTGGTATTTCAACAATGACTCCACCATGACTGGCGTCACAGCTTCACAGTCTCCCACCTATCCTACACAAGCCGAACCGAACACCAATATCAAGCTATAGTAAAGGTCCCGGGGTCTTTCCGTCCTGCTGCGCGAAACGAGCATCTTTACTCGTAATGCAATTTCACCGGGCCTATGGTTGAGACAGTCGAGAAGTCGTTACGCCATTCGTGCAGGTCGGAACTTACCCGACAAGGAATTTCGCTACCTTAGGATGGTTATAGTTACCACCGCCGTTTACTGGCGCTTAAGTTCTCAGCTTCGCCACACCGAAATGTGACTAACCGGTCCCCTTAACGTTCCAGCACCGGGCAGGCGTCAGTCCGTATACATCGCCTTACGGCTTCGCACGGACCTGTGTTTTTAGTAAACAGTCGCTTCTCGCTGGTCTCTGCGGCCACCACCAGCTCCGAGCGCAAAGCCCATCACCAGCAATGGCCCCCCTTCTCCCGAAGTTACGGGGGCATTTTGCCGAGTTCCTTAACCATAGTTCACCCGAACGCCTCGGTATTCTCTACCTGACCACCTGAGTCGGTTTAGGGTACGGGCCGCCATGAAACTCGCTAGAGGCTTTTCTCGACAGCATAGGATCATCCACTTCACCACAATCGGCTCGGCATCAGGTCTCACCCCTTATGAGGGACGGATTTACCTACCCCTCGGGCTACACCCTTACCCCGGGACAACCACCGCCCGGGCTGGACTACCTTCCTGCGTCACCCCATCACTCACCTAATACAGGTCTGGTCCGTCGGCTCCACCACTCCCCTTCACCCGAAGGATCCAGGGCGGCTTCACGGACTTAGCATCGCCTGGTTCAGCGCTGGCGCTTCAAAGCGGGTACCGGAATATCAACCGGTTGTCCATCGACTACGCCTGTCGGCCTCGCCTTAGGTCCCGACTTACCCTGGGCAGATCAGCTTGACCCAGGAACCCTTAGTCAATCGGCGCACACGTTTCCCACGTGTGAATCGCTACTCATGCCTGCATTCTCACTCGTGAACCGTCCACAACTCGCTTCCGCGGCTGCTTCACCCGGCACACGACGCTCCCCTACCCATCACAACAGCCGTTAGGCCTTATGCTGCAATGACACGACTTCGGCGGTACGCTTGAGCCCCGCTACATTGTCGGCGCGGAATCACTTGACCAGTGAGCTATTACGCACTCTTTCAAGGATGGCTGCTTCTAAGCCAACCTCCTGGTTGTCTCTGCGACTCCACATCCTTTCCCACTTAGCGCACGCTTAGGGGCCTTAGTCGATGCTCTGGGCTGTTTCCCTCTCGACCATGGAGCTTATCCCCCACAGTCTCACTGCCGCGCTCTCACTTACCGGCATTCGGAGTTTGGCTAAGGTCAGTAACCCGGTAGGGCCCATCGCCTATCCAGTGCTCTACCTCCGGCAAGAAACACACGACGCTGCACCTAAATGCATTTCGGGGAGAACCAGCTATCACGGAGTTTGATTGGCCTTTCACCCCTAACCACAGGTCATCCCCCAGGTTTTCAACCCTGGTGGGTTCGGTCCTCCACGAAGTCTTACCTCCGCTTCAACCTGCCCATGGCTAGATCACTCCGCTTCGGGTCTTGGGCGCGCTACTCAACCGCCCTATTCGGACTCGCTTTCGCTACGGCTACCCCACACGGGTTAACCTCGCAACACACCGCAAACTCGCAGGCTCATTCTTCAAAAGGCACGCAGTCACGACGCAAGAACAAAGTCCTTGCGCGACGCTCCCACGGCTTGTAGGCACACGGTTTCAGGTACTATTTCACTCCGCTCCCGCGGTACTTTTCACCATTCCCTCACGGTACTATCCGCTATCGGTCACCAGGGAATATTTAGGCTTAGCGGGTGGTCCCGCCAGATTCACACGGGATTTCTCGGGCCCCGTGCTACTTGGGAAATACACAAGAGAGCCGTCATGATTTCAGCTACGGGGGTCTTACCCTCTACGCCGGGCCTTTCGCATGCCCTTCGCCTATCACAACGGTTTCTGACTCTCCGACCAGCCGGCAGACTGATCAAGCACACTCCCACAACCCCGTATGCGCAACCCCTGCCGGGTATCACACACATACGGTTTAGCCTCATCCGGTTTCGCTCGCCACTACTCCCGGAATCACGGTTGTTTTCTCTTCCTGCGGGTACTGAGATGTTTCACTTCCCCGCGTTCCCTCCACATACCCTATGTGTTCAGGTATGGGTGACAGCCCATGACGACTGCCGGGTTTCCCCATTCGGACACCCCCGGATCAAAGCTCGGTTGACAGCTCCCCGGGGCCTATCGCGGCCTCCCACGTCCTTCATCGGTTCCTGGTGCCAAGGCATCCACCGTGCGCCCTTAAAAACTTGGCCACAGATGCTCGCGTCCACTGTGCAGTTCTCAAGCAACGACCAGCCACCCGTCACCCACCCACAATCAGGGCAGTTCACCGGGACCGGCGTCAATGAGGAAGCAGGCTCTCGCCCGTGCCCTCAGACACCCAACAGCGTGCCCGACACAACCCGATGATCAAAACCCTGTTCCACGCCCCCGAAGGAGCAGTACTAGAGGCTTTCACACCTGACTGTGCCGAGTAGTCAACGTTCCACCCATGAGCAACCGTGCGAGTCATGCGCTCGCAGTCGGCTATGTGCTCCTTAGAAAGGAGGTGATCCAGCCGCACCTTCCGGTACGGCTACCTTGTTACGACTTCGTCCCAATCGCCAGTCCCACCTTCGACGACTCCCTCCCACAAGGGGTTGGGCCACCGGCTTCGGGTGTTACCGACTTTCGTGACGTGACGGGCGGTGTGTACAAGGCCCGGGAACGTATTCACCGCAGCAATGCTGATCTGCGATTACTAGCGACTCCGACTTCATGGGGTCGAGTTGCAGACCCCAATCCGAACTGAGACCGGCTTTTTGAGATTCGCTCCACCTCACGGTATCGCAGCTCATTGTACCGGCCATTGTAGCACGTGTGCAGCCCAAGACATAAGGGGCATGATGACTTGACGTCGTCCCCACCTTCCTCCGAGTTGACCCCGGCAGTCTCCTGTGAGTCCCCATCACCCCGAAGGGCATGCTGGCAACACAGAACAAGGGTTGCGCTCGTTGCGGGACTTAACCCAACATCTCACGACACGAGCTGACGACAGCCATGCACCACCTGTACACCGACCACAAGGGGGCACCCATCTCTGGATGTTTCCGGCGTATGTCAAGCCTTGGTAAGGTTCTTCGCGTTGCGTCGAATTAAGCCACATGCTCCGCCGCTTGTGCGGGCCCCCGTCAATTCCTTTGAGTTTTAGCCTTGCGGCCGTACTCCCCAGGCGGGGAACTTAATGCGTTAGCTGCGGCGCGGACAACGTGGAATGTCGCCCACACCTAGTTCCCAACGTTTACGGCGTGGACTACCAGGGTATCTAATCCTGTTCGCTCCCCACGCTTTCGCTCCTCAGCGTCAGTATCGGCCCAGAGATCCGCCTTCGCCACCGGTGTTCCTCCTGATATCTGCGCATTTCACCGCTACACCAGGAATTCCGATCTCCCCTACCGAACTCTAGCCTGCCCGTATCGAATGCAGACCCGGGGTTAAGCCCCGGGCTTTCACATCCGACGTGACAAGCCGCCTACGAGCTCTTTACGCCCAATAATTCCGGACAACGCTTGCGCCCTACGTATTACCGCGGCTGCTGGCACGTAGTTAGCCGGCGCTTCTTCTGCAGGTACCGTCACTTTCGCTTCTTCCCTGCTGAAAGAGGTTTACAACCCGAAGGCCGTCATCCCTCACGCGGCGTCGCTGCATCAGGCTTTCGCCCATTGTGCAATATTCCCCACTGCTGCCTCCCGTAGGAGTCTGGGCCGTGTCTCAGTCCCAGTGTGGCCGGTCGCCCTCTCAGGCCGGCTACCCGTCGTCGCCTTGGTAGGCCATCACCCCACCAACAAGCTGATAGGCCGCGGGCTCATCCTGCACCGCCGGAGCTTTCCACCCAGTAAGATGCCTCACCAGGTAATATCCGGTATTAGACCCCGTTTCCAGGGCTTGTCCCAGAGTGCAGGGCAGATTGCCCACGTGTTACTCACCCGTTCGCCACTAATCCCCAGCCGAAGCCGGTTCATCGTTCGACTTGCATGTGTTAAGCACGCCGCCAGCGTTCGTCCTGAGCCAGGATCAAACTCTCCGTGAATGCTTCCGGGCTATCCCGGCAACACCACGAGAGCGGAGCGGAACCGGAGGAATAATCCAGCCCGCTCACAGCGTCCTCGCTGTGTGTTTTCTTCAAAGGAACCTCGTCCGACCAAACCGATCCGGATCGAACCGGCCGATCGTACGGGGTATCAACATATCTGGCGTTGACTTTTGGCACGCTGTTGAGTTCTCAAGGAACGGACGCTTCCTTTGAAACCGTTTCACCGGTTTCTCCGGGCGCTTCCCTTCGGTGTTTCACACGCTATCAGACCGATTTCGTTTCTCCGAATCCGTGCTTTTCGCGGACATGCGAAAGCTGATCCGAAGATCTGTCGTCAGGTGACTGATGGCGCTGCCTCGACCTGGATGTGTCCGCAGTGGACTGCGGCGCTTCATCCGGGGCAGGGGTACGACAGTACAACCCTCGCGCAGCCGTGGCAAATCGATTCGGTGCCCCATAGGTGCCCTTCGGCCTGCACAGCTTGTGCGGAATCCGCAGTTCCTATGACTTACGCTTCTGGGCAGTGCGCTGCCCGGGACGGGCAGTGACAGTGCGTGACGATTTCTCCACCCCCTGGGAGGCTTCCTATGACCACCGTGACCTCCCCGCTCGCCGGGCGTGTGATCGGACTCGCGGCGGTGCCCGATCCGGTGTTCTCCGGGGCGATGGTCGGTCCCGGCACCGCGATCGATCCCGTGCTCGAGCCCTCCGTGGCGGTGGCGCCGGTCGATGGCATCGTCGTCTCGCTCCATCCCCACGCGTTCGTCGTCGTCGACGGGGAGGGGCACGGTGTGCTCACCCACCTCGGTATCGACACCGTTCAGCTGGCCGGCGAGGGGTTCGAGCTGCTGATCAACAAGGGCGACACCGTGCGGCGCGGCGACGCCGTGGTGCGCTGGGACCCCGCGGCCGTGGTGACCGCAGGGAAGTCGCCGGTCTGCCCGGTCGTGGCGCTTGAGGCCACCGCCGAGTCGCTGGCGGACGTCAGTGCGGATGTGGATGTGAAGTCCGGCGACACTCTCTTCAGCTGGGCATGAGCTCAGCGCCGGTCGGAGCCGGTCTGATCGGCCGTTATGGCGAGTAGACAACCACCGCGGCGGGTGATCCCGCCGCATCGAACCGGAGACGGGTGTAATGGAGACAACGCTGCGAGGCGTCGGCGTGAGCCACGGGGTGGCGATCGGCGAGGTCCGGCACATGGGGACCGCGGTTCTGGAGCCGCCGGCGAAGCAGATTCCGTCGGACGAGGCACCGCGCGAGCAGGGACGTGCCCGACAGGCGGTTGAGGCTGTGGCCGCTGATCTGATGGCGCGCGGCAACCTGGCGGGCGGCGAGGCGCAGGCCGTGCTCGAGGCGCAGGCCATGATGGCGCAGGACCCGGAGCTGATGGCCGATGTCGAGCGGCGTATCGCCGTGGGCAGCACCGCCGAGCGCGCGGTGTACGACGCCTTCGCCGCGTACCGGGCGCTGCTGGCCGGGGCAGGTGAGTACCTGGCCGGACGAGTGGCCGATCTGGACGATGTGCGGAACCGGATCGTGGCCCGGCTGCTGGGGGTGCCGATGCCCGGTGTGCCCGACAGCGACCAGCCCTATGTACTGATCGCCCGGGACCTGGCCCCTGCCGACACGGCGCTGCTCGACCCCACCCTGGTGCTCGGGTTCGTGACCGAGGAGGGCGGGCCGACGAGTCACAGCGCGATCCTCGCGCGCGCCTTGGGTGTGCCCGCGGTGGTGGCGCTGCCCGGCGCCGGTGAGCTGGTCGAGGGGACCTTGATCGCCGTCGACGGCAGCACGGGAGAGATCTTCGTGTCCCCGAACGCGGAGAAGCAGGCCGAGCTGGCCCGGGCCGCGGAGGAGCGAAAGGCCGCGCTGGCCGCGTCCTCCGGGCCGGGTGCGACATCGGACGGGCACAAGGTGCCGCTCCTGGCGAACATCGGCGGCCCGGCGGATGTCGCCGCGGCCGTGGAGGCCGGTGCCGAGGGCGTGGGGCTGTTCCGCACGGAGTTCCTCTTCCTCGACGACAGCGCCAAGGCGCCCTCGGAGGAGAAGCAGGTCGAGGCGTACCGCAAGGTGCTGGAGGCCTTCCCCGAGGGCCGGGTCGTGGTGCGGGTCCTGGACGCGGGCGCCGACAAGCCGCTGGACTTCCTCACCCCGGCCGACGAGCCGAACCCGGCACTGGGTGTACGGGGGCTGCGGACCCTGCTCGACCACCCGGATGTGCTGCGGACGCAGCTGACGGCGCTGGCCAAGGCCGCGGCGGGGCTGCCGGTCTATCTGGAGGTCATGGCCCCGATGGTGGCCGACCGGATCGACGCCAAGGCGTTCGCCGACGCGTGCCGGGAGGCGGGGCTGCGGGCCAAGTTCGGCGCGATGGTGGAGATTCCGTCCGCCGCGCTGCGGGCGCGCTCGATCCTCCAGGAGGTGGAGTTCCTGTCGCTGGGCACCAATGACCTGGCGCAGTACACCTTCGCCGCGGACCGCCAGGTCGGCGCTGTGTCGCGGCTGCAGGACCCGTGGCAGCCGGCGCTGCTCGATCTGGTGGCCGCTTCGGCCGAGGCCGCGCGGGCCGAAGGCAAGAGCTGCGGCGTGTGCGGTGAGGCCGCGTCGGATCCGCTGCTCGCGTGCGTGCTGACCGGCCTGGGCGTCACCAGCCTCTCCATGGGCTCCGCGGCGATTCCGTATGTGCGCGCCACGCTGGCCAAGCACACGCTTGCCCAGTGCGAGCGGGCGGCTGCCGCGGCCCGCGCGGCGGACACCGCCGAGGACTCGCGCGTCGCCGCGCAGGCGGTGCTGTCCGGCGAGTGAGCCGGTGATGTGAGGCCTGTCCCCTGGGGGCGTCCCGCCGCGGTCTGCGCGGTGGGGCGCCCCTTGGGCGTCCGTCCCCTGTGGCCCCTGAGCGGCTGTGACAGCTGGGCGTCTGTGCCGGGTGGGTCAATCCCCTTCCGGGTCGGCGGGCTTCGGTTCCTTGGGCCCTCCGTCGTCCGAGCTGTCCGGGGTGTCCGGGCCGGGCAGCGGGATGCCGGGCCGGTACTCGACGCCGTGCTCCGGCGGGACCGGCTCGCCGGTGTCCGCGTCCGTGCAGTACGCGCTGAAGACCTCCGCCTCGCTCAACGGCCGCAGCCAGCCCTGGTGCAGCGACCAGCCGCGGACCGTGTCCGGGGCGCCGGGCACGGTGGTGCGCAGCACGACGCCGCCAGGGCTGTTCGTGGCGATCCCGCACGCCAGCACGGTGCTGAAGATCAGAGCCTCGGTGCTGTCGAGCTCCACCGGCCGCTCCCCCGTCGCTTCCGCGTGCACCACGGCCACGAGCGGGGCACCGCTCGCCGCGACGCTGCACACCACGTGGTGGCTGCCGGGCCCGGCCGCCGTAAGCAGTCGCCGCAGCGCGGCCTGGGCTCGGCGGAACGCGGCGTGGCCCGGGTCGTCCGGGCACCCGCAGCCGCCCGCGCGGGACAGCAGGGCCGTGGCGTACTCCCAGGTGGCCTGCTGCTCGGCCGCGCCGATGAGCCGCTGGAGAAGCTGGTCGAGCGGCTGGCCCTCGTAGGTCACGGTCGGGCCCGCGGCGGCCACCTCGGCCGTGTAGCGGGTGCGGGCGGCGGAGGTGTCGGGGTCGATGCCGGAGTCCGCGCAGAACTCCTCGAACTCGACCGGGTCGAACAACGCGATGGACGTGTGCACGCCCTGTGACGCGAGCATCCGCAGCAGCCCCTCCGTCTGCCGCAGATACGCGGTGTGGTCGTCGAAGGCGAACGACGCGTACCGCCGCATGGCCGCGAAGTCCTCCTCGTCGGCCAGCAGCGCCACGGTGCTGGGCGCTTCTCTGCGCAGCGCGCGCCGCGCGGTGCGCTCCCTCCGGTGCGTGCCGCCTTGTGTGGTGTGCGCCATGACTCCCCCTCAGCGCGGTCGATCAGTGCTCACTCACCGTAACCGGGGGCACTGACAACGCTCCGCCGACGCGGTCTTTGACCAGGTGGCGCTGGGCGCCGCAGACCACGGCGAGGCCCGCACCGAAGCCGAGCCAGCCCAGCGGGCCGGCCGCCATCGCCGCGGTCACCGCCAGCGGACCCGCGCTGCGCTGGGCGGCCTGGGCGAGGCCGTGCACGCCGAGGTACGCGCCTTGCGCGGTGGGTGGGGCGAGGGAGACGGACAGTTCCCAGGACGCGGTGGCGTGCAGCATCTCCGCGACGGTGAACGCGCCGGCGGCGACGATCAGTGCGGCGGTGGCGGCCCACCGCGCGTCGGCGACCGACACGGCCAGCGCGGCCCCGCCGGTCAGGAAAGCCGCGGCCAGGGGCAGGAGGGTGTTGCGGGCGGCGTGCGGGGTGGCCCCGAAGCGTGCGAAGGGGACCTGGAAGAGCACCACGAGCACGTTGTTGAGGACCAGCAGCAGGGGCACCAGCTGGTGCGGGGCGCTCGTGGCGGTCACGGTCCACAGGGCGAGGCCGATCTTGAACACGGAGTCGTCGAGGAAGAGGACGATTTCGCTGGCGGTGTAGGCGAGGTAGCGGCGGTCCCGCCAGGGGTTGGGCGCGCGGGTGGCCGCGGCCGCCCGCGCGGGGTCAGGACCGGGCTCGGGTCCAGGCTCGGGTCCGGGTTCGGTTTCGGGTTCGGTCTGCGGCGCGGACGCGCTGTGGGTGACGACGCGTGAGTGCGACGGCGGCTCCGCGCAGCGCAGGGTGAGCAGGGCGGAGGCGACGAAGGAAACGGCGTCGCCGATCAGGAGCCAGCGGTAGACGGCGACGTTGCCCACGGTGAGCGCCGCGGCCGCCGCGAGCCCGCCGACGGCCCAGCCGCTGTTGGCGACCGTGCGGTTGATGGCCTGGTAGCGGGCGCGGTCGGGGCCCGCGACACGGGTCGCGTACAGCTTGGTGAGGACCGAGGACGCCCGGTCGCCGAGGCTGCCGACGGCCTGGATGACCAGCAGCAGGCGCAGATCCACGGTGGTGAGGAGGGCGAGCGAGGCAGCGGCGCGCACGGCCTGTACGAGGGCCAGGAGCGGGCGCAGCGGGACGCGGTCGGCGAGGAGGCCGCCGAGGGGCGGGCCCGCGATGCCGATGGCGCCGGAGACGGCGAGCAGGAGGCCGATCTCGGCGGTGGTGAGGCCGGCGGCGTAGGTGAAATAGAGGGCGGCCGTGGCCGCCCACAGCCCCGAGCCGACCCGGTCGACGAAGGTGACCAGCAGCATGCGGCGGCCGTCCGTGCCGCCGGGTATGCGCTTGAGCGGATTGGTGAGGCGGCGTTGCCCGGTCACCCTGTTCCCCCCTTGTCTCACGATGTTCCCCCTGTCTCACGGTCTTCCGGTCTTCCCTTGACCCGGCTTTTGTATTGGTACAGAATTTCTTCTGTGGCGACACAATATGAGATCACTGGTGGCACAGCCAAGGGGATTGCCGCGTCGATAGAGCAGGGAGTCGTGGAGGGTGCGCTGCCTCCCGGCACCGTCCTGCCCCCGGTGCGCCGGCTCGCCGAGCGGCTCGGGGTCAGTCCGGGCACCGTCGCGACCACGTACAAGGAGCTGCGGCGGCGCGGGATCGTGGTGACGCAGGGGCGTGGCGGCACGGTGGTCTCGGAGGCGCCCGCGGTCGCCTCGCGCCGGCCGCCGCCGGTGCCCGAGGGCGTACGCGACCTGGCCGGCGGCCATCCCGACCCCGCCTTCCTGCCCACCCTTCCGGCGCCCGTCCAGCTCTCCCCCGGCGCCCGCTCGCACCGCTCACGCCCCCGGCTGGCGGCCCTGGAGGAGCTCACCCGCGCCTGGTACGAGCGCGACGGGGTCCCGTCCGGGCAGGTCACCTTCGCGCACGGCGCGCTCGACTGCGTCGCCCGGCTGCTGTCGGTCGAGCTGCGGCCCGGCGACGCGGTGGCGATGGAGGACCCCGGATACCACCATCTGCTCGACCTCGTCCCCGCGCTCGGGCTGCGGAGCGTGCCGGTGGCGGTGGACGACGAGGGGATGCGGCCGGAGGCGCTGCGGGCGGCGCTGCGGGCCGGGGTGCGCGCGGTGGTGTGCAGCCCGCGGTCGCAGAACCCGTACGGCGGGTGCTTCTCGGCCGAGCGCCGGGACGCGCTGCTGGAGGTGCTGGGCGCCGCCTCGGAGGTGCTGGTGGTGGAGAACGACCACGCCTCCGACGTCGCGGGCGCGCCGCTGTACTCACTGACCGCGGGCGGCCTGCCGCGCTGGGCACAGGTGCGCACGGTCTCCAAGCACCTGGGCACGGACCTGCGGTGGGCCGCGCTCGCCTGCGACCGTACGACGCTGGCGCGCCACGACGGCCGGATGCTGCTGACCTCGGGCTGGGTGAGCCATGTCCTACAGGAGACCGTGGCGCGGCTGATGACCGACCCCGCGACCGAGGATCTGGTCGCCGAGGCGCGGTCGGCCTACGCGCGGCGGCGGGCGGCCCTGGTCGCGGAGTTGACGGGGCGCCGGATCGCCGTGCACGGGGCGAGCGGGCTGAATGTGTGGGTGCCGGTTCGGGACGAGGCGGCGGTGATCAACGGGTTGCGGACGCACGGGTGGTGGGTCGCGGCCGGGGCCCGGTTCCGGCAGGCGTCAGGGCCCGGGGTGCGGATCACCACGGCAGGCCTGGAGGTGGCCGAGGCCGCGCGTCTGGCCGCGGACTTCGCGGCCGTGCTGGACGAGTCGCAGCCGACGTACGGCGGGTGAGGGGTGGGGGCGGTGCCGGTGCGGCCGGAGGCCGACGGCACCCGTACCCACACCAGCGCCCTCACCCGCGGCGGCGTCAGGCACCCGGCCGGGTCGGCCTCTCGCGCGCCAGGCGCTCGTAGAAGCGCAGCAGCTCCACGTCGTCGACCGAGCCCGGGTTGACGGCCTTGTCCAGGGCGGTGCCCTGTAGCAGGCGCTTGACCGGCACCTCGATCCGCTTGCCGGTGAGGGTGTGCGGCACGCCGGGCACCTCGATGATCTCGTCGGGCACATGGCGCGGGGAACACTGTTCGCGGATGGTGCGCTTGATGCGGTCGCACAGCCCCGCGTCGAGGGTGGCGCCCGGAGCGAGGTGGACGAACAGCGGCATCCAGTAGCCGCCGTCGGGCTGTTCGACGCCGATGACGAGGGATTCGCGGATCTCGGGGAGGCGCTCGACGGCCTCGTAGATGTCCGCGGACCCCATCCGTACGCCCTGCCGGTTGAGCGTGGAGTCGGAGCGGCCGTGGATGACGACCGAGCCGCGCGAGGTGAGGGTGATCCAGTCGCCGTGCCGCCAGACCCCGGGGAACATGTCGAAGTAGCTGTCGCGGTAGCGGCTGCCGTCCGGGTCGTTCCAGAAGCGGACCGGCATGGACGGCATGGGTTGGGTGACCACCAGCTCGCCGACCTCGTCGAGCACCGGCTCGCCGCCCGGGTTCCAGGCCTGTAGATCCGTGCCGAGCCCGGGGGCCTGTAGCTCCCCGATGTGGACCGGGAGGGTGGGGACGGCGCCCGCGAAGCAGCTGCACACGTCCGTGCCGCCGCTGACCGAGGCGATCCACATGTCGCCCGGGCCGGCGGCGAACTCGTCGTGGATCCAGCGGAAGCCGTCCGGCGGCAGTGGGGAGCCGGTGGTGGCGACACAGGCGACGCGCGAGAGGTCGAAGTCGCGGGCCGGGTGGACCCCGGCCTTGCGGCAGGCCATGACATAGGCCGCCGAGGTGCCGTAGAGCATGGTCCCGGTGCGTTCGGCGATACGCCACTGGGCGGCGGTGTCCGGGTAGCCGGGGCTGCCGTCGTAGAGGACGACGGTGGTGCCCACCAGCAGGCCCGACACCAGGAAGTTCCACATCATCCAGCCGGTGGAGGTGTACCAGAAGAACCGGTCGCCGGGCCCCAGGTCGCAGTGCAGGCCCAGCTGCTTGAGGTGCTCGATCAGGATGCCGCCCTGGGACTGGACGATCGCCTTGGGCAGTCCGGTGGTGCCCGAGGAGTAGAGCACCCACAGGGGGTGGTCGAACGGCACCTGCTCGAAGACCGGTTCCGCCTCCTCGCGCACGATGGCGTCCCACTCCAGCGCGCCCTCGGGGGCGGGGGTGCCCAGCAGCGGGATGTGGACGACGGCGCGCAGGGTGGGCAGTTCGCGGCGCAGCTCGGCGACCGTCTCGGTGCGGTCGTGTGCCTTGCCGCCGTAGCGGTAGCCGTCCACGGTGAACAGGACCACCGGCTCGACCTGCTGGAAGCGGTCCAGGACGCTGCGCGCGCCGAAGTCGGGGGCGCAGGAGGTCCATACGGCGCCGACGGCGGCGGTGGCCAGGAGCGCGACGACCGCCTGCGGGATGTTGGGGAGGTAGCCGCTGACCCGGTCTCCGGGGCGTACGCCCAGCCGGCGCAGTTCGGCGGCGGCCGCGCCGACCTGGCCGCGCAGCGCGGCCCAGCTGACGGGCCGCGGCTCATGGCTCTCGTCGACGTGGAGCAGCGCGGGTCCGGCGGCGCGGGCGGGGTCCTCGGCGGCGCGCAGCGCGTGTTCGGCGTAGTTGAGGGTGGCGCCGGGGAACCACTGGGCGCCGGGCATGGCGGCGTCGCCGAGCACGGTGTCGTACGGGGCGGCGAAGCGCACCTCGAACCACTCGGCGACCGCCTGCCAGAAGCGTGCGAGCTCCGTGACGGACCAGCGGTGCAGCGCCGCGTAGCTCGCCGCCGGGTCGCCGGGGTCGGGCGCGGGGGCGCCGTGCCGCTCGGCCGCCCAGGTGTGGAAGCGGGTGAGCTGCGCCCGGGCGATCCGCTCGGGGCCCGGCTGCCACAGGGGTCGCGGCAGGTGGTCTGGGTGCGCTGCGGTGGTCATCTGTCGGCTCCCGGCTCCCGGCGGTGCGCGCGGCTACGCGTGGTGTGTCCGTGCAGGACGATGCCATGTGATCGACTTGGGCACCAGGGCCGCCACTCCACATCGGGGGTGGTGGGGATGTGTGGGGACCACGGGTGAACGGCAGTTGAACGCCGCACGCACGGGGCGCCGTCAGTGGCAAGGTGATCATCATGGATGCGCGTGACCTGGTGCGGTCGGTGAAGGTGGTCAGTACGGCGCAGGGGCTCAGGTCGCTGCGCTCGGCGTGGCGGCGGCGGCGTTCCGACGCGGTCGGGCTGCCGCGGCGGGGGCCGGAACGCGCGCGGGTGCCGGGCCTGGTGCGGGGGGCGGACCCGGAGCCGGGGGGTGGGGTGGTGTGGTTCGCGCGGTCCTCGCTGCGGGTGCGGGTGACCGTGGGCGGCGCGGTGTTCTGCGGCTGGGACGGCGCCGAGCCGGAGCCCTCGTACGCGCTGGACGGGCCCTGCCCGGACGCGGACGAGCGGGTGCGGCTCGAGCCGGACACGGACGGCGGCTGGCGGGTGGTCGCCGAGCGGGTGACGGTGACGGTCTCGCGGAACGGGGCGGTGGAGGTGCGCACCCCGGGCGGGGTGGTGCTGCGGCGGGATCTGCCGCCGCGCTGGTGGGAGCCGGCAGGCGGCGACGGGCCGGGCGCGGACACCAAGGGACAAGCCGATGGACAAGCCGATGGACATGCCAAGGTACAAGCCGATGGTCACGGGGCGGGCGGTGACGTCCCGGGCACCGGCGGCGTGGCGGCGCGGTGGGAGCAGCGGTCGCAGGTCGCGGCGGACGCGCGGTTCTTCGGGCTCGGCGGGCGGGCGGCCGGGCCGCGGCTGCGGGACGGCTCGTACCGGCTGTGGAACACCGATCCGGGCGGCAGCTTCGAGCCGGGGGACGACCCTCTGTATCTGACCATTCCGGTGCAGCTGGTGGTGGCGGACGCCGGCACCCATCTGGTGTTCCACGACAACTCGTGGGACGGCACGGTCACCCTGCGGGAGGGCGAGGAGGGCGCGGGGTCCGGGCACGACCGGCCGGGCGGCTGCCGGACACGGATGGAGGGCGGCCCGCTGCGCTACTGGGTGATCGTGGGCACGCCGGCCCGGGTGCTGCAGGGCTGGGCGGCGCTCACGGGCGCTGCCGCGGTGCCGCCGAGCTGGGCGCTGGGCTACCACCACGCCCGCTGGGGGTTCGGCGGCCAGGAGGAGGTGCGGCGGGTGGTCGCGGGCTACCGGGAGCGGGGGCTGCCGCTGTCGGCGCTGCACCTGGACATCGACCACCTCGCCGGGCACCGGGTGTTCACGGTGGACACCGCGCGGTTCCCCGATCTGCCGGGGCTGGCGGCGGAGTTGCGGGAGGGCGGGACACGGCTGGTGTCGATCGTCGATCCGGCGGTGAAGGCGGAGCCGGGCGACGCGGTGTACGACAGCGGCGCGGCGGAGGACGTGTTCGTACGCGACACTCGCGGGCGCGAGGTGCGCGGGGTGGTCTGGCCGGGCGAGGCGGTGTTCCCCGACTTCACCGATCCGCGGGTGCGCAAGTGGTGGGGCGGGCTGTACGCGGAGCGGCTGGGGCAGGGCTTCTCCGGGGTGTGGCACGACATGAACGAGCCGGTCTCCTTCGCGGCCTTCGGCGATCCGACGCTGCCGCGCTCGGCCCGGCACGCGCTGGAGGGCCGGGGCGGCGACCACCGCGAGGCGCACAACGTCTACGGCCTGGAGATGGCGCGGGCCGGCTACGAGGGGCTGCTGGAGCTGCGGCCCGAGGAGCGCCCGTTCCTGTTCTCCCGCTCGGGGTGGGCGGGGCTGCAGCGGTACGGGGGCAGCTGGTCCGGGGACGTGGCGACCGGCTGGCCGGGGCTGCGCGCCTCGCTGTCCCTGGTGCTGGGGCTGGGCCTGTCGGGGGTGCCGTTCTCCGGTCCGGACGTCGGCGGGTTCACCGGCAGCCCGTCCCCCGAGCTGTATCTGCGCTGGTTCCAGCTGGCGTCGTATCTGCCGCTGTTCCGCACCCATTCGGCGATCTGGGCGGGGCGGCGGGAGCCGTGGGAGTTCGGGCCGCGGGTCCTGGAGCACGCGGCGGCCGCGCTGCGCGAACGGCAGCGGCTGCTCCCGTACTTCGTCACGCTGGCGCACGAGGCCCGGCGTACCGGGGCCCCGTACGCGCGCCCGGTGTGGTGGCGCTGGCCCAAGGACCGGGCGCTGCGCGACTGTGAGGACGCCTTTCTGCTGGGGGACGCGCTGCTGGTGGCGCCGGTGCTGGAGGAGGGCGCCGAGCGGCGGTCGGTGCGGCTGCCGCGTGGCCGCTGGTACGACACGGCGACCGGCCGGGCGTACGAGGGACCGGGGCGGGTGGTGCTGGACGCCCCGCTGTCGCGCGTCCCGGTGCTGGCGCGGGCGGGTGCGGTGGTGCCGGTGGCGGGCGCGGACGGCGGGGTGGAGCTGGAGGTGTGGGCTCCGGCGCAGGAACGCGGGCGCGGCGGGACGCTGGTCGTGAACCCGGGCGACGGGTGGGACAAGCCGGAGGTGGTGCGGTTCACCACGCGGCTGCGGGACGGTGAGGTGGTGGTCGAGCGGCAGGGCGCGGCGGAGCCCGGGTACCCGGTGCGGGTGCGCGGTCAGGCGGCCGGGCAGCGGCCGGGCGGGCAGTAGCGGCCGCGGGGCAGTGAGTGACGGGCTGGAGGAGGGCGGCCGGGCCCTCCCGGGGCGTGTTCGAGGCCTGGCGGGTCCCGTTCCTGACCGGCCAGGGCTTGTTCCGGACCCCCACACACTGATATCTGAGGTGGCCATGCCGAGATTCACTGCCGCGCTGCGCGCGCTCGCCCTGCCCTTCGCCGCCCTCCTGGCCGTCTCCGCCTCTCCCGCCCCGGCGCAGGCGCGGGCCGAGCCCAAGGCCCCGAAGGAGTTCGTGGCGCTGAGCGACGTGGACCCGACGATCCTGCAAGAGATCCGCTACTACACCCCGCACAACTTCACCGGCCACCGCGTGGACGGCTACCGCGAGCCGCTGTGTGTCCTGACCCGCCCGGCCGCCGAGGCGCTGCACCAGGCGCAGCGCTCCCTGCTGCGGCGGGGCTACACGCTCAAGGTGTACGACTGCTACCGGCCGCAGCGCGCGGTCAACGACTTCGTCGAGTGGGCGAAGGATCTCGACGACCAGTCGATGAAGGGGGAGTTCTACCCGGACGTCGACAAGACGCGGCTGTTCGAGGACGGTTATATAGCCGAGAAGTCCGGGCACAGCCGGGGCAGCACCATGGATCTGACCATTGTGAAGCTGCCCGCCGTGCCCACCCGTCCGTACGAGCCGGGCGAGAAGCTGGTGCCGTGCTACGCGCCGAAGGGCGAGCGGTTCCCGGACAACTCGGTGGACATGGGCACCGGTTACGACTGTTTCGACACGCTTTCGCACACGCTGGACCCGCGTATCCAGGGTGCGCAGCGAGCGAACCGGCTGCTGCTGAAGGACACGCTGGAGGGTCTGGGCTTTGTGAATCTGGCCGAGGAGTGGTGGCACTACACCTACAAGCCGGAGCTGTTCCCGGACACCTACTTCGACTTCCCCGTCTCGCGCCGGTCGCTGCACGGCCACTGAGACCGCTGGTGCGTCCGCGCCCGGTGGGCGGCACGGCTCACAGCCGTCCGCCCGCCGGGTCGGAGGAGAGCCGCTGCGCCACGTAGACGGGGAGCACGGACAGGGCGATCAGCAGCGCGGCGACCACGTTGACGACGGGGGCCTGGTGGGGCCGGGCCAGGTTTTCGTAGATCCAGATGGGCAGGGTGCTGGTCCCGGGCCCGGCGGTGAAGGTGGTCACCACGATCTCGTCGAAGGACAGCGCGAAGGCGAGCAGCCCGCCCGCGAAGAGCGCCGAGCGGACGGCCGGGAACGTGACGTACCGGAAGGTCTGCCAGGGGCGCGCGCCGAGGTCGGCGGAGGCCTCGGCCATCGAGGGCGCGACGCGGCGCAGCCGTGCCCCGACGTTGTTGAAGACCACGACGACGCAGAAGGTGGCGTGCCCGACGACCACCGTGAAGAGGCCGAAGCCGACGCCGATTGGGTCCAGGACGGTGCGGAAGGCCGCGTTGAGGGCGATGCCGCTGACGATGCCGGGCAGCGCGATGGGCAGCACCAGCAGGAAGGACACGGTGCGCCGCCCGAAGAAGCGGTGGCGGTGGACGGCGAACGCGGCCATGGTGCCGAGCACCAGGGCGATGGCGGTCGCGGCGAGCCCGGCCCGTACGGAGGTGAGCAGCGCCTCCCGCGCGCCCTCGCTGTGCAGCGCGGTGCGCCACCAGCGGCCGGTCAGGCCGCGGGGCGGCCAGCCGAAGGACCGGTCGGAGTTGACGGAGTTGAGCAGGACCAGCAGCAGGGGCGCGTAGACGACGGCGAGCCCGGCGGCGGTGACACAGCCGAGGGCGATACGGGCGGTGCGCGACAGCCGCACGGGCGGTACCTCCTTGAACAGGCTGTTTTTGAACAGGCATGGCGGGCAGGGGCCTCAGAGCGAGTCGAGGGCGCCGGCCCGGCGTACGGCGGCCAGGTAGCAGACGATGAGGACGACGGGCACCGCGGAGAGCGCGGCGGCCATGGGCAGGTCGAGGGTGACCTGCGAGGCGATGACGTTGCCGATCAGCTGGGTCTTGCCGCCGACGATCTGCACGGTGATGTAGTCGCCGAGGCTGAGCGAGAAGGTGAAGACCGACCCGGCCAGCAGCGCGGGGCGCACGGCGGGCAGGACGACCGAGCGCAGCGTGCGCCAGGGCCCGGCGCCGAGGTCGGCGGAGGCCTCCAGCGCCCGTTCGGGGATCCGTTCCAGGGCGCCGTACACCGGCAGGATCATGTAGGGCAGCCAGAGATACGCCAGCACGATGACGACGGCGGTGGTGCCGTATCCCGGTCCGTGCAGCCCGAGCGGTGCCAGGGCCGCGTTGACGACGCCGTCCTGGCCGAGCATGACCCGCCAGGCGTAGGCCTTGACCAGGTAGCCGGCCCATAGCGGGGTGAGGACGGCGACCAGCAGCGGCCGCCGCCACCGGGGGCCCGCGACGCGCGCCATGAAGAAGGCCATGGGCAGGGCGAGGAGAGCGTCGATGAGGGTGACGGCGACCGCGATGGACAGGGTGCGCAGCGCGACGGTGCGGTAGACGGGGGTGGTCAGGAGCTCGTGGAGGTTGTCGGTGTTCCAGGTGTGGACGACGTCCGAGGTGAAGGAGTCGGTGGTCCAGAAGGCGGAGATCAGCAGGACGCCGAGCGAGCCGAGGTAGGCCAGGGTCAGCCACAGCAATGGCGGGCCGAGCAGGGCCGCGAGGCGCAGCCGGGCGGCGGCGCGGGGGCCTGAGGCAGGACCAGGGGTGGGGTGGGTACCTGAGGGTGGGCCGGGGGCGGGGCGGGCCGCGGGGGCTCGCATCTCAGCCCTTGATCTCGGTCCAGGCCCTGGTCCATTGGGCGTAGTCGGTGCAGGTGGTGTTCTTGCGGCCGTCGAGGCACTGCTTGATGGGGGTGGTCCAGAAGTGGACCCGCTGGTAGTAGCTCTCGTCGGCGGCGTGGTAGACGGCGCAGTGGCGGGGGTCCGCGGTCCGGGCGCACGCCTTGGCGTTGGCGGGGGCCTCGCCGAAGTACTCGGCGACCTGGGCGTTGACCTTAGGGGAGACGATCCAGTCGAGCCATTTGTACGCGCAGTTGGGGTGTTCCGCCTTGGTGGAGACCATCCAGGTGTCGGACCAGCCGGTGGCGCCCTCCTTCGGCAGCACGGCCTTCACCGGTGCCTTGTCGGCCTGGGCGAGGTTGGCGATGACCTGCCAGGTGGTGCCGATGACGCTGTCGCCGCCCTTGAAGGCGGTGATCTCCTTCTGGTAGTCGCTCCAGTACTCCCCGACCGCCTTGTGCTGCTTCTTGAGCAGGGCGACGGCGGCGTCGAGCTGGGTGCGGTCCAGGGCGTACGGGTCCTTGATGCCCAGGGACGGCTTGCTCTGCATCAGGTACAGGGCGGCGTCGGCGATGTAGATGGGCGAGTCGTACGCGGTGACGTGCCCGCGGTAGGCGTCGGCGTCGTCGAAGACGGCCCGCCAGGAGTCGGGGGCGGGCTTGACCTTGTCGGTGCGGTACATGAGGAGGTTGGCGCCGCGGCCGTGCGGAATGCCGTACATCTGGCCGTTCTTGGAGTTGAACGGGCGCATCTTGAGGCCCGGGAAGATGTCCTTGTAGTTGGGCACCAGCTTGGTGTTGACGGGGGCAGCGTCGCCGGAGGCGATGAGGCGCAGGGTCGCGTCGCCGGAGGCGGAGACGGTGTCGTACTGCCCGGTCTTCATGAGCGAGACCATCTCGTCGGAGGTCCCCGCGACTTTGGTGTTGACCTGGCAGCCGGTCTTCTTCTCGAAGGGGTGGACCCAGTCGGCCTTCGGGTCGTTGGAGCCGTCCTCCGCGTAGCCCGCCCACGCGATGATGTTGACCTTGCCCTCGCCCTTGCCGAGCCTCTCCGGGGCTTTCGCCCGCTCGCCGCCGTCGTCCGAACCGCAGGCCGTGACGGCCAGCAGCAGGGCGCATACCGCGGCCGCGGACCTCCCCACAGATGTCATCCGCATCTTGGTCCTCCCCTACGACATGGCTGTCCGGGATCTCGCCAGTATCGGCGGGGGGATTCCGCCTCGCCAGAGCGCCTTGAGCCATCTCCAGGTCACCTGCGCCGGCCGGCTCCGCAGATCAACTCGGCACCGGGAAGGCGTCGTCGTCATCCCATAGCAGCCGGATCTCGGCGTCCGGGCGGACGGTGCGCGGCAGGTCGGCGAGGTTCTGCCGGATCACGGTCAGCCGGTCGCCGTCCGGAAGCGCGACGGTGAAGCGGGTGTGCGCCCCGGCGTGCACGATGTCCGCGACGCGCCCGGTCACGGTCCGCTCCCCGTCGGCGGGCGGCTCGGCGAGGCCGGCGAGCCGGATGCGCTCGGGCCGGATGCTGTAGGCGCCGGGGCGGCCCACCACACGGACGGCCGCCGGGCCGCGCAGCAGGTTGGTGGTGCCCATGAAGCCCGCGACAAAGGCGGTGGCGGGGCGTTCGTACACCTCCACGGGCGGGCCGACCTGTTCGATCCGGCCGTCCGAGACCACCGCGACCCGGTCGCTCATGGTCAGCGCCTCCTCCTGGTCGTGGGTGACCAGGAGGAAGGTGATGCCGGTGGTGCGCTGGAGTTCCTTCAGCTCGGTCTGCATCTCCCGCCGCAGGCCGAGGTCGAGCGCGGCGAGGGGTTCGTCGAGCAGCAGCACGGCGGGCCGGTCGACCAGGGCGCGGGCCAGGGCGACGCGCTGCCGCTGGCCGCCGGAGAGCTCGGCGGGGCGGCGCGGCCCGAAGCCGTCCAGACGGACCGTGGCGAGCGCGTCGCGGGCGCGGGCGAGCCGCTCGGCCTTGCGCACGCCGCGCACCGTCAGGGCATAGGCGACGTTCTGCTCGACGCTCATATGCGGGAAGAGGGCGTAGTCCTGGAAGACGGTGCGCACATCGCGGCGGTGGGGCGGCAGGGCGGTGACATCGCGACCGGACAGCTCGACGCGGCCCGTCGTGGGCTGCTCGAAGCCGGCAACCAGGCGCAGCAGGGTGGTCTTGCCGGAGCCGGAGGGGCCGAGGAGGGAGAAGAACTCGCCTTCCGCGAGGGAGAGATCGACGCCGTCGACCGCGCGTACGGAGCCGAAGTCCTTGGTCACGCCTACCAGCCGGACCGCCGCTTCCGTCATGGCCACGCCTGCTCCCTTCCTGTACCGGGGTTACGTGCCCCGCAGCCGCCGTGTCACACTTCTGACGTACCGTCAGCTCCGCTCATCACGGCGTTGGGGAGGCATGGTGCCACGCACCCGTACACCGGTGGTCCCCGGGTGGTTCACCACCGAGGGCGAGGAGTTCCGGCTGCTGGGGACGCGGTGCCGGGCCTGCGGCTCGGTGTTCTTCCCGCGGGAGGACTCCTTCTGCCGCAGCCCCGGCTGCGCGGGCACCGAACTGGACGAGGTACCGCTGTCCCGGCGCGGCCGCGTCTGGTCGTACACCGACGGGCGCTACCGGCCGCCCGCGCCGTACGTCAGCGACCCGGACGCCGAGTGGCAGCCGTACACGCTGATCGCCGTGGAGTTGGCGGCCGAGCGGATGGTGGTGCTCGGGCAGGGCGCGCCCGGGGTGACCCTGGCCGACCTGGCCGTGGGGATGGAGGTCGAGGCCGTGCCCGGGGTGCTGAACGAGGACGCCGAGCACATCTGGACCACCTGGAACTGGCGGCCCGTCAGGCCCGGCCGGGAGGTGCGGCCATGACCGGCGCGGGCGGCGATGTGGCGGTGCTGGGCGCGGGGATGCACCCGTGGGGCAAGTGGGGCCGCGGCTTCGTCGAGTACGGCACGGTGGCCGCGCGCGCCGCGCTCGCCGATGCCGGCCTGGACTGGCCGGCCATCGGGTCCGTGGTCGGCGCGAACACCTTGCGGTGCGGCTACCCCGGGCAGGTGGCGGGCGCGACCTTCGCGCGGGCGCTGGGCTGGCAGGGGGCGCGCGTGACCAGCGTGTACGCGGCCTGCGCCTCCGGTGCGCAGGCCATCAACACCGCCCGCACCCAGATCCTCGCCGGCCTGGCGGACACCGTGCTCGTCATCGGCGCGGACGCGGCGCCCAAGGGATTCTTCGCCCCCGCGGGCGGCGACCGGCCCGACGACCCCGACTGGCTGCGCTTCCGGCTGCTGGGCGCGACCAACCCCGCGTACTTCGCGCTCTGGGCCCGCCGCCGGATGGCCGTATACGGCGACACGCCCGAGGACTTCGCGCGGGTCAAGGTGAAGAACGCGGCCGCGGGAGCCGCCAACCCCCACGCCCGCTACCGCACGGCCGTCAGCGCCGAGGACGTCGCCGCCTCCCCGGTCGTCGCCGACCCGCTGCGCCTGCTGGACATCTGCGCGACCTCCGACGGCGCGGCGGCGCTCGTGCTGAGCAGCGTGGACTTCGCCCGGCGGCAGGGCGTCCGGCAGCCGGTGCGGATCCGCGCGGTCTCCACCGTCACCCCGCGCTTTCCGCGCACCGCGCTGGACCTGCCGGACATCGCGACCGACTCGGCGGCGGCCGCCCTGGACCCGGAGCCCGACACCTTCCGCGCCGCCATCGCGCGGGCGGCGTACGAGGAGGCGGGGCTCGGGCCCGAGGACCTGTCGCTGGCGGAGGTGTACGACCTGTCCACCGCGCTGGAGCTGGAGTGGTACGAGGACCTGGGGCTGTGCGGGGCCGGGGAGGGCGCGAAGCTGCTGCGCGAGGGCGCCACCGCGCTCGGCGGGCGGCTCCCGGTCAACCCGAGCGGTGGCCTCGCGTCCTTCGGCGAGGCGGTCCCGGCGCAGGCCATCGCCCAGGTGTGCGAGCTGACCTGGCAGCTGCGGGGCCTGGCCGGGGAGCGGCAGGTGGACGGGGCGCGGGCCGGAATCACCGCGAACCAGGGGCTGTTCGGGCACGGGTCCTCGGTGATCGCGGTCCGCTGAGCGGTGTGGCGTGTGGCCGTGATCGCGGTCCGCTGAGCCGTGCCCGACTGCCTGAGCCGTGCCCGAGTGCCTTGGCCTGGTCTGAGTGCCTGGGCCGGGTCTGAGCCGTCCCCGGAGCGTGCCGTACGTCAGGCCAGCGACAGGAAGAGCTTCTCCAGCCGCGCTCGCGTGCGCTCCCGCGTCTGCGGCCGGGCGCCGTTCTCCTCGGCGAGACACTGCTGCAGACCGCTGGCGATGATCGCGAAACCCGCCCGGTCCAGCGCCCTGGACGCGGCCGCCAACTGCGTGATCACCTCTTCGCAGTCCCGGCCGTCCTCGATCATTCTGACGACCCCGGCGATCTGCCCCTGGGCCCGGCGCAGCCGGTTCAGCACCGCGGTCAGCTCCTCGGCCGCCAGCGCCAGCTCCAGTTCCGGCTCCACAGCCCCTCCTTCCAGATACCCGGCGGGCGACCTGCCCGGCCGGAGAAGACCCGAGACACACCGCGGCCCGCACCCCGGACGGCGGGGTACGGGCCGTATCGCCGACGCCGGCCTGGCGGCGCCCCTCTAGCGCCGGGCCGCGGAGGCCATCATCGCGTGCTCGACGACCGAGATGAGCACGTCCTTGACGGATTCCCGCTGCCGGGCGTCACACAGGATGACCGGCGTGCCCGGGTCGAGGTCGAGCGCGTCGCGCACCGCGTCCTCCGGGTAGCGGCCGGCGCCCTCGAAGCAGTTGACCGCGACGGTGAAGGCGATGCCGCGCCGCTCGAAGTAGTCGACCGCGGCGAAGCAGTCCTCCAGCCGCCGGGTGTCGGCGAGGACGACGGCACCCAGTGCGCCCGTCGCCAACTCGTCCCACAGGAACCAGAAGCGGTCCTGTCCCGGGGTGCCGAACAGATAGAGCACCAGGTCCTCGCGGAGCGTGATGCGCCCGAAGTCCATGGCCACGGTGGTGGTCGTCTTGGCCTCCACCCCCGCGATGTCGTCGACCGGCCGACCCGCCTCAGTGAGCAGCTCCTCGGTGCGCAACGGCTTGATCTCGCTCACCGCGCCCACCAGAGTCGTCTTGCCCGCGCCGAACCCGCCCGCCACCAGAATTTTCAGCGTGACCGGGTCGACGACATGAGATCGGCCCGGGTCAGAGTGCCCGTAGACCATTGATCACCTCGCGCAGAATCCTCTCGTCCGGCAGTTCCGCCGGAGGTACGGGCCGAGACACTCGGACGAGTGCCGCGTGCAACAGGTCTCCAATGAGCACCCGGACGACGCCGACCGGCAGGTCGAGTTCGGCCGCCAGTTCGGCGACGGACTGAGGGGAGTCCCGGCTCAGCTCGACGATGTCGATGTGCTCCGGGGACAATGTCTGGTCGGCGACGGGCACGTGGGTGACCCTGTCGGCGACGACCACCGCGATGAGGTCGAGCTTTCCCTCGGCGGCGCTGCGGGTGCGGCCCCGTGTCATCGCGTAGGGCCGGACCACCGGTCCCGCCGCGTCGTCGAACCAGCGGGCCGCGCCTTCACCGTCTGCGGTCATCTCCCCCCTCCCCCGTCACCCGCCGGATCGCGGCGCGCTGCCCAGATGCACGCCCACCCGCTTGACCAGCAGCGTCATTTCGTAGGCCACCTGCCCGACGTCCGAGTCGGCGTCGGCGAGCACCGCCAGGCAGCTGCCGTCGCCGGCCGCGGTGACGAACAGGAAGGCGTCGTCGAGCTCGACGATGGTCTGGCGGACCCGCCCGACGTCGAAGTGACGGCCGACTCCCTTGGCGAGGGAGTGGAAGCCCGAGGCCACGGCCGCCAGGTGCTCGCCGTCCTCGCGGGACAGGTCACGGGATCCGCCGGTGGGCAGGCCGTCCCCGGAGAGCACCAGCGCCTTGCGGATACTGCCGACGCGTCCGACCAGTTCGTCGAGCAGCCAGTTCAGCTCGCCCGATGCTCTCGGCGAGACGTTCCGTGCTGCGTGCGGTGCGGTCATCGACCGTCCCCCTCATATGTTGTTCCAGGTGCTGTGTCCGCCCCGCCGTTCCCGGTGGCCGTCTGGCGCCGGCCGCGCTGCCATCCCCGTTGGAGCGAGGCCATGGTGGCCCGCGCCTGTTCGGCGTCGCGCTCGGGGTCGGTCTCGGCAGGGTATCGGTCCGCCTCGGTCTGCGGAGCGGGGTCGTTCTTCAACTGGGGTGCCAAGCTGGCCTGCCGCACCCGCTTGGGGAGACCGGACGCCGACCGCTGGGCCGGCACGGTGCGCTCCGGTCTGGCGGGCTCCCCGTTCCAGGCCGTCGGAGCCTGGTGCTCGGGGGCGGGGGCGGCGGGGCGACCCGCGTTCCAGGACGCGGACCCGCCCTGGCCGTCGGCCGGGCCCGGGCCGTCGCTGCGGCCCTCCCTCTGGGCCCAGGACGGCTGCGCACCGACCTGCGGACGGACCTGCGATTCGCCGCTCTGAGAGCGGGCCGACCGCTCACCGTTCTGGGCGCGGGGCGACTGGCCGCCGCCCTGCTGCGGACGGGCGTGCCGACCGCCGCCCGGGGGGCCCTGCACCGGGCGGCCGTGGTCGGAGACCAGCACCGGCGGGACGCGGCGGGGCAGCGGCGCGGGGCCCTGGTCCCGGGTGCCCGGCGCGCCGTCCCGCGCCTGCTGGTGCTGCGCCTCGGGCACCCGCTGGTGCGGCACGGGCCCGGTGGGCCTGGCGGCCGCGGGCGGCGTCTGCGACAGGCCGCGGGCGCGGAAGATCGCGCCCACTTCGTCGTCGTCCTCGACATCGGCGCCGGCCTGCGCGAGCGGCGCGGCGGACGGCTCGAGTTCGACCGGCCCGTCGACCACCGACACCTTGCGGCCCGCCCGGTCGGAGAAGGCGACCGGCGCCTCCTCGACGGCCTGCAGCCTGCTGTCCGGGCCCATCCTGACGTCGGAGACGCCGCGCTCCCGGCCGCTCTCGTACGTGCCGCTCTCGTACGGGTCGTCAGTCTCCTGGCCCGTCTCGCCGGTGTCGGTGAGCAGGGCCGAGGGGATGAGCACGATCGCGGTGGTGCCGCCGTACGGGGAGGGCTGGAGCGAGACCCGTACGCCCTGCCGCTGGGCGAGCCGGCTGACCACGAACAGGCCGAGCCGGTCGGTGTCGGACAGCTCGAAGTCCGGGGTCTCGGCGAGCCGCTGGTTCGCCTCCAGCAGCGCGTCGGGCGTCATGCCCAGGCCCCGGTCGTGGATCTCCAGCGTGAACCCCTTGGCGACCCGCTCGCCGTGCACCTGGACGGCGGTGTGCGGGGGCGAGAAGACGGTGGCGTTCTCCAGGAGTTCGGCGATGAGGTGGGTGAGGTCACCGACCGCCGGGCCGTTGACCGCGAGCCGCGGCATGCGCCGGACCTCGATCCGCTCGTAGTCCTCGACCTCGGCGACCGCGGCGCGGACGACGTCCATCAGCTGGATCGGCTTGCGCCACTGCCGGGAGGGGGCCGCGCCGGAGAGGATGACCAGACCCTCGGCGTGCCGCCGCATGCGGGTGGTCATATGGTCCAGGCGGAACAGGTCGGCGAGTTCGTCGGTGTCCTCGGTGCGCCGCTCCATCGAGTCCAGCAGGGTCAGCTGGCGGTGCAGCAGCACCTGGCTGCGGCGGGCCAGGTTGACGAAGACGTCGGAGACGCCCTGGCGGAGCTCGGCCTGCTTGACGGCCCCCTCGACGGCGGCGCGCTGCAGGGTGTTGAGGGCCAGACCGACCTGGCCCATCTCGTCCTGGCCGTATTCGAGGCGGGGCGCCTCGGTGTCCACGTCGATCTGCTCGCCCGAGGCCAGGCGGCGCATCACGCTCGGCAGCCGCACGCTGGAGGCCTCCTGGGCGTCCTTGCGCAGCTGGGACAGGTCGCGGATCAGACTACGGCCGATCCGGAACGACACGAAGATCGAGACGATCAGGGCCAGCAGGCCGAGGATGCCGGCGGCGCCGGCCCTGAGCATGACGTCGTTGGCCACCGGGTCGATGCGCTTCTGGAGACGGTCGGTGGCCTCCTTGCCCAGCCGGTCGTAGTCGTTGAGCATCGGCTGGGCGGCGGCCTCCCAGTGCTTCTCGTCCAGGGCCCGGAGCGCGTCGGACGGCTTGCTCGACGCCATGAGCTTGCCCTCGGCCAGGCGCAGGGCGGCGGGGGCGGCGTTGGTGCGCCGGTAGTCCGAGAAGATCTTCTGCTCCGAGGCGGGCAGGATCGGCAGGCTGGTCTCGTACAGCAGGTTGCGCTCGGCAATGAGGTCGGAGATCGCGTGCAGGTCCTCCGGGCTCATCTTGCGCGCCGTCAGCGCCGAGGCATACAGCGCGTCCTCGCGGGAGAGCGCCTCGCGGGCACGGATCATGGCGACCAGCGCACGGCCCTGCTTGTCCAGGTCCGTGTCGGGCACGGCGTGCAGCGAGCTGCGGAAGGTGTAGCAGAGGTCGACGAGTTTGTTGTAATACTCATATGCCGCCGCGCGGTTGGTGCCGCGGTCCTCCACCTTGCGGCGCAGGGCGTCCAGGCCCTCGGCCGCCTTGAGGATGGCGGAAAGCTGATCCTCCGTATCGGAGTTCATCATGTCGCTCACATCGCCGTCGGCGGCGGCGCCGCGGAGAACGGCGATAACCTCGTCGGTCTTGCGCTGCAGCGCGTGGAGCACGGGAAGCGCGTCGGCCTGGCGCGGATCAGCCAGGAGGACGAGGGTCTGCCGGCGCTCCTTCTGAATGGCGTGAACGGCCTCCTCGGCCGGCTGACCGGCCTTGTCGATGATGTCGGAGGCGTCCAGGAGCCGAATCGCCTCACGACTGGTGATCACTGTAGCGAAGGCCCAGATTGCCGTCAGCGAGACAAGTGGCACCAGCAACAGCGCCACGATCTTCCGGCGGATCGATTTCCCGCGAAAGCGCATGGCCTCCCCAACGTCAACCCCGTTATACGGGGGCGGTGTTCGAGTTCTGACAACAAGCGGCGCGAGCCTACTACTGCCCGTTCGACAACTCGAAGGCCTGTCCGCTTGATGCCGGGGACCGGCCACCCTGGCGCCATCATGAGTTGTCCGGTGATGGCCTGACTTACCCCCCGCCGCCCGGCCGCCTTTTGTCGGCCGCGACAGGCTGGAATGAGTCAACCCTTGGCTGGTTTTCCCCTCTCTCCGGGAACCTCCCGCCGCTGTTATTCGTGCACTGAGGGGGCACACTAAGGGGGAATACGACCCATGTCCCGCTTTTTGAAACCGCCGGACTTGGGCAGCCGCTGAAAGGTGTAGGGGCTTCATGGACGCCATGGACAAGGATCGCGACATCCCGCAGCGCGCGGTTCGGCCGCTGTGGACCGAGGAGCCGGCCCGAAGGCGCCGACTGCCCGATCCGGTCCGCACTGCGGCGGTGCGCGCGGTCATCATCGTCGCGGTGACCTTGGTGCAGGCGATGATCGCGGTGCTGAGCACGCTGGCGGGCTCGTGGCTGGCGTTCCCCTCGGTGCTGGCCACCGTGGCCAGCACCGTTCTGGCCACCTGGGGCGTGCTGGACGTATGGGTGACGCGGCAGGTGTGGAACCAGCGTTACGGGGTGGTGTCCCGGCCCAGCAGCACGGCGCGGGAGCTGCGCCGACAGCGCCGCCGGGCCCGGAAGGCGGCCCGGAAGGCGGGGCCGATCAGCTCGCCGCGGGCCGCGGAGCGCGGGCCCGCGCGCGGCGCGGCCGCGTGACGGGTTGGGGCGGTTGACGGGCCGGGGCGGTTGGGGCGGTTGACGGTGCCGGCCCCGGCTACCCGGCCGGGGTCTCCGCCGGGGCCGGGGCATCCGGGCGGCGGTACATCCGGGTCGCCGTGATCTGCCCGTGCACCTGGCCGTCCTCCGGGTCCCGCTCGGGCAGCCCCGGTCGCAGATGTTCCTCGACGCTGATGTACTTCAGCCCCGCGCGCAGGTCCGCGTCATTGCGCAACCGGATGACCAGAGGGAACTCGGCGAGCGCCGTCGTGTCGAACAGGCCCGTGGTGTAGAGCAGTTGGACGCCCAGCGCATCCGCGACCGCCCGCTGTAGCTCCAGCAGATACGTCGCGTTGGCGCGCCCGATCGGGTTGTCGAGGAACAGCGTGCCCGCGTGGCGGTGCCGGTCCCGGCCCCGGTCGTTGCTGCGCAGCGCCGCCATCGTGCAGTACAGGGCGATGGCGGCGGTCAGCAGCTGACCGCCGGAGAACACATCGCCCATCTGCCTGACCGGCACCCGCTCGGCGCGCAGCACCGCGTCCGGCTTGAGGATCTCCACGGCCACGCCGCGCGGCTGGAGCGCCGCGTGCACACCGCGCAGGAGCAGCGACATGCCGTCGCGGCGCAGGTCGGAGTTCTTCCGCACGGCGGAGCGCGTCGCCTCGTCGATGACCTCGCCGAGCCGCTCGGCGAGCGTCGCCTGGTCCGGGTCCTCGAAGCGAATCCGCAGGAACTCCTGCCCCGACCACTCCCCGAGCCCTTCGGGAAGCCGGGAGAGCCGCTGGGCCGACCGCAGCGTCGTCAGCGACGACTCGGCCAGACCGCGCAGCCGGTCCACGATGCTGTCCCGGTTGCGCTCCAACTGGGCCAGCTCGTCGGTCAGCACCCGCAGCCGGGGCGCGAACGCCTCGGCCCAGGCCGCGGCGTGCTCCGGCAGAGCGGAAGCGGGCAGCTCGCGGATCTGCTGCCGGGCGGGGGTGCGCACCTGCTCGTAACGGTTCGCGTTGGCGTGCCGTACGAGCACATCGCTCGCCTCCCGGACGGCGGTCTCGGCCGCCGACAGGTCGCCCGCGCAGCCGCGCAGCGAGCGGCGGGCCTCGGCGGCCGCCTGCCGGGCCTCCGCGAGGCTCCCGGCGTACGCCTCGGGCTGATCGTCTCCGTCGGCGTCCTGGTGGTCGCGGAGCAGGTCCCGCAGCAGCGCGGCGGTCTCCTCGAAGCCGCCCGCCGCGTCCTCGGCGGCGCGGTGGGCGCGCAGCAGCTCGCTGTGGGTGGTGCGGGCGGTCTCCAGCGCGTCCGTACGGGTGCTGAGCTCGACGTTCGCCGTGCGCAGCAGCTCCTTGGCCTGCTCGGCGTCCTGCGGGACCGTCCCCTCCGACAGCTCGGTGTGCGCGTCGCCGTCCGCCGGCGCCAGCCGCTCCGCCTCGCCGCGCAACCGACCGAGCTGCTCGCTCGCCGCCGACGCGCGCGCCTCCAGCATGTGCACCAGCGACTCGGCGCGGGCGGCGGCCGCCTGGCGGGACGGGCCGTCCGCGCCGTCCGTGCTCTCCAGGAGCTGCGCGGCACGGGTGCGGACCTTGTTGGTGAGCCGATCCAGGGAAGCCAGCGCGGCGCTCTCGTCGCTCTCCGCGCGGGCCTGCTCGGCGCGCAGGTCGGCGCCGACCCCGACCTTCTCGTACACCTGCGAGGCCGCGCGATACGCCTCGCGGAGCGCGGGCAGCGAGGCGGTGGGCGGCGCGCCGTCCGCCACGTCGTCGGGCGCGCCCGCGATCTCGGCGCGCTCGGCGCGCAGCGCGCGGGCGGTGCGGTGCGCGTCGTCGGCCGCGCGCTGGGCGGCGCGCCGGTCCTCGTCCGCCGCGCGCGCCCGGTCCACGCACGCGGCGGCCCGCTCCTCGTACTCCGCGGCCTCGTCGGCCAGTTCGCGCAGCCTGCTCTGCCAGGCGGCGCGCTCCCGCAGCCGGAACGCGAGCCCCGCCAGTGCGTCGGCCGCCCGGCGGGCCCGCTGCGCCGCCTCCTGCCGCTCATCGCGCACCCTGGCCGCCTCGCCGGCCGCCTCGTCCGCCTCCACCCTTGCCGTACGAGCCTCCGCCAGCTCCCGCTGCGCGGCGGCTGCCGCCTCGCGAGCCGCCTCGGCCGCCTCCGCCAGCTCCGCGAGCCGCCCGGGCGGGCAGCCCGTACGCCACGCCGACAGCCGCGCCGACAGCGCCCGGTCCCCCGCCAGCCGGGCCGCGAGCGCCCGGATCTCCTCGTCGCGCGCGGTGGCCCGCGCCCGCAGCTCCCGCCGCTCGTCGTCGGCGGCCCGCTCGTCGTGCATCGCCGGGTTCGGCGGCACCAGGAACACCCCGCTGTCCTGCGCCCCGGGCGGCGGCGTCGGCGCGAGCAGCGCGGCCGCCGTCCCGACAGCCACGGCGGAGCGCGGCAGCAGCGACGCCGTGCCGAGCACCTCGCGCGCCCGCGCGTGCGTGTCGGGGTCGGTGATGACCACCCCGTCGACCAGCTCCGGGCGAGCGGCCAGCACCGCGGCGTGGTCGACGGGGTCCACGGCCTGCGCCAGATACCGCCAGCCGGGCAGCGCGGGGATGCCGTGCTCGCCCAGGTACTCCACCGCCGCCAGCACGTCGGGGCTCGGCGGCAGCAGCCCGCCGTCGCCGAGCGCGCCAAGGATCCGCGCGTCGTCGGCCGCGGCCGTACGCAGGTCGAAGAGCTGCCGCTCGGCGGAGGCGACGCTCTCGTCGAGCAACTCCCGCAGCGCGTCGGCGTTCCGATCGAGCTCCTCGGCGCTCAGCGGCCCGTCACCGGCCGACCGCCGCGCGCCGCCCGCGCCCCGGCGCGCGGTGGCCTTGTCGGCCGAGCCCTCACCGCCGCGGGCCGAGTCCTCCCGACGCCCGCCGCTCGCGCCCCGGCGCACGCCGGCCCCAGGCGTGCTCCCGCCACCGGTCGCGTCCCCGGCCTGGCCGACGGAGCCGTCCGTCGCGCCGTCGCCCTGACGGTCCGCCCCGCCGCTCCCATGCTCCGTGGCGCGCTGCCCACCCGTACCCTGCACGCCACCGGCCGTGCCGCCGTCGCCCTCGGCACGGCGAGCCGCGGCGCCCTCCATCTCACGGGCCAGGCCGCCTTCCGGGCTCTCCGCACCGTGGCCCGCGCCGCCGGTCACTTCCCCGGCCTGGCGGGCCGCGCCGCCAGTCGCGCCCCCGGCGCCAGGACGCGCAGCCCCAGGCACGTCGTCAGCCGCGCCGCCCGCCGCGCCCTCGGCCTCACGGGCCCAACCGGCGTCCCCACCGCGCCGAACCGCACCATCCGTCACGCCCTCAGCCGGGCGCCCCACACCGCCCGCCAACCGCTCAGGACCGGCACCCACACCATCCGCCGCACCCCCGGCGCCACGGGTCACCCCTCCGGACGCATCAGCTGCGCCGCGAGCCGTGGTGCCCCCTGCCGCGCTGTCGGCCGTGGCGGCGTCGCCCACTTCGGGGTCCCAGCAGTCCTCGGCCTCGTCGGCGGTCGGTGCGCTCCCGTCGGGGTCTCCGACCGGCGGGGCGTACGGGGCGTCAGCCGCTTGCGTGTCGCTCTCCGTCCCGTCCACGTGGGCGGAGACGCGGCCGGGCGGGTGGGCGTCGGCGCCCAGTGAGCGGGCGGGGCGGCCGGGGCCCGGGGCGCCATGCGCGGAATCCGGCTGCTCCAGCTCGTCGACGCGCATCGTCACCCTCCTCGGCTGCCCGGCCTCGGCCGCCGACGGGCGCCCGGCGCGCGGGGCCGGGACGGACGGGGCGGCCATGGGGAGGCCGAGGAGTTCGACGAGGCGCTGTTCGGAGCCGAGTGACTCCGCCGCGCGGCGCTCCGCGTCGTACGCCGCCACGGCCGCGTTGGACGCGTCGGCCGCGCGGGCGGCGGCGAGTTCGGTGCGGGACTGCTCGGCGGCGGCCGCCTTGGCGGCATCCGCGGTGCGGCGGGCCGCCTCGCGGGCGGCGTCCCAGGCGGCGACGGCGGTCTTCTCGGCGTCGCTGGCGGCGAGGGCGGCGCGGGCCGGGTCGGCGTCGGGGGCGGAGTCGTCCAGCCAGCCGGCGCGCACCGCCTCGGCGGTCTCCTGCTCGACCTCCGCGAGCCGCTGCCGCAGGTGCTCGGTCTCGCTGCGGGCGCGCTGGGCGGACGTGGCTGCCGCCGTGGCGTCGCGGTGGGCGGCCTCGCCCGTCTCCTGGAGGGCGGCGGAGCGCTCTTCCTCCTCGTTGGCCAGGCGTTCACCGTCCTCGGCCGCCGCGTGCAGGGCCCGTACGAGGTCGGCTGCGGCCTTGGCGCGGGCGGCCAGCGCGGGGGCGGCGTCCCGCTCGGCCTCGCGGATCGCGGCGGCGACGCGCGCCGAGCGGTCGGCGGCGGCGCGGTGGCGAAGCACCGTCTCGGCAGCCTGCCACGCGGAGTGCAGCGTGCGGGCGTCGTTGACCTCGCGGCGCTGCGCGGCCGCGCCCTTCTCCGCGGCGGCGAGCGCCAGGGAGGCGTGCCGGTAGGCGAGTTCCGCGGCGACCAGGGAGCTGCGCCCGCGCGCCTCCTCCGCCTCGGTGACGGCGTGGGCCGCGGTGGCGACCTGCTGGGCGAGCTCGGCGGCGCGCTCGCGCTCCTCGGCGCCACGCCCGGACAGCCGCCTCGCGAGCGCGCGGGTGCGGCGCTCGGCGCCCGCGTGCACCCCGCGGGCCTGCTCGCGCCGCTCCGCGGCGTCCGCGATGCGCGACAGCAGGTCCAGCGAACCGGCCGTGAAGTCGCGCTCGGCGGTCAGCTCCGCGCGGCGGCCCAGCTTGTGGGCGAAGCCGTGCACGAGGTCGGCGAGCCCGTCCGTGTCGCGGGTGTCGGTGACGGCGCGCAGCAGCAGATCGGTGAAGTCGGAGTCGTTCTTGACGGCGAAGAGGCCGGCGGCCTCGCCCTCGTCGGCGTTCATCTCCCGCTGGTAGCGGAAGAGTTCGGGGTCGAGTCCGAGCTCGCCGAGGTGCTCGTTCCAGCGCTCGTGGATCTCCACCCAGGACACGTCGAGGTGCGGATAGGCCTTGTCCGCCTCGGTGATGGCGTCGCGGAAGCCCTTCATGGTGCGGCGGCGGCCCCGGGCGGTGGAGGTGCCCTCGACGATGGGCCGCACCGCCGCGGACTCGGCCACCGGCAGGGAGTCGAGGCTCAGGCCCGGCCCGGGGCGGAAGGAGTACCACGCCTCGGCGAACTTCCGCGGGTCGTTGGACACCTGGCGGCCGCGCCACTCGCTGACCTTGCCGACAACGACGGTCTCGCCGGTGACCGTGTGCTGCCACTCCAGCGCGACGTGCCCGCAGTCGTCGGCGAGCAGGAACTTGCGCAGCACGCCGGAGCTGGCGCCGCCCAGGGTGTTGCGGTGGCCGGGCAGCATCACCGAGAAGATCAGCTTGAGCAGGACGGACTTGCCGCCTCCGTTCTCCAGGAAGAGCACGCCTGCGGGCGCGGGACGGCGCGGCGGGCCGACGGGCTCCTCCTCGAAGAACTCCGCCTGGGTGGGGGCGGGGCTGGGCACCGGCTCGCCGACTCCGCGCAGGTCCAGCACGGTGTCGGCATAGCGCGCACCGGCCGGCCCGATGGAGTAGAGGCGGACCCGGGACAGCTCGTACATGGCGGCGGACTCTCGTTGTCGTGAAGGCGGTCGGGAAGTCGGGAACGGAAATCGGGGATGGAAAGGGAAGGGGCGGAAGCCGGGTCGGGTCGTGCCTCGTCAGGGGGCGTGGAAGGGCAGACCCGCGTCGGCGACCAGGTCCAGGTCGTCACCGTCGCGCGGCGGCAACAGTGTCGCGCTGCCGTCGCTCATGGGTACGACGCCCAGTTCGAGCAGCTCGGCCATGGCGGCGCTGCCCGCCATGTCGCGCACCTGTAGCTGGTAGCGGGCGGTCGTGCGGTACGCGCCTCCGGCGTCGTCCCCTGTGCGCTGTAGAAAGCCGGAGTCGACGAGGAAGGCGACGGCCTTGCCGACGATGCCGGTCGTCGAACCGGCGAGCCGCCGCGCGTCCTTGGTGGCGCCGGTGGCGCTGCGCCGCGCGTACACCCGCCAGGCGGCCTCCAGGCCGGGCGCGTCGGTGGTCGGGTCGGTGTTCTCCCCCTGCTCCTCGGCCCGCTCCTCCAGGCGGCGGCAGGCCTGCCGTACGAAGGCGTCGATGCCGTTCACCGTGACCCGGCCGATGTAGCCGTCGTCGGCGAGGTCCTCGGGGCGCGGGAAGGCCATGGCCGCGACGGCGAGATGGGCGAGGCCGTGCAGGAAGCGGTCGGCGGAGTCGGTGGAGGCCCGGCGGGCGTAGTCGCCCATGCGGACGGCGAAGACGGAGTCCTCCGCGGCGGCCAGGGCCATCCCGGCCCGGGTGGAGACCTCGAGCACGATCAGGCCGAGCCCGGCGGCCACGGCGTCGGCCAGCCGCGCGAACGGCGGGTCGTCGCGGTGGCGGCGCAGCAGCTCGGCGTACTCGACGTCACGGGCGGGCAGCAGCTTCGGCTGTAGCCCGAAGGCAACCAGGCGCGCCGCGTCGGCCGCGTCGGCGGGGGTGAGGGGAGCACCTCCCGCCGCGCCCGACACGCTCGACGCGCCGCCCGACGCGCCCGGCGTGCCGTGCGCCGAGGACGTCAGCTCCTGCTGCCCGGCGTCTTGGGGTTCGTACTCGCTCACGGGTGAAGCTCCTTGTGGGCCGCGGCCTGGTCGGGGCCGCGTGTCACGGTGGGTGAGGTGGCGCCGGCCGGCGCCGACCCGGTGGCTCGCCGGCGCGGCGGAGGGTGCCCGGCTCCAGCTCCGGGGCGCGGCGGGGCGGCGGCCGGGCCGCCGCGGCGGCACAACGCGCGCACTACGCCACCTCCGCGCGGTCCGCCGCCATCCCGGCCGCGTCCAGCAGGGCCATGCCCAGTATCAGGTCGGCGCCGCCGAACTCCGGGTCGTCCAGCTCGGTGCCGTCGTCGACGGCGAACAGCAGCCGCTCCTCGCCCTGGCGGTAGGCGGTGCCGACGGGCGGGCTCGCGGCGTGGACGGCCAGCAGGGCGATGAGGTACGGAAGTTCGGGGTCGCGGCGGCGGGCCTCGGCCAGGAGGCCGGAGAGCCGGCGGGGGGCGTCGGCCGGAAGGTCGAGCAGCTGCATGGCGACGCTCAGCTGCTCCTCGCTGAAACGGCTGTCGTCGGGGGTGGCGATCAGGTCCGGCTCGGGCATCTCCGCGCCCAGGTGCTCACGCTCCACGGGCGGGGTCAGAAGCATGTCCACAAGGTCGCCGACGCGCACGGACGTCGGGGTGCGCAGCCCCGTGCCGCGAGCGAAGAAGGCGTCGGTGACGCGGAGGGCGCGGTCCATGGGAAGCGGCAGGACGGGCGCGAGGAGCTGTCCGTACAGGTCGAGTCCGGCGTGCGCGGCCGGTGTGGCGAAGGCCTGGCGGTCCTGCTCGGCGCGGAACAGCGGCCCGGCCTCCAGCAGCCGGGACTGCAGCTGGGTGTGGCGGCGGATGCAGTCCTTGACTATGTCGACGAGCTCGGCGGCGCGGCGCTTGTTCTCGGCGCTCTCCGCCTCGTCGCGGGCCTTGCGGATGTTGGTCAGGATCGCGTTCTCATGGCGGTAGCGGTCGGCGACGTGGTCCAAGGCCTCGCTGATCAGGTCGGGGACCGTGCGCAGCCAGTCGACGGCGCGGACGTTGCGCCGGGTGGCGTCGAGGGTGCGGCGCAGCGTCTCGGAGTACTGCACGGTGCGGTAGCGGGCCTGTTCGGCGGCGAGCTGGGCGTCGGCGAGGCGGCCGCGGCTGACCAGCACCTCCAGCTTCACCTCGGCGGCGATCTGGGCGCTGGTCACGTCCGTGTCGAGCGCGCCGACCAGGACGTTGACCGCCTCGTCGGTGGTGCGCAGATAAACGCTGCCGCCGGGCCCCGGCACCTCCTCGACCAGCTTGAAGTCGTAGTCACGGCGCACATAGACGCCGTCGGGGCCGAACGTGCCGTATACGGCGCGGAAGCCGCGGTCGACACTGCCGACGTTGATCAGGTTTTCCAGCACCCAGCGGGCGACCCGCTCGTGCTCGGCGGTGGGCCGGCCGGGGGCCTGCGCGGCGACGCGGGGCAGCAGCCTGGCCACTATCTGGTCGTGGTCGGCGCCGGTGTCGAAGTCCATGTTGAGCGTGACCAGGTCGATGGCGGCGAGGGCGACCTCCGCCATCGCGTACACCGAGTACTCGCCCGCCAGGCTGCCCTTGCGCGCGTCGAGGTCGTGCAGCGGCGCGGTGCAGGCGAGCGCGCGCAGCCGCCGGGCCAGGCCTTCGTCTGCGGCCGGACCCGGGGCCGGGCGTGCGGCCCCGGCGTACCCGTTGAGCTGGGGCGCGGCGGCTCCAGGCGGTGGAGAAGTCACGACGCACAGATTAGGCGCTCGCACCGACAACGGACGAAACGGCGCGGAGCGGCCGGGCGCGCGGACCGATCCATCAGTCTACGACGCGCCCCGAGCCGCTTTGCGGACCCCTGTCGGCCACTGCGCGGACCCCCGTCAGCCGCCTTGCGGGCCCCCGTCCAGGGCGAGCGCCGCGAAGGTGGCCAGCCAGTGGTCGCCGGTGAAGTCTCCGGAGACCACGTGCGGCAGCCCGGCGGCGAGGTGGTCCTCGGCCGCCGAAACCACGACGGCGCCGCGCGGATCGCCCTCGGGCAGCGCCGCGGCGAGCCGGCGCAGGGCGGCGGCCCTGCTGAGCGAGAGCCCGACGAGATGGCCGATCTGCGGGTCGGCCGGGTCGGAGACGACCGGCGGGGTGAGCAGCGCGGCCGGGGCGCCGCGTTCGAGGCCGGGCAGGAAGCCGTCCAGCCAGGCGGCGAACCCGGCCCGCGGGAGCACCCGGCAGACCGCTTCGGCCTCAACCAGTGCTGGTGAGAGGAAGTCCTGTCCGGAGGGCTCCCAGTGGGCCGGGGCGTCGTGGTCGTCGCCGAACCAGCGGACGATTGCCGCCGCGACCGGCTCGGCGAGTGCCGCCCGCCCGGCCGCGGCGGCGCTGTCCAGGATCAGGCCGAGGGCGAAGGCGCTGTTGGTGTGGACGCCGTGCCGGACCGGGTAGGTGGCCCGCCCGAGCCAGTCGCGCAGCAGCGTCTCGACCGCGGCGGCCGCCGGCTCCAGGGCGGCCGCCCACCGGCTGCCCGCCGGGCCCAGGGCCCGGCATTCGGCGGTCAGCGCCAGCAGCCAGGCCCAGCCGTAGGGCCGCTCGAAGGACGGGTGGGCGCGCAGATAGTCGGCCTCGGCCGCCAGGTGCGCGGCCGTGAGGTGACGGTCGAGCACCTCGGTCACCTCCTCGGCGCGGACCCGGTCGGGGAAGCGGCGCAGCAGCCGGACCAGCAGCCAGTGCATATGCACGGAGGAGTGCCAGTCGTACGAGCCGTAAAAGGCGGGGTGGTGGCGGCGCGGCGGCACCAGGTCCTCGGGGCCGCGCAGCAGATGGGCCGGGGTGTACGGGTAGGGCCGGATCACGTTCGCCGTGGCCACGGCGGCGAACCGGCTGGCGAGTCGGGCGAGTCCGGCGCGTTCCGGGGCCGCGGCGGCCGTCTCGGGCCGGGGCGCCTCGGGCCGCGCCGTATCAGGTCGGGTCGTATCAGGCCGGCCGCTCAATGGGTGGCTCCCTCGGCGACTCGGAGGTCTTCGCGGGTGGTCACGGCCGCGGTGATGATCGCCCGCAGGGCCTGCGCCACCGTGTCGGTGGGCAGCGAGGGCTCGGTCCGGTCCACGACCTGCTCGGGGGCGTACGGGACGTGGACGAATCCGCCGCGCAGGGCGGGTCTGCGGGTGGCGATCAGGTGGGCGAGCCCGTAGAAGACGTGGTTGCACACGAAGGTGCCGGCCGTCTGGGACACGGAGGCGGGAATTCCGGCCGCCCGCACCGCCGCGACGCACGCCTTGACGGGCAGGGCGGCGAAGTAGGCGGCGGGGCCGCCCGCGACGACCGGCTCGTCGATGGGCTGCCGCCCGGCGTTGTCGGGGATACGGGCGTCGTCCACATTGATCGCGACGCGTTCCACGCTGATACCGGTGCGGCCCCCGGACTGCCCCACGCACAGCACCAAGTCGGGGTCGGCCTCGTCCACGGCGGCGGCCAGCTCTTCCAGCGCCGTGCCGAAGACACAGCTCAGCCGGGCGGCGGTGACCTGGATGCCGGGCGGGGGTCCGGCGGCGACCAGCGAGACGGCCCGCCAGGAGGGGTTGACGTCTTCGCCGCCGAAAGGTTCGAAGCCGGTGAGGAGCACGCGGGTTACAGGGGTCACTGGGGTCACTGGCATCACGCGGGCCCCCTCAGAAGGCGAAGAGCGAGATGATGACGATGTTGCAGGCCAGCAGCGCCCCGGCCGTGGGGATCTGGGCCTTGATGGGCCCGTACTGGTCCTTGAGTTCGAGCAGCGCGGCGGGCACGAGGTTGAAGTTGGCGGCCATAGGGGTCACGAGGGTTCCGCAGAAGCCGGCCAACATCCCGACGGCGAGGACGACCGCCGGTTCACCGTGCATCTGCTGAATGAGCACGGGCCAGCCGATGGCGGCGGTCATCACCGGGAACGCGGCGAAGGCGTTGCCCATGATCGTGGTGAACAGGGCCATGCCGACGCAGTAGACGGCCACGGCCACGTACTTCTGGCCGTCCGGCAGCAGCTGTTCGGTGATCTTGCCGACCTGGGTGCCGACCCCGGCCACCTGGAAGATCGAGCCGAGCACGGCCAGCAGTTGGGGCAGCAGCAGCGCCCAGCCCATGGACTCCAGCAGGCCGCGCCCGGCGTGCAGCGGCACGGCGGGGTTGCGCTCGCGGACCACGAGCATGGCGACCACGAGCCCGGCGACGGCGCCGAAGCCGAGACCGAGGACGGTCTCGCTGCCCGGCTCCAGGACCGGTTCGCCGCCGACACGCCAGTGCTTGAGGGCGGAGGCGCAGACCACCGCGACGACCGGGATGGTGAGGGCGGGGATGAACAGCTTGCCCCGCAACCGCGCGGCGAGCGCTGTGCGCTGCTCTGTGGTGGTGGTGCGCGGGGTGCCGCGCCCGGTGCGGCCGAAACCGGCCAGGCAGACCATGACCAGCACGGCGAGGCCCAGCGGCTCGGCCGGTGCCTGCTTCTTCACCACCCAGGTGCTGTAGAGGAAGCATCCGCCCAGCAGGCCCCAGAAGGCCGCGGAGCCAAGGCGCTTGGGGTTGCTGCGGTCGACCGTCATCTGTGCGGCCATGGCGAGGAAGACGGCGCCGACGAGCCAGTAGAACCACTCGACCTTGATCACTTGGCATCCTCCGGGGTGCGGTCGCCGGCCTGGGCGGAGTGGGAGGCCGCGGCCGCCAGGTCGCGGTCCAGGGTGCGGTCCAGGCGCAGCAGCCGGGCGCCGTGGATGAGGAAGGCGCACACGGCGGTGGGGATCGCCCACAGCGCCAGTTGCAGGGGCTCCAGGTGGGTGTCGTAGGTGGTGTTGACGAAGCCGGTGATCAGCAGGATCGAGCCGATGGCGAGAAAGCAGTCCTCGCCGAAGAAAAGGCCGACGGTGTCGGCGCTCGCGGCGTACGAGCGGACGCGCTCGCGCACCTGCTCGGGCAGCGGGCCGTGGCGGCGCTCGGCGGCCCCCTCGGCCATCGGCGCGACCATGGGCCGCACGCTCTGCGCGGGCCCGCCGATGCTGGTGAGGCCGAAGGCCGCGGTGAGCTGACGGAGCCCCAGGTAGAGGGCGAGGAAGCGGCCGGCGGTGAGCTTGCCGAGCCGGCCGATGAGAACGCGGGCCTGCTCCTGGAGGCCGTTGCGCTCCAGGAGGCCGATGACCGGGAGGGTGATGACGAAGATCGTCACCGAGCGGCTGGAGGCGAAGCCGTTGCCGAAGGCCGCGAGGACCTCTTGCGGCGAGAGTTTGCCCAGCAGCCCGGTGACGATGCCGGAGACCCCTACCACCAGCAACGGGTTGCGACGGGTGGCGAATCCGAGGACCACCACCAGGACGCCGAGGAGAACGATCATGCGTCCCGCCTTCCATGAGCAGGACCTCACGGGGGCCGTGAGGAAGAATGCACCGGAGGCTAGGCGATCGTTGAACGATCCGACAAGACTTCGATACGCAGTTGTTCCTCGGCCCCGGGATCGTTTACGACTCGGAAACCCGCTGGGCGTAGGCGTCGGCCAACTGGAGCCGGGAATCCTCGAGATAGGACGCGAGCAGCCGCTCGGCCTCCGAGGCGTCCCCGGACTGCAGCACCTCCAGGATCTGCCGATTGCGGATCAGATACGGCGCATGGAAGCGGCGCGGGTCGTCCATGACGTGAAAGACCAGGCGGAGTTCGGCCAGCACGCCGCGCATCAGCTCGTCGGCGCGCGGGCTGCCCGCGAGCGCCACGATCCCCTGATGAAAGCGGATGTTCGCGGTCGACAGGTCCCGCCAGGCCCGCGCCTGCGCGGCCCGTTCCCCGGCCAGTACGGCCGACTCGACCGCCTCCAGCGGGTACGGCGGCCCCCCGAGGCCGCGTACGGCGCCGCACTCCACCAGCGCGCGCACGCGATAGATGTCGTTCAGGTCGTCCACCGTCACGACGCGTACGAACACGCCGCGGTTGAGCTCGTGCACCAGCAGCCGCTCGTGCGTGAGCAGACGGAACGCCTCCCTCAGGGTGTTGCGCGAGACGCCGAGCGCCCCTTTGACGCTGTCCTCGGACAGCCGGGTGCCGGGCGGGAAGAACCCCTCGGCGATGCGGTCGCGCAGGACGTCCGCGACGCGCTCGGCGGTGCTCGTCCGCCCCAGCAGAGCCCGGTCGCCCTCCAACTCGGCCAGCGCGGACGCCTCCACGAGCTGCCGACCCGCCCCGTTTTTCACCCTTGCTCCCTTTTGTTGCTTCTGAATCCCGTATGGCGAGAAGTCAATCTCAGAACCCCTGTCGAAACAACACTCTTCTTGTCGGATCGTTCAACGATCGCCTAGGTTGTCATGCCATGGCGGACCTCACCATCGATCTCAACGCCGACCTCGGCGAAGGCTTCGGCCGCTGGCAGCTCACCGACGACGACGCCCTGCTGTCCGTCGTCACCAGCGCCAACGTCGCCTGCGGCTTTCACGCCGGCGACCCCTCGACCATGCGCCGGGTGTGCGAGTCGGCCGCCGAGCGCGGTGTGCGCATCGGGGCCCAGGTCTCCTACCGGGACCTGGCGGGCTTCGGCCGCCGCACCATGGACGTGCCGCCGCGTGAGCTGACGGACGAGATCGCCTACCAGATCGGCGCGCTGCGGGTGTTCGCGCGGTCCGCGGGGGCGGACGTGGCCTACGTCAAGCCGCACGGCGCGCTGTACAACCGCTGCGTACACGACCAGGCCCAGGCCGCGGCCGTCGTCGAGGGCATACGGCTGGCCGCCGACGCCCCGCTGCCCGTCCTGGGGCTGCCCGGCTCCCGGCTGCACGAGGCGGCCGGCGCGGCCGGGCTGCCCGTCGTGCGCGAGGGGTTCGCCGACCGCGCCTACACCGCGGCCGGGACGCTGGTCCCCCGCGGCGAGCCCGGCGCCGTCGTCACCGACCCGGACACCGTCGTCAAGCGCTCCCTCACCTTCGCCCGCGACAGGTCGGTGACCTCGATCGACGGCCGGCGGGTCGAGGTGGACATACGGTCCCTGTGCGTACACGGCGACACCCCCGGGGCCGCCGACATCGCCCGCCGGGTCCGGGCCGAACTGGAGGGCGCCGGCGTGCGCGTGGAGCCGTTCGCATGACCGGCTCCGGCGGGCGAGTCCGTGTGCGCGGCCTGCCGGTCGGGGACCACGCGCTGCTCCTGGAAGTGGACAGCGGCGAGGCCGCCCTGGCCCTCCACGCCGAGCTGCTGCGCCGCGCCGAGGCCCGGACGCTGCCCGCGGTGCGGGAGATCGTGCCCGCCGCGCGCACCGTGCTCCTGGACGGGGTGGCCGACCCGCGCCGCCTCGCGGCCGAGGTGGCCCGGTGGGACATCCCCCCACCGGCCGGCGGCTACGGCGCCACCGTCGAGATCGCGGTGCGCTACGACGGCCCGGACCTCGCCGATGTCGCCGAGCTGTGGGGGGTCGCCCCGCAGGAGGTCGCGCGCATCCACTCGGGCACCGAATTCCGGGTCGCCTTCTGCGGTTTCGCCCCCGGCTTCGGCTATCTGACCGGCCTGCCGGAGCGCTGCCACGTACCGCGCCGCGCCACCCCGAGGACCAAGGTTCCAGCCGGCTCGGTCGCCCTCGCGGGCCCGTACACCGGCGTCTACCCGCGCTCCTCCCCCGGCGGCTGGCAGCTGATCGGCACCGCCGACGCCGTGCTGTGGGACACCGCGCGCGCCCCGGCCGCGCTGCTGTCCCCCGGCACACGCGTCCGCTTCGTACCGGAGCGCCCCGCCAAAGAACCGGAAGAAGCGGAACAGCCCATAGGGGTATGGAAACAGCCTGCACGGAAAGAGACTTCCGCATGACGGACAGCGCCTTCGCGGTGGTGCGGGCCGGCGCGCTGACCACCGTCCAGGACCTCGGCCGGGTCGGCCACGCCCACCTCGGCGTGCCGCGCTCCGGGGCGCTCGACGGGCCCGCCCTGCGACTCGCCAACCGCCTGGTGGGCAACCCCGAAGGGACCGCGGCCCTGGAGACCACGCTCACCGGCTGCGCCGTACGGCTCCGCCGCGCCGCGACGGTGGCGGTAACCGGCGCGCCCTGCCCGGTCACCGTCGACGGCCGCCCCGCCGCGTGGGGCGCGCCCGTGCGGGTGCGGGCGGGCGCGCTGGTGGAGGTGGCCGCGGCCACCCACGGCGTGCGCGGCTACCTGGCGTTCGACGGCGGAGTGGAGGCCGAGCGGGTGCTCGGCAGCCGCTCCACGGATCTGCTCTCCGGCCTCGGCCCGCCCCCGCTCACCGACGGCGCGGTGCTACGGCTGGGCGCGCCGTGCGGCCCGGCGCCGGCTTTGGACGCGGCGCCCTGTCCGGGGCCGCCGCGCGAGCTGGTCCTGCCGGTCGCACTCGGCCCGCGCGACGACTGGTTCACCCCCCGGGCGCTGCGCACTCTGGCGACCGGCGAGTTCCGGGTGTCGGCCGCGAGCAACCGCATCGGGCTGCGCACCGAGGGGCCCTCGCTGGAGCGCGCGAGGGACGGCGAACTGCCCAGCGAGGGCATGGTCCTGGGCGCGCTACAGGTCCCGCCGGACGGCCGCCCGGTGCTGTTCCTCGCCGACCACCCCACGACCGGCGGCTACCCCGTCGTCGGCGTCGTCCCCGAGCCCTGTCTCGCCGCGGCCGCCCAGGCCGTCCCCGGCACAGTGGTGCGCTTCACGCCACGCGAAGCCCGGTAGACGCCGGCGCAGGGCGGTACGCCCGGCGTGCCTAAGGCTTATCCCGTAAGTGATTTCCGGGCAGTCTGAAGAAGGCCATGACTTCATCGGATTGTCGTCGTCCTCATGGTGGGCTGCAAGAAGCCCCGTCGAGTCAACCACGGCGAGACTCCGCACCTTCGGGCCGCGAGTCACGTGGCAGCCCGCCGACCACGCATCCAGCCTGGTGGCGCGCCTCTGCTCGACAGATTCCGGACATGCACCGCGACAACCCCGGATGAGACCCGACCCGCGAACGAGCGGCCCAAGGACCACGCCGGAGCGCCGCGACCGCATACCGGACCATCCCTCCAAGACTTACGGGATGGCTCTTAGGGGAGGCCCGCCGTGCGGCCGAGTGTCGCCACGGCCCGGGCGAAGAACTCCTCGCGCGCCTCGACGAGGTTGTTGAACTGGCCGAAGAGCTCAAAGCTGACCAGGCCGAACAGCTGCGCCCAGGCCGCGACGAACTGCGCGAGCACCGCGTCGGGCAGTTCGATCCCCAGAGTCCCGGCCAGGGCCCGGGCGTCGGCCCGCACCGCCTCGGGGACCTCGCTCTCCCCGGGGACTCGCAGGGTGCCCGCGGCGTGCGCGTCGCGGGTGATGGCGAGCAGGGCGAGGCCCACGCGGGAGGCGGGCACGACGGTGGCCTGGGGCGCGGAGTAGCCGGGCACCGGGGAGCCGTAGATCAGCGCGTACTCGTGCGGATGAGCCAGCGCCCACTCCCGTACGGCCCGGCAGACCGCGCTCCATCGCTCGATGGGCTCCTGGCCGTCCGCCTTCGCCAGGGCCTGTTCGGCGGCCGCGCCGATGGCGTCGTACGCGTCCACGATGAGCGCGGTCAGCAGGTCGTCGCGGCTCGGGAAGTAGCGGTAGAGGGCGGACGAGACCATGCCGAGCTCGCGGGCGACGGCGCGCAGCGACAGCTTGGCCGCGCCCTCACCGGCGAGCTGGCGGCGCGCCTCTTCCTTGATGGCGGCGGTCACTTCGGCACGGGCCCGTTCCCTGGCCCCTCGGATCGCACTCATGACGGACAGTCTCTCATCTGATGGAGCACCGGCCAATAACGAGAGCGGCGCTCTTGCCACGACCGCACACCTCGTGCACACTGATCTCAGGCGAGAGCACCGCTCTCGAAACAGAACACGGGAGGCCGTCATGTCGCAGCACCACATCAAGCCCAGCCGGTTCGACGGCGCCATGAACGCCACCATCACCTGGCTCGCCCGGCGCGGGGTGAGCTTCTTCGGCACCGCCGAACTGTCCGTCGTCGGCCGGAAGAGCGGCGAATGGCGGCGTGTGCCGGTCAACCCGCTGTCGCTGAACGGCGAGCGCTATCTGGTCTCCCCCCGCGGCGCCTCCCAGTGGGTGCGCAACATGCGGGCGGCGGGCGGCGGGCGACTGCAGCTCGGGCGCCGCAAGCAGACCTTCACCGCCACCGAGCTGCCGGAGGGCGCGGAGAAGACCGAGGCGCTGCGCGCCTACCTCGACCGCTGGGGCTGGGAAGTGAAGAGCTTCTTCCACGGGGTGACCGCGAAGTCGTCGGACGAGGAGCTGGCGCGGATCTCCCCGCTCCACCCGGTCTTCCGCATCACCACCGCCGACGCCGACGCCACCGTCGCCGAGGCCCCGGCCGCCAGGGCGTGAGCGGCCGACGGCCGGCGGCGGTGACGCCCGGGCGGCAGGCCGTCCGCGGCGCTATCCGCGGTCGAACGCGGTCAGCGCCCGTCGCGCCGCCGGGTGGGTGCGGACGATCTCGGCGAGCGTCGTCGTGCCGCGCGTGATCTTCGTGAACGCCCGCCACGCCGGCCTGAAGCCCGTGAGTGCCGCGTGGAACATCCCGGGGCGGCGCGCGAACACCGAGTACAGCCGCCGCCCGACCCCCATCTCCACCCCGAGCCCCGCCTTGATCGCGAAGGCGTAGTTCAGCGCCTGCCGCCGGGCGTCGACCGCGTCATGGGCCTCGGCGATCCGCACCGCCCACTCCCCCGCGAGCCGCCCCGAGCGCAGCGCGAAGGAGATGCCCTCGCGGGTCCACGGCTCCAGCAGCCCCGCCGCGTCCCCGCACACCAGCACCCGGCCACGGGACAGCGGCGAGTCGTCGGCGCGGCAGCGGGTCAGATGGCCGGAGGAGATGCTCGGCTCGAACCCGGCGAGCCCGAGCCGGGCGATGAAGTCCTCGAGATAGCGCTTGGTCCCGGCGCCCTCGCCACGGGCCGAGATCACGCCGACCGTCAGCGTGTCGCCCTTGGGGAAGACCCAGCCGTAACTGCCGGGCAGCGGGCCCCAGTCGATGAGCACCCGGCCCGACCAGTCCTCGGCCACGGTCGGCGGTACTGGGATCTCCACCTCCAGGCCGAGGTCGACCTGGTCGAGCTTGACCCCGACATGGGCGCCTATCCGGCTGGCGCTGCCGTCCGCGCCGACCACGGCCCGGGCCAGCACGGTCTCGCCGTCCGAGAGCACCACGGCCACCGTGCGCCGGTCGGGCACGGACGGGCCGTGCTGCTCGACGCGCGCCACCGCGGTGCCGGTACGCACCCGGGCGCCCGCGTCCTTGGCGGCCTCGACCAGCCCGGCGTCGAACTCAGGCCGGTTGATCAGCCCGAACAGGGCCTGCTTGGAGCGGCGAGTACGGGTCAGCCGGCCGTTCAGCGAGAACGTCACGGCGTGTACGCGCTCACGCAGCGGGAGTTCGAAGCCGGGCGGCAGCGCCTCACGCGAGGGGCCGATGATGCCGCCGCCGCACGTCTTGTACCGCGGCAGCTCGGCCTTCTCCAGCAGCAGCACCCGACGGCCCGCACAGGCGGCGGCGTAGGCGGCGGAGGCACCCGCCGGGCCCGCCCCCACCACCACGACGTCCCATACCGACTCGTCCGCCGACTCTGCCGGGGAGGCCCCGTTCCGGGCCGCCTTGTCGCTGCTCACGTGTGCTTCCGCTCCCACTCGACCGACCTGATCGCCCTGCGCCGCCACTGCCGCGGGCCACCGTCGCATCCTACGGCTCACCTGGGGGCGACCCCGCTGTGGGATGATCAGCAGCACATCATCAAGCCGTACACACGTGCCATCGCGCGCATCCCACAGGAGCGTCCCCACATGGAGCAGGCACCTCACGCCCGACCCGACGGCCCCGCGGCCGCCGCCCCGGCCGACCGCCGGGCCATCGCCGCCACCGTCGCCGCGCTGCAGCCCCGCGCCAAGGCCGAACTGGCCGAGCTCGTGGCCTTCAAGTCGGTCGCGGACCCCGCGCAGTTCCCCAAGAGCGAGTGCGAGGCCGCCGCGCGGTGGGTCGCCGACGCGCTGCGCGCCGAGGGGTTCACGGACGTGGCGCTGCTGGACACCCCTGACGGCACCCAGTCGGTCTACGGCTTTCTGCCCGGCCCGGCCGGGGCCCCGACGGCGCTGCTCTACGCCCATTACGACGTCCAGCCGCCGCTGGACGAGGCCGCCTGGATCTCCCCGCCCTTCGAGCTGACCGAGCGCGAAGGGCGCTGGTACGGGCGCGGCGCCGCCGACTGCAAAGGTGGCTTGATCATGCACCTCACCGCGCTCCGCGCGCTCAAGGAGCACGGCGGGGTCCCGGTGAACGTCAAGGTGATCGTGGAGGGCTCCGAGGAGCAGGGCACCGGGGGCCTGGAGCGCTACGCGGAGGCGCACCCCGGGCTGCTGGCCGCCGACACGATCGTCATCGGCGACACCGGCAACTTCCGCGGCGGACTGCCCACGGTCACCGCGATGCTGCGCGGCATGGCGCTGCTGCGGGTCCGGGTGGACACCCTGGAAGGCAATCTGCACTCCGGCCAGTTCGGCGGCGCCGCCCCGGACGCGCTCGCCGCGCTGATCCGCATCCTGGACTCGCTGCGGGCCGCGGACGGCTCCACGACCGTGCAGGGCCTGGCGGCGGACGCGACCTGGGACGGGCTCCAGTATCCGGAAGAGGACTTCCGGAAGGACGCCAAGGTGCTGGACGGAGTCCAGCTGATCGGCTCGGGCACGGTCGCCGACCGCATCTGGGCCCGCCCCGCGGTCACCGTCCTGGGCATCGACTGCCCTCCGGTGGTCGGCGCCACCCCGTCGGTGCAGGCGAGCGCGCGGGCGGCGGTGAGCCTGCGAGTGCCGCCGGGGGTGGACGCGGGCCGGGCGGCCGAGCTGCTGACCGCCCACCTGGAGTCCGCCGCGCCGTGGGGCGCGCGGGTCTCCGTCGAGCAGGTCGGCCAGGGCCAGCCGTTCCGCGCGGACACCGCCAGCCCGGCGTACGCGGCGATGGGGCAGGCCCTGAGCGAGGCGTACGACGGGCAGGAGATGGCGATCGCGGGCGCGGGCGGCTCGATCCCGCTGTGCAACACGCTCGCCGCGCTCTACCCGGAGGCGGAGATCCTGCTGATCGGACTGAGCGAGCCGGACGCGCAGATCCACGCCGTCAACGAGAGCGTCTCGCCGGAAGAACTGGAGCGCCTCTCGCTCGCGGAGGCGCTGTTCCTGAGGACGTACGCGGAGAGGGCGGCGGCCGACACGACGCGGTAGCCCCCGCCCCTTCCCGCAGTGCGGCGAGGCAGGCCCCGGCCCTCCCACGCCGCCCCCGCCGGGCGCCTCCTGAGCCGACGCCCCCGCCCGCCCCCTGCCGCAATCGGCCGGGGCGCCGGGCCGGGGCCGGGAGGCCCGGCCCGAGGCAGGCCGGAGCGGCGCGGGGCCGGCTCTCCCCCGGCGCAGGGCCGGCCGAGGCAGGGCCAGCCGAGCCAGCGCCGGCCCGGCTCGGGGCCTGCCCGAGCCGGGCCCGTTCCGGCGGCCGGACCGAGACAGGGTCGGAGCGCCCGGGGCCGGTCCGGCCCTGCCCAAAGCCGCGACCGGCCCTTGCCGGAACCGGCTGAAGCCCAGCTCGGGCCGGACTCATGGCCGTGCCTGCTGCGGAGAACCAGTCCGGCGCAGGCCGGGCCGATCCGACTCGGGCCCGGTCCGGCACCGGGCCGAACCGGGACCGGGCGCCGCCGGACCGGGAGCCGGACCGGGAACCGCCGGACCAAGCACCCGACCGAAGGCAGGGCCAGGAGCCGCCCCGTACCGCAGCGTGGCACGGCGCCGTGCCACGCCCGCTTCCCGCCTCTCGCCTCTCGCCTCCCGGCGTTCAGCCCGTCGGCGTGCCCGCCTCGAGGTACAGGGGGCGCCCCTGCTCGCGGGCCCGCAGGGCCCACCGCAGTCGGCTCAGCCGTACCGGAGGCAACAGCTCAGCGGCCTCCCCCTCCGTGACGAAGCGCCAGCCGCGCAGCTCGGACGCCGGGAGCAGGACCTCGCGGGCCGCCTCGGCGGTCAGCCGCCCGCCGTCGAAGAGCAGCCGCAGGCCGCCGTAGCCGGGCGGGCAGGGCTGCTCCCAGTCGACGACCAGCAGCCGCAGCGGCTCGGCCGGCCGGAGGCCCAGTTCCTCGACCACCTCCCGGACGCCGGCGCGGGTGGGCGGCTCGCCGGGCTCGACGACGCCGCCGGGGAACTCCCAGCCGGGCTTGTACGTGGGGTCGACGAGCAGCACCCGGTCGTTCTCGTCGAAGAGCAGAACCCCGGCCGCCATCGTCTCGGCCCTGGGCTCCGGGGTCTGCACGATGTCGCAGCTGCCGGCGCCCTCGCGGACGGCGTCGGCGATGTGCTCGGCGGTCTGCCGGGGGGTGAGCCCGGTGGTGTCCACGACATACGCGTCGTCGACGAGCCACGGCAGGGCCGAGCGGTAGGGCGCCAGGTGGTCCAGGCACCACTGGCGGACGGATTCGCTGGCGTCCGCATCGCCCGGTATGGCCTCGCGCTCCGCTATTCGCTCGCGCAGTATCGTTTCATCGGTGTGCAGCAGCACATGCCGCACGGGGATGCGCCGGGCCGCGAAGGCGCCGAAGATCTCATCGCGGTACTCCTGCCTCAGGACTGTCATCGGCACCACCAGCGGGCCGCCGACCTCGGCGATCAGCGCCGCGCCGGTGTCCACGACCAGCCGCCGCCAGGACGGCAGGTCCTGGTAGCCGGTCACCTCGTCAAGGCGCTTGCGCGGCAGCATCATCCGCAGGCCGTCGCCGACCAGCTCCGGGTCATAGAACGTGCTGCCGGGCAAGAAGTCCACCAGTTCGCGGGCCGCGGTGGTCTTGCCCGCGCCGAACGCACCGTTCAGCCAGACGATCACATTTCCCCCTAATCCATCGCCCCCTGTCAGTTGCCCGCATCACCCTGTTGCGGAAACGCCCGGGGGCCGGGGAGTGACGGATCGCGCCGCCGCCGGGGGCGGCGGCGCGCGTCCCGCGCACCGCGGCGCGGGCCTTCAGCGCACCGCCGCGTGGAACGTCAGCCCTTGCTCGCGCCGAGGGTGAGACCCGCGATGAAGTGGCGCTGGAGGAGCAGAAAGACCAGCACGGTGGGCAGCGCCACGATCACCGAGCCGGCCGCCAGCAGGTTGTAGTCCGTGAAGAACTGCCCGCGCAGATTGTTGAGCGCGGACGTGATGGGGAGCTTGTCGCCGTCGGAGACGAAGACGAGGGCCCACAGGAAGTCGTTGTACATCCAGGTGAACTGGAGCGTGCCGAGCGCCGCCAGCGCCGGGCGGCACAGCGGCAGGGTGATCCGCCAGTACTGCGTCCACACCCCGGCGCCGTCCACCACCGCCGCCTCCAGGATCTCCAGCGGCAGGGTGCGCATGAAGTTTGCCAGGACGAAGACGCAGAAGCCGATCTGGAAGGCGACCTGGACGCCGATCACCGCCCAGTAGGAGTCGTACATCGTCATCGACTCCGACATCCAGTACGGCAGGTTGATCTTGGTGAAGAGCACATACAGCGGGGTGACGATCACCTGCTGCGGCAGCAGGTTCCCGGCCGTGAAGACCATCAGGAGGATCAGCCCGCCGCGCATCTTCAGCCGGGAGACGGCGAAGGCGACGAAGGAGGCGAAGAAGAGCGTCAGCAGCACCCCGGGCACCGCGATGATGAGCGAGTTGACGAAGTACTTGCTCATGCCCGAGTCGTTGAACGCCTGCTTGTAGTAGTCGAACGACAGATGGCGGGGCAGTGAGAAGTAGCCGTGCTCGGCGGTCTCCTCGTACGGGCGCAGCGAGGCGTAGACGGCCAGCAGCAGCGGGGCGAGGAAGGCGAGCGAGACGGTCATCAAGAAGGCGTGCAGCCCCAGGCGTGCGGGGCGCGTCCGGCGGCGCCCGCCCTGTTTCGGCGCCGCCGGGGCGGGGGTCCGCGCGGGTGCGGTCCGGGTGCTCGTGGTCATCCCTTCTTCTCCCCTCGCAGCTCCTGGACCAGGTAGGTCACGATGAATCCCAGGGACACGGTGAGCAGGACGACGGCGATGGCGGACCCGAAGCCGATGCGGCTGGCCTCACCGATGATGTTGTCCGTGACGAGCACGGAGAGCAGTTCCAGGCCGTTGCGTCCGTGGTTGATGGCGTAGACGATGTCGAAGGCGCGCAAGGCCTCGATGACGGTGATGACGCCGACGATGACGTTGACCGGCCGCAGTGTGGGCAGCACGACCCGGAAGAAGGTCTGCCGCTCGTTGGCCCCGTCGAGGGCGGCGGCCTCCTTGAGGGAGGGGTCCACGGACTTCAGCCCGGCCAGGTAAAGGATCATCACATACCCGGTGTGCCGCCAGGCGGCGGCCAGCAGCACCACCCAGATGTTGAGGTCGGGGTCGCCGAGCCAGTCCACCGGGTCGTCGGTGTTGCCGAGGATGGCGTTGAGCACGCCTTGGTCGCGGGAGAAGACCAGCTGGGCCATGAAGCCGACGATGGCGAGCGAGAGCACCACCGGCATGTAGAGGGTGGACTGGTAGAAGCGGCTGAACCGGACGCCCCTGTCGAGGAGTACGGCCAGCAGCAGCCCGAACGGGGTCGCGACGAACCCCAGGAACGCCAGCCACAGCAGATTGTTGCGGGCGGCCGGCCAGAACGGCGGATAGTCGGTGAACAGGGTGCGGTAGTTGTCGACGCCGACCCAGTGGATGTCGCCGATACCGTCCCAGCTGGTGAAGGACAGGCCGATGGAGGCGAGGGTCGGACCCCAGACGAGGGTGAGGTCGAGCAGTACGGGTATGCCCAGCAGCACGCCGATGACGGCGAGGTCGCGGGTGGTGAACTTCCGCGGGCCCCGCCGCCTGGCACGCCGCGCGGTGGTGTGCGGCACGGCGTGTGTCTCCTAGTTGCTGGTGAAGATGGTCTTCTTCTGGGACTCGATGCTCTTCGTCAGGGAGTCGATGTCGTCCGGGTCGTTGATGAACTGCTGAATGGCCCGGATCATCACCTGGGACGCGAAGTCGGGGCGGGTGTCGCGGTCCATGAACTGCGAGATCTGCTTCGCGTCGGCGATGAGCTTGACGGCCTTCTTCTGAAGCGTGTTGTACGAGGAGGTGGACGCACCCTCGTTGACCGCGATGTTGTTGGGGTCCCGCTTGAGGTAGATCTCCTCGGCGGCCGGAGTGGCGAGGTACTTCAACAGCTCCTTGCCCTGCTTCTGCCGCTTGGACTTCTTGGACAGCAGGAAGCCGTCGATCGGCGCCTCGACCGCGTCCTGGCCGTAGGCGGAGTCGATCTCGGGGAAGGCGAAGAAGTCGAGGTCGTCCCGGTCGGCCTCGGGGAACTGCTGGCCGGGGTGCGGAAGGCCGAAGACGGCCATGCCCGACTTCTTCTGTGCCAGGCTCTGCGCGGCCTCCTGCCAGGTGCGCCCGTTGGCCCCCTTCTGGTGGTACGGCATCAGACCGCGCCACAGGTCGAAGACCTGCTTGACCTTGGGGTCGGTCCAGGACTCCTTTCCACCCATCAAGGAGACGTGGAAGTCATAGCCATTGGCCCGCATATTGAGGTAGTCGAAGGTGCCCATGGCGGGCCAGCCGTCCTTGTCGCCGAAGGCGATCGCGTCCAGGCCGTCCTTGTCCATCCGCTTGGCGAGCGCGCGGTACTCGTCGAAGGTCTTGGGGATCTCGTAGCCGTGCTGCTGGAACACGCTCTTCCGGTAGAAGACGGCCCAGGGGTAGTAGTAATACGGCACGAAGTACTGCTTGCCGTCCTCGCCGGTGGACTGCTGCTTGAGCGCGTCGGAGAAGCCGTCGAAGCCCTTCCAGACGTCGCTGATGTCGGCGAGCAGCCCCTGCTTGGCGAAGAACTGCATGCGGTACCCCGCGAACCACATGAAGACGTCGTCCGGGGTGCCCTTGAGATAGCGGTTGATGTTCTCCTGAAAGGACTCGTGGTTGACGGTGTTGACCTTGACCTTCTTGTCAGATTTCTTCTCGTAGGCGTCGAACACCTCGGCGAACGCCTTGCGCGGTACGGCGTCCGAGGCGTTGGACCCTATCTTCACCTCGTCGCTGGGGCCCCCGCAGGCGGTGAGCAGCGCCGGGAGGGCGACCGCGCCGGCTCCGACCGCGGTACCCCGGAGCAGAGCGCGACGGGAGATCCGATGTTCTGACGATGACTGTGCCACGTGCCCCTCCAAGGAGGTTCAATCAAACACAACCGAACGCGAGTGAGTGGATCTCAGCCCGTCGAGCGGGGCCCAGTCAAGAGTTATGACGAGATATCGAACAACCGTTATCGGTTCTCTTCCAACAGACTCCAACACGGTCTACCGTAAACGACCGCGAGTAACGTGCTTTGACGCAGCGTCACCCCGTCGAGAACGGAGGACCCGCCTCATGCGCCATGTCTCTTCCCTGGCCATCCGCCGAAGAATCATCGGAGGAGTGGCCGCCGCACTGCTGGGTACGACCGGGGCGGCCGGGCTGACCGTCCCGGCCGCCGCCCAGCCCGCGACCCGGCCCGCCGCCCAGCCCGCCGATGCCGTCGCGGACGCGGCACCGGCCGCCGCCGCGCCGGACGGTGGGCTCGCCCTCACTCCCCCGATGGGCTTCAACAACTGGAACTCGACCCACTGCCGGGCCGAGTTCAACGAGGCGATGGTCAAGGACATCGCCGACATCTTCGTCACCAAGGGCCTGAAGGAGGCCGGATACCGCTACGTCAACCTCGACGACTGCTGGGCGCTGCCCCAGCGCGACGCGGACGGCAAGCTGGTCCCGGACCCCGTGCGCTTCCCGAACGGCATCAAGGCCGTCGCCGACTATGTGCACTCCAAGGGGCTGAAGTTCGGCATCTACACCAGCGCCGGCACCAAGACCTGCAACAGCGCCGGCTTCCCCGGCGCCCTGGGCCATGAGCGCTCGGACGCCCAGCAGTTCGCCGACTGGGGCGTGGACTACCTCAAGTACGACAACTGCAATAACCAAGGCGTGGACGCCAAGCAGCGCTATCTGGCCATGCGCGACGCCCTCCGGGCGACCGGCCGCCCCATCGTCTACAGCATCTGTGAATGGGGCCAGAACAAGCCATGGGAGTGGGCCTCGGACATCGGCCAGCTGTGGCGTACCACCGGCGACATCAGCGACAGCTGGGGCAGCATGCTCTCGATTGCCAAGAAGAACCTCCCGCTCGCCCCGTACGCCGGGCCCGGCCACTGGAACGACCCCGACATGCTGGAGGTCGGCAACGGCGGGATGACGCCCACCGAGTACCGCAGCCACTTCTCCCTCTGGTCGATCATGGCGGCGCCGCTGCTCATCGGAACCGACCTGCGCAAGGCAACCCCCGAGACCTACGAGATCCTCGGCAACCGCGAGGTCATCGCCGTCGACCAGGACCGGCTCGGCAAGCAGGGCGAGGTGCTCTCCTCCGAGGGCGGTGGCCGGATCGTCGTCAAGGAGCTCGCGGGCGGCGACCGGGCGGTCGCGCTCTTCAACGAGACCGACCGGCCCCGGCACATCGCCACCACGGCCACCGCGCTCGGCCTGCCGAAGGCGGACGCATACCGGCTGCGCGACCTGTGGCAACACCGGAGCTACAACACCGCGGGAGAGGTGGCGGCCACCGTCCCGGCCCATGGCACCGCGCTGTTCCGCGTCTCGGCCGACCGGCGCTGGGCCGCCTACCCACCCGCCGTGGAACTGGGCACCGACGCGGCCGCGCTGGCCGAGGCCGGGACCACCGCCGAGGTCGCCACGACCGTCACCGACCTCGGCCGCAGCCCCGCCCGCCGGGTCTCGGTCCGCCTCACCGGCCCCGACGGCTGGCGCGTCGAGGCCACCTCCCCGACCAGGGCCGCCACCCTGCCCACCGGCCGAAAGCTGACCACGCGCTGGCGGGTCACCGCGCCCGTCGGCACCCCGGCCGGCGCATACGAACTGAAGGTCTCGGCGGACTATCGCTCCCCGCGGGGCACCCGGGCAGCGGCGGAGCTGCCGGCTCCGGTGCATGTGGTGGTGGCGCCGCCCTCCGGGACCTCGTACGCAAGCGACCTGCCGTGGCTGAGCGCGGTCAACGGCTGGGGTCCGGTGGAGAAGGACACCAGCGTGGGCGAGAACGCGGCGGGTGACGGACATCCGATCACCATCGGCGGCACCGTCCACGCCAAGGGCCTGGGGGTGCATGCGCCGAGCGAGGTGACGTACTACACCGGCGGCCGGTGCACGAGCTTCACGGCCCAGGTCGGCGTGGACGACGAGGAGGACGCCGCCGGGACGGTCGCCTTCGAGGTCTGGGCGGACGGCGAGAAGGTCGCCGCGACGGGGACGCTGACCAACGCCGACCCGGCCACGGCCGTCAAGGCCGCCCTCGGCGGCGCGACGACCGTCCGGCTGGTGACCACCGACGCCGGGGACGACGTGACCAGCGACCACGGGGACTGGGCGGAGGCGGCCTTCAGCTGCTGACGCCGCCGGACGGGCGGAGCCACCGCGCTTCGCTCCGCGACCGACCGGCCCCTCCTCGCTCACCCGTCAGCACACGGGCAGCCCGGGGAGGGGCTGGTCGTTGTCCCCGCCCTTGATGTAGACGTCACTGACGAACACGTTGGTGTGGCCGCTGTCGTCGTCCGTCTTGGCCCACCACACGTTCGTCCACTTGCCGTAGGTCTCCCGGCGGCCCAGGTTCTGCTGGCAGTAGAAGTAGTTCAGGCCCTGGTTGAGAGTGCCGACCGGCTCTCCGGCGGCTGTGTACGACGTGGCGGTGCGCCACACCTCGCAGTTGTACTTCCCGCCGCCGGCGTCACGGCAGACCGGCGAGGGATCGGGATCCGGGGAGCCGCCACCGCCGCCGGCCCCGCTCGCGCCGGCGGAGCCGTCGTGGTCGCCGCCTCCGCCTCCGCCCGAAGGCCCGCCGCTCCCGCCGCCCTTGCCGCCGTCCGAGCCGCCGGACGCGCCATTGCCGCTGCTACCGGGCTCGCCCGAGGCGGACGGGGAACCGGAGCCCGAGGGCTCCGCGGTCTTCTTCCCGCCTTTGTCGCCCTTGTCGCCCTTGCCGTCCTTGCCGTCCTTGCCGCCCGTACTGCCCTTGTCCCCGGTCTTCCCGCCGTCCGGTGTAGCGGAGTGAGAGGGGGACGCCGATGTGTCCTCCTGACGCCCGGCCGCGGCCTTGTCGCCGTCGCCGCCGACGAGCGCGTATGTCACGCCTCCCCCGGCGAGCAGAACGGCGACGACCACGGCCGCGATCAGCGCCTTCTTACGCCCCGGCTGACGACCGGGCCCCGGCGGCACCCCACCGTCCGGAGCCCCGCCGCTCACCAGCGGCTCCTCGGGGGCCTGCGGCGGCCCGAAGCCGGACGGGGCCGAGGACAACAAGGGGGAAGACGGCTGAATGGGCGGCTGAGAGGCGGAAGGCAGCGGGGCAGACGGCTGCGGAACGGAGGGCTGCGGCTCGGCGGACCTCGGGCCGGCGGGCGGGCCCGCGGACGGGTCGCCAGGCCGTGTGTGCGGCGGCGGCGCGGAGCCCAGCACATCCGGCACCGTCGGCGTCCGCCCGACCCACCCCGCGGCGGCCCACGGCTCCTCCCCCGCCGCGACGGCCTCCAGCATCGCCCGCGCCTGGGCCGCGGACGGCCGAGCCGCCGGGTCCTTGTCCATCATCGCGTGCAGGACCGGCGTCAGCGGCCCGGCCCGCCTCGGCTCCGGAAGCGGTTCGGTGACGATCGCCGTCAGCGTCGACCACACCGACGTCCGGCGGAACGGGGACGAGCCCTCCACCGCCGCGTACAGCGTCATGCCGAGCGCCCAGACGTCCGAAGCCGGGCCGGGCTCCTGGCCCTGGGCGCGCTCCGGCGCGAGATAGTCCAGGGAGCCGATCAGCTCGCCGCTACGGGTCAGTTTGGTGGTCGCGTCGTCGCCCGGCGCCTCCATGCTCGCGATGCCGAAGTCGGTGAGGACGACCCGGCCGTCGTGGTCGAGCAGCACATTGCCCGGCTTCACGTCCCGGTGCAGCACGCCGACGTGATGGCCCGCGCCGAGGGCGTCCGCCACCTTCGCGCCGATCGCCGCGGCCTCCAGGGGCTCCACGACGCCCTGCTCGTCTATCACGTCGTCCAGCGACCGGCCGTCAATGAGCTCCATGACGATGACCGGAAGCCCGCTCTCCTCCGTCACGTCGTGCACCGTGATCACACCGGAGTGCCGGATCCGCGCCGCGGCCCGGGCCTCCCGCTGCATCCGGACGCGCAGATCGGCGAGTTCGGGCCCGGAGGAGTCGGTGTAGGCGCGCAGCACCTTGACCGCGACCTCCCGGCCCAGCACCTCGTCGACGGCCTTGCAGACCACGCCCATACCGCCCCGGCCGAGCGTGCCGGTCACGCGGTACCGACCGCCGAGCAGCCTGCCGGTCAGGTCCCCGCTCACGTCCCCCGATGACACCGTGCCTCAGTCCCCCTTGTAAGCCGTGGTCACGCAACAGCTTAGGGGCAAGCACCGACAGTCCCGCTCAACTCGCGGGCGTGCAGGCCCTGTCGGGTCGATGGGAGGTGCCCCTCCGGGGCGCCAGAACCGAGCACTAGGAGAAGGGGCCGAAGCCGTCCACGTGCACCTGCTGGGCGGCCGCGGCGGCGGCGCCGACCAGTCCGGCGTCCGTGCCCATCTGCGCGGGGACCACCTCCAGGCCACCGACGAACGACAGGGTCGCGTAGTCGCGCAGCGCGCGCCGCAGTGGTGTGAAGAGCACGTCCCCGGCGCCCGCCACCCCGCCGCCGACCACGGCCACCTCGATCTCCACGAGCGTCGCGGTGGCCGCGATCCCGGCGGCCAGCGCCTGCGCGGCGCGCTCGAAAGAGGCCCGTGCGACCGGGTCGCCGGCCCGGGCCGAGGCGGCCACGGCCGCCGCGCTGGTGTCGCCGCCGGGGCCGGGGCGCCAGCCGCCCTCCAGGGCCCGTCGGGCGATGTTGGGGCCGCTGGCGATGCGCTCGACACAGCCGCGCGCGCCGCACGGGCACGGGTCGCCGTCGAGGTCCACACTGATGTGGCCGATGTGCCCGGCGTTCCCCGTGGGGCCCGGGTGCAGCCGGCCGTTCAGCACCAGGCCGCCGCCGACGCCCGTGGACACCACCATGCACAGCGCGCCCGTACGCCCGCGCGCCGCGCCCTGCCAGTGCTCGGCCGCCGTCATCGCCACCCCGTCGCCGACCAGCGCGAGCGGCAGTTCGCCGACCGTCTCCCGGACCCCGGCGACCAGGGGGAAGTCTCGCCAGCCGGGGATGTTGACGGGGCTGACGGTGCCGACGGAGGCGTCGACCGGGCCCGCGCTGCCGATTCCGACCGCGGCGACCCGCGACCACTGCGCGGTGCCCGACAGCTCGTCGAGCACCGCCGTGACCTCGCGCATCACGGTCTCCCCGGACTCCTGGGCGGGGGTGGCGCGCCTGGCCCGTACGACCAGCTTGCCACTGCCGTCCACCAGGGCACCCGCGATCTTGGTCCCGCCGATATCCAGTGCGGCGATGAGGTCACGTGGCATATGAGTCGACTCCCCCGGCAGGCCTGAACGTATCGCTGTGAGGCAACAGTCTTCCCTGCCGCTGACAACGTTGTCCAGGGGCTATGCTCGGACACCCTTCCGCACGACGACCAGCGAACGACCAGCGACGGGACAAGCGCACCGTGACCGACACCGCTCCGGGCACCGCCAGCACTTCGCGCCGCTACGGCACCCGGCCCACCATGAAGGACGTCGCCGCGCGCGCCGGGGTCGGTCTGAAGACGGTCTCGCGAGTGGTCAACAGCGAGCCGGGGGTCACACCCGACACCGAACGGCGCGTCCAGGAGGCCATCACCGCGCTCGGCTTCCGTCGCAACGACAGCGCCCGCATCCTGCGCAAGGGCCGCACCGCCAGCATCGGACTGGTCCTCGAAGACCTCGCCGACCCGTTCTACGGGCCCCTCAGCCGCGCCGTCGAGGAGGTCGCCCGCGCGCACGGCGCCCTGCTGATCAACGGTTCGAGCGCCGAGGACCCCGAGCGCGAGCAGGAGCTCGTGCTCGCCCTGTGCGCCCGGCGGGTCGACGGCCTCGTCGTCATCCCGGCCGGGCGCGACCACCGCTACCTGGGCCCGGAGATAGCCGCGGGCGTCGCCACGGTGTTCGTGGACCGCCCGGCGGGCCGTATCGACGCCGACGCCGTGCTCTCCGACAGCTTCGGCGGCGCGCGCGACGGCGTCGCCCACCTGATCGCCCACGGCCACCGCCGCATCGGCTTTCTCGGTGACCAGCCGGGCATCCACACCGCCGAGGAGCGGCTGCGTGGCTACCGGGCGGCGATGGCCGAGGCCGGGCTGCCGGTCGACGACGCGTGGGTGTCCCTCGGCCCCACCGACCCCGAGCGGGTACGGGTGGCGGCCATCACGATGCTGAACGCCCCGGAGCCGGTCACCGCCCTGTTCGCGGGCAACAACCGTGTGACGGTCACCGTCGTACGGGTCCTGGCCGGGCGCCCCGGACCGGTGGCCCTCGTCGGCTTCGACGACTTCGAGCTCGCCGACCTCCTCTCCCCCGGCATCACCGTGATCGCCCAGGACTCGGCCCAGCTCGGCCGCACCGCCGCGGACCTGCTCTTCCGCCGCCTGGACGGGGCGGGGGGCGAGCCTCGGCGGGTCGTACTGCCGACGCGCCTGATCGCCCGCGGCTCCGGCGAGTCGCCGCCGGCCACGTAACCGCCACCCCGGGCCCGGCCCCGGATGGACCATCCGGGTCGCCGCGTCGTCCTTCTGTCGTCAGAGTGGGTCCGACGGCGGTGCCCCGAACAAGTGCGACACGGTGCGGACGGGACGAGGTGAGGCACGATGACCCAGTGCCGGATACGGACGTTCTGCGCGGGAACCCTGGTGGCGGCCACGGTGCTGGTGTCCGCCGGCTGTTCGAACGGCGGTGGCTCATCGTCCCCGGCCTCCCGGGTCTCCAAGGCCGTCGCCTCGGCGACCGCCTCCGCGAAGGCCGAGTTGGACAAGATCAAAAACGGCGTGAACGCCAAGGGCGATGTGAAGGCCGGCACCGTCTCGATCGCCCATGACGGCCACGCCGTCGCACCGATCACCGTGACCAACAAGAAGGACAACGTGGCGAAGTACGCCGTGGAGGTGAACTTCCGCGATGCGAAGGGGAGCCTGCTCGATGTGACCGTTCTGACGGTCTCCTCGGTCCAGCCCCGCTCGTCGAAGAAGGCCACCGCCCGCAGCCACCGCAAGCTCAGCGGTCACCTCACAGCGCAGGTCGGCGCGGCGGTGCGGTACTGACGCAGTGCATACGGTCCGTCAGGCCGCGAGCACCTTGGCCTTGGCGCGCTCGTACTCCTCGGTCGTGATGTCGCCGTGGTTCTTGAGCTCCACCAGCTTGGAGAGCTCCTCGGCATGACCCGTCGCGGCGGTCTCGCGCACGAACTCCTTCAGATCCGCCTCCGCCTTCAGGGCCGCCTTCGCCTCGCGCTCGCCCATCCCGCGGCCCCGTGCGATCAGGTACACGAAGATACCGAGGAAGGGCAGGACGACGACGAAGAAGCACCAGCCCGCCTTGGCCCAACCGCTCATCGAGTCATCCCGGAAGAGATCGCCGATCACGCGGAAGAGCAGTATGAACCACAGGATCCAGAGAAAGACCCAGACAGTGGTCATGAACACGTTCAGCAATGGATAGTCCATCATCCGCCTCCCGTCGGACGCGCCCGGCGAGACCGACGAAGGCTCCCACCAGGGCCGCCTGCTTCAAGCGTACGGCGCGCTCTCGGGTCCGGTCGGCGCAGCACCGGATGCCGTAGGGGCGCGGGCGCGTACGAATGGAGAAAGCGAAGCCGTCTGGAGGAAGCGAAGCCGTCGCGAGCCGGAGGCCGGAGAGGGCAGCCCATGGACCTGCAGATTCTCCCGCTCGCCGTCACCATGATGGCGGGGCCGCAAATCGTGTCCGCCGTCATCCTGGTGACCGTGCCGCGGCCGGTGCGGGTGTCGCTGGCGTTCCTCCTCGGGGTGGCGATCGCGACGGCGGCGGGGGTCACGATCGCCCGGGGGATCTTCGCACTGCTGGGCCAAGTGGTCGCGCCGGGCAGCCCGTCCGAGCGCGGATCGGCCGGGACGGTCGTCCAGATCGTGCTGGTGGCGCTGCTGGTGTTGGCGGCGGTGAAGGCGTACGTGAAGCGGGAGACGGCCGAGCCGCCGAAGTGGCTGGGCTCGCTGATGGAGGCGGGGCCCGGGAAGGCCTTCACCGTCGGCCTCCTGGTCATCCTGGTCATGCCGTCCGACATCATGGTCATGCTGACCGTGGGGGCGTCCCTGGAACAGCACGGCGTGGGTGTGGCGGCGGCGCTGCCGTTCATCGGGCTGACGGTGCTGGTCGCCGCGTTGCCGCTGCTGGTCCTCCTCCTGGCCGGCCGGCGCGCGCGGGAGGCCATGCCTCGCCTCCGCGAGTGGCTGACCTCCCACAGCTGGGTGGTCACCATCGCCACCTGTCTGCTCTTCATCGTGCTCATCCTCACCCCGTAGCGGCCCCGGCTACCGGCTGCCCCGCCCGGTGGGCAGCCGGGGCCGGGCCGCGCGGGTCCTGGCCTCTCGGCCGGTCGCGGCCAGCAGCGCGATCGCCGTGAGCGCGGCCAGCAGAACCAGCACCAGGAGCAGCACCGTCAGTGCGGTGGGGTGGTTCCAGGCGCCGAACGCGCCGGCCGTCGGCAGCAGCACCCCGAAGGTCAGCCCCCGGCGGTGCCGCGCGGCCCAGGTGCCGGCCCGCCCGGTACGCAGCCCGCGGGCCGCGCTCCAGCGCGCGGCGGAGTCGGCCGCGCGGTCGGCGCCCTTCCGCGCCGCGCGGGGCAGTCGGCCGGGTCCCGCCAGGTAGGCGCCCAGCGCGATGACGAGGCCGAGCACCCCCGTGGTGCGGACGGTGATCCACAATCCGCGCAGCAGTGTGTCGCAGACGGCCGCCGCTGCCGCCCGGGACAGCACGCTCGGCGGCAGGTGGTCGAGGTAGTACTGACGGGCGGCGGCCATGCCCGCGGCCAGGGCGAGAGAGGTGACGGCGGTCCCCAGCGCGGCGCGGGCCAGGGCACGGCGGCGCCGACGCGCGAGCAGGACGCCGGATGTGCCGAGCAGCGCGGTCAGCCCGGGCAGCCAGGCGCCGGCCAGGTCCAGCAGGCGCGCCCCGAATCTGACCCGGCCCAGTTGGGCGGAGTGGAACAGGACCATGCGCCGGTCGACGTCGGGGATGGCGCTCGCCGAGGGGAGTCCGGCGTCCAGCAGCTGCCGCTTGACCTTTTCGACGGCCGCGCCCACGTCCAGGGTCACCGTGTCGCCGTCCACCCCGACCGGTCCACGCCCCTCGCCGGTGAGCACATGGACGAGAGCGGAGTGGACGGCCCGGTTGGCGCGGACCCACACCGCGGGGAACTGGTCGCCGCGCACGACATGTGCCGCCACCCTCGTCAACGCCTCGTCGATGGCCGGGTCCAGCTTCGGCCCGAACCCCTCGACCGCGTCGGCTGCCGCCGGCGGCAGCCCCTGGCGGCGCAGCCAGGAAGCGATGTCCGAGGTGAGGTCCCGGCCGCTGCGGCGGGCATCCAGGGCCCGGCGGACGTGCCGCAGCGCGGCGTCCTGGATCGCGGGGTCCTTCGCGAGCGGGGAGACCGTCGCCACGTAGCGGTCGGTGTCGAGGACGACGTCGTGGAGCCACGCTGACACCAGGGACACCGGGACGAGCAGACAGGCGAGCGACATCAGCAACCCCGACGCGGCACTCCTGGCGATCCCCCCGAAACCCCGGCCCCCGCGACGGCGCACCCGGCCACCGCCCGCCCCCGCGGCGGAGTGGTCGTGCGGCGGCTTCGGCGGCTTCGGCGTCGCGGGGCTGCCCGGTGACTCGTCGGGGGCGCCGGTCATGACAACATCTCGCGCCTTCCCCGGCGGCACCGCATCCCGGGTGAGGCGTCAGAGTGAACTCATTGGCGCCAGAGTTCAGCTCGTGGCGGGGGCCCGGCCCGACAGGGTGTTCAGGGTGGCGCGGTCCAGGCCGGTGAGGCGCTCCACCTCCGCGCCGTCCACCGCGCCGCAGTCCAGGCCGCGCAGCAGATAGCCGCTGAGGGCCTTGGCCGTGGCCGGTTCGTCGGCGATGGCGCCGCCCGCGCGGTTGACGTACGCGGCCAGGCGGGCCGCGGCCTGCGGCAGGCCCTCCCGGTAGAAGGCGTAGACGGCGGCGTAACGGGTCGGCAGATGGCCGGGGTGCATGTCCCACCCCTGGTAGTACGCGCGCGTCAATGACCGTCGGACCAGGCGGTGGTGGAGCCGCCAGGCCTCGTGGACCTGCTCGGGCGAGCCGACGGGCAGGACGTTGGTCGAGCCGTCGGAGAGCCTGACGCCGGTGCCGGCGGCGGCGACCTGCATGACGGCCTTGGCGTGGTCGGCGACGGGGTGGTCCATGGACTGGTGGGCGGCGCTGACCCCGCAGGAGGCGCTGTAGTCGAAGGTTCCGTAGTGCAGCCCGGTGGCCCGGCCCCCGGCGGCGTCGATCATACGGGCGACGGTGGCGCGGCCGTCGGGGCCGAGGACGGCCTGGGTGGTCTCGATCTGGATCTCGAAGCCGATCCGGCCCGCGGCCAGGCCGTGCGCCTGCTCGAACGCCTCGCACAGCCGGACCATGGCGGTGACCTGCTCGGCGTAGGTGACCTTCGGCAGGGTGAGGACGAGTCCGCCCGGCAGGCCTCCGGCGTCCAGCAGCCCGGTGAGAAAGATGTCGAGGGTGCGGATGCCGCGGTCGCGGACGGCGGCTTCCATGCACTTCATGCGGATGCCGACGTACGGCGGCGCGGCGCCTTCCGCGACGGCGGCGGCGACCAGGGAGGCCGCGCGGGCGGCCGCGGCGTCCTCCTCGGCGTCGGGGCGCGGGCCGTAGCCGTCCTCGAAGTCGATGCGCAGGTCCTCGATGGGCTCGCGCGCCAGCTTGGCGCGCACCCGCGCGTAAACCGGCTCGGCGAGGTCGTGCTGGATGCCGAGGACGGCGGCCAGCGCGGCGGGGTCGGGGGCGTGTTCGTCGAGCGCGGCGAGGGCCTGGTCGCCCCAGTCGCGGACGGTGCCCGCGGTGAAGAGGTCGGCGGGGACATAGACGGTGTGGACGGGCTGGCGGGTGCCGGGGTCGCCGGGGTAGCGGCGGGCGAGTTCGGCGTCGACGCCGGCGAGGGAGGCGGCGATCCCGTCACGTACGGCGCTGGGAAGGCTGGTCGCGAACGTCTCTTGCTGCCCCATCCGCGCTTCCTCCACCATGCCGCTTCCATCTTTCCGCAGTACGGAATCAATAATCCGTTCAGTGAAGTTATCCGCGGCTCGGCCGCAGGTCAACACCTCCCTGAACACGCGCACGGCCCCCGTGCGCGGCGCATCGTCCGCACACGGGGGCCGTCCGGCGAGGCGTCAGCCCTTGCGGGTCTTGATCTCCTCGGTCAGCTGCGGGACCACCTCGAAGAGGTCGCCGACCACGCCGTAGTCGACGAGGTCGAAGATCGGGGCCTCGGCGTCCTTGTTGATGGCCACGATGGTCTTGGAGGTCTGCATGCCGGCCCGGTGCTGGATCGCACCGGAGATGCCGGTGGCGATGTACAGCTGCGGGGAGACCGACTTGCCGGTCTGGCCCACCTGGTTGGTGTGCGGGTACCAGCCCGCGTCCACCGCGGCGCGCGAGGCGCCCACGGCGGCTCCGAGCGAGTCGGCCAGCGCCTCGACGAGGGGGAAGTTCTCCGCGCCGCCGACGCCGCGGCCGCCGGAGACCACGATCGCGGCCTCGGTCAGCTCGGGGCGCCCGGTGGACTCGCGCGGGGTACGGGCGGTGACCTTGGTGCCGGTGGCCTGGTCCGAGAAGGTCACGGACAGCTCCTCGACGGCGCCGGCGGCCGGGGCGGCTTCCACAGCGGCCGAGTTCGGCTTGACGGTGATGACCGGGGTGCCGTTGCTGACCCGGGACTTGGTGGTGAACGCGGCGGCGAACACCGACTGGGTCGCGATCGGGCCCTCGTCGCCGGCCTCCAGGTCGATGGCGTCGGTGATGATGCCCGAGTCGACCCGGACGGCCAGGCGGGCGGCGATCTCCTTGCCCTCGGCGGAGGACGGGACCAGCACGGCGGCCGGGGAGACGGCCTTGTAGGCGGCCTGGAGCGCGTCCACCTTCGGTACGACGAGGTAGTCGGCGTACTCCGGGGCATCGTGCGTGAGCACCTTCACCGCGCCGTGCTCGGCGAGCGTGGCAGCGGTGTCGGCGGCACCGTTGCCGAGGGCGACGGCCACCGGCTCACCGATTCGGCGGGCCAGGGTCAGCAGCTCGAGGGTGGGCTTGCGGACGGCGCCGTCCACGTGGTCGACATAGACGAGGACTTCAGCCATGGGAATCGATCTCCTGCGGAAAAAGTGCGGGCGGTTGGCGGTGCGTCGGGCGCGGCCGGGTCAGATGAACTTCTGACCCGCCAAGAACTCGGCAAGTTGCTTGCCGCCCTCGCCCTCGTCCTTGACGATCGTGCCCGCGGTGCGGGCCGGGCGCTCCGTGGCGCTGTCGACCGCGGTCCAGGCGCCCTCCAGGCCGACCTCGTCCGCCTCGATCTCCAGGTCCTCGAGGTCCCAGGAGGTCACCGGCTTCTTCTTGGCGGCCATGATGCCCTTGAAGGAGGGGTAGCGGGCCTCGCCCGACTGGTCGGTGACGGACACGACGGCGGGCAGCGAAGCCTCCAGCTGCTCCGAGGCCGTGTCGCCGTCGCGGCGGCCCTTGACCGTGCCGTCCTCGACCGAGACCTCCGACAACAGCGTGACCTGGGGAACTCCGAGGCGCTCCGCCAGCAGCGCGGGCAGCACGCCCATGGTGCCGTCGGTGGAGGCCATGCCACAGACCACGAGGTCGTAGCCGGTCTTCTCGATCGCCTTGGCCAGCACCAGCGAGGTGCCCAGCACGTCCGTGCCGTGCAGGTCGTCGTCCTCGACGTGGACGGCCTTGTCGGCGCCCATGGACAGCGCCTTGCGCAGCGCGTCCTTGGCGTCCTCGGGGCCGACGGTCAGCACGGTGATCTCGGCGTCATCGGCTTCGTCGGAGATCTGGAGGGCCTGCTCGACCGCGTACTCGTCCAGCTCGGAGAGCAGGCCGTCCACGTCGTCGCGGTCGACGGTCAGGTCTTCGGCGAAGTGCCGGTCGCCGGTGGCGTCGGGCACGTACTTCACACAGACAACGATCCTCAAGCTCACGCCGGCTCTCCTACTGCATCGTCTCGTCAAGCTGCCTTGTGCTGGCAGCATAGGCGCCTTCGGGTGCGGATTCCGGCCGGTCGGCGACCGGGGCGGCACCTGCACCGATCAAAATATTACTCGTCAGTACACCCAGCGTGTTCCCCGTAGGCAACCCAGTTGAACTGTGACGTTGCCAACGGGCGCCGGCGGCGGCTCAGACCGCCGCGCCGAGCGCCGCGATCACGTCCGCCCTGCGCGGCTGCCCGGCGGCGCGGCGCACGATGCGCCCCTCGGCGTCGAGCACCAGCACCGTGGGGGTCCGCACGATGCCCAACCCGCGCACGAGGTCCAGCCGCGCCTCGGCGTCGATCTCCACATGCGCCACGCCGTCCACCATCCGGGCGACGTCGGCGAGAATGCGCCGGGTGGCCCGGCAAGGCTGGCAGAACGCGGTCGAGAACTGCACGAGCGTCGCCCGCTCCCCCAGCCTCGCCCCGAGTTCCGCGGCGTCCAGCCGCCCGCCGTAGCCCGCCTCGCCCTGCCCGCTCCGCACCAGCTGCCCCTTCGCTCGCCTCGATCACCTCGATCGTCCCTCGCCGGGTGCAGCGCGGAAGCACCCACGCACATTCCTCTCCGCGCCCCCTTCGGCGTACGCCCGGCCCCGACGTGATGAGGATCTCCCGGCCCCAGCGGTCCGCCCGGTAGGCAGAAAGGCGCGACATGGGGCACCATCTGCCAGAAGCCCGAACCTACGGCCGCGTAACTTCCGTCGGGAGAGCCCTCCCAGGAAAAGAGAAGGGTCCCCCTATGGCAGAGCTCGTCTACCCGCCCGTGATCGGTGCCGCCCGCACCATGTTCAAGGCGCTGGACCTGCGCTTCGACATCAAGGGCACCGAGAACATCCCCAAGCGGGGCGGCGCGGTTCTGGTGAGCAACCACATCGGCTATCTCGACTTCGTCTTCTGCGGGCTGACCGCGCGTCCGGGCAAGCGGCTGGTCCGCTTCATGGCCAAGGAGTCGGTCTTCCGGCACAAGGTCGCAGGGCCGCTGATGCGCGCGATGAAGCACATCCCGGTCGACCGCGCGGCGGGCATGGACGCGTACCGGCACGCGCTGAAGGCGCTGCGCTCGGGCGAAATCATCGGGGTGTTCCCCGAGGCGACGATCTCCGAGTCGTTCACCCTCAAGAACTTCAAGACGGGCGCGGCCCGGCTGGCCCAGGAGGCGGGCGTACCGCTGCTGCCGATGGCGCTGTGGGGCACCCAGCGGCTGTGGACCAAGGGCCACAAGCGGGATCTGGGCCGCAACCACTTCCCGATCACGATGCGGGTGGGCGCGCCCATGGAGGCCGACCCGACCGAGCCGTCGGACACGCTCACCGAGCGGCTGCGCGCCCGGGTGCAGGAGTTGCTGGAGGCGGCGCAGCGGGCGTACCCGGTGCGGCCCAAGAACGCGGACGACACCTGGTGGGTCCCGGCCCACCTCGGCGGCACCGCGCCCACCCCGGCCCAGGCGGCCGGGCTCGACCGCCGCTGAGCGCTCTCCACTCGGGCCCTGTCCGACCGGGGCCGCTCCGCCGGGACCCTGTCCGACCGGCTGTTTTCTCGGCCGGACAGGGCCCGGGAAGGCACTACACCTTGCCCGTCTCCTCCCGGAGCGCGGCGACGAAGCCGTCGACGTCCTCCTGTGTCGTGTCGAAGGAGCACATCCACCGCACATCGCCCGCCGCCTCGTCCCAGAAGTAGAAGCGGTAGCGCTTCCGCAGGCGTTCGGCCACATCGTGCGGCAGCCGGGCGAAGACGGCGTTGGCCTGGACCGGGTGGAGGATCTCCACCCCCTCGACCGTACGGACCCCCTCGGCCAGCCGCTGGGCCATCGCGTTGGCGTGGCGGGCGTTGCGCAGCCACAGGTCGCGGGCGAGCAGCGCCTCCAGCTGTACGGAGACGAACCGCATCTTGGACGCCAGCTGCATGGACAGCTTGCGCAGGTGCTTCATGCCGCGGACGGCGTCCGGGTCGAGGACCACCACGGCCTCGCCGAAGAGCATGCCGTTCTTGGTGCCGCCGAAGGACAGCACGTCCACGCCCACCACATTGGTGAAGGCGCGCATCGGCACATCCAGGGACGCGGCCGCGTTCGCTATCCGGGCCCCGTCGAGGTGGACCTTCATGCCGCGCTCGTGGGCGTGGTCGCAGATGGCGCGGATCTCGTCCACGGTGTAGACGGTGCCCAGCTCGGTGTTCTGGGCGAGGGAGACGACCTGGGGCATGGCCCGGTGCTCGTCGTCCCAGCCGTACGCCTCGCGGTCGATGAGCTCGGGGGTGAGCTTGCCGTCCTCGGTGGGCACGGTGAGCAGCTTCAGCCCGCCCACGCGCTCGGGAGCGCCGCACTCGTCGACGTGGATGTGCGCGGTGTCGGCCGTGATGACCGCGCCCCAGCGGTCGGTGAGCGCCTGGAGGGCGACCACATTGGCACCGGTGCCGTTGAAGACCGGGAAGGTCTGCGCCGTGGCCCCGAAATGGCTGCGCATCACCCGCTGCAGATGCTCGGTGTACTCGTCCTCGCCGTAGGCGACCTGGTGGCCGCCGTTGGCGAGGGCGAGCGCGGCGAGGATCTCCGGATGGGCTCCCGCGTAGTTGTCGCTGGCGAATCCGCGCAGATCGGGGTCGTGGTGGCGGCGGGCGTCGGTACGCCCTGGGTTCACGGCTTGGGGGTCAGCCACAGACGGGTTCCGTTCACTTCCCGGGCGGGCCGGTCCCAGAGTCCGGCGATGGCCTCGGCCAGCTCCTTGACATCCGTGAAGCCCGCGAACTTCGCGTTGGGGCGCTCCGCTCGCATGGCGTCGTGCACCAGCGCCTTGACCACCAGGATGACAGCGGCCGCGGCCGGGCCGCCCTCGTCCCCCAGCTTCCGGAAGGAGTCGGCGAGCGCGAGGGTCCAGGCCTCGGCGGCGGCCTTGGCGGCGGCGTACGCGGCGTTCCCGGCGGTGGGCTGGGAGGCGCCCGCCGCGCTGATCAGGACATAGCGCCCCTTGCCGCTGCGCAGCAGGGCGTCGTGGAAGGCGAGCGAGGTGTGCTGGGCGGTCCTGATCAGCAGGTTGTGCAGGGTGTCCCAGTCGGCGAGCGGGGCGTCGGCGAAGGTCTTGCTGCCGCGCCAGCCGCCGACCAGGTGCACCAGGCCGTCCACCCGGCCGAACTCCTTCTCGGTGCGGTCAGCCCATTCGCGGGCCGCGCGCAGGTCGAGCAGGTCGACGGTGTCGCCGGTGACGGTGGCCCCGCCATGGGCGTAGCGGGCGGCGTCCACGGCTTCGGCCAGCCGGGCGGGGTCCGCGTCGGAAGCGATGACGGTGGCCCCGGCCTCGGCGAGGCGGAGCAGCACGGCGCGGCCCGCGGGGCCCGCCGCGCCGGCCACCGCGACCACGGCTCCGTCCAGGGGCCCCTTGCCGTTCGGCTCGTTCGGCGTGGGGCTCGACGTCAGTGTGGTCATGGTCGTGGCCTCCTCGTGCCCTCCGCTCACCCCGGCCACCGGCTTCACGCCGCCGCCCGTACGTCGCTGTCGGCCGTGATGCCCCTGGTGGAGGCGACCACGTCGCGCAGCTTCTTGGCGAGCGCCTCGTAGAACATGCTGAGCGGGAACTCGTCGGGGAGCACGTCGTCCACCAGCTTGCGCGGCGGCTGGGTGAGGTCAAGGGCGTCGGGGCCCTTGGCCCACACCGAGCCGGGGTGCGGGGCCAGGTAGGACGACACCAGCTCATACGCCTTGAACCAGTGGACGAGCTTGGGGCGGTCGATGCCGTCGCGGTACAGCTTCTCGATCTCGGCGCACAGCTGGTTGGTGACCTGCGGGGCGCGGACCCAGTCGATGTGCAGGGTGTTGTCCGTCCAGCGTACGACGTCGTGCTGGTGCAGGTAGGCGAAGAGCAGCTGGCCGCCGAGCCCGTCGTAGTTGCGTACGCGGTCGCCGGTGACGGGGAACCGGAACATCCGGTCGAAGATCACGGCGTACTGGACGTCGCGGGCCTGCGCGATCCCCTCGGCCTCCAGCTTCACGGCCTCCTTGAAGGCGGTGAGGTCACAGCGCAGCTCCTCCAGGCCGTACATCCAGAACGGCTGGCGCTGCTTGATCATGAACGGGTCGAAGGGCAGGTCGCCATGGCTGTGGGTGCGGTCGTGGACCATGTCCCACAGGGCGAACGCCTCCTGGCAGCGCCGCTGGTCGGCGAGCATGCCCTGGACGTCCTCGGGGAGTTCGACGCGCAGCGCCTGGACGGCGGCCTCGCTCACCCGCCGGAAGCGGGCGGCCTCGCGGTCGCAGAAGATCCCTCCCCAGCTGAAGCGCTCCGGGACCTCGCGGACGGCGATGGTCTCGGGGAAGAGCACCGCGGAGTTGGTGTCGTAGCCAGAGGTGAAGTCCTCGAAGGCCAGGCCGATGTAGAGCGGGTTGTCGTAGCGGGTGCGCTCGAGCTCGGCCAGCCACTCGGGCCACACCACGCGCACCACGAGCGCCTCGAGGTTGCGGTCCGGGTTGCCGTTCTGCGTGTACATCGGGAAGACGACCAGGTGCTGGAGGCCGTCGGCGCGCCCGCGGGCGGGCTGGAAGGCGAGCAGCGAGTCGAGGAAGTCCGGCACCCCGAAGCCGCCCTCGGCCCAGCGGCGCAGGTCGGCGACGAGCGCCCGGTGGTACGCGGCGTCGTGCGGCAGCAGCGGGGCCAGCTCCTCGACCGCCCGCACGACCCGGTCGACGGCGGCCCGGGCCCTGACGCGGGGTGGAGCGCCGTCGGCCTCGAAGTCGATCGAGCCGTCCTTGGACTGCCAGGGCCTGATGGTCTCCACGGCGTCCTTCAGCGCGGGCCAGGACGGGTGCTCTACTACGCAATCCATACGCTCCGCAGGCAGAATGACACCCTCCGCCACCACAGACGAAAGAATTTCCGCCATAGCCACACCTCCACCGAAGAAACTCGCGTAAAGACACCGTATCCATCGATGGTTCTCCGGCTCAAGTGGGGCCACCGGAAATTATCCTGCACCACCCCCTTCGCGCCGATGTTTTTCCTGCGATACACGCCCCCGTAGCCGCCCCGCGCCCATGCCGCGGCCCCGTCTTAACCCCCGCGTCGCGGTTGGCCGTTACGCTGAGCGCCGGTCCGGGCAGCCGCCTCAGCACGACCAGCAGAGCCGACAGAAGAGCGAGACACCGTTGACCTTTCTCACCATCGGACACCGCGGAGTGATGGGCGTCGAGCCGGAGAACACCCTCCGGTCCTTCCTCCGGGCCGAGCATGAGGGCCTGGACGTCATCGAACTGGACCTGCACCTGAGCAAGGACGGCGCGCTCGTGGTGATGCACGACGCCGACGTGGACCGCACGACCGACGGCCAGGGGCCCATCAGCGACTTCACCCTCGCCGAGCTGCACGAGCTCGACGCCGGGCAGGGCGAGCGCATCCCGGTCTTCGAGGAGGTCGTGGACGCCGTGCGGGCGCCCCTCCAGGCGGAGATCAAGGACACCGCGGCCGCACGGGCGCTCGCCGAGGTGATCACCCGCCGCAACCTGCTGGACCGCGTGGACGTGCTCTCCTTCCACGACGAGGCCCTTGCCGAGATCCGTACCCTCCTGCCGACCGCCCGCACCGCGCTCGTCGCCAGCCGCTACGGCCTCGATGTGATCGACCGGGCACGGGCGGTCGACGCCGGGATGCTGGTCCTCAACATCCGCCGGCTCACCCTCGAGCTCGTACAGCGCGCCCACGCGGCCGGCCTCAAGGTCATCGGCTGGACGGTGAACACCCCGGACCACCTGAAGCTCGCCCGCGGCCTCGGCCTGGACGGCGGCACCACCGACTACCCGGAGATCAGGCGAGCGGCCCGCTACACGGCGTGACCGGGCCCATTCCCATTCAGGCGGGCGCCGCCCCCGGCGGCATGACCACGCCCGCTCCCGTCCGGACGAACCTCACCCCAGCGGCTTGACCAGCAGCTCGAACTCGAGACCGGCGCGGCGCGGGATGCCGAAGCGCTCGTCCCCGTACGGGAACGGCGTCATCTCCCCCGTGCGGGCGTAGCCGCGCCGCTCGTACCACGCGATCAGCTCCTCACGGGCCGAGATCACCGTCATGCGCATCTCCCGCGCACCCCACTCGGCCCGCACCCACCGCTCCGCCTCGGCGATGATCACCTTGCCGAGCCCGTCGCCCTGCAGCGCGGGCCGCACCGCGAACATCCCGAAGTAGGCATGGTCACCGCGGTGCTCCAGCTGACAGCAGGCCACCAGCTCGCCACCCTGCTCGACCACCAGCATCCGGCCGTTCTCGCCCTTCACCACGGCCGCGACCCCCTCGGAGTCGGTGCGCTGCCCGCCCAGGATGTCGGCCTCCGTCGTCCAGCCCGCCCTGCTGGAGTCCCCCCGATAGGCCGACTCGAGCAGCGCGACCAGCCCCGGCACATCAGCCTCGGTCGCGGCCCGGAAGGTCGGCTCGGCGGTGGGCCGGGCGGCGTCCACGATCTCCATGACGTCGGATGTCCTTTCCCTGCGATATGCGGCACCGTCCTGCGACGGCAGTCGACCCTAACTCGCCCCCGATGCGTAAGGTCACGTCATGGTGCATGTACTGAGCAGCCGCACCCTGCTGCGGCCAACCGACCCCGAACGCTCCCGTGCCTTCTACGGCGAGGCCCTCGGCCTCGCCGTCTACCGGGAATTCGGCGAAGGCCCCGAGCGCGGGACGGTCTACTTCCTCGGCGGCGGTTTCCTCGAACTCTCCGGCCGCTCCGACACCCCTCCGGCTCCGGGCCTCCAGCTGTGGCTGCAGGTCGCCGACGTCGAAGCGGCCCACGAGGAACTCACGGCGCGCGGTGTCGAGGTGCTGCGCCCACCGGTGAAGGAGCCCTGGGGGCTGATCGAGATGTGGATCACCGACCCGGACGGCGTACGGATCGCGGTCGTGGAGATTCCGGAGGAGCACCCCCTGCGCTACCGGCCGGGGATCTAGGACCGGGACGGGGCCGGCCGGCGCTCACGTCAGGCTCCCGCCTCGTAGCCGCCTCCGGGACCCCTCCCGCATCGGGGGCGACAGGTGTCGTGTCCACCACAGCCACGTATTCTCGGCCGATGGACAACATCGCCGCGCAGTTGGAAGCGGAGGCCACCCCATCGGCGCCCGCCCTCGTCCTGCGCCCCTGGGGCCCGGCGGACGCCGCCGACCTCGTCGAGCTGTGCCAGGACCGCGCCCTGCGCCGCTGGACGAATGCGGCCGTGGACGACGAGGCGGGCGCGGCACGATGGATCCAGGAACAGCAGCGGGGACGGGAGGCGGGGGACCGCTTCAGTTTCGCCGTTGTCGAAACCCAAAGCACCGTGTCCGAGGGGCGGTTGGCGGGCCATGTGGTGCTCAAGAACGTCACGTCCGGCGCGCCCTCGGCCGAGGTCGGTTACTGGACCGCGGCGCACGCGCGCGGCCGGGGAGTGGCTCCCCGTGCGCTGCGGGCGTTGACCGACTGGGCCTTCACCACGTTCGCCGGTGACGGACTGACGCGTCTTGAGCTGCTGCATCAAGTGGACAACGTGGCGTCATGCCGCGTCGCGCACAAGAGCGGGTACGAACTGGCCACGCTGCTGCCGGCGGCACCGCCCGCGTTCCCCCTCGACGGCCATGTGCACGCACGGTCTCGGCCAGCGCAGGTAACCGCGTTCGTCGACGCGACGCGTCGGTGAGCCCAGGAAGATGTCCGGGGCGGCGGGACCGTACGCGACATTGAGGGTGTCGAGCCGGTAATGCCACTCCCCGCCGCAGAGGCCGACGAACCGGTGGTTGATCTGCCACCGCAGCCACTGCCCGGGGGCGAGCCGCACCGAGGGCGGGCGGCGGTGACGGCGCGGCATGCCGAACATCGACACCTGGGGCGGACGGACCCGCAGGAGGCCCCCGTCCTCCTGGAGCGCCACTCCGGGGTCCGGCAGCTCCCGTACGGACGCGCGGGGCTCGAAGGAATCCGCCTCCCGCATCGCGACCTCGTGCACGGACGACGCCAGACCCGGCGGCAGCGGGAACGCGACGGGGGTCGCGTTCCGCCGCGCGGCTTCGGGGCCGCCACGGGAGGACTTGGTCCACTCGGTGCGCACCCACTGAACGACGGCATCCACGACGCCGATCATCGGACACGGGCTCGCTCCGCCGCCACCGGCTTTCCACCACACGTTCCCACGGTGCTGCGAATCCGCGGGAGGATGCCCCTTGCACAGCGGCCCGTACGGCGCAGGAGGCCGTCATAGTGGCGTTCGCATGGTGACCTGGCCGATGACGGCACGCATGAGACGTCGTGCGCGCGCTGCCGCCGTGTCGTCGCCGAGCAGCTGAATCTCCTGATTGGCGGACATGGCGATTCCCGTCAGAAGTGGCAAGAGATCTTCGACATCGAGCGCCGTGCTGATGTCGCCCGCAGCCTGAGCGACCACGATCTGCTCACGCAGGAAGTCCTGCCAGCGGGTCACCCTCTCCTGGAGATAGGTCCGCAACTCGCCCGGTTGCCCGTCCAGCTCGCAGGACGAGGCCGTGACGAAACAGCCGTTCGGGAACGGGCTGTGGGCGAGGTAGCCGCACCACGTATCGATCACCGTGTGCAGGCGGGGCAGGCCCGGATCGGCCGTCAGGCTCGGCGCCACGACGGCTTTGGTGAACATGTCCACCGCCTTGGTCAGGACGGCGAGCTGCAGGTTGGCCCGGGAGCCGAAGGGGCCGACGACCCCGGCTTTGCTCATGCCGAGCGCTTCAGCCAGCGATCCGATGGTCAGTCCGGAGAGTCCCGCACTGGAGGCGTGCGACACGGCGGTGCTGACGATGCGTTCGCGGGTTCGCTGGGCATCACTGGCGGATTTCCTCATGCCCGGAGTTTAGCGAACGGCCGTATGCTAACTTTTGCCGAACGATCGTACGGCAAGACGGGGGTGGACACACATGCGTATCCGGTGGCTGGGGTGGGCCGGAGTGGAACTCGAGGCGCAGGGCGAGAGTTTGGTCATCGACCTGCTCGGCCGGCCCGAGGGGGTCCTGGAGGGAACCCCGCTCTCGGCCCCCCTGCCGAGGGTCACCCCTCCACACGCGGAGGGGGACGTGCTCGCGGGGCTCTGCACGCACCTGCACCGAGACCACACCGATGCAGCCGCGCTCGCCCGGACCCTGCGCCCCGAAGGAAGGGTTCTGCACCCCCAGTCCTTCGGTGGCGACGACCACGAGAACCTATGGACACTCAAGGCCGACGGCGAGCTCACCCAGTGGAATCTGCCCCGTCAGTCGGTGGGGCTGTGGGAGACGACCACGATCGGACCGTTCACCATCGCGGCCGTTCCGGCGGTCGACGCGCTCGGAGATCCTCAGGTGTCCTGGGCGGTCGAGGCGGGAGGCAAGCGCGTGATCCACCTGGGCGACAGCATGTTCCACGGCTACTGGTGGCGCGCGGCCCACCGGTTCGGCCCGTTCGACGCCGTACTGACCCCCATCAACGGACCGGCCGTGTGCTTTCCGCACTGCCAGCCGGCGAGCCCCTATCCGGCCTCGCTCGACGCCGAGCACGCGGCCGTGGCCGCGCGATTGCTGGGAGCGAGGATCGCGGTGCCGATCCATTACGACGGCTTCCACATCGACGGCTTCTACACCACTCAGCCCGATGAACTGTCCCGTTTTCTCGACGCGGCCTCTGCCGAGGCGTACGAGATCCTCACTCCCCGGCAGGGCGAAGACGTGATCATCTAAGAAACCATCCCGCACTATCTGGGAGAGTCATGACAAGTAGGTTCACCGAGTTGGTCGTTGACTGCCACGATCCGGAGAGGCTCGCGGCCTTCTGGTGCGAGGTCCTGGACTTCAAGGTGATCGACCGGAGCGAGGGCAAGGTCGAGATCGGCTCCTGGGTGCCGACCGTCGAGGAGGTCCGGGCCCGCCAGATGCCGCCCACCCTGCTGTTCATCCAGGTGCCCGAGGGCAAGACCGTGAAGAACCGGCTTCACCTCGACGTCAGCCCCATCGACGGCAGCACCGAGGACGAGGTGACCAGATTGCTCGGCCTCGGCGCCACCAAGACGGACGTGGGCCAGGGCTCAGACCGAAACTGGGTGGTCATGGCAGACCCCGAGGGCAACGAGTTCTGCGTCCTGCGCACCCTGGCACCGCAGAACTAGGCCGTGTTATGGCTCGGACATGACGGAGGCGGAATGTCGCCTGCTCATGCCCGCCTACCTCGTGGTTGCCATGGTCGCGTTCATGGTGTGCCGACGTACGAGAAGGCGCACGGGAAGACGGGCCCCCGCAAGTGGGCCCGTCTTCTCACATATACGCCCGCGCCGGGCTCAGTCGATGCACCGCCATGTCTTGGGGCCGATGATGCCGTCGTCGTCGATGTTGCACTCGTGCTGAAGCGACACGGTCGCGTCGTAGGTCTCCTGGCCGAAGATGCCGTCTATCGCGACATGGCGTCCCCATTTGCCGAGCTTGCACTGGGCATGGCGCACCGCGTTCCCCGTGCTGCCCCACCGTATGGTGGGGTGATTCTGGCTCCAGCCCTCGGAGCAGTAGTCCGCCGCACTCGTGGACGCTGCTGCCGTGACCGCTTGAGCCGCAGCCGGGCTCACCACGGCACCAAGCGCGGCCAGGGGCAGGGCGGAGAGCGCCACGGCGACCCTCCGGGTGATGGTCATGGTTTCTCCTGGGACTCGTCGTGCTCAGGATGCCGGACGGTGTCGCAGTGGCGGTGCGGGAGCCGCGGGCCCGTATTCCTGGGCCATCCGGCTCCCTGCGTCGACGAGGTCATCCGACAATCGGCAAACTATCCACCCGTCGCAACAGTGTCGTTAGCAGTGAGCGCCAGCCCTTTGGCTCTGCGCGCCAACCGGCCGTCGCAGGTGCTACGCATACGAATCCAGCCCCGTGAGTTCGCTGGACAGCTCCCAGAGCCGGGCGGCCGCGGCGGGGTCCACGGCCCAGGGCTTGACCCCGCCGGTCAGCATGTCGTCCGTCGTGGCGGGCTCGGCGATGTCGCAGTCCTGGCAGTAGGCCCCGCCGTGGCCGTCCAGCAGGGGCGAGGTGGCGGCCCACACGGCCGTCGCCGCGCCTTGGGCCGGGGTCTTGAAGCCGTCCGCGGGCCTGCCGTCGGCGGTGATCCAGCCTTGGGCGATCTGCTCGTCGCGGGGGATGTGCCGTTGGAGGGGGGTGAGGATGCTGCCCGGGTGGAGGGCGAAGGCGTGCACTCCGCTGTCCGCGCCCAGCGTGTCGAGGTGCAGGGCGAAGAGGGCGTTCGCGGTCTTGGACTGGGCGTAGGCCAGCCACCGGTCGTAGCCCGCGCGGAAGTGGAGGTCGTCCCAGCGGATGCCGGAGAGGAAGTGGCCCGACGAGGCCACGGACACCACCCGCGCCCCGCCGGGGGCCAGCGCCGGGCGGAGTCGGTTGACGAGGGCGAAGTGGCCCAGGTGGTTGATCGCGAAGTGCGCCTCCCAGCCGGCGGGGCCGACGCGGGTCTCGGGGCAGGCCATGACGCCCGCGTTGTTGATGAGGATGTCCAGGGCGCGGCCGGTCTCCAGGAAGCGGTCGGCGAAGGCCCGTACGCTCTCCAGGTCGGACAGCTCCAGCTCCCGCACCTCCGTCCCCGCGATGCCGCGCAGGGCCTCCTCTGCCGTGGCCGGCCTGCGTGCCGGGACGACGACGTGGGCGCCGGCCCGGGCGAGGGCCCGGGTGGTCTCCAGGCCGAGGCCGGAGTAGCCGCCGGTGACCAGGGCGGTCCTGCCCGACAGGTCGATACCGGTGAGTACGTCGTCCGCCGTGCTGTGCGCGCCGAAGCCGCTGCCGATCTTGTGTTGCTCGGTCGTCATGTCCCGGGACGCTAGGACTTGGAGTGCGCGCAAGGTCAAGATCGCGGCTTCGGGCCCGGACACATGGATCGCGCTCCCCCGTTGCCCCCGTGCGCTCCCGTGTGCCGGGCGCTCGCTGGGCAGCCTCCGGGGGATCCGTCCGCCCCGGGAGGTGCGCCGTGCACGGACCGCCGCTCGCCGGCTGGCTGCTGGTCGCGCTGTGCGCGGCCACCGGGTCGTACTGCCTGCTGCGGATGCGCGGCGAGCCGCCCGGCCGGATGCGGCGGGCCGCGGGGGCCGAGGCGCTGATGGGGTGGGGGATGGCGGTGATGGCGGTGCCCGCCGCGGTGCTGGATCCCCGGCCGTGGGGCCCTCCCCTCCTCGCGGCGGTGTTCGCCGTGGCGGCCGTATGGGCGCTGCTGCCCGCGCGGCGCGGCGGCAGGGCGCTGGGGCATCATCTGCACCATGCGGTCGGGGCGTTGGCGATGGTCTACATGGCGCTCGCGATGGCGGTGGACGCCCCGGCGGGGGGCCACGGCCACGCCGGACATGCGGCGCAGGGGCGGATGCCGGGCGGGGTGCCGCCGCTCACGGGTGTACTGCTCGTGTACTTCGCGGTGTATGTGGTGTGGTCGGCGACGCGGCTGGCACCGGCCGGGGCGGACGGCGGGTCCGGCGGTGGTGCGTCCGGCGGGGCGTCCGGCGGCGCGGGCAGCCGGGCGGGCGGCGTCGGTGACCTCGCCTGGTCGCGGCGGCCCGAATTGGCGGACGCGTGCAGGCTGTCCATGGGGATCGGGATGCTGGCCATGCTGCTGACGCTCTGAGCGGGAGGGTCAACACCAGGGGCATTGCTCTCCCATCTCCCCTGGGGTGCACCTGGGGGTAAGCAGAGCCCGGGTCGGCCGTCAGACATGAGTGCCCCTCGCCGACGGGGGATGCGGCGAGGGGCTGCCTCCAGTGTGGCACGGAACAAGCTCCGAAGCGCCCGATCCGGGCGACACACATCACATATATCTACAAACGGAGTCCCGATCACCTCAACGGCCTCCCTGGCCGGCAGCTTCGGGCCGAGAGTGGACCTTCACGGGCGGAGCAAGATCCCCTACGCCCTCTCCCCCGCGACTCCTCGCACCGGACGCCCTCGACCGCCGGTTGGGGGTAGACGCCTCATGAGGCTAAGCCGTCAACCTCATGAGGCTAAGCCGTCAAACGGAGACCGGTCCCTGGCGGTAATCGGCTACTCGCCGCGGATACAGCCTGCGAGGCTGTGGAGGTGACTGAGACGACCCCTTACGACGCCGACCGTGCCCGATTCACCCGCCAGGCGCTGGCACGCCTGGTCCTCTGCGATCACGCCGTGGACGTTGCGGATGGCGCCGCCGGCCTGGTCGCCACCGAGAACGACCCTGACACCGGTCCCGGGGGCCGGGTAAGCCAGGCATTCCAGCTCATCGAGCTCGCAGAGCGCGCTCTGGCCTCGGCCGTGATCTACGAACGCGAACGGGGCAGTTCCTGGGCGGAGATCGCCCAGTACCTGGGAATCGGTCCAGCGGAAGCGGAAGAGCGTTTTGCCGCGTACCTGGACGGCTGGAACACGGCCTTCGACGTTCCCTACCGCCTTGACGAAACCGGCCGCAAGCGCATACCGCAGCTGCCCACGGCGGCGTACGACCCCGCCTGGGCCTGCGAGAAGCTCGACCGTTGGGCCTCCCTCCAGCGCATTGGGATCGACGCCGTGAGCTCCGGTTTGGTCATGGCCGCGCCGGAGGAAGAGTCCCCGTCAGTCACCCCGTAGCGGCGTTCGCTGGAAAAGCGGGTTGTTCTTCACGAAGCGCCGTCCGACGTACTTGCGTTTGCCCGAGGCCCGAGTGATCGGGGCCGCTCGACCGCCTTGGCAAGCTCGTCGACGGCCTTGCAGACTGCGTTCAGCTGGACCAGCAGGGCCTTGGCCTGGATGCCCATGGCCTCCTCCACCGCGGGCAGCCGGCGGGCGGCCTGCTGCCGGAACAGTGTGTGGATCCTTGTGCCGCCATGCCTCCAGAGCCGCCGGGTAGTACTCGCGCAGTAGCGAGCGGAGCTGGTTGGCGATCTGCTGCCGGTTCCGGACGGCGTCCTGGTGGGCGCGGGCGAGGACAGCGATGGTCTGGGCAAGGTCGCTGTCGGCGGGCAGGGGCCGGTGCATCGGCATGTCCGTGCGGATGATGTTCGCCAGCACCAGGGCGTCGCCGCGGTCAGACTTCTTGCGGGAGACGCCGTGCCGGTCGCGGTAGCGGGAGGCCGCCATCGGGTTGATCGCGAAGACCTGCCGGGCCCCAGTCCGCAGGGTAGCGACCAGCAGGCGCGGCTGGTCTCGATGGCCACCGGCATCGGCGTCTCGGGGCTGTCGCCGTGATCGGCCATCAGGTCCAGCAGCAGCTCGTAGCCGTCCAGATCATCGTTGACCAGGAACTTGGCCAACAGCTTGCCGCTGTTGTCGGTGATCGCGACGTCGTGGTGGGGTCGGCGGGGAGCGCGGTACTGGGATTCCTCCCAGCCCGTCTCTCCACGCCGCCCTCCCGAACCGGACGGGCGAGTTGGCCCCGCATCCGGCTCTCCACAAGCCCCGTTGAGCAGTTGCCTTCCTCAGATCGTGCTGGGCCGGGGCGACGGGAAAGTCGTTCCCCTGGGCCGGTATCGCGTGGTGACTACCGAGCCCGGGTTGAACAGGACGACTTCGCCGTCGTGCGGCCACCATCCGCCGTCGCAGTAGCGGCGACGGAGCTCTGATCGCGGCCAGGAGCGCCACCTCTTCACGCCTGAGGCCGGCCACACGCCGGCGCTGCCCGTCCTCGGGCAGCCCCGCCTCGGCAGGAGTGACCTCGGCACGCCGGGCTTTGAGAAACTCTCCCAGCTCGTTCAGACGCGGTTTGCGGCTCATGGCCTCCAGCATCGGACCCACGTGCCTGACAGCGACGCAGCCGATGGTGCGCCGCGGCGTCGCGTTCGTGTCCGACGCCGAGCCGCCCTACGTGCCCGGCACGGAGGCGGCAGGCGTCATCGAGCAGATCGGTCCGGGGGTGCAGAGCGATCTCAGCGTCGGGGACCGGGTCGTGGCGGTCGCCGTGGTCTCGGGAACGCACGGCGCCTACGCGGAGCACCTGGTCGTTCCCGCCGAGTCGGTCGTCCGTGCTCCCCGGGGCGCCAGCGACGCCGAGGCCGCCACGCCGGCGATGAACGGCCTGACCGCCCGGATGGCGCTGGACCCGCTCCAGCTGCCGGCGGGTGCGACCGTGGCGGTGACCGGGGCGGCCGGCGCGGTCGGCGGCTACGCCGTGCAGCTAGCCAAGGCGGACGGCCTGCGGGTGATCGCCGATGCCGCGCCGACCGGTGCCGGGATCGCACGGGGCGGGCGGCAGCGGCCGGAGCCACGTGAGGGCGCGGCAGACACGCCGTCGATGCCCTGGTGCTGCGGCGCTCATCCGTCCTGTTGGCTGCGGGATGTCGGCCTTCCGGTGGGCCGGTCGGCTTCGGTGGCGGCCCAGGCGGCCAGGAGCTGAAGGGTGTCGTGATCGGGTGTGCCGGGGGCGGCGCTGTAGGCGGTGAAGGTCAGGCCGGGCTGGGCGGGCAGTTCCATGGCGTCGAAGTCGAGGGTGATCACGCCGATGGCGGGGTGGCGGAAGGACTTGCGGCCGGTGTGGTGAAGGCGGACGTTGTGCTTGGCCCAGGCGGTGCGGAACTCCTCGCTGCGGGTGACGAGTTCGCCGATCAGGCCGGTCAGCTCACTGTCGTGCGGGGCGCGCCCGGCCTCGGTGCGCAGCAGGGCGACGGTGGTGTTCACGGACTCCTCCCAGCGTGGGAAGAAGTCCCGGCCCCCTGGCAGGAGGAACTGGGAGTGGGCGATGTTGGCCGTCTGCGCGCTCGGGTCGGGGAAGAGGGGCGCGTACAGGGCGCGGCCGAGGGTGTTGGTGGCGAGGATGTCCAGGCGGCCGTTGCGGATGAAGGCCGGCGAGTCGGTCATCGAGTGCAGCACGCGCAGGACGCTGTCCGGGAGCGGACCGCGGGCGCGCCGGGCGCGGCGCGCGGGGCGCTTGGCGGCAGCGCGGGCCAGGTCGAAGAGGTGGGCGCGTTCGGCGTCGTCCAATTGGAGGGCGCCCGCGACGGCGTCGAGGACTTCCTCGGAGGCGCCGGCGATGTGGCCGCGCTCCAGGCGGACGTAGTAGTCGCTGCTGACCCCGGCGAGCAGGGCGACCTCTTCGCGCCGCAGGCCGGGCACGCGCCGGTTGCCGCCGAAGGCGGGCAGCCCGGCCTGCTGCGGGGTGATCTTGGCGCGGCGGGAGGCCAGGAACTCGCGGATGTCGCTCTCGGTACTCACGCCTTCCAGGCTAGGCCGGACGGTCCCTATGTGGGGGGTTCTGTCAGTACCTGTAACAGCAGACCCTTCCTCACCACTATGAGCTGCGATTTCCTCGATACCGGCAGCCGCTGACGCCTTCGGAAGCGGCCCGGCCCACAGGGTGGGGCGGCTGCCGGGAGGCCGCCCCGCCTCACAGCGGGTCATGGCCGGTCCCCCTCGTTTCGATCAATTCGATCAAGGAGTCGCCCCTCATGCCGAAGCAGTCCGTACCCCCGGATTTGGCCGAGATCGCGCCGAAGCTCGTCGAGGTCACCAACGAGGTCCTCTTCGGTGACATCTGGGAGCGTCCCGGACTGTCGCCGCGCGACCGGAGTCTGGTGACGGTGACCGCATTGGCCGCCCTCTACCGCGGCGAGCAGCTCGGCTACCACCTGGGCGTCGCTCTCGACAACGGCCTGAGTGTGCAGGAGCTGTCCGAGGCGATCACGCACCTGGCCTTCTACGCGGGCTGGCCCAACGCCATGTCGGCGATCACCCAGCTGAAGAAGATCGCCGACGAGCGCAGCGCCTGACCGCCCGGCGCCGCCACCGGTACCGAACCCTTCCCTTCCGATCCGATCCGATCCAATCCGATCAAGGAAAGCTGTCGTGGAACACACCACTGAGACCCCCACCGCCAAGGCTCCGGCCGAGCGTTTCACCGGCGACGTCTACCTCAACCCGATCGAGACGCCCTCCGGCCCGGCCCGCCTGGCCTCCGCCCTGGTGCGTTTCACTCCCGGGGCCCGCACCAACTGGCACTCCCACGCCAAGGGCCAGGTCCTGTACATCACCGACGGCGTCGGCCTGGTCGGCACCCGCGACGGCCACGTGGTGCGCGTGAGCGCGGGCGGGACCGTGAAGTGCCCGGCGGGCGAGGAGCACTGGCACGGGGCCACCGACACCACCCTGATGGCCCACATCGCCATGGTCGTCGGCGACGAAAGCGGCGACGGCACCACCTGGCTGGAGCCGGTCACCGACGAGCAGTACACGGCAGCCCTCGCCACCGTCGGCCGCTGACCCCGAAGGCGCGGCCGACCCGCCCGACCGCCCTCGCCGGCCACGCCGGCGGTGCGGTCCCACCCCCACGACGATCAGAAAGAGCTGAGTCCCATGCGGGCAGCATTCATGTACGAAGCCGGCGATGTCCGCGTCGAGGACGCCCCGGACCCCACCATCGAGCGGCCCACCGACGCCATCGTGCGCGTCGTGCGCTCCTGTGTGTGCGGCAGCGACCTGCACCCCTACCACTCCCTGACCGCCGCCGACGGGCCCGTCCCCATGGGGCACGAGTTCCTGGGGGTGGTGGAGGAGACCGGCTCCGACGTGTCCGGTCTCAGCCGCGGTGACCTGGTGGTGTCCCCGTTCGCGTTCGCCGACAACACCTGCGAGTTCTGCCGCGAGGGCCTGCACACCTCCTGCCCCAACGGCGGCTTCTTCGCCAACGGTGTGGGCGGTGCCCAGGCCGAGGCCGTCCGTGTCCCCCAGGCCGGGGGCACCCTGGTCAAGCTGCCGAAGGGCGTCGACGACAAGCTGCTGCCCTCGCTGCTGACCCTGGCCGACGTGTACGGCACCGGCTACCACGCCGCCAAGCAGGCCCACGTCAAGCCCGGTGACAGCGTCACCGTCATCGGTGACGGCGCGGTCGGCCTGCTCGCCGTCCTGTCGGCCAAGCAGCTCGGCGCGGAGCGGATCATCCTGATGGGCCGGCACAAGGCGCGCACCGACCTCGGTGTCGCCTTCGGCGCCACCGACGTCATCGCCGAGCGCGGCGAGGAAGGCATCGCCAAGGTCCGCGAGCTGACCGGCGGCCACGGCACCCGTGCCGTGCTGGAGGCCGTCGGCCACATGCCCGCCTACGAGATGGCCGTCGGTTCGGTCCGTCCCGGCGGAGTGATCAGCCGGGTGGGCGTGCCGCAGTACGAGGACGCGCCGGTCGGCTTCACCAGCCTGTTCGGGCCGAACGTCACGCTCACCGGCGGGCCTGCCCCGGTGCGGGCCTACCTCGAACAGCTGCTGCCCGCCGTCCTGGACGGCAGTGTCGACCCGGGGCGCGTCTTCGACCGCACCCTCTCCCTGGAGCAGCTGCCCGACGCCTACCGGGCCATGGACCGGCGCGAGGCCCTCAAGGTCCTCATCACCCCCTGACCCCGAGGCGGGCCGGACACCGGGGCGGGCCCGTGGTCCGGCTGCCGCCCGGACGCAGACCGAGGAGACCGGGCTGTCTGCCGGTCACCGGTGCCGGATTCGGATCGGGGATGTCCCGGCAAGGGTGGTGAGGGCGTCATCGGGCCGGCACGACAGTGATCTCCACGTCCGGGCATACCGCTGACGCACAGGGGCGATCTCGCCGGGCGCCAGGCCGCCCCGGCGACCGTGGCGTACGTCACTTCCGGCCGCAGGACCGTACCTGCCCCGACATCGCACTCATAAGGTAACGGCCATGATGGTCCCGCTCGCGCTGATGGGCCTCGGCGCTCTGGCGGCGGCAATGGCGCCCCGCCTGCTGGCCCGGTCCGACTGGGCCGACCGCGAACCTGTGCTCGCCCTGTGGGTGTGGCAGTGCGTGGTGGTCGCCGTGTTGCTGTGCTGCGGGCTGACCATGGCGCTGACCGCGGCGGCCGCCTCGCAGGCCGTGCGCGGGAATGTCTTCGCCCCCGCGCCCCAGGGCGTGGTGGAGGCGTACGCGCTGTCCGCGTACGGGCCCTGGGCCGCCCCCGTCGCCGTCGCCCTGGCCTGCGGGGCCGTGTGGACGGCGGTGATGCTGACGCGGGAGATCGGCCGGGCGCGGGCGCGGCGCAAGCAGCGGCGGGCCGAACTGCTCGACCAGTGCCCGGCGTTGCCCGGCGAGGAACCCACCGGGGACCGTCTGGTGGTGCTGGAGGGCGAGCGGCCCGAGGCTTGGTGGCTGCCGGGCACTCCGCCCCGGCTGGTCATCACCACGGCGGCGCTGCGCCGCCTCAAGGGCCGTCGGCTGGACGCCGTGCTGGCGCATGAGCAGGGGCATGCGCGGGCCCGCCACCACTGGCTGCTGCACTGTTCGTCCGCGCTGGCGACGGGCTTTCCGCAGGTGCCGGTGTTCGCGGCCTTCCGCGACCAGGTGCACCGGCTGGTGGAGCTGGCCGCCGACGACTCCGCCTCACGCCGCTTCGGGCGGCTGACGACCGCGCTCGCGCTGGTCGAACTGAACGAGCACCGCGGGGTGTTCGGGCCCGTCCCGGCCCAACTCGCGGAGGTCCCTCGGCGGGTGGACCGGCTGCTCGCCCCTGCCGCGCGACTCTCGCCCGGGCGCCGGTGGCGGCTGACGGCCGCGGCGGCACTGGTCCCCGTCGTGCCGCTCGTGGTCACGCTGGTCCCGGCGCTGCGGGTGCTGGGCTGAGCCGGGCGGAATCCATCGCCAGGCCGGAGGCCGCACGGCCACAGTCGCGGGCTGTCACTCGCGGCGCGGCCGCCCGCGACGAGCCGGGGACCTGGGACACCGGGGCCGGGGCGCTCGAGCACGGCGAGTCCTTCGAGGCGGCCGTGGCGCATGAGGTCCGTGAGGAGTACACCGCGGAGGCCCGCAAAGTCGAGACCGCCGGGGTCCGCAACATCCCGCGCGGCGATCGTGGACCCGGCCCGTGTCGCCATCGGCGAGCCGCACAAGCTCGACGCGCTCGGCTGGTTCACCATGGATGACCTGCCCGCCCCGCGCCATTCGCAACTGGCGGAGACTCTCCCCCCTCTTCCGCGCCCGGGCCCGGCAGCAGCCCTGGCCGCCCCGCGCGCCGGCCGGTGCGCGATCATCGACTCATGCACGCCTCGAAACTCCATGCCGCACGCGTCGCCGCCGTACTCGTCGTACTGTTCGTGATTCTGCTGGTGCTGGTCGTGGCCGCGTGGAGACCACTGGAGGACGCGGACCAGGACATCGCCGAAGCCCTCAACCGGACGGCGGTGACGCACCACGGCTGGACCGAGGCGAACAAAGTGCTGACCGACTGGGTGTGGGACCCCTGGACGATGCGTGCGGGGATGGCGCTGCTCGCCGGGTGGCTGCTGTGGCGCGGGGAGCGGCTGCTCGCGCTGTGGGTCGTGGCCACCACCGCCATGGGGACCGCGCTACAACAGGGCGTCAAGGCGGCGGTCGGCCGGGAGCGCCCGCACTGGCGGAACCCGGTGGACTCGGCGCACTACGCGGCCTTCCCGTCCGGCCACGCGCTCACGGCCACCGTCGCGTTCGGGCTGCTGCTCTGGGTGATGGCGCGGTGCGGGGCGCGGGCGGTGTGGCTGAGGGCCGCGGCGCTGCTGGCCGTGGTGTCCGTGGCCGGCGTGGGGTTCACCCGTGTGTATCTGGGGGTGCACTGGCCCACCGATGTGGTGGGCGGCTGGCTGCTGGGCGCCGCCCTGGTGTACGCGGCGGCGGCCGCGTACCCGTACCCGCCGGAGCGGAAGGACGAGTCGGTGGGGGAATCGCCCGGTACGCCCCGGTGAGGGGGCGCGCCTGGAACGATGGGGGCATGACGATCAAGGGTGCGCTCTTTGACTTCTCCGGGACCCTCTTCCGTATCGAGCCGACCGAGGCCTGGCTGCGGGCCGTGCTCGACGCATCGGGCACGGCCGTGCCGGAGGAGGACATTCCGCGGTACGCGCGGCAGCTGGAGGACGCGGGGGCGCTGCCGGGCGGTGCCCCGCCGCAAGCCGTACCGCCGCAGCTGACCGAGGTGTGGGGCTGTCGGGACCGCAGCGCCGAGGAACACCGTGCCGCCTACACCGGGCTGGCCCGCGAGGTGCCGCTGCCCCGCCCGGAGCTGTACGACGCGCTGTACGACCGCCAAATGGAGCCGGCCGCCTGGCGGCCGTACCCCGACGCGGCCGAGGTGCTGGGCGAGCTGCGGCGGCGCGGGGTGCGGATCGCGGTGGTCAGCAACATCGGCTGGGATCTGCGGCCGGTGTTCCGGGCGCACGGGCTGAACGAGCTCGTGGACGCCTACGTGCTCTCGTACGAGCACGGCATCCAGAAGCCGGACCCCCGGCTGTTCCGGGTGGCGTGCGACGCGCTCGGGCTGGCCCCGGTCGACGCCGTGATGGTAGGGGACGACCGGCGGGCGGACGCGGGGGCGGCGCGGCTGGGGTGCCGGGTGCATCTGGTGGACCATCTGCCGGTGGAGCGGCGGCCTGACGGGCTGCGGCCGGTGCTGGACCTCACAGGCGCGGCCGAAACGCCATGACAACGCCGCGACAACGATGTGACGTCCGGTCACGGAGACAGCGAAACCGTCGATTTCGGGCGATCCCCCGCGTCGCCCGAAATCGACGGATCATCGGGGCCGCCCAGGGCAGGGTGGCGGACAACCCGAGACCGCACTGAGTATATTGGCCAAGAGCCAGTCAACGCAGGAGTTACAGCATGTCCCCCCGCAGCGCTTCGGTCAATGAGCAGTTGCGCCGCCGGTCCCAGGAGCGTCTGCTTCAGGCGACGGTCGAGCTGATCGGCGAGCGCGGCTATGAGGCGACGACACTCGCCGATATCGCCGACCGGGCGGGGGCCGCCCGCGGCCTGGTCTCCTACTACTTCCCCGGCAAGCGGCAGTTGTTGCAGACGGCCGTGCACCGGCTGATGCATCTGGAGCTGGCCAAGGGGCTCGAACGCGAACCGCGGCCGGACGGCGAGGACGCGGGCCGCGAGTGGCTGGCGCGGGCGATCGACGCGATCCTGGGGCTCGCCGTGGAGCGTCCGCGGCTGATGCGGACGCATATGGCGGGCATCCTGACGGCCGAGGGGTTCATCCAGTGCCCCGAGCAGCAGCGGCTGGCCGCGCTGCTTCGCGAGACGATGGTCCGGTACGGATCGCCGGAGCCGGACGCCGACTACGTGCTGCTACGCGCGCAGCTGATGGGCGCGGTGGTCGCGGTGTTGCTGCCGGGTGCTCCGGTGCCGGTCGAGCGGCTGCGGGCCGAGCTCTTCAACCGCTATGAGCTGGACTGGGCGTTGGGCGCCCCGCCGGGCGCGGAGGCGGGCACCGGGGCCTCGGCGGACGACGCGACAGACGGCGGAACAGCCAGCGGAACAGCCGACCGAACAGACGACGAAGCAGCCCGCGGAACGGACGGAGACGGGGCAGTCTCCCCGGGCGGCCAGAAGCCGCCCGGGGCGGACGGTCAGCGGTAGTCGGGCTGCGTCTGCACGTTCAGCTCGCGCAGCCGCACCGACCGGGCGCCGTCGGTGCGCCGGTCGTCGATCTTCAGGACGTCGAAGCCCTTGGCGATGTCGTTCGAGTAGATGTAGCCGTTGTAGTAGTACGCGGACCAGGAGCCGCCGCCGACCGGCGTGTCGGCGGAGATGGGACCGCGCTCGAAGTAGCCGATCTCCTTCGGGTGCCGCGAGTCGGTGAACTCCCAGATGGACACGCCGCCCTGGTACCACGCCTGGACCATGATGTCGCGGCCCTTGACCGGGATCAGCGAGCCGTTGTGGGCGACGCAGTTCTCGGTGTTCGCCTGGTAGCGCGGGATCTTGTAGTAGTTCCGGAAGACCAGCTTGCGGTGGTCGCCCTTGCCGACGATGTCGTAGATGCCGTCGGCGCCGTGGTCCGGGCCGACCTCGGCGTTGCAGGTCGCGGCCCCGCCGCCGCCGAGTTCGTCGGTGAACACGACCTTGTTGCCGCGCTCGTTGAAGGTCGCCGAGTGCCAGAAGGCGAAGTTGACGTTGTCCTCGACACGGTCGATGACCCGTGGCCTGGCGGGATCGGCGATGTCCAGCAGGATGCCGTCACCCATGCAGGCGCCGGCCGCCAGCTTCAGCTTGGGGAAGCTGGTGATGTCGTGGCAGCCGGTCGTCTTGGAGACACCCGGGTTGGTGGGCTCGCCCGGGTTGCCGCCGTCCGGGAAGAGCACCGGGAAGTCGACGACGGCCGACTTCTCGGGCGTGCGGCGCGGCACCTTGATGACGGAGATCCCGTCGTGCGGCGGTCGGCAGTCCGGGAACGTGGCGTCCGGGGAGTACGAGGAGACGTAGACGTAGACGTTGTCCCGCTCGGGCACCAGGGTGTGGGTGTGCGAGCCGCAGGAGGTCTCGATGGCGGCGACGTACTTCGGCTCGGTCTTGTCAGTGATGTCGAAGACCTTCATGCCCTCCCAGGACGACTTCTCCGTGGCGGGCTGCGTGGTGCTGTTGCAGGAGTTGTCGCTGCGCGAGGAGTCCGTGGAGAGGAAGAGCAGGTTCCCGGAGACGCTGATGTCGTTCTGCGAGCCCGGGCACAGCACCTGGCTGACGGTCTTCGGCTCCTTCGGGTTGCTGATGTCGTAGATGACGAAGCCGTCGTAGTTGCCCGCGAAGGCGTACTTGCCCTGGAAGGCCAGGTCCGAATTGGTGCCCTTGAGTGCCTGCTTGGGGATGTTCGTCAGATGGCTGACGTTGTCGCTGTGGACGATCTCGTCCACACCCGGTATCTCGCCGTCCTTGATGGCCGCCTTGACGTCATCGGCCTGCCCCTTGGACACCCGTTCACTCTTCGGGGTCGCTCCGGGGTCGGGCGTCGCGGCCGCCGGGCTCGCGGCGAACAGCGAGGCGAGGAGGCCGAAGGCGGCCACGGCGGTACCGAGGCGCCGGGGTCGCAACGAGGATCTGTGGCGCACCTGGAGTCTGTGCCACGGCTTCAACTGCGTCCTCCCTTCTTTCCCGTTCGGGGTTGAACGATGCGTGGATGTGGGCCCTGGGCAGTATCGCTCGTTCCATGTACACCTCAACAGTCGGCAATGAATATGTAACGAAGTTTCCTTGCAGGGATCAGCCACTTACGTGCTAATACGGTCAGCACAGCTCGCAAACGTCTCTGGAGGTCAGGGTGTTGATCCGGCGTACGACCACGACCGCCCGTGCCGCACGCGCCGCCTCGCTCGCGGTCGCGGCGGTGACCGCGGCCCTGGCGCTGGTCCTCACCGGCTGCGAGGCCGAAGGCGGCGACAAGGCCAACAGCAAGGCCAAGGACCCCGGGCCTTCGGTGATCGCGCCGGGGAAGCCCGGGGAGGCCGCGAAGAAGCTGACGGCCGAGGAGGCGGCGAAGGCGAAGGACGACGACTCCCCCAACTCGGCCGACTTCAGCTACGTACGCATGATGATCGAGCACCACCGGCAGGCCCTGGTGATGACGGCCCTGGCCCCCGACCGCGCGAAGTCGTCGAAGATCAAACGACTCGCCGAGCGCATCTCCGCCGGGCAGAAGCCGGAGATCGAGGCGATGAAGGGCTGGCTGCGGACGAACAGCGGCACTGACGGTGGTACTGACAGCGGTGCTGATGGCGGCGCTGACCGCGATACAGGCGGCGATACGACGGGCCACCAAGGCGGGCACCACCAAGGCTCCATGCCCGGTATGGCCACCCAGAAGCAGCTGGATCAGCTGCGCGCAGCCGACGGAGCCGACTTCGACAAGCTCTTCCTCAAGCTGATGATCACCCATCACTCCGGCGCGATCTCCATGGCCACGGACGTCCTGGCCCAGGGCAACAACGTCAAGGTGGAGGAGATGGCCGACGACGTCATCGCGCAGCAGGGCGCCGAGATCCGGCGGATGCAGCAGCTCGGATAGCTCACGGCGGGCCCGGCGCCACCCCCGGGGCCCGGGCGCCGGCCTCCGGCCCGGAACGTCAGCCTCCGGCCCCGGCCGTCACCCGGGAGCCTGTCACCGGCGCGTAGTGCCGGACCGGAGCCCCCCTCGGGTGCGATGCTGGAGACATCCTGCGGAAGGAGCTCCGCCGTGCTTCGCGTAGCAGTCGTCGGATCCGGGCCGAGCGGGGTCTACGCCGCCCAGGCGCTCGTCCAGCAGCAGGCCGTGCCCGATGTGGCCGTGGATGTGCTGGACCGGCTGCCGTGCCCGTACGGCCTGGTGCGCTACGGGGTCGCCCCGGACCACGAGAAGATCAAGTCGCTTCAGAACACCCTCCGCACGGTCCTGGAGCACCCCCGGGTCAGCTTCCTGGGCAATGTGCCGGTGGGGCCGGCGCCGCTGGCGCCCGAGCGGCTGCTCGGGCTGTACCACGCCGTCGTGTACTGCGTCGGGGCGGCGACCGACCGCCGGCTCGGCATCCCCGGGGAGGAGCTGCCGGGCAGCTTCTCCGCCACCGAGTTCGTCTCCTGGTACAGCGCCCACCCCGACTCGGCGATCGACGCCTTCGCACTGGGCGCGCGCTCCGCCGTGGTCATCGGGGTCGGCAATGTCGCGGTCGACGTGGCGCGGGTGCTCGCCCGCGGGGCGGAGGAGCTGCGCCCCACCGACGTGCCGCACGCCGCCCTCGGCGTGCTCGCCGACAGCCGGGTGAGCGACGTGCACATGATCGGCAGGCGCGGTCCGTCGCAGGCCAAGTTCACCACCAAGGAGCTGCGCGAACTCGGCGCGCTCACCGGCGCCGATGTGCTGGTGCGGCCCGAGGAGCTGGCGATGGACCCGGCGTTCGCGGACCCGTCGCGGCTGCCGGGGCCCAGCCGGCGCAATATGGAGGTGCTGCGCGACTGGGTGCGCCGGGAGCCCGTCGGCCGGCCGCGCCGGATCCACCTTCGTTTCTTCCTGCGTCCGGCGGCGCTGCTCGGCGAGGGCGCCGTACGGGCGGTGCGGTTCGAGCGGACCGCGCCGGACGGGATGGGCGGGGTCGCCGGGACCGGCGACTTCGAGGACGTGCCGGCGCAGCTGGTCCTGCGGTCGGTCGGCTACCGGGGCGTACCGCTGCCCGGGCTGCCGTTCGCCGCGGACAGCGGGACGGTCCCGCACGAACAGGGGCGGGTGGTGCGCGGCGGCGCGCCTTCGCCCGGCGAGTACGTCGCGGGGTGGATCAAGCGGGGCCCGACCGGGGTCATCGGGACCAACAGGTCGTGCGCCAAGGAGACCATCGCCTCCCTCCTGTCCGACGCGGCCGCCCTCGCCTCACGCCCGGTGGCCGAGGACTCGCGGGCGGCGCTGCGCGCGATGGGCCTGGAGCCGGTGGAGTGGCCCGGCTGGCTGCGGATCGAGGCGGCTGAGTCGGCGCTCGGGCGGACGCTGGGGCGGTCGCGGGTGAAGATCCCGGACTGGCCCGGGCTGCTGACCGCGGCCCGCGACGCTCAGGGCTGAGCGCCGGCCGGGCTGCAGTGCGTGGGGCTTTGCCCTCCTCCATCGCCAGGGCCCCCGGTCCGGGGGTGGGCGGTGCTGTGCTGGCTTGGTTATCGCTCAGCACGCCAAATGCCGTACCAGCTGTGGGTGGGCGGGGAATCGCCCGGCGGCGATTCCCTGTTCGCGGCGGTCACCCCGATGGTGCTGATCGGCACCGGAGGCGGCGGGCTGCCGGCGATCTACGGTTCGGTGCTTGTCGCGGGCCTCGCGATGATCCTGCTCGCACCGGTCTTCGGGCGGCTGCTGCGCTTCCTCCCGCCGCTGGTGACCGGCACGGTGATCCTCGTCATCGGTCTGTCGCTGCTGCCGGTGGCGGGCAACTGGGCGGCGGGTGGCCAGGGTTCGGCGGACTTCGGGGCGCCGAAGAATCTGGGTCTGGCCGCCGGGGTGCTGATCACCGTTTTGGCCGTGCAGCGCTTCGCCCCCGGTTTTCTGGGCCGGGTCGCGGTGCTGGTCGGCATCGTGGCCGGGACGGCGGCGGCCGTGCCGCTCGGCTTCACCGACTTCTCGGGGGTGGGCGACTCCGACTGGGTCGGCGTCTCCACGCCCTTCCACTTCGGCGCCCCGACCTTCGAGGCGGCGGCCGTGGCCTCGATGCTGCTGGGCGGGGTCTTCAACACCTTCCCGTACACCGCCTTCGCCCAGAACGTCGGCCTGGGGGGATGACGCGGGTGCACAGCCGGTGGGTCGTGGCCGCGGCGGGCGGGATTCTGGTGCTGCTGGGCCTGGAGCCCAAGCTGGGCGCGCTGGTCGCGGCGGTCCCGGCGCCGGTGCCGGCCGGGGCCGGGCGGGCCTCAGCCCCGGTCGCCGACGACGCCCGGGTCCTGGCGGGCGGCGGCGAGCAGGACGCTGTCGAGCAGCCCGGGGAACAGCGCGTCCAGGTCCTCGCGGCGCAGCGCGTTCATCTTGGCGGTGCCGCGGTAGATCTGGCTGATCACACCGCTCTCCCGGAGCACCCGGAAATGGTGGGTGCTGGTGGACTTGCTCACCGGCAGGTCGATGTCCGAACAGCTCAGCCCGCGGGCCTCCGTCGCCAGGGCCCGCACCACCCGCAGCCGCATCCCGTCGGACAGCGCGTGCAGCACATCCTCGAGGCGGATGGCGGCACGCGCGGGGTGCTCGAGCAAGCGGGCGGTCGGCTGTTCTGGGGCGGGGGTCTGCGTCTGCACGGCTGCTCCTCGGTGCCTCGTTAGCAGGCCCCATTGTACGAAATGCTTCGTAGTTTGACACCTGGCGTACTACGAGGTTTATCGTACGAGCACCCCCGTGGACGACGCGAGACGGAGCCTGCCATGAGCGCACTGTTCGAACCCTGCACCCTGCGGTCGCTGACCATTCCCAACCGGATCTGGATGTCGCCCATGTGCCAGTACTCCGCGGAGGCCACCGGCCCGGACACCGGCGTGCCCGGCGACTGGCACTTCTCGCACTACACCTCGCGGGCCGCCGGCGGCACCGGCCTGATCCTGGTCGAGGCCACCGCCGTCAGCCCCGAGGGCCGGATCAGCCCGGCCGACCTGGGCCTGTGGAACGACACCCAGACCAAGGCCTTCCGCCGGATCACCGCCTTCCTCAAGGAGCACGGCACCACGCCGGGCATTCAGCTGGCCCACGCCGGACGCAAGGCCTCGACCGACCGGCCGTGGCTGGGCGGCGCGCCCGTGGCCGAGGACCGGGGTGGCTGGCAGCCGGTCGGGCCCAGCCCGGTGCCCTTCGACGAGGGCCACCCGGTGCCGGAGGAGCTGACGGCCGAACAGATCCACGAGGTCGTCGGCCAGTTCGTGGACGCGGCGCGGCGCGCGCTGGCCGCCGGGTTCGAGGTCGCCGAGATCCACGGCGCGCACGGCTATCTGATCGGCGAGTTCCTCTCGCCGCACAGCAACCACCGGACCGACGAGTACGGCGGCTCGTTCGAGAACCGGACGCGCTTCGCGCTCGAGGTCGTGGACGCCGTACGCGCGGTGTGGCCGGACGAACTGCCGCTGTTCTTCCGGATCTCGGCGACCGACTGGCTGACCGAGGACGACTCGGACGAGCGCCAGGGCTGGACCGCCGGGGAGACCGTACGGTTCGCACGGGAACTCGCCGCGCACGGCGTGGACCTGCTGGACGTCTCCAGCGGAGGCAACGCGCCGCGAGTGCGGATCCCGACCGGCCCGGGCTACCAGGTGCCGTTCGCCGCGCGTGTCAGGGCGGAGACCGGGCTGCCGGTCGCCGCGGTCGGCCTGATCACCGACCCGGAGCAGGCCGAGAAGATCCTCTCCAACGGCGAGGCGGACGCCGTGCTGCTCGGCCGTGAGCTGCTGCGCGACCCGTACTGGGCGCGGCGCGCGGCGCGCGAGCTGGGCGCGGTCGCCACGGTCCCGCGGCAGTACGGCCGGGCCGTCTGAGCTGCGGTGACGTGGTTGGGCGGGCCGTTGTCAGTGGTGGGGTGCAGACTCTGTGATGCTGGCTCTGTGATGCCGGACACATCGCAAGGAGTGATACGCCATGGATGACGTCCTGCTCGCCATCGGCACCCGCAAGGGGCTGTTCCTCGGACGCCGCCGGGGCGGGGGCTGGGACCTGACCGGTCCCCACTTCCCGATGCAGGCTGTGTACTCCGTCGGCATCGACACCCGTCGCGCCGTGCCCCGGCTGCTGGCCGGGGCGGACAGCTCGCACTGGGGCCCGTCGGTCTTCCGCTCCGACGACCTCGGGCGCACCTGGCACGAGCCGCCCGCGCCCGCGGTGCGGTTCCCGGAGGGGACCGACACCTCGCTGGAGCGGGTGTGGCAGCTGCACCCGGCCGGGCCCGCCGCGCCCGACGTGGTGTACGCGGGTACCCAGCCGGGCGCCCTCTTCCGGTCCGACGACGGCGGGGAGACCTTCGCGTTCGTACGGAGCCTGTGGGAGCACCCGCAGCGGCCTGAGTGGGGCGCGGGCTTCGGCGGGCAGGCGGTCCACACGGTCGTCACCGACCCCCGCGACGCGGACGTGGTGCTGGCGGCCGTGTCCTCGGGCGGGGTGTACCGGTCCGCGGACGGCGGGGCGAGCTGGGCCCCGTCCAACACCGGGCTGAAGGCGGAGTTCCTGCCCGACCAGTACCCGGAGTTCGGCCAGTGCGTGCACAAGATCGCGCCGGACGCGGTGGACCCCGACCGGCTGTACCTCCAGAACCACGGCGGGGTGTACCGCAGCGACGACGCCGGGGCGACCTGGTCGGAGATCGGCAAGGGGCTGCCGGCCGACTTCGGATTCGCGGTCGCCGCCCACCCCCGGCGCGGCGGGGTGGCCTATGTGTTCCCGGTCAGCGACGGCTCGGACCGCTATCCGCCCGGCTACCGCTGCCGGGTCTTCCGCACCGAGGACGCGGGGGCGTCGTGGTCCGAGCTGTCCGCCGGGCTGCCGGAGGCGAACCACTACGGGGTGGTGCTGCGGGACGCGCTGCGCACGGACGACGCCGACCCGGCGGGTGTCTACTTCGGCAACCGCAACGGCGAGGTGTACGCGAGCGCGGACGAGGGGGACAGCTGGCGGCTGGTCGCCGAGCACCTTCCGGACGTGCTGTGCGTGCGGGCGACGGTGGTGGGGTGAGGCGGTGGGGTGAGGCGGTGGGGTGAGGCGGTGGGGTGAGGGGCGTGCTCGGGTGAGATGGCGCACGGCCACGCGCCGAACCACTAGAGTGCCGACGTGGCTGCACGACCCTTGAACGAAATCGTAGAAGCAGGCTGGGCCAAGGCACTTGAGCCGGTCGAAAGAGGCATCGCCGCGATGGGCGACTTCCTCCGGGCCGAGATAGCGGCGGGGCGCACCTATCTTCCGGCCGGACAGAATGTGCTGCGCGCTTTCCAGCAGCCCTTCGACGAGGTGCGGGTCCTGATCGTCGGCCAGGATCCCTATCCGACGCCGGGCCATGCCGTGGGGCTGAGCTTCTCGGTGGCCCCGGAAGTGCGCCCGCTGCCCGGCAGCCTGGAGAACATCTACCGCGAGCTGCACACCGACCTCGGCCTGCCTCGCCCGTCCAACGGCGATCTGACCCCGTGGACCGCGCAGGGGGTGCTGCTGCTCAACAAGGCTCTGACCACCGCGCCGCGCAAGCCCGCCGCACACCGCGGCAAGGGCTGGGAGGAGGTCACCGAGCAGGCCATCCGGGCGCTGGCCGCGCGCGGCCGCCCCCTGGTGTCCATCCTGTGGGGCCGCGACGCCCGGAATGTTCGGCCGCTGCTCGGCAGCCTGCCCGCCGTCGAATCCGCGCATCCCTCCCCCATGTCCGCCGACCGTGGCTTCTTCGGCTCGCGTCCGTTCAGCCGAGCCAATGAGCTTCTCGTACAGCAAGGGGCCCAGCCGGTGGACTGGCGCCTTCCCTGACGGCTTCCTTCCTGGTGAGCGGCAGGTAGTCTGCCCGCCATGACGACACATCCGAACACCCCTGCGGGCTGGTACGCCGACCCGCAGGGCACGCCCAACCTGCTGCGCTGGTGGGACGGCGCACAGTGGACCGAGCACACCCACCCGGGCCAGCCGGGGCAGGTCCCGCAGCAGCAGGCGCCGGTCGCCGACCCGGCGAAGATCCAGCATCAGGTGCAGCAGCAGGCGGGCGTCGCCCCGGTCTACGCCGGCAGCGGCACGCTCTTCAGCGAGCCGGTGCTGGTGGTGAACCAGAAGGCCAAGCTGATCGAGCTCACCAACGAGTACAGCGTCTTCGACCAGCATGGGCGCACCGTCGGGTCGGTGGTCCAGGTCGGTCAGAGCACCCTCAAGAAGGTGGCTCGGTTCGTCTCGAGCCTCGACCAGTTCATGACCCACAAGCTCGAGATCCGCGACGCTCAGGGGCAGCCGCATCTGGTGCTCACCCGCCCGGCGAAGTTCATCAAGTCCAAGGTGTTGGTGACGCGCCCGGACGGCCAGCCGGTCGGCGAGATCGTGCAGCAGAACGCCATCGGCAAGATCAACTTCGCCATTCAGGTCAACGGCCAGCAGATCGGCGCCATCAAGGCGGAGAACTGGCGGGCCTGGAACTTCGCCATCGTCGACCACACCGAGACCGAGATCGCCCGGATCACCAAGACCTGGGAAGGTCTGGCGAAGACGATGTTCACCACCGCGGACAACTACGTCCTCCAGATCCACCGCCAGCTGCCCGACCCGCTGCTGAGCCTTGTCGTGGCCACCGCGCTGACCGTGGACACGGCGCTCAAGCAGGACGCGCGCGGATTCGGCTGAGCCGGTGCGCGACCGTGCGGAGCAGGGATTCGTACTCGGCATCGACTCGGGCGGCTCCGGCGTCCGAGTCGCGCTCGCCCGCGCCGACGCGCGCGCCGACGCCCCGTCCGAGAGCGGCGGCGACGACGGCGAGGAGGAGTGGGACGGCAGCTGGGGTGACGGCCCGGCGAACGGCCTGACCTGGTCCTCGCCCACGCCCGCCGTGGTCGGCGAACGGGGCATCGACGCGGACAGCCTGCTCGCCCGGGTGCTCCCCGCCGCCGACGCGCTGCTGCGCGAGGCGGGGGCGGACCGTGTGGCGGCGGTGTGTGTCGGCGCCGCGGGCATGGCCTCGCTCGGCGACGATCTGCGCGCCAAGCTGCCGGAGGCGCTGGCGAGTTCGGTCGGCGCCCGGCGGCTGGCCCTGGCGGCCGACGGGGTGACCGCCTACGCCGGCGCCCTCGGCCAGCGACCCGGCGCGGTGGTCGCGGCCGGCACGGGCCTGATCGCCCTGGGCGCCCTGCCGGGCAGTACGGCGAAGACGGACAGCGCGGACAGCGCGGACGGTGACGCCGGAGAGGAAAGAGCGGACCGTTCGACTGCCGGTGCCCGCGGCGGCTGGCGTCGTGCCGACGGCTGGGGCCATCTCCTCGGCGACTGCGGCGGCGGGGCCTGGATCGGCCGGGCCGGTCTCGAAGCGGCGATGCGCGCGTACGACGGGCGCGAGGGCGGCTCACGGCCGCTGCTGGCCCGCCTGGAGGCGGTCTTCGGCCCGGCGGGCGAGCTGCCGGGGAAGCTGTATCCGCGCCCCGACCGGCCCGCCGTGCTGGCCTCGTTCGCGCCCGAGGTCGGGCGGTGCGCGGAGCGGGACCCGGTCGCGGCCGCGATCCTGCGGGACGCCGCACGGCACATCGCGCAGGCCGCGGAGGCGGTCTGCCCGGATGCCGAGGGGCGCGTGGTGGCACTCACCGGCGGCCTCTTCCGCATGGGCGCCCCCCTGCTCGTACCGCTCCGCGCCGAGTTGGCCGAGCGGCTGCCGAACGCCCGTGTGACCGAGGCGGCCGGGGATCCGCTGACCGGGGCGGTGCGCATCGCCGCGGCGCTGGCCACGGACTCGCTGCGGCTGCCGCAGGACGCGGCGCTGCTGCGCGTCATGGACGTCGGCCCAGTCTCACCGAAGCCTTGAGCCTGCCATCGCCCGGCGTCAAGCCAAACAGCGTCAAAGCAAACAGTGTCGAACAACACGACTCGGCAAATGGGGACAGATGACCCCGCGTCGCACCCTCCCGAACAGCCGATCACAACAAGCGACTAACATGCGGCGCCATGAGCTCCCCCACTGGGCCCGCGTCCGGCCTGCCTGTACGAATGCCACGTCCCCGCCAGCCCGGACGGCACCGCCGACCGGAGCCCGCAGCCGCCCCTGTCGGCGCCCCTCCCCTGGTACTGGCCGTCCCGGGCTCCCCTGACGACGCCACCCGGAGCCTGGCCGAAGAGGTCGTGAGCATCGCCCGCTCCGAGCTGCCCGGTCTCGACGCCCAGATCGGTTACGTGGACTGGGCCGGCAACGGGGAAGGCGCCGACGAGGACTTCCCGGCGCTGGAGGCCGTGCTCACCCGCGCCGCCCAGGAGCGCGGCGAGCGCGCCCGCCGGGCCGCCGCGGCCGCCAAGGCCGAAGCGGAGGCGCTCGGCGAGGAGGGCGCGGCCGCGGCCGCCGAACCCACCGTCACGGACGAGACCGCCTCCGCCGTCGTCGTGCCGCTGCTCGCCGGGCCGGACAACGCGCTGCTGCGCCGGATACGCCAGGCCGTCAAGCACAGCGGCTCCGCCGCCGAACTCACCGACGTCCTCGGCCCGCACCCGCTCCTCGCCGAGGCCCTGCACGTACGGCTGTCGGAGGCGGGCCTCGCCCGCGCCGACCGCGCCCGCCTCTTCACGGTCGCGACCGCCGCGGACGGGATCATCCTGGCCACGGTCGGCGGCGCCGAGGCGGCCCAGGCCGGTGGCATCACCGGCATGCTGCTCTCCGCGCGCCTGGCCGTACCGGTGATGGCCGCCGCGCTGGACGAGGACGGAGCCGTCGTCCGCGTCGCCGAGCAACTGCGCTCGGCAGGCTCCTCCCGGCTCGCCCTCGCCCCCTACCTCATCGGCCCCGAGGTCGCCGCCGACCTCCCCGCGGCCGCCGCCGAAGAGGCGGAGTGCGCGGCGGCGGAGCCGCTCGGCGCGTACCCGGCCGTGGGCAAGCTGGTGCTGGCGAAGTACGCGACGGTTCTGGGCATCAAGCTCCAGCCGAACCCGGCCATGCGCTGACGCTGCGCGCTGCGCCGACCCGTACGGAGCCGCGGCGGCCCCCACCGCCGGGGCCGCCACCCGCCCCCGTACGGCCCGGGCCGTCGGCCGGCCTCGCCCCGTACGGCCCGACCCCGTCGGCCTGAGGCCTCGCACCCCGTACGGCCCGACCCCGTCGGCCTGCGCCCGGCACCTGGACCGCGCGGCCCGTGCAGCCAGGGCCCGTCGCAGTCGTCGCACCCCCAACGGCCCGACCCCGCCAGCCCTGCCCGGGCCCCTTGAAGCCCACGCCGCGCCCGTACGGCGCATGCCCGTCGACAGACGTCGCGCCGGTACGGCTCGGGCGGTCGGTCGCCTGTTCAGGCGAAGATCACGCACGAGGCCGCGGGGGCGTCGAGTGAGCCCGCGCGGGTCGGCACGCCCGACGACGGGTCGATCCGGAACCACGTCACGTCGCCGGAGCGCTCGTTCGCGGCGTAGAGGTGGCGGCCCGAGGGGGCGAGGGTCAGGTCGCGGGGCCAGTGGCCGCCGCAGGGAGTGGTGGTGACCAGCGTCATCGTGTCGCCGGACGCGTCGAGGGCGAGGGTCGCGACGCTGTCGTGACCGCGGTTGGCGACCCACACGAAGCGGCCGTCCGCCGACACGACGATTTCCGAGGGGAAGTTGGGGACGTCCGTGCCGCTGGGCAGGACACGTACCTCGCCGAGCGCGTCGAGGGTGCCGGACGCCGCGTCCCAGCGGCACACCGTGGCCGTCGAGTCCAGTTCGTTGATGACGTAGGCGCGCTTGCCGCGGGGGTGGAAGGCGAGGTGGCGCGGGCCGCTGCCGGGGCGCAGCCGGGCCTCGCGGTGGACGCGCAGGGGCACGTCCCGCGCATCCTTCGCATCGCCCGTGCCCGTGCCCCTACCCGTGCCCGTGCCCAGCGTGTCCGTCGAGCCCACCGCGTACACCCACACCGAGTCCGTCCCCAGGTCGACCGCCAGCACCCACCGCCCCGACGGGTCCGGCACGACGGCGTGCGCGTGTGGGCCCTCCTGTCGGGCGGCGTCGGGGCCGCGGCCCTCGTGGCGCAGCACCGTCGGCGGTGCGGCGAGCGCGCCGTCGTCCCGGACCGGGAGCGCGGTGACGGTCCCGGAGCCGTAGTTGGCGGTGAGGAGATGCCCGGCGGCGAGCGCGAGGTGTGTCGGGGCAGCGCCGTGCACGGGTACGGGTGTGCCGAGCGGGGCGGGTGGCTGGGTGGGGTCGGCGACGCGGAAGGCGGCGGCCGCGCCGTCGTCCGTCTCGCTCACCGCGTAGAGGGTCTCGCCGCCGGGGGCGAGCGCGAGGTAGGAGGGGTTGGGCACGGTGTCCGTGCTGTGCAGGGCGCTCAGCGCGCCCGTCTCCGCGTCCACGGACGCGACCGTGACGCCTGCGCCGCCCTCCGAGGTGAACGAGCCGATGTACGCCCGCTGGCCACTGCCTGTTGTGCTCACCGCACTGCCCTTCCGCCGACTTACGGTTGCGGGGCGGGCCACAGGGGCTGAGGCGCCCCGGAGGCGAACCGAGCCCCGAGAACGGTAACGCAGCGGTCTAGACCAACCCCCGTACATGCGCCCGCTCGCGCGCGTCACGCCCCCCGCGAGCGGCGCCTCCGGGCCGTGCGGATGGGCGAGGGCGGGTGGCGCGGCTCGGCGCCCGGGACCTGTGGGTGCGCAGCAGCGGGGCGATCTGACCGGGCCGCCTACGCCTGGGCCACGAAATCGAACTGACGCCCCGGCGTCTGCCCGTCCGTCACCCAATGGCATGATGCGCTCGCCCGCGAAATTCCGAGGAGATGGAGGGCATATGAGGAGATTAGGGGGACCCGCGGTGCGTCGCTGGGGAGCGGCCGTCATCGCATCCACGGCGGCCTTGTCGGTCGTGCTGCCCGTGTCGAGCGCCCAGGCCGCCGGTGGTCCGTCGGGTATCAGCGCCAAGGGCGCGTATCTGCTGGACAACGGCGCCAACCAGCAGCTGTGGGCCAAGGCGGCCGACACCAAGCGCCCGATGGCGAGCACCACGAAGCTCATGACCGCGATCGTGGTGCTGGACACCAGGGGGGTGAATCTCGGCAAGAAGGTCACCGTCAAGCAGTCGTACATCGACTACACCGCCCGGGTCGGCGGTAGCAAGGCGGACCTGAAGAAGGGCGACAAGCTCACCGTCAAGCAGCTGCTGTACGGCCTGATGCTGCCGTCCGGCTGCGACGCCGCCATGGCGCTCGCCGACACGTTCGGCACGGGTGACACCACGGCCAAGCGCACCAAGTCGTTCATCGCGCAGATGAACAAGAAGGCGTCCGCGCTGGGGATGACCAAGTCCCACTACGACACCTTCGACGGCATCTCGGACGGGGGGCAGAACTACACCACGCCCCGCGACATGGCCAAGCTCGCCCGGCACGCGCTGGGCAACGCCACCCTCGCCACGGTCGTCAAGTCCGTCGACACCATCCAGAAGGCCCCGGCGGCCAACGGCAGGACCAGGTCGTACTACTGGAACAACACCAACCGGCTGCTGGGTTCGTACAGCGGCGCGATCGGCATCAAGACGGGCACCGGCACCGCGCCCGGCAGGTGCCTCGTCTTCGCCGCCAAGCGCAACGGACGCACGGTGGTGGGCGTGATACTCAACGCCCCGAAGCGGTACCCGGACGCGAAGAAGATGCTCGACTGGGCGTTCAACAGCAGCACCACGGTGAAATGGCGCCAGCTCCCCGAGGGCGCGCAGCAGGACTGAGCCTCTCCGGTTCCGTCCCGTAGCGCCTGACAGCCCGCGACGCCCCGCCCGGACCGGTTCCGGGCGGGGCGTCGTGCCGTTCCCCGGCGTCCGTGTCGGGACCGGTCCCCGCCCCGCCTGCCTACGGTGACCGGCATGCGGATCACCTGGAATCATGTCGTCGGCCTTCTCGCGATCTCGGTTCTCGCGCTCCTGATCACGCTGTCCGGGCCTTGGGCAGGCGGGCGGGGCGCCGAGGCCGGTGCCGCGTCGCCCCCGGCGTCGCCGACGTCCTGGGGAACCTCGGTGCCGTTGGCGTCCTCGGCGTCCGCCCGGTCGGAGGCGGCCGCGCGCTGCACCCGGCGCGCCGCCGCCCCCGAGGACGCGGCGCGCTCGGCGCGGCCGGGCGATGTGGTCTGCTTCGACGGCGACCTCTCCCGGCGCCGGCTGGTCATCACCGAGGGCGGGACACCACGGCACCCGATCGTCTACTCCGGCGGCGGGGACACCGTGAACGGGATCACGGTCGAGGCCGACGACGTGGTCGTCGAGGGTTTCCGGGCGGTCCGTCCCCAGGCGCCGGGGATCGAGCTGACCGGCGACCGGATCACGCTGCGGAACAACACCGTGATCCGTCCGAAGGGCGGGGACGGCGACGGCATCCGCTTCTTCGGCGACGACCTCACCATCGTGCACAACACGGTGCGCGACACCGACAACAGCGGCGGCCGCCACGCCGACTGCATGCAGACGTTCGCCGGCGACACCCCGCCCAGCCACCGGGTGCGCATCGAGGGCAACCGCTGTGAACAGGTGGACAACATGTGCCTCATGGCCGAGGGGCCCAACGACGGCGAGGGCGATGGGAGGGGCACCACCTCGGACTTCGTCATCAAGGACAACTTCTGCGAGACGCTGCGCGCTTCGCAGGCCCTGATGTTCGAGGATGTCCAGAACGCGACCATCACCGGAAACACCTTCGCCGCGCCCACCCACCACGCCGTCGGGCTCGCCATCCACTCCACCGGAGCCCATGTCGGCGGCAACACGCTGCACGCCGGGATCCGCTACGAGGTCGGCATCGACGCCTCGTCCCGGCGGGGTTACGAGGGCCCGGAGCCCGGCGGAGAGCCGTAACAGCCCCGGGGAGGGGAGGAGCGGGCGGGGGACGCGATCCACGGGGGTGGCCGCGTCCCCCGCCTCGCCGTACGCGCCCCTCCCGGCCTCCTGGCCTCCACACTTGCGGGGGTTTTGTAAGTGCGCCCGAATCGCCGTGTGCCCAACCCCTCACGCAGTAAGTTCGGTGTGCGCCCGGGAAAGGGGCGGATCCGGTCTTGTGTGAGGGGAAGTGTCCGAAGTGCGCCCGGGCGAGATGGTCGGCAAGTACCGGCTCACAAAGGGGCCGGTCGGGGGAGGCCGAGGTGTGGTCTGGTTCGCTGTCGAGCCGGAGCTGGACCAACGCGTCGTCCTGAAACGGGCCAAGGTCGAGGACAACAGCCAGGCCGCCTACGAGGAGTTGGTGGCCGAGGCCCGCGCGCTGGTGAAATTCGACGACCATCCGAACGTGGTCACCCTGTACGGCGTCGAACGCACCGGCTGGGGGCCGAAGACCACCTTCTGGCTGGTCATGCAGCATGTGACCGGCGGCAGCCTCGACGGTTCGGTCCGGCTGCCCGTGAAGCTCGCGGCGCATATCGGCGCGCAGATCGCGAACGCGTTGGTGGCGCTGCACGACAAGGGCATCGTGCACTGCGATATCAAACCGCACAACGTCGTGATCACCGAGGACGGGGTGGCCAAGCTGGCCGACTTCGGCGCCGCCTACCGCATCGAGGGCAGCGAGACGGTCTCCCCGAGCCGCCCGCTCAGCCTCACCCCCGCCTACGCCGCCCCCGAGGTTTTCAAGGGGTCGCCGGAGCGGGCGTCTGATGTGGCCTCGCTCGGGGCCACCGTGTACGCGCTGGTCATGGGGGAGGCGCCGCCGCGCGGCCCCGGGCGCACGTTCCGGACCGAGGCGCTGGACGACGAGTTCGGGCCATTGCGCGAGGTGCTCACCGCGATGCTCCAGCCCGAGACAGGACGGCGGCCCAGCGCGGCGGAGGCGCTGCGGGCGCTGCGGGAGGTCGCGGGGCCGGAGGAGCAGCTGCCCCAGGTTCCCGTCGACAAGGTGACCAAGCGACTTACACCTTTCGAGGACGCGGAGGAGGTCTCGAAACAGGGGTCGCCCCGGCGCCGACCGCTGCTCATCGGGGGCGCGGCCGCCTCGGTGATGGCGGCCGCCGTCACGGCGGCGATGCTGTGGCCGAACGATCCGCCTCTGAAGAAGCCGTCCCCGCCCCACGGCAGCTCCTCCTCGGCGACCGGTCAGCCGACGGCGACGTCGGCCGGCGGCTTCGGCCTCGGGGACCCCCGCACGGTCGATCCGTGCGCGCTGCTGAAGACCGGCGCGTTCGAGCGGTTCGCACACGCCGCCCAACTGGACCCGCAATACGGCAATTACGATCGCTGCGACGTCGTGCTGAGCTCGGACGAGGACGAGATCGTCGATGTGATGGTGGACCTCAACAGCGACGATCCGCCGAGCGCCACGGCGGCGCAGACCTCGGGGAGGGTCGGCGTCGTACCGGAGCCCGCCGAGAGCAGGCAGTGCGGTCGTCAACTCGTGCTGTCCGGTGCGCGCGACACCGTCATCAGGATCACGGCGGAGCTGATCGACGACGCCAAGGCACCGCTGTGCGACATCGCCGACGCCGCCGTCGAGCACGCGGTCACCGTGCTCAACCGGGGCGAGGTCCCCCGCCGCTCGCCGAAGCTCCCGGCCGACTCGCTGGCCCAGCAGGACGCCTGCGGGCTGCTCGACGCCCGCACGCTGGAGGTCGTCCCGGGCATCGACGCCCGCGACCCGGACGTCGGTTTCGGCCGATGGACGTGCGACTGGGAGAGCACCACCAACGACATGACGGTGCGGCTGGTGTTCGACCAGGGCATCCTCTCGCCCCCGGACAACAGCCGGTTCACCGAGCTCGCCGGGCACGACGCCGTCGTGATGCCGGAGTACGAGGGCGATGGCACCTGCACCGTCGATGTGTTCCACCACCCCCATCAGAGCCACGACGACGGGCCGACCGAGCGGCTGCGCCTGGCGATCGGCGGGGCACGGGACAAGGACCGGGCCTGCGAGACGGCGACCGACCTCGCCCGCTCGGCCACCGCCGGGCTGCCGGTCACCTGACCCGAGCCCGAGCGGGAGGGGTCCCGCAGCCGGTGGCGCACAGTGGACCCTGCTCAGCACGACTCAAGGAGGCCAGCGATGCACAGCCACCGCCCCGAGACCCTGGCGCGCGGCGCCGAATCCGCCCGTCCCGGCACGCTCCACGCGCGCTCGGTCGTCGCCGACATCAGCGTCCCGCCGGTGCCCGGCCGCGTCGTGCGGTTCGGGCGCGGCGGCCGGCCCGATGTGGATCTGTCCATGGCCGAGGGCGATCTGCGGGTGAGCCGCCGCCACGGCGAGCTGACGTACCGCGAGGGCAAGTGGTGGCTGCGGAACACCGGGCAGCAGTTGGTCCGGCTGCCGCGCGGCCGGATGATGCACTCGAGCTCGGGTCCGATCCCCCTGGAGACGGGGTACACACCGCTGTTCGTCAGGGGCTCGGGCTACCGTGAGCACCTGGTCGAGCTGTATGTGACGGACCACGACGAGCGGGGCTCCGGGGCGCGGCAGCAGGACGTCACCCTGCCGCCCAAGCGGTGGCCGCTCGACGACGACGAGCGGCTGCTGCTGGTCGTGCTCGGCCAGCACTATCTGCTCTACGAGGAGTGCCCACGGCCCCTGTCGTACCGGCAGGCGGCCGTGGAACTGGCCTATGTGTGCGGCGAGGGCGTCTGGGGCGAGCGCCGGATCGAGCGCAAGGTGGGGGCGGTGCGCCGCCGGATCGAGCGCGGCGGGGAGTTCCCGTACTCGGTGCTGCGCGAGGACGACGGCGCGGGGCCGAGCGACCACAACCTGCTGCACAACCTGCTGCGGGGGCTCGTCGAGTCGACGACCCTGGTGCCGCCGGATCTCGAACTGCTGGACGGCGATCTCGACGACTGAGCTCCCCCAGCTGTCGCTGGGGCGGCACCCCCCTGATCGTTAAACCCCAGCGATCCCACGATCATCCGATCTGATGAGTCGCCTCCGCCGTCCGGCTCCTCGCCGCTCAACGCCCCCTAGCGTGCTGGGTGTTCGCCATGAACCCCCGATTCCCCCGCACGCAAAGGAGACACGGCTGATGTCGGTAGACGCGGCCAGCGAAGCGCAGCCGGATCGGCAGGAGCAGCTCAGCCTCGGCACCGCCGCCGCACGCAACCTCGCCACCACCACCAAGTCCGTTCCGCAGATGCAGGGGATCAGCTCCCGCTGGCTGCTCAAGGTGCTCCCCTGGGTGCAGACCGACGGCGGGGTGTACCGGGTCAACCGGCGCCTCACCTACACCGTCGGGGACGGCCGCATCGAGTTTGTGAAGACCGGTTCGCGCGTGCAGGTCATTCCGCGTGAGCTCGGCGAGCTCGCGGTGTTGCGCGGCTTCGAGGACGTGGGCGTGCTGACGGCGCTCGCCGACCGCTTCGTCCAGCGGGACTTCGAGGCCGGTGAGGTGCTGGTGGAGGAGGGCACCGCCGCCGATCACATCTATCTGATCGCGCACGGCAAGGTCCAGAAGACCGGCAACGGCCCGTACGGCGAGCCGACCCGCCTCGGCGTGCTGGGCGACGGCGACCGGTTCGGCGAGCAGAGCCTGCTCAGCGCCGATTCGACCTGGGAGTACACCGCCAAGGCCGCCACCGGCGGCACCCTGCTCGCGCTGCCCCGGCGGGAGTTCACCTCGATCCTGGACGGCTCGCCCGCCCTCCAGGCGCATGTCGCGGGGTTCGCCGCGCTCCCCCAGCAGCGGCAGAACAAGCGCGGCGAGGCCGAGATCACGGTGGCCTCCGGCCACGCCGGCGAGGTCGACCTGCCCGGCACCTTCGTCGACTACGAGCTCCATCCGCGCGAGTACGAGCTCAGCGTCGCCCAGACCGTGCTGCGCGTGCACACCCGGGTGGCGGACCTCTACAACAAGCCGATGAACCAGACCGAGCAGCAGCTGCGGCTGACCATCGAGGCCCTGCGTGAGCGGCAGGAGCACGAGATGATCAACAACCGCGAGTTCGGCCTGCTGCACAACGCCGAGTACGCCCAGCGGATCCAGACCCACTCCGGCCCGCCGACCCCGGACGACCTCGACGAGCTGCTGAGCCGCCGCCGCGGCTCCCGGTTCTTCTTCGCCCACCCGCGCACCATCGCCGCCATCGGCCGCGAGCTGAACTCCCGCGGCCTCTACCCCGACCATGTCGATCTGAACGGAAACAAGGTGCCCGCCTGGCGCGGGGTGCCCATCCTGCCCTGCAACAAGATCCCCATCACCAAGGAGCGCACCAGCTCCATCATCGTCATGCGTACCGGAGAGGACGACCAGGGTGTCGTCGGGCTGCACCAGACGGGGCTGCCCGACGAGTACGAGCCCGGCCTGTCCGTGCGGTTCATGGGCATCGACGAGAAGGCGCTGATCTCCTACCTCGTCACGGCCTACTACTCCGCGGCCGTCCTGGTCCCGGACGCGCTCGGCGTCCTGGAGAACGTCGAGATCTCCCACGGGCGCGACTAGGGCCTGTTGCGAAGGTCCCGAACACGACGAGAGGTGAGGTGAGAGGCGCGGATGTCACAGCCCTTCGAACTGCCGGACTTCTACGAGCCGTACCCGGCCCGGCTGAATCCCCATCTGGCGGCGGCCCGCGAACACTCCAAGCGGTGGGCCCGCGAGATGGAGATGATCGAGGGGTCGGGTGTCTGGGACGAGGCCGACTTCGACTCCCATGACTACGCCCTGCTCTGCGCCTACACCCATCCGGACGCGCCGGCCGAGGTACTGGCCACGGTGACCGACTGGTACGTCTGGGTTTTCTTCTTCGACGACCACTTCCTGGAGAGCTTCAAGCGCAGTCAGGACATGGCCGGCGCCAAGTCTTATCTCGACCGGCTGCGGGCCTTCATGCCGGTGCACACCGGCGGCCGGGCCCCCGGAGAGCCGGCGAACGCGGTGGAGCGGGGTCTTGCCGACCTGTGGGCCCGTACGACACCGGCCATGTCCCGGGGCTGGCGCCGGCGGTTCGCCGAGGCCACCCGCCATCTGCTCGAAGAGAGCATGTGGGAGCTGTCCAACATACGCGAGGGCCGGATCGCCAACCCCCTGGAGTACATCGAGATGCGCCGCAAGGTCGGCGGCGCCCCCTGGTCCGCCGGGCTCGTGGAGTACGCGGCGGGTGCCGAGGTGCCCGAGGGCGTCGCGGCGAGCCGTCCGCTGCTGGTGCTTCGGGACGCCTTCGCCGACGCCGTGCATCTGCGCAACGACCTCTTCTCCTACCAGCGCGAGGTGGAGGACGAGGGGGAGCTCTCCAATGGGGTGCTGGTCTTCGAGCGGTTCCTCGGCTGCGACACCCAGGCGGCCGCCGAGGCCGTCAACGACCTGATCACCTCGCGGCTACAGCAGTTCGAGCACACCGTGTTCACCGAGCTGCCACCGCTGTTCATGGAGTCCGGCCTGGACCCGCGGTCCTGCGCCGACGTCCTCACCTACGCCAAGGGGCTACAGGACTGGCAGTCGGGCGGGCATGAGTGGCATATGCGCTCCAGCCGCTATATGAACGGCGGCGGGGCCGGCGACCCCGGTGGCCCGGCGCCGGGCGGCCCGCTGGGCCTGGGCACCTCGGCGGCCCGTATCGCCACCTCGCTGGCGGCCACCCTGCCCTTCCGGCTCAGGAGCCATGCGCATCCGCCGCGCCGGGTGGTCGGGCAGGTGCGGATTCCGGATCTCCATATGCCCTACCCGGCGCGGCTGAGCCCCCATCTGGACCGCTCCCGGAAGCACATCATGGAGTGGGGGTGGCGGACGGGCATGCTGGATGTGCCGCCCGGCCTCCCCGGCTTCGGGGTCTGGGACGAGCACAAGCTGAGGGCCTTCGACTTCGCGCTGGCCGCCGCCGGCGTCCACCCGGACGCCACCCCCGAGGAGCTGGATCTGACCACGGGCTGGCTGACCTGGGGTACGTACGCGGACGACTACTACCCCGTGGTCTTCGGGCGCACCTTCGACCTGGTCGGCGCCAGGGTGTGCAATGAGCGGCTGTCGGCCTTCATGCCGGTGGACTCCACCGCCGTCCCCACCCCGGTGAACGCGCTGGAGCGGGGCCTTGCCGACCTCTGGTCGCGTACGGCGGGGCCGATGACGGTGGACGCGCGCCGCGCCTTCCGCGCCACCGTCGAGGAGATGACCGGCAGCTGGATCTGGGAGCTGGGGGGCGAGATGGAGCACCGCGTCCCCGACCCGGTCGACTACATCGAGATGCGCCGCAAGACCTTCGGGGCGGACCTGACCATGGCCCTGTCCCGGCTGTCCCACGGCCGGACGCTGCCGGCCGAGGTGCGCCGGGCCCGGCCGGTCCAGGCCATGGAGCACGCGGTCGGGGACTACGCGGGGCTGCAGAACGACCTCCACTCCTTCCGCAAGGAGGTCGAGTTCTCGGGCGAGATCCACAACTGTGTGCTGGTCGTCCAGGACTTCTTCGGCTGCGGCACCTCCGAGGCCCTGCACATCGTCGCCGACCTGGTCAACTCCCGGATGCGCGAGTTCGAGCGGATCGTCTCCACCGAACTGCCCGCGCTGGTCGAGGACCTGGCGCTCGACGCCACGGTCCGAGCCACGCTCGACGGTTACACGCGCGAGCTGCAGAACTATATGTCCGGGGTCCTCGCCTGGCACCGGCAGACCCGCCGCTATGCGGAGTCCGAGCTGCGCCGCCCCGTGAGCCTGCCGCCGCGCACCTCGTACGGCCCCACGGGCCTGGGCACCGCGGCCGCCCGCCTCGCCACGGCGCTCGGCGGCGCCCGGGCGACGTAGCCGCCCGGCCCCGATAGCCAGGGAAGATCCGAGGTCTCGTCCGCCTGGCGGCCTTTCGTCCGGGTATCGGACCGTCTCCAGCCCTTGTCCATCCGATGTTTATCGTGCGCGAGGGGTTCCGGTTCCCTTCCGGGGACTGCATCATGCCGAAGGGTTCAGAGTGTCGAACTGGAGGCATGTACGTGACCACGTCTGCGATGTCACCCACACCGTCCAGAAGAACGGTCCTCGGCGGCGCCCTCGCCGCCTCCGCCGGTGCCGCCGGGCTCGCCGCGGCGCCCGCCGCGTACGCCGCCGAACCCGCCGCGCCGAGCGCCCGCGACCCATGGGCGGACGTCCTCGACGACGCCGACATGGTGTGGCAGAAGATGCCGACGACCTGGTACGAGGGTCCCTTCCTCGGCAACGCCCGCCTCGGCTCCGGCATCTACGCGGAACCGGGCGGCGCGAACGCCATCCGCTTCAACGTCCAGCACAGCGAGGTCCAGGACCACCGCCCCGAGTTCGGCTCGCTGTTCGGCCTGGCCCGGCTGCCCATCGGCTGGTTCACACTGGAACCCGTCGGCACCATCACCGCCGTCGACTGGCGGCTGCGGCTGCGCGACGCCGAGCTGACCGGCACCGTCACCACCGACAAGGGCACCCTCACGCTGCGCGCCCTGGTCCACAACTCCCGCTCCCTGATGGCCGTCGAGGTCACCCCGAGCGCCGGTGAGACCGCCTTCCGCTGGGTCTTCCACCCGGCCGAGGCGATCAGCCCGCGGGTCGCGTTCAAGCCGATCCCGGACGGCTACACCGGCAACCCCCCGGCCGTCGTGGCGGAGCGCGAGGGCGTGCACACCGCGGTCCAGTCCCTGCTGGCGGGCGGGCAGCATGTGACGGCCTGGCGGGAGCGCAAGGCCCCGGGGCGGCGGACCCTGTATGCGACGGTGGCGCACTCCTTCCCGCGGACCACCGCCCTGGGCCGCGCGCTGAAGGCCGTACGGTCGGCCTCCGCGCTCTCCTACGACACGCTCGCGGACACCCACCGCCCCTGGTGGCACGCCTACTACCGCAAGAGCTTCCTGTCCCTCCCCGACGCGCGGCTACAGCGCTTCTACTGGATCCAGCTCTACAAGGTCGCCGCGGCCGCGCGCGCCGACGCGCCCGTGATGGCCACCTGCGGGCCGTGGCTGGAGTCCACCCCCTGGCCCAACACCTGGTGGAACCTCAATGTGCAGCTGGAGTACTGGCTGATCCACGGCTCCAACCACCTGGAGCTCGACGCGGTGACCCGGGCGCTCGGCGAGTTCCGCGACAACCTCTCCAACCAGCTCGACACCCCGTACCGCAAGGACTCGGCGGGCATCCCGCGCACCACCGACCCCCAGCTGGTCAACGGCGGCGACGCCGCGAACGGCGGCTACGCCGTCGGCATCCCCGGCCAGGACCCGCCCACCCCCGAGGTCGGCAACCTCACCTGGGCGCTGCACAACGTCTGGCTCAGCTACCGCCACACCATGGACACCGCGATCCTGCGCGACGTCCTCTTCCCCCTGCTGCGCAAGGCCATCAACTACTACCTCCACTTCCTCACCCCTGGCAGCGACGGCAAGCTGCATCTGCCCGCCACCTTCTCGCCCGAGTACGGCGTGAACGCCCCGGACTGCAACTACGACCTGATGCTGCTGCGCTGGGGCTGCACCACCCTGCTGGAGTCGGCGAAGACCCTGGGCGTCGACGACAGGCTGGCGCCGCGCTGGCGGGAGGTGCTCGCCAAGCTCACCCCGTACCCGGTCGACGAGAACGGCTACATGATCGGCGCCGGGGTCCCCTTCGCCAAGTCCCACCGCCACTACTCGCATCTGCTCGCCGTCTACCCGCTGTACGAGGTGACCTGGGAGGACCCGGCACACCGCGAGCTGATCGAGACCTCGCTCAACCACTGGGTCGGCTTCGAGGGCGCGCTCCAGGGCTACACCTTCACCGGGGCCGCCTCCATGTCCGCCCAGATGGGGCGGGGCGAGGAGGCGCTGAAGTACCTGGGCGAGCTGATGCGCCGCTTCATCCAGGCCAACACCATGTACAAGGAGTCCGGCCCGGTCATCGAGACCCCGCTGTCGGCCGCCCAGTCGCTGCACGACATGGTGTGCCAGAGCTGGGGCGGGGTGATCCGCGTCTTCCCCGCGCTGCCCGAAGCCTGGCGCGAGCTGGTCGTGCACGACTTCCGTACGCAGGGCGCGTTCCTGCTGAGCGCGGCGCGCGAGGGCGGGGCCACCCGCTGGGTGCGGCTGCGCAGCGAGGCGGGCGCGCCCTGCGTCGTACGCCACTCCCTGGGCGGGGACATCGAGGTGCGCGACGGGCACGGGCGGCGCCTGCGGTACGAGCCCGCGGGCGACGGCACCATCCGGATCCGGCTGGCCCGCGGCCAGGAGGCGGTCATCACCGCGCGCGGTGACCGGCCCGATATGAACGTGCGGCCGGTCCGGCCCAACGAGGCGGCGCCGCGCTGGGGGATGCCGGCCTCCTGAGGCGGGGTCCGGAGGAGCGTACGGAGGGGAATACGGAGGGGCGGACCGGCTGTCCGCGCGCACGGGAGTGGCGTGCGGGCGGCCGTTCCGGATACCCATGTCCCATGAGATTCATCAGCGATCTTGACCGACGGCTGTTCGCGCGGGTCGCGGCCGGCCGGCTGCGCGGCGCCCACCCCCTGCTGCCGGGGCTCACCCACGCCGCCAACCACGGCCGGCTGTGGTTCGGCACGGCCGGGGTGCTCGCCACCGTCGGCGGCCGGACCGCGCGGCGGGCCGCGCTGCGGGGCGTCGGGGCGCTCGCCGCCGCCTCGTTCGCGACCAACACCGTGGTCAAGTGGACCGTGGACCGCCGCCGTCCGGTCATCGACGGCGTGCCGCTGATCCGCCGGCTGACCAAGCAGCCGTGGTCGAGCTCCTTCCCCTCCGGGCACTCGGCCTCCGCGGCCGCCTTCGCCACCGGGGTCGCCCTGGAGTCCACCGGGTACGGGATCCTCGTCGCCCCGCTCGCCGCCGCGGTGGCCTTCTCCCGGGTGTACGTCGGCGTGCACTACCCCAGCGACGTCCTCGCGGGGCTCGCCCTGGGCGTCGGCGCCGCCGCGCTCACCTGCCGCTGGTGGCCGCCGCGGCCGCAGACCCCGGCGCGGGCCCGGCCGCGGGTCTCGGCCCCGGCGCTGCCCCAGGGCGACGGGCTGGTGGTGGTCGTCAACCGCCAGGCCGGCATCGGTGTCACGGGGGCCGCGCTGACCCCCGCCGAGCAGCTGCGCGCGCTGCTGCCCGCCGCGGAAATCCTGGAGTGCGAGCCGGAGAAGGACCTGGGGGCGCTGCTGGACCGGGCCGCCCGGCGCGCCACCGAGCGGGGCGGGGCGCTGGGGATCTGCGGCGGGGACGGCAGCGTCAACGCGGCGGCCGCGCTGGCCGCCGAGCGCGGGCTGCCGCTGGCCGTCTTCCCCGGCGGCACCTTCGACCACTTCGCCCTGGACGTGGGGGTGCCCGCCATCGAGGACACGGTGCACGCCGTGACCGAGGGCGACGCCGTCGCCGTGGACCTGGCCCGCGTCACCCCGCTCCCGGGCGACGGGCCGGACGGCCACTTCGTCAACACCTTCAGCCTGGGGATGTATCCCGAGCTGGTGCGGGCCCGCGAGAGCATGGAGGGCCGGCTCGGCAAGTGGCCGGCCGCCGCGGTCGCGCTCGCCCGCGTGCTGCGCGCCGCCACACCCATGGAGATCGAGGTGAACGGCCGCAGGCGGCGGCTGTGGGTGCTGTTCGTCGGCAACTGCCGCTACTCCCCCGAGGGTTTCGCCCCGGCGTACCGCGAACGGCTCGACGACGGGCTGCTGGACGTCCGGGCCGTGGACGGGGACCAGCCGCTGGCCCGCACCCGGCTGCTGGCCGCGGCCCTCACCGGCACGCTGGGGCGGTCCCGGGTGGTGGCGACCCGGCGGCTGCGCCGGCTGAACCTGTCGGGCCTGCACGGGGTGGACGTCCGCGCCTACGACGGCGAGGTCGCCCCGTTCCCCGCCGAGGCGTTGGTGCTCGAGAAGCGGCCCGGTGCCCTGACCGTCTACCGCCCGGCCGCGCCCCAGAACGAGCTGGCGCAGCGCGCCCGTACGGCGGCCGCGACGGCGCGCTTCCGGCGGGCCGTACTGCGCCGGTAGTACGCACAATGGGGGCTCAGGGACGACGACGCGGCGGGCGAAACACGTCATCGTGAGGGACATGGACGACGACCGACCGGCCCTGGGGGCCCTGACGTGACCTCCCTGGCTCTCTCCGTGCTCCTGGCCCTGGTCTCGGCGGTCTGCTACGCCGCCGGCGCCATACTCCAGGAGCACGTCGCGGCGACGACGCCGCCCCGCCCGTACGCAGCGCTGCGCCGCGGCCGCTGGTGGACCGCGGTGGTGCTCAACGGGACCGGTGCGGTCCTCCATGTGGTGGCGCTGGCGTACGGGCCGCTGAGCGTGGTGCAGCCGCTGGGCGCGCTGACCATCGTCTTCGCGCTGCCGATGGCCGCGGTGTTCGTGCGGCGCCCGGTCGGCGCGGCCGGGTGGCGGGGCGCGGTGCTGGCCACCGCGGGGCTGGCCGGGCTGCTCTCGCTGAGCGGTTCGTCGGGGGCCACGGCGCTGGCGGAGCACGACCGGATCGCGGTGGCCGTGGTCACGGTGAGCGTGATCGCCGTGCTGGCCCTGGCCGCGCGCTGGTCGCGCCGCCCCGGTGTGCGCAGCGTGCTGCTGGCCGCGGCCGCGGGGACCGCCTTCGGCGTCTCGTCGGTGTTCACCAAGAACGTCGCCGTGGAGCTGGAGTGGGAGAAGCTGGAGTTCGGCGGGTGGGCCTCGGCGCTGCCCAGCCTGGCGATGATCGGGCTGCTGGCCGGGGCCGGGGTGCTGCTGTCCCAGGCGTCCTACCGGGGCGCGGGGCTCGCCGCCCCGCTGGCGACGGCGACCGTGGTCAACCCCGTGGTCGCCACGGCCATCGGCGTCGCCGCGCTGGGCGAGCACTTCCGCCACGGCACGCCCGGCACCCTGCTGGCCCTGGTGGCGGCGCTGGTCGCGGGCACCGGTCTGGTCATGCTGACCGTGCACGGTGTGGAGGCGTCGGCGCAGGCGGCGGACCCGGCCGGGGCAGAGGGCGCCCCGCGGCCCGGCGAGACGGACTCGGCGCGCGAGACGGACCCGGCGGGCGGGACAGACGGCACGGACGGGACGGGCGAGGGACCCGAGCCGCGGGAGCCGGACGACGAGACCGGCGGCCCCGGCGCGGGCGCCGCCCGCCCGCGCCGACTCCCCCGTATCCCCCGCCCGGCACGCGGCGCCGACGACCGCCTGCCGCCCGACCGCCGCTCCCCCGGCCGCCGCTCACGCGACCAGCGGCGGTCCGCCCGCGGCGAGGCCGTCCTCCAGGACCAGCGTTAGGGGTTCATCGCATGGGCCGATGGGCCGGGCGGGGTCCGGCTCACGGCCGCGTGCGGAGCAGCTCCACCAGGCCCGAGATGTCCTCGTGGCCGTGGCCGTCGGCGACCCGCCGGGTCATCAGCGGCGCGAGCGGGGCGAGCAGTTCGGGGCTGACGCCCTGGTCCTCGGCGGCCTCGAGGAGATGGTGGTAACTGGCCGCCTGCATGGCCAGGTTGGAGACCACGCCCTGGGCGTAGTCGCCCTGGTCGATCTGGGTGGCGAAGCCGGCCGCGGCGCCCGACATGCTGTTCAGCCAGTTGCCCAGCATCGGGGCGAAGTCGGCCGCCTTGATGTCCTCGCTGCGGATCAACGCGTAGGCGTGCAGGATTCCGGCGAACATGCCGTACATCCCGCTGAGCAGGGCGATGTCGTACAGCGGGGCCAGCGCGGCGTCCTCGCCCAGGTACTCGCTCCGCGCCAGGGCGTCCAGCGACGCCCGGTGGGTCTCGAACACGTCCCGGGATCCGCTGTAGAGCACGAAGGCGGCGGGGGTCGCGATCATCGGGGGCACGGCCATGATGCCGCCGTCGAGGTAGTCGGCCCCCTGGTCCGCCGCCCACGCGGCCGTCTCACGGGCCTGCCGCGGGGTGCCGCTGGTCAGGTTGGCCACGGTCTTGCCGGCCAGCGCCCCGGCCACCGGGGCGAGGGTGTCGTGCACGGACTCGTAGTCCAGCAGGCACGCCACCACCAGCGGGCTCGCCTCGACGGCCTCGGCGACCGTCGCCGCGTGCAGCGCGCCTTCGGGGACGAGGGCTTGGGCCTTAGCGGCCGTACGGTTCCACACGGTGGTCCGGAATCCCGCCTTCAGGAGGGCGCGAGCCAGCGCCGTGCCCATGTCGCCCAGGCCGAGGACGGTGACGGGTGTGTCGCTCATGTCGGGTGCTCCCGTTGCTCAATGCTGCTGCTCGTATCGGTCTCGGCGCGCCTGTCCCAGCCTTGCCGCCCGCTGTAGTGTGGGCAAGTACCGATAAAAAAGTGCGTACTTACCTTGAGGTCAGTGTGGATGGGTTCATAAAGAAGCGGCCATATGTCTGTGGCCTGGACGCGGCCGTGGACGTCATTGGCGGCAAGTGGAAGGTGCTGATCATCTGGGCGCTCAATTCCCAGCGGTGCCGGTTCGGTGAATTGAAGCGGCTGGTTCCGGGGGTGAGCGAAAAGGTGCTGACCCAGCAGCTGAGGGAGCTGGAGGCGGACGGCATCGTCCACCGGGAGATTTACGACCAGGTGCCGCCGAAGGTGGAGTACTCACTCACCGAGCTGGGCGAGGATCTCAATACGGCGCTGAAGCCGCTGGGAGCCTGGGGAAAACAGCGGATGGCGGCTCTGGAGGACGCCTCCGACAACTGCCGTCATCAGTCGGCGTGCAGGTGAGGCGGCGGCTTCCGGGAATGATCCCCGGAAGCCGCCGCCTCGTGCCCGGGGGTTTTCAGGACGTGCGGTTGCGGCCCACATATACGTTCCGGGCCCGGTAATACGTGTCCCCGCTGGGGCCCGAGGACCCCGAGGAGCCCTCCATCTGGAGGTTGATGATGAGCCACAGGGGTTTTCCGACGAAACCCGCCCCGCGGTGGACCGCTTTCCAGGTCCCGTCGAGGTAGTAGTGAATGTCGACGTCGGTGTTGTTCACCTTGGTGATCCAGGCTCGATACGTGTTCCAGTTACCCGGTGACGACACCCCGACAATCGTGCTCGACACGTCCGAGGAAGTGCGGAAGGTATTGAACCAGTTGTTGGAGTTCCCCTTGAATTCCAGAATGTCGCTCTCCGGTGGCCAGCTGTTGACCCCCGTCAGCCAGAAGGCCGGCCAGGTCCCCGCGCCGTTCGGCGCCTGGAATTCGCCCTTCACCTCGTAGTCGGGGAACTGGTTGGTCACCACGATCTGGTTCTTGGCGTGCACCGCGCCCGAGTGGTAGCGGATCGGCAGATGCGGGGAGGAGGAGCTGGTTCCCTCGTCCCAGGTGATCCGGCTCGCCTTCAAGGTCAGCACGCCGGAGCCGAGATAGATGTGGTTGTGGTCGCTCGCGCTGCCGTACATCCGGGCGCTGCCATTGTGGTCGGAGCCCCAGGGGTACAGATAGTTCCACTCCGCCTCGAAGGCGCCGTAGCTCCCGAAGGAGCCGTTGATGACGTCCTCCCAGGTCGCGGCCGGGGCAGCGGCCGCGGCGCGCGGCCATCCGGTCAGGGCCGCGGCCCCGCCGAGGGCGGCGGCCGTGCTGAGGAATCTTCTACGTCCGTACGACTCGCTCCGTGCCGACGTGCTCCGTGCCGACGTGCTCCGTGCTGACTCGCCCCGTGCTGACATGCCACTCATGGCTGCCTCCCGAAGTCCGAAACTTCGAACACAAGCAAACAGAAGTCAATCGGAATCACCACAGTCCCAAGGGCCCCACACCTCGTCAAGGGTCTGTGTTAAGCGGAGGTTAGCTCTGGCCCCGGGGGTCTGTACGCCGCCGCCTTCCGCGCCCAAGCTGCCACCCGCGGCGGCGTCCTCGGGCGGGCCGCCATCCACCCGCATGCTCGAGGAGGCCCCATGTCCGTCAAATCCTCCGCACCACAGGCCCGCACACCATGGCGTGCCGTGCTCGGCGGCTCGATCGGAAACCTGGTCGAGTGGTTCGACTGGTTCGTCTACGCCAGCTTCGCCACCTACTTCGCCTCAGCCTTCTTCCCCAAGGGCGACCCCACGGCGCAGCTGCTCAACACGGCCGGCATCTTCGCCGTCGGCTTCTTCATGCGCCCCGTCGGCGGCTGGCTGCTGGGCCGCTACGCCGACCGGCGCGGCCGCAAGGCCGCGCTCACCCTCACCGTGACCCTGATGTCGGCCAGCGCGCTGCTCATCGCCATCGCGCCCACCTACGACCAGGTCGGCTACTTCGGCGCGGTGGTGCTGCTGGTGGCCCGGCTGCTGCAAGGCCTGTCGGTCGGCGGCGAGTACGCGGCCAGCGCCACCTATCTGACCGAGGCCTCCCAGCCCGGCCGCCGCGGCTTCGTCTCCAGCTTCCAGTACGTGTCCATGACCGCGGGCCAGCTGATCGGCCTGGGCCTGCTGATCGTGCTCCAGCGCACCATGTCCGACGACTCGCTGCACTCCTACGGCTGGCGCATCCCGTTCATCGTCGGGGCCGTGGCCGCGGCCGTGGTCTTCTGGCTGCGGCGCAACCTGCTGGAGACCGAGGTGTACGAGGAGGCCGGCTCCCACCGGACGAACGAGCGCGGGACCATCGGCGAGCTGCTGCGCCACCGCAAGGAGGCCCTCCTCGTCATCGCGCTGACCATGGGCGGCACGGTCGCCTACTACACCTACACGACCTATCTCACCAAGTACCTGTCCAACACGGCGGGGCTGAGCAAGTCCGACGCCTCGCTGGTCAGCTTCTGCGCCCTGTTCGTGTTCATGCTGCTACAGCCGCTGGCCGGGGCGCTGTCCGACCGGATCGGCCGACGCCCGCTGCTGATCACCTTCGGAGTCGGCTCGATGCTGGCCACCGTGCCCATCATGACCGCGCTGTCGCACACCGACTCCTTCGGCGGGGCGCTGCTGCTCTCGCTCGCCGCGCTGGTCGTCGTCACCGGCTACACCTCCATCAACGCCGTCGTGAAGGCCGAGCTGTTCCCCACCCACGTCCGGGCGCTGGGCGTCGCCCTGCCGTACGCGATCGCCAACGCCCTGTTCGGCGGCACCGCGGAGTATGTGGCGCTGTGGTTCAAGAACGCCGACGCGGAGTCCGGGTTCTACTGGTATGTCTCGGGCTGCGCGGCCGTGTCACTGATCGTCTACCTCACCATGCGGGAGACCCGGGACACCTCCCTCACGAAGGCCCGCGCCGACGAGCCGGCCACATCCGAGCGGGCGGCGCGCACCCCTGTCTGACCTGGCCCCTGCCTGACCTGAAAGGGGATGTTTACCCTTACGCCCATGCACATTCTCCTGGTCGAAGACGACGACCGGCTGGCGGCCGCGCTGACCGCCGCGCTGGACCGGCTGGGGCACCAGGTCGTCCGCGCCGGCCGCGCGGACGACGCCCTGCGGCTCAAGGACGGCGCCGACTTCGTCCTGCTCGACCTGGGGCTGCCCGACATGGACGGCCTGGAGGCGCTGCGCCGGCTGCGCCGCGCCTCCGCCGTCCCCGTCATCGTGCTCACCGCCCGGTCCGAGGAGCGGGATGTGCTGCGCGGGCTGCGCGGGGGCGCGGACGACTACCTGGTCAAGCCGTTCCGTACGGCCGAGCTGGTCGCCCGCATGGACGCCGTCGTACGGCGGGGCACCCGCCCCCTTTCCGCGCCCGGCACGGTGGTGGCCGTGGGCGGCGTGCGCATCGACCTGGCCGCCCGGCAGCTGGAGGTGGACGGCCGGCCGGTCGCCCTCACCCGCCGGGAGTTCGACGTACTGGCCCTGCTCGCCCGCGAGCCCGGCGTCGTCCGCAGCCGGGAGGAGATCCTGGACGCGGTGTGGGGGGACCTGCTGCTGTCGGCCTCCCGCTCGCTGGACGTGCACATCGCCGGGATCAGGTCCAAGACCGGCTGCCCCTGGCTGGTGGAGACGCTGCGCGGCACCGGGTACCGCCTGGGAACCGGCGGATGCAGCTGAGGATCCTGACCGTCTACACGGTGCTGATCGCCTGCCTGGTGACCGCGCTCGCCGTGCCGTTCTCCCTGGCGTACTCCTCGCACCGCACCGGCAAGCTGCTGCTGGAGCGGCGCGCGGACGCCACCCGCTTCTCCGAACTGGCCGACCAGGCGATCCGCGACGGGGACACCACCGGACTCGTCCAGGAGGTGTCCCGCTACCACGAGCTGTACGGCACCGCGGTGGAGATCCGCGACCGGGACGGCCGGCGGGTGGCGGGCGGCGGGGCCTGGTCCAAGGACCCCGCCGAGCGCGCGCTGTCCGGCCGCACCACCGCCGGCCTGCCCCTGGTCACCCCCTTCGGCCCCGCCTCGGCCGTGGTCGCGGAGCCGGTGGGGCGGGACGCGCAGGTCTTCGGCGTGGTGGTCATGAAGGTGTCCACGGCGGCGGCCAGGCGCGATGTGACGCTCGTATGGGCCGCGGTCGTGGCCGGCTCGGTGATCGCCGTGCTCTGCGCCCTGATCGCCGCCCGCAGGCTGGCGCGGTGGATCCTGCGCCCGGTGACCGAGCTGGACCTCACCACCCGCGCCATCGCCGAGGGCAGGATGGACGCGAGGGTGCGCGACGGCGGCCGCGGCCCGGCCGAGCTACGGCTCCTGGAGCGCCGCTTCAACGCGATGGCCGACGCGGTCTCGGCCGCCCTGGAGCGGCAGCGCGCCTTCGTCGCGGACGCCTCCCACGAGCTGCGCACCCCGCTGACCGTGCTGTCGCTGCGGCTGGAAAACCTGGAGCCGCATCTGACGAAGGACGGCACCGAGGAGTTCGCCGAGGCCCTGGCCGAAGTCGACCGGCTGGGGCGGCTCATGGAGGACCTGCTGACGCTCGCCCGGGTCGAGGCCGGCACGGCGGCCCCCGAACCGATCGCCCGCGCGGCGCTGCGCGGGCGGCTGGCCATCTGGCACGACGTGTACGCGGCGCGCGAGCTGACCCTGACCGTGGAGCTCGACGACGCCGGCCCGTCCGCCGCGCCGCTGCCCGCCGCGGCCGCCCGGATCGCCGACATCGCCCTGGACAACGCCTCGAAGTTCGTACCGCCCGGCGGCACGGTCACGGTCCGTCTGGAGGCAGGCGTGCTGCGGATCGCCGACGACGGCCCGGGGCTCGAGCCCGAGCAGCTCGAGGCGGCCCTGGGCCGCTTCTGGCGCTCCCCCGGCCACGGCAACGTCCCCGGCAGCGGGCTCGGCCTGGCCATCGCCTCGGAACTGGCCCGCGCCGCCGACTGCGAGCTGTCCCTGCGGCCTGCCACGCCGCACGGCCTGGTGGTCGAGCTACGCCTGCGTGAGGCGTAGCGGGGGCGTGCCGGGCCCCCGGAGCGTTCAGCCGTAGACCGCGCGGTAGTACGCCGCCGCCCCCCGGTGCAGCGGCACCGTCCCCGTGCCGATCGCGTACCGTTCGTCGAGCCGGCTGCCGGGGGCGTCCGGGACGGGGAGGCGGGCGCGGGCCTCGAAGAGGACGCCGGTGACGGCGCGCGCCGTGTCCGCCGCGAGGCCGGTGCGGCAGACCAGATAGCTGGGGGTGCCGACGGTGGGGGTCGGGGCGCGCAGGCCGTAGACCCCGGCGGGGATGGAGCCGCTCTCGTAGACGGGACCGTGCTCGCGGCGCAGCGCCGGGGCGAGGCCGCCGAGCGGCACCAGGCGCACGGGCCGGCGCCGGGCCAGTTGGGCTATCGCCCGGGTCGGCGCGCCGCCCGACCAGAAGAACGCGGCCACCTCCCGCCCGACCAGCGCCGCGATGGACTCGCCGAGGCCCAGCTGTACGGAGCGGACGCGGCGCACGCCCGCCGCGGCGAGCACCCGCCCGGCGGTCACCGAGGTGCCGGACTCTGCGGCGCCGAGGGACACCGTGTGCCCGGCCAGTTGGTCCGGCGCCTTGATCGGCGAGTCGGCGGGCACGACGAGATGCAGGTAGTTGAGATACAGCCGGGCGAGCGCCGCGACCGGCTCCGGCCGCTGGAAGAGGCCGCGGCCCGCGGTGGCGTCGGCCGCGCTGTCCGCGAGGGACAGGGCCAGATCGGCCCGGCCGTCGGCCAGCATGCGCAGATTCTCCACGCTCGCCGCGGTGGTGAGCACGCGCACGGTGAGCCGGTCGTGGGCCCGGTGCACCTCGTCGGCCAGCCGGCTGCCGAAGATCGCGTACGGCCCGCCCCGCGGGCCTGTGGCCAGCCGGACCCGGCCGGACGGGCCGTCGCCGGAGCATCCCTGGAGGGCGCCGGTCGCGAGGGCGCCGGCCGTGAGCGTCAGAAGACGGCGACGTGGGACGGGCACCCGGCCATGGTAGGCCGTGCCTTGTGGATCAGGCCGGGCTCCCGCCGCCCGGCACGCCCGGCGGCACGGATCCGGGAGGGAGCAGGCAGGAGAGCCGCGCGGTGTCAGAGCACCGCGCTCAGCTGGGCCCACACCACCCGGCCGCCGTCCAGCCCCGGCCGGTCCCCCCACGCCGCGGCCATGGCCCGCACCAGCGCGAGCCCCCGTCCGCCCTCGTCCTCCGCGCCCGCCTGGCGCGGGGCCGGTCCGGCCGACGCGCCGCCTTGGTCGGCCACCTCGACGTACAGCGTGCGCGGCGCCTCCGCGCGCAGGACGCAGAGGATCTGCTCGCTGCCGGTGTGTACGAGGGCGTTGGTGAACAGCTCGGACATCACCAGCTCCGCGGCGTCGCACACGTCGTCGCAGAAACCCCACACCGGCACCCGGGAGCGGACCCGGCGGCGGGCGGCGGCCACGGACGCGCCCTGCGCGGGCAGCTGGAACCTCTCCTGACGGACCCCGGCGTCGAACCCGCCGGGAGGCACGGGGCGGGCCATCGTCATGCGTTGAGGCAGTGCCATGGCCGTTCGCCTTCCGTCTAACGGTGGGGGGTTCGCATGCCGCAAGTCGGCGACACGTCAGCCACATTGGGCCCAGTCACCCCATCACTATCGGTGGTGTACGCGTCAGTTGGCAAGCGGCGTTCTGCAAAATGCAGAATAGCCAGAGCACTCTGTTCGGGTTCATCCCGAGCATGGCACACTGAGGCCCACAAGACCGTCCGAGGAGGTAAGGCGTGGGTGAAGCGCGGTCTGCCCCGACTGTCGGGCAGATGGTCCTCGGCATGCGCTTGAGGGATCTTCGCGAGAAAGCCGGCGTCAGTTACGACCAGGCCGCCAGAGCGCTGCACGTCAATCAGACGACGGTGCGCAGGATGGAAAAGGCCGAGGTCGGCCTGAAGCTGCCGTATGTCGAGAAGCTGCTGCAGACCTACGGAGCCGAGCAGGAGGAGGTCGACGCCTTCCTCTCCCTGGCCGAGGACGCCAACAGACCCGGCTGGTGGCACCGCTTCCGCGATGTGCTGCCGGACTGGTTCAGCCTCTATGTGAGCCTTGAGGGCGCGGCGAGCCGTATCCGCGCGTACGAGCCCCACTTCATCCCCGGACTGCTGCAGACCGAAGACTACGCACGAGCGCTGCTGACCATCGGATTCCCGCAGGCCGACACCAAGGAGCTCGACCGACGGGTCGCCCTGCGGATGGAGCGTCAAGAACTTCTCACACGACCCAACGGACCTCATCTGTGGGTCGTCATGGACGAGCCGGTGTTCCGCCTGCCCATCGGCGGCCCGGACGTCATGCGCGCGCAGATCGACCGCCTCATCGAGGCGATCCAGATGCCGAACGTCACCTTGCAAGTGGTGCCGTTCACCGCCGGACCGCACCCGGGCATGGGCGGACCGTTCCAGCTCTTCCGGTTCCAGATCCCGGAACTGCCGGACATCGTCTACAGCGAGGGACTGACCGGTGCGGCGTATCTCGACGAACGCGCGGACGTGGCCGCCTACTTGGAGGCCCTCGACCGAATGGGCACCCAGGCCACACCGGCGCGACGCACGGAGGCCTTCCTCCGTGAGATTCGCAAGGAGCTCTGACCGTGGATCAGGTGGATCACATTTACAACGGTATGCCTGCCAAGCACCTCGGTGCGGAAGGCTGGCGCAAGCCCTGGAGCGGCCCCAACGGCGGCGCCTGCGTCGAGGTCCTGAAGCTGAGCGACGGCCGCGTGGCGCTGCGCCAGTCGACCGACCCCGACGGCCCCGCGCTGATCTACACCCCTCTTGAGATCGAGAAGTTCATCCAGGGCGCCAAGGCCGGCGCCGCGGACTTCCTCCTCACCACCCGTACAGAACCGAACCTGACCACCTCGGCGGGTACCGCAGCAGAACGGAGGGCCGCATGAGCGAGCAGCACGGCGTCGCACACGGCCGGATCGACACCACCAAGCCGCATTCGGCCCGGATGTACGACTACTACCTCGACGGCAAGGACCACTACGAGGTGGACGCGCAGGCCGCCGCCAAGGTCCTGGCCGTCCACCCGACCGTCAAGCTCAACGCCCGCATCAACCGGGGCTTCATCCACCGGGCGACCCGCTGGCTGGCGAGCGAGGCGGGGATCCGGCAGTTCCTGGACATCGGCACCGGCATCCCCACCGAGCCCAACCTCCACCAGGTCGCCCAGAGCGTGGCCCCCGACGCGCGGGTCGTCTACACCGACAACGACCCGATCGTGCTGGCGTACGCCCAGGCCCTGCTGAACGGCACCCCCGAGGGCCGTACCGCCTATGTCGAGGCCGATGTCCGGGAGCCCCAGAAGATCATCACGGCTCCCGAACTGCTCGAGACGCTGGACCTGGGCAAGCCGGTGGCCATGTCCGTCAACGCGCTCTTCCACTTCATCCCGGAGGAGCAGAAGCCGTACGAGATCGTCCGCGAGCTGATGGACGCCCTCCCCTCGGGCAGCTACCTGATGATGTCGCACTCCACGCACGACTTCTCGGCGGAGACCTGGCGAAACGTCATCGAGGTCTACAAGGAGAACGGGATCCCCTTCATCACCCGCTCCAAGGACGAGGTCGCGGGCTTCTTCGAGGGCATGGAACTCGTCGACCCCGGCGTCTCGGAACCGCACTACTGGAAGCCCGATCCCGACGAGCGCCCCGAGGCCATCCGCAGCGCGGACATATCCATGTGGACGGGAGTGGCGCGCAAGCCATGAACCCCATGACCCCCATGACCCGTCTGAGCATCGACACCACCAAGCCGCACTCGGCCCGGATGTACGACTACTACCTCGGCGGCAAGGACCACTACCAGGTCGACGAGGAAGCCGCCCGCAAGGTGATGGAGGTCTATCCGGGCATCATCCCGTGTGCCCGGAGCAACCGCGCCTTTATGCACCGGGCGACCCGCTGGCTGGCGAGCGAGGCGGGGATCCGGCAGTTCCTGGACATCGGCACCGCCATCCCCACCGAGCCCAACCTCCACCAGGTCGCCCAGAGCATCGCCCCGGACGCCCGGGTCGTCTACACCGACAACGACCCGATCGTGCTGGCGTACGCCCAGGCCCTGCTGAACGGCACCCCCGAGGGGCGCACCGCCTACATCGAGGCCGACATCCGCGAGCCCGAGTCCATCCTGGGCTCGCCGGAGCTGCTGGAGACGCTCGACCTGAGCGAACCCGTGGCTCTGTCGATCAACGCGACGCTGCACTTCGTCCCCGACAAGTACGGGACATACGAGATCGTGGAGCGGCTGATGGACGCTCTGCCCTCGGGCAGCTATCTCGAGATCAGCCACAGCTCACCGGACTTCGACCAGGCGAGCGTGGACGCGGCGGTCGCGATCTACCGCAAGGGCGGCATCGAGGCCCAGCTGCGCACCAAGAGCGAGATCGAGAAGTTCTTCCACGGTCTGGAGCTCATCGAGCCGGGCATTGTGCCGCCGCACCGGTGGTGGCCCGACGGCCCCGTCACGGTCACCGACGAGGAGGTCTCCTTCTGGGCGGGGGTGGCCCGCAAGCCCTGACACACCTCACGCCCGGCGCGCGGCGTCGGTGACCGTGAAGCCCATCACCGCGCCGCCGCCCGGCCGCCGCTCGGCGAAGACCGTGCCGCCGTGCGCGGCGGCCACTTCCCGGACGATGGCCAGGCCGAGACCGGAGCCGGGCAGGCTGCGCGCCCCGGGCGCGCGGTAGAAGCGGTCGAAGACCCGGTGGCGGTCCTCCTCGGCCACGCCGGGCCCGCGGTCGAGGACCGCCACCCGGCCGTCCCCGACGACCACCTCGATGGGCGCGGTGCCGTCCTGGTCGAACTTGGCCGCGTTCTCCACCAGATTGGTGATGGCGCGCTGGAGGGCCGCCGGGCGGCCCTCCAGGACGGTGTCGTCCGCGGTCACGGTGATCTCCCGGCCGGTGCGGCGGCGGGCGAGACCGGCGGCCCGGTGCGCCACCTCGCCGAGCGAGGTGGCGACGCGCGGCTCGTCGTCGCCCTGCCCGGCCGCCAGGCTCACCACCTCGTTGACCAGGTCGGTCAGCTCCCGGGTCTCCCCCTTGAGGTCGGCCAGCAGCTCCTCGCGGGCCGCCGGCGGCAGCTCCTCGAAGCGGCGCAGCAGCGCGATGTTGGTCCGCAGCGAGGTGAGCGGGGTGCGCAGCTCGTGCCCGGCGTCCTGGACCAGCCGCCGCTGGTCGTCCTTGGAGCGCGCGAGCTGTCCGAGCATGCCGTCGAAGGCCCGCCCCAGCCGGCCCACCTCGTCCTCCCCGGCGACCGGCACCGCCACATCCATCCGCCCGGTGACCGTCACGCTCTCGGCGACCCCGGTCAGCCGCACCAGACGCCGGGTGATCCGCCCCGCCAGCCACCATCCGGCCACCCCGGCCGCGACGATGGCCGCGCCGACGAACAGCGCCGTGCGCTTCTGGAGGTCCCGCAGCAGGTCCTCGATGTCGCTGGACTGCTGCGCGACCTGCACCGCGCCCCGGCCGTCGCCGAGCGAGACGGTGGCCATCCGGAACCGCTCCTCGCCGATCTCGACGTCCCGCCGCGACACCAGGCCCGCCGTACGGGACGCCGCCATCCGGCGTTCGGCGGCGCCCACGGGCAGGGCGGGGCTCCCGGCGTCGGCGACGGCGCCCGTGGGTCGGAGGATCTGGAGGTCGGTACGGGTCGGGCGGCGCAGGTCGTCGCGTGGGCCGTCGTGGTCGGGGTCGGCGGAGACGAAGTCCGCGTAGCCGAGCGGCTGCTGCCTCACCTGGTTCCGCAGGTCGTGGATGACCTCGGTGAAGACGGTCTGCTGGTCGACCCGCACCAGCCCCGCCGCGGCGTCGTAGCTGAGGAAGCCGACCAGGAGCGTGACGGCGGCGGCCACCGCCGCGAAGGAGATCGCGAAGGTGATGCGCAGGCTGGACCTGGGGCGCCGCGGGCGCGGGAGCGGCACGGTCAGGCCTCCCTGAGGGTGTAGCCGACGCCCCGTACGGTGTGGATGAGCGGGACCAGCCCGGGCTGGTCCACCTTGCGCCGCAGGTAGCCGATGTAGACGGCGAGGTTCTTCGATCCGGGGCCGAAGTCATAGCCCCATATGCGGTCGTAGATCGTGGCGTGGTCCAGCACGATGCCGCTGTTGCGCACCAGCAGCTCCAGCAGGTCGAACTCGGTGCGGGTGAGCTCCAGCTCCTCGCAGGCCCGCCAGACGCGCCGGGCCGAGGGGTCCAGGCGCAGATCCGCCACCTCCTCCGTGCCGTCGTCCGGCCCGCTCTCCTCCTCGGCCGCCCGGGGGGCGGGGGCGGCGCGGCGCAGCAGGGCGCGCAGCCGGGCGAAGACCTCGTCCACGTCGAAGGGCTTGGCCACGTAGTCGTCCGCGCCCGCGTCCAGCCCCTCGATCCGGTCGGCGGTCTCCACCCGGGCGGTCAGCATGAGGATCGGGGTACGGTCCCCTTCCGCGCGCAGCACCCGGCACACCTGTAGCCCGTCCAGGCCCGGCATCATCACATCCAGCACGATCACATCCGGGCGCTCGCGGTGGGCGGCGGCCAGCGCCTCGATGCCGTCGGGGACCGCGGTGACCCGGTAGCCCTCCAGGGACAGGGCGCGCTCCAATGCGTGGCGGATGGCCCGGTCGTCCTCGGCGAGCAGCACGGTGTTGTACGTCGTCACACCCCGAGTCTGCCAAGCCGTGCGGGGTGCGGGCGCCGCGGAGCACCCCGTCGCCTGGCTTCTTACCCGGCTCTCACCTTGTTCTCGCGGCCGGCTTACCGTGCCCGGCCATGGTGTCCGGTGTTGTCACCGGCCGGAAAGACATCACATGAAGATCGCATTCCTGCTCCACAACGTCTACGCGATCGGCGGGACGATCAGAACCACGCTGAACCTGGCGGCGGCCCTGGCCGAGCGGCACGATGTGGAGATCGTCTCGATGCAGCGGCACCGTGAGACGCCGCGCTTCACCGTGGACCCCCGGGTACGGCTCGTCCCGCTGGTCGACACGCGTCCGAGCGGCCTCGACGCGCAGGACCCGCGGTTCGGCGAGCCCGCCCGGGACTTTCCCGCCGCCGAGAAGCGGCACCGCCAGTACAGCCGGCTGCACGACGAGCGGGTCGCGGAGTATCTGCGCACCGGCGACGCCGATGTGATCGTCGGCACCCGCCCCGGCCTCAATGTCTACATAGCCCGGTTCGCCCCGCGCCGCGCCCTGCGCATCGCCCAGGAGCACCTGCGGCACGACGCGCACGGCAAGGCGCTGCGGGCCGAGCTCGCCCGCCACTACCGCACACTCGACGCCGTCGTCACGACGACCGAGGCGGACGCGGCGGTCTACCGGGCGAAGATGCCCCTGCCGGGCGTACGGACCCTCGCCATCCCCAACAGCGTCCCCAGGCCCCCCGTCGGCCCCTCGGACGGCACCGCCCCGGTCATCGCCGCGGCCGGCCGGCTGGTCCGCGGCAAGCGCTTCGACCTGCTGATCGAGGCGTTCTCGGCGGTCGTGGACAAGCACCCCGACTGGCGCCTGCGGATCTACGGCGGAGGCACCGAGGAGGACCGGCTGCGGGCCCTCATCGACCGGCTCGGCCTGTCGGAGAGCGCACGGCTGATGGGGCCGCACTCGCCGATCGAGGCGGAGTTCGCCAAGGCGTCGCTGGTCGCGGTCGCCTCGGACGCGGAGTCCTTCGGCATGACGATCGTCGAAGCGATGCGCTGCGGTGTCCCCGTCGTCAGCACCGACTGCCCGCTCGGCCCCGCGGAGATCATCCGGGACGGGGCCACCGGCCGGCTCGTCCCCACCGGCGACAAGGACGCCCTCGCCGCCGCGCTCCTGGACCTCATCGCCGACGCCCCGGCCCGCCGGGCCATGGGCGCGGCGGCCCTGAAGAGCGCGGAGGCCTACGACCCCGAGCCGATCGCCCAGCGCTACGGGCGCCTCTTCGAGGACCTGGCGGCAAGCCGTCTCTCCCGCGGCTGGGAACGCGGCCGGGCCCGGGCGCGGCGCCGCGTGGGAAGCGTGGCCCGCCGCTGGCTCGCCGCACCCCGCCCGGCCACCGTGGCCCCCACGACGGCCGCGAAGCGCCCATGAGCGGCCCCCGGCCGAGCGGCCCGCCCGGCCGGTGCCGGTCGCGGCTGGACGCGGCACGCTCTGCCCGGCACCGGCGGCTGGAGCGCGTACGTGGCGCCGCGCCCTTGAGCCGCTGCGGCAGTCTCCGGGGCGTTACCAGTCCGTGGGGGCGTAGTCCTTCAGGAAGCAGCCGAAGAGGTCCTCGCCTCCTTCGCCCCGGACGATCGGGTCGTAGACGCGGGCCGCGCCGTCGACGAGGTCGAGCGGGGCGTGGAAGCCCTCGGCCGCCAGCCGCATCTTGTCGGGGTGCGGCCGCTCGTCGGTGATCCATCCGGTGTCGACGCTGGTCATCAGGATGGAGTCGGTCTCGAACAGCTCGCGGGCGCTGGTGCGGGTCAGCATGTTGAGGGCGGCCTTGGCCATGTTGGTGTGCGGGTGGCCCGCGCCCTTGTAGCCGCGGCTGAACTTGCCCTCCATGGCGGACACGTTCACCACGTACTTCCGCCGCGCGGGCGAGGCCGCCATCGCCGGGCGCAACCGGCTGACCAGGATGAACGGCGCCGTCTCATTGCACAGCTGCACCTCGAGCAGCTCGACGGGGTCCACCTCGTGCACCCGCTGGATCCAGGTGTTGGTGTCGTCGAGGTCGGGCACCAGCCCGCCCGCGTCGATCGCGGTCCCCGCCTCGATCCGCGCGGGCGAGGCGGAGCCGCTGGTCAGGGCGAGGGCGGTGAGGTCCTGCGCGCTCAGCGCGCCCTCCCGCGCGGCTGCCGGCCCCGGCAGGGCCGCCTGCGCGCCACTGCCGAACGCGCCCAGGACGACGGACTCGGGCAGCTCTCCGGCGGGCAGCGGGGCCGATTCGCCCGCTATGAGCCCCGCGTACGCGGTTGGCGTGCGGCGCACGGTCTGCGCGGCGTTGTTGATCAGGATGTCCAGCGGGCCGGCCGCGCTCACCGAGTCGGCCAGCGCGACCACCTGGGCCGGGTCCCGCAGATCGATACCGACGATCTTCAGCCGGTGCAGCCACTCCCCGCTGTCCGGCATGGCCTTGAAGCGCCGGACCGCGTCATTCGGGAAACGCGTGGTGATGGTGGTGTGCGCGCCGTCGCGCAGCAGCCGCAGCGCGATATACATGCCGATCTTCGCCCGGCCGCCGGTGAGCAGCGCCCGGCGCCCGGTGAGGTCGGTGCGCGCGTCGCGGCGGGCCCGGTTCTCGGCGGCGCAGCTCTGGCAGAGCTGGTGGTAGAAGGCGTCGACCTCGACATAGCGGGCCTTACAGGTGTAGCAGGACCGGGGCCGCTGAAGGATGCCCGCGATCGGGGTGGTCACCGAGCTGCTGAGGGCGCGGCCCAGCGTCTCGTCGTCGATGCGGTCGGCGGCGCCGGTGGCCGTGGCCTCGGTGACCGCCTTGTCGTGGGCCGTCTTCGCGGCCCGGCGCTCCTGGCGCCTGCGCTGCTTGACCGTCCGGTAGATGCCGGAGGTGGCTCGGCGCACCGCGATCGCATCGGGGTGGTCGACTGGCAGCCGGTCGAGCTCTTCGAGCACGCTCAGGCAGGTCGCCAGACGCTCCGGGTCGATGCCCGCCTTCTCGGCCCGGCCCTCTTCAGTCACCGTCATTCGCCGCTGCCGCTTTCTGATTCGCCCGTTCCAGGGCGGTGCCCTAGGTGGTGGGGTGGGTAACGGCGAAACTTTACGGAAGCGGGGGCGGCCACGCCAAACTCGGGGCGGGCTCACCCCCGCCCGGGCTTGCGGTAGACGTAGCGGGACTGGGCCGCGCCGGCCGGGGCGGTGTCGTCCTGCCCGGGCCCCGCGGCCCCGGTGAGCCCGCGGATCAGGCCGTGGTGCGGGGAGAGCCCGCAGGCCGGGTCCGCGGCGGCCGCGTCGCCGGTCAGCGCGTACGCCTGGCAGCGGCAGCCGCCGAAGTCCGCCGCGCGGTGCGCGCAGCTGCGGCAGGGCTCCTTCATCCAGGTCTCGCCGCGGTAGTGGTTGAAGGCGCCGGAGTGGTTCCAGATCCAGTCCAGCCGGTGGTCGCGCACGTTCGGCGGGTCCAGGCCGGGAAGCGTGGCGGCCGCCGGGCAGGGCAACGCGGTGCCGTCGGGCGCCACGGTGAGCGAGACCGCTCCCCAGCCGCCCATGCAGGGCTTCGCGACCCCGTCGAAGTAGTCGGGGACCACCCACACCAGGTCCATCGCGCCGCCCAGCCGCTCCCGCCACCGCTCGACCGCGTCGCGGGCCCGCGCCAGCTGCTCACGGGTGGGCAGCAGAGCGGTGCGGTTGCGCAGGGCCCATCCGTAGAACTGGGTGTTGGCCAGTTCGATCCGCTGGGCGCCCCAGGACACGCCCAGTTCCACCAGGTCGTCGAGCGCGTCGAGGTTGCCGCGGTGCAGCACGATGTTGAGGCCCAGCGGCAGCCCCGCGTCCCGGACCAGTGCGGCGGCCCGCTCCTTGTCGGTGAAGGACCGGCGCCCGGCGATGCGGTCGGAGGCGCGCGGGTCGGCGTGCTGCACGGACAGCTGGACGCCGCGCAGCCCCGCGTCCACCAGCGCGGCCAGCCGCGCCGCGGTCAGCCCGACACCGCTGGTGACCAGCTGGGTGTAGATCCCGGCGGACTCGGCGGCCGCGGTGATCGTCTCCAGGTCGGTGCGCAGCAGCGGCTCCCCGCCCGAGAGATGGGTGTGCACCACACCCAGCTCCCCGGCCTGGCGCATCACCTCCGCCCACTCCTCGCCGGTCAGCTCCCGGGAGCGGCGGACCAGTTCCAGCGGGTTGGAGCAGTACGGGCAGTGCAGCGGGCAGCCGTGGGTCAGCTCGGCCAGCATGGCCCAGGGGGGAGGTGCGCCGGTCATCGCAGCCAGCCCTCCCGCCGCAGTCGGCCGAGGAAGGCGGGGACCTCGGTGGCCACGGGGGCTCCGGGGAAGCGCCCGGCCAGTTCGGCGACGATCGTGTCGATGTCGCGGGTGCCGTCGCACAGCCGCAGGATCTCGCCCGCGGTGCCGCGCAGCACCACGACCCGCTCGGGCAGCACCAGCAGGTCCACAGCGCGCACCCGGTCGTGGCGGAGGTGGACGGCCGGCGCCGGAGCGGGCCGCCACCGGGGCGTGGCGGCCGTCGCGGTGTCGGCGGTTACGGAGGGGTCGACCGCCGTGGGCGGGTCGGCGGTCACGGCCCCTCCTTGGGGTCGGCGTGGTCGACCGCGTCCAGCAGCGACCAGAGCACCTCGCATTTGAAGGAGAGCGCCGCCACGGCCCGCTCCCGGTCGTCCTCGGTGCGCGCCCAGGACAGCACCAGCTCCAGGGCCTCCCGGCTGTCCTGGCGCCCCTGGGTCTCGCGGGTGCGGAAGTACGCGAGCCCGTCGCCGTCGATCCACCGGTAGTGGCGCTCGAAGGCGTCGATGCGGGTGCGCATGATGTCCGGGGCCGACAGCTCGGTGAGCGAGGCGGCGACCGCCTCCAGCGGGGAGCGCAGCCGGCAGAAGTTGACGTAGCCGTCGACGGCGAGTCGCACCCCCGGCAGCACGTCCCGGCCGGACAGCAGTCGGGACCGGTCCAGGCCCGCGGCCTCGCCGAGCCTGAGCCACCGCTCTATCCCGCCCTCGCCCTCGGTCGTGCCGTCGTGGTCCTGGATGCGCCGCAGCCACATCCGGCGCAGCGCCGAGGTGTCCAGCTTGGCGGTGATCAGGGCGTCCTTGACGGGGATGTGGCGCTGGTAGTGGAAGCGGTTGGCGATCCACCGGCGGAGCTCGTCGGGGGTCAGCTCGCCCTGGTGCATCCGGACGTTGAAGGGGTGGCGGTCGTGGTAGCGCTCGCGCGCCACGGTCCGCAGCCGCTCCTCGAACTCCCTCGCATCGCTCACATCGCTCGCATCACTCACAGCTCGATCACCATCCCGTCGGCGGCCACCTCGAGACCCAGCCCGGCCAGCGCCTCGTGCTGGGGCGCCGCCGGGTCGGCGAGGGGGTTGGTGTTGTTCAGGTGGGTGTAGAGGCAGCGGGCCGGAAGTTCGGCGAGCCGCTTGGCGGTGCCGCCGGGGCCGTCGATGGGCAGATGTCCCATGCCGGTGGCGGTGCGGGTGGAGAACCCGGCGCGCCGGGGCTCCTCGTCGTCCCAGAACGTGCCGTCGACGATCACGCAGTCGGCCTCGGCGGCCGCCCGCTGGAACGCGTCGGACCAGGCGGCGAGGGCGGGGGCGTAGAGGAGGGACCGGCCGGTGTCCCGGTCGGTCAGGCGCAGCGCCACCACCCACCCCTCGTCCGCCGCCTGGTCGGCCTGGTCGGTCTCGATGTCGGCCGCGTAGCGCGGGCGTTTGGCGGACACCGGTACGGCGCTGACGGTCAGGGGCGAGCCCTCGGCCAGGGGCAGCGGATCGGCGCCGAGTCCGCGCCACCGCAGGGTGGTGTACGGGCCCAGGACGTCGCCGAGGTGCAGGCCGTCGAGCAGGGCGCGGCGCACGGGGGCGGTGGCGAGTACGTCGACGCCGCCGGCCGCCTCGCGGAGCCGGGCGATGCCGAGGGTGTGGTCGAGTTCCGCGTCGGTGAGGACCACTCCGGCCAGCGGGGTCTGGCGGGGCCGCGGCCCGGGGTGCAGGTCGGGACAGTCCTCGATCTGGTCGCCGAGGTCGGGGGTGGCGTTGACGAGGTACCAGTGGCCTTCGGCGGCCCGTACGGCAAGGGAGGCGTGGCGGCGGCGCCGGCCGGGGTGGGCGCGTGCCCCGGAGCAACCGGGGCACGCGCAGTTCCACTGAGGCAGTCCGCCGCCCGCCGCGGTGCCGAGCACGCACAGCAGCATGGCGGCGCCGTCAGCGGGTGGTCAGCGAGTAGGCGGTGACCTCCAACGCGGTGTCCACGACCACGTAGTCGGGGGTCTGCCAGGCCGTTTCCTCGATACGGGGGCGTGCCTGCTCCGCCGTCCGCCTCGACTGAGGTTCGCTGCGCTGCACGGTTTCGTTCATGTCCGTACCTGCCTTCCTGTGTGTTGGGGGTGATCCGCGGGACGGTTTCCCGTGGATCCGCACGGAGGGTGGAGGGGCGTGGAGGGACGTGAGGGGACGTGGCGTTCCCGGGCCTCATGAGCTCTTCGTCGCATACCCGGAGCCGATCCGCACCTCGTCGATGAGCAGCTTCTGGTAGCGCTTGGTGTCGGTGGCGGCGGCCCAGGTGCTGTCCACGGTGAGCCGGAGGTACCGCTTGGTGGTGGCGGGGATGTCGATGAACTGCACGCCGCGGGCGCTGGGGAGGGTGCCGGTCCTGACGGCGCTCCCCCAGTCGGTGCCGTCGCTGGACACCTGGATCTGGTAGCCGCGGATGCGGGCGGACTGCTCGGTGTCCGAGCGGGCGTAGCCGACCGACCACTCCCGCTGGTTGACGGCCAGGTACTGAATGCTCTTGGCGGAGCGCAGATCGAAGGTGAGCGAGACCGGCAGCTTGGTGTTGTTGTCCCAGTACGTCTGGGGATTGGCGTCGAGGACGGCGGAGGCCGGGTGTCCGCCGGCCGAGGTGCTGGCGCTCGCGGTCATGGAGTCGGCGGGGATCAGGCCCTGCCTGCCGTCGGTCTCGACCTCGAGGACCGTGTCGTACGGGTCCCAGTCGCCGATCCCGGTGATGCTGATCTTGCCGTTGCCCTGGCTGAAACTCAGCTGCTTGCCGGTGCGGAAGTCGGTGATCCGCTTGGCTCGGTAGCCGTTGTCCCGCACGGTCAGGGTGGCGCCGGAGGGCTTGGTCAGAACGTGCACGAAGTGCTGATCCGGATCCGTCCTGGAGACCGTGGTCACGCCGTACGCCCCGTCGTTCCAGGCTCCGGGCGTGAGGCCGCCGTAGCTGTAGCCGCCGCCCTCGGTGCCGTTCAGCGAGCCCCAGATGGCGTCCAGATAGGTCTTGGCAAAGTCGTTGAAGGCTTCCTGTTTGCTCGGGAACCGGCCGTTCACCTGAGCGGTCTCGGCCATCAGCGACTTGACGGAGGAACCCGAGTTGGCGATCAGCCGGCCGAGGGTGAGACCGCGGTCCACCGTCGAGTCGGTGCCGCTGTACCACCAGGCGCCGCTGCTCGGCAGCTTGAAGCAGGCCTCGGTCAGCCGGGGCTGGGGGCTCCAGATCGCCTGCGGGTAGTCATAGGCGGGGGTCATGCCGGTCTTCTGCTCGTTGCTGACCGTGTCCATGATCGGCGTGTCTTCGTTGTTGTTGCTCAGCAGCCAGCCGGGACGGTCCGCGCGGATCTTCTCGTAGAGGCCGTGGTCGAGCCAGTAGTCGTTGTCGTTGTCGATCCAGAGGCCGGACAGCTTGGGGTACTTCCGCATGACCTCGACGAAGTTGTCGTACGAGTACTCACCGAACCCGTCGCGCGTGGTCAGGTCGACATCGCGGCCCTTGTGGGCGGAGTACCCGGCCGAGTCCAGCCATTCGTGGCCGCCCTCGTCGTGCCACTGCGGGTCGTCGGTCATATAGAGCAGGACCTTCAGCCCCTGGGCGTCGGCGGCGCCGATCAGCTCGCCCAGGAAGTCGCGCTTGGTGGAGCAGCTGCCGGGGATGTCGGACGGCCAGGCCCGGGCGTACCCCAGACGGCTGTGAAAGGAGGCCAACACCAGGTATTTCGTGTGCAGCTTCTTGGCCTCGCCGACCCAGTAGTCGGCGTCCCAGCCGCCGTCGGTCACCGCCTTCTCCCAGGCGGAGCAGCTGGTGTAGCCCGGGGAGGTGCGCATGCCCCAGTGCAGGAACAGGCCGGCTTGGGAGTCGCGCAGCCACTGCTGCCGCGCGTGCACGACTTCGGCCCGTGCGGGGGCGGGACCCGCGATGACGAGGGTGCCGACCGCGAGCAGTGTGGCCAGCCAGGCGCGGAGACGTCCGCGCGGTCTGCGGCTCATGGGACTCCTTCCCCGAGCTGTCGGTGCCGGGCGAGCGAGACGTGGGTTCGGGTGGTGTTCTGTTGAAGAGTTGCGAGCCACCAGGGCCGGGTCAATGGGGCGGACACAAAAATCCTCCGATCTCTATCCGCCGACCTGACGGCATATCACACTTCAAGTCACCTATAATCGCAGGCAGTTGGCCCGCGTACGGACCATCGAGCGCCCCTTACCCACCTTCTGGCCTGTACCAATCCTTGACTCGGCAGACCACACCTCCTACCTTCCGCGATGCAACACACAGGGATGCCTCATATGCGTTCGGAGGAGATGATCATGCAAGGAAACGCACGATCCGGCAGACTCCGCTCGTTCGTCGCGGTGGCCACCGCCACCGCCACCACCGCGGCAGCGGCCATCACCCTCACCCTCACCGCCGGGGCCGGTCAGGCCGCCGCGCTGGACAACGGCCTGCTCCGCACGCCCCCCATGGGCTTCAACAACTGGAACGCCACACACTGCGACTCCTCGTTCAACGAGTCCATGGTCAAGGGGGTCGCCGACGCCTTCGTCTCGCTCGGCCTCAAGGACGTCGGCTACGAGTACGTCAACATCGACGACTGCTGGGCGGAGACCAGCCGGGACTCGGACGGCAACCTGGTGCCGAACCGCACCCGCTTCCCGAACGGCATCAAGGCCGTCGCGGACTATGTGCACTCCAAGGGGCTGAAGTTCGGCATCTACACCAGCGCCGGCACCAAGACCTGCAACAGCGCCGGCTTCCCCGGGGGGCTGAACCACGAGAAGCAGGACGCCAAGCAGTTCGCGTCCTGGGGCGTGGACTACCTCAAGTACGACAACTGCAATAACCAGGGCGTGGACGCCCAGCAGCGCTACAAGGCCATGCGCGATGCGCTCGCGGCCAGCGGCCGGAAGATCGCGTACAGCATCTGCGAATGGGGCCAGACCAACCCCAAGGTGTGGACCTGGGGCGAGCCGGTCGGGAATCTGTGGCGCACCACCGGCGACATCAGCGACAAGTGGTCCAGCATGATCGACAAGGTGCACATCAACGACGACCTCGCGCAGTACGCGGGCCCGGGCCACTGGAACGACCCGGACATGCTGGAGGTCGGCAACGGCGGGATGACCGCCACGGAGTACCGCACCCACTTCAGCCTCTGGGCGATGATGGCGGCGCCGCTGCTCATCGGCAGCGACATCCGCGACGCCTCCGCCACCACCCAGTCGATCCTGAAGAACACCGACCTCATCGCGGTGGACCAGGACACCCTGGGCAAGCAGGCGACCATCGCGTCCTCCAGCGGCGGCAAGGTCGTCTACACCAAGCAACTGGCCAACGGCGACCGGGCGGTCGCCCTGCTCAACGAGAACTCGTCCACCGCGACGATCTCCACCACCGCCTCCGCGATCGGCCTCGGCGGCTCGTCCTCGTACCGGCTCAAGGACCTGTGGTCCAAGGCGACCAGCACCACGACCGGTTCGATCAGCGCCTCGGTGCCCGCGCACGGCACGGTGGTGTTCCGGGTCTCCCGCGGCTGAACCGCACAGTCACGACCGAACTGTTGACGGGATAGGAACGTTTCTTTACAGTCCCCCTCAACAGCGATTCACCTCATGCGCCACTCCCCCACCGCGGCCTCTCCATGTCCAGCGAGTTCATGGATATGACCGAAGGTCAGTCAGGAGAATCACTGATGGAGCGCAATCGGCTGTCGGGGCGCCGCACCGCGGCGGCCCTGGCGGCAGCAGGCGCGCTGCTCCTCCCCACGGTCGACGCCCACGGCGCGGAGCGCACACCGACGGCACCCACGGCTTCCTGGAGCCTCAAGTGGAGCCCCGCGTCGGGGGCCAGTGTCGCCGACGCCTTCGAGGGCGCCGAGGACGACCGCGCCGACTCCCACCCCGGGGTCACCCACATCTACCCGAACAGCGGCGGGTTCCGCACCGACATCCACTATCCCAAGGACGTGGACACCAGCACCGACCGCCAGCGCAACGAGGTCAGGGGCATGCGGCAGAACGGCGCCGCCGTGAAGATCCTCAAGGACGAGACCTGGCGGATCCAGTACCAGATGTATGTGCCGGACACGCTGGACGCGACCACCAGTTTCACGCACATCATGCAGATCAAGGTGGGGGACGTCGCCGCCCCGCTGTTCACCATGTCGCTGCACCAGCACGACAACGGCCCGAAGGTCGAAATGCGCACGTCGGACGACGACGACAACCTGACGGAGGCCGGAGCCTCCGACATGTCGCCGGTCCAGGGCAAGTGGAGCGATGTGTCGGTCGAGGTGAAGGCGTCCGACTCCGGGGCCTACGTCGACTGGTCGGTCGTCACCGACGGGAAGACGGTCGCGGGGCACAAGCGCACCGGTCTTGACATGTGGCGCGGCAAGAACTACCTGCGGCCCAAGTGGGGCATCTATCGCAGCCTCAACAGCTCCGGCCTCCAGACGACTTATCTGCTCACCCGCAACTTCAAGGCGTACAAGCTCCAGTAGGAGGAGACGCGATGAAGAGCCATCGGAACCTTGTGGTGGCGGCCACCGCCACCGCACTCGCCGCCGGGCTGCTGGTCGGAACGGCCGCCACGGGCAACGCTTCGCCCGACAGAGCGGACTCGGCGCCGTCCGGCATCAAGACCGTCTCGTCCGGCTGGTCGATCCCCTGGGGACTCAGCTGGCTGCCCGACGGGTCGGCGCTGATCACCGAGCGCGACTCGTTCAAGGTGTTCAAGCTCACCCAGTCGGGCACCAAGACCCAGGTCGGCTCGGTGCCGAACGTCGTGACCACCAGCGGCGAGGGCGGGTTGCTGGGGATCGCGGTCTCCCCGAACTGGAGCACCGACCACTACGTCTACCTCATGCACACCGCGTCCGAGGGCAACCGGATCGCCCGGATGACCTTCGACGGCTCGTCGCTGAGCGGCTACACCACGCTGGTCAGCGGCATCAAGAAGAACAAGTACCACAACGGCGGACGGCTCAAGTTCGGCCCGGACGGCTATCTGTACGCCACCGCCGGGGACGCGCAGACGTCCGACCTCGCCCAGGACAAGAACGCGCTCAACGGCAAGATCCTGCGGATGACCACGGACGGCAAGCCCGCCCCCGGCAACCCGTTCGGCACCCTGGTCTACTCCTACGGCCACCGCAACCCGCAGGGCCTCACCTGGGACGCACAGGGGCGGCTGTGGGAGGCCGAGCTCGGCAACAGCAAGTACGACGAGCTCAACCTGATCGAGCCGGGCAAGAACTACGGCTGGCCGACCTGCGAGGGCAACTGCTCCACCTCCGGGATGACCAACCCCAAGCGCCAGTGGTCGGTCGGCGAGGCCTCGCCCAGCGGGGTCACCTACGCCGATGGCGCGCTCTACATGGCGGCGCTCAAGGGCGAGCGGCTGTGGCGGATCCCGGTCGACGGCACGTCCGCGGGCACCCCCAAGGCGTACTACGTCAATGAGTACGGGCGGCAGCGCACGGTCGAGACGGTCCCGGGCAAGAACACCCTGTGGCTGTCCACGACCAACGCCGACAACAACGGCGGGGAGCCGGACGGCGCGGACAAGGTGTTCCAGGTGGAGCTGAAGTAGCCACCGCCACCGGCGCCCGGGCCAACTGCCCCATGTCGCACTGTCGCGCTCCGCGGTCCACCGCGGAGCGCGACCGTGCGGGTGGTCAGTAAGCGAGCCGCTCGTTCATGAGCAGGAAGGCGCCCAGGCCATGGAGATCGTTGGTGTTGCGCTTGCGGCCGAAGTAGTAGTCCAGATCACCGATGTTGGTGCCCTCGCTGATGTCGATGATGTCGGTCAGCCCGTCCGCGTTGACCTTCACCTTCTTCAGGACACCCTGATAGCCCCTGCGCGCCGCGGACACATAGTCGCCGCCGGCGATGTATTTGCGCTCCAGCGCCGCGTGCAACATCAGGGTGTACATGCTGGAGGCGGAGGTCTCGGTCCAGTTGTCCGCATCACTCCCCTTGTCCACGACCTGGAACCAGCGGCCGGTGCTCCGGTCCTGGTAGCGGACGAACCCCTTGGCCAGGTGTTTGACGTCGGCGATGAGCCCGGCCCGCCGGGGGTGGTTCGCGGGCAGCACCTCCAGCACCTCCAGCACCTCGATAAGGGTCATCGCGGTCCAGCCGATGGCCCGGGCCCAGTGGTAGGCGGAGGTGCCGGTGGCGGGGTCGGGCGACCAGGGGGCGTCGCCGTCGGCGTCGTACGCGTGGTAGAGCAGCCCGTTCGACGCCTTGAGGTGGTCGAAGTACACGGCCAGATTGCGGGTGACCTCGTCGTACGCGTAGGCCTCGTCCCCGTACGCGAGGCCGTAGCGCAGCAGGAACGGCTGGGCCATGAACACGCCGTCCGCCCACAGCTCGTTGGTCTTGCCGGTGGCGTGCCACATGCCGCCGTCGGAGGTGCGCGGATAGGTCGTGATGCGGGTGCGGATCTGGTCGGCGGCGGTGCGGTAGCGCGGGTCGCCGGTCTCCTTGTGGAGGATCAGCAGCAGGTTGCCGGACTGCATGGCGTCGAGGTTGTCGAAGCTGTGGTTGATGTGGCCGTCCGCGTCCACGTAATAGTCCACCCAGCGCTTGATGTACGCCAGGTAGGACGGCTCCTTGACCCGCTGGTACACGCGGTGGGTGCCGTAGAGGAACAGCCCGCGCGTGTAGCCCCAGCCGCCGAGCGTCTTCGGGTCCGGGTTGCGGGCGATGGTGGAGTCCACCACGGCCCGGGACCAGTCCGCGGGGGCCGCTTCCGCGGCCGTCCCGAGGAGGAGGCCGCCGGTGATGCCCAGGGTGCTCGCGAGTACGGTCCTGCGTCTGATCACTGGTCATCTCCTGAGTGTCCGATGTCCGTGTTCACGCCTTCTTGTACTGAGCACGCCAAGGATAGATCTGATATTTGAGCGCAGCAATGGTTTAATTGCTATGAAATGATCCGGATCTGAGTGGGGGTATCCCTGCGATAGATCGGACCTCCGCCACTTCCGGTAACGCTTCCGGGCCCACCCGCGTTAGGCATCGGAGCCCCGCACTCACATCGGATGAGCGCACCCCGGACAGGAGCCGCCCGTGGACACCGAACATCGCGCCCAGGTCCGCGCGCGGGCGCGCGAGGAGGCCGGTCGGCTGGCCGCCCAGGGGATCGTCGGCACCGCCCTGACCTGGGTGGACAACGCGGGCCTCACCCGCGTCAAGGCCGTGCCCACCGCGCGGCTGGAACACGCCGCGCAGTGGGGTGTAGGCATGTCCCCGGTCTTCGACGTCTATCTCGTCGACGACTCCATGACCACCAGCCGTCACATCGGCGGCCCCGACGGCGATCTGCGGCTCTTCCCCGACCTCGACCGGCTCACCCCGCTGGCCGCCCAGCCCCGCTGGGCCTGGGCCCCAGTCGACCGCTACGACGTGAGCGGGCGGGAACACCCCGTGTGCCAGCGCAGGTTCGCGCACCGCATGACCGAGCGCGCCCGGGAGCGCGGCCTTGGGGTGCTCATGGGCTTCGAGACCGAATGGGTCGTCACCACCGCCGACGCGCCGGAGCCGGAGTTGCGCTACCCCACCTCCGGGCCCGCCTACGGGATGAGCCGCCTGGTGGATCTGTCCGACTACCTCGCGGATGTGCTCGACGCCCTCCAGGCCCAGCGGGTCGAGGTGCTTCAGCTGCACCCCGAGTACGCCCCGGGGCAGTTCGAGGTGTCCGTGGCGCCCGCCGACCCGGTCGGCGCGGCCGACCTCGCCGTGCTGGTGCGCCAGACGATCCGGGGCGTGAGCGCCCAGCACGGCCTGGAGCCGTCCTTCGCGCCCCAGGTCACCCCGGGCGCCGTCGGCAACGGCGGCCATCTGCACCTGAGCCTGTGGCAGGGCGACCGCGATCTGTGCCGCGACGGGGACGGGCCGTGCGACATGACGGCGACCAGCGAGGCCTTCCTGGCCGGTGTGTTGCGGGCGCTGCCCGCCCTGCTCGCCATCGGCGCCCCCTCGCCGGCGAGCTATCTGCGGCTGGAGCCCTCCCGCTGGGCCGGGGCGTACCAGTGCTGGGGGCTGGAGAACCGCGAGGCCGCGCTGCGCTTCGTGGCCGGGGCACCGGAGGACCCCGGCGGGGCCAACGCCGAAGTCAAGTGCGTCGACCAGGCGGCCAATCCGTATCTGCTGACCGGCGCGGTCATCGCCGCCGGGCTCGCCGGGCTCGACTCCGGGCTGACGCTGCCCCCGCCGGTGGCCGGCGACCCGGCGCACGAGGGCCGCGAGCAGCGGCTGCCGACCTCGCTGCCCGCCGCCCTGGAACACTTCGAGGCCTCGGACACGCTCCGCGAGGCGCTGGGCGACCCGCTGTTCGAGTCGATCGCCGCCGTGCGCCGCGCCGAGGCCGCGCTGTTCGAGGGGGCGAACCCGCAGGACATCGCCGCGGCCACCCGCCGGAGGTACTGAGCCATGGCCGGCCACGGCGAGCCGCGGCCCCGGCCGCTGGTGGACCACCACTGCCACGGCGTGGTGCGCGGCGAGCCGGACGCCGCGGCGTTCGAGGCGTACCTCACCGAGTCGGACGCACCCGCCGCGCCCGGCACCAGCTACTTCGACACCCAGCTGGGGTTCGCGGTGCGCCGCTGGTGCCCGCCGCTGCTGGGCCTCGCGCCCCACTGCCCACCCGAGCGCTATCTCGCCCGGCGGCACGAGCTCGGCCCGGCGGAGGTCACCCGGCGGCTGCTGCGCGCCGCGGGCATCACCGAGTTCCTGGTGGACACCGGGCTGCCCGGGGACCTGACGAGCCCCCAGGAGCTGGCCGAGGCCGCCGGGGGCGCGGCGCGCGAGATCGTACGCCTGGAACACCTCGCCGAGCGGATCGCGGACACTTCACGGACCGCCGACTCCTTCCTCACCGCGCTCGACGGCGCGGTGCGCAGGGCCGCGCGCACCGCCGCCGGGTTCAAGTCGGTGGCCGCCTGCCGCTACGGACTGGACCTCGCGCCCACGCCGCCCGCCCCGGCCGCGCTCCGCGCGGCGGCGGACCGCTGGCTGGCGGCCCGCGCCGGCGGCGCCCCGGGCCTGACGCGGATCGCCGACCCGGTGCTGCTGCGGCATCTGCTGTGGTCCGCCGTGCGCACCGCCCTGCCGCTGCAGCTGCACACCGGGTTCGGCGACCCGGATCTGCGCCTGGACCGCTGCGACCCGCTGCTGCTCACCGACTTCATCCGCGCCGTGCGCCCCACCGGCTGCCCGCTGATCCTGCTGCACGGCTATCCGTACCACCGCGGCGCCGCCTATCTGGCCGCGGTCCATCCCCACGTCTACGCCGATGTGGGCCTGGCCCTGACCCACACCGGGGCGCGGGCCGGGGCCGTGCTGGCCGAGGTGCTGGAGGTGGCCCCCTTCGGCAAGGTCCTCTTCTCCACCGACGCCTACGGCCTGCCCGAGCTGTACGCGGTCGGGGCGCTGCTCTTCCGGGAGGCCCTGGACAGGCTGCTGGCCCGCTGGGTCCGCGACGGCGCCTGGTGCGCGGCGGACGCGGAGCGGGTGGCGGCCCTGGTGGCCGCGGGCAACGCCCGCCGAGTGTACGGGCTGAACAGCACAATCACCGGTAATACCTGGAGTCGACCGTAAAATCACCGGTAACCAACGCGCCGGACGCGGGCTTTCGCCACGATGGTGTCATGGACGAAGAGCACTTCCTGGAGCGCGCCAAGCAGTTCGCCCACCGGCTCGCCGAGCTCCAGAACCGTCTGGACCCCGACTCGTACGACCTCCTGCTGCGCATCCTCCGTGGCATCAACGACGCCATCGTGCACCGCGGTGACGGCGACGGCATCGACGTGGCGTTCTCCCCGCGTGACCAGGATCGGTTCACCCCCGCCCTCGGACAGGAGCTCGCCGAGCTGACCAGCCTGCTCGGGCCGCACGGCCTGCGGCTGGTGGTGGACTTCGGGGCCGAGCAGGAACGCGACCGGCGGGAGGTGGAGGCCATCGCGCGGGTGAGCGGCATGGCCCCCGGGCGGTCGTGACATGAGCCGCGCGCCGCCGGGCAGTACCGTTCGTCCGGTACGGACCGGCCCTACGGCCACCACCCGGACAAGCCCACTACGCGGAGGAGACACGCATGCGGATCGGCGGCGCGACCGTCCTGCTCACCGGAGCGACCGGAGGCATCGGGCAGTCACTGGCCCGCGCCCTCGCGGCCAGGGGAGCCAAGCTGCTGCTCACCGGCCGCCGCGAGGAGGTGCTGCGGCCCTTGGCCGACCGGCTGGGCGCCCGGGCCATCGTCGCCGATCTGGCCGACCGGGCCCAGCTGGACGACCTGATCGCCGAGGCCGCCGATGCCGACATCCTCATCGCCAACGCGGCGCTGCCGTCCAGCGGTGAAGTCCTCGGCTACGCCCCCGACGAGGTCGACCGCGCCCTGGAGGTCAATCTGCGCGCCCCGCTCCAGCTGGCCAGGGCGCTGGCGCCGCGGATGGTGGCCTCCGGCTCCGGCCACATCGTGATGATCGGCTCGCTGTCGGGCCGCACCGCCTCCCCCGGGGCGGCGCTCTACAACGCGGCCAAGTTCGGGCTGCGCGGCTTCGCGCTCGGGCTGCGCCAGGACCTGTACGGCACCGGGGTGGGGGTCTCGGTGGTACAGCCGGGCTTTGTGCGCGACACCGGGATGTTCGCGGAGTCCGGCGCCACCACGCCCCCCGGTGTCCGTACGGTCTCCGCCCGCCAGGTGGCGGTGGCCACCCTGCGCGCCATCGAGCGGGACCGCGCCGAGGTGAATATCGCGCCCCTCGAACTGCGCCTGGGCAGCGCCCTCGGCGGGCTCTTCCCGAGCCTGGCCGCCGTGGCGCAGCGCGGGGCCGGGGCCGACCGGACGACCCGCCAGTTGGCGGAGGGCCAGCGGCACAATCGCTGAGCCGAGGAGCGCCGCCTGTCTCGCCCACCCCTGCGGGCCGACGACGCCCGACACTCCCCCAGCGACTGCGTCGGCGGGCCCGCCGGAGGAAGCCCGCCCCAGCCTTCGGCGGGGCGGGCTCGGGAGGACGGCCCTCCGCCTCGCGATCCCACGCGCCCCGGCTGCTGCCGACCCGGTGGAGGCCGGCCGCCAGTTCCACGAGGGCGGCGCCTACCAGTACCAGTGGCTGGTTCCGCAGGACCCGGCCGGGCTGGTCGGGCTGATGGGCGGGCGGCGCGCCACGGAGCGGCGCCTCGACTCCTTCTTCGTCTACGACAAGCCGACCTACAACCGTTCCTAATCTGATTGGCCAATATTGGCCGTATCGGGCATTCCGAACAGCTCTGGTTGCTGGTCGTGGATGCTGGGCCCCCGAACGGTGTTGGCGCTTTCTAGGGGTCGTTGCAACACGTAGTCGTGTTGATCAGGCCGCGAGTAGTTTATGCAGGCGCTCGGCTGGGGTTTCCCAGCCGAGCGTCTCTTTGGGATCGATGCCGATCAGCATCATCGGCGGTCCTCTTTCTCGGACGTCGGGTCAGTGGAATCCGCAGCTGACATCCCGACTTCGAGAAACGTGGGGTGGCCGATGCTCATGCCTCTGTTGAGTCAAGCCGCGAACGGACACCAGGCAGGTCGACACACCCAAAGAGAGCCAGCGTCCGCGAGCGGCAGGAAGTACTCGAGTCAGCCTGCCCGATGTCCTGCGGCACGTTACGGGCGGCCGACCCGATCACGAACACCGCTACCCCCAATACAAGTCGGAAAGTACTGCCGCAGCAGGCCGTTCGTGTTCTCGTTGGAACCGCGCTGCCAGGGGCTGGCCGGGTCGCAGACCTCTCACGGCATCTACTCGTCAAGCGGCGGTGGCGAGAAGGTGCGGGAAGGCCACTTGTTCTTCGAACATGGTGCGGGTCTGGAGGCAGTGGAAGAGCTGCCCGAGCATGCGGTTGAACAGGTTCCGGAGGGCCGCCGCGTGGAAGTCGCCCGTGCGCCCGTCGTCGGCGGTAGTGGGCGTTGGCGCCGCCAGAGGCGGTGAGGGAGGAGAAGGACCACAGGAATCCGGCGTTCAGGAGGCGGTTGTTCTTGACGCGGCGGCGTCCGACGTAGTGGTGCTTGCCTGATGCCCTGGTGATCGGTGCGGCCCCGGCGTATGCCTTCAGTCCTCTGGCATCGGTGAATCGGGACCGGTCGTCTCCGATTTCGGCGAGGATGCGGGCGCCGAGCTGGACGCCGAGGCCGGGAAAGCTGAGCATCACCTCGGAGTCGGGGTGCTGCCGGAACGCCTTCTCCGTCGCGTCCGCGAGATCGTCGACGGTGCGGCAGGCGGCGTCAAACTGCCGCAGCAGCCCGAGCATCTGCCTGCCCAGCGCGTCCTCGACCAGCTCGGGATGCCGGGCCTGTGTTGTCTGGAGGATCTTCTGCCAGCGTTCGGCCTCCGCCTCGATGCCGCGGACCCGGCCGGCCTTCTTGAGGGCCGTGCAGAGCCGTTGACAGGTGACCTTGGCCGCCTTGCCGGGCGTCGGGACGACCGCCAGGATCGCGCGGGCCTCGGGACGCGTCAGGCCGTTCTGCCAGCCGACGACCGCTTCGAGCGCGGCCGGGTAGTACTCCCGAAGCAGGGACCTGAGCTGGTTGCTCAGCTGCTGGCGGTTCCATACGGCGTCCTGCTGGGCTCGTGCCAGCACGGCCACGGACCGGGCCAGATCACTGTCGTCGGGCAGTGGCCGGTGCATGTCACGGTCGGTGCGAAGGATGTTGGCCAGCACCAGGGCGTCGCCGGGGTCGGACTTCTTCCGCGAGACTCCGTGGCGGTCGCGGTAGCGTGCGGCGGACATCGGGTTGATGGCATAGACCGGCCGCCCGCCCTGGCGGAGGAAGGCCACCAGCAGACCGCGGTTGGTCTCGATGGCGACCGGGATGGCCTGCGACTCGGTGTCGCCGTGTTCGGCCAGCAGGTCCAGCAGCTGCTGGTAGCCGGCCAGGGTGTCGTCGATCCGTAGCTTCACGGCGAGCTTGCCGGCCTCGTCGGCCAGAGCGACGTCGTGGTGCCCTTCCGCCCAGTCGATTCCACAGGTGATGCTCAAGCTGCCCCTCCCCTTTCGCTCGCTGATGCGCTGGTGACGAGCGCAAGCGGGCCACGCGGCGTTCTAATACCAGGGCTCTGCCCGTGCGGGTCTGGCCCTCCCTCTCACTGGCCGTTCGTGGCACCAGCGCACCGCGCGGGCCTCGGCCGGTCCCGGGCCTCAAGGGCCGGAAGCTGTGAGAGGTCACCATGCAGCGGGCTCGCACCATGAACACAAACGAGTGACGCCCGGATCGGGTGGCGGCAGCTCCGAGAGCACCGGGCTGTGCCGGTCTCTACGGAGGCTTCACGAGCCGGAAGTAGTCGAAGCATCGGGCCCGATGCCCGCGGAACCACCACCACCCAAAGCCTCGACCGGTTGACGGCTACGCAGCTTCAGCGGTGACCATCTGCGACGAGGCTTCGACGAACCGGAAGTAGACAAGGCATCCGTCCGCAACCACGCAGCCACCATCAACCAATCGAACAGCCAGCACCTGCCGGAGGGCCCGAAGGCTTCCATCGAGGGCGCTGACCCCTCGTATTAGAAGTAGACGGGGATGTCGGTGGCGACAGTGAACTCGCGGTGGCGGCCCATCTCGCTGCCCTGGTCCCAGGTCAGGGACCGCTTGAGGTGGCCGGGCAGGGTCTGGGCGGTCTTGACCAGGGCGTCGCGGACTCGTTCGGTGCCACGGCCGTCGGGCAGGTGCAGGAGCATCACGTAGCGAGTGGAGCGTTCGACGAGGGTGCCGATCGCGGAGGTGCTGTCCTTGCCGATGATCAGTCGGGTAGCGGGGACGTATTACTACGTCCCCGCCCCCTCAGAACCGTGCAAGCAGCTATTCGCCGCACACGGCTCAAGCAAGCCCCAGAGGCTCACCGGCAGGCAAAAGTGCTGGACTCGTCATAGCGGCGGCTTTATTCCGCCGCTGACAATGGGTGTGGAGGAGACGGAGTCGTTGACCGTCCGGTGCGCTCTCGTCCGGGAACGCGATGTATTGCTTGGAGATCGCTTTCCGGATGACGGCCCGCCACGTTTCCCATTCCTGCGGGCTTTGTGGCGGGTGGTCGGCATGCAGCAGGAGCCCTCCGCAGGTCGGGCAGCGGCCGTCTTGCGCCTGTAGGAGGCGCACGGTCATTGCGTCGACTGGCAGAGGAGTTCCCTTGCGGCGCCGCTGAGCCCAATACGATTCCAGGGCGGGGTCGTCCGGGGACGCCTTCCCCTTGACCAACTGGTGCCGGACTATCTTCGTCCAAGAGAACTTGAGCAGGTAGGCGCCGCTGTCGCGATCACCGAACACCCACCGGTCCTTCCTGGACCTGTTGAACCGGCCGAAGTACTTGTCAGATATCCAGTGCTTCGACTTGTTCGGGTGGCTGTGTTTGGCCCACTTGTAAGCGAGCTTCCACATGTGATTGTCCAGCGCCGTAAAGATCTCGCTGGACACCACCGTCCGGTAGTAGGCCGACCAACCCCGCACGATCGGGTTGATCTTCTTGAGCACCGCACCGGCGTTGGCCCCTCGCAGGGCCACCATTTCGGTGCTGAGCCGTTCCCGGATTCTCCGTTGAGCCGATGTGCTCGGCTTGATCAGCAGTTTGCCGTGATAGCGGCGGACATTGAACCCCAGGAAGTCGAATCCGCTCTCCGCATGGACGATGCGCGTCTTGTCCTCATGGAAAGCGAGTCCCCTGGGTGCGAGCCATGCAGTCAGCCGTTCCTTGACCTCTTCGGCCTGTTCACGGCTGGTGCACATCGCGACAAAATCGTCTGCGTACCGCACCAGCACGGGGCTGCCGCTCTGTGCACTCCCGGCGTCTCTGCCGGTTGTGTAATAGCGGACCCCTGCGGCTTCCTCCATTCCGTGCAGGGCCACGTTGAAAAGCAACGGGCTGATCACCCCACCCTGCGGAGTCCCCTCCTCGGTCGGGGCGAACCGACCTCGATCCACGACCCCAGCCTTCAACCACTGTCGGACCAGTCCCCGGGCGGGGAAGGCGCCGAGAGAGGCCATGAGCCGGGCATGGTCGATGCGGTCGAACGCCGCTGTCAGGTCCGCATCGAGTACCCACGCCCGCTGCGGGTTCTTCCCGTTGAGCGTGGAGTAGATGGCCCCGATCGCGTCGTGACAGCCGCGGCCGGGCCGAAAGCCGTACGACTTCGGCTCGAACCGCGCTTCCCACTCGGGCTCCAATGCTCCCAGTGTCACAGCTTGCAGGCACCGGTCAACAATCACGGGAATTCCGAGTCCGCGCTTATTCATGGTCCCCGGTTTGGGGATGAACACCCGCTTGACGGGCTTGGGAATCCACGGTCGGGCCCGATGCTGGACCCAGTTGGCCAATGCGGCCTTGGACTGGGAAACCAGCACGACTTTTCCGTCGACTCCCGCCGTCGCGCGTCCAGCGTTGATCTCCGTGACCCGTCGCACGCTCAGGAGCGTGTTCGAGCGGGACCGGAGCATCAGCTTCTGCAAATTGCGGCCCTTCTTCAGATCCCCTGCCTGCGATGCCGTGAAGATTCTCTGCCGCAGACGCCGTACGTCTTCTTCGACCCGCCGCCAGTCAATCGACGCCCAGTCCAAGTCTTCGCCCTCGGGTCCGTTCACCGGAGCGGATGCAGCCGGAAGGGCCGAAGCCGCCCCGTCCGCTATCAGCGTGGTGTCCAACTTGCCCCTCGGTTCCGTCGTCTTTATCCAGTAATTCTGCACAGGCTCACCCGGCCCACGTCAGCACCCTTTCGGGTCCGGGCAGCTTGCCCGTATCCGGACGGTTATGCGGGGCAACCGGCGGAGAGGCCGATCATGACGCCCCGGGTTCCCGTTTCCTTTCGGCTTCCGGCGTTGGCTTGTTGGGCCGTCCTGTTCCCGCTGGGGAGTTGAGCCTTCCTCGCGGTCGGCTGACCGAGCCAAAACGGCCCGGACCCAAACGGGGTTTCCACGTTCCACGCGAATGAGATACGACCGGGGTGGGTGCTCCCTTTACCCCGAGGCGGCGGTGTCCACCTGGCCGGAGTGACCTCTACCAGCCAGCGCCTGCCGCTTCTCAACGGCTAGCCATACACCCCACTCACGCATTCCATCGGCGGGGCTTGGGATCACGAGGCATCATCGGGAGTTCATATTCTTCACCCGTCCGGTCTTCCCCTTGCCGGTAACTCCCGGATGGAACGGAAGTCCTTGGGCTTTCCCCTGAGCTTCGCACCACGCCGTTACCGGCATCGCACGTCAAGGGCGGGGACGGGTCATACGGACACGGACCCGTGACTGCACCTACAGCTTCATCAGCCGCCTCTCCAATCGGTCAGTCCACTCAAATTCGTGCGGCATCGTGTCGCACGGTCGCCTTCCCAGTGGCCGGGCACCGCCCGGTCCTCCGCTTCGGCAGGGCGTTCGCTGATCATCACCATGGGGTCGCGGAAACGGGACTGCCGCTGCTGGGCCTGGCGGCGGGGCTTGCGCCGGGCCCGGCCGGTCCGCAGGGCCCTGGCGAGTTCGCGGCGCAGTTCACCGCGGCCCTGGACGTAGAGGGCCTGATAGATCGTCTCGTGGACCACGTGCATCTCCGGACGGCCGGGGAACTGTGCTCGCAGAGCCTGGCAGATCTGCTCCGGGCTCCACCGCACGTCGATGGCCCGTATGGACGCCTTCTCCCGCAGCCGGTCGGCGATGTGGATGCGCTCGTCCTCGTTCAGGTACCGGGGGCGGTGGGAGCGGTCAGGGAGAGCCCGCACCGGCCGCGCGGCGTTCCTGGGCCGCTTCTTGCGGCCCTCGGGCCGGCCGTTACGCCACTCACGGCCGGTCCGGGGGCTGACGCCTACACGTTCACACGCATCCGCGTTACTGAAGCCCAGTCGCCTGAGCCGGAAGTATTCCTCCCGCTCCCGACGCAGCTTCTTTCGCCCCTGGATCTTCTGCTTGCGGATCTCGAAGTCCATCGCACCCCCTGAGCTGGGGTGTTGCGACGACCACTAGAACCTAAGCTCGGGCCGGATGGCGGGGGCTTCCGCATGCTCTGACCAGCCGATAAGCTCCAGAACTCTCACTTACGAGCGTCGGGGCTTCCCGAACCAGAGGGCTCCGCCCCCTGCCCCGGACGCCGGCGGGGCCAAGGCCACTTACCTTGCCAGCCAGAAGAGGAACCTGAGAGATTCGCGATGATTTTCGCCGGGGCAGCCCTGCTGTTGCTCGTCTTCGTCCCCGGCACGTTTGTGCGTCTGTTGAGGGCGCGGGCCTTCCCCCGGCGTGGTCCACGGGCGTGGTCGGCGGCCGCAGCAGTGTGCGTCGGCATCACACTCTTCGTGTACATGTTCGGGGCGCTGTCCGGCTTCACGCAGACGAGCGAGGTCTGCGCCGTGAAGTCCGGGCACGGGTCCGGAAATCGGCCCGACTCGGTCACGGAGACCGCGTTCCCGCTGAGTTATGAGTGCCGGTGGAGCGACGGCACCACGATCGATCTCGTTCCGGCCTGGGCGAACCCGATGGTCTTCGTCTTCGCCGCAGGTTTCGTTCTGTGTTCCGCCAAGGCCGTGCACGCGGCCGTCACGTCGAGAACAGGAGCCCGTTCATGAACGACCAGGCTCGCCTCAGCCACTACAAACGACGCGGACACAGCCCATGAAACTGCCCAACGAGGCGGACGAGGCCGTGCAGCAGCTCCGACGCGCCGTCGAAGGCCGTATAGAGGCCGGACCGGACGTCGTCGTCCTCCAGCTCGTGCAGCATGGCCAGGCACTCGCGCGGATCGCGGTCCGCAGCAACCTGCGCGAACGTCTCCACCGGCCGCGTCCGCAGAGCCGCCCGGTAGACCTCGTCCGCATCCAGCCCGTACCGCTCCGCCCAGGTTCCCCAGACCCGGCGCTGGTTGCTCACCACGTCGAAGCATCGATCATGCCAGGCAGCAAGCAGGCGATTGCGGGACAGCCATCCCACCCATCGGCCGGAGGCCGGATGGGAAAGGCGCGCCGCGCGGGTTACGTGCCATCGGCGGGCTGTGGGGCCTCGGACAGCAGGCGTTCGCGCTGGGCGAGCGCCCACGCGTAGCCGGGGTCCATCGCCACCGCGCGCTCCAGGTCCGCCAGGGCCTCGGTACGTCGCCCCAGGGCCTCGTGCGTCATCGCGCGGCTGCCGAGGGCCCAGGCGTACCCGGGGTCGAGGACGAGCGCCCGGTCGTACTGCTCGAGGGCCTCCTCGTACCGGCCGGCGAAGTGGAACACCCTCCCGCGCTCCCCCACGACGCTCCGCGCGTCAGGGGCCGCTCCCTCCGCCCGGTCGAGGTCCTCCAGCGCTCCCGCCACGTCGCCGAGCCGGCTGCGCAGCCGGGCCCGCCGGAGCAGGGCCCAGAAGTATTCGGGGTACAGGCCGATGGCCCGGTCGAGGTCGTCCAGCGCCGCACGCTCCATGCCGAGTTCGGCCCGGATCTGTCCGCGGCTGGCCAGGGCGAAGGTGTCCGCCGGGTCGGCCTCGACCACCCGGTCGAACTCCGCGAGCGCCTCCTCGCGGCGACCGGCCTGGCGGTAGGTCTCGGCGCGCTCTCTGCGGACCCAGATCGAGTCCGGCTCCAGCCGGTCCGCTCGGTCCAGCGCTTCCAGGGCCTGCTCGACGTGGCCCATCGCCCGGTGCATCACAACGCTTCCGAAGTGGGCGCGGACATGGCCGGGGTCCAGGGCGAGGGCCTGCCGGAAGTCGGCGAGCCCGGCCTCGTGCTCCTCCACGGACCTGCGATGCCAGCCACGGACCACGAGCGCGGCGACCCGGCCCGCGTCGTCCAGCTCCGCCCGGGCCAGCAGCAAGCCCAGCACCTCGATCCCGAGGCGGCGGTCTTCCGCGAGCGCGGCGAGAGTGTCGCGCCCCCACCCGCGCAGCAGGTCCGAGTCGGTGTCCTCACCCGCCTCGGCCAGCGTCCCCGCCCACCGGCGGGCCACCGCGGGGCCCGCGTCGCAGGCGTCGATCCCGTCCCGCAGCACGTCGGGCAGCGCCACGGATGGCCGGGCGCACAGGAGGTGGTACGACTCCTCCAGCCGCAGCGCGCGCCAGGGCTCGTGCTTCCACAGCCCGGCCGGTTCCAGCCCCGCCGCGGCCGCCTCCCGCCACTGGGCGTAGGCGCCGGCCAGCCGCGTGTGCCCGGCGCTCCACCGCTGGGGCGAGGCGGTCCGCTGGAGGCGGAGCATCGGGGCGCGCACGACGTCGTGGTAGCGGGCCGGGCCGCCGCGCTCGCTGACGAACGGCAGGGAGCGCAACCAGGCGAACAGCTCCGCCGCGCGGTCCTCGACCACCGCCTCGAACACGTCCTCGTTCAGCAGCCGCGGCAACGCCCCGGCGAGCGCGGCGAACCGGCGGGCCGGGTCGCGCTCCCACTTCAGGAAACGCCCGACAGCCGTGGCGCTGGGGTCGTGCACACCACCGGGGTGTCCGGAGTTCTCGGCGAGGGTGGACACCAGGACCGGCAGCCGGCCGGAGAGCCGCAGCACATCCCGTACCACCTGCTCGTCGGTGACCCCTCGGGCGGCGAGCAGCTGCCGCGCCTCCGCCTCGCTGAACGGCGCCAGGGGCAGGTCCTCGACGACGTCGCTGAGGTCCGCCCAGAAGCTGGGGTCGAGCGGGCCCTGTCCGGCCAGGACGACGACGGTGTTCTCGGGCAGCTTGCCGTAGCGTTCGCTGGTCAGCAGGGTGCGCAGCCAGGGGTCGAGAAGCGGCCCGGTGCGCTCGTACGTGTCGAAGAAGAGCACGGTCCACGGCGCCGCGGCCGCCGCCTTGGACAGCTCGGCCACCAGCAGCGGGGTCAGCACCTGGAGCGGGTCGAGCAGCAGCTGGACGTCCTGGTGGTTGCGGAAGCGGGCACTGAGCGCGGCGCGCAGCCGGTCGGCGCCCTGGGCGAGTTGCGCCGGGTCGACGGCGCCGGTCAGTGTCCCGATGCCCGGGATCAGGCCGATTCCGGCGAGTCCCGCCCGCGCCACGGCCAGCCCACCGGCGCTGGGCGTCCGCGGATCGTCCGCCACCTGTATCGACTCCGCCTCGTGGACGCGCTGCCGGTAGGTCACGAGCATCCGGTCCAGGGAGGTGAACTCGCACCCCTGCTGGGCGAACTGGGCGCTGATGGCGGCCATGACCTCGGGCACGCTGCCGGCCGTCTCGTCCACGCAGGCGGTGAGCGCGGCGTGTTCCTGGCGGGCGGCCTGTTCCAGCTGGCGGACGAGCCAGGTCTTGCCGACGCCGGCGTCGCCGTGGACGTGGAAGACGAAACGGTGCCGCTCGTCCTCCGACGGGAAGGTGAAATTCCGGCGGAAGAGGGCAAGTTCACCGCGCCGGCCCACGAATCGGGCTCGTCCGCGCCGCTGGATCAGCTCCTGCATCGACGGCCGTGCCTGCCCCATCAGCCCTCCCCGGTCCGCGCCCAGTCTCTCATCCCGGGTGGGCGTACTCGGGTGTCGAACAGCCGCGACAGGGCGGCCATGCGCTCGTGGTCGGGGTCTTCGGCGTCGGCGCGGCGGCGGGCGTAGAGCCGGATCAGGGCGTGGTAGCGGTAGTGGCCCGGGGCGGGCGACTCCAGGAGGCCGCTGTCGACGAGGGATTCCAGGAGGGGTTCGACGGACGGGTCGCGCAGGTCCCGGCCGAGCAGCGCGGCGGCCGCGGGGAGGGACAGATCGGGGCCGTCCGCGAGCGCCAGCAGCCGGAAGGCGCGTGCCTGGTCGGGGCGCAGCCGGCCGTACGCGGGGGCGAAGCAGGAGGCGACGGTGAGGTCGCCGATCCGCAGCTCGTCCAGCCTGCCGCGCTCGTCGGCCAGCCGGGCGGCGAGGGCGGAGACGGTCCAGGCGGGGCGGGCGGACAGGCGGGCCACGGCGATACGGATGGCCAGCGGGAGGAAACCGCAGGCGGCGACGGTCTCGCGGCAGGCCGCGGGGTCGGCCTCGGCGCGCTCCTCGCCGATGGCGCGGGTGAACAGGGTGAGGGCTTCCTCCGGGGTCATGACGTCGAGGTCCACCGGGCGGGCGCCGTCGAGGTCGGCGAGCCGGGCGCGGCTGGTGACCAGGGCGGCGCAGCCGGGGGCGCCGGGGAGCAGGGGGCGGATCTGGGGTCCGTCGTGGGCGTTGTCGAGCAGGACCAGCACCCGGCGGCCGGCGAGGGTGGACCGGTAGAGCGCGGCCCGTTCGGGTGTTCCTTCGGGGACGGCGGCGGCGGGGATGCCCAGCGCGCGCAGAAACGCGGCGAGGACGGCTCCGGGGTGGCCGGGGCCGGGGCCGTGGCCGAGCAGGTCGACGTAGAGCTGCCCGTCTGGGAAGTGGCCACGGACCGCGTGGGCGACCCGTAACGCCAGCGCGGTCTTGCCCACTCCGCCGAACCCGCGGACGGCGAGGACGGGCATCACCGCCCCTGGGGCGCGTGGCAATTGCTCGGCCAGGCGGTGGGCCAGGGCGGTGCGGCCGGTGAAGTCGGGTAACTCGGCGGGGAGTTGCGCGGGACGTGGCGAGACGTACGGGACGGCGTCCTTGGCGGGCGGGCGCCGTCGCGGAACCGGGGTACGGGCGAGGGCCGGGGAGGCGCACAGGACGTTCTGGTAGAGCTCGGTCAGCTCGGGGCCGGGGTCCACGCCGAGCTCCTCGGCGAGCGTGCGGCGGGTGTCGGTGTACACCCGCAGCGCCTCGGCCTGCCGGCCGCCGCGGTACAGCGCGAGCATCTGCAACGCGCGCAGCCGCTCCCGCAGCGGGTATTCGACGGACAGCGCCGTGAGCTCGGCGATGGCCGCGGTGTGGTGGCCCAGTTCCAGGTCGAGTTCCAGCCGGGCCTGTAACAGGGTGAGCCGCCACTCCGTCAGGCGGGCGCGCTGTGCCTGCGCGTAGGGCCCGGGGACGCCGCCGAGGGGTTCACCGTCCCACAGGTCCAGGGCCTTGCGGACCAGTGTCCGGGCGCGCGGCGGATCGCCCGCGGCCCGGGCGATCCTGGCCTGCGCCTCGTAGCTCTCGCACACCACCAGGTCCAGCGCCTCGGGCGGCACCTGCAGCGCGTATCCGCCGGAGTCGGAGACGAGGGCGCGTGGGCCCAGTGTCTTGCGCAGCTGGAAGGCGTACGTCCGCAGGGTCGCGAGCGCGCGGCGCGGCGGTTTGCCGCCCCACACCGCGTCCATCAGTTCCTGCGCGGTGGCCGTGTGGCCGCGGCGCAGCAGCAGGGCGCACAGCAGGGCCCGCTCCTGCGGCCGCCCGGCGGCCAGTGTCTCGTCGCCGCGCCGCACCCGCACCGGCCCCAGGACCGCGAACCGCATGGTGGCCGGGGCCGGCTCGGCCGCGGACACGGGGGGAGCCGAGGTGTCCCGTCGGCGGTGTTCGGGCACGTCGAAGCCGAGGTGGTGCAGCGGGGTGCCGAACATCTCCTCCAGGACGCGCTGTGCGGAGGGCTGAGGGCAGGGTGGCCCGGGCTGCCGCCACCGGTGGAACTGCCGCGCGGTCACATCCTGTGGTTCGCCCAGCCGCGCGGCCACCGTCGCGTAGACCATGAGAAAGACCGCCGGCCGTGCCCACTGCCGCTCCTCGCACGCGTGTGAAAAGGCCGTCCCCCGCATTCCCTCGCCTCCGAGCCCTGTCCCCCGATGCTCGTAGATCACTCTAGTCGCCGGGGCTCGCGGGCAGCAGGGTTGGCCGTAGCGGGAAAAGTCCGGGGAGAAGTCCGGTTTTCCGGCCTTCTCCCCGGCCGTGCCAGGGGGCGGACCAGGATATGGACATCGACCTGCCCCCGGCGGGCCCGGGCGGGCGGCGTGTCATCCGACGTCAGTATCGATCCGATGGCCACCACTCCGCTTTTCCACTCTCAACTTCCGGACATTCGCCCGCATCCCAGCTCCTCCTGATCGGACGCCAATCCCGGCGATGTTGACTTTTCCCCACTCAGCCGGGACGGCACCCCCGGCAGCCGATCGGCGCGCCGCCACGCGGCCCGGACCGCGGTGGCGAGCACTGCAACTACGTAAGGAGTGCCGATCATGCGAACGACCCATCCCGGTTTTTCGGTCCTTCTGGGGCCGGACTACGCCGGAAAGTCTTCGGTGATGTCCGAGTTCGCCAGGTCCTCTCCGTCCTGGCGGCTCATCTCCACGGACGAGCGTTTTCTTCAGCCCGCCCACGCGCTGATCGGCCGGCTGCGCAGAGATGTGGCAGTGGATGTGCTCCCGTCCCTGGGGACGGACTACTCGCCGGAGTTCACGGCCAGCCTGCTGCAGACGGCAGTGGTGCATCTGCGCGACCGCGTTGAGGAGAGCGACACGTCGTTACCCACGCTCGTTGACTCGTACTACTACAAGATCTTGGCCAAGTGCAGGCTCGCCGGGCTGCGGGACAACCCGATGTTCACCTGGTGGCGTTCCTTTCCGCAGCCACGGCGCGTGGTGTTCCTGGACGTGTCCACCACCACGGCCTGGCGCCGCTCCGGCAACGGCGCGGCCACCAACCGGCTGGAGTACTACGGCGACCGCCCTGACCAGAAGGGTTTCGCGGCCTACCAGACCAAGCTGCGGCGCCTGATGCTCGACGAGGTCAGCCATCTGCCGGTCACGGTGATCCGGGCGCAGGGCGATGTCGCCCAGACCGCTCAGGCCATACGAAAGGTGTTGTCAGATGAAGACCGCTGAGCCCCCGACCGCCGAACCCCCGAACACCGAGCCCCCCAACACCGAGCCCCCGGCCGCCGAGGACCGGCTCGACCAGTACCGGGCGCGCGTGTTCGAAGAGCGAAACCGGCTGTGGCGGGCGTTCTCGGACCCGGCGGCGCGGCAGCGCGAAGTCCTCACCGACCTGCTGACGTTCAACGTGGGGACCGCCTACGGAAAGGCCCACGACTTCGGCCGGCTGCGCACCCTGGACGACCTCCGCAAGGCGGTTCCGATCCAGGACTACGCGGCGCTTTCGCCGTGGATCGAGCGCATGGCCGAGGGCGAGCCGAACGTCCTGACCGCCGACCAGCCCGCGGTGTTCTTCACCAGCAGCGGCAGCACGGGCGCGCACAAGAAGATCCCGGTCACCCCGCGCTTCATGCACACCACCTTCTTCCCGTTCTACTACGCCGCGTGGGCCCCGATGGCCGAACACTTCCCGGACGTCCTCACCCGGCCGGACGCGGTGCTCAACCTCAAGCACGACCCCGTCGCCGCACCCGCGACCACCGCCTCCGGGCGTCCCCATGTCGGCGCCAGCCAGGTGGACTTCGGGAAGATGTTCGGCGAGCACCTGTCGGCCGAGCCCGGCACCTCGGCCCCCTGGGCCGTCCTGCCGGTGCCGGTGGCGGCGGACGACCACATGGAGAAGATGTATCTGCGGCTGCGCATGGCCGTCGAGAGCGATGTCCGCTGTGTCATCGGGATCAATCCGGCCATGGTCGCCGCGGTGCCGTACCAGCTGAGGCTGTGGTGGCCGCGGATCGTCAAGGACGTCCGCGACGGCACGCTGGGCGGCCATCCGTTCCGCTCGCCCAACCGGGAGCGCGCCGCCGAACTGGAGCGGCTGGCCGCGTACTTCGGCACCGTACGGCCCGCCCACATCTGGCCGAACATGCGCCTGCTGTTCTGCTGGACCACCGGCCTCGCCTCGCTGTATCTGCCCCTGCTCCGCGAGGAGTTCGGCACCGCGGTGACGGCCCTTCCGGCGCCCGTGGCGGCGTCCGAGGGCCCGGTCGGCGTGGCGCTCGACCGGCACCCGACGGCGGGCAGCCTGGTCGTCACGGCCTCCGTGTACGAGTTCGTGGACGCCGACCGCGACCTGGGCCCCGACGTGGAGACGCTCGGGCCTGACGAGCTGGAGGCGGGCCGGGAGTACCACGCGATCTACAGCCATGTCGGCGGCCTGTACCGCTACGCGGGCGGCGATGTGGTCCGCGTGGTCGATGTGCCCTCCCAGCCCGGCGGCGTGCCGCGGTTGTCGTACGCGGGCCGCAGGAACCTCTCCGACGTGGCCGGGGAGCGGCTGCGCGACGCACAGGTCGTCCGGGCCCTGCGGTCCGCGCTGGGCGGCGCCGGCCTCGCCGTGCGCAACGCCGCGTGCCATGTGGAGACCCCCGACGGCCGGACGCCCCGGTATGTGTTCGCCCTGGCCGGCGAGTCGGCGTGGAGCAGCGACGAGACACGGCGGCTCACCGCGGCGCTCGACACCGAGCTCACCCGCGAGTCGGCCGGCTACCGGGCGGCTCGTGCCGCGGGCCGACTGGGACCCGCCGAGCTGCTCCGGCTCGACCGGGACGCCTTCCTGAAGGAGTGGCAGGACTCCGTCGGCCGCGGGGTGCGCCCCACCCAGGTCAAGGACCGGCTTTTCCGACAGGACCCCGAGAACTGGCGGCAGCTCACCGGCGAGGCCGCCCGGCAAGGAGATCGATCATGACGCAACTCGACGCCATCGAGCGCACCTGTCTGCTCACCGCCGCGCTCAGGGCCGGGGAGAGCCGCAGGGACGACCGGCTCTACCACGACCCGTACGCCCAACTGCTCGTCGGCGAGTCGGGCCCCGAGCTGCTGGCCGAGATCCGGTCGGCGACCTTCCCGGACGGTGAGGTCCCGCGCACGGTGCCGAGCACCTTCGACTTCAACCCCATCCGCACCCGGTTCTTCGACGACTGGCTGCAGAACGCGGCCGCCGACCCGTCGATGACCCAGATCGTGCTCGCCCCGGCGGGCATGGACTCGCGGGCCTACCGGCTGGGGTGGCCGGACCACGTCCGCTTCTTCGAGATCGACCGGCCGATGGTCCTGGAGGTCAAGGAGAAGCTGCTGGCCGCCGAGCGGCCCGGCGCCGACCGCCGCCCGGTCCCCGCCGACCTGCTCGCCCCCGGCTGGGAGGACGCTCTGCTGGAGGCGGGCTACGACCCCGGCCTGCCCTCGACCTGGCTCTTCGAAGGGCTGCTGTACTACTTCTCGGAGGCCGAGGTCGACGGGCTGCTGCGGCGGGTCGCCGCGGTGACGGCGCCCGGCAGCCGGATCGGCGCGGACGTGGTCAACGACATGGCGCTGACCGCCCCGAACATGCGTGGCCTGCTGGAGGTGTTCGCCGGCTGGGGCTGCCCGTGGGTGTTCGGCACGGACGAGCCCGAGGCGCTGTTCGGGCGGCACGGCTTCACCGTCGAGGCGGTGCAGCCCGGGCAGCCGTCGGCCCACTACGGCAGGTGGCGGGACCCCGTGCCGCCGCGCACGGCCGAGGGCGCCGAGAGGGTGTTCCTGGTCCACGGAAGCCGGGCCGCATGACCGGGACCGCGGAACCGATACCGCTGCTCCGCGGCGACCCCGGGCGGCCGTACGGACCGGCGCCGCTGCCCGGTGGCCGTGGCGGCCCGGCCGCGCCGCGTCCCGGCCGGCCCCGGGTCCTGCTCGCGCCGGTCACCATCACCCCCGGCAAGCCACTGACCCCCAGCCACCTCAAGGGGCTCTTCTGGGTCGATGTGATGTACCGCGCCACCGCGCGGCTGGCCGATGTCACCTACCGCTACAGCCCCACCACGTACCACCCCACCGACCAGACCCTCGGCTTCTGGGAGTACCTGGACCACACGCTCGGCGACACCGACTACTCCCAGCTGTCCGAGGAGGAGATCGGCGAGCTGTACGTCGGCTACCGCGCCGACGGCCGCCGGGCCCCGGTGTCCGCGCTGCGGCCGTATCTCGACGCGATCGAGCACCACGGCTGGGTGCATCCGTCCAGCGCCCGGGTCCTGGAGCTGTGGTCGGCGCAGTACGCGCGGCTCGGGATGCACGACCCCGGCCTCACGGAACACCAGCCGCCCGGCATGACCCTCGACGAGGTGCTCGACCGCCTGGTGCCGCTGGGGCTGTGCCTGGACATGCGTGACTACGGCGGGCCGGTCTACCTGGACGCCACCCGGTACGGGCTGCCGCTGCGGCAGATCGCCACGGCGCAGGGGCGGCCCAACTACCTGGCGTGCGCCCTGCGTGAGCTGGTCCCCCTCGTCCCCGGCTACGACGAGGTGGTGCTGCTGTACGACCGCGAGCTGGAGCCCGACTACCAACTGCTGCAGCGCGTGCTGTCGGAGCTCGGCCCGGTCGTGCGGCGGGTGCCGGTGGGACGGGTGCCCATCGACGGACGGATCCGGTCCGCGCGCCACGGCGACTGGCGCGGCCACTCGGCGGGCGCGCTGCTCGAGGCCCTGGGCGCGGACCACGACGACCCGGCGCTGCGGCTCGGCATGCGGCTGTACTTCATCGCCACGCTCGGGCCGGGCGACCGGCAGTCGTTCCGCCCGGACCTGCTGCGCCAGTGCGTGGTGCGCGCCGAGCGGATGCTCGCGTCGTCCGGCGCCCCTGCCGACGCCGCCCTGACCGAAACGGACCAGGGCGAGGCGGACCAGCGCGAGGCGGGTTCGCCGGGGACGGCGCTGACCGGTTTCCTCGAGCGGCAACGCGGCGACCACACGTACGTCGACCCGTACCGCCTGACCTCTGGGCTGCTGGCCAAGCGCCGCCCGGCCCCGGTCCGCGAGTTGCTGCCGGCGGTGTTCCTGTGAAGCTCTCCCAGGACCTGCTGCGGGCCGAGGCGGCGCGGCGCGTCCGGGTCGCCCGCCCCGATCTGGCCGAGGACGTGGATCTGTCCACCGCCACCGGTCTTTCGGAGGTGCAGGCCCGGATCCAGGAGTTCGCGGACACCGACGGGCTGCTCGCCGTGTCCGTCGTACGCCGCTTCGAGCTCGCCGAGTGGACGCGCGCCACCTGTGAGTTCGCCATCGGCCTGGCGCCGGAGCGGCTGGCGGCGTGGCGGGGCTCGTTCTCCCGCACGATCTTCCTGGCCGGAAACCCGGACAACCTCGGCGACCGGGTCCGGTTCGACCACATCGCCGAGGACGGCTCGGCCGCGTGGACGGGACCGGCCCCGGCCGGCGCCTCGGCCGGGCTGCGCAGACTGCTCAAGCTCTTCGACGGCTCCCGCGGGCTGCCGCCCCGCCCCGACACACCGGTCCGGATCCCGGAGGCCATCGGCCCGCGCCACCGGCCGCCCGTGCGGCGCGAGCTGTACGTGGCCACGGCCGGAATCACGGTCGCGGACTGCCTGGTGCACCTCAACCATCTACTCGTCGAGGCGGTCCTGGACGGTCTGATCGCCCCCGGGGACACCCTGATCATCCGCCAGGTGCCTCGCCTGGCCGGGCTGGCCGGGCCGTACGCGGCGCTGCGGGTCGGCACGGAGCGGGAGCACCCAGACCGGCTGCGGGCGTACGCCTGTCTGACCGAGGAGACCGTGGGCGCGGGGCGGGGGTGAGCCGGCCGGCGCGCGAGCGCGGTGGCCGGCTCGGGCGGCCGGCCACCGCTTCACGTCACCGCCTCACGTCACCGCCTCACGACGCCGACGATCCCTGCTCGTCACTGCCGTAGGGGCGGGTGATGATCTCCATGCCATGGCCGGCCGGATCATGGAAGTACAGGCCGCGCCCGCCATGGTGGTGATTGATCTCTCCCGGCTGCTTCCCGTGCGGATCGGCGTAGTAGGTGATCCCCGCCTGCTTGATCCGCCCGAAGGCCTCGTCGAACTCCTCGTCGGAGATGAGGAAGGCGTAGTGCTGCGTGGTGATGGACTCGGCCGGGATCGTGGCGAAGTCCAGAGTGACCCCGTTACTGGTGGCCACGGGGATGAACGGGCCCCATTCGGCACCGACCTCAAGACCCAGGATGTTCGCCAGGAACTCGGCGGATTCCCGGTTGTCCCGGGAGTGCACGATGGTGTGATTCAACTCGACTGACATTTTGGAATGCCTCCACAAGGCATGTCCCGGACACCTCCATGCCTCACCCAGCCGGTGACCGACACGCGATGCCGTACTCATGAGCCTAGTCGGCGGCCGACCAGCACGTCGAGTGCACGCCAAGGACCTCACAGGCCGAGGTCGCTCAGCCCCGGGTGGTCGTCCGGGCGGCGCCCCAGCGGCCAGTGGAACGTGCGCTCCGACTCCTTGATCGGCAGGTCGTTGATGCAGGCGTAGCGGCGCGTCATCAGCCCGTGCTCGTCGAACTCCCAGTTCTCGTTGCCGTACGACCGGTACCAGTTGCCCGAGTCGTCGTGGCACTCATAGGCGAAACGCACGGCGATACGGTTGCCGTCGAAGGCCCACAATTCCTTGATCAGCCGGTAGTCCAGCTCCCTGCGCCATTTGCGGGCCAGAAACGCGACGATCTCCTCGCGGCCATTGACGAACTCCGCGCGATTCCTCCAGCGGGAGTCCACCGAGTAGGCGAGGGCGACCTTCTCGGGGTCGCGGGAGTTCCAGCCGTCCTCGGCGGCGCGGACCTTCTCGATGGCGGATCCCCGGGTGAAGGGAGGGAATGGGGGACGGGATTCCTCGGACATATCAGCTCCTCACAGGAGAGAACCATCGTTCCCTGCCTCCGTGGAGGACTCTACGAGAACGATGGTTCTCATGCAAGTACGCCGCAGCCGATGCCGGCAGGGGTGAAGGGCGGGTCAGGCCCTGGGAGCGCTCCCGATCGCGGTGGCGGCCAACGCGCGCGAAAGGTCACCGGCCACCACGCACAGGAAGGTCCAGTCCACGCGATCCACGGAGAAGAAGCGGACGCGGCCCTCGCCGTGCTCCGTCAGCGTGTCCACGAACCGCTCCAGGTCGTACGTCGGGCGGGGGCTCGACATCCGCGCGTACTCCTCGGCCCTGGCCCGGTAGTTGCCCACCAGGGCCGCCGCGCTTCCCAGCCACAGCGGAACGGAGCCGGACGGCCGCTCGGCGAGCCCCTGAACACCCAGCTCCGCCGAGCTCCAGCCGTCCGCGAGCAGTTCCTCGCAGAAACCTCCCGCCGCCGCGGCCGACAGCTCCCCCTCCGCCGCGCTCCGCCCGGGCCGCCCGCCGCCCCGGACCGCGGTGGCGGCCACTCCCCGCGCGAGGTCGTCCGAAATCACGCAGAGGACGGTCCAGTCGCCACGGTCCACGGAGAAGAAGCGGACGACGTCCTCGCCGCATCGCGCCAGCTCGTCGGCGAACCGCTCCAGCTCGACGGTCCGGCCCGGCTCCCCGGACATCAGCTCGCTCCGCAGGGCGTACACCCCCGCCATGGTGGCGGCCCCGACCCGGGGCGCGCTCACCGGCTCGGCGCTTCGGCGCGCCAACTCCTCCAGAGCCAGGCGCGCCGACTCCCACCCCCGCCGCGCCAGCTGCGCGCAGGCTTGTTGTGCGGCGCTCGACGGAATCGCGACCTGATTCATCTCGTCCATGCTCTCTCCACGGGGCCGGGATCTCTTCAGGATGCCGGAATGTGGAACACCTTGGCGTTGGTGACAGACCCCTCGACCAGGTGCTCCGTCAGCTCCCACAGCTCCGAGGAGAACATGAACGAGGGATACACCGGTTTCCCGAGCGGAAGCGCGACCTGAAGGACCACGCCTGGAAGATCGCTACGCCCTTCCGCGGCGCCACGTGCGTAACGCCACGCCGTGTCCGGCGTCGTGGCCCAGGACGTATAGACGCTCCGCGTATCGCCTTGATGGTGGGCGACCATATCGGAGTGCCCGCCCCGGGGATGGGCGATTCCGTTCACGGCGTCCTGGTAGGCGGGGCTCTCCACGGACACCCCGCGATACAGGTAGTTGACCCCCGGCTCCTCCGGCAGGGACGCGACGAATTCCTCGCACGGCGTGAGGCCGAGCGGATCGCTCCAGGTGGTGGGGTTGTGGACGTAGGTGGCGGGGTTGGGGGCGGGGGCGAGGCCGAGGGGGTCGGGGGTGAGGTAGCGGGCGGTGGTGGGGTCGTAGTAGCGATGGTGGTTGTAGTGGAAGCCGGTTTCCGGGTCGTAGTACTGGCCGGGGAAGCGGAGGGGGGTGTCCGTGGTGCCGTCGGCGGTCGTGGCTGCGGTGCCCCACAGGGTGGTCTCGGTGCGCCAGGCGGTGACGCCGGTCTCGTCGATGAGGTGGGTGGGGGTGCCGACGAGGTCGGTGACGATCGCGAAGAACCGCTGGTCGATCTCGCGCTGGGTGGTGGCGTCGGTGATCCGCTCGGTCTGGGCGACCGGGTGCAGGCCCTGATGGTCCCAGGTGAGGCTGACGGGGTGGGACAGGTCGGGTGCGGTGGTGGTCTGTTCGGCGAGGGTCGGGCCGTCCCAGGTGAAGTCGGTCTGCTCGGCGATGCTGTGGCCGTCGGGGGCGAGGCGTTGTTTGGCGGTGCGGCGGCCGAAGGGGTCGTACAGGTAGCGCCACACCGTGCCGTCGGGGGTGGTGACCGTGGTCAGGCGGTCCTCGGCGTCCCAGGTGTAGCGCCAGGTGTCGGGCTTGCGGGAGAGGCGGGGCTTCTGGCGCAGGGTGAGGCGGCCCGCTTCGTCGTGTTCGTAGCGGACGTGTCCCGCGCGGATGATCCGGGTGCCGGTGTAGCGGCGGTCTCCGGTGGCTTCCTGGGCGGGATGGCCGGTGGGCCAGGTGGCGTGGGTCTGGTTGCCCGCCTCGTCGTAGGCGTAGCTCTCGGTCCAGCGTCGCGCCTGGACGGCGGTGACGCGGCCCGTGTCGTCGAGGGTGAAGGTGCGGGGGCCGGTGTGGTGGTCGTCGATGGCGGTGAGGTGGCCGTCGGGGCGGTAGGTGTAGGCCCGGTGGTGGAGGGGGTCGGAGGCGGCGGGGCCGGTGAGGGTCTGTGCGGTGAGCCGGCCGAGGGGGTCCCAGGTGTGGGTGAAGGTGAGGGTGTCGTCGATGTGGCGGGTGGTTTCGCGGCCTGTGGCGTCGTGGCCGAAGCCGAGGGTGTGCCCGGAGGTGGTGAGGGTGGTCTGGTTGCCCGCCGGGTCGTAGGCGTACGTGGTCGTGGCGCCGGTGGGGGTGGTGCGGCGGGTGCGGCGGCCCAGGGCGTCGTACGCGTGGGCCAGGACCCGGCCGCCCACCATCTCGGATTTGACGCGGCCCATGCGGTCGCGCTGGTAGACCACCTCGGCGTCGGGCCCGGTGGCCGAGGTGAGGCGGCCGGCGGGGTCGTAGGCGTAGGCGGTGGTCCGGCCGTCGGCGGTCTTGCTCAGGGTGCGGCCGAGCGCGTCGCGCTCGAAGGCCACGGTCTGGCCGAGGGGGTTGGTACGGGTGGTCAGCCGGCCCGCGGCGTCGTGGGTGTAGGTGAGCGTGCGGCCGTCGAAGTCCGTCTCGGACACCATACGGCCCGCCGGGTCGTACTCATAGGACCAGGTCAGGCCCTGCGGGTTGGTGACCTGGGTGAGGCGCAGCGCGGTGTCGTGGGCGAACGCGTAGCGCAGCCCGTCCGGGCCGGTGCGGGCGGCGAGCAGGTCGAAGTGGGTGTACTCGTACGAGGTCACCCCGCCTGCCGCGTCGACGCTCTGCGTGCAGTTGCCCTCACCGTCGTACGTCCAGGACTCGCTGGTGCCGTCCGGATGGGTGCGGGCGGCCAGCTTGCCCTCCACCGTCCACCGCAGGTGCGTGGTGTGGCCCAGGGGGTCGGTGAGGACCACCGGACGGCCGAAGGCGTCGCGCCGGTAGCGGGTGGTGGCGCCGAGCGGATCGGTGATCTCGACCGGCAGGCCCGCCGCGTCACAACGCACGCCTGTGGTCTGACCCAGTGCGTCGGTGATGGCGATCAAGTGGCCGCGGTCGTCGTAGGCGTAGCGGGTGGTGTGGCCGGTCGGGTCGGTGACGCTGGTGCGTCGGCCTGCCTCGTCGTAGGTGTTGTGCCAGGTGGCGCCGTCCGGGCCGGTGACGGTCACCGGCAGCCCCAGGGCGTTGTAGGCGGTGTTTGCTTCCAGGCCGTCGGGGCGGGTGACCGTGGTGAGGTGGCCTGCCTCGTCGTATGCGTACGTGGTGGTGTGGCCGAGTGGATCGGTGCGGGTCTGGGGCCGGCCGTGGCGGTCGTAAGTGGTGCGGGTGGTGTGGCCCAAGGGGTCGGTCTCGGCGATCACCTGGCAGGCATCGTCGATGACGTAGCGGCTGATGTGGCCTTCGGGCGTGGTGACCGTCGTGACCCGGTGGCCGGTCGCCTGGTCGGCGTCGTGGTAGTCGATACGGACCGCTATATGGCCCGCCTCGCCGCCTTCCGCGATACACCGGTCCCGGTTGTCGTACACGTAGTCGTAGCGGCGGTCGTTGGTGTCGGTCCAGGAGATGACACGACACTCGTCGTCGTACTCGAACCGCAGCGGGCGGCCGGAGGAGTTGATGACCTCGGTGAGGTTGCCGTCGGCGTAGCCGTACCGAAGCAGCTCTTGGTCCGAGCCGTCCTCTGCCGCGCTCGCCAGGTGAAGGGCGGTGATCCGGCCCGCTGTTGCCGTCAGCTTGAGCTGGTGTCCGGCGCTGTGGCGGATGCCTGTGGGCACACCATCGGTGTCGTAGTCGAAGGTGATGACGTGGCCCGCGCGATCCGTGATCCGCGTGGGTCGGGCGGCTCCGTCTCCCCCACCGTCCGGGCCGGTGAAGTGGCGGGTGTGTCCGGTGGCGGGGTCGGTGAGGGTGTAGTCGCCGTCGGCGTCCCGTTCCAGCGGCCACCGCGGACCCGCCACCGGGAGGGTCGCCAGGCCCGGGGCCGGGTGCGGATAGGACAGCAGCAGGCCGTCCTCGCTGATGAACACGACGCCCTCGGCGTCGATCTCCAGCCGCTGGTCGGCCGTGCTCGACCACGACGGCCCGAACCAGCCCCCCGCCGCATACCCGGACTCCACCCGGCGCCGGAAGACCAGCGGCAGCTCGCCCGGCAGCGCCACATCCGTCTGCGGCAGGAACATCTTCCCCGTCGCCAGGTCCACCGGGTCCGTGCCCTTGCAGACTTTCGCCATGTCCTCGCGCCCGTACGCGTGCGGTCCCTCTTTACGCAGGGCCGCGCGGACACCGCCGCTGGAGAGCGGCCGGGCGTACTCGGCAGCCTTGGCGGCGCCCCTGAGGCCGCCGAGTCCCTTGGTCCCGATCAGCTCGGGCACCAGGCGGCCCAGTCCCTCCGACGGGTCCTTGGCGAAGGCGTCGAGCATGTTCTTGCCCGCACCCATGGGGTCGTTGGCCAGCGTGACCAGCCCGGCCGCGGTGCTGTTCAGGTTGGTCACATACTCGGCGGGATGGGTCACGTTGTACGGGTCCAGCGGATTGATCTGGCGTACGAAGTCGACGAGGCCCGCCGTCCCCTTCACCACACCCCCGGCGAAGTGGTCCAGATCCAGGGTCATGCCCTGCAGGCCACCCGCCACCTGTTCGGCGTAGGAGGGCTTGGGTGGGGCGGCGTCCCGCGCCTGCGCCACCGCCTTGGCTGCCGTCTCCTCCGCCCTGTTCCGCTGCCGCCGCGCCTCGTCCAGCTTCTCCTGAGCGGTCTTCGCCTTCTCCGGACCCGGGTCGTGAAACTCCCCCGGCTGCGGGCCGGGGTCCTTCCCCGCGTCCACGGCCGCGCTGTACGCGTCCACTTTCCCGTTGTAGGCCGACCGCGCCTCCTCCGACGCCCTCTTCGCCGCCTTGTACGCCTCGACCGCTTCTCGCGCCTGGCCCTGCGCCCACTCCACGGTGCCCGCGAAGCCTTCCAGCGCCACCGCGGCCTTCTCGCAGGCGTCGGCGGCCTTGAACCACTTCTTCGGCTCGATGGAGACCTTGTCGCGGAAGGCGTCCGCGCTCTTGCCCTTGAGGTGGGAGGCGTCCAGCCCCTTGAGGCCGTTGCCGACCTGGTCGAAGGCCTTCTGGAAGTCCCGCAGATGTGTGGCAGTGGACCGGAGCTTGCCGGCGCTGCCGAAGATGAGTTTCTTCGGGTCCTCGGTCTCGTCCAGCTGCATCTCGGCGACATCGGCGCCCAGAGCGTTCGCCGCCGAACGGGACTTGTCACGGACCCAGTCCGCTCCGCTCTCCCACCCGACCTTGTCCAGACCCTCCGCGGTCTTGTTGCCCAGCCACTCGACACCGTCCCCGACGGCCTCCGTGCCCGACTCGACCGCGTCATCCAACCAATCGGGCGTGAGGTCCCATCCCATCAGGCCTCACCGCCCCGGCCTCGACCCGCCGAACGACCGAGGCGGCTCGCCTCGACCAGCCGCGCACGCAGCGCCATGTCCCCCGATATGCCCACGTCAATCCCCTGATCACGCCGTCGTCCCACGACAGTTGGGGGACACCGTACTCCGCGCGCGGTTCCTCACGAGCTCCCGGACACCGCGAAGGGGGGCTGGGCGGTGAGCGGCTCTTCGCCGCGGAAGGGGTGGTTCCATAGGCCTCGCTCGCGCAGGATCGGCAGCACACCCTCGCCGAACCAGTACGCCTCTTCCAGGTGCGGGTATCCGGACAGGATGAACTCGTCGATGCCCAGCCCGTGATACTCAGCGATCCGGTCCGCGACCTCGGCATGGCTGCCCACCAGCGCGGTCCCCGCACCGCCACGCACCAGCCCGATACCGGCCCACAGATTGGGGTGGATCTCCAGGCCGTCACGCCCCCCACCATGCAGCGCCAGCATCCGCCGCTGCCCCTCGGACTCACTGCGGCCCAAGCCCTCCTGCACCGCCCGCACCGTCTCCTCGTCGAAGCCCTCCAGCAGCCGCCGCGCCTCCGCCCACGCCTGCCCGGCGGTGTCCCGGGTGATGACATGCAACCGGATACCGAACCGCAGACTCCGCCCCTCCTCCGCCGCCAGCCCTCGCACCCACGCGATCTTCTCCGCCACCGCACCCGGCGGCTCGCCCCAGGTGAGATAGACATCCGCGTGCCGCGCCGCCACAACTCCCGCAGCGGGCGAAGAACCGCCGAAGTACACCTGAGGGACCGGGTCGGGCAGCCGGGTCAGTTTGGCCTCCTCCACCCGCAGATACTCACCCGTCAGATCCACCGTCTTACCCGCCCACAGGTCCCGGACGACCCCCAGGAACTCACCGGTACGCGCGTACCGCTCGTCCTTGTCGAGGAAGTCCCCGTACGCGCGCTGCTCCCGGCTCTCCCCGCCGGTGACCACGTTCAGCAGCAGCCTCCCGCCCGTCTGCCGCTGATAGGTGGAGGCCATCTGCGCGGCGAACGTGGGCGACAGGAACCCGGGCCGGAACGCGACCAGGAACTTCAGCCGCTCGGTGCGCTGGCTGACCATGGCCGTGGTCAGCCAGGCGTCCTCGCACCACGCGCCGGTCGGCGTCAGTGCCCCCACGAACCCCAGATCCTCCGCGGCACGGGCGATCTGGGAGAGGTAACCCACGGTCGGTGGCCGGTCACCGCCGGACGCGGTGGCCGGGGAGCCATGGCCACCGCCGACGACATGGCGGCTGTCGCCATTGGTGGGCAGAAACCAGTGGAAAGTGAGACTCACGTGAGGAACTCCGTTCAAGGTGGCGTGCGGCCGGCACGGGCAGTGGGGGCGCCGGGGCCGTTCGGGCGGTGTCAGCCGGCGGCGGCGAGCAGCGGGGTGCCGCCGAGCGCGAGGGAGAACCCGTCGACGACCTGGGCGAGGGCTTCGGCGGAGCCGGGGGCGACGGTGAGGCTGCCGTCCGGCCCGACCTGGAGGTCCTTGTCGAGGGTGAACCAGCCCTGGACGATGTGTCCGGCGCCCATGGAGTTGAGCACCGGCCGCAGCGCGTAGTCGATGGCCAGGACGTGGGCCGTGGTGCCGCCGGTGGCCAGCGGGAGCACGGTCTTGCCTTCGAGGGCGTACTGCGGGAGCAGGTCCAGCAGGGACTTCAGCAGGCCGGAGTAGGCGGCCTTGTAGATGGGCGTGCCGATGACGATGCCGTCCGCGCGCGCGAACAGGGCGGCGGCCCGGACGACGGCCGGGTGTGCGAAGTCGGCGCCGAGCAGGGCGGTGGCCGGGAGTGTACGGACGTCCAGCGGTATCACCTCGTGTCCGTGCCGCTCCAGCCGGGCGTCCAGGTGGCGCAGCAGCCGCGCGGTGCGGGAGGTGGCGGAGGGGCTTCCGGAAACGGACAGGACGGTGGCCATGGCGGACCCTTCGGGGAGGTGGTGCGATGCGGTGGTCCGGCCGGTCGGCCGGTCAGGGCGCGAGAGCGATTGACAGGGCATCATGGGCGTACGGCGTCACGGGCGTACGGCGACCCGCATCACGGCCTTGACGTGCCGGCCGTGACCTCGCGACGGTCGAGTCGCGGCGGTGGAAACGTCGTAGCCGAGTGGCGCGCGGCCGCGAGGCCTCAAGGGCAAGGCGGCGGGGACGCTCAGGGATGTTGGCGGGCTCGCTCAGACCCGACGGCAACAGAATGCGCTCGAGACACGCAGGAGATCGACGTGGCGCCGCCGCGTGAGGTCCTGTCGCTTCATGTCATCGATCAAATCAGTGGCGAGTACATCGGGTCAAGGAGGTCCCAGCCGGATTCCATATCCCGGACCGCTCTACTCGCTTCTACTCGCTTCTACTCGCTCGCCGTGTGCGCCGGCAGCAGGGCGACCGCCGCCACCGGGAGCGCCGCGAGCACCAGCCAGGGGACCGCGGCCGGCAGCCCCGCGTCGAGCAGCGAGCCGGTCGCCGCGCCGCCGGCCAGGACGACCAGGCCGGAGACGGACGACAGCGCGCCGGTGTAGAGGCCGAGCCTGCCCTCGTCGGCGAAGTCGGGCACCCAGGCCCGGGCGGCCGGGGCGAGCAGCATTTGGCCGAGGGTGAGCAGTACGACGAGGCCCGCCGACGGGAGCAGCCCGGCGGTACCCGTCCAGGCGGCGGGGCGGGCGGCGGCCACGGCGGCGAAGCCCGCGGAGATGAGCAGCAGTCCGGCCGCCATGGAGCGGCGCAGGTCCAGCCGGGCGGCCGCCCAGCGGGTGATGGGCAGCTGGGCGGTCACGACCAGCGCCGAGGAGAGGGCGAACAGCCAGGCCAGCGGGGCCTGGGAGCCCGCCGCGCGCTCCACTTCCAGGGGCAGGGCGAGGTAGAGCTGGTTGTACGCCAGCAAGTAGACGCCGTACGCCAGGCACAGCGCGAGAAAGCGCCGGTTGCGCAGCAGCGCCCGTACCCCGCCCGGGGGCCGGTTGTCCCCGGGAGCCGAGCCCTTGTCGGGGGCGCGGCCGGGGATGCGCCGGGGCAGCAGCCGCAGATGTCCGGCCAGGACGAGGACGAAGACCGCCGCCCCGGCGAGGCATACGGTGCGGAAGTCCACGGCCAGCAGGAGAGCGCCCAGCAGCGGTCCGGCGAACGCGCCGGCCTGCCCGGCGACGGTGAACAGCGCCAGGACGCGGGTGCGGGGCCCGCCCCCCGCCTTCTCCCAGCCCACCGCCTGGCGGGCCACCTCGGACTCCACGGCGGGCGAGAACAGCGCGGCCGCGAAGCCGATCAGCAGCACCGCGCCGATGACCGCCCAGGTGCGCTCCGCCCAACCCAGCCACACGAAACCCGCGATCCGCAGCGCGCAGCCCGCCAGCACCACCGGCCGGATGCCGTAGCGGTCGGCCAGGGCCCCGCCCACCACGAACAGCCCCTGCTGGCTGAAGGTGCGCAGGCCCAGCACCAGGCCGACCAGCCAGCCGGCCATGCCGATGGCGGTGCCCAAGTGCTCCGCGAGGAAGGGCAGGACCGCGTAGAAGCCGATGTTGAAGGCCAGCTGGGTCCAGATCAGCAGCCGCAACAGGGGCGGCAGTGACGGCAGTCCGCCGCGCCGCCGCCAGGGTCGGGCCGCGGCAGCGGGCACCCGGGCGGGGGCGCCGGTCATCGGGCCTGCTCCCGCGCCGCGGAGGGCGCCCGGTCGCCGCGCCGGGCGCGGCCCGGCCACGGCCACCGCACCCCGTCGGCCGCGGTCACCGCCAGCGCCCCGAGGACGGCGAGCATCGCGGCGGGGGCCAGCACCGCCCAGGGGGCGCGCTCGGCGTACGGGTGGTTCTCGGCCAGCAGCAGGCCCCATTCGGGGGACGGCGGCTGGGCGCCGAGGCCGAGGAAGCCGAGGGAGGCGAGGGCGAGCGCCACCGAGGGCAGCCGCAGCAGCGCGTGCCGGGTCACCGGTGGCAGCACGGCGGGCAGCAGGGCGCGCCGCAGTATGTGCAGCCGTCCGGCGCCGAGCGCGCGGGTGGCGGCGAGGTGGGTGGTGGCGAGCTCCTGCCGCAGCAGGGCGGAGGTGTGCGCGGCCAGCGGGGCCCAGGCGACCACGGCCACGGCGAGCGCGGGCGTGGCGGGGCCGCCGCCCGTGACGCCGGTGACGAGGAGTCCGGCGAGCACGGCCGGTACGGCGTTGACGGTGTCGACGAGGGCCTCGGACAGCCGTGGCACCAGTCCGAGCGCCACCCCGGCCAGCAGCGCCGCGGCGCTGACCGCGAGCGCGAGGGCGAGGGTGGTGAGCGCGCCGTGTCCGACCCGGGCCAGCAGGTCGCGGCCCAGCGCGTCGGTGCCGAACGGGTGCGCCCAGGACGGGGGCTCGAGCCGGGCGGCGGTGTCCAGGGCAAGCGGGTCGCGGGCCAGGCCGAGGGCGATGACGCCGAGCAGCAGCGCGCCGTAGAGCAGCGGAAGCGTGCGGCGCTCGGGGGCGGTGGCCCGGTGCAGGGTGACCAGCGCGCCGTCGCGCAGCGCGGGTCCGAGCAGGGCGCGGCCCGCGAGCCGGGCCAGGCCGCCCGCGGCCGCGGCGAGCGCCACCAGGGCGAGCGTGCCGGCCTGGAGCACGGGCAGGTCCTGGGCGATGGCGGCCTCCAGGGTGAGCCGGCCGAGCCCGGGTATGTCGAAGATCTGCTCCACGGCGACGGCGCCGCCGGTGAGACCGACCACGAACAGCCCGAGGTTGGGCAGCAGTCCGGGGACGCACCGGCGCAGCGCGTGCCGGGCGATGCGCCGGCCCGGGATGCCCCGGGCGGCGGCGGCCCGCGCCCAGGGCTCGGCGAAGGCGCCGGGCAGCGCGTCGTCGAGCATCCGGCCGAGCAGCGCCCCGGTGGGCAGGCCGATGGCCAGCGCGGGCAGGACGAGCCAGCGCGGCCCGTACCAGCCGAGCGCGGGCAGCCACCCGAGCTGTACCCCGACCACGGTGGCCAGGACGGAGGCGGTCAGGAACTCGGGCAGCGCGGCGAGCATCGCCGCCGCGCCACCGGTGCGCCGCCCGGCGAGCCCGCGCCGCGCTCCCAGGCCCCGTCCGGGCGGCCTTCGCGGGCCCGTGACGCCTGGCACCGCGCCTTTCGGCGTTGTGGGGGCGTCCGCCACGCCGCGGCAGCGGTATACCGACCGCAGCGGCCCGGTACGAGGACGCCCCTCCGCCTTGCGAGCTACGGCACCAGACGCCACGGGCCCCGCGGCGTCAGGGGGCACCGCCCAGCGGTAGCTGGGGGAAGCTGATGTCACGGCCACGAAGGTCGCCCGGACCGGACCTCGCCTCAGGGTGCGCGCGCACACCGCGGCGGCGGTGACCACGGCGACGGCCAGGGCCGCTGCCATGAGCAGCAGCGAGGCGCCGAGGGCCGTGGTGACGGCGGGCAGCACTGCCTCGCCCGAGATCCAGGAGTGGCCGGCGTCGCCGCGCGGCAGCCCGCCGAGCCACTGGCCGAGCAGGTGTACGGGCCCGGCGTCGAGCCCGAGTTCGCCGCGTACGGCGGCCAGCACCTCGGGGGCGGGGTCGCGTTCGGCCGACCGTGCCTCCAGCACGGTGCGCGCGGGGTCGGTGCGGGAGAGCCACGGCAGCAGGCCGATGCCGCACAGCAGGGCGGCGGCCACGGTGACGCGCCACAGCGCGCCCGCCGGGGCGCCGCGGCGTATGGCGCTCAGCGCCGGGTCCCGGGGCCGATGAGGGTGCGCTCGTACGGGTCGAGGAGCACGCCGTGGACCGCGCTGCGGACGCCGTGGACGATCCGCTGGTGTACGAGCGGGACGGTCGCGTCCGTGCGCAGGACCTCGGCCTCCGCCGCCATCGCCGCGTCCTGGCGCTTCGCGGGGTCGGCGGTGGACTCGGCCTCGGAGACCGCCCGGTCGACCCGCTTGTCGCACAGCAGCGCCAGGTTGTAGCTGCCGTCGCAGGTGAAGTCGCTGGCGAGGACGGAGACCGGGTCGCCGGTGTCGAGCATGGTGTTGCGCGCGCCGATGAACGCGTCGAACTTGCCGGCCAGCGCGTCGCCTTCGATCCGCGAGGACTCACGCACCTCCACCGTGACGGTGAACCCGGCCTTCTTCAACTGCTGTTGCAGCACCTGCGCGACCTCGGGCAGCTCGGGCCGGTTGTCGTAGGTGGCGAGGGTGATGGCGGTGCCGTGGACGCGCGCGGCCCGTGCCCGCCCCTTCGGTTCCTCACGTTTGCCGGCCGCCCAGGTCAGGGCGGGCCCGAACACGCCTTGGCCGCGGTCGGCGTGGCCCTCGTACACGTCCTTGGCGAGGACCGAGGTGTCGACCGCCTCCCGGGCGGCGGCCCGCACCTTCGGGTCCTTGAAGGGGCCGGAGCGGGTGTTCAGCAGGAGGCTGGTGGTGCGTGCGGTGGCCAGTTCGCGGGCGGTGCCCTTGTCGAGGGAGGAGGTCTGGGCGACCGGCACCGCTTCGGCGATGTCCACCTCGCCGGTGCGCAGGGCGTTGGTGCGGGCCGTGCCGTCGGCGATGAACCGCGCGTCGATGCCGGTGGCATGGGCCCGGCCGCCCCAGTAGTCGTCGAAGCGGTTCAGGGTGGCCCGGTTGCCGCCGCCGGCCTTGGTGAGCAGATACGGTCCGGTGGCGGTGCCGGCCGGGTTGACGGTGCCCTTCGTCCGGTACGCCTTGGCGGACAGCACGGCCAGGCTCGGGCTGGACAGCCGCAGCGGCAGCGCGGGGTCGGGGTCGGCGGTGGTGACGCGGACCTGCCGCTTCCCGACGGGTTCGGCGGTGAGCTTCACCCCGGAGAGCGCGGCGGGGGCGGGGTCGGCCCCGGCGGCGTGGGTGAGAGCGGTGGCGACCGTGGCCGGGGTGAGGTCGGTCCCGTCCTGGAAGTGGGCCTCGCGCAGAGTGAACAGCCAGGCGTGCTCGCTCTCCTGACGCCACGACTCGGCGAGCGCGGGGGACGCGGCGCCGTTGGCGTCCAGCCGGGTCAGTCCCTCGGTGACGCCGAGCCGGCTGAGCAGGGTGGCGTCACTGCCGTACGGCGAGAAGTTCTCGGCGGGCGGGAAGGCGAGCGCGACGCGCAGCCGTGCGCCGGCCGAGGCGCCGGACGGGGAGGAGTTGTCGTCGGCGGCGAAGCAGCCGGAGAGCAGCGGGGCGAGCAGCAGGCCAAAGGCCAGCTGACGGCGGCGGGCGAAGCGCATGGTCCTCGTTCTCCGTGAGTTCTACGAGCGGGTTTTACGAGCGGGCCGCCGCCCAGGCTACATGATTATCATTTCCATTAATGCCATTGACTTCCTGGGCGGCCGCCCGCATGGGCACCTCGAAGTGCACGACGCTCTGCCCGCCGCCGGGCGCCGTCCGCTCGTCGCACACCACCTCCCCCAGTGACCGCCAGAAGGCCTCGGCGCCGGGCACGGCGGGATCGGTGTGCAGATAGACCGCGCGATAGCCGCCGTCCGCCGCCGCGAAGTCCAGCAATCGGCCCACCAACCGCCGGGCGAGCCCCCGCCGCCGGTGCTCGGGCCGTACGTACACCCGGCGCAGCTGCGCGGTCCGCCCCGAGGGGTAACGCTCGGCGAGTGCACGGGGGTTGGGCGGATGCGCGGGCCCCCGCGAGTCGAGCGCGCCCGTGGCGACGACCTGCCCGGCGCCCTCGTCGACCGCGACGAGCAGGGTGTGCCGCGCGGACCGGAGGTAGGCGCGCTCCGGATCGACGATGTCGCCGTGCCAGCGCGGCACATACCCCGTACCGAAGTCCCGGTACACGGTGTCGAGCATCACGCTCCGGGCACCGTCGAGGTCGCCGGGCGTGGCCGTCCTGATGCGGTAACTATGCACTTGCACATCATATGCATCAAGGGTCGCGGCGGCGCAGCACCATGGAGCCCCCGATGAGGGCCGCCGCCGTCCAGGCCAGCAGGATCACCAGCGCGGTCCCCGGGCCGAAGTCCCGGTGCGTGATGAACGACTCGTCCACCCTCACCACCTGCATCATCACCGCCCCGGCCTGGTCGGGCAGGAACTGCGCGACCGTCCGGACCTTCGGCACATTGCCGAGCCCCTGCGAGTTGAGGAAGAGCAGCGGGATCAGGATTCCGAGTGTCAGCGCCGTACTGCGCAGCATCGTGGCCACTCCGATCGAGAACGCGCACATCAGCGTCAGATACGCCCAGGCGCCGAGGGTCGCGCGCAGCACGCCGGGGTCGCCGAGGGACATGCCCTGCGGGCCGAGGGCCCACTGCGCCGCGAAGAAGGTGACGTAGACGGTGAACAGCGAAAACACCAGCGCGGTCAGCGTTGTGGCCGCCACCTTGGCCCCGTAGAACAGCCCCCGGCGCGGCACCGCCATGAGCGAGGCGCGGATGGTACCGCTGGTGTACTCGCCGCCGATCTGCAGCACACCGAACACGACGAGCGCGATCTGGCCGACGGTCAGGCCGAGGAAGCCCGCCGCGACGGGGTCGAAGTTCTCCTGCCGTTCCCGGTCCATCCGGGAGAACCCCTCGCTCATGGAGTGGCCGACGAGGAGGCCGAGACCGACGCTGACGAGGAGGGACAGCAGCAGGGTCCACAGTGTCGAACGGACGGTCCGGATCTTGATCCACTCGGCGGCGAAGGCCGCGCGCACACGGGCCGCGTCCCTCATCGCGCACCCCCCGCCCGGTGTTCGGCGGCCTCGCCCGTGAGCCGCATGAACGCCTCTTCGAGCGAGGCCTGTCGCGTGCTCACCTCGTGAACCGTCAAGCCCTGGGCCGCCGCCAGCTCGCCGACCGCCGCGGCCCGCGTCCCGTACGCCTCCAGCGCCCCGTCGGCCGCCCGCTCCACCCGGACGCCCACACCCGCCAGCGCGGCACGCATCCGCTCCAGCTCGGGCGTGCGGATCACCACACAGGAGCGGGAGTTGGCCTCGATGAACTCGCTCACGGTGGTGTCCGCGAGCAGCCTGCCGCGCCCGATCACGATGAGGTGTTCCGCGGTGAGCGCCATCTCGCTCATCAGATGGCTGGAGACGAACACCGTCCGGCCCTCCGCGGCCAGATCCTTCATGAGATTGCGGATCCAGAGGATCCCCTCGGGGTCAAGGCCGTTGACGGGCTCGTCGAACAGGAGCACCGGCGGATCGCCGAGCAGCGCCGCGGCGATGCCCAGCCGCTGGGCCATGCCGAGCGAGAGGCTTTTGGCCCGCTGACGGGCCACGCCCGCCAGCCCGACCAGCTCCAGCACCTCGCGCACCCGCGCTTCGGGGATCCGGTTGCTGCGCGCCGACCACCGCAGCGTGTCGTACACGCTGCGGCCGCCGTGCACCGCCCCGGCCTCCAGCAGCGCCCCGACCCGGCGCAGCGGATCGGGGAGGCGCCGGTAGCGGTCGCCGTCGATGAGGACATGGCCCCTGGTGGGGCGGTCGAGGTCCAGCATCATCCGCATCGTGGTGGACTTTCCCGCCCCGTTCGGCCCGAGGAATCCGGTCACCTGGCCGGGCCGCACGATGAAGGACAACCCGTCGACCGCGGTGGTGGTCCCGTACTTCTTGCTGAGGTCGCGCACTTCGATCACGCCGTTCACGTTAGGAACCGGGCCCGGTGCGGGGCTGTGGTCGAAAGTCGCCGATCGCGGCGACCAAAGTAGACAGCGCAGTTGAGGCCTTAGCCTGCTGCCATGAGCCTGCTGCCCCTGGGCCGACCTCTTCTGGCCGCCGCCGTGGTCGTGACGGACACCGCGCTGTTCATGGCCGCGCGCCACGGCGGCCCGCTCCCCTGGGCCGCCGTGGGGTACGCGCTCGCCGTGGCCGGTGTGGTCGCGCTGGGCGAGCGGGCCCCCGCGGCGGCCTTCACGGCGGCCCTGCTGCTGGCCGCGCTGACCGGGGGCTCGTACGTCCTGCTGCTGTGGGCCGCCTACGGGGCAGGACACCGCGCGGTGGCCGGGCGGGACGCGGCCCAGGTGGCGGGTGCCGCGCTCGGCTGGATCGCGGTACGGCTCGCGGCCTGGCCGGCGGACGCGCCCGCCGGACCGCAACTGATCTCGGTCTTTGTGGTGTTCGTGGCGCTGCCGCTGCTCGTCGGCCGGTATCTGGCGCAGCATCGGCGGCTGGTGGCGGAGCTGGGCCGGCGCAACCGGCGGCTGCGCCGGGAGCGGGAGCTGCTGGCCGAGCGGGAGCGGCTGCGGATACGGCTGCGGATCGCCCGGGACATGCACGACTCCCTGGGCCGCCGGCTCAGCCTGGTGTCGGTTCAGGCCGCAGCGCTGGAGGTGGCCGAGCTGCCGCCGGGGCAGCGGGAGGCCGTCCGGCAGTTGGCCGGGACGGCGCGCGGCGCCATGGACGAGCTGCACGAACTGGTCGGGGCGCTGCGGGGGACGGACGAGACGGCCGCCCGGGCACCCGGAGCGGAGGCGATCGACGAGGTCGTGGCGGAGTTCCGGGCGGCCGGGGTGCCAGTGGCGCTGCGGCGCGGCGGGAAACCCCGTCCGCTGCCCCCGGCGGCCGGGGAGGCGGTGTACCGGGTGGTCGAGGAGGGGCTGACCAACGCGGCCAGGCACGCCCCGGGCCGCCCGGTGACGGTGTGCGTCACCTGGGAGCCGGACGCGCTGCTGGTCACCGTGGTCAACCCGGTCGCGGACGAACCGCGGGACCTTGGCGAGGCGGGCGGCGGACACGGGCTGCGGGGTTTGGCGGAACGGATGCGGCAGGTCGGCGGGTTCGTCGATCACCGGCTGTCGGACGACGGTTTCCGGCTGGTGGCGATGGTGCCGACCGCCCCGGACACCCTCGCCGACGACGTCCCGGCCCTCGACCGCGACCCCGACGGCGATGACAGCGACATTCGGGTCGGGGGCCTGCGCACCGTCGCGCTCGGATTCGCCACCGCCGCCGTGATGTTCGTGGTGCTGCCGGTCGGCATGCTGCTGGGGGTGGGCTGAGGTGATCAGGGTGCTGGTGGCCGACGACGAGCCGCTGATCAGGGCCGGTATCCGCACCGTACTGGAGTCGGCGCCCGACATCGAGGTGGTCGCGGTGGCGGAGCACGGCCGGGCGGCCGTGGCCGAGGCGCTCCGGCACCGCGTGGATGTGGCCCTGGTCGACATCAACATGCCGCTGCTGGACGGGCTGAGCGCGCTGGAGGAACTGCGGCGGCAGGCGCCCGCGCTGCGCACGGTGGTGCTGACGGCGTTCGGGGCCGAGCCGAATGTGCTACGGGCGCTGCAGAGTGGCGCGGCGGGATTCGTGCTGAAGAACTGCACGCCCGACGAGCTGATCCGCGCGGTGCGCGCGGCACACGGCGGCGAGGCCTATCTGTCCCCGGCGGTGACCCGCCCGGTGCTCGACCTGATCACCCCGGTCGCGGCCGGGCGCCGCCGGGAGGCCGCGGAGCGCCTGGCGGCGCTCACCGAACGCGAGTGGCAGGTGCTGCGCCTGGTGGCCGAGGGCATGTCCAACGCCGAGATCGGCCGGGAGCTGCACATGAGCGAGAAGACCATCAAGACGTATGTGAGCCGTGTCCTGGCCAAGCTGGGCTGCTCGAACCGGGTCCAGGCCGCCCTGCTGGCCCGCGACGCGGGCCCGACCGACTGACCCGGTCGGGCGCGCCCGGGCGAGGCCCCACGGTCCTTCTCGCACGGAGATCCGCCAGAGACTCCCACGGAGATCCGCCAGACCAGAAGGGCTAGACCCCGCGGGACCCGCTCTCGATCCGGTACTGCTCCACCAGCGTCTCGAACCGCTCGGCGTCACCCTCCTCCAGGTCGACCGGGCGTGTCTCGCCGAAGGCCGCGCGCACCCGGTCGGCCACCTCCGCCGCCCGCGCACCGGAGGTGCAGACGCCGAGCACGAGCACCGTGGCGCCGTCGTCCTCGGCCCGATCGTCACCGGCGAGGGTGAAGCCCCAGGGCACCTCGCACGGGCCGTCGTGCTCGTGGTCCGGGCACAGCAGGCGGGCGATCGGCTCCTGCAGGGCGAGGGCCTCCTCGGTGCTCGCGCAGCCGTGGACGCGGATCTCGTACACGCGCGGCACCGGGTCTTCGGCGGGCCCCCGGGAAGCGGGGCCGAGCATGATCGTCCTGGACAGCACAAAGGTGAACGGCACGGCCACCGCCGCGGCCATCAGCGGGGCCGCCCGGTCCCCGAAGTGCAGGAGATCGACGAGGACATAGACCCCGCCGGTGGTGACGACGAAGTTGACGGCCGTGGTCAGGGGGAAGAGCAGGAACTTACGCCAGGTCGGGCGGGTGCGGTAGGTGAACCAGGAGTTGAGGAGGAACGAGCCGACCGTGCTGAGGGCGAAGGCGGCGACATGGGCCACCAGATACGGCAGCCAGGGCAGAAAGCCCAGGTACATGAGGTAGTACGTGGCGGTGTTGACGACACCCACCAGGCCGAATCTCAGCAGCTGGCCGAATACTGGGCGAGGCGTCACCGGACGAGGTCCTTCAGCTGGTCCTTGAACGGGGCGGTGGGGACGGCGTTGGTGGACTGTACCAGGAAGTGGGGGCGCCGCTTGACCTCGTAGTAGATGCGGCCGATGTACTCGCCGATCACTCCGACCATGACCATCTGGACGCCGGCCAGCGCGGTGATGACGACGAGGAGGGTGACATAGCCAGGGGTGTCGACCCCGTTGACCGCCGCGCTGCCCACGATCCACGCCGCGTACAGCGCGGCCACCGACAACAGCATCAGGCCGAGGTAGACCGCGGCGCGCAGTGGCTTGTTGTTGAAGGAGATCAGCCCGTCGGCCCCGTAGTTGAGCAGTTGGCCGAAGGTCCACTTGCTGCGGCCCTCCTCGCGTACGGCGTTCTCGTACTCGAAGGTCACGCTCGGGAAGCCCACCCAGGCGAACAGCCCCTTGGAGAAGCGGTTGTACTCGGTCAGCTCCAGCACGGCGTCCACCGCACGCCGGGACAGCAGCCGGAAGTCGCCGACGCCGTCGACCAGCTCCACATCGACGAAGCGGTTGATGAGCCGGTAGTAGGCGCGGGCGGTGAGGACCCGGGTGACCCGGTCGCCGTCGCGGGTGCGCTTGGCGATGACCTGGTCATGGCCCTGGGCGTGCAGCTCCACCATGCGCTTGACCAGCTCCGGCGGGTGCTGTAGATCGGCGTCCATGATGACGACGGCGTCGCCGGAGGCGTACCGCAGCCCGGCCAGCATCGCCGCTTCCTTGCCGAAATTGCGGCTGAAGGAGACGTAGCGGGCCCGGGGATCGGTTTCGGCCAGTTTTTTCAGCAGAGAAAGCGTGCGGTCCTTGCTGCCATCGTCCACATAAACGAATTCAAAATCGTGATCGACCGCCGTGAGTTCCCGGGTGAGGTGTTCATGAAAACGGTCGATCACTGCTTCTTCGTTGTAGCAGGGTACGACGATGGAAATGAGCATGGTCTCCCCCGTGCTGAATTCGCGGGCGTCAATGATGGACATGGCGGCTCTCCCGTCGGTTGCGCAGCAGCCGGTATGCGGCCGGCAGGGTCAGGACCAGCAGTGCGGCGGCTCCCACGGCGGTGCCGAGGCGCAGGCCGGGAGGGCGGAAGGTGCAGTCGATGGAGGTGGCGGAGCCGTCGAGCTCCACCGCGATCAGGCCGAGGTAGCTGTCGGCCGGGCGGTCCTGGCCGCCGCCCGTGGCGCAGCGCCAGCCCGCGATCCGCGGGGCGGCGACCACGGCGATGCCGCGGGAGCCGGGGGGCAGTTCGGCCCGGATGCCGCTGTCTGAAACGCTGTCGGAAACATGGACGGCGGTGGCGCCCTGGGCCCGGAGCCGGTCTGTGGCCGCGCGCAGCCGTCCGGTGTCCAGGCAGCCGATGGATTCGGCGGGGACGGTGCCGCCCTTCTGGATGGTCAGCCGCACCTCGACGCGTCCGGAGGCCGGGGCCTTCCCCAGCGGCTGCATGGGGGCGATCTTGGTGACCGGGTGGTCGCCCCGGAACCCGACCGGGGGCCGGTCCACGCCGCGCAGCGCGGCGACGCCCCAGTAGTGCGGCGCCCACAGGAACACCTGGGAGCCGCCCGGGCAGGTGGTGGTCAGGAGGGCTTTCGGGCGGGACCGCTTGGTCGGCCCGGGGGGCAGTCGGTAGCCCCCGTCGGGGGTGCGGGCGGCGGGCCCGCCGTCCACGGCGCGTATCGAGATCTTGCCGGGCAGGGTGTACACCCGGGCCCCGAGCAGCAGTTCCTGGTTGCGGAACGGCGAGGAGCCGAACGCGGGGGCGTTCTTGGCGGCCGGCCGGACGGTGACCAGGGGCGGTACGGCCTCGCGGGTGACATACGGCGCGATGTCGGTCGACGCGTTCGGGTCCCGGTGCGGATCGGGCGCGGAGTGGACGCGGGCGCCGACCGAGAAGATCGCGTCGGTGACCGGATTGTCCAGGCTCTGCACGGACCGGCCGCGCGAGTACCAGCCGCCGCCGAGGGCGGTGAGGGTGCGGCTGAACACATCGGCGGTGAGGCTGCTGTAGTACTGCGCGCCCTGCCCGCCGACCAGCAGCGGGTCGTTGCCGACGGTCTGCTCACGGCCCGGGTCCGTACGGTACCGGGGCCAGCCGTCCGCGTCCGCGATCAGCGCCTGCTGCGTCTGCTGGCGCTGTCCCCAGGGCGCGTAGTCGTCCAGGTGCCCCAGCCGCAGCCGGTCGGCGACGGCCATGGTGGCCGCGGACTGGCCCACCTGGGCGCCGATCAGCAGGACGACGGCGAGGACGGCGGGCAGCGGATGGCGGTGCCGGCGGGCGAGGTGGGCCAGCAGGAGGGCGGCCGCCACCGCCGCGACCCCGGCCAGCAGGAGCGGGTAGGTCCAGGGGCGCATCAGCTCGGTGGCGCGGGACGCGGCCGCCGCGATCACCGCCAGCAGCGCGCCTCCGGCGAGCAGCGGGCGCCGGCCCGGTGTGCCGTGGGCGAAGGAGAGCCAGGCGGCGGTCACCAGCAGCCCGCTCAGCACGAAGGTCTCGCGGTACTGGCTGCCGTTGGGGACGGAGAAGGCGTGCCAGGCCAGTTGGGTGGGCCCCCACTGAAAGGACAGGGTCACCCCCGCGACCAGCAGCGTCCAGCCGCTCCGCAGCCGCCGGGGGACCGCCGGGTTGAACGGCAGCGTCAGGGCGAGCAGCAGGGCCACCGTGTCGACGTAGACGGCGGGGCTGCTGAAGTTGTACGTACCCGGCAGCAGCCGGGCCATGACGTCCGTCCACGGCTTGGCCGAGAACTCCACGACCCGGCCCGGGTAGGCGTGCTTGGTGCCGAAGTAGACGACCGAGACCATGGGCGCCGCGAGGCCGACGCCGAGCGCCAGGACGCCCGCCAGCCGGGCCACCGGCCCCGGCCGCTGCCGCAGCGGGACGCCGGTGGGGGCGTGTTCCACCAGCAGCCGGGTGAGCAGCAGCAGTACGGCGCCGAGGGTGGCCATGTACGCCGTGTAGAAGTTGGCGATCCACACGAGCGCGACCAGCACCGCGCCCAGGGCGAACCGCCGGCCCGCCAGCGCCCAGTGGCCGACCAGGCAGAGCAGCGGCAGCGCGATCAGCCCGTCCAGCCACATGGGGTTGTACGAGGCCTCGGCCACGGACCAGCCGCACAGCGCGTACGAGGCGCCGAGCGCCCCGGCCGCCCACCACCGGCCGGGGCGCAGCGTCAGCAGCAGCTGGGCCATCACCGCACCGGCCGTAGCCATCTTCAGCAGCGTGATCACATACACCGCGAGGTCGATCTCGTCGCGCGGGAAGAGGGCGACGAGCAGCGCGAACGGGCTGCCGAGGTAGGTGCCCAGGTCGGGCAGGAAGCTGGCGCCGTAGCCGGACTGCCAGTTGAGGAACAGGCCGCCGGACCCACGGCCGTGCAGCAGGTCCCACAGGTGGGCGTGGAAGGGCACGAACTGGTTGCCCAGGTCGTTCACGCTGCGGGTTCTGAACCCGAAGGGGTAGCTGCGGGCCACGGCGTCGCCGAGGCAGACGGCGGCCACCGTGACCAGGGCGGCGAGCGCGGCGGCCCGGGCGCGGACGCCGCGCGGGGCGTCGGGCGGTGCGTCGGGCGCGGGCGGCGCGGCTGCTCTGTGCGGCTGGTCGTCCGGCCGGGTGCGGGCCGGTTGCCCGGTCATGAGCGATCGCATGAATTCGTCAGGATCCAATTCCGATGGATGGCGTGGGTTTTTACTTCAATTGCGCGGCGCGCTCACTCTGACTGTTTGACCCTGCGAATCCGGGATTGGTTGCCCCGCGGTCCGGGGAATTTACTGAACGATGAGAAGACTTCTGGAATTAATCCTTCGGATTTCCCGTGTTCACCTTTTCGACAGCGAGGGGAAACTCAGACGATCTTGCAGCGCACCAGGGTTCCCAGCACCAGCGCTCCGGGAATCAGCGGGAGCCACACCGTGATGAAGCGGTAGGCGAGCACCGCGGAGGTGGCGGCGTCCGCCGGGGCCCCGGCCGCGACGAGCGCGATCACCAGGGCGGCGTCCACGGACCCGATGCCCCCGGGGGACGGCACGACCGCGGCCACGACCGTCGCGGCCAGATAGGCGAGCACGACATGCGGAGCCGGCACGTCCAGTTCCACCGCCACGGCGACCGCCGCGAGCCCGGCCGCCTGTAGCACGGGGAAGGCCAGCGAACCGCCCCACAGGGCCAGCGCCCTGGACGGCCGGGCGTGCAGGGAGCGGGCGTCGGTGAGCGCGGTGACCAGGAAGGTACGGACGATCCGGCGCACCGGACGGATCGCCAGAACCGCGACCACCAGGGCGCAGACCGCCGCCCCGACCGTCAGCGGCAGCGCCGCCCCGATCCGGTCCGGGAGCAGCGGCCCGAGCCTGAGCGCTTCGGGGAAGGCGGCCAGGAGGACCAGCAGCAGCCCGATGCGGGCGGTGGCCTCCGCGAGGAAGTACAGGGCGAGCGCGGCCGAGGAGCGGGCGGCCGGGAGGCCGCAGCCGGTCATGAAGCGGATGTTGACCGCGCTCGCGCCGATCCCCGACGGCAGCAGGTGGTTGGCCGCCCCCGCGGCGAACTGGGTGGCGAACAGCCGCCCCGGAGGCAGCCGTTCCAGGACGGTTCCCTGCCGGGCGAAGGACACGGCGACCCAGCCGAGACCGGTCGTGGCGACCGCGGCGAGCAGCCAGTAGGGGTTGGCGTCAAGGAGCTGACGGGCGCCGGACCCGATGAGCGACCAGTGCCCGATCACCCATACGGAGACGACGGCGATCGGCAGCAGGCACAGGATCTGGCGCAGCGTAAGCCGCCGGCGGGCGGGGAGGCTCTGCCGCTCGGGCATCGTCGCGGGCATGTGCGCTCACAGGTGCTGAGGGGGCCGAGTGACCGGGGGCGGTGTGGTCAGGGTGTCCGCCGTGGGAGGCGTTGGGGCGTACCGCGGTCGACATCCGGTCGGCGTGGCGGTGGCGAACAGGCGACGGCCGGCTCTCGCCCGGCGACAGCCGGCTCGCGCACCGGGAGGGCGAGCAGCAGGCCGAGGCAGATCCATACGTAGGCGTTGCCGCCCAGGAAGCCGTCCAGACCGCTGGGATGGAAGCGCCACAGCCACACCACGCTGCTGCACAGGATCACATACACCGCGGCCGCCGTGGACAGCAGCCGGCGGCGGCGCGCGGGCGGCGTGCCGGGCCGCAGCCCGGTGCCGGCCAGCACGGTCAGGGCGGGGATCAGCCAGACCAGGTGGTGCACCCAGGTGATCGGGCTGACCAGGCAGGCGGCGACGCCGGTCAGCGCGAACCCCGCCGCCTCGTCCCCCACGGCGCCCGCGCGCCGCACACGATGGGCCCACACGGCCAGGACGGCGAGCGCCCCCAGCGCCCAGACGACGCCGCTCGGCGGGACGGGGTCGGCGAGCCGGGCCAGCACGCCGCGCCACGACTGGTTGGAGACATACGCGGCGACCCCGATGCGGTCGGTGTCCCACAGGTCCTCGGTCCAGTAGTCCCGCGACGCGGTCGGCGCCACCCAGGCGGCCAGCAGGGTCGCGGCCGCCGCGGTGCCCGCGGCCGTCCCGGCGGCGCGGCGGCGCCCGGTGACGGCCAGATAGCAGATGAAGATCGCCGGGGTGAGCTTGATCGCGGCGGCGAGGCCGATGCCGAACCCGGCGTACTTGCCCCGGCCGGTGGACAGCAGCCAGGCGTCGAAGAGCACGAGCGCCAGCAGGACCAGGTTGACCTGACCGAAGCTGAAGGTGTCCCGGACCGGCTCCAGCAGGGCGAACAGGCAGGCCGCCACGGCGAAGGCGAACCACCGGTGCCGGGCGTGCCGGCGCACCAGGGGACCGGTCAGCCAGTACAGCACGGCCGCCGAGGCGGCCAGGTTGAGCACCATGCAGATGGTGATCGCGCCCGGCCAGCTCACCAGGGCCATCGGCAGCATGCACAGGGCCGCGAAGGGCGGGTAGGTGAAGCCGTAGTCGGTGCCGTCCGCTCCGGGCACCGTGTAGTCGTAGATGCGCCCGCCGTCGTGCAGCCAGTGGCCGACGGTCCCGTAGTAGACGCTCAGGTCGAACCAGTCCCGGTGGAGCGGCACGGTGGCCAGGAAGAGCGCCACGGCCCCGGTCAGCCCGAGCGTCAGCAGCAGCCGGCCGCGCGTGGTGGTGGGCCCCGTCATGCCGCGTGCTCCGACCAGCGGTCCCCGGCGGCGAGTCTCGGGGCCCACTTGACGCACCACAGCGTGAGCAGCGCCAGCGCCCCGCCGCACACGGAGGAGGCCAACTGCTGTCGGTCCGGCGCGAATCCGCTGGGCAGTACGGCCAGGGCGAGCACCCCGCTCGCGGCGGCGACCGCGCGGCGTATCGGCCCGCTCGGCGCGGCGGCGGCGATGAGGAACAGCCCCCACAGCAGATACCAGGGGCGGATCGCGGGGCCGAGCACCGCCACCGCCGTCAGGCTCAGCCCCAGCGCGTAGACGGGGCGGGAGCGGGAGGCGCGCAGCCAGACGACCGACACGGTGACGGCGGTCGCCAGCAGGCCCAGCACCTGCCAGGCCGGGGTGGCCAGCGGCGCCAGACCGCTGCCGAGGGCGTCCAGACCGGCGCCGGTGGCGCGGCCGAGGGCGCTGGTCAGCGCCCAGTTGTCCGGGGAGACCGGGGTGGTCAGGGCGGTGATCCAGCCATAGCCGGTGCCGGCGACGGCCGTGGCCACGCCTGTGGTGCCGAGCGCCAGCGCGCCGGTGGCCAGCGCGGCCCGGGTACGCCGCCATCTCCCCGTCAGCAGGCCCGCCCAGAGCGCGGCGACGGCCAGCAGCCCAAGCGCGGCGGGCGCCTTGACCAGGGCGGCCAGGGTGACCAGCACGGCGCCGCAGGCAGGCCACCGGCCGGTCGCGGCCACCAGCCCGGCGCCGAGCAGCCCGATCATGACGGCGTCGTTGTGCGCCCCGCCCACCAGGTGCAGCAGCAACAGCGGGTTGAGCGCCCCCAGCCACAGGGCGGCGGCCGGATCGGTGCCGCAGCGGCGTGCGAGCGCGGGGAGGGCGAGGATCATCAGCGCCACGCCGGCCAGGGCGACCAGCCGCATGCCGAACACCCCGGCGGACACCTCCGCGCGGGAGGCGCCCACGACCGCCGTCTCGAACGCGAGGGAGACCGGGCCATAGGGGGCGGGGGTGTGCTGCCACAGGGGCGCCACCTCGGCGGCGAGCGGCCCGCCGAGCCGGGCGGGGCCGTGTACGTACACGTCGATGCGCGCGTCGACCATGGCGCCCTGGGCGAGATAGCTGTAGACGTCCCGGCTGAACAGCGGGGGCGCGGGCAGCAGCGGGGCGGCCCAGGCGGCGAGGGTCAGCAGCAGGGCGTGCGGGCCGGGCGGCCGTGGCCCGCGTACCGCGCGGCCCAGCATCAGCCAGGCCCCGACCAGCAGCACGAGGCCGAAGTACGTACTGACCAGGCCGAGCGCGACGCGGCCGGAATCGGGGACCAGGACGTCCGCCACGGGCAGCGCGCCGGCGGTCCGTCCTCCCGTCGCCAGCGCCAACGAGCCCGCGAACCCGAGCAGCAGACACTGATGAGGGAGGACGACAAGGGCGACACGGCGAGGGAACACACGACGGACCAGCACCTGACCAGAATTGGCCCGCCGTGTGGCCGAAAATTGACGCTGCGGTCACCGTCAGTCGGCGGTCAGGTGTCGGCCGTCTGGCGAGCCCCCGGCGATGTCCAACCCCATGTGCCCGGCGAGCCCGACGGCGAGCTCCGCCACCGTCGGGTGCTGCCAGACGAAGTTGGCGGCGAGCTCGACGCCCAGGGCGGATTCGAGCCGTACGCGCAACTCCATGGCCAGCAGGGAGTCGAAGCCGAGGGCCTTCAGAGAGGTCTGCGGGTCCAGCGTGGAGCCGCTGAGCCGCAAGACCGTGCGGATGTGGTCGCCCAGGTAGGCCTCCAGGGCCGAGCGGCGGGCCAGGCCCGCGGGGAGGGCGGCCAGCCGGGCGCGGATGTCGTCGGAGTCGCCCACGTCACCCGTGCGCTGTGTGCCGTCGGCGCCGTCTGTGCCGTCGCCGCCGCCGGGGAGCAGCGCGCCGAAGAGCGTGGACTGCCGCCCGGCCGCCGGGATCCAGGTGCGCGGCTCGCCGGGGATCACGCCGGTCTGTACCCGGCCGTGCGCCAGCAGGGCGCCCAGCGCCCGGATGCCCCGGTCGGTGGGGATGGTCTCGTAACCGCGGTCGGCGAAGCCGGTGGCCACGCCGGTCTCGCCCCACGGGCCCCAGTTGACCGCGAGCGTGGGCAGCCCGCGCGCGGAGCGCCAGGCGGCGAACCCGTCCAGCCAGGCGTTCGCGGCGGCGTACACGCCCTGGCCGGGGTTGCCCAACAGGGAGGCCATCGAGGAGAACACCGCGAACCAGTCGAGCGACTGCCCGGCGGTGGCCTGGTGCAGCCGCCACGCGCCGGTGGCCTTGGGCGCCCACACTCGCCGCAACTGGTCATCACGGATGTTGGTGACCGCCGCGTCGTCCAGCGCCATGGCGCTGTGCACCACCCCGCGCAGCGGCGTCCCGTCCGCGGTGGCCGCGGCCACCAGGCGCTCGGCCGTGCCCGGCCGGGCGATGTCGCCGAGCACCACGGTGATCCGGGTCCCGGCGGCCGACAGTTCGCTGAGCGCCCGCGCGGTGGCGGCCGTGGGGGCGGTGCGGCCGTTGAGCACGAGGTGTCCGGCGCGCCGGGCCGCCAGCCAGTGCGCGGTGGCCAGACCCAGGCCGCGCAGACCGCCGGTGATCACATACGCCCCACCCTCGCGCACCGGCCGCGGCCCGTCCGGCAGCACGGCGCCGGTCTCGCCCTCCTCCGGCACGGTCAGCACCAGCTTGCCGATGTGGCCGGCGCCCGCCATCAGCCGGAACGCGTCGGTGGCCGCCGACAGCGGAAACGCCGTACACCGCAGCGGCGCCAGCCGCCCTTCGGCCAACTCGGCCACCACCTCGCGCAGCGCCGCGCCGAACACCGCCAGGCGGTCGCGCTGCAGTTCGCCGAGGTCCACCGTGCTCAGGGTGATGTTGTGGCGCAGTGGCGCCAGGCCCAGCGGGGCGTCGGAGAGGATGTCGCGCACGCCCAGCTCGACGAAGCGGCCGAACGGCCGCAGCGTTTCGAGCCCGGCCCGGATCGCCGCGCCGGACAGCGAGTTGAGGACGACGTCGACGCCCTCCCCGCCGGTCGCCGCCCGCGTCTGCGCGCAGAAGTCCAGCGAGCGCGAGTCCATCACCTGGGGGATACCCATGCCGCGCAGATAGCGCCGCTTGTCCTCGCTGCCCGCGGTGGCCAGCACCTCGGCGCCCAGCAACCGCGCCACCGCGATGGCGGCCAGGCCGGTGCCGCCGGTGGCCGAGTGGATCAGTACCCGCTCCCCCGGGGCCAGCCGGGCGACATGGCGCAGGGCGTACCAGGCGGTGAGGAACGCGATGGGCAGCCCGGCGGCGGTGGCCGGGTCGAGACCGGCCGGGGCGGGGGCGACCACCTCGGCGGGGACGACGACGAACGAGCCGAACGCTCCGCCGTTCACATCCGCGGCGAGCACCCGGTCACCGACGGCGAAGTCGGTGACGCCCGCCCCGACCGCGGTCACCTCGCCCGCGCACTCGAAGCCGATGCGGTAGCGGATGTCGCTGTCGCCGGGGAGCAGCCCCATGGCGGTGAGGACGTCCCGGAAGTTCAGCCCGGCCGCGCTCACCCTCAGTTCCACCTCGCCCGCTCCCGGCCGCCGCCGTCCCGTCGCGGCGAGCTCCAGACTGCCCAGATCCCCCAGCCGGCCCGCCCGCAACCGGAAGCCGTCCACACCGCAGCGCACTGTGCGGGCGGCGGCCGCGCTGCGTTCGGCGTCCGTCAGCGGCGCGTACGCCAGCCGCGCGACGTGGCGGGCGGCGCCGCGCAAGGCGACCTCGTCCTCGGGCGCGTCCGCGAGGAGTTCCGCGACGAGGTCCGACAGCCAGGCGGGGTCGGTGGCTTGGGCGGAGTCGGCGGCCCCGGCGTTGTCGGCCGGGCCGGTGGCCCCGGCCGGTCCGGCGGCCCCCGCGGAGCCCATGGCCCCAGCCGGGTCAGTGGCCCTGGCGCGGTCCGCGCCGCCAGCCAGGTCAGCAACCCCGGCGTCGGCCCCCGCGGTGGGTGCGGTGTCCACCAGCGTGGCTCGTATCCGCGGGTGTTCGAGCGCGAGCACCCGCACCAGCCCGCGCAGCGAGCTCTGCGCCGGATCCGCCGCCTCCCCGGGCGCCACGGCCCGGGCGCCGCGGGTGACCACGTACAGGCGCGGCGGCTCCGCCCCGCGGGCGGCGATCGCCTGGGCGGCGCCGAGTGCCCTGCGGGTGCGGGCGAGGGCCTCCGTGTCCGGGTCCGCGCCGGTCCCCGCGCCGCTCAGCAAAACCACGGCCGTGGTTGCTTCCTGGGCCAGGCGGTCGGCCATGGACTCGCGGAAGGCGTCGAGGCGGCGATCCTCCGGCGGCCAGTCCCAGACGTCGGCCCGCGCCCCGGCCGCGCGCAGGGCGTCGGCCAGCTCCCGCGCCGAGGCGTCCGTCCCGCCCTCGCCGACGACCAGCCAGTCCCCCGCCGGGGCGGTGGCAGCGGGTGCCGGCCGCTCGGCGCGGTGCCAGCCGGTCTCGAGGAACCAGTGGTCGACCTCGGTGGTCTCGGGGACGGCGTGGCGCGCCAGCCGCAGCCCGTCGATGGCCAGGACCGGAGTGCCCGCACCGTCGAGCAGCCGGATGTGTCCGATGAGCGTGTCGGACGTGGCCTCGACGACGCGGGCGTGGCAGTACACCGCGGTCGCGGTATCGCCGAGGACCCGTACGGAGCGGATCCGGACCGGCAGGATCAGCCCGTGGTCGGTCTCGTGCAACAGCCCCGCTATGAGGAGTTGGCCGCACAGGTCGACGAGGGCGGGGTGGACGCGCAGCGCGTGCCCGGGAGTGCGCGCCGCCTCGGGTATCTCGACCCGCGCCCAGAAGCTGTGGCCGCGGCGGGAGGCGTGTACCTCGGTGATCCCGTTGAACGCCGGCCCGTGCTGCAGGCCGCAGGCCCGCATATGGGCGTACAGGGAGGCCGGTTCGAGGGGGACCGGGTGGCGCAGGGCGAGGGTTTCGACGGACGCGGCGCGGGGCCTCGGCGGTACGGCCGGCCTGCGCACCACCGCGGTGGACTGCCGTATCCACGTGCCGTCGGCGCCGCGCCCGAAGATCTCGCAATCGGCGCGGTCGGCGGCGGCCAGGGTGAGCGTGGTGCTGATGTCGGTGTGCTCGGCGAGCCGGAGCGGCTCCCGGAAGTGCACGTCGGTGACCTCGACTTCGGTGGGCCCGGCGTCGAACACCTCGCAGGCGGTGGTGAGCGCGAGGGCGTAGTGGGCGGCTCCGGGCAGCACGGGGGTGCCGTAGACCTTGTGGTCGTCCAGCCAGGGCAGCGCCGCGGTCCCGGCTTCGCCGTGCCAGGTGTGCCGGACGGGTTCGCCGGGCACCTCCGTGTGTGTACCGGGCAGCGGGCCGGCGGCCGGGCCCGGCCGCCGGCCCGGAACGGCCGAGAGGGCGGGCTCGGTCCAGTGGCGTTTGCGGTCGAAGGTGATGGTGGGGACGTCGGCGAGGGCGGCCCGGGGGTACAGCCGTGTCCAGTCCACGGGGACGCCCGCGCAGTGCAGAGCCGCCAGTTGGGTGCGGAGGGTGGCCGTCTCGTCCTCGTCGCGGCGCAGGGTGGGCAGCACGACCTGTCCCTCGTCCAGGCCGGCCATGCCTTCCAGGCAGCGGGCGACGGAGTGGGTGACAACCGGGTGCGGGGCGATCTCGACGTACACCAGGTGGCGGTCGGCCGCGGCGGCGGCGACCGCGGCGGCGAACCTGACCGGACGGCGCAGATTGGCACACCAGTAGTCGGCGTCGAAGGCGGGGACGGTGTGCGGATCGTCCAGCACCGTGGAGTAGAACGGCACGCGTGGCCCGCGGGGCGTCAGATCGGCGAGGGCGTCGCGCAGATCGGCCAGGAGCGGTTCGACCTGCGGGGAGTGCGAGGCGACGTCGACCGCGACCAGGGCGGCCGGTATGCCGCGCGCCTCCCAGCCGGCGACCAGACGCTCCAGGAGCGCCGTGTCTCCGGCCACGACCGTGGTGTCGGGCGCCGCCATGACCGCGACCGTGACCGGGGCTCCCGTGGCCCCGGTTCCGGCCCCGGATCCGGCGTCGAGTCCGGCGTCGAGTTCGGCCTGTACGTCGTCGGCGCCCAGGCCCACTGTGGCCATCGCGCCGCGCCCGGCGATCCGGGTCAGCAGCGCGGAGCGGCGGCAGATCACCCGTACCCCGTCGGCCAGGGACAGCGCCCCGGCCACGACCGCGGCGGCGACCTCGCCCATGGAGTGTCCGATGACCCCGGCGGGTTCCACGCCGTGGGCGCGCCAGGCCGCCGCCAGCGCGGTCTGCAGGGCGAACAGCACCGGCTGGACCCGCGCGCAGCCGGTCACCGGTTCGCCGGAGCGCACCACGTCGAGCACCGAGAACCCGGCCTCTTCGGCGATCAGTTCATCGGCCTCGGCGAGTGCGGCGGCGAAGGCGGGCTCCGCTTCCAGGAGGCCGCGCCCCATGCCCGGCCACTGCGAGCCCTGGCCGGAGAACACCCACACCGGCCGCCGGGACACCGCGGCTCCCACCTCCCCGGTCACCGCGGCGGGGTGGCTCCGGCCCGCCTGTGACGCGCGTAGAATTCGCACGAGTTCGCCCCGGGACGCCGTGATGACGCCGAGCCGCCCGCGGCCCGGGCTGCGCCGGACGGCCAGCGTGTGGGCGATGTCGCGCAGCGGTACGTCCGCGCCCTCGTCCTCCAGCCAGTCCGCGAGGCGCCCCGCCGCGGCCGGCAGGGCCGCCCGGGAGCCCGCCGGCACCAGGAAGACCAGGGGCGCCGCGTCCCGCTCGCGCCGCGGTGGCCGCACCCGCCGGCGGGCCGACGTGGCGGGTGGCTCCTCCAGCAGCACATGGGCGTTGGTCCCGGAGAATCCGAAGGAGGACACGGCGGCCAGCCGGGAGGTCGTGAGCAACGGCCAGCGCGTCGGTTCGGTAGGCACGAAGAGGCGCGTCGCATCGGCGTTCTCGATGGCCGGGTTCCAGCGGGTGAAGTGCAGATTGGGCGGGATCGTCCCGTGGCCCAGGCACAGCACCGCCTTGATCAGCCCGGCCACTCCGGCGGCGGGTTCCAGATGGCCCAGGTTGGTTTTGACCGACGCCAGGGCGCACCGGCCGGGGCCGCGCCCGTACACCTCGGCGAGGCTGGCGAACTCCACCGGGTCCCCCACCGGGGTGCCGGGGCCGTGCGCCTCGACCATCCCCACATCGCGCGGGTCGACCCCGGCCCGGGCCAGCGCCGCCTCGTACAGGGCGCGCTGGGCGGCGGCCGAGGGGGCGGCGAGTCCGTCGGACCGGCCGTCCTGGTTGACGGCGGAGCCGCGCAGCACCGCCAGGATCCGGTCGCCGTCCCGTACGGCGTCGGCGAGGCGTTTGAGCACGACGATCCCGCAGCCCTCGCCGCGTACGAACCCGTCGGCGGCGGCGTCGAAGGCATGGCAGTGCCCGCGGTGCGAGAGCATGCCCATCCGGGTGAACGAGCGCGTGATCTTGGGGTCGAACATCAGGGTGACCCCGCCGGCCAGGGCCAGGTCGCACTCCCCCGCGCGCAGCGCCTGGGCCGCGAGGTGCACCGCGACCAGCGATGAGGAGCAGGCGGTGTCCAATGCCATGCACGGGCCGTGCAGGCCCAGCAGATAGGAGATCCGGCCCGCCGCCACGCAGTGCCCGTTCGCCAGGATCGAGCCCTCGTGTTCATGTGGTTGCCAGTCGAAGCAGTCCAGGTAGTCGTGGTAGCTGAGCCCGGTGAAGACGCCGGTCGAGGTGGAGGCCAGCCGCTCCGGTGGCATCCCGGCGTGCTCCAGGGCCTCCCAGGCCACCTCCAACAGCAGTCGGTGCTGGGGGTCGAGGACGTCCGCCTCGCGGCCGGACACGCCGAAGAAGTCGGCGTCGAAGCCGGAAACGTCGCGCAGATACCCGGCGCGCACGGGCACGGGGGTGCCGTCCGCCAGGGCCTGGGCGCCGAGATCTGGGGCACCGTGCCGGGTCCACAGCTCCGCCCGCTCGGCTGGGGGATCCCCCAGCGCCTCCCGCGCCTCCATCAGCAGCCGCCACAGCGCGGCGGGCGAGTCGACGTCTCCCGGGAACCGGCAGCCCATGCCGATCACCGCGATACGGCCGGGATTTTGGCCGGGCGGTCGCCCGGCTGCGTGTGTGTTCTGACTCATCGGGTTCTCCGAGGGTTGTGCGACGGCGGGGTCGGCCGTGAGGGGTGGTTCCGCGCTGGGGTCGGCGCTAGGTGGCGTCGGGGCTGCCCAGCAGCATGGCGTGCTTCACACCACCGGTCTGGTAGCTGATGCACAGTGCGTAGTCGAAGTCGAGCGGCCGGGCGCGCGTCCCGGGCACCGGGTCGAAGGGGAGCCCGTCCATGGGCTGTTCGCAGTTGGCGGTGGGACACACCGCGCCCTGTTCCATCATCATCAGCGTCAGGCCGGCGCCCAGGCAGCCGGCCGGGGCTCCGTGGTGGCCGAAGCACGCGTCCTGCGAGGTGATCAGCACGGTGTCCGCCGCCGCCCCGTACAGGGTCCGGACCGCGCCGGCCTCCACGGCGGCCACGGCCGAGTCCCCGTGGCCACAGCTGTGGATGTAGGGCACGTCCTCGATCCGCCACCGCTCCCCCAGGCACCGGCGCACGGCGTTCGCCAACTGGGCTCCGGTGTCATCGGCGCCCAGGGGGTTCGCCAGCCCGTCGCGGGTCAGGGCGGTGGAGAGCACCTGGCCGTAGATGTGCGCGCCGCGCCGGTGGGCGCGCTCGCGGCTTTCCACGATGACGGTCGCCGCGCCCTCGCCGTAGTTGATGCACTCGGACCGCCGGTCGTACGGCCGCATCACGGCGTCGGACGAGGGGGTGAGACCCAGCATGCCGGGCTCACCGCCCATCGCCTCATGGGCGCGCCGGGCGCCCTCCAACAGGCGTTCCGCCGTCCGGATCACCTCTCTGTTGAAGACGTCGACGCCGGTCACCGCGGCGAGTTCGACCTCTCCCGCCGCGATCAGGCGCTGGGCGTGGCCGAGCTGTACGGATCCGGACGCGCAGCCACAGGCCACCGTGAAACACGGGCCGGTGGTGCGGGTCAGCGCCCCTTGCACCACGGCGACATCGGAGGGGGTGCCGCCCTGTCCGCCCGCGACGAACAGTTCCAGCGCGTCGAGTGGCGCGGTGTGCGCGGGGTCGGCGCGCAGTGCCGCCAGATAACTCTCGACATTGCTGTCGACCCCGCCGCGCCCGACGAGAAGCGCCGCTTCCCCCAGGTGGCCGGCCTGGATGTCCAGTTCGGCATCCGCGCACGCCTCCACCAGCGAAACCAATCCGAAGCGATGCGCGTCGGTGAAGTGGCGGGAGAAGAATTCCGGGATGCCGGGAACGCGCTCCGCGAACATGCCGTCGGAGAGATCGACCGAGCCGTAGTACGTCCCGTTCCGCGCGAGACAGCAGCCGCCCCGAGAGGCGATGTTCCACACCTGACCAGCGGTGAAGGCCGGCCCGCCGTCGCCCGGCAGACAGAAGCCCAGGCCGGTCACCACGGCGTCCCTGGGGCTGCCGCGGACTTCGCGGGAAGATTTCGGCGGGCTCATGACACCCTGCCGCAGCTGAGCACAGTCATGTTCTCGAATCCAATGCGATGGGGTCAGCCGCGGGTTCTTGCCGCCGTCGGCCGAGGGAAAGCCACGCCAGGCTTCAACGTTTTGTGGAATAGACGTGGAATAGACAACGTACGCCGCGGTGTCGAGAAGAGAAAGGGAGCACCGAAACACAAGGTGGTACAGGTCACGGCAAGTTGGTACCCCGCCGAATGGAATCCCGGAGACGGCGCACCCGCAGACGGCGGACGGCCCCGGCCTCGCCCACTCCCCCTCGCGCGCCCGGCGCCCGCGCGGCACCACCGCCGCGACCGGGGGCGCCGCCGCCCCTGCCTGCCGCGCTGCCCCCTCCGGTCACGCCGGTACGAAACGGCGGCGCGTCAGTCCGACGGCAGGCGGGCGCCGCACCGGGCGCAGTAACGGGCGTCGGGCTCCTGCGCGAGCCGGCCGCACTCCGTGCAGACCCGGTTGAGCAGGCAGGCCGACTCACCCCCTTCCGGGGCGGCGGCACGGATGGCGAGGCCGGGGCGGCGGCGGTGCGCCGTGAGGTAGACCAGGCCGTCCGCGCCGGCGGAGAGCGCGCGGCGGGCGCCGTGCGGCAGCCAAGCCACACAGCCGGGCTCCAGCTCCTGCCGGGTGTCCGCCACTTCGAGCCACCCGCTGCCGCCGGTCACATACAGCAGCACGTCGAGGTCCGGCTCCATATGGGCGTCGACCTGGGCGTCGGCGGGCAACCGGATCACATTGGCGTCGAGTTGGCGCCCCTCGACGGCGAGCCGCCACAGGGCCCCGCCCCGGTCCGCCGCCACGCCGCGAAGCAGGTCCGTCATCCGTCCCAGCACACCAGATACCGGCGGCATCCTCTTCCTCTTCCTCCCGTACGACCCCCGCGGTCCGCCCCCGCGCACCATGAGACGGATACCACACGGCTCCCCTCTCCCGATAACTGGAATTTAGCATGCGGATTTAATACCGTCGTGCTGTGCGACTGACCAAGTTCACGGATCTGGCGCTGCGCGCCGTGATGCGCCTCGCGGTCTCCGAGCGGGGCATTCCGCTGACCACGCGGGAGGTGGCCGAGTCGGTCAATGTGCCGTACGCGCACACGGCGAAGGCGATCACCCGGCTACAGCACCTCGGCGTGGTGGAGGCCCGGCGCGGACGCGGCGGCGGGCTCGAGCTGACCGGACTCGGGCACACCGCCTCGGTCGGCTGGCTGGTGCGCGAGCTGGAGGGCGAGGACGAGGTCGTGACCTGCGAGGGCGACGCACCCTGTCCGCTGCGCGGCGCCTGCCGGCTGCGCGGGGCGCTGCGCGCGGCGCAGGAGGCGTTCTATCGCGCGCTCGATCCGCTGACGGTGGCCGATCTGGTGACCTCACCCACCGGCCCGGTGCTGGTCGGACTGACCGGCCGCCGCCCCGAGTGAACGCCGTCGCCCCAAGAAAACAGCGCCCCGCCACAGGGGCCCATACCTGTACGGCTAAATACGAAGATCATTGACCAATTCAGGAGGCGCCGTGCTCTCCGAGCGGTCCACCCCCGTCATCCGCGCCACCCTGCCCGTCGTCGGCGCGGCCATCGAGGACATCGCCGGGCTGTTCTACCGGAAGCTGTTCGCCGCGCATCCGGACCTGCTGCGCGACCTGTTCAACCGCGGCAACCAGGCCAATGGCGAGCAGCGGAAGGCGCTGGCCGGCTCCCTCGCCGCCTTCGCCGGGCTGCTGATCGAGCGCCCCGACGCCCGGCCGGACGCGATACTCGCCCGGATCGCCAACAAGCACGCCTCCCTCGGCATCACCTCCGACCAGTACAAGGTCGTCCACCGCCACCTCCTCGCGGCCGTGGCGGAGGTGCTCGGCGACGCCTTCACCCCCGAGGCCGCCACCGCCTGGGACGAGGTCTACTGGCTGATGGCCAACGCGCTGATCGCCGTCGAGGCCCGGCTGTACCGGGAAGCCGGCGCCGCCGAGGGCCAGGTCTGGCGGCGGATGGAGATCGCCGAGCGGCGCGAGGAGACCCCCGACGTGGTGTCCCTGGTGCTGCGGCGCGCCGACGGCCTGCCCGCCGGCGCGTTCCGCCCCGGCCAGTACGTCAGCGTCCGGGTCGAACTGCCCGACGGCGCCCGCCAGATCCGCCAGTAAAGCCTCTCCGCGGCCCCCGGCCGCGCGCGGTGGCGCATCACCGTCAAGCGCGTCCGGGGCGGCGCCGGACCGCGGGGCGAGGTCTCGTCCTGGCTGCACGACAACGCCCGGGTGGGCGACGTGCTCACCGTGTCCGCCCCCTTCGGCGACCTGGTCCTGCCCGAGGGGGACGGCCCGCTGCTGCTCGCCTCCGCCGGAATCGGCGCCACGCCGATGCTGTCCATGCTCGACCACCTGGCCACCATCGGATCGGCCCGCCGGGTGACCGTGGTCCACGCCGACCGCTCCCCCGCCGACCACGCCCACAGGGACGAGCAGCGCCGGCTGGTCCGCGCGCTCCCCAACGCCCGACTGCGCCTGTGGTACGAGGAACCCGGGAAGGACGCGGCCTCCGAGGGACGCGAGGCGCCGGGCGCCGGGGCGCCGGAGGTATCGGCCGGCCGGGTCGACCTCGGCGCGCTGGACCTGCCCGCGGGGCTGACCGCCTTCCTGTGCGGTCCGCTGCCGTATCTGCGCGCGGTCCGCGGTGGCCTGCTCGGCCTCGGTGTGCCTGCCGCGGCGATCCACTACGAGATCTTCGGCCCGGACCTCTGGCTCGGCCTGGAGTAAGGCCACTTCTCGCGCTTGTGGATCCACCGGATGCCGGTACAGTCGCCAGTGCCGCGGAATCGCGGGGCAGTTGAAGGGGGCGGCTTATGCGCGCGCTGGTGGGCGGCCGGTGAACCGAGCGCGATTATGGTGGCGCAGCCGCCGGGTCGCCGACGGTCTCGAACTGCCGAGCCCCTTCGACCCGGCCGCCTTTGTGGCGCTGCTGGCCGAGCGGCGGGGACGCCCGATCGAACTGCTGCCGGTCACCGTACGCCACTCCCTCCCCTGCGGCCTGCTCGCGACCACCGACCGGGCCGACTACATCCTCTACGCGGCCGATACGACCGCCCTCCACCGGCAGCACATCGTGCTGCACGAGACCGCCCACCTGCTGTGGGGTCACGAGGGCGCGGCCGACCCGGCCTCGCTGGGCCTGCTGACCCCCCATCTGACGGGCTCTCTGGTGCGCCGGGTGCTCGGCCGGACCGTGTACACCCAGCCGCAGGAACAGGAAGCCGAGTTCCTGGCCTCCCTGATTCTCCAGCGGGCGCTGCGCAACGACCGGGGTCCGGGCGCGCCGAGCCCCGGCCAGGCCCGGCTCGGCTCGCTCGTCGGGGCGCCGCCGGAACGGCTCGCGCCGCCGGGCGGCGGGGGCGCACCGTCCGGCCGGGCCGGGGCGCCACCTGCGGGCCGTGGCCACGGCCATGGGTGACCTGCTCACCTACCTGCCCGCCGCCGCGGCGATGGCGGTGGGCTGGTACGAACTCCGGCTGGCGCGCAGACGCCGGTTCGCCCCGGGCACCCGCCAACTGTGCCTGTTCGGCCTGTGCATGGGGGCCGCGATGGCGGTCCTCGCCCCGGCGACGGTGACGGCCGCCGGCCACGTACTGCCCGCTCGGGCCGAGGCCTGGCCCCATCTCGTCGGCCGCGAACTGGAGATGGCCGCGCTCGCCTGGCTGGCGCTGGCGGCGATGGCGCTCGACCTGCCCGACGCGCGGCACATCCCGTCGCGGTGGCATGTGCGGGTCACGGTGACCGTGTGCGCGGCGGCCGCGGTGTGCTTCCTCGCCTCGGGCGCGGCGGTCGAACAGGGCGAGGTCGTCGCCCCGGGAGCGGGCGGCAGGGCCGGGCTGGTCGCGTTCGACGTGCTCTTCACGCTGTACAGCCTGTGGAGCCTGACCCTGTTCGCGCTGCCGGTCCACGCCCAGATCCGGCGCTCGGGCCCGGGCCCGTTCCGTACCGGGCTGCGGCTGGTCACCGCGAGCGCGTGCGTCGGCGGGCTGTGGGCGCTGTGGGGCCTGACGGGCGTCGCGAACATGGCCCGGACCGGCCGTCAGGGCGCGGGCACGGACCCGGTCGCGATCGTGCTGGCCGCCTCCTGCCTGGTACTGGCCTGCCTGGGCGCGACCGCCGCCCGATGGCGCGGAGCCCTGACGGCGCCCGCCCGCTGGATGCGCGCGTACCGCCGCTACCGCGCCCTGGAGCCGCTCTGGTCGGCGCTCCACGCCGCCGTCCCCGGAATCGCCCTGCGCACGCGGGCGCGCCGGCTGTCGTGGCTGCCGCCCCGCAGCGCGGAGTTCGCGCTGTACCGCCGGGTGATCGAGATCCGTGACGGATACCTGGCGCTGCGCCCGTACGCCGCGCCACCGGGCACGGCCGCGGAGGCCGGGACGGCGGATGGCGAGGGCGTCGGCGGGGGCGTGGGCGTGGGCAAGGGCGTCGAGGCCGCGGAAGCCGGAGCCGAGGAGGCCGGCGCCGCGGAGGCGGAGGCCGCCGCCGTCGCGGCGGCGATCGAGGCGGCGAGGAGCGGCGTACGGCCCGGCGGGCCGGACCCGGCCGGCGCCGCCTCCGGCCCCGCCGTCCGGCCGGTCCGGGGCACCGTCGAGGCCGAGGCGGCCTGGCTGGTCCGGGTGGCCGACGCGTTCGCCCGGTACGCGGCGGAGCGGCCGGTACGCGCCCGGGTGCCCGCCGAACCCCGACTCAGCCGGGGGCGGGAGCGGGCACCGGCGTCGGCGCCGGGGCGGAAGGGCTGAGCGCCGCGACGTCGGTCGTGTGGTGCACCCAGGTGGCGATCTCGACCCGCGAGGAGCAGCCCAGCTTCCGCATGGTCTCCCTGATGTGATTCACCACCGTCCACTCCGAGATCTGCAGCCGTCGGGCGATCTGCTTGTTGCTCAGCCCGAGGGTGATCAGGGCGGACACCTGGGACTGGCGGGGAGTGAGCGGGTCACCGGGCAGCGGGCCGCCGCACCCGAGGGGCGGGGGCGGCCGGTCGACGGCGGGCGGCCCCCCGTACGGTCCGGGGGCGCGGGCCGGGCTGGGATCGGGGCGGGGCCGGGGACCGCGCTCCGAGCGGAGGCCGGGATCCGAGGGGGAGCCGGGGTCCGGGCGCGGGCGGGGGTCTGCGCGTTCCCGGGAGCCCGGGCTCCGGCCAGGAGCCGCGGATACGTTCCGGTCCGGGGGCATGCCCGGGTTCCGGTCCGGGCCGGGGTCGGGGTCCGGATCCGGCCGGAAGAGACCGAGACGGGCCGCGAACTCCTTGACCAGATCGGCCAGCGGCGTCCCGGCCCCTTCCGACAGGGCAGCGAGGAAGCCCCGTTCGCCCAGGTGACGCCGCAGGTGCCCCTCCAGCCGCCCCACGGTGAAGTCCGGGTACGCGGGCTCGTCGAGCAGCCCGCCGACCCCGCGCGCCGCGTGGCAGCCGCCCAGGCATCTGACCACGTCGGCGGCGCGGGCGGCGGTCCTGGGCAGCAGGGGCGTGCCCAGCACCGAGAGCAGAGCGCCGAGCACGGCGGCGGCGCCGAGGGTCCGCAGACCGGCCACGGCCCGGTCGAAATAGCCGTCCGCCTCGGCGGCCCGGCCCCGCGCGGCGGCGAAGACGCTCAGTTGGAGCAGAGCGGTGCCGGAGACCAGCGCGTCGCGGCGCCGGGTGGCGCCCGACAGGGCCTCCACCGCCAGGGCCGTGGCCTTCGGCAGGCTGCCGTGCAGGAACTCCGCGAGCGAGGCGTCGAGCATGACGCGGTGGGCGGCGTGCCCGTCGCCGGTGTACGAGCGGTGGGCCCCGACCGCCGTGTGCAGGGCGGCCAGCGCCTCCCGTGGCCGGTGCGGGGCCTCGGCGATGCCTCTCAGATGGAGCAGCCGGGCCGCGAGCAGGGCGCCTTCGGGGTCGACGGCGGCAGCCCCGGCCTCGTCCCGCGCCTCGGTCTCGGCCCGGGCCGCCTCCGCCCGGCCGAGGAGGGCCAGGGCCGCCTCCGGCTCCCCCGCCCGGATCGCCGCCTCGGCCAGCAGCAGGTTGAGCCGGATACTCCGAGGCGTGCCGGCCGGGGCCTCCGGCCAGGTGGTCAGCAACTCGGCCCAGGTGAACGGGGTGCCCGAGGCATACCAGTACGTACGCGCGTGGTCCACGAGGGCGATCGCCTCGTCCGCCGCGCCGACGCCGATCAGGGTGTCCAGGGCGCAGCGGATGTTGCGCTCTTCGCTCCGGAAGGCCGTGAGCCCGGCGTGCTGGTCGCCCTCGGCGATGCGGCGGGCGGCGGTGCGGGCCAGTTCGGCGTAGTAACGGGCGTGCGCGAGCCGGAGGTCGTCGGCGGCGGGCGCGCAATCCGGCCCGGCGGCGGGGGCCGACGACTCGAAGGGGATGTGCAGCCGGGTCCGGGTGAAGCCGTCGAGACGGCCGGACGGAAGTGCGGACACGCTCAGCAGATGGTGGCCGAGCAGGGACTCCAGCGCCGTCGGGAACGCGTTGAGGGAGACGCCGGCGATCCGGCGCAGCGCCTCGGGCCCGGCCCCGCCGCTGAACAGCCGGGCACAGGCGAGCAGTCGGCGCTCGGCGTCGCCCAGTGGGGGGTGGTGCCGCGCCCGTACGGACGCGCCGGGGTCCATGGCCGGGGCGCGGGGCGGGGCCGTGGCGCGGGCCGGGCCGCCGTACGCGTCGAGCAGCCGCGCCAGGCTGCCGCTGTCGCCGACGGCCCCCGCCGGGCCCTCGGGGCCGGGGTCGAACCGCCCGTCCAGCGCGGCCCAGAGCACTTCGGGCCCCTCCAGGGCCGCGATCCGCGCCGCCAGGAGCAGGGCGCCGGGGATGCCCCGCAGTTCCGCGCAGGTGCGGGCGACCGCCTCCTGGTTGTGGTACTGGACACGGAATGCGGGGTTCAGCGCGCGTACGGAGGCCACGTACAGCCGCACGGACGGGATGCGGCACATGCCGTCGAGGTCGAGCGCCGAGCAGTCGAGCGGGACGGGCAGCGGCCCGACCGTACGGACCGCAAAGCCCGCAGAGGACGCAGCGGCCGCGGCGGCCAAGGGCTCGCGGGCGGTGACGATCAGCCTGACGCCGGTGCGCGCCACCGCGGCCGGCACGCCCGCGTGCCCGGCCGGGGCCAGGCCCTCGGCGAGGATGAGCGGCGGCTCGCCGGGGCCGCCGGAACCCCCGTCCCTGGCGGCCCTTGGGCGCTCGCGGAGGCGCTCGATGAACCGGATGAGCTCCGCGCCGGGGTCCTCGTACGCCGAGCCGTCGAAGCCGATCGTCTCGGCCCCGCTCGCCGACGCGTACGCGGCCGCGACCGCTCGGGCCAGCCGCGTCTTGCCGATGCCGGGCCCGCCGGACAGCACCACGCCGGGCGTGGCCGTGTCCGTCAGGAGCGCCAGCAGCTCGGAGATCTCACGGTCCCGTCCGAAGATCTCGCGGTCGGGCGGATCGGTCATGGACGGCTCCACGGAGTGTGTGAGCTGAGATGAATGTTGTGTGGAAGACTCTGCACATCAGCTGGGCGCTCTGTCAACTAGAATGAATGGCGGCACGTTGAGGACCTATATCCGCTGCCACCCTCGAAGAGCCGGGGCGGGCGCGAACGAAAGAGGTGCGCCGTGACAGGAGAGGTGCCCACGCCGTCGGCGCTGGCCGACAAGATCGACACTCTCTTCACGATCGTGCGCAGACCCGACCGCCAGCAGTACAGCCATGAGGAGGTGGCCCGGGCCTGCCGCGAGGCCACCGGCGAGACCTTCTCGGCCACCTATCTGTGGCAGCTGCGCACCGGGCGGCGGGACAACCCGACCAAGCGCCATCTGGAGGCGCTGGCACAGTTCTTCCAGGTCCCCCCGGCCTACTTCTTCGACGACGAGCAGGGCGCGGAGATCGCCCGCGAGCTCGAGCTGCTCGGCGCCCTGCGCGACGCGGGCGTGCGGGATGTGGCGCTGCGCGCGGTGAACCTCTCGCCCGAGGGGCTGGGCACGATCAGCGATGTGATTGACGCGATCGCCCGGCGCGAGGCGGAGGCCGCGGCGGAGGCGGAGAAGGGCGGCGCGAAGCGGCGCCGCGGCGGGGGCTGACACCGGTGTGACACCACGAGCGGGCCCCCCGACGAGATGCGTCGGGGGGCCCGCTCGTACCTACAGGGATGTGACGGCGGTGGCGTGACGCCCCCTCACATCACGCCATCGCCGTTCACACCGGCTAGTCGCCGGCGGTGACGGTGGTGATGAGCGAGAGTGTCGTGGTGATGATGGTGATGGTGGACTGCGCTTCCGGCGCGGTGCCGGTGGTGGCGAGCTCCGCCACGGCCGCGTCGGGCGTAGTGTAGGCGGCGTAACCGCCCATCAGGTCGATGGCGCTCATGACTGCTGGCTCCTCGTGTCGTGGTGTCGTGGGCGCGGTCGGGTACGCACGGGCCGGGCGCGGATTCCGCCCGGCCCGCCCTCCCCGACGTATCTCGATCCCAGCAGCCATCGCCCGGCCCGGACACCCGCAGGAAACTGGCCCAACCCTGACGGCGCGGCGGCGGTCGGCGCGAACGGCGCGGAGCAATAACCCCCGCCATCGCGCGAAACTGACAGAATCCTGCCCCCCTGACACGGCCCCCGCCGCACCGGGCCGAGGTCTGCCAGACGAAGTCCTGTCACTTTCCGTCTGATCCCGGCCATGTCTAGCGTTTCGGGCATGACAGCGACGATTCCGGCGGACGTGTACGGCGCACCGGACGCCCCGCGGCACGACCTCGCCCCGGTACCGCTCGCCGAGGCGCCCGAGGTGGGCCTCACGCTGACGCGGCTCGGTCTTTCGCCGCTGGTCTCGGACCAGCTCGTCGGCCACCCGGGCCGCAACGACAACTGGTCCGGCCGGACCGAGAACGGCGCCCAGGTTTTCGTGAAACGGCTGGACCGGCGGGCGGCCGACGCGACGGGGCGCTTCGACCGGGCATACGCCTTCCAGGTGGCGCGGGTCGCGGCCGGGCCGCTCAGCTGGAGCGCTCCGGCCTTCCTCGGCGGCGACCGTGAGGCGCTGGTCCTGGTCTACGCCCGGCTGGAGGGGGCGGTGGACGGGGCGGCGCTGGCCGAGGAGGGCCGGTTCGACGCCGCACTGGCGCGCCGCGCCGGGCGGGCGGTGGGAGAGCTGCACGGCTTCCACCCCGCCGGGGTGCCCGGGGCGGGGTCCCGCCGGGGCCGGGGCCTGGCCTCCCGGCTGTCCGCCCTGACCGTGGCGGAGTACACCCGCAGCAGCGCGGCCGAGCTCGGGTTCTGGGCGCTCTTGCAGCACGACGACGACCTCAAGGCCGGGCTGCGCGCGCTCGGCGAGCGCTCGGGCGCCGCCGCGCCGGCCCCCGCGCACGGCGACCTGAGGCTGGATCAGTTTCTGCTGCACGGCGACGAACTGCATCTGTGCGACTGGGAGGAGTTCCGCCTCGCCGATCCGGCCCGCGATATCGGCGGCTTCGTCGGACAGTGGCTGTTCCGCGCGGCCACGCTGATGTTCACCGAGTTCGAACCCGACACCCCGGAAGACCCGGCCGGCGCCGACGGCGGCACCCACGCGTCCCTGGTACGCGGCGGCGCCGACCGGCTCGACGCCGTGCGGCCGCTGATCGCCGCGTTCTGGCGGGGATACCGCGAGGCCCGGCCGGCGGCCGGCCCGGGCCTCGCGGCGCGGGCGGTGGCCTACGCCGGGTGGCATCTGTTCGACCGGGTGCTCGCCGCCGCCGCGCACAGCGCGCGGCTGACGGCCGTCCAGCGGGGGACGGCGGGCGTGGGGCGCGCCGCGCTGCTCGCGCCCGCGCGGTTCATCGACGTACTCGGGCTGGGGGACGACGCATGACGGACACCTCCGGGCGGACCGGGACGGGCCCGCTGTCGCCCGCCCTGCGCGCCGCGCTGACCCATCTGCGCCTGCGCGGCCTCCGGCCGGACGGCGCGCCGGACGTCTGGCTGGAGGAGCGCCCCATCCCGGGCGACACCGCGCGGGAGGTGCGGCTGGCCCTGGCCACCGCGCTGTACGAGCGGTGGCACGCGGGAATGGCGCTCGAGCCCAACGTGCCGACCCGGCTGCCGCGCCGCGACCACGCCTTCGAGGCCCGTCTGGTCGCCGCGACACCACACGCGAACACCCCGGTCGAGGCGGTGGCACACACCACCGCGCCACCCGGCGGCCCTCTCACGGTGGAGCTGGGGCGGGTGCGGGTGAGCCTGCCGCCCGAGGCGGTGCCGGGCCCTGTCCGGGCGGCCTTCGAGGCCGTGACACCAACGGCCGTGACACCGACGGCCACGACACCAACAGCTGCGACACCAACGGCTGCCGCGGCGGCAGGGGGCCGGAGACCGGGGGAGCAGCGCACGGCGGAGGGTCGTCCTCGCAGCGGGCGCCGCGGTCGACATGACGCCGGCGCGCGGGTGGTCGCGGAGCTGCCCGCCGTACGACCGGCCCTGTCGCCGGGGTTCCTGCTGGTGGACGGGGTCGACGGGCGGCCGGCGGCCGGGGCGGACCGCGAGCTGCTGAGGGTGTATGTCCATCTGCGGTACCCGGACGCCGCCCCGCGGGTGTGGGGTGCTCTGCTGACGCAGCTGGCCGCCCGGTCCGTGCCGTACCGGGCCAAGGTCCTCTCCCGCCCCTGGGCGTATCCGCGCCGCGACGCCATCGTGGTCTACCTGGACGCGGACCGCGCGGACGTGGTGTTCCCGCTGGCGGCGGCCGTACGCCGGCTGCCGGGCATCGGCGCGGACACCTCCGTGTTCGCGCGGCGGCTGCTCCCGGGCGTCGCCGTCGCCTGGGAGCCGCGCGACGCCCGGCCCGGGTGGCGCGGGCAGAGCTTCGGCCAACACCGCGCGGCGGCGGTCGCCGAGGGCGTCGTACGACACGCGGCGGACCCCGAACGCACGGCGCTGGCCCGGGAGATCGCGGATTCGCTGCACAGCGCCGCAGCGGACCCCGCCGAACCCGCCCGCAACCACTCCTCCCCCGGCCTGCCCGCCGCCGCCCTGCTGACCCTGCGGTCGGCTTCCTGTCCGTCCTGACCCCACGTGATACACGACCTTCGACGAGCGGAGAACTCATGCGGAGCAGAAGAGACTTACTGAGGGCGGCGACGGCCGTGGCGGGAGCCTCCGCTGTCGGCGCCATGGCCGGCAAAGCGGCCGCGGCCTCGCCCAGGGCCTCGGCAGCGGGGCCGAGACGGGTGCTGAACACCGTCGGGACGCGGCTGAACACCTTCAACGACGCGTCGGGCCGGGTGACGGTGTCCGTGTTCTCGCACCGCGGCAGCCCCGCCCAACAGCACTGGATCGACGAGACCGTGCTCGTCGGCGACGGAGACATGATCGCCATCGGCGGCGGCGCCACCGCGGTGGAGTACCCCGATGGCGCGCTGCTGACCGCCTCGTACCCCACCGACGACCTGTCGGGCTGGACGGTCGGCTCGAAGGACCATCGCGCCGCCCAGCCGCATGAGCTGGTGTCCTATGTCATCGGCCTGAAGATCGCCGGGATGAGCCGCGACGAACTGCTGCGGTCGGTGTATGTGTCCCGTGCGGACAGCGGCACCGCCCCGCACCCGGAGGCCGAGGCCGGAATTCCGTCGTCGAACGACTATGTGCTGGTTGGCGGCGGCTTCAAGGTGGAGTGGCACGGTCAGGGCAATCTGGCCACGGCCTCCTTCCCCGCCACCGAGACCTCGTGGAAGGCGCGGTCGAAGGACCATCTGGCCTCCGATCCGGCCAATCTCCGTGTGTTCGCGATCGCGCTGAAGCGAAACCTCCCGGTCGGCCGCGTCCTCACCAGCATCTCCAGGTCCGACTCCACCCAGACCCCGCACCCCGCGGCCGTGGCATCGGTGGCCCCCGGGTACGCGCTGACGGGCGGCGGCGCGGAGGTGCACTACCACAACGCGGGCAATCTGCTCTGGAAGCTCGAGCCGGCCACCACCCAGACGCCGAGCTTCAGCGCGGCCGCCAAGGACCACCTCGCGTCGGATCCCTCATCCATCACCGCCTACTCGCTCGGCATCCGCATCGGCTGACCCGCCGTCGGGCGATCCCGCGGCGGCCGCTGCGAGGGGAGCGGCCGCCGCTCAGCCCGCTCAGCCCGCTCAGTCCCTGGTGTCGCCCAGCGATTCCAGGAGATCCCGGAGCGTGCCGGCGAGGGCGTCGTGATCGGCCTTGCCGAGGGCGGCGAGCAGCCGGCTCTCGGTGGCGAGGTGGTCGGGCAGGGCCCGGTCGATGAGCGCGCGGCCCTCGTCGGTGAGGGCGACGTGCACCACCCGGCCGTCCGACTCGCTGGGTGTGCGGGTCACCAAACCGCGGGCTTCGAGCCGGTCGAGGCGCTGGGTGATGGCGCCCGAGGTGACCATGGCCGCCCGCATCAGCTCGGCGGGGGTCAGCCGGTACGGCGGCCCGCTGCGGCGCAGCGTGGCGAGCACGTCGAAGGACGCGGGGTCGAGCCCATGGGCGCTGAACGTACGGCGCGTCTCGGCCTCGATCAGCCGCGAGAGCCGTTTCAGGCGCCCGATCACCGCCATCGGCGACACATCCAGATCGGGGCGCTCCGCGCCCCACTGCGCCAACACCAGGTCCACGTGGTCTGTCACGACCCCCAGCCTAGCCAATTCCTTAGCGCTGAGGTACTTTACCTTAGTGCTAAGAAATCGAATCGGGGTCGTCCTGCTGACCGCGCTCGCGCCGGGCGTCTGGGGGACCACCTACCTCGTCACCACCGAACTGCTGCCTCCGGGCCGCCCCCTGCTCGCCGCGGTGGTCCGCGCCCTGCCGGCCGGCCTGCTGCTCGTCCTGCTCACACGGCGCCTGCCGCGGGGGATGTGGTGGTGGCGCGCGCTGGTGCTCGGAGCCCTCAACATCGGGGTGTTCTTCGCCCTTCTGTTCATCGCCGCCTACCGGCTGCCCGGCGGGGTCGCCGCCACCGTCGGCGCCCTGCAACCCCTCCTGGTCGCCGTCCTCGCCTCCGGCCTGCTCGGCGAGCGCCTTTCCCGGCGCACCGCGATCGCCGGAGTGGCGGGGGTGGCCGGCGTCAGCCTGCTCGTCCTGCGGGCGGACGCGCGCCTGGACGCCCTGGGCGTCGCCGCCGCGGCCGGGGGCGCGCTCGTCATGGCCACCGGGGTCGTCCTCAGCAAGCGGTGGGCCTCCCCCGCACCCCTGCTGGCGACCACCGGCTGGCAACTGGTCGCCGGGGGCCTGCTACTGCTCCCCGTCGCCCTCCTCGTCGAAGGGCCGCCCCCGACGACACCGACCGCCGAGAACCTGGTCGGCTACGGCTATCTCTCGATCGTCGGCGCCGCCCTCGCCTACGCCCTCTGGTTCCGCGGGATCCGCGCCCTGTCCGCCACCGACGTCACCTTCCTCGGGCTGCTCAGCCCCTTGGTCGCCACGGTGCTCGGCTGGCTCGCGCTCGGCCAGGAACTCACCGCGTGGCAGGCCCTGGGCGGAGCGGTGGTCCTCGCCGCCATGGTCATGGCCCAGACCCGCCCGGCCCGCCGCGCCGACGACGGCCGGGTACGACCGGCCCTCCCCCTCAGCGATCTCGCCGTCCGCCGGACGGCCGAGCCGAAAGGAAACCGATAGCCATGCGCATCACCGTCTTCGGAGCGGCCGGGAGTGTGGGCAGCCGTGTGGTGGCCGAGGCGCTGTCCCGGGGCCATGAGGTCACCGCCGTCGTACGGAACCAGGGCCGGCTGGGCGATCTGCCCGCCGACGCCACGGCCCGGGTCGGCGACGCGGCGGACGTCGAGGACGTGGTCCGGCTGAGCGCCGGCCAGGACCTTGTGATCACCGCCACCCGACCCGCGCCCGGCAGCGAGGACGAGCTCGTCACGGCCACAAAGGTGTTGCTCACCGGAGTGGCGAGCACCGGCGTCCGGCTGTTGATCGTCGGCGGCGCCGCCACCCTGACCGTGCCGGGCACCGGCGGCACCCTGCTCGTCGACGCGTCGGACTTCCCCGCCGCCTGGCGGGGCATCGCGCTGGCCTGCGCCGGCCAACTCGAGGCGTGCCGCGCGGAGTCGGAGGCGGACTGGGCCTATCTGAGCCCGGCCGCCCTGCTCGAACCCGGCGAGCGCACCGGCACCTACCGGCTGGGCGCCGACGAACTCCTGGTCGACGCCGCCGGCACCTCCCGCATCTCCATGGAGGACCTCGCGGTGGCCCTGCTGGACGAGGCCGAGCGGCCCCGGCACCACCGGGCCAGGTTCACCGTCGCACAGGCCTGAGAGCGTTCTCCCGCGACTCCCCCGCGACTCCCCCGCGACTCCCGCGGCTCTCCCGGGACTCCTCCGGCTCTCCCGGGACTCCTCCGGGCCCCTTCCGGACGGCCTTCGGAGACCTTGGGGACTCTTGCGGAAAAACCCGCCCGCCGGGGCCGGTCCGCGCGGATCGGCCCCGGCGTAGGCTCGCTCCATGGGTGACTTACTTCCGTTCCTGATGGTCGTCGGCTCTCTCGCCGTGGTCATGGGCTTCTTCACCTGGCTGGCCGCCCTCGTCCGGCGCCGCGGTGTCGCCGGGTCGGCGGTCCGCTCCATCGTGGACGTCTACGACCAGGCCTGGCACGCGACCGGCCACGATTCCCACTACGAGATCCAGGTGCAGGCGGAACGCAAGCTGCCGATCCCGTCGCCGGACGACCCCTGGCGTCCGGACCGCGGCGTGACCGCCCGGCCGTGGAGCGCCCGGCCGGCCCTGTCGCACCCTCGCCCCGGGCGCCGGGGGCTCGGCCGCCGGGTCCGCCGGCTGTGGCACCGCCGCTGAACGGAGGCGCCCGTCACCCGGCGGGCGGAGGAGTGGACCGCAACCGCACCGCCACGGCTCAGCCGGCCTCGGGGCCGGTGGTGGTCCATCCCGGCGCCTCGACACGGTGGGTGAGCGTCTCCCGGGACGCCCGCTGCCCGCATGCTCCGCAGACCACGACGGGATCCAACTCGGCGCCGCAGGAGTGCTCCAGCGCCACCGGGGGCCGGTCGGCGAGGTGCCGGTCGCCCCACTTCATCAGCATCAGCAGCACCGGTTCGAGCTCCCAGCCGGCCTCCGTGGGCCGGTACTCGAAGCGCTGGGGCCGCTCACTGTAGGGAACCTTCTCCAGCACGCCCGCCTCCACCAGGCGACGCAGCCGCGCCGCGAGGATGTCGCGCGGCGCCCCGATGTTGCGGACCATGGCGTCGAAGCGCCGCACCCCGAGGAACACCTCGCGGAGAACGAGCAGCGAGTGCTTCTCCCCGACCACGGCGAGCGAGTCGGCGATGGAGCAGGGTCGCGGATCCTTCATACGCACAACGTACGGGCAGTGCGTTTGGATCTCAAACCAAGAGGGGTCGGGCCGGGCCGGGGCCTCAGGGAGAATGGACACCCGTCCCGAGCGCGGCATGACAGCGGTGCTCATCTCACAGCACGAGAGCAGGCACGTTGTCCCAGAAGCGCGAAACCCCTTCGGTCGGCACCCCCGCTGCCGGCCCCGACCGGCTCACCCTGCGGGCCGACTGCGCGAACTGCTTCGGACTGTGCTGCGTCGCCCTGCCCTTCACCGCCTCGGCCGATTTCGCGGTCGACAAGGCGGCCGGGCGGCCGTGTACGAACCTCCGGACGGACTTCCGCTGCGGCATCCACGCGCAGCTGCGCGAGCGGGGCTTCTCCGGCTGCACGGTCTTCGACTGCTTCGGGGCGGGCCAGAAGGTGTCCCAGACCACCTTCGGCGGCCGGGACTGGCGGCAGGCCCCCGACACCGCGCCCCGGATGTTCGAGGTGTTCCCCGTCATGCGGGCCCTGCACGAGCTGCTGTGGTACGTGACCGAAGCGCTGGCCCTGCCGGCGGCCCGCCCCATCCACGGCGACCTCCGCCGCGCGCTGGAGGACCTCGACGGCCTCACCCGCGGCAGCGCCGAGGCCCTGGCCCAGCTGGACGTGGCGGCGCTGCGCCAGGACGTGAACGCCCTGCTGCTGCGCGCCGGCGAGCTGGCGCGGGCCCGGGTCCCGGGCCGCAAGAAGAACCACCGGGGGGCCGATCTCATCGGCGCCCGTCTGAGGGGCGCCGATCTGCGCGGCGCCAACCTTCGCGGGGCCTGTCTCATCGCGGCCGATCTGACCGGCGCGGACCTGCGGTCGGCCGATCTGACCGGGGTGGACTTCCGTGACGCCGATCTGACCGGCGCCGACCTCACCGGATCCGTCTTCCTCACCCAGGCCCAGCTCAACGCGGCCAAGGGGGACGCCACCACCAGGCTGCCGCGAACACTGAGCCGCCCGGCGCACTGGCCGTCCGCCACCACGGCCTGATCCGCCCGCGGCCGGTTTCCGGTTCTGCAAACGTTTTCGGACATTCACCCGTCAGGCCTGATGAGAACGCCGCGCGACCCGTGAATGATGCACCGGAACGGCCGATGGGGAGGTATAACCGTTGCCAGAGCGATGAGTTGACGTATCGACGAAAGAGACGAGACAGGGGCCGGGCTTGGGCCGAGGGCCTCGGAGGTAACGGGTGCGGTATCGGGTCCTGGGGGCGCTTGAGCTGTGGGACGGCGGCCGATGGATCTCCCTCGGCCCCGCCAAGTGGCGCATGCTGCTTGCGGTGCTGCTGTGCCACGCCAACCGGACCGTGCCCACCGACCGGCTCATGGACGAGCTGTGGGGCGAGGAGGGGCGCCCGCAGAGCGCGGGCAAGTTGCTCCAGACCTACGTGTCGCGGCTGCGGCAGACCCTGGGCGATGAGTCCGGTGAGGTCCTGATCACCGACAAGCAGGGCTACAAGGCACACGGGTACCGACTCACCGTGGAGGCCGCCGAGTTCGACGCGCACCGGTTCGAGCAGCTGGTCGAGGAGGGGCGGCGCGGTCTGGACCGGGACGCGCCCGAGGCCGCCGCCGAGCGGCTGCGCGAGGCGCTGGGGCTGTGGCGCGGCGCCCCGTTCCAGGGCGTGCCCCCGACCCCGGCCGTGGAGGCGGAGGCCGCGCGGCTCGAGGAGTGCCGCCTCGAGGCCGTGGACGCCCGGATCGAGGCCGATCTGCGGTGCGGCCGCCATGCCTCGGTGCTGGGCGAGCTGGAGGCCCTGACGGCCGAACACCCCTTCCGGGAGGATCTGCGCGGCCGCCGGATGCTGGCGCTGTACCGGTCCGGACGGCAGGCCGACGCCCTGGCGGCGTACCGCGATCTGCACCGGTCGCTGGCCGAGGAGCTCGGCGTCGAGCCGACCCCGGCGCTACAGCGGCTGCACCAGCGGATCCTGGCCGCCGACGAAACCCTGATGCCGCCGCCGGCCCGCGCCGCGGAGGGGGCGCCCAGCGGTAGCCGGGGGACGCCCGCCGCGCCCCCTCGGGCCGCCCCCCGGGGGCCCCGCCAGCTTCCGCCCGCCAGCCCCGCCTTCACCGGGCGCCACGGCGAGGTCGCCGTGATACGGACGCTGATCGAAGAGGCCGAGGAACACGACGGCTCCGGGGCCGCCGCGGCCGACGGCGGCGACGGGGGTGCGGGCGGGCGGCCCGTGATGATCGCGGCCATCGACGGCACCGGCGGGGTCGGCAAGTCGAGCCTGGTCATCCACGCCGCGCATCAGCTCGCCGACCGGTTCCCCGACGGCCAGCTCTACGTCGATCTGCACGGCGCCACCGCGGGGCTGACGGCTCTCGACCCCGGTGAGGTGCTCGGCCGGTTTCTGCGCGCCCTCGGGGTGGACGGCTCCAGCGTCCCCAGCTCCACCGACGAGGCGTCGGCCCAGTTCCGCTCGCTGGCGGCGGGCCGGCGGCTGCTGGTGATCCTGGACAACGCCGCCTCCGTGGAGCAGGTCCGCCCGCTGCTGCCCGCCGGGCCCGGCTGCAGCGCGCTGGTCACCAGCCGCGAGATGCTCACCACCCTCGAGGGCGCCACCCATCTGCACCTGGACGTCCTCCCCCTTGACCAGGCAGTGGCGCTGCTGGAGCGGATCGTCGGCGCGGAGCGGGTCCGGGCCGAGCCCGAGGAGGCCGAGGCCATCACCCGGCTGTGCGGCGGGCTGCCGCTGGCGCTGCGGATCGCCGGGGCCCGGCTGGCCGCCCGCCCCGGCCGGCCGCTGCGCACCCTGGTGACCAAGCTGACCGACGCGCGCGGCCGGCTGGACGAGTTGAGCTTCGGCGACCTGGCCGTGCGTACCAGCTTCCAGGTCAGCTACGACGGCTTCCGCGAGGGCCGGCGGTCCGACGACCTGGACGCGGCGCGGGCGTTCCGGCTGCTGAGCGCGTTGCCCGGGCCGGATGTGAGCCTCCCGGTGGCCACCGCCCTGTTGGGTCTGAGCGCGAGCCGGGCCGAGAGCGCGCTGGAGCGGCTGGTCGACGCACAGCTCCTGGAGAGCCCGGACTCGATCCGCTACCACATGCACGACCTGCTCCGGCTGTTCGCCTCCGAGCGGGCGGAGCAGGAGGATTCCGAGGCCGAGCGGTCGGCGGCCGTGGCGCGCGGGCTGTCCTGCTACCTGGCCACCGCGCAGCACGCGGTCACCCTGCTCGATCCGCTCCGCCCCCGGCCCGGGCGCCCCGTCGACGGCGCCGGTGCCGGCGCGGTGGTCCCGCTCGGCGACAGTACGGAGGCGGACGCCTGGCTGAAGGCCGAACTCCGCAACCTGCTGGCCGCCGTCGCCTACGCCGTGGACCGGCCGGAGCCGGTCGCGCGTCTCGGCGTGTGGCTGGCGCAGTCGCTCCAGTGGTTTCTCTATCCGCGGGCACACGCGCAGGACCTTCAGACGGTCAACGAGCTGGCGATCCAGGCCGCCCGCCGCCTCGGCGACCTGGAGAGCGAGGCGTGGGCGCTGGACCACCTCGCGGGCGCGTACTGGCTACAGCACGCGTACGACGACGTCCGGGAATGCCTGGAGTCCGCGCTGGAGATCTGGCGTGAACTGGACCATCACGAGGGCGAGCTGCGGTCGCTGTGCAACCTTGCCGACGCGCTGTGCGAGCTGGGGCTCCACGAGGAGGCCGTCGACCTGCAGAAGCGCCAGCTGGCCCTGGCCCGGGAGACCGGCGACCTGGCGGCCGAGGTGGTCGGCCTGGGCAACCTCGGCCGGGCCCACCGCGGTCTCGGCCACCCCGAGGAGGCCCTGGCCTGCTTCCAGGAGAGCCTGGAGGGCGCGCGGCGGACCGGCGACATCCACCACCAGGGGTTCGCCCTGTACGAGATGGGGATCACGTACATGGAGCAGGGGAAGTTCCCCGAGGGCCGGATCCACCTGGACCAGGCCCTGCCCGTGTGGAAGCGGCCGGGCACCTACGAGAGCTGGCGCGGGCACACCTGGAGCGGGCTCTTCCCCGCCTGTATGACGCTGCAGATCGGCCCCGGCCCGCGCTGAGACCCGGTTTCGGGCCCGTGCGGCTCGGCCGGGGTTGCTCAGGCCCGGTGGGGACGCGCGCCGTCCTCACGCCGCCCGCGCATGTAGTCGACCATGGGGACGACGCGGTCAACCAGATATTTGCGGGGTTACGGCTTGCGGGCGACGCCGCCGTAGGCCCAGACGCGGGACGGGTCGTGCTCGGCGCCGATGCCCGGCCGCCACAGCGGCAGTTGCACCAGCCCGGGTTCGAGGAGGTCGAGCCCGGTGAAGAAGTCCAGGATCTGCGACCGGTCGCGCGAGGCGGACGCGACGGGGCCGGTGAACCCGGTCCAGTCCCGGAGCGGGTTCTGGGTGAAGTCGCCGGTGACATGGGACAGGATCAGACAGCTGCCCGGCGCGGCCCAGTCCATGAGCCGGGCGATGAGCCCGTAGGGGTCGTCCGCGTCGGCGATGTAGTCGAGGACGAACGTCAGCACGATCGCCACCGGCTGCTTCGGGTCGAGCAGCCGGCGCAGTTCCTCGTGGTCCAGGATCTGCTCGGGGGTGCGCAGATCGGCCCTGATCGTCGTGGTGCCGGAGCCGGCCAGCAGCGCCCGTCCATGGCTCGCCGCGATCGGGTCGTTGTCGACGTAGACCACCCGGGCCCGTGGATTGACCGCCTGCGCGACCTCGTGCACATTCGGGTTCACCGGCAGGCCCGCGCCGATGTCCAGGAACTGGGTGATGCCGTCGTCGGCCAGGTGGCGCACGGCGCGGGCCAGGAAGCGGCGGTTGGACAGCGCGGTATCCCTGACTTCGGGGGCGACTTTCAGAAAGCGCTGGGCCTGCTCGTAGTCGGCGAGGTAGTTGTCCTTGCCGCCGACGAGATAGTTGTAGACCCGGGCCGGGTTCGCCTCACGCTCCTGGTGGCGGCCGTGTCCGGCGTGCTGCCGGATTCCCGGTGTCCTGAGCCCGATGCCGGCCCCGCTGCTGTTCATCCCGAATTCCCCTGCCACGAGCACTGCCACCGCCTCACCGCATGCCGTTACGCGTCACTGTCCGTGCGGCGCGAGCCCGGGCCGCCAGGTGACCGTCTCCCGCGGCCCCGGTTCCGCCCAGGCGACCGGGGCGCGGGACCACAGGTGGAAGGGCAGATCGACGTCCGCCCGCACCCGGCTGAGCTGCCCCCAGGAGTACACGTCCGAGTGGACCGCCGAGGCCTGCAGCGCCGCTTCGAGGCAGGCGCGTGCGGTCCTCTCCGCGCGGCAGGTGCCGCTCGGGCCGGATCCTTCCACTCCGCCGGAGACCTGATAGGTGCTCCAGGCGTAGAGGGCATCGTGCTCGGTGTGCTGTTGCTGTTGCTGGTCGACGTTCACTGGCCCTCTCCAGACGCATCCCTACCGGGCGGCTGTAGCGATGTGTCCAGCATCGAAGAGGGCGGGGTAGCGGCGGTATAGCGGCGGTAAACCGGGCGGCGGACCCGGTATACCGGATCCGCCGCCCAGGTTGCGCCCGTGTCACGCGGGGACGAGCCAAACCCCCACAAGGGGTGTTATTCGGCCAGCCAGGCCAGGATCTCGCGGTTGATGGCCTCGGGCCGCTCCAGGTGCAGGAAGTGTCCCGCCCCCTCGACCAGGTCGACGCGCGAGCCGGGCGGGAGGTGGTCCTTCGCGCTGCCGACCACGTCGGCGCCGATGCACCCGTCGGCCGTACCGTGCAGATAGAGGGTGGGCCGCTCCCCGGTGCGGGTGATGGCCTCCTGCTCGGCGGCGTACTTCTCCAGGTGCCGCGAGGGGTCGAACAGGGCGCGGTAGTAGCCGATGGCGGCCTCGAGGTTGGCCGGCTCCCGCAGGCTCTCCTTGAGGTGGGCGATGTCCTGCTCGGCGTGGTGATAGCCCGGCGACCAGTCGCGCCACAGGCCGTCGATGAGCGCCATGTCGTGCGCGGCGGCACCCGCCTCGGCCAGCGGCGTCTGGAACAGGAAGATGTAGAACGAGCGCTTGAACTGGCCGTAGTCGAAGCCGAAGAAATCGGCCAGCACCCCGCCCAGCGGAGGGACGGCCATGGTGACGGCCCGCCGCCAGCGCTGGGGGGAATGGGCGGTGGCGCCGTAGGTGGCGATCGCGCCCCAGTCGTGTCCGATGAGCACGGCGTCGCCATCGCCGCCGAGCGCGTCGTGCAGCGCGTTGGCGTCGGCGGCCAGCGCGCCGGCCTGGTACGCGCCGTCGGCGGGTATGCCGGTGGGCGCGTAGCCCCTCAGGAAGGGCGCGACGGCGTGGTAGCCCGCGTCGCCGAGGGCGGGCAGCAGATGGCGCCAGGTGTGCGCGGTGTCGGGAAAGCCGTGCAGGCACAGCGCCAACGGCGCGTCAGCCGGCCCCGCTTCGAAATAACCGAACTCAAGTCCATTAGCGTTGACGTACTTCAGCTGTGTCACGCCCGGATGCTATGCCACCCCCCAAGGCGCGTCCATGCGCCGCGGGCACACCCCGGCCAACCGTCCGCCCGGCCCGTTCGTCGCGCAACACCGTTGCGTTCAGGCATTGTTCGATGTTGAGGGCCCCCGTGCGGTGTACAGGCGAGGATGGCAGACTGCGCATCACACCGTCCTGACTTCCGAGTCGCGGACGCGTGTGCGATTTTCCGGCGCAGCGCGAGGGAGGCCCTATGACCGGCCAGAGCACCGGCCAGAGCAGTGGAGTCGCGGAGCAGCACGACTCCATGGTGCACCGCGGATTCCTCTACCAGGACGAGGAGGAGGTGGTCTCGGTCAGTGTGCCTTTCCTGCGCGCCGGTCTCGAAGCCGACGACGCCGTCGCCGTGGTCGCCTCCAAGCCGAACATCATCGCGCTGCGGGACGCCCTGGGTCAGGACGCCTCGTCGGTGCAGTTCGAGGACGCGCTCAACTGGTACCAGCACCCGGTGCGGACCATCGCCGCGTACCACGCCTACATCAAGGCCGAGAAGCCCCGCCGGGCCCGGCTGGTCGCCGAGCCGGTGTGGCAGGGGCGCACCCCGCTCGAGGTCGTGGAGTGGGCGCGCTACGAGTCCATCGTCAACGCGGCGTTCAGCGACTCCGGCGCGCGCGTGATCTGTTGCTACGACCGGCAGGCGCTGCACCCCGAGATCCTCGACTACGCGCGGCAGACCCACCCCGAGATGATCGACGGACACGGGCCGCGCAGGAGCGAGGAGTACACCGACCCGGGCCCGTTCATCGCCACCTGCGACCGCCGGCCGCTCCCCCGCGCCCCTCGGCTGGCCGAGACGATGGCGATCGACACGGCCGATCTGGACACCCTGCGCGTCTTCGCCACCGAGCGGGCCGGCCGCCATGGGCTGGCGGGGGACGCGCTGCGCGACATGGTCGCCGCCGTGGCCGAGGTGGCCACCACCGCCGTCCGGCACGGGAGCGCGCCGGCCACCCTCCGGATGTGGACCGACAACGGCGACCTGGTCGGCGAGATCTCCGGCCCCGGCCACTGGTACCCGGACGCGCTGTGGGGCTTCTCTCCGCCGGCCGACTCCGATCCCGCGTTCGGGCTGTGGGGGGTCCGCATGCTGTGCGATGTGGTGCAGATGCAGGCCGACACGGACGGCACCGTCATCAGGCTGCGCACCCGTATCTGAGTGTCCCGGCGCCTCCCTTGACCGGCGGTCGCCCACCGTGATGGCGCGTGTTCCGGAGGTGTTCACGCGCCGTCGCCTTCCGCTGTCCGGCCACGCCGCTACCGTGCCGGTCATGAACGGACTTCAGGTGTCACGCCGCGCCGTGCTCGGCGGGGTCTTGGGAGGAGCCGCGGGGCTGGTGCGGCCCGGCTGCTCGACGCCTGGCTGCTCGGCGCCCGGCGGGGGGCTCATCACCCCTGAACACTCGGCTCCGGCGCCGCCTCGAGGAGGATCTTCAGCAGCTCGTCCGGCGCGTCCCGCATGAGGTTGTGCCGGCCCTCCACGGCGTGCACCGTCCACCGCGGGTCCTCGCGCAGCCGCGCGTAGGTGGGGGCGAACGGCGACTCGCCGTCCCACCCCGTGGCGTACACGTACTCCCGGCGCCTGAAGCGCCCGAGGTCGCCGGTGAGCCGGATCCGCTGGAGGAGCGAGGCGAGCGGATGGGGCGTGGCGCGGGGGTCGAGGTACGGCAGAGGCGGCACCGCGTAGCCGGTCTCCCCGACGTCCAGGTACCACGCGCGCAGTTCGTCGGAGGCGAGGGTCCAGCAGGAGTCGCCGTCCTCGGGCACGAAGGCGTCCAGGTACACCAGGGAGTCCACCCGCTCCGGCACCCGGTCCGCGGCCCCCGTGATCACCATCCCTCCGTAGCTGTGCCCGACCAGCACCGCGTCCTCGATCGATTCGGCCGTCAGCACGTCGGCCACGTCCTGAATGTGCGTGTCGAGGTTCGCCGTGGGGCTCAGCGGCCGCGCGTGGTCGCCGAAGCCGGTGAGCGTGAGCGTGTGCACGCGGTGGCCGTGCTGCCGCAGCTGTCCGTCGAGCCGCTCGTAGCACCAGCCGCCGTGCCAGCCGCCGGGGACGAGGACGAAGGTGGCCATGTGGTGCTCCTCAGTGCTGGTGGTGGTCGGCGCGGGTGGCGCGCCGGTAGGTCGTGGTGATCCGCCCGAGTTCCTCCGGGGACCGGGCGTCCCCCGAGCGCTGCATCTCGCGGTTGGCGGCGACGACGGCGGCGGTGGCCTCCCGTCGCGCCTTCTCATAGGCGGCCAGGCCCCGGGGAAAGTCACGGGCGAGCTCCTCGGCCAGCGTCCGGGCGTCGACGATGGCCTGCGACGCCCCGTTGGCCCCGACCGGGTACATGGGGTGCGCGGCGTCGCCGAGCAGGGTGATCCGCCCTTCGCCCCAGGTGGGCAGGGGGTCGCGGTCGACCATCGGGTATTCGAGGATCACCGGGCTGTTCTTGATCAGTGCGGGGACGTCGAGCCGGCCCAGGTCCCAGGCGCCGAAGTACTCCAGCACCTCCTCGGCGCGCCCCGGGGTGTTCCAGTTCGCGTCGCCCGGCAGCGGCCCCGGCTCGGCCACCGGCACCATGGCCACCCAGTTGACCAGGGACGGGCCGATCGGATAGACGATCAGTTCGGCGTTGCCCGCGCCGCGCGCGATGGCCGCCGAGCGGCCGCCGAGGAACGGCGGGGCCTCGGCCGCCCCGCGCCACATCCGTACCCCCGACCACAGCAGCGGGCCCTGGTCCGGGTGCAGCCGCGCGCGCACCGCCGAGTGCAGCCCGTCCGCGCCGACCAGGGCCGCCGCCTCGATCTCGGCCCCGGGCACCCGGACCCGGACCCCGTCGGCATCCTGCTCGAAGTCCAGCAGCCGGGTGCCGGTGCGGACGGCGTGCGGGCCGAGCCGGTCGCGCACGGCGGCCAGCAGCAGCGACTGAAGCCGGCCGCGGTGCACGGAGTACTGCGGCCACCGGTAGCCCCCGGCGAGCCCGCGCTCCTCGGTGAAGAGGGTGTTCCCGAACTGGTCGCAGTACACGTTCTCGGCGGTGGCGACCGAGATGCGGGCGAGGTCCTCGTCGAGGCCGAGCGCGGTCAGCTCCCCCACCGCGTGCGGCAGCAGATTGATGCCGAGGCCCAGCGGGCGCAGCTCGCGCACGGCCTCGATCACGGTGGCCTCGATGCCGGCCGCGTGCAGGGTCAGCGCGGCGGTCAGCCCGCCGATCCCGGCCCCGGCGATGAGCACCCGCACGGTCAGTCCCTGATCTCGGGGCGGTCGATGACGCGCAGCCAGCTCCCGTCGGGCTGCCGCCGTACGACCTGGACCCGCCCGCCGGTGTTGTCGGCCGGGCGCGTCGAGGTGATGGCGAGGTCGCCGTTGCGGACGGTCGGCAGCGCCGGTTCCGGTTCGAAGTGGGGCACCTGCGCCAGCATCCGCTCGAACACCTCCCGGATCGCCTCGCGGCCGACCGTCCGGGACCCCGGCGGGAAGGCGAGCACGGCGTCGGGCTCGTACAGCTCGGCGAGGCCCTCGGCGTCACCGGCATTGGCCCGCTCCACGAACAGGCGGGTGAGGTCCTCGGGCTCGGTGGCCCGCTCGCGCGTGGTGTCCTGGTGGGTCATGGCTGCTCCTTGCTCTCTCGCGTCCTTCTCCTGCTGACACCTCCACTCTGCGGCCCCGCGATCTAGAAGTCCAAGAGCTGGTTGTGCTGCTTACCAGAAGCATTCGTTATAGCATCGGCCGTCATGGAACTTCGGCAGCTCGAATACTTCGTGGCCGTCGTGGAGGAGGCCAACTTCACCAGGGCGGCCGAGCGGCTCCACGTGGCCCAGCCGGGCGTCAGCGCGCAGATCAGACGTCTTGAGCATGAGCTCGGGCAGGAGCTGCTCGACCGCTCGGGGCGCTCCGTGCGGCCGACCGAGGTGGGCGCGGCGGTCCTCCCCTACGCCCGGGCCGCGCTCTCGGCGGTGTCCGGGGTGCGGATGGCCGTGGAGGAGCTGACCGGGCTGGTCCGCGGGCATGTCGCCATCGGCACGGTGACCTCCCACAACGTCGATCTGCCCACGCTGCTGGCCGAGTTCCACGAGGACCACCCGGCGGTGGAGATCACCCTCACCGCGGACAGCTCCGACCGGCTCGTCGACGCGCTGCGCGGCGGCCGGCTGGACGCGGCGATCATCGCCTACGGCACCACGCCGCCACCGGACCTCGAAATCCACATCGTCACCGAGGACGCGGTGGTCGCGGCGGTCGGCCGGGGCCATGAACTGGCGAAGCGGTCGACGATCCCGCTCGACGCCCTGCGCGACCAGGTGCTGATCAGCCTGCCCCGGGGCGCGGGCATCCGCTCACTGCTCGACGAGGCCTGCGCCACGGCCGGCTTCACCCCGCATATCGCCTTCGAGGCCGGCACCCCCGCCGTGCTCGCCGAGCTCGCGGCGCGCGGCCTGGGCGTCGCGATCGTGCCCTCGGGCATCGCGCGGCGCCGCGAGGACCTGCGGGCCCTCACGATCACCCGGCCCGCGCTGCGCGGGGCCCTCGCGTTCGCCTGGCGCGCCGAAGGCCCCATCAGCCCCGCTGCGCGCGCCCTGATCGGGCGCGCCCGGCGACTGATCGGAGGCTAAGGGCAGGCCTAGGACAGCTCCAGGACGGCCTGCACCGGGAGGTGGTCGCTGGGGAACTGGCCGTTCCGGGAGTAGGGGTTGATGGCGGCGTAGTGGGTGCGCACGGTCGGTGAGGTGAGGATCCAGTCGATCCGGTCGCCGTCCGGGACCAGCGGCTGGTAGCCGTGGAAGGTCGCGTACCGCGCGCTGCGCCGCTCGGCGGCGTCCCAGGAGTCGACGAGGGAGCCGCCGTCGAGCATCGCGTCATAGACCGGGTTGCCGTGGGCGGCGACGTTGAAGTCGCCGGTGACGATGCGGGGAAGGGCCGGGTCGAGGCCGCCGAGCCGCTCGGTGATCAGGGCGGCGGCGCGCTCGCGGGCGGGCTGGCTGCGGTGGTCGAGGTGGGTGTTGAGGGCGTAGAACTGCCCGCCGGTGCGCAGGTCATGGAAGCGGACCCAGGTGACCATGCGGACCACTGCCCCGCCCCAGGTGTTGGACCCGATCACATACGGGGTGTCGGACAGCCAGAAGTGGTCGTACTCGAGCGGTTCGAGCCGATCGGTGTTGTAGAAGACGGCCATGAACTCGTCACGGCTGCCGCCCGCCCGTCCCGTGCCCAGCCAGTCGTAGCGCAACCCCGACCGGTCCGCGTCGTGGGCGATGTCGCGCAGCTGGCCGTACAGCCCCTCCTGGGTGCCCAGCAGCTGGGGGGCCTCGCGGCGCAGCAACTCCCGCATCGCGGGGCGGCGCTGCGCCCAGGAGTTGGGCTCGGCGTCGGAGGCGAAGCGGAGGTTGAAGGTCATGACGCGCAGCCGCGCGTCGCGCTCCGAGGCGGAGTCGGCCTCGGCGGTGCTCTCGGACTGGGCGGCGAGTGGCAGAGCGAGGGCCGCGGCGGCCGCGGCGCGCATGCCGTGGCGACGGCTGAACACAGGTGCGGGCATGGCTCCTCCGTAAGGTCCGGCGATGGCCCCAAGTCTCGGGCCTCGCGGTGTGGGCGAAGTGACCTGCGGTGACCGTGCTTTGAAACGTAGGACTACCCGCGGATTGCCGCCGGGCCACCCCTCGCGCCTTCTCTCATGGCGATTTCCTCGCGGTGATCTGCCATGAGGAGGCCGAGCCGGGGCAGGCGCCCTCGGGTCCGATGACGTTCGATCAGGTATTTCGATCAAAAGGTGTCCCGGGAGACTCAGTGCAGCAGGACAGTCCCACGCGCGTGCAAACGCCGCCGGCCGCCGCTCCGCCCCGAGGCGGCGGGGCCGGGGGCCGCAAGCGCGACCCGTACTTCGACAACGCGAAGTACCTCACCATCGTGCTGGTGGCCTGCGGTCATGCCTGGGAACCGCTCACCTACGGCAGCCGGGCCGTCACCGCGGTGTATCTCACGGTGTACGCCTTCCACATGCCGGCCTTCGCTCTGATATCAGGATATTTCTCGCGCGGTTTCGACCTGGGGCCCGGGCGGATACGGCGGCTCCTGACCGGAGTCGTCGTGCCGTACCTCGTCTTCGAGGTCGCGTACACCCTCTTCTACCGCTGGGCACAGGACGACCCGGGCTATCCGATCAGCCTGCTCGACCCCTGGTATGTGATGTGGTTCCTGGTCGCGCTGTTCATCTGGCGACTCACCACGCCGCTGTGGCTGGCCCTGCGCCACCCGATGCCGATCGCGCTGGCCCTGGCCGTCCTCGCCTCGATCTCGCCGGAAGTGGGCGGCGATCTGGCCCTACAGCGGGTGCTGTCGTTCCTGCCCTACTTCGTCCTGGGACTGTCGCTGCGGCCGGAGCACTTCACCCGGCTGCGCACCCGGCGGGCCCGGCTGGCCGCGCTGCCGGTCGGCGCCGGGGCGCTGGTCGCCGCGTACGCGCTGGCGCCCCGGCTCGACGCGGGGTGGTTCTACCACCGCGGGAGCGTGACGGGCCTGGGCGTGCCGGCCTGGGCCGGGGTGTTCACCACACCCGCGCTCTTCCTGCTGGCGCTGGTACTGACGGCCGTCTTCCTGGCCTGGGTGCCCGGGCGGCAGCTGTGGATCACCGCGCTCGGCATGGGGACGATGTACGGCTATCTGCTGCATGGCTTTGTGATCAAGTCGTCTCGCTTCTGGCGCTGGTACGACCATCCATGGCTGCACACCCCCGTCGGCGAGCTGACGGTCACGGCCGCCGCGATCGCCATGATCACCTTGCTGTGCACCGCCCCCGTGCGGCGCGTCTTCCGCCCTCTGGTCGAACCCCGGATGACCTGGGCCTTCCGGCGCGAGGCCAAGGGCACTCCCCAGGACGCCACCAAGAACTCCACGAACAAGACGCAACACATCAAAACAGGGCAAGACACTCATTAGAGTGGGTGATATCCGCGCGAGACAGGCACTGAGGAGGTGCCGTCGATGTCCGAGGCGACGACCACCGACCTCTACGAGGTCACGATGGCGATGTCCTATCTGCGCGAGGGGATGACCGGCCCGGCCACCTTCAGCCTCTTCGTCCGGGACCTGCCACCCGACCGCGGCTTCCTGGTCGGCGCGGGCCTGGAGTCCGCGCTGGACTTCCTGTCCGGCTTCCGCGTCGACCCCGAGGACATCGAGGACTTCGCCGCGGTGCTGGGGCGGCCGGCCGACGAGCTGCGGCCACTGCTCGGCCTCGCGTTCACCGGCCAGGTGCGGGCGGTGCCGGAGGGCCGGGTCGTGCTCGCCGGGGAGCCCCTGCTGGAGGTCACCGCACCGCTGCCCCAGGCCCAGCTCGTCGAGACGTATCTGCTCAACCGGCTCAGCCATCAGACGGCGATCGCCTCGAAGGCCGCCCGCTGCGTCCTCGCGGCGGCGGGGCGTCCCGTCGTGGACTTCTCGCTGCGCCGCACCCACGGGCCCGAGGCGGGTTTCCACGCGGCACGGCTCGGCGGGATGGTGGGATTCGCCGGGACCAGCAATGTGGCGGCCGCCCGCGCCGAGGGCCTGCCCGCGGTGGGCACGATGGCCCACTCGTTCGTGGAGGCGTTCGAGTCGGAGGAGGCGGCGTTCCGGGCCTTCGCCCGGGCACACCCCGGACCGGTGACGCTGCTGGTGGACACGTACGACACCGAGTCGGGGGTCCACACGGCGGCGCGCGTGCTGCGAGACCTGGACCGGGGCACCCGGGGCTCCGGCTGGGCGATCCGGCTCGACAGCGGGGACCTCGGCCTGCTGGCCGGGCGGGCGCGCTCCATCCTCGACGCCGCCGGCCTCGAGGATGTGCGGATCGTGGTCAGCGGCGGCCTCGACGAGTACGCCGTGGAGGATCTGGTGCGCTCCGCGGCGCCCATCGACAGCTACGCGGTCGGCACCCGCGTCGGGGTCTGTGCCGACGCCCCGTACCTGGACTCGGCCTACAAGTTGGTCGCGTACGACGGGCGGCCGGTGATGAAGCTCTCCACGGCGAAGGCCACGGCCCCCGGCCCCAAGCAGGTCTTCCGCCGTACCGGGCAGCCCGACGTGATCGGCCTCGCGGACGAGGACCCCGCCCCGTACGGCCGCCCGGTGCTGGAGACGGTGATGCGCGGCGGCGAGCGCACCCGCGCACGCGCCACCCTGGCGGAGAGCCACCAGCGGTTCCGCGACGACCTGGCGGACCTTCCGCACCCGGCCCGCCGGATCCGCGCCCCCGCCGCCCAGCGCCCCGTCGTCTCCGAGCGCCTGGCCGCGCTCGACACGGAGGTGCGCGGCCGCATCGAGCGCGAGCTCGCCGCCGCGCGGCCGGGAAGCCCCGAACAAGCCGCGTCCGGATCACACCGGACCACCATCAGGTGAGAAATCAGGTGAGGAGTCGGCCATGCCGCAGACAGTGGAGTGGAAGGTCCACCTCTACCTCTACGAGGACCAGGGAACGACCAAGGCGCGCGTGGTGCTCGACACGAAGGACACCTCGTTCACCGGCCGGGGCGTCGCCCGGTGCAGCCCGGACGACCACGATGTGCCGGAGATCGGCGACGAGCTCGCGGCCGGGCGGGCCATGCACGACCTGGGCGAACAGCTGCTGATCGCCGCGGAACACGATATCGAGGGCGAGATCGTCTCGCACCCGCCGCGGATCCGTCCGGCGCCGGGATGGGCCCTGTGAGCGGTGCGCCCGCGCCGGGTGGTGCCCCGCACCGTCACAGGGACAGGCTGTCAAGACCCGGAAGCGACCCGCCACGGCGCCGCAGTTCCCCCAGCAGGACGGTGAACTCCTGCGCGTCCTCCAACTGGCGCAGGGCCTGGAAGCGCTCCCGCAACACATTGGCCAGCTGAAAGCGGAACTCGTCCCGCTTGGGATGGCCGAAGGGCGCGATCTCGATCCCGCCGCGCAGCAGCTCCACGGCGCGGTCGATGTCCGCCCGGTCACGGCCCTCCTGGAAGCGCCAGGCGAGCAGCTCGGCGAGGTTCGCCGCCCGGAGCGCGGACTCGATGCTGCCTTCCGCGGAAAGCCGCACGGACTCCTCTGCGACGCGGATCGTCTCTTCGAGGTCCCGCGGATCCAGAGTGCGCCGCACCCGCTGGATCATGGCCAGCGCGAGGTTGTTGAGCGCCCGCGCCCGGACGGGGTACCCGGGCGACGCCGCCTCGACGGCGCGCCTGCCCGCCTCGAGCGAGCCGGCGAGGTCGGCGTCGTCGCCCCGCGCCCCGTAGCGCTCCAGATACGCCAGACACAGATTGGTCAGCGAACCGGGGTCCTGCGCTCCGGTCAGCTCCCGCTCGAGCTCCAGCCCGCGCCGCCCCGCCGCCACGGCCTCCTCCAGGTCGGCCGGGCTACCGCCCCGACCGTAGCGCGACAGCGCCGCGTTCACCTGGTTGGAGTACAGCGTGGGCAGCATGCGGCGATCCTGCGGATCCGCGCCGGATTCCAGGCCGGTGATGGCCTCACGGCCCAGGGCGATCGCCTCGTCGTGGTCCTCGGCGCGGCCGGTCAGCGCGCCCCGGTAGGTCAGCGCCAGCACCAGGTGGTTCAGGCACTGCGTCAGATGGGCGCCCACCACGCGGGCCTCCGCCACCGCCCGGCGGCCGATCTCCACGGCCTCCTGGGCGTCGCGCTCGCCGCCCAGGGTCTGGGACCGGGTGCGCAGCGCCGCGCAGAGCATGGACAGGTCGCTCACATACGCGGGGGTACCGGGCTCGGTGTCCTCGACGGTGCGACGGCAGGCGGCGATGGACCAGGTCAGTGCCTCCACGTCCTGCCGGGACTCGGCCGACTGGAAGGCGGCCGCGGCCCGGTCGACCTGAGGCCCCGGGGGCCCGTCGGCGGCCGCCGCCCCGCCCCCTTCCGTCCGCCGCTGCTGCTGATCCAGCTGGCCCAGCTGGTCCAACTGGTCTACGAGTGGCTTGAGGAAGCGGGGGGCGCGGTGCGGGTCGGCCCGCGCCAGGACGGTGAACAGGCGCGCCGCCATCTCGGCGTCCGGGTCGTCCTCGGCCGGTGACTCATCCGCGGCGATCTTCATGCGCACCCGGAGCCGGTGGAACCAGGCCGCGAGTTCCAGGGCGGCGTGCTGGAACTCCGCGTCCTCGGCACTGCCCCGGTCCAGGTTGCGCGGCCTGGCGAAGTCCAGGAGCAGGGTGACGTCCCGCTCCGCGGCCGAGGCCAGCAACAGGTCGGGCCGCGCCAGTCGGACGAAGGCGTCCAGCCGGTCGTGCACCCTGTTCATGATCCGCTGACGCTCAGCGGTGCCCTCACTCATCACGGCCCCAAGTGGACGAAGGGACTCCAGGTCGTCACCGCGTGCGGCGACGCCGCCCGCTGTGCCAGTACGGCGCGGTGCAGTGCCACGGCGGCCCGGTCGGCGTCGAGGGCCCCGGGGACCGAGCCCGCCCGGCCGAGCTCCTCGTACACCCGCGCCGCGATCTCAGGCGTGCTCCGGTCGGAGATGAACCAGAGCGTTCCGATGGTGTGCCGGAACCCGGCCAGTTGGAGCGCCGAGGCCACGGTGATGGCCTCGTCGTCGAGTTCGCCGTGGGGGCGGGCGCTCTCGCAGGCCGACAGGAAGGCGAACTCGGCGTCCTCGGGACCGCTGCGCGGCAGGTCCGACAGGGACAGCGGGCCGTCGCCGAGGAACAGCGCGGGGCCGCCGCCGGAAGCCCGGTCGGCACCGGTCCCGTGGCAGGCGAAGTGCACCCAGGGCGCGTCCGCGAGGGCGGCCGCCACGGCCCGGCGGGTCGCCTCCGGGCCGATGAGCGTACGGGCGGCGGGGAACCGCTCAGCGACGGCCCGCGCCTCGCCTTCCACCTGCTCCAGGCGCCGGGGGACACCCGGCGACTCGGGCACCGCGACCACCAGGGGCGGGCGGGCCTCGTCCGATGTCGCCCGGTGACGCTCCCTGGCGTGGATCAGGCTCCGCAGAGTCGGCGTGTACGAGGAGACCACCCGGTCCAGGACGGTCTGCGGTTGCGAGTCGAGCCGCGAGCCGTGCAGACCGGCGGCGTGCAGCGGCAGGGCGGTCAGCGGGCCGGTCGGGCACCACCACACGCGCGGCGCGGCCGCCGGGTCCTCGGCCCGCCGGGTGAACCCGAGCTCCGCGAGCACGGGCGAGCACACGGCCTCCCACAGCCACTCGATGGCGCCGAGGACCAGCTCCCGCCCGGTGTAGCGCAGGTCCCCGTCGTCTCCCCGGTCGTCCTGTAGCAGCCCGAGCCCCACCCGGAACCGCCAGGCGTGTGCCTGGACCAGCTCCTGGCCGACCTCGGGCAGCGGCACATGGAGCGGCGGGCCCTGCGCGGTGACGATCAGCGCGTCGCAGCGCGCTTCGCTGATGTTGACCAGCACCACGGGGCCCTGGTCCGCCGCGCGGCGCAGCTCGTCGTACGACGGCTTGCGCGCGAAGCCCGCCATGCCCTCGATCTCCCGGATCCGCGAGATCAGCGCGTCCCTGCGCTCGACCGCGGCGAGCCGGGCCTGCGTCGACTCCAGCCGGCCGAGACCCCCCTGGCCCGGCTCGGGGCCCGGCTCGGCCCCGGCCCCGGCATCGACCTCGGCCTGAGCCCTGGTGAACTCCTCCGCGAGCCGCGGGGCCACGGCGGCGAGTCCGCGGGCCGCGCGCCGGGCGTCCAGCACCCGGGCGGCCAGCACGCCACGGCCCTGCTCCAGCAGCTCCACCGCCAGTGCCGTATCCCCCCGGTCGATGGCGTGCGCCGCCGCGTCGCGGGCCAGCCCCGAGGCGGAGCCGATCAGCGTCTCCTGGCCGGGGCGGTCCGCGCCGGACCACGAGACGAGTTCCAGCAGGTCGAGCGCGAGCGCATAGCCGTCCGCGGCCTGCCGCGACTCACCGAGCCGCACCGCGCGCTCCGCCCACCCGCGTGCCGCCGGCAGTCTGATGGAGGTCGGCGCCGCGTCGTCGGCGGCCGCCCGGCGGTAGACCTCCATGGCCTGGGCCAGGAGGGGCCGCCCGCCCCCGGCGGCGTGTCGCTCCGTGAGCACGTCCCCCAGCCGGACCAGCGACAGCGCACGGGCGAGGCGATCCGGGTCGTCCTCGTCGAGCAGCTGTCGGCACAGCGTCACCGCACGGTCCAGCTCGGCCACGTCGCCCGTGCGGCGGTAGCGGCTGCGCACCGCGCCGACCAGCCAGGACCTCGGTGCCGCCCGCCGCGGCGGGGACGCGCCGGCCACCGCGCCCTCCAGGTGGGCGACGGCCTCGTCCAGCAGCTCGCCGTCGCCCCTCCCGAGGGACAGCGGCTCGGCCTCCAGGCCGGTCGCGGGGGCGGGGTGGTCGCGCAGCGGATAGCCGTCCTCGATCGCCTCCTGGGCGACCAGGGCGGCTCTGGCCCGGAGCGTCCTGATGTCGTCCTCGGCCGACCGGCGGAACCGGTCGAGCACCAGCGACCCCAACAACCCCCTGGCCAGGGACGTCTGGTCCGCTTCGGCGTCCGGGTCGGCCAGGACGGCACGGGCGAGCTCCTCGGCCTCGGCCGGGCGGGAGGCGTCCAGGGTGCGGAACCGGGTCAGCGACTGGGCCAGCGCGAGCGTGAGCACGGTGCGGTCCCTGCCCGACGGCGCGGTCGCCGCCAGCCCCTCGCGCAGCAGGTCGAGATGTTGCGTGACGGTGTCCAGGTCTCCCGTGCGCTCGTACCGGTCGGCGAGCAGCGCGGCGAGGTTCAGCAGGGCGGTCCCGCGGTCCGGATGTCCCGGGGGCAGAGCGTCCAGCGCGGCGCGGTGCAGGGCGACCGTGTCGGCCTCCGCGCCTCCCCCGGAGGAGTCCAGCCGCCTGTGCGCCACGGCCAGCGCCGAGGTGAACATGGCCCGGTGGGCCGCCTGGCCGTCGCAGCCGCGCACCGCCCGCTCCAGCAGCTTCACGGCCTCCAGCAGCCGTGTCCGGTCGCCGCTCTCGCGCGCCAGGTCGAGCAGAGCCACGCCCAGGTTCCCCGTCCACAGGACGTGAGCCGCGTCCCCCTCGTCGACCAGGGCCACGGCCCGGCCGGCCGCCTCGACGGCCTCCTCGAGCACCGGCAGCTCACCCGTCCGGTCGTATTTCCCGCGCAGCAGGGCGCCGAGACTGTTCCAGGCGGTCGCGGCGGCGAGGTCGTCGGACGGCGCCCCGGGGAAAGCCGCCCCGTTCAGCGCGGCGCGCAGCCGGTCCTCGGCCTCGTCGAGCAGCGCCGCGCGGGGCGTCCCGCCCAGCTCGGCGTGGCACACCAGGGCGTTCGCGAGGGTGATCCACGTATGGCGGAGCCCTGGGTCGCTGTCGGGCGTGGCGTCGGCCGCGGCGCGCAGCGTGGTCACGCTCCGCTCGGCCTCGGCGAGGTCGCCGTAGCGCTCGGCTCGCTGCCTCAGCAGGCCGCCCAGGTCGTTCAGGACGGCCCCCCGGAGCGGATCGCCCGGCGCCATGGCGCCGGCCAGGGCCTCCAGCCGCCGGATCATCGCATCCAGGTGTGCGTCGCTGTCCGCCGCTTCCGTCACCGTGCCCCCCGTAACGGCCCGTCCGACTAATCATCAAAAACTGTACCGGGCGGCCCCCTTCAGCCAGGACAATGCTGATCCGCATCACACCTCGGTGGCAAAGAATGACGGGGAGGAATCGAACGTGGCTTCCGATCTCAAACGGTTGTGCGAGAACCTGTCGAGACTGCGCCGCGACGCCACCCGCCGCGGCGGCCACGACGAACTGCGGAACCTGCTCGACGCGCTCCGCCGCCTCGACGACCCCGACGCGCCGGACCCGACCGGGGAGGAGCTCGCCGCACTCCTGGAGCGTTTCTGGCGGTCCCGAGGGCTCACCGACGACGCCCGTTCCCCGCTTCCGGAGACCCGGCTGCCGGGGCAGCGCCCCACTCCGCCACCGGAGGGCGAGTACCGGTGTCCGCTGGAGCTGTGCGGGCGGCACCAACGGCGCTCCCCCGGCGGGCTGGTGCCGATGTGCGACGTGTTCCGCAAGCCGCTGGAATTCGAGCCCGGCCCGTGAACTCGTTCCTGTCCGAGATCGGCAAGAAGCTCGCGGAGCGGTGGGGCGCCCTGCTGACCGTCCCCGGGCTCGTCTTCCTGATGGTGCTGGCCTGCGCGCACGTCCTGGGGCACGCCCACGCCTGGGACGTGGGACTGCTGGAGGACGCGCTGCGGGACGCGGCGGCGGCGTACGACAAGCGGCCGGCCGCCGCCGTGCTCGCCGCCGTCGGCATCCTGGCCGCCGCCACGCTCGCCGGAGCGCTGGCCCGGTGGCTCGCGGCCGGCGTGGAGGCCGCGCTGCTCGCGCCCTGGCGGCGGGGGCCGGCGGCGCCGCTGGTCCGGTGGCGGCGCGGCCGCTGGGCCCGGGCGCACCGGGCGTACCTCACCGCCGTACGGGACCGTGAGCGCGCCCTGGGTGACGAGCAGCGCCACCGCGACGCGCGGGAGCGGGAGCTCACCACCGAGCGGACCCACCGCGAGGCCCGCGACCGGGCCCGCGCCGCCGAGCGGGACCACCGCGCCCGTGGCGATCAGTCGGGCGCCGACGCCTGCGCCGGCACCGCCGAGGCCGAGGAGCGGGCCCGCGCCACGCGGGACCGGGCCGCCGCGGCCCAGGCCCGCGCCGCCGCCGACCTGGGCCGCGCCGCGAGACGGCTGCGGCGGGAGGCCGCCCGGCACGCGGCCGCCCGCAACGGGGTCGCCCTCGCACCGCCCGCCCGGCCCACCTGGGCGGCCGACCGGCTGCACGCCTGCGGCGAGCGCGTGGCGGGGCAGTACGGGCTCGACCTCGACATGGTCTGGCCCCGCCTGTGGATCACCTTCCCCGACGCGGTGCGCGCGGACATCACGGCCGCCAGGACCGGCTTCGCCGACGCCTGCGCGCTCCTCGCGTGGGGGCTGGCCTGTCTCCTCGTCGGGGCCTGGTGGTATCCGGCGGCCCTCGCCGCGCCCGCCGTGCTCGCCACGGGCTGGTGGCGGGTCCGCCGGAGCGCGGCGGCGCTCGGCGACCTCGTGGAGTCCGGTACGGATCTGCACGCCGCCCGGCTCGCGGAGGACCTGGGCTTCGCGCTTCCGGCGGGCTGGGTCACCCCCGACGTCGGGGCTCGGATCCGGGAGCGGGTCCGCAAGGGGGCCTGAACCGGTGCGGGGGTGAGGTGGTCGGGCCGACGGCTGGGGAATCTCACCCCCACCGCGTGGAGTAGCCGCCGCGGTACCCCCGACGGCCCGGCCGGATGAGCAGCGTGGCGAGGAACCCGAGGAGTCCCGCGCCGATGAGCGCCAGCCCGGGGCCGAGGCCCTGTGCGTAGGCCACGATCCCGGCGAGGGTCGAGGTGTCGCCCTGAGTGCCCGGAATAATCGGGTTCGCCTGGCCGCCCTGACCGCCCTGACCGCCCGCACCGCCCGGGGCCGCCGCGTCCGCGCCGTCGGCAGGGGTGGTGGGCGCCGCGCCCGCCGCGTCGCCGTCGCTCGCCGGGGCGTTCGGGATGGACACGCCGAGGGTGGTCAGCGCCTTGGTCACCGGTTGGAAGAAGGTCACGCCCCCGCTGGTGCAGTCGCCGGTGCCGCCGGAGGTCACGCCGAGCGCCACGTTCTGGGCGAAGAGCGGTCCCCCGCTGTCGCCCGGCTCGGCGCACACATTGGTCTGGATGAGCCCGCTGACGGTGCCCTCGGGGTAGTTCACCGTCGCGTTCAACGCGGTCACCGAGCCGGAGCGCAGCCCTGAGGTGCTGCCGCTGCGGAACACCTTCTGGCCGACGACCGGGTCGGCGGCACCGGTGATCCGCACGGCCTGCCCGTTCCCGACGTTCAGCACGCTGCTCTGGTCCAAGGCGGTGTTCTGGTACTGCACCAGGGAGAAGTCGCTGCCGGGGAAGTCGCTTCTGACCGTCGTGCCGACGCTGGTGTTTCCCTGAGTGTCCGCGAACCACGCGGTGCCGCTCGGACCGCAGTGGCCCGCGGTCAGGATGAACCCGGTCTGGCCGTTGGTGACGTTGAAGCCGGCCGAGCAGCGCCCGCCCTGGGTGAAGATCGGCTCGGCGCCCAGGGTCCGGGTGGTGAAGGAGCCGGTGGTCCGCTCCATGCGCACCTCGCCGCCGATCCCCGCGGCCACGCCCTTCATCCGTGACCACTGGTCGGTGGAGACGGTGCTGTCGCCGAGCACCACCACCTCGTTGGACACGGCGTCCACCGCCCACGCGGTCCCGGTCACCCGGGGCGCCTCCCGCAGCGTCTCCGTCGCCGAGCGCAGCTGCCGCATGCTGTACCGCACCTGCTTGGCCCGCGCCCCCGCCCGGTTGACCTGGTCCGCCGCCTCCGCGTCGGTCACCGCGACCACCGCCCGCCCGTCGGAGCCGATCCAGCTGCCCGCCGTACGGGAGGTGCCGAGCTTGTCCACCAGGCTCCTGGCCAGCTTGGCGTCCCGGGCGTCTCTCGCCTCCAGGACCCGGGTGGGATCGTCGCCGGACCCGTGGGCGGGCGATCCGTCCGCCGCAGCCTGAGAGACCATCAGGCCGCCGCACACCACTGCCCCGATGGCCACGAGGCGTGCGACACGGTGCGCCCTGCGCCGCGTGTGTCCCACCACCCTGCCTCCTTAACGTCGTTCCAGCACGGCGCCGCCCCCGGCCGCCGGGGCCCGGGACGGCATGGGCCTCCCTTCCATACGGACCGCGGCGCCGTTCCGCTCACCCACGACGTCAAGTGACCCTGAAATCCGCGAATTCGGCGATGCCGCGGCCGCCGTTCCACCCGTTGGCCGCCGTCGGCGCTGCACTCACCGGTGTACATGCCACCGGAGCGGGTCAGCCGCAGCTGGACCGGGGCGGCGAAGGAGCCCTTCACGGCGACGGAGTCGAAGGTGCCGTCCTCGCCGGTGTCCCAGGACAGCGCACAGCCGTTGGACGGGGTCACCGCCAGGTTCACATATCCGGCCGAGCCGTTCGCCGCGAGGTCGTTGCGGACGATCAGCCCGGCGCGGGCCCAGCCGCCCGTGGCGTCCTGGGAGACGACCCGCACCGTGGCGGTCGAGTCGGCCCCGAGGGCGCCGGAGCGGTAGATCGCGCCGAACTCATTGGTGCCGCCCCACAGATCGGCCCCCGCGCCCTCGACGGCCAGGGTGTCCCCCGACTCGCCGAAGACCGCGTCGTTGAAGGTGACGGTCCGGTACGGCTCCCGTACCCCCGTGCCGGCCATCAGCCGGGCCGCCGCGGCGGCCGTCCCCGGGGCGCCGCTGGTGTACGAGGCGCCGGCCGCCACCCGGGTGACCAGCGGGCCGGTGGCCGCCGCCCCGGACGTCCCAACTCAAGCGGTCCCGGTCGGCTTTGGGGATGATCCGGGCCTCGACGGTGGCACCGTCCAAGGTGGTGTCCGCGGTGACGGTGAGGACGCCGTCGCGCCAGGTCCAGTCGGTGACATCGGTGCGGCGGCGAGCGATCTGCCGTCTCTGCGTGGCGGGAAGCGTACTCGTGTCCTCCTGCGGAGGGGACTTCGATGTCCCGGCCTACCACCACTGCAAGTTCTTGCTCTTTTCTGTTCATAATCCGGAGCGATACGTCAGGTGTCAACGCTTCCACTCATGGGCAACTCATCATGACGGAGTGTCAGGCTCGGATGATCCGCAGACCTGCCGTGGCGAACGGCTCGATCAGCGCGTCCGGTGCCGCCGCCTCCGTGACCAACACGTCCACGTCCTCCACCGGGCAGATCCGGGCGAAGGCCCGCTTGGCCAGCTTGGAGGAGTCGGCGACCACGACGACCTGCTGGGCGCGGCGGGCCAGCTCCCGGTTGATGCTGGCCTCGCCCTCGTGATGCGCGGCCGCGCCGTGGGCCACGTCGATCGCGTCGACGCCGAGGAAGACTTGATCGAGTGTGATCTCCCCGAGCACCTCGGTGGCCAGCGGTCCGATCAGCTCGTAGGACGCGGGGCGCGCCACGCCGCCGGTCACCACCAGCTTCACATGGCGGCGCACCACCATCTCATTCGCGATGTTCAGGGCGTTGGTGACGACGGTCAACGAGGGTTCGGCGCCCTCCGAGCCGAGGTCGGCCCGGGTGGCCAGCGCCCGGGCGACCGAGGTGGTGGTCGTGCCGCCGTTGAGGCCCACCACCGCGCCGGCCTTCACCAAGCCCGCCGCGGCATGGGCGATGCGCTCCTTCTCCGGGGCGTTGCGCGCAGCCTTGTAACGCAGCGGCAGGTCGTACGCGATGGCGTTGATCGTGGCGCCGCCGTGGGTGCGGGTGACCATCTGCTGCCGGGCGAGCTCGTCGAGGTCGCGCCGGATCGTGGCGGTCGACACCCCCAGCTCGGCCGCCGCGGCCTCGACCTCGATCCGGCCGTCGCGCGTGAGCAGTTCCAGCAGCGCGTTCCATCGCTCCTGCGGTGCCGCCATGTCGTTCCCCCCTGTCAAACGGTTGCCGCGTTCATGAAATCACACACCGCCACCCTCGCTTCTTGATCGACAGTGCGCGTTTACGCGCTCCATCGACGAGAAACACGCACTCTTATGCAGTGCCGCCCACCCTGGCGCGCCTGTCGCTCCCGCGCCTCGCGGGCGGGCGGCCTACGATCGTGAGAATGAACAGCGCAGAGGTCCTGGCCGACGCCTTCGGCCGCATCCAGGAGACGGTTCACGAAGCGGTGAAGGGGCTGACGGTGGACCAGTTGGCCACTCGCCTCGACGACAAGGCCAACACCGTCGCCTGGCTGGTGTGGCACCTGACACGGGTTCAGGACGACCATGTCTCCGAGGTCGCGGAGACCGAACAGATCTGGACCGGGCAGGGCTGGCACGACCGGTTCGAGCTGCCCTTCTCGGCGGCGGCGACGGGCTACGGGCACCGGGCCAAGGACGTGGCCGCCGTACGGGTGCCCCCGAAGCTGCTCCTCGGGTACTACGACGCCGTCCACGAGCACACGATCGGCTTCGTCCGGGGGCTGCGCGACGCCGATCTGGACGTCGTCGTGGACGAGGCGTGGACCCCTCCGGTGACGCTGGGGGTCCGGCTGGTGAGCGTCATCTCCGACGATCTACAGCACGCCGGGCAGGCCGCCTTCATCCGCGGCGTGCTGCGGCGACGGTAGCGCGGGGGCGGCAGCGCGTCCCCGCGCCCGGGGCGCGCGTTCGGGCGCGGCGGCGCGCGCGCCGGCTTGCGGGCATGATCGCCGTGATCGCGCCACTCCTCACGACCCTTCGGTACCGCCCAACCCCCCTTGTACCAGGCGAATACCGACATCACTGTTGCCAACAGGGATTCACCCGCTGAGCCCGCGCCGCCATCGGACACCGGCCGCGGCGCGGACCTCCTCACCCCCGGCATCAGGAGGACAGTCGTGAGGATCAAGCACCCACTCCGGAGAAGCGGCCCGGCGAGACGCCTCCGGACGGCGGCCCTCATAGCGGGTCTGGCCGCCGTGTTCGCGCTGACCGCGCCGGGGGCCGCGCTCGCGGACCCCGCGCGGACCTACAGCGCCTCGGAGCTCAAGGCGGCGAGCAACGCGATGCTCGCCGCGGACGTCGGCGGTACCGCGTGGACCGTCGACGAGGACAGCGGCTCCGTCCACGTCGACGTCGACAGCACCGTCTCGGCCTCCGAGCTCGCCACGCTCAAGAAGGCGGCAGGCCCGACCGGCGGCGCCCTGCACATCGAGCGCACCCGAGGGAAACTCACCCAGCTGCTCTCCGGCGGAGACCCGATCTACTCGTCCAACGGCTATCGCTGTTCGGCCGGGTTCAATGTGCACATCGGCACCTCGTACTACATCCTGACCGCCGGTCACTGCACCAACGGCTATCCGAGCTGGTCCGCCGGGCTCGGCGTGCCCATCGGCCCGACGGCCTACTCGAGCTTCCCCGTCAACGACTACGGCTACATCTCGTACACGAACCCGCTGTTGCCGCACCCCAGCAACGTGAACCTCTACAACGGCACCTACCGCCCCATCACGGGTGCCGGCAACGCGTTCGTGGGCATGCTCGTCCAGCGCAGCGGCAGCACCACGGGCCTGCACGGCGGCAGCGTCACCGGGCTCAACTACACGGTCAACTACGGCAACGGCAACATCGTCTACCAGATGATCAGGACCAATGTGTGCGCCGAGCCCGGGGACAGCGGCGGGCCGCTCTTCTCCGGCAACACCGCCATCGGCCTGACCTCCGGCGGCACCGGCAACTGCCAGACCGGCGGCGTCACGTACTACCAGCCGGTGGTCGAGGCGCTCAACAACCACGGGGCGACCATTCCCTAAGGCTCCCGTGACTCCCGTGCCACGGCGACCGGCCGCCCCACCCGGGCGGCCGGTCAGCCCTTCCCTCGGCCGCCACTCGACGAGCTGACGCTCCCTCAGCCACCGCTGCGAGGTGACCCGTGGCGCCGGGCCCGGCGGCGCAGCGCCCGGCGCTCCTCCTCACCTGTGCCGCCCCACACGCCGTGGGTCACCCCCATGCTCAGCGCGTACTCCAGGCACTCGTCGCGCACCGGGCAGCGGCCGCAGACCTCCTTGGCCCGCGCCTGCTGCTCCTGGGCCGCCGGGCCGGCCACTCCCACGGGGAAGAACAGCTCCGGATCCTCGTCCACGCACGCGGCGTGCCGCCACCACTCCATGGCCGCTCCTCAGCTACTGATCGCCGTACGGGCCCCGCTCCCAGCCCGGCAGCGGGCGGGCTCGGCGGGCTTGACGGGTGGCGAGTCCCCCACGGCCGGGGCGGCAAACGGCCGTGCCGGCGGCGAACTTCGGGCCGGCCTTCAGCGCGATCGTGACGGGACGTCAGCGCGGCGGTCGCCCGGGTATCCGGAAGGCCGGATCGCACGGCTCCCCGAACCACGCGGCCCCGCCGTCCAGCCGGATCCCCGTGAGCGCGGCCCGCCCCGACCGCGATGAGCGCCGACGCCTTCTGCCGCTCACCGACAACGCCACCCAAAAAACACCGCCCAGGGCCGCCGGCCCCGCTCAGTCGTGCGGCGGCCCGTAGCCGCCGCCTCCTGGCGTGTGGACGACGAGCACGTCCCCCGCCCCGACCTCGGCCGCGTCGCAGCCGCCGAGCCGGTCCACCGAGCCGTCGGCGCGCTCGATCCGGTTCGCGCCGCACGCGCCCGGCTCGCCGCCCGCCATGCCGTACGGAGGCACCCGCCGGTGGCCCGTCAGCAGTGCCACGGTCATCGGCTCCAGGAAGCGGATGCGCCGGGTGACGCCGTGGCCGCCGCGCCAGCGGCCGCGGCCGCCGCTGCCGCGCCGTACCTCGAAGGCGTCCACGCGTACCGGGTAGCGCCACTCCAGGACCTCGGGGTCGGTCAGCCGCGAGTTGGTCATATGGGTCTGCACGGCGTCGGCGCCATCGAAGCCGTCCCCGGCGCCCGAGCCGCTGGCGACGGTCTCGTAGTACTGCACACGGTCATTGCCGAAGGTCACGTTGTTCATCGTGCCGGAGCCCTCGGCCTGCACCCCCAGCGCCCCGTACAGCGCGCCGGTGACGGCCTGTGAGGTCTCCACGTTGCCCGCGACCGTGGCGGCCGGGAAGACGGGCGCGAGCATCGAGCCCTCGGGGATACGGACTTCCAGGGGCTTGAGGCAGCCGCTGTTGAGCGGGATGTCCTCGGCCACCAGCGTCCGGAAGACATACAGCACCGCCGCCATCACCACCGAGCTCGGCGCGTTGGCGTTGCCCGGCTGCTGCGGTGAGGTGCCGGTGAAGTCCAGCACGGCCCCGCGCGCCGCACGGTCCACCCGCAGGGCCACCTGGATGACCGCGCCGCTGTCCGTCTCGTAGCGGTACGAGCCGTCCTTGAGACGCGCGACGATGCGGCGCACGGACTCCTCGGCGTTGTCCTGCACGTGTCCCATATAGGCGTGCACGACGTCCAGCCCGAACTGCCCGATCATCCGGCGCAGTTCATGGATGCCCTTCTCGTTGGCGGCGATCTGGGCCCGCAGATCGGCGAGGTTGGCGTCGGGGGCGCGCGACGGATACGGCCCCGAGGTCAGCAGCTCGCGGGTCTCGCGCTCGCGCAGCCGGCCGTCCCGTACCAGCAGCCAGTTGTCGAAGAGCACGCCCTCCTCCTCGATCCTGCGGCTGAAGGCGGGCATCGAGCCGGGGGTGATGCCGCCGATCTCGGCGTGGTGGCCGCGCGAGGCCACGAGGAACAGCAGCTCGGTGCCCTTGTCGTCGAAGACGGGCGTGACGACGGTGACGTCCGGCAGGTGGGTGCCGCCGTGGTACGGGTCGTTGATGGCGTACACATCGCCCGGCTGCATCGCGCCCCCGTTGCGCCGCAGCACCTCCTTGATGGACTCGCCCATGGACCCGAGGTGCACCGGGATGTGCGGGGCGTTGGCGATCAGGTTTCCCTCGGCGTCGAAGAGGGCGCAGGAGAAGTCCAGCCGCTCCTTGATGTTCACGGAGTGGGCGGTGTTCTCCAGGCGCAGGCCCATCTGCTCGGCGATCGCCATGAAGAGGCTGTTGAACACCTCCAGCATCACCGGGTCGACCTCGGTGCCGACCGCCACGGTGCGCGGGCGCGGCCTCACCCGGGTGAGCAGCAGATGGCCGCGCTCGCCGACGGCGGCCCGCCATCCGGGGCCGACGACAGTGGTGGCGTCCGCCTCGGCGATGATCGCCGGACCGGCGACGGCGTCCCCGGGGCACAGGCCGGCCCGCTCGTACAGCAGGGTGTCCCGCCACGCGCCCTCGGTGAACATCCGCACGGTCGCGGCCGGGGCCGGCGCGCCCGCGCGCCCCGGCCGGCCGTCCGCGTACCCGCCCGTGGGGGCCGTGGGGCCCGCCGCGCCGACGGCCTCGACCGACACCGCCTCGGCGACGAGCGGCTTGTCCATGGTGAAGGCGTAGCGCGCGCGATGCGCCCGTACGAACTCCTCGGCCATCGCCGCGGCGGTGTCCAGGGGGACGGGGATGGCGGAGTCGGTTCCCGCGTACCGCAGATGGACCCGGGCCGAGGTGGTCACGGTCTCCTCGGGGACGCCGTCCGCGCGCAGCTCGGCGCGTGTCCGCATCTCCAGCCTCGCGCAGGTCTCGCGCACCCGCGCCAGGGTGGCCTCGCTCAGCTCCGTCTCGAGGGCCTGTTCGCGCATGGCGGTGGCGTCGGCCACGCCGATGCCGTACGCGGAGAGCACGCCCGCGAGCGGCGGCACGACCACCGTGCCCACGCCGAGGGCGTCGGCGACCGCGCACGCGTGCTGGCCGCCCGCGCCGCCGAAGCTGGTGAGCGCGTAGCGGGTGATGTCGTGGCCGCGCTGCACGGAGATCTTCTTGACGGCGTTGGCCATGCCCAGCACCGCGATGTCCAGGAAACCGGCCGCGACCTCCTCCGGCCCGCGCCGGTCGCCCGTCGCCTCCGCGATCCGGCCGGCGAGCGCGGCGAAGCGGGTGCGCACCGTCTCCGCGTCCAGGGGCTGGTCGCCATGGGGGCCGAAGACCGCCGGGAAGTGGCCGGGCTGGACACGGCCCACCATCACGTTCGCGTCGGTCACGGTCAGCGGGCCGCCGCGCCGGTAGCAGGCCGGGCCCGGGACGGCCCCGGCGGAGTCGGGCCCCACGCGATAGCGCCGCCCGTCGAAGTGGAGCACCGAGCCGCCGCCCGCCGCGACGGTGTGGATGTTCATCATCGGGGCACGCATCCGCACCCCCGCCACCTCGGTGCCGAAGACCCGCTCGAACTCGCCCGCGTAGTGGGACACATCGGTCGAGGTGCCGCCCATGTCGAAGCCGATGACCCGATGGTGGCCCGCCTCGCCGGAGGCGCGCACCATACCGACCACCCCGCCCGCGGGCCCGGACAGCACCGCGTCCTTGCCCCGGAAGTGCGAGGCCTCGCGCAGCCCGCCGTTGGACTGCATGAACATCAGCCGGATGCCGCGCAGCTCGGCGGCCACGTCCTCGACATAACGGCGCAGGATCGGGGAGAGATACGCGTCGACGACGGTGGTGTCGCCGCGCGGCACCAGCTTCATCAGCGGGCTCACCTCGTGTGAGCAGCTGACCTGCGTGAAGCCCAGCTCGCGGGCCACCGCCCCGACGGCCTGCTCGTGCGCGGCGTGGCGGTAGCCGTGCAACAGCACGACGGCGGCGCTGCGGAAGCCGTCCCGGTACGCGGAGCGCAGCGCGTCCGCGGTCGCGTCCAGGTCCGGCTCGCGCACCACGCCACCGTGGGCGTCCACGCGCTCGGGCACCTCGACGACCCGGTCGTACAGCGCCTCGGGGAGCAGGATCCGGCGGTCGAACAGGCGCGGGCGGTTCTGGTAGGCGATGCGCAGGGCGTCCCGGAAGCCTTCGGTGACGACCAGGACGGTCGGCTCACCCGTGCGCTCCAGCAGGGCGTTGGTGGCGACGGTGGTGCCCATCTTGACGACGGCGATCCGGTCGGCCGGGATGGGCTCGTCGGGTGCCAGTCCGAGCGTCAGCCGGATACCGGCGATGGCCGCGTCCCGGTATCGCTCGGGGTGCTGCGACAGCAGCTTGCGGGCCACCAGGCGGCCGTCCGGGCGCTTGCCCACGACGTCCGTGAAGGTCCCGCCACGGTCGATCCAGAACTCCCAGCGTCCCGTCGTCACCCCGCCATTGTCGCCCCATTCGCCCGGACGGCCCGGTCGGCGTGGCAGGTGTCGTCGGGAAGGCGGACGTGGTCGGGGTGGCAGACGTGGTCGGTGTCGTGGGGCTGGTGGGCGGTCCGTTCCGGTGTGATCGCCGCGAGGGCGGCACAGGTCTCCCGGCGGTCCCGCGCGTCGAGCCGGTGGCCGGTGCCCAGCACGGCGTGGCGGCACTCCAGCGCCGCCAGCCGGAGCAGGTCGGGCAGCAGGTCGGTGCAGCGGTCCGCGACCCAGCGGGTGCCACGTGTCGCCATCCACCAGGCGCCGGAGAGGAGCGACGGCGGCGGGCCGTCGAGCGCCTCGGCGGGCGGATGGCCGGTGGCCAGCCCGCGTGCGGTGAGGGCCGCGTGGAACTCCCGCGCCAGCAACCGGTGTCCGAGCTCGCTCGGATGCAGCCGGTCCACGCTCCACGCCGCCCGCTCGGCGACCCAGGCGTGGTCCGCGAGGTGTACGTGCACGGCCTCGTACCGCCGGGACAGCGTGTGCACGACGGTGTTCACGGCGCGCATCCGGCGGGCCAGGGGCCGGGCGAGCGGGGCCGGCAGCCCCAGCATCCGGCCGGGGTCGGGGAGACACGCGGTGAGCACCACGGTGCCCTCGGCACGCAGTGTGCCGATGACCGTGTCGAGCGCCTCGGCGACCCGCCGGATGTCGAACGCGGCTCGGAGGGTGTCGTTCGCGCCGACCACGACCGAGGCGAGGTGCGGTCGGGCGGCACGGGCGGCGGCCAGCTGCACATCGGCGACGTCAGTGGAGAGCGCGCCACTACGGGAGACGTTCACGAGCTCCACGGCCCCCGGCCGAGGCGCGAGCCCGCCCGCCAGGTGCACGGCCCAGCCGCGCCATCCCCCGCCGGGCGCGGGGTCGCCCATCCCCTCGGTCAGCGAGTCGCCGAGCGCCGCAAAGCGCAGGACGTGCGGTGAGCGGTCGACGGCGGGACGGCCCGGGGCCCGCGGCCGCTGTGCGGCCGGATGGCCGCTCGGCTCGTCCGGGACGCGCACCGCACCGGCGGGCACGGCATCGAACTCCGCGACGACAGCCGGGGCGGCCGAAACCGACGGCCATGGAGAGCGGGCCGGGAGCGGGCCGACGGTCAGCCCGCGCGGTTCGCCGTCCCGGCCGCCCTGCTCGGCCGTCGCCCCGCCCGGCCGCTGCCCGGCGGCTCGCCGCGCAGCGGTACGCGGCGCCACGACGACACCCTCGGGCGGGACATCCCGGCCCTCCCGCCCGGCCGGATCCGCCGGTACCGGGGCGCCCGGCCCCCGCACCGCGGTCACAGCCGCCGCCCCGCGCCGCGCGACCGCCCCGCGAGGCCCGTCCTGCGGGCGGCCGACGCGTCGTGGATGGGCAACCCACCGGGCACGGGCGGCGCGTCGTGGACGGGCGGCGCGTCGTGGGCCGCGAGGAACGCGGCCACCGCCTCCGGCCAGCTGTAGCGCTCGGCCCGGGCGCGGGCCGTCGCGCGACGGGTGGCCTCGGGGCGGGACAGCAGGTGTTCAACGGCGTCCGCGAACGCCGCGCCGTGGTCGGCCGCCGTCGCGCCCGCGGGGCCGACGATAGCCGGGAGGGCGGACAGCTCGCTCACGACGACGGGCGTACCGCACGCCAGCGCCTCCAGCGCGGCCAGCCCGAAGGTCTCCGCGGGCCCCGGGGCGAGCACGACGTCCGCGCTGGCCTGGAGCGCGGCGAGCGCGCCCCGGTCGGCGACATGGCCCAGGAACGCGGCCGGGAGCCCCTCCTCGCGGGCGCGGGCCTCGAGGCGGGGCCGCAGCGGGCCGTCCCCCGCGACCACGAGTGCCGCTCCGACGCCCCGCCGGCGCAGCTCGGCGAGCGCGTCGAGCGCGCGGCCGGGCCGCTTCTCGGGCGACAGGCGCGAGCACATCACCAGGAGCACCGCGGCCCCGTCCCGGTGCCGGTCGCGCAGCGCCGGGTCGCGGTGGGCCGGGCGGAAGTGGTCCAGGTCCACGCCCAACGGGGCGCGTACGACATTGCGCGCGCCGATCCGTACAAACTCGCGCGCCGCCCACTCCGTCGTGCAGACGATCCGCGAATACGCCCGCGCGGTGCGCCGATTCAGCCGGTCGGCGGCCCGTCGGGCGGCGGCTTCGGGGACGCCCCAGGTGCGCAGTACACCGTCGGCACTCTCGTGGGAGACCATCAGGGAGGGCACGCGGGCGCGGCGGGCCCACTCCCCCGTCCACCTCAGGGTGGTCCGGTCGGACACCTCGAGCCGGTCGGGCGCGAGCCCTTCCAGCAGCCGCGCCAGCCGTCGGCGGTCGGTCAGCACGCGGTAGCCGCCCGTGCCGGGCACCTGGGGCCCCGGGACGGTGATCACCCTCCCCTGGGGGGTGAGCTCGTCCGAGGCGTGCGCGCCCGGCACGACCAGGACCGGCTCGTGCCCGGCCGCCCGGTAGCCCGCGCCGAGCTCGCGCAGCGCGGTGCGCAGCCCGCCGGACGAGGGGGTGACGAAGTTGGCGAGCCTGACGATCCGCAGGGGCGCGCGCCCCCCGTTCGGGTCATGGGCCGACGCACCCGCCCGCGACGGCGCGGCGCTCATGCCCCTCCCTCCCGCTCAGTCCTGCCGCGCTCCAACGCGCGAGCTTCCCTCATCACTGCTCGCTCCTCCGTCACTGCGCGGCTCCTCACTCCAGCCCGCACAGCGCGCCAAGACACGCGCCCCTCCCCCCGCTCAGCCTTGCCGCGCTCCAACGCGCGAGCTTCCCTCGTCACCGCTCGCTCCTCCGTCACTGCGCGGCTCCTCACTCCAGCCCGCACAGCGCGCCAAGACACGCGCCCCTCCCCCCGCTCAGCCTTGCCGCGCTCCAACGCACGAGCTTCCCTCGTCACCGCTCGCTCCTCCGTCACTGCGCGGCTCCTCACTCCAGCCCGCACAGCGCGCCAAGACACGCTCATGCGGCCACCGCCGTGCGGGCCGCGAGCACCTCGGAGTAGTGCTCGATCAGCTGGTCGCCGACCGCCTCCCAGGTGCGGCCCTGGACCGCTTCGTGCCCCGCGCCGCCGAGCGCCGAGCGCAGCCGCGGGTCGGCCGCGAGGAGGGAGACGGCGTCGGCGATCGCGGTCGCGTCGCGGGGCGGTACCAGCAGGCCGGTGCGGCCGTGGTCGACCAGGTCGAGCGGGCCGCCGGCCGCGGGGGCGATCACGGGGACGCCGCTGGCCTGGGCCTCCTGCACCGTCTGGCAGAAGGTCTCCTGCGGGCCGGTGTGCACGAAGACGTCCAGGGACGCGAAGACGCGGGCGAGTTCGTCGCCGGTGCGACGCCCCAGGAAGCGGGCCCCGGGCAGCGCGGCGCGCAGGCCCGGCTCGCTGGGGCCGTCCCCGACGATGACCACCCGGACGCCGGGGAGCGCGCAGACGGAGGCGAGGAGCTCGACGTTCTTCTCGGGCGCGAGCCGGCCGACGTAGCCGACGATCAGCTCGCCGCCGGGGGCGAGGGTGCGGCGCAGTTCGGTGTCGCGGCGCTCGGGGGTGAAGCGTTCGGTGTCGACGCCGCGCGCCCACAGCCGTACCCGCGGCACGCCGTGGTCGTCGAGGTCGCGGGCGGCGGCGGTGGACGGGGCGAGGGTCCGGTCGGCCGCGGTGTGCACGGCGCGTATCCGGCGCCAGGCCGCGTTCTCGCCCTTGCCGAGGTAGGTACGGGCGTAGCCGGCCAGGTCGGTCTGGTAGACGGCGACGGCGGGGATGCGCAGCCGCAGCGCGGCGGTCATGCCGCGGGCGCCGAGGACGAAGGGGCTGGCGAGGTGGACGACGTCGGTGCGGTGGGCGGTCAGGGCGGCGGCGAGCCGTCGGCTGGGGAGGGCGACGCGCACCTGGGGATAGCCGGGGAGGGGCAGGGAGGCGATGCGGAGGACGGGGTAGGGGCGGGAGGCGTCGGGGTCCGCCGGGCCGTCGTGCGCCACGGCGGGCGCGATGACCAGCGGCTGGTGGCCGCGCCGGTGCAGGTGCCGGGCGGTCTGTAGGGCGCAGTGGGCGACGCCGTTGACGTCGGGCGGGAAGGATTCGGTGACGATGGCGACACGCATACCCGTGTTGTCGGCGTACGAAGGGTGGCCCCGGCATCGTGCAGCTTTCGGGACGTGGAACGTCCCATGAGCGTTAGTCCTCGGGGCCGAAGCGGCTGCGGACCGCCGTCTGGACCTCCGCCTCCTCCGCCGGGTCGGCGGCGAGTCTGCGGAGCTGCTCGACGACGCGGGCGTCGGCGGTGGTGGCGTGCCGGGCGGCCAGTTCGCGGGTGCTCTCCTCGCAGTCCCAGAGGCATTCGACCGCGAAGCCCGCGCCGAAGGACGGGTCGGTGGCGGCCAGGGCGCGCGCCGCGCGGCCGCGGAGGTGGGAGGAGGCGGTCTCGCGGTAGACGTGGCGCAGCACGGGGGCCGCGCAGGCGATCCTCAGCCGTCCGGCGCCGTCGACGAGGGTCCACAGGGCCTGGGCGTCGGGGCCTTCGCCCCGGACCGTGTCGCGCAGGGCGGAGAGCACGAGGGGCGCGTCGTACTGCCCGCCCCGGCAGGCGAGCATGGCGGCGGCCGCGGCGCCGAGGGGGTCGGGGCGCTGGGCCCAGAGCCGGGCCCGGTCGAGGGCGGCGATGCTGCGCATCCGCTCGAAGGCGGCGAGGGCTCCTTGGGAGACCAGCTCGGAGGCGGAGGGGTCGGTGACGGCGGCTTCGATCAGGTCGAGTACCTCGGGGTCGCCGGTCTCCGCGAGATGCCGCAGCGCCGCGGCACGGGCCGCGTCGGGCGCGGCCGCGGCGGCGGCGAGGAGTTCGGGCCGGTCCTCGGGACCGGCGACGGCGGCCAGGCAGCGGGCCGCGGCGTCGGGGCGGCGGGCGCCGGGCCGCAGGTCGTCCTCCTGCTGGGCCCACAGGAGCACGTCGTGGACGCTCCAGCCGGGGCGCGGGCCCGAGGGGCGCAGCTGGCGCTGCCAGCGGTCGAAGGAGCCCTGTTCCTGAGCGGCGTGCACCCGGGCCCCGTGCCGGGGGTCGTCGGCCCACAGCCGCCAGGGCCGGGGTTCGTAGGCGCCGCGCACGGCGGCGGCGAGTTCGGCGTCGCCTTCGGGGGTCTCGGGATATCTGGCGAGGACGGCGGGGGCGAGGGCGCGCAGCTCGGTGTCCCCGTCGCGCAGGGCCAGCTCGTCCAGCGCCCACTGCCAGTTGCCGCCGGTCGCCGCGTAGCGGCGGAGCAGGCGGAGGGCGTCCTCGCGGCCGTACGAGGCGAGGTGGCCGAGGACGGCGAGGGCGAGGCCGGTGCGCTCCTCGGCGGCGTCGATGAGGTCGTCGGGGTCGAAGAGGTGCTGTTCGATCTCGTCGAGCCCGGCGTCGAGTTCGAGGCAGAGCCGGGCGTAGTACAAGGAGCGGTTCTCGACCTGCCAGTCACGCCGGGGGTCGCGCAGCACACAGTGGTGCAGTGCCGCGAGCGCCTCGGCCCGCGGCGCGGCGAGGGCGTGCAGGGTCCCGTCGCCGCGGCCTCGCTGGAGGAGGCCGAGCAGGGTGCCGCTGGGCGCTATGTCTGGATCGAACATGAGGTCAGCATCCGGTGCGGGGGGTTCGCTGGCAACGGGATTTCCGTCGATCGGCATTCTTGCCGGTGTCCGGGCGTGATATGCGCGATGAACGTGGATCAACGCCCGGGACCATGAGATCCCGAGCGCCGCAGCCTACCCGGAACAGCCCATTCCACCGAACCGTGCCGACTTGCCCCGGACAGCCACTGGCATATGCCAAAAGCACCACCGTATCGGGTATTGCCAAACCGCTTACGCGATGTCGCAGCCTGTGCAAGAGTCGTAACCGGTCCTTCCCTCACGACCCGGCCACGCCGTGCCCGTATCGGAGAACGTCATGCCGTCCCCCCGCTCCGCGGACCATTCCGCAGCCCAGCCTCCCCAGCCTCCCAGGGACACGGTCGACACACTCATCTCACAGACCCGGCGGCTGCGCGGCGGCGTCGATGCCGTCCGCCGGGACACCACGGCGGACATCGACCGTACGGACGACCCCCAGCTGCGCTGGCAGCGCGCGCTGTGCGACCTCGCGGTCCACCATCTGGACGACCTTGGCCGGCATCTGGACCAGCTGCGCGAGGGACTGCCCGCCGACCCGGCCGAGGCCGAGGCGCCCACGGAGACGGAAGCGGAGGGCCGGCCCGGCGCCCGCTCCGCCCCCGAGCCGCCCCCGCCGCCGGGCTCCGCCTACGCCACGTCCGCGCGGGACGCCGGGCCCGACGGGCACGGCTCGCTGCTGAGCCGGGTCGGCAGCGCCGAGTGGAACCTCCTCACCGACGCCGTGACCTGGTCGGACGAGCTGTACCAGATCTTCGACCGGGCCCCCGAGGACGGCGGGCTGACCTTGGACGAGCTGCCCTCCTGGGTGTTCTCCGAGGACCAGCCGACCCTGACCGCGCTGGTCACCGACTGTCTCGTCGACGGCAAGCCGATCGACGGGGAATTCCGCATCGTGCGCGCCGACGGCGTGGTGCGCACGGTCCATATGTCGGGCGAGCCCGTGCTCGACGGCGACGGCAGCACCGCGTCCATGTGGGCCGTGCTGCGGGACGTCAGCGAGCTGCGGCGCAGCGAGCGGGCGGTGCGCGAGAGCCGTGACTCGCTGCGGCGACAGCGGCATATCGCGCAGACCGAGCGCCGGGTCGCGGTCGAGCTACAGGAGGCCGTGCTGCCCGTGTGGCGGGGCTCCCCTCGGCTCTCCCCGGGGGGAGCGGCCGCCCTGGACCTCGCCGCCCACTACTTCCCCGCCTCGACCAGCACGCTGATCGGTGGCGACTGGTACGACGCGCTGGAGCTGCCCGACGGCCGGACCCTGCTCAGCGTCGGCGACCTCACCGGCCACGGCGTGGCCGCCACCTCCGGCGTGGCGATGCTGCTCGGCGCGGTGCGCGGCATGGCCGTGGCCGGGGTGGCGCCGGGCGCCCTGATGGGCTGGCTCAACCAACTGCTCGACGCCTCCGCGCAGCCTGCCCTGGGCAGCGCCGTGTGCGGCCGGTACGACCCCGTCGCCCGCACCCTGGTGTGGGCGCAGGCAGCGCACCCCGCCCCGCTGCTCTTCCGCGACGGGACGGGGCGCGCCCTCCAGTCACCGGGCGGCGTACTGCTCGGCGCCACGCCGGGAGCGACATACACCCAGCACGATGAGCGGCTGGAGCCCGGCGATCTGCTGGTGCTGCACACCGGAGGGCTCTGGCCGTTCGGCGCGGACGCCGACGGTGACGCGGGGGCCGAGCGGCTGCTCGGGCTCGCGCCGCGGTTCGCCACCGCTCGCAGCGCACAGGAGTGCGTACGGGCCGTAGTGGAGGCCTTCGACGACGAGCGGCGCGAGGACGACGCGTGCGTGCTGATCGCGCGGGTCAGCTCGTAGCGCGTCAGCCGAGCGCGCGGGTCGGGGCGTAGCGCGTCAGATGACAGCCGTCTTTCCGTCACCGCCCAGCGCTCCGCCGCCCGTTATTCCGCCGCCCGGTGTCTTCGGGCCGGAACCCTTGGGCCCCAGCCCTTTCGGCGCCCGCTGCTCGATCTCCTCGCGCAGTCTCTGGATGTCGGGGCGCGTGGAGTACCGGCCGGTGAGCCGGTACATCTCGCGCAGCCGGTCCCAGGTGCGGTGGGAGGAGTTGTGCTCGATGGTCAGCAGGGCCAGGCGCGCGTACTTGTCCGCCTGCTCCGGATCGTCGCCGAGGAAGCACGCCGAGGCGATCGAGATGTGGTCGAAGATCTGCGACCGGTCGCGGCCCTCCTCCCGCATCCGCAGCCCCTCCTTGGCATGCCGCTGCGCGATCACCGCGGCCCCGAACTCATGCTCCGCGAGCGTGCGGTAGACCAGCCCCTCCATGCCGTGCAGATCCGCCTCGTTGAACAGCTGCATCCAACTCGGCGGCGGCACGTCCCCCTTGTCCGAGACGAACAGCTCCTCCGCCTGGCCCAGGGTGCGGCGCACCGCCTGACCGTGGCCCATCGACGCCTGCGCCCAGGCCTCGATGGTGCAGAACATGGCGCGGGTGCGGGGCAGCGTCTCCTCGCCCGCGCCGGACTTGGCGAGTTTCATCAGATCAAGTGCGTCGTCCGGCCGGCCCAGGTGGACCATCTGCCGGGCGGCCCGGGAGAGCGCCTCGCCGGCCCGGGGGCGGTCGCCGCCCTCGCGGGCCGCGTGCGCGGCGATGAGGAAGTACTTCTGGGCGGTGGGCTCCAGGCCCACGTCGTGGGACATCCACCCGGCGAGCACGGCCAGGTTGGCCGCGACGCCCCACAACCGGCGCTGCAGCGCCGGGGGGTGGCGGTAGGCGAGCATCCCGCCCACCTCGTTGAGCTGGCCCACCACGGCCTTGCGCTGTAGTCCCCCGCCGCGGGCGGCGTCCCAGGCGCGGAAGACGTCGACCGAGTGCTCGAGCGCGTCGATCTCCTGGGAGCCCACGGGGGCCGCCTCGTAGCGGTCGAAGCCGGCGAAGTCCGCGGACAGCGGATCGTCGGTACGGGGGGCGTCGGTGGCGAGAGTCGGGTCACTGTGCAGCCAGTCGTGCATGGCACCGGTGATGGCTGATCCTGCGGCGAGCGCGGCGCCCGCACCCACCAAGCCGCGTCGGTTGAACATAAGGTCCATTCCCGTGAATTCGGTGAGGACCGCGGCCGTGGACTCGGGCGCCCAGAGCAGCCCGTCCGCGGACTGCCCCTTCCCCGCGCGCCCCTGCCGTGCGAACCCGAGGTCCTCGATGGTCACGACTCGACCGAGGCGCTCGGTGAACAGGGCGGCCAAAACCTTGGGCACGGGATCGCGCGGCACTTCGCCGGTGTCGATCCAACGCCGCACCCGCGAGGTGTCGGTCGCCAGCTGCGGATGGCCCATGGCCGCCGCCTTCCGGTTCACGAGCCTCGCGAGTTCCCCCTTGGACCAGCCGGCGATGCCGAACAGGTCCGCGAGACGGGTGTTGGGTTCCCTCGTCACGTCAAGCCCCCAGGTTCTCGGCTGACTTGACAGTAACGGGCCAGTCACGGCCCGTGCGACTATTCGCCAGGGTTCGCCAGGGTCCGCCAGATGGTGTGCCACCCGCGGGCGGGTGTGGTGTAGGACCGCGCCACCCGGCCCGGCGGCGTTCGGCGAACGGCTGTCGGTCAAGTGGCACCAGGCAAGTGACATCAGGCAACTGGCATCAGTCGACCGACAACTGAGTGAACCAGCCGGACGAGCACGACCAGCCGGACCAGACGGACCAGCGGACCGCATTCCCCAGGGTGCGGCCTCGCCCCGGGGCCGGGAGGCGCGCGACTCGTCGGCACACGAAGGGATCTGTATTGTCCATGTACGCAGCATCGTCCTCCGTGTCCGCCCCACCCCGGCCGTACCGTCGGCAACCGCCCGGCGCCGGGCCGTTCCTGGATCCCGCCCCCGGCGGGCGAGCGAGGCGGGCCCCGGGCCCCGGCCCGCTGAGCGGGAGACTCGACATGTCCGGCCCGCAAGGAGCACAGCTGCGCACGGCGATCGCGTCGGTCCACCGCATCTGTCCGGAGTTCAACCCCGTCCAGGTGCTCCGGCGCAGCGGGCGGTCCGTGCTCCTGGTCGGCACCACGGGCCGCACCACCGCGGTCGCCAAGTGCCTGCTGGACCACTCCCCGGCCTGGGCCGAGCGGTTCCGGCGGGAAATAGCGATGTACCGGGCGTTCGTACGCCACCGCCCGCCGGTCCGGGTGCCCCGGCTGATCGCGGCGGACCCGGACAACTGCACCCTGGTCATCGAGCGGATGCCCGGGCGGGTGGCGGCGTCCCAGCGCCACCCCGCCGAGCCGCCGCCGCGCGCCGATGTGCGGGCCGCGCTCGGCGCCATCTGCCGGATCAATCTGTGGCGGCCGCCCGCCGATCTGTTCGACGCGCCGATCGACTACGCGGCCCGGCTGGCGCGCTACCACGAGCTCGGGCTGCTCACCGACCGGGACATGGGCGATCTGCGGAAGCTGCTGCGCGGTCTGGCGCACACCTCCGGCCGCCAGAGCCAGTTCTGCCACGGCGACGCGTTACTGAACAACATCCTGCTCTCCCCGGCCGGGGCGGCGCTCATCGACTGGGACCACGCGGGCTGGTATCTGCCCGGGTACGACCTGGCCACGCTGTGGGCCGCGCTCGGCGACGCGCCGGGGCCGCGGCGCCAGATCAGCCAGCTGGCGCAGGCGGCTGGGCCCGACGCGCGGGACGCCTTCCTGGTGAATCTGATGCTCGTACTGACGCGGGAGATCCGCCAGTACGAAACCGCCGTGCAGCGCGCCATGCACGACCCCGCCCCCGTGGCTCCGGGCGCGGTCGGGGCCGGCGAGGAGCAGCGTCTGCTGCTGCGCCGTCTGCACGACGACTGCTCCCTCGCGCGGCGTGCCGTGCGGGCCGCGGTCGGAACCCGTTGAGCCGCGGGGCGCGTCACCGGTCTGGACCAGTGACGCGCCGCAGGCCCGTACGCCCGTGCCGGGAAACCCCTCGGCACGGGCGTTGACGTGCAAACCCCCCGGCGGTCGAACATGATTGACGGATCGCCCGGCAGCGGATACCTCTAGGTGGGCTCAGCCCCGCACGCACGACCAGCGCACACCCGGCGCACGCCCGGCCCGCCTTGGAGGAGGCTGCAATGCGAGGATCCGCACAGGACAGCGCGCACGACTCGAACAGACCGGTGTCCGGCCCCACGCGACGGACCGCCCTGCGGACCGCGGGCGCCGCCGCGTCGGCCGCCTTTCTGCTCCCCCTCGCGGCTGAGGCCCCGGCCGCCCTGGCCGACGAGCCCCGGTCCGGGAGCGACGCCCTGCAGCGGGCCTTCGCCGCCGCGGCGAAGGAGTACGGCGTCCCGCTGAGCGTGCTGCTGGGCGTGTCGTATCTACAGTCGCGCTGGGACGGCCACGGCGGCGCGCCCAGCGTCACCGGTGGCTACGGCCCCATGCACCTCACCGACGCGACCACCGCCCTGACCCGCACCCCGCACCACAGCCACGGCACGGAGGACGCGCGCGGCGACCTGGCGCGCCCCCATCCGGTGCCCGACACCGAGGTGCCCCAGGCGCGGCAGCTGCCCGCGCGGCTGCGGACCCTGGAGCGGGCCGCCGAGCTGAGCGGACTGTCCGGCGCGGCGCTGCGCGGCGACGAGGCGGCCAACGTACGCGGTGGCGCGGCCCTGCTGGCCGCCGAGCAGAAGAAGCTGGGGCTGCCGCTGAGCGAGGACCCGGCCGACTGGTACGCGGCGGTGGCGGCCTACTCCGGCTCCGACAACGCCACGGCGGCCGCCGTGTTCGCCGACGACGTCTTCGAGGTGATCCGCGGCGGCGCGGCGCGCACCACGGGCGCGGGCGAGGCGGTCTCGCTGTCGGCCGCGCCCGAGGTGTCCCCCGACACCCGGCAGTTGCGGGCGCTGGGTCTGCCGTCCGTCACGCGGGATCCGAACGTCGACGCGCCCAAGGGCGTCTCGTGCGAGTGGATCCCGGCGCCCTACGAGCAGTTCGGCGACAACGACTACGGCAACCACGACCTGGGCAACCGCCCCGAGTCCCAGACGATCGACTACATCGTCATCCATGACACCGAGGGCACCTGGGACGTCTGCCTCAAGCTGATCCAGGACCCCACGTATGTGTCCTGGCAGTACACCCTGCGCTCCGCCGACGGGCACATCGCCCAGCACCTGGCGCTCAAGGACGTCGGCTGGCACGCGGGCAACTGGTACGTCAACGCCAAGTCGATCGGGCTGGAGCACGAGGGTTTCCTCACCGCCCCCGACGCCTGGTACACGGAGGCGATGTATCGCGCCTCGGCCCGGCTGGTGCGCTATCTCGCCCGGAAGTACGACATCCCGCTGGACCGCCAGCACATCCTGGGCCATGACAACGTCCCCGGCACCACCACCCCGAACATCAAGGGCATGCACACCGACCCCGGCCCCTACTGGGACTGGGCGCACTACTTCACCCTCCTCGGCGCGCCCTTCCACACCACCGCGGGCCCGGGCGGCGGGCTGGTCACCATCCGCCCCGACTACGACACCCACCAGCCCGTGTACACCGGCTGCGACACCGCCGGACAGCCGTGCGCCCCGCACGGCTCGGGCGCGGTGCGGCTGCACACCGCGCCGAGCGCGGACGCCCCGCTGGTCAAGGACATCGGGCTGCGCCCCGACGGGGCTGACTCCACCACCGGCGTCAACGACACCGGCGCCCGTGCGTCGACCGGCCAGCGGTTCGCGGTCGCGGAGCGCCAGGGCGACTGGACGGCCATCTGGTATCTGGGGCAGAAGGCCTGGTTCGAGAACCCCAAGCGCCGGCCGACCGCGGTGAACGGGAAGGGCCTGGTCGTCACTCCGAAGGACGGCGCGGCGGATGTGCCGGTGTACGGCCGCGCCTACCCGGAGCAGGAGGCATACCCGGAGGGCGTGCCGGTGCAGGCCGTCTCGCCGCTGTCGTACAAGCTGCTCGCGGGGCAGCGGTACGCGCTGGGCCTGAAGACCCAGGGCGAGTATTTGTGGGCCACCACCTTCGACCCGGCGGGCCACAAGGTGGTGCGCGGCCAGGACACGTACTACCAGATCCAGTTCGGCCACCGGGTGGCGTTCGTACGGGCCGCCGATGTGCGGATCGAGCCCTCCGACCGGTAGTCGCGAGCTCGCTTCGGGGGCGCTTCAGCCGCGTGCGGTGAAGGTGTAGGTGTGGCCGCCGAGGGCCGCGAGCGTGACCGTGTCGGCTTCGTGCCGGACGGTCACCTCGCGGCCCTCGGCGGCCTTTGTGGCGTCTGTGGCGTCATGCGCGGCATACGGGCCGTCAAAGAGGCCGCTGCGCACGCGTATCACCCCGTCACGGCCGACTACCAGGGTGACGGCCCGCGCCCGGCCACCGCGCCAGGCGATGTCGACGGTCACATCTCCTCGCGCCCGCAGGCCCCGGGCCGCCCCGTCCGGCCAGCGGTCCGGCAGGGCGGGCAGCACATCCACCACGCCGTGGTGGCTCTGTAGCAGCATCTCCGCGACCCCGGCGGCGGCGCCGAAGTTGCCGTCGATCTGGAACGGCGGGTGGGTGTCCCACAGGTTGGGCAGCGTGGAGTGGATCAACTGCTCGGCGAGCAGCCGGTGCGCGCGGTCGCCGTCGCGCAGCCGGGCCCAGAAATTGACCTTCCAGGCCTTGCTCCAGCCGGTGCCGCCGTCACCGCGCGCCTCCAGGGACACCCGGGCGGCGTCCGCCCACCGCGTCCCCGGCTGGATCTGCCGCCCGGGGTGGAGGGCGAAGAGGTGGGAGGCGTGCCGGTGGTCGTCCTCCGGGTCGTCCAAGTCGGCCTTCCACTCCTGCAACTGCCCCCAGGAGCCGATGCGCAGCCCCGGGTCGAGTGCGTCCAGGGCGCGCTGGAGGTGATCACGGAAGGCGGGGTCGTCGCCGAGCGCGTGGGCCGCCTCCAGGGTGGCGGCGAACAGGTCGTGGACGATCTGCTGGGACATCGAGGCGCCCGCGGTGAACTCGCCGTGCTCGGGCGAGTAGCTCGGCGTCACCACGAGCGTGCCGTCCCTGGGGTCGGTGCGCAGCGTGTCCAGCCAGAACTCGGCGGCCTCGCGCATCGCCGGATAGGCCACCTCGCGCAGGAAGCCGGTGTCGAGGGTGAAGCGGTAGTGCTCGTAGAGGTGGTGGACGAGCCAGGCGGCGGCTTCGGGGAACCAGAAGGCGGTCGGCCAGTCGTGTACGCCGGTGAAGCCGTACGCATTGGTCTCGTTGTGCACCACCCACCCGCGCGCGCCGAACATCCGCCGCGCCGAGCGGCGGCCGGGGGCGCGCAGGGCGGTGATGAAGCGGTGCAGGGGCTCGGTGGTCTCGGCGAGGCCCAGGGGGTGGGCGGGCCAGTAGTTCATCTGGAGGTTGATGTTGGTGTGGTAGTCGCCGGACCACGGCGGGGCGGTGGTGTGGTTCCACAGGCCCTGGAGGTTGGCCGGGAGCAGGGAGCCGGGCCGGGAGGAGGCGATGAGGAGATAGCGGCCGTACGCGAGGTACAGCGTCTCCAGCGCCCGGTCGGCCGGGCTGTCGCCGCCGGTGTACCGGGCCAGCAGCTGGCCGGTGGGCTCCTCGGCCGGGGCCTGCCCACCCAGGTCGAGGGACACTCGGTCGAACAGCCGCCGGTGGTCGCGGACATGGCGTACGACGAGCGACTGGTAGCGCTCGCGGGCGGCGGCGTCCACGGCCTCGGTGACCGCCCGGTGGGGGTCCGTGCCGCGGTAGCCGGGGTAGGTGTCGGCGTAGTCCGTACCGGCCGCGAGGACGAACCAGGCGCTGTCGGCGCCCGCGACGGTGAGCGTGCCGTCGTCCCCGGCGGTGATGGTGCCGCCCGGGGCCACCACCCGCACCTGGGCCTCGAATCGCAGCCCGCCTTCCGCCAGCGCGCCGCGCGCGGTCAGCCGCCCGCCCTCGGCCGTGACCCGGTGGTCGGCGCGCGGTGAGGTGTAGCGCAGAGTGAAGCCGACCGCGCCGGGGCGGTCGGCGCTCAGCCGTCCGGCAATCACCCGATCGGGGTATGAGGCCAGGAACTCCCGTTGGTAACGCGTCCCTTGGGCGGTGTACACCACGGTCGCGATGCCGTTGCGGAGGTCGAGTGCGCGACGGTAGCCGTCCGGGGCCTCGGGCGCGCCGGGCAGCTCCAGCCACAGATCACCGAACGTCTGGTAGGCGCCGTAGCCGGTCCTGGCCTGGCCGAGCCGGGCCGCCACCTCGGCGGGGTCGGCGGCGCCGTCCTCGTCGATGCGCCGCTGGACCGCCTCCAGCGCGCCGGGCCTGGGCTCGTGCCAGTCGCCGAAGTCATAGCCCGGCACGCCGGGGCCGCCGGTCCACAGGCTCTTCTCGTTGAACTGGATCCGTTCGCGGGCGAGCCCGCCGAAGACCGTCGCGCCGAGCGTGCCGTTGCCGAGAGGCAGCGCCTGGCCCTCCCAATCCTCGGCGGGCCTGTCGTACCAGAGCGTGTCGGACGCAGACGTGTCGTACGGGTGGAGCCGCATCGCCACCCCCCTCGGTGCGACGAGCCCGCAGCCGCCAAGCGTCGGGCCTCAGCCCTGCTGGAACATCTCCGCGGGCAGCGGCTTGAGCAGCCGGTAGAGGTCGTCGGTGATGGGCCGGTCCCAGCTGGCGATGGTGACCAGGACACCGTCGCTGCGGTCGAACTGGGCGCAGGAGATCCGGCCCTCGGAGAGCTTGATGCGGCGCACGATGAGGAGGTTGTCCTCGTGCATGACCGGGGTGTCCTCGGTGTCCACCACCTGGACCGGCTCGTCGTTTCCGAGGGCCGCCAGCAGCTGCGTCACCTCGAACGGCACCTGCCCCTCGGCCAGCTCGCGAGCCGGGGACCCCTCGGGCAGATTCCCGATGATCATCGCGGGGCCGCGCCCGCCGAACAGGTCGTAGCGCAGGAAGACGCCCTGGCAGCTGCCGTCGGGCGCGGGCAGCAGCCCGGCCCCGAGATCGCCGGGCCAGTCCCCCGGGTCCATGGCCAGGACGTCGAAGTCCGGACCGGTGGGCGTGGCGGGGCTGCGGCGGCGGAGGAACGACATGCGGACATGGTACGTGCCCCGGCGCCGGAATCGGCCCCGGGGAGCGGCGAGGCGGGGCCCCGCACCGGCTGCCCCACACCGCCGCCCGCGCACCGCCGCACGCGCGCGGATGCCCACGCACCACCAGCCCCGCACCGGCGGACGCGCGCGCCGGGCGGGCCCGGGTCAGCGTCCGGACACCGGGCGCGGGACACGGGCGCCGATGGCGAGGCCGGCCGGGGCGCCCAGGACCTTGGCCAGCCCGGTGCGGTCGGTGCCCACCTTGCGGTAGACGCCGGACAGCACCTGGGCCACCTCGCGCTCCTCCATGCCCAGCTCGTCGCCGATCCGGTCGTCGGCCCAGCCGAGGGCGGCCCGCTCGGCGGCGGCCTGTTCCTGGGAGGTGAGCGGGGTGCCGTGGTCGGCGCGCAGCTGAAGCGGGCGCAGCCCGGTGGCGGACAGCTCGTCCCGGGCCCGCACCGCGAGCACGTCGGCCCCGCACCGCACCGCGCCTTCCAGCCCGCGGTAGAGCCGCTCCCCGGCCTCCTGCGGCAGCCCGATCCGGCGCAGGGCGGCGCCGTGGTCGACCAGGGCGACGGCCAGGTCGTAGGCGGACGGCGAGCGTTCGAGGTGGTCGACGGCCTCGGCCAGCAGCCTGAGCCGCTCCGGCCCCTGGGCCACGAGCCCGGCGGTGTGCAGCGCCCTGCCGATCATGGAGTGGGCGCCGAACTGGCGGGCGCGGCGCACCGCGTCCCGGGCCACTTCGGCCGCCTGCCGTGGCTCGGTGAGCGCCAGGGCCTGGGCCAGGTGCAGCTGCCAGGGACACCAGGCGGGGTTGCGCATGCCGCGCCGGTCCATCCGGTGGCCGACCTCGGCGAGCCGCTGCCGGGCCTCGCTGTGCATATTGCGGGCCAGCAGCAGTTCGCCGCGCACGGTCGGCGCGTCCGGACACAGGAGGGCCGGGAGGATGTTTCCGCCGCAGGAGTGCTCGGCGGCGAACTCCTGGGCCTCCTCGACGCGGCCGCGGCTGAGCAGGGTCTCCACGAGGGTGCCGACGGCGGTCCAGTGGGCGGGCGTCTCCGGCCCGACCAGGTCGGCGATCCGCAGCCCCTCGCGGGCGAGTTCCTCGGCCTCGGCGAGCGCCCCGCGGCGGTAGCGGACATGGCCGAGGAGGGTCAGGCCGAACGCCAGGTGCGCGCCGTGCCAGCCCTTCCGCTCGCACTCCGCGACGCCGTCCGCGAACAGCTCCTCGGCGCGGCCCGGCTGGTCGCAGTGGAGGAAGGTCAGGGCGACCAGGATGGGCACCTCGAAGCCCCACTCGTCGTCGGTCCAGCTCAGCCCGTCGTCCAGGGCCTCGTCGGCGTAGCGCAGGGCGATGGCGGCCGGTTCGCCGCGCGTCATCGCGTCGAAGGCGCGCAGGCCCCGCAGATAGCGCTCGGCCATGCCGCGGCCGGAGAGCCGGTCCACCAGTCGGGCCAGCCGGCGGGAGCGGGCGGGTGAGTCCTGGCCGTCGGCGCGGAACATGTTCCACATGATCTGTTCGGCCTGCATCCGCAGCCGGGTGCGGGCGCTGGTGGCCCGCCCGGCCTCGGCTGCCACGACCTGCGCGGCCTCCTCCATGCGGCCGCTGTGGCCGTACGCCTGCGCCAGCCGGTAGGTGACCGCCTCGCGCAGCTCGGGGCCGAGCGCGGGCTCCTCGAGGGCGGCCCGCAGGTGGTTGACGGTGACGGCGGGCTCGCTGAGCTGGGCGGCGCAGCCCAGCTCGTAGAGCACGGCGGGCCGCTCCTGAAGCGAGGGCGGTTCGCGCAGCGCCCGGGCGAGGCAGCGGCGCGCGGCGTCGGGCGCGCCGGCCCGCAGGTATTCCCGGGCGGCCGCGCGCAGATGGCGCACCACCCAGGAGTCGGCCTCGGGATGCAGCTCCAGCAGATGCCGGCCGGCGGCCCCGGAGCCGCGGCCCGCGGACAGGACCGTCGCGGCGGCGCTGCCGTGCATGGCCACGCGCAGGGCGCCGGGGATCGCGCGGTAGACGGCGGTGGCGATGAGCGGATGAAGAAATTCGAGGGGCCGCTCCTCCGGCGTCGGGCGGGGCAGGGCGAAGATACGGGCGTCGGCCAGCCGCAGGGCCAGCTCGGCGGTCTCGGAGGCGGACAGGCCCGCGACATCCGCGGCCAGGGCCGGGGTGGCCTCGCTGCCGAGGACCGCGACGGCCCAGGCGAGCCGGACGGCGGCGGTGCCGAGCCGGGTCAGCCGGTCGTTGAGGCCGTCCTTGGCGGTGGAGACCAGCTCGCGCAGGTGGGCGAGGTTGACGGACTGCGGCTTCAGGTCGCGCTCGCGGACCTTGGCGGTGAGCTCGACGACCTCGAAGGGGTTGCCGCCGGTGACCGCCCAGCACTCGCGGCAGAAGGACTCGTCCGCCTCCGCGCCGAGCGCCTCGCGCACGATCCGGCCGACCGCGCCCGGGGTGAGCGGCGCCAGCAGCCGGGGCCGCGAGCCCTGGCGCTCGGTGAGTCCGCGCAGCGCCGCGGCGTCGGCGGACAGCTCCTCGGGACGGTAGCCGACCGCGAGCAGCATGGGCAGGTCGACGACGCGGGGCGCGAACCGGGTGAGCCAGTCGAGGGATTCGGTGTCGGCCCAGTGGGCGTCGTCCAGGATCATGACGACCGGGGCCTGCTGGACGGCGAAGCGGGTCACCAGCCAGTCCAGGCCGTCGCGCACCCCGTGCGGGTCGGGCGAGCCGCCGTCGGCGGAGACCACCAGGCCCACGGCGGGCGCGACGATGTCGTACCAGCCGCCAAGGATCCTGCGGTGGGTTTCCTCGCCGGTCGCCGCGAGCACGGGCTGGAAGAGCTGGCGCACGACGTGGAAGGCGACGCCCTGCTCCTGCTCGCCGGCGCGCGCCGAGAGCACCGTGCAGCCACGGGCGGCGGCCCGCCGCCGGACCTCGCCGAGCAGCGCGGTCTTGCCGGCGCCGCCCGGCCCCGCGAACGCGACCACCCCGCCGATGCGCGGCCCGCCCGGGTCGCCGGCCGGATCCCCGCACAGTTCGGTCAACGCGAGGTCCATCGCGCTGAGTTCGGACTCCCTCTCCAGCAGCGTCCGGCGCCCCCGGCCCTGTCGTCTCATGTTCTCCGCCACGCTCGTACCCCTTCGGCAGGTACAGCTGAGCGTAGCCCGATCGGGACGCTCCGTAGCGCCGTATGCGGGGAATTTTCTGGCGGCATTGCCATTGGCACACGCCAATTCGACAGGCGCCCTATCGAAGGGAACAGCGACCGCGCCACCATGTCCGGGTGCAGCGAGGACCGTGGCGCGAAGGGGGCCGGTCCCTGGCGCCGACGCGGTCCCGTATGTCCTGAGGGGGCGGATACGGACCATGGACGAGGCAGGTTCACCACCACCAGCAACCCGGCCGGCGGCGCTCTTCGGCTTCCCGGCGGCCGATCTGATCAGCCCTGACGCCGAGGCCGCGCGGCGGCACACCATCCAGTGGCTGTCGCGGTACGGCGTCTTCCAGGGGGACGCGTCGGTGGCGGAGTACGACGCGCTGCGGTTCGATCTGCTGGCGGCACACTTCTACCCGGGCGAGACGGGCGCCGACCTGGCCTTGGGCAATGACCTGTGCGGGTGGTACTTCGTCTTCGACGACCAGTTCGACGGAGAGCTGGGATGCCGGCCCCGGGAGGTGTTACGGCTGCTGGACGCCGTCGTCCGGGCGGCGGAGGAGGCGGAAGAGCCGGTTGGGAGGGCCGCCGGGCACAGCCCCGGCGGCCCTCTCGTCGAGAGCTTCCGCGACCTGTGGCGGCGCATCCACCACGGCAGGCCGCGAGTGTGGCGGGAACGTTTCCGCCGCCACTGGATGGAGTATCTGCACTCCTACCACCGCGAGGCGCTGGGCCGCACCGGGAGCCGCCCGCGCTCGGTGGAGGCGGTGGTGGCCCTGCGCCGCCACTCGATCGGCGTGCAGCCGTGCCTTGACCTCAACGAGCGGTTCGGCGGATACGCCCTGCCGGAGGCGGTGCACGGCGGCTTCCCGCTCGCGCGGATGCGGACGGCCACCGACGATGTGGTGGTCTTCACCAATGACATCGTCTCGCTGGCCAAGGAGCTGGCCGCCGGGGACGTCCACAACAGCGTGATCGTCCAGCGGGAGCTCACGGGCGGCACCCTGGAGGAGGCCGTGGGGCATATCGCCCGCCTCGCCGACGCCCGCTACCGGTGGTTCGAGGAGACCGCCGCGCGGCTGCCCACGCTCCTCGCCGGGGCCGGGGCGGACACCCTGCGGCATGTCGCGCACTACGTGGACGGCATGCGGCATGTGATGCGGGGCAATCTCGCGTGGTCGTATCAGACGGCCCGGTACGACGAGCGCGGCATCGCGGCGGTGAGCCGCGGGCGGCAGCGGCCGTGGGCGGGCCTCGACGCGTACGTGGCACCGGCATCGTTCTAGGACTCCGTCCGGTGGCGGCGGTGGTGGCGGGCGACGCGGGCGCGGTTGCCGCAGGACGGCTTGCACCACTCCTGGCGGGGATGGTCCTTGACGAAGTAGCGGACACAGCGCGGGGCGGGGCAGGCCCGCAGCCGCTCTCGCTCCGGCCCGGCGAGAAACCCGATGGCGTCGCGGGCGAGCGCCGCCACCAGCCGGTCGGCGTCGGTGAAGCCCGGCGGCCGCGCGGCGCGGATCACGGGGGCACTGCCCTCGGCCCACTCCAGGCACGAAGCGCCGGGGACCCGGGCCGCCGCCGCGTTCAGCCGCGCCACGGCCAGTTCCCCGGGCAGCAGCCGGTGGGCGTCGGCGGAGCTCGGCGGGCCGGGCCGCACCGCGCGGGCGAACAGCGCGCGGACGGCGGCGCGCAGGTCGCGTACGGCGTCGAGCGCGGCCGCGTCCGCGGTGAAGTCCTGGGCGTCCAGCGCGTCCCCCAGCGGCTCGGCCAGCTCCCGCACCCAGGCGGTCAGCCCTTCGGGCGTGGCCAGGTCGTCGGCCACCCCGCCGTTCCCGTCGTGGCGGATGGTGACGGCGAGCGCGAGGGCGAGTCGGTCATCGGACATGAGGTTAATGGTAGCCTCCCGATCCAACCATTAGCCCCTGGGGGACGTATGGACGAGACGAACACAGACACGAACGCGGGCACGGCCGCCGACGGCGCGGCGCGGGTGGTCGCCGCCGTACTCTCCGGACACCAGCGGCTGCGCACCCTGCTGGACGGCCTGACCGAGGCCGCGGCACGCGAGCCGAGCGCGCTGCCCGGCTGGAGCCGGGCGCATGTGCTGGCGCACATCGGGGGCGTCGGGTCGGCGCTCGCCCGGCAGGCCAGGTTCGCGCTGCGGGGCGAGCTGGTCGAGGTGTACGACGGGGGCCGCCCGGCCCGGGATGCCGCGATCGAGGCGGGTTCGAAGCGCACGGCGGACGAGCTGCGGCACGCCGTGACCGAGGCCCTCGCGGAGGCGGAGGGCGCCTTCACCGCGGTGGGCCCGCGGGACTGGGAGCGGCCCGTCCACTACCGCGACGGGGATGTGCGGGGCGTTTTGTTGTGCTGGTGGCGGGAGTTGGAGATCCACACCGCGGACGCGCTGCTCGACTACGGCCCCGGCGACTGGTCGCGCGACTTCTGCGCGCACGCACTGGACTTCCTCGCCCCGCGCGCACCGCTCGACACCCGGCTGACCCTGGAGGCCACCGACGGACCGGAGCGGCGCACCTACGGATCGGGCGGACCGCTGACCGTACGGGGGCGGCTGACCGATCTCACCGCGTGGCTGGCCGGACGCACCCCCGCCGGCCCGCTGGACCCGGAGGCGCTCCCCGAACTCCGCCCCTGGCCTTAGGCCATGACCGGGCGGCCCATAGAGTCCGCCCCCATGACGGATGTACTCAACCTCTGGAAGGCGGGTCTCGGCGCCGTGCCCGAGGACGTATGGGGGCGCACCGGGCTGCGGGTGCTGATTCTCGCGGACAACGGACTCACCCGCCTCTCCCCGGACATCGGCCGCCTCCACCGCCTGCACACGCTCGACCTGGGGCACAACCAGCTCGCCGAAGCGCCCGGCGAACTCGGCGAGCTGCGGAGCCTGACCCGGTATCTGTATCTGCACGACAACCGCCTGACCCGGCTGCCGTCCGAGCTCGGCCGGCTGGACCGGCTGGCGTATCTCAATGTCGGCGAGAACCGGATCGGTGAACTGCCGCCGGAGACCGGCGACATGGCGGGCCTGGTGGAGCTGCGCGCGCAACACAACGAGCTGGCCGGGCTGCCCGAGTCGGTCGGGCGGCTCGGCCGGCTGCGGGAGCTGTGGCTGCGCGGCAATCGCATCACATCCCTGCCCGCCGCCTTCTCCGCGCTCACCCAGCTGCGCCACCTCGAACTGCGGGACAACGCCCTGGAGTCGGTGCCCGAGCCGCTGCGCGCGCTGCCGCTGCTGCGCCAACTCGACCTGCGGAGCAACCGGCTGTGCGGGATTCCGGACTGGATCGCGGAGCTGCCGTCCCTGGAGAAGCTCGATCTGCGGTGGAACGGATTCGAGGAGCGAGGAGACGATCTGCGGCCACTGCAGGCACTCAGGGAAAAGGGCTGTGCCGTGCTCACCTGAGGGCCGCCTCGGCCCTGTTCGGGCCACGGCTGGGCTGTGGGGGCGCGGAAGCTGATACGCTCCATCACTTGATGCGCAAAACTTCACAACACAGAAGTCGCTAAAACGGGAGTGTATCAGCGCGATGAAAGCCCGTCAAGCCGCCCCCTCAGCCCTTGCCCAGGCCCTGCGCACCGAGCAGAGCTACGTGACCGCCCTGTACGAACGGCTCGACACCCTGCGCGAGCGCGAAGAGGAAGGTCTGAGCGCGGTGCTGCGCGACGGCGCGCACGGCGGGACGCGCCAGGCACTGGTCGAGCGCGAGGTGCGCGCCGAGGAACAGGCCCGGAGCATCGCCCGGTTCAACGGGGTCGAGGGCGGCCTGTGCTTCGGGCGCATCGACCATGCGGACCACGCGGGCGGCGCCAGCCACTACATCGGCCGGATCGGGCTGCGGGACGACGCTCACGAGCCGCTGCTGGTCGACTGGCGGGCGCCGGCCGCCCGCCCCTTCTACGCCGCCTCCCCCACCGCCCCCGGCACCCTGGTGCGCCGCCGCCATCTGCACACCCGGGGCCGGAGGGTGACCGGCGTCGACGACGAGGTGTTCGACCTCGACGGCATCGGCGAGGCCGAGCAGCGCGGGCTGGTCGGCGAGGCCGCGCTGCTGGCCGCGCTGCGCCGGGGCCGCACCGGCCGGATGACGGACGTGGTGGCCACCATCCAGACCGAGCAGGACCGGGTGATCCGGTCCGGACTCCAGGGGGTGCTCGTCGTCCAGGGCGGGCCGGGCACCGGAAAGACCGTGGCCGCGCTGCACCGGGCGGCGTATCTGCTCTACACCTACCGCGACACCCTGGCGCGCCGCGGCGTGCTGATCATCGGCCCGGGCGCGGCCTTTCTGCACTACATCGGCCAGGTGCTGCCCTCCCTCGGCGAGACCGACGTGGTGCTCACCCCGCTGGGCGGGCTGTTCCCCGGGGTGTCGGCGACGGCCGAGGACGGGGCGCGGGCCGCGGTCGTCAAGGGCGACCCGCGGATGGCGGAGGTGATCGCCGCTGCCGTACGGGGCCGGCAGCTGCCGCCCGCGGGCCACGTCGACATCCCGCTGGAGGACGAGGCGCTGCCGCTGCGGCTGTCCCGGCAGGCGTGCGCACACGCCCGCGAGCGCGCACAGGCGCTGCACGCGCCGCACAACGTGGCCCGCAAGCGCTTCGTGCTCGACCTGCTCGACGCCCTCGTACGGGAGCGGGCGCGGCAGCACCGACGGCCGCTGGACGAGGAGGAGCTGCGCCACGGCCCGGCGGAGCTGTGGGCACAGCCGCCGGTCCGCGCGGCGCTCGACGCGCTGTGGCCGCCGCTCACTCCACAGCGGCTGGTCGCCGATCTGCTCTCGGACGCCGGCCGACTGCGCTCGGCCGCGCCGCTGCTGACCGACGACGAGCGGGCCGCGCTGCTGCGCGTGCCGGACGCGCCGTGGACGGTGGGCGACGTACCGCTGCTGGACGAGGCCGCCGAGCTGCTGGGCACCGACGACTCCGCCGAGCGGGCCAGAGCCCGGGCGGCCGAGGAGGAGCGGCGGGAGGGGGAGCGCTACGCGCGGGAGGTACTACAGATCGTCGGCTTGGACGAGGTGGCGGACGAGGGCGAGGGCGAAGGCCCCGTCCCGGTCGACGCGGCCGCCCTCGCCGCCCGCCACCTGGACAGCGGGCCGGTGCGCAGCACCGCCCAGCGCGCCGCCGCCGACCGCTCATGGGCCTACGGCCATGTGATCGTGGACGAGGCGCAGGAGTTGTCGGCGATGGCCTGGCGGATGGTGATGCGGCGGGTGCCCACGCGGTCCATGACGGTCGTCGGCGATGTGGCCCAGACCGGCAGCCCGGCCGGGGCGAACTCCTGGGGGCAGATGCTCGATCCGTACACCCGGGGCGGGTGGCGCGAGGAGCGGCTGACGGTCAACTACCGCACCCCGGCGGAGGTGATGGACCTGGCCGCGGACGTGCTGGCCGAGGCGGCGCCCGGGCTGTCGGCCCCCGAGTCGGTGCGCCGGGAAGGGCGGCGGCCGTTGGCCGTACGGGCCCCCCGGGGCCGGCTGGCGCGCGAGGTGACGCGGGCCGTCGAGGCCGACCTGGCGGACCTGGCCGAGCAGGGCGGCGGCCGGCTCGCGGTGGTGGCCGCGGACCGGGCGGTGCGGGCGCTGGCGCGGGCGCTGCCCGACGCCGTCCGCGGCGACCGGCCCGACGCGCTGGACTCCCCGCTGGTGCTGCTGACCGTGGCCCAGGCCAAGGGGCTGGAGTTCGACCGCGCGGTGGTCGCGGACCCGGCCGGGATCCGGTCCCAGTCCCCCAAGGGCGGGCACGATCTGTATGTGGCGATCACGCGGGTGACGCGGCGGCTGACGGTCGTGTACGAGGGCGAGCTGCCCGAGGTGCTCGGACGGCTCGCCCCGTGACCCCTCGGCTCAGGTCAGGTCGAACTCGCCGTCGCGCGCGCCGATCACGAAGGCGCGCCACTCGGCGGGGGAGAAGATCAGGGCCGGATCCTGCGGCCGGCGCCTGTGACGCATGGCGATATAGCCCTCGACGAAGGCGATCTCGACATCGCCCACGCCCTGACTGCTCGACTTCCACTGGGCGGTGGTGAGATCGAGGTCGGGCTTCTCGGCGCTGCCTGCCAGGGGCTGTTCGGTGGTGGTGTCGGCCACGTGGTTGGCTCCTCCCGGATCGTCGTCCCCGCCCCACCCTAGCGATCGCGACCGGCGCCGCACAGGCCGCGAAAGAAGGACGGCACCGCACACGCGGGCGTACGGCGGGACGACGGCAGGTATCCGGCGGGGGCCGGGCCCGGGGGCGCGGTCAGCCGGCCGGGGGCTCGGCCGCCACCAGCCACATCGAGAAGAACTGCGACCCACCGCCGTAGGCGTGCCCGAGCGCCTTGCGCGCGCCCTCCACCTGGTGCTCCCCCGCCTGCCCGCGCACCTGGAGCGCGGCCTCGGCGAAGCGGATCATCCCGGAGGCGCCGATGGGGTTGGTGGACAGCACCCCGCCCGACGGGTTGACCGGCAGATCGCCGTCGATCTCGGTCACGCCCGACTCGGTGAGCTTCCAGCCCTCGCCCTCGGCGGCGAAGCCCAGGTTCTCCAGCCACATCGGCTCGTACCAGCTGAACGGCACATACATCTCCACCGCGTCGATCTCCCGGCGCGGGTCGCTGATCCCGGCCTGCCGGTAGACATCGGCCGCGCAGTCCTGGCCGGCCCGCGGCGAGACGAAGTCCTTGCCCGCGAAGAGGGTCGGCTCGCTCCGCATGGCGCCGCCGTGCACCCAGGCGGGCGGCGCGGGCGCGCGGGCCGCGCCGGCCCGGTCGGTGAGCACCATGGCGCAGGCGCCGTCGGAGGACGGGCAGGTCTCCGAGTAGCGGACGGGGTCCCACAGCATCGGGGAAGCCTGCACCTTCTCCAGGGTCAGATCCCGCTCGTGGAGGTGGGCGTAGGGGTTCCGCAGGGCGTTGCGGCGGTCCTTGTACGCGACGAGCGACCCGATGGCGGCCGGGGCGCCGGTCCGCCGCATATAGGCCCGGATGTGGGGGGCGAAGAAGCCGCCCGCCCCGGCCAGCAGCGGCTGTTGGAAGGGGATGGGCAGGGAGAGCCCCCACATGGCGTTGGACTCCGACTGCTTTTCGAAGGCCAGGGTGAGGACGGTCCGGTGGACGCGGGCGGCCACCAGGTTCGCGGCGACCAGCGCGGTGGAGCCGCCGACCGAGCCCGCGGTGTGCACCCGCAGCATGGGCTTGCCGACCGCGCCGAGCGCGTCGGCGAGGTAGAGCTCGGGCATCATCACGCCCTCGAAGAAGTCGGGGGCCTTGCCGATGACGACGGCGTCGATGTCCGCCCAGGTCAGCTGGGCGTCCTCGAGGGCGCGTACGGCGGCCTCGCGGACCAGCCCGGCGATCGACACATCCCGGCGGGCGGCGGTGTGCTTGGTCTGGCCGACTCCGACGACGGCGATGGGCTCCTTGCTCATGCTCCTCCCTCCAGGACCGCCACGAGGTTGTGCTGCAGGCACGGCCCGGAGGTGGCGTGTGCGACGGCCCGGTCGGACTCGCCGCGGTGGATGCGGGCCGCGGCCTCGCCGAGGCGGATCAGCCCGGCGGCCATCATGGGGTTGGCGGCGAGCGCGCCGCCGGACGGATTGACGCGTACGTCGTCGCCCAGCTCCAGCTCGCGGCGCAGGATCACCTCCTGTGAGGTGAACGGCGCGTGCAGTTCGGCGGTGTCGACGGGCACGTCGGCATCGTCGAACAGACCGGCGTTGCGCGCGGCGAGCCGGGTCGAGGGGGAGCGGGTGAGGTCCCGTACGCCCAGTCCGTGCGGATCGATGCGGTGGTCCATACCGCGGATCCACGCGGGGCGCGGGCAGAGGCGGCGCGCGGTGTCACCGGCGGCGAGGACGACGGCGGCCGCGCCGTCGCCGATGGGCGGGCAGTCGTGGCGGCGCAGCGGCCGCACCAGGTAGGGGTCCTCGAGCAGCGCGTCCGGGGCCGCGGATCCGGCCAGTTGGGCGTGCGGGTTGTGTTCGGCGGCGCCGCGGCTGCGCGCGGCGACCCCGGCGAGGGCGCGCTCGTCGGTGGCTCCCTCGTCGATGAGCGCCTGGGCCTGGAGGGCGGCCAGGGACACCGGGTCCGGCCACAGCGGGGCGAGGTAGTAGGGGTCGAGCTGGCGGGTCAGCACGTCGCGCAGCTCTCCCGGCGAGGACTTGCCGTAGGAGTAGACGAGCGCCGTGTCGGCCTCCCCGGCCAGCAGCTTGACCCACGCCTCGTACAGCGCCCAGGCGCCGTCCATCTCCACATGCGACTCGGAGATCGGCGGCCAGGCGCCGACGCCGTCCAGCGCCATGGTGAAGGAGAAGGCGCGGCCGGCCAGATAGTCGGAGGAGCCGGAGCAGGTGAAGTCGATCTCGCCGGTGCGCAGGCCGACCGCGCCGAGCACCTCGTGCAGGACCGGCATCAGCATCTCGACCTCGGAGAGCTCCGCGGACCGGCGCCGGTGGCGGGTCTGCGCGAAGGCCACGATGGCCACGTTCCGGGCGTCCGAGGTGGGTGCCCCTTCTTCCGCTTCTTCCGCGTGCGGCTTCACACGAGCTCCTTGTAGGTGTCGTAGTCCGCGTCGGGCTCGCCGGTGGGGCGGTAGTGGTCGGGGTAGCGCCCGTCCTCGGACCACACCGCCTCGACGCGCAGCCCCATCCGCACCTGGTCGTAGGGGATGCCGCCGATGCGGCCGTGGAGCGCGAGGTCCGCGCCGTCCAGGGCGATGTGCGCGTAGACGTACGGCACCTCGATGTCGAGGTTCTTCGCCTTGATGTTGACGATGCAGAAGGTGGTGACGGTGCCGCGCGGACCGACCTCGACCTGTTCGTCGGTGGCGACGCCGCAGGTGGGGCAGGCGCCACGGGGCGGGACATACACCTTGCGGCAGGACGGGCAGCGCTCCCCCATGGTCCGCTGGTCGGCGAGTGCGGCGATGTAGCGGGACTGGGCGCGGCCGGGCGAGTACACGTAGTCCAGGCGGGCGGCCGCCACGATGCCCTGGACGGGGTCGGCGAACTCGCCGCCGTGCGGGGCGGTTCGCGGGTCCGGCTCGCTCTCGTACGGTTCGAAGCAGGCGATGTCGGTGATGGCGCCGGTCCGCTCCTCGGCCCATCGTACGCGCACCCGCATGCCGGTGCGCACGGCGTCGGGGCCGGGCGCGTCGAGGGCGTGGAGCAGGGCGGTGTCGGCGCCGTCGAGCCGCACCAGCACCCAGGCGAAGGGGGTGGTGAGGGGCTGTCCACGGCGCGGGACGGGGTTCCAGGCCCAGGTGGTGACGGTGCCCGTGGTGCCGACCTCGACGAGGTCGCGGATCTCCTCGGCGGTGACCGGGTCGTACTCGACGGGGGGCACGAGCACCCGGCCGTCGGCGGTTCGTACGCCGAGCACGGCGCGCTCGCGCAGCCCGGTCAGGAAGGCGCTCTGGACGGGGCCGAGGGAGCGGGTGAAGGGGAACTCGACGACCAGAGGGGCGGAAAGCACCTCGGGCGCGGGAGCCGGTGTCATTGTGTGCCTCTCCTCATTTTTTTGAGGGCTCGGTTCGCCTCCGGGGCGCGCGGGGGTGCGCTCAGGCCCGTCGGTAGACCGGCGGTCGCTTCTCCGCGAAGGCCTTCGAGCCCTCCTTCGCGTCGGCGGTGCCGAAGATGGGCCAGCCGCGTTCGAGTTCGGACTTCAGGCCGTCGGCCTCGGTCATCTCCGCCGTCTCGTAGACGGACGCCTTGACGGCCTCGACGGCGAGCGGGCCATTGGCGTTGATCAGCTCGGCGATCTCCAGGGCCGTCTCCAGGGCCGTGCCGTCGGGGACGACCCGGCCGATCAGCCCGATCCGCTCGGCCTCCTCGGCGGTGTACGGGCGTCCGGTCAGCAGCATCTCCAGCGCGTGGGTGCGCGGGACCTGGCGGGCCAGGCGGACCGTGGAGCCGCCGATGGGGAACAGGCCGCGCCTGACCTCGAAGAGCCCGAAGGTGGCGCCGCGCCCAGCGACGCGGATGTCGGTGCCCTGAAGGATTTCCGTGCCGCCCGCGACACAGTGCCCTTCGACGGCGGCGATCACCGGCTTGCGCGGCCGGTGGTGCCGGAGCATCGCCTTCCAGTGCAGGTCGGGATCGGCCTTGAGCCGGTCCCGGTAGTGCTGTCCGGCCATCCCGTCACCGCCCGCGAGGGCCTTGAGGTCCATGCCCGCGCAGAAGCCCCCGCCGGCCCCGGTGAGCACCACCGACCGGATGTCGTCGTCCTCGTCGGCCTGTGCCCAGCCGTCGTGGAGGCCGACCAGCATCGGCAGCGAGAGCGCGTTCTTGGCCTCCGGACGGTTCAGGGTGAGCACCAGCGTCGCGCCGACGCGCTCCACCGTCAGATGTTCGGTCCCGCTTGTCACGGCAGTCCTCCCGTCTCGACCTAGAACAGGTTGCAGGAGGCGCCGGACGACTTCAAGAGAAATCTGATGCTCAGTCAGATTTATTGGCCGTGTGCCTTCACATCTCTTCCGGACGGCGCTCCAATGACCGCCAAGCCCGCCCGATGTCAGGTCAGGAGGAGCCGTGGAGTACAACCTTGCCGACCTGTTCGAGTCGATCGTCGACACCGTGCCCGGCAGAGAGGCACTGGTGTATCTCGACCACCCCGGCACGGGGGTCGAGCGAAGGCTGACCTACGCCCAGCTCGACGCGGCCGCCAACCGGCTCGCCCACCATCTGCGGGACTCCGGCATCGCGCCGGGCGAACACGTCGGCCTGCACCTGTACAACGGCGTCGAGTATCTCCAGACCTCCCTCGCCTGCCTGAAGATCCGGGCCGTACCTGTGAACGTCAACTACCGCTACGTCGAGGAAGAGCTGATCTACCTCTACCGGGACGCCGACCTGGCGGCGCTGGTGTACGACGCCGAGTTCGGCGACCGGGTGGCCGCCGCGCTCCCCCGCACCGATACCGTGCGCCACCTCATCCGGGTCGGCACACCGGCCGGGGAAGGGCCGGTTCCCGACCCCGCGCCCGTGCCCTTCGAGGAGGCCGAGGCCTCGGGCTCGCCCCTGCGCGACTTCCCGGCGCGCTCCGCCGACGACCGGTTCATCATCTACACCGGTGGCACCACGGGCATGCCCAAGGGCGTGCTGTGGCGGCAGGAGGACCTGTTCTTCTCCGGGCTCGGCGGCGGCGCGCCGACCGGCGAGCCGGTCGGCCGGCCCGAGGAGCTGGCGGAGCGGGTGGCGGCCGGCGGCGAGGGCCTGGTGTTCTTCCCCACCCCGCCGCTGATGCACGGCACCTCCACGCTCACTGCCTTCATCGGCTTCTACTTCGGCCAGAAGGTGGTCATCCACCGTAAATTCGTGGCCGAAGAGGTGCTGCGCACGATCGAGAAGGAGAAGGTCACCAGCGTCTCGGTGGTCGGCGACGCGATGCTGCGCCCCCTGGTGGACGCCCTGGCCGGCCCCCTCGAGGGCACCGACTGCTCCTCGCTGTTCAGCGTCAGCAGCTCGGGCGCGGTCCTGTCGGACACCGTGCGGGCCCAGTTCGCCGAGCTGGCGCCGCACACCATGCTGCTGAACAACTTCGGCTCCTCGGAGTCCGGCTTCAACGGCACCGCCACCGAGGACGCGGGCCCCCAGAAGGGCTTCCGGGTGCGCGTCAACGCCCGTACCTCGGTGGTCGACCCGGCGACGTACCGGCCCGTGGCGCCCGGCGAGCCCGGCCGTATCGCCCAGCGCGGCCATGTGCCGCTCGGCTACTACAACGACCCGAAGAAGACCGCCGAGACGTTCTTCGAGGCGGACGGCGAGCGCGGGGTGCTGCTCGGCGACATGGGCACGGTCGACGAGAACGGCGTGATCACGGTCCTGGGGCGCGGCTCGCAGTGCATCAACACCGGCGGCGAGAAGGTCTATCCAGAGGAGGTCGAACAGGCGCTGAAGGCCCATCCGGACGTGTACGACGCGCTGGTGGCGGGCGTGCCGGACAAGCGCTGGGGCAGCCGCGTCGCGGCCGTCGTCCAGCCCCGCCAGGGCGCGGCACGGCTCACGGCCGACGCCGTACGGGCGCACTGCCGCACCCGGCTCGCGGGCTACAAGATCCCGCGTACGGTCGTCTTCAGCGACCACATCCAGCGCTCGCCCAGCGGCAAGGCGGACTACCGCTGGGCGAGGGACGTCGCGGCGCGGGCGGACCGGCCGGCGGACTCCCCGCCGGCGGGGAGCGTAGGGGCGTGAGGGCGGGCGCGCCACGCCCGGGCGACCTGCGGCTACGCGGCCCCCGGCTCGCTGAGGGCCACTCCGTCGCGCCGGTAGCCGCCGGGGGCCACCCCGTACTCCCGCTTGAACGCCTTGGCGAACGCGAATTCCGAGGTATATCCGGTGCGTTCGGCCACCGCGCGCAGCGGCAGCTCCGAAGCGCGCAGCAGCCGGGCCGCCAGCGTCATCCGCCACCACGTCAGATACGCGAGCGGCGGCTGCCCGGCGAGCGCCGTGAAGCGCCGGGCGAACGCCGCCCGGGACAGCCCCGCGGCCTGCCCCAGCGTCTCGACGGTCCAGGGGTGGGCGGGGTCGCGGTGGATGGCGCGCAGCGCCTCGGAGACGGCCCGGTCGTGCAGGGCGGCGGCCCAGCCGGTGCTCGCGCGGTCGGACTGCTCCTCGTACCAGGCGCGCAGCACATACAGCAGCAGCATGTCGAGCAGCGAGGTCAGCACCGCGCTCGCGCCCGGGCGTGGCCGCTCCAGCTCGCCGCCGAGCAGTTCGACGGCGGAGCGCAGTTCGGGGTGGCGGCCGAGCCGGGCCGGTATGTGGAGGGCCTGCGGCAGATCGCCGAGGAGGGGGTGCGGCCGGGCCCTGTCGAGGAAGTAGGCGCCGCAGAGCAACAGCGTGTCCGGGCGCGGGCGCCGATCCGCGCCCGCGGCCCTGTCGGCGTCCGGGGCAGCGGTGTCCGAGAAAGTGGTGTTGTCTTCGACGAAGGGATCCGGGAGGGAGCCGCGGAACTCGGCCAGTGGGGTGTGCGGACTGTCGGCGAGGCCGTATCCACGCCCGTGCGGCACGAACACCACGTCCCCCGGGCCCAGCGCGACCGGCTCGCCGTCGCGCGGCAGCATCCAGCACGTCCCCTGTAGCACGACGTGGAAGCCCGCGCCCTCGGAGTCGGGGAAGCGCACGCCCCAGAGGCCGTGCTTCTCGGTGCGCCCGGCGTGTGGCCGCCCGGCGCGCATGGAGGTGATCGCGTCGCTGAGGACATCCATGCGCGCCACCATATCGGCACCGCGCCGCGCGCGAGACGAACGGACATGTTCCGAATACTGTGAGGCATCCAGAATCTCTCCGGTTCTTCCTACGGTGGGTCACAAGCCAGAAGGCACACCCAGAGGAGAACCTTGTGAAGATCGCCGTCTTTGGCGCGAGTGGTTACACCGGCAGGCTCGCGGTCGCGGAGGCGCGGCGCCACGGCATCGACGTGGTGCTGGTGGGGCGCGGCGCCGAGCGGCTGCGCGCCGCCGCGTCGGAAGCCGGATTCCAGGACGCGGAGATACGGATCGCGGACGCCGAGGACCACGACGCGCTCGTCGCCGCCTTCCGCGACACCGACGCCGTCGTCAACTGCGCGGGGCCGTTCACCCGGTGGGGAGAGGGCGTGGTGCGCGCCGCCATCGCCGCGCACAGTCACTATGTCGACATCACGGGCGAACAGCTCTACATCCGGCACATCTTCGACACCTTCGGCACGGAGGCCGAGCGCGCCGGGGTCGCCGTCGTCCCCGGTGTCACCGATGACGGCCTTCCCAGCGACCTGCTCGCCGCCTTGACCGCCGCGCGCGTGGGCGGCGAGGCGGAGGAGATCGCCATCGCCGTCGACATCGTCAGTGGCGGCGCCTCGCGGGGCACCATCCGCTCGATGGGCGCGATGCGGGACACGCTGCTCGACGGCGGTCTCGGCTACGAGGACGGGCAGTTGTCCTCGCGGGCGACCGCCCGCCGCAAGGAGATCGTGCTGCCCGGCGGCGCGGCGCCGACGCCCGTGGTGCGGTTCGCGCTGCCCGCGGTGGTGACCGTGCCCCGCCATGTGCGCACCCGGCACCTGGAGGGCCTCACCTCCCAGGAGGTGTACGAGCTCTTCACGCGGCTGTCCCCCGAGTTGGCCGAGCAGGTGCCGGAAGGCCCGACGGCCGCGGAGCGCAAGGCGATGCGGTGGGCCTTCGCCGTGGAGGTGCTCGGCACCGGCGCCCGGCGCGCCCGGGGTGAGGTGCGCGGCTCCGACGCGTACGGCACCACCGCCGTGATCGCCGTGGAGGCGGCCCGCCGGCTCGCCGCCGGGGGCGCCCCCGCCGGGGTCCTCGCCCCCGCCCAGGCCTTCGACGCCGCCGGGTTCCTCGACTTCCTCGGGGACCACGGCGTCAGTTGGTCCGTCAGCGACGTCCAGGAGGCGTAGCCCCGCACACCGACCGCAGCGACCGCTCCAGCGCCACGGAGTGCAACGCGTCCAGCCGCCTGTCGTGACGGGTTCGCACCGCGGCCACCGTGAGCCACCCCGCGCACGACCGCGGCGCCACCGCCCAGCCCCAGTCCTGTGCCGAGTCCGCGATGGCCCGCACCAGCTCGCCGTTGATCCGGTTGATCTCCAGCCGGACCTTGGACAGGTCGGGGCGTTCGGTGGGCGCCTGGGCGGGGTCGGCCTCCCACCGCCGGTACAGGCCGCGCTGGACGAGCTTGTTGGCCTCGATCTGGTCGCGGAAGATCCGCACGGTGGCCTCCGGGTCCGCGCCGAGCGCGCGGGCCTGCTCGGCCACCGCCTCCAGCACCTGTCGCTCCCGCTCCGGGTCGTCGATGGGGCTGTCGGTGCCCCCGCGCGGCGGAGCCGCATATCGATACTTCGCGGCCGCCACCTGATCGGCGGTCAGCAGCCGCTGGGCGGACAGGTCGGCGATCGGCAGCAGCCGGCCGTACGGAGGTGTCGGCGCCCCTGCGGAAGCCGGAGCCGAGGCCGGGGCGGAAACGGCCGGAGCCGCCTCGGCCGCGGCCGCGCCGGGCGCCACCGTGGCCACCAGGCCGAGGGCCACGGCGGCGGTCAGCGCATGGCGCAGCGCCCCCTTCGGCGTCAGTGTCATGCCTCTGCCTCCAGGAACGGGCGCACCTCGGCGAGGAACTCCTCGGGGCGGTTCTCGTGGACGAGATGCCCCGCGTCGATGGTGACCAGGCGGCAGTCGGGTATCCGCTCGGCCATGTCGGCCAGCAGCTCCTGCGGGATGTAGCTGTCCGGGCCGCCGCCGATCACCAGGGTCGGGGCGGTGATCGCCGGGAACTCCTCGATCCACCGCGGGTCCGGCGCGTTGCGCTGCTCGGTGAACTGGGTCTCGGCCGCCCAGTCGAAGGTCAGCCGCCCCTCCGGGCGCCCGGGCACCTCCAGCGGCGGGTCCTGGGGCCACAGCGGCGGGGTGTCCTCGATCACCAGCCGCTCGACGAGGCCGGGGTGGCGCTGGGCGAGGAGGTAGCCGATCACGCCGCCGTAGGAGTGCCCGACGACCGAGACGCGCGGCAGTCCGAGGGCCGTGAGGAAGCCGACGACGTCGTCGCGCACCCGCTCCAGGCTATAGTCCCCGGGCCAGTCGCTGGCCCCGTGGCCGCGCAGATCGAGCGCGTACACCCGCCGGGTGCGGGCGAGTTCGGGGGCGATTCCCAGCCAGTCGGCGCCGTCCGCGCCAAGGCCGGCCAGCAGCAGGACGGGGGGAGCCTCGCGCTCCCCCCATACCCGGTACGCCAGCTCGATCCCGTCCACCTCGACGATGTCAAGTGTGTGCATACGGCTGAGACTACCCGCGTCACACCGCTCGCTCACGCCCCTCCCAGTACGGCTCGCGCAGCCGCCGCTTGTAGAGCTTGCCGTTGGGGTCCCGCGGCATCTCGGCGATGAAGTCCACCGACTTGGGGCGCTTGTATCCGGCCAGCCGCCCCTCGCAGTGGGCGAGCAGCTGCCGCTCCAGCTCGGGCCCCGGCTCCTGCCCCGGAGCGGGCTCCACGACCGCCTTGACCTCCTCGCCCCAGTCGTCGTGCGGGATACCGAAGGCGGCGGCGTCGGCGACGGCGGGGTGGGTGAGCAGCTCGGCCTCGATCTCGGCCGGGTAGATGTTGACGCCGCCGGAGATGATCAGGTCGATCTTGCGGTCGCGGAGGTAGAGATAGCCGTCCTCGTCGAGCAGGCCGAGGTCGCCGACCGTGAAGAAGTCGCCGATGCGGTTCTTGCGCGTCTTGGCCTCGTCCTTGTGGTAGGCGAAGCCGCCCGTGGTCATCCGCATGTAGACGGTGCCGAGTTCACCGGCCGGGAGCCGGTTGGCCTCGTCGTCGAAGATCGCCAGTTCGCTGATCGGCCAGGGCCTGCCGACCGTCCCCGGCTTCTTGAGCCAGTCCTCGGTGGTGGCGAAGGCTCCGCCTCCTTCGCTGGCCGCGTAGTACTCCTCGACGCAGCTGCCCCACCAGTCGATCATCGCGCGCTTGATGTGGTCGGGGCAGGGGGCGGCCCCGTGAATGGCGTGGCGCATCGAGGACACGTCGTAGCGCCGCCTGACCTCTTCGGGCAGTGCCAGCAGCCGGTGGAACTGGGTGGGGACCATATGGGTGTGCGTGCAGCGGTGCGCGTCGATGAGGCGCAGCATCTCCTCGGGCGTCCACTTGTCCATGAGGACCAGCCGGTGGCCGATGTGCAGGGAGGAGGAGGCGAACTGGAGCACCGCGGTGTGGTAGAGCGGTGAGCACACCAGATGGACGTTGTCGGGCTCCTCATCGCGGGGTTTGATGCCGAAGAAGCGCAGAAAGCCGCCGAGGTGGGCGTCCTCGGGGAGGGCTCCGGTCAGCGGGCGCCGGATGCCGCGCGGGCGGCCCGTCGTTCCGGAGGTGTAGTTCATCACCCAGCCCAGCTCGCGGTCCGCGGGCGGCTGATCGGGCTGTCCCTCCAGCAGCTCGGCGTACGGGCGGAAGCCGCCGATCTCGCCGACCGCGTAGCGATGGGTGGCGGGCAGCCCGGCCTCGTCGGCGGCCAGGGTGGCCTGCTCGCCGAAGCGCTCGTGGGCGATCAGCACCTTGGCGCCGGAGTCCGAGACGATCCAGGCGATCTCGGGGCCGACCAGGTGGTGGTTGACGGGCACCAGATAGAGCCCGGCCTGGGTGGCGGCGAGCGCGGCCGTGAAGAACTCGACGCCGTTGGGCAGCACCACCGCGAAGGCGTCGCCCCGCCGCAGACCCGCGGCGCGCAACCCGCCGACGAGCCGGTTGCAGGCGGCGTGCAGCCGGGCGGCGGTCCACTCCTCGCCGTCCGGGGCGACGAGAACGGTGCGGTCGGGTTCGAGCGCGGCCTGGGCCCAGAAGCCGTTGGGTGTACGGGACATGACGGTCCGGTCCTCCTTCTGGCGGCGTAGCAGGCAGGGGGCGTTTTTTGTTGGGGAGCGGTCGGGGCCGGACGGGCTCAGGCCCGTCCGGCGATGCGGTTGACGCGGTCGATGGCGCGCTCGAAGCCGCGGGTCAGGTCGTCGAAGACGGCCTGCACCGGGCGTTTGGTCTCCATCCGGCCGACGATCTGCCCGACCGGCGTGCCGAGCAGCGGCTCCACCTCGTACTTCTGGATGCGCGAGACGGCCTCGGCCACGAGCAGCCCCTGTAGGGGCATCGGCAGCGGGTCCGGGCCCTCGGCGTCCTCCCAGGCGTCGGTCCACTCGGTGCGCAGCTGCCGGGCGGGTTTGCCGGTGAGGGCGCGGGAGCGGACGGTGTCGCCGGAGCCGGCCGCCAGCAGCTTCTGGGTGAGCGCGGGCGAGGTGAGCGCGGCCTCGTCGGTGGTGAGCCAGAGGGAGCCGAGCCAGACGCCCTGCGCGCCGAGCGCGAGCCCGGCGGCGATCTGCTCGCCGCTGCCGATGCCGCCGGCCGCGAGCACGGGCAGCGGGTCCACCGCCCGTACCACCTCCGGGGTGAGCACCATGGACGCGATCTCGCCGGTGTGGCCGCCCGCCTCGTAGCCCTGCGCGACCACGATGTCCAGCCCCGCGTCCTGGTGGTGCCGGGCATGGCGCGCGCTGCCCGCGAGCGCCGCGACGAGGATGCCGTGGCCGTGGGCGCGCTCGACGACATCGGCGGGCGGCGAGCCGAGGGCGTTGGCCAGGAGCTTGACGGGGTAGTCGAAGGCCACGTCCAGCTGGCTGCGGGCGACATGCTCCAGCCAGCCGGTGATCCGCCAGCCGGAGGCCTCGCCCTCGGGGAGCTCGGGAACGCCGTGCTTGGCGAGGGTCTCCTGGACGAACCGGCGGTGCCCTTCGGGGATCATCGCCTCGATGTCCGCCTCGGTCACCCCCTCGACCTTCTTCGCCGGCATGACGACATCGATGCCGTACGGCTTGCCGTCGGTGTGCTCCTGCACCCAGTCGAGGTCGCGCGCCAGCTCGTCCGCCGCGCCGTAGCGGACCGCGCCGAGTACGCCGAACCCGCCGGCCCGGGTGATCGCGGCGGCCACGGCGGGGAACGGCGTGAAGCCGAAGATGGCGTGCTCGACACCCAGCTTTTTACTCAGCTCCGTCTCCATGAGCGGCAGGATGCCGCAGGGCGGCGGACGAAGGAAGAGGTTTTTCTGACGCAACGTCAGATTCTTTGGTCTCCTTCTTCGGTCTGGACCGTGCGCGGCTACCGGCCGAGGACCGCCATGGCCGCGTTGTGCCCCGGGATCCCGCTCACCCCGCCGCCGCGCACCGCGCCCGCGCCGCAGAGCAGCACATTGGCGTGGCGCGTCTCCACACCCCAGCGGCCGGTGCCCTCCTGGGCGTACGGGAACGCCAGCTCGCGGTGGAAGATGTTGCCGCCCGGCAGCCGCAGCTCCCGCTCCAGGTCCAGCGGGCTCTTCGCCTCGATGCAGGGCATGCCCTCGGCGTCGTACGCGAGGCAGTCGGCGATCGGCTCGGCGAGCTGGGCGTCGAGTAGTTCGAGGGTGGCCTCCAGCAGCGCGGCGAGCGCCACGTCGTGGCCGGCGGCGAAGAGCCGCGCGGGGGCGTGCAGTCCGAACAGGGTCAGGGTCTGGTGGCCCTCCCGGACCAGCTCGGGGGCCAGGATCGACGGGTCGGTCAGCGAGTGGCAGTAGATCTCCGAGGGCGGACGCCGGGGCAGCCCGCCCGCCGCGGCCTGGCCATAGGCGGCCTCCAGATCGCCGTAGCCCTCGGCGATGTGGAACGTCCCGGCGAACGCCTCGCGCGGGTCGACGTCGGGGTCGCGCAGCGCGGGCAGCCGGCGCAGCAGCATGTTCACCTTGAGCTGCGCGCCCTCGGCGGGCGGGTCGGGCGGCTCGTCGCCCAGGAGCCTGGCCAGCTCCCGCGGGGCGGCCCCGACGAGCACGTATCGGGCCCCCACCAGGCCCTCCCCTTCCGCGTCACGGAACATCACCTCCGCGGACTTCCCGTCGGTGGCGATGGCGGTCACCTCACAGCCGGTGGCGATCCGGGCGCCCGCCGCGCGGGCCGCGTCCGCGAGCGCGTCGGTCAGCGCGCCCATGCCGCCGACCGGCACGTCCCAGTCGCCGGTGCCGCCGCCGATCACGTGGTAGAGGAAGCAGCGGTTCTGACGCAGCGACGGGTCGTGGGCGTGGGTGAAGGTGCCGATCAGCCCGTCGGTGAGGACCACGCCCCGGACCAGGTCGTCCTCGAACTCCGCCTCGACCGCCTCGCCGAGGGGCCGTTCGAACAGCGCCCGCCAGGCCGTCTCGTCGCCGATCCGCGCGCGCAGCGCCTCGCGCGTGGGCAGCGGTTCGGTGAGCGTCGGGAACACCCGCTCGGCCACCCGCCGGGTCATCCCGTAAAAGCGCTGCCAGGACTCGTACTCCCGGTCCGAGCCGGTCAGCCGGGCGAACGACTCGCGGGTGCGGGCCGCGCCGCCGCCCACCAGCAGTCCGGTGGGGCGCCCGGCCCGGACGGCGGGGGTGTACGAGGACACGGTCCGCTTGGCGACGGCGAAGCGCAGCCCGAGGTCGTCCACGATCCGCCGCGGGAGCAGGCTCACCAGATACGAGTAGCGGGAGAGCCGCGCGTCGACCCCGGCGAAGGGGCGCGTGGAGACGGCGGCGCCGCCGGTGTGGCCGAGCCGCTCCATGAGGAGCACCCTGCGGCCGGCGCGGGCGAGGTAGGCGGCGGCGACCAGACCGTTGTGGCCGCCGCCGACGATGACGGCGTCGTACGCGTCGCTGTGAGGCATACCCACTGACTAACACGCGGTCATCGCCGGGGCCAGCACGCGGCGGGGCGGGGCGGGGCGGGCCCGGCGTCTCACTCGCGCCGGCGGCGCACCTCCGCCATCCGCCGGTACAGCTCGACGGCCTCCTCCCGCCGCCCCAACTGCTCCAGGCACCGCGCCTCGTCGCCGCGGCTGGCGAGGGCGTCGGGGTGGTCGGCGCCCAGCACGCGCTCGCGGGCCCGGGCGACCAGGCTGTAGAGCTCCAGGGCGTCGGTCCAGTTGCCCAGCCAGCCGAGGGCCACCGCCACCTCTCGGTGGCTGACCAGGGTGTCGGGGTGGTCCGGGCCCAGCGTCCGCTCGCGGAGGGCGGAGACGTCGCGGGCCTCGGCCAGGGCCTCCTCCCAGCGGCCCATGCGCCCGAGGTTGACGCCGAGGCCATGCCGGGCGCGCAGGGTCTCCGGGTCGGTCGGGCCCTGGGCGCGGGCGCGGTCGACGACGAGGGCGCGGTAGAGCGTCAGGGCCTCCGCGCTGCGGCCGAGCCGGCCCAGGCTGATGCCGACCTCGTAGCGGGCCGCGAGGGTGTCCGGGTGGTCGGGGCCGAGGGTCCGGGCGCGGGCGTCGGCCACTTCGCGGTAGGTGCGCAGCGCCTCGCTCCAGCGGCCCAGCTGGCCGAGGGCGTAGCCGACCTCGTACCGGGTGACCAGGGTGTCGGGGTGGTCGAGGCCCAGCACCCGGGCGCGGGCGGCGGCCACCTCGCACGCCATGTGGTGGCAGTCCTCGAGCCGCCCCAGGCGGCCCAGGTTGAAGGCGAGGTTGTGGCGGCAGCGCAGCGTATCGGGGTGCTCGGCGCCCATCGTCCGCTCGCGGACCGCCAGCACGGCGGCGTAGACCTGGTGGGCCTCGAAGTGACGGCCGAGGCGGCTGAGCGCGAACGCGGTCTCCTGCCGGGCGGCCAGCGTGTCCGGGTGCTCGGGGCCGAGCACCCGCTCACGGCCCGCGGCCACCCGCCCGTACTCGCCCAGCGCGTCGCCGTGGCGGCCCAGCCGTCCGAGGGCGAAGGCGGCCTCGTAACGGCTGGCGAGGGTGTCGGGGTGGTCGGGGCCCAGCACGCGCTCGCGCTCGGCGGCGACCTCCCGGTGCGTTTGGCCCGCCTCCTCCCAGCGGCCCTGCAGGGCGAGGCTCATCCCGATGTTGTGCCGGACGGCGAAGGTGGCGAGCAAGCTCGGCGGGGCGGGCGGCGGCGCGGCCGCGGGCGGCCCGGCGAGCGATGGCGGCGCCGGGCCGCCGGTCCACGCCCCGGTGAGCCCGGCGGCCGCGTCCGACGCGCCCGGCGGCGCCTCGGTCCGGGCGGCCGGGACCGCCGGGGAACCGGTGGTCATGTGCCGGGCCCAGGCGGGCAGGCCGGCCGACCGCTGCGCGGCGAACTCGGCGCCGGGGCCCGGCAGGGTCCACGCCGGGACGAGGGGCTGCCCGGCCCCCCAGGTCGCGCGGGCCAGGGCGATCCGCTTGGCCAGGTCGGAGGCGTCGCGCGGGCGGTCTTCCGGTTCCTTGGCCAGCAGGTCGAGGATCACTCGCTCGAAGGGCTCGGGGATCTCGGGCCGCTGGCGGCGCGGCGGCTCGGGCGGGGTGTCACGGTGGCCGACGAGCACCGCCCAGGCGTCGTCGAGGTCGAACGGCGGCGCGCCGGTGGCCAGTTCGTACAGCACACAGCCCAGGGAGTACAGATCGCTGCGGTGGTCGACGGCGCCGCCCGCGATCTGCTCGGGCGACATGTAGTGCGGGGTGCCCATGGCGATGCCCGTCCCGGTGAGCCGGGCCGTGAAGCCGATGTCATGGCCGAGCCGGGCGATGCCGAAGTCGCAGATCTTCACCGAGCCGTCGGCCAGCCGCATGATGTTGGCGGGCTTGAGGTCCCGGTGGACGATGCCCTGGTCATGGGTGTACGCGAGCGCGACGGCGAGCTGGCCGGCCATGTCCAGGACGTCGGGGACCGGCAGCGGACGCTGCTCGTTGTCCTCCAGCAGCTGGCTGAGGTTGCGCCCCTCCAGCAGCTCCATCACCAGATACAGGACGCCCTCGTGCTCCCCGAAGTCATGCACCACGGTCACCCCGCGGTGCTGCAGCGAGGCCGCGACCCGCGCCTCGCGGCGGAACCGCTCGCGCAGCACGTCCATGAAGGACGGGTCCCGCTGCTGCCCCATCGGTTTGAGGCACTTGACGGCGACGCGCCGCCCGAGCGACTCGTCGAGCGCCCGCCACACCTCGCCCATTCCCCCGCGCCCGATCAGATCGAGCAGCCGGTACCGGCCCTGGATCAGCCTGGTGTCCGCCATGGTCCCCCTGCCTCCGGCGGGAGTGCCGCCTCCCGCCGCCCCCGTGGCAGCCGACGGCTCGTCATGGAGCCCTCGACGCCTCCCCGTTGTCCAGTATGGCCGCGTTTTGGCGCAACTTGTAGACCGAGGGACGAGTGCCGGGACCCAGCCGTTCGACGGCCCGCAGGATGTGCTTGGGCGGCAGCTGCCGGCGGAGGGTGGGCGGGATGCGGCGCAGCACCCGGCCGGCCGCCCGCAGACGGCGGGTGACGACGGCGGGGCGGGTGCAGGCCGGCCGTACAGCTCGTGGGCGTACGGGGGCAGGCTGGCGTAGGCGAGTGCGGAGACGCGCCCCCACATCAACGCACGCGCTGGCACAAGCAGGGGATGAACGGGCGGTCTGCGCAAAAAGGCGTCGACTTCCCCGGCCTCGGGGGGGTGGGCGAGCGCCGGGCGCACCTTCTCGACGTACGCGGCGAGTTCCGCCGTATCGGCGGGGACGCCCGCGGGGTCGAGGCCGACCAGCCGGGCGGACTCGCGGTTCTCGTCCACATAGGCGTCCGCGAGCGGATGCAGCGCCTGAAGACAGAGCGCGCACACGCCCGCGATCCACATCATGGGGTCGCCGTGCGTCTGCCAGGTGACCGAGTCGGGCCCGTACAGCCCCGGGTCGCCCGCGAACCGCCCTCGCGCATCCCGCGGGAGCCCTCCGTCGCCGGAGTCACAGGTTCCAACCGGTCAGATCCGGCCCGCTCGGCGCTGCCGCCGGAGCAGCAGCGCCAGGTACAGCCCTCCGACCACCGCGGTCACCACGCCGACCGGCAGTTGGACCGTCTCGTGGCCGACGCGCTGAGCGGCGAAGTCCGCGGTGACCACGAGCAGGGCTCCGGCGCAGGTGGCCGCCGACAGATTGGGCCCGGGGACGCGGGTGCGCCGCCGGGCCAGCTGGGGGGCGACGAGCGCCACGAACGGGATCGGGCCGGCGGCGGCGGTGGCCACGGCACAGGCCGCCGTGGCCAGCACGAGCGTCAGCAGCCGGGTGCGCGGCACGGATACCCCGAGCCCGCCCGCCACGTCGTCTCCCATTTCCAGGATCCTCAGCCGACTCGCGGCGAGCACGACCAGCGGCAGCACCACGAGCAGTCCGAGGGCGGCCGGGCGGGCGTGTTGCCGATGGACAGGCTGTAGGTCTTGCCCCGCAACCCCGGATGGTCGGCCTTGACCTTCGCGATGCCGCCCTCGGTGTCTTTGATGAGTTTCTCGGCCTGTTCCTCCTTACCGACGGCCTTGCCTACCACCCGCACGTGTTCCTGCCAGGTCTGCGCTCCCCACGACGTGGCGTAGCCAACGGTCGGCGCCACCGCGGAGAGGCTTGATGGTCACGGAGCTAACGGCGCACCCTCGGCATCTCCAGGCCGATCCACGAGATGATCTCCCGCTGCACCTCGTTGTTGCCGCCGCCGAAGGTGAACACGACGCTGCTGCGGTAGCCGCGCTCGAGCTCGCCGTGGAGCACCGCGCCCGCCGACCCCTCCTTGAGCGGGCCCGCCGCGCCGACGACCTCCATCAGCCAGGCGTACGCGTCGCGGCGCGCCTCGGAGCCGTACACCTTGACCGCGGAGGCGTCCTGGGGGGTGAGCGCGTCGCGCTGGAGGGCGTCCACCATCTGCCAGTTGAGCAGCTTCATGGCGTCGAGCCTGGCGTGGGTACGGGCCAGCCGCCCGCGCACCCAGCCCAGGTCGATGACGCGGCGGCCGTCGGCGAGCTTGGTGTCGGCGGCCCACTGCCGGACGCCGCGCAGGGCGCGGATGGCCATCGTGCCGTGGGCGGCGAGGGTGACCCGCTCGTAGTTGAGCTGGGTGGTGATCAGCCGCCAGCCCTCGTTCTCCGCGCCGACCCGGCGGGTGGCCGGCACCCGGATGTTCTCGTAGTAGCTGGCGGTGGTGTCGTGGGAGGCGAGGGTGGTGATGACGGTGCAGGAGTAGCCGGGGTCGCTGGTCGGCACCAGCAGGATGGTGATGCCCTTGTGGGGCTTGGCGCCGGGGTCGGTGCGGACCGCGAGCCAGACCCAGTCGGCGGTGTCGCCGTTGGTGGTCCAGGTCTTCTGGCCGTTGACGGTGTAGTGGCCGGTTTCGGGATCACCCTCACGTACCGCGCGGGTCTTGAGCGAGGCGAGGTCGGTGCCCGCGTCGGGCTCGCTGTAACCGATGGCGAAGTCGATCTCGCCGGAGAGGATCCTCGGCAGGAAATACTCCTTCTGCTCGTCGGTGCCGTGGCGCATCAGGGTGGGCCCGACCGTGTTGAGCGCCATGAGGGGCAGCGGCACGCCCGCCTGGGCGGCCTCGTCGAAGAAGATGAACTGTTCCACCGGGCCCAGCCCCCGCCCGCCGTACTCCCGCGGCCAGCCCACGCCCAGCCAGCCGTCCGCGCCGAGGCGGCGGATGGTCTCCCGGTAGAACCGCTTCTGCCCCGCTGGGTCGGCGTAGCGGGCATAGGCGTCGTCGGGGACCAGCTCGGTGAAGTACGCGCGCAGTTCGTTGCGCAGTTCCCGCTGCTCGGGGGTGTAGTCGAGGTGCACGGCCCCTCCTGGAGTCTCGCGTCCGCCGCGTAGGCGCCTGGAATCGAGGGGCACGGTAGAACGTGTTACAACAATACGGAAGGGCCACGGCCCCGGACGCCGCATCCGCCGAGGCGGCGTCCGGGCCTAAGCGGCCCCGGGGAAGTAGGGGTGGGTTCCTGCGTTGTCTGGTGCGGTGCATCGCAAGGCGGAGGATCGCCCTCGTAGTGGGCCTACTCGGGCGAGTCCGACAACGCAGCGAGGTGCCGTGCCAGGCGGCGCAGGGACGTGCCTCTACTTACCCGGGGTCGCTTGGCATCCCGGCCGGGCGGACAGCCGGCCACGAGCGGTCAGACCGCTCGCAGCCAACCGTCGATCAGCGCGGGATGGTCGGTGGTGACCGCGTCGGCGCCCAGGGCCACACAGCGCGCCAGCCGCGGCGGGTCGGCGGCGGGCCAGGCGTCCACCCGCAGCCCCTGGGCGTGGCACCGCTCGACCAGGTCGGCCGTCAGCTCGGGGGTGAGCTCCGGGCAGACCCAGGTGGCCTTCACCTCCGCGGCGCGCGCGGGCAGTTCCTCCGTGGGGCGGGCGGTGATCAGCCCCCGTTCCACCCGGGGCATCAGCCGCGCGGCGTTGTCGAGCACCTCGGCGTGGAAGGAGGTGAGCACCACGCGCTCGGGCAGTGGTGCGTGCCGGTCGAACTCGGCCAGGGCCGCCACCGCCTCGGGGGCCTTGATCTCCACCTGGACCAGGCCGGGAAAGGCGTCCAAGGCCTCGCGGAGCGTGGGGATCCGCTCGCCCTGCCCGGCGTCGAACTCCCGCAACTCGGCCAGGGAGAGCGAGGCGACCTCGCCCGTGCCGTCGGTGGTGCGGTCCACTGTGGCGTCGTGGATCACCACGAGGTGGCCGTCGCGGGACACCCGCACATCCAGTTCGACGCCCTCGGCGCCGACCCGGTGCGCGCGGCGGAAGGAGCGCAGGGTGTTCTCCGGCTCGTCGGCCCTGGCACCCCGGTGTCCGTAGACCAGCGGGCGTGCGGCGGTGGGCTCGGGCGGCGTCACAGGTGCTCCTCGATGGACTGGCGGTGCCGGTCCACCCCCTTGCGCAGCCGGGTGGCGACGTCGGAGAACGCCTGGTGCGCCGGGGTGTTGCCGGTCCAGATCTTCTGTAGCCCGGTGTAGATCTGGACATTGGCGTTGGGCACCATCATCCGCACCTGGTCCCCCTTGCGGGTGTGCGGCAGCTGCTTCACCGCGGTGGAGAAGTTGGGGTCCTCGGCGAGCAGCTTCGCCAGCGCCGGGGACTTGGTGGCGGCCGGGACCACCGGCAGGTAGCCCGTCTGGACGGTCCACTGGGCCGCGTTCTCCGGCCGCGCCAGGAAGCGTACGAACTCCGCCGCGGCCTGTTTGCGTTCCTTGGGCACCCGCTTGAACATGCCGAGCCCGCCGCCGCCCGTGGTCACCCCGAACTCCTTGTGCCGGGGCAGGAATCCGGTGCCCAGCTCCCAGCCGCCGGCCTTGGCCATCTCGGAGATCTTCTTCAGCCCGCCGGTGGAGGTGATCAGGGTGGCGATCAGCTGGTTGCCCATGTCCCCGGCGGGGTCGGTGGACATATAGGCGATGCGGTCCTTGTGGACCAGCCTGCGCTGCCACTCCCCGGCCGCGACGGTGGCCTCGTCGTCGATGGTGACGTCAAGCCCCTTGGAGTACGCGCCGCCCCACTGCCAGGCGGTGCACTGGAACTGCCAGTCCCCGTCGATCTTCTGATACGCCTCCATGGCGACCCGCTTGCCCTGCGTCTTCAGCCGGGTGATCTCCTTGGCCCAGCCGTACATCTCCTCCCAGGTCTCGGGCGCCCGGTCGGGCACTCCGGCCTTCTTGAAGAGGGTGCGGTTGAAGTAGAAGAGCGGTGTGGAGCGGGCCAGCGGCAGCCACCAGTGGTGGCCCTTGACCCGCCCCTCCCCCAGCAGCTTCGCGTTGTAGGTGGCGCGCAGCTCGCCGGGGTCGATGTAGTCGTCCCAGGGCTCGAGCGCGTCCCCGAAGTAGAAGCGGTACCACTTCACATCGGACAGCACGCACAGGTCGGGCGCCTGGCCGGCGAGCAGACCGACGACCGCCTTCTGGGCGCATTCGTCGTACGTGCCCTGGAACTGGACCTCCACATAGATGTCGCGCTGCTCGCGGTTGAACTTGTCGGCGAGATCCTGGAGGGCTTTTCCGGGCACATCCGCGAAGGTGGACCACAGAACGGTGCGGGTCCGCCCGGCATAGCGGTCGGGGACCGATCCGCCCGGCTGGTCCACCGGCCCGGTGGTGGCGCCGCAGGCACTCAGCAGCGCGGCGGCCGTGGGCGCCCCGGCCGCGAGGGTGAGAAAGCGCCGGCGGCTGGGGAGGCTCTGGCTCACTTCCCGGCTCCCTGGGTCAGCCCGGCGATGATGTAGCGCTGGGCGATGAAGAAGACGATGAGCACCGGCAGGATCACCATCACCGTGCCGGCCAGGATGGCGCCCCAGTTGGCATAGGTCTCCTGGTCCCGCAGGAAGAGAAGGCCGACCGGCAGGGTGCGCATATCGGCGCTGCTGGTCACGATCAGCGGCCAGATGAAGTCGTTCCACTTGGTCACCATGATCACGATGGCGACGGTGATCACCATGGGCCGCGACATGGGCAGCACCACGCGGAAGAGGGTGCGCAGATGGCCCGCCCCGTCGATCCGGGCCGCGTCCATGACCTCCATGGGGAGCGTCAGCATGTGCTGGCGCAGCAGGAACGTGCCGAAGACCGACCCGAGGCCCGGGGCGATCAGGCCAGCCCAGGTGTTGACCCAGCCCAGCTGGGCGATGGTCAGGAAGTTCGGCAGCAGGGTGACATGGCCGGGGACCATCATGGCGCCCAGCAGGAAGAGGAACAGCCACTTCTTGCCGGGGAAGGGCAGGAAGACGAAGGCGTACGCGCACAGCAGCGCGGAACACAGCTCGATGGCGGTGCCGACGACGGAGACCACGAGGGAGTTGAGGAAGAACCGGTCGAAGGGGGCGGCGTTCCAGGCGTCGGAGAAGTTGCTCCAGCGCAGGTCGGTGGGGACCCAGTGGGGCGGATAGGCATAGATCTGGGGGTTGGTCTTCAGCGCCGAGGAGGCCAGCCAGTACAGCGGGCCGGCCGCGATGAGCGCGACCAGGACGAGGAGCGCGTACAGGCCCAGGCGCCGGGCCCGGCCACCGGGACGGCGGGAGGGCGCCGCCGGGTCGAGGGCGGTCACTGGTAGTGCACCTTTCGCTCGAGGTAGCGGGCCTGTCCCGCGGTGATCAGCAGGAGCACGGCGAACATGATCATCGCCCCGGCGGCGGCACGCCCCGCGTCGAAGGCGCGGAACCCCTGGTCGTAGATGAACCAGCTGAGGATGGAGGTGGAGGTGCCCGGACCGCCTCCGGTCATCACGGCCAGCACGTCGAATGCCTGGAAGGTGCTGATGGTGCAGGTCACCAGGAGGAAGAAGGTGACCGGTGAGAGCAGCGGGAGGGTGATCCGGCGCAGCCGCGTCCAGGGCCCGGCGCCGTCCAGCGCTGCGGCCTCGTACACCTCCTTGGGCAGGCCCTGGAGGCCGGCCAGGTAGACCACGGCGACGAATCCGGCGTTCTTCCAGAGATAGACCAGGATCAGGCCGGTCAGCGCCCACTTCGAGTCGGTCATCATCGCCGGGGCGGTCAGCCCGAGCGGGGCCATCAGCGGGCGTATCAGCCCGTAGTTGGGGTCGAAGACAAACAGCCACAGGGTGCCGACGGCGGCCCCGGAGAGCACATACGGGGCGAAGGTCAGCGTCCGCACCACACCCCGGCCGCGCAGCTTCTGATTCAGGAGCAGCGCGGTGGCCAGCCCCAGGACGATGCCGCCGGCCACGATGCCGACGACGAAGATGACGGTGGTCCACAAGGTGGCGCGGAAGTCGGGGTCGGTCAGCAGATCGGTGTAGTTACCGAGGCCGACGAAGTCCTTGGCCGGGGAGATCATGTCCCAGTCGGTCAGGCTGAGATAGCCGTTGTAGACCACCGGCCAGTAGGCGAAGAGCAGCAGGAACAAGAAGTTCGGGGCGGCGAACGCGGCGAAGAGCAGATAGTCGCGCCGTCTGCGCCTGGCGCGCAGACGGCGGCCGGCGTCGTCGATGGCAGACAAGGGGAGTTGATCCTTCCGAACTGCGCCCCGAGGAGCCCCCAGCTACCGCTGGGAGGTGCCCCCAGGGACGTGCTGGTGACAGCCCCAAGGGATACCAACAGAGTTGATGAGAAGGAAACACCTTGTCGTGTTACAACTTGGCCTACTTCACATGTCCAGCTGGCGTTTTCTCACTCCTTCCGTGAACAGACCCTGGAAACACGGGCCTCAGCTCGCGCCCACCCCCCGCTGGGGGCTGTCGCCCGCCCCGCGCCGGGTTGTCCGCACCGGCTCGCCCGGGCGCCAGGTCTGCAGCACCAGGTCGGAACCCTCCACGGCGGTGCGCACCACCTCGGTCACCTCGACGCGGAAGAGGTGGAACGGCTCCGGGGGGCGGACCTCCGCGGCGAAGCGGGCGAGCGCCTCCGGGTCGGTCACCTCCGCGGCGCGCCCGCTGACCCGCACGTCGCCGCCGTCCGCCGCGGCGTCAGGACCCGGGTTGGCGTGGATCGCGAAGCGCGTGTCGCGCCGCAGATCCAGGGCCTTGCGCGAGTCCGGCATCATGCCGAGCCACATCTCGCCGAAGCGGAAGTCCGTTTCGAGGCCGGTCACGCGCGGGCTGCCGTCCTGGCGCAGGGTGGCCAGCACCTGGTGCCGGTAGCGCTGGAACCGCTCCCGCACCACGGCGGAGAACGCGGGCTCCGCGGCCTCGAACCCGGCCCAACTCGTCGTCTTCGCAGTCATCATGGCGCCCATCGCGCCGGGATTACCGGACACCTTCTGCCGGGACTGGAGCTCGCGCGCCTGGTCCGGGGGCAGATGGGCGATCCAGTCCGTGCCGGGCAGCCGATACGCCATCCAGGTCTGGGCGTAGGCCGGGGGGCGGGGCCGGGAGCGGTGGGTGAGCAGGGCGGTGGGTTCCCGGGCGGACCGCAGCACCAGCGCCGAGGGCGTGATGGACCGGTTGTTCCCGCTGGTCTGGGCCGAGGCGCAGCCCGCGTGGTACGCGATGGGCAGGGCGTGGTCGCCGGCGACCAGGCACGGCGACCGCAGCCCCAGCCGGTGCAGCCCGGCCGCGGCCGTCCGGTAGCCCCCGTTGACCTTCTCCGACTGGGTGGCCGAGCGGCCGAGCACCACGTGTTGGGAGGCCAGCTGGAGGGTGATGACCACACCGAGCGCGACCGCCACGGGCTGCGGGGAGCGCGCGGCCTGGACGGCGCGGAGCACCAGCTCGGCCACGGGGAGCGCGAGCAGGGCGTAGGAGGGCATCAGGAAGCGCGGCGCGAAGTAGCCGATGAACAGCAGATACGGGACGGCGAGCGAGGCGGCGCAGACCATCGGCAGGACGGTCAGCGCGAGCGGGTGGCCGTGGTGCGGGGCGCCCGGGCGGGCCACGCGCTCCCGGCGGTCGCGGCGGTCCCGTACGGCGACGACGACTGCGGCGGCGGTCAGCAGCGGCAGCGCCAGCCACCACATGGTCAGCTCCGGGTGGCGCAGCGGCACCTCGCACGGACGGCACAGCTGCGGCCCGTTCAGGCTGCGCAGCGCCGCCCCGACGTTGAAGTGCAGCCCCATGCCCCCCTCGACATCGCTGGAGACGCTCAGCCGCTCCAGGACGCCGCCGAAGCGGGCGTACGCCTCGCCCACCCACTGCGCGGCGCCCAGCACGAGCCCGCCGAGCAGCGCGGGCAGGGCCGGCCGCCACGCCCTGACGGCCACGGCCACGACCAGCAGCGGCAGGGCCAGCCAGCCCCCGTCGGGGGTCCGTACGAGGGTGACGCCCGCGATGACGGCGGCCAGCCACCAGCGCGCGTTCCGCTCGGCGGGGGCGCGCAGAAACCAGCCGACGGCGGCGACCGCACCGATCGCCACCCACAGGTTCGGCATCACCGCGGGTCCGCTGATCTGGGTGATCCACAGCCCGGCGAACAGGAGTGCGGCCAGGGCGACCGTGCCGTGGTCGAACATCCGGCGCCACACCCGGAAGGCGGCGTACAGGGCGACGGCGGACAGCACCGCGAGGAGTACCCGCAGCACCGGAATGGAGGAGGTCACGGCGACGACCGGGGCGACCAGCATGCTGATGCCGCGGGAGCGCGGGGCGCTGAAGTACGCGGCCGGGTTACGCGGGTCGACCTGGGAGACGTACACCGACTCGTCCCAGCCCAGGGCGTGCGTGGTGTGCGGGATGACCACGAGGAGCTGGACGAGGGCGTAACCGGCGGCCACCAGCGCGAGCCAGGGCGCGGGGCGGCGATGGCGCGCCGGCTCGAAGGGTTGTGGGCGCGGGCGCGGGGTGGCGGCCGCCGGGGCGACAGTATTCTCCATGCGCGAACCATATGATGGTTTTGTACCTTTTTCTCCGCATTGATCCGTTCGGCTCAGCATCCAAGGGGTGCCATGGGCGCCGGAGATCCGTAGGATTTTCATCCCGCGTACAGCTCCACCCGGCGGAGAACGGACATGCATATGAAGATGCTGATCAACGTTGCCGAGACCGTGGTCGCCGACGCTCTGCGCGGAATGGCCGCCGCGCATCCCGAGTTGACGGTGGACGTCGAGAACCGGGTGATCGTCCGGCGGGACGCCCCGGTGGCCGGCAAGGTGGGGCTGGTCTCCGGCGGCGGATCGGGGCACGAGCCGCTGCACGGGGGGTTCGTCGGGCCCGGGATGCTGGACGCGGCCTGCCCCGGCGAGGTCTTCACCTCCCCCGTGCCCGATCAGATGGCGCGGGCCGCGGCCGCCGTGGACAGCGGCACAGGGGTCCTGTTCATCATCAAGAACTACACCGGCGACGTCCTCAACTTCGACATGGCGGCCGAGCTCGCCGAGGACGAGGGCGTACAGATCGCCAAGGTCCTGGTCAACGATGACGTGGCGGTGACCGACAGCCTCTACACCGCCGGGCGGCGGGGCACCGGGGCGACGCTGTTCGTGGAGAAGATCGCCGGCGCGGCGGCCGAGGAGGGCGCGCCACTGGACCGGGTGGCGGCGCTCGCCCGGCAGGTCAACGAGTCGTCGCGGAGCTTCGGCGTCGCCCTCAGCCCGTGCACCACCCCCGCCAAGGGCGGCCCGACCTTCGACCTCCCGGCCGGGGAGCTGGAGTTGGGCGTGGGCATCCACGGCGAGCCCGGGCGCGAGCGGCGGGCCATGATGACCTCCCGCGAGATCGCCGACTTCGCGGTGAACGCGGTGCTGGAGGACCTGCGGCCCGACAACCCGGTCCTCGTCCTCGTCAACGGCATGGGGGCGACGCCGCTGCTGGAGCTGTACGGCTTCGCCGCCGAGGTGCACCGGGTGCTCGGCGAGCGCCAGGTGGCCGTGGCACGTACGCTCGTCGGCAACTACGTCACCTCGCTCGACATGGCGGGCGCTTCGGTGACCCTGTGCCGGGTCGACGAGGAACTGCTGCGACTGTGGGACGCGCCGGTACGGACCGCCGGGCTGCGCTGGGGCTGCTGACCGGGACCGGCCCCTTCCGCCGCTACGTACGCTGTCGCCGTGTGGCCATTCGACTGAGGAGGCGTCTGTGTCCAGCTCAGTGTCCAGCAGGGAAACCGCCAGCGAACCGGTGCTCGACACCGCCTTCTTCCACCGCTGGCTCACCGTGGCGGCCGCGGCCATCGGCCGCGAGGCCGCCAGACTGACCGATCTGGACTCGGCGATCGGCGACGCCGACCACGGCAGCAACATGCAGCGTGGTTTCACGGCCGTGACCGAAGCCCTGGAGAAGGAGCCGCCGGGCCCGCCGGGGGCCGTGCTGACCCTGGCCGGCCGTCAGCTGATCTCCAAGGTGGGCGGCGCCTCGGGACCGCTGTACGGGACGCTGCTGCGGCGGACGGGCAAGGCGCTCGGCGACGCCGAACAGGTCACCGTCCGGCAGCTGGCCGACGCGCTGCGCACCGGCGTGGACGCGGTGGCCCAGCTCGGCGGCTCCGCGCCCGGCGACAAGACGATGCTGGACGCGCTCGTCCCCGCGGTGGACGCGCTGGCCGCGGACGGCGGATCCTTCGCGGCGGCGAGCGAGGCCGCGGACAAGGGCGCGCTGGCCACCGTGCCGATGCTCGCGCGCAAGGGCCGGGCGAGCTATCTGGGTGAGCGCAGCATCGGCCATCAGGACCCCGGCGCCACATCGTCGGCACTGCTGTTCGCGGCCCTCGCGGAGGTGACGGTGTGAGCGTGTCTTGGCGCGCTGCGCGGGCTGGACTGAGGAGCCGCGCAGCGACGAAGGAGCGAGCAGTGACGAAGGAAGCCCGCGCGTTGGAGCGCGCCAAGACTGAGCGGGAAGGAGGGGCTCCATGAGCGAGGAAGCGCTGCGCGGCGCGGACGCGGAGAAGCGAGTCGGCGTGGTGCTGGTGTCGCACAGCGCCGCGGTCGCCCAGTCGGTGGCGCAGCTGGCCACTGGACTGGCCGGTGGCAGCACGGCACCGGTCGCCGCCGCAGGCGGCACCCCGGACGGCGGGCTGGGCACCAGCCCGGAGCTGGTCGCCGAGGCGGCTCACGCGGTCGACCAGGGCGCGGGCGTGGCGGTCCTCGTCGACCTGGGCAGCGCCGTGCTGACCGTGAAGGCGCTGCTGGCCGAGGGCGACGAGCTGCCCCCGGGCTCCCGGCTGGTGGACGCGCCGCTGGTGGAGGGTTCGGTGGCGGCGGTCGTCGCCGCCTCGGCGGGGGCGGACGTGGACGCGGTCGCGCGGGCGGCCGAGGAGGCGTACGACTACCGCAAGGTCTGATCCGGGACGGGCGGTGAACGCCCCCAGACGTGAACAGCCATGGACAGCCATGGACAGCCATGAACATGCAATCATCGCCCGGACTGGTGACAGGGGAGGTCACTGTTGGTTGAATGCGCCGAGCGCTTTCCGGCCAACCCCTGGAGCGTCCCGTGCGGATCTCACGTCGTGCCCTGTTGTCGATCGTCCCGGCGGCGACGCTGTCGGCAGTGGTGTTGCCGCAGCGAGCCTGGTCCCAGGCGCCCCGGGACGCGACACCCGCCGACGCCGCCGCGGACCACGCCACGCTGATCGACAACACCGTCGCCGTCCTCGCCGGCACCGCCGACTCCAACGCCCGGCCGGAGGTCGCCGCCAAGCTCGCCTCCATCGCCCAGGCCGCCGGCACCCGGCTGGCCGCCCTGGACGGCGCCGGGCCGGGCGAGCTGTTCCGCGGCCTCCCGCTGGGGACCAGTGACACCAACCTGACGGCGTCCTTCCAGTATCTGTACGAGATCGCCCTCGCCACCCGCACCCGCGGCGGCACGGCCCCCGGCCCCGGCGGTGACACGGCCGTCCAGCGGCGGGTCATCGACGGCCTGGTCCGGCTCCACGACGACTACTACGGCGACCAGGCGAAGGGCTACTACGGCAACTGGTTCAACTGGGAGATCGGCATCTCCTCCCATCTGACCCGGACCCTCGTCCTCCTACAGGACGAGCTCGCCGCGTACCGCCCCGGCCTGACCGCCACCTGCGTCGCCTCGATGGACGCCTACCTCCGCAACGGCAAGGCCGGCGACGTCGACCTCGACTCCCGCTTCCACACCGGCGCCAACCTCGCCGACATCACCGCCAACCGGATCCTCCAAGGCGCCGTGCTCGGCGACGACGCCCGTATCACCAAGGCCGTCGCCGACCAGCTGACCGTCCTCGCCACCATCGACCCCTACCACCTCAGGCACAACGTCACCGACGGCTTCTACGCCGACGGTTCCTTCATCCAGCACGCCTCCGTCGCCTACACCGGCTCCTACGGCAAGGGCCTGCTCACCCGCATGGTCCAGGCCGTCAAGATTCTCGAAGGCACCGGCTACGTCCAGGGCGAGGACCTCGTCGGCACCGTGCGGGACTGGGTGGTGCGCGGCTTCGCCCCGCTGGTCTTCGAGGGCTGGATGATGGAGATCGTCAAGGGCCGCGGGGTGTCCCGGACCACCACGGGATACACCGATGTCGCGGAGGTCGTCGAGGCCGTCGTCGACCTCTCCGGCTACGCGGACGGGACCGACGCCACCGCCCTCAAGAGCTATGTCAAGTTCGTCCGGCAGACCTCCCGGGCCGCCCTCGACCCGGCGCGCTTCCTCTCCCCCGTCAGCGTGGCCCGCTACGCCGACATCCTCGCCGACACGGGGATCCCGGCGAAGGACCTCAACCCGGCCGAGCGGCACGTCGCGTTCAACGCGATGGACAAAACCGTCCACCGGCGCCCCGGCTATGCCTTCGCCCTCGCCCGGAGCTCACCGAGGATCAGCAAGTACGAGTACATGAACGGCGAGAACCTCATGCCGTGGTTCCAGGGCGAGGGCGCCCACTACCTCTATCTCTCCGGCCAGGACCAGACCCAGGCCTTCGGCGTCGACTACTTCACCACCGTCTCGCCCTACCGCCTGGCCGGCGTCACCGCCCCCGTGGAGACCCGCCGTACGATCCCCGAGCTCTACGGCGGCCTGTGGTACGACAACCCGGAGCGCGGCTTCACCTCCTCCTCCGAGTCGCAGAACACCTACGTCTACTTCCCCCGCGGCGCGGGCGGACTCTCCGGCGGCGCCTGCCTCGGCGCGTACGGCGCGGCCGGGCTCGTACAGGCCGACGACGTCGCGTACGCCGCCCAGCAGGACGGCACCCTGCCCGACGACTTCGTCGCCTACCGCAACGCCCGCGCCACCAAGTCGTGGTTCATGCTCGACGACGAGATCGTCGTCCTCGCCGCGGGGGTGGGCGACCCGGCGGGACGCGCGGTGACAACGACCCTCGACAGCCGGGTCAGCCGGGTCAGCCGCGTCGCCCAGCCGTCGGACACCGTCGCTCTCACCGGGCAGCTGCGGGACGGCACCCCGTGGTCCGGCACCGGCAGCGCCCCGCTGGCCTGGCTGCGCTACGCCGACGCGGACCAGGGCACCGCGGTCGGCTATGTGTTCCTGGACGGGCGGCGGCCCACCGTGGCGCTCGAGACGGTCACCCGCAGTCGACGCGCCGTCCGCGTGTCCAACCCCGACACCATGGTGACCAAGCAGGTCTTCTCCGTGTCCGTCGAGCAGCCGGCCGGCGCGCCGCCCGCCTCGATGGCCTACGCCCTCGTCCCGAACGCGTCCGAGCGGCAGCTGATGGCGTACGCCGGCGGGCCGGTGTCCGTCCTGGCCAACACCGCGCGCGTCCAGGCGGTGCGGCACAAGGCCCTCGGCCTGGTCGCCGTCAATGTCTTCGCCCCCGGCAACCACCACGCCGGACACCTGTCGATCGACGGCCCGGCGTCGGTGATCGTCCGTGAGGGGCGCGACGGAACCGTGTCGGTCGCCGTGTCCGACCCGACGACCGAGCGCGACACCGTCTCGGTCGTCATCCGGGGCCGCGCCCTGCGGGCCGGCTCGGCGGACGAGGGCGTGCGGGTCGACCGCGTCCCCGGCGGCACCCGAATCCGCGTCACCACCCGCCACGCCTATGGACGGAGCCTCACGGCCACGCTGCGCGGACGCCGGTCGGCGGGAGCATAGCCAACAGGCCGGAGGAAAAGGGCTCCTCACCCGGTCGGTGGAGGAAATCGAGGAACACCGGGCCGCCGAACATTACTCTCGAGTCATCGCGATCGAGTCCGAGCGGCAACCAGTGACCCGTGGTCACGGAAATTTCCTCCAGGAGCTCGAATGGCTGAGAATTCCGCCGAAGTCTTGATATCGGAGCCCGACGAACCCGCGATCGACGGACGCGCCGACCCGGCGGGGACGGACATCGAGAGGAAACTCGCCGAAATACTGGCCGAGGTCGTATCCGCCGAACACGTTTCGGCCGCCAGCCACTTCTTCACCGACCTCGGCGCGAACTCCTTGGTCATGGCCCAATTCTGCGCGCGGGTCAGAAAGAGACCGGACCTGCCGTCCGTGTCGATGAAGGACATCTATCGACACCCCACGATCCAAAGCCTGGCGGCGGCTGTCGCGGACGCCACCGCCACCGCCACCGCTGTCGATTCACCGCCCCTGACACCGCCACCGGCGCAGGTGGTGTCGTCGACGCGGAACAAACCGGCACGCACGCTGGATTACGTCCTGTGCGGAACACTCCAGTTTCTGGTTTTCCTGGGATATTCCTTCGTCACCGGGCTCGTCGCCGCCCGAGGCTATGAATGGGTCGCCGCCGGCCCGGGCCTGGTCGACATCTATCTGCGGTCGGTCCTGTTCGGCGGCATCGGCTTCGTCGCCCTGTGCACACTCCCGATCATGGCCAAATGGATCCTCATCGGCCGCTGGAAACCCCACGAGTTCCCGGTGTGGAGCCTGGCCTATGTGCGCTTTTGGATCGTCAAAGCGCTGCTCCACGCCAATCCGATGCACTTCTTCATCGGCAATCCGCTGTATGTGCTGTACCTGCGGGCGCTGGGCGCGCGGATCGGCAAGGGAGTCACCATCCTCTCCCACTCCATCCCCGTCTGCACCGACCTGCTCACCATCGGAGCCGGCACGGTGATCCGCAAGGACTCGTTCTTCCTCGGTTACCGGGCGCATGCCGGGCGCATCCAGACCGGCCGGGTCACGCTCGGACGGGACGTGTTCATCGGCGAGAAGACCGTGCTCGACATCGACACCTCGATGGGCGACGGAGCACAGCTCGGCCACACATCCGCCCTGTACCGCGGCCAGGTGGTCCCGAACGGCGAGCGCCGTCACGGGTCACCGGCGCAGCCGACGGAGATCGACTACGTCAGGCTCGGGCCGGCCGGGTGCGGCACCCCACGCCGGTTCCGCTTCGGCCTCGCCACCCTGTTCCAGCTGTTCCTCCTGTACCTGCCGCTGACCGTCGGCGGTATGTACATGCTGTTTCAGGCGATTCCGGCGCTTGACAGGCGACCGGGCGCGGGCACGGCCGGAATCGCCTCGTCGAATTTCCTCATCGACGCGCTGCTCGTGTCCGTCGTGCTGTTCTTCGGCTTCGTCGTCGTGGGCCTCGCCGTGGTGTGCACCGTTCCACGCCTGCTGAATCTGGCCATCAAGCCCGACAAGGTCTACCCGCTCTACGGCTTCCACTACGCGGCGCACCGGGCGATTTCCGGCATGACGAACCTGAAGTTCTTCACGTGGCTCTTCGGGGACAGCTCCTACATCGTCCATTATCTCCGCGGCCTCGGATACGACTTGTCCCGGGTCGAGCAGACGGGATCCAACTTCGGCACGGAGGTGCGGCACGAGACCCCGTATCTGGCCTCCGTGGGAAGCGGAACGATGGTGGCCGACGGCCTTTCCATTATCAATGCGGAATTCTCGAGCACGTCTTTCCGAGTGTCCCGGGCGTCACTCGGAGCGAATAACTTCCTCGGTAACAACATCGCCTATCCGGCCGGGGCCAGGACGGGTGACAACTGCCTGCTCGCGACGAAGGTGATGGTACCCCTCGACGGTGAAATCCGCGAAGGGGTGGGATTGCTCGGATCGCCCTGTTTCGAGATTCCTCGGTCTGTGGAGCGCGACTCCAGATTCGACCACCTCAGGACTGGGGGCGAACTGCGCCGCAGCCTCGCCGCGAAGAACCGCTACAACGTCCGCTCCATGGTTTTCTTCCTGCTCGTACGGTGGCTGCACACCTTTGTACTCACGGTGCTCGGTCTCGCCTCGATCGGACTGTACGGTGTGCTCGGGCATGTGGTGATCGCCGCGTACCTGGCTCTCGCGCTCGGATTCACCGCCCTCTACTTCGTCCTGGTGGAGCGCTGCGTCGCATCATTCCGCGCGCTGCGCCCCCGGCTGTGCTCCATCTACGACCCGTACTTCTGGTGGCACGAGCGGCTCTGGAAGGTGCCGGACGAGTACCTCAATGTGTTCAACGGAACCCCCTTCAAGAATGTGATCTGGCGGCTGTTGGGGGTTCGCATCGGCAGCAGGGTCTTCGACGACGGCTGCTATGTGACCGAGCGGACGCTCACCGCCGTCGGGGACGACTGCACACTCAACGCCGGGAGCAAAATCCAGTGCCACTCGCAGGAGGACGGCACCTTCAAGTCCGACCGGACCACGCTCGGTGCCGACTGCACCCTCGGGATCGGCACACATGTGCACTACGGCGTGACGATGGGCGACGGCGTCGTGCTGGCACCCGATTCCTTCCTCATGAAAGGCGAGGAAGTCCCCCCGAACGCACGGTGGGGAGGAAACCCGGCCACGGAGATGGCCGATACGGCGAGTTGAGGTATGGGCCATTCGATGGGAGCACACGTGGAAGCGGATCAGGAGTGTGGGAGCGGTGTCCCGGCCGCTGGTGGATTCCCCGTCGTCCCGCGATGGACCCGGGAGCCGGTGCCGGGTGTGGCCGAGTACGAAGCGGCGGTGCCGGGCGACGTGGTTGCGGAGGTGCGCGGGCTGGCGGAGGAGTTGGGGGTGCCCATGAGCGCGGTGCTGTTGGCCGCGCACGCCAAGGTGCTGTCCACGCTGTCGGGGGAGCAGGAGGTGGTGACGGGTTATGCCGCCGACGCGACGGACCGTCCGCTGCCGTGCCGGCTGACCGTCGCACCCGAGTCGTGGCGCGCGCTGGTGCTGAGCGCTCATCGCGTCGCGGCCGAGTCGCCGGCGCACCGGGAGCTTCCGGCCGGTGAGCCGCGGCGAGAGCCGGAGGTGGCGGGTTACGAGGTCGTGTTCGACCCGGCGGGCGCTGAGCGCCCGCTGGCCGACGGCGTGGTGCTGGGGGTGGGCTGGTGTGATCGGGGCGGACGGCTGGTGGCGCGGCTGCGGTATCGCGCCGAGGTGATCGATGGCGAGTGCGCGGCCCGGATCGGCGGCTACCACCTGGCCGCGCTGGGCCTGGTGGCGGCGGATGTGGACGCCGAGCACGCGCGGCAGAGCCTGCTCTCGACCGAGGAGGCGCGCCATCAGCTCGAAGGGCTGGCCGGGCCGCGCCGGATGCTGCCACCGGGGCGCGCACACGAACTGTTCGAACAGCGGGCGCGGGCGCATCCGGAGGCGGTGGCGGCAGTGCACGGCGACCGCCGGTGGACGTACGGGGAGCTGAACGCGCGCGCGAACCGGCTGGCGCGGGCGCTGCTGGCGCGGGGGCTGGGCCGGGAAGGGGTGGTGGGGGTGGTCACCGAGCGCGGCCTTGACTGGCTGGCCGCGGTGTTGGCGGTGTTCAAGGCCGGGGGCGTGTATCTGCCGATCGAGCCCCACTTTCCCGCCGGCCGTATCGCGGCGACGTTGTCGCGTGCGGAGTGCCGACTGGTGCTCACCGAGTCCGGCAGCACGCACACCCTCGATCAGGCCCTGGCCACGCTGCCGGGAGTGAAGAGGGTGCTGGTCGAGGCGGCGTATGCGGAACAGCACGCCGACGCTGACCTCGGGGTGAAGGTCGCGGCCGAACAGCTGGCCTACATCTACTTCACCTCCGGCTCCACCGGCGAACCGAAGGGCGCGATGTGTGAGCACGCGGGCATGCTCAACCACCTTTACGCCAAGATCGATGACCTGGGGATCGGTCAGGGTCGGGTGGTGGCGCAGACGGCCCCGCAGTGTTTCGACATCTCGCTGTGGCAGTTGCTGGCCGCGCTTCTGGTGGGCGGACGGACGCTGCTGGTCAGCCAGGAGGTGGTGGTGGACGCGGAGTCGTTCGTCGACACGCTTGTCCGTGGCCGGGCCGCCGTGGTGCAGGTCGTGCCCTCCTATCTGGAGGTGGTGGTGTCGTACCTGGAGCAGTACCCCCGCGATATGCCCGACCTGAGGTGTGTCTCGGTGACCGGTGAGGCGTTGCAGCGGGAGCTGGTCCAGCGCTGGTTCGCCATCCAGCCGGGGATCAAGGTGGTCAACGCCTATGGGCTGACCGAGACCTCGGACGACACCAACCACGAGGTGATGGACGGGGTGCCGGAGCGGGTGCTGTTGGGCCGTGCGGTCAACAACGTGCGCGTCTACGTCGTCGACGATCGTCTGTCGCTGGTGCCGCTGGGCGCCCCAGGGCTGATCGCGTTCTCCGGGGTGTGCGTGGGGCGGGGGTATGTCAATGACCCCGAGCGGACCCGTGAGGCCTATCGGGATGATCCGTACCGGCCGGGTGAGCGGCTCTATCTGGGCGGTGACTGGGGGCGCTGGCATCCCGGCGGCAAGCTGGAGTTCCTCGGCCGCCGGGACAACCAGGTCAAGATCCGTGGTTTCCGTATCGAGATCGGTGAGATCGAGAACACTCTGCTGCGGGTACCCGGGGTACGAAACGCCGCGGTGGTCGTCGCCGAGCGGCCCGGCCACAGCACGCACCTGATCGCTTTCCACAGCGGCCGGCGCCAGGAGGCGGACGTACTGCGCGAGGCGCTGAGCACTGTGCTGCCCGCCTACATGGTCCCCTCCGCCTTTCACTGGCAGCACGACCTGCCCCTGACCGCCAACGGCAAGATCGACCGGAAGGCCCTGACCGCGCTGGCCGAACAGGTCCCGCCCGCCGAACAGACCACATCGGGCAGGAAAGGCGACGTCGCCGGAGACCACCACCACGCTCCGCGCACCCCGACCGAGCGGAAGCTGGCGGCGGCCTGGGGCGAGTTGCTGGGCATTCCCCGGCACCAGATCGGCCTACAGGACCATTTCTTCGACTCCGGCGGCACCTCGCTGTCTGCCGTGAAACTCACCATCGCCCTGGACCGCGCGGTGTCCCTCAAGGACATCACTCGCCACCCGGTGCTCGCCGACCTCGCCGCACTCCTCGACGGCACGTCCCGGCGGCGCCCAGGGCTGCTCCAGCTCCTGTCGAACCAGCCACGGTCGGAATCGGACGGTGCCCCGGAGTGCGCCCTGGTGTGCTTCCCTTACGCGGGCGGCAACGCGGTGAACTTCCGCCCGATGGCCGACGCTCTGACGGGCCGGGGGCCCGCGGTCTACGCCGTCGACCTGCCCGGTCACGACCTGACCGCCCAGGGCGAGCCGTTCGCGCCGATAACGCGGGTGGCGGAGCAGGTCATCGCCGAGATCACCGGGCATGGCCTGAGCAGGGTCATGCTGTGGGGCCACTCCTCAGGCGCCGCGGTTGCCGTGGAGACCGCGAGGAAACTGCGGGAGTGCGGGGTGGACGTCCCGCGCGTGTTCCTGGGCGCACAGTTGCTCGGCACGGCCACCGCCCGGGACACCGCCATCACTGAGTTGACGGGGCAGACCGACGCCGAGATCGCCGCGAAGCTCAGCGCGCACGGCGGCTACCCCGAACTCGCCGAGCTGAACGAGCGACACACCGAGCGTATCGGCGCCGCCTACCGGCACGACTGCATGGCCGCACATCACTATTTCAGCGACGCCCTGGGAACCCCGCCAACAACGAAGCTCTCCGCACCGGTCACCGTCGTCATCGCCGCCGACGACCCGACCACGGCGGGGTATCGCGACCGGTACCGCGACTGGCGGCTCCTGGCCGAGCGGGTGGACCTGCACGAGCTCGCCGACGGCGGCCACTACTTCCCGCGTACCCGTCCGATCGAAACGGCACAGGCCGTCCTGAGTGCCGTCGAATCGCCGACCCCGGCGGAATCGCTGGCCCCCTCGTGAGGCTCCTCCTCGAGCCTTCTGAGTGGCGATCGAAAGGAACCCAGATGTCGTCCACATCCCTGGAACACCGGTCCGCGGTGGATCCCCCGGCCACCGCTGAGAGGCGCCCCCTACGACCGGGCAGACCTCCGATTCTGCATGTCGAGTCCCCTCAGGACGCGCCGGCCTGGGCGGCCGAGCACCGCGAGGCGCTGCGCGCACGGGTCGCCGAGCACGGTGTGCTTCTCGTCCGCGGCCTGGGGCTGCGCGAAGTGGATCAGGTCGGTGCCGTCTTCTCGCGACTGGCAGGTGAGCTGATGGCGGAGCGGGAGGCTTTCGCTCCCCGGCAGGTCCACGGCCCTGGGCTGTACTCCACCACCACCTGGCCGGCCAACCAGCCGATGTGTATGCACCATGAACTGAGCTACAGACTGGAATGCCCCGGCCTGATGCTGTTCGCCTGTCTGAGAGCGCCCAGCGAGGGCGGGGCAACCGCGGTGGCCGACGCGGAGCGTGTGCTTCAGGCGCTGCCCGCCGCGCTGACCGAGCGGTTCGAGCGAGAAGGCTGGCTGCTCACCCGCAGCTACAACGACGAGATCGGGGCGTCCGTGGCGGAGTCGTTCGGCACCGAGGAGCCCGCCGCCATCGAGCGCTACTGCCGCGCCCACGCCATCGACTTCGCCTGGCAACCCGACGGCTCTCTGCACACCCGGCAGCGCCGCGCCGCCGTGGTACGGCACCCGCTCACCGGCCGACGCTGCTGGTTCAACCAGATCGCCTTCCTGAACGAGTGGACACTGGCCCCGGAGGTACGCGAGTACCTGGTGGACGTCTACGGGGAGGACGGGCTGCCGTTCAACACCCGCTTCGCTGACGGCACCCCGCTCGGCGAGGACGTCGTCCAGTTGCTCAACTCCACCTACGAGGCCCACACCGCACGCGAGCCCTGGCAGGCCGGCGACCTGATGCTGGTCGACAACATTCGCACCGCGCACAGCAGAGAGGCCTTCACCGGAGAGCGCCAGGTGCTGGTCGCCATGGCCGAGCCCCAGCGCCTGGCCGACCACTGCCCGACCGTGGAGGTGGCTCGGTCATGAACCCGCTGCTGTCCCCCGCCCCGCGGCCCGCCACCTCCCACCCGGTCCCGGCGCCGACCTTCGCGGTGATCTCCGGTGGTCAGGTACAGCAGGCACTCGACGGGCGCGAGAAACAGGTCGTGGAGCTGGTCGAGGCCACCTACCGCCTGCACGGCGCCGGGGACTCGGTCAACCCCCCGTCGTACTTCCTGCGCTTCCCCGACCGCCCCACAGCCCGGATCATCGCGCTGCCGGCCTCCGTCGGCGGGCCGGTACACGTGGACGGGATGAAATGGATCTCCAGTTTCCCGGCCAATGTGGCAGCCGGCCTGCCCCGGGCCTCCGCGGTCCTCATCCTCAACGACCCCGACACCGGCTACCCCTTCGCCTGCCTGGAGAGCTCGATCATCAGCGCCGGCAGAACCGCGGCGTCCGCCGCGCTGGCAGCCGACTGGCTCAGCCGCGCCAGGCTCCGCCCCACCCGTATCGGATTCTTCGGCACGGGCCTGATCGCCCGCTACATCCACACCTTCCTCGCCGGCACCGGCTGGACGTTCGACGCCATCGGCGTGCACGACGTGTCCGCCGAGAGCGCCGCGGGCTTCCGCGGCTATCTGCGGCGGGCCGGCGCCCTGGGACACACCGGGCAGGTCACCGTCCACGACAGCGCCGAGGACCTGGTGCGCTCCAGTGACCTGGTGGTCTTCGCCACCATCGCGGGCCAACCTCACATCACCGACCCGGGCTGGTTCACCCACCACCCCCTGGTCCTGCATGTGTCCCTGCGCGACCTCGCACCCGAGATCCTGCTCGCCTCGGCCAACATCGTCGACGACATCGAGCACTGTCTGAAAGCCGACACCTCCCCCCACTTGGCCGAGCAGCTCACCGGCAACCGCGACTTCCTGTACGGCACCCTCGACGACGTCATGACCGGGCGGTTGACCCCGCCGACCGACCGGCCAGTGATCTTCTCGCCCTTCGGACTCGGCGTGCTCGACCTCGCCGTCGGCAAGTACGTCTACGACGAAGTGGTCCGGGCCGGACACCTCCACCTCATCGACGACTTCTTCCACGACCTGCGCCGGTACGGCTGACAGTCCTGTCTCTCAGCTCTGGCATCAGGAGGCCAGCGTGCCTGTCATATCCGCACCCCATGCCTTCAACGAGAGCCGACTCTACGTCGATCTCCGGTCCATCTTCGGGCGCTCCCTCTACCTGAAGTGCGAGGGCTTCAACTTCGCCGGCTCGATCAAATTGAAGGCCGCGGTCGAGATGGTGGAGACCGCCGAGCGGCACGGAGTCCTGACGCCGGATTCGATCCTGGTCGAGTCCTCGTCCGGAAACCTGGGCGTAGCGCTCAGCATGATCGCCGCCAGCAAGGGCTACCGGTTTCTCTGTGTGACGGACTCCCGTTGCAACCTGTCGGCCAGATTGCTGATGGAGGCGCTGGGCAGCAAAGTGCACACCATCGCCGACCTGGACCCCAACGGCGGCTTCCTGGGCGCCCGGCTCGACTACGTACGCGCGCTGTGCGCCTCCGATGACCGATACGTGTGGCTCAGCCAGTACACCAACCCGGGCAACTGGCGGGCGCACTACCGTAGGACGGGCCCGGAAATCGCCCGCCAGTTCCCGCGCCTGGACGTGCTGTTCATCGGCGCGGGCACCACCGGGACCCTGATGGGCTGCGCACGCTACTTCCGGGAATGGCACCGGCCGGTGCGGATCGTCGCCGTTGACAGCGCCGGATCGGTGACCTTCGGTGGCAAGCCCGGCCCTAGGATGATTCCCGGTCTGGGTATGAGCATCCGCCCCCCGCTGCTCAACGAGTCCTACGTGGACGAGGTGATACGGGTCGAGGAGGCGGACACCATCCGTGCCTGCCACCGTCTGGCCAGACGCGGGTTCCTGTTCGGCGGCTCCACCGGGACGGTGATCAGCGGCGCGATGGAGTGGTTGGGCCGACGTCAAACACCCGGCCTCACCGCGGTGGCCATCGCCCCGGACCTCGGCGAGCGCTATCTCGACACCATCTACCAGAGCGCCTGGCTGCAGGATCTGTACGGAGATCACATCCTCGACTCCGAGGAGGTGACCGCCGATTCCCGGTGAGCCGGGCTCAGCCGCGGGCGGCGGGCCGACCGGCTGAAACCCCGGAACGGCCCGTCCAGCGCACGGGAACCAGACGCGGAGGCCGCACGCACACTCCGCCCCCGAAGTATGGTGTCCCACCACATGTGCCACTGACCTGCGTGTTCCTACCTTGTGCGGACACGTACGCGTCCCATCGAACTCCTGGAAGTGGTGCACATGGCCTCCGCAGCATCCGCTCCCCCGACGCCCGCGGCACCCGCGCGGCTCCCCCGCATCGTCGCCGCGAGCCTCATCGGCACCACCATCGAGTGGTACGACTTCTTCCTGTACGGCTCCGCCGCCGCGCTCGTCTTCAACAAGCTCTTCTTCCCCGACTCCGATCCGCTGGTCGGCACGCTGCTGTCCTTCCTGACCTACGCGGTCGGCTTCGCCGCCCGGCCCGTCGGCGCGCTGGTCTTCGGACACTACGGCGACCGGCTCGGCCGCAAGAAGCTGCTGGTCCTGAGCCTGCTGCTGATGGGCGGGGCGACCTGTGCGATCGGCCTGCTGCCGACCCACGCCACGGTGGGCTCCGCCGCGCCCGTGCTGCTGACCGCGCTGCGCCTGGTCCAGGGGTTCGCGCTCGGCGGCGAATGGGGCGGGGCGGTGCTGCTGGTGTCCGAGCACGGGGACGCGCGGCGACGCGGCTTCTGGGCGTCATGGCCGCAGACCGGCGCGCCGGCCGGACAGCTGCTGGCCACCGGCGTGCTGTCGGCGCTGACCGCCACGCTGTCCGACGACGCGTTCCAGTCCTGGGGCTGGCGGGTGCCGTTCCTGCTCTCGGGCGTGCTGGTCCTGATCGGCTTGTGGATTCGTCTCTCTGTCGATGAATCACCGGTCTTCAAGGCGGCCCTGGCGCGGGCCGAGGCCCGCAAGGCCGAGGCCGGCCGGGCGGGCGAACTGGCCGAGAAGTCGCCGCTGGTGGCCGTCCTGCGCCATCACTGGCGGGACGTGCTGGTCGCGATGGGCGCCCGGATGGCGGAGAACATCAGCTACTACGTCATCACGGCCTTCGTCCTGGTCTACGCGACCTCCGACCATGTGGGCCTCGGCAAGCAGACCGCGCTCAACGCCGTGCTGATCGCCTCCGCCGTGCACTTCGCGGTGATCCCGGCCTGGGGCGCGCTGTCGGACCGTATCGGCCGCCGCCCGGTGTATCTGCTGGGGGCCGCGGGCGTGGGCGCGTGGGCCTTCCCCTTCTTCGCCCTCATCGACACCGGGAGCTTCGGGGCGCTGGTGCTCGCGGTCACGGTCGGACTGATCTTCCACGGCGCGATGTACGCCCCGCAGGCGGCCTTCTTCTCCGAGATGTTCGCGACCCGGATGCGCTACTCGGGCGCCTCGATCGGCGCCCAGTTCTCGTCGGTCGCGGCCGGCGCGCCCGCCCCGTTGATCGCCACGGCGCTGCTGGCCGACTACGGCAGCTCCACGCCGATCGCGCTCTACGTCATCGCGGCGGCGCTGCTGACCCTGGTGGCGGTCGGCGCCGCCAAGGAGACCCGGGAGCGCGACCTGTCCGGGATCGAGCCGGAGTCGGCTCCACAGCCGGCCGCGGCGCGGCAGGGCGCGAACGAGCCGGGCACGGCGCCCCGTTCGGCCTCGGCCTGACGGCCTGCGGGAGGGGCCGGGCAGCCTCCCGGCCCTTCCCGATGCGCGCGGGCCGTTCCCGCTGCGGCGCGGGCCTCAGCCGGCGACCGCCGAGGCCAGTCGGTGCAGCCGCAGCGCGAGCTGCACCTCCAGGGCGCGGGACGGCGACTGCCAGTCGGGGCCGAGCAGCCGCCCCACCCGCTCCAGCCGCTGCGCCACCGTATTGACGTGGACGTGCAGTTCGTCCTTGGTACGGGCCGGGCTCATCCCGCTCGCGAAGTACGCGTCGAGGGTGTGGACCAGGTCCGTACCGCGCCGCGCGTCGTAGTCGACCACCGCGCCGATGGTGCGGTCGACGAACCCCGCCACACGGGCGGCGTCCCCCGCGCCGTCGCGGGCGCCGGCCAGCAGGAGGCCGAGGAAGCCGAAGTCCTCGGCCGCGGCGCCCTGGCCGCCGCGTCCCAGCACCCGCAGCGCCTCCAGACAGCGCCGCGCCTCCGCGTACGCCGAGGCCACCTCGCCGGGGCGGGCGGCGGGCGCGGGCACCGGCGCGGAGGCGCCGACGGTGACCGCCGCGTGCACGGCGGTGCCGAGCTGACGGGCGGTGCGGCGGGCGAGGGCGTCGGCGCCCTCGCCGTCGGCCAGGGGCAGCAGGAGGACGGTGCCGCCGTCGCGGGCGGCGGCCAGGCCGTGCCGGGTGGCCGCCAGATGGGAGGCGGCGGACCACAGGCGCTGCCGGCCGGCCGCCTCGTCCGACGGCGGCCCGGCCGACTGCTCCTGTGGTCCGCCCCCGGGCCCGCAGGGTCCCGGGCCGGACGCCCCGCCGGGCCCGCCGCCGTTGGCCGCGCCGGGCGGCGCGCCGGGCGCGTCGATCCCGGCGGCGAGCACGACATGGGGCGCGTCCAGGTCCGCCCGCAGCCGGGCGGCTCGCTCGCGCAGCAGCCGCGGCTCGCGGTCGGGGGCGTCGAGCAGGTCGTCCAGCAGCTCACCCCGTACGCGCTGTTCGGCCTCGTCCGCCGAGCGCCGGGCCAGCTGCAGCAGCGAGGTCACCATGGCGGCCCGTTCGAGGGTGCGCTGGTCCATGGGGTCGAGGCGGGGGTGACCGCGCAGCACGAGCGCGCCGAACAGCTCGCCGCTCGCGGAGACAGCGGCGATCCAGTCCTCGCCGTGCCGTACCGCGTGGCCGTCGGCCCGGGAGCGGTCCACGGCCGCGGCCGGCGCCGCATATGCCTCGGCGAACTCCACCGTCCCGCTGAGGACCTCGGCCACGGCGGCCGCCACGTCGTGCACCCCGCCACCGCGCAGCACCAGCTCGGTCAGCCGGTCGTGCACCTCCGAGGCGCGCTCGATGACCCCGCTGCGATCGCGGATGATCTCGTTGGCGGCCTCCAGCTCGGCGAGCGCCGAACGCGTCTCGGCCAGCAGATTGGCCGTGTCGATCGCGACGGCAGCGTGGGCGGCGAAGGAGCCGAGCAGGGCGATCTGTTCGCGCTCGAAGACGCGGGCGCGGCGGTCCGCGGCGAACAGCACGCCGATGACCCCGCTGCCCAGCATCAGCGGCACGCCGAGGATAGCCACAAGACCCTCGTCGGTGACGCCCGCGTCGATGGTCCGGGTGTGCTGGAACCGCCCGTCGTCGAAATAGCTCTCGGTCACATACGGGCGGGCGGTCTGCGCGACCAGCCCGCCGAGCCCCTCCCCCATGCCGAGCCGCAGCTGCTGGAAGCGGGCCGAGACCGAACCGTCCGTGACCCTCATATAGGTGTCCCCGGCCTGGGGGTCGTTGAGCGTGAGATAGGCGACCTCGGTGCCGAGCAGCGAGCGGGCGCGCTGCACGATGGCCTGGAGCACCGCGTCCAGGTCGCGCAGCCCCGCCAGGTCGTGCGCGGTCTCGAAGAGCGCGGACAGCTCGGCCTCGCGGCGTCTGCGCCCCTCCAACTCGCCGCGTACGCGCAGGGCCGGCAGCTTGGCGCGCTCCAGGGCCGCGAGCCGGGCGGCCGACGCCCCCTCGGCGCGGGCGCGCAGCACCGGACGCTCGTACGCCTCCGCGGGCGCGCCGCGCGCGAGCAGTTCCAGGTACGGGGTCTCCGGCTGATCATCGGACATGGTCACAGGGATACTCCCGCCGGGCTCGGACCCGCCAGTGGCCGGGCGGAACCCCGACCCCCGCTCCGGCGCCCGCTCGGCCGGGCGGGCCGCCGTACGCCCGGGCAGCCGCCCGCTCAGTGGGCGGTCCATCCGCCGTCCATGGCGAGCGAGGCGCCGGTGATGAAGGAGGCGTGCGGGCCGCAGAGGTAGGCGACGGCCTCGGCGACCTCCTCCGGCTCGACGAGCCGCTTGACCGCGGAGTCGGCCAGCATGATCTCGGAGACCACCCGCTCCGGAGGGATGCCGTGGGCGGCGGCCTGGTCGGCGATCTGCCGCTCCACGAGCGGGGTGCGGACATAGCCGGGGTTGACGCAGTTGGAGGTGACCCCATGGGCGGCGCCCTCCAGGGCCGCGACCTTGGAGAGCCCTTCCAGCCCGTGTTTGGCGGCCACGTACGCCGACTTGAAGGCCGAGGCGCGCAGCCCGTGGACGGAGGAGATGTTGACGATCCGCCCCCAGCCCTGGGCGTACATATGCGGCAGCGCACCCCGCACCAGCCGGAAGGGGGCCTCCAGCATCACCGTGAGCACCCGGGAGAAGACCTCGGGAGGGAAGTCCTCGATGGGCCGCACGAGTTGCAGTCCGGCGTTGTTGACCAGGATGTCGACGCCCGCGGCGGCCCGCTCGGCCGCGTCGAGGTCGGTCAGGTCGAGCGCCCGCGTCTCCACCCTCCCCGGCAGCCCGGGGGCCCGCTCGTCCCGGGCCGCCACGGCGGCGAGCCCCGCGAGCCCCGCGAGCCCTTCCTCGTCCTGGTCGACCGCCAGGACCGTGGCCCCGGCGGCGGCCAGCCGGAGGGTACAGGCCCGGCCGATGCCACCGGCTGCCCCGGTGACCAGTGCGGTACGGCCGCCGAGGCCGGGGGCGGCCCCGGCGGCGGGGCCCGGTGTGGTGGACGCGCTCATGAAGGGCAGGCTAGGCGGCGGCCGGGGCCCGACCGATGTGCGCCCGGCACATACTTCACTCCGGAATGGTGGAATCGAACCACGTCGGGCCGTCCTCGAGGGCCCGCTTGATCCGGGTCAGCGCGTACTCGTCCAACTCGGGCAGCGCGTCGAGCGCGAACCAGCCCACCTCCAGGGACTCCTCGTCGTTCACCCGGGCCTCGCCGCCCACCGCGCGGCAGCGGAAACAGATGTCGACGAACTGGCATACGTCCTTGTTGGGATAGGTCACCGGCTCCGCGGTGTGGACGAGCACGATGCGCTCGGGGACACAGCGCACCGCCGTCTCCTCGTACACCTCGCGCACCACCGTCGTCGCGGGCTGCTCGCCGGGTTCGGGGATGCCGGAGGGGAGCGCCCAGCGGCCGTTGTCGGCTCGGCGCCCGAGCAGCACTCTGTCCTCGTCGTCGAGGACGACGGCGCTCGCACCCGGCAGGAACAGCAGTTGGTGACCCGCGGTGGCCCGCAGCTCGCGGATGAAGTCGGGAGTAGGCATGCGTCGAGGCTATCGGTCCGGGCGAGCGGCATCGGATGCCACTCACGTCACAGCCGGACGCCTTCCACACAGCCGACACACATAAGCCGCATCGTTTCTGCGCAACATATACACATACCCGGCCACAGTCGCTACGGTATCCGTCCTGGCCCGCATGCGGTCTTTGGCCGCCTCCGGCGGGCCCCCGGCCCCCGCGGACGGCCGGCCCGGCACGCGGTGCCCGTCACGACTCGGGGGGTCGAACGGGATGGCGTCTTCAGCGGCACGGCCTGTCGTACGGGAACACAACAGCGCGCCCGACCTCGTGGGCGCCGCGGTCCTCGGCTGCTGCGCCGCCTGGGCCCTGGTCTGCGCCACGGGCCGCACCGCCCGCCCCGAAGGCGTCCTGCTCGCCGTGCTGGCCGTCGCCGCCGGCTACGCGTGCGGCCGGATCGCCGGATCGCTGCTGCCGGTCGCCTCCACCGCGGCCGCCGCGCTGGCGGGCCTCGGTCTGGCCTGCACCGTCCCGGACGGGGCGAGCGGCCAAGGCGGTGCCCACGCGGCACAGTTCACGCTCGCCGTCGGAGCCGCCTGCGGCGCGGCCTGGGCCGCCCGGTCGGCCGCGCTCCGGCTGGCCCTGCGCCTGCTGGCCGTGTCGATCACGGCCATGGCCTTAGTGGCCGGCTCGACGGTGGGCTGCGTGGCCGGGGCCCTGGTGCTGGTCTGTTCGCTCGCCGTCGCCCGGACCCGCCGCCGGCTGCCGGGGCTGGCCGGGCTGGCCCTGATCGCGGCGGTGGCCGTCGGCGGCTGCTGGGCCATGGCCGAGGACGCCCTCCCCGGCGCGCTCTCGGCGCCCTTGCGCGACCGGCTGGGCGAGCACCGGGTGCGGCTGTGGCACGACGCCGTCCAGATCGCCGAACACGGCCCGCTGCGCGGAGCGGGGCCCGACCGGTTCGGCGAGCTGAGCCCCACAGCCCAGCGGTCGCCCGCCGCGGACGACACGCCGTACTCGGCCCCGCTACAGCAGGCCGCCGGCCAGGGGCTGCCGGGCCTTGCCCTGCTGGGCGCGGCCTTCGGCTGGCTGCTGTACGCGCTGTGGCGCTCGCCCCGCCACACACCGGCCGTCCTGACGGCGGCCGCCGCCCTGACCGCACTGGCCGTCGAGTCGGCCCTCGGCAACGCACTCAGCTTCCCGGAGGTGACCGCCGGGGCCGGCCTGATCGCGGGGCTGGCCACAGCGCGGCTGCCGGAGCCGGACCCGGGCCCGTTCGCGGGCGAGCCCCCGCCCCTGGGCCCGGTCCCGGCGGCGCACTGACCGTGCGCGGGGCCCGGTCACCGCGCCGCGGCACACTCCCGCACCAGGGACGCCAACCGGTCCAGCCCGACGTCGATGGTTTCCGGCATCAGCTGGCTCAGGGAGAGACGGATCTGCTCGTATCCGCCGTCTCCGCCGTAGAAGTGGGACATGGGAGTCCACAACACGCCGTGTTCCTTGGCGGAGTACTCGAGCAGCTCGTCATCCGCCCGGAACGGAACCGTCAGGGTGAGGAAGAAGCCGCCGGTGGGGGTGTTCCAGGAGATCCGGGGCCCGGGCGCCTGAAGCCCTGGCGCCGGATCTCTCGGGAAGCGGCGAGCCAGCCCTTCGAGGATCAGTCGGAGATTGCGCTGGTAGACCTCGATCTCCCGGCGGTTCGCGGCCGGGAGGCTGTAACCGTGCTCCACCAGCGCCCCGCCGACCACGGCTTGGGCCCAGGGCGAGGTGTTCACCGTGAGCATGCTCTTGATGGTCGAGAGGTGGTCGGCGAGGAGGGAGGTGCCGCCGTTCTCGTCCACCACACGCTGATCGGCGACCGCGTAGCCCACCCGCGCCCCCGGCAGGACCGTCTTGGCGAACGAGCCGAGCCGGACGACCCTGCGCCCGGTGTCCAGCGCCTTCAACGACGGCAGCCTGTCCGCTCCGGCGAACACGCCGTACGCGTTGTCCTCCAGCAGGAGCAGATCCTCCGCCTCGGCCACCCGCAGCAGCTCCCGCCGCGCCTCGAGATCCAGGCTGATGCCGGTCGGGTTGGCCACATCCGGCACGATGTACAGGGCGCGTGGCCGCAGGCCCGAAGCGCGGGCCTCGGCTATCTGCGCAGCGAGGTCGTCGAAGTCGATCCCCCGGTCGCCCCCGCGGACCGGGCGGACGGGGAGATCGACGAGGCGCGCCGCGCCCGTCAGCCCGACGTATGTGGGAGAGATCGCGAGGACGATGTCCTGCGGGCCGGTGCGCAGGGCCCGCAGCACCAGGAACATCGCCTCCTGGCAGCCGACCGTGATGACCAGGGATTCGCTGGAGACCGAGATTCCCTCATCGACTTCCAGATGTCTGGCGACCAGCTCATGGATGATGCCCTTGGTCCGGCCGTACTGGAGAACCGTCCGCTTCGCCTCGGCCTCGGTCATGCCCCGCTCGCGGCGCAGATGGTCGATGAAGACATCTACGTAGCGGTGGACTTCGGCGAAGTCCAGGAACTCCTCGCTCGGGCGCCCGGCCGCGAACGAGATGGCGTTCGGAAACCGGATGGCGACTTCGTTGAGGAAGTTCATCGAGGCCATCGCCGGGTCCGCGAGCGAGCCGTGCAGCTGCGACAGCCGCACGTCGTGGACATCGCTCGCGCGTACATCGGTGGCGCAGACATCGTCGGCGCGGTCACCGAAATCGGTCATTGGTGGTCACCCCCACAGTGGCATGGCATGGTCGTCGTCCGCAGTCGGGCCACGGCGGCCAGGTCGGGGCACCCCGCCAGGGCCATGGCGTGCCGGAACTCCTCCCCCAGAAGCGACAGGACTCGCGCACACCCCGCCTCGCCACCGGCCGCGAGCCCCCACATGACGGGACGCCCCAGCAGAACACCCGAGGCGCCCAGCGCCAGCGCGCCCAACACGTCGGCGCCGCTCCGGATCCCGCTGTCCACCAGCACCTGGCAGCTCTCCCCGAACGCGCCCCTGACGGCCTCCACGACACCGGGCAGCGCCACGGCGGTGGGCACGGCCCCGTCCAGCTGCCGCCCTCCGTGGTTGGACACCACCACCGCAGCCGCTCCGAGCTCGGCCGCGCGCAGGGCGTCGGCCGGATGCGACAGCCCCTTGACGACGAGAGGCAGACCGGTGCGCTCCCGCAGCCACTCGATGTCATGCCAGGTGAACGACGGCGCGAAGGCGGATGCGGTGTGTGTGGCGACGGCCGAGCCGCGTTCGGCGCGTTCATGTGCACTGCTCATGGCTCCGCCGTCCAGGTTGGCGGCCCGGATGGCCGGCGGCAGCACGAAACCGTGCCTCATGTCGCGCAGCCGCCGCCCCATGACCGGCACATCCACGGTCAGGACCAGCGCTTCGCTTCCGATCGCCTCGGCCCGCTGGACCAGGTCGAGGACGGCGCCCTTGTCCCGTAGCCAATAGAGCTGGAACCAGGTGGTGGCGCCGGTGGCCGCGATCTCCTCCATGGGGACGCTGCTCAGCGTGGACACCGTATAGGGCACTCCGCTGTCCGCCGCCGCCCGCGCGACCGCGAGCTCCCCCTCGGGGTGGAACAGACGCTGATACGCGATGGGCGCCACGGCCACGGGCAGCGCGGCCGGGCTGCCCACCAGCGAACAGGTCGGGTCACAGGACGACACATCGGCGAGCACACGGGGCACCACCGCGACGCGGTCGAACGCACTGCGGTTGCCGGCCAGTGTCCGCTCCCGCTCCGCGCCGCCCTCCAGCCAGTCGCAGAGCTCGACGCTGAGCTCCGAACGCGCGAGATCCGCGAAGTCCGCCACGGAAAGGGCGGCCGCGACGGGATCGGTCGGTCCCGCGCCGGCGCGGTCGCCCGATCCCTGGTCGGCGGGGAGCTTGGTCACTCCGCCTGCCCCTTCGCCGCCGCCGCGCGCTGCAGCTCGATCGCCTCGTAGAGCGCCCGGATGTTGTTGCTGCCGAACGTAGTGGCCCGAATGCGTTCGATGACCTCGAAGAAGAGCGTCCCCCGAGGATGCACGGAACGGGTGAATATCTGAAAGAGCTGGCCGTCGTGGTCCTCGTCCACCAGCACACTCAGCTCCCGGAGTTGCTCGACCGAATGGCGCAGCGGCGTCAGCCGAGCGGTGAGCAGATCGTAATAGGTCGCCGGGGTAATCAAGAAGGGCACGCCACGTCCGCCCATCGTGCCGACGCTGTGCACGATGTCGTCCGTGGCGAACGCCACATGCTGAACCCCGGCCCCGCCGTGATCGGCGAGGAAGCTCTCGATCTGCCCCGCGCGCGCTCCCGGCATCGGCTCGATCAGCGTGAAGGTCACCTCGCCCGAACGGCTCTGCACCACGGCCGAGTCCATCCCCATCGGGCCCACCTCGATGCGCTCTTTGAAGACCACCGGCATGTCGAAGACGTCGGCGTAGAAGCTCGCGGCCGCCGACAGCTCACCCAGCGGCAGGCATACCGCGAAGTGGTCGACGTGCAGCAGCCCGACCGGGTCCTCAGTCGTCAACTCCTCAGCCGTCAGCGGGCGTGGCTCGGGCAGCCCCGGAAGGCGGTCGACCGACGCACCAGGGCGCCGCTCCACCAGCGTATGGATCACATCCCCGAAGCCGGCCACCGCCGCGGTGACACACCCGTCCTCTTCCCGCGGCGGCGCCACCTCCACGGCCCCATTGGCCATCAGCTCGGCGTACGTGGCGCGGACGTCCGTAACGCGCAGAGCGATATCGGCGACGCCGTCGCCGTGTCGCTCGACATAGGCCCGCGCGGGGTGGCCATCGGAGAGGGCCTGCGTCACCAGCAGTCGAATACGGTTCCGTCCCAGCAACGCGGACCGGTGATCGCCCCCACGGCTGCCACGGGTCGGCGGTACGAGCAGCTCCAGTCCGTAACCGGCGGACAGTTCACTCACTGTCGCCTCGACGTCGGTCACAAAGAACTCGATGTGGTCCAGGGTCAGGCCGGTCAGTCCGGAATGGTTGACACCATCAGTCATGGGAAATGCTCTCCTTGATTCCTTGAGGATTCCGTGGAGTTGCTTTGACTGGTCTCAATCAGGAAATCTGAAGATCAACAGAGAAGAGCCCCGCTATTCGATCGACCGCCTCCTCCAAAGACCCCCGGGGCACGATGCGCAGACTGGGTTCGGCCTGAATCGGCGAACGATCCCGCGCCATTCTCACCCGCCCGCCGCCGGTCACATTGAGGAGAACGGAAGCGTCTTGCGGAATTCTCCCCTCCCGCACCGCGGTGAGGAGAGAGGCAACGGCCACCGCAGCTGCCGGCTCGATATCGATCGACTCAATGTCGTTGAACATGTCCATGGCCGCACCGGCCGACTCACCATCGACCGCGAGGACATCGCCGTCGCTCTCGACAAGCACATCATAGACCCCGGAATGAACCGCATAGGGCGGAAACCGGTTCGTGAGCTCATCGGCGAACGCACGCCGCACGGCACGCTTGTCGTCGTCCACGGAACCGCGGACCAGGAAGCGCTGACCGGCCTGCCACGCCCTGTGAATGGGGGCGAACGAATCATTCTGGGAGAGGAAAAGCCTCGGCAGCGCCTCCTTCGACGAATTCCAGGGGGTTCCCGCCGTCAAGCGCTTCGCGGCCTCGTGGACCGCGATACCACCGGCGGCGCTGCCAACGGCTTGGAAGTAGAAGTCCGGCAGCTCGCCCATGGCCTCCACCGCGGAGTACATGACCGTCGCCAGCCCATCGCGGCGCCCCACATTGCGCACCCCTCCCTCCAACTGGAAGCCGGGCAACTTCCCCACCGCCTCGGACAGCGCGATGGCATCCGCATAGTCGGCGTCTTCCAGAACGACCAGCCGGACCAACGGATGCAGCGCCTCGGGCAGCTTCAGCCGACCGAGCCCGACCGCCGGCACGATGAGGAGACACGGCTGCCCGTAGCGGGAACAGACGGAGGCGAAGGCGGCCGCCGTATTACCGGCCGAGGCCACCACCAGGACCACGGGATCCTTCGGCAGCCTGCCGAGAACCGTATAGGCCTCCAGTTCCTTGAACGTCCCGGTCTCCAGATTCCCGCCGCGCTCGGGCCAGTACCCATTGAACGCCACCCAGAGGCCGGGAATCCCCACAAGACGGGAGAGCCGCTCGCTCCGGAACACCACGGGGCGCCCGGAGCCCGGGATCTCCCGGTCGACCGGCAGCCAGTGACGGTATCGGAAGATCCCCTCGCCCTCACGCACCGGTGTGAAGTTGTTCTCCGTGTATTCCGTATGAAGCAGCGCGGGCTCATGACCAATGGGGCATGCGAGCATCACCCCGTCATCCACATACCTTTTTCCGCAAAACGAACACATCAATGAATAGTGGCGTTTACCCGACACTTCCACTCCGATGTCTCCCATTCCGAGAATCTCACGACCCGGCCCACAGGGCAGGGCAGGGTCCGCCCACACGGCTATTGCTCCGGCCTCCGCATGGGCCTCAGCTTCGGTCGCGTCGGCTGCGCGGCGGATGCGTCGATGTGTTCGCTGAGACCGACGACAGTGGGGGCTTTGAACAGGGCGCGGATGGCGAGTTCGACGCCAAGGACGGTCCGGATACGGCTCACCAGCCGGGTGGCGAGGAGCGAATGCCCACCCAGCGTGAAGAAGTCGTCGTCGATGCCCACTTCGGGAATCCCGAGGACTTCGGCGAACAGCCCGCACAGCGTCTCTTCGCGCGGTGTGCGCGGGGCACGCCGCGAGGCGGACGCGACGTGGTTCGGGGCGGGCAGGGCGTTCCGGTCGAGCTTTCCGTTGGGCGTCAGCGGCAGTCGTTCGAGCACGACGAGCGCCGAGGGCACCATGTAGTCGGGGAGCCGGTCCTTGGCCAGGCTCTGCACTTCGGCGGTGTCCAGGCCCGCTTCCGTGTCGGCCGTGTCGGCCGGTACGAGGTAGCCGATGAGGCGTTTGTCGCCGGGTTGGTCTTCGCGTACGAGGACGGCGGCTTGGGTGACCGTGTCATGACTGGTCAGGACGGCTTCGATTTCGCCGGGTTCGATGCGGAAGCCGCGTATCTTGACTTGGGTGTCCGTGCGGCCGAGGTGTTCGAGTGTGCCCTCGGTGTTCCAGCGTGCGAGGTCACCGGTGCGATACATGCGCGTGCCGGGCAGGCCGAACGGGTCGGGGACGAAACGTTCGGCGGTGAGGGCGGGCCGGTTCAGGTATCCGCGGGCGAGTTGTGCGCCGGCGATGTAAAGCTCGCCAGGGGTTCCGGTGGGGGTGGGGCGCAGAGCATCGTCCAGGACGTAGGTGCGGGTGTTCCACATGGGGCGGCCGATGGGGATGGTTCCGGTGGCCTGTGTGCCGGTGATGGGTGTGGTGATGGGGTGGTCGGTGGCGCCGACGGTGGTTTCGGTGGGGCCGTAGTGGTTGATGACGGGGATGTTGGGGTGGCGGGTGTGCCAGGTGTGGAGCGCTTCGGCGGGGAGAGGTTCGCCGCCGATGATGAGGCGACCGGATGGCCGGTGAGCGGAGTCTTCGAGTAGGGGGAGGTGGCTGGGGGTGATCTTGATCAGGCTGACGGGTTCGTTGTGGGGGTGTGCGGATGTGGGGGTGGAGTCCCAGGGGGCGATGCGGACCCGGCCGCCGCTGATCAGGGTGCCGTAGAGCACGGTGATACCGATATCGAAGGACACCGAGGCGTGGGCGACTGTTGTGCCGGAGAGTTCGGGGTAGGCCTCGGGGCAGCGGGCCAGGTAGTTCACCAGGGACTGGTGGGAGATGACCACGCCTTTGGGCCGGCCGGTGGAGCCGGAGGTGTAGATGGCATACACCGGATGGCCGGCCAGCAGCGCTCCCGCGCGGTCGGCATCGGCCACGTCCGTGGCGGGCTGCCCGGCGATCCGCGCAGCCGTCTCAGCAGCATCCACCACCACACACAGACCAGGCCGGCCGTCCGGGGTGGGCAGGGTGGTGGCGGTTGCGGTGTCGGTGACCAGGAGCAGCGGATCCGCGTCCCGCAGCATGTAGCTGATCCGCTCCGCGGGCAGCTCCGGATCCACCGGCACATACCCCGCCCCCGACTTCATCACCGCCAGCAACGCCACCACCAGATGGACCGAACGGGGCAGCGCCACCCCCACCAGCCGCTCCGGCCCGGCCCCCCGACCGATCAGATACCGCGCCAGCCGATTCGCCCGAGCGTTCAGCCCGGCGTACGTCAGCTCCTGGCCCTCGAAGACCACCGCGACCGTATCCGGGGTCCGCGCCACCTGCGCCTCGAACAACTCCGGCACCACCACATCCGGCACCGCATGCGCCGTGTCATTCCAGTCGACCAGCACCCGCCGCCGCTCAGCCTCACCCAACACATCAACCCGCCCCACCGGCACATCCGGATCAGCCGCAACCGCCTCCAACACCCGCACAAAACGAGCAGCCAACGCCTCAACAGTGACCTGGTCGAACAGATCGCCGCGGTAGTCGAACCGGAACTGGAGTTGGCGGCCGGGAACTACTGCCAGGGTGAGCGGGTAGTGGTTGCCGCTCCTGATTTCTTCCTTCGTGAACTGGAGCTCTCCCGGGCCGTCAGCGTCAGAAAGGCTGACGGGATAGTTCTCGAAGACGATGACCGTATCGAAGAGTTCGCCGATTCCCACCGCCTTCTGGATGTCGGCAAGCCCAAGGTGCTGATGGGCCAACAGCTCGGTCTGTTCCTGCTGCACGCGCGTCAGCAATGCGCTGATCGGTTCGCTGGGCCGCAGGGTAACGCGGACGGGGAGGGTGTTGATGAAGAGGCCGACCATGGTTTCGATGTGGGGGATGTGTGGGGGTCGGCCGTTGGTGGTGGCGCCGAAGGTGATGTCGTGTTGTGCGGTGGTGTGGTTGAGGAGGATGGCCCAGGCGGTTTGGATGAGGGTGTTGAGGGTGGTGTTGTGGTGGCGTGCGGTGGTGGTGAGTTGGTGGGTGGTGTGGGTGGTGAGGTGGTGGGTGTGGTGTTGGGGTGGTTGGGGGGTGCGGGTGGGGTCGTGGGGGGTGAGTCGGGTGGGTTGTTGGAGGTTGTGGAGGGTGTGGCGCCAGGTGTTTTCGGCGGTGGTGCGGTCTTGGGTGGTGATCCAGGTGAGGTAGTCGCGGTAGGGGGTGGTCGGGGGCAGTCCGGCTGCGGTCTCGTGGCCTTGGTGGGTGTAGAGGGTGAACAGTTCTTGCATGAGGACGGGGAGGGACCAGCCGTCGAGGAGGATGTGGTGGTTGGTGAAGATGAGGCGGTAGTGGTGGTGGGCGAGGTGGATGAGGGTGAAGCGGATGAGTGGTGGCTGGTCGAGGTCGAAGCGGCGGGCTTGGTCCTCTTCCAGCCAGGTGGCGAGTGAGGCTTGCTGTGTGTCGGGGTTGAGGTGGGTCCAGTCGAGTTCTTGCCAGGGGAGGTGGGTTTGGGTGGGGATGATTTGGATGGGGTGGGTGAGGTTTTCGTGGTGGAAGCCGGCGCGGAGGTTGGGGTGGCGTGTGAGGAGGGTGGTGAGGGAGGTTTTGAGGGTGGGGATGTTGAGGGGGCCGGTGATGCGGAAGGTTTGCTGGGAGGTGTAGGGGTCGTGGCCGTGGGTGTCGTAGAGGGTGTGGAAGAGGAGGCCTTCTTGGAGGGGTGCGAGGGGCCAGATGTCGGTGGTGTGGGGGTGGGTGGTTTCGAGGTGGTCGATGTCGGCTTGGGTGAGGTGGAGGAGGGGGAGGTCTGAGGGGGTGCGGCCGCCGGTGTGGGGGAGGGTGGCGTGTGCGGTGAGGGCGGTGAGGGCTTGGTGGTAGGTGTCGGCGAGTTTTTGGATGTCGGTGTGGGTGAGGAGGGTGTCGGGCCAGGTGAGGGTGGTGGTGAGGGTGGGGCCGTGGGGGGTGTCCTGGGTGAGGGTGTTGATGGTGAGGGTGTGGGTGAGGGGCATGTCGGGGTCGGGGCCGGAGCCTGCTGTGGTGGCGTGGGCGGCTGGTGTCCAGTTGGTGGGGCCTCCGGTGGGGAGGCGGCCGAGGTAGTTGAAGCCGATCTGTGGGGTGGCCAGGTGGGTGAGGTGGGGTTTGGTGGTGGGGTTGAGGTAGCGCAGGAGTCCGTAGCCGATCCCGTTGTTGGGGGTGGCGCGGAGTTGTTCTTTGATGCGTTTGAGGATGCGTCCGAGGTCGGCTCCGCCGGCCCAGGCCTGGGCCTGGTTGAAGATGCCTGGATCCAGTCGGACGGGGTGGTGGGAGGTGAACCAGCCGATGGTGTTGGACAGTTGGGCGCCTTCTACGGTGTTTTCGTGGCGTCCGTGGGATTCCAGGTCGACCAGCAGGCCTTGTCCGGTGTGCTGGCCGCGGTCGGTGCGCCATTTGGTCATGGCCAGGGTGAGTGCGGTGAGGAGGATGTCGTTGATGCCGGCGTGGAAGAGGGCGGGGAGGTGGGTGAGGAGTGGTTCGGTGTGTTCGCAGGGCAGGGTGATGGTCAGTCGGCGGGCGTGGGCTGCGGTGTCGCGGGTGGGGTCCAGGGGGCGGGTGCCCAGGAGCGGGTCGGTGGTTTTCCCCACGTTCTGCCACCAGGGGAGTTCTTTCTCCCATTGGGTGTTCTGGGCTGTTTGGGCGAGTCCTGTGGCCCATTGCCGGAAGGAGGTTTCTGCGGGCTGGAGGGCGGGGGTGGTGTGGGTGGTGGCTGCTTCCCAGGCGGTTTGGAGGTCGGGGAGCAGGATCCGCCAGGACACCCCGTCGATTACGAGGTGATGGACCACGATCAGCAGCCGGCCCGGGGTCTGGGGGCCGGTGTCGAACCATACGGCCTGGAGCATGAGTCCGGAGGTGGGTGCGAGCCGTTCCCGGGCGGCGTGGGCTTCTTCGGTGATGGTGTTGCTCAGGTCATCGTCGGTCAGGCCGGTGGTGTCCACGCGTCGCACGCATTGTGTGGCGTGGATGTGGCCGGCGGGCGGGATCTGGAGTTCCCATGTGGTGGTGTCGCTTGGGGTGGTGAGGCGGGCGCGGAGTGCGTCGTGATGGTCGAGTACCGTCTGTATTGCGGTGGTGAGGTGTTCCATGCCCAGCCCGGGGGGTGCCTGGAGGAGGACTCCCTGGCTGAAGCGGTCCACCCGGCCGCCCAGCTCATACAACCGATGCATCACCGGCGTCAGTACAACGCTGCCCACTCCACTGTCCGGCGTGCCGCTCCCGGCGTGTGGGCCCGTGTCGTTGAGGCCGGGTTCTGTGGCGATCCGGGCGAGGGCTTCGACGGTCTTGCGTTCGAACACGTCCCGGGGTGTGAAGACCAGACCGGCTGCCCGGGCGCGGGCGACCAGCTGGATCGACACGATGCTGTCACCGCCCAGATCGAAGAAACCGTCATCGATCCCGACTCTGGGCACCCCCAGAACCTCAGCGAACAGCTTGCACAACACCTCTTCCCGCCCCGTCCGCGCCACCCGCCCGCCAACAGCCACGGCATAACCGGGAACAGGCAAAGCCCCCCGGTCCAGCTTCCCATTCGCCGTCAACGGCAGCCGGTCCAGCACAACGAGCGCCGAAGGCACCATGTAATCCGGAAGCCGATCCCCGACGGCATGCAACACCCTGTCAGCATCGACACCCACCCCCACATCAGCGGGCACCACATAACCCACCAACCGCCTCTCACCAGGCCGATCCTCACGCACCACAACAGCCGCCTGAACCACCCCCACAACCCCCACCAGAACAGCCTCAACCTCACCCGGCTCAATACGAAAACCACGCACCTTGACCTGCGCATCAGAACGACCGAGGTGCTCAAGCGTGCCGTCGGTGTTCCAGCGTGCGAGATCACCGGTGCGGTACATCCGCGTGCCAGGCGGGCCGAACGGGTCAGGGACGAAACGTTCACCGGTAAGCGCAGGCCGGTGGAGATATCCACGGGCCAGACCCGAGCCCGCGATGTAAAGCTCCCCCGCCACCCCCACGGGTACAGGACGCAAGGCATGGTCCAGGACGTAGGTGCGGGTGTTGTCCATGGGCCGGCCGATGGGTACTGAGGTGCCGGGTGGGGTGGTGGGGGTCATGAGGTGTTGGGTGGCGCACAGGGTGATTTCCGTGGGTCCGTACAGGGACCTGACCCTGATCTGCGGGCAGGCTTGGAGGACGCGTTGGACGGCGGTGGGGGAGACCACGTCACCGCCGGTCAGTACCTCCTGGACCTGGCCGAAACACCCGGGATCCTCTTCCGCGATCACCCGGAACAACCCCGCCGTCACATGCACCGCACTCACCCGGCCACCCGCCACCAGCCCACGCAACACCTGAGCATCAACCGGCTCGTTGGGAGCCACGACAATCCGGCCGCCGGAGAGCAGGGGAACCCAGATCTCGTAATCAGACGCGTCGAAGGCATGGGGGGCGTGCATCAGCACCCGCTCATGCACACCATCCGCACCACCCGCCCAGGAGGTGTCCAGGGCCAGTTCCACCACGCCCCGGTGGGGTACGGCCACGCCCTTCGGCTCGCCGGTGGAGCCCGAGGTGTACATCACATAGGCGAGCTGCAGCGGATGCCTGCCACCCACGACCACGTTGCTGTCGTCGGTGTCGTCAGCGGTCAGGACCTCGCCGGTCACCTCGACCACACGCGCATCACCGGCGAACCCGCCCGCCTGTGCGGCCCGGTCGGTGAGCAGCACCCCGGCGCCGCAGTCACGCATGACCGAACACAGCCGCTCCACCGGATAGCCCTCATGCAACGGAACATAAAACCCGCCCGCCTTCACCACAGCCAGCAGAACGGCTATCAGGTCAGCGGAACGCTCCATCCACACCGCCACCGCATCCCCCGGCCCCACCCCCAACCCCACCAGATACCGCGCCAGCCGATTCGCCCGCGCGTTCAGCCCGGCGTACGTCAGCTCCTGGCCCTCGAAGACCACCGCGACCGTATCCGGGGTCCGCGCCACCTGCGCCTCGAACAACTCCGGCAGCACCGCATCCGGCATCCGACGCCCGGTGTCATTCCACCCGGACAGCACCTGCTGCCGCTCGGCCTCCCCCAACACATCAATCCGCCCCACCGGCACATCCAGATCAGCGGCCATCGCCTCCAACACCCGCACCAGACGACCAGCCAGCACCTCCACCCACTCACGCTCAAACAAACCAGGCTGATAATCCAGCCGTAGTTCCAACCCTCGGCCGGGAACGACCATAAGGCTGACTGGATAGTGAGTGGCATCGCGCACGGAGATATCCGCGACCTGAACTCCTTCATCCAGCGCCGCGGACGCCGCGGATTCCACTGGATAGTTCTCGAATACAACGACCGTGTCGAACAGCTCCTCATGGCCGCTCGCACGCTGAATTCGAGACAACCCCAGATGTTGGTGGTCCATAAGGCGGGACTGCTGATCCTGCACCTGTGTCAGCAACTCGCTCAACGGCTGGGAGGAGTCGAGACGTATGCGTACAGGCAGCGTGTTGATGAACAGGCCGACCATCTTTTCGACGCTCGGGATCTCCGGCGGCCGGCCGGCGACCGTGACACCGAAGACCAGGTCATCGCGCCCGGTCAGCCGGCTCAACAAAATAGCCCAGGAACCTTGGATCAGGGTATTCAGCGTAAGGTCATGAGCGCGTGCGGTGGCGCTGAGCTTGTCGGCCAGTTCTTGCGAAACCGCATGCGTCAGCCGATCGGGAGCGGCAGCGGCCTGCTTCTTCCCCGTAATATCGATACGGGTGGGCCCGTCCAGATCGGCCAGCGCTTCCCGCCAAGCCGCCTCCGCAGCCTCGGTGTCCTGCCTGGCTATCCATGCCAGATAATCCCGATAAGATGGCACGAATGGCAGCTGTGAATCGTCGCCGCGACACTTGTAGAGCGTGAACAGCTCACGGAAGAGAACAGCATTGGACCACCCATCCAACAAGATGTGATGGTTCGACCAGATGAGGCAGTGATCGTCCTCGCGCATACGGACCAGCGTGCAACGCAGCAGCGGAGCCTTGCTCAGATCAAATCCCTGAGCACGGTCTTCCTCTGCGATCCGGGCCCGTTCGGCCTCGCGTTCGGCTGATCCAAGGCGTTCCAGATCAACTTCACGCCAGGGCAATTCAACATCACCCATCACCATCTGGACGGGCTTCCCTGACTTACGGTAGCGAAAGCGGACCCGCAAACTCGCATGTCGCGCGAGCATCGCCTCTGCCGCGAGCCTGAGCGCACTGGTGTCCAGCTTCCCCGCCAGCCGGATGACAACTTGAACGGCGTAGGTGTCAGCCGCCCCATTGTCGTACAGGGAGTGGAAGTACAGCCCTTCCTGCAGAGGCGACAACGGCAGGAGATCTTCGATCTTCGAACGCTTCACAGCAGACCTTCCGTTCCGTCTTCCATCTCAGCAAGCTCGAACTCGTCGATCTCGTCCTGACTCAGGTCGAGCAGTCCCACATCGGACGGGGTAAGCCCTCCGGCGTCCGGCTGTGCCGCACGGTCCGCGATCACTTCGAGAACTTCAAGGAAAGAATCCGCCAGCTCCTGAACCCGTTCTTCGGTGAACACGCTGGTCGGCCACGACCACGTCACCATCAGCTGCGGCCCGTCATAGGTGTCTTGAACCACCGCATCGACGATAAGGCTGTGACTCATCGGCATATCTGGATCCGCTCCAGCCCCTGCCTTGCTCCCGGGAACGAGAGTCCAATTCGCCGCCGTCTGCGGATCGTTCTCCCCGGTGACAGCTACTCTGCCCAGATAGTTGAAGAGGACTTGGGCACTTCCCTTTTTCCTCAAATCCGAGTTCCCCTGCGGATGGAGATAGCGCAACAGCCCGTATCCCATACCGTTGTGTGGCACAGCCCGCAGCTGCTCCTTGACGCTCTTCAGTGCGCCATCGACAGCGGACCCATGCAGGCCGCCACTCCCCCGGGTCTCCACGGAGATACGAACGGGGAACGTACTCGTGAACCACCCAACCGTGCGTGACAGGTCGATCCCGTCCACAAGGTGTTCGCGACCATGTCCTTCGAGCTCGACAAGCAGATCCGTACCACCGCCGGCCCCGGTTCCATCCCTCCAGCCATCCATGGAGAGCGCGAGAGCGGTCAGCAGCACATCGTCGATGCCACAGCGGAACAGCGTGGGGATATGAGTAAGGAGAGAAGCCGTCCGCTCCACTGGCAGGGCGAACGTCAGGTCTCCCGCCGTCGCCCAGGTGTCCTTGCCCGGTTCCAGCGCCCGCGTACCCAGCAGGGGATCCGGGGCATCGAGGATCTTCTCCCATAGCGGCAGCTCCACAAGGTGCTCGCCCGCCCGCGCGACCAGCTTGGTGGCCCAGTGGCGGAACGAGGTGCCCACCGGCTGGAGGACAGGGTCGGCCCCGGCCGTGGCCGCCTCCCAGGCAGCGCGGAGGTCGGGCAACAGGATTCGCCAGGACACCCCGTCGACCACCAGGTGGTGCGCTACCACCAGCAGCCGTCCCGGTGTGTCAGGGCCGAAGTCAAACCAGACCGCCTGAACCATCGTCCCTGACCTGGGTGAAAGCCGCTCTCGCGCGGCTTCCGCCTCGGCCCCGATCATCTTTCTCAGAGCGTCTTCGGCCAGACCGGCCACGTCCACACACCGCACGCACTCCGCCGCACGCACCCCACCGACAGCGGAGATCTCGAGCTCCCATTCCCCGTCCCTGTCGATCAGTTGGGCACGGAGCGCATGATGGTGATCCAGGATCGCCTGCATCGCCACAACCAGTTCCTCCAGACCCAGCCGCTCGGGAACCTGGAGCAACACCCCCTGACTGAAGCGGTCGATGGAGCCACCGCGCCCACGCAGCTGATGCATGACCGGTGTCAGGGCCACAGCGCCGAAAGGGCTGTCGCCCTTCGTGTCCGCAACGGCGGCGTCGGCATCGGTGGCGACCAGCGCCAAAGCCTCCACGGTCTTTCGCTCGAACACGTCCCGCGGGGTGATGACCAGGCCGGCTGCCCGTGCCCGGGCGACCAGCTGGATCGACACGATGCTGTCGCCCCCCAGGTCGAAGAAGCTGTCATCGACGCCGACCTTGGGAACGCCGAGGACTTCGGCGAACAACCCGCACAGCAGCTCTTCCCTGGGCGTCCGCGCGGCCCGTCCCGAAGCCGACGCGCCATAGTCCGGAGCGGGCAGGGCCTTCCGATCCAGCTTCCCGTTCGGGGTCAGTGGCAAGCGGTCGAGCACCACCAACACCGACGGCACCATGTACTCCGGCAACCGATCCCTGACCAGGTCAAGCACCTGGGCCGTGTCGACCACCGTTCCCCCGCCCACAGGCACGGCATAGCCGACCAGGCGCCTCTCGCCGGGCCGGTCCTCCCGTACCACGGCAGCGGCCTGGGCGACGGCGTCATGCGCCACCAGGACGCTCTCCACCTCACCCAGCTCGATACGGAAACCACGCACCTTCACCTGGCCATCCGCACGCCCCAGGAACTCCAGCGCCCCATCCGGGCGCCACCGGACCACGTCCCCGGTCCGATACATCCGCGCCCCGGCCTCACCGAACGGATCCGCCACAAACCGCTCGGCTGTCAGACCCGGCCGTCCCAAATAGCCTCGCGCCACTTGCGCGCCGGCGACATAGAGCTCGCCGGAAGCCCCGACCGGGACCGGTGAGAGCCCGGCGTCCAGTACATACAGGCGCGTGTTCCACACCGGACGGCCGATGGGCACCGAGGCGTCGTCGCTCTCTCGGCACTCCCAGTAGGTCACATCCACAGTGGCCTCGGTGGGCCCGTACAGGTTGTGCAAGCGCGAGTTCAGGGTGCGGAGGGCCTTGTTCCGTAGCTCTGCGGGAAGTGCTTCCCCACTACACACAACGTTCCGCAAGCTGGCGCACGTAGACGCAGCCGGTTCCTGGATGAACTCGCGCAGCATCGAAGGAACGAAATGCGCCGTGGTGACCCCGGCATCGCGGATCAGTGCGGCAAGCTCAGCAGGATCCCGGTGGACACCGGGTGAAGCGACGACCGACACCGCTCCCGCGATCAGCGGGAGGAAGTACTCCCAGACCGAGACATCGAACCCGGACGGTGTCTTCTGCAACACCCGATCACCGGCAGCCAGACGATATTCCGTCTTCATCCACAGCAACCGGTTCACCACGCCGCGGTGCGGCACTGCCACGCCCTTGGGGTGGCCGGTGGAGCCGGAGGTGTAGATGACGTAAGCGGGATGCTGCGACAGCAGGCCGGCGATGCGGTCGGTGTCGCTGACGTCGGTGTCGGGGTGCGCGGTGATGGCCGTGCGGGTGTCGGCCGTGTCCAGTTCTATGCGAGGGAGATCGTCGGCTGGAGCAAGGGCGGGGGAGGTGGTGGTGTCGGTGATCAGGAGCGCGGGGGCCGCGTCCTGGAGCATGTAGTGGATGCGGTCGGCGGGGTAGTCGGGGTCGATGGGCAGATAGCCGGCGCCCGCTTTGAGGATGGCCAGCAGTGTCACGACAAGTTCGGCCGAGCGCGGCAGCGCCACCGCCACCAGCCGCTCCGGCCCGGCGCCCCGCCCGATCAGGTACCGCGCCAGCCGGTTGACCCGGGCGTTCAGGTCGCCATACGTCAGATCCTGTCCTTCGAAGACGACCGCGACCGCGTCGGGGGTGCGCTTGACCTGGGCCTCGAAGAGCTCGGGCAGCAGGGCATCCGGGAGCGGGTGTGCGGTGTCGTTCCAGAGGGTGAGGACCTGCTGCCGCTCAGTGTCACCGAGCACATCGATCCGGCTGACCGGCAGATCCGGATCCGCGGTGACCGACTCCAGAACCCGCACCAGCCGAGCAGCCAACGCCTCCATGGTCGTGGCGTGGAAGAGGTCTGTGCGGTAGTCGAGGTGTCCGGTGAGCCCGTTGGGGGTGCCGTCCGCCGTACGGGATTCCCTGAGGTTGAAGGCCAGGTCGAATTTGGCGGTGGTGCCGCCCAATGGCTGGCGGGTGACGTGGAGGCCGGGGAGGTCGAGGTTGGGTTGGGTGTTGTTTTGGAGGGTGAGCATGATTTGGAAGAGGGGGTGGTGTGTCAGGGAGCGTTGTGGGTTGAGGATTTCGACGAGGCGTTCGAAGGGGGTGTCTTGGTGTGTGTAGGCGGTGAGGTTTGTTTCTCGTGTGCGTTGGATGAGTTCGCGGTAGGTGGGGTTGTTGCTGGTGTCGGTGCGTAGGACGAGGGTGTTGACGAAGAAGCCGATGAGGTTGTCGAGGGCGTCGTCGGTGCGTCCGGCGATGGGGGTGCCGATGGGGATGTCGTGGCCGGCGCCCATGCGGGTGAGGAGGACGGCGAGTGCGGCTTGGATGGTCATGAAGAGGCTTGCGCCGCTGTCGTGGGCGAGCGCGACGAGTTGGGTGTGTGTGGGGGCTGGGATGTGGAGGGTGACGCTGTTGCCGTGGTGTGAGGTGATGGCGGGGCGGGGGTGGTCGGTGGGTAGTTCGAGCTGTTCGGGTGTGCCGGCCAGGGTGGTGGTCCAGTAGTCCAGCTGGGTGGAGATCAGGCTGTTGGGGTCGTCTTCGCTGCCGAGGGTGTCCCGTTGCCACAGGGTGTAGTCGGCGTACTGTGCGGGCAGTGCGGGCCATTGGGGTGCCCGGTTGTTGGTGCGGGCCTGGTAGGCGGTGGACAGGTCGCGGGCGAAGGGGGTGAGGGACCAGCCGTCGGCGGCGATGTGATGGACCACGGCCAGCAGGACATGGTCCTGCGGCCCCAGCACGAACAGCCGTACCCGCAGTGGCAGGTCATGGGCGAGGTCGAACCCGGCGCGGGCGTGATGGGCCAGCGCGTCGGTGAGTTCTTCCTCGGTGATGGTTCCGGTCACGGCAAGGGGTGGCACTGCCGCATCGCCCTGGAGGATGTGCTGGTAAGGCCGGCCATCGGCCTGGGGGAAGAGGGTTCGCAGGCTCTCATGCCGACCGACCACGTCTGTCAGGGCCAGGCGCAGGGCGTCGATGTCCAGCCGGCCGCGCAGCCGTAGAGACAGGGGAATGTTGTAGGTGCCCGAGGGGCCTTCCAACTGGCCCAGGAACCACAGCCGGCGCTGCGCGAACGACAAAGGTACGGTCCCGGGCCGTGGCCTGCCGGTCAGTGGCTGCCGTACCAGGCTGGTTTCTTGGTCTGCTCGTGCGCTCAGGCCGGCGACGGTGGGGGCTTCGAAGAGGGCGCGGATGGTGAGTTCGACGTCCAGGGTGGTGCGGATACGGCTGATCAGGCGGGTGGCGAGGAGGGAGTGCCCGCCGAGCGCGAAGAAACTGTCGTCGATACCCACTTCCGCGACGCCCAGGACTTCGGCGAACAGGCCGCACAGAATCTCCTCGCGCGGTGTGCGGGGCGCGCGGCGGGTGACCGTGGTGGTGTAGTCGGGGGCGGGCAGAGCCTTGCGGTCCACCTTCCCGTTCGGCGTCAGAGGCAGCCGCTCCAGGACCACCAGCGCCGAGGGCACCATGTAATCCGGCAGCCGCTCCCTGGCCACCCCCAGCACCCGAACAACATCAACACCCACACCCCCACCCACACTTCGACTCGCGCCTGTGGGTACTACGTAGCCGATGAGGCGTTTGTCTCCGGGCCGGTCCTCCCGGACCTGTACCACCGCCTGGGCCACCGTTTCATGACCGGCCAGGACCGCTTCGATCTCACCGGGCTCGATACGGAAACCACGCACCTTCACCTGCGCGTCCGCACGCCCCAGGAACTCCAGCTGCCCGTCCGGCCGCCACCGCACCACATCCCCCGTCCGGTACATCCGCGACCCCGCAACCCCCGCGAACGGATCCGCCACAAACCGCTCACCCGTCAGACCCGCCCGCCCCCAATACCCCTGCGCCAGCCCCGCCCCCGCCACATACAACTCCCCCGCCACACCCACCGCCACCGCACGCAAACCCCCATCCAGTACATACACCCGCGTATTCCCCAACGGACGCCCGATCGGCGGCACCCCCACCCCCACCCCCACCCCGGACCCGCCACCCACCACCGGCACAACCCCACCAACACGCTCCTTCAACACGGCCACCGTCGACCAGACCGTCGTCTCCGTCGGCCCATAACAGTTCACCACCTCACCCCCCAGCTCACACATCCGCTCCGCCAGCCCCGGCGGCAGAGCCTCACCCCCCACCAGCATCCGCAAACCCCCCACACACCCCGGCACCTGCGACACCAACTCCTCCCACAACGACGGAGTGGCCTGCATCACCGACACACCCGCCGACTCCACCAACGCACCCAACGCAAACACATCCCGCACCACCCCCGACCCCGCCACCACCACACCAGCCCCACACACCAACGGCAAAAACAACTCCAACACCGCAATATCAAAAGCCACCGTCGTCACCGCCAACAAACGATCACCCCCACCCAACCCACAAAACCCACCCGCCACCCGCAGAAAATTCACCAGCCCACGATGCGGCACCACCACACCCTTCGGCCGCCCCGTCGACCCCGACGTATACACCACATACGCCGGATGATCACCCGAGACCACCCCCAACCGCTCACCACCCACCACATCCCCACCACCACAACCCGCCACCCCAGCCACCACATCCACCCCATCCACCACCACCAAATCAACACCCACCACCCCACCCAACACACCCGACCCCACCACCACCGAATCCGTCACCACCACCACCGGCCCCGCATCCCCCAACACAAACCCCACACGATCAGCCGGATAACCCGGATCCACCGGCACATACCCAGCCCCCGCCTTCAACACCGCCAACAACACCACCACCAAATCAACCCCACGCGACAACACCACCCCCACCAAACACCCCGGACCCACCCCACGCCCCACCAAATACCGCGCCAACCGATTCGCCCGCACATTCAACTCACCATAAGACAACACCTCACCCCCACACACCAACGCCACCGCACCCGGAGTCCGCACCACCTGCGCCTCAAACAACTCCGACACCACCACACCCGAAACCGGCCACCCCGTATCATTCCAATCAAACAACACCCGCCGCCGCTCAACCTCACCCAACACATCAACCCGACCGATGGGAATGTCGGGATTACTGGTGACCGTTTCCAGGACGCGGCTCAGCCGATTGCTAAGCCCCTCGACCGTGGCAAGGTCGAAGATATCGGTACGGTATTCGAGCTGCCCGATCAGCCCGCCAGGGGCGCCGTTCGCCGTGCGTTGTTCGCTGAGATTGACCGTGAGATCGAATTTGGCGGCGATACCGCCCAGCGGCTGATGGATGACGTCCAGCCCAGACAAGTCGAGGTCTGGTTGGGTGTTGTTCTGGAAGGAGAGCATCACCTGGAACAGGGGATGCCGGGCCGTCGAACGCTGCGGGTTGAGCACCTCCACCAGCCGCTCGAAAGGCACATCCTGATGCGCGAACGCCGCCAGGTCCGTCTCTCGCACCCGCTCCACCAGCTCACGGAACGTGGGATCCCCACTGACATCCGTACGCAGCACCAGCGTGTTGACGAAAAAGCCAATGAGATCGTCCAGGGCATCGTCGGTACGCCCCGCGATCGGCGTGCCGATGGGGATGTCACTGCCCGCGCCCATACGGGTGAGAAGGACGGCCAGGGCAGCCTGGACGGTCATGAACACACTCGCGCCGGTGCCATGGGCCAGGTCCACCAGTCGGCCATGCACCTCGGCCGACACCCGCACCGCCACACTGCCACCCTCATGCGACGCCACCGCCGGCCGAGGCCGGTCCACCGGCAGCTCCAGCTGCTCCGGCACACCCGCCAGAGCGGCCGTCCAGTAGGCCAGTTGCCGCGAGATCACGCTGTCCGGGTCATCCTCACTGCCCAGGACCTCCCGCTGCCACAAGGCGTAGTCCGCGTACTGCACCGGCAGCGCATGCCACTGCGGCGCCTGCCCGTGTTGCACGCGTGCCGTGTAGGCCGACGACAGATCGTGGGCGAAGGGTGCCAGCGACCATCCATCCGCAGCGATGTGATGCACCACGGCCAGCAGCACATACTCATCCGGCCTCAACACAAACAACCGCATGCGCACCGGTAGATCACTTGAGAGGTCGAACCCGGCGCCAACCTCCCTGGCCAGTGCCTCGGCCAGTTCCGCCTCAGTGGCCTCAATCACCACGAGCGACGGTACGGCCGTACCGTCTTCAACAATGTGCTGATGGGGCTGGCCGTCGGCCTCCGGAAAAATCGTCCGCAGGCTCTCATGCCGCCCGACCACATCCCCCAGAGCCAGGCGCAGCGCATCGACGTCCAGCTGTCCCCGCAGCCGGAGCGACAACGGAATGTTGTACGTGCCCGACAGCCCTTCCAGCTGGCCCAGGAACCACAGCCGACGCTGTGCGAACGACACCGGCACCACCCCGGGCCGCACCCTTGTGGTCAACGGCAGCCGTGCCAGCCCCTCATTCTGGTCCAGATGCGCGTTCAGACCAGCCACGGTCGGAGACTCGAAGAGAGCACGGATGCCCAACTCCACGCCCAGGGCACTGCGGATACGGCTGATCAGCCGAGTCGCGAGAAGCGAATGCCCACCCAGCGTGAAGAAGTTGTCGTCGATGCCGACTTCTGTGACTCGTAGGATTTCGGCGAAGAGTGTGGAGAGGGTTTGTTCGCGTGGTGTGCGTGGGGTTCGTCGGGTGGTGGGGGTTGTGTAGTGGGGGGTGGGGAGGGCTTTGTGGTCGAGTTTTCCGTTGGGTGTGAGGGGGAGGTGGTTGAGTGTGACGAGTGTGGTGGGGACCATGTAGTCGGGGAGTTGGTTCCGGAGTGTGCGGAGGACTTCTGTGGTGTTGATTCCTGTTTCGGGGTTGGTGGGTACTGTGTAGCCGGTGAGGCGTTTGTCGCCGGGTTGGTCTTCTCGTACGAGTACGACGGCTTGGGCGATGGTGTGGTGGGTGGTGAGTGCGGTTTCGATTTCGCTGGGTTCGATGCGGAAGCCGCGTATTTTGATTTGGGTGTCGGTGCGGCCGAGGTAGTGGAGTGTGCCGTCGGGGTTCCAGCGTGCGAGGTCGCCGGTGCGGTACATGCGGGTGCCGGGTGGGCCGTAGGGGTTGGGGATGAAGCGTTCGGCGGTGAGGGTGGGGCGGTTGAGGTATCCGCGGGCGAGTTGTGTGCCGGCGATGTAGAGCTCGCCGGGGGTTCCGGTGGGTGTGGGGCGCAGGGCGTCGTCGAGGATGTAGGTGTGGGTGTTCCACATGGGGCGGCCGATGGGGATGGTGCCGCTGGTGTGTGTGCCGCTGGTGGCGGTGCCTGTGGGTGTGGGTGGGGGGATGGGGTGGTCGGTGGCGCCGACGGTGGTTTCGGTGGGGCCGTAGTGGTTGATGACGGGGGTGTGGGGGTGGTTGGTCTGCCAGGTGTGGACGGCTTCGGTGGGGACTGCTTCGCCGCCGAGCATGAGTTGGCCGGTGGGTTCGAGGGGGGTGTTTTCGAGGAGGGGGAGGTGGCTGGGGGTGAGTTTCATGAAGGTGATTGGTGTGTCACCGGGCTGTTGGTCTGTGGCGGTGGTTGTGGGTGTGGTTGTGGGTGTGGTTGTGGGTGTGGTGGGGGTGAGGGTGGTGATGTGGACGCGTCCGCCGCAGATGAGGGCGCCGTAGAGGACGGTGACGCCGGCGTCGAAGGAGACGGAGGCGTGGAGGACGGTGGCTCCGGTGAGGGTGGGGTAGGCGTGGGGGCATCGGGCGGTGTAGTTGAGTAGGGCCTGGTGGGGGATGAGTACGCCTTTGGGGTGGCCGGTGGAGCCGGAGGTGTAGATCACGTAGGCGGGGTGCTGGGGCAGCAGTTCACCGGTGCGGTCGGTGTCGGTGACGTCCGCGTCGGGTTGTGCGGTGATTGCGGCAAGTGTGTCGGCTTCGTCGAGTTGGGTGTGGGGGAGGTGGTGGAGTGGGGGGAGGGTGGGGGAGGTGGTGGTGTCGGTGATCAGGAGTGTGGGGGTTGCGTCCTGGAGCATGTAGTGGATGCGGTCGGTGGGGTAGTCGGGGTCGATGGGGAGGTAGCCGGCGCCTGTTTTGAGGATGGCCAGCAGTGTCACGACCAGTTCGGCTGAGCGGGGCAGTGCTACTGCCACCAGCTGTTCCGGGCCGGCGGCGTGTCCGATCAGGTGCCGTGCGAGGCGGTTGGCCCGGGTGTTGAGGTCGGCGTATGACACCTTCTGGTTTTCGAAGACGACTGCGATGGCGTCGGGGGTGCGCTTGACCTGGGCTTCGAACAGCCCGGGCAGGAGGGTGTCGGGGAGGGGGTGTGTGGTGTCGTTCCACAGGGTGAGGAGTCGGTGCCGCTCGGCGGTGCCGAGGACGTCGATCCGGCTGACGGGCAGATCCGGATCCGTGGTGACCGACTCCAGCACCCGCACCAGCCGAGCAGCCAACGCCTCCATCGACACCGGGTCGAAGAGATCGGTGCGGTAGTCGACATGCCCGCTCAGCCCGTCGGGGGCGCCGTCCACCGTGCGGTGTTCACTGAGGTTGACCGTCAGATCGAACTTGACCGCCACCGCACCCAACGGCTGATCAGTGATGAGGAGGCCGGGCATGGTGAGGTCTGGTCGGGTGTTGTTCTGGAAGGAGAGCATCACCTGGAACAGGGGATGCCGGGCCATCGAGCGCTGCGGGTTGAGCACCTCCACCAGCCGCTCGAACGGCACATCCTGATGCGCGAACGCCGCCAGGTCCGTCTCCCGCACCCGCTCCACCAGCTCACGGAACGTGGGATCCCCACCGACATCCGTACGCAGCACCAGCGTATTGACGAAGAAACCGACCAGATCATCCAGAGCATCATCAGTACGCCCGGCCACCGCCGTACCGATCGGAACATCACAACCCGCACCCATACGCGCGAGAAGAACAGCCAGAGCAGCCTGCACCACCATGAACACACTCGCACCACTGCCATGCGCCAGCTCCACCAGCCCCCCATGCACCCCCGCCGGCACCCGCACCCCAACACTCGCACCCACATGCGACGCCACCGCCGGCCGCGGCCGGTCCACCGGCAACTCCAACTGCTCCGGCACACCCGCCAGAACACCCGACCAGTAACCCAACTGCCGCGAAATCACACTCCCCGGATCATCCTCACTCCCCAACACCTCCCGCTGCCACAACGTGTAATCCGCATACTGCACCCCCAACGGCTCCCACCCCGGAACCCCACCCCCCACACGCGCCGCATAAGCCACCGACAGATCCCGCGCCAACGGAGCCATCGACCACCCATCCGCCGCAATATGATGCACCACCACCAACAACACAAACTCATCCCCACCCAGCACAAACAACCGCACCCGCAACGGAAGCTCACACGACAGATCAAACCCAGCCCCCGCCACCCCCACCAACAACCCCGCAAGCTCCCCCTCACCCACCCCAGCCACCTCAACCACCTCAAACGAAGGCACCGCCACCCCAGCCCCCACAACCCGCTGAAAAGGCTGCCCATCAACCTGCGGAAACACCGTCCGCAAACTCTCATGCCGCCCCACCACATCACCCACCGCCAACCGCAACGCCCCCACATCCAACCGCCCCCGCAACCGCAACGACAACGGCACGTTATACGTACCCGACACCCCCTCCAACTGCCCCAAAAACCACAACCGACGCTGCGCAAAAGACACCGGCACCGCCTCCGGCCGCGCGCGCACCCCGAGCTTGGCCCGGGTGGTATTCCCGGCCGAGGCCTCAAAGTGCTCGACCAGGTCGGCCACGGTCGGGGCCTCGAACAAGGCACGGATACTGAGGTCGGTGTCCAGAGTGGTCCGGATGCGGCTGATCAACCGTGTCGCCAGCAGAGAGTGTCCGCCGAGCGCGAAGAAGCTGTCGTCGATGCCGACCTCGGCAACCCCCAGCACCTCCGCGAACAGGCTGCACAGAACCTCCTCCCTCGGTGTCCGCGGCCCCCGCCCGGATGTGGCTGCGGCATGGTCCGGAGCGGGCAGAGCCTTGCGGTCCAGTTTGCCGTTCGGCGTCAGCGGCAGGCGTTCCAACACCACCAAAGCGGACGGCACCATGTAATCCGGCAGCCGATCCCTGACGAACCCCAGCACCGCTGCCGTATCGGTCTGCACCCCACTGTCCGCGGGCGGCACCACGTATCCGACCAGACGCCTGTCGCCCGGCCGGTCTTCTCGCACCAGCACCGCTGCCTGCGCCACCGTGTCCTGTGCTGCCAGAACGGCTTCGATCTCGCCCAGCTCGATACGGAAACCGCGCACCTTGACCTGGGCGTCCGCACGCCCCAGGAACTCCAGCTGCCCGTCCGGCCGCCACCGCACCACATCCCCCGTCCGGTACATCCGCGACCCCACAGCCGCGCCGAACGGATCTGCCACAAACCGCTCCGCCGTCACGGCGGGCTGACTCACATACCCCCGTGCCAGCCCGGCCCCGGCCACATACAGCTCCCCCGCCACGCCCACCGGCACCGGTTGCAGTCCCGTATCCAGCACATACACGCTGAGGTCGGCTATCTGGCGGCCGATGACCCCCGCTTCTTCGGCTGGTGAGGTCGCGCTGAGCGGAGCGATGGTGACGTGAACCGTGGTCTCGGTGATGCCATACATGTTCACCAGGACAGGGCGCTCACCGGAATGATGCTGGTACCAGTCCGTCAGCCGCCGTGTATCGAGCGCTTCGCCGCCAAAGATGATGAAACGGGTGGCGGAGAACCAATCGTGGGACGGTTCCTCGGCCTCAGCCTCGACCTCGACCTCGGCCTGCATCAATTGGTAGAAAGCGGAAGGCGTCTGATTGAGGACCGTCACGCCTTCGTCGCGGATCAGCTTGAGCATCAGGTCCGGCGAGCGGCTTGCCGTGTAACCGACCACGACAAGGCGACCGCCGTGCAGGAGAGACCCCCATACCTCCCAGACGGAAAAGTCGAAGGCATATGAATGGAACATGGTCCAGACGTCCGTGGCCTGGAACTGAAACTGGTCTCTCGTGGCAGACAGCAGACGGACCACATTCTCGTGCGTGACCGCCACGCCCTTGGGCCGGCCCGTCGAGCCGGAGGTGTAGATGACATAGGCCGGGTGCCCGGGCAGCAGTGCCGTTGCCCTGTCCGCATTTGCCACATCGGTGTCCGGACAGCGCTCGACGGCCTTTACCACCTCGGCCTGGTCGAGCAGGACGAGCTGAGTCCGCCCAGGGGAATCCTGAGCGGTGTCCCGGTGCAGTCGGTCGGTGATGGTCGTGTGGGTGACCAGCAGGGCGGGCTCGGCGTCCTGGAGCATTCCGCGGATTCGGTCGGCCGGGTAATCAGGATCGACGGGCACATATCCCGCCCCTGACTTGAGCACCGCCAACAATGCCACCACCAGCTCGGCAGAGCGAGGCAGCGCTAAGGCCACGAGCCGCTCGGGCCCTGCACCTCGCGAGATCAGATACCGGGCCAGCCGATTGGCCCGCGCGTTGAGCTCCCCGTATGTCAGCTCCTGGCCTTCGAAGGCAACGGCCACAGCGTCCGGCGCACTCCGCACCTGTGCCTCGAAGAGCTCCGGCAGCGCCGCGTCCGGCTTCTGGTGTACCGGGTCGTTCCATCCGAAAAGGAGCTGCTGACGCTCGGCGGGGTCCAGGACGTCGGCATGTGCGATCGCGATGTCCGGCTCGGCGATCAAGTTCTTGAGAAGCCGGAGGAAGTTCTTTTGGAGGCGCTCCAGTTCGTCACGGCTGTACAGCGCGACGTTTCCGTCGAAGTCTATCGAGATACCGGAACCGTCATCCCCACCTCGCACGACGATGCAAAGATCACGCACAGGGCCGTTGGAGAGGTTGTGCGCGATGACCGGCCGGTCGGTGAAGTAGATGTCCTCATCGAAGGAAATGATGTTCGCGGATACATTCCAGAGGGGCTGGTCTCGACCGAGAGAGCGAAGCTCACGGACGAGCTCTTCCGACCTGTAGCGTTGCCGACGGAGAGATCCACGGACCTCGCGCGTCGACTGCTCGATCAGCGCCGCGAAAGTCATGTCGGGACGCAGGTTGAAGCGCAGGGCCAGGACGTCCGAGGTGGTGCCCGGAGTGATCCTTGAATTCGCGCTCTTGCGCCCCATCACGGGAAGTCCGAAGACAAGGTCCTGGCTCCCCGACAGCCGGTTCAGATACGTCGCGACGGCGGCGACGGTGACGACCGACCAGGTTGTTCGCGCGGCAAGGGCCACCGCCCGCAGGCGATCGGCTTCTACGGGGTTCAACTCGCCCGACGCGCGAATGAAATCTCCGCCCGCGCGGGCGTTGCCGGCGGCTGGGCTCACCGCGTCCGGATGGTCCGCAAATTTGTCGATCCAGTACTGTCGGTCGCTCGAGAACCTTTCGGAGGTGCGGTATTCGGACTGTTCTCGCAGAAGCAGATCGTAGGATCCGAGGGTCCCGGCGGAGTGGGGAACCCCCTTCCTCAAATCCTGGTATATCTCGGCAAGGCGGCGCTGGAATATGACGCCGCCGTAGGAGTCCATCACAATGTGATGGCTTCGCGCATACCAAAGGGTCAGGTCTTGAGAGACGGTGAACAGAGCGAATGTGTAGACCTGTCCGCTGCCCAGCGGTACCGGCTGGGCCAGATCATGGTTGATCCACTGCTCCGCCGCCGCTATCGGGTCCGGTTCCGCCGAGACGTCAATGATGGATACGTCCGGGTCCGAAGGGGCCTGGACGGTTTGCCAGACCTTGCCGTCATCCTCCTCGAATCGGACGTGAAGCACCTCCGCTTCGCTGAAAGCATGGCAGAAGGCCTCACAGAACAGGGCCAGGTCCAGTTCGCCATGGATTTCGACGAATTCACCGACGTTGTAGGAGCGACCGGTCGGATCCAGCTTGTGGCCAAACCAAATCCCCGACTGGGCCGTCGACAGTTCTCGACGCGTGTTCCGACCTTCAGGCATCGTCACTCACCTTGACTGCTACGAAGCTGCTTCGTTCATGGCCTTGACCAAGCTACGAGGCCGCATGTCGGTCCAGTGCTCGTTGATGTAGTCGAGACATGCCTGCCGGCTGTCCTCGCCGTGCACAGAGACCCATCCGGCCGGTACCTCCACAAACGTAGGCCACAGGGAATGCTGGCCTTCGTCGTTGACGAGAACCAGGTACGTGCCGTCGGGGTCTTCGAACGGGTTGGTCATGACTTTCCTCCACTCGAATGCATAACAGGACGGGTTTCACTGCCGGCTGCCGCCGGGCATCCTTCGGGTTTGTCTTACTGTCGGTCTTGCCGGACGCCTTCGAGCAGGCGAATGATCCCGCAGGCGACCGACCCATCGGGGTCGACTGAGCTGACGACGCCGAGACGACCAACCGATTCCGGGGAGTGGGCGGCAACGCTGAGCATGCCGATGATGTCAAACCCCGCAGAGGCCGCGGAGGTGTCGCCGATCAAATCCCAGACGGATATGCGAGAGAGCGCGGTGGAGTCGAAGAGACTCCCGAGAAGCCTGTTCTCCTCTTCTCCCGCAGGACCGGCAATTCCACTGGGTACGACGGCCCAGACGTCGTCCGCGGTCGCCTTGGCGGTGGCGAGTGCGCCGTGCAGGCATGCGCTGAGAGCGCCGCTGAGGTCGTCGTCCGTGTCGACGCGGAACTCCAGTGCGAGGACTTCGGCCAGGGCGGGACGGTGCGCGGAAGGCAGTGACGCTTCGGTCTCCAGCAGGAGGAGAGCGCACCCCTCCCCCAGCACCACGTCCCCTCCCCCGCGTCGGTGGTGTTCCATCCACGAGCGAGCGTTCGAGTACTCCTCGACGCCACCGCACAGCACTCGGTCGGCACGCTGATGCGTCAGCAGGCGCTGCCCGTATTTGAGAGCCAACAGCGCGGCCACTCTGCCGCCCGCGATGGTGCTGTTGGGTCCTTGAAGCCGGTGCCAGATGGCGCTGGCTGAAGCGGCGCGGTTCATGACCATGTTCGGGACGAGCGCGGCCGGCACATGGTGCGGTCTGGGTCCTGTCAGGGACGCCTTGGTGAAGTCCATATAGCTCTGAGGGGTACCGGTGGTGGTGCCCATGACCATCGCGGTGTTCGGCCCGTCGGCTATCGGGGCTTCCTCGGGCGCCTCGTGGAAGAGTTCCCGTACCGCGGTGACCGCCAGGGCGGCCTCACGCCCCAGTATGCGCGTTCCACTCTTTCCCAGAACCTCTCGTATGTTGAAGTCGGGAACCAGGCAGATGTTGGTATCCGGGACGGTCTGCCAATCGTCGGGATCCGGGGGTCCTGCGGTTTTTCGTCCGGCGTGCAGTCCCTCGGAGAACGCGACTCTGCCTATTCCGAAGGGGGAAACAGCCGACCATCCGGAGATATAGATCGGGTTCGGCCGGCTGGGCTCGTCGCTCATCGCTGGTGTTCCCTCTCTAGTAGCAGGCACGCTGGATGCGCGACTCAACGCGGATCTTTGGTGTATTTACCGAGCATGACGACAGCGTTGTTCCCACCGAACGCAAGGCCGTTGTTCTGCACGATGCGCACCTCCGCGTCGAGACTTTCATTGGGAACGCAGTCGATGGGGCATTCGGGGTCCGCCCGGCGGTGGTTGGCCGTCGGCGGGATGAATCCGTGTGTGATGGCGAGGGCACCGGCGATGGCCCCGAGGGCGCTCGCTGCCCCCATGGTGTGGCCGATCATGGACTTGATGCCGACCATCGGGGGTGGGTTGTCGCCGTAGACCTGCTGGATCGCCCGGGTCTCGGTGAGGTCGTTCATTTTGGTGCCGGTGCCGTGCGCGGAAATGAGGTCGACGTCCTCGGGCTTCAGGTCCGCGTCATCGAGCGCGAGGCGTATGCAGCGTGCGACGCTGTCTTCTTCGGGTGCGGTGGGATGGTGCGCGTCGCAGTTCAGCCCGTATCCCAGGATCTCCGCATAGACATGCGCTCCCCGAGCGAGCGCGGACTCTTCGCTTTCGAGAAGCATGACGCCGGCGCCCTCGCCGGTCAGCAGTCCCTCTCGATCCGCGTCGAAAGGGCGGCATTCATCAGGGGAGATGAGCCCGACCCGATAGAATCCTGCGAAGGTCTTACGGCACAGCCCGTCGGAACCGCCTACCAACGCATAGTCGACTTCCCCTGAACGCACCGCGTCAAGGCCGCTGCCCAGCGCGTAGTTGCCTGCGGAGCAGGCCGTGGGGAGCGTCGAGACTTCGACGTTCGAGAGTCGGAATTCCTTGGCGACGGCCATCGACAAGCTCAGGGCGGGGGCTCGACGGGCGATCTCCGGCTCCATACGGTCCGGCCCGTGGCGTAAGGCCGTCTCGGCCAAGTGGTCGAGGTCATGGCCTTCGCCGTCGGTTGTCCCGATCGCTATCAAGCCGCGCTTGTTCCGTAGATCTTCTTCGGTCAGATCGGCGTCCGCCACTGCCATGCGTGCCGCCGCTACCGAAAACTGAGATGCTCGGCCGAGGTCGGCGATGGGGATCCGATGAACAAAGTCCGCCAGATCGATATTGGACAGTTGATGGCCGCGCGCGTACTGAAATCCAGCTGTATCGAACAAGGTGATAGGAGCCGTGCCAACACGTCCGGCACGCAAGGCATCTTTATATTCCGTCACCCCGTTACCAACACTGGAAAGCACTCCCGCTCCGGTGAGGAGCACCCGGCGACGACTCGGGTCAGCTTCCCTTATTGACAAGACTACTTGGCTCCGTATTCGTCGAGTACCTCCAGGATGGCGTCAATGTTGACCATCCGCGAGGCCGCCTTGGGGTCGATCTCGACAGAAAAAGTCGTCTCAAGGTGGGTCAGAATCTCGATGGCATCGAGTGAGTCGGCTCCGTGCTCTTCCACAAGCAGGCCGGTTCGAGTGAGGCTCGATTCATCCAGCTCAACAACGTTAGCAACGATCTCGCGGACCTTCGCCTCGCGCTCGGCATCGGACAATGCGATCCCCCATCTCTCAGCACACAAGGTTGCAGGCAGGTACAGGCCAGACACTGGTTCGCTGCCATTGACCAGTCCGGCTCATCCTCCACAGGATTCTCTCTGGGACATGGCACGGCACGGATGCCAATTATTTAGGCCTCAACCGTTTCCAGACATCCCCTCGGGCGCAGTGTATCCACCAACTCTGCCATCGCGTCTACCAGTTCGCTCGATTTGCCATTCAATCTGCCCTGAATCCAGGCACTTGAACGAAGACATCCCATTTAATCTGCTTGGCACCACGCCAAGGACCCGAGTTGACCCGATGCGTTCACCCGCTCACCCCGAGTTCCGCATCAGGCAGTTGACGGCAGACCGTTCGCCCAACTTGTGCAACAGACGCGCCTCCACAGAAGCCGATAGGCCAGTAGGGTCAGTTGGGCGCAACTCAGGCCATGCCAGGCTTGCTTGGGATCGGCTGACCGTCCCCGGTGGGGCGACAGCCACGTTGGAGAGGATTCGGACGGTTGATAGCTCCGAGTTGGCAGCCGCGTGAACTGACTCCGGACAGCGGGAGTGTGTCAGCGAACCCGGCCGGACTGGTCGACCTGTTAAACCTGGTCGATCTGACCGATTTGCTGGTGAAAGAGAAGGCGCTCATCTTCCGTGGATTCGGCATCACCGCCGAGTCCTATGACGAGGTGGCCACCGCCCTCCTGCCTCGCCGCCTGGCGTACATCCACGGAAACTCGCCGCGTACCAAAGTCGGACAGAACGTCTACACATCGACCGAATACCCGCCCGAGTTCACCATCTCCATGCACAATGAGATGTCCTACGCGCACACTTGGCCATCGCGGCTGCTGTTCTTCTGCGAGCGGGCTCCTACCAGTGGCGGTGCCACTCCCGTGGTCGACGGACAACTCTGGCTGGAGGCCATAGACCCCGAGATCCGAGGCGCTTTCGCGGGAGGAGTCCGGTACATTCAGAACCTCCACGACGGTTACGGACTCGGCAAGAGCTGGCAGGCCACATTCGAGACCGAGGACCCCTCGGAGGTCGAGGCGTTCCTGGATAACGCTGGAGCCGACTGGAAATGGAAGGGCGACGGCACTCTATGGATCAGTCAGCTGCGCCCGGCCACGGTACGGCACCCCGTCACCGACACCGAGGTGTGGTTCAACCAGGCTGATCAGTTCCACGTCGCGGGCCTGGGCGACGATGCCCGGGAGATGGCCGAGTTGCTGTCCGAAGATGAGATGCCGCAGTCCGTCACCTTCGCCGACGGCAGCCCCATCCCCGCCGAGCACATCACGCATATCCAGGAGACCGGGCTTCGCCTGGCCGTCGATGTGGATTGGCAAGCCGGGAGTCTGCTCCTCATCGACAACGTGCTCGTGGGCCACGGCCGACGGCCGTTCGCCGGCCCACGCCGGGTGTTGGTCGCGATGTCGGACTGACAGTGTCTTCGGACTGACGGTGTCTAGGGACGGGTGATGGCACGATCAGCGGCCGCGGGAAGGCCGAACCAGCGCTCGATGGACTTCAAGGGGTCGAGCAAGCGGCTTATTGCCCAGTTCAAACCGGAACGGGTCACGGTCTCCGCCATGCTGCTCGTCGGTGTGCCGAGCGTCGCGCTCTCCGTACTGGGGCCGAAGATCCTCGGCCAGGCAACCGACCTGATCTTCGCCGGGCTGGTGGGGCGCCGACTGCCCGATGGAAGGTCCAAGGAACAAGTCATCGCCGAGATGCGGGCCAAGGGTGAGGACGGGGTCGGTGTCCTGTCCGGGGTGGACTTCACACCGGGCAAGGGCATCGACTCGGGCGCGGTGGGCTCCGTCGTGCTGCTCGCCCTCGGCGTCTTTCTGCTGGCCGGGCTGCTGATGGCGGTGGCGACTCGGCTGTCCAACCGCGTGATCAACCGGACGGTGTTCCGGATGCGCGGGGAGGTGCAGGCCAAGCTGTCACGGCTGCCGCTGTCGTACTTCGACACGCGGCAGCGGGGCGAGGTGCTCAGCCGGGCCACCAATGACCTCGACAACATCAATCAGACTCTGCAACAGACGATGGGCCAGCTCATCAACTCGCTGTTCACCATCATCGGCGTGCTGGGGATGATGTTCTGGATCTCCCCCCTGCTTGCCTTGGTCGCGCTGATCACCGTGCCGCTGTCGGCGGTCGTGGCCATGCGGGTCGGCAAGCGGTCGCAGCCGCTGTTCGCTCAGCAGTGGAAGTCCACCGGCAAGCTGAACGGACACATCGAGGAGATGTACACCGGCCATGCCCTGGTGAAGGCCTTCGGCCGCGAAGAGGCATCGGCCCGGGCATTCGCCGAACACAACGAGGCCCTCTACCGAGTCGGCTTCAAGGCCCAGTTCAACAGTGGGCTCATGCAACCCCTGATGTTCTTCGTCTCGAACCTGAACTATGTGCTGGTGGCGGTCGTGGGCGGGCTGCGGGTGGCCTCCGGTGCGCTGTCCATCGGAGATGTGCAGGCGTTCATCCAGTACTCACGGCAAATCAGCCAGCCACTGACACAGGTGGCCTCGATGGCGAACATGGTGCAATCGGGGGTCGCCTCCGCTGAGCGGATCTTCGAGCTACTGGACGCGGAGGAACAATCGCCCGAACCCGGCTCGTCAGCCCGCCCCACAGAGCTGAAGGGCAGCGTCTCGTTCGAAAGCGTGTCGTTCCGCTACCACCCCGATAAACCGCTCATCGAGGACCTCTCGCTGACCGTCGCGCCCGGGCAGACAGTCGCCATCGTCGGACCGACCGGCGCGGGGAAGACCACGCTGGTCAACCTGTTGATGCGCTTCTACGAGCTGACCGGCGGGCGGATCACGGTGGACGGGGCCGACATCTCACGCATGCCTCGCGAGCAGCTCCGGGCCGGCATCGGCATGGTTCTCCAGGACACCTGGCTGTTCGGCGGCACCATCGCGGACAATATCGCCTACGGCTCCGCCAGATCCGTCACCCGCCACGAGATCGAGGAGGCGGCGCGCGCCGCGCATGCCGACCGCTTCATCCGGACACTGCCGGATGGCTACGACACAGTCCTCGACGACGAGGGAACGGGCGTGAGTGCCGGCGAGAAGCAGCTCATCACCATCGCTCGCGCCTTCATCTCCGATCCCGTGATCCTGGTCCTGGACGAGGCGACCAGCTCGGTCGACACCCGCACCGAAGCACTGATCCAGAAGGCGATGGCACAGCTTGCCCACGGCCGTACGAGCTTTGTCGTCGCTCACCGGCTCTCGACCATCCGGGATGCGGACACCATCTTGGTGATGGAGGAAGGCTCGATCGTCGAGCAGGGAGCACACGAAAAGTTGCTGGCGGCCGGTGGGGCCTACGCCCGGCTCTACAAGGCGCAATTCGAGCAGGTTGGCGGGGCAGCCGACTAAACACCGACATCGCAAAGGCCATCGAAAAACGGGGATAAGTTGCTCAGTACAGGTTTCAATCCAACAGATCGCTGGATCCGCCGGAACAGAACTTCAAGCAACTTGCGTCTGCGCTTGGTCTGCTTCCCTCATGCAGGTGGCTCCGCCAATTTTTTCTATTCATGGTCAGATTTCCTGCCGACCGATGTGGAGTTGCTCTCCGTCCAGTACCCGGGTCGACAAGAACGCCTCACCGAACCCTGCGTCGAGAAAATGGACGAACTCGTCGCCGGGATCACCAATTCTCTGTCGCGTTTCCTCGATCATCCCTTTGTTCTGTTCGGGCACAGCATGGGGGCATCGGTAGCCTTCGAGGTCTCTCGTCAACTGGAGAGAACCTTCGGAGTCAGCCCAAGAATGCTGTACGTCTCGGGGCAGGAGGCTCCCCACATGCCGATGCGACGGGAGCCGGTCAGCGACGATGACGAAGCTCTGCTCTCCGAAATCCGCAGGATAAACGGCGGCGACGCGGAAGTGCTCGACGACCCGGACCTCAGGGAATTGGCGCTGCCAGCGATTCGCGCCGACTTCCGCCTGCTCGAGGCATACCGCCCTCAACCGGTCAGATCGATTTCAGCACCTATCACCTCATACGTGGGTGACAAGGACATCGACGTGGACTTCGACAACGCGCGGGCATGGGCGCAGTCAACGCTGGGGACTTTCCGCTTCCAGACCTTCCCCGGCGGGCACTTCTACCTATCGGACTGCAAACCCGGGTTCGTCTCCGATCTCGTCCGCAGAGTGGATCAATAGCCTGCCTCAGCACGGCCACCGCTGACTTGCCGCCACGCCTCGCCCTGGCGGAAGACTTCTCCCTGCTCGATTACCAAGAAAGGCCATGACTTGTGATTCCGGTGTCTTTTGCGCAGCGTCGGTTGTGGTTTTTGGGGCAGTTGGAGGGGGTGTCGGGTACGTATAACGTGCCGTTGTCGTTGCGGTTGCGGGGGCGGTTGGATGTGGGGGCGTTGCGGTTGGCGGTGGGTGATGTGGTGGGGCGGCATGAGAGTTTGCGGACGGTGTTTCCGCAGGTTGATGGGCAGCCTTTTCAGCGGGTTGTGGGGGCTGGGGTGGCGGTGCCTTCGTTTGAGGTGGTTGAGGTGGCTGGGGTGGGTGAGGGGGAGCTTGCGGGGTTGTTGGTGGGGGTGGCGGGGGCTGGGTTTGATCTGTCGTGTGAGCTTCCGTTGCGGGTGCGGTTGTTTGTGCTGGGTGGGGATGAGTTTGTGTTGTTGGTGGTGGTGCATCATATTGCGGCGGATGGGTGGTCGATGGCTCCGTTGGCGCGGGATCTGTCGGTGGCTTATGCGGCGCGTGTGGGGGGTGGGGTTCCGGGGTGGGAGCCGTTGGGGGTGCAGTATGCGGATTACACGTTGTGGCAGCGGGAGGTGTTGGGGAGTGAGGATGATCCGGGGAGTGTGATTTCGCGGCAGTTGGGTTACTGGTCGGGTGTTCTGGCGGGTGTGCCGGAGCAGTTGGAGTTGCCGGTGGACCGGCCGCGGCCGGCGGTGGCGTCGCATGTGGGTGCGAGTGTTGGGGTGCGGGTGCCGGCGGGGGTGCATGGGGGGCTGGTGGAGCTGGCGCATGGCAGTGGTGCGAGTGTGTTCATGGTGGTGCAGGCTGCTCTGGCTGTTCTTCTCGCGCGTATGGGTGCGGGTTGTGATGTTCCGATCGGTACGGCGGTGGCCGGGCGTACTGATGATGCTCTGGATGATCTGGTCGGTTTCTTCGTCAATACGCTGGTGCTGCGTACGGATGTCGGTGGGGATCCCACGTTCCGTGAGCTGGTGGAGCGGGTGCGGGAGACGGACCTGGCGGCGTTCGCGCATCAGGATGTGCCCTTTGAGCGGCTGGTGGAGGTGCTCAACCCGCAGCGCTCGATGGCCCGGCATCCCCTGTTCCAGGTGATGCTCTCCTTCCAGAACAACACCCGACCAGACCTCACCATGCCCGGCCTCCACATCACCCACCAGCCGCTGCAAGACGTCTCAGCCAGGTTCGACCTGACGGTCAACCTCGGTGAACACCGCACCGAAGACGGTGCTCCCAACGGCATGGCCGGCCGACTCGACTACCGCACCGATCTGTTCGACCAGGTCACAGTTGAGGCGTTGGCTGCTCGTTTTGTGCGGGTGTTGGAGGCGGTTGCGGCTGATCCGGATGTGCCGGTGGGGCGGGTTGATGTGTTGGGTGAGGCTGAGCGGCGGCGGGTGCTGGTCGACTGGAATGACACGGCGCATGCGGTGCCGGATGTGGTGGTGCCGGAGTTGTTCGAGGCGCAGGTGGCGCGGACCCCGGATGCGGTCGCGGTCGTGTGTGAGGGTGAGGAGCTGACGTATGCCGGGCTGAACGCTCGGGCGAACCGGCTGGCGCGGTATCTGATCGGTCGGGGGGCCGGGCCGGAGCGGCTGGTGGGGGTGGCGCTGCCCCGTTCGGTCCATCTGGTGGTGGCGTTGCTGGCGGTGATGAAGTCGGGGGCGGGGTATGTGCCGGTGGATCCGGAGCTGCCCGCGGAGCGGATCAGCTACATGCTGCGGGACGCGGATCCGCTGCTCCTGGTCACCGACACCGCAACCGCCACCACCCTGCCCACCCCGGACGGCCGGCCTGGTCTGTGTGTGGTGGTGGATGCTGCTGAGACGGCTGCGCGGATCGCCGGGCAGCCCGCCACGGACGTGGCCGATGCCGACCGCGCGGGAGCGCTGCTGGCCGGCCATCCGGTGTATGCCATCTACACCTCCGGCTCCACCGGCCGGCCCAAAGGCGTGGTCATCTCCCACCAGTCCCTGGTGAACTACCTGGCCCGCTGCCCCGAGGCCTACCCCGAACTCTCCGGCACAACAGTCGCCCACGCCTCGGTGTCCTTCGACACCGGTATCACCGTGCTCTACGGCACCCTGATCAGCGGCGGCCGGATCCGCATCACCCCCTGGGACTCCACCCCCACACCCGCACACCCCCACAACGAACCCGTCAGCCTGATCAAGATCACCCCCAGCCACCTCCCCCTACTCGAAGACTCCGCTCACCGGCCATCCGGTCGCCTCATCATCGGCGGCGAACCCCTCCCCGCCGAAGCCCTCCACACCTGGCACACCCACCACCCCAACATCCCCGTCACCAATAGCTACGGCCCCACCGAAACCACCATTGCCGCCACCGACCACACCATCACCACACCCACCGGCGGGGCGCCGACCACCGCGACCATCCCCATCGGCCGCCCCATGTGGAACACCCGCACCTACGTGCTGGACCACGCCCTACGCCCCGTGCCGGTAGGGGTGGCGGGGGAGCTTTACATCGCGGGCTCGGGTCTGGCCCGTGGATATCTCCACCGGCCTGCGCTTACCGCCGAACGTTTCATTCCCGACCCGTTCGGCCCGCCCGGCACCCGCATGTACCGCACCGGTGATCTCGCACGCTGGAACACCGACGGCACGCTTGAGCACCTCGGCCGCACGGACACCCAAGTCAAGATACGCGGCTTCCGCATCGAACCCGGCGAAATCGAAGCCGTCCTGACCAGTCATGACGCGGTCACCCAAGCCGCCGTCCTCGTACGCGAAGACCAACCCGGCGACAAACGGCTCGTGGGCTATGCCGTACCCGTCGACGCGGAGACGGGTGTCGATGCTGACAGGGTGTTGCATGCCGTCGGGGATCGGCTTCCGGATTACATGGTGCCTTCGGCGCTCGTTGTGCTGGACCGGCTGCCGTTGACGGCGAATGGGAAGCTGGACCGGGGGGCTTTGCCTGTTCCCGGTTATGCCGTGGCTGTTGGCGGGCGGGTGGCGCGGACGGGGCGGGAAGAGGTGTTGTGCAAGCTGTTCGCTGAGGTTCTGGGGGTGCCCAGAGTCGGGATCGATGACGGTTTCTTCGATCTGGGCGGTGACAGCATCGTGTCGATCCAGCTGGTCGCCCGCGCCCGGGCAGCCGGTCTGGTCTTCACACCCCGGGACGTGTTCGAACGCAAGACCGTCGAAGCCCTCGCCCGGATCGCCACAGAACCCGGCCTCAACGACACGGGCCCACACGCCGGGAGCGGCACGCCGGACAGTGGAGTGGGCAGCGTTGTACTGACGCCGGTGATGCATCGGTTGTATGAGCTGGGCGGCCGGGTGGACCGCTTCAGCCAGGGAGTCCTCCTCCAGGCACCCCCCGGGCTGGGCATGGAACACCTCACCACCGCAATACAGACGGTACTCGACCATCACGACGCACTCCGCGCCCGCCTCACCACCCCAAGCGACACCACCACATGGGAACTCCAGATCCCGCCCGCCGGCCACATCCACGCCACACAATGCGTGCGACGCGTGGACACCACCGGCCTGACCGACGATGACCTGAGCAACACCATCACCGAAGAAGCCCACGCCGCCCGGGAACGGCTCGCACCCACCTCCGGACTCATGCTCCAGGCCGTATGGTTCGACACCGGCCCCCAGACCCCGGGCCGGCTGCTGATCGTGGTCCATCACCTCGTAATCGACGGGGTGTCCTGGCGGATCCTGCTCCCCGACCTCCAAACCGCCTGGGAAGCAGCCACCACCCACACCACCCCCGCCCTCCAGCCCGCAGAAACCTCCTTCCGGCAATGGGCCACAGGACTCGCCCAAACAGCCCAGAACACCCAATGGGAGAAAGAACTCCCCTGGTGGCAGAACGTGGGGAAAACCACCGACCCGCTCCTGGGCACCCGCCCCCTGGACCCCACCCGCGACACCGCAGCCCACGCCCGCCGACTGACCATCACCCTGCCCTGCGAACACACCGAACCACTCCTCACCCACCTCCCCGCCCTCTTCCACGCCGGCATCAACGACATCCTCCTCACCGCACTCACCCTGGCCATGACCAAATGGCGCACCGACCGCGGCCAGCACACCGGACAAGGCCTGCTGGTCGACCTGGAATCCCACGGACGCCACGAAAACACCGTAGAAGGCGCCCAACTGTCCAACACCATCGGCTGGTTCACCTCCCACCACCCCGTCCGACTGGATCCAGGCATCTTCAACCAGGCCCAGGCCTGGGCCGGCGGAGCCGACCTCGGACGCATCCTCAAACGCATCAAAGAACAACTCCGCGCCACCCCCAACAACGGGATCGGCTACGGACTCCTGCGCTACCTCAACCCCACCACCAAACCCCACCTCACCCACCTGGCCACCCCACAGATCGGCTTCAACTACCTCGGCCGCCTCCCCACCGGAGGCCCCACCAACTGGACACCAGCCGCCCACGCCACCACAGCAGGCTCCGGCCCCGACCCCGACATGCCCCTCACCCACACCCTCACCATCAACACCCTCACCCAGGACACCCCCCACGGCCCCACCCTCACCACCACCCTCACCTGGCCCGACACCCTCCTCACCCACACCGACATCCAAAAACTCGCCGACACCTACCACCAAGCCCTCACCGCCCTCACCGCACACGCCACCCTCCCCCACACCGGCGGCCGCACCCCCTCAGACCTCCCCCTCCTCCACCTCACCCAAGCCGACATCGACCACCTCGAAACCACCCACCCCCACACCACCGACATCTGGCCCCTCGCACCCCTCCAAGAAGGCCTCCTCTTCCACACCCTCTACGACACCCACGGCCACGACCCCTACACCTCCCAGCAAACCTTCCGCATCACCGGCCCCCTCAACATCCCCACCCTCAAAACCTCCCTCACCACCCTCCTCACACGCCACCCCAACCTCCGCGCCGGCTTCCACCACGAAAACCTCACCCACCCCATCCAAATCATCCCCACCCAAACCCACCTCCCCTGGCAAGAACTCGACTGGACCCACCTCAACCCCGACACACAGCAAGCCTCACTCGCCACCTGGCTGGAAGAGGACCAAGCCCGCCGCTTCGACCTCGACCAGCCACCACTCATCCGCTTCACCCTCATCCACCTCGCCCACCACCACTACCGCCTCATCTTCACCAACCACCACATCCTCCTCGACGGCTGGTCCCTCCCCGTCCTCATGCAAGAACTGTTCACCCTCTACACCCACCAAGGCCACGAGACCGCAGCCGGACTGCCCCCGACCACCCCCTACCGCGACTACCTCACCTGGATCACCACCCAAGACCGCACCACCGCCGAAAACACCTGGCGCCACACCCTCCACAACCTCCAACAACCCACCCGACTCACCCCCCACGACCCCACCCGCACCCCCCAACCACCCCAACACCACACCCACCACCTCACCACCCACACCACCCACCAACTCACCACCACCGCACGCCACCACAACACCACCCTCAACACCCTCATCCAAACCGCCTGGGCCATCCTCCTCAACCACACCACCGCACAACACGACATCACCTTCGGCGCCACCACCAACGGCCGACCCCCACACATCCCCCACATCGAAACCATGGTCGGCCTCTTCATCAACACCCTCCCCGTCCGCGTACAACTCAACAACACCCAAACCCTCGCCCAAACAGTCACACAACTCCAAGACCAACAAACCCGCCTCATGCAACACCAACACCTGGGGCTCGCGCAGATTCAACGCTTGGCAGGGCATGACGAGCTATTTGACACCGTCATAATTTTTGAGAATTACCCGCTCAAGACCGCAGACGCGCCCGACCTCGGCAAGAATGGATTGACATTCGTAAAGGAATCCGGTCGCAGCGGAAATCACTACCCGCTCAGCCTCATCGTGATGCCCGGGCAAGAACTCGAATTCCGCCTGGAATATCAGCCTGGTTTGTTTGAGCGTGAGTGGGTGGAGGTGCTGGCTGGTCGTCTGGTGCGGGTGTTGGAGGCGATGGCCGCTGATCTGGATGTGCCGGTGGGGCGGATTGATGTGTTGGGGGAGGCCGAGCGGCAGCAGGTGCTGTCCGGGTGGAATGACACCGGGCGTCGGATGCCGGATGCGCTGCTGCCGGAGTTGTTCGAGGCGCAGGTGGCGCGGACCCCGGATACGGTCGCGGTGGTCTTCGAGGGCCAGGAGCTGACGTATGGCGAGTTGAATGTGCGGGCGAATCGGCTGGCCCGGTACCTCATCGGGCTGGGGGTGGGGCCGGGGGATGCGGTGGCGGTGTGGATGGAGCGTTCCGCCGATCTGATAGCCGTTCTGCTGGCTGTGGTGAAGGCGGGCGGGTTTTATGTTCCGTTGCATGAGGGCTATCCGGTGGAGCGGCTGCGTTCGGTCATGCGCGACTGCGGCGCCGGGGTGCTGCTCACCGACCGGGCCGCACAGGCGGGCGGGTTCGCCGGTGATGCGCGTGTGGTCGAGGTGACCGGCGAGGTCCTGACCGCTGACGACACCGACGACAGCAACGTGGTCGTGGGTGGCAGGCATCCGCTGCAGCTCGCCTATGTGATGTACACCTCGGGCTCCACCGGCGAGCCGAAGGGCGTGGCCGTACCCCACCGGGGCGTGGTGGAACTGGCCCTCGACACCTCCTGGGCCAGCGACACAGACAACGCGCACAAGCGCGTCCTGATGCACGCCCCACACGCCTTCGACGCCTCCGACTACGAGATCTGGGTCCCCCTGCTCTCCGGCGGCCGCATCGTCGTAGCTCCCAACGAGCCGGTTGATGCTCAGGTGTTGCGTGGGCTGGTGGCGGGTGGCCGGGTGAGTGCGGTGCATGTGACGGCGGGGTTGTTCCGGGTGATCGCGGAAGAGGATCCCGGGTGTTTCGGCCAGGTCCAGGAGGTACTGACCGGCGGCGACGTGGTCTCCCCCACCGCCGTCCAACGCGTCCTCCAAGCCTGCCCGCAAATCAGGGTCAGATCCCTGTACGGACCCACGGAAATCACCCTGTGCGCCACCCAACACCTCATGACCCCCACCACCCCACCCGGCACCTCAGTACCCATCGGCCGACCCATGGACAACACCCGCACCTACGTCCTGGACCACGCCCTACGCCCCGTACCCCCGGGAGTCGCAGGCGAGCTCTACATCGCCGGAACCGGCCTGGCCCGTGGATATCTCCACCGGCCTGTCCTTACCGCCGAACGTTTCGTCCCTGACCCGTTCGGCCCGCCCGGCACCCGCATGTACCGCACCGGCGACCTCGCACGCTGGAACACCGACGGCACACTCGAACACCTCGGCCGCACGGACACCCAAGTCAAGATACGCGGCTTCCGCATCGAACCCGGCGAAATCGAAGCCGTCCTGACCACTCATGACACGGTTGCCCAAGCCGCCGTCCTCGTACGCGAAGACCAACCCGGCGACAAACGGCTCGTGGGCTATGCCCTACCCGCCGACGCGGAAACGGGCGTCGACACCGCCAAGGTGTTGCACACCGTCAGGGACCGGCTCCCGGACTACATGGTCCCCTCGGCTCTCATCGTGCTCGACCGGCTGCCGCTGACGCCCAACGGGAAACTCGACCGGAAAGCCCTGCCCGCCCCCGACTACACCGTGTCCGCTGCCGGGCGTGCCGCACGGACACCACGCGAGCGAGCCCTGTGCAAGCTCTTCGCCGATGTCCTGGGAGTGCCCAACGTCGGCATCGATGACAGTTTCTTCGATCTGGGTGGCGACAGCATCGTGTCGATCCAGTTGGTCGCCCGCGCCCGGGCTGCCGGTCTGGTCTTCACGCCCCGGGACGTGTTCGAGCGCAAGACCGTCGAAGCTCTCGCTCTGGTCGCAGCGGACACCGGTGCCACAGCTCCGAGCGGGGACACGGCCCAAGCTCTCGGCACCGTGGTGCCGACGCCGATCATGCACCAACTACGTGAGCGTGGCGGACCGGTGGAACGGTTCAGTCAGGGAGTGCTGCTCCAGGTTCCCGAACGGCTGGGTCTGGACAATCTCATCGTGGCGGTACAGGCCCTCCTGGACCACCACGACGCTCTCCGCGCCAGCCTCGTGGACCGTGCGGGCGACGCATGGGAGCTGGAGATTCCCGCCGCCGGCGCGGTGCGCGCGGCAGAGTGTGTGCATCGCGTCGACGTTTCCGGTCTGACCGACGATGCTCTGAGCAAGGTCATCGCAGCGGAGGCAGAATCCGCCCGGGAGCGGCTCTCGCCCAGGTCGGGGGCGATGGTTCAGGCCGTGTGGTTCGACTCCGGCCCCGACACGGCCGGGCGGCTGCTGATCGTGGTGCATCACTTGGTCGTCGACGGGGTGTCCTGGCGAATCCTGCTCCCCGACCTCCAGGCGGCCTGGGAAGCAGCCACCACCCAGACCACCCCCACACTCCAGCCGGTCGGCACTTCCTTCCGCCAATGGGCTGTCGATCTGGCCGAATACGCCCAGGCTCCGGAGCGGGTGCGGGAACTCCCCCTGTGGCAGGCCATCCGCCAATCCCCGGAACCACAAATCGGCGCCCGCCCTCTGGACCCCGCCCGGGACACCCTCAACACCGCACAGCGCATAACGGTGACCCTGGCCCCGGAACAGACCGAGCCTCTGCTCACCCAGGTCCCCGCCTTGTTCCACGCCGGTATCAACGATGTCCTGCTGACCGCCCTGACGCTGGCAGTGATCCGTTGGCGGGCCGGGCGCGGCCGACATGACGGAGACAGCGGACTGCTCGTCGATCTTGAAAGCCACGGGCGTCATGAGAGCATCACGGCAGCCGAGCTTTCCCGGACGGTGGGCTGGTTCACCTCCCAATACCCGGTCAGGCTGGATCCAGGGAGCTTCGATGAAGCTCAGGCCTGGGCCGGCGGAGACGACCTGGGGCGCGTCCTCAAACGCATCAAGGAACAACTCCGGGCTGTTCCGCACGACGGGATGGGCTACGGACTCCTGCGCTACCTCAACCCCGCCACCAGCCCCCACCTCGCCGACCTCCCGGCCCCGCAGATCGGGTTCAACTACCTCGGGCGCCTGCCCATCGGCCAGGCCGCCCATTGGGCACCGGCCGCTGAATCCACCGCGGCAGGCTCCGGCGCCGACCCCCGCATGGCCCTGTCTCACACCCTGGCCATCGGCTCACTCACCCAGGACACCCCGCAGGGCCCCACTCTCACGACCACCTTCACCTGGCCGGACACCGTTCTCACCCGTAAGGAGATTCAGCAACTCGCCGACGGCTACCACCAGGCGCTGACCGCACTCACCCGCCACGCCACCCGCCCGGACGCCGGCGGCCGCACGCCCTCAGACCTGCCCCTACTCGGAATCAACCAGGCGGACATCGACCGCCTGGAAAAGGTGTGGAGGAAGAAGAAGTGACTCAGCACGAACTGGAAGACATTCTTCCTCTCGCACCGTTGCAGGAAGGCCTGCTCTTCCACGCTCTCTATGACACCGACAGCCGGGACATGTACACGACCCAGTTCTCCTTCCGAGTGGAGGGGGCACTGGATGTGCCGGTTCTCAAGGCCTCAGTGCGGGCGCTTCTCCGCCGCCATGCGAATCTGCGGGCCGGATTCCTTCACGAGGGCCTGTCCCGCCCGGTGCAGGTCATTCCGCGCGAGGTGGAACTGCCTTGGGAGGAGATCGACTGGACCCACCTCGACCCCGATACGCAGGAGAGCTCTCTCGCTGCCTGGCTGGAGGAGGATCAGGGTCGTCGGTTCGACCTCGATGAGCCGCCGCTGATCCGGTTCACCCTCATCCACCTCGCCCACCACCACTACCGCCTCATCTTCACCAACCATCACATCCTCCTCGACGGCTGGTCCCTGCCCGTCCTCATGCGGGAACTGTTCACCCTTTACGCCCACCAAGGCCACGAGACCGCAGCCGGACTGCCCTCGACCACCCCCTACCGCGACTACCTCGCCTGGATCACCGCCCAAGACCGCACCACCGCCGAAAACACCTGGCGCCACACCCTCCGCAACCTCCAACAACCCACCCGACTCACCCCCCACGACCCCACCCGCACCCCCCAACCACCCCAACGCCACACCCACCACCTCACCACCCACACCACCCACCAACTCACCACCACCGCACGCCACCACAACACCACCCTCAACACCCTCATCCAAACCGCCTGGGCCATCCTCCTCAACCACACCACCGGACAACACGACATCACCTTCGGCGCCACCACCAACGGCCGACCCCCACACATCCCCCACATCGAAACCATGGTCGGCCTCTTCATCAACACCCTCCCCGTCCGCGTACAACTCAACAACACCCAAACCCTCGCCCAAACAGTCACACAACTCCAAGACCAACAAACCCGCCTCATGCAACACCAACACCTGGGGCTTACCGATATACAGAAACTCGTCGGCATCGGCGAACTCTTCGACACCGTCATCATCTTCGAAAATTACCCGGTAAATCTCGCAGAGAGCTCGGGAGCCGTCCAAGCATCCTCCGGCTCTGTCGATAAGCTGCGGATCATACCTGCGGGTACCCGCGATGCCACGCACTACCCACTAACTCTTGTTGTGGCCCCCGGGCCCCCCTTGGAATTGCGCCTGGACTATCGCCCGGACCTCTTCGACCACAGCACCATCGAGGCGATGGCCGTCCGTTTGGAGCGGATACTGAAAGCCATGGCCGCCGATATGGATATGCCGGTCGGTCGGGTTGATGTGTTGGGTGAGGTTGAGCGGCGGCGGGTGTTGTTTGATTGGAATGATACGGGGTGGCCGGTTTCGGGTGTGGTGGTGTCGGAGTTGTTTGAGGCGCAGGTGGTGCGGACTCCGGGTGCGGTGGCGTTGGTGTGTGGGGGTGAGGTGTTGTCTTATGGTGAGTTGAATGTGCGGGCGAATCGGTTGGCGCGGTATTTGGTGGGGCGTGGGGTGGGTCCGGGGTGTTTGGTGGGGGTGGTGTTGTCGCGTGGGGTTGATTTGGTGGTGGTGTTGTTGGCGGTGTTGAAGGCGGGGGCTGGGTATGTGCCGGTGGATCCGGGTTATCCGGCTGATCGTGTGGGGTTTGTGTTGGGGGATGCGGGGCCGGTGGTGGTGGTGACGGATTCGGTGGTGGTGGGGTCGGGTGTGTTGGGTGGGGTGGTGGGTGTTGATTTGGTGGTGGTGGATGGGGTGGATGTGGTGGCTGGGGTGGCGGGTTGTGGTGGTGGGGATGTGGTGGGTGGTGAGCGGTTGGGGGTGGTCTCGGGTGATCATCCGGCGTATGTGGTGTATACGTCGGGGTCGACGGGGCGGCCGAAGGGTGTGGTGGTGCCGCATCGTGGGCTGGTGAATTTTCTGCGGGTGGCGGGTGGGTTTTGTGGGTTGGGTGGGGGTGATCGTTTGTTGGCGGTGACGACGGTGGCTTTTGATATTGCGGTGTTGGAGTTGTTTTTGCCGTTGGTGTGTGGGGCTGGTGTGGTGGTGGCGGGGTCGGGGGTGGTGCGGGATGTGTTTGCGTTGGGTGCGTTGGTGGAGTCGGCGGGTGTGTCGGTGATGCAGGCCACTCCGTCGTTGTGGGAGGAGTTGGTGTCGCAGGTGCCGGGGTGTGTGGGGGGTTTGCGGATGCTGGTGGGGGGTGAGGCTCTGCCGCCGGGGCTGGCGGAGCGGATGTGTGAGCTGGGGGGTGAGGTGGTGAACTGTTATGGGCCGACGGAGACGACGGTCTGGTCGACGGTGGCCGTGTTGAAGGAGCGTGTTGGTGGGGTTGTGCCGGTGGTGGGTGGCGGGTCCGGGGTGGGGGTGGGGGTGGGGGTGCCGCCGATCGGGCGTCCGTTGGGGAATACGCGGGTGTATGTACTGGATGGGGGTTTGCGTGCGGTGGCGGTGGGTGTGGCGGGGGAGTTGTATGTGGCGGGGGCGGGGCTGGCGCAGGGGTATTGGGGGCGGGCGGGTCTGACGGGTGAGCGGTTTGTGGCGGATCCGTTCGCGGGGGTTGCGGGGTCGCGGATGTACCGGACGGGGGATGTGGTGCGGTGGCGGCCGGACGGGCAGCTGGAGTTCCTGGGGCGTGCGGACGCGCAGGTGAAGGTGCGTGGTTTCCGTATCGAGCCCGGTGAGATCGAAGCGGTCCTGGCCGGTCATGAAACGGTGGCCCAGGCGGTGGTACAGGTCCGGGAGGACCGGCCCGGAGACAAACGCCTCATCGGCTACGTAGTACCCACAGGCGCGAGTCGAAGTGTGGGTGGGGGTGTGGGTGTTGATGTTGTTCGGGTGCTGGGGGTGGCCAGGGAGCGGCTGCCGGATTACATGGTGCCCTCGGCGCTGGTGGTCCTGGAGCGGCTGCCTCTGACGCCGAACGGGAAGGTGGACCGCAAGGCTCTGCCCGCCCCCGACTACACCACCACGGTCACCCGCCGCGCGCCCCGCACACCGCGCGAGGAGATTCTGTGCGGCCTGTTCGCCGAAGTCCTGGGCGTCGCGGAAGTGGGTATCGACGACAGTTTCTTCGCGCTCGGCGGGCACTCCCTCCTCGCCACCCGCCTGATCAGCCGTATCCGCACCACCCTGGACGTCGAACTCACCATCCGCGCCCTCTTCGAAGCCCCCACCGTCGCCGGCCTGAGCGCACGAGCAGACCAAGAAACCAGCCTGGTACGGCAGCCACTGACCGGCAGGCCACGGCCCGGGACCGTACCTTTGTCGTTCGCGCAGCGCCGGCTGTGGTTCCTGGGCCAGTTGGAAGGCCCCTCGGGCACCTACAACATTCCCCTGTCTCTACGGCTGCGCGGCCGGCTGGACATCGACGCCCTGCGCCTGGCCCTGACAGACGTGGTCGGTCGGCATGAGAGCCTGCGAACCCTCTTCCCCCAGGCCGATGGCCGGCCTTACCAGCACATCCTCCAGGGCGATGCGGCAGTGCCACCCCTTGCCGTGACCGGAACCATCACCGAGGAAGAACTCACCGACGCGCTGGCCCATCACGCCCGCGCCGGGTTCGACCTCGCCCATGACCTGCCACTGCGGGTACGGCTGTTCGTGCTGGGGCCGCAGGACCATGTCCTGCTGGCCGTGGTCCATCACATCGCCGCCGACGGCTGGTCCCTCACCCCCTTCGCCCGCGACCTGTCCACCGCCTACCAGGCCCGCACCAACAACCGGGCACCCCAATGGCCCGCACTGCCCGCACAGTACGCCGACTACACCCTGTGGCAACGGGACACCCTCGGCAGCGAAGACGACCCCAACAGCCTGATCTCCACCCAGCTGGACTACTGGACCACCACCCTGGCCGGCACACCCGAACAGCTCGAACTACCCACCGACCACCCCCGCCCCGCCATCACCTCACACCACGGCAACAGCGTCACCCTCCACATCCCAGCCCCCACACACACCCAACTCGTCGCGCTCGCCCACGACAGCGGCGCAAGCCTCTTCATGACCATCCAAGCCGCACTCGCCGTCCTCCTCACCCGCATGGGCGCCGGCCACGACATCCCCATCGGCACCCCCATCGCCGGACGCACCGACGACGCCCTCGACAACCTCATCGGCTTCTTCGTCAACACCCTCGTCCTACGCACCGACACCAGCAACAACCCCACCTACCGCGAACTCATCCAACGCACACGAGAAACAAACCTCACCGCCTACACACACCAAGACACCCCCTTCGAACGCCTCGTCGAAATCCTCAACCCACAACGCTCCCTGACACACCACCCCCTCTTCCAAATCATGCTCACCCTCCAAAACAACACCCAACCCAACCTCGACCTCCCCGGCCTCCACGTCACCCGCCAGCCATTGGGCGGCACCACCGCCAAATTCGACCTGGCCTTCAACCTCAGGGAATCCCGTACGGCGGACGGCACCCCCAACGGGCTCACCGGACACCTCGACTACCGCACAGACCTCTTCCGCCCCGCCACCACCGAAGCACTCGCCACACGCCTGCAACGGGTGCTGGAGACCGTGCTCGCGGACCCGGACATCCCCATCGACCGAGTCGACATACTCGACGAAGCCGAACGCCGGCAGATTCTGTCCGGGTGGAATGACACCGGGCGTCGGATGCCGGATGCGGTGCTGCCGGAGTTGTTCGAGGCGCAGGTGGCGCGGACCCCGGATGCGGTCGCGGTGGTCTTCGAGGGCCAGGAGCTGACGTACGCCGGGCTGAACGCGCGGGCGAATCGGCTGGCCCGGTACCTCATCGGGCTGGGGGTCGGGCCGGGGCATGCGGTGGCGGTGTGGATGGAGCGTTCCGCCGACCTGATAGCCGTTCTGCTGGCTGTGCTGAAGGCAGGCGGGTTCTACGTGCCGTTGCATGAGGGCTATCCGGTGGAGCGGCTGCGTTCGGTCATGCGCGACTGCGGCGCCGGCGTGCTGCTCACCGACCGGCCCGCACAGGCGGGCGGGTTCGCCGGTGATGCGCGTGTGGTCGAGGTGACTGGCGAGGTCCTGACCGCTGACGACACCGACCACAGCAACGTGGTCGTGGGCGGCAGGCATCCGCTGCAGCTCGCCTATGTGATGTACACCTCGGGCTCCACCGGCGAGCCGAAGGGCGTGGCCGTACCCCACCGGGGCGTGGTGGAACTGGCCCTGGACACCTCCTGGGCCAGCGACACAGACAACGCGCACAAGCGCGTCCTGATGCACGCCCCACACGCCTTCGACGCCTCCGACTACGAGATCTGGGTCCCCCTGCTCTCCGGCGGCCGCATCGTCGTGGCCCCCAACGAACAGATCGACGCCAAAGCACTACGCACGCTCATCAGCGATGGCCAGGTCACTGCCATCGAGCTGACGGCGGGGTTGTTCCGGGTGATCGCGGAAGAGGATCCCGGGTGTTTCGGCCAGGTCCAGGAGGTACTGACCGGCGGCGACGTGGTCTCCCCCACCGCCGTCCAACGCGTCCTCCAAGCCTGCCCGCAAATCAGGGTCAGATCCCTGTACGGACCCACAGAAATCACCCTGTGCGCCACCCAACACCTCATGACCCCCACCACCCCACCCGGCACCTCAGTACCCATCGGCCGACCCATGGACAACACCCGCACCTACGTCCTGGACCACGCCCTACGCCCCGTACCCCCGGGAGTCGCAGGCGAGCTCTACATCGCCGGAACCGGCCTGGCCCACGGCTACATCAATCAGCCCACCACCACCGCCGAACGCTTCATCCCAGACCCGTTCGGCCCACCCGGCACCCGCATGTACCGCACCGGCGACCTCGCACGCTGGAACACCGACGGCACACTCGAACACCTCGGCCGCACCGACACCCAAGTCAAGATACGCGGCTTCCGCATCGAACCCGGCGAAATCGAAGCCGCCCTGACCAGTCATGACACGGTTGCCCAAGCCGCCGTCCTCGTACGCGAAGACCAACCCGGCGACAAACGGCTGGTCGGCTACGTAGTGCCTACGGATGCGGGAGTGCGAGTTGACACCGCTCAGGTGCTGGAGGCGGCCAGGGACCGGCTGCCGGATTACATGGTCCCCTCGGCACTCGTCGTACTCGAGCGACTGCCCCTGACCTCGAACGGCAAGCTGGACCGCAAGGCTCTGCCCGCCCCCGACTACACCGCATCCACCACCCGCCGCGCACCCCGCACACCGCACGAGGAGATCCTGTGCGGTCTCTTCGCCGAAGTCCTCGCGGTCCCCGAAGTCGGCATCGACGACAGCTTCTTCGCACTCGGCGGGCACTCCCTCCTCGCCACCCGCCTGATCAGCCGTATCCGCACCACCCTGGACGTCGAACTCACCATCCGCGCCCTCTTCGAAGCCCCCACCGTCGCCGGCCTCGCCGAACACCTCCAGACATCCGACAGCCACACCACACGCCCCAAACTCACGACGCAAACCCGGCCCGGGACCGTACCTTTGTCGTTCGCGCAGCGCCGGCTGTGGTTCCTCGGCCAGCTCGAAGGCCCCTCGGGCACCTACAACATCCCCCTGTCTCTACGGCTGCGCGGCCGGCTGGACATCGACGCCCTGCGCCTGGCCCTGACAGACGTGGTCGAGCGGCATGAGAGCCTGCGAACCCTCTTCCCCCAGATCGACGGCCAGCCCCACCAGCACATCCTCCAAGGCGACGCGGCATCGGTCTTCGAAGTGCTGGACATCGCCGGCGAAGACCTGGCCGAGGCACTGAAGCGGGAGGCCGCCACTGGGTTCGACCTTGCCCGCGATCTGCCGCTGCGTGTGCGGCTGTTCGTGCTCGGGGCGGATGAGTACGTACTGCTGGCAGTGGTGCATCACATCGCCGCCGACGGCTGGTCGATAGCGCCCTTCGCCCGCGACCTGACCACCGCCTACAAGGCCCGCACCAACGGCAAGGCACCCGGATGGCGTGCGCTGCCGGTGCAGTACGCGGACTACACCCTCTGGCAGCAGGGAATCCTCGGCCACGAAGACGACCCCGACAGCTTGGTCACCGCCCAGCTGGACTACTGGACCACCACCCTGGCCGGTGTGCCCGAGCAGCTGGAACTGCCGGTCGACCGCCCCCGGCCCGCGGTGGCATCGTACGAGGGCGGCAGCGTGGCGCTGCATGTGCCGGCGACCGTACACGCCCGGCTGGTGGCGCTGGCCCACAACAGCGGCGCAAGCGTCTTCATGACCGTCCAAGCCGCCCTGGCCGTCCTCCTGAGCCGCGTGGGCGCGGGCCACGACATCCCGATCGGCACTCCGATCGCCGGACGTACCGATGACGCGCTGGACGACCTGGTCGGCTTCTTCGTCAACACCCTCGTCCTGCGCACCGACACCAGCGGCGACCCCACCTTCCGCGAACTCATCGAACGCGTACGGGAAACAGACCTGGCCGCCTACGCACACCAGGACGTGCCCTTCGAACGCCTCGTGGAAGTCCTCAACCCACAACGCTCCCTGGCACACCACCCCCTCTTCCAGGTGATGCTCGCCCTCCAGAACAACACCCAACCCAACCTCGACCTCCCCGGCCTCCACGTCACCCGCCAGCCATTGGGTGACACCGCCGCCAAATTCGACCTGACCGTCAATCTCAGCGAACACCGCACCGCAGACGGCTCCGCCGACGGACTCACCGGACACCTCGACTACCGCACCGACCTCTTCCGCCCCGCCACCGTCGAAGCACTGGCCACACGGCTCGTGCGCGTCCTGGCCACAGTCACCACCGATCCGGAAACCCGTGTCAGCCAGATCGACATCCTCGGCGAGACCGAGCGGCAGCAGGTCCTCACCCTCTGGAACGACACCGCACACCCGCTCCCGGACGCCCTGCTGCCGGAGCTCTTCGAGGCCCAGGTCAAGCGCACCCCCGACGCGGTCGCGGTCGTGTTCGAGGGCCAGGAGGTGTCGTACGCCGACCTCAATGCCCGGGCGAACCGACTGGCGCGGTACCTGATCGCCCACGGCGCCGGGCCGGAGCGGCTGGTAGGGGTGGCACTGCCACGCTCGGCCGAACTTGTCGTGACACTGCTGGCCATCCTCAAAGCGGGCGCCGCCTATCTGCCCATCGACCCCGACTACCCCGCCGACCGCATCCACTACATGCTCCAGGACGCGGCCCCCACGCTCCTGATCGCCGACACCACCACCTCCCCCACCCTCCCCCCGGCGGAGCATCTGCCTCGGCTGATGGTGGATGACGCGAGGACCGCTCAATACGATGACGCGGATGTGGTGGACGCCGACCGCACGGGCGGCCTGCTCCCCCAGCATCCCGCCTACGTCTTTTACACCTCCGGCTCGACCGGTCGCCCCAAGGGCGTAACAGTCCAGCAGCGCAGCGTGGTCAATCTCATCACCTGGGCCGCTTCCGAGTTCGGGCCCGATCGATTGACTCATGTGTACGTGTCGACGTCTCTCAACTTCGACGTCTCGGTCTTCGAGCTCTTCACACCTCTCGTCGCTGGTGGACGCGTCGAGGTGGTCCCCGACCTGCTCGCTCTTGGTGGCAATGTGCCGAGCAGTGGGTCTTCCTGCCTCATCAGCGGTGTCCCCTCTGTTGTCTCGACCCTCCTCAGCAGCAGCGGGCACATTGATGCGGGAACGGTGGTGCTGGCCGGCGAAGCCATGACGTCGAGCGTGGCGAACGCCATTCGTGCCGCCGTTCCGGGAGGTCGGTTCGCGAACTGCTACGGCCCTACCGAAGCCACCGTCTACTCCACGTCATGGTTCACCGACGACGAGCTGACCGCCGCTCCTCCAATCGGTCACCCCGTGTGGAACACGCAGGTGTATGTGCTGGATACGGCACTGCAACCAGTACCGGTCGGGGTGCCCGGCGAGCTCTACATCGCCGGCGCACAACTGGCCCGCGGGTATCTGGGACGGCCCGGACTGACAGCCGAGCGGTTTGTGGCGAATCCGTTCGGCACGACTGCGGGGTCGCGGATGTACCGGACGGGGGATGTGGTGCGGTGGCGGCCGGACGGGCAGTTGGAGTTCCTGGGGCGTGCGGACGCCCAGGTCAAGGTGCGTGGTTTCCGTATCGAGCCCGGTGAGGTGGAGGGTGTCCTGGCGGCGCATGACGCCGTGGCACAGACCGCCGTCCTGGTACGGGAGGACCGGCCCGGAGACAGGCGTCTGGTCGGCTATGTGGTGCCCGCGGACGCCGGTGTGAGCCTTGACACCGCTCAGGTACTGGCAGCGGCCAGAGGCCGACTTCCGGACTACATGGTCCCCTCGGCACTCGTCGTACTCGAGCGGCTTCCCTTGACCCCGAACGGCAAGCTGGACCGCAAGGCCCTGCCCGCCCCCGACTACACCACCACGGTCACCCGCCGCGCACCCCGCACACCGCGCGAGGAGATCCTGTGCGGCCTGTTCGCCGAAGTCCTGGGCGTCGCCGAAGTCGGCATCGACGACAGTTTCTTCGCACTCGGCGGGCACTCTCTCCTCGCCACCCGCCTGATCAGCCGCATCCGCACCACCCTGGGCGTGGAGCTGGGTATCCGCGCTCTCTTCGAGTCCCCGACCGTAGCGGGACTGAGCGCACGAACAGATCAAGAAACCAGCCTGGCACGACAGCCATTGACCGGCAGGCCACGGCCCGAGACCGTACCGGTCTCCTTCGCACAGCGCCGACTGTGGTTCCTCGGCCAACTCGAAGGCCCCTCGGGCACCTACAACATCCCCATGTCCCTACGGCTGCGAGGGCGGCTGGACGTCGACGCCCTGCTCCTGGCCGTAGGGGATGTGGTCGAGCGGCACGAGAGCCTGCGGACACTCTTCCCCCAGGCCGACGGCCGGCCCCGTCAACACGTTCTCCAAGGCAACGCGGCATCGGTATTCCAGGTGTTGGACGTGGCCGAGAAGGACCTGGCCGAAGCACTGATGAGGGAGGCCCGCGCCGGGTTCGACCTCTCGTGTGACCTTCCGCTGCGCGTACGGCTGTTCGTCGTGGCGCCGGATGAGTACGTACTGCTGGCGGTCGTGCATCACATCGCCGCCGACGGCTGGTCGATGGCGCCCTTCGCCCGCGACCTGACCACCGCCTACAAGGCCCGCACCGACGGCAAGGCACCCGGATGGCGTGCGCTGCCGGTGCAGTACGCGGACTACGCCCTGTGGCAGCGGGAGGTGCTGGGCAGTGAGGATGACCCGAACAGTGTGATCTCGCGGCAACTCGCCTACTGGACGGCCGCTCTGGCGGGCGTGCCGGAGCAGTTGGAGCTGCCGGTGGACCGGCCCCGGCCCGCCGTGGCATCGCACGAGGGCGCCAGCGTGGCCGTACGGGTGCCGGCCGAGGTGCACACGCGGCTGATGGAACTGGCGCACGACAGCGGGGCAAGCGTCTTCATGACCGTCCAGGCCGCCTTGGCCGTCCTTCTCACCCGGATAGGCGCGGGCAGTGACATCCCCATCGGCACCCCGATCGCCGGGCGTACCGATGACGCTCTGGATGATCTGGTCGGTTTCTTCGTCAACACGCTGGTGCTGCGTACGGATGTCAGTGGGGATCCCACGTTCCGTGAGCTGGTGGAGCGGGTGCGGGAGACGGACCTGGCCGCCTACGCCCACCAGGACGTGCCCTTCGAGCGGCTGGTGGAGGTGCTCAACCCGCAGCGCTCGATGGCCCGGCATCCCCTGTTCCAGGTGATGCTCTCCTTCCAGAACAACACCCGGCCCAATCTCGACCTTCCAGGTCTGGACATCACTCCTCAGCCGTTGGGCGGGATCGCCGCCAGATTCGACCTCACCGTGAACCTCAGCGAACACCGCACGGTGGACGGCGCCCCCGACGGGCTGAGCGGGCATGTCGACTACCGCACCGATCTCTTCGACCCGGTGTCGATGGAGGCGTTGGCTGCTCGGCTGGTGCGGGTGCTGGAGTCGGTCACCACGGATCCGGATCTGCCCGTCAGCCGGATCGACGTCCTCGGCACCGCCGAGCGGCACCGACTCCTCACCCTGTGGAACGACACCACACACCCCCTCCCCGACACCCTCCTGCCCGGGCTGTTCGAAGCCCAGGTCAAGCGCACCCCCGACGCCATCGCAGTCGTCTTCGAAAACCAGAAGGTGTCATACGCCGACCTCAACACCCGGGCCAACCGCCTCGCACGGCACCTGATCGGACACGCCGCCGGGCCGGAACAGCTGGTGGCAGTAGCACTGCCCCGCTCAGCCGAACTTGTCGTGACACTGCTGGCCATCCTCAAAACAGGCGCCGGCTACCTCCCCATCGACCCCGACTACCCCACCGACCGCATCCACTACATGCTCCAGGACGCAACCCCCACACTCCTGATCACCGACACCACCACCTCCCCCACCCTCCCCCCACTCCACCACCTCCCCCACACCCAACTCGACGAAGCCGACACACTTGCCGCAATCACCGCACAACCCGACGCGGACGTCACCGACACCGACCGCACCGGTGAACTGCTGCCCCAGCACCCCGCCTACGTGATCTACACCTCCGGCTCCACCGGCCACCCCAAAGGCGTACTCATCCCCCACCAGGCCCTACTCAACTACACCGCCCGATGCCCCCACGCCTACCCCACCCTCACCGGAGCCACCGTCCTCCACGCCTCCGTCTCCTTCGACGCCGGCGTCACCGTCCTCTACGGCGCCCTCATCTGCGGCGGACGCGTCCACATCACCACCCTCACCCCCACCACACCCACAACCACACCCACAACCACACCCACAACCACCGCCACAGACCAACAGCCCGGTGACACACCAATCACCTTCATGAAACTCACCCCCAGCCACCTCCCCCTCCTCGAAAACACCCCCCTCGAACCCACCGGCCAACTCATGCTCGGCGGCGAAGCAGTCCCCACCGAAGCCGTCCACACCTGGCAGACCAACCACCCCCACACCCCCGTCATCAACCACTACGGCCCCACCGAAACCACCGTCGGCGCCACCGACCACCCCATCCCCCCACCCACACCCACAGGCACCGCCACCAGCGGCACACACACCAGCGGCACCATCCCCATCGGCCGCCCCATGTGGAACACCCACACCTACATCCTCGACGACGCCCTGCGCCCCACACCCACCGGAACCCCCGGCGAGCTCTACATCGCCGGCACACAACTCGCCCGCGGATACCTCAACCGCCCCACCCTCACCGCCGAACGCTTCATCCCCAACCCCTACGGCCCACCCGGCACCCGCATGTACCGCACCGGCGACCTCGCACGCTGGAACCCCGACGGCACACTCCACTACCTCGGCCGCACCGACACCCAAATCAAAATACGCGGCTTCCGCATCGAACCCAGCGAAATCGAAACCGCACTCACCACCCACCACACCATCGCCCAAGCCGTCGTACTCGTACGAGAAGACCAACCCGGCGACAAACGCCTCACCGGCTACACAGTACCCACCAACCCCGAAACAGGAATCAACACCACAGAAGTCCTCCGCACACTCCGGAACCAACTCCCCGACTACATGGTCCCCACCACACTCGTCACACTCAACCACCTCCCCCTCACACCCAACGGAAAACTCGACCACAAAGCCCTCCCCACCCCCCACTACACAACCCCCACCACCCGACGAACCCCACGCACACCACGCGAACAAACCCTCTCCACACTCTTCGCCGAAATCCTACGAGTCACAGAAGTCGGCATCGACGACAACTTCTTCACGCTGGGCGGACACTCCCTCCTCGCCACCCGCCTGATCAGCCGCATCCGCACCACCCTGGACGTCGAACTCACCATCCGCGCCCTCTTCGAAGCCCCCACCGTCGCAGGCCTCGCCGAACGCATCGACGACGGGGCAGGCCAGGATCCGTTCGACCCGCTCCTCCCCATCCGCTCGAGCGGTGACGAGCCACCGCTGTTCTGCGTGCATCCGGTATCAGGGCTCAGCTGGTGTTACGCCGGTCTGCTGCGGCACATACCAGAAGAAGTCCCTGTTTACGGGCTTCAGTCGCGCGGCCTGATGGGTAAGGAGCCGCTGCCGACCTCACTGGAGGAAATGGCGCAGGACTACGTGGAACTGATGCGTTCCGTTCAGCCCGTCGGCCCTTACCGGCTGCTCGGCTGGTCTTTCGGAGGGCTGGTCGCCCACGCCGTAGCGGTACTGCTTCAGAGTCAGGGGGAAGTCGTCAGCGTGCTGACCATGCTCGACGCCTATCCACACGACGGGGCTTCCCCATCCGGCCCGGAAAAAGAAGAGGACCTCATAGCCGCATTGGCGGAGGGTGCCGGATATGAAATCCCGGAGGATGCCGATGCGGCGGATCTCTCCGTCCTCCTCCACGACTACGCCAGGCAGCACATGGGAGAGGTGACGGGAGGCATCACCCTCAGCGAGGACGAAATATCCGCGCTGGCCGTCGCGGTCGGCAACAACCGGGGGCTCGGGCGCTCCGCCACGCCGGAAAAGTTCTCCGGCGATGTGCTGTTCTTCACCGCGGCCGTCGACAACCATATGCCGGTGGCCGCTCCTCAGGCGTGGGCTCCGTATATCACGGGGCACGTGCACGAGCACCCGGTCCCGTGTGAGCATGTCCGCATGATGCAGCCCGGCCCGCTCGCCGAGATCGGACGAGTGCTGGCCGCGTCGCTGGAGGGGCGGCCGGAGCGGTAAGCGGTCGGTTCACAGACAGCGTGTGTGTGCCTGGTGGCGCGGCGTAGGTGCCGCGCCACCAGGCACACCGGATCGCGCCGAAAAGCGCGGCATCAGCGTCTACCCAAAACAGCCTATCTGGCTTCCAGAACCGAGAAGTAAGAGCCGGAAATGGGGGTCACATTCGAAAGAACGAATCCGGAATCGCTCAGCAGGGTCTCGAATTCCGCTGCCGTTCGCTCACGACCGCCGGTGAGCACCATCATCCCGATGTCGCTCCATCGACTGGGGTGCCATTCCTGGTCCTCCGGCACCAGCATCTCCACGATCAATAGCCGCCCGCCGTCCCGCAGCGCCTTTCTGCTGTTGCGCAGAATGGTGACCACTTGGGCATCCGTCCAGTCGTGCAGAACGCTGCACAGCATGTGGGTGTCGGCCCCTGAAGGCAGCGATTCGAAGAAGTCGCCTTTTTCGAGCCGACAGCGTTCGCCAAGCGACCGGATGTGCTCGGAATCCTTGACCATGTCGACGACCGACGGCCGGTCGAAGAGAATTCCCTTGACGTGATCGGCTTCGCGCAGGACGCGCTCCAGCATAAAGCCGTCACCGCCCCCGATGTCCATGACGACGTCCGACTGCCGCCAGTCGGGGGTCGAGGAGAACTGTCCGTACAGCCGCCCGGTCCGCTCCCGCATACGGCGCAGGAAAGCGCGATCGGCGTCGCCGTCGGAATTCTTGTGTGTGAAGAAATCTCCGCCGTGGACGCTGTCGAAGACCGAGCGCCCGCTGCGGATGGTGTCGATACCGCGGAGCCAGGCCCGTTGGGAGTCGGCGTTCAGTACGGATTCGCGGACGCTGTTCGGGGCGTCCGCGCGGAGGCGGTGTCCGCTCTCGGTCAGTCGGAAGGAGCGGGACGGATCCTCCAGGAGCAGGCCCACCGACACCAGGGCACGCAGCAGGCGGTAGAGGGATTCGGTGTCCGCCTCCGTGGCAGTGGCTATGTCCTCGACGGTCACGGTGTCCGTCGCCAGGACATCGGCGATGCCGAGTTCGGCCGTGATGCGCAGTACGTGCGGCAGCACGGCGACGCAGCTGTCGTCCGCCAGGGCCAGGTAGTCCGCGAGCAGTGCTTCTGGTGTGAGTGCGCTCATCTGCCGACCTCTCTCATATGGATTTCCTTCCGGGGCCGAACGGGGGAACGGCCCGGGAGGGCATACCTTCCGGGCCGTCATTCGAGATCATGTATAGACGGTGGCGTCGGACGGAATCTAGGCCTGCGAGGCCCCGGCCGCGATGCCGCGCAGGCGGTCGCGGATCACCCGCACCGCGGCCTCGGCGTTGTCCACCGTGACGGTGAAGATCCGGCCGTCGCCGAGCCGGACCACCAGGCCCTCGCCACGGCGCACGATCACCGCGGTGCCCTTCTCGGGGCGCCAGCGGTAGCCCCAGCCGCCCCACTGGCATGGGGTGACCCGGGGTGCGAAGTCCGCGTGGACCACGTCGTTGAGCGGGATGCGGCGACGGGGCAGCCCCATGTGGCCGCAGCGCACCTCCAGGGCCTCCTCGTCGACCCGTACGGCCACATGGACGAAGGCCAGGGTGCCGAAGAGCATCAGCAGTCCGGCCGCGAGGCAGCCGATCACGGACATGAGGAGGGGGGCCACGCCCGAGGTCCATGGAGAGACGACGGCCAGGTCGATGCCGAGCGCCACGCAGGCGGCGCCCCCGGCAGCCAGCAGCCACTGGGCGCGGTTGTGCGCACGCCCGGTCCAGACCTCAGGGGGCCGCCCGGCCGCGGCCCGCTCGTCGCGCTCGTCGTCCTCGCCGTGGTGCCTCATAGCTGGCAGGGTACTCACGTTCCGGTACCTCGGCAGAGGACTGTGGTGAGGACTGTGGTAAGGACCATGAAAGCCCTGCGGGCAGGCTCAGCCCCGGGCCGGGGGTATCAGCCCCGGGCCAGGGGTTCGGCCGCCAGCAGACGGCCCTCGGCATAGGCCAGGGCGGCCTCGGGCATCGCGGCCTCGCGGCCGCTGAGGATCACGGTGAGCCGCCCCTGGGAAAGGTCCGCGAGGGCCGACGAGGCCGCCTGGGCCGCCGCGCCCGAGGGGGCGGGTGCGGCGCCGATCCGGCGCAGGGCCTGGGCTGCGACGGCCCCGGCGGATGCGTGCAGGGCGATCGGCGGGGCGTCGGCCGGCTGGACGGCGGCCCGGATGCGGTCGGCGACCAGCTCGTAGTGGGTGCAGCCCAGGACGAGGGCCCGGATGTCGCGCGGGGTGCGGGCCGCGGCGTCGGCCACCGCGGCGGCGATCGCCGCCGAGTCGGCCCGCTGTACGGCCTCGGCGAGCCCCGGGCAGGCCACCTCCGTCACGGTGACCCCGTCCGCGAAGTCGCGGATGAGCCGACGCTGGTAAGGGCTGCCCGTGGTGGCAGGTGTGGCCCAGATCGCGATGGGTCCGCCGCCGGCCGCCGCGGGCTTGATCGCGGGCACGGTACCGATGATCGGCAGCGCGGGCTCCAGCTCGGCCCGCAGCGCGGGCAGGGCGTGCACGGAGGCGGTGTTGCAGGCGACGATCAGCGCGTCGGGGCGGTGGGCGGCGGCGGCGCGGACGCAGGCCAGCGCACGCTGGGTGACGTCTTCGGGGGTGCGGGGGCCCCAGGGCATGCTGTCGGGGTCCGAGGAGAGAACGACATCGGCGTCCGGCCGGAGCCGGTGCACCGCGGCCGCTGCCGGGAGCAGGCCGATTCCGGAGTCCATGAGCGCGATCTTCACCCGGTCACCTTAATGGATCGCCCCGATGCGCCCGGCGGCCGGGCTTTCGTTCGGGCAGACTGCCACGGTGAACGCGCTGACGTGGATCGCCGTCGGGTCACTTGCCGTGTGGGTGTGGCTGCTGCTGGGCCAGGGCTTCTTCTGGCGTACGGACGTCCGGCTGCCGGGCGGCCGCGTGCCGGTGGACCGCGGCGGCGAGCCCGTCGCCCCGGGCCATGACCCGGTGGACCTCAGCGCTGAGGAATGCTGGCCGCCGGTCGCCGTCGTCGTCCCCGCCCGGGACGAGGCCGCCGTCCTCCCGGTGAGTCTGCCGTCGTTGCTGGCGCAGGACTATCCGGGGCCGGCGGAGATCTTCCTCGTCGACGACGGCAGTACGGACGGCACGGGCAAGCTGGCCCGTGCACTCGCCGATGAGCACGGCGGGCTGCCGCTGACCGTGGACTCGCCCGGTGAGCCGCCACCGGGCTGGACGGGCAAGCTGTGGGCGGTGCGCCACGGCATGACGCTCGCCGAGGCCCGCCCGGACACGGAGTATCTGCTGCTGACCGACGCGGACATCGCGCATGAGCCGGACTCCCTGCGTGAGTTGGTGCGGGCGGCGAGCGGCTCCGGGCTCGACCTGGTGTCGCAGATGGCGCGGCTGCGGGTGGTGACCGCGTGGGAGCGGCTGATCGTCCCGGCGTTCGTGTACTTCTTCGCGCAGCTCTACCCGTTCCGGTGGGTCAACCGGGCGGGGGCGCGGACGGCGGCGGCCGCGGGCGGGTGTGTGCTGCTGCGGCGGGAGGCGGCCGAGCGGGCCGGGGTCCCGGATGCCGTCCGGCACGCGGTCATCGACGACGTGGCGGTGGCCCGGGCGGTGAAGCGCAGCGGGGGGAGGATCTGGCTGGGGCTCGCGGACCGGGTGGACAGCGTGCGGCCGTATCCGCGGCTGGGTGAGCTGTGGCGGATGGTCTCGCGAAGTGCCTACGCGCAGCTGCGGCACAATCCACTGCTGCTGGTGGCCACGGTGGCGGGGCTCACGCTGGTGTACCTGGTGCCCCCGGTGGCGCTGTGTGCGGGGCTGCTCGCGGGCCGTCCGGCGCTGTGGGCTACGGGCGGGGCCGCGTGGGCGCTGATGGCCGTGACGTACGTCCCGATGCTGCGCTACTACCGGCAGACGCTGTGGCTGGCGCCGCTGCTGCCGGTCACGGCGCTGCTGTATCTGCTGATGACCGTGGATTCGGCGGTGCGGCACTACCAGGGGCGCGGCGCCGCGTGGAAGGGGCGTACCTACGCCCGCCCCGGCGCCGCGCCCTGACAGCCCGTCTCACTTACGGCCGGGTGTCCAGTTCATGCCCCAGCCGTAGGCGTAGTCGAGGGTGCGCTGGGGGCTGACGCCGCGTTCGGGCACCAGGTAGCGGGCCTCGCGCTGGACCACGAGGTCACCGCCGTTGTTGGTGATCAGCGCGAGGGCGCAGACCGGGGAGGGGACGGTGCACTCGTCGAGCGAGAAGTCGATGGGTGCGCCGTGCTGCGGCTGAAGGGTGACCGTGGCATTGAGGTTGGCGAAGCTGCGGGCACCCTCGTAGACCGTGACGAAGACGAGGATGCGGCGGAACGCGTTCTTCTGGTCGAGGTTGATGGTGAGGTTCTCGCCGGATGTCCGGGCGCCGGTGCGGTCGTCGGCGTCGAGCTGGATGAACGGCGGCTGGTGCAGCGAGCCGAAGGAGTTGCCGAGCGCCTGCACCACGCCCTTGCTGCCGTCGGAGAGCTCGAACAGCGCGCCCAGGTCGAGGTCGAGGTCTCCGTGCATGGCGATGGCCTTGCCGAGCTTCTGGGCCCAGCCCTGGAACTGTTTGCGCACCTGCCAGTTGAGGTTCACCCGCATGGCGCCTGAGGTACCGCCCTGCTTGCTGAGCGAGACGGAGGGGGCCTCCTTGGTCAGGGTGACCTTGGACAGGCTCACCGGGGCGGAAGCGGGAGCCGGGTGGCCGGGGGCCGGCGGCGCGGCGGCCGGGTACGCGGGCGCGGTCGGCGGCGGAAGCGGCACGGCGGGCTGCGCGGGCGGCGGGGGCGGAAGTGGCGCGGACGGCTGTACGGGCGCGGGGGCGGCGGTCGGGGCGGGGACGGAGGCGGGGCCCGGAGCGTGCTGGGGCTCGTCGACGCTGATGCCGAAGTCCGTGGCGAGGCCCGCGAGTCCACTGCCGTAACCCTGGCCGACGGCGCGGAACTTCCACGCGCCCTGCCTCCGGTAGAGCTCGCCGAGCACAAACGCGGTCTCGACAGTGGCGTCCTCGCTGTCGAACCGGGCGAGCTCGGCACCGCCCGAGGCGTCCAGCACCCGGATGAACAGGCCCGGGACCCGGCCGAAGCCGCCGCCGTCCGCGGACGCGGCGAGCACCACGGTCTCGATGGCGGGCTCCACCCGGCCGAAGTCCACCGAAAGGGTGTCGGTCACGGTGTCACCGGCGGTCCGCTTGCCTTCGTGGCGTACGGCGCCGGAGGAGTGTGCCGGCTGGTTGTAGAAGACGAAGTCCGCGTCGGAACGGACCTTTCCGGATACCAGCAGCAGCGCCGAGGCGTCGACGTCCGGCACCCCCGGGCCGGTGCGCCAGCCCAGTTCGACCCGCACCGCCGACACCGGAACCGGAACATTGCTGCCTTTGCGCATCGCCATGCTGTCCCCCTGCCTTTCTGATCTGTTCATTTCGTCACGGACACACGATCATCGGACCGCGGCCGGTAACCCGTCGAAAACGCGCTCTTTACAGGATCTCAACGTACCCTGCCGACCGTTTTTCCCGGGTTCGCTCGGATTGGGGAACCCCGACCGCTCCCAGCCGGTAAAACAACCCTCTTACCGGACTCCCCAATCGGCACATCGTGGGCTTAACTTATGGGCTATGACCTCCCCCCGCGGTAGCTACGGCAGCGGCTACTACTCCTCGTCGTCCTTCCCGGACACCCCCATCTACGACAGTCTCGTCGCCGAGCGGGGGACACCGCAGATCGCGCCCATCCGGGTGGCCCCGCCGTACGACACCGGCAGCCACCTCCCGGCGCTCCCCTCCGCGCTGCCCGCACTGCCGGCGGCGCCCTCCCCGCAGTACAACCCCTCGCAGGGGTACCAGGCGGGTGGCGGACAGCCACAGCCCAACGGGCTGCAGCAGGCGCCTTCGCCGTACATCCCGCCGCAGGCGACGGGTCCGCGCGGCTACCCGGGGGCGCAGCAGCCCCCGCAGCAGCAGCGTCCGGCGGCGCCCACGGGCTACGAGGCGATGCGCCCGGCCATGCCGCGCCCCGCCGCGCCCCGGCCGGCGGCCCCGGCGCCGTCGCCGTACGAGGACCCCTACGGCCGTCAGCAGTACCCCGGCCGACCGCAGCAGCAGGGGGGCGGCTACTGAGCCATCCGGCGCGGCGGGGTCCGGGTCGGGTGGCCCGGGCCGGGGCGTGACGTGGGCACGGCGCTGTCGGACCCGGCTGGCAAGATTGTCGGCATGGTCAATCCAGCGCTGAGCGCCATCCACGTGTACCCCGTCAAGTCGGTCGCGGGGGCCGCTCCTCTCGAGGCGGCCGTCGAGCCGTGGGGGCTTGCGGGAGACCGGAGGTGGATGGTCGTCGAGCCCGGTGGACGGTATGTGACGCAGCGCCAGCAGGCCCGGCTGGCGCTGGTTTCCGCCCAGCCGCTGCCCGGTGGCGGGATCCGGCTCAGTGCGGCCGGGCATGAGCCGCTGGCGGTCGCCGTGCCCGGGCCGGGGGACGCCGCGGCGGTGTCGACCGTATGGCTGCACAAGGAAGCGGTCGAGGTGGTCTCGGCGGGCGCGGCGGCCGACGAGTGGTTCAGCGGCTTTCTGGGCTCTCCGGTCCGTCTGGTCCATCTGGACGATCCGGCGCGCCGCAGGCCGCTGACTCCGGAGTACGCGCGCGAGGGCGAGACCGTGAGCCTCGCGGATGAGTTTCCGCTGCTGCTCACCACCACCGCGTCGTTGGACGCGCTCAACTCGCTCATCGCCCAGGGGGATCACCCGGACGAGGGGCCGCTGCCGATGAACCGCTTCCGGCCGAATGTGGTGGTCGAGGGCACCGCCCCCTGGGCGGAGGACGGCTGGCGGCGGATACGGATCGGCGAGGTCGGCTTCCGGGTCACCAAGCCCTGTGCCCGGTGCGTGATCACCACCACCGACCAGGAGACCGCCGAGCGCGGCAAGGAGCCGCTGCGTACGCTGGCCCGCCACCGGCGCTCCGGTGATCGGCTCCTCTTCGGCCAGAACCTGGTCCCGGAGCTCCCCGCGCTCCCCCGGACCATCGGGCCCTCGGGGGAAGAGCGCGGCGCGGGGACGCTGCGGGTGGGCGACCGGGTGGAGATCCTCGAGTAGCCGACGGCCCCGGCCGGCCCGGTCATCAGGGCCGTTCGGCCCCTTCCCGGTGCGCAGGCGACTCCCCGATGCTGATCACCAGCACCTGGGAACCATCCTCGCCACCGGGGCTCGCCGGGCTCTCACTCCACTGCGGTGAGGAGCCACACGGACGGGCGCGCCCCCGTGCGGCGTGGGGGCGCGAGACCGGAAGGGGAGTCCGGCCTCGCGCTCCCACGCAAGGCCGGTCCATGCGATGCCGGCCTATGCGACTGCCGACCCATCCGACGTCACTCGCTCGCGCGCCGGTCCCTGATCCGTTCGGCGATGACCGCGGCCTGAATGCGCCGTCCCACGCCCAGCTTCGACAAGATCGCCGAGATGCGGTTCTTGACCGTCTTCTCCGCGAGAAACAGCCGCTCGGCGATCTGGCGGTTGGTCAGCCCCTCGCCGATGAGCTCCAGGATCTCCCGCTCGCGCGGCGACAGCCGCTCCAACTCGACCGGCCCGCTGGGCTGTGGCCCGCGCAGCCGGGCCATCACGCGCGCGGTCGCGCCCGGGTCGAGCATGGAGCGGCCGCCGGCCACGGTGCGTACGGCCGACACCAGGTCGGAGCCGTTGATCTGCTTGAGCACATAGCCCGCCGCCCCGGCCATGATGGCGTCGAAGAGCGCCTCGTCGTCGTCGAAGGAGGTGAGCATCAGGCAGGCCAGTTCGGGCAACCGGGCCCGCAGCTCGCGGCACACCTCGATCCCCTCGTGGTCGCCGCCCTCGGCCGAGGAGCCGAGCCGTACGTCGAGCACCGCGACCCGGGGCCGGACGGCGGGGGCACGGGCCATGGCCTCGCGCGCGTTGGCCGCCTCCCCCACGACGCACAGGTCGGGCTCCGCGTCGAGCAGATCGCGCAGTCCGCGACGCACCACTTCGTGGTCGTCGAGCAGAAAGACCCCGATGCGTTCAAGGGGCCTCGCGGGGTCGGCTGTCGAAGCCACTGCCTCTCCCTCCATGGCGCGCGGGGCACGCCGATCGTGATCCGCCGCCCAGCTTTCCGCCCCGTCGCCGCGCGGGGTAAGGGGCCGTTCGGCCCTCGGCCACCACGAACGCCTGCCAGCCCAGCGGGCCGCCTCAGGCCTGCTTCTTCTCCGCGATGAGCGGCCGCAGCACCCTGCGCAGATCCCGCTCGCTCAGCGGCACCAGCGCACGGGCCGCGAGCCGTCCGCCGCGGTCGAGGAAGATGGTCGAGGGGATGGCCTGCGGGTTGACGCTGCCCCTGGGGAGCTTGAGCACGATCCTGCCCATCTGGTCGTAGAGGCTGGGGTACGGGACGCCGTACTCCTCCTCGAACCTGGCGGCCGCCTCCCGGCTCGGGTCCCGGGTGTTGATGCCGACGAACCGTACGCCCTCGGCCTCGGTCTCCTTCGCCACCTTCACCAGATTGGGCGCCTCGGCCCTGCACGGCCCGCAATTCGAGCCCCAGAGGTTGACCACGACGACGTGGCCCTTGTAGTCCGCGAGGTCCAGCGGCTTGCCCTCGAGCGTCTTGCCGGAGATCCCCCGCAGCTGCTGGCGCTCGCCCGGTGAGTAGCTGCTGATCACCTCGTTGCCGCCACCCGGCTTCGAGGGGTCGTCCCCGGAGGAGCTCGCCCCCGTCCCGCAGGCCGACAGGAGCAGGACGGCTGCCAGCGCGGCGGCCGAACCGGAGGTGAGATGACGGGTGTTCATACGATCAGCTTCGCAGGTCGCGGGTGCGCCTCGGCTCCCGGGTCCCCGGTCCGTTCACGGCGAGATGCCGCCGGCGTACGGCCCGTACAGGTCCAGCAGACGGGTGCGGGCGGACTGAAGCCGGCGTCCGATCACCTGGGCGCAGGCGAGGGCGAGGGCGTAGCCGAGCTCGGTGTCCTCGTCGCACAGCCGGCGTACCGCCTCCGCGTCGAATTCGTGTGCGCGCACCGGGCTGAGCGCCTCCGCGCCCAGGTGCCAGGTGTCCGGCGGGAAGAGCCAGGACCAGCCGATCAGCTCACCGGGGCCGAGAGTCTCGATCACGGCGGCGCGCCGGCCGGGGACGTGCAGGTCGAGGGTGACCGAGCCGGTGCGGATGATCCAGAAGTGGTCGGCCTTGCGGCCCTCCTCGAAGATGCGGCCGCCCGCGGGGAAGGACACTTCGCGGGCGAGCGCCATCAGCCGATCGCGGTGCTCCGTCTTGAGCGAGCTGAGAAGTCCCTTCATGACCTCACTGTGCCGTCTCCCGCCCCTCCGCGCCCTTCGGCGCGGACCGTGAAGGCGGGCCGAAGGGCGGCCGTGCCCCGCTTATGGCATCGTCGTACATGGGTCCTGAGGCCGCCCGCTCTCACGGAGTCACGCATGGGACCGCAAGCCACGCTCGCCGACCGCGAGCTGCACAGCCTGGACGCCCACTGGCGGGCGCTGAACTATCTGGCGGCGGGCCAGATCTATCTGACCGGCAATCCGCTGCTGGCCGAGCCGCTGCGCCCCGGGCACATCAAACCGCGGCTGCTGGGCCACTGGGGCACCTGTCCCGGGCTGAACCTCGTCTACACGCATATGAACCGGGTGATCTCGGCGCGCGACCTGGACGCGGTGTGCGTCTGGGGCCCGGGCCACGGCGGGCCGGCCGTGTTCGCCGGGGCCTGGCTGGAGGGCACGTACGGGGAGCTGTGTCCGGACCTGGGGCGGGACGTGGCCGGGATGACCCGGCTCTTCCGCGGGTTTTCCACGCCCGGCGGGGTGCCCAGCCATGCCGCGCCGCAGGTGCCCGGCTCGTTCCACGAGGGCGGGGAGCTCGGCTACTCCCTCGCGCACGCCTATGGCGCGGCGCTGGACAACCCCGGTCTGGTGGTCACCTGTGTGGTCGGCGACGGGGAGGCGGAGACCGGGCCGCTGGCCACCTCCTGGCACGCGAACAAGTTCCTGGATCCGGTGTACGACGGCGCCGTGCTGCCGGTGCTGCACCTCAACGGCTACAAGATCGCCAATCCGTCCGTGCTGGCCCGGCTGCCCGAGGGGGAGCTGGACGAGCTGCTGCGCGGCTACGGCCACGAGCCGCTGTACGTCACCGCCGCCGCGGGCGAGGACCCGGCGCAGGCGCACCACGCCATGGCGGCGGCGCTCGATCTCGCGCTGGACCGGATCGCCGCCTTCCAGCGGGCCGCGCGCGACGGCGACGGGGCGCGGAAGCGGCCGCACTGGCCGGTGATCGTGCTGCGCACGCCCAAGGGCTGGACCGGCCCGGCCGAGGTGGACGGGGTCCCCGTGGAGGGCACCTGGCGCGCCCACCAGGTGCCGCTCGCCGGAGTCCGGGAGGATCCGGGGCGGCTGCGGAAGCTGGAGCGGTGGCTGCGCTCGTACCGGCCGGACGAGCTCTTCGGTGCCGACGGCCGCCCGCGCCCGGAGGTCCTGGCCTGTGTGCCGGCGGGCGATCGCAGGCTCGGCGCCAATCCGCACGCCAACGGCGGCCGGCTGCTGCGCGAGCTGCCGCTGCCCGACCTGGCCGGGCACGCCGTCACCGTGGACAAGCCCGGCACCCGGCTGCACGAGCCGACGCGGGTGCTCGGCGGGATGCTGCGCCAGGTGATGGCCGATACGGCCGAGCGCCGCGACTTCCGCCTGGTGGGGCCGGACGAGACGGCGTCCAACCGGCTGGAGGAGGTGTACACGGTGACGGACAAGGCCTGGCAGGCCGAGACAGTGGAGACGGATGAGCACCTGGGGCCGCACGGCCGGGTCATGGAGGTCCTGTCCGAGCACCTGTGCCAGGGCTGGCTCGAGGGGTATCTGCTGACCGGGCGGCACGGTCTGTTCTCCTCGTACGAGGCGTTCACCGACATCGTCGCCAGCATGGCCGCCCAGCACGTCAAGTGGGTCCAGACCGCCCGTACGATCCCCTGGCGGGCCCCGATCGCCGCCCTGAACTACCTGCTGACCTCACATGTGTGGCGGCAGGACCACAACGGCTTCTCCCATCAGAACCCCGGGTTCATCGATCACATCCTCAACAAGGACCCGCACACGGTGCGCGTCTACCTTCCGCCGGACGCCAACTCCCTGCTGTGCGTCGCCGATCATGTGCTGCGCACCCGGGACGTGGTCAATGTGGTGGTGGCGGGCAAGCAGCCCTGCTTCGACTGGCTGGGCCTGGAGCAGGCCCGTGACCACTGCGCGCGCGGCCTCGGCATCTGGGAGTGGGCGGGGACGGAGCGGCCGGGCGGCGAGCCGGAGGCGGTTCTCGCCTGCGCCGGGGACGTGCCCACCCAGGAGGCGCTGGCGGCGGCGTCGATCCTGCGCACGCGGCTGCCGGAGCTGGCCGTCCGGGTCGTCAACGTCGTCGACATGACCAAGCTGCTGCCGCGTCAGGAGCATCCGCACGGGCTGACGGACCGCGAGTTCGACGCGGTCTTCACCCGCGACCGGCCGGTGATCTTCGCGTATCACGGCTATCCGTGGCTGATCCACCGGCTCACCTACCGGCGGGCGGTCCATCCGCGAATCCATGTGCGCGGCTACAAGGAGATGGGCGCCACGACCACGCCCTTCGACATGGTCGTACGCAATGACCTCGACCGCTACCGGCTGGTCATGGATGTGCTGGACCGGGTGCCGGGGCTCGCGGTCCGCGCCGCCGGGCTGCGCCAGGCCATGGAGGACATGCGCCACCGGCACCACGACTGGATCCGGCGGCACGGCGTGGATCTGCCGGAGGTGGTGGAGTGGAGCTGGCCGGGCTGAGCGGACCGATGCGAGCGGACCGATGCAAGCGGTAGCCGATGGGAAGCGGTAGGCGCTCAGTAGGTTGTGGGCACCGTACGTCCACTTCCGGTCACAAATGGTGTCCGAGCCGTCATCCTCGGTCCTGGCGTGCGCGGGCGGCGTATGGCTCGTACCCTCGGCTCCTTCATCGACCCTGCTGTCGCTCGCACTCGTCAACGGGAGGCACCGGTGCCGGCGCAACCCCGCCTGTGGTCCGCCGATCCAGCCGATCAAGCCGTCGAACGTCTGCTACAGCGCCGCTTCACCGCGCGCGAGCTGCCGCTGCTGCGCGTGCAGATCGAGGAGTGCGCGGCCTGGGCCGGGCTGGCCGAGACGCGCCGGGGCGACTTCGTCCTGGCCGTGGACGCGGTCGCCACCAACGCGGTGGAGCACGCGGGCGGTGAGGGGGTCCTGCTGCTGCGGCGGGTGGGCGACGAGCTGGAGTGCCGGATCAGCGACTCGGGCCCCGGCTTCTCCGAGGACGTCATCCCCCGGATCCTGCCCGGCCTGGACGGGGCGACCAGCGGACGCGGGCTGTGGCTGACCCGCCTGGTCACCGACCGGCTCGCGGTCAGCGCGGGCGCGGTGGGGGCGGTCGTGACGCTCGCGATGCGGCTGCGCTGAACGGGTTCGCCCCCTCACCCGCCCGCCTTCTGCTCATCGGCCCGCCACGCGCGCTGGCCGGTCCCGACTCCCGGCAGGACAACGATCCCGACTCCCGGCAGGACAATGGGAAGGAACACATCCATGTGCTGACATGAGAGGCGGTGGGCACGGTGGAGCTTCCCATCGTGGTGGGGGTGGACGGCTCGGACGCCGCCTTCGACGCACTGGACTGGGCGGCCGGCATGGCCGCGCGGCGCCGGCTGCCGCTGCGCATCGTCCACGCGTCCCTGTGGGAGCGCTACGAGGGCTACATCCCCGCCACCTCGCCGGACCGCCCGGCCGAACGGGTCCGCAGCGAGACCGTGCTGGCCATGGCCGCCGAGCGGGCGGGACGGCGCGCCTCGGCGCTCAAGGTGATGACGGACGTGGCGCCCGACGACGCGGTGACGGCCCTGCTGCGCGCCGCGCAGAGCGGGGACGCGGTGGTCGTGGGCTCGCGGGGGCGCGGGGAGTTCGCGTCCCTGCTGCTGGGCTCGGTGGGGCTGGGGATCGCGGCCCGCGCGCACTGTCCGGTGGTGGTGGTCCGCGGCCGCCCGGAGAATGTGCAGGGCCGGCTGAACCGGGTGACGGTGGGCATCGCCGAGCGCGAGCGCCCCGGCGGGCCCGAATACGCCGCGGGCGCGGCCGCGAACGCCTTCGCGCTCCTCGAGGCGCGGCTGCGCGGCTGCGAGCTGGAGGCGGTGCACGCCTGGCGCTACGCGGCCGCCGAGGCGGCCGGAGAGCACGGGGGCCCCGAGGAGCGGGCGCGGCGCGCCGGCGAACTCCTCGACGAGGCGCTGGGCGGCGCCTCGGCGGCGGCGCTGCCGCCCGTGCCGGTGGCGCACCGCGTGGTCGAGGCGTCGCCGCGCAAGGCCCTGCTGGACGCCTCGGCGCACTCCGACCTGCTGGTGGTGGGGGCGCGGCGGCGGCACGGCCACTTCGGGATGCAGCTGGGCCTGGTCAACCACGCGGTGCTGCACCACGCGCAGTGCCCGGTGGCGGTGGTCCCGCAGAGCTAGGGCCTGCCGTCGGGCGACTTGGTGTTGGGCACGCGCGCCCCCAGGTCCTGTGTTCCCGATCTCTGCGGCGGTGACATCAGCGGCTGACGCCGCGGGGCCGCGGAGATCGGGGATACCGGGCCTGAGGGCCCCCGGCGCGGCTAGGCTGCCGTCAAGCGGCTGACGGGCGCGACGGAGGCCAGGTGTCGGGCACTGCGGATCAGGGGCGCCATCCGGCACTGCCCCAACTGCGTCTGGACCAGCTCCTCGACGAGTTGCAGGCGCGGCTGGACGCGGCGCGCGCCACGCAGGGCCGTACGCACAACCTGCTCGAGGCGGTGCTGAGCGTCGGCCGCGAGCTGGATCTGGAGCAGGTGCTGCGGCGGATCGTGGAGGCCGCGGTGGTGCTGGCCGACGCGGAGTACGGCGCGCTGGGCGTGGTCGACCAGCACCGTCTGTCGCAGTTTCTGCCGGTGGGCATATCCGAGGACCTGGCGCGGCGCATAGGGCCGCTGCCCGGCGGCCATGGCCTGCTCGGCGAGCTGATCCGCCGTCCGCAGCCGGTGCGGCTGACCGATCTGGCCGCGCACCCGTCCAGCCAAGGCTTTCCGGAGCACCATCCGCCCATGCGGTCGTTCCTGGGGGTGCCGATCCGGGTCCGCGACGAGGTCTTCGGGATTCTGTATCTGACCGAGAAGCGCGGCGGCGCGGCCTTCGACCCCGAGGACGAGGCGGTGCTGACCACCTTGTCGGTCGCCGCGGGCGTGGCCATCGACAACGCCCGGCTGTATCACGAGAGCAGGCGCCGCGAGCAGTGGCTGGAGGCGTCGGGTGTGATCACCCGGACGCTGCTGGCCGGCACCCCGTCGGGCGAGGCGCTGAGCCTGATCGCCCGCCTCGCCCTTCAGGTGTCCCTGGCCGACTCGGCGGCGGTGCTGCTGCCGGCCGAGGGGACGGGCAGCCTGCTGGTGGAGGTGGCCGAGGGCCATGACGCGGAGCGGCTCGGCGGGCAGGTGGTGCCGTCGGACGGGTCGCTGGCCGGGCTGGCCGCGCGCACCGGCCGGCCCGCGGTCAGCGGCGACGTACGGAACGATCCGCGGGCCTTTCCGATCCCGGCCCGGGAGGGGGAGTTCGGCCCGCTGGTGGCCGTCCCGCTGGTCGCGGGCGAGCGGAGTTCGGGGGCGCTGCGGCTGTGCCGGCTCGCCGGGCGGCCGCCGTTCGACGACCACGAGGTGGCGCTGCTCTCCGGCTTCGCGGCGCAGGCGGCGCTGGCCCTGGAACTGGCCCGGCACCGCGCCGAGTCCGAGCGGCTGGCGCTGCGTCACGACCGCGACCGGATCGCGCGTGATCTGCACGACCTGGCGATCCAGCGGCTGTTCGCGACGGGCCTGACGCTGCAGAGCGCGAGTCGGCTGATCAAGCACCCCGAGGCGGCGGAGCGGGTGGGGCGGGCGGTGGACGACCTGGACGAGACCATCAAGATCATCCGTTCCACGATCTTCGCGCTGCGGGTGGTCGGGGACGGCGACGCCGAGGCCACCGGTCTGCGGTGGCGCCTGGCCAAGGCCGTCCGGTCGGCGTCCGATGTGCTCGGCTTCACCCCGTCGCTGGTGGTGGAGGGCCCGGTCGACACGGATGTGCCGGACGAGGTGGCCGACCAGGTGCTGGCGGTGCTCGCGGAGGCGCTCAGCAACACCGCCCGACACGCGCACGCGCGGCGGGTGGACGTACGGCTGAGCGTCGGGGCGGAGGTCACCTTGACCATCGCGGACGACGGGGTGGGCATGGGCGGCAGCGCGCCCAGCGGCGGCCTGGTCAACATGCGCTCCAGAGCACAACTCCACGACGGCGCCCTGCACATCGAAGTGCCCGAGGCGGGGGGTACACGGCTGGTGTGGCGGGTACCCCTGGCAACCGGCTGAGCTTACGCGACGGAAGGCCCGACCTCGTGATATTGCTCTCTCTTCGACGAATCCACGTATTTCCGGCCCGGCATGCGGTATCCACAAATGGGGAAGGGGGTGCGTGAGCATGCGGACGATCCGGGGACTGTGGCGCTGGCGGCGCAACCCGCTGCGCCGTAGGACGGACCTCGCCGAGGCGTGGGCGGCGCTGCTGGCCGTGCTGCTCATCGTCCTCGTGGCCCCCGCGGTCGGCTGGGTGACGGGCTCGCTCACGCATGGGGCGCTGCAAGAGGCCGTGCGCGAGCAGCGGGCGCAGCGTCAGTTGGTCACGGCGACCGTGGTGAAGGTCCTGCCGCACCCTCGTATCGACTCCGACCCGGAGACCGCCTCGGCGCGTGACGCGCACCGCCGGGTGTTCGCCAAGTGGACCGGGCCGGACGGCAGCAAGCACTCCGGGGCGCTCGGCACCCACCCGGGCGCCGACGCCGGCGAGCGGTTCCGGATCTGGACCGACGGCCTGGGCCGGCCGACGGGCCGCCCGCTGGACGAGGCGACCGCCGTCACCCATGCCGTGCTGGCCGGGTTGGGGGCGGGAACGGCCGCGGCGGGGCTGTTCGAGGGCACCCGGCGGCTGGTCGTATGGCGGCTGATGCGCAGGCGTTACGCCCAGTGGGACGTCGCGTGGGAGCGGGCCGGCCAGGACTGGGGCCGGGCGGGTGCCGGCAGCTGACGGCCGGGTGCCACCACATCGCGCCACGCTGAGCCGCGGGGTCGGAGCCGAGCGTTCCGGGCGCGTCAACTCCAGGCCCGCCGCGCACGCTACGGTGGGGCCTTCACAGCAGCACAGCGGCACAGTCGCACGCAGTCGGCATACGCACGAGGTGGGGGCACGACAGCACCATGGCACAGGGCTCGGTCGTCCAGGTGACACACAGCGGAACGTCGCGGTGGCGGCGCCGCACAGGAGAGTACGCCTCCCTCTCGGCGGCCCTGGAGGCCGCGGGGGACGGTGACGTGCTCTCCATCTCCCCCGGCACCTACCGCGAGAATCTGGTGGTGGGCCGGGCCGTCACCCTGCGCGGCCCCGAGGGCTCGGGGCGCGGCTCGGTACGGATCGCCCCGACCGACGGTGTCGCCCTGACCATACGTGCGTCCGCGGTGATCCAGGACCTGCACATCGAGGGCCAGGATTCGGCCTCGCCCGCGCTGCTCGTCGAGGACGGCGCCCCGGAGCTCGCGGATGTGCGGGTGGCGACGCGCTCGGCGGTGGGGATCGAGGTGCGCGGCGGCGCCCGGCCCACCGTGCGGCGCTGCACCGTGGACAATCCGGCGGGCGTGGGGGTCGGCGTGCTCGACGGGGCCGGTGGGGTGTTCGAGGACTGCGAGGTGGTGGCGGCGGGCCAGTCGGGCGTCGATGTGCGCGGCGGCGGGCATCCGCGGCTCGAGCGCTGCCGTGTGCACCACGCCTCGGGCGCGGGACTGTCGCTGACCGGCGAGGGCAGCACGCTGGAGGCGGTCGGCTGCGAGGTGTACGAGGTCCGGGGCGCCGGTGTGCAGGTCTCGGGGCGCGCCACGGGATCTCTGACCGACTGTCGGGTGCACCGGACGGCCGCCGACGGAGTCAACCTCGACACGGACGCGGTGCTCACCCTCGCGGACTGCGACATCCACGACGTTCCGGAGAACGCGATCGACCTGCGGTCCCGGTCGGTGCTGACCCTGACCCGTTCGAAGGTGCGCCGGTTCGGGCGCAACGGCCTGTCGGTGTGGGACCCGGGCACGCGCGTGGACGCCAACCAGTGCGAGCTGCACGAGAGTACGGGTGACTATCCGGCGGTGTGGGTGAGCGACGGGGCGACCGCGGTCCTGGACTCGTGCCGGGTGCACGATGTGCCGGACGCGCTGTTCGTGCTCGACCGGGGCTCGCGCGTGGACGTCGTCGACAGTGATCTGTCGCAGGTGCGCAACACGGCGGTGTCGGTGAGCGACGGGGCGACCGCGCAGCTGGACGACTGCCGGATCCGCGAGGCGGCCACGGGCGCCTGGTTCCGCGACCACGGCAGCGGCGGCACGCTGGCGGGCTGCACCATCGACGGGGCCGCGACGGGCGTGATCGTCACCAAGGGCGCCGACCCCACGGTCGAGCGCACCACGGTCACCTCCCCCACCGAGGCCGGCTTCTATGTGTCGGCCGAGGGCCGCGGCACCTTCCACAACTGCCGGGTGACCGGCAGCAGCGGCTACGGCTTCCACATCATCGACGGCTGCCGGACCACCTTGACCCGGTGCCGTACGGAGCGGTGCTCGCGCGGCGGTTACGAGTTCTCCGAGGCCGGTCCGATCGTGGAGGACTGCACGAGCGACGAGAGCGCGGCCACGCCCGCCGCGCGGTCGGCCGCCCCGGCGGCCGGGAAGCCCGCGGTGGAGACGGCCACGTCGACGGGCGGGCTGCTGGGCAGCATGCCGGCGCAGCGCACCTCCGACGGAGGCGCCCCGGCCGCGCCCGCCGCGCCTCCGGTGGAGGTGCGCCCGTCCAACGCCGTGCTGGGCGAACTGGACGCGCTGGTGGGCCTGGAGAGCGTCAAGCGCGAGGTGCGCGCCCTCACCGACATGATCGAGGTGGGCCGGCGCCGCCAGCAGGCGGGGCTCAAGGCCGCGTCGGTGCGCCGCCATCTGGTCTTCACCGGCTCCCCCGGCACCGGCAAGACCACGGTGGCCCGGCTGTACGGGGAGATCCTGGCCTCGCTCGGGGTGCTGGAGCGCGGCCATCTGGTGGAGGTCTCCCGGGTGGACCTGGTCGGCGAGCACATCGGCTCGACGGCGATCCGCACCCAGGAGGCGTTCGACCGGGCGCGCGGCGGCGTGCTGTTCATCGACGAGGCGTACGCGCTGTCGCCGGAGGACTCCGGCCGGGACTTCGGCCGTGAGGCGATCGACACGCTGGTGAAGCTGATGGAGGACCATCGGGAGGCGGTGGTGGTCATCGTGGCGGGCTACACCGAGGAGATGCGGCGCTTCCTGTCCGTCAACCCGGGCGTGGCGTCCCGCTTCTCGCGCACCATCACCTTCGGGGACTACGCCCCGGAGGAGTTGCTGCGGATCGTGGAGCAGCAGGCGGAGGAGCACGAGTACCGGATCGGCGACGGCGCGGCCGAGGCGCTGCTGAAGTACTTCACGGCGATCCCCAAGGGCCCGGCGTTCGGCAACGGCCGCACCGCCCGCCAGACCTTCGAGGCCATGGTGGAGCGGCACGCGGGCCGGGTGGCGCAGCTGACCGACCCGAGCACGGACGACCTCACGCTGCTCTATCGGGAGGACCTGCCGGAGCTCTTGTGAGGCGGCGGGTGCTGTTCCGGGAGACGGGCCAGCAGCCCGGCCCGCTCCCGGTCGAAGGCGGGGTCGGCCTGGTAGTCCGCGTGGCCGAGGATCGGGGCGGGCAGCGGGTGGTCGGGGGTGCGGCCGTAGGCGAGCGGGTCCTTGAGCCCGTCGTGGTCCACCTCGGGCCCGGTGCCGTCCGGCAGCCGGATGGGGCCGCCTATGGGGTCGGTGTACCGCCACAGGTTGCGCCAGCAGCGCACCTCGTCGTGCAGGGAGCACAGCTCGGCCGTGCCGAAGTAGGCGGGGAACCAGCGCCCGTACAGCCGCTCCAGGGGTGAGCCATAGGTGAGCAGCGCGACCCGGCCGCGGGTGCGCCGGTTCACCTGCCAGACCGCGGCGGCGGCCAGCACGCTGCCCTGGGAGTGGCCGGAGATCACCAGCCGGCCGTCGTGGCGCCGGGTCCAGGTCTCCATCCGCCAGGTCAGGTCGGGGACGGCCCGCTCGGCGTAGCAGGGGGGCGCGAAGGGGTGGGCGGCGCGCGGCCAGAAGGTGCCGACGTCCCACAGGATGCCGATGGTGCGGCGGGCCGAGGGGCTGCGGTAGGCGCGGCGGGCCCAGGTGACGAGCAGCAGGAACGCCAGACCCATCAGCCAGGAGCCGAGCCCCTGCGCGGTCTGGGCGGCGGCCTCGACGAACGGGGGCGTGCCGTCGGCGGCCCGTCCGGGCACCTGGTGGGTGGCCCAGGCCCCGGCGACCGCGCCCGCGCCGAGGAGCAGGGTGAACAGGGCGACGGGGCCGACGATGCCCGGGGCGGAGTCGGTCAGCCCGGCGCGGGCGATCACCCCCGCGATCTTGCGGGTGCGCACCGCGTCGGGACGCTCCCCCGGATAGCCGTCGGGCACGGTGCGCACCAGCCGCCGTCGTACCCGCCACACCCGGACGGCGAAGAACAGGGCCACCAGCACCATCACGAGCAGCACCGCGGGGATGACCGCGGCCTGCCAGGACAGCAGGACCGGGGGGCCTTCCATCGGGGCGCCGCTGTCCATGCCGGGCGTGGCGTCGCCGTCCAGCCAGTCGGCGACGCGCTGGGCGACGCCGCCGGAGAGCACCGCGCCAAGACCGCAGGCCAGCATCGCCACCGCCGGACCGGCCAGGCCGCGCAGCGGGGTGCGCCCGGCGGGCGCCGCCCGGTACAGCGCCAGGGCGCAGCCGGCCAGGGCGACGACCAGGGTGCCCTGGGTGAGCGCGAGGACGCCGAAGGTCGCGTCGCCCGGCAGCCGCCCCTGGGAGGTCCAGCCGGGCCGGGACCAGCCGGCGTACAGCATGGCCAGGGCGAGCAGGCCGAGGGCGGCGCCGGGCAGGGCGGTGGTGGTGATCCGGTCCAGCTCGTCGTCGAGCCTGGTCTCGCTGCGGCCCCGGCGGCACACCACGTACACCACGAGCAGGCCGCCCGCGACGAGCAGCGCGAGCAGCAGCCGGCCGAAGGCGTCGAGGAGGGCGCTGCCGCCCGGCTCGCGGTCATGGGCGGCGGTGGCCGCGGTGAGGCCCGCCGCGACGGTCAGGAAGCACGCGGCGGTGTGCGCGGCGCGCAGCCGGGCGACGATCCTGCGGCCGTACCAGAAGCCGGGCAGGCACAGCGCGGCGCGGTTGCCCGAGGCGGGGTCGGACTCGTCCACCGGCCGGCGCAGCGGGGGCTGTGACTCGTACGCGCTCCAGGTGCGGTTGGACAGGTACCACAGCAGTCCGCCGAGCGCGGTGGGCACGAGCGAGGCCAGGGCGAGGCGGCGGCCGGGCTGGCTCCACCAGCCGTGGTCCCGCGGCGACATGAAGCCGAGCCAGGACCTGTGGCCCCCGCAGGCCTGCGAGCCGGCGCACTGCCACGCCACCAGGTCGAGGGCCACCTCGCAGGCCCCGGCGATCAGCAGGACGGTCAGGCTCAGCGCGATCAGCCGCACCAGGAGGCCGTAGGCGCGCACGGTGCGTTCACGCCGGTCGGCGGCGGGCCGCATCCAGTGGGCGAGGTTGGCGACCATGAAGGGCAGCAGGAGCAGCCACAGCGCGCGGGCGCCGTTGCCGGAGGTGAGGTTGGACCAGCAGTAGGCCTCGCGGACCGGCGACTCGCGGTAGTCCTGCGGGCGGTCCTCGGCGTCGGCGTCCTCGACGCGCCGGTAGACCCCCGCGGTCTCGTCGCCGGTGACCAGCACGGTCCGCGGGTCGGTGAGCATCTCCTGCGGGGTGGTCCCGCCGACGCCGTGAACCAGTAACTCCAGGTCGGGCGGGGGCTGGCCGCCCGCTTCCGCCGCCGTGTCCGTACCCGTACGCGTCACTGCTGCCACCGTGCCCCCCGATCCCGGTGTGGTCGTCCCGTCCAGGATCGTGCCCTCGGCGCGCGTGCCCGACGCCGCAGCGCCGGGCGTGGCGAAATCGTAATCCCGTGTTCGGGGGCGATCGTGCGGCCCGGCGGCGTGCGAAGATGTGCCCGCGGGCGGATGGCGGATGAAGGATGACGAGAAACGGGAAGGGACGGGCCGCGGTGAGCGACAACCAGAATCTCCTTGCCGAGCAGCGGCGTGCCCTGATCCTCGACGAGGTGAGACGGCGCGGCGGGGTGCGGGTCAACGAGCTGACCCGCAAGCTGAACGTGTCGGACATGACGGTCCGTCGCGATCTGGACGCCCTGGCCCGGCTGGGCATGGTGGAGAAGGTGCACGGCGGCGCGGTGCCGGTCGCCGAGGCGAGCACCTACGAGCCGGGGTTCGAGGCCAAGTCGGGCCTTGAGCTGAGCGCCAAGGAGGACATCGCGAAGGCCGCGGCGGCGATGGCCGCGCCCGGCACGGCGATCGCGCTGGCCGGCGGGACCACGGCGTTCGCGCTGGCGCAGCAGTTGCTGGATGTTCCGGACCTGACCGTGGTGACGAACTCGGTGCGGGTGGCGGACGTCTTCTACAACGCGCAGCGGTCGGCCGCGGGCGGCGGGGCGGGGCCGCGCCCGGGGGCGGCGACGGTGGTGCTCACCGGCGGGGTGCGCACCCCCTCGGACACGCTGGTGGGTCCGGTCGCGGACGCCGCGGTCCGCTCGCTCCACTTCGATGTGCTGTTCCTGGGAGTGCACGGGATATCGGTGGAGGCCGGCCTGTCGACCCCGAACCTGGCAGAGGCGGAGACCAACCGGCACTTCGTCCGCTCGGCGCGGCGAGTGGTGGTGGTCGCCGACCACACCAAGTGGGGCACGGTGGGCCTGAGTTCCTTCGCGTCGCTGGACGAGGTGGACGCGCTGGTGACGGACCCGGGGCTGCCCCAGGAGGCGCGGGCGGAGATCCTGGAGCATCTGCCGGGGGAGCTGGTGGTGGCGGGTGAGGCCGGGTGAGCGGGGAGAAGGAGCCATCGAGCCGGCCGGCGCCGCAGACATCTGACGGGCAGTCAGTTAACGTGGCGGCATGAGGCATCGTCTGCGTCCCGTGGGTCTCGACTATGTCCGCACGGCCCCGCTGCGGCTGGTCTTCGTCGCCGAGGCCGCCGCTCCGCCCGAGGCGGTGTTCAAGGCGCTGACCGACGTCGAGAACTGGCCGCGCTGGTATCGCCAGGTCGCCGCCGCCCGGTCCACCGACGACGGCGGGGGCCGCGAGATCCGGCTGAAGGGCGGCACCCGCTTCGTCGAGACGGTCATGGCGGCGGACCCCGCGGAGCGCTACGCCTATCGCGTGGACCGGACCAATGTGCCGGGGCTGCGCGCCCTGTTGGAGGAGTGGCGGCTGGTGCCGTCCGCCTCCGGCACCGGCTCCCTGGTGCGGTACACCTTCGCGGTGGACGGGGTGGGGCCGCTGCGGGGCGCCCTGCGGCTGCTGCGGCCGGGCCTGCGGCGCGCCTTCCGCGACGCGGTACGCGCGCTGGACCGCCGGCTGGCCGCCTGACGGAGCGCTGGCGTAGGCCGGCCGCTGCTGCGGCCGGCCGCTCGAGGCGCTAGCGCGGCCAGCGACCCGTCGCGAGGAAGGCGTCGATGGCCTCGGCGTAGGGCGTGATGTCCAGCCCCTGCTCCGCCAGCCAGGCGTCCGAGTAGTACTTGTCGAGATAGCGGTCGCCAGGGTCGCACAGGAGCGCGACGACGCTACCCGTGCGCCCCCCGGCGACCATCTCCGCGACGATCTTCAGCGCACTCCACAGCCCGGTACCCGTGGAGCCGCCCGCCTTGCGCCCGATGGCCCGTTCCAGGGCGCGTACGGCGGCGATGCTCGCCGCGTCCGGGACCTTCATCATCCGGTCGATCGCGCCGGGTACGAAGCTGGGTTCCATCCGGGGCCGGCCGATGCCCTCGATGCGCGAGCCGTGCTCGCTCGAGGCCGCCGCGTCGTCGTGGACCCAGCCGTCGAAGAAGCAGGAGTTCTCCGGGTCGGCGACGCAGACCCGGGTGTCGTACTGCATGTAGTGGACGTAGCGGGCGATGGTCGCGGAGGTGCCGCCGGTGCCGGCGGTGGCCACCACCCAGGCGGGCTCGGGGTGGCGCTCCAGGCGCAGCTGCTGGTAGATCGACTCGGCGATGTTGTTGTTGCCGCGCCAGTCGGTGGCTCGTTCGGCGTAGGTGAACTGGTCCATGTAGTGGCCGCCGGACTTGGCCGCGAGCGCGACGGACTCCTCGTACATCGTGCGCGGGTCGTCCACGAAATGGCACCGGCCGCCGTGGAATTCGATCAGGCGGCACTTCTCGCGGCTGGTCGTGCGCGGCATCACCGCGATGAAGGGCACGCCGATCAGCCGCGCGAAGTACGCCTCGGAGACGGCGGTGGAGCCGCTGGACGCCTCGATGACGGGCCTGCCGGGGCGGATCCAGCCGTTGCACAGCCCGTAGAGGAACAGCGAGCGGGCGAGCCGGTGCTTGAGGCTGCCGGTGGGATGGGTGGACTCGTCCTTGAGGTAGAGGTCGATCCCCCACCGCTCCGGCAGCGGGAAGCGCAGCAGGTGGGTGTCCGCGGAGCGGTTGGCGTCGGCCTGGACCTTGCGGACGGCCTCCTTGAGCCACTCCCGGTAGCCGGGGTCGCTGCGATCGATGTCGATGGTGCCGACGGTCTCATCGACCGCGCCCACTGTGCTCTCCACGCGCCGCTCCTTGCTTCCTGTGCTGACCCCAGTGGCGCACTCGGACCTTTTCGGATCATAAGTGGGCACCAGTGCGCCCTGGTATCCCGGGCCCGTCCCGGGCACACTGCGCAGCAGGGAAGATGTGGAAAACATGGGAGAGCGGCGCGCATGCCGGCGAGAGACACCGGGGAGGCGGTCACAATGGCCGATACCGAGTTCAACGCCCGCGGGGTGCGGATCGAGCGGTTTCTGCGCTCGGTCACGCATGCCGGACAGGTCCTGATCAAGGACGGCAGGCTGCAGCTGCTGACCAGCTACGGCCGGGAGATCGACAGCGCGCCCGTGCAGTCGGTCCACGCGAGCAAGCCGTGGTTCACGGACGGCGACCAGGCCCTCGCGACGGTCAACGGCACCCGCTACCGCCTCACTCTGGGCGAGCGGGACGCCGCGTCGAAGGCCGCCGCACCCGGCGCCGCCAGCCGCTTCCTCGACGTGATCCGCACCGCGCGAGGCCACTCGCCCAAGGGCTGACGCCTCCCCCGGCCACCGCTGGGAGGTGCCCCTGAGTTGCGCATACGGGCGGCGGGGTTGACCCTGGACGCACATCGATATCACTGAGGGTCAACGGGCGGTGACGCTGAGAACCGGCTCTCCCGGTCGCGCCCGGCAGCCACCACCGGTGACGGTGGCCGCCGCACGCGTTCGACGCCCGCATCCGAATCAGGCATAGGACTTGATCCGCAATCCTCAGAGGAGGTACGGACTGCATCCGGTTCGGCTGGTCCGGGCGCTCCGGCGTGGTCACCTTGCGGTGTCCCATCCGGGGTTGCTCGGGGCGTGTCCGGAATTCGGGGAGCAGAGGCCCGTAATTCAACAGGCTGCCGCAGGCGTTGTGCCGGCAATCCGGCGGTCAGCACCTCACGCGGTTGACTCACACAGGCCGTCTTCTCGGCCTTCGTCGATCACACCAGCCCACCAGGTCAGCGAATCACGGAACACCTCTTAGCCCCAACTTCTTCAGGGAGTCGCAGCCGTGATCAGTCGTCCAAGCAGACATTGCACGGTGGAGCTGCAGGCCCTGCCGTCGCGGATCGGGCAGGTCCGCAGAATCGTGTCCGCGCAATTGCGCTACTGGCATCTGGATCCGCTCATCGATCCCGCCGCGCTCGCCGTCACCGAGTTGCTCACCAACGTCCACCGGCACGTCGAGCCGGACAAGCAGTGCACGGTGGAGATCGCCCTCATGCTGGACCGCCTGACGGTCTCGGTCCGCGATCAGGATCCCCGGCTCCCGCGCGTCCGCGAGTGCGACCTGCTGGCCACCCATGGTCGCGGACTCGCCCTGGTCGCGGCGGTGAGCCAGAGCTGGGGCATGCACGCCCGGGACGACGGCAGCGGGAAGGTCGTGTGGTTCACCCTGGCCGTGCCGCAGCCCGCCGCCCCCGCCAAGCCCCCCTTCGCGGCGCATGGCGCGGGCCGCACCGCCCCGCCCGACCGCACCGACCTCTCCCGCCCCGCGCCGCCGCCCGGCGTCCGGGAGCGGGCGCCCGCCGCGCCGTCCGCCGTGCCCCGCTGAGCCGCGCACCCCCGGGTCCGGCACCGTGTCGGACCCGGCATCGCACCCATCTGTACTTACTAGTATGTACAGTGCTTCCATGAGCACTGCGGAACGGTTGATCGAGAGCACCCAGGACCTGCTGTGGGAGCGCGGCTACGTGGGCACCAGCCCCAAGGCCATCCAGCAGCGCGCCGGCGCGGGCCAGGGCAGCATGTACCACCACTTCAGCGGCAAGCCCGACCTCGCGCTCGCCGCCATCCGCCGCACCGCGGAGCAGATGCGGGCCACGGCCGACGCGTGCTTCTCCGCCCCCGGGACCGCGTACGACCGCATACGCGCCTATCTGCTGCGGGAGCGTGAAGTGCTGCGGGGCTGCCCGATCGGCCGGCTGACGATGGACCCGGACATCATCGCCGACCCCACGCTGCGCGAGCCGGTGGCGGAGACGCTCGACTGGCTGCGCGCACGGCTGGCCCGGATCGTCTCCGAGGGCGTGGAGCACGGGGAGTTCGACGCGGAGCTCGACCCGGAGCGGACCGCCGCCTCGGTCGTCGCGACGGTCCAGGGCGGATATGTGGTGGCCCGCGCCGCGGGGTCGCCGGCGCCCTTCGACAGCGCCGTACAGGGCCTGTTGGATCTGCTCGCCGCCCGCGCGCCCCGCCGGTCCGCCCCGTAAGGCGCCCTGCGCCCCCGGCCTGACACGACAGGAGTTCTCCTTGCACGCCATGCAGTACCGGATCACCCTGCCCGCCGACTACGACATGAAGATCATCCGCCACCGGGTGGAGTCGAAGGGCCCTGCGCTGGACGACTTCCCGGGGCTCGGCCTGAAGGCGTACGGCATCCGCGAGCGCGGGGTCGACGGCTCCCCCGTCAACCAGTACGCACCGTTCTATCTGTGGGCCGCGCCGGAGGCCATGAACCGCTTCCTGTGGGGCCCCGGATTCCAGGGCATCGTCCGGGACTTCGGCCGCCCCGCGGTCGAGAGCTGGCAGGGGCTCGCCTTCGAGCACGGCCCGGCCCTGGCCGCCGTACCGCGCACCGGCACCCGCCACGCCGTGGCCGTCCCGGCGGGCGACCCTTCGGGCGGCGGTCCTACGGGCGCGGTCGAGGGCGCGCTGGAGGAGCTGCGGCGGCTGGCCCGTACGGAGGGGGTGCACTCGACGGCCCTCGGTATCGACCCGCGCGGCTGGGAGCTGGTGCACTTCACCCTCTGGGAGGACGCCGCCGCGCCCGACGCCCCCGGCGACCGCTACCAGGTGCTCCATCTGTCCGCGCCGGACCTGGCCCAACTCCCCCGCGGGCGTCAGTGGTGAGCGCGACCGGACACGCCGGAAAGGCGAGACAGGCCATGGAGCAGACCGGCGCGCAGACCGCCGCGCAGACCACCGTACGGACCGTGCTCGGAGATGTCCCCGGCGACGCGCTGGGCGTCTGCGACGCGCACGACCATCTGTTCTTCCGCAGCGCGCTGCTGCCGGGGCAGGAGCTGGCCGACGTGGCCGCGGCGGCCGCGGAGCTGCGGGCCTTCCACGGGCTCGGCGGGGGCGCGGTGGTGCAGTGGACGCCCTACGGCCTCGGGCGGGCGGCCGGCGAGCTGGCCGGGCTCTCCCGGTCCACCGGCGTCCATCTGGTGGCCGCGACGGGGCTGCACCAGGCGCACCACTACGCGCCGGGCACCGTCGAGGCGGTGCTCGACGGGCTCGCCGAGCTCTTCGTCGACGAGCTGACGCGCGGCATCGGCGGGATGGGCCCCCGCGCCGGACTGATCAAGGTCGCGGGCGGCTTCCACGGCCTCGACGCCCATGCTCGCCGCACGATGGCCGCGGCCGCCCACGCCCACCACCGCACCGGCGCGCCCATCGCCGTCCACCTGGAGCTGGGGACGGCCGCGCTGGACGTCCTGGACCTGCTGTGCGACGAGCACGGGGTGGCGCCGCAGCGGGTGATCCTCGGCCACCTGAACCGCTCGCCGGACTCGGTCGTGCACCAACAGGCGGCCAAGGCCGGGGCGTTCCTCGCCTTCGACGGGCCCTCCCGCGCGAACCACGCCATGGACTGGCGGCTGCCCGACGCGCTGGCCGCGCTCGTGGACGCCGGCCACGCCGACCAGCTGCTGCTGGGCGGCGACACGACCACGGCCGCGGCCCGGTCGGTGAACGGCGGCCCGGGCATGCCGTATCTGCTCCGCCGGCTGCGCCCGCGGCTCGAACTCGCCCTGGGGGCCGACGTGGTGCGCCAGATGCTCACCGCCAACCCGGCCCGCGCCCTGGCCACGGTCTGGCGCGCGAGCTGAAGCACGGGCCCGCGGGCGGGCCGAAGGCGGGCCCGGGGCGCGGCCGTGCCGTACCCCGGGTCACGCCGCGCCGAGCGCCTCGAGCGGGTCGTCGAGCACCCCCTGCCAGGCCAACTCCGCCGCGCCGACCAGGCTGTTGTGGTCCAGGGTGCACGGCAGGACGGGTACGCCCCCGCTGCGCCCCCACAGGCTGCGCTCGGCCACGACCGCCCGCAGCCGCTCCGGGTCGGCCTCCAGGAGCTCGCGGTGCAGCCCGCCGAGGATGATGCGGTCGGGGTTGAGGATGTTGACGAGCCCGGCGAGCCCGAGGCCGAGCCGGTCGATGAGGAGGTCGGCGGCGGCCCGCACGGACGGGTCGGCGTACTCCTCGCGGAGCAGGTCGCGTGCCTGCTGGAGGAGGGACACCTCGGGTCCCGGGTCACGCCCCGCGGCGACGAGGAGGGCCAGCGGGTCGGCCTCGATGTCCAGACAGCCGCGGCTGCCGCAGTGGCAGAGCGGTCCCTCCGGGTTGACGGTCAGGTGGCCGACCTCGAGGGCCAGGCCCGCGCTGCCGGTGTGCAGCCGCCCGTCGAGGACCAGCGCCCCGCCGACCCCGCGGTGGCCGGTGGCGACACAGAGCAGGTGCCGGGCGCCGCGGCCCGCGCCATGGCGGTGCTCGGCCAGCGCCGCGAGGTTGACGTCGTTGCCGGCGAGGCCGGTGAGGGGCGCCCCGGACGGGCCGCGGACACCCGCCGCCGCGAGGCTCCGGGTGAACAGCTCGCGTACGGGCGCGCCCGCGGGCCAGGCGATGTGCAGCGGGTTGAGGGCGGTGCCCTCCGGTTCCGCCACCGCGGAGGGGACCGCGAGCCCGGCGCCCACGCAGCGGCGGCCGCTCGCGCGCAGCAGCCGGGCCCCGGCCTCGACGACCGCGTCGATGACATGCGCCGGATCGGCGGGCACGGTCATGCAGCCGGGGTCGGTGGCCACGATCCGGCCGCCGAGCCCGACCAGAGCCGCGCGGAAGCCGTCGGCGTGCACTTGGGCGGCGAGGGCCACCGGGCCATGGGGCGCGATCGAGAGCCGGTGCGAGGGGCGGCCCTGCGCCCCGGCGGCCCCGAGCGGGCGCGAGTCGACCTGGATCAGGCCGAGCGCTTCGAGTTCGGCGGCGACGGCGCCCGCGGTCGCTCGGGTCACGCCGAGTTCGGTCGTGAGCACCGCCCGCGTGGGCGCCCGGCCGGTGTGTACGAGCTCCAGCGCCGGGCCGAGAGCGCTTCGGCCCCGCTCGAGCCTTGTCCGTGTCTGGGTCACGCCCCTATTCTCACTTTGTGCCGACACGAAACAAAATATGGGCGGCCATTCCGGGGAGAAAGCGCTCCGCCCCGGCCGACCCTTCGCTCTCGCAACTACGCGCCGTCATCACGGCGTTCTTCGCCCTCGACGGATTCGTGTTCGCCGGTTGGGTGGTCCGGATCCCCGCGATCAAGGACCGGACCGGCGCCTCGGAAGGCGCCCTCGGGCTCGCCCTGCTCGGCGTGTCCGCGGGGGCGGTGGCCACCATGATGGTCACCGGCCGGCTCTGCCGCCGCTTCGGCAGCCACCCCACGACGGTAGCCGCGGCCGTCCTGCTCTCGCTCAGCGTCGCACTGCCGCCGCTGACCGGCTCCGCGCTCGCGCTCGGACTGGTCCTGCTGGTCTTCGGGGCCGGGTTCGGCGGGCTCAATGTCGCCATGAACAGCGCGGCCGTCGATCTCATCGCCGCGCTGCGCCGCCCCGTCATGCCCGGCTTCCACGCCGCGTTCAGCCTGGGCGGGATGGCCGGGGCCGCCCTCGGCGGGCTGATCGCGGGGCGGCTCAGCCCCACCATCCACCTGTCGCTGCTCGCCGCGGCCGGGCTGCTGCTCGCGGCGGTCGCGGGCCGGGCGCTGATCCGCCTCCCCGTCCCCGTACCCGTCCCCGTACCGGGGCCGCCCGGGGAGAGCACAGCTCCGGCCGGGCCGACGCCCGGGGGTGATTCCCGGAGCGCGGCGCGCCGGCTCGTCGCCGTCTTCGGCCTGATCGCGCTGTGCACGGCGTACGGCGAGGGGGCGATGGCCGACTGGGCCGCGCTCCATCTGGACCAGGACCTGCACGCGTCCCCGGGGGTGGCCGCGGCGGGCTACTCGGTCTTCGCCCTGATGATGGCCGTCGGCAGACTGAGCGGCACCGCGCTCCTCGAACGGCTCGGCCAGACCCGCACGCTGGTCGCGGGCGGCACCACGGCAGCGGCCGGCATGCTGCTGGGCGCGCTCGCCCCCACCGTCTGGCTCGCGCTCCTCGGCTTCGCCGTCACCGGTCTCGGCCTGGCCAACCTCTTCCCGGTCGCCATCGCGCGGGCGGGCGCCCTGACCGGGCCGAGCGGGGTCGCCGCGGCCTCCACCTTCGGCTACGGCGGCATGCTGCTCGGCCCGCCGGCCATCGGCTTCCTGGCCGACGGGTTCTCCCTGCCGACCGCCCTGACCACGGTCGCCCTGCTGGCGGCGGTGGCGGCGGCCGTCGCGTACGGCGCGCGCCGGGCAGGTCAGCCCGCCGACCAGTCGGCGTGAGCCCATCTCCACTGCCCGGGCACGGGATGTTCGATCAAGACTGACAGAATTACGCCATGGACATTGCCGAGTTGATCGACGCTCTGGACCGGGAGGGTCGGCTGCTGGCCGACGCCGCGCAGCAGGCCGGGCCGGACGCGCAGGTGCCCACGTGCCCCGATTGGCGGGTACGGGACCTGGTGGCACACGTCGGGATGGTGCACCGCTGGGTGACCCGTATCCTCACCGAGGGGCTGACCGAAGTGGTGCGGCCCCAGCCCGGCCAGGAGCCCGAGGACGCAGATCTGACGCCCTGGTTCCGCGACGGCCACGGCGCGCTGGTCAAGGCGCTGAACGAGGCCGACCCGGAGGGGCGGTACTTCACCATCCTGTTCACCTCGGACTCACCGCTCGCGTTCTGGGCCCGGCGGCAGGCACACGAGACGGCGATCCACCGGGTCGACGCGGAGTCGGCGCTCGGCAAGGACCTCTCCCCCGTCGCCCCGGCCTTCGCGGCCGACGGCCTCGGCGAGCTGCTGACCGGGTTCCACGCCACCGAGCGGAGCAAGGTGCGGACGGAGACACCGCGCACCCTGCGGCTGCGGGCCACGGACGCCGAGGTCGTCTGGACGGTGCGGCTGTCCGACGGCCCTCCGCGCGCCGAGGTCGGCGACGCGGGAGACGCCGACTGCGAGCTGTCCGGTTCGGCGGAGGAGCTGTATCTGACGCTGTGGAACCGCCTGCCGATGGCGCGGCTGCGGGCCACGGGCGACACATCGCTGGCCGAACTGTGGCGGGAGCGCTCGGGCTTCTGAGGCGGGCGGGGCGTATACCGGGCTTTCCGGTGTACGCCCCGCTGCGTCCCTCGGCGAGACCCTAGGCTGGTGGCATGACAGACATGCACCCCGTGAGCGGTCCTCGCACCCAGGCCGACCGCGACGCCGTCACCGTGGAGATCATGTTCGCGGTCGTCACCGGCGCCCTGCTGGCAGCCCTGCTGTTCTTCGTCTGCGCGAGCCCGGCCCTCTTCGGCGACCTGGGCCGAGCGGCGGAGAAGACCTGGCTGACGGGCGCCGCCATCACGGCCACCGTCGGGTTCGCCGCCCGGGTCCTCCAGGTCCTGTGGTGGCTGCCGCACAAGCGGCACCGCTGACGTTCTCCCCCGGTAGGCAAGAGGCCCTGAGACAAGAGGCCCTGAGGCAAGAGGTCCTGGTATGACGCATTGGCGGTGCGCGGGGCTGCGCTGGGGGCGGTCGGGCCCCGCGCTGGCCTGGCATCACCCCGCCCACGGCGACCGCGCCTCCCCGCTATCGCCCGGCCGCCCGCTGGGCTTCACCACCGGGCCCGGCCGCCGGTGCGTCGGCGTGCGCAGGGGCGCCCGGCACACGCCGTGCCCGGCGGGCGCCGAGGTGCCCGCGTCCGCCGTCTCCGCCCAGTGCCCGGACTGCGCCCGGCTGGACCGCTCGTACTCCGTCGCCGCCGACACCCGCACCGACGACCCACGCCCGTACGACGTCTATCTCGCCTGGTTCGGCCCGGATCTGATCAAGGTCGGGATCACCGCCGCCGAGCGCGAGGGCGCCCGGCTGCTCGAACAGGCCGCGCTCTCCTGCACCTTGCTCGGACGCGGCCCTCTGATGGCCGCCCGCCGGGCGGAGGCCGTGCTGGGTGCCGCGCTCGGCGTCCCCGATCGTATCCCGTACGCCGCCAAGCGCGCCGTGCGCGAGGCCCCGCCGCCCCAGCGGGAGCGCGCGGCCCAACTCGCCGCGCTCCACGCGCGGGCCTGCGCCCTGGACGGCCTCCCGGAGTCCCTCGCCCTCTGTCCGTGTGCGCCCGTCCACCATGACGCCGTCTTCCATCTGGACCGTGTGCGCCCGGCGCACGGCGTCATCCGGCTCGCCCCCGGCCGTACGGTGGCGGGCCATGTGGAGGCCGTGGCCGGGCCGGACGTCCACCTGACCGACTCGGCCGGCCGCTCCCTGCTGCTCGACACCCGGCAGCTGGCGGGCTGGCCACTGGCCGCGGCCCCCGCGGACGCCGCCACCACGGCGGAGGTGGCCGCGCCGGTGCGGGAGGCGGCGGAGCCCGAGGCGCTGTTCTGACCTCCGTTCCGGCCTCTGTTTCCGGCCTCTGTGCCTGGCCTCTGTTTCCGGCCTCTGTTCCGGCAGATCAGCCGAGCCAGCCCGGGCGGACCAGTCCAGACTCGTAGGCGAGGACGACGAGTTGGGCGCGGTCGCGCGCGCCCAGTTTGATCATCGTGCGGCTGACGTGGGTCTTGGCGGTGAGCGGGCTGACGACCAGCCGCCGCGCGATCTCCTCGTTCGACAGCCCGATGCCCACGAGCGCCATGACCTCCCGCTCGCGCTCGGTCAGCTCGGCGAGCGCGGCGGCGGGCGCCGGCTCCTTCGACCGGGTGGCGAACTCGGCGATGAGCCGGCGCGTGACGCCGGGCGAGAGCAGCGCGTCGCCCGCGACGACCGCCCGTACGGCGCGCAGCAGTTCCTCGGGCTCGGTGTCCTTGACCAGAAAGCCGGAGGCGCCCGCGCGGATCGCCTCGAAGACGTACTCGTCGAGCTCGAAGGTGGTCAGCATGACCACCTTCACCTCGCCCAGCGCGGGGTCCTCGGTGATCCGGCGGGTGGCGGCGAGGCCGTCGAGGACCGGCATGCGGATGTCCATCAGGACCACCTCCGGGCGCAGTTCCCGGACCTGGTCCACCGCCCGCTGGCCGTCGGCGGCCTCGCCGACCACCTCGATGTCCGGCTGGGCGTCCAGCAGGGCGCGGAATCCGGCGCGGACCAGTATCTGGTCGTCGGCGAGCATTACCCGGATCAAGGGGCTCAAGGGGCTCAAGGGGCCTCCATGGTCGCTTCGCCCGACGGCATCCCCGACGGCGTCTCGTGCCGCGGCGTCGGGGACACCGTAGCGGCGGTGAGCGGGAGGCGGGCCCGAACCCCGAAGCCGCCGTCCGGGCGCTGCCCGGCCGTCACCGTGCCGCCGAGCGCGGCGACCCGCTCACGCATGCCGACCAGGCCGTTGCCACCACCGGTGACGCCACGGGGCCCGCCGCCGGCCATGCCACTGGTCATGCCGATGGCGGTCGCCGGACCGTCGTCGTCGATCCGCAGCTCCAGCTCGGCCGGGGCGTAGCGCAGCAGGACCCGGGCGGTGCGGGAGCCGGAGTGGCGGACGACGTTGGTCAGGGCCTCCTGGACGATACGGAAGGCGGCGAGGTCGGCGCCGGGCGGCAGGGCGGCCCGTACACCGTCCACCTCGACGCTCACCGCGAGGCCCATGCCACGGGCCTGTTCGGTCAGCTCGTCCAGCCGGTCCAGGCCGGGGGCGGGCGAGCGGGGCGCGGCCCCGGGGGCCCTGAGGGTGTCCAGGACCTGGCGGACCTCGCCCAGCGCCTCCTTGCTGGCCGCCTTGATGGTGGTCAGGGCGGTGCGGGCCTGCTCGGGGTCCTGGTCGAGGAGGGCGAGGCCGACGCCCGCCTGGACGTTGATGACCGAGATGCTGTGGGCGAGGACGTCGTGCAGCTCGCGGGCGATGCGCAGCCGCTCCTCGTCGGCCCGTCTCCGCTCCGCCGCCTCCCGCTCGGCCCGCTCACGGGCCCACTGCTCCCGCCGTACGCGGACGAGTTCGGAGGCGGCGACGACCGCCACCGCCCAGGCCGCGACGACCGCCTCCGTCCCCCAGGCGGCGGGGCCGTCGCCCCCGGGCGGCAGCCATCGATAGAGCCAGTGCGAGATGAGCAGATGGGCGGTCCACAGCGCCCCGAGCGCGCTCCAGGCGGCCACCCGCCGACCGGCGGCGACAGCGGCGAAGCAGGCGACGACAACGCTGAGGAAGACGGGGCCGTAGGGGTATCCGGCGCCGAGGTAGAGCACGGTGACGGCCGAGGTGCCGAGGACGGCGAGCCGGGGGTGTCGGTGGCGCATCAAAAGCAGCGCGGGCCCGGCCACCAGCAGCGCCCGGCCGACGAGGCCGAGGTCGGCCCGCTCGGGCCGGGTGTGCGCGGCGAACTGCGTCCCGACCAGCTGGAGGAACACGACGACCAGCGAGGAGCGCCACGGCAGGCGGGCGGCGGGGCGGGCCTCGAGGCCCGCGCTCCGCCACGGAGGACCCCAGGTCCGGGCGGCCGCCCGCCCGGACCTGGGGTGCCGTCCCGGGGAGAATTCACGCATACCCGCAACGCTAGACCGCCCCGGGCGGCGACGGCGTCGCCCCGGGGCGGTGGCCGGGCGTACTCCCGGTGGAGTACGTGGCGTGGCCGCCGGACGCCGCCTACCCGATCACGTCGTCACAGGCGAGCCGTACGAGGGTGGTGGCCAGGACGTCCACGCCGTGCGCGCAGGCCTCGGGGGTGGAGTACTCGCGGGGGTTGTGGCTGATGCCGTCGTACTCGCCCCGGACGAAGATCATGGCGGTGGGGCAGAGCGCGGCGATCTCCTGGGCGTCGTGGCCCGCGCCGGAGAGCAGCGGGACATGCCGCAGACCGTGGTCGTCGGCGGCCTGGGCGATGACCTCCCGCACGCCCTCGTCGAAGGGGACGTGGGCGGTCCTGGCCATCCGCCGGGTGGTGACGCCGAAGCCGGGCTCCTCCCCCTCCAGGGTCCGCAGGAAGTCCGCGAGGTCGGCTTCCGCGCGGGCCATCCGCGCGTCGTCGGGGTTGCGCAGGTCGACGGTCAGCTCGGCACGGGCCGGGACGATGTTGGTCAGGTCCGGGTGGACGGTCAGGTGGCCGACGGTGGCCCGCAGGTCGCCGTACGCGCCGGAGTCGACCATCTCGCGCAGCCTGACCACGATCCGGGCGGCCGCGAGACCGGCGTCGGCGCGCAGCTCGGTGGGGGTGGTGCCGGCGTGGGCGGCGCGGCCGTGGACGGTGATCTCCTGCCAGGAGATGCCCTGGACGCCGGTGACCACGCCGACCTCCACCCCGGCCCGGGCCAGGACGGGGCCCTGCTCGATGTGGCACTCCACGTAGGCGTGCGGTGGATCGAGGCGCTCGTCAAAGGGGCCGGCGAACCCGGTGCGGGCCAGCTCCGCACCGAGGGTGGCGCCGTCACGGTCGGTGAGAGCGTGGGCGTGGGCGAGCGGGAGGCGGCCCGCGGCGACCGCGCTGCCGAGCATGTCGGTGCCGAAGCGGACGCCCTCCTCCTCGGTGAAGACGGCGACCTCCAGGGGGCGGCGGGTGGTGATGCCGCGCTCGTTGAGGGTGCGGACGACCTCGATGCCGCCGAGCACGCCCAGGCAGCCGTCGAACGCGCCGGCGGTGGCGACGCTGTCGAGGTGGGAGCCGGTGAGCACCGGGCGGGCGGTGGGGTCGGTGCCCTCGCGGCGCCCGTAGATGTTGCCCATCGTGTCGACGCGCACGGTCAGGCCGGCCTGCTCCATCCAGGAGACGACCAGGCGCCGCCCGGCCGCGTCCGCGTCGGTGAGGGCCAGGCGGTTCACTCCGCGCAGGCCGGTGCGCTCGTCGTCGTACGCGCCGATCCCGGCAAGATCCATCAGCGACCGCCACAGGCGGCTCCCGTCCACGGTGATCGCGGGGGTGAGGGTGTCCGGGGTGGTCATGAACGGTGCTCCTGGAGATGGGGGTTGGCGTCGGCGCCTTCGGTGCTGAGCAGGACAAGGCTGGAGTCGGGCCCGAGGCCCAGGGCGGTGCGCCGGGCGCCTGCTCCCTCGCCGGTGAGCGCGGCGCGGACGCCGGCCAGCGAGGCGGCGCCGCAGGGGCCGCAGGGGACGCCGAGCGCGCCGAGGTCGCGGGCGGCCCGGGCGCTGTCCGCGTCGGTGACGGCGACGGCGGCGTCCAGGCCGTCGCGCAGATAGGGCCAGGCGATGCTGGAGGGGGTCTGGCAGTTGAGGCCCGCCATGGCAGTCTCGCCGGTCGCCACGCTGACCGGCTCCCGCCCGCGGAGGCTCTCCAGCACGCAGGCCGCGGCCTCGGGCTCGACCGCCAGCAGGGCCGTGGTGCCCTGGGCGGGGCGGCCGCGGTAGTGGGTGACGGCGGCCTGGGCGAGGGAGCCCACCCCCACGGGCACGGCGACCAGGCCGGCCGGCCCGGCGCCGGCGGTGGCCAGCTGTGCGTCGAGCTCGGCGAAGAGGGTGGAGTAGCCCTCCACGATCCAGCCGGGGATCCGTTCGTAGCCGGGCCAGGCGGTGTCCTGGACGAGGACCGCGTCCGGCGCGGCGGCCTCGGCAGCCGCCCGGCGCACCGCCTCGTCGTACGGCCCGGCGACCCGGACGATCCGCGCCCCTTCGGCGGCGATGGCGGCCGCGGCGGCCGGGTGCACGCCCTCGGGGACGAACACGCGGGCGCGCTGACCGAGCAGCCGGGCGGTGCGGGCCACGGCGCGGCCGTGGTTGCCGTCGGTGGCGGTGACCAGGGTGACCGGGCCGGCCGGCGCCCGGTCGCCCGTCCGCTCGGCGAGGATCCGGTGGACCGCCCAGGACGCGCCCAGCGCCTTGAACGCGGGCAGGCCCAGGCGGGACGACTCGTCCTTGACGAGGACCCGGGCGACCCCCAACTCGTCGGCGAGAGCGGGGAGTTCGAGCAGCGGGGTGGGGGCGTAGTCGGGCAGCGCGGCGTGGAAGTCGCGTACGTGGGTGGGGGCGGGGTCGCAGGTCCAGGTCCGGGCGGCGGGGTGCGCGAACCACGGCAGCGAGCGGGGGAAAGCGATCTCAGGCACCCGACCAGCGTGCGATGCGTCCCTTCCGTCGGTCCAGCGAATGTTTCCGATCTATATTCATCAGAAATACCGATGTATCGAGGAAGGCCGGTCCGCCGATGTTCGATCTGCACCGGCTGCGCCTGCTGCGCGAGCTGAAGCACCGCGGCACGCTCGCGGCCGTCGCCGCCGCCCTGTCGTACAGCCCGTCCTCCGTCTCCCAGCAGCTCTCCCAGCTGGAGGCGGAGGTCGGGGTGAAGCTGCTGGAGCCGGTGGGGCGGCGGGTGCGGCTCACCCCGCAGGCCGAGATCCTGGTCGGCCACACCGAGGCGGTGCTCGAACGTCTGGAGCGCGCCGAGGCGGACATCGCCACCTCGCTCACCGACCTCACCGGCACCCTGCGCATCGCGTCCTTCCAGACCGCCGCCCTGGCCCTGGTGCCGGCCGCGCTGACCCAGCTGCGCGACCTCCACCCCCGGCTGCGGGTCCATGTCACCCAGACCGAGCCCGAGAGGTCCCTCCCGGCGCTGCTCGCCCGCGACTTCGACCTGGTGATCGCCGAGGAGTACCCGGGGAACCCCAACCCCCGGCCCGCGGAGCTCGAGCAGGAGGACCTGTGCGACGACCCGATGCGGCTGGCGCTGCCCGGCGCGGTGGACGCCGAGGGCCCGCAGGCGGGCTTGCGTTCGCTGGCCGGTCACCCCTGGGTCATGGAGCCCGAGGGCACCGCCGCCCGGCACTGGGCGATGACCCTGTGCCGCACCGCCGGGTTCGAGCCCGACGTGCGGTTCGAGTCCACCGACATCCTGCTGCATCTGCGCCTCGTGGAGCAGGGCCACGCCGCCACGCTGCTGCCGGACCTGGTGTGGAGCGGGCGGCCGCCGACGGTCGCGCTGCGCACGCTGCCGCGCGGCCACCGGGAGCGCAGGCTGTTCACCGCCGTCCGCCGTGGCCGAAGCCGACACCCTGCCATCCAGGCCTGCCGGCAGGCCCTCCGGCAGGCGGTCACCATGATCGCGGACCGCCCCGCCGACCCTACTTGGTGAGTCGGGACACGCCACCCGACACCACGCCTCGCGACACGCCGCACTACGGCAACCGGGCGACGTTCGACCAGGCGAAACCACACCCCGGCCACCGCCCCTGGCCTGGCCATCCGCGTGTCCCGGTGTCCGGGGACACTTCCGCTGCGGGTGCACACGCACCGAAATCCGCACACAGTGAAAACCGTGACGCACCGGCCCCTTCCGTGACGGTTGGGGCGGGTGACCTACGGAGCCGGGCTGAGGTGCTGTGCTATGCGTGTGACCGGACTTGGGCATGCTGGACTGTTCATCGAGACCGCCGCCGGAACGGTGCTCTGCGACCCCTGGGTCAACCCGGCCTTCTTCGGCTCGTGGTTCCCGTTCCCCGACAACACGGACCTGGACTGGGACCACTACGGACGGGCCGCGGACTACCTGTACGTATCGCATCTGCACCGCGACCACTTCGACGCGGAGAACCTGCGCCGCAATGTGCGCAAGGACCTCACCGTGCTGCTCCCCGCCTTCGCCACCGACGAGTTGGAGTGCGAGCTGCGCGCGCTCGGCTTCAGCGAGTTCCTGCGCACCAGCAGCGGTGTCCCGGTCGAGCGCGATGGCCTGCGCATCATGATCACCGCCCTGACCGGTCCCGGCGACGGCCCCATCGGCGACTCCGCGCTGTCGCTGGACGACGGGGAGACGGTGCTGCTCAACCAGAACGACGCGCACCCGCTGGACATACCCTCGATCCGGGCGTTCGGCGAGGTCGACGCGCACTTCCTGCAGTTCTCCGGGGCGATTTGGTGGCCGATGGTCTACCAACTGCCGGACACCGCGAAGCGGGAGTTCGCCGCCCGCAAGCGCGAGGGGCAGTCCGAGCGGGCCCTGCGCTATATCGACGCCGTCGAGGCCAAGCATGTGTTCCCCAACGCCGGACCGCCCTGTTTCCTCGACGAGGACCTGTTCCGGTTCAACGGCACCGGCCGCGACGGGGAGAGCATCTTCGTCGACCAGAGGGAGTTCCTGGCGGAGCTCGCCGAGGCGCGGCCGGACACCTCGGCGCACCTGCTGCTGCCGGGCACCGTCGCCGAGCCGCAGCGCACCGCGTGCAAGCTCACCCACCGCTACACCGCGAAGGAGATCGACCACATCTTCGAGCACAAGGGCGCGTACCTGCGTGAGTTCGCCCGCAGACAGCAGCCCGCGCTCGCCGCCGAGCGCGCCTCGCGCGCCCCGGCGCTGCCGCCCGAACGCCTGCTGGCCGAGCTGAAGCAGTGGTGGGAACCGCTGCTGGCGCGCGCGGACCGGATCTGCGACGGGGTCGGCGGCCCGGCCCGGCTGGATGTCGACGACACCCCGATCGTGATCGACTTCCCGGCTCGCCAGGTCCGCCGGTGGGAGGGCCAGCGCTGCCGCTACACGCTGTCCACCACGGGCGACCTGGTGGCCACCAATATCGCCCGGCGCGAGGTCGACTGGTCCAACAGCCTGCTGCTGTCCCTGCGCTTCAGCGCCAGCCGGATCGGGCCGTACAACGAGTTCCTGTACGTGTTCTTCAAGTGTCTGTCCAGTGAACGCATCGAGTACGTGGAGAACTATTACGACTCCGGGCACGACGACGGCCAGCACGTCGAGCTGGACGGCTGGCGTGTCCAGCGGCGCTGCCCCCATCTGCGCGCGGACCTCGGCCGGTTCGGACAGCTCGACGGCGACGAGCTCACCTGCACCCTGCACGGCTGGCGCTACGACCTGTCCACCGGCCGCTGTCTGACCGCGGACGGCCACGACATCCGGGCCGAGCGGATCGCCCCGGCTGATGGCTGATCACGAGGGGGGAAACGCGGGAACCCGGAGCAGCCTGTTCCGCGTCGTGAGCGACAGGACACCGTGTTGTACGGTGCGCAAAGTCGCAGAACGCAGGTCAGGGCGAGATAAGCCCCGGGGCAGGGAGACAAGGTCTGATGGGGTGGGATCTGACCCCCGATTGGCTGGACGACGCGGTCGAGTCGGGCACGGAGGCCGTCGGGGACGGTGTCGAGTGGCTGGGCAACAAGACCGCGGAGGGTCTGGACAAGGTCGGGTGGGAGAGCGGAGCGGACTGGGTCCGTGACAAGTCCCGTTCGGCGGCGAACGCGCTGGGCGCCGATGTCGCCGAGATGCAGCTGGACGAGACCGAGGACCCGAAGAAACTCATCTTCGGCAGCGCCGGCAAGCTCCGGTCCACCGCCACACATCTGCGGGACTTCCAGAAGGCCTTCGACCAGGTCGGCAACGGCCTCAAGGGGCTGGACGCCTCCCACCTCAAGGGCAAAAGCGCGGACGCCTTCCGCGACAAGGTGTCCATCGAGCCGAAGAAGTGGTTCAAAGCCGCCGACGCCTGCGAGAAGGCCGCGGTGGCACTGGAAGGCTTCGCGGGCACCGTGGAGTGGGCGCAGGGCCAGGCGGCAGAGGCGGTCGAGGCGTACAAGGCGGCGAAGAGGGCGTCGGAGGAGGCGCGGTCGGCCTACAACGGGAAGGTGGACACGTACAACGCGGCGGTGGACAAGTACAAGGCCGCCGTGGAGGACGGCAAGGAGCCGGGGGCCAAGCCGAAGGAGCCGGCGGAATTCGCCGACCCGGGCCCCGCCAAGGCCAAGGCGGCGCAGGAGAAGCTGGACGAGGCGCGGCGGCAGCGGAACAAGGCGGAGGAGACGGCGGTGAAGGCGGTGGCGCAGGCGCGGGACGCCGCCCCGCCCAAGCCCTCCTACGCCGAGCAGGTGGGGGACGGCCTGGAGGGCCTGCAGCTGGACTCGTCGCACTTGGTCGGGGGTGTGGTGAAGGGGACGGCAGGCCTGGTCAACTTCGCCCGCCAGCTCAATCCGCTGGACCTGTACAACATCACGCACCCGGCTGAGTACGTCACGAATCTGAACAGCACCGCGGCCGGGCTGGTCACGCTGGCCAATGACCCGGTGGGTGCGGGCAAGAACATGCTCGACGCCTTCGCCAAGGACCCGGCGGAAGGGCTGGGGCGTCTGGTGCCCGAGCTGGTCGGCACCAAGGGTCTCGGTATGGCCCGGGAAGGCATGGCGGCGGCCAAGTACGCCCGGGGCGGGGAGGACGCGGCGCGTGCGGCGCTGCGCAAGGAGGGCTCGCACCCCTTCGCGCGCAAGGATGCCGGGAAGACCTGCAACGGCACGGACCCGGTGGACCTGGCGACGGGGAAGATGTTCCTGCCGCAGACGGATGTGACGCTGCCGGGCGAGCTGCCGCTGGTCTTCCGGCGCCGGGTGGAGTCCGGGTATGCGGCGGGGGGCTGGTTCGGGCCGTCGTGGTCGAGCACCGCCGACCAGCGGCTGGAGATCGACGCCGAGGGCGTCGTGTTCATCAGCGAGGACGGGCTGCTGCTGTCCTATCCGCACCCGGCCCCCGGCCTGCCGACGCTCCCGGTGGCGGGTCCGCGGTGGCCGCTGGAGCGGGACGCCGACGGCGACTACACCCTCACCGACCCCGCCACCGGCGGCACCCTCCACTTCACCGGCCCGAACGGCCCGGACGGCGGGGACGGCCCGGGTGGCGGGGGTGACGGGGTCGCGCGGCTGGAGCGGATCACGGACCGAAGCGGCCACTTCATCACCTTCGACCACGACAGCGACGGGGCGCCCACCGGCATCGTGCACTCCGCCGGCTATCACCTGAAGCTGACCACGCACAACGGCCGGATCACCGCCCTCCACCTGGCCGGTGCCGCGCCCGACGGCTCGGACCAGGAGCTCCTCCGCTACCGCTACACCGACGGCAACCTCACCGAGGTCATCAACTCCTCCGGCCTCCCCCTGCGGTTCGAGTACGACGACGAAGCCCGCGTCATCTCCTGGACCGACACCAACGACCGCCGCTATGACTACGTCTACGACAACCGCGACCGCTGCATCGCGGAAGGCGGCGAAGCAGGCCACATATCGGTCCGTATCAGCTACCACGACGCCGACCAGACCACCGGCCACCGCATCACCACCGTCACCACCCCCGACGGCCACGCCAGCCGCTACGTCATCAACGACGCCTGCCAGGTCATCGCCCAGACCGATCCGCTGGGCAACACCACCCGCACCACCTACGACCGCCACCACCGGCCCCTGACCCACACCGACCCGCTCGGCCATACCACCACCTACACCTATGACGAGGCAGGCCACCTCACCACGGTCACCCGCCCCGACGGCCTGCAAGCCGAGGCCACCTACAACGCGCTTGGCCTGCCGCTGACCGTCACCGGCCCGGACGGCGCCACCTGGCACAACACCTACGACGAGGCAGGCCGACGCACCAGCGTCACCGACCCGACCGGCCACACCACCCGCTATGCCCACGACGAGCAGGGCCGTCAGACCGCGGTCACCAATCCCCTCGGCGAGACCACTCACATCCGCTGCGACGCCGCGGGCCTCCCAGCGGAAATCACCGATCCGCTCGGTGCCACCACCCGCTACCAGCGCGACCCGTTCGGCCGCCCCACCACCGTCACCGACCCCCTCGGCCACACCACCCGGCTGGAGTGGACGGTCGAGGGCAAGCTCGCCACCCGCACCCACGCGGACGGCACCAGCGAGTCCTGGACCTACGACGGCGAGGGCAACTGCACCAGCCACAGCGGGCCGACCGGCACCACCACCTACGAGTACACCCACTTCGACCTGCTCGCCGCCCGCACCGGCCCGGACGGGCTGCGCTACGCGTTCGCCCACGACACCGCGCTGCGCCTCACCCAGGTCACCAACCCTCAGGGGCTGACCTGGAGTTACGAGTACGATGCGGCGGGCCGTCTGCTGTCCGAGACGGACTTCGACGACCGTGTCCTCACCTACACCCACGACGCCGCGGGCCGGCTGACCACCCGTACCAACCCCCTCGGCCAGACCGTGGCCTTCACCCGTGACCCGCTCGGCCGCACCGTCCGCAAGACCGCCGACGGCCGGACCACCGCCTACGCCTACGACCCCGCCGGACGCCTCACCTCGGCCACCGGACCCGACACCGAGGTGGTCTACCAGCGCGACCGCATGGGCCGCGTCAAATCCGAGATGATCGGCGGCCGGGTCCTGGCCCACACCTACGACGCCCTGGGCCGCCGCACCCGCCGCACCACCCCCACCGGCGCCACGACCACGTACGCCTACGACCCGGCGGGCAACCAGACCACCCTCACCACCTCCGGCCACACCCTCGACTTCGACCACGACGCCACAGGCCGCGAAACCACCCGCCACATCGACGACACCCTCACCTTCACCCACACCTGGGACCCCCTCGGCCGGCTCACCGCACAAACCCTCACCGGCCCCGCCGCCTCCGACCCCCTCCACCACCGGGCCTACACCTACCGCCCCGACGGCCACCTCACCGCCATCGACGACCACCACACCGGCCCCCGCACCTTCACCCTCGACGACACGGGCCGCGTCACCGCCGTCCAGGCGCGACGCTGGACCGAGAGCTACGCCTACGACGAGGCGGGCAACCAGACCCACGCCACCTGGCCCGAACGACACCCCGGCACCGATGCGACCGGAGACCGCGCCTACTCCGGCACCCGCATCACCCGCGCGGGAAACGTCCGCTACGAACACGACGAAGCGGGCCGCCTCACCCTCCGCCAGAAGACCCGCCTGTCGAAGAAATCCGACACCTGGCGCTACACCTGGGACAGCGAGGATCACCTCACTTGTGTCACCACCCCCGACGGCACGGTGTGGCGCTACCTCTACGACCCACTCGGCCGCCGCACCGCCAAACAACGCCTCGCCCCCGACGGCCACACCGTCGCCGAGCAGACCGACTTCACCTGGGACGGCTCCACCCTCGTCGAACAGACCACCACGACGCCCGGCCTGCCGCGGCCTGTCACTCTCACCTGGGACCACCAAGGCCTGCACCCGGTCGCCCAGACCGAGCGGATCACCGACACCACCACCCAGCAGGAGGTCGATCGGCGGTTCTTCGCGATCGTCACCGACCTCGTCGGCACCCCCACCCACCTGGTCGACGAGTCCGGTGACATCGCCTGGAACACCCGTACCACCCTCTGGGGCACCACCACCTGGACCGCCGACAGCACCACCTACACGCCCCTCCGCTTCCCCGGCCAGTACTACGACCCGGAAACCGGCCTCCACTACAACCACCACCGCTACTACGACCCCGAAACCGCCCGCTACACCACCCCCGACCCCCTCGGCCTCTCCCCCGCCCCGAACCCCGCCACCTACGTCCACAACCCCACCACCTGGGCCGACCCCCACGGTCTGACCCCATGCAGGCCTTCCCTCATGGAACGCCTGAGGTCCGTGTTCGGCAGGGAGTCCGCGGCTCCGCCGACGCCGGAACCGGCGGCTGCCCGGCCGCCCCTCATGCTGGAGTCGCCCCAGCCCGGCATCGGCGCCGTCAGCGAGTTGCACGGACCGTTCCACCGGCTGGGCTCGCCGACTCAGACGGTCGAGGTGACGCAGCAGGTCGTCCAGTCGGGAGAGTTGTGGGGACGCGCCTCACGCTGGGGAGGCGAGGAGATGGTCCAGGCCCACCGAGGCGCCATTCCGGACAGCGCGCCACCTGGGAGTTTCGAGTTCTACACCTCCGTCGAGCCCAAGCCGGCGAGAAACACACCGCCCGGCTATGTGGCGTGGGAGCTCGGCAGCGAGTCGGGGGTGGGTAGAGTCCACCACAACGGCGAGGACTTCGCCTCGATCCCCGCCTTCGTCACGGAGGTGAGGTAGCGTGCGGCGCATTGACGCGGCGGATTTCCACGGGTCCCCGCAGGCGTATGTCGCCCAGCTCGATGTGACGACCGAGAGCCTGGAGTCCCGCTGGGGCGCTCATGAGGTGACCCAGGACGATCTGGGCGACTGGCTCACCTTCGCCTTCACTCTCGACAGCGGAACGCTCGCCGCCCTGGTGCGGGAGGTACAGAACGCCCCGCACCCCGGCTACATCCTGACGGCGATCGGGGACGCGGATCCACGCGCGGTACTGAGCGCGTTCCTTGCGGAATCGGGGCTGAGCGCGGACAGCGTCACCCATAAAAGCTTCGACTGAGGCAGCCTCAAGCCCGGGACACGACGAAGGGCCCGGCGCCGGCACACCGCCGGCGCCGGGCCCTTCGTCGTCCCGGGATCCACCCATGGAAACCGGTCACCCTCCACACTCCAGCTGTTCGCTCCATTGACCCTCTCATCAGTGCCACCCTAGCGTAGAGACCGGTTGCTATGACGTTCCCCCGAGTCGGAGGCCACTGCCTTGCCCGAACGCCCACTGGCGTTGTTCGCCATGAGTACGAAGACCCTGCCCAGCGTCTACCCCCCCGAGGTGCTGGACCGGCTTCAGGCCTCCGTGGAGGTCGATCCCTCGCTGATCGCCGAGGACTTCCGGGACCCCCGGGTGCGGAGCGCCCTCGGACGGGCCGAGATCCTGCTCACCGGCTGGGGCTGTCCGTTGATCGACGCGGCGGTGCTCGACGCCGCCCCCGGACTGCGGGCCGTGCTGCACGCCGCGGGCTCGGTCAAGGGCATCATGGCCCCCGGCTGGTGGCAGCGCGGGCTGGTCGTCTCGTCCGCCGCGGACGCCAACGCGCTGCCGGTCGCCGAGTACACCCTCGGCATGATCATCCTGGCGGGCAAGGACCTCTTCGCCGCCCGCGAGCGCTACCGCTCGCTGCGCACCTTCCCCCTCGCCGAGATCCTCCCCGGCATCGGCAACTTCGGGCGCCGCGTCGGCATCGTCGGCGCCTCACGGATCGGGCGCCGCGTCATCGAACTGCTGCGCCCGCTGGACTTCGAGGTGCTCCTCGCCGATCCATACGTCGGCGAGGACGAGGCGGCCGCGCTCGGCGTCCAGCTGCTGCCGCTGGACGCGCTGCTCCGGCGCAGCGACATCGTCTCGATCCACGCCCCCGCGATTCCCGAGACCTACCACATGATCGGCCGCCGTGAGCTCGCGCTGATGCCGGACGGCGCGGCCCTGATCAACACCGCGCGCGGCAGCCTGGTGGACCACGACGCGCTGGCCGAGGAGGTGCGCACCGAGCGGATCAGCGCCGTCCTCGATGTCACGGAGCCGGAGCCGCTGCCCGCGGACTCCCCGCTCTTCGAGCTGCCGGGCGCCTTCATCACCCCGCACCTGGCGGGGTCGCAGGGCAACGAGGTGCGCCGGCTCGGCCTGTCGGTAGTCGGCGAGTTGGAGCGGCTGCTGGCCGGGGTGCCACTGGCCCATCAGGTGGATCACACGGAGCTGGAACGCGCCGCCTGAGACTCTTTCAGCAATCGATCTCTACACCGAACCCCTGGCGAACTCCGAGCTACTGGTTCGTATCACCGACCATGAGCAGCGAAGTTGCCGATACTCCAAGATTTCCGCGTACGACATCTTGTCCAACCGAACCCCCACCTCTAGCTTCCACAGAGACCGATTTCTATGGGTAGTCGGTCCGTTTTCCCGGATCCCCAGGAGGATTCCATGAACAGCAAGCGGGTCAGAGTGGCCACCTGTGCAGCGGTGGCGCTCTCCGTCGTCCTGACCGGCTGCGGCGGCGACACGGCCGGGAAGGCCGGGGGCCCGGTCACCATCGAGTACTGGAACTGGCTCGAGGCCAAGAACATCGACCCGGTGGTCGCCAAGTTCAACGCGACACACAAGGACATCAAGCTCAAGTTCGTGAAGCAGGCCGACAACCCCGGCACCCAGCAGAATCTGCGCAACGCGGTCGCCGCCCAGAAACATGTCCCGTGTCTGGTCCAGAACTTCGGCGAGGCGCCGTCCCTGGCCTCCGAGGGGCTGGCCCAGGACGTGACGGAGGAGCTGACGCCGTATCTGAAGAAGGGCCTGTTCGCCGAGTCGGCGCTGCCCTCCGCACGGGCGGTGGACAAGTACTACGCGGTCCCGGGCGGCGCCACGCCCCCGTTCATGGTGATCAACCGCAAGGTGTACGACAAGTACGGCGTCGAGACGCCCAAGACCTGGGACGATGTGATCGCCGCGGGCAAGGAGTTCAAGAAGCACGGCATCTATGTCATGAATCTGGCGGGTGAGGACCCCAGCACCCTCATCGAACTGGTGCAGCAGGCCGGGGGCTCCTGGTACAAGATCGACGGAGACAAGTGGAAGATTGACTTCCTGTCCCCCGAGTCACTCAAGGCCGCCGTTGTCATCCAGCAGCTGGTCGACAACGACCTGGTGGCCCATCAGACGTATACGGACAGGCCCGCGCTCATCAACTACTTCGACTCCGGGAAGATGGTGTCCCTGCCCACCTCCACCTGGCAGTTGCAGAACTACGAGCGCGAGTACAAGAAGTCGCTGGGCGACTGGGAACCGGTGGACCGGCCGCAGTTCAAGGACGCCACCGAGTTCGTCACCCCGATGCACTCGCCGACCAGCGGCCTGATCGTGCCCAAGGGCTGCGACCACGTGAAGGAGGCGGTCGAGGCCGCGGTGTGGCTGAACACCTCGAAGGACTCGACCGACGCCTCGTACCAGAAGGACACCAAGCAGTACACCTGGCCGGGCGCGGTCCCCGACCCCTCCCCGTGGGTCGACTCGGCGGTGCCGGAGAAGCTCTTCGGCCCCCGGAAGTCCAAGGCACGGGGCGTGATCCTCAAGTCCGTCAAGGCGGGCCGGGACAACTGGGTGGCGGGCCCCAACTACACGGGCATGTTCGCCGAGCTCCAGGACCAGTGGGCGAAGGTCACCGCGAAGAAGACCACCATGAAGGCGGCGCTGGAGCACATGCAGACCTGGACGGTGGCCGACCTCAAGCGGAAGAACATCAACGTCGATGGCTGAGACCATGGCCACGGGCCCTCGACCCGCGCCGGGCGCGGCGCCGCCACGGCTGCCGTGGCGGCGGATGATGGCGCTGAAGGGGGCGTCCTTCACCGCCCCCTTCTTCATCGGCTTCGCCCTCTTCACCCTGGCCCCCGTCCTCCTCGCCCTGCGCGAGAGCCTCTACTCCAAGAAGAGCTCCGGGCTCGGATTCGGCGAGAAGACCGTCGAGTTCACCGGGTTCGACAACTTCGCGCGGGGCCTGGAGGACGCCCACTTCTGGGCCGCGATGCTGCGGGTGGCGCTCTTCGCCGCGGTGGCCATCCCCACCATCATGCTGCTCAGCCTGATGATGGCGCTGCTGCTCGACGCGCTGAGCCACCGCCTCGCCGCCCGCTTCCGGGTGCCGCTGCTCATCCCGTACATGATTCCGGGCATTGTCGCGATCCTGATCTGGATCTACATCTACAGCCCGGTGGTGGGCCCGCTGACGCCGTTCCTCGCCCTCTTCGGGATCGACGCGGACTTCTACAGCGGCGAGATGATCTGGATCTCCCTCGGCAACCTGCTGGCCTGGAGCGGCGTCGGCTTCAACATGCTCATCGTCTACTCGGCGTTGCAGGCCGTGCCGCGCGAGATCTTCGACAGCGCCCGGGTGGACGGCGCCTCCGAGTGGCGCATCGCCTGGTCGATCAAGGTGCCGCTGGTGCGCCGGTCCCTGGTGCTGATCACCGTGCTCAGCATCATCGGCACCCTACAGATCTTCAGCGACCCGATGCTGTTCCGGACCATGACCCCGGAGACCGTGACCCGCGACTTCACCCCGATCATGGCGATCTACGACTGGGCGTTCCAGCAGGGCGAGTTCAACTACGCCGCCGCACTGTCCATCATCCTCGCCCTGGTGGTCGGCGCCGCGTCCGCCGTCTTCTACAAGCTCACCAACAAGGCGCCCGTATGACAGCGACACTCCAGCCCGCGCCCGCACCCGCACCCGCCGCCAAGCAGCGCGCCGTACGACGCCGCACCGCGCCCGGCGCGGTCCGGCACGGCACGCGCACCAAGGTCCTGATCATCACCGGTCTGGCGTTCTTCGTCATCTACTCCCTGGCCCCGGTGTGGTGGCTGCTGGTGGCCGCCACCAAGAGCCAGGGCGATCTGTACACCTCCAACGGCCTGTGGTTCTCCCGGATGAACCTCGGGGACAACCTGCACCAGCTGTTCACCTACCAGGACGGCATCTTCCTCCGGTGGATGTGGAACACCGTCTACTACGGGGTCGTGGGCACCGCCGGGATGACACTGATCTGCGTCGCCTGCGGCTATGGGCTCGCGATGTACGAGTTCCGCGGCCGGGGCGTGCTGATGGGCTGCATCATCGGCTCGTTCCTGGTGCCCAGCGCGCTGCTCACCATCCCCTCGTTCCTGCTCTACAGCGACCTCCAGCTGATCGACACGCCCTACGCGATCATCCTGCCCGGCTTCTTCAACGCCTTCTCCGTCTATCTGGCGAAGGTGTACGCGGAGGGGGCCATCCCGCCCGAGCTGCTGGAGGCCGCCCGTATCGACGGAGCGGGCGAGTACCGCATCTTCTTCCAGATCGGCGTCCGTCTGATGTCGACCGGGGCCGCCACCATCTTTCTGCTCGGCTTCGTCGCCAACTGGAACAACTTCTTCGGACCGCTGATCTTCCTGCGCAGCCAGGAGAAGTGGACCGTGATGCTGGGCCTCTATTCCTGGCTCAAGGTCAAAATGGACACCTCCACCGATCTGACCGGCATGGTCGTCGTCGGCTCGATCGTCTCGCTGCTCCCGATGGTGATCCTGATGACCTCCCTACAGCGCTTCTGGCGCTCGGGCATCACGCTCGGCAGCCTCAAGTGACGCCCCGCGGCCACGCCCCATGCTGATCACAGGTTGATCCCCCGCCGAACCCCCTTTCGGCCCTCCCCGCCTCGCCCTTCGCAAGGATTCGCAAGGAGACGACTTCGCCATGCCCATCAGCAGAAGAACCGTGCTGCGCACCGCGGCCGCCGGCACCTCGGCCGCGGCCGCCGGCGCCTGGCTCTGGACCACCGCGCCCGCCGCCGAGGCCGCCGAAGGGGCGGGCGGGGCCACGGGCGACCGCCTGGACCTGCTCGACTTCGGCGACGCGGCGGCCGAGGCGGCACACGGCCTCGTGGCCGCCGACACCGCGGTCGTCGACGGCCGTGCCGGGGACCGGGCCCGGGTCGCGAAACCGCTGGACCCGCCGGACATCAAGGGCGGTGAGCTGCGGTTCACCATGAAGGTGGACCCGGTGCGGCAGAACTACCTCACCGTGAAGTTCTGGGGCGGCGACACCTCGCCGTACAAGACCATCGCGTATATCAACGGCGAGCAGATCGGCTACCGCCGCTCCGGCGACTACGAGGCGCTGAACATCGGCACGGTGCGCCCCCTGCCGGGCCGGTTCTTCTACGCCACCGTCATGCTGCCGCTGGAGCACACCCACGGCCGGGAGCAGGCCGAGATCACCCTGCGCACCTACGACAGCGCCTTCAGCGCGAAGGTCACCGCCGACTCGCGGGGCTACTACCGCGCGTACACCCACACCGGCGCGTATCTGGCGGTCGGCGACGAACCGCGGCCCGACTACACGCCGCCCACCGACACCGTGGCAGACCTCGGCGAGAGCGAGAAGCAGGCGCTGGTCGACGGGTATGTCGCCGGTCAGGTGAAGCTCTTCGACGGCCACTCCGCGAAGATCGACGCGTCCGCCGCCGGCAGGCTGTCCATCGTCCGCTACGAGGACGAACTCCTCTTCTACAGCGGCGCCCTGGCCACCGCCACCTGGTGTCCCGCGAAGTCGGCCGCCGAGAAGAAGGCCGCGCTGCTGCGGATCTTCAAGTGTGTCGACAACCACACCAAGGACTACTACGGCAACACCAAGCTGCTGGCGCGCGGCGGCCACCAGGGCGACTGGGGCGGCTACTACGGGGCGCTCGGCCAGGCTCTGTACATCGTCGAGAACCTGATCGACGACAACGATGTCTACGGCCGTGACGCCTTCGATGCCTTCCTCGACGAGGAGTTCACCACCGGTACCAAGGAAGGCGAGACCTCCCTCAAGGACGTCGACTTCGACGGTGGCAGGCTCACCCGGCGGGCCGCCTGGGGCCGGGTCCTCAAGGCCAACTTCGACTACGCCCGCTCCCGTCTGTCGTACATCTACAACCAGGTGCTGTACTGCTACGAGGGCGCCTGGGAGGCCCACGAAGGACTGCGGGTCATCGGCTCGAAGTTCTACGAGGGCAAGGCGCGCAGCCACCGCATCGCGGGCGAGCTGCTCGGATGTGAACCGTTCCTCGGCGAGGAGGTGCTGGTCGGGCCGGACGGGCAGGATCTGGACCTGTTCCACTCGCTCTTCTACCACGACACCACGGCCCGCTGGACCGAGGACTACATCCGCTATGTCATCAAGGGCCTGGCCACCTCGAAGCTCGACAAGGACGGCCACGTGGTGCGCCGGCTGCCGCTGGGCAGGCACTACACCACCATGACCGAGAGCGGCCACACCCGCGAGAACGGCTATGTGGCCAACTACGGCGAGGCGACCAACTACCTCCCCCAGTGGTTCCACCGCACCTGGGGCCACCGGGGCGACGAGGAGCTGAACGACCGGATTCTCGAGCTGGCGCTGCGCAATCTGCACGCGCGCTCCTACGCCCGCCACACCGACCTGGACAACGGTCTCAAGCGCATCATGCGCATGGAGATGGTCATCGACGAGCGCAACGCCAACTACCCGGGGTTCCCCGGCTATGTGCTGCGCCAGTCCGAGGGCAAGATCATGCTTTATGTGTCGCTCGCCCGGCACATCGAGGAGCACGCCGAGCGGTACGCGGGCTCCGCCTGGGCGGCCACCCGGGCGTACGCCCGCGAGGCGGTCGGCTTCGCGCAGCAGCAGCTGGCCGACCACCAGTACTTCAACACCTTCTCGTCGGTCGCGGGCCAGAACAAGTACGACCTTGGGCTCGGCGAGACATACGCCTATCTGAAGGACCAGAAGCCCACCGGGATCGTCCATCCGCACACCGACTTCGCCTGCTACACCGCCGCGGAGCTCTCCGCGCTCGCGGTGCGCCGAAGCGACTACGAGCGCTTCGCGTGGGTGGATGTGGACTGCATGTTCGTGTCGCTGCGGGACGGCGACACCCATCTGTTCGGCCAGCTCAACGAGCGCCAGCGCGGTTTCGCCCGCAACGGCAGGCTGCATGTGCGCCGCCCCGACCACGACCAGCTGGTGCAGCTGGGCACCGACGCGGTGTTCCAGTACCGGGACTACTGGGCCCGCATGGACAACATCGACGTCGACTTCATGGAGGACCAGCAGACCGGCGACTCCACCGCGCCGCAGGCCCTCGCGGGCGAGATCGCGCCGATCACCTACCAGCCGGGCGTCGGCACGGTCCACCGCGAGAACTTCGAGGCCGACCACGCCTACTCCGGCTATCCCGATCTGCTGACCGCCCGCTACGGCCGCTACTTCTTCGTCTTCAACACCACGCGCACGGTGTACGGCAACGAGCGCTCCTTCACCGTCGAACTGCCCGCCGACCACACCGGCTCCACCGTGACCGACCTGGTCACCGGCCGGGAACTGCCGGTCGTCAAGGGCGCGGTGCGGATCGGCCCGAAGAGCGGTCTGGTGCTGAAGCTCTCCTCCGCCGAGGCCGCGGCCGCACCGCCCGCCCATGTCGACTTCGTGCACACCCTGCCCGGCGACGGCGCCATCGCGGTCACCTGGCAGACCACCGCGGGCGCCACGCACTACGAGGTGCGCCGGGCGACCCGCGCCACCGGCCCGTACACACTGCTCGCGCCGAAGGCCACCGGCCGTTACCACCTGGACCGCACCGCCCGGCGCGGCGCCACCTACTACTACACGGTCACCGGCGTGAACGGGCAGGGCTCCGGACTGCCGTCGCACACCATACGCGCCGAACTGCCCGCCCCCGCCACGCCCGCGCTGCTGAAGTCCGGGTGGCGCGACGACGCGCTGGGCGGCGCGCACCCAGGCAGCACCGCCGTGCGCGGCACCACGGTCCGCGTCCTGGGCGCACACGGCGACGGGCTGGGCGAGGGCGACGACTACGACGTGCTGAAGCGGGACATCGAGGACGCGCTGCACTACGCCAGCCGCCCCGCGGCCGGAAGCTGGACGCTGACCGCCCGCCTGGAGACGGCCCGTGGCTCGCTCACCGGCCTGCTGCTGCGCGACAAGCTCACCGCCAACACCCGCTATCTGTTCTTCGGTGCCGATCGGGACGGCAACCTCGTGCTGCGCAACCGCACCCGCGACAGCCGCCACGACTGGCAGGACGACAAGCGCTCGCCGATCGTCGACAAGCTCGACGGCCACACCCTGGCCGCCACCCCGTATCTGCGGCTCGTCCGGGACTTCGCCACCCACCGGGTGCAGGCCCAGACCTCCCCCGACGGCGAGACCTGGCTGACGGTCGGCACGCTGTTCACGCCGCTGCCGTACGCCGTCCACGCGGGGCTCGCCGCCACCGGGGACGCCACCTTCGCGCGGGTGGCGCTGGAGGCCCTGTCGGCGCAGGCGCTGCTGGTCTCGGTCGAGCGAAACGAAGGGGACGCGGCGACCGTCACCGTCCGCTGGAACAAGCCCGACGACGCGATCGGCTTCACCCTGGCCCGCTCCGCCGACGGGCAGAAGTGGGAGAACGTGGTCGAGAACAGCCGTGGCTACGCCCACAAGGAGGAGGGGTTCCGCCACGGCAAGCGTTACTACCAGGTGACGGCCACCCTCGTCGGCGGCGGCACCCGGACCACGGCCGAGCCCGCCGTCGCCGTCGCCGAGACCCTCGCCCAGGTGCTGGCCCGCGCCCGGAAGACCGTTCCGGCCGACTGGACGAAGAAGAGCTACGCCGCGTTCACCGCGGAGCTCGACCGGATCGAGAAGGCGGCGGACGGGGCCGGGGCCGACCAGGACGCCCTGATCGACGACGCGTACGCGGCGTATGAGCTGCTGGTGTCCGTGGACACGCTGCTCCGCAAGTTCGAGATCACGCAGGGCATGGTCCAGGCGTCCACCGTCGAGTGGCCGGGGAAGGGCACCAAGGAGTCCAACGGCTGGAAGGCGTTCGACGGCGACTCCGCCACGTACACCGACACCCTGGCCGCCGAGAGCTGGATCGACATCGACGCCGGCGACAAGGGGCCGATCACCGTCGACCGGATCCGGGTCTTCCCGCGGACCGACGCCGCGGACAAGATCCTGCGCGCGAACGGCACCGTGTTCCGCGGCTCCGACGACGGCGGGCAGACCTGGACGGACCTGCACACGCTCAGTGGGATCTCCGCCGCCCAGTGGTACGAGGTGAAGCTCGCCGAACGCGCCTCCTACCGGCTGATCCGCGTCCACGACGGCCACGACGGGCGCTGCAACCTCGCCGAGATCGAGTTCTGGTACCTGCTGCCCGACACCGCGTGACCGCGTGCGCACCGTGCGCACGCCACCCGCCGTGAAGCGGGTGCGACACGCCGGGCCCGACCACACCGCCGTGGGGCGCCGGAGAGGGGCACGTCTACCCTGATCTGGCCGTCGCCTCGGCGGTGTGTTCGGTTTTGGGAAGCGACAGGAGCACCACGATGACCACCTCCGCCGAAGTGGAATCCCCTCCGGAGGAGCCGGGTGAGAGTCATTTCCGCGCCTGGATGCTCAAGGGCCTGTCCGACATGGGCAAACAGCAGCCGGGGCCGCAGGCCCAGGGTTCCGAGGGCTCCGGGGGTTCCGAGGGCCACCGCGGTCAGCGGTGGTGGCGGGTGATGTGCCTGACCGGTGTGGACTACTTCTCCACCCTCGGCTACCAGCCCGGCATCGCCGCCCTCGCCGCCGGGCTGCTGTCCCCCATCGCCACCCTGGTGCTGGTGGTCGTCACCCTGGCCGGCGCGCTGCCGGTCTACCGGCGCGTGGCGCAGGAGAGCCCGCACGGCGAGGGGTCCATCGCCATGCTGGAGCGGCTGCTGACCTTCTGGAAGGGCAAGCTGTTCGTCCTGACGCTGCTCGGGTTCGCCGCCACCGACTTCCTGATCACCATCACCCTCTCCGCGGCCGACGCCTCCACCCACCTCGTCGAGAACCCGCACTTCACCAATACCCTGCACGGCCACGAGGTCGTCATCACCCTGGGCCTGGTCGCCCTCCTCGGCGCGGTCTTCCTCAAGGGCTTCACGGAGGCCATCGGGGTGGCGGTGGTCCTGGTCGGCGTCTATCTGGTGCTCAACGCGGTGGTGGTCCTGGTCGGCCTGTGGCATGTGGCCACCGCCTCGCACGTGGTCACCGACTGGTCCCAGGCGCTCACCGCCGAACACGGCAACCCGCTCGTCATGGTCGGTCTGGCGCTGGTGGTGTTCCCCAAGCTGGCGCTCGGCCTGTCCGGCTTCGAGACCGGCGTGGCCGTCATGCCCCACGTCGAGGGCGACCCCGGTGACACCGAGGAGCGGCCCGTGGGGCGGATCCGGGACACGAAGAAGCTGCTCACCACCGCCGCGGTGATCATGAGCGTCTTCCTGATCGCCACCAGCGTCATCACCACCCTCCTCATCCCCCAGGACGAGTTCAAGGACGGCGGCGAGGCCAACGGCCGCGCGCTCGCCTATCTGGCGCACGAGTACCTGGGCTCCGCGTTCGGCAGCGTCTACGACGCCGCGACCGTCGGCATCCTGTGGTTCGCCGGCGCCTCGGCCATGGCCGGGCTGCTCAACCTCATGCCGCGCTATCTGCCCCGCTACGGCATGGCGCCCCACTGGGCCCGCGCCGTACGCCCCATGGTCATCGTCTTCATCCTCGTCGCCTTCCTGGTGACCTGGATCTTCGACGCCGATGTCGACGCGCAGGGCGGCGCCTACGCCACCGGGGTGCTGGTCCTGATGACCTCCGCCGCGATCGCCGTCACCATCGCCGCCCGGCGCGCCCGGCAGCGCGGCTGGACGATCGGCTTCGCCGTCATCTCCGCCGTCTTTCTCTACACGACCGCGGTCAATGTCGTGGAGCGGCCCGACGGTGTGAAGATCGGCGCCTGCTTCATCGCGGGCATCATGGCCGTCTCCCTGCTGTCCCGGCTGGCCCGCGCCTTCGAGCTGCGCGTCACCGATGTGGACCTGGACCCCATGGCCGAGCGGTTCGTCCGCGACACCGCCACCCGCCGGATGCGGTTCATCGCCAACGAGCCCGACAGCCGCGACGCGGCCGAGTACCGCGACAAGATCCAGCAGATCCGGGCGGACAACGACATTCCCGTCGAGGAGGACTTCGTCTTCGTCGAGGTCACCGTCCGCGACGCCTCCGACTTCGAATCCGCGCTGCGTGTCCGGGGCGAGGTGCTGCACGGGCGCTACCGGGTGCTCACCCTCGACGGCTCCAGCATCCCCAACTCGCTGGCCGCGCTGCTGCTGCAGGTGCGGGACCTGACGGGGCGGCGGCCACATATCTACTTCGAGTGGACCGAAGGCAGCCCCTTCGCCCAGTTCCTGCGGTTCTTCCTGTTCGGCCAGGGCGAGGTCGCCCCGGTCACCCGCGAGGTGCTCCGCGAGGCCGAGCCCGACCGGACCCGCCGCCCCCACGTACACGTCGGCTGAGCCGTACACATCGGCTGAGCCGCCGCGAGTTCTCTGAGCGTCACCCGGACCCCGAGGGGTGACATTAGTGTGTGCCGCACAGTATCGTGTGACGCGTGTCCGTAGAAGAACTGACCCTTGCCCAGGCTCAGGAGCTGCGTCGCGGGACGGTCGTGCTGGCCTGCCTGGCGCTGCTCCGGAAGCCGAGTTACGGCTACGCGCTCTTGGAGACGCTCAATGACGCGGGGGTTACCGTCGACGGCAACACCTTGTACCCCTTGCTACGCCGGCTGGAGAAACAGGGTCTGCTCACCAGCGAGTGGAACACCGACGAGTCCCGGCCGCGAAAGTTCTACCAGGTCAGCCCCGACGGCTCCCAGGTCCGCACCGGTCTGGTGCGCGAGTGGCAGGACCTTGTCTCCTCGATTTCACGACTCACCAAGGAGAGCGGATGAGTACGAGCGTGCTCACTGAGCGGTATGTGCACGAGGTCGTCCGGCGGCTGCCGGCCGACCAGCGGGACGACATCGCCGAAGAGCTGCGCACGACGATCGCCGACACCGTCGAGGGGCGCGGCTCGGCCGACCCGCGGGTGGCGGAGCGCGAGGTGCTCAGCGAGCTGGGCGACCCGGTCCGGTACGCCGCTCGTTATACGGAACGGCCGCTCGCGCTGATCGGACCCGACCTCTATCCGACGTATTTCCGCCTGCTCGTCACCCTGCTGTGCACCGTGCTGCCGGCGGTCACCTTCGGGCTCGTCGTCCTGGACGTCCTGGACAACGACGACCTCGGCTCGGCCATAGGCGGCGGCGTCGACACGTTGTTCACGCTCGGCTGCCAGATGATCGCCGTGGTCACCGTGGTGTTCGCCGTGATGGAGCGGGTCCGGCACCGCAAGGGCGTGGTCGATGCCGCCACTTGGACACCCGACGACCTGCCCGAGGCCCGGCAGCCGGACAAGGGCGGAGTCGGGGCCTGTGCCGCGGCGGTGTGGTACGGGCTGCTGTTCGGGCTGATCATCTGGCAGCACACCGCCGAGCCCTACCGGGCGGACGGTGCGGGCGGGGACGGCAAGCGGATCGAGGTGCTGAACCCGGAGCTGTGGTCGGGCTGGGCGTGGCCGATGCTCGCCGGGCTCGCCGGGCTCGTGGTGGTCCAGCTGGCCCGGGTGGCCATGCGCGGCTGGACCGTTCCGCTGGCCGCCGGAAACGCCGTCGCCCAGGCGGTGTTCACGCTCCCGCTGGCCTGGGTGTTCTACCGGAAGACCTTCTTCAACCCGGACTTCCTCGCGGACGCCGACACCCTGTGGTCTCAATCGGACCAGGCCTATGCCGGCACGGCGCTGATCGTGCTCGCCTTGGGTGTGAGCGGAGTGTTCAAGAGCTTCCGCGCGGCGCGTGCGTGATCCTCGCCCCGGCCAGCGACTCCCTGATCCGGTTCCGGTCGATCTTGCCGGTGGAGGTCCTGGGCAGCGGGTCGGCCACCGTCTCGATCACGCCGGGGATGGCCGCCCGCACCGTGCGCTCCGCGCAGTACTGCCGCAGGGCCAGCACCCCCACGGAGCCCGGCTCGGCGAGGCGCAGCCGGGCGTGCAGACGGTGTCCCGCCACCGGATCGGGGATCGCGACGACGGCGGCCTCGACGACCGCCGGGTGGTCCAGCAGGATGCCCTCGACCTGCTGGGTGCTCACCTGGAAGCCCCGCACCTTCACCATGAAGTCGGTGCGCCCGAGGATGCTGAGAGAGCCGTCCCCGTGCCGGGTGGCGATGTCGCCGCTGCGGTAGTAGACGAGGCCGGGCACGCCGTCCGGGTGCGGGGCGAACTTCTCGTCGTTCGGCACATTCGCATAACCCGCGGTCTGGAAGGGCGTGTTGACGAGCAGCTCGCCCTGTCCGGGGCCGGTCAGCGCGCGCCCGTTCTCGCCGACGAGCAGCCAGCTGACACCCGGCAGCGAGCGGCCGATCGGCAGCGGGGTGCGGACGGGCCGGGCGCGATCCACCTCGTGGAGAAAGCTGTTGTTCGTCTCGGTGCAGCCATAGTTGTTGTACCAGCGGGCGTTCGGGAAGACCGTGAAGAGCCCGGCCAGCACCCGCGCGGGCATGCTGTCGCCGGCGAAGACGAGGTGCTCGGGCCCGGCCGGCGGCTCTTCGCCGGCTGACGCCTCCACGAGCAGCTGGAAGAGCAGCGGTACGCCCTGGATCAGCGAGACGCGGTGGTCGACGACCAGATCGCGCAGATACCCCGCCGAGGCGCCCCGGTCGGGGTCGGCCAGGACGACGGTGCCGCCGTACGCCAGGGTGGTCCACACATCCAGCAGGCACAGGTCGAAGTTGAGCGGCGCGTAGTTGAGGACGGCCGTGCCCGCCGTGATCCCGAACGTCTCGGCCCCCCACGCGGTGAACCGGGTGACCGCCCCGAACGACAGCGGAACGATCTTCGGGAGGCCGGTCGAGCCGGAGGTGGTGAGCATGAAGCCGATGGCGTCGTCGTCGACCGGTGCCGGCGGCGCCTCCCCGGCGCTGCCGGACACCGCGTGCGGGTCCACCACCCGGTCGATCAGCGGGCCGGCGGCCAGGCCGAGGACGACCTGGCATCCCGCCTGCTGGTACAGCTCTTTCGCCGGGGTGTCGGGCAGTTCGTGGGACGGCAGCAGAAGGCGGCGGCCGGCCATCAGGGCGCCCAGCACCAGGGCCACCGCCTCGGGTGATTTGCGCACCCGCAGGCCCACCGGGCGGGAGGCGTCCGGGGCGGCGGTCTCCACCTGGGCGCGGGCCCGGCAGGCCATGGCGTACAGCTCGGCGTAGCCGATCGCGCGGTCCTCCCAGATGAGCGCGGGCGCGGCGGGGCGGGAGGCCGCGTGCTGGGCGAAGGCCGTCACGAAGGTGTGGGCCATCAGTGTCCCTCCCCGGCCGCCGCGCGCTCGGCCGTGGTCAGGATGGCGCCCACCGAGCGGAAGTTTCTGCTGGTCAGCTCCGCGTCGGGGACGACGATGCGGTGGCGGTCCGCCAGCCATTCGGCGATCCGCAACACACCGAGGCTGTCGATCACGGCGGTGGCCAGCAGGTCGTACTCCGCGTCGAGGTCCGCCGCGTCGACGCCGGGCAGAAACCGCTCGACGACGAAGGCGGCGATGTCGCCCTCGGAAACGGCCGACGCGGTCTGGGGTGCGGTCGGGGGTGCCGTCGCTGACGCGGGGTGGGGCTGCGCGGACATGCTGTTTCCCTCCACTGGTTCCTGACGTCCTCACACGTCGATGGGCTCACACCTCGGTGAGCTCACACCTCGATGAGCGTGCAGAACCAGTGCATGCCCGGCGCTGCGACACCCACCAGTGCCACGAGATCCCCCGGCGCCACCTCGGCGGCCTCGATGTGCCGCCGCAGACAGATCAGCTGGTCGGCGGCGCCCATGTGGCCCAGTTCGCGGGCGAGTTCGGCGTTGGTGCGCTCCATGGGGAGGCCGACGGCGTCGGCGGCCTCGCGGATCGCCTGCTGGTTGTCGTTGAGGTAGATGAGACGGGCGAGTTGGGTCCGGTCCTTGCCGGCACGCGCGAGGGCCTGGTCGACCACGTCCGCGATCCGCCCGCTGATCTCCTTCATGAACACCTGGAAGCGCTCGGGGTCGCGGCCGAAGTGACGGAAGATCCCGACCATCGGGTCCGCGTGCAGATCGCCGCGGCCCGCGGGCGGTGCGGGAGCGGCGGAACCGCCGAACTCGATACGGAAGAAATCCGCGTACTCGGGGTTGGTGAAGTGGGCGGAGGAGAGCCGGCGCAGGCGTGGGTGCCCGCGTCGCAGCACGGCCGCGACGGCGCCGTCGCTGGCGATGGCGCCGTTGAAGTCCATCCTGTTGGTGTGCGCCTCACTGGCCACGTTGACCAGGGCCACCAGCACGGTGTCGGTGTCGGCCGAGAGCGCCATCGCGCCCGCCGCGTGGTCGAGCGCCACCGACCAGGCGGCGCACACCTGGGTGAACAGCACGGTGGGGGTGCCATACGCGCCCAACGCCCGGGCCACGGCGGCCGAGGAGTCCCAGCCCAGGTACTCCGGGATGTCGGAGTGGCCGACGACGATCAGGTCGATGTCGAGGATGTCGAGGTCCGCGTTGGCCAGGGCCTCGCGGGCCGCCTCGGCCGCGAGGTCGGTGGCCGTGACGCCGTCGGCCACCCGGTGGTAGGTCTCGTACCCCAGGGCGCCGACGACCTCGGGGTCGGGCACATACGCGCCGGCCGTCTCGGCCACACCGCGCGGTTCCCCGAAGGAGGTGCCCGTCGCGACGATGCCCATCTCCACTGAAGTGGCCACGTGTTGTCCCTTCGCTCCCGCGGTGGGTGTTCACCGCTGCAGGGTCGAGCCCCCGGCCTGCGGGTGAACGGGTTCGGTTTCGGACGGATGGCCGACCGCCGGGGGCGGGGCCGGAAGTTCGGGCACCTCGGCCAGCGGGATGTCCAGGACACGCAGTTGGCGCCGGGCGGTGTGCAGCGCGATCGCCAGCAGGGCCATGGCCACGGCCAGGATCAGCACGGCCGTCTCCACCCCCAGGGCGTCGGCGAGGACGCCGGCCGCCAGCGGACCGATCCACTGCATTCCCTGGAAGAAGAACTGGCTGGTCGCGGCGACCCTGCCCAGATACGCGTCCGGGACCAGCCGGACCTCGTACGACTCGATGACGACGTTCATCGGCACCATGCTGGTCATGCCGGCCATCAGGACCAGACCGATCTGCCACGGCTGAGGGACCAGCGCCACGACGGCGAAGGACGCCACGAAGACCCAGGCGGAGAGCAGCAGAACCCGCCGCGCGCCCAGCCTCCGCATCAACCACGGTCCGGCGACGGCCCCGATGACACCGCCGACGACCGCGAGCGAGGTCGCGACACCGACCGCGGTGGGCCCGCCGCCGCGGTGCCGCACCAGCACGACGAACAGGAGGGTGAGCCCTTGCGCCACGGTGTTGAGCAGGGCCCCCCACGCGAGGGTGAACACGAGATAGTCGCTGCGTCTGATCAGGCGCAGGCCGTCCCTCATGTCCTCGGCCAGACCGGTCCGCCGCTCGCCGTCGGTGTGCCGGTCCGGGCCGAGGGGGCGGCGGATGAGCAGCGAGCTCAGGGTGATGAAGACGAAGGAGACGGCGTCGAAGAGGAACGGGATCCAGCGGGCCGTGGCGTACAGCAGGCCCCCGAGGGGGGCGCCGACGAGTTGCACGACCATGTCGCGGCCCATGCCCTGTGCCGTCGCGGTGGCGATCTGCTCCTTGGGGACGATCCGGCGCAGCACCGGTGTCGAGACGCCGACCTTCAGCCCGGCGGCCAACCCGCTGACCAGGGCCAGCGCGTCGAGTCCCAGCACCGGTGGGTCGCCCCGGTACACCAGCAGGGCGACAGCGCCCATGGCCACCGCTTCGACCAGCGGGACCAGAGAAAGGATGGCGCGGCGCGACACACGGTCCGCGAGCGCTCCGCCCACCGCGAGGGTGCCGAGTTTGCCGAGCATGTGCAGGACGGTGATGGTGCCGGCCTGTGTCGCCGACCCGGTGGCGTAGAGCATGAGCAGGGGGAAGGCGAGCGTGGAGACGCTGGTGCCCAGCGTGGACAGGCCGTTTCCGGACCACCAGTACAGGTAGTCGCGGTCGCGCCACAGCGACGGCCGCCTCCCCTGAGCGCTCTGTGTCTCCTCGGGCTCCTCAGGCTCCTCGGGACGTGACCGCGCCATCGCCTCCGCCCCCCTGTTCATTCGCTGTCTCGCCCGTCCGGGCCCGCGCTGTGGATCTCGCGCAGCATGCTGGTCGATGCGTGCTGGCCCGGGCCAGGCAGTGCACCGGCAACTCGCGGGGGAGATTTGCCGCTTACCGAGGGGAGTGGCCGCGTGACAAAGAACGAATGTTTCAAGAGCGCGGAATGTCGGGATGTCCACTTCCAGTGGCATTGGCGGAGTTGTCAACTAGTGGACACTTGGCGCTTTCATGTCAAGGTTACCACTCCCCCTCGGGCAAGTTGTCGAGTAGGGTCCGGTTCTTGCCACACCGCCACACCTCGGTCTCCTTGCTGTTCAACGGGGACATTGTCATTGCGTGCGAGTGACTTTTCGGGTTCTCGAGCATGCACAAGCGGGGAAGCAAGGAGGTCTGATGAGGGTCGATTTCGCCAGGCTGCGATCGGCCGGGTGGCGCACCGTACGGGATGCGCAGAGGCAGCGCATGTCTCATCGCAAAGGGGGATTCACTCAGTGGTGATTCCGAATGAATTCATGTCGTTCGACGGAACCGACATTCATCAGCTGCGCGACTTTCTACTCAGCCAACGCCGAATCTCCGGCTGGACGCAGGAGGAGCTCTCCGAGCGCTCCGGTGTCAGCGTGCGGACGATCCGCAATCTGGAGACGGGTTCCAACACCAACCCGCGCAGAACCTCGGTGGCCCTGCTGCTCAGCGCCTTGGGCGCGGCGCCCGCCACGCCACCCGAGATGGCGCCCTGGGGCGCGGACGACATGGCGGCGCTGTTCGAACAGCTCCCGGAGGCACACCGGAACCGCACGTCGGAGCCCTCGCCGTGGCACGGCCCCCGGCCTCTCGGCGATCCGTTAGTGGGCAGACAGATCGATATGCGCCATGTTCTGGCCTCCGCCCAGCGCAGCCGGCTGGTCGTCCTCACCGGGCCGGGCGGTGTGGGCAAGACGCGGCTGGCCCTCGCGGCGGCGTCCCGGCTGCGCCCGCTGTTCCGCGGCGGAGTGGCCGTCGTCGAGTTGCGCGACTGCCCGCCCGAACATGCCGACCCCGCACACGCACGCGCCGAGTTGACGCGCGTCACACGGGATTTCACCGGCGAAGCGGGACATGCCCTCGCAGGCGCGCGCGGCGGCCGGCGGCTGCTCGTGCTCGACGGCGCCGAGCATGTCGCCCAGCAGACCGCCCGCGCCGCGCGGCAGTTGCTCGACGAGCATCCCGGGCTCCATCTGCTGGTGACCTCGCGCCGTGCGCTGGCCGCCAGCGCGGCCGAGACCTGGGAGGTCGAGCCGCTGCGCGTGGACGGCCCCAACGGCCGTGACATGCCCGTGCCGAGTGCGGTGGAGCTCCTTCTGCGCCGGGTGCAGGCCGGTTTGCCGACCTTGGACCTCGCCCATCACCTCCCGCTGGTCACCACGTTGTGCCGACTCCTCGACGGCGTACCGCTGGCCATCGAGATCGCCGCACAGCGGCTCAGATCACTGCCGCTGACCTCTCTCCTCCAGGAAGACACCCTCTTCCACCTGCTCGGCCAGGCCGACACGGGGGGCCTGAGCGCGCATCGCACGCTGTCCGACAGCGTGCGCTGGAGCTACGACCTGCTCCCCGCACCACACCGCGAGCTGCTGCGCGACCTGGTCGCCTTGCCGGACGGCTTCTCGCTGGACGATGTGCTGACCGCACAGCCGAGCCGCCGCCCGGAGATGGTGCGGGTGGCCCATCTGCTGGCCGAGCTCGCGGACGCCTCGCTGGTCCAGACCCATCGGGAACGGCAGTACACCTACCGCATCCATGCGCTGGTGCGGCATGTCGTGACGCAGCTGGAGCGACACCCCCAGAACACCGACACCGGCACCGGTGCCGCCACCGGTGCCGCCCGGACGGCCGCCTGACCGGTGGCCGGTCCACCTTCAGCTCTCCGCCGTTCCGGCGGCTTCCCTGACGGCCCGGAGCGAGAAGTACTCCGGGCCGTCAAGTCGGGCGAACATCAGTTCCTCCAGCCATGGCAGCAGGCTCTCGTCCAGCCCGGCCGTGGGGTCGAGCCGGGCGAGCAGCCGTTGCAGCACGAGGACCAGCCATCCGGTGCCGCCGGCCGAGGCCCGCTCCCGCGTGAAGGAGTACAGCCAGGTGTACAGGCATGAGGCGGCCGCGTGGTGGACGCAGTGCTCGGCGGCCCGGTCCTGTCCCTCGGTCGTCGCCGCGTCGAGCGACTCGGCGGCGATCCGCGTATAGAAGGCCGCTCGGCGTGCCGACAGCGCGTCAAGGACCTTGAGCAACGCGTCCGCCTCGGACACCGGGAGTTCGCGCTCCGCGATCAGGCGCGCCTCGGCCACCGCCGGGCCCCACCCCCGGGTGATCTCGTCCTCGGTGGCGTTGGTCAGCCGCAGCGCCCGGCCCGAGGGATGCCACACCGGGGCCTCCTGGGACCCGTCGAAGAGCTGACGCAGCACACCGTCCTGGCCGGGGGCGGGACGGTCCGCCACCCGGGCCACGGCGGGCAGCTGCGAGGCGATGCCATGGAGGTTGACATGGGTGGTGCCCTCGAAGACGCTCGCGATCGCGTGGTCGCGCTGGAGCTTCTGGAAGACGCCGGAGGCCACGCCCTCGCGCAGATAGCCGCGGGCTCCCAGGACCCGGGCGGCCTCCTGCACGACCTCCTCGCCCAGCGTCGGCACCAGGTACTTGACCACGGAGGACCACAGGCTGAGCCGGGACGGGGCGACCGACAGCGCGCGTGCCACCGGCAGCGTGGTGCACTCGGCGATCAGCAGGTCGAGGTGCGCGCGCACCAAGTGCCGCCGGATGACGGGGATGCGGTAGATCTCGTGCCCGTACAGCACCCGCTCTCGCGCATGGCGCAGCGCGATCCGCAGCACCGAGTCCATGGTGCCGAGCGACAGCGCGCCGATGGCGGTGCGGGTGATCTGCAGCACCTGCAGGATCTGGGGCAGGCCCCCGCCGGGGCGGCCGAGCAGCGCGCCGGCCGGCACCTCGGTGTCCCGGAAGGTGATCCCGCTGAGGTCGTGGCCGCGCAGGCCCACCGTCCGCACGAAGGGATGGTTCTCCCAGCTCCCGGCCGCGAGCCGCCGCTTGTCGACCAGCAGCAGGGACGGGCCGGCGCCCTCGACGGCCGCGTAGACGCTGAGGAAACGGCCCCGGGTGGCGTTGCCGACGGGCCACTTCTCCCCGGTGAGGACATACCCGTCACCGTCCGGCGACGCCGTCGTCTCATTGGTCCCCAGGTCGCTGCCGTGGTCCGGTTCGGACACCGCGAAGCACGCCAGATCCCCGTCGAGCAGGCCCCGCGCCACCAGGGCCCGCTGCTCCTCGTCCCCCCACAGCCACACCGGGTTGACGCCGAGGAGCGCCGAGCCGAACATCACCGCGACGGTCAGATTGCGGCGCGCGAGCGCACGGGTCAGCAGGACCAGCTGCTCCAGGTTGCGCAGCCGGCCGCCGAACTCCTCGGGCACCAGATACCGGCTGAACCCCCACGCCCGGACCAGGTCCACCGCCCCCGGGGGCAGCGCGCCCAGCTCCTCGTGCTCGACCGTCTCCGCGTGGCTGAACGGACCGCCACGCGCCGCCGGGTCGCCGAGCGCCCGCTCGAAGTCCGCGGCCAGCGCGTAGGAAGGGCGGTCGGACACCTCGCCGGTCATGCCGTGGGGGCCTCGGCGCCGTAGCGGGCGAAGAGGGCGGTGAGCTCCTCGTCGTCGGGAAGCTGTGCCCGGCCGCTCGCCACTTCGGTGGAGACGAACTCGACCACGTCCTTGACGCGCTCCAGTTTCATGGTCTCCTCGGGGGTCAGCGCCCGGAGGCCGTACAGATCCTCCAGGTTGTAGCCGAGTTCCGCGAGTACGAGGGAGTGGAAGCCGAGATCGCCGACGAGGCGGTGGTCGAGCTCGACCTGGTCGAGCTTGCGCGGGGCGACCAGCCGGACCATGCCGCACACCACGGCGGAGACGGCTTCGGCGCCGACGGCGGCAGGAGTGTGAGTCATGTTTCCGACGGTAAGCCCGGCCGCGGGCCCCTCCCAGGCAATGGGCCCGGCAAGCACACGGCAACTCGGCGTGAGGGACACCGGCAGCGCCGACATGCCGCTCAGGAAGTTGGAGTACACATACCGCGGCGGGCCCGCGGGCTCGGCCTTGGCGACCAGGTCCCGCAGGCTCTCCAGAAGGGCCGTCAGCTCGGCGCGGGCCAGGAACGCGCCGAGGCAGAAGTGCGAGCCGTGCGCGAACGACAGGTGTTTGTTGGGGGTGCGGGAGAGGTCGAAGTCGTCCGGCCGGTCGAAGACCCGCTCGTCGCGGTTGGCGGAGGCCAGCCAGGTGACCACGATGTCGCCCGCCTCGACGAACCGGTCGTCGAGGAGGACGTCCCGGGTCGCGGTCCGGCCGCTGTGCAGGGCCGGGGTGGTCCAGCGCAGCACCTCCTCGACGGCCGAGGCGGTGGTCACCCGGCCGGAGGTGAGGGCCTGCCACTGGTCCTCGTGCTCCATCAGCGCCCGCAGGCCGCCGACCATCGCGAACCGGGTCGTCTCGTGTCCGCCCATGATGATGCTGTAGCAGTTGAAGACGATCTCCTCGTGGGTCAGCGGCCGGCCGTCGATCTCCCTGGTCACCAGGAGGCTGACCACGTCGTCGTACGGTTTGGCGCGGCGCTGGGCGGCCAGCTTTGAGAAGTAGAGCAGCAGGCCGTTCCGGGACGCCCAGGTGGCCTCCTCGGTGGGTGCGCCGTCCGCCGAGGACAGCGCGCCGGAGGTGAGGTCGATGATGTGCTGCCGTTCGGTGGCCGGGACACCGAGCAGATCGCAGATGGCGGCGAGCGGAATGTGCGCGGCCACATCGGCGGCGAAGTCCACCTCGCCCCGCTCCACCGCCTCCTTGACCAGGGCGTGCGTACCGCGCCGGACGCTGTCGACCACCACCTCGAGAGAGCGCGGCGAGAACGGCTTCAGCAGGGCGCTGCGCAGCGCCCGGTGCGGCCTGCCGTCGGTGACGGCGAGCATCTGCCCGGCCGCCGAGTCGCCGCCGGCCAGCAGGGTGTCGAGCACATTGCCGCGCTCGGAGGTGAAGGTCTCGCTGTCGTTGAGCACCGAGACGACATCGGCGTAGCCGCTCACCGCCCAGAACCCGGGGCCGCGCGCGGTCTCGGGCTGCCAGTGCACGGGGGCCTCGGCGCGCAGCCGGCGCCACAGCGGCCCCAGGTCGTGGTGGGCGTGCAGCAGGGGATCGGCGAGATCCAGTTGGTCGAGCGATTCCGGGGCAGGGGCCCGTCGGGTGTCCATGGCTGTTTCCTCAGGCGTGGTGGCGGGATGCTGCGACGGGGGCTCAGCCCAGTGGCTTGGTGGGGCCGGGGAAGAACGCGGTGGTCGCCCCGGCGGTCTCGGCGCCGTCCACCACGAACTGCTGGCCCGATACGAACGACGCCTGCGGGGAGGCCAGGAAGTGGAAGACGTCCGCGATCTCCTCGGGGAGGGCGTGGCGGCGGGCCGGGATGCGCTCGTTGACCTCGTCGAGCATGGCGTTGGTGTACTCGGCGCGCTGCATGGGGGTCAGCACGGCGCCGGGCGCCACACAGGCGGTCCTGATGAGTGGGGCCAGCTCGACGGCGAAGGTCTGGCACAGCGAGGCCACCCCCGCCTTGCTGGCGTTGTAGTCCGCGTAGAGCGGATAGCCGCGGGAACCGTTGACCGACGCGGTGGCCAGCAGGACGCCCTCGCCCCGGCGCAGCATGTGCGGGACGGCGTGGCGCCACAGGGCGAGGACACCCATCAGGTTGACGTCCAGGGTGCGCCGCGCCTCGTCCTCCGTGAGGTCGAGGATGCCGTGCCGGACACTGATGCCGGCGTTGGCGATGACGACGTCGATGCGGCCTCGCTCGGCGTGCACCTGGTCGACGGCGGCGCGGACGCCCGGCCAGTCGGCGACGTCCAGCTCGACCCAGCGGACCCGGCCCCCGCCCTCGCGGGGGCCGTCCACCGTGCCCGGGGCGGGCGGCTGGAGGTCGAGGTTGACCACATAGTCGCCGGAGCGGGCGAACCGCTCGGCGGTGGCGTGGCCGATTCCGCTGGACGCGCCGGACACGATGACGGTGCGCATGGGATGTGACTGCCTTTCCGGTCAGACGATGACACGGGGGTGTTCCAGGGCGTATCCGCTGAGGTTGCGCCGCAGATTGCGGCTGACGGTGAGCTTCTTGAGCCAGCGGTCGGTCCCGTCGTACCGCGGGGTGAACGGGCGGCGGCCGTGCACGGCGCGGTAGTTGTCCACGATCAGCAGCGAGCCGGGGCCCACCACGATCTCCCGCTGGACGCGCCGCAGCTCGTCCATGAGCCGGTCGAGCGCGGCCGCCGCCTCGGTGTCCCCGGAACCCACGCGCATGAAGGGCCGGTCGATGCGCAGATACGGGTTGAGCCGGTCGCCGAACAGCACGGCGGTGGGCACCGGCCGGTCCGTCATGGCGTACAGCCGGGCCAGCGCGGGGTGGCGGGGCGCGGACGCCTCCAGCTGCCGGATGTGTTCGGTGTCCGGCAGGATGTGGAAGCGCTCCTCGGCGAGCACCGTGCGGTCGTGGTCGCTCAGCCGGACATCGCGGACGGAGGCTACGACGGTCGGCACCCGGTCCGGGTTGCGCAGGCCGAACAGCAGCAGGTAGTCGCAGCGGTTGGGGTGGAAGCCGTCCTCGGTGTGGAACTCCAGCAGGCTCTCGCTGCCGTAGCCGCTCTGGCGCCGCTCGTCGCCGCGGATCGGCAGGATGTTCTGGATGATGCGGCCCTTCTGGAGGGTCGCCCAGCCGAACGGGTCGCCCAGCGCCAGCCCGCACATCGCCAGCCACAGCTCCTGCGCCCTGGCCTCCGCGCCGGCAATGGCCTCGCGCCAGTGGCCGGGGGTGGGGCCGATCCGGGCGTCGTCCACCGGGAAGCCGTGCACCAGGCACGCGGCCGTGCTCTCGGTGCGGCGGTAGGAGAGGAGGAAGCCGCGCAGCCCGGCGGGCAGCAGCTCCTCGGCCGCGTGGTCGCCGTCGTAGAACTCCGGCAGGTCCGGGGCCCCGTGGGCGTCCGCGAGCCGTGACGCGGCGGCCCGCAACTCGGCGGCCTCGCGGGCGTCGAGGTGGTATTCGAGGGGGGTGTCGGGGCTACTGGGGACCGGGTCGGCCGCGCCCGGGCGGAGGGCGCGGGCAGCGGGATAGGTGCTTGTCATGTCGATGGTCCTCCACCGGGTCGTGACCGCTCGGGTCGTCCGTCGTTCGGTCCTGTGCGGCCCGCGCACCGCTGCCGGGCCGCGTGGTGGTGCCTCACGGGGCCGACCGAGCAGGGTCCCGGCCGTGTTGGCCCAGTGGTCGTGCGAACGGAGTGTTCGATGTGTTCGGCCGCCGCCGGGGCTCAGACCGGCTCCTGCCAGTCCTCGGCGAAGGCGTCGAGTTCGTGCTGCTCCAGGGTGATCAGCGGCTCTTCCGGGTCGGCCGCGCCGGTGGCCGGGTGCGGGTCCGGACTGTCCATGTGCGGGTCCGGAGCGAGTTCCTTCACCGCATCGGCGAGCGCGGCCACGGTCTTGTGGGTGAACACATCGCGCGGCGCCATGTCCAGGCCGTCCGCGTGGGCCAGGGTGACGAGCTTGACCGAGCTGATCGAGTCGCCGCCGAGGTCGAAGAAGCTGTCGTCGATGCCGACCCGCTCGACCTGGAGGGCCTGCGCGAACAGCGCGCACAGCCGCTCCTCGCGGGCGGTTCGGGGAGCCCGGCCGGCGGGGGTGCCGGAGAAGTCGGGCGCGGGCAGGGCGCCCCGGTCGAGCTTGCCGCTCGGCGTGACCGGCAGCCGGTCGAGGACGACGACGGCCGCGGGCACCATGTGGTCGGGCAGGGCGGCGGCGACCCGCCCGCGCAGGGCCGCCGGATCCGGCCGGGCACCGGCGGCCGGGGAGACGTACGCCACCAGCCGCCGGCCGGCCGGGTCCTCGCGGGCGACCACGACCGCCTGGGCGACCGTGGGGTCGTCGGCGAGCGCGGTCTCGATCTCGCCGGGCTCGATGCGGAAGCCGCGCACCTTGACCTGCTGGTCCGCCCGGCCCAGGTACTCCAGGGCGCCGTGCGGCATGCGGCGCGCCAGGTCGCCGGTGCGGTACATGCGCGACCCGGCCGGGCCGTACGGGTCGGCCACGAACCGCTCCGCGGTGAGCCGGGCCCGGCCCAGGTAGCCGCGCGCGAGCCCCTCCCCCGCCAGATACAGCTCACCCGGCGCTCCCACCGGCACCGGTCGCAGCGCGCCGTCCAGCAGGTAGACGCGCGCCCCCGTGACCGGCTCGCCGAGCGGTGGTCTGGTCCGGCCCGCCAGCGGGCGGCTCATCGTGGCCATGACGGTCGCCTCGGTCGGACCGTAGGCGTTGACCATGCGACGCCCGGCCGACCAGCGTTCGACCAGTTCCGGCGGACACGCCTCGCCCCCTACGACGAGGGTGACACCGGCCGGCAGACCGTCCTCGGGCAGCACGGCGAGCGAGGACGGCGGCAGCAGCAGGGCGGTCACGCCGTGCCGGGCCACGGTGGCCGCCAGGGCAGGGCCCGGCAGCAGTTCGTCGGGGGTCGCGACGACCGCGCTCGCCCCGGTCAGCAGGGCGGTGGTCAGCTCCCACACCGAGGCGTCGAAGCTCGGGGAGGCGAACAGCAGCACCCGCTCGTCCGCGCGCAGTCGCAGGCGGGTGCGCTGCTGGGCGACCAGGGCGGCGATGCCGCGGTGGGGCACCAGCACGCCCTTGGGGCGGCCGGTGGACCCGGAGGTGTAGATGAGATACGCGGTGTTCTCGGGCCGCAGCGGCGCCACCCGGTCGGCGTCGGTCAGGTCCTCGCCCGACAACCCGCCGGTCACATCGCCGGCCACATCAGCGGCCAAGCCAGCGGCCACATCGGCGTTGGTGTCGAGGAGTTGAGAGGGCGTGTCCATACCGTCCAGGCACAGGGTCCGCTCGGCGCCCGCCTCGGCCATCAGCCCGGCCGCCTCGGCGGTGGTGAGGACGAGCGCGGGCCGCGCGTCGGCGATGACCTGGCGCAGCCGCTCCGGCGGGTATCCGAGGTCCAGCGGCAGATGGACGGCGCCGGCCTTGAGGACGGCCACGACGGCGAGAACGGAGCGGGCCGACTTGGGGAGCGCGACCGCGACGATGTCCTCGGGCCCGATGCCCCGGGCCACCAGCGCCCGGGCCAGCCGGTTGGCCCGCGCGTTGAGGTCGGCGTAACTGACTGCCAGCGGTCCTTCGTACACCGCGACGGCCTCGGGCCGGGCCCGGACCCGCTCCTCGAAGAGCTCGGGGAAGGTCGTCGCTGGGATGGTGTGCGACGGGCCGTCGGCGGCTGCGCGGAACCGCTTGCGCTCCCCCGCCGTGAGCAGGTCGATACGGCCCAGCGGCGCCGCCGGGTCGGCCACGAAGCCGTCGAGGACCTTGCCCACCCGGGTGAGGAGGGCCTGGCAGGCCTCGGCGGTGAACAGGTCGGCCCGGTAGCTGAGTTCGAGGCTCAGGCGCTCGCCCGGCACCACGACCAGGCTGAGCGGATAGTGGGTGGCGCCGGGCACGGGCCGGTCGTCGACGGAGATCCGCAGGCCGGGGATGTGCTTCTGGACGGCTTCCCCGTCGACAGGGGTGTTCTCGAACCCGACGACGGTGTCGAAGAGTTCCCCGAGACCCAGGGTCCGCCGCACATCGGCGAGGCCCAGATGCTGGTACGGGCCCAGCTCGGCCTGGCGGCGCTGGAGATCGGCCAGGACCTGGACGAGCGGCCGTGCCGGGTCGAGCCGCACCCGGACCGCCACGGTGTTCATGAGCAGGCCGACGATGTCCTCGGAGCCCGGCAGCTCCGGCGGGCGTCCGGCGCAGGTCGCGCCGAACACGATGTCGTCGCGGCCCAGCAGCTGGCCGAGCGCCACCGCCCACGCTCCCTGGACCACGGTGTTGAGGGTGAGGCCCGCGCTCCGTGCCGCGGTGGCCAGCGCCGTGGTCCGCGCGGGGTCGAGGAGCTCGGTCGCCAGATGGGGCACGGTCGCGGTGGCGGCCTCGGCGTCGGGGGCGACGAGTGTCGGCTCGTCCAAGCCGGCCAGTTCTTCGGCCCAGGCCCGCGCCGCCCGCTCGTCGTCCTGGGTGGCGAGCCAGCGGAGGAAGTCGGCGAACTGCACGGGCGGGGGGTCCCCGGCGCGGTCATCCCCGGCGTCGCCCCCTGTGGCGTAGAGGGCGAACAGGTCGCGGAAGAACAGCGGCAGCGACCAGCCGTCCAGCAGCCCGTGGTGATACGACACCAGCAGCAGGTGGTCCTCGGCCGCGAGCCGGACCAGAGTGGCCCGCAGCAGCGGCGGCTCGGCGAGGTCGAAGCGGCGCAGCCGGTCCTCGTCGATCAGCTCGGCGAGGCGGTGGCGGCGCTCGTCCTCGGCGAGCCCCGAGAGGTCGGCCTCCCGCCAGGGCACGCTCAGCCCCTCGTGCACCACCTGGACCAGACGGCCGGAGCTCAGGAGGGTGAAGGAGACCCGCAGGGCGCCGTGGCGGGCGACGAGTGCCCCGACGGCCTCGCGCAGCGCGTCGGGCGAGAGCGGGCCCGCGAGCCGTACGGGGGCCTGGGCCGTGTACACGTCGATGCCGTCGGCGGCGAGCACCGCGTGGAAGTGCATGCCCTGCTGCAAGGGGGTCAGTGGCAGCACATCGGCGATCCGTCGGCCGTTCTGGGCCAGTTCCGCCCGCTCGGCGCCGGAGAGCGAGACCAGCGGCCCCGCGGGCGCGCTGTCCTGACCGCGCGCTTCGCCCCGCGGGCCGCTGTCGGTGTCGGTGGCTACTTCGGCGAGCCGGGCGATGGTCGGGTGGAGGAAGATGTCCTTGGTGGTGATGGCCAGCTGGGCCCGGTGGGCGCGGGCCGCCAGCTGCATGGCGATGATCGAGTCGCCGCCGAGGTCGAAGAAGCTGTCGTCCACGCCGATCCGGGGCCGGCCGAGCACCTCGGAGAACACCTCGTGCAGCACCCGCTCCCGCTCGGAGGAGGGGGCCCGGTACTCGCCCGCGGCCTGGAAGCTCGGCGCGGGCAGCGCCGCCCGGTCCACCTTGCCGTTCGGCGTGAGCGGCACGGCATCGACCACCATCACGACCGCCGGGACCATATACGCCGGCAGCCGACGCGCCACCCACTCGCGCAGTGCGGCGGGGTCGGGCCGGGCGCCGGGCGAGGCGCACACGTAGCCCACGACGCGCCGCACACCGGACGGGTCGGTGGACACCGCCGCCACCGCCCGCGCCACCGCGGGCGCCGCCGCCAGCGCGGCTTCGATCTCGCCCAGCTCGACGCGGTGGCCGCGTATCTTGACCTGGGAGTCCGCTCGCCCGCAGTACTCCACGACCCCGTCCGGACGGCGGCGCCCCAGGTCACCGGTGCGATACATACGGGCGCCCGCCGGGCCGAACACATCGGCCACGAAGCGCTCCGCCGTCGGTCCCGGGCGTCCCAGGTAGCCGCGGGAGACCCCGGCGCCGGCGATGTACAGCTCGCCGACCACCCCGTCCGGCACCGGCCGCAGAAACGGGTCGAGCACATACACCCGGGCGTTGTCGGCGGGGTGGCCGATGGCGGGCCGGCCGCCGCCGTGCCAGAGCATCGCGTCGACCGTGCACTCGGCGGGGCCGTAGAGGTTGTACACCGACAGGCCCGGCACTCCGTGCAGTTCGGCCCACAGGTCGTCGGCGACCTCCTCGCCGCCGAGCGCCAGGACACCCGCCCGGTGCCGCTCCCCCTCCGCCTCGAACATGCCCGCGGCCAGCATCTGACGGGCGACGGACGGCGTGGTGTCGAGCACGTCGACCCCGGCCGCCACGGCGTGGTCGACCAGCGCCAGGGCGTCCTTGCGCACGGTGTCGTCGACGATGTGCAGTTCGTTCCCGGCGACCAGCCACAGCAGCTGGCTGAAGGAGGCGTCGAAGCCGAGTGAGTTGGTGAGCGCGGCCCGCAGCGGCCGGCCGCCCGCCCGCGTCCGCTCCGGTTCGAAGAAGTTCGCCCGGTGGCTGTGGAACATGTTGGCCAGGTTGCGGTGCTCGACGGCGACCCCCTTGGGCCGGCCGGTGGAGCCGGAGGTGTAGATCACATACGCCAGGTGGCCGGGCAGCGGGGCGCCGGGGCGGCTGCCGGTGTCGAGGTCCGTGGCGGCGCCCCGGTCCGTGGCGTCTTCGGGCAGCGTGGCCTCGTCGACCCGCAGTGTCGGTATCCCGCCGAGACCGCGCACGGCGTGTGCGGTCTCGGCGGTGGCCAGGACGAGGGCCGGTCCGGCCTCCGCGCAGATCGCCGCGATCCGCTCCCGGGGGTGCTCGGTGTCGATCGGCAGATATCCGGCCCCCGACTTCCAGACCGCCCAGATAGCCGTCACCGCCGCCACGGTCCGGGGCAGGGCGACGCCCACGAGGCGGTCCGGGCCCGCGCCGTGGGCCACCAGCAGCCGGGCGAGCCGGTTGGCGTCGGCGTCGAGCTCCTCGAAGGTCAGGCTGGTCGTGGCGTCGGTGACGGCGACCGCGTGGGGGGTCGTACGGACCTGCGCCTCGAACAGCTCGGGCAGGGTCCCGCCCGGGTGCGCCACGGTCCGGCCGCTCGACGCACGCAGGATCCGCCGCCGCTCGGCGTCGGAGCACAGGGGCAGCCGCCCGGCGGGCGCCTCGGGCCGGTCGGCGATGTCCTGGACCAGGGCGCACAGGCGGCGCAGCACCTCGGCCGCCGCCTCGCCGGTGAAGGAGTCCTCGCGGTAGTTGAGTTCGAAGCGCAGCCGGGCGCCGGGGTGGACGGCCAGGCTCAACGGATAGTGGGTGCCCTCGAAGGCGTCCTCGACGGCGTCCCGCAGCAGGGTGACGGCGAGCCCCGCAACCGAGGAGCCCTGGACGGCTTCGTCGACGGGGACGTTCTCGAAGGCGACGGTGGTGTCGAAGAGTTCGGTGGCGCCGACGGCGCGGTGGATGTCGGCGAGACCCAGGTACTCGTGCCTGGTCAGGGCCGCCTGTTCGCGCTGGACTCGGGCCAGCAGATCCGCCACGGGCTCGGCCGGGTCGACCCGTACCCGGGCGGGCACCGTGTTCATCATCAGACCCACCATGCGCTCGCTGCCCGGAAGTTGGGGCGGGCGCCCGGCGACGGTGTTGCCGTAGACGACGTCCCGCCGTCCGGTGAGCACCGTCAGCAGCAGCGCCCACGCGCCCTGGACCACGGTGTTGGTGGTGAGGTCGCGCGAGCGGGCCGTGGCGGTGAGCCGTGCCGTGTCGGCCTCGGACAGCTCCGCGACGACGCGCTGCTGGCCGCGGCCGGGGGTGCCGGTGCCCGCTCCGCCTCCCACCAGCGTCGCGCCGTCGAGCCCGGACAGCGCGGCCTGCCAGGCGCGCTCGGCCTCGGCGTGGTCCTGTTCGGAGAGCCAGCCGAGGTATTCGCCGAACGACGGGGCGGCCTCCAGCCGCTCGGCGGTGCCGCCGTCCCGGTAGATACGGAACAGGTCGGCGAGGACCAGGGGCAGCGACCAGCCGTCCAGCAGGATGTGGTGGTTGGTGAGCACGAGGACATGCCGGTCGGGTGCCAGTCGCACCAGGGTGAACCGCAGCAGCGGCGGCTTCGCCATCTCGAAGCGCCGGGAGCGGTCTTCGGCCAGCAGCCGGGTGAGCCGCGCCCGGCGCTCCCCGGCGCCGCGGCCGGAGAGGTCGACCTCCTCCCATGATGGCTCGACCGCGCGGGCGATGGCCTGGACGGCCTCGCCCGAGCGGCGCCGCAGAAACCCGGCGCGCAGGCTCGCGTGGCGGGCCGGCAGGGCGAGGCAGGAGCGGCGCAGCGCCTCGGTGTCGAGCGGCCCGGCCAGTTCCAGGGGGGTCTGCACGGTATAGAAATCGACAGGGCCGCCAGGGCCGCCGGGCCCGCCGGGTGTGCTCTTGGCGTCCCCCTCGTCGAAGAGGGCGTGGAAGAGGATGCCCTGCTGCAACGGCGAGAGCGGCAGCACCGTTTCCAGGGATGTCTGTTTCACCGTGATGTCTCCCACTGGGCTTCGAGCTCGTCGAGTTCTTCCGCGTCGATGTGCAGCAGGCTCCCCGCGTCCCGCGGTGTCCCGGCCTCGGGGCCGGTGTCCTGGGCCACTTCGGCGAGCCGGGCGATGGTCTTGCAGTGGAAGATGTCGTTGCTGGTGACGGCGAGTCCTGCCGCGTGGGCGCGGGCCGCCAGCCGCATGGCGACGACCGAGTCGCCGCCGAGGTCGAAGAAGCTGTCGTCCACGCCGATCCGCTCCTCGCCGAGCACCTCGGTGAACACCTCGTGCAGGACCCGCTCCCGCTCGGAGGAGGGGGCCCGGTACGCGCTCGCGGCCCGGAAGCACGGGGCGGGCAGCGCCGCGCGGTCCACCTTGCCGTTCGGTGTGAGCGGCACGGCGTCGACCACCACCACGACCGCCGGGACCATGTACGCCGGCAGCCGGCGCGCCACGAACGCGCGCAGCTCGGCAGGGTCGGTGTCCGCGGCGGCGACGGCGTACGCGACCAGGTGTCTGATCCCCGGCCGGTCCTCACGGACGACCGCGACGGCCCCGCCGACCCCGGGCGCCTGCGCGAGGACGGCCTCGACCTCGCCCGGCTCGATGCGGTGGCCGCGCAGTTTGACCTGGCTGTCGGCGCGGCCGAGATAGGCCAGTTCGCCGTCCGCCGTCCACCGGGCCAGGTCGCCGGTCCGGTACATCCGTGCGCCGGGCGGGCCGAAGGGGTCGGCGACGAACCGCTCCGCGGTGACCCGGGGGCGGCCGAGGTAGCCGCGGGCGAGCCCGTCGCCGCTCAGATACACCTCGCCCGCGACACCGGGCGGCACCGGCCGCAGCGCGGAGTCGAGCAGCCGGACCCGGCCGCCGGGGACCGAGTGCCCCATGGGCGGGACGGTCCGGCCGGACAGCGGCCCGGTCTGGGTGGCGATGACGGTCGCCTCGGTGGGGCCGTAGGCGTTGACCATGTGCCGTCCCGGGGACCAGCGGGCGACCAGCTCCGGCGGGCAGGCCTCGGCGCCGACGACCAGATTGACGCCCGGGGGCAGGCTGTCCGGCGGCATGGCGGAGAGCGCCGAGGGGGCGAGCAGCAGGCAGTCGACCCCCAGCTCGGCCACGAGCTCGGCCAGCGGTGGCCCGGGCACCAGCCGTTCGGGCGGGGCGACCACCGCGGCGGCGCCGGTGAGCAGCGCCACGCACAGCTCCCACACCGACGCGTCGAAGCTCGGTGACGCGAACTGGAGCACCCGGGTGTCCGGGGTCAGCCGGAGCCGGTCCCGCTGGTGCCGCAGCAGGGCGGCCAGGCCCGTGTGGGTGACGACGACGCCCTTGGGGCGGCCGGTCGAGCCGGAGGTGTAGATGACATACGCCGGGTGCCCGGGCCGCAGCGGCGCCCGGCGGTCGCGGTCGTCGAGGTCGGTGTCGGTGTTGGTGTTGGTGTCGGGCAGTCCCGACAGGGGGTGGCCGGTGGGGCGGTCCGCGTCGTCCAGGTACAGCCGCGGCACGTCCGGGGCCGTCGTTCCGTCGTCGGCCGCCCGTGTGGTCAGCAGGAGCAGCGGCTCGGTGTCGTCGAGCATGGCGGTGATCCGCGCCCGCGGGTAGCCGAGGTCGACCGGGAGGTACGCGGCGCCCGACTTCATCACCGCGATCACGGCCGTCAGCGCGGCGATGCCGCGCGGCAGGGCGACGGCCACCAGGCGCTCGGGGCCGGCGCCGCGCTCGGCCAGGGCCCTGGCGAGGCGGTTGGCGCGGGAGTTCAGCTCGGCGTAGTCGAGGGCGCCCTCGGTGGAGAGCACCGCGGGGGCGTGCGGTGTCCGGCGGACCTGCTCCTCGAACAGCTCCGGGAAGGTCCGTGGCGCGATGTGCCGCGCCGGACCCGGCGGCCGGCCGACGGCGAGCGCCCGGGCGCGTTCGGCCGCCGTCAGGACGTCCACCCGGGCGAGCGGGAGGTCCGGCGGGGCGGCGAGGAAACGGGCGAGGAACTCGGTGAACCGGGCCTGGTGCGCGGCCAGTTCGGCGGCGGTGTAGCGGTCGGGGTTCGCCTCGAACTCGACGCGCGCGTCCTGGCCGTCGGGCCCGGGGTGGCAGGTGATGTTGAGATCGGTGACCGGGCCGCCGGACAGCGCGGTGAGATGGGCCTCACGGCCGGTGAAGGCGGTCTCCGAGCCCGCCGGCACGATGTTCACCAGTGCGCCGAAGAGCTGCTCGTCGGTGCCGAGGAGGCGCAGGTCGCGGCGGAGCTCGTCGTACGGATAGCGCTGGTGGGTGAGGAGTTCGCCGAGCCGCCGCGCGACCTGCCGGACCAGCGGCGCCCGGCCCGCCGCCGGGCTGACGGTGAGCCGCAGCGGGAGGGTGTTCGACAGCATGCCGGGCACGTTCCGCGACCGGGCGCCGACGCGTGCGGTGACCGGCACGCCGACGGTGAGGTCCTCGGCCCCGGTCGTGCCCTGGAGATAGGCGGCGACCGCCGCCAGCATCGGCACCGTCCACGGCGCCCGGGCGTCCCGCCCCGCGGCCCGCAGCGCCCGCAGCTCGGCCGCTGACAGCGCGGTCGTCACCGAGAGCGCGTGCCCCGCGGCGCCCGTCGGCACCCCCGGCGCGAGCGACGCGGTCTCGGGCCGCTCGGCGAAGACCTCGTTCCAGTACTTCTGGTCCGTGGTGTAGTCGTCCGACGCGCGGTAGTCCGCCTCCTCCGCCAGCAGCTCCTCCAGGCGGCCCAGTGGCTCGCCCGTCGGCTCCGTCCCGGCGGCCAGGGCCTCGTAGTGGGCGGCGATCCGGCGCGAGTGCAGCACCGAGCCGAAGGCGTCGGACAGGATGTGGTGGCTGCGCTGGTACCACACGTGGTGGTCGGCGCCGATCCGCATGAGGACGTGCCCGGACAGCACGTCCTCGAACAGGTCGCGCGGGGTGGCGCGGTCGCGGTCGATCAGCGCGTGGGCGGTGGCGAGGGGGTCCGTCTCGCCGCTGAGGTCGATCTCCCGCCACGACGAGCGGCCGGGTGCGACCGGCCGCTGGTACAGCCCGCCCGGCCGCTCCACCAGCTCGACGTCCCAGCTGCCGCTCTCCCCCTCCGCCCGGCGGATCGCCCGCCGCAGCAGCTCCCCGTCCACCGGTCCCCGAAGCTCCATGGCGGCCACGGTGTTGTAGGCCGGGTTGTCGGGCTGGAGGCGCTGGGCGTGGAACACACCCCGCTGGGCGGCCGTGAGCGGAAGCAGCTCGGTGTCGCGTGAAGTCATCGGGTCGTAACCGCTCTCTCCTGCGCTCCGACGGACCGCTCCGCCGGACCAAGGGCTCGCAATCTCGGTCGATGCTGCATCGGTGGCGCCGCCGCTTGCCAGGCAATCGACCGGCAATCGCGGTTGCTGGTCGAAATGCCGCCCGGGCCCGGGCGAGTTACCGGCCGCTTGCCTGGTGGCGACGGGGCCTCGTGGCGATGCTGTGCGGCAGCCGGGCACGCGGCCGCGCCCCGAAGGACGTACGGGCGTGGCCCGTGCACTCCTGGAAAGGACGGGGACGTTGGGAATCCCGGACCGAGGCCTGCTCGACTGGCTGGACGAGGCGTCCACCGAGCGCGGCCTGTACTACGCGAACCACGACGACGGCTGGGACTTCTGGTCCTACCGCGACCTGGGCCGGCTGGTGCTCACCACGGCCGCCGCGCTGCGGGCGAACGGGGTCGGGCGCGGCGAGGTGGTGGCGCTGGTGCAGCGCTCGAGCCCGGGCTTCGTCGCCGGGTTCTTCGGCGCTCTGGCCGCCGGTGCGACACCGTGCGCCATCGCCCCGCCGTTCGCCTACCAGCGGGCCGACGAGTACGAGACGCACGCCGCCCATCTGCTGCGGGCCGTGCGCCCCGCGGCGGTCGTCTGCGACGACGAGTCGCTGGAGCGCCTCCGCAAGATCGCCGCCGACCAGGGCATCGGCGAACCGGTGGCCTTCGACCAGCTCGTCGCGGACACCGAGCCGCTGGCGAAGCCACTGCCGCTTCCCGAGACCGCGCTGCTGCAGTTCACCTCCGGGTCGAGCGGCTTCTCGCGGGGGGTGCGGATCTCCGCCGAGGCGCTGCGGACCAACATCGGCGGGATGGGCTCCTGGCTGGGCTGTGCCCCGCGCCGCCCCGCGGCCAGCTGGCTGCCGGTCCACCACGACATGGGCCTGGTCGGCTTTCTGCTGAACGTCGTCGTCACCGGCTTCGACGGGTGGATGCTCCAGCCGGACGACTTCATCCGCTCCCCGCAGCGCTATCTGCGCTGCCTCAGCGACCGGCGCATCGTCATGACGGCCATGCCCAACTTCGGCCTGTCGTACATCCTGCGCCGGGTCAGACCCGCCGATCTGGAGGGCCTGCGCTTCGATGCGCTCCGGGCCGTCATCATCGGCGCGGAGCGGGTCGACCCGCGGGTGCTGCGCGACTTCCACGCGCTGCTGGGCCCGTACGGCCTCGACCGCGGCGCGCTGGTCCCCGCGTACGGAAGCGCGGAGGCCACCCTCGCGGTGACCGGTCTGCCCCCCGGCGAGGGCTGGAGGACGGGACAGCCCGACAGCAGCGCCGGCGACGCCGCGTCCCTCGCCGGGACGGCGGTGGTCGGCTGCGGCCGGCCGCTGCCGGGCCGGACGGTGACGATCGTGTCCGAGGACGGGGTACCGCTCCCGGACGGGCGGGTCGGCGAGATCCTCGTCAGCGGGGTGTCGATCGCGAGCGGATACCTCGGCGACACCGGCTCCGCCTCCGGGACCAGCCTCGGCGACGAGGGGCTGCGCACCGGAGACGCGGGGTTCCTGCGTGACGGACAGCTGTTCGTGATCGGCCGGCTGGGCGACGGGCTCAAGGTCAGCGGGAAGATGGTGTTCGCGGAGAGCCTGGAGACCCTGCTGCACCAGCGAGGTGTCCCCGAGCGCCGGGTCGCCGTCCTCCTCGGGGTCCGCGACGCCACGCCCACCGGGGTGGCCGTGTTCGCGGGGGTCCAGCCCGAGTGGCGGCGGATCGCCCACGAGGTGCTGTCCGAGTGGCTCGGCGAGGCCGAGCTGTTGTCCGTCGAGGTGCCCCGGGGCGGGATCGCGGTCACCTCCAGCGGAAAGCCCCGGCGCCGCGTCATCTGGCAGGCGGTGTGCTCCGGCGCGTACGACGCGGCGGCCCGGCCGCTGACCGCGGACTGACCCGGCGCGGACATACGACGTGCCCGGCGCGCGGTGCGCGCCGGGCAACGGGGTGTCGCGCCGGGCCCGGTCGGGCTGGGCCCGGTTGGGCTGGGCCCGATGCACTCAAGGTCCGCCCGGGGCCGCGGTCAGCGGCTCGTCATCACCTCGGGGCGCACCAGATTCTCCGCGAGCAGCAGCTCCTTCACCCGCTCCGACAGCAGGCCCAGCTGCCGCAGCACATGGATCACCTGCTGGAACAGCAGCTGCCGGTAGGTGGCCATCATCGGGTTGGTCCGGGCAAAGTGCAGCCCCTTGGCCACGTCGAGCTCCATCCGCTCCCACACCTCGCGGAGCATGAAGCGGCGGGACATCAGCCGGATGGACTCCAGCAGGAAGTCCTCGCGCTCGCGCAGCTCGGCCGCGGTCGCCTGCTCGTACATGCCGGTGAGCGTGGTGACGCCGAACGCGATGTGCCGGGCCTCGTCACTCGCGACCATCTTGGTGATCTGCCGGATCAGCGGGTCGCCGAAGCCACTGCTGGCGAGCCGGAGCCCGGTGATCGCCAGGCCCTCCATGACGACCTGCATGCCGAGGTAGACGATGTCCCACCGGGACTCCGACAGCACGTCGTGGAGCAGCGTCCCGAGCCCGGGGTTGACCGGGTAGACGGTGCCCAGCTTCTCGTCCATGTAGCGCGCGAAGGCCTCGACATGCCGCGCCTCGTCGGCGACCTGGGAGGCGGCGTAGGTCTTGGCGTCCATGTCGGGCACGGTCTCCACCAGCCGGGCCGTGGTCACCAGCGCGCCCTGCTCGCCGTGGAGGAACTGGCTGCACATCCACGCCTGGTACTCCCAGCGGAACTGGGTGAGCAGTTCGCGTGGCACCGGGCTGCCCTCGCCGACGACGAAGCCGGCGAGCCGCGCCCCGTTCTCCTCCGTCAGCTCGGCCCCGAACCGGACGTCGTGGTCCCAGTCGATGTCGGTGGTGGCGTTCCACTGCGCGGCCTTGTTCTTCTCGTACAGGTTCCACACCCGGCTGTCGCGCTTCCCGTAGTCCCAGTTCAGGCACGCCTGGGTGAGGGACTCGACCTTCATCAGGTCCGCCGTCACGGCGTCCAGGACGAAGAAGGGCGAGTCGGCGGCCTCGTCAGGAGCAACGGTCATGGAAGTGCGATCCCCTCGGGCACAAGGGCGGGACGGTCGCCACGATCCTCACCGGGCCGGCCGGCCACCGGCCAGGCAGGCTCGGGGGCAATTTCGCGGCAGCCCGGTTGCCGGTCCCCGTGCCTGGCCCGGTTGCCACCCCCGGGCCACGATGGGGCCGCCGGGGCCACCGCCCCGAGGTGAGTGACGGGCGACGAAAGGAGCGGGATGCGAACCCATACCGCCGTGCCACCCTCCCACCCCGCGAACCCACCGGCGCGTGGTGTGGACACTCCGTGGATCGTCGGCCGGGTGACCGCGCCCAGCCCCCGGCTGCGGCTGTTCTGTCTGCCCCAGGCGGGTGGCAGCGCGGGGTCGTTCGCGCCGTGGCGCCTCATCCCGCCCGACGGCATCGAACTGGCGACGGTGGAACTCCCCGGCCGTGGTGTGCGCGCCGGAGAGCTGGTGCCGGACACCCTGGAGGAGCTGGCCGACGCGGTGCTCGACGGCATCGCGGGCGAGTTCGACCTTCCGTACGCGCTCTTCGGCCACAGCTTCGGCGCGCTCCTCGGCTACGAGATCGCCGTCCGCGCCGGCCGGCGTGGCCTGCCGCTGCCCCACGCGCTGCTCGTCTCCGCGTCCCGGGCGCCGCACACCCCGGTGCCGAGGCGGATCTCGGACCGGGACGACCAGGGGTTGCTCGCCTGGCTGGAGGGGTTCGGCGGCTTCCCGCCCGGCCTTCGGGAGTATCCGTCGTATCTGCGGTACGCGCTGCGGACGGTCCGCCGCGACCTCGCCCTCACCGAGGTGTACCGGAGCGCGGGGCCAGTGCCGGTGGGCTGCCCGTTGCATGTCTTCGGCGGCGCCGAGGACCCGCTGGTGGGCGGGGCCCAGCTGGAGCGCTGGCGCGCGTGTGCCTCGGCCGGGTTCACCCTCCGGCTGCTGCCCGGCGGGCACGACTACCTCTTCACCGGCGCTCCGGCCGTGCTCGACGCCGTCACGGCGGTGCTCGGCTGACCGGTGGTGTTCTCACCGATACCGGGGCACCGACACCGGGCCCCTTCCCCAGGGAGTTGTGACGCGTGGACGAGCTGACCGGCATCACCGTGTTGGAGGCGGACGGCGAGCGGCTGGGGTCCTTTGTGCACCGGCATGTCCCGGCGATCGACGAGGCCGTCGCGGGGGCCGGGGCCGTGCTCATCCGGGGGGCCGGCGCCGAGGGCGTCGGGGATTTCCAACAGGCCCTGGACCGACTCGGGTTCAAGCCGCTGGAGTACACCGAGCGCTCCACGCCGCGCAGCGAGGTGGGCGACGGGGTCTTCACCTCCACCGAGTACCCGGCGCGCGAGGTGATCCCGCAGCACTGCGAGTCGTCGTACGCCGGTGCCTGGCCGGGCCGGCTGGCCTTCTTCTGCGCCACCCCGGCGGCCACCGGCGGCGCCACCCCGATCACCGATGTCGCGCGGGTGCTGGAGGACATCCCGGACGAGGTGCTGCGGACCGTGGAGGCGCGGGGGCTGCGCTATGTGCGGAACTACGGCAGCGGAGTCGGCCTCGACTGGCGCGAGGCCTTCCAGACCGACAGCCGCGCGGAGGTGGCCCGGTACTGCGCGGCGGGCGGCCTGGAGTGGGAGTGGCTGGAGGACGACCGGCTGCGCACGGTGCGCGGGGCTCCGGCGACCGTGGCGCACCCCGGCACCGGACGTCGGGTGTGGTTCAACCACCTGGTGCTGTTCCACCAGTCCTCGCTGCCGCGGGGGCTGCGGACGGATCTGGTGGCGCTGTTCGGCGGGGGCGGACTCCCCAACGACGTGCTGTTCGGCGACGGGGGCACGGTCCCGGACGAGATGGTCGCCGCGGTCCGTACGGCCTTCGAGCGCCGTGCGCAACGCTTCGACTGGCGGCGCCACGACCTGCTGGTGATCGACAACATGCGCTGGTCGCACGGCAGGGAGGCGTTCACCGGGGAGCGCCGGGTGCTGGTGTCCATGTCCGACCTGATCACCAGGGCCGACCGGGCGGAGCCGGCCCTGCGCGGCTGAGAGGCAGGGAAGCTGCCGGTCGGCTGCCTGGCCCGCGCATCGGCCGCGCGACATCATCGTCGCGCATGGCCGAAAACCGTCAGTTCACCTTCCCGCCACGCCTTCCCATGACCTACCGCTGACACGGTGCGCGCTTCTGCGCGCGCCGCCGACCGCTTCCGGGGAACCTGACAGTGAACGAAGTGTCCCAGTCGCCGATCGAGTCCGTGCTGCCCCTCACCCCGCTACAGGAGGGCATGCTCTTCCACGCTCTGTACGACTCGGAGGCTGCGGACGTCTACACCATCCAGGCCCCCCTCGAACTGCTCGGAGACGTCTCGGCGAAGGCTCTGCGCGCGGCCTGCGCCGCCACCCTCGCGCGCCACGCCGTGCTGCGCGCCGGTTTCCGCCAGCGGGGAAACGGGCAGGCGGTGCAGCTGATCCGGCGGACCGTGCGGACGCCGTGGACCGAGCTCGACCTCTCCGCGGACCCCGAGTCCGTACGCCGGAAGAAGCTGCTTGCCTTCCTCGAGGAGGAGCGGTCGCGCCGCTTCGACATGACGGCCCCGCCGCTGATGCGGTTCGCGCTCGTCCGTCTGGCCGAGAGCCACTACGCGTTCGTTCTGACGTACCACCACATCCTGCTCGACGGCTGGTCCCTGCCGCTGGTGCTGGAGGACCTGTTCACCTTCTACCGCCGGAAAACGGAGGCGGCAGCGGGGGATGACGGTGCGGGCGACGGCGAGCCGCGGCCGGTCACCCCGTTCTCCGACTTCCTGCGGTGGCTCTCCCGGCAGGACCGCTCCGCTGCCGAGGCGGCGTGGCGGACGGCCCTCCAGGGGCTGTCCGAGCCGACGCTCGTCGCCGCCGGAGCACCCGTGGCGGGCGACGGGGAGATGCCCGGCCTGACCCATGTCACGCTTCCCGAGGACGCCACCGAGGCGCTGTCGGCGACCGCCCGGAAACACGGGCTGACCCTCAACACGGTGGTGCAGGGCGTCTGGTCGCTGCTGCTGTCCCTGCTGACCGGGCGGGACGACGTGGTGTTCGGCCAGACCGTGCACGGCCGCCCGCCGCAGCTGCCCGGCGCCGACTCGGTGGTGGGCCTGCTCATGAACGCGCTCCCGGTCCGGGTGCGGATCGACCCGGCGGAGCCGATGGCCGCGCTGTTCGCCCGGGTCCAGGACGAGCAGCTCGCGCTGGCTCCGCATCAGCACCTCGGGCTGACCGAGGTGCGGCGGCTGTCCGGTCTTGACACGCTGTACGACACCTCGACCGGTTTCGGCGACGCGCCCTTCGACTGGGCATCCGTGCGGGACAGCGTGCCGGGCCTGCGGATCGCCCCACTCGCCGAAGACACGGATGACGGGGCGGACGAGGCGGACGGGGCGGATGAGGGGGACACTCAGGCGAACGCCGGCCGGCAGGAGATCACCGGCGCCACCCACTACCCGCTGAGCGTGGTCGCCATACCCGGCCGCCGGCTGAGCCTGCACATCAGCTACCGGCGGTGTCTGTTCGACGGCGCCCGCCTGGAGCTGATCCGCACCCGGCTGCGGTTGCTGCTGGACACCTTCGTCCACTCCCCCACGACCCCTGTCGCCCACCTCTCGCTGCTGACCGACCGGGAGCGCGAGCAGGTACTGGGCGAGTGGGCCCACCGCCTGGAGGCGCCGTCGCCCGAGGCGTACGGACGCGATCGGGCGACGCTCACTCACCGCTTCGAGGCCCAGGCGCGCCGAACCCCCGACGCGCCGGCCGTGGCCGACTCGGCGGACACCCTCAGCTACCGTCGGCTCGACGAGGCCGCCAACCGGCTGGCCCGGCTCCTGCTGCGGCGCGGCGTACGGCCGGGAGACCTCGTCGCCGTGGCGCTGCCGCGCGGTACCGACCTGATCGTGGCGCTGCTGGCGGCCCTGAAGGCGGGGGCCGGATATCTGCCGGTCGACCCCGGATATCCGCCGGAACGCGTGTCCTTCATGCTCGCGGACGCCGCCCCGTCCGCCGTCGTCTGCGCGGACACCGGCCACCCCGCGCTGGCCGCGCACCCGTCGGCGGTCCCGCTCGGCGACCCCGCCGTGCGGGCGGAGCTGGCGGCGCTGCCGGGACACGGGGTGGACGACGCCGAGCGCGGGGCGCCGATCCGCCCCGCCGACTGCGCCTACGTCATCTACACCTCGGGGTCGACCGGCCGCCCCAAGGGGGTGGCGGTGGAACACCGCACGGTCGACAACTACCTGGCCTTCGCCCGCGCGGCCTACCCGGGCCTGACCGCACAGGCGCTGGTGCACTCGCCGCCGTCCTTCGACCTCACCGTCACCGGCATCTTCGGCCCGCTGACCTCGGGCGGCCTGGTGCGTATGGTCGACCTGGACGACTTCGACGCCCCGCCCGGGGCCGAGGGCGGTGCGCCCGCGTTCGTCAAGGCCACGCCCAGCCATCTGCCGGTGCTGGTCGCCTCCGACGCGTGGTACTCGCCGACCGGCGAACTCGTCCTGGGCGGCGAGCAGTTGACCGGGGAGGCGCTGGCCGCGTGGCGGGCCCGCCACCCTCAGGTGACGGTCGTGAACGAGTACGGCCCCACGGAGGCGACCGTGGGCTGTGTGGAACACCGCCTGGAGCCCGGGGACCCGCTGCCGCGGGGTGCGGTGCCGATCGGCCGGCCCGTTCCCGGCGCCCGGATCTATGTCCTGGACCCGTGTCTGCGCCCCGTCCCGGCGGGCGTCCCCGGCGAGCTGTACATCGGTGGCGAGGTGCTCGCCCGCGGCTATGTCGGACGGCCGGGGCTCACCGCGGACCGCTTTGTCGCCGACCCGTTCGGCGCGCCCGGTGGCCGGATGTACCGGACCGGAGACATCGCCTGGTGGCGCCCCGACGGCACCGTGGTCTACGGCGGCCGGGCCGACGACCAGGTCAAGGTCCGTGGCTTCCGGATCGAACTGGGCGAGATCGAGGCCGTGGTGGGAAGCGACCCCGCCGTCGCCCAGGTGGCCGCGGCGGTGCGGGAGGACCGCCCGGGTGCGCCGCGCCTGGTGGCGTACGTCGTGGCGGCGCCCGGACGGGACGCCGAACTGGCCACACTGGCGGAACGGGTCGCGGCGAAACTGCCCGCGTACCTGCTCCCCTCGGCGTTCGTCTCGCTGCCCGCGCTGCCGCTGAGCCCGAACGGCAAGGTCGACCGGGCGGCGCTGCCCGAGCCGGAACGGGCGGAGCAGACGACACCGCCGCGGCAGGAGGCCGGGGAGGCCCGGCGGGATCCGGGGGCGGAGCAGGACGCGGCGGCCACGCTCGCCGGACTCTTCGCGCAGGTGCTCGGCGCGCACGAGGTCGGGGCCTCGGACGACTTCTTCGCCCTCGGCGGCGATTCCATCACCGTGATCCAACTGGTGGCCCGGGCGCGCGAGGCGGGCCTGCGGTTCACCCCCAAGCAGGTCTTCACCCATCGCACGGCCGACGCCCTGGCCGCGTCCCTGCGGCAGGAGGCGCCCCCGGCCCCGGCGGCCGGCTCCCCCGCCCCTGACGGGGCGTCCGCCGTCGTCCCCGCCACGCCGATCACGCGGTGGCTCCTGGAACGCGGCGGCGCGATCGACGCCTTCCACCAGTCGACGCTGCTGCGTGTGGCGCCCGGGCTCGGCACCGACCGGCTGGCCACCGCCGTCCGAGCCGTGGTGGAGCGGCACCAGGCGCTGCGCGCCCGCCTGCGGGACGACGGCTCCCTCGCCCTGGGCCCGGTGGACCCGGGCCGGCCGCGCGCGGCGGTCCGGCGGGTCGACGTCTCCGGTCTGGCCGCGGGCGACCTCCGCCGCCGGATCTCCGACTGCGCCGGGGAGGACGCCGACGCCCTCGCCCCGCGCGACGGCGTGATGCTGCGGGCCACCTGGTTCGACGGCGGCGCGGGCCGGCCGGGGCGGTTGCTCGTCACCGTCCACCACCTGGCCGTCGACGCGGTCTCCTGGCACATCCTGCTGACCGATCTGTACACCGCCTGGCAAAGTCGTACGGCGGCCAGTGCCGCCCCGGAGCCGGACCCGGTGCCCGTCCCGCTGCGGGACTGGAGCCACCGGCTGTACGCCGCGGCGAAGGCGCCCACCGTGCTGGACGAGCTCCCCTTGTGGCGCCGGATCCTGCGCGCGGGCGGGATCGCGCTGACCGACACCCGGCTCTCGCCGTCCCGGGACATCCACGCGACGGCCGGGGAACTCGCCCTCACCCTCCCCGAGGACCTGACCGCGCCGCTGCTCACCACGGTGCCCGCCGCCTTCTCCGCCGACACCAGGGAGGTGCTGCTCACCGGCCTGGCGCTCGCCCTCGCCGCCTGGCGGCGCCCCGGTGCCGGCGCCGCCACCGGCACCGCGGTGCTGGTCGATGTGGAGGGGCACGGCCGTGAGCCCCTCGGCGAGGACGAGGACATCGATCTGTCGGGCACCGTGGGCTGGCTCACCTCGTTGTATCCGGTGCGGCTCGACGCCGGGTTCGGCGACTGGGACCCGGACGGCGATCCGGCACCCGCACGCCTCGGGGAGGCCGTGCGCCGGGTCACGGACCAGGTCCGGGAGATCCCCCGGCGCGGCATCGCCTTCGGCCTGCTGCGCCATCTGAACCGGGACGCGGCCGCCGAGCTGTCGGCCTTCCCCGACCCGCAGATCGGGTTCAACTACCTCGGCCGACAGGACGGTTCCGCCGACGGGGACTGGAGCGTGGCACCCGAGTCGGACGCGCTGCCGAGCGGGGCCGATCCGCGGATGCCGATGGCGCATGTCATCGAGGTGAACGCGGCGGTCGAGGACGGCCCGGCAGGGCCGCGGCTGGCCGCCCACTGGCTGTGGGCCCCTCGTCTGCTGACCGAGGGCGAGGCCGGTGAACTGGCCCGGCTCTGGTTCGCCGCACTGCGCGCGCTGGTGGCGTACGGGACGAGCGAGGAAGTGCCCGCGCCCGTGCCCACGCGGCCGGTGGCGGACGCCGCGGAGCGGGACGAGGCGGAGCTGTCCCGGCTCGGCGCCCGGATCGGCATGCCCGTCGCCCAACTGCTGCCGCTCGCCCCGACCCAGGAGGGGCTGCTCTTCCACGCCCGGTACGACAGCGGGGACCTGGACGTCTACAACGTGCAGATCACGCTGGAGGTGCGGGGCCGGCTCGACGCCGAGCGGTTCCGGGGCGCGTGCGACGCGCTGCTGCGCCGCCACCCGATGCTGCGCGCCGGCTTTCTTCAGCGGCGGTCGGGAGATCCGGTGCAGGTCATCCCGGAACGGGTCCGGATGCCCTGGCACACCCACGACCTGACCGGCCTCGACCCGCGGGAGCGGGACGCGCGGCTGGAGGCGCGGCTGGACGCCGACCGGCGGCAACGCTTCGATGTGGCCCGGCCGCCGCTGGCGCGCTGCACCCTGGTCACGCTCGCCGAGGACCGGCAGACGCTGGCCTTGAGCATGCACCATCTGCTGGTGGACGGCTGGACCACCTCGCTGCTGCTGCGCGACCTGCTCGCGCTCTTCGACCACGGCGAGGACAGCGGTCTGCCGACGCCCGGTCACTACCCCGACTATCTGCGGTGGCTGGCCGCGCAGGACCGCGAGGAGGCGCACGCCGCCTGGAGCGGCGCGCTGGCGGGCCTGACCGAGCCCACCCTGGTCTGCCCGGGCCAGGACACCGCGCGGATCCGCGTCCTGCCGGAGCGCGTCGTCGTCGAGCTGTCCGAGCCGGACACCTCCGCTCTGCTCGAGGCGTCACGACGAGCCGGTGTCACGCTCAACACCTTGCTGCGGGCCGCGTGGGCGCTGTGTCTGCACCGGCGGACCGGACACCGGGACATCGTCTTCGGGGCCACGGTCTCGGGGCGGGTCGCCGAGCTGCCGCAGGTCGAGGAGATGGTGGGCCTGTTCGTCAACACCGTGCCGGTGCGGGTGCGTCTGGACGCGGCCGAGCCGGTGGCCGAGCTGCTGGCGCGGCTCCAGGGAGAGCATGCCGAGCTCCTCCCGTACCACCACCTCGCCCTGACGGACATCCAGCGGGCGACGGGGCTCGGCACACTGTTCGACACCTGCGTCGTCTTCGAGAACTTCCCGACCGCCGAGGCCCTGCCCAGCCCGGAGGACGGCCTGCGGCTGACGGACGTGGCCGGATACGACGCCTACCACTACCCCCTGAAGCTGATGGTCGCGCCCGGCCGGCGGCTGCACCTCGAGGTCAGCTACCGCCCCGACCTGTTCGATGCCGAGGACGGCCGGCACGTGGTCGGACAGCTGCGGGAACTCCTGGCCGACCTGCCGGCGGCCCTGGCGGCCCCGACCGGACACTTTCTCACCGACGTCACCACACCGGCCGTCGAACCCGCGGTGCGGCGGCTGTGCGAGCTGATCGCCGAGGTGCTGGGACGCGGGTCCGTCGGGCCTGACGACGACGTGTTCGCCCTCGGCTGCGACTCGCTGACCGCGCTGCGCCTGGCGGGCCGGATCGAAGCGGAGCTGGATCGGACCGTCGATGTCGCGACCGTGTTCCGCTGCCGTACGGCGCGGTCCCTCGGTGACGCACTCTGACCCCGTCTTACGGAACAGGCAGGTGGACGCGCACATGCGAGACTCGACGGTCGTCAATTCATGGAACGAGTGGGACCCGCTCCAGGAGATCGTGGTCGGCTCCGCCGACAACGCCTGCTTCGAGCCCACGGAGCCGGGCAGCCGCCCCGCGATACGCGACGCCCCCGACGCGCCGTTCCCCACCGGACCGAAGTCCGAGGAGGCCATCGAGCGGGCCAACGAGGAACTGGGCGGGCTGGTGGCCCTGCTGGAGTCCCAGGGGATCACGGTGCGCCGCCCCGAGCCGCATGACTTCTCCACCCCGGTCCGCACCCCCGGCTTCGAGGTCGGGAACCAGTACTGCGCGGTCTGCCCGCGCGATGTGATGATCACCGTGGGCAACGAGATCATCGAGGCCACCATGTCGCGCCGGGCCCGGTACTTCGAATACCAGCCCTACCGCAAGCTGGTGTACGAGTACTGGAACGCCGACCCGCGCGTCGAGTGGACGACCGCGCCCAAGCCGTCGATGCGCGACGGGATGTACCGCGAGGAGTTCTGGGAGTGGCCGCTGGAGCAGCGGCACGCACGGATGCACTCCTTCGAGTTCTGCGTGGGCCAGGACGAGGTGGTCTTCGACGCCGCCGACATGAGCCGGCTGGGGCGCGACATCCTGGTCCAGGAGTCGATGACCACCAACCGGGCGGGCATCCGCTGGCTGAAGCGGCATCTGGAGCCGCGCGGCTTCCGGGTCCATACGGTCCACTTCCCGCTGGACTTCTTCCCCTCGCACATCGACTGCACCTTTGTGCCGCTGCGCCCGGGCCTGGTCCTCACCAACCCCGAGCGGCCACTGCGCGAAGGCGAGGAGAAGATGTTCCTCGCGAACGACTGGGAGCTGGTCGACGTCCCGCAACCCGTCCTGGGCAATGACGAGATGCCCCGGTACTGCCAGTCCTCCAAGTGGCTTTCGATGAACGTGCTCAGCATCTCGCCGACCAAGGTGATCTGCGAGGAGCGGGAGAAGCCGCTCCAGGACCTGCTCGCCAAGCTCGACTTCGAGGTGTTCACCGTTCCGTTCCGCCATGTGTTCGAGTACGGGGGCTCCCTCCACTGCGCCACCTGGGATGTGCGCCGCGCGGGCACCCGCGAGGACTACTTCCCCGCCCTCCGGTACGAGCCCCTGGTCTGACCCACGGGCTGGAACACCAGGCGCGCAAAACCAGGTGCCCCGCCCGTACCGGATTCCCTACACTCGCCACGAACCGCGCCATCGCGGCGCGTTTCGTGACGAATGAGGGGAGCCCGCCGTGCGTGACCGCACCGCTGTCGTCGTTCCCCCGTCACGGTACGAGGTGATCCTGGTGTCTTCGGGCGTCCGGTGTCGGCTGCGCGGCCGACGCCGGACGCCCGTGACGAACGCATGACGGCTCCCTGGGAGTTCCGCCTGGCCTGACCACGGGCCGTTTCGTCCGGGAATCGCGCCGCCCTGTTCTGGATCACCCCGAAAGGCCCTGGGCCGTGCGTACCGACTTCAACCGTCACCGTCATCCCGCCACTCCGCTCGCGAATCCGCTCGCCGCGGTCCGCAACCTGGGCATCCTGGCCCACGTGGACGCGGGCAAGACCACCGTCACCGAGCGGATCCTGTACCTCACCGGAGCCACCCACAAGCGTGGCGAGGTCCATGACGGCACCACCGTCACCGACTTCGACGCCCAGGAGCGCGACCGTGGCATCACCATCTTCGCCGCGGCGGTGAGCTGCGCCTGGGACGACCACCGGATCAATCTGATCGACACCCCCGGCCACGTCGACTTCTCGGACGAGGTGGAGCGCTCGCTGCGGGTGCTCGACGGGGCCATCGCGGTGTTCGACGCCGTCGCGGGGGTCGAGCCGCAGAGCGAGTCGGTGTGGCGGCAGTGCGACCGGCACGGCGTGCCGCGGATCGCCTTCGTCAACAAGCTGGACCGCGCCGGTGCCGACCTGGACACGGCGGTCGAGTCGATCCGGGAGCGACTGCATCCGGCCCCGCTGGTCGTCCAGCTGCCGATCGGCTCGGAGGACGGGTTCACCGGGGTGGTGGATCTGCTGCGGATGCGCGCGCTGGTGTGGCCCGACGGCCACGGCCCGTACGAGGAGGGCCCGGTGCCGGACGCCCTGCGGGAGGAGGCGCTGCGCCGACGCCGGCTGCTGGAGGAGGCGGTGGCGGAGCTCCACCCGGGCGCGCTGGAGGAGTTCTGCGCGGAGTCGGCGGTCTCCACACCGACCCTGGCCTGCGCGCTGCGCGAGCTGACCCGCGGCGGCGAGGGCGTGGTGGTGCTGTGCGGCTCGGCCTACCGCAACCGCGGCATCGAGCCGCTGCTGGACGCCGCCGTGGCGTATCTGCCCTCGCCGCTGGATGTGGCGGCGGTGCGCGGCACCCGGGGCGAGGCGGTGGAGGAGCGGGCCGCCGACCCCCAGGGGCCGTTCGCGGCGCTGGTGTTCAAGGTGACGTCGACCGCCACCGGGCGGCTCACGTATCTGCGGGTGTATTCGGGAACGATCGACAAGGGAGAGGCGGTGTTGGACGTGGGCGCGCGGCGCACCGAGCGGATCGGCCGCATCCTGCGGGTCCAGGCCGACCGGCACGCGGAGGTGGACCGGGCGGTGGCCGGGGACATCGTCGCGGTGATCGGGCCGAAGGCCGCCCGCGCCGGGGCCACGCTGTGCACGCCGTCGGCTCCGCTGCTCCTCGAACCGCCCACGGTCGCCGACCCGGTGGTCTCCGTGGCGGTCGAGGCCCGCGGGCGCGCCGACGCCGACCGGCTGGCCACGGCGTTGGCGCGGCTGGTGGAGGAGGATCCCTCGCTCGCGGTCAGGACCGACTCCGAGACCGGGCAGACGGTGCTGTCGGGGATGGGCGAACTCCATCTGGAGGTGGCGGTGGAGAAGCTGCGCCGCGCCCAGGGGCTGGACGTCGGCGTCGGACGGCCGCGCGTGGCCTACCGGGAGACGGTCGTCCGCGGGGTGTCCGGGCTGGTGTACCGGCATGTCAAACAGGACGGCGGCGCCGGTCAGTTCGCCCATGTCGTGCTCGACACGGAGCCGCTCGAGGCCGCGCCGGACACCGCACCGGCCGCCGGGGGCACGGACTTCGTGTTCCGGTCGGCCGTCGTCGGCGGACGGGTGCCGCAGGAGTACGTCCGGGCGGTGGAGGCCGGCTGCCGGGACGCCCTGGCCGAGGGGCCGCTCGGCGGCCACCCGGTGACCGGCGTACGGGTCACCCTGACCGACGGGGCCACCCATCCGAAGGACTCCTCCGAGATGGCGTTCCGTACGGCGGGACGGCTCGCGCTCCGGGAGGCGCTGCGGGCCGGCGCGATGGCGGTCCTGGAGCCGGTGGCCGAGGTCACGGCCACGGTGCCGGAGGACGCCGTGGGCGCGGTGCTCGGCGATCTGGCGGCGCGGCGCGGCCGGGTCTCGGGCACGGTCGCCCGGGCGGGCACGGCGGTCATCACGGCGACCGTGCCGCTGGCCGAGTTGTTCGGCTACGCGACCAGGCTGCGCAGCCGGACCCAGGGCCGGGGAACCTTCACCACCCGGCCCGCCGGCTACGCCCCGGCCCCCGCCGCGGCGTCCGCCGGGACACCGCCCCGGTAGCCCGGCGACGGCCCCGCCCCTGATCCGGGCGGGGCCGTCCATGAATCCTCGCCCGCCGAACAGCCGTAGTGAGGCGACGGCCGGACGACCCCTCCGAGCCGGGAGGGGTCAGGTCCGGCAGGTGACCTTCATCTGGGCGGCCGCGTGATGGGCCAGGTTCCAGCCGGCCGACCAGTCGTCACCGCGGTCGAGCAGCTTGATGCCGATCTTGCCCTGCTTCACCGCGAAGCTGCCCGCGTTCACCCACTGGCCGCGGTGGCCGGCCTGGTTGATGGTGAAGGCGTCGTACTTCGTGGTCCGGTCGAAGGGGTCGGTGAGGACGTGGTACATGGTGGGGTGGCCGGCGACATCGCGGTCGTTGGGGCCCTTGGGGACATACACCGACAGCTGGCAGCTCTTGGCCGAGGTGCCCGGCTCCCACCACCACATCACGCGGCTGTTGGCGTCCTTGGCCGCGTCGCCGGACATCGGCACGGAGGCGAACACGCCGTTGCAGCCGTGGCCCACATAGCCGCCACCGCCGAGCGAGTACCAGCCGCCGTCGCCGTCGGTGAAGCGGTTCTGCTCGTAGTAGCCGCCCCGCGGCGGGGTCGGGCAGCTCGGCCCGGCATAGTCGGTGTAGATCACCTTGCTGCCCGAAGACTTGGGCGCCCCGCCCCCGCCACCGCCGCCGCTCGTGGCCGGGGTGTCGGCGCCGCCGCCCTTCGACCCGCCGGAACCGTCGCCCCCGGAGGAGGACGGCGCCCCCGTGTCGTTGCCGCCGCCACCGCCACCACCACTGCCGCTTCCACTGCCACCCCCGGAGCCGCTCCCGCCGTTGGTCCCGCCCGGGGCGCCCTTGTCGCCGGTGGAGGGTGCCTCGCCGCCGTCCTTGGCCCCGCCGCCCGGCTTCGGGGAGGAGGAGGTGCCCTTGGCCCGGTCCGTGGCCGTGTGCCGCGCGGCGACGGTCTTGGCGGTGTCGGTGGCGGTGTTCTCGTCAGCTTCGAATCGCAGCTGGGACACGCCCGTGGAGACCAGCACCACGGCGCCGACCGCAAGACCGGCGGTCACCGGCAGCCCGACCACCGTGGTCCACACCCGGCGGCCCGGCGCCAGACCGCGCAGCGGCACCCGGGTCCGCCGGGCGAAGGTGTCCGCGAACCCGCGCTGCGCCGTCCGATCCCTGTCCTGTGTCGTGCCCTGTTTCTCGCGGCTCGGCTCGGACACCGCGGCCTCCTTCTGAGAGCTGTTGTTCGTCGATCGGGGTGCCGCGGTCACCGCGGTGGCTCCGGCAGCTCGGGCACATCGAGTTCGGAGAGCGTCATCAGCTCGCTCTCCGAGGGGGTTTCGATCTCCGACACCCGGTACGCCTGGCGCTCCGTCATGGCCTGGAACACCTGTCGGGCGGAGCGGCCGTTGCCGAACCGGCCGTCTCTGGGCAGGAGTTCGAAGTAGCCCGTGAGGGAGGTGCGGGCGGCGTCGGTCAGATCGTACTGGTGCGAGACGGCGTGCCGCTCCACGATGCGCAGCAGTTCCTCGGTGTCGTAGTCCTCGAACATCAGGGTGCGGTTGAAGCGGGAGGACAGGCCGGGGTTGGAGTCGATGAAGTGCTCCATCTCGTTCGGATAGCCCGCCACGATGACCACCACCGAGTCCCGGTGGTCCTCCATCAGCTTGACCAGGGTGGCGATGGCCTCCTGCGCGAAGTCGTTGCCGCCCCCGCCCTGCGCCGGGGCCAGCGAGTACGCCTCGTCGATGAACAGCACTCCGCCCATGGCCTCCTGGAACACCCGCTGTGTCTTGGGACCGGTGTGGCCGACGTACTCGCCCACCAGCGAGGAGCGGTCGGCCTCCACCAGATGGCCGCGCTCCAGCAGCCCCACGGCGGCCAGGATCCGGCCGTACAGCCGGGCGACGGTGGTCTTGCCGGTGCCCGGGTTGCCCGCGAACACCAGATGGCGGCTCAGCGGCGGGGCCGCGAGCCCGGCGCTCTCCCGGCGCTGGACCGTACGCATCAGCTTGACCAGCGACGCGACGTCCTGCTTGACCCGGGCCAGGCCGACCAGCCGGTCGAGTTCGCCGAGCAGCTCCTCCAGGGTGTCCTCCGAGGCGGGGGACTCCTCCGGCGCGGAGGCCCCCTCGGCCCCGGAGGCCTGCCCGGCCCCGGGCCCCGCCGGCTTCGGCCCCGGCGCGCCCTCGGCGGTCTCCGGCGCGGGCCACCGCGCGGACTTCACCCGGACCGAGACGCAGTCCACCACCTCCGGCCGGGCCCCGGGCTCGGCGCTCAGGTCCTCCGCGGCGTCCCGGACCCGGATCCGGCGCAGCACGGGCGCGGCCCGGTCGGCCAGATGCACCGCCGGGAAGCCGGGCCGGACGATGTCCAGGTCCTCGAAGACCCCGGCGCCGCCCCCGTCCAGGATCAGGCCGTTCTTGCCGGGCCGGACGATCCGTACGCCGGTCACCCGCGGCGCGGCCTCGCCCGCCACGACCAGTCCGGAGCCGGTCGCCTCGCGGATCTCGGTGTCGGTGACCCGCGCGGTGGCGCCCGTGATGAACACCAGGCCCGCGGTGCCCGGCCGCAGGATCCGGCCGCCGGACACCTCGGCGTCGCCGGGGCCGAGGGTGATTCCGGCCCGCTCGGCGTCGCTCACCTCGCAGTCGGTGAGCCGCAGCGGACCGCCCGCCCCGGCCGTGATGCCGCTCAGACAGCGGGTCACGGCGAGCCCGGAGGCCGCGGCGCGGGCCGCGCCGGCCAGGTCCAGGCCCGACATGCCGCAGTCGGTGAGGCGGGTGTCGGTGAGCGTCACGGCGGCCTCGTCGACGGCGTGCACCCCGTGCTCGGGGGTGCCGCCCGCCCGCACCCGGGTGAGCGAGACCGTTGTCCGCTCGCCGAGGTGTACGGCGCTGTAACGGCAGCCGGTCAGCTCGCTGTCGTTGAGGTCGACGGCTGCGGTGCCGGTGGCCAGCAGCCCGTTGGCGGCCGAGTCCCGTACGGTCACCTCGCACGCGGTCAGCCGGGCGGAGCCGTGCGCGCCGAGCGCCGTGGCCCCGGTGCGTACGACCGTGACGGCGGCCAGCCGCACCCGGGCGCCGTCGCCCGCCGCCACGCCGGAGCCCGCGCAGTCGCGCAGCGCGGACGCGGTGACCCGAAGCTGCGCGGGGCCGGTGACGCCGATCGCGTCGGCCGCCGGGCCGGTCAGCTCGCAGCCGCGCAGCACGACACCGCCGGTGGCGTCGCCGGCGTCGTTGGCGTCACCGGTGTCCGTGGCGGCGGTGGCTTCAGGGGGTTCGGGCTCCGGCAGCGGTGAGCTGCCCAGCGCGCGGACCGCCTCACCCCCGCTGTCCCGGATCCGGCAGTCCGTCAGCAGCGCGGCGGCCCGGTCCTCGGTGAGCAGTCCGCTGCGGCCGGGGCGGTCGACCAGGCAGCCGCGCAGCACCGCGCGGGCGTCCTCGCGCAGCCGTACGCCGGAGCCTGCCGCGGCCCGGATCTCGGTGCGCACCAGCTCCACGCGCGTGGTGCCGCCGACCACCAGTCCCGTGCCGTCGGTGTCCGCCACCAGGCAGCCGGTGAGCCGGACGGTGCCCGTGGTGCGCAGCAGCACCCCGGCCAGCGCGGCGCCGGACAGCACTGCGTCGGCCATCCGCAGCGCGGCGTCGCCGCGCACCTCCAGCCGCCCGTGCCGCACCCCGCCGCCCGTCCAGTCGGTGGCGCCGCCCGCGAGCAGGGCGGCGGGCTGGTCCGCGGCCGCGCCGCGCACGGTCACCCCGCGCAGCGTCGGCCGCGCGCCGGGCAGCACCTCCAGGGCGGGCCGGCCGGGGGCGGGCGCGGCGAGCGTCACGGTGGCGCCCGGCGGCGGACCGTCGGCCGCGGGCGTGTCGTCGCCGTCCGGGTCCGCCGCGGTGAGCGTCACGTGTCCGGCGACGCGTACATTCTCCTCGTAGCGGCCGGGGGCGATACGGATCTCGTCGCCGTCCGCCGCGTCCCGCAGCGCCGCGGCGATGGTCCGGTAGGGCCGGTGTCCTTGCGCCGAGACCAGGCGCACCGGGGCGTCGAGGCCGATGGACGTCATGCGCTACCTCCGAACGGGCCGGGCGGCCGGGGGTTTTGAGGGCCTCGGTGCTCAAGCCGGTCCAGGTTCGTCCGGGCCTCCTGGAGCCTGGCCAAGGCGTGTGCCTCGTCGGCGATGGCGCGTTCGAGCTCGCTCGGCCCGGAACTGCCCCCGGCCGTCCGGCCGGTACGCGCCGCGACCGTCTGGCGCCACTCGGACGCCCGGCGCAGAGCCGTGCCGGCGTCCGCGACGGCCTGCTCGGCGGTGGCCAATGCGGCCGGGTCGGGCTGGCCAACGGGGGACGGGAGCTGCGGGAGTTGCGGGACGGGCGGGGCGGGCTGCGCGGGGGCTCGGGAAGCCCGCGCCTTGCCCTTGCCCTTCCCCTTGCCCGTAGGCGCGGCGTCGGCGGAGCCGTCCTGGGTGGCGCGGGGGCGCTTGGCCGGCCCGGGTGCGTCGACGGACCCCGAGGCGTCCGCGCCGCGTGGGCGTTTGCCCTTCGGGACGGGCACATTCCCGCCGTCCTGCCCGCCCGCGGCGCCGCGCCGGCCGCCCCCGCGCTTCGTGGGTGGCTGGTCGGGGACGAGCGCCGACCAGCCGCTGCCGTCGTAGCTGGAGTCCCAGGTGAGGTGCAGCGGCGGTCGGCGGTTTCTGGCCGTGACCCCGACGGCCTCGACCGTGAAGGTCGTTCCGTCCCCGCCGGTGACCCGGATGTCCCGGCCGAGCGCCGCCGCGTACTGGGTCAGCAGGACGTGCCGGGCCGGGTCGACGGGAAGGGTGCCGTCCGTGCCGCAGAACGTCTGGAAATTGGTCTTCGACGGGTGCAGCCTGCCGTTCACCAGCCGTGGGAAGAAATCCTCGACGTCGATGCCGGCGCCGTTGATCTGGTCCAGCATCCGGCCGAGCGAGTTGGCGCCGCCCTGGCGCAGGTCCTGGAAGGCGCGCCCGACCAGGTTGCGCATCATCTGGAGCGGGTGCAACGAGGAGTCCCCGGAGATGATGGCCGCCTGCTCAAGGGCGTGGAAGAAGGTGCCGGGGGGCGTGGGGAGCTGTCCGCGCGCCAGGTGTTCACGGTTGAAGTAGGACAGATGACGGGCGAGATAGCCCTCGTCGTGGGTGAGCGCGAGGGACTGCGCGGCAAGCCGCATCTGCTCGGGGTCGATGCCCGCGAACAGCCGCGGCCCGCCGCCTGGCATCGGGGCGGACACCGCGAGACCCACCCGGTTCTTGCCCACGATGCCCAGGCTGTCGTCCAGCGCCGCCGACAGGTCGGCGGCGATCCGGGTGCTGGGCAGTTCGCCGGGCGGGTGGTGGATCGGCCACAGGGGGTCGTTCCAATTGCCTTCCCTGATGGTCTGTTTGAAGGAGTCGCGGAGCGGCTTCAGCTCGATGCCCTCGCGGGCGGCCTGGCTGTTCTGGCCCGCGCCGAGCGCATCGCGGCTGAACAGCCGGTCGAGGGGGTTCTTGAGACCCGCGTGGTCCTGCGGCAGCTTGCCGTCCTTGTACCAGGACTTCATCAGCCGGGACAGGTCGGTCTCGGTGGACGCCTCCTGGAACTTGGTCAGATACGACACGCCCCGGTGCGGCAAGGTGTTGTTCTTGGCGTGCACCTCGCGCAGGGTGCGCAGCTCATCGAGCGTCTGAGCCCCGATGTCCGCCGAGGGGGTGCGCAGCGACTGGTCGAGCTCCCAGGCGTTCAGCCGGTTGAGCCGTTCGCTCAGCTCGCCGAACTCGGCCCCGCCGAGACCGAACCTCACCCGGATCAGATCGTCGGTGAGCAGGGTCGCGGCGGCGTCCACGAAGAGGTTGGGCTCGGGGGCGTACGGCAGCTGCGGGTGGAGGCCGGTGAGCCGGTCGCGGATCCGCATGTCCTGCTCGATCCTGCGGACGAATTCCAGCCGCATGTCCTCCAGCGGGGGTCTGGCGTTCTTCCGCTCCTTCAGCGTCTCGCCGTCGAGCCTGGCCCGGGTGTCGTCGATCAGTCGGTCGACGCTGCCGACGGGCGGTGGCTCGGGCACCCGGTAGCCGCCCGCCATCATCAGCGGCCGCATCGGGTTGCCCACCTCGTATCCGTCCTCCACGACCCTCAGAGCGCCCTCCCAGTACTGGAAGACGTGTTGGTCGCCGGGAACCAGGTGGGGGTAGTTGTCGAAGTCCATGATCGAGTGGTACGGGTGCAGGTTGTCGGCCATCATCGAGCGGACCATGTGGCGGGTGGCCTCGCTGTCGAGGGTGAGGTTGCGCGCCGTCCCGTAGGTGAAGTGGCCGGCCGGGTACGGACCGAGCGGTGTGGCCACCAGGGCCAGCGGATGCCCGAAGGTGGTCTGGCCGAGGGCGTTCGCGATGGCCTGGCGGATCGCGGGCAGTTGGGCGTGGGAGCCGTTGACCCCGATCACCACGCCGATCCGGCCGTCGAAGCCGTTGAGTTGGTGGGTAAGGGCGTTCAGGAAGCCCTGAAGGCCGTCGCCGAGCTGGTCGAACCGGACGATCGCCGTGACCACGAAGCCGAGCTCGCGCGGCTGGGTCTCGATGGCGCGGACCCAGGTCATGTAGTCCGCGCCCGTCATGCCCGCGTGGCCGCCGTTCGTCAGCTGCAGGAAGGCGTCGTTCACCATGGTGTTCGCCGGGGCGCCGCCCGGCACGGTGCCGGACGGGGGCCAGACATGGGAGCCGCCGGTCGGGGCGGTGACGGCGTGGCCGGCCGGGGGCGGGTCCACGTCCATCGCGCTCGGCTCGGGGGTCCGGTCCGGCGCGCTGCCGCGTGGAGTGCCCGGGTCCGTGGCGTCGGTGATGTCGTCCATGACATCGTCCATGGCGTCGTCCACGTCGTCCATGGCCTGGGTCTCAGGGGACGGCGGCGGCGTGTCACCCATGGAGGCGTCGGACGGGGAGGGCGAGTGCCGGGCGCCGCCCGGCAGTCCGCCCCGCTCCTGGAACATCCGGCCGGTGATGGCCCGCATTTGCCGGTGTGTACGCTGCGGGTCGATGCCCAGCCCGTCCAGCCGGGACTCGGCCGCGTCGACGCGCGCGCGGGCCGCGCCGAGCCCGTCCAGCGCGCTGAGCTGGGCGGCGGACGGCCCCCGGGAGCCGCCCTGCCCCGGCGGGGGCGTGGTCAGCTCCACCTGCCGCTCGGCGGTGGCCAGGTCGGACAGGGCGCGCTCGTACGACGCCCACGCGTTGAGCCGCGCGGCGGCCTCGGAGCCGCTGGTGCCGCCCATGATGAGCTGGTGGCTCTCCCGGATGCGCTGGTTGATCGCGGCCATGGGAGACAGCCCGCCGAACCGGCCCTTGCCCGGGGACGGCGGGGCGTACGACGGCGGCATATCGGCCGCCGTCGCCTCCCGGTACGGCGGGGGCGGCTGCACCGCCGTCTCGCCCGTCTTGGGGAGCCCACTGTGCGGGGCGGTCTCGGGCGGGCGGCCGGGGTGCGCGACGAGGTCCAGCGCGTCCCCCGTCGCCTTGGCACCCCCGCTCCCGGCGGCGTCGAGCGGGCCCCGCGCGGACACTCCGCCGGCCGGCGGCGCCGACCGCGCGCTGAGGCCACCCGCCGCGGACGGCGGTGGCGCGGCGCGCTCGCCGCGCAGCAGGTCCATGGCCAGGTCATGCGCGGCGGCGGCCGACAACGGCTCCGGGGCACGGACGGCGGCGCCCGGCGGCGCGGCGGCGCCCGCACCGGCCGGTCCGCCGCGCCCGGGGGCGCCCGGAGGCGCGGCGGCCGCCGCCGGGCTGCCCGGCGGCGGCGCGACGGCTCCCGAGTGAACCGGGCCGCCCGGCACCGCGCTCGCCGCGCCCGCATGGGCGGGCGTGCCCGGGTCGGCATGGGTCGCCGGAGCCGTACCATGCGCCCCCGCGCCCACCGGTGCGTGCGCCGGGACGCCGGGCACGGGACTGCCGACGACCCCCGCGGGCGCCGCGGCCGACGCCGCGCCCGCCTGCGCGGGCGTACCCGGGACCGCGTGGCTGCCCGGGCCGACGTGAGTCGCCGGAACCGGGCCGTGTGCCCCCGCACCGACCGGTGGCGCGTGCGCCGGGGCGCCCGGCACGGGACTGCCGACGACCCCCGCGGGCGCCGCGGCCGACGCCGCGCCCGCCTGCGCGGGCGTACCCGGGACCGCGTGGCCGCCCGGGCCGGCATGGACCGCCGGAGCCGGGCCATGTGCCCCCGCACCCAACGGCGCGTGCGCCGGAGCCCCCGGCGCGGGGCTGCCGACGACCCCCACAGGCGGGGAAACAGCCGCCGCACCCCCATGCGCCATGTGCGCCGGGGCCCCCGGCGCGGCACCGCCGACAACCCCCACAGGCGGGGACGCCGCCGCCGCGCCGGTGGGGACCGGGGCGGTGCCGGCGACTGCGTGCGCGTCGACGGTCCGAGGGGCCGCGTCGCCGATCCGCAGGGTGATGCCGTCGCCCCGGATGGCGGTGACGGCGACATCTCCGTGGGCGAGGGCATTCAGCTCAGGGAAGGTCAGATCGTGCAGCGCCTCGGCGTGTCCCACCGCGCCGCGGGCCATGGTGACCCCGTCGGAGACACCGCCGGCCGAGGCGACGCCGGGGACGGACTCCTGGGCGGTGTGGGACACCGGGGACGGGGTGTGCGCATCGCGCAGCAGGTCGATGGCAGTGTGGCCGGGGAGCAGCAGATTGTTGTCCAGCCGCACCTGGCCCGCGGCGAAGTCCATCTGGTGGAGCGTCTGGAGGGCCTGGCCGCCGGGGGCCGCGTGGGCGGCCGGGACGACCAGGCCACCCGGGCTGGTGGTCATCCCGTGCGGCAGCGGCACGGTGGTCAGGCCGTGGGACGCGCCGCCGAGCCCCTGTGGGGTCAGGGCGCCCAGGTTGACGGTGGGCAGCTCAGTCAGCGGGGTCAGCGGTACGGCTCCCAGGGTGCCCGTACCGAGGCCGCCCAGGTGGAGGCCGCCCCCCGGCAGGAACGCGCCGGGTGGCCGGATGAGGCCGGTGGGCACCAGGGCACCGGAGCCGGTCCCCACCGGAGGGATGCCGTGCAGGGCCGCGTCCATACGCCCGGCGCCCGCGAGCAGGGCGTGCAACTCGGGCTGGGCGATGCCGAGGACGCGCTCGCCGAAGGCGAGCCGGGCGGCGCCGCCGATGCCGAGGACGCCGAGTTCGGTGAAGTTCAGCGGGAGGAGGGTGGCGGCGCCGAGCCGCGCGAGCCGCTGTAGGTTCGCCAGCGAGTAGGCGCCCGCCTTGGCCCAGCCGCCGGTCGCGGAGGCGGTGACGCGCGCCCAGTCGCTGCCGATCGCGCCGATCGCGCTGTTCCAGCCGCCGCGCAGGGCGTTGCCGAAGCCCTTGCCCAGCGCGATGACGTCGATTTTGACCAGCGGGGCGAGATGGGCGCCGATCACCATCGGGGCCACGACGATCTTGGGCAGCCCGGTGAGCGAGGAGAAGTGGCTGATCTGGCCGAAAATGCCACGGCCCGCGCCGGTGAGGCCGCTGATGCCGCTCTTGAGGCCGTTGCCGAGGCCCTTGAGGATGGCGCCGACGTTGATGGCCTTGGTGGTGGGGAAGAGCACGCCGAGGAAGGCCAGGCCGAGTTCGAGCCCGCTGGCCTTGCCCTGGCTGAAGTCCACGATGGTCTTGATGAGCAGGGCGGCGTTCATGCCCCAGGCGAGGATGCCGAGGATGCCACCGGTGAAGACCGCGATCACGGAGATGATGATGGTCAGCCACTGGAACGCCTCCCAGAACAGGTCACAGTCGCTGACCGGCTGCACCATCATCGCGCCCGCGTCGTGGAGTTGGCGGCGCAGCTCGCCCGCGGCGGCGGAGAGGTCGGAGCGGGCGTCCTCGGCGCGCTGGGTGAGCTGCTGCCGCTGCGGGTCGTCCTCGGCCAGCCCCTGGACGGCGGAGAGCGCCTGGTCGGCCTCGCCCTGAGCGGTCTCGACGGCGGTCGCGTAGGCGCGGATGGCCGCCTCGGCCTTGTGGAAGGACTCCTCGACATGGCCGACGAAGTTGTACAGGTGGCTGTCCACCATCTCGCGCAGCCGGTCGGCGGTGACGCCGATGAACCGCTGTCCGTCGCCCGCGGTGTTCTGCAGTTCGCGCAGCCCGTTGTTGATGACCCCGGCGGAGGTCGCCAGGTCGCGCATGGTGTCGGCGATGGTGTTCAGCGTGGTGGGGTCACCCGGGACCGGGTCACCGCCGAGACCGAGCGCGCTCCAGTCGCCGGGACGGGTCGGCACGCCCTTCCTCCCCCCTGACGTCTACCTGTTGTACGGGCCCCGCTCCGGCGGGCGCCTACACTTGCCTGACGCACCAACAGACGAAAGCGGTTCACCGGAATGAACGGTACGTCAGGTCCGGTTAATCCCTGAACCGGACCGCACTTTCGGGCCGTTGGTCACGGTGGAGCAGTGAGCCCGTACCGAGCGAACCCAGGGGGGACCGTGCCGGACATCGTTGTCGACTACGAGCTGCTCAATCAGGTCGCACTGAAGGCCAGCAGCCTCAAGGAGCAGGTGCAGCAGGCCCGGGAGAGCAAGCAGGACTACACCGCCGAACAGGTGGGCGCGGGCGGCGTCTCCACCGCCATCCAGGCGTACTACTCGGTCTGGAAGGGCTCGTTCAAGCGCTCCGAGGAGAAGCTGGAGAAGCTTCACAACCTGTACGAGGGCGTCGCGAAAGGCTGGGCGGACTGGGACTTCCGGCTGGCCGGGGAGGCCAGCAAGCAGGAGGCGTCGCTGGCCGCGGATCTCTACCGCACGCAGAAGGAGATCTGGGACGACTGGCAGGAGGCCGTCGCCAAGGGGTACGTCGATCCGAACGACCCGCACGCGCCGAAGCCGCCGGGCGAGCGCGAGAGTCAGTGGACGACCACCGACGGCAACGGCAACACCACCACGACGACCTACGAGTACGGCCCGGACGGCAAGCCCACCAAGATCACTACGACGATCACCACCAGCAGCGGGCTCACCTCCACCGACACCACCAACTACCACCCCGACGGCACCTACGACTCGACCGCCACCGATGTCTACGGCAACGTCACCACCACGACGGGCACCTCGCAGACGACCGAGTCGGGGGACCACCGCAACACCAAGGACACCTTCAGCAGCACCACCAAGACCCCGGACGGCAAGCAGTCCACCACCACCGGCACCACCACCTCGGACTACAACACCGCCACCGGCCACCGGGACTCCACCACGACCTACACCACCGTCGGTCCCGACGGCGACGGCAACGAACAGACCGTGCACGGCACGACCACGTCCTCGGTCGATGTGAACGGCCACGAAGTGATCGAGACCATCGAGGTCCACGAGGACGGCAGCGGCACCCGGACGGTGGAGACGGACGGCCGCAAGGAGGAGTGGACCAGCGACCACGCGAACCAGAACACCGGCTGGGTCCCCAAGGAAGACGACTAGACAAGGCAGGAAAGACACCATGCCCGCAGGCAACATCAACCTCGACTACGCCGAGATCATGCGCGTCTCCGGGGTCATGAACCAGGCCGTCAACGACATCAACCCGCATCTGCTGTCCACCAAGACCTCGGTGGAGGGGCTCTTGGACAACGGCCTGTTCATGCAGCAGAGCAGCCCGGCGATGAAGGCCTCCTACGAGAAGCTGACGGCCTCGCTGCAGCAGGCGGTGGAGAGCATCAACAGCTTCGCCACCCAGTTCACCAAGATCAAGGAGTCCGTCGAGCAGATGGACAAGGACATCGCCGCCAGCACCAACAACGCCTGACCCGGGCCGTGAACAGGGGGCCGAGCTCCCGCTCCGGAACGCATCGGAGCGGGAGCCGGTCAGCCGGGTCAGTCCATGCCGTCCGACCGCAGCACCGTCTCGGGGACCAGCACCGACACCAGCGCCCCGGTGACCGGGTCGACGGTCAGCCCGCGCCCCGGGACCGGCCGCCCGCGCAGCAGGTCGTACGGGACCCGCACCCCCAGCAGATCCCCCTCGCCCGGCGACTGCGGGGACAGCAGCAGCCCCTTGCGGACCCGGCGGACCTGGCCGAGCCAGCCGATGCCCGCGGAGGTGAGGGTCTCGGCGGTGGCCGCCACCGCGAGCCCCTGGCCGCGGTCCCGGCCGGTGGCGGCGATCTCCCGCAGCACCGAGTCGGCGGACGGCATCTGCGCCAGCAGGTCCGCGTCGTCCACCAGCACCACCACAGGGCCCGCCTCGGCCTCCAGCGCCTGCCGCACCTCGTCCGCGCCCGGGTCGGGCGTCTCGATGACCTGAGCCCGCGGATGCCTGCCCAGGCCCCGCAGCGGCGACTCGCGCGGGGTGAGCGCGACCACCCGTGCCCCGCCCGCCAGCAGCGACACCGCGAGGCTCGCCAGCGCCGTGGAGCGGCCCGCCCCGGGCGGCCCACTGATCATGAACGACGGGGCGTCCGCCGCGAAGTCCACCCCGACCGGGCCGAGGTCGTCGCCGCCCACCCCGAGCAGCCCCCACAGCGGGCGGCGCGAACCGGCGGGCACCTTCTCGTAGGCGTCGGTGAACGTCACCCGCTTCGGCAGGCTCGCCACCTTCACCGGGCGCAGCGCGGCGGGCACCTCGCGGTCCCGGCGGGCGGCCTCGGCGCCGATCCGCCGCAGCGCCTCCGCCTGGTCGCGCCCGGCGCCCACCGCGCTCAACATGGCCACCTGCACCTCGGTGGCGCTGCCGCCGCGCCAGCCGCGCCCCTGCGGCACCACGGCCGGGATCTGCTTGGCCGGGATCTGCGCCAGCATGTACTCGCTGCGGTCGGTCAGCCGCAGCAGCAGCCGCTCGTCGTTCAGCGACGCCACCTTGCCGGACAGCAGGGCGCGTTCGGAGGTGGCGATCACATGCAGGCCCATCGGGGCGCCCTCGCGGATCAGCGCGGTGAGCTCCTGCACCGGCCGTCCGCCGTCGTGGTCGCCGAGCAGCGCGGTCAGCGAGTCCCAGCCGTCGATGAGCAGCACCGTGTGGGCGGGGCGCTCGGCGGGCGGCAGCAGGGAGCGCAGTTCGGCCAGGTTCGCCGCGCCGTGCGAGGTCAGCAGCTCCTGCCGGCGCCCCATCTCGGCGATGAGCCGCGCCAGCAGCCGGTTCAGCCGCTCCAGGTCGGCCCGGGGCACCACCGCGCCGCAGTGCGGCAGTTCGCTCAGCGCCGCCAGTGCGCCGCCGGCCGCGTCGATGCCGTAGAGGTGGACGTCGGCGCAGGAGTGGCGGCGGGCCAGCGCGCCCGCGATGGTCCGCAGCGCCTGGGAGCGGCCCGAGCGCGGCGTCCCGATGATGTAGAGGTGCCCGAAGCGGGAGAGGTCCAGCTCCAGCGGCTCCTGGCGCTGGGCGCCCGGCAGGTCGGCCAGCGCCCAGGGCACCGGCGCGAGCCCGCCGCCCGGCCGGCCGGGCCGGGCCGGAAGCTCCTCCAGGGTGATCGTCTGCGGCAGCGGGGGCAGCCACGGGCTGGGCTGCGGCGCGATGGCGAGCGAGGCGGCGGCCTCCCGTACGGATTCCACGAGCGCGGTCAGATCGGTGGGCACATCATCGGCGCCCAGCGGCGGCAGCTCGTCCTCGGCCTCGTGCGCGGGGCCCGGTTCGGCCGCCGTACGGCCCAGCAGCGACCAGGTCAGCTCGGCGGCCCAGACCATGGCTTCGGGCGCCTCGGCCGGGGCGGGCCCGGGGGCCTCGTCCAGGCGCGGGGCGCCCACGAAGGCCGTCTGGAACGGCAGCACCGAGCGGTGGCCGGTCCGGGCCAGGGCCCGGCCCGGGGTGGCGCCGGAGATCGTCACCGCGTCGTTGACCTCCAGCACGTCCTGGCTGTCCATCGCGTCGGTGACGCGCAGCGCGATCCGCAGGTTGGTGTTGGCCCGGATGTCGGCGGTGATCACGCCGGCGGGCCGCTGCGTGGCCAGCAGCAGATGCAGCCCGAGGGAGCGGCCGCGCTGGGCGATGCCGACCAGCCCGGGGATGAACTCCTGGACGTCGCGCGCCAGCGTCGCGAACTCGTCGATGACCAGCAGCAGCCGGGGCAGCGGGGGCAGCGCCGGATCGCGCCGCCGCATCGTCCGGTACTCGCCGTGGTCCTTCGCCCCGGCCTCCACCAGCACCCGCTCACGCCGGACCAGCTCGGCGGTCAGCGAGGCCAGGGCCCGCTCCACCAGATGGCTGTCGAGGTCGGTGACCATGCCGAGCACATGCGGCAGCCGTACGCAGTCCTTGAAGGCGCTGCCGCCCTTGTAGTCGACCAGGACGAACGTCATCTCGTCCGGCCGGTTGACCGCCGCCAGCGAGGCCACCAGCGTCTGGAGCAGCTCCGACTTGCCGGCGCCCGTGGTGCCCGCGATCAGCCCGTGCGGGCCGTCCTTGACCAGGTCGAAGCTGACCGGTCCGGTGTAGCCGACGCCCAGCAGCGCCCCGGTGGACGCCGGCCGCTTGCCCCAGCGGCGGACCAGCTCCTCGGCCCTCGGCGGCTCCAGGTCCAGCAGCCCGAGCAGCCGCACCTGGTCCGGCAGGCCGTCCGAGCCGTCCGGTGTGACGTCCCGTACGGCCGCCAGCGCGCGGGCGATCCGCTCGCACCACTCGGTGTCCACCTGGTCGGGGCGGATGCCGGTCACATCGGCGCTTCCGGTGCGGCGCACCGTCAGCTCGCGCGCGCCCACCGCGCAGACCGTGACGCACTCCTCGGGAAGCATCCGCTCCTCCTGGTCCAGGCAGATCAGGAACACCCGTACCGACGGGCCCTCCTTGAGCACCTGGACCACTCCGGGCACATCGCGCAGCCGCCGCGCCCCGTCGAGCACCACCACCAGGTCCGGCTCGCTCAGCAGGGCACCGCTCATCGCGGAGTCCCGGGCCCGCATCCTCGACCGGATGGCCGAGACCAGCTCGGAGACCCGGTTGGCGACGGTCTCCGGGTCGTTGCCGACCGTCACCGACGGGCCGCCGGAGCGCGCCGCCGCCACCCCGCCGCGGCCCGGGCGGGCGTGCGGCAGCCAGCGCATCCACTCCCAGGCGGAGGCCCCCGCCATGTCCGTCAGCACGGTCACCCGTACGTCCCGGGGGCTGTGCAACACCGCCGCCTGCGCCACCGCCCAGCGGGCCAGCGCCCGGGCCGCTTCCCGCTCCCCCGCGATGCCGACCACGCCGTCGGCGCACAGGTCCACCTGGACCGGCATGTCCGGGATCCGCCAGTTCACCGAGCGGTGGTTGTCCTCGCGGGAGCTGTCGTCGATGGTCAGCAGTGAGGACTGGCCGACCGTCCCCACCCGCAGCGCCAGATGGTCCGGGTGGCCGCGCCGCCGCTCCCACAGCCTGGTGCCCGGCCCGACCGCCCACAGCCCGGTGGTGGCCGGATCGGGCCCCGAGGCGACCCTCAGCCGCCGCTCGCGCTCGACCTTCTCCCGTACGTCGGCCTCCAGTGAGGCGCGGCGCGCGCGGTAACTCGCCACGCCGGCCAGGTACTCGCGCTTGCCGCTGCGGCGGGTGGTCACATAGTTCGCGATGGCCAGGAACGGGCTGAAGACCGCGAACATCAGATAGAAGTACGACCCGAGGAACGTCACCATGGCGATGCCGAGGAACATCGGCGCCACGACCACCAGCACCGGGATCGACCGCCGCGACGGCGGGGTCGGCGGGGCGGGCAGCACAAACCGCTCCGGGGTCAGCGGCGGGATGATCCTCGGCGGCCGGTTGAAGTCCAGATACGCGCCGTCGGCCGACACCGTCACCGCCGCGTCGGCCTCGGTGGGCTCCGCGACCCGCAGCAGGTACTCCCCGAGGACCAGCTCGCCGTCCAGCGGCCACTGTGTCCAGCCGCGCGGCACCGGCTCGTGCCGGTCGGCGTCCGGGTCCGGCAGCGGGGGCGGCGGTGCGGGCGGCAGTGGGACGGCGTCGGCGCGCGGCCGCTCCGGGGGCGGCTCGGGCACCGACAGCGCCACGGCGGGGCCCGCCTGACCAGTGTTCAGCAGCACGCCGCCGTCGGGGCGGACCGTCACCCGGATCCCCTCGGGCGGTACGTCGCGGCCTTCCAGCCGCACCGCGCTGCCGGGCTCCGGGCCCACCGTGTACGTACCGGGCCGCAGCAGCCATACGCGCCCCGCGCCGCGCCCGCCCACGAGCTGTAGCTCGACCTGGGGGCCGCGCGGCAACCGCTCGCCGTCGGCGGACCGCGAGGGCGGCGGGAGCTCCTCGCGCCCGGGCCCGTACGCACCCCCGTCCCCCGGCGCCGGAGCCCCGAGCCCCAGCCGGGCGCCGTCCCGAACTCCGGCCGCCGCCAACGGCAGCTCGGCGGGCAGCGGCCGGTCTCCGAGGAACAGCTCGGCGCCCTGGGGGCCCGTGGCGTGGCCCATCTCGGCCAGCCGGACGGCGACGGCCCGCGCGGTGGTGGCACCGCTCGCATCGAGCATGACGTCGCTGTCGGCAACGCTCACAAAAAGTCTCACGGCTGCGAAGAGGTCCGTTCGTTTGTCGTGCCGGATGCGGCGGAGATGCCGCCGGACCGCGACGGCGGCACGGCGGGAGCGGGCTCGGCAAGGTCGCCGTCGTCCCCGGGGCCTTCGGGCCGGGCCGGGTCCGGCTCGGTGAGGTCGGGCTCGGCGAGGCCGGATTCGCCGCGCGGGCCCGGGACCGGGGCCGGTCCCGCCTCGGCGGCCCGGCTGCCGGACGGAGACGAGGAAGGGGCCGTCTTCGGGGCGGGGGCCGTCTTCGGGGCGGGCTCCGCGAAGTCCGCTGCGACATCCGTCTCGAAGTCCGCCGCGAAGTCGGCGTCGGCGAAGGCCTCGTGGACCGGGACCGCCGCGTCCCGCGGCTCCGCGGTCCCGGTGCCGGGCCCGGGAGCCACGGTGGCCGGCCCGGCCGGACCCGGGCCCAGGACGGCGGTCCCGGCGGGCGGCCGCCGACGGTCGCGGCGGATGGTGCGGGCGATGGCCCGGGGCAGGGCGGCGGACTCCAGATCGAGGTGGAGGCCTGGGGCCAGGAGGCGGCCGCCGGGCTCGGCGTGGAGCGTCCAGCAGGCGCCGGGGACACGGCCGCCGACGAGGGTCCGGAGGCGGCCGTCGGCGCCGAGTCCGGAGAGCCGGGTGGCCTGCTCCGGGGTCGGGGACCAGCACACGACGACCGGTGTCGCCGGGGCCTCGGCGAACACGCCGTCGGGAAGGGGGGCGAAGTGGGTGTCGAGGAGGGTGTCGAGGTCGGGGCCGGAGTGGCGGGGGTGCACGCCGCGGGCCACATGGACCGGCGGGCCGTCCGGCAGGTGATCGATCTGCGCGGCCAGGGCCTGCAGCACGCCCCGCGCGGCGTGCGGGTCGCCTTCGACCGCGAGGGCGGCGGGGCCGCGCATCCAGTCCACGAGGACGGCACCGGGCAGCCGTCGGTCGACGCCGACGGCGAGGAGCAGGCGTTCCGGGCCATCGGACGGGGCGACGGAGGTGGCCGGGGCCGACCAGGACCACTCCCCCGGTTCGGCGGTGGCCTTCTGCCAGGGCCCGGTGGGGGGCAGCGGGTCGCGCCCGGCCAGGGTGACGCGGACCCGGTCGCGGGCCGGGCTCAGCTGGACCGCCAGGGCGTAACAGCCGTCATCCGTGGTGGAGTCGGCGTGGTCGAGCGCGGCGAGCGCGGTGCCGGGCGCGGCGGGGTCGGCGAGATAGCCGGAGAGGATCCGGGCCCAGCGGCGGTGGCGCCGGAAGACGCGGAAGGGTTCGGCAAACGCCCGGCGCGTCATCCGCGCTTCCCAGACGATACGGCGGCAGGTGCGGCGGAAGCCGCCCTGGGCTCTGATCAACCGCGCGCTCAGCCACACCAGCAGAGTGAAAGCGGCGAGGAAGCCGAGGAGGATCAGCCAGGAGGCACGATCGGGCATGCCGAGAGCGAGCCGTGTGTACACCGGAACCTCACGCTGGGGACGGGTCGGGGAAGCGAACGCTGAATGGCATGTGATGCCCTGTCACCGAACCACCATACGGCGCGGAGACCGGAGTTCACTGCTCAGTCTCCGCCAGAACGCGCGCGATGAGGGGGCTGTCGAGCTGGCGGGCCACGGCGACCAGGTGTCTGCGTTCGGCCTGCGGTGGCACGTCGATGCCCGGCAGCCGCTCGCAGGGCCGCCGCGGGGGCCGCCCGGACCGCAAGGCTTCCAGAGCTCCCCTGATGCCCGCCGCGGCGGCCAGCGCGTCGCGGTCCGGTGAGTCGTAGCCGTGTTCGTCGGTGAGGCGCCGTGCGACGTTCACGATGTTCTGGGAGGTCCAGGGGCGCAGTGCGAGCTGTCCGTCGCGGATCTCATGGGCCCGGCGCAGGGTGTGGAACTCCCAGGCGGAGCCGGAGGGCGGGCTGTGGAGGACGACACCGGGGTCGGCCTGGGTCACGGTGGTCCACAGCGTCTCCAGGGCGTAGAAGTCGCGGCGGCGCTGTCGCCGGGTCCGCAGGGCGGCACAGGTCCATCCGGTGGCCGTGATCACCCCGCCGAGGGAGGACAGCCCGGGGCCCACATCGGTGGACAGGACGTCCAGCGCGCCGGAGCCGAGCACCGCGCCGAAAATCGCGATGACCTTGCACAGGCCGTAACTTCCGATGAATGTGCAGCCGATCACCAGGAGACGCAGACTGCGGCGCAGGATCGGATCGTGAACGTCCGTCAGGCGTTGGTAGCACACGTACACCATCGACCACAGCGCCCACCCGAAGGCCGCCTGATACACCAGCAGAAAGGCGAGCACGGGCGGGCGGTCGGCGAAGGTGGTGTCGAAGGTCAGGGGCTCTTCGCCGGCGGGCAGGTCGGCGGAGAGGAACAACACCCACATGACGGCGACGGCAGCGGCATAGACCGGCAGGACGCGGCGCAAGGCGCCGCGCATGCCGGCCCCCCGAGGCGGCCGGCCACCTTCGCTGACGGCGAGCCGCCGTGGTGACCACAGCAGCGCCAGTACGCGGAGGCAGCCGAAGCACACGATGACCTCGGTGTAGACGACGAGGGTCGCCAGATTGGAGATCCCGCTCGTCTCCCCGATCCACCGGTAGACCACCGGGGCGGCGGCGGTGAAGGCGGTGCCGCCGGCCAGGGCCCCCACGGCCATCAGCAGGAGGCTGGGGATCCGTTCGCCGGCCCAGGCCAGTGCCTTGTACCCGGCCAGCCCGTACATGACGGCGCTCACGGTGACGTAGGCGAGGGTGTGCATGCCACCGGCCTCAGACATGACGCCCTTCCCGGTGGACCAGGGACGGGGCGAGCTGGGCGGCAGGACCGACGTCGGGCGCGAGGTTCAACTGCTGGTACAGCAGCGTGCCGATGGTCTCGGCCTCGTGCTCAGTGGGGTCGTCGTAGTGGGAGCGCCCCAATACCCGGCGTACCACGGCGGGATCGATGGCGTCGTGCCGGGGAAGGTGGCCGAGCAGCAGGTGCGCGAGTTCATGGCAGACGACCAGCAGTTGATGGGCGCGGCTGGTGTGCTTGGGGTAGTAGATGCGATCGTGCGTCAGGTACTGCTCGTACCTTCCGGTCGGCTCGCCGGGCACCACGTCCTGTTCGATCAGTCGCAGCGTCCGCCGGGAGCGGGCCTCATAGGCGGCGTGCAGCTCGGCGAGGGTCGGATGGGGCGGTAAACCCAGGTCTTTCAACAGGGCCCGGACCCTGCGCCGTTCGGACCGCATGCCCACACTGTCGTCCTTTCCTTCGGCGCGCTGTCAGGGGGTCGGTCCTCGCGCGGATTTCGGACGCGGCCGATTCACCGCGGCTTTCTTTCACGGCCCTTGTGCTGACGGGCGACGGCGCGGCGCAGCTGGTCCACCAGGGTGCAGACGGTCTCGCGCATGTCGTGGGGCAATACCGCGACGCCCTCGGCGATCTGACGGACCTGGTCGTCGTCGAGCAGCCCGGCGTTCGCCTGTGCCGAACCGCCGGCGATGTGAGTCGAGCCGCCGGCGGCGCGGTTCCGTTGGCCGAGGGGCTCGCCGCGGCGCTCTTGTTCGATGGCCCGCAAGTGCCCCTCGACGTCGCGCGCGTAGGGGTTCTCGTCGGGGGAGAAGAAGTACTCCACGCGCACCCCGAACAAGGTGGCCAACGCGACCGCCCGGTCGGCCCGGGGGACCGAGCGGCCGTTGCGCAGGTTGCTGATCTGGCTCACGGACATCCCGACGGCTTCCGCGATCTCCCGCTCCGTGTACGGCCTGCCCAAGTCGGCGGGGTAGATGACCTCTTGCAGGCGCTGGAAGCGTCGCGCGAAGCACTCTGCCGCGTCATGACGTCCTGACGTCCGCGGACGTTCTCCAGGGTTGTGCTGCGGGGGCGACATACCCGTGGATCCTAAGCGAACCGCCAGGCGGCCACGGCAGCTTCACCCGCGCCGGTTCCAAAAAACTGTGACCGGCGAGCCCTGGATTGCCCGATATGGGGAAGATGCGTCCGAGGCTGGCCGAATTAGTTGACAGTGCCGACGGGCGTATTACAGGATCACCTCGCTCGCACGGTCCGGCACCGACCAGCCAACGGGGGCAGGGGGCACCGCCAGACAGGTTCGCTCCATCATGCGTCTTGGAAACACACCCTTAGTTCAGCACAACTCCTGATCAAGTAGAGCCGTTATTTCGGTAAAGGAATTTCCTTGACGCGGGACGAGCCCTTCCGCGGCGTGCGCCAAGAGAATTCACTGACGCTCGCGTTGATTAATGGGGACCGTCGCGCGGCGGGGCAAGGAAAAGCGGACATGCACAGCAGACAGGGGGAATGGCATGCGTGTCAGGACGGTTGACGGTCACCTCCTGATCGGTGACCCCAGGCTGCCGCTGCGGGTGCTCTTCTTCCACTACGCGGGCGCGACCGCACTGTCCATGCTTCCGCTCGCCCGCGCCCTGCCGCCGGGCTGTGCCGCGGTCGCGTTCGAGCTGGACGGCCGGGGGGAGCTGACCGACGCTCCCCCGGTGCGCAGCTTCGACGACGCGGTGAAGCGGCTCCTCCCGGCGTTCCGCAGCTGGGTCGACCGACCCGCCGTGGTGGTGGGGCACGACGTGGGCGCCCTCCTCGCCCACGCTCTGGTCTCGGCGCTGCCCGACGAACAGCGGCGCCACATCAGGGACGTCGTGCTGTCGGGGTCCCGGTCCCCGGCGACCACCGCGCGGCTGGCGGCGCACCCGCGCGCCCCCTTCTTGACCAGGGCCCGGGAGGAACTCGTCACGGAGCTGCGGCGCCACGGCGGCTGCCCCGCGGAGCTGTTCGACTACCCGCACATGCTCGACCTCGCGGTCACGATGCTCGGCCAGGACCTGCATCTCATGGATACGTACCGCGAACCGCCCACCATGCCGGCGCATGGCGGAACGGACTACCACGTGTGGTTCGGCCGCGGCGACCAGAGCCTGTCCCCCGCGGAGCTGGAGCGGTGGCGGCTGAGCACGCCGTCCTCGCCGCAGCCGCGGGACTTCGCCGGCGGCCACGCCTTCCTGTGCCAGGAGCGGCCGCCGGCCGTCGCCCTCCGCGAGCTGGTGAGCGGCCGGCTGGCCGCTGTCGCCGGCGTCCCGCCGTCCCCGCAGTGCGGCGCCGCCTGAAAGCACCACGGAGGAATTTAAAGCAACTGCTTGACTCGGGCCGCGTGGATGGGGTTGCCTGACCGTGTGGCCAAGGAGGCCCTCGAGGTGCTGTTGCGTAGGCTTCCCTCCTTGGAATCCGCTGTTGCGGTGGAGAACCTGCGGCGGCTCGAGGGACTGGCCGTCGGAGGGGAGCGAGAAGTCCCGGTGCGGTGGTGATCATGGCCGGCAGGACGGTACGGGCGGAGCAGGTCAGCGCGACGCGGGAGCTGATCCTGACCGCGGCGGAGCGGCTGTTCGCCGAGCGCGGGGTGTACGCGGTGTCCAACCGTCAGGTCAGCGAGGCCGCGGGACAGGGGAACAACGCCGCGGTCGGTTATCACTTCGGCACCAAGGCCGACCTGGTGCGCGCCATCGCGCGCAAACACTCCGAACAGATCGAGCGGATCCGCGCCCGGCTGCTGGCCGAGACCGGCGACTCCGACGACATCCGCGACTGGGTGGCCTGCCTGGTGCGACCGGTCCCCGAGCATCTGGCGGCCCTGGGCAGCCCGACGTGGTACGCGCGGTTCTGTGCTCAGGTGATGACCGACCCCGCGCTCCACGAGATCATCGTCGAGGAGTCCCTGTCCTCCGCGTCCCTGCTGCACGTCATCGAAGGACTGAACCGGCGCCTGCCCGACCTGCCCGCCGAGGTCCGCGCCGAGCGCGGCGCCATGGCGCGCGAGCTCATCCTGCACATCAGCGCCGAGCGTGAGCGCGCGCTCGCGGTGAACACCCCTACGCCCCGCGCCTCCTGGCACGACACCGCCACCGGACTGATCGACGCGATCGTCGGCCTGTGGCTGGCCCCGGTCACGCGCTGAGGGAATCGACCTCAGATGGCCAGGCCTTCGGTGGCCTTGAGCACCGCCCGCCGGAACGCCTCCGCGTCGGCGGCCCCGTCCGCCTCCACGGACCGCTGAGCCCACTCCTCCGCGGCCACCCGCAGCGCCCCGTTGAGCATCACCGCCTTGATCCTCGGCAGCAGATCCGCGGGATCGGCTCCGGTGCGGGCGGCGATGATCTCGGTGAAGACGGGTTCGGCGTCATGGTGGACCTGGAGCCAGACGGCGCGCAGCCCCGGCTCCTCGGGGAGCAGGCGGATCAGCTCGCGGAGCGCGGAGGAGGCATCCTGCGGGTCGGCCGCCGCGGGCAGGTCCCACTGGATCCCCTCGCAGAAGGGACGGTCCATGGGCCAGTCGCGCAGCCGCCGGGCGACGGTCTCCAGGCCGGCGGCCAGCAGCGGACGGACACACTCCTCCTTGGAGGGGAAGTAGCGCCACAGCGTGCGGGGCGAGATACCGGCGGCGCGGGCGATCTCCTCGCCCGCGGTCGCCGCCACCCCGCGCTCGCCGAACAGCCGCACCGCCTCATGGGCGATCTCCAGGCGGGTGGCCGCCTTGCGCCGTTCGGTCAGCGGCGGACGACCGGCCGGCCGGGCCGTGCGGGCCGCCACGGCCGCCCGCGTTCCAGGCTGCTCCACGGTGGTCCCCCTTCCGCTGCTCGAGGGCGATGTCCCGGTGGGTTCCCACCTTAGCCAGCGATTTCGGCCCCCGCGCCGGTCGGCACGGGCCACCGGACCCTATTTTCGCCCCTGGATGCCACCATGGCAGTCAGTGCCAAAAACCTCTAGGGTGAGCGCCGGGCGGACGCACGACGGAGTGTCCGTCTGCCGTGTACGGAGGAAGGGATCACCTTGTGAGCAGCACCGGCCTTCAGGGGCGCAGTGTCGTCGTCACCGGAGCGGGATCGGGGATCGGCCGGGCCGCGGCCCTCGCCTTCGCCCGGGAGGGGGCGAAGGTACTGGTCGCCGACCTCGACCAGGAAGGCGCCGACCAGGTCGTCGAGACGATCACGGCCGAGGGGGGAACCGCCCACGCGGTCGTCGGCGATCTGGGCGACCAGCAGGTGGCGGACCGGGTCGTCGCCACGGCCGTGGAGGCCTTCGGCGGGCTGGACGTCCTGGTCAACAACGCCGGGATCATGGACCATATGTCCGCGCTCGGCGAGACCGACGACGCCGAGTGGGGCCGTGTGATCCGGGTGAATCTGACGGCGCCCTTTCTGCTGACGCGTGCCGCGCTGCCGCACATGCTGGCCGCGGGCCGCGGCTCGATCGTCTTCACCGCCTCCGAAGCAGCCCTGCGCGGCAGTGCCGCCGGTGCCGCCTATACAGCCTCCAAGCACGGTGTCGTGGGCCTGGTGAAGTCCCTCGCCGTGATGTACCGGGACCAGGGGATCCGCGCCAACGCCATCGCGCCCGGCGGCACCGCGACCGCCATCCGGGTCGAGGCCCGGCCGGGGGCCCTCGGGCCGACCGTGATCGGCGCCCACGCCAGTGGCATCGGCCGGATAGCCGCCGCCGAGGAGCAGGCCGCCGCCATCCTCTTCCTCGCCTCCGACGCCGCCGGCAACGTCAACGGTGTCGTCCTGCCCGTCGACAACGGCTGGTCCGCCGTCTGACCCGGCCCCCAACTCCCCTACGACCCCCGTTGGTTGACTCTTCACCTCGGTGACATCTGTCGCCGCTGACGCCGTCAGGGAAGGACCGAAGGCTGACCAGGGCATGCCAACTCCCGATAGCCTGCCCCACACCCCCGGTCCACCAGGAGGACGCAGTGACGACAAGCTCGCGCATCCGCAAGGTCCCGCTCATCCTCGGCAGCGCCGTCGCGCTGGTCATCGCCTTTCCGGGCAGCGCGCTCGCCGACCCCCCGAAGGCACTGCCCGCCAACGCGGACGGAATGGAGCAGACGTTCCAGCCGGCCTACGACTACGACACGGACGGCTGCTACCCGAGCCCCGCCATCGGACCCGACGGAACTCTCAACGGCGGCCTCAACCCGTCCGGGAACCCCAACGGCCAGTGCCACGACGCGTCCGACCTCGACAACACCAACGGATACGCGCGCTACAAGTGCAACAACGGCTGGTGCGCGATCATTTACGGCCTCTACTTCGAGAAGGACCAGGCGACGATCGGCGGACACCGCCACGACTGGGAACACGTCGTGGTGTGGGTGCAGAACAACCAGGCGCAGTACGTCTCCACCTCCGCCCACGGCAATTTCCAGGTCCACAGCCGTGACCAGATCCGGTGGGACGGAACGCACCCGAAGGTCGTTTACCACAAGGACGGCCTGAGCACCCACGCCTTCCGCGCCGCGACCTCGGGCGACGAGCCCCCGGAGAACCACTACCACACCTGGCAGTTCCCCAGCCTGGTCGGCTGGAACGGCTACCCCGCGGGGATCCGCGACAAGCTGAGCCAGGCCGACTTCGGCAGCGCCACCTTCGGCCTCAAGGACGGCAACTTCAACGCCCATCTCGCGAAGGCCAAGCCGGCCGGGATTCCGTTCGACCCCAACGCCTGACGGGCGGGGCCGGGGGCGGCACGGACCGCCGCGCCGCCCCCGGCCGCACCGCCCCCAGCCACACAGCACGAGCCCGGATCCCGCACCGACGCATTGACGCGCTCTCAGCAGACCTCTACCTTTTGCTCGACCTCTCGAACCTTGTTCGACACTTCGGACAAGTATCCCTGGAATGAGGCCCGATGACCGCACCGCTGAGAAGGCGTGTCTTCCTCCGTACCGCGACAGGAGTCGCCGCGGCGCCCCTCGTCTCGGCCGTCGGCGCCGACCCGGCGGTGTCCGCCGAGCCCGCGGGGTCCGCCGGCTCGGCCGGCTCCGCCGCGGCCGCCGCGGCCGCCTCGGCGGCAGTGGCGCGCCCCGTGCGGCCGTTCGCGCTGAAGGACGTCACGCTGGGCGAGGGCCTCTTCGCCACCAAGCGCCAGTTGATGCTCGACTACGGCCGGGGCTACGACGTCGACCGGCTGCTCCAGGTCTTCCGCGCCAACGCCGGGCTCGACACGCGCGGCGCCGTCGCGCCGGGCGGCTGGGAGGGGCTGGACGGCGAGGCCAACGGCAACCTCCGCGGCCACTACACCGGCCACTTCCTCACCATGCTCGCCCAGGCGTACGGCAGCACCGGCGAGGAGGCGTACGCGGAGAAGATCCGCGCCATGGTCGGCGCCCTGACCGAGGTCCGCGAGGCGCTCCGCGAGGAGCCGCGCGCGCTCGGTGTGCCGGGCAGATTCGGCATGGCGGTGGAGCAGATCCGCGGCTCCTACCAGTACATCGACCTGCCCGCCGATGTGCTCGGCGCGGCCGGCGCCCTCACCCTCTCCGCCTGGATACGCCCGGCGCACACCGCCGACTGGGCCCGCGTCTTCGACTTCGGCAACGACACGACCCGCTATCTCTACCTGGCCGCGCGCAACGCGGGCGGCGTCCCGCGGTTCGCCATCACCACCGGCGGCCCCGGCCAGGAGCAGGCGCTCGACGGCACCGCGCCGCTGCCGCCGCACGAGTGGAGCCATGTGGCCGTGACGCTCACCGGCAGCACCGGGACGCTCTACGTCAACGGCGCCGCGGTGCGCACGAACACCGCCCTGACCCTCACCCCCGCCGCGCTCGGCGCCCTGGCCCACGGCTGGCTGGGCCGCTCGGGCTTCCCCGGCGACCCGGTCTTCGCCGGCGCCTTCGACGAAGTGAACATCTGGTCGCGGGCGCTGACCGCCGCCGAGATCGCCGAGCTCCAGGACACCCCGGCCGCCGACATCTCCGCGGGCCCGGGCGATCTGGCCTCGTACGGACTCGGCGAGAGCGGCGCCACCACCTTCGCGGACGCGTCCGGACACGGGCGGCCCGCCACCCTGCGCCGCACCTGGGGCGGCCCCAGCCATCCGGGGTTTCTCGCCGCGTACCCGGAGACGCAGTTCATCACCCTGGAGTCGATGACCAAGGGCGACTACACGGTGGTGTGGGCGCCGTACTACACCGCGCACAAGATCCTGCGGGGGCTCCTCGACGCGTATCTGAACACCGAGGACGCCCGGGCGCTCGACCTCGCGAGCGGTATGTGCGACTGGATGCACTCACGCCTGTCCAAGCTGCCCGCGGCCACGCTGCAACGCATGTGGGGGATCTTCTCCAGCGGCGAGTTCGGCGGGATCGTCGAGGCGATCTGCGACCTCCACGCGATCACCGGCAAGGCCGAACACCTCGCCCTGGCCCGGCTGTTCGACCTCGACCGGCTCATCGACGCCTGCGCCGCGGGCGAGGACATCCTCAGCGGGCTGCACGCCAACCAGCACATCCCCATCTTCACCGGACTGCTCCGGCTGTACGACGAAACCGGCGAGGAACGTTACCTGAAGGCCGCTCAGAACTTCTGGGGCATGGTCGTCCCGACCCGCATGTACGGCATCGGCGGCACCAGCACCGCGGAGTTCTGGAAGGACGCCGGGACCATCTCCGGAACGCTCAGCGACACCAACGCCGAGACGTGCTGCGCGTACAACATGCTCAAGCTCACCCGGACGCTGTTCTTCCACCGGCAGGATCCGGCCTACATGGATTACTACGAGCGCGCCCTCTACAACCAGGTCCTCGGCTCCAAGCAGGACCGGGCCGACCAGGAAAAGCCCCTCGTCACGTACTTCATCGGCCTGCTGCCCGGCCACGTCCGCGACTACACCCCCAAGGCGGGCACCACCTGCTGCGAGGGCACGGGCATGGAGAGCGCCACCAAATACCAGGACTCGGTGTACTTCGCGGCCTCCGACGCCACCGCCCTCTACGTCAACCTGTCCAGCCCCTCCACGCTGACCTGGGCCGACCGGGGCATCACCGTCACCCAGACCACCCGCTACCCGGTCGAGCAGGGCACCACGCTCACCATCCGGGGAAGGCAGGCCGCCTTCGACCTCCGCCTGCGGGTGCCCGCCTGGGCGACCGGCGGCTTCCGGGTCACGGTCAACGGAAAGCGGGCCAAGGGGACCCCGGTCCCCGGCAGCTACTTCACGGTGTCCCGGACCTGGCGCGACGGGGACACGGTCCGCGTCTCGGTCCCCTTCCGGCTGAGGGTCGAGACGGCTCTCGACGACCCGGCGACGCAGACCCTCTTCTACGGCCCCGTCAACCTGGTGGCCCGCGACCCCGGCCGGGACTACCTGCGGCTGGGGCTGTACCGCAACGCGGCCCTGTCGGGCGACCTGCTGCCTTCGCTCACCCCCGTGCCGGGCAAGCCGCTCCACTACACCCTGGGCGAGGTCGAACTGGCGCCGTTCCACGAGGGCACCGAGGACCCCACACACGCCTACTTCCGGCGAGCCGAGCCCGCCGTCGTCTTCGGCGGCACCGACTCCGGCATAGCCAACCCCGCCAAGTCCGACGGCACCACGCTCCTTGACGAGATCTGGGCCGGGGCCCCGTTCGGGAGCAAGGCCGCACTCGTCCGACATGTGGAGACCACGGTGGACACGTGGGTGACGGCCGGGCTGCTCGGCCGGGCCGAGGGCCAGGCCGTGGTGCGCACCGCGCGCAACGCCTCGTACACCCCTGACACGCCGACCGGGCCTCACGTCGGCGCGGATCCTGCGCAGTCCCGGGTGCGGGACGAGCGCTCGGGCCGCGGGTAGGGACGAGAGAGTAGGGACGAGAGAGAGGACCGCGCGACTCGGCCCGCCCGACCCCGACAGAGAGGCCCACACCCCATGCGCATCGCACTGAGCCAGATCACCACCGGCCCGGAGCCCCAGCGGAACCTGGCCGTCCTGCGCGAGCAGGCGGGCCGCGCGGCGGAGGCCGGCGCCCGTCTCGTGGTGTTCCCCGAAGCGGCGATGGCGTGCTTCGGCACCCGGCTCGGTCCGCTCGCCGAGCCGTTGGACGGCCCGTGGGCCACCGAGGTCCGGCAGATCGCCAAGGACACGGGTCTGGTGGTCGTGGCGGGCATGTTCACCCCGGCACGAGACGGCCGGGTGACCAACACCCTGCTGGCCACCGGCCCCGGGGTGGAGACCTCCTACGACAAGATCCATCTGTATGACGCCTTCGGCTTCACCGAGTCCAGGACCGTGGCCCCGGGCTCGAAGGTGGTGACCTTCGACCTCGACGGCGTCCGGATCGGCCTGGCCACCTGCTACGACGTGCGCTTCCCCGAACTGTTCCGGGCCCACGCCGACGCCGGCGCGCAGCTCTCGCTGCTGCCCGCCTCCTGGGGCGCGGGGCCCGGCAAGCGCGAACAGTGGGAGCTGCTCATCCGGGCGCGGGCGCTGGACGCCACCGTATGGCTGGCCGCCGTGGGCCAGGCCGACCCCGCGGCCACCGGGCTCGCGCCCGCGACCTCCGCCCCCACCGGCATCGGCCACAGCGCCCTCATCGGCCCCGACGGCACCGTGCGGGAGCGGCTGGAGGCGGGCCCGGGCCTTCTGGTGGGGGACGTGGACCGCGCCGAGGTCGCCGCCGTGCGGCGCTCGGTGTCCGTCCTGGCCAACCGCAGGCTGGGCGCCCCTTGAGCCGACCGGGGCTTCAGGGGACCGACGGACGCGAAGGAGTCCTCAGCCCAGGCCCGGCACCACCATGGCCAGCCAGGCCACGGCCGGGACCACCGCCACCACCACTCCCCCGTACACCATCAGCTGCCGGAAGAACCGGTCCCGGTCGACGTCGGGCGCGGCCGCGAGCACCAGGGCGCCGTTGGTGGAGAAGGGGCTGACGTCGACCACGGTGGCCGAGACCGAGAGGGCGGCGACCATCCCGACCGCGCCGATGTCGCCCTTGGCGAGGAAGGGGACCGCGAGCGGTATCAGCGCGCCCATGATGCCGACGGACGAGGCGAAGGCGGAGATGATGGCGCCGATGTAGCACAGCAGGAGCGCCGCGAGGAGGGGGACGCCGATGTCGCTGACGGCCCGCCCCGCGTAGTCGATGGTGCCCATCTCCTGGAGCACGCCGACATAGGTGAGCACCCCGCAGATCAGCAGCACCGTCGGCCAGGAGATCTCGTTGGCCGCCTTCTTGCCGTCCTTGGGCCAGAACAGGCTCAGCAGGGCGGCGAGGGTGATCGCGGCGAGGCCCGCGTCGAGGTCGAAGACGAGCACGGCGACGACGAGGGCGACCAGGGCGAGGAGGGTCGCCACCCGGTCGGGGGTCAGGCCGAGCGCCGATTCCCCGGCGGGCGGGCCGGTGGGCGCCGGGCCGCTCCCGTCGGCCGGTGCGGGCTCGGTGGCGGCAGCGGCCGGGGCGGCCGGCCGGGGTGCCGTGGCCGCGTGGCGCGGCAGCTTCAGGCCGCCGCAGACGACGAAGACGACGGCGGCGATGACCAGGTTGACCACCAGACTGGCCAGGAAGAGCGTGATCTCGTTGCCCGGCAGCTTCTCCCGTTCCACGATCCCGTTCACGATCGAGCCGTAGATGCTGATCGGCGAGAAGCCGCCGCCCTGGGCGCCGTGCACCACCATGGCCCCCATCAGCAGCGGGCTGATGTCGTACCGCGCGGCGAAGCTCAGCGCGATGGGGGCGACGATGGCCACGGCGGCCGGGCTCACCGCGCCGATCGCGGTGAGCACACCGGTGATCGCGAACATCACCCAGGGGATCAGCGCCACCCGCCCGCGCACGAGTCTGACGGCGGCGTGGACCAGCCACTCCGTGGTGCCGTTGGCCCGGGCGAGGGCGAACAGATACGTCACACCCACGAGGACCACGAACAGGTCTCCGGGGAAGCCCGCGAAGATGCCGTCCGCGTCAAGGTCGGCGACCAGCTCTCCCACGCCGAACGCGGCGGCGAAGGACAGGGCTCCCATGTTGACGGACCGGGTGGTGGCCAGCACGAAGACCGCCACCAGCACAATGATCGAGATGAGTTCGGGGGACAATGAGAGCTCCCGTCGCCAAGTGGCCAGTGGCTGAATCACGGTGGGCCCCACGGTGCGTCATAGTCAATAGATCGGCGAGCCTTCGCTCGCTCCCTCTCCTTACGGCGCCCCCGCTCCTTACGGCTCGGTGGGGTCGGCGGGCGGCTCCTCGGCCGGGAAGAGGATCGGGCTGATCAGGTAGCGGGCGCGGTCGGCCGTGGGCCGGTTGGCCAGCCGGGGCGCGATCGCGGCGCGCAACTCGCCGATCAGCTCCTGGAGTTCGTCCCGGGTGAGCCAGGCCGCGTGCTGCCGGTAGCCGACGAGATCCGCCACCGGGTCGGCACCGTCCCGGTCGAGGTAGGCGTTGAACTCGGCGGCCAGGGTGGCCATCGCCGCGGCGAACCCGCGCCGGTAGTCGTCGAGCGACAGCGACTCCATCATGCCGGCGTCGATGACCGCTCGTTCCTGACACAGCCGGTATCGGCGCTCCACCGCGCCGCGCACCCGCCGTTCTTCGGCCACCTCCAGGATCCCCCCGGCCGCGAGCAGATCGATATGCCGGTAGACCGTGGCCTTCGAGACATCGGGGATCCGAGCACACAACTGGGACGTCGTCAGCTGCCGTTCCCCGCGCAGCGCGTGCACAACCCGAAGCCGCACCGGGTGCGCCAGAAGCTCCAACGTGTCCATCGCCCAACGATCTCACATGTGCTACCTTTCGCAAAAATGAGAACGTAGGAGGGGCGGGATGACGACAGGGACCGATCCGGCGACGACCGCCGTCGCGGTCGTCGAGATGGCGCGCAAGGGATGCTTCGCCGAGATCGAGGGGCTGTTCGCGCCGCCGCTGCGGGCGGCCGTGTCCGCCGAGATGCTGAAGGTCGCCTGGGCGCTCGAGACGGGCAAGCACGGAGCGGTCACCGCCATCGGGGAGCCGGTGAGCGAGCCGGCCGGGGCGGGGCGGGTCCGGGTGAGCGTCCCCGTGTCCTGCGAGCGCGGGGGGCTCACCGTCGTCATGTCGGTCGACGACGCCGGCGATCTGAACGGTCTGCGGTTCGCGCCCGCGACCACCGTCTCGTGGACACCGCCGCCGTATGCCGCTCCGGAGAGGTTCGAGGAGAGCGAGGTCACGCTCGGCTCCGCGCCGCTCGCCGTGTCCGGCACGCTGAGCCTGCCGCCGGGGCCGGGCCCCTGGCCGGGCGTGGTGTTGCTCGCCGGAGGGGGACCCTTCGACCGCGACGGGACCGGCGGGCCGAACAAGCCGCTCAAGGACCTCGCATGGGGGCTGGCGAGCCGGGGCGTGGCGGTGCTGCGGTTCGACAAGGTCACCTACACCCACCCCGGCCAGGTGGCGGCCGCGCCCGGCTTCACGATGGCCGACGAGTACGTCCCGCACGCGGTCGCCGCCGTGCGGGCGCTCCGGCGCGAGCCGACCGTGGATCCGGCGCGGGTCTTCGTGGTCGGCCACAGCATGGGCGGCAAGGCGGCCCCGCGGGTGGCGGCCGCCGAGCCGTCGGTCGCCGGTCTGGTGCTCCTGGCCGGTGACGCGCAGCCGATGCACGAGGCCGCGGTCCGCGTCACGCGCCACCTCGCCTCGCTGAACCCCGGCCCCGCCGCGCACGCCGCCGTCGAGGCGATGGCGCGTCAGGCCGCCGTGGTCGCGAGCCCCGACCTGTCGCCCTCGACACCGGCGGAAACACTCCCGCTCGGCCTGTCGGCCGCGTACTGGCTCGACCTGCGCGACTACGACCCGGTCGCGACCGCGGCGGAACTGGACAGACCCATGCTCGTGCTCCAGGGCGGTCGCGACTATCAGGTGACCGTCGCGGACGATCTCTCACGGTGGCAGGCGGGCCTCGCCCGCCGACCCGATGTGACGACGCGCGTGTACGAGGCCGACAACCACCTGTTCTTTCCCGGCTCGGGCCCCTCCACGCCCGCCGAATACGAAGCCGCGCAACACGTCGACCCGGCCGTCGTCGCCGATATCGCCGAGTGGCTGACGCCACCAGCGTGAGTGTTCAGGCCAGGTTCACCCAGGCGCGCCGCGCGGCGGAGCGGGCCATGGCGTCCAGCGCGGCGGCGCTGTGGACGGCGTCGTCCAGGGTGGCGCCGTACGCCGTGCTCTCGGCGATGGAGCGCAGGAAGTGGTACGCCTCGATGACCTTGAGATCGTCGTAGCTCATGCTGTTGGCCGAGCCGGGCTGGAAGGCGCCGTACTCGCCGTGTCCGGGGCCCACGTACACGGTGCTGACGGGCTGGTCCTGGTAGGCGGTGCCGCGGCTGACGCCGAGCTCACCCATGCGGCGGAAGTCCCAGAAGACCGCGCCCTTGGTGCCGTGGATCTCGAAGCCGAAGTTGTTCTGCTCGCCGGCCGAGACCCGGCACGCCTCCAGCACACCCCGCCCGCCGGAGGCGAAGCGCAGCAGGCAGGAGACGTAGTCCTCGTTCTCCACCGGGCCCAACTCGCCGCCCGTGGAGCGGGTGTGGCCGGCGGTGGCCCCGGTGGGGCGGGCCCGCTCGGGCACGAAGACCGCGGTGTCGGCGGCCAGCGACTCGATCTCGCCGACCAGAAAGCGCGCCAGGTCCACGCCGTGCGAGGCCAGGTCGCCGAGCACTCCGCTGCCGCCGCGCCGGCGCTCGTACCGCCAGGTCAGGGCACCTTCGGGGTGGGCGGCGTAGTCGCTGAACAGCCGGATGCGGACATGGGTGACGGCGCCGATCTCCCCGGCGGCGATCAGTTCGCGGGCGGCGGCGACGGCGGGCGCGTTGCGGTAGTTGAAGCCGACGGTGCCCTGGACACCGGCCTTGGCCACGGCACCGGCGACCGCGCGGGCGTCCTCAGCGGTCAGGCCGACCGGCTTCTCGATCCAGATGTGCTTGCCCGCCTCGGCCATGGCGGTGCCGATCTCGCGGTGCAGGAAGTTCGGGGCGGCGATGCTCACCGCCCGGACCCGGGGGTCGGCGGCCACCTCCCGCCAGTCCCGGGCCGCGGTGGCGAAGCCGTACCGCTCGGCGGCCTCTTCGGCCCGGCCGGGCACCTCGTCGGCCACGACGACCAGTTCGGGCCGCACGGACAGCTGGGGGAAGTGGTGCGGCACGCGGGTGTACGCCTGGGTGTGCACCCGTCCCATCCAGCCGAACCCCACGACGGCGACGCCGAGCGTACTCACCATGACTGCTCTCCCATGACTGCCCTGTTCGGGACCATGACCGCTCTGTTTTGGACCGGTCCATAACTTCCCGGCCCACCCTGAGGCCCGTCTCCACACCTGTCAATCCCCCTTTGACAACCCGGGGCGCGCCATGGAACGGTCCAGTACATGAGACCACCGACGATCCGCGATGTCGCCGAACGGGCCGGAGTGTCGAAATCGCTGGTCTCCCTTGTGCTGCGCGGCTCGGGCCAGGTCCGCCCGGAGAAGCGGCAGGCCGTCCTGGACGCCGTCGAGGAGCTCGGGTACCGGCCCAACGCCGCCGCGCGCAGCCTCAGTGAGCGGCGCACCCGCACCGTCGGGGTGCTCCTGAACGACATGCGCAACCCCTGGTTCGTGGAGTTGCTCGACGGCCTCAACTCCCGGCTGCACGACTCCGGTCTGCGCATGCTGCTGGCCGACGGCCACCTCAATCGGCGCCTCGGCGAGGACCTCACCCGCACCTTCACGGATCTGCGGGTCGACGGCCTGATCGCCGTCGGCACGCTGCCGGCCCCCGAGGCGCTGCGCACCGCGGCCGGGCAGGTGCCCATCGTGGTGGCGGGCGCCCGCGAGCCCGTGCTGCCCGGCGTGGACGTCGTCGCGGGCGACGACGAGCACGGCGCCCGCCTGGCCACCGAACACCTCATCGGCCTCGGCCACCGGCGCATCGCCCATATCGCGGGGCAGGGGGCGGTCGGCGAGTTGCGCCGCCGTGGCTTCGAGGCGGTGATGCGCGAGCGCGGACTGGGCGGAACGGCGCGCGTGGAGCAGGGCGACCTGACCGAGGAGGGCGGCTATCGGGCCACGGTGCGGCTGCTCAGCGCCCGCGAGCGGCCCACCGCCGTCTTCGCGTTCAACGACATAGCCGGTGTCGGCGCCCTGTCGGCCGCCGAGGAGCTCGGCCTCCAGGTGCCCCGCGACCTGTCCCTCGTCGGCTACGACAACACCTACCTCGCGCGCCTGCGCCATCTGTGGCTCACCACCGTGGACAACGCCAGCCACGACGTGGGCCGCCGTGCCGCGCAGTGTCTGCTCGACCGGATCGCCGACCCCGGCCGCCCCGGCGAGACCGTCCTGACCACCCCGGCCCTCGAAGTCCGCGGCACGACGGCGCGGTGCCCCGGCCCGCCCGGCCCGCCGTAGCCGCCGCGGGCCGTCGCCTACCGGGGCGTCGTCTCCGGCGCGGTCCGGCCCGTGAGGCTGAGCGCGTTGGCCACCACGACGGCTCCCATGCCGGTCCACTCGATCCACCCCAGGCGCTGCCCGAGTACGACCCATCCCACCACGGCGGCGAGGACGGGGTTGACGCTCATGAAGAGCCCGAAGGCCGGTGCCGGTACGCGGCGCAGGGTGAACAGGTCCGCGAGGTACGGCACGGCCGACGAGAGGACCCCGGCGGCGACGGCGCAGCCGACGGCCTGCGCGGTCGGCGGCTGCCTGACGGCGAGGACGACCCCGACGGGCAGGAACATCAGGGCGGAGAGCGCTGCGGCGGCCGCCGATCCCTGCGCCCCGGGGATGCGTTGGCCGACGGTGCGGTTGAGCAGGATGTAGGACGCCCAGCAGACGGCGGCCAGCAGGCCCAGGCCCATCCCGAGGTAGTCGGCGGAGGGCCGCGGGCGCATCAGGATGACGACACCCGCCGCGGCCAGCACCGCCCAGCACGCGTCCGCGCGGCGGCGTGAGGCGGCCAGGGCGATGGCGAGCGGGCCGAGGAACTCCAGGGTCACCGCCAGCCCGAGGCCGATGCGGTCGATGGCGCTGTAGAGGGAGAGGTTCATCGTCCCGAACACCAGGGCCAGCAGCAGCACCGGCCACCACTGTGGCCAGGTGAAGGTGCGCGGCCGGGGGCGGCCGACGGCGATCAGGACGATGGCGGCGACGTACTGGCGCACCGCGACGACGCCGAGGGGGCCGAGCACGGGGAAGGCGAAGGACCCGGTCGCGGCGCCGATCTGGTTGGACAGGCCGCTGCCGGCCATGGTGGCCACACCGGCCAGGCGCCCTCCCCCGGGCTTCGGGGCGAAGGCTGCCGGGGCCGTCCGGTGCGCGGAGGCTGCCGCACGTGCGGATGCTGTTCGCATGCCCTGATCCTGCGGCGGCCCGGAGCTTGCGCAAAATGCATCGACGCCTCGGTCTATACGCTTGAGTCATGGATGTGGAGCTGCGTCAGTTGCGCTGTCTGCTGGCGATCGTCGACGAGGGCAGTTTCACCGACGCCGCCCTCGCGCTCGGCGTCTCCCAGGCGGCCGTGTCCCGCACGCTCGCCTCGCTCGAGCGCGCGCTCGGGGTGCGGCTGCTGCTGCGGACCTCCCGCGAGGTGACGCCGACGGGCACCGGTCTGCGCGTCGTGGCGCACGCCCGGCGGGTGCTCGGCGAGGTGGACGGGCTGGTCCGGGAGGCGGCCTCGGGCCACCGCCGGCTGCGGATCGGTTACGCCTGGTCGGCGGTGGGCCGCCATACGCTGGTCTTTCAGCGCCGTTGGGCTCAGGCGGTCCCCGAGACGGATCTACAGCTGATCCGCGTCAACTCCGCCACCGCGGGGCTGGCCGAGGGTGTCTGCGACCTCGCCGTCGTGCGCAAGGCCCTGGACGACCGCCGCTTCGACTCCGCCATCGTGGGTCTTGAGCGGCGCCTGTGCGCCCTGGCCACCGACGACCCGCTGGCCCCGCGCCGTTCGGTCGGGCTCGCCGACCTCAGCGGGCGCACCCTGCTGGTCGACCGGCGGACCGGCACCACCACCGCGGAGTTGTGGCCCTCCGGCTCACGCCCGGCGACCGAGGAGTCACACGATATCGACGACTGGCTCACCATGATCTCCACGGGCCGCTGTGTGGGGATCACGGCGGAGTCCACCGCGCACCAGTATCCGCGGCCCGGCGTCGTCTACCGGCCGGTGCGCGATGCCGAGCCGATCGCGGTGCGGCTCGTCTGGTGGCGGGACGATCCGCATCCCTCCGTCCCGGCCGTGATCGAACTGCTCACCGCGCTCTATCGCACGGGGTGAGGACCCGGCTCGGGCGACGGCGTCGGTGACGGTGGCAGTGGCGGTGGCGGTGGCGACGGCAGGTGGCGGAGCAGCGCGTGCAGCACCGGGTTGTCGTTGTTCTCGCGCCAGACGAGGTTGAGCTCCACGGGGTAGGGGGTCTCCAGCTCGACCGGCTTGAAGACGACGTCGGCGTAGCGCAGCTGCGCGGCGGCCTCGGGGACCAGGGACACCCCCAGGCTGCAGTTGACCAGGGCCAGAATGCTGTGGACCTGGCTCAGGTACTGGGAGAAGACGGGGGCCACGTGCGCCGCGCTGAAGATGCTGATGAGCAGCTCGTGGAAGTAGCGGGAGTCCGTGGGTGAGTACATCAGGAACGGCTGACCGTCGAAGTCCGCGACCTGGAGCGCTCCCTCGCGCGCCGCCAGGGGGTGCTCCCTCGGCAGCGCCGCGAGCAGCCGCTCTCGTACGGCCGGGCGGGACCGCAGGTCCGGGCCGGTGACCGAGGGCCGGCCGAGACCGAGGTCCAGGCGGTTTTGGGTGAGGGCTTCCAACTGGTCGCGGGTGACCATCTCTTGCAGCACGACCTCCGCGCGGGGCATGGCCGCGCGGGCGGTTTCCAGGAGGGTGCCGAGCGTGGAGTAGGCGCTGGCCGCGGTGAAGCCGATGGCGATGCTCCCCGCTTCCCCGGTCGACACCTGCCGGACGGCGAGCGCGGCGTGTTCGGACTGGCGCAGGATACGGCGGGCCTCGGTCAGGAAGGCGCGCCCCGCGGGGGTGAGCCGCACCGATCGGTTGGTGCGCTCCAGGAGCCGGACCCGAAGATCGTTCTCCAGCAGCTGGATCTGGCGACTCAGCGGTGGTTGTGTCATCTTGAGCCGCTCGGCGGCCCGGGTGAAGTGCAGTTCCTCGGCGACCGCCACGAAACTGGCAAGTTGAGCGAGAGTGAACAATGATGCTCTCCCTGTATCAGCGCATACAAATTTTAAGTTAGACGGAGATCAATCGACCACTTAGCTTCAAGGGGCGGCCGAGCGAGACGCCCGCGACACCGCGACCGGGCCATCTCAAGGGCCGGTCGACCCGCCCGCACTCAGAGGGAACGCTAAGTGATGAGCACACCGGAAACGACGGCACATGCCGCGCAGCAGGCAGGCGAGGCGACCCTCGACAGGATCTCCTGGATCAAGCTGTCCTCGGTCACCCTGCCGCTGGCCACTCCCATCAGCGACGCGAAGGTCTTCACCGGACGGCAGAAGCCGATGACCGAGGTGGCTTTCCTCTTCGTCGAGCTGGCCACCGAGGGGGGACATCAGGGCATCGGTTTCAGCTACTCCAAGCGAGCCGGCGGCCCCGGTCAGTTCGCACACGCCAAGGAGATCGCCCCCACCCTGCTGGGCGAGGACCCCAGCGACATCGCCAAGCTCTGGACGAAGCTGGTGTGGGCGGGCGCCTCCGTCGGGCGCAGCGGGCTGTCCACCCAGGCGGTGGCGGCCTTCGACATCGCCCTGTGGGATCTGAAGGCCAAGCGGGCCGGTCTGCCCCTGGCCAAGCTGCTGGGCGCCCATCGCGACTCCGTGCGCTGCTACAACACCTCCGGTGGCTTTCTGCACACGCCCACCGAGGAGCTGCTGGAGAACGCCTCCCGCTCCGTGGCCGAGGGCATCGGCGGCATCAAGATCAAGGTCGGCCACCCCGACGGCAAGGTGGATCTGGGCCGGGTGACCGCCGTGCGTGAGCACCTGGGCGACGAGGTGCCGCTCATGGTCGACGCCAACCAGCAGTGGGACCGGCCCACCGCCCAGCGCATGGGACGCGCCCTGGAGGAGTTCGGCCTGATCTGGATCGAGGAGCCGCTGGACGCCTATGACGCCCGCGGCCACGCCGCCCTCGCGGCCTCGCTGGACACCCCGGTGGCCACCGGGGAGATGCTGGCCAGTGTCGCCGAACACTGGGAGCTGATCCGCAACGAGGCCGCGGACATCATCCAGCCCGACGCGCCGCGCATCGGCGGCATCACCCAGTTCCTCAAACTGGCCACTCTCGCCGAGCACCACCACCTCCAGCTCGCTCCGCACTTCGCGATGGAGATCCACCTCCACCTCGCCGCCGCCTATCCGTATGAGCCGTGGGTGGAGCACTTCGACTGGCTGGAGCCGCTCTTCAACGAGCGCCTGCGGATCAGCGGCGGCCGTATGCATGTGTCCTCCCGGCCGGGTCTCGGCATCACCCTCAGCGAGCAGGCCCGGGCCTGGACACAGGCGGACTACGAGCTCGGTACGCGTCCCTGAACGTACCGCTCCGCGGAAATCGGGTCGCACACCCATTGACCTGTTGGGTGGGCCACCCTAACCTCCATTCCCATATCTAAACTCAGTGCACGTATGTGGAGATTAGTTCATGACTATGAACACGGCGGTCCAGGATGTCGCGCAGCGACTGCGTGACGGTATGGCGCGCGGTGTGCTGTCCTTCCCGCTCACCAGCTTCGGTGACGACGGCAGCCTCGACCTGGACGCCTACCGCGAGTATCTGACCGATCAGTTGGCCACCGACCCCGGCGCGGTGTTCCCCGCGTGTGGCACCGGAGAGTTCACCGCCCTGGACGAGGACGAGTACGGCCAGGTGATCGCCACCGCGGTGGAGGTGGCCGACGGCCGCATGCCGGTGGTCGCGGGCATCGGCTACGGCTACGCACAGGCGCTGCGCTTCGCCCGGGTCGCGGAGGAGGCCGGCGCGGACGCCGCTCTGGTGCTCCCCCACTACCTGGTCAAGGCCCCGCAGGACGGCCTGGTGGAGCAGGTGCGCCGGATCGCCTCCGGGACCGGGCTGCCGCTCATCGCCTACCAGCGCGACCACGTGGCGTTCAACATCGACGGCCTGCGGCGGATCGCGGAGATCCCCACCGTCATCGGTCTGAAGGACGGACACAGCGACCTGGACCGGCTCCAGCGGCTGACCCTCAACGCCCCCGACGACCTCCTGTTCTTCAACGGGGCCGCCACCGCCGAGGTGCAGGCACGCGCATACGCCGCCGTCGGCGTGCCCGCGTACTCCTCCGCCGTCCACGCCTTCGCACCCGAGATCGCCAACGCGTTCTTCATCGCGCTGCGGGACGGCGACGACGAGAGCGTGGACACGCTGCTGCGTGACTTCTACGTCCCGCTGGTCGAGCTGCGCGACCGGGTACCGGGCTATGCCGTATCGCTGGTCAAGGCCGCCGCCCGGCTGCGCGGCAAGCCGGTCGGCCCGGTGCGCGCCCCGCTCACCGACCCCAGCCCCGAAGACCTCGCCGACCTGGAGAAACTCCTGGAGACCGGTCTGAGCCTCGTAGCCGGCCGCTGACCACGACACACACCGATGGGATCCGGGCGGCCCAGCGCGCCGCCCGGCCCAGCCTCCGCCGCATCGCAGCGACGAGGGCCCTGACGGCGCGGCCGCCCGCCATGACCGCGCCATCCCCCACACCCCCTCCACCCGATCCGTACACGCCCCATGGATCGGAAGCCATTTTCTCGGAAGCCACTTTCTGAGCGCAGTTCAAAGGGGAACTGACCCATGCCTCTCGTCGTAGTAGGAATCAGCGTTCTCGCGCTGCTCTTCCTGATGACCAAGGTGAAGCTGAACGGCTTCATCTCCCTCCTCCTCGTGGCCGTCGCCGTGGCGCTGGTCCGAGGCGTCCCGATGGAGAAGATCCCGGACGTCCTCGGTGAGGGTGTCGGAGGGCAGATCGGCGACACCCTGATCGTCGTCGGACTCGGCGCCATGCTCGGGCGTGTCATGGGCGACTCCGGCGCCGCCCAGCGGATATCCGGCAAACTCATCGACACCTTCGGTCTGCGCCGGGTCCAGGTGGCCATGGTGGTCACGGCCATGCTCCTGGGCGTGACGATGTTCTACGAGGTCGCCTTCGTGATCATCGTGCCCGTCGCGTTCACCATCGTCCGGGTGACGGGCAAGAACCTGCTGTGGGTCGGGCTCCCGATGTCGATCGCCCTGTCGACCATGCACAGCTTCCTGCCGCCCCACCCCGGCCCCACCGCCGTCGCCGCCACCTTCCACGCCTCCGTCGGGCTGACCCTCTTCTACGGCCTGTTCTTCGCCATCCCCTTCGGAGCGCTCATCGCCCTGGTGTGGCCGCGCCTCCCGTTCGTCAAGAAGATGAACCCCACCATGCCCAAGGGCCTGGTCTCGGAGCGCACCTTCACCGAGGAGGAGATGCCCAGCATGGGCTGGTCCCTCTCGGTGGCCCTGGTCCCGGTGGTGCTGATCGCGTTCGCCGCCGTGTACGACATGGCGGTGTCCGAGTCCAACCCCGCCCGGCCCTTCATCACCTTCATCGGCTCGGCGCCGGTCGCCCTGCTGCTGACGCTGCTCCTGGCCGTCTGGGCGTTCGGCCCGCGCATCGGCCGGTCGCTCGCCGAGGTCAGCGCGTCCTGCAACTCGGCGGCCCAGGCGATGGCCATGATCCTGCTGGTGATCGGCGCGGGCGGTGCCTTCAAGGGCGTCCTCGTCGAGGGCGGCATCTCCGACTACATCAAGGACGTCACCGAGGGCTGGAACATCTCGCCGATCATCCTGGCATGGCTGATCGCCGTCATCCTCCGCATAGCCCTCGGATCGGCGACGGTCGCCGTCGTCACCGCCGCCGGTGTGGTGGCGCCGCTGGTCGCGGACAGTGGAGTCCACCCCGAGCTCATGGTCCTGGCCGTCTCCTGTGGGTCCATCGCCTTCAGCCACGTCAACGACCCCGGGTTCTGGATGTTCAAGGAGTACTTCAACCTCTCCGTCATCGACGCCATCAAGGCACGCACCACCTACACCACCACCCTCGCGGTGCTCGGTCTCGGCGGCGTCCTCGCTGTCGAGGCCTGCCTCGACGCGCTAGGCGTCTAGCCGCCCCTCACCCACGCGCTCGCTCCGATGCCGGTTCCCCTCCGGCGTCGGAGCGAGCGCGTGTGGCGTGTCACCCTCCGCCGCCTGTCACCCCTTCGGTGTCACGGCCTTTCGGTGTCACGGCGGACGCTTCCTCGTCGGTGAGCCGCAGCGCCCCCGCGGCCACGTTCTCCACGAGGTGGTCCGGGTTGCCGGTGCCCGGAATGGCCAGCACATGCGGTCCCTGCCGCAGCGTCCACGCCAGCCGGACCTGCGCGGGGGTCACCTCGTGTGCGCGGGCGACGGCGAGCACCGCCTCGCTGTCGGTCGCGGTCGCGCCGGACTCGCGCCCGGCGCCGGCGATCGCGAAGAACGGCACATAGGCGATGCCCTGCTCGCCACAGGCCCGCAGAAAATCCCGCTCCTGGGCCGGCGCGCCGATGCCGTAGGCATTCTGCACACAGACCACCGGCGCGATGGCCTGGGCCTCGGTCAGATGCTCGGGCGTGGCATTGGACAGGCCGAGGTGGCGTATGAGCCCGGCGTCGCGAAGGTCGGCCAGGGCGCCGAAGTGATCCGAAACGGAGCCGGACTTCCGGCTCGGCGGCACCCGCAGATTCACCACATCCAGGTGGTCACGGCCCAGCTGGCGCAGGTTCTCCTCGACCTGACCGCGCAACTGGTCCGGTGTGGCCCACCACCACGCGCCCGACAGGTCCCGGCCCGGCCAGACCTTCGTGGCGATGACAAGGTCGTCCGGGTAGGGCGCCAGCGCCCGGTTGATCAGCTCGTTGGCGGACCGCAGCGACGAGAAGTAGAACGCCGCCGTGTCAATGTGGTTGACGCCGAGCTCGATCGCTCGCCGTAGCACCCCGATCGACCGGTCGCGGTCGCTCGGGGCGCCGAGCTCGAGGGCGGCGCCGCCCGTCAGCCGCATCGCCCCGAATCCGAGGCGGTTGACGGTCAGATCGCCCAGGGTCCAGGTACCCGCGTCCGCGGCGGTGTACGTCTCTTCGGTCATGCTCGGCCTCACGTCGTTGCCCCCTTGGTTGGTGTGGTCATCAGGCATGAAAAAAGCCTCCTCGGCGGAGGCGGATCCGCGGCAAGGAGGCTCAACAACTGCTGAGTACTATACCGCGAACCGGGGGCTGCTGCGTGTGCTGTGGGAGTCGGCCTCGGACGCCTGGGCGACGGGACAGGGCCCGAAGGAGCCCAAGGGCCCGAAGACGGCGGACGAGGCCGGGACGGCGGAAGAGCCGGAGGCGGCGGAGGCGGCGCGTCGCGGGGCCGGGGAGCACCGCCGGGCCAACCCGGCCCGGCCGGATACGGCGCCCCTCCCGCAGGACGATCGCCGGCGCCGCGGTGGCGGTGTGGGGCCTGCTCGCCCTGCGCGGACCGCTCATGCCAGGGCCGGGATCCGTACCGGGAGGCGTGCGACCGCGACAGCGTCACGGTCCATGCGCCGAGCACGGAGGGCCGGATCCTGCGCCTGCGGTACAGCCCGGTGTGCCGGGCCGTATGGGCGGAAGTGGATCCGGCGGGCAGCACCGAACAGCTGCTGGCTGCCGCCGGGGGGCCACGGCGCGGACCGTGCCCCGGGGCGCGCCCCGCACCGCGATGGTGGCAGCCGACCAGCACCGGGCACGGGCCTGTCCGGCCTACCGGCCGCCGGCTCATCGGCTGCCGCTGAGACCCGCGATCCGGGCCAGCCCGCGGTGGGATGCGATCAGGGCGTCCCGGTCGTAGGTGCTGGTCGTGACCATGATCTCCTGGGCGTCGGTCTCCTTGATCACCGTCTCCAGCTCGTCGGCCACCTGCTCCTCGGTGCCGTGAATGTGGCCGCGCAGGGCCGACTCGTAGAGGTCCCGCTCCTTCGGACTCATGCTCCGCCGCTCGACCTCCTCCGCCGGGACGAGCGGCGGAAACGTGCCATGGGTGCTCGAGTACGCGATGGCCCACGCCTCGGGGATCAGCAGCCGGCGCGCCAGCTCGGGGGTCTCGGCGACGGCGACCGTGCCCGCGGCGACGACGTACGGCTCGTCGGCCCACGCGGAGGCGCGGAAAGCGCCGCGGTAGCGCTCGATCGCACGCAGGAGCTTCTCGCGGCCCCTGAGGTCGCCGATCACTAGCGGGAGCCCGGCCTCGGCGGCGATCGCGGCGCCCTCGCCCGTGGCCAGGACATACGGCGGGACCCGCAGCCCCTCGGCGGGGCGGGCGTGGACGCGGGTCGGCGAGGTGCCCTCGAACCAGCCGAGGAGCTCGGCCAGCTGCCCCGCGAAGTCGTCGGCGTCGTCCTTGTCCCGGCCCAGCGCCTTGCGCACGCCGTTGGTGAAGCCGACCGAGCGGCCCAGGCCCATGTCGATCCGCCCGGGGAAGAGGGACTCCAGGACGCCGAACTGCTCGGCGACCACGAGCGGTTGGTGGTTCGGCAGCATCACCCCGCCGGTGCCGACCCGGATCGTGCGCGTGGCGGCGGCGATCGCGGCGGCCAGCACGGTCGGCGCCGAGCCCGCGACACCGGGCACGCCGTGGTGCTCGGCGACCCAGATCCGGTGGTAGCCGAGCCGCTCCGCCTCCTGGGCCAGGCGCACGGTGTCGCGCAGCGCCTGCGGACCGCCGTGTCCCTCCCGGGTCCGCGAGCGGTCGAGGATCGAGAACCGAGTCGAGGCGATCACTGAGCTCACTCAGGGTTCAACGCCTCACGGCCCCCGGCATTCCCGCCGCGCCGAGGCCCGGCACCGGCCACGCCATCAGTCGGCGGGCGGGTACTCGATCTCGATTCCGTATTCATCCAGCACGGAGAGCACATCGCCCAGCTCTTCGCCGCCGACGTTGCGCCGCGACGTCTCGACGTCCCGCCACACCAGCCGGAAAGGCGGCTTCCGGCGAGCACCGCTGTTGATGAGGCAGTCGCCGAGTGCGTTGAGGTTGGAGCCGAAATAACCGCCCGGTCCGTTGACGGCCTCGCCCAGTTCGCAGTAAAAGCCGGCGATATCGGCGAGGTCCGCTCCCGCGATTTCGCACGTGGTCGCGTCCCCGTAGCGTTTGGCCAGGTGGCCCGTGCGGAACCAAGCCGTTTGGACCACGTGGAGCCAGCTGTCATGCGCTTCGGGGGGAAGCTTCTTCCACATTCCGGATTCGGCCGGGGGGCCCTGTGCCCAGGTTTGCCAGATCTCTCGCGCATACGGGTAGGGGGAGCCGTACCCGAAGAAAGACAGGGCCAGATCGGTGCCGCCCGGGACGCTCACGCTGTCCCTGAGGTCCGTCACCTCGACTCTGCCGATGTAGTAGCCGCCGATCTCGCGTCCTCGGACGTCCCTCACCTGCAACTCGACGTCCTCGAAGAGGACGGGAACCCGCCCCGGGCGCAGTGACGATCCGACCGCGGTGATGGTCTCCGACTCGCCGATCGAGGGATCGACGAAGAAGCCGCGGACATCGGTTGCGGTGAGAATCTCCCGCTCCGTCTCGTCTTCGACGAATCGGTACATGACCACGTCAGTTCCAACCATCGTCGGGGAAATGGGGTGCCTTGAAGGGGTGGATGGTTTTGTAGTGGTCCATGGTCCACCCCATCACCTTACGTCCGTCAGGGAGTTCCTTCACGAGGATCCGGGAGTTCTCGGGGTCCTTGGCATGTGGGACACGATATTCCAAGGAATCCTTCCACGGGGCCTCATGCTTTTTCCGCCCCTCGAATATCTTCGGGTCTCCCGTGTCCGGATCCGTCTGCCGGACGCCATGCCCCTGCCTGATGTCCTCGTATGCCCTGACGAACGTCTTCGGCAGCCCCTGCGGCATCGGGTCCGAGAGGCGTGGCGGCTTCTTGTCGCCGCACCCTTCGAGGCCGAGCGGGTCCTGCCAGGTGTGTGGGTTGGGTACATACGTCTGCGGGCTGGGCGCCGGGGCGAGACCGAGCGGGTCCGGGGTGAGGTACCGGGCCGTCTCGGGATCGTAGTATCGGAAGTGGTTGTAGTGCAGACCGGTTTCCGGGTCGGCGTACTGGCCGGGGAAGCGGAGCGGGCAGTCCGTGGCATCGGATGGCGCGGCGAGCGGGGTGCCCCAGAGGGTGGTGCGGTGTTGCCAGGCCAGGTGGCCGTCGGGCGTGACCAGTTCCGTAGGGGTGCCGGTCGGGTCGGTGACCACGGCGTGGAAGCCGGAGGAGCCCAGCTCACGGTCGGTCTGAGTCAGGGGACGGTGGCTGTCCGGGGCGTAGTCCCAGGTGGTGGTCGCCCCGTCGTGGGTGGCCTGCTCGGCCAGGCGACTGGCGTCCCAGCTGAACGTGAGCGGGTTCCCGTCCGGGCTTGTCTTCGCAATGCGCCGGCCCAGAGCGTCGTAGGTGTACGTCCACTCCTCGCCGTGTGGGGTGGTCGTTCTGGTGAGCCGGTCTTCCGCGTTCCAGGTGTAGGTCCAGGTGCGGGTCTGCCCGTTGAGGAGTCTGCGGGTCCTGCGGATCAGGCGGCCGGCCGCGTCGTGTTCGTAGGTGGTGCGGCCGGCATGGCGGATGAGGGTGCCCTCGTAGGCGCGGTCACCGGTCGCCGCGTGGCCCGGCGCGGTGGCGTGGGTCTGGTTGCCCGCCGTGTCGTAGGCGTACTTCTCCGCCCAGCCGTGCGCCTGGACGCCCGTCACCCGGCCCATGGTGTCCAGCGTGAAATGCCTTGTGCCGGAGGTGAGTTCACGGATCTGGGTGACATGGCCGTCGGGGCGGTAGGTGTAGGTGCGGTGCTGGAGGAGATCCCGGGCCGAGGTGGAGACGCCCTGGGCCGCCAGGCGGCCCACCTCGTCCCAGGCCTGGTCGAGAGTGATGTCTCCGGTGGCGCGCCCTGTCTCGCGGCCCGCCGCGTCATGTGTGAACGTGAGGGTGTGGCCGTCCGTGGTCAGCGTGGCCGGACGGCCCGCCGCGTCATACGTCCAGGTGGACATCACACCCGAGGGCGTCGTGCGGTGGATCCGGTTGCCCGCCTCGTCATAGCCGTACGTCGTCGTGCGGCCGTTGACCGTCTCGGAGACGACGCGGCCCACCGGGTCGCGTTCCAGAGCCAGCTCGGCGTCCGCCTTCGCCGCGCGGACGAGGACGCCGTTCGGGTCATACGCGTACGTCGTCACCTCGTCCGTGGTCTCGTCGCGCTGGGCGACCAGGCGGCCCGCCGCGTCGAGCGTGTGGCGCAGCGTCTCGCCCAGCGCGTTGGTCTGGGCGGTGAGGCGGCCCGCCGCGTCGCGTTCATACGTGCGGGTGGCGCCGTTGAAGTCCGTCTCGGCGATCAGATGGCCGGCCGCGTCGTACTCGTAACGCCACTGCTTGCCCTGGGGATTGGTGACCTCGGTGAGGCGCAGTTCGGTGTCGTACGCGAAGGCGTAGGTGGCGCCGTCGGGGTCGGTGCGGGTGGCGGGCAGGTCGAAGTGGGTGTGGGTGTAGGTGGTGGTGTGTCCGGCCTGGTCGGTGTGGCGGGCGAGGTTGCCTTCGACATCCCACTGCCACACCTCACGGGCGCCGTCCGGCCCCTCGCGCCAGGCAGGTTTGCCTTCGATGGTCCAGCCGTGGCGGGTGGTGTGCCCCAGGGGGTCGGTGACGGATGTGACCTGGCCGTGGGGGCCTCGGCGTACCTGGGTGGTCTGGCCCTGAGGGTCGGTGATGGTGACCGGGAGGCCGGCCGCGTCCGTGGTGACCTGGGTGGTGTGGCCCAGGGGGTCGGTGATCGTCGAGAGGTGGCCCGACTCGTCGTAGGTGTACCGCGTGGTGGCGCCGCTCGGATCGGTCGTGGCCGTGCGCGCCCCGCGGTCGTCGTAGGTGTGGCGCCACACCGCGCCGCCCGGCTCGCGGATCTCCACCGGGAGACCCCAGGCGTCGTGGACGGCCTCCGTCACGGTGCCGTCGGACCTCTCCACGGCCGTGAGCCGACCGTCGTCGTCGTACCGGTAGCGCGTGGTGTGGCCCAGCGGATCGGTGATGGCGAGGGGGTGGCGGTTGCTCTCGTCCCATTCGGTGCGGGTGGTGTTGCCCAGCGGATCCGTTTCCTCGATGACCTTGTAGGCCTCGTTGCGGACGTAGGTGGTGGTGTTGGACTGCGAGTCGGTGTAGTGGGTGGTGCGCGCCGCCGTGTCGTAGTGCAGGCGGCCGGAGAGGATGCCGTCGGGGCCGATTCCGCGCAGCACCCGGCCCGCGTGGTCGTAGACGTAGGCGTACGAGGTGCCGTTGCGGTCCGTCCAGGACGTGACGCGGTGCTCGTCGTCGTACCGGTAGCGCAGCGGCTTGCCGGTCGAGTTGATGACCTCGGTCAGGTCGCCCGCTTCGTCGTAGCCGAAGGAGATCAGGGTCGTGCTGGTCTCGTTCCGCTCACCGTGCAGCAGGCGCAGGGACGTGATCCGCAGCAGGCGAGGATCCGTGTCGACCGCGACGTGGTAGCCGCCGGAGTGGACGATCTCCTTCGGCGCCCCCTTCTCGTCGTACCCGACGTCGATGCGGTCGCCCTCGCCCGTCCGGTCGGTGATCGCCTTCAGAGCCAGCTCCCGACCGCCCAACGGCAACGGGGCGAAGTGCAGGGTGCGGTTGTGTTCCGGGGCGGTGATGGTGAAGGTGCCGTCGGGCTTGCCGTCCCAGTACAGCGGCCACCGTGGACCGTTCGTGGGGAGCGTCGGGACGTCGGGCCGCGGCACCGGATAGGTGAGCAGCATGCCGTCGTCGGTGATGTAGACGACGCCGGCGTCGTCGATTTCGAGGCGCTGGTCGAGGGTGCCGGCCCAGGTGCGGCCGAACCAGCCTCCGCACGGGTGCCCCGAGGCATAGTGGCGCTCCAGCACCAGCGGCAGGGCACCGGGCAGGCTGACATCGGTGGCGGACATGACCATCTCGCCGGTCGCGACATCGATCGGCTCACCGGTCGTGCACCGGTCCCCGCTGGGCGTGCAGCTCCCCTTGGGGTCGCTGTCCGCGTGCCTGCGGGCGCTGCCGTCCCGGCGCAGTCCGCGTTCGCGGTTCAGCAGGCGTTGTGCGGCGTTCTTGGCGACGGAGCCGCCGCGTCGTACGGCGCCGGAGCCGCCGGTGGCCAGGGCGAGGAGGAGTTCGGGGGTGAGCTGGCCGGCGGCGCGGGCGGGGTTGCGCTGCCACTCGTCCCAGTTGGTGACGGCCTTGGCGAACTCCTTGGGATGGTCGACGGCGTAGGCCACGCCGTCCTGGATGCCGGCCAGATGAAGGCCGAGACCCCCGGGCCCGTCGTTGACCAGGTCGTCGAACCCCTCGTACCACCCGGACACGGTGTCGCCGGCGCCGCCGGCGAAGTCCCCCAGCCCCTTTTTGAACTTGTCCCAGCCCTTGGGCGCCGGGGGCTTGTCCGGGGCCTTCTCCGCCGCCTTGCCGAGTTTCTTCTTCGCCGCGTCGATAACGAGCTGCAGCTCGCTCTCCAGCCTGTCCAGACGGCGGTAGCACCCCTCCAGCGCGGCGATCCCCGGATCGTCCTCGGGAGGACGATCCGGCAGGGAATCGTCCTTGCGGTCCACGGCCGCGTTGTACGCGTCGACCTTCTTCCAGTACGCCCTGGACGCCGCCCGCGCGGCATCCGCGTCCTCGATGACCGGCTTGACCCGCTTGTGGACCGAACGCAGCTTGTCGGCATACGAGTCCAGGGCGTTCGCGGCGGCGTGGAAGTACGTCTGCGCGGACTCCAGCTCCAGGGGAAGCTTCTGAGTCGCCTTCCGGAAACCCTCCGAGCCGGCCCCGGTCCAGTCCATCAGCGACAGGACATCCAGCTGACCCTGCCCATCCTTGAACGCCCCCGCATAGGCACGGAGCCTGACCACCAGATCATCGACATCGGACGGATTGCCGTAGATGACCTCACCCGGCTCCGCACCCGGCGGTATCCGCTCGGCCGAACCGCCCTCCATCGCATCCCGGGAGGTCACGCGATCGTCCCCTTCGAACCACCATCGACGACCCAGCCACCGTCATACAACTTGCGAGGATTCCCAGGCGGGTCATAGGACCCACCAGACCCACCACTCCCCCCGGACCCGCCGGACCCGCCATCGTCGAGCCAGGGCTCCTGATAGATCTCAGGCGGCGGGTCGAACTTCGGCCTGGACCCCTCCTGCCACGCCCTCAGACCGCGTTCACCGAACGGCAGCTTGGCGATGTTGTCCTCGGTCGGCGCGAAATCCTTGATCCGCAACAGATCGGCCAGCACATACGCGGCGATGACCTGCCGCAGCGTGGCCACCACGGTGTCCGTGTGCTCGGCCACCCGCCCCATGCCGAACCCCCAGGACGAGAGCATCTTCTCCGCCGAGTCATAGACATCGAAGTCGGCCGAGTTCTGGATATGCTCCGACAGTTTCTTCCAATCGCCCTTGATCCTGCGCGCGGCGACCACCGACTCCTCCAACGGAGTCAGCACCTTACGCACCGAAGCAATCTCGACCTTGTAGCCATCGCCCGGCTTCGGACCACTGGAGCCCGGCTTCTCCTCGCCATGACCGCTCACTCCGCACCCCCGGCGTCCATGGTCCGAACCGCCTCCGCATCCAGCACGACCGTCCGCGGGCCCAGCGGGTCCACCAGCGCGCGTACGCCCTCGGGCAGCAGCTCGACGAGGTCCTCGACGGTCGTGGACGCCCAGGCACAGGGCCCGGCGAACAGCGCGAGTCTCTCCAAGGAGCTGAAGACCGGCACCACCGCGCCCTCCTCCGTCTCGGAGACCAAGAAGCCCGGCTCTTCGGGTCGCTGGAAGTACAGACGCGCGGATCGCATCTTCGCCAGCCGTTCCGAACGAGACATCATCGCGACCGTTTCGGCACGGATCAACTCGCGCAACGACATCTGTTCCCCCATTTCCAAACGCGTCTGACCAGGCAAAAGCCCACCGACCATGATCACACAGGCGCCCCATACCCCGGTGAGCCCACTCCGTCCGCGTCCACGGCGGAGCCCGCCTTCCGGTCAACTGTACGTGCCGCCTCTCGCGTCCACGCAGGTCAACAGGTGGCGATCCGGCGCACGGAGCTTCCTCGCCGGGTGCCACCGCGCGGGGCGCGCGTCGACCGCCTCGCCGTGGCCGAAATCATCGCACCACCAGGACGCATATATGGCGCGCTTGCAACTAAACGCGCATGCAATTATCGTGATCGCTTGTCATTCGGCGTGGCCCCACGACCACACACCCGGACCACTGTTTTCGCGGCACCGACATGGACACCCGACACCCATTGCCTCTTGGTTCGCGTACCTCATCCCTCTGGAGGAGCACCGTGCTGATCGATCTCTCCGGCAAGACCGCCCTCGTCACCGGGTCGACCCAGGGCATCGGCTTCGCCATCGCCGCCGGCCTGGCGCGGGCGGGCGCCCGTGTCGCCGTCAACGGACGCCGGGAGGAGTCCGTGGCGGCCGCCATCGCGAAACTGGAGGGGGCGGCGGACGGCGGTGGCGCCTTCGTCCCCGCCCCGGGTGACATCACCACCGTTGACGGCGCCCAGCAGGTCACCGCCGCCGTCCCGGACGTCGACATCCTCGTCAACAACCTGGGCATCTTCGGCGCCGCGCCGGCACTGGAGATCAGCGACGACGAGTGGCGACGCTATTTCGAAGTGAACGTGCTGGCCGCCGTGCGGATGATCCGCGCCTGTCTGCCCGCGATGAAGGGCCGGTCCTGGGGCCGGATCATAAACGTCGCCAGCGACTCCGCCGTCGTCATCCCCGCCGAAATGATCCACTACGGCATGTCGAAGACCGCCCTGCTCGCGGTGACCCGCGGCTTCGCCAAGGAGGCCGCGGGTTCCGGGGTGACCGTCAACTCACTGATCGCCGGACCGACGCACACCGGCGGCGTCGAGGAGTTCGTGTACGAGCTGGTGGACTCCGGCCTGCCCTGGGACGAGGCGCAGCGGCAGTTCATGGCCAAGCACCGGCCGCAGTCGCTGCTCCAGAGGCTGATCGAGCCGGAGGAGATCGCCCATATGGCGGTCTATCTCAGCTCTCCCTTCGCGTCGGCCACCACGGGCGGGGCCGTGCGCGTCGACGGCGGCTACGTCGACTCCATCCTCCCTTGAAGTGCTCTCCCGGATGAATCCGGGAGATTCCTGCCTACCTTGCGGTGGCGGGCTTGGCGCGGCGTGCGCGCCTGACGACTGCCCTTCCGGCAGCCGGGATGAGCGCAAGGCCCATCCGGTACAGGTGCAAGACGTTCCGGGCTCCGTTGTGGTCGGCGTTGCCCACCCAGCCGCAGTCGGGGTTCTTGCACACGAACACGGCCTGGGACTCCCGGCTCCCCGGTGTGGTGAACCCACACATCCAGCAGCGCTGGGAGGTGCCGGGGGCGGGAACCTTGTGCAGAGTGCCGCCGTGGCGGGCGGTCTTGTACCTCAGCAACTCGACAGTGCGGCCCCATGCCTCGCCGCTGATGGCGCGGTTGAGGCCGGACTTCTGGGCGACGTTCTTCCCCGGCCTCTCTACGGTGCCTTTGGCGCTCTTGACCATGTTCGTGATGTTCAGGTCTTCCACCACGACCACGCTGTACTTCGCGGCGATGGCAGTGGTGGCCTTGTGCTGCCAGTCCAGGTGTCTGCGCTTGGCTCTCGCGCGGAGTCCCGCGATCTGGTCATAGGTGGTCCGCAGGCGGTGGGAGGTGCGCTCTCCCCGTTTGCGGAAGCTCTTGCGGTGCGCGGCCCGCTGCTCGAGCCGGCCAAGCTTGGCTTGTTCCGTCGCGGTCAGCCATGCGTGGTGGTCGTATGTTGTGCCGTCGGAGAGAGCGAGCGGCACGGTGACTCCCACGTCGATGCCGACTTCGGGGCCGGTGTGTGGTTCGGGGGTGGGTTCGAGGGTCTGGACGCGGAAGGCTATGTGCCAGCCGAGCGCGTCTTTGACCAGCCGGGCCCCGGTGATCCGGTTGTCGGCGTTGGCGTGCTTTCCCACGGGCAGGTCTTTGGTCCAGCGGAACCGGACCCGGCCGATCCTGGGGATGTTGACCATGCCCCAGCGGCGGTGCACCCGAGTGATGTGCGGGTCCCGGCCCTGGGGGATGTCCACGGACATCACCGTGCGGAAGCGGGCTTTGAACTCCGGGGCGCCCGCGCGGCCTTCCCAGCAGTTCTTCCATGCCTGGAAGTACGTCTTGAGTACAGCCTGGGCGGCCTGGGCGGGGAGGGCGGCGAGCCAGTCGATCTCCTTGCGGGCCTGGCGGATCGCCGCGTCCGCCACCGTAAGGGAACGCTTGCCCCTGGGCAGCATGGTCCACCAGTCGTGCAGCAGGTTCCACAGGGTGCGGGCAGCGTGTGCCTGACCGTCCATGAGCTGGACCTGTGCAGGCGTCAGCGCCAGCCGGGCGCGATGCCCGAACTGCCGCTTCTCGACGAATCCCGATGTACGCACCGGGCGCCACGTCGTCCACAACCTGCACGTCCATTCGGTTTTCGTCACCAAGTACCGGCGGCGGGCCTTCACCAGCGAAATGCTGTTCAGGTGCGAGGAGATCATGCGTGAGGTGTGCGGGGACTTCGAAGCGGAGCTCAAACAGTTCAACGGCGAGGAAGACCACGTACACCTGCTCGTGCACTACCCGCCCAAGGTCCAGCTCTCCAAGCTGGTCAACTCCCTCAAAGGCGTCTCGTCGCGCTACCTGCGCAAGGAGTACGACGCTCACGTACACCGCTACCTGTGGGGCGGACACTTCTGGTCCGGGTCCTACTTCGCCGGATCATGCGGAGGCGCCCCGCTGACCGTCGTACGCCAGTACATCGAGAACCAGCAGCGCCCCGCGTAGCCAGCCGAGGCCACCACTGCCGACCCGTGCTCACGTGCGGGCCACAGCAATGTCGGGACGCGCTTCACCACCGCCCTGAAGGGCGGCGCACTGCGCAAGATCAAAGGTAGACCTCGCGCAGCGGAAGCCTTGAGGAGGCTCGGCGTCAACGGTCCTGGAGCTCGTCGATACGGACCGGGCCGCCCGTGGTGATCGACCGGATGGCGGCGAGGGCCATGGACAGCGCGGCGCGGGCGTCCTCGCCGGTGACGGAGGGGGTGCCCGCCGTGCGCACGCGATCGGTGAAGTCGGCGAGTTCGGCGACGTAGGCGTCGCGAAAGAGATCCTGGTCGTAGCCGACACAGTCGGCGGCGATGCCGTCCGGGCCGTAGGCCGTCAGATGGCTGCGGCGGAGCTCGCCCATGGTGAGCATGCCGGCCGAGCCGAAGACCTCGCCACGGACGTCATAGCCGTATACGGCCTGGAAGTTGGCCTCGGCGGTGGCGAGCGCGCCGTTGTCGAAGCGGATGGTGACGAGGGCGGTGTCGAGCAGGCCGCGGTCCTTGAAATCGGGGCGGATCAGGGCGTCGGCCATGGCGAAGACCTCGACCGGCTCGGCACCGGGGTTGAGGAAGCGCAGGGTGTCGAAGTCGTGGATAAGGGTCTCCAGGAAGATCGTCCACGGCGGGATGGGCGCCGGGTCGGCCAGCTTGGGGTCGCGGGTGAGCGAGCGCAGCAGCTGCGGGGTGCCGATGGCGCCGGCGGCGATCTTGTCGTGGGCGGCGCGGAAACCCGTGTCGTAGCGGCGGTTGAAGCCCACCTGGAGGGGGACGCCCGCGTCGGCGGCGGCCGCGATGGCGCGGTCCGCCTCGGCGAGGCTGACCGCCATGGGCTTCTCGCAGTAGACGGCCTTGCCCTGCCGGGCCGCGGCCTCGACGAGGTCGGCGTGGGTGCGCGCCGGGGTGGCGATGACCACCGCCTCGATGCCGGGGTCGGCGAACAGCTCCCCGATCTCGGTGTACGCCGTGGGGCAGCCGAGCCGGTCGCCGAGCCGCCGCGCGGCGCCCGGGGCCGGGTCGGCGATGGCGGCGAGCCGTACGCCGGGAAGGCGGTGGGCGAGGGTTTCGGCGTGGAAGGAGCCCATCCGTCCGGCGCCGACGAGGCCGACGGGGAGGGGGTTTCGCGTGGTCATGCGGGTGCTCCGGATGTCCGTAGGGGGCGTGATGCCCGTAAGGGGCGTGATGTCCGTAGGAGGGTGTCCGTAGGGGGGTGTTCGTAGGGCGCGATGTCCGTAGGGGGTGCGGTCAGAGGCTGAAGGCGGAGCGGAACCGCTCCAGGGCGAGGCCGCTGTCGCCGGAGGCCCATGCCTCCATGGCGACCACGCCGCCGTAGCCGAGGGCCGCGAGGGTGTGTGCGACGGCCGGGTAGTTGATCTCCCCGGTGCCGGGCTCACAGCGGCCGGGTACGTCGGCCACTTGGATCTCGCCGATGAGGCCCTGGCCATGGGCCCGGCGGATCAGCTCGATCAGGTTTCCCTCGCCGATTTGGGCGTGGTAGAGGTCCAGGTTCATCCGCAGACCGGGCCGGTCCACGGCGGCGACCAGGGCCAGGGTGTCGGCGGCCGTCGCGAACGGCACACCGGGGTGGTCGACGGCGGTGTTGAGGTTTTCCAGGGTGAAGGTGACCCCGGTGCGCTCGCCCAGTTCGGCGAGGCGGGTGAGGGTGCGGTGGGCGGCGATCCACATCTCCCCGGTGGCCTCCCCCGCCACCGGCACCACCGGCAGACCGTCGCCGTCCAGGCCGGTGCCGTGCAGATTCAGCCGGGGGCAGCCGAGCCGTTCGGCCACCTTGACCGACTCCTCGGCGGTACGCAGAAGTTCGGCCGCCCCGTCCTCGTCCGTGAGGCTGCCGCGCAGATAGCCGGTCATCGAGGAGAACACCGCGCCGCTGCGCTCGAGGGCGGCCAGGTCGTGGCGGGTCCAGTCCCAGATCTCGACCTGGAAGCCGGCGTCGTGGATGCGCCGCGCCCGCTCCTGGATGGGCAGATCCCGGAAGACCATCTCGGCACAGACCGCCAATGTGTACATCGCTGCTCGACCTCTCTGCGACCCGTTCGACGAGACCTCTGACCAGAACCGACTAGAACGTTCTAGTCGCGGGCAGCAGTACGCCACTCGGCCCGGCGCCCTGTCAAGAGGTGGCCACACAGCCGACTAGAACGTTATAGAAGTCGTGGAGCCGCGGCATTCGCGGTGGTGTCCCGCTCGGCTACGATCGACGGCCGGACGACGAAACCTCAACTCCAGGGAGACCAGTGGTGCCACCGACGCCGGCCGTCCCCCAGGGGAAGCGCCCCACCCTCGCCGATGTCGCGGCGCGGGCAGGCGTGTCGACGGCGCTGGTCTCCATCGTGATGCGCGACGCGAAAGGCGCCGGCGCCGACACCCGCGAGCGGGTCCTCGAGGCCGCGCGGGAAATCGGCTACCGGCCCGACGCGAGGGCGCGGCTGCTGCGCAGCCACCGGTCCCATCTCCTCGGGGTGCAGTTCGGCCTCCAGCACCCGTTCCACTCCGATCTGCTGGAGGGCATCTACGCGGTGGCCGAGCCGGCCGGCTACCAGATCGCGCTGAGCGCCGTATCCGCCGGCCGCGGCGAGCAGCGCGCCACCGACACCCTGCTGGCCGACCGCTGCGAGGCCCTGATCCTGCTCGGCCCGCAGGCCCCCACCGCGCGGCTGGCGGAGCTCGCCGGGCAACTGCCGGTCGTCTCCGTGGCCCGCCGGCTGCGCGGGTCCGTCCCGGGTGTGGAGGTCGTACGGACCGCCGACGACGAAGGCGCCCGCCAGGCCGTGGACCACCTGGTGGCCCTCGGCCACCGCGACATCGCCCACATCGACGGCGGCAGGGCACCGGGCGCCGCCGACCGGCGCCGCGGCTACCGCACCGCCATGAACCGCCACGGCCTCGCCGACCGCGCCCGCGTCCTGCCCGGCGGCCTGACCGAGGAGGAGGGCGCCACGGCGGCCCGCGCCCTCCTGGCCGCCGACCCCCGGCCCACAGCCGTCCTGGCCTTCAACGACCGCTGCGCCACCGGCGTCCTCGACATCCTCCTCCGCGCCCGGGTGTCCGTCCCCGACGAGATCTCCGTCATCGGCTTCGACGACAGCCACCTGGCCCGCCTGGCCCATATCAACCTCACCACCGTCGGCCAGGACATCCCCCGCCTGGCCGAACTCGCCGTCGGCCGGGCCATCGCACGGCTGGAGGGGGCGGGCGCCGCCGGCGGCGAACCGTCCGCCGCCGAGACATCCAGCGGGGACACATCTGGTACGGACACATCCGGCGGGGAAGCCGTCGTCGCCCCCCGCCTCGTGGTCCGGGGGACCACAGCCGCCCCCGCCCGCCGCCCCGGCGGGCTCACCCCGGGAAGCGGCTCCGGTGCGCACGGCGCGTCAGCGGGCGGCTGACCGCCTCCACCAGCCAGTCCAGTTCGGCCTGGCGGGCCCGTACCGGGTTGCGCAGCGTGCCGACCCCGTCGATGGATATCTCCACCACGTCCCCGGCGCTCAGTGTGAAGTCGAGCGCGGGCACGATGCCCGTGCCGGTGGACAGCACCGCGCCGTCGGGGAAGGGCTGGGAGCGCCACAGGTGGTCCACCAGCCCTCCCGGGGTGCGGTGGAACGCGGCGGTGGAGGTCGTCCCCCGGTAGGCCGCCTCGCCGTCGCGCCACACCACCAGGCTGATGCCCAGCGCGTCGGGTGCCTCGACCTCCCAGGCGGGCACGATGCCCGAGGACACCGCGGCGCTTCCGGCGTAGATCTTCGCCTGGGGGAGGTAAAGCGGATTCTCGCCCTCGATGGAGCGTGAACTGACGTCGTCGGAGACCAGATAGCCGACGGTCTCGCCGTGCCGGTTGAGGACCAGCGCCAGTTCGGGCTCGGGGACGTTCAGCTCGGAGTCGTCCCGTACGGCGATCGGCTCACCGTCGGTCACCACGCGCCAGGGGGACGACTTGAAGAACAGCTCCGGGCGCTCGGCGTCGTAGATCCGCTCGTAGACCGACTGCTCGGTGCTCTCCTCCACCCTGGCCTCGCGCGAGCGCTCGTAGGTCACCCCCGCGGCCCACAGCTCCATCAGCCCGTCGAGCGGCGGCAGCAGCAGAACGTCCCGCTCGTCCGCGGCGGCCGGGCCGGCGGCGGTCTCCTCGACCAGGGTCCGCAGCTCCGCCGTGGACAGCCGCAGCACCTCGGCGACCAGCGGCGCTCCGGTGAAGGTCCGGATCGCGCCGGTGTCGTCGGAGACTCCGGTCCGTACGGTCTCGGTGTCGTCAGCGAAGCGCACGATGCGCGTCATATGTCGTCCTCTCCGTTCCTGACGGTGTGATCCGTCCTACCCCACCGGGGGCTGTCGCATCGTGCCCGGCGCATGTGCGCCCAAACACCTCGCACAACCGGTTGCCGGGAGCTTGGCACAGTTTTTTTCGAAAGTATGCCGTGACTCTTGACGCCCTTTCGCGACAGGAAGAGGCTCGGGCCACCCGACCTTAGCAACCGGTTGCTATGACGTTTTCACGCTCGCAAGGAGTCAGGCATGAACACGCCCCTGTCCCGCCGTACCGCCCTCCAGGCGGCGGGCGCCACGGCCCTCGCCGCCGGCCTCACCGGCACCGCGGCCGCGTCCGCCCGGGCGCAGCAGGCGGACGACCCCGCGCCCACGCTGGTCACGTACGACATACCGAACGGAGCCCCGGTCAAGACCGACAGCTTCGCCGTCAAGGTCCGTACACCGGGCGGCGGCTGGCAGAGACTCGGCACCTATCTGGCCACCCTGAACCTGGTCAACACCGCCACCGGCTCCGGCCAGCAGCAGAAGTCGTCCCTCGCGTACTTCGACTTCTCGGGCGGCGTCGAGGTCGAGGTGACCTACGTCAAGGGCGGCGTGGACAAGGTGCGCGTCCGCCCCGACTCGTACGGCATCGTTCCCGATGTCCTCGGCGACACGCTGCGGTTCACCCTCGACCGGCCGCGCAACGTCGTCGTCCAGGTCAACGACGACATCTTCGACTGTCTGCACCTGTTCGCCCGCCCCCTGGAGAAGCACCGTCCCGCCGAGGACGACCCCGACGTCATCTACTTCGGCCCCGGTGTGCACACCACCCCCGGTGGCACGGTGGCCGTGCCCTCGGGCAAGACCGTGTATCTGCACGGCGGCGCGGTGCTCAAGTCGCGGGTGGTGTTCAAGGACGTCCGGGACGCCCGGCTGATCGGGCGCGGCGTGATCCACGCGGCGGCCGGCGGGGGCGCCACCGTCGAGGGCTCCTCGGACATCTCCATCGGCGAGGTCACCATGCTCAACCCGGACGGCTACGCGGTCACCATCGGCGAGTCGAAGGACGTCACCATCCGCGGGATGGGCTCCTTCAGCTCCAAGGGCTGGGGCGACGGCATCGACATCTTCTCCAGCTCCCATGTCACCATCGACGGCGTCTTCATGCGCAACGCCGACGACTGCGTCGCGATCTACACCCACCGCTGGGACTACTACGGCGACACCCGCCACATCACCGTCAAGAACTCCACCCTGTGGGCGGACGTCGCCCACCCCATCAACGTGGGCACCCACGGCAACTCCGACAGCCCCGAGGTCCTGGAGAACCTCACCTTCAAGAACCTCGACATCTGCGACCACCGCGAACCCCAGATGGGCTACCAGGGCTGCATCGCGCTCAACCCCGGGGACTCCAACCTGATCAGGAACGTGCGCGTCGACGGTGTCCGGGTCGAGGACTTCCGGGAGGGCCAGCTGATCCATATGCGGGTCATGTACAACACGAAGTACAACACCTCGGTCGGGCGTGGCATCGAGGACGTCTACATCAAGGACCTCAGCTACACCGGCACCCACACCAACACCTGTCTGCTGCTCGGTTACGACGCCGAGCACGCCGTCAAGAACGTCACCTTCGAGAACCTGGTGATCAACGGCAAGGTCATCGCCGACACGATGAAGAAGCCCGGCTGGTACCTCGCCACGGACTACATCCCGATGCACACCAACGAGCATGTGACCAACCTGAAGTTCATCACCACCGCCGAGGCCGCGTCATGACGAACCCCGCACCCAGCCGCCGGGGTTTCCTCGGCGGCTCCGCGGCCCTGCTGCTGGCCTCGGGCGCGAGCGGGCTGCTCATGCCCGGCTCGGCCCGGGCCCAGGAGAACACCGCACTCCGGAGCTTCGCCCACCCCGGGCTGCTGCACAGCGCCGCGGACCTCGCCCGGATGAAGGCCGCGGTGGCCGCCAAGGAATCTCCCGTCTACGACGGGTATCTGGCGCTCGCCGCGCACGCCCGCTCCTCGGCGTCGTACACCGTGCAGAACACGGGCCAGATCACCTCCTGGGGCCGTGGCCCCTCGAACTACATGAGTCAGGCCGTCGCGGACTCGGCCGCCGCCTACCAGAACGCCCTCATGTGGTGCGTGACCGGCGAGCGCGCCCATGCCGACAAGGCCCGCGACATCCTCGACGCCTGGTCGGCCTCGCTCACCGCCGTGACCGGGGCGGACGGCCCGCTCGGCGCCGGGCTCCAGGCCTTCAAGTTCGTCAACGCGGCCGAGCTGCTGCGCCACGGCGACTACGACGGCTGGGCCCGGGCCTCCATCGCCCGCTGCGAGGAGTCCTTCCTGCGGGTCTGGTATCCGGCCGTGTCGGGCTACATGCTGTACGCCAACGGCAACTGGGACCTCACGGCCCTCCAGTCCATCCTGGCCATCGGCGTCTTCTGCGAGGAGCCCACCCTCTTCGAGGACGCGCTGCGCTTCGCCGCGGCCGGCGCGGGCAACGGCAGCGTCCGGCACCGCATCGTCACCGACGCGGGCCAGGGCCAGGAGAGCGGGCGCGACCAGGCCCATGAACAGCTCGCGGTCGGCCTGCTCGGCGACGCCGCCCAGGTCGCCTGGAACCAGGGCGTCGACCTGTGGGGCTTCGACGACCACCGCATCCTCGGATGCGTCGAATACGCCGCCCGCTACAACCTCGGCGACGACGTCCCCTTCACCCCCGACCTCGACCGGACGGGCAAGTACCTCAAGACGACCGTGTCCGACAAGGTCCGCGGCACCCTGCCGCCGGTCTACGAGATGGCGTACGCACACTACGCCGGTGTGCGCGGCCTCGACGCCCCGTACACGAAGCGGGCCGTCTTCCGGGGCGCGGGCGGCGCGCGCGTGGTGGAGGGCGGCAACGACGACCTGCCGAGCTGGGGCACGCTCACCTATGCCGGGGCGCAGGCGTCACCCGCCGCGCCCACGGCCCCCGCCGGGACCACCGCGACCGGCGACGGCCACGCCGTCACCGTGTCCTGGCTGCCGTCCGCGTGGGCGACCGCGTACACGGTCCGCCGGGCCACCCGCCCCACGGGGCCGTATGAGCGGATCGCGTCCGGCGTGGCGACCCCGGCGTATGTGGATCGGGACGTGCGCGCGGGCCGGACGTACTACTACACGGTCAGCGCCACCAACGCGCGCGGCGGAAGCGGCGATTCGGGCTGGGCCGCGGCGACCGCCGGGCTCCCCCGCCCCTGGGCGACCCGGGACGTGGGGGACGCGAGGATCCCCGGCTCCGCCGGCTTCGACGGCGAGCGCTTCGTCCTGGAGGCGAGCGGCACCGCGGACACCTACCGCCTCGTACACCTCCCGCTGGCCGGTGACGGCACGGTCACCGCACGCGTCGTATGGCCGCTCAGCTCCCAGTACTCCAAGATCGGGGTCACCCTCCGCGATTCCCTCGACGCGGCCGCCCCGCACGCCTCCATGCTGATCCAGGGGCTGCCGCTGCACACCTGGAGCGGCGTGTGGACGGTGCGCCCCTCGGCCGCGGCCGCCACCTCCGCGACCGGGAGCACTCCCGTGCCACCGTCCCAGCGGCAGGCCATCACCACCGCCGCGGCCTTCCCGATCTCCGACCTCGGCACCCTGCCGGAGTCGGCGACGCCCCTGGAGGCCCCGTATGTCGAGGGCGCGGGCGACGGCTACCGGCTGCGGGCGCCGTACTGGGTGCGGGTGCGGCGTCAGGGCGGACGCTGCACCGGATCCATCTCCCCGGACGGCGTCCGGTGGACCGAAGTCGGCGCCAGCGACGTCGAGTTGGGGCGAACGGCGTACGCGGGGCTGGTCCTCACCTCCGCTCTGGGCGTGGCCGAGGCCTACGCCGAGACCGGCACCGGGGCCTTCGACAACGTCAGCGTCACCTCCGCCACCGGCCCGGTCTGGTCCGTGCCACGCCCCGCGCGCGCCGCCACCGACCTGCGGGCCGCCACCGGCACCGACGCCGTCGAGCTGGCCTGGACCGACCCGGACCTCTCGGCCCGATACGCGGTGCTGCGGGCCCCTCGCGCCGACGGCCCCTATGAGACCGTCGCCACCGGCATCGGCCCGGTCGGCTTCGGCACCCGCATCCGGTACGCGGACGCGACCGGCGCGCCCGGTACGACGTACCACTACACCGTCGCGAAGACCAACAGCGGCGGCCACGGCCCGCGCTCGGCGCCCGCCGAGGCGCGGATGCCCACCCCCGCCGCGCCACACCTCACCTCCACCGCCACGGTGTTCGCGAACCAGGGTGTTCCCTTCCGGCATCTGCTCCGGGCCTCGCACGAGCCCGTACGGTTCCTCGCCGACGGCCTGCCCAAGGGGCTGAGCGTCGACAAGCGCACCGGGCTCATCTCCGGAACACCCACCGAAACCGGCGAGTTCGGCGTCACCACCACCGCGGCCAACGCGGCCGGTGCCGCGACGGGTACGCTCACGCTCACCGTGGGCACGCCTCCGCCCGAGCCCTGGTCGTACGGCGATCTCGGCGACCCGGTCCTCGACGAGCGCGCGTTCGGGACCTTCGGCGTGGTGGCGATCCGTACGCCCGGAAGCACCGCGTACGACGACGGGGCCTTTGTCGTACGCGGCGCGGGAGTCGACCTCAGCGTCAACGGCCAGGGGATGACCGGGCAGTTCGTGCGGCGGCCCGTCACCGGCGACTGCGAGATCACCGCCCGGCTCGTCTCCCGCGCGGGCGCCGCCGCCTCGGACCGGGTGGGGCTGCTCATGGCCAAGTCCCTGTCGCCGTTCGACCAGGCGGCCGGAGCGATCGTCACAGGCGGGACCGCCGCGCAGCTCATGCTGCGCACCACCGTAGCCGGCGCCTCCGCCTTCACCGGCACCAGCAGTGCCCGGCTCCCCTGCCTGCTGCGGCTGAGGCGCACCGGGACCGCCTTCGCCGCCGCCGTTTCCGGCGATGACGGTGCCACCTGGACCTCCCTCGCCGAGGGAGCGATCCCCGGCTTCGGTGACGCGCCCTACTACGTGGGGCTTGTGGTCTGCTCCCGCGATCCCCTGGCCCACAGCACCACCCGGTTCGACCAGGTGAGCAGTTGACTGTACCTACTAGTATGTACGAGCGTGGTCGGCGACAGGCTCCGGACAAGCTCCGAGGCGACAAGCCCACTGAGGGGAGAACCGCTGACATGCCATTCGTCCGCATCGACGCGCTGGGGGCCGACAGCGACCGGCTCGACGCGCTCGGCCGCGCCGTACACGACGCCATGGTCGAGACCATCGGCTTCCCGCCCGACGACCGGTTTCACGTCCTGGCCGGCCACGACGGCGTCGGCAGCACACTGCGCTACGACAACTACCTCGGTGTGCGGCGCGACGACGGCGTCGTGTACATCGCGATCACCATGCGCTCCGGACGCCCGCCCGCGCGGAAACGGGCGCTGTACCGGCGGATCGCCGAGCTCGCCCACGCGTACGCGGGGACCGAGCCGCGGAACGTGTTCATCGTGCTGACCGAGAACGAGTCGATCGACTGGTCGTTCGGCCACGGGGTGGCGCAGTACGCCGATTCCTCCGACGCGACCGGCCCGAGCGCGGGGGAGGTCTGACACGGCGCTCACCCGGTCGGCGTCATCCCTGTGTGACAGGTGACGCCGGCCGTGTCGCGTCAGCCTGCCGCGGCCACCTGCGCCTGCTTCTTGCGGGCGCGATAGGCCGCGGCCTTGAGCCTGTTCCCACAGGACTCCATGCCGCACCACTGCCGGCGCATCCCGCGCGACCGGTCGATGTAGACGCGGGTGCAGACGGGGTTGCCGCACTCCTTGAGCAGCGGCACATCCGGCCCGCCGAGAAGCTCGACGGCGTGCCGCGCCACGGTGGAGAGCGCCTCCTCCGGCGTCGCGTCGGCCCACCGGCCCGACACGGTGAGCTGGGGCGTGACGGGAGGCTTGCGGGCCATGCCATTCACCATGGCCAGCGCCTCACTGTCGTAGACGCCCCCGGCGATGCGGGCGGTGACCAGCTCATAGATGGCCTCCCGTACGGCAATCGCCTGCTCGACGTCGGCCTCCTGACCGGCGGAGACCTCGTCGACGATTCCCGACTCCAGATACCAGGCGTCCAGCCGGTCCGGCGACACGAACATCTCGAACCGCACCGAACGGCGAGCGCGGAGCGTCGCGGCGAAGTCGAGAGCGGGGCTGCCGCACAGAAACACATGATCCAGATTCACGTCACCATCTTGGCGGGTGACCATGACTTCCGCAAGGATCGTCACCGGCCGGACGGGTGATGGACGGCGCCCCGGTCACCAGCGCGCGAGCACGGCCCGCCGCGGCGCGCCCCGCTATTCGCCTCTATTCGCCTCGCCAGATGTTGTCGAAGGCCGCTTCCTCGATGGCGCGCCGCTGCCGTACGGCTTCCAGCTCCATCACCGCGTCGTTCACCGCGGCGAGCACCGTCACCACCGCCTCGTCGGCCACGTCCGGAGAGTCTCCGGGCGGCTCCTCGCGAATCCCGACGGCCGCCGCGAGGGCGGCGAGGACGGGCTCGTCCGATGTCCAGCGGTCCGCCGCCTCGTGGTGTGCGGGTGAGTCGGCCAGAGCGGGCCGGCCGGTCCGGAAGGGTGTCCAGCGGTGGCGGCGCCGGGTGATCTCCCCCTCCTGCTCCAGCGCGGCCGCGTAGGCCGCGGACAGGCCGCGGCCCCGGCGCCACAGCCAGTCGCCGACCGACTCGTACGGCGCCTGTCGATCCAGCGACGACGCGGCCTCGTTCAACAGACGATCGGCGATCGGCGGCTGGAGACCCGGCACGATGACGTCGCCGTCCAGGCTGAGCGCTTGGGCACCGATGAGGTCGATCATCTCGGCCCCCGCGAGCCCGAGCGACAGATCTCCGCGCTCCACTGGACGGTCGGGCACCGTTTCCATGGCGACGATCAACAGGTCCCGCGGTGTGGTCATGAGTGGCTCCACGTCAGAGGCATCGATGGCGATACGTCGCTGAGCGGCCGACCCCGTAAACAGCGTCGGTGTCCGGCGGAGGAGTTTCCCGTACGTGGCCGACTGTAGCGCGCCCCGGTCAGGGGCGGTCCGACCTGATGACCTCGGTTTCCTCCGCCGCGGACGTCCGTACGGGGACGGCACGCCGCACCACGGCCATGTGATGCGGGAAGCCGATGCGGAGGAGCGCGGCGGCGAGGGCCGCGACGAGGACCACCAGGGCGGCCAGGATCAGGGCCTGGTGGTAGCCGTGATGGAGCAGCGGGCTGACGGCCAGGGGGCCGAGGATCTGGCCGACGGAATATCCGGCGGTCAGCAGGGCGACGGAGCGGGGGAAGCGCAGGTGGGCGCCGGTGGCCAGGGCGAGGGTGCTGACGCCGAGGAAGGTCGCGCCGAAGAGGAAGGCGGAGATCAGGGCGGCCGCCACCCCGCCGACCAGGGCGGGCAGAGCGATACCGACCGCCTGGATCACCAGCGCGGCGAGCAGCACGTCGGGACGGGACCAGCGGCGTCCCAGCCAGGCCCAGAGTGCCGAGGACGGCACGGCGGCCAGGCCCACCAGCACCCAGGCGCCGCTGCCGAGCCAGCCCGGGGAGCCCTGCTCGATCGCCGCCACCAGGAAGGTGCCGGCGACGATATAGCCGATGCCCTCCAGGGTGTAGCTGACGAACAGCGCGCCGAACCAGCGGTGCGTACGCGTCCGCGGCCGGTCGGGCGCCGCCGCCGTGGCCACGTCGCCGGTGGCCGTGGGCGGGATCTCCGGCCGGAGATCCCAGGAGACGGCGGCGAAGAGGACGGTGAGTCCGGCCGCGGCCCACCAGGCGGCCTGCCAGTCGGCGACGGTGCGCAGCAGGAGGATCAGCAGCCCGGACAGGGCGATGCCCGCGCCGACCCCGCCGAAGGCCCAGCCGGGCAGGTGGGCGGGGTGTTCCCGCAGATGGCTGAGGAGCGAGCCGGCCGCGATGACGAAGATCAGGGCGCTGGCCACCCCGGCCAGCAGCCGCAGCGCGATCCATGCGGCGGCGCTGTGTGTGGCGGACATCCCGGCGAGCGTGCCGGTCAGCACGATCAGCGAGCCGCGCAGCACGGCGGGCGAGCGGACCACCGCGGGCATCAGGGTGCCGATGAGCGCGCCGATGAGGTAGCCGACGTAGTTGGCGGTGGCCAGGTTGGCGCCGACGGCGGCGGACAGCCCGGCCTGGGTGTGCATCAGGGGAAGGATCGGGGTGTAGACGAACCGGCCGACCCCCATGCCCGCCGCGAGCGCCGCGGCGGCCTGGGCGACGTGCGCCCAGGGCGTGTGGAGGGGGTGATTGGGAGAGTGTCGCCGGGTTCGGGCGCTCATGAGAGGTCCTCGTGTGATGGTGCGCGTCGTACGGCCGCGGTGCGCGGTTGCGGCCTGGGGTCCGGGTGCGGCGGTTACGGCGTGGGGTCCGTCCAGCCCGGATCGTTGGGGTGGGACTGGAGCGCGGTGACGGTGAGGGTCATCCAGGAGCGCAGGGGCAGCGTGCCGAGCACCTTCTCGTGAAGTTCGCCCTCGTCCGCGGCACGCCACACGCCGACGCTGCGCAGTTCGCCGACCGGGCGCCACAGGCGCACCAGGTGGCCGGTGGTGGCCAACTCCTCGGCGCGGACCGCCTCGGCGGCGCGGCGGCGGTCGACCTCGGCCTGGGGGGTGTCCTCGGGGACCGTGGTGGTGATCTCGACCAGGAACTCTCGCATGGCGGAGAGGGTCTCCGCGGTGACCTGCCTTCGGGCGTTCATGGGCTCATCCTGACCCTGTCACCAGGGCAGATGCCACGACCGGCGTCCTCCCTGCTGGGAGCCGCGGCCTCCCAGCGACGTAGCATGACAGGCGTGGAACTGCGCCAACTGCGGTACTTCCTCGCGGTCGCCGAGGAGCTGAACTTCGGTCGGGCCGCCGAGCGGCTGCTGATCGCCGGCCCGTCCCTGTCCCAGCAGATCAAGGCGCTCGAACGCGACCTCGGCGTGCGGCTCTTCGACCGCGATCGCCGCTCCGTGGCCCTCACCCCGGCCGGAGCGGCCCTGCTCCCGCACACCCGCGCCCTGCTGGACCGCGCCGACGACCTCCAGAGCCGCGCCCGCCGACTGGCCGGGTCCGAGGCCGTACGGCTCGGCTACGTCAGCTGGCTCCCCGCCGATCTGACCACCCGCACCTCCGCGGTGGCCCAGCTGCACCTGGACGCATGGGTCGCGCCCTCCCACACCCAGGCCGCACGGGTCGCCGACGGCAGCCTGGACCTCGCCGTGTGCTGGGTACGCGACGAGGACCTGCGCCGGCACGGCCTGCGGGCCCGGCTCATCGGCGCCGACCGGCTCCACGCCGTCTCCACCGGAGACGACACCGGCGACATCCGGGCCCGGGACACCGTCGTCCTCCTCGACGACGACGCCACGTCCTGGTCGTCCTGGAACGCCTACGCGGAGCGGCTGGCCCACGACACCGGCGCCCGTGCGGTGCGCATCCGCGACGGCGGCATCACCGGCCCGGCGTTCCACGACCACGTTCGCCGCAGCCGCCGCCCGGTCATCCACTCCCCCAAGGGCCGCGCCGACTCCCTTCCGCCGGACCTGGTCCACCGCCCCGTGATCGAGCCGAAGATCTACTGGACCTGGTCCCTGGTCCTGCGCGCCGACGAAACGCGTGCCGCGGTCCAGGCGGTCACCGACGCCCTCGCCGAAGGCGTCGGCGACCTCGGCATCCACGCCCCGGACGCCTGGCTGCCCGCCGGCGACCCGCATGGCGCCCCGCACGGTGGCCGCGGCCGGTGACCGCGGCCGGTGACGGCCGGACTCGGCGGGACGAGGTCCCGGTCGGGCCGCTCAAGCCCCTTGACAGTGCCCCGGGGCTCGCTGACCATGTGAAGGCCTTGGGAGCGCTCCCACAACCATTCCCCCCCGTCGTCAGGCCGTACGGCACTGCCCCCCTCGGTGCCATGGCCCGTGCACCCGTGTCCCGCCGCGCGGGCCTGGCTGAGCCGTGTCGCATGGCCGTTGAGAAGGAGACCATGCGCATGACTCCAAGAGCCGCGCTGGTGGCCGCGGTACTGCTGGTGGCCGGTGCCGGTCTGGCCGATCCCGTCCGGGCGAGCGACTTACCGGACCGAGGCGCGCGGCCCGCCTCCGCCGCCGCGGACGGCCCCGCCCTCAGGGTCGACGCCACCACCGGGCGCCACGCGATCGACCCGCACGTCTACGGGATCAACTTCGCCGAGGAGTCGCTGGCCAAGGAGCTGCGGCTGCCGGTACGGCGATGGGGCGGAAACGCCACGACCCGCTACAACTACAAGCTCGACGCCTACAACGCGGGCTCGGACTGGTACTTCGAGAACCTGTACTACGAGAACGGCACCGCCCAGCTGCCGGACGGCTCGGAAGCCGACAAGTTCGTCGAGCAGAACCGCCGCACCGGCACCGACACCGTACTGACCGTGCCGATGATCGGCTCGACGACGGCGGCCCGCAACGCCGCCTGCGGCTTCAGCATCACCAAGTACGGGCCCCAGAAGGGCAGCGACGCCCAGTGGCGCCCGGACTGCGGCAACGGCGTGAAGAGTGACGACACCAACGTCACCGGCAACGACCCCGCCGACACCAGCGTCGCCGCCGGCCCGGAGTTCACCAAGGGCTGGGTGGAGTATCTGAACCGCGCCTACGGGTCCGCGGGAGCCGGCGGGGTGCGCTTCTACAACCTCGACAACGAGCCCGACCTGTGGTTCACCACCCACCGGGATGTCCACCCGGCCGGAGCGGGCTATGACGAGATACGTGACAGCACCTACGCCACCGCCGCCGCGATCAAGGACGCCGACCCAGGCGCCCAGACCCTCGGCCCGGTCGGCTGGGGCCTGAACTCCCTCATCTACTCCGGCCTCGACCAGAAGACCTGCGGCGAAAAGGGCGGCGACTGCTGGTCCAACCCCCCGGACCGGGCGGCCCACGGCGGGCTGCAGTTCGCCCCCTGGTACCTCCAGCAGATGAAGGCCTACGAGCAGAGCCACGGCCGCCGCATCCTGGACTACTTCGACAATCACGTCTACCCGCAGCAGTCCGGGGTGTCCAGCGGCAACGACGACCCCGCCACCCAGGAGCTGCGGCTGCGCTCCACGCGGCAGCTGTGGGACCCCACGTATGTGGACGAGAGCTGGATCAACCAGCCCGTCCAGTTCATCCCGCGCATGCGCTCCCTCGTCGATGAGAACTACCCGGGCACCAAGCTCGCCATCACCGAGTACAACTGGGGCGCGCTGGACCACATCGACGGCGCCCTCGCACAGGCCGATGTGCTCGGCATCTTCGGGCGGGAGGGACTCGACCTGGCCACCTTGTGGGCACCGCCCAAGTCCACCGACCCCGGCGCCTACGCCTTCCGCATGTTCCGCAACTACGACGGCAACGGCGGCTCCTTCGGCGACACCGCGGTCCAGGCGGCCAGCGCCGACCAGGAGAAGCTCTCGGTCTACGCGGCCGAGCGCGACAGCGACCACGCGCTGACCGTGATCGTCGTCAACAAGACCACCGGTGATCTGACCGCCCCGGTGTCCATGACCGGCCGCACCGGGTCGGCCGGCTCGGCGCAGGTCTACCGCTACGGCCAGGACGACGTCACCTCGATCAAGCACCTGGCCGACCAGCCGCTGACCGACGGCGGGTTCACCACCACCTTCCCCGCGTACTCCATCACCGAGTACGTCCTGCCCGCCGGCTCCTCCGAGGCGAAGCCGCCCACCGCCCCCGGCACCCCGGCCGCCACCGCGGTCGGTTCGGACCGGGCCACCCTGTCCTGGGCCGCGTCCAGCGCCGGCTCGTCCCCGGTGGCGAGCTACCAGGTGTACTCCGGCGACCCCGCGGGCACCGCCCCGGTGGCCACGGTCGACGCCCCCGCCACGAGCGCCACCGTCACCGGCCTCTCCCCGGCCACCGCCTACACCTTCCGCGTCGTGGCGAAGGACACCGCGGGCCGCAGCTCGCCACCCTCGGCCCCGGTGCGGGTGACCACCGCCGCGGCCCCGGCCGCCACCTGCACGGTCGACTACCGGGTGAGCAACGACTGGGGCTCCGGCTTCACGGCCACCGTCACCCTCACCAACAAGGGCCCCGCCCTGAACGGCTGGCAGCTGGGCCTCTCCTTCACCGGCAACCAGAAGGTCACCCAGGGCTGGAACGGCACCTGGAGCCAGAGCGGCACCCAGGTCACCGTCAAGGACGCCGGCTGGAACGCCACCCTGGCCACCGGCGCCTCCACCACCATCGGCTTCAACGGCACCTACACCGGCACCAACCCCGCGCCGCGGAACTACACGCTGAACGGCAAGTCCTGCACCGTCCCCGGCACCACGGCCGCCGCGCATATCGCGGCCCTGGCCGGACACGACCCCGGCACCCACGCGGTACGCGGACACACCACCCGGTGAGCCGCGCCCTGTGAGCCGTACGCGCGAGGCCCGCGGACACCCGTCCGCGGGCCTTGCGCGGCTCAGTCGATACGGGCGCAGAGCGCGTCGGTCGTGCCGTGCGACATGGTCAGCGTCTTGTACCCGGCGGCGCTGATGTCCGCCGTGTAAACGCCGTCGACGATGTAGAGGCCACGCGCCAGAGTGCCGCCGTTCTCGCCGAAGCCGAACAGTACGGGGCCGAGCACGGACCACAGCTGGGAGCCGTCCGTGCGGTAGTCGACGATCGCCCTGCCGCCGGCGTCCGCGTCGTAGAAGGCGCCGGTATCCGTGTTGGTGACCCGCACGATCAAGTCCCCCTTGTACTGGACCCGCTTCGGCGTGCCGTCGGGGTAGGTGTCCAGCACCCGCCGCACGACCTCGTCGACGACGGGTTCGCCGTGGACGGGGAAGTCGCAGCGGACGCCGGCCGCCGTGTCGAACGGAGCCTGCGGCGCGGGTTCCCAGCCCCGCCCGGGGGACGTGGAGGTGGCCGACGCGGGCGTCGCGCCGACGAGGACGGCGGCAAGTACGGGCAGAGCGGCCCAGGTTCGTCGCATGCTTTCTCCTGGCGAGGTGAGGTGTGGGAGATCCGGACCTCAGATCCGGACCTCAGATTCGCCCCGGCCGCTGACCAGATTCTCACCACACGGGACCTGGGGCCGGCTGACGCGGGACTAGGCTGACCGCGACCATGGAGTTCCAATTGCTCGGCCCGTTCGAGGCCCGCCACGAGGGAGAGCGCGTCGTGGTGGGCAGCCGCCGTCAGGAGCGGTGCCTGCTGGGCATCCTGCTGCTGGACGCCGGCCGCGCCGTGACCACCGCGCGCCTCATCGACCTGCTGTGGAACGGCGCCCCGCCCGCCTCGGCCCGCTCCACCGTGCACACTTACATCGGCAGGCTGCGGGCCCGCCTCACCCCGTACGGGCTGTGCGTCGAGACCCGCCACGACGGCTACGCGGTGGACCCCGGCCCGCACGCCATCGACGCCCTGGAGTTCCTCGACCTCGTCGGAAAGGCGGCCGCCGATCACGACCCCGGGGAGCGGGTGCGCACCTACGACCGGGCCCTGGCGCTGTGGCGGGGCCCGCTGCTCGCCGACGTGATCGACGATCAGCTACGCGGCCGGCTCGGCGGGCACCTCGGCGAGCTGCGCCTGTCCGCCCTGGAACAGCGGGCCGAGGACCGGCTCGCCATGGGGCTGCACGAGCGGGTCCTCGCGGATCTGACGCCGCTGGCCCAGGAGTTCCCGGCCCGCGAACGGCTCGTCGTCGCCCAGATGACCGCCCTGTACCGCGACGGCCGTCGAGCCGACGCCCTCGAGCTCTACCGGCGCACGCGCCAGGTGCTGGTGACCGAGCTGGGCATCGAACCGGGCCCCGCGCTGACCACGCTCCACGAGCGCCTCCTGCGGGACGACCCCCGGCTGGACCGGCCTCCGGCGCCCCAGTACGCGGTACGGGTCGGCGAGGAGTGGCTGCCGTGGAACACCAGCGGCCATCCGGCGCTGGAGTTCTGCAACACGTACGCGGGCTGGGGCGGCTCGCGGCTCCCGGGCTCGGAGTGGCTGCGCGGGTACTCCACCCTGGCCGTATGGGCCGGCCACCTGGACCTGGTCGACGCCCCGCTCGTCGACCGGCTGCTCCAGCAGGCGCGGGAGCGCCCCGACGAGGCCGCCGCCGTCCTGGCCGAGGCCCGGGTGTTCCGCGCCGACCTGTACGCCTGCCTGACCGATCCGCACGATGTCCGCGCGTTCAACGCGGTGGCCGCCGTCGCGCAGCGCGCCGCCGGATCCGCGGTCCTCACCCGGGGCGAGGACGGCCTGGGCCAGTGGCGGCTGTCCCCGGCCGCCGGTCTGCGGCTGCCCCTGCTCGCCGCCGCACGCAGCGCGGCGGACCTCCTGGCGGACCCCCACCGGTTCACGATCCGCGGCTGTCCCAGCGAGGACTGCGGCTGGCTCTTCCTCAACGGGAGCGGCCGGCGCCGCTGGTGCAGCCTGGCCACCTGCGGCAGCCGGCGCCGGCCTCCCGTGTCCTGCTGATGGCCGCCCGGTGGCCGCTGGGGCGCGAGTCGCCCAAGCGGTCGCCCTCCGGGGGTGGCTTCGTGGGTTTCGGCGCGAAGCGGATAGCCTCCTCATGCTTTGCGAGCCACACACGGGAGTGGGATGGAACCCCTGCGCCATGACGACCCGCGCCATGTGGGCCCCTATGTGCTCATCGGCCGTCTGGAAGCGGCCCTGGACGACGTCCCCGCGGTCGAACGCAGGTACCTCGCCCGGCCCGTCAGTGGCGAGCGCACGGTCCACGTCACCACTCCCCTGGCGGAGTTCGACGAGGACACGGCGTACGGGGCCCGCTTCCGGGCCGAGGCCGAGCAGGCGCGCCGGCTGACCGGTCGCGTCGGATGGCTGGCGCCCGCCACGGAGGTGTCCGCGGAGCGGGAGCGGCCCGCCTGGCACGCCTGCCCGTACCGGCCCGGACTGCCGCTGCCCGAAGCGCTGGTGGCGTACGGGGGGCCGCTTCCGGAGCGGACCGCGCGCGCGCTGGGCGCGGCCGTCGCGGAGGCCCTCGCACAGCTGCACACGGTGGGCCTCGCACACGCGGGGCTGACGCCGTGGGCGGTGCTGGTCGGCGACCGGCCGCGGATCACGGGATTCGGCGCGGTCCGCGCGGTGGCGCCGGACGGTCAGGACCGGTCGGGGCTGCCGGGGATGGTGGCCGAGTACACGGCACCGGAGCAGCTGACCGGTGGCCGCCCGCGCCCGCCGGGGGATGTGTACGCGCTGGGCGCGGTCCTCTCGTACGCGGCGACCGGGCGTCCGGCCGCCCGGCCCGGCGAACTGCCGGAGCCGCTGCGCGAGGTCATCACGGCCTGCCTGGCCCCGGACCCGGCGGACCGGCCGAGCGCGGCCGCGCTCCTGGCGGAGCTGATACGGGGCACCGCGGGCGACGCGCACGCCCCCGCGGGCGAGATGGCGACGCTGCCGGGCGGCGGGCGGGCGGACACCGTCCTGGACGGGGGCGCGAGCGGGGCCGCGAGCGTGCTGGGGCCGGGCTGGCTGCCGGGACGGGTGATCGCGGCGATGGCAAGGCAGGCGGCACGGGTGCTGGCCGCGGAGGCGGAAGGTGCGGAGGGCGCGGAGGGCGCAGCCGCCACCGAGCCGAGTGCCGAGCCCTCCTGGCCCGCGGCCACCCGCACCCCGGCCCCGGCCATGGAGCGCGCCCCGGCCGTCCCGGCGCCGTCCCCGGCCGCACAGGCCGCCCCGGCCGCGCAACCCGCGACGGCCCGCCCGCCGCAGCCCGGACCGTCACAGCCCGGGCCACTGCACGCCGCCGACACCGCGCCCGCGGCCACCGGCACCGGCCGTCGCCCGTCCCGGCGGGTGCTGCTCACGGGCGTCACGGCCGGAGTGGCAGGCGCGGCGCTGGGCTTCGGGGCCGTCACCGCCATGGGCGTCGGCGACGACAAGAAGCCCGCACGGCGTCCCCGGGCGATCCGCGGGGTCCCGCCGGTCCCGCTGTGGGAGTACCGCGCCCGCGACACGTCGACCGTCGGCCCCGTCGTCTGGCGCGACGAGATCGTGGTGATGGCCGCCGGCACCCAGGTCTTCGGGCTGTCCCTGCGCACCGGCAAGCGGCTGTGGATCACGGACGGTGTGCCGGCGGGCCCCGCCGTCGATGTCGGCAACGGACTGATCATGATCCCCGACATGGGTCCACCCGGCTTCCTGTCCGCGCGGAGCGGGAGGATGCGCTGGCGGGAGGCGAAGTACGACGACACGCGCACGGGCGGCGACCTGAGGCAGGTACTCGAAGTCCGGGGCGGGGTCGTCTGGTTCACCGTCCTCAGCCGAGGCGAGGACCTGGTGCGGAAGACCACGTCCGTCGTCGCGTACGACGTCGGCGCGCGGCGGGAGCGGTGGCGCAGCCCGCTCCCCGAGGCCTTCACCGCCATGCCGGCGGCGCCCGGCAAACAACGGCTGGTGAGTCCGCTGCCCCTCAAGGACGCCTCTGTCATACCGGAGGCACACGGCGACAACGAGGCACAGGGCAGGACGAGGACGGACACCAAGCGCTTTGTCGCCCTCAGCCGTCGCGACGGCCGCCGGCTGTGGACGAGGACGTACGACGGCGTCACGCTCGACGCCGACGTGATCCCCCTCGCGCCGGGGAGCGCGCTCGCCGCCGACGGCCAGGGCACCCTGCGGGCCCTCGGCCTCCCTGACGGCGCAAAGAAGTGGACGACGCGACTCCGGTCGGACGCGGCGGCCTTCGGCACCCCCGCCGTCCACGGTGGCAGGGTCTATGTGGCGGACGGCGTGTCCGCCGTCACGGCGGTGGACGCCAGGACCGGCGAGGTGGCGTGGCACAGCGACCCCAAGCTCCTGACGGTCGAACTGCTGGACAACGTCGAGACCTTGGTGACGCCGTCCGGCAGGACGGTACTGGCGGTCTCGCCGGCCGAGGTCGTGGCCTTTCGCGCCACGGACGGCGCGATCCTGTGGCGGTTCTCGGACGTCAGTGGCGCATCCGGCGGGCTCGGCGCGGGTCCGGGGAAGATGGTCGCCTTCGGCGGCGGGGTCGCGATCGTGCTCAGCCACAAGTCCGTGTACGCGCTGCCACTGGAGTGACCCGGCCCATGAATCCGGCACCACGGCCGTCCCCTAAGCTCCCCATAGGCAGGGAGATCAGCGGGCGACCGAGGGGGATGGATGGAGCCGCGGCAACGCGTCGGCCCGTATCGTGTCATCGCCGGTTCGGACTGGGACGCGGACCACACGCGGTACTGCCTGGCTCTGGAGCCCAAGGCCCCTGGCCGCGCGGTGGTGCTCGCGATGCCGCCCACGGCGCTCGCGGAGGACACGGCGTTCCGCGTCCGGTTCCGTTCGGAAGCCGAGAACTCGCGGCGGCTGACCGGCCCCGCCGTGCCGCCCGTGGTGGCTGTCGCCCCCGACGGGCCCGGACTCCCCTGGGTCGCCACCGGCTACGTCCCGGCGCTGCCGCTGCCACAGGCTCTCGCCGCCGCCGGGGGCCGGCTGCCGGAGCCGACCGTACGGGCGCTCGGCGCGGCACTCGCCCAGGCGTTGGCGAACGCACACGCCAACGGGCTGGTGCACGCCGGGATTTCCCCCGCCACCGTCCTGCTCGCCACCGACGGCCCCCGGCTGCTCGGCTACGGCGCCACGCGGGCCGCGACGTCCGACCGGCAGCCGCCGGGGCGGTCGCCGGGGCGACCGCCGGAGCAGGTGGCGGGCGGGTGGCCACAGCCGCCGGGGGACGTCTTCGCGCTGGGCACCGTCCTGGCGTACGCGGCCACCGGCCGGCCGCACCCGGAGCCGGAGGCGCTACCCGAGTCCCTGCGCCGCGCCATCACCGCCGCTCGCGCCCACGACCCCGGGCTGCGGCCCCGGGCGGCCGACCTCGCCGCCGAGCTGGCCCCGCCGCCCGCGCCCGGCTGGCTGCCGTCGTCCGTCACCACGGCGATCGACCGGCAGGAAGCCACGGTCCGGACGGCGGAGGCCGAAGCGGAGGCGGACGCCGCCGCGGCCGGGTCACCCACCGCCGCGCCCGGGCCGGCCGCCCCTGCCACCGGTCGCCGCACGCTCCTCGTGGGTGCCACGGCGGCGGTCGCCGGACTGGTCCTGGGGGGAGTCGCCGCTTTCGCCGCCTCCGGTGACAAGGAGCGCGCTCGGCCCAAGCCCCGCCGTACCCGCTTTCCGGGCGTCGCGCCCAAGCCGCTGTGGCGCGCCGAACTCCCGGCCCGGGTCGGCGATCGCGCCAAGGGCAGCCCGCCGCTCATCTGGCGGGACCGGATCGTCGTCCATGCCGCCGGTCGCGGCGTCGTGGGCATCGATCTGCACACCGGCGAAAGGCTCTGGACCCTCGACGACCTCCCCGTGCGCGGGGACATGTACGACCTCGGCGGCGAACTGATCCTGATCCCCGGCGACACGTTCAAGGCCGTCTCCGCGCGCACCGGCGCGGTGGAGTGGTCGGCCGCCGCCTACTCCCCCGGCCGCGCCTACGCCTTCGACGCGCCGCTCGCGCTGTCCGGCGACACGTTCTGGTTCACCGCCTCCCGAACCGGCCGGGCCTCGAAGGACAGCCGAGCCTGGGGACGGGTCGTCGCGTACGACACCGAGGCGCGCGAGCAGCGCTGGGCCCTCCCGTTCGGGACACCGGGCAAGGGAAAGGCGCTGCTGCAACGGGACTTCCTGCTGCTGTCGGACGCCGACGGCGGCCACACCGCCGTCGACCGGCGCCGCGGCCGGAAGCTGTGGACCCGGACGTACCGTGGCATGCCCGACGGCCAGGAGCCGCCCGTCTACACCGGCACCCCCGACGACCTGCTCGTGGTCACCCTCGCCGGAAACCTGCGCGCCTTTCGGATGCGCAGCGGCGAGCAGGCCTGGGCGTTCGGCTCGGAGACCGGCCTGTTCGGCCGCGCGCTGCGCCACGGTGCCCACCTGTACGTGACCGACACGCTCGCCCGCACCTATGCCCTGGACGCGGCCGACGGCGGCCTGAAGTGGAAGCGCGACAACGGCGTTTCCGTGGGGGCCAGCCTGCCGTACCCCGTCACCTCGGTGAGCGGCTCCGGCCGCACCGTGCTCGCCTCCACCGCGGGCTCCGTCGACGCCTACGCCGCGGACGACGGCACGCTGCTGTGGCGCTTCACCGCGGTGGGCGGGGGCAAGGAGAAAGGGTTCACCGGGGCTGTCGTCGGCTGCGGCGCGGGCGTGGCCCTGGTGCGGAACGACCGTGTCCTGTACGCGCTTCCAGTGGACTGATGACCATGGCTTCTCCCCTCACCCACGACGATCCGCAGGCCCTGGGCCCGTACCGGCTCATCGCCCGGCTCGGCGCCGGTGGCATGGGCGTGGTCTACCTGGGCCGCTCGTCCGGCGGCCGCACGGTCGCGCTCAAGACCATGCACGCCAGGACGGCGTCGGACACCGAATTCCGCACCCGCTTCCGGCTGGAGACGGACGCGGCCCGCGTCATCGGCGGGGAGTACGGGGCCGAGGTCATCGACGCCGACCCGCTGGCCCAGACCCCCTGGCTGGCCACCGAATACGTGCTGGGCCCGCCGCTGGACGAGGCGGTCGCGCTGTGCGGCCCGCTGCCGGAGAGTTGCGTACGGCCGCTGGGCGCCGCGCTGTGCGAGGCGCTCGGCCGGCTGCACGCCTCGGACGTCGTCCACCGCGATCTGAAGCCCTCCAACATCCTGCTCAGCGCCTTCGGCCCGAAGGTCATCGACTTCGGCATCGCGCGCGCCATCGGCGACGACCGGCTGACCCGTACCGGCCGGGCCGCGGGCACCCCGGCCTTCATGTCGCCCGAGCAGGCCACGGGCGGGGAACACACCCCGGCCGGTGACGTGTTCGCGCTGGCGGGCGTGCTGGTCTTCGCGGCGACCGGCGCCGGGCCGTTCGGGAGCGGGCAGCCGGCGGATCTGCTCTACCGCGTGCGGTACGGGGAGCCGGAGCTGACCGCGGTCCCGGGCGGGCTGCGGCCGGTGCTGCGGCGCTGCCTCGCCAAGGAGCCGGGGCAGCGCCCGGGCACCGACGAGCTGCGTGCCCAACTCCACGACAGGACTGGGGAGTTCGCCGACCATCTGCCGGAGATCGTGCTCGCGGACATCGCCCGGCGCTGCGTGCAGGCGTACGAGATCGCCCCGCGGCGCCTGCCCGCGCCGGCCGAAGCCCCCGAGCCCGCCCCGGCCTCCGGCGCCCGGCGCCCGTCCCGGCGGACGGCGCTGGCCCTGGCCGGCGGGGGCGCGCTGGCGCTCGCGGGCGCGGGCTACGCCGCCTGGTCATGGCGGTCGCGTGGCGGCTCCGGGTCCGGGCCGGACACCGGGCCAAGCTCAACCGCGCGCGCGGCCAACGTGCCACCGGACGCGGCGTGGCGGCGGGAGACACCCGAGATCAGCGTCCTCGAAGCCCCGCAGATCGTGGGCTCCGCGGTGGTCATGCTCACGGACGACGGCGCCCTGGCCCTGGACGCGAAGCGCGGCACCCGGCTGTGGACCTCCGACGCCATGGACGCCGGCTACGCCATGACCACGGACGGGAGACGGCTCTTCGCCCTCCAGGACCGATACTACGGTGACGCCCTCGCCGTGACACGCGTCGATCCGAAGACCGGCAATCCCGACGCCGCCGTGCTGCGCGCCACGAGATGGGAGCCGTCCAGCACCACCCTGCTGACCGCCACCGCCGACTCGCTGTACGCCATCTCCCGCGACGAGAAGGCCGGCAACCTGGCCAAGGGCTGGTATCTCCTCAAATTCGACCTCGACTCGGGCGCGGAGCGGTGGCGGCAGCCGTTCGCCCGGTCGACGCCGAGCGATGCCGACACCGCGGTCGTCGCGTCGGTCTCCGGCCGCCGTCTGCTGCTGGCCGGCGGCAGCGGGCTCGAGCTGGAGGTGCGGGACACCCGGACGGGCGCGCGGCTGTGGCAGCGGAGCGTCCCCACCCATGTGGAGTTTCCGGAGTCGCTGCAGAGGACCGCCCGGGGGCAACTGGCGCTCTCCCCCACCCACGTCTACGTCGGAGCCGACGAGATCTTCGCCCTGCGCCTGAGCGACGGCAGGATCTCCTGGCGCTTCGGCAAGGGGCGTGAGGTGGGCGAGGACTTCGACGCGAGGGAGCGTCGCTACGGACCGCCCGCGGTCCGCGGCGGCGTGGTGTACGCGGCGGAGGGTGACCGCGGACTCGTCGCCCTGGACGGCGCAACGGGGAGGCTCCGCTGGGCGGAGAAACCGACGGGGCTGGCCGCCGAGTTCCACAGCGCACCGCTCGTCGGTGACACATACGTCTACGGAACGGTCGACAGCCGACGCTGGATCTCCGCCGTGGACCGCACCCGGCACGCCTCCGCCTGGACCTTCAACGCCCCCGAGGGCGGCGGCATCGGGCGCGCGGCCGTGGCACACCGCCAAGCGCGGCGCGCCATCGTGGCCAGCGGACACGTCGTCGCCGCCATCCCCCTCGAATAGGCCGCATAGGCCGCACAGCCCGCACAGCCCGAAAACAGCCCGCGCAGCCCTTCCAGGAGACACATGAAGCCCCTCGGCCCCGGCGACCCGCTCCGCCTCGGCCCCTACCGTCTGATCGGCGTGCTCGGCGCGGGCGGCATGGGCCAGGTCTATCTCGGGCGGGACCGGACCGGGCGCACCGCCGCGGTGAAGGTGCTGCTGCCGGAGTTCGCCCACCGGCAGGAGATGGCCCGGCGCTTCGTCCGCGAGGCGCAGGCGGCCCAGGCGGTGCGCGGCAAGGGTGTCGCCCGGGTCCTGATGGCTCACTCGGACGACAACGCCGACGCCGACGCCTCCTCGGGGGGCCGTCCGTGGATCGCCACGGAGTTCCTGGCCGGGCCGACGCTGGAGGGCGCCGTGGAGCGGTACGGGCCCCTCGGCGACGCCGACGTGCGGGCGCTGGGGGCGGCTGTCGCCCGTACCCTCGCGGACATTCACGCGGCCGGCCTGGTGCACCGCGACATCAAGCCGCCCAACACCGTGCTGACCTCGGCCGGGCCACGCGTCATCGACTTCGGCATCGCCCGGCCCGAACACGGGCTCACCCTCACCGCCACCGGCCAGGCCCCGGTGACCCCCGGCTACGGCGCCCCTGAGCAGGTGCTGGGGCAGCGGGTCGGGCCGCCCGGGGACGTGTTCTCCCTCGGCTGTGTCCTGGCGTACGCGGCGACCGGGCAGCGGGCCTACGACGGCGGGCATGTGGCGGCCGTGCAGTACGAAGTGGTGCACGGCGAACCCCGGCTGGACGGCGTGCACCCCGAGCTGCGGGCCGTGATCGCCCCCTGCTTCGCCAAGGACCCGGCGCACCGCCCCCTCCCGGAACAGCTCGCCCGGGCCCTCGCGCCGCCGCGCCGGGCCGTACCCGCGTGGCGCACGGGGCCGCTCGCCGACGACATCGCCGTACGCGAGGCCGAGGCGGAGCGGCTGGCGGCCTTCCCCACCGACGACACCGTCTCGCCACGGCCCGGCCGTCGCCGCGCGCTTTCCCTGCTGGCCGTGGGTGTCACCGCGGCGGTGGCGGGGGTGGGCACGGGGGCGTGGTGGCTGCTGGACGACCGTGGCCGACGGGCCGAGGACTGGGCCGCCGACCCGCTGCCCGAGCCCGCGTCCGGTAACCAGACACCGCCGCGGCCACTGTGGGGACCGGTGTCCGGGGCGGCCGCGGGCTCGGTCAGCGGGTCGCCGGCGCCCCTGCCGGTGCGCGATGTGGTCGTCGTCGGCGCCGCGGGCGGCGGGCTGCGGGCGTACGGCGTCACCGACGGTCGGCGGCGGTGGGATGTCCCCGGCGCGGCGGCCGCCGCGCGGTACCTCGCCCCGTCCCACGACCTCCTCCTCACCGCCGACGCGCGCGGCACGCTGCTCGCGCTGGACCCCGCGGAGGACGGGAGGCGGCGGTGGGCGGCCGCCGCCGACGTGGCCATGCTGCTCGCCGCCGACGAGGAGGCGGTCTACGTCGTCACCCGTCAGGGCCGCTTCCGAGCGGTGGAGCTGGAGTCCCGCAGGCCGCGGTGGACGGTGCCGGCACCGGTGCGCACCTCCCTCAAGGACCCCGCGCTGGCGGCCGTGGGCCGGCAACGGCTGGTGGTCTGCGGCTCGGACGGCACCGTGGCGGCGCTCGACACCCGTACCGGACAGGCCGCGTGGCCCGCGCGCAAGGGCCGGAGCGCCAAGGCCCTCGCCCCCGCCGTCGCCGGGGACACCGTCTACCTCGGCGGCCGCTCGCTGACCGCCCTGGCCTTGGCCGACGGCGCGGTGAAGTGGTCCCACCGCGCCGAAACAACCGGCGACCAGGGCTCGGACGGCTGGACCGCGCCCACCGTCTCGGGCGCTGCCCTGTACGCGGCCGACGGGACGGAGCTGCGGCGGCGCCGTCTCACCGACGGCGGCCAGTCCTGGACGTATCCGCTGCCGTACGAGGCGCCACCCTCGGATCCACCCGTGGTCGAGGGGCACGGCGTGTGGATCGCCCTGGACCGGTCCGGTGGTGCCGGGGTCGGGACGGTACGGGCCAGGGACGGCGTCGGTGTGTGGCAGCACAGCGCGGGCCAGGCGGGCAGGTTGACGGCGGCGGGCGCGGGCAACCGTGTGTTTCTGCTGCGCGGCGGCGCCCTGACCGCGATGCCCGTCTTCTGACACCGCCCGGGCCCGATTTTCTGTTATCGCCCGCGCTCCGCCGCGTCCCCTGTGCGTACGGATCCGAATCCGAGGAGCACAGCAGTGGCAGCAGACATCAGCCGCAGGAACATCTTGAAGATCGCCGGGGCCGCGGCGGGTGCCGGAGGCATCGGGACGGTCGCCGCCGCGGGCCCGGCCTCGGCGGCCGGGACCTTCGCGCACCCGGGGATGCTGCACACCCGGGCGGACCTCGACCGCATGGCCGCCAAGGTGAAGGCGGGCGCCGCGCCCTACCAGGCGGGCTTCGCCAGGCTGACCGCCAACCCCCACGCGGGGGCCGCCTGGAAGGCCAACCCGCAGCCGACCGTCTACCGGGGTTCGGGCTCGCCGGAGAACTACCGCACGCTCTACAACGACATCCACGCCGCCTACCAGAACGCCCTGCGCTGGCACATCACCGGCGACACCGCGCACGCGGACACCGCCCGCGATGTCCTCAACGCGTGGTCGGCCAGGCTGACCAGGCTGGACGGCTCAGCCGACCGGTTCCTCGCGGCGGGCCTGTACGGCTACCAGTTCGCCAACGCCGCCGAGTTGCTGCGCGGCTACGAGGGGTTCGAGCTGGCCCGCTTCCAGAAGATGCTGCGCGAGGTGTTCTGCACGGTCAGCGAGGACTTCCTCACCCGCCACAACGGCGCGTACATCACCAACTACTGGGCCAACTGGGACCTGACGGCCATGGCCTGCGTGCTGGCCACCGGGATCCTCTGCGACGACCGTGCCAAGGTCGACCGTGCGGTGAGCTACTTCAAGCACGGCAAGGGCATGGGCTCGATCAAGAACGCCATCCCCGTCGTCCACTCCGACGGCCTCGCCGAGTGGGTCGAGGCGGGCCGCGACCAGGGGCACGCCCTGCTCGGTGTCGGACTGATGGGCACCATCTGCGAGATGGCCTGGAACCAGGGCATCGACCTGTACGGATACGACGACAGCCGCTTCTTCAAGGGCGCCGAGTACGTCGCCAAGTGGAGCCTGGGCGGGGATGTCCCCTTCACCCCCTACACCCGGCAGAAGGGCGCCCCCGGCGTCTGGTCGGGGACGGAGACCGTCACCGAGGCGGCGAACGCCGACCCGGCCATGGTCAGGCCAATCTGGGCCATGATCGCCAACCACTACACCAAGCGCCGGGGCCGGTCCGCGCCGTATGTCACCCGGATCGCCGCCAAGGCCACTCCGGAGGGCGGCGGCGGGGACTACGGCCCCAACAGCGGCGGCTACGACCAACTCGGCTTCGGCACCCTGTGCTTCACCCGGGACCGGACCCCCGCCCCGTCCCCGGCCTCGTCCTCTTCCCCCTCCCCTTCCGCCTCCGCCTCCGCCTCCGGTTCGTCGTCCTCCGCCGCGCCCTCCTCGGCCCGGCCGCAGGGCGGCCGAGGCGACCTGGCGGCCACCGGCTCGGGTGAGCTGGTCGGGGTCGCCGCCGCCACCGGGGTCGCCGCCCTCGCGGGCGGGCTGCTCCTGCTGCGCCGCCGCGGCCGGTCCGGTGGCGACGTGTCGTAAGACGTGTCGTAACAGGCCTGATCAGTGAGTGTCGGCGGCGGTCGGCCGGTAGTCGAACCAGTCGAAGGCGGCGCTGCCTTCGGTGACGTACATGCCGATCACACGGCCGGTGAAGCCGCCGCCGACCTCGGTGGACAGATAGCGGCCGTCGAGTTCGGCCAGTCGCAGGGGTTCGGGCCCCTCGACGGAGAAGGCGAGCGTGTCCGGTCCGCCGGCCCGGACGCCGAGCGGTTGCCGCGCGTGTTCGGCGGAGGTGACGGAGGGGGCGAACACGCCGGTGGTGCGTATGTCGATGGCCAGGGTGACCGGGCCCGGCTCCACCGGGTGTCGTGCGACGCGCCGGCGCAGCGGACCGATCCGGGCGATCACGCTCACCTCTCCCTCGGCTACCTCGAGGTCGTAGTGGTGGGCCTCGTCCATGCGCACCGAGAGCCCGGCGCGGGCCGAGCCGGGGTCAAGGAGGGCCGTCACCCGGCAGTCGGGGTGCTGCTGCCGGCGCCCGAGGAAGGTGTGGCCCGGGCGGTCGAGAGTGGTCCCCGTCGCATGCAGCGTCAGCCACCCCGGCCGGTCGGCCAGCGACCAGGAGCCGGCGGGGCGGCTGCGCGGGGAGATCCAGCCGGGCGCCGGCGCCGGGCCGTCGAAGTCGTCCCGGGGCGGCTCGGGGTCGAGCGGCCACCACGCGGCCGGGGCGGGGTGCCGGCCCCGTACGGGCCCGACCTCGGGCCATCCGTCCACCCATCGCACGGGGGTCAGAAACGTCTCCCGGCCCAGGACATGGAAGCTCGGGAAGAAGCCACGGGGGCGCGTGGCCAGCAGCAGCATCCACCAGGTGCCGTCGGGCGCGCACACCAGGTCGGCGTGGCCGGTGCTCTGGATCGGCAGGTCGGTGCCGCGGTGGGAGAGGATCGGGTTGGCCGGGGCCGCCTCGTAGGGGCCGCGCGGCGAACGGGCGCGGGCGATGGACACGCAGTGTCCGCGCTCGGTGCCGCCCTCGGCGAGCATGAGGTACCACCAGTCGCCGACGCGGTACAGATGCGGGGCCTCGGGATGCTGCAGCCCCATCCCGGACCACACCGGCCAGGGGCCCTCCAGCACCGTTCCGGACGATGAAGTGCCCTCGGCCGCTGACATTGGTGGTGATCATGTAGAAGCGGCCGTCGTGGTGACGGATGGTCGGCGCGAGACGGTCTGCCTTCCGAACAACATCCCGTCGTACTTCCGTGCATACTGAGCCCTCTCGGACGGCATGGGGAGCCGTCCACGTATTCATGGGGGCTGGGTTTTCCATGCGCATGTCCAGGTACGCCGTCGGAGCGGCGTCCGCGGCCCTTCTCGGGGCCGTTCTGGTGGGTTGCTCGTCGGACGGTGGGGGCGACTCGGAGAAGTCCGCTCCGTCCACCGCGCCCCCGACGGCTGAGAAGGCCGTCGAGGAGTCGCCGTCGCCGTCTCCATCGCCCACGAAGTCCGCGGCCCCGGTGATCGCCGTGGGCCAGACGGGGACGTTCGACATCGGCGAGACGGACGAGTACGGCGAGAACTACAAGGTGACCTCGGAGATGCGGGTGACGGCCGTCAGCGCGAAGTACGTGACGCCGGCCGAGATCGACACGACGAACACACCGGAGAACGGTCAATACGTCGTCCTCACGCTCACCTTGAAGAACGTGGGCAAGGCGCCCGTGGAGATCTCGACGTACGGGCAGACGACGTGGGAGGACGGCCAGACATCCGCGCAGGACGCGACCACGCTGGAAGGTGTTGGGGACGGGCCGGACCTCGACACGACGTACAAGCCGGGGCAGTCCGTCACGGGGAAGCTCGTCCTCGATGTCGCCCGCCGTGGCGGGAAGGTGAGTTACGTCGGGGGCGATGACCCGAGCGCGGGGCCGTCGTTCGTGGTGAAGCTGCCGAAGTAGGCAGTCGAGGAACGCGTCCACTCCGTGGGACTGCCCCGTTCTACCCGGGTCACCCGACCGTACCCTGATGCGCATGTCTGACTCGCTGGTCAACATGATGACTGCTCAGGAGTCGTGCCAGCCCGGCCGAATCGCCTATCGCTACCTCGCCACGGGAGACTGTGACGGAGAAATTCAGGAATTGTCGTACGGGCGGCTGGGCCGGCGTTCCCGGGCCATCGGTGCCTGGCTTCAGGAGCGCGGCCTCGCCGGTTCCCGTGCGCTGCTGCTGTATCCGCCCGGCGTCGAATTCATCTGTGGCTATATGGGGTGCCTCTCGGCCGGGGTCATCGCGGTGCCGGGCGTGCCGCCGCAGGGGCGGCGGCAGAACCACCGGGCCCTGACCAGGATGAAGCGCCTGATCGCCGACGCGGACGTCAAGGTGATCCTGGGCGGCCGGCAGGTCATCGAGGCTCTGGACGGCATAGCGGAGCACCTTCCCCAACTGGCCGACATCACCTGCGTCGCCACCGAGGAAATACCCGACGAGGCGGAGCATTCCTGGCGCGCATCCGATATCAAGCCGGATTCGGTCGCGTTTCTCCAGTACACGTCCGGATCGACCTCGGCTCCGCGCGGCGTGACGGTGACGCATGGCAATCTGATGGACAACCAGCGGGTCCTCACCGAAGGATTCGGGCACACCCCTGACGCGATCGCGGAGTGCGGCGGGGAGCTGTTCGTCAGCTGGCTGCCGGTGTATCACGACATGGGCCTCATCGCTCCCGTGCTCAACACCCTTTACCTGGGCGCGACGTCCACCCTCTTCTCCCCGCTGCATTTCCTCCAGCAGCCCGAGCGCTGGCTGACCGCCATGTCGCGGTACCGCCCGCACACCAGCGGGGCGCCCAACTTCGCGTACGAGCTGTGTCTGCGGCATGCCACGCCCGAGCTCATGGGCCGCCTCGACCTGGGGCGGTGGCGGGTGGCGTTCAACGGCGCCGAGCCGGTACGGGCCGCGACGCTGCGGCGGTTCTCCGACACCTTCGCCGCCGCCGGCTTCCGGCGTGAGGCCTTCCTCCCGTGCTACGGGCTCGCGGAGGCGACCCTGATGGTGAGCGGCAACGCCGTGGACGCGGCACCGACGCTGATCACCCGGCCCGACATCGGTTCGCGCCCCGGGACGACGGACGCGGAACTGGTCGGCTGCGGCCGGCCGGGTCCCGGCATGACGGTGCTGATCGTCGACGGCGAACGCCTTGAGGAGTGCCCCGAAGGCGGGGTCGGCGAGATCTGGGTCGCGGGCGAGAGCGTCGCCCGTGGCTACTGGCGCAACGCCCTCGCGACCCGCGAGGTGTTCCGGGCGTCGCTGAAGGACGGCAGGAGCGGATTCCTCAGGACGGGCGACCTGGGATTCCTGCGGAACGGAGAGCTGTTCATCACCGGCCGCCTCAAGGACCTGATGGTGATCGACGGGCGCAACCACTACCCCCAGGACCTGGAGCTCTCGGCCGAGATGTCCCACCCCGCGCTCCGGCCCGGCTGCACCGCCGCGTTCTCCGTCGAGGACGGGGCGCTGGGCGAACAGCCGGTCGTCGTCGCGGAGGCGTCGCCGGAGGTCGCGCCCGAGTTCGACCGGATCACCGCCCTGATCCGCAGCACGATCGGCGAGGCCCACGGCCTGTCGGTGCGGGACGTCGTCCTGGTCAGCCCCGGCACCATCCCCAAGACGTCCAGCGGCAAGATCCAGCGCCACGCCTCCCGGACGGCGTATCTGGAGGGGACGCTCTCTGTGGTCGGGTCGCCGGTCGGGTCGTCGGTCGGCTCCGCCAACGGCAGCGCCTAGCCCATGTCCGCGAGGAAGTTCACCGAGGCCTCCACCGAGGCCGTCCGGGCGTGGCTGGTGCGGGCCGTCGCCGACCGTACCGGGCTCGATCCGCTGCGGGTCGAGGTCGAGCGGCCGATCGCCGAATTCGGCCTGGGGTCGCGCGATCTGGTGACGCTGGCCGTGGGGCTCTCCGAGCGGATCGGCCGTCAGCTGGATCCGTCCCTCCTCTACGACCACCCCACCATCTCCTCGATCGCCGAAGCGCTGTCCGGCGCCGGCCCCGCCCCCGGGTCCGCCCCCTTCGCCTCGTCCGGCGCCCGGGCGGCGGGCCCGGCGGACGACATCGCGATCATCTCGATGGCCTGCCACTTCCCCGGTGGCGCGGACGACCCGGAGGGGCTGTGGCGGCTCCTGGCCGCGGGCGAGGACGCCATCCGCGAAGTCCCCGCGGGCCGTTGGAACACCCAGGCGCTGTACGACCCGGACCCGGAGGCCACCGGCAAGGCGTACACCCTGCGCGGCGGGTTCCTCTCCGGCATCGACCGCTTCGACGCCTCGTTCTTCGGGATCGCACCGCGCGAGGCGGCCGCGATGGACCCCCAGCAGCGGCTGCTGCTGCAGACCGGCTGGGAGGCGATCGAGCGGGCCGGGATGGTCCCCCGGGCGCTGAGCGGCAGCTCCACCGGCGTCTACCTGGGCCTGTACGACAGCGGCTATCTGGCCTCGGCCGGTCTGGGGCAGTTGGACGGGCACGTCGGCACGGGCGCGGCGGCGAGCGTCGCCTCGGGCCGCCTCGCGTACGCGCTGGATCTGCGGGGCCCGGCCGTGACGGTCGACACCGCCTGCTCCTCCTCGCTCGTCGCCCTGCACCTGGCCGCGCGGGCGCTGGCGGGCGGCGAGTGCGATCTCGCCCTGGCCGGCGGCGTCACGCTGATGGTCACCCCGCGCGGCCACGTCGAGTTCAGCAGGCTCCGCGGGCTGTCGCCCACCGGGCGGTGCCGGCCGTTCTCGAACGACGCGGACGGTGTGGTGTGGGCCGAGGGCTGCGGATTGGTGCTGCTCAAGCGGCTGGCCGACGCACGGCGGGACGGCGACCGGGTCCTCGCGGTCGTCAAGGGCTCGGCGATCAACCAGGACGGCCGCAGCCAGGGGCTGAGCGCCCCCAGCGGCCCGGCGCAGGAGCGGGTCGTACGCGCCGCCCTGGACGCCGCGGGCCTCGAACCGCACGACGTGGACCACGTGGAGGCGCACGGCACCGGCACCCGGCTCGGTGACCCCATCGAGGGCCGCGCGCTGGCCTCCGTCTTCGGCCCCGGCCGACCGGCCGACCGGCCGCTGGGCGTGGGGTCCCTGAAGTCGAACATCGGCCACGCGCAGGCCGCGGCGGGGATCGCCGGCGTCATCAAGACGGTGCTGGCCCTGCGGCACGAGCTGCTTCCGGCGTCGCTGTACGCCGAGAACCCGACCGAGCAGATCGACTGGGCGGGCGGCGGCCTGGAGGTGCCCGGCCGTGCGCGGGCGTGGCCGCGCGGCGAGCGGGTCCGGCGCGCCGGGGTGAGCGCGTTCGGGATCAGCGGGACCAACGCGCATGTGGTGATCGAGGAGGCCCCGGAGGACCTGGAGCCATCCGCCGCGCCGTCGCGGCAGGACGACACCGGCGGTGAGCGGGAGGTGACGCTCTTTCCGCTGTCGGCCCGCGGCCTGCCCGCGCTGCGCGGACAGGCCGGCCGGCTCCTCGACGCCCTGACGGCCGAACCGGGCCCGCCCCTGTCCGCCGTCGCCGCGACGCTGGCGCATCGCCGTACGCACTTCGAGCGGCGCGCCGTCGTCGTGGCGCGCCACCGCGACGAGTTGCTGAGCGGGTTGCGCGGCCTGGCCTCCGGGCGGCCCGACGAGGAGCTGGTCGTGGGGGCGCGGGAGACGCTTCCGCCGGGGAAGCTGGCCTTCGTGTTCCCCGGCCAGGGTGCGCAGTGGGCCGGGATGGCGCGTGATCTGCTGGCCCGCTCCCCACTGTTCGCGGACGAGCTCGACCGCTGTGACGCGGCCCTGCGCCCGTACACCGGCTGGTCGGTCGTGGCCGTCCTGCGCGGCGACGCGCAGGCGCCTCCCCTGGAGCGGGTCGATGTCGTCCAGCCGGTGCTGTTCGCCGTCATGGTGTCCCTGGCGGCGGTGTGGCGGGCCCGCGGGGTGCGGCCGGACGCCGTGGTGGGGCACAGCCAGGGCGAGGTCGCCGCGGCCTGCGTCGCCGGGGGCTTAAGTCTGCACGACGCGGCGGCCGTGGTCGCGCTGCGCAGCCTGGCGCTGACGGGCGTGGTGGGGACCGGCGCCATGGCCGTGGTGGCCCTGCCGTACGAGGAGGTCGAGGCCCGCCTCGCGGAGCTGGGCGGGAAGGTGTCCGTCGCGGCCGTCAACAGCGGCAGGTCGACGGTGGTGGCCGGGGACGTGGCCGAGCTGGAGTCCCTGCTGGCCGGCCTGGAGCGGGAGCAGGTGTTCACCCGGCGGCTCGAAGTCGACTACGCGTCGCACAGCGCGCGGGTCGAGCCCGTACGCGAGGCGATCCTGTCCGACCTCGACGGCATCGTCACCTGTCCGGCGTCCGTGGCGTGGTACTCAACGGTGTTCGGCGGGCCGGTCGGCGAGGAGCTGGAGGCCGACTACTGGTACCGCAATCTGCGCGAGCCGGTCCGCTTCGCCGCCACCGTGGAGCGCATGGCGGCCGACGGATACCGGTGTTTCGTCGAGCTCAGCCCGCATCCGTCGCTGATCACCGCCCTGCGGACGGTCGCCGAGGACACCGGACACGAGCTGGTCGCCGTCGGCTCCCTGCGGCGCGACGAGGACGGGCCCGCCTGTCTGGACCGGGCGGCGGCCGAACTGCATGTCCACGGGCGGGAGATCGACTGGTCGCGCCTGGTCGCCGACGGTGCGTGGGCCGAGTTGCCGACGTACGCGTGGGACCCGCAGCGCTACTGGACCGAGCCCGACTCCTCGGCCGGCGCCTCAAGCCTGCTCCCCCGCGCCGGGCACCCGCTGCTCGGGGTTCAGCTGCGGTCGCCGGACGCGACGCGCTGGACGTTCCGGGGCGAGTGGTCCCGCGCCACGGCCGAGTGGCTGCCCGACCACACCGTGTTCGGGCAGGTCGTGGTCTCGGGGACGACCGTGGCGGAGCTGTGCCGGGCCGCGCTCGCCATAGCCGGCCCCGACGGTCCGGCCGACGTGGCAGACCTGCTGCTGCTCGCGCCCCTGACGCTGCCCGCCTCCGGCACGGTGGAGGTGTCCGTCGAGGTGGTGGCCGCGGACCCGCGGGCCGTGCCTGAGGTCTTCGTGCACAGCCGCCCGCGCGGGCCGGAGTCCGAGTCCTCGGGGTGGACGCTGCACGCCACCGCGTCGGCCGGCGAGCCCGCCACCGGCCCCTTCGGCCCGCCGCCGGTGTGGCCGGAGGCGCCCGAGCCGTGCTGGGGCGCGGACACGTATGCGCGTCTCGCCGAGGCAGGCCTCGCCTATGGTCCGGCGTTCCAGTGCGTCCGGTCGGCGGTGCGCACCGGCGACGGTGAGCTGCTGGCCCGTCTGTCGCTCCCGTCGCGGGCCCGCGACGTGGCGGACCCGTATCCGGTCCATCCGGCCCTGCTGGACGCCGCGTTACATGTGGCCGCCGCGTTCGACACCTCGGGCCGGGTGCTGCTCCCGGTCGCCATCGGCCGGTGCGAACTGCTGCCGGGCGGCGCGGCCGACCTCACCGCGGCCGTGCGGCGCACCGGCGGCTCGGGGGCGGATGTCACGCTGGACGTGACGCTGTGGGACCCCGACGGCCTTCCGGCGGGGCGTCTGGAGGGCGTACGGCTGCGCGCCGCCGACCCGGCTGATCTGCGGGGCGCCGCCGAGAGCGCTCGGCATCTGTACGAGGTGGCGTGGACGGCCGTGGCCACCGAGGCCGAGCCGGACGGCACTCCGTCGCCGGGCGATGGCTGGGCCCTGCTCGGCGACCCTTCGGACGGGCAGGTGGCAGCGGCCCGCAGGAGTCTCGACCCGGCGGGCACCGGGGTGCGTACGGCCGCCGCGGTGGACGCGGTGCCGGAGGGCGCCGACACGCTGGTCAGGTTCTGGCCGAGCTCCGACCGAGGGGGCGAACCGGCCGCCGGTGCGGAGGAGTTGGCGGCCGCCGGCCTTGCCGAGCTGCGGGCCCTCCTCGCGCTTCCGCGGGACCGGGCGCCGTCACGGGTCGTCTGGGTGACCCTCGGCGCGGTCGCGGCTGACGGCGGCGACATGGTGCCGGGCCTGGCCCAGTCGGCGCTGTGGGGCCTGGCCCGCAGCGCGCGCACCGAACACCCTGAACTCGGACTGCGCCTGGTCGACCTTGACGGCCCCGGCCCATGGCCCGCCCTGCCCGCCGCCGTGGCGGAGCCCGACGAGCCGGAACTCGCGGTCCGCGGCAGCAGGTTGCTCGCGCCGCGCCTCGTACGCGCCCGCGCCGACGACGACCTCCGGGACGCGGCCGGCCCGGAGCCGGCCGGGCGCGCCACGGCGGTGCCCACCGACGGCACGGTGCTGGTCACCGGCGGCCTGGGCGCGGTGGGCCGGCACCTCGCGCGGTGGCTGGCGAAGCACGGCGTTCCACGGCTGCTGCTGACCTCCCGGCGGGGCCCCGACGACCCGCGCCACGCCGAGATCATCGCGGAGCTGGCCGCGCTCGGCGCCGAGGTCGACGTGGTGGCGTGCGATGTGGCGGACGGGACGGCGCTCGCCGAGGTGCTCGGTGGCGTCGGCCGCGAGCTGCCGCTGCGCGGTGTCGTGCACTGCGCGGGCCTGCTGGCCGACGGGGTGCTCGCCGAGCAGACGCCCGAGCGGTTCGCGGAGGTACTGCGCCCCAAGGTGGCGGGCGCGGCCAACCTCCACCGGCTCACCGCCGACGCACCGCTGGACTTGTTCCTGCTGGTGTCCTCGGCCGCCGGGGTGGTGGGGAACGCCGGGCAGAGCAACTACGCGGCCGCCAACGTGTTTCTCGACCAACTGGCCCATCACCGGCGGGCGTTGGGCCTTGCCGGCGTTTCGGTCTCCTTCGGGGCCTGGTCGGGGGCCGGGCTCGCCGCCGAACACGCGGACCTGGAGCGGATGGCCGGGGCCGGGTACCGCGCCCTGACCCCCGATCAGGCCTGCGAGCTGGTCGAGCTCTCGCTGTCGCGCCGGGCGCCGCATCTGGTGGCCTGGGCGCTGGACCGGCCGCGGCTGCGCGACACCTTGGCCCGTGACGGCGGCCCGGCGGCGCTGTGGCGCACGCTGCTGCCCGCTCCCCGGGCGGTCCGGGACGGCTCCGAGCCGACGGCCCGGCTGGCCCGGCTGGTCCGGCTCCCGGAGGCCGAGCGCGCCGAACGGGTGCTGTCCCTGGTCCGCGAGGAGGCGTCCCGGGTCCTGGGGCTGCGCTCGCCGGACGCCATCCGCCCCGACCAGCCGCTGCGCGAGCTGGGCATGGACTCGCTCATGGCCGTCGAGCTGCGCAACCGGATCGGTGCCCGGCTCGGCTCCCGGCTGGCGGCCACCGTACTGTTCGACCACCCGACGACGGCCCGGCTCGCGGACCATCTGCTGGGCACCGTGCTCGCGTCGGGCGACCCTGCCGCCGAGCGGCCCGCGACCGGCGCCCCGCGGGCGCGCGGCGGGTCCGACGAGCCCGTGGCCGTGGTCTCCATGGCCTGCCGGCTGCCGGGTGGCGTCGCCGCCCCCGAGGCGCTGTGGGATCTGCTCGCCGACGGCCGCGACGCGGTCGGGCCGTTCCCGGCGGACCGCTGGGACGTCGCGTCGCTGTACGACCCCGATCCGGAGGCCCCGGGCAAGACCTACGCCCGGGAGGGCGGGTTCCTCCAGGACATCGACGCCTTCGACGCGGGCTTCTTCGACATCACCCCGCGCGAGGCCGCCGCGATGGACCCCCAGCAGCGGCTGCTGCTGGAGACGGCGTGGGAGGCGCTGGAGCGCGCCGGGATCGTGCCGGCCGCGCTCGCGGGCAGCACCACCGGTGTGTACGTCGGCATGTTCGGCAGCGACTACCTGGCCGGGTCCCGGCTCGACCAGTTGGACGGCCATGTCGGCACGGGGACGGCGCTCAGCGTGGCCTCGGGCCGGCTCGCCTACGCTCTGGGGCTGCACGGCCCGGCCCTGACCGTGGACACCGCGTGCTCCTCCTCGCTCGCCGCGGTGCACCTGGCCGCCCAGGCGCTGCGCTCCGGCGAGTGCGACCTGGCGCTGACCGGCGGGGTGACGCTGATGGTGACGCCGCAGACGTTCGTGGAGTTCAGCCGGTTGCGGGGGCTGTCCCCGACCGGTCGCTGCCGGTCGTTCTCCGACGACGCCGACGGCGCCGTCTGGGCCGAGGGCGCGGGGATGGTGGTGCTCAAGCGGCTGGGCGACGCGCGGCGCGACGGCGACGAGGTGCTCGCGGTGCTGCGCGGCACCGCGGTCAACCAGGACGGCCGCAGTCAGGGTCTCTCGGCCCCGAACGGCCCGGCCCAGGAGCGGGTCGTCCGCCGGGCCCTGGAGCTGTCCGGCCTCGCGCCCGCGGACATCGACTACGTGGAAGCGCACGGCACGGGCACCACACTGGGCGACCCGATCGAGGCGGGCGCCCTGTCGGAGGTGTTCGGCGCCTCCCGCCCGCAGGGCCGCCCGCTGCACCTGGGCTCGCTCAAGTCGAACCTCGGCCATCTACAGGCCGCTTCGGGCATCGCCGGTCTGATCAAGGTGGTGCTCGCGCTGCGCCACGAGACGCTGCCGCGCACCCTGCACGCCGCCCGGCCCAGCCGCCACGTGGACTGGGACGGCAGCGGGCTGCGGCTGCTGCGGGAGCCGGTGGCGTGGCCGTCGGGCGCGCGGGTGCGGCGCGCGGGGGTCAGCGCGTTCGGGATCAGTGGCACCAACGCCCACGTGGTCGTGGAGGAAGCCCCACATCAGCCTCGGCCATTACGGCCCGCGCCGGTCTCCCCGCGGGCCGAAGCACCCCCGGAGCGGCGGCTGTTCGTGGTGTCCGCGCGCAGCGACGCCGCCCTGCGCGGCCAGGCCGCCCGGCTCGCCGGACACCTGGCGGCGCTCCCGGCCGACGGTCCCGCCCCCGCGCTGCCGGACCTCGCCTATACGCTGGCCCGCCACCGGAGCCACTTCGAGCGGCGCGCGGCGGTGCTGGCCGGCGACCGGGGTGAGTTGCTGGCCGGTCTCGGCGCCGTGGCGAGGGGAGAGGCTCAAACGGAGGCGCGAGCAGACGTGTCGCTGTCGCCGCCGGGGGCCGCGCCCGCGGGCAAGGTGGCGTTCGTCTTCCCCGGGCACGGCGGACAGTGGCCCGGCATGGGCGTGGAACTGATGGCCGGCTCGGAGGCGTTCCGGGAGGAGCTGTCCCGCTGCGACGCGGCGATCGCCCGCCACACCGGCTGGTCGGTGCTCGCGGTGGTGCGCGGCGAGGAGGGCGCGCCCGGCCTCGAGGCGACGGACATCCTGCAGCCGGTGCTGTTCGCGGTCAACGCCGCGCTGGCCGCCGCCTGGCGCTCGCTGGGGGTTGCCCCCGACGCGGTGGTCGGCCACAGCCTGGGCGAGATCGCCGCGGCGTACGGCGCGGGTGCCCTCACCCTGGACGACGCCGCGGCCGTGGTGGCCCGGCGGGCCCGCGCGGTGGTGCCGCTGGCCGGTGCGGGCGGGCTGCTGTCCGTGGAGCTGCCGCGCGAAGAGGTCGAACGCCTCCTCGCCCCGTACCCGGACCGGCTGTTCGTGGCGGCCGTCAACAGCGGCACGTCCACCACCGTCTCCGGTGACCTCGACGCGCTGGCCGAGCTGCGGCGGCGGCTCGACCAGGAGGGAGTGGCCGCGCGGCGGCTGTCAGCGGCGTTCCCCTCCCACAGCCCGCTGATGGCTCCGCTGCGCGGGGAACTGCTCGACGCCCTGGAGGGGGTCCGGGGCACGCGGGCGCGGACCCCGCTGTACTCGACGGTGCTGGCGGAACCCGTCGCCGGTGACCGGCTGGACGCCGACTACTGGTACGCGAATCTGCGGGAGCCGGTCCGGTTCGCCGACACGGTGCGGCGCATGCTGGACGACGGCTACCGCTACTTCGTCGAGCTGAGCCCGCATCCGTCGCTGGGCCCGGCGATCGAGTCCGTCGCCGCCGAGGCCGGGGTCGACGCGGTGAGCGTCGGCTCGCTGCGCCGCGACGACGGCGGCCGGGACGGGCTGCTGCGCCGGCTCGGGCGGCTGTACGGCGCGGGGCACACGCCCGACTGGTCGGCCCTGTTCCCGGCGGGCCGCCGCGCCGACCTGCCCACGTACGCCTTCGCCCAGGAGCGCCACTGGCTGTCGGCCGCTCCCGCGCTGCCGTCGGGGCCGGGCACCTCGCCACTGGTCGGCACGCATCTGGAGGTCAGCGACGAACCGGACCGGCACCTCTTCCAGACCGACATCGACCTGCGGGACAGCCGGTTCGGCTATCTGTCCGACCACCGGGTCGCCGGGGAGGTGTGGCTGCCCGCCGCGGCCTTCCTGGAAATGGCGCTCTCGGCGGCTTCGGCGCTCCAAGAGGGCGGACCGGTGCGGCTGGCCGAGGTCGCGTTCGAGGCGCCGCTGCGCCTGGAGCCGGAGACGCCCGTACGGCTACAGCTGGTCCTGCGGCAGGACGGCGGACCAGGCGGCGTCCGGAGCTTCACCATCGCCTCGGCGGCCTCGAACGAGCGGCGGCCGACGTGGGTACGGCACGTCAGCGGGCGCATCACCCACGTCGGCGCAGAGCCCGCCGACGAGGCCGGCGCCGAGCCGGGCGCCGCTCACGAAGGACTCGCCGCACTGCGGGACATGTGCGCCGACGCGGTCGACATGGCCGGTGTCCACGCCGGTCTTGCCGCCCTGGGCATTGACTACGGCCCGGCGTTCCGGCGCCTGGCGGAGGGCCGGCGCTCGGATGTGGCGGCGCTCGGCCGGCTGACCGAACTGCCCGCCTCCGGGCATCTGCTGCACCCTGCGATCCTCGACGCCGCCTTCCAGACGGCCGCCCTGCCGGGCGACGCCCCCGCGGGCCGGGCGTTCGTACCCGCCGGGGTCGGACGGCTGACGTTCACGGGACTGGGCACCGCACCGGCCTGGGCGACCTGCCGGCTGCGCGCGGTGGACGGGGACACCGTGACCCTGGATCTGCGGCTCTGGGACGAGCGGGAACAACTCGTCCTGGACATCGAGGGATTCCGGCTGGCCGCGCTGTCCCCGCTGGACGGGTCGCTCTTCGAGACGCGGTGGCTGCCCCGGCCCGCCGCGCGGGAGGTGCCCACCCAGGGCAGTTGGCTGATCCTGTCCGACGAGTCGGGCGTGGGGGCCGCGCTCAGCGGCCTGCTCGGCCCGGTGCCGCACGTGGTGGCCCGCAGGGGCGACACCTTCGCGGCCGAGGCACCGGGGCGCTACCGGCTCGATCCGCTGAACCCGCGGCACCTGACGCGCCTGCTGGCGGAGGCCTTCCCCGAGGGCCCGCCCGAACGGGTGGTCCAGCTGTCCGCCCTGGACGCCCCGGCGATCGCCCCGATGACCGACTCGATGACCGACCCGATGGCCGACTCGGCGATCGACCCGGCCGAGGCGGCCGCCCGGGCCGCCCGGCTGTGCTGCCTGACCACCCTCCACCTGGTACGGGCGCTCGCCGAGCGTCCCCACGGCCGGGCCCCGCGCCTGTTCCTCGTCGTACGGGGCGCTCAGGCCGCCGGGGACAGCACCGAGGTGACACACCCACAGCAGGCGCTCGGCTGGGGCTTCGGCCTCGCGGTGGCCCAGGAGTACCCGGAGCTGGCCACCACGCTGATCGACCTGCCGACCGACGGCGGCCTCGACGCCCTGTGGACACAGCTGCGGCACGCCGACGACGAGCGCCTGGTCGCGCTGCGCGGGACGGGCCGCCTGGTCCCGCGCCTCGTACGCACCCGCCCGGACGACGCCGGGCGCGGCGAGTTCAGCCCCGACGGCACGTATCTGATCACCGGTGGCCTCGGCGGCCTCGGCCGGGTCGTCGCCGAGCGCCTGGTGCGGCGCGGGGCGCGTCGGCTGGCGCTGCTGAGCCGGGGCGCGCCCACCCCGGAGGCGGCGCGCTGGCTCGAGGCCCTGCGGGGGCGCGGCGTCACCGTATGCCACGCCCGGGCGGATGTCGCCGACCGGGAGGGTCTGGCCGCCGCGCTGGACGGGCTGCGGCGCGAACTCGGCCCGGTCACCGGCGTCGTCCACACCGCCGGCGTGCTCGACGACGCCACCCTGCCGAATCTGACGGACGAGCGGGTGCTGCGCGTCCTCGCCCCCAAGGTGCTGGGCACGGCCCTGCTCACGGAGCTGGTGCCGGAGGCGGAGAGCCTGGTGCTGTTCTCGTCGGCGGCGGGCCTGCTCGGCTCGGCCGGGCAGAGCCCGTACTGCGCGGCGAACGCCTTCCTGGACTCCTGGGCACACCATCTCGCCCGCGCCGGCCGGCCGGCGCTCAGCCTCGACTGGGGCGCCTGGACGGGCGTCGGGCTGGTCGCCGAGTCCGACACCCGGGCCGCATCGGTGAGCCGGTCGGGCCTGGTCGGCTTCTCCCCGCAGGAGGGAGGCGAACTGTTCGAGCGGCTGTTGCCCACGGCACGCCGCCAACTCGCGCCGCTCGCCCTGGACTGGGCGGCGCTCGCGCTCGACCCGGACGCGGCACGGTCGCGGCCGTTGCTGTCCGACCTGGTCACCGCCCGGCGCGCCCCGGCCGCCGCGCCGGGCGCGGACGGGCTGGTCGACCGGGTGCTCGCGGCCACGACGGCCCGGGAGCGGACCGACCGGCTGGAGGCCTATGTACGGGCCAGGGTCGGCGAGGTGGCCGGCCTCGGTGTCACGGACGCCGCCTCCACCACGGCCCTGAAGGAGCTGGGTCTCGACTCCCTGATGATCGTCGGGCTGCGCAACGCCTTCACCCGCGAACTCGGTGTCGAACTGCCCGCCGCCGCGGTGTTCTCGGCGGCCGACATCCGCGGCCTCGCGCGGGACCTGGGCGCGGCGCTGACCGAGCGGGGCACCACCGCCGGGCCGGGTTCCGCCCTTCCGGCGGCCGAGGCAGAGGTGCCCGAGGCCGAGCTGCGGACCGCGACCCGCGACGTGGTACGGCTGCTGCGCAGCGCCCGGCAGGACACACCGGGCGCCGCGCACGCCATCGGCCTCGCGGTCCGGCTCACCGTGCCCACCACCCGGCGGCGGCTGACGGACATCCTCGCCCGGCTGGCCGGGCGGCACGCGGCGCTGCGCACGGCGATCCTCACGGGCGCCGGGGAGGGCCCACGGCTGCGGGTCGAGCGCGAGCCCGCCGGCCCCCTGCTGCGCTGGACCGAACTCGGCGGCGGCGCGGACGGGGACGCCGAGGTGGACGGGCGGCTGCGGGAGCTGCTGGAGCCGCCGTTCGACCTGGCGTCCGCGCCGCTGTGGCGGTTCGAGCTGCTCGACCGCGGCCACCGGGGCCAGACCCTGGTGTTCGGCGCGCACCACGCGGTGAGCGATCTGCAGTCGCTGCTGCTCGTGGCGGCCGAGATCGACCGCGAGCTGTCCGGCACCCCGCTGGGCGACACCGTCTCCAACCGCGACATCGACCTGCTGCTCCAGGCACAGAAGGCGCAAGAGGCACAGCAGGCACAGCAGGCGCGGCCTGCCGACCGGCCCGGCGACGCGGCGGCCGACTGGCGCGAGGCGTTCACCGGCAGCGCCCGGCTCGATCTGACGCTCGCGCGACCGCGCCCGCCGGTGCGCTCCTTCCGGGCGGGCAGCGTGACCCTGGCGATTCCCGACCCGCTCATGGAGCGGGTGTCGTCCCGGGCGAGCCAACTGGCGATCACACCGGCTGCCTTCTGCCTGGGCACCCTGACCGTGCTGCTCGCCCGCGAGCGGGAGCGCGACCGATTCGTGCTCGCCGTCCCGGTGGACACCCGTATCCACGTCGACGCGTACGACGCGGTGGGCTTCTTCGGGGTGCCGGTGCCCATCCCGGCCCAGGCCACGCCCGGCGAGGCGATCCACGACGTACTGCGCCGCACCGACGGCCGCCTGGACCGGGTCCTGACGAAGGGCGCCATGTTCTCCGACGCCCTGTCAGCGCTCGCCGCGCAGGGGCTCCACCGGGAGAACGCGCCGCTCGTCGAGGTGTACTTCAACTACGTACGGTCCTCGGCGGCGCGGCTGGACAACCTGGAGGTCCTTCCGGCCGGGACCGGATACTCCGACCTCGACCTGATGGTCACCATGACGCCGGACGCCGGACGGCTGCGGCTGGACTACAGCCTGGACATCATGGACGAGGCCGGCTGCACCGCGCTCGGTGAGAGGTTCCTGCGGCTGCTCGCCGAAGCGGCCGACGATCCCGCGGCGCCGGCCCGTCCCGCGGCCCCGCGCCCCTCGCTCGCCCTCGCGGCCACCTTCGCCCTCGGCAACCTGCCGCTGCTGTGCGAGACGGCCCTGAACGACACCTCGTCAGGGGGCGGTGACGGCGGGGTGACGGTCCTGGAGGCGCCCTATCACCATGTCCTGGCGAGCCTGCGGGATCCCTCCGGAGTCTTCGCCGACTCCTCGACGGCGCTCGGCGTGGTGCTGCTGAGGGCCGCCGACCTGGAACGGTTCGGGCCGGTCAACGACGCGCTGCTCGCCGAGTTGCTTACGGAGTACCCGGCCGCGCTGCGGGCCCTGTCCGAGCGGACCCGGACGCCGCTGGTCGTCGGGTTCCTGCCGTCCTCGTACGGCGACGACCGGCTGGAGCGGTGGGAGCGCGAGGTGGCCGCCGAGCTCTCGGACCTGCCCGGCGTCGCGGTGCTGCGCCCCGACGACTGGACCCGGCACCACGCCGTCGCGGACCGGCTCGACGACCACACCGACAAACTGGCGCACCTGCCGTTCACCCCGCCGTTCCAGGCGGCCGTGGCCCTCACCCTGGCCGAGGTGGTACGGGCCGTGCGCCGCACGCCGCCGAAGGTGATCGCGGTGGACGGCGACGAGACGCTGTGGAGCGGCGTGGCCGGGGAGGTCGGCCCGGACGGCGTGGACCTCGGCGGCCCTCGCGCCCTGCTGGCCCGCCGGCTGCTCCAGTGGCGTGCCGCCGGGGCCCTGCTGGTCCTGGTCAGCAACAACGACGAGGCCACGGTACGGGCCGTTCTGGACCGCCCGGACAGCCTCCTGCGGGCGGAGCACTTCAGCGTGGTCTCCGCCACGTGGGGCCGCAAGGCGGAACGGCTGGAGGCCGCGGCACGCACCCTCAACCTGGGCCTCGACAGCTTCGTGTTCCTCGACGACAACCCGGTCGAGATCGCCGCCATGCGGTCCGCGCTGCCCGAGGTGCTGTCCGTGACCTGCCCGGCGGCCGGGGAGTTGGCGCCCTTCCTGGCCCGACTGTGGCCGCTGGTCCCCGCGGCGGCCACGGCGGAGGACTCGCTGCGCGCGGAGTTCTACCGCCAGGAGCGGGCCCGCGACGCGGTGCGCGAGCGGGCCGGGTTCGAGGAGTTCCTCGCCCAGCTGGACCTGGAGGTCGACATCCGGCCGCTGTCCGAACCCGATGTCCAGCGCGCCGAGCAACTCGTACGCCGCACCAACCAGTTCACCCTGCGCGCCCGGTCGGCCGACGGCGGCGATCTGGAGCGGTGGCGTCGGCAGGGCGAGGTGTGGACGGCCGCGGCCCGTGACCGGTTCGGGGACTACGGGCAGATCGGGCTGCTCGCGGTCCGCCAGGAGGGCGACCGGCTCGACGTCCTGGCCTGGATGCTCAGCTGCCGTGCGCTCGGCCGCGGGGTGGAGGAGCGGCTGCTGGGGTGGCTGGCGGACCGCGCCGATGCCCTGGGCTGCGCGAAGGTGCGCCTGACGGCGGAGCGGACACCGCGCAACGTACCGGCCCGGCGGCTGCTCGCCGCGCTGGGCGGCGGCGAGCCGGACGATACGCGGCTGACGCTCGTGACGACGCCGGAGCACCTGCGGGCGTTCCGGTCCTGGCAGCAGTGAATTGACGAAGGGACGGAAAGACCGCGTGAGTGACGAGGCCATGCAGGTGGGCGCGGCGGACGAGGGGCAGCGGCAGACCGGCGAGTCGATCGAACGGGGCGACGGCGGGCTCAGCGTGGCCGACCTGCTGGCCCTGGCCCTGCCCGGGGCCGCGTCGGCACCGGCCGCGGCCCACGCAACAGCGGGCGACGGGCCCGGCGACGGACCGACCGCGGAGACCGGCGCGGAGACCGGCGCGGGTGTCGGCGCCGACGTCGGCGCGAAGGTCGATACCGACGTGGACCGCCTGGCGGAGGCCATCGCCGCCGCGGCGGCCCGCTTTCTGCCCGACGGCCGGATGGCGCCCGACACCGACTTCTTCGACGCCGGGGGCACCTCCGTCGACGCGGTGGAACTGGTCGCGGCGGTGGCCCGGGAGTCGGGTGTGGAGCTCGCCCTGGACGATGTGTTCGCGGACGCCCGGCCGCGCCGTCTCGCCGAACGTTGGCTCTCGGCCACCGGGATCCAGGCCGTGCACACCCCGCCCGCGAACACCTCGCCCACCGACGCCCCGGACACCCCGCCCACCGACATCCCGGCCACCGACGCCCCGGCCCCGAGCCCGGCGGCCCCCGTCCCCGCGGCCCAGGCCGCCCCGGCGGCCCCCGCGGCCCGTGCCCTGCCCGCGCGCGCGGCCGACGAGGACCTCGACCTGGTCCTGGCCGACCTCGCCCGCGCCGACGCCCTCCCGTGGACGGGCCCGCCGGAGTCCGCCGCGCCCCGCCGGATCCTGCTGACCGGGGCGACCGGCTTCCTCGGCGGCCACATGCTCCTCGATCTGCTGCGGTACAGCGACGCCCACGTCTACTGTCTGGTCCGCGCGGCCGACGAGGACGAGGCCACGCAGCGGCTCGGCGCGGCGCTGGCCGGCTTCGCCCTGCCGTGGTCCTCGGAGATCCGCAGGCGGGTGACGGTGCTGCCGGGCGACCTCCGCCGACCGCGCCTCGGCCTGCCGGAGGACCGCTGGGGCGCGCTGGCCGAGGAGCTGGACTCCGTCGTCAGCGTGGCGGCGGCGGTGGACTTTCTGCGCGGCTACCCGTCGCTGCGACAGAGCAACGTGATCGGGCCGCTGACGCTGGCGGAGCTGGCGGCGACCGGGCGGCCCAAGCCGCTGCACCACATTTCGTCGATCGCGGTCTTCAACCAGGTCGGCATCGCCTCCATGGGCGAGGACGACCCGCTCGCCCGCATCGACCGCCTCGTCGCCGGCTACGACAAGTCCAAGTGGGCCGCCGAGACCGCGCTGCGGCGCGCCCGTGACCACGGCCTGGTGGTCACCGTGATGCGCCCCGGAGGCATCGGCGGACACACCAAGACGGGCACGTACAACGCCCAGGACCTCAGCAGCGGGCTGATCTCGGCGTTCGGCCGGTTCCGTACCGTGCCCGCCTTCCGCTACCTCAACGCCGCCCCGGTGGACTGGGTGAGCCGGGTGGCGGCGGCCGTGATCTGCGAACCCGACGCCTGGGGCTACAACTACAACCTGACGGGTGTCCCGAACACCCTGGACGACGTGGTGCGGGACATGGGGTTCGGCGGCATGAACGTACGCGTACAGGACTGGGACGAGTGGCGGGCCGACGCCCTGGCCCGCCTCGAGGCCGAGCCGGTCCCCGGGCTGGACTTCCTGACCAGGCTGTTGCGCAACCCCGCGGCCCTGAAGCTGTGCGAGGCGACGCTGAAGGGGCCGGCCGCCACCGACGAGCGCACCGAGGCGTTCGTCGCCGCGCACGACCTGCCGGCCGCCGCCCGGTACGACACCCAGGCGCAGCTGAAGACGTTCGAGCGGCTGGCCAAGGACGGCCTCGGCCGGCTGCCCGACCGCGAGGACCCGCCGTACCTGTGGTTCCCCGAGACGATCGAGGGGAGCCTGGGCTCGGTCGGCGGGCCCGCGCACAGCGGGTGCACGCTGTCGCTGACCCTGTCGATCGCGAGCATGTACCAGCTGGTGCGGGAGCGCCGGGTCGATGTCCGCGGAGAGCTCTCCTGCGCGCTGCTGCACCCCGAGCCGGTCGTGGTGGAGCGGGGCGATCTGTGGGTCCGCCCGCAGGAGGGGATACCGCTGCGGCACGGTCTGCGGCATCAACTGCTGCTCTACCGGCTGCGGTTGCGGGACGCCGATGGCCGGGGGTGGTGGCTGGAGGGCCGGAAGTTCGCCCGTGCGCGGCGCGATGTGTGGCGGCAGACGCGGGCGCTGACCGTCGAGATCGGCCGCGAGGGCGAGCCGGCGAGCCTGGCGGGCGAGGTCGTCGTGCCCGCCGACAGCTATGTGCGCGACCAGATCGACGGCATCCGGGTCGATCCGCGCCTCTCCGCTCAGGAGAAGCGGGTCGCCAAGCTGACGTGGCTGGCCTGGTTCGGCCGGGAGGTGGGCCGCGGCCTGATCGGCCCGTTCGCCCGGGTCGGGGCGGACCTGCTCGACCTTCGCCGGAACCCGACGCTGACGGAGCGCACCCGATGACCTCGCTGACCCCGATGACCCGGATCACCCTGCGACCGCTGTACGCCCGGCTCGACGAGGCGACCGTCGAGGAGATCCCCTTCCGGGCCAAGGACGGGACCCGGCTCGGCCTGAGCAGGGTCACCACCGGCTCGTCCCCCGGCCAGGGGCACCGGCCCGCGGTGCTGCTGCTGCACGGCCACACCGCGTCCTCCGACATGTTCCTGCTGCCCGAGACCCGCAACCTGGTCGAGGTGCTGCTGGACGAGGGGTACGAACCGTGGCTGCTCGACTGGCGGGGCAGCTGCCGGCTCCCGTACAACGAGACCGGCCGCCGGTACACGTACGACGATGTCGCCGTGTACGACATCCCGGAGGCGGTGGCGCTGGTCCGGCAGCGGATCGGCGACCGGCCGCTGTTCGTCGTGGCCCACTGCATGGGCGCGCTCGCGCTGTCGATGAGCATGACGGCGGGGCTGGTGCCGGGGCTCGCCGGGGTGGTGGCGCAGGGGGTGTTTCTGACGCCGAAGCTGGCGGGCCGGACGTCCCTGCGGATGACGCTGGCCGCCGAGCTGCTGAAGTCCCGTGTCGACCACATCCCCGTGGACTTCCGCAAGGTGGGCTTCTGGTCGCGGTACACCCCGCTGTTCGCCCTGGCCTCCCGGAAGGCGAGCTGCCCGGACCCGACCTGCCAGATCCTGCACAACTCGGCCTGGGGTACGGGGGCTTCGCTGTTCGTGCACGAGCATCTGTCCGCCACCACCCACGACCGTCTGGCGGAGCTGCTCGGCCCGGCGCCGCTGTGGATCCTGCCGCATCTGCGCCGGATCGAGCTGGCGCGCAGCGTGGTGCGCTGGCACCACGGGGACGACCGCTACCGGGCGCTGCCGGAGAACGCCCTGGACCGGGCCGACCGCATCGACTGCCCGGTACTGCTGCTCTCCGGCAGCGAGAACGGGCTGTGGCTGGACTCCCAGAAGCTCTGTCACGAGGTCCTCGCCGCGCGTCAGCCGCAGCTGGATGTGGCGTACGCCGAGGTCCCCGGCTACGGTCACCTCGACACGTTCATCGGCCGGGGCGCCGCCCTCGATGTGTTCGGGCACATCCTCGACTTCCTGGGCAAGCGCCGGTGATCGACCGGTGGACCACAGCTCCCGTACCCGCACCGCACGCACCACAGCCCGGAGGTCATGACCCATGCCGCAGCTCGAAGTCGGTGGCGCCAGACTGACGTTCGACGACGAGGGTCGCCGCGACGGCGTGCCGCTGGTGTTCATCCACGGCTGGACGGCCAATCGGCACCGCTGGGACCACCAGATGGCGCACTTCGCCCCGCACCGGCGGGTGATCCGACTCGATCTGCGCGGGCACGGCGAGAGCGACGGCATGCCGCACACCGTCGCGGAGCTGGCGGGCGACGTGTCCGCCCTGCTGGACCGGCTGGAGGTCGACCGCTTCGTCCCGGTCGGCCACTCGATGGGCGGCATGATCGCCCAGACGCTGGCGCTTGACCACCCGGAGCGGATCGAGCGCATGGTGCTGGTGAACTCGATCAGCCGGATGGCCTACAGCCGCGGCCGCGGCCTGCTGATGGCGGTCTCGACACTGCTGCCGTTCCGCGTCTTCGTCACGGTCAACATCCAGCGGGCCTTCGGCCCCGGCTATCCGCGCGCGGAGGTGCGCGAGTACGCCCGGGCCTCCGCGACCACGCCGCGCGAGGTGGTCATGACGTGCTACGACGCGATGCGGGCCTTCGATGTGCTGGACCGGGTCGGCGAGATCCGGACGCCCACCCTGCTGCTGCACGGCTATCACGACATCCAGCTGCCGGTGTCGCAGATGCTGCGGATGGCCAAGGACTATCCGGACGCGGTGGTACGGATCGTCGACGCGGGGCACGAGCTGCCGGTGGAGAACCCCGCCGCGGTCAGCTCGGCGGTCGACTGGTTCCTGACGGCGGGAGGTTCGGGCACCGCGTAGCCGGGGTGCCGTCCGGTGGTGTGCACGGGATCCTTAGAGTCGCGTCCATGACGAGAACCACACCGCCGCGCCCGCTGGATGTCGAGGCGCTCTTCCCGGAACTGGCCGCACACCGCGGCACAACGACCCGGCTGCACCCGCGACCGGGCAGCCCGGGGGTGTCGGACAGTTCAGTGGGCGGTCCGCTGCTGTGGCCGGCGGACGAGCCGTGGCCGGTGTGCACCGAGCCGCACCGGCGCGGGCGCGGCCGGCGTCCCGCGGACATCCACCGGGCACGCCGGGTGCTGGCCGCCGCGTGGGCCCGCGACCCGGCCTCGGGCCCCACCGAGGAGGAGCGGCGGCTCCTGACGGAGCTGCGGCGTGAACACCGTGTCGCGGGGATCGAGGACACCGACCCGCTGCCGATGATCGGGGTCGCCCAGCTGTACCGGCGGGACGTCCCCGACCTGGCCGCGGGGCCGGACGGCTGCGATCTTCTCCAGGTGTTCTGGTGCCCCTTCGACCGACACGGCAGGACCGGGTACGGCATGTCGCCGCGGCTGCTCTGGCGCCGGTCGTGGGAGGTCGGTGAGGTGCTGGCCGCGCCGCCGCGGCCGGAGGTCGTGGGCTTCGAGGGGTACCTGGCGGAGCCCTGTGTGCTGCACCCGGAGCAGGTGGCCACCTATCCGTTCGCCGGGCTGCTGCCCGAGGACCTGGCAGCCCGGATAGACGCCCGGGAGGAGGCCCTCGAGGAGGAGGCCGAGGCGGCGGAGGCGGACTGTGGCGCGGAGGGCCACAGCGAGGAGGGCCACGGCGAGGAGGCCTCCGCGCATGGCGCCGAACCGCCCGCCTACCAGTACGACCTGTCCATTCCGCCCGGCTGGCGCGCCGGCGGTTTCGCGTCGTGGCATCTGACCGACCCCGCCCCCATGAACTGCCGGGCCTGCGCGACGCCGATGGAGCTGCTGCTGACGATCGACAGCTCGGAGTGGGACGGCGGCAGCCACAGCTGGATCCCGCTGGAGGAGCGGGACCTTCCCGAGCGTCAGCGCTCCCCCACGCCGACCGAGGTGACCGTGGGCCGCTGGGGTGAGTTGAATGTCTTCGCCTGCCCGGACGATCCCGGGCATCCGCACCGCTGGAGCATCCAGTAAGCAGCTCGGGCGTTACCACGCCAGGCGCCTGTCGGGCACCGAGCACGCACACCTGTTCCGGCACGGCCGAGACGCGGTCAGTCGCGGCCGGCGGGGACCTCTGCCGCCGCGATGCCACCGCCCTGGCCTTCCATGGTGCTGGCCGGCACAAAACGAGTACCCCGCCCGCTGCATGGCCCGCTCCAGCGCGATCAGCAGTTTCGAGGGGCCGACCCCGGCGACCCGGGCGACGTCCATCATCCCGGGCCGTCCGCGACGACGCCGAGTCAGCTGAGAGGAGTCCTCTGGACCGGCGGCCGACATGGTGTCTCCTGTGTGGTGCCGCGTGCGGCGCCCTTGTTCCCCCGTAGGGCTCGAGAGTGGTGAGCGTCAGGACGAGGCCGAGTCGGCGGGCGTGGCGTCCTCGCCGAGGGCCGGGGCTGGGACTGGGATGACAAGCCTGCGCGGATCGCCCAGGGCGCCGCGGTGGGTCTCCTCGCCCCGGGCCAGGCACTCGATCAGATAGTCGCCGGTGTCGGAGTCGATGGTCACCCCGTGGGTCTCGCTGCGGAATCCGGGAAAGCGCCGGTCGAACGACTCCAGCGCGGTCAGATAGCGCAGCAGCGGACCGCTCGCGGTGCCGATGCCCTCGCCGGGCATCAGCACCGGGATACCGGGCGGAGTCACGGTGACCATGGCCGCGGCCACCCGCCCCGCCGCCTCGGCCAGCCGCACCCGCTCGGTGCCGCCGCGGATCAGCCGCTGATAGCACAGCTGCGGCGGGACGACCGGCTCCGGCAGCTCCTGGAAGGCGGTGTCCAGCAGCTGTACCAGGCTCACCTCACGCAGGTGGTCGTGCATCTCCTGGCACAGCCCGCGCAGGGTCCGGCCGGTGTAGCGGTTGGGGTATGCGGTGACCAGCTCGGGCAGCACACGGTCGAGCGGCGCGTCCTCGTCGTAGAGGGACTTGAAGTCCATCAGGGCGTCGAGCAGGGTGCCCCACTTGCCCTTGGTGATGCCCATGGAGAACAGGACCAGCGTGGTGTAGCTGTCCGTCTTCTCCACCACGACGTTCCGCGTGGCCAGGTAGGAGGTGAGGACCCGGGCGGGGATGCCCCACTCGGCCATCCGGCCGGTCGCGTCGATCCCCGGGCAGGTCACGGTCACCTTGAGCGGATCGAGCATGCAGTAGCCCTGGCCGAGCCCGGGGAAGCCATGCCACTCGGCTCCCGGCTCCAGCTCCCAGCACGAGGGTTCGGTGCGCAGCAGCTCGACCGGGGCCTCGTCGAAGGACAGCCGCTCTCCGCCGGCCGGATCGGTCACCGCTTCCGGCTGCCAGACCCCGAAGAACCAGGCGGGACGGTCCCCGGCGGCCTTGATACGACGCCCGATCCGCACCACCGCCTGGCGGAAGCGGATCGCCTCGGTCACCGCCTCGTCGATGAGCCAGCGGCCTTGTGGCCCGTCCATCATCGCGGTGGCGACGTCCAGGGAGGCGATCATCGGGTACAGCGGAGAGGTGGTGCCGTGCATCATCAACACCTCGTTGAACCGGTCGTGCTCCACCGGGGCTCGTGGCGCGGGCTTGATGTGCACCATGGCGCTCTGCGACAGCGCGGCCAGCAGCTTGTGGGTGGACTGGGTGGCGAAGACGGTGGGCCGGTCCGGCCCGGGGAAGGTGTCGGGCCCGACCGACATGCCGTAGCGCCCGGCGTAGAGCGGGTGGAAGCGGGCGTAGGCGAACCAGGCCTCGTCGAAGTGGACCCGGGGTGTGCTGGCCGCGAGCCCTTGGGCGGCTTGAACGGCGTCGTAGCACAGGCCGTCGTAGGTGGAGTTGGTGAACACCGCGTACTGGGCCTGAGGGGAGAGCGCGCCGCGCGCCAGTGGGTTTCCCGCGATACGAGCGGTCACCGTCTCCCCTTGGATCTCGCCCGGCGGCAGCGGCCCGGACAGCCCGTAGCCATTGCGCGTGGGGATCAGATAGACCGGCCGGGAGCCGGAGATGACCAGGCCGTGCAGCACCGACTTGTGGCAGTTGCGATCGACCAGGGCGATCTCGTCGCGGGTGACGCAGAAGTGGCCGACCAGACGGTCGCAGGTGGAGTCGCCGTGGAGGACGAAGTAACTGAGGTCGGCGCCGAAGACCCGGGCGGCGTTCCGCTCCGCCTCGCCGATCGGTCCGGTGTGCTCGAACAGGGAGCCGAGCGCCTCCACCGAGATCGACAGATCGCTTCGGAACAGCCGCTCCCCGAAGTAGTCATGGAAGGAGCGGCCCACCGGTGACTTCAGAAAGGCGACACCGCCGGAGTGTGCGGGGGTGTGCCAGGAGTACTCATGCGTGTCGTCGAAACGCCGCAACGCCTTGAAGAACGGCGGCAGAAGGGCCTCGCGGTAGGCGCGGGCGGCACTGGAGATCCGTCCGGCGATGAAGGCGGCGGTGTCCTCGGCCGGCCAGACATAGCCGATCACGGTCTCCGACACCCACAGCGGCAGGTCCTCGAAGTGCTCATCGGCCGTGATCAGGAAGACCGGCAGATCCTGGAACCGCCGGCCGATGTGGCGCAGCACCACGGCGCCGCCCGGTTCGCCGTCCCACCCGCCGCTGTGCGGATCGAGGCCCCAGTCCACCAGCGCGGCGGCCAGACCGGCCTCGGTGCGCAGCACGGTCTGGGCGTCGGCGCCGGTGCCGGCCCACCGCACCGCGAAGCCGCCGGCCTCGAGCTCCTCACGGATCCTGCGCAGCTGCTCGGCTGCGGCCGTGTCGTCCCCGGGGTGCTCCCGGACCGCGAACAGAACGGTATTGCCCGCCATTTCCCCATCCCCCTTCTTATCCCCCTCGTTGCCCCGTCACCCCCGTCCGTTCAGTGTCCGGGGGACGGACCCACGTACGACGGCATAGCCGGGGAAGGTCACACGAAAGGAGGAAATACCGTCCCGCCGGGGGCCGACGGCGCACCGAGCCCATCTCGAACGAACGGCACAGCGCGGCCGAAAACTTTCGCTCCCATGAGCGGCCGCCCACCCATTGACGTGCGGGATTCGACTGACCACACTCAGGCCAGCAGTTCAACAGAATCCATCAGACTCCCACAGGATGTTTCATGGCGTCCCGCACAGGCCGAACCTTCCTCCTGCCACTGCTCGTCCTGTTCACGATGGTGGTGAGCCTCCTGGCCGCATCGCCCAGTCCCGCACAGAGCGGCGAAGCGCCATCGGTGGCGCAGCCGAGACCGAAGTACGCCGGCTATCTCTTCACCTACTTCACCGGTGAGGGCACGGCCGACGGCGAACAGATACGGATGGCCCTCAGCCGCGGCAACGACCCGCTGCACTGGCGCGAGCTGAACGCCGGCAAGCCCGTCCTCACCTCCAGCCTCGGCGAGAAGGGGCTGCGCGACCCGTTCGTCATCCGCTCCCCCAAGGGCGACAAGTTCTATCTGATCGCCACCGATCTGCGGATGTACCAGAACTCCAGCGGCACCTGGGACCAGGTGCAGCGCACCGGCAGCAAGTCGATCATGGTGTGGGAGTCGACGGACCTGGTCCACTGGACCGACCAGCGTCTCGTCAAGGTCTCGCCGGACACGGCGGGCAACACCTGGGCACCCGAGGCGTACTACGACGAGGATCTCGGCGAGTACGTCGTCTTCTGGGCCTCGAAGCTCTACGCCGAGGACGACCCGAACCACACCGGCGACACGTACAACAAGATGCTGTACGCGACGACGAAGGACTTCCGCAGCTTCAGCGAGCCCAAGGTGTGGAACGACCCCGGCTACTCGGTCATCGACTCCACCGTCATCAAGGACAAGGGCACGTACTACCGGTTCACCAAGGACGAGCGCGACCCGTCCTCCGGCACGCCCTGCTCGAAGTTCATCACGGCCGAGAAGTCCACCTCGCTGACGGACACCTCGTACGACTTCGTCGCCGACTGCATCGGCAAGGGCGCGATCGACCGCGGCGAGGGCCCGACGATCTTCAAGTCGAACACCGAGGACAAGTGGTATCTGTTCATCGACGAGTTCGGCGGCCGCGGCTACATCCCGTTCGAGACCACCGACCTCGGCTCGGGCACATGGACGCCCTCCGAGAACTACCAGCTGCCCGCCAGCCCCCGGCACGGCACCGTGATCCCGGTGACGCAGGCGGAGTACGACCGGCTGCTGAGCGCCTACCCGGCGTCCTCCACCTCGCTCGCCGACGTGACGGCCAAGGGCCAGAACGGGTACGCGGTCGTCACCGAGGCGAGCGGCAAGGTCGTGCTGCCGATGGATCCGAAGGCGGATCTCAGGCGTCTCGCGCCCCGCTTCGCGCTCCCGGCCGGCGCCACCCTCAGCCCGGCCTCCGGCACCCGGCGGGACTTCCGCAAGGCCCGGACGTACACGCTGAAGACCGCCGACGGGACGACCCGCGACTGGACCGTCGAGGCCGTGCCGATGCGCAGCCCGGTGCTGCCCGGGCTGAACGCCGACCCGGACATCCAGTACTTCGACGGCCGCTACTGGATCTACCCGACGACCGACGGCTTCCGTGGCTGGAGCGGGACCAAGTTCACGGCGTACTCGTCGAAAGACCTGGTCCACTGGGAGAACCACGGGGTGATCCTGGATCTCGGCCCCGATGTGAGCTGGGCGGACAACAACGCGTGGGCGCCCGCGGTGGCCGAGCGGGACGGCAAGTACTACTTCTACTTCTGCGCCGAACAGCAGATCGGCGTCGCGGTCGCCGACTCCCCCGGCGGCCCCTTCAAGGACGCGCTGGGCAAACCGCTGGTGGCCAAGGGCCAGTTCGCGGGCCAGATGATCGACCCGGCGGTGTTCACGGACGATGACGGCCAGGCGTATCTGTACTGGGGCAACGGCCAGGCGTACGGTGTGCCGCTGAACGCCGATATGACGTCCTTCGACGCTTCGAAGGTGCGGAAGTTCACCCCGGACAACTTCCGGGAGGGCTCCTTCGTCGTCAAGCGCAAGGGCACGTACTACCTCATGTGGTCCGAGGACGACACCCGCAGCGAGGACTACCACGTCGCCTACGCCACCGGTACGACACCCCTCGGCCCGTGGACCAAGCGGGGCACGATCCTCTCCAAGCGCACCGAGTACGGGATCAAGGGGCCGGGCCACCACTCGGTGGTGAACGTCCCCGGGACGGACGACTGGTACATCGCCTATCACCGGTTCGCCGTGAACGGCCCCGGGAAGGCGGGGGGCGACGGCACACACCGCGAGACCACCATCGACCGTATGGAGTTCGCGGCCGACGGGACGATCAAGCCGGTGGTGCCGACCCTGGAGTCCATCGCCCCGGTCCGCGGGCGCTGACCGGGGGTTGCGGACACCCGGACGGATCTGACGGGCTGGGGCCGCGCGGCCCCGGCCCGTCAGCGTTGTCCCCGGTCAGATGTTGAGCGCGTCGATGAGGGCCTTGGTGACGTCCTCGGTGGCGGCGGTGCCGCCGATGTCGCGGGTGAGGATCCCCGCGGCCGTGGTGGCCTCGATCGCCCGGTGCAGACGGGCGGCCTGGTCCGGGAGGCCGAAGTGTTCCAGCATCAGGGCGGCGCTGCCGACCGCGCCGATCGGGTTGGCGAGGCCCTGGCCCGCGATGTCCGGGGCAGAGCCGTGCACGGGTTCGAACATGCTGGGGAAACGGCGCTCGGGGTTGAGGTTGGCGCTCGCGGCCAGGCCGAGGCTGCCGGCGAGGGCGCTGCCGAGGTCGGAGAGGATATCGGCGTTGAGGTTGGAGGCGACGACGACGGAGAGATCTTCTGGGCGGAGGACGAACTTCGCGGACATCGCGTCCACCAGCACGCTCTCGGTCTCGACGTCCGGGTAGTCCGCGGCGACCTGCTTGAACACGTCGTCCCACAGCACCATGCCGTACTGCTGGGCGTTGCTCTTGGTGACCGATGAGACCTTGCGGCGGGCGCGGGTGCGGGCGAGCTCGAAGGCGAAGCGCATGATGCGTTCGCAGCCGACCTCGGTGAACAGGGCGGACTGCACGGCCACTTCACCCCCCGGCCCGCGGCCGGAGAGGTTACGGCCGCCCAGCCCCGCGTATTCGCCTTCGCTGTTCTCGCGGACGACCACCCAGTCGAGCTCGGTGTCGTCGGCCTTGCGCAGCGGGCTTTGGACACCGGGCAGGAAGCGCACGGGGCGGACGTTGGCCCACTGGTCGAAGCTCTGGCAGATCTTCAGGCGCAGCCCCCAGAGGCTGATGTGGTCGGGGACAGTGGGCCAGCCGACCGCGCCGAAGTAGATGGCGTCGAAGTCCTTCAGCCGGTCCAGGCCGTCGTCGTCGATCATCTTGCCGGTGCGCTCGTAGAAGTCACACCCCCAGGGAAACTCCTCCCACGCGAAGGCGAATGCCTCATCGGAGCCCTGGGAATCCGCGGCCAGGGCGTCCAGGACGGCACGTCCTGCGGCGACAACCTCCTTGCCCACTCCGTCGGCGGGGATGGCGGCTATGCGGAACGTGCGAGTTGTGGTCATCGGTGCCTCCGGCGCGTGGCAGGGCTGCGTGGGTTTCCCGAACGGGCCCGGGCGGTGAGCGCCCGGCGTGTGCTGTGTGTTCGGTCGGTTCGAGTCAACACACCAGGGTCGTGGCCCGTCCAAGACCTGCTTTCGATGCGACCTATAGGCGTGACCGATCAGTTCTTCTGGGCGCGCTGCCGGGCCAGTGCCGTGGTGAGGGCGAGAAACGCGCGGGCGGCGGGGGTGAGATGTGCGGGGAGGCTGACCATCGCCACATGGAGGTGGGCGGTGTGCTCGATGGGCGCCACCACGGCCCCGCACCGCCGGGCCAGCCAGGTCCAGGAGGAGGGCAGCACGGCGACTCCCACCCCGGAGAGGACCAGGGGCAGGATCGAGGTGCGGTGGTCGACGACGGTCACGATCCCGGTGCCACTGCCACCCGCGGTGATCTCGTCCACGATGCTGCGCATCAGACTGCCCGGCCGCGAGGCGATGAGCTTCTGTCCGGCGAGCTCATCGGGCCGGATCGCCATATCGTCCCGGATGGGCCCGTGTGGCTGTGGCGCCGCGACCACCACGAACGGCTGGTCCTCGACCTGCAGTACATCCAGCCCGGACACCGCCACCGGACTCGCCGAACCGAGCAGCCCCAGCTCGCATGCGCCACTGCGCACCATGGACACCACCTCGTCGGGTGTGAAGGCGGCCCGGGTGCTGACCGTGACCGCCGGATACCGCTCGGCGAAACGCTGGACGAGGGTGGTCAGCGGCTCGATCCCGGGCGAGGGCATGGTGGCCACCTCGACGGTCCCGCCGTGCAGCCCGGAGAGCGCGGCGGCGGTGTCGCGTACGGCCGTCATGTCCCGCAGCACCCGCCGGCTGGGCTCCAGCAGCTCCGCACCGGCCTCGCTGAGCACGACACCCCGCCCCACCCGGTGGAAGAGCGCCACCCCGAGATCGGCTTCCAGGTTGGCCATCGCCTGGGACAGGGACGGCTGAGCCACGTGCAGCGCGGCGGCGGCCTTGCTGAAGCCGCCGTGCTCGACGATGGCGAGGAAGTACTCGAGCTGCCGGGCGTCCATGGCGCCTCTCCACATCGTTGACCTCGTCCGATAGGCGCAGCCTACCTATCAGCCTCCTTATGGGGCAGTCTTCACGCCGAGGCCGGGGCGGACGAGGTGTCCGGGGCGCGGGCCGGAGCCGGCACGGTGTCCTCGGCCTCGACGGACACCGGCGGCTCCCCGGCCCGGCCCGCCAGCACCTCCCGGGCCCTGGCCAGGTCCAGGCCGTTCTCCCACTTGGCAACGAACAGCGTGGCCACGGCATTGCCGAAGAAGTTCACCAGCGCCCGGCACTCCGACATGAACTTGTCGATGCCGAACACGAGCATGATGCCCGCGGCCGGGACATGGCCGACCGTCGACAGGGTCGCGGTGAGCGCGATGAAACCACCCCCGGCGACGCCCGCGGCGCCCTTGGACGTCAGCAGCATGACCGCGAGCAGGCCGAGTTGCTGGGTGATGGACAGCGGAGTGTCGGTGGCCTGGGCGATATAGACCGTGGCGAGGGAGAGATAGATCGCCGCGCCGTCGAGGTTGAAGCTGTAGCCGGTCGGCACGACAAGACCGACCGTGGACCGCTCGACCCCCATGAACCGCAGCTTGCGCATGAGCCCCGGCAACGCGGGCTCGGCGGTGGACGTGCCCAGGATGAGGAAGAACTCCTCCTTGAAGTAGCGGAAGAGCTGGAAGATGTTCAGCTTCACATACGCGGCGAGCACACCGCCCAGGACGACCACGACGAACAACAGCGAGGTGGCGTAGAAGAGCAGGATCAGCGAGCCGAGGCTGGTCAGCGTGGACAGGCCGAACTTTCCGATGGCGTACGACATCGCGCCGAAGGCGCCGAGTGGCGCGACCTTCATGACGAAGGACAGCACCTTGAACACGACCTCGGTGAGGCGATGGACACCCGCGATGATCGGCTCCCCCACCGCACCCACGGCCTTGAGCGCGATACCGAAGATCACGGCCAGGAAGATGACCTGGAGGATGTCGCCCTCGACAAAGGCCCCGAAGAAACTGTTCGGCACCACATGGGTCAGAAACTCCCACCAGTGCTGATGCCGGCCTTGCTCGATGTACTGTCCGGCGTCGCCCGAGGTGTCGAGCGTCGACGGATCGGCGTGCACACCGTCGCCGAGGCGGACGATATTGATGGCCACCAGGCCCGTCAGCAGCGCGACAATTGTGCCGATCTGGAAGTAGGTCAGCGCCTTGATACCGGTCAGGCCGACCTTCTTCAGATCCGCCACCCCGGCGATACCGCCGATGATGGTCAGGAAGACGATCGGCCCGATCAGCATCTTCATCGCGGTGATGAACGTCGTGCCGATCGGCTCCATCGAGGTGGCCAGATCCGGCCATCGCCACCCCAGCACGATGCCGATGACGATCGCCACGAGCACCTGTATGTACAGCTGCCGGAACCATGGCTTCGCGGTGTCCCTCGTATCCCGGATCTCCCGGGTGTTCCGGGTGTCTCGCGTGTCCGAGGCTTCCTGTACGCCGTCTGCGGCACCGTCCGGGGTATGCACCATTGCGACCTCCCTGCACGCACGACACCGAGCCCGATCGGCATCGCGCTGACTTCCGCCACAGTGAACCGGGTCACACGCCGGGGGTCCACGACCAAAAATCGATGCCCCGTATAGGTGCTCCCTATCAAATCCGCCGCAGGTGGCCGCCCCCTATGCCGCCCCCCTATAAGGAATTCCCCGACGGAGCCTCCGCTCCGGCTCGACGCCGGCCTTGATGGGGCCGGGCAAGTGCTGGGACCCTGCTCCCGTGTGGCTTCGACACCTCCGCCCAAGGTCCCGGCCGGTGCCGGTGGTTCTCACCGTGACGCTCTGTCTGTCCGTGATCGTCGCCGTGGGGGTGGTCTTCGCCGCCGGCCGTGCGGCTCCGGACCGTACGGGGCCCTCGGCCGACCGCCATGTCGAGATCACCGCCGTTTCTCCGGCCGTCGTCCCGGCGACCGGGCCGGACGCCTCCACGGGATCCTTCACGGAGGACTGCGGGCGCAACGAGAACGCGCACCACAACGCCGACAATGTCGTCGTGGCCCCGGGCGTGGTGGGCGGCGCCCACCACACCCATGACTACGTGGGCAATGTGTCGACCGACGCCCTGTCGACCAACGAGAGCCTGACCCGGGCCGGAACCACCTGCGCGGGCGGCGACCGCTCGACGTACTACTGGCCGGTGATCCGGCGGCTGGATCGCGCCGGCAGCGACGCCCATGCCGTGGGCGGAGGGGCGGACGGCAACACCGGCGCGATCGTGACACCGTCGTCGGTCCGGGTGGAGTTCCGCGGCAACCCGGTGAGCAAGGTGGTCGCCATGCCCCGGTTCCTGCGGCTGGTCACGGGAGACGCGGTCGCGGCGACCGCGGGCGGCGATGCGCGGATACGGGCCCAGTGGGGCTGTTCCGGCCACCCCGGGCGGTTCACGACGGCGTATACGAGGTGCCCCCAGGGCAGCGGGCCCACCCGTACCTTCGACTTCCCCAGCTGCTGGAACGGACTTGCCACCGACAGCCCCGACCACCGCGCCCATGTGGTGTTCCCCGCCGTCAACGGCGTCTGCCCACAGGCCACCTTCCCGGTGCCGCAGCTGCGGATCACCGTCGCGTACGACCTCCCGCACGGCACGCGCTACGCCGTGGACTCCTTCCCGGAGCAACGGCGTGATCCGAGGACCGACCACGCGATTGTCATCAACGTGATGACGGACCGCCGGATGGCGGCGCTGGTGCGCTGTATCAACGAGGGCCGCCACTGCCAGTCCGAGTGACGAAGGCCACAGTGAACCAAGGCCGTTCGGGATCCGTGTTCAGCGCGTCAGCTCAGGAGAGGACGGGAGTGGGTGGATGGCGGCGGCACTATGGTCCCGCACTCGCAAGAAGCAACAGAGAACGAGTGACGAGGCACTGATCCGGGCTCTCTACGAGGAACACGGCAGAGCACTACTCGCCTATGCGCAGCGGTTGACCGGCGACCACAGCGCCGCGGAGGACGTGGTCCAGGAGACGCTGATCCGAGCCTGGAAGAACCCCGACGCGCTGGTCAACGGCAAGGGCTCGGTGCGCGGCTGGCTGCTCACCGTGGCCCGCAACATCGTCACCGACCGGTACCGGGCCAAGGCGGCACGGCCGACCGAGGTCGCCGAGTCCGCGGCCACCACGCCCGTGGCGCAGGACCACGCGGACGCCGTGGTGAATTCGATGCTCGTGATGGAAGCGCTCGACCAGCTTTCCCCGGACCACCGGGATGTGCTGAGGGAAATTTATTTCCAGGGGAGGAGCGTCGCCGAAGCGGCGAAAAGTCTCGGGATTCCACCCGGAACCGTGAAGTCGCGATCACACTATGCCTTGAAGGCACTGCGTGAAATGTACAGGGACAAACCGACGACAGCGAAGCTCGTCGCGCTGAAGGAGGTGGCGGTATGAGCATTCAGCAGCATGACAACAGCGAACTGCTCGGCGCCTACGTTCTCGGCGCGCTGGATGAGCAGGAGGTGCGGGCCATCGACGAACATGTGGCGTCGTGCCGGAGATGCCGCGACGAACTGGACGGGCTGCGGGAGATGGAGTCCGCGCTGGGTGAGGTGCCCCCCGAGGCGTTTCTCGACGGTCCGCCGGACGGCGGGGATCTGCTGCTGCAGCGCACCCTGCGGCAGGCCCGCGGCGAACGCGAGGGCATGGAGCGCAGACAGCGGGTGGTCCTGGCCGCCGTCGCGGCGGTCGCGGCGGCGGCCGTACTGGGCGGCGGTGTGCTGATCGGCCGGCACACCGGCGGGCAGACGACGGAGATCGCGGAGCGCCCGCCAGCCTCGACCTCGGCTCCGGCCACTCCCCCGGCCGGTACGAAGGTGGCCTCGGTGACCAGCGCCGAGACGGGCAGCCGGATGACGGTACGGGTGACCCCGGCGGCCGACTGGGTCCGGATCAACGCCTCGGTCAATGGCATCCCGGCGGGCGAGCGCTGCCGCTTGGTGGTGGTGTCCGACGACGGCAGCCGCGAAGTGGCCGGGAGCTGGCTCGTCTCGGGCGAGAAGAAGGGGGCCAACCTCGACGGCTCGGCGGCCGTACCGGCCGACAAGGTCGCCAAGGTCGTGGTGGAGAACGACAAGGGCAAGGAGTACGTGTCGGTCAAACTCTGACGAACGACCAGTCCCACCCCATCGGCACGCTCCCCTCAGCGCGCGCACTCCCCGGCCGGGCCCGCCCGGCCGGGGCAAGGGGCCACAGCTTCCGCACTCACACCGCGGGGACTTTCTCCCGCGCCTCCTTCACGGGGACGGGGCGGCCGAGGCCGCGGTCGTCGCCAGGCCCATTCCGGCCCCGACGAGCAGCAGCCCAGGCACCAGCCACGCGGGGGGATCGGAGCTCAGCCGCACGAACGGCACCGCGCCCGGGGTCAGCAGAAGCGTCAGCAGCGCGCCGGCGGCGCTGGTCAGCAGGCCACCGACGATCAGCGGGCGGGGCCCGACGCGGCCTGAAACTGTACCTTCCTGAAGGTGTGGTCACTGGGACGCGCGAGCGCGGTTCAGCAGTCCGCTCAGGAATCGCCCGGTGTGCGAGCGCGGGTGGTCCGCGAGCTGTTCCCGCCGGGAGCGAGCCAGGCCCCGGCGCAGGCCGGGACCGCCGCCCCGGACGCCGAGCTGCTCTCCGAGCGCGCGGGCACCTGTCTCCAGGTCCCCCCGCACATGGCGCCCGACCGCTTCCCGCACTTCCGGGTGGTGCAGGACCTGGTGACCTACCTCAGGGAGCATCCGGGGCGCTGGCCCGGAGCGCGCGCCAGGGAGCTGCGGGAACACGCCTGCGATCGGCAGCAGGCCGAGCACCGCGGGCTGCTGGGGAGGCTCCCGGCGAGCGATCCCCCCGCGGACAACATCCGGGGGTGGCTGCTGCGCGTCGGCTGGCTGTCGTTCACCCGGAGACTTCCCCGGAGACTGTGGTCCTGGTGGACGTCGGCGAAGGTGATGCGCGCCTGGCTGGCCGGCCTGCCGGTGGCGGCGGGCGGCCGGACGCTGTTCGCGGTGATGGACCAGGTGGCCGCCGTCCAGGCGGTGCGGCTGAGGACCAACCCCCACCACGAAGAGGCCCTCCAGGAACTGGAGGAGCTGCTGGTGCGGGCCCTGCTGGAGGACCTGCGCACCCCGCCCGTGGGCGGGGTGCTGCCCAGGCGGCGGCGCCGCACCGCACGGCCGGTGCTCCTGGTGGAGTTGCCGCCGACCGGGGCGCAGGGCGCCCGTGCGGCCGAGCGCTTCCTGCGCGCGCTGCACCGGATGCGGGACACCGCGGCGCAGCCGGGGCCGCTGGTCATCGCCGTCGGGCAGCCGTCCCCGGCTCTCCTCGCCGAGTTGGGCGGCCCGGCGGAGAGCAACTTCACCCAGGCCGGGCTCCAGCTGGGCCAGAAGGACGGCCCACCGGTCCTGGTGACCTTCAGCAAGGCCGCGCTCGCGGGCCCCGGGCTGCCCGTGGGCCCGGTGGCCCCGAGGACCTTCAAGCTGAGCTCGCGGACCACCACGTCCATCGTCGCGGCCCTCGGGCGGTCCGGCGCGCCGACGGCAGGGAGCCCGGTGTCCGCCCGAGGAGCTTCCGCGACGTCCGGGTCAGATGTGCCTGGTCGGCGAAGCCCGCGGCCGCCGCGGCCGCAGCCGGTGAGGCGCCGGGCAGGGCGGCGACCGCGTCCCGCAGCCGTGCCCACTGCCGCAGGGCGGCGAGTGGTGTCCCCGCCGATGCGCGGACCAGTGCGCGCAGCCGCGGGGGTGACAGGCCCACCTCGGCGGCGACGGCGGCGAGCGGGGCGCCGGGGCCGGGGCGCGTGATCTCCCGAAGGGCGTGGGCCACGCGCGTATCGAGCGCGGGTGGCCTTCCGGTCAGGGAGAGGAGCTCGCCGTAGGCCGCGTCCGGGTGCGGGGCGAAGGCGTCGCCACAGGCGGCGATCGGCCCCAGCGCCGCGAGCAGGCGCCGCACCGTCGCGGCGTCGAGCCGTACGGGGCCGTGGCCGGGGGGTATCAGCCACGGTTCGATGAACAGCGCGGCGTACGCGGAGGTGGCCGCGCAGGTGTGGACGAGCCGCGGGGGCACGAGCAGCCCGGGCGCCGCGACGCTGCGGCCGCCCTCGGGCCGGATCAGGGCGTGGCCGCCGATCGGCAGCACGGCCTTCCAGACCGGGTGACCGTGGCGGGTCACCTGGAAGGCGGCCGACTCGGCGAACAGCGTCGCCCGGGCGCCGGCGGCGAACACGACGCGGCGATCGTTTTGTTCAAGACTCCATGTGCGGGGTGGTCGGATCATCTCGCCATGGACCCTATCGCCGGCTCTGTCTCCGGCTCCGTCTCCGCCGTCGTTCTGTCGGTGTTCCTCATGGCGGTCGGCGTCACGCACTTCGCGGCCCCCGGCTACTTCCGTTCCCTGGTGCCGTCCTGGCTGGACCGCGCCGGGCCGCTCGTGGCGGCTTCCGGGGCTGCCGAGATCGTCGTCGGTCTGCTGGTGCTGGTGCCCCGTAGCCGTGCGGCCGGGGCGTGGGCGGCCGCCGGTCTGATCACCGTGTATCTGGTCTCCCACCTGGACGCCCTGCGGCAGGCGCGCCGCGGGCACCCGCGGGTGCTGCTGAGGCCTTGCGGTGTGGCGGCGCGGCTGGTGGTCAACCTGGGGTACATCGGCTGGGCCGTCGCGGTCGCGGAGGCGGCCCCAGGGGCGTCATAAATCGCCGCTTGCATGATCATGCGTGGTCATGCATACTTCTGCCGTGTCCAAAGTTCTCACCTCCCTGCCTGTCGGCGAGCGCGTCGGGATCGCCTTCTCCGGTGGCCTCGACACCTCGGTAGCCGTCGCGTGGATGCGCGACAAGGGTGCGGTGCCATGCACCTACACCGCAGACATCGGCCAGTACGACGAGCCCGACATCGCCTCGGTGCCCGGGCGCGCCACGGCATACGGCGCGGAGGTCGCCCGGCTGGTCGACTGCCGGGCGGCCCTCGTGGAGGAGGGTCTCGCGGCCCTGGCCTGCGGGGCGTTCCACATCCGGTCCGGTGGCCGCAGCTACTTCAACACCACCCCGCTCGGGCGAGCGGTCACCGGCACCCTGCTGGTGCGCGCGATGCTCGAGGACGATGTGCAGATCTGGGGCGACGGCTCCACCTTCAAGGGCAATGACATCGAGCGGTTCTACCGCTACGGTCTGCTGGCCAACCCCTCCCTGCGGATCTACAAGCCGTGGCTCGACGCCGACTTCGTCAGCGAGCTCGGCGGCCGCAAGGAGATGTCGGAGTGGCTGGTCGCCCACGGCCTGCCCTACCGGGACAGCACGGAGAAGGCCTACTCCACCGACGCCAACATCTGGGGCGCGACGCACGAGGCCAAGGCGCTCGAGCACCTCGACGCGGGCATCGAGCTCGTTGAGCCGATCATGGGCGTGCGATTCTGGGACCCGACCGTCGACATAGCGGCCGAGGACGTCACGATCGGCTTCGAGCAGGGCCGGCCGGTGACGATCAACGGCAAGGAGTTCGCCTCCGCCGTCGATCTGGTGCTGGAGGCCAATGCCATCGGCGGCCGGCACGGCCTGGGCATGTCCGACCAGATCGAGAACCGCGTCATCGAGGCCAAGAGCCGGGGCATCTACGAGGCGCCGGGCATGGCGCTGCTGCACGCGGCGTACGAGCGGCTGGTCAACGCGATCCACAACGAGGACACCGTCGCCAGCTACCACAACGAGGGGCGGCGGCTCGGCAGGCTGATGTACGAGGGCCGCTGGCTGGACCCGCAGGCGCTGATGGTGCGCGAGGCGCTGCAGCGCTGGGTCGGTGCGGCGATCACCGGCGAGGTGACCCTGCGGCTGAGGCGCGGTGAGGACTACTCCATCCTGGACACCGCCGGGCCCGCGTTCAGCTACCACCCGGACAAGCTCTCCATGGAGCGGACCGAGGACTCCGCCTTCGGGCCGGTGGACCGGATCGGCCAGCTCACCATGCGCAACCTCGACATCGCGGACTCCCGCGCCAAGCTCGAGCAGTACGCCGGGCTGGGCATGGTCGGCAGCTCCCACCCGGCGTTGATCGGCGCCGCGCAAGCGGCCTCGACGGGGCTGATCGGCGCGATGCCCCAGGGCGCGTCCGAGGCGATCGTCTCGGACGGCCAGGTCTCGGGCGACGACCAGCTGGACGACCAGCTGCTCGACCGCGCCGCGATGGAGTTCGGCGCCGACTGACCGCCCCCTGGTCACTCACGTACGACGCGGCGGCCCTCGCCCGGTTCCGATCCGGGTGAGGGCCGCCGCGTCTACAAGAATCGGCGTCTACAAGAAGCTGACGTTCTGGGCCAGGGAGAGCCGGCTGGAGTAGTTGACGGTGTTGGTGGCGCGGCGCATGTACGCCCGCCAGGCGTCGGAGCCCGACTCACGGCCGCCCCCGGTCTCCTTCTCGCCGCCGAAGGCGCCGCCGATCTCCGCACCGGAGGTGCCGATGTTGACGTTGGCGATGCCGCAGTCGGAGCCCTCCGCCGACAGGAAGATCTCGGCTTCCTGCTGGTCGCGGGTGAAGATGCTGGACGACAGGCCCTGCGGGACGTCGTTGTGCAGCGCGATGGCCTCGTCGAGGGTGTCGTAGGTCAGCACGTACAGGATCGGGGCGAACGTCTCCTCCCGTACGACGTCGGTCTGTTCGGCGACGCGGACGATGGCCGGCTCGACGTAGGCGGCCCGGGGCGCGGCGTCGGCCAGTCGCCGGTCGCCGCCCGCCAGGATCTCGCCGCCCTGGGCCCGCGCGCGGGTCAGGGCGTCGCGCATGCCGTCGAGGGCGGCGGTGGAGATGAGCGGCCCGACGAGCGTGGCCTCGTCGAAGGGGTCGCCGACGGGGAGCTTCCGGTAGGCGGCGGTCAGGCGCTCGACGAGGCTGTCGGCGATGTCCCGGTGGACGATGAGGCGGCGCAGGGTGGTGCAGCGCTGCCCCGCCGTACCGGCCGCCGCGAAGACGCTGCCCTGGACGGCGAGGTCCAGGTCGGCGGAGGGGGCGACGACGGCCGCGTTGTTGCCGCCGAGCTCCAGCAGGCTGCGCCCGAACCGGGCCGCGACGCGGGGGCCGACCTCGCGCCCCATGCGGGTGGAGCCGGTGGCGCTGACGAGCGCGACGCGGGGGTCGTCGACCAGCCTCTCGCCGATGGCGCGGTCGCCGAGCAGCAGGCGGTGTACGTCGCGGGGTGCGCCGGCCTCCTCGGCGGCCCGGGCCAGCAGGTGGTCGCAGGCCAGCGAGATCAGCGGGGTCAGCTCGGAGGGCTTCCAGACGACGGTGTCGCCGCAGACGAGGGCGATGGCGGTGTTCCAGGACCACACGGCGGCGGGGAAGTTGAAGGCGGAGATGACGCCGACCACGCCGAGCGGGTGCCAGGTCTCGGCGAGACGGTGGCCCGGGCGTTCGGAGGCGATCGTGCGCCCGTACAACTGGCGCGACAGGCCCACCGCGAACTCGCAGATGTCGATCATCTCCTGCACCTCGCCGAGCGCCTCGGAGCGGATCTTGCCCGCTTCGATCGTCACGAGATCGGCCAGGTCGCTCTTGTGCTCGCGCAGCGATTCGCCCAGGCGGCGGACGAGCTCACCGCGGCGCGGGGCGGGTGTGGTGCGCCAGGTGAGGAAGGCCGCGCGAGTGGCGGCGAGCGCCTCTTCGGTGTCGGAGGCGGTGGAGGCCGTGAGGCCGAAGAGATTCTCCCCGGTGATCGGGGTTCGGGCGGGGAAGTCGGCACCTTCCGGCACGGTGACACCGATGCGCTCGAGGGCGGTGAGCGCGCGTGCGCGCAGACGGTCGGTGGTGGGCGGTGCGGTGCTTGTCATGGGAGTCCCTTGAGGGGGTGGGAGGTCAGCGGAGGGTGCGGTCGAGCTCCAGCTCGGCGGCGATCTGCGCGAGGGAGCGGTTCTGCTGCTGCTCGTAGAGGGCGAAGGGGTCCAGGACTTCGCGCCCGATGGCTCCGGAGAGCCATGCGGCGTCATACGCGGTGCCTTCGTGGTCGCTGTTCCGCGTGCCCTCGCCGCTGAGGTTGGACTGGAAGATCCCGGCCGCGGAACGGGGCAGGAAGTCCTCGTAGACGATGGGCTCGGCGCGCACCCAGCCCCGCTCCACCAGGGCGCCGAGGTCGGCGGGCGGACGGCTGCCGTCACGTGGCCGGTCGGGGGCCACCCGGTAGGTGAAGTAGGCCAGGCCCTGGGCGGCGAGCTCCCGCTCGCTGCCGGGCATGTGCTGTTCCCATATGGCGCGGGCGAGTTCGCCCCGCACGGCCGCGGGCCGGTCGGCCGCCCGCTGGTCGACCAGGGTGAGCAGTCGGTCGTAGAGAGCTCGGCCTTCCCGGGTGAGGGCGATACCGCGGGCCTCGACCTCACCGAAGCGCACCCGCAGGGCGCCGCTCACCACACTGCCGTCGGGGGTACGCAGGGCGCGGGGCTCGGCGAGGGCACGGAAGGAGGTCTGACGCAGCAGGACGTCGGGGCCCTGCCACCTCGGCGGGCCCTGGATGGTGTCGATCATCTCGATGCCGCGCTCGGTCATCCGCCGGTAGAGCTCGTCGATGTCCAGCACGCGCGGGGTGAGGTGGTTGATGTGGGTGCTGCGGACGCCGCCGATGTCCGCGGCGACGGCGGAGATCCGCTCCAGGGTCTCGTACCACGCCTGGTCGACCGGCTCGGGCGACAGCTCGAAGGCGTGCACGGCGAGTCGCAGAAAGCGCTCGGCGTCCGCCTCGGGCAGCTCCCGCTCCGCCGCGGCGCGGTCGGCGAGGGCGAGCAGCTCCGGGGGGAACAGTTCGCGGCCGGCGAGGAAGGTTTCCAGACGGGAACGCAGATCGGCGTCGAAGAACCGCGGATCGGCGGGGGTGAGCATGGAGGTGAAGACCCGGAAGGGGTTTCGGGCCAGTTCCGCGCCGTCGACGGGCCGGAAGGCGGTCGAGACGACGGGGACGGCGCTGGCGGCGGCCTCACGCAGGTCGTAGAAGCCGACGGGGTGCATGCCCAGGGCCGCGAAGACGCGGGCGACCTGCCGCAACTCCCGTGGGGTGCCGACCCGGATGGCGCCATGGCGCTCGGCGGTCACCCGGCTGATGGATCCCAGGCGCTCGGCGTCGGCGCCCTGGGCGCGCAGGACGTCCTCGTTGACCTCTCGTGAGACGTCCACGAGTGTGGTGTAGGCGGGGACCTCCTTCCCGTACATCTCCGAGAGCCGCGCGGCGAAAGCGGCCCGCAGCCGCCATTGGCTGATCATCGATTTCCTGGCCTTTCGGTCGGGGGTTCACACCACGTGGGCTTCGGGTCGGGCCCCGGCGCCGGTCCGGAAGCGATCGGCGCTGAGGGGGGTGATGTCGACGCACGGTTCGCGTTCCAGATAGAGGTCGCGTACGACTTCGCCGACCGCCGGGGCCTGGAGGAAGCCGTGGCCGGAGAAGCCGGTGGCGTACAGGAAGTTGCTCAGTGCGTGCGAGCGGCCGATCAGCGCGTTGTGGTCCGGGGTGACCTCGTACAGGCCGGCCCATCCGCTGACGGTCTCCATGTCCGCCAGGGCGGGGGCGCGGTGCCGCGCGACGGCGCGGAACAGCTCCAGCCACTCCGGGGTCCAGGTGGTGTCGAAGCCGTCCGGCTGGTCGGGGTCGGCCAGGCCGAACAGCAGGCCGTCGTCGCTGTTGTGGAAGTAGGCCGTCGAGGAGAAGTCGATGGTGAAGGGGATGCGCGGGGCGGGCGGGGTGAGCGGAGCGGTGAGGGCCAGCTGGCGTCGCACCGGTCGTACGGGGAGGCTGACGCCGGCCATGGCGCCGATCTCCGCCGACCAGGCACCGGCCGCGCAGATGACGGTGGCGCAGGCGATGCGGCCGTGATCGGTGTGCACCGCGGTCACCCGGTCGCCGGTGGTGTCGATGCCGGTGACCGCGGTGTGCGTCGCGAAAGTGACACCGGCCCGGGCCGCGGCGCGCGCATACCCGCGCACGACCCGTCCGGGGCGGGCGTGGCCATCGGTGGGCGAGTAGGCGGCGGCCACCAGCCCTTCGGTGCTGAGGTAGGGGCACAGCCGCTGGGCCTCGTCGGGGCCGATCATACGGCTGGGGACGTCCAGGCCGTTCTGGATGTCGACGCTGATCTCGAAGTCCGCGGCCTGCCGGTCGCTGGTGAGCAGGAAGAGGTAGCCGACGGTGTCGAGCCGGATGTCGGCGCCGGGGCGGTGCGGGAAGTCCTGGTAGGCGCGCAGGCTTCGGCTACCCAGTTCGATGTTGAGCGGGTCGGAGAACTGGGCCCGTACGCCGCCGATCGGCTTGCCCGAGCTGCCGCCGCCCAGGTCGTCGCGCTCGACGACGACGATGTTCGCCACCCCGGCCTCGGCGAGGTGAAACGCGGTGCCGGCACCCATCACCCCGCCGCCGATGATCACGACATCGGCGGCGGGCGGAACGGTGCGGAAGGTGAATGAGGACAACTGGCCGATCCCTTCCAGAGGCCGACGCCGGGGGCCTCGGAAGGTCCGTCCGGGCGTGGCGTGGGCTGTCGCTGCGTGGCGGTGCTGATCAGCTATCTGCGCGTCATCGTGCAGCAACCCAACCGTTGACGTCTATGAACAAGGAGTGCGCACATCGGGTTGCAAGCCATCGCCGCCCTGCGACGGTTGCAGCGTCGAGCAGGGCGCGCGCCCACTGGTCTTCGCGCTGCTCGATGTATTCGGCGTCGCTTCGCCAGGCGTCCCTGTGTCCCTCGGCCCACCAGGCCGCCCACGGCTGGTTGCCCCGGGCGGCCTGGTCGCGCAGGAAATCGTGCATGGCGTACGCGACATCCCGCAGGCGGGAACCTGGGCCGGCGGTGTCCCAGTCGATGAAGGCCCACTGGTCCTCGTCGCCGACCACGAGATTCCATGGCGCGAGGTCCTGATGGGCGATGATGTCACTGCCCTCGGCAGGCATCAGCACCTGTCAGTGCGCGTCGGGCACGGCGCTGTCCGTCGGGGCCAGCGGCTTCCTGCTGAAGGATGTCACCCCCGAACACCTGGCGGCGGCCGTACAGCTGGTCGACACGGGCGACGCCCTGCCGGCCCCGTCCATCACCCGGCGGCTGGTGGAGCGCTGTCCACCCTCGGCGCGCTCCTGGGCCTCGCCGGCCGGGTCGATGTGGCCGCCTCCTGCTCGCTGTCGCACGTCCCGCTCGACGCGGCGGCGGAGCAGGGCATCGACCCGCAGATCGCCCGCGCCGAAGTTGCGGGCGGCCGCCGCCGCGAGCCCGCTGGACGAGCCGCTGAGTCGAGCCGCCGGCTTTCCTCCGGCAGCAAGGCGGACAGCTTCGCCAGCTGGGCACGCCGGCCGGAGAAAGCCGGCAGGTCCTGTGGCAACTGGGCGGGCCGCGGCTCGGAGTACCCGTCCCCCGGCAAGGGATGGCCGACAGCGGGATCGCCGACAGGAGCCCGTCGTCCGCCGGCTCCCCGCCGAGCGCGGCCCCGGAGCCCGCGGCGGGGCGCGCAGCCGGCCGGGGCTCGCGCAGCACCGCCGAGTGGGCGTCGGACAGCTCCCGTCCCGGGGCCAGGCCCAGTTCGTCCGCGAGCCGGGCGACGGCGGCGCGGTAGGTCTCCAGCGCTGGCCCCGACCTCTCGGCGCCCGCCGTGGCCGACCTCGCCGGACTCACCGATCAGGAGAGCGATCTGCTGCTCGCCGAGCTCACCCGGGCCCACCTGGTCGCCGAGCCGAGCCCCGGCCGGTACTCCGTCCACGACCTGCTGCGCGCCTATGCCACGGGGCTCGACGAGGAGTCCGAGCAGCGGACCGCACCGGGCGTTCACCTTCGGGAGCGGGACGCCAACCATGGTCACTGAAGTGACACTTTTTTGTACTTCCTGTGCTTGTACGGTCACTTGCGAAAAGAACAAGGCCCTCCCCCCGGCGACAAAAGCAGAGGGCGGGGGCCATTCGTCGGGTGCCGGTGAAGGCGCAAGTGAGAATCGGCCGCACCGCGGATCCGCAGGAGGAGACCCCCGGAACCGTCGCCGGGTATGAGGGCGCGCGGTTCTGGATGTCCGTCGGTCTGGACATCGCCGTCATGGAGGCCGCGGCGCGGATGTCCCTCGGCGACGGCCGGTCGGATCCGGAGACGGCCGTATCGGTCGTGTCCGACGAGCCTCCGCGCCGTGGCCCCCGTCTGGTCGCACACGACCGGGGCGACTATCTCTTCGTGGGGCTGCGGGGCGCAGGCGGTGGCTCCACCGGGCCCGCCGGACCGGAGACGCTGCTGTACCCGGGGGACATCCTCTTCTACGACGCCGAACTCCCCCACCTGCTGGAGATGCCCGCCGGTTCCCGGCTGAAGATCTTCCTGCTGCCGCGGCATCTGCTCGGCGTCGAGAAGCACGACCTGCGCCGGATCACGGCGGCTCCCGTCCGCGGCGGATCACTGCTCGGCTCCCTGGTGTCGCCGTTCCTGTCCGAGCTGGCCGAGATGGTGACCTCCGCCGCTCCCGCCGTCGGCGAAGTCGTCGCCCGCAACGCGCTGGATCTCCTGGCCACCCTCGCCATGGAGCAGCTCGCCCCGCCGCCCGCCGATATCGCGGACGCGCGCCGGGCGCTGCTGCTGAAGATCCAGCGCTTCATCACCCAGCACCTCTCCGACCCCGACCTCTCGCCGGAGGCCATCGCCCGCGCCCACCACATCTCGGTGCGCTATCTGCACAAGCTCTTCCGGGACGAGGGCACCACGGTCGGGCGCTGGATACGGCGCCGCCGGCTGGAGAAGTGCCAGCGCGAACTGGTCCTGGCCCGGGGGCGCCAGACCATCGCGGCGGTGGCCCGCCGCTGGGGGTTCATCAGCCCGACGCACTTCAGCCGGGTGTTCCGGGCCACCTACGGGATGTCCCCCAGCGAATGGCAGGGCGCCGCCGGCTGACCGGCGGCACTCAGGTCGTCGGCGGGGCCCAGTGGGCGTCGGCGGTCGAGACGCGGTGGGTGACCACCGCGGTGACCAGGAGCAGCAGCAGGGCCAGCCCGAGGGCCGCCGCGAGATGTGTGTGCAGCACCAACAGGGCGCCGACCAGGGCCCCGAGGAACATCGCCAGTACGGACAGGATCCGCCGGCCGGGCCGTGGCGCCGTGCCCCCGGCCGGGGTGGAGTCGGCGGCGAGCCCGGTCAAGGTGAGGGTGAGGACGGTGGTGGTCAGGTCGGGGACGCCGAGGCGCCGGGCCACGGCGTTCTGTAGCCCCATGGCCAGGCCCAGCAGCACGATCAGGACGTACTCGACTGCGGTGGTGACCCGGCCGTCGGCGACGGCCGCGGTGGCTGCGGCCGCGCCGACCAGGACCGTCTGGATGCCGGTGGAGACGGCCAGCAGCCGTCCGCGATGCGCCGCCAGCCGGGTCGCGAGCCGGCCTCCGGCGAGCGCGCCGGTCAGGAACACCACCAGGGAGACGAGGGACGCCAGGGCGGAGAGTCCCTGGGCGCCCGCCAGGGCGAAGCCGAGGAAGACCACATTGCCCGTCATGTTGGCGACGAAGACATGCCCGAGTCCCAGGTAGCTCACCGCGTCGACCACGCCGGTGACCAGGGTCAGGGTCAGCATCAGCGGCGGCAGCGGGCCGTGCCGGTCCGCGCGGGGCGGCACGAGGGTGCGGGCCGCGTCAGTCAGCAGTGCGCGCATCGGCCGTCGTCCTCTCCTCGGTGGCTGAACGGTGCAGGACCAGGCGGGTGAGCAGGCCGCTGGCCAGGCCGAGCACGACCGTCGCCGACGACAGCCACACCGGCCAGTCCAGGCCCATCGCGTGGTCGGCGGACCACCGGCCCGAGCCCGTGAAGGACAGCGCCGCGCTGACGACGACCAGCACCAGGGGGTACTCGTAGCCGTCGTTCTGCACCCACAGTCCGTGCGGCCACTTGACGGTGATCGCGACGGTCATCACACCGATGGCGACCATGGCCACCATCGGCGTGAGTGCCCCGAGGGCCAGGAACAGGCCCGAACCGATCTGGCCGGCGCCCGCGGCGAGCGCGGTGAGGGAACCACCGCGAAACCCGTCGTGCCGGAACTCCTCGGTTCCCCCTGCCAGACCATGGCCGCCGAGGCGGAAGCTCACCTTCTGCACTCCGTGGCCGGCGATGAGCAGGCCCACCACCACCCGGAGGATCAGCAGTCCGGTGTCCATCGTGTTGTGTTCCTGTTCCTGGTCTCGTGACCGGTGTCGGGAGCCGGGGTCAGCCGGCCGCGTGGGCGTCGATCATGGACTGCGCGTAGAAGACACCGAGGCCGTAGGCGCCGGCGTGCTCCTTCACGACCTCCGTGACGGGGCCGTAGGTCTCCGTCCTGGCCCAGTCGCGCTGCAGCTCCAGCAGTACCTGCACCCAGGTCACCGGCACCGCGCCGGCCTGGATCATCCGCTGGAGCGCGTGCTCGTGGGCCTGGGGGGTGACACCGCCCGAGGCGTCGGAGACGACATAGACCTCATAGCCCTGGGCGATCATGGACAGCACGGGCAGCACCAGGCAGACCTCGGTCCACAGCCCGGCGATGACCACCTTGGTACGGCCGGTGGCCTTCACCGTCTCGACGAGCGCCGGATCCTCCCAGGCGTTCATCGAGGTACGGTCGATGATCTTGGCGTCGGGGAAGACCTCCGCCAGCTGCGGCAGGATCGGGCCGGAGAAGGACTCGGCGGCCACGGTGGTCAGGACCGCCGGCGCATCGAAGACCTTGGCCGCCTTGGCCAGGCCGACGGTGGCATTGATGATCGCGGTGCGGTCGCCGCTGCCGGTGCCGAAGAACATCTGCGGCTGGTGGTCCACGAACAGCACCACGGCGTTGTCCGGGGTGAGCAGGTCCGGGCTCGGTACGGCGCTGACCTCGTTGATGTCGACCATCGCGGTTTCCCTTCGATTCTGGACGTTTCTGGACGTTTCTGGGCAGTGTCAGGAGGTGTCTGGACGGTGTGAGAAACCGTCAGAGGACGAAGCAGGGGTCGTACGACTCGGGGCGGGCCTCCGCGGCCAGTCCGCGCCGGACGCGCCACTGCCAGTGGAGTTCCGACTCGGCGGCGGCCTGGCCCAGCAGCTCCGCCTGACGGGCGCCGGAGCCACCGGATCCCCCGATGGCCCGATAGCCGCCGAAGTGCGCCACCGGGCTCCACTCGGGGCTGACGGCCGGGATCTCCTCCGCCATCCCCTCGTACTCCGCCTCGGCGTGGACAATCCGGCCGCCGACGACGGTCAGCAGCGACTCGATGTGCGGGATGTCCCGCTCCCGCACGGTGAAGTAGTCGTCGGACAGGATCGCGAGGTCGCCGAAGAAGCCCTCCCGCAGGATGCCCTTGACGTCCTGCTCGCCGGTCAGAGCGGCACCGGCCCGGGTGTACATGGCGAGTGCGGTCTCCCGGTCGACCCGGTTCTGCGGCGGCCGGAGGGCCGAACCGCCGAGGGTCCGGCCGGAGACCAGCCAGTGCAGCGCGACCCAGGGGTTGTAGGAGGACACCCGGGTGGCGTCGGTGCCGGCGCCGACGGTCAGCCCGCGCTCCAGCATGGCCCGTACCGGCGGAGCTTCGGCGGCGGCGCCGAGGCCGTACCGGCGCGCGAACACCTCGCCCTGGAACGACATCCGGTTCTGCACGGACATCGCCCCGCCCAGGGCCGCGACGCGGTCGAGGCTGTCTGGGGACACGGTCTCCGCGTGGTCGAACAGCCATCTGTTCCCGGCCGGGAAGAGACCCTCCGCGGCGAGCTTCTCGAACACCGCCAGGTCGCGCCTGATGGTCTCGTCGTAGGTGGCGTGCAGACGGAAGCCCCAGCCGTGCTCCATGAGGAGGCGTACCGCCTTCTCGAACGCGGCCTCGTAGTCGCCGCTCAGCTCCGGGCGGGGCTCGGCGAAGTTCTCGAAGTCGGCGGCGGCCCAGGTCAGGTTCTCGCCGGCGCCGTTCAGCCGTAGCCACTCGTCCCCGTCCTCGGGACGGACCATCTCGATCCAGCGGGCGAGGTCGTCGAGCTCCTGGCCGGCGGTCTGCGGGAACAGGTGGTAGGCGATACGCAGCGTCAGCTCCCCGTCCCTGGCCAGCTCGGTGACGGTGCCGTAGTTGTCGGGGAAGTTCTGGAACCCCCCGGCGGCGTCGATCGCGGAGGTCAGCCCGAAGCGGTTCAGCTCGCGCAGAAAGTGGCGGGTCGAGGTCTTCTTGTGCTCCCCGTCCAGCAACGGGGCCTTGGCGAGCGTGGAGTAGAGGATCAGAGCGCTGGGAGCGGCCAGCAGCACGCCGTTGGGCTCGCCGTTCCTGCCCCGTACGATCTGGCCGCCCCGGGGGGCGGGGGTGTCCTTGGTGTAGCCGACGGCGCGGAGCGCCGCCCGGTTCAGGATCGCAGACTGGTACAGATGCAGGACGAAGACCGGGGTGTCCGGTGCGGCGGCGTTGAGCTCGGCGGGGGTAGGCAGCCGCCGTTCGGCGAACTGCTCGGCCGACCACCCTCCCACCACCCGCACCCACTGCCCCTTCGGGGTGCGGACCGCCTGCTCCCGCAGCATCGCCAGGGCCTGACGCAGCGTGGGCACGCCGTCCCAGCGCAGCTCAAGGACATAGTTGAGGCCTCCCCGGATCACGTGCAGATGGGCGTCGTTGAGCCCCGGGATCACGCGTCGGCCGAGTGCGTCGGCCACGGTGGTGGCCGGGCCGACGAAGGGCGCGATCTCCGCGTCGTCCCCGACGGCCGTGACGAGGCCGTCGCGGATGGCCAGGGCTCCGGCGTGCGGGCGGCCGCTGTCTCCGGTATAGATCTTGGCATTGCGGACGATCACGTCCGCGGCATCGTCGGCGGCGCGGGGAACCAACCCGCCGACCGGCATTGTAGGCACCTCGGCAGACTCCAAATGACGATGTCGGGATTCCGTCATATGCGGAAGGTGGCAGCGGTCGAATGGGCTGGAATAGTCGACGGGCTTTACCGGACCGGTCCCACTCGGCCGTTCCTTCAGGACATTAGGGCTCGCCGGCGCCCCCGTATGGCCCGGCAGCGCACTGCTTTCGGTCCGACAGCGCACGGGGCGGCGCCGCGTCCCCACGAATGGCGCTGTGGGGAAAGACTCGGTGCGCTGACGGGCAAGAGACATCCACCGGCCGACTCTAGGGTGACCCAGCAACCGGGGAGATTTTCGCGTTCTTCCCGGAATTCTCATTCGCATCCCCGCACCACTCTGGAGAACCAGATGTCCGACGCCTTCGTGCCGGTCCAGCCCGTCCTGGAACCGGCCGCGGCCGCCTTCGCCGAAGCCACCGCCAAGCCGCCGTACCTCTTCGACCTGCCCCCGGCGGAGGGCCGGGCGGCGGTCGACGAGGTGCAGTCCGGCGAGATCGACAAGCCGGAGGTCGACGAGGAGTGGATCACCGTGGCCGGTGGTCCCACGGGCAGTGTCCGGGCCCGGATCGTCAAGCCGGCGGGTGCCACCGGGGAACTGCCGGTCATCCTGTACATCCACGGAGCGGGGTGGGTGTTCGGCAACGCCCACACCCATGACCGCCTGGTGCGCGAACTCGCCGTCGGCGCGGGCGCGGCCGTGGTCTTCTCCGAGTACGACCGGTCGCCGGAGGCCCGGTACCCGGTGGCCATCGAGCAGAACTACGCGGTCGCCCAGTGGGTGGTCCGGGAGGGCGGATCCAAGGGTCTTGACGGCACCCGTCTGGCCGTGGCCGGGGACTCCGTCGGCGGCAACATGACCGCGGCGCTGACCTTGATGGCCAAGGAGCGCGGCGATGTGCCGCTGGTCCAGCAGGTGCTGTTCTACCCGGTCACGGACGCGAACTTCGACACCGGCTCGTACCACCAGTTCGCCACCGGGTACTTCCTGCGCCGGGACGGCATGCAGTGGTTCTGGGACCAGTACACCACCGACGAGACGCACCGGGCCGAGATCACCGCCTCCCCGCTCCGCTCCACCACGGAGCAGCTCACCGATCTGCCTCCGGCCCTGGTCATCACCGCCGAGGCGGACGTCCTCCGGGACGAGGGCGAAGCGTACGCCAACAAGCTCCGCGAGGCCGGTGTCCCGGTCACCGCCGTGCGTTTCCAGGGCATCATCCACGACTTCGTCATGCTCAACGCCCTGCGCGGGACCCATGCCGCGCAGGCCGCCATCAAGCTGGCCGCAGACACGCTGGGCGCTGCGCTCAAGAAGCGCTGAGAAGGGGATCCGACATGACTTCACCTACCGCTCCGACCGTTCTTCTGGTCCACGGCGCGTTCGCCGACGCGGCCAGCTGGTCCGGCGTCATCCGCGAGCTCCAGAGCCACGGCGTATCCGTGGTGGCGCCGCCCAACCCGCTGCGGGGCCTGGCGTCCGACGCCGCGTATGTCGCCTCCGCCGCCGCCCAGATCGACGGCCCCGTCATCCTGGTCGGCCACTCCTACGGCGGTGCGGTCATCACCGTCGCCGGGGCCGCCGAGAACGTCGTCGGGCTGGTGTTCGTCGCCGCGTACGTCCTGGAGGAGGGGGAGAGCCTGGGCGAGCTGCAGGGGCGCTTCCCCGCACCGCCGCTGGCGGACAACCTGCGCCCCGCGACCTTCCCGGTCGAGGGCGCCGAGCCCGCGGTGGAGCTCACCATCGTGCCCGAGGCCTTCCCGTCGGTGTTCGCCGCCGACGTACCCGAGGAGGTCACCAAGGTCCTGGCGGCGGCGCAGCGCCCGCTCGCCGCCGCGGCGTTCGACGAGCCGGCCCGGACCACCGCCTGGAAGACCAAGCCCTCCTGGGCGGTGGTGGCCGACGCGGACCAGGCCATCAACCCCGAGGTGCAGCGCTTCGCGGCGAGGCGGGCGGGAGCGACCGTCGTCGAGGTCGAAGGCGCCTCGCACGCCGTCGCGGTGTCCCAGCCGAAGGCCGTCGCGGACCTCATTCTCGAGGCCGTCCGCGCGGCGGGCTGACGCCTGCGGCCCGGCCGCCGCAGGTCGCCGTGGCGACCGCGGCCAGCGCCGCCAGGACGATCCCCGTGCCCAGGGCCGGCGCCGGGGAGAAGGCGGTCAGGAGGACGAGGACGGCGGCGAGGAGGAAGGGCACGGACTCGGCGGCGCGCCGGTGGTGGGGCCGCAGATGCAGCGCCCACACGGTGAGCAGGAAGACGGCCGCCGGGATGGCCACCATGGCACCGGCGGCCTGCGGGGACACGTCCGCGCGGTGGGTGACCTGGTCGGCGCTCACCGCCAGGCCCGCCCCGACGGCGGCCGCCGAACCGAAGATCAGATAGTGGCCGTAGGCCCACAGGAATCTTCTGCCGGGGGCCTGGTGCGTGGTGGCGAGCAGGGTGTGCGCGGGCCGGGCGAAATACAGCCACCACATGGCGAAGACCATGAGCAGCCCGCCCGCCGCCACCACGCACAGCGGCCCGGTGCCGCGGTGCGCGTCGAAGGCGGTGCGGACCGCGGCCGTGGCGGCGGCGACGGACTCGCCGAGCACGATCAGCGTGAACAGTTCGTAGCGCTCGGCGATGTGGCGCGGATGCCAGGGGGTCATCCCGGCAGTTGCGCCCGCTCCGGGAGGAACAGCGACACCACCCAGCCGACCTGGCAGGCCACCACTCCGCAGGCGAAGCGCAGGGTGGTCCGGCGCCGGGCGGGGTCGGCCCGCGCGGCGCGCAGCCACAGCCCGGCCAGCGCGGTGCGCATCACGACGTATCCCAGCGCGATGACGGCGAGGTCGTTCCCCTCGAACGCCCGCCGCGTCCGCCTCACGCGGCTGTCCAAGGGGCCGCGGCGCACCGGTCAGTCCAGGGCCGCGAGGGCGGCTTCGACGGTCCGGTGGAAGGTGGGATAGGCATAGATCATGTTCCTGAGTCGATCGACGGGCACTCTCGCGTGGACGGCGACCCCCAGGCCGCACAGCACTTCGCCGCCCGCGGGCCCCGCCGAGGTGGCACCGACCAGGACGCCGCGGTCGGCGTCCTGGACCAGCTTGACGAAGCCCTCGTTGCCCGCCTTGTGGATCCAGCCCCGGGTGGAGGAGGACATCGGGAGAACGCTGGTGTTCACCCGCAGGCCCTGGTCGCGGGCGCGCCGCTCGGTGAGCCCCACCGCGCCGATCTCCGGGTCGGTGAACACCACACGGGGCAGCGCCCGGTAGTCGGCCTCGGGGCCGGGCTGCCCGAGGATGTCCCGGACCGCGATCCGCGCCTGGTACATCGACACATGGGTGAAGGCACCCCGGCCGGTGATGTCCCCGACCGCCCACAGACCCTCGCCGGCGCGCATCCGCCCATCGGTGGGCACCGCCGCGGCCGTCGGGTCGACACCAGCGGTCTCCACGCCCAGCCCGGCCAGCTCGACGCCGCGGCCGGTGGCGACCAGCAGCCGCTCGGCGTCGACCGCCTCCCCGTTGTCGAGGTGGACGGTGAACACCGCGCCGTCGTGGCTCACCCGCTCGGCCCGGACGGCCGTCAGCACGGTCACGCCCTCGGCTCGCAGGACGTCCGCGGCAAGCCGCCCGCTCTCCGGCTCCTCCGCCGACAGCAGCCGGTCCTGGCCCTCGACGACGGTGACGCGGCACCCGAAGCGCGCGAAGACCTGGGCGAGCTCCACCCCGATGCTGCCGCCGCCCAGCACGGTCAACGAGGCGGGCAGTTCCTTCGCCGCCACGGCGTCCCGGTTGCTCCAGTACGGGGTGGCGGCCAGCCCCGGGACCGGGGGGATCCGGGGTCGGCCGCCGGTGGCCAGGACCACGCCCCGCCGGGCCCGGAAGGCGCGGCCGTCGACGGACACCTCGCGCGGACCGGTCAGCCGCCCGACGCCGCGGACCAGCCGCCCGCCCTTGCCGGTCAGCCGGTCGGCCGCCACCTGGTCGTTCCAGTCGTCGGTGGCCTCGTCCCGGATACGCGCGGCCACCTGGCCCCAGTCCGGGCGGACGGAGGCGTCCCCGGCGAGGCCGGGGACACGGCGGGCCTCGGCGAGCAGATTGCCCGCACGGATCATCATCTTGCTGGGCACACAGCCCCAGTACGGGCACTCGCCTCCGACGAGTTCGGCCTCCACCGCGACCACGTCGAGACCGGCCTCGGCCAGCGTGCCCGCGACGTACTCCCCGCCCGGCCCCAGGCCGACCACGACCACGTCCGTCTGCTCGCTCATGCCCGTCCATCCCCTCGATGTCAGCTCGATGTCGGCTCGCGGGACCGCTGTCGAAGCCGCCGCGCCCCGACCGTAGACGCGCGCGGCACCGGCGGTGTGTCCACCAGCGCACGGGGCATTGCCCAGGAGCGAACCGCGGTAGCGCGCGCCTCGGGCCCCTGCGCCAGAAGGGCGAGGCGCCGGGCCGGGGCTCGCGGCCCGCGGCCGTCGGCGTCAGGTGATGTGGCGCAGCAGCGCGGCGGCCGCCGGAGGCGTCTCGCCCCGGGGCCGCACCACCATCACGTGCCAGCGCGGCGGGTTCCGGGCGAATCTGCGCAGCGCCAGGTCGGGGAAGCGAGCGGCGATCGACTCCGGCATGACACACACCCCGAGGTCGTGCCGGACCAGTTCGGACGCCGCGACGATGTCGTTGACCTCGAATTCGGTGCCGCGCTCGGCCAGGGCGGCCCGGAAGGCCCGGTCCACCGCGGAGCGGATCGCCCAGCCGGGCGTGAAGTCGATGAACGGCATCCGGGCGACCTCGGCGAAGGTGACCTGGTCGTCCTGGGCGAAGCCACGCGCCGGCGAGGCCGCGAGCACCATCTCCTCACGCACCAGCGGCCGGGTTACCAGCCCCCGCTGCTGCTGGCGGTCGAGGGCCACCACGGCCAGGTCCACCGAGCCGTCGCGCAGCGCATCCCGGATGTCGGCCACCGGCCCCTGCCGGAGCCGGACGGCCACCCGTGGGTGTTCCGCCCGCAGCCGGGCCAGCGCACGGTGCAGGCCGACCCAGACACCCTGCATCGTGCCGACCGTGACCTGCCCCCGCAGCTCGCCCCGCGCGACGTCGACCGCCGCCCGTGCCTGCTCCGCCGCCCGCAACGCCGCGCGGGCGGCGGGCACGAACGCCTCACCGGCCGAGGTGAGGGCGACCCGATGCGTGGTGCGGTCGAAGAGCCGGGTCCCCATCTCCTTCTCCAGCGCGCGCACCGTACCGGACACCGCCGACTGCACCACGTGCAGCCGCCGCGCCGCCGCGGTGAACCCGCCTTCCTCGGCGACCGCGACGACGACCTCCATCTGCCGCAGATCCATACCCACTCCCCGAAGGACGAGCCGTTGCGGGCCATCTCCCGAAGAGATCAGCGCCCGCCTCGATCATCGCACGGGGCCCTGGCCTCACCGGCGGGGGCGCCCCGGCACCGGCGGGTGCAGCAGCAGGACGGAGGGCACCTGGTCCGGGCAGGCGAAGCGCAGCAGCTGGTGCCCCACCCCCGAGATGCCCGTCAGCAGGCCCGGCGTCTCGCTCCGGGTCGGCGAACCGCACACCCAGCCGTGGACCGCGGCGGCGTCGAGCTTCTCCCCCAGCAACCGCATCAGCGCACCGGGCTCGGACCGGCCGCTCCGCTCGGCCAGCAGGAGGAGTTCGAGGTTGCCGAGATCGCCGTGGCACATGCTGTCGCTGCCGCGGCCCGTGAGGCGGTGGGCGCCGGCGCCGTCGAGCCGCAGCGCCGCCATGGCCTGGGCGGCCAGCTCCTCCTCCCGGCCGGCGGTCCCGGGCCTGCCGATCAGGTCGAGCCGGGACATGCCGATGCCCGCGGCCCCGTGGCACCACAGCGACCGGAAGGGGGACACGGCCTCGGTGCGGAAGTCGGGCCAGTTCCCCGCCTCGGTGTCGAACACCTCCGTCTCGTACGCCAGCCCGCCGGCCACCGCCTCGGCGCAGCCCTCGTCGGGCGCGAGGGGGTGCAGCCGGGCCAGGGCGGTCACGATGCCCGCCGTTCCATGGGCGAAGCCGGTGAGCGGCCGGTTGCTGTCGATCTGGTGGTGTTCCCAGGTCAGACCGCGCCCGGTGGAGCCGGGGACGGCGCCGGTGACCAGGTGGCGGGCGGCGGCGCGGGCGAGGGCCGCCGCTCGTCCGTCGAGGTCGTGCCCGGCGTCGATCAGGGTGAGCAGGGTCAGGGCGCAGCCCGCCGAGCCGGCCACGACGTCGAACGCCTTGGCGCTGCCCAGGGCCCGTTCCGCGGCGGACAGCGCCGGCTCGCGCACCGCGGCCAGATGCGGTGTGCCGCCCAGCAGCCGGTCGAGGTGCGCCAGGAAGTACAGCGGCCCCATCCAGCCGCCGAACGCTCCGATGTCCGGGTCCTCGCCGCGGCCCGCTCCGCCGCGGGCCTGGGCGGCGGCGTTCGCGTGGATCCGGCGGACCACCTCGTCGGCGACGTCCAACGCCAGCTGGGTGAAACGCCGCTGGCCGCTGATCCGGCCCAGCCGGGCGAGGAAGAGACCGATGCCGGAGAGTCCCGAGTAGAGGTCCTCGCCGAGCGGGGCGAGGTCCCAGACCCCGTGCGCCACCGGCTGCGGTGCGACCCAGCCGACCCGCCCCTCCCGGACGATCGCGAGGTGCCGTACCCGGTCGCCGATCGCGGTGGCGGCGGCGACGAGTTCCGCCGCGTCGGCGGTACGGGGCCGCGGCCTCGCCCGGCCGAGGACCGCGGCGGGCCGCTCTTCCAGCAGGCTCACATCGACGCTGCCGACGAAGGACCCGGCGATGATCCGCTCCTGGAACTCCCGGTCCTCGGGGCCCATGGCCTCGATGCGGCGGCGCACCGCGCCGAGCGCCGGCTCGTCGAAGAACCCGGGCACGGACCGCCCGTCGTCGAGCAGCAGCTTCCGCGACCCCGGCAGTGCCTCGAACAGCGGGATGTCCCCGCGCAGCACCGCGTCCATCTCGGCGCGTACGACCGCTTCGCCCGCGGCTCCCGCGTACCGTCCCGCGACCAGCCGGGCCGTGCTGCGCTCCCGTTCCAGCGCGTCCCGCAGGAAGTCCGGGTGGGTGCTCTCGGCGAGCACCTTGGCGTAGACGAAACTCGCCCTGGGCAGGAAGCGCACGGGTGTGCCGGCGAAGCCGGCCACCAGGCCGCCGGGGGCCAGGAGTTCCGCGCGCCGGGCGCTGATCCAGTCGTAGCCGAAGCGGAAACCCGCCAGCACATCGGGGGTGTGGTCCGCGGGGTCGGCGGGCGTGCCGTCGGGCAGCCGCGGCCGGTTCTCCCCACCGGCGGTGGCCACGTGTTCCCACACGATGTGCACCTCGTCGGTCCCCGGGTTCTTCTCGACGGGCACCGGCACGACGGACGGCTGGTCCTGGGCTCCGTTCAGTCCGCTGTAGTCCGCGGCGGGCGCGCCCGCCGCGGTCCGGTCCAGCACCACCTTGGTGGGCAGCAGCGCGGTGGCCCGCACCGATTCGCGCAGCGCGACGAGGGCCGGCTCGTCCGGCTCCCGCTTCCCGGCGCCGTCTCCCCCGCGCTCGGGGGCGCGGGGGTGCAGCAGCGCTTCGAGGTCGACGAGCACCGGGTGTTCGCCGGCGGCGATGATGTTCTCGTGGTGGAAGTCGGTGCCGCCCAGCGCGTGCACCAGGGCCAGCAGCGCGCCGGTACGCCAGTAGAAGCCGGCCACGTCCTGGGCCGCCGGGCAGGGCCGGGCCGTCACGCACTCCGCCCAGCCGTGGTCCGCGCGGGTCAGTGTGCGCGGGGTGCGCACGGCGTACGGGCTGTCCTCGTTGAAGCGGTGCAGGACGCGTGCGAACTGCTCGTCGACGGCGAGCGACCGCGGTTTGTAGAACACCGACGGCGCGTCGTGGAAGTCGACGCGGCACACCGAGCTGCCCCGGCGGTGAACGTCGCCGTGGCCGAAGCGCACCGCCGCCACGCCGCCCGGACGGGCGCCGGACAGCAGGTCGTCGCACAGCTCGCCGAGGTCGTCGCGCAGATGCCGGGCGAAGCGCGTACGGCTCGCCACCCAGCTGTCGAGCAGTTCGGCCACGCACCGGGCCAGCACCGGGTACTCCGTCCACAGGCGGTGCTGCTCCCGGGGGCTGGTGAGAGAGTCGACGAAGAGGCGGTAGCGCTCCTCGCCGGTCCTTCCGGACGCCAGTCGGCCCTCGACGCGCGCCACGTTGATCTCCAGGATCATGGTGGGCTTCAGCACCATGGCCAGCCGGGCCAGCGGCACGCTCGTGGACAGGGCTTCGCACAGCCCGTCCAGTTCCGCGGGGAACGGGCCGAGGCGGCGCAGGGCCGTGCGCATCCGCCGCTGCGCCTGCCGGACGAGGGGTTCGGCGACACGCAGGAGGCCCGGCAGCGGTTCCGTGCCGGGCGGGGCGGGGGCCGGGCGTGCGGAGCGCACCTGCCGCGCCCACGCGGGGCGGCGGGGCAGCCGGGCGGCGAGCGCCGTGGGGTCCTCGCCGAGCAGCCGGTGCAGCACCGGCGCCGTGACCGCGACCGAGCGGAGTCCGTCGACGAAGCGCTCGTCCGGGCCGCGAAAGGGCGCGAGCGCCCGCCAGCCGGCGAGCCGGTCCGCCGCCGGGGCCGGGGCCGTGGGCGGCGGTGGTGCGGAGGAAGGGGTGACGCGTTCCCGCAGGTAGCATCCCGCGGCCCAGAAGCCGGGGGCCAGGCCTGGGGCCGGGACCGCGGTCGGGTCGGGGGCCGGGGGCGAGTCCGGGGCCGGAGCGGCGGTGTGCTCGCCGGGCGGACGGCTGAGCGGCATCGGATGTCCTTTCGTAGCGGGAAGCACCGGCCGGATGCGGGTCTGCCTCGTACGCCTCCTCGTACGACTCCGCGTACGCCGCGCGTACGCGTCCGCGCGGCAGACCGGCGCCGGCCCGTACGGAACGGGCCGGCGCCGGCTTCAATGGGTGCGGTGGCCGTCGCTACGGGCGGTCACTGCGGAGTGCTGCGGGTGCTGCCAGGGTCAGCCGCAGCACTGGAAGAAGGGCTGCGTGGAGAGGGTCACGGCGGCCACGGAGGTGCCCTCGTCGGCGAGGTCGGCGGTCAGGTCCACCACGCCCGCCGGGTGGCCCGGGTCCACCGCGAGGCCCTCGCGGTACGTGGCGTCCTTCCAGGCAGTCACGGTGCTGTTCATAAGAGTCTCCCCTTTATGAAATCGGTGTACAGGGCGTGCGGTACCCGGCCCACAGCCGCGTTCCGCGGAAACACCCGGACGTTAACGCGCGCCGCTACGGAATCCCTACCTCCGCTCTATCCGTCCGCCGCGTATCGCCGGAGAACCCCGGCCCCCCGGCGATAACGTCCCGGGCGGTCCGGTATCCGAAGTGGAACTGACCGCAATTGCCGCGATACGCGGAGTCGGGAAGCGCGTCGGAAGGCGTGCCGGAAGGCGTGTCGGGAAGCGTGGCGCGAAGATGCTCGCGCAGTAACGCGTGCATGGCGTAGGCCCACTCCCGCGGGCGCGCGGCGCGTACGGGGCGCAGCAGATTGCGGTCCGTCAGCTCGTCGAGGAGGGCGGCCGCGGCCGTACCGGAACAGCCGAGGAGCGGGCCGGCCGTGCCGGGCGTCAGCCGCTCCGCGTCCAACGCGGCCAGGGCCGTCAGGGCGCGCCTGCTCTCCTCGGTGAGCCGGCCGCACGCCTCGTCGAAGGCGTCGGCCAGGCTGCGTCCCGGCAGGCTCAGCCGACTCGCCGGATTCCGGGCGCCGGTGAGGGAGGAGGCGACATGCTCCAGGGACCAGTGGGGCCGGGCCGCGAGCACATTGCCGACCGCGCGGAGGGCGGCCGGCAGCCCTCCGCACAGCGCGAGCACCTCGTCGAGCTGTCGGCCCTGCTCCTCGAACCTCCCGGGGCACAGCCCGGAGGACAGCAGCGCGCGGGACTCCTCGGCGCCCAGCACATCGAGCGGCACCCGGACGGCGCCGTCGACGGCGAGATGGGACACCTGTGTCGTGACGCACATCGCGGAGCCGCCCCCGGTGGGGATGACCGCCCGCAGGTCGTCCGCCTCGGTGACGTTGTCGATGAGCACCATGACCCGGCGGGTGGCGATGAGGCTCCGGTACACGTCCTGCCGCACGGCCCAGGAGCCGGGCTGCTCCTCCTCCGGAACGCCCAGGCCGTGCAGCAGCCGCCCCAGGACGCCCCGCAGGCCCTCCTCGGTGCGCGGGAAGGCGGACCCGTCGATGTACAGCAGGCCGTCGGGGAAGCTGTCGCGCGTCAGATGTGCGGTGTGGACCGCCAGCGCGCTCTTGCCCACCCCGGTCATGCCGCTGACGATGACGGCGCGCGCCGCGGTGCCCGGCCGCGCGGCGGAGCCGGCCGTGAGCGTGTCGACGACGAGCCGCCGCTCCCGGCCGCGCCCGATGAAGTCGGGGATGTCCGGGGGCAGCTGGTTCACGAAGGGGCCCGCGGGGCCGGTGCGGTCCGGCCGGGCCGCGGTGGCTGTGAGCCGGGCCCGCCCCTGCCGCTGGTCGGCCGCGGGCGCGCCGCGGTCCATGGAGAGCAGCTGGTGATAGAGGTGCTGGAGGTCCTCGGCGGGGTCGGTGCCCAGCTCGGCGGCCAGCCGCCGCTGGAGGCAGAGATAGACGTTCAGCGCGTCGCTGCGCCGGCCGCTGCGGTCGAGGGCGAGCATCAGGTGATGGTGGAGGCGCTCGTGGGTGGGGTGGGCCGCGACGAGATCGACCAGTTCGGGCACCAGCTCGGCGGCGTCCCGTGTCTCCAGGTCGGCCCCTATCCGGTGCTCCAGGGCGAAGAGGCGCAGCTCTTCCAGCCGGCCGGCCTCGCGGTCGAAGGGCTCGCCTTCCAGGTGCTGGAACGCCGACGGGCCGCGCCATCTGCCCAGGCAGGTCCGCAGCACGGCCGTGGCCTCGCCGTGCCGCCCGGCCGCCCGCAGCGCGATGGCCCGGCTGACCTCCTCCTCGAAGACCTGGGCGTCGATCGAGCCCGGGGACGGCGTCAGGGAATAGCCGGACGGGACCGTTTTGATGGTCTCCGGGCCGAGGATGTGTCTGAATGAGGAGATACGGCTGTGGATTTGCGCCAACGCGGTCCGCGGTGGCCTGCGCGGCCAGAGCGTATCCACGATCTGCGGCACCGGTACGGTGCTGCCGGAGCGGGCGAGCAGCAGCGCGAGCAGTACCTGCTGCTTCGGGCCGCCAATGGCGACGGGCCGGCCGAGGGACAGCACCTGAAGCGGACCCAATACGCTGAAATGCAAACCAGTGCTCCTTACAGGATGAGCCCAATGACCGCTATTTTGCTGGGGTTCTCCGAAGATGCAAGGTGATTCTGTTGGTGAATTAGCCGATGCGCTTTGACGGGAATTTCGACAAATAGCCGACGGGAAGTGCCGCAGGACCGGACCGCACCCGGCGAGGTGACGCATCCGCGTGGCCGCTCGCTCTTGGGGCGACCACCGCTTGGCCGGTCACCCGATGAGGACCTTCCGCCCATATTTTGGTGACATTTGGCAAGCCGGAACTGGCCCCCGCCGCGCGCCTGCCCTAGTCTCCTTGCCGCACCACCAAGCACGTCTTACGGGGGAACTGTGACCAGTCAGGACACGACCACGCAGAGCGCTCAGAGCGCACCCGACACGCAGTCGGCGCGGCCCGACGAACGCCCGGCGCCGCCCGCTCGTTCCAGGGGCGCCGCCGCTCTCGGCTGGGCTCTCACCATCGCCCTCAACGTCGTCGCCCCGATCATCACGTACAACGCGCTCCACGACCACGGCTGGAGCGAATTCGCCGCGCTTCTGGCCAGCGGTGCCTGGCCGGTGCTCGACAGCGCCGTCCATCTCGTGTGGCGCCGCCACCTCGACGAATTCGCCATCGTCACCCTGGTGTTCCTCGTGATCACGGCCGTGGTGTCGCTGGTCGGCGCCCACTCGGCCCGTGCTCTGCTGATCAAGGACTCGGGCGTGACGGGCCTGTTCGGGCTGCTGTGCCTGGCGACGCTGCTGGCGCCGCGCCCGCTGATGTTCTACTTCGGGCGCAAGTTCGCCACCGACGGCACCGAGGCGAGCACCGCCTGGTGGAACGGCCTGTGGCAGTTCGAGGGGTTCCGCAGGACCATGACGACGATGACGGCGGTCTGGGGCGTGGCGTACCTGCTGGAGGCCGGGGTCCGGGTCGCGCTGGCCTACTCACTGCCCACCGACACCATGGTGGTCGTCAGCCCGGTCCTGATCTATGGCGTGCTCGGCGCCCTCGCCCTGTGGACGGGCTGGTACGCCAAGCGGTCGCAGCGCAAGGGCGAGGAGCGTGCCGCGGCGGCCGAGGCAGCGGCCGCCGCTCACACCTGACGGGCCCCGGGGCACCGTCGCCGTACGTACGCTCGCCCCGGGCGGTTCAGCAGATGCTCTGGGCGCTGTTCACCAGCCGGTTGTTGCGGAACTCGGTGTTCTCGCCGCAGGGGCTCTCCCTGATGGCCGAGTTGGTCACGGTGAGGTTCTGGACGGTGATGTCCCGGTTGTTGGCGAACTCCGTGCGTGCGGCGAGCCGGATCTCGCCTCCGCCGGTGACGGTGCCGCTCTGTGCGGCGAGGTTCACGTTGTAGCAGTTCTCCACCAGGATCGCGTTATTGCCGGTATTCGAGATCGTCACCTTGTCGATGACCGCGCCCCCGCTCTCGGAGACACAGAACACTCCGCGCCCGCCGCCGCGCGCGATGACCTCGCCCACCCGGATATTGGTGGGATAGCCGCTGCCGACACGGCCATTGCGGTTGGCCATGCGGAAGGCCGCATAGCCGGTGCCGGCGCCCGCGTTGTCCGCGTCGACCTTGGTGACGGTGGCGTTGATGGTCTGATTGCGCAGCAGGCCCGACTCGCCCACGTTCCGCGCGGTGACCGTGCCGATGGTGATGCCGTCCACACCGTATGTCTCCACCGCGTGGCTGGAGGCCCCGGAGACGTAGACGTTGTCGATCCTGACGTTCTTCGTCCACTGACTGGTGTCGCCGCGGTTGTCGATCCTGACCCCGAGGCCGGCCGACAGGCGCATGTCGATCTGGCCGAGCACCACGTTCTGGACGTTGCGCAGGAAGATCCCGTACAGCGGGCTGCCGGTGACCTTGAGGTTCTGGATCTCGATGTCCCGTGCGCCACGGGCGTAGACCGGCGCCTGATCCCCGGAGCCGCTGCCGGTGACATTGATCGTGCCGCAGACGTCCAGCGCCGTGTAACTGGGCAGCGAGACCCGTGAGTTGGCGCTGACGGAGCCGGAGCCACGGACGACGACGCGCTCCTTGGAGGTGCGGCCGGCCGTCAGACTGTTGATCGCCGCCTGCATCGCGGCCCGCATATCGGTGCCCGTGTACACGACGCCGCTCCCGTGCCGCGCGGTCCAGGTACTGCCGCTCAGCACGGCCTCCGCCTGGTACGAGCCGTCGCCGCAGGCCGCGATCCGCGGCGGGGCCCCGGCGGCGGTCGGCTCCGCGGGGCCGGGGATCGCCGCGGCGACGGCCGACGGACTCGGCCCGGCGGCGAGAGCGAGGAGCGCCACGGCGCCGGTCGCGGCTGCCCGTGTCCGGTGAGGGGAAGGTACGGCTCTGCGTCCCATCTCGTCATCTCCTGTGTGGGGGTCGGCTCCCCGCCCTGCGCCCGCGCATCGCTGGAGTGACGCCTCCTCACACACCGGTCGGCGGCAGGGCGGAGCAAGCGCTTTCTGGAGTGTGGCCGCGAGTCTGGCAGCGCCCGGCACGAGCGTCAAGGCGCGGCGTCAGCCATGGAACCAGAGATGTGTCAGAGGTGTTGACCCCACGCTGAAAACGTTTTAACTTCCCCTCACTCCATACCCACAGCCGAGGAGGCTCCGTGGCAGCGTTGCTACGCGAGCGCCCTGGGAAATCGACGGTGAGCCGCCCCTCCCGTCACCCGTCAGGCGCTTCAATCAAGCGAAAAGGTTTTCAAAGACGCCGCAGCCGGACGCTGTTCCTGCTGATGGTGCCCGGGCTCGCGTACTTCCTGGTGTTCCACTACGGCGCGCTGGTCGGCAACGTCATCGCCTTCAAGGAGTACGTGCCCTTCGACGGCATCTGGGGCAGCCCCTGGACCGGTCTCGGCAACTTCCAGCGGATGCTGGAAGACGGCGCTTTCTGGGACGCGGTGCTGAACACCGTCTGGATCGCGGTCCTCCAGCTGGTGTTCTACTTCCCCGTCCCGCTCGCCCTCGCGCTGCTGCTGCACAGCCTCACCTGGTCCACCGTGCGCCGCTTCGTGCAGTCGGTGGTGTATCTGCCGCACTTCATCTCGTGGGTGATAGTCGTCGCCCTGTTCCAGCAGGTCCTGGGGGACACGGGCATGCTGAACGGCTACCTCGGCGACGCGGGTCTGCACACCGTGGACATCATCGGCAACCCGGACGCCTTCAAGCCGCTGGTGGTGGCGCAGGTGATCTGGAAGGACGCCGGCTGGGGCACCATCATCTTCCTGGCCGCGCTGTCGCAGGTCGACGAGCAGCAGTACGAGGCCGCCGCGATCGACGGGGCGGGGCCCTGGCGGCGCTTCTGGCACATCACGCTGCCCGCGATCCGCCCGGTGATCGTGCTGCTGCTCATCATGCGGCTGGGCGACATCCTCTCCGTCGGCTTCGAGCAGATGCTGCTCCAGCGCGACGCGGTCGGCCCACAGGCCGCCGAGATCATCGACACCTTCGTCTACTACCAGGGCATCGTCGGCGGCGACTACGGATTCGCGGCGGCCGCGGGCCTGTTCAAGGGCCTGGTCGGCGCCCTGCTCGTGTACGCGGCCAACAAGGTCGCCCACCGGCTCGGTGAACAGGGGGTCTACAGGTGAGCGCCCAGGTACGGCCCGGCTGGATGGAGAAGCCCAAGCCCGTCACTCAGGCCGCCAAGGCGGTCGCCCTCGTCGTGGTCGTGCTGCTGGTCTGTGTGCCGTTCCTCGTGATCCTGTCGACCTCGCTCGCCTCCCAGCGCGAGGTGGTGGCGGGCGGCGGCTGGGTGCTGTGGCCCGAGAACCCGACCCTCAAGGCCTACCGGGACATCCTCGACGGCGGCATCGTCACCCATGCGCTCGGCGTCAGCGCGGGCGTCACCGTCGTCGGCACACTGCTCAGCCTCGTCTGCACGGTCACCCTCGCCTACGCCCTGTCCCGCCCGGGCGTGTTCGGCGGCAGGCCCGTACTCCTGCTCGTCCTGTTCACCTTCCTCTTCCCGCCCGGCATGATCCCGAACTTCCTGCTCGTCAAGGAACTCGGGCTGCTCGACTCCTACGCCTCGCTGATCCTCCCGGTGCTGATCAGCGTGTTCAACCTGGTCGTCCTGCGCGGCTTCTTCCAGGCCATCCCCGAGGAGCTGTACGAGGCGGCCCGCCTGGACGGCGCCGGAGACCTGCGCGTCCTGTGGTCGGTCGTGCTGCCCCTGTCGAAGGCCGCGCTGGCCGTCGTCGGCCTGTTCTACGCCGTGGCCTACTGGAACTCCTGGTTCTACGCCTCGCTCTACCTCGAGAGCGACCACTGGCCGCTCCAGCAGGTGCTGCGCACCTATGTCGTGACCGGCTCCGGGCTCACGGACACCACCACCGGCGAGGCCACGGTGAACGCACCGCAGACGATCCAGATGGCGATTCTGGTGATCGCCACCGTGCCGATCCTGCTCGTCTACCCCTTCCTTCAGAAGTACTTCACCAAGGGCGTGCTCACCGGCGCCATCAAGAGCTGAGAACCACCAGCAAGAGCCGCAACCCAGAAAGGTCACTCGCCCATGCCCAGCATGTCCCGACGCACTCTGCTGCGTTCCATGGCCACCGGTGGCGCCGCGGTGTGCGTCCCCGGTCTGCTGACCGCGTGCTCCACCGGTTCGGACGACGGCGACGTCTCCAACGCGGGCAAGAAGCTCGCCGCGTGGCCCGCCTACCAGGCGGCCTCGGGCGCCAAGCCCGACCTCGCCCCCACCGAGTCGGGCGTCCAGGCCGGCTACACCTCCTACCCCTCCGACCTGGCCACGTCGGTCGCGCGCACCCCGGGCGACGGCTCCACGGTCAAGGTCATGTCCGTCACCTTCGGCACACCGCCGAAGGGACGCGGGCAGAACCAGTACTGGCGGGCCGTCGAGAAGGCCCTCGGCGTCAAGATCGAGTTCACCATCATCTCGCAGGCCGACTACCAGAAGAAGATGGCCACGGTGATGGCCCGCGACCCCGAGTCGCTGCCGGACATCATCAACATGTTCTCCGGGTTCGTCCTGCCCCGTGAGGCGCAGTTCGTGCAGCGCAGGGCCGAGGACCTGACGCCGTTCCTGTCGGGCGAGGCCGTCAACGACTACCCCAACCTGGCGGGCATCCCCACCCACGCCTGGCGCGACATGGGCCGCATCGGCGGCCGCCTCTACGGCATCCCTCTCGAACGCCCACTGCCCGGCTCCACACTGTGGATCAACCAGGGCATGTTCACCGACGCCGGCATGAAACAGGGCTGGACCTCCCAGGACTTCGCCGACGTGGCCAAGAAGGCCACCCACGGCAAGACCTACGCGCTGGGCGCGACCACCGGCTCCCTGTTCGGCAACGGGGTGCACTCCGCCGCCCACAACGCCCCGCAGGGCTGGGCCGTCGACAAGAAGGGCACCTTCCACCCGAACTACACCGACGAGCGCTACCAGGCGGCGATCGCCTACCAGGCACAGCTCCGCAAGAACGGCTCCTACCACCCCGACGCCACCTCGCTGTCAGCGGTGGACCTGAACACCCTGTTCCTCAACGGCACCGCCGGCTCGATGCAGAACGGCTTCGGCTCCTACCAGACCCTCTACCCCGACTCCAAGGGCCTGCTCACCCCCGCACCCGCCCTGCCCTACAGCGTGGACGGCACCCCCGGCGGCCTCGTCGCCGCCCGCCGCTCCTTCGGGTACACCATCCTGAAGAAGGCCAAGAAGGAACGCATCGAACTGCTGCTGCGCCTCCTCGACTACCTGGCCGCCCCGTTCGGCACCAAGGAATGGGAGCTGATGCACTACGGCCTGGAGGGCGTGCACTTCACCCGGGACAAGGACGGCGCGCCGAAGACCAGCAAGCTGGGTCAGGTGGAGAACGTCAACAACCTCCCCTTCAGATATCTGGCCGAGGGACCCCAGGTGCTCTTCGTGCCGGGCAGGCCGGAGGCCGTGCGCGCGCTGCACGACTGGCAGCAGAAGGTCGTCCCGGTCGCCATCCGCAACGCGTCGTACGGGCTGCAGTCCCGCACGTTCACCGCGCAGGGCACCACCCTCAGGGCCCTGATGGACGACACCATCACCGCGGTCATCGCCGGGCGTTCCCCGATGTCCGAGTACGAGGCCGCCGTCAAGACGTGGCGCTCCCGCGGTGGCGACCGGATGGCCGAGGAGTTCGCCAAGGACCACGCCGCCAACAGCTGAGACGGCACCGACGACCACGTTGCGCGAGGAAATGAGGGAACGGCATGGCGGCAAGGGGGCGGGTCACGATCCGCGAGGTGGCGGAGCGGGCGGGCGTATCCGCGGCCACCGTCTCCCGCGCGCTGAGCGGACACCACCCCGTGCCGCCGGCCACCCGCGCCCGAGTGCTCCGTGCCGCGCGGGCGCTGGACTACGTCGCCAACGCCCATGCCCGCGCCCTGGTCGGCGGCGGCCGCACGATGGTCGCCGTCGTCCTGCGCCAGGTCACCAATCCGTTCTACGCCATGGTCGCCGAGGGCGTCGAAGCGGAGGCGACGGCCCACGGCCGGCTGTGCCTGGTCGGCAGCACCGGCGGCGACCCGCAGCGGGAGATGGAGTTCGTACAGCTCATGCGGGAGGAGGGCGCCGGCGTGGTCATCCTGGCGGGCGGCGTCGTCGAGGACGACGCCTACCGGGAACGTGTGGCCCACTATGCCCACGCCCTGGACGCGGCCGGCTCCCGCCTGGTGCTGTGCGGCCGTCCCTCACCCGACCCCGACCTGCCTGCGCTGGTCGTCGTCTTCGACAACGAGGCCGGCGCCAAGGCCATCACCAGCCACCTGATCTCGACGGGACACCGGCGGATCGTGTTCCTGGGCGGACTGCCCGGCAACACGGCCCTGGACGCCCGCGTTTCCGGCTACCGTGCCGCGCTCGCCGCACACGGCCTGCCGGCCGAGTCCGCGCACATCGTCGACTGCGGCCTGGGCCGCGCGGCAGGACATCGCGCGATGGCCGAACTCCTCAAGGAGGCACCGCAGTTCACCGCGGTATTCGCCGGGGACGACATGGTCGCCGCGGGCGCCCTGCGCGCCATCGCCGAAGCGGGTCTGCGCGTCCCCGACGACATCTCCCTCGTCGGCTACAACGACATCCCCCTCGCCCAGGACTTCAACCCCCCGCTCACCACCGTCCGTACCCCCGCCGAGGAACTGGGGCGGGCCGCGGTACGCCTGGCCCTGCGCGATCCCGAAGAGACCGCCGAGACCCAGCATGTGCTCGGCACCCACATCGTCGTACGCGACAGCGTGAGCCCGCCCTCGTCCGCACGCGCACAGTGACACACGGAGGACCCGACCCGGCATGACCGCGCCGCATCTCTCGGTCGACACCAACCACCTGCCGCCCCCAGACCCCATCCGGTCGCCGTACACGGGATACACCCGTGCCCACTGGGAGGCCACCGCCGACCGCCTGCTGACCGCACTCGTCCCGTACGCCTCGCCCGGCCTGGCCCAGTACCGGCTCCCCGGCCCGGCCGGCTACGCCGGCGCATGGTCGGACGGGCTCGAGGGCTACGCCCGCTCCTTCCTGCTCGCCGCCTTCCGCATCGCCGGCGCCGGCGGAACCGACACCCCCGGCAGCACCAACAGCGCAGTTGTCCAGGCCCTCATCGAGCGCTACGCCACCGGCCTCGCCACCGGCACCGACCCCCGCCACCCGGAGCGGTGGCCCCCCATCGCCGACCGCGCCCAGCCCATGGTGGAGGCCGCGTCCATCGCGATCGCCCTGCACGAGACGCGCCCGTGGCTCTGGGACCGACTGCCCGACCCCGTACGCCAACGGGCCGCCGCATGGCTCGGCGGTTTCGTGGGGGCCACCGCCAACGACTCCAACTGGCGTCTCTTCCAGGTCATCACCGAAGAATTCCTCGCCTCGGTCGACGCACCCCACAGCCGCGCCGAGATCGACGCGGGCCTGGCACGCCTGGACGACTGGTACCGGGGCCACGGCTGGTACACGGACGGCGACGGACAGAAATTCGACTACTACAACGCCTGGGCCCTGCATCTGTACCCCGTCCTGTGGGCGCGCATCGCCGGGCCCCGCGCCGACCCCGCCCTGGTCGCCGAACACCGGGCCCGCCTGCACACCTTCCTCGACACCCACCAGTACTTCTTCGGCTCCGACGGCGCACCCGTCCACCAGGGCCGCTCCCTCACCTACCGCTATGCCACCACCGCGCCCCTGTGGGCGGGCGCCCTCACCGACGCCACCCCGCTGCCGCCCGGCCGTACCCGCCGGCTGGCCTCCGGCGCCCTGAAACACTTCGCCGACCACGGCATCCCCGACCCGAACGGACTGCTGAGCCTGGGCTGGTACCGCCCCTTCCGCCCGGCCACCCAGCCCTACTCCGGACCCGCCTCCCCCTACTGGGCGAGCAAGGCCTTCCTCGGCCTGCTGCTCCCCGCCGACCACCCGGTGTGGACGGCGACCGAGGAGCCCGGCCCCGTGGAGACCGCCGACCACTGCCTGGCCCTGCCCGCCCCGGGCTGGCTGCTGCACTCCACCGCGGCCGACGGGATCGTACGCCTGGTCAACCACGGCAGCGACCGGCTGCCGCCCCCGCCCGCCGCCCCACAGGACAGCCCGCACTACACCCGGCTCGCCTACTCCACCGCCACCGCGCCGGAAACCCCGCCCGGCGACGAACCGCCCGGCCCCGACAACCACATCGCGCTGCTGCACCCCTCGGGCCCCTCCCGCCGGGGCCGCATCCACCCGCTGTACGCCGAAGGCCGTCGCGCCGCCTCGTGGCACACCCCGCTCGGCCCGGAGGGCGAGGGGCCCTCGCACTCCGCCTCACGCATCGCCACGGCCGGCCTCGTGCACGGACCCTGGGAGGTGCGGGTGCACCATGTCCAGGCCCCGCCCGGCACCGCCGTGCGCGAAGGCGGCTGGGCCGTGGCCTGCGACACCGCCCCACCCGCCGCGGACACCGGCCCCGGCTGGGCACTGGCCCGGCGCCGCGACGGCCTGACCACCGCGCTCGTGGGCCTGCTCGGATGGGAGAGCGAGGACGGGCTGCCCCGCGGAACGGTGGCGCAGGCGCGGGACCACAACGCCTACGGCCGCTACTCGGCAACCCCCCTGCTCACCCTGGACCGGCACCCCGGCGGCACCCGGTTGCTGGTGACGCTGGTCCTCCTCACGGCCGACCCGGCCCGGTGCCGCGACATCCACACCGTGCGCTCCGGCGCCCGGGCCGGTATGGCGCCGGACGGATCCGTGGAGATCCGCTTCCCGGACGGGGCGATCGAGCGGGTGCGAGCGGACACCCTCACTCCTGGGCCCGAGCGCTAGGCCCTGTCTCCCCGATCTCTGCGGGCCCGCGACGCCTGGCACGCACGCTCGCTGCGTTGTCGGGCTCGCCCGAGTAGGCCCACTACGAGGGCGACCCTCCGCCTTGCGATCGCACGCGCCAGACGCCGCGGGCTGATCCACAGAGACCGGGGAGACAGGGCCTAGCCGGTGGCGCAGGCGCTGCCGCTGAGGGTGAAGGCGGTCGGCGCGGAGTTGGTGCCGCCCTTGTTGGCGGTGAAGCCGAGGGTGACCGAGCCGCCGGCGGGGATGGTGGAGGTGTAGGCGGCGGGGGTGACGGTCACCGCGGCGCCCGTCTGCTGGGGTGTGCCGCCCCACATGTTGGTGATGGTCTGGCCGTTGGCGAAGGAGAACCCCAGATTCCAGCCGTTGATGGCGGCGGTGCCGGTGTTGCGGATGGAGATCTCGCCCTGGAAGCCGCTGCCCCAGTCGCCCACGACGCGGTAGCCGACCGAGCAGCCGGCCCCGGAGCCGCCGCCCGCCTCGGTGGTGACCCCGACCGTCGCCGAGCGGGCCGAGCGGTTGCCGGCCGCGTCCCGGGCGTAGACGGCGAAGGTGTAGGAGGTGGCGGCGGACAGGCCGGTGATGGTGGCGCCGGTGCCGGTCGATGTGGCGACCCTCGTCTCGGTGCCGCCGCTGACGCGGACGATGTCATAGGCGGCGACACCGACGTTGTCGGTGGCGGCGGGCCAGGTCAGCGTGGCGGAGGTGGCCGTCACGGCCGAGGCGGTCGGGGTGCCGGGGGTGGTCGGGGCCTGGGTGTCGCCGCCGGAGCCACCGCTGTAGACGGTGGCCTCGCGGGAGGTCTGGGCGATGCCGTTGGCGCCGTTGAAGACGCGCTTGCCCCAATCGGTGAGCTTGTTGGGGTCGAAGTCGGTGGTCATGTCCAGGATGGGATCGGTGTTCCCGCTCCAGGACCAGGCCAGATAGCCGAGCTTCAGCTGCTGGGCGGTGGCCATCATGGTGTTCTCGTCAGGGTCGCCGTACTGGTCGGGGGGTCCGCCGAACTCACCGATGAGGATGGGCAGACGGGCGCTGACGAAGGCGTTCAGATAGTCGGTGATCTCCTGTGCCGTGTCGTAGACGCTGTACATGTGGATCGAGAAGATCAGATTGCCGGTGGAGTCGGCCTTGTAGACGGTCTGCGCGTTGTCGCGCATGACGCCCTGCCAGTCCTGGCCCCAGTTGGGGGCGTCGACCATGATCGTGTGCTGGAACCCGGCGTTGCGCAGCTTCTTGACGGCGGCGACGGTGGGATCGGTCCAGCCGGCGGGGTTGGTGTTGCCCCAGGGCTCATTGCCGATGTTGATGACGATGTAGTTCTCTTCGCCGGTGAGCACGCTCTTGAGGCCGATCCAGTAGTCGGCGGCCTGGTCGAGCGAGGCGGCCGCGGACTCCTCGCCGTAGCCCGTGGTGTCGTGCACCTCCAGTACGCAGATGAGCCGGTTGGCCTTGCACTGGGCGACGATGGCGGCCACGTCCTCGGGGCTGTTCTTGGTCCAGCGGTGGCCGTTGGAGAGGACGACGCGGACGGTGTTGGCGCCCAGTGCCTTGATGTCGGCAAGCGACTGGGTCTCGCCCGGGTACCACGTGTGGGCGTGGTTGACGCCGCGCATGATGAAGTCGTTGCCGTTGCCCTCCAGCAGACGGCCGTCGCTGATGTGGAGGCCGGTGGCCAGCGGGGCGCGCGACTCGGCGGCCTGGGCGGCGGCTTGGGCGGCCGGGCCGAGGCCCACGATCCCGAGGAGGCCGGCCAGTACCGCCAGCAGGACGGCCAGGGAACTCTTTCGTCTCATCGCGACTCCAAGAAGTGAGCGCCTGACGGCTGACGCGGTCAAAGAATTGGGAGCGCTCCCATCAATGCATCACGCCCGAGACACGTCAAGGTCTCCGGCGGGAGCCGGTCCGTCTCGCCACATGGGGGCATTAGGCACCGTTGAGGGCTTGAGGACTGTTTGCGGTTAATCACCACACACGACCCGGGTTTGGGGTTTACTTAACTGAAAGGACTGGTCTACGCCGCCCCGACCAGCGCGCGGATGACCAGTGGCAGGCGTGCCCGCTACGGGCACAGGCCAACGGGGGGATCAACCGGATATGACCACGCCCACGCCCGTCCTCACCGCGCTGGCGATCTACGAAGCCGGCAAGAAGGCGTACGAGGCATACCAAGGCATCTGCGCGTTCGTCAGCCTCGGCAGGGAGGACCCCACTCCCGAAGAGGAGATCCTGGCCAAACTGGACGTGCTGCACCAGGACTTCGTCGCCCTCCAGGGGCGGTTCGACGAGGTGCTCGAAGCCGTCAAGCAGGCGGTCAGGGTCGAGCAGCAGGCGTATGTCCTGGGGCTACAGCGCGACCTGGACGGCCTGCGCGGACGGGCCCGCACGGCCACGGACGAGCTCAACAGCTGGGTCGCCGGCGGGCGCAAGGACCCGCTGCTGCGGTCCAACGCGGACAACAACTCCCGGCTCGCGGCGAATACGCTGCTGGAAGGCGACTCCTTCTTCTACCGGCCGGATCCCAACTCGTCCGAAAGCGTCTTCGACCACCGGCTGGCGTACATCGCGTATGTCTATGCGCTGACCGTTCGGTTCGGCGTGATCGCCGGGCTCAATCCGCAGTACCGCGAGGACAGGCTGGCCCGCGAGGAGCTGGCCCGGCACGCGGCGCGGCTCGACTGGGTGTTCCTCCACGCCGACCAGGCCATCGAACCGCACACAGGCGGCGGTGTGGACCCCGCCGGAAGCTACTTCGTGGGCTACCAGTGCGTGGACCGCATCACCGGCTTCGACACGGGGCACGACGACACCGGGTGGCGTCCGGGAGGGCAGGCCGAGTACGACGACGCCCGGGCCTACTACGCCGACCAGCTCCGCGCCGACATGCGGGTCAGGGTCGGTCTGGCCAAACTCATGGCCTTCCACGACACCGTGGCCTACTGGGCCAAGGACCCGCGCACTCCGGGATGGTCCCCCTGGATGCCGGTCGAGGTGCCGGACACCATGGCAGCCGTGACCGCCGCGTCGGACCGGCCGGGACGCACCGTGCTGGTGTGGCGGGATCCGAAGAAGGTACAGCTGCGCGCCACCTCCTACGACTCCACCGCGACCGCACCGGCCTGGAAGCCGTCGGTGGCCATCAGCGCGGAGAACGCGGTGCGGGAGGACCCCAAGCCTCGCGCGCTGTCTTCAGGGCCGGGCCTGGTCACGGTCCTGTGGCAGGGCAAGGACGGCGCCATCTACGCCACGCGCACCGACCCCCGGCAGCCCACCGGTTGGCTGGCCGCCCCGGTCAAGGTGAGCGGCGACTCCACCGACATCTCGTATGCCGAGGCCGCCGCCACACCTGGCTCGGTCGTCGTGGTGTGGCGCGACAACGGGACCCTCACGCTGATGGCCGCGTTCCAGGACGCCAAGGGAGCGTGGGGCGCGCCACAGCCGGCCACCCCGGCGGGCGCCGTGCCACTGGGCTCGGACCTCACAGTGGCCTGTCCGTCGCCCGGGGTGGTGATGGCGCTGTGGACCATGAACGAGCACACGGTCCACAGCGTCACCTACGACTCCCATGCGACCACCCCCGCCTGGAGCGCACCCGCGCAGATCGCCGAGTTCCCCGGAACCGACTTTCCGTCGACCATTCACGCCGCGGGCACCGGCGACGGAAAGGCCGACGTGGTCTGGCAGGGCAAGTTCGGGGCCATGTGGAACATCCACTACGACGGAGGCTGGAGCGCGCCGGCCGAGATCACCCCGCAGCACCTCACCACATGGGGCCAGCCCTACACGATCGTCCCGGCGGTGACCGGGGACCGGCGGCTCAACCTCTTCTGGCAGGGCCGGGACAGCCGCGTGCAGACCATCTACCGGGATCCTCAACAGCCCACGTGGACGGCGCCGTTGCGGCTCGGACAGCCCTGGTGGTCGTACGCCGAGCTCGCCGCGGTGCCGCTGACGGCGGGGAGCGTATCGCTCTACCGGGTCGACTTCGGCAGCGAGATCGGTGAGGTGCAGAAACTCCTGACCTCCTTCTACGACACGGCCACGCCAAGCACGTCGGCCCGTATCGCGGATGCGCGGGCCCTGATGGCGAGGGCGCAGACCCTGTGGAACCTCCCGGGCCCGCTGCGCGACGAGGCCATCGCCCGGGCGGCCGACGGACTCTCCATCACCCGTGAGGTCGTGGCGCAGGACCCCGACTATCGCGCGACGCTCGCGTCGTGGCTGGTGTTCCCCGTGGGCAGCTATCTGTTGGCCGCCGGTCGCTACGACGAGGCCGTCACACGTATGCAGGAGGCGCTGGGCCTGTACGACGCGTTGACCCGGGAGCAGCCCGACTCCGACGAGCTGGCGTACAAGAAAGCCGTGACGCTGGTCAATCTGGCACAGGCCCTGTGGGCGAAGCCCGACCACGCCCAGGGTGTCCAGCGGGCCATCGAGGCGACCGACCTGCTCCGCCGGCTCACCGCCAGGAAACCCTCCTACCGGGCGGGGCTCGCGTCGTGGCTGGTGTTCCCCGCGGGCACCTATCTGTTGGGCACGCGCCGCTACGACGAGGCGATCGCCCGGGAGCAGGAGGCGCTGGGGCTGTACGACGCGCTGATCCAGGAGCAGCCCGACTCCGACGAGCTCGTCTACAAGAAGGCCTGGGTGCTCGTCAATCTGGCACAGGCCCTGTGGGGCAAGCCCGACCACGCCCAGGGCGCGCAGCGCGCCGTCCAGGCGACCGATCTGCTCCGCCGGCTTGCCGCCGAGAACCTCAAGTACCGTAGGGGGCTGGGTGACTGGCTGTTGTGGCCGACGATTCCGTATCTGCGCCAGTCCGGCCAGCGGGATCAGGCCCTCGCGCGGGCGCAGGAGGCCGTGGACATCTTCACCTCACTCAATGCCACCGATCCCGTGACCTATGGGCCGAAGCTGGACCAGGCGAAGAAGCTTCTCGCTGACATCCAGGCCGGCTAGAAGACCCGCTGGGACCGGTTCCGCCCCGGTCCCAGCGGTCCGCCGCCGCCACCGCGGGCGAACCTGGGGAGTCCGCCACCGGAGCGGTGGGTCTGCTGTGATAATCCTTGCTCACAGTCGACGGTGAGCAGGGGAGCGGGCGGTGGTGCTGGAGCCGTGGAGGCCCGGACTATGAACCTGGCGCAGTTGCATTACGCCTCGGCACCGCCGGGGCCCGACGGATCCGGATTGCGGTTCACCGCGGTCAGTCCCGCGGTGCCACCGTCGCTGCTCGGGGAGGTCGAGCAGCTCATCGGATACGAGCCGCCGCCTGACGCGCCCCCGCGTCCCTCCGACTCCGAACGCGCCTCGTTCCCCGAGGCGTTCAGTTACAGTCGGCTCTCCGACGGCAGCGGGCTGCTGGCCCGTACGGTCTACGCGGGAGCCGACTCCAGCGGCCGCTGGGGCAGCTTCCACGGCCATGCCGTGTTTCTGCCCACGGGAGCCTCGCTTCCGGGCGGCGCACTGCCCATCACCGCGTGGGGTTCCCCGCAGTGGGCGGCTCGCGCGCCCGAGGGCGGGGTGCTCGAGCCCCTGGAGGCGCTGACCGCCTCCGGACGCCTGGGCCGGGACGGCCTGGTCGCTTTCGCGGGCTCCCGGGCGCCGTGGCTCGCGCGCTTCTTCGCCGATCTGCGCGGGCTGAGCGAGGACGAGTCCGCGCCACAGATCATCCTCCTCGAGCGGGACAGCGCCGATGTGGCCCGGTGGATCGCCCTGGCGTGCACCGCGTTGCCGCGTGACCTCGCCCACGAGCTGACGTTCACCACCTGTACGCCGCGGCCGGAGCTCTCCCGGCAGCAGGTCATCGGCGTACGGCCGGAAGACGGCCGAGAGCTGACCGACCACGGCCACCGCTACCGTGTGTACGACGTGGCCGGCCGGAAGACCGGGGAGCCGGTGTCGGACGCCTGGGCCGAGGCGGCCGCGGGCATCTGGCTGGGCGGTGCCCCCGAGTTGTTCAAGGAGGCCGACGCGCTCCCGGGAGGCCCGTTCGCCCCCGGGACGCTCGCCGTCGCCGCGCTGTGCGCGGGGCTCGACCTCGGCACCACCGGCCGCGCCGAGGCCGCGGACTGGACACGCCACCACCCGGAGGCCTTGGGGGACGAGCGGCTGCACCGGCTGCTGACGGCGCTGTGTGCGCCGGTCGGAGACCGGTCCGAGGCCGAAAAGGCGGCCCTGACGGGGCTGTTCACCTGCCTGGACGGCAGGGTGCCGACCTCCGTCAGCACACCGCTCGCCGCGCTGGTGCTGACCGAAGCCGTCCGTGCGCCCGCGGCCGGCCCGGGGCTCGAAGCCCTGCGGCCCGACGCGCTCACCGAGGAGGTCCGGCTGCGCCTGGCGGGCGAACTCGCGGCCGATCTGCGCGCCGGCGTGGCGGACCCCGAACAGGGCGCCGCACGCCCCTTGGAGCTGCTGCGTATCGCCGATCTGCTCGGCGTGGACTGCTCGGATCTGCTGCCGGAGGTGGCATATCGGCTCGCCCATGCGCTGCTGGCCGACCCGGAGTCGGCACACACCCCCGCCGTTGGTCTGGCGTTGGAGGAGCACTTCGCGTTGCGGACCGCGCTGCTCGGCAGGCTGGACACCCTGGCCGCGGGCGATCCGCCCGCGGCGGCCCGGCTGCTGGCCCGGGTTCCGCTGCGGTTCGCGGAGAGCCAAGCCCTGCCCCATCTGCGCATGTGTGCCGAGGCGCCGCGGGTGACGAGGGGCGGAGGCGACCGCGCCACCGCGCTGAACGCCGTGTTGCGCTCCGGCGGCGTCTCGGTGTTCGCCGAGCCGCTCGTCCTGCGTACCGCGGTCCGGCTGGTATGGGAGGACGGCACGCCGACCGCCCGAGAGGCCCGGCTGATGCTCGGCGACATCGGATCCGACGCCCACCGCACGGCCGGCACCTCGTCCAGCCTGCTCAAGGCCGCGCTCGAAGGACCCGCGGACGATGCGGACGTACCCGATCTCGCCCATGACCTCCTGCGCTGTTTCTCCGAGGATCTGACAGCGCGTGACCGTGCGTCGCTGCTGCTCCTGGAGTTCGCCCGCGATCTCCGGAGCCGTCGCGCCGAGCCCGGCTGGGCCGAGCGGGCGCTGTCCCTCCGGGCCACGGCGGAGCCGGTCGAACCCACGGTTCTCGAGCATGCCTTCGGAGCGCTCGCGGACCGTGTGCTGTCCGAGGACGCCCCGGACGGCGAGCTGTACGCACTGATCCACAGCGGGGACCCGGGCCTCGTCGCAGCCTACGGCCGGGCCGCGCGGTCCGAGCGGGTGCGTGACCGGCTCCACGCCGATCCCTCTTATGTGGCCGAGTGCTTCACCGCGTGGAGCTCACATCCCCAGGCGGGTGGCGCCTGGCAGGAGACGCGGACGGCGCTGCTGGACTCGGTGCTCCGTCCGGTGGTGCGGACGCTGCCCGACGCGCATATCGCCTCCGTCGAGAGCTGTCTGGAGCGTACGAGCATCCGCTGGGCCGAGGAGTTCCGGGCGTGGAACCGTCCCGGCGCGTTCGGCCGACTCGGTCGGCGCCTGGCCGGCCGGCGGCGAAGAGGTGCATCCGAAGGGCAGTGAATTCAGACCGGTTTTAGGCCCCCGTGTCACCCTGCTGCCGCAGGTCCTTTTCGCGCGCTCCGGCGCGCTTTGGATCGGCCGAGCCGATATTCGAGCAGGGGGACAGGACGTTGGAATTATCACGCAGATCACTCATCCAGCAGAGCGGCAAGGCGGCCGTCGGGGCCGGTGCCCTGTGGCTGGGCGGCCCCTTGGCCGACCTCGCCACCGAGGCATCCGCGGCACCGGGTAAGGCGGAGGACGACACCCGGCAGATCACCGTCAGCCAGGCCACCAACGCGTCCGCCGCCCTCTCCCCCGACGGCCGCACCGTCGTCATGGACCTGCTCAACCTGCTGTGGACCCTCCCGGCGCAGGGCGGCGAGGCCACCAGGCTGACCGACATCGACCAGGAGGCGAGCGAGCCCGACTTCTCGCCCGACGGCCGCCATCTGGTCTACCAGTCCTACGCCGACGGCAACTTCCACCTCTGGCTCGCCCGCGCGGACGGCACCAAGGCCCGGCGGCTCACCGAGGGTGACATCGACCACCGCGAGCCTCGCTTCTCCCCGGACGGCGGCCGGATCGCCTACGCGGCCGAGACGGACGGGCACTACGCCATTCACGTCCTCGACCTCGACACCGGCAAGAGCAAGCGCTGGACCTCCGGCACGGACGCCACGGTCCAGGAGGCGCAGCCCTTCTGGCATCCCGACGGAAACGCCATCGTCTTCACCAGCGGCAAGGGCGACGCCCCGCAGACCGTCGTCCAGGTCGACGCCGACGGCAAGCGCACCACGCTCGTCACCGTCACCGAGGGGCGGGTGGCGGGGCCGTCCCTGTCCCCCGACGGCACGAAGCTGGCGTATGTCCACCTCACCTCGTCGGCCGCCGGCCTCGTCGTCGACGGGAAGGTCGTTTCCGCCGACCGTGAGGAGGTCTTCCCGTTCGCCGCGCGCTGGCCCTCCGACGGCGAGGTGTTCTACACGGCCGACGGGAAGATCCGCCGACGGTCGGTCACCGCTGGATCGGTGGACGACATCCCCTTCACCGTCCACCTCACCGTGCCGCGCGTCCCGGAGCGGCCCTCCGCACGGGACTTCGACTCCACCGCGCCGCGCGAGGTCAAAGGCATCGTCAGCCCATGTCTGTCACCCGACGGCAGCCGGATCGCCTTCGCCGCGCTCGGCGACATCTGGGTCGGCCGCATCGGTTCCACGCCCAAGGCCGTGGTGTCCGACGGGAACATCAACAGCGGCCCTGCCTGGCACCCCGACGGGTCCACCCTGGTGTATGTCAGCGACCGGGGTGGCGGCCGCACGACCAACCTGTGGCTCCACGATCTCGACAGCGGCGAGGACCGCCGGCTGACCGACCTTCAGGGCCAGTTGACCTGGCCCGTCTTCAGCCCCGACGGCGCAACCGTCGCCTTCTCCTTCTGGTCCAGCATCCTGCAGACCGTCGATGTCGCCTCCGGTGCCGTACGCACCGTGACCTGGGGCGGCAGACCCGCCTTCTCCGCCGACGGCACCAAGCTGTCGTGCGCCGCGCTGGTGCCCGCCACGCCCCGCTACCGCGAAGGCTCCAACCGCGTCCTGACCATCGACCTCGACAGTGGAGAGACCCACTACGACGAGCCGGTGCCGGGAAAGTCCCTTGCGAACACCATGGACGCCGGGCCCGTCTACTCACCCGACGGTCAGTACACCGCGTACATCGTCGGCGGCACCGTGCACCTCAGCGCCCTCGACTCCGCCGGCCGACCGACCGGCCCCGCCCGCAAGTTGAACGGCGAGACCGCCGACTGCCCCAGCTGGAGCGCCGACTCGCGTTCCCTGCTCTACCTCTCCAACGGCCGGCTGCGTCTCGCCGACGCCCGCACGGGCCGCGCGACCACGGTCCCGACCGAGCTGACCTGGCGCCAGGCCAAGCAGTCCGGCCGCACCGTCGTGCAGGTGGGGGCGCTCTGGGACGGCACGGGCGAGACCTTGCGGCACGACGTGGACATCGTCATCAAGGACAACCGCATCGAGCGGGTCGTGGAGCGCGGCTCCGTCGGCGGGGATCGCATCGTCGACGCCCGCGGTCTGACCGCGCTGCCCGGCCTGATCGCCCTCCACGAGCACGCGCCCTGGCTGCTGACCGAGACCACGAAGCTATGGCTGTCGTTCGGCATCACCACGCTGCGCTCCCCGGGCGGCCCGCACTACGAATCGGTCGAGGTCAAGGAGGCCATCGACTCCGGACGCCGCATCGGGCCACGCCTCTTCGCGGCCGGTAACGCGCTCGAGGGCTCCCGTTCCTTCTACGCCGTCGGCCGCCCCATAACGAACGAGGAGGAGCTGGCGCGGGAGGTGGCCAAAGCCGCGGCGCTCGGCCACGACCTGCTCAAGGCCTATGTGCGGCTGCCGTACGCACTGCAGCGCGCCGCCGTACGAGCGATCCACCGCCTCGGCCTGCCCCTTACCTCCCACTACCTGTTCGGCCCGCTCGGCTTCGGCGCCGACGGCGTCGAACACATCGGCGGCACCAGCCGCTACGGCCGCCGCCAGAAGGAGACCCACCTCGGCCACACCTACCAGGATGTCACCGAGCCGCTGATCGCTTCCGGCATGGTCTTCACCCCGACGCTGGGACTGTCCGGCGCGGGTCTGTCCGCCACCCGCGCCGCGCTGTACCGGTACGCCCAGTGGGCGGTCGGCGACCGACGGCTGACATCGCTGACGATGGAGGCGGAGTACGAGGACTTCCGTAAGGGCGTGGCCGACGCGCAGCAGAACGAGCCGACCGACCAGCTTGCCTTCGCCGCCCGGCACGGGGCGACACTGCGCGGGCTGCTGGAGAGGGGGGCGCAGGTGGGGATCGGCACCGACAGCCCACTGGTGCCCCCGGCCGTCTACTACCACCTGAATATGCAGACCATGGTGCGCCACGGCGCCAGCCCGTACCAGGCGCTGCGCTCCGCCACCGTGACGGGCGCGCGGGCGCTGGGCATGAGCGCCCACCTGGGCACGGTCGAGCCGGGGAAGCTCGCCGACCTGGTGCTGGTGGAGGGCAACCCGCTGAGTGACATCACGGCGGCCGCGGCGGTGCGGCAGGTGGTGCTCGGTGGCGTGGTGCACACGGTGGACGACCTGGTGGCCGAGGGGCCGGGAGCGGCTCGCGACGCCTCCGCCGCGAGGACGGCCGCGTCGAAGGCCGCGTCGAGGGCTACGCCGAGGGCCGAGGACGTGCCGCAGGGCCCGGCCCGGGAGCGCTATTGGTGGCACCGGGAGGAGCACGCACCCGGCCCCTGCTGCTGAGCCGCCTCCCCGGCGGCGAGTCCGAGTCCCTCCCGGGCCGAGCCCTGGCCTGGGGCCGGGGCTGGACCCGGGGCGTCCGCCTTCGGAGGGCCGTCAGACGATGCCGCCGTTGGCACGGACGACCTGGCCGTTGACCCAGTGGCCGGCCGGTGAGGCGAGGAAGGCGACGACGTTTGCGATGTCGGCGGGGGTGCCGAGGCGCTCCAGCGGGGGCTGGGCGGCCAGCCGGGCGACGGTCTCCTCGTCCTTGCCCTCGAGGAACAGGTCGGTGGCGGTGGGGCCGGGGGCGACGGTGTTGACCGTGACGTCCCGGCCACGCAGCTCGCGCGCGAGGACCATCGTGAGCGCCTCGACAGCGCCCTTGCTGGCGCTGTAGGCGCCGTAGCCCGGGAAGGCCAGGCCCACCACGGAGGTGGAGAAGGTGACGATCGCCCCGCCACCGCGGATCCTCCGGGCGGACTGCTGGGCGATGACGAAGGTGCCGCGGATGTTGGTGCGGTGCACCGCGTCCAGCTGCGCCAGGTCCAGGTCGGCGACCGGGGCCAGGTACATGCGGCCGGCCGCGTGGACGACGACGTCGACTCCGCCGTACTCGGCCTCCGCGGTGTCGAAGAGCGCGGCCACCTGCTGCTCGTCGGCGACGTCGGCCCGGACGGCGACCGCCCTGCCGCCGACGGCGGTGATCTCTTTGACGGCGGCCTCGGCCAGATCACGGTTGCCCGCGTACCCGACCACGACGGCGTATCCATCGGCGGCCAGCCGGCTCACCGTCTCGCGGCCGATGCCACGGGAACCGCCCGTGACGATGGCGACGCGGCTCTTCGCGGTTTCTTGGGTGGACATGGAGACTCCTGCACGTGATGCCCCGGATGGGGATGGAACGTCGGATGGACCGTGGCGCCGGGCGACGGTTTCGGTGCCTGTGTCGCTGTCGCTGTCGGCGAGCCGACGGTGCTCTGCCTGTGTCTCCATCGTGGGCCGGTGTCCCCGTGCCGGCCAGGGCTGTCTCCACCCCTGCCGCCCCGGCGGAGCACACGGCCGTCGCGGCGGGCGGCGCGCAGGAAGATGATGGTGGGGACGGCACAGACCAGGATGGCCACGACGCTCGCCTCCGGTCCGAAGGTGCCACCCCCGAGCTACCCGACACCCAGCGCTCGGCGAAAGGTGCCCGGAGTCAGGCCATAGGTGCGGTGGAACCAGCGGGTGAAGTGGGCCTGGTCGGCGAAGCCGGTGGCCGCTGCCGCGGCCGCCGGGCTGATCCCGGTGGTCATCAGCTCACGGGCGCGGCGAAGGCGGAGCTGGCGCTGGTAGGCGCTGGGGGCCAGGCCGTATTCGGCGCGGAAGGCGCGGTAGAGGGTGTAGCGGCTACAGCCGATCGTCTCGGCCAGGGCGTCGGCGGGCAGGGGTGCCGGGGTCGGTTCGAGACAGGACTCACGGAGGAGGGCGAGGGCCCGGCGGGCGATCTGACGCTGGGCGCTCGCCGATTCCGTGCGGAGGCGGGGGGCGCGGGTGGCGCCGCGGCGGGCCATCGCGAGCACGGCCGCGGTCAGGCATTCGTCCCGTACGCCGGGGTCCGCGGGTCCGCTGAGCACGGCGTAGAGGCGGGCGAGAGCCCCGGTCAGCGCGAGGTCGTTGAGGACGGGCTGTCCGAACAGGGGCATGGCCGCGGCGCCCCCGCCGGCCGCGTCGGTGAGGACGTCGCGCACCAGCGCGGGGCCGATGTGCACGATGCGGTACTGGTAGCCCAGTTCCGCGGCGGCCCGGCCGTCGTGCACATCGTCCGGGTTGAAGGCCATCACCATCCCGGCGCCGCTCGTGTGGGCCTCGCCGCGGCAGTGGAATCGCTGGGCGCCGACGTCGGTGATGCCGAAGGAGTACGTGTCGTGGCTGTGCGGCGCGTACACATGGTCGAAGAAGTGGGCGCGCATCGCCTCCAGCGGATGCGAGCCGTCCCGCCAGTACCGCACCCAGCTCCGTTCCGTTCCCATGGCCTCATTGTGCTGTAGCTGGTGTGCGCACGGACGTTCAAGACGGGCGCGGGGCGGGTCGCCAGTGTGGTGGCATGGCATCGAAGCAGGGCTTGAGCGGTCCCTATGCGCTCCTGTCGGTCACCATGGTGTTGTGGGGAAGTGCCTTCTCCAGCTCCAAGTCGGTGGTGGACCACGTTCCGCACACCGTTGCCGCACTGATGCGTTTCGGTGGTGCGGCGCTCGCGCTGCTGCTGGCCGTACGGGTGTCCGGGGGCCGACGGCGGACGGAGGTGGCGGCGCGCCATGGGTGGCGCGCGGCGCTGGCGGGGGTGCTGGGCGTGTTCGCGTACAACGCCCTCTTCTTCTGGGGGCTTTCGCTGGCGCCCTCCTTGGACGCCGGCATTCTCATTCCGGTCATGAGCCCGGTGCTCACCAGTGCCTTTCTCCTGGTGGTACGGCGTGAGCGGGCCTCGGCGGGGCGTATCGCCGGGCTCGGCACGGGACTGGCCGGGGCCGTGGTCTTCTTCCTGGGGGCGGGCGGCACCTCGTCCGGGGGCGGTGACTCGACACGGCTCGCGGGGGACGCGCTGTTCCTCCTCAGCGCGGTGTGCTGGGCCGCGTACACCCTGGCCGGGCCGCGGGTGCTGGCCGGTATCGAGCCGCTGCGGGCCACGACATACGCCACGTGTGCGGGCGCCGTCCTCCTGGCGGTGATCGCCGCGCCCGACCTGCCGAAGGTGCGCTGGGGCGAGTTGCCGACCGGGGTGTGGCTGAACGCCGCGTACCTCGCCGTGTGCGCCGCCGCTGTCGCCAACCTGTTGTATTACCGGGGAATCGCGGCTGTGGGGCCCGCATCGGCGTCTCTCATGATGTTCCTGGTCCCGGTCGTCAACACCGTGTGCGCCACGCTCTTCATGGGCGAGTCGTTCGGCCGGGTGCAGGGCGCGGGGGCGCTCCTGCTGATGGCGGGTGCCGTCCTGAGTCTTCATACCCGCAGGTCGACCACATGAGTACAGGTGACTCGTCGGCGAAACCCCATCATCTGCTTCTACATAGCTGTAGATTATGGTCTGCGAACGGGCCACCCGCGGCGATTCCCGGCGCCATCGGCATGCCCGTCCGCTCCATGGAACACCGCACATACAAAGGGGAACACTTCATGGCCGTGAGCCTGTCCAAGGGCAGCAACTACTCCCTCACCCGCACCGAGCCCGGCCTCGCCAGCGTGGTCATCGGTCTGGGCTGGAAGGTGAACACCGGCCCCGGTGACGTGGACCTGGATGCGAGCGCCCTCGTACTGGGCGGCGATGGACGGGTTCTGTCGGACCAGCACTTCGTCTTCTTCAACAACCGGACGACGCCGGAGGGTTCGGTCCGCCACACCGGCGACAACAAGACCGGCGAAGGCGAGGGTGACGACGAGCAGATCGCCGTGGACTTCAACCTGCTTCCGCCACACACCGAGTCCGTGGTGTTCGTGACGTCGGTCCACAACGAGGGCGGGGCGGCCATCACCTTCGGCCGGATCCGCGACGCGTACATTCGCGTGGTTCACCAGGCGACGGGCGTGGAGATGTGTCGCTACGAGCTGACCGAGGACGCATACGACCAGACCGCGATGGTGTTCGGCCGGCTCTACCGGCGCGAGGCCGAGTGGAAGTTCCGCGCCATCGGCCAGGGCTGTGCGACGGGCCTCGCCGGGATCGCCAAGGACTACGGCGTCAACGTGTAGCCGTGTCCGCGTAGTCGACTCTCCTTCTCCAGCGGTGCTCCTCGGAGCACCGCTGGTTCCGTCGGCGCGGCATGATGCCGCAGTGCCAGATGGTGCGAGAGGTATTGACGCTTCCGGCGAGTCACCTATCATCCTCAACGTCCGGACAACCGGCCGCTATTCGGCATGCCGAACGTCGCGCCATCAGACCGGGGCACACAGCGCGGACCGAGCACGGCACCACCCACACCCCCATACCGGCAAGGCCTTCCCGCCGTCCCGCACCCGCCCGTGGGAGCGGTCCCACAGCGCAAGGGAGTGCGTCACATGTCATGGACCCATCACCCTCACAGCCGCCGGAGAGCACTGACGACAGCCACCGGCCTGATCGCCGCGACCGCCGTCCCCATGACCACCGCCCCGCGCGCCACGGCGTCGGCCCGCACGGCAAAGGCGCAGGGCCCGTCCGCCGCTGCCGCGTCGTACACCAACCCGGTGATCTGGCAGGACTTCGCCGACATCGACATCATCCGCGTCGGTGACACGTACTACTACTCGGCCTCCACGATGCACTACTCGCCGGGGGCGCCCATCCTCCGCTCGTACGACCTGGTCAACTGGGAGTTCGCCGGACACTCGGTACCGGTCCTGGACTTCGGCTCCAAGTACGACCTGAACGGGGCGCGCGGCTATGTCCGGGGCATCTGGGCCTCGTCGCTCGGCTACCGGCCGAGCAACAGGACCTTCTACTGGCTGGGGCAGATCGACTTCGCCAAGACGTACATCTACACCGCCACCGCCGTCGAAGGGCCCTGGAGCAGGCTGACGACGATCGACAACGCGTACTACGACGCCGGTCTGCTCGTCGACAGCGACGACACCCTGTACGTGGCGTACGGGAACACCACCATCAGCGTGGCCCAGCTCTCCGCCGACGGACGCACTCAGGTCCGCACCCAGCAAGTGTTCTCCACTCCATCGAGCATCGGCACCCTGGAGGGCTCCCGCTTCTACAAGATCAACGGGAACTACTACATCTTCCTCACCCGCCCCGCCAACGGCCAGTACATCCTGAAGTCGACCAGCGGCCCCTTCGGCCCCTACACGCTGCGCCAGGTCCTCCTCGACCTGCGCGGCCCGGTCTCCGGTGGCGGGGTACCGCACCAGGGCGGACTGGTGCAGACACAGAACGGCGCCTGGCACTACCTGGCCTTCGTCGACTCCTACCCCGGCGGCCGGATCCCCGTCCTTGCCCCGATCACCTGGACCTCGGACGGCTGGCCCGTCATCCAACTCGTCAACGGCGCCTGGGGCGCCTCGTACCCCAGCCCGGCCGTCCCGGCCCCGCCCCGCCAGGTCACGCCGCTCACCGGTGTCGACACCTTCGACGGCACCACCCTCACACCGAAGTGGGAGTGGAACCACAACCCCGACAACAGCAAGTGGTCCGTCAACAACGGCCTGACCCTGCGCACCGCGACGGTCACCCGCGATCTGTACTGGGCGCGCAACACCCTCACCCACCGGATCCAGGGGCCCACCTCCACCGCCACGATCCAGCTCGACTACTCCACGATGCGCGACGGCGACCGAGCCGGGCTCGCCCTCCTGCGTGACTCCTCCGCATGGATCGGCGTCACCCGGGACGGCGGCGCGACCAGGGTGGCGATGGTGAACGGCCTGACCATGGACGGCAACTGGAACACCACCGGCACCGGCACCGAGGCCGCGAGCGCCAACGTGTCCGGCGGCCGCATATGGCTACGGGCCAACGCCGACATCCGCCCCGGCGCCGCCCGCCCCGGCACCTTCTCCTACAGCACCGACGGCACCACCTTCACCCGCCTCGGGCCCTCTTTCACGATGGGCAACGACTGGCGGTTCTTCATGGGCTACCGCTACGCCATCTTCAACTACGCCACCCAGGCACTCGGCGGCTCGGTGAGAGTCGCGCGCTTCGAACTGAGCACGCCCTGACCGCTCGAGGAGAGACATGACCCTTCTGATCCGATCCGGCCGACGCCGCGCCTCGGCGTTAGGGCTCCTGGCCGCCGGCGTCATGGCGGTGGCCGGGACCGCGACCGCCGCACCCGCCACTGCCACTGCCACTGCCACTGCCACTGCCACTGGCCCAGACTCCGCCGCAGCCTCCATTCGGGCCTCCACCTTGGGTGCGCAGGCGGCCCAGTCCGGGCGGTACTTCGGGGCCGCCGTGGCCGCCGGCAAGCTCGGCGACGGTACGTACTCGACCATCCTGGACCGCGAGTTCAACATGGTCACTCCCGAGAACGAGATGAAGTGGGACACCACCGAGCGGTCCCGCGGCTCGTTCAACTTCGGCCCCGCCGACCAGATCGTGAACCGCGCCACCTCGCACGGCCAGCGCGTACGGGGTCACACCCTGGTCTGGCACTCCCAGCTGCCCAGCTGGGTCAGCTCCATCGGCGACGCGAACACCCTGCGCAGCGTGATGAACAACCACATCAACGGCGTGATGGGCCACTACAAGGGCAAGGTCTACGCGTGGGACGTGGTGAACGAGGCGTTCGCCGACGGCGGCAGCGGAGCGCACCGCCCCTCGGTGTTCCAGAACCTGCTGGGCGACGGCTTCATCGAGGAGGCCTTCCGTACCGCGCGGGCGGCCGACCCGTCGGCCAAGCTCTGCTACAACGACTACAACATCGAGAACTGGAGCGACGCCAAGACCCAGGGCGTCTACCGCATGGTGCGCGACTTCAAGTCGCGTGGCGTGCCCATCGACTGTGTCGGCTTCCAGGCCCACTTCGGCACCGGCGGCCCGCCGGCCAGCTTCCAGACCACCCTGTCGAACTTCGCCGCCCTCGGTGTGGATGTGCAGATCACCGAGCTGGACATCGCGCAGGCACCGACGACCGCGTACGCGAACACCGTCAAGGCCTGCATGAACGTGGCGCGGTGCAACGGCCTCACTACATGGGGCATCCGGGACACCGACTCCTGGCGCGCCGGGGAGAAGCCGCTGCTCTTCGACGGCAACGGCAACAAGAAGGCCGCCTACAACTCGGCGCTGACCGCGCTGGGCGGCACCCCCGCGGCGAAGGGCACGGCGAACACCGTGCCGAAGGCCGCGGCAAAGGACCCGGCGAAGAGCGCGGCGTCCCCCGGTTCGGCGGCCGCCCTGCCCGGCAGCTTCAGCTGGAGCTCCAGCGGGGTCCTGATGTCCCCCAAGTCGGACTCCACCCACAATATCGCCGGGCTCAAGGACCCCACCGTGGTCTACTACAACGGCAAGTACCACGTGTTCGCCAGCATCGCCAGCTCCTCCGGATACAGCCTGGTGTATCTGAACTTCACCGACTGGTCCCAGGCGGCCTCGGCCCCGCACTACTACCTGGACCGCAGCGGCATCGGCACCGGATACCGGGCCGCCCCCCAGGTGTTCTACTTCGCGCCCCAGCGCACCTGGTACCTCGTGTACCAGACCGGCAACGCCTCGTACTCCACCAACACCGACATCAGCAACCCGAACGGGTGGAGCGCCCCGCGCAACTTCTACTCCTCGATGCCGGACATCATCAAGCAGAACATCGGCAACGGCTACTGGGTCGACATGTGGGTGATCTGCGACAGCGCCAACTGCTATCTGTTCTCCTCCGACGACAACGGGCATCTGTACCGCTCACAGACCACCCTCGCCCAGTTCCCCAACGGGTTCACCAACACCGTCATCGCCGCCCAGGACTCCAACAAATACGCCCTCTTCGAGGCGAGCAACGTGTACAAGGTGCAGGGCAGCAACCAGTACCTGCTGATCGTCGAGGCCATCGGCTCGGACGGACGGCGCTACTTCCGCTCCTGGACCTCCGGCAGCATCGGCGGCTCCTGGACACCGCTGGCCGCCTCCGAGAGCAACCCGTTCGCCCGGGCCAGCAACACCACCTTCCCCGCGGGAGCCTGGACGAAGGACGTCAGCCACGGCGAGCTGATCCGCGCCGGATACGACCAGACCCTCACCATCAACCCCTGCAAGATGCAGTACCTCTACCAAGGCATGAACCCCAACGCCGGCGGCGACTACAACACCCTGCCGTGGCGGCTCGGCCTGCTCACCCAGACCAACTCCTCCTGCTGACCGACCACCGGGGTCGCCGCGGATCCCGCACGGGGACCGCGGCGGCCCCACCGACGGAAGGGAGTGCCGCTCGTGTCACGCAGATGATGTCGAGAGGTATCTCAACGAGCTCCCGGCCGGCCGGCAGCGATGACGCCTCCAGGCGGGGAAGGGGTGAACAACGGTTCAGCCGTTCCAGCTCTCGTCGTACGGGTCGCGCGGGGTGGCGACCGGTCTGGCCCGGCTGACGTCGAAGAACGGGATGGGGCCGCCGCCCAGGGGGTCCTTGGTCTGTTTACCGATGTAGGTGCCGGTGACCTCGAGCCAGGTGTCGGGTTGCACGACGGGAGGGATCCGTCCGGTCAGCCCGATCTTGACGGGTTGGGCATCGGCGGCGCAGCAGTTGAGGGCCATGCGGACGAGATAGGGTGCGCCGCCTGGGTCGAAGGCGATGAAGCCGGTGATTTTGATCCGCCGATGGCGGAGGGAGTGTCCGTGGTCGTAGACCGCGCGACCGGCGTAATCGGCCACGCTCAGCCGGAGCGGGTCCTTGGCCGGCAGGTCGGGGAAGCCCCAGGGGCGTTGCAGGGCCGTGCCGGTGTGCATGGCGCTGTAGGAGCCGAGGGCGGGTGGGGCGACCAGGATGAGAGCGAAGAGGGGCAGGACGAGGAGCCAGGCCACGCGTGGTTCGCGGTGGACGTGGCCGCCCCCGCCGTGGTCGCCCCCGCCGTCGCTCCCGCGCTCGGGCTCAGGGTCCCGGGGTGCGCTCGGCTGCCGTAGTTCGTACCAGACGGTGGCGACGGCGGCGACGATCAGGACGCCCCCGGAGGCCAGCAGCAGCGGGCGCAACCCGGCCTTGACGTAACGGAGGTAGAGATCGGTGCAGCCGGCCCGCAGCATCGCCACTCCGACCAGGAACAGCACCACCGCCTGTGCCTTCCGGTTCACAGCAGGACCGCCCCGACCAGGGCCGACACCAGGACCGCCAGGGCGAAGGTGGCGGGGGCGAACCGCAGCGCGAAGGCGCGGCCGAACGTGCCCGCCTGCATGGCGAAGAGTTTCAGGTCGATCATCGGCCCGACGACGAGGAACGCCAACCGGGCGGTGAGCGAGAACTGCGACAGGGACGCGGCCACGAACGCGTCGGCCTCCGAGCAGATCGACAACAGCACCGCGAGGATCGCGAGCGCGAGGATCGACATCAAGGGGTCATCGGCCGCGGTGCGCAGCCAACGCGCCGGCACCACGGCCTTGAGCGTGGCCGCGGCCATCGCGCCGACGACGAGGAAGCCGCCGGCGTGCATCACATCGTGCCGTACGGACCCCCAGAACGCCGCCCCCTTGCCGTGGCCGTCGAGCGCGGGACGGGAGGGTGGGCGCAGCCAGTCGGCGCGGCCCAGCCGCTGCCACAACCAGCCCATGACGCAGGCCACGAGCAGACTGGCCACGAACCGGGCGAGGACCATACGCGGTTCGCCGGGGAACGCGACGGCGGTGGCGGTCAGCACGATCGGGTTGATCGCAGGGGCCGACAGCAGAAACGCCAACGCCGCCGCGGGGGTGACGCCCCGGCGCACCAGTGCCCCGGCCACCGGCACGGAGGCGCACTCGCAACCGGGCAGGACCGCCCCGGCCACCCCGGCGACCGGCACCGCCAGGGCGGGCCGCCGCGGCAGCGCGCGGGCGAAGAACGACGGCGGGACGAACACGGCGATGAGCGCCGACAGCAGCACACCGAGGACGAGGAAGGGCAGGGCCTGCACGATCACCGCGACGAACACGGTCATCCAGCTCTGCATCACCGGGGCGGACAAGGCCCGGCGTACCGGCCCCTGCGCCGCCACCAGCAGGACCAGCAGCATGGTCAGGACGAGCGAGGAATCCAACCGCCCGCCCCGACGATCGTCCGCGTCACTGTGGTCGGCCCGGGGCGGGGCTGCTTTGACGGTGGCCACGGTGGGCACCTCCGACGTCGAGGGGGTTCGCGAGTGGGTTCCTCTGCCCTTCAGTACGCCGGCGCGCGCACAACTGCTCACTCGCCGCGGGGTGTCACGCACTGCCGAACAGCTGCGTCCAGTACGTGCCCGCCCGGCTCCCGGTCGCGTAGCCGATTCCGATGTGGCTGAACTCCGGTTTCAGGATGTTCGCGCGGTGTCCGGGGCTGTTCATCCAGCCCCGGACCACCTCCGGTGGAGTCCGCTGACCGCACGCGATGTTCTCGCCGATGCCGCGATGGCGGCATCCGGCGGCTGTCGCCCGGTCCCACGGCTGGCTGCCCTCGGGTGCGGTGTGGGAGTAGAAGTCGCGGGCGACCATGTCCTCGCTGTGCCGCTGCGCGGCCGCGGTCAGGTTCGGGTCCGGGGCGAGCGGCCGCAGTCCGGCCGCGGCGCGCTCCGCGTTGGTGAGCGCGCGGACGGCGTCCGCCGTACGGGCGAGGCCCGCGGGCGTGAACGGCTGGGCCCACAGCACGGTCCAGAAGACCTCCCCCGAGCGGCCGCCGACGGCCCGGCCCATCCCGAGGTGCGCGATCGAGGCATCCCGGAACGGCGCGCCGCGCTCACCGTCCCCAAGGCAGTAGTCCACGAACTCGGCCGCCGTACGGGGCCCGGAGACGATGTGCTCGGCGATGGTCAGGCAGGCGTAACCGGTGGCGGCGATCCGGTGGAAGACCGATGTCCCGTCGGGGCTTTCGAGGCCGAGGCGGCCCTGCGAGGCCATGGCGTCGGCATGGGTCCGGGCGGCCGTGCTCAGCCGGGCGTCGAGGGTGACGGCCGGGGCCCCGGTCCGCGACCGTACGTCGTTGACCAGGCCGAGGAGGCCGTCGGGGTCAGGAGCGGCACCCGTCGCAGACACAGCGGGAGACACAGCGGGCGACGGAGCGGGCCGCGGAGACGGCGGAGGTGGCAGAGGGGGTGGCGGCTGCCCGCCGTCGTCCGCGACGTCGACGCCGAAGTCCCTTGCCACCCCGGCCAGCCCCTCCGCGTACCCCTGCCCCAGGGCCCGCACCTTCCACCGGTCGCCGCGCCGGTAGACCTCGGCGAGCAGCAGCACCGTCTCATGTGTCGGGCGCGGCGGGGTGAACCGGATGGCCGGCGCCCCGCTCTCCCCCGTGACCGTCATGGTGGGGGCGGGCAGTCGGCCGAGCGGCGTGCCGGGGTCGGCGGGGCTGATCACCACCGTGACACGGCTCGCGCCGGGTCGCAGCCGCCCCGGCCAGACGGTGACGGTGTCGCCCCGCAGCCGGGCGCCGGGGGCGGAGGGCTGGTTGAAGAAGACGAAGTCGCCGTCCCCTGCGACCTTTCCGTCCTCTCCGGTGATCAGCACGGACAGGTCGAAGGGGCCCGGCACCCGGATCGACAGCGCGCCGTCCGGAATCAATGCGTTTCCGCCAGGAACCAGTTCGCCCATGTCACACCCAACGCGGCAGCGGCGCGGGGGGTTCCGGCGCCCCGCCTGCCGGGACGCCGGATCGGTCAGTGCACCGGGATTCAGACCAGCGGGGCCGGGTAGGTCGGGTACTCCACCCCGGAGACATGCTGGACGACGCGGATGACCTGGCAGGAGTAGCCGAACTCGTTGTCGTACCAGAGGTAGAGGATCGCGTTGTCCCCGTCGACCTTGGTGGCGCCGGCGTCGACGATCGAGGCGTGGCGCGAGCCGATGAAGTCGCTCGAGACCGCGTCCGGGGCGCTGGTGAAGTCGATCTGGCGCTTGAGCGGCGAGGTCAGCGACACATCGCGGAGGTGGTCGAGGACCTCCTCGCGGGTGGTCTCGCGGCCGAGCCGCAGGCTGAGGATCGCGATTGAGACATCCGGCACCGGGACCCGGATGGAGCTGCCGGTGATCGTCGCCTTGAGGTCGGGCAGCGCCTTGGCGACGGCGGAGGCCGCGCCGGTCTCGGTGATGACCATGTTGAGCGGCGCCGAGCGGCCGCGGCGGTCCGACTTGTGGTAGTTGTCCAGCAGGTTCTGGTCGTTGGTGAACGAGTGGACGGTCTCGACGTGGCCGCGCAGGACGCCGTACTCGTCCGCCATCGCCTTCAGCGGCGGGACGATCGCGTTTGTGGTGCAGGAGGCACAGGACAGGATCTGCTCATCCGGCTTGATCATGTCGTGGTTGACGCCATGGACGACGTTGGGGACGTCGCCCTTGCCCGGCGCGGTCAGGACGACCTTCTCGATGCCGGGCTGGAGGTGCTGGGACAGGCCCTCGCGGTCGCGCCACTTGCCGGTGTTGTCGATGAGGATGGCGTCCTTGATGCCGTACGCCGGGTAGTCCACCGACGTCGGGTCGTCGGAGTAGATCACCTTGATCTCGTTGCCGTTGGCGACGATCGTGCTGTTCGCCTCGTCGACCGTGATCGTGCCGTGGAACTGGCCGTGAATGGAGTCACGGCGCAGCAGCGAGGCGCGCTTGACGAGGTCCTGGCCAACGCCCTTGCGGACGACGATGGCGCGTAGCCGCAGGCCGTTGCCGGAGCCGGACTTCTCGATGAGGAGGCGGGCGAGGAGGCGGCCGATGCGGCCGAATCCGTAGAGGACGACGTCGCGCGGCTCACGGCACTCGATCTTGTTGGCGCCCGTGGCGCCGGCGACGGCCTCGGCGGTGAACTTCTCCACCGGGAGACCGCGGTCGTCGGTCTTGTACATCGCGGCGAGCATGCCGATGTCGATCTGGGCGGGGCCGAGGTCGAGCGTGGTGAGAGCCCGCAGGAACGGCAGCGTGTCGGTGACCGAGAGTTCCGTACCGGCGATCTGCCGGGCGAACCGGTGCGTCTTCAGGATGCTGACCACTGACTTGTTCACCAAGGAGCGGCTGTGGAGCAGGACCGTGACGTCCCGCTCGCGGTGCAGCTTGCCGATGATCGGGATCATCGACTCCGCGATCTCCTCGCGGTGTTTCCAGTTGGTGAACGAGTCCTCGTTGACAGTCACAAATTTATCTTTCGAGCTAGGCGGCGCTCATATGCTAACCCCCCGCCATTTTGATCTTTCAAACGGTGCCACCCGAGCCCTGTCGATCGCGATGAATGGAGTGTTATAAATGCGGACATGAGCACACATGCTCGTATGTCCTGGCGGCGGCGTCGGCCCCGGTCCGGGTCCGAAGCGCTCCACACACCCCCCCGGAGACGGCTGGGGCCCCTCTCACGTGCCCGGAGCGTCGCCGCCCAGGTGTTCGTCCTCCAGCTTCTGCTGATCCTGGTCCTGGTCGCCGGGGCGGTCGTGACCCTCGCGCTACAGGCGCAGAGCCAGGGCATGGAGGACGCCCGCCGCCGCTCTCTCGCGGTCGCCGGGACGTTCGCGCACGCTCCCGGGGTGGCCCAGGCCATGACCAGCGACCACCCGGCCGCGCTGCTCCGGTCCGCCGCCGAAGCGGCGAGGCAGGGCTCCGACGTCGACAGCGTCGTGGTGTTCGACCGCCGCGGGATCCGTCTCACCCACCCCGACGCGGCGTTGGTCGGCAAGCGGATCATCGGGCCCGCCAAGCTGGTGCGGGAAGAGCTGGCCGGAAAGACGATCACGCAGACATTTCGCGCGAGCCAGGGCCTCTCCGTGATCTCGGCGGTCCCCGTCACCAGGTCCGACGGCAGCGTCCTCGGCGGGGTGTCGGTCGGCGTCAAGGTCGAGAGCGTGAACGGCGTGGTGGACCGGCGGCTACCGCTGCTGCTGGGCAGCGCCGCCGGGGCGCTGACCCTGGCCACCTGCGGGACGGCGCTGATCAGCAGGCGGGTGCGGCGGCAGACCCACGGCCTGGGCGCCGCGGAGATGACGCGGATGTACGAACACCACGACGCGGTGTTGCACTCGGTCCGTGAAGGGGTGCTGGTGCTGGCCGCGGACGGGCGGCTGCTGCTGGTCAACAGCGAGGCCCGGGAGCTGCTCGGCCTCGCTCCGGACGCCGAGGGACGGCATATCGGCGAGCTCGGCCTTGAGCCGCACCTGACGGAACTGCTGGCTTCGGGGCGACCCGTCACGGATGAGGTGCACCCCAGCGGCAACCGGCTACTGGCGGTCAATGTCCGGTCCACGGACCGTTCGGGCGGCCCCGCCGGGAGCGTGGCGACGCTCAGGGACACCACCGAGCTTCAGGCGCTGTCCGGCCGGGCCGCGGCGGCCCGCGAGCGGCTGGAGCTGTTGTACGACGCCGGGGTGCGGATCGGCTCGACGCTGGAACTGACCGAGACCACCGAGAAGCTGGTGGAAGTGGCCGCCCCCCGGTTCGCCGACATCGTCACCGTCGAGCTGCTGGACCCCGTGCTCCAGGGCGAGGAACCCGAGCCCCCGTACGAGGTGCTGCACCGGACGGCGGTGGGCGGCGATACCACCGGACACCCCCTCTTCCGCCCGGGTGAGCGGGCCGTCTATCTGCCCGCCGCACCGCAGAGCGAGGCCCTGCGGACCGGCCGTGCCATCCTTCAGGCCGAGGTGAGCGACACCACCGAGCTCGGTGCCCATGGCGGCCCCCTCCCCGACCACGGGGTCGAGTCGCTGATCACGGTTCCGCTGCGCTATCGCGGCGTCACCCTGGGACTGGCCAACTTCTGGCGGACGCGGCGGAGCGAACCGTTCGAGGAAGAGGATCTGGCGATCGCCGGGGAGCTGACCGCGCGCACCGCCATCTGTGTCGACAACGCTCGCCGATACGCCCGCGAACACGCCATGGTCACCACCCTCCAGCGCAACCTGCTGCCCGGCAGTCTGCCCGATCAGGACGCCGCTGAGGTGGCCTCGCGCTACCTGCCCGCGCAGGGCGGGACGAGCGGGAGCTGGTTCGATGTCATCCCGCTGCCCGGTCACCGGGTCGCCCTGGTCGTCGGGAAGGTGGCCGGGCAGGGCCTGCACGCCGCGGCCACGATGGGCCGGCTGCGCATCGCGGTCCAGAACTTCTCGGCCCTGGACCTGCCCCCCGACGAGCTCCTCTCCCTCCTGGACGAGCTGGTCACCCGGCTCGACCTGGAGCAGGAGGCCGACCCGGACGGCACGCGGATCACCGGAGCCACCTGCCTGTACGCGATCTACGACTCGGTGCGTGGCCGTTGCACCGTGGCCCGGGCCGGCCACCCGGGGCCCGTGCTGGTGGGCCCGGACGGCACCGTGGACACCCCCGAGGTGCCGGTCTCCCCGCCCCTGGGCCTGGGAGGGGAGCCCTTCGAGGTGGCCGAGCTCCCGCTGGCCGCGGGGACTCGCCTGGTGCTGTACACCAACGGGCTCCTCGAAAGCCATGACGGCGCCCCCGACACCGGCCTTGACCTGCTGCGCCGCGCTCTCGCCGACCGCCCGGGCCTCGACCCCGAGGAGACCTGCCAGAGCCTGGTCGACACCGCGCTCGCCGCCCACCCGAGCGATGACGTCGCCCTGCTGGTGGCCCGCACCCGCGTGCTCGCCCCGGAGCACGTGGCCGAGTGGGATGTGCCGCTCGACCCGGCGGCGGTGGCCCCGCTCCGCGCCGCGTGCGCCCAGAGGATACGGGCGTGGGGTCTGGAGGAGGCCGACTACACCGCCGAACTGATCATCAGCGAACTGATCACCAATGCCCTGCGGTACGGCGCTCCTCCCGTACGCCTACGGCTGCTCCGCGGCCGCGACCTGACCTTCGAGGTCTCCGACGGCAGCAGCACCTCGCCCCATCTGCGGCGGGCCAGGGCCACCGATGAGGGCGGCCGCGGCCTGTTCCTGGTCTCCCAGTTCGCCCAGCGCTGGGGCACCCGCTACACCCCTCAGGGCAAGGTCATCTGGGCCGAGCAGGCCCTGAACGGTACGGCGGCGCTCGATGGCGCCCAGGCGCTGGGGGACAGTCTGGTCGGCCAAGGGGATCCGTCGGCCCTGTGACGGCCGGCGTACGGGCCCCCAGGCGGGGTCAGGGGCGTGGCCCGACCGTCGCGGCGCCGTCCCGGACGGTGATCGCCGCCGCGGGACAGGAGTCCGCCGCATCCAGCACCCGCTCCTCCTCCGGGACCTCGTCGGCCAGTGGATGGGCATGTTCCGCGTCGAGGGCGAACAGATCGGGAGCGATGCCGGCACACATGCCGGACGCGATGCACCGGTCCCCGTCGATCTCGGCCTTCCAGGTCATCTCGCTCACCACCCGATCGGCATGACGCGCGGTCCGCGGACCAGCATCTGGTCCTTCCACACCACATCCCCGGCCAGGCGCAGCCCGGGGAAGCGGGTGATCAGCGCGCCGAGCGCCTCCTGGAGCTCCAGACGGGCCAGGGGCGCCCCGAGGCAGTGGTGCACACCGTGGCCGAAGCCCAGATGCTGGGTGGCGGGGCGGGCCACGTTCAGTTTGCCCGGCTCGTCGAAGCGCAGCGCGTCGCGGTTGGCGGAGCCGACGGCGACGAGGACGGGCTCTCCGGCGCGCACCAGTGTGCCGCCCACCTCGATGTCCTCGGTGGCGTAGCGGGGCTGGGAGGCGCCCTTGCCCAGTGGTACGAAGCGCAGCAGCTCCTCGACCGCGCCGTTCAGCAGGGCGGGTTCCTCGCGCAGGCGGCGGAGTTCGTCGGGGTGGTCCAGGAGGGTCAGCAGGAAGTTGGGGATCTGGCTGGCCGTGGTCTCGTGCCCGGCCACCAGAATGCCGACGCACAGGTCGACGAGTTCGAGCTCGGAGAGCCGGTCGCCGGCGTCCCGGGCCTCGATCAGCGAGGTCATGAGGTCGTCCTGGGGCGCGGCGCGGTGGGCCTCGATCAGCCCGGCCATGTAGGCGCGCAGTTCGTCGCGGTTGCGGTCGTACTCCTCGGCGCTCAAGGAGCTGGTGGACAGCGCGGCGTCGCTCCAGGCCCGGAACTTGGGCCGGTCCTCCTCCGGCACCCCGAGCAGCCGGCAGATGACCCCGACCGGGATGGGCAGGGCGTAGCGGTCGACCAGGTCCACGGGCGGCCCGGCGGCCTCCAGCCCGTCGAGGAGTCCGTGGGTCAACTGCCGCACCGACGGCCGGAGTTTCTCCACCTGGTGGACGGTGAACGCCTTGGCGACGAGGGTGCGCAGCCGGGTGTGCTCGGGCGGGTCCATGGTCAGGATGCCGCTGTCGCGCCGACCCTCGCCCTGCCGGGGCTCGTCGTGGTGGAGCGCCTCGGCGCGGCTGAAACGCCGGTCCCCGAGCACCAGCCGGGCTTCGGCGTAGCGCGTGACGAGCCAGGCGGGCTCGCCGTACGCCATGCGCACCCGCACTAACCCCGGGTGGTTCCTGGCCTCCTCGTACGCCTCGCTGAGCCCCAGACCTTCGGAGGAGTTGAAGGGATAGGCAATCTCTGTCGACTGCACTGCCGTCTCCGCTGTGGTCACCGTGACCTCCCTTGCGTAAGCACGTGCTTACAAACGTAGGAGTCGCTCCTTGGTACGGTCAACGGCCCGATTGCGCCGTTGATCCGGCGATCCCCCCGTAGGACCGCGGGGATCGCGGGGAAGCGGACGAGAGGAGTGTCGCGATGGGTACGACCACGTCAGAGGGGCGGCGGCGGGATGCGCAGGGCACGCGGCGGCGGCTGCGGGAGGCCGCGTCCGCGCTGTTCGCCGAGCGGGGTTATGAGCGGACGACGGTCCGTGAGATCGCGGATCGCGCCGGAGTGAACCAGGCGCTGCTCTTCCGTTATTACGGCTCGAAAAGAGCGTTGTTCGGCGAGGTGGTGGCGCACGACGGGGAGGAGCAGATGCGCAGCACCCCGCCCGGCGAACTGCTCGAGGCCGCCCTGCGCGGGCTGCTCGCCCACCGCGGAAGGGAGCCGGGGAACCGCGCGCTGGCGACCCTGCTGCGCTCCGTCGGCAGCGGTGACGAGATCGGTACGGCGGTACGTGCGGTCAGCGACGACTACGCACGGGTGCTCGCGTCCCTGAGCAGCGCCGACAACCGTGCTCTGCGGGCGGACCTGGCGTTGTCCTGGATGCTCGGGATCGGCATGATGCGGGTGGTCGTCGGCAAGGAGCCGCTGGCCGACGCCGACCCGGACGAGGTGTGTGCGCTGGTCATGGCCGCACTGGGCACCCTGCTCGACGGCCTGCCGGAGATACCGGCGCAGGGTTCGGTGAACACCGAAACATCGGTCCCTTAGCGTCGGTGCCATGAGAATCTTGCGAGAGGACACCATATGACGCCGGGCGAGATGGTCGCCGTCTGCGTGTCGGGCATCGGTGCGGGCGCCATCAACGCCGTCGTCGGTTCGGGGACCCTGATCACCTTCCCGGTTCTGCTCGCGACCGGCCTGCCACCCGTCACCGCCACGGTGTCCAACGCGCTCGGCCTGATCCCCGGCTCCATCAGCGGAGCCATCGGCTATCGGAGCGAACTCAGCGGCCAGCGCCGGCGCGTGCTGAAGCTCGGCGTCGGCGCCGTGCTGGGCAGCTTCGCCGGCGCCACGCTCCTGCTGGCCCTTCCCTCGACGGCGTTCGAGACGGTCGTGCCCGTCCTCGTCGGCCTCGCTCTCGTGCTGGTCGCGCTCCAGCCCGTGATCGGCAAGCGGGTGCGCCGCCGCCGCGAGCGGGCCGGGCGGGCCGCCCACCGCGACGGTGGCCCACTGCTGTTCGCGGGCCTGATGCTGGCCAGCGTCTACGGCGGCTACTTCGCCGCCGCGCAAGGCATCATCTACATGTCCTTGATGGGCATGCTGCTGGACGAGCCCATGCAGCGCCTCAACGCTGTCAAGAACGTCCTCGCCGCCGTCGTCAACACGGTCGCCGCGGTCTTCTTCCTCTTCGTCGCGGACTTCGACTGGACGGCCGTGGCGCTCATCGCGGTCGGCTCGGCGCTCGGCGGCCAGATCGGCGCCAAGGCGGGCCGCCGGCTGCGCCCCGCGGTCCTGCGGACCCTCATTGTGACGATCGGCACCGTGTCCATCGCCCAGATGCTGCTCGGCTGACGGGTCACGACGCGGCGGTACGGCGCTGGGCGAGCACCACGCCCCCTCCGGCGAGCGCCGCGGCCGCGACGGCGGCGCTGAAGACGGTGGTGGCCCGCGACAGGCCAACCGCGTCGCCGAGGTATCCGACCGCGACCGGCAGCAGTCCGGCGGGGATGTAGCCGCCCACGTTCAGCGCCGCGTTGGCCTCGGCCAGCCGGGCGGCCGGCACATGGGCGCCGATCAGCGTCAGTCCGCCCAGCTGCCCCATCCCCTGCCCCGCGCCGGCCAGCACCGCCGCGACGGCCAGCAGCGGGGCGGAGGACAGCTGGACGGCCAGCGCCAGCGAGACCATGGCCACGACGGTGGACGCGGCCCCGGCCGCCAGGATGGCGCCCACCCTCAGCCGCCGCACGGCGAACTGGACGGCGGTCGCGGCCGTGAACATCACGAAGGCGGTGGCCCCGGCCACGACGCGGCTGGTGGTGCCGAGCAGGTCCGCCAGGAGCGAGGGGCCGAGCGAGAGGACGAAGGAGGTGGAGGTGATGCCGGGGGCGAACACCACGATGCCCAGCAGGAGGTGGACACGGTTGGCGCGTGGCACGGACGGCACACGGACCCAGGCGCCCCGCCGCGGACCGACGGGACGGCGCAGCGGCATGCGCAGCACGACGAGTACCGCCAGGGACAGCAGCACGATCTCCACCAGGAACACGGTGACCGTGGGGCCGGGCAGGGTCTCCGAGAGGATGCCGGCCAGCAGCGGGCCGAGCCCCGCCCCCAGGACCATGGCCGTGGAGGCCAGCAGCGCGGCGAGCCGCTTGCGGTCCGGTCCCGCCACGTCGCTCACGGCCGCCATGCCCGCCGAGACGATGGAGCCGACCGCCACGCCGCTCAGCAGCCGGGCGATCGCCAGGGCCACGATCGAGCCGGCCGTCGCGAACAGCACACTGGCCACGATGCCAATCGCGAGGGCCGGCAGCAGGACCGGCTTGCGGCCGACCCGGTCCGACACCACCCCGGCCACCAGCAGGGCCGCGATCAGGCCCACGATGTAGCAGGCGAAGACGACGGTCAGGGTCCCGGAGGAGAACCCGAGCTCCTTCTGCCACAGGACGTACAGCGGGGTGGCCGTGTTGGACAGGATGAACACGGCGGTCACCGGCCACGCCGCGAGCCAGACCTCACGGCGCGGCGGGGGCTCGGCCGCGGTTGCCGTCGCCGTCGTCGCCCTCACCGGTGTTTCGGTGTGCCGGACGCTCCCTGCGCTCCCCATGAAGTCTCCCCTCCAAGCCGCACAACAAGCTGTACGAGAAAAGTCGAACCACTAGTACGGCAAGAGTCGAACATAAACTCCGGTACGATTCAACTCGTACTGATGGTTGTGTTGTCTTCCCCGAGGTGACGTGGATGCCGCAGACCGCCACGGCCGACCGGTTCGCCGGCCCCTACCCCGCCCCCGTCGACCTGCCGGAACCCCTACCCGAGCCCGCCCGCGACGAGCTGCGCCTCGAGGCGGTGATGGCGGCGCTGAGCGACCCGCTGCGCATGGGTGTGGTCCGCACCCTGCTCCTGGACTCCGAGGCGTTCGACCACCCCTGCGGCTGGTTCGGCATCGATCGCCCGAAGTCGTCGCTCACCCACCACTTCCGCGCCCTGCGCGACGCGGGTCTGATCCGGCAGCGCCAGTACGGCCTGGAGCGCCGCAGCCATGTGCGCATCGACGACCTGGAGGCGCGGTTTCCCGGGCTGCTCGACCTGATCGCCGACTGGACCCCGCCCGAGAAGTGAGTCCCGCGATGCGATGAGCCCCGCGCTTCAGCCCGCCGCCAGGGCCTCCACCGTGGCGACGGTGCGGTCGACGACCGTGTCGTACAGGCGGCGCTGGGCGTCCGGCAGCCGGGGCAGCAGCGGGGCCACGGCCTCCTGCTCCTCCTGGGGTCGCAAAGCCAGGGCCTCCCGCAGCGCGGCCATCTTCTGCTCGGCGGGGCGCCGGTGGGTCTCGTACACGGCGTGGCCGATGACGGTGGAGCAGACGAGGGTGACGGCCAGGGCGAGCTCCTCCTCGCCCAGCCGCAGCGGGCGCAGCACGCGGGTGAGGGTGACCAGCGCGGGCACCCACGCGGGCTGTTGGGTCGCGGCCATGTAGGAAAGCAACTGCCGGTAGGGCAGCAGGCGGTCGCGGCTGGTGTGCATCCAGGCGCGCAGCTGGTCCTGCCAGGTGTCGCCGGGGGGATCGGTGTGCTCCGCGTCCGCGATGATTCGGTCGGCGACGGCCTGGAGCAGATCGTCCCGGTCGGGGAAGTAGCGGTAGAGGGCCATGGGGGCGGAGTCCACGGCCTCGGCGACCCGTTTGACGGTCAGTACGACACCGGGCTCACGCGCCGCCAGTTCCGCGGCGGCGCGGACGATCTGATCGCGCGACAGGCGCGGCGGACGCCCCCTTCCCCTGCGGGCCGTCCCGTCCGCCTGCTGCGCCATCCGGTGGATCCCCTCTTCCGTCCGTCCCCCGCCCGCCGACGCGGGCACCGAAGGCCAAGGCTACGCACACCCTTTTGGGTGGCTCGGTTCTCCCCCAGCTACCGCGGGGAGACCCCCCGGCCGGGGCCTTGCCCGGCCCGGTGCACCGTGTCAGCGTGGCGAGCGTTCCGTCCCGCCCCTTCACCTCGGGAGATCTCCGGTGACCGCACCTTCCCTGCCCGCGGACGTCGCACGCGCCCGCCGCCATGGCATCGCCGACCTGCTGTCGCGGACCGCGGCGCGGGTGCCCGCCAGGACGGCGGTCGTGTTCGGCGCCCTCCGCCAGTCGTACGCGGAGCTGGACGCGCTGGTGAGCCGGACCGCGGGGGCGCTCGCGGCCCGCGGGGTCGCCCAGGGCGACCGGGTGGTGCTGTACGCCCGCAACTCGCACGGTTTCGTGGTGGCCTACTTCGCGCTCGCGCGGCTGGGCGCGGTGTCCGTGCCGGTCAACTTCATGCTGACGCCGCCGGAGGTCGCCTATGTGCTGCGCCACTCGGGCGCCGTCGGCGTCATCGCGGGCGCCGAGCTCACCGGCGCCGCGGACGCCGCCCTGGCCGAGGCCGCGCCGCCGCGGATCGCGCTGCGGGCCGCGATCGGCGGCGGGCCGGAGGAGCGCGCCGGGTGGGAGGACCTGGCGGCGCTGGGCGCGGAGGGCAGCCATCCGGTGCCCGACCCGGTGGTGGCCGACGACGAGCCCGTACAGCTGATGTACACCTCGGGTACCGAGTCGCGGCCCAAGGGCGCCATCATGACCAGCCGCGGTCTCATCTCCCAGTACCAGACGGCGATCGTCGACGGCGGCATGTCCGGCGACGATGTGGAGATCCACGCGCTGCCGCTGTACCACTGTGCCCAGTTGCACGCCTTCCTCACCCCCGACGTCTACCTCGGCGCCACCTCGGTCGTCCTTCCCGGCCCCGATCCGGCGGCGCTGCTCGCGGCGGTGGCGGCCGAGCGGGCGACCAAGCTGTTCGCGCCGCCGACCGTGTGGATCTCCCTGCTGCGCCATCCGGAGTTCGACCGCCATGACCTGTCCTCGCTGCGCAAGGGCTACTACGGCGCCGCGGCCATGCCGGTGCCCGTGCTGGCCGAGCTGCGCCGGCGGCTGCCTGGCCTGGCGCTGTACAACTTCTACGGGCAGACCGAGATGTCGCCGATCGCGACCGTGCTGGGCCCGGCCGACCAGGAGCGCAAGGCGGGTTCGGCGGGGCGTCCGGGCCTGAATGTGGAGACTCGGCTCGTCGATGAGCGGGACCGCCCGGTGGCGCCGGGGACGGTCGGCGAGATCGTGCACCGCGGTCCGCATGTCACGCCGGGCTACTGGCGGGACCCGGAGCGGACGGCCGGGGCGTTCCGGGACGGCTGGTTCCACAGCGGCGACCTCGGCGTCTTCGACGAGGAGGGGTATCTGACGATCGTCGACCGCAAGAAGGACATGGTCAACAGCGGTGGGGAGAACGTCTCGGGGCGCGAGGTGGAGGAGGTCATCCACGCCCATCCGGCGGTCACGGAGGCCGCGGTGTTCGGCGTGCCGCACCCGTACTGGATCGAGGCGGTGACGGCGGTGGTGGTGGCGGGGCCCGGTGGTCGGCCGGCGGCCGAGGAGCTGATCGCGCACTGCCGCGAGCGGCTGGCGGGCTTCAAGGTGCCCAAGTACGTGGTCTTCGCCGAGTCGCTGCCGAAGAACCCGAGCGGCAAGATCCTCAAGCGCGAACTCCGGGACGAGTACGCCTACTTGGGGGAGGTCACCGACCCCGCCCAGATTTGACGTACGCGTTACACAAAAATGTGCGACACTTGCCGCCGCCCCCTGAGGGGGCGTCATACAACAGCGGCGGCATGGTGCGTTCCGTGGCGTCGGCACTCCGGAGGACACCCGTGGCCCAAGCGCCCGATACGGCCGAGACGACGACGGACACCCACGCACCGCGCACCGGACCGGTGGTCGCGGTGCTCGCCTTCGGCGGGATCGTGGTCGCCCTGATGCAGACGCTCGTGGTCCCGCTCATCCCGGACCTCCCGGCGCTGCTGCACACCTCGGCCTCGGACGCCTCGTGGGCCATCACCGCCACGCTGCTGGCCGGCGCCGTGGCCACCCCCGTGCTGGGGCGGCTCGGCGACATGTACGGCAAGCGGCGGATGCTGCTGATCAGCCTGGGCATGCTGGTGGCCGGGTCGGTGGTGTGCGCGCTCAGCGACTCGCTGGCGCCCATGGTCGTCGGCCGTACGCTGCAGGGCTTCTCGTCGGGCGTCATCCCGCTGGGCATCAGCATCATGCGGGACGAGCTCCCGGCCGAGCGGCTCGGCTCGGCCATGGCGCTGATGAGTTCGTCGCTGGGGGTCGGCGGCGCGCTGGGGCTGCCCGGCGCCGCGGCCCTGGCCGAACACGCCGACTGGCATGTGCTGTTCTGGGTGTCGGCGGCCGCGGGCGTGGTGGTGATCGCGCTGGTGCTGGCGGTGGTCCCGGAGTCCCCGGTCCGCGGCGGCGGCAGGTTCGACCTGGTGGGGGCCGCCGGGCTGTCGGCCGGTCTGCTGTGTCTGCTGCTGGCCGTCTCCAAGGGCGCCGACTGGGGCTGGACCAGCCCGCTCACCGACGGGCTGTTCAGCGCGTCGGTGGTGATCCTGCTGCTGTGGGGGCGGTGGGAACTGCGGGTGGGCCAGCCGCTGGTGGATCTGCGCACCACGGCGCGGCGTCAGGTGCTGCTGACCAATCTCGCCTCGATCGTGATCGGCTTCGCGATGTACGGCATGTCGCTGGCGCTGCCGCAGCTGCTCCAGCTGCCGGAGGTCACCGGCTACGGCCTGGGCCAGTCGATGATGACGGCGGGCCTGTGCCTGGGCCCCTCCGGGCTGGTGATGATGGCCGTGTCGCCGGTCTCCGCGCGGATCACCGCCACATGGGGCCCGAAGTTCTCGCTGCTGATCGGCTCGGCGGTGATCGCCGTCGGATACCTGCTGGCCATCGCCCTCATGGCCGAGGTCTGGCAGATCGTCCTCGTCTCGTGTGTCATCGGCGCCGGGATCGGCTTCGCGTACGCCTCCATGCCGGCGCTGATCATGTCGGCGGTGCCGGTGTCCGAGACGGGCGCGGCCAACGGCCTCAACACCTTGATGCGGGCCATCGGCACCTCGACCTCCAGCGCGGTGGTCGGCGTCGTCCTCGCCCATATGACCACCCGCCTCGGCCCGCTCGCGGTGCCCTCCGAGGACGGCTTCCGCACCGCCTTCGCCATGGGCGCCGGCGGTGCGGTGGTGGCGCTGCTGATCGCCGCGCTGATACCGGGGAAGGGCGCGGGCCGGCCCGCCGCCACCGCCGCCGGGGCGGCGGCCGGCCCGCAGCCGGTACGCAACGGCTGACCTACCGTAAGGCCGTAGGACCCTAGTGGCGGTGGCGGTGGCCGGGGGTCAGGCCAGTTCGACTCCGGGCCGTCCGTTCTCCACCCGCAGCCGGGCCAGGGCCCGCGCGGCCGACTGGGGCTGGGTGACGGTGTCCACGATCCGCACCTGGGCGTCGATCCCGCCGCGGTCGATGTCGAAGAGGTGGTATCCCCGGTGGGCGTCGAGGAGCTTCCAGTGCGGGTTGTCGGGGACCAAGGGGTCGAACTCGGCGTGGAAGGCGGCCTGGTCCTGGTCCCCGTTCGAGGAGATGGACGTGCCCACGAACTCGGCGCCCACCACCGGCGAGGCGGGGTCGGCGTAGTCCCGCTTGAGGTCGCTGATCATCGTCAGGTGGCGGTCCCCGGAGAGCACCACCGGGTTGCGGACATGGGCGAACTCGGCCATCAGGGCGTTGCGTTCCGCCTGGTAGCCGTCCCAGGCGTCGTAGAACCAGAGCTTGCCCGGGCCCGCGAGCCGGTCGGTCTCGGCCATCATGATCTGTGACCCGATCAGATTCCAGCGGGCGGGCGAGCGGCGCAACCCGTCCAGCAGCCACTGCTTCTGCTCGGCGCCGAGCATCGTCAGCAGCGGGCTCTGCGCGGCCTCCTGCGTGGTGACCTGGTCGCTGCGGTACTGCCGGGTGTCCAGCACCTGTAGCCGGGCCAGGCGGCCGAAGTCGAGGCTGCGGTACATCCTGATGTGCGGGCCGTTCGGCACGGCGGTGGCCCGCACCGGCATGTGCTCGTAGTACGCCTGGTAAGCGGCGGTCAGCCGGGCGACGAACGCGTCGTGCGGCTGCTTGTCCGGGTCCTGGGGGATCTCGCCCGCCCAGTCGTTGTCCACCTCGTGGTCGTCGAAGGTGACGATCCAGGGCGCCTGGGCGTGCATCCGGGCGAGGTCGGGGTCGGTGTGGTACTGGGCGTAGCGGTTGCGGTACTGGACGAGCGAGAACGGCTCGCCGCTGCCCTCGTGGCGGCGTACGGCGGTGGCGGCGGGGGTGCTCTCGTAGATGTAGTCGCCGATGAACAGCACGGCGTCCGGGTCCTGTTCGGCCATGTCGGCGTACGGCGTGAAGTAGCCGTGCTGCCAGTTCTGGCAGGAGGCCAGGGCCAGGCGCAGCGGGGTGGTGGCGTGCGGCGAGGGGGCGGTGCGGGTGCGGCCGGCCGGGGATATCTGGTCCGCGGCGCGGAAGCGGTACCAGTACTCGCGGTGCGGCCGCAGGCCGCGTACGTCCACGTGGACGCTGTGGCCGAGGGCGGGCTGGGCCTGCGCGGTCCCCTGCCTGACGATGCGTCGGAAGCGCGGGTCCTCGGCCACCTGCCAGGCGACGTCGACGGCCCGGTCGGGCATGCCGCCGCCGTTCAGCGGGTCGGGGGCGAGGCGGGTCCACAGCACCACCCCGTCGGGCAGCGGGTCACCCGAGGCCACGCCGAGGGTGAAGACGCCGCTGGGAAGCGCGGGGTCCGCGGCGCGGGCGGTGCCCGCGAGGGCCAACTGGCCCACGGCTGCCGCGCCGACGGCCGCGGCGCCGGCGGCGAGGAATCGGCGTCTGTCGGATGGGCGTCTGTCGGATGGCTGTGTCTCGGTGGCCTGTCCAGGCATGGCGGTCCCTCTCGTCCGTCGGGCGATGGGTCATTGTGACCGGACGAGACGTTTTCAGGCAGACCTGGGGCGGCCCCTGAACTGGGGCCGTCCGGAAGATGACACATGCATGATCAATAAGCGTTCAGTGGGCGGAACAGGCGCGTCAGGCCAGCTGTTTGTAGTAGAAGCTGCAGTCCTGGAGAGCGCCGGCCGGATCGGCCGCGTACCCGGGGACGATGCCGTAGCGGGTCCAGCCGGCGGCGCCGTAGAGGTGGTCCGCGACGCTGCCGGTCTCGGTGTCCAGCATCAGGAGGGTGGCCCCGGCCCCGGCGGCGGCCTGTTCCGCGGTGGCGAGGAGCGTGCGGCCCAGGCCCTGGCCGCGGGCCTCGCGGTGCACGATGAGCTTGAGAACCTCGGCGCGGTGGCGGCCGTTGGGCTTTGGCTCCAGGGCGAGACTGACGGTGCCGGCGATGCCGTCGGGGCCATGGGCGGCCCACACGGCGAGGCTGCCGTCGGCCACGGCGGGCTGCCGGGCGAGCCACCAGTCCACCGCCGCGCTCTGGTCGAAGGAGGCGAGAAAGCCGAGGGAGAAGCCGCCGCGCACGGCGTCAACCAGGAGGTCGGCCAGGCTTTTGACGCTGTCGTGGAACGCGTCGGCGGACAGGCGGGTGATGGTGTGCACTGCGGGCTTCCTTCGCTCGGTGCCGGTCAGGGGCGTACGACATCGGCGCCGCCGCGGCGGCCGGGGGCGGACGCTCACGGCGGGACGACCACCAGGGCGTAGCGCACGGGGTCCGGCCCCGGGCAGCGGAACCGCGACCGGTCCCACAGCCGGAAGCGCAGGCAGTCCCCCGCCCGCAGCTCGTGCGCCGCGCCCCTCACGGTGACTTCGAGCACCCCGTCCAGCACCCAGATGTGCTGTTCCAGGCCCGGCACGGGCGGGGTGTCGTACGAGATGTCCGCGCCCGGCCGCAGGATTCCCTCGACGAGCTCACCGCGCAGCCCGGGGTGGGGCGGGGACACCGACCGCCGGGTGAAGCCCGACTTCTCGTCCCGCCACACCGTCTGCCGGTCGGCCCGGACCAGCCGTGGCGGCTCGTCCTCCACCTCGGCCAGCAGCCGGGACATGGTCCGCTCATACACCGCGCACAGCCTGCCCAGCAGCGCCGCGGTCGGGCTGATCTCCGCCCGCTCCAGCCGGGACAGCGTGGAGCGGCTGATGCCCGTACGCCGCGCCAGCTCGTCCAGGGACCAGCCGCGCTCCACCCGCAGCTCGGCGAGCCGGCCCGCGAGCCGGGCCTCCAAGGGCTCGGGGCCGGGCGACGCCCCCTCTTCAGCCGATCCCATCGATCTCACAATCGGGAATGTATCCCAGATATGAGAGACAAACCAAAACGGGGGCCGGGCCTCAGGCGCCGTCGGTCGGGTCCGGTCGGCGGAGCAACGCCTCCATGAGGGGCGGGACCCGGCTGTCGGTGCGCTCGGCCGTGCCGAGCCACCGCAGGGCGTGCCCGGCGCAGTCGTCGTACTGTCCGGGCGTCAGATCGGGCCGGCTCAGAAGCGCCGCCAGGAAGTTCCCCGCGAAGGTGTGCGTGGCGTGGACGCCGAGCCAGTCGAGCGCCATCGGGACGACGACGTCACCGCGGGCCGCGTCGCGATGGCCGTTCGTCAGCAGCTGCTCCAGGATCAGGCCGGCGAACGTGGTGGTCGGGTTGGCCCTCAGCCACTCCAGCGCCCGGTCGGCGGCCCGCTCCCGCCGCTCGTCGTCCAGATCGGCCCGGGACAGCAGGACGCGCAGCGGCTGCCCCCATTTGCTCCAGGCCGGGCTGTCGGCCAGGTGCTCCAGCGCGCGGTCGGCGAGCCGCGCCACCTGGTCGGGGCGGATGTCCCGGCGCCGCAGGACGGACGGCAGCAGTTCCCGGACGCCCCGCCGCGAATCCATCAGCGCGAGCGCCTGGTCGGCGATGCGGGCGCCGAGGTCGGGGGGCACCTCGCCCAGCCGGCACAGCTGCCGGACCCGCTGCGAGCCGAGCTCGGCGGGGTGGTCGGCGAGCCGCCGCAGGGCGAGTTCCGCGGCGCGGCCGCGCTGCTCCGGGTCGAGCCCCGGCTGTCCCAGCAGCGGCCACACCACCAACCCGGCCTGTCTGCTCGTGTGGTGGAGCTCCAGCCAGCGGAAGGCATGGCGGACGGCACGGTCCGCCCACTCGGGCCCGGGGCCGGTGTCCGGGGCCGGGTGTGCGTGGAGGTGGCCGAGCAGCCGTCCGAGGACGTACACCGCGTGGTCGGCCATGCCGTGGGCCCGCAGCCAGGCGAGGGCGAAGGTGATGGCCCGGCCGTGGCCCGGATGTCCGTCGCGGCCCAGATGTCTGAGGACGGCGCCGAGCACGAACCGCGCCTCCACATCGGTGTGGCGGGGCTCCAGCCAGGTCAGGGCGGAGCCGACGGCGGCGGCCGTGACCTCCTCGGACAGATCGTCGCGCGCGAGCAGGCGGCGGAACACGAACGACGCGGCGTCACAGGTGCCGTGGTCGTGCAGCCAGGCGAGCGCGTACTCGGTGGCGGCGCACCCGGCCCCCTGCCCCCCGTCGAGCGCGGGGTGGTCGAGCACCGGGTCGAGGACGTAGCAGGCTTCCAGGGTGGTGTGGTGGATCTGGAGCCAGCCGAGCGCCGCGGCACAGGCCTCCGGACCGTGCGGGCCCGGCAGCGCGAGCAACCCGGGCAGCACCGAGCGGGCGGATTCGGCCCTGTGGTGGGCCGCGAGCCAGGCGAGGGTCCGCTCGACGACGGGGCGGGTCAGCGCCGGAGGCAGGGCCGGGTGATCGAGCAGCGGCCGCAGCACATAGGCGGCGTCTTCCCGCGTGCCGTGGTGCTCCAGCCACATCACGGCGGCGGCCGTCGCCTCGGCCGTCCAGATCCGCTCCGGGTCGTCCCGGGAGAGCAGCGGTCGGAGCACGAACGACGCGTCGGCGCTGGTGCCGTGGGCCACCAGCCAGCGCGCCGCGTGGCCCACCGCGCGCTCGACGTCCTCGGCCGCGAGATGGGGGTGGGAGAGCACATGGCCGACGACGAAGCTGGCCTCCCAGGAGGTGTCCTGGACCTTCAGCCAGGCCAGTGCGTGTCCGATCGTGCCGGCGTGCCACGACGCGTCGGCTTCCGGACGGGTGAGCAGGGGCCGCAGGAGGAACGAGGCGTCGGGATCGCCCTTGTGGGAGGTGAGCCACAGATGGCCGAGTCGGACGGCGCGGTCGAGCCGGGCGCGGGGCAGGTCGGTGCGGTAGAGAACCGTCCGCAGCAGGTGGACCGTCGCCGCCACGGGAAGGTATCGGTGGATTCCGGTCAGTCCGAGGTCCAGGACGCGCCCCATGACATCGGCCGTCAGGTCGTCCCGGTCGAGCAGGGCCACGAAGACCGGCCGGTTGCGCGGGCCGACGCCGTGGATCGCGAGCCACTCCACCGCCTCGTGGACGGCGGCGGCCCGCTGCTCGTCCGGCAGGCCGGTCGCCCGGGCCAGCGCTTCGACGACGCCGCGGGCCTCGGACTGGTCGCGGTGGTGCCTCAGCCAGTCCAGGGCAGCGGTGGCGAGGCGCTCGGGGACGGCGTCGGACGTGTTCCTGAGGGCGTTGGCGAACAGGTTCCGCACCAGGGGCGGGGACTCCTGCCCGGCCGCGCGCAGCCAGGGCTCCACGAGCCGGTCCCACACGGCCACGGTGCCGGACTGCCAGGGCGCCCCGGCGAGCAGGGTCAGCAGGGCCGTACCGCCCGTCTCCCGCTCCGCCGGGCCGCTCAGCCGCTCGCCGAGGGCGAGGGCCTGGGAGTCGAGCCAGTCCTCGCAGACCATCCGGACGTCGGTCTGCGCCTCCGTGCCCAGGTCGGCGGCCCATCGGCGCACATGGCCCGCCGCCAGCCGCAGGGTGCGCGTGCTGACGAGGGCGGCGGAGAACAGTTCCCTGGCCGTGTCGCCCTGGAACCACGGCCCGTCCGGAAAGCACGCCTTGTGCAGGAACTCGTCGGCCACGGTGTCGTGTACGACGTCGAGTTCGCCGTCGGAGGACAGCAGCCACCCCAGACGGACCAGGCCGCCGACCACGCCCTCGGCTCCGGTCGCCGGTTTCGGGCCCTCGTGGTGGTCGAGGAAGTACTTGACGGCCTCCTGGACCGCCGTCCGGTCCTGCGCGCACGACGCCGCCGCGACGGCCGCGGCGAGCAGCGCGGTCCTGGGCTGTCCCGGGCTCGCCCGGCCGGGCCCGTCGGCATCGCGCAGGCCGCCGCGCAGGCCGGGGAAGTCCTCGTCCGTACGCTGCCGCGCCCAGAACGACAGGTCGTCGCTGCCCACCGTGGACAGTTCCCGCAGCGTCGCGCCGTCGCGCGCGCCCGACTCGATCGCCTGGGCCCGCATCAGGGCGACGGCCGGGCGGCGCCCACCGCACAGTGCGGCGACCGCCACCTGGCCGAATTCGGCCACCGCACTCGGGGCGACCCTGGCCAGGATCCGGTCGGTGACCGCCCTTTGGTAGTCGTCGTCCTGGCACACGTCCTGCCACTCGAAGAGACGGCGCCGGTCCTGCCGCTCGACGATGCTCCGCCTGCCAGGACGTACGGAGGCGAGGCACGCCACCCGGGTGCCCGGCGACTCGCGCTCCTCCAACTCGTCGACGAGGTGGGTCAGGTTCAGCTCCGCGTAGGTGTCCAGGTAGTCGAAGACCAGCAGCACGTTCTGTCGGGGCGGCATGCTCACCGCGGCGACCAGGTCCGCGGCCGTGACCCGGGCGTCCGCCGCTATGTGCAGCACCCGCCAGCCGTCCGTCCGGTCGGCCTCGGCCGCCACCTCGAAGCAGGTACGGGTCTTGCCGGCACCGGCCGGGCCGATCAGGATGACCCCGCGCGCGGGCTCCGGCGACGGCGCCGTGAGCCGGGCCCACAGATTGACCGGGTCGGCCGGATGCCGCCCCTGCTGCGGGCGGACGAAGGGGAGCCGGTCCTCCGTCAGGTACTTCTTCTTGTTCGCGCCGCGCGCGAGCTCCTGCGCATGGGTGCGGATGCCCCGCGCGGGCCGCCGCGCGTCCTCGTCCGGCGCGGATCGCGGCGGGCCGGAGTGCGGCACCACGTCCGGCAGATGGGCGAGGCGCAGGCGGTGGCCGAGCAGCGACTCCAGCCGGTCGAGCTCGTCCCCCTTCAGCTCCTTCTCCAGCACCTCGGCCCAACGGCCCACATGACTCGCGGCCAGCCGCCCCGGCCCCTCGAAGGTGTGGTGTTCCGCGACCACGCCGACGAGCCGGCCACCGCTGAACACCGCCGCGCCGGACATGCCCTCCCAGGGGGACCGCCCGGGGCCGACACTCGCCGGCGGGACGTCGACCTTCAGCTCGAGCGTGCCTTCACGGCGGTTGGAGAACGCCGGGCAGGTGGCGAACACATGCGCCACGTCGCGGTATCGGGCATCGCCGTCACGGAGCTTGTGCAGCGGAAACCCCGCGGCGCTGCACCGCACCTCGGCGTCGTGCTCGCCGACCCGGCCCAGCGGGGTGGGACCCTCCTCCAAGGCGGCCCCGGCGAAGGTGAGGACGGCGACATGGATCCCGTCGTGCCGCCACGCCACCGACGCCTCGAACGTACGCTCCGCGGGCCGGTCGGCGTCGAACCGCACAGCCACCGTGAGCGCGTCGTCGACGACGTGCGCGGCGGTCAGCACCGTGCCCGTCGCGATCAGATAGCCCGATCCCCGGCGCCCCCGGTCGTCCCGCAGCGTGACGATGACCTCGGCGACCCGCCCGGCCTCGACCTCGGCTCCCCCTGCCATGCGGAGCATGGTAATCACCCCGGCGGCGACCGGGCCAAGTCCCGCTCCTTGGTGGCGAGTTATCGTCGCGCGCCAGGCCCCCTTAGTCGCGGGGAAGCAGCGGGCCCAGCGGGCCGAGGTCGAGGTTCAGGTCCTCCTGCGTCAGGCCGAAGTGCTCGCGCAGCTCGGCCATGTTCTCCTCCAGGGCCATCAGGGTCAGGCCCAGTTCCTCGATCTGCTCGTCGCTCAGGCCGCCCTGGTCGACCCGGCGCAGCGCTTGACGCTCCATCAGCTGGCGCAGCAGCTCCACGATGGTCAGCACCAGGCCGGCCAGGCTGTGCCGCACCGATTCGGGGTCCACGGTGATGCGCCGCGGGTCGCCGGGACGGCGGTCGTCAGGGACGCGGTTGGTGGTCATCTTCGGCTTCCACTCGTACGGAAGCGATCAGGGCCCGAAGGGAGATGCGTACGAGATCGATGTCGGCGATGCACAGGGTGATCTCCCCGCTGATCACGACCCCTCCCGCCAGCACCCGGTCGAGCAGGTCCACCAGGGCCACTTCACGCCGTTCGATCGCATCCGTCACGGCTCCTCCGCTTCCGGTCGCGGCAGGGCCGTGAACGAGTACGGCGGCCACGGGCCGCTGAGCTCCAGGCCGACCTCGGGGAAGCGCTCCCCGAGCGCGGTGACGGCCGCGGTGAACTCATCGGTGCGGTCATCCGGCACCAGATAGGAGTTGTTGAGGACCATCCACCCCTCGTACGCGGCGAGCGCCGCGTCCTGCGGCGGGTGTTCGGCGGTCGCGACCGCCAGTCGGGCCAGGGTCGCGTGGACCTCCTCCGCCCGCTCGGTGGCGCGCAGATGGGCCGTCTCCTGCTCCTGCCGCTGGGCGCGGCGGCGGGCGAGGTAGGCGGCTCCGGGCCGCACAAGGGCGCCGTCCGCGGCCTCGGCGGGGTCCGGGAGGAAGGCCCTCGGATCGACGTAGGCCTTCACGCCCCACTCGGTCCGCCCGGCCACCCGCCGCAGCGCGGCCGCGAAGTCCGCCCGCCGCTCCTCCAGCATGGCGCGGACCCGGTCGTCGTCGTGGTAGAGCGTCGCGAAGCGCAGTGGGACGACATGCCGCCGGCCGGCGGCCGCGTCGATGACCTGGTGGTGGGCGCGGGCCGCCCCCTCCAGCCAGCGCAGGTCCTCCAGGTGCTCGCGCAGCGCCCGCTCGGCGAAGTCGCTCAGCGGTACGGAACCGACCACGGCCGCGAGTCCCCCGCCCTCGACCACGCGCACCGGCTCGCCCGCCACGCCGGTGAGGCCCGAGGGCACACCGGCGTCGGCCACATCCGCGGATGTCACCGCGTACAGCCACGTGGCCTCGGTCCCGGTCACTCCTCTCCTTCCTCCCGTTCTCTCCGTTCCTCCTGGCGCGCGCCGTGGCCGGTCTCCAGCTCGCCGATCCGCCGCCGCAGCCGTTCGTTCTCCTCCAGGACGTCCCGGGCTCCGGAGGAGAGCGTGGGGTCGTGCTCCCACCAGTCGATGCCCATCTCACGGGCCCGGTCGACGGAGGCGACCAGCAGCCGGATCTTGATCGTGAGCAGTTCGATGTCCAGCAGGTTGATCCGGATGTCGCCGGCGATGACGATCCCCTTGTCGAGCACGCGCTCGAGGATGTCGGCCAGGTTGGCGGGCTCGTGGCGGGCCGGCTCGCGGGAGGTGCCCTCGCGCCGGCTCGGCACGTACCCGCCGGACTGGCCGAAGTTCTCGCTCATCCGCCCTCCCCCAACTGGCCACGGGAGTAGCGCTGCCCGCGGTGGCAGGAGACGAGGCCGCCGCCGTCGTCCACCGTGACGCGGTAGAGGGCGAGGACATCCGCGGTGTCCGGCACCCGGTGGACCTCCACCACCTCGACCCCGACGGTCCAGCCCTCCTCCCCGCGCTCCAGTGAGACCACGCCCTCGGGCTCCTCCCCGGTCAGCTCCCACACCTGGCGCACGGCGCTCACCGCGGCCCCGCGGGCGTCCATGTGCCGCCGCCGGGGGCGTCGCTCGCGGTCCTCGCGGCGGTCCCGCTCGTCGTCACGGCGGTCGTCACGGCGGTCGTCACGGCGGTCGTCACGGCGGCCGTCGCGGTCGTCCCGCTCCGCACGGGACACGGCTCATACCTCCAGGCCCCCGGCCGACTGGCTGCCCCGCATCAGCCGGCCGACCAGTTCGCTCTCCAGCTCCGCCGCCTCCTCGTCGGACAGCTCGCCCGCCTCGCGGGCCTCCGCGACCTCCTCCAGGCGCTCGTGGATCACCGTGGGGTCGTACAGCTCCCGCAGTGCCTCCTGACGCAGTTGCTCGGCGACCCACGCCACCCCGCGCACCGGCGCCAGCGGGAGGGTCAGCAGACCGGTGAACAGACCCATGGCTAGCCGCCTTCCTCACCCCGGCGCAGCGCGTCCGCCACGAAGTCGTACGGGGCCTGCGGCCCGAGCAGACGCAGCCGGACCCGGCCGTGCCACTCCTGGGCCAGCTCCTCCGCGGCCTGCTCGAACGCCTTGCGTTTGTGGTCCTCGATCAGGAAGGCGGCCGTCACCACCCCTTCGGCGGACGCCGGCTCGGAGGTCGCCACCGCGAGGGCGAACGGTGCCAGCCGGTGCTCGATCTCCCGGGCGTCCGTCTCCCGTTTGGCGGCGATGGCCTCCACGACCAGCTGTCCCAGCTGGATGCGCTGGTCGTATCCGGCGCCCTCGGGGAGCCCTTCCAGCTCATCGCGCAGCCGCCTGGCCTCGACGTGTTCCTCCAGCACCTCGCCCAGCACCTCGTCCTGGACGTAGCGGGCCCTGAGCGTGAACTGCGCGCTGCCGCGGAGCCGGTCGAGGGCCCAGCCGAAGTCGTCGTGGCCATCGGTCAGCAGTTCGTCGGTCACCGCCTGCGGATTCCGCACCACCGTGCCGAACCGGAAGGGCAGCACGGGCAGGCCCGAGGCGGCCAGCGTGTCCAGCACCCGGGCGTGGGCGCTGAGGTCGTCGGGGGTGCCGAGCGGCTTGCTCGTGGGCACCTCACCCACCACCGCGGCCAGCCCGCCGTGCCTGATGAAGGTGATCGGGGACCCCTGGTCACCGATGGTGCCGACCGCGGGCAGGTCCCTGACCGCCTGGTCGGCCTGGTCACCCTGGGCGCCCTTCTCGTCGGGGACCACCCCGTACACGTAGCAGGCATGTCCGTTCTCGGCCATCACCGCTCGCGCTCCCTGTCACTCGGCTGGCTCTTCCTGCGCCGGGGCCGGTCCTCGGCATCGCGCCGGCGCGCTCCCTCTCTCTCCTCTTCGTCTTCCTCGTCGTCCGCGGGCTGGAGGAGGTCGCTGACCTTCTCCTTGACGCCCTCCAGCGCGCCCTTGGTCTTCTGGCGTGCGCCACCCTCGCGCATCTCGTCCATCAGACCCGGCAGACCTCGGGTCTCGGTCCCGCTGCGGGCGATGTCGAGCCGGCTCGTCGCCTCGGCGAACTTCAGATACGTGTCGACGCTGGCGACGACGATGCGGGCGTCCACCGTCAGCAGCTCGATGCCGACCAGCGACACCCGGACGTAGACGTCGATGACCAGTCCCTTGTCCAGGATCACGCCGACCACGTCGGCGAGACCGCTGGAAGAGGGCCGGTCCAGATAATGGCCCTGCTGGCTTGCTACGGTCACCACGCTCACCCGTTCCGGGGCGGGGGTCCGTCAGCGGCGCGAGCGCCGCCGGGGCTCCTCCTCCTCGTCCTCCTCCTCTTCGTTCTCCTGCTCGTACTCGCCTTCCGCTTCCGCCTCTTCGTCGTATGCGTCCTCGCCGCCCCGGGTGCCGCGCTCCTCGTCGTCGTACGCGTCCTCGTCCTCTTCGTCGTACTCGTCCCTGGGCTCCTCGTCCTCGCGCTCCTCGTCCTCCGCGGGGACGACCTCGCCGTCATGGATCTCGCCGCGCCAGCCCTCGACCTCGTCGGGGTGCAGGATCACCTCGGACATGACATGGCGGCGGTAGTGCTTCAGCTCCAGGCGCGCGCGGCGGCCCTGGGCCCGCCAGATGTTGCCGGTGTGCTCGAACAAGCCCTGCGGGTGGTACTGGAGGACGAGCAGGATCCGGGTGAGGTGGGGGGCCAGCTCGTGGAAGGTGACCGCGCCGTCCGCGTGACCCTTCTGACCCCGGGACCGCCATACGATGCGCTGGTCGGGCACCTGGTCGATGATCTCGGCGTGCCACTTGCGGTGCGAGAGGAAGATCTGGGCCTTCCAGTCGACCTCCTCGTCGCTTGTCTGCTCGACGTCCTCCACCTTCTTCATGAAGCTGGGGAAGTCCTCGAACTGCGTCCACTGGTTGTAGGCGATCGAGACGGGGACACCCACGTCGATCTGCTCGACGATGTTGATGACCTTGAGCTTCTTGCCCTTGCCCCCGCCACCTCCCCCGCCGAGGCCCGGGATGACCTCCTTGGCCTTGTCCTTCACCTTCTCCATGACGTGCTTCGCGCCCATCTTGAGCAGCGGCTTCATCGGCATCTTGAGTCCGAGGCCACCGCCGTCCCCGAGGTGGCCGACCGTGCTCAGGGCGCGCTCGCCCAGCGCCACGAGCACGTCCTGCGTGTCCTTCTTCAGCCGCTCGGTGGGCAGTTCCTTGGTCAGCATGGCGAGCCCGCCCCCACGACGGTCTCCGTCTGATCGCTCAGCCATAGCTCCTCACCCTCGGCCTCGCCGCTCGGGCCCTCCGGCACCGGCCTTCTTCCTGGGCCGCTCCGGACCGTCGCCCGTCCTCTTGCGCCTGGTCTCCTGTTCGCCGCCACGGGAGCGCTCCTCGCGTTCGGACCCCCGCTCGCCCCCGCGCTCCGCGTTCCGCGCCTTCGAATCGCCGGACTCCTTGCTCTCCTTGCTCTCCTTGCTCTCCTTGCTCTCCTTGCTCTCCTTGCTCTCCTTGCTCTCCTTGGACTCCTTGGGCTCCTTGGGCTCCTTGGACTCCTTGGACTCCCTCTGACCGTCGCTCTCCTTGTGGCCGTCGGCGCCGCGCAGCGCCGCGGCCCGGTGCTCCAGCCGGTCACTCAGCGCGTCGATGCGGTGGCTGGCCGCCGACATGGCCGCCGACCGTCCGGCCGCCATCAGCTGGTCGCGCACATCGTGGCCGAGCTTGCCGAGCTTGCCGAGCTCGGAGGACTTGAGCTGCTCCGGGCCCGCCGCGCTCCGGCCCGCCACGAGCCGCCTGCCCGCGGTCAGGCCGGCGAGGGCGACTGCCGAACGCATCCGGTGACCGCGCCCGAAGAGATAGCCGCTGGTGAAAGCGAGCGCCACTTGACCGTTGTTCGTCATCCGCTCATACCTCCCCTGTCGGGTGAGCGCACTATGTGGACATATCACCCAGTATGGTGCATTTCATCCGTCGCGTTGAGCGCGGGTACGAAGCTAGGCCGTCACGCTATTGAACCTTCACCCAGTCAAGCGTGCGCTCGACGGCCCGCTTCCAGCCCGCGTAGCCCTCATCTCTCCGCTCCCGGCGCCACTGGGGCTCCCACCGCTTGGACTCCTGCCAATGGGAGCGCAGCTCGTCGGTGTCCCGCCAGAACCCGGTGGCCAGGCCCGCGGCGTAGGCGGCGCCGAGCGCGGTGGTCTCGGCGATCCGCGGGCGGCTGACCGGGACGCCGAGGACATCGGCCTGGATCTGCATGCACAGGTCGTTCGCGGTGACCCCGCCGTCCACCTTGAGCACATCGAGGTGGACTCCCGAGTCCTGCTCCATGGCCTCCACCACGTCCCGGCTCTGGTAGCAGATGGCCTCCAGCGTGGCCCGCGCCAGGTGGCCGGCGCTGTGGTAGCGGGAGAGCCCGACGATCGCGCCGCGCGCGTCGGAGCGCCAGTACGGGGCGAACAGCCCGGAGAAGGCCGGGACGAAGTAGATCCCGCCGCTGTCCTCGACCGTGAGCGCCAGCCGCTCGCTCTCGGCCGCATCATCGATGATCTTCAGCTGGTCGCGCAGCCACTGCACGGCCGAGCCGGTCACCGCGATGGAGCCCTCCAGGGCGTAGACGGCGGGGCTGTCGCCGAACCGGTACGCCACGGTGGTGAGCAGCCCGCTTCGGGAGCGGACGAGTTCGGTGCCCGTGTTGAGCAGCAGGAAGTTGCCGGTGCCGTAGGTGTTCTTCGCCTCGCCGGGCGCGAAGCACACTTGGCCGACGGTGGCCGCCTGCTGGTCGCCGAGCACGCCGGTGATGGGAATGGCGGCGCGCAGCGGGCGGGTGGTGCGGGTCCGGCCGAACGCCTCGGGGTGGGCGGACGGGTTGATCGTCGGCAGCATCGCCCGCGGCACGCCGAAGATCTCCAGCAGCTCGTCGTCCCAGTCCAGGGTCTCCAGGTTCATCAGCATGGTGCGGCTGGCGTTGGTCACATCGGTGGCGTGGACACCGCCACCGGGGCCGCCGGTGAGGTTCCACAGCACCCAGCTGTCGGTGTTCCCGAAGAGGGCGTGACCGCGCTCGGCGGCCTCACGGACGCCGTCGACGTTCTCCAGGATCCACTGGATCTTCGCGCCGGAGAAGTAGGTGGCCGGCGGCAGGCCGGCCTTGCGGCGGATGACCTCGCCGCGGCCGTCGCGTTCCAGGGCGGCGGCGATGGTGTCGGTGCGGGTGTCCTGCCAGACGATGGCGTCGTAGTACGGCATCCCGTTGCGCGGATCCCAGACGACGGTGGTCTCCCGCTGGTTGGTGATGCCGATCGCGGCCAGGTCGGAGGGCGCCAGTCCGCCGACCCGGATCGCGTTCTGCATGACCGAGTTGGTCCGCCCCCAGATCTCCACCGGGTCGTGCTCGACCCACCCGGAGCGCGGCAGGATCTGGCGGTGTTCGAGCTGGGACCTCGCCACTTCGCCGCCGTCGTGGTCGAAGATCATAAAGCGGGTGCTGGTGGTTCCCTGGTCCACCGCACCGACGAATTCCGGCATCCTGCCGCCTCTCGTGGCTCGGGGTTCGGCTCGGGTCTCAGGTTTCGGCGGCCGGGGTCTGCCCCACCTCCTGCGGCCCGGCCCCGGTCACCGGGAGGAAGGGGCTGACCAGGACCCGGTAGAGGGCCGCGCCGACCAGGCCGCCGACGAGAGGGCCGACGATGGGCACCCAGAAGTAGAGGTTTCCGTACTGGTCCCGCCAGGCGGTGTGATAGCCGGTGATGAAGCTGGCGAGGCGGGGCCCGAAGTCACGGGCCGGATTGATGGCGTACCCCGCGTCGGTGCCCCAGGCCATGCCGATGGCGACCACGATGAGCCCGATGACGACGGCGGCGAGGTTGGCGCCCGGGGGTGTGTTCAGCAGGTCGGTGACCGCGAAGACCAGCAGCATCAGGATCGCGGTGCCGATGGCCTGGTCGCGCAGCGCGCCCCACTCGCTCACCGGAAGCGCGCCGTTGCCGGGGAGGGTGGAGAAGACGAACTGGGTCTTGAGGGTGTGGCCCGGATCGGCCTTGGCCAGCACCTCGGTGTAGTTCCAGCGCACCAGCAGGGCCGCGACGAACGCCCCGGCGGTCTGTGCGATCGCGTACGGCAGGACCTTGTTCCACGGGAATCCCTTGAAGGCCGCCAGGGAGAGGGTGACGGCGGGGTTGAGGTGGCCGCCGCTGAGCCGGGCCGCGACGTACACCCCGAAGGTGACGCCGAGCCCCCAGGCCCAGGCGATGCTGTCGTGGTCGCCGAGCCCGGCGGCGACGACCTGGGCCACCACGCCGCAGCCGAAGAGGATGAGGACCATGGTGCCGACGAACTCCGCGGACAGCTCGCCGAGCAGCCCCGCCCGGTGGACGACTGGTTTCTGCTCGCTCATGGGGCCACCTGTCTCCGGCGCTTTGACGACCATCGTGGACGGGCCGGGTCCCGGCGGCTTGCGCAGCGGGGCCGATCGGGGCAACCCGGGGGCGCGTGGGGCTGTACGGGGAGGTCGGCGGCCCTGTACTACGGTCGTGGCCGCCTCGTCGGGCGGCCTCTCCGGCCAGAGCGCTCTGGCCGGAACCGAGCACTTCCCAGGACAGGATCAGGAACGCGGATGCTGACAACCGGAGCCCCGACGAACTGGGCCGGCAACATCACCTTCGGCGCGGCGCGGGTGCACCACCCGGCCTCGGTCACCGAGCTGCGACGGATCGTCGGCTCCGCCGAGCGCGTCCGCGCGCTCGGCACCGGCCACTCCTTCAACCGCATAGCCGACACCAGCGGCGATCTGATCCGCCTCGACCGGCTGCCGCACCGGGTCGAGATCGACCCCGACGGCTCGCGGGTGACCGTCGCCGCGGGCATGCGGTACGCGCAGGTCGCCGAGGCCCTCCAGGCGGCCGGGCACGCGCTGGCCAACCTCGCCTCGCTGCCGCACATCACGGTCGCGGGGGCCTGCGCGACCGGCACCCACGGCTCCGGCGACGCGCAGCGGAGCCTGGCGGCGTCGGTGGCGGGGCTGGAGATCGTCGGCCCGGAGGGGGACCTGACGCGGCTGAGCCGGGAGGCGGACGCGGACCGGCTGGCCGGGGCGGTGGTCTCGCTGGGCGGTCTTGGCATCGTCACCGGCGTCACCTTGGACATCGAGCCGGCCTACGACGTGGCCCAGTGGGTCTACGACGGGCTGCCCCTGGACCGGCTGGCCGACCGGTTCGACGAGGTGTCCGGCGCCGCGTACAGCGTGAGCGTGTTCACCGACTGGCACGCCGGGGACGGGGTGGTGTGGCTCAAGTGCCGCACCGACCGGCCCGGTCCGCCCCGGCCGGGACAGCCGTGGCTGGGCGCCCGCCCGGCCGACGGCCCGCGCCACCCCGTGCCCGGGATGCCGCCCTCGCACTGCACCCGGCAGGCGGGCGTGCCCGGGCCGTGGCACGAGCGGCTGCCGCACTTCCGGCCGGACTTCACCCCCAGCAGCGGCGAGGAGCTCCAGTCGGAACTCATCCTCCCGCGCGGCGCGGCGCCCGAGGCCTTCGCGGCGCTGCGCCGGCTGGGCGGCCGGATCGCGCCGGTGCTGCTGGTGTCCGAGGTCCGTACGATCGCCGCCGACGACCTGTGGCTGAGCCCGGCGTACGGCCGTGACAGCGTCGCCCTCCACTTCACCTGGGTGCCGGACCGCACCGCGGTGCTGGAGGTCGTCGCCGCGATCGAGGAGGAGCTGCTGCCGCTGGGGGCGCGGCCGCACTGGGGCAAGCTGACCGCGGCCGCGCCCGGGGACGTGGTCGCGGGCTACGAACGGGCCGCGGACTTCGGGCGGTTGCTGCGCGAGTACGACCCGGCGGGGAAGTTCCGCAACCCGTACCTGGACCGCCTGTTCCCGGCGGGGTGACGCCCCGGGCTGCGTGTTGTCCGGCTGAAACCCTGTGACCGGCGAGTGAGCCGAAGGGGCGCGACCCTGTCGAAAGGGAGAGCGCGCGGAGGCCCTGAGGAACGAAGGGTCGAGCACGGTCGACCGTCGACAGGGGCTGAGGCGCCCCGGAGGCGAACCGAGCCACAAAAAGGGAGGGCCGAACGTCCTTCAGGGGACCCCAGGCAGCCCATGCGGCCCGGGGTCCCACCGCGGGAGGCTGGTCGTACAGGGCGGAGAAGGAGCCCGCGATGAAGCACCGCAAGATCGGCAATGTGATGACCGACGACGTCGTCCGGGTCGGCTCCGGTGCCTCGCCCCACGAGGTCATGGAGCTGCTCGCGCGGCATCGCATCGGCGGGCTGCCCGTGGTGGACGAGGACGAGAAGGTCGTCGGGGTGGTCTCGGGGGCCGATCTGCGCACCAGGTCCGGCGCCCGCACCGTGGGGCAGCTGATGTCGCGGCCCGCGATCACCGTGCGCCCGCAGGACAGCGTGGTCGACGCCGCGCGGACCATGGCGCGGCACGGCGTGGAGCGGCTGCCGGTGCTCGACGAGGAGGACCGGCTGGTCGGCATCGTCACCCGGCGCGACCTGCTGGGGGTCTTCCTCCGCCCGGACCACGAGATCCGCGCCGAGGTGATCGACGAGGTGCTGGTCCGCTCCCTGTGGCTGCTGCCCCACGCGGTCGCCGTCACGGTGACCGACGGGGTGGTGCGGCTGGAGGGGCAGCTGGAGCGGCACAGCGAGGTCCCCATCGCGGTGCGGATGGCCGGCCAGGTGGACGGGGTGGTGGCCGTCGTCGACCGCCTCACCTACCGGGTCGACGACGCGGCGCCGCGGAGCGGCGCGCCGGGGGCGGACCAGGTGGCGGGCCGACGGGCCGGGGCGGACCGGCCGGCGGGGGGAAGGTGAGCGGGCCGGGCTCGGGTGAGGTGAAGGAGATCCGGCATGTACTGGTGGTACGACCACGTGACGAGCGGCTGGGGCTACACCCTGCTGGCCTTCATCGCGCTCGCGCTGTGGGCTCTGGTGGCCCTGGTGGCGGTGGCCCTGTTCCGGCACCTGGAGCCCGGCCTGCGCGTCCCCTGGTCCTCGGCGGAACGGGTGCTCTCCGAGCGGTTCGCCCGCGGCGAGATCGACGAGGACGAGTACCGGACACGGCTGGCCGTGCTGCGCGGGCGGACACCGCCGCCCAAGGCCAGGCCCGGGTGAGGAGGGGAGGTCGTCGCTCATGACGCGTTCGGGCGCCCCAACCTCCGGCGCCGCGTCCTCCGGCACCCCGTCGCCCAACGGCCGGGTCGTGGTGGGCCTGGACGGCTCCGACAGTGCGTGGGTCGCGCTGGACCGGGCGATCGGCGAGGCCCAGCGCCGCGGGACGACGCTGGAGATCGTGCACGCCTGGCCGTGGGCCCAGACCGACCCGGTCGCCTTCGGCGCGGTCACCGAGGCGCACCAGACCCCGGTGGAGATCGCCCGGACGGTGTTGCGGCTGGCGGTGGCGCGGGTCGCCGAGCAGACTCCGGAGCTGCGGGTGGTGCCCACCCTCACGGCGCAGGACGCGGTGCCGGAGCTGCTGCGCATCGGCGAGGACGCGGCACTGACCGTCATCGGCACCCGCGGCCTGGGGGGCTTCACCGGGCTGCTGCTGGGCTCGGTGGGGCTGCGGCTGGCCGCGCACACCGCGCGCCCACTGCTGGTGGTGCGGGGCGACATCCCGGCCGCGTACGGCCCCGAGGGCCACGGCAAGGTCCTGGTCGGGGTCGAGGCGAGCGCGGACGAGGCCGCGGCGCGGTACGCGTTCGAGGAGGCGGTGCGGCGCGGCGCGCGGCTGCGTGTGCTGTACGCGGGGGCGCACCCGCAGGTGTTCGGGGACGATCACTCGCTGCCCTCGCGGGAGGATCCGGCCGCGCGGGCCGAGCAGGAGCACGCGGGTGCGCGCCAGGTGGTCGCGGCGCTGAGCGAGGAGTTCGGGGAGGTGCGGGTGCGCGAGCACACGGCCCACGGCGCCCCGGCGCCCGCTCTGGTGGAGGGATCGCGCGCGGCGGACGTCTTGGTCCTCCCGGTCCACCGCCGTACGGCCCCGCTGGGCATGCAGCTCGGCCCGGTCACCCACGCGGTGCTGCACCACTCCCACTGCCCGGTGGTGCTCGTCCCGATCGACCGGCGCGACTGAGACCGACCGGCGCGGTGAACCCCTGCACGGTCCGTGCTCAGCGAGGACAATTGGGTATATCACCATTTAGGGGACATACCCGAGGGGAAGTGGGGAAGCGGTCATGAAAGCACTCGTCTTCCACGGACCCGGGAGCTCCTCCTGGGAGGACGTTCCCGACCCCGGCCTCCAGGAGACCGCCGACGCGATCGTCCGTGTCGACACCACCACCATCTGCGGCACCGATCTGCACATCCTGAACGGCGATGTGCCGGACATCCGGCCCGGTACGGTCCTCGGCCACGAGGCCGTCGGCGAGGTCGTCGAGACCGGCGACGACGTGCGCACCGTACGCCCCGGGGACCGGGTGCTGGTCTCCTGCGTCTCGCCGTGCGGCCGCTGCCGGTTCTGCCGGGAGCAGGCGTACGGTCAGTGCCACGGCGGCGGGGGCTGGGTCCTGGGGCGGCTGATCGACGGCACCCAGGCCGAGTACGTCCGGGTCCCCTTCGCCGACCTGTCCTTGCATCCGCTGGCCGGCGCGGCCGACACCCTCGAAGTCGTCCTGCTGGCCGATGTCTTCCCCACCGCCTACGAGGTGGGGGTACTGAACGCGGGGGTGCGGCCCGGGGACACGGTCGCGGTCGTCGGCACCGGGCCCGTCGGGCTCGCCGCGATCGCCACCGCGGAGTTCTTCTCCCCCGCCCGGATCATCGCCGTGGACCTGCTGCCCGCCCGGCTGGAGGCGGCCAAGCGGCTGGGCGCCGACGCGGTGGTGCAGACCACGGAGGGGCCCGAGCCACTGGTCGAGGACCTCACCGGAGGCCTCGGCGCCGATGTGGTCATCGAGGCGGTGGGCACCCCCGAGAGCTTCGAGGCGTGCACGCGCATGGCGCGGCCCGGCGGGCGGATCGCCAACATCGGCGTGCACGGCCGGCCCGTGACGCTGCATCTGGAGGACCTGTGGATGCGGAATCTGACGATCACCACCGGTCTCGTCGACACCCGCACCACGCCCACGCTGCTGTCCATGCTGGCCACCGGGCGGCTGCCCGCGGCGTCGTCGCTCATCACCCACACCTTCGAGCTCGACCAGATGGAGGAGGCGTACGACGTCTTCTCGCGGGCGGCCGACACCGGTGCGCTCAAGATCGCAATCGGGGTGCCCACCAGGCCGCTGGTGCCCAGAGAGACGAACGGAGAGAAGTGATCGGCCATGTCCGAACCAGCACGGCCGGACCAGGCCCCCACCCGGCCTGCCGCCGGCGGCGGAGGTGACATCGGGCGGCGCGTGGCCCGGCGGCGCGAGCGGCTTGGGCTCAGCCGGGAGGACGTGGCCGCCAGGGCGGGCACGGCGCCGGGCTATCTGAAGTCCCTGGAGGAGAGTCCCGCCGCCCCCGGCGCGGGTTTCCTCCTGCGGCTGGCCGCGGCCCTGGACACCACCGCCGCCGAGCTCCAGGGCCGGGGCGGCGGGGCCCGGCCGCCCGGCCCGGGCCGCAAGACCGACCACCCGGACCTGGTGGAGCTGGGCCCCGAGGAGTGCCGCCACCTGCTCTCCACCCACGAGGTGGGGAGGATCTCGGTGTCCACCTCGTGGGGGCCCGCCATCGTCCCGGTCGACTACCGCGTCGTCGACGACGCGGTGGTCTTCCGCACCGCCCCCGACGCCTCCCCGGCCGCCGCCGCGGGCTCACAGGTCGCGTTCGAGGTGGACCACATCGACGAGACGCTCAGCGAGGGCTGGAGCGTGCTCGTCGTGGGGCGGGCCCGGCAGATCACCGAGCCGGAGGCCGTACGGCGCCTGGCCGGCCGGGAGTACCACAGGCCCTGGCCGGGCGGCAGCCGCGACCTGTGGCTGAGCATCGACCCCACCAGCGTCACGGGGCGTCGGATCCGCGTGCGCTGAGCGCGGGCCACTGAAGCAAGGAAGGAGGTCCCGGTGCATCGGACCTCGCACATCGTGAGTGATGTGATGACCCATACCGTCGTCGCCGTCGGCCGCGAGGCCCCGTTCAAGGAGATCGTGAAGACGCTGGAGCAGTGGAAGGTGAGTGCCCTGCCGGTCCTGGAGGGCGAGGGGAGGGTGATCGGCGTGGTCTCGGAGGCCGATCTGCTGCCCAAGGAGGAGTTCCGGGACAGCGACCCGACCCGGCTCAGCCGGCTGCGCGACCTGCCCGACGTCGCGAAGGCGGTCGCGGTGACCGCCGACGAGCTGATGACCTCCCCCGCCATCACCGTGCACGCGAGCGCGACCTTGGCCGAGACCGCCCGGATCATGACCCACAAGCGCGTCAAGCGGCTTCCCGTGGTCGATGACGAGGGCCGGCTGGAGGGCATCGTCAGCCGTGCCGATCTGCTGAAGGTGTTTCTGCGCGCGGACGAGGACATCGAGGAGGAAGTGCGGCGCGAGGTCGTGTCGTACCTCTTCCCGGCCTCGGCGGAGCAGCCGGTGCGGGTCAGCGTGCGGGAGGGCGTGGTCACCCTCACCGGCCAGATCAGAGACGCCGCCCTGATCCCGGCGGCGGCGCGGCTGATCCGCTCGGTCGAGGGCGTGGTGGACTTCGACAACCGGCTGACCGCGGCCCACCGCGTCACCCGGCCGTCGTGACCGCCACGGCTCCGGCCGTCGTGACCTGCGCGGCTCCGGCCGTCGTGACCGCCACGGCTCAGCCGCCGCGGCTGCTCCAGCGCGGCTCGACCTCGGCCCATGCGCGCTCCCACTGCGCGGCGCGGCAGCGGTCCAGCCGCCACCGTACGACGCGCCGGCCGGCCAGGGTCACCAGGCATACGCCGGTGGCCGCCGTGGCACCGGTCAGGGCCGCCCGGCTCTCGGCCTCCTGCTGGGTGAGCGGCTCGGGGACCAGCCGGCCGCGCCCGTCGATCCACACCACGGCCACCGTGCCCGCCGCGCGCCCCTGGCGTACCTGTGCGGTGCCGGTGTGGACCGTGCCGTCGGGCGCCTTCCAGCGCACGGTGGCGGGCACGCGGTCGGCTCTGGTGCCGTCGGTGCCGGGCGCCGCCATGGGGGCGTCCTCCAGCAGCCGCGCCGGAACGTGGTGCCGCTCGGCACGCTGCGCCAGCAGGGGCCGCTCCACAGCAGCGGAGGTGGCCACGCCGGCCGCCGTGCCGCCGACCGCCATCACCAGGCCGGCCACCAGCGCGACCCAGGCCTCCACGACGTCCGAACGCCGCTTGAGCGGGTTGCGCCGCCACCGCCAGCACAGCCGCCCCCGCGCCTTCGCGCTCATCGCCGCACCCCCAGTCGCGTACTGTCGCGTGCTGCTCGGCGGAAACCCGCGCGGCAGCGCGAGGGCTCCCTGTGACGACCCTCCCACGCGCGAGCCGGATGGGCGAGGGCCGGGCAGACCCGGCGGCGGGGACCATCGGTCCCGCGGCCCGATCGCGGGGCCCGTTCGGCCCTGGCGCGCCCACCCGGAGCGCGCCATGATCAATCCCAGAGGGCCGGGCCACGACAACCGTGCGGAAGGCCGCCATGACCGACTCACCACACCACCCCCCGCCGACGCCGATCAGCCCGACCAGCCCCATCAGCCCGATCAGAGTCTTTCTGCTGGACGACCACGAGGTCGTACGGCGCGGGCTGCGCGACCTCCTCGACGCCGAACCGGACATCGAGGTGGTCGGCGACGCGGGGACCGTCGCTGAGGCGCTCGCCCGGGGGCCCGCGCTACGGCCCGATGTCGCGATCCTGGACGTGCGGCTGCCGGACGGGGACGGGGTCACCGTCTGCCGCGAACTGCGCTCCGCCATGCCCCGGCTGGCCTGCCTGATGCTGACCTCGTTCGACGACGACGATGCGCTGCTGGACGCGATCATGGCGGGGGCCGCGGGATACGTCCTCAAGCAGATCAAGGGTTCCGACCTGGTCTCCGCCGTGCGCACGGTCGCGTCCGGCCAGTCGATGCTCGACCCGGCCACCACCGCCCGGCTGATGAGCACCCTGCGCGGGGAGAGCGCCGAGCCGCAGCCGCGGGACGAGACGCTGGCCGGGCTGTCCACCCGGGAGCGGGAGATCCTGACCCTGATCGGCGAGGGAATGACCAACCGGCAGATCGGCAAGCGGCTCTATCTGTCCGAGAAGACAGTGAAGAACCACATCTCCCGCCTGCTGGCCAAGCTCGGCGTCGAACGCCGCGTCCAGGCGGCCGTGATCGCCACCCATGCGGAACCGCGGCACCCCGGGGGCCCCTCCGCCCGGCCGGACCCCACCCGCTGACACCGGGCCCACCCGGTCCCCCTCAGGGACCATTGGCCCCTGCCCGCGCCCGCCCCCTCCCCCGCAGGCTGAATGACCGGTACTGCGCGACCGCCGAGGAGATCACCATGCGCCCCTCAGCACTCGACGCGGCGGCACTGGAGAAGCTGATCTCAGCCGCTGTGGCCGCCCCGTCGATGCACAACACCCAGCCCTGGCACTACCGGCTCGACCCCGACACCCTCACGCTGGAAGTGCGCGCCGACCCCGAGCGCGTCCCGCGCCGGGCCGACCCCGGGGGGCGGGCCCTGAGCATCTCCGCCGGGGCGGCCGTGTTCAACCTGCGCGTCGCCATGGCCCACTTCGGCTGGCGGCCCGTGATCCGGCTGATGCCACGGCCCTCGGAGCCGGACCTGCTGGCCACCCTGCGTCCGGACGCCGCCCCGGACGCCCGGGGCGGGGCCGACGGCCACCCGGGCGATCCGGGCGATCCGGGCCACCTGGGCGCTCTGTACGAGGTGATCTGGCGGCGGCAGAGCAACCGCTTCCCGTTCTCCGGCCGACGGCTGCCGCACCGGGTGCTCACCGAGCTGGCCGAGGCCGCGCACGCGGACGGCGCGGCCCTGTGCTTCCCCCGCGCCGAGGAGATCTCACAGCTGTTGCGCATCACCGCGGAGGCCGAGCGGCGCAACGCCCGCGACCGCGACCGGCCGGGTCCGCAGGGGAACGGGCGGACCGCCGTCCTCGAGCAGCGGCCGACCGTCGCCGTGCTGACCACACGCCACGACCGGTGCGGCGACTGGCTGCGGGCCGGCCAGGCGCTCCAGCACGTCCTGCTGGTGGCCACCGCGCACACGGCGCGGGCCGCGCTGCTGCACCAGGCCCTGGAGTGGCCCGATCTGCGCTGGGCGCTCAGCGACAACCGCCGCGCCCCGGACCATGTGCAGATGCTGATCCGGCTCGGATACGGCCCGGCCGGCCCGGCCGCGGTCGGTGCGGCCACGGCCCTCAGCCCTGCCGCGGTCGCCGATCCTGCTCCGGCCGTCAGTCCTGCCGCAGCGGAACGCTCCACACCAGGCGCGTGCCGCCGCCCGGCGGCACCTCCAGCGCCAGTTCACCGCCGCGCTTCGCGGCCCGCTCGGTGAGGTTCCGCAGCCCGCTGCGCCGCCCGCCCTCCGGAATGCCCACCCCGTCGTCGGTGACCGTGAGGGTCAGCCGACCGGACCCGACGACCAGGGAGATCTCCGCGCCGCCGGCCCGCGCGTGGCGGGCGATGTTGGACAGCGCCTCGGCCAGGACCGCGACCACGTCGTCCGCGACCGCGTACGGCACATCGGTGTCGACCAGCCCCTCCGTACGCAGCGAGGGCGTGAACCCCAGCGCGGGCACGGCCTCCTCGACCGTCCTGGCCGTGCGCACCCGCAGCCCCTGGGCGGCCGGTCCCGCCTCGTGCGACCGCAGACCGAAGATCGTCGACCGAATGATCTTGATGGTGTCGTCCAGGTCGTCCACCACCCGCAACAGGCGCTCGGAGCCCTCCGGGTGGTGGACGAAACGCATGGTGGACTGAAGCGACATCCCCGCGGCGAACAGCCGCTGGATGGCCAGGTCGTGCAGATCGCGGGCGATCCGGTCGCGGTCCTCCAGCAGCGCCAGCTGCTCGGCGTCGCGCCGCCGCTCGGCCAGCCTCATGGCGATCGCCGCCTGACCGGCGAAGCCGAGCAGCATGTCCGTCTCCACCGGGGTGAACGGCGCGCTGCCCACCGCGCGGGCCAGCGACAGCACCCCCTGGACCCCCTCGCTGGTCCGCATCGGGACCGCCACCGCGGGACCGAGGCCCGTCCAGCGCTTGGGACCCAGCGTGATCCGTGGATCGTTCTCGACGTCGACGGTGGTGATGGCCTCGGACGCGAGGAAGGCGGCGCCGGCGAACGAGCCCCGACAGGGCAGCACGAGACCGCGGTGCGCCTCGGCGTCGATGCCGTCCGCGAGCGCCACCTGGAGGTCGGCGGTCCCCTCGACCGGCAGCGCGAGCACGCCCAGGTCCGCCGCGAGGAGGTGCCGGGCGTGCCCGACGATCAGCCCGAGCACCCGGGTCTCGTCCACCCCGGACAGCAGGCCCCTGGTGACCTCCGCGTTCGCCTCCAGCCAGCGCTGGCGGTGCCGGGCCTCCTCGTACAGCCGGGCGTTCTCGATGGCCACGCCGGCCGCCACGGCGAGGGTGGACAGCACCGTCTCGTCCTCGCCGTCGAACTCCTTACCGCTCCGCTTCTCCGTCAGGTAGAGATTGCCGAAGACCTCGTCCCGCACCCGGATGGGCACCCCCAGGAACGAGTGCATGGGCGGATGCCCCGCCGGAAAGCCGTAGGAGGCCGAGTGCTCGGACAGCTCGGCCAGCCGCAGCGGCTCGGGGTGGCGGATGAGCTCGCCCAGGATGCCGTGGCCGGACGGCAGCGCCCCGATCGCCGCGGTCTGCTCCTCGTCGACGCCCACGGTCAGAAACTCCGCGAGCCGCCGGTCCTCGCCGATCACACCCAGGGCGCCGTACTCGGCGTCCACCAGGACCACGGCCGCCTCGACGATCCGCCGCAGCACCTGCGGCAGATCCAGCTCCCGGCCGACCGAGAGCACGGCCTCCAGCAGGCTGTGCACCCTGTCCTGCGTCCCCCGCACCGCGTCGATGCGCATCTGCAGCTCGTCCAGCAGCTCGTCGAGCCGCAGCCGAGGCAGATCCCTGGAGCCCCTCACGCTACCCATGCCCACCGGCGCCTCCCACTCCTTACGGTAGCCGCGCACCGCGGTCGGTGAATGCTGTCCGGAGTCTTGGCGCGAAAGAGTGCGTTGGCTAATGTTCGGCCTTGTTGATTTCGGATTGTTTCGGCAACCCCTGTGTATCGACACGAAAGAAGGGTGGGCCGCCGATGCCCCGGCTCCTTCGCTCCTTCCGCCTCCTCCCCCGGCTGATCCCCCGACTGGTCCCCCTGGCCCTGGCCGGAACGCTGCTGACCCCCGTCCCCGCCGCGACGGCGAGCCCCTCGGCCCCGCCCGCGGACGTGTACGAACTCCTCGAGGACCCCGAGGTCACCGCGATCGGGCAAGAGCCGGCCCACGCGCCGCTGACGCCGTACGACAACGCCGCCGACGCGCTCGAGGGCGGCCAGGACACCCCCTGGACCAAGTCGCTCGACGGCTCCTGGAAGATCCATATGTCCGACCGCCCCGAGGAGGTCCCCAAGGACTTCTTCGCCGAGGGCTATGACACCTCGCGGGCGGGCTGGCGCAGCGTGAGCGTGCCGCACACCTGGCAGACGGACGGCCTGGACCACCCGGTGTTCCGCAACATCCCCACCGAGATGTATCCGGACGACCCGCCGAAGGTTCCGCACGACGTCAACCCGACCGGTGCCTACGTCAAGACCTTCCAGCTGCCCGGCAGTTGGGAGAGGCGGCGGACCTTCCTGCGCTTCGAGGGCGTCACCAGCGGCTATCTGGTCTGGGTCAACGGCTCGTACGCCGGGTACGACCAGGGCGGCTACACGCCCGCGGAGTTCGACATCAGCGAGCGGCTCCACCCGGGCCGGAACACGGTCGCGGTGCAGGTGCACCGCTGGGGTTCCGGGGCCCATCTGGAGGACTACGACCAGTGGCGCTTCTCGGGCATCTTCCGCTCGGTCGGCCTGTACTCCACCCCGGCGACCCGGCTGCGCGACGTCACCGTCAAGACCGATCTGGACGCCGCCTACCGAGACGCCCGGCTGACCGCCCGGGTGGATGTCGCCGCCGCGGGCCCGGCCGGGCAGAGCGCAGCCGGCGCGGCTGAGCGCAAGGTCACCGGAACGCTGTACGACCGGCGCGGACGCAAGGTGACAACGATGTCGGGTACGGTCGATCCCGGCGACGGCACCGGCTCCGCCACCCTGAGCGCCCAGATCGCCGACCCCGACAAGTGGACCGACGAGACTCCGAACCTCCACACCCTCGTCGTCCAGCTCCACGGCCCCGACGGCCGGGTGACCCAGACCACCGCCCAGCCGGTCGGCTTCCGCGAGATCGAGATCAAGGACAAGCGGCTCCTCGTCAACGGCAAGCGCATCCTCGTCAAGGGCGTCAACCGCGCCGAGACCGATCCGAACACCGGCCGTCACGCCACCAGGGAGCGCACCGCCTCCGACGTCTCCCTGATGAAGCAGCTCAACATCAACTCGGTCCGCACCTCGCACTACCCGTCCGATCCGTATCTGTACGAGCTGGCCGACGCGCGCGGGCTGTGGATCGACGACGAGGTCGACATCGAGACCCACCACCACGACGGCTGCCCGGACGACTGCCTGGCCGAGCGGCCCGAGTGGCAGAAGGCGTTCCTGGACCGGCTCACCGCGATGTACGAGCGGGACAAGAACCATCCCAGCGTCCTGATGTGGGACACCTGCAACGAGGCGGGCCTGGGCAAGGCCCACTACGCGATGGCCGAGTTCCTGGACCGTGAGGACCCGGCCCGCCCGGTCTACCACCAGCCCAACAGCCCCGACGGCGACGCCCCGTTCGCCGATGTCTGGGGGCCGCGCTACCCCTCCCCCGCGGGCCTGGAGGAGAAGGCGAAGGCCACCACCAAGCCGATCATCATGGGCGAGTACGCCCACGCCATGGGCAACTCACTCGGCAACTTCCGGGAGTTCTGGGACGTCGTCCGCAAATACCCCCAGGTCCAGGGCGGCTACATCTGGGACTGGGCGGAGCAGAACATCACCCAGCCGCTGCTCACCACCCCCGACTCCTCCGGCAACGACATCCTGTCCTACGTCTCCGGGAAGCCCGCTCTGGTGGCGGGACACCGGGGCAAGGCGCTGGAGCTGTCCGGCCTCGACGACTTCGTGGAGGTCTACCGCGACCCGAAGCTCGACGCGGTGACGGACGCGCTCACTCTGGACGCCTGGGTGAAACCCGCCGACTGGACAGGCAGTTTCACCGTCATCGCGAAGGGCGACCGCAGCTACGCCCTCAAGATGCGCGACAAGGACACCCTGGAGTTCTTCGTCTACGGCGACGGGGAGTGGCACACCGTCGCGGCCGACGTCCCCGGCGACTGGTACGGCTCCTGGCACCGCGTGTCCGGCACCTTCGACGGCTCGGCGCTGAAGCTCTACATCGACGGCGGGCAAGCCGCCTCCGCCGACTGGCGCGGAACGGTCGGCTACTCCGCCCAGCCGGTGAACATCGGCCGCAACCCGGAGACCGACCAGGAGAACATCCGCAGCCGCATGGCACACGGCACGGTCGACCAGGTCCGCGTCTATCACAAGGCGCTCGGGCCCGATCAGCTCGCCGCCGACCCCGGCTCGGACGCGGTGCTCGCGCTCGACTTCGACCGGCTCGACCGGAAGGGGGACTTCCTGTCCTATGGCGCGGGGACCGGCGGGGTCGACGGGGTGGTCTCCGCCGACCGCACCGTACAGCCCGAGGCCCGCGCCATGGCGGCGGTGCACGCCCCGGTCCGGATCTCCGGCGCCGAGGCCGCGTCGGGGCGGATCGATGTGCTCAACGAGCGCTCCTTCACCGGCACCGGCGACCTCAGGCTGCGGTGGCGGATCACCGAGGGCGCCAGGACCCGGGCCCAAGGGACCCGCTCCCTCGCCCTCGACCCCGGCGAGCGACAGCGCATCCGGCTGCCGAAGCCGCCCGCCAACCCCAAGGACGCCGACCGGCAGCTCACCGTGGAGGCGGTGCTGGCCAAGGACACCGCCTGGGCGAAGGCCGGGCACCGCGTCGCGGTCGAGCAGTTCGACATCGGCGGCGCGCAGCTCGCGGGCACCACGCCGGCCAAGGCGCCCGGCAAACTGACCACCGCCACGGCCGGCGGCCGGATCACCGTCATGGGGAAGGGCTTCTCGTACGGTTTCGACCGCACGAGCGGTGAGCTGATCTCGATGCGGGCCGACGGACGGGAGCTGCTCGGCTCCGGCCCCGAACTCGACGCCTGGCGCGCCCCGGTCAGCAATGAGATCGGTTCCGAGGAAGGGCCGTGGCGCGAGGCGGGCCTGGACCGGCTGCGGACCGAGCCGGGCAAGGTCACGGTCGCCCGGCGGGGCGGCGAGGTCACCGTGACCGTGCCCGCCACGGCCGCCGCGCCCGGCGTCAAGGACTCCTCCTTCGCGCAGACCCTCCGGTACACGGTGAGCGGCACCGGGGAGCTGCGGCTGGACCACCGCGTCGAGGCTCGGGGCAAGGCGCGCACGGTGCCCTACCTGCCCCGGATCGGACTCTCGCTGCGGCTGCCGGAGCGGTACGACACGTTCACCTGGTACGGGCGCGGTCCGCAGGAGAACTACAACGACCGCGAGGACGGCGCCCCCGTGGGGGTGTACTCCACGGATGTGGACGAGCAGTTCGCGGGATACACCAGGCCCCAGGACTACGGAAATCATGAGGACGTCCGCTGGGCGTCGCTGTCCGACGGCGAAAACGGCCTGCTGGTCTCGGCCTCCGGGTCGGGATCCGGATCCGGATCCGGGGGCTTCTCGGCCGGGGTCACCCCGTACACCGGCATCGACCGCGCCGCGTATCCGTTCGCCCTCCAGAAGAACCCCGGTGGCAACACCCTGCACCTGGACCACGCGGTGAGCGGCGTGAGCGAGACCTTCCACACCGTGCTGCCCCAGTACCAGGTGCGGCCCGCCCGGGAGTACGCCTACACGCTGCGCATACGCCCGCTGACCGGCGTCGAGGCCCGCACCGGCACCCCGCGCGGCCCGGTCGTCTGCGCCCCCGAGGCCAGGCTCACCGCCGCCGACACCACCGTGCCGGCCGGCGACTCCACCTCGGCCGAGCTGACCGTCACCAACCCCTGCGACACCCCGCTGCGCGACGTCACCGCGGCCCTCGACCTCGCCGACGGCTGGACCGCCGAGCCCGGCACCGTCGACCTCGGCGACCTCGCGGCGGGCGGGACCGCGACCGTACGGACCAAGGTCACCCGCGGCGAGGGCGCCCCGGACGGGCTGCGGCCCGCCGTCGCCGACGTCCGCGCGACCTCGGCCGGCGGGGCGCGGGTGAGCAGCTCGGCGGCGGTCGACCTCGACGGCACGCCTCCCCCGCCGCGTGGCGAGGTGTCCGTGTCCACGCGCGACTTCATCACCGCCGACAACGGCTGGGGCCCGGTCGAACGGGACCGCAGCAACGGCGAGTCGGCCCCCGGCGACGGCAAGACGCTCACCATCGGCGGCAAGACCTACGAACACGGCCTCGGCGTGCACGCCGACTCCACGGTGGAGGTCTTCCTGGGCGGCAACTGCTCGACCTTCACCGCCGAGGTGGGCGTGGACGACGAGGTGGCCGGTGACGGCAGCGTCGCCTTCGAGGTCTACGCCGATGGTGAGCGGGTCCACCGCGGCGACGTCGTCGACGGCGCGGACTCCGCCGTCCCGATCGAGGCCACGGTCGAGGGCGCGCAGGTGCTGCGTCTGCGGGTCACCGACGGGGGCGACGGGAACGCCCACGACCACGCGGATTGGGGGGCGGCGACGGTGCACTGCGGCTCGGCCTGACGCGACGGCCGGTTCCGCTCCCCACCCCTTCCGGCGCCGGGCACCTTCAGAGCGCCATGGCGGCAAGGCCGTCCTGAGTGACGGGGCGGATCCGGCCGCGGTCGAGGGTCACGATCTGGTCGGCGGCGGCGAGGCCCGACCGCTCGTGGGTGACCAGGAGCGTGGTGCGGCCGCGGGTGGCCTCGAGGATGTCGGCGAGCACGGCGGCGGCGGTGTCCGGGTCGAGTCCTTCGGTGGGTTCGTCGAGGACGAGGACGGGCGGGTCGGCGAGCAGCGCGCGGGCCAGGAGCAGGCGTCTGCGCTGGCCACCCGACATCGTGGCGCCGTCCCCGCCGAGGAGGGTGTCCCAGCGGTCGGGCAGCGACTCGATCCAGCCCAGGAGCCGGGCCCTGCGGGCCGCTTCGCGCAGGTCGGCGTCCGTGGCGTCGGGGTGGGCCAGGAGCAGGTTGGCGCGGATCGTGGCGTGGAAGACGTGCGCGTCCTGGGTCATGCCGGTGATCACGCGGCGGGCGTCCGCGGCTGCGCAGTCTCGAAGTTCGCGCTGTTCGCGCGGGTCGCCCCCGCCGACGCGGATGCTTCCGGCTTCGTACGGGACGAACCGCATGAGGGCCGCGATCAGCGTCGACTTGCCGGACCCGCTGGCGCCGAGGAGCACGACCCGGCGGCCGGGCGGCAGCCGCAGGCTCACCCCGTCCAGGGCCGGGGGGCCGCCGGGGTGGTGGCGCACCCGCAGGTCGGTGATGTCCACGCCGAGCGGCTCGTCGGTGGGGAGCGGGGCCGGGGCGGGCGGGTCGGTGACGGGGGGCGGCGCGTCGAAGAGGTCGGCCAACCGGCGTGCGGAGGCCCGCACCTCGGCGAGGCGGCGGGCGGCGGCGGGCAGTGGCGCGAGGGCCTCGAAGGAGACCAGCGCGAGGACCGCGAGGACGGTGAGGTGTACGGCGGGCAGCGCACCGGCCGCGTGCGCGCGCAGCGCGAGCCAGCTGACGCCGACCGTCGCCCCGCCCTGGAGCAGCAGTACCACGGCCGAGGCGAGCGAAGTGGTCAGGGCGCCGCGGCGCTCCAGCGCGGCGATCCGGGCGGAGGCGCGGCGGGCCCGCTCGTGGGCGCGGCCCCGGGCGCCGTACGCGGCGAGGTCGGCCGCTCCCTGGGTCACGTCCACGGTGAGTGCGGCGAGTTCGGCGCGCGCCGCCTTCTCCGCGCGGCCCGCGCGGCGGGACAGCGCGAGCACCAGGGCGGGCACGAGGAGCCCCGCCACGGCCAGGAGCAGCCCGAGCAGGACGCCTGCCCGCGGCAGCAGCACCGTGGCCGTTCCGGTGGCGGTCGCGGTGACCGCGCAGGCGGCCGCGGCCGGGATCAGGACCCTCAGCAGCAGGTCCTGGGCGGCGTCGACGTCGTCGACGAGGCGGGTCAGCAGGTCTCCGCTGCGAAAGGCGGGGGTGCCCGCCGGGGCGAGCGGCACCAGCGCCTCGTACACCCGGGTGCGGAAGCCCGCCACAGCTCGCAGCACGCCGTCGTGGCCCAGCAGCCGGTCGGCGTAGCGCAGCGCTCCGCGCCCCAGGGCCAGGGCGCGTACGGCGACGATCGCGACGCTCACCGAGGCGAGCGGCGGCTGCTGCGCGGCGCGGGTGATCAGCCAGGCGGCGGTGGCCATCAGCGCGGCGGCGGCGAGGTCACTGCCGGCCGAGGCGAGCGCGGCGGGCAGCAGCCTGCGCCAGTACGGGAGGAGGTGGCGCAGGAGGCGGACGGTGGGGCGGGGCCCGCGCGCCCGGACGGGGGCGTCGGCGGCCTTGGCGTGGGGGGTCATGAGGCCACCAGCCCTTCCGCGGGCGCCGGTCGGGGGAGGGCGAGGCTGCCTGCTCGTAGCGTGATGATCCGGTCGGCGTGGGGCAGCAGGCTCGTGCGGTGCGCGACCACGACCGAGGTTCGGCCGCGCATGAGGTCGACCGTGGCGCGCGTGACGGCGGCCTCGCTCTCGGGGTCGAGGTGGGCGGTCGGTTCGTCGAGGAGCAGCACGGGGGCGTCCTTGAGGAACGCGCGGGCCAGGGCGATCCGTTGGCGCTGCCCGGCGGAGAGCCCGGCGCCGTGCTCGCCGAGCACGGTGTCGTACGCCTGTGGCAGCTCCTCGATGAAGAGGTCGGCCGAGGCGGCGCGGGCCGCCTCCCGCACCTCGGCGTCGCTCGCGTCCGGGCGCCCGAGGCGGATGTTGTCCGCGATGGACTCCGCGAACAGGTGCGGGCGCTGCGGCACCCACGCCACCCGGGCGCGCCACTCGTCGAGGTCGAGGCGGGTGAGGTCGGTGCCGCCGACCGCGACCCGGCCCGCCCCGGGGGTCACGAGGCCGAGGAGCAGCGACAGCAGCGTGGACTTGCCCGCGCCGCTCGGGCCGACCAGGGCCACGTGCTCGCCGGGGCGGACAGAGAGCGAGACATGTCGGAGGGCGGGCTCGGCGCGGCCCGGGTACTGGACCGTGACCTCGTCGAGGCGCAGGTGCGCCGTGCGGGCGTCGGGGGCCGGGGCGCGGTCGGTGCGCGCCTCGGGCGCGTCCTCGCCGTCGAGGACGGCGAAGACCCGCTCGGCCACCGCGATGCCCTCGGCGCTGTCGTGGAAGGCCGCGCCCGCGGCGCGCAGCGGCAGATACGCCTCGGGGGCGAGGAACAGGACGGTCAGGGCCGTGCGCAGGTCCATCTCGCCGCCGAGCAGCCGCAGCCCGACCGGGACGGCCACCAGCGCCACGGAGAGGGTGGCGACCGTCTCCAGGACGAAGGAGGAGAGGAACGCCACGCGCAGCGTCCGCATGGTGGCCCGCCGGTGGGCGTCCGCCATCTCGCCCACCACCCGGGTCTGGTGCCGCTCGCGGCCGAACGCGCGCAGCGTCGGCAGCCCGGCCACCACGTCGAGGAAGTGGCCGCCCAGCCGCGCCAGCAACCGCCATTGGCTCGCGGTGCGCTGGGCGGTGTGCCTGCCGATCAACGCGCCGAACACGGGGATCAGCGGCAGCGTCACGACGATGATCAGCGCCGAGGTCCAGTCGGTCCACGACAGCCAGGCGACGACCGTGAGGGGCACCACCGCGGTGGCCGCCATCGTGGGCAGGTAGCCGACGACGTACGGGTCCAGGGCGTCGAGGCCGCGGGTGAGCAGCGTGGCCGTCTCGCCGTGGCGGCGGGCCGCCAGTCGCAGGGGGCTGGTGTGCCGCAGCCGACCGGTGATCCGGTCCCGCAGCGTGCGCTTGGCGTCGGCCGCGGCACGCTGAGCGAGCACCCCGCGGGCCCAGGTCAGCAGCGCGCGCAGCGCCATGACGGCGCCCAACGCGGCCAGCGGCGTGATCCGGAACCTGCGCCCGGCAAAGCCGTCCGCGAGGACCGTCGCCAGCAGGCCCGCCTGGGCGACGACGAGCCCGGCGCCCAGCAGCGCCAGCGCCGTGACGTACGTCATGTGGCGCCGCAGCACCGGGAGTTCCCGCATCAGGCGGCGTTCGACCGGCTTCATCCTGGTACCCCTCTTGTCGCTTCCGCGACTCAGAAGTAGCTGGGGTGACGGCGGCCCGTCCGTCCCCGGAAGGCCCACCAGCTCCACGTCTGATACGCGAGGATCACCGGGATCAGCACCACCCCGAACGCGGTCAGGATCTTCAACGTGGCGCCGTCCGTGACCGCCTTGTGAACCGTCAGCCCGGCGCCGGCCGAGCTGACCAGGACGTACGGGTAGTGGCCGGCCCCCACGAGCAGCACGGGCAGCGCGGTCGCGCAGCAGGTGGCCACGAACGCCCGGCCGTGGTGCCCGCGGGAGAGGTACCACCAGGCGCCGGCGAGCGCCGCCGCGAACAGGACGGCGAGAACCGCCGAGGTCACGCGGTTCGTCATCGTGGCACCCGCCCCGAAGAGCGTCAGCAGCAGCGCGAGGGAACCCACGGCGCCGGCGTCACGCAGCAGGGTGGCGCCCCGTCGCCGTGCCCTGGAGGCGAGTTCGGGGCCCGAGCGCAGCGCGAGGAAGGCCGCCCCGTGCGCCGCGAAGAGCAGCGCGGTGGTCACCCCACAGGTCAGCACGAATGGCGTGAGCACGTCGCCGGGCCCGATGTGGAAGGTCCCGTCGGCCCGGCGGGGCACGCCATGGAGCAGCAGGCCCAGGACGAGTCCCCAGCACAAAGCGGGCAGTGCGCCGCCGAACACGATCAGGGCGTCCCAGCACCGGCGGCCGCGGGCGCTGTGGGCGCGGCCGCGCAGTTGGATCGCGGCGTTGCCGAGGACCAGGCCGACGAGGATCGCCACGATCAGCGGGTACAGGCCGGGCAGGAGGCTGCCCTCCAGGTGCGGGAAGGCCCCGAACAGGACGCCGGTGAAGGCGACCAGCCAGACCTCGTTGCCCAGGAAGAACGGCGCGATGGCATCGAGGGCGCCGTTCCGGCCGCTCCGCTCGGCTTCTTGACCGTCCTGACCGCCTCGGCTGCCGCCGAGGAAGGGGTGCAGCATCTGCACGCCGTAGTCGTAGCCGCCGAGCACGAAGTACCCGGCGAGAAGCAGGCCGAGGAGGGCCAGCCAGAGGGTCTCCAGACTCATCTCGCTCAACTTTCCATTGCAGAAGTGGAGTTCATCTCGGTACGCGCCGGTCGGACCGGCTCAGAAGGCCGGGACCGTCTGCTTCTCGTCGGCGCGGCCGCCGGGCACGTCGTCGGCGAGCGGCTCGGTGGCGCCGAGCTGGGTGGCATCCGGGCCGCGGCGGGCGAAGCGGGCGATCAGGGTCCAGTTCGTCACCGCCAGCGCGACGAAGATGGCGATGAACGCGGCGCAGGACACGGCCAGCGAGGCCCTGCTGACGTGAGAGAGCGCGTCCTCGACCGTCAACTGGCCGTAGACGAGCCAGGGTTGACGCCCGACCTCGCGGACGACCCAGCCGCCCACGGAGGCGATGAAGGGGACCGGAATCATGGCCGTCATCAGGTACGCGAGGGGACACCAACGCACCAGCCGGTCCTTCCACAGCAGGAAGACGGCGATGAACGTGATGGTGGACACGGCGTTGCCGGTGATCGTCATCACGTCCATCGAGATCCGCAGCAAGTCCTGCCAGGGCACGTAGTCGCCGGGCCCGTGCTCCTTGACGAGCTGCGCCTGCAGCTCGGCGACGCCGCTGTTGTCCATGACGGCCACCTTCATCGGCTGGGTCCGCTCGAGGACGGGGATCTGCAGGTCGCCGACGATGATGACGAAGAAGGAGGCGAGCGTGCCCACCCAGAGCCCCAGGCGCAGGGAGCCGCGGAACAGGTCGGTCTCCTTGGTGCCCCGGGCGAAGTGGAAGGCGCTGATCCCGGCGACGAAGACGCCGCCCGTCGTCAGCGCGGCGAGCGTGAGGTGGGCGAGCGCGATCAGGGCGCTGGGGTTGGTGAGCAGCGCCCCGAAGTCCGTCAGGTAGGCGACGCCGCCGCGCACTTCGTAGCCGACGGGGTGCTGCATGAAGCCGTTGGCGATGAGGATCCAGTAGCCGGAGGCGTACGCGGTCAGGGCGACCAGCCAGATGAGCGCGACGTGCACGCCCCTGCGCAGGCGGCCCCAGCCGAAGATCCACATGCCGAGGAAGGTGGACTCGGCGAAGAAGGCGATGAGGGTTTCGAGTGCCAGCGGGGCGCCGAAGACGTTGCCCGCGAACTTGCTCAGGCCGCTCCAGCTGAGCCCGAACTGGAACTCCATGACGAGGCCGGTGACGATGCCGACCGCGTAGTTGATGACGTAGAGCTGGCCCCAGAAGCGGGTCATACGCTCCCGGACGGCTCTCTTGGCGGGATCACGGGTGAACGCGGCCCGGGTGTGCATGATCGCCACGATGGGGACGAGCCCCATGGTGAGGATCACGAACAGCCAGTGGACGCCGGTCGTGGCCGCGAACTGGAGTCGGGCCAGATCCGCAGCGCTCATGATGCGACCTTCCTGGGGAACGGGTGGCCGGTTGGACGGCGGACGGGTGCGGGGCCCTCGCTTCGCGTGTGCGGGTGCCGGGCTCCGTTGCCCGCCACCTGTGCGGTGACCCCGCTGGAAACGGTAGGGAGAATTACTTATGCATTCCAAGACCGGTTTTGCTATGTAAATATGACCCGGAAGGCATAAGCGAAGGGGACCCGTGGATCTGCTGCAGTTGCGCTACTTCCAGGCCGTCGCCCGTTACGAGCACATCAGCCGCGCCGCGGAGGAGCTGCGCATCGCCCAGCCCTCGCTCAGCCGCGCCATCGCGCGCCTGGAGGCCGAGCTGGGCTCCCCGCTCTTCGACCGGCAGGGCCGCCGTATCAGGCTCAACCAGTACGGTGCGATGTTCCTGCGCCACGTCGACCGCGCCCTGCGCGAGCTCGACGACGGCCGCAGGGCCCTGCGCGACGCCCGTGACACGGGGCTCGGCCGCGTCAGCGTCGCCTCGGAGACCCTCCTGACGATCACCCATGCCCTCGGCAGCTTCCGGGCCGCTCATCCCCGTGCCGACGTTCGGCTCTTCCAGTCGAACGCGGAGGAGATGGACCGCCAACTGCGCGCCGGAGAGGTCGACTTCTGTGTGGCCTCGCAGCCGCTGACCGGCACGAACCTCGAATCGATCGAGCTCGCCCGCGAGGAGGTACTGCTCGCGGTTCCGCGCGGACACTGGCTCGACGGGCGGGAGAGCGTGACGATCCCCGAGATCGCCGACGAGCCCTTCGTCACCACGCGCCCGGGCCATTGGCAGCGCGCGCTCCTCGACCGGCTGTGCGCGTCCGAGGGGCTCACGCCGCTGCTGTCCTGCGAGGGCGACGAACCGGGTGCCAGCCAGGACATGATCAGCGCAGGCCTCGGCATCGGCCTCATCCCGGCGATGTCCCGCCAGACCGGTTCGGACTCGTACGTCCCGGTCGCGTGGGTGCACATGAACGCGCCCGACTGCCACCGGGTGATCACCCTCGTGTGGAGCCGCGACACCTACCTGTCCGAAGCCGCCCTGAAATTCCGGGAGTTCATCACCAGCAGGCCCTTCATGACACACCGCCTGCCCGACCGGCGCCGCGAGCACGGCCACGATCCGTCCCGCGATCTGCCGGCCTGAGAGGGCGTGAGCGAGTCAGGAGAGCCAGTCGGTGTAGCGGGTGGGGGCGAGCCGAGCGCCCTTGTCGGTGAGGACGTCACCCTTGACGACGGCGAACATGCCGGCGGTGGGGTCCGTAACGACGGTGCGGTTGTCGCCCTTGTGGGACAGGGTGATCCGGCCGAGCTCGTCCAGGGAGAAGATCTCGGGGCCGCCGATGTTGCGAATGCCCCTCAGCGGGGCGCCCGCGGCGACCTCCGCCACCGCGGCGGCCACGTCCTTGGCGGCGATCGGCTGGATCGGCGTGGCGGGCAACCGGACGGTGTTGTCGTCGGCGGTCCAGGACAGGACGGCGTCCATGAACTCCATGAACTGCGTTGCCCGGACGATCGAGTAGGGGATCGGTCCGGCCGCGAGGATCTCCTCCTGGAGCGCCTTGGCCCGGTAGTAGTCGAGCTCCGGCACCTGGTCCGTGCCGACGATCGAAAGGATGACGAAGTGGCCGACGCCGCCCCTCTGGGCCGCGGCCAGCAGGTTGTCCATCGAGGTCTGGAAGAAGGCCGGGGAGGCCTCGTCGAAGGTCGGGGAGTTCGTCAGGTTGACGACGACGTCGGCTCCCGCCACCGCCTCGTCCAGTCCCTGACCGCTGATGACGTCGACGCCGGTGGACTGCGAGTGCGGTACCGCCTCGTGCCCGGCAGCATTCAGATTCTTGACGACCTGCGACCCGATCAGCCCGGTACCGCCAATGACTGCGAACTTCATGGCATGCCTTTCGTCGGGAATTTACCCAGAATATGACATATGCCCCTAGGGGGCGTGGCGAGCCGCGGGCGCCCTACCGGGCCGGACCCGCGCACTCGGCGTCGACCGGTGTCAGCAACCGTCGACGAACGTGACCGTCTCGTCGAGCGGCGCCCGGCCCGTACGGCTGTAACCCACCGTGACGTCCTCGAACCCGATCGACATGCCACAGAAGAGGATCAGCTCATCCGGGGGTGACAGGACCTCCGCGACGCTCTTGCGAAACTTCGCCCACGCCATCTGCGTGCAACTGTGCAGCCCTTCGGCGCGGAGCAGCAGCATGACGGTCTGGAGATACATGCCGATGTCGGACCATTGGGCCGGGCCCAGGTCACGGTCGATGTAGCAGAACAGGGCGGCGGGCGCACCGAAGCAGTCCCAGTTCGCGGAAGAGGCCCTCTGGCGCGCCTCTATGTCCTCGCGCGGAATACCGAGTGCGCCGTAGCGCTGCTCGCCGAAGGCGGATCGGCGTTCGCAGTACGGGGACTTCAGGCCGGGCGGGTACTGCTCGTACTCCGGCTCATCCCAGGGGTCGCCCGCGGCCAGGCGCTCGGCAGCGCGCTTTTTGAGCCCGGCCAGCGGCCCGCCGGTCAGCACGTAGGCGTGCCACGGCTGGAGGTTCGATGCGGACGGCGCCCAAGCCGCGGCGGACAGCACGCGCTCCAGCACCTCCCTCGGGACATCCCGGTCGATGAATCCGCGCACGGCCCGTCGGCTCGTGACCGCCTCATAGACGTCCAAGATCGCCTTCCTCCCAGCTGCTCAACGCGTCTACCTCCGTTACACTCACAACGGTATCATTCAATACTGTCTCGTGTGTAACTATCATCGAGTACGGAATCCCCAGACCCCTGGCTCCCCGCCTCGGGCACCGCTCTTTTGGAGAAAGTCCATGGCCACGCTGCTGCACATCGACTCGTCCGTATTCCCCGGCGAGGCGTCCTCGTCCCGTTCGCTCGCGAACGTCTTCCGCAAGGCATGGGAGGAGCAGCACCCGCAGGGCACGGTGATCTACCGCGACCTCGCCGCCAGCCCTGTCCCGCACATCACCGCCGACGCCTGGTCCGCCGGTTACGCCGCCCCGTCCGAGCGCACCCCGGAGCAGTCCGCCGCGTTCGCCGCGCGCGAGAAGCTCATCGAGGAACTGGAGCAGGCGGACGCCGTCCTGATCGGCGCCCCCATGCACAACTACTCGATCCCGTCGACCCTCAAGGCGTGGCTGGACAACGTGTTCCTGCTCGGCCGCACCGCGGGCGAGGCCCCCTCCGCCCAGGGCACCCCGGCCGTCGTCATCGCCAGCCGCGGCGGCTCCTACGCACCGGGCACCCCGCGCGAGGGCTTCGAGTTCGTACTGAACTACCTGGAGGCCGTACTCGGGGGCACCCTCGGCCTGGACCTCGACTTCATCGTCCCGGAACTCACCATGGCCCCCCGCAACCCGGCCATGTCCGCACTGGTCCCCCTCTACGAGGCCTCCCGCGAGCGCGCCTTCGAGGACGCGACCACCAAGGCCAAGGAACTCGCGGAGCGCCTCGCCGCGTAGCCCCCGGGCCCTGGACGCCGTGTGGCGCCTCACCCCAGGACGTCACACGGCGCCCTCGTCACCTGTCCCCCCTCCGGCGGTGACGGTGGCGCCGGACAACTCGCTCGCCGCCGGCGGCGAAGCGCGCCCACGCGACAGGCAACCGATGCGTGTGGGCGCGCTCAGTCCTCACTGCCCGCGGGATAGGCAAGCCGGGTCAGCAGATCCGCCAGCCGCTCGGGCTCGCCGGGCTCCAGTTCGGCGACCAGCCGCTCGGCCAGCGGCTCCGCCGCCACATGAGCCGCGTCGAAAAGCTCGATGCCCTGGGGCGTGATCTCCACCGCGCGCACCCGCCGGTCCCCCGGAACCGCCTTGCGTACGGCCAGCCCCCTGCGCTCCAGGTCGTCCACGACCCGCATGATTCCCGCCTTGTCCGTCCCCGTCGCCGCCGCCAAGTCCCGCTGCGCCGTCGGGCCACGGTCGACGAGCACGATCAGCACGGCAAAATGCCGCAACTCGATGCCGAGCGGCCGAAGCGCCTCCGTCATCACCGCGGCCGCGTGCCAGTGCGCCCGGCGCAGCAGCAGGCCGAGGGCGAAAGGCGAGGCGTCCCCACGGCGGCCGGACGCACGCGAGGCGGTGGTCTTATGAGGAACGTCGGCGGCGGTCATGAGCGCATTTTACCAGCCATTCACTCATTCGATACGGTATCATTTGAAATTAAATGCGTTCGACGAGTCGGTCGAGGAAGATCTCCTGCTTGGCCACGATCTTCTGCCGCGCTTGCCTGAGATCCAGCCAGGCCACCCGGTCGATCTCGGGGAAGGCCTGAAGCCGCCCGGAACCCCTCGGCCACTCCATCTCGAAGGTGCCCGGGGTGACCCGCCGCGGGTCGAGGTCTCCCGCCAGCGCCCATACCGTCACGACCTTGCCCCCGGTCTGCCGGACGGAGCCGAGCGGAAGGAGACCGCCCGGGGGCGGCGGCAGGCCGAGCTCCTCCTGGAACTCCCGGCGTGCCGCGGCCTCCGGGTCCTCGTCCGGCTCGTACTCGCCCTTGGGGATGGACCACGCGCGCTCGTCCTTGCGCGCCCAGAAGGGCCCGCCCATGTGGCCGAGAAGGACCTGCGCGGCGGAGGCCGGGGCCGGCTCCGCCGAGTCCGCCACTGCCGGGTCCGCCACTGCCGGGTCCGTCTCTGGCGCGTCCGTCTCTGCCGCGTCCACCCCGCGGAACAGCAGGATTCCGGCGCTTCGCTTTGCCGTCACAGTGCCCAGTGTGCGCGGCGCCCGCCCGGCCCGCCGCCGCGGCTCATCAGCCCTTGCGGGCGTAGCCGAGATAGGTGACCTGAGGCCGGGCGTCGGGGGCCAGGACGAAGTCGACGATGGGCGGGATCTCCTCGTCGGTGATCCGCCCTCGGCGGCGAGCCATCGTGGCCTTGACCAGGCCGCGCGGATCACGGGGCTTGAAGTCGCAGATGTCCTCGTTGCGCAGCCCGTGGCGGCGCAACGCCTCGGTCAGTTCGGCGGGGGTGCGCAGCCGTGCCGCGGCGTAGCGCCCGGGCGGCATGATCCGGGTCATGGGCAGGCGCTGGAAGGCGACGAGGTAGATCAGCCGGGACAGCGGGGTGCGGTTGACGGTGTCGTAGACCAGCACGCCGTCCGGCGCGAGCGCCCGGGCCGCCTCCGCCAGGACCCGGTCGAGGGCCGGGGTGACCTCGAAGGTGTCCGCGCAGTAGACGAGATCGAACGCGCCGTCGGCGACGCCCAGTTCCTCCGGCCGCGCGGTTTCGTACCGGACGACGAGGTGCTCCCGCTCGTCCGCTTCCCGCGCGATCGCCGTCGCGGAGGCGGACGGGTCGACGGCGAGGACGTCGAATCCCAGCCCGGCCAGGCCGCGGGCCAGCAGTCCGCGTCCGCTCCCCACCACCAGGGCCCGGCTCCCGGCCGCGGTCAGGCCGACGCTCCGCAGGGTTTTGCCCACGTACTCCAGGCGGCTGGCCTGGAAGGCGACGGCTCTGATCTGACGGCCGTCCACCGCTTCGGGTAACGGTGAGTCCAGTTCGATGCGCGGCGCTCGGGCCATCCTCTACTCCCTCTTCTCCCTTTTCGGTCTTGCCCTCGTGTGCGGCTGGTCCGACGGTAACAAGGGGGCGCAGGGCGGCCGATCACCGACGGTTCGCGGGGGCGGCCGTGGGCACTCGGCTGACGATGCCGACACCGCGACGCTGGGGGTGCTGATCATGCGCTACGAAGAGCTGACAAGGCAGGTCCAGGCGCTGGCGCAGCTGCCCGACCTGCGGTCGGCGGAGCAGGCGGTGCGCGCCACGCTCGAGACCCTCGCCGAGCGGATTCCGGACGGTCTGGCCGACCACATGGCGGCGCAGCTGCCGGCCGAGGCGGCCGACTCCATGCGGCGGGTGGCCGCGTCCCACGAGGCCTCGTCCGAGGAGCGGGCCTACCGGCGCGACCACGGCGAGCGGTTCGACCTCACCGGCTTCGCGGGGCGGATCGCCTGGCGCGCCCGGACCTCGGAGGAGGAGGCGCTCCGGGAGGCGAGCGTGTTCTTCGAGGTGCTGGACTCCGCGGTGAGCCCGGAGCTGATGGAGAGGCTGTACAAGGCGCTGCCGAGCGACATCCGGGAGCTGCTGCCGGAGGCGCGGGCCTTCGAAAGCCAACGGGGCCAAGGGAGCCGGGGAGCCAGGGGAGACCAGGAGGAGTAGGAAGGCCGAGCAGGCCGCGGCTCATCCGTTTTGTCGCGTTGCAAGGGGTTACTCACCCTGAGCGAGGTGAGCACATGAACATACTGATCTGGCATGTGCACGGCTCCTGGACCACGGCGTTCGTCCAAGGCCCGCACCGCTACCTGGTGCCGGCCCTGCCCGACCGCGGGCCCGACGGCCTCGGCCGCGGGCGCACGTTCACCTGGCCCGCCTCGGTCACCGAGCTGAGCCCCATGCTGCTGCGGGACGCCCCGGTCGACCTGGTGGTCCTCCAGCGGCCGCACGAGGCGGCGCTCGCCGAGTGCTGGCTGGGCGGACGCCGCCCCGGGCGCGATCTGCCCGCCGTCTACGTGGAGCACAACACGCCGGACGGAAACGTCCCCCACACCCGCCACCCCTGTGCGGACCGGGACGACCTGCGCGGCGTGCCCCTGGTGCACGTCACCCACTTCAACCAGCTCTTCTGGGACAGCGGCACCGCCCCCACCACCGTCGTCGAGCACGGTGTCGTCGACCCGGGCCATCTGTACACCGGGGAGCTGGACCGCGCCGCGGTCGTCGTCAACGACCCGGTCCCGCGCGGCCGCACCGCGGGCACCGATCTGCTGCCCGCGCTGAGCCGGGCGGCGCCGCTGGACGTCTTCGGCCTGCGTACGGAGGGGCTCGCCGCGTATCTGGGCCTGTCCGGGGACCGTCTGCGCCGCGCGGAGCTGCCACAGGCCCGGCTGCACGCCGAGATGGCCCGCCGCCGTCTGTATCTGCACCCGGTGCGCTGGACCTCGCTGGGGCTGTCCCTCCTGGAGGCCATGCACCTGGGCATGCCCGTCGTCGGCCTGGCCACCACCGAGGCGGTCGAGGCGGTGCCCGAGGGCGCCGGTGTGCTCTCCACCCGCCCCGAGGTCCTCGCCCGCGCCGCGCGGACCTATCTCCGGGAGCCGGCGGCGGCGGCCGAGGACGGGGCGCGGGCCCGCCGCGCGGCGCTCGAGCGGTACGGGCTCAAGCGCTTCCTGGACGACTGGGAGCGGCTGTTGGCGGAGGTGACCCGCTGATGTCCCGGCCTTGTCCCGACATCGAGGACACGAGCCACCGCCCCTGACCCTGAGCCCGTGGCACGGGGTCAGGGTCAGGGGCGGTGGCTCACGCGTTCATTCCGCCGCCGGTCAGCCGTGGGCGCCGGCCGTGGTGGCCGCGCCGGTACCCGCGGCGTGTCCCTGGCCCGGCGCCACGCTGCCGGCTCCGCCGATGCCCAGGGCCACCTTGGTCCAGCCCTGTTCGCGGCGGTCGAAGGCGCGGTATGCCTCGATGGCGTCCTGGGTGCCCGACCAGTGGGTGATCAGCGGGGAGGGGTCGAGCTCGCCGGAGGCGACCATCGAGACCAGATGGGGCAGATAGTGGCGGTGGTGGCAGTTGCCCATCTTGACGGTGAGGTTCTTCTGGAACGCCTCACCGATCGGGAAGTGCTGCGCCTGCGGCGGATAGACGCCCACGATCCCCAGCGTGCCGGCCTTGGCGGCCATCTGGATGGCCCAGCGGGTGGCCAGCGACGGGGCGTCGCCGGGCCGCCAGGTGCCCTGGTCGTCGGGGTTCTGCTCGGGGGCGGTCTCCCGCAGCTCGTGGGCGAACTCCTCCCGCTGCCCGGCCAGGGTGTCCACCGCGGGGCCGTGGTCGGGGCTCGCGGCATCGATACCGACGGCGTCGATGACCCGGTCCGCGCCGATGCCACCGGTCAGCTCGCGCACGGCGGACACCGGCTCCTCGGCGTTGAAATCGATGGTCTCGGCGTGCTGTCGCTGGGCCAGTTCGAGCCGGTCGACGACCCCGTCGACGACGATGACCCGGCCCGCACCGCACAGCCGGGCGCAGGAGATCGCCGCCTGCCCGACAGGGCCCGCGCCAAGCACGGCGACCGTGTCGCCGGTGCCGATCTCGGCGAGCTTGGCGCCGAACCACGCGGTGGGGTAGATGTCCGAGAGCAGGATGGCCTGGGCGTCGTCCACGGAGTCGGGCAGCGGTACGAGCCCGGTGTGCGCGTACGGGACCCGGGCGTACTCCGCCTGTAGCCCGTCCAGTCCCCCGGCGGACTCGGGACCACCGAAGAAGGTGGTGCCCGCCAGGGGCCCGTGGGGGTTGGCCCGGTCGCACTGGGCGTGGTAACCGGCCCGGCAGTAGCTGCACACCCCGCAGGCGACGGTGGAGGGGATCACCACCCGGTCTCCGGGGCGGAAGTTGCGCACCCCGCCGGCCACCTCCTCGACGATGCCCACGGCCTCATGGCCGAGGATCCGCCCCTCCCGCATGCCCGTCATGGTGCCGCGCACGAAGTGCAGATCGGTGCCGCAGATCGCCGAGGTGGTGATCCGTACGATCGCGTCATACGCGTCCTGGATCTTGGGTTGGTGCACGTCCTCGAGGCGGATGTCGCCTACGGAATGCCATACGACAGCTTTCATGGTTGCTCGCTTCCTGGGCGACAGGATGGTTCCCGGCCTACCGGGGTGCCCAGGCGGGAGCGGGGGAAACAGACGGCCCGCGCGCTACCAGACGTCGCCGTCGCGCCAGTCGCAGATCAGCTCGGCGGAGACATCCAGGGGTGCCGCCGCCGGGAAGACGAAGATCCACCCGTCCTCCTCCGCGGTGCGCCGGACGCCCTCGGGGGTGAGCGCCGAGGTCGGCCCCTGCCACCGCTGCCAGCCGCGCGCCGTGTAGAAGTCCACCGCCTCGTCGCTGGAGGACAGCGCGCCGAGGTCGTACGCACCGCGCACCACCCGCTCCAGCTCCGCCATCATGGCCGCGCCGTGGCCCCGCCCCCGCCGGTCCGCCCGCACCCCGACGCCCTCCACATAGCCCGCGCGCAACGCCCGCCCGCCGTGCAGCAGCCGCCGCTGCACCACGGACGCATGGCCGATCAGCTCGCCGTTCTCCCAGGCCAGGGCGTGGATGCCGCCCAGGGCGTGTTCCCAGTCGTGGTCGCTCAGGTCGCCCTCGAAGACCTCGTATTCGAGGAGGGCACGCGCCGCCTTGAGGGTGGCGGGATCCAGACCGGAGGTGTGTGCGGTGTGTATATCGGTCATGACGCCATCGTCACACCCGGCGGCCCGGCGGTGCAGCGGAATTCCGTCCGCTTGACAAAGCCCCTTGCCGGAACGGCAAATAGAAGGGTGACGGACGAGGATTTCTCGAGTGTGCTGACAAGTGTGGGGCCGCGGCTGCGGGCGCTGCGCCAGACGCGTGGCGCAACGCTGTCCCAGCTGAGCGAGACGACCGGGATCTCGGTGAGCACCCTCTCGCGCCTGGAGTCGGGGCAGCGGAAGCCGACCCTGGAGCTGCTGCTGCCCCTGGCCAAGGCCCATCAGGTGCCGCTGGACGAGCTGGTCGGCGCGCCCGCCACCGGTGACCCCCGCATCCATCCGCGCCCCTTCACCCGGCACGGAAGGGTCTTCGTGCCGCTGACCCGCCACCTCGGCGGGCTGCACGCCTACAAGATGATCCTGCCCGCCCGGCAGACATCCGAGGGCACTCGGCTCGAGCAGAAGGTGCACGAGGGGTACGAGTGGCTCTATGTGCTCTCCGGCCGGCTGCATATCGCTCTGGGCGAGCGCGACCTCGTCCTCACCGCGGGCGAGGCCGCCGAGTTCGACACCCGTGTCCCCCACGGCTTCGCCGCCGCGGGAGACCAGCCCGTCGAGGTACTGAGCCTCTTCGGGGCCCAGGGCGAGCGGATGCACGTAAGGGCCCGCCCCTCGGGCGGCTGAGAGCGCCCCGGAGCGCCTAGATGGCCACCACGCAGTCGTCGGAGCTGTTGGCGCCCAGGACGCTGACGATCCCCGCGGTGCCGTCGCCGAAGAACCGGGAGAACATGCCCGCCGGCCGGCCGCCGAAGAACAAGGGCCCGAACACCGGGGCCACATCGGCGTCATGTGGCTCCTCGGCGCCGTCGGCGACCATCGCCAGCCGACAGGTGCGGGGCGCCACGAACTCCTGCACCACGCTGGTGCCCGTCCCCGCGGCCGCGGCCACCGCCGCCTCCCACTCCGCCTGGCCGGTCTCCCGGCCGATGACGACCTGCTTGCCGCTCATCCCGATGCTCTCCTTGAGCACCAGCAGCTCGCGGTTGTCCACGACGAACGGGACGAGGTCGACCTTCCGCTCGCCCCGGCTCGTCCACCGGTGGGACAGAACCCGTGTCCACGGCAGATATCTGTCGACCAGGGCCCGCTCCGCCGCGCTCATCCATGGCCGCCCCTCCGACAGCAGGCCCATGGTCAGCTTGCTGGACAGAAACGTGGAGGTCTGGGTCCCCACCAGCAGACAGCCGTTGTCCAGCGCGGCCTGTACCGGCGCGGTGTCGATGCCCAGCTCGGCCCAGTCGGGGATGGTGAAGTTCCGCAGCCCGAGCGGGTAGCGCAGCCGCGGCGGGCAGTCCCAGGCCTCGTGCAGATCCTCGGGCTCGAAGAAGCGCGCCGTCAGCCCGTGGCTGTTGAAGTGGTCGGCCTCCACGTCGAAGTACCGGGTGGACTCCACGCCCTGGTCACGGGCGCTGCCCACCAGAGCCACCCGGGGCGCCACGGCCAGCTCCGCGCACAACCCCCGGAACATCTCGGCGCGCACGGCGAACGGGTCCTGGTAGCCGAACGGCACCCGGCCCGCGTCGTCGGCGTAGAGCTTGCGCCACACCTCGAGACGGCAGTGTGTCTCCACCGGGCCGCCGAGCGCCCCGCTGACGTTGAACTCCAGAAACCGCGGCCCGTGCGCCCCGATCACGATGTCCGGCCGGGCCACGCAGTCCGCGTAGCGCTCCTCGACGAACTGGTCGGCCATGAACAACTGGTGTTCGCTCGCCGGCATGCGGTACGCCGCCAGCCTGCCGTCCGTGGTGGGCGCGGACTCCAGGGCGGTGCGGCGCACCAGGTCGAGCAGCGCGGCGGTGGCGCGGAACAACTCGGCGTACGACGCGCGCGGCAGCGCGATCGGCGCGGCGGGCAGCAGTGGCTGGTGCGGCCAGCCGGTGTCCCGGATCCCGGTGCGCAGCATCTCCCGGATGGTGTCCGCGGGCGCGGCGGGCTTCAGCCGGTGGCGGCCGAACCACGGGTGTCCCCACGTCCCCCGGGTGCCGACGTCCTCGAGCGCGCCCATCCGGCCTCCCCCCATCCCTGTCGGCCCAATCGCCTTCGTGGCAGCTGCATTGGCGAGACGTCAGCATAGTCAGCGCCGCTACCCTTGGCGGCATGACGCTGCGCCGGGTCCAGGACAACGAGTACGTCGAAGAGCACGGCGGGGACTACGAGGACTTCGAGCCCGGCATGGTGATCCGCCACTGGCCGGGCCGGACCATCACCGAGACCGACAACACCTGGCTGACCCTGCTGACCATGAACCAGCACCCGCTGCACTTCGACCGGACCTACGGGGAGGGCGCCGAGTACGGGCGGGTGCTGGTCAACAGCGGGATCACGCTGTGTCTGGTCGGTGGCATGACCGTGCAGGCGCTGTCCGCGCGGGCGGTGGCCAACCTCGGCTGGGACAAGGTCCGGTTGAAGGAGCCGGTGTTCGTCGGCGACACCCTCTATGCGACCAGCCGGATCCTCGGCAAGCGGCTGTCCAGGTCCCGACCGGGGCAGGGGATCATCACGGTGGAGACCACCGGCGCCAAGTCGACCGGGGAGACGGTCATCGTGTTCGAGCGGTCCTTCATGGTGCGCTGCCGCGAGGCGGGCTGACTCACCCCCCGCCGGCGCCCGCGGCCTCGTGGAGCGCGGCCGCGGCGGCGGTGTCCTCGATGGCCATGCCCACCCCGCGGAACACCGAGGTCCGGCCGTCGGCTGAGTGCCGCGGCGCGCTTGCCCCGTTCACCAGGGCGCCCAGTTCGTGCAGCTCGGCGACGCCGATCAGCCCGTCGGCCAGGGCGGCCCGCACCTCGCCCGCGTCCTCGAGCGCGGCGGCCCGCTCCTCCACGACGACGAACGCGGACGCCAGGAGTGCCGGGTCGACCTCGATCGCGTCCTCATGGGTCCCGCCGATCACGTTGATATGCGCCCCGGGGGTCACCCAGTCGGCCGCCACCAGCGGTGTCCGGTCGTCGGTCGAGGTCGCCGTGCAGATGACCGCGGCGTCGGCTACGGCGTCCTTCGGGGTGTCGCACACCGAGACCCGTATCCGGTGGCCGGCGGTGGCGCGGAGCCACTCGGCGAACGTCTCCGTACGGGCCCGGGTGCGGGAGAACACCCGGACCGAGCGGATCGGGCGTACGGCGGACACGGCCCGCACCAGCGCCCGGGCCTGCACCCCGGCGCCGAGGACGGCCAGGTCCTCGGCGCCCTCGGGGGCGCACAGGCGGGTCGCCAGGCCGGCCACCGCACCGGTGCGGACGGCGGTCAGCTCGGCGCCGTCCAGCAGCGCGGTGATCCGCCCGGTGTCCAGGTCGGTCAGTACGACCACACCGTGGATCAGCGGCAGCCCGCGGTCCGGGTTGTCCGGCGTGAGCGTGGTGATCTTGACGCTGCCCACCCCGCGCCGCTCCCAGACCGCCGTTCCGGCCAACAACTGCCGCCGCGGGCCGTGCTCGATGATGGTCCGGGCCGGGGACCGCGTCCGGCCCGCCGACAGATCGGCGAACACCTCGGCCAGCGCGTCGATCACCCGCACCAGCCGGTCCGGGCCCGCCATGTCCTGCGCGCCGATGGTCACCGGCCCGCTCATGGGCCTCCCTCCCGCTCAGTCTTGCCGCGCTCCAACGCACGGGCTTCCCTCGTCACCGCTCGCTCCTCCGTCGCTGCGCGGCTCAGCTCGGCGACCACGTCGACGATCAGGTCCTCCTGCCCGGCGATGGCCTGTCGCCTGCCGAGCTCGAAGAACACATCGCGCGGGTCGACTCCGGCCCGCCCGGAGCGGTCGAGCACCTGATGCTTGAAACCGGAGAACACCCCGGCCAGACCGCTGACGATGGACAGCGAGCCGGTGACCGGCGGCGCGGACATCAGCTCCCGCTCGGCGAACTCGGCGGCGTCGAGCAGCGCGTACAGGTCGATGCCGGTCTGGAACCCGGTGCGCTCCAGCACCGGCACCACCACCTCGAGCTGGGTGTTGCCCGCCCCGGCCCCGAAGCCGCGCGCGCAGCCGTCGATGATCCCGGCCCCCGCCTCGGCGGCGGCCACGGAGTTGGCGACCGCCATGCCGAGGTTGTTGTGCCCATGGAAGATCACCGGAACGTCCAAGGGCCCGACGGCCTCGACCATCGCGCCGATCCGTTCGGTGACGTCCTGGGGCAGGAAGTGGCCCGCGGAGTCCATGATGCCCACCGCCCGTGCCCCGTACCCGACCGCGCGCACGGCGTGCTCGGCCAGTTCGGCGGGGGTGGCCATATGGCTCATCATCAGCACGCAGTGTGCCTCCGCGCCCTCCTCCCCCAGGAGCCCGAGGTGGCGCTCGGCCAGCGAGGTCTCGGTGCAGTGCACGCCGATACGGATCACATCGGCGCCGTGCGCCACCGCCTTGCGCAGATCGTCGGAGGTGCCCCAGCCGGGCAGCATGAACACCCCCATTTTGCTGTGCCGCAGGGCTTCCCGCACGGTCGACAGCATCTCGTCGTCGCTGACGGCGGCCCGTCCCACCTGGAGGGAGGAGGCGCCCAGACCGTTGCCGTGGCCCACCTCCACCACCGGGATCCCGGCCGCGTCGGCCGCCTCGGCGTACCCCCGCAACGCCGCCACGCCGAGTTGGTGGCGCACCGCGTGCTGGCCGTCGCGCAAGGTGGGGTCGTGGATCACCACGGAGCTCATCGGCCCACCGCCCTCCGGGCGGCCGGGGCGAGCCGGGCCGCGTGCTGCTCGGCGACCAGGATGGCGGCCGAGTTGATGATGTCCAGGTTCCCGGCGTACCGGGGCAGTACGTCGCTGTCCGCGGGGACCTCCAGGGAGACCACGACCCGGTCGCCGGTCACCGTGCAGGCGACGACCTCGTACCCGGGTTGCTGCGCCCGCACCCGCTGGGCCGCGTCGGCCACCAGGGTGCGCACCGCCTCGGCGTCCGCCCCGGGGATGACCGCTTGGACGGCGGTCCGAAAGGTCGCCGGGGGCACGGCCGGGCTGATGTTGAGGATCGCCTTGGTGTCGCGCACACCGGAGAACGCGGTGAGGGCGTGCTGGGTCGTGGCGACGTATTCGTCGAGGTTGAGCCGGGTGGCCCGGCCCGCGATGGTACTGGCCACGGTGGAGACGACCTCGATGTACTCCACCTCGAACCGGTGGGCGAGGGCGTGTGCGATCGGGATCGACGCCTGTCCGCCACAGCTGATGAGGCTGACGTTGCGCTCGGCCGGCGGGTGGGGCCCGGTCACCGTGGGCACCACCATCCGGCCGACCCGGCTGGGGGTCAGGTCGATCAGCAGCGTGTCCAGCGGCTGGAGCAGCCGCCAGTGTTCGGCGTGCGACATCGCGTTGGTGGCGTCGAACACCACGTCGTACGGGCGCGGGGCCGCGAGGATCGCGTCAATGCCCTCCGCCGTGGTCGGACAGCCGAGCCCGGCGGCGTGCCGCAGCCCGGCGGACTCGGGGTTGCGCCCGGCCACCAGGCCGCAGTTCAGCACGGTGGAGCGGTGTACCTTGCCGACCAGGTCCTGGCCGATGGCGCCGGTGCCGATGACGGCGACGGTGATGGGCGGGATGGTGCCGGGCCCGGCGGTAGCGCGCTCAGTGACCGTCATGGCCCGCCTCCTCGCCGCCGCCACCGACGCCGCCGCTGCCACCGACACTGCCGGTGCCGCTGCCACCGACGCCGCCACCCTCACCACCCGTGCCGCCGTCCCGGCCGAACCGCTCGGCCCAGGCGTCCCCGCGCGCCACCGTCGCACGGGCCATCCGGGCGAACGGCGGCCCGACCATGTTCCCGTCCAGGACCGCGATCCCACCGTCCGCCGCCCGCACGGCCTCGGTCACCCGCCGGGCCAGCCGCAGCCCGGCCGGGTCGGGCCGCAGGGCCCGGTTGATCGCGCCCAGCTCCCTCGGGTGCACGGTCACCTTGCCGTGGAAGCCCAGCTCGCGCACCCGGTCGATCTCCTGCGCCAGCGTTTCGGGCTCGGCCAGCCGGAAGTTGGCGGTGTCGATCAGGGCGGTGCCGTGCCGGGCCCCGGCCAGGGCCATCGCCTGGCGGGCCGCGAGCAGGCCCGCCCAGCTGATCTCGATGCCCAGGGCCGCGGCCAGGTCCGCCGAGCCGAGGATCAGCCCATCGGCAACCGCCGCGATGGCGTCGATGTCGGCGACGGCGGCCGGGGTCTCCACGGTCACATAGATCTCCGGGCGGATCCCCGCCGAGGCGAGGGTGTCGCGCATCAGCACCACCTCCACCGCGGACTTCACCATCGTCATCACGATGAAGCCGGGCTTGACCGGGCATTCGGTGAGCATCACCAGGTCGTGCACCGCCTCGATGGTGCCCAGTTCGTTGACGCGCACGGCCGCGTTCGCCGGCTCCGGCGCCTTCTCCAGCGCCGCCCGGCACACCCTGCGCGCCGCGGGCTTCTCCGGCGGCGGGACGGCGTCCTCCAGGTCGACCAGATGCACATCCGCGTCGTAGGACCACGCCCCCACGACCCGGTCCAGCGACAGCGCGGGCGTGTACAGGATGGAGCGCGGGATCGCCCGGGCGGCGCCCGTCGGCGTCGGAGTCGGCGTCCGCGGCAGTGTCGGCGGCAGCGGCAGTGTCATCAGGGTGCCTCCTCCGGCGCGGGGGCCGCCTGCTGGACGCCCACCTCGGCAAGGGCCGCGCACAGCCCGCGGATCTGCTCCTCGGTCTGGCCCGCGCGGAGCATCACCCGCAGGCCCGCGGTGCCGCGGGAGACGATCGGGAAGAACACCGGCGAGACATAGAACCCGGCCTGGTACACCCGGCGGCCCGCCTCGATGACCGTCTCGTCGCTCATCGGGACGACCCGGATCGGGAATGTCGTCCCGGCCTGCCCGGTCTTGATGTGGCTGTCGAACAGCTCGATGTTGGCCCGCAGCCGCCGCTGGAGAGCGGTCAGCTCCTCGGTGCGGTGGATCTCCGCCGAGGCCAGCGAGGCCCCGACCGCGGCCGTGTTCATCGGCTGCGAGTAGCTGAGGGCACCCGCGAACCGCTCGACCACGCGCAGCGTCTCCTTCGGGTGGCCGTCGAGCAGGATCGCCGCGCCGCTGGTCCCGAACGCCTTGTTCAGGGTCGCGACGGTGATCGTCCGCTCGTCCAGCACCGGGCAGTGCGAGCGGATGTAGCCGATGCCGCGCTCCCCGTACGCCGAGATGGAGTGCGAGTCGTCGTAGTACACCAGCAGGCCGTACTTGTCCTGTAGCTCCGCCAGCTCCCGCACCGGCGCGTACCCGCCCAGGCTGTCCGAGCCGTCCACGACGTAGGCGACCCGCTCGTACCGCCCGCACATGTCCTCGAGGAACCCGAGGTCGTGGTGGCCGCAGGTCACCACCTCCGTCTCGTCGGCGCAGGCCGGCTTGGCCCCGGCCATCGACACATGGCAGTTCTTGTCGAACACCATCAGCGGTCTGACCCCGTTGCCCAGATGCCCGGAGGCGATCAGCGGCAGCAGTCCGGCGCTGGCGACGCCCGCCGAGATCGCGGCCACCACCTCGGCGCCGAACAGCTCGCCGAGCGAGGCCTCCAGCTCCAGCAGGGCCGGGATCTGCACCCGGCTGCGCGGAATGCAGTGGTCCAGCACGCCGAACCGGCGCAGCGCGGCGACCGCGCCCTCGATGACCTGGGGGTGCGAGTCCAGGTCCAGATAGGAGCAGCAGGTGAAGTTGGTGAACTCGTGGCCGTCCGCGGTGTGCAGCACGCCGGCCCTGCCGTCTTCGAGATCGGCCACGATCCCGGCCAGCCCGCTGCGCTCGGACAGGTCCCAGAACGCGTTCCCGACGCCGACGGCCTTGTCGTTGTTGCGGTACCGGTGCGTGGGCTCGATGGCCTTGCGCCCGGTCATGACGCCGCCTCGGCGGGCTGGTAGTTGTAGACGCCCTTGAGCTTGCGGTACGCGGCCGTGTAGAGCGCGACGCCGAGCACATAGGGTCTGCGGAGGATCTTCGGGTCGCGCAGCCAGAAGTTCATGTTGATGTTCATCTCGTCCAGCGACTCGGCCTGGTGCCACCAGCCGAGCGGGAGGTAGAGCATCTGTCCGGGCTCCAGGATCAGCTCCCGGCGCTCGGCCAGCCTGGCGGCGAGCTTCGGGAAGCGCCGCCGGTCGACGTCGTCGAAGTCGAAGACCTGCGACTTGTCGCCGAACCCGCGCACCATCGACCTCGGGTAGTACTCCCGGAATCCCGGGGGCGCCAGAACGAACCGCTTACGGCCCTCCAGCGCTATGTTGAAGTTCTCCAGCTCGTCGAAGTGGCTTTGGGTGAACACTCCGCGGTGGCTGATCCACACGTTGGCCGCGTTCAACGAGCGCCGGTAGTCGAACAGTTCCTCGGCGTCAAAGCCGAGGATCGCGTCGACATCGGCCGGGCTGTTGCGGATGTTCGACACGATACGGTTCCAGGTGCCGGGGTCGGTCCGGTATCGCTCGTCGGCGAAGAACTCGCGGAGCCGGATCTCCTTGGTGGTCCAACGCCGTGAATTCTGTTTGTCACTCGGCTCGGTGAAGAGGGTCACCTTCATGTTTCCGAGGCGCTCGGCCACGCCCTCCCTGCCGAGACCCCTGGCGCCTTTCGGCAAATTGATCACCACTGGGACATCTGCCCGGATGAGGGCCCGTCGCCCGAAGGCTGTGAACTCGTCGAACGAGAGACGGGGAACCGGTAATCCCCCGAGACCCTCCCGCTCGGACATGTGATGCGCTGTGCTCACAACTCTGTCCTCATTGCTCTCGTGACGTCATTGTTCTCATACGGTGGTTTCCGAAGCCGGTCCCGGGGCCGGCCTGGTCCTCAGGAGCGCCGGCTGTCCCATGAGGCTCAGCCCCATGGCGAGGATCCCGCCGCCGACCGCCGCCCACGCCGCCTGCTCGAAGCCGCCCGGGTCGGCCAACCGCCCGCCCACGGCCGTGCCCAGGGCGATGCCGAGGGCCCCGGCGCTGGTGAGCCACGAGAACCCCTCCGACAAGGAGCCCTTGGGGGCCAGCGACTCCAGCAGCGTGCTGCCCGCGATCAGCCCCGGGGAGATCGCCACGCCCGCGACGACGGCGAGGAAGGCCATCACCACAGAGGAGTCCGCGAAGGCCAGGGGAACCACGCCGAGCGTCAGCAGGGACGTGGTGATCGAGAGCAGCCGCGCCTGCGACAGCCGCCAGTTCACCGCCCCGTAGACGGCTCCGGCGATCAGGCTGCCCACTGCCGTCAGCGACAGGAACACACCGGCCAGCCCGGAGGCCGACCGCTCCTGGGCGAACGCGATCATCGTGACGTCGACCGCGCCGAGCAGGAACCCCATCCCGGCGTAGGAGACCATCAGCACCCGGACCCCGGGCACCGCGATGGCGCGCTCGGGGCCGCGGCCCGGGGCCGGCTCGGGCACCGGCTCGGACCGGTGGTGCAGCGCCACGGCGATGGAGCCGGTCAAGGTCAGCGCCGCGCAGGCGATCAGGCCCGCGGCCGGGTGCACCGCCGAGGCCAGGGCGGTGGCCAGCAGCGGCCCCAGCAGGAAAATCGTCTCGTCCAGCATGGATTCCAGGGCATAGGCCGTCCGCAGCACTCTGCGGTCGGCCATCGCCGCCCACCGCGCCCGCATGAACGAGGTGAACGAGACCGAGGCGCACCCGGTGGCCACCGCCGGGACGATCAGCAGCCACAGCGGGGCCTCGAGCAGGATCGACACCAGCAGCAGCGTCATCCCCACGGCGTGCGCCACGGATGCGGTGAGCAGCACCCGCCGCTGGCTGAGCCGGTCGGCCAGCCGCCCCAGCACCGGGCTGGCCACCCCCTGCGAGACCAGCATGGCCGCGGCCACCGTCCCGGCGTCCGCCAGCGACCCGGTGACCGAGGAGATCAGCATCAGACAACTCAAGGACCGCATGGCGATGGGGAATCGGCCGATCATCCCCCAGAACGCCAGCGCGGCGGCGCCGGGCGCCCGTAGTAATCGGAAATAGGACCCGAGCCCGGAATTCGAGCTCGTTGTACCTTCGGACACCCTGCCCCCGTCAGTGCGAAACAGCCATTCCGAAAATTCCTGACGATCTCGAGCCGGAAAACCCGGTCACGCCACAGATCAAGGAACGAATTGTTCCGCACCGACTGTGCCGATCCCCCGCGCCCCTGCCCAATACAGCGAATCGTCATAATAGGCTGGCCACCACCCGGTTGGCCATGGGTGATTCGATCGAGGAGGCAGTCGTGACCGAGCGGACGTCCGAGAGCCAGGGGCCCACGCAGGAGCTCCAGCCCCCGGAGGGCCCCGAGGGCGAGCAGACCGAGACCTTAAAGCCGCGCAAGAACAGCCTGGAGCGTGGCGTGAGCGACGAGCTCGCCGAGAACATGAAGCAGGGCTGGGCCGACACCGAGCGGCACGACCTCGAGCCCATCCCGCAGGCCGCGCACACCGCCCGCCGCCGCGCCGAGCTCTCCGCCCGCTTCACCGGCGAGCGCCTGGTGATTCCCGCCGGCCATCTGAAGATCCGCGCCAATGACACGGACTTCCCCTTCCGCCCCTCCTCCGACTACGTCTATCTGACCGGCGACCGGCCCGCTGAGTGCGCTGACGGCGTCCTGGTGCTGGAGCCCCGGGGCGAGGGCGGCCACGAGGCCACCGCGTATCTGCTGCCCCGCTCCGACCGCGAGAACGGCGAGTTCTGGCTCTCGGCCCAGGGCGAGCTGTGGGACGGCCGGCGCAACAGCCTCACCGAGAACGAGAAGCTCCTCGGCCTGCCCTGCAAGGACGTCCGCAAGCTGGCCGACGAGCTCAAGAAGGCGACCGGCCCGGTCCGCGTGCTGCGCGGCTACGACTCCGGCGTCGAGGCCGCCTTGCACGACAAGGTGACCGCCGAGCGCGACGAGGAGTTCCGCGTCTTCCTCTCCGAGATGCGCCGGGTCAAGGACGAGTTCGAGATCGCCGATCTGCGCTTCGCCTGCGAGGCCACCGCGCGCGGCTTCGAGGACGTGGTCAAGGTCCTCGACAAGGCCGAGGCCACCTCCGAGCGCTACATCGAGGGCACCTTCTTCCTGCGCGCCCGCGTCGAGGGCAACGCCGTCGGCTACGCCTCCATCTGCGCCGCCGGCCCGCACGCGACCACCGTGCACTGGGTGCGCAACGACGGCCCGGTCCGCTCCGGCGAACTGCTGCTGCTCGACGCGGGCGTGGAGACCCGCAACCTCTACACCGCCGATGTGACCCGCACCCTGCCCATCGGCGGCCGCTTCACCCCGATCCAGCGCAAGATCTACGACGCGGTGTACGACGCGCAGGAGGCCGGCATCGCCGCCGTCAAGCCCGGCGCCGCCTACCGCGACTTCCACGAGGCCGCCCAGCGGGTGCTCACCGAGCGCCTGGTCGCCTGGGGCCTGCTCGGCGACCTGTCGGTGGACAAGGCCCTGGAGCTCGGCATGCAGCGCCGCTGGACCCTGCACGGCACCGGCCACATGCTCGGCCTCGACGTCCACGACTGCGCCGCGGCCCGCACCGAGATGTACGCCAACGGCACGCTGGAGCCCGGCATGGTGCTCACCGTCGAGCCCGGGCTGTACTTCCAGCCCGACGACCTGACCGTGCCCGAGGAGTACCGAGGCATCGGGGTGCGCATCGAGGACGACATCCTCATCACCGACGACGGCACCGAGAACCTCTCGGCCGGCCTGCCCCGGCAGGCGGACGAGGTCGAGGCCTGGATGGCCGCCCTGAAGGCCTGACGCCCCCGTCGAGGCCGGGCCCGGCGCCGCGCGGCCGGCCGGGGGCACCGCCTGTCCGGGACAGCACGCCCGGTGCGCCGCGAGGCTGCCGCCCCGCGGCGCACAACGGGGAGAGTCACCGCGGAGCGGCAGCCGGTCCGAGTCGACGCGACCCGGGAGAGACTCCGGAGGCGTGGGTTCCCCGGAGACTCGTCGGGGAGTACGGACCACGGCCCCATGTTGTTCAGCCTTCCACTACATTCGGTTTGCCGCGGCGGCCCGGCCCTTGCCAGGCTGTTCCCATGCCGACCACCCCGCTGCCCGAGTTCGTCGACGAACTCCTCGCCGGCCCCCGCCCGTTGCCCATCGTCTCCGCGGGCGTCCCGGTCCTGCGCCGGCCCGCCCTTCCGTACGAGGGGCAGCTGTCCGCCGAGCGGCTGGACCGGCTGGTGCGGGCGATGCGGGAGACCATGCACGCCGCCCCGGGGGTGGGCCTGGCCGCCCCGCAGATCGGCATTCCGCTGCGGATCGCGGTCATCGAGGACCCGGCCGAGGTCAGCGCGGAGGTGCGGGAGGCGCGCGGGCGGGTGCCGCAGCCCTTCCGGGTTCTGGTCAATCCCTCGTACGAGCCGGTGGGCGATCCCAGCCGCCGGGCGGCGTTCTTCGAGGGCTGCCTCAGCGTGCCCGGCTGGCAGGCCGTGGTCGCCCGCCCCGAGCGGATCCGGCTGCGGGGCCAGGACGAGCGGGGGCGCGAGCTGGACGAGGAGTTCGCGGGGTGGCCCGCGCGTATCGTCCAGCACGAGACGGACCACCTCGACGGCACGCTCTACCTCGACCGGGCCGAGACCCGCTCGCTCGCCAACGCGCGGTCCGTCGCCGAGTTGTGGTCCCAGCCCACCCCCGCCGAAGCGGCCCACGCCCTCGGCTTCCCCCTGCCGGGCCCCGTCGAGCGGTAAACCCCGTCTCGGACGACACATGGGCGTCGCCCGGGTGGACATCGCGTGTGTCCTGGTGGACATCGCGTGTCGCGCCCGCGGCGGCACACGTTCGTCACCGACCGGCAGTCGTCGAATCACCGTCCGGACACTGCCGCGTTCTCGTGCCGGGGCAACACTGGCGAAGCCATTCCACGCCTTCGCTGGTGCTCGATTCCCCTGAACGGAGAACAGGAATGCCCGTGCTCTCGACAACCTCGGTTCCGGCGGACGCCGGCTCGTACGTCACCTCGATCGCGCACACCGAAGAGCAGATCCACGCCGCCCAGCGGCTGCGCTACCAGGTCTTCGGACAGGAAAAGGGAGCCCGGCTGCACACGTCGGTCGGCGACCGGGACGTGGACGAGTTCGACGAGGTCATGGACCATCTGATCGTCACGGACACGGCGACGGACACCGTGGTCGGCACCTACCGGCTGCTGCCGCCCGGGCGCAGCGAGCGGCTGTTCTCGGACACCGAGTTCGACCTGCGCGGGCTTCCGGACGAGGTCCGCTCGTCGATGGTCGAGGCGGGCCGGGCCTGTGTCCACCCCGACCACCGCTCGGGCGCGGTGATCAACATGATGTGGGCCGGGCTCGCCCGTTATGTGCTGTTGTCCGGGCACCGCTATCTCGCGGGCTGCGCCTCGGTCCCGCTGGCCGACGGCGGGCAGGCCGCGGCGAACGCCTGGCTGCTGGGCACCACCCGGCACGCCGCGCCGGCCGAGGTGCGGGTGCGCCCGCGCGACCCCTGGATGCCCACCCGGGCGCTGGTCGCCGAGCCGGGCTACGCCGCGCTGCCGCCCCTGCTGCGCGGCTATCTGCGGATCGGGGCCTGGATGTGCGGGGCGCCGCAGCACGAGCGGGACTTCGACGACGCCGACTTCTTCGTGCTGCTGGACACGGAGCGGATGAACGACCGCTATCGGCGCTTCTTCCTGGGCGAGCCCCGATGACCCTCCCGGTGCGGGAGCCCCTGCGGGCGGGGGCCGTGGGGGGTGCGGGGGCCGCCTGGTCCGCGTGGACCGCGTGGTCACCGTGTACCGCCCGCTGTGTGGCGCACGCCGCCGCGCGGGTGCCGGTCTCGCGCGTGGCCGGGCGTGCCGCGTCCTTCGCCCGGGTGGCGGTGGGCGCGCTGCTGCGCGGCGGGCGGCTCGCCGAGCCTGAAACCCTGCGCGCCCACGCCGCGGCGGTGCTGGACGCCCTGGACATCCGGCTCGAGGTGCGCGGCGGGCCGCTGAGCGTGCCGGGCGGTACGGGCACCCTGGTCGTCGCGAACCACATCTCCTGGCTGGACATCATCGCCCTGCTCGCCGTGGAGCCGGTGACCATGCTCGCCAAACGGGAGGTCGGGGAGTGGCCGGCGGTCGGCCCGCTGGTGCGGCGGGCGGGGACGCTGTTCATCGACCGCGGCACCCTGCGCGGGCTGCCGGACACCGTCGCGATGGTGTCCGGGCAACTGCGGTCCGGACGCTCGGTCATGGTCTTCCCGCAGGGTGTCACCTGGTGTGCCGGGACGGGCGGCCGCTTCCGGCGGGCCACCTTCCAGGCGGCGATCGACGCGGGGGCGCCGGTCCGGCCGGTGACCCTGGACTACTTCCAGCACGGAGCGCCGACCACGGTGGCCGCCTTCGTCGGCGAGGACGACTTCGGCAGCTCCGTGCGGCGGGTCCTGGGCGCGGCCGGGCTGACGGCGCGGGTGCGGATGCACGAACCGCTGTCGGCCCTGCCGGGCGTGGACGACCGGCGGACCCTCGCCGCCCGCGCCCAGGCGTCCGTGTGCGGAGCGGAGATGTCCGCACACGGCTGACCCCCGGGCTCCCTGCGGACCGGGGCCGACACGGACCCGCCGGCGCTCTTCCGCCGCGCGGCAGGCCGGAGTTGAACGTATGCTCTGAACTCCATTCGGGCAGAAACGGGCACAAGTCTTTCGCATACGGTCAGGGACAACAGGGCGTGGTGTTGGTATACACCTTGAAGCGGACCTGAACACCCGTCACCAGAGTCCACAGCCGTTGCCGAAATAACAGAAAGTGGTGACTCCCCTTGGCTGCCCACCCCCACACTGCCCAGGTCACCCCCGATCGCCCCAAAACCCCTGGAAGGGGGAGCCGGTACGCCACCGGCATGGCCACACTCACCTCCGATCTGCGGGTCCTCGCGGGTGACGACGACTTCTTCCGCCACTTCGGCGGTTCGTCGGCGGAGCTCTGCGGTCGCGACCTGTACGATCTGCTGCATCCCAGCGCGCCTTCCGTCCTGCGGGAACACTTCTCGCGCCTGCACGATGGGCGGCGCACCCGCTTCACCGAGCGGGTCGTCGGATGCCGCACGGACGGCCAGGTGTTCTCCGGCGATCTGACCGGCACGGCCATCGAGGGCCCCTCGGATCAGCTGTCCGCCATCGTCGTGCTGGTCAAGCCGGACGACGAGGCGGCGGCCACCGACGAAGCGGCCACGGTACGGCGGCTGTTGCTCTCCCCACTGGAGGCCCGGATACTCGAAGGAGTGGCCACCGGCGCCTCGACCGTGCAGCTGGCCTCCAAGCTCTATCTGAGCAGGCAGGGCATCGAGTACCACGTGGGCTCGATGCTACGGAAACTCAAGGCGCCCAACCGCGCGGCCCTGGTGTCCCGCGCCTACGCGGCAGGCATGCTGACCGTGGGCACCTGGCCGGCCCGGGTGCTCCCGGACTACGTCAAATAACTCCCGCCCGGCGGCACGGCAGGGGGCGTGCCGCCGAGGGGGGAGTTGAGACCTCGGTTCTCCCCCCAGCCGCCGCTGGGAGGTGCCCCCGGCCGGGGGGCATGCCGCTACCCCGCGGCGAGCGTGGCGGCGACGACGGTCAGGGCGACCCCACCGAGCAGGGCGGCCACCAGCAGTCGGAGCCGCAGCCGGTGGTAGATCCGCTGGTACTCCGCGCGCAGTTCCTCACCGCGCCGCGCCACCTTGCGCAGGGTCTGCTCGGCGAGGTCCCACTGGTCCTGCGCGTAGAGGCGTTCGACCTCCTCGCGCTGGGCGACGGTCAGCCAGTCCAGCCGGCCCGCGAACCGGCGCGCGCGGTCCGAGGCCCGGTCGCGTTCCGCCTGGAGCAGCAGATAGCCCTCGAGTTGGCTGATGCCCATGGCGACGTCGCCGGGACGCGGGGCGCCGGCCCCGCTCACGCCCCTGTCTCCCGCTCGCTCATGCCACCGGCTCCCGCTCGGCGACCTCGGGGTGGTGCAGGTCGAACGCCGGGGATTCGGAGCGGATCCGGGGCAGCGAGGTGAAGTTGTGCCGTGGCGGCGGGCAGGAGGTCGCCCACTCCAGCGAGCGGCCGTAGCCCCACGGGTCGTCCACCTCGACCTTCTTGCCGTACTTGGCGGTCTTCCAGACGTTGTAGAAGAACGGCAGGATCGACAGGCCGAGCACGAAGGAGAAGATCGTCGAGACGGTGTTCAGCGTGGTGAAGCCGTCGGCGGCGAGATAGTCCGGAATCCTGCGGATCATTCCTTCCGTCCCCAGCCAGTGCTGGACGAGGAAGGTGCCGTGGAAGCCGATGAACAGGGTCCAGAAGGTGATCTTGCCGAGGCGCTCGTCCAGCATCTTGCCGGTGAACTTCGGCCACCAGAAGTGGAATCCGGCGAACATCGCGAAGACGACCGTACCGAAGACCACGTAGTGGAAGTGCGCCACCACGAAGTAGGTGTCCGAGACGTGGAAGTCCATCGGCGGCGAGGCCAGGATGACACCGGTCAGACCGCCGAAGACAAACGTGATCAGGAAGCCGATCGTCCACAGCATCGGCGTCTCGAAACTCAGCGACCCCTTCCACATCGTGCCGATCCAGTTGAAGAACTTCACCCCGGTGGGCACCGCGATCAGGAATGTCATGAAGGAGAAGAACGGCAGGAGCACACCGCCTGTGACGTACATGTGGTGCGCCCACACCGTCACCGACAGGCCCGCGATCGAGATCGTCGCACCGATCAGCCCGATGTAACCGAACATCGGCTTGCGCGAGAAGACCGGAATGACCTCGGAGATGATCCCGAAGAACGGCAGCGCGATGATGTACACCTCGGGATGGCCGAAGAACCAGAACAGGTGCTGCCACAGCAGCGCCCCGCCGTTGGCCGCGTCGAAGATATGCGCCCCGAACTGACGGTCCGCCTCCAGGGCGAACAGCGCGGCGGCCAGCACCGGGAAGGCCAGCAGCACCAGCACACCGGTGAGCAGCACGTTCCAGGTGAAGATCGGCATGCGGAACATCGTCATGCCCGGAGCGCGCATGCAGATGATGGTGGTGATGAAGTTGACCGAGCCGAGGATCGTGCCGAAGCCGGAGAAGGCCAGACCCATGATCCACATATCGGCGCCCACGCCCGGCGAGCGGACCGCGTCCGACAGCGGCGAGTAGGCGAACCAGCCGAAGTCGGCCGCGCCCTGCGGGGTGAGGAACCCGGCCACCGCGATCAGCGAGCCGAACAGGTACAGCCAGTAGGCGAACATGTTCAGCCGCGGGAACGCCACATCCGGCGCACCGATCTGCAACGGCATGATCCAGTTCGCGAAGCCGGCGAACAGCGGGGTGGCGAACATCAGCAGCATGATCGTGCCATGCATGGTGAACGCCTGGTTGAACTGCTCGTTCGACATGATCTGGTGCCCCGGGCGGGCCAGCTCGGCGCGCATGAACAGCGCCAGGATCCCACCGATGCAGAAGAAGGCGAACGACGTGACGAGATAGAGCGTCCCGATCGTCTTGTGGTCGGTGGTCGTCAGCCACCGCACGGCCGCGGAACCGGGGCTGGAGCGGCGCGTGGGCAGGGGCGCCGGTGCCGCGACAACACTGTTGTTACTCATGTCCGCTAGGTGTCCGGCACCCTCCTCGATCATCACAGGGGAGGCGGGAAAAAGTGATTTTCCCGGGGGTGTGATGATCGGGAGCATGCCGGACACCTACCGGGCATGAGCCCCGACGCAGCCTTCGACACCGCCTACCGTGAGCATTACTGGGCGGTGAGCCGCTTCGTGGCCCGACGGCTGGACGGCGAGCCGGGCGAGGTCGAGGAAGTGGTCGCGGAGGTGTTCGCCGTGGCCTGGCGGCGCCGCCGCGACCTGCCCGAGTCGCCCTTGCCCTGGCTCTACGCGGTGGCGCGCAACTGCCTGGCCAACGCCGTGCGCGGGCGCGGCCGGTACCGCAGACTCCTGGCCAGACTCGGCCATCACGAGGCGACGGGCGGTCAGCGCACCGTGGCGAGCCCGGACGCCGAGCGGCCGGGCTCGTGGGTGCTGGAGGCGCTGGACCGGCTCACCGAGGCCGACCAGGAGGTGCTGAAGCTGACGGCGTGGGAGGAGCTGACCGTCGAGGAGCTGGCCACCGCCCTGGGGTGCGGCCGGTCGGCCGCGGCCATGCGGCTGCACCGAGCCCGGCAGCGGCTGCGGGAGCAGATCGACACGGTGCGCGGGGCTGTCCCGGTACCGGCGCGGACGAGCACGAAGGATGAACGGAAATGACCGACGAACTCGACCTGCTCCGCGGCGCCAACCCCGTCCCCGCCGACGCCGACCGCTGGCGGGACCGCCCGCTGGACGGCGAAGGCGAGCGGCGGCTGCGGCAACTGGTGACCGGCGCGCGGCGGCGCCGTACCGTCCGGCGGGTCGTCGTGGGCGTGGCCATGGCGACAGCGGGCGCGGTCGTCGCGATCGCCCTGACCGTCTCGGGCCCGGCCGCCTCCCCGGCCGTGGCCGCCCCGGTGGCGCTGCGGCCGCACGCCTCCAGCGCCGACGTGTCGCTCGCGGAGATCGCCCGCCGGGCCCGGGCCGCGGCGGCCGCCGAGCCCGGGAGGTCGGTGCGCGGCAGCCATGTCCAGGACTGGTCGCTGGGTCTGGAGTCGGGGAAGGACGCGGTGACGGTCCCCCAGGAGACGCTGACCCGCTGGAACGCGGACGGCAGCGGCTCGCTGCTCGTGGTCGCCACCGACCCCCGCCACCCGGGGCACCCGGTCATCGACGACGGCGTGCCGCCGCGTACGGTCCACGACGGCAAGGTGGTGCGCCGGGAGAGCTATCCGGCGGGCATCGACGGCGCGAACCAGAGCTTCTTCGAGGCTCCGCCGGCCGGCGCCGCCGCGCTGCGCGACTACCTCGCCGTCTGGCACCCGGACGCGGACCGCGATCCGGACGAGCTGCTGGGCGCGGTAGGGGCCTTCCTCCGGGTGTGGACACCCGGCCCGCGCGAGATCGCGAACCTCGCCACCCTGCTCTCCCGTGACGCGGGCCTGCGCCCGGCCGGCCGGGTCACCGACCGGATGGGCCGGGAGGGGCAGGCGTTCGTGCGCGCCGGGGGCGGACTACAGCGCATGGTCGTCCTCGATCCGGACGACGGGAGGGTGCTCGACGTGGAGGAGACCTGCACCCGCGACGACCCCGAGTACCGGGTCGAGGCGGGCGATGTGCTCTCGTACACGGCCTGGCTGTCCTGACGGTGGATCCTGCCGCGCGCGGAGCCGTGTATCGCAGAGCGGCGAGGGACCACAGGCGGCGCGCGCCCTCGCCCGGCCCGCCGCTGTACGGGCCCCGAGACCGCTGCTCCCGAGCAAAGGTGTGCCCCGCCCCGTCATGACCCGCCGCGTCATGACCCGCCCGTCATGACCCGCCGCGTCATGACCCGCCCGGCTGACAGCGGGGGCACCAGGTGGTGGTCCGCCCGGCCATCCGGCTGCGGCGCAGTGGGCCGCCGCACCGCGGGCAGTGCGGGTCGGGGTCGTCGCGGCGGCCGGTGAGCCAGGAGGGGCTGGTGGGCACGTGCCCCGCCTGCACCGAGGTGCGCAGCACGCCGCGCATCGCGCGCTCCAGCCGGGCGCGTTCCTCGGGGGTCAGCTCGGCGGTCCGCCGCGCCGGGTGGATGCCCGCGCGCCACAGGATCTCGTCGCCGAGCAGATTGCCGAGCCCGGCGACGACGGACTGGTCGGTGAGGGTCGCCTTGACCCGTCCGCGCCGCCCCGCCAGCCGTTTGTCGAGTTCGGCGCGGCTCACGGACAGCGCGTCCGGGCCCTGGTCGCCCAGGATCCGGTCGACGTCGGAGTCGGTGTCGGCCAGCCACAGGCCGCGCAGCTTGCGCTGGTCCCGGTAGCGGAGGTCGTGGCCGTCGTCGAGGACGAAGGTGACGCGGTCGTGCGGGTGGGGCGGGTCGTCATGCGCACGGCACAGCAGGTCTCCGGTCATCCCGAAGTGCAGGAGTACGGTGGGACCGTCGGTATGGGCGATCAGCCACTTGCCGTGTCGCTCCGGTGCGTCGAAGCGGCGGCCGGTCAGCTCCCGCCGCAGCCGCTGAGGTGTCACCCCGCGCAGCACCCCGGCGTCGCTCACCTCGACGCGCTCCACCCGGCGGCCCTCCGCGCAGGAGGCCAAAACCCGCCGAAAACCCTCAACATCCGGCAGCTCAGGCATAACGCCACATTACGCCCGAACGGCCGACCATACTCCTCAAGGCACAGGACATGACACGGGCACCGCGCGGCGCCCGCCCCTCATGATTTACTGCCTTTACCCCCCGTTAACACCTGAATGTGCCGTAATCCGATTAAAGTAGCCGGTTATGCGATTCCTCCGCTCTTCAGCGGACCGGGGAGCTCACGGTCACAACCGTAAGCTCTTCGTGATTGCCCGGTGCCTGCCCTTCGTGGCCATGGCGGCCGTGGTCACGATCGAGTTCTCACCGGCCCATGTCATATACACCGGCCCCCTGCTGTCCCCGGCCCCGGCGCTGGCCGCGGTGACCATGGGACCGCTCGGCACGGGCGCGGTGGCCCTGCTCGCCTTCGGGGTGAGCTCGACCACCGCGACGGTCAACCAGGCCTGGGGCACCCAGCAGGTGTACGCCAACATGGCCGCGCTGCTGCTGGTGGCGATCGCGAGCGTGGTGGGCAGCACCGTACGGGTCCGCAGGACGCGCGAGCTGACGCAGGCGCGGCGGATCGCCGAGGTCTCCCAGAACGTGGTGCTGCGGCCGCTGCCCACCCGGATGGGCATGGTGATGGCCGCCAGCGTGTATCTGGCGGCCGAGCGGGGGGCACAGATCGGCGGCGATCTCTACGAGGCGATGACCACCCGGTTCGGGGTGCGCCTGATCGTCGGGGACGTACGGGGCAAGGGGCTGGCGGCCGTGCGGTCGGCCGCCGCGGTACTGGGCGCCTTCCGCGAGGCGGTGCACTACGAGAGAGACCTGGCCGAGGTCATGCACCGCTGCGCGGCCGCGCTGCAGCGGGAGTACGCGCTGCTGGACCGGACCGACCCGCGGAACTGGGAGGAGCAGGCCGAGCAGTTCGTCACCGTACTGCTGGCGCAGGTGCCGGACGACGCGACGATCCAGCTGATCAACCGCGGCCATCCGCCGCCGCTGATCGTCCAGGGCGGGTGCGTGCGGACCCTCGACCCCGTCCGCCCGCTGCCCCCGCTCGGCCTGGAGGAGTTCCTCACCGGCCCGCCCATCGCCACCGAGAGCTATCCGTTCGCCGCGGGTGAACGGCTGCTGCTGCACACCGACGGCGTGCTGGAGGCGCGCAACCGCTCCCACGAGTTCTTCCCGCTGCCGGAGACCCTGCGGATCCTGGACGGCGCCACCCCGGAGGAGTACCTGGAGCGGCTGCGCCAGGCACTGGTTCGGCACGCCGAGGGGCGCCTGGCCGACGACGCGGCGATGATCCTGATCGAACGGGCCGACGCGGCCTCCGGGGTCGTCCTGCCCGGCGACCCGTAGGCCCCGCCGGGCAGGTTCGGGCAGGTCCGGGCCGGTCACGGCTCAGTCGGCGGACACCACCGCCCGTCCGTAGGGCACCAGGCGGACCGGCCCGATCAGGCCGTACCGCTGCCGCCCCGCGGCGCCGAACTCCGCCGGGCGGACGGTCCGCAGCCGGTTCAGCAGCGTGGTGGCCACCTCGACCTCGATGGTGTTCGCGCCGCGCCGCAGCAGGCCCCCGAGGTCCACCACACCCGTCACCTGGTCCACGGGGCCCACCGCGGTGCCGTTGACGGAGACCCGATAGGTGTCGAAGACCTCCCCCAGCTCCAGCCGGGCGCCGGTGGCTCCGGTCCAGCCCCGCCCCAGCCGGACGGTGGCGCGGTAGCGCCCGACGCCCGAGACGTCCGCCAGGCCGGGGAGATCCGGCCAGGCCGCGAGGGCGTCGAGGTCCAGCCGGTGGTCCACCGTGACATGGCGGTCGGGCGAGCGGCCCGGCCGCCAGTCCGCCACCCGCAGCGACCAGCGGTCCAGGGTGAGCGGCGCGGGCAGCTCGCCGATGCGTACGACGACCTTCCGGCCGTCGCTCAGCACGGCCTCGCGGGCGCCGGGCCGGGTGTCCACCACCTCCAGAACGCCGTCCGCGACCCGCGCCGACTCGGCGTCCGTGCTCAGCGCGTGGAGCGGCCCGGAGCCGCGCGCGAGCGCGACGAGGGCGGTGGCCCCGGGCGCCAGGGTCATCCGCACCGCGACCCGGCCCCCGTCGTCCCGGTGGACGGCGACCGGCGCCACCTCACCAGTCCAGGCGTCGAGCGCGTACGGGGTGGCCTTCGCCCACGGCGAGGCGATGGCCACCTCGTGGTCCACCGCCGCGGTCGCCGAGCCGTTGGCGAAGAAGTGGTAGGCCACGTCCCGCGCCGCCCGGTGGGCGTGCAGCAGCGGCGAGCGCGCCGCGTACGCCACCTCGGGCTCGATGCCCAGGTCCTCCAGGGCCGCGGGGATGTCGGGCCGGTCGGCGACGCCCCGCACCCCGGGGACGGCGAGCAGCCGGGTGATCAGGGCGCGCAACTGGTCGTCGTCGGCGTCGCCGTCGCGCGGCAGCCCGGGCACATGCCCGTCCGACCAGTCCCCCACCACGATCATCGGCAGGCCGTCCTCGGCCAGCTCGATCAGCCGGCGGGCCGTCTCCAGTTCCAGGGTGTGCTCACGCCCGATCATGACGTCGCCCTCCAGCACCAGGACCTTGAAGGCGGGCCCGTCGGGCGCCAGCCGCCCGCCCCGCACCACGGCGCTCGGCAGGCCGAGCGAGCGCGGGCTGAGGAAGGTGTGCGTCCAGCCGAGCGGCACCCCGTCCGAGGTGAACCAGGGCGCGCCGAGCCCCGAGCCCGCGTAGCCCTTCTGGCGCAGCACGGCCACGTCCACCCGGTGGGTGCCGGTCTGCAGCACGCCCTGGATCCGGCCGAGGTATCCGGCCACGTCGGGCGCATGCCGCCAGGCCGGGGTGCGCGGCCCCCAGGCCTCGCCGTACCCGGGGCCGCCGTGGTACGGGGAGAACGCGGCGAAGCCCGGCCAGGCGGCGCCGGGCGCGGTCGCGTAGCCGAAGCCGTGGATCACCGCCTGGTTGACGCCCGCGCAGTACTGGGTGACCAGCTTGCGCAGCGTGGCGTCCCAGGTGGTGGCGTACGCGCCGCCCGCCGTGGCGCCCGCCTCGTTGGACAGCACCCGCCCGCCGCCCATGTCCCGGCCGCCGGCCAGACAACGGAAGTCGTCGAGGTTCTTGAAGCCCAGCGACTCCCCTTCGGGGATGTCCAGGAGCGAGGCGCTGTGGATCGCGTCGGTCTCCAGGCCGTACGGCTGGACGCGCAGGGCCAGGCCCAGCGAGTGGGCCCAGTCGCGCAGCGGCAGCAGGTGGTGTTCCAGATACAGATCGGTGATGACCTGCATGTAGTCGCGGCGCACCGCCTTGTTGGTGGCGGCGTCGAAGGAGAAGACGTACTTCTCGTCCTTCTCGACCACCGCGGCCAGATACGGCAGCAGGGGGTGGCCGGTCCGCCGCTCGAACTCCTCCGCCAGGCCGGGGGTCCACAAGGTGGCGTCGGTCTCGATCTCCAGGGAGTCCTCGAACAGGGCGCCCCCGGCCCGGCGCAGCAGCTCGCGGACCCGGCGGGTGAGGATGCGGCGCTCCCAGAAGTCGGTGACCGCGCGGGTGCCGGCGGCGCTGAAGTGGTCGACGACATAGGCGAGCGGGGAGGTGTGGGCGGGGCCCTCGGGCCGCTGCCCGGAGCCGCGTTCCCAGTACGAGATCACCGCCCACTGGCCGTCGTCGGGCGCGGCCCACTGGAGCGCCCCGTCGCGGACCAGCGCGGTCAGGTCGGTGACCGAGTCCCGGTCCAGCGACAGCGGCGCCGGGGCCGCCGCGGCGCCGCCGCTGATCCGGGCCCCCTGCACCCACAGCAGCCGCCGGTCGGACACGCCCTCGGCCGCGGGCACCACCGGCGGCGGCACCGGGCCCGCGTAGGAGCCCTGAGAACCCTGGAAGACGGCCAGGCCGTGGGCCAGCTCGTGGGCCGCCGCGGCGCTGTCCGGGGTGACGGTGGGCACGGCGGCGGGCCAGGCCGGGCCGATGGCGACGTCGACGGTGAGGCCGCGCCGATCGGCCCGGCGCAGCGCGCTCTCCAGCCCGGCGACCCAGGCCGCTGTCCCCCAGCCGTAGCGCTCGGCGTCGATCGGCTCGCTCAGGCTGTGGGTGACGGCCGCGACCTCCACCCCGCCGAACCCGGCATCGGCGATCTGGTCGACCTCCCGGGCGATCTCGGCCGGGTCCACCAGGCCGTCCGGCCACCACCAGCGGAACTTGGGCCGCACCGCGCGGCCGGGCGAGGCGAACGCGGCGGCGAAGCCGGGCCGCGGGGCCTTGCCGCGCGCCGCGGCGGGCGCCGTGGCCGGCGCCGCCGCAACCGGGAGCGCCGCGGCCGCGCCGGCCGCGGCGCCCAGGCCGAGCAGGGTCCGGCGGCGCGGGCCGTTCTCAGTGGGGCGGCTCGTCTCGCTCATGCGTCGCTCCCGGTCCGCGGCTCGGATACGGACTGGTATACGGACGTGAAACTCCAGGTCCCGGAGGCGACCTCGTACACCCGCGCGCCGTCCTCCGTGCGCAGCGGGCGCGCCCCGTCCGGCGCCCCCACGGCCCCGGAGGTGATGGGCACCCGCACCTCGGCGGTGGTCCCGGCGGGCACCGTCACGGTCAGCCGGTACGCGGAGCCCTCGCGCCGCCAGGCGCTGCGGGCCGGGCCGTACGGGGTGGTGTACGAGGCGGCCGCCGAGGTCAGATCGCCGACGACGGCGGGCGCGAAGAGCAGCCTGCGGTAGCCGATCGAGTCGTCGGTCTGCCGGATCCCGGCGAGGGAGCCGGTGAACCAGGAGTCGACCGCGCCGAGCATGAAGTGGTTCTGGGACTGGCCGGAGCCGCCGTCCCAGGTCTCGCCGAGCGTGGTGTTGCCGTGCTCGACCTGGTAGCCGTAGCTCGGGCTGTCGGTCCGGGTGGCGATCCGGTAGACCACGTCGTCGCGCCCGGCCGCGGAGAGCACCCGGAAGGCTGCGGGCAGCGAGATCTCGCCGAGCACGAGGTGGTCGCCGGCCTGCTCGACACCGTGCACGAAGTGGTCGAGGAGCCGCTGCCGCTGGCCGTCGGGGACGGCCCCCATGTCCAGCGCGAGCGCCTCCGCCCCGTGTCCGCCACCGCCGAAGGTGCCGGTCGTGGCGTCGTAGTACTTCGCGGACAGGGCGGCGACGGAGGCGCCCGCCCGCTCGCGGAAGGCGGCGGCGTCCTCGCGCTCGCCGAGCACACCGGCGATCCGGCTGAGCGCGTCGGTGACCCGCCAGTAGCCGTAGGTGCCCGCGACGGCGCGCGGGAAGGTGCGGTCGGGGGTGATCCAGTCGCCCAGGCCGTAGTCGAGGATGCCGTCGGTGACCTGCCGCTCGAGGAAGGCCGCGTACTCCTTCATCTTCGGGTAGTAGGCGCGCAGCGTCTCCCGGTCGCCGTAGGTGGTGTACAGCTGCCAGGGGACGAGGACGAACGCCCCGCCCCAGTTGGCGTCGTTGCGGTAGGCGCCCGGCAGCAGGGTGTAGTCCGGCACGGTGCTCGGGATCAGGCCGTCGGGGGTCTGCGCGTCGGCCATGTCGCGGACGATCTTGCGCAGCTGGGACTGCATGTCGTAGTTGGCGGCCAGGGCGGGGAAGACCAGCTGGTCCTGCTCCAGCCAGCCGAGCTTCTCGCGGCTGGGGCAGTCGGTGAGCACGCTCATCATGTTGCTTTCGATGGCGCCCCGGATGAGCCCGTGGATGCCGTTGAGCAGCTCGTTGGAGCTGGTGAACTCCCCCGCGGAGGCGTTGTCGGTGCGCAGCACCAGGCCGCGTACGGACACCTCGGCGCCGGCGGGCAGCCCCTTCAGCTCCAGATAGCGGAAACCGTGGTAGCTGAAGCGCGGATGCCAGGTCTCCGCCCCGCTGCCGGCCGTGGTGTAGCTGTCCCACAGCGGTGCGCCGACGTTGCTGATGGACTGGTGGGCGTGGCCGTCCTTGAGGCTCTCGGCGGGGTAGATCCGCACGGCGGTGCCCTCGGGCGCGCGCACGGTGATCTCGGGCCATCCGGCGATGTTGCGCCCGAGGTCGAACACCCGGCTGCCCTGCGGGGAGTTCGCGACCTCGGTGCCCTTCAGCGTCTCGGTCACCCGGATCGGCTCGGTCTCGCGGGCGCTGACCCGGGCCGGGGTGGCGGAGGTGCCGGGCGCGGCGACCACGGTGGCGGGCCGCCAGCCGGAGCGGTCCCCGCCGGGCCGGTCCCACCGCGGGAGCTCCCGGCGGGCGTCGTAGTCCTCTCCCCCGTACCAGTTGGAGGAGGTGGTGGGGCCCAGGGTGGTGCGCCAGTCGGGGCCGCTGGCGATGCGCAGAACAGTACTGTCGGCGAGGGTGATCTCCAGCTGGGCGAGCAGCTTGGAGTCGCTGAGGTTGCCGTACAGCTTGCGGTACCGGTCGGCGGTGCTCACGACGTTGGCCATGCCGTTGCCCAGCTCGACCCCGAGGGTGTTGGCGCCGCGCCGCAGCCGCTTGGTCACGTCGTAGGTGGCGTACTGCACGCGGTCGGCGAAGTCGGTGTTGGCGGGCTCCAGTACGGCGTCGCCCACGGGGCGGCCGTTGATCCGGGCGTCGTGGACCCCGAGGCCGGTCAGGTAGAGCCGGGCGGAGCGGATGCCCTTCGGGACGGTGAAGTCCTTGGCGAACAGCGGGAGTCCGGCGGGGAGATAGGGCTTCGGCGGTGTCTGCCCGGTGACGCGGGCGGCCTCGGTGAACGGGCCGGTGGCCGCGTCCGAGGTGGAGACGGTGTAGTCGACGGGGAAGCCCGGCACCCGGCCGTCGGCGGTGAGGACGTCGGCCCGCGGGTAGAGCAGCACCCGGTCGAAGCGGGCGGTCTGCTTCAGGTCCAGGGTGAGGGTGATCGGTGTGGCGGAGACATCGGCGTCGGGGTGCGGTTTGCTCGCGTACCCGGCGGCGGTCTGCGCCCCGCTGTTGGTGAGTCCGTCCACGGCGAGGGCGGGTTCCCAGGTCTTGCGGACGGTGTTGCTCTCCGAGGCGGTGACCGCCGCCCCCTTGGCGAGGTCGGGGCCGTCGGGGTCGGCGGAGTCGCGCACCTCGACCTCGGCCAGCTGAAGCCGCCGGGTGAGGGCGGGGAAGTCGCCTTCGGCGAGCGGCAGGCCGAGCCGGGTGATGTCGAGCCGCACATAGCGGGCGGTGGTCTTCGGCAGGTCGACGGCCACGGGCGTGACCTCACGGCCGCCCAGCTGCCAGTCGGGGTGGCCGATCCACTGGGCGGACCAGTCCTTCGGGGAGGTCAGCCCGGTCTCGAAGACGGACGGTGCGCTCCAGCCGGACGCCCGGCCGGCGCCGCGGCCGGCCCACACCTTGACCCGCCAGTACACGCGGGTGCGCGGGCCGAGCCGGTCGCCCGCGTAGGTGGTCCGCGGCGCGGCGGAGCCGACCTCGCCCGAGTCCCACAGGTCGGGGCGGCCCGCGTCGAGCCGGGCCGCGCTGGTGGCGGCCTGCACGCGGTAGGCGCGCTGCACGGTGTCCCGGCCGGTGACGGTCGGCCGCCAGCTGAGCTCGGGCGTGGTGTCGTCGATGCCGAGCGCCTGCCGCAGGGCCCCGGTGCGCAGCGCGGTGGGGCGGCCGGTGTCGCTCGCCTCGGCGGGGGCCGCCGAGGGCACGGTGGTGGCCAGGACGGCGAGGGCCGCCAGGGCGGTGGTCGCGAGCCTGCGGCGCAGCGGTGGCCGCGGGGGGCGGTCTGGTCGATGCATGGGCAATCTCCGTGAGTGTTCGGGCCCGGGAGGGACACGGGCGGAAGTCGGGCGCGCTCGAACGCGAAACGGGCGTGAAACGGGCGCGGGGCGGCCCGCGGGGCAGACGCCGGTCGGGCCCGGGTCAGGTGGCGCGGGTGAGACGGACCGTCACCGGGCGCAGCGGGCGCAGCGCCACCGGCCCCAGCAGCCCGGACGGCAGCGCCTTGCCGCGCTCGTTGGCGAGGGTGTTGGCGACGCGGACCGCGATGGTGTTGACGCCGGGGCGCAGGTGGTCGGTGACGTCCACGGTGTACGGGGCCCACAGCGCGGGCGGCAGCGCGGTGCCGCCCACCGTCACCCGGGCCACCTCGCGCACCTCGCCGAGGTCGAGGTGGAGGCGGCGGCCGTCGAGGTCCGCCCGGGTGAGGGTGATGTCCTTGGTGTAGGTGGCGCTGCCGGAGAAGCGCGGGTCCAGGTCGGTCCAGCTGCCGAGTGGCCGGACGACGGGCTCGGCGCCGTCCCGCTCCAGGGTCAGGGTCCAGTCGCCGTCCAGCGGAATCGCCCGCAGCGGGTCGGTGACCTGGACCTCGCCGCGGTAGACGTGGCGCCCATCGGCGCCGGTGAACGCGTACCGGCCGGGGGCGTCGGCCAGCGCCTTCGCCCGCAGCCGGCCGCCCTCGGCGGCCACGGCGGTGACCGGGAGGTCCGCCCGGGTCAGATGGGGGCGCGCCGGGGCGCCCGCGCGGAACACCACGGCCAGCGTCTCGTACGGGCGAAGGCGCAGCGGCAGCCGGGTGGCCTCGGCGCCGGGCCGGCCCGCCGCGTCGTGGACGGGGGCGGCGGTGACCGTGCCGGTGGCCGGGTCGCGCAGCTCGGGTGCGCCGCCGACCGGGAAAACCGCCTCGGTGACCACGGTTTCGGCGCTCTCGTTGTTGAGCAGGAAGGCCGTGTCCCGGCCGGAGGTGGTGCGCAGCACCAGCACCGAGGCGGCGGGGGGATCGAGCACGGCGGCCGCGGCTCCCGTGGCGCGGGCCGCCTCGCCCAGGCCGTCGGGGACCGCGACCCGCACGGCCCGGCCCCGGCCGACCCGGCGGCTGCCCGGGCTCTGCTCGGGGAACAGCGCCCGCAGGGCGCGGCGCAGCGCGGCGTCGTCGCCGCCCGCCTCCTGGCCGGGCAGCTCGCCGACGGCGATGACCGTGCCGCCGCGGCGGGCGAACTCGGCAAGGGTACGGGCGGTGGCGGCGTCCAGGACCGGGGTGTCCGGCAGAACGGCCACCTCGTAGCGGGCGTGTCCGACGGCCAGGGTGCCGCCGTCGGTCCTGGCGTGGTCCCGCAGCGCCCGGTCGCCGGACAGGGCGCCCTCGTGGACGAGGTCGAAATCGGTCTGGGCGCTCTCCAGCGCCCGGGCGGCCGCGCCGAACGCGGTGTCCAGCGCGGTGCCCTGGTCGGTGCCGCGCCACTGCTCGGCGGCGCGCTGCGGCTGGATCAGGGCGGTGCGGGCGCCGGAGGTGCCGCGGACGGACTCCATCACCCGCCCGGTCCAGTCCGCCAGCGGGCGCATCGCCCACCACCAGGGGGCGCGCGGGCCGAAGGGCGGCGGGAAGTAGACCCGTGTCTCGTCGGTCCACAGCGCGTGCAGCACGGTCAGGTTGACGCCCCGGGCGGCGGCCGCGCCCAGCAGCGCGTGGGCGAAGGCGGGCGCGACCTGCCAGCCCATGTTGCCGAAGGCCTCCAGCAACACCCGCTCGCGGCCCGCCTGGTGGGCGGCGCTCGCCGGGTTGCGCGGGATCATGGTGGGCTTGCCCGCCTCGTACTCGGCGGTGATGATGTCCCCGCCGGGGATCTGCGCCCACTGGTTGACCTTGTGCAGATCGCCGGTGGAGGCGATGCGCTTGGCGGGGGCGGTCTCGTCGTAGAGCGGGTTGGTGATCAGGGCGACGCGCCGCTCGGCGTACCAGCGGGCCTGCTTGCGGAAGGAGAGCGCGAACCGGTCGGACACCGCCTGCCAGAAGCGCCCGCGCAGCACCCGGCCCTCCCGGCCGAGGCCGTCGTCGAAGAGCGCGGCGTACGCCCGGCCGGGCTCGGCGCCGACCGCCCGCAGGGCCGCCTCCAGCGTGGGCGACCAGGGCGCCCGCTTGAAGTGCGGCTCCGCGGAGGCGAAGAACGGCTCGTCGTCCCAGAAGCCGGGCACGACGGTGCCGAAGTAGCGGCCGAATCTGCGGTGGTACTCACCGGGCACCATGTCCAGCAGCAGCTCGATGGGTTCCTCGTCGAGCAGGTCGACATAGGCGCGGCTGTAGCCCTGGGTGTCGTCCGCCAGGGTGGTCCCGCCGAACACATCGATCTGCCACCGCCCCGCGGGCACCTCCCAGCGGCGGGTGGTCCCCAGCCGCTCGGTGAGCTCGACCAGCCGCGTGGCGTCGTCGGCGCCGGCCGGGCGGGCGGCGGCCGCCACCGGCGCGGCGGTCTCGGGGCCGCGGCGCGTGGCGAACTCGCCGGGGGCGGCCGGGTCGGCGAAGTCCTCGCGGTAGAGGACCGTGCCGTCGGCCGCGGTGACGGTCAGGTCCTCCCACAGGGCGCGCTGGGTGCCGGTGGCGTGCACACCGACGCTGCCCGCCGGGTGGGTTTCATCGGTGACCGTGCCCTTGTCCTTGTCGTCCAGCCGGACGGTGAGCGTGGCGCCGCTGACGGTCACCCGCAGGGCGTGGAACTTGGTCCGGTTGAAGCCGTCCGTGCGGGTGCTGCGGGCGAGTTCGGTCCGCTCGCCGTTGTTCAGCCGGGAGATCGTGACCACCCCGGTCTGGTCGAACTCGACCACATAGCCATCGTGGCCGTCATCGCCGGAGGCGGCGGTGGAGGCGCGCAGCAGCAGACCGGCGGCGGCCGTCTCGGCCTTGACGCTGCCGGTGACCGTGCAGTCGCCCCAGCGGGCCCCGCGGCGCAGCACCGCCGCGCCGCCGAGCACCGCGGCGTCGGCCACCAGCCGGCCGCTCTCGACGCCGACGCCGGTGGTCTCGTACAGGTCGACGGTGGCCGGTCCCTCCACCACGGTGGTGGACCGCCACAGCGCCTTGAGCCGCAGCTCGGGGCGGGCGGGGTAGTGGCGGGTCCCGACCGTACCGCCGTTCACGATCAGGCCGGCGGCGCGCCCGCTGGGGAAGTGGTTGTCATTGAACACCCACACCCGCATCCCGGTGCGCTCGGCGACGGCTAGGACGTGTCCGACCACGTCGAACCAGCCCTCGCTGAAGAACACCGGGCTCATCTCGGCGTTGTCGAAGGGGAAGATGACGACCTCGTACATCCCCTTGTCGCGCAGTTCGGCCAGCTGGCGGTCGATCAGCTCGTGGGTGACCGGCCCGTTCCAGTACCAGTACACCGTGGGGCGGCTGTCGCGGCGCGGGTCGGTGAACCGGGCGGCCGCAAAGCCCGTCCCGGCCGCGGACTCCGCGTGGGCCGGGCCCGCGCCGGGCAGGCCGGTGCCGAGTGCGGCGACGACCGCCCCGGAGGCCATGACGAAGTGGCGCCTGGTCGGTCGGATCGGTCTTTCGGGCTCTGGTGTGCCGGTTTCAGGCATGGTGATACTCCCGCAGGGGCAGGGGTGCGGACGGGGGTGGGGTGGGCTGGACGTTGGGGGTCGGCCGGATCAGCCGGCTCAGCTGTTGGCGCGGTGCAGCGCTGCGACCTCGGCGGCGGTCAGGGCGCGCCCCAGGACGCGGAAGTCCGCGACGGTGCCGTGCAGATAGGGGTGGGTCGTGTTCTGGGAGCGGCCGAGGTAGTTGCGAGTGGTCGCGCCGAGCAGCAGCGGCCCGGAGACCACCGCGTCGTTGCGCCCGGCCTCCTCGCCGTCCACGTACAGCACGCCGGTGCCGCCGCCGAGGGTGAGCGCCAGATGGGTCCACCGGCCCGGCTCCAGGGCGGCCGAGGCATCGATGTAATCCTCCGCCTCCATGCCCGCGATCTTCCACGCCGCGCGGGCCTTCCCGGCGCCGGTGCGCGGGGTGAGGAAGAGGTAGGTGTTCTTGTGGAAGCCGAGGTCGAAGACGCGGGCGGAGTTGGCCACGCTCTCCAGGAACACTCTCACCGAGAGGGTGAGTTCGGGCAGGCCCGTCAGCAGACCGGGGGGCAGCGCGACATGGCCGTCCTTCCCGTCCAGCGCGACCGCCCGCGGTCCCGCGGTGGTCCATGTGGCGCCGCCGGCCAGCCGGGCGTCCGGGAAGCGGCGCAGCGCGTCCGCGCTGGTCGCCCCGGCGCCTTCGGCCAGCGGAAAACGGGCGATCTCGCGCCGCCGGGGGCCGCGCGGCGGGACGGCGAAGTAGACGTTGTAGCTCTGGTGGTGCACTCGGTGGAAGGGCAGCAGCGGGACCTTCGCGCCCCCGGCCACGGCGGTGAACTCCGGCCCGCCGCGCCCCGCCACCGGCCGCAGCGAGGACGGCTCGATATCCGGGATGGTGCGCGGGCCGTGCTCGCCGTACGCACCGGCCAGCACCAGCGGGCCGTACGACACCGCCTTGATGTGCGGGTTGTCCGGCGCCGGGCGCCACACCAGCTCGCGCGGGAAGGTCAGCTCGACCGTGTCACCGGTGCGCCAGTGCCGGTCGAGGGTCAGATAGCGGCCCGGCACCGGCTTGGCGTCCACGGGGCGGCCGCCCACCAGCACCCGGGCCCGGGACCCGTACCGCAGCCACCCGGGCACGCGCACCTTCAGGGCGAGCCGCCCGCCGCCCTCGGTGACGGTCAGCCGGACGGTGCCGGTGTCGGGGTAGCCGGTCCGCTGGAGCAGCCGGAATCCGCGCTCGGCCCACGCCACTTCGGAGGGGATGAAGAGGTTGACGTAGAGGGCGCCGGCGTCCTCGTCGCGGAAGTAGATGGTGTCGGCGAACTTGGTGTGGGTCTCCATCCCGGTGCCGTGGTCGCAGGAGAAGTTGTCGTAGTCGCCGCTGTAGCTGCCCGGCGCCGAGCCCAGGCCGCCCTTGGGCTGCCGGCGCGACCCGGCCCACAGACCGGTGTAGTACGTGACGAAGCCGTGGTCGGAGCCGGGGTCCTGCTCGCCGAGCAGCTGGTTGTACAGCGTCCACTCGTAGTGGTCCATGTACGCCGCCCTGCCCGGGTCGTGGAGGAACAGCCGGCGGCCGATCTTGAGCATGTTGTAGCTGTTGCAGTTCTCGCAGGTGTCCTCGGACAGCCTGCTGACGATCTGCCCGGGCGGGCCGAAGAGCTCCTGGTTGGAGTTGCCGCCGATGACATACGAGTGGTCGCGCACCACGATGTCCCAGAAGTTCCGCGCGATCCGCAGATAGCGCGGGTCCCCGGTGGCCCGGTACTCCTCGGCCGCGCCCACGATCTTGGCGATCTCGGTGTTCGCATGGCGCCCGTCGAGCTCGTCGCGCCCCTCGGCCAGCGGGCCGTAGAGCGACTCGTGGTCGAAGCGGCGCGCGGTGCGCAGATGGACGGGGTCGCCGGTGACCAGATACAGCCCCGCCAGCACCTCGTTCATGCCGCCGAACTCCACGCCGAGGAGCCGCTGCATGGTGGCCTCGTCGAGCGGGGAAGTGCGGGAGTCGACCCAGGCCGCCATCCCCCGCAACACCTCCAGGGCCTGGTCGTTTCCGCTGAGCCGGTGCTGGTCCAGCAGCCCGGCCATGATCTTGTGGATGGTGTAGTACGGGGCCCACGGCTTGCCGCCCGCCTCGAGCTCGTCGAAGATCCGCTCGGGAAACGCGGACAGATACCCGGCCCGGTAGCCCGCGCCGGGCGAGGCCGCCTGGCACTCGGCGAGCGCCGCGACGATCCGCCGCGCCTTGTCCGCGTAGGTCTCCTCGCCGGTGTTCGCATGGGCGAAAGCCAGCGCGGAGAGCAGATGCCCGGTGCTGTGGCCGCGCAGCAGCACGTTCGGCGCCTCCCAGCCGCCGCACGGCTCGGCGGTGGAGGGCAGTTGGACATTGAGCCGGAAGGTGTGCAGCAGCCGCTCCGGGTCGACGAAGCGCAGATAGGCCAGGGTGCGCCGCATGTTGGCCAGGAACGGGCTCTCCAGCAGCCGTACGGCCGAGAGCGGGAAGGGCGCCAGCCGCGCGGGGGCGGCCCCGGCGGGGGCGGAGTCGGCGAAAGCGGGGGCGGGGGCGGGCAGCCCCACGGCCCACGCGGCCGCGGCCGCGCCACCCGCGGCCAGCGCCCGTCTACGGCTCATAGGGGACCCTGCGACTGATCCGGATCCGGTCATGGTGGTGCGTCTCCTTCGGGGGCAGGGCGGTCCCCGCGTAGACCCGCCCGAAGTTGAAACGTTTCGATTTGATTGCCAGGAAGTTATGGGCGCACGGCGCCGTGCGTCAAGGGTTGTGCCGTCCAAAGAAGTTGACACGATTCAGCCACCGGGCGGACCGACCCGCGGACCGAGCCCCGGACCCTGCCCTCAGCGGGCTGGGCCGGGCCCGCTGAGTCCCGCCGGGCCCGCGACGCGTGGGCCGCGCCCCCCAGCCACCGCCGGGAGGCCCGGATCCGCGTGGGCCCGGACGGGCGCGGCGACGGTCATCGGCACGGGAAATCCTCCCCGTGTGTCGGATATTGAGCGGTACGACATTCGGCGCGAATTTCTCCCGGGGGTGCCGCCGCCGGGGAAAGCAAACCACCATCTGTTTACGCATCATGCCTATCCCTCGTGTATGCGGGCCGAGTAGCCTGTTCTTCCTGCCGTTACTGTCGTGCTTGGGAGGCTGAGAGCCAGTGATCGTGCTCGGTTACAACGGATTCAGCAGAGGCGCGGAGCTTTTCGGACGTCTCTACGGGGCGACCGGCGTCGGCCGTAATCTTTTGGTGGGTCATGACGCCGCGGCGGCTCTGGTCATCGACGGCGAGTTGGTCGCGGCGGTCGAGGAGGAGCGACTGAGCCGGGTCAAGAAGACCTCGGACTTTCCGGCCAACGCAATCAAGTGGTGCCTGAACTCCGCCGGTGTCGACCTCGACCAGGTGGACGTTTTCGCTTTCCCCTGGCGCTTTTCGCCGGCCGTGGCCGAGGAGATGATTTCGCAGATATGTGACTCCGACCTGCCGGTCACGGCCAAGTTCGACGCCCTGCGCAGCGCCGGTGAGGTCTACACCGACATGTTCAGCCGCGACGCGGTGTACGGCGACTTCGTCCAGCACACCGGCTACGAGCTGGACCCCAACAAGCTCGCCCTGGTGCCCCATCATCTGGCCCATCTCATGTGCGGCGCCTACCTGGCCGGCGGGGGCGACGCCGCCTTCCTGGTGAGCGACGGCCGGGCGGAGACCCTGTCCGCCGTCATGGGCGAGCTACGGAACGGCGTGGTCCGCCTGATCGACGAGAGCGCCGTCCCCATGACCAGCTCGCTGGGTGTGGCCTACGGGCGGATCACGCGCTACCTGGGGTTCGTGCCCAACAACGACGAGTACAAGGTCATGGGCATGGCCGCGTACGGCCCGCCGCCGCAGCACAACCCCCTGCTCGAACGCGTGGTGCGGCTGCACGAGGACGGCTCGTACACCATCTCCATCCCCATGGACATCGGGGCCTACTACGCGCTGTTCGACAGCCTGTTCGGCGGCGACAGCGAGAAGCGCGAGCAGTTCGACTTCCGGGTCAAGGTCGCCGGGCTGGCCCAGCACATGGTCGAGGCCATCACCGCTCATCAGCTGCGGACGCTGACCGCCGCCTCCAGCCTGGACACCCTGCTCTTCGAGGGCGGTCTGGCGCTCAACTGCGTGGCCAACACGAAGATGCTGGAGAGGTCGTCGTTCACCGGCATGGAGGTCAGCTTCGGGGCCAGCGACCCGGGTGTCGCCATCGGCGCGGCCGTGTACACCGCCGGCCTCAGGAATCGGCCCGCCGGCGCGGTCACCACCCCCTACCTGGGGCCCTCGTACGACGAGCAGCAGGTCCTGGACGCGCTGGCCCAGTACGCGGACCGCGTCGAGTGGCAGGAGGAGCCCGACGCCGCCGCGGTCGCCGACAGAACGGCGGAGCTGCTGGCCGGGAAGAACGTCGTGGGCTGGTTCCAGGGCCGCGCCGAGTTCGGCCCGCGCGCCCTGGGGAACCGCAGCATCCTCGCCAACCCGGCCTTCCCCGACATCAAGGACATCATCAATCTCCGGGTGAAACACCGGGAGCCCTTCCGCCCGTTCGCGCCCGTCGTCCTCGAATCCGAGGCTCCGCGCGTCTTCGAGCTGGGCAAGAAGACCTCGTCTCCCTATATGACCTTCGTCTTCCCGGTGCGGAAGGAGTACCGGGAGCGGATCCCCGGCGCCTGTCACGTGGACGGCACGGCACGGGTCCAGACGGTCGACGAGCGGCAGAACCCCGCGCTCGCGGAGCTGTTGCGCGCCTTCACGGCGCGTACGGAGGTGCCCTGCCTCCTCAACACCTCGTTCAACGTGGCCGGTGAGCCCATCGTCTGCTCGCCGCGGGACGCGTTGGAGTGCTTCCTCGCCACCGAGATCGACTACCTGGTCATCGACCGGTTCGTGGTCACCAAGAAGGAAGGCTGAGCGGCCGGCCCGCAGGGCGGGTTCGCCCTGCGGGCCGACACACCTCAAGCCTTTCGGAGCTCAATGGGCTCGTTCGGCCCACCCTTTGTCTCAATGGTCAGGAACGACAGAACTTCATCGCCGATATTCTTCAGGTCATGCAGGTGGAACCGTCCCGCGGCGAAATCAAAATACTGGGTCTGTCCACGGACAAAGGAGATCTCTCGCGTGCTGCCATCGCTGTTGTGCTGGCGGGCTCGGCCGCTTGTGAGGGCTATCCAGTGGTAGTCCAGCACGTGTCGATGGACGGGAACTCGCTCTCCCGGCAGAAGATGGGTCTCCCAGATGCGCAGCGAATCGGTCTCGTTGAGCAGCGACTGACCAATGCAGCCGTTATGGGCGTTGTTGTCGAATTCCTTCTTCAGCTCGGGGCTCCAGCGAGCGAATCCTTCGGCGACGACAGTGCCGACGAGAGGGAGAACAGAGGAAGAACCATTACCCACGAACTGAATCCTTTCGGTCTTGGTGTCACACGGCGGAAGAGAGTGCTTCGAGCAGCGCATTGTTCGCGCGCTGGTCGCCGATGGTGATGCGGCAGGTATCGGGGACGAGGCGCCCGGTGTCGGCGACGACTATCCCGGCGGCGCGAAGCTGATCCATCACGCGCTCGTGCTTGTGCAGCCGGACGAGCAGGAAGTTGGTGTCCGAGGGGAACACTCGGTCCACCGCGGGGTGGCCGGCCAGTGCCGAGGCCATCCGATCACGCTCGGTACGAATGCGCTCGATGCCGGCGAGCACCGGTGGGGAGTTGGTCAGCCGGTCCCGCACGGCGCGCTGCGACGCGTTGGTGAACCCGAAGGGCACCTGCACCCGCCGCAGAGCCTCGATGATGCCGGGGTTCGCCAGGGCGATCCCACAGCGCGCGCCGGCCAGACCCCATGCTTTGGAGAGCGTCCTGAGCACGATGAGGTTGTCGTGCTGGGCGACCAGCCCGGCGTACGAGGGCTTCTCGCTGAATTCGACATAGGCTTCGTCGATCACCACCAGCCCACGGCCGCGCGTCACCAGGGCGTGTACCTGCCCCGGATCGATCCTGGTCCCGCTGGGGTTGCCCGGATCGCACAGGATGGTGACCCGCGGATCAGCCGCCAGGATCCGCTCGGTGTCGACCTGGGACAGGTCGTCGCCACCCAGCGGCACCTCGGTGACGGGCAGGCGCAGGACGCGGGCGAAGTGGTCGTAGAGCGGAAAGGTGGGGGGCGTGACGCAGACGCCCTCGCCCGGCGAGGCCAGCGCCGCCAGGAGCAGCAGGACGCCGTCCACCGCCCCGCTGGTGAACAGCAGGTGATCCGCGCTCAACGCACCGACGCCGTCGTGCCCGGGCAGCTTCGAGATGGTCCTCAGATACGTGCCGGCAAGCTCTGCCGTATCGAGCTCGGGATAGTTGCCATCGGCGCCCAGGAACGGATTGGTGTTGCTCGACAGGTCGATCTGGTCGAACCGTGGCACATGGCGAAAGCGGGCCGGGCCCGGGACCGGCACCGTCGCGACGGGGGGCGCCGCGAAGTCCGACAGCGCCTGCTCTTCTTTCTCCTCCGGGGCCGTGAGGCCGGGGGCCCGCAGCCAGTGGTCGAGGGGGATGAACAGGTCCGCTCCGAGGCACCGCATGTGGTGCGCCTCCCCCCGGCCGAGGTGGACCCAGTCCAGGCCGGACTGCCGGGCGTGGAGGTACAGCCGGTATACGGACGCCAGGTGGAGGTCGCGCCGCGCGACGGGATCCTCGTGATCGATGGCCTGCGTGAGGACGTAGAACCCCCGGCCGTTGTGGGACCGCGTCATCAGCCCGGCCTGGACCACGGTGTTCCCGCTGCGGCGCACGAACATCTCGGTGCGATCCGCCAACTCCGCCCGTGCCAGCGCGTCGAGGGCGTCCGCGTTGTAAAGGTTGTCGTGGCCTCCGTCGCGCTCGGCCCGGCGCCGGTGGAGCTCCACGAAGGCATCCCGCGCCCAGGCCTTCCCGTCGAGCTCACTCAGCGGGAGGCGCTCCCAGGTGACTTCACCGGACACCTCCTCGTGACGGCGGCGCAGCTCCCCGAGTTGCTCGGCACCGATGCGCTCCCGCAGGACATCGTCCACGTCTCCGGGCAGCCGGACGACACACTCGCCGTCGGCGGCGACGGGGACGAGGCCGGCTGCCCGCAGCGCGCTGGTGTCGTCGCCGCGGCGCACGTTGGGCACGAGGATCTGGTCCACGTCCAGCGCCGCCGCGCGGCGGACCAGTTCATCGACGGTGTGCGGGGCGGGGGCGGGGTTGGTCGGGTTGTACAGGGATCCGCCGCCGACCAGGGTCGGGCGCTCGAGCACCGTGGCGTCCAGTGCCGCGAACGCGTCGGCGGCTTCGCCCAGTCGATCCAAGGAGCACACCGGCACACGGGACCCGAGGGCAGCGCACAGCACGTGCTGAAGCGCCTCGATATCTACGGACCTGCGCATGCTCGTTCTCCACTCCTCTTGGTCACTTGGATATCTCAGCTCCGTGGGCATCGACGTACTCGTCGATGCGGTCGCGGTATTCCTCGAACAAGTCGGCCAAGGTGCGGGCGATACCGCTCTTCCAGCCGATGGAGCAGTCGCCGATCAGGTCGCGGCGGGCGCCGTGGTCGAAGATCGCGGTTTCCCGGCTGTAGTCGCCGCGGTCCAGTCGCACCGGCACCCCGGTGAGCTCGGACATGTACTCCAGCAGATCGGTGACGCCGACCTCCTCGTCACCGCCCCAGTTCACCACCCGCGCGGGCACCCGCGCGACATCCCACAGCAGCGGTACCTGGCGGACGACGTCATCGGTGTGCAGCAGATTGCAGTAGTTCTGCCCCTCGCGCGGCACCGCGCACGGCTGGCCCCGGCGCATCTCCCTGAACAAGATCATGGGCACGCCGCCGTGGCCGTACGGGCCGTAGGCGATGTTGAGGCGGGCTATCACCGTCGGCAGCGCGAGTGCTTCGGCCAGGCCGCGCACCACCCCTTCGGCGGTGATCTTGGCGACGGGGTAGGTCGGCAGCCACGGCGCCGCGCCGCCCAGAGGGTCGCTCTCCCGGTACCGATGTGTCCGGTCGGCCCGGTTGTAGACCACTCCGGACGAGACGTACAGGAACGACTCGGCCGCGGAGCAGTGTGTCATCAGCCGTGCGGTGCCGACGGCGTTGACGCGCGTGGTTTCCTCGAAGTCATGGCCGTCGCCCCGGTGCACCGCCGAGTGCAGTACATGGGTGAAGTCGCGCGGCAGGCCCTCCAGATCGTCGGTGGCCATGTCCCAGGTGGCGGTGTGGACGCCCAGTTCTCCGAGGGCCTTGCGGGCGTCCGCGTCGCCGAACCGGCCCAGGCACCACACCTCGTTGTCGGCGGCCAGCGCCTCGGCGACGGGCCTCGCGACCTGTCCGGTTCCCCCGGTGATGAGAATCTTCTTGCCCTGCATGATCAGCGGCTCCCGGTCGTGTCAGCGGTCGCGTCGGCCCCCTCGCCGCCGAGCGCGCGGGCCAGTTCCTGTCGCAAGGTCGCCTGGAAGGTCTGCACATGCTGCGGACTCATCAAGGTGTAGTGCTCCCCGTCGACCTCGATATAGGTGTTGGGGTCACGAGTGAACTCGTCCCAGTGGCTCAGCTGGTCGTCCAGCCACTCCTGTTTGGTGCCGCGCAGCGGAGTGCAGTAGAAGACCTTGACCTGCCCGACCGATCCCGACGGTTCGTAGTCGCGGCCCAGGTGCACCATGCTCTGGGCCAGGTCGACCCAGGCGGTGAACCGTTCGAGGGTGAGGTCCAGTTCGGTCAGGCGGCGCGGCGGTGCGTGATCGATCAGATGGGCCAGTTGGTCGGCCTCGGGCAGCGGGCGGAGCGTGGCGGTCAGCTCCTCGATGTCGGCGGCGTTGATCAGCTCCAGGAACAGCGCCAGGTTGATCGCGCCGTCGGTGAAGGTGATCTCGTTCATGCGGTCGGAGATCCGCGGCGGCAGGTTGAAGACCCCCACGAAGTCGACCTGGTCGCCATCGGCTTCCAGCCGCTTGGCGATCTCGAACGCCACCGCCCCGCCGTAGGAGTACCCCGCGACGGCGTACGGGCCGCTGGGCTGCACCCGCCGGATGGCGTCCACATAGGTGTCGACCATGTCGGCGAACGACGCGAAGTGGGTCTCGCCCTGCCCGAACCCGCGCGCCCGCAGCGCGTAGAACGGCCGCTCGCCCGTGAAGTACTTGGCGAGGTTGATGAACACCAGCACCTCCCCCAGGCCGGGATGGACGCAGAACAGGGGCGTCCCGTCCCCGGTGACCTGCAACGGCACCAGCGGATCGTAGGCGGAGTCCCCGTCGGCGCCCTGGCCGCCCCTCAGACGGCCGGCCAGCGCGCGTACGGTCGGGGCCTGTAGGAGCGTCGACATCGGCAGGTCGTCGATGCCGAACTCGATTTGAATTTCCAGCTTGAGCCGCAACACGTCCAGCGAGGTTCCGCCCAGATCGAAGAAACTGGCAGTCGCCGGCACCTTCTCGGTGTTCAGTACGCGGGCGTAGATGTCGGCCAGCGCTGTCTCGACGTCACCCTCCGGCGTCACATAGCCGCCCAGGAACCGGGTGCTCACCTCGTCCGACCGACGGACCGCCGCGTCCAGGCTCCCGGCCTCGACGGCCGCGCGCAGCCGCGACCGTTGGATCTTGCCGAGGTTGCCGCGGGGGATCTCGTCCTCGGCGACGGGGAGGATCAGCTGCGGGCGGAAGCCCCAGTGCATCACCGTGGAGCTGCGGATCGCCACGATGGCCCGGTACACGGCCGTGTCGTCGGCGGGGTCGCCCGCCGGCACGAACGCGACGGCGAGTTGTTCGGAATCGGCCCCCTCCGGTCGGATCGGGAAGGCCGCGACCTGCCCGCGTCTCACCCCGTCCAGCTCGTCCAGGGCCGCTTCCAGATCGTGGCTGTAGTAGTTGACTCCGCTGACGATGACGGAGTCCTTGGTGCGGCCGACCAGCATCAGCCGCCCCTCGGAGTCGAGGTAGCCCAGGTCGCCGGTGCGGAACCAGCCGTCGGGGGTGAAGGCCTGTGCGGTGGCCTGGTCATTGCCGAAGTAGCCGGCGGAGACCATCGGCCCGCGCAGCTGCACCTCACCCGGCTCGGCCGACGCGGGCCGGTCGGTGGAGGCCAGCACCGTGCCGTCGCCGCCCGTGATGCGGATCCGCAGACCCCGTGCCGGGCGGCCCAGTGGAGGGAACTCCGTCTCGAGGTCCTGGGTGGCGAAGTCGCGGTTGAAGATGGAGCCCGCGCAGGTCTCGGTCATCCCGAACGCGGGCACGATCACGTCCTCGCGCAATCCGTAAGGGGCCAGCGCACCCAGGAATGTCCGTACGGTGGCGGTCACGGTGGCCTCACCGCCGGAGATGATGTGCCGCACCCGCGACAGATCCAGCTCCTCCGGCGAGGGCCGCCGCCCGGCGAGGGCCTGGTTGATCTGCCCGAACAGGAAGTTGGGGGTGAAGGTCACGCGCACCCGATGGGCGGCGAGCAATTCGAGGAACTCCACCGGGTCCGCCAGCACCGTGGCCGGAACCGTCATGACCTGGTCGGCTCCGTTGAACATCGGCAGCAGGTGTGCCTCGATCGCGGCGATGTGATCGGCCGAGATCCAGTTCAACGAGGTGTCGTCGGGCCCGAGTTCCAGCGCACCCGCCTTACCTGCCTGAGCGGCCACCAGATTGGCGTGGGTGAGCCTGACCGCCTTGCTCGATCCGGTGGACCCGGAGGTGAGCATCAGCAGGGCGAGGTCGTCCGGCGCGGGGGTATGGAGCTGCTCGTGCTCGGCCGGGGCATGACTCAACTCCTCCACGGTCACCGTCCGCAGCCCGACATCGGGCAGGTCTCCATGAGCCGCCTTGGAGACGACCATCAACGGGTCGCCCAAGAGCGTCCGCAGATGCTCCAGTTGGGCGCGCCACCGGGAGGGGTCGGCCGGCGGTGCGATCGGGCACGGCACGACACCGGCGAGCACACACCCCCAGAAGGCACGGAAGAAGTTCTCCGGATCATTGGCCTCGATCAGCACCCGGTCGCCCGGGGCGGTGCCGTGCCCGCGCAGCCCGTGAGCGATCCGGCAGGCGCACTCCCGCAACTCGACGTACGACAGGAACGAACCCCCGATGGAGGTGCTGAAGGTAATGCCTCGAGTGGTGTCGGAAGCGGCGCGTTCGAGCAGCTGGGGGAGCGTCGAGGCGGGAAGTCGATCCGGCATAGGGAAAGTCCTCCGATCGGAAGTGACGGAAAACAAGAGAGAGCAGAGGCGCGGGCGCCGCGTGTCGAGAAAGACACCAGGCCTGGCTCTGAATTCCCATCGCGAACGGATGGTTATGGGGATCCTGGGGATGGCACGGATCTTGGGCGGGTCACAGGTGGTGAGTCACAGATGAATTAGTATGGGGCCGGGCGCGGCGTGGCGCCTGCGGCACGGAGGAGCGCGGCGGGGTGATCTCATGGGTGCCGGGCGTCCGGGCCGGCGGCCCGGTCCGGGCGGTCCAGCAGATCAGGTGGACCCGGCCTCACTGAATCGCACGATGTCCTCGATCATTTTCTGCAGTTTCAGCTCGTCCGGGTCGGATACGAGTGCTTTGCCAACGAGGCCGTACGGCCCGATCGGCGCATCAGGCGATGAATCGTAATCAATCTCATCGAAAATGAAGTTGCGTTCGAAGTCCTCTTGGGTCAGATTGCCGCTCTTGGCAGGGCGTAGCAGAATACATCCGGCGAAGCGCTCCGGTGCCCTGCTGTTGCTCAGGGCTTGAGACGCCCCTTCCCCGAGTGCGAGGCTGATTTCGACGTCGAAGAGGTCGACGCCGTATGTCAACTTGTTCATCTGAGGGGTCAGCCCTCCTGGGATGCGGATGGCGCACTCGCCGAAAGTCAGCCCCGTCTCTGTCGTGAAGATCTCCAGGTGGAATACGCAATCAGGTGCGTTCAGGCTGGTGAGTACCTGCGTGGCAAGCGTCTCCGCCTGATGGAACAGGGTCGGATGCCGCCTTCTGTCCAGTAGGTAGGCGGCCATGATGCCGCCTTGTGCGGCCCTCAGCGGTGATACGTGGTAGTTGCTCATGGACGACCATCGGAGATCGCCATTCTCCCAGACCCCGTCGATATAAACTTCCGGGGCGTCTATGAAGGACTCGGCGACGATCTGGACGTCCGAGTGGCCCGGGAACGGCTCCAGGGCTCGTGAATATTCTTCCGGGGAACGGACGATGCTGGTACGGAGCGAGCCGGCTCCGTTCGCCGGCTTGATCACGAAGACACTCCCCAGGTCGTCGGCGAGATCCGCGAACGACGTGTCCTGTGACGCATACCGGCAGCGAGCCCGCCTGATATGAGACGGCAGCTTGCTCTTCTGAAGGTACTTGTCCCGGAAATAAAGAACTGACTTTGAATCTGCGTTCCCGGGCAGGTTCAGCTGTTGCCGCAGATAGGCTGCCCCGAATACACCCATTTCATGGACACTCAGCACCCCTGCCACATCATCGAGGCGCGCGGAGAGTACTGCTCGCAATACTTCCTGGACGTCCTCGATATCGATGACACGCTTGAATCGTCGATCCTTCGGGGGGATCGCCGGTTTCTGCGCGATATAGAACGGGTCCAGGCCCCGGTGCCGCAGAGCCTGGTCGAGATCGGCTCTATATCCGATGACAATCATCGTCGGCATTCTCGCCTCCCCGTAAGACGGCCGACCTAAACGCTTGGTCACTTTGTCGAGGCCAGCGCAACGGCATCGTCGCACAGGGATACAGAGTTGTGATCCTTTACCGATGGGCTGTGATGCAAGTCACAAGTTAGGGCATGGGTGGGAATCGAATCGTTTAGTCCATTCCTGCTCCACAAGGCGTATTTTGCCGACCTCAGCCGAAACGCGCAGGCGAGGACCTGTCGTCAATGGGGGCGCCGAACTCCCCCATCGCCTGACGGACGATCTCCTCCAGCCGAGCGTGGTGCGCGCCACGCCAGTACACGCGCTCGCAGGCGGTGCACTGGGCGAAGACGTCGTAGGTGCGCCGCGTGCCGTGCTCCAGGCGCTCACGGACGGCGTCCTTGTCGGCGTCCTCCAGCGGCCCGTTGCACGCGGTGCACCGCGTCCAGGGGGCGAGCGGCGGGGTGAACCGGCCGAGCACATCACGCAGTTGGTCGTCGGGGCGGTCGCTGTAGACGAACGCCCCGGCCCACAGCTCGCGGCGGCGCAGCAGCCCCCGGTCCCGGGAGAGCAACACCCGCCGCTGGGCGGCGGAGAGCGCGGCCAGGGCGGGGTCGCCGATGTCCTCGCTCTCGTAGGCCGCGTCCACACCCAGCAGCCGCAGCCGCCGCGCGAGCGTGCCCAGATGCACATCGAGCAGGAAGCGCAGCGGCGCGCCGGGCACCCGCTGCGGCCGCGCCATCGCGCGCACCTCCACGAACTCCCCCGCGCGGGGCACATGCGATACCGGAGTCTCGTGTCCGTCCACGACCAGCCCGCCGACCTCGGTGAGCGGAACGCCGAGCGACTCGACGACGTGTCCGAGCGTGGACGCCCCGTCGGTGACGACAGCGGTCCGATCCTGGCGCCGCTCGGGGACGGCGAACATCCGCAGTTCGGGGGCCAGGCTGAGGTGGATCTCCGGTCCGTTCACATGGCCAGCATGCCAGGCCCCGGGGCGGGGTGTCGGGGAGGGCCGCACAAAGGAAATCCAACCACTCCCGTCACTTTCGTTGCCTCCCGCCGCTCGCCATCGGAAGGCAGAAATGATCGATACGCGGAGCGCAAGGGCCTCTCGGGCGCAATCAAATCGGCGGGAGGAAAATGGCGCGAACATTGTGCCCGTTCGGGCACCCCGATCGCCGACCATCCGGATCGCTTTGTTCCTGTTGACACTCGCGACCGGCCGCCCCAATGCTGTGAGGGTTCGGCCGATCTGCCGCACAACCCACACCCGCCCTTGCGATGGGAATACGCCATGCCCCCATCGCCCATCGCGCCCGGAAATCAGGGCCGACCTGCCTGAGTGCGGGTGACCGCAAGCGCCAATCGCGAGAAAGGACGAATCATGGAAAGTCCTGCCTGGGTGAAGCCGGAAATGCTTCCGACCGAGTTCGACATCGACCAGCCGTGCTCCTGCGACTGTTCGGGCGGTGCCGGCGCCGGGTCCGGTAACGCCGAGTCCGAGCCGAGACTCGAGATCTGACCGACGGCTGTCGGCAGTCCCCGTCAGCCGGCAGGCGGGGCCCGGCGCGCGGCCGGCGCCCCGCCTGCTCATCGGAGGTGCAGGATGAAGCTACTGGAACAGTGGTCCGACCTGGTCGTTCCCGAAGATCTCGTCTATTTCCGGCACTCGGAAAGGCAGCTGGTCGCCAACCCCGAACTCGCGGCCTGGTGTGTGCTGACCGATCCCGAATCCGCCGTGCTGAAGGCGCTCAGCCGCGGTCAGGAGCCCCCGCCGTACGACGGCGGACCCGCCGGGGTGGAGCGCGTCCTGGCCAAGCTCGTGCTCAAGTGGATCGTCTATCTGCCCAGGCACCGCCCGGTGGTGCGCCAGCCCGAGCCGAGCCTCACCACCGTCTACTACGCGATCACCGACGGCTGTAATCTGCGCTGCCCGTACTGCTATGCCTCGTCGGAGAAGTGCCTGCCCGGGGAGCTGTCCACACAGGAATCGCTCGATCTCGTCGACCAGGCGGCGGACCTGGGCGTGCGGCAGATGATCTTCACGGGCGGCGAACCGATGCTGCGCAAGGACCTGTTCCTGGTCGCCTCGCACGCCCGCGACCGCGGACTGACCGTCAACATGATCACCAATGGCACGATGATCCGCACGGCGGAGATCGCGCGGCGGATCTCGGAGATCTTCGGCACGGTGACCGTGAGCGTGGACGGCGGCACGGCGGAAATTCACGAGCGGACCCGCGGCAAGGGCACGTTCGCCCGGACCGGCAAGGGGCTGGGACTGCTCAACGAGGCGGGCGTCGTCCCGGTCATCAACCATGTGGTGACACCGGAGAACGTGGACGCCCTGGAGAAGGTCTGCGCATTCGTGGACGATCTCAAGGTGCGCCGGGTGCGCCTCATGTACCACTCGGACCTCGGCCGCGCGGCGACCGACGGATACGATTTTGGATGGCGGGACTTCCAGAAGGTCCAGGAATTCTTCTGGACCAATCCGATGGCCGAGAAGCTTCTCCCCGACGGCCCGAAGGCCAGCAAGCCCTGCACCATCAGGGGAAACTGCGGCATGGGCGGCAATGAGATCTATATAAATTCACTGGGCGATGTGTATCCGTGCAAACTCGTCACCGAGCCGGTGCACAAGGCCGGTAACGTACGGGAGCACCGGCTCGCCGACCTCTTCGAGGCCCCCGTGCTGGCCGATATGCGCGGCAACAGCGTGTTCAGCGGCGAGAACCTCAAGGACTGCCGGCGCTGCTACATCAGGGCGGCCTGCGGCGGTGGCTGCCGGGCGTACCACATGGCGGAGAGCGGGGATGTGCACCGCAACGGCCGCCATCTGTGCCGGATGCTGCGCCACTCCATGATCTCCAACTGGTGGCGGGCCGCCGGAGTGTCCGGACACCAACTCACCGAACACCAGGACCAGATGCTCCAGCCCCACCTGGTCCGGGACGACACGGTCCATCCGGTGTACGAGGACTGGAAGACCACGGGCCGCCGCCTCCTCCCCCTCGTCGACTGAAGGGATACGTCCATGCGCTACCGGATCGCCCCCGACGTCGTCTGGATGGCCGACGACGGCGAAGTGCGGCTCTACGACGCCGGTGCAGGTGAGTTCCAGACCCTCAACAGCACGGGGGCCGAGCTGTGGATCCTCGTGTCCGAGGGACAATCCCTCGACGCGGACGCCCTCGCGTCCCGGATGGCGCAGCGGTACGCCGCCGAGGACTCCGGCCAGGCGGCCGTGGTCGTGCGGGATGTGCGCGAGTTCCTGGACACGCTGGTCGGGCAGGGGCTCCTGCTGGCCGACGACGTCGCCCCGTCCGGGACGGCGGGCCCGTCGGCATGACGCCCGCGGTCCGTGCGCATGAGCTGGTCAAACGGTACGACGGCATGGAACACGACGCGGTGAGCCGCCTGTCGTTCGCCATCGAGCCGGGCGAGGTGATCGGGCTGCTGGGCCCGAACGGGGCCGGGAAGACCACGCTCATCAAGATGATCTGCGGGGCCACGGTGCCCACCCGGGGCGCCGTCGAGGTGTTCGGCGCCGACCCCGCGGCGCCGACCGGAGCGGCCAAGCGCGGTATCGGCGTCGTCCACCAGAGCGGGCCGTTCGACATGATGCTGCCCGCCCTGGACAATCTGCGCAGCGCCGCCCGGTACAAGGGGCTGCGCTGGCGCGACATCCGACGGCAGGTGGACGATCTGCTCACCGCCTTCGGCCTGGACGGCAAGACCGCCCAGCTCACCTTCACCCTCTCCGGAGGGGAGAGGAGGCGCCTACAGGTCATTCGGGCGCTGCTCGGCGATCCGCCACTGCTGCTGCTCGACGAGCCCTCCGCCGGGCTGGATGTGAGCGGCCGCCGCCAGGTGTGGTCGCTGCTGCACGAACTCCGCCGCCGACACGGCACCACCATGCTGTGGACCAGCCACTACGTGGAGGAGGTGGAGCGCAACTGCAAGCGGGTCCTGGTGGTCAACCACGGCACGCTGGTCGAGTTCGCGGCCCCGCGCGAACTCGCCGAGCGGTTCGGCGGCCAGGTGGCGCTGGTGCGCCCGGAGCGCCCGCGGGACACCGACGAGTTGCTGGCCGTGCTCGGCCGGGCGCGGCCACCGCTACAGGTCACGGCCATCGAGGGCGAGGTGGAGGTCAGGGGCCAGGGCATGCGGGCCAGCCTCCCCGCGCTGCTGACCCGTGCGGAGGCGCACGGGATCGGCATCGGGGCGGTCGAATACCGCACGCCGTCGCTGGAGGACGCCTTTCTGACGCTCGTGGGGGCCGACCATGACGGCTGATCTCGCCCCAGGACCGTCCACGGGACCATCCGCGGAAACGGCGCCCGCGCCGGCGCCACCGTCCCTGCTGCGCGGCGACGTCGCGGCGACGATGTACCGCGAGTACCTGCTCCTCACCCGCAACCGCACCAATCTGCTGCTCGCCATCACCCCGAGCGCCGTGTACCTGCTCCTCTTCGCCACCTCCCTGTCCCGTCTGATCGGGGACGTGCGGTACGAGGGCCGTCTCGTCGGCTACCCGGAATTCGCCGTCCCCGCCCTGCTGCTCTCCTCGATGCTCGCGGCGGCCACCACCGCGGGCGCCTCCCTCTTCCAGGAGCGCATGGGACGGATGGACGTGGAACTCTGGTCCTACCCCTTGCGGCGCGGCAGTTATGTGGCGGGCAAGCTCATCGTCAGCACGCTGCTCATCCTCGCGCAGACCCTGGCCGCGCTGGGAGTCTCCCTCCTCGTGTTCACCTTCCGCTGGCCGCCCGGCCACTGGGCGGCGATCCTGTGCGGGATCGCCGTCGCGTCGATGGCCTTCAACGGTCTCTATCTGCTGCTCGCCACCTTGTTCAAGGATTTCCAGCGCTTCACGGTGACCATCAACGTGCTCGCGCCCACGCTCCTGTTCGCCAGCCCCTCGTTCTATCCCGCGCCGCAGATGGCCCCCGTGCTGCGCTGGCTGTCCTGGGCCAATCCGGTGACCTACGGGATCCGCTGCATCCGCGACGGGGCCCTCTTCGGGTTCGGCGCCGCCTGGCCCTGGATGCTGACGATGCTCGCCATCGCGGCCGTCGCCTGTGCCCTCATCGGACGCTCTCTGATGGCTCGCGCCCGCGAGATCTGACGCCGGCGGATCCGGGCAGCGCCGTTCGTGCCCGGCCCGGGTCCGCCATGCGGGCGTGATCTGCCGGTCAGGGGATGACGTGGACGACGACCTCCGTCTGGGCGGCGCCCGGGTTGACGGCATGGATGAAACCGTGTGCGGTGCTGTAGCTGCCCGTGCCTCCCCTGATGGCCAGAGTGACATCCGAGGGGCCGTCGGCCGTGATCGTGAACTGTCCCTGGAAGGTGATCTGGCCCTGCGGCAGCACAAGAGTGCCCTGACACTGCAGGTCGCTCTCGCCGACGGCCGTGACCCGGGTCAGCGTGCACACCTCGCTGAAGGTGCCCACCGGTTGGCCGTTCTGCAGCAGGTTTCCGGTGATGATGAGCTCGTCTCCCTGGCTCGGCCCGAGGCCGTCGAGGTCCAGGAGGCTCTGGTCGGTCGGCTGCGTGACCAGGTGGTAGACGGTCTCCTGATGGGACGGGTCGAGGTCGTCGTCCCCAAGGGCCGAAGCCGGGGCGGCGCAGGCCACAAGGGCGGCAAGCCCGGTGGCCGCGCTGAGGCCGACACGCTTCAGGTGATGCATGGCGCTTATCTCCTCTGCAAAGCACAGGGCCAACAATGCCCATGTGTCATATAAGGAGAGGATCTGATCAAGATCGTGACCCCGCGACAGCTCCTGGCCATCCGGGTGATCAGCCATCCGGGTGATCCGGCGCGGGCCCGGCGCCCGGCTCGAACACCACCGACCACGGCCTCGGCCGCTCCTCGTCCGAGCGGGCGGGCAGCCGCCGTGCCGTCGTCGCGTCGCGAGCCACGACCTCCGCGACGATGCGCGCGAACCGCCGGGCCTCCGGATGCGTACGCTCCTGTGGCCAGACGGCGGACATCTGCTGGACGAGCGGGCGCCCCGCCAGCGGGCGCCAGACCACCCGTGGTTCCCGTCCGGCCACCCGGCCGTCGTCGAAGGCCACCCCGCACCCGGCGGAGACCAGGCCGACCAGGAACTCGGGGTTGCGCGCATGGCGGACGGCGGGCGGGGCGAAGCCGCCCGCCCGGCAGAGGTCGAGCGTCCGGTCGTACCAGCCGGGGGCGCCCGCCCGAGGGAAGAGGACCAGGTCATGGCCGGAGAGATCGGCCAAGGAGACCTCCGGCAGACGGGCGAGCGGGGACGTACGGGCCAGCACCACCCCCAGCTCGACCCCGACCATGGGGCCGAGCGTCAGATCAGTGGCGTCGACAGGGTGTTGCACCCAGCCCACGTCGAGCCGCCCGCAGGACAGCAGCCGCAGCTGCTCGGCGGTGTCCACCTCCTGGAGATCGATCCGCGCGCCCGGGCACTGGTCGGCGCAGGCCGCCAGCAGCGCGTGCAGGGTGCGGGCGGGCGTCTGGGGCGGCACTCCGGCCCGCAGGGTGGCCAGCTCTCCGGCGCGGGCACGGTGCATCACCGTACGCAGCCGCTCCTCGCGGGCCAGCAGCTCGCGCGACTCCTGGAGCAGCAGCGCACCGGCGGCGGTGAGCCGCACCTGGCGGCGGGACCGGTCGAACAGCTCCACCCCCATCTCGCTCTCGAGCCTGCGGACGGCCTGGCTCAGCGGAGGCTGCGCCATGCCGAGCAGGTCGGCGGCGCGGCTGAAGTGCAGCTCCTCGGCGACGACAATGAACAGCCGCAGGTGGCGTATGAGATCCACCGGCCGACCATACGCGACGCACGAGGGGGACCACACGGTGACTGCGGCTGAGAGCGCTGAGATCGAGGAGCAGGTGGCGGCGGTCTTCGAGGCCGCGGGGGCGCGCGGACGGCTGCACGCGGTCGGTGTCGGAGGCGGGCGGGAGGTCGGCGTCGGCGCGGACGAGCCGGTGGTCATCGCGTCCGTGTTCAAGATCCTCCTGGTGCTTGAGTTCGCGCGGCAGTCGGCGGCCGGACAGCTCGACCCACGGGAGCGGGTGCTGCTGACGGCGGCCGACCGCCTCGGCGGGTGGGGCACCGCCGGATGTCTCGACGACGTCGAGACATCCCTGCGCGACCTGGCGTACTTCGCCCTCTCGGTGAGCGACAACACGGCGGCCGACGTGCTGATGCACCGGGTGGGCCCGGACACGGTGCGGCTGCTGGCCGCCGAACTCGGCCTGGACCGCACGGTGGTCGTGGGCGGCCCGCGGGAGCTGCTGGAGTCCATGCTGGAGGACGTGGGCGCCCGCGACGAGGCCGAGTTCGCCGCCGTCTTCCCCACCCTGGGCCCCGAGCGGGTGCGGGGGCTGCGCGTGCTCGACCCGCGGCGGACCACCAGCAGCACGGCCCGCGACATCACCCGGCTGCTGGGGCTGATCTGGCGGGACGAGGCGGGACCGCCGCAGGCCTGCGCGCAGGTGCGCGAGCTGATGGCCCGGCAGGTCTTCCGCCACCGGCTGGTCTCCGGGTTCCCCGGTGACGTACGGGTGGCCGCGAAGACGGGGACCCTGCCGAGCCTGCACATGGAGGCGGGCGTGGTCCACTACCCGGACGGCGGCCGGTACGCGGTCGCGGTCTTCGCCCGGACCCGCGAGCCCGGCACCGCGAACCCGGCCGTGGACGCGGCGATCGGCCGGGCGGCCCGGCTGGCTGTGGATCACCTCAGAGGCTCTGACCTGCTGTGATATGCACTCGGATATCGATGCGGGGAAGTTTTGATCTTGGACGGGGGCGGTCGGCGCCTGCTGTGCTGTGGCCATGGACGACGAGCAGAGACCACGCTTCACCCGCCGCCTGCTGTTCCGGGGAGCCGCCGCGGGGGCGGCCGTCCCGGTGCTGTCGACGGCCTCCACGGCCGCCGGCGCACCGCGCCGGAGCAGCAAGGTCTCGGGGGCGGAGTTCCGCTGGCTGGGGACCACCGGGTGGCGGATCGACTTCGACGGGCGGACCGTGCTCTCCGACCCCTATCTGACCCGCTTCAAGACCGGCCTGTTCGCGGGCTCCTTCGACGCGCGCACCAAACTGGAGACCAACGAGGAGCTGGTCACCCGGCACATCGGCCGCCCGGAGCTGGTGCTGGTCAGCCACAGCCATTGGGACCACATCAACGACGTGCCGTTCATCGCCCGTTCCACCGAGGCGCGGATCGTGGGCACGGAGACCACGTACCACCTGCTGCGGGCCTTCGGGATCGACGCGAGCAGGCTGATCGTGGTCAAGGGCGGGGAGGTGCTGGACTTCGGCGGATACGTGGTGGAGGTGGTCTCCAGCCGCCACAGCCGCAACAAGACCCAGGGCTACTTCGCCCCGGGCACGCTGAACACCCCGCCCGCCACCAGGCCGGAGACCATCTCCGACCTGCCGGAGGGGGACACCCTGGCGTTCCAGGTGACGGTCGGCGACGGCCCGTCGGCGTTCCTGATGGGGGCGAGCGACTTCAGCGAACGGGACGCCGAGGGCCTGCGGCCCGATGTGGCGATGGTCGCGGTGCCGAACAGCACCTCGACGCACCGCTATGTGCCCCGGCTGCTGGCGGCCCTCGGGCGCCCGGGCACCGTCGTGCCGGTGCACTGGGACGTCTTCGAGACCCCGCTGAAGGACGGCCCCCAGCAGGACCCGACGATGGACCTGGACGGCTTCCAGGCTCAGGTGCGGGCGGCCGCGCCCGGGACGCGGATCCTGCTGCCGGACTATCTGACTCCGTATCGTTTCTGAGCTCACCGTCTCCCGGTCGCGCCGACGGGCCGGCGTCAGCCCTTCCGGCGCCGGCGCCGGTGCGACAGCAGCACCCACTCCTCGTGCAGCAGCCTGCCGAGGAGTGGCCCGCCGAACACCACGTAGCCGACGCCGACCAGCCAGGACTGGACGACCAGGACCGTGCCGACCGGGCCGTACGAGACGGCGCTCGAGGCGATCAGCGGGGAGAACACCAGCCGGGAGAACATCCGCAGGCCGAACAGCCCGGCCCCGGTCGCCAGCGCTCCGGGCAGCAGGGCGCCCCAGCCGATCCGCCCGCCGAGCAGCACGTGCTGCGACCACCAGAAGAACACCACCGTCCCCACGATCCCGATCCACAGCCGCCACCCCGGCCCGAGGTGCGAGGACAGCAGGAGGTAGCCGATGAGCACCGCGAGCCACACCAGATGCCGCCAGACGGTGTGCCAGCGGCCCGGGGGCAGCTCCCACACCTTCTCGTAGCCGGTCTGCACCGCCGCGCCGAACCGGAGGCCGAAGACGCACAGCGTCGCCAGACCGAACGCCGTCGTGGTCTCCAATGCCTGCCGCGGCGGAGCGAACAGCCGCCTCACCTCGTCCCGCGACCCGTTGGACACCCCGAGGCCCTCGGCCAGCCACTGGGCGAACCCGTGCCGGTTCACCGGGTCGGCCGCGGCGACCACGATGAGCAGCGGTACGAGGGTGAGGAACCCGAGCGCGGCGAACCCCATGGCCCGGTGCAGCAGTTCGAACTCGCTGCCGCGCCGCCAGCCGCGCCCCACCGGGGAGGCGTGGAAGGCCTCGTGCAGCCGTTTGAAGGGGGATTCATGGTCCCGCCGCGCCTTTTCGCCGCGCCGCGGCTCGTCGTCTCGCGGTGATCCGTCGTCCCGCGGTGATCCGTTGTCCCGCGGGGTGGGCCCGCGCACTCAGTAGGGGTGCCGGTCGGGCTTGACCATCCACGCCCGCGTGTTCCCCATGGTGAACCTCCGCTCAGCCTGTGCTCGGGTTCCGCGCGGAACACCGTACCAATTATTCCGCAAGTCCGTTTTGATCTAGCTACTCCAGACGGTTGGCCGTGGCTGCCCGGGCGACACCGCTGTGCCACACTGTGACTGAGGAGAGCCGACTCCATGAACGGGCCCGAGAGGCAGCACTCAGAGGTGGAGGAGCTGTTCGCCGCGGGCGGTTCGCTGGGCAGGCTGATGAGCGGCATCGACTGGGCGGCGACCCCCCTGGGACGGACGGATGTGTGGCCTGCCCGGCTGACCGAGGCCCTCCGTATCGTCCTCGACTCGGTACAGCCGATGGCGCTGTTCTGGGGCCCCGAATTCCGGATGCTGTACAACGAGGGCTACACCACCATCATCGGCAGCAAGCATCCAGGGGCGCTGGGCCGGCCGTGCGTCGAGGTGTTCCCGGAGAACTGGGAGACGACCACGGGTCCGCTGTTCCACTCCGTGGTGGACAGCCGCAAGCCGATCCTGATCAACGACATGGGTTTCGCATTCATCCGGGGCGGCTTCCTGGAGCAGTCCTATTACGACATCTCCTTCCAGCCGATGCCGATGCCGGACGGCACGGTGGGCGGTGTGCTGTGCGTCGTCACCGAGACCACGGCCCGGGTGCTCAGTGAACGGCGTATGCGGCTGCTGGCCGCGCTGGGCTCCAGGACGGCCGGACTGCTCTCCCCGCAGGACGTGGCGCGAGTGGTCGCGGAGGTGCTGGACTCCCACCGCGAGGACGTTCCGTTCATCGCCGTCTATCTGGCGTCGGGGCCCGGCGAGCTGCGGCTGGCCGCCGGCACGGCCGGCGCGGGGGACGCCACCCGGCCGCCGCCCGGGGAGCTCCGGCTCGACCGGACCGCCGAGGAGGACGGGCTCGCGGCGCGCGTGGCCGCGGTGGTCGGGGACGCCGCCCCGGCCTGGCTCCCGGGCGCGCTGCTCGGGCGGCCGGGAGAGGAGGCGCTGGCCCATCCGCTCATCCGCTCGGGCGAGGTGGCGGGCGTACTCGTCATGGGCGTCAACCCCAAGCTGCCCGTCAACGCGCCCTACCGGGACTTCTACGATGTGCTCTCCTCCGGTGTCAGCGCGGCGCTCGCGGCGGCGCACACCCAGCAGGAGCACCGCCGGCGCGCGGAGGCGCTGGCCGAGCTGGACCGCGCCAAGACGACGTTCTTCTCCAATGTCAGCCATGAGTTCCGCACCCCGTTGACCCTGCTGCTGGGGCCGGTGCAACAGGCCCTCTCGGTGGAGGACCGGCCCGAGCGGCGCAGGCAGCTGGAGCTCGCCGAGCGCAGCGCGCTGCGCCTGTTGAAGCTGGTCAACACGCTGCTCGATGTCTCCCGGGCGGAGGCCGGGCGGCTGAGTGGCAGCTTCGAGCCGGTGGATCTGTCGCGTGTCACGGTGGAGCTGGCGGCGGTGTTCCGCTCCGCCTTCGACCTGGCGGGGCTGAGCCTGCGGGTGGAGTGTCCCCCGCTGCCCAGGCCGGTGCATGTGGACCGGGAGATGTGGGAGAAGATCGTCCTCAATCTGCTCAGCAACGCCCTGAAGTTCACCTTCGCGGGCGGGGTCACGGTGCGGATGGCCGCCGTCGGGGACCGGGCGCGGCTGACGGTGGCGGACACCGGCACCGGTGTGCCCCCGGAGGAGCTGCCGTATCTGTTCGACCGCTTTCACCAGGTGCGCGGGGCGCGCTCACGCTCGCACGAGGGCAGTGGCATCGGCCTCGCGCTGGTCAAGGACCTGGTCGAGCTGCACATGGGCACCGTCTCGGTGAGCAGCAGGCCGGGCGAGGGCACCACGTTCACTGTCGAGGTGCCGTTCGGCACCGCCCATCTGGCGGCGGGGGCCGCCGTCACCGGTGTCCACGACCGGACCGCCCGGCAGGAGCGCACCGCCGCCTATGCCGGGGAGGCGCTGCACTGGCTGCAGAGCGACGCGGACGTACCCACGACCACTGTCACCGGCACCGCCCCGGCCCCCGCTGCCGACGAGAGGTCTCCGGTGGCCGCGCAGGAGGGCGACGGCGCCCGTCGGCCGCTGCTGCTGGTCGCCGACGACAACGCCGATGTGCGCGGCTACCTCAAGGAACTGCTCGGCCCGGACCACGATGTGCTGCTGGCCGGGGACGGCCGGGCGGCGCTGGAGACCGCCCTGTCGCGCCCGGTCGACCTGGTGCTGACCGATGTGATGATGCCCCGGCTGGACGGATTCGCGCTCGTACGGGCGCTGCGCTCGGATCCGCGGACCACCCGCCTGCCGATCATCGTGCTGACCGCCAGGGCCGGGGAGGAGGCGACGGTACAGGGCCTGCGGGCGGGCGCGGACGACTACCTCGCCAAGCCCTTCTCCGCCCGCCAGCTGCTCGCCCGGGTGCGCGCCAACCTGGAGCTGTCGCGGCTGCGCGAGCAGGTGCTCAGCGAGAGCCGCCGCCACGCGGCCACGCTCACCTCCCTCGCCCAGGCGAGCATGCTGTTCTCCGACAGCCTCGACCCGCCGCAGGTGCTGGAGACCGCGGAGGAGGTGCTGATTCCGGCCCTCGCCGACGAGATCCGGATCCACGTCACCGACCCGCGGGCCGAGCAGTCCGTGTTCGCCGCGGGTGAGCGGTCGGCCGGGGCGGAGGAGCTGGAGCGCGCCCTCGGCGACAGCCTCGGGGCGGGCCGCGCCGGGGCGCCCCCGCCCGAAACCGTCCTGTCCGTGCCGCTGGTCTCCCACGGCCGGACGCTGGGGGCCCTGGCCGTCGCCAGGCGCGGGCGGGCGTACCGCGAGGAGGACCGGGGCCACCTCGAATCCCTCGCCAGCAGGCTGGCTCTCGCCTACGACAACGCCGCCCGGTTCCGCAACGAGCGCCGGCTCGCGCTGACCCTGCAGCGGGCGTTGCTGCCCCAGCACCTGCCCCAGGTGGCCGGTCTGCGCACCGCGTCCTACTACCGGGCCAGCACCACCGGTACGGAGATCGGCGGCGACTGGTACGACGTCATCGCGCTGCCCGGCGGGGTCATGGGGCTGGCGATCGGCGATGTGATGGGTCACGACGTGAACGCCGCGACCGTGATGGGCCGGCTGCGGCCCGCCCTGCGCGGCTTCGCGCTCGACCGCGCCTCCCCGGGCGCGCTCCTCGCCAAGCTGGACGCGTATCTGCGGTCGCTGGACGTCGAACACTTCGCGACGTGTCTGTACGCGGTGTACGAGCCGCGGACCCGCCAGCTGCGGTGGGCGTCCTGCGGGCACCCTCCGCCGCTGGTGGTGGCGGGCGAGGCCACCGGTTTCCTGGAGACCCGGCCGGGCGCTCCGCTGGGGCTGGCGCAGGGGGCGCCGGAGGACCACGAGACGCGGCTGCCGGTCGGCGCCGGGCTGCTGCTGTTCACCGACGGTCTGGTGGAGAACAGCAGGCTCTCCATCGACGAAGGGCTGGCGGCCCTGCGGGCGACCTGCGCGGGGCTGCCCGAGGCGGCGCGGCTCGACCCGCAGCGGATCATCGATGGCTCCATGGGTCTGCTCCGCGCCCCCGGACACGTCGACGACGACACCGCCCTGCTCGCCGCGTCGGCCGGCTCCTGAGCCTCAGCCAGGTTCCGGGTTCCCGCCGGGTCCTGGGGCCCGCTCCAGCAGCTCGACCGTGGCGTCCACCGGAATCACGCCGCCCCGGAGCGCCACGAGCCCTGTCGCGGCGGGGCCGCGCGGCGGCCGCGGGTGGTGGCGCCGGGCACGCTTGCGCCCGGACGTACAGTGGGGAAAGGCGTGGTGTGCCGCGGTGCGCCCGCCTCCACGCGGCCGGCCCGTGACACGCATGGACACGGACCGTCACGAATAGACACGGGTAAGGAATGCCGCCATGGCCGACCCGAAGGGCTTTCTCACCACACCCCGCCGGCTTCCGCCGCGCCGCCCGGTGGCCGAGCGGGTGCGGGACTGGAACGAGGTCCAGGTGCCCGGCGGCCTGCTGCCGATCGTCGGCGCCCAGGCCGGGCGCTGCATGGACTGCGGCATCCCGTTCTGCCACGAGGGCTGCCCGCTGGGAAACCTCGTCCCCGAGTGGAACGACCTGGTCTCGCGCGGCGACTGGCGGCGGGCGAGCGAGCGGCTGCACGCGACCAACAACTTCCCGGAGTTCACCGGCCGCCTGTGCCCGGCACCCTGCGAGAGCGGATGCGTGCTGGCCATCAACCAGCCCGCGGTGACCATCGAGAACGTCGAGCGGGCCATCGTGGACCGGGCGTGGGAGAGCGGCTATGTGACCCCGAAGCCACCGGAGCGGCTGTCCGGGAAGACCGTCGCGGTCATCGGTTCGGGCCCGGCGGGCCTGGCCGCGGCCCAGCAGCTGACCCGCGCCGGACACACGGTGGCGGTGTACGAGCGGGCCGACCGGGTGGGGGGCCTGCTGCGCTACGGGATCCCCGAGTTCAAGATGGAGAAGCGCCACCTCGACCGCCGCCTGGCGCAGATGCGCGCGGAGGGCACCAAGTTCCGTACCGGCGTGGGTGTGGGCACCGACGTGGACGCCGCCGAGCTGCGGGCCCGCTACGACGCGCTGGTCATCGCGGTCGGGGCCACGGCGTGGCGGGAGCTGCCGGTGCCGGGTCGGGAGTTGGCCGGAATACACCAGGCGATGGAGTATCTGCCGCTGGCCAACCGGGTCCAGGAGGGCGACTTCGCCCGGCCGCCGATCACGGCCGAGGGCAGACACGTGGTGATCGTCGGCGGCGGGGACACCGGCGCGGACTGCCTGGGCACCGTGCTGCGGCAGGGCGCGGCCTCCGTCACCCAGCTGGACATCCACGCCCGGCCCGGGGCCGAGCGGCCCGAGGACCAGCCCTGGCCGGTCCACCCCAAGATCTACCGGATGTCCGCCGCCCACGAGGAGGCCCAGGAGCTGGGCGTGTCCCCGGACGCCGACGTGGACGCGCGGCTGTTCTCGGCCGCCACCATCCGCTTCGAGGGGGCGGACCCCGGCGCGGCGGGGGCGGCGGAGGCGACGGGCGGCGTCCGGGCGCTGCGTCTGGTCGGGGTCGACGCGGACGGGCGGCCCGAGCCGGGCTCCGAGCGGGTGCTGCGGGCCGACATGGTCCTCCTGGCGCTGGGCTTCTCGGGTCCGGAGCGGGACGGCGGTCTGCTCGACCAGCTCGGTCTGGAACTCGACGCCTGGGGCAACATCGCCCGGGACGAGGGGTTCGCCACCAGCAGCGAAGGCGTCTTCGTGGCGGGTGACGCGGGCCGCGGCCAGTCGCTGATCGTGTGGGCCCTCGCCGAGGGCCGTTCCGCCGCCGCGGCCGTGGACCGCTATCTCGCGGGCTCCACGGCGCTCCCGGCCCCCGTCACCCCGGCGGACCGGCCGCGCGTGGTCTGAGCACCGCGCCCCGGCGGATCCGCCGCATCGGCCCCGGGGCGGCGCTGTCAGACCCGGTGGATAACGTTCTTGGTGGTGGGGCCGTCCACGGCCGGGCCGGAACGCGGCGATAAACGCGATAAAGGCGATAAGGCGACAAAGGGGAGACAGTGGCACGGGTGACGGGGGAGAGCCGGCATGCCGCGGCGCGGGGGGTGATCGACCTGAGCGACCGCCGGGCGCTGCTGGAGTGTCAGGTGGCGGATCCGGCGGTGGCGGAGCAGGGCCGTCGGCTCAAGGAGGCGGCGCTGCTGGACTTCGGGGTCAAGGACAGCGTGGTGGGCTCGTGGCTGTACGCCAAGTGTCACCACCAGATCGCCACCGCGGCGGTGGCCACGGCGGCGGTGGTGGCTGTGGGCGACGGCAGCTGCCTGCTGCTGTACAACCCGGAGTTCTTCGTCCGGATCGGGCCGAGCGGAGTGCGGTTCGTCCTGTTCCACGAGGCGCGCCACCTGATCCACCGCCATCTGTACGTGGACGAGGAGCTGCGCGCCGACCCCGTCTTCGAGTTGGCCGCCGAGGTGGCGATCAACCATGTGGCCATGGTCCGGCTGGGGCGTACGGAGCTGCCCGCCCAGCAGGTGCCGGACGGCCACGGCGGGACCCGCGGCGAGCCGGTGGGCGTCGACCCGCGCGAGGTGCACCGGCGGTATGTGGCCGACCTGGCCGAGCAGGGCCTGACGCCGCTGTCCTACCGGGACTTCGTCGACACCGACCTCGGGGTGTACGGCGAGCTCAAGCGGATGAGCCGGCCCCCCGTACCGCCAGCGGTGTGCATCCATATGCGCCTGGCCGGGGCCGAGCAGGGCGAAGGGGCGGGCCCCAGGCTGCCGATGGACCAGGAGACGCTCTCCTCGGTCGTCGAGGCCACCCTGGACGAGGCGATGCGGGCGGCGCTGCGCGGCGAGGGCATCGCCCGGGAGGAGATGCTGGCCCTGGCGGACCGCACCGCCGGGGGCGGAAAGCGGCTGGAGCGCATGTGGGGCCGGATGGGCCTGGCCGCGCTGCGTGGGGAGACCCCGCGGACCCGGCGGGTGGAGTGGTGGCGGCGCTGGCTCTCCGATGTGCTGGCCTCCAAGCTGCGCGAGGGTGAGCGGCTGGTCTATCCGAAGAAGCAGGGGGCCGTGCTGCTGGCGCTGGGCCACGAGCCGATGCTCTCCCGGCGGGGCGCGGAGCGCACCAAGGTGGTGGTGGTCGCGCTGGACACCTCGGGGTCGATGCCGCAGGCGGTGGTCGACTGGATCACCTCGCTGGTGGGGCAGACCGACGGGGTGGAGAGCCACTGGCTGAGCTTCGACGGCGCCGTGATGCCCTTCGTCCCCGGGGAGCGGGTGCTCGGCGGCGGCGGGACGAACTTCCAACAGGTCATCGACTATGTCGAGGGCCGACTGGCGGTGAACGGGCGGCGGTTCGAGGAGCGCGCCGACGCGGTGATCATGGTCACCGACGGATATGCGCCCAGGGTCACCCCCGCCCACCCCGACCGGTGGATCTGGTTGATCACGGACGGCGGGGACGACTGGCCGGAGCGGCACGATCCACCGATGGCCTGCCACCGAGTGGTCACGGGCGACAGCTGACGGTCGACTCGCCGCCGGCCGTTTCGGACAATCGACAGACACACAACGAGGGAACAAGCCACTGTGAGCAGCGTGGAGACGATGGCACCGGCCGCGGGGGACGCGTCCGACGGGCGGGCGGGGCGGAAGACGCGGGAAACCCAGAAGATCCAGAAGGACCAGAAGGCCCAGAAGACATCGAAGCGGACCGGGCCGGGCAGCGGCGCCCGTCTGGAGCAGTTCATCAGCGCGATGATCGCCATGGGACAGACCGGGCAGGTCTTCGGGGAGCACGGCATCGGCAAGACGTCCACGTTTCTCTCCTACGTCCCCAAGGCACACCCCGGCACCGAGGTGATCCTGGTCCCGGCGGCCAATCTGACCCCGGACGACCTGCTGGTCAACGCGCCGGTGCGGGACGACCACAGCGGCGAGCTGGTCCTCACCCAACTGATCATGCGTCAGCTCACCCCCGGCAAACCCTTTGTGCTGCTGATCGACGACTCGCTTCAGGCCGGCGAGACCATTCAGTCCCAGCTGATGCAGATCGCCTGCAACTGGACGCTCGGCGAGCACGATCTGCGCGCGCTCGGCTGCGTCGGCGTCTTCCTCGCCGACAACGAGTCGCTGGCCGAGACCAGCGCCCGGCGCAGCGATCTGGCCGTTCTGGACCGTATGGTCACCCTGCGGGTGACCGCCAATGACACCGCCTGGCGGCAGAAGCTGGCCGAGCGCTACGCGGACTGGGACCTGACCGAGGTGTTCCGGCTCTGGGCCGGGCTGACCCCGCGGCTGCGCTCGCTGCTGTCTCCGCGCACCCTCCAGCACGTACTGGACTGCGCCCGCGCCGGGTTTCCGTTCTCCTGGGGGCTGCCGCTGGTCGGCGGTCAGCGGCTGCGCCTGCGGGATGTGAAGTCGGACGGCAAGCCGGGCCCCGACCGCACGGCCGAGATCCTGGACGGCATCGCGGCCGCCATCGGCTGCCCGAACCCGGCGACCATCGCCGATCCGGTGCGCGCCATTTTGCGCACCGCCGTCCGGGAGAACTGGTCCGTGCTGCTCCAGGGCCCGCCCGGCTGCGGCAAAACGGAGATCACCAAGGCGGTGGTCCGGGAGGAGACGGGGCGCGACCCGGTCTACTTCTCGCTGCCGGTGACCAACGTCGAGGACCTGTGTGTGCCGATCCCGACGCCCGACGGCACCTTGGACACGCTGCTCAGCCGCTCGCTCATGGGGCCCGAGCCCAAGGTGATCGTCTGGGACGAGTACAACCGGCCCAAGGACAAGGCCACGTTCGCCAAGCTGATGGAGATCACCCAGGAGTGGTCGCTCGCCGGGCGGCCGATTCCCGGGCTGTGCGCCCAGATAGCGCTGCAGAACCCGCCGTACCACCTCGGCCGCAAGCTGCTGGTCAGCAGCAACAACGTGGCGCAGGCCAGCCGCTTCACGGTCAGCTACGAGGTGAGCCCGCAGGACATCCCCGCCAATGAGTGGCTGATCGACACCTACGGCGAGGTGGCCGAGACGGCGCTGGAGTGGTGGAAGAGCGACATCGACGACGAGGGCCGGGAGTGGATCACCAAGCGGACCCTGGAGCGGCTGATCAAGCTGCATCGGGCCGGGCAGCCGCTGGAAATGGGGCTGATCTACCTCGGCGACGGGGAGTACGCCCCGGTGCCGCTGTCCCAGCTCGAGGCGCGGCTGTCGGAGAGCTCCGGCCGGAAGGTCATCGGGCTGCGGGAGCTGGCGCGCGATGCGGCGGAGTGGGAGGCCAGGCTGGCCGCGGCCTGTGAGAGCTCGTCCGAGGGCACCAATGACACCGATCTGGTGCACCAGGTGTTCGCCAACGCCGAGGTCTCCCAGCTGAAGCGCCATGCCGAGGTGGTCGCGCGGCTGCTGCGCCATATGCCGCCGAAGCTGCGCGCCGCCCATCTGGTGGGGCAGACCCCGGAGCGGCAGCGGTTCTGGATCGGCGCGCTGTCCAGGATGGCCGAGCGCCGCGCCCCATGATCCCCGCTCCTCCCGCCCCTCCCGCCCCCTTGGCATCGCCCTTCTCAACGATCGGAGAACACCCGGCGTGGTGACCCTCGACGAATTCCTGCTCTCGGCCACGTTCCGGCTGGCCGGCCCCGCACTCGCCCCTGACCTGATGGCCCGGCTGCGCGAGGAGACCATGTCGCTGATGTCCGGACGGGCGCCGCTGCCCGGCTATCTGGTGGATGAGGCGTTCGCCAAGAGCGACGCCGAACTGGTCTGGGCCCTGGCGGGATGCTCGCTGAACGCCGAGCGCGAGCCGGCGCTGTTGCGCCTCGCCGGGCTGGGCTACACGGCCCTGGGCCCAAGGCTCTACCGGGGGTACGGCGACCGTCGGAAGCTGCGGGCCGCGGTGCTGGAGGGCGCGAAGCGGAATCTGGACGACCCCGACTGGCATGAGCCGGACGGGCTGGTGGAGTATCTGCTGAACGTCTCCGGCCGGGGTGAGCTCATCCCCGCGCTGCGCGCGCCCTTCCCCAGCGTCGTGCGCCACGCCCTGAAGTCCGTCGGCCACGAGGCGGGGGCGGACGACCAGCTGGCGGCCTGCCGGGCGGTGCTCACCTACGGCGGCGTGGCCGAGCTGGCCACGCTCGCCGAACTGCCCGCGCTGCGCCCGGCGGTGGCGGAGCTGGTGCGCCGGGCGGTGGCCGCGCCGGACCCGGCGGCCGTGCTGGAGAGCGCCTCGGCGGCCGAGGCCGCCGACGGGGCCACCGACGAGGCCGCGGGACCCGTACCGGCCACCGGCGCCCCGCCCCTGTCCGGGGCGGACCTGGTGAACCGGCTGCGCGAGGTGAGGTGGGAGCGCGACGCATTCCCCCTGGACAGCGTGGACTGGGACCCGCTGCTGGTCGAGCACCGGCGCGAGCCCCTGCCGAACGGCGCGCTCCTCATGCTGGCGGCCCGCCAGGACTGCCCGGACGAGATCGTGCTGGCGGCCTACAAGAAGTCGCCCCGCCATCTCCCCGGCACCTCCCCGCTGCCGTGGCAGCTGCTCACGGACGGCGACTGGAACGACTCCCACTCCCGCTTCGACCTGTCCAAGCTGCTGGGCCGGGGCATCCACAGTGGTGACTATCCGGTGCCCCGGGTGCTGGCGGAGATCCGCCCCGCCCGTACGGTCCTCAACTCGCTGCCCTACGGCGAGGCTCCCGTCCGCGAGGCACTGGCCTCCCTGGTGGCCGAGCTCGGCGAGGACTTCGCCACCTGGCGCGCCCTGTATTCGCTGATGCCCCGCTTCGCCGGGACGAGCACGGAGCTGTTCGCCGCGGCCCGCGAGCAGACGGCCAAGCACCGGGGCAAGCCCTGGCCCCGGGCGCTGGCCGCCGAGTACCCGGCCAGCGCACCGGAGGGTGCCCGGGCGGTGTTCCTGCAGCTGTACGCTCTGGCCACCGAGGACGTCCGGACGGCGCTGGCCGAGCACCTGGACCGCCGCACCATCCAGCATGTGCTGGTCCATCACCAGCCCTCGGCCGCCCTGCGCGACCGCTTCGTCGCGCTGCACGGGGTCTCCGTGCTGGCCGGTATCGCCTCCAGCTGGGAGCTGCCGGAGGACACCATCGCGGAGCTGCTGCTCCACGACGACCCCGAGATCAACGCCAAGCTGTATGTCCACACCCCCCTGAGCCCCGAGCAGCGCCGGCAGATCATGGCCGGCCGGCGCAGTCGGCCCGACAGCGGCGAGGGGCCGCTGCCGCTCGCCGAGGAGGTGTTCGGGGCCCTGCGGGACAGCGGGCGCCGCCACTGGCTGCTGCCGATCTGCGAGGCCGGCGATCCGCGCCTCGCCCGCATCCTGCTCGGCAAGATCAAACTGCATACGCTCGCCGGGCAGCTGCTCCTGCTGGTGCGGCTGTGGGAGCGGCACGGCGCGGAGGAGGTGCGCGCGCTGCTCGACGAGACCGAGTTCCCCGAGCGGCGCAGCAAGAAGCACCCGCTGCCGGCGGCCACCCACAAGATCGTCCGGTCCGCGCTGGAGGCGGCGGACGGCCTGGCCGAGCTGCGCGAGCGGCTCGCGGCGGCGCGGTCGCCCGCGAGCCGGGCGGCATTTTTGCGCACCGCGGCCGAGGGCCGGCGCGACCAGCTCACCGGGGCGCTGGAGCGGCTGACCGAGGAGACCGGCCCGGGCCTCCCGTGGGAGGAGCTGACAGCCGAGCACGGCCGCGAACCGCTGCCGGACGCCCTGCTGGTCGAGCTGGCGACGCACGGCGAATTCCCGGAGGAGCTGCGCGCCGACTGCCGGGCCGCGGAGGTGCGGCTGGAGCACCGGGACCATCCGCACCGCCTCACCGGCCCCCGCCCCACCGCGCTGGACCTGCTGCGCCACCACCAGCTGCCCCCGTACACGTACGGACACCAGAACTGGCTGAAAATGGCGCTGTCCTACGGGCACCTGACCTTGTCGGACATCCTGCACGAGGCCCGGCCCGCCGCCGTCGCCGCGACCTTCCTGGCGAACCGTCACGAGGAGTCCGGAGACGGCGGCAGGGACGAGCAGCTGAGCCGGGTCCGCCAGGAGACCATGGACCTGATCACCGCCCACCTGGGCAAGGATCCGGAGGCGTGGGCGGTGGCCATGCGGCTGATGCCCGAGTTCACCGGCACCCTCCCGGAGCTGCTGGCCACCACGGCGGCGGTGATCAGCTGAGGGCGAGCACGGAGGAGAGGGACGACGCGGACGACTCGGGCGGCAGCGTCTGCTCGGTCCAGATGACCTTGCCTCTCCTGGTGTAGCGGGTGCCCCAGCGGTCGACCATCTGGGCCACCAGGAACAGCCCGCGCCCGCCCTCGTCGGTGATGGCGGCCCGGCGCAGATGGGGCGCGGTGGTGCTGCCGTCGGCGACCTCGCAGATCAGGGCCCGGTCGCGGAGCAGGCGCAGCCGGATGGGGCCGGAGGCGTGGCGGACGGCGTTGCCGAGCAGTTCGCTGACCACCAGCTCGGTGGTGAAGGCCGCCTCCTCCAGGCCCCAGTCCGCGAGGGTGCGGGCCACGGCGGCCCGCATGTCGGCGACCACCGCGGGGTCCGAGGGGAGGTCCCAGGAGGCGATGTGGTCCTCGGCCAGGCCGGTGGCGCCGGCGACGAGCAGCGCCATGTCGTCGGTGGGGTGGCTCGACGGCAGGGCCTCCATCACCGTCCGGCAGGTGCGCTCGGGGTCGGGGTCTGCGCGGGCGAGCGCGCCGAGCAGCCGCTCGATACCGGCGTCGACATCGACGCCGTCGGTCCGGAGGAGCCCTTTGGTGTACAGCACCAGGCGGCTGCCTTCGGGGAAGTCGATCTCGGCGGTCTCGAAGGGCAGCCCGCCCAGGCCCAGCGGCGGTCCGGCGGGCAGGTCCAGGAGGGTCACCGTGCCGTCCGGGCGCACCAGGGCGGGCGGCGGGTGGCCGGCCCGCGCCAGGCCGCAGCGCCCGGCGACCGGGTCATAGATCGCGTACAGGCAGGTGGCGCCGGCGACCCCGGGGCCGGGGGACGGACCGTCCGCGACGGCCTCCTCCTGGTCCAGGTGGTCCACCACGTCGTCGAGGGCGGTCAGCAGCTCTTCGGGGGGCAGGTCGAGCGAGGAGAAGTTGTGCACGGCGGTGCGCAGCCGGCCCATGGTGGCGGCGGCGTGCAGACCGTGGCCGACGACGTCGCCGACGACGAAGGCGACGCGGGCGCCGGACAGGGGGATGACGTCGTACCAGTCCCCGCCCACCCCGGCGTGCCCGGGCACATAGCGGTGGGCGACCTCGACGGCCTCGTGCTCGGGCAGCTCGCGGGGCAGCAGGCTCTGCTGGAGGGCCACCGCGGTGGCGTGCTCGCGCGCGTAGCGGCGGGCGTTGTCGATGTACGCGCCCGCCTGGCTGACCAGTTCCTCGGCGAGGGTGAGATCGTCGTCCTCGAAGGGCGCCGCGCGTGCCGAGCGCCAGAATTCGGCTTGGCCCAGGATGACGCCGCGCGCCGTGAGCGGCACCGTCACCGAGCCGATCGGCTCACTCCCCAGGGAGAGCGGGAGGCGTCTCGCCGGCTGCTCGCCGCTGATCGCGACGCGGCGCATCCGGGTGTCCGCCACTCCGGGACGGGCCCCCGGCTCCTCACCGCGCAGAACCCACTCCATCAGGTCGACGGTCACGACGTCGGCGAAGCGCTCCACGACGACCTGCGCCAGCTCCTGGGCGGTGCGCACCATGTCGAGCGTGGTGCCGACCTCGACGCCCGCGTCGTACAGCAGCTCCAGGCGCTCCCGCGCCCGGTCGGCCTTGTCCGTCAGGGCTTGGAGCTCGGTGGTGTCGCGCAGGGTGGCGACGCTGCCCCAGGGCTGTCCGCGCCGGCGGGCCGGGCGCTGGCTGACGCACAGCAGCCGCTCCCCCACCGGGTGGATTTCGTCGGTGGCCAGGCGGCCCGAGGCGAGCAGGGCGGCGGTGTCCGGCGGGAGGCCCGCGTCGGTCACCTGCTTTCCCTGGGCGTCGGGCGGCAGCGCGAGGAGCCGGCGCGCCTCGTCGTTGGCGAGTAGCAGCCTTCCCCCGTGGTCGACGATCAGCACGCCCTCCCGCACGGCGCGCAGCACGGCGTCGTGGTGCTCGTACATCCTGGCGATCTCGGCGGGCCCGAGGCCATGGGTCTGGAGCCGCAGCCGCCGGCTCACCAGCGCCGCCCCGCTCGCGCCGAGCACGAGGGCCAGGCCCAGGGAACCGAGGATGACGGGCAGCTGGCGGTCGACCGAGCGGCGTACGTTCGGGATCGTGACCCCGGCGTTGACGATGCCGACCACCTTTCCCCTGGAGTCGGTGACCGGGACCGCCGCGCGGATGGAGGGGGCGGAGAGGGTCACGCCGGGGACCTTGTCGGTGAAGGAGCGGCCCACCGTGGCCGGGTAGAGGGGGCGGTCGACGCGCTTGCCGATCTCGCGGGGGTTGGGGTGGGTGTAGCGGATGCCGCTCGGGCTCGTCACCACGATGTAGTCGATGCCGGCGTCGCGTCTGACCCGCTCGGCGGAGGGCTGGAGCGTCGTGGTCGGATGGCGGGACTCCAGGGCGGGGAGGACTCCCGGGGCGCGGGCGAAGGAGTGGGCCACGGCGAGCGCGCGGCCCCGGGCCTGGTTCTCGCCGTTGCTCCGGGCCTGTAGGACCAGCGCGGCGCCCGCGGCGGCGACGAGCAGCGCCGTGATCACCAGCAGCAGGGCGAGCGCCTGTCCGGCGACACTGCGGAAGCGCAGCGCCGAGCCCACCTTCATCTGGTCTTTCTAGCACATTTAGGGCATTCGCACCGCTGCTGGTGGCGCAGCCGCTCACATATTGATCATGTGGCCCGCGAGGCCGTGCACGGCCTCCTTGACCGCCTCGGAGAGCGTGGGGTGCGCGTGGACATTGCGCGCCACCTCGTGCGCGGTCAGATCCCAGAGCTGGGCCAGCGTCAGCTCCGGCAGCAGCTCGGTGACCTCCGGGCCGATCAGATGGGCGCCCAGCAGCTCGCCGTGGCGGCCGTCCCCGATGAGCTTCACAAAGCCGACCGGGTCCCCGATGCCCTGCGCCTTCCCGTTCGCGGTGAACGGGAACTTCGCCACCCGCACGTCGAAGCCCCGCTCCCGGGCCTGGGCCTCGGTCCAGCCGAAGCTGGCGATCTGGGGCCGGCAGAAGGTCGCCCGCGGAATCATCACGTAGTCCAGCGCCATGGTCTCCGCGCCCGCGATCGTCTCGGCGGCGACCACGCCCATCGCCTCGGCCGCGTGGGCGAGCATCAGCCGCGCGGTGACGTCCCCGACCGCGAAGATATGCGGCACGCTGGTGCGGCAGTACGCGTCGACGGCGATGGCGCCCCGGTCACTCAGCCGGACGCCGGTGTTCTCCAGCCCGTAGCCGGTGACCCGGGGCCGGAAACCGATCGCCTGAAGCACCGCCTGGGCCTGTAGCGTCTGCCGCTGGCCGCCCGTGGTCACCATGACCTTCACCGAGGGGCCCGAGTCGTTGATCGCCTCGACCCGGGTGGAGGTGAGGACGTCGATACCGAGCCTGCGGTAGCGGCGCGCGAGCTCCGCGGAGACCTCCTCGTCCTCCAGCGGGACGATCCGGTCCAGGAACTCCACCAGCGTCACCCGCACCCCGTAGCTGCGCATGATGTACGCGAACTCGACGCCGATGGCGCCCGCCCCTGCGATGATCACGCTCTCGGGCAGCTCGGGGTCGAGGATCTGCTCCTCGTAGGTCACCACCCGCTCGCTGACCGAGGTGCCGGGCAGCAGATTGGTGATCGCGCCGGTGGCGATCACGCAGTGGCCGAAGGTGAGGGTCTCCGCTCCCCCGGCGGCCAGGTCGATCCGCAGCGTACGGTCGTCGGCGAAAGTGCCCCGGCCGTCGTACTGGGCGATCTCGTTCTTCTTCATCAGGTAGTGGACCCCCCTGACGCGTCCGTCGGCGACCTTGCGGCTGCGCTCGTAGGCCACCTGGTAGTCCAGGATCACCTGCCCGTCCACCCGGATGCCGAAGGTCTGGGCCTCCTTGGTGAACAGATGGACCAGCTCGGCGTTGCGCAGCAGGGCCTTGGAGGGGATACAGCCCACGTTCAGGCACACCCCTCCCCAGAACCGCTCCTCCACGACGGCCACGGACAGGCCGAGTTGCGCGGCGCGGATCGCCGCGACATAGCCGCCCGAGCCCGCCCCCAGGACCACGACGTCAAAGTGTGCGCTCATGCGTCGCACCTTAGACAGCAATACCGGATAAAGCAGGACGTATCGCCCCGGACGGAGCCGATAGAGTCAGGGCATGGCTTCAGGTATGGCTTCAGACGAGGCGCCGGTACGGGTCGACAGCTGGATCTGGTCCGTACGGCTGACGAAGACGCGGTCGCTGGCCGCCACGGCCTGCCGCGGCGGCCACGTCCGCGTCAACGGGGATCGCGTGAAGGCCGCCCACGCCGTGCGGCCCGGGGACGAGGTGCGGCTCTTCCACGCCGGGCGCGAGCGGATCGTCGTGGTGAAACGCCTGGTGCGCAAGCGGGTCGGGGCGGCCGTCGCGGCGGAGTGCTTCGTCGACAACTCCCCTCCCCCGCCACCGCGCGAGGAGCTCGCCGAGGTCGGCCATCGCGACCGCGGCGCCGGCCGCCCGACCAAGCGGGACCGGCGCGATATGGAGCGGCTGCGCGGCCTCTGAGCGGCCGGGCCCGCCACCGCGCCGCGCCGCCTGCGCCGAACCGATTCAGCGCAGGGCGGCGGCGGGCGGGTGCTCGCGCTGCGCTCCGTAGGCCAGGAAGTACGCCGGGGCCCGCTTCAGCCAGGGCGCCGCGTTCAGCACCCGCACCACCCGGGGCGGCCGGGACCCGTCGCCGAACGGGGTGCGGCCGGCCAGCACCGGCCCGATGACCCGCGCATGGGCGGTCCGCTGCAGCGCCTGCGCCGCCGCGGCGGTCGGCCATCTGCGGCGCTGCACCTCGCGCACCTCCCGCAGCCCGACACTGCCCCTGGCGCCGCCTGCGGCCAGCGGCCCGGCGAGGATACGGGCGGCGGCCACGGCGTCCTGGACGGCGAGGTTGATGCCGATTCCGAACACCGGCGACATCGCGTGTGCCGCGTCCCCGATGCACAGCAGCCCGGGGCGGTGCCAGCGCCGGAGCCGGTCCAGCCGTACGTCGAGCAGCTTCACCTCGTCCCATGACCGCAGGTCATGGGTGCGGTCCGCCAGCCACGGGGCGACCGCCGCGAACTCGGCCATGAACCGGTCCAGACCCGCCGCGCGCCGGGCCGCGTCGGTGCCCTTGGGGATCAGCGCGGCGCACTGCCAGTACTCCCCGCGGTCGATCATGGCGGTCAGGAAGCGGTCACCGGCGTTTCCCACCAGCCCCCGCGGGTCGCCCTCGTGCCGCGGCAGCCGGAACCACCAGGCGTCCATCGGGCAGGGGAACTCCCGCAGCCCCAGTTCGGGCAGCCGCCTGGCCAGCGAGCCCCGGCCGTCGCAGGCCACGGTCAGGGTGGCCCGCAGCTCGCCGGTGCTCCCGTCCGCGGTGCGGTAGCGCACCCCCGCGACCCGGCCGCCCTCCATGAGGAAGGAGGTCGCCTCGGTGTTCATGCGCAACCGGAAGGAGGGCTCCCGCTCGCCCTCGTCCGCCAGCAGGTTCAGCAGATCCCACTGCGGGACCATCGCGACGTAGTTGTACTTGCCCGGCAGCGCACCGATGTCGCCCACGGTGAACAGCGAGCGGCCCGGGCCGATCGGCAGCTGAATGGTGTGCACATGCCGCTGTGGCAGCGCGGCGAACCGTTCGGCGAGGCCCAGTTCGTCCAGGAGCGACAGCGTGCTCGGGTGCACGGTGTCGCCACGGAAGTCACGCAGGAAGTCGCCGTGCTTCTCCAGGACCGTGACCTCCACCCCGGCGCGCGCCAGCAGCAGCCCGAGCACCATCCCGGCCGGCCCGCCGCCCACCACACAACACCTCGTGTGTTCCATCGTCTCCGCTCCCTTCGGCTCCCGGCCACGGTATCCGGGGAGGAAATGGCGCGGCCGGCAAGGACACCTCCGGTTGAGTCTCCCGGGGCTCCCGTCCGTATCTCCTTCCAACGGGTCCTGACGGCCCTGACGGCGCGGTGCGCAGGAGGAGGTCTGTATGGCTGCCGGAACCGATCCCGAACAGCCCACCGGGCGGCAGGTGATCGAGCCGACCCGGATCTTCCGTGCGGTCGCGAAGCCCGACGGGGAGGGCGGCCCGCCGGCCGATGCCTGGATGGAGGAGCTGGACCTCTTCCGCCCGCTGGTCGAGCCGCCGCCACCCCGCGCGGACGACATCGCCGACGCGGACACCGAGGAGTTCGACCCCGGTCTGCGGACGGCCGCCGAGCCGCCGGACTCCGCCGCCGGGCACGCCGCCCCCGCCGCGTCCCCGCTCTGGCGCCGGCCGCGCCCCGCCGCCCTGGCCACCGCGGGGGCGGTCGGGGCGGCCCTCGCCCTCGCGCTCGTCCTGCTCCTTCCCGGCGCCGACGGAAGCACCGCGGCGCAGCCGGATCCGGGGGGCGGCACCCCGTCCCGCGGTACGTCGGCCCCCGCGTCGCCCGCGGCGCCCACCGAGTCCGCCGCCCCGCCGGCCGGCGCCGGACAACAGGAGGGCCAGGGCGCGGTGCTGTCCCTGGGGGACAGCGGCCCCGAGGTCTCCGAGCTCCAGTCCCGGCTGCTGCGGATCCCGGACGTGTACGCGGGCGGGTCGGTCAACGGCCGGTACGACCAGAGCCTCGCCTCCGCCGTGGCCCGCTTCCAGCTGTGGTACGGGATACGCGGCGACGAGGACGGGGTGTACGGCGACGACACCCGGCGCGACCTGGAGTCCCGCACATGAACCCCGAGCCGCGCCGGGGTTCATGCCCGGGGCGCTCACAGCACGGTGGCCGACCGTCAGCGTGCCTACAGCGCGGAGTGGGCCAGCCAGTGGTCGAACAGCCGCCCGTCCCCTTCGACCGCCACGCGCTGCGGCGGCAGGCGTCGCATCAGCACCAACAGCAGGTCTTCCACCGCACCCGTCACCGTGACATCCGTCGAACCCTGGCCCCGCCGCCACGACACCCCCGTCGGCGTGCGCGTGATCACCCACCCCTCGATCGACTCTTCGGAAGGCCGCAGCCCGATCGAGCCCGCACCCCACAGCGAAGCCACCGCGGGCTTCAACGCCGCGGTCACCGGCGAGGACAGCAGCTCCAGGCACTGGGTCACCGCGTCGGCCGCCAGGTCGGGTTCGAGGGCGTACTCCACACCGGCCGACAACGCGGCGTCGACGGCGTGCACCGATGTGTCGTGCGTCGCCTGCCGCAGCCAGAACGATGCCGGTCCCGGCCCGGCGACCGTCCATACCTCCGTGCCAGGACCGACCGCCCGCACCGCCTCGACAAGCTCCGAAGCCCCCGCGAGCAGCCATGCCCGCCAGTCCTGCGGGAGCACCGCTTCACGCGGATCAGGGATGCCGTCGGCCGAGCCGCCACGAACGATTCCCGCCGCCCAGCGCGACGCCTGCCCGAGGTGTCCGACGAGGACCCGAAGCCGCCACTCAGGGCACGTCGGCACGGGAGCGTCCCAGTCGGTTCCGTCCACGGCATCCGCGAACGCCGCGGTTTGTACGAGCAGGCCCGAGGCCAGCCGGTCGATATGAGGCTGTGTCATGCCGCGTACGGTAGGAACTCCACCCGGGTGGAGGTTCAAGTGCGCGAGGACACCTTGTCCATCGGCGAGCTCTCACAGCGGACCGGCGTGCCCGTGCGCACGATCCGCTTCTACTGCGACGAGGGCTTCGTCGAGTCGGTCCGCAGCACCGGTGGGCACCGTCGCTTCCGCACGGACACGGTCGAACGGTTGACGCTGCTGCGCCGGCTGCGAGCGCTCGGACTCGGGCTGACGGCGATCGACGCCGTGCTCAGCGGTCGGCGATCCGTCGCCGAAGCCGCCGCGCGAGAACGCGCGAAGATCGACGTCGAGCTGGCCGCGTTGGCCTGGCGCCGCGCCTCGCTCCGGGCGGTCGAGCAAGCGGCACCGGCCGAGCGGGCCGCGAGGTTGGAACTGCTGGCCGCGGTCACCGACGGCCGGGCGGCACAGCATGTCCTCGAGGCGTTCTGGAGCCGCCTCGCCCTGCCCTCGATGCCCGAGGACGGGGCCGGCATGTTCCTCTCCGTCAGCGTCCCCGAGCCACCTGACGACCCCACTCCCGAGCAGGTGGTCGCCTACGCCACGCTGGTCGCGATCGTCGACGACCACCGGCTCCGGCAACAGATCTGGGCACGCGCACGTACCGGTGAAGAGTTCATCGCCTACCGGAACGCCTTGCTGGACCGGGGAATCGGCGAAGCGTGCGAGCTCGCGCGCCCACGCGTGCGGGCGGGCGAGCGGCCGGGCCCCGGCCCGTTGCTCGACCGGTTCGTCGAGGTGCACGCGACAACGCGGGGCACGCCTGACAGCCCGGCGTTCCGGCGCGCCCTGCTGCGCACCGCGGCGGTCGACCGAAGCCCGGGCCTGCGCCGCTACTGGGAACTCGTCGGCGATGTCACGGGCGAGGCCGTCACCGTCGGCGAGGCGCACTCCTGGTTGCTGGACTCGCTCGACCGCGCGGTGGCGTAGGCAGCGAGCGGGCGATCACTTGACGAAGTCCCGGACCACCTTCGGGGGCCAGGAGCCCACTTCGAGCACGCCCATGGAGTAGGCGCGGGAGACCAGGGCGGCCCGGTTGGGGACCCGCAACTTACGCAGTAATCGCGTCACGTGGTACTCGACCCCCTGGCGGCTGAGGTAGAGCCGGGACGCCAGCGGGATGGTCGAGACCCCGGCGGCGATGCCTTCCAGGATGCGCGCCTCGATCTCGGTGATGACCTTCTTGTGTTGGGTGACGACGTCCGCGTCCTCGGAGGCGGCGGATGAGCGCATCACGACCAGGATCGAGGCGACGCGGGAGGTCTCCCCGCGCACCGGGACCGCCGTGAGCGCACTGGTGAACGCCGTGCCCTCGGCCGCGACGGCGACGACGTGGGTGGCGAACCGGCGGCGGCTGCCGTCGACGAGCCGGGCGAACTGGTGCCTGAGCGGCTGCCGCAGGCTCGGATGGGCCAGGTCGCAGAAGGCGCGGCCGCAGAAGTCCGTGGAGGAGCCTCCGAACTGCCGGAAGAACTCCTGGTTCGCCTGCTGGACGAGCAGGTTGGCGTCGAGGCGGGCCACACACGCGCCTGGCTGGTCGAACTGCCCGAGGAGGTCGGCGTACTCGAGCTGATCACGTCCTGCGTCGTGGGATATCGCTGTGTCTGCGGGCGCGGGAATCGCCAATGGCCTGCCGTCCCTTCAGGGATCCGTTCCCCGGAAAAAGCGGGAACGAAATAGTGGTCGTGCAATTTAATATTCCGGTTCGGAGACTAGGTAGCCCCGGACACGGGAGTCAACGTCCACTGGCGGCGCGCCGCAAATCCTGTGGTGCGTACGGCGGATGGTTCGGTCCTCGGGCCGCGGTTTCGGTGGTTCGGTTCGGTGTCCCCACCAGGCACACCGAACCTATGTCAACGCTCTGACCTGGCCAACAGGTTGCCTCGCCGAGACATGTCCGTCCGCCGCCCCGGGTGCGGGGACATCGGCCGCACTTCGGGTCGCGGTCGCACCGTGGCAAGCACGAGGGGACACGGCCGGACGGCCGTGCATTAGCAGCGTTAACTGCCTTTGACCGCTTGCAGCCGCGGCAGGGCGGCGATGAGTTCGCGCCGCCCGGATACGGACAGCTTGCGATAAGAATTCGTCAGATGCTTCTCGACGGCACGGGACGTCACGCCCAGCTCCCCGGCGATCTCCGTATTGGTCAGCCCGCGGCCGGCCAGGGCCACCACCCGCCGCTCGGTGCGGGTCAGCGCGTCCTCCAGCCTTACGGTGCCGTCCCCGCCGTCGCCGCGGGCCCGTTCGACCAGCCACGGCGCCTCGCACTCGGCGGCCAGCGCCGCGGCCTCCCGCAGCATGTCCTCGGCCTCGGCGCGGCCTTCGAGGCGTCGGCCCAGCAGCAGGAGGGAGCGGGCCAGTTCGAGTTCGTTGGCCGAGCCGCGCAGCACGCCGACCGCCTCGCGCAGCAGATCATCGCCCGTCTCGCCGCCCATCAGCGTGCCCTTGAGCCGCAGCGCCCGGCCCATGGCGATGGGCGCGCCCCACTCCTCGGCCCGCAGCCGGTCCTCTTCGGCGAGCGCGAGCGCCGAGCGGATGTCGCCCAGCCGCTGGTACAGGCCGGCCGCGCGGAGCCGCCACGGGAACAGCACCGGGTTGCGCCAGCCCGCCGCCTCCAGCCGGCGGCCGCAGGCCATCAGGGTCTCCACGGCGACTGCCCAGCGGCCGCGGTGGGCGTCCACGGACGCGCCGAGGAACTGCACCGCCGCCGCCAGGGGCAGGCAGGAGGACGTGCGCCGGGATGCGTCCTCCAGAACCCGTTCGCTCAGCGCGGGGTCGCCGATCTCCAGGGCCGTGCGGATGAGGGCGACGGTGGAGGGGACGCCGAGTTCGTGCCAGTGGGCCTCGGACAGCCGCAGGGCGCGCTCGGCGTGGGCGTGGGCCAGGACCGGCCGGCCGCGCGCCATGAGCACCATCGCCCGCTCGAGATGGCCGAACCCGTCGGCGACCGTGGCATCGTCCTGCCGTCTGATCCGCTGCTCGACGGACAGCCAGGAGCCGACGGCGTCGGCGGAGTCGGCGGCGACCAGCGCGACGGTGGCCAACGGCAGCGCGGAGTACACCCGCGCCGACGCGACCGGTTCGCGCTCCAGAAGGCGCTTCGCCAGCCGGGTGACCTCGGCCGCGGGCCGCCCACAGGTGAGTGTGGCGGCGCTGACCAGCACCGCGACCAGTTCGCGCTCGGCGGCCGTGGCCGTCGGCGGCTCCTCCCCCATCCCGTACAGCCGCTCCACCGCCGAGGCCAGCTCAGCCGGGTCGTCGATGCCGCCTTGGCGCAGCCGCGCCTCCAGCCGCAGGGCCACCTCGCGCGTCGCTCCCTCCAGCGCGTCCGGCGGGCCGAGCTCCTCGGCGACCTGCCGCAGCAGGTCGATGGCCGAGGGACGCGTCAGACCCATGACGGCCGGTGTGAGCCGCAGCGCCGCGGCGGCCCGGTGGCCGACCGTGGGGAGCAGGGGGATCGCCTGGGAGATATGACGTTCGCACGCCACCGGGTCGAGGCCGCGCTCCGCGGTGGCCAGGTCGATCAGCAGCCGCGCCCGGCCCTCGCCCGACAGGGAGCCGTCCAGCAGGGCGCGCCGCAGGTAGCGTACGGCGGCCTCGGGAGCGCCCCGGCGCAGCGCCACGTCCGCGGCGGCCCGCAGCACGTCCACCGACCACGGGTGGCGGGAGGTGACGCCCGCCATCAGCTGGGCGGCCACCCGTTCGTCGGAGCGCCCGGCGCGGTACAGCAGCTCCGCCGCGCGGTCGTGCAGCCGTTCCCGCTCCGCGACGGCCAGCGAGGACTGGACGGCGTCCGCCACGACGGGGTGGACGAACCGCGGCTCCCGCTCGTCGGCCGCCAGCCCCAGCGCGTGCAGGGCGCGCAGCGCCGCCGCGAAGTCGATCGGGTCCAGGCCGGCCAGCCGGGGGACGAGTACGGAGTCGCCCTGGTCGCCGAAGACCGCGATCGCGGCGGCCAGGTCACGTACCGGCCGCGGCTGTAGGCGTACGCATCTGGCCAGCCGCTCGCGCAGGTCGGAAGGGCGCGCCGCGCGGACCGCGCCGACCCGGTCGGCGGTCGGCCGGTGACCGGCCGCCGCCAGGTCCAGCAGTACGGAGGTCAGCGACAACGGGCTGCCGGCGCAGGTCTCGTGGCAGGCGTGGATGAACTCCTCGTCGCCCGGCTCGCCGAAGTGGTCGCGGATCAACTCCGCGGTGGCCGCGGAGGACAGCGGGCGGGGGCGCAGCCGGTGTGTCGCGGCCTCGACGACCTCGCTCAGCAGGGGGTGCCGTCCGCGGGGTTCCCCGTCGCGCAGGGTGCACACCAGGACGGCGCGCAGCCCTCGCAGCCGCTTGGCCAGGTAGGCCAGCCAGCGCAGCGAGGGCGTGTCCACCCACTGCAGGTCGTCCACCAGGATCAGCAGCGGGCCGTCGGCGCAGACGCCTTCCAGCAGCGAGCGCAAGGCCCTGAGCACCGGCTCGTAAGCGGCGGTGGGACGGTCGTCCACGGGCATGGCCTCGTCGGCGAGGGCCAGGTGGGCGAAGCCTGCGCTCTCGCGCGTCCAGCGCTCGCGCAGCTCCCGGGGGGCGCCCGCCAGCAGGCTGTCGAACAGCTGGCGCACCACGCCGAAGGCGAAGTCCTGTTCCACCGGGGCGGCGTTGGCGCGCAGCACGCGCACGCCCTCGGCCTCGTTCACGGCTCGCGCGGGCAGCTGCTGGAGCAGCGCGGACCGGCCGATGCCGAGCGGGCCGGTCAGCAGGACGAGGGAGGGCCCGCCCTCGCGGGCGGCCCGTAGCGCGCCGGTGATCTGCGCCAGTTCGACGTCCCGCTCATGCAACATCCGTGTCGTAGCCCTCCATCGAGCGCACCAGCTCACGCAGTTCGGCCCGGCCGCTGATCCGCAGCTTCTTGTACGCCCCGCTCAGCCGCAGCTCCACCGTGCGGGTGGTGACCGAGAGCGTGTCGGCGATGTCCCGGTTGCCGTGCCCGAGGCCCGCGAGGGTGGCGGTCCGCCGCTCGACGTCGGACAGCACGGCCCAGGCGGCGGGCAGGCCGCGGCCCGCGGCGCAGGGCGGTCTGCCGAGCCGCTGGGCGAGTGCGCGCGCCCGCGCGGCCAACCTGCTGCCGGGCTGGGCCGAGGTGAGCCGGGACAACTCGGCGATCAGGGGCTCCGCGGCCTTCCGACGCCCGGCGTCCAGCTCCACCGTGGCCAGTTCGATCAACGCCCCGGCGTAGGCCATGTGGGCGGGGGTGGCGCGGAGGGTGCGCACGGCCTCGCGCAGTCTGGTGGCCCGTCCGTCGCGGGCCACCCGTCCGACGCCCAGCTCGGCCCAGCCGACGGCGCTCGGCGCGCCCCAGCGCCGGGCCAGCGCGAGCTCTTCGCGGCTGAGCCGGTGTGCCTCCTGGTGGTGGCCGAGTGCGTGGCAGGCCCGGGCGGCCATGGAACGCCAGGGCAGCAGGGCCGGGTTGAGGTACTGCAGGCGCAGCAGCCGCCGGCCGGCGGCCAGCAGCAGGTCGATCGCCTCGACCGGTTTGCCGTCGGCGATGTCCACCAGCGCCCTGGCGAACAGCAGATGGGCCCCCGCCATGCTGTTCCACGACGCGTCGGGGTCGGGCAGGGCCATGAGCGCCGCGGTCTGCTTGCGGTCGCCGCTCTCCAGCGCGACGAGGATCCGTACGGCCCGCGCGTAGGGGGCGTAGAGAGGGTGCAGGTGGGTGTGCGGCAGGGCCCGCTCGGCGGCGGCGACATCCCGCTCGGCCAGATCGGGCCGGCCCCGGCGCAGGTTCAGATCGCCGCGCCCGGTCAGCACCAGCGCGGCGGCGGCGCGGGCGTGGCCGCGCCGCGCCTCGGTGAGCAGGGCGTCAAGCCGCAGCCCGGCCTCGTCCATCTCGTCTGCCAGGCACAGCGCCCGGCACGCCGCCAGCCGGGGCAGCAACAGCCCACCCTCGTCGGCGGGGCCGGCGAAGGCGCTGCGGGCCAGCGCTCTGGTGGTGAGCAGGTCCTCGCCGAGCAGGGCCAGCTGCCAGGCGCGCGCCCCGGCCTGGGCGGGCGAGGTGGGGTGGGCGGGGAGCGGGGGGACCTCGTGCAGCAGCAGGTCGGTGTCGTCGTGGCGGCCCAGTTCGGCGAGCCAGAACAGGGCGATCAGGGAGCTGCGTTCGCCGTCCCGCGCGGCGGGCAGCGCGTCCGTCAGCGCCCGGCGTACGACGTCGGCGCCGCCGCGGGCCAGCGCCAGGTCCGCGGCGCGCAACCGCGCCCCGGCGAGCTCGGCACCCGGTGAGCGGAGGATCTGGGCGAACCGGCGGTCCCCGGCCTCCGGCGCGTCCAGCACCTCGACGGCGGCGAGCCGAAGGCTCAGCCGGGCCCGCTGCTCGCGGTCCAGCGGCTCCTCCAGCGCGCGGGCCAGACAGGCGATCGCGTGGCCGTGGTCGGCGGCGCGCAGCGCGTCGGCGCCGGCGCCGCGCAGTACGTGGACGGCCCAGGGCTCCCCGATCGGGCGGGCGGCGAGCAGCAGCCGGGCGATGTCCGCGTCGTCCACGGCGGCCCGGTGGGCGAGCTCCGCGGCGCGCGCGTACAGGTCGGCCCGCTCGTCGGCGGGCATCTCCTCCAGCACCCGGGCCCGGACCTCCGGGCCGGTCAGCCGCGGCGCCGCTCCGCTGCCCGAGGCGGTGAGCCCGGTCGCCTCCAGCGTCTCGCGCAGCCCCGCCTCGTACTCCGGGCGCGGCCGGGCGAGGGTGCATACGAGGGGGAAGTCCAGCAGGTCGCCGCAGACGGCCAGGGCACGCAGGACCGCGACCGCCGGGGCGGGCAGACCGCGCAGCGCGCGGGTGGCGTGGTCGGCGGTGGCGGCGGCCGCGATGGCACGCAGCTGGGGGATCCGGGCGTCGGCCGGTTCGTGTCCGGCGTCGCCGAAGCGGCGCAGCGCGTCGTGGAGCACCGCCGGGTTGCCCCCGGTGGCCTCGGCCGCCACCGCGGTGAACCGTTCCTGCCCCTGGCCGCCGCACACCAGGGTCACCGCGACGGCGGCCTGGGCGGGGCCCAGCGGCGGAAGCACCAGCCGGGACACACCGAGCGCCGGCGGGGAAACGGTGCGCGACAGCGGGGAAACGGGGACCGGCCCCGGGGCGCCGTCGGACAGAGGCACGGGGCCGGTGGCGCCGGCCAGCACCATGACCGGCGCCCCGGGCAGCCGCCGCACCAGTGCCTGGAGCCAGTGCAGCGAGTCCGGGTCCAGCCACTGCAGGTCCGCCACGGCCAGCAGCGTCGGCCGGTCCCGGGCCGTGCGCAGCAGCTCGGCCAGGCCCGGTAACGGCCCGTCGCGCCCGGACGGGTCCCCGCCGGGTACGGCGTCGGCGGGCGATCCCAGCAGCTGTGTCACCGCCGCGTACGGCAGATCGCTCTCGCCGGGGGCGCCCTGGGCGCGCAGCACACGCAGGCCGCGGTCCTCGGCGAGCCGGGCCGCCCACCGCAGCAGCGCGTTCTGTCCGAAGCCCGCCGGCCCGCCCAGGGTGATCACCGCCGGGCGCCGCGCGCTCAGGCCGCTGACGGCCTCGGCCAGGACCTCTTGCTCAGGTTCGCGCCCGAGGAGCGGGAGCCCGGGGAGCTGCATGGCGCGCACTATACACCGCGTTTATAGTCGGGGCGAGCCCGATCGCCGGGTCTCACCGCTCAGCGCCTGCCGCGGGACGCGGAGACCCACGCGGGCGCCTGCGCGCCCGGGGCGGTCGGGGAGCGCAGCACCGCGCCGAGCTCGGCGCGGTGACCGACGCTCAACTTGCGGTAGACGCTGGTCAGATGCATCTCCACGGTGCGCACCGTGACGAACAGCGACTCCGCTATCTCGCGGTTGCCCGCCCCGGCCGCGGCGAGGCCCGCGACCGTGCGCTCCATGCCGGTCAGCAGATCGACCGGCGAGGTGGTGATCTCCCGCATCCGGCCGCCGGAGGCCACCAGCCGCCGCCGGGCCTCCTTGGCGAGCGCGAGCGCCCCGCAGCGCCAGGCGAGGTCGGCGGCGGTCCGCAGATGCTCCCGCGCGCCGCGCGGGTCGCCCGCCTCCAGCAGCGTCCCGCCCAGCAGGTACTCGGCCCGGGCGTGCTCGGCCCGGGCGGGCGACCGGGACAGCAGCTCGACCGACTCGGCGAGCAGTTCGACGCCCGGGCGCCCCTTGGTGGTCACGCCCCGGGCGAGCGCGGCCAGCCCGAGCGCGCGGGAAGTCCCCCACCGGCGGGCCAGCCCGACGCCCCACTCGACGAGGTCGGCGGCCTCCTCGGGGCGCTCCAGCTCCGCGAGCAGACAGGCCGCCTCGGCCCACCAGGGCGCGAACGCCGGGTTGGTGAACTTCGCCTCCTCCAGGGACCTGCCGCAGTCGAGCAGCAGGCCGAGCGCCGTCTCGCCGTCGCCCAGCGCCCACCGGGCCCGCGCCCGCGCCATCAGATACCAGTGGTACTCCAGCACGAAACCGTCCAGGTTCGGCCGGGCGATGCGCTCCAGCAGCGCCTCGGCCCGCTCCGGCTCGCCGCGGTCGATGAGCGCGGTGGCCAGCGCCGTCTGCGGCATGGTCACATTGCCGCTCCACCGCTCCTCGGCGGTGATCTCCACCGCGGTCTGGGCGTCGGCCAGGGCGTCGGGGATCTCGCCCATCGCGTGCAGCATCAGGGCACGGGAGGACAGCGCGAGCACATACGTCCACACCGCCGCGTTCTCCTGGCTGTAGCGCAGCGCGCGGTCCAGCGCCTCCAACGAGCCCCGGGCGTCGTCGGCGAGGCCGAGCGTGAACGCGGAGAAGACCATCGGCAGGGTGCCGGTCGCGGCGTCCGACGCCCGCTGCGCGCGCCGGGCCTGACGTACCGCCCGCTCCGCCGAGCGGCCGGCCATCGCCGTCAGAACGCTCATCATGGCCAGCGTCTGGCGCTGCGCCGGGGTGTCCCCGGCCGGGGCGGCCATCCGCGCGAAACGGGCACGGACGGCGGTGATCGTCGCCTTCTCGTCGCACCCGGTGATCAGCAGCACCGACTGCACGAGGCCGCGCAGCTCGCGGGCTGCGGGATCGGGGTGGGGGTCGGACCCCAGCTCGGCCTCCAGCGCGTCCAGGACCTCGCCGAGCACCCGTACGGCGACGGGCGCCCGCTGCACGGTCAGACAGGCCAACCCCAGCTGTACGGCGAGGGTCGCCTTCACCCGTACGTCCACGGCCAGCGCCAGCGCCTCCTCCAGCAGCGCGATGGCCTCCGGCGGGTTGATCTCCGCCAGCGACCTGGCCAGCTGGGCGCGCGCCGAGACACTGTGCGGCTCCGCCTCCATGACCCGGTACAGATAGCGGACCGCCGCCTCGGGGGCGCCCCGCCTCTCGGCCCCCGCGGCCGCCTCCCGCAGAACCCGCCGCATCCAGGGCTGGTCCACGACGGGCACCAGCAGAAGCTGGCCCGCGACCTCCTCGGCGGGCCGCCCCGCGTCGCTGAGCAGCAGCGCCGCCCTGGCCCGCAGCTCACCCAGCTCCTCGGCCGCGGACGAGTCGAGCACCGCCGAGCGCACCACGTCGTGCACCAGGTCCACCCGGTCGGGAGCCACCACCTCGGCGCGCCGCAGCGCCGCCACCGCCTCCTCGACCAGTGCGGCGGGCACCCCGGCCAGCGCCCCGACGTGCTCCGCCTCCTCCTCACCGAGCACCGCGATCGCGGTGGCCACATCGCGCACCCAGGGGGACAGCCGGCCCATCAGGGCGCGCACGGACAGCGCGACCACGCCCTGGCCCACTTCGGCGACCGCGCCCAGGCCCTTCTCGTCCGGCGATGCTCCCAGGGACCGCAGTTCGCTGAGCAGCTTGGCGAGCATCAGGGGGTTGCCCCCGGAGACGGCCGCGGCACGCTCGACGAAGGCGGTGTCGAGGACATGGTCGGGCGACGGAAAGACCCGCCTGACCATCTCGCCGACCCCCTCGTCGGTCAGCGGCTCCAGGCGGATCGCCGTGGAGCGGGGCTGGGCCGCGATGTCCTCGAGCGCGCCGGGGGCGGCCGGCTCGGCCTCGGTGCGCTGGGCCAGCACCACCAGCAGCGGCAGGTCGTCCGCGCGGCGCAGCAGGAAGTCGATCCAGCGCAGCGACCGCTCGTCGCACCAGTGCGCGTCGTCCAGGACCAGTACGAGCGGGCCGCGCGCCGTCAGGTTGACCGCGAGCCAGTAGAGCCCGTGGAGCACGGGGTAGACGTTCGCGGCCGTGCCCGGCTCCTCTCCTCCGGGGGAGGGCCGCAGGGCGGGCAGCGCGCGGCGGGCGCTGCCCTTCAGCAGCGGTAATTCGTGACCGCCTTCAGCCCCGGTCTCGGCCTCGGCCTCCGCCTCGGTGAGCCCCAAGCGGCCGAACAGAGCCCGTACGCCGCCGTAGCCCGCGTTGGTGACGACCTCGCCGCACCGGCCATGGAGCACCGTCATGCCCTGGCACGCCCCGCCGTTCACGAAGGCGTGCAGCAGAGTGGTCTTGCCGATACCGGCCGGGCCGGACAGGATCACAAGACCGGCGCGTCCGGAGCGCGCCGCCTCGGCATGGTCCCCCAGCGCCGCCAGCTCGCGGGCGCGCCCGATCAGAGTGTCGGGTAACCAGGAGTCGCCGGTCCGGTCCATCACAGTAGCCCCCTCGCGCCCCAACTCGCTGCGATAAGCCGGAAAGTGTGCTACTCACTGCGATTGTGAGACTACACGAGTGATACGAAGGTGATCAACCGATACGACAGTGATTGGTGATGTCTTCCGGAATCGGTGTTCGCGCCACGGCGGGCGCGGACATGTCGAGGCCCGGGGACGGAAGTCGCGGTGGAGGGCACTCACCTTCCGGTCCCCGGGCCGTTCGGCATCACGGAGTGCGTGTATGCGCTGTACCGTCCGATGGCATCTCCTTTCGTCGTGGGTCACCTGTCGTCAGGGTTCTGACGTCCCTTGGCGCCGGGGCGGACGTGCAGTTCGAACCACACGGTCTTGCCCGCCCCCGTCCGGTGGCTGCCCCAGCAGCGGGCCAGCAGATCGATCATGTAGAGGCCTCGGCCGCCCTCGTCGTCGTCGCAGGCCTGGCGCGCCTGCGGCGGCGTGGGGTCGGCGTCCTCCACCTCACAGCGCAGCGCGTCCTCCGCGGGGCACAGGCACAGCGTCAGCCGGACCGCCCCGCCGGTGTGCCGCAGCGCGTTGGTGACCGCCTCGCTGACCAGCAGCTCGGCGTCTTCCGCCGACCCGGCGAGCGCCCATACGGCCAGCTGCGACAGGACCAGCCGACGAGCGCTCGGCACCGAGGAGGGATGGGGCGGCAACACCCAGGAGACCCCCCGGTCGGCGACGCGGGCACCACGCCGCACCGGCCGCCGGAGGGTACCTGGCGGCGGGGCCACGGCCACTGCGGGAGGGGCCACCGCCCAGCGGCAGCTGAGGGAGTTCATGCGGCCTGGTCCGGACAGGTACGGGGGGCGGGGATGACGCGTCCGTCGGGGAGCAGTTCACCCGTGTCCGCGAAGATCACCACACCATTGCACAGAAGGCTCCACCCTTGTTCGGGGTGGGTGGCCACGAGACGCGCCGAGTCGTGGTCGGAGGCGTCAGGGGGCGGACAGGGGGGCTGATGATCACACATGGCTGAGGCCTTCGATCTTCCGCCGACTTCCGGCGGAATCCGGAATCGAGACGACCACCAGCATGCGTCCGGCCACATCTCCCGGGGAGGGGAGAAATCCCCGCATGGGTACCCGATCCGCGGCGGCGGAGCCCCCGGCCGCCGCCGCTTCGGCGGGCTCGCCCCGGCGGCCACGGCCCCGGAGGCGCCCCTGCGGCCTCAAGGACCCCCGGTCACCACGCGGCGGGGAGATCTCCCTGCGAAGGCCGGCGTACCCACCGACGCCGCGCTGCGGTCGACGGTCCGACGGGACCCTCGGGACCCACCCCGCGTCGGGTCGGTGGCTCACGCGCCGGCCGAGGCCGCGCGGCGGCCGTGGGGGTGGGGGCGGCGTGGGTCGTGCAGGGCGGTGGCCGCAGCCTCGTCGGCCGTCAGCCGCGCCCCCGCCCGGTACGCGGCGGCGTACGCGCGGGTTCCCAGGTCGGCGCGGAGCCGGGCGGCGACCTCGTCGTGCACGGCGGCCAGGTGCCGGAACCCCGAGGGCGAGGCGCCGAGGGAGCTCCACATCGCGTCCGCCGAGCCCAGCAGCCGCGCGCCGCGCTCGGGCTGCCCGCCGAAGGCCGCGGTCCAGGCCAGCACCTCGAGGCACAGCGCCATCCCCCACCCGTCGTGCACCGCCCAGCGGGTCCGCAGCGCGTCCCGCACCAGGGCGGTCGCGCGTCGCCGGTCGCCGCGGTGCCAGGTGTGCAGGCCGAGCGCCCACAGCGCGTAGGAGCGGGCCCACTGGGCCCCGGCGGCCTCGCACAGCGCCAGGCACTCCTCGCCGTAGACCGACGCGCGGGCGTCGCCGGACAGGGCGCAGGCCATGGTCAGCTGGTAGAGGGCGGTCATCATGCCGTTGCGGTCGCGGGCCGCGCGATGGCCCTCCAGCGCCTTCTCGATGAGGCGGATCGCCCGGGGGAAGTCTCCCTCGTACAGCGCGAGGGCGCCCCGGTGCTGGGTGGCGCGGTTCAGGGTGGGCTCGTGCCCGAGCCGGAGGGCCAGCTCCCGGCACTCGTCGAGCCGGGGCAGCGCCGAGGCCGTGTCCCCCTGGAGCGCCGCGAGCCACGCGTCCACCCACAGGGCCTTGCCGCGGACCACGGTGTCCTCGGGGGCGAGCCACAGCGCCTGTTCGAGCCAGTGGCGGCCCTCGCCGAGGCTGCCGCCGCAGATCCAGTGGGGCCACAGCCCCGCGGCGATCTCCAGCCCCGCGCGGGCCTCGCCGGGCTCGGCGCAGCAGAACTCCAGGGCCGCGCGGAGATTCGCGAGCTCGCCGCGCAGCCGGGTGAGCCACTCCTCCTGCCGTGGGGTGAGCCACTCCCCCTCGGCCTCGCGCACCAGGTCGCGGTACCAGTCGCGGTGGCTCCGCCGCAACGCCGCCGCCTGCCCGTATCCGGCCAGCCGCGCCCGGCCGTACTTCCGGATCGTCTCCAGCAGCCGGTAGCGCACCTCGTGGCCCCGCTCCTCCCGCACCAGAATCGACTTGTCGACCAGCCCGGCCACGAGGTCGAGCACGTCCTCGCGGTCGACGCCGTCGCCGGAGCAGACCTGTTCCGCCGCCCGCAGGCCGAAGTCCCCGGCGAACACCGACACCCGGGCCCACAGGGTCCGCTCGCCCGGGGAGCACAGGTCGAAGCTCCAGTCGACGGCCGCGCCCAGGCTCTCGTGGCGGGAGCGGGTCGCTGCGGCTTCCTCCGCCGCGGGCTCCTCCGCCGCGGGCGCCTCCCCCGCGGGCTCCAGCCACTGGTCCAGCTGCTCCAGCACCTGCTCGGGGCTGAGGGTCCGCAGCCCGACCGCGGCCAGTTCGATGGCCAGCGGGAGGCCGTCCAGCCGCCCGCACAGCAGGGCCACAGCGTCGCCGTTGTGCGTGTCGAGGGTGAACGAGGGCGACACCCGCGCCGCGCGGGCCACGAAGAGCTGGACCGCCGGGTAGCGGACCAGCGCCTGGGGGCTGTGCCGCCGGTGCGGCTCGGGCACGGGCAGCGCGGGCACCCACAGGACCGCCTCCCCCTCCACCCGCAGCGGCTCGCGGCTGGTGGCCAGCACACACAGCCGGGGGGCCCGCCGCAGCAAGCGGTCGGCGAGCAGCGCGCAGGGCTCCACCAGGTGCTCGCAGTTGTCGAGGACCAGCAGCGCCCGCTTGCCGCTCAGCTGGTCGCCCAGCACCTCCACCGCGGGCCGGGCGGCCTGGTCCCGCAGCCCCACCGCGCTCGCGACGGTCTGCGGGAGCAGGCTCGGGTCCTCCAGCGCGGCGAGTTCGGCCGTCCACACGCCGTCCGGGAAGTCCCCGCGCACCAGGTCGGCCACGCTCAGCGCCAGCCGGCTCTTGCCCACCCCCGCGACGCCGGTGAGGGTGAGCAGCCGCGTACGTCCGAGCAACCTCCGGGCCTCGGACAGCTCGCTCGCCCGCCCAACCATATGGCTCAAATGACGCATTACCACTATTCTGCCTGCTCCCCGCCATCCTCTCCTGGCCCCGCGTCATTCCCCCGGGCCCTGCGCGCCCCGGAAAGTCCAGGGCATAGCCTGGAAGCGTCGGCCCGGTCGGCACGCTCGACGGCGTCCGCGGCCCGTCGGCCGGGACTGGTTCGAGGCATCCATGAGCGCGGTGGCATCAGACACCTCGAACGGGCGGCACACCGGAAGGCTGCCGGCCGAGGTGACGAGTTTTGTGGGACGTCGGCACGAAACGGCCGAGGTCAAGCGACTGCTGTCCGCCTCGCGGCTGGTGACCTTGACCGGGGTGGGCGGGGTCGGCAAGACCCGGCTGGCGCTGCGGGTGGCCGAGGACGCGCGCCGGGCGTTCCCGGACGGGGTGTGGCTGGTCGAGCTGGCCGCGCTGGCCGACCCGGAGCTGCTGGCGCAGAGCGTGAGCGAGGCGCTGGAACTGCGGGACCACTCCTCCCGGCCCGCGGTCGACGCCCTGGTCGACCATCTGCGGGACAAGCAGGCGCTGATCCTGCTGGACAACTGTGAGCAGCTGGTGGAGGCGTGTGCGCTGCTCACCGGCCGGCTGCTGCGCGAGGCCCCCCGGCTGCGCGTGCTGGTCACCAGCCGACAGGCGCTGGGCACGACCGGCGAGCAGACGCTGCCCGTTCCCGCGCTGGCGCTGCCGGACGCCGAGGGCCCCCGGCTGTCCATCGCGGCCCTGGCGCAGTGCGACGCCGTGCGGCTGTTCGTGGAGCGGGCCGGCGCCATCCTGCCCGGGTTCGCCGTCACCGAGGCCAACCGGGACGCGGTGGAGCGGGTCTGCCGCCGGCTGGACGGCATTCCGCTGGGCATCGAGCTGGCGGCGGTGCGGCTGCGGGCGCTGTCCGTACAACAGCTGTTCGACCGGCTGGACGACCGGTTCCGGCTGCTCACCACGGGCTCGCGGGCGGTCCTGCCGCGCCATCAGACGCTGCGGGCGCTCGTCGACTGGAGCTACGACCTGTGCACCGACAAGGAGCAGCTGCTGTGGGCCCGGGTCTCGGTGTTCGCCGGGAGCCTGGATCTGGAGGCGGCCGAGGCGGTGTGCGGCGGGGACGGCATCGACCGCGAGGAGGTGCTGGACCTGGTGGCCGGGCTGGTGGACAAGTCGGTGCTGATCCGGGAGGACCACCCGGAGGCGGTGCGGTACCGGATGCTGGACACGCTGTGCCACTACGGGCGGGAACGGCTCGCCGCGGCCGGGGAGGAGACGGTGCGGCTGCGCCGCCATCAGGACTACTACCAGCGGTTGGCGGCCACGGCGCGCGCGGAGCTGTTCGGCCCCTCGCAGGTGCCGTGGTTCGCCCGGCTCCAGCGGGAACACGCCAATCTGCGCGCCGCGCTGGAGTACAGCTTCACCGAGCCCGGGCAGGCCCCGGCCGGGCTCGGTATCGCGACCGACCTGCTCTACCACTGGATCACCAGCTACTACCTCGCCGAGGGGCGCGGCTGGTTGGACCGGGGCCTGGCCCTGTGCCCCGGGCCGACCGAGGTGCGCGCCCGCGCGCTGTGGACCGACAGCTGGCTGGCCATCATCCAGTCCGACATCGACGCGGCCGCCGCGATGCTGGAGGAGTGCCGGGCGCTCGGCGGCCGGCTGCGGCAGGACGCGATCCTCGGCTATGTCGCGCTCTACTCCGGGATGATCGCCATGTACCGGGGCGACTCCGAGCCGGCGATCGGGCTGTACGAGGAGGCCGTGGCGCGCCATCGCGCCGCCGACGACCCGGTGGGGCTGGCGCTCGCGCTCATCCGGCTCTCCCTGGCCCACTCCTTCCTGGGCGACTCACCGCGCGCCATCGCGGTGGGCGAGGAGTCGCTGGCGGTGTGCGACGCGTACGGGGAGGGCTGGCACCGGGCGTACACGACGATGGCGCTCGGCGTCGAGGTGTGGCGCCAGGGCGACCATGAGCGCGCGGCCGGCCTGGAGAGGGAGAGCCTGACCTTCAACCGCTCGCTGGACGACCCGCTGGGGGTCGGGGTCAATCTGGAGGTGCTGGCCTGGATCTCGGCCTCGCAGAGCCGCTACCAGCGGGCCGCCAGGCTGCTGGGCGCCCTGCGGAACATCTGGCAGACCATCGGCGCCCCGCTGTCCGGATACGGCCACCTCGTCCGCTATCACGAGGCCTGCGAGGCGGACGCCCGCCGGGCCCTGGGCAAGCAGGCGTTCCAGGCGGCCGTGAAGGAGGGCTCCCGGCTCACCTACGATGAGGCGCTGGCCTACGCGCTCCAGGACCAGTTGCCCACCCGGGCCCCGGCCGGAGAGGGCGAGCAGCCCTCGCCGCTGACGCCGCGGGAGACCGAGATCGCGCGACTGGTGGCGCAGGGGCTGAGCAACAAGGAGATCGCGGCCGCGCTGGTGATCGCCCAGCGCACCGCCGAGGGCCATATCGAGCATATTCTGAGCAAGCTCGGGTTCAACTCGCGGGCTCAGGTGGCAGTCTGGGCCGCCGGACAGAACTGGTCCGAACAGGATGTTGAGGCGGAATGATAACCGCTCACTTGTTCCCTTGTCCCGAACTTCTCAAACACCCCACGAAAATCCTCAGTGGACCAACGTTTGAGGGATCATGCAGCAGGCTCTGGAGACAGAGCAGCAACGGTCGTGTCCGCACGGCCCCGTGACCGAGGAGGTCCTGCTGTGACTGTTGCCGCAGTCGGCAATTCCGGTAATGCCATGGAGCTGTTCCGTGGCACCAACCACAGCCCGTCGTATTTCTCGCTCTCCCGCGCGGGAGTGGGCCAAGACGTCGTCGACTTCTGCATCCCCTGCAACCCGTACTTCCCCACGCCCGCCATGTTCGCGGTGCTGGCGGTCCGGCTGCGGGACATCCTCACGTACTACCCGAGCTCGGCGGACACCATCACCGCCGAGCTGGCCAGCCTGCTCGGGCTGCAACCGCAGACCATGGCGATGGGCAACGGCTCGACCGAGCTCATCACCTGGATCGACCACCTGATGGTCAAGGAAAGCCTGGCGGTGCCGATCCCCACCTTCGGCCGGTGGACCGACCAGCCGATGGAGACCGGCAAGCGCGTCGACATGTTCCAGCTCCCGGAGATGGACGGCTTCCGGCTCGACCCGGACGCCTTCGTCTCCTTCGTGAGGTCCCGGGGGTCTCGGGTCGCGGTGATCTGCAACCCGAACAACCCGGACGGCGGACTGCTGCCCCGGCACGCCGTCGTCGCCATGATGGACGCCCTCGCCGACCTCGATTTGATCGTCATCGACGAGTCCTTTCTGGAGTTCGCCGACGCCGAGGCCTATCCGAGCGTCGTGGACGAGGCGGTGCTGCGGCCCAACGTCATCGTGCTGCGCAGCCTCGGCAAGAACTTCGGCCTGCACGGGGTCCGTTTCGGCTATCTGGTCGCCAATCCGGCGCTCGCCGTCCAGATCCGCTCCCGGTTGCCGAAATGGAATCTCAATTCCTTCGCCGAGGTCATCGTCTTCATGCTGAAGCGATACCAGCCGGAGTACGCACAGAGCCTGCGCATGCTCAGCCGCGACCGGCAGGAGATGACCGCTCAGCTGGCCAACCTGCCCGGGCTGACGGTCTATCCCTCCCAGGGCAACTTCGTCTTCGTCAAGCTCCCCGAGGGCGCCGACGGCGCCCAGGTGCGTGACCGGCTGCTGTCCGAACACGGCGTGCTGGTCCGCGAATGCGGCAACAAGCTGGGCAGCAACAGCCAGTTCATGCGGCTGGTGGTGCGCTCCCAGCCGGATGTGCAGCGGCTGCTGACCGGGCTGAGCACGGTGCTGTACGGCACGGCCTGGTACGCCCCGCAGCCCCTCCTGGAGCAGCAGCCGTCCTACGCGCTGGAGCAGCAGCCCTCGTACGCCCTGCCGCAGCAGTCTCCGTACGGGCTGCCGCAGCAACCCTCGTACGCGCTCCCGCAGCAGCCCTCGTACGCCCTGCCGCAGCAACCTTCGTACGCCCTGCCGGAGCAGCCCTCGTACGCCTTGCCGCAGCCGCAGTCCGAGCTCCAGCTGCTGCTCCACTCCGCGCAGCAACAACAGCAACAGCAACAACCGGCCCTGTACCCCGCCACCCCGCTCCAGACGACGCAGGACACCTATGGGGTGTACGCGGCGCAGCAGGCGATGTCCGCGGCCTATCCGCAGCCCCAGGCGCAGCCGATGGCCGAGCTGACCCCCGCCGCGTACACCCCCGCGGGCCAGATGCCGCCCTTCCAGGCCCAGCAGACGACGGGCGCCTACGCCCGGCTCCAGGCCATGCAGCAGGCCTTGCAGCAGTCGCCGCAGCCGAGCGCGCCGCAGCCCGCGCAGCCCCAGCCCGGGCCAACGGCGCAACAGCAGCCCTCGGGCGGCCGGATGACGGTCTACGCGCCGGACCCGGCGGCCGTCGGGGCGGACATGTCGATGGACGACACCCTCATCTACATGCCGACGGTCGTCACCGACTCCATACCCGACCCGGCCCCGGCCGCTCCGGCCGCGGCGCGTCCCTCCATCGACAGCGACGACCCGCCCGGCGGGGGCGCCCTGCGCCGCTATCCGCGCCCCGCCGCGTATCTGCAGACCGACAACGGTTCATGACGGCGGGCACGGGCCCCGGGGCCCGTCCACGGACGGGCCCCGGCCGGGCGAGACACAGCCCCTGAACGGGGCCGGACGGGACGTTACGGCCCCGGACAGGGCCTAGCCGGGCCAGGCCGGGGAGATTCCGGCGACCGCGCACACGGCGATGTGCAGCACCAGCGGGTGGGTGTACGGCACGGTGCCCTCGGGCCGGTGGATCAGCCGGGGCGCCTCGGCCACCAGGTCCGGCCGCTCCGGCGCGTCGGGCACCACCGCGCCGACCGAATACAGAGCGATCGCGGGCCAGTTGAGCCCACAGTCCGACCGCGGCGGGACGATCCACCACCATCGGCCGGCGGCGGAGTAGACACAGCCCGCCCTGGGCAGCAGCTCCATGACCTGATGTCCATGCCGCTCCGGCAGGGCGATGGCGTCGTATCCGGCGTCGGCGAACAGCGTGGGCGGCAGCTCCAGACGCTGTCGACAGCCGGGCCTGGGCGGCGCCGCGGGAGTTGACGGGATCACGACGCCACTATGCGTAACGCCTCGTGCACTTGGCAAGAGGCACTCTGAAAAGTGCAGAGTCGCAAGTGCAGTGTGTCCGCTCCATTCAGGGCATGACACACTTCGGGCATCAGCTGCGGGAGGTAGAAGTGAGTGAACCGCGGTCCGCCCCGACCGTGGGCCAGGTCGTCCTCGGCAAGCGCCTGCGGGACCTGCGGGAGAGAGCGGATCTCAAGCGCGAGCAGGCCGCCAAGGTGCTGCATGTGGCCCCCGCCACCATCCGCAGGATGGAGACCGCCGAAGTCGCCCTGAAAATCCCGTATGTGCGGATGCTGCTGGACGCCTACGGTGTCACCGGCGGCGAGGCCGAGGCGTTCATCGCCCTGACCGAGGAGGCCAACCGGCCCGGCTGGTGGCAGCGGTTCCACGACATCCTGCCGGACTGGTTCAGCGTGCATGTCAGCCTGGAGGGCGCGGCCGCGGTCATCCGCGCGTACGAGCCGCACTTCATCCCCGGCCTGTTGCAGACCGAGGACTACGCCCGGGCGATCATGCGCACCGGCGCCGTCGGCCAGGTCGACGCCGAGGAGTCCGAGCGGCATGTCGCCCTGCGCATGGAGCGCCAGACGCTGCTCACCCGCGAGGACGCCCCGCATCTGTGGGTGGTGATGGACGAGACCGTGCTGCGCCGCCCCGTCGGCACCCCCGAGGTCATGCGGGGGCAGATCGACCGGCTGCTGACGGCCACCGAGCGGCCCAACGTCACCCTGCAGATCGCGGAGTTCTCCTCGGGACACCACCCGGGGACCTACGGGCCCTTCGTCCTCTTCCGCTTCGCTGTACCCGAACTGCCGGACATGGTCTACGTCGAGTACCTGACCGGCGCCGTCTACCTCGACGAACGTGTCGAGGTGGCCTCCCATCTGGAGGTCCTGGACCGCATGGCGGCCCAGGCGGCAACCGCACGACGCACAAAGGAAATCCTCCGCGATTTCCGCAAGGAGCACTGAATGGATCGCATTTACAACGGCATGCGCGCGGCCGACCTCGGCACCGAGGGCTGGCACAAGCCGTGGAGCGGCGGCAACGGCGGCAACTGCGTCGAGGCCAGGAAGCTGGACGACGGCCGGGTCGCGCTCCGTCAGTCCACCGATCCGGAGGGCCCGGTGCTGATCTACACCCGCAGCGAGATCATCGCCTTCATCCAGGGCGCCAAGGCCGGCAAGGCCGACTTCCTGGTCTCCTGACGCACCCGCACCCCCGAACTGTCGCGCCGACCCCCATGGAGCGCTTTCATGTCAGCATCCGGGCCCGAGCCCACCAGAATCGACACCAGCAGGCCCCATCCGGCCCGCGTCTACGACTACATACTCGGCGGCAAGAACAACTACCCCGTCGATGAACAACTGGCCGTACAAGTCCTCGACATCGACCCCTCGGTCAGAAACTCCGCCAAGATCAACCGCCTGTTCATGCACCGCGCGACCGAGTGGCTCGCCCGCGCCGGCACCCGCCAGTTCCTCGACATCGGCACCGGGATTCCCACCGAGCCCAACCTCCACCAGGTCGCCCAGCGGATCGCCTCCGACTCCCACGTGGTCTACACGGACAACGACCCCATCGTGCTGCGCCACGCCGAAGCCCTGCTGCGCAGCACCCCGGAGGGGGCCACCCACTACCTCGAAGCGGATGTACGCGAACCCGGGGAGATCATCGAGCTGGCCGCCGAGGTGCTCGACCTGAGCCGGCCGGTCGCCCTCTCCCTCATCTCGCTCATGCACTTCATCCCGGACGAGGACGGCGCCTACGACCTGGTGCACGGCCTGATGGACGCGCTCGCCCCCGGCAGCCACCTGGTGTTCTCCCACGCCACCTCCGACGGCAGCGAGAAGGAGGCGGAGCGGGTCGTGGCCCTGTACCGCGAGGGTGGTGTGACCCTGCGGCCACGCACCCGGGCGGAGGTGGCGAGGTTCTTCCACGGCCTGGAGCCCGTCGGCCCGGCGCCGGTCCTGGTCTCGCGCTGGCGGCCGGGCGCCGAGGAGGAGGAACTCGCCCCCGACGGCCCGCCGGTCACCGTCTACGCGGGCCTGGCACGCAAGCCCTGAGCCTGCGGCGTGGTACCGAACGCCGACACCGCCCGCCGCCGCCCCCCGGCAGCGGGCGAGCAGGTCAGCAGGTGCTGTCCGGTGTTCGACAGGCGGTCGGCGGCATGCGACGGCGCGGCGTGCGCCCCCCGGTCGGGCGTCCAGCGGCATGACGTACGCATGGATACGACACATCACGTACGGCGGCGAGCGGCGGCGACCGCCGTACGCCGTAGGCGCGGTGCGCTCCCCCGGCGGTGCGAGCCCGGTCGCGGGCCCTTGCCGATCACCGGCGGACGAGGCCCTGGATAAAGAGGGACCGATGCCCTCCGGGGTCCCGACTGGGCGGCGGGGAGAGTTGGTTATTCACAAGCCGCCGCGGCGGGCGGTCTGCGGAGGAAGTCGATGTGATTGACATGGTATGCGCGGCGGCGCGCCTCCCGCTATACGTGGACCGCCTGATTCTCCGCCAGTTTCCGGCCCTGGGGCGGCGATCGCCTTTTCGGGAGAAGCACGGCGGTGCGGCGGATCTTTCCCTATCCCGCCCCTCATCCCGCCCCGTGCGGGCGGCATCGTTTTGCGGCTCCGGCCCGTAGCACCGGCTCCGCCCCGGGCCGCGGACCGGGGGCCGAGCCTCGCACGGCAGAGCGGATATCACCACGGCCGAGAAGGGACGGTTCACGCGCAAGGTCGATTTTACGGACCGGCCGCGTAGCGGCGGGTTCCGCCTCCGTCTCAGGCCCGGCCCGGAGGCCGAACGCCGCGCGGTGAGCCGCAAATCCATCCGGCCGGTAAGGAACCCGTCAGCCGGGAGACTCCATCCCGCGCCCCTGGCCGGGGCGGAGTCCGCACATCGGGGAGCCTTAAATCGATACGGATGAGAAGGGACGCCCCGCCCTCGGGGCACCGGCGACGTCGATATCGGGCCTCGCCGCGCAGCCCACGCTCCCCCTCGGGCCCGGGCCGGAGGCGGGAACTCCGCACGGCGGCCCCACACGGCGCGCCGCACATCCATACCCCCAGGAGGGAGCGGGCCCGCGGGCGGCGACCCGGCATGGCTCGTCGCCCACGGGGAGGCGCCGCCCCAGGCCCCGAACCGGGCCGGTGCCCTCCGCGCGACGGAGCCGCACAGGCATACCTCCGCGAAGGGTCGACTCACAGTCCGCGTCGATAGTCGATATACGAACCGCCTCGTACGACAAGCTCCGCTCCAGGACCGGGCCCTGCGATCAAACCCCGCACCAGGGACCGCAAATCCATCCGCCCAGGGCGGAACGGGTCACCGTCGGGCCTGGATCTCGATATGCCGTGCGCCGCGACTCGATGACGACCCGTCGAAACAAGCGCGACGTCCCTTCACATGCGGTGCGTCACCCGAGGGCCACGGCCGGGGCGAACGCCCAGGCCCGACCGCCACCGTCCCCAGGACGCATCCGTACTTCTTCTCCCCTTCTCCCCTTCTCCTCTTCTTCGCGGCTTCTTCTCTCTCCCGCTTCCCTCCCGCTTCTCTCCCGCTCTCCAACGGGTGGGCCCGCCCGGGCCGCCGCGCTTTTCCCCTCCCCTCCCGGCCGGATCCCCACGGCGGGAGCGGGGGACCGGCCCGGCACGGGGCCGGCGGATTCCGGGCGGCGGCGGAGTGCCGGCCCCGGCGGCACCCGGTCTCCCCCGCACCGCGCGTATTTCGTCCCTCACCGCGGCCTGCGGTACCGAGGGAGGGCCGGTAAACCAATCCCGCGGATTACCCGGCCCGTCCGCACCGGGAAAGAATCATTTCCCGCCGGGCCCGGGCCCGGCCGGACCTCGGCCCCGGCGCCGAGCGGGGCGCGGCGAGCACCCACCGCGTCCAGGCCGCCGCCCGCGCCGGGCCGAGCCGTGCGCCCCCCGCCCTCCACGCGCCTTGCCGTGCACGGCTGAGGGAGCATCAGCTTCCCCAGGGGTGGCGTTCGACGGCGCGCGGCGGTCCGTGAGGCCCCCTGCGCCTTGTGACCTGCGGCGCCCGGCTGCGGTACTCGTACAGCCCGCCGGGGCCGCCGGTGGGCGAGTCGAACGCTCGTGGAGAGGAACAGGCCCATGGCCCAACGAGGAAGTCACCGCCGTTCCGCACCGCCCAGCCGGATCTCGCCCCTGTGTGCCGCCCTCACCGCGGGCAGCGTGGGGATCATCCTGCCGTTCCTGGGCGCCGATGTGGCCGCCGCGGCCCCCTCGGAGACCTGGGACAAGGTCGCCCAGTGCGAGAGCGGCGGCGACTGGGACATCAACACCGGCAACGGGTACTACGGCGGGCTGCAGTTCTCCCAGCACACCTGGGCGGCCTTCGGTGGCACCAGGTACGCCGCCCGGGCCGATCTGGCGACCCGGGCCGAGCAGATCACCGTGGCCGAGGCGGTGCTGCGCCGCCAGGGTCCGGGCGCCTGGCCGGTCTGCTCGGTACGGGGGCGGCTGACCCGCGACAGCCGGCCCGCGGCCGGCGCGAGCCGCGGCGGCTCCCAGCACTCCGCGGGGTCGGGCCAGTCCGCGGGGTCCGGCCACCACTCCCCCGCCCCGCGGCGGCACGCCACCGGCTCCGGGCCGTACCGGGTGACGCCCGGGGACACGCTGTCGCGCATCGCGCTGCGCAAGTCCGTGGGCGGCGGCTGGAAGTCGCTCTACCGCGCCAACCGGAGCACCATCGGACCCGACCCGGACAAGATCTACCCCGGTCAGCGGCTCGCCCTCCCCTCCCGCACCGGCAAGGCGCGCACGGCGGCGGCGCACGGGAAGCAGCCGCACGCGAAGCAGCCGCGCTCCGCGCGAAGTAGCCACCAACAGGCCGGCAAGGGACGGGCCACCACGTCGGACACCTCGGCGCACGGCGCCCGGCGGCCCGCCGCCCAGCGCCGCCATGTGGCCCCGGTCAGCGGCCCGGTCGGCACGTCCTACGGCGTCCGCGGCCCGCGCTGGGCCAGCGGCCACCACACCGGGGTGGACTTCGTGGTGCCCGTCGGCACCGGGGTGCGCGCGGCCTCCGCGGGCGTCGTGGTGACCGCGGGCTGGGGCGGCTCCTACGGCTACGAGGTGGTGATCCGCCACTCGGACGGCCTCTACACCCAGTACGCGCACCTGTCCTCGCTGGCGGTGCGCCCCGGACAGACGGTGGACGCCGGCCTGCGGATCGGCCGCTCCGGCGCCACCGGCAACGCCACCGGACCGCACCTCCACTTCGAGGTGCGCACCGGCCCGCGCTACGGCTCGGACGTCGACCCCGTCGCGTATCTGCGCTCACGCGGAGTCGCCGTCTGACACCTGGCCGGACCGGCTAACGGGAGGCCGCCCGGAGGAGGGGGCCGGGCGGCCCCCTCCTTTTACGGAGCTCGCTTCGCCTCCGGGGCGCCTCAGCCACTGTCGACGGTCGACCACGCGGCGGTAGCCGCATATCGATCGCAGCCTCGGCCCTTCGTACCTCAGGGCCTCCGCGCGCTCTCCCTTTCACAGCGCACATCAGCGCCTCCGGCGCGGGCGGCGCGCCCCTTCGGCTCACTCACTCCCACGCTTCGCCCCGTAACGGATCCGGTCGGCATCGGAGGATGCCGGCCGGATCCGACCTATACCACCTCATCCGGTCAGTACCAGATGGCGACCGGGAGCCCGTCGCGCGCCGTCTCGGGCGGGTCGGGCAGGCTCGCCGCGGTGCCGAGGGCGATCCGGTGCGCGCTCCAGGCCGCCGCCGCGGCGTCCAGGACGTCGTCGGGCGGGACCCGGCCCGCCGGGCCGAGTTCGTCGGACACGGTGATGCCCTGCTCGCCGAGCAGCCGCCGCCGCTGGGCCTGGCCGTTCCAGCTCTTCTTGCTCCAGGCCACCGGGCGGCCGCCGTTCATGGCCGCGAAGGAGACCTCCGGGTGCACCTCGTACAGGCGCCGCTCACCGCCCTCGCGGCAGGCGTTGGCCTCCCGCAGCTTCGTCACCAGGCCCCAGGACTGGCGGGACAGCCCCAAGCCCGTGAGGCGCCGGCAACACTCGTTGGCCGCGTCGTAGCCGGACTCCTCCCACACCGGGCGCGGCGGCACCGGGAAGACCCGCGAGCGGTGCGGGGCCACCCGGGCGAGCGCCAGCTCGTCCGCGCGGCGCCGCCCCGCCTCCAGCAGCCCCAACGGCATGTCGACCGCCACCACGGCGGCCGCCGGCACTCGCGTCAGCAGCGCGGCCAGCGCCGGATCCATGTCGGCGCCCGCGAACCGGCCGCCGCGCAGGGTCACCGCCACCCAGCCGGCCGGGCAGGCGTCCACCCCCACGACATGCGGGGTCGCGTCTCCGCCGGCGGGAGAGGTGTCGGACAAGTCGCTTTCGGAACCCATGCGCCCTATCTGACCACGCGGCCCGGCCTCGCCGCCCGGCACCGCCGTAATTCGCTGGCCGCCGACGGCCGGTGCCCGCCACCCTGGTGGCCATGCAAGAACCGCGACATCGGATCCGCGCGCTCCACACGGAGTCCACGGTCACCGTCTACCAGGCGTACGCTCCGCACCTCGGCCTGCCCGCGGCCCGCGACGGCCGCTTCCCGGCCGCCTGGAAGCGGGACCGGATGACCTGGATCAAGCCGTCGTTCCTGTGGATGATGTACCGCTGCGGCTGGGGCGCCAAGGAGGGACAGGAGACCGTCCTGGCCGTCGAGATCACCCGCGAAGGGTTCGATTGGGCGCTGGGCCGGTCGTGCCTGTCGCACTACGAGCGCGGGCTCCACCCCGACCAGGCCGCCTGGAAGCGGGCGTTGAAGGCCGCCCCCGCGCGCGTCCAGTGGGACCCGGAGCGCGATCTGCGGCTGCGGCCGTTCCCGTATCGCTCGCTACAGCTCGGCCTCTCGGGCGAGGCGGCGCGCCGTTACGCGGACGAGTGGACGGTCTCGATCACCGATGTGACCCCGCTGGCGCACGAGATCCACGCCCTGGTGCGCCGGGACGAACTCGACGCGGCCGCGAAGCTGCTGCCTGAGGAGCGCCCGTACCCGGCCGGGGACGAGCTGCTGAACCATCTACGCGCGCCCGTGGCGTGCTGAGTGAGGAGAGACCGCTGATGAGCGCGGGCAGGATGCACGCGGACGAGTTCGACATCGACGTACCGCTCGTGCGGCGGCTGGTGGCCGCGCGGTTCCCGCAGTGGGCGCAGCTGCCCGTGGAGCGGTTTCCGTCGGACGGCACGTCCAACGCGATGTTCCGGCTCGGCGACGGGATGGCCGTGCGGCTCCCCCTCGCCGAGCGGCTCGTGGGGGATGTGGAGTTCGAGCACCGGTGGCTGCCGCGGCTCGCCCCGCTGCTGCCGTTCGACATCCCCGTGGTGCTCGGAGAAGGGCTGCCCGCCGAGGACTTCCCCTGGCCCTGGTCCGTCCACCGCTGGCTCGACGGCGAGAACCCGGTCGCCGGCCGCCTCGCCGACCCCGCCGGGCTCGCCGCGGACCTGGCGGCGTTCATCGCCGCGCTGCGCCGGATCGAGCTCGCGGACGGCCCGGCCGCCTACCGGGGCGGGCCGTTGGCCACGCAGGACGCCGAAACCCGCACCGCGATCGGGGAACTGAGCGGCATCATTGACACGCGGGCCGCCACCGCGGCGTGGGAGGCGGCCCTGAAGGCGCCCGAGTGGTCCGGCCCGCCCGTGTGGGTCCACTCCGATCTGATGCCCGGCAATCTGCTGGTCGACCGCGGTCGGCTGAGCGCGGTCATCGACTTCGCGACCGTGGGCGTGGGAGATCCCGCCTGCGATCTGATCGCCGCCTGGAACCTCCTCCCCGCCCAGGTGCGGGACGGCTTCCGCACGGCCGTCGGCGCCGACGACGCGACCTGGGCGCGCGGCCGCGGCCGGGCCCTGTCCATGGCGCTCATCCAACTCCCGTACTACCAGCACACGAACCCGGGGATCGCGGCCAACGCGCGCCATGTGATCCGGGAGGTGCTGGCGGACCACGAGCGCGGCCCGGAGCGAAGCGGCTGACCGTGGCGCCGCCGCGCCACCCGCCCGCCCCGGGCACCGCCCGGCCGTCCGCCAATCGCCTATGCGGCTATGCGGCTATTCCAGAGTTTCCCGCGACCACAGCCGCCGCATCTCCGGGCAGCTCTCCAGCAGTTCGTCCAGCGTCCCGCGGCCGACCACCCGGCCCCGGTCCAGGACGACGACCTGGTCGGCCCGGGCCAGCACGGCCGGCCGGTGGGAGACGACCAGCAGCGTGGCGACGCCGGTGATCCGCCCCCACAGCAGCTGTTCGGTCTCCCCGTCCAGCGCCGAGGACAGGTCGTCCACCACCAGCAGGTCGGGCGAGCGGACCAGGGCCCGGGCGACGGTCACCCGCTGGGCCTGGCCGCCGGACAGCCGCATGCCCCGGGGGCCGACCACCGTGTCCAGGCCCTCGGGCAGCGCGGCCAGGTCGCGGTCGAACGCCGCCGGCCCCACCGCCCGCTCGATGTGCCCGGGATCCCAGCCGAGCAGCAGGTTCTCCCGCAGCGTGGCGGAGAACAGCCGCGGCACCTGGCCGACGTACGCGACCCGGCCGGGCACCAGGAAGCCGCCGGGGTCGACGACTGGTCTGCCGTTCCAGCGGATCGTGCCGGCCACCGGCGGTTCCAGCCCGAGCAGGGTGCGCAGCAGCGTCGTCTTGCCCGAGCCGACCGCCCCGGTGATCACGGTGAGGGTGCCCCGTTCGATCTCCAGGTCCACCCCGTACAGGCCGTGCCGGGCGGCCAGCCCCCGCGCCTGAAGTGTCTTCAGCGGGTCGGCGTGGGCCGCCGGGACCGCGGCCGGGTAATCCCGGTGGAACCAGACGCCGGTGTCGCGGGACAGGCTGTCGTCCGGGCCGGTCATCCGGGTGAGCCGTTCGGTGGAGACGGCCGCCTGGGGCATCCGGGCCAGGATCGAACCGACGGTCCGCGGCAGCGCGGTCAGCCAGCCGATGTACGTGGTGAACAGCGCCAGGTCGCCCGCGGTGAACTCGCCGCGGCGCATGGCCGGGGCGGCCAGCAGCAGCACCAGGCCGACGCTGATCTCAACGCTCGCGCCGGTGGCGGTGGCCAGCAGGTCGGTGGCGAGCCGGTCCTTGACCGCCGCGTCGCGGCGCAGCCGGTTGTGCGCCCGCAGCCGTTCCAGCGCCGCTTTCTCGGCCCCGGCGGTCTTGATGGCGAGCACACCGTTGAAAATCTCGCCGAGGTGGCCGGTGACGGCCGCGCCGCGCACGGCGGCCTGCCGGTGCAGCCGCCCGGTCAGCCGGTTCAGCAGCCGGCTCGCCACGGCGATCGCGAGGGCGGGCACGATCAGGGCCAGGGTGGCGGCCGGGTGGATGGACACCATGATCGCCAGCGCGGCGGTGCTGAAGAGCGCGGCTCCGGCCAGGGGCACCGACTCGTCCACGAACTCGACCACGTCGGCCGCGTCGTCGCGCAGCCGGGCGAGCGCCTCACCGGACGAGTGCGGCACGCGCCCCTTGCCGCTCAGGATCGAGCGCAGCACATTGCCCCGCAGCAGGGCCGCCGCCGCGCTCCACCAGTAGTCGCCGTACGTCCAGGCGATGACGATGGTCAGGCCGCGGACCAGCTCCACCCCCACGAAGGCCGCGCACAGCAGCAGCGGCACCCGGCCCACGGTGAGATGGTCGAACATCCGCTGGAGGATCAGCCCGCCGACGAGCGGCAGCGCGCTGGCCGGCATCCACAACAGGCCGCCGATGAGGTAGCGGCGCAGATCGAAGCGGACCAGGGTGGCGGTCACCGCCGCGAGGGGGCTCATCGGCGCACCCCCGCGAGCATCCGCGCGAACCGGCTGGCGGGGTCGGCGAGAAGCTCTTCCCGCCTGCCGTGCTCGACGACCTTTCCGTCGGACAGGACCGCGATCCGGTCCACGCGGGACAGCGATTCGAGCCGGTGCGCGATGAGCACCCCGGTACGGCCGGTCAGCAGCCGGGCCGTGCTGTGGCCGATGTGGCGCTCGGTGGCCGGGTCGAGCCGGCTGGACACCTCGTCGAGCACCACGAGCCCGGGGTCGGCGAGCAGGGCCCGGGCGAAGGCCAGCAGCTGCGCCTGGCCCGCGGAGACCTTGCCGAGCGGGGCGTCGAGATCCCAGTCGGGAAGCCCCACTTCGGCCAGGACGGCCCTCAGCCGGCCGTCCTCGTATCCGGGGCGGAACAGGGTGAGGTTGTCCCGGACGTCGGCGGCGAACAGCTGCACGTCCTGGGTGACCACGGCGATCCTGTCGCGGAGCGAGGTGGTGTCCACCTCGCGCAGGTCCAGGCCGCCGACCCGGACGGCGCCCGCCGACGGGTCGTACAGCCGGGCCACCAGGCGGGCGATGGTGGTCTTGCCGCTGCCGCTGCGGCCGACCAGGCCGAGCGTCTCGCCCGGCGCGAGGGTGAGGGTGATGTCGCGCAGCACCGGCTCGCCCTCTTCGCCGTCTTCGCCGTCGTACGCGAAGTCGACGCCGTCCAGCTCCAGCCGCAGCGGCCCGGTCGCGGGCAGTTCCTCGGCGGGGGCCGGGACGGTCAGCGTGCGGCGCTCGGCCAGCAGGTCACCGATGCGGGCCACTCCGGCGAGGGCGGTCTGGTAGTGGCGCAGCTGGTCGATCAGCCGCTCGAACGGGGTGCGGACCATCAGCGTGTACTGGAACAGCAGCACCGCGGTGCCGATGCTGAGGGTGCCCGACAGGCCCGCCATGAGCGCCGTGCCGACCGCGAACGCCACGCTGGTGGCGGCCAGGACGGAGCTGCCCACCGCGCTGGCGCGCCGTCCGGTGCGCCACAGCACGGCGCCGGCCTGGTGGAACCGGCGGACGGTGTGCTCGCCGGCCCCGTTGGCGCGCAGGTCCTCGGCTCCGGCGAGGCGTTCCTCCAGGAAGCCGAAGAGCGTGGCGTCGGCCGCCCGGGCGCGGGTGGCGGAGGGTACGGCGAGGCGCTGTGCGTGGACCATGCCGAGGCCGATCAGCGCACAGTAGGCCAGCAGGGCCGCGCCGATGCGCGGGTCGACCGCCCACACCACCGCGATCACTCCGCACAGCAGCAGCACCCCGGCCACGACGTCCAGCAGGAACGCCACGACGAAGTCGGCGATGGCGGACACATCGCCGTCCACCCGCTCGATCAGCTCGCCGGGGGTGTGCCGGCCGTGGAAGGCCAGGTCCAGGCCGAGGGTGTGCTCGGCCAGGTGTTCACGCAGCCGGTTGGTGCCGTCCCAGGCCGCCTTGCCGGCCAGCCAGGCGGTGACGGTGCGGGCACCCTGCCCGGCGACGGCCAGGGCGAGGTAGCCCAGCGCGGTGAGGGTGAGCGTGCGGGTGTCGTCGCCGGCGCTCGCGCCGTCGACGAGCCGGCGGGTGAACTGGGGTGCCGCCAGCGGCAGGGCGGTGGCGGCGGTGATGGTCAGGGCCAGGAGTACGGCGGGGCCGCGGCCTGGCAGGAGGAAACGGAGAACGTGCCTACCGGAGGTCGTCCTCCTTGCGGCGGGCAGGGTCGATGAGGTCGACAAACGTCATGTCCTTCGCGCGGATGGCAGGGGAGATGTGGATGGACATGAACGTGTGCCTCATTGTGCCTCCTCGATCGGCGGACCTGCCGGTGGTGAGTAGAGCAGGCGGCGCGCCCGAGCGGCAATCGAATATCACCGTGGCCTCGTCAACGGGGCCTCGTCACCGTCGCCTCGTCAACGGGGCTGTGCCGCGCGAGGCCGCATGATGAGCACTGCGACATGGTAAGTGCACGGCACGCGCCCGGGGTTGGCGTAGGCGTGGGTAACGTCGGCGGCGAAGTACACCGAGTCCCCGGCGTCGAGCTCCACTGTCCTGCTCGCGAGGGTCAGCCGCAGGGTCCCCGACTCCACGGCGACGAACTCATGGGAGCCCGGGGCGTACGCGGGGAACCGGCCCGCGTCGCAGCCGGGCGGCAGGGTGGTGCGGATCCACTCGAAGTTCACGCCGGGCACCACGGGGGTGAGGACGGTCCGCCGCCACCCTCCGGGCTCCTCGACGGTGTCCTGGTCGGCCGCCCTGCGCACGATGACGCGGCTGTCCTCGGGCTGAGCGACGAGTTCGGCGAGCGGCACGCCGAGCCCGTCGGCGATGCGGGCGAGGACGAGGACCGTGGGCGCCTTCTGGCCGCGCTCGACCGAGGACAGCATGCTCACGCTCACCTCGGCCGCCCCGGCCAGCTGCTGAAGGGTCAGGCCGCGCTCGTGCCGCAGTCCCTGCACACGGGCGCCCAGGGTCGCGAGATCCAGCATTCCCCTATAATAACAACTACTTCCTCTATAGCGAAAAGAGCACCGCGACCATGACACCCCCGGAAGCGACCATCCGGCCGGCGGTCCACGCCGACCTGAAGGCCGTGGCCGACATCTACGCGCACTACGTCCGCCACACCGTGACCACCTTCGACGAGACCCCCCGCTCCGCCGCCGACTGGGAGCAGCGCCTCGACGATCTCACCGGCCGCGGCCTGCCCTTCCTGGTAGCCGAACTCTCCGGCGCCGTGGCGGGGTTCGCGTACGCTGGGCCATGGCGGCCCAAGCCCGCGTACCGGTACACGGTGGAGGACACCGTCTACCTCGCCCCCGACGCCACCGGCCGGGGGCTGGGCACCGCCCTGCTGGGCCCCCTGATCGCCGAGGCCGGCCGGGCCGGGCGACGGCAGATGATCGCGGTCATCGCGGACACCGGCAGCGACGCCTCGGCCGCCCTGCACCGCCGCTTCGGCTTCACCGACGCGGGCCGGCTGACCGCCGTGGGCCACAAGCACGGCCGCTGGGTCGACACGCTGCTCATGCAACGGCCTCTGTCGGCGCAGGCGCGCTCGTGAGGTGAGGCCAGGCGGGGTCCGCCGCACGGCCACCACAGGCGTCAAGATCCGCCGGACACTCTTAGCGAACCACGTCCTCCGTGGCACCGAGCAGTGTCAGCTCGGAGCGGGTCGGCATGCCTTCCCAGTCTCCGGAGACGGTGCAGGCGAAGGCGCCCGTGGTCACCGCGGTCTCCAGCCGGGCGCGGGCCGGCACGCCCCGCAGCAGCTCGGCCAGATAGCCGGCGACGAAGGCGTCTCCCGCGCCCACCGGGTCCACCGCGTCGACCGGGACGGCCGGGACGCACAGCCGCTCGCCGTCCACAACCGCCGCGCACCCGTCGGCGCCGAGCTTGATGACGGCCTGCGCGGGGCCCAGCCGGGTGAGGGCGGTGGCGAGGGCGAGCGGATCGTCGTCATCCGGCACGAAGAGCGTGGCCTCCTCCCGCCCGGCGAAGACGACATCGCAGCCGCGCACCAGGTCCAGCAGCTGCTTGCCGGCGGACTCGCGGGACCACAGCTTGGCACGGTAGTTGACGTCGAAGGAGACGGTCAGCCCGTGCCGGCGGGCGAGTCCGACGGCGTGTCGTACGGCCTCGGCGGCCGAGTCCGAGAGCGCGGGGGTGATGCCGGTGATGTGGAGCAGGGCGGCCCGCGCGACGGTCTCCTCGGCGATGTCCTCGGGCCGCAGCCGGGAGCCCGCGCTGCCCGCGCGGTACTACCAGACGCTCAGGGAGCGCGAGGTGCGCCGCTCCTTGACCATCAGCCCGGTGGCGGCGGCCGGGTCGGTGACCGCCCGTACTTCGCCGAAGGAGTCGGCGCCCACCCTGCCGATCCAGGTGACGGGGGTGCCCAGCCGCCGCAGCGCCACGGCCACATTGCTCTCCGCCCCGCCCATGCCCACCGACATGCTGGGCACATGCCGCAACGGCCCGACCCGCTCGGCCGCGAGCAGCGCCATGGTCTCCCCGAGCGTGACCACACCCTGGCCGCTCCCCCGCCCGGCCGGTGCCCGCATCAGGCCTCCCTTCGGGAGCCGCCGCGCCGGGCGGTCTCGCGGCGCGGCCGGACGGGCGCCTCCTGGTCGCTGAACAGCTCGGGGTGGCGGGCCCGGATCTTCTCCACATCGCTGAAGACCAGCCGCAGATGCGAGCGCAGCGCCTCGTCGGCCCGGTCCAGATCACCCGCGTCCAACAGGTCGACGATCGCCCGGTGCTGGCCGACCAGCAGGGTCATCTGCGCCGTCAGCGGCAGTGACAGCCGGCGCGCCCGGTCGAGCTGGGCCTTGGCCTGGCTGACCACCGGCCAGGCGGAGCCGTGTCCGCTGACGGCCATCAGCCGGGCGTGGAACTCCTCGTCGAGCTGGAAAAAGCCCTCCCGGTCGGTCCGCCGGTCGGCCTCCTCCTGGGCGGCGAGCAGCGCCTTCAGGTCGGCGATGTCGCGCTCGGTGGCCCGGCCCACCGCGTCGCGCAGGGCCGCGCGCTCCAGCGCCTCCCGGATGAACTGGGCCGAGGCGACGTCCCGTTCGCGGATCCGCGAGACGAACGTCCCCATCTGCGGATAGATGTCGACGAGACCTTCGTCGGCGAGCAGGATCAGGCTCTCGCGCACGGGGGTGCGGCTGACGCCGAGCTCGGCCGCCAGCTCGTTCTCGGAGATGGCCGCCCCAGGCGCCAGTTCCAGGCCGACGATGCGCGAGCGCAGCACCTCATGGACCAGTTGCCGGGTGTTGCGCCCCCGGGAACGTGCCGCGTGCAGTCCTTCCACCGGTGCCATCGAGCCCCTTCCCGTCCCTTGACCCACTCGACCGCAATACTTGTATGGTAGTCGACCAATGAGCTGGACTCCACCCCGCACCCTAGGAGCAGCACATGGCCACGATCACCGAGGCGACGGTCATCGTCACCTCGCCCGGCCGCAACTTCGTGACGCTGAAGGTGACCACGTCCGACGGCGTGACCGGACTCGGTGACGCGACCTTGAACGGCCGTGAGCTCGCGGTCGCCTCGTATCTGCGCGACCACCTCGTACCGCTGCTGATCGGCCGGGACCCCGCCCGCATCGAGGACATGTGGCAGTACCTCTACAAGGGCGCGTACTGGCGCCGCGGCCCGGTGACGATGACCGCCATCGCGGCCGTCGACACCGCGCTGTGGGACATCAAGGGCAAGGTCGCCGGCATGCCCGTGTACGACCTGCTGGGCGGCCGGGCCCGCGACGGGGCCATGGTCTACGGCCACGCCAGCGGCGGCGACATCCCCGAACTCCTCGACGACGTCGCCCGCTTCCAGGACCTGGGCTACCGCGCGATCCGCGCCCAGGCCGCCGTCCCCGGCTCGCCGGGCAGCTACGGGGTGCGCAAGGGAGTGGTCTACGAACCCGCCGCCTCCGCCCTGCCCCAGGAACAGACCTGGTCCACCGAGGACTACCTGGACTTCGCGCCCCGCCTGCTGACCGCGGTCCGCGAGCGGTTCGGCTTCGGCTTCCATCTGCTGCACGACGTCCACCACCGGCTGACACCCACCGAGGCGGGCCGGCTCGGCCACCAGCTGGAGGACCTGCGGCTGTTCTGGATGGAGGACCCCACCCCCGCCGAACTCCAGGAGTCCTTCCGCCAGATCCGCCGGTCCACCACCACCCCCATCGCGGTCGGCGAGGTGTTCAACTCCATCTGGGACTGCCAGCAGCTCATCACCGAGCGGCTCATCGACTACATCCGCGCCACCGTCGTCCACGCCGGCGGCATCACCCACCTGCGGCGGATCTTCCACCTCGCCGAGCTCTACCAGGTGCGCACCGGCTCCCACGGGGCCACCGACCTGTCACCGGTGTCCCTGGCCGCCAACATCCACCTGGACGTCACCGTCCCCAACTTCGGCGTCCAGGAGTACATGGGCCACGAACCGCTCACCCACGAGGTGTTCCGCCCCGCCTACGAGCTGCGCGACGGCGCCCTCTACCCCTCCGACGCTCCCGGCCTCGGCGTCGAACTCGACGAGGAGGCGGCCGCCCGCTTCCCGTACGACCCCAAGTACCTGCCGGTGAGCCGCCGCACCGACGGGTCGGTGCACGACTGGTGAGCGCCACACCCCGCGACCAGGCCACGCCCGCCCCCACCGGGGAACGGCTGTCCGACAGCACCCTGCGCGCCGTCCCCGCCGCGAGCCGGCCCGCGATCGACCGCGGCGCGCTGCGGCCGCGCCTCGTCCACCTGGGCATCGGCGCCTTCCACCGGGCCCACCAGGCCGTCTATACGGAGCAGGCCGAGGCGTCCGCCGGCGGCGGGTGGGGAATCGCCGGCGTCACCCAGCGCAGCAGGACCGTCGTGGACGCGCTGCGTCCCCAGGACGGGCTGTACTCGCTCACCGAGCGCCGCCCCGACGGGCCGGTCACCCGCGTCGTCGGCACCGTGACCGAGGTGCTGCACGCGGCGGACGACGGCGCCCGCCTCACCGAGCTGCTCGCCTCCCCGGACGTCACCGTCGTCACCCTCACCGTGACCGAGAAGGGCTACCGCCGGGACCCCGCGACCGGCGGCCTCGGCCTGGCCGACCCGCTGACACGTGACGATCTCACGGGCGCGCCCACCCCGGCGACCGTGGTCGGACAGCTGGCACACGGCCTCCGCGCCCGGCTGCGCTCCGGCGGCGCGCCCCTGTCGGTGGTCTCGTGCGACAACATGGCCGGCAACGGCGCGGTCGTACGCCGCCTGGTACGGGAGTTCCTCGCCGCCACCAGATGGAACGAACGCGAACGCCTGCTGGAGTGGACGGCCACCTCGGTCGCCTTCCCCTCCACCGTCGTCGACCGCATCGTCCCCGCCACCACCGAGGGCGACCTGCACACCGCCGCCCGCGCCCTGACCCTGCGCGACGAGGGCGCGGTGACCGCGGAGCCCTTCACCCAGTGGGTACTCGAGGACACCTTCACCGCCGACCGACCGCGCTGGGAGGCCGGCGGCGCGCGCTTCGTCGGCGATGTCGCCCCGTACCAGCTCACCAAGCTCCGGCTGCTCAACGGCTCGCACTCGCTCCTCGCCTATCTGGGCCTGGCGGCCGGCTGCGAGACGGTGGCCGATGTCATGGCCACCGGGTGGGGCGAGGACACCGTCCGCGCCTTCTGCGCGGAGGCCGCCGCGAGCCTGCCCCCGGCCGACGGCCTGGACATCCCCGGCTACGTCGACAGCCTCGTACGCCGCTTCGCCAACCCCGCGATGCACCACCGGATCCGGCAGATCGCCGCCGACGGATCGCTGAAGATCCCCGAGCGGTGGCTGGCCCCGCTGCGGGAACTGCGCGCCACCGGCCAGGACACCCCCCAGCTGGCCGCCGCGCTCGCCGCCTGGGCCCGCGCCACCCGGGACACCCCCGCCGAGGACCCGGCCGCCGAGCAACTGCGCCGCGCCTGGGACCGGCCGGTCCCGGACGCCCTGCGCGCACTGCTGCTCCTGCTCGGCGCCGAGGACCTCGCGGAGGACACCGCCCTGGTCAAAGCGGTGAACCGGGAGCTGAACTCCCCGGCCGCCCGGCCGCGCTGACACCCGTGCCCGCCCTTCCCCCGGCTCCCCTCGCTCGGTCGCCGGCCTGCCCGCCGATGTCGCGCCGCTGCGGCTGACTACGGCCTGATGAGGGTGCCGGTGGTGCGGAACGCGTCCCTGGTGTTCAGGCCGAGGCGGGCCGACCAGGTCAGGGCATCGTCGAGGGTGGCCTCGTCGAGGGTCGCCTCGTCGGCCAGACGGGCGGCGGCGAGGATGGGCGGGGCCTCGCCCTCGTCCAGCAGTTCGGTCCACTGCTGAGTGGTGAGGGCCAGGTAGCGCAGGTCGGGCAGGTCGGCCAGGACGGCCAGGTCGCGGACGGTGGCCCGGGAGAGGTCGCCCGACGATCCTCTCGGGGCCGAGACGGCGGGCGGGCTCCAGCAGGGAGATGTACCCGTCGTCCTTCTCGTAGGCTCCCCGCTCCAGCAGTTTCAGGTGGTGGCCGAGCAGCGAGGTTATCGAGTCGGCGACGTAGGCCGGGCCGGCGTCGTAGTCGCGGCCGATGCGAATCACCTGGCCGGGACGGCCGTTCCGGGCCGGGGCAAGGTCCACCGCCAGGTAGTTGCCGTCCTCGCCGCTGCCGAAGGGCAGCCAGGCCGGGTGCCCGCCGCAGCGGCGGACGGTGTCGGCCGGGTCGGTGTCGAAGACGACCGAGTGCCAGGCCAGCTCCCAGCTGCACCAGCTCGGTTCGCGCCGGCCGGCATGGACGGCGACCAGGCCCTTCAGCGCCAACCAGGCATTCCCCCCGAGCAGGTAGCGGTGCTCGAAGCCGATGCCGTCGCCGTCGGCGATCGAGTACAGCGCCCGCAGGTCGGCGGGCAGGGGCTGGCCGATGCGGCGTTCGGCCTCGTCGAGCGCGGCGGCGGACGCGGGCGGCGGCAGTTGCTCGGGCCGCCCCAGGATCGCGGCACGCCGCTCCATGTAATCTCCTCGACGATCCGCCGCGCGGCCCGCTCAACCATGTCGTGCTCCCGTTCCTGTCGGTACCGCCGGTCATCATCGCAGTGGGCGGTGACAGAGCGGACCGGCCACAGCCTCCCCTCAGCCCCCGGCCCCGGGGCGGACACCGGAGCGCGCCCCGTCACAATGGGGCCATGTCCCGACGCGCACGACGCCCGCAGCCGCCCCGCCCGGCCCCCTGCCCCTGCGGGCTGCCCGCCGCCTACGACGACTGCTGCGGCAGACTGCACCACGGGCAGACCCGGGCGGCCACCGCCGAGCAGCTGATGCGCTCCCGCTACAGCGCCTTCGTCCGCCGGGACGAGGCGTATCTGCTGCGCAGCTGGCACCCCGACACCAGGCCGCCCCGCGTCGGCTTCGACCCCGCGCTGCGCTGGCAGGGTCTGGACGTCCTCGGCACCACCGAGGGCAGCGCGTTCCACACCACCGGCACCGTCGAGTTCCGCGCCCACTACACCGAGCACGGCCGGGCCGGGGAACTCCGCGAGAACAGCCGGTTCGTACGCCACGACGGGGACTGGGTCTACCTCGACGGCGTCATCGACGCCTGAGCCGCGCTACGGACTACAGCCCGTTTCCCCGGGCGACCGCCGGAAGACCGAGTTTCTGAAGTCGCTGGGCGCCGTTCCATAAGCGGCGCGAAAGGCGCGGCTGAAGTCCGCGAGGTGTCGGAATCCCCACCGGATGGCGATGTCGCCTATCGTCCGGTGCCTCAACCGCGGGTCGATGAGGTCGGTCCGGCACCGTTCCAGACGGCGGCGTCGAATCGTGGCGCTGACCGTCCCGGGCTGCGTCCGGAACAGCAGATGCAGCGTGCGTACGGAGATGTGGTGGTGCGCGGCGATGGCGGCCGGCCGCAGTTCGGGATCGCCCAGGTTGTGATCGATGAACGCGTTGACGCGTACGAGCAGCACGTGCTCGCGGGTCTCCACGGGCAGGGCGTCACCAACGTCGAGCAGGGCCGCGAAGAAGGCAGCGGCCAGATCGACACCGATCGTGCCCATACGGTGGAGTTCCGCGAGACCGCCGTGGGCGGCACTGTCCGGGAAGCCGGACAGGAAGTGGCCGAGCAGCACCCCTGCGGGAGATCGGGCGACGAGAGATCTGCCCAGCAGCTGGTCCATTTTGTCGAACGGCAGCGGCAGGGAGGTTCTGGGCAACTGCATCAGGCTCACTCGATGCCGGCAGCCATCCTGGCTCGGGAAGTCGGCGGCCAGCGGGTGAGACGTGTCGAAAACGGCCATGCCACCGGATGTGAGGCAGGCGACGTTGCGGGACTGCTCCAGTTGGATCATGCTGCCCTGCACCAGGAACAGGAAGTAGTTCTCCGGGTCGTGGCGCCGGATTTGGGCAGGTCCACGACGGGCCGACAACGGTGAGAAGGAGAATGTCGCCACCCGGGTACTGGGCAGGTCGACAGCGTGGACTCTCCCGCGGAAAGGGTTCGTCCGGTCGCTGGTCAGCGTCACGGACATGACATCGTTCTCCATCATGTGCCGCCACCACTCGAGCCGGTCCCGCGGTGGCACTCCATCGGTGGACAGCGACACCAGTGGCCCCGGTGCGCCCGACCGCCCCTGGCCCGACTCCCCTCCAGTCGACCTGTGCACGTAGAGATGATCCCGGCCGGGACAAGGCTGCGTACAGGCTGTTGTCGGTCAAAGCGCCAGACATCGAGCACGGCCCGCACCGCCTGCGCGGTATGCCAACGAAGACTGCACGGAGTGCTAACGCCCGCGGAGACAGTCGACGCCAGACTCGGCTCGCACCGGATCGTTCTTCTTCCACGACTAAGCACGACTAAGGGGGACCACCGTGCGTTTCCAGTTCCATGGAGCTGTACGGCGTGCCGTCACCGCCGCCGCCTCGCTGGCTCTGTGCGCGGGCGGCCTGGTGGTGAGCAGCGCGGGAACCGCCCACGCCGCCGCCATCTGCGCCGGCACGAAGATCGACACGCTGGAGTTCTACTCCGGCTACACGTACCTGTACTACAGCAGCGCCACAGGTAAGAACTGCGCCTACACAGTCCCCAAGTCGGGCAGTGGTACACGGCAGTTCATGTATGTGGGCCTCTTCCGGGCCAGCGACAACGCCGGGGTGTGGGACGAGGGCGACTACACCCAGTACGCGGGCCCGGTATACCTGGACGCCCGTGGCACCTGCGTCCTCTTCAACGGCCAGGTCAGTTCCTGGTCCGGCAACTCCGGCTGGGGGCACTGCGGCGCCCTGGCGGCCGCCGAGGACGCGCTCCCGACGGCGTCGGCGGTCGTGCGATGAGGCGCCCGCCGCGCTCCGCCCAGCGGATCGCGACCGTCGCCGGCGCACTGGTCCTGGCCGCGGCGGGCATGGTGGCCACCTCGACCACCGCGCACGCCGCCTCGTACAACGGCGTGTGCGGTGCGGGCTACGGCGTGGTCGAATCGGCCGCCATCGGCGACGCCGGCACGCTGTTCCTGACCTGGAACGGTTCGACCGGCAAGAACTGCGCCGTCGCGGTGCGCAACGCGCCGGGCGCGGCCATCTGGATGGAGGTCTGGGTGTCGCGTACCGCCGACGGTGGCGGCGACGTCGACAACGGCTACTTCACCAGCTACGCGGGCCCGGTGTATGTCAGCGGCCGCAACACCTGCATCGCCTTCAGCGGCACGATCGGCAGCCAGTCGGTCACGCGAGGCCCCGGCCACTGCGGCTGACCCCCAGGCACAGGGCTCAAGCGGACGCCCTCCGGGCGTGTCCGCAAGCCCCGGACGGGCTGAAATCAGCCCGCCCGGGGACGCCCCCGGCTACCGCTGGGAGGTACCCCCGCCCAGCGGTAGCCGGGGGAGCTTGAGGACCGGGGTCCGGGACGGGGCCCCCACGCGGCGGGCCCCGGGGGTCGCGCGCCGCGATGTTTCCCAGGATGTTGCCGACGACTCCTGGCGCAAGGTCAACTCCCCCCGGGATGCTGGGGCGCTGTGCGTGTGAACCACGCGAAGCCGAGGGTTCCCTGGAGTTGCCGTGCCCCCTGTCGCTCTCGCCAGACCCGTGGCGGTGCTGGCCGCGGTGTCCGCCCTGTTGCTGGGCGCCGCCGGTCAGGCCGCCGCTGACAGCACCCCCTCCCCCGCTCCCGAGCCGCTGCCCCGGTCCTCCGCCGAGATGCTGCGGCCCGTCGCGCCGCCGGCCGCCAGCGGTGCGCGCGGGCGGGACGGCGCCGCGGTGCGGTCCGTCGTCGACGGCGACGGGATCGAGACCGCCCGCAGCTCGCGGCCGGTCGCCCCCGGGACCGAGCTGACCTCGTACGACCGGCTGGAGTCCGACAAGTGGCTGCGGGTCGACTCGCTGTCGGTGGACCTGGCGAGCGGCACGAAGGTCGACTACCTCTACCCAGGCCAGGTCGCCGCCCGCGACACCGTCTCCAAGCTGGCCGCCGAGCACGACCCGGGGCCGGGCCGTCGTACGGTCGCCGCCATCAACGGCGACTTCTTCGACATCAACCAGACCGGCGCGCCCGAGGGAACCGGCATCAGCGCGGGCCGCGTGGTCAGTTCGGCCTCGTCCGGCGCGGCCGGGGGCCGCGCGGTCGGCATCGGGCCCGGCGCCGCGGGCCGGGTCCTCCAGCTGTACTTCGACGGCACGCTCACCCTCCCCGACGGCCCGCACCCGCTCGCCGCGCTCAACTCGGCCAATGTGCCCGCCCAGGGCATCGGCGCGTACACCGCCCAGTGGGGGGAGGCGGACCGCGCCCAGACCGTCGACGGGGCCGGAACGAAGCGCACCGCCGAAGTGGCCGTCGTGGACGGCAAGGTCACCTCCGTGGCCACCGCGCCCGGCAAGGGCGCGATACCCCCCGGCACCACGCTGCTGATCGGCCGCGACGCGGGAGCCGACGCGCTGGCGAACCTGGCCGTCGGCGACGCGGTCTCGTGGGAGTACCACCCGCGCCCCGACAGCGGCGACGTGCCCGACACGGCGGTCAGCGGCCGGGAGTTGCTGGTCGTGGACGGCAAGGCGGTCGGCCACGACGGCGAGGGCAACAACACCGCCGCCCCGCGCACGGCGGTCGGCTTCTCCCGCGACGGCCGTACGATGCGGGTCCTCACCGTGGACGGGCGGCAGGCCGACAGCGGCGGCGTCACGCTCACCGAACTCGGCGTGATGATGAAGGACGCGGGCGCCTACAGCGCGCTCAACCTCGACGGCGGCGGCTCCTCCACGCTGGTGGCCCGCGCGCCCGGCAGCGACACGGCGCGGGTGGAGAACAGCCCGTCCGACGGCAGCGAGCGCACCGTCCCCAACGGCCTGGCGTTCACCGCCCCCGACGGCAGCGGCCGGCTCAAGGGCTTCTGGGTGGAGACCGCGGCCGCCGCCGGAGCGGCGCCCACCGTCGACCCCGTCAAGGGCGGCCACCCCGAGCGCGTCTTCCCAGGGCTGACCCGGCAGTTGACCGCCGCCGGATACGACGAGACGTACGGACCCGCCGAGGGCGCTCCGACCTGGCGCTCGGCCGACCCGCACATCGGGCGGGTGGACGCCGACGGCACCTTCACCGCCCGGCACAGCGGCGACACGTCGGTCACGGCCCGCCGGGGAGCCGCGAAGGGCGACATCGAGCTGACCGTCCTCGACGACCTGGACCGGATCCAGCCCACCACCCGGCTGATCGGCCTGAAGGACGCCGAGGCCACCGGCCGCTTCGGGGTGGTGGGCCTGGACGCGCACGGCACCAGCGCGCCCGTCGAACCGTCCGACGTCCGGCTCGACTACGACCACGACCTCTTCGACATCACCCCGGACCAGGACTCGGGGGACTTCACCGTCAAGGCCCACGGTGGACAGGGCGCAGGTCAGGTCAAGGTCACCGTGGCGGGCACCACCACCCGGCTCGCGGTCACCGTAGGGCTGACCGAGCGGCAGGAGGCCGCCTTCGACGACGCCGCGCAGTGGACGTTCAGCCAGGCCCGCGCCTCCGGCTCGATCGCGGCCACGCCCGACGGCCACAGCGGCACCACCGGTCTTGAGCTGACCTACGACTTCACCCAGTCCACCGCCACCCGCGCCGCGTACGTCAGCCCGCCGCAGCAGATCGCCGTGGAGGGCCAGCCGCAGTCGTTCGGCCTGTGGATCAAGGGGGACGGCAAAGGGGCGTGGCCCACGCTCCACCTCAAGGACGCGGCGGGCTCCGACCAGTTGCTGCGCGGCCCGTATGTCACCTGGACCGGCTGGCGGCACGTCGACTTCGCCGTCCCGGCCGGGGTCTCGTATCCGCTGAAGGTCAACCGCTTCTATCTCGCCGAGACCGGCGCCACCCGCCAGTACACCGGCCGTATCACCATCGACGACCTCACCGCGCAGGTCCCGCCCGCCGTGGACCTGCCCGCCCAGACGGCCTATCCGGACCCGCTGATCACCACCGCCGCACGCGCCGAGGGCCGCGACTGGCGGTTCGCGGTGATGTCGGACGCCCAGTTCGTGGCCCGCGACCCGGACAGCGCGATCGTCGCCCAGGCCCGCCGCACCCTGCGCGAGATCAAGGCGGCGCGCCCCGACTTCCTGGTCATCGACGGCGATCTGGTCGACGAGGGCTCCCCCGCCGACCTCGCCTTCGCCCGCAAGGTCCTCACCGAGGAGCTGGGCGACGCCGTGCCCTGGACTTACGTGCCGGGCAACCATGAGGTAATGGGCGGGAAGATCGACAACTTCGAGTCCGAATTCGGCCCCGCGCACCGCGTCTTCGACCACCGAGGCACCCGCTTCATCACCCTGGACACCTCCAGCCTGAGCCTGCGCGGCGGCGGATTCGACCAGATCCAGGAGTTGCGCGCCCAGCTCGACGCGGCGGCGAAGGACCCGGAGGTCGGCTCGGTGATGGTGATCGAGCATGTGCCCCCGCGCGACCCCACCCCGCAGCAGGGCAGCCAGCTCGGCGACCGCAAGGAGGCCGCGCTGCTGGAGGGCTGGCTCGCCCAGTTCCGCCGTACGACCGGCAAGGGCGCGGCGTTCATCGGCGGCCATGTGGGCACCTTCCACGCCTCGCGGGTCGACGGCGTGCCGTATCTGATCAACGGCAACTCGGGCAAGAACCCGGCCACCCCGCCCGACCAGGGCGGCTTCACCGGCTGGTCCATGGTCGGCGTCGACCGGGTCTCCCGGCACGAGCAGGCCCGCGCCCGGCAGGCCCCGTGGACCGGCGGGCCCGACTGGGTGTCCGTACAGACCAGGGCACACGTAGATGGGCTGACCGTCACCGCCCCGGCCGAACTGCCCGCCGGGCAGCACGCCGAGGTCACCGCGACCGTGCTCCAGGGCGAGGGCGCCAACCCCCGCCGGGTGCCGGTCGGCTTCCCGGTGAGCGCGGACTGGACCGGATCGCCGAACCTCTTCGTCGGCGACCCGGACGACGCCCGGCACCGGCCGCGCTACGTCGCCGCGTACGACCCGACGACGGGCCGGCTCACCGCGCTGCGCCCGGGGTCCGCGACCCTCTCGGTGACGGTGAACGGGGCCGTGGCGAAGGCGAGCTTCACCGTCACGGCCCAGCAACTCCGTACCGCGGGGTAGTGCGTCACATGTCCCGCCGAACGCCGTCCACTTCGTCCAGATAGGCGCCCAGCGGCTGCAGAGCCGCCCACAACTGTTCGAAGTGGGCGGCGAAGTAGCTCATAAAGGTGGGGTCCTCCACGCTGAAGCCGTTCAGCTTCTGGCGGGGACCGCCGGAGAAGGCCAGGAACACCACGCTGTCGTCGATCAGGGCCATGTTGAGGCCGTCGGCCGAGGCCGTCCAGCGCAGCACGCCGGCCTCGTAGTTGAGGATGTGTCTGCTGTCCTGGTAGTGCTGGCGCGCCCAGGACAGCATGTCCCGGTCGGGGCGCCCTTCGTGCTCGGGCACCCCGATGATGCGCCGCACACACCGCTCGTCCTCGGTGTCCTCACCGGCCCAGTCCAAGATCGCCTGGAAGTACTCGGCCGAGGCTCGGGTGGTGTACTGGCTCGGCGGATAGCGGCGGTTGTAGGTGACCCGGATCTCCGAGTGGGCCTGGCGCACACGCTCACAGGCCGCCTCGTAGAACTCGCGGTTGTTGCGGTACCAGCGCGCGGCCAGCATCGCCTGGCCCACGGCCGCCGGCCCCTCCTCGATCGGCACCACCACCGCCGCTGCGGCTCCGGTGACCGCCCCCTTCGGCCCCTGACGCAGTTCGTCGAGCTCCCGCTTGGCCCGCAGCCAGTACTCCTGCCACTCCTTGGTGCCCCCGTCACACGCCTCCACGAACGCCGCGGTGTGCGGCCAGCTGGGAAACCGGCGGCCGTTGAGGATCGCGGAGACGGTGCTGCGCGCACAGCCCATCTTTCTCGCGAGGGTCTCCTCCGTGGGCTCGTTGAACGTGCGCCGCCGCAGCTCACGCAGTTGCGCGGCGAAGGCGAGCTGCGGGGTCGGTGGGAGTGACGGTGTACGCCGGTCGGACATGGTGCTCCCCCCTGATGGACACAGAACGGCACTGAGCGTCCGTCATTGTCCGTGCTTGCTACGGGCGTTCACCAGATTACCGTGAGTGCACTTCCCGTGACCGTGAAGTTCCCCGCCCGTCTGCGATTCGTTGTCCTGGCCAGGGCCCGGATCCACACTCCTGACAAGCGGCCGCCACCGGCCGGCACTGGCCGACACCGAGAGGAAGGAGTACCCCATGTGATCCGATCGACCGCCGGACAGTAGGCCCCGGCCTGGGACTTCCCACAACAAGCCAAAGGCCGCCCCCTGGTGCTTCTGGCTGGAAGCAGGGAGCGGCCTTCATGCTCGAAACACAAGGAGACCTCGTGCTCGTCAGTTTCAGGATAGACCTCCCGCGCGTCAGCGCGGCCTTCGTAGGGCTGCTGGTGCTGGGCGTCGTACTGGTGATGTCCCCCTCGGCCGCCGCGGCGGCCCCCGCCGCCCTCCAGGAGGCGCGGTGGCTGCTGCCGGCCGCCGTCGGCCTGCTGCTCGGTGTGCGGTCCGGTGTGAGGACCGCGCGATGAACCCCCGCGAGCTGGTGCTGACCTGCCCGCGGTGCGCGGAGCGCGGCCCGCATGTCGTGTACTCCACGCCGGTGGTGGGCTGCGCAGGCCAGTTGCTGATCGCCGAGTCGGCGGAGTGCCGACGCTGTCGTCACCGCACCGCACAGCGCGTGGGGCGGCTGGAGAGGTGCCTCCCGGGCGGCCTTCCGGCCCGTACGGACTGCCCGTGACGGCGTCCTCACCCCGGGGGTGGGGCGGCCCGGCCGCCTCACCCCTCGGGCGCCGCGTCCTCAGGTCTGCGACCAGACGCGGCGGAGCTGTTCGAAGCGGGTGGGCAGCGGGGGGCGCCGGGCGGCGTAGGTCGCGTTGGTGCGGTGGACGAAGCGGCGCCAGGAGAGCACCAGGCCCTGGCGGGTGATGGGCAGCCCGGCCGCGACGGTGACCCCGTTGTCATGGGTGTGGTGCACCGTCAGAAGTAACGCCCTCGGCACCGTCCCCTCCAGCTCCGCGCATAGCTCCTGACGCACCCGCAGCCATCGCCGCAGCACGATGACCGTGCCCGGATCCAGGCCGTGCCGGCGCGGGACGCGGTGCTTGCCGTGTTCGATGGTCACCCAGCCCGCCTCCAGGTCCAGCGCGTCGGTGCTGCAGCGCAGCAGGTCCCCGTACCGGGCGCCGGTGGCCCGGGCCAGCCCGACCACCACGGCCAGCCGCACCGTCTCCGGCCGCGTGCCCTGCTCCAGCGCCTGCACCGACAGCAGCCGCCACACCCACTCCGCCTCCGCGGCCGACACCACCGGCCGCGGATACCGGTCGGCCGTCGCGTTCCCCGTCATCCCCGTCATCCCCGCCCGCCTCTCCGGACCCGGTCCGATCCGCTTGGCACACTATTTATCGCACTCTACTTCCCACTTCCGACAGCGGGCACTCCATGGCAGGCCGGCGCGGTACGGTCGCCGGGTGCGGTTGCTGCTCATGTCCGACACCCATGTCCCGCGGCGCGCCAGGGAGCTCCCGGAGGAGTTGCTGGCGCAGGTGGCGCACGCCGATGTGGTGATCCACGCCGGGGACTGGGTCGACACCGCCACCCTCGACCTGCTGGAGGCCCGCTCCCGGCGGCTGATCGGGGTGTACGGCAACAACGACGGGCCGCCGCTCCGAGCGCGGCTGCCGGAGGTGGCGTACGCGGAGCTGGGCGGGGTGCGGTTCGGGGTGGTGCACGAGACCGGGGCGGCGCGGGGGCGGGAGGCGCGCTGTGCCGCGCGCTTCCCCGAGCTGGATGTGCTGGTGTTCGGCCACAGCCATATCCCGTGGGACTCGATGGCCGAGGACCGGCTGCGGCTGCTCAACCCGGGCTCCCCCACCGACCGGCGACAGCAGCCCCACCGCACCTATATGACGGCCGACGTGTCGGCGGGGCTGCTGGCCCGCGTGCGGCTCCACCGGCTGCCGCCCCGCCGATGACGTCCGGACACGCGGCCACTCAGCCGACGTGGACGTGCGGGCGCCGGGCCCGGTCCGGCTCGGCCTCGCGGAGCACCTCACGGGTGACGGGCGCGACCTCCCCCTGCCCGAAGAGGAAGAACCGCAGGAAGTGGGCGATGGGGTTGCCCTCGGTCCACTCGAAGTAGATGTGCGGCCGTTGGCCCGTCAGATCCCGTACGTGCAGCAGCATCCCGGCGAGCGCGTTGGGGATGGAGGAGCTGATCACCGTCAGCACGCGGAAGCGGCCGTGCAGCACCTCCCCGCACACCCGCAGCTCCGCCTCGAACTCCGACGGGTCCGAGACGGTGACCTCGACGAAGACGAGGTCCTCCTCGGGCGGTAGGTCGTTGTCCTGCCGGATCTGGCGGAGCTTGTCGCGGTACTCGGCCATGTCGCGGCTGTCCGGCTCGTTCGCGATGAACCGGATGGTGCGGTGGGCCATGTCCCGCACGAACCGGTCGGCCATGGGGTCGAGGTCCACCTGGGTGACGCGCAGTTCGAAGGCGCGGGCGACCCGGGACATCAGGGAGAGCCCGATGATGGCGGCGATGAAGCAGGCGCCGATCTTCACGCCGTCTGGCCGCTCCACGACGTTCGCCGCCGTGGTGTACACGAAGACCGCCGCGATGGTGGCGAAGACGGCCGTCCAGCGGCGCTGCCGGGCCTTGCGCGCGGCGATGGTGACGGCGATCGCGGCGGAGCAGATGAGCACCAGCACCCCGGTGGCGTACGCGCCGCCCTGGGCGTCGACGTCGGCGTCGAAGATCCAGGTCACCAGGAAGGCGATGAGGGTGAAGACCAGCACCATGGGGCGCACCGCGCGGGCCCAGTGCGGCGCCATGCCGTACCGCGGCAGATAGCGGGGCATCAGGTTGAGCAGCCCGGCCATGGCCGAGGCGCCGGCGAACCAGAGGATGACGATGGTGGAGACGTCGTAGACGCTGCCGAAGCCGTTGCCCAGGTACTCATGGGCCAGATAAGCGAGGGCGCGGCCGTTGGCGACCCCGCCGGGCTCGAACTCCCGGTGCGGGATCAGCAGGGTGGTGATGAAGCTGGTGGCGATCAGGAAGACGCTCATGATCAGCGCGGCCGTGGTCAGCAGCTTCTTGGTCCCGCGGATCCGCCCGGCCGGACACTCCTCGGTGTCGCCGGAGTCCCCTTCGACATGCGGCATGACGGCCACGCCGGTCTCGAAGCCGGACAGGCCCAGCGCCAGCTTGGGGAAGACGAGCAGCGCGACCCCGATCATCAGCAGCGGGTTGCCGTGCTCGGTGGTCAGCGCCCGGGTCCAGTCCGGGACCACGTGCGGCTCGGTGAGCACATGCTCCAGACCCACCACCACGACGACCACGTTCAGCGTCAGATAGATGCCGACCAGCACCACCGCCAGTCCGATGGCCTCGGTGAAGCCCTTGAGGAACACGGCGCCGAGCAGGGCGATCAGCACCAGCGTGACGGCCACCTCATGGCCGTGCAGGCCGCCGCCGACGTTGGGGTTCTCGACCAGGTGGGCGGTGGCGTCGGCCGCCGAAAGGGTGATGGTGATCAGGAAGTCGGTCGCCGCGAACCCCAGCAGGACCAGGACGAACAGCTTGCCCTGCCAGAACGACAGCAGCCGCTCCAGCATCGCGATCGAGCCCTGGCCGTGCGGGCTCTCCTCGGCCACCCGCCGGTACACCGGCAGCGCGCCGGCGACGGTGACCAGCACGAGCACCAGCGTGGCCACCGGGGAGAGCACACCCGCCGCCAGGGCGGCGATGCCCGGCTGGTAGCCCAGGGTGGAGAAGTAGTCCACACCGGTCAGACACATGACCTTCCACCAGGGCCGCCCCGGGTGTTCGACCGGCAGTTGGGCATGCGGGCCGGGCTGCTGCTTGGCCATGTCGGCGAGGCCCTCGAGCATCCAGGTGCGCAGGCCCCGCCGCATCCGTCCCCCGGCACCGGGGCCCGCACGGGCGGAGCTGGCCATCACGTACTCCTTCGGCAGACGGCCAGGTCAGAGTACGGGGCGGTCGGGACGGAGCCGGTTATGGCACACCGCGCGGCCGGGTGCGACGCGGCCCAACCCGCGGCCGGGGGCACCTCCCAGCGGTAGCTGGGGGAGAACCGAGCCCTCAAAAAAGGGAGCCGTCACCGGCCGACCAGTGTCCGCAGCGTCGCCGCCTCCCTCGGCAGGATCTTTTCGTCGTCCCCGGGCACGAACTCCAGCAGTACGTCCAACGGGGCGCCGGCCCGTGCGGCGCGGTGGGCGCGCAGCCGCTCGAAGGCGCCGCGCCACATCGCCTCGCGGGCCGACAGCGGCAGCCGGGTGGTGCCGGGCCACCAGGAGAAGGCGTGCACCGCGGCCACCCGGTCGATCAGCGCGTCGAGGCCGGACAGCACCTCGGCGTCGGACAGCACAGGTTCAACAGGCGGCTGCCAGTAGCTGTGCAGGTCGTCCCGGCCGACCTCGTCGAGCAGCCCGAGGGTGTGGTCGGCGCCGTCGGTGAGGGTGTTCCGGTGGAATTCGTACGCGAGCGCCACCCCGGCGTCGGCCGCGAGCGCGGCGGCGCGCCGGGTGTCCTCGACGATCTGCCGGCGCCGCTCGGGCGGGGTCTCGCGGGTGCCGGTGGCGCCCGCCCAGATCCGCACCCGCGCCGCGCCGAGCAGCAGCGCCGAGCGCAGGACCGCGTCGAACTCCTCCGGGTCGCTCACCCCGGCGCGGTAGTACGAGCCGTACGACGCGACCGCGAGGCCCGCCTGCTCGGTGGCCTCGCGCACCCGGCGGGCGGCCCGCTCGTCTCCGGCGGGCACATGGCGGTCCGCGCCCCACTCCACGCACTCCAGGCCCGCCCCGGCCACGGCGGCGATCACCTGGTCCGGGTCCAGCCGGCGGAAGGTGACGGAGCAGATGCCCAGGCGGGTGGTGGCCTCGGGGGCGCCGGTCATGCGGTCTCCTCCGTCACCCGCGGGGCGTCCCCGTCCGGGCCGCCGCCGAAGTCGACCACGGTGCTGCCTCCGTCCGGCCAGCGGACCGTGACGGCCGGTCCGTTCACCTCCGCGGTGACGAGCCCGGCCAGGGGCGGGGCGTCGGGGTCGCCGGTGAGCGAGGCGAGCGCGGCGAAGACGGTGCCGGACTCCTCCTCGCCGACGGTGCCGGTGAGTTCGGGGACCAGGGCCCAGGGCCCGTACGCGGTGCCCTGCGGGGCCCTGCGCACCGCGGAGCTCCGCCAGCCGTGCAAGGGCAGCAGCCGGCCGGTGACCTCGGGCCCCGCCAGGCATGTCTCCCCCGCCGGGGTGACCCCGTCCGCCTGCTCGGCGGCGGTGCCCGGCGGGACGGCGACGGCCCAGCCGCTGTGGTGGACCGCCGTGCCGGCGGGGACGTTGACCGTGCGGTGCACCCGCAGCTCCAGTGGGCCGCGGGCCAGGGTCAGGCTGTCGATGCGCGCGGCGGGCAGCACGGGGCCGCCGTCGGGGAAGACGGGGATGTGCGAGGAGGCCAGCCAGTCGGGGCCCGCGGCCAGCGGGGTGATCCGGAGCCGGAAGCTGCGCAGCCCGCGCGCCTCGAGGCCGATGTGGTTGTCGGGGGTGTTGGCGGCGCTGGTCGGGCCGGTGCGGGTGGAGTAGGCGAGGCGCGCGTACAGCGGGTCGCCGGGGGGCCGCTCCGCGTCCCAGGGGCGGATCTTGGCACTGCCGTGGTTGTGCAGCCGCACCAGCCCGTCGCGGCCGGTGGTCTGCACCAGGAAGCCGGGGGCGGGCAGCGCCAGCACCCGGTCCGGTCCCTGGGACGGGGCCGGTTCCTCCGTGGCGGTCCACACCGGGTGGTCGGGCGGGAGCAGCAGGGCGAGGAACCCCTTGGACGCCCAGTAGGGGGAGCCCGGTCCCGAGTAGCGTTGCAGCGTGGCCTCGTGGGGCCCGTACCAGCCCAGACTCAGCACGCCGTCCTCGGTGAGCGCGCCGCGGTCGAGGAAGTGGCGCAGCGCCCCGCTGAGCACGCGCCGGGTGGCGCCCGGGGCCAGCGGGGTGTGGTCGGTGAGGGCACCGAGCGCGACGGCGGCGCCGGCGGCGAAGCGGTAGGTGAGGGAGCGGCCGTGGTGGATGGGGGCGCCGTCGGCGTCGAAGAGCAGCGAGAACCCTTCGAGGAACTCGCGCAGCCGCGGGCCGAGGCGGTCCAGCAGCGCGCGGTCGTCGGCGAGGTGGGCGTGCAGCAGCGGATACAGGTGGAGGGCCCAGCCGTTGTAGTGGTCAAAGGCCCGCCCGTCGCCGTCGGTGTACCAGCCCTGGCCGCGGTACCAGCCTTCGAGCAGGTCGAGGGCGCGCTCGATGGCCCGGGCGGTCTCGGCGTCGCCGCGCCCGACGGACTCCAGGAATCCGGCGACGGTCAGCGGGAAGAGGTACCAGTTGTTGGGCGCGGGGGTGTGCCGCAGCGCGCCGCGCAGCCATTCCTCGGTGCGGTCCCGGGCGGCGGAGGGCAGCTTCTTCCAGGTCCACGGCGCGGTCAGGCGCAGGGCCAGCGCCACGGACGCGGACTCCACCATCGGCTGGCCCTGGATGCCGTGATGGCCGATCAGCGGCCAGGACTCGGCGTCGTCCCGCCCGGGGGTGAGGGTGCCGCGCTCGATGCCCGCGGTGTAGCGGGGCAGGAAGCTGTGCGGGTCGGCTCCACCGGCGCCCGCGACACGCAGGGCGGCCAGCAGGAAGGTGCGGGCGAATCCTTCGAGGCCGTCGGAGCGCACACCGGATCTCGACGGCGGCCCGGGCAGGTCGATCAGGCCGTGGCCGGGGGTGGCGTACCGCAGGGCGGCGCGCAGCATCCCGTCGGCGGCGGCCTCCCAGTGGGCGCGGGTCAGTCCGGTGTGCGGGCTGAGCGCGCGGTCGTCGGCGGGGAGCGGGAAGGGGAGCGGCGGGGTGGGGGTGAGGGGCATGGCGGGGGTGGGCATGGCGGGGGTGGGCATGGCGGGGGTGGGTCTCCTACTCGCGTCTGTGCTGGATGGCCCGGTGTCCGGCCTCAGGCGTCAGGCGTCAGGTGTCCGGCGTCAGGTGTCCGGCGTCAGGTGTCCGGCGTCACGCGTCAGGTGTTGGGCGTCATGTGTCAGGTGTTGGCGTCACGTGTCAGGTGTTGGCGTCACGTGTCAGGCCGAGCGGTCGAGGATCTCCGGGCGTACCGGATGGGCGAACGGCCGCCCCTGGACGTAGCCCTCGACCTCGCCGATCGCCAGGTCGGCGAGGCGCTTCAGCTCGCCGCCCTTCGATCCGGCGATATGCGGCGTGATCAGCACGTGGTCGCAGTCGTGCAGTGGCGAGTCGGCGGGCAGCACCTCCGGTTCGGTGACGTCCAGCACCGCGTACAGCCGCCCGGCCAGCACCTCGTCGGCCAGCGCGGGCTGGTCCACGATCGGGGCGCGGGCGGTGTTGATCAGCGTGCCGCCGGTGCGCATGGCCGCCAGCAGCTCGCGGCTGACCAGGCCGCGGGTCTGGGGCAGCAGCGGGGTGTGCACGCTGACCACGTCGCTCGTGGCGAACAGGTCCGCCAGCGGGACCGGGCGGGCACCCAGCTCGCTGGCCTCCTCGGCCGTGACGTAGGGGTCGTACAGCAGCACGTCGAGGTCGTGCGGGCGCAGCAGCTCGATGACGCGGCGGCCGATGGCGGAGGCGCTGAGGATGCCCACCGTCCGGCGGTAGTTGCCCGCCTCGGGGTACCGCTCGGTCCAGTCGATCCGGCGGCGCTCGGCGCGGTAGTCGCGGGCGATGTCCAGGACGCGTTTGTTGGCGAGCAGGATCATGGCGAGGGTGTACTCGGCGACGGGTACGGCGTTGGCCGCGGCGGCCGAGGAGACCGCGATGCCGCGCTCCCAGCAGGCGTCGGTGATGTGGTGGCGTACGGTCCCGGCGGTGTGCACGATGGCGCGCAGCCGGGGGGCGGCGTCCAGCGCCGGGTGGTCGACGGGTGGGCAGCCCCAGCCGGTGATCAGCAGTTCGGCGGTGGCGAGTGCGTGCTGGGCGGTCGGGGTGGTGAAGTCGTCGAGGACGAGTCCCGGGTCGAGGTCGGTCAGCCGGGTCAGCCGGGCCAGCGCCTCGGCGTCGAGCACCTGCCGCGCGGTCCTGGAAGCCATGGCGAGGACGGCGCGCGGTCGGGGGTGCGGTGGGATCACTTGACGCTCCCTGCGGTGAGGCCGGACTTCCAGTAGCGCTGGAGCAGTACGAAGGCCGCGATCAGCGGGACGACGGCGAGCAGCGAGCCGATGACGACGAGGGGGTAGTACTCGGGCGAGACGGTGGCGGCGCTGTTCCAGGTGTAGAGGCCGAGGCTGAGCGGATACAGGTGCTGGTCGGACAGCATCACCATGGGGAGGAAGAAATTGTTCCAGATGGCGGTGAGCTGGAAGAGGAAGACGGTCACGAATCCGGGCCCGAGCATCCTGAGGCTGACCCGGACATAGGTCTGCAGCTCGCCCGCGCCGTCCATCCGGGACGCCTCCAGGACCTCGTTCGGTACATAGCCGCTGCTGAGCAGGCGGGCGAGGTAGACGCCGAAGGGATTGAAGAGGGCCGGGATGAAGACCGCCCAGAAGGTGTTGACCATGCCGATGTTGGAGGCCACCAGATACAGCGGGAGGGCCAGCACGGTCGGCGGCACCATGACACCGGTGAGGACGAGGCCGAACAGCTTCTCCTTGTGCCGGAACTCGTACTTGTCGAAGGCGTAGCCCGCGGCGACGCTGATGAGCGAGCCGACCAGGGCGCCGACGACCGCGTACAGCAGGCTGTTGACGTACCACTCGCCGTAGAGCCCGCCGTCCATGGAGAACAGGTCGGAGAGGTTGCGCGCGAAGGAGAAGTCGCCGAGGGAGAAGATGTCGCTGCCGAAGAGGGCGTCGGCGTTCTTGGTGGACGCCAGCACCAGCCACAGCGCGGGCAGCATGGTGTAGAGGGCGGCGATCAGGACCACCGCGTTGGCGATGCCACGGCTGGTCAGCTTGGAGCGCCCGAAGGGCTTGCCGAGCGGTCTCGCCGGCGGCCCGCCGGAGGCGTTCACGGGGGTGGTGGGTGTGGTCGTGGTCATCACGCTCTCCGTTCCCGGCGGCCCGACCAGCGCGTCACTGCGTACGACAGGACACAGGTGACGATCAGGAGGATGACGGAGGCCGCGGAGGCCAGTCCGTAGTTGTTGCGGCGGAAGGCCGCGTCATAGATGTACATGTTGGGGGTGAAGCGGGAGTTGACCATTGGGGTGGCCTGGTTCATCAGCATGGGTTCGGTGAACAGCTGGAGCGCGCCGATCAGGGAGAACATGCACACCATGACGACGGAGCCCCTGATGATGGGCACCTTGACCTGGAGCGCGGTGCGGATGCCCCCGGCGCCGTCGATGGTCGCCGCCTCGATCACCTCACGCGGCAGCGCCTGGAGCGCGGCATAGAAGATGATCATGTTGTAGCCGAGCCCGCTCCACAGGGCGATGTTGACGATCGACGGCAGCACGGTGTGCAGGCCGAGGAAGTCGATGGTGATGTCGGCCTGGGCGAAGAGTTTGATGACCGGGCTGAGCCCCGGGGTGTAGAGGTACAGCCAGATGACGGCCGCGATGATGCCGGGGACGGCGTGCGGCAGATAGACCAGCATCTGCGCGGTCCGCCGCAGCCGGATGAGCCCCGAGTCGAGCAGCAGGGCGAGCGCGAGCGCGCTGATGACCACGAGGGGTACGAAGATCACGCAATAGAGGGCGATGGTGCCGAACCCGGAGAGGAAGCTCGGGTCCTCCAGCACCGAGAGATAGCTGCGCAGCCCGGTGAAGACGGTGCGCCCACCGCCGAAGCCGAGACCTTCGTGGTCCTCGGAGAAGAGGCTGAGGTAGATGGCGTAGCCGACGGGGATCAGGAACACGGCGATGAGCAGCGCCGTGAAGGGGGTCAGCAGAACGGCGGCGGCGATCCTCTGCTGGCGTCGTCCGGTTCTGCGGGGCGGGTCGGCGGCGGCCGCCGATGGCGGTGCCGTCCGTTTCGAGGACATGAGTGTGCTCACGGGTTACCTCGGCTTGGGCGGGATGAGGTGCGGCTCAGGAGTGAGACGGAGGGGTCGCGGGGCTCAGCCGGTGGTGACCGACAGGCCGAGGCTCTTCAGATCGGGCAGCGTTTTGCTCTGGGCGTCGCGCAGGGCCTTCAGGATGTCGCCGTTGCCGACACCGGCCTTCGCGAGCCCGTCGTCGCCGGAGGTGGTGGTCGAGACCATCCGCGGCCCCCACTTCCAGGTCGGGGAGATCAGCTCGGCCTGCTCCTGGAAGAGGCCGAAGATGTCCTGGCCGGAGTAGTAGCTGGTGTCCATCTCCTTGCGGGCGACCGGGACCAGACTGGGCACGACCGGGAAGGCGCTGCTGACACCGCTGCCGAGCTTGGCGCGCAGAGCGTCGGGGCTGGTCACCATCCAGGAGATGAACTCCATGGCCTCCTTGGGGTGGTGACTGTCCTTGGTGACCATGAAGGTCGAGCCGCCCTGGGTGCTCACCTTCGGCTTGGCCGGGTCCCACTGCGGAACCGGCGCGATGGCCCATTTGCCCTTGCCGTCGGGGGTGGACGCCATCATGGACCCCGCGGCCCAGGCGCCCGCCAGATAGCCGACCGTCTCCCCGCTGCGCAGATGGGCCCGCCACTGCTGACTGGACCCGGGCTCCACGCGTACCAGGTCGTCGTCCATCAGCCGCTGCCAGTACCGGGCGACCTTGCGGGTGGGGGCGTCGTCCATGGAGATGCGCCAGGTGTCGTCGGCGGTGTCGTACCACTGGGCCCCGGCCTGCCAGGCGTAGGCGGCCATGTAGAGCGTGCCGCCGGTGGTGAAGAGGCTGGCCATACGGGAACGCGGCTGGGCCTTCTTGAGCTTGCGGGCCGAGCTCTCGAACTCCGCCCAGGTCTTGGGCACCGGGATGTGGTTCTTGGCGAAGATGTCCTTGCGGTACAGGAAGACCATCGGCTCGATGTCCACCGGTACGGCGTAGGTGCGCCCGTCGAAGGTGGTGAGGTCCAGCGCCTGCGGCAGGATCTTGCGGCGCACCGAGTCGGGCAGCAGCTTGGTGATGTCCCGGGGCACGCCGTCAATGGTGAAACTGGGCAGCTGCGGGTATTCGATGGTGGCCACATCGGGGGAGTTGCCCGCGCGTGCGGCGTTGCTGAGCTTGGCCCAGCCGCCCTGCTCCCCCGAGGGAACCTGCTGGAAATCGACCTTGATCTTGGTGTGGGTGCGGTTGAACTCGTCGACGACCTCCTGACTGCCGCGCAGCGCCGACCAGAAAGTGAGGCGCACGGGACCGTCGCCGACATTGCCGGACCCGCGACTTGTAGAACAGCCCGCACAGCCCGCCAGAACGAGAACGAGCAGGGTGAGCAGTGCCGTTGTTCCGGCTGTGGCCCGGCGTCCGGTTGCCAGGCGTCCTGGGCGTCTATGACCAGGCATGGACCCTCCCCTGATTTCAACGGTGGAGTCAGGGGAATCCTGATCGCTTGACTGAAAAGCCGTCAATACATCGAACAGAAGAAACTGAATCGGTCAAACGATCAGAGAAGCGGGGCGGTCGAATCCCGGACGACCAGCCTCGGAAGCAGCTCCAGATGGCGGGGGGCGCCGGCCCACCGTCCCGCCTGCGTCCGCTCCAGCTGACGGGTCAGCAGTTCCAGCGCGGCCCGTCCGATCTCCCCCTTGGGCGGGGACACCGCGGTCAGCGCGATCTGCCCCATATCGGCGACCACGTCGTTGTACGCGACCACCGAGCAGTCGCGGGGGACCTCGACACCCGCCTCGCGCAGCCGCTGGACCAGCACCAGTGCGTCCATGTCGCCGTGGATCAGCGCGGCGGTGGCCCCGGCGCGGCGCACCGCGTCCGCCAGGTCCGCCTCCCGCGGATCGCGGGGACGGGGATCGGGCCCCGCGGTGCGCGAACTGAGAATGACCGGGCACCCCTCGCCGATGCCACGGGCCGCGGTCTGCGCGGCGAACTCCGAGCGGATCACCCGCGCGGTGGGGCTGTCGTCGCGCGCCGCCAGCACGATCCGCCGATGGCCCAGGGAGGTCAGGTGGTCGAGCGCCAGATGCACCCCGTAGGCGTGGTCCGAGCGCACACAGTCCAGTCCGTAGATGGCGCTGTCCCGATGGGGGCGGCGCTCCACCAGCACCACGGGGACCTCCAGGGCGCCGAGCCACGCGTGGTCCCGCTCCGTCTCCGCCGCGGCGCGCCAGCGCGGTGAGAGCAGCAGACCGCACGCGCCCGCCTCCAGCGCCTGGCGGACCGCGGGCTCGGTCCCGTGGTCGTCCGCCGCGATGTGCAGCGCGAGCCGCAGACCGGCCTTCTCGGCGGCCTCGCGCGCCGCCTGGACGGCTTCGGTGAGATAGGTGTTGCGCTCCGGGACCACCATGCCGACGGTGTCGCCGGTGGCGGTGGACTCCTCGGCCATCGGCCGCAGCGAGCGCGCCACCCCGTGGCCGCGGCGCAGCTCCCCGCGCCGGGCCAGGTCCTCCACGTCCCGCCGCACGGTGACGACGGACACCCCCAGCTCATCCGCGAGATCGGTGATCCGCGCGAGGCCCCGGGCCTCCACCAGTCCCGCGATCCGTGCCTGCCGCTTTCCCGCCGGCTCCCGCATGCACCCCACCCCTGACGCGATCGGCTTTCGTCTTCAGTCGAAACACCGCCATAGTAGCGATCATTCGATCAATACCAAGCGGCCCCCAGAACGGGGCCGACGGCCGGCCCACGGCTGGCCCACGGCCGGCCCACGGCTGAAGCAAAAACGACGGGGTGTTGAACGAGGCGTTGAACGGGAGGGGGCGGTCGCACGTACCACCCTCCGTGCGCCGGTGCGCGGCGCACGACGCCGACCCGACAGCGGCCCAACGGCTGCCCGACGCTTGGAGACCCGATCGTGAACGAGCCGGCCACCCCTCTCGTACAAGCTCTCCCGGGCGGAGAAGCGGAGCTCCGCCTCGTGCTCCATCTGTCCTGGGAGGACATCGCCAGGCTCGGCCAGGAGGCCGGCCGGCTGGCCGCCCAGCTACAGCGACCGGTGAGCCTCGACGAGGCCGTCAGCCACCGGCTGCGCGGCCGGCCGGCCGCCGCCCACGCCAAGCCCGCCCCTGACCGCGGCCAGCCGCTCGCCGCCCCCGCCCCGGCTCCCGCCGCGCCCCTGACGGCCCGGTCCCCCGGCGAACAGGCCCGGCAGGCGATCGAGAAGATCAACGGCTCCGTCCAGCACTACCAGGGCGGCGCCGAGACCACGGGCGCACCGCCCGGCCCGGCCCCCGAGGCGATCCCGAGCGACGCCCGGGGCATCCTGGAGCGCCCCACCCGCCCGCCGTCCCCCGTCAACGGCGCCAGCGACCACAACCAGTTGAGGGGCGCCTGAGGACATACTGCTCGGACCAGGTGTCGGCGCTGCCCAGTAGGGTCGCCGGGTGAGCGTGATGTGGGTGACCGTGAAGACGCCGCTGCCCACCGGGCGGATGCGGGTGGGCATGACCGACCGGGGCGTGGTGGCGGCGGCCTACACCCCGCAGGGCGCGGCCGGGTTGCCGACGGGGCCGCTGATATCCGAGGCCTCCGGCGACCGCAGGGCGGTGGCGGTGGCCGACCGCTTCGCCGACTACTTCGCTGGGCGGCGGCGGGAGTTGGAGCTACCGCTCGACTGGCAACTGACCTCCGGAGTGCAGCAGGCCGTGCTGCGCACGCTCCAGCGGACCGTCGGTTTCGGCCGCACCATCACGTACGGCGAACTCGCCGAGCGCAGCGGGGCGTTCGCGGCGGCGGATCCGGAGCAGCGGGCGCTCGCGGCGCGCACGGTGGGTTCGATCATGGGCTCCAACCCGATCTCGCTGCTGGTGCCGTGCCACCGCGTGGTGGCCGCCGATGGCATCGGCGGCTTCGGTGGTGGGGAGGCGGGGCTCGCGGTCAAGCGGTGGCTGCTGACCCTGGAGGGGTCCTTGGCCCCCACGCTGGACTGGGCGGGCCCGTCCTGACCCCGTAGGCCCTGCCTCAGGCCGGGCCCGGGGCGGCGGGGCGCGCGGCGGGTTCCGTACGGCCGGACACCGGCCCGCGACCGAGGAGTTCGCCCAGGCCCTGACGGGTGGCGGCCAGCACCACGCGGTCCTGGGGCCGCAGGACGTAGTCCGGCGGGAGGTCCCACACCAGGCCCCGCTGCCGCCCGCTGCCGTCGTCCGGGGGCGCCACGGCCAGATCGCGCAACCGGCCGCCGGGGTCCGCGGTGTCCAGGGCGACCACCCGCCAGGCACCCGGCCGGAACGCCTCGGCGACGGTGCGGCCCGCCAGCTGCGGATGGCCCGCGGCCGGCAGCGCGGCGAAGAGCAGCACTCGCCGCTCGACCGGGACCGCGCCGAGGATCTGACGCCCCATCATGGCACCCGCGAAGGCCGGGGCCGCCAGGGTGGACACGCTCCGGCTGCGGGTCAGCGCCTGCGGGTGCGCGGCCCGCAGGGTGCGGTAGACGGCTCTGGCGAAGCGGTCGTCGTACAGCCGCATGGCCACCCGCAGGCCGGGCTCGAGCGAGCGGGCGTACAGCGCGGCCTCCAGGTTGGTGGTGTCGGAGCTGGTGACCGCGAGCAGCGCATGTGCCCGGTCGATCTTGGCGGCCTCCAGCACGCCCTCCTCCGTGACATCGCCGAGGACCGTGGGCACCCTCAGCCGACGGGCCAGCGGAATGCCGCGGGCCTGGGGGTCCTCCTCCACGCACACCACCGGGATGTCCAGCTCCCGCAGCCGGGCCAGCACCCGGGTGCCGACCTTGCCGAGGCCGAGCAGTACGACATGGCCGGACATCCCGCGGGGCGGCCGGCGCAGCGCGGACGCGGTCCTGAAGGTGCCGAGCCCCTCCAGCGTGGCGGCCACCAGGACGGGCAGCAGCATCAGGCCGACCAGCCCGGACAGCAGTTGCAGAATCTGCCGGGCGAGCGGCTGGCCGAGCGCGGGGTCACCAATGCCAAGGATGTCCAGCAGCGTCACATAGGCGGCGCGCAGCGGGTGTTCCCCGGTGATCTGCCAGGATGCGACGGCGAGGGCCACCAGCACCGCGGCGAACCCCGCGACGGTCCGCCGCAGCCGGCGGGAGAACAGCGAGCCGAGCGGCACGCCCCGGCCGCCGAGCCGGCGCGGGGGCAGCGCGGATCCGGTGTGCGAGACGGCCTCCAGCACCACCGTACGGCGCCCGGTCGCCGCCGCCACGGCTTGGTCGTCGGGCAGCATGCGCGGCCCTTCGGCCCCGCTGCTGTCCGAACCTTCCAGGCCCGCCGGGTCGTTGGTGGTCGAGGAGAGCAGGGCGAGGGTGCAGAGCCCGGGGTCGGCGACCGCGTCGCGGCCGGACGGGGTGTGGATGGCGGCCCGCAGCAGCACCCCGTCGGCCTGGATCACCTTGCTGGTGCCCGCCACGGCGGTGGCCGCGAGCGCGGGCGCGGCGGTGTCCGCGTCCGACAGGACGGTGGTCGAGGCGTCCAGATCCGCCGCGTCGAGGCCGGGGTCGGCAACCGCCGCGGCCTGGTCGAGCAGCTCCCGCAGATGCTCGCCGAGCTTACGGTTGTAGAGGCGGATCACCAGCCGCAGCCGGGGGTTGAGGCGGCGGGCGCGCAGCGCGGCGTGGATGTTGATCTCGTCGTCGTCGTAGACCAGCGCGAGGGCGGCGGCCCGGTCCACCCCGGCCTCGGCGAGCACCTCGTCGTCCGGCTCGACCGCCTCCAGGACGCGTATGCCCGCGCCCGAAGGCGCGGCGGCGGGCTCCGGCGGGGCCAGCGACGGGCGGCCGACGGCCGCCGTCACCCGCCCGAACAGCGCCGCGGCCCGCGCCCGGCCGCGCCCGGCTCCCGGCGCCGCGGTCCGCGCCGACTGTGGCTCCCAGGCGGAGGGCGTGGCGGGGATGACGACGGTCACCCGCTCCCCGTAGACCTCCTTGAGTTCGGCGGCGAGGCGGTGGGCGAGCGCGTCGTCGCCGCACACGACCATGTGCGGGCCGGACGGCTCCGCCGGCGGCTGCTGGGGCAGGGTGGGCATGCGGGGAGTCTCCTGTGCCGCTCGGCGGTAGGGTGCACCGCTCTCGAACGGAAGAGCGGACTCAACAGGCCAACTTAGTAGACGTGTTCGACAGTCAAGGGCCGACAGGCCCGAATCCCGCATCGGGCGCACCGGCCGATCGTGGCCGAATACCGTCGGCCGCCCGGGCAAACATTATGACCGGTCAGATCATCTCATCGAGTTAATCCCCACGGCATCCCCCGGCCCGCCGGGCACACCGGCCATTACCGTTCCCCGAGATCTGGACGGATTCCCGGATGTTCGCCCCCTCCTTTCCTCTTTCCCGGTGACGCGTTTCCCGGTGCCGGGTTTCCCGGTGCCGCGCACGCACGCCGGTCACCGCCCTTACGAAGGAGAGTTCGCCCGATGACTGTTGATATCAGCCCGGAAGCACAGCCGGAGCCGCCTCGGCAGTCCAGCCTCAGCACGGCGGCCGCCCGAAACCTCGCCACCACGACCAAGTCCGCCCCGCAGATGCAGGGGATCACCTCTCGCTGGCTGCTGCGGACGCTCCCCTGGGTGGAGGCCAAGGGCGGCACCTACCGGGTGAACCGTCGGCTGAGCTACACGGTCGGCGACGGACGCGTGGAGTTCGTTCAGGATGGTGCCGACGTCCGGGTGATCCCCCGCGAGCTCGGCGAACTGGCCCTGCTGCGCGGCTTCGAGGACGTGGAGGTGCTGACCGCGATCGCCGGCCGGTGCGTCCAGCGCGACTTCCGCGCCGGCGAAGTGCTGGTCGAGCGCGGTACGCCCGCCCAGCAGATCCACCTGATCGCCCGCGGCCGCATCCGCCAGACCTCCGTCGGCAAGTACGGCGATGAGGTCGCCGTCGCCGTACTCGCCGACGGCGACCGGTTCGGTGAGAACGCCCTGTTGGACGCGGACACCCCGTGGGACTGCACCGCCACCGCCGAGACCGCCGGCACCCTGCTCACCCTGTCCCGCGCCGACTTCGCCGCCGTGCTGTCCGCGGCGCCGGGCCTCCAAGCCCACATCCAGCGGTTCAGCTCACTTCTCCGCCAGCGGCAGACCCGTCACGGCGAGGCCGAGATCGCGATGTCGGCCGGCCACGCCGGCGAGCCCGAGCTGCCCGGGACGTTCGTCGACTACGAACTGAAACCGCGCGAGTACGAACTCTCCGCGGCGCAGACCATTCTGCGGGTCCACACGAGGGTCGCCGACCTCTACAACGGGCCGATGAACCAGACAGAGGAGCAGCTCAGGCTCGTCATCGAGGCGCTGCGCGAGCGCCAGGAGCACGAGCTGATCAACAACCGGGAGTTCGGTCTGCTCCGCAACGCCGATTTCAAGCAGCGCATCCAGCCCCACTCCGGCCCGCCCACCCCGGACGACCTCGACGAACTGCTCTGCCGCCGCCGCGGCTCCAAGTTCTTCCTCGCCCACCCCAGGACGATCGCGGCGATCGGACGTGAGTTCAACTCCCGCGGGCTCTACCCGAACCACGTCGATCTCGGTGGGCAGCAGGTCCCGGCCTGGCGCGGCGTCCCGATCCTGCCCTGCAACAAGATCCCCATCACCAAGGAGAACACCAGCTCGATCCTCGTCATGCGCACCGGCGAGGACAACCAGGGCGTCGTCGGTCTGCGCCAGACCGGCCTGCCGGAGGAGTACGAACCGGGCCTGTCGGTGCGTTTCATGGGCATCGACGAAAAATCGATCACCTCCTACCTCGTCACCACCTACTACTCCGCCGCCATCCTTGTGCCGGATGCGCTCGGCGTATTGGAGAACGTGCAGATCGCCAGGCACGACTAGTCAGAAGGAGCCATGGATGCCCGCCCCTGAGCCTTCCCCTCCGCAGTCGAGCCTGCCTGCGGCCGCTTCCCGCTTCGAGGCACCGAGCACCGTCCTGGAACGGATCCTGCGTGGCCCCAGTGGCCTGGGCACGGCGAGCCTGCACCTGGCCCGGCGCGAGGAGCCGCCGACGCCGCTGGAACCGCCGGCGGCTCCGGCGGAAGGCAACCCGGTCCCGGGCCTCTACCACCACCCGGTGCCGGAGCCCGACCCCGCGCGGGTGGCGGAGGTCGGCCGCAGGATCAAGGCCTGGGCGTTGGACGAGGTCGACCTGTACCCCGAGGACTGGGAGGACCAGTTCGACGGCTTCTCCGTGGGGCGCTACATGGTCGCCTGCCATCCGGACGCTCCCACCGTCGACCACCTGATGCTCGCCGCGCGCCTGATGGTCGCCGAGAACGCGGTGGACGACTGCTACTGCGAGGACCACGGAGGCTCGCCCGTCGGCCTCGGCGGACGCCTTCTGCTGGCGCACACCGCCCTCGACCCCCTGCACACGACGGAGGAGTACCAACCGCGGTGGGCGGAGTCGCTCCATTCGGACGCGCCTCGACGCGCCTATCGCTCCGCCATGGAGTACTTCCTCCAAAAGGCCGGCCCCTCCCAGGCCGACCGGTTCCGGCACGACATGGCCCGTCTGCACATGGGGTACCTCGCCGAGGCCGCCTGGGCCCAGACGGACCACCTCCCCGAGGTGTGGGAATACCTGGCGATGCGCCAGTTCAACAACTTCCGTCCCTGCCCCACCATCACCGACACCGTCGGCGGCTACGAGCTGCCCGCGGACCTGCACGCCCAGCCCGCCATGCAGCGGGTCATCGCGCTCGCCGGCAACGCCACCACCATCGTGAACGACCTGTACTCGTACACCAAGGAACTCGCCGGCCCCGGTCGGCACCTGAATCTGCCCGTGGTGATCGCCGAACGTGAGGGCATCTCCGACCGCGAGGCCTATGTGAGGGCGGTCGAGGTCCACAACGAGCTCATGCACGACTTCGAGGCCGAAGCAGCGGCCCTGGCCGCCGCCTGCCCCGTCCCAAGCGTGCAGCGCTTTGTGCGGGGCGTGGCCGTGTGGGTCGACGGCAACCACTACTGGCACCAGACCAACACCTATCGCTACAGCCTGCCCGACTTCTGGTAAGAAGAATGGACTTATCCGTGACCAGCGCCGATCTCACCACCGTCCCCACCTCTACCAGCACCTCCGTGTTCATCCCCGCCCCGATGACGCCCTACCAGGGGGACATCGCCCGCTACTGGGACCGCGAGGCCAGGCCCGTGAACCTGCGTCTCGGCGATGTCGACGGCCTTTACCACCACCACTACGGCATCGGCGACGTCGACCACGCCGCCCTCGGCGACGCCGACGACAGCGCATACGAGAAGAGGCTGATCGCCGAGCTCCACCGCCTGGAGTCGGCGCAGGCCGGACTCCTCCTGGACCACCTCGGCCCCATTGAGCGCGACGACACCCTCGTGGACGCCGGGTGCGGCCGCGGCGGCTCGATGGTCATGGCCCACCAGCGCTTCGGGTGCAAGGTCGAGGGCGTCACGCTGTCGGCCAAGCAGGCCGACTTCGCCAACCAGCGTGCCCGTGAACTCGGCATCGAGGACCACGTCCACGCCCACGTCTGCAACATGCTCGGTACACCCTTCGAGACCGGGCAGGCCGCGGCCTCGTGGAACAACGAGTCGAGCATGTACGTCGACCTGCACGACCTCTTCGCCGAGCACTCCCGCGTCCTCGCGGTCGGCGGCCGCTACGTGACCATCACCGGCTGCTGGAACCCGCGTTACGGCCAGCCCTCGAAGTGGGTCTCCCAGATCAACGCGCACTTCGAGTGCAACATCCACTCCCGCCGGGAGTACCTGCGCGCCATGGCCGACAATCGGCTCGTACCGCAGGCCGTCATCGACCTCACTCCCGCGACCCTGCCCTACTGGGCGCTGCGGGCCACGTCCTCACTGGTCACAGGCATTGAGGAAGCGTTCATCAACTCCTACAAGGACGGCTCCTTCCAGTACTTCCTGATCGCGGCCGACCGCGTCTGACCGCCTGCCGGCCGAAAGGGCCGGGCCCGTCCCCGACGGGCCCGGCACCGCCGGTAGCCGGCGGAGAACCGAGCCCTGAACAGCGGTTTGCGTCGGCGTGTCCTCAGCCGGTGTAGCGCCGGAAGGAGGGGGCCGTGGCCGTCAGGGCGAGCATGATGACGGCGACCAGAAGCCCGCCCGCGGTCACCGCCAATCGGGGGCCGACCAGCGAGCCGGCCGTGCCGTGCAGCAGGTCGGCCAGGCGCGGGCCGCCGGCCACCACGACCGTGAAGATGCCCTGCATCCGGCCGCGCATGTCGTCGGTGGCGGCCGACTGGAGGATCGCCCCGCGGAAGACCATGGAGACCATGTCGGCGACCCCCGCCACGGCCAGGAAGGCCGCCGCCCACCACAGTCCGCCGCTCAGCCCGAACCCGGTGATGGCCAGCCCCCAGACCACCACGGCGGCGCTGACCATCAGCCCGTGCCGGCGGGCCCGCGAGAAGGTCCCCGACAGCAGCCCGCCGACCACCGCCCCGATGGGTATCGCCGCGAACAGCAGCCCGAGCGCGAACCCTTCGCCCCAGGGCGCGTACGTACTCGACGCCAGCTGCGGGAACAGCGCCCGCGGCATGCCGAAGACCATCGCGACGATGTCCGCGAGGAAGGACAGCAGCAGCACCCGCTGCGCCACGATGTAACGGAACCCGTCGGCCACCTCCCGCCCGCCGGCCCGCCGCCGGCCGCGTGCCTTGCCCTCACTGGCCCCGTCGCCCCCGTCCAGCGGGGGCAGCGCGGGCAGCCGCCACACGGCCCACAGGGTGACGCACAGCGCGACGGCGTCGATCAGATACAGCGTGGACAGTCCGATGAGCGGGATCAGCGCCCCCGCCAGCAGCGGCCCGAGGACCATGCCGGTCTGCGCGACGGTGGACTGCAGGGCGCCCGCGGCGGGCAGCTCCTCGGCGGGGACGAGCCGGGCTATCGAGGCGCTGCGGGCGGGGAAGTTGATGCCGAACAGGCCCTGCTGGGCGGCGAGCAGCACCATCAGCAGCGCCACCGAGTGGATCCCGGCGGCGGACTGCGCCCAGAACAGCACCGAGATGACGGCGATGCCCACGCCGGTGACCAGCATCAGGGTCCGCCGGTCCACCCGGTCGGCGACCGCGCCACCCCACAGCGCGAAGACCACGAGCGGCAGCAGCCCCGCGAAGCTCGCGTAGCCGACCCAGGCCGAGGAGCCGGTGAGGTCGTAGACCTGCTTGGGCACGGCCACCGCGGTGAGCTGGCTGCCGATCGTGGTGATGGAGGTGGACGCCCACAGGCGGCGGAACGGGCGGTGCCGCAGAGGCCGCACATCCATGACCCACCGCCGCCACCCCTTCCCGCCCGGCTCGTTCCCGTCCGGCTCGTTCCCATCCGGCTCGTTCCCATCCGGCTCGTTCCCATCCGGCTCGTTCCCGTTCGGCCCGGCGGGCTCGCCCTCGCTCGCCGGGCCGGCTTCCTCGTCGGTGCTCCTCGCGGTGTCCACGGCTGGGTTGATTCCTCCTACATCCATTCCGGAAACGGGACCATTGTGTCCCCGCCCCAGCCCCGGCGCGGAGTCATCTCACCCTCCGGCCACGAGGACGCTCATCTGTCCGCGAGCAACAGCGCCAAGGGCCCGGCCGGAAGAAGGAAGCGGCCTTGCGTGGCCGCGTTGATCGCGTCGCCCATCGGCCACCAGGAGAGTTCGAAGTCCTCCTCGGTGGGGGTGAGCTCCTGCGGCCCGCGAGTCAGGTGCCGGGCCTCGAAGAGGTGCACGCGCGCCGTCGACCCGAGAGTCATCGCCTACGAACCAAGGGCCCGCCACGCCCCGGCGGTGATCCCGGCCTCCTCCCGCAGCTCGCGGCGCGCGCACTCCTCCACCGTCTCATCGCCTGCCCGCCGCCCGCCCGGCAGGAACAGGTACTCACCACCATGGCGAGGGAAGACGGCGCTCAGCACGCCACCGTGCTCGCAGCGGAGCCTGCGCGGCGTACAGCAAGCATCTCCAAACGGCTCCTGGCCGTGAGCGCCCGCCTCTCCGAGCCCGTTTACGCGCGTTCACCAATGGTTCTTGATCTCCGCGAGAATGTCAGGGAAGTCTGCTCACGCCCCGCCCTCACGAACCCCCCGGAGCCGGCCAAGTGACGACCAATACGGAACAGCAGGACGCAGCCGTAGCCGACAGAAAACTCCTCGCGCGGAGCGCCTACTCGGACGGACGTCACCTGGCAGCACGACAGTCCATCTACCGATGGCAACAGCCCCGGTACGACCTACCGGGAATCGTCGCGGAGGAACTGGCGGGCACCCGCGGGACCGTTGTCGACATCGGCTGCGGCAACGGGAAGTTTGTCAGCCGACTGCGCAAAGATCGCCCGGACCTTCGCGTGGTGGGCGTGGACGTCTCGGAGGGGATCCTCGCCGACGTCGAAAATCCCGTCCTCGTGGCCGATGCCCAAACCCTGCCCCTCGCAAAGGGGACGGCCGACGCGGTCCTGGCCCTGCACATGCTGTACCACGTGGGGGACGTACCGGCCACGGTCCAAGAACTGGCACGGGTTCTCCGGCCGGGTGGCGTGGTCATCGCCTCGACCAACAGCACTACTGACAAACGGGAGATGGACCAGCTGTGGAAACGGGCCGCAGGGGACGTCCTCGGCATTCCCGAAGGGCCCACGCGGGTCTCCCTCAGTTCGCGCTTCTCACTGGAGGCAGCCCCTGACCTTCTCGGGACGGCATTCAGCGACATCCGCGTGCGGAAACTCCCCGGGATCATCGAGGTCACCGATCCGGCCCCGGTCGTCGCCCACCTGGCCTCGTACGAGGCGTGGGCCGAGCAGTGCGGTGTCCCGTTCGTGGAGACCGTGGCCAGGGCGCGCGAGTTGGTCGCCGATGCCATCTCCTCTGCCGGTTCGTTCCGCGTCACCTGCCTCGGCGGCATCCTGGTATGCCGGTCGTAGGCCCACCAAGCGGCGAGTCGGCTCACAGCAAGATGAGGCCGGTCAGGGGGGCGTGCGTGTGCCGTCCCAGGGACTCGTAGAGGGCCTTGCCCTCAACCGTCGCTCCGAGCACCGCGGTCCGGGCGCCCTGTTCGGCGGACGAGTTGGCCAGGGTGCATATGACCAGACTGCCCAGGCCCTTGCGCCGGTGGGTGGCAGCGGTCTCTGTCTGGCTCGACGGCGGCGGTGTGGCCGACCGGCGGGAGGGCAACCTGGCCGCGGGCGGCGAAGGCGCCCTCGGCCAGGGCGACGAGCGAGCAGGGGAAGCCGCTGCATGTTACACGTGGTGGATCTTGCCGGTGCGCGAGGTCAGGCGGGTGCCGCTGCCGCCCCAGCGGTCGGCGACGATCTCGGCGGCGATGCTGACCGCGGTCTCCTCGGGGGTACGGGCGCCCAGGTCGAGGCCGATGGGGGAGGCCAGGCGGGCCAGGCGGTCTTCGCCGAGGCCGCGCTCGCGCAGGCGGCGCAGCCGGTCCTCGTGGGTGCGGCGGGAGCCCATGGCGCCGATGTAGCCGAGCGGGAGGCGCAGGGCGACCTCGAGCAGCGGCACGTCGAACTTGGGGTCGTGGGTGAGGACGCAGACCACGGTTCGCTCGTCCAGCCGGCCCGCCTCCGCCTCGGCCCGCAGATAGCGGTGCGGCCAGTCGGCCACGACCTCGTGCGCCTCGGGGAAGCGGCGCCGGGTGGCGAAGACGGGGCGGGCGTCGCAGACGGTGACCCGGTAGCCGAGGAAGCCGCCGAGCCGGGCCAGTGCCGCCGCGAAGTCGACGGCGCCGAAGACCAGCAGTCTGGGCGGGGCGGCGTGGGCGGAGACGAACAGGGTCAGCTCCTGGCCGAGGCGCCGGCCGCCGTAGCCGTGGCGCAGGGTGCCGGTGCGCCCGCCGGCCAGCATGCCGCGCGCGGCCTCGGCGGCCGCCGCGTCCAGCCGCTCGGAGCCGAGCGACCCGGTGGTGCCCTCGGGCCGGACCACCAGGCGGCGGCCCAGCCTGCCCGCGGGGTCGGGGCCGTCGACGGCCACGCAGGTCACCTCGGCCACCGGCGCCCCGCCCCGGATCGCCGCGGCCACCTCGTCGAACTCGGGAAATGCCGTGGGGTCGATCCGCTCCACGTAGATGTCGATGACTCCGCCGCAGGTCAGCCCGACCGCGAAGGCGTCGTCGTCGCTCACCCCGTAGCGCTGGAGCACCGGTGTGCCCGAGGCGATGACCTCCTGGGCCAGTTCGTAGACCGCGCCCTCGACACAGCCGCCCGAGACGCTGCCGACGGCGGAGCCGTCCGGCCCGACCAGCATGCTCGTGCCCGGCGGCAGGGGTGAGGAGCGCCAGGTGTCCACGACCGTGGCGCGGGCGAAGGGCTCGCCCGCCTGCCACCACCGGTGCGCCTCCTCGACCGCCACCGGCATCTGGCCACCCGGGGTCCCGGCACCCGGCATCTCGACACGCGGCACCTCTGCCTCTGGCATGTCTGAAATTCCCTCAGCTCATGTAAGAGATTGATACATTGGATGTATGAGCCTCTCACATTCGTCTCCGAGTAGCGACATCACTTTGCGCATCAACGGCACCGAACACGCCCTGACCGTGGACAACCGGACCACCCTGCTCGACGTGCTGCGTGAGCGGCTGGGGCTGACCGGCGCGAAGAAGGGCTGCGACCACGGGCAGTGCGGCGCCTGCACCGTCCTGATGGACGGCGAGCGGGTGAACAGCTGCCTGATCTTCGCGGTGGCGGCCGAGGGGCGGGAGCTGGTCTCGATCGAGGGGGTGGCGGACCTGACGGAAGGCGCGGACCTGCACCCGGTGCAGCGCGCGTTCCTCGACCACGACGGGCTCCAGTGCGGCTACTGCACCCCGGGCCAGATCTGCTCGGCCATCGGGGCGCTCGGCGAGGCCCGGCGCGGCTGGCCGAGCCAGGTGACCAAGGACATCGCCGCCGCCGCGGGCGTCGGCGCGCTGGACCACGAGGAGGTCCGCGAGCGGATGAGCGGCAATCTGTGCCGCTGCGGCGCCTACGGCGGCATCGTGGAAGCGGTCCTGGAGGCGGCGGGCGCGGACGGGGGCGCGCGATGAAAGAGTTCGCATACGTACGCGCCGCCGACGCCGCCGAGGCGGCCGCGCTGGTGGCGGACCGGCCCGACGCCGTGTATCTGGGCGGCGGCACCAATCTGGTGGACCTGATGAAGCTCGGCGTCGCCGGGCCGGGCCTGGTCGTGGACGTCTCGCGGCTGGACCACGACCGGATCGAGCACCACGCCGACGGCTCGGCGCTGATCGGCGCCGCGGTGCGCAACGGCGAGCTGGCCGGCGACCCGGGCGTGCGGGAGCGTTTCCCGCTGCTGTCGCAGGCGCTGCTGGCGGGCGCGTCGGGGCAGCTGCGCACGGTCGCCACGGTGGCGGGCAACCTGCTGCAGCGCACCCGCTGCGGCTACTTCCAGGACGTGACCAAGCCCTGCAACAAGCGCGAGCCGGGCTCGGGCTGTCCCGCGATCGAGGGCGCGCACCGCGAACTCGCGATCCTTGGCACCTCCGAGCACTGCGTGGCCGGCCACCCGTCGGATATGGCGGTCGCCCTGGTCGCGCTGGACGCGGTGGTGCGGCTGCGGTCGGCGGACGGCGCCATGCGCACCGTTCCGGTGGAGGAGCTGTACGTGCTGCCCGGCGACACGCCGCAGCGGGAGACCGTGCTGGTCCATGGCGACCTGATCACCGCCGTGGAGCTGCCGGCGCCGCCGCCGGGCGCGGCGATGGCCTACCGCAAGGTACGCGACCGCCGCTCGTATGCGTTCGCGCTGGTCAGCGTCGGTGCGGCGGTGAGTGTGGACGAGGCGGGCCGGCTGGCGGACGTCCGGATCGCGCTCGGCGGCGTGGCGCCGCGCCCATGGCGGGCCAGGACGGCGGAGGACCTGCTGCGGGGGCGGCGCCCGGACGAGGAGACGCTGCGCGAGGCGGCGCGGGCCGAGCTGGCGGCCGCCCGCCCGCTGCGGGACAACGCGTTCAAGGTCGACCTGACCATTGATCTGATCGTCGCGGCCATCCGCGACCTGGTCGCGAGGAAGGACCGCGGATGACCACCGTCGAGCAGACGATCGGCGCCCCGCTGACCCGGGTGGACGGCCCCCAGAAGGTCACCGGGGAGGCGCTGTACGCCTATGAGTTCCCGACCCCGGACATCACCTATGCCTGGCCGGTGCAGTCGACGATCGCCCGCGGCCGGGTGACGGAGGTGGACGCGTCCGCGGCCCTCGCCCTGCCGGGCGTGCTGACCGTCCTCGACTCCGGCAACACCCCGCGGCTGAACGCGGACGCGGAGGTGAGCGCCGACCTGTTCGTACTGCAGTCCCCCGAGGTGGCCTACCACGGCCAGATCGTGGCGGCGGTGGTGGCCACCTCCCTGGAGTCCGCGCGCGAGGCCGCGGCGGCGGTGCGGCTGAGCTACGCGCCCGAGCCGCACGACGTGGTGCTGCGCGCGGACGACGAGGCGGCGTACGTCCCCGAGCGGGTGACCGACGGCGAACCCGGGTTCCAGGAGCGCGGCGATGTGGAGCGCGCCCTGGCGGCCGCCCCGGTGCGCACCGACGCCACGTACACCACTCCGGTGGAGCATCCGAGCCCGATGGAGCCGCATGCCACCATCGCCTCCTGGCAGGAGGGCCGGCTGACCCTGCACGACTCCAACCAGGGCCCGCGTATGGCCGCGCAGGTGATGGCCGGGCTGTTCGGGCTCGACCTGGACGCGGTGGAGGTGGTCACCGAACACGTCGGCGGCGGCTTCGGGTCCAAGGGCATTCCGCGCTCGCCCGCCGTCCTGGCGGTGCTGGCCTCCCAGGTCGTACGGCGGCCGGTGAAGATCGCGCTGTCCCGGCAGCAGATGTTCGCGCTGGTCCCCCACCGGGCGCCGACGATCCAGCGGATCAGGCTTGGGGCCGAGCGGGACGGCCGGCTGACCGCGATCGACCACGAGTCGGTGCAGCCGCGGTCGAGGATGCTGGAGTTCGCCGACCAGACGGTGTCCTCGACGCGGATGATGTACGCGGCGCCGGATGTCCGTACCACCGTGAAGGTGGCGCCGCTGGACATCATGACGCCCGCCTGGTTCCGCGCCCCCGGCCACACCCCGGGCATGTTCGCGCTCGAGTCGGCCATCGACGAGCTGGCCGTCGAGCTGGGCATGGACCCGATCGAGCTGCGCATCCGCAACGAACCGGAGCTGGACCCGGGCACCGGCAAGCCGTTCAGCAGCCGCAGCCTGGTCGAGTGTCTGCGCGAAGGCGCCGCGCGCTTCGGCTGGGAGCGGCGCGATCCGGCCCCGGGGGTCCGCCGGGAGGGGCGCTGGCTGGTCGGCACCGGCATGGCCGCCTCGCACCACCCCGACTACACCTGGCCCTCGACGGCCACCGCGCGCGCCGAGCCGGACGGGACCTTTGTGGTGCGGATCGGCGCGGTCGACATCGGGACCGGGGCGCGCACGGCGCTCACGCAGGTGGCGGCGGACGCGCTCGAGGTGCCCCTGACGCGGCTGCGGCTGGAGATCGGCCGGGCGTCGCTGGGCGTGGCGCCGTTCGCGGGCGGCTCGATGGGCACGTCCTCGTGGGGCTGGGCCGTCCACAAGGCGTGCCGCGCGCTGGTGGAGGAGATGCGCGGCTACGCGGGTGTCGTCCCGGACGGGGGCCTGGAGGTGATGGCCGACACCACCGAGGACCTCCAGGAGCGGGCGGATCTCTCACGCCACACCTTCGGCGCGCAGTTCGCCCAGGTGCGGGTGGACGCCGACACCGGCGAGATCCGCGTCGACCGGATGCTGGGGGTGTTCGCGGCCGGCCGGATCCTCAGCCCCACCACGGCCCGCTCGCAGTTCCTCGGTGCGATGACGATGGGGCTCTCGATGGCGCTGCTGGAGGTCGGCGAGGTGGACCCGGCGTTCGGCGACTTCGCCAACCACGACTTCGCGGGCTACCACATCGCCGCCAACGCCGATGTGCCGAAGCTGGAGGCGCACTGGCTGGACGAGCGCGACGACCAGCTCAACCCGGTCGGTGGCAAGGGCATCGGCGAGCTGGGCATCGTGGGCTCGGCGGCCGCGATCGCGAACGCCTTCCACCACGCCACCGGGGTGCGGGTGCGCGATCTGCCGATCCGGATCGAGCGGTCGCGCGAGGCCCTGCGGGCGATGCGCGACCGGGCCGGGGAGCGCGGAACGGGGGTCCGGTAAGGTCAGCCGGATGGCATACAGCGGCAAGGGACGCGGCGCGTACCACCACGGCGACCTTGCCGCCGCACTGGTCCGGGCGACGCTGGAGATCGTCGACGAGGTGGGGGTGCGCGGCTTCTCCGTGGCCGAGGCCGCGCGCCGCACCCAGGTGAGCCCCGGGGCGCCGTACCGCCACTTCGCCGACCGCGACGCGCTGTTGGCGGCCGCCGCTCTGGAGGTCTCGCGCAGGCTGCGGGCGATCCATCTCCAGGCCATGGCCACGGCCTCCTCGCCCCATGAGCGCCTCGCCATGGTCGCCGGCAGCTATGTGCGCGCCGCCGCGGTGCACCGGGGCGGCTTCGACCTGCTCTTCGCCCCCGGTCTGCGCGCCCACCACCTCGAACTGCGCAACAGCACCCGGGAGTTCATCGACCTGCTGCTGCCGAGCGCGTTCGAGGTGGTGCCGCAGGGTCAGGGGGCGCAGACCGCCGTCGAGCTGCTCGAGGCGCTCTCGGCGGTGGCGCGCGGCTATGTCGCCCTCCTGCTCGACGGGATATTCGGCGACCCCGGCGCGGTGGCGGCGGATGTCGCCGCCCGCGCCACGCGGGCGGCCCGTGCCCTCGTGGACGGCTATGGACTCCCGGATACGGCCCCTCTGTAGGCGAGCTGTCGACCGGTTGTAGGGAGCCGCTGGGACCGTCGTGGGCATGGGCGGCACACCCGATGTGCCACCCGGTCCAAGCCACTACGGCCCTCAGGAGGTTCGGTGCAGCAGTCGTTGCCGGTCCGGTTCATCCAGGTCACCGAGGTCCAGCGGATCACCCCGCGCATGGCGCGCGTGACCTTCGACGGGGACGGCCTCGCCGACTTCGTCTGCGACGCGCCCGACCAGCAGGTCAAGTTGTACTTCCCCAGGCCCGGCCAGTCGGCGCCCCGCCTCCCGGAGCCCGGCGCGGACGGCGATGTGATGCGGTGGTACCAGGCGTACCAGGCGATCCCCGAGGACGAGCGGCCGTGGATGCGCAGCTACACCATCCGGGCGCACCACCCGCGGCGCCGTTCGTTGGACATCGACTTTGTCCTGCACGGAGACGGTGACGGGGGCGGGGACGGGGGCGGGGGCGGGGACACTGGCGGAGACGGTGACGCTGGCCCGGCGACACGCTGGGCGCGGGCGGCCCGGCCCGGCGACACGCTCGGCATGTTCGGCCCCTCGGCGGCCTTCGCCCGCCCCGTGCCGCTCGGCGTGGCCGACTGGACGCTGCTGGCCGGGGACGAGTCCGCGCTGCCCGCGATCGGCACGCTGATCGAGGCGCTGCCCGAGGGCGCCCGCGCGGTGGCGTACATCGAGGTCGCCGACGCGGCGGAGGAGCAGCGCTTCACGACCGGGGGCGAGGTGGAGGTGCACTGGCTGCACCGGAACGGCCGCCCCGCCGGAAGCGGCGGGCTCCTGCTCGACGCGGTGCGCTCGGCCGCCTTCCCGCCCGGCTCGGTGTTCGCGTGGCTGGCCGGTGAGGCGGGGGCGGTACGGAGCCTGCGCCGGCACCTGGTCGACGAGCGCGGCATCGACCGGCGGTCGGTCGACTTCACCGGCTACTGGCGGCTGAAGCTCACCCAGGACGACGCCCCGACGGAGGAGGACCTGGCCGAGGCTCGGGAGCGGGTGGCGGACGCGCAGCCGGGGCCCAACGGCTGAGGCCCCCCTTTTTTGAGGCTCGGTTCTCCCCCAGCGCCGTCACACGAGCGCGGCGGCCTCCTGCACCGTGAGGTCGCCGCCCTCGGCGTACGCGCGCTCGTACGTGCGCGCGTCCAGCGCGCGGCGCAGCTCCGCCTCGGCCCGCTGCCGTACCTCGGCCGCGGCCGAGAAGGAGCGGAAGCAGAAGCCCTCCATCACGGGCCCGTGGTCGTAGGCCCCCAGCAGCCGCGCCCCGTCCTCCGCCGCGCCCAGGTGCGCCTTGGCCCAGGCGGCGCTGATGAACTGCTCGGCGATCAGATGCGGGGCGACCAGGTAGGCCAGGGTCTCCAAGGAGCGCACGGCACGCCGGAGGTGCTCCTGGGCGCGCTCGTACGCGCCGTCCAGGCAGTCCAGCCAGCCGTGCAGGCCCGCCACCATGCCGGTGAGGAACGCCGGGGTGGCGGCCGGAAAGGCCTGCTCCAGTTGGTCGAGCTGGTCCCGCGCGGGGCCGGTGCGGCCGGTGCGGCCGAGGTGCTGGACCAGTATCAGCCGCGCCGTGTCCAGGGTCTCCCCGGCGTACTGGCCCGACTCCACCACCGCGTGGCGCAGCAGCCGCTCGGCCTCGGCCTCCTCCCACGCGTCCCGGGCGACCTCCAGCCGTACGGACGCCAGCTTGGCCTTGAGCACGGGGATCTGGGCCCAGGCGCCGCCCCGCGCGGAGCTCCCGATGGCGCGCGCGTAGTCGGTGGCGGCCTCCCCGTACCGGCCCCGCCACTCGGACGCCTCGCCGCGCGCGGACAGCGACTCGGCGATCCCCCATGGATCACCGGCCCGCTCGAACTGGGCCAGCGCCCGGTCGGCGTCGCCCGCCGCCCGCTCGGGGCCGCCCGGGTGGTCGTACCGCAGCCTCGCGCGCAGCAGCAGGGCGAGGCCGAGCTCCCAGACGTGCCCGAGCTCCCGGCAGTCCCGCACCATGGCGTCCAGCATCTCGCCGAGGCTCGCGGCCTGACCGGTGAGCAGTTTGGCGGAGAACCACATGAGGCCCGGCTGGCGGCAGGTCTGCGGCATCCCCGGCCGGTACGCGTCGACGATCCCGCGCAGGTACTCCTGGGCGCCTTCCCGGTCCGCCGAGGTGGCGCCGCCGCCTCCGTCGCTCGCGAAGACCATCAGCCGCGCCCCGCGCCGGGCCTCCCACAGCTGTTCCTCGGACCAGGGCGGCGCCTGGCCGGTACAGGGGTCGGCCAGCGGCACGGCGGGCCGTACGGGCGGGAGGAAGGGGTCGGGGCCGAGCGCGGCGACGGCGGGCGCCCAGGCGCGGGCGTCCCCGTGGTGGTTGCGCAGCTGCCAGAACCAGCTCATGGAGAGCGCCAGGCACAGCGCCTCCTGCTCCTCCCGCAGCTCCACGGCCCGCCGCAGCGCGGCCCGTACGTTGTCGTGCTCCGCCTCGAACCGCTCCAGCCACCGCGCCTGCTCAGGCCCGCGCAGCAGCGGGTCGCCGGTGCGGACCAGTTCGCGGTAGACGGTCAGGTGCCGCCGCTCGACGGCCTCCCGCTCCCCGGCCTCGGCCAGCCGCCACGCGGCGTACTCGGCGACGGTCTCCAGCAGCCGGTAGCGCATCCCGCCCGGGCCCTCGGGGACGGCGAGCACGAGCGACTTGTCGACAAGGGAACCCAGGATGTCGAAGGTGTCCTTCGGGGCGGGGTCGGCCCAGTCGCCCGGGTCGTCACGGGTGGGGTGCCCCGTGGCGCCCCCGGCGCAGACGGCCTCGGCCTCCTCCAGCGCACAGCCGCCCGAGAAGACGGCCAGCCGCCGCAGCACGGTCCGCTCGCCGTCGTCCAGCAGGTCCCAGGACCAGTCCACCACCGCCCGCAGCGTCCGCTGCCGGGGCAGTGCGGTCCGGTGGCCGCCGGTCAGCAGCCGGAAACGGCTGTCCAGGCGGTCGGCGATCTGGCGCGGGGTCAGCGCCCGCAGCCGGGCCGCGGCCAGCTCCACGGCCAGCGGCAGGCCGTCGAGCCGACGGCAGATCTCCACGCAGGCGGACCGGTCGTCCTCGACGCGGAACCCGGGGCGCACGGCGGCGCCGCGCTCGGCGAACAGCCGCAGCGCCACCTCGGGCGGCAGCGGCTCGACGGGCCGTACCCACTCGCCCGGCACGCCCAGCGGCTCCCGGCTGGTGGCCAGCACGGTCACGTCCGGACAGCCGGTGAGCAGGGTCTGGGCCAACTCGGCTGCGGCGCCGACCACATGCTCGCAGTTGTCCAGGACGAGCAGCATCCGGCGCCGGCCGCAGTGCTCCACCAGTTCCGCGAGGGGGCCGGGCGCGGCTCCCTCGGCCGCCCTCAGCTCCCGGGCGCCGGGCCCTCGCAGCGCCGTATCGCGCGCCCCGAGGGCGGTCAGCACCGCCTCCGCCACGGCGTCTCCGCCCCGTACGGGCGCCAGCTCGGCCACCCACACCCCGCCCGGCCACGCCCCATCCGGCCACGCCCCATCCGCCCCGTCCCCGGCCGCCGCGTCCCCGGCCGCCGTCTCGGCGGCCTCCAGGGCCAGTCGGGTCTTCCCGACGCCGCCGGGACCCATCAGGGTGATCAGCCGCCGGGTGCGCAACTCACCGACCAGCCCGTCCAGTTCGGCCTCGCGCCCCACGAAGGTGGTCAGCCGGGGCCGCAGATTCCCCACCCCACGCCGCCCGCCGCGCCCGCGCTGCCCGCCATCTCCGCCGCGCCCGCCGGGCCCGGGGCGCCCAGGGCGCGCGCCATGCTCAGGGGCGCCGCTCGCGGCGTGCCGCTGCGTAGCGCCTTGTCTGTCGTACCCCGGTGCGCCGCCGTCGCCGCGCCGGGGCGCGCCTCCTGGCCCGTCAGGTCGTGGCCAACCGCCGTGCTCCCCGTGCCGCTTCGAGCCGCCCCGCCTACCGCTCCCGCCATGCCGCGCCGGGCCGTTTGGCGGCGCCGAAGTCACATCCTCGGCCAGCAGTTCGGCGTGCAGGGCGCGCAGTTCGCCGCTCGGATCCGCGCCGAGGCGATCGGCGAGCCGGAGGCGGACCTCCTCGTACGCCTGAAGGGCCTCGGCACGGCGGCCGGTGGTGCGCAAGGCGCGGATCCACAGCGCCTGGAGTGGCTCGTCCAGCGGCCCCTGGCCCGCCAGCGCAGCCAGGTCGGCCAGGGCGCCCTCCGCGCGGCCCAGCGCCACCTCGGCCGCCAGGCGGTCCCGGCGCGCCTGGGCGTGGCGCCGTTCGGCTCGTACGGCGGCGGGGCCGCCGCGCGAGGCTGGCGACACTCCTTTGGCCCCGCTCGGCAGATCCGCGAGCAGCTGGCCGCGCCACAGCTTCAGCGCCTGATCGAGCAGCGTGGCGGCCTCGCGCGCGTCGCCCGCGCCGAGGGCGGCGGAGCCCTCCGCCGCCAGCCGCTCGAAGCGGAACAAATCGATATCGTCCGGCTCCGCCACCAGGCGGTAGCCTCCGGGCACCGAGGCCACCGCGCCCTTGCCCAGCGCCCGCCGCAGCCGTCCCACCAACGCCTGCACCGCCGCCACTTCGTCGGCGGGCGGCGCTTCGTCCTCGCCCCAGACCTGGGTGGCCAGCTGCGCCGTGGACGCCGGACGGCCGCCACCCATGGCCAGCGCGCCCAGCAGCGCGCGCAACCGGGCGCCGCCGAGCGGCACCTCGGTGCCGTCCGGACGGAGGGCCTGGGTGGCGCCGAGCACACGGTAGCGGTACGTCACCCGCCCATTGTCCCCGCACCGCCGCCCGGGCCGACCCCAGCCGTGTCCCCACCCCCCGGCCCTGCCCCTGACCAGCGCTCCCCCGACCACCGCACCGCGAAAACGCCTTGGCCGATCTCACCGCCGCGGTGATACTCGCCGCATGGATCTCTCCCTCATCGCCGCCTTCGTGGTGGCCGCCTTCCTGCTCAGCGTCGCCCCCGGCCCGGACATGCTCTTCATCGTGGCCAACGCCACGGCCGGAGGCCGCCGCGCCGGGCTGGTGGCCGCCCTCGGCATGTCGACCGGTCTGGCCGTGCACACGCTCGCCGCGGCGCTCGGCCTGAGCGCGCTGTTCCGGGCGGCCCCGGAGGCGCTGGAGGTGGTGCGGCTGGCCGGCGCGGTGTTCCTGATCTACCTCGCCGTCACCTCCTGGCGGGCGGGCCGCCGTACGCCCGGCGAGGCCGACCAGGGTCCCGCAGCGGCCACCGCGCCCCGGCGGCCGCTGCGCAAGCTCTATCTGATGGCGACGCTCACCAATGTGGCCAACCCCAAGGTCATCCTCTTCTACCTGGCGTTTCTGCCGCAGTTCCTCACCGTGGGCGATTCGGCGTGGCCGGTGTGGCTACAGCTGCTGACCCTCGGCGGGCTGTTCATCATGGTCGGGCTGCCGGTGGACGCCACGGTCGGGCTGGCCGCCGGAAGCCTGGCCGACAAGCTTCTCAGCCGGCCCTCCTTCCGCCGCCGGCTGGAGCGGGCGTCGGCCGTGGTCTTCGGCGGGCTCGCGGTCCGGCTGGCGCTCGACAGCCGCTGAGCGACAAAACGACAAATCACCAAAAATCTTCCCCGTGTGCCGCGGTCGCGCAGAGTCCCCTCCCCGGAAAACAACAAGGCCCGGCCCCCCTTCTTTTATGCGCCGCGCCCGGGATATCCATGAGGTGAGCGGCCGAGCACCGGCCGTGACCGGCACAGACGGAAGGACCTGGGACGATGAGCGACGACACGGCACGGCCGGACCCCGGACAGGGCGGCTGGTACGTGGACGACCGCTGTACGAACTGCGATGTGGCGCGGCAACTCGCCCCAGGGCTGATCGGTGAGGCCGACGGCCGCTCGCGGGTGCTGCGCCAGCCGCGCGACGAGGCCGAGACCGCGCTGCTGCACACCGCCGCGTACGCCTGCCACACCCGGTCGATCCGCCCCCCGGCCGGGCGGCGGCTCGACCCGGCGCTCGACCCGTTTCCGCTGGCCCTGGACGACTCCGTCTGGCTGTGCGGACACAACTCGACGCACACCGCCGCGGCCAACTCCTACCTGCTGCGCCGCCCGTCGGGAAACGTCATGGTCGACACACCGCGCTGGAGCGAGGCGCTGGCGGAGCGGTACGAGGCGCTCGGCCCGGTGGCCGATGTGCTGCTCACTCACCGCGACCACGCCGCGCACGGCCGCCGCTGGGCGGACCGCTTCGGCGCCCGGCTGTTGATCCACGAGGGCGACCTGGCCGCGGCCCCGGACGCCGACCGCGTGCTGCGGGGCACCGAGCCGGTCGAGGTCGCCGACGGCGTGGTCGCCCATCCGCTCCCCGGGCACACCGAGGGCAGCGTGCTCTATGTGGCGGACGAGCGGTACTGCTTCAGCGGCGACAGCCTCTACTGGTCGCGCACCACGGCGGACATCGAGGTCGTGGAGAGCGTGACCTGGTATTCCATCGAGGAGCTGGCCGCGTCCCTGGCCCGCTCGGCCCCGCGTCTGCGCTTCGAGTGGCTACTGCCCGGCCATGGAGACCGCAAGCGGCTGCCCGCCGCGGAGACGGCCCGTCGCCTGGCGGGGCTGACGGACCGGGTGCGGGCGCTGAGGCCCCGGCCGGTCGACTTCTCGGCCGTCCGCTGGTGAGCGGCCGGCCGGCCACCCCCGTAGGCTGGGAGAAACCAAGTCCTCTGCCGTGGCGCCAGGCGCGAGGAGGGCGGTATGGGCAGATACGCGCGGGCCATCGAGGGGGCGGTCGTCCGGCGGGGCGACCCCGGCTTTGAGAAGCTCCGGGCGAGCATGGTGTGGAACGAGCTGACACCGGCCCGGTCCCCGGATGTGATCGTGGTGGCCGCCTCCGAGCGGGACGTTCCCGAAGCGGTGCTGCTGGCCCGCTCCGGCGGCATGCGGATCGCCGTACGGGCCGGCGGACACAGCTGGTGCGGCTCGCCGCTGCACGAGGGCGGGATGCTCATCGACCTCTCGGGACTGCGCCGGTACGCGATCGACCCGGCGTCCCGGACGGCCCGTGTGCAGCCGGGGGTGACGGGCGGGGAGCTGGCCGCGCGGCTGGCGCGCTACCAACTGGCGTATGCCGTGGGGCACTGCGAGTCGGTGGCGATGGGCGGATACCTGCTCAGCGGCGGCCTCGGCTGGAACTCCGGGGCCTGGGGCCCGGCCTGCGCGGGCGTCCGGCGCGTCGAGGCGGTCACCGCGGACGGCGAGGTGATCAGGTGCGACGCGCGGGAGAACGCGGACCTGTTCTGGGCGGCGCGGGGCGCGGGGCCCGGTTTCTGCGCCGCCGCCACCGGATTCGACCTCGCCCTGCACCCCCTGCCCGCGGCCGCCGCGACGACCACCTACGCTCTCCCCCTCGCCGACGTCGAAGAGGTGGCGCGGCAGATCACCGGGGTCTCGGACCGGCTCCCCGCCGAGGTGGAGCTGACCCTCCAACTCGCGACGGCCGGCCCGGACATGTGGCCCACCCCGCCCAGGCCCCCGGTGATCACCGTCACCGCCACCGCGTTCGCCGACTCGTGGCGGGAGGCCGTCCGCCGCACCGAGCCCCTGCGGAGCTGCCCCGCCGTGGAACACGCGGTGTTCCGCGGCGAGAGCGAGCCGGCCTCCTTCGAGGCCCTGTGCGGCGGTTCCTCGTCCGCCTGGTCTGCCAGGCCGACGAGATACCGCTTCGCGGTGGACACTTTGTGGTCCGACGAGGACCTGGGGACGCTGCTGGCCCCGCTCGCCGAGGCCATCGCCGCCGCGCCCTCCGACAAGTCGCTCGTCCTGGCGCCCTTCCGGCCCGCCTCCCGGGACGAGCGGCTGCCGGCCGACATGGCGTTCTCGGTGCTCGGCAGGTCGTACGTCGTGCCGTACGCGGTCTGGGACGGCCCGGGCCGGGACGAGGCCAACGTCCGGTGGCTGCGGGAGGCGATGGGCCGGGTGGAGCCACTGGGCACCGGGCACTACATCGGCGAGGCCGACCTCACCGCCGCCCCCGCCCGCGCCGAGCGGTCCTACACACCGGACGGCTGGCGGCGGCTGCGGGAGGTGCGGGCGCGGTACGACCCCGACGGCGTCTTCCACACGTACCTTTGAGGCCGGTTCCCGCAGCGACTCGGACGGCCTAGTCCGCCATGCCGCGCACCAGCAACAGTGCCGAGCCGACCAGGGTGGCCGTGACGATGGAGCCCATGGTGATGCCCCACGCCACCGGGCCCAGCGGGGTGCAGCCGAAGAACTGGCTGACGCCCGGCGTCTGGACGATGCCCGCGAGGACCGCCGCGGAGCCGAATCCCGCGATCAGGACGTGCCGGTCCAGTCCGCCGGTGGCCAGGGTCTGGGCGAGCTGGGTGCCGACCAGGGCGACGAGCGCGACCGTGCTCGCGCGGCGGCCGCGGCCGGTGAGCCGGGCGCCGGACCAGGCCATGCCCGCGCCGAGGGCGGTGATGACGCCGCGGAGCAGCATCTCCTTGGTCAGGGCGGTGCCGAGGGAGCGGTGCGGGCCTTCGCGCAGCAGCCGCTCACCGGTGTGGCCGGTCGGCTCGCGCACCGCGATGGCGAGCGCGGGCGCGAGGTCGGTCAACAGGTTGACCAGCATGATCTGCCGGGCGCTCAGCGGTGTGCCGCCGGTGAGCGAGGCGGTGACCACGCTGAAGGTGACCTCTCCCAGGTTGCCGCCGATGAGGATGGCGAGCGCGGCCCGCACGGAGGCCCACATGGCCCGCCCCTCCATGAGCGCCGAGACGATGGTCTCCAGTCGGTCGTCGCCGACGACCAGGTCCGCGGCGGCGGTCGCGGCGGGTGTCCCGCGTCGGCCCAGGGCGATCCCGACGTCCGCGAGGCGGATGGCGGGGGCGTCGTTGGCCCCGTCGCCGGTCATCGCCACGACCCGCCCGAGGCGCTGGTACGCCTGGACGATGCGGACCTTGTGGTGCGGGCTGCACCGGGCGATCACGTCGACGGTGGGCAGCAGTTCGTCGAGTCTGGCGTCGTCGAGCTCGTCCAGCTCGGGCCCCGTGCACACCTTCGGTTCTGGGACGTCGCTGACGGTCGCGGCGATGGCGTCCGCGGTGGCCGGGTGGTCGCCGGTGAGCATCACCGTGTGCACGCCCGCCTCGTGCAGCCGCCTGGTGGCGGGGGCGGCGCTCGTGCGGACCGGGTCGGCCAGCGCGATGAACCCGAGGAAGACCAGGTCGCGTACGGCCTCGTCGGTGAGCTCCTCGTCCTCGGCCATGGGGCGTTCGGCCACGGCCAGGACCCGGCGGCCCGCCCCGGCGAGCTCCTCGGCGCGGTCGGTGAGTTCCTGGGCGGCGGCGGTGTCCAGCGGGGTCTGCGCGTCCCGGGTCCGCCGGCGGGTGCAGCGGCGCAGCACGTTCTCCGGTGCGCCCTTCACGCTCAGCAGCGCGCCGCGCGAGGTGCGCCCGGCGGTGGCGTGGTAGGCCCGGGACGGTTCAAAGGGCAGTGCGTCGGTGCGCCGCCAGCGGGGGGCGCCGTGTCGTACGGCGGCGCCGGCGCGGCGGGCTCCGGCCATCACCGCACGGTCGGTCTGGTGGGCCATGGGCTCCGCCTGCCGGGCCGGCGGGGTGGCGCGCAGCGCGGCGGCGAGCACCGCCTTGCGCGGGTTGTCGAGCCGGTCGGCGGGCAGTTCGTCCTCTCCGTCGCTGACGGCCGCGAGTTGGAGGTTGCCCTCGGTGAGGGTGCCGGTCTTGTCGAAGCACAGGACGTCGGCGCGGCCGAGCGCCTCGATGGTGCGGGGGTTGCGGACCAGGGCGCCGAGGTCGGCCAGGCGGCGGGCGGCGGCGAGCTGGGCCGCGTTGACCAGGAAGGGCAGCCCTTCGGGTACGGAGGCGACGGCGAGGTTCACCGACTGGGCGAGCGTGTCGGCCAGCTTGCGGCCGTGCAGCATCCCGGCCACGGACACCGCGGACGCGGAGCCGAGGGCGATGGGCAGGCTGGCCCGGGTGAGTTTGGTCAGCCGGGCCTCCACCCCGGTGACGGGCGCGGCCTGGCGCGCGGTGGCCAGGCTGCGGCCGACCTCGGTGGAGGTGCCGGTGGCCACCACGACGGCCACCGCCCGCCCGGCGGAGACGGTGGTGCCCTCGTAGAGCATCGAGCGGCGCCCGGTGATGTCCGCGGCGACCACCGGCGCCGGGTCCTTGGGCACCGGGAGGGACTCGCCGGTCAGCGAGGACTCGTCGACCTCGAGGCCCTCGGTCTCCAGCAGCCGGCAGTCGGCGGGCACCACGTCCTCGGGGCGCAGCACGACGAGGTCGCCGGGCACCAGGTCACCGGCGGCGACCAGCCGCTCGGTGCCGCCGCGGCGTACCCGCGCGCCGATGGCCGAGCGGGCGAACAGCTCCGCCAGGGCGTGCTCGGTCCTGACCCGCTGGACCCCGCCGACCAGCGCGGAGGTCCCGGTGATGGCGGCCACCAGGGCGGCGTCGGTGCGCGATCCCACGGCCGCGGCCAGCGCGGCCCCGGCGGCGAGCACCGGGGTGAGGGGGTTGGCCAGCTCCTCGATGAACGCCGCGGGCAGGCTGGTGCCGGGCGGCTCGCCGGTGCGCGGCGCGCCGGGGGCGCGGGCGCGGGCGGCGGCCTCGGCCGGGGCGAGTCCTTCGGACCGGGTGCCCAGGCGTTCCAGTACGCGCGGGCCGGGCATCAGATGCCAGGGGAAGGAGGTCACCGGCGGTGCCAGGGGGCGCGCTATCAGCTGCCGGGCGCGCCAGTTGCCCATGCAGAAGGCGATGGTCCCGGCGGCGTTGCTGGCGCCGGTGGAGCGCGCGGCGGCCTGTCGGCGCCGGGCCTTGAGCGCGGCGACGGCGCCGACGCCGCTGCCGCCGGCCGCGAGTACGGCGCTGTCCCGGTCGACCCGGGCGGCCACCCCCACGGCGTCCACGATCACCCCGGCCGACTCCAGGTCCGCGCCGACCAGCAGATGCGCTCCCCAGGCCGGGGGCTCGCCGTCGCGGTGGGTGCCGATGCCGCAGTCGGCGGCGCCCAGCGCCCGGCGGTTGCCCGAGAGCAGCAGGAGCACGGCGCCGTCGGCCTGGAGGGCGCGCACCGAGGCCACCAGGCGTCCTCCGGCGGGCACCACCGCGTCGGCGAAGGCGAACGCCGGGTGCGGGCGGTCGGTGGCCAGGACGACGCGAGCGCCCGCCCGGCGGGCGGCGGCCGCCACGGCCTCGGCGCCCGGGACGGTCTGCGCGGCCAGCCCCACCACGGCCTGGAGGCGGCGTCCCTTGGCCAGGCCGAGGACGCGCTCGCTGCCCTTGCGGCGCAGACGGGTGGCGGCCTGGCTGCCCGTACGGCCCGTCAGGTCGAGCCGGTCCAGCGGCCCCAGCGCCCAGCCCTGGCCGTTCCGGCGGACCTCCAGGGGGCCGTCGGGGTCGAAGAGGTCGAAGAGCCGCTCGGCGATCAGCGGGGCCTCGGCCCCGCCGAGCACGTCCACGTCGATGGGCTCGTACCGGTCGCTTCGCAGCGCCTCCTCGTCCAGCACCACCGTGTCGACCTGGCCCAGCCGCCGCAGCGCTCCGCGGTCCATGGCCACCACGCCGCGCAGCGCGAGAAAGCGGCCGAGGCTGGTCGCGAAGCCCTCCCGGCCGGCCCCCGGCGCCTTCGGTACGGAGGCCAGCGCCACGGCGAGGCCGCGGCGCGGGCCGCCGAACGGCACGGCGAGGGCGCCGGCGAGGACCCCGGCCCGCATGGACCGCTCCGCGTAGCGCGTGGTCGCGTCCCTCGGGGGCGTTCCGGGCCGCTCGACGATGATCGGCTCGGCCGCCACGTCCCGCGGGCCGTGCACCAGATGCGGCTCGGCCGCCTCCCAGGCCTGGCTCTCCGCGTCGGCCTCCCGCCACTGGGCTATGCGCTCGACCGTGTCGAGCGCGAGCCCTCCGCCGCGGGTGGCCACGCCCTGGGCGAGCGCGCTCACCGCGGTCAGGGCCGAGTCGGCCCGCTCCGCGCCGCCGATCGCCGCGGCCAGCCGGCGTACCCGCGGGTGGTGCTGGAGCAGGGAGGCCAGCGCGCCCACCTCGGTGGGCAGTTTGAGCCAGGGGGCCAGGCGCAGCGCGGTGGACAGGCTCAGGCCCACGGCGTCCGCGGTCAGCGCGGAGACGGACTCGGGGGTGCTGGCCCCTTCGGAGGGGTGGTGCGGCTCCGGGCACCACTCGTCGAACTCCTCGGCCTCGGTGGCGGCTCTGTGCGCTTCGGCCTGCTCGACCAGGGCGACCAGCTCGGACTCGCGCGGCGGCGGGGAGACGAGCGACACCACGACGCGCTCGGTGGGCGCGTTGACCCGCGCCCACCGGACACCGGGGTGCGATTCGAGCGCCGTCTCCACGCGGCGGCCCACCCGCTCGCCCCCGATGCCGTGCACCCCGCGGACCTCGATGTAGCAGCGCCCGGGGTGGGACCACACTCCGCGCCGCGGCAGGCTGGCCAGCCGTCCGACCAGTCCGGCCGCGCCGCGCAGGCCGGCGGTCACCCCGCCGGTGAGGGGTCCCAGCAGCGGGGGCGCCGGGATGCGCGGTCCCGACCGCCCTGATCGTTCCTGCTGCTCCGCCTGCTCCGGCTGCTCTGACCGGTCTGGCTGCTCCGACCGTGGTGCCTGTGACATCGACGCGACCTCCCTACCTCCCTGCACGAAGTAAATCCCGATTACCCTGAAAAGTGAGGAATTACCGCAACGTCAACCATGTGTGGACGTGAGATCTGTGAGTACTCCCACCACCCGCAAGCGCGGGTCCTCGGACAAGACGAAGACAGCGGCCCGGCAGAAGACGACGGCCGAGCGGAAGACGACGGCCGAGCGGAAGACGACGGGGCGGCGGAAGACGACGGCCGCCGCGAAGAGCACAACCGGCACCGCCGCGAAGAGCACCAAGGCCGTGACGAAGGCCGGGAGGCCGGCCAAGGCCAGGGCGGACGGCGACAAGCGGTCCTTCACCGTCACCGTCCCCACGATGGGGAGCGTGGCGGGCGGCCTGATGGACGCGGCGCTGCTGCCGGTGGCGGTGGCCCGCCGGTGGCTGCCCGCCAAGGGTGGCCTGCCGCTGTACGTGGGCCTGGGCGTCCTGGGCGTCGCGGACGCGCTCGAGTGGCCGGTGGCCGTGGGCATCGGCATCGGCTACGCCGTGCTGCGCCGCGGCGGCGTCATGGCGCCCCCGTCCACCGGCCGCCGGACCCTCGCCCAAGCGGCCTGAAAGGCACCTGTTCGGGCGCTCCGCCCGACGGGCCGGCGCCGTCCGGGCCCCGGCCCGTCGGGCGCGGAGGGGTCACCCCGCATACCGCTCGCTCCCCTGCTGGCATATGTCCTTCTTTGGGGTGAAACTTGAATCCCGAAAGAGGGAGCCTTCCTCGGGGAAGTGATGAAGTGCCGGTCAGCTGGGACGACACCGCCGTCCTCACCGATGCCCACGACCGCTTTCTGGCGGGCAGAGGGGTCAGGCGCGCCGTGCGTCCGCCGATCCTCAGCTCCTGGGAGCGCTGCCGGTCGCTGGGCATCGCCGCCGACCACGTGGACGTGCTGTACCACACGGAGCTGGACCTCGGCGGCAGCCTCGCCGAGGCCGCCCGGCCGGTGCTGGACCGGCTCGAGTCCCAGGTGTCCGGCATCCGGGTGAGCGCGGTCCTGTGCGACCAGGGCGCCCGGGTGCTGGAGCGCCGGGTCGGTGAGCACTCGCTCAACCGCTTCCTGGACTCCCTGAACCTCGCCCCCGGCTTCGGCTTCTCCGAGGAGCTCACCGGCACCAACGGCATGGGCACCGCGCTCGCGGCCCGGCAGCCCGCCTTCGTGTGCGGCCGGGAGCACTTCGCCGACATCATGCGACAGTTCGCCTGCGCCGCCGCCCCCATCCGTGACCCCTTGAGCGGGCGCGTCCTCGGCGCGCTGGACCTGACCTGCGACCACCGCCACGCCGACGTCTCGATGCTGGGCCTGGTCCACCAGGCGGCGGTCGATGTGGAGCAGCGGCTGCTCGACCGCATCACCGCCCGCGAGCGGGCCCTGCTCGCCGCTTTCGCCGCCGGCCGCTCCCGGGAGGCCGCCGACGCCCTCGACCGGCGGGATCAGCTGGTGCTTGAGGAGCTGGCCATGCAGCTCATCGCCGGCGGCCGCGCCTGTGTCGTGGAGACGCGGCTCCCCGAGGGGCGCGGCGTCACGCTCTGGTGCCACGAGACCCGCATCCCCACCGGCGCGACCGGCTTCCTCGTCGAGGCCGTGCTGCCCGGCGGCCGGCGGTACCGCTGTGCCCCCGAGGACCGTACGGACTCCCCCGACCCTCGTGTCCTCGCGGGCGAAAGGCCCGTCCTCGCGGGCGGAAGCCCGATGTCCCGCCCGCCGCTCACCCCGGAGAGCCTCGCGCTTCCCGCGTTCCCGGCCGCCGACGGCCCCACCCCGCCGGCCGCGTCGGGCCGCCCCGGCTCCGTCCCTCCCCAGGCCCCTCCCCCGGAGCCTCCCCTCATGGCCTCCTCCGATGTGTGGGCGCGGGGCAGTCCGCTGGCCGTCGGGGAGCCCGGCGTCAGCCGCCTGGCGCTGCTGGCCCGGGAGCGGCTGGGGCTGCTGTGCGAGGCGGGCGTGACCGTCGGCACCACCTTGGACGTCACCCGCACCGCCGAGGAGCTGACCGAGGTGGCCGCGCCGCGGTTCGCCGACTACGTCGCCGTGGACCTGCCCGACTGCGTGCTGCGCGGCGAGGAGCCGCTACGGACCGACGGCCCGCTGCTGCGGGTGGCGATGGCGGGGGTGCGCGCGGCGTCCCGCCTGTACCCGGTGGGCGAGTCGATCAGCTACGCCCCCGCCACGCCGCACGCCCGCGCGCTCGCCACCGGCGAGCCCGTACTCGAGCCGTATCTGAACGAGGCGTACGGCTGGCTGGCCAACAACCCGGCCCGCGGCGGGCAGGTGCTGCGGGCGGGGATCCACTCGCTGATCGCGGTGCCGATGCGGGCCCGGGGCGTCGTCCTGGGCGTGGCCTCCTTCTACCGCTCCGCGCTCAAGCAGCCCTTCGAGGAGGACGATCTGTCCTTGGCCGAGGACCTGGTCAGCCGCGCCGCCGTGTGCATCGACAACGCGCGGCGCTTCACCCGCGAGCACGCGACCGCGCTGGCGCTGCAGCGCAGCCTGCTCCCCCGCGGGCTGCCCGCGCAGCACGCCGTGGAGGCCGCCCACCGCTATCGGCCCGCCACGACCTGGGTCGGGGGCGACTGGTTCGATGTGATTCCGCTGTCCGGCTCCCGGGTGGCCCTGGCGGTCGGCGACGTGGTCGGGCACGGGCTGCACGCGACGGCGACCATGGGCAGGCTGCGCACGGCCGTCCACAACTTCTCGGCGCTGGATCTGGCGGTCGACGAGGTCCTCACCCAACTCGACGATCTGGTCTGCCGCCTCGACCCGGACGCGATGGGCCCGGACGCGTTGGACGGCGGCCCGGCGGGCACGGACGCGCACCCGACGGACACCGGGCCCGAGCCGGGCGGCGAGCGCGAGCCGGGCATCGTCGGCTCCGGCTGTCTGTACGCCGTCTACGACCCGGTGAGCCGCCACTGCACCGCCGCCCGGGCCGGACACCCGCCGCCCGTCCTGGTCCTGCCCGACGGCACCGTGGAGTTCCCCGACGTGCCCCCGGGGCCGCCGCTCGGCGTGGGCGGCCTGCCGTTCGAGACCGCCGACTTCGAGGTCCCCGAGGGCAGCCTGCTGGTGCTCTACACCGATGGCCTGCTCACCGGCGGCGGCCGCGACGCGGAGGTCGGCCTCGAGCGGCTGCGCGCCGCCCTGGCCCGCCCGGGCCGTACGCCGGACCAGGCCTGCGCCGCCCTGGAGTCCCTGCTTCCGGACCGTCCCGTGGACGATGTGGTGCTGCTCGTGGCCCGCACCCGGGCCCTGGGCGAGGACCAGGTCGCCGTCTGGGACCTGCCCGCGGATCCGGCCGAGGTGTCCCGGGCGCGCCGGGAGGTCGTCGCGCGGCTGACCGAGTGGGGTCTGGAGGAGCCGGCGTTCACCACCGAGCTGATCGTCAGCGAGCTGGTCACCAACGCCATCCGGTACGGCCACGAGCCGCTCCAGCTGCGGCTGCTGCGCGAGCGCGCGCTCATCTGCGAGATGGCCGACGGCAGCAGCACCTCCCCGCGGCTGCGCCGGGCCCGCACCACCGACGAGGGCGGCCGCGGGCTGTTCCTGGTCGCCCAGCTCGCCCAGCGCTGGGGCACCCGCTACACCGAGCACGGCAAGGTGATCTGGACCGAGCAGCCACTGCCCCGGCGTCACCCGGAGCCGGCACCGCGGCGGTGACGCTCTTCCCTGCCCCGACGGACCGCCCCGGGTTCCGGGGGGCAACCGGTTTCCGGGATTTGTGTTATCCAGACCGCGCGGCTCCGTCTCCTGTGGGGGGCGCCCCGACATGACCGGGGTGGTCGGCCGTAATGGGGCCCTGATCGGGAGAGAGCGAGGTGGCGCGTGCGCACCAAGGAGCAGTCGGACGCCGCGGTGGTCGCGGCGGCGCGGGCCGGGGACCAGCGAGCGCTGGCGGAGCTGCTGGAGGAGTATCTGCCGCTGGTCTACAACGTCGTGGGCCGGGCCCTGGACGGCCATGCGGACGTCGATGACGTGGTGCAGGAGACGATGCTGCGGGCGGTGACGGGGCTCGGGGGCCTGGCCGACCCGCAGCGCTTCCGCTCCTGGCTGGTGGCGATAGCCCTGACCCAGGTGCGCCAGCGCTGGCGCGACCGGCAGGCGGGGGCGCGGGCCGGGCATCTGGAGGAGGCGGCCGAGGTGGCCGATCCCGGTGCGGACTTCGCCGAGCTGACCGTGTTGCGGCTCGGGCTGTCCGGGCAGCGGCGGGAGGTCGTGGAGGCGACCCACTGGCTGGAGCGGGACGAGCGGGAGGTGCTGTCGCTGTGGTGGCTGGAGACCGCGGGCGAGCTGACCCGCGCCGAGCTCGCGGCGGCCTGCGAACTCGCCCCGAAACACGCCGCGGTGCGGGTCCAGCGGGTCAAGAGCCGTCTGGACACCGCCCGGGGTGTGGTGCGGGCGCTGCGCGCGTCGCCGCGCTGCCCCGAGCTGTCGGCGCTGGTGAAGACGTGGGACGGCAGACCGTCCGTGCTGTGGCGCAAGCGCCTGGCCCGGCATGTCGGGCAGTGCCCGGAGTGCGGGTTCGCCGCGGCCGATCTGGTGCCCGCCGAGGGGCTGTTGGTCGGCATGGCCCTGGTGCCGCTGCCGGCGGGGCTGGCCGCGTACGCGCTGGGGCAGCTGGTCTCGGGGTCGTCCGCGGTGGCGGCCGCGGGCGCCGCCGCGGCATCGCAGACGGCCGGGGGCAAACTGGCCCAGATCCTGGCGCAGGCCACGGCGAAGCCGGTGGTGGCGGTGGTCGCAGCGGGCGGTCTGGCGGTCGCCGGTGCCGCTCTGTACGTCCAGGCCGGGCCCGGCTCCGCCCCGGACCACGGGCGTCCGCCGTCCGCCGCGGCGTCCACCGCACCCGCCGCGCCCAAGGCGTCGTCGGCGGCGCCGACCGGGGAGGTGGGCGAGGCTGTCTCCCGGCCGCCGTCGCGCAAGCCGAAGTCCTCCCGGTCCGCCTCCGCCTCGGCGGTCCCGCGCTCGCTGTACGGCACGGTGGTCGACAAGGCCGACGCGGCCCCGGCGGCCACCGCCCGCCCCGGTCCGCTGCCGGTGCGGCCCGAGGGGCGTCCGATCACCGGGTCGGGGAGCTATGAGCAGCCGGGGCCCGGCAGGTATGTGATGGTCAACAACGCCCAGTACGTGACGCTGACCGGGCAGGGCTATGTCCTGGTCCGCTGGCAGCTGGTGCCCGCCGAGCGGTCCGGCCGGCTGCGGATGCCCAGCTGGACCGGGCTGAGCGGGCGGCTGTTCCATGTGGCCTCCGGCGGGGGACGCCGCATGGACGACCAGATACCGGGGGCCGCGGACCGGCCGCACACCTGGATGGGCAGCGCCGCCACGGGGTTCGACACCCTGCCGGCGGGCGCCCAGCAGATGTGGCAGAACGAGTACTACTACCTCGACGGCAGCGTCACGCTCCATCTCAACGAGGACTGGGCCGACTACAACCTCACCGTCTCCGCCGTGGACCGGGCCGGGATCCTCCAGGACATCCGGCAGCCGCCCGGGGACGCGGCGATCCGCTACGGGCTGGTGCGGGACACCGGCACCGACGCCGCCCCGGTCCCGCAGTACGTGACCCGCTCGCGCTCCGCCGACCCCTTCACCGTGCCGCTCCGCGGCGAGCTGCGCTGATCTGATGCGCCACCACCGCCGACGGCCACCTCAGCGCAGGTCCTTGACCCGGCGGAGCTTTCCGACGGAGCGCTCCAGCGACTCCGGCTCGACGACCGCCACCTCGACGGTCAGGCCCGCCCCGTCCTTGACCGCCTGGGCGATGGCCCGCTCGGCGGCCGCGCGCGCCTCGGGCGTGGCGCCGGGGCGCGCCTCGGCCCGGACGGTGAGCTGGTCCATCCGGCCGCGCCGGGTCAGCACCAGCTGGAAGTGCGGGGCGACACCCGGGGTGCGCAGCACGATCTCCTCGATCTGGCTGGGGAAGAGGTTCACCCCGCGCAGGATGATCATGTCGTCGCAGCGGCCGGTGATCTTCTGGATGCGGCGGAACGCGGGCCGGGCCGTGCCGGGCAGCAGCCGGGTCAGATCGCGGGTGCGGTAGCGGATGACGGGGAGGGCCTCCTTGGTCAGGGAGGTCAGGACCAGCTCGCCCTCCTCGCCGTCGGCCACCGGCTCGTCGGTGAGCGGGTCCACGATCTCGGGGTAGAAGTGGTCCTCCCACACATGCAGCCCGTCCTTGGTCTCCACGCACTCCTGGGCCACCCCGGGGCCGATCACCTCGGACAGCCCGTAGATGTCCACCGCGTGGAGGTCCGCGCGCTCCTCGATCTCCCGGCGCATCTCCTCCGTCCACGGCTCGGCGCCGAAGACGCCGACCTCGAGGGAGGTGGTGCGCGGGTCGATGCCCTGGCGCTCGAACTCGTCGAGGAGGGTGAGCATGTAGGAGGGGGTGACCATGATGACCTCGGGCCTGAAGTCCTCGATGATCCGCACCTGGCGGGCGGTCATGCCGCCGGAGGCGGGGACGACGGCGCAGCCGAGGCGCTCGGCGCCGTAGTGGGCGCCGAGGCCGCCGGTGAACAGGCCGTACCCGTAGGAGACATGCACCATCTGGCCGGGGCGCCCGCCGGCCGCGCGCAGCGAGCGGGCGACCACGTCGGCCCACATGGACAGGTCGTTCGCGGTGTAGCCCACGACGGTGGGGCGGCCGGTGGTGCCGCTGGAGGCGTGGACACGGCGCAGCTGCGAGCGGTCCACGGCGAGCAGGCCGAAGGGGTAGGTGTCGCGCAGATCGGCCTTGGTGGTGAGGGGGAAGCGGGCCAGGTCCTCCAGGGTGCGGCAGTCCTCGGGCTCGACGCCGGCCGCGCGGAACTTCGCCCGGTACGGCTCGACATGGTCGTACACCCGCCTGAGGGTGGTCCGCAGCCGGGCGAGCTGCGTCTCGCGCAGCTCTTCGGGTCCCATCCGTTCGGCGGCGTCGAGGAGTTCGGCCGGCGGCGGGGATCCCAGCCGGCGCCCGCCACCCGTCGTATGCGTCGACACCGTCATGCCTTGGCACCACCCCATGGACCGACCGAACATTCGGTATACCGTGCGACGCGATCAAGTAATCCAGCATCCGACGGGCCTGTCAAGGGGTGGCGCAGGCGCGCGGAAGGGACGCCGTTCCCCCTCTCCCTGTCCCCTATATAGAGCCCCTTGTATCGGGCCCTCTGTACGGGCCCTATATAGGGGACAGAGAGAGGGCCTGAGACCGGCCGTCGCCTCAGCCCGAGGGGGGCGGGTTCGAGGCGGACGGGGAGGACTCGTACGCGGTGGACTTCTCGATGGTGCCGCCGAGCTTGTCCCGGGCGGCCTTCAGGGAGCGCATGGAATCCGCCGAGACCACCCAGCGGTTGCCGACCAGAAAGCTGCCGCCGTACATCTGCGCGTAGCCCAGCCAGTCCTGCTGCCCCTTGGCGGTCACAAAGCTGAGGAAGACATAGTTCTTCTTCTTGCCGACATGACAGACCCCCTGACGGTAGTCGTCGACGTCCGTGGTGATCTCCGGCTTGCAGCCCATGGTCCCGGCCAGCTTCTCGACACTGGCCGGACGGGCGGCCGGGGCGCTCGCGCTCGGCTTGGCCTTTCCGCCCTCGCCGATCGACGCCTTGTCGGTGTCGGCGTCCGAACCGCACCCGGCGGCCAGCAGCGCCACGGCCGCGACGGCCGGCAGCACCGCGCCCGCGCCGACACGGGCGCGGCGCGGCGCGGCCCATGGCCGGGGGCGCGGGGTCGCCGCGGCGCGGCCGGGGGCCGGACGGGAGGCGTCTTCCGGGAAGCACCTTCGCGGTGCGTGCTCGGGCTTCACGTCCACCGGTACGTACGCGGCGGGCGGGCCGTTCAGCGGATCCCGGAATTCGTCCGCGCTTCCGCGGAACCAACCCGGGGCGAGCGGGGGAGGTATCGGGATTTACGCGCCCGCTTCGTAGTGTCCGGCGGCAGAACACCCCCTGGCCAGGTCCGTGGCCTTTGCTGATTTTGCGGCGCGGGGAAGTTTGTCCGACTCGGGCCCGCAGGACCGGGTTTGGGGCCGGAGCAGACCAACGGGAGTCGCATTTGCCCTTCCACCCCCGTGATCTACGCGCGTATCTTCGCCGCACCGCACTTCCCCCCACGCGACACCGAGTTCGGAGGAACAAATGTCTTCACGTACCGGTAAGGGCGTCCACAGGTCACGCCCCGCTCTGCGCTCGCCCTACGCCATGGGCGGATTGGCCCTCGCGGTCACCGCCGCCCTGGCCTCGCTCGTGCCCGCCATGGCCTCGACCACCGAGGGGTCCGAGGCCGGCGCGGCGCGGACCCAGGCCCCCGCGCACCCGGAGCGGGACTGGATGGGCTCGACCGTCGCCGAGCACGAGGGCGGCGACCCGAAGGCGACACCCCGGGCCACGGCGGCCGCCACGGTGGAGGGGGTCGACGTCAGCAACCACCAGGGCACGGTCAACTGGACGTCGCTTTGGAACAAGAACGTCCGGTTCGCCTACGTCAAGGCCACCGAGAGCACGACGTACAAGAACCCCAAGTTCGCCTCGCAGTACAACGGCGCCGCCAACAAGGGCATGATCCGCGGCGCGTACCACTTCGCCCTGCCGAACAAGTCCAGCGGCACCGCGCAGGCGGACTACTTCGTGAGCAACGGCGGCGGCTGGTCCGCCGACGGCAAGACCCTCCCGCCCGTGCTGGACATCGAGTACAACCCGTACGGCGGGTCCTGCTACGGCAAGACCAAGGCCCAGATGGTCACCTGGATCAAGGACTTCAGCGCCCGGGTCAAGAAGCGCACCGGGCGTGATCCGGTGCTCTACACGACCACCAGCTGGTGGAAGTCCTGCACCGGCAACAGCGCGGCGTTCGGCGCGAAGAACCCGCTGTGGCTCGCGCGCTACGCGTCGACACCGGGGGCGCTGCCGGCCGGCTGGAGGACCCACACCATCTGGCAGTACACGTCCTCCGGGCCGGTGGTGGGCGACCACAACAAGTTCAACGGCAGCCTGGCCCGGCTGAAGGCCCTGGCCAAGGGGTGACCCCGGCGGCCGACACCCCCTGACCGGGCAACTCCCGCCCCCTGATCGGGTAAAACGGACGTAAAGCACCAGCTCAGGGGGCGGGACACAAAACAGTTCGGCAGGGTACCAGCAAGTAGAGATGGCTGTCAGGTCTTTATTCATTGGTGATGAGCTCTCCACTCCCGGCCCACACCAGGCACTAGCGTCCGGTGTCACTCCGAACCAAGGAGGGCGCTGTGCGATCAGCCATCAGCAGATCCATTGCTTCCAGCCGCACGATCGGGACCGGGCTCATCATTGGTGCGCTCGCCATGACGCTCGCGGCACTGCTCATCCCCGTGAGCCTGTTCGGCGAAAGCAGCGCCGCAGCGCTCCCAAGCGGGGTCATCGACGACGGCAAAGGAACCATCAGCACGCAATACGGACCGCTCACCGCGGTCGACAGGGACTTCGTCCGCAAGGTCAAGCTCGCCGGCCTGTGGGAGCTCCCCTCGGGACGCATGGCGAAGGAGCGCGGTAACACCGACGCCGTGAAGACCGCGGGAGATCACCTCATCGAGGGCCACACCGAGCTGGACCGCCGATCCAACGAGGTGGGCCAGGCTCTCGGGATTCCCCTGCCCACCCAGCCCAACGAGCAACAGCAGGGCTGGCTCAACGAAATGACCAGCGCCGCGTCACCGGCCGAGTTCCAGCGCCTGTTCGCCAACCTGCTGCGCGCGGCGCACGGGAAGGTCTTCGGCCTGGTGGCTCAGGTACGGGCGCAGAGCGAGAACTCCATGGTCAGGTCCCTCGCGACAAGGGCCAACGCAGTCGTTCTCGACCACATCACGGTCCTTGAGGACACCGGGCTTGTCGACTTCGAGGCCCTCAACACAAAGTGAAGTGATCTCATGACGCAACAGACCCATAAACGCGGGCGTTTCACGAACAAGACCGTGGCCATCGTGGCCGCGCTGGCGCTCGGCGGCGGTGGAGCCGCCATCATCGCGGCGAACGCGTCCGCGAGCGGCGACAAGAACTCCGGCCAGGACCGGACGCTGTCGGCGACGTCGGGCACGATCAACTGCCCCGACGTGGGCCAGAAGCTCAGCAGCGTCCCGCGCCAGGCACGCGCAGAGGTCGACAAGAACCTGGCCGAGCTCGACTCCCAGGTGGCCAACGCCTACCAGCGGATGGCGAAGAAGGAGGCGGGCACGGACTCCGTGCTCACCACGCTCCAGCAGCAGCGCACGGCCACCTTGGACCGCATCGGGACCGCCATCGGCCGCAGCGCCCAACGCCCCGCGGGCCTCGATCAGATGAGCGCCTGCAAGATGCAGACCAACTTCGCCGGGCAGGGCCGTGGCAACGGCCAGGGTGGCAACCAGCAGGGTGGCGGACAGCAGGGCAACCAGCAGGGCGGCAACCAGCAAGGCGGTGGCCAGCAGGGCGGCAACAACCAGGGCGGCAACGGCGGACAGCAGGGCAACCAGCAGGGCGGCAACCAGCAAGGTGGCGGCGAGCAGGGCGGCAACAACCAGGGCGGCAACGGCGGACAGCAGGGCAACGGCCCCTCGCCGGAGGACTTCGTCGACATCACGAAGGTGCAGCCCAACGTCAAGGAGCCGCAGAACCAGGGCGGCGCGTCCAAGGGCAGCTTCGTCTCGGAGTGCGGGGTCAACGAGGAGGGCATCCGCAACTCCGACAACGTGATCGTGGCGCCCGGTGTGGGCAACGGCGCCCACCACACCCACGACTACGTGGGCAACAAGACCACGAGCGCCAACTCCACCAACGACAGCCTGGCCGCGGGCGAGACCACCTGCAGCAACGGCGACCAGTCCACGTACTACTGGCCGGTGGTCCGGGTCCAGGACGGCACTCAGGAGAAGGACGCCAACCAGCTCGGCGGTGGCCTCGAGGGGAACGTCGGCCGGATCCTCACCCCCAAGAGCTCCACGATCGAGTTCAAGGGCAGCCCGGTCGGCAAGGTCACCGCGATGCCCCGCTTCCTGCGGATCATCACCGGTGACGCCAAGGCCTTCACCAACGGCACGGCCAACGCCAACGCCCACTGGAGCTGCACCGGCTTCGAGGACCGTCAGCTGACCGACAAGTACCCGATCTGCCCGGAGGGCAGCGACGTGGTGCGCAGCTTCGCCTTCCAGAGCTGCTGGGACGGCAAGAACATCGACAGCGCCAACCACCGTGACCACGTGGCCTTCGCCCAGGAGGACGGCTCCTGCGCCAACGGCTTCCAGGCGATCCCCCAGCTGGTGAACAAGATCACCTATGAGGTCCCGGCGGGCGAGACCTACGCGGTCGACGGCTTCCCCGAGCAGTTGCACAAGCCCATCACCGACCACGACGACTTCATCAACGTGATGTCGGACCAGCTGATGAACGAGGCGGTGGACTGCATCAACAGCGGCCGGAAGTGCGGCTGATGCCCCACCAACGCCAGGCGTGCGCCGACCGGTCTTCGGTCGGCGCACGCCGCGTTCCGGCGCAGCACGAGGCCGCGGACGACCCGGCCGCCGGCGATCCCGCCGCAGAACACCCGGACCATCCGGACCGCCCGGACCGCCCGGCCGGGTCCGATCCCGAGCGGTTACCCGAGCAGTCGCCCGAGCGGTTACCCGCGCGGGCGGGGCCGGAGCCCCGAGGCCGCGAGCCTTCGCCCTCGGACCAGGAACTCACCCGGCGGCTCAAGGACGGGTACCGTTCGGGTACCACGAGCCCGACGGCCGGTGAGATCCTCTACCGCCGCCACCGCGAGGCGGCGCTCGCGTACGCCCGCACCTGTTGCCGCACCCTCCACGACGCCGAGGACCTCGTGTCCGAGGCGTTCATTCGTACCTTCCAGGCCGTCCGGTCGGGCGGGGGCCCGCGCGGCCCCTGGCGCCCGTACCTGCTGACCGTCATCCGCCACACCGCGATCGAGTGGAGCACCGGCGAGCGTCAGGTGCTGCTCACCGCGGACTTCGAGTGCTGGCGGCAGCAGTCGACCGAGGCGGACCCCCAGCAGCGCCTGCTGGCCGACGAGGACCGCAGGCTGCTGATCAGTAGTTTCCGGACCCTCCCCGCGCGGTGGCGGACCGTGCTGTGGCACACGTTGGTGGAGGACGACTCCCCGCATCGCGTCGCCGCGCTGATGGGCCTGTCCCCCAGCGGTCTCACCTCCTTGGCCTTCCGGGCCCGCGAGGGGCTGCGCGAGGCGTATCTGCGCGCCCATGTGCAATCCGCATCTGTGTCCGCGTCTGCATCCGCGGACAATGACCGCTGCCGCCACTTCGGCTCCATGATCGGCGCGTTGGTGCGGCGTGGCACCGTACGCGGCCGTGGTCTCGCGCGCCATCTCGCCGAGTGCGGCCTCTGCTCGCACGCGTACCACGAGTTGCTCGCCCTCAACGCGGCCATGCCCGACGCCACTCGGGCCACGGAGTCCGCGGGAGCCGCGGGGTCCCGGGGCTGAGCGCCCGGACGACGAGCGCACACATGGAACTGCCGGCCGCGGATCGCGGCCGGCAGTTCCATGTGTGGGGCTCATGGCCCCTCGCTCACAGTCCGTTGACGCGCGCCTCCCTCGCCATGCCGCCCACGGGCCGCAGGCCGGTCGGCGCTCCGCGGCCCCTGCGGGTGACCGCCCGGGAGTAGTGGCGCCGGATCCGGTCCATCTGCGCCATCAGCCGGCGGCCACGCAGCGCCATCTCCAGCTCGAAGCGTATCCGCGGGTCCCGCAGGCCCGGCCCGAAGAGCTTCTCGATCTGCCGCAGCCGGTAGCGCACGGTCTGGGGATGCACCTTGAGCGCCTTGGCGGCCTCGGGCGCGCCACCGCCCTCGAGCCAGGCGAGCAGGGTCATCTGCAACCGCTCGCTCTGCCGGGGGGTCAGCCCGGCCAGCGGCTTGAGCCATCGGGAGGCCAACGCCCGTACCAGCGACTCGTCCTGGAGGAGCAGCAGCGTCGAGAGGTGGTCGTCCACGAAGAGGATCCGGGCCTCGGGGCCGCTGCGCGCATGGGTCATGGTCAGCAGCCGCCGGGCCCACCGCACCGAGGAGGCCGCGTCGTTCAGCGGAACGACATGGCCGACGGCGGCGGTACGGCCGCGCAGCGCGGCCTCCAGCGCACCGCGCGCGGAGGCGGGCTCGGTGCCGGGGTCCCGGTCGGGGTCCGGCTCGGCGGTGGCTCCCGGGTCGGCCAGGGGGGTGTCCGGGCCGGTTGCCGGGCCGGTGCCGGTGCCGGTGTCGGCGGCCGGGTCGGGGATCAGCAGGCACAGCTCGTCGCCGACGGCGCCGATGAGGGTGTCGCCGAACACCGCGGCCAGCTGCGGCGCCTCGCCCGGGGTGGGCAGGGCGATGGCCTGGATCGTTTCAGGCAGGGGCCAGCGGGCGGCCCGGGACAGTTCGGCCAGGCCACGCTCGGATACGGGTACCTCGCCGACCAGGGCCTCGAAGAGGTCGCGCCTGGCCCGCTCGGGCGGTACCTCGGTCAGGGGGCCACGGCCCCGGGCGCCGTCGGCCACCGCTTGCTCGGTGGCCTCCTCGCCAGGGGTCCGGTAGCCGAGTGCCGTCAGGAGAGCCTGTTCGACTGTCCATCGCACCTTGTCACGCTCAGTGTCCTCCAAGAGGTCGGCGAATCCCGGAATTCTGCGCCGAAGGGTCTCAATCACCTCTTCGGCCAGGGACGGGAGTTCATTGCGCAGGACGCGGGTCCGCTCGCCACGGGTGGGACGGGGGGACCAGATGCGGTTCGCGAGTTCGCCCATCATTACCTCGTTCTTGCCGGGGGGAGGCCTGGCCGTTGGGGGGTCGGTCAGGCCCGTGGAGGTTGCCTCCGTCGCCGGTCGTCCGCTCCGGAAAAGGGAGTCGAGGGTCCTCCGATGAATCTTGGAGGAGCCCCTCCCCTACCGGTCCCGGCGCTTTGCCGGGTCTTTGCCATCGAAATGACAGTGGAGCAGCCCGAGACGGTGTGGGCAGTGGTCGTCCACAAGAAGTTGTCACATTACGACAAATCTTATGGAGATCACGTGTAGTTCGGAGATGCTGCCGTACCCAAAGACGACTTGACGTACTCGTCACTCGCGCGATCAGGCGCGATCGGGAGGCTTTCGATGCCCATGCCCCAGCCGCCGACTCCCCCGATTCCGGGGCCGCGCCGCAGGGCTCGCCACGGCGGATCAACCATGCCACAAGGACCCGGAGGGCCCGGAGGACGACGAGCCGACCGCCGAGCCCGCCCGGTCCGGGCCGGCATCGGCTGGCCGCGCCACACCGCGCTGTACGCCGCTGTCGCGGCGGTCATTCTTTCGCTGATCGTCGCAGGCAACGCCGGTGCGTTTTCGCAAACTTGGGCCTTCCTGGACTTCGGGGCCGGTGTCCTCGCACTGGTCTCGCTGAGCAGCGCCGTGCTGTGGGGCCTGGCGGCCACCGACCGGCTGATCCTCCACTCGAAGCACCGGCTGCTCGCCCAGGGTGTCCACCGCGGCGCCGCGGTGGCCGGCCTGCTCTTTCTCGTCCTCCATGTGTGGGTGAAGGTGGCGGAGAGTCACACGAGCGCGGCGGCCATCGTGGTACCGTTCGCTGACGCAAATAAACCTGTGCTGATCGGACTTGGCACCTTGGCTGGATACCTGTTCATCACGGCGGCGGTGACAGGAGCGGTTCGCAGCTCCTTCGCCTCCGCCGGCAAGTCCCGCTGGCGGTACCGCTGGTGGCGGGCGCTGCATGTGGCCGCGTACCCCGCGTGGTGCGCCGCGCTGATCCACGGTCTGAAGAGCGGCCGCGCCGCGAAGGACTGGGCGACCGCCGGATATGTCATGGCGCTGGCCGCCGTGGTCATCACCTTGTGGATCCGGCTCGCCACCCGCCGGGCCGAGCGCAGCGAGCGCGACGCCATTGTCACCGGCCAGATGAACACCATCGGTGGTGGCCAGGGCGGCGGGCCCCGCAGGTCCGTGCCGTCCACGCCCCCGACGGCCGGCGGGGCCTCCTCCCGTGACGGTGAACCCCTCGGCGCCTCGCGCGGGTGGGGCGCGTGATCTCGACCAAACCCAGACTGGCCTGCATCGATCCGCCCCGGCTGCTGGCCGGGCTGGATGAGACATACCGGCTCGACCGCGTCGGACACCTGACCGTCCACGGCTCGATGCCCGCGCTGCGCGCGGACGAGCTGGTGGCTCTCGCGGAGAACATCGACCTGCGCGGCCGAGGCGGCGCGGGTTTTCCGTTCGCCAAGAAGGTGACGGCCGTCATCGAGTCGGCCGGCCGCCGGGACGGCCGCTGCGCGGTGGTGGTCAACGGCAGCGAGGGCGAGCCCAGTTGCCTCAAGGACACCGCGCTGCTGCTGCACACCCCGCATCTGGTCATCGACGGCGCCGTGCTGGCCGCCACCGCGATGGGCGCCGACGATGTGGCCATCGCCGTTCACCGGCCGGATGTCGAGGAGTCGCTGAGCGCCGCCATCGCCGAGCGCGGCCCGAGCGGGCCGCGGGTGCAGGTGAGCGTGACGGACGACCGCTTCGTGGCCGGCGAGGGCGGCGCCGTCATCAACGGCATCAGCGGCGCCCCGGCCATCCCCAACGGCCGCAAGATCCGCACCAGTGACAGCGGCCTGGGCGGACTGCCGACCCTGCTGTCCAACACCGAGACCTTCGCCCAACTCGCCGTGGCCGCACGGATGGGCGCCCTGCCGTTCCGCTCGGTGGGGCTGCCCACCGAACCCGGCACCACCCTGCTGACGGTGGGCGGGAAGTACGTCATGGAGACCCCCTTCGGGGTGCCGCTCAGCTACGTTCTGGAGCTGTGCGGCCTCACCCCGGGCCAGGGTGTTCTGGTGGGCGGCTACCACGGCAAGTGGCTGCTGCCCGACAGCCTCGCCTCGGTCAACATCTCCCGGGAGTCCATGGAGAAGTACAACGCGCGGCTCGGGGCCGGAGCGGTGCTGCCGATCCCGGAGAACACCTGCCCGGTCGGCGAGACCGCGCGGGTGGCGCGCTGGCTGGCGGGCGAGACGGCCAACCAGTGCGGGCCCTGCTTCATCGGGCTGCCCGCGCTCGCGGACGCCATCGACCAGGTCGAACAGGGCGGTGGCCAGGCGGCGTTGGACAATGTGAACGGGTACATCCAGTCGGTGAAGCGCCGTGGCGCCTGTAGCCACCCCGATGGCACGGCCGGCTTTGTGACCACCGCGCTGGACGCGTTTCCGGACGAGTTCCGGGAACACGCGCTCGGCGCCGGGTGCGGCCGCCCCACGCTCGGGGTACTGCCGCTGACCGACGGCGCCCCCTCCGGGCCGCTGGCCCTGCCCCCCGGCCCCTCCGCCGCCCGGCGGGACGACCGGGACGCCTCGGAGCAGCTCCTCGTGGACTGGACGCTGTGCCAGGGCCATGGGCTGTGCGCGGACATCCTCCCCGAGGTGATCGAGCTCGGCATCGACGGCTACCCGCACCAGGCCAAGTACGGTGTGCCGCGCCAGCTGCGCGGGCAGGCCGTCCGCGCGGTGCGGCGCTGCCCCGCGCTCGCGCTGCGGATGGAGGCGTAAACCGGCGCCCATCTTCCACCTCCCACTTCTCGACGGCCGTCATGGAACGGCCGTCGATTCGTTTGCGCTCAACGAACACCGTGTTTTGTGCGTCTGATGACAAATTCCGAAGCCCATGAACGCCCGCCGAGACCCCCTCCGTATGCAAGTGACGTCGGCGCAAAACAGCCGCCGGACCGCAAGCTTGAAGGAGTGGGCATGAAGAAGCGGCAGATCGCGTTCGCCGGAGCCTCCGTCGCGATGGTCCTGTTGACCGCGGCGTGCGGCCAGAGCGAGAACAAGTCCGCGGGCAGCGCCAACGTCCAGCCCATCGGCGGCACCCAGACCGTGGGCGTCGGCGCCACCCCCGGGTCGTCGGGCTACGGCACCAGCGCCGGCACCGGGAACGAGGCCGGGGGCGACAGCGGCGACGCCGCCTCGCAGTCCGGCAAGGACGCGCTGACCGGCCCGGCCAAGCAGCTGTCCGTGCGGGACGTCCCCAAGCTGGGCTCGGTCGTCACCGACAGCAAGGGCTGGACGCTCTACCGGTTCGACGAGGACACCGCCGGCGCCTCCCCCAAGTCCAGCTGCAACGACGCCTGCGCCACCAAGTGGCCGCCGGTGCCCGCGAGCGACGCCACCGTCAGCACCGGGATCGACCAGAAGGAGCTCGGCTCGGTCACCCGCGCCGACGGCACCAAGCAGCTGACGCTGGGCGACTGGCCGGTGTACCGCTTCGCCGGGGACACCAAGGCCGGGGACACCAAGGGCCATGGCGTGGGCGGCACCTGGAACGCGCTGGCGCCCGACGGCAAGCCGGCCGGGAAGAAGGCCGCCCAGGACGACAGCCTCCAGCTCTCGGTCAACAGCAACGCCAAGCTCGGTAAGATCGTCGTGGACGGGCAGGGCATGACCGTCTACCGGTTCGACAAGGACAGCGCCTGGCCGATGAAGACCGGCTGCCTGAACGCCTGCCTGGAGACCTGGAAGCCCGTCAAGCCCGTCGACACCAGCAAGGTCGCCGGGGTCGACCCCAAGAAGCTCACCACCTTCACCAGGCCTGACGGTTCCAAGCAGCTGGCCTTCGACTGCTGGCTGCTGTACACGTTCACCGGGGACACCAAGCCCGGCGACACCAACGGACAGGGCAAGCAGGGGCTGTGGTTCGCGGTCACCGACAAGGCGAAGAAGGCCGGCGTGGCCGCCTCGGAGTGATACACAGGCAGCGGTCCGTACGAAGCAGCGGTCCACCGAGCGGGGGGCCCGAGGCCATGAGGGCACCGGGCCACCCCGCCGGACCACCATCGGGAGGTTGACGTGTCACACGTACTGCGCGCCACCGCGCTCTGCGCGGTGCTGCTGGTGAGCGGCTGCGCCGGGAGCGAGGGGCAGGGCCACGCGAGCCACGCGCAGAAGAAGGCCTCCCCGTCCGCCGCCAAGGCCGCCGGACCCGCGTCGCTGACGAAGATCGCCCATGCCATCGGCTGCAAGGCGAACGTCGTCACCGACGCCGATGAGCTGCGCCAGGCGGCGTGCAAGGCCGGCAAGGCTCAGTACACCCTGGTCACCTTCGCCACCGACAAGGGAAAGCGCGACTGGCTGTCGGTGTCCAAGGACTACGGCGGCACCTATCTGGTGGGCTACCGCTGGTCGGTGACGGCCCCGTCGGAGGACTCCCTGAAGCCGCTGCGCGTCAAGCTCGGCGGCACCATCGAGACCGGGACCTCCCACGCGGGCATGGAGATGGAGCCCGGGAAGGGCCACACCGAGCACACCGAGCACGCCCAGCACCACTGACCTCGGGTCAGGGTCTGCGGCTGTCCACCCACTTGACCAGGTCGGGGTCGGCGAGGCTGGCGACCCAGAGATCCACCGGTGGAGTTTCGTCGGCGTCGTCGGCGTCTTGCAGGGGTTTGCGCGGGCCCACCGCCAGGACTCTGAGCCCGGCCCGGGACGCGGACAGAAAGCCGCAGGGGGAGTCCTCCACCGCCAGGGCGTCGCCAGGGGCCGCACCGCACAGCCGGGCGGCCTCCAGATAGACGTCCGGATACGGCTTGGGGCGCACCTCCCCCTCCGGGACGAGCACATGGCCGAAGTACCGCAGCAGCCCCGCGCGGGACAGCCCGGCCTCGACCACGTCGCGCGGGCAGTTGCTCGCGACGGCCAGCGGGGCGAACGCCGCGGCTTTGCGGACGAGTTCGGTGGCGCCCGGCATGGTGACCGGGTCGTCGGCCACCAGTTGGCGGAAGCTCGCGAGGAGTTGCCCGGTCATCTGCCCGGCGAGGGCGGGGGCCCCGGCGTACTCGGCCAGCATGCGGCCGCACTCGGTGTAGTGGAGGCCCTTGGTGGCTTGCGCGAACTCCCGGTCAGGGGCGCTGCCGTGGCGGCTGAGCACCACTTCGCGCGCCTTTTCCCAGTGGCGTTCGGAGTCCATGAGGGTGCCGTCGCAGTCGAAGACGATGGCGGCGGGGGTCCAAGCGAGAAGCGTGTTGGCTGTCATCTGCCTGCCGTTCCATGGGAGTGGACGAATCGGCGCAGGGGGTGCCTGTACCTGCGGAAGAGCAGCGCAGTGAGGTTCCTGGCGGCTCAGGCGCGAGAGCGCCAACCGCTGCCGTCCGACGCGCGAGCGTCTGATCGCGTGCGCGATGCGGGAAGCCGTACAGGCGGAGAGTCGCCTGCCCGAAAGATAACGATCACTACGGTAGTTTGATGACCCGCAGTAAGCAAGAAATTACTATGTGTCGGCGTTTTGTTCGTCGCTCAGAGGTACTGGAGCACGCCGGCCGCGGTCCACTCCCCCGCCTGCCTCAGCCGGAAGACACAGGTCCTGCCGTGCGGGACACACTCCACCCGGGCGGGCGGGGCGAATTCGGTGAACCGAAGGGCGCGGAGCCGGCAGCCGACGGGGCGGGTGTGAACACCCTCCGTCGCCAACGCCACGGCCTGGCGGGCGGCTTCCAGCAGCACCAGGCCCGGCACGTGGTCGCTCCAGTGGTCGAAGAAGAAGGGGTGGCGGGGGTCCGCCGGGTCCAGGCGCAGGGTGCCCGCCTCCCGCACCACCAGGACGTCGCGCGCCGCCGGCACGGCCACGGACCGCGGCGAGGGCCGCGCGAGGACAGAGGACCGCGGCCGCTCGGCCGGCCCCGGCGCCGCGCGGCGGGCCGTCTCATACGCCTCCGGGGCGAGGAAGCGCGCGGTGCCGCCGGCCCGCGCGAAGTGCACCCCGTCCGCGAGAAGTCCGATGTCGAGCCGCAGGCCGGAGACGAACCGGCCGCAGGGCGTGGTGCGTACGTCGGTCACCGCGGCGCGGCAGACCACGTCCGTGGCCCCGTGTTCGGCCCGCGGCTCGGCGGCCGGGTCGAGCGCGAAGGAGAGGTCCCTGATCACGAAGTGCGCCCCGGCGGGGGTGGCGAAGTGCCGGGAGGGCAGATAGATGCCCAGCTGGCGCAGGGTCTCGGCGACCATCAGGGGGTGGTGGCGGCCGTCTTGGCCATGCGGGAACGTGGGGTGGGAGCGGGGCCACTGCACCGCGGCCACGAACCGGTCGCCACCCAGCGCGCGCACGTCGGTGAGCAGCACTTCGGCGACCGAGGCGCGGTGCACCGCCTCGCGCGCCACGGTGCGGGACCAGCTCAGCCGCCGCGCCACGAGCTCCCACGGCTCCGGGGCCTGCGGGCGCCGGGGGCGCCGCTGACCCCGCCGACCCTTCGAGGGCTCCGGCGGCTCCGGAAAGCCACGCACCTCACCAATGATCGCCATAAAATACTAGTAATCGTGGACCTGTGGGTCTTCGCCTCCATGACATGCGACAAGTCCGCTAAGTTCACCCCGACAACGCACCGCACGCGACGGAACGAGGACGGACACCACGTGCAAGAGCGGGCCGAGCAGACACGCCGATCCCTCCTGGAAGCGGCGGCTTCCCTCTTCGACGAACGGGGCTACGCCGGCACCAGCATCAGCGATATCGCCGCCCGGTCCGGCCATACCAGCGGCGCCATCTACTTCCACTACGCGAGCAAGGAGAAACTCGCGCTCGCCGTCGTCGAGGGACACTTCGCCACCTGGCCACCGCTGATCGAGCGGCACGCCAACACCGGCACCGACACCGCCGCCGACACCGCCACCGGCGCCCCGGCCCTGGAGCAGTTGGTGCGGCTGAGCTTCGCGGTGGCCCGCGCCTTCCGCGACGACATCGTCGTACGGGCGGGGGCGCGGCTGTGGACGGAGCGCACGCTGATCGCGGCGCCGCTCCCGCCGCCCTTCGTCGGCTGGATCGACGCCGTGACCGCGATGCTGGAGCGGGCGCACGCCGAGGGCGACCTCGCCCCGCACATCGACCCCGAGCGCGCCGCCCGGACCGTCGTCTGTGCCTTCTTCGGCGTGCACACCGTCTCCGAGGCCCTGGACCGGCGCCGGTCCATCGAGGACCATCTCGCCGATCTCTGGGCGCTTCTGCTGCCTTCGCTTCAGACCCGCCCCATCGCCGCGAAGCTGTTCCCGATGGCCCGGCAGGGCTGAGAACGGGGCCGGGGCGGAGCTGTGGGCGGGCCCTGCGGCCTCGGGGCTACCAGATCTCGTCGACCCACTCGGGGTGGTCGACGAACGGGTTCCGGTTGTGCTGGTAGTCGTCGTATATCACCTGGTTGCGCCGCTGCTCGAAGGTGTCCGGCGGGTCCTCGGCGTTCCACTTGCGCAGGACGGACAGCCGCCCCAGATAAGGCTGGCTGCCGTTGCCCGCCTTGTCGTTGACCTCGAGGTCGGCGAAGCCGTCGCCGCCCTCGTAGCGCACCGCCATGTAGAAGATCATGCGGGCCACATCGCCCTTGACGGCGTCGCGGGGCTCGAAGGAGTCGGCGTCGGTGTAGTTGCCGGGTGCCTCGGACACCTGGGAACCGCCCTCGTCGAAGTCCTTGTTCCCACGTGTACTGTTGACCGACACGTCCTCGGGGCGCAGATGGTGCAGATCGGTGCCCGGACCGGTCGCGGTGCCGAAGTCGCCGTGCGACTTGGCCCAGACGTGTTCCCGGTTCCAGTCGTTGGCGTTGCCGCCGTTGGAACTCTTGCTCTGCGACCGGCCGGAGTAGAGCAGGATGACGTTGGCGGAGTTGCGCGGGTCCTCATCGGTGTTCTTGAGGGCGTCCCACACCTGGCTGTACGAGATCTTGGTGTTGGTGCTGATGATCTTGTACAGCGCGTCCTTGAGCGGCTGCCCCGTCTTGCCGATCGCGTCCTTGTAGTACGTGTCGTCGTAGCCACCGGCTCGCGCCGTGTCGGCGAGCGCGGTGCCGGCGGTGGCGGGGGTCTGCGCGGTGGCGGTCACAGCCACCGCGCAGACCAGCAGGGCCAGGGATTTCCAGCGGGTCACACGGGTCATGTGCACAGGCGGTCCTCTCCCCGATTCACGTTCGATCGCCGAAAGCGTGTCAGAGAGCCGATCTCCCAAAGGTGAACGGCAGGGAGAGGTTTTGTGACAGGGTCATGACCAAAGCCCGCTGGGGGAAGGGCTCCGCCCCTCTCTCCCCCCGGGGGTTACAGCGACGCGCCCCCGCACATCACCAGCGTCTGACCGGTGGTCGAGCCGCCCTCCGGGCCGAGCAGAAACGACGTCAGCCCGGCGACCTCCTCGGGGCGTACGAGCCTGCCCAGCGGCGGCACGACCGGAGGGGTCGCGCTGCGGCCGGGGTCCCGCAGCATCGGGGTGTCCGTGGGGCCGGGGGCCACCACGTTCACCGTGATCGCGCGGGGCGCCAGCTCCGCGGCCCAGGACCGGGCCATGGCCGCCAGCGCCGCCTTGGTGGCCGCGTACTGGCTCTTGCCCGGCACACCGGTCATGGTGCGGCTGCCCACGAGCACCACCCGCCCCCCGTCCGCGATCCGGTCCACCAAGGTGTCGACCAGGACCTCGGCCGCCTGCACATGCACCCGCCACATCAGGTCCCCGTCGGCCGCCGACAGCCCACCGAGCCGGGCGGAGCGCTGGACACCCGCCGCGTGCACGATCGCGTCCACCCCGGCCACCGGGGCGAGCGCGTCCCGCAGCACCTCCGGGGCGGCCAGATCGACCGGGATCCAGCGCATCCGCTCGGCGGACACCGGCTCCGTACGGCTGATCCCGGTGATCCGCCACCCCTCCTCCAGCAGCCGGGCGGCGATGGCGGCGCCGATGCCGGAGCTGGCGCCGGTGACCACCGCGTGGCGGGGCTCAGACATCGCCCGCCCAATCCGGCGCCACCCGCACGTACTTGATGGCCCGGCGGTGGTAGGTGTACGCGATGTGCAGCGCGCCGTCCGGTGTCTGCGTCACGGAGGGGTAGGACAGCTCGCGGTTGAGGCGGTCGCGCGAGTTGTTGGTCAGGCAATGCCCGTCGCCGGTGTCGAGATCCCGGCGGTGCGGCCAGGTGTGGCCGCCGTCGGACGAGAGGGCGAGGGTCATCGGGGCCCGTGGCGCGCCCCAGAAGGCGGTCTTGCCGCCGTCGGCCACCGCGGGCGCGGCGGTGGCGGCCGGGGACTCGCCCGCCTGGCCGTCGTCGTCGATCTCGTCGTAGAGCGACACCCGGCGCGCGACCGCGTCCGCGGCGCTGCTGTGGTTGTAGACCAGCGCGAGCCGTCCGTCGGCGAGCGGGACGTACTGGATGGAGGAGTTGTTGTTGGGCAGCTCCGTCGGCACCGGCTCGCTCCAGCTCTCGCCCCCGTCGCGGGAGTGCGAGCGGTACACCGCGTCCGCCCACCGGCTGCGGAACAGGGCGAGCAGGGTGCCGTCGGGCAGCGGGTGGATGTTCATGTGCACACATCCGGTGGACCCGGGCACCGGCCGCTCCCGCCAGGTCCGCCCCTGGTCATCGCTGATCATCACCGCGCTGGTGTCGTGGTCGCCCACCCATGGGATGCCCGGGGTGGCCACGCAGTGGAACACCGGCAGCAGCCACCGGCCGTCGTCCAGGACGACCGGGGGCTGACGTACGAAGACACCACCCGCCGCGGTGGCCGGGAACAGGGTGCGCGCCGGCCCCCAGGTGGCGCCCCCGTCCGGCGAGGTACGCAGCCGCACCTCGGCGGTGTCCTGATTGCCCGCCTGCTGAGCGGTGTGCAGCAGCCACAGCTCGCCGGTCGGAGCGGCGAAGAGCACGGGGTTCTGCTCCGAGCGCGCCGGGTCGTCGGAGAGTCGCACCGGGTCGGTCCAGGTGTCCGAGCCCGGGGCGAGCCGGGAGAACCACACACAGATGTCGGCGACACCCTCCTGCGTACCGCCGAACCACACGCACCCCAGGTCGCCCCCGGGCAGGACGGCCAGGTTGGCGGCGTGGTTCTGCACGGCGGGGGCGGGCAGGAACGCCTCGGCGCGCGCCGGGTCGTCCGGGCGCGAGCGCACCCGCCCGTCGGTCCGCAGCGCCTCGGCGGCCTGCGCTGGAGTGGTGTCGTGATCGGCGGTCATGCCGCGGGCTCCTTCGATGGTGCGGGTGTGGGCGGGGGTGTCGGGTGGCGCGAGGGCGAGTGAGCCGAAGGGGCTGAGGCGCCCTGGCGGGGGCACCTCCCAGCGGTAGCTGGGGGAGAACCGAGCCTCATAAAGAAAGGGGGGCGCAACTCAGCGGTTGTACGCGGGCATCGGCCCCCGCAGCCGGGTCCCGACCTCGTCGCAGGCCGCGACCACGTCGGCCGGCAGCGGGCCCGCCTCGGCCGCCGCCACATTGGCCCGCAGGTGCTCGACGCGCGACCCGCCGAGCAGCAGCGCGTCCACCCCGTCCCGGCCGAGCAGCCACCGCAGCGACAGCTCGACGAGTCCGAGGCCCGCGCCCTCGGCGATCCGGGCCAGGTCCTGGACGGCCTCGAAGAGCCGGGGGTCCCAGTACCGTTGCCGGTACATCTCGGCCAGCCGGGAGTCGCCGAACCGCCCCGACTCGGGCGTCTCCTCGAAGACATGGCGACCGGTCAGCAGTCCGCCACCGAGCGGGTTGTAGACCATGGTGCGCACCCCGCTGGTGGCCGCGTACTCCAGATACTCCTCCTCCACCCGCCGGGCCAGCAGGTTGTACAGCTGCTGGGCGACCACCGGCCGCGGCGCGCCCACCCGCTCCGCGGTGTGGCCGACCTCCGCGATCTGCCAGGCCGCGTAGTTGGACACGCCCAGCGCCAGGACCTTGCCCTCGGCGACGAACTCGGCGACGGTGCCGAGGGTCTCCTCGAGCGGGGCCGACCGGTCGGGCTGGTGCAGATAGAAGAGGTCGACGTGGTCGGTGTTCAGGCGCCGCAGGCTGCCTTCGAGAGCCGCCCGCAGCCCGCGCGCGGACAGCGGGGAGTGGTCGCCGTGGTCGGGGTGCGGCATTCCGGCCTTGGTGGCCAGCACGATCCGGTCCCGGCGGCCGGGCAGCAGCTCGGCGAGGATCGTCTCCGTGACCCCGCCGGCGTAGGCGTTGGCGGTGTCCACACCGGTCACCCCGGCGTCGAGCGCCGCGTCCAGCATCGCGGCGGCCCCGGCGCGGTCGACCGTGTCGCCGAAGGTCATGGTGCCCAGCACCAGGCGCGAGAGCGGCACCGGCACGCCGGGCAGCCGCACCGCGCCGGGCGAGGTCCGGGAGGTGGTGTCGGGGTGGGTCATCAGGGGGTGGCTCCTTCGGCCGGCGCCCCGGCGCGCATGGCGCGCCGGGGCGTGACGGGATGGCGGATCAGGACGGGGTGGCGGGGTCCGGCGACATCGCGGGGTCGGGCGACCTCGCCGGGTCGGGTGACGCCGCGGCCGCGGTGGCGATCGCGGAGACCAGGGCGCGCGGCTTGCGCCCCCGCATCGTCGTCGGGTCGAGGGCGGCGCGGCGCAGCGCCCTGGTGTACGGCTCGGCGGGCGCGGCGAGGACCGTCTCCGTGGGGCCGGACTCGACGACCCGCCCGCCGCGCATCACCACGACCTCGGAGCTGATCTCGCGGACCACTCCGAGGTTGTGCGAGATGACGATGTAGGCGAGCTGCCGCTCGGTCTGTAGATCGCGCAGCAGCTTGAGCACCTGCGCCTGGACGGAGACGTCCAGCGCGGAGGTGGCCTCGTCGCAGACCAGCAGCTCGGGGTCGCTGGCCAGGGCGCGGGCGATGCCGATCCGCTGCCGCTGCCCTCCGGAGAACTCGCCGGGGCGCCGGTGGAGGGCGCTGGCGGGCAGCCCCACCTGGTCGATCAGCTCCGCGGCCCGGCGGGCGCGCTCGGCCTTGGAGGTGACACCGGCCAGCCGCAGCGGCTCGGCCACGGTCTCCTCGGCCGTCAGATGGGGGTCCAGGGAGCCGTAGGGGTCCTGGAAGACCATCTGCACCCGGCGGCGCAGCGGGCGCAGCCGCCGCTCCGGGAGGGTGGCGATGTCGGTGCCGTCGAGCAGGATGCGGCCGGCCGTGGGGCGCAGCAGCCGGACGAGGGAGCGGGCGATGGTGGACTTGCCGCAGCCGGACTCGCCGACGATGGCGAGCGACCCGCCGCGCTCGACGGTGAAGCCGACGCCGTCCACGGCGCGGAACTTCCCGCCGTGGACGGGGTATTCGACGACGAGGTCCTCGACGGCCAGCAGGGGTGTGGTCACAGCGCCTCCCGGGGTGCGGCGGCGGGGGCCTTGGGGGCGCTCTCGTCCCAGGGGCCCAGGGTGGGGACGGCGGCGAGCAGGCCGCGGGTGTACGGCTCGGCGGGGTGGTCCACGATCCGCTCGACCGGGCCGGACTCCACGAACCGGCCGTCGCGCATGACGTGGATGCGGTCGGACACCAGCCGGGCCACGCCCAGGTCGTGGGTGATCATCAGGATGCCGATGCCGGTGCGCTCCTGCAACTCCATGAGCAGGTCCAGGACGCCGGCCTGGACGGTGACGTCCAGGGCCGAGGTCGGCTCGTCGGCGACCAGCAGTTTCGGCTCGGCGGCCAGGGCGATGGCGATGAGGACACGCTGGAGCATGCCACCGGAGAACTGGTGCGGGTAGGCGCCCCAGCGGGTCTCGGGGTGCGGGATCCGCACCCGGCCGAGGAGTTCGATGCCGCGGGTGCGCGCCTCGGCCTTGGACAGTTCGGGGTGGCGCAGCCGCAGCGCCTCGCCCAGCTGGTGGCCGATGGTGTGCACGGGGCTGAGCGCGGTCATCGGGTCCTGCGGGATGAGGGAGACGCCGCGGCCGCGGATCCGCCGGATGGCCTTGGGGTCGGCGATGATGTCGCAGCCGAGCACGCGGGCGGTGCCGGAGAGTACGGCCAGCCCCTCGGGCAGCAGGCGCAGCAGGCCCATGGCGGTGGTCGACTTGCCGGAGCCGGACTCGCCGATGAGCGTGACCGTCTCGCCCGGGGCGATGGTGAAGCCGACCCCGTCGACGGCGCGGACCACGCCGCTGTCGGTGATCAGCTCGATCTGTAGGTCCTCGACCTCCAGCAGGGGGGCCGTCTCGCTGGTCTCGCTCATGAGGACACCTCCGTGGCGCGTCGGCGGGTGCGGTCGCGCAGACCGTCGCCCAGCAGGTTGACCCCGACCACCAGGAGCACGATGACCAGTCCGGGCAGGGTCACCAGCCACCAGGAGGTGGTGATGTAGTCCTGGCCGTCGGAGATGATCCGCCCCCAGGTGGCGAACGGCCGCTGGGGCCCGGCGCCGAGGTAACTCAGCGCGCTCTCCAGCAGCACCGCCTGGGCGAGCAGCAGGAGGACGACCAGGGACGCCTGGCGGACGATGTTGGGGATGACGTGGCGGGCCAGGATGGCGATCTGGCGCAGTCCGAGCACCCGGGCGGCGGCCACGTACGGCTTCTCCCGCTCGACCAGGACCAGCGACCGGGTGAGCCGGGCCACCTCGGGCCACTGGGCGACCGCGATCACGCAGGTGATGACGGTGACGGAGGGGCCGAAGAGGGCGACGACCAGCAGCAGCATCATCAGCAGCGGCAGCGACATCTGCGCCTCCAGCAGCCGGGAGACGACCGCGTCGACCCAGCGGCCGAAGTATCCGGCCGCGGCGCCGGCGACGATGCCGATGAGGCCGGAGACGACGACCGCCAGCACGCCGACGGTCAGCGACACCTGGCCGCCGTGCAGTACCCGGGAGAGCAGGTCACGGCCGAGCTGGTCGGTGCCGAAGAGGTGGCCGTCGGTCAGCGGCGGCAGCCGGCGCGCGGAGAGGTCCTGGTCGTCGGCTCCGGCCAGCGGCAGCACCTGGGCGAGGGCCACGGGGACCACCACCAGCAGGGTGCACACGGCGCCGATCCACAGTTTCAGGCTCGCGCTGCGGCGGCGCCGGGTGGCGGTGGCGCGGCTGCGGTCCTTCGCGGTGACCGCGCTCGGGCGGGGCGGCTGGGCCGTCTCGGCCGGGGCCGGGGGTTCGAGGGCGCCTTTCATGTCTCAGGCCGCCTTTCCCAGGCGCACCCGCGGGTCGAGCAGCGGGTAGGCCAGGTCGATGAGGAGTTGGACGAAGACCGCCAGGGCGGCGGTGACCAGGACGGTGGCCTGGATGAGCGGGTAGTCGCGGGTCTCCAGGGCGCGGACGACGAGGGAGCCGACGCCGGGCCAGCCGAAGACCACCTCGACCACCACGACGCCGTTGAGCATCGCGGCGAATCGGGTGCCGAGCGCGGTCAGCACCGGGATGGCGGAGTTACCCAGGGCGTAGCGCCAGGTCAGCGCGCGTTCGGAGACGCCGCGGGAGCGGGCGACGGTGATGTACGGGGAGGCGAGGGCCGCGACCATCTCGCGGCGGACCAGCCGGGATATCAGCGCCATCTGGAGGACCGCCACGGTGACGGTCGGCAGGATCAGGCCGCCCCAGGTGGTGAACCCGGAGGCGGGGAGCACCGGCACCAGCACGGCGAAGACGGTCAGCAGCATGACGCCGATCCAGAAGTCCGGCATGGACTGCCCGGCGATGGTGAGGACGTTGGCGCCCAGCTCGCGCTTGGTGTCGGCGCGGCGGGCCATCCACACGCCGAGCGGTACGGCGACGAGCGTGGTGAGCGCGATCGCGGCGACGGAGAGGGTGATGGTGTACGGGACGCGGTCGAGCACCACGTCGAAGGCGGGGGCGTGGAAGGAGTAGCTGGTGCCGAGGTCGCCGGTGAACAGGTCGCGCAGGAAGACCCCGTACTGCGTGAGCAGGCTGTCGTTCAGGCCGAACTGTTCACGGATCCGCGCCAGGTCCTCGCTGGTCGGGTTGGGGCCGGCCAGGGCCGCGGCGGGGTCGCCGGGTGCCATGCGCACCAGCACGAAGACGGTGGAGAGGGTGAGGAAGATGGTCAGGACGCTCTGGCCCAGGCGGCGGAGGAGATAGCGGATCATGGGTCAGCCCTCCAGGCGCACGGCGGCGAGGTCATAGGAGTTCACCTGTAGGAGCCGCACGTCCTGTACGCGGGTGCGGCGGGCCAGCACCACATTGGGGATGAAGGCCCACAGGCAGGGGCGGGTGTCCCAGATCTCCTTCTGGACCGCGGCGAGCTTCTTGTTCCGGGTCTCTTCGTCGCTCTCGGAGGAGGCGTCGGCCAGCCGGGCCGCGATCTCGGGGAAGACATAGCCCTGGTAGGTGTCCCGGGTCTTCTCCTTCTCGGGGGTGCCCGCGTACATGCCCTGGAGGCTGGTGCTGGCGTAGCCGGTGGGGACGGAGTAGCCGTTGCCGAGGACGTCCCAGTCGCCGCGGCGGCCCTGCCGCCACTGCAGGATGTCGCCGCCCGGCTGGAACTGCTGCAGCGAGGCGCGGACGCCGACGGCCCGCAACATCTCCAGCACGGCCTCCATCACCGAGGTGTCCCCGGGAAACTCGCCCGACTCCCAGATGATCTTCACCTTGAGGTTGTCGGCGCCCAGCGCGGCCAGCCGTTTGCGGGCCTTGCCGGGGTCGTGGACATAGGACCCGGTGCGCACCGCGCCCCGCAGGGCCAGCGGGACCACGCCCTCGGCCTGCTGGGCGGAGCCGGTGAGCACATCGCGCACCAGGGCCTCGCCGTCGATGGCGTAGCTGAGCGCCTCGCGCACCCGGGGGTCGGCCAGCGGATGTCCCCGGGGCTTGCGGAAGTTGAAGAACAGCTGGTTGACCCGGGTGCCCGTGGTGCGGTCGAGCCGCACGCCGGGCAGGCCGCGCAGCTGCTCCGCGGAGTCGGGGGTGATGGTGTCGATCACGTCGAGTTCGCCGCTGCGCACCGCGACGACGCGGCTGGACTCCTCGGGGACGAAGCGCACCCGCACCTTCTCGATGGCGGGGCGCCGTCCCCAGTAGTTGCGGTTGGCGGTCAGGGAGTACTCGCCGGTGCCGGAGTTCGCCGAGGTGACGACGTACGGGCCGGAGCCCACCCCGCCGGACAGCTCCTCGGGACGGTTCTTGGCGGCGGGGCTGATCAGGATGTTGGCCATCAGCTGGTCGAGGATCGGCACCGGGTGCTCGGTGCGCAGATGGAAGGTGCGCTCGTTCACCGGCTCGACGACGGGCAGCTCGGGGAACAGGCCGATCAGGAAGGATCCGTTGACGCCCGCGTACATCTTCAGGGCGGTGGCCACGTCCTTGACCGTGACCGGGGTGCCGTCGGAGTACCGGACTCCGGCCCGTAGCCGCACCGTCCAGCGGGTGGGCTCGGTCATCTCGAAGCGGTCGGCGAGCACCAGCTCGGTCTTCAGGCCCCGCCCGATCCGGGTGAGCCCCTGACGGACGGCGCGCTGCACCGTGACCGCCGCGTCGAACTGGTTGAGCTTGTTGTCGAGGCTGACCAGGGAGCGGTTCAGGCCCAGGCTGATGGTGCCGGGACCGGGGGCACCGGTGGGCCCCGCGCACCCGGCCAGGGGGCCGAGGGCGAGGCCGGCTGTGGCACTCGCGCCCAGGCGCAGCACGGTCCGCCGACTGGGGTGCGGACCGGATGAGAAACGGGTCATCGTCGACCTCTCGGCATTTCAGGGGAGCGACCGGCTCGCTCGATCCGCCCGGATCGCGGCCGGGCGGGTCATCGTGTCGCGGCGGTCACCGTGGCATGAATGCGCGTTTCACGCAATACCCCTCGCACACTTCGCGCAAGGTGTGTCATCATCGAGACCGCCGGGGCGGCGCGTGCCGCCGCCTCCCCTTTCCCTGCACTTCCGTGCCCTTCCGCGCTGTCCCTGGTCGTTCGAGGAGGTACCGGTGGAACCGAAGCCCAGCAGGCGACTGCTCGCCGTCGCGGACGACCTGTCCGGCGCGGCCGAGACGGCCGCCGGGCTTGAATCGCGCACAACGCGCAGTCGGGTGGTGCTCGTTCGGGACGCGGCCGCCCCTCGCCACCCGGGCGAGGCGACCGTGCTGGACCTCGACTCGCGCCATCTGCCCGCCGTCGAGGCGGCCGAGGCCGTCCGCGCCGCGCTGGCCCTGCCGCCCCCGGGCGACACCCTGGTGCTGAAGAAGATCGACTCGCTGCTGCGGGGCAATATCGCCGCCGAGGTCGCCGCCCTCGCCGCGGGCGGAGCGGGCGTGGTCGTCGCGCCCGCGCTGCCCGCCGCCGGGCGCGCGGTGCGCGCGGGCGTCGTCCATCTCGGCGCCACCCCGCTCCACCACAGCGACGCCTGGCGCGCCGAGCCGGTGCCCCCGCCGCGCTCGGTGCCCGGCGCGCTCGGCCCGGCCCGCACCGCGCTCGTCCCGCTCACGGCCGTACGGGCCTCCCGGCGCACCCTGCTGGCCGCGCTGCGGGCCGCCCTCGCCGAGGGGCGGGTGGCCGTCTGCGACGCGGAGACCGACGCCGACCTCGACGCGGTCGTCGAGGCCGCGCTGGCCGACGGGCCCGGCACCCGCCTGGTCGGCTCCGGCGGCCTGGCCGCCGCCCTCGGCCGCCACCTGGCGGGCGGCGAGCCGCCCCGGGCCGAAACCGCCGCCAATACTGCCGAGACCGCCGAGACAGGCGCCGAGACCGCCGCGCCATCCCAGGCCACGGCGGGCGCGGCCGGCCCGCGGCCGCTGCTGGTCGTGGTCGGCACGGCCGAACCCTCGGCCGCCGAACAGATCCGGCGGCTGGCCGCCGACGGCGCCACCGTCCTGCGACTCCCCCTCGAAGCCCTGTGCGCGGACGACTCGGCCGCGCCGATGGCACTGCCGCCGTTCCACGACGCGGTGACCGTCTTCACCCCAGCGCCCGGCCCGGCCCCCGCCGCCCTCTCGCCCCGGCGGCTGGTGCGCGGCCTCGCCCGCGCCGTCGCCGCCGCCGTCGCCCGCCACGACGGGGCCGTCGACCTCGTCCTGACCGGCGGGGAGACCGCCCGCCGGGTGCTGGACGCGCTCGGCGTCACCGAGCTCCACCCCGTCGGCCAGGTGCACCACGGCGCCGTACACCTCCGCACCCCCGACGGGCGATCCGTCGTGACCCGCCCGGGCAGCTTCGGCGACGCTGACTCACTGCGGCAGATCGTCCACGCGCTGCGCCCCCACCCGACTCAACGGAAGGTCCGTCCATGAACCCATCCCCCAACCCCGGCTCCCCCGCCGACGGCCCGCTCCCCCTCATCGCGGTCACCATGGGCGACGGCGCGGGCATCGGGCCGGAGGTGATCGTCCCCGCCCTGCTCGACCAGGCCACGCTGCGGCGCTGCCGCCCGGTGGTCATCGGGGACGCGGCGCGGCTGCGCCAGGCCGCCCGGCTGCGGGGCGTCGACTGCGAGATCGTCCCCGTCTCCGCGCCCGGAGAGGCCGAGTTCACCCCGGGGCGGATCAATGTGATCGACCTGGACCTGCTCCCCGCCGACCTGCCCTGGGGGCAGTTGTCCGCGGTGGCCGGGGACGCCGCCTACCAGTACGTACGGGCGGCCGCCGAACTGGCCATGAGCGGCGCGGTGCAGGGCATCTGCACCGCCCCCCTGAACAAGGAGGCCCTGCACGCGGGCGGCCACATCTTCCCCGGGCACACCGAGCTCCTCGCCCATCTCACCGGCGTCGAGGAGGTGTCGATGATGCTGGCCACCCCGACCGTGAAGGTCATCCACGTCACCACGCACATCGGCCTGATCGACGCGGTCAACCGGATCGAACCCGGTCTCGTCGAGCGCACCGTGCGCCGCGGCCACGAGGCGATGGTCCGCGCCGGGACCCCGAACCCGGTGATCGGGGTGTGCGGCATCAACCCGCACGCCGGCGAGAACGGGCTGTTCGGCTACGGCGAGGAGGAGGAGAAGATCGTCCCCGCGCTGGAGGTGCTGCGCGCGGAGGGCATCGACGCCCGCGGCCCGCTCCCCGCCGACACCGCCTTCTTCCTGGCCGGCCGCGGCGACTACGACCTGATCGTGGCGATGTACCACGACCAGGGGCACGGCCCGGTCAAGGTGCTCGGCCTGGAGGCCGGGGTCAATCTGACCGTCGGACTGCCCGTCATCCGCACCTCCGTCGACCACGGCACCGCTTTCGACATCGCCGGTACCGGCAAGGCGGACGCCGGTAGCATGATCGAGGCCCTGCGGCAGGCGGCCGAGATGTCCTCGGCCCCCGCCCGGTGACCCGGTGACGCGAGGACCAGAAGGACGAGTGACGAGTTGACGATGCCTGCCCAGGGAGCGCGGGGCCGCCGCGACCAGATCGTCCACCTCGCCACCACCACGGGCCTGGCGAGCGTGGAGGAGCTGTCCCGCGCCTTCGGGGTCACCGCCTCCACCATCCGCCGCGACCTCGCCCAACTGACCGCCGCCGGACGGCTGGCCCGCACCTACGGCGGGGCGATGGCCCTGGTGGCGCACCCCGAGGCGTCACTGCGCCAGCGCACCGGCGAGGCCTTCGAGGCCAAGCGGGCCATCGCCCGGTGGGCGGCGGAACGGATCCGTACGGGCGAGACGGTCCTGCTCGACGCGGGCTCGACCGTCGCCGCCCTGGCCCATGAGCTGCGCACGGCCGAGGATCTGACGGTGGCGACGACCGGGCTCACCGCGCTCCAGGAGCTCTCCGACGTGGACGGCGTGCGGGTGGAGTGCCTCGGCGGCACCCTGCGCCCGCTGAGCCAGAGCTTCGTCGGGCCGCTCGCCGAAGCCGCGCTGGAGCGGATGACCTTCGACCGGGTCTTCCTGGGCGCCGACGGCGTGACGGCCCGACACGGCCTGTGCGAGGCGGACCTGCGCCAGACCCGCCTCAAGGAGCTGATGGCCCGCCGGGCCGACGCCGTCTATGTGCTGGCCCACGCGGCGAAGCTCGGCCGCCACCCCTTCCACACCTGGGTCCAGCTGCCGCCGGGGTGGACGCTGGTGACGGACGGCGCCGCCGACCAGGACGAGGTGCGGGCGCTGCGGGCGGCCGGGGTCGAGGTCGTTCTCGTCGACGCGCAGTGACGCGGCCGCGCCCCGGGCCGGGGCCGGTCAGGTACGGCCGTGCCAGGAGGCCCAGAGCGCGGCGTACGCGCCACCGCGCCGCACCAGCTCCTCGTGCGGCCCGAGTTCGGTGATCCGCCCCTCCTCCATCACCGCCACCCGGTCGGCGTCGTGGGCGGTGTGCAGCCGGTGGGCGATCGCCACGACGGTACGCCCTTCGAGGACCGCGGCGAGCGACCGCTCGGTGTCCCGGGCCGCGCGCGGATCGAGCAGCGAGGTGGCCTCGTCCAGCACCAGCGTGTGCGGATCGGCGAGGATCAGCCGGGCCAGGGAGAGTTGCTGCGCGCGGTCGGGCGGCAGGGCCGCGCCACCGGCTCCCACCCGGGCGTCGAGCCCCGTCTCCGCGGCCCACTCCCAGGCGCCGACCGCCCGCAGCGCCCGTTCCAGCTCGGCGTCGTCCGCCCCGGGCCGGGCGATGAGCAGGTTGTCGCGCACCGTGCCGCGGAAGACATAGGTCTCCTGGGTGACCAGGGCGACCTCGCCGCGCAGTTCGGCCGGCGAGAGATCCGTCAGCGCCACTCCCCCGACGGTGACCGCGCCGGTGCGCGGGGAGTGGATCCCGGCGAGCAGCCGGCCGAGGGTGGACTTGCCCGCGCCCGACGGGCCGACGACGGCCAGCCGCTCTCCCCGCTCGATCCGCAGGTCGATGCCGCGCAGCACGTCCCGGCCGTCCCGGTAGGCGTAGCTCACCCCGCTGACCTCGAGGTCCCGGTGCCCCTGGAGATCCCGGCGGGCCGCCTGGCCCCGCCCGCTCCCCCTGGGCGCGGCCCCCGTGGCATCGGGCCCCAGGACATCGGCCCCCGTGGCATCGGGCCGTCGGCCGACCCCCAGCAGCCGGGCCAGCGAGGCGGAGCCGGTCTGCAGGTCGCCCAGCGAGTACAACAGCGTGTCGACCGGCCCCAGCAGCTGCTGGACGTAGAGCGTGGCCGCGGTGACCGACGCCAGCGAGACCAGGCCGTCGATGGCGAAGAGCCCGCCGATGACCAGCGTGGCCGCCACCGGCAGGACATACGCGGTGTCGATGATCGGCAGGAACACGGTGAGCAGCCCCACCGTGTGGCGCTCGGTGGCGTAGGACCCGGCGATGTCCTGGTCCGTCCGGGCGGTACGGCGCTCGGCGATGCGCAGCGCCTCGACCGTACGGGCCCCCTCGACGGTCTCCGTGAGGCCCTCGGTGAGCTGGGAGTAGGAGGCGCTCTGGGCCAGGAAGGCGTCGCGGGCGCGGCCGAAGAACCACCGGGAGGCGGCCCACAGGATGGGGACGGCGATCAGGCAGGGGAAGGCGAGCAGCGGGCCGACCACGGCCATCGCCCCGAGGGTTACCAGGATCGTGACCAGCGCGGTGAGGGCGGCGGGCACGGCGCCGCGCACCACGCGGGAGAGCACGGCCACATCGCGCGTGGTCCGGGTGACCAGGTCGCCCGAGCCCGCCCGCTCGACGGTGGCGAGCGGCAGTGTCAGCACATCGTCGACGAACCGCTCGCGCAGCTCGGCCAGGACCTTCTCGCCCAGCCTGGCCGAGGCGTAGCCGGCGGCGTGCGTCAGCAGCGCCTGGGCCGCGATGAACGCGCAGATCAGCAGCGCGGTGCGGGGGATGTCGGCGGCGCCGCGCCCGGCGTCCTCGACCAGGCCGCCCAGCAGCCAGGGGCCCACCAGGCCGCAGACCGCGGCCAGGCCGTACAGCGCCAGGACGGCGGCCAGCTCGCGCGAGTGACGCCGGGCCAGCCGGCGGGCGTGGGCACGGACGTCTTTCGCGGCGGCGACGGGCAGCGGGATGCTCATGGCCGGCCCTCCCACTCAGTCCCGGCGCGCTCCAACGCACGAGCTTCCCTCGTCACTGCTCGCTCCTCCGTCGCTGCGCGGCTCCTCAGTCCAGCCCGCGCAGCGCGCCGAGACACGCACCCCTCCTCCCACTCAGTCCCGGCGCGCTCCAACGCACGAGCTTCCCTCGTCACTGCTCGCTCCTCCGTCGCTGCGCGGCTCCTCAGTCCAGCCCGCGCAGCGCGCCGAGACACGCACCCCTCCCCCCGCTCAGTCCCGGCGCGCTCCAACGCACGAGCTTCCCTCGTCACTGCTCGCTCCTCCGTCGCTGCGCGGCTCCTCAGTCCAGCCCGCGCAGCGCGCCAGGACACGCTCATATCGCTTCCTCCTCTCGGGCGACGACGGCCCGGTAGCGGGGGTCGCCGAGGAGTTCGCTGTGCGTGCCCTGGGCGACGGCCTTCGCGCTCTCCACGTAGACGACGTGGTCCGCCCGGTCGAGCAGGATCGGGCTGGTGGTGAACACAACGGTGGTGCGGCCCGCGCGATGGGCGCCGAGACCGCGGGCGACGCGGGCCTCGGTGTGGGCGTCGACCGCGCTGGTGGGCTCGACCAGGACCAGCACCTCCGGGTCGGCCATCAGGGCCCGCACCAGCCGCAGCCGCTGCTGCTGTCCGCCGGAGAGGTCGCGCCCGGCCGCGGCGATCACGGTGTCCAGCCCGTCCGGCAGGCCCTCGACGATGTCGCGCGCGGAGGCGGTGTCCAGCGCCCGTTCCAGCAGCTCGCGGGTATCGGGCCGGGGCCCGACGGGGTCCAGTTCGGCGCCCAGCGGGCCGGCGAAGAGCAGGTCGTCGTTGGTGGCGACGAGAATGCGCCGCCGCACCTCCTCCAGCGGCAGATCGGCGAGCGGCGCGTCCTCCCAGGTGACGGCGGAGTCGACGTAGCGGCCCAGCCGGTCGGCGAGCGTGGCGGAGTCGCCCGGGGAGGCGCAGGCCACGGCCGTGAACCGGCCCGGTGCCACGGCCAGTCCCGAGTCGGGGTCGGCCAGCGGGTTCCCCCGGCTGCCGCTGGAAGGTACCCCCTGCCCAGCGGCAGCGGGGGCAGGCGCCGAGCCGGTGTGCGGCCGGGGCGGACCGGTGCCGGAGGAGAGCTCGGGCGTGAGCGCGAGCAAGCGGGTGACGCGGCGGGCGGCCACATGGCCCCGGGTCACCTGCCCGGCGGCGTCGGTGAGCCGCCGCAGCGGATCGGCCAGGTAGACGGCGTAGCCGTAGAACGCGACGAGCTGCCCGGCGCCGATCCGGCCGGTCTCCACATAGCGCGCCCCCAGCCAGACGACGACGCAGGTCAACAGGCCCGGTAGCAGCACCTTGACGGCGCCGAACAGGGCATCCACACGGGCGAGCGCCACTCCCGCGGCGCGCAGCCGCTGGGAGTCGGCGCGGTAGCGCTCGGCGAAGACCTCCTCGCCGCCGATGCCACGCAGCACGCGCAGACCGCTGACGATGTCGACGGCCCGGCCGGTCAGTTCGGCCTGGTGCTCGCGCAGCCGCTCCTGGCGCCGGTGCAGCGGGCGGATCAGCAGCGCGACCGCCCAGACCATGAGCGGCACACCGGCCAGCACCACGACGCCGAGCCGCCAGGAGGCGTCCAGCATGATGGCGGCGATGGCGGCGATGGCCACGACCGCGCCGCTGCCGCGGGCGGTACCGGCCAGCGCCTCGCCGATCCGGTCGATGTCCGCCACACCGGCGTTGACGATCTCGCCCTTGGCCACGCGCTTGGGCAGGGTGGCGCCGAGCGTGGCGGTCTGGCGGGCGATGAGCTGCATGGTGCGGTAGGAGGCACCGAGCCGGGTGGTGAGGGTGCAGCGGTCGCGCAGAATGCTGGCGCCGGCCTGCACCATGCCGAGCACCAGCACCGCGCCGCCCCACAGCAGCAGCGCCCGCCGGTCCCGGTCGATGATTCCGGTGTCGATGGCGGCGCCGATCGCGGCCGGTACGAGCGCCTGGGCCAGCACACAGAGAATTCCCCACAAAATACCGAGAAACACCGAGAAACGTAGATGGCGCAGATTCCAGGCGAGCCATAACAGATAGGATGTGGGGGAACGATGATCTGGAGTTCCGGATTCCGGATCAGGGAAGCGTCGCATGGCACGCCGATGCTAGTGATGCCGGTCGCCGACCGCCGCTGAATTTCCCGGCATTTCGACGGGGCGGGCGGAGGAGGCATGGACGGGGGGCGGTGGGGCACTCGCGTCGCGATGGATGAGTGACCGTCGTAGGAATTCTGGAGGTCACCGTGGTACGGCAGGCCGATCCCCGGCACCTCTCCCTGGACGACCGCGACCCCGCGCCGCCGTCGCCGACCCCGTCGCCCGGCCCGGGCGGGCCGGAGCCGGGCCCCGGACCGGGTCCCGAGCCGAGTCCGACGCCCGGACCGCCGCCCGGACCGCCGCCGGACCCCGCCCCCGGCCCGCCGCCGGGCCCACCCCCGAGCCCGCCGCCCAGCCCGACGCCGGGCCCGCCGCCGGGCCCGCCGCCGGGCCCGCCGCCGCACCCGGTGCCCCAGCCGCCCGGCCCCGATCCGGTCCCGGACCCCTCCCCCGCCCCCGGGCCGCTCACCCGGCAGGCCCGCTGACGGAGGCGAACCGAGCCCTGAAAACCAGGCGAACCGGGCCCTGAAAACTAGCGCTTCGGCGGCGCCGCCTTGGCGGCCCGCTTGGCCTCCTGCTTGTAGGCGCGGACCTTGTCCAGCGATTCGGGTCCCGTGATGTCGGCGACCGAGCGGTACGAGCCCTCCTCGCCGTAAGGGCCCGCCGCCTCGCGCCATCCCTCGGGCCGCACGCCGAACTGCTTGCCGAGCAGCGCCAGGAAGATCTGCGACTTCTGCTTGCCGAAGCCGGGCAGTGCGTTCAGCCGGCCGAGCAGCTCCTTACCACTGGCGACGTCCCGCCACAGGGCGGCGGCGTCGCCGTCGTACTGGTCGACCAGGTACTGGCACAGCTGCTGCACCCGCTTGGCCATGGACCCCGGATACCGGTGCACCGCGGGTTTGGCCGACAGCACCTCGGCGAACCGCTCCGGGTCGCAGGCGGCGATCTCATGCGCGTCCAGGTCGTCGCCGCCCATGCGCCGCGCGATGGTGTACGGCCCGGAGAACGCCCATTCCATGGGCACCTGCTGGTCGAGCAGCATGCCGGTCAGCGCGGCCAGCGGGCTGCGTCCGAGCAATTCATCGGCCTCGGGCCGCTGGGCGAGGCGAAGGGTCACGTCCATCCCGTCCGAGTACCCCCCGCGACCGGACCGAACCGGTCTCCCCCGGCCGGGATCCCCCGTACGGGGGACACTCGCCCCGCAATTCAGCCGAATTGCGAGGTATTCGGGACCGTGCGAATCTGGTGGCGATCCTGAATTCGATCAACCAGAGGGAGACCGAGCGCGGCGGGACATTAGCGCATCGATGTGCCGCGGGCAGGATGTGACATCGGACCACGGAGACGAGTGACCATGTCAGCAACCGCGACTCGCCACCGGCGCCATGACGACACTCCCGATACCGACGGTGACTTCGCTCGCCTTTCCCGATTGCCGTCGGGTCCGGAGCGCGACGCCCTGCGAGAGGCGATCATCTGCGCCTGGCTGCCCGTGGCAAAGCGCCTGGCGCTGCGTTTCCGCAATAAGGGCGAGAACATGGAAGACCTCACCCAGGTCGCCTCTCTCGCGCTGGTGAAGGCGGTCGACCGCTACGACCCCGACCTCGGCCACGCATTTCCCTCGTATGCGATCCCGGTCATCACCGGTGAACTCAAGCGGCACTTCCGCGACTATCTGTGGACGCTGCACGTCCCCCGCAATATTCAGGAAGTCCGCTCCCGCACCCGCTCGGCGCGCGACGCCCTCGAACAGGAACTCGGCGGCCGCACCCCCACCATCACCGAGATCTCCACCCGCACCGGCATGCCCAAGGAAGATGTGAAAGCGGGCCTGGAGGCCAGCGCCTCCTGCACCCCGCTGTCCCTCAACGCCGCGGTCCAGGGCGCCGAGGAGCGGCTGCTCTCCGAGACGGTGGGCGCGGACGACGCGGCGATCGAGCGGGTCGTCAACCGGGAGGCGCTCCGGGCGCTGATCACCCACCTTTCGGAACAGGACCGCTACGTCCTGTATCTGCGGTTCTTCGTCGGCCTCTCGCAGAGCCAGATCGGCGAGATCCTCGGGTTCTCGCAGATGCACATATCCCGCCGGCTCTCCCGGCTGTACAGCGAATTGAGGCAGGGTCTGCTGGCCCATACCTGATCCCGCCGGGCGGGGCCCTGCCCGGCCGCGCAGGAGGTGGCCGATGGTCTCGGAGACGGCCCGCATCGCCGCGGACGACGCGCTGCTGGTGGGCGATCTGGTGATACCCGAGGGGGCCCGCGGCGTGGTGGCCTTCGCCCACGGCAGCGGCAGCTCCCGGCACAGCCCGCGCAACCGCTCGGTGGCCGAGGTGCTGCAACGGGCGGGCCTGGGGACGCTGCTGTTCGACCTGCTCACCATGGACGAGGAGCGGGTGGACGCGATCACCGCCGAGCACCGCTTCGACATCCCCTTGCTGGGCCGGCGCCTGGTGGCGGCGGTGGACTGGCTCGGCGGGCACCCGGCGACCGCCGCCCTGCCGGTCGGGCTGTTCGGCGCCAGCACGGGCGCGGCGGCGGCGCTGGTGGCCGCGGCGGAGCGGCCGGAGCGGGTGCGGGCCGTGGTCTCCCGCGGCGGCCGCCCCGACCTGGCGGGCGGTGTGCTCTCCCGGGTCCGCGCTCCGGTGCTGCTGGTGGTGGGCGGCGAGGACCACGAGGTGCTGCGGCTCAACGAGCAGGCGGCGGCCATGCTGGCGGCGCCCCACTCCGTGCATGTGGTGCCCGGCGCGACCCATCTGTTCGAGGAGCCGGGGACGCTGGCCCAGGCGGCCGAGGCGGCCCGCGACTGGTTCCTGGACATGACCACGGCCCCCGCGGCAGGGCCGGGCGGCTCCCGCCGGTCCCCCCGGCGGCCTTGAGTTTGAGGGAGCGTCAGGAGCCCAGCACCTCCCACAGGTCGTAACACACCGGCTCCTCCAGCTGGGCGTAGCCGCACCCCCGCGGCTCGCGGTCGGGCCGCCAGCGGCGGAACCGGGCCGTGTGGCGGAAGCGGTCGCCCTGCATATGGTCGTACGCCACCTCGCACACCCGCTCCGGCCGCAGCGGCACCCACGACAGGTCCTTGACGCCGGTCCAGCGGCTGGGCGCGCCGGGCATCCGGCCGCGCGCCTGGGCCTCCTCGCTGGCCCAGTCGGCCCAGGGGTGTCCTTCGAGGGTGTCCATCCGCAGCGGCTCCAGCTCGGTCATGAGCTCCTGCCGGCGCCGCATCGAGAACGCGCCGCACACGCCGACGTGCTGGAGCCGGCCGGCGGTGTCGTACAGGCCCAGCAGCAGCGAGCCGACGACCGGGCCGGACTTGTGCGGCCGCATGCCCGCCACCACGCAGTCCGCGGTCCGCTCGTGTTTGACCTTGACCATGACCCGCTCCCCCGGCCGGTAGCCGAGGTCGGGGCGTTTGGCGATGACGCCGTCCAGGCCCGCCCCCTCGAACTGCTGGAACCACCGCTCGGCGACCTCGAGGTCATCGGTCCAGGGCGCGGTGAAGACCGGGTCGGCGGCGGCGCGCAGCGCCTCGGTCAGCGCGTCCCGCCGCTGCCGCAGGGGCGTGTCCATCAGGGACTCGTCGCCCAGCGCCAGCAGGTCGAAGGCGACAAAGCTCGCCGGAGTCACCTCGGCCAGGTGCCGCACCCGCGATTCGGCGGGGTGGATGCGCTCCAGGAGCGCGTCGAAGTCCAGGCGACCCCCGCGCACGATGACGATCTCGCCGTCGAGGACACAGCGCGGCGGCAGATTCGCCGCCAGGGCGCCGACCAGTTCCGGGAAGTAGCGGGTCAGCGGCTTGCCCGAGCGGCTGACCAGCTCGACCTCGTCCCCGTCGCGGAAGACTATGGCCCGGAAGCCGTCCCATTTCGCCTCGTACCGCATGCCCGGCGGGATGGCGGCCGCGGACTTGGCCAGCATCGGCTCCACGGGCGGCATGACCGGAAGGTCCATGCCCCGATTGTGTGCCCCTCCCCGGCCCCGCGCCCGCCGGGAGGTGGCCTCGGGCCCGCGGGCCTAGCGTGGATCCATGGGAGAGACGGCGGAGCTCACGGTCGGTGAGCGCACGGTACGGCTGACCAACCCCGGCAAGCTCTATTTTCCGCAGCGGGGCTTCACCAAGCTGGACGTCGCCCGCTACTACCTGGCCGTCGGCGACGGCATCCTGCGGGCGCTGCGGGACCGGCCGACGATGCTGGAGCGCTACCCGGACGGCGTAGCGGGCGAGTCGTTCTTCCAGAAGCGGGCGCCGAAGAACCTGCCCGACTGGATTCCGACCGGGCGGATCTCCTTCCCCAGCGGGCGCCACGCGGACGAGATCTGCCCCACCGAGCCCGCGGCCGTCGTCTGGGCGGCGAATCTGGGGTGTCTGACCTTCCACCCGTGGCCGGTCCGGCGGCAGGACACCGACCACCCCGACGAGCTGCGGATCGACCTGGACCCGCAGCCGGGGACCGACTACGAGGACGCGGTGTGGGCGGCCGGCCGGCTGCGGCCGGTGCTGGAGGAGCTGGGGCTACGGGGGTGGCCGAAGACCTCGGGCGGCCGTGGGCTGCATGTGTTCGTGCCCATCGAGCCGGTGTGGACCTTCACCCAGGTGCGCCGGGCCGCGATCGCCATCGCGCGTGAGCTGGAGCGGCGCGCGCCGCGGCGGATCACCACGGCGTGGTGGAAGGAGGAGCGCGGCGAGAAGGTGTTCGTGGACTACAACCAGACGGCCCGCGACCGGACCATCGCCAGCGCCTATTCCGTGCGCCCCCGGCCGCACGCCCCGGTCTCGGCGCCGCTGCGCTGGGAGGAGGTGCCGGATGCCAGGCCGCAGGACTTCGATCTGGCCACCATGCCGGTGCGGTTCCGGGAGCTGGGCGATGTGCACGCCGACATGGACCGGCAGGCCTGCCGTCTGGAGGCCGCCCTGGAGCTGGCCGACCGGGACGAGCGGGAGCACGGCCTGGGCGATCTGCCCTATCCGCCCGAGCATCCGAAGATGAAGGGCGAGCCGAAGCGGGTGCAGCCCAGCCGCGCCAAGAAGTGAGGCGGCGGTCGCCTGGCGCAGGCGGTTGCCGGTCGCGGTACGTTCCGCGGCCCCCGGAGTACCGCGACCGGCGAGCTCACCGCCGGGGGGTGACGAACTGGGCGGTGCCCAGGGTCGCGAACCACTGGCGGATCCGGTTCTGGTCGTCCGTCCTGGCGAGCGAGAGCAGGAGCAGCAGCCGCGCCTTCTGCGGCGTGAGGTCCGCGGCGCCGATGACGCCGTCGGTGTTCTCGTCGTATACGGCGCCGGAGCCGGTGCGGGTCGTCGACGCGAAGATCACGCCGTTCTTGACCGCGTCCTTGCGCGCCTCGGACATCTGCGGGGAGATGCCGCCCGCGCCGGTCCCGGCGGTCACGACCCCGTCCGCCCCGGCGTCGGCGAACGCCTTGACGGCCTCGCCACCGGCGTCCTGGTAGCTGTAGGCGATCTCGACCTTGGGCAGCGTCTTGCCCATCTTGTCCAGGTCGAAGGGGGTCTCCCAGGTCTTCTTGCCGCACTGCTGGATGCGCGCGGGCGCCCGGTTGAGCCGGATGTTGTCCTGGTCGACGACGCCGAGCTCACCGCTGGCGCCGCTGTTGAAGGTGTCCATCCGCAGCGCGTCGGTCTTGCGGACCTCACGGGCGGCCTGGATCTGGTCGTTGAGCATCAGAACGGTGCCGTAGCAGGTGGTCTTCCCGCTGGCGGCGAGGTGGATGGCGTTGTAGAGGTTGGCCGGCGCGTCGGTGCCGATCACTGTCCAGGGGCGCATCGATCCGGTGAGGACCACCGGCTTGTCGCTGCGGACGGTCAGGTCCAGCCAGTACGCGAACTCCTCCATGGTGTCGGTGCCGGTGGTGACCACGACCGCGTCGTTCGTCTTCAGCGCCTGGTCGACCGTGGCCGTCAGCCTGCGGTAGTCGGCGATCGAGTAGCTGCCGGAGCCCTTGTTGCCGAACTGCTCGGGGGTGACGTCGGCGATCGTGTCCACCTCCGGCTTGAGGTCATTGACCATCTTGGAGATCGGCAGCTTCCCCGACTCGTAGTCCTGGAAGGACACCCGGCTCTTGCTGACGCCGGAGATGGTGCCGCCGGTGCCGATGACGGCGACCTTCGGCACGGGCTTCTTGTCGGGCTCCGCGCCGGCGACCGAGGCGGTCGTACCGAGGGCGAGGGATATGAGGGTGAACAGCACCGTGGAGCGGCGGGCGAGCTTACGCATCAGGGGAAGGGTCTCCTCGACCGGGGTGTGACGGGACCACTGGACGGATGGAAACTTGCCGCATACATGTTTCCCGGGTGTTCGATGATCGTGAACACACGATTGCCGCCCACGCTAAGCAGCGCTTCCCCCGTCAGGCGAGCGCTCGCGCAGCCGCGCCAGGAGCAGCGCCACATCGTCGTCCGGCGCCCCGTGCAGGGCGGCCAGCACCTGGTCGCAGGTCCGCTCCAGCGGGCCCTGCGGGCGGCCCAGCAGCTCCAGCAGGGTGCGCAGGCCCACGTCGATGGACTGGTGGCGCTTCTCGACCAGACCGTCGGTGAACAGGGCCAGCAGGGTCCCCGGCGACAGCTCGCACTCGACCGAGGCGAACGGCACTCCGCCCACGCCCAGCGGCGCGCCGCTGGGCATGTCGAGGAGTTCGGCCGGCCCGCCCGGGCGCACCAGCACCGGTGGCAGATGGCCGGCGGTGGACAGCCGGCACCGGCCGCTGCGCGGGTCGCAGACCGCGTACAGGCAGGTGGCGATCGAGTCGCCCAGCGTGGTGGTGATGTCGTCGAGGTGGCGCAGCAGCTCGGCGGGCGCCAGGTCGAGCTGGGCGAAGGCCCGGGTGGCGGTGCGCAGCTGGCCCATGATCGCCGCGGCGTGGATGCCCTTGCCCATCACATCCCCGACCACCAGGGCCACCTTGCTGTCCTTGAGGGACAGCACATCGAACCAGTCGCCACCGGCCGCGCTGACCGCGGGCAGATACCGCGAGGCGATCTCCAGGCCGTCCAGGTCGCGCGGCTGCTGGGGCAGCAGGCTGCGCTGGAGGGTGAGCGCCGCGTCGCGCTCCCGGGCGTACAGGCGGGCGTTGTCGATGCACAGTGCGGCGCGGGTGGCCAGTTCGCAGGCGAGGGTGAGGTCCTGCTCGTCGAAGGGCCGGTCGTTGATCGTACGGTGCAGACTGAGGGTGCCGAGCACGCTGCCGCGGGCGATCAGCGGGGCCGCCAGATAGGAGTGGACGCCTTCCTTGTGCAGCACGGCGGCGGCCGCCTCGTTCCGCGCGATGCGCCGCAGGTCCTCGTCGGAAACCCGGGGCACGAAGATCGGCTGGGCGTCGCGGACACAGCGCGTGATCATGCGGCTGGGGTCGTACCGGGCGATCTCGCCGACCGGGTCCGCCGCGTGCACGGCGTGGGTGGGGTAGCCCGCGGCCACGGCCAGCGCCCGGAAACGGGCCGAGCCGTCGGCGCCCAGTCTGGCCATGGGCTCGCGGTGCACCACGGCGTCCAGCACATCCACGGCGGCGAGGTCGGCCAGCCGGGGCACGGTGACATCGGCCAGCTCCTGGGCGGTCTGCCGCAGGTCCAAGGTGGTGCCGATACGCACTCCGGCCTCGGCGATGAGGCCCAGCCGCTCGCGGGCCTCGGCGATCTCGCTGGTCGCCCGGTGGCGCCTGGACACATCGATCACCGAGATCGCGACGCCCAGCACGCGCCCGCTGGGATCCTCCAGCCGGTAGTACGACTCCGACCAGGCGTGGTCGTGGTCCGGGTCGGCCGGGGTGCGGCCGACGGTCTGCTGGTCGAGCACCGGCCGCCCGGTCTCCATGACGTGCAGGATGGCGGCCTCGACGGCCCCGGTGTCCATGTTCGGCAGCACCTCGGCGAGGCGCCGGCCGCGCACCAGCTCCTGGGACAGGCCGTTCATCTTCTGGAGGGCCGGGTTGGCCAGGGCCCACCGCAGGTCCGTGTCGAACACGGCGAGGCCCACGGGCGACTGCTCGACCAGGAAGCCGGAGACGGCCAGGTCGGTCTCCAGCTGCCGTACGGTGCCCTCGTCGGCCGCGAGCCCGAGGGCGTAGGCGTCGCCGCGGGAGTCCCGCAGTCCCATGGTGCGGAACTCCACCCGCAGGGCGGAGCCGTCCTTGTGCCGGACCGGAAAGACGCCCGCCCACATCCTGCCCGCCTGCACCCGCGCGAACAGCTCCGCGGCGGACCGCCGGTTCTCGCGGTCGACCAGCAGGTGGGCGGCGTTGCGGCCGAGGGCCTCGGAGGCCCGGTAGCCGAGCAGCTGCTCGGCCTCCGGGCTCCACAGGGCGATGCGGCCGTCGCTGTCCAGCACCACCGCGGCGACCCGCAGCAGATCGAGCAGGCCACCCGGGGCGGCTGCGAGATCGTTCAGGCCCGCCTCGCCGTCCCCTCGCGGGCGGTCTTGCGCAGTCATCCCGGTACCTCATTCCCGCTGCCCGTACGCAGGGGCCGACGCGGCACCAGCGGACGGCCGGGCGGGCCTCCGGCTCTCCGTGCCCTTCTTCTGTCATACCTCTCCCGGCCCGGCCGCGCACACCCAGGTCACACGGCGGGCGCGGCCGCGACGGTCAGGTGGTGAGACGGTCCGGCCAGGTGCCCAGGGCGCGCAGCACGGTGTCGGCGGTGCGCTCCAGATAGTCGGCGTCGGGCCGCACCCCGCGACGCGGGATACCCGAAGGAGTTCGCCGCCATGCCGGCCGGGCTCGACGAGGACATTTCCGCGACTTCGCCATCGAGCACCGCGCGGACTGGGCCTGAGCGGGGCCTAGCGGAACAGGGCGGATGAGGCGCGGCCCCGGGGCCTGGGCGGCGCGCTGTCCCGCAGCGCGGCCCACAGCGCCCGGCTGTCGGTGAGCGGGCCGCCCGGCCTGACCAGCCAGATGTGGCCCTGCCGTACGCACCCGGGCCGGGGGCAGCGCAGCACCCGGCCCGGCCCGGCGGCGGCCACGGCGCGGCGGCGGCCGTGGCCGGTGCCCTGAAGCCACGCCTTCCACTCCCGGGCCGAGCCGGGCGGCACGAGGAAGGAGAGCACATGGCTGGCGGTGGCCAGCATCACCGGGCCGACGACCGCGTCACGCCGCCGCAGCGCCTGGACCACGGCCATCCCGGTGCCCTCGGACATCCGGACCAGGTCGAAGAGCGGGCCCACCGGGAGGTCGGCGAGGCCGTCGCCGCTGGCCCACTGCACGCGCACCCGGCCGGGCTCCTCGCCGACCGACGACAGCAGCCAGTCGGCCGCGGTGGTCTCCACGGTGCCTCGCCCACGCATGTCGCCTCCAGTCTCCCCGCCGCCTCGCCCGCTCCGGTCGCACCGCCCCGCCATCGGCCCGGCCGCGGCGCCTACCGCGCCGGCCCGAGCGCCAGCGTGAACCACACCTTCTTGCCCGCGCCGTCCCCGTCCGGCGGATCGGTGCCCCAGTCGCTCGCCAGGCCGTCGACGATGGCCAGCCCCCGCCCGGACTCCTCCGTCTCGGCCGCCGTACGGAAGACCGGCCGGACCGGCGAGCCGTCGGCCACCGCGATGCGCAGCTCGTCCCCGGCGGGCTGCACGCCCACGGTGACGGTGACGGTGTCGCCGGGGCCGCTGCTGCCGTGCTCCACCGCGTTCGCGAACAGCTCGTTCGTGGCCAGCACCGCGCTGTCCACGGCATGATCCAGCTGCCAGTACTTCAGGAAGGCGGTGAGCATCCGGCGGACGGCGAAGGCCCGGTCGGTCCGGGCCGGGAACTCGGCCCGGAAGAAGTGGCGGGTCGCCAAGGAGATCACCGGCCCCTCCCCGCGGGCCGAGGTCGTCGGGCCTGTCGCACTTGTCGCGCCTGTCGGGCCGATAACGCGCCCGGCGTGGGTGGTTGATGCCCCGGTAAGCGGGTAAGCGCATGCCTACGGCCCCCACCGCGGCATCCGCGCCGGGGGCGAGGGGTGCGCGCCCCTCGGCCCACCCACCGGGGCCGACCGCCACGGGCGGCTGCGGCCCGGTCGCGGTGGCTGCCGGGTTGCGGCATGGGTTCCTCCTTCGAAGACAGCTGGACGTACGTCGGTCGCCGTTCACGTAGACAAACGGTTGGACGGTCCGGTCGGCGAGGGGGCACGGGGGTTGTTCGGTTGCACGGGCGTAGTGGTTGGGGTCGCACGCCACGCGGACTGTACGGTCCGGGCGTGGCAAGCGTGAGTGAGGACTGCCGGCAGGAGCCCTGCCCGGCCGCGCGGTCCGGTGTGGACGGCAAGCGGATCGTGGTCACCGGGGGCACCCGGGGCCTGGGCGAACAGATCGTGCGCCTGCTGCTGGCGGACGGCGCCTCGGTGGCCACCTGTGCGCGGTCGGCGCCCGATCTGACGGCCCTGGCCAAGTCGCTGCCCGACCAGGGGCGCGAGGCGCTGTTCACGCGGGCGCTGGACGTCATGGAGCCGGGTCCGCTGGAGGAGTTCGTCAAGGGCGCAGCGGAACGTTTCGGCGGTCTGGACGGCGTGGTGGCCTGCGCCGGCGGCGCCCGCGGCGGCGGCCTGGAGGAGGCGGATGCCCACGACTGGGCCGCCACCTGGGAGTTGAACGTCGGACATACCGCCCGGCTGGTGCGGGCCGCCGTGCCGCATCTGCGCGGGGCGCGCGGGTCCGGGGGCGGATCGGTCGTGGTCATCGCCTCCATCTCCGGCTGGAAGCCGGGACCGCAGGCCCAGTACGGCGCGGCGAAGGCCGCCCAGATCCACCTCGCGGCCTCGCTGGCCCGCGAACTCGGACCCGACAACATCCGGGTGAACGCCGTCTCCCCCGGGTCGATGCTCATCCCCGGCAAGCGCTGGGACCGGATGCGCGACGAGGAGCCGGAGGCGTTCGCCGGGTTCGCGGCGGAGTTCCCGAGCGGCGAACTGGTCGCGCCGCAGGAGGTGGCGCGGGTCGTCGCGTTCCTTCTCTCGGACGCCTCCAGCGGCGTCTCCGGCGCCCATGTCCCGGTCGACCGCGCCCAGAACGCCCCGAGCCCGGAGGGTTATTAACGGCCTCGCCCGGGCCCTGCACACCCCCGGCGGTGCAGGGCCCGGGCGAGGCTCCCTTCCGGGCCGCATGGCGGTGGAGCCCGGAAGGAGCCGGGGAAAGGGTGCCGTAGCGCGTCTCAGGCCGCCGCGCCGAGCAGGACCCGGGAGCGGAGCTCGAAGTCGCGGACCATGGGCTCGCCGCGGTGCGGCCGCAGCCGGGTACGGAAGTCGCGCAGGGCCTGGACCGAGCGCTCGCTGTGCACACCGCTGAGCGCGCTGAGCGCCTCGTCGGCGGTGCCGATCGCCTCGTCGAGCCGGTTCTGCTGCAAATGGGCGGTGGCCAGGACCGAGCGGCTGATGGCCTGGCGGCGGCGCCGGTCGCCGTTGGCCCGCACCGACTCATCGGCCGCGCGCTCCGCCTCCGCGGCGCTGCCCAGGTCGCGGAAGCACAGCGCGCCCTCGGCCGCCAGGTAGTGGTGGTCGAGGAAGCGGACCCACTCCGACTCCTCCTCGGCACCCCGGCTCGCCGCCAGCGCGGCGTCCGCCGAGCGCAGCGCGCGGGCGGCCTCGCGGGGCTCGCCGAGGGCGGCGTATCCACGGGCCGCCATGGCGTGCAGCCGCATCAGTCCCAGGGGGCTGCCCGCGTTCTTCGCCGTGACCACGCCCACCCGGGCGAGCTCGACGCCCGCCTGGGGCTGGCCGAGGTTGGTGGCCAGGTGGGACAGGCCGGCCAGGACCTGGCCGCCGAGGACCCGGTCGCCGCCTTCCGCGCACAGCCGCAGCGCCTGGGTCATATAGCGCTGGGCCAAGCCGTATTCGGCGTTGTCGTAGCTGCTCCAGCCGGCCATCGCGGCCAGCTTGGCCGCGGCGGTGAACAGCGCGCGCCGCTCGCCCGCGGCCACGCCGCGGCGCTGGAGCATGGGGACGACCTCGGTCGACAGGTACAGGACGATGCTGGCGCGGACCTGGCCGCCGCCGAAGCGGTTGTCCATCTCGTCGAACATGCTGATCGCGGCGCGGACCTGCTCGATCCGGCCGGCGTCGGCGGCAGCGGCCGGACCGCCGGCGGCCGGGCCGGCGGTGCCCTGGCTCTCGACCAGCCACAGCAGCCATTCGCGCTGCGGGGTCACCAGCGCGCCGGCGACGAAGGGGACCGCGCCCAGCAGGCTGCGGCGGGATATGTCGGTGGAGCCGAGTTCGGCGAGCGTGTGCAAGGTTTCCGCCACGTCCTCCCGGTAGGCCAGCGCCCTGGCGACGACCGGGCGCTGTCGGTCGGGGATGAAGCCGAGCTCGGCGGGGGCCATCGGCCGGCCGAGCCGGTGGGAGAGCACGGCCGCGATCAGTTCCGGCGTCGTACCGCGCGGCTGGCCGCCCTGAAGCCAGCGGGTGACCGACGCCTTGTCGTAGTTGGAGGAGTGCCCCTGACGGCGGCCCAGCTCATTGACGCGCAGGGCCAATGAGGCGTACGAGCAGCCGGATTCCTTGAGGGCCGCGGCCAGCGCCTGGTTGGTGGCCGAGCCCCGGCGCCGGGTGCCCGGCGCCGCGCTGTCGGTCACCGCGGCCACCCCTGACCCATGCTGTCGCCGCGCGCCGCCGAGCCGCTGGGTGCCCGTAACGCCCTAGCGGACAAAGGTGGTTGAGGGCACCAGCCGTGGTGCGTGAGATGAGTCACGTGTCCCACTATGCGCGCCGACAGGCTCAGCTCGCAAGCTTCGTTCTGATAATTTCAAAACGATCCGCATCGCTCTGTCCGGTGCTCGGAGGTCATGGCACACTGCACCCACATGACGGCGATTCCGGGAGGCAGGACGTGAGTGAGGCACGGCCGGGAAGCGCCGCTCCCACCGTCTTACGCATGGTCCTGGGCAAGCGCCTGCGCCATCTGCGGGAGCGGGCCAAGGTGTCGTTCGAGGAGGCCGCCCGGGCCGTCGAGGTCACCCCGCTGACGGTCCGCCGGATGGAGAAGGCCGAGGTCGGCCTGAAGATCCCGTACGTCAAGGAGTTGCTGCGGACCTACGGCGTCCCCTCACCGGAGATCGACGACTTCCTGGACCTGACCCGGGAGGCCAACCAGCCCGGCTGGTGGCACCAGTTCCGCGATGTCGTCCCGGAGTGGTTCAGCGCGTATGTGAGCCTGGAGAGCGAGGCCACCGTCATCCGCGCCTACGAACCGCACTACGTCCCCGGCCTGCTCCAGACCGAGGACTACGCCCGCGCGGTGCTGCGCGCCGGTTTCCCCAATGACGCGGACGAGGAGATCGAGCGCCGGATCGCCCTGCGCGTCAAGCGCCAGAGCCTGCTCTCCAAGCCGGACGCCCCGGCCATCTGGGCCATCCTGGAGGAGACGGCGCTGCGCCGCCCCGTCGGCGGCACCGAGGTGATGCGCCGGCAGATCGACCACCTCACCGAGGCCCTGGCGATGCCCAAGGTCCGGCTCCAGATCATGCGGTTCGCGGCGGGGCCGCACCCCGGGGCCTTCGGTCCCCTGCACTACTTCCGGTTCGGATTCTCCGAACTGCCCGACGTCGTCTACACCGAAAGCGTCACCGGCGCGGTCTATGTGGACCAGCCGGCCGAAGTCGTCACCTGTCTCGAGGTGCTGGACCGGATGGCCGTCCAGGCCGAGCCGGTCGGCGAGACGATTCCCATCCTGGCCGAACTGCGTAAGGAGCTCTGACATGACGGACCCGGTCTACAGCGGAATGCCGGCCATGGACCTCGGTACAGAGGGCTGGGAAAAGCCCTGGAGCGGAACCAACGGCGGCACCTGCATCGAGGCCAAGCGGCTGCCGGACGGCCGGGTCGCGCTCCGTCAGTCCACGGACCCGGCCGGCCCCGCCCTGATCTACTCCCGGGCCGAGGTCGCCTCGTTCCTCGAAGCCGCGAAGGCCGGCCGGGCCGACTTCCTCATCGCCTGAACGGCCCCCGCCACCGGGGAAAGCCATCCCGGAAAGCCATCCCGCGAACCACTACGCCCGCACAACCGCACAACCCGGCCCCGGACTCCCCTCCAACGACCGGGCCCCGCACACTGAATGCCCCGTGCGAGATCGACGGACGGCTGTGAGATGACCGGGGTGGCGGGGATGGACCTTCACGAGGCTGCGCGGCACCGCGTACTGATCGTGGAGGGCTGTGCCGGCGCCACCCGGGCCGGGCTGCTGACCTGGCTGGCCCACCGCCACGGGTTCGCCGTCGAGCGCTCGCCCACCGAACTGCCCGCGCTCGACCCGGCGCGGCCGTACCGGGAGATGCTGCGGCGCGCCGGGCCGCTCGCGGTGGACTCCGGGTTCGTCGGCGAGCTCGTCTACGGGCCGCTGCGCCGGGGACACTCCCGGGTGACGTGGATCGAGGCCTTCGACTTCGCCGAGACGGTGGCCGAGCGCGGCGGCGCGTTCGTCCATCTCACGGCTCCGCCGCCGACGCCCACGGAGCGGCCGGCCAGGCGGGGCGCCGTGGCCACGGCCGCGGCCATGGCGGAGACCGAGGCCGCGACCGCCGCCTATGAGCGCGCCTTCACGACCCTCTCCCAGCACGTCCCGGTGTTCACCGTGGGCTCAGGCGCCGTGAAGTATCCCGCCGCGGCGGTAAGTTGGAGCTCCGAGCACGGCCTCACGCATGGCAGGAGAATCCCTAGATGACTCACGGCTCGTCCACCCCCGGTCGGCAGGCGGCCTTAGGCAAGATCGATACGTCCGTGCCGCACTCGGCTCGCATCTGGAACTACTGGATGGGCGGCAAGGACAACTACGAGGTCGACCGGATCGCCGGCGACCAGTACCGCCAGGTCGCGCCGAACATCGAGGACATGGCCCGCGCCTCCCGGGCGTATCTGATCCGCACGGTGACGCATGTGGCCGGGGAGGCCGGGATCCGGCAGTTCCTGGACATCGGCACCGGGCTGCCGACGTACGACAACACCCACCAGGTCGCCCAGCGGATCGCCCCCGAGGCCCGCATCGTCTACGTCGACAACGACCCCCTGGTGCTCAGGCACGCCCAGGCCCTGCTGACCAGCACCCCCGAGGGCGTCACCGACTACATCGACGCCGATCTGCACGAGCCCGACAGAATCATCGAGGCCGCGAGCAAGACGCTGGACTTCAGCCGCCCCGTCGCGCTGATGCTGATGGGCATCCTGGGCCATATCCAGGACTATGACGAGGCTGTGGCCATCACGCGGCGGCTCCAGGAGGCGCTCCCCTCCGGCAGCTACTTCGTGCACTACGACAGCACGGACACGGACCGGGCGCTCAAGGAGGCCCAGCAGGGCTACGACGACACCGGTGCCGTCCCGTACGTCCTGCGCCCCCTCGACCAGATCACGCGCTTCTACGACGGGTTGGAACTGATCGAGCCCGGCATCGTCTCCTGCCCCCTGTGGCGCCCCGAGCCCACCGACGCGCCCATCGAGAAGACGGACGTCCACGGGGGCGTCGCACGCAAATCCTGAGGACCCCGTTCCTCCCCGGACAGAGCCGCCTCTCCCCGGTGCGGACCGGGCAGAGGCGGCTCTGTCTGGGTAGCGAGCATTTTCCACTGAATTGGCTCCCCCGGCATCACAGCGCTTCACGGAATAGAATTGCCGATTCCTTGACACGAAGAAGCGTGACCTTGCTACGGTCCTCCCTGAACGGGTGGCGGCCACGCGAAGACACGGCCCGCCATACGGCTTTTGCGCGGTGAAAGGCATCGGACATATCCGGCCTAGCATGCCGGCGTAACGGGGGAACAGAGTCGTGAGTTGGCGTCGACGCCGTACTGTCTGTCGTTTATCCCGCCGCACCAGGGGTGGGGTCCGCGAGCTTTATGCACCCTGGCTCGTAGCGGAATTCTGAATCCCCCTCCCGAGGCCGCTCCTCCCATTTCGTCACCGCATTTGTCGCCGAATCCGTCCCCAGACCAGGAAGGCGCTTTTGTGATGCCCAGACCCACGACTTCCAGATTGCCCTCACTGACCGGCTTGCGGTTCCTCGCCGCGGTCATGGTGTTCTCCGTACACGGATCGGCGGTGGCCGTCTTCCGGGACGGCGAGGTCACCGCCGACTACTACCGGTGGTTCAGCAATGCCGGCCCGGTCGGCGTCTCGTTCTTCTTCATCCTCAGCGGATTCGTACTGACCTGGTCGATGCGGCCCTCCGACACCACACGAAGATTCTGGCGCCGCCGGATCGTCAAGATCTTTCCCAACCATCTGGTAACGCTCGCCGCCGCCCTGATCCTGATGTCGCTGACCAGCACGGCGATCGCGTTTCCCGAAACACTCCCCAACGTGTTCCTGCTCCAGGCCTGGGTGCCGGACACCGCTTATGTGTCCACGGGCAACGAGGTGAGCTGGTCGCTGTCGGTGGAGCTGTTCTTCTACCTGTCCTTTCCGCTCCTCATCAAGGTCATCGGCAAGCTCTCGCCGAGCAAGCTCTGGTACGCCGCCGTGGGAATCGCCGCCCTGATCGTGCTGGTGCCGGTGATCTCCCGGAACCTCGTGACGGGCTACCCTCCCTACCCGACCCTGCCGGTGTCGTACGAGCAGATCTATTTCGTCTATGTCTTCCCGGTGTGCCGCCTGCTGGAGTTCGTCCTTGGCATGCTGATGGCCCGCATCCTGCTCACCGGCCGGTGGATCGGTCTGGGCGTCCTGCCCGCGGCGCTGCTGGGGGTCGTGGCGTACGTGGGCACCATCCACATCGAGCACCCGGCGCTCTACGACTACGGGACGCCGACCGTCATCCCCCTCGCGCTGTTGATCACGGCCGCCGCCGTGTCGGACGTCAAGGGCCGGCAAACCTGGCTGAGCAGCCGTGCCATGGTGTGGCTCGGGGAGATCTCCTTCGCCTTCTACCTGGTCCACCACATGGTCCTGAAGTACGGCCACCGGGCGTTCGGATCGCAGCCCAACGCCATTGGCCAGCCCTCCGGGCCGATGTGGTCGACCCCTGTCGGCATCCTTTTCCTGGTGGGCGGCCTCCTCGTCTCGATCCTCGTGGCCTGGGGTCTGTACGCGCTGGTCGAGCGCCCCGCCATGCGTCGCTGGGGTCGCTCGCCGGCAGCCGCTGATGCCGCGGCCGCGGCGACCGCCCGGACCGAGGTCTAACGGATCTGCATACCGGACAGGGTGCGGGCGATGACCAGCCGCTGGATCTCGCTCGTGCCCTCGAAGATCGTGAAGATCGCCGCGTCGCGGTGCATCCGCTCCACCGGGTACTCACGGGTGAATCCGTTGCCCCCGAGGATCTGCACCGCCTGGGCCGTCACCGCCTTCGCCGTCTCCCCGGCGAAGAGCTTGGACATCGACCCCTCGGCGGCGGTGAAGGGCTTGCCCGCGGTGGCCATCCAGGAGGCGCGCCACACCAGCAGGCGCGCCGCGTCGATCCGGGTGCGCATGTCGGCGAGCTGGAAGGCGATGCCCTGGTTGTCGATGATGGGCCGGCCGAACTGCACCCGGTTCTTGGCGTATTCGAGCGCGACCTCGTACGCCGCGCGGGCCACGCCGACCGCCTGGGCGCCGACCGCCGGGCGCGAGGCCTCGAAGGTCGCCATGGCGGCGTTCTTGCCGCGCTCGGTGCCGGCGCGGGCCCGCTCGCGGGCGCGGGCGAGGCGCTCGTCGAGCTTCTCCTTGCCGCCGAGCAGACAGTGGCCGGGGACGCGGACGTCTTCCAGGACCACCTCGGCGGTGTGCGAGGCGCGGATGCCGTGCTTCTTGAACTTCTGGCCCTGGGAGAGGCCGGGCGTGCCCGGGGGCACCACGAAGGAGGCGTGGCCGCGGGCGCCCAGCTCCGGGTCGACGGAGGCGATCACGACGTGGACGCCCGCGATGCCGCCGTTGGTGACCCAGGTCTTGGTGCCGTTGATGACCCATTCGTCCTTGGCCTCGTCGTAGACGGCCCGGGTGCGCATCGCGGCGACGTCCGACCCGGCGTCCGGCTCGGAGGAGCAGAACGCGGCGACCTTCACGTCGTTCGCGTCGCCGTACATGGGCGGGATCCAGGTGCCGACCTGTTCCTCGGTGCCGTTGGCGAGGACGGCGACGGCGGCCAGGGAGGTGCCGACGATGGAGAGCGCGATGCCTGCGTCGCCCCAGAAGAGCTCCTCCATCGTCATCGGGATGCCGAGGCCGGTGGGGTCGAAGTACTGCTGGGCGTAGAAGTCCAGCGAGTACAGTCCGATCTTGGCGGCCTCCTGGATGATCGGCCAGGGGGTCTCCTCCCGCTCGTCCCATTCCGCGGCGGCCGGGCGCACCACATCGACCGCAAATCCGTGAATCCAGTCGCGGACCGCCTTCTGGTCGTCGTCGAGCTCGAACGAGAATTCCGGCATTACCCCTCCACCTGACTATTACCGTCGGTAACTAGAGTCTGTTACTCATGAGTAGACGATGTCAACTCCCCCCGCCGATCCACCCCCTCGCACCAGCCAAGGGTGTTACGTTTCGCAGGCGTAAAGAAGCATCAGGGGGCGGGAGGCGACTTCATGGACACCGGCACCAGCCAGCGCGACGATCAGCAGCAGGCGGCCCAGCGGCGGCGCAAGGAGCTGCTGGAGGCGGCGGACCGGGTGGTGCTGCGGGACGGGCCCGACGCCTCGATGAACGCCATCGCGGCGGAGGCGGGCATCACCAAACCCATCCTGTACCGCCACTTCGGCGACAAGAGCGGGCTCTACCGCGCCCTCGCCAAGCGCCACACCGACGCGCTGCTCGCCTCACTGCGCGCCGCCCTCGACGCCCCCAACGACCGCCGGGAGCGCGTCGAGGCCACGCTGGACACCTATCTGGCGGCGATAGAGGCACGCCCGCAGGTCTACCGCTTCCTGATGCACCCCGCCGAGGACGCCCCCCAGGCGGAGCGGGGCTTCGACGTCGGCCGCCACTCGGCCCCGGTGCTGCGCCGCCTCGGCGAGGAGCTGGCGAAGGTGATCGCCGATCGGCTCGAGCTCGGCCCCGGCGGCACGGAGCTGGCCCGGGTCTGGGGACACGGGATCGTCGGCATGATGCACGCGGCGGGCGACTGGTGGCTGCGCGAGCGGCCCTGTTCCCGCGCCCAGTTGGTGAGGCATCTCACCGATCTGCTGTGGGGGCGGCTGACCACGATGGACGACCGCGTCGGCGCGCCCGGCTTCTGAGCGGGGACGGGGCCACAGGGTCTGGACGGGGCCACAGGGTCTGGACTGGGCCACAGGGTCTGGACTGGGCCGCGGTTCTGGACGGGGTCACAGGTCTAGGAGGCGTCCGCGGCCCAGGGCGCCCGCCGTACGGCCCGCAGCGCCCGGCGGCGGCGCAGTCCGGTGAGCCGGTCGGTGAACAGGCGCCCGTCGAGGTGGTCGCACTCGTGTTGCAGACAGCGCGCGAAGAAGCCCGTGCCCTCCACCCGCACCGGCTCCCCGGTCACGGTCACGCCCTCCACGACCGCGTGGTCGTGGCGCGGGGTGCCCGCCTCGATACCGGGCAGCGAGAGACAGCCCTCCGGCCCCCGTACCGTCACCCCGCCGACCTCGACCAGCCGCGGATTGACCACATGCCCCAGGTGCCGGCGGTCCTCGTCGTCCGGGCAGTCATGGACGAACACCCGCAGACCCACCCCGACCTGATTGGCGGCGAGACCGACGCCCTGCGCCGCGTACATCGTCGCGTACATGTCCTCGACCAGCCGGACCAGGGCCGCGTCGAAGACGGTGACCTCCTCGCAGGGCATGGCCAGCACCGGATCGCCGAGCAGCCGCATCGGCCGCACCAGTCCGTGACTGCCCGGGATCGCGCCGTTTCGCATGGCAACAAAGCGTACGCGTCCGGTGAGGGACGCACGGCGCCGCTGCGGGCTTACGCACGGCGCGGCCGCGGGCTTACTCGTCTAGGTTGTGCGGGTGAGATTCGGGACAGCCCCCGGATCTCGATAGGCTGATCCCCGACCGTGGCCTCCCGGCTGGCGATTCGGCCCGGAGGGGGCGTACCACCGGCGCCTCAGGGGGCAAGCGCGGCGCCGGTATGCGAGGAGGACGAAGACGATGGCAGGCAACTCGGAGCCGCTGTCGCCGCGGGCCAAGCTGGCCGTGACGGCGGGCAAGGCCGCGGCGGCGGTGTCGCGGGCGGCGGGCCGCGGCAGCGGATCGGTGATCGGCGGCAAGGTGGCTCTGCGGCTCGATCCCGAGCTGCTGGGCAGGCTGGCGCGGCACCTGGACGTGATCCTGGTGTCGGCGACCAACGGCAAGACCACGACCACCCGGCTCATCGCCGAGGCGCTGCGGGCGGCCGGGCCGGTCGTCTCCAACGCGCTCGGGGCGAACATGCCCGCTGGTATCACCTCGGCGCTCGCCGGCGGCTCCGACGCCCGCTACGGCGTGATCGAGGTCGACGAGAAGTACCTCGCCGGGGTGGCGCGCGACACGGAGCCGAAGGCCATCGCGCTGCTCAACCTCTCGCGCGACCAGCTCGACCGGGCCGCCGAGACGCGCATGCTCGCCGAGAAGTGGCGTGAGGGCCTCTCCGGCACCAAGGCCGTGGTGATCGCGAACGCGGACGACCCGCTGATCGTCTGGGCCGCCTCCTCCTCGCCCAATGTGGTCTGGGTCGCGGCGGGCCAGGAGTGGAAGGACGACGCCTGGTCCTGCCCGTCCTGCGGCGGCGTGCTCCAGCGCCCCGGCGACGACTGGGTCTGCGCGGACTGCGGCTTCCGCCGCCCCGTCCCCACCTGGGCGCTCAACGGCGACTACGTTCTGGACCCGCACGGCTCGGCCTGGCCGATCCACCTCCAGCTCCCCGGCCGCGCCAACAAGGCCAACGCCGCCACCTCGGCGGCCGTCGCGGCGACCTTCGGGGTGCCGCCGCAGGTGGCGCTGGAGCGGATGTACCAGGTCCAGGCGGTCGCCGGACGGTACGACGTGGTCACCTTCCAGGAGCGCCAGCTGCGGCTGCTGCTGGCCAAGAACCCCGCCGGATGGCTGGAGACCTTCTCCCTGATCGACCCGCCGCCCACCCCGGTGATCCTGTCGGTGAACGCCCGCGGCGCGGACGGCACCGACACCTCCTGGCTGTGGGACGTGGACTACACCCGGCTCGCCGGGCACCCGATCTGTGTGATCGGCGACCGCAAGCTGGACCTGGCGGTGCGGCTGGAGGTCGCCGGGCTGGACTTCCGGGTCTGCGAGACCGTGGACGAGGCCGTGCAGATCGCCCCGCCCGGCCGGATCGAGGCGATCGCCAACTACACCGCGTTCCAGGACCTGCGCCGCCGCGTGGGCAACTGAGTCCGCAGCACGAGTGAGTCCCCACGAGCGAAAAGGGCATAAGGGAATTGCGACGGATGAACCAGAACAGCCTGCGCCTGGTGTGGGTCTACCCGGACCTGCTGAGTACCTATGGCGACCAGGGGAACGCGCTGGTGGTGGAGCGCCGGGCGCGCCAGCGCGGACTGGAGGTCTCCCGCCTCGACGTCCGTTCCGACCAGCAGATCCCCACCTCCGGTGACATCTATCTGATCGGCGGCGGCGAGGACCGGCCGCAGCGGCTGGCGGCCGAGCGGCTGCGCCGCGACGGCGGGCTGAACCGCGCGGTGTCCAACGGCGCCATCGTGTTCTCGGTGTGCGCGGGCTACCAGATCCTGGGTCATGAGTTCATCAACGACCTCGGGCAGCGCGAGCCGGGCCTGGGGCTGCTCGATGTGGTCAGCACCCGGGGCGAGGGCGAGCGCTGCGTCGGCGATGTGCTGGGCGACATCGACGACCGGCTGGGGCTGCCGCCGCTGACCGGCTTCGAGAACCACCAGGGCGTCACCCACCTGGGCCCGGCCGCGCGCCCCTTCGCGCGCGTCCGGTTCGGCAACGGCAACGGCACGGGCGACGGCACCGAGGGCGCGTACAACGACACCGTCTTCGGCACCTACATGCACGGCCCGGTGATGGCGCGCAACCCGCACATCGCGGACCTGCTGCTGAAGCTGGCGCTGGATGTGAACGCGCTGCCGCCGGTGAACGACCAGTGGTACGAGGCGCTGCGCAACGAGCGGATCGCGGCGGCCACCCAGACCTCCGCATAGGCCTCACGGGCCTCGTATCCGGCGGCCCGCCGGCCCCGGGCGCCCGCATGGCGGACACACCACGGCCCCGCCGCCCCCCTCGCTTGTAGGGTGGCGGGGTCCCGCCGGACGCCGCGGTCCGGCCGTCAGCCCACACTGCAGAGGTATCAGGGCCATGCGCATTGGTGTGCTCACATCCGGCGGCGACTGCCCCGGCCTGAACGCTGTGATCAGGTCCATCGTGCACCGCGCGGTCGTCGACCATGGCGACGAGGTGATCGGCTTCCAGGACGGCTGGAAGGGCCTGCTGGAGTGCGACTACCGCAAGCTCGACCTGGACGCCGTGAGCGGCATCCTGGCGCTCGGGGGCACCATCCTCGGCTCCACCCGGGTGCAGCCCACGCGGCTGCGTGACGGCGTCGAGCGCGCCAAGGGACATGTCGCCGAGCTCGGCCTGGACGCGATCATCCCGATCGGCGGAGAGGGCACGCTCAAGGCGGCCCGGCTGCTGTCGGACTCCGGGCTGCCGATCGTCGGCGTCCCCAAGACGATCGACAACGACATCGCGTCCACCGATGTGACCTTCGGCTTCGACACGGCGGTCGGGGTGGCCACCGAGGCCCTGGACCGGTTGAAGACCACCGCCGAGTCGCACCAGCGGGTGTTGATCGTCGAGGTCATGGGGCGGCACACCGGCTGGATCGCGCTGCACTCCGGCATGGCCGCGGGCGCCCACGCGATCGTGGTGCCGGAGCGCCCGTTTCACATCGACGAGCTGACCAAGGTCGTCGGGGCGCGCTTCGAGGCGGGCAAGAAGTTCGCGATCGTGGTCGTGGCGGAGGGCGCCAAGCCGCGCGAGGGCACCATGGCCTTCGAGGCGGGCGGCAGGGACGTCTACGGACATGAGCGGTTCGCCGGCGTGGCCCGGCAGCTCGCCGTCGAGCTGGAGCGGCGCCTGGAAAAGGAGGCGCGGCCGGTGATCCTGGGGCATGTCCAGCGGGGCGGCACGCCGACGGCGTACGACCGGGTGCTGGCCACCCGGTTCGGCTGGCACGCGGTCGAGGCCGTGCACCGCGGCGACTTCGGAAAGATGACGGCGCTGCGCGGCACGGACATCACGCTGGTGCCGCTCGCGGAGGCCGTGGAGCACCTCAAGACGGTACCCGCGGAGCGGTACGCCGAGGCCGAGTGCGTACTCTGAGTACCGCGTCAGCCGAGAACTGGGGCTGACGCCGGGACCATCAATTGCGCCACCACTACGGCGAGTAACCACGTCCGCGAAAGCGGCGCCGGCTTGGGCGCAAAAGGGAGACACATGGATCACGGCGGGCACGGCATGCCCATGGATCTGCCGCCGTTCACGCTGTCGCGCGGGCTGGAGTTCGGCGGGGACACGTTCTTCCTGATCGGCTGCATCGTGGCGCTCGCCCTGTACGGCTGGGGCGTGGCGCGGCTGATGCGGCGCGGCGACCGCTGGCCGGTGAGCCGGACCGTGTCGTTCGCGCTGGGGGTCCTCACCATCGCGCTGGTGATGTGCACGAAGCTCAATGACTACGGCATGGTCATGTTCAGCGTGCACATGGTCCAGCACATGGTCGTCAGCATGGTCTCCCCGATCCTGCTGCTGCTCGGCGCCCCGGTGACGCTGACCCTGCGGGCCCTGCCGACGGCCGCGCGCGGCCGCAAGGGGCCCAGGGAGCTGCTGGTCGCGCTCTTGCACAGCCGCTATGTGCGGATCGTCAGCCACCCGGCGTTCACGATCCCGCTGTTCATCGCGAGCCTCTACGGGCTCTACTTCACCCCGCTCTTCGACTTCCTCATGGAGAGCAAGGTCGGGCATATCGCGATGATGTCCCACTTCCTGCTGGTGGGCCTGTTCTTCTTCTGGCCGATCATGGGGGTGGACCCGGGCCCGCACCGGCCCGGCTATGTGATGCGGATGCTGGAGCTCTTCGCGGGCATGCCCTTCCACGCCTTCTTCGGGATCGCCCTGATGATGGCGAGCGAGCCCATGGTCGGCGCCTACGAGCACCCGCCCGCCTCGCTCGGCATCGACGCGCTGTCCGACCAGACGGCTGCGGGCGGCATCGCCTGGGCCTTCAGTGAGATCCCCTCGGTGATCGTCCTGGTCGCGCTGGTCGCCCAGTGGTACAAGTCCGACCAGCGCCAGGCGCGGCGCGCGGACCGTACGGCGGACCGGGACGGCGACCAGGAGCTCGCGGCGTACAACGCCTATCTGGCGTCGCTCCAGGCCCGCGGCCGGTAGGCCGCTTTCGGTCGGAGAAGAGCATCACTTCGCTGCCCTCGCCGCCTGACGCTCTCTAGCGGTGAGGGCGGTGTCCGTAAGACCATGTCCTCTGGGCCGTTGGGGGCTGAGGAGGTTGCGGGGATGCCCGGATCTGCGAAGGCGATGACAGCGTGCACGGTAGGGGGCCTGGTCCTGGTGACCGCGTACTCGGTGGCCCTCGGCAGCAATGGGTGGCTCTGGTTCGGCTGGGTGGTGCTCGGGCTGCTCACCGTCGGGGTGGTGGTGGCCCGGGCCTGAGCCCGCGCCACAGGGAACGCCACCACGACCGGCGCCCGGAGGGCCGCGCCCCGGGCTCGGCGACCACCGCGCGCGGCAGCGCCGGCGGGTTCGGCGGGCTCGACGCGTCCGGCGGGCTCGACGCGTCCGGCGGGCTCGACGCGTCCGGCGGGTCCGACCGGTTCGGCGTGGGCATATAGCGGGCCAGGAAGTCCGGTGCCAGCAGGCCTGTCTCGGTCTCCACGGTGTCCGAGCCGCCGTGGCGCGGCGTGAACTCTGCGGGCAGCGACACCAGGTGGCGGGAGATCCATGAGGCCGTCCAGCTCAGCTCGGTCTCCGGGGCCGCCAGCCGCAGATCGGGCAGGCGCAGCAGCAGGGTGTCGATGCCGGTGTCGGTGATGGCACGGCCGATGTCCTGGCCTGGGCATTCGTGCGGCCCGCCGCTGAAGGAGAGGTGCGAGCGGTTGCCGTACATGGGCGCGGCGATGTCGGGGCGGATGGCGGGGTCGACGTTACCGGCGGCCAGGCCGAGCAGCAGCATGTCCCCGGCCCTGATCTGCCGCCCGCCCAGCTCCGTGTCGCCGGTCGCCCAGCGGCCGGGGATCACGGCGAGCGGCGGTTCGTTCCACAGCACATGCTCGATGGCGTCCGGCAGGGTCATCTGCCCGCCGGCCAGGGAGGCACGGAAGCGCGGGTCGGTGAGCACCATCCGCAGCGTGTTGGCCATCAGGTTGGTGGTGGTCTCGTTGCCGGTGAGCAGCACGAGCCGCAGATGCTGGACGACCTCCTCCCGGGTCAGCCCGGAGGGGTGGTCCAGCAGCCAGGAGGCCAGGTCCGCGCCGGGCTCGGCGCGCTTGCGCGCCACGAGGTTCTCCAGGGTCTCGGTGACGTACGCATTGCTGCTGAGGGCCGTCTCCGTGCCCTTCATCAGGTCCCGGGTGGCCTCGACCAGGCGCGGGCCGTACTCGTCGGGCATGCCGAGCAGATGGGTGAGCACCAGCATGGGCAGCTGCTGGGCGAATGCGGTCACCAGCTCGGCGTGCCCGTCGGCGGCGAACGCGTCGACCAGTTGGTGGGTGAACCGGGTGATCTGGCGGCGCATCCCACGCCGGTCGAAGCGGTTCATGCTCTCGGTGAGCGCCGCGCGCAGCCGCTCGTGCTCGGCGCCGTCGGCGAAGGTGCACATGGGCTGCCAGCCGACCACCGGCAGCAGCGGCGAGTCGGGGGCGACCCGGCCTTCCCGCCAGTCGCCCCAGTGGCGGGAGTCGCGGGAGAAGCGGGAGGGGGTGCGGGCCACTTCCAGGTTCTCCCGGTAGCCCAGGAGCAGCCACGCGGGCAGGTCGCCGGCGAGCCGGACGGGGGCCACCGCGCCGTGCTCGGCGCGCAGCCGCTCGTAGAGGCCCATCGGGTCGGCTTCGTTCTCGGGGCCGAAGAGGTCCGCCGCGGTGCCGGAGCGGATGGCGGCGTGGGCGGGGCATCCGGGGGGAGGCAGGGCCGCGGGCCCGGCGCCGAGGTGGTCCGTGCCGAGGTGGTCCGTGCCGAGGTGGTCGGCGTTGAGATGGTCGGCGCTCCAGGGGCCGGTGCCCAGGTGGTCGGGGGGTGGGGTCACGGGGTCTCCGGGGTCACGGTGATGAGGGAGCGCAGATAGCGCACAAGAGTCAGCAGGGTGTCGCGGCTGGACCCGCGGTCCCGGGCGTCACAGTCGATCATGGGTACGGAGTCGGGCAGGTCCATCGCGGCGCGCAGCTCGGACATGGGGTGGACGGGGGCCCCGGGGAAGGCGTTGACGGCGACGACGAAGGGCACGGCGCGCTCCTCCAGCCGCCCGACCACGTCGAAGCTGACCTCCAGGCGCCGGGTGTCGACGAGCACGACGGCGCCCAGGGCGCCCTCGAACAGGCCGTCCCACAGGAACCAGAAGCGCTCCTGGCCGGGCGTGCCGAACAGATAGAGCACCAGCCGGTCGTTCAGGCTGATCCGGCCGAAGTCCATCGCCACGGTGGTCTCGGTCTTGCGCTCCACCCCGGCGATGTCGTCCACGCCGACCCCGGCCTGGGTCATGGTCTCCTCAGTGGTGAGCGGCCGGATCTCGCTCACCGAGCCGACCATCGTCGTCTTGCCGACGCCGAACCCCCCGACGATCACTACCTTGACCGCCGAGCTCACCGAGGGCGGCAGGGTGTCCTCGCTGCGCGGTCCGACGAGCGCTTCGGAGCCGGCACGCGTTTCAGAGCCGGCGAGCGCTTCAGAGCTTCTGTAGTCCATGCATCACCGCCTGGAGGAGTTCGGGGTCGGGCAGCGCGGCGGCGGGGACCGGCGCCCGGGTTTCCACCTGATCGTCTCCGAGCAGGTCCGTGAGCAGCACGGCGACCGCGGAGACGGGCAGGGCCAGATACGCGGAGATCTCGGCGACGGACAGCGGGAACTGGCACATCCTCAGCAGGGCCGCGCACTCGGGGCGCGTCCCCGGCTCCGGCTCGGCCCGCGCCACGATCAGGGTGACCAACTCGACGTCGGCCCGCCCGGACCGGCGCGCGCGGTTGTCGGTGAGGGTGTACAGCCGCTCGGGGGCGCCTTCGGCGAGGCGCTCCCGCGGTTCGCTCATGCCGTCCGCCCGTCGACACGTGGTGGGCTGCTCAGGTGTTCGCCGAGCCGGGCCACCAGGCTTCTCATGCACTGGCCCATGAGCCCGGCGTCCACGCTCTCCTCGGCCAGCACCGCCAGATACGCTCCGACGCCCGCCGCCATCAGATAGAAGAACCCGCCGCCGACCTCGATGGCGACCAGTCTCATCCGCCCGTCGCCCGCGGGGAATTCGGCGGCGATCGCCCCCGAGAGGCTCTGCAGCCCCGCGCAGGCGGCGGCCAGCCGGTCGGCGGTTTCCTCGTCGGTGCCGATCTGTGCCATGCACAGGCCGTCCGAGGAGAGGAGCACCACGTGGCGGGTCTGCGGAACGCTGGTCGCCAGGTCCCGGAGCATCCAGTCCATGTTGTACCGCGGTTGCGTCACTTGCCTATTCACCCTTATCCGACTCATGCGAGGTGTTCGACGATTCATCACCGTGCGGACGGCCGGATTCGGTGTTCTCGGCCGCACCGGAAATGCCGTTGAAGAACGGGGCCAGCCACAATCCCGGCTCCACGGGCGGCTCGGCCGACGCCGGGGGCCCCGGTCGCGCGGGCGCGGAGCCGGTCTCGACCCGGACGGGCCGGGTGACCTGGGGCATCCGACGGCGACGCTGCGGCAGTCCGACGGTGTTGTGCGGCACCGGGACGCGAACCCGACCCGCGAGGTCGGGGCCGGGGCCGGTACGCGTCGGCGGCGGGGTGGGCGTCGGCCGGGTCACCGGCTTGGGCGGGGGCAGCTTGGCGGCCACGGCGATCATGCCGCCGGGCGCGGGGGTGGTGCAGGTGATGTTCTGCGGTACGACCAGGACCGCGCGGACGCCGCCGTACGCGGAGGGGCGCAGCGAGAACTGGAAGCGGTACTTGTGGGCGAGCCTGCCGACCACCGCGAGCCCCAGGCGCGGCGTCTCGCCCAGGTCGTTGAGGTCGAGCCCGGCCGCCGCGTGGGCCAAGACCAGGTCGGTGCGTCTGCGGGCCTCCTCCGTCAGGCCCACCCCGGCGTCCTCGATCTCGATGGCGACCCCGGACTGGACCTCGACCGCGGTCAGGTGCACCCGGGTCTTCGGCGGTGAGTAGCGGGTGGCGTTGTCCAGCAGTTCGGCCATGGCGTGGATCAGCGGCTCGACGCTCGGGCCGACGATGCCGACGTCCGCCACCGAGTGCAGATCGACCCGCTGGTACTCCAGGATCCGCGACATGGCGCCGCGGCAGACGTTGTACAGCGGCACCGGGTTCTGCCACTGACGGCCCGGGCGGGAGTTGCCGAGTACCGCGATGCTGTCCGCCATCCTGCCGATCAGCGCGTTCCCGTGGTCGAGGTGGAGCAGATCGTCGAACACCTCGGGGTCGGCGCCGTGCTTGTCCTCCATCTCCCGCATGTCGTAGGCCTGCTGGTGGGTGATGGCCTGGACGCGACGGGCGATGTTGACGAAGGCCCGCTGTGCGGCGTCCCTGAGGTCCTCCTCGGCCCGCACGGTGTGCAGCATCGCCTCCAGGACCGCCCGGTGCGCGGACTCGAAGTCCGGGTCGAGGCACGGCGCGTGGTCGATGTCCTTCATCACGTCGGCGGGCTCCGCGCCGCGCCGCAGCCGATCCACGGCCACGGGGAGCAGTTCCTTGGCCAGCCGCCTGGTCTCCACCTCCTGGTCGACCAGGCGCTGCCGCAGCGCGGCCTCCCGCTCGGCGGCCTTCAGGCGCAGCACCGCGGTGGCCCGCCCGCGGCGCACCGCCTCCGCCGCCGCCACGGCCACCGCCAGCGTCGCCGCCAGGCCGCACCAGACGACCGCCGCCCGCGCCCCGGTGGGGACCCGGGCCGCGGCCAGGGCGGCGGCCAGCGCCGTCGCGGCGGGAGGGATCAGCCATACGAGCGCGGAGGCGGGCCGCCGGCCTCCAGGTGACGAGCCAGCAAAAACCATGGGCGTCCTTAAGAACAGCGGAGAGAACAACGGAGAGAACAACGGAGAGAGCAATGGAGAGAGCAACGTGGGAAACCGCGTGCGAAAAGCTCGTGATGAGCCGGAGCCCGCTATGAGCCAAGGAGCATAGCGCTTTCGCCAGATGCCGAGACGAATATGCGTTTTTCTCGATAATGCACTGAAGCATGAATGGAAATAGCGCAAGAACCGATCAGGTTCTTTCATTTTCATTGCTTCATCGAAATCTTTTGGACCGGGCGGCCGTTGCGCCCAGAGCGGATCAGCGCAGGGCGAACGGGCCTGGGCCAGGGCGCCGGAGGGCTCGTAGCGTCCCCGTATGACCATGGGAAACGCATTCGTGATCGGGGCCACGGGACAGATCGGGCGGGCGGCAGTGCGCGCGCTCGCCGCCGAGGGCTGGCAGGTGCGGGCCGCCTCGCGCGGCGGCGGCCGCGACGAGCGGTGGCCCGAGGACGTACGGACCGTGACCGTGGACCGGGAGGACGACGCCGCGCTGGCGGCGGCCCTCGGGGACGGCTGCGATGTGCTGCTGGACTGTGTGGCCTACGGGGCGGGCCACGCCCGGCAGTTGCTCGGCCTCGCCGATCGGATCGGCTCGGCGGTGGTGATCTCCAGCTGCGCCGTCTACCAGGACGACCGGGGCCGCGGCTTCGACACCCAGGACGAGCCGGACGGCTTCCCGGAGTTCCCGGTGCCGCTCCCCGAGTCGCAGCCGACCGTCCCGCCGAGCGAGGACACCTACAGCACGGCCAAGGTCGCGCTGGAGCAAGAGCTGCTGGACGCCGGGGACCGGCTGCCGACCACGCTGCTGCGCGCCGGGGCGATCCACGGCCCGCACAGCCCCCTGCCCCGCGAGGCGTACTTCGTCAAGCGGGTGCTCGACGGGCGGCCGGTGCGGATCCTCGCCCACGGGGGCGCGAGCCGGTTCCACCCGGTGCACGTGGACAACCTCGCCGAGCTGGTCCGCCTGGCCGCCCGCAAGCCCGGCTCCCGGGCGCTCAACGCGGGCGATCCCCAGGCGCCGACGGTCGCCGAGATCGCGGCCGCGGTGGACGCGGCGATGGGCGCCACCAGCGAGCTGATCACGATCGACGGCGAGCCGCCGCGCCCGGGCCTGGGACAGACCCCCTGGAGCACGCCCCGGCCGATGGTGTTGGACATGTCGGCGGCGGAGCGCGAGCTGGGCTACCGGGCGGCGACCGGGTACGTCGAATCACTGCCGGAGACGGTGGAGTGGACGGCCCGTCAGCTGGCGGGCGGCCGGGACTGGCGGGAGGCGTTCCCGCTCCTGGCGAAGGCGTACGGGCCGCCGGGCGATCTCTTCGACTACGCCACGGAGGACGCGTGGCTGGCCGAGGGCGGGCGGTGATCCTGCTGACGGCCAACAGGGCGCGCTGACGGCGCCGGGCCCCGTTCCGTGGGTGCGTACACACCCGCGGAACGGGGCCCGGGCCCGGTTCGCTCCGGCTACTTGGCGGCAGCCGGGGCGGGCGTGGCGTGCGGGCCGCACGTCACGTCCTGGGCGTCCACCGTGCCCTTCAGCAGATAGGCGTCCACCCGGTCGTTGATGCACGCGTTGACCAGGCCGGTGACACCGTGCGAGCCGGCGTCCTTCTCGGTGATCAGACGCGAGCCCTTCAGCCGCTTGTGCAGCTCGACGGCACCGTCGTACGGGGTGGCGGCGTCGCGCGTGCTCTGCACGATGAGCGTCTTCGGCAGCCCCTTGTCCGCGCCGACCTCCAGCGGGGTCTGCTGCGGGGCGTCCCAGGTGGCACACGGCAGGTTCATCCAGGCGTTCGCCCAGGTCATGAACGGGTAGTCCGTGTGGAGCCGGGTGTTGTCCCGGTCCCAGGTGCGCCAGCTGGTCGGCCACTTGGCGTCGGCGCACTCCACCGCCGTGTAGACGGCGTTGCCGTTCTCCGAGGCGATGTTGCCCGCGGTGTCGGACAGGTCCGGGCCCGCCGCCTCGACCAGCTGCTTCTCGTCACCGGCGAGATAGGCGCTCCACACCGCGGCGACCGGGGCCCACGAGGAGTCGTAGTACGGCGCGCTCTGGAAGAAGCCCACCAGCTCGGCCGGGCCGACGACCCCGCCGATCGGGTGCTTCTTGGCGGCCGCGCGCAGCGTCTCCCACTGCTTCTGGACCTTCTCCGGAGTGTCGCCGATGTGGTAGGTCGCGTCGTTCTTGGCGACCCACGCCGTCCAGTCCTTCCAGCGGGTCTCGAAGGCGACGTCCTGGTCCAGGTTGGCCTGGTACCAGATCTTCTCCCGCGACGGGTTGACCACGCTGTCGACGATCATGCGGCGCACATGCGTCGGGAAGAGCGTCGCGTACACGCCGCCGATGTAGGTGCCGTAGGACACGCCGAGGTAGTTGAGCTTCTTCTCGCCGAGCGCGGCCCGGATGACGTCGATGTCCCGAGCCGTGTTGGGCGTCGTCAGGTACGGCAGCATCCATCCGCTGCGCTCCGCGCAGCCCTGCGCGTACTCCTTGGCGAGCTTGCGCTGTACGCGCTTGTCCGCCTCGCTGTCCGGCACCGGGTCCAGCTTCGGCGCCTTGACGTACTCCTGCGGGTCGGCACAGGAGATGGCAGCCGAGTGGCCGACCCCGCGCGGGTCGAAGCCGACGAAGTCGTACGCCTTCGAGGTCTTCGTCCACAGCGGGTTCTCGGTGGTGACCCGGCGCGGGAACTTCAGGCCGGAGCCGCCGGGCCCGCCCGGGTTGTAGATCAGCGCACCCTGGCGCTCGGTGGCGCTCCCGGTGTTGCCGATCCGGTCCACGGCGAGCTTGATGGTGCGGCCATACGGCTTGGCGTAGTCGAGCGGGACCGTCACATAGCCGCACTGGATGGGCTTCTCCAGAGCCCAGTCGGCCGGGCAGTCCTGCCAGTCGATGCCCGCGTCGGCGGCCCTGGCCGCGGCGATCTGAACGCCGCGCGCCTCCGCCGATCCCCCCGGCACACGCCCCTTCGCGTTGGCCATGGGCGTGGCCAGTGCGCCCGCTATCAGCGCCCCGGTGAGCACGCCGCCGGCCGCGCCGAGCATTGCTGTACGTCTCACGTAGGTAATCCCCCTGCTCAATTCGCGCCGCGCGGTCGCGGCGATGATCACAGAGTGTCAGGAGGATCCTCGCGCCTCACTGACCGGTCGGTACAGGGCAAAGCATGAAATCAGCGTTTCTTTATCAACACATGAACATCCTGCCATCGACGGCCCCTTGGACGGCCTCGCGCCACCCGGACACGTCGCGGCCGGCCACGTCGTCGAACAGCCGCCGCAGCCGCAGCGCGTCCGGCGCCACCGCGGTGACCAGGGCGGCGGGGCCCGCGAGCGGGGTGAGGACCGCCGTCTCGCCGAGCTGCCGGACGGGCACCGGCCGGTCCTCGAACGCCGGGTCGACGAACACGAGTTGACCGGTCGCCCGGAACCCGCCGAGGACCGCGCCGCCGTCCCAGCCGGGCGTCCCCGGCCCGTAGCCGAGCTCCTGGTCCAGCAGGAGCCGCCCGGCGCGGTACACCGTCAGACGGTTCGTCAGCCGCCCCGGCGGCTCTCCGGCCCGGCCGAGTACCTGCTCCTCGCGCAGCAGCAGACGGGCGGTGGGGGCGAGCTCGACGCGGCAGGCCATCCGCAGGTCGCTGCCGCGCGCGGAGATGAGCGGCTCGGGGTGCCAGCACAGCGTCGCGCCCTCGCCGACGGTGAGCCGTATGTCGTAGTGGGCGGGCTCGGCCGACCGGCCGGGCAGGGCGATGGTGGCCGCCGCGGAACCGACGCACAGCCGCGCCCCGGGCCCGGCCACCACATCGAGGGCGAGCCGGTCCCCGCCGAGCGGGGCGCTCATCGCCCCGACCACGGTCACCCGCGCCTCCGCCTCCACCGCCCGGGTCCGCCGCAACGCGAGCGGCCCGCCCCCGGCGAGCACGGGCAACGCGGTCCCGCCACGCCCGTCCGCCTCGGCGACGATCCGGGCGACGGCCCGCACGCCCGACGCGGGGGTGGGTACGCCTGGAGCGGCAGGACGCACGCCTGATGTGGCGGCCGGTTCGTCCCACTCAGCGGGCCGCACGCCGCCCGCCGAGGCGGGCAGGGCCCCCTCGGCCGCCTGCGCGCCTGGCGCGGCGGCGGGTACGCCTGGCCCGGCGGGACACACGCCTGCCGGCGGGGCGGGTACGCCCGACGCGACCGCCCGAACACCCGACACAGTGGCGGGTACGCCTGGGACGGCGGGACCCACGTCCGCCGCGGCGACGGGTACGCCCGACACCGCGGGCCGCACGCCGCCCGCCGAGGCGGGCAGGGGCCGCTCGGCCGCCCGTGCGCCTGGCGCGGCAGCGGGTACGCCTCGCTCGGCGGGACGCACGCCCGCCGCCGCGACCGGTCCCCCTGCCGCAACGCGTTCTGCGTCCGCGCCGGCGGTCGGGGCGGGGGCGCGTCGGCCTCGCTGGCCGGGCGGGGGGCCCGCGGCCGGGGCTGCCGTGGCCCGCGGGCCGCATCCGTCCGGCGGAGGCGGCGGCGTCACGCGCGGGCCGCCGTCCAGTCGGCCAGCCGCTCGCGCACCCAGTCCGCGACCGGCTTGACGCCGTTCTCGGCGACCAGGGACGTGAAGGCGACGGGCAGGTCGCCGCGCTGGACGCGCGCGTCACGGGCCATGCGCTCCAGGTCGGAGCCGACGTAGGGCGCGAGGTCGGTCTTGTTGACGACCAGGAGGTCGGCGGTGGTCACGCCGGGCCCTCCCTTGCGCGGGATGTCGTCGCCGCCCGCCACGTCGATGACGAAGATCTGGGCGTCGACCAGTCCCTTGGAGAAGGTCGCGGTGAGGTTGTCGCCGCCGGACTCGATGAAGACGATGTCGAGGCCGCCGAGCGGGCCGATGGCGTCCTCGAGGTCCTCGACCGCTTCGAGGTTGGCGGAGATGTCGTCGCGGATCGCGGTGTGCGGGCAGGCGCCGGTCTCCACGGCCGTGATGCGCGTCGCCGGCAGGACGGCGTTGCGCAGCAGGAACTCGGCGTCCTCGCGGGTGTAGATGTCGTTGGTGACCACGGCGATCGACAGCTCGTCGCGCAGCGCGCGGCACAGCGCGGCGACGGTCGCGGTCTTCCCGGACCCCACCGGGCCGCCGAGGCCGATGCGCAGGGCGCGGCGGGTGCCGTCGGGGCGGCGGGGGTCGGCGGCGCTGTAGGTGTGGCGCTGGGGGTAGGCGCCGGCGTGGTCGAGATGGTCGTCGAGATGCATGACGGCTCCGGATGGCTCGGGGGCGGGGCTCGGATGGGGTGCGCCGCCGCGGCGCTACCGCGGTTCCGCCGCGGTTCCGCCGCGGTTCCCCCGCGGCTGCTGCGGCTTGCGGCTGCTGCGGCTCCTACGAGGCGAAGAGGCGTACGGGCCAGGCCGCGTGCGCTTCGGCGGTGATGTCGAGCAGCGGCGCGGAGGCGGCGGGCAGCACGTCCGGGCCCTCGTCGAGGGCCCGTCGGGCCGCCTCGGCGGCCTGTGCCGCGACCTGGTCGAGCTCGGGGACGAGGCGGGCCAGCACGGCGGTGGCGTCGAAGGGGTTCAGGCTCAGCAGCCGTACGGCGGCGGTCGCGGGCCCGCTGACCGACTCGTACGCGGCGATGTGCGCGGCGTCCGGCGGGCTCGCCCCGGCGGCGCGCACGGCGAGGCCGAGGACGATCGGCTGGTGGACGCCGCGCGGGCGGGCCGTGGCGAGGGCGTCGAGCTCCGGGCCGGGCCAGGTGGCCCGTGCGGCGCGCATCATCTGGCGGCCGAGCCGCCGAGCGGTGGCGCGCAGGGCGGGGGCCGGGGTACGGGCGTCGGCGGCCTCGTCGAGCACCAGCGGGTCGAGCCCGGCGGCGGCCGCGGCGGCGAGCCCGGCCGCGGTGAGCCCGGCGGTGTGCAGCCGGCCCCGGCAGAACTCCTCCAGGGACCCCGCGTCCCGGATCCGGCCCGCCTTGACGGCGGCCTCGGCGCCCCCGGAGTGCGCATGGCCTCCGGCGGGGAACCGGCCGTCGGCGAGGACGAGCAGCGCCGCCCGGGCGGCGGGCCCGCCCCCGGAAGTGCTCGCGTCCTCGGGCACAGGCATGGTCTGCACATACACCTCGGAACCTCAGAACCTCAGAAGAGGAAGTAGCGCTGGGCCATGGGCAGTTCCGTCGCCGGGGCCGGTTCGACCGGCTCGCCGTCGATGGTCACCGTGAAGGTGTCGGGGTCGACCTCGACATGCGGGCGGGCGTCGTTCTCCCGCATGTCGGCCTTCGTGACGCCGCGCGTGCTGCGGATCGGGGCGAACCGCTTGCCGAGGCCGAGCCGCTCCACCAGGCCGTCGTCGAGCGCGGTCCGCGTGACGAAGTTGAGCGAGTTCGCGGCCGGGGCGCGGCCGATCGCGCCGAACATGGGACGTGGCAGGACCGGCTGCGGCGTGGGGATGGACGCGTTGGCGTCGCCCATCTGCGCGTACGCGATCTGTCCGCCCTTGATGACCAGTTGCGGCTTGACGCCGAAGAACGCCGGGTCCCACAGCACCAGATCGGCGAGCTTCCCGGTCTCCACGGAGCCGATCTCGCGGTCCAGGCCTTGGGCGACGGCCGGGTTGATGGTGTATTTGGCGACATAGCGACGTGCCCGGTGGTTGTCGGCGCGGCCGTCGCCGGGCAGGGCGCCGCGCCGGCGCTTCATGACGTGCGCGGTCTGCCAGGTGCGCAGCACGACCTCGCCGACCCGCCCCATGGCCTGGGAGTCGGAGGAGATGATCGAGATGGCGCCGAGGTCGTGCAGGATGTCCTCGGCCGCGATGGTGCTCGGCCGGATGCGGGACTCGGCGAAGGCGAGGTCCTCGGGGACGGCGGGGTTGAGGTGGTGGCAGACCATCAGCATGTCGAGGTGTTCCTCGACGGTGTTGACGGTGTGCGGGCGGGTCGGGTTGGTGGAGCTGGGCAGCACGTTCGGCTGGGAGACCACGGTGATGATGTCCGGCGCGTGCCCGCCGCCCGCGCCCTCGGTGTGGTACGCGTGGATGGAGCGCCCGGCGATGGCGGCGAGTGTGTCGCCGACGAAGCCCGCCTCGTTGAGCGTGTCGGTGTGGATGGCGAGTTGGGCGCCGCTCTCCTCGCACACCCGCAGGCAGGCGTCGATGGCGGCGGGGGTGGCCCCCCAGTCCTCATGGATCTTGAACCCGAGGGCGCCGCCCCGCAGCTGGGAGTACATCGCCTCGCGCGAGACGGTGTTGCCCTTGCCGAGCAGCCCGATGTTGACGGGACAGCCCTCCAGTGCCTCGAACATCCGGGCCAGATGCCAGGGGCCCGGCGTGATGGTGGTCGCCTTGGTGCCCTCGGCGGGTCCGGTGCCGCCGCCGACCAGGGTGGTGATGCCCGCCGCGAGTGCCTCGTCGGCGATGGTCGGGGAGATGAAGTGGACGTGGGCGTCGATGGCCCCGGCGGTGAGGATCTTGCCGTTGCCCGCGATGACCTCGGTCTCCGGCCCGATGACGAGGTCGGGGTGGACTCCGTCCATGGTGTCCGGGTTCCCCGCCTTGCCGATGCCGGTGATCCGGCCGTCGCGCAGGCCGACGTCGGCCTTGACGATGCCCCAGTGGTCCAGGATCACGGCGCCGGTGATCACGGTGTCGGGGGTGCCTTCGGCGCGCGTGGCGCGGGACTGGCCCATGGACTCGCGGATCACTTTGCCGCCGCCGAAAACCGCTTCGTCCCCGGCGCGCCCGGGGCCGCCGGCGCGGTCCTCCTCGATCTCGATGAGGAGGTCGGTGTCGGCGAGCCGTATACGATCGCCGGCGGTCGGCCCGAAGAGATCCGCGTACGCGGCGCGGCTGAGTTCAGTCATCGAGAGAGCCTCCGATTTCCCCGCGCAGCCCGGGTACGACGCGCTCGCCCGCTATCGGGACCAGCTCGACCTCGACAGGGATGCCGGGCTCGAAGCGCACGGCGGTGCCCGCGGCGATGTGCAGGCGCTTGCCGTGGGCGGCGGTGCGGTCGAAGTCGAGGCCGGGGTTCGCCTCGGCGAAGTGGTAGTGGGAGCCGACCTGGACGGGCCGGTCGGCGGCGTTGAGCACGGTGAGGCGGGTGACGGGACGGCCTTCGTTGAGGCTTATCGGCTCGTCCGCGTGCAGGATCTCTCCGGGTATCACGGAAGGCGCCCTCCGTCAGGCAATGGGCTGGTGGACGGTGACGAGCTTGGTGCCGTCGGGGAAGGTGGCCTCGACCTGGACGTCGTGGATCATCTCCGGGACGCCCTCCATGACCTCCTCGCGGGTGAGCACCTCGCGGCCCGAGGACATGAGCTCGGCGACCGTACGGCCGTCGCGGGCGCCCTCCAGGATGTGCGCGGTGATCAGCGCGACGGCCTCCGGGTGGTTGAGGAGAACTCCGCGGGCCCGTCGCTTCCCGGCCACGTCGGCAGCCACGTGGATGAGCAATCGTTCCTGCTCGTGCGGGGTCAACTGCACGCCTACCACCTCACACTCGTCCCGTCGGGCGGGGTCGTCCGCGGTGGTGGGCGCCGGTCCCTCGCCCGGGGGAGAATCGCCCGCTCACCTGCGGCCCAGGGCGGCTCGCACCCGGTTTCGGAAGGCTAGTTCCGCGGCGTTTCCACAGCGTTAACTGCGACGGCTGTGATGGGTGTGACCGGGGGCCGGGGCGGGGTTGGGTCAGGTCGGGCCGCGTCGGGCAGAGCGCGGGGTGGGCAGGGCGAACGGCTCGCGCGGCACCGGGGCGCCGCCGCGACGCCCCACCGGCCTCGGCCCCGACCGCCTCGGCCGCGACCGCCTCAGCCGCGACCGCGCCGCCGGTCCCCGGCGTCCGGGCCGCGGTGCTCCGCCGCGATGCCGAACCGCCGCCGTTCGCTGGGAGCGGACGCCGCCGGGCGGACGGCCGAGACCGTGCTGATCACCTGCTCCTCCGCGCCCGCCTCGCTCGCCTCGATCTCCTCAAGTCGCCGCAGGTCATCGGCCGAGACCAGGGCCACGAGCGGTTTTCCGTGCCGCGTCACGACCACCCGCTCGCCGCCGTAGACAACGCGGTTGATCAGCTCCGCGAGCTCTGCTCGGGCTTGCGTCACCGGAATCTCGTAGGCCATGCTCCCCATCATAACGGGATGTACGTCCTGTACATTTTTTACGGACGCCCGATCACCACCTGACACCGAGAGGTGACGCGATGGAACGCCCGACGGCGCGCTACGTCCTGCCCGAGTTCACCGAGCGCACGAGCAACGGGGTCCGCACCATGGACCCGTACTCCAAGCTGCTGTCCGAGCGCATCGTCTTCCTCGGCACCCAGGTCGACGACACCTCGGCCAACGACGTGATCGCACAGCTCATCCACCTCGAGCACGCCGGGCCCGACCAGGACATCTCGCTGTACATCAACTCTCCCGGCGGCTCTTTCTCCGCCATGACGGCGATCTACGACACGATGCACTTCGTCACGTGCGACGTGGAGACGATCTGCCTGGGCCAGGCCGCCTCCGCGGCCGCCGTACTGCTCGCCGCCGGCGCCCCGGGCAAGCGCTTCGCGCTGCCGGGCGCGCGGGTCCTCATCCACCAGCCGTCGTTCAGCGAGCCCATCCAGGGCACGACCTCCGATCTGGAGCTCCAGGCCAAGGAGATGCTGCGCACCCGCGACCTCCTGGAGGAGCTGCTGGTGCGGCACACCGGGCAGACCGCCGAGCGCGTCCGCTCCGACATCGAACGCGACAAGATCTTCGGCGCGGAGGGCGCGGTGGCGTACGGGCTCGTGGACCGGCTCACCGAGAGCCGTAAGCGCCCGCAGGCGCTGCGCGGCGCGAGGTGAACGGCCGTGCTGCCACCTGAACTGCCCCCGCTGCCCGCGCTCACCCGCGCGGAGGGCGCGCTGGTGGACGGCTATCTGGACGCGGTCGACCTGCTCGGCCGGATCAACCCGGCCCGCGGCAACGACACCTACGCGGGGCTGCGGGCCGCACAGGCCCTGGTGGGGAAGGCCGCCGCCCTTCGAGACGCGCTGGCGCTGATGCACGAGCGGGGCGAGAGCCGGCTGCATGCCACGACACTGGAGCGGGCCCTGCGCGTACTGGACGGAGAACGCCGCACCGAGCGCGTCACGCTTCCCCCGACGTCTGCGCCCTGACACAGGGGAAGCGGGGCCGCTCGCGCGGGACGCGCGGCGGCTGCGCTCACGCGGGACGCACGAAAGACGCGCTCACGCGTAGTGCGTGGCGGGCGCGCTCGCCCATGATGGCCGGCGGGCACGCTCACGCGGGACGCACAGCAGACGCGCTCACCCGTAGTACACGGCACACGCGCTCACGCGCAGCAGGTGGCGGGCCCGCTCGCCCGTGGTGCACGGCGGCCGCGCTCACCCATGACGGCTGGCGGGCACGCTCACGCGGGACGCACAGCAGACGCGCCCGCCCATGGTGCGCGGCGGGCGCGCTCACGCGCAGTACGTGGCGGGCCCGCTCACCCGTGGTGCGCGGCAGACGCGCTCGCGCGTCGCACGCGGCGGGTGCGCTCACCCATGATGGCCGGCGGGCACGCTCACGCGGGACGCACAGCAGACGCGCCCGCCCATGGTGCGCGGCGGGCGCGCTCACGCGCAGTACGTGGCGGGCCCGCTCACCCGTGGTGCGCGGCAGACGCGCCGCGCCCCGGGTCACCCGGATGGCGCAACCCGGCCCCGGCGCCCCCGCCGCCCCGCTTGCGCGGGTGGCGGGCGGCGCCCTTCGCCTCCCGCCGGTCTCCCCGGTCTCCCCGGCCTCCGCAGCCTCCCCGGCTTCCCGCCTCGGCCGAGCCCTCCGGGAACCGGGGCACTGCCCCATCCCCGGCGGGCTCCGGGGCGGAACCCGCCGGGGATGGGGGCGTTCACCCGAACAGGGCAATCGTGAACGAGTTCACAAAGCCCGCCCGGCTCGGCATCCATGCCGGGCTGCGGCACCATCCCAGGGACGACAGGACCCGCCGCGCCGGGCGCCTGGCCGGCCTGGGTCGGGCGGGCCCCGGCAGACGAAGGGGGTGCGCGATGAATGCGCACATACGAGTCCCTGCAGCCGTATCCCGGGCCGGCGCCGTCTCGGCCCTCACCGTCGCCGCGGTCGGCGGCCCCATAGCGGGGCCGGTGATTCCGCAGCAGGCCGATGCGGCATCCGCCGCCGCGAAGGCGCTACAGGTCGCCGCCTCGAAGAAGGGAGCCCCGTACAAATACGGGGCCGCCGGCCCCAACCGCTTCGACTGCTCGGGCCTGACCCAGTACGCGTACAAGCGGGCCGGAAAGCGGCTGCCGCGCACCGCGGCCTCGCAGTACAACCGCACCCGTCACATCAAGGCCGCCTCCCGTCACGGCGGCGACCTGGTGTTCTTCCACTCCGGGAGCAGCGTCTACCACGTGGGCCTGTACGCGGGGCGCGGCCGGATCTGGCACGCGCCCAAGCCGGGGACCGTGGTGCGGCTGGAGCGCCTCTGGACCAAGAAGGTCTGGTACGGCAAGGTGCGCTGACGCAGAGGCCCGACTGTCAGTAGGCGCGGGTACGTTGACGGGGTCGGGAAAGTCCGTCCATCACCGTAAGGGGTCACATGTCATATCTGAACCCGGTCCGGAACATCACCTTCGACGCCCATGACCCGTACGCCCTGGCTCAGTTCTGGTCCGCCTTGACCGGGTATGTGCTGGAGGACTCCGCGCCGGACGACGACGAGGTCCTGCTCTCCGCGAACCAGACCGGCGTCCCGGGCCTGCTGTTCCTGCGGGTGCCGGACGCCAAGACCGTCAAGAACCGCGTCCACCTCGACATCCAGCCGCCCTCGGGCACGCGGGACGCCGAGGTGGAGCGGCTGCTCTCGCTGGGCGCGAAGGCCGTCGACGACCGGCGCACGGAGGACGGGCTCGGCTGGGTGGTGATGGCGGACCCCGAGGGAAACGAGTTCTGCGTCGAGCGCAGCGCCGTCGAGCGGGGCCTGGTGGAACCGATGTGACGCAACGACGTCTTCGACACCCGCGCCAACGCGCGTAGCGTGGCCGGTGTCGGCAGCAGGAGGGGGCTTGTGGTGACCGAGCAGTTCCAGGCGGACCGGACCTACGACCATGTGTACCTGGTCTTCATCGACACGGCCGGGTATTCGACGATCGTCCTGTCGAACCCGAGAGACCGCGCCGCCCACGCCTTCGACCTGCTGCGCGAGCGCATGCGCACACGGCTCGCGCAGCAGGCGGCGGAGCGCCGCTGCGCCCGCAGCGGGGTGTGGAGCTGGCGGGGCGACGGCGGCTTCTTCGCCGTCCATGACGACAGCGAGAGCGTGGCCCGCGATGTCGCGCTGGAGGCGGCCAGGACCTTCCTCACCCTGGACCTGCTCCATCTGCGGGACGAGTTCGCGCGGGCGGGCGTGGGCGGCGAGCTGCATCTGCGGATGGCCGTGCACAAGGGGACGATCCAGCACACCGGTGAGGGGCGGACCGGCACCATCCACTCCCCCGACATCAATTTGGCCGCCCATCTGGAGAAAGCGACCCCCCGGGACTGCCTGGCGATCTCCGAGGACGTGTACCGCACCGCGGGCCCGTACGCGGAGCAGTTCGCGCCCGTGGGGAGCCACGAGGGCAAGCGCGTCTATCTGATGGCCGGGGACGGCGGCCCGGAGCGGGCGGCCAAGGCCTGGCTGGCGAGCCGCGGGCTGGACGGGGGCACAGCGGTCCACGCGTATCCCGAGCGGCCGAGCTCCGAGGAGAAGGCGCGGCTGCTGGACGCGGCGTCCGAGGAGGTCCTCGACATGGGCACGGCGCTGCGCACCTCCTCCGGCCGGCTGGTCACCACCGAGCGCCCGGCCCGCTATCGCGACGCGGTCCTCGGCCTGCTGCGCCGGGGCGGCGTCTACAGCTGCTTTCTGCTCGACCCGTCCTCGGACGCCGCGGCCACGCTGGCGCGGCAGTACCAGGAGGACATGACGAGGAAGATCAAGGATTCGCTGGAGCGGTTCGGCCGGTTCAAGGAGCGCTATGGCGCCGAGGCCGAGGGGCTGCGGGTGTACCAGACGGACGAGTTCCCGGGGTTCTCTGCGCTGGCCGTCGACGTACGGCGGCCCGACGGGCTGATCCTCTACTCCTCGTATCTCATGGGCACCAGCCCGTACGGCGTGATCGAGCGCGGCGATATGCCGCACTATCTGATCAGCCCGGCGGCCGGGCCGGTGTTCGGGCGCATACGGGAGCTGGCCGAGGCCCGCGGCGCCACGGGCGGAGTCAAGCGCGTCCTGTGAGCCCGCGTACTTCGAGCCGCCGCGGTAACCCGCAAGGTCATGAACGAGGAGGGTGGACGCGCGGGTGGGCTCACGGCCCGCCACGAGACCGCGCTGGAGCGTGACGACCGCAATTTCGCCGAGTTGCTACAGGAGCTGCGAGTCACCCAGACCGGGGTGCAGATCCTGTTCGCCTTCCTGCTGACGCTGGCGTTCACCCAGCGGTTCGGCAGCCTGGACAGCGTGCAGCGCGGCACCTACATCGCCACCCTGCTGCTGGCGGTGGTCGCCGCGGCGCTGTTCACCGCTCCGGCCGCCATCCACCGCGCGCTGTTCCGGCGGGGCGCCAAGCACCGGATCGTCGACGTCTCCTCCCGGCTGGCGACCGTCGGGCTCGGCTTCCTGGCGCTGGCCTTCACGGGGTCGGTGCTGCTGGTGGTGGACGTCGTGCTGGGGCGGGGCCCGGGGATCGCCGCCGCGTCGGGCACCTTGGCCGTGTGCTGCGGGCTGTGGGGCCTGCTGCCCCGGCTGATCGGGAGGCACCCGCTCAGCCCACGGGGACGGTCCAGGGCAGCGCGATCCAGACGGTCTTCCCGCCCTCGGGCGTCGGAATGACGGACACCTCGCCACCCGACTCCGCGGCCAGCGACCGGATGATCAACAGGCCCCGGCCGTTGTCCTGATGGGTGGCGGGGGGCAGCCGTTTGGGCCATCTGGGGTGGCTGTCGGTGACGCCGATGCTCAGCCGCTCCTCGTGCTCCAGCCGCAGATCCACGGTGAAGGTGGGCGACTGGCCCATCGTGTGCTGGACGGCGTTGGTGGCGAGTTCGGAGACGACGAGCCGTACGATGCCGACGGTCTCCGCGTCCGTCGGCAGACCCCATTCGGTCAGCACGCTCGTCACATATCTTCGCGCCGCGGTCACCGACACCGGCGCGCTCGGCAGAGTGACGGATGCTTCCTGGTGGTCAGCCATGGCGACCCTGTCCCTTCCCGTCGGGGCGCGGCTGCGGACGCGTGCGAGTGGTAATGCCAAGCCAGTGAAGTCATGGGCAGCCCCGGCGGCTCTAGCGTCAGAGTGCCATCGATGGACCGCACAACGGGTGCGATCCACCGAGTTATGCATATATCTGTCGCTCGAAACGGTGAACTCTGCTACGGAAGACCGGATTTGAGCGGCACACTGGCGACCGGGAATTCGAGAGAATAGCGAAAGGGGATGTCATGCGGTACGGCCCTGCGGTGCGCCGCCGCAAGCTCGGTGCGGAACTCCGCCGCCTACGCGATCTCGCCGGACTCACCAGCGGCGAGGCCGCGCGCCGGGTGGGTTGGCACCAGTCGAAGGTGAGTCGGCTGGAGACCGGGCGCAGCGGCGCGAGACCGTCCGATGTGGCGCGGCTGCTGGATGTCTACGGGGTCGCGGACCCGGAGCTGCGCGCCCTGCTGGAGGCGCTGTGCGGCGGGGGCGCCTCGGATCCGGAGGGGTCGCGGCGCGGCTGGTGGTACGCGTACCGCGATCTGCTGCCGCCCGCCTACCGGGACTTCATCAGCCTGGAGTCGGAGGCCTCGGCCGCGTCCACCCTGGAGACCACGGTGGTGCCGGGCCTGCTGCAGACCCCGGACTACGCGCGGGCGGTGACCCGGGCGGCGCTGCCGGCTCTGCCCCCGCCGCAGGTGGACACGCTGGTGGAGGTGCGGATCGCGCGTCAGTCGGTGCTGCGCGGGGCGCGGCCGCTGCGGCTGCACGCGGTGCTCGACGAGGCGGCGCTGCGGCGCGAGGTGGGCGGGCCCGGGGTGATGGCGGCTCAGCTGCGGCATCTGGCCGAGGTCGCGGAGCTGCCGCAAGTGCGGCTGCAGGTACTGCCGTTCTCGGCCGGAATGCCCATTGGCATCACTGGTCCTTTCATTATTTTTTCCTTTTCGCACATTACTGATCTCGATGTTGTTGTTCTCGACCACTTGACGAGTAGCCTCTACCTGGAACGGAAAGAAGACCTCCGGGCGTACAGCACCGCGTTCGACACGCTGCGGACCAACGCCCTGACCGTCAAGGAATCGTTGACCTTCATCACCAAAATCGGGGGCGGCGCCTGAGGGGGCACCATGTCCACAACGTCCTGGTCCCTACCCTGCGATTCGGCACTGCGCGATGCGCATTGGCGGCGCAGCAGCTACAGCACCGGAATGAACAACTGCGTGGAGACGGCCTCACTCGCGCCCGGCCTGCTGGCCGTGCGCGACTCCAAGAACACAGCCGGCCCCGCGCTGCTGTTCGCCCCGGAGGTCTGGATCACGTTCGTCGACGCACTCCGGGGCAGCGCGCTCGACACCGGCGGAGCCACGCGCCGACAGCAGAGCTGAGCTGAGCCGTCAGGCGGTCGGCGCGGTCCGTACGATCGCGTCGGCCGCCTTCTCGATCTGCTGGTCGGTCAGATCCGCCCGGGCCGCCAGCCGCAGCCGGGAGATCCCGTCCGGGACGGACGGCGGGCGGAAGCAGCCGACGGCCAGCCCGGCCGCGCGGCAGTCCGCGGCCCACCGCACCGCCCGCTCGGGCGAGGGGGCCCGCACCGACACCACCGACGCGTCGGGCCGCACCGCGCTCAGCCCGGCGGCGGTGAGCCGTTCGTACAGCCCGGTGGCCACGGCACGGGCGCGGGCGGCGCGCTCCGGCTCGCGGCCCAGCAGGCGCAGACTCGCCAGGGCGGCGCCTACGGCGGCCGGGTTGAGGCCGGTGTCGAAGATGAACGTGCGGGCGGAGTTGACCAGGTGTTCGATCACCCGGGCCGGTCCCAGGACGGCCCCGCCCTGACTTCCCAGCGCCTTCGAGAGCGTGACGGTCGCGACCACGTCGGGCGCGCCCGCGAGCCCGGCTCCCTGCGGCGCGCCGCGCCCGCCGTCCCCGAGCACGCCGAAGCCATGCGCGTCGTCCACGACCAGGGCCGCGCCGTGCGCGCGGCAGGCGGCGGCGAGGCCGGACAGCGGTGCGGCGTCGCCGTCGACGGAGAAGACGGAGTCGGTGACCACGAGCGCGCGGCGGCGCGGCCGCCCGGCGCCCCCGGCCGTCGCCTCGGCGTCAAGGGCGGTCTCCAGGGCCTTGCGTACCGCCTCGGGATCGGCGTGCGGGACGACGGCGACCTCGGCCCTGGACAGCCGGCAACCGTCAATGAGCGAGGCGTGGTTGCCCGCGTCGGACAGGACCAGGGCGTCGCGACCGCTCAGCGCGGTGACGGCGGCGAGGTTCGCCGCGTAGCCGGAGGAGAACACCAGGGCCGCCTCGAAGCCGCAGAACGCGGCGAGCTCCGCCTCCAGCGCCGCGTGCAGCTCCGTGTGCCCGGTGACCAGCCGGGACCCGGTCGAGCCCGCCCCCCAGCGGGCCGCCGCCGCGCCGGCCGCGGCCGTCACCTCCGGGTGCCTGGCCAGGCCCAGGTAATCGTTGCCCGCGAGGTCGAGCAGCGGGGAATCGGCGGGGCGGGGGTTGAGCGTACGGACGAGTCCAGCACGGCTCCGCCGTTCGCTCTGCTCGTCGATCCACTCGAACGGGTCGTCCTGGCGTTCCTGGGGCATATGCCGTCCCTGCCTTCCGTCCACTGCAATCGCCACGCGGCAGAGCCGGCTGTGTCAGTCTGCGGCTCCGCCGCGTGGCGATGCAGCCGGCTCCGCCGCTCGGCGGGCGCCAACTGTCGGGTCCCGATAGAACGTAGCGGCGTCCATGCATGGGCAGGGTGTGGCAATACACACACCTGGAACGAGTGGTGTTGTGCGGTCCCTCCTTTGCCCCGGGCCCTGGGGCAGGGCAGGATCGGCGCCATGGAGCTGCTGAACACGCTGGTGGACAAGGGGCTGCGGCGCGAGCTGCCGACCCGAGAAGAGGCCCTCGCCGTGCTGGCGACCGCCGACGACGACATGCTCGACGTGGTGGCCGCGGCGGGCAAGGTGCGCCGCGCCTGGTTCGGGCGGCGGGTGAAGCTCAACTATCTGGTCAACCTCAAGTCCGGGCTGTGCCCCGAGGACTGCTCGTACTGCTCGCAGCGGCTCGGCTCGCGCGCCGACATCCTCAAGTACACCTGGCTGAAGCCCGACGAGGCCGCGGCCGCCGCGGGCGCGGGAGTCTCAGGCGGCGCCAAGCGGGTCTGTCTGGTCGCCAGCGGGCGCGGCCCGACGGACCGGGACGTGGAGCGGGTCTCCCGGACCATCGAGGCGATCAAGGAGCAGCACGAGGGCGTCGAGGTGTGCGCCTGCCTCGGTCTGCTCTCCGACGGGCAGGCTACGCGACTGCGGGACGCGGGCGCCGACGCGTACAACCACAACCTCAACACCTCGGAAGCCACATACGGGGACATCACCACCACCCACACCTACGCCGACCGGGTGACGACCGTCCAGCAGGCCCAGGCGGCGGGCATGTCCGCCTGCTCCGGGCTGATCGCGGGCATGGGCGAGACGGACGAGGACCTGGTCGACGTGGTCTTCTCGCTCCGCGCGCTGGACCCCGACTCGGTCCCGGTCAACTTCCTCATCCCCATCGAGGGCACCCCGCTCGCCGAGGAGTGGCAGCTCACCCCGCAGCGCTGTCTGCGGATCCTGGCGATGGTGCGGTTCGTCTGCCCGGACGTCGAGGTACGGCTCGCGGGCGGACGGGAGATCCATCTGCGCTCGCTCCAGCCGCTCGCGCTGCACCTGGCGAACTCGATCTTCCTGGGCGACTATCTGACCACCGAGGGCCAGGCCGGCAAGGACGACCTCGCGATGATCGCCGACGCCGGCTTCGAGGTGGAGGGCACGGACACCACGACACTGCCCACGCACCGGGCCGACGCGCTCGCGGCGGCCCGGGCGGGCTGCGGTTCGCACGGCGGTTCTGATGCGGAGGCGGTGGGCGCGGGCTGCGGTTCGGCGGGCGGGGGCTGCGCGCCGTGCGGCGACGCCGCGCCCGCGGCGGTGCCCACCGCTGGCGCGGGAGCCGCGGCGGGGGCGGGAGCCGGAGCCGCGGCGGGAGCCGAGCCCGCGCCCGCCGCCGCGCCGGCCGCCGGCGCCCGTACCGACCTGGTCGCCGTGCGCCGCCGCGGCGCGGGCACGGACCTGCCGCCCAATGCCTGAGCCGCTGCTGACGCCCGGCGAGCTGCTGGCCCTGGATCGGCGGCACGTCTGGCATCCGTACGGACCGATGCCCGGCCGCCAGGACCCGCTGATCGTGGAGTCCGCCGCCGGAGTCCGGCTGCGCCTGGCCGAACCGGCGGAAGGCCGACGGGAGTTGGTCGACGGGATGTCGTCGTGGTGGTCCGCCGTCCACGGCTACAACCACCCGGTGCTCAACGACGCGGCGCGCGGCCAACTGGACCGGATGAGCCATGTCATGTTCGGCGGGCTCACCCACGAGCCCGCCGTACGGCTGGCCGCCCGCCTCGTGGAGATCACCCCCGAGCCGCTCGAACACGTCTTCCTGGCGGACTCCGGCTCGGTCTCGGTCGAGGTCGCGGTCAAGATGTGCCTGCAGTACTGGCGCTCGCTGGGCCGCCCCGCCAAGCGGCGGCTGCTCACCTGGCGCGGTGGCTACCACGGCGACACCTGGCAGCCGATGGCGGTGTGCGACCCGGACGGCGGCATGCACCACCTGTGGTCGGGCCTGCTGCCCCGTCAGATCTTCGCGGACGCGCCCCCGCCCGGCTACGACGCCCCGCCGGACCCCGCGTACGAGGCGCATCTGCGCGACCTGGTCGCACGCCACTCGCACGAGCTCGCCGCGGTGATCGTCGAACCGGTGGTGCAGGGCGCGGGCGGGATGCGCTTCCACTCCCCCGGCCTGCTGCGGGTGTTGCGCGAGGCCTGCGACGAGCACGACGTGCTGCTGGTCTTCGACGAGATCGCGACCGGCTTCGGCCGCACGGGTGAACTCTTCGCGGCCGGACACGCGGGCGTCAGCCCCGATGTGATGTGCCTGGGCAAGGCGCTCACCGGCGGCTATCTGACGCTCGCCGCCACGCTGTGCACGCCACGCGTGGCGGACGGCATCTCGCGCGGTGAGCTCCCGGTGCTCGCCCACGGCCCGACCTTCATGGGCAACCCCCTGGCGACCGCCGTCGCGCTCGCCTCGATCGACCTGCTGCTCGGCCACGACTGGCGGCAGGAGATCAAGCGCATCGAGGCGGGACTGCGGGACGGCCTGGCCGCCACGGCCGCACTGCCCGGCGTACGCGACGTCCGGGTCCTCGGCGCCATCGGCGTCGTCCAGCTCGACCACGCCCTCGACGAGGCAGGCATGGCGGCCGCGACCCGCGCGGCGGTACGTGAGGGCGTATGGCTGCGGCCGTTCCGCGACCTGCTGTACACGATGCCGCCGTACATCACGAGCGACGACGACGTGACCCGCATCTGCGCGGCCCTGCACGCGGCGGCCCGCGCGGGCTGATGCGGACGGGACACCGGGCCGCCCCCGGCCAGGGCGGACCGCACCCGCCCGGTCCGGCGGACCGCCCGGCGGTGCCGAACCGGCCTCAACCCCTCCGTGGACAGAACCCGTACCCGCACGACAGCGAAAGGCGCGACCACATGCCCGTACTCGTGATCACCGGCACCGGCACGGAGATCGGCAAGACCATCACCACCGCGGCGGTCGCCGCCACCGCGCTGGCCGCCGGCCGGTCCGTGGCGGTGCTCAAGCCGGCGCAGACCGGGGTCGGGGAGGACGAGCCGGGGGACGCCGCGGAGGTGGCGCGGCTGGCGGGGGCGGTCACGCAGGCGGAACTCGCCCGCTATCCGGAGCCGTTGGCCCCGGCCACCGCCGCCCGGCGGGCCGGCCACGCCCCGGTGCGCCCGTACGAGGTGGCCGAGGCGGCGGGGAAGTTGGCCGCCGAGCACGACCTGGTGCTCGTGGAGGGCGCGGGCGGGCTGCTGGTGCGCTTTGACGAGGAGGGCGCGACGCTCGCGGACGCGGCCCGGCTGCTGGGCGCGCCCGTGCTGGTCGTCGTGCACGCGGGCCTGGGGACGCTCAACACGACCACCCTGACGGCGGAGGCGCTGCGCGCCCGGGGCCTGGACTGCCCCGGCGTCGTCATCGGCAGCTGGCCCAAGGCCCCGGGTCTCGCGGACCGCTGCAACCTCGCGGACCTGCCGGAGGCGGCGGGCGCTCCCCTGCTGGGCGCCCTCCCCCATGGCGCTGCGGCCCTCCCGCCCCTCGGCTTCCGCGCCGCGGCCCCCGGGTGGCTGGCCCCCGAGCTCGACGGGACCTGGAGCGCGGAGCGGTTCGCCGCGGCGCAGGGCTGACTGTGCTGACCGTGCCGTGCTGACCGTGCCGTGCTGACCGTGCGGCGGGGCGCACGCGATGATCGCGTACGCCCCGCCGACTCACCCGGCCACCTCACCCCGCGGCGCGATAGGCCGCCGTCAACTTCCCCAGCGCCCCCACCACGTCCCCGCTGAGCAGCAGATGGTCCGCCTCGGCGAAGGGTTTCGCCACCGCTGGGGTGATCTTCTGACCGACCCGGTCCTGGACCAGGAGCCGCGCGGCCGTCGCGATCGCACGCCCCCGCGCGGAGTCCGCGCGCCCCGCCTTCCGGGCGGCCTTCGCCTCGGCGGTCAGCTCCCCGAGGCGCTTCGCGCCGTCCTCACCGGGTGCGCGGGCCGACGTCGTCAGCCCCCACCCGTACGGGTACTGCGGGTCGTACGTCGCGTCGCCCACGTTGATCGGCAGCTGCGCCTCGGACCTGGGCCAGGTCACCGGCAGCTGCCCGATGAAGGCCCGCTTGCCGTACAGGACGTCCGCGACGCCGTCGCCCTCCGTGCCGGGCAGCCAGGACGCGACGAGGGCGTCGATGTCGCCGAGCCGGTCGCCGACGAGCTGCGGACGCCCGGAGACGATCAGCACCGCGCACTTCATGGCGCCGCACACCCGGTCGACCGCAGCCTGGTCGGCGTCGGACAGCCGCAGGTCATGGCCGTTGCCGACATCGCCCGCCCCCTCGGCGTACGGGGTCTCGCCGACGACCACGACCCCGACGTCGTGTCCGGCCGTCGGGGCGGAGGCGTCCTTGGAGTAGGTGATGGCCGAGCCCCCGGTCCCCCCAATCGGCGAATGCGCCTTCCGCATGCCCTCCAGGATCGTGGTGCCCTCGGTGTTCCGGCCGGAGGAGCCCTGCCAGGTGATGGTCCAGCCGCCGGTCTGGTTGCCGAGGTCGTCGGCGTTGGACCCGGCGACGTACACCTTCTGGGAGGGCTTCAGGGGCAGCACCCCTCCGTCGTTCTTCAGCAGCACCTGTGACTTCGCGGCCGCCTCGCGGGCGACGGCCCGATGCCCTGCCGAGCCGATCCGGTCGAGGTTCGAGGTATCGGCGTTGCCAGCCTTGTCGGCGTACCGCTTTTCAAAGAGGCCGAGCCGGAATTTGGCCGTCAGGATGCGGGAGACCGCGTCGTCGATCCGGGCCCGGCTGATCCGGCCGGCCTTCACCTCGTCGACGAGCGTGGTGCGGAAGTCCGCGTACGCCGTGGGCACCATGATCATGTCCACCCCGGCGTTCACCGAGGTGCGGACGTCGCTCGGGTAGTCCCCGGGGATCTGGTCGATGGCCTGCCAGTCGCTGATGACGAAGCCCTCGAAGCCCATCCGGTCCTTCAGCACGCCGTTGATCATCGCGCCGTCGGCGTGCGTCTTGAGCGGCGCCCGCCCGTCGCCGAGGATGTCGAGCGAGGAGTACGAGGGCATGACCGTGCCCACCCCGCGGTCCACGGCCTCCCGGAACGGCGCGAGGTGGACCTTCTCCAGCTCCTCGCGGGTGACCTTGGTGACGCCCTGGTCGATGGTGTAGCTGCCGGTGGTCGAGGACCCGAACGCGGTGCCGCCGTCCCCGACGAAGTGCTTCGCGGTGGTCAGCACCTTGTCGGAACGGTCCAGGTCCTTGCCCGAGGGCGAGCCCTGCATGCCCTTGATGACCGTCTCCATGGCGGTGACCAGCGCCGGGTCCTCGCCGAAGGACTCGTACGCCCGTCCCCACCGCTCGTCGCGCGACACGCACAGGCAGGGCGCGAAGTCCCAGGGGACGCCGGTGGCGCGCACCTCGGAGGCGGTCACCGCACCGGTCCTCTCGGCCAGCCGGGGGTCACGGGTCGCGCCGAGGCCGATGTTGTGCGGCATGATCGTCGATCCGGCGACGTTGTTGTGGCCATGGACCGCGTCCACGCCGTACACCAGCGGGATCTGGAAGCGGGTGGCCTGGGCGCGCAGCTGGAAGGCGTCCACCATCCGCGCCCAGGCCTCGGGCGTGTTGGGGGTGGGCACCGAGCCGCCGCCGGACAGCAGGGAGCCGAGACCGTAGGTCGCGATGTCGCCCGGCGGGGCGAGCGCGTTGCGCTCGGCCTGCGTCATCTGCCCGGCCTTCTCTTCGAGCGACATCCGGGAGAGCAGGTCCTTGACCCGGCGCCGCACCGGGAGCTCGGGGTCGAGATACGGCAGCCCATGCACGTCGATCACGGCCCGCGGCGGCTCGGCGGGGGCCTTGGCGCCGGAGACGGTGAGCCGGAGCGGGATGGTCTCGGCCGGTTCGGCGCCGCCGCCCCTCGCGGTGACGACCTCGACGGTGCGCGAGGCGCCGGAGGCGGTGCCGGCCGGGAAGGTCACGCTGCCCTCGACCGGTCGGTAGTCCTCACCGGAGGTGGCGGTGCCCCCGTCCGCGTCGGTGGCGTAGTCGACGGTGACGGGTTCGTCGATCGGCACGGAGCCGGTGGTGGCGACGGAGATCTTGACCCGGGCGGTCGCGCCCTCCTTGACCGGGTGGACGGGGGCGTCGGTGACCACCTGTGCCGCGAGCGAACCGTCGGCCTTCCCGTACAGCTCGACCCCGTCGAACGCGAACCGGCCCTTCTGACCGGCCGGGAGGGTGACCGCGTAGCCCCAGGTCCCGGTGAGGCCCAGAACATGGTCGATGCCGCCGACCGGCTGGTAGTCGGTGCGGTACCGGAAGTCGGAGAAGGGGATCTCGACGCGGTGCCAGCCCTGCCAGTCGTCGGTGAAGGAGGCGGTCCACAGCTCGGAGGCCTCGCCGTTGGCCCCGCCGTCCTTGATCTCGAAGTTGATCCGCTTGCCCGAGCCGGGCGGCAGGGGCGCGGTGTTCTGGCCGTACCACCAGAAGCGGATGCCCTTGGCGGCGGACCAGTCGTGGGCGGGCCGGTCGAAGGCGAAGTCGTGAGTGAAGCCGCCCCAGCCGCTGATGTCGTACGAGCCTTCCAGCACCTTGGCCCCCTCGGGGGCGTCGGCGCGCTCCACGAGCTTCAGGGCGGGCTGGTCGTCGGCGTCGCCGCCCCAGGTGAAGATTGCCTCGGCGGGCGGCGAGGCGAACGGCACCTCTCCCTCGAAGCGGTCCACGGGGACGGGCACAGGCTCGTCGGCCGCGGCCGCGCCGCCTCCCGTGAGGGGCAGTAACGCGGCGACGACGGCCCCGGCGATGAGCGACGCCGCCGTGGCTCCGCGTCTTCCGTGCTGTCTGCTCTGTCTGCTCTGTCTGCTCTGTGTTCGCTGTCTTCGCTGTCTTCGCTGACATGGCATCGCGGCTCCTTCGCGTGCGTTCAATTCATAAACTCATGACGAGAAATCACGAGCAACATCCATCACGGATCTTGACCACTCAATTTCAAATGATCGACACTCGGCACACGTGCCAGGGAGCTGACACGCGTGATCACTTCAGCATTTGTCCGGATTACGGGACCCGGATCTTACCGCCGTGCGAACGGATCCCGCATGCCGTCGTTCCGCGCGGCTAACTTCACTCCTCAGAAGGGCTGTTGGTGATGACCGTGTCGTTCAGTAAGAGACCTGAAGGTCCAAGTCGCCGTGAACTGGTCAGGCGACTGGGCGGTACGGCTGCCGCGTTCGCGTTCCTGGCGGCCGCGGGGCCGCTGGCGACCGCCGCCCCCGCGGCCGCGGCTTCGAAGCGCGTACGGAACCTGCTCACTCGACTCACCCTCGACGAGAAGATCTCCCTGGTCCACGGCGCCACCGACCCGCAGCGACTCGGCCAGGCCGGGTACGTCCCGGGCATCGCCCGCCTGGGCATACCCGAGCTGCGGCTGTCCGACGGCCCGGCAGGCGTCAACGTGGCCGCGTCAGCGACCGGACTGCCGCCGGTATCCACCCTGGCCGCCGCCTTCAACCCCCGCCTGGCCCGCGAATACGGCGAAGTGATGGGCCGCGAGGGACGGGCACTGGGCATGGACGTCCTGCTGGCCCCGCAGATCGAGCTGTCCCGGGCCCCTTACTTCAGCCGGAACAAGGACCAAGCGGGCGAGGATCCCTTCCTCAACTCGGCCATCGCGGTCGCCCAGATCCACGGCGTACAGGCGCAGGGCATGCTCGCCATGGCCAAGCACTACCTGGCCAACAACCAGCGCCTGCACGAGTTCGACCGGGCGACCCCCGAGACCAGCTACGACTTCCGGGTCGACGACCGCACCCTGCACGAGCTCTACCTTCCCGCCTGGGAGGCCGTGGTCCGCGCCGGGGTCTCGTCGGTGATGGCGGCCTACAACCATCTCAACGGCGAGTGGAACGCCGAGCACAAGCCGACTCTGACCGACATCCTCCGTGGCGAGCTCGGCTTCGAGGGGTTCGTGACCTCGGACTGGGGTGCCACCCACAGCATCTCCGTCGAGGCCGGACTCGACATGCAGATGCCCGACGGATCCTTCTTCGGGGATCCGTTGAAGGCGGCGATCCAGGCCGGCACGATCCCGGAGTCAGCGCTGGACACGGCCGTGGGGCGGCTCCTCGGGCAGTACGACCGTTTCGGCCTCCTCGACGGCAGCCGCGAACCCGCGCCGAGGACCGTCGACATCGAGACCGGTGCCCGCGTCGCCCGCGAGGTCGCCACCCAGGGTGCGGTGCTGCTGGCCAATGACGGTGGGCTGCCGCTGTCCCGCGAGGCGCTCGGCTCCCTCGCTCTGATCGGTCCTACGGCCGCGCAGGTGGCGGTGTCGGTCGCGGGCGAGCGCGCGTACGGATTCGAGGACCGCATGATCGGTCCGCTCGACGCGCTGAAGCGGACCTCGGGCGCCGACATCGCCTTCTCCGTCGGCGTCGACCTCACGGGGAGGGCCGTCCCGGCCTCGGTGCTCACCCCCGCCTCCGGCGTGACCGACCCGAACATCGACCACACGGGGGCGAACGCCCTCCCGACCGGCTCCACCTACACCTGGACCGGCACCCTCACCCCGCCCACCACCGGCGAGTACGCCCTGAAGATCCAGGGCTGGGGCGGCGCCGTCACCCTCACCCTCGACGGCACCCAGATCGCCTCCGCCGCCTCGTCCCGCGACAACTTCGTACGCAAGTGGTCGAGCATCGTGCCCACCACCGACGGTCTCGACAACGGCATGGCCACGGCTCGACTCACCGCGGGCCGGGCCTACTCGGTGAAGGTCACCGCCACCGGCTGGGCGGAGACCGTCCACGACCGGGGGCCGGTCCAGGTCCGCTTCGCCTGGGTCACCCCCGAGCAGCGCGCCGCCGACATCGCGGCCGCCGCCCGGCTGGCGAAGAGGGTGCACACTCCGGTCGTCTTCGCCTTCAACGGCTCCGGCGGAACCACCGGCGGCTCCGGCGACCGTACGACCCTGACCATGCCGCTGCACCAGGACGAGCTGATCGAGGCGGTCGCGGACGCCAACCCCCGCACCGTCGTCGTCCTCAACGCCGGCGACCCGGTCACCATGCCCTGGCGCGACAAGATCGGCACCATCCTGCTCGCCGGATACGTCGGCCAGGAGGGCGGCTGGTCCACCGCCGACCTGCTGCTCGGTCGCGCCAACCCCGGCGGCAAGCTGACGATGACGTATCCGAAAAAGGAGGCCGACCACCCGGTCCTCGACCCGGCCCACCCCGAGCGCTACTACGGCGTCGACCACACGGTGACGTACAGCGAGGGCATCTTCGTCGGCTACCGCCACTTCGACAAGCACGGCATCGAACCGCTCTTCCCCTTCGGACACGGCCTGTCCTACACGCGGTTCGGCTACTCACGGCTCTCCGTCCACCGCCACGGGCGCGGCCTGACGGTGTCGTTCACCCTCACCAACCAGGGCCGCCGCACGGGGGCCGAGGTCGCCCAGGTCTACGCCGGGGCGCCCGCGAGCGCGCCGGTCGAGACGGCGGTCAGGACCCTCGCGGCCTTCCAGCGCGTGGAGCTGAAGCCCGGAGAATCCCGTCGCGTCAGCCTGGAGATCGACGAACGGCAGTTGTCGTACTGGGACACCACGAGCAAGGACTGGGTGCTGCCGCGTGGCCGGCGATCCGTGTACGTCGGATCCTCCTCGCGCGACATCCGTCTGAGCGGCGTTACGTCGATCAATGACGCGTGAACGCCCGCGTCAAACGCTTGCATGCCTCTTGACGTGAACGCGTCGCTGGGTGTCACTGTTAGGAATCTTTCCTATCATTCTGACCGGGAGGAACCCTGTGGCACCCATCCCCCGCAGACCGCGCCGAGCGGTCGGCGCCTTCCTGGCCGCGGCCACCGCGGCCTTAGCCATCGCCCTGCCGAATCTCAGCGCGGCCCAGCCCTCCGGAGCGACGGTCGCCGCCGCGCCCGTGCGGTACGAGGCCGAGTCCGCGGTCATCTCCGCGGGCGCGGCCGAGTCCAACCACGACGGCTACTCCGGCTCCGGATTCGTCAACTTCGACAATGAGACCGGGAGCTACGTCGAGTTCACGGTGGACGCCCCGGCCGCGGGCAGCGCCACCCTGACCCTTGGCTACGCCAACGGCACGGACGCCAACCGCCCGCTGGACATCGCCGTGGGCGGCGAGCAGGCGGTGGACGGCCTGGCGTTCCCGGCCACCGGCGCCTGGACCAGTTGGTCGTCCGTGACCACCACGGTCACCCTCAAGGCGGGTGCCAACACCATCCGCACGACCTCGGCGGCGGCCGAGGGCGGGCCCAACCTCGACTACGTCGATGTCACCGCCGCCGACGGACCGGCCGGAACGGACTACGAGGCCGAGTCGGCGGACATCTCCCAGGGTGCCGTCGAGTCCAACCACGCGGGCCACTCCGGCACCGGATTCGTGAACTTCGACGTCGTCACGGGCGCGTACGTCGAATTCACCGTCGACGCCGCACAGGCCGGCCCCGCCCGGCTCGACTTCCGCTACGCCGGCGCCACCGCCGACCGCCCGCTCGACATCGCCGTCAACGGCGCCACCGTCGCCGACGACCTCTCCTTCCCGGCGACCGGCGCCTGGACCACGTGGAAGACGGTCAGCGTGAACGCCACGCTCAAGGCCGGCGGCAACACGGTCCGCGCGACCACCTCCGGCGTCGACGGCCCCAATCTCGACAAGCTGACCGTCACCCCGACCGGCCCCGCCGACACCGAGCGGCCGAGCGCCCCCGCGAACCTGCGCAAGGACAAGGAGCCGACGGCCACCACCGTCTCGCTGGCCTGGGACGCGGCCACCGACAACGTGGGCGTCACCGGCTACGACATCTATCAGCACGGCCAGTTGATGAAGAAGGTCGGCGCGGACGTCCTCGCGGCGACCGTCGAGAGCCTCGCCCCCGAGACCTCGTACGACTGGACCGTCTTCGCCCGGGACGCGGCCGGGAACGCCTCGGAGGCGTCCAACGCCGTCACCATCGCGACCCTGCCCGCCCCGCCGGACACCGAGCCGCCGACCGTCCCGGGCAACCTGACCTCCCCGTCCAAGACGGCCACGACCGTCGATCTGGCCTGGTCCGCGTCCAGCGACAACGTCAAGGTCACGGGCTACGAGATCTACCGCGACGGCGCGCTGTCCGGCACCTCCGAGACCACCACCACCAGCGTCGCGGGCCTGAGCCCGAACACCGCGTACGCCTTCAAGGTCAGGGCGTACGACTTCAAGGGCAACAAGTCCCCCTTCACGCCCGAGATCACGGTGACCACCTCCGGAAGCCAGCCGGGCGGCACCCCCGACCCCGGCACGGTCAGCACCCTCGCGAGCGGGGTGGACGTGGCCTGGGGCCTCGGCTTCCTGCCCGACGGCACGGGCATCTTCACCGAGCGCAACACCTTCAACGTCTACAAGCTGACCAAGTCCGGTACGAAGACCCTGGTGGGCAAGGTGCCCAACTCCCAGACCACCGGCGGCGAGGGCGGTCTGCTGGGCATCGAGGTCTCCCCGACCTTCGCCACCGACCACTACCTCTACTTCGTCCACACCTCCAGCGAAGGCAACCGCATCGCCCGGATGACGCTGGAGAACAACACCCTCAGCGGCTACAAGGTGCTGCTTCAGGGCATGGAGAAGAGCCGCTACCACAATGGCGGACGGCTGCGCTTCGGCCCCGACGGCAAGCTGTACGCCTCCATGGGCGACGCCCAGACCGAGTCGCGGGCGCAGGACCGGAACTCGCTCAACGGCAAGATCCTCAGGATCAACCCCGACGGCTCGATCCCGTCCGACAACCCCTTCGGCAACGCCGTCTGGTCACTCGGCCACCGCAACCCGCAGGGCCTGGACTTCGACTCCAAGGGCCGTCTGTGGGAGTCCGAGTTCGGCAACAGCGTCATGGACGAGGTCAACCTCATCCAGAAGGGCGGCAACTACGGCTGGCCCAACTGCGAGGGCACCAGCGGCGACTGCTCGGGCTCCGGCTACATCGCGCCGAAGAAGACCTGGTCCACCTCCTCGGCCTCGCCCAGCGGGCTGACGATCATCAATGACCATGTCTTCGTCGCCACCACCGTGGGGAAGCGCGTCTACCGGATGCGGATCGACTCCTCGTCGAACCTCGTCGAGCAGAAGACGTACTTCCAGGGGACCTACGACCGGCTGCGCACGGTCGAGGTCGACCACGACGGCGACATCTGGCTCACCACCTCGACCGACAAGGACGGCACGGACGGCAACGACCGCATCCTGCGGATCGACATCGTCTACTCGGACGACAACACCGCCGGTGAGTTCAAGCTGAACAGCAGCGCCTTCAACGACAACGCGACCATCCCCGCGCGCCACACCTGCGCCGGGGACGGAACGGCGGGCCGGGACCCCTCGCCCCCGCTGGCCTGGGGCGCCGGAACCACCGGCGCGCGCAGCTGGGCCATCGTCTTCGCCGATGTCGCGAACGGCGGCAACAAGCTCCACTGGGCAATCTGGGACATCCCGGCGGCCAAGCCGGCACTGCCCGAGGCGCTGGGGTCCGGATTCAACGTCCCCGGCCAGGACGGCGCCAAGCAGAAGGCCATGGGCAGCGGCGCCAACGCCCAGCAGTACTTCGGGCCCTGTCCCGGCGGTTCGACGCACCCGTACACCTTCACCCTCTACGCGGTGAATACCGCGACCGTGCCCGGGATCGACTCCGGCTCGTCGATGGCCCAGATCGAGACGGCGATCAAGAACGCGAGCACAGCGAACGTGAAGCTGCGCGGCAACTCGAACGCCGGCACGTAGCACCCGAGCACCCGAGGCGGCGCGTACAGTGCGCTCAGGCATGAGGGCGCCCCCGGCGCCCTCATGCCTACACTCGATCGCGTGTCCGAACCTGAGCTGCCCCGGCTGTCCACCGGGACCGAGTACGACTGCCTCCTCGCCGGCTTACGCGGGCTCTCGCCGTGGGCCACCACCCGCCCGCTCGCCGCACCGCACCGGCGGCCCGATGCGATTCCCGCCGCCCGGGAGGCGTGGTGTTCGGCGGGCGCGACGATCGCGGAGAGGTGTTCCGCCGATCCGTCCGGGACAGCGCTGTCCGACGGTGTGGCCGAGGTCGGTTATGGCGAGCTCGACGCGCGGGTGAACGCCCTCGCGGCCGCCCTCGTGCGGCGCGGCATCACCAGGGGCGAGATCGTCGCGCTCGTCTTCGACCGAGGTGTGGCGTTCGTGGTGGCATTGCTCGCCGTGTGGCGGGCCGGAGCCGCGTATCTGCCGCTGTCCCCGTCGCACCCCGAGGCGTGGCTCACCGGCGTCGCCCGGCAGGCCGGGGTCGCGCTGGTGGTCGGCGCGCCGATTCCCGGCTTTCCACATCTGGACGAGGTGCCCGAGGCCGCCGAACCGGTCGCGGACCGGAACACTCCCGAAGACCTGGCGTATGTGATCGCCACCTCCGGGTCGACGGGCACGCCGAAGCTGGTCATGATCGAGCACGGCGGCCTGGTGAACCTGGTGCACGCGCAGCGCGAGTACCTCGGCGGAGTGCCGGCGCGCTCACGGGTGCTCCAGTTCCCGCACCCGGCCTTCGACGCCGCCCTGTTCAACGTCCTGATGGCGTTGTCGAACGGCGCCCGGCTGGAGGTGCTGGGCGGCGCGCACTTATCCGGCGATCCGCTCGCGGAGGCGCTGACCGGCAGGCGCGTCACGCACGCGGTGCTGCCGGCGGCGGTGGTGCGCACCCTGCGGCCGGGCCGGTTCCCGGAGCTGGACGTGCTGATGAGCATCGGTGATGTGTGCCTGCCGGAGACCGCCCGCCAGTGGAGTGCGCACCACCGGTTCGTGAACGGCTACGGCCCCACCGAGACCACGATCTGCGCCACGCTGCACACCTCGGTGGGTGCGGAGCGGACCCGTGTGCCGATCGGACGCCCGATCGCGGGCTGCCATGTCGTCATCCTGGACGAGGAACACCACCCGGTCCCACCGGGCGCGGTCGGGGAGATCTGCATCGGCGGACTCGGCGTGGGCCGCGGCTACTTGGGGCAGCCGGAGCTGACCGCCGAACGGTTCATCCCCGATCCGGCGGGCGGCAGGCTCTACCGCAGCGGCGATCTGGGGCGCACGCTCGCCGACGGGTCGATCGAGTTCCTCGGACGCCTGGACGACCAGGTGAAGCTGCGCGGCGCGCGGGTCGAGCTCGGTCAGGTGGAAGGCGCGCTCGCGGCGCTGCCCGGTGTGCGCGACGCGCTGGCGGTGGTCGACCGGCAGGGTGAGCCGCGGCTGCTCGGATACGTGATCACCGACACCGGCGCCGACCCCGAGGAGCTGAGGGCGTCGTTGGCGTCCACGCTGCCCGCGTACCTGGTGCCCGACCAGGTCGTCCTGGTCGACCGCTGGCCGCTCACCATCAGCGGCAAGGTGGACCGGGCCGCCCTGCCCCGGCCAGGACGGGCGGCACGCGAGACGGACGCGCCGCGGAACGAGACCGAGGCCGAGGTGGTCCGGGTCGCCGCCGAACTGCTCGGCGCGGAACGGGTCGGTGTGCACGACGACCTGTTCGACCTCGGAGCCAACTCGCTCTTCGCCACGCAGCTCGTGGCCCGGCTGCGGTCGCGGCTGGGTGTCGAGGTCGCGCTGCGGACGGTGCTGGAGTGCGGCACGGCGGCCGGGATCGCGGCCGGAATCGGCGGCGAGGCCACTGACCGCGGGCCCCGGCCCGGTGCGGAGCCGGAGCCGTCGTCCGGGCAGCGGCGCGTGTGGCTGATGCACGGGCTGAGCCCGGACGCCCGTGCCTACCATGCGCAGTCGGTGTTCCGGCTCGCCGGGGAGCTGTCCCTGGAGTCGCTGGAGGCGAGTCTCACCGAGCTCGTGCGGGCGCACGACGTGCTGCGCAGCCGGTTCGTCGAGGTCGACGGCGAGCTCGGCTGCGTGGTCGACGAGCCACGGCCGGTCGCGCTGGAGGTCCGCGACCTGAGCGGTTCCGAGGACCAGGCCACGGCCGTCGGCGCGGCGGTGCGCGAGCTGCTGGGCGCGCCGTTCGACCTGGCGCACGAGCCGCCGTACCGCTGGGCACTGCTGCGGCTCGGCGCCGAGGAGCATGTGTTCGTGTGTGTGGAACACCATCTGGTGCACGACGGCTGGTCGTTCCATGTGTTCGTGCGCGACCTGCTGGACGGCTACTCCGAGCACCTCGAGCGCGGCAGGATCAGCCGTCCGGCGCCGCCGGTCGGCTACTACGACTACGCGCGCTGGCAACGGCAGTGGCTGGAGTCCGCGGAGGCCGACGGACAACGGGCGTTCTGGCGGGCGGAGCTCGACGGTGCCGAGACCGTGCTGCGGCTGCCGCACCGCGCCGGGGCCCGCGCCACCGGCTTCCGCGGCCGCGCGCCGCGGCTCGAGATCGACGGCGAGTTGGCCCGTCGCCTCGCGGATCTCGCCGAGCGCTCGGGCGTCTCCCTGTTCACGACGCTGCTGGCCGCGTTCTTCGTGTTGCTGCACCACAGCACCGGCTCCCGTGACCTGCTGGTCGGGTCCGGGGTGGCGAACCGGCGATGGCGGCAGACCGAGGACGTCCTCGGCATGTTCGTCAACACCGTGGTGTTCCGGGGGAGGTTCGACGGCGACCCGACGTTCGCCGAGTTCCTGCGGCGGATCCACGAGCGGTCGCTCGCCGTGTACGAACACCAGGAGCTGCCCTACGACCTGATCTTCGCCGAGTCGCCGGCCGGACACGGAGACGGGGCGCGCCCGCTGGTGCAGGCGATGTTCAACTTCCACGACTCGCCGCTGGGGCCGCTGCGGCCGACTCCGCTCGATGTGACGGTCGTCGAGGGTGTGGGCAACGGGTCGGCCAAGTTCGACCTGTCCGTCATCGCGGTGCCGCGCTACGCCGAGGCCGGTCGTATCTCGCGGCTCGCGGGTGATCTGATCACGATCCCGCGGTCGGCCGGACCGGTGCTGCCCAGCTCGCGCTCCGCGCTGCAAGGCATCACGCTGGCGTGGGAGTTCGACACCGATCTGTTCGACGAATCCTTCTGCGCGCATCTGCTGACGGCGTTCGAGACGCTGCTCCGGACTCTTGTAAACGGGGCTGACGGGGCTGACACGCCGGTGTCGCGGCTCTCGCCGGTGGACGAGCGGACCCGCGGGCAGCTGCTCGAGTGGGGGCGGGGCAGGCGCGCCGAGCCGCCGTCGTGGTGGGTGCCGGACCTGGTCGCCCGCTGGGTGCGCGACACCCCGGACGCGCTCGCCGTCGCGGGCCCTGATCCGCTGACCTATGCCGAACTGGGGGCGCGGTCCGATGAGGTGGCTCGGTATCTGCGAGGGTCCGGGCTCGGCGGTGGCGACGTGGTGGCGGTGCGCGTGGCGCACTCGCCGGAGGCCGTCGTGGCGCAACTCGCCGTGATGAAGTCCGGCGCCGCGTATCTGCCGTTCGATCCGGCGCACCCGTCGGCCCGGCTGGGCGCCCTGATGGCCGACTGTGGGGCGAGAGTGGTCGTGACGACCGCCGCGCTCGCCGCCGACCTGCCCGCGGGCGCGATCGCCGTGGTGCTGGAGGACGTTCCCGAGACCGGTGGCGACCTGCCCGTCGGCGTCGGCACCGACGCCTGCTATGTCATGTATACCTCCGGCAGCACCGGCCGGCCCAAGGGCATCGTGGTCGAGCATCGCTCGGTCGCCGCCCGCCTGCACGACGACGGATTCGCCGGTCTCGCCCCCGGCGACACTCACCTCGCGGTCGCCACCATGGCGTTCGACGTGTCCGTACTGGAGATCTGGGGCCCGCTCGTGAGCGGCGCGACCGTGCGATTCCTGCCGCCTCCCTGGCATGTGGCCGACTTGGCACGCGCCCTGGAGGAGCCCACGGTGAGCCACGCCGCACTGTCCACGGCGGTGTTCCACGAACTGGTCGCCGAGGCGCCCGAGGCGGTCCGCGGGCTGCGGAGCCTGCTCGTCGCCGGTGACGTGATGTCGCCGGAGTCGCTCAAGGACTTGGCCGCCAGGGGGATCACCTCCGTCGCCAATGTGTACGGACCGACGGAGACCACGGTGATCGTCACCGGAATCCGGATGGACGCGTGGCGCCCGGCCGACCAGCCGCGCGTGCCGATCGGGCGTCCGCTGCCGAACACCTCGGTGTATGTCCTCGACGAGCACCTGCGGTTGGTGCCGCCCGGCGTGGTGGGGGAGATCTGCGTCGGTGGCCCGGTGGTGGCGCGCGGCTATGTGCGACCGGCGCCGGGGTTCGTGCCGAACCCGTTCGGGGAGGGAATGCTCTACCGCACCGGCGACCGGGGGCGCTGGCTCGACGGCGGGGTGCTCGACTTCGCCGGGCGCGCCGACGACCAGGTCAAGATACGCGGGTTCCGGGTGGAGCCCGCCGAGGTCCGCGCGGCGCTCCTGGCACTGCCCATGGTGCGGGACGCGGTCGTCGTGGCGGACCGCGCCGCGGACCGGCTGGTGGCGCATGTGGTGAGCGCGGAGTCCGGCGCCGCCGTCCGGCGCGCGCTCGCCGCCGAGGTCCCCGGCCACCTGGTGCCGAGCGTGGTCGTGCCGCACGAGCGGTTGCCGGTCAACTCCGTAGGAAAGGTCGACGTGCGGGCGCTCGGACTGCCGCCGCGGCCGGTGGAGTCGGCCGCGCCGCGGACCGCGCTGGAGACTCTGCTCGTGGACGTGGCCGCCGAGGTGCTGGGCGTCCGGCCGGGCGTGCACGACAACGTGTTCGAGCTCGGCATGCACTCGTTACAGGCGATGCGGCTCGCGTCCCGCGTCGCCGCCGCGACCGGCCGCGCGGTCGGGCTCGGCCTGGTGCTCGCCCAGCCGACCGTCGCCCGGCTCGCCTCCGCGCTGGAGTCGGCGCCCGCCGAGGCCGAAAAGATCACCAGGATCCCGCGGTGAGCACCTCGTTCCCGCTGTCGGCAGCGCAACGGGCCGTCTGGGCACGGCACACGCGGGACCCCAGCGGACACCGGCAGAGCACCCTGCGCACGTTCGCGGTGGCCGGAACCCTGGACCTGGCGGCGCTACGTACCGCGCTCGAAGCGCTCGTACGGCGGCACGAACCGCTGCGGACCGTCTACCTCGACGGGCCCGTACAGCAGATCCGTCCCGACGCGCCGGTGGCGGTCCGGATCGTCTCCGAGCCGCCCCGGCCGAGCGCCTTCGACCTGGCCCGCGGGCCGCTGTTGCGCGTGGACGTCCGCCCCACCGACCCGAACCGGCACGAGGTCACGTTCTCATCGCATCTGCTGGCGGCCGACGGCTGGTCGCTGGACGTGTTCTTCACCGAGCTCGCGGCCTGCTACCGCGCCGCGCTGCGCGGCGAGTCCGCCGCCCTGCCCGAGCTCGCCGTCCAATACGTCGACTGGGCGGCATGGCAGGCCGAGCGGCTGACTCCGGAGCGGACCGGTGAACTCGTACGCTGGTGGCGCGGTGCGCTCGAGAGATACCCGCGGCCACGCGGCGCGGGTGCCAGCCCCACCGGTGGGCCCGGCCGGGGCAGACGCCGGGCCGTGGCGCTGGACACCGGTCTGGTGAGCGCCGTCCGCGACCTGAGCGCCGCCCACGGCCATACCGCGTTCACGGTGCTCGCGGCGGCGTGCGCGATCGCGCTGACCCGGCGCACCGGTCAGGACCGGGTGCTGCTGGGCCTCGCGGTCGCGGGCCGCGACCGGCCCGAAGTGGCCGGTGTCCTCGGTTTCTTCACCACCCTCTCGGTGCTGCCGGTGGACCTGACTCAGGACCCCCCTTTCGGCGTGCTGCTCGGGCGGGTGGCCGCGGCGACGGCGGCCACCTACCAACACCGCGACCTGCCACTCGACGAGATGGCGGCCGCGCTCGGGGGCCCGGACGACCTGGACCGCACGCCCTGGGTACAGGCGATCTTCGCGCACCACCCACCGGGCAGCGTCGGCGAACTCCGTCTCGACGGCTGCGAGGCCGCCGAGCTCCCGGTTCTCGACACGGCCAAGTTCGAACTGACCGTCCGCGTCGAGGACACCCCCGACGGCGCCGGTACGGTCTGGGCGGAGTACGACACCGCCCGCTACCGCGATCCCGAGATGGATTCGCTGCTCAAGGCCTACCAGGCCGTCCTGCACGCGGTCGTGGCCCGGCCGAGGACACCGGTGTCCGCGCTGCGCGCGCTCGAACCACCACCCGGAGGACACGTCCGTGGCTGAGTTACCCACCTACCCGTTCGCCAGGGATCCGGAGCACCCGCTCGACCCGCCGCCCGAGTGCCGCGAGCTCCGCGCGTCCGCGTCGCTCACGCGGGTACGGGCGTGGGACGGCAGCACGCCATGGCTGATCACCCGCTACGAGGACGCCCGGCGCGCGCTGGTGGACCGGCGGCTCACCATGGACGTCACCTCGCCCGGCTTCCCGCACACCTCGCCGTCGTCGCGGTTGCGTGCCCAGGGCGCCGTCTTCTTCTCATCCCGCCCCGAGGAACGGTACGCGGCCGGGCGAGCGATGATGATCAGGGAGTTCACCCCGCGCCGGATGGCCGAGCTGCGGCCCTTCGTCCAGCGCGTGGCGGACGGGGAGATCGACGCCATGCTCGCCGGACCGCGTCCGGCCGACCTGGTCGAGGCCTTCGCGTTGCCCCTCGCCATCAAGGTGATCTGCGAGTTCCTCGGTGTCCCGGTCGCCGACCGCGGCCGCTTGCACGAGCTCAGCCGCGTCCTCGGTTCCCGCACGGCGCCCGCCGAGCGGGTCGCCTCGGCGCTGTCCGAGATGGACGCGTACTTCCGCGCACTGGTCGCCGACCCGGGCGACGGGCTCATGGGCCGGATCGTGCGCGCCTACGTGGAGACCGGTGAACTGTCCGAAGCGGACGCCGCGGCCGACTTCCAGGGCCTGTTCTTCACCGGTCACGGCCCGACCGCGTACATGATCGCGACGGGTGTGGTGGCACTGCTGCGCCACCCCGAGCAGATCGAGGTGCTGACCGGCACCGACGACGAGTACGTCCACGCGACGGCGATCCAGGAACTCCTGCGTTACGTCACCGTGTCGCACAACGCGAGGCAGCGCGCCGCCACCGACGACGTCGAGATCGGGGAGACGCTCATCCGCCGAGGAGAGGGCGTGCTCATCCAGATCGACTCGGCGAACCGTGACGAGACCGCCTTCCCCGACCCCGACCGCCTCAACCTGCGCCGCACCCCGTCGCGGCGGCATGTCGCGCTCGGGCTGGGCGCACACCACTGCACAGGCCATGCGCTGGCCGACATCGAACTGGACGTCGCCTACACCACGCTGTTCCGCCGGCTGCCCGGCCTGCGGCTCGCCACCGACTTCGCGGAGGTGCCCTTCAAGTTCGACGAAAACCTCCTCGGGGTGCACGCGTTGCCGGTGACCTGGGGCGCGTGAGCGCCGGCTCTTCCGAGCACGGGGCCGGTCCGTCGGGCCGGCCCCTTCGTCATGCGGCGGCTCAGTCCGCGCGCAGCACGGTCGGCCCCTCCTCCGTGATGCGGGCGACCACCTCGGAGGGCATCCCCTCGTCGGTCACGATGGTGTCGAGCCGGTCGAGGGCGGTCACGTTGAACCGCTCGACGGTGCCCCACTTCGTACTGTCGGCGAGCAGCGCGACCGAGGAAGCCGCCTCCATGACCGCGCGCTTGAGCAGCACTTTCTCGGTCGAGTGGCTGGTCACGCCGTGGGACAGGTCCCAGGAGCCGGCACTCAGGAAGAAGAGGTCGACGTTCAGCGCCCCGATCGTCTTGGCGGCGAGCAGCCCGCTGCTCGAACCGCTCGACACATCGACCTCGCCACCCGTGTGGATGGTGTGCACGGACGGAAGGTCGCAGAGCGCCAGAACGGCGTGGAAGTCATTGGTGACGACGGTGAGGTCACTGCGGGCGGCCAGGAACGGCACGACCGACTGGCAGGTCGTGCCCGCGTCGAGAAACACGACCATACCGTCCTCGACGAGGCGCGCCGCCCGGTCGGCGATGGCCCGCTTGCGGGGCATCTCCAGTGCCGCCCGCGACGCCCGTTCGCGGGGCGGCGCGTGGCCGGTCCAGTCCGCCAGCCTGACCCCGCCCTGCACCGAGACCACCTGACCGTTCCTCTCGAGGGCGGCGATGTCCCGGCGCACCGTCATGTGGGAGACGTTCAGCCGAGCGGTCAGGTCGCGGATGCTGAGCAATCCGCTGCTCCTCAGCAGGCGCAGGAGTTCCTGATGGCGTTGCTCGGGGATCAGGGGTGCCCTGCTCAATGCGTCTCCTCGTTCGCTGCGTCTGCCCGATTCCCACGGCGACGGGGCCGTGGGTGATCAGCTTAACTTCACTTCATCCAGGGCGTGACAAAATGTGAATCCGTGTTCTAGCGTGTTCCACCATGGTAGTAAAGTTTAATGCGCTGGAATCGATCACCCGTACGGGTGCCCTTCTCATCGTCCGCCTGGACAGCGCCCAGGAAGCCCTGGCCGTCTCGGAAGCGGCGATCGAGGGCGGTATACGGGCGCTGGAGATCACCCTCTCGGTGCCGGGTGCGCTGGACGTGATCTCGAAGCTCTCCGACCGCTACGCCGACGACGGGGTCGTCATCGGCGCCGGCACGGTGCTGGACGAGCACGCGGCACACACCTGCATCTCCGCCGGCGCACGGCTGCTGGTCAGCCCCAATCTGAACCCGGCGATGCTCGCCACCGCCAACCGCTACCAGGCCGTCACGGTCAGTGGCGCCTTCTCCCCGTCGGAGATCGTCGACACCATGCAGGCGGGCGCCGACATCGTGAAACTCTTCCCGGCCGAGTTCCTCGGCCCGCAGTACGTCCGGACGGTCAGGGCCCCGCTCCCGCAGGCACCGCTGATGCCCACGGGCGGCGTCACCCCGGACAATGTCAAGGAGTGGTTCGACGCCGGCGTCGTCGCGGTGGGCGTCGGCAGCTTCGTCACCAAGGCCGCCCGTCCCGACGGCGACTACCGGCGCGTCACCGAGGCCGCCTCGACCATCCTGCGCGCCATCGAAGACTCGCGGGCGTAGCGCCCGCAAGCCGGTCCCTCTCCCCGTTTGCCGGCTGCGTTTCCCGGCCGCGTCCCGTCGGCGCCTCCGTCCCCAACCCCTTGACGTGGTTCTCTTAGGAGCTCCCCATGGCCCAGCAGTCCCTCACGCTCGAATCTCTCGACACGGGCTGCCCAGACCTGAGAAAAGCGATCCGCATTCGCTGGGTCCTGGTGGCTCTCCTCGTGATCGGCGGTGTCGTCAACTACCTCGACCGCGCCACCCTGAGCGTCGCCAACACGACCATCTCCCACGAGTTCGGTCTGAACTCCACCGAGATGGGGCTGCTGCTCGCGGCCTTCGCCTGGCCGTACGCCATCGCCAACCTCCCGGCCGGCTACCTCGTCGACCGCTTCGGCGCCAAGCGGATGTACGCCTGGGCCGCCGGGCTCTGGTCGCTGATGGGGATGGTCACGGCGGCCGCGAACTCCTTCGGTCTGCTCTACGCGGCCCGGGTCGCCCTCGGCGTGGCAGAGTCCCCCTTCTTCACGGCCAGCCTGAAGGTGAACGAAACCTGGTTCGCCAAGGACGAGCGCGCCCTGCCGATCTCGATCGTCAACACGGGATCGCAGATCGCGAACGCCATCGCTCCGCCGCTCCTCACCGTCCTCATGCTGAGCTTCGGATGGCGCGGCATGTTCGTCGCCGTGGGCGCGCTGGGCATCGTGGTCATGCTGGTGTGGCTGCGTATCTACCGGGACCCCACCCTGCGCGAGATGGCGCTGATCAAGGGCGAGCAGGCGGCGGCCGAGGCCCGCGAAGCCCGCACGGGCAAGGGTGAGGAGAAGGCGAGCTGGGGACAGCTGTTCCGGCAGCGGAACACCTTCTTCATGATCCTGGGTGCCTTCGGCATCTTCTACACGGTCTGGGTCTACCTGACCTGGCTGCCCAGCTACCTTCAGACCTCCCGCGGCTTCAGCCTCTCGGAAACCGGCTGGCTGTCCTCTCTGCCCTACCTCTGCGGTATCGCCGGTGTCCTCGCCGGCGGCCTCCTCTCCGGGCGACTGATACGCCAAGGCTTCTCCGCGGTCACCTCCCGCAAGGTCCCCATCGTCGGCGGCGCGGCTCTGGCGGCCGCCGCGGTCCTTCCCGTGGCGTACGTCGAGAGCACCCCGCTCGCGATCGCCCTGCTGTCCCTCGGCTACTTCGCCGCCCAGGTACCGATGGGCTGCCTGTGGACCCTGGCCTCCGACATAGCGGAGCCGCACCAGGTGGCCTCCTTGGGCGCCATTCAGAACTTCGGCGGATTCCTCGGGGCGGCCATGGCCCCCATCGTCACCGGTGCGATCCTCGACACCACGGGCAACAACTACACCTTCGTCTTCCTCGTCGGCGGAGCGCTGCTGCTCATCGGCGCCATGTCCTACCTGTTCTTCGTCAAGGACCGCCGGGCCGCCGCCACCGCCTGACCCGGCACGGAGCGCGCCGACGATGGCCCGCCCCGCTCCCCACACCCCATGAGAGCCGCACATGACCATCCCCCGGGCCTTCTTCGTGATCGGGCCGGCCGGGTCCGGAAAGACCAGCGTGGCCCAGCTGCTCGCCCAGCAGGCCGACGCCACCTACATCGACAAGGACACCGCCTGCAACCGCTTCACCGAAGCACTCCTCGAACTCGCGGGTACGGACAAGACCGAGCGTGACCTCAACCCGTACTACCAGTCCGTGGTGATGGACCTCGAGTACCTGACGATCCTGGACCTGGCCAGGGACAACCTGGCCACGGGCCGACCGGTCGTGCTGGACGCTCCTTTCGGTCGCTACTTCTCCCGGCCCGACTACCTCGACGAGGTCGCCGAGCGGCACTCCTGGCCGCGCCACGTCGAGCCCGTGGTGGTGCGGGTCCAGGTGGACTCGGACACCGCCCGGGAACGCGTCCGCGCACGGGGCTACGCACGGGACCTGTCCAAGCTCGCCGACTGGGACAGCTTCTGGGAGAAGGCACAGAACAACGTGTGCCGCTGGTCGTGCGGCCTCCGGCTGGTGTTCGACAACCGGGCCGACGGCATCACCGCGGCCTCGGTCGCCCGCGCGCTGGACGGTCTGCCCCGACATCCTTGACCGGCCGTCCTCCCTCGACCTGTCGCGCGGTACCTGGGGGCCATCCCTTTCCGGCTCAGCTCATGGAGCGCATGGTGAAGGTGTGCCGCCCGGAGCCCACCTCGAACGGCTCGGCGTCGCCCGGCAGCTGGACCTCGGCCCGGGTGTTCGGCGGCACCAGCACCTCGACGACCAGCCGGCGGCCCCCGTCGCCCTCGTAGCGCCAGCCCGCCTCGGCCCGCCCGTACGGGGTCAGATGGGCCGCCTTCGCGTGCCGGAGCCCGCCGCCGGGGACGGGCGCGATCCGCAGCCGGCGCCAGCCGGGGGCGGCCGGGGCCAGCCCGGCGACGGTGCGGTGGAGCCAGTCGGCGACCGCGCCGAGCGCGTAGTGGTTGAAGGAGGTCATCTCGCCCGGGTTGATGGTGCCGTCGGGCAGCATGGAGTCCCAGCGCTCCCAGATGGTGGTCGCGCCCATGGTGACCGGGTACAGCCAGGACGGGCAGCCCCGCTCCAGCAGCATCCGGTAGGCGAGTTCGGGCTCGCCGGCCGCGCAGAGCGCGTCGCAGATCAGCGGGGTGCCCGCGAACCCCGTGGCGATCCGGAAGTCCGCGTCCCGCACGATCGCCGCCAGCCGCGCCCCGGCCCCCGCCCGCTGGCGCTCGGTCGGCAGCAGCGCGAAGCACAGCGCCAGCGCGTAGGCGGTCTGCGCGTCGGAGGACAGCCGCCCGGCCGGCGTCACGAACTCCTCGTGGAAGGCGGCCCGCGCCTCCTCGGCCAGCTGGTCGTAGCGGAGCGCGTCGTCCGATTCGCCCAGCAGCCGGGCGGTCTCCGCCAGCACCTCGGCCGAGCGCACCAGATAGGCGCCCGCCACCAGGTCGCCATCCGTGCGGGCGGCGTCCGGCCGGTCCGGCGGGGCCGCCGGGTCGAGCCAGTCGCCCAAGTGCCGGTGGTCGCGCCACAGCCCGCCGCGCTCGCGCGCGTACCGGGCGGCGGTCTCCACCCAGGCGCGCATGCTGGGGTACTGGTCGCGCAGCACCCCCAGGTCGCCGAAGCGCTGGTGGAGCACCCACGGCAGCAGCACCGCGACATCCGCCCAGACGGCCTGCGCCCTGGGAAAGACGCCGAGGTCCCCCGGGAGGATGTCGGGCACCACGAGCGGCGGCACCTGCTCGGGGTGGGCCAGCTGCTCGGCGGCCAGGTCCCGCAGCCAGCCGGCGAGCATGCCGGAGCAGTCGTACAGGAAGGCGGCGGTCGGCGCGAACACCTGGATGTCGCCGGTCCAGCCCAGCCGTTCGTCGCGCTGCGGGCAGTCGGTGGGGATGTCCAGGAAGTTGCCGCGCATGCTCCAGACGACGTTTTCGTGCAGCCGCTCCACCAGCGGCTCGGAGCAGGAGAACCAGCCGGTGCGCGCCATGTCGGTGTGCACCACCACCGCCCGCACATCAGCCGGGTCCAGCGGCCCCGGCCAGCCGGTGACCTCCGCGTAGCGGAAGCCGTGGAAGGTGAACCGCGGCTCGTAGATCTCGGTGCCCTCGCCGCGCAGGGTGTAGACGTCGGTGGCCTTGGCCTCGCGCAGCGGCCGCACCCCCAGCTCGCCACCTTCCAGCACCTCGGCGTGGCGCAGCGTGACGGTGTGCCCGGCCGGGCCGCTGACCGTGATGCGCAGCCGCCCCACCAGGTTCTGGCCGAAGTCCAGGACGGTACGGCCCGACGGCGTGGTGATCACCTCGGTCGGCGCCAGGGTCTGCACGCGGCGGACCGGCGGGCCGGTCGGCGCCACCAGCTCCCCGGCCGGCGGGTCGGTCTCCTCCACCGGGCTCCAGCCGGTGGTGTCATGGCCGGGCCGGGACCAGCCGTCGCGCTCCAGGCGGGCGTCGTACACCTCGCCGTCGTAGATCTCCGAGCGCAGCAGGGGGCCGGTGGTCGCCCGCCAGTCGGAGTCGGTGGCCACGGTCTCCCGGGACCCGTCGGCGTAGCGGATCTCCAGCTGGGCCAGCAGCGCGGTCCGCTCGCCCCAGATGGCGCGCCGCCCGCCCCCGAAGCCGATGCGGCCCGCGTACCAGCCCTCCCCCAGCAGCGCGCCGACGGCGTTCGCGCCCTCGCGCAGCAGGCCGGTCACGTCGTACGTCTGGTAGCGCAGCCGGTGGGCGTACGAGGTCCAGCCCGGGGCGAGTACGTGGTCGCCGACCCGCACCCCGTTGAGCTCGGCCTCGTACACGCCGCAGGCGGTGACGTACAGCCGCGCGGAGGCCACCGGCCCGCGGACGGTGAACTCGCGGCGCAGCAGGGCCACCGGCCCCGGGGCGGCCGGGGCGGCCGGGTCTTGGGGTCGGTCGGGTGTGATGGGGCGGGCCGTCCAGTCCTCGGGCCGCAGGAGCCCCGCCTCCGCGTGGGCGGGCTCGGACCACGCGGAGGGCTCGTCGCCGCCGGTCCCCCAGACCCGGACGCTCACGGCCACCCGCTGCCGGGAGCGCAGCGCCGGGCCCGGCCAGGGGACGAGCACGGACTCCGCGGACTCCACCCGCCCGGGCGCGGCGAGTTCGGTGCCGTCCTCGGCGCACACCCGCACCTCGTAGGCGGTCTGCTGCCAGCCCTCGGCGTCGGTGGCGGTGCGCCAGCTCAGCCGGGGCTCGGCCGCGCCGATGCCGAGCGGCTCCCGGTGGTGTTCAAAGACCGGTGTGGTGACGTGCACGGGGTTCATTCCTTTACGAGTCGGATACGAGTCGGAGTCGGACCGGGCCGAACAGGCCCGTGCGTACCTGGCCCGCCGCGACCGCGCGGGTCGGCGAGGCGTCGTCGAGATACCCGGCGAGCGTGCCGCTTATGACGATCTCGATGTTGTTGTCGCCCGCCCTCAGGGCGTCGGTGACCTCGACCGTCCACGGCCCCCACACCCGGCGGCCGACCGGGGTGCCGTTGACGCGGATCTCGGCGGTGCCGCGTACCTCCCCGAGGTCGAGCAGGGCGCGCCCGGCCGGTGCGGTCGGCAGGTGGGCGGTGGTGCGGTAGCGGACCCGTCCGCCCAGGGCGCGCAGGCCGAGCTCCTCCCAGGCGGCGAGCTCCACCTCCGCCTCGGCCACCTCGGCCTCGATCGCCGCGTCGAGCAGCGCGCCACCCCGGCGGCCGTCCACCGCGACCACCTTGAGCAGCACCGGAGTGGCGGCGGCCAGTGGGGCGGGCAGCCGTACCCATCCGTCGCCGTCCGTCGCGTACTCCCGGCCCTCGACCAGGACCGTGACCTCGAGCGGGGTGGGGACGCGCAGCGCCGTCGTGCCGAGCGGGGCCGGGAAGCGCAGCCACTCCACGCGCTCGGGCCCGGGCGCCAGGTCCGGGACGAGCCGCTCGGCAACACCGCCACCGCCGCCGGGGGCGGCGGCCGGCTCCAGCCAGTGGGCGTCGGGCAGCGGATGGGGGCGGGCCCAGGAGCAGACCCACCGCGGATCGCGGCCACCGCTCGCGATCCGCAGCCGCAGCGGCACGGGCGCGCCGTCGCGGCTCGCCTGCCAGCCGCTGCCACCGCCGCTGATCCAGCCGCTGATCCAGCCGAGGCCGCCGCGCGTCGCCGGGGCCGAGTCGAGGGCCGCCCCGGTCGGGGTGGTGCCCGCGTCGGTGACCCGCAGCGTGAGCGTGTTCTCGCCGACGCGCAGCAGTTCGCCGAGGTCATACGGGTGCACTCGGATGTCGCGGTGGCCCGGATACGGGCTGAAGTCGCCCTGGCGGCCCACCTCGACGCCGTTGACCAGGACGGCACACGCGCCGTCGGCGGCCACCTGGACGACCGGGTCGGCCGGGACCCGGTCCAGGCGGGCCCGCAGCGTCAGCTCGTGGGTGCGGCCGGCGACCGAGCCGTCCCCGGCCTCCATCCACTCGGGGCGGCGGAACGCGTCCGGGTCGCGAACCACCGCGAACGACGCGCGCACCGGCCCGTCCTCGACGGCCGTCAGCTCGATCTCCAGGGCGACGGTGCGGCCGCGGACGGACGGCGGCAGCGGGCCGACGGTGCGATACCCCTCCCCCGCCACGGGCAGCTCCGCCCCGTCGAGCAGCACCGTGCGCGCCGCGTTGGCGCCCACCGCGAGATGCAGCCCGTCGCGGTCGGGGATCGTGAGGTGCGTACGGACCGCGACGCGGCCGCCCGCCGGGACGGCGCGCCAGTCCAGGAACTCCTCGGGGACATATCCCTTGGGGCCCAGCCGCTCGTCGTGCAGCGGGTCGTCGGGGATGCCGCGCGACAGCGACCACACCGCGGGCCGCCACTCGCCCGAGGCCGGGTCCGGGTCCGGGCCCCGGACCAGCGCGAACGGGCCGAAGCCGGCGGTGACGGGCCGCCACTCCCGCCCGTCCCCGGGTTCCAGGTGTTCCAGCCGCCAGACCTCGATGGGCAGCACCCCCGTACGGTGCGCCGCCGCGAGATCCCCGTCGCTGTTGTCCAGGGTGGAGGTGGCGAGCCCGCGCCAGGGGCCGGGCAGCGGGAGGGTCCCGGTGGTCGGGCCGAGGGGGACGCGGGTCGGCTCCGGCAGCTCCTCGGCGAGCACCACCAGCGCCACCGCCCCGTCCTCGAACGGCACCTCGAGGAGCCAGGCCCCGTCCGGCGCCCGGGTGACGGCCAGTTCGGTGCGGTCTCCGGTGCCCGGGTCCCAGCGCTGGGCGCGCGGCCGGGCCGGGCCTTCCAGGCGCACCCGGGCCGTGCGGCCGTCGGCGGGGACGAAGTCGTAGCCGTCGGTGCGCAGTTGTTCCCAGTACCGCTCCCAGGAGAAGCCGTCGGTGGGCCAGTCGCCCATGGGGAAGGCGACGATCGGCGCCTTGGTGCCACTGCGGTCGTCGTGCGCGACCAGGGCGAGGACCAGCGCGTCGCCGTGGCGGCGGAGCAGGTACGGCGCGTCGGCGGTGACCCGCACCTGGCCCCGGGCCACCGCGGCGGGCACCCGCCCGGCGCTCTCGACGACCGTGACCAGGCCCCGCGCGACGGCGTCGGCGAACAGCCGGGCGGTGTTGTCGCCGTCGGTACCGGGGCCGCCGGGGAACAGCTCGGGCACCCGGGCCACGCACACCACCCGGCCGCCCGCCGCCGCGAAGCGGACCAGCGTACGGGCCGCCGCGGCGTGCAGGGCCCGCGGCCCGGGCAGCACCACGGTGCGGTAGCGCTCCTGGCCGATGACCAGGGCGGGGCCCGCCTCATCGGCGGTCACCTCGCCTCCGGCGAGCGTGTTCTCGTCGAAGGTGTCGTGGTCGAGACCCGCGCGCTCCAGCACCCCGCGGCGCTCGGCGAACCAGCAGTTGACGCCGTTCAGCTCGTGGTACAGGCGCCCCGCCTCGGTCGCCGGCGGCAGCGGCCCGTCCAGCGTGAGATACGCCTGCGCGGTCGTCGTCGGCGACAGCAGGACCGTGTCGCACACATGGGTGCCCTCGGTCAGCACGGAGCACAGCCGCGCCACGGCGGTGGCGAACACGTGGTACGAGGACCAGTACGGCTGGCGCCAGCAGGTGGACGGCGGCGCCCACTCCCACCAGCCGCCGACGGTGCTGTAGTAGACGGCGTGCGGGTCGTACAGGTTGGCGCCGCGGCGCAGGAAGGGCGCGAGCCAGTCGTAGGTCTCCTCCAGCGTGCCGCCCCAGCCGGAGGAGTGGAACGCCTCGATCCAGGTGCGCCGATGGCCCAACGCGTGCGCCATCGAGCTGTGCGCCTTGGCGTCGCCCCAGTGGTCGCTGCCCGGCGCCCCGTATCCGGCGTGGGTGCCCTGGTAGTCGCCGTACACCCGGACACCGCCCACCGGGTCCCCCTCGCGGGCCGGCGAGGGCTGGTCGAAGCCGCAGACCAGGCCGTGTCGCGAGAAGAACGCCTCCTGGGGGTCGAAGAAGGCCCGGCGGCCCAGCCGGGCACGGTGCTCGTGGTAGTCGCGGCGCACCCGCGCGGCGTGCGGGTCCCCGCCCTCCCACAGCGCCCACAGCTCGGGCACCAGGTCGTAGCCGTACACCGCGGCGAAGCTCGCGGCGAAGTCGCGGCCCCAGGTGGGCATGGCGGGCAGCTCGTCCTGGAAGAAACCGCCGATGGCGCGGCCGAACCACTTTCCGACGTGCCGCTCCAGGGTGCCGTGCACCCGGTCGAGCAGCGCCGCGCAGGCGGCCTCGCCGAAGTAGTCGAAGCCGCTGACCCCGCTGTGCACCAGGGTGATCTCGGCGGGGCCGCCGCTCCAGCGGGCCGCGCCGCCGCTGAGGGGCACCGCGACCCGCCCGGCCGCGGCGCCGCCGTCCTGGGCGGGGACCGGGGCGGGGACGGCGTACGCGGCGAGCAGGGTGTGGCCGGTCGGTGGCCGCACCACCGTCTCGCCACCCTCCGCGCGGGCACTCGTACGGTAGAGGGCGAGCCCGGCGAACTCCGGGTTACGCGCGGTCAGTTGGCCCTGGAAGTTGGCGCCGGAGAAGCCGATCTGGTCGTACATCCACAGGCTGAACCCCAGCTCGTCGGCGTCCGCGCAGGCCCCGTCGAGCAGCCGCAGCCACTCCTCGCTCAGATACGGCGGGTCGTCGGCCAGCGAGCCGAAGGTGGGGCCGGTCGGCGCGAGACACATCACGACGGCCTGCCGGATGCCCTGGGAGGTCAGCTCCGCCATCTGCCGGCGCAGCCGCTCCCGGGTGACCTTCGCGCCGCTCCACCACCAGATCGGCAGCGGCCCGTACTCGGGTGCGGGGTCGGTGAACCGGGAGAGCAGTTCGTCCGCGGCCCCCGTCACGCGGCCGCCCGGCGCTCGGCCTCGATCGCGTCCAGGGACTTCCCGGCCGTGTCCGGCATGAAGAAGTAGCCGATGCCCCCGCTGATGACCAGGAACGCGGTCAGCAGGGCCGCGATGGTGCTGATCCCCGTGTCGGCGAGGTGGGGCACGAAGTAGCTCCAGATGCCGAGGCAGGTGCGCGCCGCGCCGAAGGTGAAGCCCTGGGCGGTGCCGCGCAGCATGGTCGGGAAGAGCTCCTGGCTGAACGTCTTGTAGACCGCCTCACCGGCCAGCGAGGCCCCCACGCCGAACAGGAAGGTGTTGAGGAGGATCGTCGGCACGGTGAAGGGGAACCACAGGAAGAGCGCGTAGGCGACGATCTGCATCACCGCTCCGATGGCCCACAGCTGCCGGCGGGTGCGGTGGTCGCGGTCGGTCAGCGGCATGAACACCAGGACGGTCGCGGCGATGCCGACGCCGAACCCGGCGCAGGACAGCGCCACGCTCGTCCCCTGGCCCCCCGCGCCCAGGTTCTTGACCATGTACGGGGTGAACAGGCCCGCGGTGCCCGCGGCCAGGTTCCAGAAGAGGTAGAAGCTTCCGGTCCACAGCAGCGCCTTCAGGTGCGCCCCGCGGAACAGCTCCCGCACCCCGGCCGTGGCGGCCGCTCCCTTGCTCGCCGCCTTGCTCGCCGCGGCCTTCCACACCGCCGACTCGGTCATCCCTCGGCGCAGCGCCCAGGTGATCAGCGCGACCACGAACAGATGGAGGAAGACGATGCGGATGCCCAGCAGATCCAGCGGAGAGAGCACGAGCGCGAGCAGGAGCACGATCATCGGCCCGACGTTCCAGGCGACCTGGGTGAACCCGAGCAGCTTGCCCCGGGCCCTGGCCGGCGAGAACTCCCCCACCAGGGCCAGCGAGGTCGGCACGTCGGCGCCCACCGCCACGCCCACCACGAAGGTGCCGATGAACAGCATCGCCGGGTTGACTGCGAGCGCGATCAACAGGATCGCGGCCGCGTAGACCAGCAGATCCCACTGGTAGATCCGCTTGCGGCCGAGCTTGTCGCCGAGCCGGCCGCCGATGAAGGCCCCGACCGCCGCGCCGATGGCGTTGGGCCCGATGGCCGCGAGCGCGCCGACGCCGGTGAGGCCCGAGTCGCTGAGGCCGAGTTCGTCCTGGAAGAGCGCCAGGCCCGCGCCCAGCGCCACGATCGACCCCGCGTCCAGGTACGAGGCCATGCCGGCCAGGACCGACCACTTCCACTGCTGACGGCTGATGGTGCCCTCGGCTTCGGCCGAGGGGGCTTGGGCCGATTGATTCATGCTCATCCGGTCGCTCCCGTCTTCATTGACATGCTCCGGAGTTCCGATTCGGAGAAACGTGGAACGGTCTCCGAATTGAAACGACTCAACCGTGAGGGAGGGCGATGCGGGGGTCAAGTCTCAGGCAGGTAACGATGCGAATAGCCGCGTACCCCGGCCATCGGGGCCAAGCCCCCATTCGACGGCGTACAGTGGGCGGCTGTAGACCGTTTCACAGGACAGCTTCACAGGACAGCGACTCTTGGGCACTGCGCGTGGAGCGCGCTCCGAGCTGGAGGTAAGCCCCCATGGCCCCCACGAGTGATCGGCGCCGCGTGACGATCACGGACGTCGCGCTGCACGCCGGGGTCTCGAAGTCGGCCGTGTCCAAGGTGCTGCGCAACGCCTACGGGGTGAGCCCCGCCATGGCGGAGCGCGTGCGCTCCGCCATGGCCGAGCTCGACTACCGCCCGCACGCGGCCGCCCGCGGCATGCGCGGCCGTACGTACACGGTCGGCGTCCTGCTGGACAACATCCGCAACGCCTTCTTCGCCGACATCCTCGACGGCGTCAACTCCGCGCTGCGGGGCGGCGACTACCAGGTGCTGATCGGCGCGGCCGGCTTCGGCGAGGAGGACCAGACCAGGCTGGCCCGGGCCCTGGTGGACCGCCAGATGGACGGGCTGATCCTCATCGGCCCCGGCTTCCCCCGCACCGAGGTGCTGCGGACCGCGGCCACCGTGCCCACGGTGGTGATCGGCCACCACGACGTGGCCGAGGAACACGACTCGGTCGTCGACGCTGACGCCCTCGGCGCGGGCCTGGTGGTCGACCACCTGGTCCGGCTCGGCCACCGCCGCATCGCGCTGACCTCCACCCCCGGCAACCGGGGCAGCGGCTGGTCGGGCACCCCCGAGCGGGTCCAGCGCCGCGGCTACCACGAGGCGATGCGGCGGCATGGCCTACAGGACCTGGCGCGGGTCGCCATGACCGCCTTCTCAGAGGAGGGCGGCTACCGGGCGGGGATGGAGCTGCTGGCCGCGGCGGACCGACCGACCGCCGTCTTCGCCGGGGCGGACGTCGCCGCCATGGGCGTCTTCCGCGCCGCGCGCGAGCTGGGGCTGCGGATCCCCGAGGACTTCTCGCTGGCCGGCTACAACAACACCGCCGTCGCCGCGCTCGCCCCCGTCCGGCTCACCAGCGTCGACCAGGCGGGCGGCCTGATGGGCACGACGGCGGCGCGGCTGCTGCTGGAGCGCATCGAGGGCCGCACGCGGTCCGTGCTGATGACGGTGTCCCCGACCCTGGTCGCCCGCGGCACGACGGGCCCCCCGCCCTCCCCCCGCGGCGGCCAAGGGGGAACCGCTGGTTCGGGAGGTCCCGACGCTCGTGAGTAAGAGTTGTGAAGCGTAACGGCTGGTCAGCCCCGCCAGCGGCGTCACCACGAACATCATCACTGTCAGAGCATGCGGAAGCCCCGCCCATGCGCGCGAAGGACGCATAGACGGGGCCGGTTGGGGTCCCGCTCAGTGCTCGCGTGGCTGAATGGGAGCACGCGTAGCCGGGTGCCGCCGCCACCACAAGCCCCGGCAGGCCGGCAGCGAGAGGCCGAAGAACGCCCCGCACCGCGCACACCAGGGGAGCCCGCTCTCCGGGTCCGTAGGGCACTCGGCGGCGCAGCGAGGGCACTTCTCCATGGGACCTACTCTCAGACGCTCAGGTCGAACTCTCCGGCCTTCACGGCGTTGGTGAGCGTCACCCACTGTTCCGCCGTCATGGTGACGATGGTCTCGGGCCGCTCGCTGTCCCGCAACGCCACCGCACCAGACACGTTCACGGCCACCTGCGGGCAGTTGTTGACCTTCGCGTCACGGCAGGCTGCCGCGCTGACGAATTCGAACTCCGGACGTTCAGCCATGGTGCCCATCCCTTCCCTGTACGTGCGGGGAATCGGTCCCCGCGCCGTCTTGCGACCCGCCCCGGTGGGCACTCGACCTGTCCAAGGGTTAGTGATCACCACCGGGACGGGGATCAGTGGACTACTCGCTGGACAGACAGGCGGTACACGTGACTGTTCGCTGCCACTCGTCCACCTCACCGGACGTGCCACAGAGGGGCTTCCCGTCTCGCACCTTGTGCACGGTCATCACGTCGTCTGCGACCGTGCCCGGTGTCCAGTCGGAGGCTTCGATGCCCTTCGCCCGCTGCTGCTCCAGTCCTCTTGCCATCACTGCCACGCTCCCGCCTCGAACCGGTACGGGCGAGTGATGTGCTCCCGGTATTCCTGATGGTCAGGGTTGGCCTTGAGGGGCTGAACCGCCCATGCCGTGCCGACTTCGAACTCTTCGGTCTTCTCGCTGGTCTCGTCACATGCCTTGCACTGCATTGCCGACGTGATCGGCTCAGCTTCCGGGCGAAGGTCGGGCCGGATCGTGTAGTCACGGAACCGGTAGATAGCGCGGGTCACGCCCTCGCCCTCCCCAGGTGTCGCCGGATGGCGGCGGCCAGGTCGTCCGCGCGCTCCGCCAGCTCCTCAAGCGTGGGCCGTTCATCACTGGCGTGCGGCTGTGCCTGCCCGGCGCGCGGGGTCCGAACAGAGCCCATCTCACCCATTCGAGTGCTCGTGATAGACACCTCATTGTCGGTCTGCTCCCTTCAGATCGACCACGCCCCGGGCCGTCCCAAGCTGCGCCGGGGTCTTGGCTGTCCGGCACGGACGTGTGCCGTCCGAAGAGCTTCCAGCGGGCCCCACCCCGAAAGGAACAGCGAACGGGGAACCCCACAACCCCATTTGGGGAACCCCATTCCGGCCCGTTTGGGGAACCCCGTTCGGGGCCCGGGGGCTACCCTGAAAAGAGATCACTCCCGTCCCTGCTAGATGATTGAGTCCGATGTTTGTGCTGGCCGCGACTATGGCGAAGGGCGCCCGTTGGCTTGGTTGTGACTCCTTGCCTGGACGCCCTTCTGGCGGCACTGTACGTGTTCATCGACGACCATGTGGCTCCCCGTCGCCGGATCGGGCGACCTCCAAAACTGACGGACGCCGAACTGCTGTGCCTGGCGGTTGCCCAGGTCCTGCTGGGCTTCTCTTCCGCACGGCACTGGATTCGCTTCGCCCACGCCCGGCTCGGGCACTTGTTCCGCTACCTGCCCCAGCAGTCCGCCTACAACAAGCGGCTCAACGCCGCCGGACCGCTGATCAGCACCGTGATCGAGGCGCTGGCCAGGCAGGTGCCGAGCTGGCACGACGACCTGCGGCTGATCGATTCCACCCCACTGCCGTGTGCGGCCTCCCGCGAGACGGTCAAACGCTCCGACCTGGCCGGGCACGCCGGATACGGCTACTGCCGCAGCCACTCCCGCTTCTTCTGGGGCTTCCGGCTCTACCTGCTGACCACCGCCGAGGGCATGCCGATCTCCTGGTGCCTGGCCAACCCCAAGCTCGGCGAGCGGGAGGTGATGTGCGCGTTGCTGGAACGCGACCACCACCTCGTCCGCGCCGGTCAGGTGATCCTTGCGGACAAGGGCTTCGCCGGGCGGGAGTTCGAGGCGTTCCTGACCGAGCGTCTGGGTGTCCATCTGGTACGGCCGGACCGGAAGGACGAGCCGGTCCGACACGGCCGCCTCGCCCGCGTCCGCCAGTGGATCGAAGCCGTCATCGACACGCTCAAGGGTCAGCTCGGCCTGGAACGACACGGTGGCAGAACCCTGCATGGGGTGTTCGCCCGCACCGGCCAACGACTCCTCGCCCTCGCAGCCGGCATCTGGCACAACTGGACCACCGGCGCCAAGATCAAGCGATCCCTGATCGCCTACGACCACTGAAAACATCGGACTCATTCATCTAGGTGGCCCATGGACGAACCTCTTCCGTCTCGTCAACAGGCGTACGGGCTCAAGTCATGCGGTCATGGCGGCGGCCATCGGAAAGATGACCAGCTCGCGGGTCAGCGACATCATCCGGGGCGTCCGTGGCATCCGGGGACACGAAGTCATCGAACGCGTGGCCGACGGCTTCGGCATCCCTGGGACAATGCTCGGATTACCGAGACGGCCATGGGAGGGTTCCCCAGAAGATATTAACCGAACCGGCAACGCCCGCAGTAGTGTCGGGACTGCAATCGACCTCGGAGTCAAAGCACAACGTGAACCATCCGACACCATTCCGTCAAATACGCCCGACACGCCCGGTACCGTGCTGCTACCCCTTGTCGTGAATGGCCGGACGGCCATGGTTCCGATAGATAGCAAAACGCTGGAATCTCATGGACTCGGCAATCTGCTTGACCAATTGAAATCTTCCGAAAATTCCGCAAGGGTTACCGCATTCCCCACGGAACACGAGACGATGAGCCCGTTTAATCGCCGAGATCTCCTCAAAGGCGGCATTGCCGCTACTGCTCTTGCAGCGTTGAGCCTTGAAGAACTTCAGCATGTGACTGCCGCCTTGAACAATGCCCACCGCTATCTTGATGGCCCGGTGGTTGGATATTTCCGTAGCCAACTCGAAATGGCCAAACGTGACGACGGAACGCTAGGCGCGCAGAAGACATTGCCAGCGGTTCTGGGCTTGTTGGGGGCCATTGAGCAGCGGGCCCGGAATGTGATGCCTGCTGTGCGGCGGGAGTTGCTATCGGTTGGCGCAGACGGCGCAGAGTTTGCCGGATGGCTGTATCGCGATATCCATCGACCGACTACCGCAATTTTCTGGTATGACCGGGCCATGGAGTGGACACAAGAAGCCGACGACCCCGCCATGCAAGGATATATGCTGCTCAAAAAATCGCAAATGGCATACGACGACGGCGACCCGGTGCGCATGTTGACACTGGCGCAAGCGGGTCAACATGCGCGATGGAATCTCCCCACCCGAGTGCAAGCAGAGATGTTGCAACAAGAAGCGCTCGGGTGCGCCATGCTTGGCGAACGGCTGTCACTGGTCGAACAGAAATTCAGTACGGCTCACGAACTACTTACCCGCGCTGCTGACAGCGAGTCAAGCACCCTCGGCGCGTACTTCAACGAACATACGTTGAGGATTCGAAATGCCGTGATTTACACCGAGGCCGGCAAGCCAAGCCTCGCCGCAGACCTGTTCGGCGAAATCATTGCAACTGGTATGCTTTCCCGCCGCGATGCAGGGTTCTTCAATGCACGACGGTCGGCGGCACTGGCGCTCAGCGGCGAGCCGGACGAGGCGGCTCGGATTGGTACGGCTTCGGCCGCGGTAGCCGGAGCCGTGAAGTCAGAACGCACCATGCGGGTATTGAGTGAGGTATTGCAGACGCTAAGTCGCTGGCGGAGTCGGCCTGCGGTGCAAGAATTCCGCGAAGCGCTCCGCGCCGCCTAATGCTGCGAGGAATTCGCGGTCAGCCAGTCAGTCAGGGTTCGGATGACGAACGTCTGCCATTCCTGGCTCTGGGGATTAAGATACTGCGGGTCGTCGTGCACGGCGAAACCGTGCTGCGCCCCCTCAATCTCGATGAGTTCACAGGGGGCGCGGAACTGCCGTACCGCGGCCCTCGACGATTCGATAGGCACGAACGTATCTTTGGTGCCGTGCACAATGAGCGTCGGGGCCCGCACCTCGCCAAGTATCTTGTACGGGTGCAGCCAGAACACCTCGTTAAATAGAGGCCGTCCATGCCGGAGTGTCGGCGTGAACTGGATGAAGCCGTGTTCGGTGAGTTGCTGTGCTACCTCGTCGCTGATCGAATCATCAACCCAGTGAGGTTTTCTCAGAGGCTAACGTCTCTGCGGGATCCGGCGTGGACCACTTCGAGCATGCGCGGCCTTCGCCGGTAGGGAGTCACACCGGGTCCGGCAGGTCCATGAGCGCGAGTTTGGCCGGGTCGACCACGGCGGTGATCTCGGTGATCTGGCCGTCGGCGACAGTGAAGGCCAGGAGGGAAAGCGGGGTGCCATCCTCGCTCCAGGAGATGACGCCGGGGCGGCCGTTGACGGTCGCCGCATGTCCTCGTGCCGCACTGCCGGCCAATCGCGCGCGGGTGGCGACTTCGGTGGCCCCGAGCGTGACGAACGTGCCATTCGGGGTGTGAACGGTGAACCTCACTTCGGGGTGGAGAACCTGCAGTAGCTGCTCGAACCGGCCGTCGCGGGCTGCGGCCAGGAAAGCTTGGACCACCTCGCGTTGTTGTCGTCCGGCGCTTGCCGGCTGCTGGGCGGCCTGTACCTTCCTGCGGGCGCGGCTGGCGAGCATTTTGGTCGCGTCGGCGGATTTTCCGAGAATGGTGCCGATCTCCGCGAAGGGCACGGCGAACACGTCGTGCAGCACGAACGCCAGTCGTTCGTCAGGGCGCAGCGAGTTGAGGACCGTGAGGAGCGCGAGGCCGACGGAGTCCCCGATTGCCGCGAGGTCTTCCGGAGCGGGAGCGTCGTCGAGCGTCACGGTAAATTCGGGCAGCTGGTCGTCGAAGGAGACTTCTGGGCGCGTCCGGCCCGACCGCAGGACATCGAGGCTGAGGCGGCCAACCACGGTGGTCAGCCAGCCGCCGAGGTTGTCGATGGTGTCGATGTCCTGGCGGGAGAGACGCAACCACGCCTCTTGGACCACGTCTTCCGCATCGGCATGTGATCCGAGCATGCGGTAGGCGACGGCGCGGAGCCGGTCACGGTGGGACTCGAAGGCATCGACGATCGGGTCCGCAGGATGGGCGCCAGCCATGTTGTTACCTCCGTGGAAGCTGCTCCGTCATAGGGATGACGCGCACAGGCGCCGCAACGTAACCCGATGAAGGAGAGCACTCCCACATGGAAAACCGGCTCAAGAACAAGAACACGAACAACCCCGATGTGTGGACCGCGGTCCAGCACCTCCAGAAGGCGATCGCCGCCGGGGGCGTCGACCCGAAGCTGCTCGCGCTGGTCCACCTGCGCACCAGCCAGATCAACAGCTGCTCGGCGTGCATCTACGCCAGTGTCGCCGGCGGGAAGAAGGCTGGTGACACCGACGAGCGGCTGCACAACGTCGCAGCGTGGCGCGAGGCGCCGTTCTATACCGACGCGGAACGCGCGGCACTGGCGCTGACCGAGGCTGCCACCCGGCTGCAGGACGGTGCGCCGGGCGTCACCGACGAGATCTGGGAAGAGGCCAACGCCCACTTCACCGAGGAGCAGATCAGCGCGATCAACCTGGAGATCGCGCTGACCAACTTCTTCAACCGGATCAACCGCACCATCAAGGAACCGGCCGGCAAGACCTGGGGCTGAGCCCAGCGCGGCTCTTACCCACTGAGGCTTCCCCAGCGAAATGATCTCCGGGTGGCCCACGAGGCCGGGCAGGCGTGAAGCCCCTGGTAGGACTGGTCTGCCAAGATCATGTCCGCTCGAACCAGAGGCTTCACGTTGGTCACCTATGATGCCGCGCTCGACGTCCCACGCCACATCGTGGAGTTCCTCGCCCGGCTGCTGGCCGCCCATCGGCGCGGGATCGGCACCCCGAAGCGCTCTCGCGCCCTGGGCCCGTTCCGCCAGGCCGTACTGGTGCTGCGCTGGTTCCGAGAACACGGCTGCGTGCACTGCCTGGCCCGGGACGCCGGGATCTCGCAGGCCACCGGCTACCGCTACCTCCATGAGGGCATCGGCGTGCTGGCCGCCCAAGCTCCTGATCTGCACGAGGTGTTGGACCTCTGCCGCGCAGAGGGGATGACACACGTGGTGCTGGACGGCACGCTGATCGCCTGCGACCGGCTGGCCGGGGTCCGGGAAAACGGCAACGATCTGTGGTTCTCCCAGAAACACAAGAGCTTCGGCGGCAACATTCAGTTCCTGGCCGCGCCGGACGGCACCCCGTTGTGGGTCTCCGATGTCGAGCCGGGTTCCACCCCGGACATCACCGCAGCCCGTATCCACGTGCTGCCCGCGCTGTACAAGGCCGCCGCCGACGGGCTTCCCACGCTCGCCGACAAGGGCTACATCGGCGCCGGCATCGGCATTTACGTGCCCGTACGCCGTCCCAAAGGCCACTCCGAGACCGCCCTGGACCGAGGAACCCGCGCCACGAATGCGCTGATCAGACACATGAGGGCGCGCGGCGAGCGGACCGCGGCGGAACTGAAGGAACGCTGGCGAGCCCTCAAGCACGTCACCCTCAGCCCTAGCAGAATCGGCGACATAGCCCGCGCCGCACTCGTTCTCAATGGGCACTGGAAATAATCTTCATTGAGAAAACCTCAGTAGGCCCGCGTGTCGATAGTGCGCCATTTGTAGTCCAACTGAGGATTGAACAACACCAGTCGCGAAAGTTCCCCCGGACGCTTGGCAGCGTAGTAAGCACAGATGCCACCGCCGAAGCTGGCGCCCAACAATGTGATTTCCTGAGCGTCGGTGGCTTCGCGGACATAGGCGATGGCCACGCGAATGTCATTGAGGATGGTGGCGAGCGTCAACTCCTCTTGTCGGCCCTCACTTTCACCGTGGCCGCGCGTGTCGAAGCGGAGAGACACCACACCATCGTCAGCCAAACCGGCGGCCAGGCGAGTGAAGAACCCGCCTTCTTCACGGGTGACGCCACCGCCGTGCACCAGCACGACAGCGTGTGCACTCGGTGTGTCGGGGCTCACGAGTGTGCCCGCCAAGTACAGGCCGTCGAGCGTCCGAAGCGTCACGCCGTCAGATGTAGGCATGGCACAAGGCTAGTGCTGAGGCGTCGAACGATGCGACACGGACAGCCCTGGCCTGCGGCTGAGGCCTGCATGAAAGCCCCGCCTCGTGACTATTCATGGCCACGGTTGCGCATGTCGCCCATTGGCCCGGTCGAACCGCCACCACACCAGCGCGTCGGACTCGTCCCGAAATAGCGAGCCAGCCGCCGAGCTGCGGATGATCGAACGGGCCGATCCTGGATGCGCTCACGTCAAGGTCAACGGCTTCGCGGAGCGCGTCACCCTCGCCGAAGTTGATCCCGAGAGCGACAGCGGCTATGTCGTCGGCTTCGCGCTGCCGCTCCGGGCTGGTGGTCTCGTCCGTATGGACCGAGAGCCCGACGCACCAGACCCCGCGCAGGGTCTCGGCGGGAGGGGTCGAGGTGGGGAAAGGCCCGCCGGGCGGGCCCGGGAGCGCGGGCCGGGAGCGGTGCTCCCGGCCCGCGCGGGGGTCAGTCCACGAACAGCAGGTCGCGCGTGGCTGCCGCCCCGGTGAGCGCGCCGGCGAAGTTGTCCTCGACCTCCGCCTTCTCGGCCGCGTTGGGGTTGGGGTTGGTGCACGAGGTACCGGCCGTGGAGCCGGACATCAGGCTTGAGCAGGGGCCCGGCTTCATGTCGGGCAGGCCCAGGATGTGGCCGAGCTCGTGGGACGAGATCCGCACGGTGTTGTAGCCCTCGTCGACGGCCTGCCGCCCGAAGTAGATCGTGCCGCTGCCCAGGCTGGTCGTGGCGGTGCGCGGCCAGCCGTTGTCCGCGATGATGCGGATGTTCGCCCGCTGCCCCGAGGCGACCGGCTTCAGCTCCACGTTGGCCACGCTGTCGTTCCAGATCGCGGCGCCCTTGGTGACGGCGTCCTTGAACTCCGCGGCCTGGGACGAGTCGTACGTCAGCACCCTCGCGGCGATGGCGTGCTGCTGCGCCGTCCCGGACGCGGGCGCCGCCACCGCTTGGCCGCCCGCCAGGGCGAGCACCGCCACCGCGACGGCGGGTAATGCACGCAGAGCCTTGCTGGATCTCACGATCGGCCTCCTCGTGGGGTAAGGGGTGTATCGATTGCGGCTCCGCCGCGCGGTCATTGACGCGAGCATGACGATTCCGCATGCCTCACGGCCACACTGCCCACCCACAGCCATCCCCAACCGACCCCTTCGGGTGTCCGTCCCACGGCCCGATCCACTCATTCGGCCCACTACACTCGCCGGGTGGCTCTCCCCGATAACGATCCCCTCACGAACGGTGACGTCAGCGACCCGGCCCCAGGCGAACCGGACCCCAGAGAACCGGATCCAAGCACTACAGGCGGTGCGAGCGACGCGCTGCGCGTCCTGCGCCGGATCTTCGGTTATGACGCGTTCCGGGGCGATCAGCAAGAGATCATCGACCATGTCGTCGCCGGAGGCGACGCCCTGGTCCTGATGCCGACCGGCGGCGGCAAATCGCTGTGCTACCAGATCCCCGCGCTCGTCCGGAAGGGCGTCGGTGTCGTCGTCTCGCCGCTCATCGCACTGATGCAGGACCAGGTCGACGCGTTGCGGGCGCTCGGCGTACGGGCCGGGTTCCTCAACTCCACCCAGGACCTGGACGAGCGGCGGCTGGTCGAGGCGGAGTTCCTCGCGGGCGAGCTGGACCTGTTGTATCTCGCGCCGGAGCGGCTGCGGGTGGAGTCGACGCTCGCGCTGCTGAGCCGGGGCTCCATCTCGCTGTTCGCCATCGACGAGGCGCACTGCGTGGCCCAGTGGGGGCACGACTTCCGCCCCGACTATCTGGCGCTGTCCGAGCTGCACGAGCGCTGGCCAGACGTGCCCCGCATCGCGCTGACCGCGACCGCCACCGAGGCCACCCACACCGAGATCGCCTCGCGGCTGAAGCTCCAGGACGCCCGCCACTTCGTGGCGAGCTTCGACCGGCCGAACATCCAGTACCGCATCGCCCCCAAGAACGACCCCAAGCGGCAGTTGCTGGAGCTGCTGCGCACCGAGCACCCGGGGGACGCGGGCATCGTCTACTGCCTGTCGCGGGCCTCGGTCGAGAAGACCGCCGAGTTCCTGGTGAAGAACGGGATCGCGGCGCTGCCCTACCACGCGGGGCTGGACCCCAGGACCCGGGCCGAGAATCAGGCGCGGTTCCTGCGGGAGGACGGGCTGGTCGTGGTCGCCACGATCGCGTTCGGCATGGGCATCGACAAGCCCGATGTGCGGTTTGTCGCCCATCTGGACCTGCCCAAGTCGGTCGAGGGCTACTACCAGGAGACGGGCCGGGCCGGGCGGGACGGGCTGCCCTCCACCGCCTGGCTGGCCTACGGCCTCCAGGACGTCGTACAGCAGCGCAAGATGATCGACGGCTCGGAGGGCGACGCGGCCCACCGGCGCCGCCTCGCCGCCCACCTGGACGCGATGCTGGCACTGTGCGAGACGCTCGAGTGCCGGCGGGTGGGGCTGCTGGCCTACTTCGGTCAGCAGAGCACCGCGTGCGGCAACTGCGATACGTGTCTGACGCCCGCGGAGTCCTGGGACGGCACCGTCGCCGCGCAGAAGCTGCTGTCGACGGTGGTACGGCTCAAGCGGGAGCGGAACCAGAAGTTCGGCGCCGGCCAGGTGATCGACATCCTGCTCGGCAAGAAGACCGCCAAGGTGATCCAGTTCGACCATGACGCCCTGTCCGTGTTCGGGATCGGCACGGAGCTGCGCGAGGCCGACTGGCGGGGCGTGGTGCGCCAGCTGCTCGCCCAGGGACTGATCTCCGTGGAGGGCGACTACGGCACGCTGGTGCTCTCCGAGACCAGCGGCGAGGTGCTGGGCGGGGGGCGCCAGGTGATGCTGCGGCGCGAGCCGGAGCGGGCGCCACGGGCCGCGGAGGCCTCGTCGTCGTCCGGCAAGTCCGGCCGCGCCGCCGCCCCGGTGGATCTGCCGCCGGAGGCGGTGCCGGTGTTCGAGCGGCTGCGCGCCTGGCGCGGGGCCACCGCCAAGGAGCAGGGCGTCCCGGCGTATGTGATCTTCCATGACGCCACGCTGCGCCAGATCGCGACCCTGTCGCCCGGCACCCTTGCGGAGCTCGGCACGATCAGTGGTGTCGGCGAGAACAAGCTGGCCAAGTACGGGCAGCAGATCCTGGATACCCTCGCGCTCACGCTCGCGGAGGAGTGACGCGTACGCGGGGAGGGCCGGCGGTCGGCCCTCCCCGCGTACGGTGTGCGCGTTACAGCGTGTGCTGCAGCCGGTCCGCCATCAGCTTGATGAAGCGCGCCGGATCGCTCAGCTCGCCGCCCTCGGCGAGCAGCGCCATGCCGTGGATGAGCTCGGCCGTCTCCGCCAGCCCGTCCGCGTTCCCGTCCGCGCTGTGGGCCTCGCGCAGGCCGGTCACCAGCGGGTGCGTGGGATTGAGCTCGAGGATGCGTTTGACCTGGGGCATGTCCTGGCCCATGGCGCGGAACATGTTCTCCAGAGCCGGGGTGACGTCGTGGGTGTCACCCACGACGCACGCGGGCGAGGTGGTGAGCCGGGAGGACAGCCGCACCTCCTTCACCTGCTCGCTCAGGGTCGTCGTCATCCAGGACAGCAGCTCGGCGAAGTCCTTCTGCCGCTGCTCGCGCTCGGCCTCGCCCTCCTTCTTCTCCTCCTCGGTGTCGAGATCGACCTCTCCCTTGGCGATCGACTGGAACTGCTTGCCGTCGAACTCCGGCACGGACCCGACCCACATCTCGTCGATCGGATCGGTGAGCAGCAGCACCTCGTAGCCCTTGGCCTGGAAGGCCTCCATGTGGGGCGAGCTCTCGATGATCGAGCGCGACTCGCCCGTCACGTAGTAGATGTGCTGCTGGCCCTCCTTCATGCGGTCCATGTACTGCCGCAGGCTGGTGGGCTGCTCCGCGTCGTGGGTCGAGGCGAACGAGGAGATCTCCAGGATCGCGTCGCGGTTCTCGAAGTCGTCGAGGAGCCCTTCCTTGACGGCGCGGCCGAACTCCCTCCAGAACGTGGCGTAGCCCTCGGCGTTGGCGGACATCATGTCCTTGACCGTCGACAGCACCTTCTTGACCAGGCGCCGGCGCATCAGCTGGATCTGGCGGTCCTGCTGGAGGGTCTCGCGGGACACGTTCAGCGACAGGTCCTGCGCGTCGACGACGCCCTTGACGAAGCGCAGATACTCCGGCATGAGCTCTTCGCAGTCGTCCATGATGAACACGCGCTTGACGTAGAGCTGCACACCGCGCTTGCGCTCCCGCATGAACAGGTCCAGCGGCGCCTGGGACGGGATGAACAGCAGCGCCTGGTACTCGAAGGTCCCCTCCGCCTGCATGCGGATGGTCTCGAGCGGGTTGTTCCAGTCGTGGCTAATGTGCTTGTAGAACTCGTGGTACTCGTCGTCGGTGACCTCGTCCCGGGAGCGCGCCCACAGCGCCTTCATCGAGTTGAGCGTCTCGACCTCGGGCTCGGTCGCGGTCGCGGTCTCGGCCTCGGCGTCGCCGTCCCCGTCGTCATCCGTGTCCGTGGCCGTGGCCGTGGCCGCGTTGGTGGAGTCGGCGGCCATGCGGATGGGCCAGGTGATGAAGTCGGAGTATCGCTTGACGATCTCCTTGAGCTTCCGCGGGGAGGTGTAGTCGTAGAGGTGGTCCTCGGTGTCCTCCGGCTTCAGCCGCAGGGTGACGGAGGTGCCCTGGGGCGCCTCGTCGACCGCCTCGATCGTGTAGGTGCCCTCGCCCGTGGACTCCCAGCGGGTGCCCTGGCTCTCCGTCGCGTGCCGGGTCAACAGCGTGACCTGGTCGGCCACCATGAAGCCCGAGTAGAAGCCGACGCCGAACTGCCCGATGAGGTCCTGCGAGGCCGCGGCGTCCTTCGACTCCTCCTTCGACTCCTTCAGTTCGCGAAGGAACTCGGCGGTGCCGGACTTGGCTATGGTGCCGATGAGTTGGACCACCTCGTCGTGCGACATGCCGATGCCGTTGTCGCGCACGGTCAACGTGCGGCGCTCCTTGTCCACCTCGATCTCGACATGGAGATCGGACGTGTCCGCCTGTAGGTCGGTGCCACGGAGCGCTTCCAGCCGCAGTTTGTCCAAGGCGTCTGAGGCGTTGGAGATGAGCTCCCGCAGAAAGACGTCCTTGTTGGAGTAGATGGAGTGGATCATCAACTGCAGGAGCTGGCGCGCCTCGACCTGAAACTCGAACGTTTCGGCCTGTGTGTTCACATGCTTCCTTTCACGAGCGCGTACCTCTAGCGAGTACCTGACGTCAGCTTAGAGGCGGAGGCCGCCCTCACAGGGCCCGAACGGGGTGCAAACTGGCATGCTGACGGCCGATGAACACGGATACCGTCACGCTCGACGACATCGACCGGGGCCTGGTCCACGCCCTCCAGATCGACGGCCGGGCGTCGCTGCGCACGCTGGGCGAGGCCCTCGGCGTCTCCGAGAACACCGTCGCCCGCCGCTATCGCCGACTGCGCTCCGCCGGGGTGCTGCGCGTGGTGGGCGTCCTCAACGGCGGCCGGCTCGGCTACAACGCCTGGACCATCCGCCTCCAGTGCACCCCGGACGCGGCGGGCGCCATCGCCCGGGCGCTCGCCGCCCGCCCCGACACCTCGTATGTCCATCTGCTCTCGGGCGGTACCGAGATCTCATGCAGCGCGCAGACCCGCTCCAGCGACGAGAGCGACGCGCTGCTGCTGCACCGGCTCCCCCGTACCGGCCGGATCACCTCCATCTCCGCCCATCTGCTGCTCGGCCACTCCGCCCTGCCCCACAACTGGGCGGGTCCGGCCCGGCTGACCCCGGGGCAGACCGCGTTGCTCAGCCCGCCACCGGTCGCCAACGCCGACGCCGACGCCGAGGTCGCCCTGGACGCCGGGGACCAGCCGCTGTTCGACGTGCTGTCCCGGGACGGCCGGGCGAGCTACGCCGAACTGGCCTCCGCCACCGGCTGGTCCGACTCCACGGTCCGCCGCCGGCTGACCGCGCTGCGCCGGGCCGGGGTGCTCACCTTCCTGGTCGACATCCCGCCCGCCGCGCTCGGCTTCCGCGCCGAGGCGCGGCTGTGGATGTCGGTGCGGCCGTCGCGGCTGGCCGCCGTGGCGGCCGCGATGGCCGAACACCCCGAGGTGTCGCTGGTCGCCATGACCACCGGCCCGACCAATCTCCTCGGCGCCGTCAACTGCCGGGACGCCCAGCACCTCGCGCGTTATCTCACCGAGCGGATCGCGTCGCTGGAGGCGATCCGCTCCCTGGAGACGGCCCCGGTCATCCGCACCGTCAAGCGCGCCGGGGCGCTGCTGCCGATCTGAACGAGGCCGCGCGGCGCGGCCGGCGCGGACCCGGGCCCCTGCCCTGGCCCGTTGCCCCCTCGCCCCCTTGCCCCTCGCCCCCTTGCCCCCTTGCCCCCTTGCCCCCTTGCCCCCTTGCCCCCTTGCCAGGGAGAGTCGCGCGATGGTTTCCTTCGCACGGCATGAAGGGAGCTTGCTGTCCATGGCCCTGTTCGACCTTCCGCTCGACGAGTTGCGCGACTACCGGCCGCGCGTCCCCGAGCCCGAGGACTTCGACCGGTTCTGGGAGAAGACCCTCGCCGAGGCCCGTGACCACGAGCTGAACGCCACCTTCGAGCCCGTCGCCACGGCGCTCACCGGCGTGGCGGTGTACGACGTCACCTTCGCGGGGTTCGGCGGCCACCCGGTCAAGGGCTGGTTTCTGCACCCGGCCGGGGCCCGGGAGCCGCTGCCCGTCGTGGTCGAGTACATCGGCTACGGCGGCGGACGCGGGCTGCCGCACACCCATCTGCTGTGGCCGACCGCGGGCTTCGCCCACCTCGTGATGGACACCCGCGGCCAGGGCAGCGGGTGGGTCAGCGGCGACACCCCGGACCCGGTCGGCTCCGGGCCCGCGTACCCGGGGTTCATGACCCGGGGCATCGAGAACCCCGAGGACTACTACTACCGGCGGGTCTTCACCGACGCCGTGCGCGCGGTGGAGGCGGCCCGCTCCCATCCGCTGACCGACCCCGCCCGCACCGCGGTCACCGGCGCCAGCCAGGGCGGGGGCATCGCCCTGGCCGCGGGCGGCCTGGTGCCCGACCTGGCCGCGATCGTCCCCGACGTGCCCTTCCTGTGCCACTTCGGGCGCGCGGCGACGCTGACCGACCGCGATCCGTACCGCGAGATCGGCAAGTACCTCAAGACCCACCGCGGCCGGGACGAGCGGGTCTTCCGTACGCTCTCCTACTTCGACGGGGTCCACTTCGCCGCCCGGGGGCGGGCGCCGGCGCTCTTCTCCACCGCGCTGGAGGACGCGACCTGCCCGCCGTCCACCGTGTTCGCCGCGTACAACGCCTACGCGGGCGAGGACAAGCACATCGAGGTGTACTCGTTCAACGATCACGAGGGCGGCGGACCCGTCCATCAGGAGGTCCAGCTGGACTGGCTGCCGCCAAGGCTGCGGTAGCCCCCAAAAAACTCCCCCAAAACCCCAAGGACGGACGGCCGTGCCCGGAGATGGTTGGGGAGCCTTCGAAGAGGCTCCCTCCGGGCCGGCTGTCCGTCCTTCTTCCCCCCACCTTGCGCGGATAAATCCTGGCTGACGGCCAGGGGCGAAGGCAGGGCCGACCGACCCCTGAACCAGGGCCGTCCGGCCCTGGACGAGTGGGGCCGTCGGCCGCCGGAGTTGGTGGCCCAGCGGACCGGCGGCCTAGCGGCCGAACTGTGCGCCACCGTTGATGTGCAGCACCTGGCCGGTGACATAGGCGGCCTCCGGGGAGGCCAGATAGCGGATGGCGGCCGCGATCTCGGCGGGGTGGCCGGGCTGCCCGGTGAGCGTCTGCCCGATCTGCTGCGCGATGAACTCGGGAGTGCCCCGCTCGCCGAAGAACTCGGTGTCCTGGACATAGCCGGGGGCCACCGCGTTGACGGTGATGCCCTCCGCGCCCAGGCGCTTGGCCAGGTCATAGGTGTAGACGTGGAGATGCGCCTTGGTGCCGCCGTACGAGCCGGGGCCGCGCAGCGCCGCCACGGAGGACAGGTGCACGATCCGGCCGCCGGGCCGGGTGAGATGCGGCAGCAGGGCCTCGGTCAGGAGCACCGCGGTCAGTACGTTGGCCGAGAAGTTCCGCTGGAACTGGTCGGCTATGCCTTCGAGGGTGCCGTCGTTGCCGGGTGCGACGTTGCCGCCCGCGTTGGTGACCACGACGTCGACCGGGCCGTCCGCGGCGATGAACTCGGCGGCGCGCCGGGTCTGTCCGGGGTCGCTGAGGTCGGCGCTGGTCCAGGTGACCAGGTCGGCCCCGTGTGCGGCGTTGACCTTGTCCGCGGCCTCGCGGAGCACCTCGGCGCGGCGCCCGACGATGACCACCCGGTCCCCGTCCGCGGCGAAGGACTCGGCGGCCGCCAGCCCGATGCCCGTGCCGCCGCCCGACACCACGATCCGTCGTCCCATCCCGGCCTCCCCGTACAGCTTATTGAATTCCGGTCATATTCGTGAACAGACGCTAGGGAGTAAGCGCATTCCTGTCAATGGCGCCGGGACCGGCACCACCGCGCCGCGGGCACGGCGCCGCGAAGTTTATGACCGCTTGCGCGATATCAGGCGACATATCGGGTATTCGGGGGTACGGAGCGAATTGACCGCAGGAGGCGATCATGACGGAACCGACCCATGCGACCATGGAGTCCCATCCGGACATCCTGGCGATGCGGGAACGCCACACCTGGGCCGAGCAGGCCGCGAGCACTCCCGTGGCCCAGGCCGTCGAAGCGATGTCCCTGATCACCGGTCTCTACCTTGCCGCTTCCCCCTGGATCGTGGGTTTCAACGGCATGATGACCCTGGCCGTGACCAATCTGATCACCGGAATCGCTTACGCACTGCTCATGGGCGGCTTCGGCCAAGCCTATGAGCGCACCCACGGCATGGCCTGGGCCGCCGCGCTACTGGGCGTCTGGAGCATCGTCGCGCCGTGGCTGGTGGCGGGAAACGTGGCCACTACCCGCACCATCATCAGCAACATCATCGCCGGTGCTGTCGCCGTGCTGCTCGCACTCGTCGCCAGCTCGCAGGCGAAGACGGCCGCCCCGGGCCGCCGGGGCCCGGCCGCCCGCTCGGAGCGCTGACGGCCCGGGACAGAACGGAGGCGTGCGATGACCGAGCCATACCGTTCCACCCCGTCCCAGGCGGAAGGCGAGCGCGAGAACGAAACACCCGGGCGCGCCGTGCACCCCGATGTGCCGGTGTCGACCCCCTCACAAGCGGAAGGGGAGCGCGAGGAGGAAGAGAACGAGAAGAAGAAGAAGAAGTAGCGGCATACGCGGGCTCGGAGCCCCAAAGGCTCTCCCCGGTGCCCGGGCCGGGCCGGTGACGGCGGTCACCGGCCCTCCTCGACAAGGAGGAGCCGCCGTGAAATGCGGTGTATCGACCTTCGTCACCGACCAGGGGATCGGGCCGGCCCCGCTGGGACGAGCCCTCGACGAGCGGGGCTTCGACTCGCTCTTCATCGCCGAGCACACCCACATCCCGGTGGACCGCCGCACGCCCTACCCGGGGGGCGGGGAGCTACCGGGGATGTACTACCGCACGCTCGACCCGTTCGTCGTGCTGAGCGCCATCGCCGCCGTCACCGAACGGCTGCTGCTGGGGACCGGCATCGCCTTGGTGGCGCAACGGGACCCGATCGTCACGGCAAAGGAGGTGGCCTCGCTCGACCTGGTCTCCGGCGGGCGAGCCGTCTTCGGAATCGGCATCGGATGGAACCGCGAGGAGATGGAGAACCACGGTACGGACCCGTCCACGCGAGGGCGTCTGGTGAACGAGCGGCTCCAGGCGATGCGCGAGCTGTGGACGAAGGAGAAGGCCGAATTCCACGGGGAATTCGTGAACTTCGACCCGGTGTACCTCTGGCCCAAACCGGTACAGCGTCCGCACCCGCCGATCTATGTGGGCGGCGGCGAGGGCGCCTTCCAGCGCATCGCCACCCTCGGGGACGCGTGGCTGGCCAACAGTCTGCCGCCGGAGCAGCTGGCCCCGCTGATCGAACGGCTACGGAGTGTGGCCGGCCGGGACGTGCCGGTGACGGTTTACGCGGCGCCCGCCACACCGGAGGCGGTCGAGGCATACGGGCGGCTGGGCGTGGAGCGGGTTCTGTTCTATCTGCCGACTGCGCCGGAGGGCGAAACGCTCGGCCATCTCGACACGATGGCCCAGGTCGCCGCCCGGTTCCGGTGAGCCGCCGGGAGCCGCGCGGTGCCCACGACGACGAGCGTCCAGGCCCGGGAGCGCTTCGCGCGGGCCAGGGTCGCCCGGCTGGCGACCGTCGGTGCCGGGGGCCGACCACACCTGGTGCCGGTGGTGTTCGCGCTGACCGGTGACACGGTGGCGACGGCGGTCGACCACAAACCGAAGCGCTCGGCGCGGCTCACACGCCTGGACAACATCCGGGCCAACCCCGCCGTGTGCCTCCTGGTGGACGGCTACGACGAGGACTGGGACCTCCTGTGGTGGGCACGGGCCGACGGCACGGCCCGTGTCCTGCCGCCCGCGGACGGGTCGGCCACCTCCGCCGCGTACGTCCGGCTGCTGACCGACAAGTACGCGGCGCAGTACACGGACCGGCCGCCGCGGGGGCCGGTCGTGGAGATCGCGGTCGACCGGTGGAGCGGCTGGCAGGCCACCGAGGGCGGCTCCGCGTGAGGCCGCCCGGGGCCACTGCGTCACCGGGCGAAGAAACGCATACGGGGAGAGGATGGTGGTGTCGGATACGGCCTTCTGTTCCATCGAGGAGGTGGACGGCCATGAGTTTCTCCTCCGGCGACGCACACGGCCCCGAGCAGCGACGCGAGCAGCCCTACGGCCCCGAGCAGCGACGCGAGCAGCCCTACGGCCCCGAGCAGCGACGCGAGCAGCCCTACGGCCCCGAGCAGCGACGCGAGCAGCCCTACGGCCCCGAGCAGCGAGGTGCGGAGCCCTACGGCGGCACGGCTCAGCGGGGCGAGCGGCCCCCGTACGCCGAGAGCCCGTTCGCCGGTGCCCTGGGCATGTTGTCCAACGCCGCCTGGCAGGTCCTGGTGACCACGGGCATCGTCGCGATCGCGCTGGGCGTCATGGTGCTGGCCTGGCCGGGAAGCACCCTGGCGGTGCTCGGCGCGCTGTTCGGCGCCTATCTGCTGATCACCGGGATCTTCCAGCTGGCGGGGGCCTTCGGCGCCCATGTGCCGGGGCATCTGCGCGTGCTGAGCTTCGTCAGCGGCGGGCTCGCCGTGCTGCTCGGCCTGCTCTGCTTCCGGGGACCGGCGCAGTCGATCCTGCTGCTGGCCCTGTGGATCGGGTTCGCCTGGCTGCTGCGGGGCGTCATGCTGACCGCCGCGGCCATCTCCCACGAGGGGCTTCCGGCCCGCGGCTGGCAGATCTTCTTCGGTGTCGTCAGCATGCTGGCCGGCATCATCCTGATCGTCGCGCCCTTCGGTTCCATCACGGCGCTCGCCGTGGTGGCCGGCATCTGGCTGCTGGCGCTGGGCGTGATCGAGGTCTTCCACGGCGTCCAGCTGCGCGTCCAGCTGGGCCACCACCCCCCGAGCAAGGCGGAACACCGCCCGCACTTCCCGCGCTTCCGGCCGCATCCGCAGCCGTAGCCCCCTTCATGGCTCTCCCCGCGCGTCTCCCCCGCTGTTAGCCTCTGGTGCGGCAACCGGTTGTCATACGGTTACCCGACTCGGGGGCAGAGCGAGGGGTGGGCCATGGTGCGGAAGGGCGGCGGCAACGGCGGGGGGCGTCGCACGATCCGGGATGTCGCGGCCCGCGCGGGGGTGTCCGCGTCCACGGTGTCACGGGTGCTCGGCGGCGTGTACCCGGTCAGTACGCGGACGCGCACCCGGGTGCTGCGGGCGGTCCGCGAGCTGGACTATGTCGCCGACGCCCACGCCAAGGCGGTGGCGGGCGCCGGCACCCCGACGCTCGCGTTCGTCCTCGACGACATCACCGGCCCGTCGTTCGCGCACATGGCACACGGCGTGGAGCGCGAGGCGGCCCGGCTCGGACATCTGTGCCTGGTGTGCAGCACGGACGGTGACGCCGACCACGAGCTGCGGTTCATCGAGATGATGCGCGCCCAGCGCGCCGCCGCCGTGATCCTGGTGGGCGGCACCGCGGACACCCCCGACTACCGCGGGCGCATGGCCCGTATCGCAGACTCGCTGGCGTCGGCCGGCTCGCGGCTGGTGCTGTGCGGGCGGCCGCCGCTGGACCCCGGCACCCCGGTGACGGTCATCGAGTACGACAACGAGGGCGGGGCCCACGCGCTCTGCTCCCATGTCCTCGCCCAGGGCCACCGGCGCGTCCTCTTCCTCGGGGGCAAGCCGGAGAACACCGCGGGCCGGGGCCGCGAGCGCGGCTATCTGGCGGCGTACCGCGCCCGCGGCCTCGATCCGGACCCGGCGCTGCGCCTGTCCGGCGACTTCACCCGTGACTCGGGCCACCGCCTGATGCGCCAAGCCCTCGATGCGGGGCTGGAGTTCACCGCCGTGGTGGCCGCCACGGACATGGTCGCGGCGGGGGCGCTCACCGCGCTCCACGAGGCGGGCCTGCGCGTGCCCGGCGATGTGTCGCTCGCCGGGTACGACGACATCCCGTTCGCCCGGGATCTGCGCCCGCCGCTGACCACGGTCCATGTGCCCTACGAGGAACTGGGCCGGCTCGCCGTCCGTACCGGCCTCGGCAGAACACCGGACACCCCGGACGAACACCTGCTCCTGGGCACCCATGTCGTGATCCGCGACTCGGTGGCCCCGCCGGCCGGGGCGGCCCGATAACCGCCGCCCGGTGTCCGGGCCACGACAACCGGTTTCCGTCCCCGGGCCGTCATCCGGTGCCGAGGGCGGAGCCCCCCAGGGCCGCGCTCAGCGCGGCGGCCTGGGGCTCGAGAGGCTGCTCGGTCCAGACCGTCTTGCCCTCGGTGGTGTACCGGGTGCCCCAGTCCTGGGCGATATGGGCGATGAGGAACAGCCCGCGGCCGCCCTCGTCCGTCATGCCGGCCCGGCGCAGATGCGGGGAGGTGCTGCTGCGGTCGGAGACCTCGCAGATCAGGGCGCGCTCGCGGATCAGGCGCAGCCGGATCGGCGGGGAGCCGTACCGCAGGGCGTTGGTGACCAGTTCGCTGACGACCAGTTCGGTGGTGAAGGCCAGGTCGTCCAGCCCCCACTCGCCCAGCTTCCCGGCGGCCCAGGTGCGGGCGTCCGAGACGGCGGCCGGGTCGTAGGGGATCTCCCGGGAGGTCACCCGCTCGGCGCCGAGGGCGTGGGTGCGTGCCAGCAGCAGGGCCACGTCGTCGACCGGCGGGGTGACCGGCAGGGTGTCCATGACCTTCGCGGACAGGGTGGTCAAGGGCTCCTCCGGCCTGGCCAGCGCGGCGCACAGCCGCTCGATCCCGGTGTCGGCGTCGAGGCCGCGCGCGGTGATGAGGCCGTTGGTGTACAGGGCGAGCACGCTGCCCTCGTCGAGTGTGAGCTCGACGTTTTCGAACGGCAGGCTGCCAAGGCCCAGGGGCGGTCCGCCGGGCAGGTCGAGCACCTGGGCGCTGCCCCCGGGGACGGCCACCAGCGGCGGAGGGTGTCCCGCCCGGGCCAGTGCGCAGCGCCGGCTGACCGGGTCGTAGACCGCGTACAGACAGGTGGCCCCCACGACTCCGGCTTCGGCGGCGGGCCCGCCGTGGCCCTCCGCCTCCGTCAGCCGTCCGATCAGGCCGTCGAGGTGGGCCAGCAGCTCATCGGGGCCCAGGTCGAGGACGGCGAGCGTCTGTACGGCGGTGCGCAGCCTGCCCATCGTGGCGGCGGCGTGGATTCCGTGCCCGACCACATCGCCGACGACCAGCCCGACCCGCGCCCCGGACAGCGGGATCACATCGAACCAGTCCCCGCCGACTCCGGCCCGCGGGTCGGCGGGCAGATAGAGCGAGGCGGCCTCCACCGCGGTCTGCTCGGGAGCCCCCTGCGGCAGCAGATCGCGCTGAAGGGTCAGGGCGGCGTTGTGCTCACGGGTGAACCGGCGGGCGTTGTCCACCGAGACGGCCATCCGGGACACCAGCTCGGTCGCCAGGGCCAGGTCCGTCTCGTGGAAGGGCTGTGGCCGTCGCCCGCGCCAGAAGAGGGCCACTCCCAGGTGGCTGCCCCGGGCCCGCATCGGCACCACCATCAGCGAGTGGAAGCCCGACTCCCGCATCCGGGCCACCGATTCCGGCGACTGCGGGTCCCGCGCCGCGCCCTCGCCGGGGCGTGGCTCCAGCCGCGCCGCCAGCCGCGGCCGGCCGGTGCGCAGCGCCAGGGCTACGGGTGAGGTCGCGGGGTAGGTGGTGGTCTCCCCCACCTTGATCAGCCGGTCCGGCCAGCCATTGCGTACGGACCGCAGGCCGGCCCGGCGCAGCGCGGCCGCCCCCGTACGGCGGTCCCGCGCCGTGCGCACCTCGTCCCCGCGGAACACCGAGTCCAGCAGGTCCACGGTGACGAGGTCGGCGAGTGCGGGCACGGCCACGTCGGCCAGGTCCTGAGCGGTCTGTTCCACGTTCAGCGTCCGGCCGATGCGCTCGCTGGCCTGGTCCAGCAGGGCCAGCCGGCGGCGGGCCAGATAGCGGTCGGTGACGTCGATGGTCATGGTGCACAGGCCCAGCGGGTTCCCCGCGCCGTCGTCCAGCCGGAAGACGGAGGTCAGCATCGCCTGCTCCCGATCGGGGTGCCACAGCGGATAACCCACGTACTCGCGTCCCAGCAGCGGCGCGCCGGTGACCAGCACCTCGCGCCACTCCCGCTCGACGGCCTCGATGTCGAAGCCGGGGCCCAGCTCCGCCAGGGAGCGCCCGAGCCACTTCTCGACCGGGGCGCCGCTGGAGCGCGCCGTCGCCGCGTTCACCCAGACGTACGTCAGGTCGGTGTTCAGCACGCCCATGCAGACGGGCGAGAGCGCGAACATCCGCTCGATCACCGACCCGCTGGCGCCCCACCACGGGACCCCTGTCGTGCTGACGGCGCTCACCACCCACCGGGTGGTGCCCTCGCCGCCCGTGACGGCGTTGACCCGCACGCCGAGATCCACGCGGTGCCCGTCCCGGGTCACCGCGGGCACCAGCCCGCTCCAGCTGCCCTCGTCCCTGATCCACTCCAGGGCGGCCGCGACGCCCCGGGCGTCCGGCTCCACGGCGAGCAGCTCTCCCACGGGGGTGCCGAGCACATCGGCGGAACGGAAACCGAGCAGCCCGGTGGCCTCGACGCTCCATCCCGTGACGACCCCGTGTTCATCGAGGAGGGCCGTGGCCGTCTCGGCGGCCCCGAACGGAACCCCCGGCGCCGCGGCTCCCGCTTCCTTGGCTCTCACCATCGTCAGTCGCCAGTTCTGCCCTCGCGGCCCAGGCTACTCCGCGGTGGGCGGGTGATCAGGCGGGCAGGCGCGGCACGCTGTCGACGAGGCGGCGGGTGTACGCGTGCGCCGGGTCGCCCAGCACCTGGGCGGTGTCGCCCTGCTCCACGATGCGGCCGCGCTCCAGGACCGCGGTGCGTTCGCACAGGGAGGCGACCACCGACAGGTCGTGGGAGACCATGACGATCGTCAGCCCCCGCTCCTGCTGCAACTCGGCCAGCAGGTCGACGACTTTGACCCGGGTCGTGACGTCGAGCGCGCTGACGGGTTCGTCGGCGAGCAGCACGCGCGGGTCGCACACGGTGGCACGGGCGATCGCGATGCGCTGGCGCTGCCCGCCGGAGAACTCGTGCGGATAGCGTTCCGCGGCGTCGGCCGGCAGCCCGACCCGTTCCAGGGCGTCGGCCACCTTGGGCGCCGCCGTACGCCTGCTGTCGATGCCGAGGGAGCGCAGCGGCTCGGCCACGGTGGCGCCCACGCGGCGGCGCGGGTCGAGCGACGAGTACGGGTCCTGGAAGACGCACTGCACGCTGCTCCGGAACCGGCGCATGAGTCCGGCGTCGCGGAGTCTCAGCGCCTCGCCGTCGAAGCGCACGGTGCCGGAGGTGGGCCGGGCGAGCCCGAGCAGCAGGCGCAGCAGGGTCGTCTTGCCCGCGCCCGACTCTCCGACCAGGGCGAGGCTGTGTCCCGCCGCGACGGTGAGGGACACGTCCTCGAGGACGGGGGCGGCGCTCCCCCGGTAGCGGAACGCGATGTCGTTCAGTTCCAGCACGGGGGTCATCGCGTCCGGTACGGGGGTCATCGCGCGCTCCTCTGCTCCAGGGCGGACTCCAGCCGTCGGGCGCTGGTCACCAGCGCCTTGGTGTACTCCTCGCGCGGCGCCCGGACGATCTCGTCGACGGTGCCCTCCTCCACGGCGCGGCCGTCCTTCATGACCAGGGCCCGGTCGGTGACCTTGGCGACGACCGCCAGGTCGTGGCTGACGAACAGGACCGCCATCTCGCGGTCGCGCACCAGGGTGTCGATCAGCGCGATTATCTCGGCCTGCACGGACACATCCAGCGCGGTGGTCGGCTCGTCCGCGATGAGCAGCTTCGGCTCGCAGGCCAGCGCCATGGCCAGCGCCACGCGCTGGCGCTGACCGCCGGAGATCTCATGCGGGAAGGCGCGGGCGATACGGCCGGGCTCGGGCAGCCGCACCTGCTCCAGCGCCTCGGTGACGGCCCGCTTGAGGGCGCCGCCGGTCAGTCCCCGCCTCCTGCGGAGCGGTTCGGCGATCTGCCGGCCCACCCGCATCAGCGGGTCGAGCGCGGTGAGCGGCTCCTGGAAGACGATGGCGGCGTCCCGGCCGCGTACGCCGGTGAGCCGCTTCTCGCTCGCGCCCACGATCTGGGTGCCGCCCAGCTCGACGCTGCCGGTGGCGGTCATGCCCTCGGGCAGCAGTCCGAGGACGGCGAGGGTGGTCAGCGACTTGCCGGAGCCCGACTCGCCGATGACGCCGAGCCGTTCGCCGGGGGCGATGGACAGCGAGAGGTCGTCCACGAGGGTGCGCCCGTCCGCCGTACGGACGGTGAGGCCGCGTACGTCGAGGAGGGTCATGCGCGCCTCCGCCGGGTCGCCGGGTCGAGGGTGTCGCGCAGGCCGTCGGCGATGAGGTTCACGCCGATGACGAGCAGCACGAGCAGGATGCCGGGGGCGAGCGCGCCCGCCGGGGCGGTGGTGAAGGTGGCCTGAGCCTCCTGGAGCATGCGGCCCCACGAGGCGTTCGGCGGCGGCGCTCCGAGGCCCAGGTAGGACAGCCCGGCCTCGGCCAGGACCGCGAGTCCGAACTGGAGCGCCAGGTTGACCACGAGGGTGGGCCAGATGTTGGGCAGGACGTGTCCGGCCACGATGCGGGGCCAGGAGGTGCCCGAGGTGCGGGCGGCGGTGATGTAGTCCTGCGCCAGGACCCGTTTGACCAGGATGCGCACCAGGCGGGCCACGACCGCGCTCTGCGCGAGGCCGATCGCCAGCACGGCCGACCCCAGGGTGGCCGAGCGGGCGGCGACGATCAGCATGGCGAGCAGCAGCGTCGGGAAGGCGATCAGGATGTCGAGGAACGCGGAGAGCGTGTCGTCGAGCCAGCCCTGGGCGAACGCGGTCAGCACGCCCAGGGTGACCCCGACCGCGGCCGCGACGAGGACGGATCCGAGCCCCGCCTCGACGGCGATCCGGGAGCCGGTCATGGCCTGGGTGAACAGGTCGCGGCCGAGCTTGTCGGTGCCCAGGAGGTGGTCCGCGGCGGGTCCGGTGAGCCGTCCGCCGGAGGTGTCGTCGGCGGCGTACGGGAGCCAGACCAGGGAGACGAGGGCGAGCAGGAAGATCAGGCCGGCCAGGGCGCAGCCGACGAGCAGCGTGTACGACCGCCTGGCCGAAGGCTTGGCTGCGGCCTTGGCCGTGACCGGGGGCCGGGCCGGGGCGTTGGCCGGGGATGTCGCGCGTGTCATCGGGCGCCTCCCGACAGCCGGCCCCGCAGCCGCGGGTCGATGATCCGCTGGACGAGGTCGGCCGCGAAGCCGATGAGCAGCACCGCGAGCGTGGAGACGAACAGCACGCCCTGGATGACCGGGTAGTCGTGCTGGGCGATGCCGGTGGCGAGCATCGAGCCCAGGCCCGGCAGCGCGAACACCGACTCCACGACGACCGCGCCGAGCAGCGTGGACGCCAGCTCGATGCCGAGGATCGAGATCACCGGCACGGAGGCGTTGCGCAGCCCGTGCCGCCACATGGCCCGCCCGGGCGAGGCGCCCAGGGCCCGTGCGGTCCGCAGATAGTCGCTGCCCAGGACGTCGAGGGTGGCCGACCGGACGTACCGGGTCAGCGAGGCGCCCATCACCAGCGCGATCGTGACGACCGGCAGCGCGAGCGAGCGGATCGCCTCGGCCGGGTCGGCCCAGCCGTCCTGGGGGAAGCCGCCCGCGGGCAGCCATCCGGTGTTCAGCGCGAAAACAGCGATAAGAATCATGCCGAGCCAGAACACCGGGATCGCGATGCCCAGCTGCGACACCGCGCTGAGCAGTGCGCCGTACCAGGTACGCCGCTTGTACGCGGCGACGAACCCGGCCGGCACGGCGATGAGCACCGCCAGCACGAAGGCCGCGAGCGTCAGCGGGATCGTGACGTTCAGCCGCGCGGAGACTTCGGGCCCGACCGGCAGCGAGCTGACGAACGACGTGCCGAGGTCGCCCCTGGCCAGCTGCCCGATCCAGTGCGTGAACTGCTCGGGCAGCGGCCGGTCGGAGCCGATGGAGTGGCGTGCCGCCGCGATCTGCTCGGGGCCGGCGCCCACCGAGGTGAGCGCGTTGGCGGGGTCCCCGGGCAGCATGCGCAGCAGCACGAACAGCACCACGCTCGCAAGCGCCAGGGACACCAGCAGGAAGGCGAGACGGCGCAGGAGGTACCGCGCCATCAGCCCTTCTTCTGGATGTCGTAGGCGAAGAACTGCGAGTTGAGGCCGTTGACGGGGTAGCCGGACAGCCTGCTGTTCGCGACGACGATCTGCGGGTACAGGTACAGCCAGTCGCTGGCCGCGTCCTCGGCGGTCTTGCGGTTGACCTTCTTCAGCAGCTCGGTCTGCCCGGCCGCGGTGGGCGCCGCCTCCGCCTGCTCCACCCACCGGGTGACCTGCTTGTTGTCGTAGCCCCAGTAGAAGTCGGGGTTGCCGTACCAGACCAGGTCGCGGTCGTTGACGTGTTCCTGGAGCGTGGCCGTGAAGTCGTGGTTCTTGTAGACCTTCGTGTACCACTCGTCGGGCGTGATGGTGTGGATCTTGACGGTGATGCCGACCTTGGCGAGCTGCGACTTGATGAAGGTGGCCGCGGTCGGGTGCGGGTCGTAGTTCGGGGTGTCGAGGGTGAAGGTGAAGCCGTTCTGGTAGCCGGCCTCCTTCAGGAGCTTCTCGGCCCGGGCGGTGTCATACGCGTTGACCTTGGTGAGGTCCTCGTACCAGGGGTCGGTGGGCGGCACCATCGAGCCGATGAGCTTGCCGTACCCGCCCCAGACGGACTCCAGCAGCTTCTTGTCGTCGATGGCCGCGGACACCGCCTGGCGGACCCGGACGTCGGTGAACGGCTTGGCCTTGTCGTTGAAGGCGAGCAGCAGCTTGGTCGTCGAGTCGCCGTCGTTGACCTTGTAGTTCCGGTTGTTCTTGAACTGGTCGAGGGCGTCGGGCGACTGCTCGCTGGTGACCACGTCCACCGCGTTGGTCAGCAGCGCGTTGTTCAGCGCCGTGGCGTTCTTGTAGTAGTGGAAGACGACGCCCTTGTTGGCGGCCGTGCGGCCCCAGTAGCCGGCGAACCGGTCGAGGCTGAGGGCCGAGCCGCGGGTCCACTTGTTCAGCGTGTACGGTCCGGTGCCATCCTCGCTCGTCTTCAGGCTCTTCGCCTCGGAGTTGATGATCCAGACGTACGAGAGGTTGTAGACGAAGGAGATCGACTTCTTCGACAGCGTGACCTTTACGGTCTTCGCGTCGGGCGTGGCGACGTCCTTGATGACCTCGAGGTTGCTCTTGCGGGCGGACTGCGAGTCCTTCGCGATCACCTTCTCCAGGCTGTACTTGACGTCCTGGCTGGTGAGCTTCTTGCCGCTGTGGAACTTCACGCCGTCGCGCAGGGTGAAGGTGTAGGTGAGCCCGTCGCCGCTGACCTTGTAGTCCTGGGCGAGCAGTTTCTCGACCTTGCCGTTGTCGGTGAGCCGGAACAGCCCTTCGTACACATTGCCGGCCAGCGCCTCGGTGACGCCCTGGCCGCCGCCCGCGGTGTTGTCGAGGTTCTGCGGCTCGTAGAGCGAGCCGACGTTGACGGTGGCGTTCTTGTCGTACGCCCCGCCCGAGGCGCCTCCTCCGTTCGAGCCCCCGCCGCAGGCGGTGAGGGTCAGGGCGAGGGTGGCGGCCGTGGCGCCGCCGTACAGGGCGGACTTCGTGATGTTCATGGAGGGGTGCGCTCTTTTTCCTGCGGGGGTGTGCTGCGGAGGGTGTGCTGCGGAGGGGGGTGCTGCGGAGGGATCAGTGCTGCGCGGGGAAGCCGTCGCGGAAGACCGGGCGCTGCTCACCGGCCTCGACGGGCAGGTGGAAGCGGTTCTGCCGCGGCGGCATCGGACAGTTGTACTGGTCGGAGAATCCGCAGGGCGGCACGAAGGCGCGGTTGAAGTCCAGGCGGACCCGGCCCGGGTCGGCGGTGCGCTCCACGAAGAGGAAGCGCCCGGCGCCGTAGGTGGTGTCGCCGTTGGTGGGGTCGCCGAAGACGAGCAGCAGGGTGCCGTCGTCGTCGAAGGCGCTGAGCGTGTAGTCGCGGCCGTCCACGATGAGCGCGATGTCGCCCGGCACGACCAGGTCGCGGGTGCCGCCGTTGTCCCGGATGTGCTCGAACGCGACGCGCCGGGCGCCCGGCACCGGGTGGTAGGTGGCTTCGAGGACCCATGCCGGGTCGTACGGGAAGGCGTCGATGCGCTCGAAGTGGCGGATGGCCGGCGACCGGGCGTCCCAGAAGCGCAGGCCGTGCTCGGGCTCGCCGGTGACCAGATCGGTGCGGGCGAGGGTGGTGACGGTCACCTGCTCCGGCTGCCCCGCGCGGGCCGCGTCGAGGTCGGGGCGCTCACCGGCCGGCGACCAGCGGGTCTCGACGAGGGCGAGGTTCCCGGTGGCGGAGGTGACCGAACGCCGACGCCGGGCGCGCCAGGCCTCCCAGGCCGCGGCGGGGTCGACGGTCGGCTGATCCGGGGTGGTGGTGCGGGTCACGGCGGGTGGCTCATTTCGGAGTGCGTCACGCCTCGATGATCACGCTGCGTGAATAACCCAAAGGGCTTTCTTTATCATCCATAAGTCGACCTAATGTCAAATTCGCACCACATGGCGAGACGGGACCGCCTCACAGGGGGGTGCGGGCGACAGGCTCAGCGAGGCTTTGTCCTGAGACAGGAGAAAGTCTGCATCGATTGCAGCGTAAGTTCTTCCCACGCCGGGCTACCGCTGCTACGTTCCCCGTGAAAGCCCGACCAGTGGCATGCCGATGACGGCGGGAGGGGCAGTGTGAGGCGCATGACGGCACGACCCGCGAACGCCCATCAGGCGCGTCTGCTGCGCTTGCTGCGCGACGGGGGACCCACCTCCCGGGCGCAGCTGGGCGACCGGATGGACCTCTCGCGCTCCCGGCTGGCCGTGGAGGTCGACCGGCTGCTCGACACCGGGCTCGTGATCGCCGACGGGCTCGCCGCCTCCCGCGGCGGGCGCCGCTCGCACAACATCCGTCTCGCGCCCACGCTGCGCTTCCTCGGCGTCGACATCGGCGCCACCTCGGTCGACGTGGCCGTCACCAACGCCGAGCTGGAGGTGCTCGGCCACCTCACCCAGCCCATGGATGTGCGCGAGGGCCCGGTCGCGGTCTTCGAGCAGGTCCTGGCCATGGCCGCGAAGCTCCGGGCGTCCGGTGTGGCCGAGGGGTTCGACGGGGCCGGGATCGGGGTCCCGGGCCCGGTGCGCTTCCCCGAGGGGGTGCCCGTCGCGCCGCCGATCATGCCCGGGTGGGACGGCTTCCCCGTACGGGAGGCGCTCAGCCAGGAGCTGGGCTGCCCCGTCATGGTGGACAACGACGTGAACCTGATGGCGATGGGAGAGCAGCAGGCGGGCGTCGCGCGCTCCGCGAAGGACTTCCTCTGCGTCAAGATCGGCACGGGCATCGGCTGCGGCATCGTGGTCGGGGGCGAGGTCTACCGCGGTACGACCGGCAGCGCGGGCGACATCGGCCATATCCAGGCCGAACCCGACGGCCGGCCGTGCGCCTGCGGCAACCGCGGCTGCCTGGAGGCGTACTTCGGCGGCGCGGCGCTCGCCCGCGACGCCGAGGCGGCCGCGCGGGAGGGCCGGTCCGCCGAACTGGCCACCCGGCTGGAGGCCGCCGGGAGCCTCGCCGCCACCGATGTCGCCGCCGCCGCCGCGGCGGGCGACGCCGCCGCGCTCGACCTCATCCGCGACGGCGGCACCCGCACCGGCCAGGTCCTCGCCTCGCTCGTCAGCTTCTTCAACCCCGGCCTGGTGGTGATCGGCGGCGGGGTGACCGGCCTCGGCCACACCCTGCTCGCCGCCATCCGCACCCAGGTCTACCGCCAGTCACTGCCGCTGGCCACCGGCAACCTCCCCATCGTGCTGGGCGAACTCGGCCCCGTGGCCGGGGTCACCGGGGCGGCCCGCCTGATCAGCGACCACCTCTTCTCCCCGGCCTGACCCGACACACCACACGCACCACACTCACCGCACGCACCGCACACCCGTAAACCGCGCGACGCGCGCCTCACCCCGCATCCCGCACGACGCACCACGCGCACCACACCACCCCCCGCCGCTCCGCGATCAGCCCTGCCCACTCACCGGCACACCGCCGAGGAGGCCCGCCATGGCACCGCCCGAACCACCACCACTGCTCACCATGTCCGCGATCGTCAAGTCCTTCCCCGGCGTACGGGCCCTCGACGGGGTCGACCTCGACGTCGAGGCGGGCGAGGTCCACTGTCTGCTCGGCCAGAACGGCGCGGGCAAGTCCACCCTCATCAAGGTGCTGGCCGGGGCCCACCAGCCCGACCACGGCGAGATCCGCTGGCAGGGCCACCCGGTGCGGCTCAAGTCGCCGGTCGCCGCCATGCGCCTGGGCATCGCCACCATCTACCAGGAACTCGACCTGGTGGAGGGGCTGTCCGTGGCCGAGAACGTCTTCCTCGGCCATGAGCTCGCCACCGGCGGGTTTCTGCGCCCCCGCTCGGCCCGCGCCGCCACCGCCGACCTCCTCGCCCGCCTCGGCCACCCCGAGATCGCCCCGGACGCGCTGGTCGGCACGCTCTCCGCGGCCGGACAGCAGATCGTCTCCATGGCCCGCGCCCTCTCCCACGACGTGCGCCTGATCGTCATGGACGAGCCGTCCGCCGCCCTCGACCCCGACGAGGTGGACAACCTCTTCCGCATCGTCGCCGACCTGACCGCGAGCGGCGTCGCCGTCGTCTACATCTCCCACCGGCTGGAGGAGATCCGCCGCATCGGCGACCGCGTCTCCGTCCTCAAGGACGGCCGCGTCGCCGCCCGCGGACTCCCCGCCCGCACCACCCCGACCCGCGAGATCGTCGCCCTGATGACCGGCCGCGACGTCGAGTACGCCTTCCCTGAGCGGGCCGAAGGGGCCGCGGGGACCGCGGACCCGGGCGGCGCCCCTCCCGTGCTGCGGCTGGAGGGGCTGGCCAGGGCACGCGAGTTCGAGCCGCTCGACCTGGACCTGCGCCCCGGCGAGATCGTGGGGCTGGCCGGCCTCGTCGGCTCCGGCCGCTCGGAAATCCTGGAGACCGTCTACGGGGCCCGGCGGCCGACCGCCGGCCGCGTCCTCGTCGACGGGCGCCCGCTGCGCCCCGGCAGCGTCACCGCCGCCGTACGCGCCGGGCTCGGCCTCGCCCCCGAGGAGCGCAAGGCCCAGGGGCTGTTGATGCTGGAGTCCGTCACCCGCAACGTCTCGGTGTCCTCGCTGGCCCGCTTCTCGCGCGCCGGGTGGCTGGACCGCAAGGCCGAACGGAGCGCGGCCCGGGAGGCCGTACGGGATCTGTCGCTGCGCCCGGACGACCCCGAGCGCCCGGTGCGGACCCTGTCCGGCGGCAACCAGCAAAAAGCCGTGCTCGCCCGCTGGCTGCTGCGCGGCTGCCGCGTACTGCTGCTGGACGAGCCCACGCGCGGCGTCGACGTGGGCGCCCGCGCCGAGCTGTACGCCCTGATCCGACGCCTCGCCGACGACGGCGTGGCCGTCCTGCTCGTCTCCAGCGAACTGCCCGAGGTCCTCGGCCTGGCCGACCGGGTGCTGGTGCTCCGCGAAGGCCGCGTCGTACACACCGCGCCCGCGCGGGAGCTGGACGAACACCGCGTCCTCGACCTCGTCATGGAAGGGAGCCCGTCGTGCTGAACCAACCCGGGGGGCGGCCGGTGTCCGCCGCCCCCGCGGACGCCGTCCCCGAACCCACCGCCACGCTCACCAAGGAGAGCCCGCCCGGCACACCCGCCGGACCTCCGCCGGTCGTCGGACGCTCCGCGCGCGACCGGCTGTGGGCGCTCGCCGACCTGCGCAACCTGTCCCTGGTCGGGGTCCTCGCGGTGCTGATCGCCGTGGGCGGCTTCACCAAGCCCGACGAATTCCTGAGCACCGGCAATCTGCAACTCGTGCTCACCCAGGCGTCCGTCATCGGCGTCGTCACCGTCGGCATGACCTTCGTCATCACCAGCGGCGGCATCGACCTGTCCGTCGGCGCGATGGTCGCCCTCGCCTCCGTGTGGGCCACGACGCTGGCCACCCAGGACTTCGGGCTCGGCGGCATCCTGATGTGCGCCGTCCTCGTCGGGCTCGGCTGCGGTCTGGTCAACGGCGTGCTCATCGCGTACGGCGGCATGGTGCCCTTCATCGCCACCCTCGCCATGCTCGCCTCGGCCCGCGGCCTCGCGCTGCATATCAGCGACGGCAAGACGCAGGTCGTCACCGTGCAGCCGGTCCTGGACCTGGGGCTGCCCGACTCGTACGTGCTGGGCATCCCGCCGCTTGTGATGATCTTCGCCTTGGTCACCGTGGTCGGCTGGCTGGTGCTGAACCGTACGACCTTCGGCCGGCGCACCATCGCCGTCGGCGGCAACGCGGAGGCCGCCCGGCTCGCGGGCATCGACGTCAAACGACAGCGCCTGCTGCTGTATCTGCTGTCCGGGCTGTGCTGCGGCATCGCCGCGTTCATGCTGATCATCCTCACCGGCTCCGGCCAGAACACCAACGGCAACCTCTACGAACTCGACGCCATCGCCGCCGCGATCATCGGCGGCACGCTGCTCAGCGGCGGCCGGGGCACCATCACCGGCTCCGTCCTCGGCGTCCTCGTCTTCACCACCATCACCAACCTGTTCGCCCTGAACAACCTGCAGACCGATGTCCAGCAGATCGCCAAGGGCGCGATCATCGTCGCCGCCGTCCTGGTCCAGAAGGGTCGTACCAGCCATGAGGGATAACCCACGCACCCCGGCCGACTCGCCGATGCGCACCAGCCGCAGAAACCTGCTCTTCGGCACCGCCGCCGCGGGTGCGCTCTTCGCCGCCGGCTGTACCAGCAACGAGAACAACGAGAGCTCGGACGACAGCCGGCAGGCCGCGAACACGGCCGACACCAAGCCCGGCAAGAAGGTCACCATCGGCTTCGCCGGCCCCCAGGCCGACCACGGCTGGCTCAACGCCATCAACCAGCAGGCCAAGCGGCGCGCCAAGGAGTACGAGGACGTCTCCCTCCAGATCACCGAAGGCTCCAATGACACCGCCCAGCAGATCGGCCAGATCGAGACCCTGATCAACAAGAAGGTCGACGTCCTGGTCATCCTGCCCGCCGACGGCAAGGCGCTGACCCAGGTCGGGCTGAAGGCGATGAAGGCGGGCATCCCCGTCGTCAACCTCGACCGGATCTTCGCCTCCCCGCAGGCGTACCGCTGCTGGATCGGCGGCGACAACTACGGCATGGGGCTCAACGCGGGCCGCTACATCGGCGAGCAGCTCAAGGGCAAGAAGAACGCGAAGGTCGTCGAGTTGGCCGGCCTTGACAACCTGGAGCTGACCGGGCAGCGCACCAAGGGGTTCGACGACGCGCTGAAGAACTACCCCAACATCGAGAAGGTCGGCCGCCAGGCCGCCGAGTTCACCGTCGAGTCGGGCCAGTCGAAGATGGCCCAACTGCTACAGGCGCATTCGAAGTTCGACGCGCTCTGGAACCACGACGACGACCAGGGCGTGGGCGCCGAGCGCGCCATCCAGCAGGCCGGGCGGGACGACTTCCTCATGGTCGGCGGCGCGGGCGCCAAGCGCGCCATGGACGCCATCAAGGCCGACAACACCGTGCTGAAGGCCACCGTCCTCTACCCGCCGACGATGGCCGCCTCCGCCATCGACCTCGCCCGCGCGCTCGGCCAGGGCAAGGGCGTCGGCGGCCTCGCCGAGCTGGAGATCCCGGCCTCCCTGACGCTCTACTCCGCCGTGGTCACCAAGGACAACGTCGACGAGTACCTCCCCACGGGATTCAGCTAACCCACCCCGTCGGCCCCGGTCCGACCCCTGATCTGGCCCTGATCTGGCCCCTGATCCCACGGAGAAGGAGTCCCATGGAACGTCCTGCGGAAACAACGAAGCCCACTCTCGGTGTCGGCATGGTGGGCTACGCCTTCATGGGCGCCGCCCACTCCCAGGGGTGGCGCACCGCGGGCCGCGTCTTCGACCTGCCGCTGCGCCCGACCATGTCCGCCGTCTGCGGCCGCGACCCGGACGCGGTGCGGGCCGCGGCCGAAAAACACGGCTGGGCGGCCGCCGAGACCGACTGGCGCGCCCTGATCGCCCGCGACGACGTGCAGCTCGTCGACATCTGCACGCCCGGCGACAGCCACGCCGAGATCGCCATCGCCGCGCTGGAAGCGGGCAAGCACGTGCTGTGCGAGAAGCCGCTCGCCAACTCGGTCGCCGAGGCCGAGGCCATGGTGGAGGCGGCGCGGCGGGCGCGGGAGCGCGGGCAGATCGCGATGGTGGGGTTCAACTACCGCCGCACGCCCGCCATCGCGCACGCCCGCCGGATGGTGCGGGACGGGCGGCTCGGGGTGCTGCGGCACGTACGGGTGTCGTATCTGCAGGACTGGATCGTCGATCCGGAGTTCCCGCTGGTGTGGCGGCTGCGGCGGGAGCACGCGGGCTCCGGCGCGCTCGGCGACCTGGGCGCCCATATCGTCGACCTCGCGCAGTATCTGGCGGGCGAGCCGCTGGTCGGGGTCTCGGCGCTGACCGAGACCTTCGTACGGGAGCGGCCGCTGCCCGCCGGGGCGGCGACCGCCGGGACGGCGACCACCGGCCTCGGTGGCCAGACGGGCGGCGGCGCGCGCGGGCCGGTCACGGTCGACGACGCGGCGCTGTTCAGCGGGCGGCTGGCCTCCGGCGCGCTCGCGTCCTTCGAGGCCACCCGGTTCGCGGCGGGCCGCAAGAACGCGCTGCGGATCGAGCTCAACGGCGAGCGCGGTTCGCTCGCCTTCGACCTGGAGCGGCTCAACGAGCTGCACTTCCACGACCACACCGAGCCCGCCGCCGACGCCGGATTCCGCCGGATCCTGGTCACCGAGCCCGAACACCCCTACCTGGAGGCGTGGTGGCCGGCCGGCCACGCCCTCGGGTACGAGCACACCTTCGTCCATCAGGCGCGCGACCTGGTGCTGGCCATCGACACACGGACCGAGCCCGAGCCGTCCTTCGCGGACGGGCTACAGGTGCAGCGGGTGCTCGCCGCGGTCGAGGAGAGCGCCGAGAAGAACTGCGTCTACACCCCGGTACCCGCCTGAGGAGGCCCCGCATGCCCAGACAATTCACTCTCTTCACCGGACAGTGGGCCGACCTGCCGCTCGAGGAGGTCTGCCGACTGGCCCGCGACTTCGGCTACGACGGACTCGAACTCGCCTGCTGGGGAGACCACTTCGAGGTGGACCGGGCGCTCGCCGAGCCCGGCTACCTGGACGGCCGGCGGCAGCTGCTGGAGAAGTACGGGCTCCAGTGCTGGGCCATCTCCAACCACCTGGTCGGCCAGGCCGTGTGCGACTCCCCCATCGACGAGCGCCACCAGGCCATCGTGCCGGGCCGGATCTGGGGCGACGGCGACCCGGAGGGGGTACGGCGGCGGGCGGCGGCCGAGATGGCGGACACCGCGCGGGCCGCGGCCGCCTTCGGGGTCCGTACCGTCGTCGGCTTCACCGGGTCGTCCATCTGGCACCTGGTGGCGATGTTCCCGCCGGTGCCGCCGCATATGATCGAGCGCGGCTACGAGGACTTCGCCGAGCGCTGGAACCCGGTCCTGGACGTGTTCGACGCGGAGGGCGTGCGGTTCGCCCACGAGGTGCACCCGAGCGAGATCGCGTACGACTACTGGACCACCCAGCGCGCGCTCGAAGCGGTCGGCCACCGCCCCGCCTTCGGGCTCAACTTCGACCCCAGCCACTTCGTCTGGCAGGACCTCGACCCGGTCGGCTTCCTGTGGGACTTCCGCGACCGGATCTACCACGTGGACTGCAAGGAGGCCCGGAAGCGGCTGGACGGCCGCAACGGCCGGCTCGGCTCGCATCTGCCCTGGGGCGACCCGCGGCGCGGCTGGGACTTCGTCTCGGCCGGGCACGGCGATGTGCCGTGGGAGGACGTGTTCCGGATGCTGCGCTCCATCGGGTACGACGGGCCGGTGTCGGTGGAGTGGGAGGACGCCGGGATGGACCGGCTCCAGGGCGCGCCCGAGGCGCTGAAGCGGCTGAAGGCGTACGACTTCGACCCGCCGACCGCCTCCTTCGACGCGGCCTTCGGCGGCGGGAACAGCTGAGGGGGCCGCGGGACCGTCGGGGGGCTCTGTCGGGGCTCTCAGGAGGGGAAGGGCCGCCCGTGCGAGGGTCACGGGCGGCCCTGAGGCCGCTTCCGCGCCGGATGGCTCACCATGGTGACAGCAGGTCGGCCGATGTGCCGCCGCACCACTGCGCCCCCGAGCCGGAAGAAGACCGCACCCCATGACCATCCGTGTCCTGCTCGCCGACGACCAGACCCTGCTGCGGGCCACCTTCCGGATCCTGATCGACTCCTGCGAGGACATGGAGGTGGTGGCGGAGGCCGCCGACGGTGGGGAGGCGGCCACGCTCACCCGCGCGCACGGCCCCGACGTCGTCGTCATGGACATCCGCATGCCCGGCACCGACGGCCTGGCCGCGACCGCCGCGATCTGCGCCGACCCGGAGCTGACCGCCACCCGCGTGCTGATCCTCACCACCTTCGAGACCGACGAATACGTGGCCCAGGCGCTCCGCGCAGGCGCGAGCGGCTTTCTCGGCAAGGACGTGGGCGCCGACGAACTGCTCACCGGCATCCGCACCGTGGCCTCCGGCGACTCCCTGCTCTCCCCCGTGGCCACCCGCGCCCTGATCACCCGCTTCCTCTCCGCCCCCGACCCCGAAACCCCGCTGGCGCCGAGCGAGCTGCTCGCCTCGCTCACCGCCCGCGAGCGGGAGGTGATGGCCCTGGCGGCCGAGGGGAAGTCCAACGCCGAGATCGCCGAGGTGCTCGTGGTCAGCCCCCTGACGGTACGCACCCACGTGCACCGTGCCATGACCAAGCTGGGCGCGCGGGACCGCGCCCAGCTGGTCGTCATCGCGTACCAGTCGGGGCTGGTACGTCCCGCGCCGCCGCGCGACTAGCGCTGGCTGTCCAGGCCCTGGCTGTCCAGGCCGAAGAAGGTGATGGCCCGGGCGGCCATGCCGGCGAGCGGAAGCGAGTGTCCCGTGCCCTGGACGCTGATGGCCTCGACCGGGGCCCGGTCACCGGTGGCTCCGTAGCGGGTGCGGGTCCAGTTGGTCTGCGGACGGTCCGTGCTCGCGGGTGTCTGGCTCACCCCGAGGACATTGGTCCACTGCTTGATCTCCTCACCGAAGTTCGGATAGCGCAGGGTGGCGTCCTCGGTGCCGTGCCACAGCTGCATCCTCGGCCGGGCGCCCGTGTATCCGGGGTAGGCCGCGCGGGCCAGATCGCCCCACTGCTGCGGTGTCTTGGTGATCGTGCCGTTGGCGCAGGCGGTGTTCCAGCCCGATCCGTCCGTGGTGGCGAAGCAGCCGAAGGGCACGCCCGCGAACGCGGCGCCCGCCTTGAACACGTCCGGGTAGTCGCCGAGCAGCACGTTGGTCATCATGGCGCCCGAGGAGGCTCCGGTGACATAGACCCGGCCGGGGTCGGCGTTGTTGCGCTGGAGGGCATAGCGGACCATCGACGCGATGCCCACCGGGTCGCTGCCCCCGTCGCGCCGCAGCGCCTGCGGCGAGGAGACGTCGAAGCAGGCGCCGCTGCGGGTGGCGGACGGGTAGATGACGATGAAGCCGTAGCGGTCGGCCAGGGAGGCGAACTCGGTGCCGGAGTAGAACGCGGGACCCGAGCCCGTGCAGTAGTGCACCGCGACGAGGACCGCGGGTCGCGCCGCGACGTTGTTCGGCACGTACTGGTACATCCTGAGATTGCTCGGGTTGTTGCCGAATCCGGTCACCTCGGTGAGCGTGGCGGCCGCCGCGGGAGACGGTGTCAGCAGGAACAGCGACGCCAGCAGCGGCAGGACGCCGCCGAGTAACGCCGCGAGCACGGACCTGGGTGTTCTGCGCCGCCTTCCGGCCGTGTCGGTGGTTCCCGTCGACGGGGGGCTGTTGGTCATGTCCCTGTCCTTTCTAAACTTGTGGCTGTGAAGGGCTTGCTGCTGCGGCTCTCGGCGCTCGACGCGGATGCCGCCACCGCGGTTCGCGTGATCGCCCACTTCGAGGCGCTGCTGGGCAGCGGCGCCCTCGATGCGACATCGCTGGCCCGGTCCACCGCGGGGCTCGCCGAGTGCGCGGCGGGCCTGGAGCTGCCCGACGGCCGCGGGGCCCGGTTCGGGCCGGGCGGCGCCGCCCTCCCGGGTGAGCCGGAGGTGGTGTCCCAGGGCGCGGAGCTCGGCCCGTCCGGGCGGGTGTGGCTGGAGCGGCCGGGGCCGCCGGGGCCGTTCGACGACCTGATCCTCGAGTGGATGGCCATCGCCGCACGGACCCTGTGCGGCAGCCCGGCACCGCCCCGTACGCCCCTTGCATCTCGTACCCCCAGTGCGCCCGATGTGGCCGATCCCGCGCTGATGGAACTGGTGCTGTCCGAGCGCGAATCCGACCACGACCGCGCCCGCGCGCTACGGCTGCTGGGCCTGGCCCCCGAACTGCCGCTGCGGATGGTGGCGGTGCGCGGCGCCCCGGCCGTCGACGCGGGCCTGGACGCGGTCGCGCTGCTCGGCCGCGCGGGGCTCGAGGCCGTCGTCCGGGTCACCCGGACCGGCCCCTGGGGCACGGTCCTGGTGCAGCCCCCGGACGGGGCGGCCGGCTCACCGGCCCCGGCACTACAGGCCGCGGTGGCCGACCCCCTCCGCGGCCCGGGAGTGCCGCGCGACGCGGCGCGCCGGCTGCGGGTCGGCGTCGGCGGCCTGGTCCCCGCGCTGGCGGCCCGCGACTCCTGGCGCCAAGCGTGCACGGCGCTGCGGTTCGCGGTGGCGGGCAGCCCGCGCGAGGCGGTGGCCGACCACGACGCGCTCGGCCCGGTCGCGCTGCTGGCCGACATCCCGGCGGCGCGGCTGGGCGCGCTGCCCGAGGCGCGGCAGCTGGACGCGCTGGCCACCCAGCCGAACGGATGCCTCACCATCGCCGCCCTGGCCGCCTTCTGCCGCACCGGCTCGCTGCGCCAGGCCGCCGCGGAACTGCATCTGCACCACAGCTCCGTGGCCGCGCGGCTGGCCCATGTGGAGGCGGCACTGGGCTGGCGGCTACGCGACCCCGAACACCGCTTCCACGCCCAACTCGCCCTGTACGCCAGACGCTTGGCCGCCGCACCGGACTGAAGGCGGCCGCTCATCGGCCCAGCGCCCGCCGCAGGACCGTGACCGTCTCGTCGCTCATGCGCCGCGCCACCCCGGCGTACTCCACGGCCGCCGCGCCGTGGAAGGTGCCCGGGAAGAGGTGCAGCTCGGTCGGGACACCGGCGGCCAGCAGGGCGCGCGCGTAATCGATGCCCTCGTCGCGCAGCGGGTCGAACTGCATCACCGCGACGTAGGCGGGCGGCAGCCCCCGCAGCTCGGCCACGCCGGCCCGGGCGGGGGCCGCGTACGGCGGCACGTCCCCCGTACCGGGCACCCCGGCGCCGAGGTACGCCTCCCAGCTCTGCCGGGCGAGGTCGCGGGTCCATACGGGCGTGTCGGTGAAGGCCCGCGCGCTCGGCGTGTCCAGCCGGTCGTCGAGCGCGGGGCTGCCCAGGAACTGGAAGCGGATCCCGGGGCCGCCGCGGAGGTGGGCGAGCATCGTCAGCGCGGTGGCCATGCCCGCCCCGGAGCTGTCACCGAGAACCGCGATCCGGTCGGCCGCCACGGCCGGCCCCGCATCGCCCTTCGCCAGCAGGCACAGCCCGGCGTAACAGTCCTCCAGACCGGCGGGGAAGGGATGTTCGGGCGCCAGCCGGTAGTCCGGCGAGACCACCACGGCGTCAAGCTCGCGGCACAGGCGCAGGTTGAAGGCGTGGTCCACGTCCGGCGAGCCCAGCATGAAGCCGCCGCCGTGGATGCTGAAGACGGCGGGCAGCGGCCCGGCCGCGCCCCGCGGCCGGTAGGTGCGCAGCGCCACGTCCGGCGCGCCCTCCGGCCCGGGCGCCACCGCCTGTCCGACCTCCACCCCCGCGCCGTCCACGGCCGCGAGCCGCCCGGCGACCTCCCGCGCCTGCGCGGCCCGCGCGGCGGCCAGGTCGGCGAGGTCGACCGAAGGGATCAAGGCCACGGCCGCGGCGAGTTCGGGGTCGAACGGGTAGTCGTAGGCCATGTCCCACACCGTGCCACGGGGCGGCCGCGCGGGTCATCAGACAGGCGTCGGGACAACGGTCCCCCTCGCCCGACTTCCGTGCGGCCCCACCAGACACTCCCGTCCCGTGCGTTCATGGGGCACCGCCTGGCCGGCCGCGCCGGAAATCGACCGGCGGCGGCCCCGTCGATCAGGCACCATGGGCCGGTGACCAGCAAATCCCCGACGCGTCCGGCTCCCCTGGAGCGGTTCCAGGCAGTCCTGTCCGGTCTCTCCGAGGTCAGGGAGGGCACCATCGACGACTTGGTCGACGCCCTGACGCACCTCGACACGGCCGGTGAGGCGACGGGCGACGCCACCGACGCCACGGCGGCGCTGCGCATGCTCGGCAAGCGGCCGGGCGTCGTCCTGCGGCTGGACGGGCAGGTGCGGTGGGTGCAGTTGCGCCCGTTGTGGTCCACCTCCGTGGACCCGAAGGCGACGCCGCCCACGCCGGAGTACGACCGCCCCGTGGCGCTGGCGTTCGCCTGCTCGCACGGCGACGGGCGGGTCCGCGAACGCGCGGTCCGCCGGATCCTGGACCGGCCGAGCCCCGAACTCATGCCCTTCCTGGTGCTGCGCACCGGCGACTGGGTCCGTCAGGTGCGCGAGCGGGCCCGGGCGGGCCTGACTGACCTGCTGCAGCGGGACCCGGCGCGGTTCGTCCCGGCCGCGGCGCCGACCGCGCTGCTCGCCGACCGCCGCCGGCGCGGCGACTTCGCCCGCCGACAGGTCCTCGCCGCGCTGCTGTCCGCCCCCGGAGCGGCCCTGTTGGAGGGCTTGCTCACCTCCCCGCTGCGCGAACAGCGGCGGTTCGCGCTCGAGGTGGCGGGGGCGACCGGTCGCCTCTCCCTCCGGGTGCTGATCTCGCTGGCGGAGGGCGACACCGACGTACGGATACGGGCCCGGGCGGCCGAGGCGGCCGCCCGCGAGGCGGTCTGGACCGACCGGGCCGACCTGCTGCGGCGGCTGGCCGCCGCGCGCCACCGCGAGGTACGGGCCACCGCCCTGACCGGGCTGATACGCGCGGGACACCCGGAAGAGGCCACGGGGGCACTGGACGACCCGGCGGGCCTGGTCCGGGCCGTGGCGCGGGACGCCGCCCGCCGCACCGGCACCGACGTGCCCGCCCACTACCGCGCGGCGGTGAGCGCCCCGCAGCCGCCGACCGGGGCCGTCGACGGGCTCGCCGAGATCGGAAGCGCCGCCGACGCCCAGCTGCTTCTCCCCCTGCTCGACCACCCACAAGCCGCGATCCGCGCCCATGCGCTGCACGCGCTGCGCACCCTCGGCGCGGCGCCGGCCGACCGTGTCGTCCCCCTGCTGCGCGACCCCTCGGCCAAGGTGATCCGCCAAGCCGTCACCGCACTGCGCCCGCATACCGCAAAGCTGCCGCCCGGCCTGGCCGCCGCACTGCTCGCCGACCCCCGTGCGGCCGTACGCCGCGCCGGCTACCGGTTGCTGTCCGAACCCGAATCCGGGCCCGAATCCGGACCCGTGGCCCGGCTGCGTACTCTCCTGCCGCTGGCCGCCGACCCCGACCCCCGGCTGTCCGCCCGCGTGGCCGCGGACGTCACGGCCCTGGCCCGCGGGCTGCATCCGGCGCCGGGGCGCGGGCGCGCGGTGGCGTACCTCGACACCACGGCCGAACAGCGCGCCGATCTGCTCGCCCTGACCGACGCCGCCGCGGCGGCCCTCCCCCACCGCACCCGCCAGCTCCTGTACGAGGGGCTGGACCCGATCTCCTGCACGGCAGAGCTGCTCAGGGCCCGCCACGGCCCCCACCCCGATACGGTCAATCCGCTCATCGAGCTGAGGGCCACGTTCACCGCCCGGGATGCCCGCGCCACGGTCGGCCTGATCCGAGACGTGCTGCTCGCCGTCCTCGAACACGCCACGGCCCCCGCCGGGAACTGGCCGGCCGACGAGGAGTGGCCCGCCCTTCTCCCCGAGTGGTTCGTCCAGCGCTGCGCCCCCGAGTCCCCACCTGGGCGGACGGATCCCGGCACCTGGCTGGCCCGGTGGCGCGACCTGACGCAGCGTCAGCGGCAGGCCGAGGCGATCGCCAACGCGACGGCGGACTGGCGGCTCGCCGACTGGCTCGACCTCTTCGACCCCGAAGGACTGGCCGATTCCCGCAGCTGGCGCTTCTGGGAGAGCGGCGCCACCACCAGGACCAGCGGCTGGGTACGGCTCGGCGTGGACGGCCACCCGTACGGCGGCCGAAGGGCGCTGATGTGGCTGATCGAGGCCGCCGGCGGATACGACATCGACCTGCCGTGACGGGTGGTTGGAAGCGGGTCAGGCGGTCGTGATCTTCTTGATCGTCTCCGCGACCAGCCCTGCCTGCAGATCGCGCCCGGTGCGATTCGGGTGCACGAACCACGGCAGCCGCAGTCCGAGCAGGCTCACTTCGGACTTCTCCAGCATGGCACCGACGCCCCGTTGCTCGCCGCCGCACGCGGTGTGGGCGCCGGTCTGGTGGTAGACGTCGACGAATGAGGCGCCCGCGGCCTGCGCCTCGTGCTCCATCAGGTCGTTGAGGGGCGCCTGGACCTCCTTGTCCAGGAACGTCAGCGCGTCCTCATTGATGTCGGCGAGCGGTTTCTCGGTGCCGCCAGGGATGGGTTCGAGGCACGCGGACGTGTCCTCGGGCACGATCCTGGGATAGCCCACCAGCACGGTGTCCGCGCCGGAGGCCGTTTCACGGATCTCGCGGAACATCCTTCGCAGGTCCCGCTCCGCCGTCAGGAACCGCTCGTCGAGCCAGTCGGCCCCGGCGCCGTGCTGGAAGAACTCACGGCAGGCGGAGGCCGGTGAGTCCTCGTCCACCGGGTCGGCGGGCAGCAGCACTCCGTCGCTGCCCCGGAGCCGCTCCGAACACTGCTTCATGATGCGGGCGAAGCCCACCGTGTTGCCGCCGAGGCTGCCCACCACCAGCTGGGTGTCCGGGCGCAGGGCGTTCTTCTGCGGTACGACGGTGCCTTGCAGGAGATCCTGCGACTCCCATACGTGGTGGATCTGCGCACTGCCACAGGACACATCTGCCTGGACGTCCAGCGGGACGCCCTCCTCGGCCAGCTCGCCGACGGCCACCGCGGGATAGTTGTCGTTGGCCCTGAAGCACAGGGCGGGTGTGGTGCCGACGGGGCCGATGCCGAAGTTGGCCGTATAGGAGTCGCCGATGAACACGGTGCGGACGGCCTCCGCCGAGGGGGCGGCGGCGGTGGGGGCACCGGCGGCCGGGGTCGCGGCGGACAAGCACGTTCCCAGAGCCACGAGCGTGGCGACAACGGACTTTCGCACGAAGGGTTCCTCTCCGAGGTGCCCGGCAGGGCGTGGACGATTGACGCGGCGCATTGAATCCGCCGCGGCTCGTATCGCCCTGGAGCCGGTGAGCGTGAGCGGGGCCGGCCTCGGCCGTATATGACGCTGCCCCCGCCACGGGAGAATCCGTGGCGGGGGCAGCGGTGTTCGGCGAGCCGTTGTCCGCCGTGAGGCGCTATGCGGCCGAGCCGGAGCGACCGGTCGTCACGTCGGTCACCTTCCAGCGCTGGTTGGCGCCTGAGTTCGGCTGCCAGGTGGAGACGGTGGCCCCGTCGTGCGTGGCCTGGCCGGAGACCTCCAGGAGGGTGCCGGTGGCGGCGTTGACGAGGGTCCAGGTGCCATCGCCGGTCGTCGACATGATCCACCGGGTGGCCTTGTCGCGGGCGCCGTGGTCGGGTTCCAGGACCGCGGCGCCGTCCCGGACGGCGAGGCGCTTGCCGTCCGCCGCGTTGGTGAACACATACCGCTGCCGGTTGCCGTCGCCGCTGAGCTGACGGAGCTGCCAGCGCTGGGTGGCGTCGGCCGCGTCGGCGCTCGCGGTCTTGATGACGAGGCCGGTGCCGCCTTCCGCGACGGTGAGCGCCTTGCCGCTCTGGGCGCCGGTCAGCTGGTAGGTGTGGCCCTTGCGCAGCAGCGGGGCGTCCTTCGCGGTGCCGGACACCCCGTTGACGAGGAAGGAGGTCACCGATTCGGCCGGCACGGTGAAGGTGGCGCGCCGGTCGGTGACCGCGATCGGGCGGTGCCGCTCGAGCTTGCCCTCGGCGCTGGTCACGACGGGGGTGACGGTGGCGCCGCGGGAGACGTCGGCGAACTTGGACAGGTCGATGGTGACCGTGCGCTCGGCGGTGGTGCTGTTGACGTGGACGACGGTGGCGCCGTTGCCCCGCCGGGAGACGGCGGCGGCGCTGGAGGTGTCGTCGACCTTCACCAGCCGGTCACCGGGCTTGATGTAGTGAGTGAAGTTCCTGGCGGTGTCGAACTTGGTGTTGGTGCGGATCGGGCAGGTCTTGAGGGTGTCCTTCGAGGTGCAGCTGAACGGAAGCTGGATGCTGCCCCAGTTGCCACCCTTGGCGGACTCCCCGCCGGGCTTCATGTTGTCGTAGTCCTCGACCGGCTGCCAGAAGACCCAGGCCCGGGGCTCGAGTTCACGCAGGTCGTCGACGATGTGCTGGGCCAGTCCGAGGCCGGGCCGCATGTCCTGGAAGTCCTGGCCGTCGCCCCAGTCGCCCTCGACCTCGCTCATCCACAGCGGCTTGTCCGCAGCCTTGGCCAGGTCGCGTACGGCAGTGCGGCCGCCGGTGCCGTAGGTGTGCACATTCATCTGGCCGACCAGGTCACGCACCTCCTTCGGGTACGTGTTCCAGTTCTGGGCGAAGATGTTCGGGTTCGTCTCGTCCATCGCCGAGATCTTCGCGCCGGTCCTGGCCTGCTTCAGGGCGGGGGCCAGGGCGCGGATCACCTTCTGCTGGAGTTCGGGGCCGATGTGGGCCCCTTCCTGGCGGCCGCCGACGGGCTGGCCGTCGGCTCCCAGGCGGGTGCTCCAGTAGTTGGTGTTGGGCTCGTTGAAGGGGTCGACGGTGTCGACCTTGATGCCGTGCGCCTTCTCCAGCCGCTTGGTGGCGCCGGCCAGATAGGCGGCGAAGTCGTCGACGGAGTCGGTCTTGAGCTGGTCGGCGGTGGCGTTGAAGCCGCCGGAGACGTAGCCGCTGGTGGTCATGAACCACGGCGGAGAGTTGCTGAACGTCTCCCAGTGGTCGATGTCGCCCTTGATCCGGTCCACCCACCAGCGCTGCTTCGCGTCGGCGTCCGGGTTCCAGTCAGCCGGGTCGTCGGCGCCCCACCAGTCGGTGTCCTCGCGGGTGGTGCCTTCGGGCGCCTTCCACCAGCCCGGGACCGCCCCTCCGGCGCGCAGGTAGTCCTTGACGTCCGGGGCGTTGCCGCCGCCGATGTTGTAGCGGGCGATGTTCAGGGCCAGGCCGTCGTCGCCGAAGAGGAGCGCGGCCAGCTTCTGGCGTATCTCCTCGGGGTAACCGCCGGTGACATTGGCGAACCAGACCAGGCTGGTGCCCCAGCCCTCGAACTTCTGCTGCTGATAGGAGGGGTCGGGCCGGACGGTCACGGCCTCCGCCTGCGCCTGCGCCTCCGCCTGCGGGGACGGTGCGCTGATCAGGGCGGCGCCCGTGGCCAGGGCGGTGACGCCGATGGCCCCCAGGAGGCGTCTTGTGCGGGTACGGCGTTCCATCGTGTGCTCCCAGCTCGTCAGTGGTCGCTTCGGTGGGACGGCATGCCCAGCGGACATGCCCGTGTGGGGGGTGTGTCAGGAGGCGGGCTGTCGCACCACGGCGACCTCCCGCGGCCGCAGGGTGAGCGAGCCGTCGGCGGCCGCGGTGCCGCCGGACAGCGGCTCCCCGGTGAGGCCGGGCAGGCTCACCTGCTCGTCGGTGCGGTTGACGAGGAACAGGTAGCGGGCATCGGCGGTGCGGCGCACCGTCAGCTCGACGCGCCCGCGCACCTCGGCGGGCAGCTCGCTGTGGACTCCGGCGCCCTCCAGCAGGCCCGGCAGGAGGCGGGTGAGCCCGTCGGCGCCCAGCCGGGTGGAGACATACGCGGCCGAGCCCTGGCCCACCGCGCGGCGGGTGATGGCGGGGCGGCCGGCGTAGGTGCCGGTGCGGTAGTGGGCGAGGGTCCGCACGTCGGGGTCGGTGACGGTGATCTGGTCGGTCCACAGGGTGCCGGTGGCCGGGCCCGCCGGGGTGCTCTGGCCGTCCAGGCCGTCCAGTTCGACGGCGTGGTCGGCGAGCAGCGGGCCGAACTCCTCGATACGGATGCCGAGCAGCTCGCGCAGGGCCCCGGGGTAGCCGCCCAGCCAGACGTGGTCGTTCTCGTCGACGACGCCGGAGAAGTACGTGGTGACCAGGTGGCCGCCCGTCTCGACGTACCGCGTGAGCTCCTTGGCCAGGGCCTGGGGCACCACATGCAGCACGGGCGCGATCAGCAGCCGGTAGTCGCCGAGGTCGGCCCGGGTGGTGATGACATCGGCCCGGATGCCCAGGGCGAGGAGGGCGGAGTACCAGTCGAGGGCCTCTTGGCGGTAGTTGAGGCGGGAGCTGGGGTGGGAGTCCTGCTCGCTGGCCCACCACGAGTCCCAGTCGTATACGATCCCGACCCGCGCCCGCTCGCGCTCGGCCCCGGCGACCGGCGCCAGCGCCTGAAGGGTGGCGCCCAGCTCGGTCACGGCGCGGAAGACATCGCTGTCGGCCCCGGCGTGCGGCACCATCGCCGAGTGGTACTTCTCGGCCCCGGCCGCCGACTGCCGCCACTGGAAGAAGCAGACCGCGTCGGCGCCGTGCGCGACATGCAGCAGGGAGTCGCGCGCGAGGTCGCCCGGGCGCTTGGCCAGGTTGACGGGCTGCCAGTTGACCGCGCTGGTGGAGTGCTCCATGAGGAACCACGGGCGCCCGCTCGCGATGCCGCTGGTGAGGTTGGCGGAGAAGGACAGCTCGTCGCGGTCCTGGGGACCGGGGTGGACGTAGTGGTCGTTGGAGACGAAGTCGATCTCGTCGGCCCAGTCGGGGTAGTTCATCCCCTTGGTCTCGCCCATCACCATGAAGTTGGTGGTGACGGGCACACCGGGGGTGATCTCGCGCAGGATGTCGCGCTCCGCGCGCAGATACTCCTTCAGCGCGTCGGAGGAGAAGCGCTTGAAGTCGAGCTGCTGGGTGGGGTTGGGGTGGGACGCGGCCAGCCGGGGCGGCAGGATCTGCTCCCAGTCGCTGTAGCGCTGGGACCAGAACGCGGTGCCCCAGGCGTGGTTGAGCGCGTCGAGGCTCTCGTAGCGCGCACGCAGCCAGTCGCGGAAGGCGCGGGCGGCGTCGTCGGAGTAGTCGTAGATGTTGTGGCAGCCCAGCTCGTTGGACACATGCCAGGCCACCAGGGCGGGGTGGTCGGCGTAGCGCCGGGCCATCTGGGTCACCAGGCGCAGGGCGTGGTCGCGGAAGACCGGCGAGGTGGGGCGCCAGTGCTGCCGCGCCCCCGGCCACACGGTCTCACCGGAGGCGGTCACCGGGAGGATCTCCGGGTGCGCGGTGGTGAGCCAGGGCGGCGGGGAGGCGGTGGCGGTGGCCAGGTCGACCCCGATGCCGCCCGCGTGCAGGAGGTCCATGATCTCGTCGAGCCACTCGAAGTCCCACCGGTCCAGGGTCGGCTGGATGCGGGCCCAGGAGAAGATCGCCACGGAGACGACATTGACGCCGGCCTGGCGCATCAGCCGGACGTCCTCCTCCCACACCTCGCGCGGCCACTGCTCGGGGTTGTAGTCGGCGCCGAAGGCGAGGCGGGGGGAGGCGGGGTCACCGTCCGACCCGTGCGGCAGCCGGGAGAGGAGGGTGGAGATCATGGTGGTCCTTCCGGTGTACCGCACGGGGTGGCGCGGCGTTGGTGCTGGTGGTGCTCAGAGCGTCCGGCAGCAGGGCACGCGGCGTGGCGCGCCCTGCTGCCGGACGGTCCTTACTTCGAGACCGTGAAGCCCTGCTCGCTGCCGTACTTGACGGAGGCGTCCTGCCAGGCCTTCAGCCCCTTGGTCAGCGGGGTGTTCGAGACATAGGCCTTGCCGACGCTGTCGTTGAAGATCGAGTTGGCGTACACCTGGTAGGGGAGGTACGACCAGCCGCTGCCGACGTTCGCGGCCGAGTCGGCGAAGATCTTGTTGGCCTTCTGCCCGCCGAAGTACGGGAACTCGGTGTTCTGGAACGCCTCGGACTGGAGGTCCGCCGTGGTCGCCGGGAAGGCGCCGCCCTTGAGCCGGGTCTGCACGCCCTTGCCGGCGTTCGCGTACTCGGTGAAGGCGTAGGCGAGCTCCTTGTTCTTGCCCGCCGAGGGCAGGGCCAGCGAGCTGCCGCCGTTCTCGGCTGTCGTCTTGTCGCCCTTGGTCCACTGCGGCAGCGGGGCCACGCGCCAGTCGCCGGAGGCGTTCTTCACGCCGGAGACGAAGTTGGCGGGCATCCAGGCGCCGGTGGTCAGGGTGGCGATGTCGCCGTTGCCCAGCCCCTTGTACCAGTCGTCGGTCCAGCCGGTGACGGGCGCGAGGAGCTTCTCGTCGATGAGCTTCTGCCAGGTCTTGGTGTAGGTGGCGGCGCCCTTGTCGGAGAAGTCGATCTTCACGTTGGTGCCGTCGACCTGGTACGGGCGCGAGCCGGCCTGCCACAGCAGGCTGGTGGTCATGCCCGCCTCGCCGGTGTCGCTGGTGATGTAGACCTTCGGGTCGGCCTTGTGCAGCTTGCGTGCCGCGTCGACGTACTCGTCCCAGGTGGTGGGCACCGCGACCTTGTACTTGTCGAAGATCTTCTTGTTGTAGAAGAGCGCCATCGGGCCGGAGTCCATGGGCAGCGCGTAGATCTTGTCGCCGGACTTCACCGAGTTCCACGGGCCGGGCGAGTAGGTCTTGGAGAGCTTGTCGGCGCCGAACCCGGACAGGTCGGTCACGGCCTTGGTCAGCGAGAACTGGCCGAGCGCGTAGTACTCGATCTGCGCGACGTCCGGGACGCCCTTCTTCGCCGCTATGGCGTTCTGGAGGGCGGTGTACTGGTCCTTGTTGGTGCCCGCGTTGACGAGGTTGACGTGGACCTTGGGGTGTTCCTTCTCGAAGTCCTTGACGACCTGCTTGAGCGTGGGCTCCCAGGCCCAGACGGTGATGGAGCCGCCCTTCTTCAGGGCCGCCTGGATGTCCCCTGCGGAAACCTTCTTACCGCTGGAGTCGTCGTCGGAGCCGCCGCAAGCGGTCGCTCCCAGGGCGAGGGCACAGACGAGGCCGATGCCGCGCAGCATGCGGCGAGTGTTCATCGACATGGAGGTGCATCCACTTCTGCGTGGTGGGGTGAGGGTTATTCCTTGACGCTTCCGGCGGCGAGTCCGGACTGCCAGTACTTCTGCAGCAGCAGGAAGGCGGCGATCAGGGGGATGATGGTGATCAGCGAACCGGTGATCACCAGGTTGAAGACGGGTTCGCCACCGGCCGTCTGGGCCTGGGCGTTCCAGCTGTTCAGCCCCAGGGTCAGCGGATACCAGTCCGGGTCCTTGAGCATGATCAGCGGCAGGAAGTAGTTGTTCCAGGTCGCGACCATCGTGAACAGCAGCACGGTCACGATGCCCGGCGCCAGCAGCGGCAGGCTGACCTGGAAGAAGGTGCGCAGCTCGCTCGCGCCGTCGATGCGGGCGGCCTCCAGCAGCTCGGTGGGGATGGCCTCGGTGGCGAAGACCCACATCAGATACAGGCCGAAGGGCGAGATGAGCGAGGGGACGATCACCGCCCAGGGGGTGTTGGTCAGCCCCATCTTGCTGAACATCAGGAAGGTGGGGACCGCCAGCGCGGTGGTCGGCACGGCGACGGCCCCGATGACGACGGCGAAGACGGCGCGCTTGCCGGGGAAGCTGAACTTCGCGAGGGCGTAGCCGCCCAGGACCGCGAGGAAGGTGGCGCCACCGGCGCCGAGCACCACATACAGCAGGGTGTTCAGCAGCCAGCGGACGAAGACCCCGTCGTTGTAGGTGAACGTCTCACGGATGTTGTCCCACAGGGCGAAGTGGTCGCTGAACCACAGCCCGGAGGAGGTGGCCAGCCCTTCCTGGGTCTTGGTGGAGCTGATGACCAGCCATATCAGCGGCACCAGGGAGTACAGCAGTACCAGACCGGTCAGCACGGTCAGCAGCACACTGCGGCGCGGGAGTCGCCTTTCGGCGGTCCGGCGCGGTGTGCGCAGCCGCGGTGCGTGGCCGGAGGACTTGGCCCGCACGGGCGTGGGCTTGGAAGCGGTGGTGGCGGGACTGCTCATGGTTCACGCTCCCTTGCGCATGCCGCGCAGCTGGACGACATAGGCGATGACCATGGTGATCAGCCCCATGACGATGGCGACCGTCGCGGAGTAGTTGTGCTGCTGGCCGTTGAAGGACAGCGTGTAGGTGTAGTAGTTGGGGGTGTAGTCGGTGGCGATCGCGTTCGGCGCCAGGGGCTTCAGGATGCTCGGCTCGTTGAACAGCTGGAAGCTGCCGATGATCGAGAAGATCGTCGCGATGACGAGGGCTCCGCGGATCGCGGGAAGCTTGATGGCGGTGATGACGCGGAGCTGTCCGGCGCCGTCGATCTCCGCGGCCTCGTACAGGGAGTGCGGGATCACCCGCAGCGCCGAGTAGAAGATCAGCATGTTGTAGCCGACGAACTCCCAGGTGACGATGTTGCCGATCGAGGCCAGGATCAGGTCGGGCGAGAGCGGATCGGGCAGCGAGACACCGAAGGCGTCGTTGATGTCCCCCACCAGGCCGAAGCGGGTGCCGTACATGAAGGCCCACATCAGCGTGGCCACCACGGCGGGCACCGCATAGGGCAGGAAGATCGAGATCCGGAAGAAGTTCTTGCCGTACAGCCGCCCGCTGTCCAGCGCGAGCGCGACGAGCAGGGCGATGCCCAGCATGATCGGCACCTGGACCGCCAGGAACAGCCCCACCCGGGTCACACCGGCCCAGAACTGGTCGTCCTGAAGCGCCTGCTGGTAGTTGTCCAGGCCCACGAAGCTGTTGCCGCCGATCAGCCTGTCCCGGAAGAGGCTGAGGTAGATCGAATACCCGATGGGAGCCAGAAAGACCAGGGCGAAGACCACCACAAAGGGGCCGACGAACCCCCACCCCGTCCAGGACCGGCGGTCCCGTTTCAGCGAAGCCCGTGCCGTGCGGTCCACGGCCGCCGGCGGTTGCAGCGTCGTCATGTCGTTCCTCGTTCATCCCTCTCGGACCTGACAGCCCGGCGCCCACGCGATGTTCACGTAAACACCACACCCCGTAAGAGGCCTTGACGGGTGTTATGTTTACGTAAACATCTGGTGGCGGCATGTCTACACTGCCCGAATGTCGACGGTCAAGGGTCGTCGGCCGGAGAATCCACGAAACATTGGATAAAAGGGGGCATAGATGGACGCAGCGGACGGCGCCTCCGTGAGTACGCCGCAGACCCGGGTGAGGGCCGGAACAACACGCGCCGACCGACGGGTCCAGCGCGCTTCCATGGCGGACGTCGCCCGCCTGGCCGGTGTCTCCTCGCAGACGGTCTCCCGTGTCTCCAACGGCTACTCAGGGGTGACCGAGGAAACCCGGCAGCAGGTCCTCGCGGCGATGAAGGAGCTGGGCTACCGGCCCAACAGCGCCGCCCGGGCGCTCAAGCGCGGCGAGTTCCGCACCATCGGTGTCATCACCTTCAGCCTTGCCACGACCGGCAATGTGCGCACCCTGGAGGCGATCGCCACCTCCGCGGCCCATGAGGGCTACGCCGTGACGCTCCTGCCCGTCGCGGTCCCCACCCAGGACGAGGTGCGGGGCGCCTTCTCCCGGCTGGGGGAGCTCGCCGTCGACGCCGTCATCGTCATCATGGAAGTGCACCTGCTCGACGCGGCCACCGTCTCGCTGCCGCCCAACGTCCAAGTGGTCGTGGCCGATTCGGACGCGGGCGACCGCTACAGCGTGGTCGACACCGACCAGGCCGGCGGAACCCGCGCCGCCGTGCGCCACCTGCTCGACCTCGGCCACCGCACGGTGTGGCACCTGGCCGGCCCGGAGGAGTCCTTCGCCGCGCAGCGCCGCGCCGACGCGTGGCGGGTCACCCTCACCGACGCGGGAAGTGTCCCGCCACCCCTGGTGCGGGGCGACTGGTCGGCGGAGTCCGGCTACCAGGCCGGACTCCGCCTCGCCGACGAGGCCGGCTGCACGGCGGTGTTCGCCGCCAACGACCAGATGGCTCTCGGCCTGCTGCGGGCCCTGCACGAACGCGGCAGGAAGGTGCCCGAGGACGTCAGCGTCATCGGCTTCGACGACATCGCCGAGGCCGGCTCCTTCCTGCCTCCCCTGACCACCGTCCACCAGGACTTCGCGGAGGTGGGGCGGCGCTGTGTCGAGGGAGTGCTCCGGCAGATACGCGAGGACGTGACGGAACCCGGCACCACGCTGGTCCCGACCCAGCTCGTGCTGCGCGGCAGCACCGCGCCACCGCCGTCGCCGCCCTCGCCACCCTCGTCGCCATAGGGCATATCCGCCGCGCGCCGCGCGTCAGGGCCGGGCCGGCCCGGCGCAGTCGAGGCTTCCGAGATCGACGGCGTCGGCCATCGCCTGCATGCCCTTGTCGTTGCGGTGCACATGGTCACCGCCGTCGAAGACCGGGAGCATCCTCTCGTGGTCGTAGGGGCTGCGCAGGATGCGGTCGAAGTCGGTCACCGCGTCGAACTCACCGCTGTCCCTGACGAACGCGTTGACCTCCTGGCGTACGGCCTCCGCGGCCTCATCCCACTCGGACCACCCTTTGAAGGGCGCGATGGTGGCGCCGGCGACACACTTCCCCTCCGCGTGCGCTCGGCGGATCACCTCCCGGTAGCCGGCGATCAGGTCCTGGGGGGTGACACCCGTATGGGCCTTGATGTCGTTCACGCCCTCGAAGAGGAACACCGTGCGCACGCCGGGCTGGGACAGCACGTCCCGGTCCAGCCGGTGGAGGGCGCTCTGCCCGGCGCCGTCCGCCAGGACCTTGTTGCCGGAGATTCCCTCGTTGGCCACTCCCTTGACGGTCGTGGCCGCGGTCCGCAATCTGCGGGCGAGGTAGTCGGGCCAGCGGCGGTTCAGGTCGGCGGTGGACTGCCAGCCGTCCGTGATGGAGTCCCCGAGGACGGCGACCGCGCCGGTGGTCGCCTTGGGCCGTACGGACACGGCGTCCACGTAGTACCAGGAGCCGATCCGCTCCGGCCACGCCGAGGCGCCCTCCTCGGCCGTGTGGTCGCCCCAGGTCGCGTACGACGTCTGCATGGCCATCCCGTGTCCGGTCGCCGGGCCCGCCGCGTCCGGTGTGTGCAGGCTGACCACCAGGTTGACCGCGGCGGGCAGTCTGCCGGGCAGCTCGTCGCTGTACGCGGTCGCCCCCGCCGGCAGGGTCACCGTCCGCGCGCCGCCGAACGTCAGGGGCCGGTTGCTGCCGCGGACCAGTGCCGCGCCCTGCTCCTGGATGCCGACGTATACGTTGTCGAAGGTGACGGGCCGGTCGCCGAAGGCATTTGGACAGCCGGATGCGCGGGTCGTCTCCCGCCACGCTGGTGTGGACGACGAGCCGGTATCCGCGGTCGGCGGCGCCGTCGCCCACGCGGTCCGCGGAGGCTCCCCAGGTCACCACGTGGCCGGGTGTCCGGGCCGCGGAGGGCCCGCTGTCGGGCGCCGCGCCCGCCGCGTACGCGGTGGCGGTGGCGGTGGCGGCCTGCAGGGCCGCGGTGAGCACCAGCGCGGTCAGCCTACGCACTCCCGTGAACCGGGCCCTCACCGGACGAAGTCCTTGAGCGTGACGGAGTGTCCGGGTCTGAGCGTGACGGTCCGGGAGTTGTCCGCGTAGACCACGGTCGTGGTCCGGCCGCCGACGCTGCGGATGCGCACCTCGCTCGGTTTCCCGTCCCGCCAGCGCAGGTCGACGACGAAGCCGCCGCGCGCGCCGACCCCGGTGATGTGACCCGCCGCGGCCCAGGCGTCGGGGAGCGCCGGCAGCAGTTCCAGGTGGCCGGGGCGGGAGTACAGAAGCATCTCGATCATCGCCGCCGGTGTGCCGAAGTTGGCGTCGATCTGGAAGATGCCGCGGCCCTGTTCCACCTCGTAGATGTCGAAGAGGTTGAACGCGGTGCCGTTGCCGCCCCCGGTCGAGGGGCGAAGGTTGCCCACGACGAGCCGGTAGGCCTTGTCCGCGTTCTTCAGCCGGGCCCAGCACAGGGCGCGCCAGGCGTTCGCCCAGCCGAAGCTGTTCATGCCGCGCGCCGCGAGCAGGGCGGTGGCGCCGTCCACGATGTCGGCCGGGGCGGAGCCGTCGGGGCGGATGCGGTCGCCGGGGAAGAGTCCGACGAGGGGGGACAGATGCCGGTGGGTGGTCTCGCCAAGGTTGTCGGGTGACATCCACTCCTCCAGCCAGCCCGTCCTGGGGCTGACCCGCGGCAGATACAGTCGCCTGCGCAGGGAGGCGATCGTGTCCGCGTATCCGGCGTCCTTGCGCAATGTGGCGGCGGCGTCGCAGTAGTTGCCGAACAGGGCCCACACCAGCTCCTGGGCGTAGGTGATGCCCTTGGCGTCGAGCGGGCCGTGTTCCGGCGACCAGTCGCTGTCGGCGATGAGGACCTCCGCGGAGGAGCCCTCCGGCACCGTGGTGAGCAGCCGCTTCTCCCAGAACTCGCAGGCGCCCTTGAGGAGGGGGTAGATCTTCTCCAGGTGGGAGCGGGACTGCGTGAACTCGTAGTGCTCCCACAGGGTGGTGCACAGCCAGGCGTTGCCGGCCGGATGCCACCACCAGCCCTGTCCGCCGTGGATATTGGTCGAGATGGCGACGGTCCAGCCGGCGATCTCTCCGTCGGAGTTGCGGTATCGGTTGCGCGGGTCGTTGAAGAGGGAGTGCGTGAGGCTCGTCCAGGACGGCAGCTGGGCCAGACAGTAGTCGGTGAGCGCGTCGAAACACTGGGACAGACCGGCGCGGTCGGCCATCCAGTAGTTCATCTGGATGTTGATATCGGTGTGGTAGTCGCCCATCCAGTCGGGGTCGTTGCCGTCCAGCCACAGTCCCTGCAGTCCCGCCGGCAGGCTGCCGCGCGACCCGGAGATCATCAGATAGCGTCCGAACTGCAGGTAGTCGGCCTCGAGTTCGGGGTCGGGCACGCCGTCGCGGGCGCGGGCCTTGACGCGCTCCCAGGTGTCCAGGGCGCGCTGGGCGGCGGACGATCTGCCGAGGGAGAGGTCCAGCTGTTCGAACAGGGCCCCGTGGTCGGCGACATGAGTGTGCCGCAGGGTGTCCGCCGAGTGGGCGGCGGCGGCGCGGACCTTGGTGCGGGCCAGCTTCTCGGGGTCGAGGGACGCGTCGCGGTAGTGAGTGGAGGCGTCGGGCACGTAGTTGGTGCCGCCGCTGACCACCACGGTGAGGTCCGCGCACCCGGAGAAGGAGATCCGCGAGCCGTTCACGGTGATGCGCCCGCCGTTTCCGTACGCCGTGGCCGCGGCGCCGTAGCGGAGGCTGTTGGGGAAGGCCGCGCCGAAGGAGACGTGTCGCCGCCCGCCTGTGGTGGTCTCGCCGTGGGTGCCGTCGAGAGTGATGGTGCCGCTGTAGCGACCGCCTCCGCTCTGGGTGAAGTGCACAACGATCGCGTCGTCGGGGCGGCTGGCGAATATCTCGCGGCGGTAGGTCACACCGGAGCGCACATACGACGTCGTGAGCAGGCCACGGGCCAGGTCGAGACCGCGGCGGTAGTCGGAGACGGCGGACAGGTCGTGGTCGGGGATGTCGACGACGAGGCGGCCGAGCAGGGTGAGGGAGCCGAAGTCGGCGCGGCCGTAGGGGAACTGGCCGTCGGCGTCGAGGGTGTCGTTGAGGCCGCCGGTCCACATCGTGGCATCGGTGATCAGCAGGAGTTCCCGGCCGGGGTCGTTTCCGGCGAGGGCTCCGATCCGGCCGTTTCCGACGGGCAGACCCTGTTCGATCATCGAGTGGTCGTCGGCAGGGGCCTGCCACCACAGCTCGTGGGGCGATGGATCGCCGGGCACGGACGCGTCCGCGGGCCTCCGGGGGGCGGCGGAGGCGGTGAAGGCGGGCAGGGCGCCCAGTGCGGTGGCGAAGCCGGCCGCGCCGGCCAGGGAGAGCAGAGTTCTTCTACGGGGGTCGGTCGGGCGAGTGGGCATGGCGGACTCCGATGCGGGAGTGGGCCCGGCGGGGCCGGGCCCGGGGGCGGTCAGGACGACTTGGGCACGTCGATCCGGTCGATGTCCGGCGCGTAGCCCGACCCGCTGTCGAAGGTGATCGTGTTGACGCCCGCCTTGAGCGTCAGGGGCACACTGACGGTCTCGACGGTCCCCCAGTCACCGGTGGAGGGGAACCTGTGGCGGGTGGCGCCGCCTCCGCCCACGGAGATGTCGACCGAGCGGGGGTCACCGCTGACATAGGCGACCTTGACCAGGTGGACGCCGGCCTTGTCGACGGTGATGTCGTTGAAGCGGAGCGTGCCGCCGAGATAGAGGTTGCCGACCTTGTGGTCGCCGGAGCAGTCGGAGCAGTCGGCGACGGAGGCGTTGCCGCCGAGGGTGTTCGCCGAGGACTCGGCCTCGTAGGCGGTCGTGGTGAGCGGCCCGCCGCGCGGGGTGACCGTGAACAGGCGGGAGCCATGCGCGGGCAGCGCCGAAGTGATCTTGTTCTGGTACGTGCCGAGGTTCTCGTGGTTCCACAGGTCACGGACGGCGGCCTTGCCGGTGAAACCGAGGGCCGCCCAGTCGGCGGTGACGGCGGCGGGCCTGTCGGCGAGATTGAACAGGGCCACCGTGTAGCTGCCGTCGGGGTTCTTCGCCGCCCACACCTGCTGCGGATCGGCGGGGGTGACGGGGCGGGCGGGCGGGGCCTCGCTCTGGTTGACGGCGATGACCTCGCGGTTGGTCAGCAGGGACAGACCGTAGGAGTCGAGGCGGGTGAGGTCGTCGCCCGTGTAGAGCGGGGACTTGGCGATGGCCCACAGGGTGGCGTAGCTCTGCCGCTCGGCCCTGGTGAGGCCGTCCATCTCCCCGTTGCCGACGTTCAGGGAGTCGAGGTCGTTCCAGCCTCCGGGGCCCGCGTGCCGAGTCCAGCCCGGGGCGTCGTCCCAGCGGTCGTCGACGGAGTTCTCCCAGCTGACGAGGGTGTTGCAGTAGCACTCGACGTCGGTGTCGATGCGCCAGCCGTTGGAGTACTTCTTCCAGTCGGCGACGCGCCCGATGTCCAGGGACCAGGAGATCTCGAGGTGGATGGGGCGGCCGGTGGCGGCGATGGCCTTCTGCCAGGCGGCCACGTCCGCCGCGTTGTCGTACTGGTCGCCGCTCTTGCCGGAGCCGGGGCCGACGCCGTCGAGCTTGAGGAAGTCGTATCCCCAGTCCGCGAACAGCCGTGCCTGGGAGTCGACGTACTTCTGGGCGCAGGGGCGGGAGAAGTCGAGCTTATAGGCGCTGTCCCAGCCGTTGGTGGTGCGCAGGTCGTCATGGACGATGTCGGCGGTGGTGCAGCCGTCGGCGTTCCAGACCGGGACCCTGCCGTCGCCGAACGCCTCCTTCTCCAGGCCCACGGGCAGATAGATGCCCGCTTTGAGGCCCTTGGCATGGATGCGGTCGGCGACCGCCTTCATGCCGCTCGGAAACCGGACGGGGTCGGCCTTCTGCCGGGCGTACTGGTCGAACGCGGGCTTCCAGGCCTTGTCGCGCCACCAGCCGGCGTCGATGTTGACGTACTCGTAGCCGTACTTCTTGAGCTTGGCGGCCAACGCGTCGGTCTGCTCGAGAACGTTCGCCTCGGTGAGGTAGCTGTAGTCGCCGTCCGGGTTGAGGCCCGGATACTTCGACGACTGCATGCTCCAACTCGTCCAGCCCATATACGGCTTGGCCGCGACACCGGGCGTACCGGCCCCGGCATCCGCGCGGGCCGCCGGTACGGCGGTCGCGGCGCCGGCGGTGAGGACGAGGACCATCATGGCTCTCAGGCCGTGAACAACTTTGGACGTGGCGGAGTACGGGGATGACCACATGGGTCGTACCTCCTGGCGATGGGTCCGCGGGCCGGGGCGGCTCAGCCCTTGCCCGAGTCGATGTTCAGCTGTGCTCCCGTGCGCTGGTCGGTGTCTGATCGGATGAAGGTCTGATGAAGGACTGAATCGCGATGGCCGCGGCGCCACGCGCCCATTCCTCGAAGGGCAGCGGGCGGGTCTGGATGTCGCAGCGCGCGGCGGAGCCGAAGGCGGCCGCGGCGAACGCGTCACGGACCTGCTCGGCGAACAGGTCGTAGGCGGCCAGGCCCTCGCCCGAGATGATCACGCGCTCGGGGCCGAGCAGGTTGGCCACGGTCGCGAGGGCGCGCCCGATCGCCTCCCCGGCCCGCGCGTATGCCTCCCGCGCTCCGGGGACGCCGCGGCGCGCCAGGTCCACGGCCTGCGTGGGGCCGGCGACATCGACGCCCGTCGCCTCCCGGATCCGGGCGAGGATCGCGGCGTCCCCCGCGATGGCCTCCACACAGCCGCGGTTACCGCAGTGGCAGAGCGGACCGGCCGGGTCGATGGTCACATGACCGATCTCACCGGCCACCCCCTGCGCTCCCGCGACGACCCGGCCGTGGACCACAAGCCCGCAGCCGATGCCCGCGCCGACCGTGACCACGGCGAAGTTCGACAGCCCCACGCCGCCGCCGAACCACTGCTCGGCGACGGTCAGCGCGCGAACGTCGTTGTCGACGGTGACCGGCAGGCCGGTGGTCGTGGCGGCGAGTTCGGCGAGCGGGATGCCCCGCCACTCCAGGAACGGCGAGTAGCGGACGACGCCCCGCACACGGTCCACGTCTCCGGAGACGGCGACCCCCAGCCCCAGGACCGGCACGCCGAGGCCGTCGGCCTCGATGAGCAACGCCCCCACCAGCTCGGCCACCGCGGCCAGCACCGCCCTGGGGTCACGGGCCGGGAGTGGCATGTGCCGGGCGGCACAGACGCGGCAGCACAGGTCCGTGAGCACGCCGATGACCTCGTCGCCGGTCACCTTGACCCCGGCGAACAGCGCGCGCCCGCCGTCGACCCGGACGGGGTTGGCCGGACGCCCGAGCGTCGGACGCGCTTCCTCCGCCACGTCCTCCACCAGATACGCGGACTCGATCAGGGGCCGGACCGCCTTGGTGACCGCGGCCGCGGACAGGCCGGTGCGCCGGGCCAGTTCGGGCCGCGTGAGCGGGCCATGGGACAAGAGCGTGGTGAAGATGTGCGAGGCGGCCGGCGTACGGACCGGGAACGCCTCGCCGTGGGAGGCCGACTGCATGGCCGGGAACCTATGGCCCTTATTTTCCGCTGTCAATTAAAGAAGCAGGAATCTCTCAAGGTTGGCCTGCATCGGATCAGGGTCAGGGTCAGGTGAGCTTCCAGAGGGCCAGGCGGTAGTCCAGGGACACGGCCAGGAGTTTGCTGTCGGGGCTGAAGGCGAGGGCGTCCGAGAAGCTCTGCCGGGCCTCTGACAGGGCCTCCGCCGCCTCCTCGATGCTTTTGTCGAGCGTGCGCACGGGGTTCCAGGTGGCGGTGGACCAGACCTGGACCGCCCCGCCCGCCTCGCTGGCGGCCAGGGACTTGCCGTCCGGGCTGAACGCCACGGAGCCGATCATCTGCGAGGTGAAGGTCAGGGTCTCGATCTTCTTGCGACTGCCGGTGTCCCACAGCCTGACTCCTTCGACCCCGGCGTCAGCCGCGAGGACCTTGCCGTCCGGGCTCAGCGCGAGGTCGTACAGGCCGTCCTTGCCCCCCTGGACAGTGGCGGTGATACTCCGCCGGCCGATGTCCCAGAAGTGCAGCTTCCCCTCCGTGGTGGAGGCGATGAGGGTGCGGCCGTCCTTGGTGAACACGACGGACGCCACCCACCCCTTGTTCACATCCGTCGTGGGGCCCGCGGGGTCGACGAGGGTGGCGACCTTGTCGCGGGACCTGACGTCCCACAGCGTGATGGTGGTGTTCGAGCTGTACGCCAGGGTCTTTCCGTCCCGGCTGAACGCCACGGAGTCGTACTCGGAGTCCTTCTGGTTCTTGTCGCCGTGGAGCGTGGCCACCTTCTTGCGCGACGCGACGTCCCACAGCGTGATCGTCGCGTAGTCGTCGATGCCGGCGAGGAGCGAGCCGTCCGGGCTGAACGCCAGGTCGCCGATGGAGTTGTCGACCCCTCCCGCGCCGGGCGCGCTGAGGACGGCCGCCATCTTCAGGGTGGGGCTGCGCCACAGCACGACGTTGCCGTTCAGGTCACCGAGGGCGATGAACCTGCCGTCCGGGCTGAACCGCACGGCGGTCAGCATGCTGCCCCGCTTGTCGGACACGGTGACCATCGACGTCCGCTTGGGGGTGGGCGACTTGGACCGCGACGCGCTCGGGCTCGCCGTCCGCGGCCGCGATGTGCTCGGCGACGGGGACTCCCCGGAACCCCCCTTGGCCGAGGCCCCGGAGAACCGGTCCACGGCGAGTGGGACGGCGACGGCGGCAGTGACACCGGCGCCCAGCGCGCCGAGCAGGAGAACGCGGCGGGTCGGGCGGGGAGTCCCCGCGGGAGGGGCGGCCGGTGCGCCCGCCGGAGGGGCGGCCGGTGGGGCGGGGTGCTGTGGGGCCGTAGGCGGGGCTGCCGTGCGGGCGAGGTTCTGTGGGGCGGTAGGCGGGTCTGCGGGCAGGCGCGCGGTGCCGCCCGCTCCTGGCGCGGCGCGGAGGACGACCGTCCCGGCCCCGGACGCCACGAGCGCGCCGCCGTCCTCGGGCAGACCGAGGACCCGGGCGATCTCGGCCTGCTGCGCGTCGATCAGGTCGTGTACGGCGGGCGGCCAGGGTCGCGCGGACGGGGCGAGTTGCCCGACGAGCTCCAGGATCCCGGCCGGAGTGGGCCGCTGGGACGGGTCCTTGTCCAGACACCGTTCGACGAGGCCGCGCAACTCGTCCGGGAGCGGCGAGAGGTCGGGTTCGCTGTGCACGACGTTGTAGAGCATCTGAAGCGTGGACGAACCGGCGAACGGGACCCGCCCGGTGCACGCCTGGAACAGCACCGCGCCGAGCGAGAACACATCGCTGGCCGGGGTGAGTTCGCGGCTCTCCGCCTGTTCCGGGGACATGAAGGCGGGTGAGCCGACCAGCCAGCCCGTGTGAGTGATCTTGGTGATGTGCTCGCTGTCGATCGCTCGTGCGATCCCGAAGTCGATGACCCGGGGCCCGTCGGCGGCGAGCAGCACATTGGACGGCTTGAGGTCGCGGTGGATCAGCCCGGCCCGGTGGATCTCGGCCAGGGCCGCGGCGAGCCCCGCGGCCAGGCGCACCGTCGTCTCGGGCGTCAACGGAGCGACGTTTTCCACGGCTTGGCCCAGTGCAGGGCCCGGTACGAACACCGAGGCCAGCCACGGCAGCGGCGCGTCCGCGTCCGCGTCGACCACGGCGGCCGTATACGCGCCGGACACCTTGCTGGACGCCTCCACCTCGCGGCGGAAGCGCGTACGGAACCCGTCGTCCTCCACGAACTGCGAGCGCACCACCTTGACCGCCACCAGGCGCCCGTCCGGTGCGACACCGAGCAGCACCCGCCCCATGCCGCCCCGACCCAGCTCGGCCACCAGCCGGTACGGACCGGCCACCGGCCGGTCCGTCTCCCCCAACAGCTCCATCGGCCCTCTCCGACTCATCAGTGCCTGCGCACAACTCCGGGCAGATGAACCCGCCGCACGCATCGTCGCGCCCAGTGGATCCTGTCACGCCCCCTGTGTGCAAGGGCTGTTGTCGCAGGCAGGGGCTGCTCGGCAGCGAGGGAGGACCGCGGACCCGGACGGGCCGCCGTCAGCGGTCCGGGGCGTCCAGGGCTCGGCGCACCTGATGGGCCAGGGCCGAGGCATGGGGCTCGGTCAGCATGGTCCAGTGCTTGCCCGAGCAGGGCAGGACGGTCAGCCCGCCGGGGTGCAACGCGCTCAGCCAGGTGCGCAGCCGCGCCTCGGTCCGGTGGGTGAGCCCGGCCTTGAACAGCACCGTAGGGCAGGACACCGGCCTCGGCCGATAGCGCAGCATGGCCCGTAGATAGGCCCGGAAGACCCGGCTCGCCCCGGGCACCGACCGCACCGTACGGCCCGCGGGCCCGATCTGGAGTGCGACCAGCGCCTGGTGCCACAGGCCCGCGGCCAGGTGCTGTGGAGCGGAGCCCAGGGGTCGGCCGCCGCTGTCCGGCGCGAAACCGTCCAGGAACAGCAGCAGTTCCACCCGCTCGCCGGCCCGCTCCAGCTGCGCCGCCATCTCGTGGGCCACCAGGCCGCCCACCGACCAGCCGCCCACCGCGTACGGGCCGTGCGGCCGCACCGCGCGCAGCACGCGGATGTGGTGGGCGGCCAGGTCCTCGACGCGGTCGGGGATGGGCGCGCCGCCCAGCAGCCCCGGGGCGTCGATCCCGTATACGGGCCGGTCCCCGCCGACGGCCCGGGCGAACTCCCGGTAGCACAGCGAGCTCCCGGCGGCGGGGGCGGCGAGGAAGAGGGGCGTGCCGTCGCCGCCCTCGTGGAAGCGGACCAGTTCGCGGGGGGCTGCTGGGGTCCGCTGGGGCCGGGTGTCCCCGGTCTCCCCTCGGTCGTCCCTTGTGCCCCCGGCGTCCTGGGCCAGCGCGGCCAGTCGGCCGAAGGTCGGCTGTTCCAGGAACTCCGCCAGGGGGACGGCGATCCCCAGGTCTTCGTGGACGCGGCCGCGCAGCCGTACGGCCATGAGCGAATCGCCGCCCAGGGCGAAGAAGTCGTCCTCGTCACGGGCCGAGGACGTGCCCAGGAGCCGGTTCCAGATGGCCGCCAATCCCGCTTCTGCGGACGGAACCTGGGCATCCGACGCCACTCGCGGATCCTGCACGGCATGAGGGTGCGGGTCTGGCTCGCCGGAGGGGCCCGAGGGCGCCACCGCTTCGTCGACCACCGCTTCGTCGACCGACGCCAGCAGGACCGCGTGGTCCGCCGAGGGCCGCCGCACCACCGCGACGTCCGAGAACCCGGCGTCGTCGAGCGCCCGCCGCCAGCCGTCGGCGGGCAGATGGACGGAGTCGGTGCGCAGGTCGTCCGCGAAGTCCCACCAGCCGGGCGCCAGGCCCCACATGAAGTGGGTCCACAGCGCCACCCGCGTGACCTCGACGGCCCCCAGCCAGCCGCCCGTGGCCAACAGCCCCCTCAGCCTGCGCAGCGCCGCGGGCAGGTCGGGCACCACATGGAGGGCGTTGTAGGCGAGCACGATGTCGAAGCCACCGGCGGCGAACCCTTGGGCGCCGAGGTCCTTGCCGAGGTCGAGCCGCGCGCACCGGAGCTGTCGCCGGCCCAGCTCGGCCGCGCGTTCCCGGGCCCGGCTCAGGGCCAGGGCGCTGATGTCGGTGAAGGTGTAGAGGTCCTGGGGATGGGCCGGCCAGGACTCCAGCACCCGCCCGGTGAGCTCCCCGGTTCCACCGCCGACCTCGAGCACGCGCAGCGGCCGGTCCGCCTCGCGCGGCCCCCGGCTGGTGGCCACGGCCGCCGCCAGCTGGTCCAGGCAGGGCCCCGCGTCGGCGACGTCGACCATATTGTCCGTCAGACAGGCGCGCAGAAGTGTGTCGCTGCCGTCCGGGTAGAGCACGGAGACCGGCTCGCGGTCGCCGGCCAGCACCTGGGGGTAGGCGTCCGCGCAGTGGTCGAGCATCCGGCGCAGCCCGCGCACCTCGTCGAGCCGGGCCGGGTCGAGCGCGGAGCGCAGCCGCTCCTCTATGTCGTCGGGGACCAGGAGGCGGTGGCCGTCCGGGGCCGCGTCCGCCGGTTCTTCGGTGAGGAAGCCGTGTTCGGTCATGGCCCGGACCATCAGCCGGGCCGGTCCGATGAGTTTGCCGTGGCCGGCCAGCCGGTCCGTCAGTTCCCGTGCGTTCACGGCGTCGCCGGGCGCGAGGCGGCCGATCCGCAGCCCGAGCCGGGTGGCCAGGGCCGCGGTGTACGCGTCGAGGCGGCGCACCAGGGCGGGCCGCTCGGACAGCGTGGGCCGGTCCGCGGCCGCCGGGGCCTGGAGGTCTTCGGCGATCTGCCGCGCGGTCGTGGCGTGCGCGGGGCGCGGCAGGCTCGGGGCCGGCTCGGTCGTCGCCGGTCCGGCCGGAGCCCGTACGACCGGGCCCGTGGCCTGGCCGGTGCCGGTGCCGGTGCCGCAGGGCCTGGAGTCCAGGGGGTGGGGCGGCAGGGAGCAGCGGTGCCGGGACCCGCCCGCGAACTGCCCGACCTCCACGCTCAGCCCGGCCTCCCACAGCCTGCCGACCGCTTCCAGGACCCGCGCCTCGGCGTCGTCCGTCGCACCGTCGAGCAGCGGGACCGTGAGGTGGCGCGCGGTGTGGCGGGGGTGGTCGCGGACCGCCCGGCTCATGGAGGCGCCCGGCCCGAGTTCGACGAACAGCTCGGCGCCGCCCGACAACAGCGTGTCCAGGCCCTGCCGCAGCCGCACGGTGTCCGTCAGCTGGGCGGCCCAGTAATCGGCCGACGCCACCTCGTCGGGGGTGGCCCAGCCGCCGGTGACGTTGGACACCAGCGGTGTCTGAGGGGCCTTCGCGGTCAGCCGCGCCACGCGGGCGCGCAGCGCGGCCGCGGCCGGGGCCATCTGCGGGGAGTGGAAGGCCCTGCGGGTCTCCAGCAGGCGGGTGGGCCAGCCGTCCAGTCGCTCGGAGAGCCGCTGGACCGCCTCCGGCGGGCCGGAGAGGATCAGGCGGTCGTGGCCGTCCACGGCCACCGCGGGCCGGGGCTCGGGCAGTCGCGCGAGTGCCTGTGTCACGGCCTCGCGGGCGCCGTCCCGTACCAGCTCGACGGCGAGCATCCGGCCGGGAGCGGTGCCCCTGGTGGCCAGCGCCCGGGTGTGCACCAGGCGCAGCGCGTCGGGGAGTTCCCACACCCCGGCCGCCAGGGCGGCGGCGTACTCGCCGATGCTGTTGCCCATCACGGCGCTCGGCCTGATGTCCCAGCCGTCCAGGGTGCGGGTGAGGGCGTGTCCGAGGGCGAAGAGACCGAGCTGCTGGTGGACGGGGTCGTGGTACCACTCCGCCGGTGTCCGCGGGCTCAGCAACGCCGACAGGTCCGTATCGGCCTCCTGCCGGGCCCATGCGCGTACCTCGTCGAAGGCCTCGGCGAACGCGGGCAGCACGGCATACGCCCCGGCGGCGGCTCCGCCCGGGCGCAGGGTGCCCTGCCCCGGGTAGAGGAAGGCGACCCCGGCCGGCTCGGGTGGCGCCGGACCGTCCGGCAGGGGCTCCCCGAGCGCTTCGGCGGCCCGCGCCACCTCGCGGGCGACGACGGTGGCGCGGTGTGCGTACCGGCGCCGGCCGTCGGCCAGGGTGCGCGCCACCTCGTCCAGCCGCGGCGCCGGGTCGTCCCGCAGCCGCTGGGCCAGCTCGCTCCGGGCGGTGCGCAGCGCCTCGGGGGACGCGGCGGACACCGCCAGCAGACGCGGCCCGCGCGCTCCCACGCGGGTGGCGGGCGGTGTCGGGGCGGCCTCCAGGACTGCGTGCGCGTTGGTCCCGCCGACGCCGAAGGAACTGACGCCGGCGAGCGCCGGCCGGCCCTCGGGCCAGGGGCCGTGGCGGTCGGCGACGGTGAACGGCGTGGTTTCGAGCTTCATCAGAGGGTTGGGCCGCCGGAAGTGCATGGTCGGCACCAGCTCCCGGTGGCGCAGCATCAGCGCCGTCTTGATCAGGCCGCTGACGCCGGAGGCCGAGCCGGTGTGCCCGATGTTGCCCTTGACCGCGCCCAGGAGGCAGGACCCGACCGCGTCCGTGGTGGTGCGGAACGCGGCGGTGAGCGCGGCCACTTCCACCGGGTCGCCCAGTCGGGTGGCGGTGCCGTGTGCCTCGACGTAGCCGATGTCCGCCGGGTCGACATCAGCCCGGCCGAGGGCCGCCAGGATGACACCGCGCTGCCCGCCGGGCGAGGGCGCGGTGAACCCGGCCTTGTCTCCCCCGTCGTTGTTGACGGCCGTGCCACGGATGACTGCCACCACCCGGTCGCCGTCGCGCAGCGCGTCCTCCAGCCGGCGCAGCACCACAACACCCGCGCCCGAGCTGGAGACGGTGCCGGCGGCGTCGGCGTCGAACGGGCGGCAGTGGCCGTCGGGCGACAGGATGCCGCCCTCCTCGTACACATAGCCCGTCACCTGTGGGAAGAAGAGCCCCACGCCCCCCGCGAGAGCGGCGTCGCACTCGTATCCGAGCAGGCTCTGCACCGCCTGGTGCACCGCGACCAGCGAGGTGGAGCAGGCCGTCTGCACCGTCAGCGCGGGCCCGGTGAGCCTGAGTTTGTACGCGGCCCGCGTCGCCAGGAAGTCCTTGTCGCGGCCGAGGGTCTGGCTGACGAGCTCCTCCTGCGAAGCGCCCAGGGGCACGGCGTCGCAGCCGGCGAACACCCCGATCGGGCCCGGGAAGCGGTGCGGGTCGATGGCCGCGTCGTCCAGGGCGGTACTGGCACACTCCAGGAACACCCGCTGCTGTGGGTCGATGCCACGGGCCTCGCCGAGGCTGTAGCCGAAGAACGACCAGTCGAAGTGGTCGGCTCCGGCCACCACTCCGCGCGCGGCCACGAAGTCCGGCCGCTCCGCGAGCCGTCGGTCGACACCCGCGGCGGCGAGCTGGTCCGGGGTGAAGCGGGAGACGGTGTCCCGGCCGGCCACCAGGTTGTCCCAGAACGCGCGGACGTCCCCGGCGCCCGGCAGTCGGCAGGCCATGCCGACGATGGCCACGGCGTCCTCATGCATCGGTTTCCTCCGTCCGGCCGGTGTTGGGGCGTCGGTCGCGCTGTCTGGACCGGCGGCCCTTCCGCGCCCGCTCCCGGAAGTCCTCCGCCGCCGATGCCGCGTGTTCGCGCTCGTCAGGCCCGTCGATCGCCCGGGCCATGGCGTGGACCGTGGCGTGTTCGAAGAGCCGCTGGACGGGCAGCTCGATACCGAAAGCTCCCTCCAGTCGGCGCTGGAGGGTGGCCAGGCGCAGCGAGTCGCCGCCCAGGTCGAAGAAGTTGTCGTGCACGCCGACGGTGTCCACGCCCAGCACCTCGCGCCACAGGGCCGCGATGCGCCGCTCCCGGTCGCCCTGGGGCGCCACGGCCGGGGCCGCGCCCACCAGGTCCGCGCGCCCGGGCCGGGGCAGGGCCGCGTGGTCGACCTTGCCGTGCGGGGTGAGCGGCAACGTGTCGAGCCAGACCAGAGCGTCCGGGACCAGCGGGGGCGGCAGCGTCTCACGCAGCGCCGCGAGCACCGCCTGGCTCGCGGCCGCGGTCGCGGGGACCGCGTCGGCGTCGGCGCCGGGCACCGCGTATGCCACCAGTTGCGCGGACGCGGCCTCGAAGGCGCGTACGGCGGCCTGGGCGACCAGCGGGTGCGCGGCCAGCCGGGCCTCGATCTCCTCCGGCTCGATGCGGTGTCCGCGCACCTTGAGCTGACGGTCCGCCCGGCCGATGAACTCCAGTGTTCCGTCGGGCAGCCAGCGCCCCAGGTCCCCGGTGCGGTAGACGGGGCCGGGCGCGCCCTCGGGGCCGTCGGGAAGAAACCGTTCGGCGGTCAGCTCGGGGCGTCGCCAGTAGCCGAGCGCCACTCCGCTGCCGCCGATGAGGATCTCGCCCTTGACGCCGACGGGGCAGCGGTGGCCCGACTCGTCGACCACGTGGACGCGGACCCCGGCCGCCGGGCGGCCGACGCGCCCCGGGCGGAAGTCCGCCTCGCCGGGGGTGAGGGTGTGGCTGGCCGCGGTCACGGTCGCCTCGGTCGGCCCGTAGCAGTTGACCAGCCCGTACGGCAGGCCGGGCGGTGGCGCGGAGCCGAGCGCCGCGCCGCCGTAGACCAGCCGCCGCAGCGCCCGGGGCGGCTCGCCGTGCGCCCAGATGGTCTCGGCGAGCGCCGCGGGCACGACGGCGACGGTCACCTGGTGGGTGTCCAGCCATCCGGACACCTCGCCGGGGAACACGGTGCCGGGGTGCGGGACGAGTGCCGCGCCCGCGGTCAGGGTCGGCCAGATCTCCGAGACGGCGGCGTCGAAGCCGACGTTGACGATCTGGCTCACCCGGTCGGCCGGCCCCAGGGCGAGCAGGTCGGCGAACCACAGGGCGTGCTGGGCGAGCCCTCCGTGGCGGACGACGACGCCCTTGGGCAGGCCGGTGGATCCCGAGGTGTAGACGACATACGCCGGGTCGTCGGCGCCGGGCGGCTCGGGCGCGGCTCCCAGGGGGCTGCCGTCTGCCGTGTTCCGGGTCTCCTCGGCCACGTCGAACACGGCGATCTCATCCGGCAGTTGGTGTCCCCGGTCGGTGAGGACCACCCGGGCGCCCAGGTCGTCGAGGATGTACGCGATGCGCTCGGGCGGGTATCCGGGGTCCACCGGGCAGTACGCGCAACCGGCGTACCACGCCGCCAGCATCGCCACGACCAGGTCGGGTCCCCGGTCGAGCAGCACGGCCACGACCGGTTCCCCTTGGCGCGCCGGTCGCTCGATGCGCGCCGCGAGCCGTCGGGCGCGGGCGTCCAGCGCGGCGTAGCCGATCGGGCCCTCGGGGGTGTCGACAGCCGTGGCGTCCGGTGTGGCCCTCACGCGTGCGGCGATCAGGTGCGGCACCGTCGTGGGCGGCGCGGCGGCGGGCCCTTCCTCGAGTGCGGCGAGCGCGGCGCGCTCGTCGGCGCCGACGCGGGGCAGCGAGGTCAGCGGGCGGTCGGGCCGGTCCACGAGGTCGGCGAGCACCGCGGCGGTCAGGGCCGCCAGGCGCTCGGCCTCCGCGCGCCCGATGCGGTCGCCGCGGTAGGCCAGCAGCCCGCGCAGGGTGCCGTTCTGCTCCTGGAAGGACACCGTCACGGCGCCCTTGGCGGCCCAGTCGGCGCCTTCGCCGCTCAGCGCGAACCGCCGCAGGCGGTGGCCGCCGAGGGCCGGGGCCCGGGTCTCGGGGACGACGGGGGTCAGGGCGAGGTCGGCGTAGGGGGTGATGCCGTAGCGGCGCTCGGGATTGAGCGCGGCCACGACCTGGTCGAACGGCACATGCTGGTCCTCCAGCGCCTCCAGCACCCGCTCCCGCATCCCGCGGAGCAGCGACACCACCGTGGTCTCCGCATCCACCACCGACCGGATCACCACCGTGTTCGTGCACGGCCCCACCACCGAACCAAAACGCTCACCCCCACGGTTCGCCACCGGACACCCGAACGTCACATCCCGCTCACCACTCCACCGATGCAACGCCCCCGCGAACCCCGCCGCCACCGCCATGAACCACGACACACTCTCCCGCTCCGACACCCCACGCAACCGCTCCAGCACCCCCACCCCCAACGGAACCTCCACCACACCCGACGGCCCCACCACCCCAGGCTCCGGCCACGACACATACGCCGGCGCCCCCGCAAGCCGCCCACACCACCGCTCCACCCCCGCACGACCCACCACCGAACCCACCAACTCACCCTGCACCCGCACAAACTCCCGATACTGCACCACCCCGGCGGCAGCCCCCTGCCGGAGTACGGAAGTGTGCGCGGTTTCGGCCAGGGCGGTCAGCAGCTCGCGGAGCAGCCCGGCGAGCTCCTCGGCGTCCCGTCGGCTCAGCTGGTCGCCCCGGTACGACAGGCCCACGCGGTCCCGCCCGTCCTCGCGGAAGACGGTGACGGTGACCGGGAACTTCTGCTCCGCGGCGAGCTGACTGCTCATCACCGGGGTCAGCACGGTGCCGCCCAGGGGGTAGCCGTCGTCCACCGGTGCCAGGTTGAGGACCGCGCCGGCGTAGGGGGTGATGCCGTAGCGGCGCTCGGGATTGAGCGCGGCGACCACCTGGTCGAACGGCACATGCTGGTCCTCCAGCGCCTCCAGCACCCGCTCCCGCATCCCGCGGAGCAGCGACACCACCGTGGTCTCCGCATCCACCACCGACCGGATCACCACCGTGTTCGTGCACGGCCCCACCACCGAACCAAAACGCTCACCCCCACGGTTCGCCACCGGACACCCGAACGTCACATCCCGCTCACCACTCCACCGATGCAACGCCCCCGCGAACCCCGCCGCCACCGCCATGAACCACGACACACTCTCCCGCTCCGACACCCCACGCAACCGCTCCAGCACCCCCACCCCCAACGGAACCTCCACCACACCCGACGGCCCCACCACCCCAGGCTCCGGCCACGACACATACGCCGGCGCCCCCGCAAGCCGCCCACACCACCGCTCCACCCCCGCACGACCCACCACCGAACCCACCAACTCACCCTGCACCCGCACAAACTCCCGATACTGCACCGCGTCATCGCCCAGTCCCGCGCCCTCGTACGCCGCGTTCATGTCCTCGACGAGGGGCACCAGGGACGGGCCGTCGCACACGAGGTGGTGCAGGCACAGCACGAACAGCTGGCCGTGGTCGCCCAGGTCGATCAGGGCGGGCCGCAGCAGTCGGCCGGACGCCGGGTCGAAGGGCGCCCCGGCGATCTCGCGGACCCATTCCCGCCACCGCGCGTCCTGCTCGGCCGGGTCGACGTCCGACAGGTCCACCTCTTCCAGGGGCGGCGACCAGGGTTCGCCGATCCGCTGCCACAGCCGGCCGCCGCGCTCCACGAACCCGGTGCGCAGCGCCTCGTGGCGGGCCACCACGGAGTCCAGGGACCGGCGCAGCCGCCCGGGGTCCAGACGTCCGCCGCGCACCCGCCACACCAGGGGCATCGCATAGCGATCGGGGCCGGAGGAGAGCTGCTCGTCCAGGGCGATACGGCGCTGGAAGTCCGACGCGGGCACGAGCACTCCGTCCGCCGCGTCCGCCGTGTCCGGTCCTTCGTCGGAGACGGGGCCGGGCGGGCGGTGTCCGTGCGCCGCGAGCGCCTCGTCGATCCGGTCCGCCAGGTCCCCCAGCCGCGGGTTCTCGAACACCGTGCGCACCGGCAGGTCGACGCCGAAGCGCGTCGACACCTGGGACAGCAGGGTGGCGGCCAGCAGGGAGTGTCCGCCCGCCTCGAAGAAGGAGGTGTCGGCGAAGATCTCCGGGACGGGCAGCAGGTCGTCCCACAGCGGGGCGAGGGCCCGGGCCGTCTCGGTGCGCGGAGCGCTGCCCGCCCCGTCCGTGAGCACGGTGCTCCGGGCGGCCAGCTCGGCGAGGTCCACCTTCCCGTTGGCCGAGAGGGGGATGCGGTCCGCCACCTTGAAGACCGAGGGCACCATGTACTCGGGCAGCCGCTCGGCGAGCCGGGCGCGAATCTCTCCCGCGCTCGGCACGTTCGTCGGGCACCAGACGTGGGCCACCAGGCGGTCGGCGTCCGCATCGTCCACGGTGACCACGGCCTGCGCGACGTCGGGGTGCCCGGTCAGGCAGGTCTCGACCTCGGCGGGCTCGATGCGGTAGCCGCGCACCTCCAGTTGGTCGTCCATCCGCCCCAGGTACTCCAGCGTGCCGTCGGGCAGATAGCGGCCCAGGTCACCGCTGCGGTAGAGGCGGCCGGAACCGTACGGGTCGGGCACGAACCGCTCGCGCTCCAGCTCCGGCCGCCCCACATACCCGGCCGCCACCCCCTCGCCACCGACACAGATCTCCCCCACCGCGCCGACCGGCAGCAGCCGGTGCCGTCCCGCGGAGGGGTACGGGTCGAGGAGGCGGACGGCGGTGGTCGGGATGGGCGTGCCGATCGGGCTGCGGTCGGCCGCGATGTCCTCGGCGGTGATGGTCCGGGCGGTGACATGCACGGTGGTCTCGGTGATCCCGTACATGTTGACCACCTCGGTGCCGGGGTGTCCGGCCGGCCAGTCGCCGAGGGTGGCCGGGGCGAATCTGGCCCCGCCGAGGATGACGTACCGCAGGCTCGCCATGCGCCGCTCCTCGGTGTCCGTGACCCGGACGAGCTGCGCGAACATCCCCGGGGTCTGGTTGAGGACCGTCACCCGGTGGCGGCGTACCAGCTCCGCCACGCGCCGCGGGTCACGCAGCTCGCCGCCGTCCGGCACCACGAGCCGTCCCCCGTGTACCAGGCAGCCGAAGATCTCCCAGACGGAGAAGTCGAAGGCGTACGAGTGGGCGAGGACCCACACGTCGTCGGGGCCGAAGCGGAACGGCGACCGGTCGTTGACCAGCAGCCGCACCACATTGCGGTGGGTGACCCGCACCCCCTTCGGGCGGCCGGTGGTGCCCGAGGTGTAGATGACGTAGGCGAGGTCGTCCGGGGCGGGCTCGGGCAGGGCCTCTTGGTCCGGGGGTGCGGTGGCGAGGTCGATCTCGTCGAGGCGTACGGTCCGGCCCCCGAAGCCGGGATCAGCAGTCCGTACCGAGTCCGTGAGCAGCAGGGTCGCCGCGCTGTCCGTGAGGATGAAGGCCGCGCGGTCCGCCGGGGCGGCCGGGTCGACCGGTACGTACGCCGCCCCGGCCAGCAACACCGCCAGGACCGCCTCGACCTGCGCGGGCCCCCGTTCGACGCGCAGTCCGACGGTGTCGCCCGGCCGTACGCCGTGGTCGGCGAGGACCCGGGCCAGGCGCCCGGCGCGCTCGACGAGCTGCCGGTAGGTGAGCGTGCCCTCGCCCCTGGCCAGGGCCACCCGGTCCGGGTGGCGCGCGGCCCGCTCGCTCACCAGGCGGGCGAGCGTGGTGTGCGGGTAGTCGGCGGCCGTGTCGTTCCACTCCTCGATCTGGCGGTGGCGCTCGGCCTCCGTGAGCGGTTCGAAGGCGCCGAGGGGCATGTCGGGCCGGGTGGCCGCGTCGCGCAGCAGTCGTTGCCAGTGCTCCGCGAAGAGCCGCATCCGGGCCGGGTCGTAGTACAGGCCGTTGAACACCAGCCGCCCGCCGACGCCGACCCCCCGGCCGTCCTCGGCGGCGCCCGTGTGTCGCAGCGTCAGGAGCAGGTCACACTTGCCCAGGCCCGCGACGGGGGTGGGCGGTTGGCCTTCGGGCGTGTCGTGCTCGAAGTCGAACACCACGTCGAAGAGGGCGGTCCGGCTCATGTCCTTGGGCGGGGCGACACGCCGCGCCACGTCGTCGAACGGGGCCAGCCCGCAGGCGCGCACCTCCCTCAGGCCCGCCTCGCACGCCCGCGCCCAGGACGCGAAGGACTGCTCGTGGGCGCCGCGCAGCCGCAGCGGCAGGAAGTCGTCGACCGGACCCACCACGTGGGCCGTGGTGGTGTCACGGCGCGGGTTCGTCACGCCCACGGTGAGATCGGTCTGCCCCGAGTACCACATGAGCAGGGTGGTGTACGCCGCGAGCAGCGCGGCCTCGGTGCTGACGCCCTCGCTCCGCGCGAACTCGGCGATGCCCGTGTCGTCCGGGAGGTCGACCGGCAGGGAGTGTTCCTCGTAGATGTGGACGGCGGCCCTGGCCCGGTCCTCGGGCAGCCGCAGGGCTCCGCTCCCGCCGTCGAGCAGTTCGGCGAGGCGGGCCGTCTGGCGCTCTTCGGCCTCGGTGTCCCGCGCCTGCCACCACTGGATGAACGAGTCGGGGGCGGGCGGAAGTTGGCCGCCGGCGAGCAGGGTCGCGATCTCCTGGCCGACGGTCCGCAGCGAGGCGCGGTCGGCCACGGCGAGATGCGCGACGAGCACGAGGGCGCACCCCTCAGCCTTGTCCGGGCCCTGCGGCGCGACCGCGACCCGGAACAGCGGTCCCTCGGCGAGGTGGAAGGGACGGCGCAGCCAGGCGGCGACCCCGTCGGGGGCGGTGTCCGTCAGGGTGGCGCACTCGACGGGCACACGCTCGTGGACGCGCTGGACGCAGGTCCCGCTGGAGAGTTCCACCGTGGTGCGCAGCGCCGGGTGGCGGTCCAGGACCGCCGCGACCGCCCGGCGCAGCTCGGCTTCGCCGGGGGTGGCGTCCAGGGCGAGCAGCTGGGACACGTTGTGGTAGACGGGGGCGTCCTCGTACACCGTGCCCCGCTCGAAGTGTTCGACGAAGGCCATGCGCTGCTGGTGCGGGGTGGCCGGGTACTCCTGACGCGGGGCCGCCTGGACGGCCTGCCCCACGCACTCGGCGTAGGCCCGTTCCAGATCCCGCAGGAAGACCGGTTCGGAGCCGATGTCCCACACCAGGTGGTGCAGACAGCACATCAGCAGCTGGTCCCGGCCGTCCTCCTCCAGGTCCACCAGCATGACGCGCAGCAGCCGTCCCGAGGCGATGTCGAAGGGCTCCTGCGCGAGGGCGTCCAGTGCCGCGCGGGCGTCGGCCAAGCGGCTTTCGCCGGTGGCGCCCTCGGCGGCGCGGTGCGCCACCTCCGGGACCCACGGCTCGCCCACGACCTGCTGCGGCCTGCCGTCGGGCCCCCGTTCGACGAAGCGGGTGCGCAACGCCTCGTGGCGGGCCACGACCTGGCCGAGCGCGGTGCGCAGGGCGGCCGGGTCCAGCCCGCCCCGGACGCGCCAGGCCAGCGGCACGTTGTACAACGAGCCGGTGCCGCGCAGCCGCTCGTCCAGCCAGATCCGCTCCTGGAAGCCGGACACGGGGAAGCCGTCCCCCGAATCCTCGGACGCCTCCTCGGACACGTCTTCCGACACCTCAACGGGGGCGCGGCGCGCGTCGAGCTCCTGGGCCAGGGATGTCAGGCGCGGGTTCTCGAAGACGGTGCGCAGGGAGATGTCCACGCCGAGCCGCGCCGAGACCCGCGAGACGAGGCGGGTGGCGAGGAGGGAGTGTCCGCCCAGCGCGAAGAAGTCGGGGCGTGCGGCCGGATCGACCTCGGTCCGCAGCAGCTCCGACCAGATGGCGGCGAGTTCCCGCTCGGTGGCGGTGGCGGTGGCGGTGACCTCGGTGTCCGACGCGCCCGCCCGCGCCGCGGCTGTCTCGTCGCCGGGCTCCGGCGGGGCCCCGGCCGGGTCCGCCACCGGCGGCAGCTCGGCGCGGTTCACCTTGCCGTTGACGGACAGCGGCAGGTGGTCGAGCACGACATACGCGGACGGCGTCATGTAGTCGGGCAGCTGTTGCTGTGCGTACGCCTCGATGGCCGCGGCCAGTTCCGGGTACGGCTCCGGCCGGATCGGCTGGTTGGTGAACGCCTCCGCCGGGGCGTCCGCCATGAGCGTACGGCGCCTGGGGTAGACGTCGGAGACGAAGTCCGGCGCCTTCGGCCCGGCGCTCGCGGGCAGCGCCGCGGGGTCCAGGAACAGCACGTCGAGACTGCCGTCCGCGGCCGTCTCCGCCCAGGTGAGCACGGTACGCAGGCCAAGGCCCCGGCCGAGCGCGGCGAAGTCCTCGGGGTCGGGGCACCCGTCATCCCGGACACCGCCGTCGAAGACACCGCCGTCGAGGGCGTCGCGGGCCGCGGCGACACCGGTGCCCGCGCACACCTCGTGCTCGGCCCGCAGCAGCGGGAGCACCCGGGCGTTGGGCACCCCCGTGAGCCGCAGCGCGGACGGCTGCTTGTCGCGCAGACAGCGGCCCACATCGGCCAGATCGGCGACGTCGTGGCCCCAGCGCGCCACCGTGGCGTCGGCGCACGAATAGGGCTCGGCGTCGGCGGACACCTTGCGCAGCACGGCCTCGTAGCGGAACTGGGTGAGTTCGTTGTGCGCACGGCCGCGCTTGATCCGCACATCGACACCGGCGACCTCGGGCAGCGCGCCCAGGTGTTCGGTGAAGAACTCCGGCTCCACGAGGAGTTCCTTCTCGTGCAGGACCGCCCGCTCCACCACGCGCTTCAGCCCGGCGAGATCGGAAGGATCAGAAAGATCGGCGAGGTCGGAGGGATCGGCGAGGTCGGAGGGATCGGCGAGGTCGGAGAGGTCGCCGCCCTCGGCCGCCGCGCGCCGCAGTTCGACTCCGGTGCGGAACTCCCGCAGCAGCCGCTTGGGCCGTACGTCTCCGACGAAGAGGTGGCCGCCGGGCGTCAGGGCGTCCAGCGCGCCGCGCAGCGCCGCGGACAGGTAGGCGGCGCTCGGCAGGTACTGCACCACCGAGTTCACGACGACACAGTCGAAGTGTTCCAGCGGGATGCCCGACAGGTCCCGGGCCTCGCGCCGCAGCAGCCGCACCCGGCCCGTGAGCCGCTCGTCCTCGCGCACCTTCGCCGCCAGCCGGGAGACGGCGCGCTCGGAGAAGTCGGTGGCCCAGTACTCCGCGCAATGCGGGGCCAGGCGGGCGAGGAGCAGCCCGCTGCCGACCCCGATCTCCAGGACGCGGCGCGGGCGCAGCGCGAGGACGCGGTCGACGGTGCGGTCGCGCCACTCCCGCATCTCGTGCCGTGGGATGGGCGTGCCGCGGTAGCTGTCCATCCAGCCGCCGAAGTCCTCGCCGAGCGGGGTCTGGTCTCCCTCGCGGTACATGTCCTCGTACACGTCCTGCCACTCGCGGACGCGCTCGAACTCGTGCGCGTCCCCGGCGCCGTCCGGCGGGGCCGTGTCCTGCTCGGCTGCGTCCTGCTCGGCTGCGTCCTCCTCCGCCGTGTCCTGCCCGGCCGTGGGCACCAGGTAGGCCACCAGGCGCTTTCCGCCTCCCGGGGCGGGCTGGGGCACGACGACGGCCCGCGCCACGTCCGGGTGGCGTTCCAGGCTCAGTTCGATGTCGTGGGGCTCGACCCGGAAGCCGCGGATCTTCACCTGGTCGTCGGCGCGGCCGAGGAAGACGAGGGTGGAGTCGGGGGCCAGGCGCACCAGGTCGCCGGTGCGGTACATGCGGCCGGGGTGGAAGGGGTTGGCGCGGAAGCGCTCGCGGGTGGCTTCGGGGCGGTTGACGTAGCCGGCCGAGACATGCGCGCCGCCCACCCACAGCTCGCCCGGAGCGCCCTGGGGCACAGGGCACCCGTCCGCGTCGAGCACGTACAGAGTGGTGTTGTCCATCGCCCGGCCGATGGGGACCGGGCCTCGCGGTGCCCGGGTCATGCGGTGGCGGGTGGCGAACGTCGTGGTCTCGGTGGGGCCGTAGCCGTTGACGACGACGATGCCCGGGCAGGTGTCGAACACCCGGGCCACGGCCGCCCCGGACACCACGTCGCCGCCGGTCCACACCTCGCGCAGGCCGCGCAGACAGTCGGGCTCCTCCTCGGCCAGGGCGGCGAAGAGCCCTGCGGTCAGCCACGCCGCGGTCACGCCGTGGCGCGCGATCGCCCCGCGCAGCGTGGCCGGGAGCAGCGCCCCCGGCGGCGCCACGCAGATCTGCCCGCCGGACAGCAGGGGGACCCACAGCTCGTACAGCACGGCGTCGAAGGCGTGCGGCGAGTGCCACAGGACCCGCTGGTGCGCACCGCCCGACCAGCAGCGATCGTAGGCGAGGGCGACGATGTTGCGGTGGGTGAGCTGGACGCCGGAGGGCACACCGGTCGAGCCGGAGGTGTACATCACACAGGCCGGCGCGTCCGGGGACACCGGTTCGTCCCGTGTCGGCGGCACAGGCGGCGCGGTCAGGGCGAGCTCGGCCACGTCGGCGACGGGCAGACCGGCACCGGCCTGCTCGCGCACCACGGGCAGCTCGCGCGTGGCGCCGTCGACCAGCAGCAGGTCGCCGTCGGTCTCGGAGATCAGTGCGCGCAGACGGGTGGCGGGCTGCCGCTCGTCCAACGGCACATAGGCCGCGCCGGTCTTCAGGACGGCCAGCAGGGCGACCAGCAGCTCGACGGACCGCTCCATGAACACCAGGGCGGTGGAACCGGCGCGCAGGCCCCGCTCGCGCAGCAGCCCGGCGAGCCGGTCGGACCGCGCGTCGAGCTCCCGATAGCTCAGCTCCGTATCGCCGCCGGCCACGGCCACCGCGTCCGGGGTGCGGGCGGCCTGCTGCCTCAGCAGCTCGCCCAGGGACGCCTCGGGCAGGGGCTGAGCAGCCTTATTCCATGCGTCGAGGAGCCGGCCGCGCTCGTGGGGGCCGGTGTACGCAGCTCTCGCCACGGGGCGGTGGACGGTGTCGGGCCCGAGCCCGTCCAGCAGGGTGGCCAACCGCTCGTGGTGGTCGGCGAGGGCGGCGTCGTCGCACCGGTCGGGGTGCACGTCCAGGGTGAGCCGCAGATCCTCGCTGCCGGTGTGCTGGAAGCAGCACAGGGTGAGGTCTTCGGTCGGCATGATGGAGAGGTTGTGCAGGGTCCCCGACGCGCCGCCGAGGTCGATCGTGCCCAGCGGCGGCACCAGGTTGACCAGCGGTCCGGCGATACGTCTGCGCTCGGGCCAGCCGAGCTCCCGGCGCAGGTCGTCGCTGCGGTAGCGGTGGTGCGCCACCGCCTGTGCGACGGCCTCGTGGGTGTCGGCGAGCAGCCCGGCCCAGGTGGTGGCGGCGGTGACCCGCAGCCGCAGCGGAAGGGCGTCGGACATCAGCCCGGGGAACCGCTCGGCGGTGGGCGTCGCGCGGCTGCGGCTGGCCAGGCCCACCACGATGTCCTCACGGCCGGTCATCCGGGCGCTGTACGCGGCGACGGTGGCGATCAGCGCCCGGGGGAAGTTGGTGCCCGCCTCCCGCGCCGCCGCGCGCAGGGCCCGGTGCCGGTCGGCGGGCAGGGTGAAGGCCACCCGCCGCACCGCGTGCGCTGCCAGTGCCGTGCCGCTCCCCTCGGTCAGGTCGAGGGGATCCGGGCGGTCGGCGAAGCGGTCGAGCCAGTAGGCCCTGCTGGCCGCGTACTCCGCGGTGCCGCGGTAGCGGGCCGCCTCGTCCAGGGCCTCGCCGAGGGTCTGGAACCGCGCCGGGGGGACCGGCCCGCCCGTCCGCAGCGCGCGGTAGACCTCGGCGACCCGGTGCGCGATGAGGTTGAAGGCGTATCCGTCGGTGACCATGTGGTGGTAGCGCTGGGCCCATAAGGTGCGCCCGGGGGCGACTTCGAGGATCGCGAAGTCGCTGACGTGGCCCGCCTCCAGGTCGAAGGGGAGGCGCAGGAACCGCTGCAGCCATGTGTGCGCCGCGGCCATGGGGTCCGGCTCGGTGGTGAAGTCGTGCACGGCGATATGCGGGGCGGTGGGTTCCAGCAGGATCTGCCCCGGCGGGTCCGACCGGCCGTCGAAGCGGACGTGCAGTCCGTCGGCCTCCATGACCACGCGTGTGACCGCGTCGATGAGCAGGGCGGTGTCCACCGCTCCCTGGATGTCGAGGTATTGCAGGCAGTTGTAGGCGGGACTGGTCGGATCCAGGTGCTGCGCGTACCAGATGCCGGACTGGGACGGGGACAGGGGATGGGTCGGACGAGAAACCATGGCTGTTCCTGCTTCCTCTTCCTGCGCGCCGGGGTGCGGGTGCCTGGGCCTGCCGGTCCGGTTACGACATGTCGGGGTCGGACACGTCAGCGGCGGACACGTCAGGCGCGGACACGTCAGGGGCGGACACATCACGGCCGGACAGGTCGGTGACGATGTCGTCGAGCAGCCCGCCGTGGCCGTCCCCGGTGATCCACTGCCGGGTCACCCGGCCGGTGTCGGGCCGCTCCTCCTCCAGCGCTTCGCGCGCGTGTCCGGCGATCCGGCTCAGGGCCCCGGTGCAGTAGATGTCGGCCAGGTCCTGTGCCTCGGTGTCGTGTTCCGCGGTGCGCCGGGCCGCCCGCGCGAGGACCAGGCTCGCGGCCATGATCTCGGTGACCCAGCGGGCGACCGCGATCAGCGTGTGCTCCTGCGCGAAGAGCGTCTCGTCGTCCGGGTAGGCCTCGGCCAGCCCCGCGCAGCGGGCGCGGAACTCCTCGACGGAGTCGTGCAGTTCGGACAGGTGGCGTTGGTTGCGCGGGGTGAGCGCGGCGGTCAGCCGCTCCCGTGCCTCCGCGGCCTGCTGGGCGCCCTGTCCGTCGTCGAGGGCGCCCGCGCGGTGGTAGGAGAAGATCGCCAGCTTGGAGAGCCAGTAGTCCAGCTGGAAGTCCACCCCGCCCGAGATCCGCAGGTTCCTGGCGTCGCGGAAGGAGCGCTCCAGGGGTACGGGCGGCGCACCGCGCGCCGCCTTGCTGGCCGCGGTCTCGTAACCCTCCGCCGCGAACAGCGACATGGTGCGGTCCACGACGCCCCAGCACAGCAGCGAGCACAGGTTCTTGGCGACGACCTGCTCGAAGAGCGGGTTGAGGCCCGCGTCCTCGCACAGCAGGCTCCACTCGGCGACCGCCTCGAGCGCGAAGGTGTCGGCGAGGGACTGGCCGATGAGGTGCTGGATCTCCTCGTACTCCGCCAGCGGGACGCCGTCCACACGGCGGCGCTGCACAAAGCCGCGCGACCACTCCAGACACAGCTTGGCGATCGCCAGGGACGGTGCCGCGATGAGATACATCCGTCCCAGGATCGCCAGCCCGCCGGCCTGGGCGGTGATCCGCACATCGTGGGCGCTGGGCTTCTCCACGAAGACGTGGTCCCGGGGCACGCGCACCCGGTCCAGGGTGAACCCTCCGTTGGGGAAGCCCTTGATGCCCATGAACTCGTGCTCGGCCGACCGCCGCACACCGGGCGCGTCCGGGTCGACGACCACCAGTCTGCGCATCTCCCGGCCGTCCTCCTGGACGGTGGCCACCACCCCGAGCAGCTCCGCGAAGGGGGCGTTGCCGCTGAACACCTTTTCGCCGCTGACCAGGTAGGCATGTCCGTCCTCGGTGGGGACGGCGACGGTCTCCCTCCGATGATTGGCCGCGCCGGACGGTTCCGTATCGGCGAAGCTGGATATCAGCCCGCGCGCGACGCGCTCGCTGAGCATGTCGCGCAGTGGACCGTCGGGAAGAACCTGGACCAGCGGGGCAAAGCCGATCGAGTTCTGCACCGCGACCACCAGACCGAGCGGAAGCGACCAGCTGGAAATGGTCTGAATGACGCGGAACGCATTGAGGTCGGACAAAGCGAGGCCGCCCAGCTTCCGGGGGCTCTGCAGTTTCACGTAACTGCTCTCCCGCAGCCGTTTGATGGCCTCCCGGGGCAGTTCTCCGGTCTTCTCCACAAGCGCGGGATCCACTAACCCACGGGCGAACTCCTTGGCATCGGCGACTAGCGCGTCACCCTGTTTACGGTCGCTCTCCGGCTGCACCGGAAACGGATGAACGAGATCCAGCCGCAGTGAGCCGCGGAAGATCTCTTCCAGGAAGCTGGTCCTCCCCGGCACGTTCATGGCGTTGAGCGGACGAGACATGAAGCATCCCTCCTGCGAAAAGACAAAATCAAGCCAGCGCGCAGGCGCGCGCTCGGTGACGTGATCAGAAGTAAGAAGGAATGGGGAAAGGGATCGCAGAACCGGACAGGGGTACGCGCATCGGGAACCGGCGCGGGTGGGCGACGCTCAGCCCGAACCGACACCTCCCGGCTCACGGACGACGCGTCGGCCCGGGCGGCCGTTACGCGGTGACACGGTCGTCGAACACGCCGGATAACGGGCCGGACCAGGGGAAACACGATGCGACATGCGCAGCCGACGTGCCATAGCCTCCCCCTCGTACCGGACTTCGGAAATTACCCACACCCTCGTACGGCCGGGCGCCCGAGGTCAACACCTCGGGTATGGCAGCCAAAGGACAGCTTCTCCCGGCAGCCCCGTCCCGCGGCAGTAGTTTTCGGGCGCAACTACCGTGAGTCTCTTCATGGATTGCCCGGGGCGGGGGTGGGGTAATGTGCGGCCAGCAGGAGCCGCCGATGTCTCTCGGGAAGGAACGTGCATGACCTTCGACGCGCGAAAGACCGGCGGCCTGCCACCCGCTTTCCTGGCCGCCGAGACGTCCTCCTTCCTGGATTTCCTGAAGGCCCAGGCTCCCCAGCTCCTGCCCGCCGAGCGGCGGCTGCCGCCCGCCCGTGGCGACTTCGAAGCACCGCACGGCACGACCGTCATCGCGGCGACCTATGCGGACGGTGTGCTGGTGGCCGGCGACCGGCGCGTCACGATGGGCAACCTCATCGCGCACCGGGAATACGAGAAGGTGTTCCCGGCCGATGAACACTCCGCGATCGCCATCGCCGGCACCGCGGGCCTGGCGGTGGAACTCGTCAAGCTCTTGCAGCTGGAACTCGAGCACTACGAGAAAATAGAAGGCACGGCCCTCTCCCTGGACGGCAAGGCCAACCGGCTGACCAGGATGGTCCGGGACAATCTCAGCATGGCCATGCAGGGCATGGCGGTGGTCCCGCTCTTCGCGGGCTACGACGTGTACAAGGGCGTCGGGCGTGTCTTCTCCTATGATGTCACCGGCAACCGCTCCGAGGAGCGGGGCTTCGCCACCACCGGTTCCGGTTCGGTCCACGCCCGGGGCTCGCTGAAGAAGCTCTACCGGGAGGGCATGCCGGAGCGGGACATCGTCACCGCCGTCGTGCAGGCGCTCTACGACGCCGCGGACGAGGACTCCGCCACGGGCGGCCCCGATCTCACCCGGCGGCTGTTCCCCCTCATCGCCCTCATCACCGAGGACGGGTACCGGCGGCTCGACCAGGACGAGGTCGCGGCGGTCGCGCAGGCCGTCGTCGAGCGGCGCCACACGGCGCCCGACGGACCCCAGGCACCGGTCCTGTAGGCCACGCACACCCGAGCGCCGCTGAGCCGCGCACACCCGTGGGCCGCTGAGCCGCGCACATCCGCAGGCCGCGCACACCGCTCTCCGGCGGTGTTCCGTTTTTGTTTCACACCGCGAGGAGATACGACCATGTCCGGGGTCAACCGCCGTCAGCTTCTGCGGAACGCCACCGCCGCCGCGTCCGGGGTCATCGGGGGGTTAGCCCTGGACACCCCGGCCAGTGCGGCCGAGAGCGCCGCGGAGGCCGGCTGCACACCCCCACTCGGCCCGGTCAAGGCCGGACCCGACGACGCGCGCTACGCGTATCTGGTGCGGCGCGGCCAGAAGCGCTGGGTGGGCACGCCGGACCACGCATGGGTGGTCGGCTCGACCGAACAGGTCGTGGGGGCGGTCCAGGAGGCCGTGGACTCCGGCAAGCGGATCGCCGTGCGCAGCGGCGGACACTGCGCGGAGGGGTGGGTGGACGACCCGGCCGTGCGGGTGCTCATCGACATGTCCGGGATGACGCAGGTCTCGTACGACCCGGCGCGCCGCGCCTTCGCCGTGGAGCCCGGCGCCACCCTGGGCGAGGTGTACCGACGGCTGGCGCTGGGCTGGGGTGTGACGATTCCGGCCGGGTGGTGTCCCGGGGTCGGGGCGGGCGGCCATATCTGCGGGGGTGGCTACGGTGTGCTGTCCCGCGCGATGGGGCTGGTCGTGGACCATCTCTACGCCGTCGAGGTCGTGGTGGTCGACCAGGCCGGCAAGGCGTCGGCCGTGGTCGCCACGCGTGAGGCGGCCGACCCGAACCGCGAGCTGTGGTGGGGCCACACCGGGGGCGGTGGCGGAAACTTCGGCGTGGTGACCCGGTACTGGCTGCGCACGCCGGGAGCGGAGGGCTCCGACCCGGGGCGGCTGCTGCCGCGGGCGCCCAAGAGCGCGATCGCCTTCTCCAGCCAGTGGCCGTGGCAGGCCCTGAAGCTGGATGAGACGAAGTTCACCCGGCTGATCCGCAATCACATGGACTGGTGCGAGCGCAACAGCGCGGTCGGCGCGGCGGCCACCCGGCTGTACGCCGACCTGACGGTGGGCCGCAAGGCCAACGACCTCAACCTCGCCAGCGGCCAGGTGTTCGGCCCCGACGCCGCCGAGCTGCTGGACGACTATCTCGCCGCCCTCGGCGCCGGGGTGGGCACCCCGGTCAACGTGGTCAGGACCGAGCAGCCGTGGCTGGCCGCGGCGCTGGACGGCCCGAACTCGGACATCTACCGGCTCAAGATCAAGTCGGGCTATCTGCGCAAGGGCTTCTCCGACGCCCAGCTCGCCGCCATCTACGAGAACCTCACCCGTGAGCAGGATCCGAAGCTGCTCTTCGGTTCGGTGGGCATCGCCAGTTACGGCGGGCAGATCAGCGCGGTGGCCCCGGACGCCACCGCGTTTCCGCACCGCGACGCGGTGATGCGGGTCCAGTACACCGCGGCGTGGGACGACCCCGGCCAGGACGCCACCTACGTCGAGTGGCTGCGGAGGCTGTACCGCGAGATCTACACCGATACCCACGGGGTGCCGGATCCGAAGGACGGCGCCTACATCAACTACCCGGACGACGACCTGGCGGACCCCTCCGTGAACTCCTCGGGTGTCCCCTGGTCCACGCTGTATTTCAAGGGCAACTACCCGAGGCTTCAGAAGGTCAAGGCCGCCTGGGACCCGAAGAACATCTTCACGCACACGCTGGGCATCGAGCCGCCGAAAACCGCCCGATGACCGCCACGGGGTGACCGGCCACCCGCGACCGGACGCCGGCGTCGGTGAGGTGCCCGCCGGCGTCCGCCCGGTGGCGGACGGCCCGCCGCTCAGTGGTTCAGATGCAGCGGATACGACGTACGGCCGGACGCCGCGTCGATCTCTCCATGCGCCTTCTCCAGCAACTTCGTCGCCAGCTCGTTGAGCGCCCTGGCGCCCGCGATCTCCTCGCCGACCCGCGGCTGGTTGGCGTCGGCGGGAGCCCGGCTGGCGGCCCCGTGGCCCCGCACCTCGCTCCCGTCGGCGAGCCGGACCAGGGCGGCGGCGCGGGTGTGGCGGCTGTCCTCGTCAAATTCCAGTTCGACATGCCAGCCCGCGGTGGTCTGTGGCATGACGATCACCTCCGGAATCGCTCCTGCCGGCAAGTGTCCACTCCCAGCGTGCCTCCACTCCCCCACACCCGCACCACCTGGCTCATGCCCGCGCCACCCGGCGCGTTCCGCGATCAGGTGGCGAAGATCAGCCAGAGGTCCCAGCCGCCGTCCTTGGCCCGGCACTCGTAGCCGTCGGCCCCGCGGGTCAGGAAGTCCTCGCCGACGGCCACGCACTCGTCATGGGCCGCGTAGTGGTCGTGGTACTGGTAGTAGTCCATGACGCTGAAGCTCGTGGCCTCGGCGTGGTGACCGGCCGTCGCGGCCGTCGCGGCCGCTGCCGCCGGACCGCCGACGAGCGCGAGACCGACTGCCACCGCCGCGCCAACTCCTAACGCGTGCAAGCGAGTTCTCATGGAAAGCCCTCCCTGGAAACGGTCAGTGCCCCTCATTCGCCCCTCATTCAAGGAGAGATTCACCCACCCGACAAGACCCATGAAGGTTAGGTTAGGCAAACCTAACTTCTCCCCTATGCTGTTGCCTCATGGACTTCTGGGAACTGACAGGCGTGAGTCTCGGCTACGCGCTCTTACTGGTCGCGCTGTTCACCGCGGTTCTCGTAGGGGCGCTCCACATCGCCCGGGACGCCCTGCTCACGGACTACCCGCCCGCGATCCAACAGCGGTACGGGGAGCAGAGCGCACGGGGACGGCGCACCGCGGTCGTGGCCGGGCTGCTGAATCTGGCGGTGTTCATCGCGGTGCCACTGCTCGGCGTCCTCGACCTGCGCGACCGGGCGGACGGCTCGCTCGGCTTCTGGCCGCCGTTCGCCCTCGGCACGGTCTGCTTCCTCGCCCTCACCCTCTTCGACCTGGTGGTCCTGGACTGGTGGCTGTTCTGCCGCGTACAGCCGCGCTTCATGGTGCTGCCCGGCACGGAAGGCATGCCCGAGTACCGCGACTACGCCTTCCACTTCCGTGTGCTCACGCCCCGGCCCGTGCCGTGGCCGCTGGTGGCCATCCCCGGATACGGGACGGCCGTGGGCGCCGTCACCTCGCTCGCCGAGGCCCTGACCGGCTGAGGCCGCTGCCGCCGGGGGTCATGCCCGGGAACGACCTGGTGGGCGCCGGGTACTGCGTTCTCAGTACCCGCGATTGTCGGCAGCCGCACGACGACGGACGGGCCGCGCGCCGGGAGCCTGGAGAGGTATCCCGAGTCCAGATGCGGAGACCCCCGTCCCATGGCTGCAAGGCGGCCGCCGGCTTCCTGCTGTCGGTGCTCGCGGCCTTCGGCGCGGTCGTCGCGGTCTTTTCCTGGTCACCCGCATGCGCGAGGCGTACGTCCACGGGGACCGGCCCGGCCAGGCGATCGTCACCGGGTTCCGGCACAGCGCCCGGGCGGCCCCGTGGGCCGTACGCACGCGACATCGTCCACCATGGAGCCAGACCCCGACCGGAGAACCCGATGACCAACAGCCTGGAGCGCTATACGGAGCGCCATCACCGCGCCTTCGACCTGGTCGTGGCCGGGGTGCTGTTCGGCTTCGTCGTCCTCGGCGCCGCGCTCAGCACGCCGGGTGGCACCTCGCCGACGTCGGGCCCGGCCCTGCTCGTCGCGGGCTTCTCCTGCGCCGCCCTGGTGGGATGCCGCAGTCACCCGCGCACCGCCGTCGCCGTGACGGCGGTCTGTGCCGCGGCCGCCAGTGCGGTCGGCTATCTGCTCACCCCCCTGTTGCTGGCCCCGGCCATGACGGCGCTCTACTGGCTGGCCACGCTCACCGAGCGGAAGGTCACCTACGCCTACTGCCTGGCCACCATCGCCGCGCTGGTGACCACCGCGATGATCGCCGACCCCGGCCACCACGCGCTGGTGCTCAAGACCATCGGCCCGGCCGTGTGGCTGCTGCTGCCCGTCGCCGCCGGCCGCGCGGTCCGGATACGGCGTGCCTATACGGAAGCCGTCATGGAGGCCGCACAGGCCCGCGCCGAACACGCCGAGCGCACCCGCGAGGAGGAGGCGCGGCACCGGGTCGCCGAGGAGCGCATGCGGATCGCCCGCGAGCTGCACGACGTCGTCGCCCACCACCTGGCCCTGGCCAACGCCCAGGCGGGCACCGCCGCACACCTCGCCCGGAACCACCCCGACCAGGCCCACAAGATCCTCACCGACCTGGCCTCCACCACCTCCTCCGCGCTGCGCGAGCTCAAGGCCACCGTCGGCCTGCTGCGCCGGACGGACGAGCCGGCCGCGCCCCTGGAACCCAGCCCCGGACTCGACCGGCTCCCCGAGCTGACCGCCGCGTTCGCCTCCGCCGGGCTCCCGGTCACGGTCACCACGCGCGGCGAGCCGCGGCGGCTCTCCCCGGGAGTGGATCTGACCGCTTTCCGGATCGTGCAGGAGGCCCTCACCAACGTCACCAAGCACGCCGCCGCGCACGCCGCGCAGGTACGGCTCAGCTACTCCCGCGACCTGCTGACCATCAGCGTCACCGACGACGGAACCGCCACGGCCGCCGCCGCACCGGCGCCCGGACGCGGCTTCGGCCTCATCGGCATGCGCGAGCGCGCCCACTCGGTGGGCGGCGCGCTCACCACGGGCCGCCGCCCGGAAGGCGGCTTCGAGGTCACCGCCGAACTGCCGCTGCACCCCGGCCCGGAACCCGCGCCGCGGGCCGAAGAGCGGGAGGCCTGACGCGCCTTCGGCCGCGTCACACGCATTGCGCGCTGGGTCAACGACTGTGCGCTCGCTGTCAATGCCTTCCGGCCGGGCCCGCGGGAGACTCGACGCGCCCCTTCGTCACCTGACCCACCATGGAGGGACTGCGCGGTGCGGATCGTCTATGCCGACGGCAAGACCGAGCGGGAAATGGAACTGCGCGTCGGCCGGCCGAACGCCACGCTGGCCGACCTCGCCGCGGCCTTGGACATACCGGCCAGCGGACTGAGCATCGACGGCCGGACGGCGCCGCCGGAAACGGGGCTGAGCGAGTCCGGCCTCGCCCACGGATCGCGGGTGGCCCGGGCGGGCTGGGGCTCCGCCGGCGGGCCGCGGGTGGCGGCCGCCGTACTGCGGGTGGTCGGCGGGCTCGAGGCCGGGCACAGCATTCCGCTGCGGGTGGGCAGGACGGTCATCGGCCGCGGTGCCGAGGCGGATGTGCGGGTCGTGGCCACGGGGGTGTCCAGGCTGCACGCCGCGCTGGAGGTCTCGGCCGACGGGCAGGTGCACATCACCGACCTGGACTCGGTCAACGGCACCGACGTGTGCGGCGAGCGCATCTCCAAGGCCGTCCGGCTCCAGCCCGAGGACCTGGTCTCGCTGGGTGGCGAGGTGATGGTGCGCGTCCTGCCACCGGACCGCCTCGGCCCCGTGCAGCGGGTCAACCCGGTCCGGGAGGTGGGGCCCGGTGGCACCCTGCCGTTCAACCGCCCACCGCGTGGCGGCAGGCCGGGAGAGCCGCCGCGGATCGCCGCGCCCGCGCCGCCGCCGAGCGCCAACAAGGCTCCGTTCTCCATCTCCAGCATGCTCGGTCCGCTGGTCCTGGCCGGTGCGATCGTCGGCCTCACCCACGACATCCGCTACGCGGCCATCGCGGCGCTCACCCCCCTGATGTTCTTGGGGAACTTCATGGAGGACCGGCTGCGGGGCCGCTTCACCTTCCGGCGCGGGATGCGGGATCACACCGCCCGGGTCGCGGAGTTCGAGCAGACCGTGGCCACGCGCCACGCGGCCGAGATCCGTACCCGCCGGGCGGCCCATCCCGACCCCGCGGAGGTGGTCCACCGGGCGACCGCGCCGGGGGTCGCCCTGTGGGAACGGCGCCCGGGCGCCCCGGACTTCCTCAAGACGGTGGTCGGCACCGCCGACCTGTCCTGGAATCCACCGCTGGAGACCAGCTCCTCGGGGCCGGCGCCGGAGGTGGCGGACATCGTGGGTGCGCGGCATGTGCTGCCGCAGGTGCCGGTCGTGGTCGGGGTGTCGGCCGGTGAGGCGGTGGGGTTCGAGGGGGACCGGCGGGCGGCCCTCGCCATCGCCCGGTCCCTGCTGTGCCAGGCGGTGGTGGGGAGCGGGCCGGCGGATGTGACGCTGGCGGTGTTCGCCGACCCGGAACGGCTCGCCGACTGGGACTGGACGAAGTGGCTGCCGCACGGCGCGGACCCGCAGTCGGGTACGACGCGGCTGGCGGCGGTCGGGCCCGAGCAGTCCGAAGCGCTGGCCCGCGGTCTGCTGGCCGCCGCGCCCCGGCGTACGGAGGGCGGCGCCGGCCCGGTGCTGCTGGTGGTCGTGGACGGCGCCACACTGCTGGAGGGCCGGCCCTGCCCGCTGCGGGACCTGCTCGCCGACCGCACCCTGCGCTGCGGTGCCCTGGTACTCACCACCCGGCTGCCCGCGCTGTGCACCTCGGTGGTCACCGCCGCGGCGGACGGCCGTGGCCGGGTGCGCGACGTGGCCTCCGACGAGGTGGTGTCGGATGTGCTGCTGGGCGGCATGCCGGTGGCCGAGGCGCGCGCCACCGCCCGGGCGCTGGCCCGGTTCGAGGACCCGGAGCTACGGGTCGAGGGCGCGGGGCTGCCCGACCGTATCTCCCTGCTGCCGCTGCTGGATCTGGCCGCCGTCTCCGGGGCCGAGGTCGGCCACCGCTGGAAGACGCGGGCCCCGGCCCTGCGGGTGCAGGCCGTGCTCGGGGTCAGCGAGCGGGACCTGTTCACCGTGGACCTCGACGACGACGGGCCGCACGCGCTGATCGCCGGGACCACCGGATCCGGCAAGAGCGAGCTGCTGCGCACCCTCATCGCGAGCATGGCCACCGACGCCGACCCCGAGCATCTGACCTTCGCGCTGGTGGACTACAAGGGTGGCGGCGCCCTGGACGAGTGCACCGAACTCCCGCACACCGTCGGCCTGGTCACCGACCTCGACGAGCAGCTCAGCGAGCGCGCCCTGCGCTGTCTGGACGCCGAGCTGCGCCACCGCGAACGCCTGCTGCGCGAGGTGGGCCTGAGCCATATCCGCGACTACCAACGGCTGCGTGACACCGGAGACCCGGGCATGGAACCGATGCCCCGGCTCGCCGTCGTGATCGACGAGTTCGCCACCCTGGTCAAGGCCCTGCCGGACTTCGTCGACTCACTGGTGAGCATCGCACAGCGCGGACGCACCCTCGGCGTCCACCTGATCATGGCCACCCAGCGGCCCGCCGGCTCGGTCAACGACGCCATCAAGAACAACGTCAAACTGCGGATCGCGCTGCGCCTCGAGAGCACCGGGGACTCGGGCGACGTCATCGACAGCCCGGCCGCGGCCGGGATCGGCACCCGCCAGTGGGGACGCGCCTACTACCGGCTCAGCGCGCGGGAGGTGCTGCCGGTGCAGACCGCGCTGTCCACCGGGGTCACCCCGCAGGCCGCGGTCACCGCCCCGGTGACGATCGCACCGTTCATCCTGGGCATGCCCGTTCTGACGGCGGCCACCGACGGCACGGAAGGCGAGACCGATCTACGACGGCTGGTCACGGCCACGCGGCAGGCCGCGGACCTCTCCGGATTCGCCCCGCCGCGGCGGCCCTGGCCCGATCCGCTGCCCGACGTCCTCCACCGCGCGGACCTCCCCCCGGTCGCCGAACAGGGCCTGCACACCGAGACCGCCGGGCTGCCCTCCTGGGCGCTCGCCGACGATCCCGACCGGCAGCGGCAGTACGCGGTCGGCTGGGACCCGGCCGCGGGAAACCTCCTGGTCTACGGGGTAGGCGGCTCGGGCACCTCCACCGCCCTGGCCGCGCTCGCCCTGGCCGTCGCCGCCTCCTGCCCGCCCGACCGGCACCACATCTTCGCCCTCGACCTCGGCGCGGGCGACCTGGCCCCGCTGGCCGCGCTCCCGCACACCGGCGCCCACATCGGGTCCGGCGAGCGCGAACGGCAGGTGCGGCTGATCAAGCTGCTGCGCCGGGAGCTCGACGAACGCAAGTCCCGCGGCCCGGCCGGCTCCCCGGACTGGCTGGTGCTGCTGGACAACCTCGGCGCCCTGATCTCGGACTTCGACAAGGACGTGGCGGGGATGAACCTGATCGACGAGCTCGCCCGCGTCTACGCCGACGGCCCCGCGGTCGGCATCAGGTTCGCGGTCAGCGCCGACCGCTCCGGCGCCGTGCCGTCGGCCTGGTCCGCCCTGACGCAGACCAAGCTGCTGCTGCGGCTGGCCGACCCCGGCGAGTACGGATACTTCGACCTGCCGCGCAACGCGGTCCCCAGCTATGTACCGGGCCGGGCGGTCGTGGCCGCCAGCCGGCAGGTGATCCAGATCGGCTGGCCGGGCGAGGACCTGGCGGCGGCGGTCGCGGACACCGCCACCCGGTGGGCCGATGCCCAGCGCAGCGCCCCGGGGGTCGGGCTGCTGCCCACCGACGTGGCCGCCACCGGCCTCACGGCGCCGGCCCAGACCGCCGCGGACCCCTGGTGGCTGCCAGTCGGCATGGACTCCGACACCCTCGGCTGCGCCGGGCTGCGGCTGTACGAGCGCGAACACGCCCTGATCGCCGGGCCGCAGCGGTCCGGCCGCAGCACGGCCCTGTGCACCCTCGCCCGGCTCGTGACGGCGTCGGCGTCAGCGTCGGCGTCCACCGAAGCCCCGCCCACGGTCATCGGCTTCGCCCCGCGCCGCTCCCCGCTGCGGGACCTGTCCGGGCTGACCGCCCTGGTCACCACGTACGACGAGCTCGAACGGGCCCTCGCGGCCCTCCCCCTGGACCGGCCCGCCCTCCTCCTGGCCGACGACGCCGACACGGTGGAGGACGAGCGCGGCTTCCTGGAACAGTGGCTGTCCTTCCCCGCCACCGGCCACCACCTGATCGCCGCCGGCCGCGCCGACGCCCTGCGCCGCGCGTACGGCCACTGGACCCAACGCGCCCGCGACAGCCGCTGCGGCGTCCTCCTGTGCCCCGACCACGACCTCGACGGCGACCTGCTGGGCACCGAGCTGCCCCGCCACGACCGCATGGCGCCGCTGCCGGGGCGGGGCTACCTCGTGGTGGACGGGGTCGCGGCGGGGGTGCAGGTGGCGAACTGACGTAGAGCCATTGGCATATGACGCATTGCACGGAGTGCATATGGACTGTGCGTCCCAGGTCAATGACACGGCGAAGCCCGGGGCCGGAGAATTCTCGAGTGAGCCACACAGGGGGAACTGACTGATGCCACCGAAGTATGACTTCGACGCCGCCGAGCGGCTCAGGCAACAGCTTTCCCAGCTCGTCGACAAGCTCGACTGGTACATCTGGCTGCGCGAGGGCCAGCGCAAGGCTCTGCTAGGCGCCCCCCACAGCGACAACTGGCAGGGCGCGAAGCGCAACCGTTTTGAAACCGACTACGCCCGCCAGCGGGCGGCGCTCACCGATCTCAAGGCCGCGGCCCTCAGGCTCCAGTCACAGGTGAACCAGGCGACCGCGTCGGCGCACGCCGCCGAGAAGACCAAGGACTAGGTACGGCAGCGACATGACCACCGTCTCCGCGATTCCGGAGAACCTGTACAGGTACTCCGATGTGTGCACCAACGGTGCCGAGCAGCTGCAGACCTGGGTCCGCACGGTCCTCGGGCCTACGCTCATGGCGTATCAGAACGGCGGTGGATTCTGCGAGCCCATTGACGGGCGGGTCGCCACGCAGGTGGCGGCCGCGTATTACACCGACCGGGACGTGAGGACTGTCGGCCAGGCGTTCCTTCAGGCCGGAGGCGTTCTCGTACGGGGGCGGAACCAGCCGATCCGCGCCAACGAGAAGGCCGTCAACGCGGCTTTTACGAAACTGCAGACAGAGGCCGCGCGTCAGCAGGCAGAGGCCGCGCATCAAGTGCAGATCAACGCGGGGGCAGCGCTCGCCAAGCGCCTGATGAACGCCGAGCCCGTCGAGGTCACCGGCATCATCAGGGAACTCGCCAAACACGGCAACGACCCCTATTTCAGCGCGGGTTTCTACAACAACCTGGACGAGCGGCGCATCGAGACCGCGATGGCACAGGGTGGCATTCCGGCACTGGTGAGCGCCTACTCGAGCGGCATGCTGGACAAGAAGGTCTACGCCGGCGTCAACGCCCGGCTCGCCAGGCCCGTCCCCGAGGTCCGCTTCGCCGTGAACCTCGAAGACCATTACATGACCGCGGCCCAGAAGATGGAGTTCCTCAACGCTATCGGCGCCAATCCGGCGGCCGCCCGCAACTTCGCCCAGTCGCTGAGCCAGGCCCAGCTCAGGAGTCTCTTCGAAGGCCCCATGGCGAAGGAGCCGCTGTGGCGGAGCAAAGTGGCCGGGGTCCTCTCGTCAGGCATACCGACATGGCCGGGCGGCGCGCAGCCTCCCGACAGCTCGACGGATCTCTCCTACGAGCTCTGGTTCGCCGGCTACCTTCCTTACCCGTCCGTGGATCCCGACGGGAGTAAATACTCCCGTGAGCAGGACGCGGTTCTGAGTTGGATCGAGCTGCACCGAGAGACCATCTTCCAGGAAGCGCGACGGTACAACATCGACCCGAAGGCCATCGTGGCCGCCATCGCCTGGGAAGGGATCGTGAACAACTGGCAACCCTTCCCCTCGCCAATTCCCCCCAACGTCCCTGCGCCCTTGGGCCGGCATGCGATCGGCCCGGGCAAGGTACACATCGACACGGCTGTCGTCAAACAGATCGAGGCTCGGGGATATCTTCCCCACAGGGGGCTGTTCGAGCGCGAGGCGATACTGGCCACCCCCGAAGGGTCGATCAAATACATCGCCGCGATCATGGGTGCCTTCGCGGATGTTACGGACCGCGAGGGGCACCACGGGAGTATCCGCTACAGGCCCGAGATACTCGCCAGTGAGTTCCAAGGAAGGGACCTGGAGGCCTGGGAACGGCATCTCCGGGCCAAGCCGCCGGGCGAACCATTCGTGCCCGGGAACGACATGGGCAAATGGACCGCCCGGAATGGGGGCTTCCTGAACGACGCCCTGCGGCTCTGGGAGGGGAATGAACCCGCATCGCCCCCTGCGACACCCACGCCCGGAACCAGCCCAACTCCTCGTTGATGAGGCGCCTTCAGACGCCGCCCCAAGACACCCCCGTCGTAAATCAGCCACCTGATCGACGACTCAAGAAATACACGAGAACACAGGAGAAACACCATGGCAGGCACGGTCAAGGTCGACGACGCGGCACACGCCGCAAGCCGCAAGTTCCTCGGCATCATCGACGGCGGATTCCAGCAGTCCATCAGCCAGCTCTCCGCCGCCGGGAACATCCTCAGCGACCAGAGCCACTGGGACGGCAAGCACGCAGCCGAGTTCCGCTCCGCCTGGAGCGGAGCCCAGGCGGATCTGAACAAGATCAAGCAGTCCCTGGACGAGTTCCAGCGGAAGTTCGACTCGGTCCTGAAGAACATCACCCAGGCCGGCGGCAACGGCTGACCGTGTCCGAGGGCGTCACAGCAGGAACTCCCTAAGGAAACTCCTATGTCTGAGAGGGATCCGGTCCACCCCTGGACCGGGGAGCTGAACCCCGCCGACCTCGAACGCCTCGGCGCGGAGCCGTTGCGGCGGTCGGACCCGGTGGCGATCGGGCCCTATCGGGTGCTCGCGCGCCTGGGTGGCGGGGGGATGGGCCGGCTCTACCTCGGGCGGGAAGCGGGCGTGGAGGGGGAGGCGGCGGCCCCGTACGGGGCGGGGGCGCTGGTGGCCGTCAAGGTCATCCGGCCGGAGCACGCCGAGGACCCGAGGTTCCGGCGCCGGTTCGAGCGCGAGGTCGAGGTCGTACGGCGGGTCCACGGGAAGTACACGGCGGGGCTGCTCGGTTCGGGCTTCGACGAGGAGGAGCGCCTGTGGATGGCGACCGCGTACGTCCCGGGGCCAAGCCTCGACGACGCGGTGCGCCGCTTCGGCCCACTGCCCGCGCCGGTCGTGTGGCGGCTGGCGGGCGAGATCGGGGAGGCGCTCGCCACGCTCGCCGCCGCCGGGATCGTCCACCGCGATCTCAAGCCGTCCAATGTCCTGCTGGGCGCGGACGGGGCAAGGGTCATCGACTTCGGGGTCGCCCACACCACTGACGCCAGTGTGCTGACCATGACCGGTCAGCATGTGGGCACCCCGGCGTTCATGTCCCCCGAGCAGGCCGACGGCCGGGAGGCGGGCACCGCTTCGGACGTCTTCTCGCTCGGCTCGGTGCTGGCGCACGCGGCGACCGGCAGAACGCCGTTCGGCGAGGGGTCGACGGCCGATGTCGTCCACCGCGTGGTCTACTCGCCGCCGAGCGAAGACGTGCTGGCCAGGGTGGCGGAGTCCGATCCGGCCCTGGCGGAGCTGGTGGGCCGCTGTCTGGACAAGAGCCCGGAGGGGCGGCCGAGCCCGCAGGAGGTCGTCGACGCGGCGCGGCAGCACGCGTCGGCCCGGGAGTGGCCGTCGTCGCTCGCGGAGCTGATCGGGGCCCGCTCCGAGTGGAGCGGGCACGCCGCCGCCGTGTCGCCGATGGATCAGCTGACCATCCTTCGCCGCGGCGCGCCGGAGCGTACGCTGCGGCCGGCGGCGCCCAAGAGCCGCCGTGGCCTGGCGTGGGCCGCCGCGGCCGCCGTCGTCGCCGTGGCCATCGGTGTGGTGGCCTTCGTCGCACCGGGGATGGGCTCCTCGGACGACGGCAAAAAGAAGGTCGCCGCGACCGCCACCAAGTCCGCGCAGCACCCGCGGGCGTCGAAGTCACCCGCGGCGAAGCACTCGCCGAAGCCGTCGCCGGGCACGACGTCTCCCTCTGCGAACCCCCCGGCCGGTGGCAATGGTGGTGGCGACGGCGGCGACGGCGGCGATGGGGGCGGGGGCGGGGGCGGCGGCGGGGGCGGCGGCTCCGAGGAGACCCAGCCCCCTGCCAACCCGAACCCACCGGCCAAGACCACCACTGCCACCCCGGACCCGCCCAAGCAGACGCAGACTCCGCCCAAGACCCCGGCGCCGAAGCCGTGGAAGTCCTGCCGCTACTACTCCGGCAGCGCGCTCACCCAAATCAACGACCGGGGCGACCGCGTCCGCCAGGTGCAGTGCATCCTCAAGGCCCGCAAGTACGACATCGGCCCCGGCGGTGTCGACGGGGAATTCGGCCCCGACACACGGGCGGCGGTCAAGCGATTCCAGCAGATTCACGGCCTGCACGTCGACGGCCAAGTGGGAGAGGACACCTGGCCGGCGCTCCGCGCCTGAGCGGAAACGACACTAAAACGCCGCAGAAACGACACGGCTGAGCCGGCGGTCCCCCGCCGGCTCAGCCACAGCGCCCCCGGCGACCGCTATCGGACGTCTACGGGCACACCCTCGCGCCTGCGGTACTCGCCGGGTGTGATCCCGTACTCCTTCTTGAAGGCCCGGTTGAACACCGCCGCGTCCTGGAAGCCCCACTGTGCCCGGATCACGGTCATGCTCTGCCCCGCGAGGCAGGGGTTGGTCAGATCGGCCCGGCAGCGCTCCAGCCGCCGCTCCCGGACGAACCCGCCGACCGTCTGCTCGTCCTGCCGGAACAAGTGGTGCAGATAGCGGACCGAGATGTGGTGCGCCGTCGCGATGGTCGTCGGCGACAGGTCGGGATCACCGAGGTTGCGGTCGATGTACGACTTGATCTCCCTCAGGAGCGCCGCCTGCCGCGGCAGGCGCGCCGCGTCGTCCCGTAGGTCGGTCACACTGCTGAGGAACGCCACCGCCAGATCGACCGCGGCGCGCCCCACCCAGGTCGCCTGCGGGATCTCCACCGCCCCGGCAGGCCCGGCCAGCCCCTCCAGGAACCGCGCGAGGAGGGCCGCCGGGCCCGCGTCCGAGGACGTCGGCCGCGCCGCGAAGCCGCGCAGTGCGTGGTGCGGCAGCGACAGCGCGCTTCCCGGCAGATGCAGGACCATCGCCCGGGGCGGTCTCGCCGGGTCGGCCGCCGCCGCGTCGAACGGCTCCCATGGGTCCCACAACACCAATTGGCCGGGCTCCAGACGTTTGGCACCGGGCCCCCGGCCCAGCGTCAGCGGCCCGTCGGACACCAGGACCAGCCACCATGCCCGCGGATCGCCGCTCCGGGCAGGCCGGCGGGTGTGCGACGGACTCGGTACGGACAGCGAAGACAGCCCGGGAAAGCGCAGCACGGTCATCCGCACGGGCCCCAACTCCAGCTCGGTGCGGTGCCCGGGCCGGCCACGGTCGCTTGTCGAAAAGGCAGTCGCCGTCGGCTGCCGTGAGCGTAAGAGCGATGGCAATGTAATGGTGTTACCTTCCCCGTATCAGGCGCGGCATGACCACGGCGCACCGGAGGGGCGCGCCGACACCATTGCCTGCTCAACGAGTCTGCCGAGGTGGTGCGGGGCACGTCCTTAGCGCTGGGCGCCAGCCGCTTAGCGCTGGGCGCCAATCAAGTCGCTCCCCCGGCTACCGCTGTGTGGCGCCCCCTGGGCGAGGTGCCGGAAGTCCTTGGGCGGCATGCCGTAAGCGGCACGGAAGGCGCGGGTGAAGTCGGCCGGCCGGGGAAATCCCCAGCGGGCGGCGATGGCGTGGATGGGCCGCGTACGCAGCCCCGGATCGGCCAGCTCTCGGCGGGCCTGTTCCAGCCGTTGGCAGCGGATGTAGGCGGAGACCGTGGTGTTCTGCTGACGGAACAGACGGTGCAGGGAGCGGACCGAGATGTGCTGGGCCGCCGCGATCTGCTCGGGAGTCAACTCGGGGTCGGTCAGGTGCTGGTGGATGTAGCTGTGGACGCGCATGGCCAGGGCGTGCTGGAAGGTCTCGGGCGGCTCTTGGCCAGCGAACTGGTGGGCGAGCACGGCGGTGGCCAGGTCGAGCGCGATGACACCCAACCGCACGGAATCCGAGGGTCCGTAGGACGTGGTGTCGTTGAGCAGGCCCGTGAGGAAGTCGGTGAGCAGGGCGCCCATCCCGGCCCGCCCCGGCAGCCTGATCGCGCACCGCCGGTCGGCGAGACCGTCGGGCAGCGGCAGCAGCGCCCGCGGGATCAGCATCTCCGCGGCCGAAACCGTGCCGCCCGCCGCGTCCAGTCGGCCCCGATACGGGTGCGAACTACCGATCAGCACAAGGTCACCCCGCTCGACCAGGATCTCCCGGCCGTCCTGGACAACCCCCATGTGCCCGCACAGGGGCACCGCGAGGTAGTAGATCTCGGGGTCGGACTTCCGGATCAACGTCGCGGTCCGGACGGAGTCCAGAGGCGGACAGGTGAACAGGGAAACCTGGAGGATGCCAAGGTCCAGCACCCGCAGGGTGCCCTGGAAGTCGGCGCTGTGTTCCGTACGGATCTCATGAGGCGAGTGGCTCTCGAACGCCAGATCGCGCCACCTCTCGAACCGGTCCGCCGCGGGCAGTTCATCGCTGCGGAATAACGTCTCGATCACTCTCCGTGCCTCCCCCGAAGGTCCTGATGCCCGACCGTCCCGACGGCTGACGGCCTGACCCCGACTCGTAGTGAGTCTGGGCGCCGATCGAGTTGTTGCGCAGCCCCCAATCGCCGCGCGCAACAATCCTGACCTCGGCCGATCACGCCGAGCAGGGGCCGGTACCCTCATCCGGAATGCCGTGAGGTCCTGGTACGGGGGTAACTGCGCGTGGGACTAGGTGACTTCGTTCCGGATGGGTTTGAGGACTGGGTCGATGACCGGGTCGAGGATGTCGGTGAGGCGGTCGATGGCGCGGGGGACTGGACGGCGGACCGGCTGGATGACGTCGGCTGGGAGAGCGGTGCGGACTGGGTCCGTGACAAGTCGGACTCGGCGGCGAACGCGCTGGGCGCGGATGTCGATGAGATGCAGCTGGGTGAGACCGAGGATGCGAAGAAGCTGATCCACGGCAGCCCTGGCAAGCTGCGCTCGACCGCGAGTCATCTGACCGACTTCAAGACCGCGTTCAACAACGTGGGCAAGGGGCTGCAGGGTCTTGGCAGCGGGTCGCTGAAGGGGAAGTCGGCGGACGCGTTCCGGGAGAGCGTGTCGGTCGAGCCGAAGAAGTGGTTCACGGCGGCGGACGCGTGTGAGAAGGCGTCGGGGGCGCTGGAGCGGTTCGCGGGGACGGTGGAGTGGGCGCAGGGTCAGGCGGAGGAGGCGGTCCGGCAGTACAAGAAGGGGAAGAAGGCCTCCGACGACGCCCGTTCGGCGCACAACGGCAGGGTGTCGGCGTACAACGACGCGGTGGAGGCGTACAACGCGAAACCCGCCGACAAGCGTGACCCCTCCAGCCTGCCGGACAAGCCGGGCACCTTCCATGACCCCGGGGCGGCCGATATCAAGGCCGCTGAGGACCTGTTGAAGGAGGCGCGGCGGCAGCGGAATGAGGCGCATGGGGTGGCGAAGGCGGCGGTGGAGGTGGCGCGGGATGCCGCGCCGAAGAAGCCGTCGTACGCGCAGCAGGTGGGGGATGGGCTGACCGGGCTGAGCCTGGACACGGGCCATTTCCTGGGTGGTGTGGTGAAGGGGACGGCGGGGCTGCTGAACTTTGCGCGGCAGGTGAACCCGCTGGACCTGTACAACATCACCCATCCCGCCGAGTACGTCACCAACCTGAACAACACGGCCGCTGGTCTGGTGCGGATGGCCAACGACCCGGGCGCGGCACTCAAGGGCATGTGGGACGCGTTCCAGAAGGATCCCTCCGAGGGGCTGGGCCGGTTGGTGCCGGAGCTGCTCGGGACCAAGGGTCTTGGCGGGGCGAAGGCGGCCGTCACCGCCGCCGAGCGGCTGCCCGCGACCGTGGCCCGGGCCGAGCGGCCCGCTCTGGAAACGCTGGCCAAGGACGGCCCGGCCCCGCATGCCACGCCCGATGGGGCGAAGACCGCCGGGGGAACCGACCCGGTGGATCTGGCGACGGGGCGGATGTATCTTCCGCAGCGGGATGTGGTGTTGCCGGGGGCGTTGCCGCTGGTGTTCGTGCGGCGGGCGGAGTCGGGGTACCGGGCGGGGCGGTGGTTCGGGCCCACCTGGTCGAGCACGGCCGATCAGCGGCTGGAGATCGGCGCGCGGGGTGTGGTGTTCGTCGCCGAGGACGGACTGCTGCTGTCGTATCCGCACCCGGCACCCGGCGTGCCGACGCTGCCCGAGCTGGGCCCGCGGCGGCCGTTGGAGCGGACGGTGGAGGGGGATTACACACTCACCGATCCGGACACCGGACGTATCTGGTACTTCACCGGGCCGGAGGGCGGGGGCGACGGCGAGGCCCTGCTCGCGGAGATCAGCGACCGCAACGGCCACCGCCTGACCTTTGAGTACGACACGCACGGCACCCCGACCGGCATCGTCCACAGCGGCGGCTACCGCCTCAACATCACCACCGACGAGGGCCGTATCACCGCCCTCCACCTGGCCGGAGCCGACCAGGAGCTCATCCGCTACGCCTACACCGACGGCAACCTCACCGAGGTCACCAACTCCTCCGGGCTGCCCCTGCGCTTCGAGTACGACGCCGACCGCCGGATCATCGCATGGACCGACACCAACAACCGCCGCTACGACTACGTCTACGACAACCGCGACCGCTGCATCGCCCAAGGCGGCACCGAGGGCCATATCGCGCTGCGCATCGACTACGGCCCCACGGATGAACGGACCGGCCACCGGGTCACCACCGTCACCACGCCCGAGGGCCACACCACCCGCTACCTGGTCAACGACCGCTGCCAGGTCATCGCCGTCACGGACGCCGTCGGCAACACGGTCCGCACCCGGCGGGACCACTACGGCCGCGCCCTGTCCCGCACCGACGCCCTGGGCCGGACCACCAGCTACGACTACGACCCGGCCGGTCGGCTGACCTCCGTGGCCACCCCCGACGGTCCCCGGCGGACCGCCTCCTACAACGCCCTGGGCCTCCCGGTGAAGGTTGTCCAGGCCGACGGGGCCACCTGGGCTTACGCCTACGACGAGCGGGGCAATCGCACCGCCGTCACCGACCCGTTGGGCACCACCACCCGCTACACCTACGACGACCTGGGCCATCTGGCCTCGGTCACCAACGCACTCGGCGCCACCACCCGCGTCCGCTGCGACCCGGCCGGGCTCCCCACCCGGATCACCGACCCCCTGGGCGCGGCCACCACCTACCACCGCGACGCCTTCGGCCGCCCCACCACCATCACCGACCCCCTCGGCGCACCCACCCACCTCGAATGGACCACCGAGGGCAAACTCGCCCGGCGCACCGCCCCGGACGGCACCCAGCAGACCTGGACCTACGACGGCGAAGGCAACCTCACCGCCCATGTGGACGCGAGCGACGGCGTGACCACGTACGAGTACACCCATTTCGACCTGCTGACCGCCCAGACCGGCCCGGACGGCACCCGCCACGAGTTCACGCACGACACCCAGCTACGCCTCACCCAGGTCACCAATCCCCAGGGCCTGACCTGGAGTTACGCCTACGATGCGGTCGGCCGACTGCTCGCCCAGACGGACTTCGACGGGCGCACCCTCAGCTACGCCTATGACGCGGCGGGCCAACTGATCTCCCTCACCAATCCCCTGGGCCAGACCGTCTCCCTCGAACACGACGCCCGCGGCCGGATCGTCCGCAAGGACGCCGACGGCCAGGTCACCACCTTCACCTACGACCCGGCCGGGCAGCTGACGGAGGCCATCGGCCCGGACGCGGCGCTGACGTACCGGCGGGACCGGATGGGCCGGGTGACAGCCGAGATGGTCGACGGCCGGGTGCTGACCCATGCCTACGACGCCCTGGGCCGCACCGTGCGCCGCACCACCCCCTCCGGCGCGAAGTCCACCTTCGCCTACGACGCGGCGGGGCACCGCACCACGCTCACGACATGCGGCCAGATTCTCGACTTCGCGTACGACGCGGTGGGCCGGGAGACCGCCCGCCACTTGGGCGACACCGCGACACTCGCGCAGATCTGGGACCCAACCGGGCGGCTTTCCGAGCAGACCCTGACCGGACCGGCAGGCGACATCACCCAGCACCGCGCGTACACCTACCGCCCCGACGGCCACCTCACCGGCATCGACGACCAACTGCGCGGCCCCCGTGCATTCGACCTCGACGCGGCGGGCCGGGTCACCACCGTCCGCGCCGAGGACTGGACCGAGACCTACGCCTACGACGACGCGGGCAACCAGACCCACGCCACCTGGCCCACCGACCACCCAGCCGCCGCCGACACCACCGGCCCTCGCACGTACACCGGCACCCGCATCACCCGCGCCGGACGCGTCCGCTACGAACACGACGCCGCGGGCCGCCTCATCCTCCGCCAGAAGACCCGCCCCTCCCGCAAGCCCGACACCTGGCGCTACACCTGGGACGCGGAGAACCACCTCACCACCGTCACCACCCCCGACGGCACCACCTGGCGCTACCTCTACGACCCCCTCGGCCGCCGCACCGCCAAACAACGCCTCGCCCACGACGGCGAGACCGTCCTCGAACAGGTCGACTTCACCTGGGACGGCACCACTCTCATCGAACAGACCACCACCACCGCCCCAGATCTCCCCGACCCGGTGACGCTGACCTGGCACCACGACGGTGTACGGCCGGTGGCACAGACCGAGCGCGTCACCGAGGCCACCAGCCGGCGCGAGATCGACCGCCAGTTCTTCACCATCGTCACCGACCTGGTTGGCACTCCGAGCGAACTCGTCGACGAGAACGGCGACATCGCCTGGCAGACCCGTACCACCCACTGGGGCACCGCGACGTGGGGCCACGACAGCACCACGTACACCCCACTCCGCTTCCCCGGCCAGTACTACGACCCCGAAAGCGGCCTCCACTACAACCACCACCGCTACTACGACCCCGAAACCGCCCGCTACACCACCCCCGACCCCCTCGGCCTCGCCCCCGCCCCCAACCCCGCCGCCTACGTCCCCAATCCCCATCTCTGGATCGACCCATTGGGTCTCTCCCCCTGCACCAGCGCGAGCCCGGATTTCGACGGCCTCGACTGGTTTGACGACGCCGACGACGTGGGCGAGGTCGCATCGTTCTGGTACGTGTCCGGCCGTCCGGACCGCGAAATGGTGTTCAGCGGCCATGGCGGCATAAGAGCGGGCGACACCAGCATGACCACGGTCCCTGAAGGCACGAGCGTGGCAATGTACAGCGAACACGGCGAGGTGATCTACAACGACGAGGTCACCCTCATTGAAACAGGCACCCCCACCCCGACGATAACCTACAAGCCGGGACAGCAAGTGGAGGACTATTCGCTGTTCCCGCCCGACGGTCTGACCGTCAGCGGCAGGACCGTGACCCGAGAGACCCGCCTCTCCCAACTTCTCCAGCCGAACATGGGCCGCGTACACTGGGGCGCTTGCCGCTCGATCATCTGAGAACCAGGAGTCTACTGCGGTGACCCACTACGCGGACCTGACTCCGTACGTATACACCTCGGGATCGGTCCCCCAGGGAATCGAAGCGGTCAATATCGGATGGCTGGAGCCCGGCGAGGAATTCCCCCGGGGCACGGCTCCGGAGGAATTCGTCCAGTCCCTCGCCCTGCTGTGCCGGGACGACCGTCATATGGTGATGCGCGGGTGGCACCACTGTGCGCTCCCCCACCCGGGCGGGACGGACGAGTACCCGGTGGTCATCCACATCGGCCAGGAGCGGGTTTCCCTCGGCAGCGCCGAGGTGCGGGTGGTGGGCCGCGACGGCAGGTGGCTGGTCGCGCCCAATCTCGTCCACCACTACGTCACCGCGCACTCCTACCTCCCGCCGGAGGAGTTCATCGAGGCGGTCACGGCACGCAGGACCGCCGTACCGCGGGTGTGACGCGCCGGGGCGGGTGACCCCCACCCCGGCGCCACGGCTCCCGGGGCGGCTCAGCAGCGCCGGGGCTTGGTCCAGGAGCACTCGACGTCGTCCGCCCCGGCCCGCTTCGGCACGGCGCGCGGCCGGACGGCGGTGCCGGTCCGGTCCGCCCCGGACTTCGCGAGCGTGACCACGATCGCGTCCTCCAGGCTCTTCACCGACGGGGCGAGGTAGTTGTTGAGGACGACGCTGTAGACCAGCTCCCTGCCGTCCGCGTCGGTGACATACCCCGAGAGCGCGGAGGCGCCGGTCAGCGAGCCGGTCTTGCCGCGGGCGTTGCCCGCCGCCGGGGTGCCGCACATCCGTGAGCGCAGGGTGCCGCCCACGAACCGGTCCGGGTCGCAGGCCACCGGCAGCGAGGCGTACCAGTCGGCGTACCAGGGCTCGTCGCGCACCGACAGCAGCAGCTCGCTGAGGCGCCCGGCCGCGATGTTGTCCATCCGGGACAGCCCGGAGCCGTCGACCTGGCGCACCGAGCCGATGTCCACCTTTTGCTTCTTCAGCCAGTCGGACACGGCGGCGAGGCCCGCGCTCCAGGTGCCGCGGCCCGCCGTCTCGTAGCCGATGGTCTTGGTGAGCACTTCGGCGTGGATGTTGTTGGACAGCTTCATGAAGGGGATGAGGAGCTTTTTGAGCGGCATCGACTGGTGCGAGGCGAGCCGCCTCGCGTCCGGCGGGGTGGCCCGGCCGAGGCGGGTGGCCCCGGTGACGTGGATGCCGTGGCGGGCCAGCGCGTCGGCGAACACCGAGGCGGCGTAGCCGGTGGGCTCCCAGACGCTGACCCACTCCTTGGCCGGCCCGCTTCCCACGGGGAGGGCGCCGCTGACGGTGATGGTGTTGGAGCCGTGCTGCCGCTCGACGGAGAGGGTGGAGCCGCTGCCGGTGGCGGCGGTGGTGGCGCGGTTGTCGATGCGGACGTAGCCCGTCTTCGGGGTGAGCGTGACCTTCGGCCGCTCGCCCGGCGCCGCGCCGGGGGCGGTCTCGACGATGACGCTGCCCGCGTCGTAGTCGGTGTCGGGGGCGAGGGTGAGCGGGGAGATCTGGGCCGCGTAGTAGGAGGACTCGTCGTCGGCGGCCCAGGAGCGGCCGACGCGCTGGGTGTCGAACCGGGTGTCGTCGGCGATCAACCGCCCGGTGACCCGGGTGATCCCCGACTCGGCGAGCCGCGCGGCGAGCCGTTCGTAGTCCGCGGCGAGCATCGTCGGGTCGCCGGTGCCTCGAAGATACAGATCGCCCCGCAGCACCCGCCCCTGGCGGCTGCCGTCGGTGAGCACCTCGGTGCGGTAGGTGTAGTCGGGGCCGAGCAGCCCCATGGCGGCGGCCGAGGTGAACAGCTTGGTGTTGGAGGCGGGCATCAGCCGGTCGTCGGGCCTGTGCTGGTAGAGGACGGCGCCGGAGTCGGCGTCGGCGACCACCACGCCCGCCGCGCCGCCCTTCAGCAGCGGGTCGGCGAGGATGGTGTCGAGGGCGTCGCCGAGGCCGGCGCGGGAGGTGTCCGCACCGGCGGGTGAGCTCCAGCTGAGGGTGCAGACGAGGCCGATGACGAGGGGCCAGATCCAGGCGCGCGTAAGGCGGTTCACGTGATCCGCGGGTCTACTCATGGCACCGGAGGATCCCGTACGGCGGCCCGCCGCGACAGAGCGCGGTGCGCGGTCCCGTCGGGCCGCGGGCCCGAGAAGACAGCCCGGACGGGGTCTGGCCGGCCGTGGCTCCCTCCAGCCGCCGCAGGGCGGTGTCCACGTCCGAGCCGGGTTCAGCCGGGCCTTCCGCGCCGCGTACGGGCTTCCGCCCAAGGACTACCGGCACCGGGCGCTGGCCCTTCACGCCCCGTCAGGGTGAATGGCCTCCTCGGTTCTGGCGGCGACCCCGAGCAGTCGGCCCACGCGGTCGGGGTGGCCCACGAGTTGGAGACCGAGCGGCATGCCGCTCGGGTCGCGGTGGCCGGGGACGGTGACGGCCGGCAGGCCGAGGAGTTGCCAGGGGCGGCTGAGGACGGGCGTGCCGGTGGCGCCAAGGCCGTGCGGGGCGGGCCCGGGGGCGGCGGGGCCGAGGATGGCGTCGGCGTCGGACAGCAGCTCGAGCAGCCGGGCGCGGGCGGCGCGGGCGGTCTCCAGGGCCGCCCGGTAGTCGGTCTCGGGTGTTCCGCGTCCGCGGTCCAGCAGGTCGCGCAGGTGTGTGCTGAGAGCCTCGGCGTGCTCTGCGTGCTCGGCGGCGAGGGAGCGGGCCGCCTCGTAGGCCATGACCGTGGCGTGTCCTTCGGCGAGCGCGGGTGTACGCGCCTGGGTGCCGAGGTCGGTCGTCGCCGCCCCGGAGGCCGCCAGGGCCTCGCCGGTGCGGTGGAGGGCGGCCAGCATCTCCGGGGCGACGTCGGTGAGTTCGGTGCCGGGCCACACCAGAATCCGCGGCGACTCCGGCTCTTCGGCACGTGTGCCGTCGACGGCCTCGACGGCCCTGGCCAGGTCGGCCACTCGGGCGGCGAGCAGCCCGGGCGCGTCCAGGCTCGGGCTGAGTCCGGTGAAGCCTCGCGTGGACCAGGCGCCGACCGGGGCGACGTAGCCCGCGACACCGCAGAAGGAGGCGGGCCTGGTCAGCGAACCGGCGGTCTGCGAGCCCAGGGCGAGCGGCACCACGCCCGCCGCGACGGCGGCGGCCGAGCCGCTGGAGGAGCCGCCGGGGGTGTGGTCCGGGTTGCGCGGGTTGCGGGTGGGCCCGGGCTGGAAGTACGCGAACTCGGTGGTGACCGTCTTGCCCAGAGGGACCGCGCCGGCCCGGCGCAGCCGGTCCACCAGCCAGGCGTCGTGCGCGGCGATCCGCCCGCGGCGCAGCGGGGTGCCGCATTCGGTGGGCAGCCCGGCGACGTCGATGATGTCCTTCACGCCGAACGGCACGCCGCGCAGGGGTCCGTCCGGCGCCCGCTCGGCCGCCGCGCGGGCACCGTCGGGGTCCACGCGGACCCAGGCCCGGATCTCGGGCTCGGTCCGCTCCAGGCGGCGCAGCGCGTCGTCGACCGCGGCCGTGCGCCGGGGCGTCACGGACGCGCGCCTTCCGGCACCAGGGGCGCGGCGTCGAGGCGGTGGAACGACCGGTTGAAGTAGACGAGACTCTGGCCGCCCGGCCGGGTGCGGAGCTGCTCGATGTCGACGAAGAGCACACTGTGGGAGCCCATGGGAACGGCGTGTTTGATGGTCCCGACGGCGGTCACCAGGGCGTCCTTGAGGACCGGCAGGTCCTGGGCGCGGTCCCACACGTCCCAGGTGAAGCGCTCGGCCATGGCCACCTTGGTGACCCCGGCGAAGTGCAGGGCGAGTTCCTGCTGCTCTCCGCCCAGGACGTTGACGCACACCCGTCCGTTCGCCTGGAAGACGCCGTGCATGGCGCTGCCGCGGTTGAGGCAGACCAGGAGGGTCGGCGGATCGTCGGTGACGGAGCAGACGGCGCTGACGGTGATGCCGCAGCGGCCGTTCGGGCCGTCCGTGGTCAGGATGTTGACGGCCGCCGGAAGGTGGGCCATCGCCTCCCGGAAGTCGGTCTGGCTGGGGGTCACGGCGATGCCGCTCCTCTCCTGGTTCGGTTCGGACTCGCTCACCACAGCTCGACCACCAGCCGTGGTGAGGTCGCGCGCGACACACAGGCGGCGATCTGGTCTCCGGCCGCCTTCTCCTTGGCCGACAGGCAGTGGTCGCGGTGATCGGGTTCGCCTTCGAGGACCCGCAGGACACAGGTTCCGCAGATGCCTTCGCGGCAGGAGGTCTCCAGCGGGACGCCGTTCTCCTCCAGCACGTCCGCGATGCTCTTTCCGGGCGGCACGGTGAAGACCTCGCCGGTGTCCAGCTCGACCTCGAAGCCGTCGCCGGCACCGGTGTCCGCCGGTGTCCCCGCCTGGAACGCCTCGGAGTGGATCCGCTCCTCGGGCAGTCCGAGGGCCGCGAGGTCGCGGACGCGTGCCATGAAACTCTGGGGGCCGCAGGTGTACACATGCGCGTCGGCCGGAAGCCCTGCCAGCGCTGCCGCCAGCTCGCGGGCCACCGCCTGCCGGCCGGCGCCGAAGTGGCTGACGACGCGGTCGGCGAAGGCGGACTTCTCCAGCAGCCCGGCGAAGGCCGCCTCGGCGCGGCGCCGCGCCACGTAGTGCAGCCGGAACTCGGCTCCCCGGGCGTGCAGTTCGTACGCCATCGCCAGCAGCGGCGTGATCCCGATCCCGGCCGCCACCAGGTGGTGCTCCCCCGCTTCCGGGGCGAGGCCGAACAGCCGGCGGGGTGTGCCGATGGTCAGCTCCGTGCCCCGCTCGGCCTTGTCGTGCAGGGCCTGGGAGCCGCCCCGCGAGTTCTGCTCGCGTTTGACGGCGATGGTGTACGCGCCGGTGTCGTCGGGCGGTCCGCACAGCGAGTAGGGGCGGGTGATCCCCGTGGGTCCGGTCACGTCGATGTGCGCGCCGGCCGGGTACGGAGCGAGGGTGGCGCCGTCGGAGCGGACGAGCCGGAGGACCTTGACCGTGTCGGTTTCGACGTGGGTCTCGGTGACGGTGACAGTGAACATCCGTCTGCCTTCGCGTTCGGTGTGGTGCTGACGGCGCTGTCAGCGCATGAACAGGCCGCCGTTGGCGTCCCAGCACGCTCCGGTGACCGCGTCCGCGTGCTCGGCGGCGAGCAGCACGGCCATGTCGGCGATGAACCGCGGGCGCCCCAACCGCCTGACGGGGGCCTGCTGTTCGATGGCGGCGAGCTGGTCCGGTGGCACCATCTCGCGGACCACCGGCAGGTCCTGGGGGCCCGGGGAGATGGCGTTCACCGTCACTCCGTGCGGGCCGAGTTCGCGGGCGAACACCTTCGTCAGGGTGGCCACTCCTCCCTTCGCCGCCGCGTAGTGGGCGCCGGTGGCCGTGCCGCCGTTCTGGCCGGCGAGGGAGGCGAGGTTGACGATGCGTCCGTAGCCCCGCTCGGCGAAGTAGGCGCCGAAGACCTGGCAGCCGAAGAAGGTGCCGTTGAGGTTGGTCGACACGGTCCGCTCGAAGCTGTCGGGGCTGATCTCCATCGGCGCCTCGGCCTTGGCCTGTCCGGCGTTGTTGACCAGCACATGGACGGCTCCCCAGCGCTCGGCCAGCTGGTCGCGGACCCGGACGAAGGCGTCCTTGTCGCGCACGTCAAGACCGAGCCCGACGGCGGCGCCGCCGTCCGGGTCGAGGTCCGCCGCGGCCTGCGCCGCCGCCTTCTCGTCCAGGTCGGTGACCGCGACGTGGTAGCCCCGGTCGTACAGCTGCCCGGCGATGCAGGCGCCCAGTCCGCGGGCCGCTCCGGTGACGACCGCGACCCGCCGCCTCCCGTCCTCGTGCGGGCTCACAGCAGGAATCCCGATGCCGTGACGGTGTCCTCGGAGTTGACCAGCCGCACGATCTTCCGGTGGATCCGGGGACCGGCCTCCCCGAACACGATCCGATGGGTGACGTCGGCCGCCAGCACGAAGGTCTCCTCGCGCTTGTAGCCGACCAGGATCTGTGCCGAGCAGATCTCGAGCGCGTCCTCCTCGCGGCCGGTCACCACGAACCGGGAGACCGAGCGGACCGTCCGGGCGGCGGCGGCCGCCGAGATGGAGAAGCCACCGGTGAGGCGCTCGATGCGCATCCGGCGCATCCGGTCGTCGTCGTAGACGAGGTTGAGCCGGGAGGCGAAGTCGGTCGCGTCGCGGTCGATCGGGACGATGTACTCGCCGCCCTCGGCCCACAGCCGGTCCCATTCCTCGTAGGCCCGCGCGTCCAGCAGCCGGGCCTCGCGCCAGATCAGGGAGACGGCGGCGAGGGCTCGGGGGTCCTCGAGCGGGAGTTCCGCGGCCGCGAAGGCCGTGCTGAGGGTGTCACGTGGCATCGGTCATCATCGCCTTCCACATCGCGTAGGCCTCTCGCATGCCGGTCTCGTCGGTCGCGTGGGACGTGGGCCGGCCGAGGTCGTCGGGCTTCTCGCGGCCGAGGCCGCGGTTGACGAGGATCGGCATGTCCGCGCCCCCGGCCACGCCGCGCTGGACGCGGTTCCACGCCTCGGCGTCGTCGGGGCTGCCGAAGCCGAAGGGTCCCTGGAAGTGCTCGTGGATGCGCAGCCGTTCACGGTTGACGATCTCCGGGCCGCCGTCCAGGCCGAGCGCCACATGCCGGATCTCGGTCTCCGCGACCGAGATCGGCCGCAGGACCCGGAAGAAGCTCATCGACATGGCGACGTTCGGGAACAGGTTGAGGTTGAACCCGGCGCCGTGCAGCGAGCGGACGATGCGCCGTACGCGGTCCGGGGGCAGGTCCTTCGACAGCTCCTCGACGATGTGGCCGAAGCGGTCCTGGAGCTTCTCCGTGCCGTCGTCGACGTCGAGGTCGGCGTGTTCGGCGACGGAGACGGACACGCTGTGGCCGTTGCCGAGGGCGTGGGTGACCGCGGTCTCGTCGGTCATGATCGAGAGCATGCTCGCGGTCTCGGCGTCCACCGAGGACATCCAGGACCGGTGCACGATCGGGAAGTGGTACCAGTCGGTGGTGTTCTCCAGCTGGATCTTCCAGTTGCCCTGGAACCTGAACCTGTGCTCGCCCTGCACCTTGATCGGGTAGCCCGCGCCCTGCTTCATGAAGCGGTCGATCCACAGCCGGGCCCCGCCGAGGAAGTCCTCCAACGGCTCGATGTCGTGGTCGAAGCTCGCGAAGATCATGCCCGCGTAGGTGCCGGTCCTGAGCCGCTGGAGCGGCAGGTCCTTCTTCTCGATGACGTCCTCGTAGCCCTCGGGGTACGGGATGCCGCGCAGGGTGCCGTCCAGGGCGTAGGACCAGGCGTGGTACGGACAGGTGAAGCCGTTGCCGTTGCCCTTGGGGACCTCGCAGACGCTGGCTCCGCGGTGGCGGCAGCGGTTGAGCAGGACGTTGATCCCGCCGCGGCGGTCCCGGCTGACGATGACCGGGCGGCGCCCCACCCAGGCCGTTTTGAAGTCGCCGGCCTTGGCGACCTCGCTCTCGTGAGCCACCCACACCCAGGTCCGGTGGAAGATCCGGTCCATCTCCCGCTCGAAGAGGGCCGGGTCGGTGTAGAGGGTTCCGGCGACGCGGTCGGACTCGACGAGGGAGGCGATGTCGGGAGTCTTGGAACGCGCGGTCACCGGGCGGCCTCCGGCTCGGGCAGCGGACGGCCGAGGCGCGCCTCGATCTTCATATAGCGCCACAGGCCGTGCTCGCCGACCTGGACCGTGCGGAAGAGGTTGCAGGCCGCGGCCACCGTCGGCTGGTCGACGACGTCGGCGAGGACGTAACAGGTCCAGGGCCAGGAGTCGGAGGGGCCGACCAGGTGCTGGTCGTCGTCGATGGTGCCGAGGACACTCACCCCGGGCAGCTCGTGGAGCCGGGCGAGCATGGTCGTGAAGCCGTCCCAGACGGTCTTGCCCTGGCCGGTGGGCAGGTCGAAGAAGTTCTGGTTGACGCCGATGCAGAACAGCACGCGCAAGGGTGCGTTGCCGGGTTCGGACACGGGTTCCTGCCTTTCGGAGGTGGCCGGGATGAGAGGTAGCCGGGGTCAGAGGTAGCCGGGGAAGGGCTGGACGCCCATGAGGACCGCGCCGGCGCCGTCGTACATGCCTTCCTGGAGGAACGCGTGTTGCGGGACGACCGAGGCGTCGCGCAGATAGCGCTGCATGGGGCCGCCGTCGGCGATGGCGGCGATGCCGCCGAGCTGATAGGCGGCGCGTACGACCTCGAAGGAGGTCTTGGCGAGGTGGGCGGAGGCGAGGCGCAGCAGGCTGGCCTGTCCGGGGCTCGCGGGGTCCCCCGCCGCCACGGTGGCCCACACGTCCTCGGTGGTCTCGTAGAAGAAGGCGCGTGCGGACCTGAGCTGGGCTTCGGCCTGGCCGACCGCGATGCGGTAGGTGGCGCGCTCGGCGGGCCCGGGCGCGCCGGTGTGGCCCGCGCGGCCGCCGTCGGCGATGGCCCGGTCGAGGGCGGCGCGGGCGATACCGGCGCCGACGACGGCCAGGACCTGGGCGGCGTACGGGACGGTCGGGTAGCGGTAGAGCGGTTCGTCGACGGTGGGCTCGCCGCCGCGGACGAACGTCCACTCCTCGGGGACGACGGCCCCGTCGACCTTCAGGTCATGGCTTCCGGTGCCGCGCAGGCCGACCACGTCCCAGTTCTCGACGATCTCCACCTGCTCGGGCCGCAGCACCGCGGTCAGGGGCCGGCCCGCCCTGTCCTCGCCGGCCTTGATGCCCACGCCGAGAACGTCCGCGCCCTTGCAGCCGCTGGCGAACTTCCAGCGGCCGGCGATCCGGTAGCCGCCCGGGACCCGCTCGGCGGGCTGCACCGGGAACAGTCCGCCGGCGAAGACCACATCGGGCCCGGCGGCGTACAGCTCGGCCTGGGTCTCCAGCGGAAGCGCGGCCAGATATACGAGGGACGAGCCGAAGCTCGCGACCCAGCCGGCCGACCCGTCCACGACCGATATCCGTTCGACGAGACGGAGGAATTCGGCGGGCGGCAGGGCGTCGCCCCCGAATTTCTTCGGCGTACTCGCCCGGTAGATTCCCGCGTTCCTGAATTCGGCGATCATGTCCCGGGGGACGTGCCGCTTCTCCTCGAATTCGGCCAGCCGCTCGGCGACCACGGCCAGCAGCCGGTCGAACGCCGCGGCCGACCGCCCTTCGGCCGCCGCCGCGGCATCCGGCATCTGCGTCATGAGCGATTCCCCTCGCGTTGCCGGGCGGTTCTCCCGCCCGCCTTGCCATCACGCTATGGGCCGCGGCTCATCCGCCTCAATTGGGCGGTGGATGCATCGCGTAGGGGATTTCCCGTAGCCGCGCCGCCGTTTTCGATCAGCTCTCCTGCCCGGGGGAAATCCGGGCGGCTCCGGTGAGGAGATCCTTTTGCACGGTTCCCGACTGCGCGACGAGAACGATGTTCTCGGGGCGGCCGAGTGCGGCGATGTCGTGCAGCGGGTCCCGGTCGACGACCACGAAATCGGCCGTCTTCCCGGCCTCCAGGGAGCCCAGACGGTCGTCGAGGCCGAGCAGGCGGGCCGCGTTCAGCGTCCCGGCCCCGATCGCGTCGAGCGGCTCCATGCCCAGCTCCACCAGGTACGACAGCTCGAGCAGATTGCGGCCGTGCGGGACCACACCCGCGTCCGTACCGAGCGCGATGGGGACACCGCGGCCGATGGCATGGGCGATGTTCTCCTTGGTGATCCCGGACCAGCGGCTCTTCTTGCGGAAGTGGTGGTCGGGCATCGCCGCCGGGTCGAGCGGGGCGAAGACGGTGGACAGGGTGGGGACGAGGAAGGTGCCCTGCTCCAGGGCCAGATCGCACAGCTCGTCGGTCAGACCGTAGCCGTGCTCGACGCTGGTGACGCCGGCCCGGACGGCGTTGCGGATGCCGTCGGTGCCCTGGGCGTGTGCGGCCACGGGCTTCCCTCGGTGCCGCGCCGCCTCGTCGACCACGGCCCTCAGCTCGTCGTAGGTCAGCCCCTCGTCGTCGGGGTCGTCGTGGGGGCTGCCCATGCCGCCGGTGGCGCAGACCTTGACGACGTCCGCTCCCGCACGCAGCATGCGCCGGGCCGCGACGCGCGCCTCGTCGGCCGTGTCGGCGATCTCGCCGAGATGCGGGGCGGCGTCGGTCCCGTCGGGCAGCGAACAGTCGGCGTGCCCGCCGGTGTGGCCGATCACCTTGACGGCGACCTGGAGCCGGGGGCCGGTGATCAGCCCTCGCTCGAGCGCGGTGCGGTAGCCGGCGGGCACCCCGCCGAGGTCGCGGAGTGTCGTCACGCCCGCGTGCAGGGTGGCCCGCAGTCGCTCCGCGACCTCGAAGGTCTCCACCGTCGCGTCCGCCGCCAGCCCCGCGATCAGCCCGCGGCCCGGTGTCATGCACAGGTGCGCGTGGCAGTCGAAGAAGCCGGGCAGCACGGTGCGGCCGCCCAGGTCCACCGTCGTGGCCGCGGGGGTCTTCGGCGCGGCTGCCGCCGGGCCCGCGTATGCGATCAGCCCGTCGTCGTCCACGACGAGGACCGCGTCGGGGATCGGGGCGGCGCCGGTACCGTCGATCAGGGCGGCGTGTTCGTATCTGGTGCTCATGAAAACTCCCATGGAACGGATGACGCCGCCACTCACGGTGGAGCCGGCGGCAGGCTGAACCGGAAGACCGCGCCGCGGGGTTCGTTCGCGCACACGTCGATCCGGCCGCCGTGGCGGGTGATGATGCGGTGGCTGAGGGCGAGGCCGATGCCGCTGCCGTTCTCCTTGGCGGTGAACACGCCCTCGAAGATCCGGTCGCCGGGAGGCGGCCCCTGGCCCCGGTCCCGGACCGCGAGCCGGGCCGAACCGTCCTCGCCGCGCCCGGTGGTGATCCGTACGTCGCGCTCGGCCCGCGGCCAGCGGGCCATCTCGTCGACCGCGTTGAAGGCGAGGTTCATCACGACCTGCCCGATGAGCACGCTCTCGCAGCGCACCGGCAGCGGCTCGTCGGTGAGGTCGAACGCGACGGCCACCGAGTGCTCCTGGGCCCGCAGCTCGATGAAGTACGCGCAGTCGCGCACGATCGCGTTGAGGTCGGTCAGCTGCTCGGACTGGTCCAGGCGGCCGACGTAACTCCGCAGGCTGTCCAGGATCCGCCGGGCCCGCTCGATCTGCCGCACGGCGTTGTCAAGACCCCAGGCCACGGACCGGTCACCGGTCCCGAGCCGGCCGCGCGCCCCTTCGACGAAGTTGTACGCGGCCGCGAGCGGCTGGCTCACCTCGTGGGCGATGGCCATCGCCATGTCGCCCATGGCGTTGTAGCGGGCCAGATGGTCGAGGTCGCGGCGCACCGCCTTCTCCTGGGCGATGTCCCGGAACTGGACCATCACCACCGTCCGGGCCGGCAGCTCGACGCGGATCGCGATGGCCTCGGTGAGGATCTCCTCACCGCTCTTGGACCGGTAACACCACTCGGTGGCGCTCTCGCCGTGCTCCACGGCCCGGCCGAGCCAGCGGTGGCCGAGTTCGCGGCTGTACTGGCGGGCGTTCTTGCTCATGTCCGGCGCCTTGAGCGGCCGCAGCTCGTCGACGGTCCAGCCGAGCAGTTCGCAGGCCGCCCCGTTCGCCCAGAGGATCTCGTAGGTCCGGGCGTCGTGCAGCAGCACGCAGTACTTCAGGGCCTGCGTCAGCGCCCGGAAGTCGGCCGGCACGAGGCGGTCCACGGGGGTCTCGCTCATGGGTCCACCGGGAGTCGCAGCCCCAGCCGGAGCACGTCGTGCACGAGCGTGGCCATGCTCTCGGCAGCGGCCTTCTCCCGGATTCGGGCGCGATGCACATCGACGGTCTTGGCGCTGATGCCGAGCCGTGTCGCGATCTGCTTGTTCGGCACGCCGTCGACGGCCAGCGCCAGCACCTCCCGTTCGCGGGCGGTCAGGCGGTCCAGCCTCGCGCGCAGCTCGCGCTGTTCGGCGGCTCGCTCGTAGCGTTCCCGCGCGGTGCGCCGTAGGGCCTGCACGACGTCGAGCATGTGCTGGGGGTCGTACGGCTTCTCCAGGAAGTCGACGGCGCCGTTCTGAAGGGCGCGTACGGACATCCGGATGTCGCCGTGCGCGGAGACGAACACGACGGGCAGGGGGGCGCCCGTCTCGTTCAGCAGGTGCTGGACGTCGAACCCGCTGAGCTCGGGCATCCGGACGTCGAGGACCAGGCAGGCGGGCCGGTCGCGGTCGTAGGAGCGCAGAAAGGTCCGGGCGTCCCGGAAGCGCTCCGAGCGGATGCCGACCGACTCCAGGAGCCAGGCGAGCGACTCGCTCAGCTCCTCGTCGTCGTCCAGGATGTAGACGAGGCACATCTGTCAGCCGTCCCAGGCGGCCCGGGCTGTCCAGTACTCGCTGCCGTCGGCGCTGGTCCCGTGCCGCCACTCGGTCGTGCGGCGCAGGGCGGGTTCGACGCGTGCGGTCGCCTGGTCGGCGCCCTCGGGTCCGTTCTCGTCGACCTGCCAGTGGACCCAGTTCAGCTCGCGGCCCGTGCTGTCGTGCACGAACAGGTCGACGTGGGGCCAGCCGTAGTGGTGGGTGTCGGCGTAGCAGGTGAGCAGCATCGTGCGGTCGGTCATCGCTCCCCCGGCAGTGGTGCGCTGAAGAGTCGTTCGGTGCGGAAGGCGGAGATACGGGGCCGGTCGGGGTCCAGGCGGAAGGTCACCTCGAGGCGGGCGACCGCGATCTCGGCATCGCCCGAATCGTCACGCGAGAGCTGCTGCATCCGCCAACTGCCGTGTGCGGCGTTGTCGTTGATCTCGACGGTGCCGGGAAACAGCAGATGGACGTTGGCCCGGAAGTGGGGGTTGGGCGGCAGATAGGCCGACAGCATCCCGACGATCGCCTCGCGCCCCTCGATCCGGCCGAACTTCTCGGCGTACGCGGCTCCGCCGCCTTCCCACACGGCGTCCTCGGTGAACAGGTCCGCCAGCTCGCCCTCCGCGCTCGCGGGAACGTCGCACAGCGCGAGGTAGCGGTTCAGGGTGGCGAGAACATCGTTCCCGCGACTCATGACGCGGCCGCCTTCAGCCGCTCCGCCCGGCGCCGTGCCTGGCGCTCGGGGTCCGGCACGGGCGCCGCGAGCAACAGCCGCTTGGTGTACTCGTGTTCCGGGCGCTCGGTGACCCGGGCGGCGTCCCCCGTCTCCACGATGTCGCCGCGGTAGAGCACGGCCACCCGGTGGCTGATGTGCCGCACGACGGACAGGTCGTGGGTGACGAAGAGGTACGCCACCCCGGTCGCCTCCTGGATCTCGATGAACAGGTCGAGCACCCGGGCCTGGGTCGTCAGGTCGAGGGCGCTGACCGGCTCGTCGCAGACGATCAGCTTCGGGTCCCGGCACAGGGCGCGCGCGATCGCGATGCGCTGGCGCTGGCCGCCGGAGAACTCGCGGGGCAGCCGGCGGGCCGCGTCCTGGGGGAGATACACGTAGTCCAGCAGCTTCTGCACCCGGCGCTCCGCGTCCGCGCGCGCGACGCCGGTCACCAGCAGCGGCTCGGTGAGGATGTCCATGACCGTCATGGCCGGGTTCAGCGAGGTGAACGGGTCCTGGAAGACGACCTGGATGTCCTTGCTGAGCGCGCGCCGCTCCCGCTTGCCGAGCCGGGAGACGGGCCTTCCGGCGTACCGGATCTCGCCGCCGGTGACGGGGGCGAGGCCGAGGACGGCCCGGCCCAGGGTCGTCTTGCCGGAGCCGGACTCGCCGACCAGGCCGAGGGTCTCGCCGGGGGCGATGGTCAGGGAGACGCCGTGCAGAACGCGGAAGGGCTTTCCGCGGCGGGTCTTTCCGGGGTACTCCACGACGACATCGTCGAGTTCGAGGAGCGGAGCGGTCATGACGTCACCTCATCGCGGGGCTTGGCGGGAACGCGCGGCTCACCGCGCGCGGGGCCGCCTTCGAGCGTCGAGTCCAGGAGCATGCGCGTATAGGCGTGCCCGGGCGCCGCGAAGATCTGCCCGGCCGGCGCGGTCTCCACGATGCGGCCCTTCTGCATGACCGCGACCCGGTCGCAGATGTCGGCCACGACACCGAAGTCGTGGGTCACCAGAATCATCCCCATCTCGCGCTCCCGCTGGAGCGAGCGCATCAGGTCCAGCACCTCGGCCTGCACGGTGACGTCCAGTGCCGTGGTCGGCTCGTCGGCGATGAGCAGCCGCGGGTCGCAGGACACGGCGCCGGCGATGAGGACGCGCTGGGCCATGCCGCCGGAAATCTGGTGCGGATACGACCTGAACACCCGCTCCGGGTCCGGGATGCCGACCCGCGCGAGAAGGCCGAGCGCCTTGGCGCGGGCCTCGGCCCGGGACAGCCCCAGGTGCTTGCGCATGGGCTCCACGAGCTGGAAGCCGAGCCGGAAACACGGGTCCAGGTTGGACATGGGCTCCTGGGGGATGTACCCGATGCCGCGGCCGCGCAGGGCGTTCAGCGCGGCGAGGTCGAGACCCAGCAGCTCCCGCCCGTCGAAGACCAGCTGGTCCGCCGTCACCTCGGCCTCGTTCGGCAGCAGCCCGAGGACGGAGAACGCGGTCTGGCTCTTGCCGGAGCCGGACTCACCGACCAGACCCAGCACCTCACCGCGCGCCACGGTGAGGCTCACCCCGTCCACGACGGTCTTGTCGCCGCCGGGCTTCGGGTAGCTGACGCGCAGCCCCTCCACGGTGAGGAGGCGGTCCGCGGGCGGCTGGACCGCCGGGGCCGCGGCCCTTCGCTCGACGCGCCTGCGGCGCTTCACCACCCGGGGCTCGGTCGTGCCCAGCGCGTCCCGCACCGCGTTGCCCAGCAGGCTCGACGCCAGGATGGTCACGCCCATCGCGGCGCCCGGCCAGGCCAGCAGCTGTGGCGCGTTGTAGATGTTGGTGAAGGCATCGCTCAGCATCGCGCCCCAGCTGGCCTGGGACGCCTTGCCCAGGCCGAGGAAGGCGAGCCCCGCCTGGATGCCGATCGCCACGGCGAACACCTGGGTGGCCTGGATGACGGACGGCGCGATCACCACGGGCAGGATGTGCCGTCGCATGATGCGCCCGTCGCCGAGCCCCGAGACGCGCGCGGCGTCCACGTACAGCTCCTCGCGGACCGCGATCACGGACGCCCGGATGAGCCGGAAGACCATCGGCGCCATGATGACGCCGAGCACGACCATGGCGACGTTGAGGTCCTGCGAGACGGCCGCCATCACGACCAGCATCACGATGATGGCGGGCACGGCCATGATGATGTTGACGAGCCAGCCGGCCACCGCGTCGAACCAGCCGCGGTAGAAGCCGCTGATCAGGCCGAGCGGCCCGCCGACCGCGAAGGCGACGAGGACGGCGAGCGTGCCGCCCAGGAGGCTGGTGCGGCCTCCGTACAGCAGCCGCGAGAGCACGTCCCGGCCGACGCCGTCGCCGCCGAGCGGGTGGCTGCCCGACATGGGGGCGAGCGTGTCCGCCATGACGCTGCGGTCCGGGGCGTGGTCGGTGAGCAGGGGTGCCGCCAGGGCGGCGGTGAGCACCAGGGCCAGGAGGGCCAGGCAGCCGACGGCCACCGGATCGCGCAGCGTGCGGCGCAGGAGGCGGTCCCGCTCGGGGACCGCGGTGGACTCCACAGCGGTCATGAGACACGCACCTTCGGGTTGAGCCAGCCGTACGCGATGTCCAGCAGCAGATTGACGGCGACGACGATGGCGACGGTGACCACGACGGTGCCGAGCAGCACGGGGGCGTCACCGCGTACGGCGGCCGAGTTGGCGAGGGAGCCGATGCCCGGCAGGCCGAACACCTTCTCCACCACGACGGCGCCGCTGATCAGCCCGATGAACTGCAGGGCGAGCACGGTCAGGGCGGGCGGGGCGGCGTTGCGCAGCGCGTGCCGGAACACGACGCTGCGGGTGCTCAGGCCCCGGCTGCGCAGGGTGCGCACGAAGTCGGCGCGCAGGACGTCGATCAGCGCGCCGCGCACCTGCATCGCGGTGGCCGCGGTCGCTGCGACGGCCAGCGACACCGCGGGCAGGATGATGGAGCGGAGCCAGTCGGCGCCGGAGGTGCCGAGGGCGACATAGCCGGTGGCGGGCAGCCACCCGAGCTTGACCGCCAGGGTGACCGCGAGGACCAGGGCGATCAGGAAGCTGGGCACCGCGGTGCCGAGCACCGCGGCGAACTGCACCACGCGGTCCACCCAGCCGCCGCGCAGCGCCGCCGCCGTGCCCAGGGCGACGCTGAGGACCGCGGCGATCAGCAGGCCCACGAGCACGATGGAGAGGGTGACCGGCAAGGTGTCCACCAGGGACTGGTTCACCGGGTTGCCGGTGAACCACGAGCTGCCCAGGTTTCCCTGGGCGGCCTGTTCGACCCAGTGCCAGTAGCGCTCCACCAGGGGCTGGTCCAGGCCGAGTTCATGGCTCTTGGCGGCCACGGCGGACGGCGAGGCCGTCTCGCCCAGGACGTTGCGGGCGACATCGGTCCCCGTGAGGTTCAGCAGCAGGAACGTCGCGGTGGCCACGACGACCACCAGGACGGCACCGGCGACGATCCGCCGGAACAAGAACGCGAGCACGGTCAGTTCCTCCTTCCGCGCGTCGGAATGGTCGGGTGGCTACTTCGCGGCCGGCGCGTAGTTGCGGATCGGCGGGTACTGGGTGCCGGGCTGCGGTGTCACCTTGACGTCCTTCGCGGTGGCGTACGCGTTGGCGATGACGCTCCAGGGCGCGTTCCAGGCCTGGTCGACGACATAGGTGTTGAGCTCCTTGAACAGCGCCGCCCGCTTGGCTCCGGTCGCCTTGCCGATGCGCGCGACGAGGCCCTCGGCCTTCGCGTCGTGGTACTTGAGGGGGTTCCAGGTCGACTTCGTCGTCAGCTGCAGCTGGACCTTGTCCCAGGCCGTGGGCGCGCCCAGCTTGAAGTACGACATCGCGTACTTGCCGGACAGCATGCTGCTGAAGATCTGGTCGCCGGGCAGGTTGTCCAGCTTCACCTTGATGCCGATGTCCTTGAGGCTCTGGGTGAGCGCGGCCTGCTCCTGCGGGAAGTTCGCGGAGAGGTCCGGCAGGGTGACGGAGAAGCCGTTCGGGTAGCCGGCCTCGGCCAGCAGCTTCCTGGCCTTCGCCGGGTCGTAGGAGTAGGTGTCGTCGAGCCCGGCGTCGTGGCCGTCCTCACCGGGCGCGAACAGCTGCGTGGTGGGGGTGCCGAGCCCGGTCTTGGCGGAGGTGATGATGGCCTTCCTGTCGAAGGCGTAATTGAGCGCCTGGCGAACCTTCAGCTTGCCGAGGGCCGGGACCTTCTTGCCGGCTCGGTCCCAGATGTACAGCCCCTCGATGTCGCCGGGCTGGTAGGTGACGACGTTCAGGCCGCGGCCCTTGACGGTCTTGACCCGGTTGAGGTTGAGGGTGGCGCCGTCGAGCTGACCGGACAGCAGCGCGTTGGTGCGTGCGGTGGGGTCGGCCAGGTACTTGATGACGATCTTGTCGTAGGGGAAGGCCTTGGTGTTCCAGTAGTCCGGGTTGCGGGTGTAGGTGTACGCCTGGCCCGCGGTGGTGGCCGAGGCGTCCAGCCGGTACGGGCCCGAACCGACCGGAGCCTTGGGGTCGGTGAGCGACTTGGGGCTGGCGATCATGCCGGAGACCTGGCCCAACGCCGTCAGCAGGGACGCGGTGGGGTGGCTCAGCCTGATGGCCACCGTGTGGGTGTCCACGACGTCGACGCCGGTGATGTCCTGGATCTCGCCCGCGGCCGAGCCCGTGCCGCTCTTGGTATGCAGCAGGCTCCGCTTGACCGCCTCGGCGTCGAGTGCGGCGCCGTCGGTGAACTTCACGCTGGTGCGCAGCTTCAGCGTCAGGGTCGTCTGCGCCTTGTCGTACGACCACGACGTGGCCAGGTTGGGGGTGGGCTCGCCCTTGGTGTCGAGCCGGACCAGCGTGTCGAAGACCGGCTGGTAGTACTGGGCCTCGGGGCCCATGCTCGCCTTGGCCAGGTCCCACGGCGTGGCCGTGACCGACTCGGCGAGGGTCAGTGTCTTGTTGTCGTTCGCTGCCTGCGTACCGCCGCCGCAGGCCGTCACCGTGGCCGTCAGAAGTCCGGCGCCGATGAACGCCACTGTCTTGCGCATGGTCTCTCCACCTGGTTCACGTGTCGGATCACCTCGATGTCCCCCCGGGTCGTCCCGCCTCCGGCCGTGCGCGGCCGGTCCCGCTCCGCGACGCTCGGTCGATGGCTACGCGTGCGCCGCGGCCCACTCCCCGCACAGCCGCACGCTCTCCTCGGGGGTCGGTCGCGCCCCCCGGTCGACCTCGACGATCAGCCAGCCGTCGAAGGCCTCGGGCAGCGCGCCGACGAAGCCCTCGATATCGGCGTTTCCGCGGCCCGGCTCCGACCACAGCCCGGCCAGCACCGTCTTCCGGTAGTCCCAGCCCGCTTCCCTGGCCTTGGCCGCGAGGCCGAGGTCCAGATCCTTGATGTGGACGCTCGCCACGCGGTCCGCGTAGTCGCGCACCAGTCGCTCGGCGTCCGCGCCCGCCCAGGACAGATGGCCCATGTCCGGTCCGAAGGCGAGGACGGACGCGTCGACGGTGTCGAGGACGAAGCGGGTCTCCTCCTCGGTCTCGGCCCAGGTGCCCACGTGCGGGTGGAAGGCGGGGGTGATGCCCTGCGCCCGGATGATCCCGGCGATCTCGGCCAGCAGGTCCCGTACCCGCTCCAGCCGGCCCCGGTCGGCGAGGTGGCCGACCGCGGGGCGGGCCACGCGCTCGGCGTCCTTCGCCATTCCCATGGCGAGGAACACCGTGTCCACGCCGAGCGCCGCGTGCTGTTCGGCGACGCGCGCCGCGGTGTCCCGGAACGCCTGCCGCTCGGTCTCGTCCTCGGTGAGCCGGACGGCGACATAGCCGGGCGCGGGGCTGATGCCGTGGTCGGCGAGGCGGGCCGCGTACTCCTGCGGGGTCAGGTCGCCGGGCACCGCGCTGTGCAGGGCCTTGATGCCCGCGTCGCGGATGACCGCCAGCTGCCGGTCGAGCGGCGGGGCGAGCGTGGGATCGATCCAGCCGTCGGCGCTCGCGACCCACTGGAGGGGGTTGATGGCGAGGCGGTCCTGCCTGATCTTCATCGTCTGTGGTCCTTTCAGTGGGCGTAGCGCGGCTGGGGGCGTTCGCAGCTGCTCCGCAGCTGGACGACCCGGTTCTCCTGTTGTGCGGTCTCGAAGCTCGCCAGCACCTCGAGGGTGTGGAAGGCGAACCGCGGATTGGCGCGGTGCGGGCCGCCGTCGATCGCGCCCGCGAGGTCCTGTACGCCCAGTCCGCGGCGGTGCTGCTCGGGGGTGTCCACGGCGCCGAAGAGCTCGGTGACCGGGGTGAGCACCTGCCAGTGGCTGTCGTGGTGGCGCTTGATGCGCACATCGCCGTCGAAGAAGTTGGGGTTGGGCAGCGCGAGGGTGCCCTCGGTGCCGTAGATCTCCATGCGCGGCAGTTCGGTGTCCCAGACGTCGAAGCTCATCAGGGTGGTGCCGATGGCCCCGGAGGCGAAGGTCAGCACGGCCGAGGCGTGAGTGGGTACCTCGACGGTGATCTCGTCGACCACCCGCTCGGGGCTGGTGACCGTGCGGGTCTTCGCTCCGATACGGGTGGCGGCGGACACCTGCCGGACCGGGCCGAGGCAGTTGACGAGGGCGGCCACGTAGTAGGGGCCCATGTCGAGCACGGGCCCACCGGCCGGCCCGTAGAAGGCCCGCGGGTCCGGGTGCCAGGTCTCGGCGCGGCTGGACCGTACGAAGGCGGTGGCGCCGACGGGTTCGCCGATCAGGCCGGTGTCGATCGCGTGCCGGGCGGTCTGCACGGCGCTGCCGAGGAAGGTGTCCGGGGCCGAGCCCAGCAGCTTCCCGCCGGCCGCGGCGGCTTCGAGGACCTCGCGGGCCTCCTCGACGGTGGCCGCGATCGGCTTTTCGACATAGACGTGCTTGCCGGCCTCCAGGGCGGCGATGACGGTCTTCGCGTGGAACCGCGGCGGAGTGATGTTGATGACGATCTCGACGGCGTCGTCGTCGAGCAGCTCGTCGGCGTCGCCCCAGGCCGGGATGGCGTGTTCGGACGCGGCCTGCTTCGCGCGGGCCGTGTCGACGTCGGCCACACGGACCACTTCGAGCTCCGGAAAGGTGCGCAGGCCCTCGGCGTAGCGGCCGAATATGTTGCCGGCGCCCAGAATCCCGATGCGGTGCCGTGCTTGTTGCTGAGCCATGAATCTCCTGCGGTCGTGAGTCGTGAGTCGTGAGGGGGACGTCAACCGGCGATCAGGCGACGATCAGAGGCCGCAGGGTCCGGTGGGCGATCTCCAGACCGGTTTTGACCCGCTCCTCGGTGCCGCTCCACACCGGGTCCTCGTGCTCGACGGAGAGCGTCCCGGAGAAACCGTTCTCGTACAGCGCGTCCACGACGGCGTTCCAGTCGACCTGGCCGCGGCCCGGGACGCGATAGCGCCACCAGCCGGTGTCCCACGGGTCGTCGCGCCGGACCGCCTTGCCGAAGAAGCCGTAGCGGTCGACCGTGCCGGGGAGGATCTGGAGGTCCTTGGCCTGGGCGTGCACGATCTTGTCCGCGTAGGGCGCGATGGTCGTCACCGGGTCGATGCCGATCCAGGTCAGATGTGACGGGTCCCAGTTCAGATACAGCCCGAGGGAGAACATCCACTCCCACAGCTCGGGCGAGTAGGCGAGGTTGCCCGGATAGCCGTCCGGGTGCCAGCCCTCCATCACACAGTTCTCGATGATGATCCGCACCCCGCGCTCCCCCGCGTACTCGACGAGCTCGGGGAAGACCTTCTGGGCCTCGTCGAGGTTGTGGGCGACCGGCCTGGTCCAGTCGCGGCCGACGAAGGTCCCCACGTACGGGACCGCCAGCGCCTGCGCCGCGTCCACCACCGCCTTGAGGTGGGTGTGGATCTCGGCCCGCCGCCCGGGATCGGGATGGAGGTTGTTCTCGTAGTAGGCGAGCGCGGAGATGTCGAGGCCGTGGCAGCCGAGCAGCGCCCGGGTCTCGTCGGCCGCGCGGTCGTCGAAGCCGGTCACCGGCAGGTGGGCCGCCTCGAAGTCACGGCCGCCGGTGCGGGGCCAGGCGGCGACCTCCAGCGCCTGGTATCCGGCGGCGCCCGCCCAGGAGGCGATCTCGGCGAGGGAGAGCTGGGGCAGGCAGGCGGTGAGCATGCCGAGTTTCATGCGGTGGACTCCAGGGCTGTCAGTGCTGTCGGGGCTATCGGGGCTGACTGGGCTGTCGGGGCGCGGTCGACATCGACCCAGGTGAGCGAGGCGGAGGAGGTCAGCACGGCCTCGACGAGCCGCGCCGAGCGGACGCCGTCCTCCCCGGTGGGCAGACCCTCGGGCGCTTCGCCGCGGATCGCCGCGTAGGCGTCGGCGACAAAGGAGGTGAAGCAGTCGGCGTAGCCCTGTACGTGGCCGGCGGGCAGCCGGGAGAGCCTTCGCTGCTCGGCCGATCCGTGATTCGGGTCCCTGACCAGCACACGCGCTCCGTCCGGGGCGCCGAGCCATACGGTCTCGGGGTTCTCCTGGTCGAAGACCGCGCTCGCGGCCGAGCCGTCGAGCTCGAACCACAGCCGGTTCTTGCGGCCGGCCGACACCTGGGAGACGGTCAGCGTGGCCAGGACACCGTCGTCGGTGCGCAGCAACACCGTCGCCACGTCCTCGGTACGCACCCGCACCCGCGGGCCCTCGCCCGCCGTAGCGAAGCTGGCGCCCGTACCGGCGGGGCGCGTGGCGACGGTGGTGCCGAGCCGCGCGGTCAGGGTGGTGAAACGGACTCCGGCGACCCATTCGACGAGGTCACACCAGTGGGATCCGATGTCCGCGAACGCCCGCGACGGTCCGCCGTCGGCCGGGTCGACCCGCCAGGACATCGCGTCCTCGGAGAGCATCCAGTCCTGGAGGTAGCTGCCGTGGAGCAGCTGCCACGCGCCGAACTCGCCACGCAGCCGACGGTCGCGGATCTCCCGGACGAGGGGGTGGTAGCGGTAGACGAAGGGGACCGCGAGCACCAGGCCCGCCTCCTCCGCCAGCCTCGTCAGCCGTTCCGCGTCGGCGGCCGAGGTGGCGAGCGGCTTCTCGCAGATCACATGCTTTCCCGCGCGCAGCGCCGCCTCGGCCTGACCGACGTGCAGCGCGTTCGGGGTGCACACATGGACCACCGAGACGCTGTCGTCGGCGAGCACGGCCGCGAAGTCCGGATAGCGGGCGGGCACCCCCCACTCATCGGCGACCCGGGCGCCGCGCTCGGGGGTCGAGGCCACCACTCCGGCGAGTTCGCCCCCGGCCGCACGGATCGCGGCCGCGTGCACGGCACCGATCATCCCGGCGCCGGAAACCACCGCTCGCAGCGAGTCATTCATCCTGCCCACCTCCGCCGTTCAGCAGCCGAACCGCGGTCTGAACGCCGCGCTGCGCATCACCATCGTTTAGTTCACGCAGCAAGCACAAGATGGGATATTTAATTTTTTTCAAGGCCTAAAATCGGCCAATCTTCGGCCGTCATGCCCCATTAACTCCCTATGGGCACCGTCCGAGAAGAGAACCGTTGACGGACCCAGGGAGGCATCATTACGGTCACTTGAATGCATAAAGACGACGGCTACGCGGAGGAACCGGCCCCCGGATCGGTCTCCCAGGCCCTGCGCCGGGTGTTGGGCCTCGTGGTCTCCGGGGAGGCGACCAACCGCGCCGAAATCGCCCGGCGCAGCGGCCTGGCCCGGTCCACCGTGGGCCAGCAGGTCGACCACCTCGTCGGCACCGGCATCCTCCAGGAGGTCGAGTCCAGGCGGTCCGTCCGGGGGCGGCCGCCCCGGGTGCTGACGATCAGCCCACAGGCCGGAACCGTCGTCGTCGCGGACATCGACACCGCCGCCTCCCACGTGGCCATCGCCGATCTCACCCGACGGCTCATCGCGCAGAGCACGGTCGCCGTCCGGATCGACGCCGGCCCGCAGGCGGTGCTGGACGCGGTGACCGAGCGGCTGCGCGAGCTGCTGGAGAAACACCACCGCGACCCCGACCGCGTGCGCGAGGTGGTCATCGGCCTGCCCGGGCCGGTCGACTTCCAGCAGGGCTGCGCGGTACAGCCGACCGGCATGCCCGGCTGGGACGGCTACCCCGTCGCCGACTACCTCCGGACACGTTTCCGCGCCCCCGTCGTGGTGGACAACGACGTCAACCTGATGGCCCTGGGCGAGGCCGTACAGGGCGGGGCGGAGACGCCCCTGCTGTGCATCAAGATCTCAAACGGCATCGGGGCCGGCCTCATCACCGCGGCCGGCGATGTGTACCGCGGCGCCGACGGGGCCGCCGGCGACATCGGCCACATCCGGGCCGTCGGCGGCGGCAACGTCCTGTGCGTGTGCGGCAACATCGGCTGTGTCGGAGCGGTCGCCTCCCACCGGGCCGTCCTGCGCGGCCTCGGCATCCCCGAGTCGACCGACGACGACCTGCTGTACGGCACGCGTGTGCTCGCCGAGCTCATCGCCAACAGCGAGCCGACCGCCCTGCACGCCGTGCGTCAGGCCGCCACGGAGATCGGCGAGGTGGTGGCCATGCTGGTCCACATGTTCAACCCGCGCAGCGTGATCCTGGCCGGCCCGTTGAGCGAGCTCCGCGACGACCTGGTCTCCTCCGTACGAGCCGCGGTGTACCAGCGCGCCCTGCCCCTGGCCACCCGCAAACTGACCATCACCGCGTCACAGCTGAAGGGCGGCTCCGGGCTGCATGGTGGCGTCGCCCTCGCCACCCAGGACGTCTTCGGGCCCGCGGGCATCGCGCGACTCCTGGCCGACGCGTCCGGGGTGGCTGATTAGGCGCGGGCGGCGCCGGGGATCGTCGTCGGCGCGCTGCCGAGCAGAAAGGCGCCCACCGGAACCTCGGTGTGCGCGGCGAGGCCGAAGGCGCGTACCGGGGTCTCGCTGTCCCCGCCGCCCACGGCACAGCCCGACAAGCCCATCGCGGTGGCGACGAGAGAGAGGGTCTGGAGCAGGACGCCGGTGTTCTTGAGGGTCAGGGCGTAGGAGTGCGCCGCGTACTTCCACGACAGCCGCTTGATGCGGGACACCAGGGTGAGGTGCACATCGGGCGGGGGCGCGGCTCCGGTGGCGGCGGAGGCCTCGCGCAGCAGGTCGTCGACGGCTCCGGCGACGCCGGGCAGGGCGGTCAGGGCGTGGCCCAGCGGGTCGTAGTGGTACAGGCCCCGGTCCAGCCCGTGGCAGCGGTGGACGGCGGCGTACAGCTCCAGTTCGTAGGCGGAGCCGGCGCTCGGGTAGGGGCGGCTGGTGACCGGGTAAGGGCGGTCGTCCTCGGGGTGGGCGTCCAGCACGGTGCGCACGCGGGCGGCCCGGTACAGCAACTCCCCCAACTGGTCCCTCGTCAGGGGCTGTTCGCCATACGTACGCCGGGAGGCCCGCGATTCGAGCACGTCGGTGAAGGTGCGGTCCTCGCGGGCCGTCCTGTCCAGGTCCGGGTGGCGGAGGGGGATCGTACGTCCCGGGGGAGGCCGGGTGACGGGCGGAGCCGGTGGCTCGGTGTCGCGCAGCGGAAAGACCGGCCCGTACAGGCGGTCGCGCGGGCCGGCCCGGGCGCCGTCGTAGGCGAGCAGTTCGTGGAAGGTCCAGCCGGGCGGGAGGTCGGCGGCGTCAGCGTGCCCGGCGTCGTCGGCGGGGTGCAGGAAGCCGGTCGCGTGCAGGAGGGCCAGGAGCGCTGTCAGGGCGTCTTCGGGCAGATCGCTACAGTGGCGGCCCAGCTCCGCGCGGGAGGCGGGGCGGGCGAGCAGGGCGAGCGGCGTGGCGGCGCGGGGGTCCTCGACCCGGACCCGGAAGTGTGACCGCGGTGACTCCAGGGCGAGTTGGCCGTCCACCGGCCGCAGATGGGCGGCGCGGTCCAGGGTGAGTGGGGTGTCGGGGACGGGCCCGGGGCGCGGTGCGGCTTCGGGGGCGAGCGGCACGGCGGTCGCCAGGCGGCGAGAGCGGCAGGTGGCGTGTCGCCGCAGGGTGTGCCCGAGCCGCTCCAGGCAGTGGTGGAGCAGGGCGAGTTGGGGTTCCGGCGGCAGCCCGGCGCTCCGCGCCATGGCGCGGAGCCGGTCCGCCACCTCGTCGACGGCCGCGGGGCCCGCCGCGAGGGTGCGCAGCGCTTCGGCGAGGGGCGGGGTGTGCGGGCCGAGCGGCGTGTGGCCCCAGCGGTGGCGGGCGGTCAGCAGGCCCTGGTCGTCGTGGAGTGTGGTGCCGGGGTGCAGGGAGAGAAGGAGCGGGCTCATGGTCGGCGGGCCTCGCTGTCGGCGGCGTGCAGATCGGCCGCCGCGCGTGCGGCGAAGTGGCGCAGCAGCGCTTCCTGCGGCCCGTACAGCCCGAGTCGGTTGCACATCAGATGGGCGCAGCGGTTGGCGGTCAGGGCGGCGCGGGGGCTGGGGAGGGAGAGCAGGGAGGGATCGTCGCGCAGCGCGCCCAGGTCGGGCGTGAACTCCCCCGTTTCCTCCAGGGCTTCGAGCGAGGCGTGCAGCCGGGAGACGCTGTGGTGCCATGCGGCGATGGGCCCCGTGGGACCCTCGGGCCGCGGCCGCGGGTCGGGGGCGAGCAGTCGTCCGGCTCGGCGTACGAGGGCTCCTCGGCCGTTCTCGTAGGCGCGGTCGAATGCCTTGGTGTCGTACGCGGGGCCGAGCATGCGGCGCCACGCCTCGGCGCCGGCGCGCAGCGCGTCGAGGCGCCGACGCGGGTCGGGTTCCACCACGGCCCAGGTGAGCAGGGACACCGCGAAGCCTGCCGAGAGCCGCTCGGCGGGCCCGGGACGCCCGGTGAGGAGGGCTTCGGCGCAGTGGCTGGCCTCCATGAAGTGCCGTTCCACCGCCGTGAGCGAGGCGCCGGTGCCGTAGCGGTCGTGTTCGGGCAGATAGGTGCGGGCCTCCGCGCGGTCGTGCAGGCCGCGCCACGGCTCGTAGCCGGGCAGCCCTTCGCGGGCGGCGGCCTCGGTGGCGAAGCTCAGATAGGCCGCCTCGTCGACGGAGCGCGGCGAGGGGTGGTCCTCCAGCCAGGCGTTCCAGCGGTCGATGAGCTCGGTGGCGAGGTCCTGGGAGCCGTCCCGCGCGGGTGCGCCGGAGAGCACACGTACCCGCAGGTGCGGACCGCCCTCCCAGTAGCGCAGAAAGAAGTGGCCCTGGATGCGGCCCGCCTGGGCGAGGTCGGCCAGGGCGGGGGCGACGGCGTCCAGCAGCAGCGTGTCGAGGTCGCCTTGGTGGAAGAGGTGCACGGCCACCCAGTGCCCGGACGGCGTCGGCGGATCAGACGGCCGGCTCATGGAAGTCTCCCGGGAGTTCGATGACGAATTCGCTCGTATACGGGCTGTCGCCGTCGGTCGCGGCCGGGTCCGGCAGCGCCTCCTCGATATGGACGACGGTGTCCGGACCGCCGAGGGAGCGGGTGAAGGCGGTGGTCAGGAGGGGGGAGGCGAAGTCGACGTACGCGGGTTTGTAGCCCTTGTCCGCGAAGGTGTCCGCGCCGTGGCTCCCGGGTGCGCGGGTGCGGACGAAGCAGGAGGCGGGAAGCCCCAGCTCACGGCGCCAGGCGAGCAGCTTCAGGAAGTGTTCGTGGTCTCGCTCGCCCGGCGTACGGCGGGGCACGGCCGCGGCCCGGGTGAGCCAGGCGCGGCGGCGCAGCACCACGCGCCCGGCCTCGATCCGGGGCAGGCTCACCACGCCCCGGTCCGGCACGTCGTCGGCGAACGGCCCCGGCAGCAGTGGGTGTCCGGTGCGGAAGAGCGTATGCGGGTCGCCGAAGAGGCGCAGCAGGGTCGCCAGTGGCGGTGGCAGCAGCAGCGGGCTCATCAGGCCGAGGTGGACGGGCACCGGATCGGCGTCGCACCGGGGTGAGCGGAGCGCGGGCAGCCCGGCCCGGTCGAGGTGCACGGTCAGCTCTCCGAGCGGAAGGCGCCCGGGGCCGTTCCGGGCGCCGCGGGTGAACGGGTGGTCGAAGGCGTGGGGCAGGGTGGGATGGCGGAGGTTGGTGTTCGAGGCGTACAGGCCCCCGATGTCGACGGGGATCCGGCCCTGGCCCGCACGGACGGTGGGGGCCGGGGCCGTGGGCACGGGGCCACCGGTGGCGCGGGCCCGCATCCGGTCGAGGCGGCCCTGCCAGTGGCCGTGGCCGACGGTGACGGAGTTGAGCACGGCGCGCGGCCGTCCGTCCGGGCCGGGCAGCGGCTGGAGGTAGTAGGCGAGGCTGAGGGGCGGGCGGGGCGCGGTGACGTCGGTGGGCGGTTCGCCCGCGTACAAGGCGCGGAGGACGGTGGCGCGGTGGTCGGCCAGGCGCTGGAGTGCGGGCAGCGGACTGCCCGTCAGGAGCGTTTCGTCGATGCCGAATCCGGGCCGCAGCAGGGCCCGGACGTGCTCGGCGGCGGGCGACCGGTCTTCCTGCAGCTCGTGCAGGACAAGCAGCAGCGGCACCCGGGGGCGCGGGCCGTGCCGGCCGGCGAGCCACGCGGCCGCGGCGTACCGGGCGGGCAGATCGCGGTCGAGCACGGCCAGGGCGCGTCCGACCGAGGCCAGGTCGGCGAGCAGCGGCCGCCAGGGTTCGCGTCCGAGGGTGAGGGCCGTGCCGTCGAGCACGGAGTCCTCGTGGACGGGGTGGCGTTCGTACGGCTCGCCGGGGGGCGGGAGGCGCAGGGCGCGTTCCACGGCGAGCAGCCGGTCGCGGACCGTGCGGGCCCGGTGGCGGTGGTCGGCGTGGTCCGCGGCGCGGGGGCGGCGTGGCAGCGCGGAGCGCAGGGCCGTCAGTTCACCGAGCGTGTCCCTGAGCGCGGTGGGGCCGTTGCCGGTGGGGTTGTTGCCGGTGTGGTTGTTCTCGGTGGGGTTGTTCTCGGTGAGCCAGGCGATGAGGGCGTCGAGGTGGCAGGGCTCCAGATCGTCAAGCGGAAGGTCCTCCTGGAGGATTCCGGCGGCCACGAAGCGCCGGACTCCGGGCCCCGCGTCGGCCGGGGTGGCTCCATCGAGGCCGCTCAAGGTGTCCAGGAGCCGCGGTGTCCGGTCCGCGGCCGGGAGGGCGATGACGCGGGTCCCGGGGCCGGGGGCGATGAGACGGAGGGTGCCGGTGGCGACGTCGAGTGCCGGGTTGAGGCGCAGCCGCAGGGTGTCCCGCAGGGTCGGATGGGCGCGCAGCAGCCCGTCGGCGATGCGGCGCAGCCGGGCGAGGTTGAGTTCGGCGGTCGTGGCGCGCCGCTCCAGGTCTCCGGTGCGCAGCCAGGGGCCGTGGGCGGTCCAGCGGGCTTGGCCGGTGGCGGTGAACGTGCCCTGCGGGCTGGTCTTCACGGCGGCCCGGGACAGGTAACGGGCCAGGCTCACCAGGGCTTTGGTGCCGGGTGGCGGGTGGCCCGGGGCGGCGATCCAGCGGTTCAGGACGTCGTCGAGTTCGGGGGTGGCGTGCAGCAGTCCCTGCCGGAAGCGAGGGTGCGCGAGGGCCTCCCGCAGGGCGGCGAGTAAGGCGTGTGTCTCCTCCTGGAGTACGGCCGCCAGGGAGTCGACGTGTTCCGTGCACTGTGCGCGCCGGTCGAGCCAGCGCCGGATCCGGTCGGCGAGCGGACCGGGCAGCGCGGCCCGTACGGCCGTGTCCCATTCGGCGGCCCGCGGGGAGCGGCCCTGATGAGCCGCCCGGCGCAAGCCGATGATCCGGGGCTTGAGGGCGGGGTCGGGCAGTGCCCCGATGACCGGGTGCAGGGCGTCGGCGATACGGCGGCCCTCCTCGGCGGCCTGTTCCCGCGCCTGGAGGATGTGCTCGGCGAGCTCGAAGCTCTTCGGGGTGTTCAGGACGGCGAGCGTGGAGCGGGGGACGCCAGCGACGCGCACCACCGGGTCGGGCGGGGTGTTCATGGCAGCGCTCCAGAGGTGGCGAGGCGGACGGGGACACGGAGGCGGGGTTCGGGTCGCGCGTGGCCGACGGTGATGTGGCACGCCACGTCCGCCACGCCGGGGGTGAGCCCGAGGAGCGCGGCAGCCGCCGGAGTCGGCGCGCCGTCGCACCATGCGGTGAGCCCCGCGGCGGACGCGGCGACCCGCACCCGCAGGGCTTCGGCGGCGCGTGGGGTGCCGTCGCCGACGAGGTGCACGATGGCCGCGGCGGCGGCGAGAGCCGCGGCGGCGGGGTGTCCGCCACGGGTGAGGACATGGGCGTACGGCGCGGTGGGCCCGCGCCAGACGGGTTCGAGCGGCCCCTGAGCGGTGTCGGCCCGGTACACACCGGCGTCCATGCCGTCCACGGAGTGGACGGTCACGCGGTACGGCGGGTCGGGCGCCGCCTTGCGCAGCAGGGTCAGCAGGTCGCGGGCGGTGAGCCGGCCGGGTGCCGCCGGGTAGGCGGGAGGCTCGACGGGCAGGGCGGCCAACGCGTCCGCCATGCCCACGGAGACGGGGCCGGGCGAGGGCGCTCGGGGCGCGGAGGCGACGTACAAGAGCAGGGTGTCCGGATCGCCCGGCGCGGGGTGGGCGCACAGACCGCAAGCGGCGGCGGTGAGCCGTACGCGTGCGGCCGTCTCCCCCGCGCCGTCGTCCAGACGCAGCGCGAGCGCCCCGTCGGGCGCCCGGGCGTGGTCGGCGCCTTGCGGGACGAGCTGATGCGCCATCGGGTCGTACGCGTAACGCCCGTGCGGCACCGACGAGTTGGGTCCGACGGTCAGCCGGGTCTCGGCGCTGTGTCCACGGAGGCCGGGGCGCTCACCGGGCCGCGCCTCGAAGGGGCCGGCGCCGCAGGCGTGGCCGAGCACGGCGGCCCATCGCGCGAGGGCCGCCGTGCCCGGCGTCCCGGCGCCGCAGGTGCAGCGGCGGGCGGCCCACAAGGCGTCGTCGACCGTGCCCAGAGCCGGCGGCGGGGGCAGCTGAACGGCGCCGGGGCGGCGGCCGGTCATGGGAAGGGGTGGGGGTCGGCGGACAGGTCACCGGTCAGCCGGGGCAGCCCCTCGGTGCGCCGCATGAGGGGCCCGTAGGTGACCGCGGCGGTGCCGGGAACGACGACCTTGGCCGCCGCCAGGTCCAGCGCGGCCACTTCGGCGGTGGTCTGGTCGACGGCGATCACATCGAGTCCGGTGTCCAGGTATCTGCGGATGAGGTCGCGCAGGTCGTCCGTGAGGTCCCGGTGGTGTCGGGGCAGGCGCCGGCCGCGGTGCACCTCGGTGAACGCCCGGGGCGGCTTGCCGTCGAGCAGGAACGCCAGGCGTGCGAACGCTTCGGGTGCGGCGGCGGCCAGGGCGTGGTCGGCGGGGTGCGCGATGAGCGAGGGGTCGAGCGCCAGCCGACGGGCGCGTGCCCGCTCGGCCCGGTAGCGGGAGATCAGCAGGGTCAGGTGGGGCACGAGCTCCATCAGGGCGCGTACGGCGGCCCGTTCCGGATCGGGATGGGCGCCGGCCGCGACGGCCGCGCGGGGCGTGTCCGCTCGCCCGTCCTCGTCCACGGCGAGGGCCACGACGCAGGGGATGTGCTGTTCCTGGGTGGCGTCGAGGAGATGGACGCGGTGGCCGGTGAGCTGGGTGAGGTGTTCGACGAGGAGCGGTACGGCGCGGTCGCGGGCGCTGTCCGGGTCGATGGCGTCGAGCGGGGTGCGCCGGTACCAGGTGGTGAAGAAGGCGTCCCGCTCGGCCACTTCGAGCAGCCCGTGCAGCTGGGCCTCCTCGGGGCAGCTGCCCAGCGCGCAGCCGTTGGACACCTCGAAGACGAAGGCGGGGTCCCGCTCGGTGGCGGACAGGAAGTACACGTAGGACCGCGGCAGCAGCACGGGCCGGGCCCGGCCGTACGACCAGCCCCACACCCAGTCGGTCACCGCCGCCTCGTCGAAGCGGCGGAAGGGGAACCCGGGCAGGTCGTAGTGGCCGTCCGGGTGGAGCCCCAGCGTGCGCGGGTCGACGGCGTCCTCGCGCACCTCGGCGTACGCGGCCCGGACCGCCGTGCGCCGCGCCCGCGGCCGGACACTCCCGTACCGCTCGACGCCTTCCAGCAGCGCCGCCGCCCTCGCGGAACTCCAGTCGTCGCCCGTCCCCAGACCCGCCTCGGGTTCACCGCCACCGGGCAGCGCGAGCGGAGCCCGCGCGAGCGGCACCCCGGCGGACACCGCGCTGACCCCGCGCAGAAGCCCGGTCTCGGGGTCGGCGAGCGCGGCGCGCAGCCGGGTGGTGTCGGGGCGGTGCAGCCGGTGGCCCGGGCGGGGCTTGGGGCGGGGGCGGAGGGTCCGGGGCGCGGCCTGGGGGCTGTCGTCCGGCAGCCCACCGCATCCGGGGCAGCAGGGATCGGGGAGGAAGGCGTGGCTGCTCACGTCGAGGGTGCGCAGGCCGATGACGGTCAGTTCTCGAAAGGAGCGGCCGGGAGTGGCCGTGCCGGGTACGGCCCTGACGCGCGCGGCGACGAGGTGGGCCGTGACATCGGCGGCCACCGCGGTGAGCAGCGGAGACCGCTCGGGCACCGGCTCGGTGGCGTACCGTTCCCGCACCGCCCGCACCGCCGGCCAGTCCTCGCGGGCGTGGGCGCGCCGCATGCGCAGACAGCGGTGGCAACCGGGGGTGTCCGGACGGACCAGCGGCCCGATCAGGACGCGGGCGCCCTCGGTCCACACGGGAAGCCACGGGACGCCGGAGGCGAGGGCACGGTGCCGGTGGCGGTCGTGTGCCGCGTCGCTCTCCCATCCGTCGCTCACGGTCAGCAGGACGGCGTGCCCCCGCAGGTCCCGCCCCTCCCCCGGGCCGTCCGCGGGCGCCGACTCCGGGCCGTCCGCGGGCGCCGGCTCCGCGCCCGCGGCCAGATGTTCGGCGATGGCCCGGTGCAGCAGGCCGCCGTCTCCGGCCACGGCGGCAGGGAGTTCAGCGGGCCTCATCGAGAACCACCCGGGCGACGAAGGGGACAAGCGTGTGGAAGTCCGGGTCGTGGTCGAGCGGCACGGCGTACGCGGTGTATCCCTCAGCCGCCAGGCTCGTGGCGAGGAAGGCGACGCGCTCCCGGGGCCCGGGGCCGGGCAGCGGCGCGGGCAGGTGGCCGGCGGGCGGTGTCGATGCGGGAAGGAGCGGCGGGCCTCCAGCCGCCGGCTCGGTACCCCGTTGCCGGGCGAGCAGCAGCTCCTGTGCGGCCTCGGCGAGCGCTCCGGCCGCGGTGGCGGCGCAGCCCACCGAGACGAGACGGTCCCCGGCCACCAGACCGATGACCGGCGCGACCAGCCCACCGGAGAGGTCCCGCACCTCGGGTACCGGGCCGAGCGTGCGCAACAGCCGCCAGTGGCGGACCGCTTCGGGGTCCGTCAGCAGCCCTTCCGGCAGCAGCGTCGCAGGCGGCGGCGTGTCGGCCGCGCGGCGCCGGGCGAGCGAGCGTACGGCGTGGAGGAGGGCGGCCTCCACCGCGGCATCCCAGCTCTCGGCACAGGCGGTACCCGCGCCCGCGGGGCGGCCACCCCGCTGCCCCTCCCCCGCCGGACACGGCAGCACCAGCGGCGCGGGCAGAGCGCGCACGCTGCCGTCCGTCAGGCGCTCGGCGCGGAAAGAGGCGGCGGCCCCGGCGGCTTGACCGGCCGACCGCGGTGGTACGAACCCGGCGGCGGACAGCGCGTACGACGCCCCGGCACGGCGCAGCGCGACGGCCGTGGCGGCCCGTGGGTCCAGGGAGGCACCGACCACCGCGCCCGCGCCCGCGACGACGCATCGCGCGACGGTGAGCGGTATCTGGCCGCCGTAGTCCGTGGTGGGCGGTGTGTACGGTCCCGTGATGTCGTCGGCGCAGTCGGCGAGCCGTTCGGTGAGCTCGTGGGGGTCGAGCGCGGGGGTTTCGCGCAGCTCTTTCATCCGGCGCTGGGCGTCCTCCGGACCGTGGCCCGGTGGGGCGGGGAGCACACGGTGGCGGCGCGCGGCGAGTGTGGCGAGGTCGACGCGGAGGATCTCGGGTACGGGGCCGGGGGCGGCGGCGTCCTCGTCGGGGACGCCGGTGAGGAGCCGGAAGACGGCCAGGGCGAGCCGTCCGCCGACGAGGGCGGCGGCCGCCGCCGTCATGGGTCCGGCGCTGTCCGGGGTGGCGGCGGGCCGTATCCGGTGTCGTACGTCGGCCCAGCTGAGGGGGGTGGTGGGCGGGAGGAGCCAGCAGTCGCCCGGCCGGCTCAGGGCGCGGAACAGCGGCGCTCCGCCGCAGCCACGTTCGACGGCCGCGACGTCCGGCCCCGCTTGGGGCGTGGTCGCGTCGCCCGTGTACACCACGGCGTCGGCGGTGTGAGCCGCCGCGCGCAGGATGTCGTACGGAGCCCGCGCGTCCTCGGTGAACACCTGGCGCAGTCCGCAGGCGAGGAGGGCGTGCCGGGCGGCGGCGTGCAGCGGACCGTCGCCGAGCAGCAGCACGCGGGCGGTCCGATAGCGCTCGAAACGGTGTTCAGGGGAGTCCAGCCAGTGCCCGATGTAGGCGATCTCGTGGCGGTGGCGGTGCAGCTCCGTGGCGGTGAGGCCGTGCGGGCGTGGCTCGGTGGCCTCCCTCAGGAAGCCCCGCCGCTGGAGGGTTTCCAGCAGGCGGTTGGCGACCGCCCGGTGTCCGTCGGGGAGTCGGGCGAGGACGGCGTCCACGTCCTGAGCGCCGTCCAGGAGCGGCCACAGCCGCTCCAGCCACGCGTACACGGTGGCTCCCCGCAGGGCGAGCGCGCCGGACGGCCCGAGTACGGCGGCGCCGTTCTCGGTCGGCGCGTACCGAACCTGCCGCACCGGCTTCAGCCGACGGCCGCCCATGACGGACATCCCCTCTCCCGACCCCTCTCGCCCATCTCCCGGGCTCTCCGGCCCGCGCCACCGAGGGGGCCGGTCCCCGGCGGCGCGACATCCGCGCCGCCGGGGACCGGCCGATGTGTCACGACAGCGCGCAGGAGCTGCTCGCGCTCTGACAACAGGCGTACGCCCACGCCGAGCCCGCGCCGCCGTTGTCCTCGGTCGTGTCCGACTCGACTACCTCGAACATCTCGTCGCCGAGCTGTTCGAGGTCGAGGAGAGAGGTGTTCTCCATTTCCTCATTCCTTTCGATGGACTGCAAAGGACATTCGAATAGATATCCCGCTCCAAAGACTTCGGACACCCCTCTTACATATTTCTTGCACGGCGCTTGCGGAAGCTTGTTTCACCGCTGTCCCTCCGCTGACCTCCGTCTGCCCGATCGTTTCCGTACAAACACCGATGCTGATGCACAGCCTTGGAGCGGGAGGAAGCGGGAGGAGATGACGGGTGAAGAAGGTCCATTTCGATGGCACGCATCGAGTCCGGCATCCAGAGGAGACCTGGGCGCTCATCAATGGGCTGCGGGACAGGTTCGGTATCACGCGGGTCGCCGATGTCACCGGACTGGACACGCTGGGCGTGCCGGTGGTGATGGCCGTGCGCCCGGCGGCCAAGACCCTCACCGTCTCGCAGGGCAAGGGGACTTCGCTGCTGCTGGCCCGCGTCTCCGCCGTCATGGAGTCCGTGGAGCTGTGGCACTCCGAGTACGCGTGTCCGGCCCCCGAGCTGAGGCACACCCCCGCGTGCGAGCTGGAGTTGCCGTACGACGTGTGTGATCTACAGCAGCACCACGGCAGCCTGCTGAGCGACCGGACACCGCTGGACTGGGTCATCGGCGTCGACGCCGTCAGCGGCACCAAGACCCTGGTGCCGCGGGCGTACGTCGGGGTCGACTACCAGGTGTCCCGGGCCTGGCAGCCACCGCTGCTGCACGGCTCCACCAACGGCCTGGCCAGCGGGAACAGTTACGACGAGGCGGTGGCCCACGCGCTGTACGAGGTGATCGAGCGGGACTGCACGGCGACCATCGGCTCGCTGCCCGTGTCCGAGCGGCGGCATGTGGACCCCTCGAGCGTGGACGATCCGCTGTGTGCGGCGGTGCTCGAGCGGATCGCCGGCGCGGGCGCCTGGGTCGAGATCGTGGAGGTGCCCAACCGCTGGGGGCTGCCCTGCTTCGTCAGCTACGTCTGGTCGGAGGACTTCCCGGCGCTGGCGGTCGGCTCCGGGGTGCACGGCTCTCCGGCCGTGGCGCTCAGCCGCGCCGTGACGGAGTCGGCTCAGAGCCGGCTGACCGCGATCGCGGGCAGCCGCGACGACCTGGCCGCGGTGCTGTTCGCCAACGGCCCCTCTGCCGTCGGGCCGCCACCGGTCACCGAAGGCGAGATCGTCCCCTGGAGGGACATCTGCGGGCGGGGCGTTGAGTTCGTGGAGGACACCGAGGAGACGCGCTGGCTCGCGGGCGAGGTGCACCAGGTGACCGGCCGTCCGCCGGTGGTCGTCGACCTCAGTACGGAAGGAGGCTTCAGCGTGGTCAAAGTGGTGGCCGCGGGGCTGGAGTTCGACGGCCGCCACGAGATTCCACGGCCTCTCACGGCCGCGTCCTCGTCCATCGCCGGTCCGAAGGGGGCCTCATGACCATCCATGTGTTCATCGGGCCCACCCTCTCCGCGGCGGACGTCCTGGCGGTGGTGGACCGCGCGGTGGTGCACCGCCCGGTGCGGCACGGCGATCTGCTCGCCCTGGACACGGGCGCGACGGACACCGTGCTGATCATCGACGGGGTGTTCCACCAGACCGCCCCGGTGCGGCACAAAGAGATCATCGATGTGCTGGCCCGGCGCACCCGTGTCATCGGCGCCTCCAGCATGGGCGCGCTACGGGCCGCCGAGCTGTGGCCGTACGGCATGGAGGGCGTGGGGCTGGTCTTCGGCATGTACGCGCAGGGCGAGCTGGATTCCGACGAGGAGGTCGCGGTCGGCCATCTGCCTTCGGGTGCACACCGGCAGCTGACCGTTCCGCTGGTCAACGTGCGGTGGACGATCTCCAACGCGGTCACCGGGAAGGCGCTGGCTCCCGAGGACGGCGCGGCGCTGCTGGACGCGGCCCGGGCCCTGCACTACACCGAGCGGAGCTGGGCGGCGATCGTGCACACCGCCCGGCGGCTGCACCCGGCTTCGGCCGAAGCGGCCGAGGCGCTGCGCGAGTTCGCGGGGTGCCACCCCGACCTGTCCGACCTCAAGCGGCGCGACGCGCTGCTGGCGCTGTCGCACTGCTCGACCCCGCGCGGCTCCGCCTCCTTCCCCGGGTTCACGCCTGCCTGGATGGTGCCGCGCACGATGTATCTGGAGCGCTGGCGCGGCACGTACCGCCCCGCGGTGCGCACCCGGCGCGCGGCCGCGGTCTCCGAACTCGACGTCCTGCGTTTCCAGCAGCTGTACGCGCCGGACTTCCCCCTGCGCTACCGGCGGTTCGCGCTGACCCGGATCGCCGACGTCCCGTCAACCCCCGCCTCCCTCTCCGCCCCCGACCCCGCCGACCCCGCCTCCGCCTCCGCCGACTCCGGCCTCACCCGCCTCGTCCACGCCGCGCTGGAGGCCGCGGACCGGCGCGGCATCTCGGCGCGGACGTTGCCGCAAACCGCCTGGGCGTACTGGCTGACACCGCGGGAACAGCGCGAGGGCAGCCCCGAACACCGCCTCTCGACGCTCCTGGTGCGCTCGTTCCGGAGCGCCCCGGGGGCGGTGCCCTTCCACGGCGCCCCCGCGGAGCTGCGCGGCGCGGACGAGGCCTGGGCCGCGAGCGCCGACGCCGTGGCGGCGGCGGACCGCCTCAACGAGCAGATGGCCCGCACCGGCGAGCGCCGCACCCCGCGTCATCTGCCCCAGGCCCTGGTGCGGAGGCACCTGGTGGACGCCTGGCGCGTCGAGGAGCCCGCCGCGCTGACGGCCGTGGCGCGCGACCGGGGGTTCATCTCCCTCGGGGAGGCCGAGGACGCCGCCCGGCGGTTTGTGCTGCTGCGCCGGGCACGTGGGGAGCGGCGTCCCGAAGCCCCTGCCTGCTGAACGGACTATTCACCGCACCCCTGGGCGAAGACCTTTCATCTTCATCTCCATTGAAAATCAGACGACTCGCTTGATAAACAAGAGCCAGGGGAAAAACCGTTCGGTCAGGACAATCGCGGTATCGATATGCGGCTCCGCCGCGTGTCGCGATCGCGCTCCGCCCATGGGGGAGGACCAGATCCATGAACATCCTGATCGTCGAGGATGACGACAGAATAGCCGAGGCCCTTAAGCAGACCTTACGCGTCCACGGTTACGCATCGAATTGCGCAGGCACCGGCGCGGAAGCCCTGGCCCGATTCGCGGACGCGGGCCTGGTCCTGCTCGACCTCGGCCTGCCGGACCTCGACGGCCACGAGGTCTGCCGGCGCATCCGCGAGCTGTCGTGCGTACCCGTCATCGTGCTCAGCGGCAGAACCGAGGAACTGGACCGGGTGATGGCCCTGCACATGGGCGCGGACGACTTTGTCGCCAAACCCTTCAGCCGCTACGAGCTGGTGGCCCGCATCCAGGCCGTCCTGCGCAGGGCAGGGGGCTGCCCCCGGCACGGAGCCGTCCAGGCGGCCTCCGCCGCCGTCCCCCTGGGGACGCCCGTTCCGCAAGCGGAAGCGGAGCCGGAGCCGGACCGTACGAGGCAGATCCCGCCGCAGGCCCCGCTCCAGGTCGGCCCGGTCCGGCTGGACCCGCGCGCCCGCAAGCTGTTCGTGGACGGATCGGAAGTGCACATCACCCGCAAGGAGTTCGATCTGCTGGCGATGTTGCTCGAAGAGCCCGGAGTGGTGATGGAGCGCCAGGACATCATGTGCCGGGTATGGGACGAGAACTGGTTCGGGTCCACCCGGACCCTCGACGTCCACGTGGGCTCGCTGCGCAGCAAGCTCGGCCATACGGAGTGGATCGAGACCGTGCGCGGAGTCGGCTACCGGTTGACGGTGCCGACCGCCGCGCACGCCTGAGACTGGACGTACCGCGATGACCAAGAGCCTGCCCGCCCCCGCACCGGTCCCGGCACCGTCGCTCCCCGGTGTCGGCTCCCCCTCCATGGCCGCGGTGGCCGCGCATCAGGTGCGCGGCCCCCTGTCCTCCGTACGACTCCGTCTGGAGCTGCTCCAGGACAGACTGACCGGTGCGTCCCACACGGCCGCCAGACGCGAGGTCTCCGGCGTGCTCCACGAGATGGACCGCCTCTCCCATGTGCTGGAACAGGTGCTGGCCTGGGGCACCGTCGACGGCGGCGCCGACACCCCGGTCGAGACGGTCGACGTCCTGAGCGTGGCCGCGTCCCGCGTCGACGCCTGGTCCGCCCTGGCCTCGGACCGCGGCGTGCGGCTGCGGATGGACGGGACCGCCGTCACCGGAACGCACGTCCGCAGTTCCCTGGAACAGGTCCTGGACGTCCTGCTCGACAACGCCCTGCATATGACGCCGGGCGGCGGCAGCGTGCTCGTGGCGGTGCACACCGCCGCCTCCGAGGCCCGCGTGGAGGTCCGCGATCAGGGGCCCGGAATGACGAACGAGGAGATCTCACACGCCTGCGAACCGTTCTGGCGCGGGAGCTCAGGACGCGACCGCAAGGGAACGGGCCTCGGGCTGACGATCGCCGCGGCGCTCCTGGCCGCCTCGGGCGGCCGCCTCGAACTGGGCCGCTCCCCCCGCGGCGGGCTACGGGCGGTGGCGGTGCTGCCACGGGCCGAGTGACGATCGCCGCTGGTGCGCGAGGTATTGACGCGATCGGCGAGTCCCCTATCATCCATGACGTCCGAAAGCCCGACATGTATTCGAGATATCGAACCAACGTGGCCGGGCCGGCTTGTACGTGCCGCACAAGCCGAGCACGACAGCACCCGCGTCATCCGTTCCGGTAAGGCCCTCCCCACGCGCCACCGTGCCGGACTCGCAAGGGAGCACACGGTGTTCGTCTGGCGGGCCCCGACCGCCCCTTGGAGCCCCGCATGCTTCTCCCGCGACAACGCCCTCACTTACGCCCCGCTCACGCGGCCCTCGTCCTCCTGTTAGGCCTGGCGATGTCCCTGTTCGCCATCCCCATGGAGTCGTCCGCCGCCCCGGCCCCGAAGACACAGCCGGCCGCGAAGGCACAGCCGGCCCCGAAAGCCACCGCCGCCCAGCTACCGGGCAGCTTCCAGTGGTCCTCCAGCGGCCAGCTGATCTCCCCCAAGCCCGACGCGAGCCACCCCGTCGTCTCCGTCAAGGACCCGACGGTGATCCAGGCGAACGGCAAGTGGCACGTCTTCATGACGACCGCGAACACCTCGGGCGCCTGGAGCATGGCCTACACCAGTTTCACCGACTGGTCCCAGGCGAGCTCGGCCCCGCTGACCTATCTGGACACCAACCCCAACATCGGCACCCGGTACGCCGCCGCTCCCCAGGTGTTCTACTTCGCGCCGAAGAACCTGTGGTACCTCGTGTACCAGACCGGCCCGCCGTCGTACTCCACCAGCACCGACCCCGGCAACCCCAAGAGCTGGTCGGCGCCCAGGACCTTCACCAACGCGGCCCCGTCGGGCACGCTCGACTACTGGGTCATCTGCGACAGCGCCATGTGCTACCTGTTCTCCGCGGACGACAACGGCCACGTGTACCGGTCGGAGACCACCGTCGCCGAGTTCCCGAACGGCTTCCGCAACACCCAACTCGTGCTCCAGGACTCCAAGTTCGCCTTGTTCGAAGGCGGCGCCGTCTACCGCGTCCAGGGCGGCAACACCTACCTGCTGATGATGGAGGCCATCGGCAGCGACGGCAGGCGCTACTACCGCTCCTTCACCGCCCAGGGCCTCACCGGCCAGTGGCAGCCCCTGGCCGCCACCGAGGCCAACCCGTTCGCCCGCAGCAACAACGTGACCTTCCCCTCCGGCGCATGGACGAAGGACATCAGCCACGGCGAACTCGTCCGGACCGGAAACGACCAGACCATGACCATCAACCCCTGCCGGCTGCAATTCCTCTACCAGGGCATGAACCCCTCGGCCAGTGGCGACTACTCCCAGCTCCCCTGGCGCCTGGGACTGCTCACCCAGACGAACAACACCTGCTGACCACCCCGGGCCCCGCGCCCAGCGCCCGGGAGACCGTCCCGGTCCCGCAAGAAGGCCCCGTCTGACGCGCACGCCAGGCGTCCGCGTCAGACGGCGTGTTCGGCGCACAGACAGCTCACGCCCCTCTCGATCCACTCCTGCCCGGCCCACTCCGGGTGCCGTTCGATCATCACCGCCCTGACCTCCTCGATGATCGTCTCTTCGCTCATGGCCGAGTCCCGGCGCACCCACGTCTCGTCGCGCAGCGACTGGAGGTAGTCGCGGACATCGGCCAGCAGCCGCGAGCCGCCGATGTCGCCGTGGCCGGGGACCACCACCCGCGGGTCCTCGGCGGCCAGGTGGCGCATCACCTCGATCCAGCGGGTGCCGGACACGTCGGTGTCGTGCGGCGGAAACCAGGGGAAGATCGCGAACTGCCCGGTCTCCGCCAGGTCGCCGGTGAACATCACCCCCGCGTCGGGGACCGTGACCACCTGGTCGCCCTTGCTGTGCGCCCGGCCGGTGGCGCGCAGCCGCACCACCCGGCCGCCCAGGTCGAGGTCGTACGAGGTGTCGTAGACGACGTCCGGAGCCGCCAGTTCGACGCCCTCCAGCCGCCGGGCGACCGGCTCGCCGAGTCCCTTGAACATCTCGAGGTAACCGGGGCCCTTGGTGGCCAGGTCCTCGGCCTGCGCCTTGTTGATCAGGAACGTCGCCTGGCCGGCGAACACCCGCGCGCCGAAGGCGTGCTCCGGGTGGAAGTGCGTCGTCGTCAGGTAGAGCTTGCGGCCGCCCGCGTAATCGGCCGCGAATTTCAGCACAGTGCCGGCGTTGCCCGGCCCCATTCCGGTCTCGACGACCAGCACGGAGTGCGTGCCACCGATGACTCCGATGTTGGGCACCAGCTGTACGCCCCGGTTCGGGATCACCACCAGATCACGCGCGAGCTCCCGCGCCTCCGTGGTCCGCACCACGGGATCGGGCAACGTGTATTCGGTCATGACACGGGCTCCTTTCGGGTCTGTCCCAGTCCAGCGCGGGACACCCGGGCGGTCCAACACCCGTTCCGTACGCCCGATACCGTGCGGGTATCGTTGCGGATGATGGACCTACGCTCGCTCCGCTACTTCGTGGCCGTCGCCGAGGAGCGCCACTTCGGGCGCGCCGCGGTCCGTCTGCACATGACCCAGCCGCCGCTGAGCCGGGCCGTCAAGCAGCTGGAGAGCGAGCTCGGCACGCCCCTGCTGCACCGCTCCGCCACAGGGGTCACGCTCACCGCCGCCGGAAGCGCGCTCTACGACGAGGCGCGCACGCTGCTGGCGCGGGCCGAGCAGGCACGCGCCCGGGTCACCGCGGCGGCCGGCACCGCCACCATCACCATCGGCACCCTCGCCGACAGCGCCGAGCAGGCCGGTCACCGCCTCGTCGCGGCCTTCCGCCGGCGTCACCCCGACGTCCATGTCGGCATCCGCGAAGCCGACTTCACCGACCCGACCACGGGCCTTCGGGCCGGTCTCGTCGATGTCGCGCTCACCCGGACGCCGTTCGACGACACCGGAATCAGCATCCATGTGCTGCGCTCCGACCCGGTCGGGGTGGTCCTGCGCGCCGAGGACCCGCTCGCCCGCCGCGCCACCCTGCGCCTGCCCGATCTCGCCGAGCGCCGGTGGTTCCGGCTGCCCGAGGGCACCGATCCCCTCTGGCACGCCTACTGGACCGGCGCCACGCCCCTCGGGGAGCTCCGGGACGGCCCCGTGGTGCGCACCGCCCAGGAGTGTCTACAGGCCGTTCTCTGGAACGGCACGGTCGGGGTGATGCCCCTCGGGCATACGCTGCCCAAGGGGCTCACCGTCGTTCCGCTGGCCGACATGGCGCCCAGCCGCCTCGTGGTCGCCTGGAAAACCGGCGACGCCGATCCGCTCGTCCACTCGTTCAGCCGCATCGCCGCGGCCCTCTACCGCCCGGCGGGGCCGACGGCCGGCGCGGCGGCCACGGCAGGCGGACCGGCCTGAGACCCTGCCGCAGGGAATCAGAGGGACAGGCCGAGCTTGCGGCGCAGACCCTCCGCCTTGGACTCGGTGTCACGGGCGGCGCGGGCCCGCAGAGCCAGCAGGTAGTTCTCGCGCGTCCGCATGATGTGCGACTTGAGGATCTCTTCGAGCTCGTCCGTCCGGCCGGCGGCGAAGATCTCGATGATCCGCTGGTGTTCCTCGAAGGAGCGCGCCGGTTCCGTCGCGGCGAGGAAGGTGAGGTGGACGCGGAGGGCCGAGACGCGGGCCAGGCTCATCTGGTAGGCGTCGCTCAGATAGCGGTTGCCGCACTGGGCGAAGAACGCCTCGTGGAAGGCCGTGTCGGCGGTGTTGTAGGCCTTGGTGTCGTTGCCCGCCCGGGCCTCGGTCATGACGGCGACGGCCCCGCGCATGGTGGCGAGGGCGGCGTCCGGGTTGCGCTCGAGGGCCAGCTCGGCGGCGCGGATCTCCAGGGTGGTGCGGTACTCGCACAGCTCGAAGATCTCGTCCTCAGTGGGCTGGAAGACATACGTGCCCGACTTCGGCACGATCTCGACCAGCCCCTGGAGCTGGAGCATGCGCAGCGCCTCACGGACCGGGGTGCGGCTCACTCCGAGGGCGGAGGCGAGGCCGTCCTCGGAGAGGGCCTCGCCCAGGTCGAAGTCGCCGTCCACGATCGCCGCGCGGAGACGCCGGGCCACGTCGGAGGCCAGCGACGAGGACCGTTTGCCGCTCGTCGTGTGTGCCATGCCCCTCCCAGCGATCACTGCCACTCCCGCGGATATCCCGGACGCTAGCTTATCGCCGGATCCGGCCCGGCCAGTGGCGAGACGGGGTGGACACCGTGGTTGACCAAGTACGTGGGCAGCCGCCCCTGGGCGACCTCCACCACATTGCGGGCCGTCTTCGTACGGATCTCGAGCTCGGAGTCCTCCGAGTACCAGGCGGTGTGCGGGGAGAGGACCACGTTCTCGCACCGGGCCAGCGGGCTGTGGGGCCCGAGGGGTTCGTGTGCGAAGACGTCCAGACCGGCGCCCGCGATGCGTCCGGTCCGCAGCGCCTCGATGAGCGCGGCCTCGTCCACGACCGGTCCGCGTGCCGTGTTGACCAGGCAGGCGGTGGGCTTCATGGCGGCGAACTGCGCGCGCCCGATCAGCCCTTCGGTCTCCGCGGTGAGCGGAGCGTGTACGGACAGCACGTCGGACGCGCGGCAGAGGGTGTCGAGGTCCACGAGCCGGACGCCGAGTGCCGCCGCCCGGGAGGGGTCGGCGAACGGGTCGTGGGCGAGGACCGTCATCCCGAAGCCGGCCATCTTCTCGGCGAGCAGCCGCGGGATGCGGCCGAACCCGACCAGCCCCAGCGTGCGCCCGCGCAGCCGCCGCAGCGGCGCCGCGACGGTGTAGTCCCAGGTGCCGCGGCGGATCGCGGCGTCGTAGCGGCGCAGCCCCCGGGCGAGGGCGAGGATCAGCGCGGCGGCGTGGTCGGACACCTCCTCCAGGGAGCCGTCCGGCACATTGGCGACGACGATGCCCGCCTCGGTCGCCGCCGGGACGTCGATGGTGTTGAGCCCGATGCCGTAGCGGGAGATCACCCGGCAGCGGGCAAGGTTCCGGATCACCTTGGCCGTGACGGGGGCGTACTGGTTGATCAGGGCGTCGGCGTCGGCGCAGAGCTCGATCAGCTCGTCCTCGGTGCCGGCCTGTGCCGGTACGAGGGTGAGTCCCGCCGCTTCCAGGATCTGCCGCTCGGGCTCCAGGTCGGCGAATTCGTAGTCGGTCACGACCACCTTGAACATGGCGGCTTTGGGCATGGCGGCTCTCAGCTCCCGAAGCGGTGGTCGAGGTCCTGGTGGAAGCCGAGGTCGACGAGGTCGCAGAACTCGGCGTAGGTGTGCTGGGCCGGGCCGCCCGCGGGGGTCCCGGCCGCCCGCAGGTGGTCCAGGGCGTCGGCGATCGCGCGGGTGGCGGTGAACAGCGCCGTGACCGCGTAGAACACCATCGAGAACCCCATGTCGGCCAGGTCGGTGGCGGTCAGCCGGGTCGTCTCGTTGCCGTCCACGATGGAGACGACCTTGGGTCCTTCGATGGCCTTGGCGACCGCCTCCACCTCCGCGATCCGTTTGATGCCGTCGACGAACACCAGGTCGGCGCCGGCGTCCTGGTAGCGGCGGGCGCGGCGGACCGCCTCCTCGATCCCGGCGGCGGGCAGCGCGTCGGTGCGTCCGATGACGAGCAGGTCGTCCGCGCCCCGGGCCTCGACGGCGCAGGCGAGCCGCGCGGCGCTCTCCTCCACCGGCATCAGCCGGATGCCGGTCATCTGGCCGCACCGCTTCGGGGCCACCTGGTCCTCGAGGTGGATGGCCGCCACCCCGGCCTGGATGTACTCCCGCACCGTGCGGTGGATGTTGGACGGGCCGCCGTATCCGGTGTCCGCGTCCGCGATGACCGGAATGGCCACCGCGCGGGTCATGTTGCGGGCGTGTTCGGTCATCTCGGTCTGGCTGAGCAGCCCGATGTCGGGCGTGCCCAGCCGGCTGGCCGTGGCGCCGAAACCCGTCATGTAGACGGCCGGGAAACCCGCGGCCCGGACGAGGCGGGCGGTGACCGAGTCGGGCGCGCCCGGGGCCTGGACGATGCCGGGACCGTCCAGGAGGGACGCGAGCGAGGTGGCGGCTGACAACGGTCGGCTCCTTAACAGGTGGGGTCGGGGTGCGTCAGCGGGCGGCGGCGGGTGCGTCGGCCGTCGGCGCCGGGTCGGTCTCGGCACCCGGCTGCCGGGCCGGGCTGCGCCACAGCAGGATCAGCACGGTCGAGAGGACCAGGGACACCACGGGGATCAGCAGGCCCGCGGTGACGGTGGAGCCGTCGGTCTCCTTGCCGACGATGTACGGGCCGATGAACCCGCCCAGGTTGCCGATGGAGTTGATGGTGGCGATGCCGACCGCGACATGGGTCCTGGAGATGCTGTCGGTGGCAAGCGACCAGAACGGCGGCAGCCAGGCGAAGGCCCCGATCCCGGTCACCGCGAGCGCGACCACCGCGAGCCCGGGGTGGTGGCGCAGCGCGATCACCCCGGCGAGGCCCGTGGCCGCGAGGGTGAGCGGCACCGCGACCAGGTACTTGCGCTCGCGGACCCGCTTCGACAGCTGGGCGGTGACCAGCAGCCCGATCGCGGCGCAGACATAGGGGACGACCGCGATGAAGCCGATGTTCGTGGCCGAGTAGTCGGGGTTGATCTGTTTGATGATCAGGGGCAGGAAGAGGTTGAACCCGTAGGTGCCGACGGCGAGCGCGAGATGGGTCGCGGCCAGGTGCAGCACCCGGCGGTTCTTCAGGGCGGCGAGCTGGGCCCGTACGCCCTCGTCATGGCCGGTGCCCTGCTCGGCCTCCAGGGAGGAGTGCAGCCAATCGCGGTGGGCGGGGTCGAGCCAGCGCGCGGTCGCCGGGGAGTTGGGGAGGAACACGAAGGTCACGACCGCCATCAGGATCGCCGGTATGCCGGTCAGGATGAACAGCCAGCGCCAGCCGGGCAGGCCCAGCCAGCCGGTGTGGTCCAGGATCAGGCCGCCGAGGAGCCCGCCGCAGATGAACGAGATCGGCTGGGCCAGCACCAGCCAGCCGAGCGCGACGGCCCGGTCCCCGGAGCGGAACCACATGGTCAGGTAGACGATGATGCCGGGGAAGAAACCGGCTTCCGCGACGCCGAGCAGAAAGCGCATCACGTACAGCATCTGCACGCTGGTGGTGAACCCGGTGATGACCGTGATGATCCCCCAGGTCGCCATGATGCGGGCGAGCCAGGCGCGGGCGCCGAAGCGGCGCAGCAGCAGGTTGCTCGGCACTTCGAAGAAGAAGTACGCGATGAAGAAGATCGAGGCGGCGAGGCCGTACGCCGCGGCCTTGATGCCCAGTTCCTCGCCCATGCCCAGCTGGGCGAAGCCGACGTTGGTGCGGTCGATGTACGCGATGACGTAGCCGACGGCGATGAGCGGAAGGATGCGCCAGGAGATGTGCGCGACGGCTGCCCGCTCCCCGGCCTCGTCCAGAGTCGTGGTGGGGGGCCCGCTTGGTGCGTGTGTCATGTGCTTCCTCGATCCGGCGGGGATGCGGGGGTCTGGCGGAGGTGGGGGGTTCTGGCGGAGGTGGGGGGGTCTGGCGGGGGGTCTGGCGGGGGGCCGGCCGGTGGGGGCGGCTCAGCTCATGATCAGTCCGCCGTCGATGTTGACGGCCTGCCCGGTCATGTAGTCGGAGTCCGGTGAGCAGAGGTAGAGGGCGAGGCCCGCGACGTCCTCCGGCGTCTGCGGGCGGCCCATCGGGACGACGGCGGTGCGCCGCTGCCACGCCTCGCCCGCGGCCCAGCCCTCGGCGGCGGCCCACTCCTGGTCGATCTGGCGCCACATGTCGGTCTCGACCAGGCCGGGGCAGATGGCGTTGACGGTGATGTCCGGGGCCAGCGCGTAGGCCGCGGTCTGGGTGAGGCTGATGACCGACGCCTTGCTGGCGCGGTAGTGGGGGGTGAGGGGTGCCATCGGGCCGGCGCCGTACCGTCCGGCGATCGACGACATCGTGATGATCTTTCCACGGGGGCGGGCGGCGGCCAGGGGTTCCTGGGCGCGCATCCGGGCGGCGGCGGCCTGCATGGTCAGGAACGCACCCTTGACGTTGACGGCGAAGGTGGCGTCCCAGTCCTCCTCGGTGATCTCCAGGAAGGGCTTGACCTGCACGATGCCCGCGTTGCAGACCATGACGTCGAGCCGCCCGAGCCCGTCGGCGGTGCGCTGGACCATCTCGGCGCAGTCGGCGGCGCGCGTCACATCGCCCCGCACGGCGAGCGCCGGGCGGCCGAGAGCGGCCACCTCGGCGCGTACGGCCTCGGCGCGGGAGGCGTCGCGGTCGATGACGGCCAGGTGTGCGCCCGCCGAGGCGAGCCGCAGGGCGATCGACCGTCCGATGCCGCGCCCGGCACCGGTGACCGCGATACAGAGACCGGTGAGGTCTGCCACTCTCGTCCCTTCGTCGATGCGCCCGGCCGCGTCAGCAGGGCCGCTCGAGCTGGGACACTAGAGATCCGTAATCTTGGATACAAGACTTGTGTACTAGATATTTCCGCGAGACATCGGTGCGCGAGGCGCCGGCCGGGATCAGCGGTCCGCTGGCGAGCCCCCGACCACCGCGGTATTTCTGGAGAGTGTCCTGGCTCGCATGACCGGTATCGCGAAGGAGACGAACCGATGACGACATGGACGAGCGACGAGCTCAGCAGAATCGAGGCGGCGGACGAACTGGAGATGGCGCCGCTCCGCGGCGACGGCACGCCGCGCACACCGGTGCCGATCTGGGTGGTGCGCGAGGGTGACGACCTCTATGTCCGCTCGTACCGAGGCAGCGAGGGCTCCTGGTACCGCGCGGCGCGGGCCAGCCACGCGGGCCACATCCACTCCGGCGGCATCGACAAGGACGTCACCCTCGTCGAGGCACCCGATCCCGGCGTCAACGCCCGCGTCGACGCCGCCTACCGCTCCAAGTACAGCCGCTACAGCGGAACGTACGTCAGGCCCATCGTCGCGGACACGGCGCGCGCCACAACGCTCAAGCTCGTGCCGCGCTGAACGCACCCATCGGTCCCACGACCGCCCCTCCCCGACACCTCCACGGGAAACCCGCTCGGCCGTGTCGACGCCGGCAGTTACAGTGGCTCATCCGGGAGGCGCGACGGCTCGAGGGTGCCCGGTGCGCAGGCAGCGGATACTTCTGGATCACCGATCCTCGCGGGTTCGAATCCCGCCGCCGGCCTCATGGCCGGCGTGGCCGAGCGGCCGAAGGCAAGGTCACCGCAGCCGACGACTGATCTCGGGCACCCTCGTCCTCGTCGCGACCGGTGATACCGGCCTACCGCCGGTCAGCGGGCGCGCTCCGGCGGGGGCGCGGCGACGCTGTCGCGTACGACGATGTGGGTGCCGAGCAAGTGGTGGGCTCCCGCGGCGTGTTCGGGGTCGCGCAGGGCGATGCGTACGGCGGCGCGGCCGAGTTCCTCGGCGGGGGTGCGGACCGTGGTGAGCGGGGGGCTGAAGTCCTCGGCGAGGGGGATGTCGTTGTAGCCGACGACGGAGATGTCGTCGGGGACGCGCAGACCCGCGTCGGCGATGGCGCGCAGGGCACCCGCGGCGACCATGTCGTCCCCGGCGAACACGGCGGTGAACTCTGGTGTGTCCTTCAGGAGTTCGCTCATGGCGCGGTGTCCGGCGGCGCGGCCCAGGCCGCAGTCGACGACATGCGCGGCCTCGGGCGGCAGGCCGTGTTGGGCGAGGGCGGCCCGGTAACCGGCGACGCGTGCGTCCAGGGCCGTGTTGCCGGGCAGCCCGCCGAGGAAGACGATCCTGCGGTGACCCGCGGAGAGCAGGTGTCCGGTGACGGCGTGGGCCCCGGCCTCGTTGTCGAACTCGACGACGAGCGCGGGGATGTCCGGGTCGGGCGCGGGCCGTCCGCACAGCACGAGCCGGGCGCCGGAGGCGTCGAGGGCCTGCGCGTAGTGGGCCACGCGCTCGCGGTAGGCGTCGTCCTCCACGACCCCGCCCACCAGCACCACCAGCCGGGCGCCCTCCTCCCGCATGAGCTGCACGAACTCCAGCTCACGCTGCGGGTCGCCGCCCGTGGTGCCCACCAGGCACAGCCAGCCGCGCGCGGCCGCCTCCGCCTCCACGCCCTCGGCCACCTGCGCGTAGAAGGGGCTGGTGACCTGGCGCAGCACGACGGCCACCATCTTGCGGCCACCGCCGACCAGGGCACGGGCGTGGGCGTTGGCGACGTAGTCCAGGGCCCGTGCCGCCCGCACGACCCGGGTGCGGGTGGCCGGCGGGACCGGATAGTTCCCGCTCAGCACGCGCGAGACCGTGGCCACGGACACGCCCGCCCGCTCCGCCACCTCGCGGATCGTGACCCGCCCCTTTGCCGCCATCTCGCGCCCCGCTCTCTTCGCCTCGTACGTGTCCGCGTCCATTCTGTCGCCGACCCTCGTCAGTGATCGGTGGGTCCAGTCCCAAAGCTTGAACACAAATTACACACATCCCCTCTACATATACTGGCCCCGATGGTCTAGATTGACCGTGCTTCAGCTGTTCGGGCACGAGGCGACCCATAATGATCTATAGGTCCGGCACTACGGAAAGCCAGCAGTCGCGTCCCCCGCGCCAGACGTGGGGGTGATCAATTCTGGGGGCCCGAGAGGGGGCCTTGGGTGCGGGGAGCACCCGAGGTTTCGACGGGTTCCCGCGCACCTCGAGAGTCTGGCAGGACATGCGAGTCTGATGCCGCCAGGGTGGGTTGTTCAAGTAGCTCCGAAACAGCCGGGATGTCATGCGCGGGGGGTGGGGGCCTCCCGCGGGGAGAAACAGCGCGGCGCGGGGGGCGGGGGCCTCCCGAGGGGAGAAACAGTGCGGGGGGCGAGGGCCTCCCGGGGGGAGGAACAGTGTTAGGCGACCACGTCGAACCACTGGGGACCTGGGGGGTTCTGTGCGGCGAGGGGGATTAGTCAGCCCGTTTCCGTCAGCGCGCGGGCGTCTGGCGGACGGGGCAATCAGCCAGCCCGCGATCGACTGGGAGCAGCGGTACCGCCGTACCGTGATCACCAGCGATACCGTGGCCACCGCCTTCGTGGTGGCGGCGATCGGCAACTTCTTCGGGGCCCGGGACGCGGCCAACTGGCACGAGAAGTGGGGAATTCTCGCATTCGGCACCGAGCTGCTGGTGCTGGGGGCGCTTGCGGTGAGCCGGTCGTGGGCTCCGGCCGTGCTCGGCCAGGGCGCCGAGGAATTCCGCCGGCTCGGACGCTCACTGTTCACGGCGACCGTCGTACTGGCGCTCGGCGGGATCGCCCTCACCTCGCGCAACATCAAGCTCTGGATCTTCGTCGCGATCCCCGCGATCGCGCTCATCACCATGACCGCGCGGTATCTGCTGCGCCTCTGGCTGCACAAACAGCGGCAGGAAGGACAGTGCCTGCGACCGGTGCTCGCTGCCGGGAGCCTGGCCACCGTGCGCGACCTGATCACCCGAACCCGCAAGTTCCCGCACCTCGGCTGGCGGGTGGATGCGGTGTGCACGACGGACGGTCTCGGGCTCGACGGTGACCAACTGGACGGAGTGCCGGTCGTCGGCCGACTGACGGATGTCGCGGGCCACGTCCGCCGCGACGGCTACCGTGTCGTCGCGGTCACACCGGACCCGCACTGGTCACCGGACCGGCTGCAGCGGCTGGCCTGGAACCTCGAAGGCAGCGACGCCGAGATGGTCGTGGCCCCCGTGCTGATGGAGGTGGCCGGCCCGCGGCTGCACGTCGACGCGGTGCTCGGGATCCCGCTGCTGCGGGTCAGCATGCCGACCTTCACCGGGGGCCGCCGGGCGGTCAAAGGGGTCGTCGACCGGATGGGCGCAGCGATCCTGCTGATGCTGTTCGCGCCGCTGATGGTGTTCGTCGGGCTGCTCGTGGTGGTGGACAGTCGGGGTGGGGTGTTCTACCGCCAGCGCAGGGTCGGCAAGGACGGCCGCGAGTTCACCATTTTCAAGTTCCGCACCATGGTCGCCGGGGCCCACGGGGCACGTGCCGGACTGGCCCACCGCAACGAGGGCGCCGGCCTGCTGTTCAAGCTCCGCCGGGATCCGCGGGTGACCCGGGTGGGAGCGGTGCTGCGCCGGTACTCGATCGACGAGCTCCCGCAGCTTTTCAACGTGCTCACCGGCTCGATGTCGCTCGTCGGCCCGCGGCCTCCGTTACCGGAGGAGTCCGCTGCGTACGGCCCGGACATCCGGCGGCGGCTGCTGGTCAAGCCCGGGCTCACCGGCCTGTGGCAGATCAGCGGACGCAGCGACCTTCCGTGGGAGGAGGCGGTCCGGCTGGACCTGCGCTACGTGGAGGACTGGTCGCTCGCCCTGGACACAGTGATCTTGTGGAAGACGCTGCGTGCGGTGCTCCAAGGGCAGGGGGCCTACTGATGCGCGGGGGGCAGCGGCGGGGCGGACCCGCCGGAGTGTGGACCGCAGGCCGCAAGGGCCTGCCTGGGGGGAGGAACGGGTCATGAGGATCAGCGTCTTCGGGCTCGGCTACGTGGGCTGCGTGTCGGCCGCGTGCCTGGCCGGCATGGGTCACGAGGTCATCGGAGTGGACGTGAACCAGGTGAAGGTCGACCTGGTCAACGACGGCAAGGCCCCGGTGGTCGAGGAGCGGATCGGCGAGCTCATCGCCGACGTCGTGCGGACCGGAGCGTTACGCGCTACCGGCGACGTCCGCGAGGCGATCATGGACAGCGAGGTGTCGCTGGTCTGCGTGGGCACGCCCTCGGAGCCCAACGGCAGCCTGTGCACCACGTATTTGGAGCGGGTCACCGAGCAGATCGGCGCCGTGCTGACGGATCGCAGTGGGCGCAGTGGGCGGCACACCGTCGTGTTCCGCAGCACCATGCTCCCGGGCACCTGCCTGAACCTGCTGGTGCCGATCCTGGAGAAGTACGTCGGCGGCACGGCCGGGGTGGACTTCGGGGTCGCGGTCAGCCCGGAGTTCCTGCGCGAGGGCACGAGCGTGCGGGACTTCTTCGACCCGCCCAAGACCGTCATCGGCGAGCTCGACCCGGCAAGCGGCGACGTGGTGGCGGCGCTGTACGACGGCTTACCCGGCGAGGTGTTCCGGGTGCCGGTCCCGACGGCCGAGGCGATCAAATACGCGGACAACGCGTTCCACGGCCTCAAGATCGGCTTCGCGAACGAGCTGGGCGCGGTGTGCCAGGCGCTCGGGGTGGACTCGCACCAGGTGATGGACGTTTTCCTGGCCGACCGCAAGCTGAACATCAGCCCCGCCTACCTGCGGCCCGGCTTCGCCTTCGGTGGCTCCTGCCTGCCCAAGGACCTACGCAGCCTGGTCCATGCGGCGCAGCGGGCCGACGTCTCGGTGCCCATCCTCGCCCACGTACTGCCCTCCAACTCCGACCATCTGCAACGCGCGGTGGACCTGGTCGAGCGCACCGGCAAGCGCCGGATAGGCATGTTCGGGCTGTCCTTCAAACCCGGCACCGACGACCTCCGCGAGAGCCCGCTCGTCGAGCTGGCGGAGAGGCTCTTCGGCAAGGGTTACGACCTGCGGATCTACGACGCCAACGTGAACCTCTCCCGACTGATCGGCGCGAACCGCGAGTACATCGAGAACCGGCTGCCGCACCTCGCGCAGCTGCTCGCGGACTCCGTCGGCGAGGTGCTCGAGCACGCCGAGGTATGCCTGGTCGGGACCAGGGATCCGGCCGTGCTGTCGGCGCTGCCCCAGGGCGACGGCCCGGTGCTTGTCGACCTCATCCGCCTTCCCGACGCCGAGGCGCGCCGGGCCGAACCGGGGTATATGGGCCTTGCTTGGTGACACATCGTTTGGTGACACAGTCAGCGGCGACGGGGCGGACCGGCGCGCGCTGATCCTGGTGGAGAACCTGTCGGTGCCGTTCGACCGGCGGGTGTGGCAGGAGTGCACGACGCTGCGCGACGCGGGCTGGGAGGTGCACGTCATCTGTCCCCGGGGGGAGAAGCGGGACACGGAGCCGGAGGCGGTGATCGATGGGGTGCGGATTCACCGCTACCCGTTGCGCGCGGCCACCGGAGGGCCGGCCGGGTACCTGCGGGAGTACGGATCGGCTTTGTGGCATACGATCCGGCTGGCCCGCAAGGTCGGCCCGGTCGACGTGGTCCACGCCTGCAACCCGCCAGATCTGCTGTTTCTGCCGGCACTGTGGCTGAAGCGGCGCGGGGCGCGGTTCGTCTTCGACCAGCACGACCTGGTACCCGAGCTCTACCTCTCCCGGTTCGACCGCGGCGAAGACCTGCTCTACCGCGCCGTGTGCGCGCTGGAACGGCGGACCTACCGGGCCGCGGACATCGTGCTCGCCACGAACGAGAGCTACCGGGACGTCGCGCTGCGCCGTGGCGGTCGGCGGCCGGAGGACGTCTTCGTGGTGCGCAGCGCGCCCGCGATCGACCGGTTCCAACCGGTGCCACCGGAGCCGGAGTTGAAGCGCGGCAAGCCTCATCTGCTGTGCTACCTCGGTGTCATGGGCCCTCAGGACGGCGTCGACTACGCCTTGCGGGCCCTTGCGAAGCTGCGCGACGAGTTCGGGCGGACCGACTGGCATGCGGTGTTCGTCGGCGCCGGCGACGCCTTCGACGCGATGGTGGAGCTGTCCCGGCGGCTCGGGCTCTCGGAGCAGGTGCAGTTCACCGGGCGCGTTCCGGACGCCGACCTGGTGCGCTACCTGTCCACCGCGGACGTGTGCCTCTCCCCCGACCCGCGCAATCCGCTCAACGACGTGTCGACCATGAACAAGGTCCTGGAGTACATGGCGATGGGGCGGCCGATCGTCTCGTTCGACCTCCGGGAGGCGCGAGTCTCCGCCGGTGACGCCGCCGTCTACGCGCCCGCCAACGACGAGGCCGAGTTCGCGGGGCTCATCGCGCTGCTCCTTGACGATCCGGAGAAGCGGGCCCGGATGGGCAAGATCGGCCAGGAGCGGATCAGCGGGCCGCTTGCCTGGCGGAACTCGCAAGCGTCGCTGCTCGCCGCCTACGCCGCTGCCTGCCGTGACCACGCTCCGGTGTCGGCGGGCACCCCGGACCGGACAGGGAGGAGGCCGCGCCGTTGAGCGATGACACGATACGCCTGGTCACGATCGGGCGGATTATCCGTCGGCGCTGGCGGCTTCTCACCATCCTCGCCCTGGTGGGTGCGCTCGTCGGCTACGGCGCCTCTTTGCTGTTTCCGCCGCGTTACACGACGTCGGCACCGGTACTGCTGCCGGGGGCGTGGCAGGAGCGCGAGCTGCTGACTCAGGTGGAGATCGCGACCAGTTCGGCGGTGGTCGACCGCGCGGCTGCCACGCTCGGCTGGAAGGGCGTCAGCGGCGGCGAGCTGCGGGATCGAGTGAGCGCCAAGGCCGCCGACGGGAACATCATCAAGATCTCGGGTACAGCCGACACCCCGGCGCGCGCGCAGCAGCTCTCCGACCAAGTGGCCCAGGAGTTCGTCAGATTCGCCGCGCGGATCGCAGGCGGCAGCACCGACCCCGAAGCGGCTACGGGGTCCGAGGCGCTGCGGCAGAAGGTGGCGGAGACCAACCGCCGCATCACCGACCTGGCCAATGCGGCCGATCCGGGGCAGACCGTGGAGAGCGTGCAGGCCCGCACCGAGCTGGAGAAGCTGCGCACCGCGCTGCAGGAGGCCATGAAGAAGCTGGACGAGGCCGACCCGGCGGCCAACAAGGCCGGCATGGTCGTCATGGGGCCGGCGGCCCGGCCGACCGACGAGGCACCGCCGACGAGGATGCAGCTCATCGTCACGGGGGCGCTGCTGTTCTTCCTGCTCACGGTCATCGGCCATCTCGCCGCCGCACGGGTGAATCGCCGACTGCGCACCGAACCGGAGATCGCCGCGGCGCTGGGCTCGGCGCTGCTGGGTACCGTCGACGTGCCTGGTGAACGGCGCGCGCACCGGCCGGAAGGCCGTGGCCCGCGGGCCCGGATCCGCCGGCTGCTGGGCGTCGACGTCCGGTGGGACATTCCGACCCCGCAGACGTCCGGCGACGAGGCCAGCAGGCAGATCCGCTACCGGCGGGTGTGCGCCCGCCTCCGGGACCAGCTGCCGGCTCCCCGGCGGCTGCTGGTCGTCGTACCGGAGGACGACGAGACCGCCCGCCGGGCCGCCGGGCAGCTCGTCGCCGAGGCCGAGAGCGGTCCGCTGCTGCGGGTGGTGGGAGTTTCGGTGTCCCAGCCCCTGGTGCCGGACCGCGACACCGAGTCCGGCGCCCTGGTCGTGCTCAGCGCAGGCAGCTGGACCGCGGAGGAGCTCGCCGGCATCGCCGAGGCGTGTGCGGACGCAGGGCATGAGGTCGTCGGCATCGTCGTCGCCGTCACGGTCCGGGCCCGTCCGACACGGGCTGCCGGCCATCCTCCGGACGACGCCACTCCGGCGCTCGCGGTTCGCGGCCACGCGACGGGGGGTTCTGTGTGACGACGAGCAAGACTTCGGAGCCGTCGGCCGCCGCTCCGCTGCTTGACCTGCATGCGCTGGTGGTGGCGGTGCGCAGGCGCCGCCGCTTCTGGTGCACCATGGCGCTACTCGGGCTGCTGATCGGCGCGGCGATGTCGGTCGTGCTGCGGCCGCCGCCGGCCGCGGTGACCAAAGTGCTGGTCGCGCATCGGGAGGACCAGCCGAACGACTCCGGAACGCTGATCCGCACCGACGTCCAACTGCTGGGGACCACGCGGATCGCCGGCAAGGCCCTGAAGTCCCTCAAGTCCCGTGAAAAACCGGAAGACTTCATAGGCGACTACCGGGGTACCGGCTTGACCAACAACCTGATGCAGATCGATGTGACGGGCGACAGCGACGCGGAAGCGGTGGCCCGGGCCAAGGCGCTGGCCGACGCGTTCATCGCGGACCACGTGGAACGGATGCAGGAGGCCGCGAAGGCCGAGGCCAAGGCCCTGCTCGACCAGCGTGACCGCATGCGGGGCGAGCTCGCCCAGGTCAACAAGGCGATCGGGGACCGACCGCCGGGAAGCGACCCGAAAGCGTCGGCGAGCAGCGAGTCGCTCTTCGCCCGCCGGGCCGAGCTCAACTCGCGCATCTCCGACTTCGACCAGCGCGCCGCGGAGGCGCGCACCGGCACGCCCAAGGTCATCTCCGGCACGCAGATCGTGGACGCCCCGCGCGCGGTGCGGCACTCCCTGCCCAAGGCCGCTGCCACCAACGCCGCGATCGGGCTCGTCCTCGGGCTCGTCCTCGGGCTCGCGCTGGCCGCGGTCACCACGGTGGTCGCGGACCGCCCCGTGCTGCGCCGGGAGATCGCGGCGAACCTGGGCGCCTCGGTCATCACGGAGCTGCGCCGCGCGTCCTTGCGGCCGGCCAGGCCGTGGCAGCGCCGACGGACCCGGGCGGCACGGACAAGGCTCACCGCAAGCCTGGCCCGTACCGTGCGCGCCTCCGCGGAACCGGTGTCGCTGCTGGAACTGGGCTGTGCGCGCAGCACGAGCGTGATCGCCCTGGACCTCGCCGAGGCACTGGCACCGGACGGGCCCGTGGTGATCGTCGACGGTCTGCCCGGCCCGCAGCTGGCCGACCACGGCCAGAAGCCAGGAGGCCCGACCGTGGTCAGCGGCAAGGACGCCGCGGACGTGTCGCATCCGGAGCGCCGGTTCGGCGTCGGCTCGGTCGCGCCCGGCACGGCGTGGACCGACCTCCAGTACCTCGGTAGCCAGACCGTGCTCGTCGTGCGTGCCGGGCACGGCAGCGCCGCATGGCTGCACACCGTGGCGCGGCAGCTCGCGGACCTGAGCATTCCGGTGATCGGCGTGGTGCTGATCGACCCCGATCCGCGTGACCGGACCGACGGCACGCTGTGGGACGGGCTGCACACCGCGTTACGCGGCCACAACGAGCGGCTGTCCCGGCAGAACGGGACGGGCCTGCGGCGGACGGAGCGGCTGCCGATGTGGGCCACACGGGTCCCGGACAACGACCAGGAGGCACGGTAGGACATGTGTGGCATCGCAGGCACTTACCGATGGCCGGACGGGAAGGTCGTGACCGACCGGCTCACCGATACCCTCGCCCACCGCGGTCCGGACGGGGCGGGCTCGTACAGCCACCCCGCCGGTGACGGCGAAGTGCACCTCGGGCACCGTCGGCTGGCCATCATCGACCTGTCCGAGACCGGCGCCCAGCCGATGGTCTCGGGCGGCCTCGTCCTGACGTACAACGGCGAGCTGTACAACGCGCCCGAGCTGCGTGCCGAGTTGGCAGCCGCCGGGGTGCGCTTCCGCGGTACCTCCGACACCGAGGTGCTGCTGGAGGCCTGGCGGCGCTGGGGCACGGACTGCCTGCCCCGGCTGCGCGGCATGTTCGCGTTCGGGATCTTCGACGAGCGAACCGGTGACCTGGTGCTCGCCCGCGACCAGCTCGGCATCAAGCCGCTGTTCCTGCTCCGCCGCGGCGAGGGTCTGGTGTTCGCCTCCGAGCTCAAGGCGCTCGCCGCGGTGACCGGCGGGTCGCTGCAGGTGGACCATGCGGCGCTGGTGGCCTCGCTGCTGTACTACTGGGTGCCGGACTCACGGTGCGCGTTCCGCGAAGCGGAGAAGCTGCCGCCGGGGAGCTGGCTCCGGTGCCGGCCCGACGGCCGGGTGGAGCGCGGCCGGTACTGGCACCTGAAGGACGTCGCCGCCGAGGGCCGGGAGCGGGCCCGGAGCGGCGAGCAGCCGGACCTGGCCGCCATCGTCGAGGAGTCGACCCGGCGCCACCTGCTCTCCGACGTACCCGTGGCGACCTTCCTCTCCGGCGGGCTGGACTCCAGCTACCTCACCGCGCTGGCGGCCCGCGACCAACCCGGGATCTCCGCTTACACCATCGGGTTCCGCGCCGAGGACGCCAGGTTCGAGGCGATGCCGGACGACCTGCGCTATGCCCGGCGGGTGGCCGAGCGGTTCGGCGTCGACCTGCGTGAGATCGAGATCGCGCCGAATGTGCTCGACCTGCTGCCGCAGATGACGTACCACCTGGACGAGCCGATCGGCGACCCCGCCGCGATCAACACGTTCCTGATCTGCTCGGCCGCCCGGGAGGCCGGGGTCAAGGTGATGCTCTCGGGGATGGGCGCCGACGAGCTGTTCGCCGGTTACCGCAAGCACCTGGCCAACCTGATCGCGCTGCGCTACCAGCGCATCCCGCGGCCCCTGCGGCGCGGGGTGTCCACGACCGTGGACCGGCTGCCGGTCGCCACGGCCCGCCGGGGGTACCGGTCGGTGCGCTTCGCGAAGCGGTTCCTCTCCTTCGCCGATCTACCGGAGGAGACCGCGTTCCGGCGCAGCTACACCATGTACGACCAGGACGAGTTGCTCGCCCTGGTCGATCCGGACCTGGCCGGGACGGTCGACGACGTGCTCACCGAGCATGCGGACATCTACCAGGACAACGACCTCGACGACTTCGTCAACCGCATGTGCCTGGGCGACGCCCGGATGTTCCTGCCGGGCCTGAACCTTGCGTACACGGACCGGTCGAGCATGGCCGCGTCGACCGAGGTGCGGGTGCCGTACGTGGACGTCGAGGTGGTCAAGGCGGCGTTCGCCGTGCCCGGCAATCGCAAGATCGTCGGACGGCAGGGCAAGGCCGTCCTCAAGGAGGCGGCCACCTCGATCCTGCCCCGGGAGATCGTGTACCGGCCCAAGGGCCTGTTCAGCGCCCCGCTGCGGGCCTGGATGAGCCGGGATCTGGCGCCGCTGGTGCGCGAGGTGGTGAACGACGGCGTGCTTGTGAGTTCCGGGTTCCTGCGCCGCGACGCGCTGCAGCGGCTGGTCGCCGAGGACGCCGCCGGGCAGCGGGACTTCTCCAAACATCTGTGGCATGTGCTGACCCTCGAGTACTGGTATCGCGGCGCGACCTCCGGGGCCGGCCAGAACTCTCCCTTGACGGCGTAGAGACAAGAGGACTTCGGGTGAAACAGGTTGTGCAGAACTACAAGAGCGGCGAGCTGGCGCTGCTCGACGTGCCGGTGCCGGGGTGCAAGCCGGACGGTGTGCTGGTGCGGACCGCGTACTCGCTGATATCCACCGGGACCGAGCTCATGAAGGTGTCCGAGGCCGGCATGTCGATGCTGGGCAAGGCCCGCTCCCGTCCTGACCAGGTGGCCAAGGTCATGCAGAGCGTGGCCACCAACGGGGTACCCGCCACCTACCGCAAGGTGATGGGCAAGCTGGACTCCTATACGCCGCTGGGCTACTCGCTGTGCGGGGTGGTCGAGCAGGTCGGCGCCGGGATCGACGATGTGAAGGTCGGCGACCTCGTGGCCTGCGCCGGCAATGAGCACGCGCTGCATGCCGAGCTGAACTGGGTGCCGAAGAACCTCTACGCCCGGGTGCCGGACGGCCTCGCGCCGCGGCACGCGGCCTTCGGCACCGTCGGGTCGATCGCGTTGCAGGGCGTCCGCCGCGGCGAGCCACAGCTCGGCGACGTGGCGCTGGTCATCGGCCTCGGGCTGATCGGGCAGCTGGTGGTGCAGCTGCTGGCCGCCTCGGGAGTCCGCGTCGTCGGGGTCGACCCCGACCCGGTGCGCTGCGAGCTCGCCGAGCGCCTGGGCGCGGCGGCCTGCGGCGATCCCGCCTCCGCGGCCGTGGAGAACTCCGTCGCCGAACTCACCGGCGGTCACGGCGTGGACCAGGTGTACCTGGCCGCCGGCGGCGGCAGCAACCAGCCCGTCGAGCTGGCCGCCCGGCTGAGCCGGGACCGCGGCCGGGTCGTCGACATCGGCAAGTGCCGCCTGGACCTGCCGTGGAACGCGTACTACGAGAAGGAGCTCGACGTCCGGTTCTCCCGCTCGTACGGCCCCGGGCGCTACGACCCGGAGTACGAGCTCGAGGGGCGGGACTACCCGATCGGCTACGTGCGCTGGACCGAGCGCCGCAACCTGGCGTGTTTCCTCGATCTCCTCGCCCGCGGCCGCGTCGACGTGGAGCCCCTGGTCTCCCACATAGCCGACTTCGATGACGCCGTCGAGACGTACCAGAGCCTGAAGGACGGCGACCTGAAGGCCGTGGCTGTGCTGTTCCGGTACCCCGACCACCCCAACCAGGCTGCGGAAGCGGGGGCCCCGGAGGTGGCCGTGCCCGCGGTGCGACGCAGCGGCACAGTGCCCACCCCGGCCCGGTCTGCCAAGGCGTCGGTGCGGCTGGCGTTCGCCGGCGCGGGAAACTACGCGACGTCGATGCTGCTGCCGCACCTGGCACAGCGCGACGGCGTCGAGTTGTCCACGGTCGTCACCACGACGGCGCTGTCCGCGGCCAACGCGAAGCGGAAGTTCGGCTTCGCCAAGGCGACCACCGATCTCGACACCGTGCTCGGCGACCCGTCCATCGACGCGGTGTTCGTGGTCACCCGCCACAGCTCGCACGCCGAACTGACCCGAAGGGCGCTGCTGGCCGGCAAGGCGGTGTTCGTGGAGAAGCCGTTGGCGCTTGACCAGGACGAGCTGGCCGGCGTGCTCGCGGCGGTGGAGGAGTCCGGCAACGACCGGCTGCAGGTGGGCTTCAACCGCCGGTTCGCGCCGCTGTTGCAGGAGGCCAAAGAGCGGTTCGGCGCCCGGACCGGTCCGGCGAGCCTCCGCTACCTGGTCAACGCGGGCCGGCTGCAGCACGGCAGCTGGTACCTCCAACAGGGCACCGAGGGCTCGCGCTTCGCCGGCGAGGGCGGACACTTCATCGACACGGCGAGCTGGCTGCTCGAGGCCGACCCGGTATCGGTGTACGCGGTCGCCACGCCCGGCAACGAGGGCAGCGGTGACATTCAGGTCGTGCTGCGCTACCCGGACGGGTCCACCGCCACCATCAGCTACGTCACCACCGGCGCGCCCGCCTTCCCCAAGGAGACGCTGGACCTCGTCGCGGACGGCAAGGTGCTGCGGCTCGACGACTTCGTCCGTGCCTCGGTGTACGCCCGTAAGCGGTGGGTCAGTTCGCGGCTGCCCAAGGCCCGGGACAAGGGCCAGTCCGCCGAGCTGGCCGCGTTCATCAAGGCCGTGCGGACCGGCGGGCCGATGCCGGTGCCGCTGGAGTCGCTGGTCGCCACCACGTCGGCCACCCTCGCCGTCCAGACCGGCCTGGTCGGCGGCGCGCCGGTGACGTTGGCGAGAGCGCGATGACCATGAGTGCGAGCTGGTACCTGCGGCGGCTGTCCCGGATGGGACCGCGGGAGGTCGGCGGCCGGGTGGGCGACGCGGTGCGCAGGCGGCGGTGGCGGTCGGCGCGGCCGGACTGCCCGAGCGTGACCGGCGCCCGGTTCACCGCGGTACTGCCCGCAGGGGCGTTCGCCGCCGTGCCACCGGACGCCGCGAAGCGTCTCATCGCCGAGGCGGACCGGCTGATGTACGGGCACGCCGAGTACTTCGGGGTGGTCCGCGACGACCTGGCCGACCCGGACTGGTGGTGCGACCCGAAGACCGGGCGCCGGGCTCCGTGGGGCTACGCCTTCGACGTGCCGTACCGGAACGAGGACGCGGTCGGGGACATCAAGCAGATCTGGGAGCTGTCCCGGCATCAGTACCTCACCGTGCTCGCCGCCGCCTACGCGATCACCGGGAACGAGCGGTACGCCGAGCGAGTGGCCGAGCACCTGCGGTCGTGGTGGGCGGCCAACGCGCCGCTGCGCGGAGTGCACTGGATCAGCGGCATCGAGCTGGGCATCCGGCTGCTGTCCTGGGTGTGGATCCGTCGGCTGCTCGACGGCTGGCCGGGCGCGGCCGGGCTGTTCGAGGGCAACCCGGTGGCGGTGAACCAGATCTGGCACCACCAGCGCTGGCTGGCCGCCTTCCCCAGCCGGGGGTCTTCGGCGAACAACCACGTCATCGCCGAGACCGCCGGGCAGTTCGCCGCAGCCTGCGCGTTCGGCTGGTTCCCCTCCTCGGCGCGTTGGCGAGCCGACGCGCTGCGGTCGCTGGAGCGGCATCTGCGAAGCAACACCTTCGGCTCCGGCCTCAACCGCGAGTTGGCCACCGAGTATCACGGGCTTGTGCTGGAGCTCGGCCTGGCCGCGGTGGCCGAGGCGGATGCCGCCGGCGTGCCGGTCCCCGCGTCGATCCGGCTGGTGCTGCTGCGGATGACCGACGCGCTCGCGGCCGTCGTGGACAACCGGCTGCGGCCGCCGCGCCAGGGGGACGCGGACGACGGGCACGGTCTGGTCGTGGACGGCGCGGGCACCGACCGCTGGGCCTCGCTCCTTGCCACCGGGGACGCCGTGTTCGGCCGGCTCGCCTGGTGGCCGGCGGTGACCGGCACCGATGTGCGCACCCCGCTGCTGGCCGCGCTCATCCGGCCGTACTGGAAAAGTGAAACCGCACCGGCCGTGTCCCGCCCTCCAAGCCGACCGGCCCATTTCGCCGACGCGGGCATGACCATCCTGCGCGGTCCGGAAGAGATCTGGTGCCGCTGCGACGGTGGCCCGCACGGCTTCTTGTCCATCGCCGCGCATGCCCACGCGGACGCGCTGTCCGTGGAGGTCCGGCACGACGGGGTCGACGTGCTCGCCGACCCGGGGACGTTCTGCTATCACGGGCAGCCCGAGTGGCGGCAGTACTTCCGGTCGACCCTCGGCCACAACACCCTGCGACTGGACGGCGGTGACCAGTCCGTCTCCGGCGGCCCGTTCCTGTGGACCCGGCATGCCCGCAGCCGCGTCCTGGCCGCGGGCACATCCGGCACCTCCGACGGGGGGACGGCCCGCTGGTGTGCCGAGCACGACGGTTACCAGCCCTCCGTGCACCGCCGCCGGGTGGAGCTGACGGCCGCAGCTAAGGAGCTGAGGGTGGTCGACGAGGTGCGCGGCCCGCGCCGGGCCGTGCACCTGGCGTTCCACCTCGGCCCGGCGATCGCCGCGGACCTGGTGGGGAACCGGGCAGTGCTCACCTGGACCCGGGACGGCGAGGACCGCTCCGCGGTGCTCGACCTGCCCGGGCAGCTGTCCTGGCGGGCGCATCGCGGCGAGAGTGACCCGCCGCTGGGCTGGTACTCCGCCGGCTTCGGGCGCAAGGAACCCACCACAACGCTGGTCGGCACCGGCTTCGCCGATGGCGCGGAGGGGTTCACCACCGTACTCAGGTTCCGCGGCTAGGGGGGGGGACGCTTGGGGATCAAGTGGCGGCACTGGGCGTTGCCTGCGGCACCGCTGGCGCTGGCCCTGCTGGCGGCGACCGGCTGTGAGAGCACGTCGGATGCCCCGGCGGAGCCGAACGGTACGCCATCCACGTCCGGGGCGCACTCCACGTCCATGGCCCGGGTGTGCGCCAAGCCCGCGGCCGGGCCGGCGAAGGCGCCGGCGGGCGCGGTGACGGTCGACCCTGCGGTGGTCGGTGACCTGGCTGCGAAGACCAAGAGCAGCCCCCCGAACACCACGTTCTGGCTGCTACCGGGCAAGCACAGGCTCGAGCCGAACCGCTACGCCCAGGTCATGGCCAAGGAGGGGAACAGCTACCTCGGCGCGCCAGGCGCGGTGCTCGACGGCCGGAAGACCAACAACTACGCGTTCAGCGGTACCGCCCCCAACGTCACCATCCGCTATCTGACCGTGCAGGGTTTCGTCGCGCCGCACGACGAGGGCGTGGTCAACCACGACATGGCCGACGGGTGGGTGATCGAGCACGCGACGATCCAGAACAACTCCGGCGCCGGGCTGATGGCCGGTGCCCGTCAGCAGGTCCGCGCCAGCTGTCTGCGCGGCAACGGGCAGTACGGAATGAACGCGTACAAGACCGGCGACTCCATCAAGAGCCTGGTGGTCGAGGGCAACGAGGTCGTCGGCAACAACACCGACAACTGGGAGCGGCGGCAGCCGGGCTGCGGCTGCACAGGAGGCATCAAGTTCTGGGCCGTCAACGGCGCGGACATCCGCGGCAACTGGGTGCACGACAACCGCGGAGCCGGGTTGTGGGCGGACAACAACAACAACGACTTCCGCATCGAGAACAACGTGCTCGAAGCCAACGACGGTGCCGCGCTGATGTACGAGACCAGCTACAACGCGGTCATCCGGAACAACACGATCCGGCGGAACAACTGGGTCGAGGGCCGCAAGAACGCCGCCCGCGGCGACAACTTCCCGTACGCGACCATCTATGTGTCCGAGGCCGGCGGCGAACCACGGGTCCCGGCCCGCACGGACAAGATCGAGATCTACCGGAACGTACTGGAGAACAACTGGTCCGGGATCACCCTGTGGGAGAACGCCGACCGGTTCTGCAACAGCCCGGCCAACACATCGACCGGCTACTGCACCCTGCTGGTGAAGGACACCCGCCGCTGCAAGCAGCCGGCGATCACCACCGCTCCGCTCTACGCCGACTGCCGGTGGAAGACCCAGCGGGTGGACATCCACAGCAACCGCTTCGTCCTGGACACGTCCGTCGTCAAGTGCACGGTGGAGTGCGGCCGCATGGCGGTGCTCGCCAACTACGGCACCTATCCGGACTGGTCGCCGTACAAGGGCAAGCGAGTGGCCGAGGCGATCACCCTCAAGCAGCACAACCGCTGGCACGACAACGTCTACCGCGGACCGTGGAGCTTCGTCTCCGACGATCCGGACCAGAAGCTCGACTCCGCGCAGTGGCAGGGCATGCCGTACCAGCAGGACGCGGGCAGCACCTTCGACCCACTGGCCGGTGGTTGAGATGGGCGGGGACCCGATGCGCGGTGGGCTGCCGGGCGGACCGGGTACGGCGGTCACGCAGCCCGGTGCCGAACAACGCCCTGCCGGCACGCCGAAGGCCGTCTGGATCGTCTGGGCGTTGCTGGGCCTCAACACGCTTGGCTCCGCCGGGGCGAAGACCATCGTCACGCTGCCCCGCTCCCTCATCCAGATGGCCACCATGGGCGCGCTGGTCTCCGCGTTCGCGCTGGCGCTCGCACTCAATCTCCGGCTGCGCATCCGAGCCAGCGCCTTCGTGTTCCTGCTCACCCTGCTGCTGGTGCCGAGCGTGATCTCCAGCATGCACCTGGAGGTCGGGTTCGGTGCGCTGTTCCGCTGCGCCCGGCTGGCTCTCTTCGTCGGCACGCTGTGGCTGCTCAGCCGCTGGTGGGACGGCAGCCTGAGGTTCGTCCGGTACCACATCCGGATGTACTTCGCGGCGCTCGTGTCGGTGGCCGCCGGCCTGGCCATCTCACCGGGCACGGCCATGCCCGAGTACTACGGCGGGCGCCTGGTCGGCGCGTTGTGGCCGCTCACCCCGCCGCAGATCGGACAGTACTCCGCGGTGATCATCGGGCTCACCGTGCTGCTCTTGCTGGGCCGCCGGACCACCGGGGCCGGCGCGGCGGTGATCATCGTGCCGGCATTCGTCCTGCTCGCGATGACCCACACCCGGACGGCCACGGTCGGCCTGCTCATCGGGCTGGTGCTGGCGATCGGCTCGCTCGTCCTGACCAGCGCCGCCGCCCGCCGGTTCTTCGCCTGGGCGGTGCTGTGCGCCACGGTGGCCGCGGTGGCGTTCGCCTCCGCGCTGCAGGCGTGGTTCATGCGCGGACAGAGCAAGGAGAACTTCTCCAACCTCACCGGTCGGGCCAAGGTCTGGGACGCCCTGCTGGCAGAGCCCCGGACGATCCAGGAGAAGGTGTTCGGCACGGGCCTGGGCGACAAGTCGTTCGGCGGGCTGCCGATCGACAACAGCTGGCTGGCCGTTTACAACGAGCAGGGTCTGCTCGGCATCGCCCTCGTGGCGGCGATCATCGTCGTGCTGGGCGGTGTCGCGTTGCTGCGCCCGCCATCGCTGCCGAGGGCCTGCGCGATCTTCCTGATCAGCTACGTCGCGATCTCGTCGTACACCGAGGCCGGGCTTGGCGACGCCTCGCCGTATCTGCTGCATCTGACCCTGGCCGCCTCGCTCCTTGCGACACCTGCCGCGGCCACGCCCCTGACGACGCCCGCAGTCCCTCGACGACGTATCCCGCGATGGGACCGGAACCGGGAGGTGATCTGACCATGCACGTCCTCGTGGTGCACAACCGCTACTCCTCGGCGCAGCCGAGCGGGGAGAACAGGGTCGTCGATGAGGAGGTGGGGCTGCTGCGCGCGGCCGGCCACCGGGTCGACGTGTTCGAGCGGCGCAGCGACGACATCGCCGCCCGGTCCCTGCTCGGCAAGGCCGCGGTGCCGCTCCTTGTGCCGTGGAACCCGGCGGTCCGCGCGGAGCTCGCCGCCCGGCTCCGCACCGAGGGGCCGGACGTGGTGCACGTCCACAACGTCTTCCCGCTTCTGTCGCCCGCGGTGCTTGCCGCCTGCGCCGACGCCGGCGTGCCCGTCGTCGCCACGCTGCACAACTACACGCAGGTCTGCCCGCCCGGCACGCTGCATCGGGACGGCCGGCCGTGCACCGAGTGCGTCGGGTCGGCGGCGTCGCTGCCCGCCGTCCGGCACGGCTGCTACCGGAACTCCCGGCTTGCGACGGTGCCGCTCGCGGTCAGCCTGTCGGTCAACCGGCGGCGGTGGTGGTCCGGCGTGGAGCGGTTCTTCTGCATCTCCGCGGCGCAGCGCGACATCCTGGTGCGGTCCGGCATGCCGGCCGAGCGGCTGGCGGTGAAGCACAACTTCGTGCCCGACCCGGGCGCCCGCCGAGCGGGCGCCGGCGAGCATCTGCTCTTTCTCGGCCGGCTCGCGGAGGCCAAGGGCGTGCGGCTGCTCATGGCCGCGTGGGACGGGATCGCCGCGGACGGCGGTGTGGGTGTGCCGCTCGTGATCGCCGGCGCGGGGCCGCTGGAACCCGAGGTGACCGCCTGGGCGGCGGGCCGGGACGACGTGCGGTACGTCGGCCTGTACGACCCGGCTCAGTGCCGGCAGGCCATCGCGCGATCGGTCGCCGTGGTGGCTCCCTCGATGTCCCTGGAGACGTTCGGCCTGGTGGTCGCCGAGGCGATGGCGGCGGGGGTCCCGGCCGTCGCCGCCGGTCACGGCGCCTTCGTCGAACTCGTCGAGGAAGGGGTGACCGGGCTGCTGCACCGGCCGGGCGAGGCCGCCTCGCTGGCGTCCTGCCTGCGCCGGATCACGGCAGAGCCGGACCGCAACCGGGAAATGGGCCAGGCGGCCCGGCGCCGTTACGAGCAGGGCTTCAGCCCGGCCGTCGGCCTTGAGCGCCTGGTGGACGAGTACCGCACCGCGATCGCGGGTCGGTCGGAATCAATGGGGGGCAGTAAATGACACGATGCCGACTCTGCGGCTCGGCGACGCTGGCGAGCGTCGTCGATCTGGGGGCGACCCCGCCGTGTGAGAGTTTTCTCGCCGCGGACCAACTGGACGAGCCGGAACCGGCGTACCCGCTGCACCTGCGGGTCTGCACCGACTGCTGGCTCGCGCAGATCCCTCCGCTGATCACGCCGGAGGAGACGTTCAAGGAGTACGCGTACTTCTCCTCGTACTCGACCTCCTGGGTGGAGCACGCGCGCACGTTCGTCGCCGACGCCGTACAGCGGGTGGGCCTCGGCCCCGACGCCTTCGTGGTCGAGGTCGCGAGCAACGACGGGTACCTGCTGAAGCACGTGGTGGACCGGGGGATCCGCTGCCTCGGCATCGAGCCGTCGGTGAACGTCGGCGCCGCGGCGCGGGACGCGGGTGTGCCCACGCTCACGGAGTTCCTGGACCCGGACACTGGTTCGGCCGTCCGCGCCGAGCACGGCCCGGCGGACCTGGTCGTGGCCAACAACGTGTATGCGCACATCCCCGACGTGGTCGGGTTCACCCGGGGGCTGCGCGCCCTGGTCGCCGACGACGGCTGGGTCTCCATCGAGGTGCAGCACCTGCTGACCCTGATCGAGGAGAACCAGTACGACACGATCTACCACGAGCACTTCCAGTACTACACGGTCGCGTCCGCGACCCGGGCGCTGGCGAGCGGCGGACTCGCGCTCGTGGACGTCGAGCTGCTGCCCACCCACGGCGGCTCCATCCGGCTGTGGGCCCGGCCGACCGAGGTGGCCGGCGAGCCGACGGATGGGGTATCCCCTGCTCGAGCGGAGCCGAGAGCTCGGGGAAAGGTGGCCGACGTACTGGCCCGGGAGAAGGCCGCCGGGCTGCAGGAGCTGTCCGGGTACACCGAGTTCTCCGCTCGGGTGGCCAAGGTGCGCCGGGACCTGCTGCGGTTCCTCATCGAGGTGGCCGAGCGTGGCGAGACGGTCGTCGGCTACGGCGCCCCGGGCAAGGGCAACACCCTGCTCAACCACTGCGGCATCCGGCCCGACCTGCTCCCGTACACGGTCGACCGCAACCCCTACAAGCACGGCAGGTTCACCCCGGGCACCCGCATCCCGATCCTGTCGCCCGACCAGATAGCCGCCGACAGACCGGACTACGTCCTCGTCCTCCCGTGGAACCTGCGGGCCGAGCTGGTCGAGCAGCTGTCCTTCGTGCACGACTGGGGCGGCCGGCTGGTCTTCCCCATCCCGGAACTGAGCATTGTCGAGGTCGCGTCTTGAAAGAGGTCACAGCATGAAGGTCGTTCTGTTCTGCGGCGGCTACGGGATGCGGATGCGGAGCGGTGCCGCAGACGACGTGCCCAAGCCGATGGCGATGGTCGGCCCGCGACCGCTGATCTGGCACGTCATGCGCTACTACGCGCACTTCGGGCACACGGAGTTCATCCTGTGCCTCGGCTACGGGGCCCACCACATCAAGAAGTTCTTCCTCAACTACGAGGAGACGACGTCCAACGACTTCGTGCTGCGGGGCGGGCGGACCGAGCTGCTGTCCACCGACATCTCCGACTGGACGATCACGTTCGCGCAGACCGGCATCGAGTCACCGATCGGGGAGCGGCTGCGCCGGGTGCGACACCACCTGGACGGCGACGACATGTTCCTCGCCAACTACGCCGACGTACTCACCGACGCCCCGCTGGACGAGATGATCGACCGGTTCGCCCGGCGCGACGCCGGTGCGTCGATGATGGTGGTGCCGCCGCAGTCCTCGTTCCACTGCGTGGATCTGGGCGAGGACGGCCTGGTGGGGGGCATCACCGCGGTGAGCGACCTGCCGCTGTGGGAGAACGGCGGCTACTTCGTACTCCGCCAGGAAGTCTTCGACCACATACCGGAGAACGGGGACCTGGTCGCCGACGGATGCGCCCAACTGGCCAAGCAGGGTCGGTTGGTGGCGCACCAGCACCGCGGCTTCTGGAAGCCGACCGACACCGTGAAGGAGCGGGCCGCGCTCGACGCCGCCTACGCCCGGGGCGACCGCCCGTGGGCCGTGTGGGAACGGGACAGCGCCGGAGCGCGGGCGTGATCCGGCTCGGGGCCGGGCCCCTGGACCAGATCGTCGCGGTAGGGGCGCACTGCGACGACATCGCCATCGGCGCCGGCGGCACACTGCTGGCGCTGTGCCTCGCACGGCCGGGCATCCGCGTCGACGCGCTGGTGCTCTCCGGCGGTGGCAGCGAACGGGAGCAGGAGGAGCGGGCCGCGCTCGCCGCCTTCTGCCCGGGTGCCGACCTGCGGCTGACCGTGCACAAGCTGCCGGACGGCCGGCTGCCCGCGCACTGGGACGAGGCCAAGGCCGCGGTCGAGGAACTGCGCGAGCGGACCGAGCCGGATCTCGTGCTGGCCCCACGCACCGATGACGCGCACCAGGACCACCGCGGCCTGGCGCAACTGCTGCCCACGGCATTCCGCGACCACCTGGTGCTCGGCTACGAGATCGTCAAGTGGGACGGCGATCTCGGCCGTCCGTCGGCGTACCAGCCGCTGTCGCCGGAGATCGCCGAACAAAAGGTGCGGCTGTTGCAGGAGCACTACCCCTCGCAGCGGCACCGGCCCTGGTACGACCGCGAGGCCTTCCTCGGCCTCGCACGAATCCGCGGCATCGAATGCCACGCGCGCTACGCCGAGGCGTTCGCCGTCACCAAACTCACTCTCAACCTGGGGGAATGAACCTTGCGCGTACTGCTGACCGGGCACCAGGGCTACCTGGGCACCGTCATGGCCCCGGTCCTCACGGCTGCCGGGCACGAGGTCGTCGGCCTTGACTCCGGCCTGTTCGCCGACTGCGTCCTCGGCCCGACGCCCGCGGACCCGCCGGGGCGACGGGTGGACCTGCGGGACGTCACGGCCGAACACGTGGCCGGGGTGGACGCCGTGATCCACCTGGCCGCCCTGTCCAACGACCCCCTGGGATCGCTGGCGCCGGACCTCACCTACGACATCAACCACCACGCCTCCGTACGGCTGGCCCGGCTGGCCCGAGACGCCGGAGTGCGGCGCTTCCTGTACGCGTCGACCTGCTCGGTCTACGGCGCCGCCGGCGGTGACGACCTGGTGGCCGAGGACGCCCCGCTGCGCCCGGTGACGCCGTACGCGGAGTCCAAGGTGCGGGTGGAGGACGACCTGCACGCGCTGGTCGACGGCGACTTCAGCCCGGTGTTCATGCGCAACGCCACCGCCTTCGGCTACTCGCCCCGACTACGCGCAGACATCGTGCTGAACAACCTGGTGGGCCACGCGCTCCTGTCCGGCGAGGTCCTCGTGCTCTCCGACGGCACCCCCTGGCGCCCGCTGGTGCACGCCGCCGACATCGCACGGGCCTTCGCGGCCGCGCTGTCCGCGCCGCGGGAAGCGGTGCACGACCGGGCGTTCAACATCGGCAGCGAGGTCAACAACGTCACGGTCGCCGAGATCGCCGAGCAGGTCGCCGAGGCGGTGCCCGGCGCGAAGGTGGTGATCACCGGGGAGACCGGTGCCGATCCGCGGTCGTACCGGGTGGACTTCTCCCGGTTCCGCGCCGCGGTGCCCGGCTTCGACTGCGAGTGGACGGTGAAGCAGGGCGCGCTCGAACTCGCCGACGCCTACCGGAAACACGGGCTGACCCGGGAGGACTTCGAGCGACGCTTCACCCGCCTCGCCGTGCTGCGCGCGGCGTCCGACGCCGGCACCGTCGACGACACCCTGCGGCGGCGCCGATGACCGCGGCCGGCGAAGAGATGCACGCGCTGGTGGAGCGGCTGTACCCGCTGTGCCGGAGCATCACCGGCGACGGTGTGCGCGCCACCCTGAAGGTCGTCGGCGAGTACGTCCCGCTGCATGTGCACGAGGTGGCGACCGGGACTCAGGTACTCGACTGGACTGTGCCGCAGGAGTGGAACATCCGGGACGCGTACATCGCCGACACCGCGGGCAAGCGGGTCGTCGACTTCGCCGCGTCCAGCCTGCACGTGCTCGGCTACAGCGTGCCGGTGTCGGCGACCATGCCGCTGGCCGAGCTGCGCGGACACCTGCACACCCTGCCGGAACACCCGAGTTGGGTGCCGTACCGCACCAGCTACTACAAGCCGGAATGGGGGTTCTGCCTGGCCCAGGAGACCCTGGACGCGATGCCGGACGGCGAGTACGAGGTGCGCGTCGACTCCACGCTCGCGGACGGCCACCTCACCTACGCCGAGCACGTGGTCCCCGGTCAGGTCCCCGACGAGGTGATCGTCTCCTGCCACGTCTGCCACCCGTCGCTGGCCAACGACAACCTGGCCGGCATCGCGGTGGCGGTGTTCCTGGCCCGGGCGCTGGCCGAGCAGACGCCTTACTACACCTACCGGTTCATATTCGCGCCCGGCACCATCGGGGCGATCACCTGGCTGGCCCGCAACGCGGAGCGGATCGACCGGGTCAAGCACGGGCTTGTGCTGGCCTGCGCCGGCGACCCGGGCCAACTGACGTACAAGCAGAGCAGGCGCGGCGACGCGGAGATCGACCGGGTGATGCGGCACGTGCTGGGCGCGTCCGAACGCCCGCACCACGTCACCGAGTTCACGCCGTACGGCTACGACGAGCGGCAGTTCTGCTCGCCCGGGTTCGATCTCGGCGTGGGCTCGCTCAGCCGGACCCCGTACGCGGGCTACCCCGAGTACCACACCTCGGCGGACAACCTGGACTTCGTCTCCTCGGAGGCGATGGCGGACACGCTCGCCCTCTGCCGCGAGGCGTTCGCCGTCCTCGACCGCAACCGGCGGTACCTCAACCTCAGCCCTTACGGCGAACCGCAATTGGGCCGACGTGGGTTGTACGACGCGCTCGGCGGCCGCAGCGACACCAAGCAGGCCCAGATGGCCATGCTCTGGGTGCTCAACCTCTCCGACGGCGAGCACAGTCTGCTGGACGTCGCCGAGCGGTCCGGGCTGCCGTTCGACACCGTCGCCACCGCGGCCGGCGCCCTGCACGGCGCCGGGCTGATCAAGGCATGACGCCGATGACCGGCGAGGGGGAGAATCCGCAGACAATAGCGCCACCGGCCGGATCCACCCGGCGGGCCCTCGTCGGCCGGCTGTCCTGGGGGCTGGCCGACCAGGCGGCCTCCAGCGTGAGCAACTTCGTGGTGGGGATCTACGTGGCCCGCTCGCTGGGGGTGACCGCGTTCGGCGTGTTCAGCCTGGCCTGGGTGACCTACGGTGTGGTGCTCAACGTCTCCCGCGGGCTGGCCACCGATCCGCTCGTGGTGCGCTTCAGCGGCGTGGCGGACACGTCCTGGCGCGGGGCGGTGGCCCGGTCGACGGGTACCGCGCTCGGCGTCGGTGCCGCCCTCGGCGCGGCGTGTCTGGTGGTCGGGCTCGGCCTCGGCGGCCGCGTGGGGCCCGCGTTCGCCGCCCTTGGTGTCATGCTGCCGGGGCTGTTGCTGCAGGACGCCTGGCGGTTCTCGTTCTTCGCCGCCGGCACCGGGCGGAAGGCGTTCGTCAACGACGTCGTGTGGGGTGTCGCACTCGTCCCGGCCATGGTGGTGGCGGCCCGTGTGGGCAGCGTGGCCGCTTTCGTGCTCGCCTGGGGCGCGTCCGCCACGGTGGCGGCGGGGTACGGCTACATCCAGTCCGGCATCCGGCCCCGGATGACCGAGGCGCGCGGGTGGCTTCGCGAGCAGCGCGATCTCGGCTACCGCTACCTGGTCGAGAACGTCAGCCTCAGTGGCGCGAGCCAGCTGCGGGCGTACGGGCTCGGCGCGATCGTCGGGGTCGGCGCGGTGGGTGCGGTGCGGGGCGCCGAGCTCCTGCTCGGCCCGTTCCTGGCGGTGCTCATGGGGCTTTCGCTGGTCACCGTCCCGGAGGCGGCACGGGTGCTACGGCAGGCACCTCACCGGCTCGGCACGTTCTGCCTCCTGCTGGGCGGGGGGCAGGCCGCCGGCGCGCTGCTCTGGGGCGCGGCGCTGCTGCTGATGCCCGGCCGGCTCGGCGAGCTGGTGCTCGGCGGCGTCTGGCACTCCGCCTCGGAGCTCATCTTGCCGGTCACCCTCGGCGTCGCGGGCGCGGGCCTCGGCACCGGCGCGGCGGCCGGGCTTCGCGCGCTCGCCGCGGCCCGGCGCAGCCTGCGCTGCCAGCTGATCGCCTCCACCTTCTATGTCAGCGGTGGGCTCGGCGGGGCGGCCGTGGCCGGCACGGTCGGCTCGGCCTGGGGCGTCGCCGCCGCGACGTTGAGCGCCTCGGCCGTGTGGTGGCTGCACCTGCGGTCCGCCCTGCGCGAGCACCACCACGAACCCATCCCCGAAGTGAGGACGCCATGACCGCCCAACCCAGGCTGAGCATCGGCCTGCCCGTGTACAACGGCGAGGAGTACCTGGCCGAGTCGCTCGACGCCCTGCTCGGCCAGACCTACGAGGACTTCGAGCTGGTCATCTCCGACAACGCCTCGACCGACGGGACCCAGGACATCTGCCGCCGGTACGCCGAGAAGGACTCGCGGATCCGGTACATCCGGCTGTCCCGGAACATCGGCGCCACGCCGAACCACAACCATGTGTTCGCCGAGTGCCGCGGCGAGCTGTTCAAATGGGCCTCGCACGACGACCTTTACGGCCGGGACCTGCTGCGGCGCTGCGTGGAGGCGCTGGACGAGCGGCCGGACGTGATCCTCGCGCACGCCGACCAGGCGGTCATCGACGGCGACGGCCAGGTGAAGGTCCCGTACGAGTACGGGCTCGCCACCGACTCGCCGCACCCGCCGGAGCGCTTCCGCAGCATGCTGTTCGAGCCCGGCGGCGACGACTTCTACGGGGTGATACGGGCCGACGTACTGCGCCGGGTGAAACCGATGGACAGCTACCACCACGCGGACCGCACGTTCGTCGCCGAGCTCGGCCTGCACGGGCCCTTCCACCAGGTGCCGGAGCTGCTGTACTTCCGCCGCGACCACCCCACCCGCGCCGAGCGGGCGAACCCCAGCAAGCGCTCCCGGTGCGTCAACCTGGACCCGCGCCGGGCAGGCCCGCTGCACCCGACGCCCCGGCTGCTCGCCGAGTACGTCTGGGGCTTCGTCGCGGCGATCCGGCGGGCGCCGTTGTCCCCGGCCGACCGGCGCGCGTGCTACCGCCACCTGGCCGCATGGATGGCCAGCCGGGCCCGGCCGGGCGCCGGCGAACGGGTCGAGGACCGCGCCCCGGTCGACCCGGCCCTGCTCACGGTCTCCGTCGACGCCCTTGTCGCCGGCCGTGAGGGGAGGCAGGCATGACGCCTGCGAACGAGACTCCGGTGCGCGTCGGGGTGTTCGGCCTGCTCGGCTCCGGGAACCTCGGCAACGACGGGTCGCTTGAGGCCGTGCTCGGGTACCTCCGCGCCGAGCACCCGGAGGCGGTCGTGGACGCGCTGTGCGGCGGGCCCGAGGCCGTGACGACCCGGTTCGGGATCCCCGCCACGCGGCTGCACTGGAACCGCGCGGAGTACCGGACCGCGTCACGTGCGGGCGCGATCGCGGCGAAGGGGCTGGGCAAACTCGTCGACGTCTTCCGCACCGCCGCCTGGGTGCGCCGGCACGACGTGGTGATCGTGCCGGGCATGGGCGTCCTGGAGGCCACGCTGCCGCTGCGGCCGTGGGGCTTCCCGTACTCGCTGTTCCTGCTCTGCGCGAGTGGCCGGCTGCTGCGTACCCGGGTCGCGCTGGTCAGCGTCGGCGCCGCCGAGATCGGCAACCGGCCCACCCGGGCCCTGGTGCGCTGGTCGGCGCGGCTGGCCGCGTACCGGTCGTACCGGGACGCCCAGTCCCGTGACGCGATGCGGGCGATGGGCGTGGACACCGCGCGCGACGAGGTCTACCCGGACCTCGCGTTCGCCCTGCCCACGCCGCGGGAATGGGGTATCCCCTGCTCGGAGCTTGTCGGAGAGCTTGGGGAAGCGCCCTCGGGCCCGCCGGGCCCGGTCTGCGTCGGCGTCATGGACTTCCACGGCGGCAACGACGACCGCGCCCGGGCCGAGGAGATATACCGGCGCTACCTCGACGGGACGATCCGGTTCGTCCGCGCGCTGGTCGAGGAGGGCAGGCCGGTCCGGCTGCTCACCGGCGACGCGTGCGATGCGTCGGTGGTCGCCGCGATCCTCGACGCGGTGGACTCACCGCTGGTCACCGCTGCCGAGCCGGCCTCACTGGCCGACCTGATGAACGAGATGGCGGCTGCCGACACCGTGGTGGCGGTCCGATACCACAACCTGATCTGCGCGCTGAAGGCCGGCACGCCGGTGCTCGCACTCAGCTATGCGGCGAAGAGCGACGCGCTCATGGACCGGATGGGGCTGGGCGCGTACTGCCACCCGGCGCGCGAGGTCGACGCCGACCGGCTGCTCGAGCAGTTCCGGGCGCTGGAGAAGCGATCGATCGAGCTGCGGCAGACCCTCACCGAGCGAAACCTGGCCGCCGCCCGGCAACTCGAGCACCAGTTCACCGCCTTGACCGCGGCCCTGTTCCCGGCGACCGACCACACCCACGCCCACGCTCGGCAGGAGTCTCCATGAAAGCGACCGAAGTCCCGGCGATCGCCGGCGCGTACCTCTTCGAGCCGACGCCGTACGCCGACGAGCGCGGTTTCTTCTGCCGCACCTTCGACGCCGACGTGGTCCGCTCGGTGGGGCTCGACCCGGACGCCTTCGTCCAGGACAGCCTGTCCCGCTCGGTCCGAGGCGTGCTGCGCGGCCTGCACCTGCGCTCCGGCGCCGGCGAGGCCAAGCTGGTGCGGTGCTCGTACGGGAGGATCTTCGACGTCGTCGTGGACCTGCGGACGGACTCGCCGACATACCGCAACCGGGCCTTCTTCGAGCTGTCCGACGAGACGCAGGTGACCCTGTACATCCCGGCGGGGTGCGCACACGGCTTCCAGGCTCTGACCGAAACCGCCGACACCTCGTACCGGATCGACCGCCCGCACGATCCGGCCGAGGACGTGACGATCGCCTTCGACGACCCGGAGCTCGCCATTCCCTGGCCGCTGCCGGTCACATCGATGTCCCAGCGGGACCGGGAGGCGCCGAGCCTCGCCGAGGTCCTGAAGCAAAAAGAGAGTTGAGGTCGGCGTGAACACCGAACACACCGAAGGGACCAAGGAGTTCGCCCTGCCCCGGTCGCGGACGGCGAACGAGCGGCTGCACGCCATGATCCCCGGGGGCGCGCACACCTACGCCAAGGGCGACGACCAGTACCCCGAGAACCTGGCCCCGGTCATCAGCCACGGCCGCGGTGCCCACGTGTGGGACGTCGACGGCAACCGCTACATCGAGTACGGCTCCGGCCTGCGGTCGGTCAGCCTCGGCCACGCCCACCCACGCGTGATCGAGGCGGTGCGGCGGGAACTCGACCGCGGCAGCAACTTCGTCCGGCCGTCCATCGTGGAGGTCGAGGCCGCGGAACGCTTCCTGGCCACGGTGCCGACCGCCGAGATGGTGAAGTTCGCGAAGAACGGCTCCGATGTCACCACCGCCGCGGTGCGCCTCGCCCGCGCCGTCACCGGGCGCCCGCGGGTGGCCATCTGCGGCGACCATCCGTTCTTCTCCGTCGACGACTGGTTCATCGGCACCACGCCGATGTCCGCCGGTGTTCCGGCGGCGACCAACGAGCTCACCGTGGCGTTCCCTTACGGGGACCTGGCCGCCACGGAGGAGCTGCTCACCCGGTACCAGGACGAGGTCGCCTGCCTGATCCTCGAACCCGCCACCCACGCCGATCCTTCCCCAAACTCTCAACTTCGTTCGAGCAGGGGAGACCCCACTCCCGGGTACCTCGCCGGCCTGCGCGAACTGGCCGACCGACACGGCTGCGTACTGATCTTCGATGAGATGATCACCGGTTTCCGCTGGTCCGAGGCGGGCGCCCAGAGCCTGTACGGCGTCGTCCCCGACCTCTCCACGTTCGGCAAGGCGCTGGGCAACGGGTTCGCCGTCTCCGCGCTGGCCGGGCGCCGCGATCTGATGGAGTTGGGCGGGCTGCGTCACTCCGGCGACCGAGTGTTCCTGCTGTCCACCACGCACGGCGCGGAAACGCACTCGCTGGCCGCCGCGATGGCCGTGCAAACCACGTACGTCGAGGAGGGCATCACCGCGCGGCTGCACGCCCTCGGCGAGCGGCTGGCCGCCGGTGTCCGCGAGGCCGCGGCCGGCATGGGCGTCGGCGACCACATCGTCGTCCGGGGCCGGGCCAGCAACCTGGTCTTCGCCACCCTCGACGAGAACCGGCAGCCGTCGCAGCAGTACCGCACCCTGTTCCTGCGCCGGCTCCTCGCGGGCGGGGTGCTGGCCCCGTCGTTCGTGGTGAGCAGCGCGCTCGGCGACGCCGACATCGATCACACCGTCGACGTGGTGGCCCAGGCATGTGCGGTGTACCGGAAGGCACTGGACGCCGCTGACCCCACCCCCTGGCTGGCCGGACGACCGGTGAAGCCCGTGTTCCGCCGCTTGGCGTGACGTGACGTGACGTCAGTGGCGCTCCCGCCGACCGGCGTCGGCCATCCGATCGGCCAGCCGGTCAGCCATCCGGTCGACCAGCCACGCGGTCGCCGGTATCACCGCCAGCGCGGTGCACCAGCCGCCGAGGACGTCGGTCGGGTAGTGCGCGCCCAGGGCGACCTGCGCCCAGCCCATGGCGGCGCCGGCAACCAGCCCCGCGGCGAGTACGAGCAACGTGCCGGCCGTCCTGCCGAGGCCGAGCCGGCCGGTCGCGAGCAGTGCCACCACGAGGGCGAGCGCGGTGGCGAAGGCGGTGTGCCCGCTCGGGTAGGACAGGTTCCCGTCGTGGATGGTGCGTCCCACCAGGGACTTGAGCAGCGTCGCCGTCCCCACGGCGATACCGACGCCGGCAACGATGAGCACCGCCGCGCGAGGACGCCGAAGCAGCAGGCAGCCCGTCACGGTGGCCACGACCAGCGTCGCCGCTCCCACGGGCTCCCCCAAGAAGTCCGTGGCCAGAGCGACGTGCCGCCACGTCGGCCCCACGCCTTCCACCGCCGCCCAGATCCGCGCGTCCACCATGCCGGGCTTGCTGTCGTCGGCATACAGGACCCCGAGCACGACGACCACCAGCGCGGCGAGGGCCGCGATCAGCCCGAGCCACACGCGCAGTAGTGGGGGCAGCACCGCGGGCGCCGACCGGCCGGTCACACGCCCACCGCGCCCGGTCGACCTGCGGTGCTTTGCCGTGATCGGTAGATGACGACTCCGGTGACCGTAAGTCCGGGCACGACACGGCCAATGTGTCCCGTCAGTACCTCGGCTCCCGCGCAGGTCGCGCGCATCGGGCCGCGCACACCGTCACAGACCATCCGGCAGATGTGATGCACCTCCCCCTCCCGTCGGAGCCGACGCCATGTACGGGCTGCGCACGGCTGGGCCGAGCAAGATTGCAAACACATCAAGCGCGAACCGGGCTGAGCCGACTTCCGGGCCCGCTCCGGCCAGGCGATCCAACGCCACTGACGCTGGTCGATGTGGCCTCCGGCTTCTGCTGACGCCAACTCCCCACCAACGAGCCCCCCCGTCGTGTCTGACTTGGCCCGCGCGGGAGCCATCAGCCTGTCCATCACCCTGGTCAAGGGCATCGGAATCAGTCTCTGATTACCACCCTAACCAACAATGCGGTCGCGGCACACCGCCGTCGGAAAGTCCGCGTGTCAACACTCCGCGCGGGCCTCGACTTATTCGCGGGTGCCGACGAGCTGAACCGTCCTGGCGCGCAATGCCGCGCTGACGGGCAGCACGGTTCCGGCCACGGCGAGCAGCGTGGACATGACGGTGATGCCGGTGATCACTGCGTACGGCACCGTGATGGGGGCCGTGCCGAACAGCTGGTGCAGTGCGCCCCACAAACCGGTGAGGTTGAGCGCGGTCGCGATCAGTGCCAGTGCCACCCCGATGGCGGCCACCAGGAGCGATTCCGCGATGAAGAACCGCATGACCTGTTTCGGGGTGGCTCCGGCCATCCGGAGCACCGCCAGATCGCGTCGCCGGTCGGCGGTCGCCATGAGCAGGGTGTTGAGGATCGCGATGAAGCAGAAGATCACAACGATCACGGTGATGGAGCGCTGCCGCACCTCGGTCAGGTGGCGTGCGTACGCGCTCTCCGAGGCGACCAGCTGGTCCCTGGTGATGAGGCGGGCTCCGGTTCCGGCGACCGCCTCGCGGATTGCCGTGGTCGTGGCAGTGCGGTCGGTGCCGGACTCCAGTGAGATGTAGGCGCGCCGCGCGAGTCCGTCGCGGGCGTAGACGGCGGTCTTGGCGAACCGCTGGGGCAGATAGGCGACGTCCTCGCCGGGCAGCGCATGGTAAGTGGCCGCGATGCGCAGGTCGGCCTCTTCGCCGTCGGCCATCAGGATCTTGAGCCTCGAGCCGACCTTCCTGCCCCACAGTTCGGCCACGACCGTGCTGTTGTCGTCCAGGGCGTCCAACGAGCCGTCGACCACCTTCAGGTCCATCATCCGCTTCAGCGCGGCACCGTCCACGACGAGCCCGTCGTTCACCTCCAGCCGGTCCTCGTCGTGGGTGTAGACGGTGGTGAGGATGGGGGCCGCGACCTGGACGCCGTCGATCCGGGAGACCTTCTCGACGACCTGCGGGCTGATGCCCGAAGTGCCGTCGGGGGCGAGCGCATACTCCGACTTCACCTGGTTCTGCAGTCCGTTCTCGCGTGCCGCACCGAGCGCGTCGGTGGCGGCCAGCAGCGAAAATGTCAGGCCGACGGTGAGCAGGACGGGCGCGGCTGTGGCAGCGGTGCGCCGCCGTGAGGTCAGCACGCTCTCCCGTACGAGCATGGCGATGGGTCCCGAGAAGCGGCGCACCGGCCACATCAGCAGCCGGGTGAACGGCCCGACGGCGAGCGGTGCGAGTACAGCGGCGGCCAGGACCGGAACCAGCAGCGAGAGAGCGTAGGCGCTGGGCGAGAGGACCATGGCGGGGTCGCCGAGCGCGATCCAGGCAGTGAGCCCGGCTCCGCAGACCAGCCCGATGGCGCCGAGCAGCAGTCGCCCCGGGGTCCTCCCGGAGTCGTCGACCGCCGCCTCGCGCAGCGCCTCGACGGGACGGATGTTGCCGGCCCGGCGTGCGGCGACGGTCACACCGCAGAGCGCCACCAGGACGCCGACCAGGAAGGCGGCGACGAGTGGTGTCAGCACTGTCCAGCGCAGCGAGGGTCGGATACGGAACCAGGGTGGGGAGACACCCATCCCGATGAGCATGTCGGCGAGCAACTGCGCGCCGAACAGGCCGAGTACCGTACCCACCACCGACGCGAAGCCGCTGACCAGCAGCGCCTCGTTCCGTATCATCCGGCGCACCTGTCGGGGGGTGGCACCCACAGTGCGGAGCAGGGCGACCTCGCGGCGGCGCTGAATCACCGCGAAGGCGAAGGTGGAGGCCACCACGAACACCGCTGTGGTGCCCGCCACACTGGCCATCACCGGCACCAAGGTGATGGTGTTGTCCAACGCCTCGCGGTCGCGGTCCTCGCTGGCGTCGGCCTTGTGACGGTCCTGCCCGGTGAGCACCTCGGCGTCCGCACCGACTGCCTCGCGCACCTTGTCGATCGCACCGAGTGCCACCAGAGCCTCGATCCGTGGGGCCAGGCGGGCCGCTTCGGCGTCGGTGAAGAAGACCGCGTCCTCCCAGTCGACCGGAGTGACAGTGCCGCTCACTGTGTACGATCCGACGCCCGCGGCAGTCAGCACGGTCACCTTGTCTCCGGTCCGCGCCTGGCCGGAGGCGACGACGATCTCCCTGTCGGAGGCGGGCGCGCGGCCGTCCTGCAACGTGTACCCGCCGAACCGTGCCACTGGCCAGGGATGCCCGACCTGGTCCTTGGGGCCGCCTTCGAGCTGGGCGTAGAAGGCCCGGTCCACCACGGCGCCGCCGGTGCCGGAGACCTTCCGCAGCAGATCCTGCGATACGCCCTTGGCCTGCGGAAACGAGCGGACGCCGAGGTCGTGGTGGGCGGGATTCCACGTCGGGTCGGAGGGCATCACCACCGCCGGGGCGCCTGCGAACCGCTCCACCGGCCGGTCCGGTGGGTCGAGCGTGGTCATCAGCAGTAGGCCCATGGCCGCGACCTGGGCGACCCCGAGTACCAACGCCACAACGGTGCCGAGGAACGACACCCAGCGGCCCCGCAGGGTCTGGAAAGCCACTCCTAGCACTTCGGCACCGCCAGCTCGGTCATCCGCGCGGCGACGGCTTCGGACGTGGGTGAGATCAGTTCGCCGACCAGACCGCCGTCGGCGAGGAACAGCACCCGGTCCGCACACGAGGCCACGTTCGGATCGTGCGTGACCATCACCACCGTGGTCGGTCCGCCGTCCGCCGGGCTGTCGACCAGTTTCCGCAGTACATCCAGCAGTTCGCGTCCTGTGGTGAGGTCGAGCGCACCGGTGGGTTCGTCGGCAAAAAGCACGGCCGGGCGGGTCACCAGCGCGCGGGCGATGGCGACACGCTGCTGCTGGCCGCCGGAGAGCTGACTGGGACGGCTCCCTGCCTTCTTCTCCAGCCCCACCTGGGCGAGTGCCTGCTGCACCGTCCGCCGATCGGGCTTGCGCCCGGCCAGCCGCACCGGCAGCGCCACATTCTGCTCGGCCGTCAGTGCGGGCAGCAGGTTGAACGCCTGGAAGACGAAACCGGTCGATTCCCGCCGAAATTCGGTGAGTTGGGTCTCGCTCAGCCCCGCGATATCCGTCCCGTCGATGAATACCCGGCCCGACGAGGGCCGGTCCAGGGCGGCGGCACACTGCAGCAGCGTTGACTTCCCCGAGCCGGACGGCCCCATGACGGCGGTGAAGCTCCCCTTCGGAAAGGAGACCTGGATGTCGCGAAGCGCGGTCACCGCGCTGTCGCCCGATCCGTAGGTCTTGGCCAGCGACTCAAGCCGTACTGCATCGTCCATGGATTCCTCGTCGTTGACGTGTGATGGCGGGATCTCTGCCGGTCCGCACAGCGCTGCGCGACGGACGATCCAGGCTGCTCAACGCACCTTGTGTACGATGTCCACATTGCAAGCGCCGCAGTGGGCGCCACAATGTGGGGAGGGCTTTTCGCAGGATACACAGCTATGTGGACGCCGTCCACAAAAGGAGTGGCGATGACTTCCAGGGCCGGCGCAAGGAAGCGCGACACCTACCGGCACGGCAATCTTCGGAACGCACTGATCCAGGCCGGGCTCGAACTGGTCCGCGACGGCGGGCCGGACGCGGTGGTCCTGCGCGAGGTCACCCGGCGGGTGGGCGTGGTCCCCAACGCCGCCTACCGCCACTTCGCCGACCGCAACGCCCTTCTGCGCGCCATCCGCCAGGCCGCGCTGGCCCAACTGGCCGCCGCCATGGAGACGGAGCTGGCGGCCCTGCCGCCGGCCGACGACCCGGTCGAGTCCGCCCGCGCCCGCATCCGCGCCCTCGCCGCCAGCTACCTGCGTTTCGCCCAGGCCGAACCAGGGCTGTTCCGCGCCGCGTTCTCCACCACCGACATGGCCGACACCGAAAACGAATCCGCCGACGGCCCCGGCGGCTTGACCGCGTTCCAGCTTCTGGGCGCGGCCCTGGACGACCTCGTCGAGAGCGGCGCCCTGCCCCCCGACCGCCGCCCCGGCGCCGAATACTTCGTCTGGTCCGCCGTGCACGGCCTGGCCGTACTCCTCATCGACGGCCCCCTGCGCGACCTGCTTCCCGTACAAGCCCACGAAGCCGGACAACGGCTCATGGACTCGATCGAACGAGGCATCTGATCCGGACCCCGCGGGACGCAAGAACTTTTGCTCCACAGCCTGACCAGGCCGGCGCTCACCCCCTGTACCGCGCTCGGCGGGCTCGCCAACCTAGCCGCCCCTGTGACAGCAAGGCTGCCGTCTCCCGGGGCACTCGGATGTACCGCGGCCCCTTCCGAACCTATGCGCCACGACGGACCCGGGCGGCCTTGCGGGCCTCGGCCATCTGGCGGCCCTCAGCAGCCCGGCGAGACTCGCCACCGCCGCGGCCGGCCCGCCCCGGGCGGGTGCCCAGACCGCGGAAGGGAGCGCCCCCGCGCTTCGGGCGCTCCGCGACCGGCCCACTGCCGCTGATGGGGACACCGGAGGGAGCCTGAGCGCCGGTGATGCGGCTCAGTTCGGCCTCGCCGGAGCGGACCTGAGTGATCTGCGGCCTGATGCCGGCGTCGGACATGAGACGGGCCATGTCCCGGCGCTGGTTGGGCAGGACCAGCGTGACGACACTGCCGGACTCGCCGGCGCGGGCGGTACGGCCGCCACGGTGCAGGTAGTCCTTGTGGTCGCCGGGCGGGTCGAGGTTGACCACAAGGTCGAGGTCGTCGATGTGAATGCCCCGGGCCGCGACATTGGTGGCCACCAGGACCGTGACGTGACCGTCCTTGAACTGGGCCAGGGTGCGGGTGCGCTGGGGCTGCGACTTGCCGCCGTGCAGCGCCGCGGCCTTGACGCCACTGCTCAGCAGGTGCTTGGTGAACTGGTCGACAGCGTGCTTGGTGTCCAGGAACATGATCACGCGCCCGTCGCGGGCGGCGATTTCGGTGGCGGTGGCGTACTTGTCGGCGCCGTGCACCTGCAGCACGTGATGTTCCATCGTGGTGACCGCGCCCGCCGACGGGTCGACCGAGTGGACCACCGGGTCATGGAGGTAACGACGGACCAGGAGGTCGATGTTGCGGTCGAGCGTGGCCGAGAACAGCATGCGCTGGCCGTCGGGGCGTACCTGGTCCAGCAGTTCGGTGACCTGGGGCATGAAGCCCATGTCGGCCATCTGGTCGGCCTCGTCGAGGACGGTGATGTTCACCCGGTCCAGGCGGCAGTCCTTGCGCTCGACGAGATCCGCGAGGCGGCCCGGAGTCGCGACGACCACCTCGGCCCCGGCACGCAGTGCGCCGGCCTGCCTGCCGATCGACATCCCGCCGACCACAGTGGCCAGCCGCAGCTTCAGCGACCGGGCGTACGGGGTGAGCGCATCGGTGACCTGCTGAGCCAGCTCGCGCGTGGGGACGAGAATGAGGGCCAGCGGCTTCCGCGACTCGGCACGCTGCCCGGCCGTGCGCACGAGGAGCGCCAGGCCGAAGGCGAGCGTCTTGCCCGATCCGGTACGCCCGCGGCCCAGGACGTCGCGCCCTGCGAGGGAGTTCGGCAACGTGGCGGCCTGGATCGGGAACGGCTCGTTCACGCCGAGAGAGGTGAGCATCTTCAGCAACTCGGCGGGCATGTCCAGTTCGCCGAAGGTCGCAACCGCGGGGAGGGCAGCGGTGACGGTGACCGGCAGCGCGAACTCCCCCTGTGGTGTGGAGGGGCGGCGCCCGTTGCCGCCCGAACTGACGCCGGGGCGACCCCGACCCTGTGGCCGGAAACGGTCATTCGTGCGAGCTGAACGGCTCATGGAGAACCTTCCTCGATGGGGCACGCATCGAGGAATTCCCGACAGAAATGAGCCGGATGAATTGCAAGAACGAGCCGAAAGTGAGACCAAGAGAATTTGAATGCAAAAAAGCAGTAAGCTGGGGCCACACCACAAGGTGCGAGCCCCAGCTACCTCATACGCTTCGACGTCAGGCGGGAGTAATGTTCTCCGCCTGCGGACCCTTCTGTCCCTGCGTGATGTCGAAGTTCACCTTCTGGCCTTCCTGGAGCTCACGAAAGCCCTGGGCGGCGATGTTCGAGTAGTGGGCGAAGACGTCGGGGCCGCCACCGTCCTGCTCGATGAAGCCGAAGCCCTTTTCCGCGTTGAACCACTTGACGGTGCCGCTAGCCATATCAGATCTCCTTCGGGGCAGTGCCCAGGGGTCCACACCGTGTGAACCCTTGCGTTGCCACAATGAACCCCGTCCGGATAAGCACCGGAGATACAAAAGTGCCCGACGGTATACAACCGCCGAGGCATTTGAAGTTTCGGGAACCACAACTGCAACTACCATCAAGCTTAGCACGCCACACGCATCCGCACTGCCTTTTGTCCGTGGCTCCGGATCGGCCGCGCAGGCCTGCGCGAACTCAAATACACGCAAAAGGTTAATTTTCGGATTACACAAGGTGCGACCAAGAAGAACTCCTCCCATTACCCTCTTGATGGTCGGTGCCGGTCTCGATAACGCCGCCGCCCCCGACTTCGGTCGGTCGACGATGACCGCGCAGAGTCCAGGGTCGGTGAAGGCCACGCCGGTCGAGTTCCATGGAGCCGAGGCCGCCAGCACGTGGCGGACCGGAAACCGTCCATCGAGTCCGCGGTGGCGGCTCGCTTCGCGAGGAAGCTCAACCGCACCTGGCGGTCGGGGTTGTCCCTGTTGGTGTCCGCCAACCTCCGCAAAGACAACCTTCAGCGTAGACGCGCACTTGCCCGGCGAGGGAGCCACCGCCGCGCCTCCGCCGACGGGCGAGCCGCCGCAGGAGAGCATGCGCCGAGGGCAAGGGCGAGGCGAAGACATAAGACGAGCAAAGCACGCGGAGGTCACCGGCAGGTCGGTATGAGGGTGAGAGGGCTCAGTGGAGGGGCTTGACGTGAGGGGAACAGAAGCGAGGAGAAGACGTGCAGCCTGAACGTGTGTCGGAACTCGCGGATCTGTTGTCGCGCGCGCGTAGTGCCAGGGCGGGCATGGGCAACGCCGTCCTGGTCCGGTCCGACTCGGGAATGCACTGTTCCGCACTCCTCGGCGAGGTGGCCGAACGTGTGCGGCGCTTGGGCAGCATAGTCCTGAGCCTGTCGTGTTCTCCTTCGGACGCTCACAGTCAGTCAGCCGTCGTCCGCCAGCTCAGGGCCGCCTCGCTCAAGGTCGCCGGCAGGGATGAAGACATCGAGGGCGAGGAACCGCTCAGCGGGATACCCGAAGGCACCGGCCCGTTCGACCATCAGCTCTGCGAAGTCCTGTGGGAAGGCTTCACGCAGGGCGCCCGCCGGCATCCGCTGGTCGTCATCGTCGATCACATCCAGTGGATGGACGAAACCTCGCTGCGCTGTTTCGGCTTTCTGGTACGCCGCCTGAACAACCTGCCGGTCTTGCTGATCCTGGCCTACCGTACGGACGAAACCCCGGTCGGCCGCACGCTGATCGACGACATGTCCAAGTGCGACCGATGCCAGTCCCTCACCCTCAGCCCGCTCTCCCCGCACAGCGTGCGCGACGTGGTCCAGACCGCCTATTCCGGGCAGAGGTGCGATGACGAGTTCGTGCAGGCTTGCGCCGAGGCCACCCACGGGCGCCCCTCCCACCTGGAAAAGCTGCTGGCGTCCCTGACCGCCGACTTCGTGCCCCCTCGGGCGTCACAGGTCGAGCGGGTGCGGCGATGCGGTGAACGGCTGCAGGCCGAGGCCGCCGTCGACCGACTGCTGCGCCAGCCCGCCGCCCTCCAGGAGGTCGCCGAGGTCGCCGCGGTACTCGGCGAAGAAGGCGATTGTGCGGTGATCGCGGACATGCTGGACCTGTACGGGGACACGATCTGGGGACTCACTGCGGAGCTGACCCGAGTGGGGGTCTTTCGCGCGACGGGCACCCCCGAGCGCTATCGCTTCAGCAATGCCGAGCTCAGGAAGCTGATTCACCGGGACATGTCCGCCGATGCGCGGCGCGCGTTGCACATGCGGGCCGCCCGGCGGCTGAACGATCTGGGAGCGCCGCTGCCGCAGGTCGCCGAGCACCTGCTGCAGGCCGACGTGGCCGAGGACGCGTGGGCGTGCAGTGTCCTGAAGAACGCCGCAGACGACGCCTTGAAGGCGGGCGCCCCCAAAACGTGTGCCGAGTACGCGTGGCGTGTGCTCCGGGACTGGATTCCGGAGGCGGAACGCGCAGAGGTGCTCTGGCTTCTGGGCCGCGCCGAGGTGCTCTTCGCGCCCGCGGCCGCCGACCGCCATCTGGACGAGGCAGTCCGTCTCTTCTCCGATGCGGAGCGCCAGGCGGCGGCGATCGTGGAACGCGCCCACGCACGGGCCCTGCGGCAGGGCAGTGCCGAGTCGGCTCTGCGTCCGCCCCGCACCGTGCTAGCCCATGTCGACGAAAAGGCGTTCGCCGAGCTCGCCGATACGGAACTGAGTCTGAGCCTGCAGTCCCTGACCAGTACGGTCCCTGCCGAGGGAGGGGGGGCAGTCCCAGAGGCGCTCGACCGTCCCGCCCTGAGCCACACACTCGGCGTCACCCCTGGCGAGCGGGGACTGCTGGCAGCCATCGCCGGCGATCTCGCCTGCAGGTCCGAGCCCCGCGACGTCCCGCTGGAGCTGGTGCGGCGGGCGCTGGCGGGCGAGCGGCCGGCTGACAGCACTTCGATGGTGCTGCTGCTGCGATGTATCACCGTACTGACGTGGGCAGGGCATCTGCGTGAGGCCCAGCGCTGGGCCGATCACATGCTGACCAGAGCGCTGCACCAGGACGCGCTCTTCCCCCGGGTGATCGCTCATTGCCGGCGCGCCGAGATCGCAGTGCGGATGGGAGATCTGCCCCTGGCGCTCACCGAGGCCAAGGGGGCGCTGACCCTCACCACTGCCCATCATGAGGTGAAGAGCTGCCATGCCGTCGCGGTGACCGAGGTCGCCAGGGTGCGCGGGGCCATGGGTCACTACGAGGAGGCCGTCGGCCTCCTGCAAGGACTCCACGACCTGCCCGCAAGCGCCCTGGGCATTCGGGGTAGGTTCCGCCTGCACTCGGGTGACCTCCGGGGCGCACTCGCCGACCTGATGGAGTGCGGGCACCGGCTGGAGGCACTGGAGATCGTCAACCCCGCTCTGAGTGCCTGGCGCGGCTTCGCCGCGCTGGCGTGGAAACGGCTGGGAAACGACGCGGAGGCTTGTCGGCTTGCGGAAACGGAGGTTGGACTGGCCCGGCGCTGGGGCAATCCCGCGGTCATCGGCCAGTCGTTGCGCTCACTGGGGGAAGTGAGCTCGGGGGCGGCGGCGGAGCGCGCGCTCGCCGAGTCCGTGTCCCTGCTCGAGCAGACCGACGCCCGGCTCCAGCTGGCGCTTTCACTCGTCGCGGCGGGCCAGGCGCAGGGGCGCAAGGGTTCTCTCGCACATGCCCGGCAAGCGCTGCACAGGGGAATGCTGCTCGCCGAAGAGTCGGGCGCGCAGTCGCTCACCGCCGAGGCGCACAAATCGCTGCTCGCCTCTGGGGGACGGCTTCGGCGCACTCCGGTGTCCGGGCTCCCGGCCCTCACCCCGGCCGAGCGTCGCATCGCCATGCACGCTGCCCGGGGGAGAACCAACAAGAGCATCGCCGATCTGCTGCACATCACCCCGCGCACCGTTGAGGTCCATCTCACGCATGTCTACAGCAAATTGTCCATACCTGGACGGAACGCCCTTCCCGACGCCCTGGGCGCGCTCTTGCGCCATGAGTGCTGAGGCGTGCACCCGGTCCTGACGGCATGCGGCTCCGGGCACCGCCGGGCTGCGTCTTCCCGGCCCGGCACCCCACAGGCCGCACCCGCCCTGGACCCCAGGGTGGCGGGGCACTTACCGGGCTGGTCGGTGGACACTTCCGGGCCTACCGGCGTCCCACCACGGCGAATCCCAGCAGCAGGACGAAGCCGTCACCGGCTACGAAGCTCTGCCAGGCGGTCATCGCGCGGAGATACGCCGTCATGCTGACCGCGCCCCGCTCGACCAGCGGCAGCAGCCGCTCCGGGGACAATTGCGGCGCCAGGGCCGCAAGCCCCACTTCGTCGCTGGTATAGGCGAACGGTCGCACGGTCACGTCCGTGTAGCCGGCGTCCCTGAGCACGCGGGGCAGTCGCCGGGCGATGAGCCGGTCCCCTCCGTCCGCGGACTGCGCCGCGCCGAGTGCGCGGTACGCCTCTTGCGACAAGCCCGACAGGTCGGGCTCCGCCGTCCCCCACAACCCGGCATCGATGTCGATCACGGCAAGGTGCCCGCCCGGCCGCAGGACCCGGCGCAGCTCTCGTGCCGCGGCGACCGGCTTCCTCAGGTGCTGGAAGACGTACCTCGACAGCACCAGGTCGAACGTCGCATCCGCGAACGGCGTGTCGCCGATGTCGCCCAGGAACAGCTCCGGCCCCGCTCCGGCTGCCCCGCGAGCGCGCGCCCGGTCCAGCAGTCCGGGGTGCACGTCCAGCCCGACGACGCGAGATCCCGGCAGCGCGGCGCTCAGTTCGGCGGTCACCGCGCCGCTTCCGCAGCCCGCGTCCAGCACCGCCCCACCGCCGGAGGGCGCCAGCGGCTTGAGGACTCGCCACTCGTGAGCCCAGGTCAGCGTGGCCTGGCGGTCCAAGCGCTCAACCTCCTGCTCGAATCCGCCCAGTTCCCTTTCGGGGCAGTAGCTACGAGCGCCTGGCGTCACCGGCTGTCCCGCCTCACCCATGGCGCCGCTCCACCCGCATCAGCAGACCGTCACGCGGACGTAACGTGACCAGCGCCTCGGGGACGACCGTGGTGCCGGGTGCCCGAGTCAGCCGGAGCCGCTGCAGGACGACCGTGAGTACGAGCATCGCCTCCGCCGTGGCGAAGGCCTGCCCGATGCAGACCCGGGGGCCACCGCCGAACGGCAGGTACGAGTGGCCCGCTCGGCTGTGCCGGCGTTCGGGCCGGTACTCCTCGGGCGCCTCCCAGTACTCCGGATGCCGGTGCAGCGTCCAGGGGCTGATGCACACCAGCGTGCCGGCGGGGATACGGAGCCCGCCGAGGAGGTCGTCGTGCACTGCGAGCCGGGAGATCAGCCACACCGGCGGGAACAGGCGGACAGCCTCGTCGAGACACTGCCTGGTATAGACCAGATCGGGCAGGTCCGCGGCGGTCGGCAGCCGGGTACCCACGACCCGGTCGATCTCGGTTCGAACCCGCACTGCGTGCTCGGGGTACCGGTCGAGCAGGTGGAGCGTCCAGCTGAGGGCCTTCGCGGTGGTCTCGTGACCGGCCATGACCATGGTCAGGACCTGGTCGTGCAACTCCTTGGCGGAGAGGGCGTCGCCGTGCTCGTCCCGGGCGCCCAGCATCGCGTCCAGCAGGTCCCCGGGGTGCCCATGGGGGCCGGTCAGCCGCCGGGCCCCGATCATGGTGCCGACCACCCTGTCCAAGAAGCTCTTCGCGCCCGCGTACGCCCGGAGCCGGGCCCGGAAGTCCTCGTCCTGGGGCGGGGTTCCGTCGAAGTGCCCGATGAACCGGTTGATGTCATCGACGGCCTGCCCGAAACCGCGGCCGCCCGCCGTCAGCTCGGAGCCGAGCAGCGCGGAGGCCACCACCCGCAGGGTGAGTGCCGTGAAGTCGTGGTCCACACGGACGGCCTCGCCCCGGTCGGCCGCCTCGCCCCAGGCAGTGGCCAGGTCGAGAGCCGCCTCGACCATCAGGCCGTCGAACGACTCGACCGCCAAGCGCCGGAAGGATGGCGCACACAGTCGCCGCTGCCGTTCCCACTGCGCGCCGTTGCTGGTGAGCAGCCCTTTTCCGAGCAGAGGAGTCAGCATGAAGTCGTCCGGCGTCCCGGCCTTGGTGTAGTTGGTGTAGTTGTCCTTCAGGATGTGCCGGGCGAATTCGGGCGAATTGGCGAACCACACAACCTGGCCGCGGGTCTGATGGCTGCAGAGGTCGCCATACTCGGTGACCAGGTCCTGCAGAAAGGTGAGCGGATCCGCGCGTATGCCGACCAGTTCCAGGTCCTCCGCCGGCCCTGGGGGGCGGTCGTCGGAGCCGGCCGTCGGGATGGCGTCGGACATGGAGCGGCGGGGCATGACAAGTCTCCTTCGGAACAGCAGGTCGGGGATCGTGCGCCTGGGCACGACCTGTTGTGGCTCGCGGTACCGGGCGCCGGCAGACGACTTGGGGGCCGTGGGCCGGCGCCCAAGGCGCCGCGGGTCGCATCCGCTTTCTGCAGCGACCCTCGCGCCGACGTCCGCCGCGTCGGTTCCCGCGGCGACGTACTGCCCGCTGCCGACCAGCAAGGCGATCGCCCGGCCGGAGAAGGGGGCCCGGACGGTCTTGGCGGCTCGGCTGGGTCAGGCGCACGGGGCTGTCCAGTTCGTCGGGTTGGCGCAGGTTCTCCAGTGCCTTAGGCCGGAACTACATCGCTGCCCTCCTTTCCACGGCTGCCGAGCAGGAACTCGCCGACGGTCGACTCACTCTCCCAGGGCACCCCGGAGGCGACGGCGAAGGCGTCGGAGTCGCCGCCGCCGAGCCCGCAGCCCGCGAGCCCCATTGCGGTGGCGACGCTGTACATCACCTGGTAGAGGACCCCCACGTGTTTGAGCACCAGGGCGTAACCCATCGAGGAGTACTTCCACATCACCCTCCCGAAGCGCGCCGTAATCAGCAGCGTCACCTGCGGCGGTGAGGACATCTGCGCGGTCGCGCGGGACATGTCGGCAAGGCGGGTCAGCGCCGGCCCCGGCTCGGCGACCAGTTCCAGCCGGTGTTTCTCGGGGTCGTAGTGGTACAGGCCCGGTTCCACACCGTCCACCTGGTGGATCAGCGGATAGACCTCAAGTTCGTATGCCCGGCCGCCGGACGGGTAGGGCCGGTCGCCCAGTTCCTGCGATCCGTCGTCATACGTGCCCCGGTTTCGTGCACTCCGGTACAGGAACTCGCCCAGTTGCTCGGCCGTGAGCGGCGCCGAGCTGTCGTGCAGCCGTAGCGACTGTCGGTCCTCCAGTACCTCGGTGAGGGTGCGGTCGCTCGCGCGCAGAGCCTGCAGGTCCGCCCGGGGCAACTCCACCGAGCGACCGTCGAAAGGCGGCCGGACCGAGGGCAGCGGCTCGGCGAAGCCCTTGGCCCAGTACGTGCCGCCGTACGGCAGGTCGTGGCGTCCGACACGAGTACGGCTGTGGAACCACAGCTCGTGCGGCGACCACTGCGCGAAGCGGAAGCCTTCTTCGGCGGCGCCGCTCCGCGGAACCAGAAAGCCGTGCCGGGCCAGGGCGCTCAGCAGCGCGGGGACCGCTTCGGGCCAGTCCACTGGGTGGGTCCGCGCGCCCGCGGGGTCGCGGGGAGCCGGCCCCGGACCCCGCTGTGTGGGCAGCGAGGCCAGCAGACCGACGAGCGCCGGATCGTGCAGTTCGGCAGCGACGTGCGCCAGCGGCGACTCCAGCGCCATGCCCGTGCCATCGGCGCGCAGCACGGCGAAGCGGGACATCCGCAGCTCGGCCGGGTCGCCGTCATGCCTGAGAACGGGCGGAACGACGGGGCCGAGCGGACGGAAAGTCAGCACAGCCGACCCCGCGACCGCCAGGGTGGTGGAGAGCCAGCCGCCAGCCCTCAGCCTCTGCAGCAGCTTGGGCATCTTGAGCATGCCGAGCTCGCCCTCGTGGCTCTGGACGACGTCCAGCAGCTCGTCACTGCCGACCCGTCTGGCGGCGAGCAGTTCCATGGCCGCCGTCAGTCCGGGTGTCAGAGCACCCAGCGAGGTACCGCGCTGCCCGATGAAGATCTGGGTCGCGCCGCTGGGGACGGGGACGATCCGAGCGCCCGGGTGAAGCCGCAGGAGTTCACCGACACGCGCCGGACCGCGAGCGGGTGGGGGGTTGCTGATGGCGCCGTAAGGATCGGGACCAGTCATGTCACCTCCAGGGAGATGCGTTGAGGAAACCCCTGTCACGGGGCAGGAGCGTGATGTCCAGGCCGCTTGCGCGGGCGGGGTGTCCACTCGGGGGCGAGCGGGTGGGGACGGATCAGAAGAAGACGCTTCGCGGGTTCATCCGGTCCTCGGCGGTTGCCGCAGACAGCCAACCCAGTTCCACCGGTACGGCGTAGAGTCGGCCCGGACCCAGCCGGCGCCAGAAGTGGCGCATGCCCGGGACCATGACCTTGGCGACCTTCAGCTCCAGGTCGGGCAGGCTCTGGTCGAGGACGATCACTTCGAGGCCAGCCTTGCCCACCCGCTCGACACCGTTACGGATGTCCTTGGCCAGGTCACCGGAGAACAGGCCGGAGTAGCTGTCGGCCGAGGTGGTGGGGAGGTTCGCGGACGGAACGACCCAGGGGTCCTGGGCAACCGTCACCTGCTGCAGCCACTCGAGCGTGTCCGGGTCGTCCTCCCAGTAGTCGGTGGACCCGTCCGCTTTGCGGTTGATCACCGCCGGCAGGAACTGGTTGACCTCGGTCAGGGCCCGCAGGACGGCGATCCGCACGTCCAGGTGCGCCCCAAACCCCAGCAACACGTCCTCCACCGGGTGGTCGACCCGGTGCGAGACCGCGGCGAAGGTGGGGATGCCCAGGTCGGTGGTGAGGTCCACCACCGCCAGGCTGCGGTTCATGCCGGCGTAGAAGTCGCGAAGGGTGTCGATGTACGGCTCGTGCAGGCTGTCGAGATCGAAGCCGGGCCGCAGCGCGCGGTTGTACCACCACAGGCCGACTGCGTCGCGCTCGCAGAGTTCATAGAACGCCTGCAGGATCGCCTCTTCGAGGGTGTTCCCGGCGGCGTTGCCGTTGCCGTCGCTGAAACAGTAGAAGTGGTCCGCCAGGTCGGGGTGGCCGAACCAGGCGTATCCTGCCGGCACCAGCCGCTCCCGGTCGTGCGTCAGCGACCACGCCGCCGTCCAGTCGATCTCGCGGCCGGTGTCGAACGGTTCCGGCACGATGTGCAGCCGACCCGCGCCGTTGTGGTTCCATTCCTCCCGGCCGGCGTACTGAGCCTCGGAGTACAGCAGCAACTCGTTGGCGTGAACCGCCAGGTCGGAACCGAGCGCGTCGAAGCTGGCCCGGCGGGTGGGGCGGTCGTTGCGCCACACTCCCGAGTACCGTTCGATGGCCTCGCACATTCCGCTGACACGGGCCTGGATGTCGGTGCGGCCCTTGCCACCGCTCTGACCGCGCAGGTTGCGGCGCAGCATGGCGAGATTGTCGCCGGGCATCGCGAAGTTGTGGCCGGCCGAGTAGCTGTAGGTGACGCCGTTGTCGACGTCATTGAGCAGCCGCAGGGAGCTGACGGCGCCGGTCAGTCGGCTGACGTGCTTCTGCAGCCGCTTGTAGGTGTCGTCGGGGCGCATCGTCCGGTGCCCGCCGTCCGCGCTGAACCGCACGGCCTGCTCGGTCAGTTCGATCCGTGGGGCGACATGCAGGACCGAGGGGTCTCCACAGCCGGGACACTGCGGCCGCCGGATCAGCTCGTGGCGTTCGGTCCGCATGGTCGGGACATGCACCGAGACCAGGACTCCCCGGTAGTCGGACGCCTCTGCCCCGATGATGCCGGCCACGGCACCGACGACCATCTGGGCCGAGAGTCCCCCCGACCAGGGAGACGTCGCCAGAGAGGTGAGGAGCGGAGCTTCGTCGCCCCGCTTGCGCTGGAGGTACGCCTCCACCTGCCGATTGCCTTCCAGCCGTTGGGCCAGGCACTGCCAGCATCCGGTGACGTCCGGCACCAGGTAGGGGCCGGTCCAGACATCGGCGCCGTGGGGCTTGGCCAGCAGCCAGGGTATGCCGGCACCGCGCAGGCGGGCGTCGACAGCGGCGAGTTCGGGGTTGCAGTAGTCGTCGGCGAGCACGATGGCCAGGGTCGGAGCGGAGGCACCGGCTGCGGCGGCGGTGACCGGCCGCACCTCGATGCCGGTCGTCCGCAGCGCGGCCACCACCTCCGCTTCGTCCACCGCACCCACCGAGGTGATCTCCACCTGGGCCTCGTCCAGCCGCCGGGTGGCCTCGGCGGCGTCCACGCCCTGGGCCTCCCAGAAGGCCACCGAGGCACGGTCGGTCCCGACAGGACCCTCGGCGAGGTGGTTGAAGCGCTGGAACTTGCTGATGGCGAAGACGACTTCACCCAGCGTAAACCGGTCGGAGAGCTTCTGGGCTATCTCGGCGATCGCGTGGGTCCCGTCCAGGAAAGGCGCCACCTCGGCAACCGCCTTTCCTTGGACCAGATAGTGGCCTTCCTCCGACACCAGGAAGACCCGATCCGGGCTGACGACCTGCGGGACAAGGTGTGCCTTAAAGCGAGGCAGATCCACTGCGCCCTCCAAAAACATCTCGATGTGGTCCGACACTCTATTACCCGTCGGGATAGGTAAAGCAAGGAATTCAGGACGCCCGTCAGTATTCTTTCGGCACTCCTCGACTGCACCTGCCGGATGGCCTTCTTATCTATAGGGGGGCCTCCCGCTACCCTTGCGGGCCACTAGCCTCCGACCGCCCTGAGCTGCAATAACTGCATGGGGACGCAGGTTCTGCGGATACGGGTGAGGCTCCAAAAAGTTCGGGACCACAATTAAAAAGATGGCAGTTGACTTACAGGTGGTCGACTCTGAATGATTTCCACGTCCACCCGAAGCCGACTTGGCAGAATCGACAAGCAATAAGGAGGACCCATGGAGCCCAGAGAGAGGTCGGCATTCGTCAGCTCTTACACCAAGGTGCTGACGGCTGCCTGGTCGAACAATGACTACGCGACGCGACTGGAGAGGGAACCGCGCGCCGCACTGGCCGAGCAGGGCCTGGAACTGCCGAAGAACGCAACCGTGAAAATCATCCGGAACATGGAGGGTGATCCCGACCTGGAGGCCCAGGTTGCCCTCTGGGAAGCCGGCAAGACGACCGGTGTCTACGAGCTGAGGGTACCCAACTCACCCCAGCTCGAGGACCGTGAGCTGTCCGAGGCCGACCTGAAGGGCGTATCAGCCAGCGACACCACCTACTGCTGCTGCTGCTCACCGTGCTGCTGCTGCACCTGATCCGATGGTGGACCGCCTGAACCCGCCGGCCGTAACGGACGAGGAACTCGTCCGTTACGGCCGGCGGGCCCGGCAGAGCCAGGCAACGAGACCGAGACCAGGAGAAGTTCGAGAAATGACGTCAGCCGACCCGCCGGCAGGGCTCAGCCCGTCCTCTGCCGCGACTGGACGGCGCCAAGTGCACCTGGTCGAGATGACCGTGATGCCCGGCGTCCGCTACAGCACCGTGCTGGGCTACCTGCAGGCCGCCGCCGGGGCGGCCCCGGACCTCGCTGAAGCCTGTTCCTTCACCAAACACGTGTACATGCAGGGCGGGGACGCTTTCGAGGCCGCCTGCGCCAAGGTGCTGGGCGCGCTGGAGGATCCGCTGGCGGTCGCCTTCACCGTCTACTTCTGGAACCGGCCCAGCACGCTTGAACTGGCCCGGCGGGTCAAGGAGCGCTGGCCCCGTTGCCGCATCGTGATCGGCGGAAACGATGTGACGCACCAGCAGGTGGTGTTCACCGAAGCGCCCTGGGTCGACGTCCTCGTCCACGGCGAAGGAGAGTTACGCTTCCGCGACCTGCTGCGCGTATTCCTGCGCCATGAGGAGCCGATCACCGCCGACGGCGAGTTGGCGGCCCTGCCCGGCATCAGCTACCTCTCCGCCGATGGCGAGGTGGTCACCACCCCCGAAGCCCCCCGGATCGCAGACCTTGGCGAGTTGCCCTCGCCGCTGCTCGGGAACACCTGGACCGACGAGGACATCGCGCAGTCCCGCATGTTGGTGTACGAAACCAACCGGGGCTGCCCCTACTCCTGCGCCTTCTGCTACTGGGGCGGGGCCACCAACTCCAAGGTCCGCCAGTTCCCCATGGACCGCATCCAGAAGGAACTGGAGCGCATCGTCCGGATCGCCGCCAACGGCACCCAACTGTTCATAGCCGACGCCAACTTCGGCATCGTCGCGCGCGACGTGGACATCGCACGCCACATCGTGGAACTGTGCCGGCGCCACAACAAGCGGCTGCTGGTGATGACGAACTGGGCGAAGAACACCAACGGCCGTGTGGTGGAGATCGCGGGGATCCTGTACCGGGCCGGGCTGACCGGGGCCATCACTCTCTCGGCACAGTCCTTCGACGCCGAGGTGCTGCAGATCGCCAACCGCCGCAACATCCGGGTCGACAACTACCGCCGTATGCAGATCCAGTTCCGGGCCCAGAACATCCCCACCTACACCGACCTCATCTGGGGCCTGCCCGGCGAATCCCGCGCCGCCCACCTGACCGGGATCGAGGAGGCGATCGCCTCGGGGGGCTCACCCGTCATCTACCCTCTGCTGCTGCTCAACAACACCGACTACACGCACGACCGCTTCCGGGACGATCACGGTCTGCGCACCGGGTACATGCCCTGCGACCCCGGGAACACGGACCTGATGGCCGACGTCGTGATCGAGCACTCCCGGATGACGTTCGAAGACTGGCTGAGCGGGATGGCCTTCCGGATCCCGCTGACGCTCTTCCACAAGTGCCTGCTCCGCTCGACCTTGAGAGTCCTCGCCGAGATCTCCGGCGTGCGCACGGTGGACCTGGTGGAACTGCTCGGCCCGTTCCTGCGCGAGGGGGGTGGGGACGACCCCTTGATCTCCTTCCTGATGGCCGACTACACCCGTGCCTGGCGGGAGCCCGCCAGCTTCAACCGCGACCTGCTGTACGGATACGTCGGGCACCCCGTGATCCACGAAGAAGTCCACTACCAGGCAACTCTCCGGCGCATGGTGGGCGATAAGGGCCGTGCCGCCCACTACGCCCGGGCAGCCGTGGACTTCCTGTACGAAGCGCTCATGCCTCAAGGGCGCCCACTACCGGACCGCGCCGATCTCGACATGGTCACCGACTTGGACCTGGCGGCGGCAGCCGTGTTCCGGGCAGGGATCCACGGGAAGGCGGAGCAACACGACCTCGCCCTGCCGGAAGCGCTGTTCGACCTGCTGAGGCGTTACGGCGACGTGCCGGGCGGAGCTCCCGCGGCGGTTTCCAGCGAAAATCTGGTACATGTCCGGATCGAGGTGCCCGAGTCGAGAACGCGGTACCCTTTCAGCGCATACGCGCTCTCGGTCTGGCACGGCAGCGGACGGCCTCTCCACGATGTCGGCATGCGCCTCGATGTTCACGACCACCGGACGGGGAGGCTGTCAAGACGCTCGCGGTATCACCCACAGCCTAGGAAGCCCCCGGCGGCTCCGGCCGCCGAACCCACCCCTGGGGAAGGATCCCTGCCGTGAACCGAAACCTGCGCAATGCCATCCCGGCCGTCTATGCGGCGCTCATCCCCTTGGGCTTTCTCATCAGCACCACCGCCGGAATCGCCGTGGTCATCGTCGGCGGAGTGCTCATCAGCGTGATTTACACCGCCACCAGGGGCGGCCGCGCCGCGGACGCCACACCGCGCCGCGCCCGTCGGCAGCGCAACCGCCGCTGAGGCGACACGGCCGGGAGACACTGGCGCACCAGGTCCGCCAGCCGCTCTCCGCCGCCCTGGCCAGGCGGCCTGTTGCCCCCTCCCCCGAACATGGGAGCTATCTTCACGCAGGTGACCGACACCATCGGTGACCGCCGCGCCGCTCTACGTGATGCAACGACAGTGGATGCCCCGGTTGCCCAACGCTCACCGCCGAGCCCCTGTGTGTCGCACGCGTCACCCCTGCAACTGGTCCGCCTTCGAATCCACCACCTCACTGGCCAGGGACCACTGGTCGAGAGCATGCATCCGTCATTGACGCGGCACCAGTCGATGAGCAGGTCAGGTGGGCTGGAACGGCGTCGCCGGCATCGAAAGCTGTCGCAAATTCAGCCGAGAAAGCTGAGCCGCACCTGGCGGTCGGGGTTGTCCTTGTTGGTGTCGACAAGGCACACGGACTGCCAGGTGCCGAGCGCCATCCGGCCGCCGATGACCGGGAGCGTCGCGTGCGGCGGAACGAGCGCGGGGAGCACATGGTCGCGGCCGTGGCCGGGGCTGCCGTGGCGGTGGAGCCAGCGGTCGTCGGCGGGCAGCAGATCGCGCAGCGCGGCGAGCAGATCGGTGTCGCTGCCCGCGCCCGTCTCCAGGATCGCGATGCCGGCGGTCGCATGGGGGACGAAGACATTGAGCAGCCCGTCCCGGCCCTGGCTCACCTCTCTCAGATAGGCCTCGCAATCGGCCGTGAGGTCGACCACCTTCTCGGTGGAGCCCGTGGTGATCCGGAGGATGTGGGTGCGGAAGGTCTGGGTCATGGCCCCATCCTCGTACGTCCGCCCGTAAAACCGCCGCAACAAAGGTCCGAGTGGCAAGACGCCATTGACCGGTTCCGGACACCCTCGCTACGTTCAAAGGCATGTCTACGTCAGCCTTGCTCACCACGCGCGGTCACATCGACCTGCTGCGGGTGGCCTCCGCCGCGTGTCCCGGCGGCTGCTGATCCTGTAGCGGCTTCGCGCGTAAGCACGCCTGCGCCGACGCGTCTTACCGCTCTCTCCGCTTCTCCCCCTCGCCTCCCTTCACCTCCCCTTTTGTGGAGCCCCCATGTCCCCGGTTCTCGAACCGGTCGTTCCGCTGTCCGCGCGCCGCCGCTCCGTGCCCCGGTGGCTGCGCCGTACGACCGGCCCCCTCGTCCTGCTCGTCGCCTGGCAGGTGTGCAGCGCCACCGGTGTGCTGTCCCCCGACACCCTCGCCTCCCCCGGCACCATCGCCCGTACCGCCTCCGGCCTGATCGAGGACGGCACACTGCCGCACGCCATGCTGGTGTCGGTGCAGCGGGTGCTGGTCGGGCTGTTGATCGGCGCGGTGGCCGGAGTGTCGCTCGCCCTCGTCTCGGGGCTGTCCCGGCTGGGCGAGGACCTGGTCGACGCGACGGTGCAGATGCTGCGCACCATTCCCTGGGTCGGGATGATCCCCCTGTTCATCATCTGGCTGGGCATCGGCGAGGCGCCGAAGATCGCGCTGATCGCGCTCGGTGTGACCTTCCATCTGTACCTGAACGTCTACGCGGGCATCCGCGGGGTCGACGCTCAGTTGATCGAGGCCGGGACCTCGCTCGGACTCGGCCGCTGGGGGCTGATCCGCCATGTGGTGCTGCCCGGCGCCCTGCCGGGGGCGATGACCGGGCTGCGCTACTCGCTCGCCACCGCCTGGCTCGCGCTGGTCTTCGGCGAGACGATCAACGCCGACGACGGGATCGGCTTTCTGCTCAACCGGGCGCGGGAGTTCTTCCAGACCGATGTGATCGTGGTCTGCCTGATCGTCTACGCCGCCCTCGGCCTGCTCGCCGATTTCATCGTCCGTACTCTTGAGAGGCTGCTGCTGCAATGGCGACCGAGCTTCACGGGCAAATAGGCCCGGTCGAGAAGGATCTGCCCGCCGAGATCCCCGCCGACCCCGCCGCCGTACGGGTCCACGGGCTGACCCGCGCCTTCGACGGCCGCGCCGTGATCGACCGGCTCGAACTGACGGTACACCCCGGCGAGTTCGTCGCCCTGCTGGGCCACAGCGGCTGCGGCAAGTCCACCCTGCTGCGCATCCTCGCCGGGCTCGACCGGGAGATCGAGGGCGAGGTGCTGGTGCCGCGCGCCAAGGCGGTCGCCTTCCAGGCGCCGCGTCTGATGCCGTGGAAGCGAGTCTGGCGCAATGTGCTGCTGGGGCTGCCCGGCCGCCCCGGGCGGGCGGTCGCCGAGCGGGCGCTGGCGGAGGTCGGGCTCGGCCAACGGTCGAACGCCTGGCCGAAGACGCTGTCCGGCGGCGAGGCCCAGCGCGCCTCGCTCGCCCGCGCGCTGGTACGCGAGCCCGATCTGCTGCTGCTCGACGAGCCTTTCGGCGCCCTGGACGCGCTCACCCGCATCAAGGCCCAGCAGTTGGTCGCCGAGCTGTGGCAGCGGCGCGGCTGCGCGGTGCTGCTGGTCACGCACGACGTCGAGGAGGCGCTGCTGCTCGCCGACCGGGTGCTGGTGATGGACCACGGCGTGATCGCGTACGAGAGACAGATCGGCCTGGAGCGGCCGCGCGACATCGCCGATCCGCGCTTCGCGGAGCTGCGCACCGAACTCCTGGACCGGCTGGGCGTGGCGGCGCCCGCGGCATCGCCCCGCAAAGCCGCATGACACCCCCTCAACGCCGAACCGCCCCATCAGCACAGACACACCCCGCACCATCCGAACCACCCTCACGAACGGATCTGCCGATATGAGACGGCGCATCGCCCCGGCCCTGCTCCTCCCCTTCGCCCTGCTGCTGGCCGCCTGCACCGCCACGTCGTCCGCCGACGACTCGGGCGGTGCGGGCTCGAACACCGACGGCAAGGGCGATGTCACCTTGCGGGTCGGCGACCAGAAGGGCAATGACGAGGCGGTGCTGCGCGCCGCCGGCCAGCTGGACGACCTGCCGTACAAGATCCGCTGGTCGACCTTCACCTCCGGGCCGCCGATCCTGGAGGCGGTGAGCGCCAAGGCGGTGGACATCGGCGGCGTGGGCAACACCCCGCCCGTCTTCGCCGCGGCCGCCAACTCCAAGATCGAGGTGGTGGCGGCCAAGCACGGCACGGCCGACGGCGAGACGATCCTCGTGAAGAAGGACTCGCCGCTGAAGAAGGTCAGCGACCTCAAGGGCAAGTCGGTGGCCGTCGCGCAGGGCAGCTCGGCGCATTACCAGCTCGTCGCCTCGCTCGCGAAGGCCGGGCTGTCGATCAAGGACGTCAAGGCCACCTTCCTCCAGCCCGCCGACGCGCTCGCGGCCTTCACCCGCGGCAAGGTGGACGCCTGGGCCATCTGGGACCCGTACACCTCGCAGGCGCTACGCTCGGCGGACGCCCGCACCCTCACCACCGGCCAGGGCGTGGTCAACGGCCTCAACTTCCAGGTCGCCAACCCCTCCTCGCTCGCCGACAAGAAGAAGGCCGAGGCGATCGCCGATTACCTCAAGCGGCTGCGCCGCGCCCAGGACTGGGTCTACAAGCACCCGGAGGCGTGGGCCAAGGTCTGGGCGAAGGAGACCGGTCTGCCGTACGAGGTGGCGCTGGACTCGGTGAAGCGGACCAACGGCACCCGGGTGTATGTGGCGGTCGACAAGGACGCCGTGGCCTCGGAACAGAAGATCGCGGACACCTTCGCCAAGCTGAAGCTGATCCCGCGCCGCGTCGACTTCGCCGATTACGTCGACACCCGCTTCAACGGCGGCCTGCCGCCCTCCACCACGGCGCCGCGCAGTTACGGAAAGGGCTGAGCCGACAAAATGAGAATTCAGAATTAGCCCACCAAAGAAAGGCCATAGCTTTATCCGGGAAGAATTCTGTTAACGTGCCGTCATGAAGTCGCAGCCCGTGGCGGAGGGGCGCGCCGATCCCGCTCGGCGTGCCCGTCGCCGTGTCCGTACCCCCAGCTCCGAGGGCCCTGTATTCGTCGATTCCTCAGGTCGCAGGGCCCGCCTGTTGAGACGGGCCGGCGTGGTCGCGGGAATCATGTTCTTCGGATACGCCATCGTGCTCGGGTTGGCCTTCATGGGCGGCACTCCCTTCGCCCCCGAGACGCTGATCCCGGGAAGCAAGGCGACTTCCAAGGAAGGCGAGCAATCGAATAAGGGCCGTTCCAAGAAGGGGAATTCGGCGACTTCCACGCCCTCCTCCGGGCCGTCGTCGGCCTCCGCGAGCCGCGCCGCCGTCACCGTGCCCACGGCCCGGCCGTCGCCCTCCACCAAGAAGCCCAAGGCGAGCGGGCGGGCATCTTCCTCCGCCACGGCCACCGCGACGGCGTCTCCCCGCACCTCCGGGCCGTCCGGCACCTCCTCGGCCTCGGCTCCGGCATCGGCCTCGGCTTCCTCCTCGGCGCCGCCGAAGGCGACCCCCTCCTCGTCCGTCTCGCCCGGCCCCGCCGCCACGGACACCGCCGAGGACAGCGCAACGAGCGAGCCGGAGGCCGTCGGCTGACGGCCCGGGTCCGTCGTTGTCTGGTGCCGGGTGACAGCAACGGGAGGGTGGACGTTTTCGTCCGCCGTCTCCGCCGACCGATCAGCCAAGGGCCTTGCGTACGTTGCTCCGCAGCACATCCAGATCGCCGCGGACCGCTTCGTACGTGTCCTTGTTCCGCTGGATGTCAGCGCGCTGACGCTTGGCGAGGGCGGCCCACCACACGCCGAAGGTGTTGTGCTCCCGCTTGCACTCGACGTCGGCGACGGCCGTGTCCACCTCCCGCCGGGTGTGGGTGGTGTTGCCGTCCTTGCCTCGCTCCCACGCCTTGTCCCGGTACGCGGCCATCGGGTCCGCGTACCGCTTGCCCCCCTTGTCCACGACGCACTTCGACCAGGTGGCGAAGGCCCGGCGCACCTGCTGGTCCTTCTTCAGCGCCTTCCGCAGGTCGGCATCGCGCCCGGGGGGATAGGTCCACATGCGCCTGGCGTCCGCGACGCCCTTGAGCAGTTGCTCGTTCGCCCGCCCCGAACACCCCCGCTCGGGGGGCTTGTGCCCGCTCGGTGTGGCTCCGCCGCTGGACATGCCGTACAGGGCCGCGTACTCCGTGTCCGTCATCGCCCGTCCGGTCGGCTCCAGGGCCTTACGGGGCTTCGGTTCCCAGCCGTAGCCCCACCGCTCGGCCCGGTCGAGGTCGAGCGCGCCCAGCGGTGTCGACATGGCGGTGATGATCAACGCCGCCGCACTGGGACGGCTCGGAGGCTTCGGGTCGGCGGGGAAGTCGGTGAACCCGAGGCCCACCATGCACCGCTGGGCCAGTCGGCGCTGCGCCTTGCTGAACCGCCTGTTCTCCTCGTCGCCGAGTCGGTAACGGTCGAGCGGGAGGTCCGGCAGGTCCTTCTCGTCCCTGACCTCGGGCACTCCCTTCGCACCAGGCGAGGAGGGCGCGTCGGCGCCGGCGCCGCAGCCCGCCACCGTCACCGCGGCCAGAAGGGCGGCAGCCCACCACCGCGCACACGTCGACACCTGCGAAACCATCGAACACCCTCCCCGGACGCCCCACCCAAGAGACCGGACCCTACCGTCCCGCCGCGTCGGCGAGGAGCGGGGCCCGGCGGGAAGATCCGGCCGCATGCCGTAGTTAGTAGAAGCGTGAACGACATAGCGGCGGTGCGCGAAGTGGACGTCGTGGTGATCGGGGCCGGGCAGGCGGGGCTGTCCAGCGCGTATCACCTGCGACGGGCGGGGTACGAGCCGGGGACCGGCTTTGTGGCCCTCGACCACTCCGCCGGCCCCGGTGGCGCCTGGCAGTTCCGCTGGCCGTCGCTGACGTACGGCAAGGTGCACGGGATGTACGACCTGCCCGGCATGCGGCTGACCGGCGCGGATGACGGCCGGCCGTCATCCGAGGTCATCACGGAGTACTTCACGCGCTACGAGTCCGCCTTCGATCTCCGGATCGTCCGCCCGGTCGACGTCGCGGCGGTGCGCGAGGGGGACGGCGGGCGGCTGCGGGTGGAGAGCCCGGCGGGGGTGTGGTCCACGCGCGCGCTGATCAACGCGACCGGCACCTGGGACCGCCCCTTCTGGCCCCGCTACCCCGGGCAGGCCACGTTTCGGGGGCGGCAACTGCACACCGCCCAGTACCCGGGGCCGGAGGCGTTCGCGGGACAGCGGGTGATCGTCGTCGGAGGCGGGGCCTCCGGCGTACAGCATCTGCTGGAGATCGCCGAGGTGGCCGCGGAGACCACCTGGGTGACGCGCCGGCCGCCCGTCTTCCGCTCCGGGCCCTTCGGCGAGGAGCAGGGGCGGGCGGCCGTGGCGATGGTGGAGGAGCGGGTGCGGCGCGGGCTGCCGCCGCTCAGCGTCGTGTCCGTGACCGGGCTGCCGATGACCGAGGCGATGCAGCGGGCCCGCGAGAAGGGGGTGCTCGACCGGCAGCCGATGTTCGAGCGGATCACCCCGGACGGGGTGGTCTGGGCGGACGGGCGGGCCGTGGACGCCGATGTCATCCTGTGGGCCACGGGCTTTCGCGCCGCCATCGACCACCTCGCCCCGCTGAAGCTGCGCGAGCCGGGCGGCGGGATCGCCGTCGAGGGGACGCGGGCGCTCCGCGACCCCCGCGTCCATCTGGTCGGCTACGGCCCGTCGGCCAGCACGGTCGGCGCCAACCGGGCCGGGCGGGCCGCCGTACACGAGATCCGGGAGCTGCTCACGGCGCCCGAGCGCGCCACCACCGCGCCGGCCGCGGCGGCCGTTTCGGTCTAACCGCTGAGCGGCCCTACGCCCCGCGCCCGGGGCGGCCGGCGACCGCGAAGGTCGAGTCGCGGACCACGAGTTCCGGCTGGAGGACGATGCGCCGGTGCCGGTGTGCGTCGGCGTCCTCGCCGGTCTCCTCGATCAGCAGCTCCGCCGCCGTACGCCCCATCCGGAACGCGGGCTGCCGTACGGACGTCAGCGGTACGGCGGCGGCCGAGGCGAACTCGATGTCGTCGTACCCCACCAGCGCCACATCCCCCGGCACCGACACCCCGGCCGCGAAGAGCGCCTGGAGCACCCCCAGCGCCAGCAGATCGTTGGCGCAGAAGACCGCCGTCGGCCGCGGCGACATCCCCAGCAGCCGCGCCCCCGCGTCCCGCCCCGCCGACACATCGAGCCGCTCCGCCTCGATGTGGACCAGGTCGTCGGGCCGCATGTTCTCCTCGGCGAGCGCGCTGAGCAGGCCTTTGTGCCGGTCCTGGCACTGGGGCAGGTGCATCGGGCCGCTGACGTAGACCAGGGCGCGGTGTCCCTGGGCGATCAGGTGGCGCCCGGCGAGGGCGCCGCCCTCGACATCGTCCACGGACACCGAGCAGGCCTCGTCGTCCGGCACCTCGCGGTCCACGAACACATACGGGATGTCGTGGCGCCGGAAGTTGCGCAGATTGTGCCCGGTCGCGTCGGCCGGGGTCACCAGCACGCCGCGCACCCGGTGTTCGGCGAACAGGGAGAGGTAGTCGGCCTCCTCGTCGGGGCTCTGCGCGCTGTTGCACACCATCACCCCGAGCCCCGCCTCACGCGCCGCCCGCTCCGCGCCGCTGGCCACATCCACGAAGAACGGGTTCGCCATGTCCAGCACCAGCAGCGAAATGATCCGGCTACGGCCCGCCCGCAGCTGCCGCGCCGACTCGCTGCGCACATAGCCCAGCCGTTCGATCGCGGCATGCACCCGGTCGCGGGTGGCCTCGGCGACCATCTCCGGGCGGTTGATCACGTTTGAGACCGTACCGACGGATACGCCCGCCTGCCGCGCGACGTCCTTGATCCCTACCATGCGTCCCACGACCTTCGACCGCCCGCCTCCCGCGGCCGGTGGCGGCCGCGGGACCCATGCTATGGCGTCCGGGGCGGCTTCCTCGCGCACCCTAGGTCCTGTCTCCGCCTAGGGGCAGGTATCCGTGGAACCGCTCGCGCTCACCCGCAACGCACCCCCCGAGGTGTTGGCACTGTCGCTCACGCAGTAACCGCTGACGCTCTGGAACATGACGTCGGCGGGGCTGTCGCTGCCGCGCTGCGCCGTGAAGTGGTCGAACTTCAGGCCGCTGCCGGTGTTGGCGATGACCGCCGGGCGGCCGTCGCCGTCGGCGAACCGCACCGAGCTGTCGGTGAAGGTGACGCGGTCCGCGTTGTGGAGATACCAGCCGAAGGCCGGGCGGGTGCCGATGCTCTTCGGGTTGTACTCCTTCGGGTCATTGCTGGGCACTCCGGTGGACATCGTGCCGTTGCCGCCGGGGACCGTCAGGTTGACCTTGTTGAAGGTGATGTCGCTGATGTGGTTCGCGCCCGACTCTCCCCACAAAGTGGGGCTGAAGGAGGGGCTGTTGCCGGTCCCGGTGATGTTGTCGTAGGTGACGTTGCTGATGTGGCCGACGCCCGGGTTGTTGCCGCAGCGCTTTCTGGTCCCGATCTTCAGCATGATGGGCGAGTGGACCCCGGTCATCGTGATGTCGCGGTAGTGGACGTCCGAGATGTCGGCCCCGTCCATGGACACCATGCCGAGACCGGACTTGTCCGCGCCGGTGATGGTGATGCCCTGGAAGTCGTAGTCGGTGAAGTCGCCGCAGGTCTCCGAGCCGAACATCAGGGCGTTGCAGCACTCCGCGGACAGCTTGCTGTCCCGCACCTTCACATGGCCGTTGGGGAGCTTGGCGCCGAGGGCGTAGTCGCTCTTGAAGGCGAGCGCGTCGTCGTTGGCGGCGATGTCGGCGTTGGTGACGGTGACATTGGTGGTGCTGATGATGTTCCAGCCGTCACGGTCGCTCGCGGTGTCGATCGTGAGGTGGTCGGAGGTCACGTTGTCGCAGCCGTTGATGAGGGCCGCGAAGTGGCCGCCGCGCCGCAGGGTGATCCCGCTGAGGGTCAGGCCCTTGCAGCGGGTCAGCGAGATGATCTTGTCGGCCTCGCCGGAGTCGGGGTTGCCGGTGATCAGGTTGCCGGCGCCGTCGATGGTGCCGGAGCCGGTGAAGCCGATGTTGGTGAGCTTGTCGCCGTAGAACATCGCGTTGTGGAAGTGGCTGTGCCCGTAGTCCTGGTAGTCGTCGTTCGAGTTGGACTCGGGTTTGTCGTAGGTGTCCGCGCTGGAGCCCAGGATGGTGGCGCCGGAGTCCAGCTGGAGGGTCACATTGCTCTTCAGATGGACCGTGTTCTTGGACTTGTACTGCCCGGACGGGAATTCCACGATCCCGCCACCGGCGGCGTTGGCCGCGTTGACGGCCTTCTCGATCGCGCCGGTGTCATTCGTCGACCCGTCGGCCTTCGCTCCGTAGTCCTTGACGTCGAAGGTGGCGGCGGCGCGGCCGGCGGCCGGGGCGGCCAGCGTGGGCGCCTGGGTCAGCCCGAAGACGATGGCGAGCACGAACACCGCTAATGCGGCGATTCTCTTCACCCTTCTCTCTCCTTCGCGTATCGGCCTTGGCAGATCCGATGTATCCGAAGGTTGAGCCGTGATCCCTGCGATCCGGTGAGCCACAGACGATGGCGGAGCACGAATAGATCGGATCTCTCTTCAGCGGAATGTAACAGGCGCAGAAGAGCTGTCAATGGGCTGGGCGCAGCCGCGCCAGGCTCGATCCGCGGACCACGAGCTCCGGCTGGAGCACGATCCGCTGATGCCGGTGCGCGCCGGCCGCCTCCCCCGTCTCCTCGATCAGCAGCTCCGCCGCCGTACGCCCCATCCGGAACGCGGGCTGCCGTACGGACGTCAGCGGTACGGCGGCGGCCGAGGCGAACTCGATGTCGTCGTACCCCACCAGCGCCACATCCCCCGGCACCGACACCCCGGCCCCGTACAGCGCCTGGAGCACCCCCAGCGCCAGCAGATCGTTGGCGCAGAAGACCGCCGTCGGCCGCGGCGACATCCCCAGCAGCCGCGCCCCCGCGTCCCGCCCCGCCGACACGTCCAGCCGCTCGACCTCGACATGGCGCAGCGCGTCGTCGCCCAGTCCCGCCTCGCGCAGGGCGCGCACCGCGCCGGTGCGGCGGTCGTGGCACTGGGCCAGCTGCATCGGGCCGCTGACATACGCGATGGAGCGGTGGCCCTGGTCGAGGAGGTGGCGGGCGGCGAGCGTGCCGCCGGTGACGTCGTCGACCGAGACCGAGCAGCCCTCCGCGCTGGGCACCACCCGGTCGACGAAGACGAACGGGATGCCGTGCCGCCGGAACGACTCCAGGTTGCGCCCGGTGATGTCGGCGGGGGTGACCAGGACGCCGCGCACCCGCTGCTCGGAGAAGAGCGCCAGATACTCGGCCTCCTCGTCGGAACTCTGCGCGCTGTTGCACACCATCACCCCGAGCCCCGCCTCACGCGCCGCCCGCTCCGCGCCGCTGGCCACATCCACGAAGAACGGGTTCGCCATGTCCAGCACCAGCAGCGAAATGATCCGGCTGCGCCCCGCCCGCAGCTGCCGCGCCGACTCGCTGCGCACATAGCCCAGCCGTTCGATGGTGGCGAGCACCCGGGCCCGGGTCTCCTCCGACACCGACTCCGGACGGTTGATGACGTTGGAGACCGTACCGACGGAGACCCCGGCCTGGGCGGCCACCTCCTTGATGCCCACCGGCCGTGCCATCAAGCCGCGACTTCCACAAGTTCCAGGCCGGTGAGGTCGGCGAGGGCGCGCAGTTCGGGCAGCAGCCGGCCGGTGGCGAGCGCCCAGTGGTGGGCGACCCCGCTCGCGCTCCAGGCGTCGGTCCACTCCCCCGGGTCGCAGCCGAAGTCGACCCGGGAGGTGGTGTTGCCGATCTCCAGCAGCGGGCCGCCGACCACCTCGCCCTCCGAGGCGACGATCTTGTAGCGGCCGTCCCGGGTCTGGCCGAGGCCGACGAGGGTGACCGGTCCGTGCCGCACGTCGAACTCGACGGACACGCCCCAGCCGCGCTTGCCGTGGTAGACACCGAGGCCGCGCAGCAGCGGCTTGCGCTCGCTGATGGCCAGGTGGCCGGGCCCGTCGTGACCCATCTCCACCACCGCGTCCCGGAAGTTGAGCGCCTGTAGCTCGGTGAAGGAGCCGCCCGCGCCGAACCGGTCGCAGATCAGCATGGCCAGCGAGGTGCGCAGCTCGTACTCGCCGGCCGCCGGGACGCCGCGGGCGGTGAGCAGCGACGAGCCGAGGATCATGCCCGCGCCCAGCTTCTCGTGGGTCTCGCCGTCCAGGCCTCGGTGGTAGTACGCGAGCGAGTCCAGGTCGAAGTCCGCCACCAGCCGGTCCAGGCCGACGGACACGCGCGCCGCCCAGGCCAGGTCCTCCTCGACAACGGAGTCGGCCAGCTCGAACATCTCACGGGTCTCGGCCAGCTTCGCCTCCACCTCGTCGTCCTTGACCTGCTGGACCCGCACCCGCAGATCGTCGAACTCCAGGACCTCGACATGGCCGCCGAGGTTGCCGGTGACCATGGTGAGGTCGGTGGACACGTCGTACATCCCCGGGTAGAGGTGTCCCATCAGCCCGTGGCGGCCGTGGCGCAGGACGGACCGCACCCCGGCGGCCCGGATCCAGCGGCCGATGCGGTCCCAGGCCCGCTGGTCCTCCAGATACCCGGACACCGAGCGGAAGGGGACGCCGACCCGCTCGAAGGCGTTCGCCATCTCGGGCAGCGGACACGCGCCGCAGTAGGCGAGCCAGGCGCCGGTGTCGAAGGACGCGTGGTCCATGGCCTCGGTGGGCTGGAGGTTGATCAGCAGCACGGGGGCGCCACTGCGCTGGGCGATGGGCACCAGCATGGTGGCGGTCATGTAGGTGGTGAGAAAGCCGACGATCAGGTCGCAGTCGGCCGCGCGGAGCTTCTCGGCGGCCGCCGCGCCCTCCTGGGCGTCGGAGATGAAACCCACGTCGACGACCTCGGCGTCGAACTCCCGCATGCGCTCGGTCACCCGGGCCGCGGAGCGGCGCAGCTGCGGGAGCAGATCGGGGAACTGGGGCCAGTACGCCCCGAGTCCGCCCGCGACCAGCCCGATCTTCGGTGTGCGCGCGACGGCGGCAAGACGTGCGGTCATGGTGGCTCTCTCACGTTCCTTTCCTGGTGCGATCGGGGGGCGGGCTGGGGGTGGTTCCCCCAGCCCGCCCCTCCCGGGGCTAGGCCCTGTCTCCCCGATCTCTGTGGATCAGCCCGCGGCGTCTGGTGCGTGCGATCGCAAGGCGGAGGGTCGCCCTCGTAGTGGGCCTACTCGGGCGGGCCCGACAACGCAGCGAGCGTGCGTGCCAGGCGTCGCGGGCCCGCAGAGATCGGGGAGACAGGGCCTAGGCGAGGTGGAACACCTCTGTCAGCGGCTTCATCGCCTCATCCGGCTTCGCGCCGTCCAGCGCCTCGAAGAACTCCGCCATCTCCGCCTGCCACCTGGCATTGACGTCCGTCTCCGCCATGGCCGCCTGAGCCGCCGTGAAGTCCTCCGTCTCCAGGTAGCCGACCAGCAGACCGTCCTCGCGCAGGAAGAGCGAGTAGTTGTGCCAGCCGGCGGCGGAGAGGGCGTCGAGCATCTCGGGCCAGACGGCCGCGTGGCGCTCGCGGTATTCCTCGAGCCGGTCCTGGCGGACCTTCAGCAGGAAGCAGACGCGCTGCATGCCGGGCCGCCTCAGAAGTCGAAGTCGTCGATGTTGTCCTTGTCGAAGACGGTGGGCGGGCCGAGGATGACCTCGCCGTCCTTGCCGATCGTGTACTCGCCGAGCTTGCCGGCCTTGAACTTCTCCCCCTCCGCGCCGGTGATCTGCCCGGACGCGAGCGCCGCGGCCGCGTAGGAGCCGAGGTAGCCGAGCTTCTTCGGGTCCCACAGGGAGAACTGCTCGACCGTGCCGTCCTTGACGTACTTGCGCATCTGGTTGGGGGTGCCGAGGCCGTTGATGACGACCTTGCCCTTGTACGAGGAGTCGCTGATGTAGCGGGCGGCCGCCGCGATGCCGACCGTGGTGGGCGAGATGATGCCCTTGAGGTTCGGGTAGGCCTTCAGCAGGCCCTGGGTCTCCTGGAAGGACTTCTGGTCGTCGTCGTCCCCGTAGGCCGTCTTGACCAGCTTCATGTTCTTGTACTTGGGCTTCTTCAGCTCGTCCTTCATGAACTCGATCCAGGTGTTCTGGTTGGTCGCGTTCTGGGTGGCCGAGAGAATGGCGATCTCGCCCTTGTAGTCGAGCTGTTCGGCGATGTGCTGGACCTGGCTGCGGCCGATCTCCTCCGAGCTGGCCTGGTTGATGAACAGCTGGCGGCATTCCTTGGCCGTGTCCGAGTCGTACGCGACGACCTTGATGTCCTTCTTCATGGCCTGCTTGAGCGGGCCGCAGACCGCGTTGGGGTCGTTGGCGGCGATGAGGATGGCGTCCTGCCGCTGCTGGATGAGGGTGTTGATGTATGACACCTGGGAGGAGGCGCTGGCGTCGGAGGGGCCGACCTCCTTGCCCTTGCCGCCGAACTCCCCGGCGGCCTTGATGCCCGCGTCGTCGACGATCTTCTCGTACGGGTTGTTGATCTGCTTGGGCAGGAAGGCGAGCTTGAGCCCCTTCTTCAGCGGGGCGTCGGGGTTGGCCTTCGCGTCCGTGGCCTTGACGTCGCCACCGTTGTCGGAGGAGGAGTCCTTCTTGGTGGTGCCGCCGCAACCCGCGAGGGTGACGGCCAGGGCACAGGCCGCGGCGACGGAGGCCGCGGCGCGGCGCCGGGAGGACGTGCGGAGGAACATGGAGAGACCTTTCGGGGAAGTGGGACGTGGTGCGGCGACGCGTCAGCTGGAGGGGGTGGCAGCGGCGGCTCTCCGGTGGCGCCATTCGCTGACGGTGGAGATCAGACGGGGGGTGAGGACGGAGGCCACCAGCAGCAGCCCGGTGACGATCACCTGGACCTCGTTGGCCACGTCGTTGAGGGTCAGCAGGTTCTTCAGGATGCCGATGAGCAGCACTCCGGCGACCGCGCCGAAGAGGGTGCCCTTCCCGCCGTCGAAGTCGATGCCGCCGAGCAGGACGGAGGCGATGACCAGCATCTCGAAGCCCGAGCCGTTGTCGGCGCGGGCGCTGCCGTAGCGGAGGGTGAACACCACGCCCGCGAAGGCGGAGACGAGCCCGGTGACGACGAACAGGAGGAGTTTGATGCGCTTGACGCGGATACCGGCGAAGTACGCGGCGTCCTCCTGGGCGCCGATGGCGAACAGCGACCGGCCCAGGCCCGTGGCGTGGAGCACCACCGCGGCGACGACGGCCAGCACGATGAACAGCGCCACCGGATAGGTGATGAAGGTGCCGGGGATGGTGGTGGTGTCCACCGCCCATTTGGCGTAGGTCTCGGGGAAGTCGGTGATGGCGTTGGAGCCGAGCACCACGGACGCCAGCCCGCGGTAGAGGGCGAGGGTGCCGATGGTGACGGCGAGTGAGGGCAGCCCGACCTTGGTAACCAGCCAGCCGTTGAGCAGCCCACCGGCCACGCCGACCAGCAGCACCACGGGCACGATGGTCTCGAACGCCCAGCCGGAGTCCCACAGCTGCCCGGTGAGGGCGCTGCTCAGCCCCAGCATCGAGGCCACCGACAGATCCACCTGCCCCGCCACCACCAGCAGCGTCATGGGCAGCGCCATCAGCGCCACCTCGGCGATGTCGTTGAAGGCGAAGGCCAGGTTGTCGCGGCTGCCGAAGCCTTCGGTGGTGCCGAGGCCCGTGACGAAGACCGCCACCAGCAGCACGCCGACCGCCGTGTCCCAGCGCAGCGCTCCGCGCAGCGGGCTCATCGGGCGCTCCTCTTCCTCAGCGCACGGGTCATGCGCACATTGACGATCCGGTCCACGCTGATCGCCGCCAGCAGCAGGGCGCCGGCGATGGCGTCCTCCCAGAAGGAGTCGACCTTCAGCACGGACAGGGCGCTGCCGATGGTGGTCAGCAGCAGCGCGCCCAGCGCCGCGCCCCACACCGTGCCGACGCCGCCGACGATGGCGACGCCGCCGACCACGACCGCGCTGACCACGGTCAGCTCCCAGCCGTGCGCGTTGTCCGCGACGACGGTGCCGAAGCGGGCCAGCCACAGCGCGCCCGCGAAGCCGGCGACGGCGCCGGAGAAGACATACGCGCCCAGCACCCGGCGCCGGATCGGCACCCCGGCCAGCCGGGCGGCCTCCGGGCTGGAGCCGATGGCGTACAGCTCACGGCCGCTGCGGTAGGTGCGCAGGAAGTAGGCGGTCGCGGCGAGCACGGCGAAGGAGATCAGCGGCAGATACGGGATGCCGAGCACGCTGCCGCTGCCGAGGTCCAGCACGGACTGCGGCACATCGGCGGCGTTGATCTGCTCGCCCTCGGCCCACCAGTAGTCGATGCCCTGGATGATGTAGAGCATCCCGAGGGTCACCACCAGCGCGGGCACCTTGCCGAAGCTGACGAGTGCGCCGCTGACCAGGCCGCAGGCCGCGCCGACCGCGATGCCGAGCAGGGCCACCAGCAGCGGGCCGTGGTCCGTGCCGGACACGAACTTGCCGCAGGCGAAGGCGGAGAGCCCCACCACGGAGCCCACCGACAGGTCGATGTTGCGGGTGACCACGACCACGGACTGCCCCACCGCGAGCAGCACCAGGATCGCGGCGTTCAGCAGCAGGTCCTTGACGCCCTGGTCGTTGAGGAAGCGGGGCTCGGCGATCCAGGTGAAGAGCACCAGGAGCACCAGGGCACCGGCGATGCTGATCTCTCGCGCGCGGAAGACGGTGTCGACCAGCGAACGCGCCGACCGGCCCGCCTCGGGCTGAGCCGTGGGTTTCTCGATGGTGGCCGTCATGCCGCAGCCCTTCCCTTGCCGGTACGGCCGGTCGCGGCGGCCATGACGGACTCCTCGGTGGCCTCGGCGCGCGGGATCTCCGCGACCAGGCGGCCCTCGTGCATCACCAGGACCCGGTCGGCCATGCCCAGCACCTCGGGCAGGTCGGAGGAGATCATCAGCACCGCGAGCCCCTCAGCGGCCAGCGACGACAGCAGCCGGTGCACCTCGGCCTTGGTGCCGACGTCGATGCCGCGCGTCGGCTCGTCGACGATGAGCACCGCCGGGTCGGTGGCCAGCCACTTGGCGAGCACGACCTTCTGCTGGTTGCCGCCGGACAACACACCGACGTGGTCGCTCAGCTTGCCGTACTTGAGCTGGAGCCGGGTGGCCCAGTCGGTGGCCCGGCCGCGCTCCAGGGCCCGCTTGACGAGCCCTCCGCCGCTGATCCGGTCCAGTCCGGTGAGACCGATGTTCCGCTCGATGGACATCTCCATGACCAGGCCCCGCTGGCGCCGGTCCTCGGGTACGAGCGCGAGCCCGGCGGCCATCGCGGCGTTCGGCGAGCCGGGGCGCAGCGGTGTGCCGGCCACCTGTACCTCGCCCGCGTCCGCCCGGTCGACCCCGAAGACGGCCTGCGCCACCTCGGTGCGGCCCGCGCCGACCAGCCCGGCCAGCGCGACGATCTCGCCCCGGCGCACCTCGAAGGACACATCCCGGAACACGCCCTCGCGGGTCAGCCGCCGCACGGACAGTGCCGTCTCGCCGACCCGCGTGTCCTGCTTGGGATACAGCTCGTCCAGGTCCCGGCCCACCATGCGGCGCACCAGGTCGTCCTCGGTGAGGCCCGCCAGCGGCTCGGAGGCCACCCAGCGGCCGTCCCGCAGGGTGGTCACGCGCTGGCAGAGCCGGAAGATCTCCTCCAGCCGGTGCGAGATGAACAGCACGGCCGCGCCCTCGGCGCGCAGCGCCTCGACGACCGAGAAGAGCCGAGCGGTCTCGCTGCCGGTGAGGGCGGCGGTCGGCTCGTCCATGATCAGCACCCGGGCGTCGAAGGAGAGCGCCTTGGCGATCTCCACGATCTGCTGGTCGGCGATGGACAGCCCGCGGGCGGGCCGGTCGGGGTCCAGAGCCACCCCGAGCCGTCCCATCAGCCCGGCCGTCGCGGTGCGCACCGCCTTGTGGTCGATCCGGCCGAGCCGCCGCCGGGGCTGGCGGCCCATGAAGATGTTCTCGGCGATCGACAGGTCGGGGAAGAGCGTGGGCTCCTGGTAGATGACGGCGATGCCCACGTCACGGGCGTCGGCGGGGCCGTGGAAGACCACCGGTTCGCCGTCGAGCAGCACCTGCCCGGCGTCGGGGCGGTGCACCCCGGCGAGCGCCTTGATGAGCGTCGACTTGCCGGCTCCGTTCTCGCCGGCGAGGGCGTGTGCCTCGCCCGGGAACAGCTCGAGGGAGACGTCCCGCAGGGCCCGGACGGCGCCGAAGGATTTGTTCACCCCCTTGAGGGCGAGGACCGGAACTCCGGTCGAAACAGCCTGGCTCACGGTGTCGGTGTCTCCTTGCTTCCTTGCAAGAGTGGCCTTCAGGCCGAGCAAAATGAAATGATTCAAAGTCGGTGGCGGGAAGCTAACCCGGCGATTTGCCACCGTCAAGGGGGTATGCGCCAGGTAAACCAAGTCGTTGTCGTCCCTCTTGACGCGCCGGTAGCGGTGGACCTACGGTCCAGGCGCTTCTACATTGAATCGTTTTTCCACGTCAGCGGCCCCGGACTCAGGGCCGCACCGCTTCTTGACGCCCGGCCATCCACACGGCTAGCGTCTGTTGAATCGTTTCATAGTTGCCCTCGAGGAGACGCATGTCTGACCTTCCGGCCGTGAAGGCGGCTCTCAAGACCCAGGCCGTCGAGACGCCGTCATGGGCGTACGGCAACTCTGGAACCCGCTTCAAGGTCTTCGCCCAGCCCGGTGTCCCGCGCACCCCGCAGGAGAAGCTCGACGACGCCGCCCAAGTGCACGCCTTCACCGGGGTGGCCCCGACCGTCGCCCTGCACATCCCCTGGGACAAGGTGGACGACTACGCGGCGCTCGCCAAGCACGCGGAGGAGCGCGGGCTGAAACTCGGCGCGATCAACTCCAACGTCTTCCAGGACGACGACTACAAGCTCGGCTCGGTCACCAACCCCGACCCCGAGATCCGCGGCAAGGCGCTCGCCCACCTCCTGGAATGCGTCGACATCATGGACGCCACGGGATCCCGCGACCTGAAACTCTGGTTCTCCGACGGCACCAACTACCCCGGCCAGGACGACATCGCAGCCCGCCAGGACCGGCTCGCCGAGGCCCTCCAGGCCGTCTACGAGCGGCTGGGCGACGACCAGCGGCTGCTGCTGGAGTACAAGTTCTTCGAGCCCGCCTTCTACGCCACCGACGTCCCCGACTGGGGTACGGCCTACGCCCACTGCCTCAAGCTCGGCCCCAAGGCCCAGGTCTGCGTGGACACCGGCCACCACGCGCCCGGCACGAACATCGAGTTCATCGTCGCGCTGCTGCTGCGGGAGGGAAGGCTCGGCGCGTTCGACTTCAACTCCCGCTTCTACGCGGACGACGACCTCATGGTCGGCGCGGCCGACCCCTTCCAGCTCTTCCGGATCATGTACGAGGTGATCCGCGGCGGCGGCCTGGACTCGGACATCGCGTTCATGCTGGACCAGTGCCACAACATCGAGCCGAAGATCCCGGCGATCATCCGCTCGGTGATGAACGTGCAGGAAGCGACGGCGAAGGCCCTGCTGGTCGACCGCGACGCGCTGGCCGCCGTGCAGGCGTCGGGGGATGTCCTCGGCGCCAACGCGGTGTTGATGGACGCGTACAACACCGACGTGCGGCCGCTGCTCGCGGAGGTCCGCGAGGAGCTGGGGATCGATCCCGATCCGATGGCGGCGTACAAGGCCTCCGGGTGGGCGGAGAAGATCGTGGCGGAGCGGGTGGGTGGCACGCAGGCAGGCTGGGGCGCGTAGCGCCTCCGGCGGGCCTGTTCCCCACCCCACCCCCGTGATGAGCCCGGGCGATGGACCGGCCGACTTCACCAACACACGAAGAGGAAGAACATGACCGCAGAACCGCACCCCGAAGCGGCCACCCTGCTCGAGCGATCACACCGCCTCGGAGCCGACCCCCGGAACACCAACTACGCGGGCGGGAACACCTCCGCCAAGGGCACCGCGACCGACCCCGTCACCGGGCAGGACGTGGAGCTGATGTGGGTCAAGGGCTCCGGGGGCGACCTGGGCACCCTGACCGAGGCCGGTCTCGCCGCGCTGCGGCTGGACCGGTTGCGGGCGCTGGTCGGGGTGTATCCGGGGGTAGAGCGCGAGGACGAGATGGTCGCCGCGTTCGACTACTGCCTGCACGGCAAGGGCGGCGCCGCGCCGTCCATCGACACCGCCATGCACGGCCTGGTCAACGCCGCCCATGTCGACCACCTGCACCCCGACTCCGGCATCGCGCTCGCGTGTGCCGCCGACGGCGAGGCGCTGACCAAGGAGTGTTTCGGCAACCAGGTGGTGTGGGTCCCGTGGCGCCGGCCCGGGTTCCAGCTCGGGCTGGACATCGCCGCCATCAAGAAGGCCAGCCCCGAGGCGATCGGCTGCGTTCTCGGCGGCCACGGCATCACCGCCTGGGGCGACACCTCCGACGAGTGCGAGGCCAACTCGCTCCGCATCATCCGCACCGCCGAGCGATTCCTCGCCGAGCGCGGCAAGGCGGACCCCTTCGGCCCCGCCGTCCCCGGCTACGAACCCCTCCCCGAGGCAGAACGCCGCGCCCGCGCCGCCGCGCTGGCCCCCGTCCTGCGCGGCCTCGCCTCCATGGACCGCCCCCAAGTGGGCCACTACAACGACTCCGACGCCGTCCTCGACTTCGTCTCCCGCGCCGAACACCCGCGGCTGGCCGCGCTCGGCACCTCCTGCCCGGACCACTTCCTCCGTACGAAGGTCCGCCCCCTGGTCCTCGACCTCCCGCCCGCGGCCCCCCTCGACGAGACGATCGCCCGTCTCAAGGAGCTGCACGCCGCATACCGGACCGACTACCAGGCGTACTACGAGCGGCACGCCGCTCCCGACTCCCCCGCGATGCGCGGCGCCGACCCGGCGATCGTCCTCATCCCCGGTGTCGGGATGTTCAGCTACGGCAAGGACAAGCAGACGGCCCGGGTGGCGGGCGAGTTCTATGTCAACGCGATCAATGTGATGCGCGGCGCCGAGGCCGTGTCCGCGTACTCCCCGATCGAGGAGTCGGAGAAGTTCCGCATCGAGTACTGGGCGCTGGAGGAGGCCAAGCTTCAGCGGATGCCGAAGCCCAAGCCCCTGGCGACCCGTATCGCCCTGGTCACGGGCGCGGGCTCGGGCATCGGCAGGGCGATCGCGAACCGTCTCGTGGCCGAGGGCGCCTGCGTCGTCGTGGCCGACATCAACGCCGAGAACGCCGCAACCGCAGCCGCCGAACTGGGCGGCCCCGACAAGGCGGTCCCCGTCGCCGTCGACATCACCTCCGAAGAGCAGATCACAACGGCCTTCCAGGAAGCGCTCCTGGCCTTCGGCGGCGTGGACCTCCTCGTCAACAACGCGGGGATCTCCATCTCCAAGCCCCTCCTGGAAACCACCGCCAGGGACTGGGACCTACAGCACGACATCATGGCGCGCGGCAGCTTCCTCTCCTCCCGCGAGGCGGCCCGGGTCATGATCGACCAGAACATGGGCGGCGACATCATCTACATCGCCTCGAAGAACTCGGTCTTCGCGGGCCCGAACAACATCGCGTACTCCGCCACCAAGGCCGACCAGGCCCATCAAGTACGTCTGCTCGCCGCCGAGTTGGGCGGCCACGGCATCCGCGTCAACGGGGTGAACCCCGACGGAGTAGTGCAGGGCTCGGGGATCTTCGCGGGCGGCTGGGGCGCGCAGCGCGCGGCCACGTACGGCATCCCCGAGGAGGAGCTGGGCAAGTTCTACGCCCAGCGCACCCTGCTCAAGCGCGAGGTGCTGCCCGAACACGTGGCGAACGCGGTCTTCGCGCTCACCGGGGGCGACCTGACGCACACCACCGGTCTGCACGTCCCGGTCGACGCCGGGGTCGCGGCGGCCTTCCTGCGCTGACGCGCGCGTGAGGGGGTCGGGGGTGCAGGCCCCCGCCCCGTACCCACCACAGCAACGACACCACACAAGGACCCCAGTGCCACCTGCGCAAGCCACCGAAGCCCGCTTCGCCGCCGTAGACCTTGGCGCGTCCAGCGGCCGCGTCATGGTCGGCACGGTCGCCCCCGGCGCCCTCTCGCTCCAGGAGGTGCACCGCTTCCCCAACCGCCCGGTCCGCGTGGGCGGCACCCTGCACTGGGACATCCTCGCCCTCTACCAGGGCGTCCTGGACGGCCTCCGCGCCGCGGCCGAGGCCGCCCGTGCCGCGAACACCCGTCTGACCAGCATCGGCATCGACAGCTGGGCCGTCGACTACGGCCTGCTCGGCGCCGACGGGGCGCTGCTCGGCAACCCCGTCCACTACCGCGACACCCGCATCGACGGCGCGGCCGAGAAGGTCGCGGCGATCCTCACGCCCGAGGAGCTGTACGCGGCCACCGGCCTCCAGCACCTCCCGTTCAACACGATCTACCAGCTGACCGCCGCCCAGGGCAGCTCGCCCCTCGCCGCGGCACACCGCCTCCTCCTCATCCCGGACCTCATCTCGTACTGGCTGACGGGCGAGGCAGGCACCGAGCTGACGAACGCCTCGACCACCCAGCTGATCGACCCGCGCACCCGCGACTGGTCCCGCACCGTCGCCGACGCCGCCGACACCCTCGGCATCGATCTGTCGCTCTTCCCGCCCCTCCGCCACCCCGGCGACCCGGCGGGGACACTGCGCCCGGAGGTCCTGTCCGCGACCGGCATCGAGGCCTCCATCCCCGTCACCGCCGTGGGCTCGCACGACACCGCCTCGGCCGTCGTCGGCGTCCCCGCCACCGCGCCCGACTTCGCGTACATCGCCACCGGCACCTGGTCCCTGGCCGGGCTGGAGCTGGACGCCCCGGTCCTCACCGAGGCCGGCCGCCGGGCCAACTTCACCAATGAGCTCGGAGTGGACGGCACGGTCCGCTATCTGCGCAACATCATGGGCCTGTGGCTGCTTCAGGAGTGCCTGCGCACCTGGGAAGCCGAAGGCAGACCCCAGGACCTGCCAAGCCTGCTCGACCAAGCGGCACAGGCCACCCCCCTCCGCTCGGTGGTCGACGCCGGGGCCCCCGAGTTCATCGCCCCGGACCGGATGCCCGACCGGATCGCGGACGCCTGCCGCCGCACCGGCCGGCCGGTCCCCCGCACGCCCGCCGAGACCGCCCGCTGTGTGCTGGACTCCCTCGCGCTGGCCCACCGCCGCGCGATCCTGGACGCCCAGCGCCTGTCCGGCCGTACGGTCCGCACCGTGCATATCGTCGGGGGCGGCGCGCACAACGCGCTGCTGTGCCGGCTGACCGCCGACGCCTGCGGGCTGCCGGTGGTCGCGGGCCCGGCGGAGGCGGCCGCGCTCGGCAACGTCCTGGTGCAGGCCCGGACCGCGGGCGTGGTCGGCGGCGGCCTGCCCGAGCTCCGTGCGCTGCTTCACAGCACCCAGCCGCTGAGGCAGTATGAGCCGTCGGGTGATCAAGCGGCGTGGTCCCGGGCGGCCGCCCTCGTCGAGGGCGGGCGGGCCGAGGGCCAGGAGGAGGAACCGTGCGTGTAGCGCTCTTCATCACCTGCGTCAACGACACGCTCTATCCCCGCACCGGACAGGCCGTCGTCACCCTCCTCGAACGGCTGGGTGTCGACGTCGGTTTCCCGCCGGGGCAGAGCTGCTGTGGCCAGGCGCAGTTCAACACCGGCTACCGCCACGAGACCGAGCCCCTGGTGCGCCGCTACGCCGACGCGTTCCAGGACTACGACTACGTGGTCACCCCCTCCGGGTCGTGCGCCGCCATGGTGCGCGACAACTATCCGAGGATCGGGGCGAAGGCGGCCGCCGAGGGCCGTGGCCAGGAGCTGACCGAGCTCGCGGCGGTGGCGGTCCCCAAGACGTACGAGCTCACCGAGTTCCTGACCGATGTGCTCAAGGTGACCGACGTGGGCGCGTACTATCCGCACACCGTCACCTACCACCCCACCTGCCACGGGCTGCGGATGCTGCGCCTGGGGGACCGGCCGCGCAGGCTGCTCGCGGCCGTCAAGGGGCTGGAGCTGGTCGAGCTGCCGGGCGCGGAGGAGTGCTGCGGCTTCGGCGGCACGTTCGCCGTCAAGAACACGGCGGTCTCGGCCGCGATGGGCGCCGACAAGGCGCGCAACATCACCGCGACCGGGGCCGAGGCGGTGTGCACGGTCGACAACTCGTGCCAGATGCACATCGGCGGAACGCTCGCCCGGCAGGGCTCGACGGTCCGGCCGGTCCACCTCGCCGAGATCCTGGCGAGCACCGAAGGAGACGTCTGGTGACCGGCACCTATCTGGGCATGCCCGCCTTCCCCGACGCGGCCGCCACCTCGACCAGGAACACGCAGCTGCGCGCCAATCTGCGGCACGCCACCCACACCATCCGTGCCAAGCGCGCCACGGCCGTCGCGGAGCTGGAGGACTGGGGCGAGCTGCGCGCCGCGGGCGCGGCGATCAAGGATCGTACGCTGCGCCATCTCGACCACTACCTGGAGCGGTTGGAGAGCGCCGTGACGGCGGCGGGCGGCCAGGTGCACTGGGCGGCGGACGCGGACGAGGCGAACCGGATCGTCACCGAGCTGGTCCGGGCCACCGGCGAACGCGAGGTCGTCAAGGTCAAGTCGATGGCCACGCAGGAGATCGGGCTGAACGACGCGCTCGCCGAGGCGGGCATCCGCGCGTACGAGACCGATCTGGCCGAGCTCATCGTGCAGCTCGGCGACGACCTGCCCTCGCACATCCTGGTGCCCGCGATCCACCGCAACCGCACCGAGATCCGCGACATCTTCACCCGCGAGATGGCCCGTTGGGGCCGCCCCGCGCCGGAGGGGCTGACGGACGCTCCGGCCGAGCTGGCGGAGGCGGCCCGGCTGCATCTGCGCGAGAAGTTCCTGAACGCCAAGGTCGGCATCTCCGGCGCCAACTTCATGGTGGCCGAGACCGGCACGCTGGTCGTGGTCGAGTCCGAGGGCAACGGCCGGATGTGCCTGACCCTCCCCGAGACGCTGATCTCCGTCGTGGGCATCGAGAAGGTGGTGCCGACCTGGCAGGACCTGGAGGTGTTCCTCCAGCTCCTCCCCCGCTCCTCGACGGCGGAGCGGATGAACCCGTACACCTCCACCTGGACCGGCACGACCGACGGCGACGGCCCCCGCGCCTTCCACCTGGTCCTCCTCGACAACGGCCGCACGGACACGCTCGCCGACACCGTGGGCCGCCAGGCGCTGCGCTGCATCCGCTGCTCGGCGTGTCTCAATGTGTGCCCGGTGTACGAGCGGGCGGGCGGCCATGCGTACGGGTCGGCGTACCCGGGGCCGATCGGGGCGATCCTCACCCCGCAGCTGCGCGGTACGCAGAGCGAGCTGGACGCCTCGCTGCCGTACGCCTCGTCGCTGTGCGGCGCGTGCTACGAGGTGTGCCCGGTCGCCATCGACATCCCGGAGATCCTGGTCCATCTGCGCGAGCGGGTGGTCGAGGGCGGCCCGGTGTCGGTGCGCGGGACCCGGACGGTCGTCAAACCGGCCAAGGGGCATGCCGCGGAGCGCGCCGCCATGCGGGCGGCGCGCTGGGCGCTCGACCACCCGGGCGTGCTGCGCGCCGGGCAGCGGCTGGCCTCCCGTACCCGCCGCTTCCACCCGCGCCGGCTGCCGGGGCCGGGGCGGGCGTGGACGGACACCCGGGAGCTGCCGGACGTGCCCGCCGAGTCGTTCCGGGACTGGTGGCGCAGAACACGCGGCGACGAGGGCGAGAACACGGGAAACCGAACCAAGGGGAACCAGGCCAAGGGGAACCAGGCCAAGGGGAAGAGGACGACGTGAGCAGCCGAGACCTGGTGCTGGCCCGCGTCCGCCGCGCGCTGGCGGACGTCCCCCGTACGGAGCGCCCCTCCGAGGCGCCCGTGGACCGCGGCTATCTGCGGGCCCACGGGGACCGGACCACACCGCAGACCGTGGATCTCCTCGCGGAGAACCTGGCCGACTACCGGGCGGTCGTCCACCGTACGGACCCGGCGGGGCTCCCGGGTCTGATCGCCCGGCTGCTGGACGGGCGCGGCGCGACCAGCGTGGTGCTGCCGCCCGGCCTGCCCGCCGACTGGCTTTCGGCGCTCGACGCGCGGCGGGTGGAGCGGATCGCGGACACCCCGGAGCTGACCCCGCACGACCTGGACGCGGTCTCCAGCGTCGTCACGGGCTGCGCGGTGGCCGTGGCCGAGACGGGGACCGTCGTGCTGGACGCGGGCCCGGACCAGGGGCGCCGGCGCATCACGCTGGTGCCCGACCACCACATCTGTGTCATCCGGGTGCCCGAGCAGGTCGTGGACTCCGTGCCGCAGGCCCTTGAACGGCTGGCTCCGGGGCGCCCGTTGACCTGGATCTCCGGGCCGTCCGCGACCAGCGACATCGAGCTGGACCGGGTGGAGGGGGTGCACGGCCCGCGGACCCTGGAGGTCGTGCTCGTCGAGAGCTGAAACCACAAGGGGGGGGTGCTCCGGATGCGGTCTTGCTCACATACCCGCGGTAACAGGGCACTTGAACGATTTGCACCGGTGCCGTTGTCGGTGGCTGCCCGTACTCTAATCCCCATGCGTCCGACTCCTACTCACCACGAACCCGCTTTAATCACCACTTCCACCGACCAGGCGAACGAGGCGATCCGTGTGTTTCTGCGCGCGCGGGCCGGCCGGGCGCTGCGCCCGCAGGAGCGGGTCGAATACGGTCGGTTGCTCTCGGTCTACACCAGGGCGCTGCGGGGAGAGGTCGAGCAGGCGGCGTGAGCCGCTGCGGCGCGCCGGGGGGGCGCGTCGCGGGTCACGCCCTGCGCTTGTGGCCTGAACTACCCCTTGTGATGGGGTATCACCGTCCATAGGTTGTGAACTCGTTGTGCGTCCTGCCGCTTGACGCGGGGGTGGAGCGGCAGGGCGCCAGCCATCATGGGGGGGGATGGACCAAGGGCATGCGTGCAGCGGGAAGAGTCGTGCTCGGTGTGACAGCCGTCGCGGTCGTAGGCGTAGCGGGCCTCGGCGCGTACAACGTTTACACCGGGCTCACCGGAGGCAACCAGGGGCCGGGCCACGACGGCGCGGTGACCGCGTCCGAAGTGCGGGAGACCGCGCAGAAGTTTCTGGCCGCCTGGGCCGATCAGAACGATACGCGGGCCGCGCAGCTCACCAATGACGCCGAGTCCGCCATGGCCGCGCTGAGCGGCTACCGCAAGGACGGCCATGTGGCGAAGCTGACGCTCAAGGCGGGCCTGCCACACGGCACCCGGGTGCCGTTCGACGTCACGGCCAGCATCTCCTTCGAAGACGCCCACTCCACCTGGACGTACGCCTCGGAGCTGTCGGTGGTGCGGGGCAGGACGACGGGCAGACCGCTGGTCGACTGGACGCCCACCGTGCTGCACCCCAAGCTGACGGCCGAACGTCCGGCCCTGCGGACGGGCCCGGCCGAGTCGGTGTCGATCAAGGTGGTGGACCGGGACGGCAAGGAGCTGACGAAGGACCGCTATCCCTCGCTCGGCCCGGTGCTGACCGAACTCCGCACGAGGTACGGCGCCGCCACGGGCGCCGGCAGCCGGGTCGAGGTGTGGGCGGCCGGCGCGAGCGGCAAGCCCACCACGACGCTCCATGTGGTGTCCAAGGGCAAGCCGGGCACGCTGCACACGACGCTCGACGCACAGGTGCAGAGCCGTGCCGAGAAGGCGGTCGCCAAGCGTACGGGCGCCTCGGTGGTCGCGCTCAAGCCCAGCACGGGTGAGGTGCTGGCGGTCGCCAACTCCGACCGCGCCGAGTTCAGTCCGGCCTTACAAGGGGCCACCGCGCCCGGCTCGACATTCAAGATCGTCACTTCCGCGGCGCTGCTGGAGTCCGGCAAGGTCACACCCGGCCGCGCGGTGCCCTGCCCCAAGACCACCTCGTACCAGCAGGGAATGACCTTCCACAACGTCGAGGACAGCGAGAATCCGGCCGCCACCTTCGCCCAGGACTTCGCCGCCTCCTGCAACACCGCCTTTGTCTCGCTGGCCGGCGATCTGTCCGACGACGCGCTCGCGGACGAGGCGCGGGACGTGTTCGGGATCGGGCTCACCTGGCATGTGGGGGTGGAGACCTTCGACGGCTCGGTGCCCACGGGCAGCGGGGACGACAAGGCCGCCGCGCTGATCGGGCAGGGCCGGGTGCAGATGAACCCGCTCACCGTGGCCTCGGTCGCGGCCACCGCCCAGACGGGTGCGTTCCGGCAGCCCGTCATCGTGCCGCGGTCCCTGATCAAGGAGAAGACGGCGACGGCGGAGCGCGCTCTGAGCCCCACGGCCGTCCAGCAACTGAAGGGCATGATGCGGCTCACCGCCACCAGCGGCACGGCGGCGCGCGCGATGTCCGGGCTCACCGGGGACATCGGGGCGAAGACCGGCTCCGCCGAGATCGACGGGCAGCCGACCACGAACGCCTGGTTCACGGCCTACCGGAACGACATGGCAGCCGCCGCCGTGGTCGTCAAGGGCGGCCACGGCGGCGACGCGGCGGGTCCTGTCGTCAGGGACGTGCTCACCACCCACGGCTGACCCACCGCTGGACCTCGCGGAGGGGCTGACCGTGAGGGGGGCGCGGCCTACCTGACGTTGTTGATCGGCCAGTGGGTCACTGATATGGCGTCTCCGCAGTCTCCGGTGTCCGTGGTACCCCGGCACACCTTCAGCTGGCCGGTGGTGGTCAGCCCGTAGGGGCTCAGCCGAATGTTGACGGGAGAAACCCCGCCACCGCATTGGGATGCCTGTCTGGTGTAGGGGGTGACGACCCAGTCATGGATCCACCGGACCCAGACCGAAGTGCATTCGGTGCCCGTGTTCCGGAGTTCCCCCTCGATCACGAGATCTGTCCAGCCGTCGACCCGTTCGGTCCATCGGGTACCGGATGCGGTGGCCGAACCGTGGGTCGCCGACCACTCCACCGCGGCGACCGCCGCATTTCGGGGAGTGGCCGCCGCCGAGTTCGCCGAGACCGATAAGGCGGCGATGCCGACAGCGATGGTCACGAGGGCCTTGTTTCCTGACGTGAGCCTCACCTGAAATCACCTGCACTTCTGCCGGAGGTATGTGCGGTAGGTGCTGCCCTGCATATTTTGGCCCAGGCCATTCATATTTTGGTCAGGGATGTCCATATCCTGGTCCAGGACGTTTCGGCCGCTACGTCGTTCCGCTTCGTACAACGGTTGCGCGAAGGGGTTGTCCAGGTGTGGCGCGCGGCCTAATGTGGCGCCGCGTCATACGGGCCGCACCACCGAGCACGGAGGACCCGGCGTGAAGCGCACGTCCCGCGACATCCGCACCGAGAACCGCTACGAGGTGCTGCGCCACATCATCGCGGAATCCCCCGTCTCCCGGCAGCAGCTGGCCGCCGCGACCGGGCTGAGCCTGGCCACCGTCGCCACCCTCGTCGGCGAGCTGCTGGACTTCGGCATGCTGGTGGAGGGCGGATACGAGGACTCCGACGGCGGGCGGCCGCGCGGCCTGGTCGCCGTCAACGCCTCCGGCGGCGCGCTGATCGGCGTGGACGTGGCCGAGACCTACGTCCACGTCGAGCTGTTCGACCTGGCCCTGACCGTGCTGGCCCGCGCCGACGAGGAGCTGCGCCCCGGCGAACGGGACGCGGCGCGGGTCGTCGGGCGCATCGCCGCCGCCGTGGCCGGTGTCGTGGAGCGGTCAGCCGTCGCCGCGGACACGGTGCTGGGCGTCGGGGTCAGCATGCCGGGGCAGGTGGACCGGGAGGGCGGGGTCTCCGTCTACGCCGCCAACTGGAACTGGCACGACGTCCCGCTGCTGGACCTGCTGGCCGAACACCTCCCCTATCCGCTCCACCTCGACAACCCGCTGCGCGCCAGCACCGTCGCCGAGCAGTGGTTCGGCGCGGCGCGCGGCCGCGGCGACGCGATCGTGGTCAACCTGGGTACGGGGGTGGGGGCCGGGTTCACGCTGGGCGGCACGCTGCACCGGGGGGTGACCAACAGCGCCGGCGAGTGGGGGCACACCACCCTCGTCCTGGACGGACGGCTGTGCCACTGCGGCAACCACGGCTGCGTGGAGACATACGTGGGCGCCCCCGCCATCATGCGCAGCCTCCGTGAACTGAGCCCCGACAGCCCCCTGCTGCACCCGGACGACCAGACCGCCACCATCGAGGCGCTCGGCCGGGCGCTGGCCGACGGCGATCCGGTGGCCGCGCGGGTGGTCCGCGAGACCGCCCGCTATCTCGGCGCGGCCCTGGCCGACCTGGTCAACCTGCTCAACCCGGAGGTGATCGTGCTCAGCAGCTGGGTGGCGGCGGCGCTGGGCGAGCCGCTGCTGGCCGAGGTGCGCGAGGCGGTGGCGCGGCGCGCCCTGCGCCGCCCTTTCGCGAGCGTCGAGATCGTTCTGTGCCCGATCCCGTCCAACCCCGTGAGCCTCGGGGCCGCGACCTTCGCCCTGGAGGGCTCGCTCGCAACCATGAGATCGAAGCATCACCGCACCCCCGCCGCGAGCGGCGGCCGCGACAGCACGTCCTGACGCCCGGGCCTCCCTCCAGCAAGCGCTTGCAACAGACTTCGTCCAACCCCTTGCAAAAGTCTTTCGCCGCTCGTTAACGTCCCATGCTGGCGGCCCGGGACAAACGCCCGGGCCGGCGCGCTCGGGCCGCTGGGGCGCGTGCCGACCGATCGTCGTACCCCTCCCGCCATCGCCGACCGAGGAGACCGATGAGCACCACCCACGACGCCCAGCTCCCCTACTACGAGGACGTGTCCCCGGGCAGCGGAGGGCTGCCGCCCCGCGCCTGGACCGCCGGGTCCGACGCCGCGCGGCTGGGCCTGGGCGGCGACTGGGCCTTCCGGCTGTCGCCGACCGCCACCGCCGAGGACGAGTCCTTCGCCCGCCCCGACTACGACGCATCCGGCTGGGACACGGTCGCCGTGCCGGGCCACTGGGTGCTACAGGGCCACGGCGCGCCCATCTACACCAATGTGCTGTATCCGTTCCCGGTGGACCCGCCGCGGGTGCCCACCGAGAACCCGACCGGCGACCACCGCCGGATCTTCGACCTGCCCGAGGACTGGCCGGCCGACGGCGGCGCCGTGCTGCGGTTCGAGGGCGTGGAGTCCTGCGCCCGGGTCTGGCTCAACGGGCAGGAGCTGGGCGTCTTCAAGGGCAGCCGGCTGCCGCACGAGTTCGCGGTGGGCGAGCTGCTGCGGCCGAGCGGCAATGTGCTGGCCGTGCGCGTCCACCAGTGGTCCTCGGGCACTTACCTGGAGGACCAGGACCAGTGGTGGCTGCCCGGGATCTTCCGCGAGGTGACCCTACTGCACCGCCCGGCCGACGCGGTCACCGACTTCTTCGTACACGCCTCCTACGACCACGCCTCCGGCGAGGGCACGCTGCGGGTCGACGCCGAGCCCGGCGGCCGGGTCACCGTGCCGGAGCTGGGCCTCGACCTGGCCACCGGCGAGAGCGCGACCGTGGCCGTCGAGCCGTGGACGGCCGAGACGCCGCGCCTGTACGACGCGGAGCTGGCCACCGGCGGCGAGCGGGTGCGGCTGCGGGTGGGCTTCCGTACGGTCGTCGTCGAGGACGGCGTGATCAAGGTCAACGGCAGGCGGGTGCTGTTCCGCGGGGTCAACCGGCATGAGTTCCACCCCGAGGCCGGGCGCGCCGTGGACCTGGAGACCATGCGCCAGGACCTGGTGCTGATGAAGCGGCACAACATCAACGCCGTACGCACCAGCCACTATCCGCCGCACCCCGCCTTCCTCGACCTGTGCGACGAGCTGGGCCTGTGGGTGATCGACGAGTGCGACCTGGAGACCCACGGCTTCGTCGACCTCGGCTGGCGCGGCAACCCGGTCGACGACGACCGCTGGACCCCGGCCCTGGTGGACCGGGCCCGCCGGATGGTCGAGCGCGACAAGAACCACGCGTCGGTGGTGATGTGGTCGCTGGGCAACGAGTGCGGCACCGGCCGCGGGCTGACCGCCATGGCCGACTGGATCCGCGAGCGCGACTCCTCGCGCGTGATCCACTACGAGGGCGACATGTCCTGCGCCGACACGGACGTCTATTCGCGGATGTACGCCTCGCACGAGGAGGTCGACCAGATCGGCCGGCGCGTCGAGGCCCCCTGGGCAGACGCCGAGCTGGACGCCAAGCGCCGCGATCTCCCCTTCATCCTCTGCGAGTACGCGCACGCCATGGGCAACGGGCCGGGCGGACTCAGCGACTACCAGCGGCTGTTCGAGGCGCATGAGCGCTGCCAGGGCGGCTTCGTATGGGAGTGGATCGACCACGGCATCGCCAAGCGCACCCCCGAGGGCGAGCTCTTCTACGGGTACGGCGGGGACTTCGGCGAGGAGCTGCACGACGGCAACTTCGTCTGCGACGGGCTCCTCTTCCCCGACCGCACCCCCTCCCCCGGCCTGATCGAGTACAAGAAGGTCATCGAGCCGGTCCGGATCGAGGGCGACGGCGCGGCGGGCACGGTCCGCGTCACCAACACCCACGACTTCGCCGACCTCACCCATCTGGCGTTCTCCTGGGCCTACGAGGCCGAGGGCGTGGAGGTCGGCGGCGGCGAGCTGGCGGTCCCGCCGCTGGCCCCGGGCGAGTCCGCCGACCTCAAGCTCCCCGAACGGCCCGCGACAGGCGCTGACGGCGAGGCGCTGTGGACCGTACGGGCGCGGCTCGCGGCCGACACCGCGTGGGCGTCGGCGGGCCACGAGGTGGCCTGGGGCCAGCTCCCGGCCGCCGCCCCGACCGCCTCGTCTGCCTCGTCTGCCACGGATGCCGCTGTCGCGCCGCGCCGCGAGGACGGCGCGATCGTGCTGGGCCCGGGCAGCTTCGACCCGGCCACCGGCGCGCTGGTCTCCCTCGGCGGCCTCGCGGTCACCGGCCCCCGCCTCGACGTGTGGCGCGCCCCCACCGACAACGACAACGGCGCGTCCTGGCAGCCCGACGAGCGCTACGGCCTGATCTGGCGCCAACTCGGCCTGCACCGCCTCCACCACCGCGTCGACGCCGTGGAGGTGGCGGACGACGCCCTGACGGTCCGCACCCGCGTCGCCCCCGCGGCCACCGACGTCGGCCTGGAGGCCGTCTACCGCTGGACCGCCGACCCCGCCGCCGCTGCCACCCCGGGCCGACTGCGCCTGGCCGTCTCCGTCACCCCCCTGGGCGAGTGGACCTGCCCGCTGCCGCGCCTGGGCCTGCGGCTCGGCGTCCCCGCGACGCTGGGCCGGGCCGAGTGGTTCGGCGGCGGCCCCGGCGAGGCGTACCCGGACACCCGTGCCGCCTCCCGGATCGGCCGGTGGGCGCTGTCCGTCGACGACATGCAGACGCCGTACGTCAGGCCGCAGGAGAACGGGGCCCGGGCGGACGTCCGGTGGGCCCGGCTGACCGATGACGACGGCACCGGGATCGCGGTGGAGGGCGCGCCGCCGTTCTGGTTCACGGCACGGCGGTGGACCACGGAGCAGCTGGACGCGGCCGAGCACACGCCGGACCTGTCCGCGTCGGCGGACACGGTGTGGGTGAACCTCGACCACGGGCAGCAGGGCATCGGCAGCCAGTCGTGCGGGCCCGGGGTGCTTCCCCAGTACCGCCTCGACGCCGGGCCCGCCGAGTTCTCCTTCACCTTCTCGCGTCTTTAGAAGGGAGTTCGCGGTGGATCTGCGCCGACGACACGCCGACGCCACGGCGTGTCCGTGACGCAGATCCACCGCGAACGCGGGCGTTGGACGCGGGCGTGCTCAGGAACCGCGCCGCACCAGCAGGCCGCCCAGCGCGGTGCGCCGGTGCAGCACCGCGCGCCCGGCGCGGACCGTGGTGATCAGGCCGGCGCCGCGCACCCCGGGTTGCCGCGGGCCGGGGTGGACTGGACGGCCACCATGACGCATGCCCACATGGGCGCGCCCGCGCGCCCCGTCCGGCATCCGGTGCTGCTGTACAGCCCGGGCGGCGGCGACCCGCGCGGCCTGGGCACGGCGGTCGCCGAGGAGTTGGCGAGCCACGGCTTCGCGGTGGTGACGGTCGACCACCCCGGGGACGCCTGCGCGGTCGAGTTCCCCCGCGCGATGACCGGACGGGACATGGTCCGCCCGACCGTCTTCCGCGGGGATCCCCGGACGGACCCGGCGACCTTCCGTACCATGATCACCACCCGGATCGCGGACATCCGTTTCGTACTGGGTCAGTTGGCGGCGCTGGCGAGCGGGCGGAACCCGGACGCGGCGGGGCGCCCGCTACCGGAAGACCTCGGCCGGGCGCTGGATCCGCGGCGGGTGGGGGTGTACGGCGCCGGGACGAGGACATGCGGCGTTCCTGGGCGGCCCTGCTCTCCCACCCCGGCGATCGCATCGAGCGGAGGGAGCTGCGCGACGCCATGCACTGGGTGTTCACCGACTACGCCGCCATCGCGCCCCAGTTGCAGACCGCCGGGCTGATGACCGCGGAGGCCCGGGCCGCGCTGGTGGGCACGGCTGATCCGGCTCGCTCGGTGCCCGCCGTGCGCGGCCCCGTGCGGGGGTTCTTCGCCCGGCACCTGCCGGCACGCTGAATCAACGGATCACCCCGGCCGGGACCAGGCGCTGGGCGCGGCCTTACGCCGGGGGCAAGCGCTTGCTGGAGGAGTTGCCAAGGGGTCGAACGCCCGGGGCGCGCGGGTCATTACCCACGCGCCTCTGGACTCCTGCGCGCCTCGCTACGCCGTCGTACGCCCCGCTTACGCCGCCCTGTTCCGCAGCGCCTCGAGCGCCTTGTCCGCGTGCACGCTCATCCGGAACTCGCTTTTGACGATCTCCAGCACCCGCCGGTCGGTGTCGATCACAAAGGTGACCCGCTTGGTGGGGACGGCCGCTATGCCGCGCTTGACCCCGAACCGCTCCCGTACGGTCCCCTCCGGATCGGACAGCAGCGGATAGCCGAAGGAGTGCGTACGGGCGAACTCCGCCTGCTTGTCCACCGAGTCCGCGCTCACCCCGACCGGCTGGGCGCCGAGCGCCTTGAACTCCCCCGCGATGTCCCGGAAGTGACAGGCCTCCTTCGTGCAGCCGGGCGTGAAGGCCGCGGGATAGAAGAACAGCACCACAGGGCCGTTCTCGAGCAGCCCGCTCAGCGTGCGGGCGGCGCCGCTCTCATCCGGCAGTTCGAAGTCCTCGACGACATCACCGATATCCATGGCCCGAGGCTACTCGGCGGCCGGAGACCTACTCGCCCAGGGCGGCCCTCAGGGCAGCCGTGCGTCGCTGGTCGGTGCGGATCCGGTTCAGGTCGTACAGGCGCAGGGGCGGGCGGCGTTCGGCGGTCAGCGACTCGCGCAGCGGGTCCACGGCGGCCTCGGGGAGGCTGCCGCCGCCGAGGTCGCGCAGCAGGTCGAGCGCCGTCTGGGGGTCACGGGCGTAGTCGACGGTCACGAGCAGCGCGTCGGTCAGCTCCTCGCGCTCGACCACCCCCTCGGGCCCCACGGCCCCCGGGATGGCCAGCAGGGCGCGTACGGCGGGCAGGAAGGTGTCCAGGGACTCCAGCAGCGGCGCGATCCGCTCGGCCAGGGGCGCGGCGGCCGCGCCCAGCCGGGCGGCCACGCGGACCGCCGAGGCTCGGGGCGCCGCGTATTGGGTCTCCAGGCCCTGGGCCACGACCGGGATCAGCTCGTCCGCCGCCGATTCGCCGGCGATCGCCAGGATGGCGGACGCGGCCGTCAGACAGTCGCCCAGGCCCCACCCGTCACCCTCGCCGGGGGCCAGCAGCTCGCGCAGGCGGGGCAGCAGCGGCTCGGCGGCCGGGCCGAGCCGCCCGGCCCGGCCCACCGCGGCGCGCTTGCTGTAGAGGATGTCGTCGAGGCCGGGGCGGACCGCCTCGACCAGCTGCGCGGTGTCACCGGTGAGCCGGTGCAGGGCCTCGGCGGTGGGCATGCGGTCGTAGACGGAGGCGCCTTCGGCGGCGGCGCGCAGTCGTTCTTCGGCCTCGGCGGCGGCCTCGGTGCCCGCCGCGGCGGCGGCCACCGCGCCCGGGGCGTGCTGACGCTCCTTGGTCAGCAGGGAGTACAGCTCCGGGAGGGCGGAGGCGGCCTGCGGGCCCCAGGAGGCCAGCAGGGTGCACAGGTACCGGGGCGCGCTGTAGTTCCGGCGGTCCGGATGGCGGATCAGGTCGCGGGCGGCGTCCAGGAGCTGCGGGTCGAAGGGCACCGACGGCTCGTCGTGGCGGCTCCAGGGCGAGGTGCCTATGGCGGTCTCCAGGGCCTCCTTGCGGCGCGGCAGATCGCGGGCGAGCAGCGGCACGGCCCTGGGGTCGCCGAGGTCGACGAGCGCTCCCAGGGCATTGTCGGCGACCTCCTCCGCGTCCTCGGCGTCGAACTTGTCCTCCGCCTCGGCGACCCTCTCGCCCGAGGCGTGGGTCAGCAGCGCGTCGGCGGCGGGCCGGCCCTCGTCCCCCAGGCGCCGCAGCTGGCCGACGGCCCGCCCGGCCACGACCAGGTCCTGATGTGTCACCAGGGACGCCAGGCGCGGGGCCAGCAGCGCCGGGGCGGCGCGGAACTCCGCGCACAGCGGCTCGATGGCGCCCAGCGCCCGGCGGCCGCGCAGGCCGGCGCCGGGGCCCTCCGCGGCCAGGACCACGTCCAGCAGACGGAGGGCCACCGGGAGCTCTCCGCGGTCGGCGAGCAGTTGGAGGAGGAGCTCGAAGGACTCGTCGTCGGGGTCGGTGTCCTTCCAGTCGCCGGAGTCCGCGTCGAACCACCGCTCGACCGGTTCGAGCTCGCCGCCGCCCAGCGCCCACGCGGTGGCGGCGGCCTCCAGCTCGTCCGTCCAGGAGGCCCCGTCCCGCACCAGGTTGAGGGCGGCCACGAGCCGGATCTCGGGGTCCCGGTCGGGGTCGAGTTCGCCCGCGCTGAGCTCCGCCGCGACGTCCGGGTCGGCGATCCGGCAGGCCGACAGCAGGGCGGAGCGCAGCGCGGGGTCGGACTCCTGCGCCCAGCGGGCCCGTATCGCCTCGGCGCTCTCGGAGGACCGGCCGGACAGCAGGACGATACGGATCAGCCAGCGCTTGATGTCCTCGTCGTCGTGCGAGAGGAGGGGCAGCAGCAGCGGCACCTGCGCGGCGACGGCGGCCGTGAGTTCGTCCTGGTCGTTGCGGGGCTGGTCCTCCCCGTTGGCGACGCTGTGCAGGAGTTCGAGCAGCGTCTCCTGGTGGATCCCGGCCGCGCAGGCCCGGGCCAGGTACGGGATGACCCGCACGGTCGCGCGGTAGGCGGGGACGCGGGCGCGCAGCGCACCCCAGAAGGACGCGAGCGCCTCCTCGCGGACGTTTTCGTTGTCCGCCGAGACCAGGGCGCGCAGCGTGCCGGCCGGGTCGGCGGCGGTGCCGCGGGAGAAGCCGATGGTGGGCCAGTCCTCGTCGTCCAGGCCGGCGAGGATCGTTTCCGGGTCGTGCTGTGCCGTCATGCCTGCGATCTTGGCATGTCCCGGAGGCCCGGCCCGAACGGGCCTCCGGGGCACGGGCCTCAGCCGCTGTGGACGATGGGTTCCTGGAGCTCGGTCACCCACTGGGTGCGGTCCTCGGGGCAGTCCAGGGAGACTTCGCGCGGGTATCCCGTCGAGCGGTAGCCGTTGGCGTCGATCCAATGGGCCAGCGCCTGGGAGGTGGACACCACTTCGCCCTCCATGGGGCCGCGGTGCACGATGGTGGCGGCGCGCTCGACGCCGGGCAGGTGGACGATCCGGACGTCCTCGCCGACGCTCACCTGCGCGCCGACCGGCAGCCCGGCGTGGACCGTGATCGCCCCGCCGCCCTCGGGGGCGTCCTCGTAGTAGGCGAGCCCGGGGCCGGTGGGGGTCACGCCCGCGGCGTCCAGCAGTCCGCACAGCCGGCCGAAGAGGGGGCCGATGACGGGCCCGATGTCCTGCGGTTCGAAGCTCGCCGCGGTGGCGCTCAGCTCGGCCAGGCGGAGCGGCGGCAGACTCTTGATCACAATGTCTTCGGTGGGCATGCGTCCCTCGTTCTCAATGGTCCGGAGCCTCGCCTCGACCTGGGCCAGCCGGGCCACCGCCTCCGCGACGGCCGATTCCAGCTCCGCCCGGCGCAGCCGCAGCATCCCGCGCAGCTCCTCGGTGCCGATGTCGTCGTCGAGGAGCGCCTTGACCTGGTGGAGGCTGAAGCCCAGGTCCTTGAGCGCGATGACGCGGTTGAGCCGTGCGAGCTGACCGGCCTTGTAGTAGCGGTAGCCGCTGGTCGGGTCGGTGTGGACGGGGCGCAGCAGCCCGATGGCGTCGTAGTGGCGCAGCATGCGGACCGACACACGTCCGTGCTTGGCGAACTCTCCGATGGTGAACATGACGCCTTCCAGTGCAGGCCCTCACACAGTGAGAGGGTCAAGCGTACGGAGGCGAAACGCGTCGGCGCCCGGCCACGACCGGGCGCCGATGTCACCATGTCACCTTGTCACCGCGTCGTCAGTTGCCGCCGGTGACCTTGACGTAGTCGACCACCAGTTGCTGCGGGAAGGTGGTCGAGCCGTCCGGATCGCCGGGCCAGTAGCCGCCGACCGCGAGGTTGAGAATGATGTAGAAGCCGTGGTCGAACACCCAGCGGTTGCCGTTCAGATCGGCCGGGGTGCGGGTCTGGTAGACGTTGCCGTCCACGGACCAGGTGATCTTGTTGGGCGACCAGTCGACCGCGAAGGTGTGGAAGCCGTCGGCGAACTTCTGCCCGTTCGGCAGGGTGTAGCCGGCGCCTATGCCGCCCGAGCCGGAGTAGCCGGGGCCGTGGATGGTGCCGTGCACGGTGCTGGGCTCGAATCCGACGTTCTCCATGACGTCGATCTCGCCGCAGTTGGGCCATCCGGCGCTGCCGATGTCGTTGCCGAGCATCCAGAAGGCGGGCCACATGCCCTGCCCCCGGGGCACCTTGATCCGGGCCTCCACATGTCCGTACGCGGTGGTGAAGGTGCGCGCGGTGGAGAGCCGGGCCGAGGTGTACTCGCACCGGCCGTACCAGCAGTTGTAGTTGGCCGGGTTCTCCTTGCGGGCGGTGATGACCAGGTTGCCCTGGCCGTCGAGCGCCGCGTTCTTGGTGCCGTCCGTGTAGTACTGGCGCTCGTGGTTGTTGACGTTGTCGCCGGTCTCGTAGCCCCATTTGGAGCCGTCGACGGCGCCGCCCGCCGGGCCGTCGAAGTTGTCGGTGAAGGTGGCGGCGACGGCCGGCGGGGCGGCGTCGGCTGCCGGGGCCGGCCAGGGGGCGGCGGCGAGGGCGGCCGCCGCGAGCAGGCCGGTCATGGCGATGCGCAGAGTTTTCCTCATGAAGCGATGGCCTTCCTGTGTGGGGGAACGGGCGCGCGAGGCGGCCCGTGGGGAAGGGTGCGCGGTGAGGACATCATGCCGAGCCTTGTTCAAGGCATGTCAATAGTCTGGACCATTCGCGTCAAAGAAGTTGAGGCATTTCGCCGTCCGCACCACCCGCGGCGGACAGAAGTCGAACGGGCCACAGCGGCCCGGGACGTCAGCTCATTCCGCCACACCGAACAGGGTGAGCAGATCCCGCCGCCCGAACATGCGCGCCGCCTCGACGGCCGAGGGCGAGCCCGCCCGCGGGTCGGCGCCACCGGCCAGCAGCACCCGGAGCACCTCCCCCTCGCCCTTGAACGTGGCGCCGGCGATGGGCGTCTGGCCGCCTTCGCTGGGACGGTTGGGGTCGGCCCCCCGGTGCAGCAGTGCGGAGACCGTCGCGGCGTGCCCGTGGCAGGCCGCGAGCATGAGGAGCGAATCCCCCTTGTCGTCGGTGAGGCTGACCGGGACGCCCGCGTCCACGTAGGCGGCGAGCGTGTCGGTGTCCCCGTGCCGGGCCAGATCGAAGACCTTGGCGGCGAGCTGCAGCACCTCCGGGTCGTGGGCCGGCTCGGCCTCGCGGTTCTGGTCGCTCATGGCGTCTCGCCTCCGGCTTCTGAGTGATTACACCGATAATCCACCCATTTGCACCTTTTGCCGAGTGGGTACTTGGCGTGACCCTGGAAGGACTCATGGTGACCGTCCCCCACCAGCCAGGAGACCGTGATGATCCTGTCCATTTCCGGCGTCGTACTGCTCGGTGTCGTCGTCTTCGTGTTCTTCCGCAAGGACGGCCTCAAGGCGTCGCACGCCATCATCTGCGCCCTTTTCGGCTTCTATCTCGCGAGCACCGCGATCGCTCCGAGCATCAGGGCCGGTGGCACCAGCCTGGCCAACCTGCTGGGCGGGATCAAGTTCTGACGTGCGCCGACGACCGCTCCCCCGTGTCCTCAGCGCCGGCGGCCCGCTCGCCCGCGCCCGCGGGTTCGCCCGCGGCGGCAAGCTGACCCGCGGCGGCAAACCGGCCCGCGGCACCAAGCTGGCCCGCGCCCGCGGCTTCGCCCGGGCCGCCGGCGACGGCGCCGCCGATGTGCTGCATCCGCTGATCGCGCTCTGCCGCGGGCTGCGCGCCATGGCCGCCGGCGGGCGGCGCAGATGGGCGCAGACCCCGAAGGAGCGCCGCGGCCCGGCGCTCTTCCTGATGGCCACCTGCGTGGTGGGCATCGCCCTCCTGCCGTACGGCCCGACACTGTCGGCCGTGAGCCTGATGGGGGCCGCGTTCTGGGCCGGGCGGAAGGGCCCAGTGAGGGATCCGGGGCCCGGCGAGGCCGGCCGGGAGCGCCTGCTGATCCTGTACGAGGCCCTGGTGCCGTACTTCTCCGCCCCTGAGGACCCCAGCCCGCTGTACGCGCACGGCGGTGAGTGGTCGAGCGCCTTCGGCTCCTTCGAGTTCGACGAGAGCGGGCGGCTGACCCGGCTGAAGCTGCGCTACCCCGCGTACTTCACCGACGGCGACGCGGAGTCCCGCGCCCGCGTCGAGCGGCTGCTGTACGCCAAGTCGGGGCGCGGCCGGGAGTACTTCTTCGAGTGGGACGAGGAGGCCAACCATCTGACGCTGACGGTGCTGCCCGCCCTGTCCACCGCGATCGGCGCGCAGCACTTTGTGACCACGCCCGGCGAGACCGTGCTCGGCTTCACCGACGCCTCCTCGGTGCAGCGCACGCTGCCCGTCACGGAGGCGGCCGACGACCCGGCGGAGGAGGTACGGCGGGACGCCCCGCCGGTGGTGTGGCGCACCGGGCCGCGGTCGACGGAGCCGCATCTGCTGGCCCTCGGCCCGCCCGGGAGCGGCACCACGACCCTGCTGCGGTCCATCGCGCTCCAGGCGCTGTGCCACGGTCAGGTGCTGGTGGTGGACGGCAGCGGCACCGGCGAGTACGCGTTCCTGGGCGGCCGGGCCGGGGTGCTGGGCGTCGAGTGCGGGCTCGCCGGGACGCTGGCGACGCTGGAGTGGGCGGCACACGAGACGGAGCGGCGGCTGATCGCGGCGAACCGGGCCCGCCAGACGGGCCACCCGCCGCCACAGGACATCCGCCGCCCGCTGTGGCTCGTCCTCGACCGGCCGACGGTGCTCAGCCAGCTCGCCGCGGCCGAGGGCCGCCGCGACCCGCAGGAACTGCTCCAGGTGCCGCTGCGGCACGGGCGGGCGGCCCAGGTGCGGGTGGTGGTGGCCGACCACCTCGACGCCGCGGACGCGCTGAGCGAGGTCGTACAGTCCCACACCCGGGCCCGTGTGGTGCTGGGGCCCGGCTCCGACGAACAGATCCGGGCCGTACTCGGCGCCCCGCCGCACACCACACCGACCCCCGAGGTGCCCCCGGGCCGGGGCTATGTACGGCTCGGCGCCGGCCCGGTGCACCGACTGCAGGTGCCGGCCACCCCCGACCCGTACGACGAGGCGACGAGCGAGGCGCAGCGGCAGGCGGTCCTCGGGCTGCTGCCGGAACCGGAGCTGCCGCGGGAGGCGGCCGCGGCCCCGGGCCCGGCCGAGGCCGCGGGGCGGGTCGACATGGTGAAGGCCGGGCCCGCGGGGAGCCCGGCGGAGGGCTAGGCCGTCCGGGCGCCCCTCAAGGCGCGCCGCAGCCGGTTCAGGCCACGTAGCTGCGCGGCACCTGGGACTCGACCGCGGCGCCGGTCGCGACCAGCTCCGCCGCGGCGGCGAGGCAGGCGGCGGCCTTCTCGGCGACCGCGCCGCCCACGGTGAACGGAAGCCGTACGTACCCCTCGAAGACGCCGTCGACCCCGAAGCGGGGGCCCGAGGGGACCCGTACGCCCAGCCGCTCGCCCGTCTCCGCGATCCGTGACCCGGACAGGCCGCCGGTGCGGGCCCAGAGGGTGAGCCCGCCGTGCGGCACGGCGAACTCCCAGTCGGGGAGGTGGCGGCGGACGGCGGCGACGAGCGCGTCGCGGTTCTCCCGCGCCTGCGCCCGGCGCAGCTCGATCGCCTCGTCCCAGCCGCCGGTGGCCAGCAGCCAGCCCACCGCCAGCTGTTCGACGACCGGGGTGCCCATGTCCGCGTAGGCGCGGGCCGCGACCAGGCTGCGGATGACGTCGGGGGCGGCGCGCACCCAGCCGATGCGCAGCCCGGCCCAGAAGGACTTGCTCGCCGAGCCGACGGTGACGACCGTGCTGCCCCCGGGGTCGAGCGCGGCGACCGGACGGGGCAGCTCCACCTCCTCGTCCAGACGCAGTTCGGCCATGGTCTCGTCGACGACGAGCACGGTCCCGGCCGAGCGCGCCGCGTCGACGAGCTGTCTGCGCTGCTCGTCGGTGGCCAGCGAGCCGAGGGGGTTGTGGAAGTCGGCGACGACATAGGCCATGCGCGGCGCGGCGTCGCGCAGCGTCTGCCGCCAGGCCGGCAGGTCCCAGCCCGCGAGCCCGGGGGCCATGGCCACGGGCACCAGCCGGGTGCCTGCCTCCCGCAGCAGCTGGAGGATGTTCGCGTACGAGGGCGACTCGACGGCGACCCGTTCGCCGTGGCGGACGAACAGCCGGCTGATGGCGGCCACGGCGCCCATGGCCCCGGTGGTGACCATGATCTGCTCGGGCATGGTCGGTATGCCGCGGGCGGTGTAGCGGTCGGCGAGGGCCTGGCGCAGCGCGGGCAGCCCGGCCGGGTAGTCGCCGTGCGTGTGGGCGTACGGCGGGAGCTCCTCCAGGGCGCCGCGCATGGCGCGGGTCAGCCAGGGCTCGGGCGCGGGCAGGGCCGCATGGCCCAGATCGATCACGGAGCTCGCGGCCTCGGGCGGCAGCGGGTCGAGCCCGCGGGTGGGCAGCGGGCTCCCGGCGGGCATCGCGGTCCAGCTGCCGGACCCGCGCCGCGATTCCAGGAAGCCCTCCTGGCGCAGCGCCTCGTAGGCGGCGGCCACGGTGGTCCGGCTGACCCCCAGGGCCGCCGCCAGCTCGCGCTCGGCGGGCAGCCGCGCCGCGACCGGGACCCGGCCTTCGAGGACGAGCAGCCGTACGCGATCGGCGAGCGAACGGTAGGCGGGTACGCGCCGGCCGCCCGTCACCGAGACGATCGCCGCGGCCTCGGCGTCGCGCGTGTGCTCCGGCCCGAGCAGGCGAGCCAACTGGGATGCCCCCACCGCGGATGTCCACGGACTCATCGTCTGCGGTCCACCTTTCCGGAATTGGCCATGGAACTGGACTGGTCTTGGGCTACAGAGTGACATGCCATAGTCCACCGCCTCCACCGGCCAGGCCACTTCAGCCTCTTGGAGCCTTCTTTGTCCGTGCCACCCGTGCCACCCGTGCCACCCGTGCCGTCCGCGTCGTCGTCCGAGCCCGAGCCCCCGTCGTCCCCATCGCCGCCATCAGCGTCGCCACCGTTTCCCGGTCCCCGGCTCGCGCGTCGCCTGGTCCATCTCTACGCCGGGCTGGTGCTGTACGGCGTCAGCATGGCGCTCCAGCTGCGCGCCGGACTCGGGCTCGACCCCTGGGACGTCTTCCACCAGGGCATCGCCGGACACACCTCGCTGTCCTTCGGAACGGTGACCATCGTGGTCGGTGCCGCCGTACTGCTGCTGTGGATCCCGCTGCGCCAGCGCCCCGGGCTGGGCACGGTGTCCAATGTGGCGGTGATCGGCCTAGTGGTGGACATCACACTATGGCTGATTCCGGAGCTTCACGCCCTGACACTGAGGATCCCCCTGCTGGTGTTCTCGGTGGTCCTCAACGGCGCGGCGACCGGCCTCTACATCTCGGCGCGCTTCGGGCCGGGCCCGCGGGACGGGCTGATGACCGGGCTGCACCGGCGCACCGGGCGCTCGGTGCGGCTGATGAGGACCGCGATCGAGGTGACGGTACTGGCGGTGGGCTTCGTGTTGGGCGGATCCGTGGGGGTCGGCACGGTGCTGTACGCGCTGTCCATCGGACCGCTCGCGCAGTACTTCCTGCGCTTCTTCGCGCTTCCCTCGCCCGCCGGCGAGCACTCGCCGGTCATCGCGCAGGGCAACCACCCACAGGCAACACAGATAACGCAGACAACACAAACGACACAGAAAACGCGGGCAACGCAGACAACACGGACATCGATTCATGACCGGATTTAGCCCTCGCGGGCATGGAGCGGTAGTGTACGCCCTCGGCCTACCAGGCGGACCGTTACTGCGCGCTAAAGTACCAGAAACACTGGGTGACATGTGCTGCCAGATGTGACAAACCGGGCGCCTGTGGGTAGAACAACGGGGCGGCACGACGGGCGACGCATGTCCCAGTACGGGAATCTTCACCGCCGACCGGACGTTGACCGGATGACGACGACAGCGACACCTGTCCTGTGGGCGACAAGCCCGGGAGGCACGATTCATGAGTGAGCGAGCTCTCCGCGGCACGCGACTCGTGGTGACCAGCTACGAGACCGACCGCGGCATCGATCTGGCCCCGCGCCAGGCGGTGGAGTACGCATGCCAGAACGGACATCGATTCGAGATGCCGTTCTCGGTAGAGGCGGAGATCCCGCCGGAGTGGGAGTGTAAGGCCTGTGGTGCCGTGGCACTCCTGGTGGACGGCGATGGTCCTGAGGAGAAGAAGGGCAAGCCCGCGCGCACACATTGGGACATGCTCATGGAGCGACGCACCCGCGAGGAGCTCGAGGAGGTGCTGGCCGAGCGGCTGGCCGTACTGCGCTCCGGCGCCATGAACATCGCTGTGCATCCGCGCGACACCCGTAAGTCCGCCTGATCACACGACAACACCGACAGCGACAACATCAAGGGCCGGGGCCACTGCCGAGCAGTGGCCCCGGCCCTTGTCGACCTTCGTAACGGGACCGGACCGGGACGGGAGCGCGTCAGCCCCTGGGCGCCGAGTGCGGGCCCTCGTCGTCCGCTATGACCTCGCCCTGGATGACCTTGCCATCGGGGTGGCGCATCCGCTCCTGGCCGTGGCCCGGCGCGAAGCCGCCGCCCATCGGCCCCGGGACATATCCGACCCGGCGCCTGAGCATCGCCTCCGCGCGGCCGCGCAGCAGCGCGCGCGTCGGCGGGAACAGACACACCAGCGCGGCCACGTCCGAGACCAGGCCGGGGATCATCAGCAGCAGCCCACCGAGCATCGTGAAGCTGCTGCCCGTCCCCGCCGCCGGGTCCTGCGGCGCGGCGCCCGGCTGCATGGACCGGGAGAGGTTCTGCCAGGCCCGGCGGCCGGCCCGCTTGATCACGGCCGCGCCGACCACCACACCGGCGAGCAACAGCGACAAGACCGTGAACCCGCCGGCGGCCTCCGCCACCACGGTCAGCAGCCAGATCTCGAGCACCAGCCAGGCCGCGATACCCAGCGGCAGGAAGGTGCGGGCGCGCGAGCGCTTCGGACGGGTCGGGTCGGTCTGCTGCGACGGGCCGGTCATCATGCTCCAAGTGTGCCCGGACCGGCGGCGCGGCCGGGCCCCGGGGGCCAAAGATCTCTGCGGAGAGATCCGGGCCACGGCCAGGCCCTGTCCGGGCGATCTTCGTGGCTGTGACATCAGCGGCTGGCGCCGCGGGGCCCGCGGCGTCTGGTGAGGGGGCACCTCCCGGCCGAAGGCTGGGGGAGCATCGCAAGGCGGAGGGTCGTCCTCGTACCGGGCCGCTGCGGCCGATATGCCGCTGACGCGGCGTGGCGGACGATCCCGACAACGCGGCCGGGGGCGCCTCCCAGCGGTAGCTGGGGGCGCGGTGCCAGGCGTCGCGGGCCCGCGAAGATCGCCCGGACAGGGCCTACGAGGGGTCGCGCCCCAGCAGCTTGTTCGCCCGGGAGCTCACGCCCCAGGTGGCGACCCGCCAGAACGCCTCGGTGACGATGTCGCGGTTCATCTTGCTGTCGCCCCGCTCACGTTCGATGAACGTCACGGGGACCTCGATGACGTGGAAGCCCGCCTTGACCGCGCGCCAGGCCATGTCGATCTGGAAGCAGTAGCCCTGAGAGGCGACGGCGTCCATGCCGAGGCCCTCCAGGGTCTCCTTGCGGAAGGCGCGAAAGCCGGCCGTCACATCGCGGATCGGCACATCCAGCAGGATCCGGGAGTAGGTGCTGGCGCCGCGCGAGAGGTACTCCCGCCGCTTGGGCCAGTTGACGATGCGGCCGCCGGGCACCCAGCGCGAGCCGATCACCAGGTCGGCGCCCTTGAGCGCGGTCAGCAGCCGGGGCAGCTCCTCCGGCTGGTGCGAGCCGTCGGCGTCCATCTCGACCAGCACGCCGTAGCCGTGCTCGATGCCCCAGCGGAATCCGGCGAGGTAGGCGGCGCCCAGGCCCTCCTTGCCCTTGCGGTGCAACACCCGGACATGATCGTCCTCGGCCGCGATCTCGTCCGCGACCTTGCCGGTGCCGTCCGGGCTGTTGTCATCGGCGACGAGCACATGGGCCTCGGGCACGGATTCCCGTACCCGGGCGACGATCGGCTTGATGTTCTCCGCCTCGTTATAGGTCGGGATGATCACCAGGACCTTGCCGAGCGGACCGTACTTCCGCCGCCCGCCGTCACCATCGGTCCCGGCGCCGTCCTGCTCGCTTCTCCGCCCGCGAGGCGAATCCGCGGCGTCCGAGGTGTGGCGCGGCTCGTCGGCCTCGCGTGCGTCGCTCACCGCATCATTTTGCTCGCTTCTCCGCCCGCGAGGCGAATCTGCGGCGTCCGAGGTGTGGCGCGGCTCGTCGGCCTCGCGTGCGTCGCTCACGGTGTTTACTGCCCTTTCTCGTCCGTACGTCCCCGACGGCCAATCACGATCGCGGCCGCGCAGGAGAGAACGCCCACCATAGCGAGCACCCACTCGGGGGTCGCACCGACGCGGTCGGCGACAGTGGTGCCATCGCGCAGCGGGACGCGCGCGGTGAGCACATCTTGCGTGAATTCTTTCGTCCGCTGCTCGATCGTGCCATCGGGGGCGACGACCGCGCTGATGCCGCTGGTGGCCGCGGTGACCACCGCGCGGCCGTGCTCGATGGCCCGCAGCCGGCCCATGGCCAGCTGCTGTTCGGGCTGGCCGGTACGGCCGTACGTGGCGTTGTTGGTCTGGACGACGATCATGCGGGCGCCCGCGTTGACCGTGTCACGGACGATCCCGTCGTACGCGACCTCGAAGCAGATCACATCGCCCAGCCGGGCCGGGCCGACCTTCAGCACACCGCTGTGGTGGCCGGGGTAGAAGTCGCGCGGGACACGCTGGAACCGGGTGATGAACTTGGAGAGCTGCTCGCGGAAGGGGACGTACTCGCCGAAGGGCACCGGGTGCTGCTTGGTGTAGGAGGCGCCGGGGCCGGTCGTGGGGTCCCAGACGATGCCCTGGTTCAGTACGTAGCCCTGCTTGGTGGGGTGGTCGACCAGCGCGCCGACGAGGACGGGCACGTCGATGGCCTTCACGGCCTCGTCGATCCGCGCGTACGCCTCCCGATACTGGAAGGGGTCGAGGTCGGAGGCGTTTTCCGGCCAAATCACCAGGTCGGGCTTTTTGATCCGGCCGGCCTTCACATCCTTGGCCAGATCGAGCGTGGCGTTGACGTGATTGTTGAGGATCTTCATGGGGCGGCCCAGGAAGTCCATACCGGGCTTCTGGACGTTGCCCTGGACGATCGCGATGTCCACGGCGTCGTCGGCGCCCGTGGGAATGGGCACGGCGAGCCCGGCCACGGTCACGGCCGCGGCCACGGCGACCGACCCGCCGGCCGCCAGCGCGGCGCGCGGCCGCGGGGCGCCGCCACGCATGCCGTACAGGGACAGGGCCGCGGCGGCCAGCAGCGTGCCCGTCAGGGCGACGGCGAAGCTGACCAGCGGCGCGCCGCCGAGCGCGGCGAGCGGCGTGTAGGGCGACCCGGTGTTGGCGAAGGCCAGCCGGCCCCAGGTGAAACCGCCGAACGGCACCCGGCCGCGGGCCCACTCCTCGGCGATCCACAGGCAGGCCGCCCACAGGGGGCGCAGCCAGGACACCGGAAGCCGGGAGGTCAGGGCGAGGGCCGCGCCCAGCGGAAGGAAGTAGAGCGCTTGCAGGATCGCGAGGCCCACCGTCGCGTCCCAGCCGACGACATGCAGCCACTTCAGCAGGAGCACAAAGAACGGCAGCGCCATCGCGAAGCCGGTCCAGGCACCCTGGCGGGCCGTGCGGCCGTGGGTGAGCAGGCTCAGGGCCGCCACGGAGACCAGCGACAGCGGCCACAGCCCGTACGGCGGGAAGGCGAGGCCGAGCGCGAGGCCGAATACGGCCGCGACGGCGCTGCGGGGCGCCTCGCGGCGGGCGAGCCGGGCCAGGCGGCGCATCCGGCCGGGGCGGCCCGCTTCGGTGCGGCCCGCTTCGGTGCGGCCCTCTTCACGACGGCTCGCTTCGGGGCTGTCCAACTCGGCGGCCGACTCGGGGCGGCCCGGCTCCGGGCCGTCCCGCTCGGGGCGTGCCGCGGCCGGGGACGCGGCATCGCGCGCCGGGGCGTCGGTGTCGGCCGCGGCAGGCACCGCGGCGGACTCCGGCCGCTCCCCCGGTCGGTCTTCGGCCGCGCCCCGGGAGCCGGTCTCGGCGTTGGTTTCGGTACCCGAATGCACGTGCTGCCTTCCTGCAAGTCGTGCGGTGGTGAGGTGACCGTATAACGCGGGGCTCGAATGTGTGTCCCGAGGTGCGGAACGCTCAGGCGGACAGCGGGGTTCCCAAGCCGTCACGAGGGCGCCATGAACGCGCCACGCGGGCGTCGTGAGTGCGTCATGAGTGCGGATCGGGGCCCGGCGCCCTTCGGGCCGGCCTGGGACCCGCTGGCTGCGGGTCGACCGAGAGCCGTTGTCTACTGAGCGTCCGGGCCCCTCCCGGGTCGCACCTGCCGACCCGGCGATCCCTCCCTCGCCCCCGTGCGCTGGACCTGGCTCCCAGCGGCGGCGCGCTGGACCAGCGCGCCACCCCATGGCCCAGCGGCGTTCGACGACTGCGTGGAGATTCCCCGGTCGGACGTCCTGTGGTGGACACGGCCGAACCTACCGGCCGCCGCCCGCACCCTGTCAACACCGGCATGACCTGCGTCGTTTCCCCAAATGAGCAGGTCAGTACGGACTGCGTTCAGCTGCCGCGACAAGCCGCGGGAGCATCGTTCGGCGGTACGGCACGGCCGTGCGTCACTCGTCCGGCCGGAGGTACACGGTCCGCCCGGCGACCACCGTGCGCACGCAGACGGGGAGTTGGCCGCCGGGCGTGAGGTCGGGCAGCCCCGGCGTCCCCGAGCGCGGGTCGGTCGACCAGTCGGCGACGCGGGTGTCGGGCACCTGTACGACAAGCTCCCCGGTGCGCCAGACCGCGTAGTCGGCGGGCGCACCGGGCACCAGGACGCCCGCGTCGTCACGCCCGATCGCCCGCCAGCCGCCGCGGGTGTGCGCGGTGAAGGCGGCGCGGGCGGAGACGCGGTGCTCGGGGGTGCGGTGGAAGGCGGCGGCGCGGACGGTGCCCCAGGGGTCGAGCGGGGTGACCGGGCTGTCGGAGCCGAGCGCCAGGGGCACGCCGGCGCGCAGCAGCGCGGCGAAGGGGTTGAGGGTGCGGGCCCGATCCGGGCCGAGCCGCTGCGCGTACATGCCCGTCTCGCCGCCCCAGGCGGCGTCGAAGGCGGGCTGGACGGAGGCGGTGAGGCCGAGTTCGGCGAAGGCGGCGATGGCGTCGGGGGCGAGCATCTCGGCGTGCTCGACGCGGTGGCGGGCGGCGCGGACGCGGGCGAGGCCGACCTTGTCGGCGGCCGCCCGTACGCCCTCCACGACGGTGGTCACGGCGGCGTCGCCGATGGCGTGGAAGCCGGCCTGAAGCCCGGCCTCGGTGCAGGCGATGACATGGGCGGCGACGGCGGCCACGTCCAGGTGGGCGGTGCCGGTGTGCGACGCGTCGGCGTACGGCTCGTGCAGATGCGCGGTGTGCGAGCCGAGGGAGCCGTCGACGAAGAGGTCGCCCGCCGCTCCGAGGGCGCCGAGGTCGCGCACCTTGTCCAGGTCGGCGGCGCTCGCGGCGGCCTCGGCCCAGTAGCCGAAGACGCGCGGGCCCGGCTCCTCGGCGGCCAGCCGCAGCAGCCCGGCGAGGTCGTCCTCGGCGGAGATGTCGGGGCCCGCGCACTCGTGGACCGAGCCGATGCCGAGGGAGGCGGCGCGGGCGAGGGCGGCGCGCTGGGCGGCGGCGCGCTGCCGGGGGGTCACCCCGGCGCGGGCGGCGGCGCGCACGGCGTGGTGGGCGGCGCCGGTCAGCGGGGCGTCAGCGCTGACGGCGTGGTTTCCGGCCGGTCCGGCGAGGCCCGGGACCAGGTCGAGCATGGCGGTGGTGACGACGGCGGAGTGCACATCGATGCGGGTGAGGTAGAGCGGGCGGCCGCCGGCGGCCTCGTCGAGCTCGGCGCGCGTGGGGGGCCGCCCCTCGGGCCAGCCGCTGGCGTCCCAGCCGTGACCGAGGAGGATCCGGTCGTCGGGGTGGGCGTGGGCGTGCGCGCGCACGCGGCCGAGCGCGTCCGCGAGCGTGCGGGCGCCCGCGAGGTCGAGGCCGGTGAGGGCGAGGCCGGTGGCGGTGGTGTGCACATGCGCGTCGGTGAACGCGGGGGTGACCAGCGCCCCCTCGAGGTGGACGACCTCGTCCACGCCGTCGGCGAAGCTGTCCGCGGCGCCCTCCGAGCCGACCCAGGCGACGGTGCCCCGCTCGACCACCATGGCGGTGGCGAACGGGTCGGCGGGGCTGTGGACCTCGCCGCCGCGCAGCAGAACGGTGCGGCCTTCGGCCTGGGCGGGTGTGGGGTCGTTCACGGCGGGCTGCCTCGCGGGGTCGGATCGGGCGTGCGGTACGACCCTCAGTCTCGCCCCTCGACGGGGCCGGCCCGCACCAGGGGCGGCGCGGGTCGCGCCCGCGCCAGGGGTGGCGCGGGTCGCGGAGCCGGCCTCGTCGGGCGCGGCGCGCTCACACGCGGGGCGGGCGCGCCTCGTAGGGCGTGGACAGCACGACGGTGGTCCGGGTGGAGACCCCGGCCAGCGAGCGGATCCGGCTGAGCAGGTGCTCCAGCTCCAGCGGCGCGGCGACGCGCACCTTGAGGATGTAGTTCTCGTCGCCCGCCACGCTGTGGCACGCCTCGATCTCGGGCACCTCGGCCAGCCGCTCGGCGATGTCGTCGGGCGCGCTGGGGTCGAAGGGTTTGACGGAGATGAACGCCGTGAGCGGCAGGCCGACGGCCTCCGGGTCCACGACGGCCGCGTAGCCGCGGATGACCCCCCGCTGTTCGAGTCGGCGCACGCGCTGATGCACCGCCGACGTGGACAGGCCGGTGGCCTTGCCCAGGTCGGTGTAGCTCATCCGCCCGTCCTTGACGAGCAGTTCCACGATCTGTCTGTCCAGCTCCTCCACAGCCGATCACCTTATGTGGTCGGGGGCGGTCCGGCCCAGTCGGCGTTGCTCCCGGGGACGCCGGGGACATACGCCCATGTTCGCAGCATCTGCGTCGGGCATGTGACGAACGCCACATACATTCGTCGGGGTCCCAGGGAGTGCCGTGATTACCCGCGTAGTGCCGCGGGAAATGCTTGCTGTGGTCGAGGCCGACGCGCCTGACCAGGCCGAGGCCGACGAGCCCGGCCAGCCCACCCGAGGGGGAAACTCATGCCCTATTTGGAGCGCCTCGAAGAAGGCGACAGCGATACGGACGAGACCTACGAGATCTTCCGGGTCATCTGCCCGGACTGCGCTCGTCCAATCGCCCTGCTGGCGGACGAGGACGTGCTCCCGGAGCACGCGCTGTGCCCGTCCCCGTGGAACCCGTTCGGGCTCACGGTGTGCCCCGGCACGGGGCGGGGGGTGACGGGGACGTCCGCCGCCGACGCGTCGTTGGAAGCGTCGGAGCAGGACCCGGCGATGCTGCTGACGCTGCCGGAGACGCTGGACTGGCGGATGCAGCCGTTCTCGCACATCGGCGGCCCCGGGTCGCAGCCGATCCGGATGCCGGGCCTGCGCCGCCGTCCCCGGCCGTCCCGGGTCTGAGGCCCGCCGCTCAGCGTGGGGGCCCGGCGCGCCGCGCCCCCACCGGCGTGAGCTTCAGTACGTCACCTCACGTCACCTTACGTCACCTCCGCCGTCACCGGCACCGCCTCAGCGACTCTCCGGACCCGCGAGATGGCGGGCGATCACGACCCGCTGGATCTGGTTGGTGCCCTCCACGATCTGCAGCACCTTGGCCTCCCGCATATAGCGCTCGGCCGGGAAGTCCGCGGTGTAGCCGTAGCCGCCCAGCAGTTGGACGGCGTCCGTGGTGACCTTCATGGCGGTGTCGGTGCAGAACAGCTTGGCCATCGCCGCCTGCTTGGAGAACGGCCTGCCCGCGTCGCGCAGCCGTGCGGCCGCGAGGTAGAGGGCGCGTCCGGCCTCTATCCGGGTGGCCATGTCGGCGAGCATGAAGCGCAGCCCCTGGAAGTCCACCACGGGGTGACCGAACTGCCGCCGCTGCGTGGTGTAAGCGAGCGCCTCGTCCAGCGCCGCCTGAGCGAGACCGGTCGCGCACGCCGCGATGCCGAGGCGGCCCGCGTCGAGGGCCGAGAGGGCGATGGCGAAGCCCTGGCCCTCCTCGCCGATACGGCGGGCGTCGGGCACCTGGACGCCTTCGAGGTTGATCTGCGCGGTGGGCGAGCCCTTCATGCCCATCTTGCGCTCGGGCGCGGCGGCGGAGAGCCCGGGGGCGTCGCCGGGAACGAGGAACGCGGTGATGCCCCGGGTGCGGTCCGGTCCGCTGCGCGCCATGACGGTGTAGAAGTCGGCGATGCCGCCGTGGGTGATCCAGGCCTTGGTGCCGGCCAGGGTCCAGCCGTCGCCCTCGCGGGTGGCGCGGGTGGTGAGCCCGGCCGCGTCGGAGCCGGAGGAGGGCTCGGACAGGCAGTACGCACCCAGCAGCCCGCCGCCCAGCATCGCGGGCAGGTGCTCGGCGATCTGTTCCTTGCCGCCGTAGTGGGCGAGCGCGTGGCAGGCGAGGGTGTGCACGCTGACGCCCAGGCCGACGGTGAGCCGGGCCGCGGCCAGCTCCTCCAGGACCTGGAGATAGACCTCGTACGGCTGCTCGCCGCCGCCGAACTCCTCGGGGTACACCAGCCCCAGCAGCCCGGAGCTCGACAACAGGGTGAACAGGTCGCGCGGGAAGTGCCCGGCGGCCTCCTCTTCGGCCGCGTGCGGCCTGATCTCCCGTTCGATCAGCTCACGGACGAGCGAGATCAGGTCGTGGGCCTCCTCGGTGGGCAGCTCACGCTCCACCGGCTGCGGTCGGCGGTCAGTCATGGCGGCGCTCTCCTCTCCCTCTTCCGTCCCTGTCGGGGGTTGCTGCGGCGGCGCGGCGCCGAAGGGTGCAGCGGCGGCCGCCGGGGGGGCTGCCGGGCGGTCGGAAACGCTCCCGTCGGATCGCGAACGGGGCGTGACCTGCGCCGTGGCGGTTGGAGTATGCCCGATCCAGAGCCCCGCGTCACCGATCGGTGGATCTTCAACCGAGTTCCGCGCACGGCGAGCACATTGGTCCAAACCATTGACCTCACTGGTCTAGTCCTTCTACGGTGCTCCCACCGTGCCTGCGCGTTCATGTCAAGTCATGGGCGGGTCGTCAGGCAGCACCTTTTCCCCTCACCCCCACGGAGGAGAATCCATGCGCAGACCTCGCGGACTTCGCGGACTGCTCACCGCCCTCGCGGCGCTGTGTACGGCGGTCCTGGCCGCCACGATGCTCGCCGGCCCGGCCGCCGCCGGCGAACCCCACACGAAGGCCGCGAAGGCCGGTACGAAGGCCGCCGCGGGCGACAAGAAGGCCGCCGCAGGCAACAAGGTGGTCGGCTACTTCACCGAATGGGGCATCTACCAGCGCAACTACCACGTCAAGAACATCCAGACCTCCGGATCCGCCGCCAAACTCACCCACATCAACTACGCCTTCGGCAACGTCACCGGCGGCAAGTGCGCCATCGGCGACGCGTATGCCGACTACGACAAGGCGTACGACGCGGCGAGCAGCGTCGACGGCGTCGCCGACACCTGGGACACGGGCGCGCTGCGCGGCAACTTCAACCAGCTGCGCAAGCTCAAGAAGCTGCACCCGAACCTGAAGGTGATCTGGTCCTTCGGCGGCTGGACCTGGTCGTCCGGGTTCGCCGAGGCCGCCAAGAACCCCGCCGCGTTCGCCCAGTCCTGCTACGACCTGGTCGAGGACCCGCGCTGGGCCGATGTCTTCGACGGGATCGACATCGACTGGGAGTACCCCAACGCCTGCGGCAACACCTGTGACTCCAGTGGCAGGGACGCCTTCAAGAAGGTGATGGCCGCGCTGCGCGCCAAGTTCGGCAGCGGCAACCTGGTGACGGCCGCCATCACCGCGGACGCCTCCTCCGGCGGCAAGATAGACGCCGCCGACTACGCCGGCGCCGCGCAGTACGTCGACTGGTACAACCCGATGACCTACGACTTCTTCGGGGCCTGGGCGGCCCAGGGCCCGACCGCCCCGCACTCCCCCCTCACCTCCTACAGCGGCATCCCGCAGCAGGGCTTCAACACCGACGCCGCCATCACCAAACTCAAGGGCCTCGGCATTCCGGCCTCGAAGCTGCTGCTGGGCATCGGCTTCTACGGGCGCGGCTGGACCGGCGTCAGCCAGGACGCCCCCGGTGGGACGGCCAGCGGCCCGGCCCCCGGCACGTACGAGGCGGGCATCGAGGACTACAAGGTGCTCAAGAACTCCTGCCCGGCGACCGGCAAGGTCGCGGGCACCGCGTACGCGCACTGCGGCAGCCAGTGGTGGAGCTACGACACACCCTCGACCATCGCCGGGAAGATGACCTACAAGCAGCAGCAGGGCCTGGGCGGCACCTTCTTCTGGGAGCTCAGCGGCGACACGTCGAACGGTGAGCTGATCAAGTCCATCAGCTGACCCCCATCAGCTGACCGCTCCCAACCGGGAGCGCGGGGCGGGGCGCCGGATTTCCGGCTCCCCGCCCGCCTTTTTCGGCTCGCCCCCCAGCTACCGCTGGGAGGTTCCCCCGGCTGGTGGCGGTCTGCCGCTCGGCCGGACACCCGGGTGTTCGCCTGCACGGACGGGGTGACCGAGGCACGCGATCCCGCCGGGGAGTTCTACCCCCTGGCCGACCGCCTGAGCGGCTGGGCCTCGCTGCCGACCCCCGAGCTGCTGCAACGACTGAAAAAGGATCTGGACGCCCATACGAAGGGGCGGCTCCAGGACGACGCGGCGGTGATCGTCCTGGAGCACGTCCCCGGTGGACCCGGCTAGCGCGAGCCCACCGGCTCGGGTACGCCGACGCGGCCGGACCGGCCAGTCCGGGCCGGCTCAGCCACACCACCCGGCTCAGCCGCGCCACCCTGCTCAGCCGCGCCGGAGGCGACCCGCTCCGCCGTCGCCAGCTGCTCGATCAGCGCTTCGCGGGCGCGGGCGACCCGGGAGCGGACCGTGCCCACCGGACAGCCGACGACGAGCGCGGCCTCGGCGTAGGGCAGCCCGAGCAGCTGGGTGAGGACGAAGGCCTCGCGCCGGTCGTACGGCAGCAGGGCGAGCAACTGGGTCAGGGCCACCGCGTCGTCGAAGCCGGTGTCCGGCGCCGCCCGGCGCTGGGCCCGCTCGGCCGCCGCCTGCCAGTCGTCGGTGTCGGCCGACCGCGGCCTGGCCGCGTTGCGGCGCAGCCGGTCCACGACCGCCCGGCGGGCGATCGCCAGCAGCCAGGTGCGCGCCGAGGATCTGCCCTCGAAGCGGGGCAGTCCGCTCAGCGCGCGCAGATAGGTCTCCTGGACGAGGTCGTCGGCCGCGTGCGGGTCGTCGCTGAGCCGGTAGACGTACCGCCACACATCGCGCCGGGTGGCGCGTACGAAGCGGTCCACGGCCTCGGGGTCGCCGCCGCGCGCGGCGAGCGCCCAGGAGGTCAGGGTCTCGTCGTCGCGGTCAGGCATCGCGGCCCTCCGCGGCATCGGGGACCATGAGGGGGTGTTCTGTGCTCAGTTCCGGGTCGCCGTGTCGGCCCGTGTCGACGGCGAGGCGCCGCCGCCGGAGGTCCCGGACGCGGATCTCGACGCCCATCTGCTGGAGTGCCCGGAGTGCCGCCGCTGGGGCGAGCGGGCGCGGCGGCTGCGGGAGCTCGCGGCCGGTCTCGACGGACCGTGACCGTGAGATCGGTACGGGCAAGGGTGCCGGGCGCCGCCGTGGCAGGGCGGCCGGGGTGCGGGCAGGGGTCATCGCCTGCGGTCCTTCCTGGAGTCCGGACGGCCCGGCGGGCCGCCCGGTGACGTGGTGGGCCTGGAGGGCCGTCGTCCGTCAGCGGACGACGGCCCCGGGCGGCGGACCACGGGTGGCGATGACATGGGCGAGCAGCAGCAGCCGCAGCCGCTGAGAGCCGCCGTGGCGCACGGCGCGGACGCGGGGCCGCGCGGGCACGCGCGGGGCGCCGTACAGCAGGGTCAGCAGGGGCGCGAAGAGGCCGACGGCCAGGGTCCGCACCAGCCGGAACGCGGCCTGTTCGCCGCCGGAGAGCCACATCCCGCACAGCAGGGCGGCCAGCAGGTGCGCGGACCACATGCCGAGCGCGCCGTACCCCTGGCCCCCGGGCAGCGGCGCCGAGGCCATGGCGTCGTGGGCATGGGCCATGTGGTGGGCATGCTCAGGCGTCGACATCGGCATCGGCGACGACATGGGCATGCGCATGGGCGCCGTGCCGGACGGCGCGGCTGTCCCCGTCCCCGTACTGGCCCCGGCCATGGCGCCCTGCGCGAGCATGAACGCGGCGTGGAGCGCGGTCTGCGCGCCCACGGTCGCGGCGACGACCGCCAGCGGCCCGCGCTCGCGCCCCGTCAGGCACCAGGCCGCGCCGCCGGTGACCGGCACGGCGGCGCCGATCACCCACCACGGGACGGCGGCCCCCGACATCAGGGCGTGCCCGAGCGCCGCGAGCAGCACGCAGACCGCTGCGAACACCGCGGCTCGCAGCGCCCGCAGTACGTGGCCCGCTTCCATGACGCGCTCATCGTCGCACCCGCGCCCCGACTGGCACCGCCAGGGGCGCGGAAGTTGAGCAAGTTGCGCGCGGTCCCGGCTCTTGCGGGCCGGCCCGCGCACAGGAGAGTGTGAGAATCGGGGCGGCCGGGGCCGCTCGGCTCTCCCGTGCCGCCCGTCGCCGACCTGACCGTCCGTGAGACTCTCCGTGACCTCGAGTGAGGACCTTTGGTCAACCCCTGGCTGGCGATGGCGTCGGGCGCGGATCCCGCGGAGCGCGTCCGCGCGGTGCGCCGCGCCCACGAGGCATTCCTGACCGAGGGGGCGGTCTCGCCGGCCGTCCGCCCGGTGGTGGCGGACTCCTGGCGGCGTTCGGCCAGGGCGCGGGTGGGCCAGCAGCCGCTGGCGCCGATCGACCTGGCGGACGCCGAGTTGGAGGCGTACCGCGCGGAGCACCCGCTGGCCCGGGTGATGCCGCTGTTCCGCGAGCTGCTGGGCACCATCGCCCACGACGGCGCGCATCTGCTCGCGGTCTGCGACGAGCAGGGCCGCATGCTGTGGGTGGAGGGGCACGCGGGCGTACGGCACCAGGCCGAGCGGATGAACTTCGTGGCCGGGGCGCGCTGGGACGAGCGGCACGCGGGCACCAACGCGCCGGGCACGGCGCTCACCGTCGACCACGCGGTGCAGATCTTCGCCGCCGAGCACTACCACCGCGCGGTGCAGCCCTGGACCTGTGCGGCCGCCCCGGTCCACGACCCGCACACCGGGCGGCTGTTGGGCGCGGTGGACATCACCGGCGGCGACCATCTGGCGGCCCCGCACAGCCTGGCCCTGGTCCAGGCGACCGCGCGGGCCGCCGAGGGCCGGCTGGCGGCCGAGGCGCCGCGGGCGGCGGGCCCGCGGGTGCGCCTGGCGGCGCTGGGGCGGGACGAGGCGCTGCTGCTGACCGACGGGCGGCGGCTGCGGCTCGGGCCGCGGCACAGCGAGATCATGGTGCTGCTGGCCGCCCACCCGGAGGGCCTGAGCGGCGATCGGCTGGCCCTGGAGCTGTACGGGGACCAGGCCGGCCGGCGCTCCCCGGTCACCCTGCGCGCCGAGCTGTCGCGGCTGCGCCGCCTGGTCGGGCCGCTGCTGGGCTCGCGCCCCTACCGGCTGTGCGCGCCGGTACGGGCCGATGTGGCGGCCGTGACGGAGGAGTTGGCGGCCGGGAACGCGCATGCGGCGGTGCGCGCGTACGCGGGGCCGCTGCTGCCGCTGTCGGAGGCGCCGGGGGTGTGCCGGATGCGCCGGATCCTGGAGGAGGACGTGCGCCGCACCGTGCTGGCCTGCGGCGACCTGGAGTTGCTGCGGTGGTGGGCCCGGACGCCATGGGGCGAGGAGGACCTGGAGGCCGGCGAGGCCCTGCTGGCCGCCCTTCCGGCGCACGCCCCGGGCCGTGCGTCGCTGCTGCCCCGGGTGCGGCGGCTGCGCGCCGCGTACGGGCTGAGCGCCGAAGCCCGCCCGTACGCCGCCGACCCCGGAGGGCCGGCGAGGCGCGCAACCTTCGCGCAACGTACCGGCCTCTAGCGTCGCCGCCAACCTACCCCTGGCGCATACCGCCGCATACGACGAACACTGGGAGGGCCGCCCCATGCCGCGTTACGCAAGCCCGGGATCCGAGGGCTCGGTCGTCAGCTACCAGCCGCGCTACGACCACTGGATCGGCGGCGCGTACGTGCCGCCCGAGCGGGGCGGGTACTTCGAGAACCCGACCCCGGTCACCGGACAGCCGTTCACCGAGATCGCCCGGGGCACCGCCGAGGACGTCGAGCGGGCCCTGGACGCCGCCCACGCGGCGGCCCCGGCCTGGGGCCGTGCCGCGCCCGCCGAGCGCGCCTCGGTGCTGCTGAAGATCGCCGACCGCATGGAGGAGAACCTCGAAGCGCTCGCGGTCGCCGAGAGCTGGGAGAACGGCAAGCCGGTGCGCGAGACGCTGGCCGCCGACATCCCGCTGGCCATCGACCACTTCCGCTACTTCGCGGGGGCCATCCGGGCGCAGGAGGGCAGCCTCTCGGAGCTCGACGAGGACACCGTCGCGTACCACTTCCACGAGCCGCTGGGCGTGGTGGCCCAGATCATCCCGTGGAACTTCCCGATCCTGATGGCCACATGGAAGCTCGCCCCGGCGCTGGCCGCGGGCAACGCGGTGGTCCTGAAGCCCGCCGAGCAGACCCCGGCCTCCATCCACCTGTGGCTGAGTCTGGTCGCCGACCTGCTGCCGCCGGGCGTGGTCAACATCGTCAACGGCTTCGGCGTGGAGGCCGGAAAGCCCCTGGCCTCCAGCGCGCGCGTGGCCAAGGTCGCCTTCACCGGCGAGACCACCACCGGGCGGCTGATCATGCAGTACGCGAGCGAGCATCTGAAGCCGGTGACGCTGGAGCTCGGCGGCAAGAGCCCGAACATCTTCTTCGACGACGTCTCGGCCGCGGACGACGACTTCCTGGACAAGGCCCTCGAAGGGTTCACGATGTTCGCCCTCAACCAGGGCGAGGTGTGCACCTGTCCCTCACGCGCCCTGGTGCAGCAGGGCCACTACCGGGACTTCATGGCCGCGGCCGTGGCCCGTACGGAGAAGATCGTCCAGGGCCATCCGCTGGACACCGACACCATGCTGGGCGCCCAGGCCTCCAACGACCAGTTGGAGAAGATCCTGTCCTACCTGGACATCGGCCGGCAGGAGGGCGCCCGGGTGCTGACCGGGGGCGCCCGCGCGGAGCTGGGCGGCGAGCTGTCGGGCGGCTACTACGTGGAGCCCACGGTCTTCGAGGGCGCCAACCACATGCGGGTCTTCCAGGAGGAGATCTTCGGCCCGGTGGTGGCCGTGGCCCCGTTCACCGACTTCGACGACGCGATCAAGATCGCCAACGACACGCTGTACGGGCTGGGCGCGGGCGTGTGGACCCGCGACGGCACGACCGCGTACCGCGCCGGGCGCGCCATCCAGGCGGGCCGGGTGTGGACCAACTGCTACCACGCCTACCCGGCGCACGCGGCGTTCGGCGGCTACAAGCAGTCCGGCATCGGCCGCGAGAACCACAAAATGATGCTGGACCACTATCAGCAGACGAAGAACCTCCTGGTGTCGTACTCGCCGAAGAAGCTGGGCTTCTTCTAGACGCACGAAAAAGGCCCGGGGAGGTGGGCCCCGGTGCCGGGGCGGGCTGTCGCCCCGGCACCGCCGCGTCACTCCTCGTCGCGCAGCCGAGCCGCCAGGGAGATCAGCGGCTCGGTCTCCTCGGTGTGCCCCAAGTCGGTCAGGCGGGAGACCGCCGCGTCGAGGCGGGTGAGGGCGGGGGCGGGGCGTTCCAGGTAGATGCCCTCCACGGCACCCGCGAAGCGGACGCACTCGGCCCACTCGCCGACGCGGTCGTCGCCTCTTCCCGGCTCGCCGAGCAAAGCGAGGGCCTTCTCCAGGGCGGCCAGGGCGTCCTCGTACTCACCGGCGTAGGCGTTGACCCGTCCGTGTTCGTAGGCCAGAGCGGTGTCCAGGGAGCGGCCGTGGGCCTCGTATTCGGCGGCGCGGGCCTCGTCGGCGATCCGGCCGGCGTCGGCGAGGAAGGCGAGGGCGTCGGCCAGGCCGTCGGGGCCCTGCTGCTGAGCCTGGAGACGGGCGAGTTCGCGCAGGCAGTTGCTGAGCTGCTGGTAGCGCGGGGCCCGGGCGTGGGCAACGAGTGCCTGGTCCGCGGCCTCGCGGGCCCGGCCGAACTCGCCGGACTCGCCGAGGAGTACGGCCGTCTCCGCAGCGATCATGGCGTGGCTTCCCGGGTCGTCGTCCCAGCCGGACGACTCGGCCGCAAGGGCGACGAACTCCGCCGTGGCGGCCTTGAGGTCCTCCCCCGCGTGCAGCGCGCGGGCGCGGGTCAGGCGCAGCTGAGCGACGAGCCGGTCGTCCAACTCTCCGGCGGCGACGTCCGGTTCCGCCAGCACGGAGTCGAGCAGAGCGATGCAGTCCTCGACGCGGCCCAGGTCGAGGCTGAGCCGAGCCGCGTTGCTGTACGTGCAGAACGCGTCCGTCCGGCTGCCGCGGCGAAGCTCCAGCTCCGCGGAGCGCGTCAGGTGGCGCAGGGCCTCGTCGGGGCGGCCCAGGTGCATGCAGGCCTCGGCCAGATCACCGTGAAGGCGGGCGGTGTCGACCGCGTCGGCCGGCCAGTCGGCGGCCAGTCGCAGGCCTTCGGTCAGGTCGGCGTGCGCGGCCTGCGCGTCCTGGAGGCCGAGTTGGAGTTGGCCGCGCAGTCCCAGCGTGCGGGGCAGGTGCCAGGCGGGGCCTTGCGCCTTCAGCCGGTCGAGGAGGGCGTCGATCTCGGTGACCGCGGCGGGCAGGTCGCCGGAGATGGCATACGTGCTGGCCCGCAGCAGCAAGGCGCCGGAGATCTGCCCGACGAGGTCGTGCCGGGTGGCGAACGCGTGCGCCACGTCCACCTCGGCGAGGACCGGCGCGACGTGCTCCTCGCTCCCCGACGTCTGCAGGCGCAGGCCGAGCGCGGTCGCCCGCAGCCGCAGCAGGCGGGCCTCCTGGAACGGGGCGAGGCCGGGCGTCTCCTCGTGCAGGCGGACCGTGGACACGTGGGCGGCGGTCAGCGCGGCGGCCTTCGCCTCGGCTCCGTCGGCGCCCTGCGCGGGGGTCTCGGCGGCAGCGAGCAGGGCGCAGGCGCGGGCGAGTGCCGCGTGACCCGGCAGTCCGGCGTCGTCGTACAGGGCCGCGGCCTCCTCGTGGAGGGCGGCGGCGTCGGCGAACTCGTCCTTCTCGCCCGCCCGGCTCGCCTCGTGGGCCAGCAGGTCCGCGCGCAGTTGTACGAGCGGGCCCACGGCAGGGTCGCCGGGGTGGGTGTAGTCGCGGGCGGCGACGAGCGTGCGCAGCCGCGCCCAGCAGGCCTGTGCGCCTGGGTGCCCCTGCTCGTCCAACAGCCTTGCCCGGAGGATGAGTTCGGGCAGCGAGTCGGGGACGGCAGCGGCTGTACGGGCGGCGGGCGCGGCAGCCGGTGCCGCCGGGGCCACGTCGTCGAGGCTGCGGGTGCGCAGGGTCAGTTCAAGTGCGTCCAGGAGCGGGGCACGGTCGAGGCGGGCCCTGCGGCGGTCGGTGTGGGCCGTGGTTCCGTTGCGGGCATCGAAGCGGGCGGCGAGGTCGTCGGCGCGGCCGCGCACCTCGGCGCGCAGGCCGGCCACCGTCCAGGTGCGGCCCGCGTACCCGGCGGCGGGCAGTTCGCCGTGGCCGAGGAGCTCGACGCGGTGGAGGAGGACCTCCACGCCGGTGAGGAAGCTGAGCAGGTCCAGCGGCGAGTCGACCTCGTCGAACAGGCTCCGGTTCTCGGCGAGCAGTTCCAGGCCGCGTGCCTCGTTGCCGGTGAGCGCGCAGAACTCCAGGTGCCGGCCGACCTCCGGGGACATCGAGGGGTTGCGGCGGCAGCTGCGGTAGCCGGCGAGGTGCAGTTCGCGGGCCCGGTCGGTGCGGCCGGTGCGCAGCAGGGGCAACAGCGCGTGCGAGACGGAGCGGGCCGGCTCCTCCCGGCAGGATTCCTTCCCGGCCAGGACGGGCTCCCAGGTGCGCAGCGCCCGGTCGTCGTCGCCCGCCGTGAGGTGGTGCAGGGCGCGCTCGCAGATCTCGCAGGCCTCGCAGTCGCTGAGCCGGGTGCGGGTGCGGCCCGCCCACAGCTCGTAGGCGAGGGTGGTGTCCTCGCCTACGTGGACGGCCAGCTGGTACGCCTGTCCGTAGTAGGGCTGGAGGCCCAGACCGGCCTTCTCGTACCGGTCGCGCATCTCCGTCTGCCACTGGCGCAGGCTCGCCAGCGGTACCTCGGGCAGCGCGCGCAAGGCGTTGGCCACCCATTTGAACCGCCAGAACAGCATGTGGCGCAGGCGCTCGTCGAAGACGTCGGGCTGCTCGTCGAAGAGGGTCAGCAGGCGGGCGAAGACGACGGGCGACTTCCGGGGTTCGGAGCCGTAGGTGTACGCCTCCTGGAGTTCGAGGAGCGCGTGGACGAGGGGGGCGGGCTCCGCGAACTGCTCGGCGGCGTCGACGAGTTCCTCGGCGGTGACGGTGCGGGTGCGGCCGTAGGGGCGCCGGTCGTTCTCCTGGAGCGCCTGGTACAGCTCGTCTGTGTTCTGGGGATGGGGTGCGGGTGCGGTCGGCATCGTCAGCTGTCCTTGCGGAGGGCGTGGGCGAGCAGGTCGAGGAAGGAGCGGTTGATGAGGCTCGATTCGGCTGGCCTCAGAGGGCGCCGGGACAGCATCGCGGCCTGCCCGTAGAGGGCTTCGGCGCTGGTGCGGGCCAGCTCGGGCTCGTCGATGGTGACGGCGGTGCGGACCAGCGGGTTGAGCTGGTTGAGGATCAGCTGGGCCCGCGGGGCCTCCTGGCGCAGAGCGCCGAGGATGTCGCCCCACAGGCCGCCCTCCTGCTCACGGGCGAGCTGGGAGCGGGTGCGCTCGTGCCGCGCCTCGCGGCTGTCGACGAGGAGGGCGGGGGCGGAGGCGGGCTGGAAGGTGCGCAGCGCGACATCGCAGTCGAAGACCGCGAGGGCGTCGCGGGCCACGGCGAGGTAGGCCGCGGCGGCCAGTTCCGTCTCCCGGTCGACGGGGTCGAGGTGGGCGGTGAGGGTCGCCGGGTCGAGGTCGGCGACGCCGGCCTCGGGCCTGATCTCGGGCAGCCGGTGGACCAGTTCACGGTCGTAGGTGTAGCCGCCGTTGACGACGCCGAGCCCGGCGGCCGAGGCGATCGCCGCGACCTGCCGGAACTCCTCCACGCTCGACGTCACGAGCACGGTGCGGTGGGTGCGCGCGAACTCGTCGAGGGTGGTGTGCCCGTCGGTGGTCTCGAACGGCAGCCAGGGCAGCAGCATCCGCAGGATTTCGTCGTCGTGCACCGCGAGCGACTTCACGGCCAGGTGGTGGGCCTGGAGGAAGCGGGCGAGCAGGTCCGGGTCGCTGGCGGCGGCCCGGGCGATCCACGCGCGCAGCCGCTCGGCAAGGGCGTCGCGGACGGCGGCGAGAGTGTCGTCCTCGTACAGGGACTCGCGGGACGCCGTCGGGCGCAGGCTCTCGGCGTCGACGACGCAGCGCACGAAGAAGGCCCACTCGGGCAGGATCTCCTCGGCCTGCTCGGACAGCAGCATGCCCTTGACGTGCACGCGGTGGCCGTGGCGGCGCCCGGCCGGCACCGCCTCGGGCAGCACGCACGCGATGCCCTTCAGGCCTACGGCCGGCAGGTCCAGCTCGATGGTGTCCAGCGGCGTGAATCCGAAGACCTCCTCGCCGTACGCGGCCAGCGCACGGGAGCGGGCTCCCGGCGTGGGGTACGTACGCGCCCAGGGTGCGGGCTCGGGGTTGACGGACGCGCCCGGGCCGCCGGTGCCGTCGTCGAAGGTCACCGGGTGGCGCAGCAGGGAGCCGAAGTGCCGGGCCAGCGCGTGCGCCTGCGCCGGCCGGGTCCACTCGCCCGCGTCGGCGCGCGGCGTCAGCGTGACGGTGGTGCCGGGCCGGGGGCGGGCGGAGGCGGGCAGGGTGCGGACGGTGTAGCTGCCGTCGCCGCGTCCCCGCCACTCCACGGCGGGGGCGTCGGGGGTGCGGGCGGAGCGGCTCAGGACGTGGATCTCGTCCGCGACCAGGAAGCAGGAGAGCAGGCCGATTCCGAACTGGCCGATGAAGTCGCCGCGTTGCTCGGCGATTCGCTCGGCGCGCTTGCTGCTGCGGCCGATCGTGGCGAGGAAGGTGTGCACGTCGGCTTCGGTGAGACCGACGCCGTCGTCCTCGACGCGTACCACCGAACCGTCGGCGTACAGGCGGATGGCGAAGGCGTCGACAGGTGCGGCCGGTTCGAGGCCGTGCCGGGCGGTCAGCGCGTCCACCGCGTTCTGCAACAGTTCGCGCAGGTAGACGCGAGGGCTGGAGTAGAGGTGGTGGGAGAGGAGGTCGACGAGGCCGCGCAGATCCACCTGGAAGGTGCGGTCGGCGCCGGCCGGGTTGACGGTGGTGTCGGGCAGAGTCATCGGGCAGTCCGGAGTGGGAGGGGCGACGGGTGGCGGGCCGGCGGTACCGGGGCCGGCGGGTACTCAGGCACGGCGGTGGTGGCGGGCGAACTGCTTCTCGGGCTCCGCGAAGTAGGTCCATGGCCACTTGGTGTAGGCACCGTCCAGCGCTTGGAAGACGCGCCGGACCGTGTGGCGCTCACCGGCCAGCGACAGGGCCATGGCGAACATGTTGAAGTCGTGCTGCCAGCCCGGGCGCCACGCGTAGGCGGGGTGCAGGATGCTGTGGTCGGCCGCGCCCCGCAACTCGGCCTGGATTTCGGGGGTTTCGAGGCAGTCCCCACGGTCCGACTCGACCCAGTCCTCGATGTGCGCCATGGCGATCACGCAGCCGAGGCGGTGCCCCTGCGGAGCGCGGGCGAGCGCGTCGCGGGCGAACGCCAGGGCCTGGCCGGGCTCGCCGCCCCAGCGGGGCTGCAACTGCGACACCCACTCGACGTGGCTCTCCAGGTCGAGTGGGGCGCGGCCCAGGGCGGCGTCGAGCCGGGTCTCGTTGACGGCGGGGCCCAGCGACATGCCGCGACCGGAGGTGAGGAGACGGCGCCACGGCGTGACCCATTCCGGCCGTAACTCGGCGGCCCCGAGCAGCTGCTCCTCGGCGATGCGGAGCCGCTCCTGGAAGACCCGCCACTGCTCCTGCGTGACGTTCACGGCACGCGCGGCGGTGCGGGCCTCCCAGCCCCAGCTGATATAGCGCGTCCCGGATATCAGCAGGGCGGTCGCCCGGTGCTCCTTGTCCTCCTCGACGGCCCGGCCGATCCAGTCCTGCACACCGTCCAGGTCGGCCAGCTCGCCCAGGACCTGGTGGTCGCGGCCGAGATCAAAGGGGGCCAGCGCCGCCTTGACCGCCTTCCAGTCACCCGCGTCGGCGGCCTCCACCAGCGCGAGCACCCGCGCGTCCCCGAGCGCGCGCAGCGTGTACATCCCGTTCTTCTGCCTGCGCGGGACGGGAAGGGCGTGCGGATCCGCCGCCGGTCTCTCCGCACCCCTGCCGAACAGCTTGCCGAACATGCCGCGCCCTCCCCTGGTACCGCGTGCCTGTCTGGGGCAGCATAAACGGCCCCACCGACACTACTTCCACAGGGTTTTCACCGGCGCTTCACGGGCCCGGCGTCACCTCACCGGCGGCGAGGTCGGACGGATGCCGGGCGAGCGGCGTCACGCCGATCTTCAGGTAGGGGAAGAGGGGAAGGTTCCACAGGATGCGGTGCAGCGCCTCGTTGTCGGCGACGTCGAAGACGCTGATGTTGGCGTACTGGCCGGCGCACCGCCAGATGTGCGCCCACTCCCCCGACTTCTGCAGTTCCTGGCAGTAGGCCTTCTCCCGCGCCACCAGGTCCGCGCGGACCTCGGGGTCGAGGTCGCGTGGAATCTCGACGTCCATACGTACCGCGAACAGCACCGGGCATCACGCCTTGTCGAGGACGAAGTCGTAGGTGACCTCACGGCCGTTGCCGTCCGCCGCCGGGCCGGGGTCGAGGATCAGCTCGGGCTTCACCGCAGAGGCGATGTCGTCGACGATGTACTCGCCGCCCTTGAAGTACAGCTGGGTGGTGATCGGCTGGTGACCCGGTGTCGACACCTTCAGGTGCAGGTGGGCGGGGCGCCATGCGTGCCAGCCCGCGGCCGCGATGAGCCTGCCGCACGAGCCGTCCGTCGGGATCTGGTACGGCGCGGGCTGAATGGTGCGGATCCTGAAGTTGCCCTGGTCGTCGGCGACGACCGTGCCGCGCAGGTTCCACTCGGGCAGTCCGGGTGCGAACTGCGAGTAGTAGCCGTCGTTGTCGGCGTGCCAGATGTCCATCGTCGCGCCGGGCAGCGGGGTGCCGTCCACCGCGCGCACCTGCCCCTGGAAGAGCAGCGGGGTGCCCTCTTCACCGTCGCGCATGGGCAGGGTCGCCCCGGCCGGCAGCCGGGGCGCGCCGGGGACGTAGTACGGGCCCTCGATGGTGCCCTTGCTGCCCTCCCGGCTCTCGCTCGCGGCCTCCTCGACGACGTGCTCCAGCCACACGTCGAGGAAGAGCGGCCACTCGCCGTCCTCGCCGACCTGGATCAGCCAGGACTTCAGCGCGTCGTACTCGGCGTAGGTCACCTTGTGGCGGCGGATGATGTCGTGGGCGGCGGTGAGGAGTTCGGAGACCAGCGTGTCGACCCGCTTGGTGTCGACGTCCGCCGCCTCCGCCCGCTGCTTGGCGCGGAACTGCCCGGTGGCGGCGGCTCCGGACGCGGCCGCGGTGGCCTGCCCGGTCGTGATGTCGGTCATGGTCCCGTCCCTTGGGTATGCGTAAGCCGGTGCTGTCCGTCAGCGGTCCTGGCGGTAGCGGGCCAGCTTGTCGGGGTCGATGTCGATGCCGAGCCCGGCGCCCTCACGGATGTGCAGGGTGCCGTTCTCGATGGTCAGCGGCTCGGTGAGGAGGTCGTCGGCCATGTCGAGGAAGTTCGACAGCTCGCCGGCGTGGCGGGAGGCGGACCGGTGCGCGGCGCCGAAGGCGACGGTGCACGACGTCCCGATCTGGCCGTCGATCTGATTGCCCATCACCACCTCCACTCCCAGCCCCTCGCACGTGTGCAGGACGCGCTGGGACGCGGTGAAGCCGGTGCGGGCGGTCTTGACGCTGATGGCGGTGGCGGACCCGCCCAGCAGTTCGCGGGTCACCTCGGCGGCGCGGGTGGCGCTCTCGTCGGCGATGAACGGCACCGGGCTGCGCGCCACCAGCCAGCGTCGGCCGAGCACGTCGTCGGCCGGGCAGAGTTCCTCGGCGAACGTCAGCCCGAGGTCGGCCATCTCGCGCAGAGCGCGCGCCGCGTCGGAGGCGCTCCAGCCGCGGTTGCCGTCGATGTAGAGCTCCACGTCCGGGCCGAGTGCCTCGCGCAGCGCCCGGCAGGCCGCGACATCGTCGCGGTAGGGCTGCCGACCGACCTTCACCTTGAAGGTGGTGATGCCGTACGTGTCCCGGATCCGCTCCGCCTGCTCCACCATCTCCTCCGCCGGCGCGAAGCCGACCATGTGGCTCACCCGCATGCGGTCGGTGTAGCCGCCCAGCAGCCCGGACACCGGCATGCCCGCGGCCCGGCCGAGGATGTCCCACAGGGCCATGTCGATGGCGGCCTTGGCGGTCGGGTTGCCGACGGTCCGGTCCAGCCGCTCGTGGACGGCCTCCCGTTCCAGTGCCGTGAGACCCATGAGTTGCGGGGCGAAGATCTTGTCGATCACCGCGACGATGGATTCCTGGGTCTCGCCGTATGTGTAGGGCCGGGGCGGCGCCTCCGCCGTGCCCGTCAGGCCTTCGTCGGTGTGCACGCGTACGAGTACGTGATCGGCGGTGTGCACCTCCCCGCTCGCGAATTTCAGCGGTTTCTCGTATGGAATGGCGAAGGGAATTGCCTCCACCTTGACGATCTTCATGCCACTCCCTCAGGAAACCTCGAGGAATACGTCGTTCTGCTCCAGCACCTTCAGGAGATTCCGCAGCAGCGGCGAGGTGTCGTCCTCCCGCCAGGCCAGGTCGAGCCGCACGGTCAGCGCGTTCTCGATCTCCTTGCACCGCACGCCCTCGCGGGGAGCGGAGCGGATCGAGTCCGGCAGGACGGCGACTCCGAGCCCTGCGGCGACCAGGGCCAGGGCGGCCGAGGTCTCGGTGACCTCGTACGCGTGGTGCGGGTAGAAGCCGGCGGCGAGGCAGCTGCGGACGACGGCGTCGTTGACGACGGAGCCGAGCGTGGCGCCGTACATGATGAAGTCCTCGTGCCGCAGCTGCTCGACGCGGACGGCGCCGGCCTCGGCGAGCCCGTGCTGCTCCGGGACGGCGACGACCAGGGGCTCGGTGGCGATGGGCCGGTGGGCGATCCCCTCCTGCCGTACCGGCGGGCGCAGCACGCCGACGTCGAGGCGGCGCTCGAGCAGGCCCGCTTCCTGGACGGGTGTGAGCATCTCGGTGTGCACCTCCAGCATCACTTGGGGCATCTCGCGCTTCACCAGCCGGGCGAGTGCGGGCAGTTGGCGGTACGAGGCGGAGCCGGTCAGGCCGATCCGCAGCACCCCCTCCGCGCCGGCGGCGAAGCGCGCGACCCTCGCGACCGCCTCGTCGACGGCCTTGAGGATGCGCTCCACGTCGGTGCGGAACACCTCGCCGGCCCCGGTCAGGGTGACCTGCCGGGTCGTGCGGGCGAACAGCTCCACGCCCAGTTCCGTCTCCAGTCGGCGGATCGCCTGGGAGAGCGGCGGCTGGGCCATGTGCAGATCTTCCGCGGCCTTTCCGAAGTGCCGGGTCTCGGCGACGGCCGCGAAATACCGAAGGTGCCTGAGCTCCATCGGGCTGCCCCTTTCTGGTTCGGGGGGCCTCGAATGCGCCCCAGCGTACGGAGCGAATCCCATACACCACAAATACTTGATCGCAAGCTATTGAGATGCGTGGCATATCAATCTCCGGACCTGTCCTGGCCGCAGCTGACCTGGCGACAGCGTCGACAGCACCGCCTACACTGTGTGTCGCCAGCAGACCCTCAAGAAGCGGGGGGTTCTTCCGATGACCGAGGTGTCCCGGGTCGCGCTGACCCCGGCCGCGGCGGAGCTGATCCGGCGACTGAGCGAGGCGCACGGCCCGCTGATGTTCCACCAGTCGGGCGGCTGCTGCGACGGCAGCGCGCCGATGTGCTATCCGCTGGGCGAGTTCCGTACCGGGGCGGCGGATGTGCTGCTCGGGCAGCTGACCGTGGAGGGCGTCGCGGAGCCGGTCGGGTTCTGGATGTCGGCCGACCAGTTCGAGCGGTGGCGGCATACGCATCTGACGGTGGATGTGGTGCCGGGCCGGGGCAGCGGCTTCTCCCTGGAGGCCCCGGAGGGCGTCCGGTTTCTGATCCGCTCCCGGCTGCTGGACCCGCCGGGCTGACGCGGGGCCGACGCTCGCGTCAGCTCGCGTCGGCGAGGGCGAGCGTGTGGAGGCGCTCGGGCGGGCCGGGGCGGGCGTAGTACCAGCCCTGGGCGGTGTCGCAGCCCAGGCCCCGCAGACACTCGGCCTGCACCGCGGTCTCCACGCCCTCCACCGTCACCGCCAGGTCGAGCGTGCGGGCGAGCGAGACGATGCCCTCCACGATCTTGACGTCGACCGGGTCGATCGGGGCCCGCTGCATGCCCCGGGTGAAGGAGCGGTCGAGCTTGAGCGTGGAGACCGGCAGCCGACGCAGATACGAGAGGTTGGAGTAGCCGGTGCCGAAGTCGTCCAGGGCGATGTCCACGCCCAGGTCCGCCAGTTGGCGCAGCGGGCGCAGCGCGTCCTCGTCCACGCCGATCAGGTCGTTCTCCGTCACCTCCAGGCACAGCGCGCTCGGGCACAGCCCCGCGTCCTCCAGGACGGCCACGGTGTCGGAGACCAGGCTGGGGTGGCTCAGCTGGCAGGGCGAGAGGTTGACGTTGACCCGCAGCTGCTCGTCGTCGTCCGCGGCGGCGTCCTGCCAGTCGCGGGCCTGCCGGGCGGCCTGCTCCAGCACCCAGCGGCCGAGCGGCACGATCAGCCCGGTGTCCTCGGCGAGCGGGATGAACTGGTCGGGGCCGAGCACGCCGTGCTTGGGGTGGAGCCAGCGTACGAGGGCCTCGGCGCCGCGTACGGTGCCGTCGGCCAGCCGCACCAGGGGCTGGTACTCGATGAAGAACTCGCCTCGCTCCAGGGCGGCGGGCAGGCCGTTGGTCAGGCTGTGGCGCGCGATGACCCGGGCGTTGGAGTCGGCGTCGGCGAGCTCGTAGCGGTTGCCGCCGGCCGCCTTGGCCCGGTACATGGTGATGTCCGCGCTGCGCAGCACCTCGGCCCGGCTGAGCTCGCCGGCCAGGCCGTCCACGACGCCGATGCTGGCGCGTACGAGCAGCTCGCGGCCGTCGACGCGGACGGGCTCCTCCAGGGCGGCGAGCATCCGGCGCGCGAACGCGGTGGAGTCCTGCTGGGCCGTGGGGCCGGTGACCAGGGCCAGGAACTCGTCGCCGCCCACGCGGGCGAGCAGCTCGTCGGGGGAGGCCGCGCTGTCCTGAAGCCGCTCGGCGACGGCCTTGAGCAGCCGGTCGCCCGCGATGTGCCCGAGGCTGTCGTTGACCGACTTGAAGCCGTCCAGGTCCAGGTAGCACACGCCGAAGCGCTCGGCGTCGGCCTCCCCCGCCAGCACCTTGTCCAGTCGCTCGAGGAACAGGGTGCGGTTGGGCAGCCCGGTCAGCTCGTCATGGGTGGCCTCGTAGCGCAGCCGCTCGCGCAGCAGCCGGTGCTCGGTGATGTCCTCGGCGAGGGTGAGCTGGTACTGCGGGGCGCCGGTGGAGTCGCGGAGCAGGGTGACCGTGAGATTGGTCCACAGCACGCTGCCGTCGTCGCGGTAGTGGGGCTTCTCGACGCGGAAGTGGTCGCGCCGGCCGGTCACCAGCTCGCGGTAGATCTCGTGGACTCCGGGCGCGTCGTCGGGGTGGACGAACTCGTTGACGTTGCGGCCGGGGCGGAAGAAGTCCATGCCGCCGAACATCCGGGCCATGGCGTCGTTGACCACCAGGATCTGGCCGTCGAGACCGCAGATCCCGACGCCGACGACCGCGCCCTCGAACACCGCCTGGAACTTGGCCTCGCTGGCGTGCAGCGCCTTCTCGGCCTCGGTGCGGGCGGCCTCCGCGGCGCGCGAGATGGCCTCGTGCTGATCGCGCTCGCGCTTCCTCAGCTCGCGGACGAAGCCGGCGGCGAGGGCGTGCTGGAGCCGGGTGCAGCGGGCCCGCGCCTCGCCCTCCGCCATAGGCTCGGCCATCGGCTCACCTGGCGGGCAGTGCGGCACCAGATGGCTGTCGATCGCGCCCAGGATCACCGGCAGCGCCTCGGGTTCGGTGCACTGCGCGGCCACCAGCGCGGCCCCGACCTCGTACGCCGGGGCGGTGTCGAAGGGCTGGGAGCCGAGGGCCGCGCTCAGCCGGTGGGCCAGCGGCACCAGGCGCGCCTCGAACTCGGCACGGGTCAGCGTCGTCGCCGCCACCGGGTGGACGGCGCAGCTCCAGACCTCCGCGAACCGCCTGACCCGGGCGTCCGGGGCCGCAGCGCTCTCCGCCGTGCTCTCTCTCGGTCTCCGCCCGCCGTCCGGCCCGGAGGTCATATCGCGGGCCCCGCCGCGGCGAGGCCGTCATGAGCCGCCGCGTCATCGCCTACGCCGTCGCCGTCGTCGCCCTTCGGCCGCCAGTACACGTCCTGCACTTCCTCGCCCTCTTCCGGCTTCCGGGGCCGCCCTCAGGGTCGTCCGCGTCCTCGGGGAAGTGGAGCATGACGAATAGCGGCAGGGCAACCCGCTGCTGAGCCGAGATTACTGATCGACCGTCCATTGTGGAGCGTGAAGTGGAAATCACTAGTCCGCTTCTTGGTCGTTTTCGGCGCCAGGAACGGAAAAGCCGGGAGAAGCCGGACAGATACTCGGACGGTTACCCGCTCATCGCGGTTCATCTGTCCGCCGACCGCGGCGGAACACACCCGAAGGGGCGGTCCCGCCGCGGGACAGAGCCTCCATCGGCGGGTTCAGCCGCGCCTGCTCTCGCCGGCCTCGGTGATTTCGACGTGGCGGGGCTTGGTGGTCTCCGCCTTGGGGACGTCGATCGCCAACACGCCGTCGGACATGGCCGCCTTGACGCCCTCGGTGTTCACTTCGCCCGGCAACCGCATCCGGTACTCGAAGCGGCCGGTGCGGCGAGTGCTGCGGCGCAGGACGCCTGCGCGCTCCCGTTCCTTGATCTCCCCCGAAACGGCCAGTTCCTGCCCGCTCACCTCGACATCGACGTCCTTACGGCTGACGCCGGGCAGCTCGATCTGTACGTGGTAGGCCTCATCGGTCTCGGACACGTCGGCGGACGGCGTCCAGGCCGCCAGGCCGGCGCCCGGCACCGCGCCGCCGACCGTGGATTCGAGCAGACCGCCCATCTGGTTGAGCAGATCGTCGAATTCGGCCAGCGGACTGCGTACCCAGCCGCGCTGGCGCTCCAACGCGCCCTCGTTTCGTGTTCGTCGGACGGGCATGCTCATCGCCCATCACCTCCGTCCTCTCGGTGATCCGCGGATGTGTTGTGTCCACCGTCCGGCTCGACCGGCGGGCCGGACGGAGCATGGGTCGCGGGGATCCGGAACAGAGACGGCTCGGGCTGGGGGGCCATGGACATTCACCCTTCCTCGCGCTGCGGGCGACGACCTCTCCCTGTCCAGGATGGGCAGCCCGGGGGCCGCCCGCACCTCGGATCATGGCCGGGGCGGGTCGGGGCGGGTCAGGACAGAAGGGCAGAGTGGGGCGAGGAAGGGGCGAGGGCGGCGCCCAGGGGCCGGAGGGCCGGGGGCCGGGCGCCGCCGGCGGGCTCAGCGGATGCCCAGCTCCAGCAGGGCCCGGCGCTGGCTCGCGGTCGGCTTGGCCGGGAAGTACAGGTAGCACACGCCGCCGGAGCCGGAGGCCACCGCGCCCTGGGCGTTGTAGCGCTTGGTGCGCAGCCAGATGTTCTCGAACTCGCGCCGCTTGTAGACGTGGCGGACCGCCGCGTTGTCGGCCGACGCCGGGTCGTTGGCGATGACGTCGCCGTCGGCGGTGAAGCCGATCACGGTCATCAGATGGCCCGCGGTGCCGTAACCGGCTCCGGTCAGCTCCTCCTTGAGGAAGGACTGGGAAGTGATCACCGGAATACCGGCGGCGATCAGCTTCTCGGCGTCGTTCAGCGAGCCGAGCCGGGTGACCACGCCCTGTAGATCGCGGTACGTGGCGGCGTAGGCGGCGTTGAACGGCCAGTTGCCGCAGCCCTCGTACTGGTAGTCGAAGGTGTACCGGGCGGCGTGACAGACCTGCGGGTCGGCGTAGTCGGGGTTGACCCAGGCCAGGTCCCCGGCGGTGGGCCGGCGGCCCCAGTACTCGACGATCATCTGGGACGAGGTGGGGCTGCACCACGCCTCGCCGCCGTTGTCGTACTCCGGGTACTGGCCCTTGTGGATCTCCTGCGAGTAGCGCGGTACGGCCAGCTCCCGGCCGCCGGCCAGGCCCGGGGTGGAGGCGGGCACCTCGAAGCGGTCGGGGACGTCCGAGCCCATCGCGCCCACGCGCCAGACCGTGGGCGTCAGGCCGCTGCCGGGCTTGCGGTAGAGGGTGAGCCGCACCCGGTACGAGGCGAGCCGCAGCCCGCTCGCCGGGTCGTCGATGGCGAAGGTGTCGGTCCACACCGAGCTCTTGTCGTCACTCTGGTCGTCGACCGAGGTCCGCCGGATGGAGTCCGCGCCGTCTCCGGACGCCCAGCGGCCCATCACATACCAGGGGGTGTCGGTGCCGTCGGTGTACGTGCCCTTCAGCTCGGCCTGGATCCAGGTGCCGGCCGGGGTACGGGCGTTCCAGGAGACGATCGCCTCGGTGGCCGGGTGGGGCAGGGTGTGCACCGGGGAGGTCCAGGTCGCGTACTCCCAGGCGGCGGTGGTGCCGGTGTGCGGATCGGTGTAGTCGGCGGTGCCCGCGGGGCGGGAGATGACCACGCCCGGGCGGGCTCCGGCCTCGACGCGGATGCCGTCGCCGGCTCCGGCCCGCCAGTCGGCGAGGCTGGTCCAGCCGTGGTAGCCGACGGCCGGGGCGGCGGCTTTGCGGGCGGGCCGGGCCGCCGGGCGCACCCCCTCGGCGGCCGCGGTGCCCGTGGCGGACAGCGCGGCCGCCCCGGTGACGGCGAGGGCGGCGGCGAGCACGGTGCGGCGAGGTGTGAATCCGTCTCCGGATCTGGTCATGCGGGGTTCCCCCAGTCGTCGTCCGGGTGGGCCGCGAGTGCGCGACAGTCGCACAACTATGGCCGCTGCGAATGGCTTCAGGCCAGTGATTCCCGGCTCGGCGCCTCATCAATATTGGCGTGGACCATTGGAGTGAAGCAGAGCGGACGTGGCGTGCGAGCGGAGCCGGAAAACGGCCGCGCGACCGGCCCGGGGCGGCGGCCGTAAGGTGGTCGGCGATGGACCTGTCTCGCACCACCGCCCCACCCGCCCCGCTGGGCCCCCTCGCCGCCCCGGCGCTCGACGCGCTGGCCGGGCGGCTGCGCGCCCTGCCGCCCTCGTGCGGGCCGGTGCGGCTGGTCGCGGTGGACGGGCACGCGGGGTCCGGCAAGACCACGTTCGCCGGGCGGCTGGCGGCGGCGCTCGGCGGCGCCCCCGTGCTGCACACCGACGACCTCGCCACCCACGAGGAACTGTTCGCCTGGACCGGGCGGCTGCGCGAGCAGGTCCTCGCCCCCTTCGCCCGCGGCGCCGCCGCCCGGTACGCCCCGTACGACTGGGTGGAGCGCCGCTTCGCGGCCGGCCCCCGGCGGCGGCTCGACCCGGCTCCCGTGGTGCTCGTCGAGGGCGTGGGCAGCGGCCGCCGCGCCCTGCGCCCGCAACTCGCGCATCTGCTGTGGATGGAACTGCCCGAGGTGGAGTCCTGGCGGCGGGGACAGCTGCGGGACGGCCCGGAGATGTCCACATTCTGGGACGGCTGGCTTCTCGCCGAACGTACGCATTTCGCCGTGGATCCCTCGCGCCCGTATGCCGAAACCCTGGTAGTGCAGCGAAGAGAGGGGTACGAGTTGCTGACGGGGCCCGCCGTGGCGGCCCGAACCTCCCCTCGGCCTCACGCTGTGTGACCAGGCGCGGCCGGGCCGCACCCGATCGGCGCTCCAGACCCGCGACGCGCGCCCCAACTTGGCTTGACCCGGGGCCCATACAGGTCTTACGTTCTCAATGTGCGACTCGTACGAGTCGCCCCACAACGCGAAGCCCCCGGTTGTTCCCCCGTGATCGGGGGCTTCGTCCTGTCCGGGAGGCCCTCCGAGGGCCCGCCGGAGGTCCCTTTCCGCCGCTTTTGCTCCACAGCCCCCTCACCCTCGGTGACCAGCGCCTTCCGGCCTTTCGCGCCCCGTCCGCGCCCCCGCGCACGCCGCCCGGCCAGGCAAGTTGGACACGAACAGCCGTGCGGCACCCTCGGCCCGTGCGGCCTGCGCAGGTACGATGCGAAACGGGGCAGCCGCCCCTGCGGCAACCACGGGGGCAGGGTTTGTGGGGGACGTGATGGGTTTCGGCACGCAGAGTTCGCACGCCCCAGCCGATCTCGCCTGGCTGCGCGCCGTCGACGCCTACACCATGGGCGGGTACGCGCAGGCCGAGGACGAGTTCCGGGCCGCGGTGCGGCACGACCCCGGAATGGCCGACGCCTGGCTGGGCCTGCACGCGCTGCGCGCCGACACCACGACCGCGCTGCTGCGGATGTACCGGCACCGCGACCGCTTCGGCGAGCAGCGCGCCCGCCACCACCGCACCCTGAACTCCTGGTACTGGCTGGGCTGGTGGGTCCAGCCGGTGCTGGAGACCAGCCGGGACCTGCTGCTCGCACACGCCTCCCACTGGCTCGACGGCCGCCACGTCCCCGAGCTCGACCGGGCCCTGGCCGGCTGCCCGCCCGTGGAGGCCGATCCGCAGGCGCGCTTTCTGCACGCCTGCCGGGCCTATCTGGTCAAGGACTGGGAGCAGCTGGTCCGGCACACCGAGCCGCTGCTGGACGACGCGTTACTGGGCATCGAGGCGGGGCTGTTCGGCGGCATGGCCCGGGTGCGCCTCGAGATGTTCGGCCAGGCCGAACCGCTGCTCTCCGCCGCCCTGATGCGCTGCCGCAGCGAGCAACCGCAGCGCAAGGAGCTGCGCTACTGGCTGGCCCGCGCCCACGAGGGCACCGGCCGCAGCGCCGCGGCCCTCCCCCTCTACCGCGCGGTGCACCGCATCGACCCCACCTTCATGGACACCTCGGCCCGGCTCGCGGCCATAGCCGAGGGCGACGGCCTGGACGAGACCGCCGACTTCGCCGCCGTATCGCTGGCCGGACTCGGCAGCCAGGACGCCGCCGAGGGCCGTGACGCCCCCGCCGCCGACCCCGACCCGCTGGTCACGGCCGACCCGCCGGACGGCCGCGAGCTGCGCACCACCGGCCCGGAGCCGGAGGGCCCCCCGCTGGTGAGCTCCCCCGTGGTGGCGGCCGACGGCCCGCGCGTGCGGGCCGGCGTGCCCCCGCAGCCCGGCCCCTCCGACCCGGTCCTGCTGGAGCACGCGCTTCAGGAGCTGGAGCGCATGGTCGGCCTGGAGCCCGTCAAGCGGCAGGTGCGCGCGCTGTCGGCACAGCTCCACATGGCCCGGCTGCGCGCCGGGCAGGGCCTCCCGGTCCAGCCGCCCAAGCGGCACTTCGTCTTCTCCGGCCCCTCCGGCACCGGCAAGACCACGGTCGCCCGGATCCTCGGCCGCGTTTTCTACGCGCTCGGACTGCTGGGCGGCGACCATCTGGTGGAGGCCGGGCGCGCCGATCTGGTCGGCGAGTACCTCGGCCAGACCGCCGTGAAGGCCAATGAACTGATCGACTCGGCGCTCGGCGGAGTGCTGTTCGTGGACGAGGCGTACTCCCTGTCCAACTCCGGCTACAGCAAGGGCGACGCGTACGGCGACGAGGCGCTCCAGGTGCTGCTCAAGCGCGCCGAGGACAACCGCGACCGCCTCGTGGTGATCCTCGCCGGCTATCCCGAGGGCATGGACCGGCTGCTGGCCGCGAACCCCGGCCTCGGCTCGCGCTTCACGACGCGCGTCGACTTCCCCAGCTACCGCCCGCTGGAGCTCACCCGGATCGGCGAGGTCCTGGCCGCCGAGAACGACGACATGTGGGACGAGGAGGCGGTGGAGGAGCTGCGCTCCATCAGCGGGCACGTCGTGGACCAGGGCTGGATCGACGAGCTGGGCAACGGACGGTTTCTCCGGACCCTGTACGAGAAGAGCTGCGCCTACCGGGATCTGCGGCTGTCCGGCTGGACCGGCGCGCCGACCCGCGAGGACCTCGCCACGCTGCGGCTGCCGGATCTGATGCAGGCCTACGGAGAGGTCCTCTCGGGCCGCGGCCCCATGTACCGCGACCCGCAGGACCCGCCGCTGGGGTAGGCAGGCACTGTCTGCCGCAGCGCGAGGGCCCTTGGCCGAGCGGGTGCCCCCGCTCAGCCGACCATCGCCCGCTCCTCCTCTGCCGAGGCCGCCGCAGCCTCGGCAGAAGCCTCGGAAGAAGCCTCGGCAGGGGACGGCGCCGCCTCGCCCCGGGGCTCGGCCACGCGGTCGCGGGTCCCGCCCCGGTGGGAGGGGTCGCGCACCTCGCCCACCAGCATCTCCAGGACGTCCTCCAGGGCCACGAGCCCCAGCACCTTCCCGGACGCGTCGGCGACGGCCGCCAGGTGCGCGGCCGCCCGCCGCATCACGGTGAGCGCGTCGTCCAGCGGCAGCTCCGCCCGCAGCGTTCCGATCGGACGCCACACGTGCTGGGGTACGGCCCGCTCCCTGGCCTCCAGGTCCAGGACGTCCTTCACATGCAGATAGCCCATGAAGGCCCCGCCGGCCCCGCGCACCGGGAAACGGGAGTAGCCGGTCCGTACGGTCAGCTCCTCGATCTGCCGGGGCGTGACCGAGGGGTCGACGGTGACCAGGCCGGCCGGGTCGAGCAGCACATCCGTGACCGGGCGGCTGCCCAGCTCCAGGGCGTCGGCGAGCCGCTCGTGCTCGCCGGGGTCGAGCAGCCCGGCCTGCCGGGAGTCCTCGACGAGGTGGGTGAGCTGCTCGCTGGTGAAGACCGCTTCGACCTCGTCCTTGGGCTCCACCCGGAACAGCCGCAGCACCAGCCGGGCGCAGGCGCCGAGCAGCGCGGTGACCGGCCGGCACAGCCGGGCGAAGGCGACGAGGCCGGGCCCGAGCCACAGCGCGGTCTTCTCGGGGGCCGCCATGGCCAGGTTCTTCGGCACCATCTCGCCGATGACCAGGTGCAGACAGACCACCACCGCGAGCGCGATGGCGTAGCCGAGGGGGTGGACAAGACCGCCGGGCAGATGGACGGCGTGGAAGACCGGCTCCAGTAGGTGCGCGACGGTCGGCTCGGCGACCGCGCCGAGCGTCAGCGAGCAGATGGTGATGCCGAACTGCGCGGCCGCCATCATCTGCGGCAGGCTCTCCAGGCCGGTGAGCACCGTACGGGCGCGGGCCGAGCCCTCGGCCGCGCGCGGCTCGATCTGGCTGCGGCGGACGGAGACGAGGGCGAACTCGGCGCCGACGAAGAAGCCGTTCGCGAGGACCAGGAGAGCGGCGAAGAGAAGTTGGACCAGGCTCATCGCTCCGCCCCCCGCGCGTCGCCGGTGACGGCGCCGCTTGCTGTGACTGTGCCGGTGGCGGCGGCCGCCCCGGCTACGGTGCCGGTGCGTATGATCCGCACCCGCTCGGCCCGGTGGTGCCCGACCTGCCGGACCGAGAGCTTCCAGCCGGGCAGCTCGGCGGTGTCGCCGACGGCCGGGATCCGCGCGAGGAGGTCGGCGACCAGGCCGGCCACCGTCTCGTACGGCCCGTCCGGCGCCTCCAGGCCGATCCGGCGCAGGGTGTCGACGCGGCAGCCGCCGTCGGCCTCCCAGGCGGGGCGGCCGTCCTCGGCCGCGGCCGGCATCAGGTCCGGGGTGTCCGCGGCCTCGTCGTCGTGTTCGTCGCGCACCTCTCCGACCAGCTCCTCGACGATGTCCTCCAGGGTGACCACGCCCGCCGTGCCGCCGTACTCGTCGACGACGACGGCTATCGGCTGTTCGCTGCGCAGCCGCTCCAGGAGGGGCTGGACGGGCAGCGTCTCGGGGACGAGCAGCGGGGGCTGGGCGATCCGCGCGACCGGTGTGCGCAGCCGCTCCTCCGAGGGCACCGCGAGGGCGTCCTTGAGGTGCACCATGCCGATCACCTCGTCGAGGCGGTCGAGGTAGACGGGGAAGCGGGACAGCCCGGTGGCGCGGGTCAGGTTGAGCACGTCCTCCGCGGTCGCGGAGGACTGGAGGGCGCTGACCCGGACGCGGGGGGTCATCACATGCTGGGCGGTCAGCTCCCCAAGGGAGAGGGTGCGTACGAACAGGTCGGCGGTGTCCTGCTCGATCGCGCCGGCCCGCGCGGAGTGGCGGGCCAGGGAGACCAGCTCGCCGGGGGTGCGGGCCGAGGCCAGCTCCTCGGTGGGCTCGACGCCCAACGCCCGCACCAGCCGGTTGGCGACCGTGTTGAGCAGGGCGATGACCGGGCGGAAGAAGCGGGCGAAGGCGTACTGCGGCCCGGCGACGAACCGCGCGACCTGGAGCGGCCGGGAGACGGCCCAGTTCTTGGGCACGAGCTCGCCGACGATCATCTGGACGGCGGAGGCGACCAGCATGCCCACGACGACCGCGACGCCGGAGACGGCGCCGTGCGGCAGCCCGGTCGCGGTCAGCGGCGGGGTCAGGAGCTCGCCCAGCGCGGGCTCGGCGAGCATGCCGACCACCAGGGAGGTGATCGTGATGCCGAGCTGGGTGCCGGAGAGCTGGAAGGACAGCTCGCGCAGGGCTTCGACGACGGTGCCGGCCCGGCGGTCGCCCTCGGCGGCGGCCCGCTCGGCGTCCGGCCGCTCGACGGTGACCAGGCCGAATTCGGCCGCCACGAAGAAGCCGTTGGCGAGGATCAGAACGAGTGCTGCGGCGAGCAGCAGAAGGGACAGGGTGGTACTCATGCCGCCGCCGTCAGGTGAGGGGCGGCGCAGGTACTACAGGACGATCCGTCCATCTCTGGAGGGAGTCACTCCTCGGGTCGCAGGGGCCTGCCGGGGTGGGCCGGGCGGCGCACGGACAGGTGGTACGGGCCGGGGCGCTGGCAGCGCCCCCGCAACAGAGTAATCAAGGATCCGGCTTTCCGGGCAGGCCCCGGGACCCGGACAGGGCCGATCGAGCGGCGGCCCTCTCTTTTTTCGGCGGCTCGCCCCCAGCTACCGCTGGGGGTGCCCCCGGCCCGACCGGTCCGTGCCGTGCTCCTCTGCCAGCGCCCGCAGGGCGCGCGCGTCGCCGATGGCGCGGGACTTGGCGATGCCGGGCTGGATGCCCATCGCGGGCAGGCTGGTGCCGTCGGAGAGGTCCAGGTAGACCCACGGGTCGCCGGGCCGCAGATTGACCCGGAGGACCTCCGCCCACGCCAGCCGGCGCTTGGTCGTCAGGTTGACGACGGTCACCCCGTCGGCGTCGGCGACCACCTTGGGCCGGCTGAGCAGCGCCAGCACACCGAAGAACAGCAGACCGGTGAAGACGAAGCTGAGCTTCTCCCCCGGGTTCAGCCCCTCCAAGAGCAGGGCGACCGCCGTGAGGACGACGACGACGGCGACCCCCGTGGTCAGCAGGACGGCCCGGGTGCGGGTCGGCCGGAAGGTGACGGGGAGGGCGGGGAGCCCGGCAGGGGGCTGCGCGGGCGCCGGCTCAGAGGCGGACACGTGGCGTGGGGTCTCTCCGTGAGAGGAACGGTGGTCTGGTGCGGGAATGTCCGGGGCTCAGAGGCGGCAGGCGTGGATGCCGGTGGTCAGGATGGCCCGCGCCCCCAGGTCGTACAGCTCGTCCATGATCCGCTGGGCGTCCTTGGTGGGGACCATCGAGCGGACCGCGACCCAGCCCTCGTGGTGCAGCGGGGAGACGGTGGGCGACTCGAGGCCGGGGGTGAGGGCCACCGCCCGCTCCACCTGCTCGACGCGGATGTCGTAGTCCATCATCACGTAGCGCCGGGCCACCAGCACGCCCTGCATCCGGCGGAGGAACTGCTGGACCTTGGGGTCGTCGGCGGGGGCGCCGGTGCGGCGGATGACGACCGCCTCGGACTCCAGGATCGGCTCGCCGATGATCTCCAGGCCGGCGTTGCGCAGGGTGGTGCCGGTCTCGACGACATCCGCGATGACCTCGGCCACACCGAGCTGGATGGCGGTCTCGACGGCTCCGTCGAGGTGCACGACGGCGGCGTCGACGCCGTTGTCCGCGAGGTGCTTGGTGACCAGGCCGGAGAAGGAGGTGGCGACCGTCATGCCGCCGAACTCGCTGACGTCCTTCGCCGTGCCGGGCCGGGTGGCATAGCGGAAGGTCGATCCGGCGAAGCCGAGCTGCATGATCTCCTCGGCCTGGGAGCCGGAGTCGAGCAGCAGATCACGGCCGGTGATGCCGATGTCGAGGCGGCCGGAGCCGACGTACACGGCGATGTCGCGGGGGCGCAGGAAGAAGAACTCGACGTCGTTGTCGGAGTCGACGAGCACCAGTTCCCTGCGGTCCTTGCGCTGCCGGTAGCCCGCCTCATGGAGCATCGCCGACGCAGGCTCGGACAGTGAACCCTTGTTGGGGACGGCGATGCGCAGCATGAGACCTGTTTCCTTACGTGTGGGCGAGGGTTGGGTTGGGCGTGCTCAGAGGTGAGCGTAGACGTCGTCGAGGGTCAGGCCCCGGGCGATCATCATCACCTGGAGGTGGTAGAGGAGCTGCGAGATCTCCTCGGCGGCCGCGGCGTCGCTCTCGTACTCCGCGGCCATCCACACCTCGGCGGCCTCCTCCACGACCTTCTTGCCGATGGCGTGCACGCCCGACTGAAGCAGGTCGGCGGTGCGGGAGGTCGCGGGATCGGCCGTGAGGGCCTTCTGCTGAAGCTCGGCGAAGAGCTCCTCGAACGTCTTCTTGGGCATGATGCCCGTCATCCTACTGGGGCCGCGGTACGCGACTCAGAGCCAGGGCTCGGAGACCGACCGCAGAGTGGCGGCGGTGACCACGGCCGCGGTGACGGCCTCGTGGCCCTTGTCCTCGTTCGACCCTTCGAGCCCGGCCCGGTCCAGGGCCTGCTCCTCGGTGTCACAGGTCAGCACGCCGAAGCCGATGGGCACCCCGGTGTCCACGCTGACCTGGGTGAGGCCCTGGGTGACGCCCTGGCACACATAGTCGAAGTGGGGGGTGCCGCCGCGGATGACGACGCCCAGGGCCACCACCGCGTCGTAGCCGCGGCCGGCGAGGACCTTGGCGACCACCGGCAGCTCCCAGCTGCCGGGCACGCGCAGCAGGGTCGACTCGTCGATGCCCAGCTCGCGGAGCGCGCGCAGCGCCCCGTCGACGAGTCCGTCCATCACCTGGGCGTGCCACTGGGCGGCCACAACGGCCACGCGCAGGTTTCCGCAGTTCTCCACGGACAGCTCGGGGGCTCCCTTACCGCTCACGTCTACGTCTCTCCTTGGTACGGGTGTTGCTCTGGTGCGGGGTGTCGCTCTGGTGCGGGATGTTGCTTTTGGTGCGGGTGTCGCTTTTGGTGCGGGGCCGTGGCTACTGGTTGCCGCAGGCGGACATCGGCTGGGGGTGGCCGCTCTCCAGCCACGGCAGGTCGTGGCCCATACGGTCGCGCTTGGTGCGCAGATAGCGCAGGTTGTGCTCGCCGGCCTGGATGGGCATCGGCTCCCGGCCGGTGACCCGCAGCCCGTGCCGGACCAGTGCCGCGGTCTTCTCCGGGTTGTTGGTCATCAGGCGCAGCGAGCGCACGCCGAGGTCGGCGAGGATGCGGGCGCCGGCGGCGTAGTCGCGGGCGTCGGCGGGCAGGCCGAGCTCGAGGTTGGCGTCGAGGGTGTCGCGGCCCAGCTCCTGAAGCTCGTACGCGCGCAGCTTGGACAGCAGCCCGATGCCGCGGCCCTCGTGGCCGCGCAGATAGACCACCACGCCGCGGCCCTCGGCGGTGACCCGCTCCAGGGAGGCGTGCAGCTGGGGGCCGCAGTCGCAGCGCTGCGAGCCGAAGACGTCGCCGGTCAGGCACTCGGAGTGGATGCGGACCAGGACGTCCTCGCCGTCGCCGATGTCGCCCTGGACGAGGGCGATGTGCTCGACGCCGTCGACGGTCGAGCGGTAGCCGTACGCCTGGAAGTCGCCGAAGGCGGTGGGCAGCCGGGTCTCGGCCTCGCGCCGCACGGTGGGCTCGGTGGCCCTGCGGTAGGCGATCAGGGCCTCGATGGAGATGATCGCCAGCCCGTGCTCGCGGGCGAAGGAGACCAGTTCGGGCAGGCGGAGCATGGTGCCGTCCGGGCCCGCGATCTCGCAGATCGCGGCGGCCGGGCGCAGCCCCGCCAGCCGGGCGAGGTCGACGCCGGCCTCGGTGTGGCCGTCGCGGGTCAGCACGCCGCCCTCGCGGGCGCGCAGCGGGAAGATGTGTCCGGGGCGCGCGAAGTCGCCGGGGGTGCTGTGCGGATCGGTCAGCAGGCGCAGGGTGGCGGACCGGTCGGCCGCGGAGATGCCGGTGCCGACGCCGTGTTCGGCGGTGGCGTCGACCGAGACGGTGAAGGCGGTGCGCATGGACTCGGAGTTCTCCGCCACCATCTGCGGCAGCCGCAGCCGGTCGAGGTCGGCGGCGTCCATGGCGGCGCAGATCAGCCCGCGGCACTCGCTCATCATGAAGGCGACGATCTCGGGGGTGGCCTTCTCGGCGGCGACGATGAGGTCGCCCTCGTTCTCCCGGTCCTCGTCGTCCACGACCACGACGGGGCGCCCGGCGGCGATTTCGGCGATCGCCCGCTCGACGGAGTCGAGCGCCAGCTCGTCGGGCCACTCGGAAGCGTTCTGCAGGCTCTGCACGGCCTGCACGCTCTGCAAGGGGGTCATGTGTCGCTTCCTGGTGTTCCTGGTGTTCCTGCTGTCCACGCTGTCCACGCTGTCCACGCTGTCCATGGGCCCTTGGGCCTCGTCGGCGGGGGCGGTCATGCGACAGCCCCCGCGTCCTTGCCCAGCAGCCGCTCGACGTACTTGGCGAGCACGTCCACTTCGAGGTTGACCGGGTCGCCGGCCTGCTTGACGCCCAGGGTGGTCAGATCGAGGGTCGTCGGGATGAGGCTGACGGTGAAGTAGTCGGGGCCCGCGTCAACGACGGTCAGGCTGATGCCGTCGACCGTGATGGAGCCCTTCTCGACGACATAGCGGCTCAGGCCGGCGGGGAGCGAGATCTTGACGATCTCCCAGTGCTCGGAGGGCTTGCGCTCGACGATGGTGCCGGTGCCGTCGACGTGACCCTGCACCAAGTGGCCGCCCAGGCGCCCGCCGAGCGCCATGGGGCGCTCCAGGTTGACGCGGGAGCCGACGGTGAGGGCGCCGAGGCTGGAGCGGTCCAGGGTCTCGGCCATGACGTCGGCGGAGAACCGGCCGTCCTCGAGGTCGACGACGGTGAGGCAGACGCCGTTGACGGCGATGGAGTCGCCGTGCTTGGCGCCTTCGGTGACGACGGGGCCGCTGACCAGGAAGCGGGACGCGTCGCCGAGGTTCTCGACGGCGACGATCTCGCCCAGTTCTTCGACGATTCCGGTGAACACTCAGCTCTCCTCGGGTGCGGCAGGGGCGGTGGGCGCTGGCACGGCGGTGACGCGCAGGTCGGGACCGAACCTGGTGACGTCGGTCAGTTCCAGGCGCAGCGCTTGCGTGATGGTGGTGATTCCGGCGTCGGCGAGGGCGGGGGCGCCCGCGCCGAGCAGTGCGGGGGCGAGATAGCCGACGACCTTGTCGACGGCGCGGGCGGCGAGAAACGCCCCGGCGAGCGTGGGGCCGCCCTCCAACAGGACCGAGCGGACCCCGCGCGCGTGGAGTTCGCCGAGCAGCGCGGGGATGTCCAGGCCCGGCCCGGACGCGGCGCGCGGCAGCCGTACGGTCTCGGCGCCCGGCAGCCGTACGGCGGGGGCGTCTTCGGCGACGGCGACCAGGGTGGGCGCGGTGCCATCCAGGACCCGGGCGTCCGGGGCGATGGTGGCCTTGCTGTCGAGTACGACGCGCAGCGGTTGCCGGGCGCCGTCCGGGCCGCGCACCGCGAGGTGCGGGTCGTCGGCGCGCAGGGTGCCGGAGCCGACCACGACGGCGTCCGCCTCGGCGCGCAGCCGGTGCACATCGGCGCGGGACTCGGCGGAGGTGATCCACCGGCTGGTGCCGTCGGCGGCGGCGCTGCGCCCGTCCAGGGTCGCGGCGTACTTCCACAGCACGAAGGGGCGGCCGCGCCGCATCGACGTCAGCCACGCCTCGTTGACCGCGGCGGCCTCCTCGGCGAGCAGTCCGCTCTCGACGGCGGCCCCGGCGGCGGCCAGGGTGGCGGCCCCGCCGGCGGCCTTGGCGTTGGGGTCGGCGACCGCGTACACGACGCGGGCGATCCCGGCGTCCAGCAGCGCCTGGGCACAGGGGCCGGTGCGGCCGGTGTGGTTACAGGGTTCGAGGGTGACGACGGCGGTGCCACCGCGGGCCCGCTCACCGGCGGCGCCCAGGGCGTGGATCTCGGCGTGCGGCCCGCCGACCCGCTGGTGCCAGCCCTCGCCGGCGGTACGGCCGTCGGCGTCGAGGATCACGCAGCCGACGACGGGGTTGGGGCTGGTGTGGCCGAGGCCCCGGGCGGCGAGCGCGACGGCACGGCGCATCGCTTCGGATTCGGCTGCGGTGGCCACCGGGTCCTCCTGCCTCTTCGGGCACGGACTCCGGGGCTGTCGAGATGACAGAAGCGGAAAGACGGCATCGGGGAACGCCTGAGCCGGGATACGGTCCGCCACAAGGGGCGGGCCGCCGACAGCGGCGCACCGGTGCTCTACTCCCGCCGCGCACTGCCTCCCATCCGGACTTTCACCGTCGGTCCAGGAATTTCACCTGGTCAACCGGCCGCTGGCAGCGGACGGGTCGCGGACTGTAACCGCCGGTTCGGATTTTCACCGACCCCGGAGTGCGCTGACGTCACTGGTACGGCCCCAGTGTGCCATGGGACATCGGCACAGCTGGAGCCGCGGGAGTGTGGCCTGCCTCACCCGCCTGTCAACCAGTGGTGGCGATGCTGTCAAGCTGCTCGACGGCCGGCCGCACCGCCCACAGGTCGCCGCCGGGCGGCGCCTGGAGCGCGGGGAGCGCCGCCTTGGCCTTCCGGTCGCCCGCGTCGGCCGCCGCGTGCACGATGTCGCTGGCGGCGTAGGCGCGGAAGTCCAGCTCCGGGTACGGCCAGGGCTTCGCCCCGGTGGCCGCGGGGAGCAACAGGTCGACGGCCTTGAAGAGGTTCGCTCCGTCCGGGCCGGTGTAGTGCCACAGGTCCACGCCGACGTGCTCGCCGACGGCCGCGAGGCGGATGAAGGCGACGAGGTTGAAGGTGGAGTAGTGGAAGCTGCGGGTGCGGGACAGCTCGCCGGGCTGGGTGCCGTCCCCCGCGATCTGGGCGTCCACGCGCTTGGTCCGGGCCTCGCGGACGACCTGGCGGGCGAGGTCCCGGTCGCCCACGGCGGCGGCGATGGCGGCGACCTGCATGTCGAAGAACGTGCCGTGGTTGTTCTCGGCGGCGCCCTCCTCCTTGCCGAAGTCGCTGTTCACCAGCCAGTCCAGGAACTGCTTGTTCCAGGTGCGGAAGCCCGCGTGGTCGCTGCGTGACCAGCCGGGGGCGCCGGTGTCGAGGATGGCGGCGGCGTCCAGCAGGCTGGTGAAGCCCTGGGAGAAGTCGATGATGCCGATCGAGCGGCCGTCGAACTTGCAGGGGATGAACTGGGCGTGTTTCAGGCTGGGGTTCATCCGGGTCGCGGGGTCGACGAACCAGGTGCGCAGGATCTCGGCGGCGTGCTCGGCGTAGCCGCGCTTGCCGGTGTAGTACCAGGCCAGGGAGAGCTCATAGGCGGACTCGAAGACCTTGCCCACCTCGGGACGGTCCGTCATCTTGTCCACATCGGGGTTCCGTTGGCCATCCTTCTGAACGTAGGGGCAGCCGTACGGGTTGTCTTCGGTCTTCGGCTCGGTGGGCCACCAGTACGGGGCCTGGCTGAAGTAGTCGTGCTTGTCGCCGCTGGGCGGCACCTGGTCCTTGTCGGTGACCGTCCACGGGCCCTGGTTCATCCACTGGTCGGCCTGGGTGGTCAGATCGCGTACGGTCCGCTTCAGCCGTGCGTCCCCCAACTGCAGCTTCACCTTGGTCACGGCCAGCCGTGGGCCGTCGAGCACCACGGTTTTCGGTACCGGGGCCGGATGGCGGGCCGGTTCGGCCCCGTGGGCCGAGGGGGCGGCCGGGGTGGCGAAGACGGCGAACAGCGCGGCAAGGGCGACGGAGAGGGCGACGGCGGCGCGGGCGATCGGCCCACGGACTGGAGAAGTTGCACCCATCGAGGACCCCAATCAGCTATCTGAACAGAATTCAGGATCGCGATCGTGGGTCAGGCTATGTCGGGACCATGCTCACGACAAGACATCGCGCACAACTCAACACAAGCGCACCGCGGGTCGCGGGGGCGACACCGGGCCGGGGACCGGCTAAGGGGCGCCGAACAGCTGGTTCTGGGTGGCGTCCGTGGCGGTCAGGACCGCGCCACGCAGCACCCCGCCGCCGCCCACCACCCCCGCCCGCACCTGGGTGCGCAGCGGCGACATGCGCCGCAGCCGGCCCTCGACGCGGCGCGCGAGGGCGGTGCCCCCGGCCCGGCCCACCTCTCCGCCGAGCACCACACAGCCCGGGTCGAGCACCGCGCACACCGCGGCCGCCCCGACCGCGATCCGGCCCGCGAGCGCGTCCAGGAACGGCTCGCCCCGCTCCCCCGCGTCCACCGCGGCCCGTACGACCGCCTCCGCCGCGGGCGCGTCGTCCGCCGCGTCGGCCGACAGCCCCAGCTCGCGGGCGAGTTCACAGACGGCGGGGCTGCTCGCGAGCGAGTGGAAGCCGCCCTCGCAACCCGTCGCGGACGGCAGTCCGGACGTCCCCGGCACCGGCATGAAGCCGATCTCCCCCGTCCCACCGGAGGCGCCGCGTCTCAGCACCCGGTCGAGCACGACGGCCGCACCGACGCCATGGCCGAGCCACAGGAGCACGAAGGTGTCCCGGTCGCGGACCACGCCGAGCCGCTGCTCCGCGACGGCGGCCAGGTTGACCTCGTTCTCCAGCAGCACCGGGGCCCCGAGGCCGCCGTGCAGGGCGGTGCTCAGCTCACGGTGCCAGCGGGGCAGGGCATCGGTGGCGGCGAGTTCGCCGGTCGCCGGATCGACGAGCCCCGGGGCGCCGATGCCGATGTGGTGCAGCCGCTCGGCCCCGGCCTCCCGGGCCGTGCGCCGCACGAGGTCCACCGTGGCCGCGGCGGCCCGCGCGGGCTCGGCGTCCGCGGCGACCGGCAGCGACGCCTCGGCGAGGATGTTGCCCAGCAGATCCGCCACACAGACCGCGACGCTCCGTGCCCGGACGTCCACGCCCGCCACATGCGCGCTGTCGGCGACGATGCCGTACACCCGGGCGTTGGGCCCCCGGCGCTCCGCGCCCGCCTCCCCCACCACCGCGATCAGCCCGGCGCCCCGCAGCCGCTCCACGAGGTCCGCGATGGTGGGCCGGGACAGCCCGGTCAGCGACTTGAGCTGGCCGGCGGTCAGCGGTCCCTCGTCCTTGAGGAGGTGCAGGGCGAGGCGGTCGTTGATGACCCGCGCCGTACTCGGGGAGGCGGTACGGCCCGCCAGGGGCACGCGCGTCGACGTCATGGCGGGATCCTTTCAGAGGCACCGCTCATTCGGACTCTATCTATCAGGGACCCTTCCTGATAGTTTCCGTGGGCGAATCGCGTCTCCGGGAGGGTGGGCAGCAGACATGGGCAGCGTTACGGAGGCGCAGGCACTCCGCCGGGCGCGGGTGGCCGTGGCGGTCGTGTTCGCCGTCCACGGCGCGGTCACGGGCAACTTCGCCACCCGCGTCCCCTGGCTCCAGGAGCACCTGGACCTCGGCGCGGGCCTGCTCGGCCTCGCGCTGGTCTTCCCCGCGGTCGGGGCCTCCGTCGCGATGCCCCTGGCCGGGCGGATCAGCCACCGCTTCGGCGCCCGCGCCGCCCTGCGCGGGCTGCTCGCGCTGTGGTGTCTGTCGCTGGCGCTGCCCCCGCTCGCGCCCGGCCTGGTCTGGCTGTGCGGCGCGCTGTTCGTCTACGGCGCCGCCGCAGGAATGGCCGACGTCGCCATGAACGCCCTCGGCGTGGAGATCGAGAACCGTCTCGGCCGCTCCATCATGTCCGGGCTGCACGGCATGTGGAGCGTCGGAGCGCTGCTCGGCTCGGCGGCGGGCACGCTCGCCGCCCACGCCGGCACGGACGCCCGGCTGCACCTCGGTCTCGCCGCCGCCGTGCTCACCCTGATCGGCGCGGTCGCCTGCCGCTGGGTGCTCGACCTGCGCAGCGCCCCCGAGGAGAACCCACCGCCCCGCTTCGCCCTGCCACCCCGCTCCGCGCTGCTCATCGGTGCGGTCGGCTTCTGCGCGGTGTTCGCCGAGGGCGCGAGCCTGGACTGGTCGGCGGTCTATCTGCGGGACGTCCTGGACTCCTCCCCCGGCCTCGCCGCCGCCTGCACCACGGCCTTCTCCTGCACGATGGCCGCGGCCCGGCTCGTCGGCGACGCGGTGGTGGGCCGCTTCGGCGCGGTACGGACCGTACGCGTGGGCGGCGTCCTGTCCACGGCCGGCGGCGCGCTGGTCGTGGCCGCCACCGGCCCCGCCCTCGCCATCGCCGGATTCGGCCTGCTCGGCCTGGGCATCGCGGTGGTCGTCCCGCTCGCCTTCGCGGCGGCCGGACGCAGCGGGCCGGCTCCCAGCCAGGCGATCGCGGGCGTCGCCACGATCACGTACACCTCGGGCCTGATCGCTCCGGCCGCGATGGGGTCGATCGCCGACGCGACCTCGCTGACGGCCTCGTTCGGTGTGGTGATGGTGCTGGCGCTGGGACTGGTGGTGGGGGCGGGGGTGCTGCGCGGGCCGGCGCGCGAGGGGGCGGGGACCGGCGGCCACGCGGACGCCCCGGCGCCGAGCGCGACGCCTCGCTGACGGGTCGCCCGGCCCGCCCCAGCACCATCCGGAAGCGGGCCGGGCCGGCGCCGGGCCGGGCCGGTCAGCCCTCCGGGCCGGCGCCGAGACGGGCGTACTCCTCCACGATCTGCGCCTCCGCCCGCCGTAGATAGTCGACCATCGCCCGCTCCGCCTCCTCCCCGCGCCGGGCCAGCAACAGATCGCACACCTGGCGGTTCAGCGGCACATACGGCTTCTGGAACCGTTCGCGGTCGTCGAAGATGTGGTACATGAGCCGCACTTCGGCCAGGACACCGCGCATGATCTCGGTCATCCGAGGGTTGCCGGCCAGGTCCGTGACCGCCAGGTGGAAGCGCATGTTCGCCGAGCCGGTCTCACGCCAGCGCCCCTCGGCCGCCTCTTCGGCGCATTCCCGTTCGACCGCGTCGATGGCGGCCAGCGCGGCGTCGGAGGCGGCGGCGACCTCACGGATCGCGGCACCCTCGATCACCCGGCGCACCTGGTAGAGCCGGCGCGCGTCCTCGGCGGTCACGTCCCGGACGAAGACGCCGCGATGGGCGTGATGAACCAGCAGCCGCTCATGGCTGAGCAGCCGGAACGCCTCGCGGAGGGTGTTGCGGGAGATGCCCAGCGCGGTGCTGATGGAGTGCTCCGACAGCCGGGTGCCCGGCGACAGCAGCCCCTCGAGGATGCGCGTCCGCAGCACGTCCGCGACCTGCTCGGCGGCGTTCACTCGCGCCAGCAGCCCACGGTCGTCCTCCAGTCGGCGCAGTATCCCGTCGTCGTTCAGTGCCGCCACCGCACCCCGCCCTTCGCTCGAATGCTTGAAACATGCCGTTGACATATCCGGCTCATCGTTTAACACATTGTTCCCTTGTGGAGTTGTTCAACAATTCTCTACCGTATGGACCCCGAGCGTACCCGCGGACAAGGAGAAGCGTGAGCAGCATCGCCCCCCGGGCGGAGGCCGAGGCCCCCAGCGCCCGCGAGCACGAACCAGGCGGCGGCAGCGGCCTCGTCATGGACACCAGCCGCCTGGACACCGCGGCGGCCATCGATCTGCTCACGCGGATGGTGCGGATGGACAGCCGTACCGAGACCCCCGGCGAGAGCGAGCTGGCGGGCATGCTGGTGGAGCGGATGCGCGCCCTCGGCCTGGATGCCCGGCTCCAGGAGGTGTCGCCGGGGAGGTTCAACGCGATCGGCGTCTGGCGGGGCACCGGGGAGGGCCCCAGCCTGATGTTCAACGGGCATCTGGACACCAACCCGGTCACCGAGGGCTGGACCGTCGACCCCTGGGGCGGCTTGGTCGACGAGCACTTCGTCTACGGCCTGGGCGTGTCCAACATGAAGGCCGGCTGCGCCTCGTACCTGGCGGCGGTGGAGGCCCTGATCAGCCAGGGCGTCAGGCCCAAGGGCGATGTGGTCCTCACGTTCGTGGTCGGTGAACTGCAAGGCGGCGTCGGCACCGTGGCGATGCTGAACAGCGGGGTGCGCGCCGACTACTTCGTCAACTGTGAGCCCACCGACCTGGGGGCGCTCACCCTCCACGCGGGCGCCGTCGACTTCGCCGTCGAACTCACCGGTGTCACCCGCCATCTGTCCAAGCGCGAGGAAGCGGTGGACGCCATCGAGGCGGCCTGCCGGCTCGTTCCCCGGCTCAACGCGATGACCTTCAGCGGCGCGGCGAGCCCGGACCATCTGTCGGTCAACCGCGCCAACGTCGGGGTGGTGCGCGGCGCGCTGTCCCGCGACTTCCACGAGTGGCGCCCGCCCCAGGTCGCCGACTTCGTCCGGATGAGCGGTACCGCCCGCTACGCCCCCAGTCAGACGCCCGACAGCGTGCTGGCGGACATCACCGAGGTGCTGTGCGGCGTGGAGCAGGAGTTCCCCGGGCTGCGGGCCACGGTCAAGCGCCTCAGCGAGGAGACCGGACGACCGGAGTTCCCCGCCTTCGAGACCTCCCCGGACTCACCGGTGGTGCGCGCGGTCAACGACGTCTACCGGCACGTGCGCGGCGAGCCGCAGCCCACCGGGGCCCTGCGGCCCTGCTGCTTCTTCGGCAGCGACGCGGCCCATCTGGCTCGGCAGGCCGGCATGGACGGGGTCGTCTGCGGGCCCGGCGGCCGGTACAACACCATGCCCGACGAGCGCGTGGACCTGCCCGACTACCTCGACATGATCAAAATGCACATGCTCACCATAGGGACGATCTGTGGCACCACAGCAGCTCACCTCGACTGACTTCCACGGGGCCCCGGTCACGATCGATCATGTGACCACCGCCTACGGGGGCTTCACCGCGATCGACGACGTGCACCTGGAGGTCGGGGCCGGCGAGTTCGTAGCCCTCCTCGGCCCCAGCGGCTCGGGCAAGACGACCCTGCTGATGTCCGTCGCCGGATTCGAGACGCCCTCGGGCGGCCGGATCCTGGTCGACGGCGACGACGTCACCCGGCTCCCTCCGCACCGGCGCGGCTTCGGCATCGTCTTCCAGCGCTACGCCCTCTTCCCCCACCTGAGCGTCGCACGCAATGTGGAGTACCCGCTGCGCATGCGCGGCCTGCCGCGTGCCGAGCGACGGCGCGCCGTGCGCGAGGCGCTCGACCTGGTCGACCTCGGCCCCTTCGCCGAGCGCCGCCCACACCAGCTCTCCGGCGGCCAGCAACAGCGTGTGGCGCTCGCCCGCGCGCTGGTCTTCCGGCCCCCGGTGCTGCTGATGGACGAGCCGCTGGGCGCCTTGGACCGCAAGCTGCGCGAGCAGGTGCAGCTGGAGATCCGCAGGCTCCACCGCGAGCTGGGCACCACCGTGCTGTACGTGACCCATGACCAGGACGAGGCACTGGTCATGGCGGACCGGATCGCGGTGCTCAAGGACGGCCGGATCGAGCAGTACGACACCCCGACCGGCATGTACGAGGCGCCCGCCAGCGAGTTCGTGGCCGGTTTCCTGGGCCGTACCAACGTCATCGCCGCCAAGGTCGTCAGCGGCGGGCCGGGCCGGGCGACGGTCGCGGTGGCCGACCGCGAGCTGCCCGCCCTGGTCCCGGCGGACGCCGAACCCCCGGCGCCGGGTGCCGAGGTGAGCCTGACGGTGCGGCCGGAGCGGATCGCGCTGGCCGACAAGCCGTCGGACACCTCGCTGCCCGCCACCGTCAGCGAGGTGATCTTCAGCGGCGCGACCACCTCGGTGGTGTGCGAGACCGTCGGCGCCCAGCTCGCGGTCGAGCTGCTGTCGGACGGACGCACCGGCCGGCTCCAGGTCGGCGACACCGTCCATCTGAGCTGGGGCGCCGACGCCGCCCGGCTCTTCCCCCGGCGCCCCTGACCCCCACCGGCCACCCGCCCGGCATCGATCCCCTCCGGCACAGCGCCGGACCATCCCCCGTGCGAGATAGGGACAGTTCCATGAACCATCTGACACCCTCCGCCCTGAGCCGGAGAAACCTGCTCTTCGGAGCGGGCGCCGGCATCGCCGCCCTCGGCCTCGGCGCCTGCGCCAACCCGGACCAGGTCGGCAAGTCCAGCTCCGCCGGGGGCTCCGGCTCGTCGGACGGCCTGGTGGTCTACGACGGCGGCGGCGCCTGGGGAGCGGCCCAGCGCAAGGCGTACTTCGAGCCGTTCCAGAAGGAAACCGGGATCAAGCTGACAACGTCGATCGCCCCGCCCTCGGCGCAGCTCAAGGCGGCCATCGAGGCAGGCAAGCCGGGCATGGACGTCATCGACCTCAACGGGTCGCGCGTCGCCACCTGGGCCAAGACCGGCCTCATCCAGAAGATCGACTACGGCCAGTGGGACGACACCTCCCTCAAGGCCAAGTTCCACCCCTACCCGGCCCTGGAGTACGCCGTCCCCTCGCTGATCTTCGCCGTACAGCTGGCCTACTCCAAGAAGGCCCTGGGCGGCGGGGACATGACGAGGTGGGCCGATCTGTGGGACGCCTCCTTCCCGGGCAAGCGGTCCCTGTACCCGGGCAACGGCCCCGGCGGCTGCACCCTGGAGATCGCGCTGCTGGCCGACGGGGTGAAGCCGAAGGACCTGTATCCGCTCGATGTCGACCGTGCGCTGGCCAAGATAGGCAAACTGCGTTCACGGGTGCTGAAGTTCTGGGAGAGCGGCGCGGAGTCGGTGCAGCTGCTCACGGACGGTGAGATCTCGGCGCTCGCCGCGTGGAACGGCCGTATCCAGGACGCCGTGGGCAAGGGCGCCGATGTCCAGTCCACCTTCAACCAGGCCATCCTCCAGGTCGACTACTGGGCCATCCCCAAGGGGTCGAAGAACGTCGAGGGCGCGCTGCGGTTCATCGAGTTCTGCTCACGGCCCGACCGGCAGGCGGAGTTCGCGAAGCTGATCACGTACGCCCCCACCACCCAGGAGGCGTACCGGCACATCTCCGACGAGCGGCAGAAGCTGCTGGCCACCTCCCAGCACAACCTGGACAAGACCATCCCGCAGGACAACGACTTCTGGGGCTCCTCGGCGGGCAAGGGCAAGACCCAGGAGGAGATGGCCATCGACCGCTGGCAGAAGTGGCTGACCAAGGCATGACCATGTCCACATCGGCGGCCCGCCCCGCCCCGCCGGGAACGCCGGCCCCACCCGCCGCACCGGCCTCCCGCCCGCGCCGCCGTATCGGGCGGTTCGGGCCGGGCGGGCTGGTGCTTCCGGCGGTCGCCGTGCTCGGGGTGCTCTTCCTCTTCCCGCTGACCAGGCTGATCACCGACAGCCTCCAGACCGACTCCGGTCTGAGCCTTGACCGGTACACCGCACTGCTGCACGACGGGATCTTTCTGCCGGTGCTATGGCGCACGGTGGAGATCGCGCTGAGCGTCACCGTCGTGGCCGCCGTCATCGGCTACCCGTTCGCGTACGCCGCCGTCCGGCTGCCGACGCTGCCCGCCGCCGCGCTGCTGGCCTGCGTCACGCTGCCGTTCTTCAGTTCCACGCTGATCCGCAGCTACGCCTGGCGGGTGCTGCTCAGCGACAACGGACTGATCAACAAGGCCATGCTGGCGGCCGGTCTGTTCGGCTCGCCCCATCAGCTGGTCTTCAATGACACCGGTGTCATCATCGGGATGACCCAAGTGCTGCTGCCGATGATGGTGATGCCCCTGTACGCGGCGATGCGCGGCATCGACCGCTCGGCGGTGCGCGCCGCCCGCTCCATGGGCGCCTCCCCCTTCACCGCCTGGCGCACCGTGTTCCTGCCGCTGTCGGTGCGCGGGCTCGCGGCCGGGGCCAGCCTGGTGTTCATCACCTCACTCGGCTACTACACCACCCCCGCGCTGCTGGGCGGCGCCTCCACCCCGATGATCGCCCAGCGCATCGACGCCCAGATCAACACCCAGCAGCAGTACGGGCCCACGGCCGCCGAGGCCGCGGTGCTGCTCGTCCTGGTCCTGATCCTGATGGCCTTCCTGCGCCGCCCGCTGGGCCTGTCCCTGGACCGTACGCAGGGCCGCGGCGCGGACCGCGGGTGGTTCGCCGGACCGCGGCGTGCATGGCGGCGCGCCGCCGACGGGCTGTCGGGCGCCGCCGACTACGCGGTGCGCGAGTTCGCGGGCGGCGCGGTGAGGCGCGTCGCCCGCCGGATCGGCGATATCTGTTCGACACTGCGCTACGTCATCCTCGGCGCGGTCACCGCGGTCGCCGTGGCGGGCCTGGTCGGGCCGCTGGTCGTCATCTGCATGCTGGCGTTCAGCAAAGCCGACTTCCTCACCTTCCCCCCGCCCGGCTACTCCACCCGCTGGTTCAGCGACTACTTCCAGGACGCCGACTGGACCCAGTCCACGGTGCTGAGCCTGTGGGTGTCGCTCGCGGCCGCACTCACCGCCACCGTGATCGGGACGCTCGCCGCGTACGGCATCGTGCGCGCCCGAGGCCGGCGGTTGCCCGCCCTGGCCTATCTGCTGACCGTGAGCCCCATGGTCATGCCGCAGATCATCTACGCCGTGGCGCTGTTCTTCTTCCTGGTCCCCCTCGGGGTGCTGGGTACGCCGACCGCGATCCTGCTGGCCGACACGGTGCTCACCCTGCCCTACGTGGTGGTGGTGACCACCGCCGTGCTCCGGGGTCTTGACCCGCTGCACGAGAAGGCCGCCGCCAGCCTCGGGGCGTCGCCGCTGCGCGTCGGCCGCACCGTCATCGCGCCGCTGGCCGCGCCCGGCATTCTCGCGGCCCTGCTGTTCGCGTTCATCCTGGCCTTCGACGACCTGTTGATGGGCGTCTTCCTGGGCGGCCCGCACACGGTGACGCTCCAGGTGCGGATGTACCAGAACATCCTCTTCGAGATCAGCCCCAAGGTCGCGGCCGTCGGTGTCCTGCTGACCACCGGAGTGCTGCTGCTCGCGGGCTTCACCTTCCTGCTGTCACGCCGCGGACGCGGCACCTTCGCCGGTGGCCATCTGCTGCCGGAGACCGCACCCCCCGGAGAGACCCCGTGAACGCTCCCGACCCGACAGCCGCGGCCCCCCGAGTGCGCGTCGCCGACCAGGGCCTCCTCATCCGCGGTGCCCTCCTCGCCGACGGCACGGGCACCGAGCCGGACCACCGCGACGTCCTGGTCACAGGGGACCGCGTCGCCGCGGTCGAGCCGCCGGGGCGGATCCCCGACCAGGGGCGGCGCGTCGTGGACGCCACCGGGCAGGTGCTGGCGCCCGGCTTCGTCGATGTCCACTCCCACAGCGACAACGCGCCACTGTACGGGCCCGGGGATCTGCCCAAGCTCCTCCAGGGGGTGACGACGGAGGTCGTCGGCAACTGCGGCTTCTCACTCGCCCCGTTCACCGACACCCGGCAGGTACGGGACTACGCCGCGGTCACCTTCCCACCCGAACTTCCCTTCACCTGGCGGGGATTCGCCGACCTGTTCAAGGCCACCGACGCCGCCGGGTACATCACCAACTACGTACCGCTGGTCGGTCATGGCACGGTGCGCAGCGTGGTGTGCGGCGGCACCGGCCGCCCGGCGCGGGCGGAGGAACTGCGGGAGATGGGCCGGGCGGTGGCGGAGGCCTGCGACGCCGGATGCTTCGGGCTGTCCTCGGGCCTGGCCTACACCCCCGGCTCGTTCGCCGACACCGCCGAACTCACCTCCCTGGTCCGCCATATGCCGCGGCACGGTATCTACGCCACCCACATCCGCAGCGAGGGCCCCGGTCTGATGGACAGCCTGCGCGAGGCGGTGCGGATCGGCCACGAGACGGGCCGCCAGGTGCAGATCTCCCACCTCAAGGTCCCCGGACGCGGCAGCCCCGACCGGGCCGAGCAGGTCCTCGGCCTGCTGCGCCGGGCCCGCCGGGAGGGGCTTGCCCTGGCCCAGGACATCTACCCGTACACGGCGGCGTCCCTGATGCTCTCCGCGTGTCTGCCCCAGTGGGCCCACGACGGCGGCGGCGCGGCGCTGCTCACCCGGCTGGCGGACCCGCGCCTGGTGGAGCGGATGCGCGCCGAGGTCGAGGAACACGCGAACGGCGGGGACTGGGACAACCACGTGGCCTCCGCCGGCTACCAGGGCATCCGGGTCGCCTCCACGGCCACCGGCACCTACGACGGACAGGCGCTGACGGATCTCGCCGCGGCGCTGGGCATGGACCCCTTCGACACCCTGGTACATATCGTCCGGCACGAGGAGAACCGGGCCAACATGATCGTCGACACGGTCTCCGACGAGGACATCGCCGCCCTCCTGCGCGATGAACACACCATGCTGGGCACCGACGGCGCACCCCCCGGCTGGGGCACCTCCCCGCACCCGCGCGTCAGCGGCACCTTCCCGCGCCTGCTGCGCCGCTTCGTCCACGACCTGCGGGTGCTCTCCCTGCCCGCCGCCGTCGCCCGGATGACCTCGCTGCCCGCCGACACCTTCGGCCTGGCCGACAGGGGGCGGGTCCGGGTGGGCGCCGTCGCCGACCTGGTCATCTTCGATCCGCGGAAGGTACGGGACCGCGCCACGTACGACAGCCCCCTCCGCCCGCCGGAGGGCATCGGCGCGGTGTTGGTGGGCGGCCAGGTCGTCGTCGACGGCGGCCGCTGGACCGGCCGCCGCACGGGTGCCCGCCTCACCCCCGCGTAAGGCCGGCGGGCGATCGTTCGGCCGGGGCCGAAGTGTCGGGGGCGCATGATGGGCGTATGTCACAGCCCCATCCCCGCGGCCCACAGCTCGCCCGGTTCGCCGCGCTGCTGGCGGACGAGACCCGCGCGTCGTTCTGCCTGGCGCTGCTCGACGGGCGGGCCTGGACCGCCGGGGAGCTGGCACGGCTCGCCGGGGTGGCCGCGTCGACCGCGAGCGAGCATCTGAGCCGGCTCGTCGAGGGCGGCCTGCTGGCGGAGGAACGGCAGGGCAGGCACCGCTACGTACGGCTGGCGGGGCCGCAGATCGCCCAGCTGATCGAGGACCTGTCCGGCCACGCCGCGCCGCCGCCCGCGCCCCGGACGCTGGGCGCGGCCGGCGCCGGTGAGGCCATGGCGCGGGCCCGCACCTGCTACGACCATCTCGCCGGGCGGCTCGGCACGTCGATCACCGACGCGATGCTGGAGCGGGGGCTGCTGCAGGGCGAGACGGGGTTCGCGCTGACCGACGCCGGCCTGACCTGGTTCCGGCGGTTCGGCGTGGACCTGTCGGCCGCCCCGCGCGGCCGCCGGCCGATGGCCCGCAGCTGTCTGGACTGGACCGAGCGCAGACCGCATCTCGCGGGCGTGGCGGGGGCCGCGCTGTGCCGGCACGCCCTGGACGCGGGGTGGTGTGTGCGGATCGGCAGCCAGCGGGCGCTGCGGGTGAGCGAGGAGGGACGGCGGGCGCTGCACGACCTGCTGGGCGTGCGGACCGCTGATCTTTAGCGGTATGAAGCACATTTTCGAACCACTAACATTGCTGCGATCCCCCTGAGCAATGAAGTGGAGCACAACCATGGGCCTCGGCGTGCGCTGGACCCTGCACGGCGACGGGCGCACCCCCGCCCCCGGAGCCGTCGTCAAGCCGGATGAGCGGCTGTCCTGGCCCAGGACGGCGGGGCTTCCGACTTGATCGTCGCCCCCGGCCTCGACCGGTACAGCGCGACCGCGTCCGCCTTGAACTCGGCGGGGTAGTGCTTCATCCCCACAGGGACTCCGTTCTCCTGGACCATCAAGATCCAAGTCTCTCCGGTGTCCAAACTCCGGGGTCAGGGCCCCTTCTTGCTGGTCATGGAGGTGCCGCGGTCCGCGTGGACGGTGTGGGGCACGATGCCGTTGCGTTCGAAGGCCTCGCGGATCAGCTCCTCGACCCGCTCCGCGGTCTCGGCGAGTTCGACGGCGTGCCCGACGATGTAGCGGCTGAAGATGTCGATGATCACGTAGGCGTGGAACCAGACGCCCCTGGCCGGACCGGGCAGTCGGGTGATGTCCCAGGTGAAGACCTGTGAGGGCCCGTGCGCGACCAGTTCGGGAATCGTCCTGGGCAGGTGGGTGGCCTGCCGACGGCGTTCGCCGTTCTGCCCGGCGGCGGACAGGATCCGGTACATCGTCCGCTCCGAGCACCAGTGGTTCCCCGCGTCCAGCTCACGTGCCCAGACCTGGGCGGGCGGCAGGTCAACGTACTCCGGCCGGTTCAGCAGCGCCAGGACCCGCGGCCCGCTCGGCCGGTGAGAGGGCCGAGGCGGGCGTGGGTCTCGGCCTGCTCGGCCGACTGTCCTGTCCGGCTTCCGCGAACGCCTGGTCGAGCACAGCCACGAGCAGGTGATCCTGGACCGGCTGCTTGCCAGGCTGTCGGAACTGGGCTTCCTCCGGACGGGCGGTCGCGTGCGCACGGACGCCACCCACGTCCTCGCTCTGGCGCGCTGTCGGCGTCGCGGACGCCTCCTGGCAGGAGCGATACGGGCAGCGGGCGGACTCTTACCGGCTGCCGAAAGGCGAGCCGGAACGCGGCACGTTTGCGATCCAGGTCGGAACAGACGGCTACGTGCTCCTTGAGACGGTCTACCGACCGGATGCGCCGCAGTGGCTGCGGGAACTACCGGCGGTGCAAGTCCTGCGCCGGGCGTGGATCCAGCAGTACCACCGCGGCGACAGCGAGCAGGGGCAGGAGGTGCGCCGGCGGGAGGGCAAGGACCTCCCGCCGGGCAGAGATCGGCTGGTCAGCCCACACGATGTGGACGCTCGCTGCTCGGTCAAGCGCGGCATGATCTGGGACGGATACAAGGTCCACTACAGCGAGACCTGCGATGATGACCTGCCCCACCTGGTGGTGAACGTGGCCACCACCCACGCGGCCGTGGACGACTCCCGCCTGGTCGAGACGGTCCACGACAACCTCGAGCGCCGCGAGGTGAAGCCGGGCGAGCACCTGGTTGACGGGCTATACCTCCGCCGCGATCATCCTGACCGCCCGCGCCCAGGGCATTGACCTGGGCGGGCCGCTTCCCCCGGCCAGTGACCGGCAGACCCGCGCCGGAGAGGGTTTCGCGCTCACCGACTTCCAGATCCACTGGGACCAGCAGTACGCCGTCTGCCCCAAGGGAGCCAAGAGCCGCTACTGGGGCAGCACCCGGATGGACGGCCACCCGCGGACAGTCGTCATCTTCCCCGAGTGGGACTGCCGCAACTGTAAAGTCCGCACCTCATGCACCAGCGGCTTCACCCGCCGCCCGACCCTTCACCCCCGTGACGAGCACGAGCTCCTGCACCACCAGCGCGCTGAGCAGGGAACCGACGCATGGAAGCAGCGTTTCCACAAGCAGGCCGGTGTCGAGGGAACGATCTCCCAAGCCGTCCCCGGCATCGGCATCCGGCGCAGCCGCTACCGAGGCCGGGCCAAGACCGCCCTCGCCCACATCTTCAGCGCCGCAGCAATCAACCTCCACCGCATCGACGCCCACCTGACCGGTCACCCCGCAGGCACCACGCGCCGCACTCACTTCGCTGACCTCGACCTCGATATCCCACCACACAGGAAGCCCCGCAGACGCCGCCCGTGAATCGCGCGACAAAGTCGCACAGGATGACAGGCTTGGCCGCCAGTTGCGTCACTTATCATCAGTTAGTGTAGATTTTACCGTCTTTATAGACTTGGTAGTAGTCCACGGGAGTCATGCTCATTTTGAAAACCATTCCGTACTTGCTGCGGATACTGGCAACGGTCTTCGACTCCGGCTTGTGAGAGCAACGTGTCACCGGCGGATCAGGTTTCGCGCACACGGGCGGCTCATCGATCAGTATCCGATGCTGTTTGGTGCGGACCATGTCCCACTCCAACGTCTGCGAACCGTCGGAGAGCTGCATGGGCTCCGTGGTGTGCGACCCATCCGGGTTCGGCCGGTGTCCCAGGTAGTAAGCGACCAGTTTGCTGCGGTAGTCGTCATGGCCGAAGTCGACACCGTAGCCCGGGGTCGTAGCAGCCGCGTGCCGGTCACCTGCGGAAAGAACCCCGTCCAGTACGTCACCGACCCGGCGCCGGTCGGCACCGTAATAACCAGTGACAGTCACGATGCAGCGAACCTTGTAGGTGTCATCACCTGATGGCCAAACGCCTCCCGAACCCCTCCCGCAGTAGTCTTTCACAGTGACCAGGGCGAGAGTGAGGGGCGTCTCCTTGTCATATGTCTGAACGACACCCAAAAGCTGCCTCTCAGCCTTCTGTCTGGCCTGCACAGCCTTCGGACTGTCCGCGAGCTTCCGCATTTCGTCAAGGCTGACGGCGTGGTCTCCGGCAGAACACGAGGCCACACCGAACACGATGGCAGCCCATACGACAGCCGTGATCTTCCGGGCTGTGCAAGACGTACGAGGCAGCGCCATGCCGGCTCTCCTTGTCCGTGATTGACACAATCATTGTGTCCGTTCTCATCAGGCGGTGCCTGAGTATGTGCACTCAGGCACCGCCTTTCGATCAAGAGGACCCCGGGCCCCCTTCGGACTCCTACTTCAGCACCCTCTCCAGCACGTTCGCGTACAAGCGCGCGCCCCCGACCTTCGGGTGGAACGACGCCATGCCAATAGCCAACGGACCGGTGTTGTCCGCCTGCGAGAGACCGGTCAGTACAATGCCGTTGACCATCTCCGGGTCACCGCACACCGTCTTGCCGTCGAACTCCCTGCGCGGATCCGCGAACACCGCATTGGTTCCGGGCTGGGACTTGAAGTCCGACACGGCACCGTTCATCTCCTCGTCCAGGGTGTCCGCGACCGAGTTCAGCCACGGCGCTTCCTCGGTGCCGATCCCCAGAATGCACTGCCCGTCTCCAGACAGCAGGCGGGGATAACCCATGAGGACGATCTTCGCGTTAGGTGCCTTGGCATGAATGGCGTTCAGCACCTTGAGGATGCGGGGACGGACGTCATCGTGCAGCCACTTCGGAGCCCAGTCCTTCAGCGGCCCCGTATCCCCCGCCACATCGTCGCCCGTGTCCGGGTCGATGTTTCCTATCGACGTGTCCTGGCAGAGGTCCAGGACAGCCTTATACACGCACTGCTTGAATACATCCGTGAACCGAGCGTCGTTACCGCCGACCGACAGGGTGACCAGGGTGGTGTTGTTGTCGAGGTAGCCGGATTCGATCTGCGACACTTCGCTGGACTGGCCGCTGTTGAGGATGTTGTAGTTGCGTGCCCCGGAGCAGGCAACGAAGTGGTAGTCCATCTGCGGGTCGTAGCTGTCGGCCATGTCACCGATGGGCTTCGAGTATCCCGGAAGGGTCGCCTGCCTGGACCAGGCAAGCCTGGAGCGGTGGCACTTGTCGATGAGGTTGTTGTTCAGCGTGTCGTAGTGGTCCGTCTCCGGGAAGAAGTCCTTACCACCAGGTGCACTGGCACCCTCACCGGAGGAGTAGGAGTCGCCCATGGCCACGACGAAGTTCTTCGGCTTGGCCGTAAGAGGCTGGAAGGCCACCGCGCCCCAGGCGATGTCCTCGTCCGCCGTTCCGTCCGCCGTTGTGTTCGACAACTCGACCTGCGGGGTGCCCGTGAAGTGGAACACGCCCAACGGGACCCAGCCGCCGGCCCGCTGGAGAACCCGCCGTGTCGGGCTCTTGCTGTCGGAGCCGTGAACGACGTAGGTGGCCTGCCGTGTATGTGCCCCGGTATCAGGCAGGTGAACCAGGACGCGCGCCCAGTTGAGGTTTTGACCGAGAGTCCAGGTGCCGTTGATGGCCATGTAGCCCTTGGGGCCGCCGAGGTGGTCCGTGTTGCGGGTGTGGGTGTACCAGTAGTGGCCGCCCCAGCCGCCGCCGACCTGGTGCAGGTCCGCTTTGGCTTCGTAGCGGCCCTCCGCGTCCGGGTTGAACGTGAACTGGAAACTGCCTGAGGAGATGGCCTGGCCGCAGTCACTCCACGTTTCGGTTCCGTTGGGAAGTTGGTCTGCGCTGATGGCCGGCGACGCGGCGGCCCTCCGCCGATAGCCATCCCTCTCCATGGCGGTCAGGAGGTGGGATCTGGCGCCGTCCCCGAGGTCGTCCACGCCGTGTCATTCGACGTTCGGTAGTTCTTTCCGAGCGTCGTCATACGGTCCTTGACGGGAACCGCCTGTGGCTTGTCGCCCAGCCTGGCGTCGTCTGCGACCCCGACGGTGCCGCGGCTAGCCACGACGTCTTTGTGCACCATCGGATTGCCGTTCGCGACTGCCTGAACGGCGGTCGCGCCGGCGACCAGCGCCAGCGTAATGGCTGTGGTCACCGATAAGCGAGCACGTCTGCGTCTACTTCGTTCCACGCTTCACCTCTATTCGCATGGATTCACTACTTCCTCATGTATTGCACGCCCGGCAGGGAACCTGGCTGGACGAAATATGCCGAGAAGGCGTCACCGTGTTCGAGTCAGCCTGACGGCATTTACGGGAATTCGCCCAAAGTCCTGGTCGGATCGCCTCCGGGCTCTCGACGTAGGCGTGCGTACACGCATGCCCACTTCCATACGTGGGGCACGGCGACCCTCGCGACCAATTGACGCGGGAGTCACTTGGATGTCAGCTGAGATGCTTTGATTTTGTGCTCTTGACGATGGTCACCCGGGGGTTTTCCGGGGCCGGGCTGCCGGAGTCCCGCGCGGTGAGTTCGGTGGGCCATGAAGCCCCGGGATATACACCGACCACATCAGTCTTCATATGAACCGTCACATCGAATCCATCAGGCCCGGTAACACGGACGGCGACCTCGTAGAACGCACGTTGGTCGCCATGATTGGTGATCTTTACCGGGACCAACAGAGCGGATCCGCTACGAACGGGCTTGAAGACCGTCACGTCCCCCTTGGTCATCAAGGGGTGTTTGAAGTCCTCATCCTCCGTCGACTCCCCCGGGGTGACCGGAATGCCGCTGGGAGCCGCTGCGGCCCGTTCTCGGCCTGCCTGCTCTTGCGCTCTCTGCTCGGCCGTCTGAGGAGTGGGAGAGCTTCCTGCCGCTGATGCGGAAGGTTCAGGAGTGACCGATGAAGAGGGTGATTCTGTTGCGGTCGATACCCTCGAGGCAGGTGCCGTAGCAGCGGTCGAGTCATCCCCCTCAGAGCCACAAGCAGTGGTGAGGACGCCCGCTGACAACATCAGCACGGTGAGAGCGAATGCCGAACCACGCGCTGTCGGCCGACGGTGCGTGAGGGCAGAATGTTGTGCCGAGGTGCGCATGCTTCCGTTCCACTGATAGGCGGAGTGAATGAACCTTGTCGTCGTGCGGTCGACGCACGATTCCGGCGTGCGGGAGATGCTTGATTCCTCAGCCACAGAAGGGGCCGCGCACCGCGTCAATGATGGCTTGGCCCTTGCTGTCCTTCATGATGGCTGTGATCTCAGGGCAGTTGTTCATGCGTACTGGGCCGGCGTACTGAGAGAAGTAGCCCTCGTCGGTGTCGCACCTCGGGCTGGATGCCTTGTTCTCGCAGATCTTGAGTTTCATGTACAGGGAGCCGCCGAGGTTGTTGTCGAACAACGCGCAGGCGTAGTTACTCGGACCGGCACCACCCTTGACGTAACTAAGGGTGCCGTATCTCCGTTCGTCAGGCAGTCTCTCGGCGCTGATGAGCTCGTAGTCCGAGCCACAGAGGCTTGCCATGACGCTTACCTTTTGCGGATCCTGTGCGGCGATGGAGCGCGTGGCGGCGTCGGCTCGGGCCGAAACCCGAGCGCCGGACTGTGGCGCGTCGGCGGCGAGCACTGATCGAAGCCGCTGCAACCACGGCGCGTAAAGCAGGCCTCCGGCTGCTGGTCATACGTGTCCCCTCCCATGAAGTTATACGGCATCCGGGCTGCGAGAAAAGACGCCCGCCTGAACCCCCCGGTTCACACGAGCCGCAGCACCCTGCAGGCGTGCCAGAGCATACGTATCGAATGAGATTCCGAAAAGGGAGCCGACCTGAGACCACCCCAGCAGTCTGCCCCTTTGTTACGCACAGTTATGACGCTCGGTTAGCTGGGTTCAATAGCGCAGCACCACATCGACAAACCGTGCGGTAAGCATCACCGATAGTCACCATGTGGCTTCCGTCACAAATTCCACACATTTTCCGCCTCCGTACCCCACTCTCCTCCACCAATACCGGATGACGGCGAGGAGTAGCACCCCTGGATGCTCCGCATCCTCGGCCCTGCTGAAGCCGTCCGGCTACGCGGCTGGCCAGCTGGCCTGGGCATCTCCTTGGCCAGTTCGAGAGCGAAACCGATGGCCCTGGCAGCCCTACCTGCTGGAGGTGAAGGACGGCACCGGGAAGCCGCGACCGAGCCAAGAGGTAAGGTCGTCGACCTGCCTTCTGGGACAGCCTGTGGGCTGCAAAAGTGGCCCGCGGCGAGACGCCTGTCGGCGGCTGCCGCCCGCGCCTTGGCCTGCAGTGCCTCGATCGCGGCCTGGCCGTCGCCGAAGGCTTCCTCCGGCTCGCGCATGCGGGAGCTTGGGGAGGCCGGGCGCAGGTCCAGCTGGCCGCGTCGACGCCGATCGGGTCCGGCCGTCGCGTCCCATAGTCGAGCGTTCGGGGTAGTCGGATGCGTACTTGGTGGTGCGGAACTGGCTTTCGCTGAAGGGGTTGTCGTTGCTCACCCTGGGGCGGGAATGACTGCGGGTGACGCCGAGGTCGAGCAGTAGCTGGGAGACCTTCTTGCTGGTCATGGAGGTGCCGCGGTCCGCGTGGACGGTGTGGGGCACGATGCCGTTGCGTTCGAAGGCCTCGCGGATCAGCTCCTCGACCCGCTCCGCGGTCTCGGCGAGTTCGACGGCGTGCCCGACGATGTAGCGGCTGAAGATGTCGATGATCACGTAGGCGTGGAACCAGACGCCCCTGGCCGGACCGGGCAGTCGGGTGATGTCCCAGGTGAAGACCTGTGAGGGCCCGTGCGCGACCAGTTCGGGAATCGTCCTGGGCAGGTGGGTGGCCTGCCGACGGCGTTCGCCGTTCTGCCCGGCGGCGGACAGGATCCGGTACATCGTCCGCTCCGAGCACCAGTGGTTCCCCGCGTCCAGCTCACGTGCCCAGACCTGGGCGGGCGGCAGGTCAACGTACTCCGGCCGGTTCAGCAGCGCCAGGACCCGCGGCCCGCTCGGCCGGTGAGAGGGCCGAGGCGGGCGTGGGTCTCGGGGACGGTGCGGGTTTCGGCTTCGGGTTGAGGTGGCGGTAGTGGGTGGCGCGTGAGCGTCCGGTCAGCCGGCAGGCCGCCGTGGTACCCAACTGCCCCTGGACACCGGCGAAAGCCTCGTCGACCACCGATGCGGCGGCGTGCTTCAGTCCGCGCTCTCGGAGAGCAGTTCCAAGCCAAGAGCGCGTTGGCTTTCCCCATGACATCGAGGGCCGCGTCCCGGCGGGCCAGGTCCTTCTCCAGCCGGGCGACCTTCTTGCGCAGCTGCTCCAGCTCGGCCTGCTCGGCCGACTTCCTCGGCCGGACCGGAGCGGTCCGCTGGTCGGTCACGGCGTCCAGGGCGCCGGCGTCACGGGCCTGGCGCCACTCGATCACGTGCGAGTGGTACAGCCGCTCACGCCGCAGGATCGCACCCTTCTCCCCGGTCGGGGCGGCGTCGTACTCGGCACCGCAGGGCGCGAAATCGCGATCCGCAGATCGTCCGCGTTCATCAAGGGTGAGCGGATCCAGGGCATCACCAAGAGTGGGCACAGCCGCGTCGTCGGTATCGACCAGACCACCGCCGAGGTCCTCAGGCAGCACCGTGCTATGCAGGACCCCGAGCGGGCCACTCTGGACATGGGGCCGACGACTTCCTCCTTGCCAACGAAGCTGGCGAGCAGATGCGCAACCCGAACGCGGAAGCCTCCTGCCGAGCCTTTACCGGATACCCGACTGCCCGACCTTCGGCACCCGTGCCCGATGGCGCTCCTGCTGGCCAACATGCCCGTGCACGTCGTCGCCCGGCGTCTCGCTCGGGAAACCAGGACTCGGCTGCCACGCTCCGTGCGTACGCACCGTCGTCGACCGCACGCATTCCTACGCAAGCCGAGTTCGAAACTGATCACGGGGGAACTTCAGATGACACCCACTGCTGCCCGGTTGCTAACCATGCAGGTCAGCGCCGGGCGGCAGCCCCTTAACGATCAAGGCGTGACGGCCCAGCCGAAAAGATCCGGGCTCACGGCGGGCTCACTCTGCGCCACGCCTGACCTGCCGATCACTGCCCCGGGCGGTCTCGACAGACGGCGGCGAAATCGCACGCGCTGTACGTGTCGCACCACGCGGACTTCCGGGGCAGGTCATTGATCCGGAAGGCGTTGCCAGCGGCCGCCACCTTGCCGGAGATATGCGACAGCAAGTCATCGCTGACCCTTCCGCGCCCGTTACAGGTCGTTGACGTGGTGATCGCCTACGGCTGCTTCTGGTCGTCGTACTCCGTCAGCCCGCCGTCCAGGAGCGCCGGTCGATGCGTACCCGCGGCCTTGGAGAGCCAGCGGAGACAGTGGTAACCGGTCAGCACCACGATGGTGCCCAGGGCGATGCCGTTGAGCTCGAAGTTGTCGCTGATCTTCATGCTCACGCCGCCGATGCCCACGATCACGCCGGCCGCAGCCGGGATCAGATTGAGCGGCTGGGAGAAGTCGACCTTGTTGCGGATCCAGATCTGGGCGCCGAGCAGGCCGATCATGCCGTAGAGAATCACGGTGATGCCGCCGAGGACACCGCCCGGAATCGCGGTCACGACCGCGCCGAACTTCGGACAGAGACCGAAGAGCAACGCGAAGAACGCCGCGCACATGTAGGCGGCCGTTGAGTAGACGCGGGTCGCGGCCATGACGCCGATGTTCTCCGCGTACGTGGTCGTTGCCGGGCCTCCCGCAACCGTCGAGACCATGGTCGCCGCTCCGTCCGCCATGATGGCGGTGCCAAGCCTGTCGTCCAGCGGGTCGCCCGTCATCTCCCCGACGGCCTTGATGTGACCGGCGTTCTCGGCAACCAGAGCGATCAGGACCGGAAGAGCCACGATGATCGCCGATCCGCTGAACGAGGGGCCGTGCAGGTCGGGGAACCCGATCCAGCCGGCCTCCTTGACCGGGGTCAGGTCGAGGCGCCAGTGATCGACGACCTTGCCGCTCGCGTCCGCCGAATGGATCTTGCCCGCCGTCAGGTCGAGGATCCACGAGAGCAGATATCCGAAGACAAGGCCCAGGAGAATCGCGATGCGGGACCAGAAACCGCGCAGTACGACCAGGGCAAGGCCGGTGAACAGCATCGTGGCGAGCGCCGTCCACTGGTCCTGCGGCCAGTACGTCGACGCGGTCACAGGGGCGAGGTTGAAGCCGATCAGCATGACGACGGCGCCCGTCACCACAGGCGGCAATGCCGCGTGGATAACCCGGGCTCCCAGGAACTGGACCACAAGACCGACGGCGGCAAGGGCGAGACCCACGACGAACAGCGCACCGGTCAGTTCCGCCGGTCCACCGCCCTGGCTTCCGATGACGGCGGCGACACCGACGAAGGAGAGCGACGACCCCAGGTAACTGGGGATCCGGCCGCGAGTGATAACCAGGAACAACAGCGTCGCGACACCCGAGGCCATCAGGCCGAGGCTCGGATCCAGGCCCATGAGCACCGGGGCGACAAAACAGGCGCCGATCATCGAGACGACGTGCTGTGCACCCAGCCCGATCGTGCGGGTCCAGGAAAGCCGCTCGTCCGGCCGGACGACCTCGCCCGGTCTCAGGTTCCGACCGTCTCCATGCAGCTTCCAGCCAAAACCCGACATTGACACTCTCCGTTCGCGAAGTTACCGAAAGAAAGTACAAGACCCACGGCCGATCACTCGCACCACCCCCGCGCTCCCTCACCTGCACGTATAACTGTCCGAGCGACATGAAACGGGTTCCGTGAGCTGATCGGAGCCCGCATCGGGGCAATCAGAAACTGTCCGACCTTCGGCCAGCCATGTACTCCCGTTGCAACGTTCGTGGCCCCGGTGCTCATGGGGCTCGACCCCAATCTCGCGATCATGATGTCCGGGGTCGCGACCATCCTGTTCCTGCTGGCGACCCGCGGCCGGGTGCCCAGCTATCTGGGCTGCAGCCTCTCCTTCGTCGGCGTGGCCGCCGTGATCAGGGCGCAGGGCGGGGGCAGCGCCGCCGTCACCGGCGCGATCCTGGTGGTCGGCGGGGTGCTGTTCCTGAGCGGCCTGGCGGTGCGCACGTTCGGCGCGCGCATCATCCACGTGACGATGCCGCCGGTGGTCACGGGCGCGGTGGTCATGCTCATCGGCTTCAACCTCGCGCCGGTGACGGCGCACACATACTGGCCCGCCGACCAGTGGACGGCGCTGCTGACCATGCTCTTCACCGGGCTCGCCGTGGTCTGTCTGCGCGGCTTCTGGTCGCGTGTCGCGATCTTCCTCGGCCTGGTCTTCGGCTACGCGATCTCCTGGCTCTTCGACCGCGTCTTCGGCAAGATCCACTCGGCGGACGGCAGCGGACGGATCACCGACCACTGGCGGCTCGACCTGTCCGGGGTGTCCAAGGCGGACTGGATCGGCCTGCCCTCCGTTCACGCGCCCAGCTTCCAGTGGTCGGCCGTCCTGGTCGCCCTGCCGGTCGTCATCGCGCTGATCGCCGAGAACGCCGGGCATGTGAAGGCGGTCGGCGAGATGACCGGCGAGCCGCTCGACGACACCCTCGGCACCGCCATCGCGGCGGACGGCGCGGCCACCATGCTCTCCACGGCGGTCGGCGGCCCGGCCAACACCACGTACTCCGAGAACATCGGCGTCATGGCGGCCTCCCGCGTCTACTCCACCGCCGCCTACTGGGCCGCGGCCGGCTTCGCGCTGCTCTTCGGGCTGTGCCCCAAGTTCGGGGCGGTCGTCGCGGCGATACCCGGCGGCGTGCTGGGCGGGATCACCGTCATCCTGTACGGCATGATCGGGCTGCTCGGCGCCCAGATCTGGGTGCACAACAAGGTGGACCTGCGTAATCCGCTCAACCTGGTGCCGGTCGCGGCCGGTGTGGTCATCGGCGTCGGCGGGGTCGGCCTCAAGGTCGGCGACAACTTCGAGCTCAGCGGGATCGCGCTGGGCACGGTGGTCGTGCTCAGCGGCTACCACCTGCTGCGCGCGCTGGCCCCGGCCCATATGAAGCGGGAGGAACCGCTGCTGGACGCGGGCACCAGCGCGTACGACGACGAGCCCACGGCGGCCGGGACGCCCGCGAAGCTCTGAGCTACGTAGGCGCCGCGAGGTCCTGGAGGCCCACCACCCGCAGCAGCTCCAGCCGCTCGTAGGACTCGGTGCCCGGGCGGGCCGAGTGGACGATGAGCCGCTGGGCGTGCTCGGAGCTCAGCAGCACCTCGCAGTCCAGCTCCAGCAGCCCCACCACGGGGTGCAGAAAGCGCTTGACCGCCGAGCGCCGCACGGCGACCTCATGCGCCTCCCACAGCGCGGCGAATTCCTGGCTGGCTGCCCTCAGCTCGGCGACGAGCGCCGCCGGGCCGGGGTCGTCGGGGCGGGCGGCCAGCACGGCCCGGAGGCTCGCGACATGGGCGCGCGCGTGCTCCTCCCAGTCCTCGGGCGGGACGAGCCGGCGCACGTCCGGCTCGGTGAAGTACCGGCGGATCATGTTGCGCTGCCCCGGCGGCCGGGCGCTGATGTCGCCGGACAGGGCGGCGGCCATCGCGTTCTGCGCCAGCACCTCGCCCCAGTCGTTGATCACCTGCGCCGGGGTGTCGTACAGCCGGTCCAGGACCCGCAGCAGGCCGGGCCGCACATGCCCGGAGGTGGACCGGTCGCGCGGCGGCTCCTCCCCCACCAGGTGGAACAGGTGGTCGCGCTCGTCGTCGGTGAGGCGCAGCGCACGGGCCAGCGCGGCCAGCATCTGCCGGGACGGGCGCGGGCCGCGGGCCTGCTCCAGGCGGGTGTAGTAGTCGGTGGACATGCCGGTGAGCTGGGCCACCTCCTCGCGGCGCAGCCCGGGGGTGCGGCGGCGCGCGCCCGGGCCCAGCCCGACGTCGGCGGGTGAGAGCCGGGTGCGGCAGCGGCGGAGGAAGTCGGCGAGTTGAGAGCGGTCCACTCCTCAAGGATCGCCGGTCCCCGGCTCCCCATCCAGGGTCTGCCGGTCCCTGGATCGGCGGTGCTCTCCCGGTCGGCCGCGGACTCCCGCAGGGTCGTTGCCGAAGCGCAACGAGCCAACCGACGAAAGGAGTCGGCGCATGCTGACGTTGGTGACCGGGGTGACCGGCAAGGTGGGAGCGCGGTTCGCGCCGCGGCTGCTCCAGTGGGGCGCGCCCGGGGACGAGGTGCGGGTGCTGGTGCGCGACGAGGCGAAGGGCGCGCCTTTCGCCGCGCTCGGCGCGCAGGTGGCGGTCGGCGATGTGCGCGAGGAGCAGGACGTGCGCAAGGCGCTGGCCGGGGTGGACGCGGTGGTCAATGTGGCGGCGGCGTTCCGGGGGGTGCCGGACGACGAGGCGTGGGCGGTCAACCGCGACGCGGCCCTCGGCCTCGCCCGGGCCGCGCTGGAGGCGGGCGTCGGGCGCTTCGTCCAGGTCAGCACCAACCTGGTCTACGCGCAGGGGCGCGGCCGGCCGCTGCTCGAGGACGACGAGACGGTGTCGGGCGGGCCGATGTGGGGCGCCTACCCCGCGTCCAAGGCCGAGGCCGAGCAGGGGCTGCTGGAGCTGCACCGCGAGCGCGGTCTGGACGTCCGGATCGGCAGGCTGTCCTTCGTGTACGGGGAGGGCGACCCGCATCTGGCGGACTCGCTGAGGTGGGCGGGGCAGTGGGCGGGCCATCAGCGGCTACAGCTGGTGCATCACGCGGATGTGGCTCAGGGGCTGCTGCGGCTGCTGACCGCGCCGGGGGTGGCCGGGCGGACGTACAACATCGTCGATGACGCGCCCGTCACGGCGGTGGAGCTGCACCAGGTCAACGGCGTTCCGCTGCCGGAGGGCATGGCGGACCGCAGCGACCCCGACCCCTGGCACGGGGTGTGCTCCAACGCCCGGCTCCGCGCCGAGCTGGGCTGGCGCCCCCTGTATCCGACGCTGTGGACGGCCCTCGACGCGGGGGCGCTGTGACGGGGGCTCGTTAGCCCGTTTCGGGGAAGCGGCGGCGTACGGCCGGACGGGCCGCGGCTCGGCTGCGACGCTTGCGTCCATGACGACGTCGGCCGAGCGGCGCGCGCCGCGGACCGTGGAGGGTGTCGTGGCGCGGATGCGCGCGCTCGGCGCCGCGCTGCCGCCCCGGGACGGGGTGGCGGTCTTCAACCGGGTGTATCTGGCGGTCACCGAGGAGGTCGGCCGCCGGCTCACGGACGGCTGGTTCCAGGACCCCGCCGCCACCGAGGACCTGGATGTGCGCTTCGCCGCCCGCTATCTGGCCGCGGTCGACGCGGTGGTGGCGGGGCGGCGGCCGCCAGCCTGCTGGCGGCCGCTGTTCCAGCTGCGGCGCCATCCGGCGGTCCGTCCGCTTCAGTTCGCGCTGGCGGGGATGAATGCGCACATCGGCCATGACCTGGCCCTGGCGCTCGTGGACACCTGCCGGGCGAGGAAGGCCGAACCGGAGGACCTGGAAGGCGACTTCGACCGGGTCGGCACCCTGCTCACCGGGCTGGAGGAGCGGATCCGCGAGGACCTGATGCCCGGCCCCGATCTGCTGGACGTGGCCGATCCGCTCACCCATCTGGTGGGCTCGTGGAGCCTGGACAAGGCGCGGGGCGCCGCATGGGCGGCGTTCCGCGCCCTGTGGGGGCTGCGCGGACTGCCGGAGCTGGCCGAGGAGTTCGCCGAGCGCGTCGACGAGGGCGTCGGGCTGGTGGGGCGGTTTCTGCTCACCCCGCTGCCCGTCTCGGACCCGACCGGCGGTCAGTCCTCGGGGAGTTCGACCGGCGTGATCTCGTCGTAGACATCGCCCGGGCCCGGGTTCTTCGGGTCCGTCCGCCCGCCGAAGTGGGTCATCACGCCCCACACCGCGTTGAGCGCGGTCTGTACGGCGCCCTCGGCCCACCCCGCGGTCCAGGAGATGTCGTCGCCCGCGAGGAAGACGCCGCGCCGGTCGGCCGGGAGGCGGTCCTGCATGAAGTGCGTGAACAGGCGGCGCTGGTAGCGGTAGTGGCCGGGCAGGTTGGCCTTGAACGCGCCCATGAAGTAGGGCTCGTTCTCCCAGGAGACGGTGACCGGGCTGCCGATGATGTGCTTGCGGACGTCGACCTTCGGATAGATCTCCGACAGCGACTTGAGCATGACCTCCATGCGCTCGTTCGCTGACAGCGGCAGCCATTTGAGGCTGTCGTCGCACCAGGTGTACGAGAGGCAGATGACGGCGGGCCGGTCCGGCCCGTCGTCCAGCAGATAGGTGCCGCGGGTCATGCGGTCGGTGAGGGTCATGCTCATCACGTCCCGCCCGGTGACCTCGTCCTTGTCCAGCCAGAAGGGGCGGTCCACCGGCACGAACAGCTTGCTGGACTCCATGTAGTGGGTGCGCTCCATCGCCGTCCAGTGGTCGATGGGGAAGAGCGAGTCATCGCACTCGATCTTCGACAGCAGCATCCAGGACTGCGCGGTGAAGACCACGGCCTGGTAGGAGCGGATGTCGCCCGCCGCGTCGGTGACCACGATGCGGTCGCCCGCCGCGCGGTGCAGTCGGGTGACGGCCGGGCGCGGCCGGCCGCCGTGCAGGGAGGCCAGCGAGGTGCCCGGCGCCCAGTGCACGAGCTTGCGCGGCTCGCGCTCCCACAGCCGCAGCGGCAGCTGCTGGCTGCCGCCCACGATGCCGCGGTGGTCGTCGTCCGCGCCGGTGTAGACCACGCGCAGGATCTCCAGGATGGAGTTCGGGAAGTCGGTGTCCCAGCCGCCGGTGCCGAAGCCGACCTGGCCGAAGATCTCGCGGTGCCGGAAGGAGGCGAAGGCCGGGGAGTCGCAGAGGTAGCCGTAGAAGGTCTGGTTGTCGAGCCCCGCGACCAGGCGGGACCAGATCTCCCGGATCCGCGGGACGTCACGCTCGCGGATGGCGCGCTGCATGGCGGAGAAGTCGGCGCCCTCCTCCAGGCAGGCGTTCCAGGCCTCCATCACCTGGTGGTAGACCTCGGGCAGGTCCTCCAGGGTGCGCGCGTAATGCGACTCGCCCTTCAGGTCGACGACGGTCGAAGGGGTGTCGGGCGCGAGGGGGTTGGGGAAGGGCCGGGTCGTCAGGCCCACCAGGTCGATGTAGTGCTGGAGCGCGGTGGAGCTGGGCGGGAAGCGCATCGCGCCCATCTCGGCGGTCAGCGACGGATCGCAGCCCTCGAAGCCGACGGTGCGCAGCCGCCCGCCGATGCGGTCGGCCTCGTGGACGACCGGCTTCAGGCCCATCTTCATCAACTCGTACGCGGCGACGATGCCGGACAGCCCGCCGCCGATGACCGCGACCTCGGCGCCGTGCTCGGTCGCGGGGATCTGGCCGAGGCCCGCGGGGTGGGCGAGGTAGTCGTCGTAGGCGTAGGGGAAGTCCGGGCCGAACATGGTCAGCGGCGGGAGGTCGGACTGCCGGTCGTCCTGCTGGTCGTGGACGGCAGTGGGCACCATGGACGTCATCGGGTACGGACTCCTTGCGGGGGGGGTGAGCGAGAGGGCGCGGCGGGGCGGGGCGGGGTCAGGTCAGGGGGGTGTACAGCTCGGGCCTGCGGTCGCCCAGATACGGGTTCGCGGCGCGCGAGGCGGCGAGCAGCCCCGGATCCACCTCGCCGAAGGCCAGCTCATCGCCGCGCCCGGCACGGGCCTTGACCGTGCCGTCGGGCGCGGCCAGACAGCTCAGCCCGATGAAGTCGAAGTCGCCCTCGGGCCCGGTGCGGTTGACATACGCGATGTACAGCTGGCTCTCGAAGGCGCGCACCGGGACGAGGGCCTCGGCCACGAACTGGAAGGGGTGCATCTGCGCGGTGGGCACCAGAAGCAGATCGGTCCCGGCCAGGGCGTGGGCCCGGACGTTCTCGGGGAACTCCACGTCGTAGCAGATCATGATGCCCAGGCGTACGCCGCCGAGCTCGGCCTGGACGACGGGGGTGTCGCCGGGGGTGAACCACGCGCGCTCGAAGTCGCCGAAGAGATGGGTCTTGCGGTAGTTCGCGAGCTCGGCGCCGTCGGGACCGACCAGCCGCGCGGAGTTGAAGATCGCGCCGTCCCCGTCGGATGCCTCCCCCGCGCGCTCCGGGTAGCCGTAGAGGACGGCCAGCCCGTGGGTGGCGGCGATGCGGGCCACCGCCCGGCCGCCCGGCCCGTCGGCCGCCTCGGCCAGCCGCCGCACACCGTCGCCGATCGCGTATCCGGTGAGGAACAGCTCCGGGGCGATCAGCAGCCCGGCCCCGGCCGCCGCCGCGCGCCCGGCCGCCTCGTCGAGGACCTTGAGGTTCTGGGCGGTCTCGCCGGGGTGGCCGGAGCTCTGGAGCAGGGCGGTGCGCAGCGGGGGCATGGGCGGGGCCTTCGGGCGGGAGGAATTCAGGCGGGACGGATGTCACGGCACAAAGACGGTACGTCGGCCCGAGATCGGCGGACAAGGCGCGACCGTTGCGCGCCAGGCATCGATTCATTACGTCTTCCGGCCCCGCGACGGCGATTCGTTGCGCCGCCCCGGACCCCCTCGTGATCCGGAGCTCAGGGGGCGCGCGCTTCGCGTCCTGGAAGTGCTGCTTTCGTTCGGCCGTGAACGCTAGCGGCGGCCGCCGCAGGCCTCACGACCCGCCGGACAGCCGCTGGGCAGGCGCCCCCGAGCCGAAGCGGCGCAGGAGGGGCGAGAGGACCAGGATGGACTTGGTGCGCTCCACGAAGGGCTCGCCCGCGATCCGCTCCAGGACGCGTTCGAAGTGGCGCATGTCGGAGGCGAAGACCTGGACGATGGCGTCCGCGTCGCCGGTGACGGTCGACGCGGAGACCACCTCGGGGTAGCGCGTCACACCACGGTGGATGTCCTCGGGCGAGGTGTTGCGGCGGCAGTAGAGCTCGATGAAGCCCTCGGTCTCCCAGCCGAGGGCGGCCGGGTCGACCCGTACGGTGAAGCCGGTGATGGCCCCCTCGGCCCGCAGCCGGTCCACCCGCCGCTTGACCGCGGGGGCGGAGAGGCCGACTTCCTCCCCGATGTCGGCGTAGCTGCGGCGGGCGTCCTCGGCGAGGGCGTGGACGATGCGTTCGTCCAGATCGTTCAGTCGCACTGCGGGGATGTCACTTTTCTGCCGTGGCCAGTCGGGAGCGGCGCATGCCGTATGCGAAGTACAGCACAAGGCCGACGGCCATCCAGACGCCGAAGACCATCCAGGCAGAAACGCCATGGCCAGCAGGACGACCAGCAGCGCGGGCAGGTTGAACAACCCGCCGTCGCCGGCCGCGGCGGCCAGCTATGGGGCGCCTGTACGGCGAATCGTTGCGGGAGGCCGGGCCGCACTGGCACGCGTTTCACCCGAATGCCACAATACGGCACCAATTTGGCCCTCGTTGGTGGGAACGTGACCCCAGACAGCCTGCAGAGCACCGATCATGACCCCCACGGCCCGGACGGCGGGTGCCGTCCCGGCGGCCACGGGGGCGAGGACGAGCGGCTTCCGCTCGAGTACTGCGCCCGGGTGTGGGAGGACTTCCTGCGGACCCTGAACCGCATCGAGACCGACTTCGTCCACCGCTGCGGCCCCACGGAACCGGGCGTACAGGCATGACGTACACCGAGCCGAGGCCGGGCGGCTACGGCCCCCCGCCTCCCGCCGGCTACCGGCCCGCTCCCGGCGAGCGGTTCGACATGGCCCCCGACGACTCGCTGGGCTTCCCGCTGCCGGACCCCGAGACGATCGAGAGCCGGTGGGACCTGGAGGGGGACCTGGCCCGGCTCCTCCAGACCTCCGCCCCCGCCTCCTCTCCCGTCTCCTCCCCTCGCGACTCCCCTGTCGACCCGCCTGGCGGCTCCCTGCTCGACGAGCCGCCCGAGCGGACCACCGGCAGCTTCCCCGCCGCCCGCTCCCCCGCGCATGTCCGCGGCCGCGGGCGGCGCCGCCGGGTCCGCTTCCGGCTGCCGACCATGCCGTGGCTTCAGCTGATCAGCCTGATCTTCGCGGCGCTCACCACGGTGATCGTGGCCATGCTGAGCGTGCTCGGCGGGATGGTCTCCTACGGCCCGCTGCGCTATCTGGCCTCCCCCAGCACCTCGGAGTCCATGGCGGCGTGGTGGCCGCTGCTGGTCTACGGACCCTGGCTGGTCGCCTCGCTGTCGGTGCTGCGCGCCGCTCTGCACCGCCGGGGCGCGGCGCACTCCTGGGCGGTGGTGGTGCTCTTCTCCACCATCGCGGTCTTCCTCTGCGTCGCGCACGCGCCCAAGGACCCGCCCAGCATGGCCGTCGCCGGGCTGCCGCCCGTCGCCGCGCTGGTCTCGTTCCACCAGCTGGTGCGCCAGATCACCCTGACCAGCCCGCCGCGCCACGCCCTGCCCCGCACCCGGGGGGCCGAGCAGCGCGACAAGCCATGAGCGCAGCCACGCGCCTGCGCCGGGTACGGCCGTGGCCCCCGCTCGGCCGAGCGGGGGCCACACAGCATCACTGATCGCTCAGCTCAGTCCCAACTGGCGTGGAGCGGCTGGCCCTCCGCGTAGCCGGCGGCGCTCTGCACCCCGACCACGGCCCGCTGGTGGAACTCCTCCACCGAACCCGCGCCCGCGTAGGTGCAGGAGCTGCGCACGCCCGCGACGATCGAGTCGATCAGGTCCTCGACGCCCGGCCGGGCCGGGTCCAGGAACATCCGGGAGGTGGAGATGCCCTCCTCGAACAGCCCCTTGCGGGCCCGGTCGTACGCCGACTCCTCGCTGGTGCGGTTGCGCACGGCGCGGGCGGAGGCCATGCCGAAGCTCTCCTTGTACGGCCGCCCGTCGGCGGTGTGCTGAAGGTCGCCGGGCGACTCGTACGTCCCGGCGAACCACGAGCCGATCATCACATTGGACGCGCCCGCGGCCAGCGCCATCGCGACGTCCCGCGGGTGCCGTACGCCGCCGTCCGCCCACACATGCTTGCCGAACTTCCGCGCCTCGGCGGCACATTCGAGCACCGCGGAGAACTGCGGCCGCCCCACGCCCGTCATCATCCGGGTGGTGCACATGGCGCCGGGGCCGACGCCCACCTTCACGATGTCGGCGCCCGCCTCGATCAGGTCACGCACGCCCTCGGCGGCGACGACGTTGCCCGCGACCACCGGCACGTCCGGGTCGAGCGCCCGGACCGCCTTCAGCGCGCTGATCATCGACTCCTGGTGGCCGTGTGCGGTGTCCACCACCAGGGTGTCCACCCCCGCCGCGAGCAGCGCCTTGGCACGCCCCGGCACATCGCCGTTGACCCCGACGGCCGCGGCGACCCGCAGCCGGCCGGCCGCGTCCACCGCGGGCCGGTAGAGCGTCGCGCGCAGCGCGCCCTTGCGGGTCAGGATGCCGACCAGCTGCCCGTCCGCGTCCACCGCGGGGGCGAGCTTGCGGTGTGCGGCGTCGAGGCGGTTGAAGGCCTCACGCGGGTCGATGTCCGCGTCGAGCAGCAGCAGCTCCCGGGACATCACCTCGCTCAGCTGGGTGAAGCGGTCCACGCCGGTCAGATCGGACTCGGTGACCACGCCCACCGGGCGGCCGTTCTCCACGACCACGCCCGCGCCGTGGGCCCGCTTGGGCAGCAGCGCCAGTGCGTCGGCGACCGTCCCGGTCGGGCCCAGCACGATCGGCGTGTCCAGGACGAGATGGCGCCGCTTGACCCAGCCGAGGACATCGGTGACCACGTCCAGCGGGATGTCCTGCGGGATGACGACCATCCCGCCGCGACGGGCGACGGTCTCGGCCATGCGCCGCCCGGCGATCGCGGTCATGTTGGCGACCACGAGCGGGATGGTGGTGCCGCTGCCGTCGGGCGAGGACAGGTTCACGTCCTGGCGCGAGCCGACCGCGGAGCGGCTGGGCACCATGAAGACGTCGTCGTATGTCAGGTCGTAGGGCGGCTGCTGATCATTGAGGAAACGCACGCTCGGAACTTCCCAGTCGTTCGGAATTGGCCCTCGACGAAGGAAGCCGAGGAAAACGCACGTACTTCATTCTCCCATGTCGGCCCCGGTACGGGGGCGGGACGATCATCCAGAACGGCCGGGAAACCGCTGGTCTGATCGTCCAACGCCGCCCGCGCTGCCCTACGGCCCGTCGGGGTCCGCCCGGTCCAGCGCGGGGCGCGGGCCGGGGCCGGTCTCCAGCAGCAGGTGATCGGCGGCGGCGGTGTCCGTGACCAGGCTGGTGACCAGGCCGGAGCGGAGCACCGCGCCGATCGCGGGGGCCTTGCGGCGGCCGCCCGCGATCGCGACGACCTCCGGGATCCGCCGCAGCCGGTCGGCCTCCACCGTGATGCACCGCTCGCCCAGGTCCCGGCCGATGCGCCGGCCCTCGGCGTCGAAGAGGTGGGCCGACATCTCGGCGGCGGCGCCGAGGCCCGCGTAGTGGGCCCGCTCCTGCTCGGTCAGCATGTCGTACACCGTCGAGATGCCGGCCTCCCACGAGCCGATCGAGACGGCGGCGACGGTGACCTTGTCGAAGTACTCGAAGGCGCGGGCGATGCCGGTCTGGCCGCGCAGCGCGTCCGCGGTGGCCGTGTCGGGCAGCAGCATGGGCGCGTAGATGGGGTGCGCCTCGCCGCCGGAGACGGCGGCGGCGCGCCGGACCGCCTCGACCGAGCCGCGCTCGGCGGTGCCCGCGTCGTACACGCCGGTGAGCTGGACCACCGTGCACGGGGGCAGCCGGTGCAGGGCCGCGGCCATGTGGATCGTGGAGCGCCCCCAGGCCAGGCCCAGCACATCGCCCTCGGTCACCAGCTCGCCCAGCAGGTCCGCGGCGACCTCGCCGAGGTTCTCCGGGTCCGGGGTGTCGGCCTCGGCCTCGGCCGGGGACTCCACGACGACCGCGTGGCGCAGCCCGTACCGGGCGCGCAGCGCGTCGGAGCGCTCCGCGTCCAGCTCGGCGGGCACCCGGATCTCGATGCGCACCAGATCGCGCTCGAGCGCGGTCTCCAGTACCCGCGCCACCTTGAAGCGGCTGACGCCGAACTCCTCGGCAATCTGGATCTTGGACTTGCCTTCGAGGTAGAAGCGACGCGCCATGGCGGCCGCCTGCACCAGTTCGGCGGGTCCCATCCGCGTGCCTGAACGGCCCGTCGACACCGCGGTCTCCTCACTGCTTCCTATGTTCTGGACTCACCGTTCATCCTGTCAGAAACGGCGGACTTGATCTGCCCTTTACTCATGAGTTCATCGGGCGGTCGCGGGCCCGTCTTCCGCACGCCGCGCTATGGGGGTGGCCTGTCGGGCCAGACCGCGCAGCTCCTCCACCGCCTTGGCCGGGTCCTGTGCCCCGTAGACCGCGGACCCGGCGACGAACACATCGGCCCCGGCCTCGGCGCACCGCTCGATCGTCGAGGCGGAGACCCCGCCGTCCACCTGGAGCCACATTTCCAGGCCGTGCTTGGAGATCAGCTCGCGGGTACGGCGGATCTTCGGCAGCATGATGTCGAGGAACGCCTGCCCGCCGAAACCCGGCTCAACCGTCATCACCAGCACCATGTCCAGCTCGGGCAGCAGGTCCTCGTACTGGTCGATGGGGGTGGCGGGCTTGAGCGCCATCGACGCCCTGGCCCCCTTGGCCCGGATCTCGCGGGCCAGCCGTACGGGGGCGGCGGCGGCCTCGGCGTGGAAGGTCACCGAGCCCGCGCCCGCCTCGACGTACTGCGGGGCCCAGCGGTCCGGCTCCTCGATCATCAGATGGCAGTCCAGCGGCGTGTCCGTCGCCTTGCCCAGCGCCTCGACCACCGGCACGCCGAGAGTCAGGTTGGGAACGAAGTGGTTGTCCATCACATCGACATGGAGCCAGTCGGCACCCTCGACGGCCTTGGCTTCCTCCGCCAGGCGGGAGAAGTCGGCGGACAGGATGCTGGGATTGATCTGCACGGCCATGGCACCAGCCTGCCACGGCCGCCGCGGATCCATGGACCCGGGTGATCACGAAGCCGCACCGAAAGGCCTCCGGCCGCCCCGATCCGGCAGGGGAATGACCGGCAGGGGAATGAGAAGACATGAGAAGCCACGCATGACGCGACACCGAATATCCGCGACATCGGGCTGGTCCGGGCCCATGAGGGGCGTGCTGCCCGTGGCCCTGGCCGCGGGGCTGCTGGTGGCACCGGCCGCCGGTGCGGGGACCGCCACGGCCGCGACGTGGCGGCCGGTCTGCACCTCCGCCAGGGCGGGGCTGGCCACCAAGCTCTCCACGGACATCGCCACGGCGCTGCGCGGCAGACCCGACACGGTCGCGATCGCCCTGCGCGACCCCGCCACCGGCACGGTCTGCACACTGCGCGCGGACCGGGCCTTCGACTCCGCGAGCGCGGTCAAGGTGACCGTCCTGGCCACCTTGCTGTGGGACGCGGAGAACCACGACCGGCAGCTCACCCGGCGGGAGACCGACCTGGCCACCGCCATGATCACCAAGTCGGACAACGCCGCCACCAGCACGCTGTGGCGGCAGCTGGGCGCCGACGAGATCAAGTCGTTTCTCCTGGCCGCGGGCATGACCCGGACCGTCCCCGGCGCCGACGACCACTGGGGCCTGACCCAGATCACCGCGCGCGACGAGATGCGGCTCCTGGACCTGGTGACCACCCCGAACTCGGTGCTGAGCGACGGCGCTCGCGCGTACATCCTCGAGCTGATGGGCAAGGTCGTGCCCTCCCAGCGCTGGGGCACCCCGGCGGGCGCCCCGGACACCGTGCGGATCCATGTGAAGAACGGCTGGCTGTCCCGCGCCACGCACGGCTGGCGGGTGCACAGCCTCGGCGCCTTCACGAGTGGTGGCCACAGCTACACCATCACGGTGCTGACCCAGGACAACCGCACCATGGACGTCGGAGTGGCCACCGTCGAGGCCGTCGCCCGCGCGGTGCACCGGGACCTCCGTGCTCAGGGCCGGGCGTGACCGGGACGGCACTCAGGGCCGGGCGTGGCCGGGGCGGCGGACCGGGGAGGCTGCGCGGCCGCGCAGCCGGGTGAAGGCGATGACGCCGGCGGCCGCGGCGAGCGCCGCGCCGTAGGCCAGGCCGGCCAGCAGGCCACGGCTCAGCTGCTCGGCACCGGTCAGGTCGATCGCGTAGGTGGCGATCTCCCGGACGCACCAGAAGGGCAGCACTTTCGCCGACGTGGTGGCCGGGTCGGTGATCATTTGCGCCCCGACCAGGGCCATCAGCAGCAGCGCCCCCTCCAGCTCACGCGGCATCAGCACACCGAGCACCATGCCGAGCGGGGCCGCGACCGCCACACCCACCACCATGGCAGCCGCGATGGCGGCGAGCCGCGGCGGCCGCTGGTCCACGGCGATGACCGCCAGATAGGGCACCGAGATCAGCAGACCGACGATGGCCAGGGCCACCAGCCGGCCCGCGGTCAGCTCCCCCACCCGGTACCCGGACAGCCGCAGCCGCGGCTCCAGCGAGCGCGCCGCGCAGGTCACGAAGAGGGCGGCGGTGCTGATGGTGAAGGCGAGGCCGAGGAGGACGAATCTGATCGCCTGGCCGGTGTGGGCCTCGCGCCGCCCCAGATAGAACACCAGCGGCACCAGGACCAGCAGGACCAGGACGCCACGGCGGCGGCCGAGGTCCCGCAGGGTCATCTCGCTGATCGTCCAGGCCCGTTTCACGCCCACGTACGCTCCCTCGTCAGATCCAGCACGACGTCGACCCGGTCCAGCTGCTCCAGCAGGTGGGTCACGACGATCACCGCCTTGCCCTGGTCACGCCAGCGCCAGACCTGCTCCCAGAAGTCGAGATAGGTCCCCTGGTCGAACCCTTGGTACGGCTCGTCGAGCAGCAGGACGTCCGGGTCCCCGATCCCGGCGAGGGCCAGATTGAGCTTCTGCCGGGTGCCGCCGGACAGATGGCGCGCCTGGGTCCGCTCCGCGGCGTTCCACTCCAGCCGCGCGGCCAGGTCCAGGCCCGCCCGCTTGGCCTGCTTGCGGCGCATGTCCCGGCCCGCGCCGATCAGTACGAAGTGCTCCTCGGGGAGCAGAAAGTCCAGGGTGCCGCCGTACTGGGGGCAGAAGCCGACCGCACCGTCGACCGCCACCCGGCCCTCGTCGGCCTTCTCCAGGCCCGCGCAGATCCGCAGGAAGGTGGACTTGCCCGCGCCGTTCGCGCCGACGACGGCCGCCGCCTGTCCGGCGCGCACCTCCAGGTCGACGTTGCGCAGCGCCCAGCGTCGGCCGTACCGCTTGCCGACCCCTCGCGCGGCAAGCAGCACGGACCGGGCCGGGCCCCGCTCCGCCGCGGTCCGTTCCATGACCGCGCCGCGCTCCCGGGCCACGCTGCCGGCGATCTGGGCCGCGAAAACCTCGGGCAGGCCGAACACGCTGGGGGCGGCCCGCCCGCTCTCCCGCAGATGGGACCGGGTCTCCGCCGTCGTCTGGGCGATGACGGCCTCGGCCACACCGCGCCGCCGTAACTCCGCGGACAGCCGCTCCAGCCATTCGTCGTCTCTCACGGCAATCCGCCTTTCCGTAGTACGTCGCTCACCCGGTCCGAGAACTCGCTCCACGCCCGTCCGCTCTCCCGCAGCACACGGCGTCCCTCGTCGGTGAGCGCGTAGTACTTGCGGGCCGGGCCGGAGGTGGGCTCCCGCCACGTGGTGGTCACCAGGCCGTTGCCGCGCAGGCGGGTGAGGACCGGGTAGAGAGTGCCGCCGGGGACCGGGCCGAGCCCTGTTTTCTCCAGGGTCTGGGACAGCTCATATCCGTATGATTCACCTGATTCCAGCACCGCCAGAATGCACAGATCCAGCACGCCGCGCAGCCACTGGCTCCGCCGTTCCGTCGATGAGCCGTCCACGGGGCAGGACAGTAGCACCGCCAACTAGATAGCTCAACCTAGTAGTTGGACACACAAGAGGGGGACGCCCGGCGGGCGTCCCCCTCTTGACGTGTCGTCAGGCCGTGCGCCGCAGCAGGGCCAGATACATCGCGTCCGTGCCGTGCAGATGCGGCCACAACTGCACATCCGGGCCGTCCCCGAGCTGGGGCACCCCGGGCATCAGCGGCCGGGCGTCGATCCACTCGGCGGCGGGCGCGTGGCCGCCCCGGCCCTTGAGGACGTCCTCGACCACGGCCCGTGTCTCGGCGAGGTGCGGCGAGCAGGTCGCGTAGCCGACCACGCCGCCCACGCGCACCGCGGTCAGCGCCTGACGCAGCAGCTCGCGCTGTAGCGGCGCGAAGCCGGCCAGGTCCTCGGGGCGGCGGCGCCAGCGCGCCTCGGGGCGGCGGCGCAGGGCGCCGAGCCCGGTGCAGGGCACGTCCACCAGGGCCCGGTCGAAGCTGCCCGGCCGCCACGGCGGCCGGGTGCCGTCCGCCGCGATCACCTGGTACGGGCCGGGGTTGCCCGCCAGCGCCCGCCCGACCAGGCCCGCCCGGTGCGGCTGCTTCTCGGCGGCGAGCAGCGCGGCGCCCCGCTCCGCGGCCAGCGCGGCGAGCAGCGCGGCCTTGCCGCCGGGGCCCGCGCAGCCGTCCAGCCAGCGCTCGTCCTGCCCGTCCAGCGGCGCGCCCGCCAGCGCGAGGGCGACCAGCTGGCTGCCCTCGTCCTGCACCCCCGCGCGCCCCTCGCGGACCGCGTCCAGCGCCCCCGGCTCGCCGCCCTCGGCGAGCCGCACGGCGTACGGCGACCAGCGGCCCGGCAGCGCGGAGCCCTCACCGACCGCCGCCATCAGCTCCTCGGCCGTGCTCCGGCCGGGCCGGGCGACGAGGGTGACCTCGGGCCGTTCGTTGTCGGCCTCCAGCAGGTCCTCGACCCCGGCACTGCCGCCGCCCAGCGCGTCCCACAGGGCGGAGACGACCCACCGCGGATGCGAGTGGACGACCGCCAGGTGCTCCTCGGGGTCCTCGTCGTACGGCGGGGCGACCTTCTCCAGCCAGCCGTCGAGGTCGTCGGCCGCGACCTTGCGCAGCACCGCGTTGACGAACTTCGCCCGCCCGTCGCCGAGCACCACCCGCGCCAGCTCGACGCTCGCCGAGACGGCGGCGTGGGTGGGGATACGGGTGGCCAGCAGCTGGTGCGCGCCGAGGCTGAGCACATCCAGCACGGGCGGGTCCACCTCGCGCAGCGGCCGGTCCACGCACTCGGCGATGATCGCGTCGTAGGTGCCCTGGCGCCGCAGCGTGCCGTAGACCAGCTCGGTCGCCAGCGCGGCGTCCCGCGCGTCGAAGGGCTTGGCCTCCGTACTCTCCTGGCGGGCCTTGCGCAGCAGCGGTGGCAGGACGAGGTTCGCGTACGCGTCGCGCTCGTCGACGGCCCGCAGCGCCTCGAAGGCGAGGATCCGTACGGGGTCCTTCTTCGGGCGCCGGTAGGGCTTGCCGGGGGTGCTGCGGCGGGGACGGCCGGGCTGGGGACTCACGGGAAATGTGCTCCGGGGAGGGATGGGGCTTTGAGGAGTCAAGCCTACGGCTCTCTTTTCAAGGGCTTGTTTCAAGGGCTTGGTCCTCCCCCGGCTACCGCTGGGAGGTGCCCCCGCGCGCTCTCAGTTCAGGGCGCCCTTGGACGCCTGGGCCGGGGCCTCGACCAGCGCCGGCTCGTTCAGCGCCGGCTCGCTCAGGGCCGGCTCGCTCAGGGCCGCCTCGCTCAGGGGCGACGGCTGCTCGAACTGGGTGCGGTACAGCTCCTCGTAACGTCCGCCGACCGCGAGCAGCGCGGTGTGCGTGCCGCGCTCCACGATCCGCCCGTCCTCGACGACCAGGATGAGGTCCGCGGCCCGTACGGTCGACAGCCGGTGGGCGATGACCACCGCGGTCCGCCCGTCCAGCGCCTCGGCGAGCGCCTCCTGGACGGCCGCCTCGGAGGTGGAGTCCAGGTGGGCGGTGGCCTCGTCGAGGATCACCACGCGGGGGCGGGCCAGCAGCAGCCGGGCGATGGTCAGCCGCTGGCGCTCGCCGCCGGAGAGCCGGTAGCCGCGCTCGCCGACCACGGTGTCCAGGCCGTCGGGCAGGGCCGCGATCAGCCCGTCGAGCCGGGCCCGGCGCAGCACCTCCCACAGCTCCTCCTCCGCCGCCTCGGGCCGGGCCAGCAGCAGGTTGGCGCGGATCGAGTCGTGGAAGAGGTGGCCGTCCTGGGTGACCATGCCGAGCGTCCGGCGGACCGACTCGGCCGTCAGGTCGCGGACGTCCACGCCGGACAGCCGCACGGCGCCGCCGTCGGCGTCGTAGAGCCTGGGCAGCAGCTGCGCGATGGTCGACTTCCCGGCGCCCGAGGAGCCCACCAGCGCGACCATCTGCCCCGGTTCGGCGCGGAAGGACACCTCGTGCAGCACCTGCTCCCCGCCACGGGTGTCCAGGGTCGCGACCTCTTCCAGGGAGGCGAGGGAGACCTTGTCCGCCGAGGGGTAGCCGAAGTTCACGCCGTCGAACTCCACCGACACCGGCCCGTCGGGCACCGGGCGGGCGTCCGGCTTCTCGGCGATCAGCGGCTTGAGGTCCAGCACCTCGAAGACCCGCTCGAAGCTGACCAGGGCGCTCATCACCTCCACCCGGGCGCCGGCGAGCGCGGTCAGCGGCGCGTACAGGCGGGTGAGCAGCAGGGCGAGGGCGACGACCGCGCCGGGGTCGAGTTCGCTGCGCAGCGCGTAGTAGCCGCCGAGGCCGTAGACGAGGGCGAGGGCCAGGGCGGAGACGAGGGTCAGGGCGGTGACGAAGGAGGTCTGGACCATCGCGGTGCGCACCCCGATGTCGCGCACCCGCCGGGCCCGCGCCGCGAACTCGGCGGACTCCTCGTCCGGCCGGCCGAAGAGCTTGACGAGCGTGGCGCCGGGCGCGGAGAAGCGCTCGGTCATCTGGGTGCCCATGGTGGCGTTGTGGTCCGCCGCCTCGCGCCGCAGCCGCGCCAGCTTGCCCCCGACGCGCCGGGCGGGCAGCAGGAACATCGGCAGGAGCAGCAGCGCCAGCAGGGTGATCTGCCAGGAGATGCCGAGCATCACCACGAGCGTGAGCAGCAGGGTGACCATATTGCCGACCACCCCGGAGAGGGTGTCGCTGAACGCCCGCTGCGCGCCGATGACGTCGTTGTTGAGGCGGCTGACCAGGGCGCCGGTGCGGGTGCGGGTGAAGAAGGCGACGGGCAGGCGCTGGACGTGGTCGTACACGGCGGTGCGCAGGTCGAGGATGAGCCCTTCGCCGATGTTCGCGGACATCCAGCGGGTGAGCAGGCCGAGCGCGGCCTCGGCGACCGCGATGACGGCGATGAGCGCCGCGATCCCGAGGACGGTGTCCTGGCTCGAGCGGTGCACGATCGCGTCCACGACCCGGCCGGCGAGCAGCGGGGTGGCGACCGCGAGCACCGCCGTGACGACGCTGCTGACCAGGAAGAAGGTGATGCGGCGGCGGTGGGGGCGGGCGAAGCCGGCGATGCGCCGCAGGGTCTCGCGGGAGAAGGGACGCTTGTCGTCGTTGGCGCTCGCGGTCCGGTAGAGCGAGTGCATGGCGGTGGCTTCCATGTCCATCGCGCACCTCCATCAGTCTCGGGGTGCCGTCCCGGGATCGCGGCTCTTCCGGACCGGCGGCACACCTCAGGACCGTAAGACTTGAACCATTGTTGAAGTCAACTCGTTCCCGTCCCGCGCTCGGGGCGCGGGGCGGAGGGGCGCTACCCGCCCAGCCGTTCGCCCTGGGCGATCCGCACGCCACGCGCCCAGTCGGCCCCGGCCATCGGCCGCTTGCCCTGCGGCCGCACCCACGACAGCTGCACCGCGTGGCTGCCCGTGCCCGCGTATACGGCCTTCTTGGTCACGGCGAGCTCGCCGGGCGCCAGGTCCGTACGGTCCGTCACGAGCGCCACCGCGTTCACCTTCAGCCGCTCCCCGCGGAAGGTCGTCCACGCCCCGGGCGCGGGCGCGCAGGCCCGTACCAGCCGGTCGACGCGCAGCGCGGGCGCGGTCCAGTCGATCTCCGCGTCCTCGACGTTGATCTTCGGGGCGAGCGAGACGCCCTCGGCGGGCTGCGGCTCGGCGCGCAGGGTGCCGTCCTCGATGCCGTCCATGGTGGCGGCCAGCAGCCCGGACCCGGCCAGGGAGAGCCGCGTCAGCAGGTCGCCGCTGGTGTCCGTGGACCGTACGTCCTCGGTCACCACCCCGTACACCGGGCCGGAGTCCAGGCCCTCCTCGATCAGGAACGTCGAAGCGCCGGTCACCTCGTCGCCCGCCAGCACCGCGTGCTGCACGGGCGCCGCGCCGCGCCAGGCGGGCAGCAGGGAGAAGTGCAGATTGACCCATCCGTGCGCGGGGATTTCCAGCGCGGCCTTGGGCAGCAGCGCGCCGTAGGCGACCACGGGGCAGCAGTCCGGCGCGATCTCGCGGAGCCGGTCCAGGAACTCCGGGTCGCGCGGCTTGGCCGGCTTGAGCACCTCGATCCCCGCCTCCGCCGCGCGCTCGGCGACCGGGCTGGCCACCAGGCGCCGACCGCGCCCGGCGGGCGCGTCCGGCCGGGTGACGACGGCCACCACCTCATGCCGGTCGGACGCGATCAGCGCGTCCAGGGCAGGCAGGGCGACTTCCGGAGTACCGGCGAAGGCGAGCCTCATGGGTGGCGAACTACCTCTCACGCGCAGCGGGAACAGCGCACCAGTCTATGACGACCGCGCTCCGGGGGGCGTACGAAAGCGGTGGCGCACGCCCCCGGACCGTGACCGACGGGCGGGTGCCGCGTTGGTCACAGCAGTCAAGGCAGATTGACCGCGTCGGGCCGCTGCGGCGGCCCGACGCGTTTCCGACTTCCCGTCTGCTGTCTTCGAGTATCTACGCCGGATTCGAGAGGCTTGTTCATGGCCGACCACGCAACCCACGACGCCCAGGCACGGGCCAGCCTGCACCTCCTGGTCCGGGACATCGAGCGGGTCCGCCGACAGGTGGACGCGCTGCGCACCCTCACCGCCCAGCTCGGCAATGTCTACCGCCCGCGGCGCGCGGGCCCGTCCGCGGGCTTCGTCGTCTACGGGCGTGCCCCGGCACCCACCGTGCGCCTGGCCCAGGAGCTGCGGGACAGCGTCGAGACGCTGGTCACGGCCGCCGTGGACTTCGACCGTTCGCTCGGCTTCTCCTGGGACGCGGTGGGCTCGGCGCTGGGCGTCACCAAGCAGGCGGTGCACCGCCGTTACGGGGCGCGCCGCGCCGCCGCCGCGCAGAGCGCCGCCGCCGAGGGTGCCGAGGCGTCGGTGCGCACCGCGGAGCCGGGCGCCATGCCCGTGGTGCCGTCGGTTCCGTCGGTGCCGTCGGTGCCCGCGGCGCGCTCGATGCCGCCGCAGCCCGCCCCGGCGCTGCGCGAGGAGCCCCGCCCGGGCGCGCTCCCCAACCCGCGGAACGGCTGAGCACGCGCGGCGGCCTAGCGGCCGCACCGGCCGAAGCCCGGCTCGGCCGATGTCCGGTCAGCCGATGTCCGGTCAGCCGATGTCCAGTGGGTCGATCCGCACCGCCGGGTCCTTCTCGCCCCGGGCCATCCGCTGCGCCTTCGCCGCCTTGACCGCCGCCGCGAGGGCGCTGCCCTGCCCGGGGCGCACGCGCAGCAGCGCCCGCTGCCACTCCTCCCCCTGCGGGGGCTGACCGGGGCGGCGCGGGCGGCCGGGCTCCGTGAGAGGCAGCGGGACCGGGCCGAGGGTCTCGGTGCCCTCCGGCAGCCGGGCCGCGGCGATCAGCTCGGCCACCGCCTCAACGGGACCGGCGACCGAGGCCATCCGGGAGACCGGCGGAAAGCCCAGCTGGGCCCGCTCGGCCAGCTCCCGCGCCGCGTAACCGGCCGGATCCCAGCGCACCAGCGCCTGCACCGGCCGCTGCGTCGGCTCGGCGATCACCACCACCAGCCCGCCGTCCCCGTGGCCCCGCACCAGGGCCGCCGCGTCCAGCCAGCGGCGCAGCGCCTCCTCGCCCGCCCGCAGGTCGGGGCGGCCGAGCAGGGCCCAGCCGTCGAGCAGCAGCGCCGCCGCGTACCCGCCGTCGGCGACCGGCTCGGCGCCCGGGGTGCTGACGATGAGCGCCGGCCGGTCCGGGACCCGCTCCAGCACATGGTCGCGCCCGGACGTCCGTACCGACACCGCCGGGAAGGCCCGGCCCAGCTCCTCGGCGGTGCGCCGGGCGCCGACGATCCGCGCCCGCAGCCGCACACCCCCGCACTCGGCGCAGTGCCAGGAGGTCTCGGCCCGGCCGCACCAGCCGCACGCCAACCGGTCCGCGTCCCGGGCCTCCAGGGGCCCGGCGCAGTGCGCGCAGCGCGCGGGCTCACGGCAGCGCTCGCAGGCCAGCCGGGGTACGTACCCCCGGCGCGGCACCTGCACCAGCACCGGGCCCCGGGCCAGCGCCTCCCGTACGGTCTGCCAGGCGAGCGTGGGCAGCCGGGCGGCGCGCGCCTCCGCGTCCCGGGCCACCTCGCCCTCGTCGACCGTACGGATCAGCGGGGCGGCGGCCCGGACCTGCTCGCGGTCGGCCTCCAGGGGCCTGGCCCAGCCGTTCTCCACCAGCTGGGCTGCCTCCACGGTGCGGCCGAGGTCGCCGAGCAGGAAGCCCGTCCGCTCGTGGACGGCGCGCAGCAGCAGAACGTCGCGGGCGTGTGGGTGCGGCGCGTGATCATCGCTGTGGCTCTGGTCGCCGTCGTCCCAGATCCCCACCAGCCCCAGGCCCCTCACGGGCGCGAACATGGCCGCCCTGGTGCCCACCACGGCCCTGACCGAGCCCCGGCTGACGGCCAGCCACCGCCGGTAGCGCTCCTCGGGCCCGAGGTCCGCGGTGAGCAGCACATGCCGCCCCGCCCCGCCGAGCACCTCGGTGAGCGCCTCGTCGACCCGCGCGGCCGTCCGCCCGTCGGGGACGACGACGAGCGCGCCGCGCCCCGAGGCGAGGGTGGCCGCCACCGCGAGGGCCCACTCGCCCGGCCAGTCCGGTCCGGGCAGCGCGGTCCACACCGCCCGCGGCGTCCCGCCGCCCGCGAGCGCGTCCAGGAAGCCGGGCCCGGCCGGGTAGCGCTCCCAGCTCCCGGCCGCGGGCACCCCCGGCGGCGGCACCGGCGGCGGGGACGGCTCTCTCTCGGCCCGTACGTTCCGCTTGGGCACGGCCAGTTGCAGCACGTCGGCGAGCGATCCCGCGTAGCGGTCGGCGACCGCGCGGCACAGCGCGAGCAGCCCGGACCCCAGCACCGGCTCCGGCGACACCACCTGGGCGACAGCCGCCAGCGGCCCCCGGTAGTCGGACTCGGCGACCCGCTCGATGATGTACCCGTCGAGCAGCCCCCCGCCCTCCCGGCGCCCCTCGCGCACCTTCCCCGTACCGGCCCCGAACCGCACCCGCACCCGCACGCCCGGCTTGGCCTCGGCGTCCATCTCGGCGGGTACGGCGTAGTCCCACAGCTTGTCCAGGTGCACCGGGCCCTTGTCCACCAGCACCTTGGCGACCGGCAGCTCCCCCGCCAGCGCGGCGCCCCGCCACGTCCGCGGCTTGGCCTTCGGCGCCTTGGCCTTGCGCACGGTCTCCCGAATGAGCGCGAGCTGCTCCCCCCACGGCTCCCCCGCCGCGGGCTCCGGCCGCCCGTTGTCGCTGCTCACAGCTTCAGTCTTAGCAGACGACACGGACACCGGCCCGGGCGTCCGTCCTTCAGCGCTCGGTGCACTGACAGCGGGGCGCCCGGGCCGGTGTCCGGTCCGTGTCTGGTGCGGGCCTTACAGACCCGCCGCCGCGCGGAGCGGGTCCACGCGGTCGGTGCGCTCCCAGGTGAAGTCCTCCAGCTCGCGGCCGAAGTGGCCGTACGCAGCCGTCTCCGCGTAGATCGGGCGCAGGAGGTCCAGGTCGCGGATGATCGCGGCCGGGCGGAGGTCGAAGACCTCGGAGATGGCCTGCTCGATCTTCTCGGGGTCGATCGTGGCCGTGCCGAAGGTCTCGACGAACAGGCCGACCGGCTCGGCCTTGCCGATCGCGTAGGCGACCTGCACCTCGCAGCGCGAGGCCAGGCCGGCCGCGACGACGTTCTTGGCGACCCAGCGCATCGCGTACGCCGCGGAGCGGTCGACCTTGGACGGGTCCTTGCCGGAGAAGGCGCCGCCGCCGTGGCGGGCCATGCCGCCGTAGGTGTCGATGATGATCTTCCGGCCGGTCAGGCCGGCGTCACCCATGGGGCCGCCGATCTCGAACCGTCCGGTGGGGTTGACCAGCAGGCGGTAGCCCTCGGTGTCCAGCTTGATGCCGTCCTCGACGAGCCCGTTGAGGACGTGCTCGACCACGAACTCCCGGATGTCCGGCGCCAGCAGCGAGTCCAGGTCGATGTCGGAGGCGTGCTGCGAGGAGACGACCACGGTGTCCAGGCGGACCGGCTTGTTGCCGTCGTACTCGATGGTCACCTGCGTCTTGCCGTCGGGGCGCAGGTAGGGGATGGTCCCGTTCTTGCGCACCTCGGACAGGCGGCGGGAGAGCCGGTGGGCCAGGTTGATCGGCAGCGGCATCAGCTCGGGGGTCTCGTCGCAGGCGAAGCCGAACATCAGGCCCTGGTCGCCCGCGCCCTGCTTGTCCAGCTCGTCCTCATCGCCCTCCACCCGCAGCTCGTACGCCGAGTCGACGCCCTGGGCGATGTCCGGGGACTGGGAGCCGATCGACACCGAGACGCCGCACGAGGCTCCGTCGAAGCCCTTCTTCGACGAGTCGTAGCCGATCTCGAGGATCTTGTTGCGCACGAGCGCGGCGATCGGTGCGTACGCCTTGGTCGTCACCTCACCGGCCACATGCACCAGGCCGGTGGTGATCAACGTCTCGACGGCGACCCGGGAGGTCGGGTCCTCCTTCAAAAGCGCGTCGAGGATGGTGTCGCTGATCTGGTCAGCGATCTTGTCGGGGTGACCCTCGGTCACTGATTCCGAGGTGAACAGGCGGCGGGACACATCGCTCCCTGGGGTTGCAGCGGCTGCTGGCTGATCATGGTTGGGACCGCCCGGGAGCTGCGCCCGATGCGGTTCCTCGGCCAGTTTATCCGGCACGTTCACCGGTCGAGCATCCCCGTCCCACAGGACGGGCAGGCCGTGACCTGGAACATACCTCTCCCTGACCGGAAAATCAGCCTTGCCAGTGAGGCAGGAAAATGTCATTCCCCCCGATGGCCCGATGCGGACCGGTCAACGGACCGATCAGCGGGCCCGATCCGGGCCGATCAGCCGAGGCGCCGTGCGACCAGATCCCAGACCGTGTCGGCGAGGACCTCCTTGGGCCCGTAGGGCACCGGCGTCTCGCTGCCGTCCGCGGCCAGGACGACGGCCTCGTTCGTCTCCGAGCCGAAGGTCTTGTGCTCCCCCACCTCGTTGACGACCAGCAGGTCACAGCCCTTGCGTGCGAGCTTGGCGCGCCCGTTGGCGAGCACGTCGTCGGTCTCGGCGGCGAAGCCCACGATCACCTGCCCGGGCCGGGCGCGGTCGGCGGAGATCTCCGCGAGCACGTCCGGGTTGCGGACCAGGGCGATCGGCTCGGGCTCCTGTCCGTCCCGCTTCTTGATCTTTCCCTCGGCGTAGGTCGCGGGCCGGAAGTCGGCGACGGCCGCGGCCATCACCACGGCGTCGGCGTCCGCGGCGGCCTTGAGCACCGCCTCGCGCAGCTGCACCGCGGTGCCCACCCGCACCACATCGGCCCCGGCCGGGTCGGGCAGCTCGCTGTTGGCCGAGACCAGGGTCACCCGGGCGCCGCGGGCGACGGCGGCCCGGGCGAGGGCGTAGCCCTGCTTGCCGGTGGAGCGGTTGCCGAGGAAGCGCACCGGGTCCAGGGGCTCGCGGGTGCCCCCGGCGCTCACCACGACATGGCGTCCGGCGAGGTCGAGGCGGCTCTCCTCGGCGCCGCGGGCGAGCACCCGGCGGCAGACCTCGAAGATCTCGCCGGGCTCGGGCAGGCGCCCCTTGCCGGTGTCCACGCCGGTCAGCCGCCCGACGGCGGGCTCGATGACCACGGCCCCGCGGCGGCGCAGCGTGGCGACGTTCTCCTGGGTGGCCGGGTGCTCCCACATCTCGGTGTGCATGGCGGGCGCGAAGACGACCGGACATCGGGCGGTGAGCAGGGTGTTGGTGAGCAGGTCGTCGGCGAGGCCATGGGCGGCCTTGGCGAGCAGGTCGGCGGTGGCGGGGGCGACCACGACGAGGTCAGCGGACTGGCCGATGCGCACGTGCGGGACCTCGTGGACGGAGTCCCAGACCTCGGTGGCGACCGGGTTGCCGGACAGGGCGGACCAGGTCGCCGCCCCGATGAAGTGCAGCGCCGAGGCGGTCGGCACGACCCGTACCGCGTGGCCGGACTCGGTGAGGCGGCGCAGCAGCTCGCACGCCTTGTAGGCGGCGATCCCGCCGCTGACCCCCAGGACGACCTTGGGCTTGTCCATCGCTCGCCTCTCCGCGCGCTCCGTCGCGTACTGCCCCGTCGCATACGCACTGACACACCACGGGCCCGGCGGGTATGCCGCCGGGCCCGTGGTGGGAGTTCCGACTACTGGGCCGGGCCCTCGATGGCCTCGGAGGTCAGCAGGCCGGCGTTGATCTCGCGGAGCGCGATCGACAGCGGCTTCTCGTGGACGTGGGTGTCCACCAGCGGGCCGACGTACTCGAGCAGGCCCTCGCCGAGCTGCGAGTAGTACGCGTTGATCTGGCGGGCACGCTTGGCCGCGTAGATCACCAGGCTGTACTTGGAGTCGGTGGCCTCGAGCAGCTCATCAATCGGCGGGTTGATGATGCCCTCGGGCGCGGTGATGGGAGAGGACACTCTCTGCCTTCCGAGCGGGTGATGAAGAGATGAGAAATTCGATCAGTGGTTGACCGCAGTGGTGACCGGTGCTTCGGTCGAGACCGGCGCTGTGGAGACCAGTGAAGATCAAACTACTCGCATCAAGGTTAGCAGCTCTTGCGCCACGTCCTCGACGGAGGTATTGACCAAGGTCACATCGAACTCGGGCTCGGCGGCCAGCTCGGTCTTCGCGGCCTCCAGCCTCCGCTCGATCACCTCGGGCGGCTCGGTCCCCCGGCCGGTGAGCCGGCGCACCAGCTCCTCCCAGCTCGGTGGGGCGAGGAAGACCAGCTGCGCCTCCGGCATGGAGTCGCGGATCTGGCGGGCGCCCTGTAGATCGATCTCCAGCAGTACCGGCTCACCCGCGGCGAGGCGGTCCTGGACCGCCTCGCGCGGGGTGCCGTAGCGGTTGCCCGCGAACTCGGCCCACTCCAGCAGCTCACCGTTGGCGATGAGCTTGTCGAACTCCCCGTCGTCCACGAAGAAGTACTGAACACCGTGGCGCTCGCCGGGGCGCGGCTTGCGGGTGGTGGCCGAGACCGAGAGCCATACCTCAGGGTGTGCTTTGCGCATATGAGCGACGACCGTGCTCTTGCCGACCCCGGAAGGGCCGGAGAGCACGGTCAGCCGCGGACGTGCGTCCGGGGGTACGGGGGTCGCCCCGCGGGAGTGTGCTGCCATGCAGCGATTATCCAGGTTCCCCGGAGTGCCTGGAAACGTCAGCTGGCGGCGCCGCCGAACTCACGCTCAAGCGATGCGATCTGGTTGGAGCCCAGACCGCGGACACGACGGCTCTCGGAAATGCCGAGCCGCTCCATGATCTGCTTGGCGCGGACCTTGCCGACGCCAGGCAGGGACTCCAGGAGAGCGGACACCTTCATCTTGCCGATGACATCGTTCTCCTGGCCCTGCTTGATGACCTCGTGCAGGGAAGCGCCGGAGTGCTTGAGTCGATTCTTGACCTCGGCGCGCTCCCGGCGAGCCGCGGCGGCCTTTTCGAGCGCGGCTGCGCGCTGTTCAGGGGTAAGGGGCGGAAGAGCCACGCCTACGTCACCTCGGATGTCGAACTGTCGGATACGGACCGGTGAGGAACCTGGTCGCCCCTCACCTGGGGAGCAACACGCAACGCAGCTGCGCGTTGGCTCTGGTCGGAGACTAGCGGCCGATCCCGCTCCAGTCAGCGAGAACAGACTAAAAGTCCTGGTCAGACTCGCTCGACTTGGACATTTGGGGGCAAAATAACCCGCTTATTCGGCCACAGCGCGCACTTGATCAGCCAATCTGAGCGCCGCCGAGGCCAGCGAAGCCGGGTCCGGACCGTGCCGGAGCACCCCCCGGCTGACGCTCGGGACCACATTCCGCACCGCCGCGCCGAAGACCCCCGGAAGGTCCTCGGGCGTCGCGCCCTGGGCGCCGATGCCCGGAGCCAACAGCGGCCCGCCGATCGCCAGATCCGCCCCGGCCTCCCCCGCCGCGCCCCCCAGCGTCGCGCCGACGACCGCGCCGTACGAGCCGAGGAGGCCCGCGCGGGCCTCCTCCGCGTTCTCCTCCCTGAGGTGATCCAGCACCGTGGCGGCGACCGTCGCCCCGCCGGCCCCTACGGCGTGCTGCACCTCGGCGCCCTCCGGGTTGGAGGTCAGCGCCAGCACGAACACCCCCGACCCGCTCACCCGCGCCGCGTCCAGCGCCGGGCGCAGGGAGCCGAACCCCAGATACGGGCTGACGGTGACCGCGTCCGAGAACAGCGGGCTGCCGGGGTCCAGGTACGCCGAGGCGTACGCGGCCATCGTGGAGCCGATGTCGCCGCGCTTGGCGTCCATGAGCACCAGCGCCCCGGCGGCCCGGGCGTCCGCGACGGCCCGCTCCAGCACCGCGATGCCGCGCGAGCCGAAGCGCTCGAAGAACGCGGACTGCGGCTTGAGGACCGCGACCCGCTCGGCGAGGGCGTCCACGACCGTACGGGTGAACCGCTCCAGGCCCGCGATGTCGTCCCCGAGCCCCCAGTCGGCGAGCAGCGAGGCGTGCGGGTCGATGCCGACGCACAGCGGGCCCCGGGCGTCCATGGCACTGCGCAGGCGCGCGCCGAAGGGGGTCATGCGGTCTCCTTGCCAGCGTTGTCAGCCTTGTCAGAGTTGTCGGCCTTGTGGGCCTCGGCGCCGACCGCGTCGGCGAGCGTGGCGTACGGGCCGGCCGCCAGCCGGGCCGCGAGGCCGCGGTGGATGCGGCGGCTCCAGAACGGGCCCGCGTAGATGAAGCCGCTGTAGCCCTGGACCAGCGTGGCCCCGGCCAGGATCCGCTCCCAGGCGTCGTCGGCGGTCTCGATCCCGCCCACTCCCACCAGCGTGATCCGGTCACCGACCCGGACGTACAGGCGGCGCAGCACCTCCAGGGAGCGGGCCCGCAGCGGCGCCCCCGACAGGCCGCCGGTCTCGGCGGTGAGCGCCGGGCCGGAGGCGAGGCCGAGGCCGTCGCGGGCGATGGTGGTGTTGGTGGCGATGATGCCGTCCAGGCCCAGCTCGACCGCGAGGTCGGCGACCGCGTCCACGTCCTCGTCGGCGAGGTCGGGGGCGATCTTGACCAGGAGCGGCACCCGGCGCCCGGGGACCGCGCGGTCCGCGGCCTCGCGTACGGCGCTCAGCAGGGGCCGCAGCTGGTCCACGGCCTGGAGGTCGCGCAGCCCGGGGGTGTTGGGCGAGGACACGTTGACGACGAGGTAGTCGGCGTGGCCGGCCAGCCGCTCGGTGGAGGTCACATAGTCGGCGACGGCTTCCGCCTCCGGGACGACCTTGGTCTTGCCGATGTTGACGCCGACCGTGGTCCGGAAGGCGGGGCGGCCGGCCCGGCGGGCCGCGAGGCGGGCGGCCACCGCCGCCGAGCCCTCGTTGTTGAAGCCCATGCGGTTGATCAGCGCCCGGTCCGCGACCAGGCGGAAGAGCCGCTTCTTGGGGTTGCCCGACTGCGGCTGGGCGGTGACCGTGCCGATCTCGACATGGTCGAAGCCGACCATGGCCATGCCGTCGATGCCGACGGCGTTCTTGTCGAATCCGGCCGCGAGCCCGAAGGGCCCGTGCATGCGCAGGCCGAGCGCCTCGGTGCGCAGCGCGCGGTGGCGCGGCGCGAGGAGGGCCGCGACGAAGGTCCTCAGGCCCGGGACGCGGGCGGCCAGCCGGATCCAGCCGAAGGCCAGGTGGTGCGCCCGCTCCGGGTCCATATGACGGAAGACGAGACGGAAGAAGAGCTGGTACATGGCGGACTTTCTGCGCGTCCCGCGCACCGGGGACCCGCGGGAGAGGCGCGGGAGAGGCGCGGGAGGGGACGGTGGGGGCTCGCTGAGGTGAGGGGACGCCAGGGCGGAAGGCCCCGGCGCCCCCTCCCGCCGCTACTGCGCGCGGGCCGCGGTCAGGTGCTCCGCGTGCTCCTGCAAGGACCGGACGCCGACCGCGCCCCGGCCGAGCGCCTCGATGCCCTGGACGGCGGCAGCGAGGGCCTGGACCGTGGTCAGGCAGGGGATGCCGCGGGCCACGGCCGCCGTACGGATGTCGTAGCCGTCCAGGCGGCCGCCGGTGCCGTAGGGGGTGTTGACGATCAGGTCGACCCCGCCGTCGTGGATGAGCTGGACGATGGTCTTCTCGCCGCCCGGGCCCTCGCCCTCGCTCTGCTTGCGCACCACGGTCGCGTTGATGCCGTTGCGCTTGAGCACCTCGGCGGTGCCGGAGGTGGCCAGCAGCTCGAAGCCGAGGGCGACCAGCTCACGGGCCGGGAAGATCATCGAGCGCTTGTCGCGGTTGGCGACGGACACGAACGCGCGGCCCTTGGTGGGCAGCGCCCCGTACGCCCCGGCCTGCGACTTGGCGTACGCCGCGCCGAAGACCGAGTCGATGCCCATGACCTCGCCGGTGGAGCGCATCTCCGGGCCGAGGATGGTGTCCACGCCGCGCCCCGAGGCGTCGCGGAACCGGCTCCACGGCATCACGGCCTCCTTGACGGAGATCGGCGCGTCCAGCGGGAGCGTGCCGCCGTCGCCGCTGCTCGGCAGCAGGCCCTCGGCGCGCAGCTCGGCGATGGTCGCGCCCAGCGAGATGCGGGCGGCGGCCTTGGCGAGCGGCACGGCGGTGGCCTTGGAGGTGAAGGGCACCGTGCGGGAGGCGCGCGGGTTCGCCTCCAGGACGTACAGAATGTCCCCGGCCATGGCGAACTGGATGTTGATCAGGCCGCGCACCCCGACGCCGCGCGCGATGGCCTCGGTGGAGGCCCGCAGCCGCTTGATGTCGAAGCCGCCGAGGGTGATCGGGGGCAGCGCGCAGGCCGAGTCGCCGGAGTGGATGCCGGCCTCCTCGATGTGCTCCATGACGCCGCCGAGGTAGAGCTCGTGGCCGTCGTAGAGCGCGTCCACGTCGATCTCGATGGCGTCGTCGAGGAAGCGGTCGATGAGGACCGGGTGCTCGGAGATCAGCCCGGCGTGCCGCTCCAGGTAGGCGGCCAGGGAGGGCTCGTCGTAGACGATCTCCATGCCGCGGCCGCCCAGGACGTACGAGGGGCGCACCATGACCGGGTAGCCGATCTCGGCGGCGATGCCCTTGGCCTCCCCGAAGGAGAAGGCGGTGCCGTACTTGGGCGCGGGCAGCCCGGCCTCGGTCAGCACCCGGCCGAAGGCGCCGCGCTCCTCGGCGAGGTTGATCGCCTCGGGCGAGGTGCCGACGACAGGCACGCCGTTGTCCTTGAGCGCCTGGGCCAGGCCCAGCGGGGTCTGGCCGCCGAGCTGGACGATGACGCCCGCGACCGGGCCCGCCTGCTGCTCGGCGTGGACGATCTCCAGCACGTCCTCCAGGGTGAGCGGCTCGAAGTAGAGCCGGTCGGAGGTGTCGTAGTCGGTGGAGACGGTCTCCGGGTTGCAGTTGACCATGACGGTCTCGTAGCCCGCGTCGTGCAGCGCGAAGGAGGCGTGCACACACGAGTAGTCGAACTCGATGCCCTGGCCGATCCGGTTGGGGCCCGAGCCCAGGATGATCACGGCGGGCTTCTCGCGCGGCGCGACCTCGGTCTCCTCGTCGTAGGAGGAGTAGAAGTACGGGGTCTCGGCGGCGAACTCGGCGGCGCAGGTGTCCACGGTCTTGTAGACGGGCCGCACCCCCAGCGCATGCCGCACCTCGCGGACCACGTCCTCGCGCAGCGAGCGGATGGCCGCGATCTGGGCGTCGGAGAAGCCGTGCCGCTTGGCCTCGGCGAGCAGCTCCGGCTCCAGCTTCTCGGCGGCCGCGAGCTCGTCGGCGATCTCCTTGATCAGGAAGAGCTGGTCGACGAACCACGGGTCGATCTTCGTGGCCTCGAAGACCTCCTCCGGCGTGGCGCCCGCGCGGATGGCCCGCATGACCGTGTTGATACGGCCGTCGGTCGGACGCCGGGCCTCTTCCAGCAGGGCGGCCTTGTCGCCGGGCTCGCCCACGAACGAGAACTGGCTGCCCTTCTTCTCCAGCGAGCGCAGCGCCTTCTGCAGCGCCTCGGTGAAGTTACGGCCGATCGCCATGGCCTCGCCGACCGACTTCATGGTGGTGGTGAGGGTGGAGTCGGCGCTCGGGAACTTCTCGAAGGCGAACCGCGGGGCCTTGACGACCACGTAGTCGAGGGTCGGCTCGAACGAGGCCGGGGTCTCCCGCGTGATGTCGTTCGGGATCTCGTCGAGGGTGTAGCCGACGGCGAGCTTGGCCGCGATCTTGGCGATCGGGAAGCCGGTCGCCTTGGAGGCCAGGGCCGAGGAGCGCGAGACGCGCGGGTTCATCTCGATGACGATGACCCGGCCGTCGTCGGGGTTGACCGCGAACTGGATGTTGCAGCCGCCGGTGTCGACGCCGACCTCGCGGATGACGGCGATGCCGATGTCGCGCAGGACCTGGTACTCGCGGTCGGTCAGCGTCATCGCGGGCGCGACGGTGATCGAGTCGCCGGTGTGCACGCCCATGGGGTCGAAGTTCTCGATGGAGCAGACGACCACGACGTTGTCGTGCTTGTCGCGCATCAGCTCCAGCTCGTACTCCTTCCAGCCGAGGATGGACTCCTCGATGAGCACCTCGGTGGTGGGCGAGAGCGCCAGGCCCTGGCCGGCGATGCGGCGCAGCTCCTCCTCGTCGTGGGCGAAGCCGGAGCCGGCGCCGCCCATGGTGAAGGAGGGGCGCACGACGACGGGGTAGCCGCCGAGCTGGTCGACGCCGGCGAGGACGTCGTCCATGGAGTGACAGATGACCGAGCGGGCGGACTCGCCGTGGCCGATCTTGGTACGGACGGCCTCGACGACGTCCTTGAAGAGGTCGCGGTCCTCGCCCTTGTGGATGGCCTCGACGTTGGCGCCGATCAGCTCGACGCCGTACTTCTCGAGCGTGCCCGCCTCGTGCAGGGAGATCGCGGTGTTGAGCGCGGTCTGCCCGCCGAGGGTGGGCAGCAGCGCGTCGGGGCGCTCCTTGGCGATGATCTTCTCGACGAACTCCGGGGTGATCGGCTCGACGTACGTCGCGTCGGCGATCTCCGGGTCGGTCATGATCGTGGCCGGGTTGGAGTTGACCAGGACGACCCGCAGCCCCTCCGCCTTGAGGACGCGACAGGCCTGGGTGCCGGAGTAGTCGAATTCGGCGGCCTGGCCGATGACGATCGGGCCGGAGCCGATGACCAGAACGGACTGGATGTCGGTGCGCTTAGGCACGCTGGCCCTCCATCAGGGAGACAAAGCGGTCGAACAGGTAGGCCGCGTCGTGCGGGCCCGCGGCGGCCTCGGGGTGGTACTGGACGCTGAACGCGGGGCGGTCGAGCAGCTGGAGGCCCTCGACCACGTTGTCGTTGAGGCACACATGGGAGACCTCGACCCGCCCGAACGGGGTGTCGGAGGGCCCGTCCAGCGGGGCGTCGACGGCGAAGCCGTGGTTGTGCGCGGTGACCTCGACCTTGCCGGTGGTGCGGTCCTGCACCGGCTGGTTGATGCCGCGGTGGCCGTACTTCAGCTTGTACGTGCCGAAGCCCAGCGCGCGGCCGAGGATCTGGTTGCCGAAGCAGATGCCGAACAGCGGGGTGCCGCGCTCCAGGACCGCCCGCATCACGGAGACCGGGTGGTCGGCGGTGGCCGGGTCGCCCGGCCCGTTGGAGAAGAACACCCCGTCCGGGTTGACCGCGTGGACGTCCTCAACCGTCGCGGTCGCGGGCAGCACGTGCACCTCGATGCCGCGCTCGGCCATCCGCTGTGGGGTCATGCCCTTGATGCCGAGGTCGACCGCGGCGACGGTGAACCGCTTGGTACCGATCGCGGGGACGACATAACGCTCCGTGGTGGCGACCTCGCCGCTGAGGTCCGCGCCCTTCATCTGCGGCGCGGCCCGCACCTTGGCCAGCAGCGCGGCCTCGTCAGCCCCGCCGGCGATCGCCTGCCCGGAGAAGATGCCGACGCGCATGGCACCGCGCTCGCGCAGATGGCGGGTGAGGGCGCGGGTGTCGATGCCGCTGATGCCGACCACGCCCTGGGCGGCCAGCTCCTCGTCCAGGGAGCGGCGCGAGCGCCAGTTGGAGGGCACCCGGGCGGGGTCGCGGACCACATAGCCCGAGACCCAGATCCGCTTCGACTCCGGGTCCTCGTCGTTGACGCCGGTGTTGCCGACGTGCGGGGCGGTCATGACGACGACCTGCCGGTGGTACGAGGGGTCGGTCAGGGTCTCCTGGTAGCCGGTCATGCCGGTGGAGAAGACCGCCTCGCCGAAGGTCTCCCCCACGGCCCCGTAGGCCCGGCCGCGGAAGGTGCGGCCGTCCTCCAGGACGAGGACTGCGGGGGTTTTGGCCCCCCTGGTGGAGGTGGTCATCGTGCGCCTTCCGTGTCGTGCGAGGGGGCGGCCGCGTCGCTGGGGCCGCCGGAGAGTTCGGTGAGGGTGTCCACCCACGCGGTGTGCTCGGCCGCGTGGTCGGAGCGGAAGCCGGAGTCGATCAGGCGGTCGCCCAGCTGCCAGGTGATCACCAGCAGGCCGCCCTCGGCGAGGACCTTGCCGGCGATGCCCTTGTCGAGCCGGGCGCCGCGGAGGCTGCCGGCCGGGATGAAGAAGTCGCGCGCCCCGGGGCGTACGACGGCCAGGCCCTGCCCGGTCAGGGTGAGCTCGGCGCGGCTGCGGGTGCCCAGGCCCTGGGCGACGATCCGGTCGAGCCACTGCCCGGCGGTGGTCGAGCCGTGGTAACGGCCGGAGAGGCACAGCCGGGCGGGGGCCAGCCGGGCGGGCCCGAGCTCGGCCGGGTCCGGGGCCTGGGGCAGCTCGGGCAGATCGCCCTGGAGCGTGCCCCGCCACTTCCACCCCTCGCGCATCAGCCAGTAGACGAGCGCGATGAAGAGCAGCAGGCCCACGACCCAGCCGACGCGCGCGGCCCAGTCCGTCACGTCCTGCGACTTCTGCTCGGCCGCCAGGCCCGCCAGGGGGCCCGCTACCGGATTTGTCAGGCTGTTCAGACTGCTCAGAGGTGTCACGCCAGTTTCCCGTCCACGACCGTCGCCCGGCCCCGCAGGAAGGTGTACGTCACTCGGCCCGGCAGTTCACGGCCCTCGTAGGGGGTGTTGCGGCTGCGGGAGGCGAAGCCCGCGGGGTTCACCACACCACGGTATGCGGAGTCGAGGAGGGTGAGGTTGGCGGGCTCCCCGGGAGCGATGGGGCGCCCGTGGCCGGCCAGCCGGCCGATGGCCGAGGGGCGGTGCGACATCCGGTCGGCGACGCCCGCCCAGTCCAGCAGGCCGGTGTCGACCATGGTGTGCTGGACGACGGAGAGCGCGGTCTCCAGGCCGACCATGCCCATGGCCGCCGCGCCCCACTCACAGTCCTTGTCCTCGTGCGGGTGCGGGGCGTGGTCGGTGGCGACGCAGTCGATGGTGCCGTCGGCGAGCGCCTCGCGCAGCGCCATGACGTCGGCCTCGGTGCGCAGCGGCGGGTTCACCTTGTAGACGGGGTTGTAGGAGCGTACGAGCTCGTCGGTGAGCAGCAGGTGGTGCGGGGTGACCTCGGCGGTGACGTTCCAGCCCTTGGACTTGGCCCAGCGGACGATCTCGACCGAGCCCGCGGTGGACAGGTGGCAGATGTGCACCCGGGAGCCGACGTGTGCGGCGAGCAGCACATCGCGGGCGATGATCGACTCCTCGGCGACGGCAGGCCAGCCGCCGAGCCCGAGCTCGGCGGAGACCACGCCCTCGTTCATCTGGGCGCCCTCGGTCAGCCGCGGCTCCTGGGCGTGCTGGGCGATGACGCCGTCGAAGGCCTTCACATACTCCAGGGCGCGGCGCATGATCACGGCGTCGTCCACGCACTTGCCGTCGTCGGAGAAGACCCGCACGCCCGCGGCGGAGTCGTTCATGGCGCCCAGCTCGGCGAGCTTCTTGCCCTCCAGGCCGACGGTGACGGCGCCGACGGGCTGCACATCGCAGTAGCCGGACTCCTTGCCCAGCCGCCACACCTGCTCGACGACGCCCGCGGTGTCGGCGACCGGGAAGGTGTTGGCCATGGCGTGGACGGCGGTGTAGCCGCCGGCGGCGGCCGCGCGGGTGCCGGTGTGGACGGTCTCGGAGTCCTCGCGGCCGGGCTCGCGCAGATGGGTGTGGAGGTCGACGAGGCCGGGCAGCAGGATCTGTCCTGTGGCGTCGATCACGGTGGCGTCGCCCGCGTCGATGCCGGTGCCGACGGCGGCGATCCGCTCGCCCTCGATCAGCACGTCCCGCACCTCGCCGCCGAGGACCTTCGCGCCGCGGAGGAGGGTCTTGTGGGTCTCGCTCATGCTTACTTGCTCTCCTCGGTACGGGACGTGGCGACGGCGGGTTCGTTCCCGCCGAGCAGCAGGTACAGGACGGCCATGCGGATCGAGACGCCGTTGGCGACCTGCTCGACGGCCGTGCAGCGGTCGGAGTCCGCGACCTCGGCGGTGATCTCCATGCCGCGGTTCATGGGGCCGGGGTGCATGACGATGGCGTGCTCGGGCATGCGGGCCATCCGGTCGCCGTCCAGCCCGTAGCGGCGCGCGTATTCGCGCTCGGTGGGGAAGAAGGCGGCGTGCATGCGCTCGCGCTGGACGCGCAGCATCATCACGGCGTCGGACTTGCCGACCACCGCGTCGAGGTCGTACGAGACCTCGCACGGCCAGCTCTCGACCCCGAAGGGCACCAGGGTCGGCGGGGCGACCAGGGTCACCTCGGCGCCCAGGGTGGACAGCAGATGGACGTTGGAGCGGGCGACCCGGCTGTGCAGGATGTCGCCGACGATGGTGATCCGGCGGCCCGCCAGGTCCTGCCCGGTGCCCGAGGTCAGATGGCGGCGCATGGTGAAGGCGTCCAGCAGCGCCTGGGTGGGGTGCTCGTGGGTGCCGTCCCCGGCGTTGACGACCGAGCCGCCGATCCAGCCGGAGGTGGCCAGCCGGTGCGGGGCGCCGGAGTCGTGGTGGCGGATGACCACGGCGTCGGCGCCCATCGCCTCCAGGGTGAGCGCGGTGTCCTTCAGGGACTCGCCCTTGGAGACCGAGGAGCCCTTGGCGGAGAAGTTGATGACGTCGGCGGACAGCCGCTTGGCGGCCGCCTCGAACGAGATGCGGGTGCGGGTGGAGTCCTCGAAGAAGAGGTTGACGACGGTACGGCCGCGCAGGGTCGGCAGTTTCTTGATCGGCCGGTCGGCGATACGGGCCAGCTCCTCGGCGGTGTCGAGGATCAGGACGGCGTCGTCGCGCGTGAGATCGGCGGCCGAGATGAGGTGGCGCTTCATCCGGTTGCTCCGTGAGTGAGGGAGATGTTCAGGCGTGCGGTGGGCAGGCGGAGGCGTCGTCGTGGCCGGCGTACCGGGCCCGCGGCGGTCACCGGGGCTCCGGGGCCGCGGAGCGGCCGTGGGGCCGTGGTTCCGTGCCGCGGCGGCTCCGGCCGGGGCTACTGCCCGTCCGCGGGGGCGGCCCCGCGCACGCCGAGGAGCACGCTGTCGCGGCCGTCCTCCTCGGTGAGCTGGACCTTGACCGTCTCCCGCAGCGACGTGGGGAGGTTCTTGCCGACGTAGTCGGCGCGGATCGGCAGCTCGCGGTGGCCGCGGTCGACCAGGACCGCGAGCTGGACGGCGCGCGGCCGGCCGATGTCGCCCAGGGCGTCGAGCGCGGCGCGGATGGTGCGGCCCGAGAAGAGCACATCGTCGACCAGCACCACCAGACGGCCGTCGATGCCGTCCCCGGGGATGTCGGTGCGGGCGAGCGCGCGGGCCGGGCGCAGCCTCAGGTCGTCGCGGTACATGGTGATGTCGAGCGAGCCGACCGGCACCTGGCCGGGCGCCTTGCCGGTGATCTCCCCGAGCCGCGTGGCCAGCCGCCGGGCGAGGTGCACACCGCGGGTCGGGATGCCGAGGAGCACCACGTCGTCGGCGCCCTTGGCGCGCTCGACGATCTCGTGGGCGATACGGGTCAGAACGCGGGCGATGTCCGGTGCCTCGAGCACGGAGCGCGCCGCGTCTGCCGCGTCGGTGGTACGTGCGTCCATACGAAACGGACCCCCTTCTCCGCCTCACGGGACGGACCTTAAAGGACGTCGGAATTGCGCCATTCACACTAGCAGGAGCGGTGGGCCGACCCGTCATCGCCCCTGGCGGAGACCCCCTGCGCTCCGTTCGGCTTGACGAATGGAGATTACGCTGCGTAACCTCACAGTGAGTTACCAGTCTTCGTCCGGGGAGCTTTATGTCCAGCGAATACGCCAAACAGCTCGGAGCCAAGCTCCGTGCCATCCGCACCCAGCAGGGCCTCTCCCTCCACGGTGTCGAGGAGAAGTCCCAGGGCCGCTGGAAGGCCGTCGTGGTCGGCTCGTACGAGCGCGGGGACCGTGCCGTGACCGTGCAGCGCCTCGCCGAGTTGGCCGACTTCTACGGCGTCCCGGTCCAGGAGCTGCTTCCGGGCACCAGCCCGGCCGGGGCCGCCGAGCCGCCGCCGAAGCTGGTGCTGGACCTCGAGCGGCTGGCCCATGTGCCCGTCGAGAAGGCGGGGCCGCTACAGCGGTATGCCGCCACGATCCAGAGCCAGCGCGGGGATTACAACGGCAAGGTGCTGTCGATCCGCCAGGACGACCTGCGCACCCTCGCCGTGATCTACGACCAGTCGCCTTCGGTGCTCACCGAGCAGCTGATCAGCTGGGGTGTGCTGGGCGCGGATGCGCGCCGGGCAGTCCAGCACGAGGACGTCTGACGCCACGCGCGATCTCTTTTGGAGCTGGCAGAGTCAGCAGAGAACAGCAACGAGCAGAAACGTGCCGCCGGGGGCGGTGGAACCGGCCGGTTCCACCGCCCCCGGCGGCTTTGTACGCTCAGGCTCGGAGCGGTCAGGCTTCCGTGGCCGGCTGATCGCCCCGGCGCAGGCTCGGCTTCAGCTCCTTGAAGCGGCCCAGGAGCCCGTTGACGAAGGCCGGCGAGTCATCGGTGGAGAACTCCTTGGCGAGCTGCACCGCCTCGTCGATCACGACGGCGTCCGGAGTCTCGTCCTCCCACACCAGCTCGTAGGCGCCGAGCCGCAGGATGTTCCGGTCGACGACCGGCATCCGGTCCAGCGTCCAGCCCACCGCGTAGGTGGAGATCAGCTCGTCGATCCGGCCCGTGTACTGGGCATACCCCTCGACGAGCTGCATCGTGTATTCGCTGACCGGCGGCTGCCGGTCGTCGGTCCGGGCGTGCCGGATCCAGTCCGCGAGGACCGTCTGCACGGAGGTGCCACGCTGGTCGGCCTCGAAAAGGATCTGGAAGGCACGCTTGCGGGCCTTGTTGCGGGCAGCCACGGTTAGCTGTTCACCCGACCGAGGTACTCACCGGAACGGGTGTCGACCTTGATCTTCTCACCGGTGGTGATGAACAGCGGGACGCCGATCTCGTAGCCGGTCTCCAGCTTGGCGGGCTTGGTGCCGCCGGTGGAGCGGTCGCCCTGGACGCCCGGCTCGGTGTACTCGATCACCAGCTCGACCGCGGCCGGCAGCTCGACGTAGAGCGGGTTGCCCTCGTACATCGCCACGACGGCCTCGAAGCCCTCGAGCAGGTACCGGGCGTTGTCGCCGACGACCTCGGGGCTGATGTAGATCTGGTCGAAAGTGTCCATGTCCATGAACACGAAGCTCTCGCCGTCCTTGTACGAGAACTGCATGCCGCGCTTGTCGACATTGGCCGTCTCGACCTTCACGCCGGCGTTGAAGGTCTTGTCGACCACCTTGCCGGACAGCACATTCTTGAGCTTGGTGCGGACGAAAGCAGGGCCCTTGCCGGGCTTGACGTGCTGGAACTCGACGACGGACCAGAGCTGGCCCCCGTCGAGCTTGAGCACCAGGCCATTCTTGAGGTCGTTCGTGGATGCCACGGTTGCGGGATCTCCTGGACTACAGCTGGTGGGACCAGAAAGATGCGACGCGCCAAAGTCAGAGCGCGAGCAGCTCCTTGGTCGTGATGGTGAGTAGCTCGGGTCCGCCGTCCGCCTCGGAGCGGACGACGAGCGTGTCATCGATCCGGACACCGCCCCGACCCGGGAGGTGGACCCCCGGTTCGACAGTGACCGGCACACAAGCGTCCAGTTTACCCATGGCCGAGGGTGTGAGCCGAGGGTCCTCGTCGATTTCCAGGCCCACGCCGTGTCCCATCCGCGGTCCCAGCCCCTCTCCGAACCCCGCGGAGTCCAGCACCTGCCGGGTCGCGCGGTCCACATCCCGGCAGGCCGCGCCGGGTACCAGCGCCTCCCGCCCGGCCCGCTGCGCCGCGAAAACCGCGTCGTACAGCTCCACCTGCCAGGTGGCGGGAGACGGGCCGATCACAAACGTACGCCCCACCTCGCAGCGGTAGCCCCGGTAGTCGGCGCCCAGGCCGATGGTGAGAAAGTCACCCTCCTCGACCCGCCGGTCGGTGGGCACGTGCCCGGCCCGGCCCGAGTTCGGCCCGGTGGCCACGACCGTGGGGAAGGCCGGGCCGTCCGCGCCGTGATCCACCAGCCGGCGCTCCAGCTCCAGCGCCAGATGCCGCTCGGTCCGGCCGACCAGGATCGACTCCAGCAGCTCGCCGAGCGCCTGGTCGGCGAGCTCGGCGGCGATCCGCAGACAGGAGATCTCCTCGTCGTCCTTGACCAGCCGCAGCTGCTCCACGGCCCGGCCCAGGTCCACCAGCCGCAGTCGCGGGGCAGCCGCTGCGAGCGCCCGGTGGCGGGCGACGGTCAGATGGTGCTCCTCGACGGCCAGCGACTCGGCGCCGTCCGCGGCGGCCAGGTCGGCGGCGGCCACGGCCGGGTCCCCGCCCTGGCCGGGCAGCACGAGAATCCGCAGGTCCTCGGGGTGGCGCGAGCCGCCGGGCAGCGGCTCCCAGAACGGCGTCAGGGGCGCCAGCAGCACGTCCTGGACCGGCCCCAGCAGCAGCACGGCACCCGGCGGCACGCCGCCGCCGCACAGATAGCGCACGTTGGCGGGCCTGGCGACCAGCGCGGCCTCGCCGCCCGCCGCCGCGCACTGGTCGCGCAGCCGGGCACGTCGGGCCGCGTACGCCTGGGACATGCTCCCGAGCCTACGCAGTGCGGCCCTCCGCGGCCGGTCGAGCGACCCGAATGGGGAGCCGCCCGCTTACCAACTGGGCGGACTCGCGATGCTCCGGGCGACGACCTCGTCCAGCATGTGGGCCGTGGTCGCCACGTCGTACGTGGAGTTGTCGATGATCGGCAGGCCGGAGCCGTACCAGCCGGCCATCCGGCCGTGGATCCGGGCCACTTCCTCGTCACTCAGCCGGCGGTTGCCGCTGCGGGCCGCGTTCCGCTCCAGGACGACCTCCAGACCCGGCAGCACCACGACGGGCAGCAGACCGGGGCCGACGTGGCGCTTCCAGCCGCCGAGGCCCACGACCGGGCGGTCCGGGAAGACGGCGTCGTCCAGGATGCAGGAGATCCCGTTGGCCAGGAAGTTACGGGCGGCGAAGCCGCAGGTGCGGCGGGCGAGACGATACTGCGCCTCGGAATGCTCGTTCCACCCCGACTGCGGGTTCGCGAAACCGGACCTGACCCACTCTCGGACGTCGTCCAGGCTGATGTGCGCGGTCGGCACCCGCCGGCGGTCGGCCCAATGGCGGGCGACGGTCGTCTTGCCCGCCCCCGCCGGGCCGATCAGCAGCACCGCCACCGCCACCTGCGAGGCGTCGGCCACCGCCGCGCCGCCCGTCGGCGGGTGCGGCAGCGGCACCGGGCCGCCGGGTGGAAGCTGGATATGGCCGGTGACACCCGAGGGGTCCATGGGCGGCGGGGCAGGCGTCGGGTGGAGCGGGGCCGGGGGGACGGGAGGGCCAGGGTGGTGGGCCGGTTGGGGGCCCGGGTGGTGACTCGTGCCCTGGGCCCAGCCGGCGCCGCCCGCGCCGGGGGCTTGCCCGGGCTGATGGGGCGGTGGCAGCGGAGCTCCCACTGAGTGCTGCATCCGGTGGCACTCCGTCTCGTGCAGGCGGTCTGGTACTGGCAACTGTCGCGTGAAGACGCGGCGGTGAGGCCGGTTCTACCGAACGGTACCCGCCCCGGCCGCCACTGTGTGAACGGCCGGGGAATACGGTGTGTGCCCAGCGAACGCCGTCATCCGGCCAACTCGTCCGCCAAAGCGCGCAATGCGAGGCGATACGACCCGATTCCGAAGCCGGCGACGGTGCCGCTGGCGACCGCGGCGATGACAGAGTTGTGACGGAACTCCTCCCGCGCGTGCGGGTTGGAGATATGCACCTCGACCAGCGGGGCGGTGCGCTGCGCCGCCGCGTCCCGCATCCCGTACGAGTAGTGCGTGAAGGCACCGGGGTTGATGACGACCGGGATCGAGCCGTCCGCCGCCTCGTGCAGCCAGCGGATCATCTCGCCCTCGTCGTTGGTCTCCCGCACGTCCACCTCGAAGCCCAGCTCCGCGCCGAGCTTCGCGCACTCCTCCACAAGACCGGCGTAGGAGGTCGCACCGTAGACGTCCGGCTCGCGGCTGCCGAGCCGCCCCAGGTTGGGGCCGTTGAGGACGAGCACCTTCCGGGTCACGCGGACACCTCTCCGTACGCCGCGAGCAGCACGGCCGGATCCGGGCCCTCCAGCACCGCGGGCTTGGCCAGGCCGTCGAGGACAATGAAGCGCAGCAGGTCGCCGCGGGACTTCTTGTCGACCTTCATGGTCTCCAGCAGCCGGGGCCACTGGTCGCCGCGGTACGTCAGCGGCAGGCCTACGGAGCCCAGGACCGCGCGGTGCCGGTCGGCCGTGGCATCGTCCAGGCGCCCGGCGAGGCGGCCCAGTTCGGCGGCGAAGACCATGCCGACGGAGACCGCCGCGCCGTGCCGCCACTTGTAGCGCTCGTTCTTCTCGATGGCGTGGGCGAGGGTGTGACCGTAGTTGAGGATCTCCCGCAGCCCCGCCTCCTTGAGGTCGGAGGAGACGACCTCGGCCTTCACCCGGATGGAGCGCTCGATGAGCTCGGCGGTGTGCGGCCCCGCGGGGGTACGGGCCGCCTCCGGGTCCGTCTCGATCAGCTCCAGGATCGCCGGGTCGGCGATGAAGCCCGCCTTGATGATCTCGGCGAGGCCGCTGACATAGTCGTTGACCGGCAGCGAGTCGAGCGCGGCCAGGTCGCACAGCACCCCGGCCGGCGGGTGGAAGGCGCCGACCAGGTTCTTGCCCTCGGCGGTGTTGATCCCGGTCTTGCCGCCGACCGCCGCGTCCACCATGCCGAGCACGGTCGTCGGGACGGCGATCCAGCGCACCCCGCGCAGCCAGGTCGCGGCGACGAAGCCCGCGAGGTCGGTGGAGGCGCCCCCGCCGACGCCGATGATCACATCGCTGCGGGTGAAGCCGGTCTGGCCGAGCGCCTTCCAGCAGTACGCGGCGACCTCGGCGGTCTTGGCCTCCTCCGCGTTGGGCAGCTGGATCGCGATGGCCTCGTAGCCCTGCCCGAGGAGGTCCTGCCGGATGGCCTCGCCGGTCTCGTCCAGCGCCTCGGGGTGCAGCACGGCGACGCGCTTCGCCGCGGTGCCGATGAGGCCGGGCAGCTCGCCGAGCAGCCGGCGGCCGATCAGGACCTCGTACGGCTCGCTGCCCGCGGTGCCGCCGACCTGGATACGGGTGGGTGTGTCCGTGCTCATGCGTCCTTCAACTCCAGTGCGTCGAGGACCGCGTCGGCGACGTCCTCGGGGGTGCGGCCCTCGGTCGACACGACCGCGCGGGCCACCTCGGTGTACAGCGGACGTCGCTGCTCCATGAGCTCGCGCCAGCGCTGCCGCGGGTTGACGGCGAGCAGCGGGCGCGGCGCGTCGAGGCCGGTGCGCTTGACCGCCTCGGCGACGCCCATCTCCAGGAAGATCACCGGCAGGTCGGCAAGCAGAGCGCGGGTGGAGTCGTCCAGGATCGCGCCGCCGCCGAGGGCCAGCACGCCGCGGTGCTCGGCGACCGCGGCGCGCACGGCCTGCCGCTCCAGCTCGCGGAAGTGCGGCTCGCCCTCGTCGATGAAGATCTCGGAGATCGGCTTGCCGGCCGTCTCGACGATGTCGGTGTCGGTGTCCCGGAAGCCGGTCCCGAGCCGCTCGGCGAGCACCCTTCCGACGGTGCTCTTCCCCACGCCCATGGGCCCGACCAGCACGATCGCCGGCCCGTTCGCTCCCGGGCCGCTCGCTTGGCCGCTCACTTGATGGCCAGGTTGTCGAGGAAGCCCTTGACGTTGCGGCGGGTCTCGGTGACCGAGTCGCCGCCGAACTTCTCCGCGACGGCGTCCGCGAGGACCAGCGCCACCATCGCCTCCGCGACGATGCCCGCGGCCGGGACCGCGCACACGTCCGAGCGCTGGTGGTGGGCCTGGGTCGGCTCGCCCGTCGTGACGTCGACCGTGGCCAGGGCCCGCGGCACGGTCGCGATCGGCTTCATCGCGGCGCGCACCCGCAGCAGCTCGCCCGTGGTCAGTCCGCCCTCGGTGCCGCCGGAGCGGCCGGAGGCCCGCCTGATGCCGTGCTCGCCCGGCACGATCTCGTCGTGCGCCTTCGAACCGGGCACCCGGGCCAGACCGAAGCCGTCGCCGACCTCGACGCCCTTGATGGCCTGGATGCCCATCAGGGCGGCGGCCAGACGGGCGTCGAGCCGCCGGTCCCAGTGGACATGCGAACCGAGGCCCACCGGCACGCCGTACGCCAGCACCTCGACGACGCCGCCGAGCGTGTCGCCGTCCTTATGGGCCTGGTCGATCTCGGCGACCATCGCCTCGCTCGCGTCGGCGTCCAGACAGCGCACCGGGTCGGCGTCCAGCCGCTCCACGTCCGCGGGGGTCGGGTACACGCCGTACGGGGCCCTGGCCGCGGCCAGCTCCACCACATGGGAGACGATCTCGATGCCCGTCGTCTCCTTGAGGTAGGAGCGGGCGACCGTGCCGAGCGCGACACGGGCCGCGGTCTCGCGGGCGCTGGCCCGCTCCAGGATCGGCCGGGCCTCGTCGAAGCCGTACTTCTGCATGCCCGCCAGGTCCGCGTGGCCGGGGCGGGGCCGGGTCAGCGGCGCGTTACGGGCCAGCCCGGCGAGCACCTCCGGGTCCACCGGGTCGGCCGCCATGACCTGCTCCCACTTCGGCCACTCGGTGTTGCCGACCATGATGGCCACGGGGGAGCCGAGGCTGAGGCCGTGCCGTACCCCGCCGAGGAAGGTGACCTCGTCGCGCTCGAACTTCATCCGGGCACCACGCCCATAGCCGAGCCGCCGGCGGGCGAGGGCGTCCGCCACCATGTCGGTGGTGATCGGCACACCGGCGGGCAGTCCCTCCAGCGTCGCCACGAGTGCGGGGCCGTGCGACTCCCCCGCGGTCAGCCAGCGCAACCTGCTCAACGGTGCTCCTCATGCTCGCGCCTCGACGTACGGCGGCATGGCCTGGGCAGCGCGCGGCCCGGGCCCGCCACCTCCGATCCTCCCACGTCCGATGACGCCCCCGAGCGCCGGTCCAGCTGGCGGACCCCTCCTCTTTCAGCGCTCAGGAGAATCAGAGGGCGCGACTGGCGAGGGCCGCCTCGCCCGCTTTGCGCATGGTGGCCAGGGGGGCCGGGGTCCGGCCGGTCATCTGCTCGACCTGGAGCACCGCCTGGTGCACCAGCAGGTCCAGGCCGCTGACGACCGCGCCGCCGCGCTCCGCCCAGGCGGCCGCGAGCCGGGTCGGCCATGGGTCGTACAGCACATCGAAGAGGGCACCGGGGCGGTCGGGGACGGACGCGGCCAGCTCGTCCGTGGTGCCGGCGGGGGTGGTGGCGATCACCAGGGGTGCGCGGAACGCCTCGGCCGCGTCGTCCCAGTCCGCCGTACGGACCGCCACCCCCAGCCGCTCGCCCCACTGCCGCATCTCCGCGGCCCGCGCCGCGCTGCGGACATAGGCGGTGACCTCGCCCTCGCATACGCGAGACAGCGCGGCCAGGGCCGAAGAGGCCGTGGCACCGGCACCCAGCACGGCGGCGCCCGCCACCCGCTCGACACCGCGCTCGCGCAGCGCCGCCACCATGCCGGGGATGTCGGTGTTGTCGCCGGTCCGGCGGCCGTCGTGGGTGAAGACAACCGTGTTGACCGCCTCTACCGACGCCGCCGTGGCGCTGATCTCGTCGAGCAGCGGAATGACCGCGCGCTTGAGCGGCATGGTCAGGGACAGCCCCGCCCACGGCCGGTCACCGGCCGTCGCGTCCAGCCGCTCGAAGAAGGCGGGCAGCGCGGCCTCGTCCACCTCGTGGCGGTCGTAGGCCCACCCGGCCAGGCCCAGCTTCTCGTAGGCGGCGCGGTGCAGCACCGGGGACAGGGAGTGGGCGATCGGCGAGCCGAGCACCGCGGCCCTGCGGTTTTCCGACATCTTTCCTCAGCTGTTCTTGCGCTGCCGGTTGAACTGGTCGACGAGCTTTTGGTGCTCGGCGTACGTCTTGGTGAACTTGGTCGTCTTGCCGTCGAGCGAGATGAAGTAGTACCAGCCGTCGTCGGTGGGGTTCATGGCCGCCTTCAGCGCGTCCTCCCCCGGGTTTCCGATCGGTCCTGGCGTCAACCCCCGGTAGAAGTACGTGTTGTAGGGGTTGTCGTAATTCTTGATCTCTTGCAGCGAGATGTCGATCTTGCTCTGGTTCTTGATGTAGTTGTACGTCGAGTCGAATTCCAGCTTGCCGTTGGTCTGGGTGTTTCCGGGCTCAAGGCGGTTGTAGACCACCTCGGCCATCTTGCGGAAGTCGTCGTGGGTGACGCCCTCCGCCTGGACCAGGCTGGCGACGGTGACGAGTTGGAGCGGCGACTTCAGGCCCAGCTCCTTGGACTTGCCTTCGAGGTCGTACTTGGCGTAGCTCTTCTTCGCCTGGGCGACCATCTTCCGCAGGACGTCCTCGGGTTTGGTGTCCTTGCCGGCGCTGTAGCGGGAGGGGTAGAGGAACCCTTCGAGCGGATCTTTGATCTTGGGGTTGCCGTCGGCCCAGTCCGGCAGCCCGAGGTTCTTGGCTTCCTTAAGGGCGACGTTCTTGGTCGTGCCCGCCTTGAGGCCGATCTTCTTGTCGATCGCGGCGTAGATCTGCGCGTTGCGCATGCCCTCCGCGACGATCAGGCCGTTGCAGCTGGCCGGGTCGACCATGAGCTTCACTGCCTCCGCCGCGGACATCTGCTTGCGCAGCGTGTACGAGCACGGCTGGATGCCGCCGCCCTTCGGGTTCGCGTTGGCGGCCTCGATGAAGGCGTCCGTGCTCTTCACGACGCCCTTGTCCTTGAGGATGTTCCCCATGGCGGTCACGCTCGCCTCTTCGGGGATCTCCACCGCGACCTCACCGCTGCCCGCGCCCGAGTAGTCCGGCGCCGGGCCGAAGCGGCTCTGCCAGAACTGGTAGGCGAAGTAGCCGCCTCCGCCGACGACGCCGACCAGCACCACGGTCACGAACAGGCAGGCGACTCCGCTGCGGCGCTTGGGGGGCTTGTTCCGGCGCTCCCGCCCGCCACGTCCCTCGTCCTCGTCTGCGTCGTCGTAATCATCGTCGTTGCGCTCGTCGCGGCGGTCGCGGTCGCCGCGGAGGATGCCGTCTCCGCCATCGCCGTCCCGGAAGAAGGGGTGGTCGTCGTCGGGTTCGTCGTGCTTGGCCTGCTCGGCCTGCTCGGCGACGGGCTCCTGGGGGGACTGCCCGCCGCCGTAAGGGCCGGCGGGCGCGGCGTGGGAGCCGTCCCAGTCGCCATTGCCGTACGGCTGCTGAGGCTGCTGGGGGTGTTGAGGCTGCTGCGGGTAGCTGCCGGTGTCGTGTCCGTCCCAGTGGGGCTGCTGCTGCGGCTGCTGCGGCTGCTGCGGGTAGCCCTGGGGGTACTGCTGGTGGGCGTACGGGTCCTGGGCGTAGTCCTGACCGTAGCCCTCCTGCCCGTAACCCTCCTGCCCGTAGCCGTCGTTCCCGTAGCCCTGCTGGGAGTACTGCTCCTGCTGCTGGTGACCGCCCTGGCCGTAGGGGTCCTGGCTGTGGCCGTCGTGGCCGTAAGAGCCGTGCTGGGCGTACGGATCCTGCGCGTACGGGTCCTGTGCGTAGGCCTCCTGCGCGTACGGATCGTGACCGGTCGCCGTCTGGTGACCACCCCATCCCTGATCCCCGTACAGCGGGTCCTGAGGATCCCACGGTTGGGAGCCGGTACCCCGGCCGTAGTCAGTCATCGAACCCCTAGCGACGCACGGCGGCAGCCAAGGTGTCACCCACTGTCACGCGCCAGGCGACGGCTGCCTTGGCCGCGCGGAACGTTACCGTATCGCGATCAGATGACCACTTCGACGGCCTCGCCCGGCGCCCGGCCGGAGACACGCTCGGTCTCCAGTGCGCTTTGGAGTATGACGACGGCCGCCGCCTGGTCAACAACCGAACGGCCTTTTTTGGACGTCACCCCGGAGGCCCGCAGGCCCTGGGAGGCTGTGACGGTCGTCATACGCTCGTCGACCAGCCGCACGGGGACCGGCGCGACGCGCCGCGCCAGCTCCCGTGCGAAGGTGCGCACCTTGGCCGCGGCCGGCCCCTCCCGCCCGCTGAGCGAGCGGGGAAGGCCGACCACCACCTCGATCGGCTCGTACTCCTCGACGATGGCCGCCAGCCGCTTGTGGGCAGCCGGGATGTCCCGCCCCGGCACGGTCTCCACCGGGGTGGCGAGGATCCCGTCGGGGTCGCACGAGGCGACCCCGACCCGGGCGTCCCCGACGTCGATCGCGATGCGCCTGCCGCGTCGCACGGCGGTCAGGCGGCTTCCGCGACAAGCCGCTCGACGGCGGCCGCGGCCTCGTCGACGGCGGCCGGGTTCTGGCCGCCGCCCTGGGCGACGTCCGGCTTGCCGCCGCCTCCGCCGCCGAGGGTCTTGGCGGCGACGCGGACCAGGTCACCGGCCTTGATGCCGCGCTCGCGGGCGGCCTCGTTGGTGGCGATGACGGTCACCGGCCGGCCGTTCGCGACGGAGAACAGGGCGACGACGGCCGGGCGGTCGCCGGCCCCCGACAATTGACCCAGCCGCCCGCGCACGTCCAGCACGAGCTTGCGCAGGTCGTCGGCGGCCGTGCCGTCCGGCACCTGACCGGTGACCAGGGCCACGCCCCGTACGTCCTTGGCGCCCGCGGCAAGTCCGGCGGCGGCCTGGAGCACCTTCTCGGCGCGGAACCGCTCGATCTCCTTCTCGGCCTCCTTGAGCTTGGCCAGCATCCCGGAGATCTTCTCCGGCAGCTCCTCGGGCCGGCCCTTGACCAGGTCGGTGAGGCGGGAGACGACGGTGTGCTCACGGGCGAGGAAGTTGTACGCGTCCACGCCGACCAGGGCCTCGACCCGGCGCACGCCGGAGCCGATCGAGGACTCGCCGAGCAGCTTCACCAGCCCCAGCTGGGCGGTGTTGTGCACATGCGTGCCACCGCACAGCTCCTTGGAGAAGTCGCCGATGGTCACCACGCGCACCCGGTCGCCGTACTTCTCGCCGAACTCGGCGATGGCGCCCTGCTTCTTGGCCTCCTCCATGCTCATCACCTCGGCGGTGACGTCGAGTTCGCGGGAGAGGACCTCGTTGATCTTCTGCTCGACGTCGGTGAGGACCGCGCCGGGCACGGCGGCCGGCGAGCCGAAGTCGAAGCGGAAGCGGCCGGGCGAGTTCTCCGAACCGGCCTGGGCGGCGGTCGGGCCCAGGGCGTCGCGCAGCGCCTGGTGGGTGAGGTGGGTGGCGCTGTGGGCGCGGGCGATGGCGCGCCGGCGCTTCACGTCGATCTGGGCGTACACCCCGGCGCCGACGGTCACCTCGCCGACCTGGACGACGCCCTTGTGCACGCTCACCCCGGGCACCGGCTGCTGGACGTCCCGCACCTCGACGACGGCGCCGGAGTCCAGCCGGATCCGGCCGGAGTCGGCGAGCTGGCCGCCGCCCTCGGCGTAGAAGGGGGTGCGGTCGAGGACGACCTCGACCTCGTCACCCTCGGTCGCGGCGGGCGAGGGCAGGCCGTCGACCAGCAGGCCGACGACGGTGGACTCGCTCTCGGTGTCGGTGTAACCGGTGAAGACGGTCGAGCCGGCGGTGTCGGCGACCTCGCGGTAGGCCGACAGGTCGGCATGGCCGGTCTTCTTGGCCCTGGCGTCGGCCTTGGCCCGCTCCCGCTGCTCCTTCATCAGGCGGCGGAAGCCCTCCTCGTCCACCGAGAGGCCCTGCTCGGCGGCCATCTCGAGGGTGAGGTCGATCGGGAAGCCCCAGGTGTCGTGGAGCAGGAACGCCTTGTCGCCGGAGAGCACCGTGCCGCCGGCCGTCTTGGTGTCGGTGACGGCGGTGTCGAGGATGTTGGTGCCGGCCTTCAGCGTCTTCAGGAAGGCGGCCTCCTCGGCGAGGGCGACGGTCTCAATGCGTTTGCGGTCGGTCAGCAGCTCCGGGTACTGCTGGCCCATCGTCTTCAGGACGACGTCGACAAGCTCGCCCACGACCGGCTCGGTGGCGCCGAGGATGCGCATGTTGCGGATGGCGCGGCGCATGATGCGGCGCAGCACATAGCCGCGGCCCTCGTTGCCGGGGGTGACGCCGTCGCCGATGAGCATCACGGAGGTGCGCATGTGGTCGGCGACCACGCGCAGCGAGACGTCGGAGTCGTGGCCCGCGCCGTAGGCGACGCCGGTCAGCTCCGTGGCCTTGTCGATCACGGCGCGCAGGTTGTCGGTCTCGTACATGTTGTGCACGCCCTGCAGGATCATCGCGAGGCGTTCGAGACCGAGACCGGTGTCGATGTTCTTGCTCGGCAGGTCGCCGAGGATCGGGAAGTCTTCCTTGCCCTCGCCCGCGCCCCGCTCGTACTGCATGAAGACCAGGTTCCAGATCTCCACGTACCGCTCGTCGTTGACGGCCGGGCCGCCCTCGACGCCGAACTCGGGGCCGCGGTCGTAGTTGATCTCGGAGCAGGGGCCGCAGGGGCCGGGGACGCCCATGGACCAGAAGTTCGGGCCCATGCCCAGGCGCTGGATGCGCTCGGCGGGGACGCCGACGACGTCACGCCAGATGCGCTCGGCCTCGTCGTCCTCCTTGTAGACAGTGATCCACAGCCGCTCGGGATCCAGGCCGTAGCCACCCTCCCCGACGGAGGTGGTCAGCAGCTCCCAGGCGAGCTTTATGGCGCCTTCTTTGAAGTAGTCACCGAAGGAGAAGTTGCCGCACATCTGGAAGAACGTGCCGTGGCGGGTGGTCTTGCCGACCTCTTCGATGTCCGGCGTGCGCACACACTTCTGCACGCTGACGGCACGGTCGAAGGGCGGCTTCACCTCGCCGAGGAAGTACGGCTTGAAGGGGACCATTCCCGCGTTGACCAGCAGCAGCGTCGGATCGTCCGCGATGAGCGACGCCGAAGGCACGACGGTGTGCCCGCGCTCTTCGAAGAAGCGCAGCCAGCGGCGGCGGATTTCAGCCGACTCCATCAGTGGTCCTCATTTCCGGCTTTTGGGTGGTTGTACAAGTAATTCTGCGTGAGCTGGGCGCGTCCGCGCTGGGCGGGCAGCTGCTTGCGGTCGTGCGCGGGCGCCGCGCTCAGGCCCAGGGCGTCCTTGAGCGCCGCCTCCCGGTCGGCCATGCCGTCGCGTACGTCGAGCGCGAACACCCTGATCCGCCGCCCGGCGAGCACCGCCCGGTCGGCGGCCTGCGCCGCCAGGCTCTCCGGTGTCAGCTGGTTGAGCTTGCGGTTGACCTTGGTGGTGGCCCACACACCGGCTGCGACCCCGGTGGTGAACCAGAACGTACGGCGGAACATTCCGGTCTCTCAGCCCTTCGATGCACGGTTGCGGCGGCCGCCCCGGCGGGCGGACGGCAGGGTCTTGCCGACGACGACGGCGTGCGTGGTCTCGCCCTCCGGCTGCGGCTGCCCCTTGCGGCCGATCGCGCGCCGCACCCCGTAGCCGAAGGCGGCGACCTTCACCAGCGGCCCGCCGAAGGCCGAGGAGACGGTCGAGGAGAGCGCGGAGGCGTTCGAGGTGACCTCCTGCACGTCCGCCGCGATCGAGTCCACGCGGGCGAGCTGGGTGTTGGCGGAGCGCACGGTCGCGGACGCCTCGCTGAGCAGCGGCACGGCCTGCTCGGTGACCTCGGCCACCAGCTTGGTGGCTGCCTTGAGCGTCTGCGCGAGCCTCACCAGCGCGAGGGCGAGGAAGGACACGAGGATCGCCCAGAAGACGGCCACGAGGATCCCGGCCACCTCTCCACCGGACACGTTGCACGCTCCCTGCTGCTGCTCGTCTGCTGCTCGTCGTGTGGTAGGTCGTCCGTCGGCCGCCGTCACGGGCGGGTGAGTCGTCATCCGAGACGGGCGGCAGGTATCGACCTTATCGCGCCGGACAGCCCTGCCCGAACCGCATTACGGTCGGCCGGAAACGCCTCGCGGGTCCCCGTCGACCATGTCGAAGGGAACCCGCGGGGTGCGTGTACGCGCCGGCGCTCGTACGGCCGGCGCCGTCCGGCTGGATCAGCGTGCGTAGTACTCGACGACCAGCTGCTCGTCGCAGATCACCGGGATCTCCTTGCGGTTCGGGTCCCGGTCCAGGCGGAAGGCCAGGGCCTGCAAGTTGACCTGCAGGTAGCGCGGGGTCTCGCCGTCCAGGGCGTAGCCGCCCTCGCGCGCCACCTGGAAGGGGTGCTTGCTGCGGCTGCGCTCGCGGACCATCACCACGTCGTCCGGGCGGACCCGGAAGGACGGCTTGTCGACCTTGCGGCCGTTGACCTCGATGTGGCCGTGGACCACCATCTGGCGGGCCTGGTAGATGGTGCGGGCCAGGCCGGACCGCAGGACGAGCGCGTCCAGACGGCGCTCAAGCTCGATGATCAGGGCCTCGCCCGTCTTGGCTTCGACCTTCCGAGCGCGGTCGTAGGCACGGGCCATCTGGCGCTCGCTGATGTCGTACTGAGCGCGCAGCCGCTGCTTCTCGAGCAACCGGACCTTGTAGTCGCTGTTCTGCTTGCGGCCACGGCCGTGCTCGCCCGGCGGGTAGGGGCGGGCCTCGAAGTACTTGACGGCCTTCGGGGTCAGCGCGATGCCGAGCGCTCGCGACTTCTTGACCTTGGGACGCGACTGGTTGGGCACGGGGAACGAACCTCCGATAAAGTTAGGTGAGCCTTACCTTAGCCGAGGAGGACGCATGTTTCGACCTGGGATCCCCCTGCCCAGTGCCGCTCAGAGCACCGAGGAGGGTCAGCCGCGTCCCGGGGAAGAAGCTCCGCGGCCATCGGCGGCGGAGCGGGTACGTACTCTCGTCGAGTCCAAGGCTACGGCGTCGCTCACCATTCCCGGAATCGAGGAAACGGGCCACCTCGGATCCGACGCCCCCGCCGCCCGCGCCGTCTCCCCCGACGGCGATGTGCTCCTGCTGGTCCCCGGCGGCTCGGCCGCCGCCCGCGCCGCGGCCTACGCCCAGGACGACGAGGTGACCTGCGTGATGGAGATCACGGACGTCGCCCCGGTCGCGGTCGCCCACCGGATCCGCGGGCGCGCCTGGGTCGGGGGGTGGCTCACGCCCGTACACGGCCGGGAGCGCGCGGCGAGCGCCGCCCTGCTGGCCCCCGACGGCGGGCCGGTCGGCGAGTTGCTCGGCATCGGCGAGGCGCTGGCCGGGGGCGGCGGGTGGGCGCTGCTGCGGCTGGAGGTCGGCGAGGCGTGCGTGGACGACCTGTGGGGCGCAGAGGCGGTCGAGCCGGAGGACTTCGCGACGGCCGACCCCGACCCGCTCGCCCCGCACGAGGCCGAGCTCCTTCAGCATCTGCACGCGGCGCACGACGACCAGATGCGCGGACTGTGCGCCCTGCTCGGCGACCACCCGGACCGCGCCTGCGGCACGCGCGGACGCGCGATCCCCGTGGCCCTGGACCGCTTCGGCCTCCGCGTCCGCTTCCCCGACGCCCCCGGCAACCCCTTCGACGCGCGCTTCGACTTCCCGGAGCCGGTGCGGAACATCTCCGAACTCCGCCGCGCGATGCACGCGCTTTTCGAGGCGGCGACGGACTAGTTACCGCGGGGGCCCGCCCCGTCCGGGTCGGCCGGGGCAGCCTGGCCGGCCGGGGCGGCACCCTCGGCGGGCCCGGGCTGCGCGGAGGGCGATGGCGCGGCCGGCGCGGCGGGCTCCGCGGGTGCGGGCTGAGGGGGGCGCGGGGGTGGGGGATCGCCGCGGAGGCGGGCGCGTACTCGCTCCACCACATCCGCGTAGCGCGCCTCCGCCCCGTACCGCGTCGGCTCGTAATACCGCTTGCCGTGGATCTTGTCCGGCGCGTACTGCTGCGCCGCAATGCCCCCGGGCAGGTCGTGCGGGTAGAGATACCCCTGCGCGTGCCCGAGCTTTGCGGCGCCCTTGTAGTGGCCGTCGCGCAGATGCGGCGGGACCGGACCGGCCAGCCCCGCGCGGACGTCGGCGAGGGCGTCGCCTATCGCGCGCGTGACCGCGTTGGACTTCGGGGCCAGCGCCAGCGCCACCGTGGCGTGGCCGAGGGTCAGCGCCGCCTCGGGGAAGCCGATCAGGGCGACCGCCTGGGCGGCGGCCACCGCCGTCTGGAGGGCGGTCGGGTCGGCGAGCCCGATGTCCTCGCTCGCGGAGATCATCAGCCGCCGGGCGATGAACCGCGGGTCCTCGCCCGCCTCGATCATCCGGGCCAGATAGTGCAGCGCCGCGTCGACATCCGAGCCGCGGATCGACTTGATCAGCGCGCTGGCCACGTCGTAGTGCTGGTCGCCCGCGCGGTCGTACTTCACCGCGGCGCGGTCGACCGCCTCCTCCAGCGTCGTCAGGGTGATCGCGGGCTCGCCCTTGGCCAGCGCGGAGCCCGCGCCCGCCTCCAGGGCGGTCAGCGCGCGCCGCGCGTCGCCGCCCGCGATCCGCAGCAGATGGCCCTCGGCGTCCTCGGGGAGCGTGACCGCGCCGCCGAGGCCGCGCTCGTCGGTCAGGGCGCGGCGCAGCAGCCCGCGCAGATCGTCGTCGGTCAGCGGCTCCAGGGTGAGCAGCAGCGAGCGGGACAGCAGGGGGGAGATGATCGAGAAGTACGGGTTCTCCGTCGTAGCCGCGATGAGCGTGACCCAGCGGTTCTCGACGGCGGGCAGCAGCGAGTCCTGCTGGGCCTTGCTGAAGCGGTGGATCTCGTCGAGGAAGAGCACAGTCTCCCGCCCGTACGCCCCGGAGGAGCGGCGCGCGCCGTCGATGACGGCCCGCACCTCCTTCACGCCCGCCGTGATCGCCGACAGCTCGACAAAGCGCTTCTGGGTGGCCTGGCTGACGACGTACGCCAGCGTCGTCTTGCCGATGCCGGGCGGGCCCCACAGGATGACCGAGGACGGGCCGGCCGGACCGCCGCTGCCCTCGCCGACGAGCCGCCGCAGCGGGGAGCCGGGCCGCAGCAGATGCTGCTGGCCCACGACCTCGTCGAGCGTGCGCGGGCGCATGCGCACGGCCAGGGGACTGCTGGCCGGGTCCTTCTCCTGGCGTTCCTCTGCGGCGGCGGTGAACAGGTCTGGCTCCACGCGGGAAGCCTATGTCACCGTTCCTAGGGACTGAGCGGGAGTGAGTCCTGTGTCCAGGATCGCTGTTGCTCAGCCGCGTGCTCCGAACGGTGTTGCGCACGCTCGTCGCCCGCGTTCGCTCCGCTGCCGGGCGGCACGGATCTTGTCCGTGGTCCGGGGATGCGGGGGCGGGGTCCCTCACGCCGCCGGGTCTCCAGTCGAGCCTGGGCGGTCCGATGCCCCGCACGATCACTCCGGTCGTGCGGGGGCGGTGCCGTCCGTCGCCGGATCGGATGCCCGAGGGCGCGTCGCCCGATCGCGATGCTCGCCGCATCGTGCCGGGAAACCTTGCGATTGCTGCTGGTCAGGGGCTGCTGCCAGTGCTGGGCGCCCCATCGGGAGGTATAAGCCGGGTCGACCGCGACGATCGCGACGCCCTGCTCGGCGGCCATTGCCACCAGCCGCGCCTTCAGCCGGGCGGTGGGGAACCGGGAGATGAGGCGGCGGAAGCGCTTGTTGCGGCCCTGCTTCTCCCGACACCGGCCGTCGGTGAAGTGCAGGTCCTCGATGGCGATCGCCACCGCGCCGGTGGCGCGGGTGCGGTGCAGAAGCCTCGTAAGGGCGTGCCTGAGCTGGGCATCCCGGTGCTGGGCGCTGCCCGACAGGTCGTAGAAGAAGCGCCGGGGTCCGCCGACCGGGTTGCCGTGCACATCCAGCCGCCAGGCAGCCAGGTGATCGTCGTTCATGTCGACGGCGACCACGCCCCGGGCGAGCGCCGCCTGAAGCGGCAGTACAGGGGCGGCCGCACGCTGCCAGGAGGCGGTCACATACCAGCGGCCGCGCGCCGGGTCGTGGTGGATGCGATAGGCCACCGCCCGGTTGTTCGTGATCCGGTCGCACCACTCCTCGCCCCGGTGCTGGAACGAGACAGTCGCCTCCAGCAGGTACCGGCCGTGTGGGGCGTTGGCCAGGTGGGCGAGGCCGGCGGGGAGTTTGAGGGAGAGCTGTCCGTTGTCGGTGATGCGGATGGTCTCGTTGCCGAAGCGTTTGCCGGACTCCCCGTCCGCGGCCAGGCACATCCGCGCCGCCCGCCACCGCTCCCGCCAACCCTGCTCGTCCAGCCCGGCCTCACCCAGGTGATGGCGCAGGTGCGCGAGCTGCTTGCCGCCGCGCACCACGTGCACGCGGCCCGCCGCCCAGTCCGCCTCCACTCCCGCCAGCCGGTGCCGCAGGGCGTGCAGGCGGCGGGACTTGGCATGCCACTCGGACCGCGAACCGTACCCGCGCGCCAGCCCCGCCCGCTTGTCCGCCTTCGCGCCCAGCTGACGCCCCAACCGAGCCTCGATCCGCGCGATCTGCTCGCGCAGCCACGCCATCTCGGCCATCTGCCCTCGCCGGGCCAGCGCCCACTGATCATGCGTGGCTTTGGTGATGCTGCCCGCCCACCTGGCCGACGAGACCCCGGTCAGCTTCCGCTTCCGCGCCGCCCACGTCTCACTGCCGTGTTCCAGGCCCTGCCGGGAACGCACCGCGAGATCACCCGCAGCCAGTCCACCGAGGAATACCCCCACCTCGGCCAGCACCGCCGCATCCGCCTCCGACACCCGCAACCGGGCCCGAACCGCCACCCCCGCCGGGCCGGGCACCACGAACGGCGCTGTCACCTCCCGCAGTCCACCCACCCTGTCACCCCCGCCCGGTGGCGCGCCATCTCGTCACCCCACCCAACGAACTCCAACCGCAAAAGGCACGCGTTCGATGGACGAACCCCCCTTCCCATCGACCGGAAACTCGTTCGCATGCCTCGGCCGCAGAACCAGCACTCACTCACGCTCGCGAAAACGCAGTGATGTGCGGTCATGTGGCAGCAGTTTCGAACCCCACTGACAGCACCGCCGGGCAGCGTGAACCGTGCCGGAGTCAGAACCGCGTCACGCCTGGCCGCCGGTCCAGAAGTTCCACCACCGCGTCAGGATCAGGATGCCGATGACGCCGACCCACAACACCGGCACCACCCAGTGGAACTCCAGCAGCCCGCGGCGGAGCCCGTCCGGGGCGGGCAGGAACCCGTGCTTGATGTTCTTGCCGGTGACGTAGCAGAACATCACGATGGTGGCGACCCAGGCCAGGCAGCACCACAGGCACAGCGAGCCGATGACGTACAGCGACTGGTACTGGAGCCAGGTGCAGAAGCCGACGCCGAAGAGCGTGCCCGCGTTGAAGGTCAGCCAGTACCAGCGCGGGAAGCGGGCCCCGGCCAGCAGGGACATCCCCACGCAGATCACGATCCCGTAGGCGACCAGGCCGAGCATCGGGTTCGGGAAGCCGAAGGCCTGGGCCTGCTCGCTCTCCATGATGTTGCCGCAGGAGACGATCGGGTTGAGGCTGCAGCCGGGCGTGAAGTGCGTGCCGTTGGCCTTGGCCTCGAGAATCTTGTTCTTGTCGATCGTGATGACCCACGCGGCGAGCAGCCCGAGCGCACCGGTGATCACGAGCAGCAGGGCGAAGGCGCGACCGCCCCCGACCGCGACCCGCGCGCCGACCTGCCGCGCCTCGTCGGAGTGCACCTCATCCACCGCTGTCGTCGCCATATCGCCGTTCCGTCGTCCCACCGAGTCCATGTGTCGCCCCCGTCGGGGCACCGGACATTCTGCCGCATCGGGGACGTCCGGACCGCCCCTTCGCCAGGGTGCCCCACGGTCTCGGCCATCCTCCTCCGTCCCCCGTTCGGTGGACATAAGGGTGGCCGTCCGGTCGTCCCGCGGGGCCGCTGTCCGCCGCCAGGATGGCGGCATGACCGATGAGGCAGTGCGGGTGCGCGGCCTGCACAAGTGATACGGCGCGGTGGCCGCTCTGGACGGCGTTGACCTGGACATCCGGCGGGGAGAGGTGTTCGGGATCCTGGGCCCCAACGGGGCCGGCAAGAGCACGGCGGTGGAGATCCTCCAGGGGGACCGGGCACGCGACGCCGGGGAGGTCTCGGTCCTGGGCCAGGACCCCGCCTCGGCGGGGCGGGCGTGGCGTTCCCGGATCGGCATTGTTTGGCAGGATGAATCCGCGCCCGCCGAATTGACGGTGGCCGAGACCGTACGGCACTTCGCCCGCTACTACCCGCGCCCACGCGACCCCGGCGAGGTCATCGGCCTGGTCGGCCTCGGCGAGAAGGCGAGCAGCAGGATCAAGGCGCTGTCGGGCGGGCAGCGGCGCCGGCTGGACGTGGCCCTGGGGGTGATCGGCGGCCCCGAGCTGCTGCTCCTGGACGAGCCGACCACCGGCTTCGACCCCGCGGCCCGCAAGCTGTTCTGGGAGCTGATCCGGCGGCTGACCGACGAGGGCACCACGATCGTGCTGACGACCCACTACCTGGAGGAGGCCGAGGCGCTCGCGCACCGGCTCGCGGTGATCGCCGCGGGCCGGGTCATCGCCCGCGGCACGCCCGCCGCGCTGCGCGAGCGGTACGGAAGCCGAGCGACGGTCCACTGGCGGGGCCCCGACGGGGCGGCACGCGCCGAGGAGACGGCTACCCCTACGCGTACGGTCGCCGAGCTCATGCGCTGCTTCGACGGCGAGATCCCGGGCCTTCGGGTCAGCCGCCCCACCCTGGAGGACGTCTATCTGCGGCTCACCGGGCGGCTCGGCGAAGAACCCAGGAAAGAACCCAGGGCAGAAGAGCCCACGGCACAGGAGGACACGCGATGACGGCCACCACCACACCCGTCCCCGGCGCCGTGGACGCTTCCCCGCGGCTGCCCGGCGCCTGGAGCGTCGGCCTGCGCCGCGGCGCCCTCGAACTGCGGCAGTTCTTCCGCCGGCGCGACCAGGTGGTCTTCACCTTCGCCTTCCCCATCGTCTTCCTCTCCCTCTTCGCCTCGATCTTCGGCGACGATGTGGCGGGCGCCGGGGTCACCGCCTCCCAGCTGTACGCGTCGGCGATGATCGCCGCAGGCGTGATGTCGACGAGCTTCCAGTCGCTGGGCGTGTCCATCGCCGTCGAGCGCGACGAGAAGGTGCTGCGGCGGCTGCGCGGCACACCCATGCACCCGGCCGCGTACTTCCTGGGCAAGCTGTGGCTGGTCCTGGTCACCGGAGTCGCCGAGACCGCCGCGCTGCTGTTCGTCGGCGCGGCCTTCTTCGACCTCCGGCTCCCCACCGGCGCGGACAGGTGGCTGACGTTCGGCTGGGTCTTCGTGCTCGGGCTGACCGGCTGTGCGCTGCTCGGCATCGCCGTCAGCTCCGTGCCGCGCTCCGGCCGCGGCGCCACCTCGGTCATCGTCCTGCCGTTCCTGGTGCTCCAGTTCATCTCGGGCGTCTTCATCTCGGTCGACACGCTGCCCGGGTGGATGCTCGACGTGGCGGCGCTGTTCCCGCTCAAGTGGATGTGCCAGGGCTTCCGCGGGGTGTTCCTGCCCGAGTCCGCGGCCGTGCTGGAGCAGGCGGGCGCCTGGGAGTACGGACGCATCGCCCTGGTGCTCGGCGCGTGGTGCGTCGGAGGATTGCTGCTGTGCCTGATGACCTTCCGGTGGAAGAGGCGCCGCGACGGCTGACCGAGCGCGCCGCCCTCCGCGCCCCCGACGTGCCCAACCACACCTTTCGGCGCTGGGACGCCTACTACGGCGTGGTGTTCACCGCGACGCTCGTCTTCGTCCTCTTCGCCTCGGATCCGGGGCCTGCCCTGCGGGCGCTCGCGGTGGTGCTGTTCACGGCGACCGTCCCCTGGTACGTGTTCGTCGGCCGTCCCGTCCTGCGTGCCGAGGGCGCCGACCAGCGCCGCTCGGTGCGCTATATCGCGGGGGCGGTGCTGCTCTTCCTCATCCCGTCGGCGCTGGTCGGCGAGACCCGGATCGCCGCTTTCTCCCTCGTCCCGCAGTGCTTCATCCTGCTGCGGATGCGCTGGGCGCTGACCGCCATCGCGGTCGTCAACATCGCGCCGGTCGCGGTCTGGGGGCTGTGGGCGCCCCGGGAGCCGCCCGAGCTGTTCTTCGAATCCCTGTCCGCGGTGGTCACGCTGACCTTCTCGGTGGTCATGGGCAGCTGGATCATCAGGATCATCGATCAGAGCCGGGAGCGGGCCGCGCTGATCGCCGAGCTGGAGGCGAGCCGCGAGGAGGTCGCCCGGCTCTCCGCCGCGCACGGCGCCCTCGCCGAGCGGGAGCGGCTGTCCCGGGAGATCCACGACACCCTCGCCCAGGGGTTCACCAGCCTGCTGATGCTCGTTCAGGCCGTGGAGTCGGAGGTCGAGCACGATGTGCCGCTGGCCCGCCGCCACTTGGACCTGATGGCCCGTACGGCGCGCGAGAATCTCGCCGAGGCACGCGCCCTGGTGGCCGGAGCGGGCCCGGCCGACCTGGACGGCGGCTCGCTGCCCGACGCGGTGCGGCGGTTGGCCGCCCGGCACCGGGAGCAGACGGGCGCGCCGGCCGTCGTGGAGGTGTCGGGGGCCGTCCGGCCGCTCCCGGCCGGGGTGGAGGTCGTGGCGCTGCGCTCCTGCCAGGAGGCGCTGACCAACGCCCGGCGCCACGCCGGGCCGGGCGCGGCGGTGACGATCGGGCTCGGTTACGGCGAGGGCGCACTGCGGGTCCTGGTGCGGGACACGGGCCGCGGATTCGACCCGCTGGCCCGGCACGACGGCTACGGTCTGGCGGGGCTGCGCACCCGGGCCGGTGAGGTCGGCGGGGCGGTGCGGGTGGGCAGCGGGCCCGGCGAGGGCACCACCGTCACGGTCGAGCTGCCGGTCCAGGCGGCCACGGAAGGAGCGAGGAGCGCACGGTGATCGGGATTCTGATCGCGGACGACCACCCGGTGGTGCGGGAGGGGCTGCGCGGCATGCTGGGCGCCGAACCGGACCTGGAGGTCGTCGGCGAGGCGGCCAGCGGGCGGCAGGCCGAGGCGCTCAGCGCTTCGCTGCTGCCCGACGTCGTGCTGATGGACCTGCGGATGCCGGACGGCGGCGGGGTCGAGTCGATCGCCCGGATGACCGCGGCCGGGCTGCCGTGCCGGGTGATCGTGCTGACCACGTACGAGACGGACGGCGACATCCTGCGCGCGGTCGAGGCCGGCGCGGCGGGCTATCTGCTGAAGGACCTGGCGCGCGCCGAGCTGGCCGAGGCGATACGGTCCGCCGCGCGCGGCGAGACGGTCCTGGCGCCCTCGGTCGCCGCCCGCCTCGTCGACCAGCTGCGGACCCGCCCCGAACGGCCCCGGCTGTCGGAGCGCGAGACGGCGGTGTTGCGGCTGGTCGCCGAAGGGTGCACCAATGCGGAGATCGGCCGCCGTCTGTTCATCGGCGAGTCGACGGTGAAGACCCACCTGCTGCGGGCCTTCGGCAAGCTCGGCGTCGACGACCGTACGGCGGCGGTGACCCGGGCCATGCGGCTGGGATTGCTGTAGCGAGCCCAACCGCATGGCCCGGGTCACGAGAGGCGCGTCAGCCGAGGCGGGCGCGGACCGCCTCGACCAGGCCGTCCAGCGCAACCGGCGTCTGCTCGCCGGACTCGAGGTCCTTGAGCTGGACGACGCCCTCCGCGAGGTCCCGCTCCCCCGCGATGACCGCGAGCCGCGCCCCGCTGCGGTTCGCCGCCTTCATCGCCGCCTTCACGCCCTTGCCGCCGTACGCGAAGTCCGTGGCGACCCCTGCCCGGCGCAGCCCGGTGACCGCGCCGAACAACACCCTGCGCGCCTCCTCGCCAAGCGGCACCGCGAACACGCTGGTGGCGGGCGGCAGGTCGAGCTCGACGCCCTCGGCCTCCAGCGCCAGCACCGTACGGTCCACGCCCAGTGCCCAGCCCACCGAGGGCAGCGCCGGCCCGCCGATCATCTCCGACAGGCCGTCGTAGCGGCCGCCGCCGCCGACCGCGGACTGCGAGCCGAGCCCGTCGTGGACGAACTCGAAGGTCGTGCGGGTGTAGTAGTCCAGGCCGCGCACCAGCTTGGGGTCGTCCTCGAAGGCCACGCCCTCGGCGGTCAGCAGCTCGCGCACCTGCTCGTGGTACTGCTTGCACGCCTCGCACAGGTGGTCGCCCAGCATCGGCGCGCCGACCAGCTGCTTCTGCACCGCTTCGCGCTTGTCGTCCAGGACCCGCAACGGGTTGATGTCGATCCGGCGCCGGGTGTCCTCGTCCAGCTCGAGCCCGCGCAGAAAGTCCTGGAGGGCGGCCCGGTAGGCGGGGCGGCAGGTGGCATCGCCCAGCGAGTTCAGCAGGATCCGGAAGTTCCGCAGTCCCAGCGAGCGGTACGCGTCGTGGGCCAGGATGATCAGCTCGGCGTCGAGCGCCGGGTCCTCGGCGCCGATCGCCTCGGCGCCGACCTGCGAGAAGTGGCGGTAGCGGCCCTTCTGGGGGCGCTCGTAGCGGTAGTAGGAGCCGGAGTACCACAGCTTGACCGGCAGGTTTCCGGCCTTGTGGAGGTTGGCCTCCAGCGCGGCACGCAGCACGGAGGCGGTGCCCTCGGGGCGCAGCGCGAGCTGGTCGCCGCCCTTGGTGGTGAGGGTGTACATCTCCTTGGTGACGATGTCGGTGGACTCACCGACACCGCGCGCGAAGAGCTCGACGTTCTCGAAGCCGGGCGTCTCCACATAGCCGTAGCCGGAGCGCTTGAGCGGGGCGGCGATGGCGTCGCGCACCGCGAGGTAGGCCGCGGAGTCCGGCGGGATCAGGTCATACGTGCCCCGGGGGGCCTTGAAGGTGCTCACGGAAGGTCTCTCGTCACATTCCTCGTCGCGGAGCCGGTGCCGGGGCGCCGTCTCCGAGGCCGGCGGCCACCTGCCGCAGAAACGGGTTGGTGGCGCGCTCGCGGCCGATGCTGGTCTGGGGGCCGTGGCCGGACAGCACCACGGTCGAGTCGTCGAGCGGCAGGACCACGCGGGCCAGGGACTCGAGGATCTCGGCGTGGTCGCCGCCGGGCAGATCGGTGCGTCCGATGGAGCCGGCGAAGAGCAGGTCGCCCGCGAAGAAGACGGACGGGATGTCCGCCCGCTCGGGCATCCTGAAGGTCACCGACCCCTTGGTATGGCCCGGGGCGTGCGCGACGGAGAGCTCGAGACCGGCCAGGTCCAGCCGCGCGCCGTCGGTCAGCTCCTTGAGGTCGTCCGGCTCGCCCACGGTCAGCTCGCCCATGAGCGGCATCCCGATGGAACGCCCGAAGGCCTTCTCGGGGTCGCTCATCATGTAGCGGTCGGCCGGGTGGATCCAGGCCGGCACGTCGTGGGCGCCACAGACGGGCACCACCGAGGCGACGTGGTCGATATGGCCGTGGGTGAGGACGACGGCGACGGGCTTGAGCCGATGCTTGGCGAGTGCCTCCTCGACGCCCTGGGCCGCCTGATGGCCCGGGTCGATGATCACACACTCCTCACCGGCGGCAGGGGCGACCAGGTAACAGTTGGTCCCCCAGGCCCCGGCGGGGAACCCGGCAATGAGCACGATCGTCCTTAAGAGTCGTCCGGCAGAAGTGGAAGTCGGCCGTTCAGAGCCTACCGGCGGCGCTCCCGCCACAGCGAACCCGTATACGGTACGGCCGAGTCATCACATACGTCAGCGACGCCATACGGCATGAGGGAGACGACCCGGTGGTCAGTAACGAGCAGCGTCGGCGGCAGCTCGCACGGGAGAAGTACCTTCGGCAGCAGAATCGGCGGGAGGCTGCCCGGCATAAGCAGCGCCGACGCTATGTGGTGATCGCGTCCACGCTGGCCGTGGTCCTGGCGGCGGGCGGGGTGGTGACCGCCGTCAGCGCGCTGTCCGGCGGCGACGACAAGAAGAACGACAAGGCCGACAAGGCCGCCAACCCCACGATGCCCACGCCCACGCCCACCCCCACGACCAAGGCGCCGGACCCGTGCGCCAAGGGGGCCAAGGAGGCCGGGGACAAGAAGCCGAAGACCATGTCGTCGAAGAAGGAGCCGGCCCTCACGGTCGACCAGTCGGCTTCGTACGCCATGAAGCTGGAGACCACCTGTGGTGACATGACCGTCACCATGGACGCGGCCAAGGCCCCGCACACCGTGAACTCCTTCAATTTCCTGGCCGGGAAGGGCTACTTCGACCACACCAAGTGCCACCGGCTGACAAACCAGGGGATCTTCGTGCTCCAGTGCGGTGACCCGATGGGCACCGGCATGGGCGACCCGGGCTACACCATCCCGGACGAGAACCTGAAGGATTCCAGGATCAAGGGGAACAAGTACCCGGCCGGCACGGTCGCGATGGCCAACCAGTACGACCCCACGACCAAGAAGGGCAAGAACAGCGGCGGCAGCCAGTTCTTCCTGGTCTACAAGGACAGCGAGCTCCCGCCGTACTACACGCCCTTCGGGACGCTCGACAAGGCCAGCATGCAGGTCCTCAAGAAGATCGCCGACGGGGGCGCGCAGGCGCCGGACCCGCAGACCGGAAACACCGCCCCGAACGCCACCGTGGTGATCAACAAGGCGACGGTCGGCAGGTCCTGACCGCCTCCGGCGTGCGTACTGCGAAATTTCGGTCGCGCAGGATACGGACAGCCGGGCCACCGTTCGCCTATGTTGGCGTTGTGCAGGGTATCTGCCGCAGCCGGCGCACCCTGCTGCGAGACCGGTCAGGGTGGATCCCGGCCGGAAGAAACTGTGGACGATGCCGGCGGGCCGCGCGCCCGCCCCGGCATCATGTGGAGGAGGCGCTGTGAGCAGCGAGCCTTGGGGCCGCGTCGACGAGGCGGGGACCGTGTACGTGCGTACGGCCGACGGCGAGCAGGTCGTCGGATCGTGGCAGGCGGGATCTCCTGAAGAGGCCCTCGCCTACTTCGAGCGCAAGTACGACGGCCTGGTCGTCGAGATCGAGCTCCTCGAGCGCCGGGTGCAGACCACGGACCTGTCGGCCAAGGACGCCACGGCGGCCATCGAGCACATCCGCCATCAGGTCGACGAGCACCATGTGGTCGGCGACCTGGACGCGCTCAGGAAGCGGCTCGACAAGCTCACGAGCGATGTCGAGGCGCGCCGGGAGGAGCGCCGCGCGGCCAAGGCGGTCCAGGCCGACGAGGCCCGCCGGGCCAAGGAGGCGCTGGTCACGGAGGCCGAGGAGCTGGCCGCCAGCGAGCAGTGGCGGGCCGCCGGGGAGCGGCTGCGCGCGCTGGTCGACACCTGGAAGGGCCTGCCGCGCCTGGACCGCCGCGCCGACGACGAGCTGTGGCACCGCTTCTCGCATGCCCGCTCGGCGTTCTCCAAGCGGCGCAAGGCGCACTTCGCGGCGCTGGACGCGCAGCGCGAGACGGCCCGGCAGACCAAGGAGAAGCTGGTCGCCGAGGCCGAGTCGCTGTCCGACTCCACGGACTGGGGTCCGACCGCCGCCCGGTACCGGGAGCTGATGACGGAGTGGAAGGCGGCGGGCCGCGCCCAGCGCGAGGCCGAGGACGACCTGTGGAACCGCTTCCGCGGTGCGCAGGACGTCTTCTTCCAGGCGCGCAGCCAGGTGTTCGCCGAGCGGGACGCCGAGCAGCAGGAGAATCTGACCCGCAAGGAAGAGCTGGTCGTCGAGGCGGAGAAGCTGCTTCCGATCTCTGATCTGAAGTCATCGCGCGCGGCCTTCCGCTCGGTCAACGAGCGGTGGGAGGCCATCGGCCATGTGCCGCGGGACGCCCGGGCGCGGATCGAGGGCCGGCTGCACGCGGTGGAGCGCGCCATCCAGGAGGCCGAGGAGGCCGAGTGGCGGCGCACCAACCCCGAGGCGCGGGCGCGCGCTCAGGGGCTCACCGGCCAGCTCCAGGACGCCGTGGACAAGCTGCGCACGCAGATCGACGCCGCGCGCGCGGCCGGCAACAACGCCAAGGCCGACAAGCTGGCCAAGGAGCTGGAGGGTCGGCAGGCGCTGCTGGACCAGGCGCTCAAGGGCCTGGAGGAGTTCGGCGGCTGAGCCCCTTTTTGCGGCTAAGCCGCCGCCGCTCTCGCGCAGGTGGTTGCTGGCTATCGGGGTTCCTCAATCGATGGCTGATGTGCCACACACGGCCGCGGGCCGGGCTCCGGCAGGCGGACGTCCGGCTCGGCCACGCGACCGTAGGTAGGGGAACGGCTCCGGTGCACTGCGCACCGGGGCCGTTCGCCGTTTCTCGGCGAGGTCCAGCGCGTGTTTGAGCACTTCGCACGCCTGGATGTGGTTGCCGGACTCCTGAAGCAGATCGCCCAGTCTGCGGCAGACGAGGACCGCCTCGGGACCGGCCGCCCAGGAGATCCCGGTCCGTCATCCAGCCCCCTCCCGCCCCCGTCCCGCCGGGGCTCAGCGCTGGCGCGCCGAGGTCACCCGGTAGACGTCGTAGACGCCCTCGACGCCCCGTACGGCCTTCAGGACATGGCCCAGGTGTTTCGGGTCGCCCATCTCGAAGGTGAAGCGCGAGGTGGCCACCCGGTCGCGGGAGGTCTGCACGGCGGCGGACAGGATGTTGACGTGCTGGTCGGACAGTACGCGCGTGACATCGGACAGCAGCCGGGACCGGTCCAGGGCCTCGACCTGGATGGCGACCAGGAAGACGGAGGACTGGGTGGGCGCCCACTCGACGTCGAGCATCCGCTCCGGCTGCTGGGAGAGCGAGTCGACGTTGACGCAGTCGGCGCGGTGGACGGAGACGCCGCTGCCGCGGGTGACGAAGCCGATGATGGGGTCGCCGGGGACGGGCGTACAGCAGCGGGCCAGCTTGACCCACACGTCATCGACGCCCTTGACCACGACGCCCGGGTCGGCGCTGGTCCGGCGCTTGCCGCGGCCGCGGATCGGCGGCGCGGTCTCGGCGATGTCCTCGTTGGCCGCCTCCTCGCCGCCGAGGGCCTGCACCAGCTTGCCCACGACGTTCTGCGCGGAGACATGGCCCTCGCCGATCGCCGCGTAGAGCGAGGAGATGTCGGGGTAGCGCATCTCGTGGGCCAGGGTGACCAGCGAGTCGCCCGTCAGGATCCGCTGGATCGGCAGGTTCTGCTTGCGCATGGCCCGCACGATGGCGTCCTTGCCCTGCTCGATGGCCTCGTCGCGGCGCTCCTTGGAGAACCAGGCGCGGATCTTGTTGCGGGCGCGCGGGGACTTGACGAAGCCCAGCCAGTCCCGGGACGGGCCGGCCCCGGGCGCCTTGGAGGTGAAGACCTCCACCAGGTCGCCGTTGTCCAGCGTCGACTCGAGCGGCACGAGCCGCCCGTTGACCCGGGCCCCTATGGTGCGGTGGCCGACCTCGGTGTGCACGGCGTACGCGAAGTCCACCGGGGTGGCCCCGGCCGGCAGCGCTATGACATCGCCCTTGGGCGTGAAGACGAAGACCTCGTTACGGGACAGGTCGAAGCGCAGCGACTCCAGGAACTCGCCCGGGTCCTCGGTCTCCTTCTGCCAGTCCAGCAGCTGCCGCAGCCACGCCATGTCGTTGATGGCGTCGTCCTTGCCGGCCCGCTTGGGCACGTCGGTGCGCACCTTGGAGGCGCCCGCGACGGCCTCCTGCTTGTACTTCCAGTGCGCGGCGATGCCGTACTCGGCGCGGCGGTGCATGTCGAAGGTGCGGATCTGCAGCTCGACCGGCTTGCCGCTGGGCCCGATGACCGTCGTGTGCAGCGACTGGTACATGTTGAACTTGGGCATCGCGATGTAGTCCTTGAACCGCCCGGGCACCGGGTTCCACCGCGCGTGGATGGTCCCGAGCGCCGCGTAGCAGTCGCGGACGGTGTCGACGAGCACCCGGATGCCCACCAGGTCGTAGATCTCGGCGAAGTCGCGGCCGCGCACGATCATCTTCTGGTAGACCGAGTAGTAGTGCTTCGGGCGGCCGGTCACGGTCGCCTTGATGCGGGCCGCGCGCAGGTCGCCCTGGACCTGGTCGGTGACGACGGCGAGGTATTCGTCCCGCTTGGGGGCCCGCTCGGCGACCAGCCGCACGATCTCGTCGTACATCTTGGGGTAGAGGATCGCGAAGGCGAGGTCCTCCAGCTCCCACTTGATCGTGTTCATGCCCAGGCGGTGGGCGAGCGGGGCGTAGATCTCCAGCGTCTCGCGGGCCTTCTTCTCCTGCTTCTCCCGCTTGAGGTAGCGCATGGTGCGCATGTTGTGCAGCCGGTCGGCGAGCTTGATGACCAGGACGCGCGGGTCCTTGGCCATGGCGACGACCATCTTGCGCACGGTCTCGGCCTGCGCCGCCTCGCCGAACTTGACCTTGTCCAGCTTGGTGACGCCGTCCACGAGCAGGGCCACCTGGTCGCCGAAGTCACGGCGCAGGGTGTCCAGGCCGTATTCGGTGTCCTCGACGGTGTCATGCAGCAGACCGGCCATCAAGGTGGCCGGATCCATACCCAGCTCGGCCAGGATCGTGGTCACCGCGAGCGGATGGGTGATGTACGGATCGCCGCTCTTGCGCTTCTGACCGCGGTGCCATCGCTCGGCGACCTGGTACGCCCGCTCGATCTGGCGCAGGGTCGAGGCGTCGGCCTTGGGGTCGTTGCCGCGCACGATGCGCAGCAGCGGCTCCAGGACCGGGTTGTACGGGCTGGAGCGCTGCACGCCGAGGCGGGCGAGGCGGGCGCGGACCCGGTTGGAGGAGCCTCCCCTGGGGGTGGGGCTCTGCAGCGGGCGGGGGGCCGGCGCGGGGGGCCGTGAGCTGCTCGTACGCTCCGCCGGGGGGCGCGGCGCGGAAGGCTCCGGCCGAGGGGGCGCCTCGCCGCTGTTCTTGGGCACCTCAGGGGCCGCCGTGGACTTGGCAACGGCGGTCGGCTCTGCCGGTTGCGCGGCGGAGAGCGGCTGGGCCTCGTCTGGCAAGAGCACTCCTCAGGCGGTCCGGGCCTCAAAGAGGCCAGGATGCCATGGTATCGATCCCGCCACTCCACTTGCCTCCCGGCCGCCCCGGGGCCCCTGCAGAGCGGCTGGCACAAGGGTGGGGAGCCGGAGAAAATCCGGCTCCCCACCCTTGTGTGGCGTCTCGGATCAGACCGTGATCAGGGCCTCCAGGGGCGCGCTGTCGAGCGCGGGGAGGAGGCGGCTGCGGCCGTCGAGGAAGCCGAGCTCCAGCAGGACCGCGACCCCGGCGACCGCCGCGCCGGCGCGGCGGATGAGCCGCAGCGAGGCCTCGGCGGTGCCGCCGGTGGCGAGCACATCGTCGATCACCAGAACCCGGTCGCCGGGCTCCAGCGCATCGGTGTGGATCTCGATCTCCGCGGTGCCGTACTCCAGCTCGTACGCCTGGCCCAGGGTCGCTCCGGGGAGCTTGCCCGCCTTGCGCACGGGTACGAAGCCGATCCCGGCGCGCACGGCGGCCGGGGCGGCCAGGATGAAGCCGCGCGCCTCCAGGCCCACGACCTTGGTGGCGCCGTGCTTGGCGCACAGCTCGGCGAGCGCGTGGGTCAGCGCGCCGAAGGCGGCGGCGTCGGCGAGCAGCGGGGTGATGTCCTTGAAGATCACCCCCGGCTTCGGGTAGTCCGGCACATCCAGGATCCGGCTGAGCAGCAGCCCGCGCAGCTCCTCGCCGTCGAGACCGCCGAGGCCCCCGGTTGCGGGATTCGTCGTCCCGGCGCTCATCGGCGCTTCCCCGACGGTCGGCCGCGGCCTCGGCCGCGCGAGGCCGGCTGGCGGCGCTGGCCCGCGCCCGCCGCCGCGGGGGTGGGCGGGTCGCCGTCCTCGGCGGGCGGCGGGGTGACATCCTGCGGCTTCTGCTCGGCATCGGTGTCGGTGTCGGTCTTGGCCGCGGCGCGCTTGGCGCGCACCCGCTTGGCCAGGGCCTTCATCTGCGGCTCGCGCTCCTTGAGGTCGGCCACCAGCGGGGTGGCGATGAAGATCGAGGAGTACGCACCGGCCGCGAGACCGACGAACAGCGCCAGCGAGATGTCGTTGAGCATGCCCGCGCCGAGCGCGCCGCCGCCGATGAACAGCAGGGCGCCGACCGGCAGCAGCGCCACGACCGTGGTGTTGATGGAACGCACCAGGGTCGAGTTGAGGCTGCGGTTGGCGATCTCGCTGTAGGTGAAGCGGGTCTGCTTGGTGAGGTCCTTCGACGCTTCCTTGAGACCGTCGAAGACGACGACGGTGTCATAGAGCGAGTAGCCGAGGATGGTCAGCAGACCGATCACGGTACCCGGGGTGACCTCGAAGCCGACCAGCGCGTACACCCCGACCGTGATGGTGAGGTCGTGGATGAGCGCGATCAGCGCGGCGAGCGCCATGCGCCATTCGAAGGCGATGGCGAGATAGATCACCACCAGGACCATGAAGATCGCCAGACCCTGCCAGGCCTTGCTGGCGATCTCCTCGCCCCAGCTGGGTCCGACCAGCTGCGTTTCGATCTCGCTGGTCTTGACGTCCAGCTCCTTGGCAAGCTTCTCCTGGACCGGCAGGGCCTCCTTGGTGCCCAGCTCGCTGATCTGGATCCGCAGCCCGCCACGGCCGAGCTCCTGGACGACCGCGGTGTGGCCGCTGGACGCCGACTCCGCCACCTCGCGCGCCTGGGAGGCCGACACGCTGGTCTTGGGGGTCTCGAAGACCGCTCCGCCGGAGAACTCGATGCCCAGGTTGAGCCCGCGCACCGCCAGGCCCACGATCGCCGTGATGGTGATCAGTATCGAGATGCCGTACCAGAGCTTCCGCTTGCCGACGAAGTCGTAGCCGACCTCGCCTCGGTAGAGCTTGGCGCCGAGAGTGCCGAGTCGCGACATCTCACGCCTCCTTCGGGTCGGCGGGGGCGGGGGCGGTGGTGCGGCGGCTGCGGCGCAGCGGCGGCTTGGCGCCCAGGCGCTGCGGATCCAGGCCGGACCACGGGTGACCGCTCGCGAAGAACTTACGCCGGGCGAGGATCGTCATCAGCGGCTTGGTGAACAGGAACACCACCACGACGTCCAGCAGCGTGGTGAGGCCCAGCGTGAAGGCGAAGCCCTGCACCTTGCCGACCGTCACGATGTAGAGCACCGCGGCCGCGAGGAAGGACACGAAGTCGGACACCAGGATGGTGCGCCGGGCGCGCGGCCAGCCGCGCTCGACGGCCGGGCGCAGTGTGCGGCCCTCGCGGATCTCATCCCTTATGCGCTCGAAGTACACGATGAAGGAGTCGGCCGTGATACCGATCGCGACGATCGCGCCACAGACGGCCGGCAGGTTCAGCGCGAAGCCGATGCCCGGGCCGAGCAGCACCATGATCGTGTACGTCAGGGCCGCGGAGACCGCGAGGCTGGCCAGGGCGATCAGTGCCAGACCCCGGTAGTAGACGACCAGGTAGACCACCACGAGCGCGAGGCCGATGGCGCCCGCGATCAGACCGGCCTCCAGCTGCTCGCCGCCGAGCGCGGCGGAGACGGTGGTCTCGTCGGCGATGTCGAACGACAGCGGCAGCGCGCCGTAGGACAGGACGTTGGCCAGCTCCGAGGTGTTCTTCTGGTTGAAGTCCGGGCCGGAGATGGTGGCCCGGCCGCCCACGATGGACTCGTCGACCTTGGGGTCGGAGTAGACCTCGCCGTCCAGCACGATCGCGAACTGGTTCTGCGGCGGCTGCTGGGTGGCCAGCTTGCCGGTCACGTCGGCGAACTTCTTGCCGCCCTTGCCGGTGAAGTTCAGCTGGACGATCCAGCCCTGGCCGCTCTGGCTCTCGTAGACGGACGAGGCGTCCTTGACGTCGGTGCCCTCGACCTGGGACGGGCCGAGGATGAACTTGCGCGAGCCGTCCCGGTCACAGGCGACGACGGAGTCGCTCGGCTTGACGGCGGCGGCCTTCTCCCGCGCCTTGGCCCGGTCCGCCGGGGTGGTGCACACCAGGTCCGCGAGCTGCTTGGTCAGATCGTCGGCCTTGGAGGAGTCGCTCTTGGGGCTCTCGGTCGCCTTGGGGCTCTCAGGCGCCTTGGGGCTCTTGGAGGCGCTCGGGCTCCCCGAGGCGCTCGGCGTCTCGTCGGCCTTCAGACCCTCGGAGACGGCCCGCCCCTGGCTGCTGCCGGAGGCGCTCGGGCTGCCTGTGGCGCTCGGGCTGCCCGTGGCGCTCGGGGTGGACGACGCCTTGCCCTTGCTGTCGCTCTTGTCGGCGCTCTTGCCCTTGCCGGTCGCGGTCGGCGTGGGGCTGGTGGTGGGCTCGGTCTTCTTGCCGTCGGTGTAGGTCACCACGGGGCGGAAGTAGAGCTGGGCGGTGGTGCCGACCTGCGTACGGGCCTGTTTCGCGTCCATCCCCTTGGGGATGTTCACGATGATGTGCTTGTCGCCCTGCGTCTGGACCTCGGCCTCGGACACACCCAGACCGTTGACCCGCCGCTCGATGATGTTGACGGCGGTGTTCATGTTGTCCGAGTTGATCGCGTTGGGCTTGCCCGGTTGGTTCTTGGCCTCCAGCGTGAAGCTGGTGCCGCCCGCCAGGTCGATGCCCAGCCGTGGCTTGGTGTGACCGGAGATGAACATCCCCGCGGTGAGCGCCACGATGGCGACCAGGATCGCGACCAGGGCGCGCCCGGGCCTGCCCTGTGACCCGGAGGACCTGCGGCCCTTCTTCGGTGCTGCCACCTTCTCGTAATCTCCCTGTCCAACCGCCTGGCATCGGGTGTGCGCCGGGCGGCCACGAAGTCTTGTGGGACTAACCCCCGCCGGAGCCTAGACCGTCCGGGAACCGCGGCGCGCCGAGCGGTGGCACGCCACGGTTCCCGGAGCAGTACTACTTGGCGTCGGCTTCGCCGTCCCGCTTGTCCTCCTTCGGCGCGTCGGCCGCGGCCGCCGGCTTGCTGAGGTCGGTCTTCTTGTCCCCGTCCGCCGCCTCGGCGTCGACCGTCTCGTCCTCGGCCGCCTCGTCCTCGGCTTCGGTGAGCGAGGAGGCGTCGTCGGGGACGACAGGGGTGTCGTCGTCGGCCGCGTCAGGGTCGATCCCGTGCACGATCCGGTTGTACTCGGCGTCGTCGAGGACGGCTCCCACCGCGTTCTTCGCGTAGAAGGCGTGCACGCCGGGAGCGACCTCGAGGAGGACGGCGTCGTCGTGGACCTCCTTGACCGTGGCGTACATACCGCCGATGGTCCGCACACCGGAGCCCGGCCCCATCTGGTCACGCATGTTCGCGGCCTGGCGCTGCTTGTTCTTGGCCGACCGGGTCATCAGGAACATGGCCCCGATGAGCACGATAAACGGCAGGAGAGTCATATACACGGGACGGAAATTCCTTCACATGACCGCGGGGACGCGGCCTGGACTATGGGGTGGTCATGCCGCACCGGACCCGGACACGGCATACGAACGGCATCGGCGGAGTCTAAGCGAGCCCGCGCCTATGGAACAACGCCCGGCGCGGCATGTGGGTTCCTGACCCGACCATAATCGGCTATGAGCCGGCTCGGGCCGTCTCAGGCCGTCTCAGCCCTCGAAGAGCCCCTGCTGGGCCGCGCCGCCCTGCTGCGGCGGGGCCAGCCCCAGGTGGGTCCAGGCCGCGGGCGTGGCGACCCGGCCCCTGGGCGTGCGGGCCAGCAGCCCCTCGCGCACCAGGAAGGGCTCGGCGACCTCCTCGACCGTCTCCCGCTCCTCCCCCACCGCGACCGCCAGCGTCGACAGGCCGACCGGGCCCCCGCCGAACAGCTTGAGCAGGGCGGTCAGCACCGCGCGGTCCAGCCGGTCCAGGCCGCGGCCGTCCACGTCGTACACGGCCAGGGCACGGGCCGCGATCTCGCGGGTGATCATGCCGTCCGCCTTGACCTGAGCGTAGTCGCGCACCCGGCGCAGCAGGCGGTTGGCGATGCGCGGGGTGCCGCGGGAGCGCCCGGCGATCTCGCCCGCGCCCTCCGGCTCGATGGCGACGTCCAGGAGCCCGGCGGAGCGGTGGATGACGCGCTCCAGCTCGGCCGGGGCGTAGAACTCCATGTGGCCGGTGAAGCCGAAGCGGTCGCGCAGCGGGGGCGGCAGCAGTCCGGCCCGGGTGGTGGCGCCGACCAGGGTGAAGGGCGGCAGCTCCAGGGGGATGGCAGTGGCGCCGGGGCCCTTGCCGACGATCACATCGACGCGGAAGTCCTCCATCGCCATGTACAGCATCTCCTCGGCGGGCCGGGACATGCGGTGGATCTCGTCGAGGAAGAGCACCTCGCCCTCGGCGAGCGAGGACAGGATCGCGGCGAGGTCGCCGGCGTGCTGGATGGCGGGGCCTGAGGTGATCCGGATGGGGGCGCCCATCTCGGCGGCGATGATCATCGACAGGGTGGTCTTGCCCAGTCCGGGCGCACCGGACAGCAGCACGTGGTCGGCCGTCCCGCCACGCTGCCGGGCCGCCTTGAGGACCAGGTCCAGCTGCTCGCGGACCCGCTCCTGGCCGACGAACTCGCCCAGGTCCTTGGGGCGCAGTGCGGCCTCGACCGCCTGGTCCTCGCCGTCGGCGTCGGCGCCCACCAGCCGGCCGGTGCCGGCGTCGTCGGCGGTGTCCGGTGCGGTCTCGTCCCAGTTCACGGAAGTCTCGCCTCGCGATGTCGTATCGGGCAGTGCGGCCGGGCGCACGGGGCGGTCGCCGGGCCCGGTTCAGGGTCTTCGGGCGGCCTGCGGTCAGCGGGCCCGGTTCAGGGTCTGCAGGGCGGCCCGCAGCAGCTGCGGCACCTGCGGGTCCCCGCCCGCGGCCACGGCGGCCTCGGCCTGCGGGGTGACGGCCGTGACTGCGTCCTCGGCCTCCCTCGGCGCGTATCCGAGGCCGACGAGGGCGGTGTGCAGCTGGTCGCTCCAGCCCGGGGCGGCGGCGGCCACCGCGGCGGGGCGGCCCACCGGCGCGCCGAGCCGGTCCTTCAGCTCGAGCAGCAGCCGCTGCGCGCCCTTCTTGCCGATGCCGGGGACGGCGGTCAGCGCCTTCTCGTCGCCGATGGCGACGGCGAGCCGCAGCGCGTCGGGCGAGTGGACGGCCAGCATGGCCTGGGCGAGCCGGGGCCCGACCCCGCTGGCCGTCTGTAGCAGCTCGAAGACCTGGCGCTCGTCGTCGTCCGCGAAGCCGTAGAGGGTGAGCGAGTCCTCACGGACCACGAGGGAGGTGGCCAGCCGGGCCGGCTGGCCGACGCGCAGCCCGGACAGCGTGTTCGGGGTGCACTGGACGGCCATGCCGACCCCGCCGACCTCGACGACGGCGGTGTCCGGGCCGACGGCCGCGACCGGGCCGGAGACGAACGCGATCATGAAATACGGCCTTTCGTGGTGCGGTGGGCGGCGACGGCCTGCTGGAGCCGGTTCATCGCGGGCGCCCGCCAGATGTGGCAGATGGCGAGGGCCAGCGCGTCGGCCGCGTCGGCGGGTTTCGGTGGGGCGTCGAGCCGCAGCAGCCGGGTGACCATCGAGCCGACCTGCGCCTTGTCGGCGCGCCCGGACCCGGTCACGGCCGCCTTGACCTCACTGGGCGTGTGCAGCGCGACCGGCAGCCCGCGGCGGGCGGCGCAGAGCATCGCGACCGCGCTCGCCTGGGCGGTGCCCATGACGGTCTGCACATTGTGCTGGCTGAACACCCGCTCCACCGCCACGATTTCGGGCCGGTGGGCCTCCAGCCACTCCTCCAGGCCACGCTCGATGAGCACCAGGCGATCGCCGATCGGGGCGTCCGCCGGAGTCCGTATGACGCCGACTCCGAGCATGCGCAACGGCCGGCCCGCGACCCCGTCGACCACGCCGACACCGCACCGGGTCAGCCCCGGGTCCACGCCCAGCACCCGCACCGCGCCCCTCCCCACTCCGCTGTCGATCACCTGCTCGGCAGACTAGCGGGCGCCACTGACAGCGACGGGCCGGTGGGGTGTGTGTCCCCGCCGGCCCGTGCGCCGCTGGTGTTGCCTGCCTCAGGCGTCCACCTTGGCCATGACCTCGTCGGAGACGTCGAAGTTGGCGAAGACGTTCTGCACGTCGTCGCTGTCCTCCAGCGCGTCGATCAGCTTGAAGATCTTCCGCGCCGCCTCCTCCTCCAGCTGGACCTGCATGGTGGGCACGAAGTTGGCCTCGGCCGAGTCGTAGTCGATGCCCTCCTTCTGGAGCGCGGTACGGACCGCGACCAGGTCGGTGGCCTCGCTGATCACCTCGAAGGACTCGCCGAGGTCGTTGACCTCCTCGGCGCCCGCGTCCAGCACCGCGCCCAGCACGTCGTCCTCGGCCAGCTCACCCTTGGGGACGATCACCACGCCCTTGCGGTTGAACAGGTACGAGACCGAACCCGGGTCCGCCATGGACCCGCCGTTGCGCGTCATGGCGACGCGCACGTCGGAGGCGGCCCGGTTGCGGTTGTCGGTCAGACACTCGATGAGCACCGCGACGCCGTTCGGCCCGTAGCCCTCGTACATGATCGTCTCGTACTCGGCGCCACCCGCCTCGAGCCCCGCGCCGCGCTTGACCGCGCTGTCGATGTTCTTGTTCGGCACGGACTGCTTCTTCGCCTTCTGGATGGCGTCGAAGAGGGTGGGGTTGCCGTCGGGGTCCGCGCCGCCGGTGCGGGCCGCGACCTCGATGTTCTTGATGAGCTTGGCGAAGAGCTTGCCGCGCTTGGCGTCGATCACGGCCTTCTTGTGCTTCGTCGTAGCCCATTTAGAGTGGCCGGACATCCGCCTGTCTCCTTCGCTTAACCCATTGCTGCACGAACGCCTGAGATCCTACCGGGACGGCATCAGCCGCAGGACCTCACGATGTCCGCGAAAAGCGCGTGTACCCGGTGGTCGCCGGTCAGTTCGGGGTGGAACGAGGTCGCGAGGACATGGCCCTGTCGCACGGCGACGGCGTGGTCCCCGTACGTCGCGAGCACCTCGACCCCCGCGCCCACGGACTCGACCCACGGCGCCCGGATGAAGACGCCCTCGACCGGGCCGCCGTCGATGCCCGCGACGTCGATCGCGGCCTCGAAGGACTCGTTCTGGCGGCCGAAGGCGTTGCGGCGAACGGTCATGTCGATGCCGCCGAAGGTCTCCTGGTCCTCCCGTCCGTCGAGGATCTTGTCCGCGACCATGATCATGCCCGCGCAGGTGCCGTACACCGGCATCCCCGCGCGCACCCGCTCCCGCAGCGGCTCCAGCATCCCGAAGATGACGGCCAGCTTGGACATGGTGGTGGACTCCCCGCCGGGGATCACCAGGCCGTGGACCTCGGCCAGTTCCTCGGCCCGGCGGACCGGCCGGGCCTCGGCGCCGGCCGCGGCGAGCGCGGCGAGGTGTTCGCGGACATCGCCCTGAAGGGCGAGCACTCCGATGGACATGGGACCTCTCGGGACGGAACGGGAAAGAGGCAGACGGCCCGCGCGGGCCGTCCGCCGGCAAGCAGTCGGTTCGTTACCAGCCGGTCCGTTACCAGCCGGTCCGTTACCAGCCGCGGTTGGCGTAGCGCTCGCCCTCGGGCAGGGTGTCGCAGTTGATGCCGACCATGGCCTCGCCCAGGTTGCGGGAGACTTCCGCGATGACCTTGGGGTCGTCGTAGAAGGTGGTGGCCTTCACGATCGCGGCGGCGCGCTTGGCCGGGTCGCCGGACTTGAAGATGCCGGAGCCCACGAAGACGCCCTCGGCGCCGAGCTGGCGCATCAGCGCGGCGTCGGCCGGGGTGGCCACGCCACCGGCGGAGAACAGCACGACCGGCAGCTTGCCGAGCTCGGCGATCTCCTTGACCAGCTCGTACGGGGCGCGCAGCTCCTTGGCGGCGGCGTACAGCTCGTGGTTGTCCAGGCCCTTCAGCCGGGCGATCTCGCCCTTGATCTGGCGCAGGTGGCGGACCGCCTCGACGACGTTGCCGGTGCCGGCCTCGCCCTTCGAACGGATCATCGCCGCGCCCTCGGCGATGCGGCGCAGCGCCTCGCCCAGGTTGGTGGCGCCACAGACGAACGGTGTGGTGAAGGACCACTTGTCGCTGTGGTTGACCTCGTCGGCGGGGGTGAGGACCTCGGACTCGTCGATGTAGTCCACGCCGAGGGCCTGCAGCACCTGCGCCTCGACGAAGTGCCCGATCCGGGACTTGGCCATCACCGGGATGGAGACCGCGCTGATGATCCCCTCGATCATGTCCGGGTCGGACATGCGGGCCACGCCGCCGTCCTTGCGGATGTCGGCCGGGACGCGCTCGAGGGCCATGACCGCGACGGCGCCCGCGTCCTCAGCGATCTTCGCTTCCTCCGGCGTGACGACGTCCATGATCACGCCGCCCTTGAGCTGCTCGGCCATGCCGCGCTTGACGCGCGCGGTGCCGGTCTCAGGGGTCTGGGGCGTGCTGGCGGGCGTGATGGACACGTTTGACCTCACTCGATGATGAATAGTGCGATGACCCCATCGTAGGGCCGTTCGATAGACAAAAGCCGCCCGGGTGCTCCCCGGACAAGGGCCAATCGCGGGCCGGTGGCCTCAGCCCCCGGTCTCAGCCCACCCGGGCCGCCAGGGCCGCCGGAGGCTCATCGTCCATCTCGAAGGCCATCGGGAACGGCGCATGGCCCGCGAGCCGGAACCAGCGCACCTTGCGGTGCCGGCGCAGCGCCCGCGCCGCGCGGACCGCGTCGTTGTGGAACCGCCGGGCCATCGGCACCCGCCGCACGGCCTCCGTCAGCTCGCCCAGCGCCGCCTCGCCCCCCGGCGCCTCCTGCACCGCCTCGACCTGCGCCCCCTCCGCGAACACCGCGCGCAGCGCCTGGCTCAGCTCGCTCTCGGCGACCTCGCGCTGCTCCTCCTCCGCCTGCCGCGCCGCGTGCGCGGCCTGGTACAGCACGATCGAGGACGCCGGATCCAGCACCCCGGCGGTGGCCAGCTCCTGCGCGACCGAGGCCCGGCGCAGCAGCTGCGCGTCGAGCGCCGCCCGCGCCGCGTCCAGCCGACTGTGCAGCCGGTCCAGCCGCCCCGCGGTCCAGCTCAGATAGACGGCGACGAGGACCAGTACGGCCGCGATCCAGATCAAAGTGGTCACGCCGCGCCAGGCTACCGCCTACGACGCAAACCCCCACCCACCCGGCGGCGCCGGGACCCTGCCTAATCCCGGGCCAGCCCCAGCCGGGCCCGCAGCCCCACGCGCTCATCGGCGGCCACCGACGCCGCCCCATCCGCCACCGTCTCGTACACCGCCAGAATGTCCGCCCCGACCGTGTCCCAGTCGAAGCGGCGCACATGCCTGCTCCCCCGCTCCCGCAGCTCCGCACGCCGCTCCGGGTCGCCCAGCAGCCGGATCGCGGCCTGCGCCAGCGCGTCCGCGTCCTCGCTCGCGAACAGCTGCCCCGCCGCTCCCCCGTCCAGCACCTGCGCGAACGCGTCCAGGTCGCTGGCCAGTACAGGCGCGCCCGCCGACATGGCCTCGACGAGGATGATGCCGAAGCTCTCCCCGCCCGTGTTCGGCGCGACGTACACATCCACGCTGCGCAGCAGCCGCGCCTTGTCCTCGTCGCTCACCATGCCGAGGAACTCCACCCGGCCGCGCATCTGCTCGGGCAGCGTGGCCACGGCCTCCTTCTCGTCGCCGCGCCCGGCGATCAGCAGCCGCGTCCGGGGCCGGGCGGCGAGGATCTTCGGCAGGGCCCGCATCAGGACCGGCAGGCCCTTCCGTGGCTCGTCGATACGGCCCATGAACCCGATCGTCTCTCCCTGCCACTCGCTCTTGGGCTCGGCGTCGGCGAAGAAGCGCACATCGACGCCATTGGGGATGACGACCGCGTCCCCGCCCAGGTGCTCGACCAGCGTCCGCCGCGCGTACTCGCTCACCGCGATCCGGGCGCTGATCTTCTCCAGTGCGGGCTGGAGGATCGGATACGCGGCGATCATCGCCCGGGAACGCGGATTCGAGGTGTGAAAGGTCGCGACGATGGGCCCCTGGGCCGCCCAGCAGGCGAGCAGGCCGAGCGAGGGCGAGGCGGGCTCATGGATGTGGATCACGTCGAACGCGCCGTCGTGCAACCAGCGCCGCACCCGCGCCGCCGAGAGGAAGCCGAAGTTGAGCCGCGCGACCGAGCCGTTGTACGGCACCGGCACGGCACGCCCGGCCGAGACCACGTACGGCGGCAGCGGCGTGTCCTCGTCCGCCGGAGCCAGCACCGACACCCCGTGCCCGAGCCGGATGAGGTGCTCGGCCAGGTCACGGATGTGGAACTGAACGCCGCCTGGGACGTCCCACGAATACGGGCAGACGATCCCGATCCTCACGGCTTCTCCGTTCCGGAGCTGTCGTCGGCCCCCGAAGCGCCACCGGCACGGGGCTGAAGATCCGCCAGCCACAGCCGCTGAAGCATGTGCCAGTCCTGCGGATGCTCGGCGATCCCGGAGGCGAACACGTCGGCGAGCTCCTGCGTCATGGCCGCGGCCTGCTCCGCGCTGGTGCCCATCGAGGGGACCTCGATCGGCGGATACACCCGCCCCCGCACGACCGGGGACGCGTCGTACCAGAGGGTGACCGGCAGCAGCAGCGCACCCGTCCTTGCCGCCAGTATGGCGGGCCCAGCGGGCATCTTGGCCGACTCGCCGAAGAACTTCACCTCAACTCCCGACGCCGACAGGTCCCGGTCCGCGACCAGGCACACCAGACCGCCCTCCCGCAGCCGCCGCGCCAGCGTCCCGAAGGCGCTGCCGCCGGTGTGCGGCAGCACCTCCATGCCCAGGCCCTCCCGGTAGGCCACGAAGCGGTCGTACAGCGACTCGGGCTCGAGCCGCTCCGCGACCGTGGTGAACGGCACGCCCAGCTCGGTGGTGACCCATGCCCCGGCCAGGTCCCAGTTGGCCATGTGCGGCAGCGCCAGCACCACCCCGCGGCCGCTCGCCAGACCGTCCACCAGGTGGTGCAGGCCCTCGCAATCGAAGCCGCCGCGGACGCGCTGCTCGCTCCAGGCCGGCAGCCGGAAGGACTCCATCCAGTAGCGCAGATACGAGCGCATCCCGGCCCGGGACAGCTCGGCCAGGCGCCGCGGGGAGGCCTCCGGGACGACGCGGGCGAGATTGGCCTCCAGGCGCAGCACGCCCTTGCCGCGCCGCTTCCACGCCACATCGGCGATCCGCTGCCCGAGCGCCGTCGCGACCGGTTCGGGGAGCTTCTTGACCGCGCTCCAGCCGAGCCCGTACAGCGCGTCGGTCAGCTTCTCACTCACCGCGTCTCGCCTCCCTGGACCACCGCCCGGTCCGCCGCGTCCGCCTCGGCGGCCTCACGGCGCACCGTCACCACGCGCTGGATCAAGGTCACCGCGCTGCCGACGGCCACGATCCACAGCGCGATCGGCAGCAGGATCTGGATATGCGGCACACCGAACTTGTGCAGCCCGGAGAAGCCGCAGGCCACCAGCGAGATCACCAGCCGCTCGGCGCGCTCGACGAGCCCGTTGACCTTGACCGGCAGGCCGATACTCTCACCCCTGGCCTTGGTGTACGAGACCACCTGGCCGCTGGCCAGGCAGAAGATCACCACCGCGCAGAGCGCGTTGTCGTCCCCGCGCCCGGCGTACCACAGCGCCAGACCGCCGAAGATCGCGCCGTCGGCGACCCGGTCGAGCGTGGAGTCGAGGAACGCCCCCCAGCGGCTGGAGCGCCCGAGTTGCCGCGCCATGTTGCCGTCGACCAGGTCCGAGAAGACGAAGAGGGTGATGACGACCGTGCCCCAGAAGAACTCCCCCCGCGGGTAGAAGACCAGGGCACCCGCGACCACGCCGCCCGTTCCGGCGAGGGTCACCGCGTCGGGGCTGACCCCCAGGCGGATGAGCAGGGCGGCGAACGGGGTGAGAACACGCGTGAAGAATGCACGCGCGTACTTGTTCAGCATGGCCTTCCCGGGGGGTCGAAACGGGCCGGGTGGTCAACAGGCCACCGGCGGGCCCATCGTAGTCACGCCCCAAGGAGCCGCCGCGCACGCGTCGGGACAGGCCTGGCCTACGTCCCGGCGACGCCCGGATGTGCGACGTATGGACGCACCGTGACCTCGGTGGAAAGCTCGAAGTATCGCAGAGTCGACCTGGAGGCGAGTCATGGGCGACAAAACGAGCACACAATCAGGGGCCGCCGGCAGGGCGGTGACGGCCGACCGGCCCAGCTCCGTGCGGAACGTGGTGCTGGTCGGCCACAGCGGGTCCGGCAAGACGACGCTGGTGGAGGCCCTCGCGCTGGCGACCGGCGCGATCAACCGGGCGGGCAGAGTCGAGGACGGCGGATGTCTGTCCGACTACGACGAGATCGAGCACCGGCAGCAGCGCTCGGTCCAGCTCTCCCTCGTCCCCGTCGAATGGGACGGGGTGAAGATCAACCTTCTGGATACCCCGGGGTACGCCGACTTCGTCGGGGAGCTGAGGGCCGGTCTGCGGGCAGCGGACGCGGCCCTCTTTATCGTCTCGGCGTCCCAGGACGCCCTGGGCATCGCGGGCGCGACCCGCATGGTGTGGGACGAGTGCGCGGCGGTCGGGATGCCGCGCGCCCTGGTCATCACGCACCTGGAGGCGGCGCGCGCCTCCTTCGAGGAGATGACCGAGCTGTGCCGGGAGACGTTCGGCGGCGACGACCCCGACGCGGTGCTCCCGCTGTATCTGCCACTGCGCGGCGAAGCGGGCCCAGATGGACACGCCCCCGTGACGGGGCTGACCGACCTGCTCTCACAGCGGGTGTACGACTACGCCTCGGGCGCACGGACCGACGCGGCACCCGCGCCCGACCAGCTGCCGCGGATCGAGGAGGCCCGCAACCGGCTCATCGAGGGGATCATCTCCGAGAGCGAGGACGAGACCCTCATGGACCGCTACCTCGGCGGCGAGGAGATCGACGTCAAGACGCTCATCGGGGACCTGGAGAAGGCCGTCTCCCGCGGCTCGTTCCACCCCGTGCTGGCGGCCGCGCCCGCCCCCGAGGGATCGAAGCAGGGCCTGGGCACCACCGAGCTGCTCGAGCTGATCACCGGCGGCTTCCCGACCCCCCTGGAGCGGGAGGCGCCCGCCGTCACCACCCCGGAGGGCAAGCCCTGCCCGCGGCTGACCTGCGACCCCGATGGCCCGCTGGCCGCCGAGGTCGTCAAGACCTCCTCGGACCCGTATGTCGGCCGGATCTCGCTGGTGCGGGTCTTCTCCGGGACGCTGCGCCCGGACGAGACCGTCCATGTGTCCGGGCACGGCCTGGAGGACCGCGGCCATGAGGACCACGACGTGGACGAGCGGGTCGGCGCCCTGTCCACGCCGTTCGGCAAGGCGCAGCGCATGCTCAACCAGGCCATCGCGGGCGATCTGGCCTGCGTCGCCAGGCTCAACCGCGCCGAGACCGGGGACACCCTCTCGGCCAAGAACCAGCCGCTGCTCATGGAGACCTGGGAGATGCCCGACCCGCTGCTGCCCGTCGCGATCCGGGCGCACAGCAAGGCGGACGAGGACAAGCTCTCCCAGGGGCTGGGGCGGCTGGTCGCCGAGGACCCGACGATGCGCCTGGAGCAGAACCAGGACACCCACCAGGTGGTGCTGTGGTGCCTGGGCGAGGCCCACATGGACGTCGCGCTGGAGCGGCTGCGCTCCCGGTACGGCGTGCAGGTGGACGCGGTGCCGTACAAGGTGTCGCTGCGCGAGACGTTCGGGGCCCGGTCCGCCGGGCGCGGGCGGCACGTCAAGCAGTCGGGCGGGCACGGACAGTACGCGATCTGCGAGATCGAGGTGGAGCCGCTGCCCGAGGGCTCCGGCATCGAGTTCGTGGACAAGGTCGTCGGCGGGGCGGTGCCCCGGCAGTTCATCCCGTCCGTCGAGAAGGGCGTGCGCGCGCAGGCTGCGCGGGGGGTGGCCGCGGGCTACCCCCTGGTCGATGTGCGGGTGACCCTGCTGGACGGCAAGGCACACTCGGTGGACTCCTCCGACGCCGCCTTCCAGACGGCGGGCGCGCTCGCGCTGCGGGAGGCCGCCGCCGACACCCGGATCCATCTGCTGGAGCCGGTGGTCGAGGTGTCGGTGCTGGTGTCCGACGAGTACGTCGGCGCGGTGATGAGCGATCTGTCGGGGCGGCGCGGCCGGGTCGTGGGCACCGAGCAGTCGGGCGGCGGCCAGACCCTGATCCGGGCCGAGGTCCCGGAGATCGAGATCGGCCGCTACGCGGTCGACCTGCGGTCGCTGTCGCACGGCACCGGACGGTTCAACCGCTCCTACGCCCGGCACGAGCCGATGCCCACTCAGGTGGCCGACCGGATCCGGGAACAGGCCGAGGCCTGAGGCATCTTCGCCGAGCGCCCGCCCCAACTCGCTTGGGGCGGGCGGTTGTCCACAGGCCGGCAGGTGCGGCCGGGGCGGTTGTCGGCGGCGGGGGGCGGTTGTCCACAGGGAAGCGACGCCCTGGCGACAGGGACCGCACACCCCCGATACGCTGAGGTCGCAGCTCAAGCAGCATGCGGTATTGGGGGCGTTGGTGACGGCGGACGTATTCGACTTCAGCCCGGGGGCGCAGATCCCGCTCTCCGGTGCGGCAGGACAGACCGCGGCGACGCAGGCGCTCGCCTCGGCCGCCTACCGCGACAGCCCGGTGGCCAAGCTTCTCGACGCCAACTCGGAGTGGACGGTCTCCGAGGTCAAGCCACCGAAGATCTCTCTGTTCGAGCCCAACCTGGGCGAGGCGTTCTCGCGCGCGGTGCAGCTGCGGATGCTCGGCGGCGGCCGCGGCCAGGTGGTCCAGTCCTTCGGCATGGAGCCGCAGACGGTGGTCGAGCACTGCCTGGCCGCCAACCGCATCCGCAAGACCCGGGACGCCCGGCTCACCGCCGTCATGGTGATCTTCGGGCTGCTCTTCCTCCCCGGGGTGCTGCTGTGGCTCGGCACCTTCCAGCTGCGGCGCACCATCGCCGGATCCCAGGACAAGCGGATGGGGGCGCTGGGCACCCTCCTACTGGCAGCGCTCGCCGTGGTGACCCTCATCTTCCTGATCAAGCTCCCCTTCGACGGGTTCCTGGGCCTCTATCTACGCGGCGTGGTCGTCGCCCCCGTCATCGGGTGGTACGTGGCCAAGCAGATCAGCGAGCGCACGGCCAAGAGTCTGCGGGAGGCCTGGAGCGGCCTGCTCTCGGGCGGCGGGATCGGTGCCAAGGTCCCCGAGACGGTGCCGAACCACCCGGGCCAGACCTCGGCCGAGGAGCTGCGCAAGGCGCTGCACAAGCTCACCGCCGAGCAGTACAGCAATATCGTCTTCTACGCCGGCCCCAAGGGCATACTCGGCATGGGCACGCGCTGGGGCAGCTGGCAGCTCGCCGAGGACCTGGTGTCGGCCGACCCGGACAAGGAGATCGACCCCTTCCGCAGCTGGGACGTGATACGGGCGATCCACGACCAGCTGCGGATGCTGGAGCGCAAGCCGCTGCACACCGGCGGCTTCCCCACCCCGTCCGTGCGCCACTGGGTGGTCTCGCCGATCGGCGAGGGGGCCAAGTCGGTGGAGCGCGGCGGCACCTCGGAAGAGGAGGGCTTCCAGATAAAGGGCGTCGAGCTGCAGCGGATCTGCGACGAGCAGCAGTTCGACGCCGGCGACCGGCACTATCTGGGCGTGCAGTTCGTCCTCTGGGACGGCCAGTTGGTGAACACCCTGCTGATCACGGTGACCCTGCTGCACAAGACGATGCGCATCGAGGTCACCGGTCATGCGCTGGGGCCTGTGCACCCCCTGTTCACCACCAAGCCCTCCGCGCCCTCCAAGACGGTCAGCAAGACCTTCAGGTTCTGGGAGACCAAGTCCATCCCGCTGCCGCTGGTGGACGCGAAGGAGGTGGTACGGCTGGCCGTCCGCGCCCCCTTCACCTGGTACCCGCCGCTGCTGGACTACCTGGGCGGCAAGCTGGTCCTGCCCGAGCCGTTCGGCCTGCGCCACGCCTGGGCGGACAAGCCCTGGCGGCACCGGTTCATGGCGGACGACGCGCTGCGCACGGCCACCCCCGTGCTGCGGGTGGTCCACGAGGCGGCGATCGGTGTGCTGAAGAACCACGGCGTGGACACCGAGCGCTTCGGCAACCGCTCCCTGGCACTCAGCGGCCAGGTCCAGGACGCGGCCCCGAAGAAGGCCGACCTCTACGACGCGTAAGCGGTGGGTGGCCCCGGCCGCGCGGCCGGGGCCGTCGCCGCAGGCGGAGGCGAGGGCTACGCCTGCGGCCAGGCGTCGGCGAGCATCCGGCGGGTGTCGGCCAGCAGTTGCGGCAGCACCTTGGTGTGGCCGACGACGGGCATGAAGTTGGTGTCCCCGCCCCAGCGCGGGACGACGTGCTGGTGCAGATGCGCGGCGATTCCGGCGCCCGCGACTGCCCCTTGGTTGAGCCCAATATTGAAACCGTGCGCACCCGAGGCGGTACGCAGCGCGACCATGGCGGCCTTGGTGAACTCCGCCAGCTCGACGGTTTCGTCGGCGTCCAGCTCGGTGTAGTCGGCGACATGGCGGAAGGGGACGACCATGAGGTGTCCGCCGTTGTACGGGTACAGATTCAGCACGGCGTAGACATGCCGGCCCCGAGCGAGGATCAGCCCGTCCTCATCGGACTTCTCCGGAATGGAGCAGAAGGGGCAGCCGTCCCCGGCACCCGGCCCGGTGGGCTTGTTCTCGCCTTGGATGTACGCCATCCGGTGGGGTGTCCACAGGCGCTGGAACGCGTCGGGCGTCCCCACTCCGATCTGCTGCTCCGGCTCACTCGTCATGCGGGCCAGCATATTCGTCCAAGGCCGATGAGGATGCGGTGAGGGGCGACCCCGTCCGGGGCCGCCCCTCGAATGCACACACCCGCGTCAGCGGGGACCGCGTCACACCTGGATCCGGCGCTCCACAGCATCAACGATTTCCGCGATCGCCTGGTCACGCGGAATGCCGTTCTTCTGCGAACCGTCCCGGTAGCGGAAGCTGACCGCCCCGGCCGCCATGTCGTCGTCACCGGCGATGATCATGAACGGGATCTTGGCGCGCTGAGCGTTGCGGATCTTCTTCTGCATCCGGTCCGAGGACGAGTCGACCTCCACCCGCAGACCCTTCGCCTTGGCCTCCGCCGCGAACTCCTCCAGATACGGCACATGGCTGTCGCCGATCGGGATGCCCACCGCCTGGACCGGGGCGAGCCAGACCGGGAAGGCGCCCGCGTAGTGCTCCAGCAGCACCGCGAAGAAGCGCTCGATGCTCCCGAACAGGGCCCGGTGGAGCATGATCGGCTGCTGCCGCGAGCCGTCCGCCGCGGTGTACTCCAGCTCGAACCGGGCGGGCTGGTTGAAGTCGACCTGGATGGTCGACATCTGCCAGGTCCGGCCGATGGCGTCCTTCGCCTGGACCGAGATCTTGGGCCCGTAGTAGGCCGCGCCGCCCGGGTCCATGACCAGCTCCAGGCCCTGCTTCTCGGCGGCCTGCCGCAGCAGGTCGGTGGCCTCGGACCACTGCTCGTCCGACCCGATGAACTTGTCGCTGTCGTCCCGGGTGGACAGCTCCAGGTAGAAGTCGCTCAGGCCGTAGTCGCGGAGCAGATCGAGCACGAAGGTGAGCAGGGAGTCCAGCTCGTCCGGCGCCTGCTCCCTGGTGCAGTAGATGTGCGAGTCGTCCTGGGTGAAGCCGCGGGCCCGGGTGAGGCCGTGGACGACGCCCGACTTCTCGTAGCGGTAGACCGTGCCGAACTCGAACAGCCGCAGCGGCAGCTCACGGTAGGACCGCCCGCGCGCCTTGAAGATCAGGTTGTGCATCGGGCAGTTCATGGCCTTGAGGTAGTAGTCCTGCCCCTCGAACTCCATGGGGGGGAACATGCCCTCCATGTAGTGCGGCAGGTGCCCCGAGGTCTCGAACAGCTTCGCCTTGGTGATGTGCGGGGTGTTGACGAACTCGTAGTCGGCCTCTTCGTGCCGCTTCCGCGAGTACGCCTCCATCTCCCGGCGGATGATCCCGCCCTTGGGGTGGAACACCGCGAGGCCCGACCCCAGCTCGTCGGGGAAGGAGAACAGGTCCAGCTCGGAGCCCAGCTTGCGGTGGTCGCGCTTCTCGGCCTCCACCAGGAAGTCCAGATACGCCTTGAGCTCGTCCTTGGTCGGCCAGGCAGTGCCGTAGATCCGCTGCAGCTGCGGGTTGCGCTCACTGCCCCGCCAGTACGCGGCGGCGCTGCGCATCAGCCTGAACGCCGGGATGTTCCGGGTGGTGGGCAGGTGCGGCCCCCGGCACAGATCCTTCCAGCACAGCTCGCCGCTCTTCGCGTCGAGGTTGTCGTAGATGGTCAGCTCGCCGGCGCCGACCTCTGCGGACGCGCCCTCGGCGGCATCCGCGGCCGACCCCTTGAGCCCGATCAGCTCCAGCTTGTACGGCTCGGCCGCCAGTTCCTCGCGCGCGGCCTCGTCGGTGACGGGGCGGCGGGAGAACCGCTGGCCCCGCTTGATGATCTCCTGCATCTTCTTCTCGATGCGCTTGAGATCGTCCGGGTGGAAGGGGGTCTCGACGTCGAAGTCGTAGTAGAAGCCGTCCTTGATCGGCGGGCCGATGCCGAGCTTGGCCTCCGGGAAGAGCTCCTGCACGGCCTGCGCCATGACATGCGCGGTGGAGTGGCGCAGGATGGCCAGACCGTCCTGGCTGGTGATCTCGACCGGCTCGACCTCGTCGCCCTCGGCCAGCTCGTACGCCAGGTCCCTCAGCTGCCCGCCGACGCGCGCGGCCACGATCGAGCGATCGCCGTCGAACAGGCCCGCCGCCGTAGTGCCCGTGGTCACCACGCGCTCTTCCCGCTCGGAATCGCGTTGGATGCTCACACGGACGTCTGACACCGGTCTCTCCTGACTGATGGATCACTCGGGGCAGCGATTGCTGCGCAGCGTGAATCGTACCGAGCCGGAGGGCCGGACCGCGAAACGGTTACGCGGAGCGACCCTCACCAGGCCTCGTAGTCAGGGCTCGGGGTCAGGGCTCGGGGTCAGGGCTCGGGGCACCCGTCGCCGTGCTCCTCCTCGGGCCCGCCGCACGCCTCCTCGAAGAAATCCAGATTCTCCTGCAGCGACTTCAGCAGCCGGTCCCGCTCGGCCTCGTCGGCCTGCACCGGAGTGACGTCCCTGGCCCCGGTGAGCCGCCGGAACCCGCCCCGGCTCTCCAGCCTGCCGCTCACCCGGATGGGCAGCCCCACCAGATGCGCATGTCCGGCGATCCGGTAGTCGTCCTCCTCCAGCGCGATCCGCACCTGCGCCACCTCGGCGCCGGCCAGCACCCGCAGCCGGACCGTCCCGGGGCCGCCCGGCCCGGTGCGGCGCAGCCGCACCACCGCGCCGGTGACGCGTACCGGCACCGACGGCTCGGCGTGCTCGTAACGGGCGCCGGCCTCGCGGAGGGCCGGCAGGTCGCCGGGGCTGAACTCCACCGGCTCCGGCCGGGCCGCCGAGCCGTGCGGCGGTCCGGCCCCGGGCGACCACTCCAGCGCCACCCGAGCCCCCTCCGTTCCCTCGACGAGGGCGACGACGGCCTCGGTCAGCTCACGGCTCACACCCGCCTCCACGGCGGCGTCGAAGGCCTCCTGTCCGCCGGTGGCCCGCTGGTAGTCCACCGCGTCGCGCAGCGCGTACAGCGCGCGCAGCAGGGTTCCGGTGACGGCCCGTCCGTGCTCCACCGGCACGAGGACGGTCAGTTCGCGCCCGCCGGGGCCGGCCGGCCCGAGCAGGACGTGCTCCAGCCACGCCTCGGCCTCGCGGCGGTGCCGCGCGCCGTAGTAGCCCGCCCGTCCCCGGGCGGCGAGCGCACCGGCCAGCAGCGTGGCGCGGGCGGCGGCGCGCAGCCGCTCCTGCGCGGTCCAGGCGGGGGCGCCCGTACGGGGCTCTGGCACCTCGCGCCGCCAGCGGATCTCGTCGCTGGGCACCGCCAGGCCGATCAGCACGTCGCGGGCGGACGGCGCGGCGCTGCGGGCCAGCGCGGTCACCGCCTCGCCGAGCAGGTCGCCGCTGTCGGGGAACTCCCGGCTCTCGGGCACCAGCAGGCTGGTGCCGCCGGTCAGGTCGCCGGGCGGCGTCCACCGCGTGTAGCGCCCCACCGTTCCCCCGCGCCGCCGCCAGCCGTGCCGGGCCAGCAGGGCGCCGAGCACGGCCGGGTCCACCTCGTCCGGGGACGGGGCGGGTACGGCGGGCAAGGGCTCGTCGGTCGGGCGGTACCGGTCCATCAGGGTCTCCCTCCCGCCCCGACCCGGGTCATGATCTCGCAGAGCGCGCGGTCGTCGAAGATCCGCGAGGTCGGGATCCGCACGGTGGTCCGGCGGCTGCCCGTGACGGGGTGGCCGGCCAGGTTGGTCCAGTAGCAGCAGTGGCGCAGCGCGAGACGGTCGTGGCCGGCACGCACCCAGTCGTCCCGGGCACGCGGCACGATCATCACGACGAGGATCTTGTGGACCGAGACCGGGCTGCGGGCCAGCTTGGTCAGGTGGTCGTTGTCGAGGGTGAAGGAGAAGGTCGGCCCGGGCGGGCGGGGGGCGATCTGGTAGGTGGCCTTGAGCTGCACCTTGATCGTCACTTCGTCGTCGACGGTGTGCCCGCGGGCGCTGTGGCTGAGATGCCAGTCGATGCCGTGGTCGGGGAAGGGCTGCGCCAGGGAGCAGCCGGCCGCCGCCGCGACCGCGTGCAGATAGCCGACCTGCAGGGTCTCCATGCAGGCGGTGGTGGCGAGGGAGCCTCGCGGCGGTGCGATCCGCTCGGGCAGCAGACTGCTCGCCGGCGTGGCCGGGTCGGGCTGCGCGAGCGCCATGTCGTCGAGCGCCTTCCGGTATTGCCGCTTTCTACATAGGTGTTGTCTCCGCGTCAGGAGCTCGGCAAACGGCGGCGGTTCGAGCCACTCTCCACGGGTATCACCAGGTGGGGCGGGGTCGTAGGTGCCATTTGGTGAGCGAGCACGAGGAGTTGAGGCCATGCCGTCCTGGTTCGAGGGGCCTCTCGCCGCATTCGACACGGAGACCACGGGGATCGACGTAGAGCACGACCGGATCGTCTCGGCCGCGATGGTGATCCAGCGCGGGGCCGGGAGCCTGCCGGAGGTCAGGCGCTGGCTGGTGAGCCCGGGGATACCGGTGCCGGAGGCGGCGAGCGCGATACACGGGCTGACCGACGCGCATCTACAGCGGCACGGCAGGTGGCCCGCCCCGGTGATGGACGAGTTGGCGCGGGCGCTGGCCGAGCAGGCCGCGCGGGGCACTCCGGTGGTGGTGATGAACGCGCCGTTCGATCTGACCCTGCTGGACCGGGAGTTGAAGCGCCACCGCAATTCGAGCCTGTCCGCGTATGTCTCGCTGCGCTCGCTGGCCATCCTCGACCCCCGGGTGCTGGACAAGCACCTCGACCGGTATCGCAAGGGCCGCCGCACGCTCACCGACCTGTGCGCCCATTACGGCGTGGAGTTGGCGGGCGCGCACGACGCGGCGGCGGACGCCACGGCCGCGCTGGAAGTGGTGCGGGCGGTGGGCCGCCGCTTCACCTCCCGCCTGGGCACGATGACGCCCGCGGAGCTGCATGACCGGCAGACGGTGTGGTACGCGGCGCAGGCCCGCGGTCTGCAGGCGTGGTTCGCGCTCAACGGCTCGCCGGAGATCTGCGACCCGGCCTGGCCGCTGCGGCCGGAGCTGCCCGCCGCGGCGTAGGCCCGCCGGATACGCGCCGAGGCCGGGCCGCCTGCTGGCGGCCCGGCCTCGTGAGGTGGGCGATACTGGGTTCGAACCAGTGACCTCTTCGGTGTGAACGAAGCGCTCTCCCACTGAGCTAATCGCCCCGGGTGTCCCGGTGGGGTCCTCCCCGGTGGAACGACCTGAACAATACAGGTCGCGGTGGGTTTCGTTCAAACCGAATGCGCACCGGGCGGCAGCGCGGCCAGGTACGCCCGCAGCCCTCGCCGCCCGCCCCGCATCATCAGCGCGTGGTTGAGGCGGAAGAGGGGGCGGCCGGGGAGCGCGAGGAGGCGCAGGAGCGGCTTGCGGGCCACCACCTCCTGTTCGAAGTGGGCGCGTGCGCCGGTGCCGCGCGCCGTCACGGTCCAGCGCACCCACCCCTCCAGATCACCGGAGAGCGCCAGCTCCAGCACCCCCGCCGCCGGGTCCTGGCGCACCTCTCCCACGGTGACGAGCAGGTCGTACGGGACCACGGAGCGGAAACGGGCGGTGCCGGTCCGCTCGCCGGTCCTGACCGCCTCGCGGACCTGTGGCCACCACCGGGGGTAGTCGTCGCCTTCGGCGAGCAGCCGGTAGACGGCGGCGGGCGGGGCGTCGAGGTCCCAGTGGCTCCGGAAGCGGTAACGGCACCAGTCCATGCTTCCAGTCTGCGGGCGGCCCCGGCCGGGAGCGGCCCGCCGGGGCGCCGACGGGCCGCTCACCCCCTGTCCGTCCAGTTCAGCCCGGCAGCTTCTCCCCGATCAGCGCGAGGTTCTGGATCGCGGCCAGCCCGTACTGGGCGGTGGAGTTGGTGCTCACCCAGGTGGCCTCGGCTCCGGGCTCCAGCACATCGGGCCCTTCCAGCTTGACCGTCCTCCAGTCGGTCGTGGCGTCGGGGTAGCCGTCGCCCTCGGAGAACTTCTGCCAGGCGCGCTTGATCAGCGTCTCGTCCTTGAGCTGCGTCCCCGCGTAGGCGTCGAGCCGCGAGTGGCCCTGGAAGAGCAGCAGGGAGCCGAAGTCCGTGCCGTAGCGGGCCTTCTGCTCGGCCTTGGTGGCGTTGAAGTAGCGGCAGTAGTCCAGCCACGCCTCCTTGAACTTGGGCAGGTCGATGAGGTCGATCAGCTCGGCGCACATCTCGACGAGGCCGAAGACCGCGGACAGGTGGGAGACGCTGACCTTGGCCTCGGTCTCGACGGCGTACTTGCCGGTGGAGAGGTCGTAGAGCCCGGAGCCCTGGACGAAGCCGTTGGGCTGGGCGGCGATGGTCTCCATGGTGCTGCGCAGCCTGGCCTCGGCCTTCTCGGCCTTGGGGCCGCGCCGCTCCCATTCGGTGAGCCACGCCCCGGCGAGCCCGCTCCAGTCGGTGCCGAAGCCGATGGACAGGGCGTGCGGGTCCGGCTCGTAGTCGGGGTCGGTGCGGACCTTGCGCTGCGGGTCGAGGACGAGGAAGGTCTCGTCGGAGTCGACGAGGGCGCTCATGATGTCGCCGACGCGCTCGTCGGCGGTGAGGTAGTAGTAGGGGCGCCGGTAGACGGCGGTGGAGATGCGCTGCTGCTTGGCGCTGTCCGCGAAGTGCTGTACGCCGTGCCGGGTGCCGAGGCCGGCCCATTCGCCGAGGTGGTAGGCGTCCACTTCGCCCGTGTGCCGGGTCATGGCTTCCGCGAAGCGGAAGATGTCGGCGCGGCCGGAGCGCAGATAGGCGTACCAGAGCCACAGGTCGGGTGACAGCTCGGAGTTGTCCCAGGCGTAGCCGCCGACGTCGTACCGCCACTGGTGCCGGTCCTCGTCGTAGGTGTGCATGATGTCGCCGTAGTCCCAGAAGCCGTACCAGCGGCGCTGCTCGGCCTGGCCCTTGTGGTAGGTGAAGAGGAAGTCCAGGTGGTCCTCGATCTTCGCCTTGGCGGCGGTCGAGCGGTCCACGGGGGCGAACAGGCCGCCGAAGACCTTGGCGCGGGCCAGGTCGGCGGGCCCGGCGGCCAGTTGCGGCGGGGTGCGCACGGCGGCGGCCTGGGCGACGAGCGTCTCGGCGCTCGGCGTGGCGTCGTTGGCCCAGAACATCAGCTCGCTGGTGCGCGCGATGCCGTACGGGGTGCCGAACTTCGGCTCGTAGTCCTCGTAGGTGATGTTGAGGCCCTCGAGCTGCTCGGCGTAGGTGTCCTGGCCCAAGCCGTCGTGGTAGAAGCGCAGGTCCATGGGCTGGGCCTCGGGGGACCACAGCCACAGCGTGACCTCGGCCTCGTCGCCCGAGGCGCCCCGGATGTCGAGCTGGGCGGGGAACTTCTCCCAGAAGTCGCGCAGTCCGAAGGACAGCCCGCCGCTGACGCCGCCCACATAGCCGAAGCCGCCGGCCCGGCCGCCGCCGCCCGCGGCGATCCAGCCGTGGCCCGGCTCGGTGCGCTTGCGCAGCGTGAAGCCGTCGGCGGACAGCTGGGAGAGGGTGTAGTCGCCCCAGGTGGGGATGAGGTGCAGCCGGGTGGTGACCCGCTGGTCCCAGGTCGCCGGGTCGGGCAGCTTCTCGCCCTTGAACTGGGCCTTGCGGACGGCCGCGCCGGGGTCGCGGCGCAGCCCGGTGATGCCCTTGACCGCCTCGGTCAGAAATCCCTTGCCCTCGCCCGCGATCCGGATGTGCCGGTCGTACGCCTCGTCGCGCATCGGCACGGAGAAGCGCACGCCCAGGCCCCGGATGAAGTCCCCCGACTCATGACCGCCGGTCTGGTCCCCGTCGAAGGTGATGGTGTGGACCATGCGGAAGGAGTCGGCGCCCGCGTAGAAGTAGAGCCGGATGCTGAAGGGGAGCCAGCTGCGGCCGCCCTTGCGGTGCTTGCCGTCGATGCGGACGACCGCGCGGACGGGGCCCTTCTGCTCGACCTTGGCGCCGCTGATCTCGCCGTCGAACCGCTCCCACTTGGCGCTGCCGTGGTCGCCGTCGTCGATGTCGCCCTGGCGGAGCAGGACCAGCCGGCCGTCGCGGGCGATCTCGGTGCCGCCCCGGGTGACGGACCGTACGAGCTTCCCGCCGTCCTTGCCGATCACGGCCTTGATCACCCCGGTGTCCACGGTGATTCTGCCGCCGCTCTCGGAGACGGTGATCTTCTTGGCGGGCGCGGCGGGCTCGCCGGCCGTCAGGCGGTACGTCCTGGCGCCGTCGAGCCCCTCCGCCGCCGCGTGCGCGGTCCACTTGAGCGAGCCGTCCGGCCAGTAGGCGGTGGCCCAGGTCTGCAGGGGCACGTCCTTGCCGTCGGCCGTGGCCAGCGCGAACTTCTGGTCCGCCGGTCGGGCACCCTTCGGCCAGGGCACCCCGAAGGTGCTGCCCGCGGCCGCGCCCAGGCCGCCGTCCTCCAGCCAGGTGATGTCGACGGGGCCGTCCGCCGCCTTGTCGGCCTTGTCGGCGGCTGCGGCCTGCTGGGTGTTGCCCGCGAGCAGCCAGGAGAAGGGGGCCGCGGCGCCGGCGGCCGCCTTGAGCACGTTGCGTCGGGGGATCGGAGACATGCGTAACCTTTCGACGGGGGTCAGGTGCATGACATGAATGACTTGATGGGGCCGGAGACCCGGTGACGGGGCGTCCGGGCCGCCGGGCGGGGTGGTGCGCCTGACAGGCCGGGCGCGCCGTTGTCAGGCGCGGGCGCGCCCCTTCGACTCCACCGCGACGGCACAGGCCGCGAGGGCGCCCACCGCGGGCGCGACCAGCGGCAGCAGCTGCCAGGCGGCGACGGTGACCACCGCGAGCCCGCCGACGAGCAGCAGCGACCCGCCCAGGTCGGCGCCGAGGCCGCGGCGCACGGCGGCCCGGGCCACGGCGGGCCAGCCGAGGCCTGGCCGCCACTGGGCCGCCGTGCGCAGCCCGAGCACGATCACCGCGAGCGTCCCCGCCACGCTTACGGCGATCAGCGCGGGCCCGCCGGGCAGGGCCCCGGAGCGGGCCACGCGCAGATCGAACGCGAGCAGGGCGAGCGCCGCCCACCACAGGAGGGAGAACCGCCACCCGCTGCGCGTCGCCTCCCGCAGACCGGAAAGGAAATCCCGCCATGTGGACCGCTCACCGTCCAGGTGGCGACGCAGATGCGCACACCCGGCCGCGAAGGCGGGCAGCAGGGTGACCACGGGCAGGGCGGCGAGCACCACCCACACCCCGGTCAGCAGGGATTCGGCGAACACCGAGAAAAGGAACAGCCGCGAGTCCCGCCGCGACGCCCGCCGCCCGGTCCGCGACCGCTCGCTCGCCTCCCGTACGTCCATGGCGCCGCCCCTCAGCCCTTCAGCCCGGAGGTCGCCGCGCCCTCGACCAGATAGCGCTGGAAGGCGAGGAAGAACAGCAGCACCGGCGCCAGCGCCACCATCGACATGGCGACCATGCCGCCGTAGTCCGCGACGGTGTCCTGGTCGATGAACATCTTCAGGGCGAGCGAGACCGTGTACTTGTCCTGGGTGTTCAGATAGAGCAACGGTCCGATGAAGTCGTTCCAGGCCCAGATGAAGCTGAAGATCGCGCTGGTGATCAGAGCCGGGCGGCACAACGGCAGCACGATGTTCCAGTAGATGCGCAGATGGCCGCAGCCGTCGATACGGGCCGCCTCGTCCAGCTCCCTCGGGAGGTTGCGCATGAACTGCATCAGCAGGAAGACGAAGAAGGCGTCCACGGCCAGGTATTTGCCGAGCAGCAACGGCACAAAGGTGTTGATCAGATCCAGCTTCTGGAACAGCACATACTGCGGAATGATCAGTACCTGGAAGGGCAGCAGCAGCGTGGCGATCATGACCGTGAACAGCAGGTTGCGCCCGGCGAAGCGGATCCTGGCGAAGGCGTAGGCCGCCAGGGAGCAGGAGAAGAGCACCCCGATCACCGAACCCACCGCGATGATCAGCGAGTTGTAGAAGAAGCTGGTGATCGGGATGTCGGCGATGCCCTCCGACAGCCGCCGGTAGTTGTCGGTGATGGGGTCGGTGGGCAGCAGCTCCAGGCTGCCGACGATCTTGTCCCCGGGCTTGAAGGAGGCCCCGATCACCCACACCACGGGGTAGAGGATCACGGCCAGCAGCGCGAGCGCGCCCACATGCCAGCCCACGGACCGCACCCTGCGCCGAGCCGCACTGCTCACAGAGCTCACCGGGCATCCTCCTCGTAGTGCACCCAGCCGCGCTGGGTCTTGAACAGCACCACCGTCACCAGCCCGATGCCGAGCATCAGCATCCACGCCATCGCGGAGGCGTAGCCCATGCGCAGATTGCGGAAGCCCTGCTCGTACAGGTACCAGGTGTAGACCAGCAGCGAGTCGGCGGGACCGCCCGCCCCGGAGCCTCCGGTGCCGCCGATGACCACCGCCGAGGTGAAGACCTGGAACGAGTGGATGATCTCCAGCAGCAGATTGAAGAAGAGCACCGGAGAGATCATCGGCAGGGTGATGGAACGGAACCGACGCCAGCGCCCCGCGCCGTCCATCTCCGCTGCCTCGTACAGCTCGCGGGGCACCTGCTTGAGCCCGGCCAGGAAAATCACCATCGGGGCGCCGAACTGCCAGACGGTCAGGGTGATGAGCGTGGGCAGCATCCAGTCCGGGTCGCCGATCCAGCCGCCCACGTCCCAGCCGAAGAGACTCATCGACTTGTCGACGATCGCGTCGTCCTGGAAGATCGACCGCCACACGATGCCGATGCTGACGCTGGCGCCGATCAGGGACGGGGCGTAAAAGGCCGAGCGGTAGAAGCCCTGCCCCTTACGGGGCTTGACCAGCAGCAGCGCCACGCCGAGCGCGAACAACAGCTTCAGCGGGGTGCCGATCAGGACGTATTTCACCGTCACGTCGACCGAGTTCCACCACCGGTCGTCCTGGAACATCTCCCGGAAGTTCTTCAGGCCCACCCACTTGGGCGGGTCGAAGAGGTTGTAGTCGGTGAACGCCAGGTAGAGCGAGACGAGCATCGGGCCGAGGGTGAGCAGCAGGATCCCGATGCACCACGGCGTCAGAAAGAGATACCCGGCCAGCGTCTCCCGCCGCCCCCGCCGCCGCGCGAGGGCGGCGGCGGGGGCGGAGTGCGGGGCCTCGGCCGCCCGCGGCGCGGGGTCCTTGCGTGTGAGATCAGCCGCCGCAGGGGTCTTGGTAGGGGTCACGGGGGATCTCCTCAGGAGCCGAGCGCGGTCTTCGCCTCGCTGAAGAACTGGTCGACGGCGTCGTCCACCGAGGTCTTACCCTGCGAAACCTGGCCGTAGATGCGCAGGAAGGCGGCCTCCGCGACATCCGCGCCGGCCGGGTGCGGAGTGATCGGCTCCAGCTTGCCGGTGACGCTCTCCTCGTACTGGGCGATCTTGGCGTTCACTCCGGTGGGCTTGAACGCGTCGTACTGCGCATTGGTGGGCAGCACCCCTCGGTTGTAGCCCATGATCTTGCCGACCTCGGGGTCATGGGTCATGAAGTCGATGAACTTCGCGACTTCCTTGGGGTGCTGGGTACGCGCGGAGCCGCTCAGCATCAGGGAGGACAGGTACTGCCCGGTCTTCTTCCCGTCCAGGGTCGGGATCGGGCCGAGGTCGAGGTCGGTCTTGGTCTCCGCCGCGAAGCGGACCAGGAAGTTGTCCCAGGTGAACTCTGCGGCGGCGAGGTCGGCGCTGATGGTCGCCTTGGGCTTGACCTGCTCGCTCTTCTTGGCCGGGACCAGCACGCCGTCCTTGTTCTTCCCGTACCAGTCGCCCCACCACTTCTTGAGGTCGTCCTCGGTGAATCCGAGCTTCTTGTCCTCGGTGAAGAAGGCCTTGCCCTCCTGGCGCAGATACAGGTCGTAGAGGTACATCACCCCGGCGTTGTCACTCGCGCCGAAGAGGGATCCCTTGTCCTTCTGGCTGATCTTCTCGACGGCGGAGAAGTACTGGTCCCAGGTCCAGCCGTCCTTGGGGGTCACCCCGACCTTCTTGAACTCGGCGGGGTTGTAGAACAGGGCGAAGGTGTTGGCGCCGACCGGCACGCCGTAGAGCTTGCCGTCGACCTCGCCGGCCTTCTCCAGACCGGCCCGGAAGTCCTTCATGCTGAGGTTTCCGGCCTTCACCTGCTGATTCAGGTCGAGCAGGATGTTCTTCTCGCCGTATTTGCGCAGGAACGCGACCGAGTTCTGGAAGACGTCGGGCGGGTTTCCGCCCGCGGCCTGGGTATTGAACTTGCTCCAGAAGTCGGCGTACTCGGCGAAATCCGTCTTCACCTCGATGTTCGGATACTTCTTCTCAAACAGCTTGACCGTCTTCTGGATCAGCTCGGCGCGGTCCTTCGCGCCCCACCAGGAATAGCGGATGGTCACCTTGCCATCGCCCGAGCCGCTGCTCCCACCGCATCCCGAGGCCAGCAGCCCCAGCCCGAGCAGACCCACCGCGGCCGCTCGCAGCCTTCTACTCCCCCGCACCCATCGAGCACTCATGAGACGCCCCTCCCGGGCAGGTCGTCACGACTGCCCAACGAGCCTTGACACAACGATCCTTGAAACGTTTTAGGCAAGCGCTTGCCGGGCTAAGTTATGGATGTACTCGACGGACGTCAACGGTTCAGACAGGATCGATCGAAGCGCTTCACCAAAAGCGTCTCGATCCAGTCGTCACTGCGCGTAACGACGCCGAGGGCCCGGAGGCATCAAGCCTCCGGGCCCTCGATCAAGGGTGGGCGATACTGGGTTCGAACCAGTGACCTCTTCGGTGTGAACGAAGCGCTCTTCCACTGAGCTAATCGCCCCGGCGCACGCCCAACATTAGCGCATGCCGCACCGTGCCCCCGACCACCCCTGCCCGCCCTCCGGGGGCGGGCGGCCGCTGCCTACTCCTTGATCTTCCAAGGCATGACGATCCCGAACTTCCACAGATACACCGCCACGGCCGCGGCGCAAATCACCAGGGCGATCGTGGTCAGAATGATATTCCGCTTGCGCACCCGGGGGTCCAGGGCGCGCTGCGCCGCCTCCGTGACCTTCCGCTTGGTCCAGCGCAGCACCAACTGGGCCCAGACGAATTCGGTGCCCCAGATCGCCATACCGGCGAAGATCACCAGCCATCCCGGACCCGGCAGCGGCAGCATGATGATGCCGATGACCACCACCGCGAGCCCGATGAGGAACACCCCGACCTGCCAGCTCAGATGCAGCGCCCGGGACCTCTGGATGAACTGCGGCGCCCGTGAGCCGAGAACCGGCTCATCGGAGGCGCCCTCCCCCGCTGCGGCCCGAGGAGCCGCCGATTTGGCGACTTCCTGCCGCTCGTCACTCTCCGCGTTCATGTGACCCAACCTACCTGATCGAAAAGAGTCACCGGAATGGCGGTACCGACCGCCCGGAGGCTCCGCTGCTAGAGCTACTAGAAGGCCCACAAAACGGGCAGAGGGGTTTACAACGGCACCGTAGGTGGCATGTCGATTTCGCCGACGTGCGAATCCCCGAGCGCACACTGAGCGAAAGGCCCTGGCGCTTATGAACACCACGGTCAGCTGCGAGCTGCACCTGCGCCTCGTTGTGTCGAGCGAGTCGTCACTGCCTGTACCCGCGGGCCTGCGGTACGACACGGCCGATCCCTACGCCGTGCACGCTACCTTCCACACCGGAGCCGAAGAGACGGTCGAATGGGTTTTCGCCCGCGACCTGCTCGCCGAGGGCCTGCACCGGCCCACAGGCACCGGCGACGTCCGCGTGTGGCCGTCCCGCAGCCATGGGCAGGGCGTCGTCTGCATCGCCCTGAGCTCCCCCGAAGGAGAGGCTCTACTCGAAGCCCCGGCGCGGGCCCTGGAATCGTTCCTGAAGCGAACCGACGCCGCGGTGCCACCCGGCACCGAGCACCGCCATTTCGACCTCGACACGGAACTCTCCCACATCCTGGCGGAGAGCTGAGCCCCGGCGAGCGCTGAGCGCGGCCGTCCGACTCGGGGAGACGGCGCGAGCCCGGCCGCGGCATGAAGACAGCGACATCAACGGCATCGCGACAACGGCATATGGCAGGCGACGGTGCCGTCGCCGCGGAGTGGTCCGCGGTGACGGCACCGTCGTGTCGTACGGCGTCGCCGGTTGCCAGCCGTCACCGGTTGTCAGTGGTCGTCAGTGGTCAGTGGTCACCAGTTGTCATGGGTGGCTGTCACACGGGCCGTAGTTGTCACACTTGTGGGTTAACGCCGCTAGAGTCGGTCAGATCGAAAGGCAGGCGAGAGCAAGCCGCCGATCCGGCCGGCCAGGGAGCCAACCGTGCTGATCAACCACGACACCCGGTGCGCGCTCGACGCGGTCGTCGCTCTGGTGAACACCACGCCCGAAGGCGAGGGCCAGGACGGCCTCGCGGACGTCGCCACGCTGCGCCGCTTCGTGGCGCAGCACGCCATCAGCGACGTCGGCACGCTCGGGGAGCGGGACCTGGCGGCCGTGCGGGCGGTGCGCGCCCGATTCGCCGAGGTCTTCGCCGCGGCCGATTCCCGGCGCGCCGCCGAGCTGCTCAACACGGTGGTCGCCGCGGCCGGCACCACCCCCCGGCTCACCGACCACGACGGCTACGACTGGCATGTGCACTACTTCGCCCCAGGTGCGTCCCTGGCCGAGCACCTCGCCGCCGACGGCGGCATGGCGCTCGCGTTCCTCGTGGTGGCGGGCGAGCGGGAGCGGCTGCGGCGCTGCGAGGCGCCGGACTGCGGACATGCCTTCGTCGACCTCTCGCGCAATCGCTCACGTCGCTACTGCGACAGCCGCACCTGCGGGAATCGCCTGCATGTGGCCGCCTATCGCGCCCGGCGCCGGGAGGCGGCCACGGGCTGAGGCCGCGCCGGCGGTTGCGGTCACCACCGGTAGAGATCGTGGACGGCGGTGACGAAGAGCAGGGTGCCTATGAACGCGAGGAAAAGCATCAGCGGTGGCTGGGAAAGGGCGAAGAGACAGCCACGCGGCTTCTCGCTCGGCGGTGCGGGGGGTCCTTCGATAGGGGATCGCTCCCCGGGTGATTGCAGCATCTCGCGGAAGATCATGGCGCAGGGCAACCCCGCCTGCGACCAGAGAGCTGTTATTGACCGGTTGGGCGTCAGATTCCGTGCTTTTTGAGAATGGCCTCGATATCCGAGAAGTCGTCCGTGCCCGCGCTGCCTCCGGACTTGGCCGCGCCCCTGGCTCCCCGCGCTCGGCCGCCCACGCCCAGCGCGGGCGCCGCCCCGCCTCGCTCCGCGGCGGCGGCCCCACCCCGCTCCGCGGCAGCGGCGGCGCGCCGCTCCTTGCGGGTGCCACCGCCCCGGCGCTCCACCGCCCGGCTCACCATGAACAGCAGCCAGGACAGGCCGAGCACCCCGAAGCCCAGCCAGACACTCGGCTTGAAGACCAGGTCGGCGATCCAGTCCAGGATGCCCGTCATCGCCAGGCCCACCGGCACCAGCGCGTAGGCGGCGATACGGGTCGCGGCCAGGAAACGCTTGCGGTACGCCGTCACAAAGGCGACAGCGAGGCCCGCCGCGGACGCCGCGGCGCAGACGGTGTCGGTCAGCATCGGGTCCTCCTGGCGATCGGACACCGCGGATCGGGTCCGGGTATCCATCGTGCACCCTCACGGCGGCATACCGACCAACCTGGGACGAGGATCAGGGACATCTCCGGGGAACGGCTCCTCCCCTGGGCCGAGTCGGCCGAGTCCGCCGGCTCGGGTCCGCTGGGTCGAGTCCGCTCCGCGGCTCCCCCGGCCGAGGCGCCCGGTCCTGATTCGGAGGACGCGGCTCCGGCTGGAAGACTGGTCCCATGAGCGACCCCCAGCCTGCCGACCCATCCGTCGGCGCCACTCCCGGCGAAGGCGCCGAGTCCCACCGCCCCGAGCCCGCCGAGCCCGCCGAGCCCGCCGAGCCCATCGTGCTCGATGTGTGGTGCGAGCTCCAGTGCCCCGACTGCCGTAGCTCGCTGACCGATCTGCACGCGCTGCGTGCCCGCTACGGCGACGCCCTGGAGATCCGCATACGGCACTTCCCGCTGGAGAAGCACAAGCACGCCCACGCGGCCGCCCAGGCCCTCGAGGAGGCCATCGTGCAGGCCCGGGGCTGGCCGTACGCCGAGGCCGTCCTGGCCCGCGCCGAGGAGCTGAGCGTGCGCGGCGAGGTGCTGCTGGTGGAGGTCGCGCGGGAGCTGGGGCTGGACGACGAGGAGATGGACACCGCGCTGATCGACGGGCGGCACATCCTGATCGTGGACGCGGACCAGGCCGAGGGGAAGGCGATCGGGGTGACCGGCACCCCGACGTATGTGATCGGCGAGGAGCGGCTGGACGGCGGGAAGAGCCAGGAGGGCCTGCGCGAGCGCATCGAGGCGATCGCCGACCGGCTGCTCGCCGGGTGAGCCCACGCCTGGGCTGGGGTCTGGGGCTCAGAGCAGCTGCTTGAAGAGGTGGTACTGGGTCGGTCGGTAGCCGAGCGACTCGTACAGCCGCAGCGCCGGGGCGTTGCCGCCGAAGACATGCAGCCCGATCGTGCGGGCCCCCGCCGCCAGGCTGTCGCGCTCGGCGGCGAGCATGAGGGTGCGGCCGTGGCCGCGGCCGCGGTGCTCCTCCGCGACCTCGACACCGTAGACATACGCCTCCAGGGCGCCCCCGGCATGCACCGCGTCCCCCGCGTCCTCCGCGTCCTCCGCCTCTTCAGTGGCCTCCTCAGTGGCCTCCTCGGGGCGTATCGCCACCCATAGGGTGCCCACGTCCGTGCCGCCGTGGGCGAGGACGCGCAGCAGGGCGCCGGGCGTCGCGGGGCCGTCCGGCAGCAGGGTCGCGTAGGCGGCGTCCGCCTTGGCCCGGGCCGCTTCCTCGGTCAGCCCCCGGTCCGTCCAGCTGCGGATGTACTCGACCCGCTCGTGCTCGAACCAGGCCGGGTACTCCGCCTCCCCCATGGCCCGCACCTCGCTGCCGGGCGGCAGCTCTGGCGCCTCGGACAGCTCCTTGACCATGTTGCGGCCGCGCTCGCCGAAGCCGAGTGCGCCCGCGAGCCCGAGCCCGGGGGTGGCCTGCGCCGGAATGCTCACCGCCACCTGCGTACAGCCCCAGCCACGCAGCACCTCCTCGGCGGCCAGCGCGGCGACCGTGCCCCGGCCGCGGTGCCGGTCCGGCTCGTCGATGTCCAGCCGCGCGATCCGGCCGACCTCCGGGCCCAGCCGGTCGTCGGTGGCCAGGTGGAGTGAGCCGACGGGGCGGCCGTTGACGCACACCTCGTACGAGCGGGTCCGCCCGCCGGTCTCGGTGCGCTGTTCCGGCCCGGTGGGCCGCAGGGTGGTGGTCACGATGGTGTTGTACCTGCCTCGCGGGCGATCGTCACCATCTTTTCCGTGCGGGCCGCGCGGAAAGCCGCCCGCCGCTCAAGTACCGAGGCCTGCTCAGGGATCGAGGTCGTCGGCCGCCCGCTCGGTGAAGATCCGCGCCGCCTCCGCGGTGACGGGCCCCGGCACGCCCGGCAGCGGCCGGTCGTCCAGCCGGTGGACGGCCTGGACGTCCCGGGTGGTGGAGGTCAGGAAGATCTCTTCCGCCCGTTCCAGTACGCCGAAGGGCAGATCGGTCTCCTTCGCCCCCACCCAGTCGAGCACAAGCTGCCGCGTGATGCCCGCGAGGCAGCCGGAAGCCAGCGGCGGGGTGTGCAACTCCCCGTCCAGGACCACGAAGACATTGGACCCGGTGCCCTCGCACAGCCGCCCGACCGTGTTGCCGAACAGCGCCTCGCTCGCGCCGTGCTCCCGCGCCCGGGCGAGCGCCACGACGTTCTCGCCGTACGAGGTGGTCTTCAGTCCGGCCAGCGCCCCGCGCTCGTTGCGGGTCCACGGGACGGTGACCACCGCCGTCGTATCGGGCCGCCGCTCGGTCTCGACGAACGCGACGACCAGGGTGGGTCCCGCCGTGCCCCGGTCGGAGCCGAGCGGTGAGACCCCTCCCGTGTAGGTGATCCGCAGCCGCCCGAGCGGCGCCGGGCCGGCTTGCAGCACCGCCTCGCAGCCCCGCCGCACCTCGTCCAGGTCCGGTTCCGGCAGCCCGAGGCCGCGGGCCGAGCCGGCCAGCCGGTGCAGATGGCGGGTGAGCGCGAAAGCGCGTCCGTCGACCGCCTTGACCGTCTCGAAGACGCCGTCGCCGACCGTCAGCCCATGGTCGAAGACGGACACCTGTGCGCTGCCGGCCTCGCGCAGCGAACCGTCGAGCCAGATGGCAAGCGTCATCGTGCGGTGCCTCCCGTCGGCTGGTACGCCCCCGACGCTACCTTGAGCAGCCGGGCGGCCTTGAGTTCGGTTTCGTCCCATTCGCGCTCGGGATCGGAGCCCCAGGTGATGCCCGCCCCGGTGCCGAAGCGCAGCGCGGGGCCACCGGCGGCCGTACGGTCGATCCAGAAGGTGCGGATTCCCACCGCCAGCTCACCGGTGCCGCGGTCGGCGTCCACCCAGCCGATGCCTCCGCAGTACGGGCCGCGGGGCGCCGTCTCCAGCTCCTCGATGACGCGCAGCGCGCTGGACTTGGGCGCCCCGGTGACGGACCCGGGCGGAAAGGCCGCCGCGAACAGCTCCGGCCAGCCCGCGCCGGCCGCCAGCTCGCCGCGCACGGTGGAGACGAGGTGGACCAGACCGGGGTGCGGCTCGACCGCGCAGAGCGCGGGGACGGTCACCGTCCCGGTGGCGCAGACCCGTCCCAGGTCGTTGCGGACCAGGTCCACGATCATCACGTTCTCGGCGTGGTCCTTGTCCAGCAGGTCCGCCACCTCGCGCCCGGTGCCCTTGATCGGGCCGGATTCGAGGACCCGCCCATCCCGCCGCAGAAAGAGCTCGGGCGAGGCCGTGGCGACCTCCACGCCATGGGCGGGAAGGCGGACGGTGCCGGCGTACGGGGCGGGGTTGCCCAGAGCCAGCAGCGCGCTCAGCTCGTCCACGTCGGCGCGGTCGGGGTCGGGCAGCGGCGCGGACAGCACCCGGCACAGGTTCGCCTGGTACACCTCGCCCGCCGCTATGTACCGCCGGATGCGCCGTACACCCTCGATGTAGGCGGCGCGGTCCAGCGATGTGGTCCAGTCCGCGGGGGCGGGACCGGCCCAGCGGCCGGGCGTCGGGGCCGGTACGGGCTCGGGCCGTACGTCCGCGAAGCGGGCGCAGACCAGACCGCCTTCGAAGTCAGCGACCACCGCCCAGAAGCCCTCGGAGTCCAGGGCCGCGGGGTCGCTGGTCACATCGCGCAGATCGGTGGCGACGAGGCCGCTGAAGCGGGCCAGAGGGGGCAGCTCGTACACGGTTGCGAGTCTATGGCGGGCGCCTCACCGGTGTGGCGGGAGGGCATGCCGACCGCGGGCTACTGCGGCACGCTGCGGAAACGGAGGGAGCACGGTGCGCAAACGGAATTTGAGCTGGCCCCGGAATCCGCTAGAGTTCAACACGTCGCCGGGACGCGGAAGCGCCCCGGAGAAACGACACCTGCGGACGTGGCTCAGTTGGTAGAGCATCACCTTGCCAAGGTGAGGGTCGCGAGTTCGAATCTCGTCGTCCGCTCGGAGTGGGGGTTTCGGCCCCTGCGTCTGGTGGAGTGGCCGAGAGGCGAGGCAACGGCCTGCAAAGCCGTCTACACGGGTTCAAATCCCGTCTCCACCTCGGACGATTAGCTCAGCGGGAGAGCGCTTCCCTGACACGGAAGAGGTCACTGGTTCAATCCCAGTATCGTCCACTCGGGCCTTCACGGGCCCACTCGCGCGATTAGCTCAGCGGGAGAGCGCTTCCCTGACACGGAAGAGGTCACTGGTTCAATCCCAGTATCGCGCACACTGTGGCTCTGCGATCTTCGTCGCGGATCCCCAGGACGATTAGCTCAGCGGGAGAGCGCTTCCCTGACACGGAAGAGGTCACTGGTTCAATCCCAGTATCGTCCACATGATCGGCCGAGGGCCGGGGCATCTCGCCCCGGCCCTCAGTCGTGTGCGCTCAGGAAGAGAAGAGCATGCGCCCGAAGCTGCGGTGCTGCTTGTGGTGCCCGTGGTGACCGTGCTGCGGGGCACCCCAGGCGGGGGCGGGGGCGGCCGGGTACGCCTGAGCGGCCGGCGGCGCCGGAGGTGCGGGCGGAGCCTGCGTGGACCACTGCGACTCGAGCCGGGTCAGCGCCTCCAGCTCCCCGTAGTCCAGGAAGATCCCCCGGCAGCCGCTGCACTGCTCTATCTGGACACCATTGCGGTTGTACGTGTGCATCGGTGCACCGCACTTGGGACACTGCATGGTCCGCTCAACTCCTCAGCTTTCAGACAAAAGCGCTGCCGGAACGGCCGTCCGGCGGCGTTGACTTCACCCTACGCTCCGGCAAGCCGCGCGATGCGCAGACAGGCCTCCACCATCGACTCCTCCGCCTCGTCCAACGGACGCCCCTCCCGCGCCGCCTTGGCGAGCGCCAGCGCGGAGATCTGCACGGTCAGGGCGCGGGCAGGCACGTCCAGCCGCGCCCACGGGTCCTCTTGACACTCCCGTACGGCCGGGCCGCCCGCCGCGCGGTACGCCCCCAGGAAGCGCCCCCAGTCGTCCGGGGCGAGCAGCCCGGCGGCGAACCAGGCGGCAGGGCGGGCGAGATCCCACGCGGGGTCGCCGAGGCCGAGGTCGTCGACGTCGATGAGCAGCCAGCGGGCGGCGGGGTTGGAGGGTTCGGCTGACCTCACCAACTGGCCCAGGTGGAGATCGCCATGGCACAGCGCACCACCCTGCGGCGCCGCCCCTTCACCCCGCGCCCAGCCCGGCAGCGCGCCCCACGCCCGCAGCACCGCCTCCACGACCGCCTCCGCTCCGGCCCCCGCGCGCCGCAGCCGGGCGACGGCGCGGGCGGCCTTGGCCGGCCCGCGCATCGGCGGCAGCGGGCCGGGCAGCGCAGCGGGCTCCACGGAGTGCAGCCGCGCCAGCAGCGCCCCGGCCTCCGCCCACGGCGCGGCCTCCGGGTGCTCGGGCGACACCGGCTCCCCGTACGGCCACAGGGTCACCGCCCGCCCACCGGGCAGCGCCTCGGGCCCGCCCAGCGGCGGGAGCAGAATGCCGGTACACCTCGGATGCCCGGCCACCCGCACCCTGACGGACAGCTCATCCGGGTCCGTGTCGGGGGCGTGCGCCTTCGCGACGACCGAACCATGGCGTATGACGGTGGCGTCGCGGCGGTCCGCCAGCACGATCGGCTCGCCGACGGGTCCGTGATGCGGCGCGGACCGGCTGCGGACGACGTCGACCAGCTGCGGGACGACGTCCTCCCGTACGGTTCCGCTCACGGCTTCCCATCTCGTATAGCGCGGTAGCCCCTCCGAGCTGGATCCTAGGTCAGGCCGTATCCGCACTTTGCCGGGGCATAGCCCCCAAACGGCGCGATGCCCGGACAGCTCCCCAGCTGTCCGGGCACTCGTGCCGTCCGCCGCACCCCCGTCCCCACGGGGCTGATGACGGGATGTCCCCGCCCGGGCCGCTCTCCCGGGCCTGGGGCGCTCAGCGCCCCAGTATTCCCGCCACGGACGACGCCTGTGTGACGACGGCCTCCCAGCCGCCGAACACGATGGCCAGGAGAGCGGCCAGTGGCAGCGCCATCGCCGCCGCGGCCAAGGGGTGACGCGTGCCGGACCGCTGGCCGCCGAACACCTCCGCCGCGCGGTGTCCGCGCGCTCGGGTGGCCGTCCCTCCAGCCGGGTCCACCATCGTCTCTCTCCTGTCACATCTGGGGCGGCGAGCGTCTGACCTCGGGGGACGAGTGCTGCGCCCGCCGCTTGACCTCAACATTAGGCGCGGGGACCGGGCACGGCGTCATGCCTTCGTATCGATGCCGGGCCTCCCGGAGGATGACGTCCTACGCGGGCGACTACTCCCCTGGGTGGAGACTCGGCGTCAGGACTTGGGGTCTTCCCTGAGGGGGCTCTCCTCGCGCTCCCCGTCGTCGATCCGCGGCACCGGCTGCTCGACCAGCGCCAGCACCCTGGTGGCCATGAAGCGGGCGGTGCGCACCACCGAGCCGCTCCGGGTGACTTCGCTCACTTCCACCACGCCTCGGCGCACCGCCGTCTCCACCCGACGGCCCGCCCGGCTCGCCACCACTTCATAGGTCCGAGTCGTGTCGCCGGCGTCCACGACTATCTCCACACGATCACCCTTCACGGGCTCAATCCCCCTTCTGCGACGGTCCCTTGAGATCTCGCATCGCGGACCGGAGCGCGGATTGCCGCGATTCCGCCCCACTTCTCCAAGGATTCCACCCACCACTGACAATCCATCTGCCGACGCATGCGCGGCCTCTCAGCGCGCCGGGCCGTCAATCCGTAAGCTGTGCACGTCAGACGGCGGCAGCGGATGGGGCCTCCCGGCCAGGGGTACTGGGAACGGGCCTACCCACCGGAGGTAGGGGACGGACATGGCGATGATGCGGCTCCGGCGCGAGGACCCGCGTGTCGTCGGCTCCTTCCGGCTTCACCGGCGGCTCGGCGCGGGCGGCATGGGGGTGGTCTACCTCGGCTCCGACCGGCGCGGGCAGCGCGTGGCGCTGAAGGTGATCCGGCCGGATCTGGCCGAGGACCGCGAGTTCAGATCCCGGTTCGCCCGCGAGGTCTCGGCCGCGCGGCGGATCCGCGGGGGCTGCACGGCGCGGCTGGTGGCCGCCGACCTGGAGGCCGACCGGCCGTGGTTCGCCACGCAGTACGTGCCCGGGCCGTCCCTGCACGACAAGGTGAACGAGGAGGGCCCGCTGCCCGCCGCGCAGGTCGCCGCCATCGGGTCGGCGCTTGCCGAGGGCCTGTTGGCGGTGCACGAGGCGGGCGTGGTGCACCGGGACCTCAAGCCGTCGAACATCCTCCTGTCGCCCAAGGGCCCGCGGATCATCGACTTCGGCATCGCCTGGGCGACCGGGGCCAGCACGCTGACTCACGTCGGCACGGCCGTCGGCTCCCCCGGCTTCCTCGCGCCCGAGCAGGTGCGCGGGGCGACGGTGACCCCCGCGACCGACGTCTTCGCGCTGGGCGCGACGCTCGCGTATTCCTCGATGGCGGACTCCCCGTTCGGGCAGGGGAGTTCCGAGGTGATGCTCTACCGCGTGGTGCACGAGGAGCCGCAGTTGGCCGGGGTGCCGGACGCCCTGGCGCCGCTGCTCCACGCGTGTCTCGCGAAGGACCCCGAGGACCGGCCGAGCACGCTCCAGCTGTCCCTGCGCCTGAAGGAGATCGCGGCGCGGGAGACGCACGGACACGGGGAGCACTCCGGCCTCGGTGGGCACGGGGGGCTCGGCGCCGGTGGGTCCGGGCAGTCCGACGGGCACCACTCCGGAGGTCACCATCCGGGTGGCCAGCATCCGGGAGGCCACGCGTCCGGCGGGAACCACCCCGGGCCGCGGCAGCCGTCGGAGCGGCTGAGCGGCCGACGCGCCGACGAGTACGCACGGCAGCGCACAGAGCGACGTCCCGGTAGTACTCCTGCCCCCGCACCCCGCTCCCAGGCTCCGCGCGCCTCTTCGCCGCGGCCGGGGCCGGGGCCCGGCACGGGGGGCCGTTCCGCCGGGTCCGCCGGTTCCACCGGTTCCGCCGGGTCCGCCGGGTCCACGGGCCGTAACTCCGGCGCCCGCCCGACCCCCGCGCGCCCCTCGGGGCGCAACGGCGCGCGGCCGCCCGTCCGTACGGTCCGTACGCCGCGGAACGGACGCCGGCCCGTCGGGCCGGACCGTCGGCTGATGCGCCAGCGGCTGATCGTCTTCGTTGTGGTGACGCTGCTGGTCGCGCTGGGCATCGCGGCGGCCCAGGGCTGTGAGGGGCCGCCCTATGGGCTGGGGGCGCCGCCGCCCGCGCCTACGGCGCCGGCCCAGGGTGCCGCGCCACCGCTGTTCGGCTGACGGTGTGCGGGTGCCGTCCCGCGGCTCCCCCTCAGTCCTGCGGGCGGCCCGCCGTGACCGCGTAGAAGGCGACCGCCGCCGCCGCGCCCACGTTGAGCGAGTCGACACCGTGCGCCATGGGGATGCGCACCCATTCGTCCGCGGCCATAAGGGCCTGCACGGAGAGCCCGTCCCCCTCCGCGCCCAGCATCAGCGCGACGCGCTCGATGCGGTGGGGGGCGGCGTCGTCGATGGAGGTGGCCTTCTCGTCGGGTGTGAGGGCGAGGATCTTGAAGCCGGTGTGCCGGACCGCCTCCAGACCGCGGGGCCAGGCCTCCAGGCGTGCGTACGGGACAGAGAAGACCGCGCCCATGGAGACCTTGACGGAGCGGCGGTACAGCGGATCGGCGCAGTCCGGCGAGAGCAGCACCGCGTCCATGCCGAGCGCCGCCGCGCTGCGGAAGATCGCGCCGATATTGGTGTGATCGTTGACCGACTCCATGATCGCCACGCGCCGGGTGCCCTCCAGGAGCTGCTCCGCCTCGGGCAGCGGCTTGCGCTGCATGGAGGCGAGGGCGCCCCGGTGGACGTGGTAGCCGGTCACGCGTTCGGCGAGATCGGGGCTGACCGCGTAGACCGGCGCCGGGACGTCTTCGATGACGTCCCGCATGACGTCGACCCACTTCGCCGACAGCAGCATGGAACGCATCTCGTAACCGGCCTGTCTGGCCCGCCGGATGACCTTCTCGCCCTCGGCGATGAACAGGCCCTCGGCGGGCTCGCGCCTGCGCCGCAGCTCCACATCGGTCAGACCCGTGTAGTCACGCAGCCGCGGGTCGTCGGGGTCATCGACGGTGATGAGATCAGCCACAGGGTGATACTGCCTTGTCCTGGAGGTCGTGCCAATGACGCCGACGGGATGCGTTACCGATGGTTACCCGAGGCGAGGGCGGTGACCTCGCCGATCACCACGACCGCGGGCGGCCGCACCCCCTCGGCCGCGACCCGTTCCGCCACCGTGGCCAGGGTCGCGTCGACGCGCCGCTGGGCGGCGGTCGTGCCTTCCTGGACGACGGCGACCGGGGTCCCCGCGTCCCGGCCGTGCTCGATGAGCGTGGCGGAGATGGGCCCTATCTTCTCGACGGCCATCAGCAGGACCAGCGTGCCACGGAGCTTCGCCAGCGCCGCCCAGTCCACGAGCGAGCTGGGGTCGTCGGGCGCGACATGCCCGCTGACCACCGTGAACTCATGAGCGACGCCGCGGTGCGTCACCGGGATCCCGGCCACGGCCGGCACGCTGATCGCGCTGGTGACGCCCGGCACGACGGTATACGGGATGCCCGCCTCGGCGAGCGCGTGGGCTTCTTCCATGCCGCGCCCGAAGACGAAGGAGTCGCCGCCCTTGAGACGGACCACCGCCTTGCCGGCCTTCGCGTGCTCGATCAGCGCGTTGTTGATCGCTTCCTGGGCCATGAAGCGGCCGTAGGGGATCTTCGCCGCGTCGATCACCTCGACGTGTGGCGGGAGTTCGTCGAGCAGATCGCGAGGCCCCAGGCGGTCGGCCACGACCACGTCCGCCTCGGCGAGCAGACGACGGCCGCGCACCGTGATCAGGTCCGGGTCGCCGGGGCCGCCGCCGACCAGCGCGACGTGGGGCCCGCGGGCGCGGTGCCGGGGCGCGGCGAGGGTGCCGTCGCGCAGCCCCTCGACGACGGCGTCCCGCACGGCGGCGGAGCGGCGCGGGTCGCGGCCGGTGAGCACGGCGACGGTGACGCCCTCGCTGCGCCCCGTGGCCGGGGTCCAGGCGGTGGACGCCTCGGCGTCATCGCTGCGTACGCACCACACCCGGCGGGCCTCGGCCTCCGCCGACGCGGCGGCGTTGGCCTCCGGGTCGTCGGTGGTGATCAGGGCGTACCAGGCGCCCTCGAAGTCGCCGTCCTGGTACGTGCGGCGCTCCCAGCGCACCTCGCCGGCCTCGGCCATCGCCTCGACTGAGGCCGTGGCGGACGGCGAGATCAGCACGATGTCCGCGCCCGCCCCGATCAGCGCCGGCAGCCGACGCTGGGCGACCTGGCCGGCCCCGAGGACGACGACCCGACGCCCGGACAGGCGCAGCCCCACAGGGTATGCAAAGTTCTCGGACATGGCGATGCGGCTCTCCTCGTGCGAATGCGCTGCCGCTGCGGCGCTGGAGCGGCTGATCGGCTGCTGACCGGCTGCTGATCGGCTGATCGGGGCTGATCGGCTGTGGGATGTGCCCCCGCGCACACTTTACGTGGCGGGGGCGGACATCAGCTCTTCTCCGTGACTCCGGCGGAATCGAAGGTCGCCACCTCGTGCATGGCCCGGGCGGCGCTCTGCACCACCGGCAGGGCCAGCAGCGCGCCCGTCCCTTCCCCCAGACGCAGATCGAGGTCGACCAGCGGCCGCAGTCCCAGCTTGTTCAGTGCGGCCACATGTCCCGGCTCGGCGCTGCGGTGCCCGGCGATGCAGGCGGCCAGCACCTCGGGCGCGATGGCCCGGGCGACCAGCGCCGCCGCGCCCGCGCTCACCCCGTCCAGGATGACGGGGGTACGCAGGGACGCGCCGCCCAGCAGCAGCCCGGCGATGGCGGCGTGCTCCAGGCCGCCGAGCGCGGAGAGGACACCGATGGGGTCGGCCGGATCGGGCTGGTGCAGCTCCAGACCGCGCCGTACGACATCGATCTTGCGGGCGTGCATCTCGTCGTTGATGCCGGTGCCGCGCCCGGTGACCTCGGCCGGGTCCGCGTCGGTGTAGACGGAGATCAGAGCGGCCGACACGGTGGTGTTGGCGATGCCCATCTCGCCCGTGAGCAGCGCCTTGTTCCCGGCGGCCACCAGGTCGCGCGCCGTCTCGATGCCCACCTCGATGGCGCGCAGCACCTCCTCGCGGGTCAGCGCGGGGCCGACGGTGAAGTCGCCGGTGCCCGCCCGCACCTTGCGCGGCAGCAGCCCCGGGGTGCTGGGCAGCTCGCTCGCCACGCCCACGTCCACGACACACACCTCGGCGCCCACCTGGCTCGCGAAGGCGTTGCAGACCGCCCCGCCGCCCAGGAAGTTGGCGACCATCTGGCCGGTGACCTCCTGCGGCCAGGCGGTGACGCCCTGCGCGTGCACCCCGTGGTCGCCGGCGAAGATCGCGACCGCGGCGGGCTCGGGGATCGGCGGCGGGCACTTCCGCGACAGTCCGCTCAGCTGCGCCGAGATGATCTCCAGCATGCCCAGCGCGCCGGACGGCTTCGTCATGCGCTTCTGCCGCTCCCACGCCTCGCCGAGCGCCTTCGCGTCCAGCGGACGGATGCCCCGGAGGGTCTCCTGAAGCAGGTTCGCCGGGTCCTCGCCGGGCAGCGCGCGCCGCCCGTACGCCTCCTCGTGCACGACCCACGACAGCGGGCGGCGCTTGGACCACCCCGTCTTCATCAACTCCGGCTCCTCGGGGAACTCGTCGACGTACCCGACGCACAGATACGCCACGACCTCCAGATGCTCGGGCAGCCCGAGCGCACGCACCATCTCGCGCTCGTCGAAGAAACTGACCCAGCCGACACCGAGCCCCTCGGCCCGCGCGGCGAGCCACAGATTCTCCACGGCGAGCGCGGAGGAGTACGGCGCCATCTGCGGCTGGGTGTGCCGGCCGAGAGTGTGCCGGCCGCCACGGGTCGGGTCGGCGGTCACCACGATGTTGACCGGGGTCTCGAGGATCGCCTCGACCTTGAGCTGCTTGAACTGCTTGGCCCGCCCCTTGGGGAGCGACTTGGCGTACGCGTCGCGCTGGCGCGTGGCCAGCTCGTGCATGGTGCGGCGGGTCTCTTCGGAGCGGATGACGACGAAGTCCCACGGCTGGGACTGCCCGACGCTGGGCGCGGTGTGCGCGGCCTCGAGCACGCGCAGCAGCACCTCGTGCGGGATGGGGTCGGAGCGGAAGCCGTTGCGGATGTCACGACGGTCGCGGATGACCCGGTGGACGGCGGCGCGCTCGGCCTCCGCGTAGCCCTCGGCTGCGGGGGCGGCTTGGGGGGTGCGCTCGGGGGGTGCGGCTTGCGAGGTTGCGGCTTCGGGCCCGGCGGTTTCGGGAGCTCCGGTTTCGGGGGCAGGCGCGGCAACCGGTTCGGTCGCGGCCGCGTCGGCGGTTGCCGCCTGGCCCGCGGCTTCAGGGGTTGGAGGCGCTTCGCCGACGGACGCCTCGGCGCCCTCGGCGTCCGGGGCAGTGGGCGTCGCGTCGGTAGCGGACTCGTCGGTCGCGGGCGCGTTGCCGGTGCCACCGTCGGCGGCGGGCGCGGCGTCGACCAGTTCGGTGGCGGACGCGTCGGTCGCGGGCCCTTCACCGGCAGTCGGCGCGGCGGCCGAGTCGTCAGCCGAGGTCTCAGCGAGCGCGGCGGCAGCCGCTTGGGCAGCGGGATCCGTCGCCTCGGCGGGGGCTGCCTCCTGAGGCGCGGCATCGGGTGCCTGCGATTCGGCCGCAGCGGCGACGGCAGGCGCGTCCGGCGTTGCGGTCGCCGGGGCCGGGGCCGCGTCGGTCGTCGCGTCGGCGGCGTTGCCTGCGCCGGGCTCGGCGCCCGCTGACGCGGCAACAGGCTCGTCAGCCGTGGGCGTGGCGGTGGCCGTGTCACCCGCAGGGGCGGCGGCTTCCCCATCCGGCACGTCAGCAGCCGCGGGCGATACACCGGACGCGACGGCAGCGTTGCCATCCGACGCGTCTCCCTCGGCCACAGCAGGAACGGCGCCAGAGTCCCCGCCGGCTACGTCGCCAGCCGACACACCGGCAGGCGCAACAACGGCAGCACCGCCACCCGGCACGCCCCCCTCAGCCACAGCTGGAGCGGCGGCAGAGTCCCCATCGGGCACGTCAGTCGGCGGCACAGCGGTCACGCCCTCCGCCGCGTCCGTGACCGCACCGTCGGCGGCGTCCTCGTCGGCCGCAGCGGCAGACTCGGCTCCGGCTGCGTCACCTACAGCCCCCGCACCGGAACCGGCGGCCGCAGGCTCGGCCGTGGCCGCATCACCGCCCGGCACTTCGGCCACGGCGGCCGACTCCTCCCCGTCTGCCTCAATCGGGCCACCAGCCAACGCCGTAGCGGCAGGCGCATCAGCCGTCGGCGCGGCCATGGCGGCGTCGCCGCCCTGTGCATCGGCCGCAGGCCCGGCAGTGGCCGCATCACCGCCCGGCACTTCGGCCACGGCGGCCGACTCCTCCCCGTCTGCCTCAATCGGGCCACCAGCCGACGCCGTAGCGGCAGGCGCATCAGCCGTCAGCGCGGCCATGGCGGCGTCGCCGCCCTGTGCATCGGCCGCAGGCCCGGCAGTGGCCGCATCACCGCCCGGCACTTCGGCCACGGCGGCCGACTCCTCCCCGTCTGCCTCAATCGGGCCACCGGCCAACGCCGTAGCGGCAGGCGCATCAGCCGTCAGCGCGGCCGTGACGGCGTCGCCGCCCTGTGCATCGGCCGCAGGCCCGGCAGTCGCATCCCCAGCCGACACCGCAGCACCGGCAGGCGCGGCATCAGCGGCAGTTTCCACGACGGCGGCAGCGTCGCCACCCGGCGCGCCCCCCTCAGCCACGGCCGCACCGGCGGCAGGGTCCTCATCAGCTACGTCGCCAGCCAACGCGGCGGCAGGCGCGGCACCGGACGCGGCAGCAGTTGCCGCAGCGGTAGCAGCGGGACCACCCTGCGCATCCCCTCCGGCCGCAGCCGCAGCCTCAGCGGCAGCAGAGTCCTCGCCGGGCACGTCAGCCGTCGGCGCATCGGCGCCCGCGCCGCCGGGCGCCGGGGCAGACACGGCTCCAGCTACATCATCAGACGACGCGGTAGCCGCAGACCCCACGCCGGAACCGGCGGCCGCAGGCGCGGCAGTCGTCGGCGGGGCGCTCGCGGCGTCCGCAGAAGCATCGCCATCAGCAGCGGACTCGGCTGCCGCGGCGTTGCCAGCCACCGCGGCGACCGCAGGCGAAGCCGCAGCCGCGTCAGCCGTCGGCGCGGCGGTCGCGCCATCCCCAACCGACGCATCGACAACCGCGCCCTCGGCCACGGCAGAGGCGTCTTCTCCGGGCGCAACAGCAGGCTCAGCGCCCGCGGGCGCCCCAGCGTCTACGCCGGGCGCGGCGACAGCCGCAGACCCGGCCGAGGCCGTGGCGGCAGGCTCCGCGCCGGACTCATCAGCCTCAGGCTCGGCAGTCGCCCCCTCCCCGACCGACGCATCTGCGACCGCGCCCTCGGCCGAAGTCGCAGCGGCGGCCCCAGCCGCGTCACCAGACGACGCCGTGGCAGCAGACTCCGCGCCGGACGCGTCAACCGAAGGTGCAGCGGGCGCGCCCTCGGCCACAGCCCCGGGCTCGGGCCCGGCTGCGCCCGCTGAGCCATCAGCCGGCGCGGGTGTGGCCGCGCTCCCATCCGACGGATCGCCAACTGCCGCGGGCGGTGCGGCAACAGCCGCCTCAGCCGCCCCCCGACTCTGCGTCCGCTGTCCCTGCTGGCCCTGGCCCCGTGCGGCACGGCGCCGCGAGGCCCGTCCCTGCGGGGTCGGCGCCGCAGGCGCCTCCGGCGTGGCGGCCGGGCCGGCGACGGGCTCGGCCGGAGCCTCGCCCGCTGTGGACGCGCCTTGCGCGGCGGGCCGACCCCGGGCCGCGCGGCGGCGGGCGGCGCGCCCCTGCGTGGCTTGCGTCGCGGGAGCCTCCGGCGCGGCGGCGGCCGTAGCCTCCGCGGCCGCCTCCACCGCCTCCTGAGGCTGCTCGGGCTGGGCCTGCGCGGGGTCGTCGGGCGAGGGGGCCTCAGCGACTATGGCGTGGCCCGGGGCCACGAGTACGGGCTGCGGGGCGGGCTCGGCCGGGGCCGCGGCGCCGTCCGCCTGGGCCGGGATGGTGATGCCCGGCGACGGCTGCGCCGATGGCTCGGCCTGCGGGGGGCTCTGGGCCGGGATGCCCGCCACGGGGCCCGTGAAGCCCTCCGCGGCGGCTCCCGGCGCGGTGTCCGCGCCGGGGGCGTACTCCGGGTCCTGCTGCGGCGGGACCGCGTCCGGGTGGACCTGCGCGGGAATGCCGACGGCCTGGTCCACGCCCTGGAATTCGGCCACCGCGGGGATGGCCTCGGCGACGGCGGCCTGCTCCGCCGCGGGCTCGGCGAACTGCTGCGGCTCGTACGGGCCCGGCTCTTGAAGCTCCTCGGCGGGGTCGGCCACATCCTCCGCCGCGGGCACGGCCTGCGGAGCCTGGGCGTCCCAGGGGCTGCCGGGCTGCGGGCCGGGGAGCGGTCCGGCGTCGTCGTGGGGCGGATCGATGTACTGGGGTCCGGCGGCGAGCGGCTCGGCCTGGCGGTCGGGCGCGACGTGGGTGGGGGTGGGGGCGGGGGCAGGAACTCCGGCCGGGCCGCGGTCGGCGAGGGAACGCACGACGCCGTTGGTCGGGTCGGGCACCGGCGGGCCCATGTGCAGCGGGCGCCGCGGCGGGGCGGGGACGGCGTGGGCGAGCGGCCTGGGCGACGGGGTGGTGGTCTGGGCAGGGGCGGAGTAGGCGGAAGCAGCCTGGGCGGGCGTCAGCTGAGCAGGCGCGGGCTGAGCGGGCACGGGCTGGGGTTCGGGCGGCCGTACGTCCCCGTACTCGGCCGATCCCACGTCCACGTACTCAGCCGATCCCGCGTCCTCGTACTCTGCCGATACGGCGTCCCCGTACTCGGCCGATCCCACGTCCACGTACTCAGCCGATCCCGCGTCCTCGTACTCTGCCGATACGGCGTCCTGGTGCTCGGCCTGGCCCGCGTTCCCGTACTCGGCCGCCTGGCCCGCGTCCACGTACTCGGCCGATCCCGAGTCTCCGTACTCAGCCGGTCCCGTGTCCCCGAACTCGGCGGGCCTCGCGTCCACGTACTCGGCCTGTCCCGCGTTCTCGTACTCAGCCGGTCCCGCGTCCACGTACTCGACCGGTCCCGCGTCGTAGCCCCCGCCCGGGACCTGGGCATAGGTCCCGCCGGGCATCTGGTCATAGGGCCCGCCCGGTCCCTGGTCATAGGGCTCGGCCTGCCCCTGGCCGTACGGTCCGGCCTGCGCCGGGGCATAGCCCTGGGCCGGCACCGCGTCGTAGCCCGCCGTTTCGTACCCGCCGGGCAGGTGGGTCATGGGCTGCTGGTACGGGGCCTGCGGGGGCTGGTACTGCGGCTGGTGCTCGCTCCACGCGCCCTGCGCGCCGGGCATGAGGAGCAGGTCGTCCTCCTCGCCTCCGGCGTCGTGCGGGTCGAGGAAGGTGTACGCGGACTGCGGCTGCTCGATGAAGCCGGCGTCGGCAGGGGGGGTGTGGACATCCGCGGGATGCGGCTGTCCGAGTCGTCCGCCTGCGTTCTCCGGCAGCCCCTCGCCCGGGACCTGGCCGGTGTCGGTCATGCGTACCCCTCGCCCATCGCTAGTGCTCCTTCCAACCGCCTACCGCCTAGAGCAAGCCTCAGAGGCAAGAACGAGCGCACGCGGTGCGCGGCACGTAGCACGCCCGAGGCATTGCCAACCGCGGCCCGCCAAGAGGGGAGCGCATTCCGGCCATTGGCCGATAAAGCGCCGAACGCCGGGCAGCGGCACAGGCAGTACAACGATCCGCCAGCCTACCTCGGGCGCCGCCCGGCGACGCTCATAGGGGCGAGGGTCGGGGCGAACGTCACAGGGCGAAAATCACAGGTGCGGGCGGTGACCGCACACCAGGAAGGCGACCGCCCGCTCACGTTCGGCCCACACCCTGGTGTCCAGCTCCACCGACTGCACGAGGGCGCATTCGACCGCGTAGCCGCCGTCCTCCAGCGCCCGGCAGACGGCTTCCGCCTCGTCCCGTGTCGCGGCATGTGTGACGATCCGCTCGGGGCGGCGGTCGGCGCACGCGGCGACGACGGCGGGGCCTCCGGCGCCGATGCGCACCACGTCCGGCTCGGGCAGGTCTTCGAGGACCTGCGGCGCGGTGCCGTGGACGACCTGGAGCTGTACACCGAAGCGGCGGGCGAGGGCGGCCGCGCGCCCGCAGGCGTCCGGGTCGCGGTCCACGGCGATGACGGCGGCGCCGAAGCCGGCCGTCTCCACCGCCGCCGCGCCACTGCCCACGCCGATGTCCCAGACCAGGTCGCCGACGCGAGGGCCGAGGCGGGCCAGTTGGGCGGCGCGCAGCTGGGAGGACTCGCTGTCGCCGAGGACGGTCGCGTAGGCGGCGGCGGGCAGCGCCCAGCCGCGTACGGCGCCCGGGTAGCCCGGCTCGCGGCCGGCAAGCCACCCTCCGCCCTGAAGTGCGCCGCGCGCGGCGCCCGCGGCCGGGGCGCTGCGCGCCGTGGCAGCGCCGGAGCCGCCGATGACGATGACGACGTTGGGGTCGCGCCAGGTGTGGTCGACGGCCTTGTCCGAGGTCAGCACGGTGACCCGTTCGTGCCGGGTGCCCAGGGCCTCGCAGATGACGAAGGTGCGGTGCACCGGGCCGAGCAGCAGTGCGAGTTCGGCGGGGCCGGCGCCGGGCGAGGTGAGCACGGCGACCTTGGGGTGGGCGCGGCAGACGTTGACGGCGCGGCGCAGGTCGCGGCTGTGGGCAACGACGACCTGGGCGTCGTCCCAGGGCATCCCGGCCCGGGCGAAGGCGGCGGCGACGGAGGAGACCGCGGGGACGACCTCGACCTCCAGGCCGTGCTCGGGCGCGCGCAGGGCGCGTACGACGCCGAAGTATCCGGGGTCGCCGTCGGCCAGGACCACGGCGGAGCCGCGGTGCTGGGCGATACGGCGGGCAGCGAGGTCCACGCTGCCGAGCCTGATCCGCTCGGCGCCCGGCGGGACTTCGGGCAGCGCCAGGTGGTGGGCGGCGCCGGCCACGAGGGTGGCCGCGCCGAGAGCGGAGCGGGCCACGTCCGTGAGCGGGGAGCCGTCCCAACCGATCACCGTGACGCGGTCGGCCATCGTCGTGTGTCTCCCAGGGTGTCGCGGGCGGGCGGCGGGTGGCCGCGGAGATGGGTGGCGCCGGTGCGCTCGCCACGGCGCGGGGGCGCACGGTACTGCTCGGGCGAGGTGCTCGGGCGAGGTGCTCCTGCTCAGTGCTCGGGCGCGGTGCTCGGGCCTGGAGAGATTATCCCGCCTGGTCCGGACCTCCGGACGCAGGGCGCGTGCGCCCGGGGGCGGGCGGCGCGGACGAGCGGCGTGGGGCGTGAGGTCGGGGCGCGCCGGGGCCCGGGTGCGCCGAGGCCGGGGCGGGCCGAGGCCGGGGCGGGCCAGAGGCGAGGCGTGGGTTCGGGGCACGCCAGAGGCCAGGCGCGCCCGGGGCGGGGCGCGCCGGGGCGGTCAGTTCCAGTCGGAGTACGTGGGGTAGGCGCTGAAGCCGTCCGTGTCCGTCATCGGGTCGCCGTGCACGCCGTCGAGGTCTTCGGGCAGCAGGCTCCACACGATGAGGTCGGTGCGCACGTCGATCCAGCCGCCGTCCTCCGTCTGGGCGCGCGCTATCCAGGCGTGGCGCAAAACGCCCTCGCTGATGCAGCCGATCTTCTGGGCGACCTGCTGGGAAGCGGTGTTGTCGGCGGCGGTGCGCAGCTCGAGCCGTTCGAACTTCTGGTCCTGGAAGAGCCAGCGGGCGACGGCCAGCACGGATTCCGACGCGTAGCCCTCGCCGCGCGCCCAGGGGGCGGTGACATAGCCGACCTCGGTGGCCAGCACGCGCCAGTCGGTGTCGCGCAGGTGCACGATGCCGACGAGTCGCTGGGTGAGGAACTCGGCGACGGCGAAGACGATGCCACGGCCCTCGGTGCGCTCGGCGGGCGCCATGCGCAGCGCCCATTCGCGGGCGTCCCGGGTGGTGTAGGGGTGGGGCATCGAGGTCCAGGCGGTGACGAGTTCGTCGTTCATCATCTCCGTGAGCGCGGGCACGTCCGCTTCCTCGAACGGGCGCAGCACCAGCCGTTCCGTGCTGATGGAGATGTCCGGGAAGGTGGATGTCATGCGCCGCTCCATAACCGGGGGTCCAAGGTTTCGGGAAGAGCCCAGCATGCAGCATCGCCTGAGAGAAATGCAGCACGGGGTGGCCAAGCGGAAGGCTCCGTATCCATTTGTGGCGTTCGGATACGGAGCCTTCACGGGGTGTCGGCTAACCCCCGGTGACCGGAAGCACCGACCCCTTGTACTTCTCTTGGATGAATTTACGCACTTCGGGCGAGGTGAGGAGCTTGGCCAGTTTCTTCACCCGCGGGTCGTCCTCATTGCCCTTCTTCACGGCGAGGACGTTGGCGTATTCGTTTCCCTTCACCGACTCCAGCAGCACCGAGTCCTTCGCCGGGTCGAGTCCGGCGTCGAGCGCGTAATTGCTGTTGATGACGGCCAGGTCGACATCGTCGAGAGAGCGCGGCAGCTGGGCCGGCTCCAGCTCCTTGAAGGTGAGCTTCTTCGGGTTGGCGATGATATCGGCGGGGCTCGCGGTCACCCCCGCGTCCTTCTTCAGCTCGATGAGCCCCTTGGCGGCGAGCAGTTTGAGGGCGCGTCCCTCGTTGGTGGTTTCGTTGGGCACCGCGACGGTCGCCCCGGCCTTGAGGCCGGAGACGTCCTTGATGTGCTTGGAGTAGGCACCCATGGGGGGCAGATAGGCGTCCACCACGGACACCAGGTCGGTGCCCTTCGTCTTGTTGAAGTTCTCCAGGAATGGGACGTTCTGGTACAGGTTGGCGTCCAGCGAGCCTTCCTGGAGGGCGGTGTTCGGCAGGACGTAGTCGGTGAACTCCTTGACCTCGAGCTTGAGGCCTTCCTTCTCCGCCAGGTTCTTCTTGATGTAGTCCAGCACCTCGCCCGCCGGGACGGCGGTGGCCCCGACGACGAGCGTGTCGTCGTCCGAGCCGCCGCCGGAGCCCGCGCCGCACGCGGTCAGCCCGAGGGCGAGTGCGGCGGCGGCGAGAGGGACCGCGATCTTGCGCATGGTGTGGTTTCCTCCGGGGTCACGCAGTCCGGGTCCGTGGTCAGAACGAGGCGATGACGGAGCCGTCGTACTTGTCCTTGATGAACTTCTTCACCTCGGGGGAGGTGAGGAGCTTCGCGAGCTTCTTGACGCGCGGGTCGTCCTCGTTGCCCTTCTTCACGGCGAGGAAATTGCCGTACGGGTTGTTCTTGGGCGACTCCAGGACGAGGGCGTCCTTGGCGGGCTTGAGGTCGGCCTCGATGGCGTAGTTGCCGTTGATGACCGCGGCGTCCACGTCGTCCAGGGAGCGCGGCAGCTGCGCGGCCTCCAGCTCCTTGAACTTCAGGCCCTTGGGGTTGTCGGCGATGTCCTTGGGGGTGGCCTCGTTGCCGACGCCGCTCTTGAGCTTGATGACGCCGTTGGCGTCCAGGAGCTTGAGCGCGCGGGCCTCGTTGACGGTGTCGTTGGGGATCGCCACGGTCCCGCCGCTCTTGAGCTCTTCGGCCTTCTTCACCTTGTGCGAGTACAGGCCGAGCGGCTCCAGGTGGACCGTGACGACGGGCACGATGTGGGTGCCCTTCTTCTTATTGAAGTCGTCGAGGAACGGCTGGTTCTGGAAGTAGTTGGCGTCCACCGACCCGTCTTCGGTCGCCGTGTTGGGCGTGTTGTAGTCGGTGAACTCCTTGACCTCGAGCTTGAGGCCGGCCTTCTCGGCGAGATTGTCCTTGATGTAGTTCAGGATCTCGGCGTGCGGGACGGGGCTCGCGGCGACGACGAGCGCGCCGTTCTTGTCGCCGGAGCCGGAGTCCGAGCCGCAGGCGGCGAGGCCCAGGGTGAGGGCGCCGGCGGTGAGGGCGATGGCGAGGGTCTTTGTGGTGTTACGCACGAAAAGTGCCTTTCTTTTTGGGCGTACGAGACCGCTGCGGGTGCGGGACGCTCTGAGGTGAGGAGTGCTGAGGGAAGTCGAACGAGAGGGCCGGGAGGGGCTGGGAGGGGGCCGGGGCTCAGGGGACCTCGGGGGCTTCGGCGACCTTGGTCACCGGGCCGGGCTCCGCGGCCCGCCTCGGGGCGCGCGCCGGCCGCAGCCGCGAGGTGGCCGAGGAGCGGCCGCGATGCGACAGGGCGCGGGCGGCGAAGTCACCGGCGAACTGGATGATGGCGATCACCACCGCGAGGATCGCCACGGTGATCCACATCAGCTCGGTCTCGAAGCGCTGGTAGCCGTAGCGGATGGCGAGGTCGCCCAGGCCGCCGGCGCCGACCGTGCCGGCCATCGCCGAGTAGCCGATGAGCGCGACGATCGTGGTGGTGGCGCTGGAGATCAGCGAGGGCAGCGCCTCGGGCAGCAGCACCTTGCGTACGACGGTCCAGGTGGAACCGCCCATCGACTGCACCGCCTCGACGAGCCCGCCGTCCACCTCGCGCACCGAGGTCTCCACGAGCCGGGCGAAGAAGGGGATGGCGCCGATCGCCAGCGGCACGATCGCGGCCTCGGGGCCGATCGTGGTGCCCACGATCCAGCGGGTGAAGGAGATCAGCGCGACCATGAGGATGATGAACGGCATGGAGCGGCCGATGTTCACGATCTGGCCGACGAGCTTGTTCACCACGACGTTCTGGAGCACCCCGCCTCGGTCGGTGAGCACCAGCAGCACCCCGAGGGGCAGTCCGCCGACGACCGCGATCAGGGCCGACCAGCCGACCATGTAGAGCGTGTCCCAACAGGCCTGCTCCAGCAGGGGCTGCATCTCGGACCAGGTCACTTGGCACCTTCCTTGGTCAGCTTGACGTCATCCGCCCCGCGGAGCGTCGCCTCGGCGCCGCTCGCCACCTCGATCTGCAGCCCCTGCTCGCGCAGGAACCCGATCGGCACGACGTTCTCCTCGAACGGACCGGGCAGTTCGATCCGCATCCGGCCGACCTGCCGACCGCCGACGGTGTCCATGGCGGCGCCGAGGATCGAGATGTCGATGTTGTAGGTGCGCGCCAGCTGGGAGATGACCGGCTTGGTCGCGGCCTCACCGTGAAACGTGACGTCCACCACGGTCCGGGCGGTGCCCGGCAGTTCCCCGCCGACCGGGAAGAGCTCCCGCGCCAGCTCGGAGCCGGGCGTGGCGAGCAGATCGGCGACCGTGCCGGACTCCACGATCCGCCCGCCGCGCATCAGCGCGGCCGAATCGCAGATGGACTTGACGACGTCCATCTCATGGGTGATCAGCAGCACGGTCAGTCCGAGCTGCCGGTTCAGGTCGCGCAGCAGTTGGAGGATCGAGCGGGTGGTCTCCGGGTCGAGGGCGGAGGTCGCCTCGTCCGAGAGCAGCACCTTGGGGTCGCCGGCCAGCGCCCGGGCGATGCCGACGCGCTGCTTCTGGCCACCGGACAGCTGTGCCGGGTACGCCTTCGCCTTGTCGTCGAGGCCGACCAGGTCCAGCAGCTCCAGGGCCTTGCGGGTGCGCTCCTTGCCGGACACGCCGAGGATCTCCAGCGGCAGCTCGACGTTGTCCCGGACGGTGCGCGAGGAGAGCAGGTTGAAGTGCTGGAAGACCATCCCGATCCCGGTGCGGGCCTTGCGCAGCGCCGAGCCGGCCCTCGGTCCGCGTCCGGCGAGCGCGGTGAGGTCCTGGCCGGCCACGGTGACCGTGCCGGAGGTGGGGCGCTCCAGGAGGTTCACACAGCGGATGAGGGTGGACTTGCCGGCGCCGCTCTGTCCGACGACGCCGTACACCTCACCCTCGCGGACGTGGAGGTCGACGCCGTCGAGGGCGGTGACCTCTCGGCCTCGTGAGCGGTAGACCTTGGTCAGGCCTGTCGTGGTGATCACAGGGGTTTCCATCACTGTTGAGTGCACGGCGGATGGTGCCGCCGTGCACGGTTCGTTCATTGCGGAACGCGGCGTGGAATGCCCGAGGCGCACGCGAGCGCGGGCGCGGCTTCGGGGTCCGGTGACGCGGGGCGGCGCGGTCCGGCACGGATCGGTGCGGACGCGGCTCAGCTCAGCGGGTCTCGCTTCGGGGCGCGAGGCTCAGGCAGGGGCCCTCAGCGGTCACACATTCGACACATACAGCGAGCACCGGGCGTCTGGATCGCCTCGGTCGCGGTGGCGCGGCTGCTCGTCGTGGTCATGGGCGTAAGTAAAGCAGACACATGTACGGGCCGATCAAACTTGTCCGAATAGCGGACTTGTCAGATCAGTCTGTGGACAGTACGGGGCCGGCTCACTCCCCCGCCGTGATCTCCAGTCCGCCCTCGGTGGCCTGGACGGACACGGCCGACAGGTCCTTGACGACGACATCGGCGACCAGCTGCTCCCGGCCGGTCGTTGTGGTCAACGCCACGGTCCGCATCCCGGCGGCCCGGCCCGCCGCGAGCCCGGCCGGGGCGTCCTCGAAGACCACACAACGGGCCGGGTCGAAGCCGAGCTTGTCGGCGGCCAGCAGGAAGGGCTCGGGGTCCGGCTTGCCGCGTGTGATGTCGTCCGCGCTGATCAGCAGCCCCGGGGAGATCCCGACCGCGGCGAGGCGGGCCTCGGCCAGTTGGCGGTTGGCGGAGGTCACCACGGCCCAGCGGTCCAAGGGAAGCCGCCCCAGCAGCTCGACCGTGCCGGGCAGCGCCACCACCCCGCCGCCCGGTACGTCCGCCAGCTCCAGCTCGTCGATGCGGGCGCGGGCCTCGGGGATGCGGTGCGCGGGGAGCAGATCGCCGATGATGTCGGAGGCGGGGCGGCCGTGCAGCTCGACCCGCGCGAAGTCCTCCGCCGGGATTCCGTACTCCCGCGCCCAGCGGCTCCAGCAACGGTGGACCGACTCCAGGGACGAGATGAGGGTTCCGTCGTTGTCGAACAGCAGGGCGTCAGCGGAGATCTCCATGTCGGGTCAGCGTACAAAGACCCTCTTGGGGGCGGACGCGGAGGGCCCTCCCCGGCCGATTACCCTCGTCCCCATGCTTGCCACCCCCTGTGTGCGCCGCCGCACCGCGCGGAGGTCCCGTTGATCGACGCGCTGACGGTCGCGCTCGGTGTGACCGCCCTCGCACTCGCCGCGTGGTGCGGTTTCGCCACCTACCGCGACCAGCCCACCAAGGACTGGCACTTCATCGGCATGGCCGTGGTGACCCTGCTGGGCCTCGTCCAGCTGGTCATCGGGGTCGTGCAGCTGGCGCGCGGGCAGCGGCCCGACGACAGCGTGGCGATCTTTGTGGCGTATCTGGTCGGCTCGGGGCTTGCCGTGCCGATCGCGGCGTTCATGTCGCTGGCGGAGCGGACCCGGTGGGGGTCGGCGACGGTCGCCGCTGCCGCCGTGGTGCTGGCCGTGCTCGAGGTGCGGCTGTACGACATCTGGGGAGGCACCGGTGCCTGAGTCAGCGCCCGAATCCGGCACGGCCGGCCAGGCCAACCAGCCGGGTCGGGTCGGGCAGGCCCGCCCGGCCGGGCTCGGTCAGGGTCCGGGCCGGCTGCTGGTGTTGCTGTACGGGGTGTTCACCGTCGCGGCCGCGTCCCGCTCGATCTACCAGCTGGCCGCGCAGTACCACGAGGCCCCGCTCGCGTACATCCTCTCCGCGGTCTCGGCGGTCGTGTACGCGTTCATCACCGTCTCGCTCGTACGCGGCGGGGAGGGGGCGCGCAAGGCGGCGTTCGTCTGCTGCGCCGCCGAGCTGCTCGGCGTGCTGACCATCGGCACCTGGACGCTTGCGGACCGCTCCGCCTTCCCCGACCAGACGGTGTGGTCGGACTACGGCATGGGCTATCTCTTCATCCCGATCTTCCTGCCGGTCACCGGGCTGATCTGGCTGCGCAAGGCCCGCCAGGGCTGATCCCGGCGGGCCTGCGGGCGGAGCGACGACCGGCTTCAGGCGCTGCCTCGGGCGACCGACGTAGGTCAGGCGCTCGCCGCGTACGCCGAGGGCGTGGCCTCCTTCTCCAGGGTGACCAGGCTCAGTCGGCGGTTGACCTCTTCGGTGCCCACCTGCGCATAGCCGTACCGCCGGTACAGGCGCAGATTGCCCTCGCTGCGGTGGCCGGTGAACAGCCGGTACCGCTTGGCGTCCCGCTCCTCGGCCAGCCGCTCCTCGATCGCCGCGAGCAGCCTCCCGCCCAGGCCGTGCCGCTGCATCCGCGGGTGCACGATGAGCTTGCCGATGGCGGCGGTGCCCTTGTCGTCGACCATGCCGCGGACCGACCCGACGACCTCCGCGCCGAGCCGGGCCACGAGCACACAGCCCTCGCCCAGTTCGGCACGGAGGTCGTCGAGGGACTGGGTCAGCGGCTCGATCGAGTAGTCCCCGTAGAGCTCGGCTTCCCGCTGGTAGCACAAGTACTGCAACTTGAGGATCTGCTCGGCGTCGTCCGCGGTCGCCGCAGAGATGGTCACGCTCATGCCCATGTGCGCATGCCTCCCCTTGTATCGGTCCACCGGCCGCGCTGAGGGTAAGGATGCGACCGGGGTGTTGGCCTGGCTGGAGCCGTCGCGAGGATGCACGTCCGCCTCCGAGGCGCCGATTGTCTAACGCTCCTTTCCCCAGAGTTCAGGAGCCGCAATCTCCGCCGTGAGCATTCTGCGCAGGCAACCCAGACATCGGGAACGTACCGGGCCCAGGCTGCCCTGTGACATTCCCAACTCCCCCGCGATCTCGCGGTACGTCAGGTCGGAGCCGGACAGCAGCGCGCCCAGTAAAAGGGGACAGCGGCCGGGCAGCCGGCGCACCGCCGCGCGCAGCGCCCGGCCCGCCTCCGCCCTGAGCACGGCGTGCTCGGCGGGCCGGGGATCGGGGCCGCAGGGCGGGCCGTCGCCCACCGGGTCGTACGGCACCTCCCGCCGGGCGCGGCGCCTGGCCCCGCGCACCTCGGCCCTGACCGCGCCGCGCAGCCAGGCCACGGGCTCGGGCGGCGGCCCGTCCGCGCGGGTGCGCTCCAGCAGCCGCAGCCACACCGCCTGTTCGAGCTCGGCGGGCTCGATGCCCGCGCCGTAGGCCTCGGCCGCCGCCTCGGCGGCGAGCAGCGGGCGGAGTCTCTCCAGAAGGTCCATACCCGGCGGGACGTGGGCGGGTCGGGGCCGGTTTCCGGTACGCCGGTCTCTCACCCGACGGGGCGACCGCGCGGACGCGGGTTGACGGCGCGGACGCGGGTTGACGGAACCGGCCCGGGTTCACGGAAGCGCCGCGGGTGCGCGGAAACGCCGCGGCGCGCGGTGGTGTCCCCCGTGGACAGGCAGGGCACCGCCGCGCGCCGGGGCGAGGGGTCAGCGGCTCTTGCGGAAGTCTGCCGCGGCGAGCAGCGCGGTGTCCGGGTTGTCGGAGAAGATCCCGTCGATGCCCGTCTCGAAGTACTTCTTGAAGGCGCCGAAGGCGTCCCCGTAGGCGTTGGGGTCGGTGCCGCGCCGGAAGTCGGCCGGCAGGAAGGAGTTCTCGTTGCGCATGGTGTAGGGGTGCAGCACGAGACCGGCCGCGTGCGCGTCCTTGACCAGCGTGGTGGGCGTGGTGAGCTTGCCGCCGGCGTCGCGCGGGATGATCAGCGACAGGTCGGGGCCGATGCCGTCGGCGTAGCCCGCGATCCACGCCAGTCCCTCGGGCTTGACCAGATCCGCGACCGTGCGCGGGTCACCGGCCTCGACGAAGTCCCAGGGCCGGCTGTTCGCGGTGGACAGCAGCACGACTGCCGGGGTGGCGACCAGCTTGCGCAGCCGCTGGATGCTGCTCGGCTCGAACGACTGAAGGTAGGTCGGCGAGTCCTTGCGGTGGCGCCCGTAGGCGCGCAGCAGCTTGGCCAGCCGCTCCTCCAGGCCGAGCCCCAGCTTGCGGAAGTAGGTGGGGTGCTTGGTCTCGACGTACAGCCAGACGCGGCGGCCCCGCTTGCGGCCCTCCCGCTCGGCCCACTGGAGCACCTCCTCGAAGGTGGGCACCTCCCAGCGGCCGTCGTAGAGCGTGTTGCGCTGGCGGTTGCCGGGGATGCGCTCCTTGGCGCGCAGGGTCTTCAGCTCGGCGAGCGTGAAGTCCTCGGTGAACCAGCCGGTGAGCGCGGTGCCGTCGACGGTCTTGGTGGTCTTGCGGTCGGCGAACTCCGGGTGCGCCGAGACATCCGTGGTGGCCGTGATGTCGTTCTCGTGGCGGCAGACAAGGTGGCCGTCCTTGGTGGGGACCAGGTCCTGCTCGATGATGTCGGCGCCCATGTCGAGGGCGAGCTGGTACGAGCCCAGCGTGTGCTCGGGCCGGTATCCGCTGGCCCCGCGGTGCCCGATGACGGTGGGCACCGGCAGGCCGTGGCCCTTCCCGGACGCCTCCGCCGCCGTGGCCGTGCCCGCCCCGCCCAGCGCCATCGCTCCCGCGCCGAGGGCCGCGGCCCCCAGGATGGTGCGCCGTCCAGGCTGTTGCTCCCGCTCCATGACCACTCCTCGCTGTGGCGTCCGGTACCCGCCAAAACCTGATCAAATGACGGCCCGATCGTAGGGTGGAGCGGCTTTCGTACGGGAGACGTTGGACGGAACGCGTGGGAAACGTGGGTCAACAGTGCGTATCAGGTGGGTGAACCCGGTGTGCGCGGGGGCGTGACCGGCGAGTATCGTCTCACCGGCGCAAGTGTGCGGTATCGGGTTGACTCACCCTAGGTCGACCTCCCGTACCCGAGCGCTTCAGACCATGACCCCGCCCGGAGGGCCCGTTGTCCCGATTCGTGTTCCTGAAGGCAGTGCTCGGTCCGCTGATGCGCCTGATGTTCCACCCGCAGGTCGAGGGGGCGGAGCGGATCCCGGGCTCCGGCCCGGTCATTTTGGCCGGGAACCATCTCACCTTCATCGACTCGATGATCCTGCCACTGGTCTGCGACCGTCAGGTCGTCTTCATCGGCAAGGACGAGTACGTCACGGGCAAGGGGCTCAAGGGCCGGCTGATGGCCTGGTTCTTCACCGGTGTCGGCATGGTCCCGGTGGACCGGGACGGCGGGCACGGCGGCGTGGCCGCGCTGATGACCGGCCGCCGGGTGCTGGAGGAGGGCAGGATGTTCGGCATCTACCCCGAGGGCACCCGCTCCCCCGACGGCCGCCTCTACCGCGGCCGCACCGGCATCGCCCGGCTCACCCTGATGACGGGCGCCCCCGTGGTGCCGTTCGCGGTGATCGGCACGGACCGGCTCCAGCCGGGCGGCAAGGGTCTGCCGCGGCCGGGCCGGGTGACGGTCCGCTTCGGCGAGCCGCTGGAGTTCACCCGCTACGAGGGCATGGACCGGGACCGCTTTGTGCTGCGGGCGGTGACGGATGAGGTCATGAGCGAGGTCATGCGGCTGTCCGGCCAGGAGTACGTGGACATGTACGCCACCAAGGCGAAGGCCGCCTGAAGCCTCGGTTCTTCGTGAGCGAAGGCCGCCTGACGATTGCTCAGGCGGCCTCTTCGCGGTGTGTTACGCGGTAACGCGGTGTGTGACGCGGATCTTCGACTGCCGGTGGGGCAGTTCCTCCCAGTCGTCCATGAACCGCGCGGCGAGCCCGTGGTCCGCCGCGAGCCGCACCAGGGTGGCCGTGCGGTAGTAGAAGTCCTCGCGCAGCACGTGGTGCTCGGGCCCCTCGGTGCGGTTGAAGGTGAAGTCGAAGTATCCGCCCGGGGCGAGCACGCGCCCGACATGGGCCAGGCACTCGTCGATGACGTCCCGGGGCGAGTGGGAGAAGACGCTGTGCGCGTGCACCACGGTGAAGTGCGCCTCGGGCAGGGCCGCCAGGCGCAGATCGCGCACCAGACTCAGAAAGGGCAGCTTGGCCTGGAGGCCACGGCCCGCCACGACCTCCTGGGCCGCGAGGAGGATGTCGGGCGATATGTCGATGCCGTGGTAGTGGCCCGCGTCGAGATAGTCGATAAAGCGCCACCCGGCGCGCAGATTGCCGCACCCGATGTCCAGCAGCCGGTCGTCGCGCCGCAGACCGTGCCGCAGGAGGTAGTCGTGCTGCATCTTCCCCAGGGCGAGCCAACGCTCGTGGGAGGCGCTGCCGACGGCCGCCTCGGGATTCCTGGCGGTGTCGTCCCGCATCACCGCCCGGTAGTAGGCGACATGATCGCGGGTGGAGACGCGCAGCCGCAGATCCCGGGCCAGCCGCCGCACATAGCGTGGCACCCGTTCGGGATGGCGTACGGCGTACCGGACCTTGTGCAGGGCGCTCGCGCGGTTCTTGGTGCCGGGCTCCGTGGTGCTCACGGCCGTGGTGGTGCGTATGGGCATGCGGACCTCGCCTGACGGCAGGGGTTACGTCATGGTCGGCCCCATCCTCGCCGCCCCTGCGCGCCCTCGCCAGCCGCGTGTGGCGTCCGGGCTCCGCCCGCGAAATCCGGTGGTCGCCCCGGTCGGCGCGGCACTAGCGTTCGGCGGATGACCACTCCCGTTCCCGGCCTCCTCCCGTTACACGGGCGCCGCGTCGCCTGTCTGGACTTCGGCGGGCCGGGCGCCCCGGTGCTCGCCCTGCACGGCCACTTCGGCCGCGGCCGGCTGTACGCGCCGCTGGCCGCGGCCCTCGCCCCGGGCCATCGGGTGATCGCCCCCGATCTGCGAGGGCATGGGCTGACCGGGGGCGGCGGGCCGTTCTCCCTGGACGCGTACGTGGCCGACGCCGCCGCCCTGCTGCGCGCTCTGCGGCTGGGCCCGGTCCCGGTCGTCGCCCACTCCACCGGCGGGGTGATCGCCTACACCCTGGCCGCCCGCCACCCGGAGCTGGTGAGCGCGCTCGTCATCGAGGACATCGGGGCCGTGACCGACCGACCGGTGGTCGACCACCCCGTCCTCGACGTCTCCGACTGGCCCTCGCGCGCCGCGGACCGGGAGACGCTGCGCCAGGAGATCGAGTCGCGCGGGATCCCCGACGCCACGTACTTCCTGGACAGCGCGGAGCCGGATCCCGAGGGCGACGGCTGGCGGCTGCTGTTCTCGCCGCGCGAGCTGATGGAGTCGCAGCGGGCCATGTGCGGCGACTTCTGGGCTCAATGGCTGGGCTCCGACTGCCCCGCGCTGCTGCTGCGCGGCGAACACAGCACCATGCTCCCGGCCGCCCACGCGCGCGAGATGACGGCCCGCCGGGCGGGGACGGTGCTGCGGGAGTTTGCCGGGTGCGGGCACTGGATCCACGACGACGCTCCGGAGGCGTACGCGGGGGCGGTGCGGGAGTTTCTGGCGGGGCGGTAGGGGGGCGGTAGGGGGGCGGGGCCTGGGCTCGGCGTCGGCCGGGGACCGAGGGGGCTCTCAGGCCCAGGGCAGCTGCGCGCGGTGGCGCCAGTACTCCTCCGGGGACTCGGCCAGGGCCCCCAGGGCCTCCCGCTGTCCCTCGTCCAGCCGCAGGGTCGCCGCCGCCAGGTTGGAGTCCAGCTGGGCGGTGGTCGCCGCGCCCGACAGGACGACGCTCACCCACGGCTGGCGCAGCACCGCCGCGAGGGCGACCGCGTCGGGGCCCGCGCCCGTCTCCTCCGCGACGCGGCGCAGCGCCTCCGGGAGCCGGTCCGGCGCCGCGAGGCGGCCGTTGGCGACGGCCTCCTTGACGATCACCGCCCGCCCCGCCTCGTGCGCCTCGGCCAGGGCCGCCCCCGCCGAGGGCTCGAGCAGGTTGTACGTGGACTGGACCGTACGGAACAGCGGCTCCCCGTCCACGGTGACCTCGAGCGCGGCGCGGATCGCCGCCGCCTGGGCGGGCCCGCTGGTCGACAGCCCGACCGTGACGCCCTCGGCCGCGAGCCGGGCCAGCCGGCCGTGCAGCTCGGGGTCGGTGAGGGCGGGGCTGCCGGGGGTGACGGAGTGCACCTGGTAGAGGTCGAGCCGGTCGCCGAGCAGGGCGCGGCTCTCCGCGCTCTGGCGCTCGTACGTCGCGACGCCGTGGTCCTTGACCTCGTGCGTCTCGGCGTCCGTGCGCCAGTCGGCGACGTAGGTGTAGCCCCACTTGCTGCCGACCACCACGTCCCGCACCTCGGGACGGCGGTCCAGCCAGCCGACGAGGAACTCCTCGGCCCGCCCGTACGAGCGCGCGGCGTCCAGATAGCGCACGCCCCGCGCGTACGCCGCGTCCAGCACCTCGTACGTGCGGTCGCGCATCGCCTCGACGCTGCGCTCGGCCGGCAGATCCCGACGCCGGCCGAGGTTGATGTAGCCGGGACGGCCCACGGCGGCCAGGCCGAGGCCGATCCGGGCCGTGGGGGTGGTGACTTCCGCGAGGCGCGCGAACGCCATGGTCTGTCTGCCTCCTTGTGTCGGTGGCCGTCCCGGCCAGTGTGCCGTGTGTCAGCGCTCGGCGGTCAGCGCCGAGCCTGTGCCGAGTGGCCCGTCAGCGCTGGGCGTCCGCCCACTCCCGCTGCGCCGCCAGGTCCGCCTTCACCTCGGCGAGCTGCGCGGCCACCGCGGACGGGGCCGTGCCGCCGCGGCCGCTGCGGGAGGCGAGCGCGCCCGGCACGTTGAGGACGGTGCGGACCTCGGGCGTCAGGTGCGGCGAGATCTTCGCGAACTGCTCGTCGGTGAGCTGGTCCAGCTCGATGCCGGTCAGCTCGCACTCCTTGACGCACTCCCCCGCCGTCTCATGCGCCACACGGAACGGCACGCCCTGCTTGACCAGCCATTCGGCGATGTCGGTGGCCAGCGAGAACCCGGCCGGGGCCAGCTCCTCCATGCGCTCGCGGTTGACGGTGAGCGTGGCCATCATGCCGGTGAAGGCGGGGAGCAGGACCTCCAGCTGGTCGCAGGAGTCGAAGACCGGCTCCTTGTCCTCCTGTAGGTCGCGGTTGTACGCGAGGGGCAGGGCCTTGAGGGTGGCGAGCAGGCCGGTGAGGTTGCCGATCAGCCGGCCGGACTTGCCGCGGGCGAGCTCGGCGATGTCCGGGTTCTTCTTCTGCGGCATGATCGACGAGCCAGTGGAGAAGGCGTCGTGAAGGGTGACGAAGGAGAACTCCTTCGTGTTCCAGATGATGACCTCCTCCGCGATCCGCGAGAGGTCGATACCGATCATCGCGGTGATGAAGGCGAACTCGGCGACGAAGTCGCGGGAGGCCGTGCCGTCGATGGAGTTGGCCGAGGAGCCGCCCTCGAAGCCCAGGTCGGCGGCGACCGCCTGCGGGTCCAGGCCCAGCGAGGACCCGGCCAGCGCACCCGATCCGTACGGCGAGACGGCCGTGCGCACGTCCCACTGCCGCAGCCGCTCCGCGTCCCGGGACAGCGCCTGGACATGGGCCAGGACGTGGTGGGCGAAGAGGACCGGCTGGGCGTGCTGGAGGTGGGTGCGGCCGGGCATGGCGACATCCGGGTGGGCCTCGGCCAGCCCGACCAGCGCGCCCTGGAGGTCGGCGATCAGGCCGCCGATGGTCCGGGCGTGGTCGCGCAGATACATCCGGAAGAGCGTGGCGACCTGGTCGTTGCGGGAGCGCCCGGCCCGCAGCTTGCCGCCGAGGTCGGGGCCGAGCCGCTCCAGGAGGCCGCGCTCGAGCGCGGAGTGCACGTCCTCGTCGGCGATGGTGCCGGTGAACTCGCCGGAGGCGACGTCGGCCTCCAGCCGGTCGAGCCCCGCCAGCATCCGCTCCAGCTCGTCCGCGGTGAGCAGCCCGGCCCCGTGCAGGACGCGGGCGTGGGCGCGGGAGCCGGCGATGTCGTACGGCGCCAGACGCCAGTCGAAGTGCACGGAGGCGCTGAGCTTCTCCAGTGCCTCGGACGGCCCGTCGGCGAAGCGCCCGCCCCACAGGCGTACGTCACCGTTGTTGCCGTTGCTCACGCTGTTGCTCCTTGAAGGGTGTGGGTGTGCGAGCGCCTCCCCGCCGCGGCGGGGAGGCGGCCATGACATGCAGGCTACTGGCTGCCGCGGTCAGCTCTGCTCGAGATCCCGCCCGGCCGCGATCTTGCTGGACAGGCCGAAGATCTCGATGAAGCCCTTCGACAGCGACTGGTCGAAGGTGTCGCCGGTGTCGTAGGTCGCCAGGTTGAAGTCGTACAGCGACTGGTCGGACCTGCGGCCGGTGACCACCGCGCGGCCGCCGTGCAGGGTCATCCGGATGTCGCCGGAGACATGCTCGTTGGCCTCGGCGATGAAGCCGTCCAGGGCCCGCTTGAGCGGGGAGAACCACAGCCCGTCGTAGACGAGCTCGCTCCACCGCTGCTCGACCTGGCGCTTGTAGCGGGCCAGCTCGCGCTCGACGGTGACGTTCTCCAGCTCCTGGTGGGCGGTGATCAGCGCGATGGCGCCGGGGGCCTCGTAGACCTCCCGGGACTTGATCCCGACGAGCCGGTCCTCGACCATGTCGATCCGCCCGACGCCCTGGGCCCCGGCCCGCTCGTTGAGCTGCTGGATGGCCTGGAGGACGGTGACCGGCTTCCCGTCGAGGGCGACCGGGACGCCCTTCTCGAAGGTGATGATCACCTCGTCGGCCTCGCGCGGGGTGGCCGGGTTCGAGGTGTACTCGTACACGTCCTCGATCGGCGCGTTCCAGATGTCCTCCAGGAAGCCGGTCTCCACGGCCCGCCCGAAGACGTTCTGGTCGATGGAGTACGGGGACTTCTTGGTGGTCGCGATCGGAAGCTTCTTCGCCTCACAGAAGGCGATGGCCTTGTCCCGCGTCATCGCGTAGTCCCGGACCGGGGCGATGCACGTCAGGCCGGGGGCGAGCGAGGAGATTCCGGCCTCGAAGCGGACCTGGTCGTTGCCCTTGCCGGTGCAGCCGTGGGCGACCGTCGTCGCGCCGTGCTTCTTCGCGGCGGCGACCAGGTGCTTCACGATCGTGGGCCGGGAGAGCGCCGAGACCAGCGGGTAGCGGTCCATGTACAGCGCGTTTGCCTTGATCGCCGGGAGGCAGTACTCCTCGGCGAACTCGTCCCTGGCGTCCGCGACCTCCGCCTCGACCGCCCCGCAGGCGAGCGCCCGCTTGCGGATGACGTCCAGGTCCTCGCCGCCCTGGCCGACGTCCACGGCGACGGCGATGACCTCGGCACCCGTCTCCTCGGCGATCCAGCCGATGGCGACGGAGGTGTCAAGGCCGCCTGAGTAGGCGAGTACGACGCGCTCGGTCACGGGGCTCTCCTTCGGATTCATGCACTAGCTGGCATAAGTATGCACTCCTCCGTATGTTTCGTCAACGCGACCCGGCCCCCCTCACCTGGAGTCACAGGTCGGCAGTGGCGAGGATTCGATACATCCGGGTGGGTCGCAGCGCGGAGCTGGCAGCGGCCTCGTCGGCGACCTCGGGGTCCGGGTCCGACAGCAGCCGCTCCAGCAGCGCGTCCGTGACGTTGGAGTGACGGGCGACCCCGCAGCGCAGGAAGGGCTCGGCAGCGGCGGCGAGTTGCCGAAGGGCCGTTATGGGTAGTTCTGGGTCTTGCAGGGCGACGTAGCGCGCGTTCGGGCTCGGTTCGTCGACGAACGTGCGCAGCGTGTGACGGGGGAAGTTGGGGTGGTCGACGAGTAGCGGCCGGAGGTGGAATACGTCGCCGTGGGCGCGGACCAGCCGTTCCAGGACTTCCGGTGGTGCGTCCGGCCGGCGGGCGGCGGCACGGCGGACCGTGAGTTCCGGGTCGTTGTCCAGCCGATGCCATGCCTCGTCAGGCAGGTCGTGGCAGGAGGCCAGTACGCGCCGGAATGTCGTGTGCCGGCAGTCGAGGTAGGTCATCCGCTCGTCCAGGGGCGCTTCGCGCAGCCAGTCGGGTTCGGCGAAGTTCCAGTTCAGAGCGACCTCAGCCGCGATGCTTCCGTCCGCGGCTTCGGCTTCCACGAGCGCATACAGCCGGTCCCGGGTTTCGGCGTCGACGTGGCGACTCTGCGCCACCGCGACGCGCACGAGCGGGTCGTCGATGTCCAGTAGCCGGACAACCATCTCGGCCGACAGATGCGGGTTTCCGGCGACAGCCTGATTGACCTCCTCGTCCTCGCTCCGCATGAGCTGTGTGAACTGGCCCCACGTGAGCGGGGCGTAGCATGCGACGTTGACGCGCACGGCAGGGTCGGCAAGACAACGGGCCCTCCATTCCGGCGGGACACCCGGCTGCCGGTGCTCGGTGGCGGCCGCACGGACCTGTGGATCCGGGTCGGCCAGTAGCCCCACTTGCACGGCGAGAGGCCGGTCGTACCAGGCTCGCGCGACCGCGGCGCGCAGCCTCGGACCCGGCGCGCCGACGAGTGCCGTCCGAGGCCGACCGTAGGCTTCCTCCAGGTCCTTGATGCCGATCGTCACCCCGCGGTCCACCATGTCGCGGACGAAGTCCGCGTGCGCGTCACGGATCGCCGGATCGGGATGCTCGGCGATCCTGCGGCGCATCGCCGGGGAGAGCCGGTCCCCGTGAAGGCTCACCGCGGTGTTGTCGTCGCCGTGTGTCAACAGAGCCTCGACAACGGCGTCCGCCAGCCGCCCGCGACGACGCAGCGATATCCCGTGCCGGCCGGCCGCGTGTGCGGCCAGGCGCACCAGGATGTCCTGAGGGGCTGCCGGGTTTCGCCCCAGCCCGGACAATTGCGGATGATCGAGGCTCGTCATGCGCCCAACTTAGTCGGCCCCTGCGCGCCGGCCTTCCGTTGCGTTCCCCTACACCCGGGCACCGCGCTGTTCGCCTGCGGAGAGTGGCATCTCCCCCTGAAAATCCGCGAATCCTGGCCGACGTTGAGACACCCGCGCCCCCGAGCCGTACTCCTGGTCACCGGAGCCGTCCGGTGACGCGCGGACGCGTGCGGAAAGGGGACAGGCCGTTGACGACGGTGACGAACAGACCGACCGACCGGCGGGAGGTGATGCGGCGCATCCGTCCCCGCCGCTCTCCCGCGGTGCCGCTGATCCTGCTGAGCTGGGCGGGGGCCGCGGCGGTGGTCACGCTGTGGTGGCAGAACACCCCCAATGTGGTCGGCAACGCCGCGTGGCTGGTCGGCGGGGGGCGGCTGACCGGGCTGCTCAGCGGGTACTCCATCGCGCTGGTCGTGCTGCTGATGGCGCGGGTTCCGGCGCTGGAGCGGCGCGTGGGGTCGGACCGGGTCGCGCGGTGGCACGCCATGGCCGGCCGGTACACGCTGTGCCTGATCATCGCCCATATCGTGCTGATCATCTGGGGGTACGCGGCCCAGGCGCAGACGAGCGTCGTCGACCAGACCGTGACGGTGGTGACCGAGTACCCGGACATGATCAAGGCGGTGGTCGGCACCGGGCTGCTGCTGCTGATCGGGCTGATCTCGGCGGGCATGGTGCGCCGCCGAATGCCGTACGAGGCCTGGTACTACCTGCACCTGATGACGTACGCGGGCGTGTTTCTGACCTTCTGGCACCAGCTGGCCGCCGGCGCCGAGTTCGTCGCCGACGAGATGGCGCGCACCGCCTGGTACGCGCTGTACGGCACCGTCGGCGCCGCCGTGGTGTGCTACCGGGTGCTGGTCCCGGTGGGGCTGAACCTGCGCCACCGGATGCGGGTGCTGGCCGTGGTCCCCGAGGCACCCGGCATGGTGTCGGTGGTGATCGGCGGGCGGAATCTCGACCGCCTGGGCGCGGAGCCGGGACAGTTCTTCCGCTGGCGGTTCCTGGCGCCGGGGCTGCGGTGGGGATCGCACCCCTACTCGCTGTCCGCGCCCCCGCAGCCGGAGCGCCTGCGGATCACGGTGAAGGCGGTGGGCGGGCACAGCACGGCGCTCGCCACGCTGGAGCCGGGGACGCGGGTGTGGGCCGAGGGGCCGTACGGGTCGATGACCACCGGGCGGCGCAGCCGCAGCAAGGTGCTGATGATCGCGGGCGGGGCGGGGATCACCCCGTTGCGGGCGCTGTTCGAGACGCTGCCCGGCCGCGGCAGTGACATCACGCTTCTCTACCGGGCCCGCAGCATGGAGGACCTGGCGCTGTGGGACGAGCTCCAGCGGATCGCCGAGGCGCGCGGGGCCCGGCTGCTGTACGCCGTGAACGGGCCGGACGGGGCGCGCCCCGAGATCACCTCCGAGCGGCTGCGCTCGGTGCTGCCCGACATCGACCGGCACGACGTCTTTGTATGCGGGCCCCCGGGCCTGGCCGAGCACGCCTACGCGGCGCTGCGCGAGGCCGGGGTGCCCGACCGCCGTATCCATCACGAGTCCTTCGAAATGTAGTCCTTCGACATGTAGGGAGGCGGAATCATGAAGAGGAAACATCCGCTGCGCCGGATCATGCTGGGCACCGCGGCCACCGTCTCCGGGGTCGTGCTGCTGCTCGCCCTGAAGCAGCCCGGGTCGGAGCCGGTCGCCGCGGCCGGTCCGCAAAACCCCGCACAGGCGCCACAGGCGCCCGCAACCGCACCGGCCGCACCCGGCGGGGGCGGCGGCGGTGGTGGCGGTGGTGGTGGTGGTGGCGGCGGCGGGCGTACGGTCACCGGCGACGTGGCCAAGACCCAGTACGGCCCGGTCCAGGTGAGCGTCACCGTCAACGGCGGCAAGATCACCGGCGCCACGGCCGTCAAGACCCCCGACTCCGGCCCGCAGAGCGACCAGATCGCCGCCGATTCGGTGCCCAAGCTGAACCAGGCCGCGCTGACCGCCCAGAGCGCGAAGATCGACACCGTCTCCGGCGCCACGTACACCAGCGAGGGCTACCGCAAGTCCCTGCAGAGCGCGCTGGACAAGGCCGGTCTGTGATGGACGGCGAGCCGCGGCGGATGCTGCATGTCGAGGAGGCCATGGGCACGGTCTTCTCCCTCGACGTCCGTGAGGTGCCCGACGCCGACGGGCCCCGGGTGCGGGCCGCGCTGGACGGGGCGGCGGCCTGGCTGCACCGGGTCGACGAGCTCTTCTCCACCTGGCGGGCGGACAGCCAGATCAGCCGGTTGCACCGCGGCGAGCTGGACCTGTCGCGGTGCGAAGCGGACGTACGGGACGTGCTGCGGCTGTGCGAGGAGGCCGAGCGGCTCAGCGACGGCTGGTTCAGCACCCGCTACGCCGGTTGGCTGGATCCGACCGGCCTGGTCAAGGGCTGGGCGGTGGAGCGCGCCGCCCAGATGCTGGCCTCGGCGGGGGCCGGGTCGGTGTGTGTCAACGGCGGCGGGGACATCCAGACGCACGGCGGGCCGTGGCGCGTGGGGATCGCCGATCCGCTGCGCCCCGGGGAGCTGGCCGCCGTGGTGGAGACCTGCGACGAACTGGCCGTGGCGACCTCGGGCCCGGCCGAGCGCGGCTGCCACATCCTGGACCCGACCACCGGCGCGCCCCCCGCGGATCCGCTCGCCTCGGTCACCGTGGTGTGCCGGAGCCTGACGGACGCGGACGCCTGGGCCACCGCGGCGTGCGCGATGGGCGCCGAGCGGGCCCGGCCCTGGCTACAGCGGCTGCCGGGCGCGGCGGCGTTCGCCGTCACGGCCGACGGCACGACCTGGCAGACGAGCGGCTTCGCACGGTATGACGCGGCGATGTGTGTTTAGCAGCGGCGGCCGGGCTCAGCCGTCGTTTACCGCCTCGGCCAGCAGGGGCAGGTGGCTCTGGGACGGGTCCTTGGTCGCCGTGAGCAGGGTCAGCGGCCCGGTGGCCGCCAGCTCGCGCAGATGGTCCACGGCCGCCCGGCGCTCCGGGTCGGCCAGCTCGGCGCGGTAGCGCCGGCCGAACTCCGCGGACCGCTCCGGGGCGTGCCCGTACCAGCGGCGCAGTTCGGTGGAGGGGGCGGCGGCCTTGAGCCACTCGTCCAGCCGCGCCTCGTCCTTGGCGAGGCCGCGCGGCCAGATCCGGTCGACCAGGACGCGCGTGCCGTCGTCCGGGTCCGGGGCCTCGTAGACCCGCCGGATCCGGATCCCGTTCCCGATGTCGTCCCGCGTGTCCCGTGTGTCCCGCATGTCCCCATGAAAACATCGGCCGCGGCGTCCCGCCGCCCGGATAATGCGCCTCATGGGAAAGGTCCACGAACGCATTGACGGCAGGCTGCGCGCCTTCATCGACGAGCAGAAGATCTTCTTCACCGCCACCGCCCCGCTCGCCGGGGACGGCACGGTGAATCTCTCCCCGAAGGGGCTGACCGGCTCCTTCGCCGTCCTCGACGAGCTGACAGTGGCCTATCTGGACTTCGCCGGGAGCAACGCGGAGACCATCGCCCATCTGCGGGAGAACGGCCGCATCACCTTGATGTGGTGCGCCTTCACCGGCCCGCCGAACATCGTGCGGGTGCATGGCCACGGCGAGCCCGTCTTCCGTGACGACCCGCGCTTCCCGGGCCTGCTGGAGCACTTCCCGGACATCGACGTGGCCGCGCACGGGCTGCGGGCGATCATCGTCGTGACGGCGGAGCTGATCCGGGACACCTGTGGGTTCGCGGTCCCCTTCATGGACTACCAGGAGGACCGCACGCTGCACGGCGACCGCTTCCAGCGTGAGACCGACGACACGCTCAGCACGTACTTCGAGAAGAAGGAGCACGTGGCCTCGAGCCTCGACGGGCTGCCCGGCCTGCCACTCCCGCTGCCGCCCCGTACGGCCTGAGGGACCGGCTACATGTAGCGACCACATAACGAGACGGTGTTGCGCGGCGCCCCGCCGAGGGCGTTCGATCACGCGGTGCGATCCGAAGATACGAGCCGCAGGGCGGACGCCACAGCGCCGCCGACACCGCCGCAGTCCGCCACCGCCGACCGGGCGGCCAGACGGGCCGTCACCGTCTTCCCCGTCCTTGTCCTCGCCGCGGGCGCGGCGGGCCTGGCCACGCCCGGCACCTTCAGCGGGTGGGCGCCGAACGTGCCCTACCTGCTGGGAACAATCATGTTCTGCATGGGCTTGACCATGACCACGCATGACTTCACCGGCGTCGTCAAGCGTCCCTGGGCGGTGGCGCTCGGCCTGGTGGCGCACTATGTGATCATGCCGGGCCTGGGGTGGCTCATCGCCCACGCCCTCGGCCTGTCACCGCAGTTGGCGGCCGGTGTGATCCTCGTCGGCTGCGCCCCGAGCGGTACGGCCTCGAACGTGGTGACATACCTGGCGCGCGGCGACGTGGCGCTGTCCGTCTCGGTGGCGACCGTCTCCACGGTGCTCGCCCCGCTGGTCACCCCGCCGCTGACGCTGCTGCTGGCCGGGGAGTACCTGCCGGTGGACGCCGGGTCGATGGTCACCGACATCCTCAAGACGGTGCTGCTGCCGGTCATCGGCGGCCTGGTCGTACGGCTGCTGGCGGGGCGTTACCTCGCCCGGGTGCTGGGCCTGCTCCCCTGGCTGTCGGCCGCCACCATCGCCGTGATCGTGGCGGTCGTGGTGGCGGCCAGCGCGGACGCCATCAAGTCGGCGGCCGGGCTGGTGCTGCTGGCCGTCGTGCTGCACAACGGCCTCGGGCTCGCGCTCGGTTACGCGGCGGGCCGGGCCGCCCGGCTCGGCGAGCCCGCCGGGCGGGCGATGGCCTTCGAGGTCGGCATGCAGAACTCGGGCCTCGCGGCGTCGCTGGCGTCCGCGCACTTCAGCCCGTTGGCCGCGCTCCCGGCCGCCATCTTCTCCGTCTGGCACAACATCTCGGGCGCGCTGGTCGCCGCCTGGATGTCCCACCGCTCGCGCCGGGTGGCGGAGAGCTGACTGCGGGTGTCACAGGACGACCGGGTCCTCCCAGGCCCGGTCGACCACCCGCACCAGCCCCAGGTCCGTCAGCTTGATCTGGGGCGACACCGGCAGGGTCATGGTGGACACGCTCATGAAGGCGTTGCGGTGGAGCCAGCCCCAACCGTGCAGCGCCTCCCGTACGGCGCCCGCGCCGGCCGCGACCTCGGGCGCGGGCGCGGTGGACATCACCCCGCCCACGGGCAGCGGCAGATGGACGTCCGGCCGCCCGTTCACCGTCACGCAGATCCCGCCGCCCGAGCCGATGACGCGGTTCGCCGCCCGGCGTAGCGCCCCCGCGTCGGTGGCCACCACGGTGAGGTTGTGGCTGTCGTGCGCGTAGGTGGTGGCGGTGGCGCCCTCGGCGAGGTCGAAGCCCACCACGGGCGCCATCGTCCGGCGGCCGGTGCCGTGGTGGCGCTCGTGCACCGCGAGCACGGCCGTCCTGCCCTCCCAGTGCACGACGCCGCCCCGGACGGGCAGCACGACCTCGGCCGGCTCGGTGAAGGTGTCGACGGGGTTGACCCGCAGGGCCCGGAAGGTGTGGTCCCCGTCGGGGAGGTCGGCGCGCCACACGCAGTCGGCCTCCTCCAGCGGGGCGAGGCGTACGGAGTCGGCGAAGGGGTTGTCCGGCACCGCCCTGGCAGGCACCGCCCCGGCGGTGTCGTCCTCGGCCACGACCCGGCCCCCGCAGACCACCGTCGCCGGCGTCGGGTCGTCGAGGGCGCGCAGCAGGACGAGGTCCGCCCGCTTGCCGGGGGCCACCACGCCCCGGTCGTCCAGGCCCAGGCGGCGGGCCGGGTGCAGGGTCAGGGCGCGCAGTACGGTGGCCGGGCTCATCCCGGCGTCGAGCGCGACGCGGGCGATGTGGTCCAGGTGGCCGCGGGCGAGGATGGCGTCGGCCGCCAGGTCGTCGGTGACCAGGCAGAAGTCGGGCAGCACGGGGAGCTCGTGGAGGCGGCGCACCAGTTCGGGGCTCAGGCACTTCTCCTGGAGCATCAGGAGCATGCCGAGCCGCGCCTTCTCGATCGCGACCTCGGGGGTGTTCTTGGTGTGGTCGGAGTCGATCCCGGCCCACAGGTACTCGCCGAGGTCGTCGCCGGTCAGGTTGGGGCAGTGGCCGTCCAGGCGGACGCCCTTGCGCCGGGCCGCGTCGACGATCGAGCGCATCCGCGGCGAGCCCGCGACCACGGCGCGGTAGTCCATCACCTCGCCGAGGGTGGTCACCCCGTCCCAGTCCAGCATCTCGGCGATGTCCTCGACGGTCAGCCGGCTGCCCGCGGTCTCGAAGCCCTCCAGCGCGGGCACGCACGAGGGCACGGCCCACAGCATGGTCTGGGCGGCCCCGCGGCCCTGCTCGATCATCCACGCCATGGCCTCGCGCCCCGCGACGTTGACGATCTCGTGCGGGTCGGCGAGGACCGTGGTGGTGCCCCGGGGCAAGGTGATCCGGGCGAACTCGGCGGGGGTGAGCAGCGAGCTCTCGATGTGCATATGGGCGTCGATGTAGCCGGGCGCGACGATCAGCCCGTCGGCGTCCAGCACGCGCTCGGCCTCGATCCGCACACCTGGGGCGGCGACGGCGCGGATGAGGTCGCCGGTCACCACCACGTCGGCCGGCCGGATCTCTCCGGTGTGCACCGAGAAGACGCCGGCGCCACGGATGAGGAGGTCGCAGCGGCTTGGCATCGGCATGGGTCTCCCTGCTCGCTTCCTGCTCTGGGGGGGGTTGGATGAGGGGGTGTGGCCGTTACGGCGCGGGGGCGGTAGCGGCGCCGTAACGGCCGCGCAGCCGGGACATCAGGAAGGCGCGGAACGCCTCCGCGTCCACGCCGGTCGCCACGCGGGCGTTGGGCGGCAGGCCGGTGCGCCCGTGCACATCGGCCACGAGGGCGCCGCGGGTGAACTCGCCCGCGCACTCGACGGTCACCCACGCGTCCGTCCACTCCAGCAGCTCCGGGCGGACGGCGGCGGCCACGGCGAGCGCGTCGTGCACGGCGCAGGCGCGCACCTGGTGGCGGCGGGCGTAGCGGTCGATGAGGTGGCGCAGCATCTGCCCGGCCGCCGTGGTGACGGGCGCGCCGTCGGCGACGAGGGCGTCGGCGTCGGCGAGCGGGGTGAGCGCCTTGCGGGTGACGTCGAGGCCGACGATGTGCAGCGGGACGCCGGACTCGGTGACGTAGCGGGCGGCCTCCGGGTCGGCGTGGAAGTTGAACTCGGCGGCGGGGGTGGTGTTGCCCGGCGCGAACGCCGCGCCGCCCATGACCACGATCTCCTTGAGCAACCCGCGGGTGTCGGGATGGGTGTGCAGCAGCGCGGCCACGTTGGTGAGCGGCGCGGTGGCGATGAGGGTGATCTCCCCGGGGCCGGCGCCGCGCACCTGGTCGGCCATCCAGTCCACGGCGTGGCCGGGGTGGGCGGCGCGGGCGGCCGCGGGGAGTTCGACGCCGCCGAGGCCGTACGCGCCGTGCACCGGCTCGTCGGGGTGGCGCGGCACCCGGGCCAGCGGCCCGGCGTGGCCGCGGAGCACCGGGGTGGCGGCGGCGGGCCCGCCGATCAGGTCGCACAGCCGCAGGGCGTTGTCGACGACCTGGTCGAGGCCGACGTTGCCCGCGACGGTGGTCACGCCCGCGACCTCGAGCTCCGGCGACGCGTACGCCAGGAAGAGGGCGATGGCGTCGTCGATGCCCGGGTCGCAGTCGATCACGACCCGTCTGGGGGCCTGGCTCATCCGGAGACCTCGCGCTGGAAGCGGTCCACCCACGCGTCGTTGTGTTCGACGGAGTACCCCAGGTCGGGCGAGGTGAACCCGGCGGCGGCCGGGTCGCTCGCGGCCTTGCCGGACACCTTGGTGATGGTGGCGGGGACCTGGGCGTCCTTGTTGACCGGCTTGTCGCTGAAGGAGGCGGCCGCCTTCTCCTGGACGTCGGCGGACAGCAGGTAGTCGAGGAACTTCTCGGCGCCCGCCTTGTTCTTGGCGCCCTTGACGATCTGGGCCGTGTTGGCGGCGACGTAGCGGCCCTTGTCGAACGGCACCCAGCCGATGGGCTTGCCGGCCTTGGCCGGGTCCACGGCGAACAGGTCGAGGCCGGGGGCCATCTCGACCTCACCGCGGTCGAGGAGGCTGACCAGTTCGGTGGAGCGGTTGAAGAACTTCAGCACGTTGGGCTTGAGCTCGGAGAGCTTCTTGAAGCCGGTGTCGGTGTCCTTGGGGCCGGAGCCGTACGTGGCGGAGACGGCCTGGAGGAACGGGGCGCCGGCGCTGGTGGACATGTCGGGGACGGCGACCTTGCCCTTGTACTTGGCGTCCCACAGGGTCTCCAGCGTGGGCGGCTGCTTGACCTTGTCGGTGCGGTAGAGCATCCCGAGCAGCTGGTAGGTGTAGGCCGGGCCGTAGCCGTCCGCGCTCTTGGCGAAGTCGTAGATCTTCGCCATGTTGGGGACCTTCTTGGCGTCGACCTTGTCGAAGAGGCCCTGCTTCTGGCCCATGGCGGCGAACAGGTCGGAGATCATCACGACGTCGACGGTGGGGTCGTTCTTGTTGACCCGCAGCTTGGTCAGCCGGTCGGCGTTGGCGCCCGTCTCCAGGGTGACGTCGATCCCGGTCTTCTTCTCGAACGGCTTGATCACCGTCTCCTCGAAGCGGTCCGCGCCGAAGCCGAAGGTGCTCACGGTCAGCTTCTTCGGGTCGGCCTTGGCGCTCTCGGCGCAGCCGGAGAGGGCGAAGGCGATCAGGGACGCGGCCAGGGCGCCGGTCGTGAGTCTGGCGATGCGGGTCATGCGGGACACTCCTGATGAGGGGTTTTGCCGAGCCGAGCGGCGCCGTCGTCGCCGGGCAGGGGGATGGCCTGCCCCAGGGGCAGGTGGAGCCGTACGGACGCACCCGCGCGCAGGCTCTCGTCGGTGGTGATGGCGTGCAGGGTGCGGTCGCCGACGGTGGCGGTGACCGCGAAGTCCGTGCCGCGGAAGCGGACCGCCGTGACGGTCGCCTCGACCACCTCGCCGTCCGCGGGCGGCTCGGCGCCCGGGCCGAGGACGCCGATGTGCTCGGGACGGATGGTGACCGGGCCGCGCCCGGGGAGGTCGAGGAAGTTCTCGTAGCCGAGGAACTCGGCGACGAAGCGGGTCGCGGGCGCCCGGAACACCTCGCGCGGCGGGCCCTGCTGCACGATCCGCCCCCGGTCGAGGATCACCATGTTGTCGGCCAGTTCCAGCGCCTCTTCCTGGTCGTGGGTCACCAGGATGGCCGTCAGCCCGGTCTCGCGCTGGACCCGCAGCAGCTCCTGGCGCATCTGCACCCGCAGCCGCGCGTCCAGGTTGGACAGCGGCTCGTCGAGCAGCAGCACCGAGGGGCGGATGGCCACCGCGCGGGCCAGCGCGACCCGCTGCTGCTGGCCGCCGGACAGCTCCTTGGGCTTGCGCCCGGCCAGATGGGCCAGGCCGACCAGGTCGAGGACCTCGGCCACGCGGGTGCGGATCTCGGCGCTGGGCACGCCCCGCATCCGCAGCCCGAAGGCGACGTTCTTCTCGACGGTCAGATGCGGGAAGAGCGCGTACGACTGGAACACCATGCCGATGTTGCGGCGCTCGGGCGGCAGGGTGGTGGCGTCCTTGCCGTCGAGGAGGATCGTGCCGCTGCTGGGCGGCAGAAAACCGGCGATCATCCGCAGGGTGGTGGTCTTGCCGCAGCCGCTGGGGCCGAGCAGCGCGGTGAACTCCCCGCGGCGCACCGTCAGATCGATGGAGTCGACCGCCACCGAGCCCGAGAACTCCCGGGTGATGGACTGGAGTTGGACCACGGGCGTCGTCGTTGTCGTCGCCGCCGTCGTTGTCATCGTCGTCACGGGAATCCCTACTTACCGAAGACCTTGTTGAAGCCGACGAGCCGCTCGGTCACCAGGGCGACGGCCACCGTGGCCGCCAGCAGCAGGGTGGACACCGCCGCGACGACCGGGTCGAAGGAGAACTCGACGTAATTGAGCATCTGAACCGGGAGGGTGGTCACGCCGGGGCCGTTGAGCAGCAGCGACAGCGGCACGTTGTTGAAGGAGGTGAGGAAGGACAGCACGGCCGCGGAGACGATCCCGGGCGTCATCACCGGCAGGGTGATGTGGAAGAAGGTCCGCAGCGGGCCCGCGCCGAGGCCCCGCCCCGCCTCCTCCAGCGCGGGGTCGGCCATGGCGAGCGAGGCCCCGGTCACCCGCACCGCGTAGGGCAGCAGCAGCACGGTGTGGCCGATCAGCAGCGCCCCGAGGGCGGTGATCCGCAGCGTGACCATCAGCTGCTGGAACAGCGCGAAACCCAGGACCAGTTCGGGGACGATCGCCGGGGACAGGAACAGCGCCTCGGCCGCCTTGCGGCCGCGGAACCGCCGCCGCTGGATCGCCAGCGCGGCGGGGATGCCGACGAGCAGCGCGAGGAGGGTCGCCCCGGCGGCCACCAGCGCGCTGGTGGCCAGCGCCTCGTGGAAGGGCTGGTACGCCAGCGCCTTGCTGAACCACTTGCCCGACAGGCCGGGCGGGGGGAACTCCACCGTGTCGCCGGAGGAGAACGCGATGGCCACGACCAGCAGGATGGGCCCGAGGAGGAAGACCAGGGCCAGCGCGGCCACGGCGGTCAGGAAGGGACGCCCGCGCATCAGACGGCACCCACCTTCGACAGCCGGCCGGAGATCCAGCCCGCGACGAGCACCAGCGCGGTCATGATCAGGGCCACCGCGCTGGCCGCGCCCCAGTCGAGCTTCACATTGGCGTAGTCGTACAGGAGGGTGGCCAGCGTGCGGTTGCGGGTGCCGCCCAGCAGCAGCGGGGTGGTGAACGCGGTGACCGCGCCGGCGAACACCAGCATCGCGCCGACCAGCACACCGGGCAGCGCGATCGGCAGCACCACGCGGCGGAAGGCCCGGCCCGGGCTCGCCCCGAGGCCGCGGGCGGCCTCCTCCAGCTTGACGTCGATGTGCGAGAGCGAGCTGTACGAGGTCAGGATCATGATCGGAGTGAAGAGCTGGGTGAGCCCGGCGATCAGGGCGAACTCGGTGTACAGCAGCTGGGTGCCGCCGTCGGCGAGGCCGAGGGCGGTCAGCAGGTCGCTGATCAGCCCGTTGCGGCCCAGGATGACCAGCCAGGAGAAGGTCCGTACGACGGTGCTGAGCAGCAGCGGGAAGACGGCGAGGGCGAGCAGCAGCCCCTGGCGGCGGCGGGGCGCGCGGGCGATCAGATACGCCACCGGGAAGCCGAGCAGCAGACAGATGGCCGTGGTGAGGGCGGCGACCCGGATGGTGCGGGCCGCGACCTCGAGGACGTACGGGTCGCCGAGCATGCCGCCGAGCTTGCCGAGGACGTCGGGGTCCTCGGCGGCGGGCGGCGCGAACAGCGTGACGCCGAAGGGATAGAGAAAGCCGAAGGCGAGAAGTGCCACGCCCGGCAGGAGCAAGAGGCCAGAAGCCGCTCTGCGTGACACGAGCCGGACCCTCCTTGATGTTACTGATACGTCATCTGCAACCGGTTGCGGCAACCGGTTGCAGGCAAGCTACGCTGGACCCGGCGAGCCCGTCAACGGCTGCCGGTAAAGAACGTGTAACCAACAACGGGCCGGAAACCGGCAACGGCTCGACAAGATTCGACAGAATTCGACAGAGGCAGGGGCGGATGGTTCGACTGGCAGATGTCGCACGCGCCGCGGGCGTGTCCACGTCCACCGCGTCGCGCGCCCTCAGCAGGCCCGACATGGTGGCGGCGGAGACCCGCGAGCGGGTCGCCAAGGCGGCCGCCGAGATGGGTTTCACCCTCAACGCCACCGCGCGGGCCCTGACCACCGGCCACACCGGGCTGGTCGGCGTCATCGTCCCCACCCTCGCCAACCCGTTCTTCCCGCCCATCGTCACCGGCGTCCAGGAGTCACTGGCCGAGGCGGGCGGCAACGTCCTGCTCGGGGTCTCCGACCGGTCCGAGGAGCGCGAGCGGGAACTGGCGGCGCAGCTGGGCTCGCGGGTCGACGGGCTCGTGCTCGTCGCCCCGGTCAGCGGCGACGCGACACTGCGCGAACTCGCCGAGCGGCTGCCGGTGGCGACGGTCGACCGCACCACCCCGGGCCTGCCCGGAGTGGTGGTGGACACCCCCGGCGGGGTGCGGGAGCTGATGGCGCATCTGCTCGGCCTCGGCCACCGGCACATCGCCTACCTCGGCGGCCCGCCCGGCTCGTGGATGGACCGGCAGCGCACCAAGGCCGCCCGCAAGGCGGTCGAGGACAGTGGCGGCGAGCTGACCGTACTGGACCCCGTGCCACCCCAGGTCGACGCCGGCCTGGCCGCGGCCGAGCACCTGGTACGGGGTGCGGAGCGGGTCACCGCGGTCATGGCGTACAGCAGCTATGTGCTGCTCGGCCTGCTCATGGGGTTGCGCGGCGCGGGGCTGCGGGTGCCCGAGGACATCAGCCTCGCGGCGTCCGACGACCTGACCGTCATCGGGATGACCCAGCCCGGCAGCACCGCGCTGCACGTCCCCCTCCAGGAGGCGGGCGCCGCGGCCTGCCGACTGGTACGGGAGGCCCCGCACACCGGCGAGCGGCCGCCGCGCGTGCGCATCCCCACCCGCCTGGTCGTCCGCGGCTCCACCGCCGCGCCGCCGGGCAGGAGCTAGCGTTCCTTCTGGGCCAGGCGGAGCAGGTGGTCGGCGAGTGCCTGGCCGCCGGTCGACTCGCGGCTGATCAGCAGCACCGTGTCGTCGCCCGCGATCGAGCCCAGGATCGCGTGGAGCTCCGCCGAGTCGATGGCCGAGGCCAGGAACTGGGCGGCGCCGGGCGGGGTGCGCAGCACCACGAGGTTGGCGGACGCCTCCGCCGAGATCAGCAGCTCACCCGCCAGCCGCGCCATCCGGGCCTCGCTCGCCGACTCGCCGAGCGGGGCCCGGGGCGTGCGGTCGCCGCCCTCGGCCGGCACCGCGTAGATCAGCTCGCCCCCGGTGTTACGGATCTTCACCGCGCCCAGCTCGTCCAGGTCGCGGGAGAGCGTCGCCTGGGTGACGGACAGCCCGTCGTCGGCGAGGAGCTTCGCGAGCTGGCTCTGGGAGCGGACCGGCTGCCGGTTCAGGATGTCCACGATCCGGCGGTGCCGGGCGGTGCGGGTCTGCGGCACGGCCGGACCACCATTGTGGGAAGTGCCGTTGCCCCGCGCCTCGGTGTGCTGCGCCTCGGTCATCGTCTCGTCAGTCTCCGGATCCGTCAGTGTCCGTGTCTCCCCTGGGCGGCGTCCAGGGCTCCGGGGAAGGCCCGGAGGAACGCATCCGCCTCCTCGTCACCGACGACGAGCGGCGGGGCGAGCCGGACCACGTCCGGCGCGACCGCGTTGACCAGGAGTCCCGCGTCCTGAGCCGCCTGCTGCACCTGTGGCGCGAGGGACTCTGTCAGCACGATACCCAGCAGCAGGCCGGAGCCGCGGACATGGCTGATCAGCGCGTGGCCGAGAGACTCGATCCCGTCACGCAGCAGCTCCCCGGTCCGCTTGACCCGGTCGAGGATGTCATCGGCCGCGAGGGTGTCGAGCACGGCCAGCGCGGCGGCGCACGCCACCGGGTTGCCGCCGAAGGTCGAGCCGTGCTGACCTGGCGTCAGCAGCTCGGCGGCGGGCCCGAAGGCCACGGTCGCGCCGATGGGCAGGCCGCCGCCCAGCCCCTTGGCGAGGGTCACCACATCGGGCTCGACGCCCTGTGCCTGGCATTCGAGCCAGTGGCCGGTGCGGCCGATTCCCGTCTGGATCTCGTCGATGACCAGCAGGGTGCCGGTGGCCCGGGTGATCTCGCGAGCCGCCGCGAGATATCCCGCCGGGGGGACGATGACGCCGTTCTCGCCCTGGATCGGCTCCACGATGAACAGCGCGGTGTCGGTGGTGACGGCCGCGCGCAGCGCGTCCACGTCCCCGTACGGAACGTGGGTGGCATCGCCGGGCAGCGGCAGGAACGGCTCCTGCTTGGCGGGCTGGCCGGTCAGCGCGAGGGCGCCCATGGTGCGGCCGTGGAAGCCGCCGGCGGTGGCCACCATGTGTGTACGGCCGGTGCGCCGCCCGATCTTGAAGGCGGCCTCGACGGCCTCCGCGCCGGAGTTGGAGAAGTAGACCCGCCCGGGCCGGCCCGAGAGCTGAAGCAGCCGCTCGGCCAGGGCCACCGGGGGCTCGGCGATGAACAGGTTCGAGACATGGCCGAGGGTGGCGACCTGGTCGGACACGGCCCGTACGACGGCGGGGTGGGCGTGGCCGAGGGCGTTGACGGCGATGCCGCCGACGAAGTCCAGATACTCCTTGCCGTCCGCGTCCCAGACCTTGGCGCCCTCGCCGTGCGTGAGCGGGACCCGCGGGGTGCCGTAATTGTCCATCAGCGCGCCTTGCCAGCGCTGCGTCAGCTCCTCGTTGCTCACCGGTCCGCCCCCTCGTCGTTGTCGGTTTCGCCGGTGTTCCCGTTGACCGGGTCCGGCAGGACCATCGTGCCGATGCCCTCGTCGGTGAAGATCTCCAGCAGGATGGAGTGCTGCACCCGCCCGTCGATGACGCGCGCGGTGTTGACGCCGTTGCGCACGGCGTGCAGACAGCCCTCCATCTTCGGGACCATGCCACTGGCCAGCTCGGGCAGCAGCTTCTCCAGCCGGCTCGCGGTGAGCTTGCTGATCACCTCGTCGCTGTTCGGCCAGTCCGCGTACAGGCCCTCCACATCGGTGAGCACCATCAGCGTCTCGGCGCCCAGCGCGGCGGCGAGTGCGGCGGCCGCGGTGTCGGCGTTGACGTTGTAGACGTGGCCGTCATCGGCGCTGCGGGCGATGGAGGAGACGACCGGGATCCGGCCGTCGTCCAGCAGGGCATGGACCGCGCCGGTGTCGATCTCGGTGATCTGGCCGACCCGGCCGATGTCCACCCGCTCGCCGTCGATCTCGGCGAAGTGCTTGGTGGCGGACATCAGATGCGCGTCCTCGCCGGTCATGCCGACGGCGAGCGGTCCGTGGCGGTTGAGCAGCCCGACCAGCTCGCGCTGGACCTGTCCGGCCAGCACCATCCGTACGACGTCCATGGCCTCGTCGGTGGTGACCCGGAGCCCCGCCTTGAACTCGCTGACGAGGCCGTGCCGGTCGAGCTGCGCGCTGATCTGCGGGCCGCCACCGTGCACCACGACGGGGCGCAGCCCCGCGTGGCGCAGGAAGACGACGTCCTGGGCGAAGGCGGCCTTCAGCTCCTCGTCCACCATGGCGTTGCCGCCGAACTTGATCACGACGGTCTTGCCGTGGTGGCGGGTCAGCCAGGGCAGCGCCTCGATGAGGATGCGCGCCTTGGGCAGGGCGGTGTGTTTACGGGCGGTCGGCTGGCTCATGAGGAATAAGCGCTGTTCTCGTGGACGTAGTCGGCGGTCAGGTCGTTGGCCCAGATGACGGCGGACTCGCCGCCCGCGGCCAGGTCGGCGGTGATGCGCACCTCGCGGTAGCGCATGTCGACCAGCTCCCGGTCCTCGCCGACGGAGCCGTATCTGCACACCCAGACGCCGTTGATGGCGACGTTGAGCTGGTCCGGCTCGAAGGTGGCGGAGGTGGTGCCGATCGCGGAGAGCACCCGGCCCCAGTTGGGGTCCTCGCCGTGGATGGCGCACTTGAGGAGGTTGTTACGGGCGATCGAGCGGCCCACCTCGACGGCGTCGTCCTCGGTGGCCGCGCCCACCACCTCGATGCGGATGTCCTTGGAGGCGCCCTCGGCGTCGCCGATCAGCTGCCGTGCCAGGTCGGCGCAGACCTTGCGGACCGCCTCGGCGAACTCCTCGGCGGCGGGCGTGACACCGGACGCCCCGGAGGCGAGCAGCAGCACGGTGTCGTTGGTCGACATGCAGCCGTCGGAGTCGACCCGGTCGAAGGTGGTGCGGGTGGCGGCGCGCAGCGCCGTGTCGAGGTCCTGGGCCTCGACATCGGCGTCGGTGGTGAGCACGACGAGCATGGTGGCGAGGCCGGGGGCCAGCATGCCCGCGCCCTTGGCCATGCCGCCGACGACCCAGCCGTCCGCGCCCTGGGCCACGGCGGTCTTGTGCACAGTGTCGGTGGTCTTGATGGCGATGGCGGCCTTGTCGCCGCCGTGGGCGGTCAGCTCGGCCGCCGCCTTCTCCACGCCGGGGAGCAGCTTGTCCATGGGCAGTCGGAGGCCGATGAGCCCGGTGGAGGCGACGGCGACCTCGCCGGCGCTGTGCCCGAGGACCTCCGCGACCTTCTCGGCGGTGGCGTGGGTGTCCTGGAAGCCGAGCGGGCCGGTGCAGGCGTTGGCGCCACCGGAGTTGAGGACGACCGCGCTGACCGTGCCGCCCTTCAGCACCTGCTCGGACCACAGGACGGGGGCGGCCTTGACGCGGTTGGAGGTGAAGACACCGGCGGCGGCCGACCGCGGCCCGTTGTTGACGACGAGGGCCAGGTCGGGGTTGCCGTTTTCCTTGATGCCCGCGGCGACGCCGGAGGCGGTGAAGCCCTTGGCTGCCGTAACGCTCACTGTGACTCCTTGTTCGCCCCGCCATGGGGGTGGGTGATGTGGTACGCGCTGGTCACGGTGCTACGCCGGTTGTGGAAAGCCCCAGCTCCTCCGGGAGGCCGAGCGCGACGTTCATGCTCTGGACCGCGCCGCCGGCGGTGCCCTTGGTGAGGTTGTCGATGGCGCTGATGGCGATGACGCGGCCCGCCGCCGCGTCGTGGGCGACCTGGATCAGCGCGGCGTTCGAGCCGTACACGGCGGCGGTGGACGGCCACTGCCCCTCGGGGAGGAGGTGGACGAACGGCTCGTCCTGGAGCGCCTTCTCGTAGGCGGTCCGGACGGACTCGGCCGTCACCCCGGGCCGGGCCTTGGCGCTACAGGTGGCGAGGATGCCGCGGGGCATGGGGGCGAGGGTCGGGGTGAAGGAGACCAAGACCGGCTCCCCGGCCGCCGCCGAGAGGTTCTGGATCATCTCGGGCGTGTGCCGGTGGCCGCCGCCGACGCCGTACGGGCTCATGGCGCCCATCACCTCGCTGCCCAGCAGATGCGGCTTGGGTGCCTTGCCCGCGCCCGAGGTGCCGGAGGCGGCGACGATCACGGCCTCGCGCTCGACCAGCCCCGCCGCGTACGCCGGGAACAGCGCGAGCGAGACGGCGGTCGGGTAGCAGCCTGGGACCGCGACGCGCTTGGACCCCTCCAGCGCATCGCGGGCCCCGGGTAGTTCGGGGAGGCCGTAGGGCCAGGTGCCCGCGTGCGGCGAACCGTAGAACTTCTCCCAGTCCGCCGCGTCCTCGAGCCGGAAGTCGGCCCCGCAGTCGATGATCAGGACCTCGTCCCCGAGCTGCTCCGCGACGGCGGCGGACTGGCCGTGCGGCAGCGCGAGGAACACCACGTCGTGCCCGGCCAGGGCCTCGGGGCTGGTGGGCTCGAGCACCCGGTCGGCCAGCGGCAGGAGGTGTGGCTGCAGGGCTCCGAGGCGCTGGCCGGCGTTGGAGTTTCCGGTCAGGGTGCCGATCTCCACCCGGGGGTGGGCGAGCAGCAGGCGCAGCACCTCGCCGCCCGCGTATCCGCTCGCTCCGGCCACCGCCGCACGTACCGCCATCGATACCTCCCTCTCGATGGCATGACTATACGGTCGACCGAAGCTTTATGCAATGAGCCTTTTCGAGGGTCCATTCGAGAGGGGGCCGATGACGAGATATCTTGATGTCGAGCAATGTTGCAGACGTGGAGCGGAGCACCCGGTGACTGACTCGACCATCATCTATACGCACACCGACGAGGCCCCGGCCCTGGCGACGTATTCGTTCTTGCCGGTGGTCCAGGCCTATGCGTCGTCCGCCGGTGTGGCTGTGGAGACCCGTGACATCTCGCTGGCCGGGCGCATCATCGCCGTCTTCCCCGAGTACCTGGAGGAGGGCCTGCGGATCCCCGACGCCCTCGCCGAGCTCGGCGAGCTGGCCAAGACGCCCGAGGCCAACATCATCAAGCTGCCGAACATCTCGGCCTCGATCCCGCAGCTGAAGGCCGCGGTCACCGAGCTGCAGCAGCAGGGCTACACGCTGCCGGACTACCCGGACGACCCGAAGACCGACGAGGAGCGCGAGATCCGCGCCCGCTACGACAAGGTCAAGGGCTCCGCCGTCAACCCGGTGCTGCGCGAGGGCAACTCCGACCGCCGCGCCCCCGCCTCGGTCAAGAACTACGCCAAGACGCACCCGCACCGTATGGGCGCCTGGTCCTCCGAGTCGAAGACCAACGTCACCACCATGGGTGTCGACGACTTCCGCTCCACCGAGAAGTCCGCGGTGATCTCCGAGGCCGGCTCGCTGCGCATCGAGCTGGCGGGCGACGACGGCTCCACCACCGTCCTGCGTGAGTCCGTACCGGTGCTGGCGGACGAGGTCGTGGACACGTCCGTGATGCGGGTGGCCGCGCTGCGTGAGTTCCTCACGGCTCAGGTGGCCCGCGCCAAGGCCGAGGACGTGCTGTTCTCGCTGCACCTGAAGGCCACGATGATGAAGGTCTCCGACCCGATCGTCTTCGGCCACGCGGTGCGGGCCTTCTTCCCGAAGACCTTCGCCGAGTACGGCGAGGTGTTCGCCGCGGCCGGCCTGACCCCCAACGACGGGCTCGGCGGCATCCTCAAGGGCGTGGAGTCGCTGCCCGAGGGCGCCAGGATCAAGGAGTCCTTCGAGGCCGAGCTGGCCGAGGGCCCCCGGCTGGCGATGGTCGACTCCGACCGCGGCATCACCAACCTGCACGTCCCCTCCGACGTCATCGTCGACGCCTCCATGCCGGCCATGATCCGCACCTCCGGCCACATGTGGGGCCCCGACGGCCAGGAGGACGACACCCTCGCCGTCCTCCCCGACAGCAGCTACGCCGGCATCTACCAGGCCGTCATCGACGACTGCCGGGCCAACGGCGCCCTCGACCCCGCCTCCATGGGCTCGGTCCCGAACGTCGGGCTGATGGCGCAGAAGGCCGAGGAGTACGGCAGCCACGACAAGACCTTCGAGATCCCCGTCACGGGCACCGTCCGCGTCCTCGACGAGACCGGCAACGTGGTCCTGGAGCAGGTCGTCGGCGCCGGTGACATCTTCCGCATGTGCCAGACCAAGGACCTGCCGATCCGCGACTGGGTCAAGCTCGCCGTCACCCGCGCCCGCGCCAGCGGCGACCCGGCCGTCTTCTGGCTCGACGAGAACCGCGCCCACGACGCTCAGCTGATCGAGAAGGTCAAGGCGTACCTGCCCGAGCACGACACCGAGGGCCTGCGGATCGAGATCAAGGCTCCGGTCGACGCGATCACGTTCTCCCTGGAGCGGATCCGCCGCGGCGAGAACACCATCTCGGTCACCGGCAATGTGCTGCGTGACTACCTGACCGACCTGTTCCCGATCCTGGAGCTGGGCACCAGCGCCAAGATGCTCTCGGTCGTCCCGCTGATGGCGGGCGGCGGCCTCTTCGAGACGGGCGCCGGCGGCTCCGCGCCGAAGCACGTCCAGCAGCTGGTCAAGGAGAACTACCTGCGCTGGGACTCGCTGGGCGAGTTCTTCGCGCTGGTGCCCTCCCTCGAGCAGTACGCGAAGACCACCGGCAACGCGCGCGCGCAGGTGCTCGCCGACACCCTCGACCGGGCCACCGCCACCTTCCTCAACGAGGACAAGTCGCCCAGCCGCCGGGTCGGCGGCATCGACAACCGCGGCAGCCACTTCTACCTGGCGCTGTACTGGGCGCAGGAGCTGGCCAGGCAGACCGACGACGCGGACCTGGCCAAGGCCTTCGGCCCGCTCGCCGAGACGCTCACCGCCCAGGAGCAGACGATCGTCGACGAGCTCATCGCCGTCCAGGGCGAGCCGGCCGAGATCGGCGGCTACTACCAGCCCGACCCAGCCAAGGCCGCCGCCGTGATGCGTCCGTCGGCGACCTTCAACCAGGCCCTCGCCACCCTCGGCTGATACCGCGGCCTGCCCCTTCCCGCCCCGGCTGGACACTTGTCCGGCCGGGGCGGTTTTCTTTTCACGCTCCGCGGTCCCCCGGTCACCGATCCGTCGATCAATAGCCGATGCCTACAAAATCCTGACGCCGGACTGCTGGGACCACAACATCCGCTCGAGCGGAATCCCCCTGACAGAGTGGCCGACAAGACGATCTCCTCCCGCACTTTATGCGGGAGTTGTGTGTCCACTACACGGGGGTAGTTTCGATGCGCGCTGACACCGACCAGGTGGTGGTCACCGGTCTCGGGGCCACCACGCCGCTCGGCGGGGATGTGGCCTCGACGTGGTCCGGGATGCTGACGGGAAAATCCGGGATCAGCAGAATCGAGGAGGAGTGGGCGGCCGAGGCACCCGTGCGGATCGCGGGCCGGCTGGCGGTCGAGCCGTCCGAGGTCCTGGACCGGGTGCAGGCCCGGCGCATGGACCGCTGCCAGCAGATCGCGCTCATCGCGGCCCGTGAGGCATGGGCCGACGCGGGCGCCCCCGACGTCGATCCGGAGCGGGTGGCCGTGGCCATCGGCACGGGCACCGGGGGCACACTGACCATGCTCCGTCAGAACGACATCATGGAGTCCTCCGGGATGCGGCGGATGTCCCCGCACTCCGTCCCCATGCTGATGGCGAACGGCCCCGCCGCCTTGGTCAGCATCGAACTCGGCGCGCGCGGCGGCGCCCATGCCCCGGTCAGCGCCTGCGCCTCGGGAGCCGAGGCGATCGCGCTGGGCTTAGACCTGATCCGCCTCGGCCGGGCCGACGTGGTCGTCGCGGGCGGCACCGAGGCCTGCGTGAACCCTCTCGTGCTGGCCGGGTTCGCCCAGGCCAGAGCCCACTCCACGCGCAACGACGAGCCCGAGCGGGCGTCCCGGCCCTTCGACGTCGACCGCGACGGCTTCGTCATCGGCGAGGGGGCGGCCGTGGTCGTCCTGGAGCGCGCCGAGTTCGCCGCCGCCCGGGCGGCCCGCGCCCATGCGACGCTCGCCGGGGCCGGGGTCACCTCGGACGCCCACCACATCACCGCCGCCCACCCGGAGGGTCAGGTCCGCGCCATGCGCCTGGCCCTGGCCGCGGCGGGACTGACCCCGCTCGCGATCGAGCACATCCACGCCCATGCGACCTCCACGCCCATGGGCGATCTCGCCGAGGCCGAGTCGATCGCCGAGGCCATCGGCGTCCATCCGTCCGTGACCGCGACCAAGTCCATGACCGGCCACCTCTTCGGCGCGGCGGGAGCGGTCGGCGCGCTCGCCGCGATCCTCGCGGTGCGCGACGGGGTGATCCCCGCGACCCAGAACGTCGACGTCCTCGACCCACGGGTGAAGCTCGACGTGGTCACCGGGCAGCCCCGGCGAGGCGCGGCGCCGGCCGCCGCGCTGACCAACTCCTTCGGATTCGGCGGCCACAACACCTCGCTCGTGTTCACCGCCGCGCCATAGGCCGTGTCCGGGCTGCTAAGGGTTTTCCCGCAGCGTCAGCCCGTAGAAGTTCACCTGGTAGTCGTCCACGGTCTGGGCGTGGTCCGAGAGGCTCAGATCCTTCGGCGACGCCACCCCCAGGCCGCGGAGGGTGTCGACGAGCAACCTGGCCAGCCGGCGGCCGTCGATGTCGTCCGGGCCGAAGACGCCGGAGTGGTGCGTCCAGTCGACCCAGTGGGAGAGCTCCGCGGGCGTGGTGGCCTCCGGGATCCAGCCCAAGGAGGCCGGGTCGGTGCCAGAGCCCGCGCCTTCCAGCTCCTCCGTGTTGTAGACGATCTCCAGCCGGTCGCCGCAGAGGATATGGAAGACGACCGGCCCGAAGGTGCCCGGCACCAGCGCGTGGATGCCGAAGTCCAGCCCGGTGCCCAGGGCGCGGGTCTCGGCCGGGAGCGAGCCCAGGAAGTCGCTCAGCGCGGTGGTGTAGACGTCCCAGTCGTCCGTGCTCCAGTAACCGGGGTAGCCCAGGCCCCCGTTGGCCGAGACCGGGAGGGAGCCGAAGAAGCCGCCGAGCGCGAAGTCCTCGCCGTGGCCCTGCCGCCAGAACCAGTTTTCCGCGGGGTCGGTCGGCTGGAGCAGCAGCTCCGGCCCCCGCTCCCCCGCGCGCAGCTCCAAGGTGTCGGGCTTTCCGCGCCACCGCAGGAAGGGGCTCCCCCACAGCGGCGTGGACTCGTAGAACGGCCCGAGGTCCCCGTACGCCCCCATGATGGACGCGCGCCCGAACGCCTCCGTCAGCGTCTCCGCCGCCCTGCGGAAGCTGTCCGCCTTGGCCGCGGCCCCGCCCGCCACCAGCTCGACCGGCACATGGAGCCCGACGAACTCCTCCCCGTCATGGACGAACGGCGACTCGTACTGTCCCGTCGGCCGCAGCCACGCCACGCCCGCGTCCCCCGCGGCCACGCGCCACTCCCACCCGAGCGACGAGACCACCGCCCGCAGCGCGGGCTCCCGCCACCCTCCGGTGTCGGCGTCCCTGAGCCGCCGCGCCACCTCGGCCAGCCGCTCGCCTTCCAGCATCACCGTCACGTCCGAACTCCCCGTTACGCACAGCACTTGACGCCCTCGACGATGCCATACGGCACCGACAGCGCGCCGGGCCCCCTGGGTAAGGTCAGTGCCCATGACCTCGGAGCACCCCAACGCCTGGGCTTCAGAAGCCATCCGGCGCCTCCACGCGGAAGGCCGCGCGCACGGCCCGACCCCGCTCCGGCCGCTCCCCCTGCCCGCGCTGCGGGACGTCGAGGTCTATCTCAAGGACGAGTCCGCGCACCCCACCGGCAGCGTGAAGCACCGCCTGGTACGGGCCATGTTCTGCCAGGCGATCGCGAGCGGCCGGATCACGGCGGACACCACGGTGGTGTCCGCCACCGGCGGCGCGGTCGCCGTCGCGGGGGCCCGTTTCGCGCGCCTGCTGGACCTTTCGTTCCTCGCCGTCGTACCGGCGAAGACCCCGGCGGACACCCTGGCCCGCATCGAGCGGGAGGGCGGTCGGTGGCAGGTGGGCGAGCAGCCGCCGGCCGCGGTGCAGAAGGAGGCCCGCGCGCTGGCCGAGCGGCTCGGCGGCCACTTCCTGGACCACTTCACCGACGCCGAACCGGCCCTGGCCGGATGCGGCGAGCCGACGATCGCCGACGAGATCTTCGAGCAGCTGCGCGCGGAGCCGCACCCGGTGCCCGCGTGGCTCGTGACGGGCGCCGGAACCGGCGCCACCTCGGCCTCGATCGGCCGCCATCTGCGACACCACGGCCACCCCACCCGGCTGGCCGTGGTGGACCCGGAGAACTCGGCCTACTTTCCCGCGTGGGCGAGCGGCTGCCGCGACTACGCGACCGGCATGCCCTCCCGCATCCCCGGCATCGGCCGCCCCCGGACCGAGCCCGGCTTTCTGCCGACCGTGATCGACTTGGTGATCCCGGTCCCGGACGCCGCGTCCATCGCGGCCCTGCGGTGGCTTCACGACACGGCCGGCGTCCCGGTCGGCCCGGCGGCCGGCACCGGCCTGTGGGGCGTGTGCCACCTCGTGTCGCGGATGCGCGAGGCGGGGGCGCGGGGCAGCGTGGTCAGCGTCGTCGGCGACCACGCCGAGCCGTACCGGAACACCCACCTGGACCCGGAGTGGGTACGCGCGCGGGGGCTCGACCCCGGGCCGTACGCGGCCGCCGTCGAGCGGTTCGCCACGACAGGGGAATGGGACGCCGGCTAGGGCGTAGCGGCGCGGTCCGTGCCCAAGGGCCCTCGGCCGGCGGCCACATGGCCGACGAGCGCACGAGCGACCTCGGCGATGGCCTCGCGCACCCCGGGGTCCGTGACGGTACCGGTCTCGGCGTCGACGGCGGTCCGGGGCACCGGCACCCGCACACACGCCTCCTCGACCAGCCGCGCCCCCGTGTACCCGAGGACCGTGCGCAGGGCGCGGTGGGCACCCTCGGCCCCGGTGGGGGATGAGGAGGCGTTGATCCAGCCCACCGGCTTGTCCACGATCTCCGTCCCGCCGACCGTCCAGTCCAGCAGGTTCTTGAACGAGCCGGGCAGGTCCCCCGCGTATTCGGGCGTGCAGAACAGCACCGCGTCGGCTTCGGCGACCGCCCGGCGCAGCCGGGTCACCTCCGCGGGCAGCGGCTCTACGTCGTCGTCCGGGTTGAAGTGCGGCAGCGCCGCCATGCCGCGGTACTCCACCGAGTGGGCCCGGTCGCCGAGGAGCCCGGGCAGGGTGCGCACCACCGCCGTGTTGGTGGATCCTTCGCGCAGACTTCCGCTGATGAGTACGAGATTCGCCGTCCGGTTCATGGTCGAGATGCTAGGCGCGTGGCTTCTAGCGGGACCCGGCGAGGTGCCGGGCGCGGTGCAGGCCGGCGGTGACATCGGCGAGTGTCGCGCAGGGGGCACCGCCCAGCGGTAGCTGGGGGACGGTGACCGATGCCCCGGCGGGCAGCGGCAGGTCGGCGGGCGGGCGGCGGGCGGCGACCGCGTCGGCCAGGTCCGACAGGCCGGCCCGCAGCCGGTCCGCCAGGGCCGCGTCCGGGGGCGGCGCGCCGTGGTCCAGCCGGACCCCGCACGCCGTCGCCGCGTCCACGATCTCCTCGAGCGCCGCGACCACCGGGGCCCACGCCGCCAGATCGCGACCGAACGGCGGGTGTTCGGCCCCGGCCACCTCCACCGCGCGGCGGGCGTCGGCCAGCGCGCGGTACGCCTCGCGGCGCAGCCGGAGCCGTAGCGCGTAGGGCGCGTCCGCGGCCAGCACCCGGTCCAGGTGGTCGCGGGTGGCGCGGACCGCGAGCGACAGCCGCACGGACACCTGGGCGCGCGGGCCGCCGAGGCCCGGCAGCGCCCCGGAGGCCAGCACCACCGCGCAGGCCAGCAGCGTGTCCGCGAGCCGCGCGTACTCCGCGCCGCGGTCGCCGCCGAGGTACACCAGGGACAGCAGCAGGGGCGTGAGCACCGCCGTCTGGAGCGCGAAGTGGCGTACGGACACCGGGATCAGCGCCGAGCACACCGCGGCGACGGCCACCGGCCATACCCCGTCCGCCCCGGCGAGCGGGCCGAGCAGCGCGGCGAGCCCGGCGAAGACGGCCACGCCGACGGCGGTGCCCAGCGCCCGGGAGACGGCCCGCGACACCAGGGGGCCCATGTCGGGCTTGACCAGGAAGGCGGCGGTGGCGGGGAGCCAGTACCAGTGGTCGCCCGGCAGTGACGTGGCCAGCGCGGTGGCGACGCCCACGCACAGCGCCACCCGGGCCGCGTACTCCCGGCCCGCCGGGCCGAGCACCCGGCGCAGCCGCTGCCGGGGGCCGGGCCCGACCGCGCCGACCGCCGGGGCGGGTTCGCCGTCGAAGACGCGGGCGGCAAGCAGCACCGCGCGGTGTGCGGCCAGGCCGCCGGCGGTGTGCGGCGCGGGCGCGGCGAGGGGGCCCGGCGGCCGGCCGGTCCGCACCGAGCGGGCCAGCAGCGCGGGGGTTCGCGCCACCCGGGTGGGCAGCGGTTCGCCCTCCCACAGCAGCGTCACCGCGGTCTCGCTCAGCGCCCCGGCCACCGCCAGCAGATCGCGCAACCGCCGCAGGCCGGCGTCGGGGCGGTGGAGCGGGATCCGGTGTCCGTAGAGCGATTCGTAGGCGGCGTCGTACGCGGCGGTCAGCCGGCGCCGGGCCGCCTGGCCGCGCTCGGTGCCGACCGCCGCCATCAGGTCGGCGAGCGCGTCGTAAACGGCGGCCACCGCGCGCCGCTCATCGGGCAGGCCGGCTGGGCGGCGAGGGGGCACCTCCCAGCGGCTGCGATCGCCACGCGGCGGAGCCGCATATCGATACAGCCGGCTACCGCCGCGTGGTCGACCGTCGACAGGGGCTGTAGCACCCCGGGGACGAACCGAGCCCTGAAAAATAGGCAGCAGCCACGCCATGGCCAGTACCCACACGGCGCCGGCGAGCAGCAGACCGGCCCGGACCGGCGGGGGCTCGGGGGCGGGCATGCCGGTTCCGACCACGCACACCACCATCAGCTGGACCCCGGCCGAGGAGCAGACCGGCCCGATCGCGCTGATCGCGCCGGACACCAGGCCGACCGCCGCCAGCGCCGGCGCTATCCAGGCGCCGAGCCCCAGCGTGCCCAGCCACGCCCCGGTGAGCATGCCCGCGGCCCCGGCCAGGGCGGGCAGGCCGATGCGCACCAGGCGGGTGGCGCGGGTGGCGGGCCGGTCGTTGATGTGCGCGAACATCGCGCCGAGGCCCGCGGTCACCCCGGCGGAGGTCTGCCCCGCGGCCACTCCGGCCGCCAGCACCGGCCCCACGCCGAGCGCGCCGCGCGCCACCGCCGCCCAGGGCACGGGCCCGCGCAGCCCCCGCGCGCCGTGCAACGGGTGGGTGAGCCAGCTGGGTGGCGCGGGCGAGGGGTGCGATGCGCGCAACGGTGTCCTCCGGGCGGTACGGCGGGGTGGGTTCCCTCTTCGTCGAGGACGTGTACCTCGAACGTACGCGCCCCATGCCGACATCCCGTAACCGCGACGTTTCCACTGTGTAGACCGTGCGGCGCGGCTGCCACCGCGCTTCTACAGTTGCGCTTCGCGGTCCACGCACAGCCGCCAGTTCCCGGCCCCGCCGGTCAGTGTGACGGTGGACAGCGGGAGTACGTCGACGTTCCAGTAGCAGTGCGCCGGCGCCTTCATCGCATGCGTCACGGCGGCGCGGATCACGCCCGCGTCGGCGACGGCGAGCATCCGGCCGTCGCTTTCGGCGGGCCGGTTGTCCAGCCATCTGCCCACGCGGTTGACGAACGCGGACAGCGACTCCCCGCCGTGCGGCGCACTGCCCGGGTCGGCGAACCAGGCGTCGACCGCCCCGGGCTCGCGCGCCTTCACCTCCTGGAGGGTGCGGCCGCGCCAGCTGCCCATGTCGCAGTCGCGCAGCGAGGTTTGGGCGAGCGGCATGAAGCCGAGGATGTCTCCGGTCTCCCGGCTGCGCGCCGACGGCGAGCAGTAGCGCAGCTCCGCGGAGCCCAGTGGAAGCAGGGTGGGCGCCACGCGCTCGACCTCGCGCCAGCCCGCCGGGTCGAGCGGCCGGTCGTCGTCGAAGCGTTCGGCGAGCCGGGAGGACCTGCGGGCGGAGGCGATCAGGGTGAGCCGGAAGTTCATCCGGGCATGCTAAGGCGCACGGATCGCGGCCGTCGGCCGTCGGCGTCCGTTCCGCGGTGTGGGAATGGTGGCGCGATGTGTGGGGTGTGTGTCCTTGCCGCCATCCGGGACAGACCGCAGGGTGGAGGGGTGAACCAGCGACACGTCGTCTTCGTGATCCACGAGGAGTTCCAGTCGCTCGACCTGGCCGGTCCGCTCGAGGTGTTCCAGCACGCGGACCGGCTCGCGGGCGGCTACGCCTGCCGGATCGTGGCTCCCCGCCCGGGCCCCGTGCGGTCGTCCAGCGGCCTGCCGGTGCACGCCGCGCACGGGGTGGCCGATCTCGACCCCGGCGGGATCGACACCCTGGTGGTGGCGGGCGGCGCAGGGGTGGACCGGGCCCGCCACGATCCGGAGCTGATCGGCTGGATCGCGGCGGCCGCGGCCGGCGCCCGGCGGATCACCTCGGTCTGCAGCGGGGTGTTCCTGCTGGCCGCCGCCGGGCTCGTCGACGGGCTGAGGGTCACCACCCACTGGGGCCGCGCGGAGCAACTGGCCCGGGAGCACCCCCACGTGCGGGTCGACTGCGACCCCATCTTCATCCGGGACGGCCGGGTGTGGACCTCGGCGGGCGTGACCGCCGGGATGGATCTCGCGCTCGCCCTGGTGGAGGCGGATCTGGGGCGGGAGGCGGCCCACACCGTGGCCCGGCATCTGGTGTTGTTCCTGCGCCGTCCCGGCAGTCAGTCCCAGTTCAGCGTGGGGCTGTGGGCGGCGCAGCCGGCCACCGACTCGATCCACGCCGCGGTGTCGGCGATCCACGCCGACCCGGGTGCCCGGCACACGGTCGCGGATCTGGCCGGGTCTGCCGGGCTGAGCACGCGCCACCTCCAGCGCAGGTTCACCGCCGAGCTCGGCATGCCGCCCGCGGTCTATGTGGAGCGGGTGCGTGTCGAGGCGGCGCAGCGCGCGCTCGTCGAGGGCGATGTCCCGGTCGAGGCCATCGCCCGGCGGTACGGCTTCGGCACCGCCGAAACCCTGCGCCGCGCCTTTCACCGCCATGTGGGCGTCACGCCGTCCGAGTACCGGGACCGTTTCCGATCCACGAGGGAGTACGCATGACCACATACGGCCTGCTGGTGTTCGACGGGGCCGAGGAGCTCGACTTCGTCGGCCCCTGGGAGGTGTTCACCGCCTCGTCGATGCTGCGCGACCACGCCGACACCGCGCTGCTCGTCGCCGAACGGCCCGACGCCGTCCGCTGCAACAAGGGCATGCGGGTGCTGCCGGACCACACGCTGGACGACCATCCGCCGCTGGACGTCCTGCTGGTGCCCGGGGGCAACGGCACGCGCCACGAGGTGTCCAACCCGGCGGTCATCGACTGGATCCGCAAGACCTCCGCACACGCCGAGTGGATCACCAGCGTCTGCACCGGGGCGCTGCTGCTGCACGAGGCGGGCCCGGCGCGCGGTCGCCGGGTGGCCACCCACCACGGCTTCGAGGACGCGTTGGAGGCCCGCGGCGAGGTCACCGTGGTGCGCGACGCCCGTTATGTGGTCGACGGCGATCTGGTCACCAGCCAGGGCGTCTCGGCCGGGATCGACATGGCGCTGTGGCTCGTCGGCCGCCTCCACGGCCGGGACCACGCGCGCGCGGTCCGCCGCTACATCCAGTACGAGCCGGCGCCGCCCTACCTCGCCGACGAGCCGCTCGGGTCTGCCCTCTGAGCACCGGCAGGGAGCACGCCGCAACCATGGGCATGCGGCAGCACGCCCCCCTCATTACCAAGTCTTTGCCATTCGTTAGGGTGTGAGGGGGACGTCACCGGCCGGCACCGGCTGCCGTACGTCCACCGGTAAGTGGCACGTACGACGGAAGGATGGCCGTGGGCGCTCCGCGGATCAGCAGTACGCCGTTGCCCGGGATCGGTGTCCGTTACGACCTGACCACGCGCGAGCAGCGCCGTCTGTCGGTGGTCGCGCATCGCGACGGCGGACGGACCCTGAGCGGATACCGCGAGGACGATCCCGACGAGTGCGCGCTGTCGGTGCGGCTGACGGCGAAGGAGGCGGAGGCGGTCATCGGCGCGCTGATGCCGTCACACCACAGCCCGGCGCTGTTGTCCACCACCGAGCTGGGGCTGGTGGCCGAGCGCGTCGAGCTGTCGTCGGTCTCGTACTGGAACGGGCGGGTGCTGGGCGAGACGCGGATGCGGACCGAGACCGGCGCCTCGATCGTGGCGGTGCTGCGCCGCGCGGAAGCGATCCCCTCCCCGGCGCCGGACTTCCGGCTGGCCGGCGGCGACACCCTGATCCTGATCGGCACCCGCGAGGGCGTGGAGACGGCCGCGGCGATACTCGGGCGGGAGTGAACCGTGCACTCCTCCGCTCTTTTCCTGATCGAGTTCGGCGCGGTCATCCTGGGCCTGGGGCTGCTGGGCCGGCTGGCCGGACGTTTTCAGTTCTCCCCGATCCCGCTGTATCTGCTGGCCGGTCTCGCCTTCGGCGAGGGTGGTCTGCTGCCGCTGGGGGCCAGTGAGGAGTTCGTGGCGATCGGCGCCGAGATCGGCGTGATCCTGCTGCTGCTCATGCTCGGGCTCGAGTACACCGCCAGCGATCTGGTCAGCAATCTCAAGACCCAGTACCCGGCCGGGCTGGTCGACGCCGCGCTCAACGCCCTGCCGGGCGCCGCCATGGCGCTGCTGCTGGGCTGGGGCCCGGTGGCCGCGGTGGTGCTGGCCGGGGTCACCTGGATCTCCTCGTCCGGCGTCATCGCCAAGGTCCTGGGCGACCTGGGCCGCCTCGGCAACCGCGAGACCCCGGTCATCCTGTCCATCCTGGTCCTCGAGGATCTGGCGATGGCCGTCTATCTGCCGATCATCACCGCTCTGCTGGCGGGGGTGAGCCTGGCGGCGGGCAGCCTGACCTTGGCCATCGCGCTCGGCATGGCCGGTCTGGTGCTCTTCCTCGCCGTGCGCTACGGCCGGGTCATCTCGCGCTTCGTCTCCAGCGACGACCCCGAGAAGCTGCTGCTGGTGGTGCTGGGCCTGACCCTGCTGGTCGCCGGGATCGCCCAGCAGCTACAGGTGTCGGCGGCCGTGGGCGCGTTCCTGGTGGGCATCGCGCTGTCCGGGGAGGTGGCCGAGGGCGCGCACAATCTGCTCAGCCCGCTCCGGGATCTGTTCGCGGCCGTGTTCTTCGTCTTCTTCGGCCTGCACACCGACCCCGCGAGCATCCCGCCGGTCCTGCTGCCCGCCCTCGCGCTGGCCGCCGTCACCGCCTGCACGAAGATCGCCACCGGCTACTGGGCGGCGAGGCGCGCCGGGATCTCCGCCAAGGGCCGCTGGCGCGCGGGCGGCACCCTGGTCGCCCGGGGCGAGTTCTCCATCGTCATCGCCGGACTCGCCGTCACGGCCGGCATCGAACCGGAGCTGGGGCCGCTGGCCACGGCGTACGTACTGATCCTGGTGATCCTCGGCCCCCTCACCGCCCGCTACACCCAGCCCCTCGCCATGCGGCTGACGGGCCACCGCACGGCCGCCGAGCCGACCGCCCGCGCCGAGATGGCCGAGACCGGCGAGACCGGCGAGGCCGTCGAGGAGCCGCGGGAGGCGGTGGACCAGCACGGCGGCCACTGACCGGCCCGTGGCCAGGCCGGGTCACCTCCCCGGCGCGCCCCCGCCGGGAAAGCGCAGGGTCATCCAGTGCTCCGGGTCGTCCACGAGCGAGAAGCCGACCTTCTCGTAGACGCCGTGGGCGTCGAACGTGGCGAGCAGGATGCGCCGCAGCCCGAAGGGCTCCAGGTGGTCGCGGACGGCCGTGATGAGCGCGGTACCGAGGCCCGTCCCGCGCGCGGACCGGTCGACGTAGACATCGCACAGCCAGGCGAAGGTGGCGTGGTCGGTGATGACCCGGGCGTACGCGACCTGGGCGCCCGAGGCGGTCTCGTACGCGCCGAAGTTGAGCGAGCCCGCGATGGCCCGGTCCTGCTTCTCGCGGGTACGGCCCAGCGCCCAGTACGCGTCGGTGGACAGCCAGTGGTGGATACGGGCCGCATCGAGACGGGAGGGGTCGGTGGATATCTCGTAGCCGTCGGTCGCCGACCGGCCGTTCGCATCGCTCATGGCGCGAGACTCGCAGGTCACAGGGGCCGCGTCGAGGGGTTTACGGCACGTACGGCATCCGGTGCGCGCGGTGGGCCGTCAGCCGAGCACCTCGTCGCAGGCGGTGCGCAGCCGGCGCAGCCCCTCCGCCAGCTCGGCGAAGCCCGCCGCCGAGGCGAAGCCCAGCCGCAGGTGCGGGGCGGGCGGTTCGGCGCAGAAGTACGGGCGGCCGGGCGTGACGGCGACCCCGGCGCGCAGGGCGGCGGCCGTCAGCGCGGCCTCGTCGGTGCCGTCGGGCAGCCGCGGCCACAGGTGGAAGCCGCCGGACGGGACCTGGCGCAGGGCGAGTTCGGGGAGGTCCCGCCGCACGCCCGTGGCCAGGGTCTCGCGGCGGACGCGCAACTCGGCGGCGACGGTGCGCAGATGGCGGGTCCAGGCGGGAGAGCCGACGAGTTCGAGCGCCGCCTCCTGTAGTGGGCGCGGCACGAAGAAGCTGTCGACGACCTGGATGGCGCGCAGCCGCTCCAGCGCGGGGCCGCGGGCGGTGAGCGCGCCCACCCGCAGGCTGGCCGAGGTGATCTTGGTGAGCGAGCAGACGTGGACGACCACGCCGTCGGGGTCGTCGGCGGCGAGGGTCGCGGGCAGCGGCCCCGCGTCCTCGTGGGCGAGGCGCCGGGCGAAGTCGTCCTCGATCACGAACGCGCCCGCCTCCCGGGCCACCCGCAGCACCTCGCGGCGGCGCTCGGCGGAGAGCACCGCGCCGGTCGGGTTCTGGAAGAGCGGCTGGCAGAGGAAGACCCGCGCCCCGCTCGTGCGGAGCGCCTGTTCGAGCAGATCGGTGCGGACCCCGTCGGCGTCCACCGGGACCGGGACCGGGCGCAGCCCGAAGGCGCGGGCGGCGGCCAGCGCCCCGGGGTAGGTGGGGGACTCGACGAGCACGGGCGCGCCGGGCGGCGCGAGGGCGCGCAGCGCGGTGGTCAGCGCGCTCTGGCCGCCCGCGGTGATCAGCACCTCGGAGGGGGCGAGGGCCCCCGCCCGGCCGCCGATCTCGGCCGCGAACCACGCGCGCAGCTCGGCCAGCCCCTCGATCGGGGGGCGGTCCCATGCCCCGGGCCGCCGCCCGGCGCGGGCGAGGGCGGCGGCCAGCGCCCGCTCCGGCTGGAGCGACGGGTGCAGATAGCCGCCGTGCAGTTCGAGGGCGCCGGGCGGCGGGACGGCCAGGGTGGCCAGCACCCCGGAGGCGTCGACGGAGCGCGGGACCGACTCGCCGGACGTCTCGACGCTGAGGGCCACCTCCTGCCAGGAGGTGTCGCCCGGGCGCGGCGCCTCCTCGGCCCGTGGCCGGGCGGCCCGGAATACCCCGGCGCCGGGGCGGGTGACCACGAGCCCCTGGGCACGGAGTGTGGCGAGCGCGCGGGAGACGGTCACCGGGCTCACCCGGTAGCGGTCCACCAGGGCCCGGCTGGACGGCAGCTTCTCACCGGGAGAGTAGCGGTTCAGCTCCTTGCGGAGGAGATCGGCCAGTTCCGCGACGCTGCTACGCTCTTGCATGAGAGCCCAAGATAGCGCTATCGCGAGCGAGACGATAGCGGTGAGCGGTGGCACCGAGCCGCGCACCACCGCCCGAGCCCCGCTGGCCCGCCCCCGCCCCGCGCCGGCCCCGCCCCGCCCCGGCGGACGCCGGGGTGGCACCCTCGGCACCGTTCTGGCCGCGCTGGGCGTGGCCGCGTTCTCCCTGACCTTCCCCGCCACCGCCTGGGGTCTCGAGGGCCTGGGCCCCTGGTCCCTGGTCGCCTGCCGGCTCGCCCTGGCCGGGCTGGTGGCGGGCGGCGCGCTGGCCGCCCTGCGCGTCCCGCCGCCCGTCCGCCGTCACTGGCCCGGGCTGCTGGTGGTGGCGGCCGGGGTGGTCGTGGGCTTCCCCCTGCTGTCCACGCTCGCGCTGCGGACCTCCACCACCTCGCACGCCGCCGTGGTCGTCGGCCTGCTGCCGCTGACCACGGCCGCATACTCGGCATTGCGCACCGGGGCCCGGCCCAGCCGCATGTTCTGGGCCGCGGCCCTCGCCGGCGCGGCGGTGATCGTCGCCTTCGCGCTGGAGCAGAGCGGGGGCGCACCGACCGGTGGCGATCTCTATCTGTTCGGCGCGCTGCTGGTGTGCGCGGCGGGCTACGGGGAGGGCGCCCGGCTGGCGGGCCACATGCCGGGCTGGCAGGTGATCGGCTGGGCGCTGGTGGCCTGTCTGCCGCTGTCGGTGCCGGGCGCGGCGGTCGCCCTGGCCGCCGAGCCCGTGCACCTCGGGGCGCACGCCGTCGCCGGGGTGCTGTGGCTGGCCCTGGGCTCCCAGTTCCTGGGGCTCGTGGTCTGGTACCGCGGGATGGCCGCCATCGGCGTGGCCAGGGCCAGCCAACTCCAGCTGGCCCAGCCCCTGCTCACCCTGGTCTGGTCCGTACTCCTCCTGGGCGAACACCTGACCTGGGTCGCGCCCGCGGCCGCCGTGGCCGTGCTGGTCTGCATCGGCGTGACGCAGCGGGCATCGACCGGCGCGAAGCGGGCACCAGTAAGCACAGACCCGGCAGGGGCAAACCCGGAGGAGCGGCCATAAACTGGCCTCAGGGACCGCAATACCCTCCGGGGCACCGGACAGGAGGTCACGCGTATGGAGGCGACCGTAGGCGACAAGCTGCTGGTACACGGCAGGGTTGTCGGAATTCACGACCGGACCGCGGAGATCATCGAGGTACTCGGGGACCACGGGACCCCGCCGTACCGCGTCCGCTACGAGGACGACGGCCACGAGTGCCTGGTCTCCCCCGGCCCGGATTCGGTCGTGCGTCACCTGCCCACCGGACGCCCGCGGCCATAGCGCCGGCCGGGCGGCTCAGCGGGGCGGACGCACGCGATATGGGTAGTGGTCGGCGACCACGCGCGCCATGGCGCCGTTGCGGTCGGCGGCCACTTCCTTCGCGGAGAAATACACGTTGCCCCGCACCTGCGGATAGTCCCGGTCGAAGGTGAGATGCCGGGACAGCTCCGCCGGGTCCTGCCAGGGCGCGGGCTGCGCCGGGTCCCCGGCCTTGTAGAGCGCCTCGCCGATGTAGAGGTCCACACCGGTGCCGCGCACCACGTCCGCCCACCAGGGCACCAGCTTGGCGTAGTCGGCGGCGGCGAAGCCGATGTTCCAGTACACCTGCGGCACGATGTAGTCGATCCACGCCTCGCGGACCCACTTCCGCGTGTCCGCGTACAGGTCGTCGTAGGTCTGCACCCCGGCCCGGGTGTCGGAGCCCAGCGGGTCGGTGGCCTGGTTGCGCCAGACGGCGAAGGGGCTGATCCCGAACCGCACCCGCCGGTTCAGCCGCTTGATCCGCCCGGCGGTCTCGCGCACCAGACGGTCGATGTTGTCCCGCCGCCACGCGGCCCGGTCCGGGTACCCCGCGCCGTAGCGCTCGTACGCCGCGTCGTCGTCGAAGACCTGGCCCGCCACCGGATAGGGGTAGAAGTAGTCGTCCCAGTGGACGGCGTCGACGTCGTAGCGCGCCACCGCGTCCAGCATCGCGTCCTGGACGAAGCGGCGGACCTCGGGCAGGCCTGGGTTGTAGTAGAGCTTGCCGCCGTAGGGCACCACCCACTCCGGGTGCAGCCGCGCGGGGTGCGTGGGGGCCAGCCGGGTGGGGTCGGTGTGGTTGGCGACGCGGTACGGATTGAACCAGGCGTGCAGTTCGAGGCCGCGCCGGTGGGCCTCGCGCACGGCGGTGCCCAGCGGATCCCAGCCCGGGTCGCGGCCCTGGACTCCGGTGAGGTACTCGGCCCACGGCTCGTACCGGGAGGGCCACAGCGCGTCGGCGGTCGGCCGGACCTGGAAGACCACCGCGTTCAGTCGGCGGGCGACCGCGGTGTCCAGGAAGGCGAGCAGTTCGGCGCGCTGCTCGGCGGCGGTGAGGCCGGGCTTGGAGGGCCAGTCCCGGTTGGCGACGGTGGCCAGCCACATCCCGCGGAACTGACGCCCGGGATGCCCGCCGCTCCCCTGCTCCTCGCGCCCGTATGCCGCCGCCGTGCCCGCCGTGGAACCCGCCGTGACGGCCGCGGCCAGCGCCCCCGCGGCCGCGGCCGTCAGGCCCCTGCGCGTGATCTGCCCCATCCTCGCTCCTCGCTGTTCCTGGTCCGGCTTCCGATCGTGGCTAACTCCCGCCGATGATGCGGGTCTTACGGGCGCGGGGCAATCCTTCCCACCCTTCCGGACGACTTGGCTCTTAACCGCCACGCCCTCTTGACGTCACTCTTCTCGCCCGGTCATCCGGCCGCTAGCATCGGTGTCACGCACAATGGGAGCGCTCCCAATCCCGGACACGGACAGACCCGCACAGACCCGCCCCCGTACCGCCGCACCCCGCGGCGGATGCCCGGAGAGGAAGTTCCCGTGCGTTTCCATGGCATTCCCGTCCGTTCGAACGGCAGAAGCGGACCACTCGGCGCGCTCATGGCCGCGCTGGCGCTCGTCGGCGGATTACTGACCGCGGCCGCCGCCCCCGCCGCCGCCCGCCCCGACGACACCCCGAGCAAGCCCACCGCCGGCCTGGCGGCCGCCACCTGGAAGAACGTCCGCGTCGACGGCGGCGGCTTCGTCCCCGGCATCATCTTCAACCGCAAGGAGAAGAACCTCGCCTACGCCCGCACCGACATCGGCGGGGCGTACCGCTGGGACCAGTCCGGCAAGCAGTGGGTGCCGCTGCTGGACTGGGTGGACTGGGACCGCTGGGGCTGGTCCGGGGTGGCGAGCCTGGCCAGCGACCCGGTCGAGCCGAACAAGGTGTACGCGGCCGTCGGCACGTACACCAACAGCTGGGACCCGACCAACGGCGCGATCCTGCGCTCCTCCGACCGCGGCGCCACCTGGCAGACCACCACGCTCCCCTTCAAGGTCGGCGGCAATATGCCCGGCCGCGGCATGGGCGAGCGCCTGGCGATCGACCCGAACAAGAACAGCGTGCTGTACTTCGGCGCGCCGAGCGGCAACGGCCTGTGGCGCTCCACCGACTCCGGCGCCACCTGGTCGAAGGTGACGGCCTTCCCCAACGCGGGCAACTACGCCCAGGACCCGAGCGACTCCAGCGGCTATCTGAGCGACAACCAGGGCGTGGTGTGGGTGACCTTCGACGAGCGCACGGGCTCGTCCGGCACCGCGTCCAAGAGCATCTACGTGGGCGTGGCCGACAAGCAGAACACCGTCTACCGCTCGACCGACGCCGGCGCCACCTGGTCGCGGGTGGCCGGGCAGCCGACCGGCTACCTCTCCCACAAGGGCGTCCTGGACGCCAAGAACGGCTACCTCTACATCACCACCAGCGACAAGGGCGGCCCGTACGACGGAGAGAAGGGCCAGGTGTGGCGGTACGCCACGGCCACCGGGGAGTGGAAGAACATCAGCCCGATGACGGACGCCGACACCTACTTCGGCTACAGCGGGCTGACGGTGGACCGGCAGAAGCCCGGCACGCTGATGGTGACCGGCTACAGCTCCTGGTGGCCGGACACCCAGATCTTCCGCTCCACCGACTCCGGAGCGACCTGGACCCGCGCCTGGGACTTCACCAGCTACCCCAACCGCTCCTTCCGCTACACCCAGGACGTCTCGTCCGTTCCCTGGCTGACCTTCGGCACCAACCCGTCCCCGCCCGAGGTCACCCCGAAGCTGGGCTGGATGACCGAGGCCCTGGAGATCGACCCGTTCGACTCCAACCGGCTGATGTACGGCACGGGCGCCACCGTCTACGGCACCGAGAACCTCTCCGCCTGGGACTCCGGCGGCCAGATCAAGATCACCCCGATGGTCAAGGGCCTGGAGGAGACCGCGGTCAACGACCTGGCGAGCCCGCCGTCCGGCGCCCCGCTGCTCAGCGCCCTGGGCGACATCGGCGGCTTCCGCCACACCGACCTCGACGCGGTGCCCAAGACGATGTTCACCTCGCCGAGTTTCACCACGACCACCAGCCTGGACTACGCCGAGACCAACCCGAACACGGTGGTGCGGGTCGGCAACAACGACGCCGCGCCCCGGATCGCCTTCTCCACGGACAACGGCGCCAACTGGTTCCAGGGCAGCGAGCCCTCCGGCGTCACCGGCGGCGGCACGGTGGCCGCGGCGGCCGATGGCAGCGGCTTCGTCTGGAGCCCCGACGGCACCTCCTCCGTCTACTACACCTCCGGCTTCGGCAACTCCTGGACCGCCTCCAGCGGCATCCCGGCCGGGGCGGTCGTCGAGTCCGACCGCAAGAACCCGAAGAAGTTCTACGGCTTCAAGGCCGGAAAGTTCTACGTCAGCACCGACGGCGGCGCCACCTTCACCGCCAAGGCCGCCACCGGCCTGCCCACCGACGGCCCGGTGCGCTTCAAGGCCCTGCCGGGCACGGAGGGCGACATCTGGCTCGCGGGCGGCACCGCGAGCGGGACGTACGGGCTGTGGCACTCCACCGACTCGGGCGCGACCTTCACCAAGCTGTCGAACGTCCAGCAGGCCGACACCATCGGCTTCGGCAAGGCCGCCCCCGGCGCCTCGTACCAGACGCTCTACACCAGCGCCAAGATCGGCGGCGTCCGCGGGATCTTCCGCTCCACGGACGCCGGGGCGAGCTGGGTGCGGATCAACGACAACGCACACCAGTGGGCCTGGACGGGCGCCGCGATCACCGGCGACCCGCGGGTCTACGGGCGGGTGTACGTGAGCACGAACGGACGCGGCATCCTGCGCGGCGACTCGGCGTAACCGCAGGCCGTCAGGCGCAGACCACTCCAACGGAGACCGCCACCCGCCCGCTTGAGATCCCGGGCCGGGGTCCGGACCACACGGTTCCGGCCCCCGGCCCACCCCATGGACCGGACCGGAGGGTAACGTCGGGACGACCAGAAGATCAGCGGAAAGGCACGAGGTGACCGACATCGAGCGCGTCGGAGTGGTGGGCTGCGGCCAGATGGGCGCGGGCATCGCGGAGGTGTGTGCCCGTTCCGGCCTGGACGTCAAGGTCGCGGAGACCACCGGTGAGGCCCTGGAGCTGGGGCGTACCCGGCTGACCAACTCCCTCGGCAGGGCCGCCGAGCGCGGCAAGATCACCGAGGCGGAGCGCGACGCGACGCTGGGACGGCTGAGCTTCACCACCGACCTCGGCGAGTTCGCCGACCGCGATCTGGTCATCGAGGCGGTCGTGGAGAACGAGCAGGTCAAGACCGAGATCTTCCGGGTCCTCGACCAGGTCGTGACCCGCCCCGACGCCATCCTGGCCTCGAACACCTCCTCCATCCCCCTGGTCAAGCTGGCCGTCGCCACCTCCCGGCCCGACCAGGTCATCGGCATCCACTTCTTCAACCCCGCCCCGGTCCAGAATCTGGTCGAGCTGATCCCGGCCCTCACCACCGGCGACCACACCATCAAGCGCGCCGAGGCCCTCGTCCACGACGTCCTCGGCAAACACGCCATCCGCGCCCAGGACCGCTCCGGCTTCGTCGTCAACGCCCTGCTGATCCCGTACCTGCTCTCCGCCATCCGTATGTTCGAATCCGGCGTCGCGAGCCGCGAGGACATCGACAACGGCATGGAACTCGGCTGCGCCCACCCCATGGGCCCGCTCAAGCTCTCCGACCTGATCGGCCTGGACACGATCGCGGCGATCGCCGACTCGATGTACGCCGAGTACAAGGAGCCCCTGTACGCCCCGCCACCGCTGCTGCTGCGCATGGTCGACGCGGGACGGCTGGGCCGCAAGTCGGGGTCGGGCTTCTACGAGTACGCCTGACCTGTGCCGGCCCAGGCCATCGGCACGGAGCGGCTGGACCTGCTGCCGCTTCACGTCGAGCACGCCGAGGAGATGGCCGCGGTGCTGTCCGACCCGGCTCTGCACGCCTTCATCGGCGGCACCCCGGACAGCCCGCCGGCCCTGCGCTCCCGCTATCAGCGCATGACCGCAGGCTCTCCCGATCCGGCCGTCTCCTGGCTGAACTGGGTGATCCGGCTCCGTGACGAGGCCTGCCTGACGGGCACCGTCCAGGCGACGATCAGCCCCTCCGGCCACGGCCACTGCGCCGAGATCGCCTGGGTGGTCGGAACTCCCTGGCAGGGAAGAGGCATCGCCACCGAAGCGGCCCGAGGACTCATCGACTGGCTCGGCCGACAGCCGGTGCGGACCGTCGTCGCCCACATCCACCCCGAACACCGGGCGTCCGCCGCCGTCGCCGAAGCCGCCGGGCTCACGCCCACCGACGAATGGCACGAAGGCGAGATCCGATGGCACCGGAATATCGGATGACGCTGTTCGGCTCGGACGCTCCCTACGGCGACCCGGCCCTTTCCCGGATGACGGTGGCACGCGTGGCACGCCCCCGGGCACTGCGCGACCGCGTCTTCGGCGGCACCCTCGCCGAGTTGCCCGCGCTCTGAGGAGGGGCGGCGGTCTGGAGGCGGACGACGGCGTCGAGGCCGCCGTCGGGGGCGGGGCGCAGGGCCGTGCCGCCGCCGCTGGCGTGGGTGAGTCGCTGGACCAGGGAGAGGCCCAGGCCCGTGCCGCCCTTGGGCGCGTCGGGGGCGCGCCAGAAGCGGTCGAAGGCGCGGTGGCGCTGTTCGGCGGTCATGCCGGGGCCCTGGTCGATGATGTGCAGTTCGACGCAGGCGGGGCGTGGGGTGCGGTGGTGGCGGCGGTCGGCGGGGGCGGAGCGGAGTTCGAGGGTGACGGTGCCGGCCAACGGCGACGCGCGCAGGGCGTTGGAGAGCAGGTTGTCCACGATCTGCTCGATCGCCCCGGGCACCGCGAGCACCTGGCCGACGAACTCGCCGCGCCGCACCAGCCGGACGCCGTGCTGGTCGAACAGCGGGGTCCAGGCGCGTTTCCGCTCGGCGCACACCCGGTCCAGGTCGACGGGTTCACGGGTGCCGGCGCTCTCCTCCATGCGGGCCATCGCCAGCAGACCTTCGACCATGCGGGCCAGCCGGTCGGTCTCGGTCATCGCGGCGGTGAGGCTGCCGCGGGCGTGCCCGGCGACGTCGGGCTCCAGGTTGTCCAGGCGCAGCCGCAGCGCGGCGAGGGGGGTCTTCAGCTGGTGCGAGGCCTCTCCGGCGAAGGCGCGCTGGGAGGCCAGGAGGTGTTCGAGGCGGGCCGCGGTCTGGTTGAAGGTGGCGGCGAGGCTGCGTATCTCCGGTGGTCCTTCGGTGGTGGGAACGGGGGTGGCCAGGCTGCCTTCGGCCAGGCGGCGGGCGGCCCGTTCGAGGTGGAGGATGGGGCGGCTGATCCAGCGGGCGAGCCCGAAGGCCACCGCGGCGAGGGCGGTGAGGACGGCGAGCCCGGCGAGGGCCAGGAGCAGCCAGACGCGGTGGATGCGCGCGGACACCGCCTCCGTGGGCACGATGACGCGTACGGCGCCCTGGAGTTCGGCGCCGTGTGTGACGGGGGCGGCGACGGACAGGGACCGCACTCCGCCGATGGTGGAGGTGCGTACGTCGGCGGTGGACCGGCCGCCCAGCGCGGCCGCGATCTCGGGGCGCGCCGCCAGGTCCCGGGACTCGCGGGCGGACAGGTCGTGGGAGGTGGCGAGCGGACGGCCGCGGCCGTCGACGACGAGGACCTTTCCGCCGATCCGCTCGGCGCACATCAGGACGCGGGGGCGCAGTTCGCGTTCCGCGCGCCCCGCGGTGATGGACAGTGAGGCGTACGCGGACACCGAGTCGGCCTCCTCCTTGGCGGCGGTGACCACGCGCTCCCGCTCGCCCCGGCTGTAGACGAAGCCCAGCGGGATCTCCAGGCACAGCAGGACCAGCGCGGCGAGGCTCAGATAGCTGAGCAGCAGTCGGCGCCTCATGCGGTTTCGTAGGCGGGGGCGTCGAACCACGACCCGGGGGCGGCCGGTGCAGGTTCCGGTCGAGACTCGGGGGCGCGTTCCGGGGTGCGTACGGGGGTGCGTACGGCCAGCCGGAATCCCACCCCGCGCAGCGTCTGGATCCAGGCCGGGTCGCCCAGCTTGCGGCGCAGCGCCGCGATATGCACGTCGAGCGTCTTGGTCGGGCCGTGAAAGTGCGGGTCCCACACCTGATCGAGGATCTGCTGGCGGGAGTACACCGCGCCGGGGTCCTCGGTGAGCAGGGCGAGCAGTTCGAACTCCTTGGGGGTGAGGGAGATGAGCGCCTCCCCCACCCACACCTGCCGGGTGCGCCGGTCCACGACCAGCGGCGGGGCGGGCAACGGACCGTCCACGGCGGGCTGAGGGGAGACCGGGAAGGCCGGTGGCTCGGGCGCGGGAGCGGAGACAGGGCGGTCGGCCGACGCCGGTTCGGCCCGCCCGGTGCGGCGGGTGACGGCGCGGATCCGGGCGATGAGCTCCCGGATGGAGAACGGCTTCGCCAGATAGTCGTCCGCGCCGAGCTCCAGGCCCAGCACCCGGTCGGCCTCCTCGCCGCGCGCGGTGAGCATGATGATCGGTACGTCGGAGACCTGCCGGATGCCGCGGCAGACGTCGATGCCGTCCATGTCCGGCAGCCCCAGGTCGAGCAGGACGATGTCGTCGTACGGCCCCGCCAGCCCGGCCGCGCCGGTCGTCACATGATGGACCGTCAGTCCATAGCGCGCCAGCCCCTCGGCAAGCGGTTCGGCGATCGTCTCGTCGTCCTCGATGAGCAGCGCTCGTACGGTCATGGGTCCTGTCTCTTCCGTGAATACGGACAACACGAATCCCCCGGTCGGAGCCGACACGCTACAAGAGGGTCATTGGCCGGTCCCGAGTTTTGTGATGTTGCGAGTAAAAACCGGATCCGGACGAGTTCTGGTCGGGCGCTGGCCTTCGCTTAACCTTCCGCTGGCCCAGACCTGCCTACGGTGCATGACACCTGGTCCAGCCAGCTGTCAGGAGGCACGATGAAATCCTTGGTCGAGCACGCCCGCTCATTTCGCTACCGGGCCGATTTCGCGGGCGACGAGTACCGGAAACTGGCCGAAGGGCAATTCCCCGAAGCGCTGTTCATTACCTGTTCGGACTCCCGGGTCATACCGGCTCTCATCACCGGTGCCCGCCCCGGGGAGATTTTCGAGCTGCGTAACGCGGGGAACATAGTTCCGCCGCACGGAATGCATCTGGTCTCCGGTGAGGCCGCCACCATCGAATACGCCTTGGACGTGCTCGGGGTGCGGGACGTCGTCGTCTGCGGCCATTCCCACTGCGGCGCCATGGGCGCGCTGGAGTCCGGCGCGGACCTGTCGACGCTGCCCGGAGTGAGCGCCTGGCTGGAGCTCGCCCGGCCGGGGCTGGCCCCGGAGATCACCGGTGGCTGCGAGGACCCGTCGCTGAGGGGGCTGGCGCAGCTCAATGTGCGCAACCAGCTCTCCGCGCTGAGGGATTATCCGGCGGCCCGCCGACGGCTGGAGGAGGGTCGGCTGCGACTGCACGGCTGGTACTACCAGGTCGACACCGGCGAGCTGTGGGAGCTCGACCAGGACGGCCGCTTCCGGGAGCATCCGTGCTGACCGGGCACGGCGCGCCCCGGCACGCCCGGGGCCGCCATGCGGCGGGGCCGCCGGTCACGTACCGGGGCACCACCGACCGGCCGTACGGGCCTGCCGACGCGCCGTACGGGGCCGGCGACCCGTCGTACGGCACCGCCGACCCGTCGTACGGGGCCACCGACGCGCCGTACGGACCTGCCGAGGTGCCCTACGGGGCCGCCGCCCCGACGCCCGCGCCCGCCGCGGCGCCGCCACAGCCAGCCGCGCCACCGCCGAGGCCGACCGGCCGCGGCCCCACGGGGCGCGGCACCCGGGCCCGTGGCGGCAAGCCCCGCGCGAGCGGCGGCGGCTTCGGCGGCACCGGCGGCACCGGCGGCATCGATCTGGGGACCGAGATCACCGCCTCGTTCGTCGTCTTCCTCGTCGCTCTGCCCCTGTGCATCGGCGTCGCCGTCGCCTCCGGCACACCGCCCGAGCTCGGCATCATCTCGGGCGTCGTCGGCGGTCTCGTGGTGGGCGTGGCACGGGGCAGCACCCTGCAGGTCAGCGGGCCCGCCGCGGGGCTGACCGCGCTGGTCCTGGAGACGGTGACGGAGCACGGCCTGGCCATGCTCGGGGTGATCGTGCTGGCCTCCGGGGTGCTCCAGATCGTGCTGGGGCTGATCCGCCTCGGCCGGCTGTTCCAGGCCATCTCGGTCGCCGTGGTCCAGGGCATGCTCGCCGGGATCGGCCTGCCGCTGATGTTCAGCCAGTCGTATCCGCTGGCCGACGCCCGGGCCCCGGGCACACCCTTGGAGAACATCGCGGGGTTCCCCGGGCTGGTCGCCGATACCCTGCGGGACCCGCAGACGATGATCGCGGCCGGGCTCGGCATCGCCACGATCGTCCTCGGCTTCCTGTGGAAGAAGGTGCCGGGGCCGGTCGGCAAGGTCCCCGCCGCGCTGGTCGCGGTGGGCATCGGCATCGCCGTCGCCGCACTGCCGGGCGTCGAGGTGAAGACGCTGGAGGTGGGCGATCTGTTCGCCTCCGTGCAGGTGCCGGGGGCCGCGGAGTTCGCGGGGCTGGCCGACGCGGCGGTCCTGGGCGCCGTGCTCACCTTCACCGTCATCGCGTCGGCGGAGAGCCTGTTCACCGCCGCCGCGGTCGACCGCATGCACGACGGCGCCCGCACCCGTTACAACTCCGAACTGGTCGCCCAGGGCGTCGGGAACACGGTGTGCGGGTTCCTCGGCGCGCTCCCGGTGACCGCGGTCGTGGCCCGCAGCTCGGCGAACGTCCAGGCGGGCGCCAAGACCCGGCTCTCCCGTACGCTGCACGGCCTGTGGCTGCTGGGCTTCGCGCTGCTCCTGCCGAACGTGCTCGCCCTCATCCCGATCTCGGTCCTCGCGGGCGTCCTGGTCCACAGCGGCTGGAAGCTGCTCGCCCCGCAGGAGTTCCCGAAGATGTGGCGTCAGGACCGCGGCGAGTTCGTCGTCATGACCCTCACCACGGTCGCCATCGTCGCCACCGCGCTGCTCGAAGGCGTGCTGATCGGTCTCGCCGCCGGGGTGGTGCTGGCCGCGCTGCGCATGTCGCGCACCCAGGTCAGGGAGCACACCGAGGGCGACACGGCCCATCTCACCATGGCCGGCAACGCCACCTTCCTGCGCCTTCCCCAGGTGATCGAGGCGCTGGAGGCCATCGCCGGGTCCGGCAAGCCGCGGATCCGCCTGGACCTGACGGGAGTGACCCATCTGGATCACGCCTGCCGCAGCCAGATCGAGGAATTCGTCGCCCAGCAGCGCGCGTCGGCCGCGGTATCGGTGGAGCTGCTGATGCCCGAGGGCGAGCCGGCCCCGGCCCCAGGCCCGGACCCCGCTCCGGCCCCGGGTCCGACGGCGGAGTGGTTCTATCTGGACACCCGTCCGATCGAGGAGGTCCGGGCGCCCGGGGCGGCGTTCGCCCGGGGCATGCGGTACTGAGAGCAAGACGGCCGTGGATACTCACGCAGCGTGACCGCTCTCGGCTCCGGAAACGGCCGACCACACAACTCGGTCACACGGTTTTCACACGGGGTGTGCGGCGCTGACCCGCGTCCGTCCTGCGCACACTCTCCCGCGCCCCCCTGCGACAGGGTTGACTCGGATTGTCGAAAGTGCACGGAAGCACATTCCGGAAGGGGAACAGCCCGTGACCACCGAGCCCGAGCACGCCGCGTTAGCCGTGGAGCTCGCGGAAATCCGCCGCAGGGTCGATGTCAGCCTGGCCCGTGTCGACGGACAACTCGCCCTGCTCGACCACCGCGGGGAACAGTCCGAGGAGGATGTGGAGCAACTGGCCGCACGTGTACGCCATCTGGAGCACGGGCGCTGGCCGCTGCGGTCCATCGCCGCGCTGACCGGCGTATGCGCGATGGCGCTGACGGTGTGGCAGGCCGCCGGCCGCTGACGCCCGGCCGGGGGGCACGCGGTCGGCCGGCCGCCGGCGGGGGCGACGCCGGCGGTCAGCCGAAGCGGATGTGGTGGAGCAGCAGCAGCGCGGCCGCCATGTTCGCGGCGGGCACCTCGCCGCGCGCCACCATGTCCGGCACGGACTTGAGCGGCACCCAGGCGCGCCGGTCGGATTCGAAGTCGTCCTCCGGGGGCCCGACGTACGCGGCTTCTTCCGCCCAGTAGATGTGGTGCCGGGCATCGGTGAGCCCGTTGGACGGCTCGACGGAGAGCAGATGGCGCAGCGGGCCGGGGCGCCACCCGGTCTCCTCCTCCATCTCGCGGGCCGCGGCGACCTCGATGTCCTCGCCGTCCTCGACGACGCCGGCCGCCAGCTCCCAGCCCCAGGCGTCGGTGATGAAGCGGTGCCGCCACAGGAGGAGCACCTCGTTGGCCGCGTTGACCACGGTGGCCACGGCCACGGGGCGCAGCCGGATCAGATAGTGGTCCAGGTGGCGGCCGTCGGGGAGTCTGACGTCGGCGAGGTTCACCGAGAACCACCGGTTCTCGTACACGGTCCGCTCCCTGAGGTTCTTCCATCGCACTGTCAGCCACCTTCCGCCGCACAGTTGGCAAGGCTGTCGACGAGGGCGCGGACCGGACTCAGAGGGGCACGCGCAGCGCCCCGTCGATGAGTTCGGCGACTTCGGCAGTCGCCGCGCTCCCGCTCTCGGCGAGGTGTTCCCGCACGGCGCGGAGTCGGTCGCGTAAGCGCCGGGACTCCATCCCGCGGGCCCGCTCGGTCATTTCCACCGCCGTGGCCACCGCCCGGTCCGCGTCGCCCTGTCTCAGCGCGATATGGGTGAGCATCGCGAGCCGGTGCACCCGGCCCCGGTCGTGCGCGGGGGTGCCGACCGCGGCGGTGGCGTGTTCGCATGCGCCGCCGAGGTCGCCCAGGCTCAGCAGCGCCTCCGCGACCTGGACGTTGACCAGGCCGGGCTGGACGTAGCCGGTCTCGTCGGGCTCATGACCCGGGCGGATCCGGTCGGCGGCGGTCTCGGCGCGCCGGATGCAGGACAGCGCCCCGGCCCCGTCGCCCAGCCGCGCGTACGCCTTGGCCTGCATGGCGTACAGGTCGGCGGCGAGCGCCGGGGTGATGCGCGAGCCGGAGGCGCGCAGCGCCGACTCGGCGAACGCGACCGCCTGCCGGTACTCCTTCATGAACAGGGACTGGTTGACCAGCAGCGCGATGACATACGCGCCGAGCCCGCGGTCCCCGCTGGCCTTGGCCAGCCGCAGCGCCTGGTGGAAGTAGCGCTGGGCCAGGCCGTGGGTGTCCGAGTCATAGGCGCAGATGCCGGCGATGGCGACCAGGCCGCCGGTCGCCCGGTGCAGCTGGCGACCGGTGGCGTCGGGGTAGCTGCCGCGCAGCAGCGGCGCGGCCTCGGCGTTGAGGAAGCCCACGACGCGGGCTCTGGTCGCCACGCCGCCGGCCTTGCGGTACATCTGCTCGTAGTGGGCGCGGGCGGCGCGCAGCATGTCGATGTCGGCCATGCTGACGCGGGTGAGGCCGCGGCGGGAGACGTCCGAGTCCTCCGGCGGGTTCTCCCACTCCCACACCGGGATGACGGCGGGGGTGCCGGTGACCGCGGGGGCGGCCATGACATGGGGCCGCTGCTGCTCGTCGGAGCGCCACAGCGCGGTGGCGCGCTCCACGAAGCCGGACAGCGGGGTGGCGGGGGCGCGCGGGGAGCCGGGGGTGCCGAGGCCGATGTCGTCGAGGGTGAGCGCGCGGTGCAACCGCCCGCCGAGCACCTCGCAGATGAGGTCGGGCACCTGGCCGCGGGGGCGCTGGCCCTTCAGCCAGCGGGCGACCGCGGTGTGTTCGTACCGCAGCTTCATGCCGCGGGCCCGGCCCGCCTCGTTGATGTGCGCGGCGAGCCCGGCATGGGAGATCCCGGCCTCGTCGAGTACGGAGTCGAGCAGTGTGTTGGGCTCCATGGCCCCCTCCTGATGCGCCCCCAGCCGCGTGCCCCCCGGTGTGGCCAGCGTAGTGGAGGTCAGTTCGCACGGGGTGTGAAGTGACCGGGCTTCGTCTCACTGCGCAGCGCCAGCAGGGCGACGTCGTCGGCGAGTCGGCCGCCGGTGTGCCGCAGCACCGCCGACCGCACCCCTGCGATGACCGCCGCGGGGACGATCGGGCCGGTGCCCGCGGCCTGGGCCAGGGCGGGCCCGAGCGCGAAGAAGGTCCCCTGCGCGTCGCGGGCGTCCTCGGCCCCGTCGGTGTGCAGGACGAGCGCCTCGCCGGTCGTCAGCGGGGCGCGGTGGGCGCCGGGGAGGTCGTCGGGCAGCGGGAAGGGGCCGAGTGGGGGCAGCACGTCGCCCAGGGTCAGTCTGCGGGCCCGCGCCACGCCGCCGGTCGGGTCCTCGGACAGCAGATACGGCCAGGGGTGGCCGCAGTTGAGCGCGGTGAGCTCGCCGCCGGGTCCCAGTTCGAGCAGCAGCACGGTGACGAACTCCTCCGCGACCGGGGTCTCCGGCTCCTCGCCGGCCGGGGGATCGCCCAGGGCGAGCTCCCGCAGACGGCGCTGCAGGGCGCGGTCCAGGCGGCGCAGTACGCCGGCGAGTTCGGGCTCGTCGTGGGCGGCCTCGCGGAAGCTGCCGAGCACGGCGGCGACGGTGCCGATGGCGCCGAGGCCGTGGCCACGCGCGTCCCCGATGATCACGCGGACGCCGTGCGCGGTGGCCAGCACCTCGTACAGGTCGCCGCCGACCGCGGCGCCGCGGCTGGCCGACAGATAGCCGGCCGCCATCTCGATGCCGTCCAGGCGGGCCGGCAGCGGCCGCAGCACCGCGTCCTGCGCGGCGGTCGCCACCGCCCGCAGCTGCTCCAGTTCGCGGACCAGCCGCAGCCTGCGGCCGTTCGTGAGATAGCTGGCGACGACCACGGCGAGGATGGCGCCGCAGCTGACCAGGCTCGCGTGCGGTTCCTCCACGTCGCCGTCGGGTTCCAGGGCGCTCGGCGGGCCGAGGGCGAACAGGATGCTCGCGCCGCCCAGCAGCAGGATGCATCTGCGGCGGCCGCTGCTGGCGCAGGCGATGGCGGGCGCGGCGGCGAGGAGCGGGATCACTTCGGTGTCGTGCGGGGTCAGCAGCTCCCAGCAGAGGACGCCGAGCACCCATAGGCAGGGGACGACCTTGGTGAAGGCCCGCCGACCCCGTGCTCCCCGTACGAACGCGCCGCCGACCGCCCATGTCCCGATCATGTGTCGCCCCCCAACGCCAACCAATGAGGCGGTCGGCCGGGCCCTGATGGGTCGGTGCTGCGCGGACCGTGCGACCGGGACGATTCTGGCGACAGCTCCTGTCAAAATGAGTAGCCGGACTCCGATTCTCACCTGATCGGGTGAGGCAGCCGTCGCCGCATTGCCGAACACCGCGCCGAAGCAGCGGGAAAGGGCCCCAACGCGGTGGGGGCGCACCCCGCGTACGGGATGCGCCCCCACCAGGGCTCAGGCGACGGATCTTCAGGCGCCGCGCAGCACGGCTCCGGTGCGCTCGACCGACGCCGCGACCGCGGCGTCGCGGGCCGCCGAGGCCTCCTCGGCGGTCAGCGTGCGGTCGGGGGCGCGGAAGCGGAGGGCGTAGGCCAGGGACTTCTTGCCCTCGCCCAGCTGTTCGCCGGTGAAGACGTCGAACAGCCGCAGCGACTCGAGGAGTTCGCCCGCGCCGGCCCGCAGCGCCGCCTCGACATCGGCCGCGGCGACCGACGCGTCGACGACGAGCGCGACGTCCTGGGTGGCCACCGGGAAGGTGGACACCTGCGGGGCCTGGACCGGGCCCGGGTCCGCCCGCTCGAGGCGGTCAAGATCGATCTCCATCGCGCAGGTGCGCTCGGGCAGGCCGAGGGCCTTGGTGACCCGGGGGTGCAGCTCGCCCGCGTTGCCCACGAGGATCTCCTGGCCGTCGACGACGGCCAGCAGCGCGGCACAGCGGCCGGGGTGCCAGGGGTCCTGCTGGTCCTGGCGGACGATCAGCTCAACCCCTGCCGCACGGGCCACGATCCGCCCCGCCTCGACCGCGTCGGCCCAGCTCACCGGGGTGTCCTTGCCCCACCAGCCGGCCTGCTCGCGGGCGCCCGCCAGGACGACGGCGGCGCGCCGCGGCTGGCTGGGCAGCGCGGCGTTGAGCGCGGCGAGCTCCTCGTCCGACGGACGGTGGTCGACGGGCAGGCTGACCGCCGGGGGCTCGTCGCCGGTGGCGCGGAAGACCAGACCCGTCTCGAACAGCGCGAGGTCATGCGTCCCGCGGCCGTCGTTGCGCCGCAGCGCGGCGAGCAGCCCCGGCAGCAGGGTGGTGCGCAGCGCCGGCTCGGCGTCGGAGAGCGGGTTGACCAGGCGGACCACGTCGCGCCGCGGATCGTCCGCGGCCAGGCCCAGCTGGTCGAGCACCTCCTCGCCGATGAACGGGTAGTTCAGGGCCTCCACATAGCCGGCGCCGGCCAGCGCCCGGCCGACCCGGCGGTGCAGTCGCTGGCGCTCGGTCAGCCCGCGGCCGGCCGGCGGCCGGGGCAGGGTCGAGGGCAGGTTCTCGTAGCCCTCCAGCCGGATGACCTCCTCGGCGAGGTCGTTGGGGTCCCGCAGGTCGGGCCGCCAGCTGGGGACGGTCACGGTGAGGGTGTCGGCGCCGTAGACGTCGCAGCCGACCTGCTGGAGCCGGCGCACCACGGTCTCCCGGCCGTAGGCGAGGCCCGCGACCCGGTCCGGGTGGTCCGCGGGCAGCGTGACCGTACGGGGCGCGCTGGGCGCGACGATCTCGGTGACGCCCGCCTCGGCGGTGCCGCCCGCCAGCAGCACCAGCAGGTCGACGGTGCGCTGGGCGGCCGCCGAGGCGGCCTCGGGGTCGACGCCGCGCTCGAAGCGCCGGGACGCCTCCGAGGACAGCTTGTGGCGGCGCGCCGTACGGGCGATCGAGACCGCGTCGAAGTGCGCGGCCTCGATGACCACATCGGTGGTGCCCTGGACGGCGCCGGTCTCGGGGTCGGTCACGGCGTCGGCGATCTCGGTGTTGGCACCGCCCATGACGCCGGCGAGCCCGATCGGGCCGTTGTCGTCGGTGATCACCAGGTCCTCGGCGTCCAGGACGCGCTTGGTGCCGTCGAGGGTGGTGAACTTCTCGCCCGGCTCGGCGCGGCGCACCCCGATCGGCCCGCTGACGCGCGACCGGTCGTAGGCGTGCAGCGGCTGCCCGAGCTCCAGCATGACGTAGTTGGTGACGTCGACGGCGAGCGAGACCGGCCGCATCCCCGCCTTCTGCAACCTGCGCCGCAGCCAGATCGGGGAGTGCGCCTCGGGGTCGAGCCCGGTGACCGTACGCGCGGTGAAGCGGTCGCAGCCGATCCGGTCGGCGACCTGGACCGGGTAGCCGTGCGCGTTGGGCGCGGGCACGTCCAGCAGGGCCGGGTCGCGCAGCGGCAGCCCGTAGGCGGTGGCGACCTCGCGGGCGATGCCGCGCAGCGACAGGCAGTAGCCGCGGTCCGGGGTGACGGCGATGTCCAGGACCTCGTCGACGAGCTCCAGCAGCTCGATCGCGTCGGTGCCCACCTCGTACTCCGGGGGCAGCACGATGATGCCCTTGTGGTCGTCGGACATGTCGAGCTCGGCGGCCGAGCAGATCATGCCCTCGGAGACCTTGCCGTACGTCTCGCGCGACGAGATCGCGAAGCCGCCGGGCAGCACCGCGCCGGGCAGGGAGACGACGACCTTGTCGCCGACCTCGAAGTTGGTCGCGCCGCAGATGATGTTCTGCGGCTCGCCCGTACCGTTCGCCTGCCCGACGTCGACCTGGCAGTAGCGGATGGGCTTCTTGAAGCCCTCCAGCGTCTCGATCGCCAGCACCCGGCCGACCACCAGGGGGCCCTTGAGCCCGGCGCCGAGCTGCTCCACGGTCTCGACCTCGAGTCCGGCCGAGACGAGTTTGGCCTGCACGTCGCGGCCGGTCTCACCGGCCGGCAGGTCGACGTACTCCCGCAGCCAAGAAAGCGGGACCCGCATCAGATCTCCATCCCGAAGGGCCGGGTGAAGCGCACATCACCCTCGACCATGTCTCGCATGTCTTCCACGGTGTGCCGGAACATCAGCATCCGCTCGATGCCGAAGCCGAAGGCGAACCCGGTGTACTTCTCCGGGTCGATGCCACAGGCGATCAGCACCCGCGGATTGACCATGCCGCAGCCGCCCAGCTCGATCCAGCCCTCGCTGGAGCAGGTGCGGCAGGGCCGGTCGGGGTTGCCGACCGAGGCGCCGCGGCACACATAGCACTGCATGTCCATCTCGGCGGACGGCTCGGTGAACGGGAAGAAGTTCGGCCGCAGCCGGGTGGACATGCCCTCCCCGAACAGCGCCCTGACCATGTGGTCCAGGGTGCCCTTGAGGTCGGCCATGGTCAGGCCCTCGTCGATGGCCAGCAGCTCGACCTGGTGGAAGACGGGGGTGTGGGTGGCGTCCAGCTCATCGGTGCGGAACGTCCGGCCGGGGCAGATCACATAGATGGGCGGCTTCCGGTCGAGCATCGAACGGATCTGCACGGGCGAGGTATGGGTGCGCAGCACCACCCCGGACCCGGTGCCCGCCTGCCCTTTCGCGCCCTGCACGAAGAAGGTGTCCTGCATCTCGCGGGCCGGGTGGTCCGGCGGGAAGTTGAGCGCGTCGAAGTTGAACCACTCCGCCTCGACCTCGGGCCCCTCGGCGACCTCGTAGCCCATGGCCACGAAGACGTCCTCGATGCGCTCGGAGAGCGTGGTGATGGGGTGGCGGGCGCCGGCCGGGATCCGGTCGTACGGCAGCGTGACGTCCACCGCCTCCTCGACCAGCACCCGGGCGTCCCGCTCCGCCTCCAGTTCCGCCTGCCGGGCCGCCAGCGCCTTGTTCACCGCCCCGCGCGCCTGGCCGACGCGCTTGCCCGCGTCCGCCTTCGCGTGCGGCGGCAGCGCGCCGATCTCGCGGTTGGCCAGCGCCAGCGGCGAGCGGTCGCCGGTGTGTGCGACCTTCACCTCGCGCAGCGCCTCGAGGTCTCCGGCGGCGGCGACGGCGGCGAGCGCCTCGTCCCGCATCCGGGCGACCTCTTCTGGTTTCAATGCCTCGACCTCGACCGGGTCGTACGACTTATTCGGTGCCGACATCTCTTCCCGTGTTTCCGATTGGCTGGCTGCGCGACCCGCCTCGACCACTGGTGCGCCAAAGGTGCCAAAAGCCGAGTCTAAAGGGCGCTGGACCGCGCTGTTCCGGGGGACGCCCCGGGCCCCGGTCGGGTGTGGGCCCGTGGGCCCCTCAGGCCAGGTAGGCCGGGGTAGCCACGGGCAGGGTAAATCGGAACTCCGCGCCGCCGCCGTGGGCCCGGCCGACGGTGATGGTCCCGCCGTGTGCCTCGACGATGCCCTTGACGATGTACAGGCCCAGGCCGGTGCCGCCGCGCTTGCTGCCCCGCCAGAAGCGGGTGAAGACGCGGCTCATCGACTCCTCGGGGATACCGGGGCCCTCATCGCTCACGGTGACGGAGGTCCTTTCGACAGCGGGGCCTTCCACGGCAGGCTTGGCCTGCTCGGGGGCCACCTCAATGGTGACGGTTCCCTCGCCGTGGCGCACCGCGTTTTCCAGCAGGTTCCCCAGCACCTGGTCGACCTTGTCCGGATCGGCCCACAGGCCCGGCAGCGGCTCCCTGACCTTGATGAGAAAGCGCTCGGAGGAGTGACCCGAGGCGGTCAGCGCCTGGACGTGGCGCCGGACCGCGGCCGCGATGTCGACCGGCTGGCGGCGCACCTCCAGCCGGCCGGAGTCGATCCGCGATATGTCGAGCAGCTCTGCGATCAGCCGGGTGACGCGGTTGGCGTCGGCGTCGACGGTCTCCAGCATCAGCCGCTTCTGGTCGTCGGTGAAGCGCTCCCATTTCGCCAGCAGCGTCGCCGTGAAACCCTTCACCGAGGTGAGTGGGGAGCGCAGCTCGTGGGCGACGGTGGCGATCAGCTCGGCGTGGCTGCGCTCAGTGCGGCGACGCGCCTCGGTGCCGCGCAGCGAGACCACGACCCGGCGCACCGGCCCGGTCGGCCGCTCGCGTACGTACCGGGCGGAGACCAGCACCTCACGGCCGCCGGGCAGCAGCAGATTCCGCTCGGGCTGGCCGACGCGGGTGGCCAGGCCCCCGTAAGGATCGGTCAGCGCCCACCAGCGCCGGCCCTCCAGGTCCTCTAACGGGAGCGCGCGCTCCAGCTTCCGCCCCAGGGCGTCGGCCTGGCGGGTCGCGGTGATCCGGGCCGCCGCGGCGTTGAAGCAGGTGACGCGGCCGGTCTCATCGGCGATGACCAGGCCGTCGGGCAGGTCGTCCGGGTGCACGCCGAGGCCCGCCGTCGCCTCGTCCGGCTCCCACCGCGCATACCCTCCGGGCAGGCGCGCTCCGGGCGCACAGGCATCACTCGACCTGGCGCCGGAGGTCCTGACGTCCATCCCCGCACCCCCTCCTAGGGCCTGTCGTCAAAGGGGGAGCCTGCTCCCGACGCCGCAGTGACATCAGCCGCTGCCGCGGCGGGCGGCACCTCGCCGCGTTGTCGCATCGCCCAAGTACGCCCAGTACGAGGGCGATGCTCCGCCTTGCGATGTACCGCACCAGACGCCGCTCGCGGCCGGACGCCCCCTTTGACGACAGACCCTGGGCCCCCAGAGGGGGCAACCCTACTAGGTCGATGTGACGGAGCGGCACCCTCCGGGAGCGCGCTGCGCACGAGCGGAGGCATAGAGGCACACGGCGGCGGCCGTGGCGAGGTTGAGGCTCTCGGCCCTGCCGTGGATCGGAACGCGCACCACCTCGTCGGCGAGTGCGCGGGTCGCCTCCGGCAGCCCCCACGCCTCATTGCCGAAGATCCAGGCGGTGGGCGCGCCGAGGACCCCCTCGTCGAGCTCGGTGTCCAGGTCCCGCTCACCCGCCCCGTCGGCGGCCACCACCCGCGCCCCGGCCTCCCGCAGGCCGCTCACGGCGCGCTCCACGGGCACGCCGACGGCGACGGGCAGATGGAAGAGTGAGCCCACGGAGGCCCGTACGGACTTGGGGTTGTACAGGTCGACGGAGGCGTCGGTGAGCACCACGGCGTCCGCCCCGGCGGCGTCCGCACAGCGCAGCACGGTGCCGGCGTTGCCGGGGTCGCGGACGTGCGCCAGCACCGCGACCAGCCGGGGGCGGGCCCGCAGTATCTCCTCGAACGGCGTGTCCAGGAAGCGGCACAGCCCGACGATGCCCTGCGGGGTGACGGTGTCCGACATCTCGGCGACGACCTCGTCGGTCGCGGTGAGCACGGGGGCGCCCGCGGCGCGGGCGGCGGCGACGATGTCCTCGTGGCGCGCGGCCGCCTCCGGGGTCACATACACCTCCACCAGGTGCGCGATCGCCTCCCGGACGGCCTGCGGGCCCTCGACGAGGAATCTGCGCTCCTTGCCGCGGAAGCTGCGCTTGGCGAGCCGTCTCGCCGCGGTGACGCGCGGCGATTTCAGGGAGGTCAGCTCGGGGGTCGCCATGGGGGTGTGCTCTCAGTTCTGTTGTCCGGTGCCCGCCGATACGCACGGACCCGCAGGTGACAGTTCACCTGCGGGTCCGTTGCCGGTCGGGCTCAGCGCCGCGATCAGGCAGCCTTCGGGGCGTTGACGTCGCTCGGCAGCGCCTTCTGGGCCGCCTCGACCAGCGCGGCGAAGGCGTTCGCGTCGTTGACCGCCAGGTCGGCCAGGATCTTGCGGTCCACCTCGATGTTGGCGGCCTTCAGACCCTGGATGAAGCGGTTGTACGTGATGCCGTTGGCGCGGGCAGCGGCGTTGATGCGCTGGATCCACAGCTGACGGAAGTCGCCCTTGCGCTTCTTGCGGTCGTTGTAGTTGTAGACCAGGGAGTGGGTGACCTGCTCCTTGGCCTTGCGGTACAGGCGGGAGCGCTGGCCCCGGTAGCCGCTGGCCTGCTCGAGGATCGCCCGGCGCTTCTTGTGGGCGTTGACTGCCCGCTTGACGCGTGCCACTTGTTTAACTCCTTGTACGGGGCCGCGGCTGACTCACACGGCCCGGAAACGAATAGGTCCCGGTCGGCTCGACGCGCGCCCCGCCCGAGCGGGGCGGGGCGTCACTTGCCGAGAAGCTTCTTGATCTTCTTGACGTCGGCCGGGGCCATCTCGGTCGTACCGGCCAGGCGGCGCGTCAACGTGGACGGCTTGTGCTCGAGATAGTGGCGGCGACCGGCGCGCTGGCGCATCACCTTGCCGGAGCCGGTGAGCTTGAAGCGCTTGCTGGCACCACTGTGCGTCTTGTTCTTCGGCATGTCGCCGTTCTCTCCTCGTCGGGACGCCGTCCGGCCGCGGCGGGCAGGGGGAAGCATCGGGATGTTTCGGTTTGTGTCCGGGGCGCGCAGCCCCGGGGCGAGGCTCGCGCCTCGAATCACGCCTCGGCGGGCTCCTCGGCGGGCTCCTCCGCGGGGCTGTGGCCCTGCTGACGCTCCGCCTTGCGGGCGGCCTGCGCCTCGCGGGCTTCGGCCATCGCCTCGGTCTTCTTCTTGTGCGGACCGAGAACCATGATCATGTTTCGGCCGTCCTGCTTCGGGTTGGACTCGACGAAGCCCAGATCCTGGACGTCCTCGGCCAGCCGCTGCAGCAGCCGGTAGCCGAGCTCCGGCCGGGACTGCTCACGGCCACGGAACATGATCGTGATCTTGACCTTGTCGCCCTGCTTGAGGAACCGGACGACGTGACCCTTCTTGGTGTCATAGTCGTGCGGGTCGATCTTCGGCCGGAGCTTCATCTCCTTGATGACCGTGTGCGCCTGGTTCTTGCGCGCCTCACGGGCCTTCATGGCCGACTCGTACTTGAACTTTCCGTAGTCCATGAGCTTGCAGACCGGCGGACGAGCGGTCGCCGCCACCTCGACGAGGTCGAGGTCGTACTCCTGCGCAAGCTCCAGGGCCTTGGCAAGCGGCACGATGCCGACCTGCTCGCCACTGGGACCGACGAGTCGCACCTCGGGGACGCGAATCCGGTCGTTGATGCGGGGCTCGGCGCTGATGGGGCCTCCTCGGTTGCACCACGCGACCGCCTGGCGGACTGCCGCGTAACGTCTGTTTTGGTTGGACCACCGCGCCGTGACGTGAAAAACGCCCCGGACGGTACACAGGCGGGGCTCCTCATAGACCGGGAGCACCGCCGCGATGTCACCGCGGGGCGCAGCCTGACCAATGACCTGCCGACCCGGGGGTCGGTTCAGGTGGGAGTTCGGAGCCTCCACTTGCGGGCCGGACACACGAGTGACCGGCCGGTCGTTTTCCACGATACCAGGACTGGCTGAGAATGCTCACACCGGGAATGCTCACCGGCCCGCCCCTCGCCCCGCGGAACGGGCCCGTGGCGCGCCGCCTAGGCTGGGTCGCACCATCCAGCAGGAAGTGAGCCTCGAGCACCATGAGCGACGCCAACGCCGGGCAGCAGCCGACGCCCGACTTCGAACAGATGACCCGCGACATCGCGGATGTGCCCGCGGTCGAGGTGATCACGACCGTCGCGGTGCACCTGATGAGCGCGGCGGCGGTCAATCTGGGGCTGGCCGAGGAGGGCCCGCGCCACAAGGACCTGGACGAGGCACGGAAGCTGATCAACGCCCTGGCCGGTCTGGTCACCGCCAGCGCCACGGAGATCAGCTCCTTCCACGCCGCGCCGCTGCGCGACGGGCTGAAGTCGCTCCAGCTGGCCTTCCGCGAGGCGTCGGTGGTGCCGGACGAGCCGGGGCAGGGGCCGGGCGAGAAGTTCACCGGGCCGGTGTTCGGGGGCTGAGCGCTCCCTCCGGCCCCTTTGGTTCCTTCCCGCTCAGGTTTGCTGCCCACGCTTGCTGCCCACGTTTGCTGCTCACGTGTGCCGCTCACGCGGCTTCCGGCCCCTTGGTCTCCGGCTCGCCCGTCACGGGGCCCCTGCCGCCGGGCCGCCTGCCCCAGAGCGTGTGCGGCCGGTCCCCGGTCACCTGCTCCTGCTCCTCCTCGGCGACCGGGTGCCCGGGCTGGGTGAGCATGTGCAGGCCCGCCGCCAGCACCCCGCCGATCATCGGCGCGATCAGGAACACCCACAGCTGTGAGAGTGCCCCGCCGCCCGCGAACAGCGCCGGGCCCAGGCTGCGCGCCGGGTTCACGGAGGTCCACGTCAGCGGAATGCCGACCAGGTTGACCGCGGTGAGGGCCAGGCCCACCGGCAGCGGCTCCACGCCGACCAGCGCGACCTTGCTGGTCACCATGAGGAAGATGAAGACCAGCAGGAACGTCAGCAGCACCTCGGCGAGGAAGGCCCCGCCGCCGCCGATGCCCACGGGCGACCTGCCCCCGTAGCCGTTGCTGCCGAACGCGTCGCTGGTCACCAGCCTCGGCACCTGCTTGGCCAGCAGGAAGAGCACGGCCGCGCCCACGATCCCGCCGGCCAGCTGCGCCACCCAGTACTCGACGGCCGTACGGATGTCGATGCGCTTGGCCAGCAGCACACCCAGGGTGATCGCCGGGTTGACGTGGCAGCCGGAGATACGGCCGAAGGCATAGGCGATCGCGATCAAGGTGAAGCCGAAGGCGAACGAGATGCCGACGGCGTTGATGTAGTCGCCCGCGAGGACCAGGGAGCCGACCCCGAAGAAGACCAGCAGCGCGGTTCCGACGAATTCGGCTACGACCGTTCTCGTCTCCGTCGTTCTCGTCTCCGCCGTACTCGTATCCATCGGCGTTCTCCTCGATCGGATCGCCAGTTGTCGTCCTTGCATTGTGGGACGAAACAGGAGATTCCGCCTGTCGGAGATCGCGGAGGCGCGGGGCTGCTCAGGGCCTCAGGGCGTAGCGGCGCGGGGCTTCATGGAGCCGCAGGGCTCAGCGGCTGAACAGCGGCTCCCCCGGTACCGGCGTCCCGGGCGGCAGCAGCGCCAGGTCCAGCCCGCGCACCAGCCGGGCCCGCAGCGTCTCGTCCGCGGCCAGGGCCTCCGCGACCCGCCGTACGGTCTCCGGCGCGGGAGCGCCCGGGTCCAGGGTGAGCGCGAGGATCCCGTCCGCGTCCGCGGCGGGCGTCAGATGGGCGCGGAGCACCCCGGGCTCGGCGGCCAGCACGGTGCGCAGCGCCGCCGCGACCGCCGGGTCGGCGAGCGGATCGGCGCTGGTCCGGCCCTCGGCGAGGGCGATCAGGGCGGGCCCGGTCAGCTGGTACGGCACCGGCCCGGCCAGGTCGAGCACCACGGTGTCCGCCTTCTCGTGCGCGGCGGCCTCCAGCGCCTGGCGCAGCGGTACGGCCACCGGCCGGGCGTCCGCGCGCCAGCGGGCCAGCGTCTCCAGGGAGGTGAAGGCGGGCAGGGCGCGTCGGCCGCCGGGCGCCTGCAGCGTGGGCACCGCCATGTCGCTGCTCTTCTCCTGACGCAGCCCCCCCGGGCCCTCCTCGACCTCGCCGAGAAGCGCGACGACCGGCACCAGCAGCCGCGCCCCGGTGAGCGCGCCGAGCACCTCGGGCTCGGCGGAGGGGTCGTCGGCCCAGGCGGCGAGCGCCGCGGTCAGCCGGGGGTCGGCGGAGCCGTCGTCGCCGGAGAAGCCAGGATCGGGGATGTTCTTGAGCGCCACCCGACGAGGGTATCGGGGCGGTCGGAGCGTTTTCTCACGGGCTCTTAACCTGCCTCTTAACAAGGAAGCAGATCAGCCGCTTAGCGTCGCCCGGCATGGAATCCGGCACTCCCGGGGGCGGAGACAACGTCGGCGCGCGCCACGGCGCACGCCGCCCGGCCACGCGCCGCCCCGCTCTGTACGCGGCCGCCGCGGCACTGGCACTGTTGGTGGCCGCGGTCGCCGTCGGCACACACATACGGGCTCACGACCGGTCGCGTCATACCGCCGCGGGCGCTTCGGCCGCCGCCTCGCAGTCGGCCACGGCCAGCGGCGGCGGACCCCGGAGAGGGAGGGGAGGGAGGGGTGGGAGCGGCATGGAGCGAGTGGACAGGAAGAAGTCGCAGGCGACGGCGTCGGCACCGCCGTCGGCCGCCGCGCTGACCGCGGCCCTGACCGACGCGCTGAACGCCGTGTCGGACGGCACCGACGCCCAGTTCTCGGCCGCGGTCCTGGACACCGGCTCGGCGGCGAGCGCGGTGTACGGCGGCGACGCGTACGACACCGCGAGCATCGTCAAGGTGGACATCCTCGCCGCGCTGCTGCTTCAGGCGCAGGACGCGGGGCGGCGGCTGACGGCCCAGGAGCGCTCGTACGCCACGGTGATGATCCAGCAGAGCGACAACGACGCGGCGACCGCGCTGTGGCAGGAGATCGGCGGCGCGGCGGGCCTCGACGCCGCCAACCAGCGGCTCGGTCTGACGGAGACCCACGGTGGCCGGTCCGGCGAGTGGGGGCTCACCCAGACCACCGCCGCCGATCAGCTGAGGCTGCTGCGGGAGGTCTTCGCGGCCGGAGAACCGGGCCACGAAGCGGTGCTCAGCGAGCCGTCCCGCGCGTATGTCCAGCAGCTCATGGGGCAGATAGCCGCGGACCAGGCCTGGGGCGTCTCGGCCGCCGCCGACGACGGGACGCGCACCCGGCTCAAGAACGGCTGGATGCCGCGCAGCGCGACCGGGCTGTGGGTCATCAACAGCATCGGCCGGGTCAGGGCGGGGGGCCGTACGTACCTGGTGGCCGTGGTCTCCAAGGGCCACCAGGACAAGGACAGCGGCGTCGCACTCGTGGAGACCGCCGCCCGCGCGGCCGTGGCTACTTTTTAGGCTCGGTTCTCCGGGAAACCAACTGGACGAAATCGTCCGCGCCCCCGGAGGCGAGCCGAGCCCGCAAAAGAGGGGCGGGCCCTCAGTGCCGTCGCGGCCCGAGCCCGGTCCGGCCGCCGGGCCCCCACCGCCACCGGGGGAGCCCCGGCCGACGCAGTGGCCCCGACCCGCGCCACAGCGCGACCGCGGCGGCCAGTAGGCCGGCTCCGGCCGCTCCGGCGGTGAGCGCCAGGCTGTTCGGTCCGCCCTCGTCGCTGTCCGTACGGGCTTGGTCCGGGCCCGAGCCGAAGTAGCGCCCCGGAGCGGCGCCCACGGCCGGCCGCTGTGCCTGGGGCTTCAGTTTCGCCCCCGCCTTGATCGCCGCCGCCGGGTCCACCAGGCCCGCGCCGAGTTCGTCGCTGCGGCCGCCGGTGGGGCGGTCCTGGGCGGTGTCGGTGAGCAGCTGTTTGATCTGTAGGGGGCTCAGCTCGGGGTGGGCGGCGCGGACGAGCGCGGCCGCGCCTGAGGCGAACGCGGCGGCGGCGCTGGTCCCCCAGCCCACGTAGTAGCGCCGGTCGGGGTCGGCGATGACCACGTCGACGCCGGGCGCGCAGACCGCGGCGTACCAGCGGCGGGTGGAGAAGGCGGCGCGCGAGCCGTAGCGGTCCACGGCGGTCACGGCGATCACCCCGGGGTACGCGGCCGGGTAGGAGGCCCGGTCGCCGTCCTCGCCGCCGTTGCCCGCCGAGGCCACCACGACCACGCCCTTGCGCAGCGCGTACTGCACGGCGGCGTCCTCGGCGGGCTCCGGGTGCGCGGAATTGCTGTCGTCGCCCAGCGACAGGTTGATCACGTCGGCGCCGTGGTCGACCGCCCAGCGGATGCCGTTCGCCAGCGCGCCGCCGCGCTGCGTACGGGCCTTCTTGCGCGCCGGGTCGGCCTCCTCGAGGATCACGCGCACCGGCAGGATCTTCGCCTCGGGGGCCACGCCCATCACCCCGTCGCTGTCGGCGGTGCCGTGTCCGTGCCCCGCGATGATCCCGGCCATCGCGGTCCCGTGCCGGGCCCAGGCGCGGTCGCCGCGCCCGGCTCCGAAGCCGATCATGTCCTTGCCCTCGAGGACCCGGCCCGCGAGGTCCGGGTGCCGGTCGTCCACGCCGGTGTCGAGCACGGCGACCGTCACGCCCGCGCCCTTGGTCGTCTTCCAGGCGGCGGGGGCGTGAATGGCGTCCAGCGCCCATTCCTGTGCCTGTAGCCCGTCCGCCCGGGCGGGCGCGGCGGGCAGCAGCGCCAGCCCGGCCGCGGCCAGCCCCGCGCCCACGGCCCGACGCAGCCGCCGCCACCGGGTCATCGCGGGACCTCCGTCATCGCGGGACCTCCGTCTTGGACAGGGCGCGGCGGAAGGCGCGCTCTGTCTCGTCGGCGATGCCGCGCGCGTCGTGGCCGAGGCCCGCCTGGGCCGGGGCCGTCGTCGCGCCGCCGCGGGTGGCCTCGCCGGCCGGTTGCGGGTCGGTGACCTTACGGCCGTCGGCGAAGCCGGACACGGTGTACACGACGGCCGGGGCGTCGGCCAGGATCCGGATCCGCCAGCTGGCGCGCTGGGCGTCGCCGAAACCGGCGGCTGCGGTGCCCTTCGCCGCGTACGGGCGGGGCATCAGGTCGGCGCGCTCACCGAGCCCTTCGGACTGGAACCGCTCGCCGAGCTTGCGCATGGCCCCCGACCCGGCCTTGGTCACCAGCAGGCCGACGGTGGTCACGCCGGTGCTGGTCGCGTCCGTGTAGGTGGCGCGCAGCAGCCGCTTGCAGCCCACCGGGGCCAGGGCCTTCTCGAGCAGCGGGTCGAAGGCGCCACCGCAGCTGCTGTCCGGGGCGACCGCGATCCGGGTCCAGGTACGGTCGGCGCCGCCGGGGCCGGTCCCGCGCAGGATGCGTGGGAAGAGTTCGTCGACGGGGACGCTGTGCCAGGCGCTGCGGGCCCGCGCATAGCTGTCGTCGGCGGCCGGCCGGGACCCGGAGTCGCCGGTCAGCCAGGATCCGGCGGCCGCGCCGCCGAGCAGCCCGAGGCCGAGGACGAGACTCGCGGCGGCGGCCGCGACCCTGCCGGGGGTACGGCGGCCGGCCGGGCGGTCCGGGGTGGCACCGCCGTACGGGGAGTCGAGCGTGGACCGGTCGGGGCGGCGCCAGGGGCCGAAGGCGGCGGGCCGGGGGGCGAGCGGGGGCGCGGCGATCGAGGGGGCGGCGGTGGGGCGCGGGGGAAGGCCGGTGGGGCGCGGCGGGGGGCTCGTGGGGCGCGGCGGGCCGGCGGCCGACCGCGCCCGCGGTATGCGTGTGCCGCTGCCCGCGCCTGTGCTTCCGCCTGCGTTGCCGTTGGTGTTGGCGGTGGTGTTCCCGCCTGTGTTCCCGCCCCCGTTGGCGCGCGGGGCACGCAGCGGCACGCCCAGGATCGGGGTGTCCGGATCGCCCAGCGGCCCGGCTCCGGCTGGGGAGCCCGGCGGGGGCGCGGGCGCGGGGTGCGGAGGGTGAGCGGGGCGGGGCGGTGGGATGCGGCGTGGGGTGCGTGCCTGTTCCGCTTCGGTGCTCACCTGCACCCCTCTCGCACCCTCGAAAGACGTGTTCACCTGGTCGCGCCGGCCGCCCACCTCACCCGGCGGCCTTGCGACCTTTCAGGCAGGTGGGCCCGTATGCGGACATCACGCCGCTGACCTGCCGGTCGTGGTGTGCGCGACACTCTACGGGGCACCGGGCGCCATCCGCACCGGCCGCCCTCTACCCGGTGGTAATGGCCGTCTGGCAAGCTTCGCCCATGTCCGCACTCCCAGCTGGTCTCCCTACTGATCTGTCTGCCGACCGCGCCCGTTACGACCGGGCCACCGCTCATCTCGAGGCACCGCTGGCGATCGTCGATCTGCGGGCCTTCGACGACAACGCCCGGGATCTGGTGCGGCGGGCCCACGGCAAGCCGATCCGGGTGGCGAGCAAGTCGGTGCGGTGCCGCGCGCTGCTCGATCGGGCGCTGGCCAAGGACGGCTTCGCGGGCGTCATGAGCTTCACGCTCGCGGAGTCGCTGTGGCTGGCCCGCGAGGGGTACGAGGATGTCCTGCTCGCCTATCCGTCCGCCGACCGGGACGGGTTCGCCGCGCTGACCGGCGATCCGAAGCTCGCGGCCGCCGTGACGGTGATGGTGGACGACATGAGCCAGCTCGACCTGATCGAGAGTGTGCGCGCCGGGACCGAAGAGGTCCGGGTCTGCCTGGAGTTGGACACCTCGCTGCGGCTGCTGGGCGGCCGGGTGCGGATCGGCGCGCTGCGCTCGCCGCTGCGCGACCCGGCGCGGCTGGCGGAGCTGGCAGCGGCGATCCAGCGCCGCCCGGGGTTCCGCGTCGTCGGGCTGATGGGGTACGAGGGGCATGTGGCGGGCGTGGGCGACGCGGTGGCCGGGCGCCCGCTGCGGTCCCGGGCGATCCGGCTGATGCAGTCCGCCGCGCGCCGCGAGCTGGCCGAGCGCAGGGCAGCGGCGGTGCGGGCCGTACGGGCGGTGGCGGACCTGGAGTTCGTGAACGGGGGCGGCACGGGCAGCGTGCAGCACACCGCCGCCGAGGGCGCGGTGACGGAGATCGCCGCCGGGTCCGGGCTCTACCAGCCCCGGCTGTTCGACAACTACACCTCCTTCCGCGGCCGTCCGGCGGCCCTCTTCGCCCAGCCGGTGGTGCGCCGGCCGGGCGTGGGCGTGGTGACGGTGCTCGGCGGCGGCTACCCGGCGTCGGGCGTGGCGGGCCGGGACCGGCTGCCGGTGCCGTATCTGCCGCGGGGGCTGTCCTACGACCCGATGGAGGGGCCGGGCGAGGTGCAGACGCCGCTGCTGGGGACGCCCGCCGACGATCTGCTGATCGGCGACAAGGTGTGGTTCCGGCACGCCAAGGCCGGGGAGCTGTGCGAGCGCTTCGACGTGCTGCACCTGGTCGACGGGGACCAGGTGGTGGGCTCGGTGCCCACGTACCGGGGCGAGGGCCGCACGTACCTGTGACGGCGGATGTCCGGGGCCGGGGTCAGACGGACTCGCCGTCCCCGTTGTCGCCCAGCGCCTTGATGCCCTTGACGATCTTGTCCATGTCGGACAGCGGCGGCGCCTTGTCGCTGACGTCGAACCCGAAGCGCACCAGAACCATGTTGTCGTGCAGGAGGGGTGATGGGAAGGCGACGGTCTGGACGTAGCCGTCCTCGCCCTTCTTCGTGATCACCTTCCAGCGCACCAGGTAGCCCTTCTGCCCGGCGACCGTGACCGCCTCGGACTTGAGCTGCTTGTGCGAGGTGATCCCGCCGTACGACTGCTTGCCGTTCTCCGGGTTCTTGCCGTAGGAGCTCTCCGCGGACTGCTTGATGTCCTCCTTGGCGATGCCCTCCGCGGACTTGGCCTTGAAGCCCGTGGCCGGCATGGAGAAGACGCCGCCGCGCAGGCAATTGCTCTTCGGGTCGTTCGGGCAGGGGTAGCGGTCCTCGGTGGTGACGCCCGCGCCGCCCGCGCTGCTGCGGCCCTCCTGCCAGCCGTCCAGGACCGGCAGGCCGATGCCGTTCAGGGCGTCCTCGGCAACGGTCGGGTCGTCGGTGGGCTCGGGGGCGCTGGGGGTGTCGGTGGGGCCGCCCGGGCCCCTCCCGCCGTCGCTGCCGGAGGAGCCGCCGTCGCCACCGGAGGTGCCCCCGTCGCTGCTCCCGCCGTCGCTGCTGTCCGGGCCGGGCGCGGTGGCGGTCGGCCCGGGCTTGGCCCGGTCACCGGACCCGCCGTCGTCGTCGTTGAGCAGCGCGACGCCGCCCGCGATGGCGGCGGCCACGACGGCCGCCACCACGACGGCCGCCGCGATCTTGGGGCCGCGGCCCCGCGCCGGGGCGTCGGCCTCCCCCGGCGAGTACACGGGCACGGGCGGGCCGAACGTCTGGCTCGTCGGTCCCGGGGCCTCGCGGGTGTGCTCGGTCCAGCCGAACCCGTCCCACCAGCGTTCGGGAGCGGGGCCGAGGCCTGTGTAGCCGGGGTCCGGGTACCAGCCCGGGGGTGTCGTCATGCTCACGCCGTCACCCTATGGGCACACGTCGACTCAGTACACCGCACCCACCCGTCCCAACCCCAGGCCGCTCACACCGGCGTGACATACGCACCCGCGATGCCGCCGTCGACGAGGAACTCCGCGGCATTGACGAACGAGGAGTCGTCGCTGGCGAGGAAGGCGACCGCGGCGGCGATCTCCTCCGGCTCGGCGAAGCGCCCCACCGGGACGTGCACCAGACGGCGCGCGGCACGCTCGGGGTCCTTGGCGAACAACTCCTTCAGCAGCGGGGTGTTGACCGGCCCGGGGCACAGCGCGTTGACCCGGATGCCCTCGCGGGCGAACTGCACACCCAGCTCGCGCGACATCGCCAGCACCCCGCCCTTGGAGGCCGTGTAGCTGATCTGCGAGGTCGCGGCGCCCATGACGGCCACGAAGGAGGCCGTGTTGATGATCGACCCCTTGCCCTGCCGCCGCATATAGGGAAGCGCGGCCTTGCAGCACAGATAGACGGAGGTGAGATTGACCTCCTGCACCCGCTTCCAGGCGTCCAGGCCGGTGGTGAGGATCGAGTCGTCGTCGGGCGGCGAGATGCCCGCGTTGTTGAAGGCCACGTCGACCGAGCCGTAGGTGTCGTACGCGGTCTTGAACAGCGCCTCGACCTGCTCGGGGTCGGTGACGTCGACCCGGACGTACAGCCCGCCGACGTCGTCGGCCGCGGCCTTGCCCGCGGTCTCGTCGATGTCGGCGCAGACGACCCGTGCGCCCTCGGAGGCCAGGCGGCGCGCGGTGGCCAGGCCGATGCCGCTGCCCGCCCCGGTGACGACGGCCGTACGGCCCACCAGGCGTCGGCACACCGGGGCCTCGGGGGCCTCGGGGGTCTTCGGGGTGTCGGTCACGTCACTGCTCCTCGGTGCTGATGAAGACGTTCTTGGTCTCGGTGAAAGCGGCCAGCGCGCCGGGCCCCAGCTCCCGCCCGAGACCGGACTGCTTGTAGCCCCCGAACGGGGTCCAGTAGCGCACGCTGCTGTGCGAGTTGACGGACAGGTTCCCGGCGGCCACCGCCCGCGAGACCCGCACGGCGCGGCCCACGTCGCGGGTCCAGATGGAACCGGACAGGCCGTAGTCGGTGGCGTTGGCCAGCCGTACGGCGTCGGCCTCGTCCTCGAAGGGCAGGACCACGGCGACCGGCCCGAAGATCTCCTCGACGGCGGCGCGGTGGGTGGTCCCGGTGCCCTCCAGGACGGTGGCCGGGTACCAGAAGCCCTTGCCCGCCGGGGCCTCGCCGCGGATGGCGACGGGCGCGTCCTCGGTGACGTAGGACCGTACGCGCTCGCGCTGCGCGGCGGAGATCAGCGGGCCCATGGCGGTGCCGGGCTCGGCCGGGTCGCCCACCACGACGGACCGCACGGCGGGCTCCAGCAGCTCCATGAACCGGTCGTAGACGCCGCGCTGGACCAGGATGCGGCTGCGGGCGCAGCAGTCCTGGCCGGTGTTGTCCAGGAACGAGCCGGGGGCGGAGCGCGCGGCCCGCTCGATGTCGGCGTCGGCGAAGACGATGTTGGGGCTCTTGCCGCCGAGTTCGAGGGTCACGCGCTTCACGCCCGCCGCGCACTTGGCCATGATCCGCTTGCCGACGGCCGTCGACCCGGTGAAGACGACCTTGGCGACGCGTGGGTGCTCGACCAGCGCCTCGCCCGCGACCGGCCCGGCCCCGGGCAGCACCTGGAAGAGCCCGTCGGGGAGCCCCGCCTCGGTGGCGAGTTCGGCCAGCCGGAGCGCGGTGAGCGGGGTGGTCTCGGCGGGCTTGAGGAGGACCGCGTTGCCGGCCGCCAGGGCGGGGGCGGTGCCCCAGGCGGCGATCGGCATGGGGAAGTTCCACGGCGCGATGACGGCGACGACGCCGAGGGGCTCCTGGAAGGTGACGTTCAGCCCGCCCGGCACGGGAATCTGGCTGCCGGCGAGCCGCTCCACTCCCCCCGCCGCGTACTCCAGCAGATCGCGGACGTTGCCCGCCTCCCAGCGGGCGTTGCCGAGGGGGTGTCCGGCCTCGCGGACCTCCAGGTGGGCCAGCTCCTCGAGGTGGTCGTCGACGGCGGCGGCGAAGCGGCGCAGCAGCCGCGCGCGGTCGCCGGGCGCCAGGGCCGCCCAGCCGGCCTGGGCCCCGGCGGCCCGGGTGACGGCGGCGTCGACGTCGGCGGGGGTGGCGGCGGGGACGGTGGCGATGACCTCTTCGGTGGCCGGGTTGAGTACCTGGTATTCGTGCGGGTGCTCGTTGCTCACTCGGTGGTTCCTCACATGCGCTCGAAGGACCGGAAGCGCTCCCAGTCCGTGACGGCGGTGTCGTACGCCTCCTGCTCGACACGCGCCATGTTGAGGTAGTGGTCGACGACCTCCTCGCCGAAGGCGGCCCGCGCCACGGGGCTGGTCCGCCACAGCTCGGCGGCCTCGCGCAGGGTGGCCGGGACGTGCTCGGCGTCGCCCTTGTAGGCGTTGCCGGTGCACACCTCGGGGAGCTCCAGCTCCTCCTCGACCCCGTACAGCCCGGCCGCGACCATGCCCGCGACGGCGAGGTAGGGGTTGACGTCGCCGCCCGGGAGCCGGTTCTCCAGGCGGTGGGAGGGGCCGTGGCCGATGACGCGCAGCGCGCAGGTGCGGTTGTCCGGGCCCCAGGCGACGGCGGTGGGCGCGAAGGAGCCGGGGCGGAAGCGCTTGTAGGAGTTGATGTTCGGCGCGTAGAGGAGGGTGAAGTCGCGCATCGCGGCCAGCTGCCCGGCGAGGAAGTGGCGCATCGTCTTGGACATGCCGTACGGGCCGTCGCCGTCGGCGAGCACGGGCGCCCCCGACTCGTCGCGCAGCGAGAGGTGGATATGGCAGGAGTTGCCCTCGCGCTCGTCGTACTTGGCCATGAAGGTCAGCGCCATGCCCTCCTGGGCGGCGATCTCCTTGGCGCCGGTCTTGTATATGGCGTGCTGGTCGCAGGTGGTCAGGGCGTCGTCGTAGCGGAAGGCGATCTCGTGCTGGCCGAAGTTGCACTCGCCCTTGGCCGACTCGACGGTCATCCCGGCCGCGCCCATCTCGTTGCGGATGCGGCGCAGCAGGGGCTCGACGCGGCCGGTGCCGAGGACGGAGTAGTCGACGTTGTACTGGTTGGCGGGGGTCAGCCCGCGGTAGCCGGTGCCCCACGCCTGCTCGTAGGTGTCCTTGAAGACCATGAACTCCAGCTCGGTGCCCGCGTACGCGGTCCAGCCGCGCTCGGCGAGCCGGTCCAGCTGGCGGCGCAGGATCTGGCGCGGGGAGGCGAGTACGGGCGAGCCGTCGTGCCAGGCCAGGTCGGCGGTGATGAGCGCGGTGCCGGGGTTCCAGGGGGTGCGGCGCAGGGTGGCGGTGTCACCATGCATGGCGAAGTCGCCGTAGCCGCGCTCCCAGGAGGACATGGCGTAGCCGTCGACGGTGTTCATGTCGGCGTCGACGGCGAGGAGGTAGTTGCACCCTTCGGTGCCGTGCTCCAGGACCTCGTCGCGGAAGAACCGGGCGGCGAACCGCTTGCCCTGGAGCCTGCCCTGCATGTCGGTGAAGGCGAGCACGACGGTGTCGATCTCTCCGGTGTCGACGAGCCTGGTCAACTCGTCGACGGAGAGCGGGGGCGTGCGGTCGGCCACGGTGAGGCCTCCTGTCGGTACGACTCGGTGCGGCAGCAGCCATAAGGTATTCGGGTAGACCATTGATTGGGAAGTAGGTGCGGAAGGTTCCATGAACGGCGGCGGAAGCGGCACGGGGACCGCGGGCGGCGGCGCAGGAGCCGCGGGCGGCACCGCGGACGACCGGCTGGCGCCGGTGCTGCGGCCGGTGCGGGCCGGCAACGGCTTCGAGGAGGCGCTCGAGCAGATACTCCGGATCCTGCGGCTGGGCCTGGTCCCCGAGGGCGAGCGGCTGCCGGCCGAGCGGGAGCTGGCCGAGCGGCTGCGGATCAGCCGGGTGACGCTGCGCGAGGTGCTGAAGGTGCTGGCGGACCAGGGGCTGGTGGAGAGCCGGCGCGGCCGCTACGGCGGCACCTTCGTACGGGCCCGGCCGGAGCCGGCCGGCGGCGAGGACGAACTGCGGCGCCGGGTCCGGGAGGTGGACGTCGAGGACACGCTGCGGTTCCGGGAGGTCCTGGAGGTGGGCGCGGCCGGGCTGTGCGCCGCGCACGGGCTGTCCGGCGAGCGGGCCGCCCGGCTGCGGGCCGCCCTCGACGCGACGCGCGACGCGCCGCTCGCCGACTACCGCCGGCTGGACACACTGCTCCACCTCACGCTCGCCGAACTGGCGGGCTCGCCCTCGCTCGCCGCCCAGTACGCGGGCGTCCGCGCCACCGTCAACGACCTGCTGGACTGCATCCCGCTGCTGGTGCGCAACCTCGAGCACTCGCAGCGGCAGCACACCGCGCTGGTCGAGGCGGTGCTGGACGGGGACGCCGACGGGGCGCGCGAGGTGATGCGCGAGCACTGCGAGGGCACGGCGGCGCTGCTGCGCGGCTTTCTGGCCGACGGCCGGGACGGCGCGCGCCCTGCTGCCGGACGGTCTTAACCGGCGTTTTACGCACGGGTCTTGCGCACCTCCACCGAGCGAGGCAAAGGTATGCCTCCAAACCATTGCCCTCGCCTCTCGTGTGGACCAGGAGCATCCATGGCCGACGGAACCGAGTCCTCGCGCGCCTCTGTCAGCTCGCCGGGCGCCTCCCCACCGGACGGTGGCGCCGCGCCCGGCGAGGACGCCTATCTGGAACGCCGCACGCTGCGCCGCGGCAGCGCGGGCCCGCTGCTGCTGACCGGCCTCGGCGTCGCCTACGTCGTCTCCGGCGACTTCTCCGGCTGGAACTTCGGCCTGGCGGAGGGCGGCTTCGGCGGCCTGGCCATCGCCGCCGTGCTCATGGGCCTGATGTACACCTGCATGGTCTTCGCCCTCGCCGAACTGGCGGCCATCCTGCCCACGGCGGGCGGCGGCTACGGCTTCGCCCGGCGCGCCCTCGGCACCTGGGGCGGCTTTCTGACCGGCACGGCGATCCTCATCGAATACGTCCTGGCGCCCGCCGCGATCGCCATCTTCATCGGCGACTACGTCGAGTCGCTCGGGCTCTTCGGCCTCGAGTCCGGCTGGCCCGTCTACCTCGCCTGCTTCGTCATCTTCATCGGTATCCATCTGTGGGGCGTGGGCGAGGCCCTGCGCTTCAGCCTGATCGTCACCGCCATCGCCGTCGCCGCGCTGCTGATCTTCGCGTTCGGCGCGTTCACCGAGTTCGACTCCGGCTCCCTCGACGACATCCCGGTCGACCACTCGGCCCTCGGCGCGAGCTCCTGGCTGCCGTTCGGCCTGCTCGGCATCTGGTCGGCGTTCCCCTTCGGCATGTGGTTCTTCCTGGGCGTGGAGGGCGTGCCGCTCGCGGCCGAGGAGACCCGCGACCCGGCGCGCACCCTGCCCAGGGCCATGGCCTGGTCGGTGGGCATCCTGCTGGTGCTGGCCCTGCTCACCTTCCTCGCCGCGACCGGCGCACGCGGCGCGAACGCCGTCCAGGACGCGGGCAATCCCCTCGTCGAGGCGCTCCAGCCGGACGGCAAGGCGACCACCCTGTCCCGCACCGTCAACTACGCGGGCCTGGCCGGCCTCGTCGCCTCCTTCTTCTCCCTCATCTACGCCGGCTCACGGCAGTTGTTCGCCCTCTCCCGCGCCGGCTACCTCCCCCGCTTCCTCTCCCTGACCAGCCGCCGCAAGGCCCCCTACCTGGGCCTGCTGGTCCCCGGCGCCCTCGGCTTCGCGCTCGCGGCGGCGACCGGCGACGGCGCCCGGATGCTCAACGTCGCGGTCTTCGGCGCCACGATCTCGTACGCGCTGATGTCCCTCTCCCACATCGTGCTGCGCCGCCGCGAGCCGGGGCTGCACCGCCCGTACCGGACCCCGGGCGGGGTGGTGACCTCGTCCGTCGCCTTCGTGCTGGCCTGCTCGGCGCTCGTGGCCACCTTCCTGGTCGACAAGGACGCCGCCTTCATCGCGCTGGGCGTCTACGCCGTGGCCCTCGCCTATTTCGCCTTCTACAGTCGGCACCGTCTGGTGGCGGCGGCTCCGGAGGAGGAGTTCGCGGCGCTGGCGGAGGCGGAGGCGGAGCTGTCCCGCGACTGAGAGATTGGACCCTGCGTTGTCAAAGCCCCTCATCGGCATCAGCACCTACCTGGAGTCGGCGGTCAGCTGGGGCGTCTGGCACCAGCCCGCCGCCCTGCTCCCGGCCGGCTACCACCGCCTCGTCCAGCGCGCGGGCGGCCTCGCCGCCATGCTGCCGCCCGACCCCGAGGACCCGGCGGCGGCCCGTTCCCTGCTGTCCCGGCTGGACGGCCTGGTCATCTCCGGCGGCCCCGACGTCGAGCCCGCCCGCTACGGGGCCGAGCCCCACGAGCGGACCGGCCCGCCCGCGCGGGAACGGGACAGGTGGGAGCTCGCGCTGATCGAGGCGGCACTGGAGGACGGCATCCCGCTGCTGGGCATCTGCCGCGGCATGCAGCTGCTGAACGTCGCGCACGGCGGCACGCTCGTCCAGCACCTGGAGGGCCATGTGGGCCCGCCGGGTGTCTTCGAGCGACACGAGGTCAAGCCGGTGCCAGGCACGCTGCTGGCGCGGATCGCGCCGGAGTCGGTGTCCGTGCCGACGTACCACCACCAGGCGGTGGACCGGCTGGGCGAGGGGCTGGTGGTCTCGGCGCAGGCGACGGGGGACGGGACGGTGGAGGCGGTGGAGGTGCCGGGAGGCTCGAGCTTTGTGCTGGGGGTGCAGTGGCATCCGGAGGCGGGGGAGGATGTGCGGGTCATGCGGGCGTTGGTCGAGGCGGCGGCGCGGTGTTGACATCCGCGTCCAGGTCCAGGTCCAGCTGTGCGAAGACGATGTTCCGGACACGCCGGACGGCATTCGGGTCCAGCTCGGCGAGGACGGGCAGCGCATAGTGCCAGCCGTCGCTCGCCAGCACCTCGGCGAGCAGGCGTCGGGCGCAGGCGAGTCGCTCACCACGGGCCTCACCGCGTGGCACGGGCAGCGCGGCGCACACGTGCAAGTAGATTGCCAGATCAGGGCTCACAAGCTCCCGCTGGGCGATCGTCGATTCCTTCTCCACGCCCACCAGCAGCGCGGCCAACGCCGCGCGGGAATGCGGACGTTCCCGCTGCGGGCGGATCCTGGCGGCCGATTCCTCAGCCTTCTCGTACTCCCCGAGCGCCGCGTGGACCAGAGCGCGCGCACCGCGCTCTTCGGCGTCGGGCTGCCCGGCGGCCCTCTCGAGGTCCCGTAGGCGGGCGTCCACGCTGCTCAGCAATCGCTCCGCATCGGCGGGATGAGCATCGATCAGCGTCAGCGCCGCCAACACCAGCGTCTTGGCCGGACCGGGCGGCTCATCCTCGTGGGGCGTCAGTGTCCGCCGTCGCATCTCGTTCACGAGAAGTTGGGCACGCTCCCGGTCCCAGTCTCTGACGGCCGTGATGAGCAGTGCAAGGGTCCTTTCTCGACTCCCCGGAGTATGCGTCGCGGGCCACTGTCCAGCGGAGCCGACCAACTCGACAGCGGACGCCCGCTCTCGTTTCTCCAACCTGGACGCCAACGCGGCACCTGCCTGATGCCTCTCAGCCGTCCCTCCCCTGATCGCGTACACCAATGAGCGCGCCCGCGAGCCGTGGCCCACGTGTCCGAGCACTTCGCCCGCCATCATCAACGCCTTGTCGCGTAGCCGCTGGTCGGTCTCGGCTTCCGCGCAGTCTCCCGCCTCCTCCGCGAGCCGCGCGGCACGGCCTGGGTCGCTGTGAGAAAGCGGCACGACCACTGCGGCCAGTGCCTGAGCCCGTCGGTCGGGTCTGGTGATCATCCGCGCCAGACGCTCAGCGGAGTCGAACTCCCCGCAGGACGCGAGCGCCCCCGTGAGCGTCTCCAGATTGCCGACCCGGTCATCGGCAATCGGGCGGGCCGCCGCTTCCAGCGCCGCTTCCAAGAGCCGCGCTGCGCGAGGCGGATCGTGGTCAAGCGCCTGTTCCGCCAGGCACCCCAACGCTTCCGCCAGCCACGCAGGGTGTCCGATCCGGGGCGCACACCGCTCGGCCTCGTCGAAATGCCCAGCGGAGGCCAGTGCCTCAACGAGCCGGACCAGCAGCCAAGGAGACACCGCCACCGGGGCGCAGTTCTCTTCCAGTATCTGCCGCGCCCGTTCGAACTGCCCTGCCCGCGCCCAACCGACGGCGACCGTCTCGTAGAACGGCGCCCGGATGTCCTGCCGGAACTGACAGAGATCAGCCAGAGCATGCGCATCGGAAACCAATCCGACGTCCACCAGCGCACACACCGTAGCTTCTACAGACTTGTAGGCCGTCATGACCGGGGGTCCACCGAGCGCCCGCCTCGCATACTGAATCGCCTCGCGTGCCCATTGCGTGGCTCGCTCTGGGCAGATGTCGTGCAGGGCCGTCGCTGCCGTCGAGAGAATGGCCGCCTTTCCGATCATGTGGTCGGCGAGCTCCTGCTCAATCCGGTCGAGCAGCCGGGAAGCACGCGGGGGATCCGTGCGAGAGCACGCGCGGACAGCCGCAGACAGAATGCGGATACGTCCCCCAACTGTGAATTCGTCGGCGGCCCGCTCCGCCCTGTTCAGGATGTCAGTGGCGAACCCCGCGTCATGACGGCGTAGTGCCACGGACACCTCGGCCATGGTCACGGCGGCGTCATCCGTCATGACGTGAACGTCGTCCTCGGCCTCCGTGCCGTACGAGCCCGCCTCGCACTCCCGGCCCATGATCGCCTCGTACTTCCGTCGCGAATACACCTGCTGAAGGGACTCAGCGCGAGCCAGTGCCCATTCGCCTGCCCCCGCCGCCGCGGCAGCCACAGCGGCGTCCTTCACTACCCGGCGCGCAAAGTGCTCGCTCCCCTTCTCCGCTGTGTCCGCCCCAAGCTGCCGGGCGAGCCGCTCCGCGTCCCGCGCCAGATCGATCGCACGCGGATCGTCGTCGTCCGCCATGGCCCGCGCCACTCCGGCCAACGCCACCGCCCTGTGATACGGATCGGGGATGCTCCGCGCCAGCCCCTCCGCGCGTCCCAGCCGGCCGAGCCGCGCCATCACCCTCGGTACGTTCGAGGGCAGCGCGATGTTGCGGCGGACCATCAGGCCCTCGGCGGCGGCGAGCGCCGCCAGGCAGCCGAGATCGTCCGGGGCCCGGCGCCTGACCGAGGACCGTACCGCGTCGAGCTCGGCGAGCCCGGCGGCATCGCTGCCGGTCACCTCGCTCATACGGTCATGCCGCCGTACGTCGGCTGCGAGGTCCACTGCCCGTTCGAGATCACCGTGGCCCAGCACCATCCGCCCGTACTGCCGCAGCAGATACGGCGGCGTCTCCTCCGGCCATCCCAGCTCCCGATACTCCTTCGCCCAGCCGTGCAGCCGCTCCCGATAGGGCCCCACATCCGGCCCCAGCAGCTCCACCGCCGCCGCGAACAGCGTCTCGTGGGCGAACAGATACCCGCGGTCGTCGAACTCCCTCGCCGAATCGCCCCGGACCCGCAGGATCCGCCCGAACACCCCGTTCACCCGCTGCCGCACCTCGTACACCTTCCGCCCGCTCAGCTCGCGCAGATCCTCCGTCCGCAGACTGCCGCGCGCCGCCGCCAGCAGGCCGACGATCTCCTTCTCCAGATCATCGCCCTCCAGCGCGCGGGACAGTTCGAACTTTGCCTCGTGCTCCAGGTCCGTCACGGCTTCCGTGCTGCTCAGCGTCTTCACCGCACAGCGCCGCAGCGGATGGCCGTGCTTGACGTCCAGGGGCAGGTCGGGGTTGGGGCGGCTGGTGACGAGGACGCGGACGCCTGTGGGGAGGCGGTCCGGGAGGAGGGAGGCGATGCTGGGGCCCAGGGCGCCTGGGTTGCGGGCCGAGTGGTCCTCGTCGAGGCCGTCCACGACGAGCAGCAGGGTGCCGCCGTCCTCGGCCACCCGCTCGGCGGCCTCGGCGAGCAGCGCTCGGCGCTCGCCGTCGCGGATGGCGGGCGAGGCGTGGGCGGAGGGCTCGCGGCCGACGAGGGCCGCGAGCTGGTGGACCAGGGCCTCGGTGTAGGCCGTGCTGTCCGCTTGGCCGGCGAGCCGCGAGGTGATGAAGAACGACACCGGCACCACCCCGCGCGGTGGGTGCAGCGCGAACGACGACACCAGCGCCGTCTTGCCCGCCCAGGGGCGCCCCTGGATCCAGTGGTACGGCTCCGGGCCCGCGCAGAACTCCATCAGCTCCCGCAGTTCGTCGCGGCGCCCCACCAGCTGGACCGGGGCGATGTCCTGTAGCAGCGCCTCGTACCCGGCCTTGATCCGGCCGAGGCCGGACGGCGCGACGACGTCAGGCAGCCGCTCCGGGGCCAAAGAGCCCCCCAACAGGCCCTCCAGCCGGGAGAGTTCCGAATCCGGGATCCGCCGCGCCCATCGGTCCGCTCTGCTGACCGCGAGCCGCCCGGGCCCGTCGTCGAAGTGATGGGCGGCCACCACGCCGACGATCCGGTCGCCGCTGAAGACGGCGGCCCCCGACATGCCGTCCCAGCTGCCGTCCGGCGGCGGCACTCGGAGGTCCAGGGTGCCTTCCTTGCGGTTCGACAGCACTGAGCAGGTGCCGTGCACATGCTCGGAGTCGCGGTACGGCCTGCCGTCCTGGCCGTCCCGCAGCTTGAAGGCGGGAAAGCCCATGGCGCTGCAGCGCAGCACCGCGTCGTGCTCGCCGACCCGCCCGTACCGGGCTCCCACGACCTCGTCCGAGCGGTCCGACAGGGCGAGCACGGCGACATCGGCCCCCGCGTGTGCGAAGGCGACCTCGGCGGTCACCACACGCTCCTCGGGCCGGTGTGCCTGAAACCGCACCCGCACCCGGGCCGCCCCGGCCACCACATGGGCCGCCGTCAGCACCGTCCCCGGCGCGACCAGATAGCCGGAGCCCCGCCTTCCGGGGCCCACCGCGACCGTGACGAGCACTTCGGCCACCCGGCCGACCTCGAGCCCGGGCACGGCCGGCTCAGCGCTCCCCGTCCACCTCGGCGCCGGAGATCCGGGCGGTCGTGGTCGTACCGCCCGGACCGGTCATCGTCGGCTGGAGGGTGAGGGAGACGCGCTGGGTCTCGCTGGTCGAGTACTTGCCGTTTGCGCCCGCCTCGACGACCCAGAAGCGGACCTTGCCGTTGACTCCGCCCTCCTTGGTGACGGCCACGGTGACCTCGATCTCGATCGGGCCGACATCGAACTTCAGCGCCTCGCCGGCGCCGGCCGCTGCCGCGGCGGTCAGCTGCGCACGCAACTCGCGGATCATCTCGGACAGTTCAACCACGGGATCCCCCTCGTCACTCGTCCCGGAAGACGAAATTTTACAAGGGAGCGCCGACAGTACCGACAGCGGCGGGCAGCCGAGCGGAGGGGACGATCAGGAGTTGATCTCGTACGGGTCGCCGTACACCTTCCACTTCAGCGGGGGCTCGAGGCCGAGGTTGCCCTCGTTGAGGAACTTCCGCTGCTCGGTGTCCACCCGGCTGGTGTTGCTGTGCGCCTCCTCGCTCTGCATGGCCTTCTTGCGGGCGTCCAGGAAGGCGTTGAGGTAGGTCTTCTCGTCGCCGCCCTGCGCCGGGGTCTTGGCGTTGGACAGGGCGGTCTTGCGGATGCCGCCGAAGCTGTACTTGCTGTCGCCGGGGCCGTGCATGACGATCGCGTCGTAGTAGATGAACTGGCCGAGCGTGCCCAGTCCGTCGTCCTTGCCCTGCTTGACGGAGGGGTTGAAGTAGACGCGGTCGCGCTCGTGCTCCTGCGCGTCCTGGAAGGCCTTGTCCTGGGCGGCGGTCTTCCAGTCCTTGGTGAAGTTCGGGTCGAGGCCGGAGTGGGAGTCGCTGCCGTCGACCTTGCGCAGCGCGGGCAGGTACTTGGCGAGCACGTTGCCGGGCTTGACCTGTGTGTAGTACTCGACGAGTTCGAGCATGTCGCCGGTGCCGGAGCAGAAGCCTATGATTCCGGCGGTGTAGCCGCGGCCGTCGTCTATGTCCTCGATGTACTTGAACTGGGCGCGCCAGTCCAGCGAGGAGTTCTCGGCGCTGGAGACCAGCTTCATGGCGATCTCCTTCTTGGCGGGATCGTCCAGGTTCTTCACCGCGGCGGCCCGGTGCTCCGCCTGCGCGGCCCGCGCGGCCTGCGCCGCCTTTCCGGCCTGTGCGAACGCCGACGACGGCGTGTGCTCGGCGGCCTGGCCGATTCCGACGCTGGCGAGGACGAGCGCGGCCGGGACGGCTACGGCGGCGGCCGCGAGGCCGATCCTCTTGGGCATCTGGTTCTCCGTTCCTTGTCGACTGTGGGGGGAGCGCGCACGGGTCGTCAGGGGAAACACGATCCGTTAGGAACCTTTCCTAACCATTCAAGCGAGCATGCCATGCTCGCGACAAGGGTTAGGAACAAAGAACCGTAACCCGCGGCCGCGACAGCGCGGCCGCGGTCAGGTGGCCCGCTACGCCTGGGGAATGGGGACCGCGGCCCCCGGGCCGCCGGTCTGGTCGCCGGGGCCGCGGCCGGACGCCGCGGCGCTCCGGCCCGGCACCTGCGGCGAGACCGCCGCCGCGGCCACCGCGCCCGCCGCCGGCCGCGCCGCGATCGCCCGCCACCACGGATCCAGCGGCAGCCCCGCCACCGGCTCGAACGGCTCTCCCGGCCGGGGCACGGCCACCCGCGCGCCGACCGCCTGCGCGGCGGTCAGCGTGCCCTCGGCCGGCTCCTCCCAGGGGTGCGGGGCGAGGTTGAAGGTGCCCCAGTGGATCGGGAGCATGATCCCCCGCTCCGGCTCACCGCCCTGGAGATCGACATGGGCCCGCAGGCCCTCCTCGGGGAGCATGTGGATGTCGGGCCAGAACTCGCTGTAGGCGCCGATCTGGATCATCGTCGCGTCGAACGGCCCGTACGCCTCCCCGATCTCCGCGAAGCCGGGGAAGTACCCGGTGTCCCCGCTGTGGTAGACGCGGTGCTCCGGCCCGGCCACCACCCAGGAGGCCCACAGTGTGTGCTGGGTGTTGCGCAGCGCGCGACCGCAGAAGTGGCGGGCCGGGGTCGCGGTGAGCCGCAGGCCGGCCACCTCCGTCGACTCACGCCAGTCCAGCTCGGTCATCCGCCGCGCGGGCACCCCCCAGCGCTCCAGATGGGCGCCGACGCCCAGCGGCACCACGAACACCGCCTCCGACCGCACCAGGGCGCGGATGGTCGGCATGTCCAGGTGGTCGTAGTGGTCGTGGGAGATCACCACCACGTCGACCGGGCCGAGCTCGCGCAGCGGCACCGGCACCGGGTGGATCCGCTTCGGCCCGGCGAAGGAGAAGGGCGAACAGCGCTCGCCCCACACCGGGTCGAACAGCACCCGCCGCCCGTCGATCTCCGCCAGCACGGTCGAGTGGCCCATCCACGTCAGCCGCAGCCCGGAGGCGGGCGGAGCGGCCAGGTCGGCGAGGGTGGTGGGGTGCACCGGCACGGGCCCGGCGGGGGCCCTGCGGACGCGCTCCTCCTTGCGGAAGTACGTGGGCAGGAACTTCAGCATGGAGCCGGACGGCGCGGTGCGGGCGCCCACCGGGTTCACGAACACGCCGTTCGCGAAGTTCGGCGACCGGCGGATGCGCTCCATCCGCTCACCGGCCGGGTCCGCCCCGAAGGCGGCGGGGCGCAGGGCGGCGGTGAGCCGGGCACGTTTCTGGCTGGGGCCGGTCACGGCACCTCCTGGGTGAAGGGGCGGACCCCTCGTACGGTCTGCGGCGTGGCAGCGCGGCGGGGACCGCCGCGCTGCTTAGGACAACTCGCGAGACCGCCGACGTTGTTCCGCTGGGTTCTGCCGATCAGCAGCCGAGGTTCGATCCGGGGGTGGTGCCCAGTATCTGGACGAACCTCTGATAGGCGTCGATCCGGCTCTGCACCTGGCCGGGGTTTCCACCGTTGCACTCGATGCTGCCGTTGATGCTGCGGATCGTCTCGCCGAAGCCCCGCTGGTTGACCATCGCGTCGTGCGGGGTCATGGTGCCCGGTCCGGTCTGGGTGTTCCAGTACCACAGGGCGGTCTTCCAGGAGACCGCGGCGTCCCGCTCGACCAGGTACGGGTTGTTCAGCAGGTCGATGCCCAGCGCGTCACCGGCCGCCTTGTAGTTGAAGTTCCAGCTGAGCTGGATCGGCCCGCGGCCGTAGTACGCGGCCTGGCCGGCCGGGCAGCCGTAGGGCCGGCTCCAGTCGCAGTAGTGCGGGTAGTTGGCCTGGTTCTGCTCCACGATGTACACCAGGCCACCGGTCTCGTGGCTGACGTTGGCCAGGAAGGCGGCCGCCTCCTGCTTCTTGACGGTGTCGCTGCCGGTGTTCGCGAAGCCGGGGTAGGCGCTCAGGGCGGCGGTCAGACCCTGGTAGGTGTAGAACGAATTCCGGCCCGGGAACATCTGGTTGAACTGCGCCTCGCTCACCACGAACCCCGCCGGGTTCTGCCCGGAGCCGCAGTCGTACGGGTCCCAGTACCAGGTGCTGATGGTGGGGTCATAGCCCGGGTTGTCATGTTCGGCGCGGTAGTACTTGCCGTCGGTGTACTTCACGATGTCGCCCGCCACGTACCACTTGCCGGCGACCCAGTCCGGGTAGGAGCAGGCCGCACGGGGGGTGGTGGCCGTGGAGGCCGCCGAAGCGGAGGCCATGGGCATGACAAACAGAAGGGCGCAGACGGCCGCGGCGGCGGCGAGACAGGCCCGGAGGCGTTTTGCGATCAAGACTCCTCCTTCAGGGGGGACTTGAGGGTCAGGGGGACCTCAGACCACTCAAGCGGACTTGGTCTATACCAGTCAAGGTCTAGACCAAGTCGTTCCCATCCCCCCTGCGGCCTCATGCGGTCATGTCTGGCGCTCCGGGGCGTATCCGTCGGCATCCAGGCCGAAGGTCCAGGCGACGCCCTCACGGGCGGTGGCGGTGCGCGGCGGCACGCGCAGCCAGTACGTGCGATGCGTCCCGTCCGGCTCCGGCGTGGAGTTGACCACCTCGACCATCGTCACCGGCTCGTCCCCGGCCATCTCGATGCGCCACAGCACCCCGGTCTCGTCGCGGTGCAGCGGCCGCGCCCCGGACTCCGTGAGATAGCGGTCATAGCCGTAGTGCTCCAGCATGACGCGGCGCAGCTCCGCGTTCTCCTCGGCGCGGATGCGCTCGGCGGTCAGCTCGGACAGCTGCTCGAGGAAGGCCGCGGGCACCGGCATGCCCCGCCACGCGTACAGCGCGAAGCCGTCGGGGTAGTCCAGCGCGGGCCCGGCGCCGCTGTCGAGGCGGCCCGCCTCGTCGCGGTGCAGCGTGACCGGACGCTCGGCGATGACCACGGCCTTCTCGTACGGCCACCACCACCCCGCGGAGCGCGCCACCGCGGCCGGGCCGGCGAGCTCGTCGGCATCCGCGCCCTCGTCCGAGCCGGCCTCGCCCTCTTCGGTCACCGCCGCCAGCCACGGCGCGTCGTGCTGGCCGAGCACCGCGTCCAGCATGGCCAGCCGGACGGCGGATTCCCGGTCCCGGTCCGACTGCGCCGCCAAGGCCTCGACGACTCCGGTGCGGACACGCTCGATGAGGGAGCGGGTGACGTCCCACAGCGGCGCGCCCGTCAGGGCCCATCGCTCGGCCCAGCCGGAGCTGCCGAGCGCGCCGTGCAGCCGCTGTCGCGCGGCCGCCCACGGAAGGGTGCGCACCGCCTCCCGTACGCAGGAACCCGCCGCGCCCGCCTCCGGCTCGACCCCCGCCGCGCGCAGCGCGCCGGCCGCCCGGTCGGCGATCGCCTGCGGCAGTGCGCCACCCTGGCCGGTCAGCAGCATCGCCGCCGCCGTGCCCTCCAGCGGGGAGTCGACCCACACGATCCGCTCCGGGCGCGCCACCCCGGCCGCGTCGTAGGCCAGCCGCACACCCTCCTCGGCGGCCCGGCGGTCGGCCGGGCCCGTGGCCGCGGCCACCGCCCGCCACCGCTCGACCGGGGTCAGGGTTTCCGCACTGCCCGGACCCGCGATGTCCGATGCCGTCGTCATGGAGCTCATGGTTTTTATCTCCCGTTTCCCAGTCCCGGTTCTCAGTCCGCCACGACGCGCACGGCGCCCGGCATGTACTCCCGCTGCCGGACCACGCGGTACCACCCCTTGGGCAGCGGTATCGCCGCGTGTTCCTCGTGCACCACCCGCCCGCCATCCGGCAGATGGAGGTACGACACGCCGAACGGCCCCGACTCGCGCACCAGCGTGCCCGGCCCGACCACCGCATGGGCGTGTCCGGTCACCTCGCCCAGCGCCAGCACCAGCCGCCCCCGCGGGTCCCGCGGCTGCCGCGGCAGCGCTTCGGTGTTCGGCGGCAGGGCCTCCTCGGCCACCGGCACGATCAGCACGTCTCCCTGTCGGTACATGCGCTTCTCCTTTTTCACCGCACAGCGGCGTCCGGGCCCACCGCTCGTACGGGGGCCGGTCGATGTCCACGACGTTAGGCGCGGGGTCTGACAACGCTTCGGCAACGCCCGCCGCCCCCGCTGTCGGTGGGGCTTGGTAGAACTCTTCGCACGCCCTTCGGAAACGGGCACGCCCACACGAAGCATCAGGAGATCTCCCGGCATGGACTACGCCGAAAACCACGACGCGCTGCACGGCCTCCCGGCCTTCGACTTCCCGGCGCCCGACGAGGTGCCGGAGCTGCCCGAGCCGGAGACCGTGGCATGGCGGCTCTCCTACGACCCGTACGGCGACTCGGGTCCGGACCACAACTTCGCCGACTGCTTCCAGCGGTTCCTGGACACGGTGGACACCTCCCGGGTGCGCGCGCTGATCTTCGGCGTATGGGGCGAGGCGTACGCGAACGACTCCAGCATGGTCATCGAGCCGCTCGTCGCCGCCAAGGACCGGTTCCCCTCCCTCGAGGCGGTCTTCATCGGCGACATCGCCGCGGAGCAGGCCGAGATCTCCTGGATCCAGCAGTCCGATGTCACCCGGGTCCTCGACGCCTTCCCCGGGCTGCGAGAGCTGAAGATCCGCGGCGGCACGGGGCTGGTGTTCCCGGCCGTCACCCACGAGCGCCTGCACACGCTCCGCTTCGAGAGCGGCGGGCTGCCGGGCACGGCGGTGCGCGGCGTCTGCGACAGCGAACTGCCCGCGCTGGAGCGGCTGGAGATGTGGCTGGGGGTGAGCGAGTACGGGGGCGACTCGACCGTCGCGGACCTCGGCGGGCTCCTCTCGGAGGGCCGCTTCCCCGAGCTGCGCCACCTGGGCCTGCAGAACAGCGAGATCCAGGACGAGATAGCCACCGCCGTCGCCGCCGCCCCCGTCGTCGCCCAGCTCACCTCCCTCGACCTGTCCATGGGCGTACTGACCGACGCGGGCGCCGAGGCCCTGCTCGGCGGCCAACCGCTCACCCACCTCAAGGCCCTCGACCTCCACTACAACTTCTTCTCCGAGGCGATGGAGCAGCGGCTGCGCGAAGCCCTGGAGCCCTCCGGCGTGGAGCTCGACCTCTCCGAAAAGGGCGACGAGGACGAGGACGAGGACGACGGAGAGGTCGAGGTGTGGCGTTACACCGCGGTCGCCGAGTGACGACCCCCTTACCCGAGACCTCGAGAGCCGCACGCCACGACGACCGAAAGGACCGCCCCGCCTCATGATCAGCGAACTCCTGGAGTCCTTCGCGGGTCTCCCCGTCGCCGACTTCACCACCTCCGGGACCGACTCCACCGATCTGCCGCCCGCCGATGCCGTCGCCTGGCGGCTGGCCTGCGGCTGGGACGATGAGCGTCCCTTCGGGCTGCTGTGGCGGGACTTCCTGGAGACCGTCCCGGCAGACCGGATCCGCGCGATCGTCATCGGCAGCTGGTGGGACGAGGGCGGATACAGCAATGTGCGGCCGGTGCTCGATCTGCTGACGGAGTCGGCCGGGCGCCTGCCGGCGCTGCGGTCGCTCTTCCTCGGCGATGTGACGGGCGAGGAGTGCGAGCTGTCCTGGCTGGAGATGAACGATGTCACGCCCGTGGTCGAGGCGTACCCGCTGCTCGAGGAGTTCGTGGCGCGCGGCTGCGGCTACGGGGGGCCCGAGGAGGAGCTGTCCTTCCGTCCCGTACGCCATGAGCGGCTGCGGACGCTGCGGTTCGAGTCCGGCGGTCTGCCCGCCGAGGTCGTCCGGGCCGTCTGCGACAGCGAACTCCCCCGCCTGGAGCACCTGGCGCTGTGGCTGGGGGTCGACCAGTACGGCGGCGACGCGAGCCTCGCCGACCTCGCGCCGCTGCTGGCCGGTGGCCGCTTCCCGGAGCTGCGCCACCTGGGCCTGCAGAACAGCGAGATCCAGGACGAGATAGCCACCGCCGTCGCCGCCGCCCCCGTCGTCGCCCAGCTCACCTCCCTCGACCTGTCCATGGGCGTACTGACCGACGCGGGCGCCGAGGCCCTGCTCGGCGGCCAACCGCTCACCCACCTCAAGGCCCTCGACCTCCACCACCACTACCTGAGCGACAAGCTGGCTCAGCGGGTGCGCGACGCGCTGGAGCCGAGCGGGGTCGAGGTGAACCTCTCGGAGCAGCAACAGGCGGAGAGGTACGACTGGGACGAGAGCAATGAGGAGCACCGCTATGTCGCCGTCTCCGAATGAGACGCGCCATGAGGGGCGCCCCGACGTGCGCTTCGCGGTGGTCGGCAACCCCGGTGGCCGCCGGGTGGAGATGTTCGCGGACGCCGTGCTGGCGGCGGGCCTGCCCGCGCCCCGGGTGCTGCCCTGGCGCGAGGTGCTGTACGACAGCAGGCCCCGCTTCGAGCCCGGCGAGACGGTGCGACTGGACTCCCCGGGCGAGGACGAGGAGGTGGAGCTGCTGCTGCGCGGCGCCGACGACCCGACCCGCGTCGAGGGCACCGCGCGCTGGTACGCCCGGTTCACCGGCGCCGTGCGCCAGGTCGCCGAGGCGGCCCGTACAGCGGGCGCGGCGGTGCTGGACGACCCGGACGAGCTGGCCGTCATGTTCGACAAGCGGCTGTGCCACGGCGTGCTGAGCGAGGCCGGGGTCCCGGTGCCGCCGTCGCCGACCTCCGGGTCCCAGGCGCCGCCCGTCCGCGGCTGGGAGGACGTACGGGCGATGCTGGCCGGCTCCGGCGGGCTGCGCCGCGCCTTTGTGAAGCTCGCGCACGGCTCGTCCGCCTCCGGGGTGCTCGCCGTCGAATGGGGCGCCCACGGCCGGGTGCGCGCGGCGACCTCGGTCGAGCGCACGGAAGACGGGCGGCTGTTCAACTCCCTGCGGGTGCGCCGGTACGAGACGGAGGCGGAGATCGCCGCGATCGTCGACACGCTGGCCCCCGACGGGCTGCACATCGAGCGCTGGGTGCCCAAGGCGGCGCAGCACGGCCGCGCCGCCGACCTGCGCGTCGTCGTGGTCGACGGGCGAGCGAGCCACGCCGTGGTGCGCACCAGCCGCTCCCCCATGACCAACCTCCACCTCGGCGGCATCCGCGGCGATCTGGCCGCCGCGCGCGCCGCGGCGGAGGCGGCCGGGGCGTCCTGGGACGAGGTGCTGGGCCTGGCGGAGCGGGCGGCGGCCTGCTTCCCCGGCACCCTGTGCGTCGGCGTCGATCTGCTGCCCGGCACCGGATGGCGGCGCTTCTCGGTCGGCGAGGTCAACGCCTTCGGCGATCTGCTGCCCCGGCTGACCGGTCTGCCCGGCAGCGGCGCGGAGGGCCTGGACACCTACGGCGCGCAGGTCGCGGCCGTGGTCCGGCGGCGAAAGCTCACGGCAAGCGAGGCCGCAAGAGGGGCGGCAGGCGAAGTGGCGGGAGGGGGTGGCGCCGATGCCCTTGGCTGAGCCCGATATGAACGAGGTCGTGGGCAGCCACGATCTGCTGCTGGTCACCTTGGACACGCTGCGCTACGACGTGGCGGCCGAGCTGGCGGCCGAGGGCCGGATCCCGCATCTGGCGAGCCGGCTCCCCGGCGGGGTATGGGACAAGCGGCATGCGCCGGGCAGCTTCACCTACGCCTCGCACCAGGCGATGTTCGCCGGGTTCCTGCCCACGCCGGCCACGCCGGGCCCGCACCGGCGGCTGTTCGCCGCCCGGTTCGCGGGCAGCGAGACCACCGCCGAGGGGACCTTTGTGTTCGACACCCCGGACCTGGTGTCCGGGCTCGCGGCCGCCGGGTACCACACGGTGTGCGTGGGCGGGGTGGGGTTCTTCAACAAGCGGGGCCCGCTGGGCTCGGTGCTCCCCGGCCTCTTCCAGGAGAGCCACTGGGAGCCGGAGTTCGGCGTTCCGTCCCCCACCTCCTTCGAGGCGCAGGTCGCGTGTGCCGAGAAGGTCATCGCCGGGCCGGCGCCGGACCGACGGCTGTTCCTCTTTGTGAACGTCTCGGCGCTGCACCAGCCCAACTGGTTCCATCTGCCCGGCGCGACCCGTGAGGCGGGCGACTCGCGCGCCACACACGCCGCCGCGCTGGAGTACGTCGACCGGCACATCGGCCGGCTGTTCTCCGCGATGGGCGACCGCGGCCCCGGCTTCGCGATCGTCTGCTCCGACCACGGCACCGCGTACGGAGACGACGGCTACACGGGCCACCGGCTCGGCCATGAAGTCGTCTGGACCGTGCCGTACACCCACTTCTTCCTCGAGGCCTCATGAGCACCAGCACCACTGCCAGCACCAACACCAACACCGGTGTCGCCGGCACCCCCGGCACTGTCAGCCCGTACCAGTCGTATGTCTACGCGTACCCGCACAAGACCGCCTACCGCCCGCTGGACCCGCGCCCCGCGCTGCGCGACCTGTGGGCGGCCGAGCCCAAGGACTCGCTGTCGCTGTATGTGCACATCCCCTTCTGCGAGGTGCGCTGCGGCTTCTGCAACCTCTTCACGCGCGTCGGCGCCCCCGAGGGGCTGGTGAGCGCCTATCTCGACGCCCTGGAGCGGCAGGCGGACACGGTCCGCGAGGCTCTCGGCGAGGGGGCCCGCTTCGCCACGGCCGCCTTCGGCGGCGGCACCCCGACCTTCCTGGAGGCGGCCGAGCTGGAGCGGCTGTGCGATGTCGCGGGCCGCCGGATGGGGGCCGATCTGGCGGCCGTTCCGCTCTCGGTCGAGGCCTCCCCGGCCACCGCCACCGCCGACCGGCTGGCCGTGCTGGCCGAGCGCGGCACCACCCGGCTGAGCCTGGGGGTGCAGAGCTTTGTGGACGCCGAGGCGCGCTCGGCGGTGCGGCCGCAGCACCGGGCCGATGTCGAGGCCGCGCTGGGGCGGATCCGCGAGGCCGGTATCCCCGTGCTGAACATCGACCTGATCTACGGCATCGACGGGCAGACCGAGCGGAGTTGGCGGCAGTCGCTGGACGCCGCCCTGGCCTGGCGCCCCGAGGAGCTGTATCTGTATCCGCTGTACGTGCGCCCGCTGACCGGTCTGGGGCGCCGCGACGCGGCGGCCACGGACGCGGAGTGGGACGCCCAGCGGCTGCGGCTGTACCGCTCGGGCCGGGACCATCTGCTCGCCCATGGCTATGAGCAGGTGTCGATGCGCATGTTCCGCCGCCTGGGCTCTGTCGGGGCGGGCGCGCCCGGGACCGGCGGGGAGGACTACGCCTGCCAGACCGACGGCATGGTCGGGCTGGGCTGCGGCGCCCGCTCGTACACCTCCGCGCTGCACTACTCGTTCGACTACGCGGTGGACATGCGGGAGATCCGCGGCATCATCGACGACTACACGGCCCGGCCCGCGGCCGACTTCGCGCGCGCCGAGGTGGGCCGCGCGATGACCGCCGACGAGGCCCGGCGGCGCCACCTCCTCCAGTCGGTCCTACAGGCGGAGGGGATGCCGGTCGCCGGCTACCGGGCCCGGTTCGGCACCGACCCGGCCGAGGACTTCCCCACCGAGCTGGCGCGGTTCGCCGAGCGCGGCTGGCTGGATCCGGACGCCGCCCCCGGCCTGCTGCGGCTCTCCCCCGAGGGGCTGGCGCACTCCGACGCGCTGGGGCCCGAGCTGTTCTCCCCGGCGGTGCGCGCCGCCATGGCCGACTACGACCTGAAGTGAGGCGGCCGGCGTGGACCTGACGATCCTCTACCGAGGCCCGCTGGCCTCGTGCGACTACGACTGCCCGTACTGCCCGTTCGCCAAGCGGCGCGACACCCCGGAGCAGCTGCGCGCCGACCGGGCCGCCCTGGAGCGCTTCACCGCGTGGGCCGCGGCGAACACCGGCGACCGGCTGTCGGTGCTGTTCACCCCGTGGGGTGAGGGCCTGGTGCGCTCCTGGTACCGCCGTGCGCTGACCGAGCTCAGCCGGCTGCCGCAGATCGCGCGGGTGGCGATGCAGACGAATCTGAGCTGCCGTACGGGCTGGCTGGCGGAGGCCGACCTGGACACCCTGGCGCTGTGGTGCACCTTCCACCCGGGCCAGACGCCGTACGACCGGTTTCTGGCCAAGAGCCGTGAGCTGGCGGCGCTCGGGGTGCGCCACAGCGTCGGCATCGTCGGCCTGCCCGAGCACCTGGAGCCCGCCCGGAGGCTGCGCGCCGATCTGCCCACGCAGGTCTATCTGTGGGTCAACGCCGCCGAGGGGCGCTCCTATACGAACGAGGAAGCGGCCGAGTGGACCGCGCTCGACCCGCTGTTCGGCTACAGCCGCCATGCGCACCGAAGCGCCGGCCTCCCATGCCGGACCGGCGCCTCGGTGATCTCGGTGGACGGCGACGGCACGGTGCGCCGCTGCCATTTCGTCCGTGCGGAGCTGGGCAACCTCTACGACGGCTCGTACCGCCCGGCCCTCGCGCCCCGCCCCTGCCCGCTCGCGGTCTGCGACTGCCACATCGGCTATGTGCACCTGGAGTCGCTGCCGCTGTACGACGTGTTCGCGGGCGGGGTGCTGGAGCGGATTCCGGCCGCCGTCGGCGCGGGCTCAGGGCTTGCGCCCCACCCCGCCGTAAACGCCCGCGTCGGCGCGTTTCCTCCGCTCCGGTGAGCGGCCGTCCGGCCGCCACAGCGGCACCTGGACCAGGCCGGGCTCCAGCAGCGGAAACCCGTCGAAGAACGGCAGGATCTCGGCGTGGCCGCGCAGGTTGAGGCTGGCCGTGGACTTCCGGTACACCTCCGCGGCGACGTCGGCTCGGTCGGTGAAGTCCAGGGTGCCGTGGCTGATCACCAGACAGCTGCCCGGAACCAGCCGTTCGGTGAGGGCGGCGACGATCCCGGCCGGGTCCTCCTCGTCCTTGACGAAGTGCAACACCGCGACCAGCAGCACCGCCACCGGCTTGGTGAAGTCGACGAACTCCCGCACCGCGGGCCGGTCGAGGACCTCGGCGGGCTTGCGCACATCCCCCAGCGCGAAGCCCGTGCCACCCGTGTTCGTCAGCTTGGCGCTCGCGTGGGTGGCGACGATCGGATCGTTGTCGATATAGACCACTCGGGTTTCCGGCGCGATCTCCCGGGCAATCTCATGGGTGTTCGGCGACGTCGGGATACCGGTCCCGATGTCGATGATCTGCCGTATCCCGCCCGCGACGACGGTGCGCACGGCCCGGAGCAGAAACTCCCGGTTGGCGCGGGCGGTGCCGCGGATGGTCGGCGTCCCTTCGAGAATGCGGTCGGCCGCCCTGCGGTCGACCTCGTAGTTGTCCCAGCCCCCGAGGTAGTAGTCGTACATCCGGGCCGGATGAGGCGTGCTGGTATCTATCTCCTGGACGGAGAATCCTTGGTCGGTCACACCGTTCTCCATTTTTCGGTCACTCACTCCCCTGTGACCCGTGGCCGCGTCAGGCGAGCAGGAAGTCCGCTTCGCCGGCTTTCGCACCCTGGATGAACCGCTTCATCTCCAGGTGCGTGTAGATGAGGGCAGGTCCGTCGGGATCCGTGGACTGGCGCAGCGCCACTCGCCCGTCCTTCAGCCTCATCGCCTCGACGCAACTTCCCCCGTTGCCACCACTCCACGGCTTGTGCCAGCCCTCGGTGCCGAGGTCCGTCGCCGGCATTCCGCTGTAGACGCGGTCCCTGCGCATGCGATCCATCGATCAGATCTCCTTGCGAATGCCACTCAGAATGGCCTGAGTGGTCTGTGCAGGCGCGGCCTGCGCACACATCCGGTCCAAGGCCTCCAGGAACGCCGATACATCATCGCGCTGGTCGAAGTAGGAGCCGCTGACGAGCGTCTCCGTGTACGCGATATCCGGCAGCTCCGGGATCGGGAACCGGAAGATATGGAAGGGGCCGTACATCGCCGGGTGCGGCCCGGCGTCGAACGGCATGATCTGCAACCTGATGTTGGGCATCGCCGCGGCTTCGATCAGCCGCGTGATCTGATCGCGCATGACCTCGGGCCCGCCGATGGGACGGCGCAGCACGGTTTCGTCCATCACCACCCACAGCATGGGCGGGTCGGGACGTGTGAGGAGGGACTGCCGCTCCATCCGCAGGGCGACATTGCGCTCGGTCTCCGAGTCGAGCGCGTGCGGCATTCCGGCGGACATCACCGCACGGGCGTAGCCCTCGGTCTGCAGCAGCCCGGGGACATAGTGCGGCTCGTAGGCCCGGATGAGGTTGGCCTCGCCCTCCAGGCTGACGAAGGTGTTGAACCACCCCGGCAGCACGTCCCGGAAGCGGTGCCACCAGCCGGGCTTGTTGGCCTCGCGCGCGAGGGAAAGGAATCCCTCGACCTCTTCCGGGTCGGTGACTCCGTAGGTGCGCAGCAGCTTCTCGACATACGGGAGCCTCAGGCCGACCTCGGCCTTCTCCATGCGGCGGATCGTGGCATGGGTGACGTCGAGGGCGCGGCCCGCCCGCTCGTATGACAGCCCGGCCTTCTCCCTCAGGTCCTGCAGCCGCTTGCCGAGCACGACTCTCAGGACGGTCGGGGCGCCGCCCGCCCGCGCATCCGGCACTACCGTCCCCCTCCAACTACCTTCACATCACAGCAGTCTGGCACGCACTCAGCCTCAGCAACAGACTGTCTCTTCGATTCTGCAATTTACAGATTGAACCTTGCCATACGCGAGTGGCGCAGAGCATAGTGGCGACGTGGCTCCTTCCTATGAGGCTCTCCGGTTAGGGCGCAGCGGCTCGCTCTCCGCTCCGTGCCTGCAGGACGCGTTTCGTCTTCCGGCACTGAGCACTTCCGTCGCGGAGGCGAGAAGGCTGGTCGTACTGCGGCTGTGCTCATGGGGCGCCAGGCAGGAGATGTGCGACAACGCCGAGTTGGTCGTCTCCGAGCTCTTCACCAACGCCGTGCGCCACACCTCCAGTGAGGAGGTCCGGTGCACAATGCAGCTCATGGGCAAGCGCTTGCGGTTGGAAGTGGCCGACCAAGGGTGCGCGCGCACGGAGCCGCAGGCCCGGTCGGTGAGCGTGGACCAGGAGGGCGGACGCGGGCTGATGCTGGTCGAGGCCCTGTCCGAGGCATGGGGCGTCAGACCGGACGCCGACGGCACGGGCCGCGCCGTGTGGGCCTACCTAGCTTAGGCTCCCCTGGCGCGACCCCGCTTCGACTTCGCTGTTTCTCGTCGCTGTTTTCTCTTCGCCGTTTCGCTGTTCCTCTTGGGAGGTGCCCGGATCTCCCCGCGCGAGCCCTCAGGGCCGCAGCGGCAGCAGATCCGGCCGCTTGGGCTCCACATGGTCCCCCGACGACTCCCCGCGCAGCCGTCGGCCGATCCAGGGCACCAGATGTTCCCGCGCCCAGTGGAGGTTGTCCCGGCGCACCTCGGCGGCCGTACGCGGCCCCTCCGGCGGCCACGGCTGGTCCGGGTCGGCCGGCACGTCGAGGCCGAGCACCTGCCCGGCGCGCAGCGCGACCCGGGTGTGTCCGTCGGGCGACAGGTGCAGCCGATCCTCGTCCCAGGCCCGCCGGTCCTGTACGGAGCGCAGTGACCACAGGTCGAGCACCGGGCTCTGGTATCGGTCCGCGATCGCCCGCACATGGGCCGTATACGTGGCGATCTTGCCGCGCAGATGGCGCAGCACCGGCACGCCGCGCGTGTCGAACCCCGTGCACAGCAGCACCGTGCCGACATGGGAGGTGAGCTGGGCCACGGCCGCCTCGTAGCGCTCGGCGACGTCGTCGGGGTCGCTGCCGGGCCGCAGGATGTCGTTGCCGCCCGCGCAGAAGGTCACCAGATCGGGGCCGAGTTCCATCGCGCGCGGGACCTGCTCCTCGACGATCTGGTCGAGGAGCCGGCCGCGTACGGCGAGGTTGGCGTAGCGGAAGTCGGCCGGAGCCGGGCCGCCGGTGGGCCCGGCTCCGGCATGCCGGTCGGAGAGCAGGACGGCCAGCCGGTCCGCCCAGCCGATGAAAACGCCTTCGGGATCCGGGTCGCCGACGCCCTCGGTGAAGCTGTCCCCGATGGCGGCGTACGACCCGATCACACCGCTGTTGAGTCTCTTCGCATCATCTGCCACGTCCCGACATCCTCCACCCTGGCGCGTGACCTACGCCACCGTAGGCAGGGGTTGACCAGGGGTGATCTATCCCACCCGGTCAGATCCGCCGAAGGTGGAATACGGCGGCGTCCAGGTCGCGACGCAGTCCTGTCTCGAGGCCGTGGTGGCTGAGTACGGCCCCCCGGTGGACCGTCCCGGTCTCCAGGTCCTCGTACCGGCTCTCGGGGTCGAGCCCGCGCAGCCGCAGCCCGGGCTGCCGCTCGCCGAGGGTCTGCGCCTGTAGCCACGCCAGCACCACGGTCTCCTCGCCGCGCACGTACTGCACCGCGGTGAGCCCGCCGTCCCCCGGCGGCCGCAGCCGGTACAGCTCGCCGTGCTGGACGACGGGCCGGATGCGCTTGTAGAGCGTCACCCAGTCACGCGCCTCGGCGAGTTCCTCCTCGCTCCACCGGCTCAGGTCGCCGCCCACCCCCAGCACCCCGGCCATCGCGCTGACGAAGCGGAAGCGCAGCGAGGTGACGCGCTGATTGCCCAGGGCGTTGGGGGTGTCGGTGACCCAGGCGGCCATGACGCGGGCCGGGTGCAGCTGGCTGAAGCCGTGCTGGATGGCCAGCCGGTCCAGCGGGTCGGTGTTGTCCGAGGTCCACACCTGGTCGGTGAGCGAGAGGACGCCCAGGTCGATCCGGCCTCCCCCGCCCGAGCAGGATTCGAAGGCGACGCCCGGGTGCGCGGCCCGCAGGCGCCCCAGGAGCTCGTACAGCCCCCGCACATGCTCGATCCACAGCCGCTGGGGGTACGGGTCGCCCGGCCACCCCGCGTCCGAGAAGGAGCGGTTGAAGTCCCATTTGACATAGTCGATGGGCGCGCTGGAGAGCAGGGTGTCCAGCCGCTCCCACAGGTGCTCCCGTACGTCGGGCCGGGCGAGGTTGAGCACCAGCTGGTTGCGGAACTCGGTGCGGGTGCGGCCGGGGTGGTGCTGCACCCAGTCGGGGTGGGCCCGGTAGAGGTCGCTGTCGGCGTTGACCATCTCCGGCTCGACCCAGATGCCGAACTGCATGCCCAGCGCGTGCACCTCGTCCGCGAGGGGCTTCAGGCCGCCGGGGAAGCGGTCGAGGTTGGGGGTCCAGTCGCCGAGCCCGGCGCGGTCGTTGGTGCGCGCCCCGAACCAGCCGTCGTCGACGACGAACAGCTCCACGCCCATCTCGGCGGCGCGGCGGGCGAGTCCGCGCTGCTGCTCCGCGCTGACGTCGAAGAAGGTGGCTTCCCAGGAGTTGTAGAGCACCGGCCGGTGCCGCTCGGCGCCGGGGATCACCTGGGCCAGCTGCCAGGCGTGCCAGGCGCGGCTGGCGGCGCCGAATCCGCCGTCGGTCCACAGGCCCGCGAAGACGGGCGTGGTGAAGGACTCGCCGGGCGCCAGGCTCAGCTGGCCCGAGTCGTCATGGCCGACGCCGCCGACCGCCTGCACGGTGCCGACGGGCAGCCGCTGGACGGCGATCCGCCAGGACCCGGACCAGGCGAGGGCGCAGCTGTGCACCTCGCCGTGTTCTTCGGTGGCCTCGCCGGCGTCCAGGGCTATCCAGGGCAGATGCTGGTGGCTGGTGTGGCCGCGACGGCTGCCGAGGACCTTCTCGCCGGGCGTGAGGTCGGCGCGCGCCACCTGGCTCTCGGCGGCCCAGCGCCCGTACAGATGCGTCAGCCGCCAGCGGTCGCGCGCCGGGAGGGACCAAGCGGCGGAGTCGACGCGCAGCAGCTCCAGGGGGGCGTCCTCCGGGCCGCCCGCGTGGGCCGCGGTGGTCCAGCGCTCGACCACGTCGAAGTCGTCGCGCATCCGGTAGTGGAGGGTGAGGGCGAGGTGGTGCAGCGGGTCGTGGAAGTGGAGCCGCAGCTCCTCCCCGGAGTCGGTCACCACGCCCCGCTCGAAGCGCCACTCGGTACCCCTGACGCCCTGCGACCGCACCGACAGGGCGGGGCGTACGAAGCGGGGCCCGCCTTCCACCGGGAACTCTTCGCGCCCGTCCAGGGATGATTCGAATCCCCACTCCATCGACGAGAGGCTGCCGGACTTGAGCGCGAGCGCCTCCGCGTCGGGGAGCGCGATGCGCGGGCCCCAGTGGAGGTGAAGCAACTCGTCGTTCTCCGTGAGGTGCAGCGCATAGCTGCTGCGCCGACCTGACAGCAGCCAGATCCGACCACTACCACCGATTTCGATCATCACTCTCCCCAATTCCACACAGACCGGAACATCATCGGGGGCAGCGCACCCGGCGCGCAATGCCCGGAGCGCCCCTCGACCCGACCGATCGCCGACCGATCCCCGCCCGATCGCCACCCGATCGCGGACCGGTCGCCCCCGCACACGCATGCCGTATGGTCAGCACAGCCCGCCTCGCCGACGAGCGGCGCCGGCGGCCGAGCCGAAGGAGCGCCCGTGACGCAGCAGACGCCGCAGGTCCCGTCGACCGAGCCCGAGCTCACGGGGGTGCGCAACTTCCGGGACGTGGGCGGTCTGCCGACCGTGGACGGGCGGCGTATGGGGCGTGGCGTACTGTTCCGCAGCGGCCATCTGGCGCATGCCACCGACAGCGACACCGCGTTCCTCGACTCGCTCGGGCTGCACACCGTCTTCGACTTCCGGAACTCCGCCGACATCAAGCTCGAAGGCCTGGACGTCGCGCTCTCGGGCGTGCGGACCGTCAACCTCCCGCTGTCCGACCCGGCCGACGGCGCGGGGTTCTGGACCATGGTCCGCGAGGGAGATCTGGCCACCCTGCGCGAGATGCTCGGCGCGGGGCGGGCGGAGCAGCGGATGATCGACTCGTACCGCTTGATCATCACCACCCGGACCGCCGAGCACAGCCGGGTGCTCGACGAGCTCGCGGACGGCGGCGCGCCCGCGCTGATGCACTGTTCGGCCGGCAAGGACCGCGCGGGCCTGTCGATCGCGGTGACCCTGCTGGCCCTCGGTGTGGAGCGGGACGCCATCGAGGCCGACTACCTGGAGTCGGCCGCCGTCCACCGCCGCTATAAGGTGTGGCGCGCCTCACACGCCGAGGACGGGATGTCCCCCGAGGTCATGGCGCTGCTCGCGCCGCTCTTCGACGCCCGCGCCGAGTATCTGGCGGCCGCGTTCGAGGCCATCGAGGAGACCTGGGGCGACACCGAGGAGTACCTCGTCCGGGGGCTCGGGCTCGACGCGGCCAAGCGGGAGCGGCTGCGGGAGCGGCTTCTCGCCACCTGAGGCGGTTGAGGTGCATGAAGCGCCGGAGGGGTCAGCGGTGGGCCAGCGCCTGCTTGACGAGCGTCCGTCCGAAGTCCCACATCAGCCCGCCGCCCCCGTGCGCGTCGTCCATGACGGCCGTGAACGCCTCGACGAAGCGGTCCACTTCCGGCTCCCCGATGATCAGCGGCGGAATCAGCTTGATGACCTCCAGATGGTCGCCGGAGACCTGGGTGAGAATGCGGTGCCGCTGTAGCAGCGGCACCACCACCATCTGCGCGAACAGCCCCTTGCGGGCCGCCTGTAGCATCGCCCAGCGGCTGCGCAGCCCCAGCGAGGTCGGCTTCCCGAACTCGATGCCGATCATCAGCCCGCGGCCGCGCACCTCGTGGAGCAGCTCATAGCGGTCCACCAGCGCGGCGAGGCGGGTGCGCAGCAGGTCGCCGGTGTGCCGGGCGTTCTCGACGACCTGGTCGTCCTCCATGACCGCGAGGACGGCCAGACCCGCCGCCATCGCCTGCGCGTTGGCGCCGAAGCTCGCCGAGTGGACCAGCACCCGGTCCATCGACGCATAGACGCGCTTGAAGATCCAGTCCTTGCCGAGCGTCGCGCCGACGGGCACATACCCGCCCGACAGGGCCTTGGCCACGCACACCAGGTCCGGCTCCACGCCCGCCTCGTGCTGGTAGGCGAAGAAGTCCCCGGTCCGGCCGAGCCCCGTCTGCACCTCGTCGGCGATCAGCAGCGCCTTGTGCCTCCGCAGCAGCTCCTGGGCGGCGCGCAGAAAGCCGGGCGGGGTCTCGTGGACGCCCTTGCCCTGGATCGGCTCGACGACGAACCCGGCCACATCGCGGCGCCTCAGCTCCCGCTCCAGCGCGGCCAGGTCGCCGAGCGGAATCGCCGTGTCCGGCAGCAGCGGGGCGAACCCCTTGCGGAAGGAGTCCTCTCCGTTGACCGACAGCGAACCGGTCGTCAGGCCGTGGAAGGCGTGCGCGCAGTACAGGACGCGCGGCTTGCCCGTCGCGTACCGGGCGAACTTCAAGGCGGTCTCCACCGCCTCCGTGCCGCTGTTGCCGAAGAAGACCCGGTCCAGGTGCGGGGCATGGCCGAGCAGCTTCTCGGCGAGCAGGCCGGGCAGCGGCTGGCAGTCGAAGCGGGTCAGATCGGCCAGCTGGGCGTCCAGGACGTCGTGCAGCGCCTTGCGGACGACCGGGTGGTGGCGGCCCAGGCCCATCACCCCGAAGCCGGCGAGCATATCGAGGTAGTCCCGGTCCTCGTCGTCCCAGAAGTACGCGCCCTCGGCCCGCTCGTAGACCTTGTCGAAGCCGATGGTGTGCAGCATGCGCGGCAGCTGGTGGTTGAGGTGCCGCGCATGCAGGTCGTACCGCTCGGACCCGCGCTCGGCCAGGAGCTTCCCGAGGTCGAAGCCCGATCGCTGCTCGGCTGCTGTCATGCGTCCTTCTCCTTGCGGGCCGCGGGCGGGGCCGGCCGGGCGGTGGCCGCGCGCCGCCCGCCACCGGCGCCGGTGGTGACGGTGGTAACGGGGGCGGTGGTGACGGTGGTAACGGGGGCGGTGACGGGCTCGGTGGCGGAGGCGTCGATACGGGCCAGGGCCGCGCCGATCCGGCCCGCGATCTCGGCGGGTGTGAGCCCGAGGTCGGCCAGCACCTCCCCGCGCCTGGCGTGTGCCAGGAACGCCTCGGGGATGCCGAAGGTGCGCACCGGCAGATCCACCTCGGCGTCGCGCAGCGCCTGCGCCACCGCCGCCCCCACCCCGCCGGTGCGGCTGTTGTCCTCGACGACGGCCACGGCGCGGTGGCGCGCCGCCAGCCCGGGCAGAGCGGCGTCGACGGGCTTGACCCAGCGCGGGTCGACGACCGTGCAGCCGATGCCGCGCTCGGCCAGCAGCCCGGCGGCCGCCAGGCCGACCTGGGCCATCACCCCGGCCACGACCAGCAGCACATCACCGCCGCCGCCGTGGTCGGCCGGTTCCGGACCCCCGTGCCGCAGCACATCCATGCCGCCGACGCGGCCGAGCGCCGGGATCGGCTCGCCCACCGACTCCTTCGGGAAGCGGATGACGGTCGGCGCGTCGGCCACGTCGAGCGCCTCGCGCAGCTGGGCGCGCAGCTGGTCCGCGTCGCGCGGAGCGGCGACCCGCAGGCCCGGCACCACCTGGAGGAGGGACATGTCCCACATGCCGTTGTGGCTGGGCCCGTCGGTGCCGGTGACGCCCGCGCGGTCCAGGACGAAGGTCACCCCGCACCTGTGCAGGGCGACGTCCATCAGCAGCTGGTCGAAGGCGCGGTTGAGGAAGGTGGCGTAGACGGCGAAGACCGGGTGCAGCCCGCCGGTCGCCAGACCGGCGGCGGAGACCGCGGCGTGCTGCTCGGCGATGCCGACGTCCCACACCCGCCGCGGATACGCCCGGGCGAACTCGGTCAGGCCGACCGGGTCCAGCATCGCGGCGGTGATCGCCACCACGTCGGGGCGCTCGGCGCCGATCCGTACCATCTCCTCGCCGAACACCGAGGTCCACGACCGGCCGCCGGAGGGTGCGAGGGGCGCGCAGGTCAGCGGGTCCATGGCGCCGACCGTGTGGAAGCGGTCGGCCTCGTCCTCCAGCGCGGGCCGGTAGCCGCGGCCCTTCTGGGTGAGGCAGTGGACGAGGACCGGGCCGTGGAAGCGCCGGGCCCGGCGCAGGGCGGATTCGACGGCCGCGATGTCATGTCCGTCGATGGGGCCGACGTACTTCAGACCCAGGTCCTCGAACATGCCCTGCGGCGCGAAGGCGTCCTTGAACCCCTTCTTGGCGCCGTGCAGCGACTCGTACAGCGGCTGGCCGACCACGGGCGTGCGCTGCAGTACGTCCTTGCCCCAGGCCAGAAAGCGCTCATAGCCGTCGGTGGTGCGGAGGGTGGCCAGGTGGTTGGCGAGGCCGCCGATGGTGGGCGCGTAGGAGCGCTCGTTGTCGTTGACGACGATGATCAGCGGGCGGTCCCGGGCGGCGGCGATGTTGTTGAGCGCCTCCCAGGCCATGCCGCCGGTCAGCGCGCCGTCGCCGATGACCGCGACGACATGCCGGTCGGTGCGGCCGAGCACCTCGTTGGCCTTGGCCAGGCCGTCGGCCCAGCCGAGGACGGTGGAGGCGTGGCTGTTCTCGATGACGTCGTGCTCGGACTCGGCGCGCGAAGGGTAGCCGGACAGGCCGCCCTTGCCGCGGAGCTTGGAGAAGTCCTGGCGGCCGGTGAGCAGTTTGTGGACGTAGGACTGGTGCCCGGTGTCCCACAGGATGCGGTCCACGGGCGAGTCGAAGACGCGGTGCAGTGCTATGGACAGCTCGACGACACCGAGGTTGGGGCCCAGGTGTCCGCCGGTTCTGGCCACCGCGGTGATCAGGAACTGACGGATCTCCTCCGCCAGTTCGGCCAGCTGTCCCTCGGTCAGCGCTTTGAGGTCACGCGGGCCCCGGACGCGCTCCAGTAGTGGCATGCGCGGATCCCCTCCTTGCGTATCTGCGTGTATCAGCTCACGGTGACCTCGGGGGTACCCGAAGGGGCCCCGTCGTCCTCCATCCGCTCGGCGATCTTCATTGCCTCGTCGATCAGGGTCTCCACGATCTTCGACTCGGGCACGGTCTTGATCACCTCACCCTTCACAAAGATCTGCCCCTTCCCATTCCCCGAGGCCACCCCCAGATCCGCCTCACGCGCCTCACCAGGACCATTGACCACACACCCCATCACCGCGACCCGCAACGGCACCTCCATACCCTCCAGACCCGCCGTGACCTCATCCGCCAACCTGTACACATCCACCTGCGCCCGACCACACGACGGACACGACACGATCTCCAACCGCCGCTGCCGCAGATTCAACGACTCCAGAATCTGGATACCGACCTTCACCTCCTCCACCGGAGGCGCCGACAACGACACCCGGATCGTGTCCCCGATCCCCTCACTCAACAGCGCACCGAACGCCACCGCCGACTTGATCGTCCCCTGGAACGCCGGCCCCGCCTCCGTCACCCCCAGATGCAGCGGATAGTCACACCGCTCCGCCAGCTGCTGATAAGCATTGATCATCACCACCGGATCGTTGTGCTTCACCGAGATCTTGATATCCCGGAACCCGTGCTCCTCGAACAGCGAGCACTCCCACAACGCCGACTCCACCAACGCCTCCGGCGTCGCCTTCCCGTACTTCGCCAGCAGCCGCTTGTCCAACGACCCCGCGTTCACCCCGATCCGGATCGGGGTCCCCGCATCCGACGCGGCCTTCGCGATCTCCTTCACCTTGTCGTCGAACTGCCGGATATTCCCCGGATTCACCCGCACCGCAGCACACCCGGCATCAATCGCCGCGAACACATACTTCGGCTGGAAATGAATATCCGCGATCACCGGAATCTGCGACTTCCTCGCGATCACCGGCAACGCGTCCGCATCATCCTGCGACGGACACGCCACCCGCACGATCTGACACCCCGACGCCGTCAGCTCCGCGATCTGCTGCAGCGTCGCACCCACATCCGCCGTCACCGTCGTCGTCATCGACTGCACCGACACCGGCGCGTCCCCGCCCACCGCCACCGACCCGACCCGCAGCCGCCGCGACACACGGCGCGCCGCCAGAGGCCGGGGCGGCACCGAGGGAAGCCCCAGATCAATCCCCGCTGATGTCATGACGTCAGCCGCGGCTTCCGGAGGCCGTTTCGCGGGCGGCGCGCAGCGACTCCTTGAGGGAGCCCATCGTGGCCAGCACGGCGGTCGGCTCATAGCCGCAGTGGGCCATGCAGTTGTCGCAGCGCGGGTCCTTGCCGCGGCCGTACTTCTCCCAGTCGGTCTCCTCGACGAGCTGACGGTAGGTGGGGACATATCCGTCGGCCATCAGATAGCAGGGGCGCTGCCAGCCGAAGAGCGAGTAGTTGGGGATACCCCACGCGGTGCAGGGGAAGTCGGTCTTGCCCTCCAGGAAATCCAGGAAGAGCGGGCTGTGATTGAAGCGCCAGCGCCGCCGGTTGCCGCCTGCGAAGACCTTCTTGAACAGTTCTCGGGTCTGCTCGACCCCCAGGAAGTGTTCCTGGTCGGGCGCCTTCTCATAGGCGTACGCGGGCGAGATCATCATCTCGTCCACCTTGAGTTCGTCGTTGAGGAAGTTGAGCACCTCGATGACGGTCTGCGGGGTGTCGGTGTTGAAGAAGGTGGAATTGGTGGTCACCCGGAAGCCGCGCCGCTGCGCTTCCTTGATGGCCTCGACCGCCTCGTCGAACACCCCCTCCTTCGCGACCGACTCGTCGTGCCGCTCGCGCAGCCCGTCGATGTGCACCGCGAAGGCGAAATAGGGAGAGGGCTTGAATTTGTGGATCTTCTTGCGCAGCAGCACGGCATTGGTGCACAGGAAGACATACTTCCGGCGCTCCACCAGCTGCCGCACGATCTCATCGATCTGCGGGTGCATCAGGGGCTCGCCGCCCGCGATGGACACCATCGGCGCGCCGGACTCCAGCACCGCGCCCACCGCCTGGGCGACCGGCATCCGCTGCTTCAGCACGCCGGCGGGGTGCTGGATCTTCCCGCATCCCTCGCACTTCAGGTTGCAGGCATACAACGGCTCGAGCTCGACAATCAGCGGAAACTTGTCACGACGCTTGATCACTTTCTGGTCGAAGAGATACGTCGCGACCCGGATGGTCTGGCGAAGCGGCATGGCCATCTAGCTCACCTCCTGGGAGCAGCGAAGAACGGTGCCAGGTAAAGAAAGCGGGAAGGATGGTGCGTAGTACGCGGAATGCAGATATTCCCCCGCGCAGTGTTCCGATACGGACGAGCTCATGTTCAGGAGCGTCCACGATCACTCGTACAGCCGCAACCGGGCGTACCCCGGCCGCCACGGCGGTCCGGAGCGTCGCGGCGGATTCCATGTCCACCGCGATCGCACCGGTGGCGTGCAGCCGGACCCGCTCGGCGCCCCGTACGACATGACCGGACCCGGCGAGCGGGCCGATGTGGACGGTGCGCCCCGGTCCGGCCCGAGCCAGACGGGTGAGCGCGTCGGCGAGGACCGCGGTGCCGGTGCACGGCGTGCGGCCCGCACCGTCCCGGGTCTCGTCGGCCACCACCAGGTCGCCCGGGTGCATCCCGGGGGCCAGGCCGGCGCAGAAGCCGGTGGCGATGACGGCGGCGCGGGCCGCGCCCCCGCCGCGCTGGTCGCCCTCGGCGAGCGCGCGCGTCACCGCGCGCTCGGCCGCCTGCGGCCCCATGCCGGTGCGCTCCACGGTCACCGGCCCGGCGGCCTCGCCGAAGTCGCCGCCGCGCAGGGCGAACCGCTCGATGCCGAGCGCGCAGGCGATCAGCAGCGGCGCCTGGCCCTCGCCCCGGAACGGATCCTCGCCCTGGTGCGGATCCTCGCCCTGGTGCGGGGAGGGAGCCGGGGCCGGGCCGGGGGCCATCAGGACCTCCGCGGCCGCGCCACGGCGGGCTCGCCGTTGACGTACCGCCCCAGCGCGGTGACCGGGAAGACCTGCCGGTACAGGTGGTAGTTGATGGAGAAGTCCCAGGGGAAGCCGGTGCCGGTGAAGTGCGGCTCGTCCCAGGACCCGTCGTCCGCCTGGGTCTCGGCGAGCCAGGTCACCCCGCGCTCGACCACCTTGCTCTCCCGCTCCCCCGCCGCCAGCAGGGCCATCAGCGCCCATGCCGTCTGCGAGGCGGTGGAGGCGCCCCGTCCGGCCCACTGCCGGTCGGGGTAGGAGCGCTGGTCCTCGCCCCACCCGCCGTCCTCGTTCTGGACGCTCTCCAGCCAGCGGACGGCACGGCGGATCGCCGGGTGGGAGCCGGGGACCCCGGCCGCCACCAGCGCCGGGACGACGGAGCCCGTGCCGTAGACATAGTTCGTCCCCCAGCGGCCGAACCAGGGTCCGTCGGCCTCCTGCTCGGCCAGCAGCCAGGCGACGCCGCGGCGCGCGGCCGGGTCCTGGGCCCTGCCCTCGTAGGCGAGCATTTCGACGACATGCGCGGTGACATCGGCCGACGGCGGGTCGATGACCTCCCCGAAGTCGCAGAACGGCAGCCGGTTGGGCAGCCGGCTGGTGTTGTCCACGTCGAAGGCGCCCCACGCGCCGTCGCTGGACTGCATGCCGAGCGTCCAGCGCGTCCCGCGCCGCACGGCCGCCTCGACCCGCTCGGGGTCGGGGTGGCGCACCCGGCGCAGCGCCAGGATCACCTCGGCGGTGTCGTCGGTGTCGGGGTAGTTGTCGTTGTGGAATTCGAACGCCCAGCCGCCGGAGGGCAGCCCGGGGCGCCGCACCGACCAGTCGCCGGGCCGGGTGACCTGCTCGTCGAGCATCCAGTCCGCGGCCTTGACCAGCGCGGGGTGGTCCGGGGCCAGCCCGGCGTCGACGAGCGCGATGGTCGCCAGACAGGTGTCCCAGACCGGCGACTGGCAGGCCTCGACCATCCGGCTGCCATCGTCGCGCCACACCGCGAAGCGGTCCAGGGAGGCCAGCCCGGCGCGCATCACGGGGTGGTCGAGGTCGTAGCCGAGGAGGTGCAGGGCGATCAGCGAGTACACGGCGGGCGGCTGGATGCCGCCCCAGCAGCCGTCGTTCTCCTGCCGCTCGACGATCCAGCGGGCACAGGATCTCAGCGCGGCCCGGCGCAACGGCCCGACCGCCACCTTGCGGTAGGCGTGCAGCGCCCGGTCCAGACGCTGGAAGGCGCCGTCCCAGGAGGCGAGGGGGGCGGGCCGGCGCGGGCCGGGCCGCCGGGGGCCGGTGTGGAGTTCGTCGAGGAGGAAGGGCGCGGGCCGTACGGGGCGCTTGGCCGAGACGACGGTGAGCGGCACGATGGTCTGCCGCGCCCAGCAGCCGAAGTCGTAGATGTTGAGCGGCAACCACTTCGGAAAGTAGATGATCTCCGGCGGCAGCTCGGGCAGGTCCTCCCACTTCCACCAGCCGAACAGCGCCAGCCAGATACGGGTGAACACCCGGCTGCTCGCGATGCCGCCGTGCTCGCGCACCCACGCGGAGGCGGCGGCCATGTGGGGCGCGTCCGGCCGGTCTCCGGCCAGCCGCAGGCCGACGTACGCCTCGATGGTGGCGGAGAGCTCCGGGGGGCCGCCGTGGAAGGTGGCCCAGGTGCCGTCCTCGCGCTGCTCGGAGCGGAGGTAGCGGGCGGCGGCTTCGAGCGTGGCCGGGTCCTGGATGCCGAGGAACTGGCGGAGCATCAGGTCTTCGGCGTCCATGGTGACGTTGGTCTCCAGGTCGCCCTTCCACCAGCCCTGTTCGTCCTGACGGTCCAACAGGTGGCGGGTGGCCCGGGCTGTCGCCTCCCGGGCAAGCGCTAAGGTCGCGGGGTCGAGGGGCTCGGGCGGATGGACGGTTGTCGCTGTCATGGCTTCCCCTTTTGCAGTGTGAGATCTCTGCCGTCGTGGGGCTTCCGTCGGCCGGCACCCCGGCTGGGTGCCGGCCGGCGACTGCGAGCTATATGCGGTCGATAGCGATCATCTCTCTCGTACGACGACGAAATCGGCGAGCGCCACGAACTGCGCCCGGACCCGATCCTCCATGTCCACCTGGTCGAGCGCCGCGACAGCGGTGGCGTGCTGTCGGCGGGCCTCCTGCGAGGTCCAGTCGCGGCCGCCGGCCTGCTCGATCAAGGCCGCGCGGGCGGCGAACTCCTCCTCGTCGAAGTCGGCGAACTCGGCCTCGGTCTTCTTCGCGTCGGCCGCGAGCAGCCGGGCGAGACGCTCGGAGGCCTCGCCACCCGCGTCGAGGGCGGCCACCACCGGCAGCGACTTCTTGCGCTGGCGCAGATCGCTCCAGGTCTGCTTGCCCGTGGCGTCGGGGTCGCCCCAGATGCCGAGCAGGTCGTCCACGGCCTGGAAGGCGAGCCCGAGGTGGTAGCCGTACCGCTCCAGGGTGTCGGCGGTGCGGTCGTCGGCGCCGCCGAGGACGGCGCCGATGGAGGCGGCACAGGCGAGCAGCGCGCCGGTCTTGTTGCCCTCCATCTCCAGGCACTCAGCGACGGTGACCCGCTCGCGGTGCTCGTAGCTGATGTCCTGGGCCTGGCCGTCGATGAGCTTGCGGGTCGCGGAGGTGAGCCGGCGGGTGGCGCGCCCGGCCTCCACCGTGCCCAGTTCCAGCAGTATCTCGCCGGCCAGGGCGAACAGCGCGTCGCCCACGAGGATGGCCTGCGCCGGTCCGTGCACCTTCCACACGGTGTCGCGGTGGCGGCGCTGTTCGTCGCCGTCCATCAGGTCGTCGTGCAGCAGCGAGAAGTTGTGCACCAGCTCCACCGCGACCGCGCCGGGCACCCCCACCTCGGCGGCCTGGCCCGCCACCTCGGCGGACAGCAGCGCGAGGGCGGGGCGGACGGCCTTGCCGCCGTCACCCGCGGCCGGGCGGCCCTCGGCGTCGATCCAGCCGAAGTGATAGGCGGCCACGGTGTCCATGGGCGGAGCCAGCCGGTCCACGGCGGCGCGCAGCACCGGCGTGGCAAGCGTGCGTCCGCGCTCGAGCAGCGCGATCACGCCTGCGGTGTCGGCTGCTGGGGTCGCCGGGGTCACGGTCTCTCCTTGGTTCTGTGTGGTGGTGCTCATACCGCCTCCTTGGGGGTCCCCCGGCCGGAGGCGGGGGGCGGGTCGCGATGCGGGCGGCCGAGGTCGGAGAGGGCCGTGCGGGCGGCGGACAGCCCGCTGCGCACCGCGCCCTCCATGGTCGCGGGCCAGCCGGTGGCGGTCCACGCACCGGCCAGGTACAGGCCGGGCGCGTTCGTGGGGGCGTCGGGGCGCAGCCGCCCGACGCCGGGGGTGGGGGCGAAGGTCGCGGTGCGCTCCCGGGTGACGAAGAAGTCGCGCACCGCGGCGCCGCGGGCGGCGGGCAGCAGCCGCTCCAGCTCGGGCAGATAGCGGGCGCGCAGCTCGGCGGCCGGGAGCTCGATCTCCTGGTGCGCCGCGGACTGGGACAGGGCCAGGTACTGGCTGTCCCCCGCCCCGGGGAGCCGCGCCAGGCCCGAGGCGTCGGTGCGGTCGAAGACCCACTGGACGGGGGTGCCGATCGCGGCGAAGAAGGGGCGGCGCATGACTTTGCGATCGTAAACCACATGGATGTTGAGGATCGGCGCGGTGCCGATGCGCAGCAGCCGCTCCGGGGCGTCCAGAGCGCCCTCGGGGAGCAGGGCGTGTGCCTCGCGCTGCGGCACGGCCAGCACCACCGCGTCCGCCTCCAGCGGCGCGGCGCCCGCCTTGTGCACGCTCCAGCGGCCCTGGGCGGTGCGGGTGACGGCGGTCACCTTGGCGCGCAGCTCGCAGGCCACGCCCGCGGTGTCCAGGGCCGCGCGGGCGAGGGTGTCGTGCAGCTCGCCGAGCGGGGTGCGCGCCCAGCCGATGTCGGCCGCGCCGGGGTGGGAGAGCAGCCCGGTCTTGAAGACCATGGCGGCCAGGCCGAGCGAGGCGTCGCGGGCGGTGGCGTTGAGCGTGGCGACCCCGACCAGGTCCCACAGCGCCTCCACGGCACGCGGCGACTGTCCGTGGCGGCGCAGCCAGTCGGCGAAGCCCACCCCGTCCAGGGCCGGGTCGGCCGGGTCGAGCCGCCCCAGGGCGAGCGCGGCGCGCCCCACCTGGGCGCGCTCGGCGAGGGAGAGGTGCGGGTAGGTGGCGAGGCTCGCGGCCAGGTGCAGCGGTACGGGCAGGGCAGCGCGGCGCAGCCGGCCGAGCCGCCGTCCCGGCCGCCCGTCGGCGTCCAGGACGGGCACGTCAAGCCTGCCCTGTAGCGGGGCGAGCCGGGAGCCGCCGACCCGGTCGAGGAACCACCGGTAGGCGGAACAGCAGCGCAGATACACATGCTGGCCGTTGTCGACGGTCAGCTCGCCGACGGGGGACGGACGGCGGAAGGAGAAGGCGAGCCCGCCCAGCCGGGGGCGCCCCTCCAGCACCGTCACGCGCAGCCCGGCGTCGGCGAGCGCGAGCGCCGCCGTGGTGCCCGCGAGGCCGCCGCCCACGACGGCCACCGAGCCCCGCGACCCGCCGCCGCCCGCGCCCGGACCGCCTGCCTTCTTCGCCCGCGACGGCGCGGCCGCCCCGTGGGGGCGGCCTGCTGTCTCTCCACCCCGCCGGCCGGGGTCGGCCTGGGGGCTTGGGCTGGGGTCAGGGCGTGAGCTTGGGGCTGGGCTGGGGCTTGGGGCTGGGCTGGGGCGGCGTGGGTGCGGGTCCGCCGGGAGGGTCATGGCCGTCCCCCGGCGGTGCGGCGGGCGGCGGCGCGGGCGTCGAGCCCGGCCAGGCCGCGGACGGCGACGTACGCCTTCTCGCGGCCGGGGAGCGAGACCCGGCCGCGCAGGACGGCCTCCGGGTCGCGGGCGATGCGCTCCAGGAGTCTGCGGTAGATGCCCGCCATGGCGGCCACACAGGCACCGCTGCGGCGGTCCAGCATCGGCAGCAGCTTGTAGCCCTCGGTGAACAGGATCCTGGCCCGCCGGACCTCGAACTGCACCAGTCCCGTGAAGTCGGCGTCCGGCGGGGCGATCGAGGTGTGAATGCCCGCGGGGCAGCCGAACTTGGCGAGGTCGTCGGCGGGCAGATAGGTGCGGCCGCCGGCGGCGTCCTCGCGGATGTCCCGGAGGATGTTGGTGAGTTGCAGGGCCAGGCCGAGCGTATCGGCGTACTCGGGGGCGCGCTCGATCTCGCGCGCGCTCATCCCGGGGGCGCTCACGGTGCCGAAGACGCCGAGGGAGAGCCGCCCGATGGCGCCCGCGACACAGCGGCAGTAGGCCTTGAGGTCGTCCCAGGTCTCATAGGTCTGGCCGGCCACGTCCATCAGCACGCCGTCGATCAGCTCGTCGAGCCCGCCCAGCGGGATCGGGAAGCGGCGCGCGGCATGGGCGAGCGCCACGGCGACCGGGTCGGTGTCGTCCTCCTCGATCGCGCCGTTCCTGACGCGGTCGAGCACGGCGCGGGTCTCGGCGAGCCGCACCCGCTTGGCGTCGCCGTCCAGGCGGCCGTCCCCGATGTCGTCGATACGGCGCGAGAAGGCGTAGAGCGCCGACATCGCCCGGCGCTTCTCGGTGGGCAGCAGCCTGATCCCGTACGCGAAGTTACGGGCCTGCTGCCCGGTCACGGCCTCGCAGTACCGGTACGCCGCGAGCACTGGTGCGGACGCGTGCGGAGCTCCGGTCACGGTCCGGCTCACCCCTCTCTTCGCAGTGTCGCCCCCGCCTCGCGCAGCACGCTGAGCTTGGTGGGTCTGGGCGGTCCAGGAAGTACGTCGTATCCCGCGGCCGCGACCGCCCTCAGGGCGGCCCGTCCCCCTGCCACGAACCCGGCGAGCAACCACTTGAGCCTGCCGTGGACGCTACCCACGAGGGGGGTCCCTTCATTCAGCAGGGTTTCGGCGCGGGCCGCCTCATGGGCGATCAGGGCGCGCACCGGGGCACCGGCCGTGGGAGCGGCGAGATCGGCCTCGGTCACGCCGAAGCTCTTCATGTCCTCGGCGGGGAGGTAGACGCGGTCGCGGCCGAGGTCCTCGGCGACGTCCTGTAGATGTTCGACGATCTGGAGTGCGGTGCAGATCGCGTCGGAGCGGCGGACCCGCTCGGGGCTGGTGGTGCCGGTCACGCCGAGCACCAGGCGGCCCACGGGGTTGGCGGACAGTTCGCAGTAGCCGAGGAGGTCCTCGTAGGTGGCGTACCGGCGCACCCGCTGGTCCTGCCGGTTCGCCTCGATCAGGCCGAGGAACGGCTCGGGGGGCAGCCGGTGGCGGCGGACCGTGGGGCGCAGCGCGCGCAGCAGCGGATGGCGGGGGCCCGCGGACACCCCCCCTGTACTGGCTGCGCCGGCTGCGCCGCCCGGGTTGCCCGGGTCGTCGAAGACGCGCCGTAGGTCGTTCTCGAAGGCGTCGAGCATCGCGAGCGGGTCGTCGGCCCGGTCGCGGTGGAGGCCCAGCAGTTCGGCGTCGGAGCCGCCGGGGGGAAGGTCGCCGTCGCCGATGTCGTCGACCAGACGGGCGTAGCCGTAGATCGCCATGAGATCGGCCCGCCAGGCGCGAGGGAGGAAGAAGGGAGCGACGGGGAAGTTCTCGTGCGCGGCCTTGTCGAGTACGGCACGGGCGGCCTCCTGCCCGTCGAGGGGACCGCTGGACGTGCTATGGAACCCGCTGCGCTCGTCCTCCACGGTCACCGTGGACAGCCAGGCGTACGGGCAAGGACCAGGTCTCCGCCCGGGCCCGGGTGACCGGGCCCTGTGGGAGAGCTGGAGATGGGCCGGGTAGCCAATGCCGTCACATCCCCCGTTCTACACCGGTTGCCAGGGTCGACACGATGCGGACACGCCGCGCCTGCCACGTCAAGCGCGCTCGACGCCGCCCCCACTCACAGGGGACAGCGACACAGGTTCGGCAGGCCCGGATGGATACCGGTACAGCTTACGCCTCTCGGTGTACAAACGTGCCGCGGTGTACCCCAAGGCGGCCCTGGGTGATCCCCCCAGACGAGCCTCCAGGGGTTTCCCGGGCCTCCTAGGCCGTGTCCTCCTCGTAGAACTCCTCGATGTCCAGCATCAGGCAAAGGTTGCGCAGCTCGAACTCGAAGAAGGACTTCCCCTCCGGCAGGGCGAACGACATATGGCCGAGAGCCTCCATGGAGATCACCCCGTACAGCCGCACCCAGCAGCGGAGCATCACGGCGAGCGCACCCGGGGGCATCTCGACGCCCTGGTCCTCGCTGAGCTCGACAAGGGCCCGTACGAGCCCGGGGTCGAGCTCCTCCTCCTTGGGGGCGGGGAAACCGCGCACCCGCCACAGGTCCGAGATCAGGTCGGAGAACACCGAGCCGAAGACCCAGCCCATGTTCCGGTCGGGCTTGGTCTCCTCCCGGCCGAGGCCGGGGGCCCAGGGGCCGAGTATGAGCCCGAACTCATGGGGATGCTTGATGGCCCAGACGCGCTGCGCTCTCGCCCCGCCGATCAGCCCGCGGCCGGGCTCCGACTCGGGGAGCTGCCCGATCACGCCGCGCATATAACGGGCCATCTCGGCGAAGATGTCCACGCGCAGCTGGAGGATCAGGGCGTCACGGCTGCTGAAATAGCGGTAGACGGCGGGCGCGGTCATGCCCATCTCGCGGGCGATGGCCCGGATCGTCACATTCTCCGGGCCCTCCTGAACCAGGAGCGTCCGGGCGACATCCTTGATCTCGCGGATGGTCGCGATGCGCAGCCGCTCGCGCCGTGAGTACGGTGCGACGTGCGCTTCCCCTGGCGACACGCGTCCCCCTCCCTGATACTCCGCCGCTCGACAAGAAACCCGGCGTTCAGGCACACGATACAGCGCCTCCGTTTAGTGAACGCCGCCTGCGTCAGTTCCCCGCGTTCACTGGCGAGAAAGGAACACCTCTCCGTCCACCACGTGGACCGCGTAGGCCTCCACGGGGTCCACCGCGGGCATCTCCAGCGCCTCTCCCGTGCGGAGGCAGAAGCTGCTGAAGTGCCAGGGGCAGACCACGGTCTCCCCCTCCAACTCGCCTTCGGACAGGGGAGCTTCCTCATGCGAGCAGCGATCGCGCAGCGCGCGGACCGTACCCCCGACGTTCGCCAGGAGCACCCTGACGCCCTCCACTTCCACCGTCGTCATCTCGCCAGGCTGCACATCCGCCAGGCGCGCGACATGGATCCCGCCTCGCTCGTTCACGGTCTCGCTCATCGTGTGGCTCCTCTCTGTCGTGACGGAAGGGCGGGCACGGTGGCCCCACTTCACAGATAGCGGAATGTCAGCTTCAGATACATCGGAAGCATATTCGAATGGAAATCCGCCGCGCGACCGGATCGACAAGTCGGACACCACGCCGGGGCGCGCACCCCAGCGCATCCACCGTAGACTGGCTACCCACCAGTCAACATTTCCACAGCCCCCGGGAGACGGTTGACAGGCACAGTCCGCGCCGCTCTATAGTAAACACTCGTAGCTGAGGTGAATTTGAGTTTCGCTCACCTCGCGGCGGACCGGCCAATGGATGTCGATCGAACCCATTCAGCCGGGAGCCAATAAAGAAAGTTCACGGGGGGATACGTGTACGCACGGTCATTGAACGATCTGGTGGACGGCTGTCTTGCCGGGGATCGGGACTGCTGGAATCAGATCGTGGAGCGGTATGCGCCGTTGATCTGGGCGATCGCCCGCTCACACCGGCTGAGCCCGGCCGACTGCGGGGACGTGAGCCAGGCGACCTGGCTGCGCGTCGTTCAGCACCTGGACAAGCTCCGGTCGCCGGAGCGGCTGGCACAGTGGATTTCCACCTCGGCCCGCCGGGAGAGTCTGAAGCACCTGGAGAAGTCGGGACGCAGCGTTCCGGTCGGCGGCACCGAGGCGTTCGACCGCCCGGAGGTCGCCGGGGAGCTGCCCGAGGATGTGGCGCTGGCCCGCGAGCGCGACGACGAGGTCCTGACGGCGTTCTGTGCGCTGTCGCCGAAGTGCCAGGCCCTTCTGGGGCTGCTGGTGACCGACCCGCCCATGTCGTACGACGAGATCAGCGAGACGCTCGGCATGCCGCGGGGCTCGCTGGGCCCGGTGCGTGCGCGCTGTCTGGCCCATTTGAAGAAGCTGTTACAGGATCAGGGTCGCGTCCACAAGAGCGACACCGTGCTCGCCTCCCGCATCAGGGCGGCCGGCCTGCGGGCGTTCGCCGTGAGCCGGCGGTCTACGCAGGAGAAGCATGGGCCGTCCGGTTCTCGTGGGCCTGGTCCTTCCGGTCCACCGCCACGTCTTCCGAATCCGCGTCGGCATCAGGATGGCGAGACGCGCTTTCTCTGAAGAGTGACTGCGCGTTTTCCAGCACACTCTTCGGCACCGGACCGAGAGCATCGGACAGGCGTCCCAGCAATTCCGCTTGCTCGTGATCCATGGCTACGGCTCCTTCTCCCCTGGCGGCGGGCGCGTCCTAAAGCCGCACCTGTCGACCACCGATAGATTCAGTGGTTCAATCTACAACAGGGGGTTCGGGTTCACCATTGCCCGTCAGGGCCTTTATGGCCCGATCGAGTTGGCGTGCGTCACGCGTGGCGTACTGCGGAATCTCCGGCCGGGTCGCACGAGCGAAGCCGGTGAGCACTTTCCCCGGTCCGACTTCGACAAAGGCCGTGGCACCGTCCGCCGCCAGCCGCACCAGGGTCTCCGTCCAGCGGACCGACCCGGCGAGCTGGCGGCGCAGCCCGTCCACCGCCCCGTCCGCGCCACACACATATCCGGCGGTCACATTGGCCACCACCGGAATGCGCGGCTCGTGAAAGGTGACCGCCTCCAAGTCGGCCCGGAAGGCGGCCTCGACATCCCGCATCAGACTGCAGTGGAAGGGCGCGCCCACATCGAGGATCACCACCTTCTGCGCCCCGGCCTCCTTTGCCGCGGCCGCCGTCGCCCGGACGGTGGCCGCTGTGCCCGAAATCACCAGCTGTCCGGGGTCGTTGTAGTTGGCCACCTCGACCACCCCGCCCTCCTCGGCCCCCACCGAGGCGCACAGCTTCTCCACGGCCGGGGCGCCGAGCCCGATCACCGCCGCCATCGCGCCCGGGGTCCGTTCATTGACCGCGGCCATGAGCTCACCGCGCCGTCGGACCAGGCGCAGCGCGTCGCGCCAGTCGAGCACGCCCGCGCACACCAGGGCCGTGTACTCCCCCAGGCTGTGCCCGGCGACAAGCGCCGGCACGATGCCGCGTGAGCGCAGCACGTCCAGGGTGGCAAGGCTGGTCAGAAAGACGGCGGGCTGGGTGACACGGGTGTCCCGCAGCTCCTCCAGCGGCCCCTCCCAGCACAGCCTGGAGAGCGGGAATCCCAGCAGTTCGTCCGCCGGCCGGTAGTAGCGGTCCAGCAGCTCCGGGTGGCGCGCGACAAGGTCGTGTCCCATGCCCACGCGCTGGGAACCCTGACCGGGAAAGAGAAAGGCGATCGCGCTCATGAGAACTCCTACTCCTCTATTGATGGGTGAGGTGTGACGCCGGGGCAAAGACACGGGGGCCGTGCGCGGTGTCCCGCACGGCCCCCGCGCTCTGTCAAGGAATGGTGAGAAAGCGCCCTTGATGAAAGGCGAGCGGGGAAATGTCCAGGAATTCCGGCCCCGCCTCCAGATCGAATACCTCGGCGATGAAAAGGGTGTGGTCCCCCGCGGCGACCGTCTTCCTGACCCGGCATTCGAGGTGCGCGAGCGTGCCGGCGAGGACCGGTGCGCCGCTCGCGCCCAGCCGGTGCGGTATGCCGGCGAACGCCTCATGGCCCGACGGACGGCCGGAGGCGGCGAACCGAGCGCCGAGCTCCGCCTGACCCCGGCTGAGGATGTTCACCGTGAACGCTCCGGCCGTCGCGACCACCGCGCCGGTACGGGAGCCGGCCCGCAGACAGATCATGATCAGCGGCGGGTCGAGGGACAGCGAGGCGAATGAGTTGACGGTGGTGCCGTGCGGACCGTCCTCGGCCCGCGCCGTCACTATCGTGACACCGGTGAGGAACTGGCCCATGACCTGCCGGAATTGCTGCTGGGTGATGGATCGCAATCGTGGCGAAGCCGATGTGGTGGCCGATGCGGTCTCCATGGGTGTCACGCCCCCTGTGTCGTCGGCTTGCGGTCTCAGGCCGGGGCCTCGGCGGTCCAGTCCACGACTGCACCCGCGTAGATCCACTTGGTGCTCTCCACCCCGACCAGCATGATCCGGTCCCCGGGCTTGACCCGGCCCTTGCGCCATGCGTCGTCCAGGAAGAGCGGCACCGCGGCGCAGCCGACCGCCCCCATGGTGGAGAGGCTGTCGATGATCTTGCCGTCGAGGGCCTTCCAGTCGGTGGTGTCCAGGCCTGCCTCCCGCAGCGAGTCGAGCATCCAGCCCACATTGCCCTCCGGCACCAGGCACAGATCGACCGTGTCCACGGCCAGGTCGGCGCGGGCCAGCGTGGCGCTGATCGCCTCGGTCACCATCACCGGGGTGAAGTCGCCCGCCCCCACGACATCCACCTTCAGATCGACCAGGCGCTTGGCCTTCAGCTGCTCATGGATCGGGGCGTGGGTGCCGCCTCCGACCGAGTGGATGCCGGGCTTGCGCCCGCCGCCGATGCACGCGGAGGCCGCGCCACGCAGCCCGCCGGGCCCGTCCTGCGCCCGCAGCACCATGGCCCCCGCCCCGTCGCCGAACATATACAGCGGCATGCGGTCGCGCATCCGGATGGCTTCGGGGTCCTTGCCGAGGAAGATCGGAGCGAGCACCGGCGAGATCGCCTCGCTGCCGATGACCAGCGCGGTGGTGTGCACCCCGGCGGCCAGATACATCCGCGCGATGTCCAGGGCCTGCACCACGCCCGCGCCCCCGGAGCGGATCTCCAAGGTCGCGCACCGCTCCAGCCCCAGACGGTCCTGGACGAAGTTGACCAGCGGTGGCAGCGGGTAGTCCGGGGTGCCGGTGGCCAGGATGATCAGGTCGATCTCGCCGGGCTCGATCCCGGCCGAGTCCAGGGCCCGCACGGCGGCCTTGTAGGCCATGTCCGAGTTGTTCTCCCGGTGTTCACCGGTCGCGGGATCGATCATCCAGTAACGGCGCTCGATGGACAGACCCTGGAGGACGTCCTCGGGCAGTGGGCCGGCGAGCCGGGCGATCTCACTGGTGGGTATGGGATCGCCCGGCTGGTAGCCGCCGGTTCCGATGATGTGGATCGCGGTCACCGTAGGCCCCTCACGCCGCCGCGGTAGCGGCGGAGGCCTCGACCTGGGCAACCACCAGATCGACCAGGTTGTCCACCGTGAACAGGCCCATGACCTGGGTGGCCTGGAGCCGGCCGGACAGCTCGGCCACATCGATCTGCGGCATCACACTCTTGAGCTGGGCCAGCCCGCGCTCGGTGATGATCTCGTGCTCGTCGCCGAACTCGTCGTCCGGGATGCCGCCCTGGACATACTCGGCGAGCTGAGCGGCCTGGATCTTGACACCGATCGAACGCTCCAGGCGGAAGAGGATGTCGAGCAGGTCGATCGACTCGGCCCCGAGCTCGTCGAGCAGGGTGGCCTCGGGGACGACCTCCTCCGGCTCGGCGCCCACCGCCTCCACGACGGCCTTCTGGACGGCTTCGCTGATCTGGGTACGGTCCATGTGAGGGTCTCTCCTGTGTCAATGAAGGTTTTGAGTGCTGTGGGTCAGCGCGGGGGATACGGGGCCGCCGGGCGCCGCCTCGGCGCGGTCGCCCCCGCTCTCACACCCCTACAGATCCGCCGCGGTCCGGCCCGGATACACCCGGCCGGGAACGGGTCGGCCTAGTTGGGGCGTCCGAGACCCAGCGCGGTCATCGCCCCGCCGTCCACGGTGACCAGCGAGCCGGTCATATAGCTCGACTCGGGGCCCGCCAGAAAGCACACCACGTCGGCGATCTCCTCGACCGATCCGAACCTGCGCTGCGGTATCTGCCGGCGGATCCCCTTGCCGGTGGCCCCCTCCGTGAGCCCCGCCACCAGCTCGGTGGGCGAGAAGCCGGGCAGCACGGCGTTCACCCGGATGCCGAAGCGGGCCGATTCCATGGCGCAGCAGCGGGTGAAGGCGTTGACCGCGCCCTTGGACGCGGCGTAGTTGGACTCCCCCACCCAGCCGCGCTCCCCCATCACCGAGGACACATTGACGATGACGCCCTCGCCCTTGGCCATGAAGTGCGGCAGGACCGCCTGGGTGCAGTTGAAGACGCCGCCGAAGTTGATCCGCATGACGTCCAGCCAGTCGTCCGGCGCCATGTTGTAAATAAGGGCGTCCTTGGCGACCCCGGCGTTGTTCACCAGCATGTGCAGATCGCCCAGTTCCTCGGTGACCCGCCGCACTACCGCCGCGGCCTCGGTGTGGTCGGACACATCCCCGCGGACCGCCAAGGCGGTGCCGCCGGCCTCCTCGATGGAGCGGACCACCTCCTTGGCCTCGCCCTCGGAGGAGCGGTAGTTGACGGCGACGCGGGCCCCTTCCGCCGCGAGGCGGCGGCAGATCGCCGCGCCGATGCCGCGGGAACCGCCGGTCACCAGGGCGACCTGTCCTGAGAGCTTCACTGGTGTACTCCTTCGTCGTTGTCCGGGCCTCCGGGATCACCGGTCCCGTGCGGGTCGCCCGCGGCGACCACCAGGGAGACATGACTGCCGCCGAGCGAGGAGCTGTTGACCACCGCGGGTGCGGCGGGCCGGGTGTCCCCCGCCCACAGGGACAGCGCGAGACACAGCGCCCCGCCGACCCCCATCGGCTCGCCCAGCACTCTCTTGGGCGCATGGCTCGGCGGGGCGGCGTCGATGCCGAACACCCGCTCCACGGCCGCGCTCTCGGCCCGGTCGGCCGCGGTCAACCCCGCGGCCGACAGCCAGACCCCGCCCACGTCCCGTGGCTCGAGACCGGCGTCGGCGAGCGCACGGCGCATGGCGAGCTCCACACCGCGGCCGCGCGGGTCCCACAGCCGGGCCCGGCTGGCGTCGGAGGCCATGCCGTGGCCCAGGACCTCGCCGAGCACCGTGGCGCCGCGCGCCCGGGCCGCCGAGAGCCGCTCCATGACCAGGGCCACGCTGCCCTCGGCGAGGGTGAAGCGGCCGTCAGCCGGTGCGCCGGGAGGACGTGTGGTGGCCGCGCCGGTGGCCGTGTAAGCGCGGGCGACCTGCTCGGTGAGCGTGTCGGTGACCGTGCACACCAGCGCGTCCGCGTGTCCGGCGGCCAGCAGGTCCGCGCTGTACGCGACGGCGGCCGCGCCGGTGGCGTGGCCCACCGACAGGGTGGAGGTGGGGCCGCGCAGCCCGAGGTGGGTGGCCACCTGTCCGGCCGCCTGGTTGTAGACGGTGTTCGGGAAGACGCTCGGGTCGGCGGCCGCGGCACCCTCCTCCAGCAGCGGAAGGACGAACTTCTCCATGGCCTCCATGGGGCCCGTGCCGGTGCCGAAGACCACCCCGACGCTCTCGTCGGCGGACAGCCCGGAGTCGGCCAGCGCCTTGGCGGTGGCCACGATGGAGAGCACCGCGAGCCGGTCCATCCGGCGGCGCTGGCGCCGGGTCAGATACGGGGCGATCTCCTCGTCGCCCAGCGCCACGCGGCCGAGCCGCAGGCCGCCCTCCAGGGAGCCGGCCTCCCGGCCGTCCCGCAGCGCGCGGCGCGCCGCCCGGACCCCGTCGCCGGCCGGCCCGAGCACGGACACGCCGGTGACCACCACACGGTCCCAGTCGGGGACGGGTGGGGTGTGGGTGCCGGGGCGGGTGAGCACCAGAGCGGCGTTGGCCCCGGCGAAGGCGAAGTTGTTGGAGAGCGCGGCGTCGGTGTGCAGTGGTCGAGCCGCGCCGGGCACATAGTCGAGCGGGCACTCCGCGGCCGCCCGGATGTATCCGGCAGTGGGCGGGGCCAGCCGCTCGTCCAGTGCGTGTGCGGTGACGATGGCCTCCACCGCCCCCGCCGCGCCGAGCAGATGCCCGATGACGGACTTGGTGCTGCTGACCGGGGTGTGCGCGGCGCTCTCACCGAGCGCACGGGCGATGGCGGCGGACTCCGCCGGGTCGTTCTTGGGCGTGCCGGTGCCATGGCCGTTGACATAGCCGATGTCCTCGGGCGCGACACCGGCCCGGCGCAGCGCCGAGCCGATCGCCCGGGCCGCTCCGGCGCCCTCCGGGTGTGGCGCGGTGACGTGATAGCCGTCGGCGGACAGCCCGTAGCCGGCCACTTCGGCCAGCGAACGCAGTCCGTGTGCCGCCGCGAACTCGGTGGAGACCAGCAGCACCATGCCGCTGCCCTCGCCCAGGGACAGGCCCTGCCGGTCGGCCGAGTACGGCGCGGCGGGCTCGGGCGACAGTGACTCCAGGGCGTTGAACCCGGCGAAGACGACATCCGAGAAGGCGTCGGTGCCCCCCGCCAGCACCGCGTCCGCCCGGCCCTGTCGCACCAGGTCCGCGCCGAGCCCGATGGCGTTCGCGCCGGAGGCGCAGGCGGTGTTGACCGCGAGCACCGGGCCGCGCAGCCCGTACGCCGCGGCCACCGACTCGGCGAGCGCCTGAGGCGTGGCCAGCAGCGGCAGCCTGGGGTCGGGGTCCGCGCCCCGGCGCGCCGCGTCCAGCCAGGCCCGCGCGGAGAGCAGCCCGGCGTTGCAGGTGCCCAGCACCAGCCCGAAGCGGGTCGGGGCCACCGCCCCCTTGGGCAGCTCCGCCAGGGCGGCAAGCGCCTCCTCGGCGGCGGCCAGGGCCAGGTCGAGCGCCCGCTCGCGGTGGCCCTCGGGCCTGCGATAGCCACGCGGCGCGGTCCGCGCCCCCTCGACCTCGCCGCCCAGCTTGGTGGCGAGCCCGCGCATGTCGATGTGCTGGACGGGCCGGATGGCGACCCGGCCGGCCCGCGCGCCCTCCCACAGCGCCGCCGCGCCCGCCCCCTGGGAGGTCAGCGCCCCGGTGCCCACCACGGCCACCGTGGTGACGGTCCTCGTCACAGGTCCCCCTTTGTTCCGCTTGGCCACCGGCACCTCTCCTTTGTCTGCTGTGCGGCCGATGTCTGCTGTACGGCCGACGCGGTCGTCGGCGCGGCTCCTCACCGGTCCCCCGGGGCGGTGAGTGCCAGCGCGACCTGCTGTCCTTCCAGGCCGCGCGCCAGCGCCAGCGCATGGCGCACCGGCAGTTCCCGGGCCTTTCCGGGGACCCAGTCCAGCCCGTGGCAAGCCGGGTCGGGCCGGTCGAGATTGAGCGTCGGGGGCACGGCGCCCCCGTCGATGGCCAGCGCGCACACCGCGGCGTTCAGTGCGCCGGCGGCGGCGACCAGATGGCCGGTCGCGGGCTTGACGCTGCTGGCCAACGGCCGATGGTCCGGCGTGGAGAAGGTCCGCCGCAGGGCGCGCGCCTCGCTGGCGTCGCCCAGCCTGGTGGCGCAGCCGTGCGTGGCGACGTAGTTCACGTCCTCAGGTGGCGTCCGTGCCTCCTGCAGAGCGTGGCTCATCGCCGCGGCGAGTGGCGCGCCGTCCTCGGTGGGGGCGAGCAGTCGGGCGCTGTCCAGCGTGGAGCCGAAGCCGCGGATCTCGGCGTAGAGGTGGGCGCCGCGGCGGCGCGCCGCCTCGCGCTCCTCCAGCACGAGAAAGACCGCCCCCTCCCCGAGCACGGAGCCGGACCGGTCCGCGTCGTAGGGCCGGAAGGCCTGGGCACCCAGGTCGTTGCGGGTGCTGAGCACTCCCAGGCCGTCCATCTTGGAGGTCACCCACCATGAGGCCGCGTCATCGCAGCCGCCGGCGAGCGCCACCTGTGACTCGCCTCGCCGGATGGACCGGTAGGCGCGCCCGATCGCGGTGGCGCCGGCGTCCGCCGTCCCGTGGAAGTAGGCGTTCGGCCCCTTGAGGCCGTAGGCGGCCGAGAGGTGGTACAGCGCGGCGGATTGGAGCCCTTCCACGTAGTACAGCGGGTAGAAGGCGGACGAGGCCCGCTCGCCCAGCAGGGCGAGGTCGGCGCGGCCGTCGGGCCTGCGGGCGGCCAGGCTGCCGGTCAGTAGGTGCTCGGGGTTGGAGATTTCCTTGTTGCCGCCGACGAAGGCCGCGGCCCGCTCGGGGTCGTACTCGGCGAAGTCCAGGCCCGCGTCCCTCACGGCGAGGGCCGCGCCGGCGATGGCGAGCCGGTCGTTGCGGGTCGTGGTGCGCAGAGCGCGCCGGTGGGCGTAGTCGGTGGGCTGGAAGTCCTCGATCTCCGCGGCCAGCCTGGTGCGGAAGGACGCCGGGTCGAAGCCCCGGATGGGCGCGATTGCGGTCCGTCCCTCCAGCAGCCTTCGCCAGGTCTCCCGGTGCCCCTTGCCGAGCGCGGTGAGCAGCCCGACGCCTGTGATCACAACGCGCTTCACGACGCTGTCCCCTCGCTCGCGGCCGGGGCGTCCTGCGGGGCGCGGCGCGCCATGCGCAGGACGCGCACGGTGGTGACCGGACGGCCGTCCACCCGCACGGTGCCGGTGCACAGCGCGGTGTCCCCGGTGACCTCGGCGATGTCCACAGTGGTCTCCATCCGGTCGCCGGGGGTGACGTAGTGGCGGAAGCGGATCCGCCGCGCCTCCGCGAGTCCCCATCGCTCCGGACTCTCGTCGGCCGCCCCGAGCGCCACGGCGGCGACCCGGGCGAGTGTGTCGAGGATCAGCACTCCGGGGAGCACGGGAAACCGTGGGAAGTGGGTGTCGAGGACGGGGAGCGTGTGCGGGACGTTGGTGAAAGCCGTGGCCCGCAGCCCCGGGAACACCTCGACGATCTCGTCGAGCGCGGTCATGCGGCTGTCCTGCCTTCCTGTTCGGACCCTGTGCCGCCGTGGGGCCCAGCGTCGCCGGGGCCGAGCACGAAGGACGCGTTGGTGCCGCCGAAGGCGAAGGCGTTCACCAGCGCGGCCCGCACCGGGCGGCGGCGCGCCACGTTCGGCACGTAGTCGAGGTCGAGCTTGGGGTCGGGGTGGTCGAGGTTGACCGTGGGCGGCACCACGCCCTCGCGCAGCGCGCCGAGCGCGGCGATGAGGTTCACCCCGGCCGCGGCCGAGGTGAGGTGTCCGGTCATGGATTTGGGCGAGCTGACCGACAGCTCCCAGGCGTGCGAGCCGAACACCTTCTTGATGGCGGTGGTCTCGCTGATGTCGTTCCCCGGTGTGCCCGTGCCGTGGGCGGCCACATAGTCGACGGCGGACGGGTCGAGGCGCGACTCGGTGAGCGCGTCCTGCATGGCGCCGATGGCCCCGCCGCCGTCGGGCGGGGAGTCGGTGATGCGGTAGGCGTTGAGCGTGGAGCCATAGCCGAGGAGCTCGGCGTGGATCCGGGCGCCGCGCGCCCGGGCGCTCTCCCAGTCCTCCAGGATGGCGATGACCGCGCCCTCGCCCAGGACGAAGCCGGAGCGCTGGGCGTCGAAGGGGCGGGAGGCCCGCCGCGGGTCATGGTTCCAGCGGTCGGTCACGGCGCCCAGGAGGGAGAACCCCACCACGTCCATCCAGGTGGTCAGCGCGTCGAAGCCGCCGGCGAGCATCATCCGGCACTCGCCCTCCTGGATCCGGCGGAAGGCCTCGCCGATGGCGTGGGCCGACCCGGCGCACGCGGTGCTCACGCTGATCAGCGGCCCCTGGCAGCCGCCGGCGCGGGCAACGGCCACCGCGCCCACGTTCTGATCGCGCAGCAGGACATCACCGGGCGCCTGGCGGTAGAACTCCCGCTGCCCGGTGGACTCCAGCAGGTGGGACATGTCCACCAGCTCCTGCAGCTCAGGCCGGCCCACCGTGCCGCCGACGGCCGCGCCGCGTCGGTACGGGTCGGTGTCCTGCCAGCCGTCTCCGGCGTCGCGCAGTGCCTCGCGGGCCGCGGCGAGCGCGAACAGGGCGGCCCGGGACAGATGCCTGCGCTCGCGCGGGTCGGGCAACGCCCGCTCCGGCACAAACCCCTTGACCTGACCGGCGATCCGGACCGGGAAGGTGCTCGCGTCGAAGGTCTCCAGGCGGCTCACGCCGCTGCGCCCGGCGGCGAGGGCCGACCAGGTGGCGGTCGCGTCCAGGCCGACGGGGGTGACCGCGCCGATGCCGGTGATCGCCACGCGCCTCATGCGGCGGCCTCCTTCAGCGCGCCGTCGGTGATCCGGGCGCCGCGCGTCAGCCGCTCGTACATCCGCCGTACGTCCTGCGGATCCTCCAGGTCCTCGGTGGGAATGAGGGAGCACATGATGGCGTCGGCGCTCAGCACGGTGCGGCCACCGGCCGTGACCGTGCCGCTGAGGACGGCGGTGTCGTCCCCGAACGACTCCACCCGGCCGGACATGACCAGCACGTCTCCGGGGCGCACCGCCCCCCGGAAGGAGACGGAGTCGGCGGACAGCAGCGCGGCCCGGCGGCGCAGCCCGGTGGATCCCATGATCAGCCAGGTGCCTGCCTGGCACAGGGCCTCCAGGACCAGCGGGGCCGGCATCTCGGGGCCGCGCCCCTCGTCGCGCCAGAACTCCTCCTGGAGAGAGGTCAGCTTGCGGGCGGTGACCGCACGATGGGCCTCGAGGACGTCGATGCGGTCGATCAGATGGAAGCGCATGGTGATCCTTCGTCAGTGGCCGTCCGGCGCGTGGCCGGTGGGTCGGCGGCCGGCGGGAGCAGGAGAACCGCCTGTGCCATGGCGTAGTCATCGGTGTGGGTCAGGGAGATCTCGGCCGACCAGCTGCCGGGCGCCCCGGCCGCCTCCGCGGCGGTGCCGTGCAGCCGCAGCCTGGGCCGGCCCAGGGGCTCATTGACCACCTCGACGTCGGTCCACCGCATACGCGGGCCGAGGCCGGTGCCCAGTGCCTTCAGGGCGGCCTCCTTGGCGGCGAACCTGGCCGCGAGGCGGGCGTACCGATTGCGCTTGCCCGCGCAGTAGCGGATCTCCCTGGTGGTGAAGAGCTCTGCCTCGGCCGCGGGATTGTCCTCCAGCAGCGACCGGACGCGGGCGACCTCGACCAGGTCGACGCCGACGGCGACGCGCGGCAGCGCGGCCCCTGGCGTCCTGTGTTCCTCCACGAATCCCGCTCCCCCTCCGCAGGCCGTGACGGCCGTGTGCCGCCTTCCACCCCCACAGATCCGCGGGCGGCCGCGGCGGATACACCGCGGTGGGGAAGAAGAGCGTCGGAAGAGGGCGCGGGCCGCTCAGGCGGTGGCGCTCCCGGTGGCGTGCCCGCCGTGGCCGCCGTGGCCGACCGCCTGGTCCTCGATGCGGAGTGTGTCGGCGACCATACGGCCCAGCCGCTCGGCCAGGCCGTCCGGACGGCGGCGTTGAAGATAGAGCGTGGCGAAGACCGGGCCGGCGAGCAGCGCGTGGACGAGGTCGACGTCCGGGGGCGCGCCAAGTTCGCCACGGGCCACCGCCCGGTCCATCAGCTCGGCGACGACCGCCCGCTGGCTGGTGACAAAGCTCGCGTGGAAGCGGTCGGCGAGACCGGAGGAGGCCCCGAGATCGGCGAGCAGGCCGAGGACGGCCGAGGAGGCCGCGGGGTTGCCGAGCGTGGCGACGATGTCCTCGACCAGACGGGTGAGGTCACCCCGGAGGCCGCCCGTGTCGGGCGGCGCCGCCAGGTCGGAACCGTGCACCGCGGCGGCGAACACCATCTCCTGTTTGGTGGCGTAGCGGCGGTAGATGGCCGCCTTGCCGATGCCGGCGTGCTCGGCGACCGCGTCCACCGTCAGACCGGCGTATCCGTTGCGCGCCAGCAGCTCGCGGGTCGCGGTCAGGATCGCCTCGTCCACCCGGGTATCCCTCGGTCGTCCCATGGGGTCATGTTATGGTACCGACAGTTCCGAAACTAATAGTTTCGAAAGGGGGGCCGCCATGAGGACGCTCTGGGCGGGACGAAGCCTGGTCGTTCTGGGCATCGGGCACCTGGTGGGAATGGGGGCGCAGAACACGGGACACATGGACGACTGGTTCCGCGGGGACCTGTGGGGTCTGCCGCGTGAGCAGTTCGCCCACCCCAGCGGGGCCAACGGCGCGTTCTGGATCGTGCTCGCCAGCTTCGCCGTGCCGCTGCTGCTGCTCGGTGTCCTGGTCTGTCATCTGGCCCGGCTCGGTGTCGTGGTGCCGCAGTCCATCGGCTGGGGACTTGCCGCGTGGAGCGTGGTGGGCGCGGCCATCCTGGAGCCGACCCCGCTGCTGCTGGGGCTCGTCCCCGCCGTGCTGCTGATCCGGGAAGCCCGCCGGACTCCTGCCGCCATGGCCGTCGGGTCCGAGGCGGACGAGGCACGCGAGAGGGCGGCGCGCCTGTGAGGCTCGGGCGGGCGTGAGGCGAACCTGAGGCGTGTGCCCGCCCGACCGGACCGGGCATGACGTCGGTCATGCCCGGTCCGGGTGCGTCTCAGGAACCGGCGGCGGCCGGCACATCGGGCTCCTTCGCCACCGCAGGAGCCTTCGCCGTGTGGCCCTCGCCCGTCCTCCCCGGCGCCTCGCTGAGCCCGAACCTCCGGTGCGCCCGGCGCAGCGCGCCCGGGGCCCACCAGTTGGCCGAACCCGCGAGCCGCATAAAGGCGGGCAGCAGCAGGCCGCGGACGACCAGGGTGTCCACCACGAGGGCGACCGCCAGACCGAGGCCGAGCATCTTCTGGAAGGTGATCTGTGCGGTGAACAGGCTCACGACCATCACCACGCCCAGCAGCAGTGCCGCCGCCGTCACCAATCGGCCGGTCAGCTCCAGGCCGCGGGCCACCGCGGCGGTGTTGTCCCCGGTGCGCTCGTACTCCTCCTTGATCCGGGAGAGCATGAACACCTCGTAGTCCATCGAGAGGCCGAACATCAGGCAGAACATCAGAATGGGGGTGAGAGTGATCAAGGACCCGGTCACCGTCGCGTCCAGCGCCCCCGCCAGGTGCCCCTCCTGGAAGATCCACACAACGGCGCCGAAGGTCGCACTCAGACTCAGCGCGTTCAGAACCAGTGCCTTCAGCGGCAACAACAGACTGCCGGTGAACAAGAAGAGCAGCACGAACGTGGAGAGCATCATGAAACCCAGCACCATGGGCATCCGGTCGCCGAGCGCGTCCTTGGTGTCGACCAGTGCGGGGCCGCTGCCCGCCACCTTCACCGGCCAGGGGGAGTCGGCGCCGCGGATGTCGTGGACCAGCTGCTCACCGGCGGCGGAGAACGGCTCGACGTCCGGGGAGACCCGCAGATAGGTGGCGGACTTCGCGGCGAGCGAAGCGGTGGCGGGTCCGGCCGGCGCCACCCGCGCGCCGTGCGCGAACACACCGGCGGACGAGGCCACCGACTCCACGCCGTCGAGCTTCGAAATCCGCTCCGCGTACGCGCCGATCGCCGCGGTCTGCTGCTTCGGGTCCCCCATCCCGGTGGCCACGATCGCGATCACATCGGCCTCCCGGGAGACGAAGTCCTCGCGGATGACGTCCCCCACCTGACGGCTCTGCGCCGTCTTCGGCAACTGACGGTCGTCCGGCAGGCTGTATTTGGCCCCCAGGAACGGAAGTCCGAGGAACAGCAGAGCCGCGGTCGCCACCACGGCGACCGGCGCGGCGAAACGCATCACAAAGGTGGCCAGCCGATGCCACACGCCGCGCTCCAGTTCGGCCCGCGGCCGGGGCGGGCGGCCGAGCAGACGCCGCACGCCCTTCCGCAGATCCAGGCTGTCGATTTTCGCGCCGAACAGCGCGAGCAGCATCGGCATCACAATGGTGGCCGCCAGGGCGGCGAACAGCATCACACCGATACCCGCCACGGCGATCGAGCGCAGGAACAGCAGCGGGAAGAGCGCGAGCGCGGCCATGGAGAGCATCACCGTGACGGCGGAGAACACCACGGTGCGCCCGGCCGTGCGCACCGCGGCCACGATCGCCGCGGACCGCACCTCCTTGTCCGTCAGATCGCCGCCACGGTCCCTGATCTCCTCCCGGTACCGGGTCACGATGAACAGGCTGTAGTCGATGGCGATGCCCAGGCCGATGATGGTCGTCACGTTCAGCGCGAAGACCGACACATCGGTGAACAGCGTGATGGCCCGGAGCATGAGCAGCGTGCCGAGCAGCAGCGGAAGGACCATCAGCAGGGGCAGCAGCGCCGAGACCAGGCTGCCGAACACCAGCAGCAGGATGACGAAGAGCACCGGAAAGGCGATGGCCTCCATCCTCTGGAGGTCCTTTTGGACCGTGTGGTCGGTGTCGAAGCCCATGGCGGTGCTGCCGCCGAGCTTCACGTCCAACGACCCCTGCCGGCCGGCGAACTCCTTGCGCAGCCCCTCGACACGGTCCGCCGCGGCGTTCTCGCCGCCACCGATGTGCCCGATGACCATCGCGTACTGGGAGTCCTCGCTGCGCAGCCGCTGGTCTCTGCCCTGGGTCCAGTAGGAGCCGACCTGGGAGATCCCGGGCTCGGCCGCCAGCCGCCGGGTCAGGGCGGCACCCTCCTCGGCGGCCGTGTCCGAGTCGACCGAGCCGGGTGCCCGGACCAGCAGCACCAGGTTGGAGTCCTTCACCCCGAAGTGCTGGTCCAAGGCCTGCTTCGCCAGGCTGGACTCCGACTTCGGGTCCTCGAACCCGCCGTTGACGAGCTTGCCGACGACGGGCCCGCCCAACGGGCCGGCGATCAGCATGAAGCCGAGGACCGCGATGAGGAACGCCCTCGGGCGCCGGACGATGGCCCGGGCCAAGCGATCGAGCATGGACTTTCTCCTTACCGAGTCTTCGTCAGTGCGTAGTCGTGGATGTCGGCCCAGATGAGCACGGGGCGCGGCATCGCTCCCCCGGCCCGCGGGCGCCTCGGCATCACCCGGCGGCGGGAGGCGTACGGGACGCCGTCGGCGTCCCGGTACTCGCTGGTGAGATGGCAGGCGTGCGCCCAGCGGCGGCCGAAGACCTCGGCGGTGTACTCGTGCTCGGTGACCAGGCCGGTGGCCGGGTCGAGCCGGAAGCGCTGCTCCGGGCAGTGGGTGGCCAGGTGCTCGGGGAAGCGCGCCAGGAGGGCATCGGGGCCGTCGGCACGCCAGCTCATGTCCTCACGGAGCAGCAGCGCGGGAAAGGCGAGGTAGTTCCACAGGGCGTAGCCCAGGAAATACATCATGTCCAACGAGTCCCAGCGGAGCAGGCGGCGGCCGCCGGGGAACGGGGCGCGGGCGTCCGCACGCCGCGCGGCGACCGCGCCATCCCGCTCCAGCCGCACCTCGTGGCCTTCCAGCACTCCGTCGAGGGGGCCGTCGAAACCGTGGAACCGGATCCGCTGCCTCGCCACTTCCGCGGTGACGCGCATCCGGTCGAAGGTCCCGGCGCTGCCGCGCTTCCACCGGAAGAGCAGGCCGCCGCAGGAGAGCTCCGCTTCGATCCGCCCGGCGGACGCCCAGCGGTCCGCGCCGCCGTACGCCGCGAGGGCGCGGCCGAGGGCCGCCGCATCGGCCGTCTCACGGGCCCCGGTCATGCCCTCGCCCCCTTGCGTGCGGCGGCGATCCGGCGCGGGGCGGTGGCCAGCGTCGCGGCGAGCCGAGCAAACCACAGGAGATAGCCGGCGGAGCCGGACCCGGGCCGGGGCACCACCCCGAAGCCCAGCATCAGCCCCAGTGCGTCGATCTCCTGCCAGCTCTCCACGATTTTGCCGTCCTCGATGCGGCAGATCACCATCTGCCCGAGGGAGAACGGCCGGCCGGTGGGTGGCAGTCCGCGGTAAGGACCCAGGTGAGTGCCGGTCATCCGGACCCGGCAGGCGACCCGGTCGCCGACCGGGATCAGGTCCTCGATGGTCGCCTTGGCATCGGGGAAACCGGTCAGGATCCCGCGGATGAAGCGCTCGTAGCCCTTCGGGCCGCGCAGCGGCTCGGGCTCGGCGTGGGGCGGGGAGTGGCCTCGATAGGTCTCGTGGAAGATCTCCTGGCAGATGTGCACGGCCTGTTCGTTGACGCATTCCGCGATCCAGCGCCGCAGCGGCAGGGCATTGGCCTCGAGCAGGTCGGCGGAGGCCGGGACGGTGCCCGACAGAGCACCGTGGAAGGCGGGGGTGCGCTGCCGGTCGGTGCCCCGCCATGGCCACGGCTGGTCCTGCGGCACGCGGTGGTGGGCCCGGTGGTGCGCCGCCGCGATGGCCCAGCCCAGCGCGCGCAGCGCGCTCGTGGTGCCCAGCGGGGGCGCGGCGCCCAGGGTGATCAGGGTGCCGAGCGCGTCCGCCTCCTGCCAGATCTCGGCGATCCGGCCGCCTGGGCCGTCCTCGACGCGGAAGATCAGCGTCTGCGAGAACTCCACTTCGCGCCCGGTGGCGGGGACGCCCAGCCAGGGCCCTCGGTGGGTCCCCCGGTGGGTGAGCCGGGCCACGACCCGGTCACCGGCGCCGAAGAGGTCCTCCACCTCGGTACGCAGGTCGGGGAACGCGCGGTGCAGCAGGACGAGATGGTCCCGGACGCCGGCCGCGCCGCGCCCGTCCGGGCCGAGCCAGGGCGGATTGTGCAGCCGGGCGTCCCGGGTCACCAGCCGGTCGGCCAGCGCGAGCTGCCGGGCGCCTCCGCATTCCTGGAGATAGGCCCATACGGTCTCCAGGCCGGCCCGCAGGGCGGGTTCGGTGGCGAGCGTCATTGCGCTCCACCTCCGTGCATCGGGCAGCCCGCGGCGGCCGCGGCGGCCACGACGGCCTCGGAATCGGCGACCGGAAGGGCGCGGGGGGCGGCGGGCGGTGCCTTCTCGCGCGGCGCGACGGTGGCGATCACGCCGTGTTCCTGTCCGAGGGTGATCCCGGGGCGCGGGATCACGGGGTGGCCGGGCGCGAGCCGGATCCGTACCCGCTGCGCCATCATCGCCAGCACCAGCTTCATCTCCTGTAGACCGAAGACATCCCCGATGCACTTGCGGGGACCGCCGGAGAACGGCCACCAGGCATAGCGGTGCGGGCCCTGCTCGCCCAGCGGGATCCAGCGATCGGGGTCGAAGCCCTCGGGGTTGGGCCAGAAGTCCGGGTGCCGATGGGTCACATAGGAGGAGAGCAGCACCATCGAGCCCTTGGGGATGTCATAGCCCTGCACGGTGTCGTCCTCCAGCGGGGTGCGCGAGATGAGCGACACCGGGGGGTAGAGCCGCAGCGACTCGCGCACCACCCGGTCCACATAGGGCAGTCGGGGGAGATCCTCGACTCCGGGAAGGCGGCCGCCCAGCACCTCGTCCACCTCGGTCTCCAGCCGCGCGGCGACCCCGGGGTGGCGGGAGAGCAGATACAGCGCCCAGGTCAGCCCGGAGGCGACGGTCTCATGGCCGCCGAACATAAAGGTCATGACCTCGTTGCGGACCTGCTCGACGGTCATGCCCGAGCCGTCGTCCTCGGTGGCGGTCATCAGCGCCTCGAGCAGATCGTCGGGGTGCGGGCCCCGGTCGGCCCGCCGGTCCTCGATGACGCGGTAGATGATCCGGTCGAGCTGTTTCCTGGCCTTGGCGAACCTCAGATTGGCAGGGGTGGGCACGCCCTCCGGCAGGCTGACGAACTTCCCGAACTTCTTGTACGCCTCGCCGATGGCCACTTCGACGGCGTGCGCCATGACCTCGGAGTCCTGCCGCCAGTTCGCGCCGAACAGGGCGCCGCCCAGGACGCTCAGGGCCAGCCGGGTCATGTCGAGAGTGACATCCACCTCGCGGTGCGCGTGCGCCGCGGCCTCCCAGCGGTCCAGCAGCTCGGCGGTGACCTCGGTCATCCCGGTGGCGAAGCTGGTGATCAGGCGGCGGTGGAAGGCGGGCTGGCAGAGCCTGCGCTGGCGCTTCCACAGCTCGCCCTCGCTACAGATGAGACCGTCGCCCACCAGGGCCCGCCAGCGGTCGCTGACGAACGGCGTCTTGGGGAAGTTGCGGTGCTTGTCCTGCAGGATCTCCTTGATCCCGTCGGGGTGGCCGACGAAGAACACCGGGAAGAGCGGGCCGATGCCCTCGAACCGCACCACATCGCCGTACTCCCGACGCCCCCGCTGCAAGGCCTGGAGGATGTCGGACTGGAAGGCCCGTGCGTTGCCGAGGACGGGATCGCCCTTGGGGCCTGGTGCTTGACGGGTCATCGGGAAGCCTCCTCAGCGGGCCGGAGCCACATCCACATGGGGTCCCGGGGGCGCAGGGAGATCGCCGGCTCCGGGAAGACCCGCTGACCCTCCACCAGATCCAGCCGGAACCGCTGCGCGACCATGGCGACCACCAGGGGCATCTGGAGCATCGCGAACGAGTCGCCGATGCACTTGCGCGGTCCCGCGCCGAACGGGAGATACGCCATCCGGTGGCGGTCCGCGCTGTTCTCGAGGGTGAACCGCTCGGGTTCGAAGCCCTCCGGGTTGTCCCAGAACTCGGGGTGGCGGTGCGTCACATAGGGGCAGACCACCACCCAGCGCCCGGCGGGCACGTGATAGCCGCCGATTTCGTCGTCCCGCGCGGCGCAGCGCATATAGACGAAGATCGGCGGATACAGGCGCATGGCCTCCTGGAGCACCATGGTCGTGTACGTGAGCTTCGGCAGGTCGTCGACGGTCGGGACGCGCCCGGCCAGCGTCCGATCCACCTCGTCCTGGATCCGGCGCCTGCTCTCGGGGTTGAGCGAGAGCAGATACCAGGTCCAGGTGAGCGCGGTGGAGACGGTCTCATGGCCGGCCACGAAGAAACCGCTCACCTCGTCTCTGATCTGCTCGTCGGTGAACGCCTCGCCGGAGCCGGGGTCCTTGGCGTCGATGAGCATGCTGACCAGGTCGTCCTCGCCGCCCTCCCGGCGCCGCTCGACGATCATCGGATAGAGCACCGAATTGATCGTCCCGAGCGCGTCCCGGAAGCGCCCTCTGGCCTTGGAGGGAATCCGCAGCGGGTCCACGGGGGAGGTCATCCGGCGGTGGGTGAAGCTCAGCGCTCCCTGGACGGCCGGCTCGATCCTGGCGATGGCGTCGGTGAGATCCGCTTTGAACAGCGCCCGGGCCAGATTGGCCAGGCTCAGATGCATCATCTCCGACTTGATGTCCAGCGGCCGGCCCTGGCCGTGGCGCCGCTCCCAGTCGTCCAGCATCTCGGAGGTGGTGCGGGTGAAGGTCTCCCCGAAGCGGCGGAGGATGTCGCGGTGGAAGGCGGGCTGGGTGAGCCGCCGGGACCGGAGCCAGGAGCCGCCCTCGGCGGCGACCAGCCCGTCCCCGACGATCGTGCTCAGGCAGCCCTGCACCTTGCGCGGCCTCGGATAGTTCTTGTGCTGGTCGCGCAGCACATGCTGGACATGGTCCGGGTGGGCCAGCAGATTGATCCTCAGCGGGCCGCGGAAGTTGACGATGTCGCCGTGGTGCCGGAACGCGTGCATGAACGCCGACACATTGTCCCGCTGGATCTCCCGGATGCTGCCGAGCACGGGATGTCCCCGGGGGCCGGGCGGCGCGAATACGGTGGTCATGGGGGGCTGCCTTTCACCTGTCCAGCGCCGGCTGCGGCACGTCGTCGGGTTTGAAAGTGGGCACGTCCAGACCGGTGCCGAGGTGGCCGAGCACCTCACGGGCCGTGTTCATGCCGGAGAGGATCACCCGGAAGGACGCCGGTCCCTCCTCGGTCCAGTGGCCGGAGAGAAACAGACCGGGCACCGGCGCCTCATGGGCGAGCCGCTTTCCGCCGATCTGGTGGGGGCTCAGCGCCCAGCCATAGGTGGCGCCCTCGTGATTGCGCGTGTAGCGCTCGATGGTCACGGGCGTACCCGCCTGGAGGAACGTCAGATGGTCCCGCAGGCCGGGGATCACGGGCTCGAACTCGGCGAGCAGGGAGTCGGCGAACCGGTCCTTGTGCTGCTGCCACGGCCTGTCGCCGGGCAGCCGGTAGGGCGCCACGGCGGTGCCGATCAGCAGATGCTCTCCGGGCGGAGCGAGCTCGGGATCGAGCATCGTCATCACGGACAGCGACATCCCGCCCGGCCGGCCACCCATCAGGTCCCGCCACGTCTCCTCGTGGTCCCAGTGGTTGTACTTGAAGGTCTCGTGCGCGACGCCGAGAGCGGGCACGTCCTGCGTGGTCGCCGCGTATACGACGCAGGCCGACATCGACGGCCGGAGCCGCCGCAGCCGCCGGGCGTAGGACGCGGGCAGATGCTCGGGGCCGACCAGGTCCTCGAAGGTCTGGCGGGCGTCCGCGTTCGAAATGACGACCGGGGCGGTGCACACGTCCCCCTCCGCCGTGCGCACCCCCACGACCCGGCCGTCCTGGAGCAGGATCCGCTCGACGGGGGTGCCGGTGAGGACCTGGCCCCCGTGCCGCTCGACCGCGGTGACAAAGGCGTCCACCAGATTCTGGAAGCTGCCCTTGCAGTAGTACGGGCCGTCGATGAGCACCCCGATGAACTGGGCGTAGGCGAAGAACGACAGTTGAGAGGGCGGCGCCCCCATATACGGCCACAGGGCCGAGCACATGGCCTTCAGCCGCGGGTCGCGCAGATACTCGTCCATGACCTGCGCGAGCGTCGCCGTCCGGTATTTCATCAGCGTCGGCAGCAGCTCCTGCAACTGCCCGAGCGCCGACGGGTCGGTCACCCGCATGGGCGCCTGCGCCGTCTCCCAGAACATCTGGCGGCGCAGCTGGAAGAAGGCGCGGATGCCCTCCGCCTCGCCCGGGAAGAGCCGGATATGGGCCTCCATGAACTCCTCCAGGCCCGTGGGCGCGAAGACGCTCATCCCCGGGAACTCCGCCTGGTAGAGATGGTCGATGACGGTCAGCTCGCACTGGTCCTGAACGCCCAGCCAGTCCAGCAGCCCGAGCACCATCTCGCCCTCGGCCAGCACCCGGATCGCCGAGTCGAAGGTCCGCCCGTCGCGGCTGAAGGCGTGCGCGAGCCCGCCAAGACCTTCGCCCTGCTCGCAGACGAGAACCTTCAGCCCCGAGCGCGCCAGGACGGCCGCGGCCGAGACGCCTCCGAGCCCGCTGCCGACGACGATGGCGTCCCACTCGGCACTCTTGACGCCGGGGCTCTTGATGACGGGCCTGCTGGTGACGGGCTGGCTCATCTGACCTTTCCTCCGCTCGGTATCCGTACTGCCCAACAGATCCGGCGCCGCGCCACGCGGATACATCCTTTGCGCGTGTATCCACGGGCCACCGGTCGGGATCTGTAAAAGGAGGAAGGCTGTGCCCTGTTCAGGTTCGGAAAGTCTGCGCAGGTTCAGGAAGTCTGCGCAGGCCCAGGAAGGGAGCCGATCGCATGGGAGACCAGCGGGACCGCGAGCGGGACAAGGGAAGCGACGCCGCCGCCGCGGCGGCCGTCTACTCCCGGCCCCTGCTCGCCCTGTACGACACGCTCGTCCTGGGCGCGGTGTGCCGCGCGGTGTGGCGCTGCCCGCCCGAGGAGATGCTCGCCCTCTACGACCGGCATGTCTCCGGCCGCCATCTGGACATCGGTCCGGGCACCGGCTACTTCCTCGACCGGTGCCGCTTCCCCACCCGCCTGCCGGAGATCACCCTGGTCGACCTCAACCCGACGGTACTGGCGACCGCACAGCGCCGGATCGCGCGCTACGGCCCCACGGCGCTGCGCCGCGATGTGCTGCGCCCGATGGAGCTGGAGGGGCGGCGCTTCACCTCGGCCGCGTTGAACTTCGTGCTGCACTGCCTGCCCTCGGGGGCGCCGGCGAAATTCGCGGTCTTCGACCATCTGCTGCCGCATCTCGAGCCGGGGGCCCGGGTGTTCGGCAGCACCGTGTTGGCGCGCGGAGTGCGCCATACCGCGGTCTCCCGCCTCCATCAGCGCGAGTGCGTGCGGCGCGGGGTGCTCAACAACTCCGAGGACTCGCTGGAGCTGCTGGACGAGGCGCTCGGGTCCCGGTTCGAGCGCCATCGCATCCGGGTGCGCGGCACCGTCGCGCTCTTCGACGCCACCACGTAAGCGCCACCACGTAAGCGCCACCGCATGAGTGCCGGCGCGTAAGCGCAGCGGGCCCCGCCGGACAGTGTCCGGCGGGGCCCGCTGGTGCGCGGCGCGCGGCGCGCGGAAGTCGGCTACTTGCCGGTCTCCTTCTCGTACGCCTTGATGACCTCGTCCGTCGGGCCGTCCATCAGCAGCTCCCCCTTCTCCAGCCACAGCACCCGGTCACAGGTGTCCCGGATCGACTTGTTGTTGTGGCTGACCAGGAAGACCGTGCCGGCGTCCTTGCGCAGCTCGCGGATGCGGGCCTCCGAGCGCTTCTGGAACTTCCGGTCGCCGGTGGCCAGCGCCTCGTCGATCATCAGCACATCGTGGTCCTTGGCGGCGGCGATCGAGAACCGCAGTCGGGCCGCCATACCGGAGGAGTAGGTGCGCATCGGCAGCGTGATGAAGTCGCCCTTCTCATTGATGCCCGAGAAGTCGACGATCCCCTCGTAGCGCTCGCGGATCTGCTCACGCGACATCCCCATGGCCAGCCCGCCGAGGATGACGTTCCGCTCGCCGGTCAGGTCGTTCATCAGCGCCGCGTTCACGCCGAGCAGCGACGGCTGGCCGTCGGTGTAGACCTTGCCGCGCTCGGTGGGCAGCAGCCCCGCGACGGCCTTGAGCAGTGTCGACTTGCCGGAGCCGTTGGAGCCGATCAGGCCGATCGACTCGCCGCGGTAGGCCACGAAGGTGACCCCGCGCACGGCGTGCACCTCTCGCATGCCCGGCGCGTTCTTGCGGCGGAGGATGCGGCTGAGGGCCGCGGTGGCGCTGCCGCGGCCACGGGGGCCCCCGTTGACGCGGTAGACGATGTGCACATCGTCGGCGATGACGGTCGGGATGCGCCCCATGGCCGGGGCCGCCTGAGCGGCCTGGCCCGCCTGGGGCGCCTTGGACGCCTGGGAAGTCTCGTCAAGGGTCTGCTCAGCCACGGCCGTACTGCTCCTCTGCCTTCCAGAAGTACACGAAGCCGCCGACGCCGAAGACCACTGCCCAGCCCAGGGCCAGCGCCCACACATGCGGAGGCAGGTAACCCTGACCGTAGTCGTTGATCAGCGCGTACCGCATCAGGTCCATGTAGACGGCCGCCGGGTTCCCCAGCATGACGTCGGCGATCCAGCCGCTCGCCCCGGCCCGCTCGAGCGTGGGCGCCAGCGGGTACATCACGCCGGACGCGTACATCCACGTCCGCAGGAGGAACGGCAGCAGCTGGGCGAGGTCCGGGGTCTTCGCCCCGAGCCGGGCCATGATCAAGGAGAGACCGGTGTTGAAGACGAACTGCAGTGCGAGCACCGGGAGGATCAGCACCCAGGCCAGGGCCGGGTAGTGCCCGAAGCCCAGCAGAACGATGACCAGCACGATCATCGAGAACAGCAGCTGCTGGAGCTGCTGGAGCGAGAAGGAGATGGGGAGCGAGGCGCGCGGGAAGTGCAGGGCCCGCACCAGACCCAGGTTCCCCGAGATCGCTCGCACCCCCGCCATCGCGGAGTTCTGCGTGAACGTGAAGACGAAGACACCCGTCACCAGGAACGGGATGTACATGTCATGTGACATGCCCCTGTTGCTCTTCAGGAGCAGGCCGAAGATGAAGAAGTACACCGCCGCGTTCAGCAGCGGCGTCGCCACCTGCCACAGCTGGCCGAGCTTGGCCTGGCTGTACTGGGCGGTGAGCTTGGCCTGCGAAAAAGCCAGAATGAAGTGGCGCCTGCCCCACATCTGCTTGACATACTCGACAAGGCTCACCCGGGCGCCGCTCACCGACAGCCCGTACTTCGCCGCCAGCTCTGCCGGGGCCAGGCCGTCATCCGGCGACGGCGGGGCGCTGGCGACCGCACTATTGTGCGTAGTCTCGCTCACAGTTGACACTTTCGTCCTCATCAGGGGTGCGCTGACGGGGGCCGCGCCCCGGGTCGCGCCCGATGCTCTCAGATACGAGCTTGTCAGATGACAGGCGGTCGGCCCAGTCGGGTCAGGCGCCATACCGTACGCCACTTCATGGGGCGGCGTGCACCACACGGTGTCTTCCAGCCTTCCCGGAACCCGCCCAACCAGGCACGGAGGGCGGCTTTCGAGGGTCGCCGGGCCAAGGTGAGCAGCAGCCAGACGCCGAGATACACGGGGATGAGCGGGATGGGGAGGTTGCGCCGCGCCAGCCAGACCCGGTTGCGGGCGACCATACGGTGGTAGACCGCGTGCCTGCTCGGCGCGGTGGCCGGGTGGTGCAGCACCATGTCCGACCGGTAATCGATCATCCAGCCCGCGTTCAGGGCGCGCCAGGCGAGGTCGGTCTCCTCATGGGCGTAGAAGAAGTCGTCCGGCAACCCGCCGACCTGCGCGAAGACCTTTGTACGGACCGCGTTGGCACCGCCGAGGAAGGTGGTCACCCGCGAGGACCGCATGGGGTCGGAGGCGCGCAGCCGGGGCACATGGCGGCGCTGCGTGGTGCCGGTCTCGGGGTCGGCGATGCGGAAGGAGATGATGCCGAGCTCCGGGTCGGCGGCGAAGGCCTGCCGGCACAGCTCGGCGGTGTCCGCATGGGGCAGCAGACCGTCGTCGTCGAGGAAGAGCAGCACGTCGACCTCGGTGCCGCCGGGGCCGAACGCCTCGATGCCGACGTTGCGCCCGGCCGGGATGCCGACGTTCTCCGGGAGCTCGACGGTGCGCACCCCGTCCGGCAGCTCGGGCAGCGGTGAGCCGTTGCCCACGACGACCACCTCGATCCGGTCGCCGTGCTGCTTGGCGACCGAGTCGAGCAGCGCGCGCAGCTCGTCGGGGCGGTTGCCCATCGTCAGGACGACCGCGCCGACCGTGAGTGTGTCCGTCATCACTTCAACCTGCTCGACGCGAGGATGGACACCAGGTGAAGAAGGGTTTGCAGAAGGGCGATGCCCGCGAGTACGGCGACGCCGAGCCGGGAGAAGAACAGGTCGCCCCGCACCGAGTCCAGCACCGCCAGGACCAGGATCAGCAGGGACGCCTCGATCCCGAGCACCAGCCGGTGGAACTTCAGCGCCCCGGCGGCCCTGCGGGCCATCGCCATGCCGGAGGAGCGCGGCTCGGACGCCGCCTCCTTGACCGGCGGCAGCCCGCCCTGGTGGCGGGCGACGCCGACGAGGTCCGTCTCGGCCTTGATCAGGATCGCGCCGAGGGCGGCCAGGGTGCCGAGGAAGGCCCAGAGCCAGTCGATCCGCCCGCTGCCCCACAGATCGGCGGCGCGCAGGCCGAAGCCGACGAGCACCGCGGCGTCGGTCAGATAGGCGCCGACCCGGTCCAGGTAGACCCCGCCGAGGGAGAACTGCTGCCTCCAGCGCGCGATCTCGCCGTCGACGCAGTCGAGCAGCAGGTAGAGCTGGACCATCAGCACGCCGAGGACGGCGCCCGCGATCCCCGGCACCAGCAGTGCCGGGGCCGCGAGCACGCCGCAGACGGTCATCAGGTACGTGAGCTGGTTGGGCGTGACCCGCGTGTTCACCAGATGCCGGTCCACCCGCAGCGAGATCTCCCGCATGTACAGGCGTCCCCCCCAGTGCTCACCGCTCCGCCGGTCCTTCACACCCTCGGGGTGGACGACCGGGCGGAGTTCAGCCACCGATGGTTTGACTGACTGCTTTGGCATAGTCGGCGTATGCGTCCCTGATCGCGTCGGAGGAGAGGTCAAGGTGCTCGAGGATCGTGTAGCGCCCGGGGCGGGTCTGCGGGGCGTACTCCACCGCCTTGACGAACTCGTCCTCGCTGAATCCGATTTCGGTCGGCAGGACGGGCAGGCCGTGCCGCCGCAGTACGTCGACCATCAGCGCGGATTCCTCGAGCGCGCCCCGCAGGTGCATCGCGAAGGCGGCGCCGAGGCCGACCTGCTCGCCGTGGAGCGCGGAGCGCTTGGGGTAGAGCAGGTCGAAGGCGTGGCTGATCTCATGGCAGGCGCCGGAGGACGGCCGGGTGTGACCGGCGATCGACATGGCGATGCCGGACAGCACCAGTCCCTCGGACAGCACGGTCAGGAAGTCGTCGTCGCCGCAGCCGCCGGGGTGCCGGAGCACCGACTCGCCCGCTGTACGGGCCATGGCCGCCGCGAGGCCGTCGATCGGCTCGCCCGTCTCGCGGTGCGACAGCTCCCAGTCCGCGATCGCGGAGATGTTGGAGACGGCGTCGCCGATGCCGGAGCGGACGAAGCGCACGGGGGCGTCACGGATCACGTCGAGGTCGATGACCAGCGCGATCGGGGTCGGCACACCGTATGAGCCGCGGCCCGCGTCGTTGTCGAGGATCGACACCGGCGAGCAGATGCCGTCGTGCGACAGGTTCGTCGCGACGGCGACCATCGGCAGGCCGATACGCGCGGCGGCGTACTTGGCGGCGTCGATGATCTTCCCGCCGCCCAGGCCGACGACGGCGTCGTAGTGCCCGGACTTCATGGCGTCAGCCAGCTGGATGGCGCCGTCGATGGTGCCGTCGGCCAGCTCGAACCAGTCGGCGCCCGGCAGCACCGGGGCCAGCCGGTCGCGCAGTACGGCGCCGGAGCCGCCGCTGATCGCGATCGCCAGCTTGCCGGAGGCCGAGATGCGCTGGTCGGCCAGCAGGCCCGCCAAGTCGTCCAGGGCCCCGGCGTTGATGTCGACGGAGACGGGAGACGGGATGAGGCGGGTCAGTACTGGCATGCGATCTCACGGCCCTTCGCGAGGTCGTCGTGGTTGTCGATCTCGACCCACTTGATGTCGCCGATCGGGACCACGTCGACCTTGAAGCCGCGGTTGACCAGCTCCTGGTAGCCGTCCTCGTAGTACAGGTCGGGGTCGCGCTCGAAAGTGGTCTTCAGCGCGTCCGCCAGCTCCGCGGCGGCCTCGCCCTCGATGAGGGTGACGCCGATGTACTCGCCGGTCGCCTCGGCCGGGTCCATGAGCTTGGTGATCTTCTGGACGCCCTTCTCGGGGTCCGCGACGACCTTCATCTCCTCGTCGGCGAGCTGCTTGACCGTGTCCAGGGCGAGGATGATCTTCTGGCCGTTGCCCCGGGCGGCGAGCAGGGTCTTCTCGACGGAGACCGGGTGCACGGTGTCGCCGTTGGCGAGGATCACGGTGTGCTGGATCGCGTCACGGGCACACCACAGGGAGTAGGCGTTGTTCCACTCCTCGGCCTTGTCGTTGTCGATGAGGGTGAGCTTGAGGCCGTACTTCGCCTCCAGCGCCTCCTTGCGCTCGTACACGGCCTCCTTGCGGTAACCGACCACGATCGCGACCTCGGTGAGGCCCACCTCCGCGAAGTTGCCAAGGGTGAGGTCGAGGACGGTGGTGTCACCATCGACGGGCACCAGGGCCTTGGGAAGGGTGTCGGTGTAAGGGCGCAGACGCCGTCCGGCGCCGGCCGCCAGCACGAGGCCGATCATGCGGGTTCTCCTGTTTCGTCGTGTACAGCGGGTGCTCCGGAGGACACCCAGAAGCGGATGCTCTCGCTGAGCACGGTCAGCGCGAGGGCCGCCGCGAGGGCGGTCAGCGCGATGGTGAAGCCTTGGTTCTGCTCGTACAGCAGGGCGGCGGCGACCGTGACCGCCAGGGTCCGCCCCTCGTGCCCGCCGATCGCCCGCACCAGCCGGTGCGGGGGCGCGCCGGTGCCGCCGCGGATGCGGTACACCGTGTCGTAGTGATGGTAGGCGACCGCCGACACCAGCCCGAAAGCGGCGGGCAAGGCCCCGTTCACCCCCGAGTCAGCTGCCAGGACCAGGATGGTGCCGTATTCCGCGGCGCGGAAGACCGGCGGTACAAGCCAGTCGAGCGGGCCCTCCAGTGGACGGGCCACGGCCAGTCCGGAGGTGAGCGCGTAGCCCGCGGCGGCGACGACCGCCCAGGGGCTGCCGAAGGACGTGAGCGCCGCCACGGCGACCACGACGGCCGCCCCGAGCAGGGCGAGGGCGGGGGCGGCGAGGGCCGGGAGCCGGCGCGCGGCCCCGCGGAGGGCCGCGGCGAGGCCCTGGGCGAGCAGGCCCGAGTCGGCGAGGTCCGCGAGGGCGAGCGCCGCGCGGTCCGTACGCCGCGCCTTGCGGGTCAGCGACCGCAGCACCCGGCCCGCGGTGGTGTAGCAGGCGGCCAGCGCGCAGCCGATGAGCAGCACATAGAAGGTGATGCGGGGCGTGGTGCACGCGGTGAGCACCGCGATCAGCGCCCAGCGCTCGCCGATCGGCAGCACGATCATCCGGCGCAGCCAGACGGTCCAGCCGACGCTGTCGAGGCGGTTGGAGAAGGTGGCGGTGGGGCTGGTGTTGCCGGTGGCGTCGTGGTTCGCCTCGTTGAAGGAGAAGTCGACGACGTGGCGGCAGGTCTGCAGCACCATCGCGCCGAGCGCGAGCGCCCATACGTCATCCCCGCCCCCGCGCGCGGCGCCCAACGCGAGCCCCGCGTAGTACGCGTACTCCTTGGCCCGGTCGAACGTGGCGTCCAGCCAGGCGCCGAGCGTGGAGTACTGGAGGGAGTAGCGGGCGAGCTGGCCGTCGGTGCAGTCCAGGACGAAGGAGGCGATCAGCAGCAGCCCGGCCGCGATGAATCCGGGGCGGGTGCCGGTGGCCGCGCAGCCCGCCGCGACGAGGGCGGTGAGCAGGGAGGCGGTGGTGACCTGGTTGGGCGTCAGCCCGCGGCGGGCGCACCAGCGGGCGATGTAGCGCGAGTAGGGGCTGATGCAGAAGGTCGTGAAGAAGCCGTCACGCGACTTGACGGCGCTGCGCAGTCGCACCCGCTCGTCGTCCACCGCCCGGGTGCGGGCCAGCGCCTCCGTGCGCCCCGGCGCGTCCTCGGGCACGTCGGCGACGAGCACCCCCAGCTCGGGCCGGTGCACGGCGACGTCCTCGGCGTCCAGTGCGTCGGCGAGGGCGTCGGGCAGTACGGCGAGGCCGTCCGGGGCCGGCAGGAGGACCTCCGCCCCGGGGGCCGCCGTGGCGCCGGCCGCGGCGAGGGCGCCGCGCCCGGGCGCCGCCGCCCCCGGTGCGTACGCCGCCAGCGCGCGGGTGAGCGCCGCGCGGGCCTCCGGCTGGGCGGTGAGGGCGCCGTGGACCGCGGCGGCCGGGAAGCGCGGATCGGTCAGGGCCAGGCGCAGCGCGTGGACGTGGCCGACGAAGCGCGGGTCGACCAGGGCCACCCGCTCACGCGCCGGGGCGGCCGCGAGTTCCCTCGCGACCCCGGCGGCGTCGGCTGCCGTGCGCACGTCGAACCCCAGCGACCGCAGGTCGTCCTCAAGAGACGAGCCCGCGACCGCGGGACCGGTGAGAATGGCGGTCGACAGACGAACTCACTCCTTGGCAGCTGGCACGGTGGCCGCGCCGGACAGGGATCGGCCGGTGGCCGCCGTCCGGACAGCGGTCGTCGCACGCCCCGGGCCCCATGAGGGGCGGGCGGCACGTCGGCAGAGGCTATCGGATGAAAGGAAGCGTCCGTTCACCGCACATTCATCACCCGCTCGGAGGAACGACGGCTTCCGCTGCCGCGATCATCATGGTGGATGGCGGTGCTCCAGGACAAACGCCGCCCGCCCCGGCTGTGGATAAGGTGCGGTCATGACGTGGCTGATCACAGGTGGTACCGGATATATCGGGGCGCATGTCGTGCGGGTCATGGCGGAGGCCGGGGAGCGTGTCGCCGTGCTCGACGATCTGTCCAGCGGTGTCGCCGAGCGGCTGCCGGACGGCATCCCTTTGGTACAGGGCTCCACGCTCGACCGTGAGCTGCTGGACCGCACCTTCGCCGACCTCGGCGTGACCGGGGTGGTGCACCTGGCGGCGAAGAAGCAGGTCGGGGAGTCCGTCGAGCAGCCGTTGCGCTACTACCGCGAGAATGTGCACGGCCTGACGGTGCTGCTGGAGGCGGTGGTCGCGGCCGGGGTCGGCAGCTTCGTCTTCTCCTCCTCCGCCGCCGTCTACGGGATGCCGGATGTGGAACTCGTCACCGAGGACACCCCCTGCCGGCCGGTGAACCCGTACGGAGAGACCAAGCTGGCCGGAGAGTGGCTGGTCAGAGCCACGGGCGCGGCCCATTCGATCTCCACGGCCTGTCTGCGCTACTTCAATGTGGCGGGCGCCACCCGCCCCGAGCTGGCCGACACCGGAGTGTTCAACATCATCCCGATGATGTTCGAGCGGATCACCCAGGGCGAGGCGCCCCGGATCTTCGGCGACGACTATCCGACGCCGGACGGCTCCTGCATCCGTGACTACATCCATGTCGAGGACCTGGCCTCCGCCCACCTCGCCGTGGCCCGCCGGCTGGCCGAGCGGCCCGGAGGGGGCGATCTGACGGTGAACATCGGCACCGGCAAGGGCGTCTCGGTGCGCGAGATGGCCCAGCTGATCGGCGAGGTCACCGGCCACCCGGAGCTCGCCCCGGTGGTCGAGGCGCGCCGCGCGGGCGATCCGGCCCGGGTCGTCGGATCGGCCGAGCTGATCGCCAAGGAGCTGGGCTGGAGCGCGCGGCACGGGGTGGCGGCGATGGTGCGGTCGGCCTGGGAGGGCTGGTGCCTGCACCACCCTGCTTCCGGGCGGTCTTAGACCGTCCGGCAGCAGGGAGCGCGGGCTCAGGCCCGGCGCGGCTGACCGTGCCTTAGGGGACCGCCGTAGTTCACTGGGCCGTAGGCAGCTGGCGCGCCCGGGCAGTGGCGGCGCGCGGGAGGAGGCCGTACATGGGCGCGGGCCACGACCACGGCGGCGGCCTCGGCACGGCGGGCGCCGCGCACCAGTGGCGGCTGCGGGCCGCCCTCGGCATCACGCTCACGGTGATGGCCGTGGAGGTGGCCGGCGGTGTGCTCGCCGGTTCGCTCGCGCTGCTCGCGGACGCCGGCCACATGGCCACCGACGCCCTCGGGCTCGCCATGGCGCTGCTGGCGATCCACTTCGCGAACCGCCCGCCGAGCCCGCGCCGCACCTACGGCTACGCACGGGCCGAGATCCTGGCCGCGCTGGCGAACTGCCTGCTGCTGCTCGGCGTGGGCGGCTACATCCTGTACGAGGCGGTGCTGCGGTTCATCACCCCGGTCGCCAGCCACGGCGGGCTGACGATCCTGTTCGGCGCCGTCGGCCTGGCCGCGAACGCGGTGTCACTGGCGCTGCTCAGGGGCGGGCAGCGGGAGAGCCTCAACGTCCGCGGGGCGTTCCTGGAGGTGCTGGCGGACGCGCTGGGCTCGGTCGCGGTCCTCGTATCGGCGGGGATCATCGTGACCACCGGCTGGCAGGCGGCGGATCCGATCGCCTCGCTGCTGATCGGCCTCATGATCGTGCCGCGGACGTTCCGGCTGCTGCGGGACACGCTGAACGTGCTGCTGGAGGCGGCGCCGCGGGAGGTGGACATGGATCAGGTACGGGCCCACATCCTCGCCCTCCCCGGCGTCGAAGGGCTGCATGATCTGCATGTATGGACCATCACCTCGGGCATGCCGGTACTCTCCGCACACGTGGTCGTCAGCAGGCGGGCGCTGGACGCCGTCGGCCATGAGCAGATGCTGCACGACCTGCAGGGCTGTCTGGGCGAACACTTCGACGTGGCCCACTGCACGTTCCAGCTGGAGCCAGGCGGACATGCTGAGCACGAAGCCAAACTTTGCCACTGACGCAGGGCACAGGTGCGGCAGACTTGAAGGTTCCGAGACGGACGATGAGGATGGTCATGCCAATCACACCCGCCAACGGCCGTACCACCGACTCCGCCAGGCCCGCCGCGCCGGGCGCACCGGCCGGTTCCACGGAGTCGATCATGCTGGAGCTGGTCGACGAGGACGGCAGGACCATCGGCACCGCGGAGAAGCTCTCCGCCCACCTCGCCCCCGGCCGGCTGCACCGGGCCTTCTCCGTCTTCCTCTTCGACGACGGCGGGCGGCTGCTGCTCCAGCGCCGGGCCCTGGGCAAGTACCACTCCCCCGGCGTCTGGTCGAACACCTGCTGCGGCCACCCGTACCCCGGCGAGCCGCCGTTCGTGGCCGCGGCCCGGCGTACGGGTGAGGAGCTGGGGGTGGCGCCCGCGCTGCTGCGCGAGGCGGGCACGGTGCGCTACAACCATCCGGATCCGGTGTCGGGGCTGGTGGAGCAGGAGTACAACCATCTCTTCGCGGGGCTGGTCCGGGCGCAGCCGCACCCGGACCCGCAGGAGATCGACGAGACCGCCTTCGTCACCCCCGAGGAGCTGACCCGGCTGCTCGAGCGGAACCCCTTCTCTGCCTGGTTCATGACCGTGCTGGACGCGGCCCGGCCGGTGATCCGGGAGGTCACCGGAGCGGCGGCAGGCTGGTAGCGGCCCGGGCGGCCGCGAGCGGCAGCGCGGCCCAGACCACCTTGCCGCCGCTCGCCGTGTGCTGGACGTCGTAGACCCCGCCCTCTTCCTCGGCGATCGTCTGGACCAGTAACAGCCCGCGCCCCCCGGTCCGGCCCTGGTCGGCCATCAGCGCCTTGGGCCGGTAGGGGTGGTTGTCCTCGACCGCGACCCGCACCCAGTCCGGACCGATGGACACCTCCACGGCGATCTCCGGGGAGAGCAGCGCCGCGTGCCGTACGGCGTTGGTGACCAGTTCGGAGACGATCAGCAGAAGGTTCTGCACGAGCTCGTCAGGGGCGGGCACCCGCTGGTGGGCGAGCAGGTCCCGCACCGCGTGCCGGGCCTGTGGGACCGAGGTGTCGAGCGCGGGGGCGGTGAAGCGCCAGACGCCCTCGTAGGCGACCGGCCCGCGGGGCGGGGCCGCTCCCCGTTCAGGAGGGACGCTCCCGACGATTTCCATGTCCGATCCCCACCCATCGCCGCAGCTCGACCTCTCGTCATCGAGTGTTGGGAACGTGTCGGTACGGACCGGCTGACTGAGCGCAAGTCGCTCCCTATCGACGGCTTTTGACCGCGTGCGTATGCCAGAGTCACTCGCTCGACTGTTCCTGCCCGGCCTGCTTCCGGCGATGCCGACAGTCGCTTGAGCGGGCCGGATACGATCCGCGCCATGGAGCCCTGCCTGCAGCACGACGTCACCGACGGCATAGCGACCGTCGTGATCCGCAACCCCGCCAAGCACAACGCGCTGACCCCCGGCATGTGGCGCGCGCTGCCCCCGCTGCTGGAGCGGCTGGCCGCGGACCCGGCCGTACGGGCGCTGGTGCTCACCGGCGAGGGGGACACCTTCAGCACGGGCGCGGACATCGGCTCGCTGGGCGCGACGTACGAGGACACCACGGCGCTGGCGCTGCCCGCCGAGGAGGCCCTGGCCGGGTTCCCCAAACCGACGCTCGCCGCGGTGCGCGGCTACTGCGTGGGCGGCGGCTGTCAGCTGGCCGCCGCCTGCGACCTGCGGTTCGCCGAGCAGGGCGCCCGCTTCGGGGTCACTCCGGCCAGGCTCGGGATCGTCTACGCACCCTCGTCCACCCGGCGGCTGATGGACCTGGTCGGCCCGGCGCCCGCCAAATACCTGCTGCTCTCCGGCGAGCTGATCGGCACCGAGCGGGCGCTGCGGACGGGGCTGGTGGACGAGGTGCTGCCGCCGGGCGGGCTGGGCGAGCGGGTGGCGGAGTTCACGCGGGTGCTGCTGTCCCGCTCCGCGCTCACCCAGACGGCGGCCAAGGAGTTCACGGCCGGGCCCGTCGATCCGGCGCGCCTGGACTACTGGCGGGACCAGGTGCGCGGCAGCGGCGAGATCGGGGAGGGCGTCGCCGCCTTTCTCGAGCGGCGCGCCCCGCGCTTCGGCTGGACGCCCCCGACGCCGGCCGACGCCGGCGTCCCGATGTAGCCCGGCCTTGTCACGACAGACCTGTACGACAGTCTTGTGCGACCGCGGCGCCCGGGCCCGACACACTCCCCATACCCGCAAGTAACATACGGTCATGACCTCACTTCCCGAGCGTGCCGCGCGGCGCTGCCACAGCGTCGTCAACCCCATCCACTCGAGCGTCTACTTCGCGCCCGACTTCGGGCGAGAGCTCAAGCGGCTGGGGATCGAGGACCGGGGCGCCGACTACTTCGTCAACCGCGCGGCGGCGTTCGGCCGCGTCGGTGCCGGGACCGTCACCGCGACCTTCTTCAACTTCAAGCACGACCTGGTCGCCCGCCACCTCCCCGCCGCCTGGGACGTGGTCTCCCCCGAGGCCGCGCTGGCGGCCCGGCTGCGCGCGGTCGACAGCGTGCTGCGGCGGCTGCTCGGCGACGACGCGGTCTCCTCGAAGGAGATGGCCGAGGCCGCGGAGCTGGCGCTGCGCGCCACGGAGGCGTGTTCCCGCGCCGCCCGCCCCCTGTACGCCGCGCACGCCGACCTCCCCGTCCCCGACGCCCCGCACCTGGCCTACTGGCACGCCGCCACGCTGCTGCGCGAGCACCGCGGCGACGGCCATCTGATGACCCTCCTGGGCGCCGGGCTCGACCCCGTGGAGGCGCTGGCCAGCCATGCGGCGAGCGGCAAGGGCATGTCCCCGAAGTGGATCCTGCGGACGAGGGGCTGGTCGGACCAGGAGTGGGCGGCCGCGCGGGAGCGGCTGCGGGAGCGCGGACTGCTGGCCGCCGACGGGGAGTTGACCCCGGCGGGCACGGACCTGCGCAAGGCCCTCGAGGACGAGACGGACCGGCTGGACCGGGCCCCGTACGAGCACCTCGGGGCGGCGGGCGTGGCGCGGCTGACGGAGCTGGCGGGCGCCTTCACCAACGCCGCGATCGCGGCGGGCGCGTTCCCCGCGGACCTCATCGGCAAGCGCTGAGCGGCATCGGCAAGCGCTGAGCGGCGGTGGGCGGTTTGCCGGTGGCGCGGTGGGTTACCCGGTCGTTGAGCACGATCCGCCGCCTCCCGACGGCGCCCAACCGCACGCCGCGCACGCCGGCGACTGCCCGTGCCCCGCGTCGCGTACGGCGCCCGGCGACGACTTCCGGTCGGTCGCGCCCGCTTGTGTCAGTGCCACCTGCCACAATGCAGGTCGCAGCGCAGACAGAAAGCGGAGCGTGATCGTGACGACGTCCATCGAAGGCAGGATCGCCGAGGAGCTCGGCGTACGGGAGCGGCAGGTGAGGGCCGCCGTCGAGCTGCTCGACGGCGGCTCGACCGTGCCCTTCATCGCGCGGTACCGCAAGGAAGCGACCGAGATGCTCGACGACGCGCAGCTGCGCACCCTCGAGGAGCGGCTGCGCTATCTGCGGGAGCTGGAGGAGCGGCGGGCCGCGATCCTGGAGTCGGTCAGGTCCCAGGGCAAGCTCGACGAGGCCCTGGAGGCGCAGATCCTGGCCGCGGACTCCAAGGCCCGGCTGGAGGACATCTACCTCCCCTTCAAGCCGAAGCGCCGCACGAAAGCGCAGATCGCGCGGGAGGCCGGGCTCGAGCCGCTGGCCGAGGGGCTGCTCGGCGACCCGTCCGTGGAGCCGCTGGCCGCCGCGGCCACCTTCGTCGACGCGGAGAAGGGGGTCGCGGACCCCGCCGCCGCGCTGGAGGGCGCGCGGGCCATCCTCACCGAGCGGTTCAGCGAGGACGCGGACCTCATCGGCGAGCTCCGCGAGCGCATGTGGACGCGGGGGCGGGTGGCCACCAAGGTGCGGGAGGGCAAGGAGGAGGCGGGCGCGAAGTTCGCCGACTACTTCGACTTCGCCGAGCCGTTCACGGAGCTGCCCTCGCACCGGGTGCTGGCGATGTTCCGCGGCGAGAAGGAGGAGATGCTCGAGCTCACCCTGGAGCCTGAGGAGCCCTCCGAGGTAGCGGGCCCCACCTCGTACGAGCGCAGCATCGCGCACCGCTTCGGCATCGCCGACCGGGGCCGCCCGGCCGACAAGTGGCTGGCCGACACGGTGCGCTGGGCCTGGCGCACCCGGGTCCTGGTGCACCTCGGCATCGACCTGCGGCTGCGGCTGCGGCAGGCCGCCGAGGACGAGGCGGTGCGCGTCTTCGCCGCCAACCTCCGCGATCTCCTCCTCGCCGCCCCGGCCGGCACCCGCGCCACGATGGGCCTGGACCCCGGGTTCCGTACCGGGGTGAAGGTGGCCGTCGTCGACGCCACCGGCAAGGTGGCCGCGACCGAGACGATCTACCCGCACGTCCCGCAGAACAAGTGGGACGAGTCCCTCGCCAAGCTGGCTCGGCTGGCGCGCGAGCACGACGTCGAGCTCATCGCGATCGGCAACGGCACGGCGTCCCGCGAGACCGACAAACTCGCGGCCGAGCTGTGCGGCGCCCATCCCGAGCTGAAGCTCACCAAGGTGATGGTCTCGGAGGCCGGCGCCTCGGTGTACTCCGCCTCGGCCTTCGCCTCCCAGGAGCTGCCGGGCCTGGATGTCTCGCTGCGCGGCGCCGTGTCCATCGCGCGGCGGCTTCAGGACCCGCTCGCCGAGCTGGTCAAGATCGACCCGAAGTCGATCGGCGTCGGCCAGTACCAGCACGACCTGTCCGAGGTGAAGCTCTCCCGCTCGCTCGACGCGGTCGTCGAGGACTGTGTGAACGGCGTCGGGGTCGACGTCAACACCGCCTCCGCCCCGCTGCTCAGCCGGGTCTCGGGCATCGGCGGCGGGCTCGCGGAGAACATCGTCGCCCACCGGGACGCCCATGGCCCCTTCCGCAGCCGCAAGACGCTCAAGGACGTGCCCCGGCTCGGCCCCAAGGCGTACGAGCAGTGCGCGGGCTTCCTGCGCATCCGCGGCGGCGACGACCCGTTGGACGCCTCCAGCGTGCACCCGGAGGCGTATCCGGTGGTGCGGTCGATGGCCACCTCGGCGGGCGACGCGGTGGCCTCGCTCATCGGCAACACGTCCGTGCTGCGCAGGCTCAGGCCGGAGGAGTTCGTCGACGACACCTTCGGGCTGCCCACGGTCACCGACATCCTCAAGGAGCTGGAGAAGCCCGGCCGCGACCCGCGGCCCGCGTTCAAGACCGCGACCTTCAAGGAGGGCGTCGAGAAGATCGGCGACCTGGCCGCGGGGATGATCCTGGAGGGCGTCGTCACCAATGTGGCCGCGTTCGGGGCGTTCGTCGACGTCGGTGTGCACCAGGACGGCCTGGTGCACGTCTCCGCGATGTCGAAGACGTTCGTCAAGGATCCGCGGGATGTGGTGAAACCGGGGGACATCGTGCGGGTGAAGGTCCTGGACGTGGACATCCCGCGCAAGCGGATCTCGCTGACGCTGAGACTGGACGACGAGGCGGGCGCGGGGTCGGGCGGCGGCCGCGACCGCAACCGGGACCGCTCCGCCCAGGACGACCGCGGCCCCCGCGGCGGCGGCCGCCGTGGGGCCCCTCAGCAGCGCCAGGGCGGCGGCCGGGGGCAGCGTGGCGGATCCGGCGGCCGCGACGCGGCCCCGGCCAACGGAGCGATGGCGGACGCGCTGCGGCGTGCGGGGCTGCTGGACCCGAAGAAGCGGTAGCGCCTCCCGGCGGGGGATATCGGGGTTACGGCGCGCCGCCCGCGAGCGGCGGGCCGCCCCTCCCCGGCGCGGGACCGCCCGTGCCCAGTCGTCGTACCGCCGGAACCGGGCGCGGGGCACTCCCCCGCGCCCGGTTCCGGCGCTGCCGGGTCCTTCGGTCAGAGTTCGGCCACCTGGCCGCCCGCGACCTGGAGGCGGCGGGTGGTGTGCACCGCGTCGAGCATCCGGCGGTCGTGGGTGACCAGCAGGAGCGTGCCGGTGTAGGAGGCCAGCGCGGACTCCAGTTGCTCGATGGCGGGCAGGTCCAGGTGGTTGGTGGGCTCGTCCAGGACGAGCAGGTTGACGCCGCGGGCCTGGAGCAGGGCGAGCGCCGAGCGGGTGCGTTCGCCCGGGGACAGGGTGGACGCGGGGCGCAGCACATGCTCGGCCTTGAGGCCGAACTTGGCCAGCAGCGTGCGCACCTCCGCCGGCTGCAGCTCCGGCACCGCCGCGCCGAAGGCGTCCAGCAGCGCTTCGCCGCCGAAGAACAGGGCGCGCGCCTGGTCGATCTCGCCGACCACCACGCCCGGCCCGAGCGCCGCCGCGCCCGCGTCCAGCCGGAGGCGGCCGAGGAGCGCGGCCAGCAGCGTGGACTTGCCGGAGCCATTCGCTCCGGTGACCGCGACCCGGTCCGCCCAGTCGATCTGGAGGTCGACGGGGCCGAAGTGGAATTCGCCGCGCCGCACCTGAGCGCCGCGCAGGGTCGCCACCACCGCGCCCGAGCGCGGCGCGGCGGCGATCTCCATCCGCAGCTCCCACTCCTTGCGCGGCTCCTCGACCGCCTCCAGCCGCTCGATCATCCGGTCGGTCTGGCGCGCCTTGGCGGCCTGCTTCTCGGTGGCCTCGACCCGGGCGTTCCGCCCGATCTTGTCGCCGTCGGTGGCCTTGCGGCGGGCGTTCTTGACGCCCTTCTCCATCCAGGCGCGCTGCGTGCGGGCCCGAGTCTCCAGGGTGGCGCGGGTGTCCGCGTACTCCTCGAAGCGCTCGCGGGCGTGGCGGCGGGCGGTCTCGCGCTCCTCCAGATAGGAGGCGTAGCCACCGCCGTAGAGGTTCACCTGCTGCTGGGCGAGGTCGAGTTCGAGGACCTTGTCGACCGTACGGGCGAGGAACTCGCGGTCGTGGCTGACCAGCACCGTGCCGGCGCGCAGCCCTTGGACGAAGCTCTCCAGGCGCCGCAGCCCGTCCAGGTCCAGGTCGTTCGTCGGCTCGTCGAGCAGGAACACGTCATAGCGGCTGAGCAGCAGCGAGGCGAGCCCGGCGCGCGCCGCCTGCCCGCCCGACAGGGCGGTCATCGGCCGGTCCAGGGAGATGTCGAGCCCCAGCGAGGCCGCGACCTCGTCGGCGCGCTCGTCCAGGTCGGCGGCGCCGAGCCCGAGCCAGCGCTCCAGGGCGGTGGCGTAGGTGTCGTCGGCGCCGGGCGCGCCGTCGACCAGTGCCTGGGTGGCGGCGTCCAGCGCGGCCTGGGCGGCGGCCACGCCCGTACGCCGGGCCAGGAAGTCCCGTACGGTCTCGGCCGGCCGCCGCTCGGGCTCCTGCGGCAGATGGCCCACGGTCGCATGCGGCGGGCTCAGCCGCACGGCCCCGTGCTCGGGGTCGGTCAGCCCGGCCAGCAGGCGCAGCAGTGTGGACTTCCCGGCGCCGTTGGCGCCGACGAGACCGATCACCTCTCCGGGCGCCACGACCAGGTCGAGGCCGGAGAAGAGGGTGCGGTCACCGTGGCCCGCGGCGAGGTCCTTGGCGACGAGAGTGGCAGTCATCAGAGCGCCGATCCTAACCGGAGCGGCGCGGTGGCTGTCGCGCGGTTTTCCGGGAGCGGGGCCGGGGGCCGGGGCGGCTGCCCGTCAGTGGGACACCGGGGCCACGAGGACGGTGCTGGAGGTGCGGGCGACCACGAAGGCGTCCCCCCGCACGGCCCGCGCGGCCCGCGCGTCCAGGGGGATGCGGTGGGTGCCCGGCTCCAGCTGGTCGTCGAACAGGTCCTGGGTGCGGGGGCGGCCGAGCCGGTCGAGGCGGTGGACCAGGACCCGCACCCGGCACGGGGAGACGACCTCCAGCAGCGCCTCGGCGCCCTCGGCCCGGAGCCCGGCCAGCCGCCGCTGGTCCTGAGGGGAGCGGTCCAGGGCCTGTTCGATCCGGGCGACGAGGAGGGGGACGATCGGGGCCGACTCGGCGACGAAGACCGCGTCGGAGCCCGCCGCCGCGAAGGCGTCGCGCACGGCGGCGCGCTCTTCGGGGCCGACCGTCCGGCCGAAGGCCACGACGCCGTATCCGCGCAGCTCGTCGGCGTGGGCGGCCACCGCGTCCCGGGTGATCTCGGCGCCGATGCCGATGGTGCGCAGCGCCGCGGCGAGCTTGGCGAGGAAGGCGACGCGCTGCCCCACGAGCAGCACCCGGCGCCCCGCCGGGGCCTCGAGTGCGAGCAGCCGCTCCAGTTCGGCGCGGTACTGCCCGCCGCGGAAGCGGTACGGACCGAGGTCGGGGTAGATGTCCGGTGTGTCGTCGGTCTGCCAGGCGAAGTCGCGCCAGACGACGTCCGGTCCGTCGCGCTCGATGACCGCCGTGACCACACCGCACTCCAGGCCCTCGCACTCGGGGCAGCCGTAGAGGACACGGCGGCCGGCCGGCAGCGGCGCCTCGGTCTCCAGCAGCAGGCCGCGCACCTGGGCGGTGAAGATGGTGGGGCCGAGGTCGGCGGCGAGCGGCGAGACCGCGTCGAGGTCGGCGAGGCGCGACAGCAGCGGTCTGCCGTCGACGATGAAGTCCAGGAAATCGCGGTGTATCCGGTACGCGCCCTTGGACAGCACGCCGCCGGCGCGCATCGCCGGCGCGAGGCCGAAGGTCGCGTACTCGGAGGTCATGCCCCAAGTATTCCCATATCGGGGCACTGTCACCGCGCAGCACGCCCCGGCGATAGCCTCCGGGCATGACGAGCGATGCGATAGTCGTCGGCGCCGGGGTCATCGGCCTGACCAGCGCCATCGTGCTGGCCGAGAGCGGCCGGCGGGTAGCGGTGTGGAGCCGGGATCCGGCCGGGGCCACCACCTCGGCGGTGGCCGGCGGGCTGTGGTGGCCGTACCGCGTCCAGCCGGAGGAGAAGGTGGGCGCCTGGGCCCTGCGTACGCTCGGGGTGCTCACCGAACTGGCCGCCCGGCCCGGGGAGACCGGCGTCCGGATGGTCGACGGGACGCAGGCGGGCATCGGCCTCGGGGACCTCGGCCCCTGGGCCGCCGAGGTGCCGGGGCTGCGCCCGGCGCGGCGCGAGGAGCTGCCGGAGGGCTGGACCCACGGCCTGCGGGCGCGGATTCCGGTGGTCGACATGTCGACCCATCTCGGCTATCTGCGGCGTCGGCTGGAGGCGGCGGGCGGCAGCGTCGAGCAGCGCGCCGTGACCACGTGGGCCGAGGCCGCGCGGGAAGCGCCGCTCGTCGTCAACTGCACCGGCCTCGGCGCCCGCGACCTGGTGCCGGACGCCGAGGTGCGCCCGGTGCAGGGCCAGTTGGTGATCGTCGAGAACCCGGGAGTGGACGAGTGGTTCGTGTCCGCCGACCCCGGCTCGGCGGACACGCTGTACGTACTGCCCCAGCCGTACGGGGTGATCCTCGGCGGCACCGCCCGGGAGGACGTCTGGGATCTGACGCCCGACCCGGCGACGGCCGAGGCCATCGTGGCCCGCTGCGCCCGCGCGGTCGGGCCCCGGCTGGCGGACGCCCGCGTCATCGGGCACCGGGTGGGGCTGCGCCCGGCCCGGTCGCGGGTGCGGCTGGAGGCGGACACCGCGGTGGGCGGTGTCCGCCTCGTGCACAACTACGGACACGGCGGGGCGGGCGTCACCGTCGCCTGGGGGTGCGCTGAGGAGGCCGCCGGGCTGGGGTGAGAAAACGGGCCGGTCAGCAGGTCTCAGCAGGTGTCGGCCGGTTGTCCCTCGGTCAGGTGGTAGGTGGCGCGGCCGTCGAGGAGCAGCGGCACCAGCGCGCGCAGCGACTGGCGCAGCGGTACGAAGGCACCGTCCACGCCGTCCTGACGGGGCCGCACCGCGACGCCGTGCAGCGCGAGCTCGTCCTTCACCCGCGCGTACTGTCCGGCGTCCAGCAGATAGCCGCACGGCGGGTCGGCGAGGGTCTCGTCCTCGCCTGCGGGGTCGTTGTCGCCGCCGCCGAGGTAGACCGGGCCGCGGTCGGCGTAGCCGGTCAGCCGGGCTCGGGTGGTGGCGGCCTCAATACGCCCGCGCCGCTCGTCCGTGAAGGCGAAGGCGCCGTCGAGCGCGGCGAGCTGGGAGCCCACCCGGCGCCGGTTGTTGACCGCGGGGTCGGCCTTTTCCGCGTCGGTGAGCGGGTCGACCCGCGTCTCGACGAGGAGGCCGACGGAGTTCTTGACCCCGGCGGTGTTGCGCAGGATCCGCTCCTGGCCGTCGCCCGCGACCTGCTTGATGGGATCTCCGGTTTCCGGGTCGGTCCAGATGCCGTAGACGCCGGTGTCGAAGCCCGCCCGCTCGACGTGCGGCCGGACGTACGAGTCGGAGAGCGTGCGCGCCTCCTCGTGCACGGCGTCCGCCGTGTTGAGGTTGCGCGGCCACAGCGCCAGCAGGTCCTTCATGTAGTACGGGACGGTGGCCCCGTACTCGTGGAGGTCGTAGACGGTGTCGGGCCGCCAGTCGCGGAGGACGGCGGCCGCCGCGCGGGCCTCCGCGGTCTCGAGGGCGATGTGGTCGCGGTTGATGTCGACGCCCTCGGAGTTCTCGCGGGTGTCGGCGGCGCGGCCGTCAGGGTTCGCGGCCGGGATGACGAGGACGTTGGTACGCTCCAGGAAGCGCTTGGTCCGCGCGTCCTTGGCGTAGGCGAGGTCGCGGACGGTGGACAGGCAGGCCTCGCGGCCGGACGGCTCGTCGCCGTGCTGTGAGCAGATCAGCAGCAGCGTGTTGGCGCCCGCGGTGGAGCGGGCCGGGGCGGCGGGCGCGCCGATCCGCACCAGGCGCAGCGGGCGGCCCTGCGCGGTGGTGCCGATGCGGTCGACGGCGACGCGCGCGCTCGCGGCGTCGACCGCGGCGAGGAAGCGCTCCTCCTCCGGTTCGGTGGTCCAGCGCGCGCCGTGGCTCGCCTCGAAGCCGGTGCGGGGCTTCGGAGTTCCGGCGTGTGCGGGCGCGGTGAGGAACGACGTGGTCAGCAGCGCGACGGCGCCGACCGCCGCGGAGCGGATCAGCGGTATGCGTGGGAACACTGAGCGCTGTCTCCTTGGGTGAGGTGGTCGGGCGTCTCTCATCAGGGCAGCCGTCATCAGGGCAGCCGTGGCTTCTGGCGCGGCTCGGCGACGCCCTTCAGCGTGGGCGCGGGTGCGGGGTCGGCCGGGGTGCCCGCGGTGGCCCGGGCGAGCGCGGGGGCGCCACCGGTCAGGGGCAGCCGGGCCCGGGTACGGGCCAGGTCGACGGTGACCGTGGGTGTGGTGTCCGCCGGTTCGATCAGGCCCGCGTCCGTACCGGCGACGATGAGGGCCAGCCGGTGGCCCGCGGGGACGATGTGGTCCGTGGCGGCGAGGTCGAGGGTGATGGTGTAGGGCTTGCCGGGGGTCAGCGGGCGGCCCTTCCCGTCGTTCGTCCAGTGGCCCAGGTCGGCCCAGCCGCGGCTGAGGACGGTGTAGCCGACGCTCGCCGGGTCCGCCTCGGTCCGCTTGAAGCAGGCGCTGTCGCCCGCGGTGCTGCTGCCCCAGCAGGTCCGGTCGGCGAGGGTGCGGATGCCTTCGCCGTCGCCGGTGTAGTTCCGGATGGTGTCCGGGCCGAGGTCCACCACGACCGCGGACAGATGCGCGGAGGAGGTGGAGGGGGTCGCGGTGACCGTGACCGTGCCCGAGCCCGCGAGCCGCAGGTCCTGCTTCAGCGGTGCGGTGGCGAACCCGGCCTTGGCGGCCGTCGGCTGGTCGATCCGGGCGGCCCAGTCGGCCTCGCTCAGCCTCGGGTCGTCGGTGAACGTCTCGGTGGTGCCCGGCTCGGCCGGCTCGGTGCCGAGGACGCCGACGCCGGGGGTCTGGCCGGCGCGGGGCCGCAGCGTGGTCGGGCGGGTGCCGGCGGGGGGCCAGGAGCGGTCGGTGGACCAGCGGTCGGGGGCGCGCTCGACGTCGGCCATCGGCTCGCGCTCGACGCCGTTGTCGATGCCGAGCAGGTAGTGGTCGAACCAGCGGTGCAGGGTGCGCACCCAGTCCGCGCGGCGGAAGTCGAAGGGGTCGACGTGCCCGGTCTGCGAGAGCCAGATCTTGCGCTCCACGCCGGCGTCGGCGAGCGCGTTCCACCACTGCCCGAGGTGTTTCGTACGGACGTTGAGGTCCTGCATCCCGTGGACGGCGAAGACGCTGGCCCGCACCTTGTCGGCGCTGGGGACGTAGTCGCGCCCGGTCCACAGGCCGGTCCAGTCGCCGTTGCGCGGCGCGCCGTCGACGAGTTCCTGCTGTACGGCGGCGCAGCGCGCGTGCGCGCCGTCGCTCTCGACGGCGTCCGCGAGGCCGTCGGGGCCGCTGTCGAAGAGCGGGGCGCCCTTGGCGAAGTAGTAGTCGTACCAGGAGGAGATGGCGCCGATCGGCACGATGGTCTTCAGGCCCTTGACGCCGGTGGCCGCGACGCCGTTGGCGATGGTTCCGTCGTAGCTCTTTCCGATCATGCCGGTGGCGCCGTTGGACCAGCCGGCCGTGACGGTCGCGGTGCCGGTGCGGGTGGTGTAGCCGGTGGCGCGGCCGTTCAGCCAGTCGACGACGGCCTTGGCGGACTGGATGTCGGAGCGGCCGCCGATGTCCGCACAGCCGTCGGAGCGGTTGGTTCCGGCGAGGTCGACCAGGACGGTGGCGTAGCCGCGCGGCACGAAGTAGTTGTCGTAGAAGAGCGGGAAGAGGACGGGCTTGCCGGCCGCGTCGTAGGTCTTCTTCTGGCTCTCGTTGCCGCGTCCGCAGCAGGAGTAGTACGGGCTCGCGTCCATGATCACGGGGATCCGGCGGCCCTGCCGGGCGGGTTCGCCCGGCCGCACGATGTCGACGGCGACCCGGTCGGTCTTCCCGTCCGAGTCGCCGTCCAATCCGGTGTCCACCCATACGGATTCACGGATCGCCTTGTCGTATGAGTAGACCGGTCTGCTCTCCCGCTCGGCGGCCTGGGCGGCCGGTATGCCGAGGGGCGGTATGAGCGTCGCGGCGAGGGCCGCCAGGGCGGCGGCCGCGAGCGGTCGGAGCGCGATCCGTGTTCTTGCGCGGCGGGGCTTCCGCATACGTAGCAGCACGGGCGGACCGTAGCGCGAGTCAACTCCCGTGCAGAAGAGGGCATTCGGATGCCGGCGGGGCCACGGTGACCGCTGATGTCGACCGGATGTCGATCGTGTGTCGTCCAGGGTGATGGACAGGAGGGGGCCTCGACGAGTACCTAGGGTCTTCAGTGATCGTTCTCCCCGACGAGTTGGAGGACCCGTGCGTCACAGACTCACCGTCCCGAGCGCGGCCGCCGCGTGCCTGCTCCTGGCGGTCCCGGCCTCGGCGGCCGACGCCACCCCGGGCGCACCCGGCATCGGGGACTCGTACTACCCCAGCTACGGCAACGGCGGGTACGACGTCTCCCACTACGACCTGCGGCTGACGTACCAGCCGGCCACCGACCGGCTGGAGGGCACGGCGACGGTCTTGGCCACCGCCAGCCAGGACCTGTCCCGCTTCAACCTCGACTTCGCGCTCGAGGTGAGCGAGGTGCTGGTGGGCGGCAAGAAGGCGGCGTTCGCGGCGACGGGCGACCACGAACTGGAGATCACCCCGGCCGCCCCGCTCGACTCCGGCCGCCCCTTCACCGTCGTCGTGCGCTACCGCGGCACGCCCTCCAAGGTGCAGGTGAACGGGTATACGGCCTGGCTGCGCACCCCGGACGGCGGGGTCGCGGCGAATGAGCCGGAGACGGCTTGGTGGTGGTTCCCGAGCAATGACCACCCGCTCGACAAGGCCACCTACGACGTGTCGGTCGCGGTGCCCGAGGGGACACAGGCGATCAGCAACGGCACGCTCCAGTCGACCACCACTCCACGGCCGGGCTGGACGCGCTACAGCTGGCGCTCCAACAGGCCGCAGGCCAGCTATCTCGCCACCCTCGCCGTCGGCAGATTCGACATCACCACCGACACCACCGCGAACGGCCTGCCGGTCATCAACGCCTACAGCAAGGACCTGGGCGACAACGCGGGCGCGGCGCGCGCGAGCGTCGAGCGGACGGCCGAGGTCGCGGACTGGCTCAGCGGGGTCTTCGGCCCCTATCCCTTCAACGCGCTCGGCGGCTATGTGCCCAACGTGGGGACCAGCTACGCGCTGGAGACCCAGACCCGCCCGTTCTACAGCCCCCGGCAGTTCGGAGGCGGCTCGAACGTCTCGGTGGTCGTCCATGAGCTCGCCCACCAGTGGTACGGCGACAGCGTCTCGGTGAAGGACTGGCGCGACATCTGGGTCAACGAGGGCTTCGCGCGCTACGCGCAGTGGCTGTGGTCGGAGAAGGAGGGCGAGGGCACGGCGCAGGAGCTCGCGGACTACGTGTACGCGCGGCATCCGGCCGAGGACGCGTTCTGGACGGTCAAGCCGGGTGACCCGGGGCCGGACAACCAGTTCCACTCGGCGGTGTACGACCGCGGGGCGATCGCGCTTCAGGCGCTGCGCAACGAGATCGGCGACGACGACTTCTTCGCGATCCTCAAGGGGTGGCCCACGGAGCGGCGCTACGGGAACGGGTCGGTGCGCGACTTCGAGACGTACGCCGAGAAGGTCTCGGGCCGGCCGCTCGGCGACCTCTTCGACACCTGGCTGTTCACGGCGTCCAAGCCGGGCGCACCGGCCGCGCGGGCGACCGGAATCGGGGCGGGGGCGCGTGCCGATACGGACGCGGGTGCGGGCGTGACGGCGGCGCAGCCGAAGTCGTGGAAGGCGATCCACGCGACGGACACCGTCCACGGCGGCGGAAACCGCTGACGCTCCCCGGGCGAGGCCCCTGCCGGGGTCTCGCCCTCAGCGCCGCGGCTACGGGGAGACCGTGCCGCGGTACACGTAGTGGGCGCCCTCGGCGGGGCTGAGCTCCACCAGGGCCATGGGTTTGCCCTTCGGGTTGCCCCGCTCGTCGAAGGCGATCAGGCCGCTGAGGCCGGGCAGCTCGGACCGCTTCCCGACCTGAAGCAGCATGTTCCGCACCCCCGCCGCGTCCACCGCGTCCTTCCCCTGCGGGGCCTCCGCCAGGCGGCCGGCCTTCCCCAGGCAGAGCACCGCGTCGTGCCCCATCATCGCCTGGCCGTTCTGTAGTTCCTGGTCGCCGCCGAATCCGGCGTCGTGGTACGCCTTCCGGAAGGCGGGGTAGGGGTTGACGCCGCGGCGGGGATAGATCTCCGCCGCGGCGTCGGGGTGGGCGTAGCCGGTGTAGAGGACCTTGATACGGCTGTGCTTCCAGCGGGTGAGCACATCACCGGCGACCGCGAGCCCGTCCTTCGACGCGGGGTCGAAGAAGACGCCTATGGCGCTGGAGCCGGAGAGCACGGTGAGATCGCATCGCCTGCCGGGTGCCGTGAGGGCCTGGAGGAAGTACTTCAGCTCCCGTCCGCGACCGGCGAAGTAGACGGCCTTGACCGAACGTTCCGGAAGGCAGATGGTCTCGGCGATCGAGGCGAGGGCGGTTTCGGTCGAGGTGTTGCCGGAGACGAAGGAGTGCCCTTCCCCGGTCACCAGCTTCACTCCCTCGGCGCGCCGCGCCCGGTCGAAGTCCTGGTCGAGGGTCTCGTTGTACGCGTCGTCGTGCTTGATGTCCTTGACGACCTCGACCCGGAAGCGCGGGTCGTCGTCCTGCCGGCCCTTCAGATACTTGGCGGCGATGGCGGTCTGGTCCGTGTTGGGCGAGGACACCCGGAAGAACACCGGCTTCTCGGCGGACAGCCCGTCGGCCGCGACCGTCGCGCCGACCATCGGGACCTCCGCCTTGCGCAGCGCGTCCACGGCGGACTTCGTGGTCTCCAGACTCTGTCCGAAGCCCGCGACCCCCACCAGATGCTCTTCCTTCGACATCCTGATCAGCTGGTCCACGAGTGGCCGCCACTGCTCGCCGCCCTGTCCGCTGTTGGCGAGCAACAGCTTGAGCTGCGGGGTGCGGCCGTGGCCGCTTTCGGGGTCGTTGAGCTCGCGCTGCGCCAGATACGCGCCCTCGATGGCCTCCCGGACCACCTCCGGCCCGCGGTCGTTCGCGCGCGGACCGTCTTTTCTGCTCGTCATGGACTCGGTGTAGGCGACCGCGACCCAGGGGTCGCCCGACTTCTCCACCCTGCGGTTCTCGGCGCGGATCTTCTCGCTGACCTTCTCGAGCTCGGGGCTGAAGACATACGAGCCGTCGCTCACCCCGACACACTCCCCGCCCGGCCCCCGCTTCCAGACCCCCTCGGCACAACGCGCGGGCCCGGAGTCGCGGGGCCACCACACGCCCGCCAGGACCAGGCAGGCGCCGACTGCCAGGGCCACGACGGCCCACAGGCCCCGCCGGGACGGGGGTCTCGGTGGCACGTACACCCTGCCGCTCACCACGGTTTCCCTTCGTACTGCGCCGCCTTCGCCAGCAGCGTGCGGTCCCAGCTCACGCTCTCCGTGTGCGCCGCCAGCGTCCTGAAGCGGGCGGCGATCTCCCCGTACAGCTCGGCGTACAGGTCGCCGAGCGGATCGCGGTACGGATCCCCGACCCGGTCGGTGGCGGGGGCCGACCGTGGCTCGGGGCTGATCCAGCTCGCCGCCAGCAGGCGGGTGACCGTGCGCAGCCGGCTCTCGATCTCGCCTTCGTTGAGGAAGTCGACGAGCGCCTCGTAGCGCTCCCAGGGCGGCCGGTGGGGGGCCTCGGGGCCGAGCGGGCGCAGCGGTGCCCGGCGCAGCCGGCACAGCTCGGCGCACCAGTCCTCCGCGGCGATCCGGCCGAAACGCTCGTTCAAGTAACCCGCCGCGGCGGGCAGATCGCCGAGGGCGAGCGCGTGATAGGCGGCCAGGCCGGGCTTCCCCGCCTCCTGGGCCTGGGCGCGCAGCGCGGTGTGGGTCGCGTCCCAGCCGTCCGGGCCGGATGCGCCCCCTGTGGGGTCCAGCGCGGCCAGCTTGCGCAGCAGCAACAGGCGCAGCACCGGGTGCAGGGTCTCGGTCCGTCCGTCGGCGGCCCGGTCGCCGGTGTCGATGTGCATCGTGCACAGCACATCCGCGCAGAAGTCGTCGAACTCCTTCTGCACCGCCGCGTTGGCCTCGCCCCACAGCTGTCCGGCGGCGCCCGCGTGGGCCAGGTCGACGGACGCGGCCGCGCGGGTGAGCGCCCGGATCAGATCTCTGCTCGCGTCGATGGGCAGCAGCCGGTCCAGGAGGCCGTCCACCAGTTCCCCGGACGGATCGAGGACCTGCCGCAGCCGCTCGTCCCAGTCCGCGGTGGCGCCGCGGCCGAGCAGCGCCTCCAGCACCGCGGCGGTGGCGGCGGGCTGCCCCCGGGTCAGCTCGTACGCCGCCCAGCCGAGCCACTTGACGCCACTGTCGACCCGCGGCGCCCGTACGTCGCGCCCGGCCGCCCGCAGCACCTCCTTCGCCTGCCGCTCGACCTCGAGCCGGCGCAGATCGCGCAGCTGTCCGACGCACAGCCCCTTGACGACCTGGGCCGGCCGGAACTCCTCACCGCTGTCCCAGCGCCCCGGATACGCGCCGGGCTGCGGCGCCCCGCCCCACGCGTGGTCCTCGAACACCCTCGGGTAGCTGCCCGCGGCGCCCACGACCACCAGCGGGTCCGGGTCGTCGGCCTCTCGGCGCGCCTCCAGGAGGTGCTCGAGGAAGTCGCTGCCGAGGCTGGAGTCGACGTTGTCGAGCAGCACCAGGCAGCGCGAGGTGCGCCGCCGGTCGCCGCTACGGGTCCGGTACGCCCGGCGCAGATCGTCCAGGAAGGCCGCGAAGAGCACCGCCTCGGCCCGCTTGCGCTCCTCGTCCTCGCTGGCGCCGTAGCGCTGGTTGAGTTCGAGCAGGAATGTGTCGTGGGACTGCTGGGGCGCGGTGTGGCGGATCCGTCGGAGCCGTCGGCGGGTGCGCAGCCGGCCCCAGCCTTGCTGCCACTCGGGCAGCAGGGGCAGGGCGGCGCCGACCAGCCCGGGCGCGCCGACGGCACCGGCCACGGCGTCCGCGAGCCGGCCCAGCACCTCCAGGCGGCGGCTCTCCGGGCCGGCCAGCGCGTCCGCCATGTCCCGTACGGCGGTGTCCCGGTCGATCCCGTCCACCTCGGCGGCCACGGCCATGACCAGCAGGCCGAACGAGGGGAAGGCCAGCTTGGGGAAGTCGGCCTTGCGCGCGTTGAGCCGGAAGACCAGAGCGGTGAGCGCGTCGATCGGCTTGCCGCCCTTCTGGCCGAGGTCGGCCAGGTCGAGGCGGGCGACGGGCGCGCGCTCCGCCCATCGCTCCAGATGGCGCAGCAGGGTGGTCTTACCGCTGCCGCGCGGGCCGAGCAGCAGGGTGGCGTCGAGCTGTGGGCCGGGCGCGCGGGCCCGGCCGAGGCCGGACCCGCGCCCGCTGTCACTCTCGCGTCTCAGCCTTGCTTCGACATAGGCCTCCACGGCCCGGTCCCGCTCGGACTCCCCCGCCCACTCGCGGCGCATGGCACTCCCCCGTCCCCCCGGTGCCGCGTTCACTCATGTGTCTTCCTACGAAAGCGCCGATCGGGCGGGGACACAAGACGTTCACCTGTTCGACGTGTCCTCCTTTCCGGTGAGCGGGCGCAGCGTCAGGGTGTAGTCGTATGGCTGGTCCGCCCTGACCCGGTACTGCTCGCGGACCGGGTTGGGGGTGTCGCCGACTCCGGTGACCGCGTGGTCGGCGTGCAGGGTGTGCCAGCCCGCGTTGCGCTTGAGGAGGTGCGGGTAGGCGGCGCGGTCGAGCTCGTCGTACGCGGTGGCGCCCGCCTCCAGGTCGCCGGAGACCAGCAGCCCGCGGCCGCCGCCGTCGGTGAGCGAGGCCCAGCGGACGTCGTCGTGGTTGCCGTGGTCCTGGGGCTTGAGGTATTCGACGTACTGGTCCTGGACGGAGCTGGACCACACGCCCATGGGGGTGCCGTCCTTACGGTCGTCGAAGTTCTCCACAGGGCCGCGGCCGTACCACCGGAAGGTGTCGTACCGCTCGGGCACCCGCAGTTTCAGGCCGATGCGCGGCAGATACGACAGCGTACGGAACTCGCCGCGCGCCTCGACCCGGTGCCGGACGCCGATCTCACCGGAGCCGTCGACCCGGTAGTCGACGGTCTGCTCGAAGGACGCCCCGGTCACATCGGGCGCGGCGGCGGTGGAGCGGACGGTGACGGTGACCGTGCCGTCGTCCGCCGGGCTCACGTCCACCCCGTCCACGGTGGTACGCAGCCGGTCGAGCCCGAGGGCGCGCCACCGCTTGCCCTCGGCGGTGCCCCAGTCGGAGCGTTCGTTGCTGATCGGGGCGCGCCAGGCGTCCAGCTCGGGGCCGGAGCGCAGCAGCTCGCGGCCGCCGACCCGCATGGAGGTGAGCGTGCCGTCCTTCTTGCCGAATGTGTAGCGGAAGCCCTCGCCGGTCACCGCCACGCTCTCGGCGCCGTCGTCGGCCGTGGCCGGGCGGTCGGCGCTCGCGGGGGCGGCCGGTTCCGGCACCTTGTCGCCACCCACCGCGAACTGGCCGAACGACACGGGGTGTCCGGCCTTCGCCCAGTCGGTGTCCTGGGCGGTGACGGCCTGAACGGTGAGGTACCGCTCGTATCCACCGTGGTTGGCGGGCGGGGCGGGCAGCTGGATGTCGGCGCTGTCGCCGGGGCCGACGTCCAGCGCGCGGGTTCCGCTCGCGACGGTCTGCGCGCCCTGGGTGACCTTCCAGCGCAGCCTGAGGTCGGAGGTGCCGGTGAAGGCGCGCTCGTTGGTGACCTTCACCTGACCGGAGCGCGGGTCGGTGCCGGAGGGGGCGGTGATCCGGATGGGCGCCTGCACCCAGGCGAGCTGGGCGGTCTCCGGCTCCGGGTCGCGGTCGGCGGTGACCAGCCCGTCCACGCCGGATTCGTACAGGCCGTAGGAGAGATAGCTGCCCTTACGGGTGAAGTCGTCGAAGTCCAGGGCGATCAGCGCCTCGCGCTTGGGGTCCTCGCCCGCGGCGAGCTGCCCGGCGGTGAGCGCGGTGCCGTAGACGCGGACCTGGTCGACGGTGCCCTTGGCGGTGCGTCCGGCGTAGCCGTCCTCCATGGTGTCGGTGTTGCGGCCGACGCCGAGGTCGAAGCCGGTGTAGTCGATGCGGCCGGTCCAGGGGGTGTCGGCGAGCGGTTTGCCGTCCACGTACAGGGTCAGCCGGCTGCCGTCGTAGGTGCCGGTGACCCGGTGCCAGGCGCCGGTCCAGCCGTCGGGGACGGGGGCGGTGACGGTGCGCGGCTTGCCCTCGCCGGTGAGGGTGAACTCCAGGGTGTCCTGGTCCTTCATCCGCAGGACGTACTGGTCCCCCTTGCTCACGACGGTGAAGTCACCGGTCCAGGTGTCGGCCGGTTTGACCTGGGCGTCGAGGGTGACGGAGGCGCCGGTGAGGTCGAGCTTCGGGTCGCGGTAGACCTCGACGAAGTCGTCCAGGCCGGACAGGTACAGCGCCTTGCCGCTCTTGCCGGCGACGACCTGGGGCTTGCCGGACAAACTGGCGGCGATGCGGTTGCCGGAGGAGTCGGGGGTGGTGATCAGCGGGCGGCGGATGTTCTGCTCGGCCCAGTCCCAGATGAAACCGCCCTGGGCGTTCGGGTAGGCGCGCATGACCTCCCAGAACTCCCGGAAGTTGCCCAGACTGTTGCCCATGGCGTGGGCGTACTCGCCCATCACGATGGGCTTGGTGAACGTCTTGGCCTTGGCCTCCAGGGAGGCCGGGGTCGGATAGCGGGGTCCGGCGATATCGGCGAAGGGCGCGTCGCCGTCGGGCCGGTTGGACTGGTGGTAGAGCGGCCGGGTGGGCTCGTGGAGCCGGGTCCACTCCGCCATGGCGTAGTGGGCCTTGCCGAGCCCGGCCTCGTTGCCGGTGTCCCACATGATGACGCTGGGGTGGTTCTTGTCGCGCTCGACCATGCCCTGGTGGCGGTCGAGGAACGCCTTCTGCCATTCGGGCCGCTCGGCCAGGCAGTTGTCGGGGCAGTTCTCGTGGCTGTGGGTCTCCACCTCCATCTCGTCGTCGATGAGGATGCCCTCGCGGTCGGCGAGCTCGTAGAGGTAGGGGTCCGACGGGTAGTGGGAGGTGCGGATCGCGTTGACGTTCAGCCGCTTCATCAGCCGGATGTCCTGCTCCATGCGGGCGCGGGTGGCGTGCCGCCCGGTGGCCGGGTCGGTCTCGGCCCGGTTGACGCCGCGGATCAGGATGCGCTTGCCGTTCAGCTTGAGCTGCTTGTCCTTGACCGCGATCTCGCGGAATCCGACGTTCTGGCTGATGGTCTGCACCGCCTGCCCGGTGGGGTCGCGCAGGGTCAGCTCCAGCCGGTAGAGGTTCGGCGCCTCGTCCGACCACTTGGCGGGGTCGCTTATTCGGGCGGTCAGCTCGGCCTTGCCGTCGGTCTCCTCGGCGGTCAGCCGCCGCACCGCGCGGCCCTTGGGGTCGTAGAGGACTCCGCTGACCTGGTGCGGGCCGCTCTTGTTGCCGTCCGCGCGCGCGATCTCGACCTCGGCCCGCAGGGTCGCGTCCCGGTAGTCGTCGTCGAGGTCGGTGGTGACGTACGCGTCCTCCATGCGGGTCTTGGGTGTGGAGTACAGCGTGACGGAGCGGAAGATGCCCGCGTAGCGCCACTGGTCGTAGTCCTCGAGGTACGAACCCGCGCTCCAGCGGTGCACCTGGACGGCGACGCGGTTGATGCCCGGGTGCAGATAGTCGGTCACATCGAACTCGGCGGGCACATAGCCGCCCTGGTCATAGCCGACGTACCGGCCGTTGATCCACAGGAACGAGCCCGAGGTCACCCCGTCGAAGCGGATCACCTGGCGCCGGCCGTCCCAGCTCTCCGGCACCTGGAAGTCGCGGAGGTACGCGCCGGTGGGGTTGGTGTCACGCGGGACCTTCGGCGGCGCGTCGGGGACCATCTCGCTCTGGACGTTCCGGAAGAGGGGGTGGTCGAGATCGTCGGTCTGCCAGGTGTGCGGGACCTGGACGCTCTTCCAGGCGGAGGCGGCATACGTGGCGGATGCGGCGGACGGGGCGGATGCGGCGGACGGGGCGGATGCGTCGTAGTCCCGCTTCCAGAAGCCCTGCGGCGCGTCCTCGGGCCGGTCGGCGATGGCGAACCGCCAGGTGCCGTCCAGGCTGCGCTGCCACTTCTTCCGGTTCGCCCCGTCCGGCCGCAGCAGGGTGTGCGGGGGCTCCTGCCCCTCGCCGGTCATCTCCGGGTCTTCGAGATACGTGTGCACATCGGCCGGGAACTTGCCCGCGTCCGGTGCTCTGCCCAGGGCCGTGTCCGCCGTGGTGAGGCTCAGCCCGGCGACCGTGGCCATCGCCAGCACCGCGCCGAGCAGCCTGCTGAGGCCCCGTCTGTTGTGTCTGCTGTGCCCTGTGCTCACTCCGACCCCACCTCACAGATTCGGAAGAAAACCAACACAGTTGAACAGCACCGCACGCTATGCAGTGACTCCTGCGGCGTCAACAGGTGCGCGGGAAGGGGGTCGCCGGAGGAGGGGCTTCACACCGATGGTGAGACAGCAATACTGGAGAACCGACCGATGAACCCGACCGACGGACCCGATCGTGCAGCGGGGCGGAGAGCGAGGCACGGCGCATGGCTACCCCCGACACGGCCACCACCGACACCGAGGAACCGACACTCACCGTCGACGAGTTGGCGGCCCGCGCCGGGGTGACGGTCCGTACGGTGCGCTTCTACGGCACCCGCGGGCTGCTGCCGCCGCCCGAGCTCGGCCCGCGCCGCGTCGGCCGCTACGGCCCCGAACACCTCTCCCGCCTCGCGCTGATCGAGGAACTCCAGCACCACGGCATGACCCTGTCCGCCATCGAGCGCTATCTGCGACAGCTGCCGCCCGACCTCAGCGCGGACGACCTGGCCATCCACCGCGCCCTGGTGGCCTCCTGGGCTCCCGACGCGCCGGAGGAGGCCACCCGGGAGCAGCTGGCGCGGCGGGCCGGGCGCCCGCTGCCGGAGGAGGACATCGACCGGCTGGCCGCGCTGAACGTGCTGGAACGCACCGAAGACCCGGACGTCTTCCGTATCGACCCCGGCGTGCTGCACCTGGGCCTGCGGCTGCTGGAGGTGCCGATCGCGCTGGAGACCATTCTGGCGGCCCATACGGTCGTCCTCGAACACACCCGGTCCGCGGCCCGCGAACTGAGCAGGCTCTTCCGCGACGAGGTGTGGGGGCCGGACCACGACGGGTCCGGCCCGTCCGGCGCCGAGCGGGTCAAGGCCAAGAAGTCGCTGTCGGCACATATGCAGCCGCTGGTGGTGCAGGCCCTGGTGATCGCCTTCCAGCGGTCGATGAAGAGCGAGCTGCGCGGCTGGTACGGGCAGGACGAGCCGGAGGCCCCCGTCAGTCCGTGAACCGCTCCCCCTTCGACGCCTTGTCCAGCAGCAGCTCCGGGGGCGCGAAGCGGTCGCCGTACCGGGCCTGGAGCTCGCGGGCGCGCGCTACGAAGCCGGGCAGCCCGCCCTCGTAGCCGTTGATGTACTGAAGCACGCCGCCGGTCCAGCCGGGGAAGCCGATGCCGAGGATCGAGCCGATGTTCGCGTCGGCGACCGACGTCAGCACGCCCTCCTCCAGGAGCCGGACCGTGTCGAGCGACTCGGAGAAGAGCATCCGCTCCTTCAGGTCCTCGAACGGCACCGCGACATCCGGCTTGGTGAAGTGGGCACGCAGGCCGGGCCACAGACCGGTCCGCTCGCCGGTCGTCTCGTCGTACGCGTAGAACCCGGCGCCCCCGGCGCGGCCCGGACGCCCGAACTCCTCGACCATCCGGTCGATGACCGCGTCGGCGGGGTGCGGCCGCCAGGTGCCGCCCGCCTCCTCCACGGCCCGCCGGGTCTCCTCGCGGATCTTGCGCGGCAGGGTCAGGGTCAGCTCGTCCATCAGCGCCAGCACCTTGGCGGGGTAGCCGGCCTGGGCGGCGGCCTGCTCGACGGACGCCGGGTCGACGCCCTCCCCCACCATCGCCACGCCTTCGTTCATGAAGTGGCCGATGACGCGCGAGGTGAAGAAGCCGCGCGAGTCGTTGACCACGATCGGCGTCTTGCGGATCTGCCGCACCAGGTCGAAGGCGCGGGCCAGGGCCTCGTCGCCGGTCCGCTCGCCCTTGATGATCTCCACGAGCGGCATCTTGTCGACGGGCGAGAAGAAGTGCAGCCCGACGAAGTCGCCGGGGCGCTGGACACCCTCCGCGAGCAGGGTGATGGGGAGGGTGGAGGTGTTGGAGCACAGCAGGGGGTACCCCCGAACGGAGTTTGGGGGAGCGTCGGGCGCGACGATGCCCTCGATCTCCTGGAAGACCTTGTGCTTGAGCGCCGGGTCCTCGAAGACCGCCTCGATGACCGCGTCACACCCGGCGAGGCCGCCGGGGTCGGCGGTGGGGGTGATGCGGGCGAGCAGCGCGCTCCGCTCGGCCTCGGTCGTACGGCCCTTGGCGATGGCCTTGTCGAGCAGCCCTTCGGAATAGGCCTTGCCCTTGGCGGCGGCCTCCTCCGACACGTCCTTCAGGACGACGTCGATGCCCGCCTTGGCGCAGGAGTACGCGATGCCCGCGCCCATCATCCCGGCGCCCAGCACACCCACCCTGCGGACCTGGCGCGGCGCGACGCCCTCGGGCCGGCTGGCACCGGAGTTGACCGCCTGTAGATCGAAGAAGAACGCCTGGATCATGTTCTTGGCGGTCTGGCCGGTGACCAGGTCCACGAAGTACCGGGCCTCGATGATCTGCGCGGTCTCGAAGTCGACCTGGGCCCCCTCGACGGCGGCGGCCAGGATGTTGCGCGGTGCCGGGTAGGGGGCGCCGTTCAGCTGCTTCCGCAGATTGGCGGGGTAGGCGGGCAGGTCGGCGGCGAACTTCGGGTGCGCGGGGGTGCCGCCGGGGATCTTGTAGCCCTTGACGTCCCAGGGCTGCTGCGATTCGGGGTGGGCGTCGATGAAGGCGCGGGCCTTGGCCAGCAGCTCCTCCGGGGAGTCCGCGACCTCGTGCACCAGGCCCGCCTCCAGCGCCCGCCGCGGGGCGTACTGCCGGCCCTCGAGCAGGACCGTGAGCAGTGCGCCGGCGACGCCGAGCAGCCGGACCGTACGGGCGACGCCGCCGCCGGCCGGGAGCAGGCCCAAGGTGACCTCGGGACAGCCGATCTTGGAGCCGGGGGCGTCGAGGGCGACGCGGTGGTGGCAGGCGAGGGCGATCTCGAAGCCGCCACCGAGGGCGGCGCCGTTGATCGCGGCGACGACCGGCTTGCCGAGCGTCTCGATGCGGCGCAGGCCGCGCTTGACCTCCATGCTCGTGTCGTACGCCCGCTGGGCGTCGCCCGGCCCGAGCTTGATCATGTCCTTGAGGTCGCCGCCCGCGAAGAAGGTCTTCTTGGCGGAGGTGACGACGATGCCGCGGATCGAGTCCCGCTCGGCCTCCAGGCGGCCGGCGACCGCGGTGAGGGAAGAGACGAAGGCGGCGTTCATGGTGTTGGCCGACTGGTGGGGGTCGTCCAGGACGAGGGTCACGATGCCGTCGTCGCTGCGCTCCCAGCGGATGGTGGACGCGGCGGTGGGGCTGCTCATGGTTCGGGTCTCCCTGGGAAATCGTGGGGGGCGGGCCGACGGCTGGGGCCTAGAGGCGTTCGACCACGGTCGCGATGCCCATGCCGCCGCCGACGCAGAGCGTGGCCAGCCCGTAGCGCTGCCCGCGCCGCTCCAGCTCGTCGATGAGCGTGCCCAGGATCATCGCCCCGGTGGCACCGAGCGGATGCCCCAGGGCGATCGCTCCGCCATTGACGTTGATCTTGTCCATGCCGAGCCCCATGTCCTTGGCGAAGCGCAGCACGACGGCCGCGAAGGCCTCGTTGATCTCGACCAGGTCGATGTCGTCGATCGTCAGCCCGGCCTTGGCCAGCGCCTTGCGGGTGGCGGGCGCGGGTCCGGTCAGCATGATGGTCGGGTCGGCGCCGGAGACCGCGGCGGAGACGATACGGGCGCGGGGCGTGAGGCCGTAGCGCTCGCCGACCTCGGCGCTGCCGATGGCGACGAGGGCCGCGCCGTCCACGATGCCGGAGGAGTTTCCGGCGTGGTGGACATGGTCGATGGCCTCGATCCGGTGGTACTTCTGCAGCGCCACGGCGTCGAACCCGCCCGCCGCGCCGATCGTGGCGAAGGACGGCTTCAGCCCGGCCAGGGATTCGGGCGTCGTCCCCGGGCGGATGTGCTCGTCGCGGTCGAGGACCGTGAGGCCCGAGCGGTCGCGGACCGGGACGACGGAGCGGTCGAAGCGGCCCTCCTTCCACGCGAGCGCGGCGCGCTCCTGCGAGAGCGAGGCGAACGAGTCGACGTCATGGCGGGAGAAGCCCTCGACGGTGGCGATGAGGTCGGCGCCCACGCCCTGGGGGACGAAGCCGGTCTCGTAGTTGGTCATCGGGTCGGCGAACCAGGCCCCGCCGTCGGAGCCCATCTTGACCCGCGACATCGACTCGACGCCGCCCGCCAGCACCAGGTCCTCCCAGCCGGAGCGGACCTTGGCCGCCGCCAGGTTGACGGCTTCGAGGCCCGAGGCACAGAAGCGGTTCTCCTGGACGCCCGCGACCGTCTCGGGGAGCCCGGCCGCGATGGCCGCGACCTTCGCGATGTCGGAGCCCTGGTCCCCGAGGGGGCTGACGACACCGAGCACGACGTCGTCGATCGCCGCCGAATCCAGCCCGGGCAGGCGCCGCTGGATCTCGTGAATGAGGCCCACGACGAGATCCACCGGCTTGGTGCCGTGCAGGGCCCCGTCGGCCTTGCCGCGCCCGCGCGGGGTGCGGATGGCCTCGTACACGTACGCTTCGGTGCTCACGTCAGCAGCCTTTCGGGGGTCGGGCAGGCGGAGACAGGCGGAGAGCACGCGCCTCACGAGGGGCTCTCCTGCGGGAAGGGCGGCAGGCCCCAGTCGCGGGCCACCTCGGCGGCGTCCGCCCCGGGCCGGGCGGGCGGGCGGCGCACCGCGCCCGGGGTGGCGGAGAACCGCGGGGCGGGGGCGGGCTGGGTGATGCCGCCGTGGTCGACGAAGGTGGCGCGGGCGGCCAGGTGAGGATGGCCGGGGGCCTCCCGGAGGGAGAGGACGGGGGCGACACAGGCGTCGGACGAGGCGAAGACAGCCGTCCACTCCTCGCGGGTGCGCTGCTTGAAGCGGGCGGCGATGAGGGCGCGCAGCTCACCCCAGCGGTCGAAGTCACGGCGGCCCGGCGCCTGATCCGCGATCCCGAGGAGCTCGATGAACTCGGCGTAGAACTTGGGTTCGAGGGCGCCGACGGCCATATAGCCGCCGTCCGCGGTCTCATAGGTGCCGTAGAAGGGGGAGCCGCCGTCGAGGAGATTGGCGCCGCGCCGGTCCTGCCAGCCGCCCGCCGCCATCATGCCGTGGATCACGGCGGTCAGATGGGCCGTGCCGTCCACGATCGCGGCGTCCACGACCTGGCCGTCGCCGGAGGTACGGGCGTGCTGGAGGGCGGCGAGGACGCCGATCACCAGATAGAGCGCGCCACCCGCGTAGTCCCCGAGGAGATTGGCGGGGGCGGCGGGCGGGCCGTCCGCCGCGCCGATCATGCCGAGCGCGCCGGTGACCGCGATATAGCCGATGTCGTGGCCGGCGGTGTCGGCGAGCGGGCCCTGCTGGCCCCAGCCCGTCATCCGGCCGTAGATCAACCGGGGGTTGCGGGCCAGGCACGCGTCGGGGCCCACTCCCAGGCGCTCGGCGACGCCCGGGCGGAATCCCTCGATGAGGATGTCGGCGCGCTCCACGAGGTCGAGCACGGCCGCCTGGCCCGGCTCGGTCTTGAGGTCGAGCAGCACGGAGCGCTTGTTGCGGTTGCCCAGGTCGTATGCCGGGTCGACCTTCAGCCCGCCGGTGCCGCCGGGCCGGTCGACGCGGACGACGTCGGCGCCGAGGTCGGCGAGGAGCATGGCGGCGAACGGGCCCGGCCCGATCCCCGCGAGCTCCACCACGCGCACCCCCGTCAACGGGCCGTGCTCTGTCGCCGCCATGCCGTCCCCAAACCGTATGACACTACCGCTGTAACACCGCTGATGCTAAGAATGCGCCCGGCATTCCACAAGCCCCCACGGCGAGCCTGTGGATAACCGGACGGGCGCTCAGAAAACCTGGCCCACCAGGCATTTGACCAGCGGCGCCGGACGAGGCACGGGTCGCCGGTCCTCAGCCGGTCCTCTCCACGCTAGCGGCAGCCCCCGACAACGGCCGCTCCGGCACGAGGTGGTCATCAGGTCCTTCCGGGTCGGTGAGCCGGGCAAGACGCTGTGGGACATTGCCGCCGACCAGCACGATCACCACCAGGGTGAGCCCGAAGGTGAGCACCGCCAGCGCCCGTCCGAGGGACATGCCCTCCGCCAGGTGGGCGCCCAGCACCGGCGCCACCGCGCCGCCGAGCGCCCCGGTGTTGTAGACGAAGCCGAGCGAGGCGGCCCGGGTCTCGGTCGGGAAGTGGCTCGCGATGTACTTGGGCAGGATCCCGGATATCCCCTGGCTGAGGGCGAGCAGGAAGAAGAGCAGCACCCCGAGCCCCACCAGGCTGTCCTGCACCGCGAACACCGGGAAGACGAAGACCAGCGAGGCCAGGAGGGTCCAGGCGTATGCGCGCCGGGTGCCCAGCCAGTCGCCCATGAACCCGGCGAGCCAGCAGCCGACCATGGTCCCGAACCCGGCGTAGAACATCATGTCCGTGACCTCGCCCGGCGCGTAGCCCAGCTCCTTCTTCAGATAGGTGGGCAGCAGCGCCTGGATGGGCCAGCTGTAGAGGAACGCGCAGAACACGGTGCACATCAGCGCCACGCACAGCACCCAGCGCCGGCGCCCGCCGAGCTGCGCGGCGAAGGCGAACAGACAGCCCGCCGCCACCAGCGCCAGCGGCCACACCATCCCCTCCCCCACCGGGGTGAAGACGCAGAACAGCGCGACGCTCGCGGCCACGGCCAGTGCCGTGTTCAGCGAGGCCCGGCGGCGCCCGGCGAACAGCGGCCGGAACGGGTTCGGGCGTGGCCCGCCGCCGGTCGCCTCGCTCCAGTCCCCGGCCTCCGGGAGCGCGCGCCGCACCCACAGCGCCACGAACACCGGCAGCACCCCGATCCAGAACAGCCAGCGCCAGCCCCAGTGGGGCACCACCCACTTGTAGAGCTCGGCGGCGATGATCGAGCCGCCCGCGAAGCCGGAGATCAGAAAACCTGAGGCGCGGTTGCGCAGCCGGGCCGGCCAGCTCTCCAGGACATAGGTCGCGCTCGCGCTGTACTCCCCCGCCATCCCCATGCCGATCAGCAGCCGGGCGGTGAACAGGCTGAAGTAGTTCCACGCGAAGCCGCAGGCGAAGGTGCCCAGCGAGTAGAGCAGAATGCTGATGATCATGGCGGGTTTGCGCCCGTAGCGGTCGCCCAGCGCACCGAGCAGCGCGCCGCCGAGCCAGCGGGTGATGAACGCCCCGGAGACCAGGGAGGCGGCCGACGCGTCGCTCAGCTCGAACTCGTCGGCTATCTCCGTCAGGACCAGCGTGATCAGGACGAAGTCGAAGCCGTCGAGCAGATAGCCGATCCAGGCGGCGAACATCGCCTTCCACTGCCGGAGGGAGACTTCCCGGTACCAGGGCAGGGGTGTGGTCACGGCAAGAGGCCTCCGTTTTCCAGAAGTTGACGGACGGACTTCACAGCGGCGTCCCCCAGCGGCACCTGGGGAGGGGCGGTGGCCGGGCAGTCGATGACGCCCAGCAGGTGCAGGGCGGCCTTGAAGGCACCGAGCGCGGAGGAGCTGCCTCCCATGGCGGCCGGGTCGCCGACGTCGGTGATGGCGAAGAGGGCGGCCAGCCGGTCCTGCTCGGCCGCCGCTTGCTCCCAGCGGCCCGCCCGCGCGTGCTCGTACAGCCGTACGAAGCCCGCCGGGTCGACGTTCCCCAGGCCCGGGACGACGCCGTGCACCCCCGCCAGCAGGGCGCCGTCCACGGCCAGCTCGGAGCCGGTGAGCACCGAGAAGGAGGTGTGCAGCCCGCGCCGGCGCACCTCGACCAGGAGGCGGCGCAGCGCGCCGTCGTCCCCGCTGCTGTCCTTGAGCCCGGCCAGCGTGCCCTCGGCGGCGAGCGGGAGGACGGTGGCCGGGGTGAGCTTGGTGTGGACGGAGGCCGGGATGTCGTACGCGAAGAGCGGCAGCCCGGCGCCGCCGCGGATGCGCCGGAAGTGGTCGGCGATCTCCACCGGGTGGGTGCGGGTGTAGAACGGAGCGGTGGCGACGAGTCCGTCCACGCCCGACTCCACTGCCGTACGGGCGTGGTCGAGCACCCGCTCGGTGGTCATGTCGATCACCCCGGCGAGCACCGGCACCCGCCCGGCCGCGGCCTCGGCCACGGTCTCCAGGACGGCGCGCCGCCGACGGTCGCTCAGATAGGCGGCCTCGCCACTGGACCCGAGGACGAACAGGCCGCTGACCCCGGCACCGATCAGCCGCTCGGCGAGCGCGGTGAGGGAGCGGGTGTCGACCTCGCCGGTGGGGGTGAGCGGGGTGCACAGGGGCGGAACGACACCGGTGAGCGGGGTCGGCAGACTCATCGAGACCTAGCCTTCTGACGATCGTACGAATATTTCGGTCATTCAGGACGTCGGACGTCCCATGTTCGCGGCTGAATCTGACGGAGCGCCAACACGCTGTCAAGCCCCCGTACGCGTCGGCGTCGGCGCCGGTCCAGCGCACCGCCCGAGCGCGCCGTCCGAATCCCGCCAGCGCCGACCCGCCCCCGGCGACCAGCATGGACGGCATGAGCGAGAACTACGAGATCCGGGCCATCGCGCCCGAGGTACTGAAGCAGCTGCGGATCAGCGACGACGCGGGCAACCCGCCGCGCACCGTGGTCGACGAGGAGGGCGACAGCCCGCTGCGCTGCTGCCTGGGCCGCAGCCGGCCGGGCGAGACCATCGCGCTCGTCGCATACGCCCCACTGCGCCGCTGGGCGCTCGAGACGGGCGCCACGCCCGGCCCGTACAACGAGGTGGGCCCGGTCTTCATCCACGTCGAGGAGTGCGGCGGCTGGCCGGGCGGCGGCTACCCGGACGCCATGACGGGCGAGCGGAGGGTGCTGCGGGCGTACTCCGCCAAGGGCGACATCCTCGGCGGGCTGCTGCTGCAAGGCGCGGATCGGACCATCAACGAGGGGCTGGCGGAGGTCTACCGCGATCCGGAGGTGGCCGCGGTGCACGTACGCGCCGTGGAGTACGGCTGCTTCCATGCGGAGACACGGCGGACGGCCGGCTGAGCGACACCGCGCGCGTACGGGGGTCGCGCGCGGATGACCCGTGAGCCCGAGTGCGCCTGGTGGGCGCGGCTCACGCGCCCACCAGCACCCGGCGGCACAGCGCGTCGGCCCGCCGCGTCGTCTCGGGCAGCCGGTAGTCGCGGGCCAGGTGCAGCGCGTACGCGCAGGCGTCCGCGAGGGTCACCCGGTGGCCGACGGAGACGAAGACCGGCTTCACGCCGTCCTGGGTGCGCAGCGCGCGGCCCACTTCCTCCGCCCCGTCCAGGAGAGGTGACCACTGCCCGCGGCGCGGGCCGGGGGCGTCGTGGGTGAAGGTGAAGGGGTTCTTGGCCACGCCGATGGTGGGCAGCCCGGTGAGCACCCCCAGATGGCTGGCCAGCCCGAAGCGGCGCGGGTGGGCGAGGCCGTAACCGTCGCAGACCACCACGTCGGGGCGGTGGCCGAGGCGGTCCAGGGTGCCCAGCGCGTCGAGGACGGCCGGGATCTCGCGGAACGCCAGCAGGCCGGGCACATAGGGGAACGTGACCCGGCCGACCGCCGTGGCCTCTCCCACGACCGCGAGGCCGCGCGGGTCGAGCGCGACGGCGGCCGCCGCGACCACGCCCCGCTCGTCGTCGTACGCGACGTCCACGCCCACGACGGCGCCCGTACCGCTGCCCGGCGCGTGCAGGTCGCCGCCCACCAGAACGGAGCCGCGCAGCCGCTCCTGGACGGCGGCCGCCTCCACCTCGGTCGTGGGCCAGCCGGGCGGGAGCTCGTAGCTGGGGGGCTCGGCGGCGGGCCGGGGGTCGGAAGTGCTGGTCATGGTGTGCCCCACGTTACTAGCATCGCGATCATGTTCGTATTGGAGCTGACCTACACCGCGCCGCTCGATCGCATCGATGCCGCGCTCCCCGACCACGTGGCCTGGCTGCAGGGGCTGTACGCCTCCGGCGACATCATCGCCTCCGGCCGCAAGGTCCCCCGGGACGGCGGGATCATCCTGGCTGTCGGCGACGATCGCGCCGGGATCGAGCGGCTGGTGGCGACCGACCCGTTCTCGGTCGCGGGCCTGTGCGAGTACCGGATCACCGAGTTCCTGGCCACGAACACCTCTCCCGAACTCGCGGCCCACCGCGTGCAGCCGCCGTCCTGACGCACCTCCCGGCCGGACTCGCCCCCGGCCGGACTCACCTCCCCGGACTCACCTCCCGACCGGTTCCAGCCGGGCGACGCGGCCCTGCTCGCCCGCCGCCCAGCAGCCCAGGTCCGGGGCGCAGTCGACGGTGTCGTACGAGCCCTGGTCCACCGGGCGCCAGGTGCGGCCGCCGTCGGTCGTCACATCCGTGCCCGTCGGACCGACCGCGAGGGCGGTGCGGCGGCTGTACGGCAGCCAGGTGACGCCCGAGCGGTACGCGGTCGGCGGCGCGTCGGCCACCGTCCAGGCCGCCCCACCGTCCGCCGTGACGGCGGCCGCCTTCGGGGACGGCTGCCCGGCCCGGTAGTCGCCGCCGACGGCCAGGCCGGTGCGGGCGTCGCGGAAGGCGAGCGCGAAGACGCCGCGCGCCGGGTCGCCCGCCGGGAGCGGCGCGTCGGCCACCGTCCAGGTGCGGCCGCGGTCGGCGGAGTGGAACACGCGCGCGGTGGCCGCGCCCCCGGTGGCGAACCACGCGTCCTGGCGCCCGGCGCTGACCAGGCACTGCCCGCCGGCCGCGAACGCCGCCTCGCCCGGCTGCGCGGCGGGCATCCCGGCCGAGGGCAGCACGCGCCAGCTGCGGCCGCCGTCACCGGTCGCCAGGACGCGGTACTTGCCGTCGACCGGGTCGCTGAGCGCGATGCCGTTGCGCGCGTCGAAGAAAGTCAGACAGTCGTAAAAGGCGCGCGGATCGGTGTTGCGGAAGCTCTCCGTCCAGGTCGCGCCGGCGTCGTCCGTACGGAAGACCCGGGACGCCTCGCCCTCACCGATCGCCAGCACCACCGCGCGCCGAACGCCGAACGCCTCGATGTCCCGGAACTCCAGCCCCTCGGCGCCCGGGGGCGATACGTTGCGCCAACTGCGTCCGCCGTCGTGCGTACGCAGCACGGTCCCCTTCGAGCCCGCCACCCACGCCGTCGTACGGCTGACGGCGGCGAGCCCGCGGAACCGGGCGTCGCTGCCGCTGTCCTTCAGCCGCCATGTCGCGCCCGACAGGCCCTCCTCGCCCCCTTGTTGGGCCCGCGCCGGCACGGCGGCCACGGCCGACACGAGCCCCGCGCCGCACAGCCCGGCCGCTGCCGCGCGTCTCAGCGTCCCCGCGAGCCCCTTGAGCCTCTGGAACGCCTTGAGCCCCTTGGTGGTCCTCTTGTCCCTCATGGCGCCGGAAGCTAGCCCATTGGCGGGACGCCGTCCACAGACGAGTGACGCCGGACGCCGAATCGCGGGACCGGTTGGGCCTTCCTATGGTGGGGGCGGGGGGAACGAGGAGGCGTGGCGTATGTCAAACCCCGTGTTCCACCCCGCGTCAGACGGGTTGTCGGATCCCAAGAGCCGGGCCGGGGGCTGAGGCGGCCATGGACGTCGAACGCTCGAAGCCGTATGTGGGAGCCATGGTCACCATCCACTACGAAGTGGAGCGATGTCTCCACGCGGGTGAGTGCGTCCGGGCGCTGCCCCAGGTCTTCGACCCCGGGCGGCAGCCGTGGATCCAGCCCGACGGCGCCCCCGCCGACGTCGTCGCCGAGATCGTCCGGCGGTGCACATCCGGCGCCCTCCGCTACCGGATGGCCAACGGCCAGACCGAGGCCCCCGCCCGCCCCACGGCGGTCGCCCGTACGGCCTCGGGCCAGATCCTCGTCCGCGGGGACCTCCGGGTCGAGACCGCGGCGGGGACCCGCCAGGAGACCCGCGCGACGCTGTGCGGGTGCGGGACGAGCGCGAACGCCCCGTACTGCGACGGGGCCGGGCCCTGCGGCAGCCGGACCGGGCCCCGCGGCACCACCCCGGTGGCCACCCGCCCCGGCTAAAAGAGCGTTTTGTTCCGCCAGGGGCGTTTGATAAGGCGGCGAAGTTGAGTAGGTCACGGTCGCTCGAGAGGGTGGCACGTGGGATTCAATGCAGGTATGGAGAACGCCTTGTGGGACCGGCTGTCCGCGGCCGGAGAGGGCAGGAGCCTGCGATGGCACCGAGCCTGCTTGGCTTTCTCGTCAGGCGTGGTGTCGGCGTGCAGGCAGTGCATCACCTATGTCGACACCAACAGCCCCGGCGCCGATCCCGGCCCGGTCGTCATCGCCTGTCACGACCAGCGCGTCACCTCCGTACGCTCAGCCTCGCTGAGTACCAGTTCTGACTTGTGGCGGCCCGGCCGCGGCTCGTCCGCCAGTCCCACCATCCGCCGGTCAGCGAACAGTGAGCGTACTTGCGTACCGTCTCCGTGGATACGCTGAAGTCCGCTGGCACACGCGTGTTCGATGCGCCTTCCGCGCAGGCCGCAACGATCCGGGTCCGCTCCGCCACACGAGCTGGGACGTGCCACACAAGGCCGCCGTACCTCACGTGTGATGAACTGTGGCCCGGTTTCGAGACGTTGATCTCGTCTCGAACAAGAGAGTGGGAGGGACCGTGGGCCTTGGTGGGGGGACGTGGCAGCGACTGACCGCCGTGGTGCTCGTCATGGCGGTGGCGGCCGGGTGTACGGGGCAGGGCGAAGGCGCGGGCGGCGGAAACGACGAAGACCTGCTGCGGAACCACGACTGGACGCAGATGCCGGGCACCACCGCGCGGAACGACATCCTGCGGGTCAGCGCATTGGATCGGCACATCGTGGAGCAGGACTCCTCCGGCGGCCAGCCCAACCCCCCGCTGAACCTGGCCGGCCCGCATCTTAGGTCCGATGGCGACTTCACCGTCACCGCGCGCATGTCCGGTGTGGGTGACGATGACGGCGACTCATGGCTGCGGCTGTACGGACGTGTACCGGTCATCTACGACGAGTGGCGGCAGGAGCGGCCCTCACTCCGCGTCGGCGTGACCGCTGACGGACAAGTGAAGGTACAGATATGGGACGGCGAGGGCGATGAGCCAGCCACCTCCAAGGATTTCGACTGCGGCTGCTCCGGGACGGTGACGCTCGCCGTGTCGAGCATCGGTGACACCTTCCGCGTGAAAGCCGACGGGCGGCGGCTGGGAACCGTGCAGGACCCGGGGGTGTTCGCCGAGGGCACTGTCTGGTTCGGTCTGGAGGCGGACGCGGGCGAAGACGAGCGCCGCGAGGGATGGCGTCTGACGCAGCTGATCGCGCGGGCAGAGAGCGGTGACTCGCTCCGCGTGATCAAGGCGCCGCAGCTACGCCAGGAGCAGTCCGACGACTCGCTGCGTGCGCGGGCCGCAGACGTGGGGCGGCCGTTCGACGTCGGCGCCGCCCTGGCCGAGAACCCGCTGCTCACCGACTCACGCTACCGGGCGCTCGCGGGGGCCCAGTTCTCCATGCTCACTCCGGAGAACGCGTTCAAGCCATAGTTCCTCCACCCACGCCGGGGCGTCTACGACTTCCGCGACGCGGACCTACTCGTACGCTTCGCCCGCGCAAACGACATGAAGGTGCACGCGCACACCCTCGTCTGGCACGAGGCTCTGCCCAACTGGATGCGGGAGAACGACGACCCCGAGGAGGTGCGCCGGACCATGCTCCGGCACATCGCCATGGTCGCCGGACACTTCAAGGGAAAGGTCGCGGAATGGGATGTGGTCAACGAGCCCATGTCCGACGACGAGAAGAGCTACACCAACGGGGATCTCGGTCTGCGCTCCGAGCAGAGCCCGTGGTTCGAGGCCATGGGCGAGGAGTACATCGACGAGGCGTTCAGGGCCGCCCACCGGGCCGATCCGAAGGCACGGCTGTTCCTCAACGAGTACGGGGTCGAGGAGGAAGGCGAGCGGTGGGACGCCCTTTACGATCTGGTCAAGCGGCTCAAGGAACGCGGCGTACCGATCGACGGCGTGGGTTTCCAGAACCATGAGTACGCACCCGGCGACCGCATCGACCCGGAGACCTTCCGCAGCCATGTGCGGGATCTGGCGGAGCTCGGGGTTCAGGCGCGGGTGTCGGAGATGGACGTCCCCATAGGTGAGGACGAGGAGGACGGGCAGCAGACCCAGGCTGATGAGATGGCGGGCAAGCTGCGGGTCTGCCTGGAGGAGCCGAACTGCACATCGTTCTCCACATGGGGATTCACCGACCGGTACGGTTCCACCGCCGACACCAAGATCTATCCTCCGCGCACGGCCGATTCCCTGCCGTGGGACGCGGCCCTGCGGCCGAAGCTGGCGTACGAGCGCTTGCTCGAGGCCTTTGACGAGGCGTGAGGAATCTAGGTGCGATCTCTCGGTTTGGTGTCGATGGTAGTGAGAGTCAAAGAGCGTCTTGTTCCGCCAGGGGCGTTTGATGAGGCGGCGAAGTTGAGTAGGTCACGGTCGCTCGAGAGGGTGGCACGTGGGATTCAATGCAGGTATGGAGAACGCCTTGTGGGACGGCTGTCCGCGGAGGTCCGCCGGGAGGTGGACAGCCTCGTTTCGGCCGGTCGAAACGTGCAGGCCATTGCCCTGATGCGTGAGCATGCCGGCCTACCAACGCCGCATCTGCATGATTGCGTCGATGTAGTGGGCCAGCGATTCAGCGTATTGCGGCATAGGCCGGCGAGCTCGTGACAGTGCTTTACACCGTGGTCACGCGTGGCGCCAGTTCGGGGTCGATTCGCGAGTGAGCCTACGGCTCATGAGGTCGATCATGGCGAGGTGGACCATGGCTTCGGAGCGGTGAGGGAGGGCCTCGTAGTCGCGGGCCAGGCGGCGGTGATGCATGAGCCAGCCGAAGGTCCGCTCGACAACCCAACGCCGCGGAATCACCTTGAAGCCCTTCTGGGCGGGATCGCGGCGAGTGACTTCCACATCAATGCCGAGGCGGGCACCATGGTCGATGACTTTGGTCCGGTAGCCGTTGTCGACCCACGCTTTGGTGATGCGCGGGTGGTCAGCGGCGATGCTCGAAAGCACATGAATGCCACCGGCATTGTCGGAGACGCTGGCGGCCGTAACCAGTACGGCCAGGAGGAGGCCGAGTGTGTCGACGCCGATGTGGCGTTTGCGGCCTGCGATCTTCTTGCCTGCGTCGATGCCCTGACCTGCCGCAGGCACGTTAGCTGAGGTCTTGATGCTCTGGGCGTCGAGCACGCAGGCGCTCGGCTCGGCGTCACGGCCTTCGGCTTCGCGGACGAGGCGTCGGAGCAGGCCGTTGAGATGGTCGAAGACCGCGTCCTTCTGCCAGGCGGCGAAGTACCCGTAGACGGTCTCCCACGGAGCGAAGTCGTGGGGCAGGTAACGCCAGGGAATTCCGGTCCGGTCGACGTAGAGGATCGCGTCCATGATCCGGCGCAGGTCGTGCTCGGGCGGCCGGCCTATGTCTAAGCCTTTCCCTCTGCGTTCGGCACGCCAGGCTGTCAGAGTGGGCTCAAGAAGTTCCCAACGGGCGTCGGACAAGTCACTCGGATAAGGCCGCTGTCGGCGAGACATGTCTCAGTAGTACTGACGCGCGTCGTCTCTCCATAGGACGCAAACAGGGGTGACTGGGGGCATGTTGGGATCAGACAGGAGCGAAGGAGGCGAATAGAGCTCTCCAAAGCCGTCACCTACCGCACCTACCACAATGGATATCCGCTCCCTCGGCTGTCCCGAAGCGGCCCGCCACCCAAACTGCAGACAAACGCCCCTGGTGGAACAAAACGCTCTTTAAGGACTTGTCTCACAATTCTCCGAGTGTCCGTAACCCGGACAGCCGAGCATCGTTGAGCTGGACAGAGGGCGGGAAGACGCCCCGTCGAGTCAACCACGGCAGTCCGCACCTCCGGGCCGGACACTCGTGGCAGCTGGACTCCACCGCAGGTGAAGCACAGCCTCTGCTCGGCAGATTCCGGTGGGCAACATGTCTACCCCAGGATGAGACCCGGCCTGCCGGGACCACGCCTGGGATGCCGTGTTCGCAATCCGGACTGTCCCAGCATGATGGGACAGCTCTTAGCCGTTGTCCCAGCCGTCGCCGCCGCTACGGCCGGGCGCCGGGGACTGCTCGGTCCCCTTGGTCGGCTTGGCCGAGTCGTCGGGCTTGTTCGATGTACTCGGCTCCGCGGCGGGCGGCTCGGTCGACGTCGCGGTCGGCTCGGGAGTCGCGGTCTGGCTCTGGGTCGGCTTGGGCGTGGCGCTCTGCGTCCGCGTCGGGGTCGGCTGCGTGGCCGGGGCCCGGGTGGGGGTCTTCGCCGGGGCCTTCCCGCCGCCTCCGGAGCCCGTGGACGGCGCCGTGGACGCCGGTGTGCTCCTCCGCGGCGTGTCAGGCGTGTCAGGCGTGCCGGGAGCGGACGGCGAAGAGGACAAGGCCGACGAGGACGGCGACCGCCCCGGCGACTGGTTGTCGGCGCCGCCGGAGGGAGCGTCCTCGGTGGAGCGCCCGGAGGGGGTGGAGCCCGGCGCCCCGTGTCCCGCCGTGTCCGACCGTGTCGACTCCTCTCCCCACGGCGGCGCGGCCACCCCCGAGGACGACGCCGACGAGGGCGCCGAGGCCGTACGCTGCTCCGGCCCGGGCGAGTCGCCGCCCGTGAGCACCAGCCCGGCCGCGACCGCCGCCCCCGCGAGGGCCAGCGCACCGGCCCCGGCGATGACCGCGACCGGCCGGCCGGACCGGGTCGCCCGTCGGCGCGCCCGGTGGCGCGGGGAGCCGGCCTCGGACGTCCGGGCCGGGAGTTTCAGCGTCTCGGCCGCCGGGCCCGCATGGGCGCCACCCGACGACGGGGACGACAGGGCGGCCACCGCGCCGCCCGCGCGGGCCAGCGGCACCAGGTAATCGGTGGTCCCGCGGCCCAGGAGAAGCAGCAGGGCCGGCCCCACCAGCGCGGACAGCCGGGCGTCGGCCGCCATCAGCCGCTCCACCCGCGCCCGGCAGTCCGCACAGCCGGCCGCATGGATCGCGACCTGCTCCGCCTGGGACGGCGAGTCCGCACCCCGTACGTGCTCGGGCAGCCGCTCCCAGCACCACCCGCAGGCCGGGTCGGCCGGGCTGCCCGGCTGAGCCCGCAGGAAGTGCTGGCGCATGCCGTCCCGGGCCCGCTCCAGCGCGGCGGCGGGGCTCGCGCCCGCCTCCGCCCGGCGGCCCGTCTCCGCCACCGGCGGCTGCCGCTCCGCTTCCGCCTGCCACAGCAACTTCACCCACCGCTGCGGCAGCTCCTCGATGACGCGCGCGAGCAGGTCGACATAGGAGACGCGCTGCGCGCGGTCGCGGCTTGCCGCGGACATGGCAAGGTCCCGCACGGTGGCCTTCAGGGCGGCCGGGACATCACCGACGGCCTCACCGGACCGCAGCCGCCGCCACACGAGAAAGTACGCCTCGGCAACGGCGTCCTCGGCCGGCCATGGAGTGCCGATGAGGGTGCGTGCATAGGCGACGAGCTCTGGATGGTGATCTTGGTGGAGCCGGATGTAGGTATCCGCGTCGAGCGCTGCGGGACCTTCGGTCATGGTGGAACAACCCCTGAATTGATGCCTCGCCGCGGCCGCGGTTTTGTAACAGCTCAGCACGGCACCTGAGACTTTGCGTGGATTCCGCAAGCCTAAATGTCGCATCTCCACCCGAAAATATGGTCGTGACACACGTCACGTCCGCAGCGGGTGCACTGGGGTGATCGCCCATACGTCTTAAAGGCGTAGAGAGAGGCAAGGACCCGCACCGATCGCAAGGGAGCAGGCGTTGTGACCACCACAGTCATCGATCAAGCCGTCCAGGCCCACCTCATCGCGTCGACGCCCGAGGCACGCGCAATCCCCGCATATCTGCGCTACGAACGCGAGGACCCGTTCGCCGTGCGCGTCTCCTTCCCGCCCGCCGCGTCCTTGGACGGGGAGGCGGTCGAGTGGACCTTCGGGCGTGAGCTGCTGACCGCCGGGCTGCGGGGCCCGGCGGGCAGCGGCGACGTGCTGGTGTGGCCGTGCGGCCCGCACCGCACCGTCCTGGAGTTCCACGCCCCGGAGGGCATGGCCATGGTCCAGTTCGACACCGATGATCTCCGGCTTTTCCTCGACCGCTCGTACGCCCTCGTGCCCGAGGGCAGCGAGAGCTCACGGCTGGACCTCGACCACGACCTCGCCGTGCTGCTGCGGGAGGCCTGAGGGGGCAGGGCGACCCGCGATGCCCGGCGCCAACGCCGGGCCGCCCCCTCTCCCGGGCACCCTGCTCCCCTCCCCCCCGTCCCCCCTGCCCCCTCTTGGCAGCGCCACCCCGATGACCGCGACCGCCACCGCCGATCTGGCGTCCGCGGCCGTCACGGCCTGGTCGCGCACCGCGCACACCAGCGTGACGACGACGCGCACCCCCCTTGCGTGCGCGTAGCCGACACAGCTGGACGCGGTTCCCTCGACACGCGGTGCCTCCGGGCGAGCGCCGCTTTCGGTGGCTGCTCCCCCTGAGCGCTACTCCTGGTAGAGCTTGATGACCGCGGTCGTCGTGGTGTGCTTGAAGTCGGCCACCTGGGCCTGGTCGTAGCCGCCCATCTCGCCCCACTGGACGATGGTCACGGTCCGTCCGTCGCGGCCCACCCCGTAGAGGTGGATGCCGGGCTCCGAGTCCGGGTACGAGGTGTGGACGCCGTAGACGTGGGCCCCGTCCTCGGCCTGGACCGCTCCGTAGTCCCGCCAGGAGGCGGTGCCCTCCGGGTGGTCCCGCTCCCAGTCGGCGGCGCAGTTCCGGATCTTCTTCTCGGCGGCCGCGGCGAGCTTGCGGGCGGCGTCCACGGTCCCGGTCCTGACGACGATCTGGCTCGCGCCCGTGTCGTACTCGGTCCAGAACGTCCGGTGGGTGGCGCCCGCCGAGGGCAGCGTGTGCTCGACGCAGAACGGAACGTTCTCCGGCAGGCCCTTGGTGACGTCGCTCGCGTACCAGTCCGACTGCGGGTGCGGCGGCAGCTCCTTGGGCACCAGGTGGGCCGGAACCGTCTGAACGCTCGCCTGGGCCGGTCCGGCCCCGACGACGGCCACGGCGGCCGCGGTGACCGCGCCGAGGGCGGCGAGGCCGGCGCGGGTGCCGAGGCCGGCGCGGGGAGAGCTCTTGTGCTTATGCCTGTGCATGAGGTGCTTCCCGTCTCTTCGGCCCGCGTCTGTGCGGGCCGGATCTGCGTGGACCGGGTCTGTGCGGTCCGAGTCTGTGCGGTCCGAGTCTGTGATGCGCCACGGCGGTCGCGGCGACTGGTCCCCAGCGTGTGCGCCGCCGAGCCACGGCCGCTACGGGTGGCGTGGCATCCGGGACGCGGGAATGCCTACACGTACTCTGACTTGGGGGAATAACAAAAGCCTGGAACGCGGTCGCGGGACGGTGGAACCTGAGCGCGAGTGGCGGTGTAGGGAATCGTGGGGGGTGGTTCAGGTGAGCAGCGGGGAAGAGATCACGGAGTTCGCGGAGAGTCTGCGCGGGCTGAAGGACCGTTCGGGCCGCAGCTACGGCATGCTGGCCGAGCGGCTGCACGTCAGCACGTCGACGCTGCACCGCTATTGCAACGGCGACGCGGTGCCCGCGGAGTACGCGGTGGTGGAGCGCTTCGCGCGGCTGTGCGAAGCCACGCCGGAGGAGCTGATCGCCTTGCATCGCCGGTGGATCCTGGCGGACACGGCGAGACGGTCGGCCTCCGGCCGGGGCAGGACCGGGCGAGCGACCGCGCCGGACGGCGCGTCGGGGCGTCCCGCCGCCAGGCGCGGCTCGGCGGCGCGGGCTGTCGGGGCGCCGGATGCGGCTGGACGGACCGCCGGTCCTCCCGACCCGGCGACGCAGGCCGCCGGAGCGGGCCCTGCGGGGTCGGGCACCGCGCGGGCGGGAGGGACCGCGTCGGCGATCGGACGGGGGTCGGAGAGCGGTGCCGATGACGCGACCGGCCTCGGGGGCCTGTCGGCCGCCGACGCCGCCGTGTCGGATCATCAAGGTCCGAGGGCCGGGCGTGACAGCGCGGTTGACGCGTCGTCGGCGAACAGCGCGGCCACGCGCGAGGGCGAAGCCTATGCCACGACGGCCGATCCGTCGCGGGCCCGTACGAGCGAGGCGGGGGACACGGCGGAGGGCCCCATCGTGGAGGGAGACGCCCCCGAGGGGCGCACCAAGGCGGCCTTCGCCGCCGAGGGCGCGGCCGACGTCGACCGCGACGAGCCCGGAAAGACTCCACATCCCGCCAGCCCAGGCGCCGACACCACCAACGAAGACACACCCCAAAGCCCCACCACAACAACCCTCACCGCCAAAGACGCGGCCGACGTCGACCGCCACGAGCCCGGAAAGACTCCGCATCCCGCCAGCCCAGGCGCCGACACCACCAACGAAGACACGCTCCAAAGCCCCACCACAACAACCCTCACCGCCAAAGACGCGGCAGCGGGGGAGTCCGCGGGCGGCGCGAGGGCCGGGGGCGGCCGGGGTGGTGCCGCTCGTGCGGGCGCTGCCGGCCCGGGGGCGGGGGCGCGCGGGGGTGATGGTCCGTCGGTCGAGCGGCAGTCGGCGCATGCCGGCGGTGCCCGGCGTGCGGCGGAGGGTGAGGCGCCGCGGACCGACCGGGAGGGCGGGCGCGCGCCCGATGGTCCGGGCGGCCGCGCGGCGGGGTCTGCGGGAAGGGCCCGGGGCGCTGCGGGCCGCGGGCCGTTGCGGCCCGTGCCGGCGGTGGGCGGCGCGGGTAGGCGGCCGGTCGGGCTCCGCGCCTGGCGGAGCCGGCCGTGGGGGCTGATGCTCGGGGCGGCCGCGGCGGCCGTTCTCGCCCTTACGGCCGTGGAGGTGCGGTCGACCACCGGGGGCGAGCGGGAGGAGGCCGCCACCTCACCGTCGTCCCCCGTGCCCTCCACGACCGTGCCGGACACCGCACCGCCGGCCCGGCCCACCGCGCGGGGCGGGCTCAAGAAGGACGACACGGCAGACGGCCGTGAGTCGGCCTCACCCCGGGGCGGCGGGCGGCGAGGCGGCGCGTCTGCCTCCCCCTCGCCGAAGCAGGGCGGAGCCGGCGACGGCGACTCGGGCGGCGGCCGGGACGACAAGCCGGGCAGCGGCATCCCGCTGACCGTCAGCACCCGCTCCCACATCTGGGAGAACGGCTGCGGTCACCGCTATCTCATCAACCGTCCTCCGTCCCAGGTCGCCCCGCCGCCCGTCGAGCAGGACGCCGCGGCCTGGGCGTCAGCCCATGGCGCGGTGCACGGCGGCACCACGAACGTCGAGACGACGGTGAAGGGCCGCTCCGAGTCGGCCGTCGTGCTGCAGGCCCTGCACGTCCGGGTGGTGGGGCGGCGCGCCCCGCTGCCCTGGTCCTCCTTCGCGATGGACAACGGCTGCGGCGGCTCCCTGACCCCGCGCGCCTTCTCCGTCAACCTGGACGCCGCCCGTCCGCTGGCCGTCCCGACGGACGGCAACGACGCCGGCGAGCCGATCCCCGCCGTCCGCTTTCCGTATCGCGTGTCCGACACGGACCCGGAGGTGCTGTTGGTCAACGCCCGCACGTCCGGCTGCGACTGCAGCTGGTATCTGGAGCTCGACTGGACGAGCGGCGACCGCGAGGGGACGATACGGATCGACGACCACGGCGCGCCGTTCCGCACCAGCGGCGTCAAGGGGCGCCCGGAGTACGGCTATCAGTTCGCGGAACAGGTCTGGCACCGGAATGACTAGGCGTCACACTCGTGAGCGCTCACTCCTACAGGGTCGCCGGCTCTTACTCCTGCGCGCTCGCCAGGAACAGCGCGGCATCGCGCACGTCCGGGTGCGGGTGGCGGCGCAGCGCGCGCAGCCGGGTCCGCCAGGGCTCCGCCCATTCCGTACGCGCGCCGCCCACGCCGGTGAGGGTCGTGGCGAACAGCCCGGAGGCGAGTGCCCCGTCGTCGCCGAGTTCCCGCGCGGCCCGCAGCAGGGCCTCGCTCCGGCCGGGCCGCACGGCGGTGTGCAGCCTCTGGTACAGGGCGTCGGCGGTATGGGCCGCGAGCGCGGGCCTGGTGGCGTGCAGCCGGGCCAGCCGGGCGAGTGCGGCGGTGAGCACACCGGGCTCGGCGTCCAGGTCGACGGCGTTGACGAGCACATGGGCGGCGTCCATGACGAAGGGCTCGTAGCCCGCGAGGAGTTCGGCCGCCGCGGTGGCCACGGGCCGCATCGTGCCCGGCCGCATCCGGCTGTGCTGGGCCAGCCTGACGGTGATGCGCCGGATGCGGCGGCGGGCCGGGCGGTCGCGGTCCGGTTCGGCGTCGGGCGCCTGCGGGTGGGCGTCGGCGGCGACGAGGGCCGCGAGGACCCAGGCCAGGGGGTTGTCCTCGGGCATGCCGTCGGGGACTGCGGCCATCAGGTCGATCAGCGCGTCGGCGGCGGACTGCCAGCCGGCCCGGTCGTCCAGGTCGGTGGCGGCGGCCACCAGCACCGCCGCCGCGTCCGGCGCCCAGGGGGACCAGGTGGCGAGCGCGGCGTAGGCCGCCCGGGCGACCTCGGGGTCGTCGGTGTCGCACACGTCCCGTACGAGGCGGGCGTAGCGGGCCCGGTGGAGTTCCGGCAGGTCCAGCGGGCGGGTGCGCAGCACGGCCCACCGCAGCTCGCGCCGCCCGCGGGCGGCGGCCGACAGCAGTTCCCAGGCGGACTCGTGGCCGAGCAGCCCGGTCGCGAAGGCCACGCAGGCCGCCCGTACGTCGTGGTGCTGGCCCTGCGCGTCGTACGTGTCGGCGAGCAGCGCGGCGGCGTCGGGGGCGGGCAGCCGGGTGGCGGCCAGCCGCGCGGCCTCTTTCCGGCTGGTGACCTTCGCGGGCACAGCTGGAGCGGTTCGAGTGACCTGAGCAGTTGGAGAGACCTGAGCAGCCGGAGCAGCGGGACTGTGCGGAACCGGCTGTTCCGCTGCCCCGGCAGTCGCCCCGACGTCCACGGCCGCACCTGCGACGCCCGCCTCTTCCCCCGGCGCGAGCACTCCGCGCAGCAGCCCCTCCAGTCGCGACGGCGCCACATACCGGGACGCCCGCGTCCCCGCGTAGACCGCCACTCGGGCCCGGTCGCCGCCCGCGTGGCCGAGCAGCAGGGGAAGGTGGTCCCCCGGGCGGTCGGTCCAGGCCAGGGCGGCGAGGGAGGCCTCCGCCAGGGCCACGTCGTCGGAGTCGGTCCAGGCCAGGGCGGCCTCGGCGCCGTAGTCCGGAATGCGCGCGGCGGCGGCGATCGCCGCCGTGCGCTGGTCCGTGCGCAGCGAGCCGTCGGCGGCGGCGCGGGCCAGGATCCGGGCCGCGGCGGCTCGCTGGCGGGGCAGCCAGCGGCCGGTGCCATGGTCGACCGGGGGCGTCCAGTGGCTGCCGGGCGTCAGAAAGCGACCGTAGGGAGGGGTGTCGTCCAGCACGAGGTCGAGCAGGTCGGTCCGGCGGTGCGTGAGCACCGCGAGGACGGGCGGCAGCACGGCCGCCGAGGGCTCCAGCGCGAGCAGTTCGGCGACCCGCTCGTCGCGCCGCGCGGGGTCGTCCAGCCACAGCCCCACGGCCGTGCGGATCGTCGTGTTGCTTCCGAACTGGATCGCCTGCCGCAGCAGTTCCTGAAGCTCGGGCATGGCGTGCGCGCGACGCCCGAGCGAGCGGGCGAGGGCGAAGGTCAGCTCGTGGTCGACCCGGTCCGCGCCCGCCTCCAGCCATGGCCGCAGCGCCTCGAAGACCGCCTGCTCCTGGCCGCGCTGCAGGGTGTGGTCGAGTCGGCCCAGGTCGGTGCGGCCGACGTTCCCGGCGAGCCGGGTGACGGTGCGCAGCGCCCATCCGATCAGTTCCCGTCGGCCGGTGACCGCGTGTTCCCGCAGGAGGGCGACGGCCAGGAGGCGCAGGGCCTGCCGGGTCGCGGGCGAGGAGTCGCGTGCCTCGATGGCGTCGATGGCGATCCGGTCGAGGTGTTCGGCGGCCGCGTCGAGGAAGAGGGAGGGGTGCGTTTCGGCCAGTGCGCGCAGCGCGGCCGACCGCACCGGGTCCTGCTCGTTGCGCAGCCGCTCCAGCAGCGCCAGCAGCGAGGTGACCGCGTCCGGGTCGCCGGAGCGGGCGGTGTTGCGTATGAGGAGCGGGTAGGCCAGCGCGCGGTCGTCGGCCGTGGAGCGGCGGGCGGCTCGCAGCAGTTCGTCGCGCGCCTCCTCGACCGGCAGATACGCGACCGCCTCCAGCACCGCGGTCCAGGGCGCGCCGCGCTCGCGCGCCCGCGCGGCCATCCGGCGCGCCTCAGCCTCCCGGCGCGGCCGGGGCACCACCTCGAGCAGGTCGGGCTCCACATCGGCGCGGCTCAGGTCGCGTTCGGCGACGGCCGCGTCGAAGAAGTCGGGGCGGCGGGCGGGCGGCAGGGCGGCCAGCAGCCGGGACAGGGCCTGGGCGTCGTGGCCCAGCGCCCGTGCCAGGTCGACCAGTTCGGGCGGGTCCGCGCGGACCAGGCGCCGCAGCACGGCCCGCTCCAGGCCCCGGCCGCGCAGGATACCGGCGTGTTCGGGCGCCAGCAGGAGCCATATCGTACGGCCGGGCTCCGCGGCGGCCAGCGCGCCCAGCCGATGCCGGACCGGAAGCGGCAGCGCGCTGTGGCACAGCCGCTCCAGCAGCCCGAGGACCCGCCCTGGCTCGGCGGGCGCCGCGAGCGCGACGCAGGGGGCGTGGCGGAACCACCAGTCGCTGCGCAGCGCCTCGGGGAGCGCGGCCAGCTGTCGCTCGGCCTCGTCGAGGACCACCGCGGGGTGACGGGAGGCGAGGGCGCGCCAGCTGTCGACGGCGTGGAAGAGGCCCGGGAGCAGCCGGGCGACGGTCTCGGGCCCGCAGGCGGGCAGCAGCCGGGCCGCCTCGGCGTCGCCCCACCGCTCCCGCAGGGGGTCGACGAGGCGGTCGGCGAGCGCGGTGCGCCGCCCGGCGACGACGGTACGGGCCAGCTGGCGCCGTACGACGGCGGGGGCGTCCTCGAAGGCCGCCTCCAGCGCGGCGTCCGTGAGCTGTCCGCGACGCGCGGCCTTGAGGGCGCGGCCGCGTACGACGGGGTCGGGATCGGCCAGCCGCCGTTCCAGATAGTCGGTCCGGCCGCCGGCCGCCGCGGCCGTCGCGGCCAGCGCCCGCTCGTACCCGCCGCGCTCCGACAGCTCTTCGAGCAGCCCGGCCAGTTGTCCGTGTGCGCTCGCCGCCCTCGCGCGCAGGGCCAACTCCCGCATCCTGCGCGGGTAGGGCAGCGGATCGAGGGCGGCGAGCAGCTCGTCGGCGAGCGCGTGCGGGGCTTGCGGATCACGGGCCATGGCAGGGATTGTGCATGCCGCGCCGGCGGCCGAGGACGTCACCCCCGGCTCCCCCGCTCCCCGCCGCCCCGGTCACCCCGGTCACCCCGTCCCCCCTGCCGCCAGGCGGATGCCCCTTCGCACGCCGTGCGAGGCCGGGGTGCGCCGCTTAGGCTCGGTATATACGGGTTATGCGCGCCGCCACGGGTATGCGCACCGTCCCTCCGAGCCCGGAGGCATCCCATGCCGGAGCTGTTCATCGGTGGCCAGTGGACCGCCGCTCTCGACGGTCAGGTGAGGGAGATCCACTCCCCCGCGGACGGCACGCTGGTCGGCACGGTCGACGAGGCCGGGCCGAAGGACGCCTCCTCCGCGGTGGAGGCCGCCCGGGACGCGTTCGACCGCGGCCCGTGGCCCCGTGTCTCCGCCGCGGAGCGGGGCGGGCTGCTGCTGCGCGTCGCCGACCTGCTGCGGCGCGACAAGGCCGAGCTGGCCCGCGCCGAGTCGATGGACACCGGAAAGCGGCTGGTCGAGAGCGAGTACGACCTCGACGACGTCGCCGCCTGCTTCCGCTGGTTCGGCGATCTGGCCGCGGCCGACGGGGCGGACCGGGTCGTCGAGGCGGGCCGCCCCGAGATCGACAGCAGGGTCGTGCACGAGCCGGTCGGCGTCTGTGCCCTGATCACCCCCTGGAACTACCCGCTGCTGCAGACCGGCTGGAAGGTCGCGCCCGCGCTCGCCGCCGGCGACACCTTCGTCCTCAAGCCCAGCGAACTGACCCCGCACTCCGCGATCGGCCTGATGCGGCTGCTGGCGGAGGCCGGGCTGCCGGCGGGCGCCGCCAATCTCGTCCTGGGTGCCGGGTCGACGGTGGGCGCGCCGCTGACCACGGACGAGCGGGTGGACATGGTGTCGTTCACCGGCGGCGTGCTCACCGGGCGGTGGATCATGGCCGCCGCCGCGCCCACAGTCAAGCGGCTCGCCCTGGAGCTGGGCGGCAAGAACCCCAATGTGGTGTTCGCCGACGCCGAGTTCGACGCCGCCGTCGACCACGCCCTGACCGCCGTGTTTCTGCACTCCGGACAGGTCTGTTCGGCGGGCGCCCGGCTCCTCGTCCAGGAGGAGCTGCACGACGCCTTCGTCGACGAGATCGTCCACCGCGCCCGCAGGATCCGGCTCGGCGGCCCGTTCGACGAGAACGCCCGCGCCGGCCCGCTGATCTCCGCCGGGCACCGCGAGAAGGTCGCGATGTATGTGGCGGCCGGGCTGGACGAGGGCGCGGTGCTGCGCTGCGGCGGCACGCCGCCGGCCGACCCGACGCTGGAGGACGGCTACTACTATCTGCCGACCGTGCTGGACGACTGCACTCCGGACATGTCCGTCGTCCAGGAGGAGTCGTTCGGCCCGGTGCTCACCGTGGAGCGGTTCCGCGGCGAGGACGAGGCGCTCGCGCTGGCCAACGACACCGTCTACGGGCTGGCCGCGGCGGTGTGGACACAGGACGCCGCCCGGGCGCACCGGATGGCCCAGCGGCTGCGGGCCGGGACGGTGTGGGTCAACGACTTCCATCCCTATGTCCCGCAGGCCGAGTGGGGCGGAATGAAACAGTCCGGCGTGGGGCGGGAGTTGGGCCGGGCGGGGCTGGCGGAGTATCAGGAGACCAAGCACATCTGGCGCAACACGGCGCCGAGCCCGCAGCGCTGGTTCGAGTAGCCGCTCCCTGACACGACTGCTCCCTGACACGACTGCTCCCCGATACGACTGGCCCCTGGTACGACTGGCCCCTGGTACGACTGCTGCCTGGTAGGCAAGCCCCCTGGTACGCAAGCTCCCTGGTAGGACTCCTGTGACCGATAGGGGCGTTGGCACAGCCTGGCCACAGGATTCCCTTGAGCACGTTCGCTCCCGGCCACCACTCTGATCGCACCTTCCGACAGGAGAGTCGGATGATGCGATGAGGGAGGAAAGCCAGCCGATGCGAAGATTGCGTCGCCTTTTGGCTGTCACCGGCGCGGCCGGGCTGCTCAGCGCCCTGGCCGCCCCGGTGGCGAGCGGGCAGCCGTCCCAGGCCGACCCGAAGGCCCCACCGGTCCGTGCCCAACACACCGTCACCCTGATCACCGGCGATACGGTCACCGTCACCACCGGCGACGACGGCCGGTACGCCGTCGATGTGCAGCGAGGCGCGGGCCGCGAGTCGGTCGACTTCGTGGCCAGTCAGCAGGGCAAGGAGATCAGCGTCGTCCCCGACGACGCGCTCAAGCTGCTGTCCGCGGGCCGGCTCGACGCGAACCTGTTCAACATCACCCAGCTCGTCAAGGACGGCTACGACGACAAGAAGACCGGCTCGTTACCGGTCATCGCCACCTATCGCACCAAGGGCGCGCATCCGACACCCGAGGGCGCGAGGAAGACGCTGACCCTGTCCAGCGTCGGCGGCGCCGCGTTCAGCGCGAAGAAGGCCGACGCCGCGGCGTTCTGGGCCGACATCAGCCACGCCAAGGGTCTGGCGAAGCTGTGGCTGGACCGGAAGGTCAAGGTCTCCCTCGACGTCAGCGTCCCGCAGATCGGCGCCCCGGAGATGTGGAAGGCCGGGTACGACGGCAAGGGCGTCAAGGTCGCCGTGCTGGACACGGGCGTGGACTCGGCACACCCGGACGTCAAGGACTCGGTCGCCGACTCCAAGAGCTTCGTCCCGGACGAGACGGCCCAGGACGGCTTCGGGCACGGCACCCATGTGGCCGCCACGATCGCTGGCGGCGGAGCCGCCTCCGACGGCCGGCGCAAGGGCGTGGCGCCCGGCGCGAAGCTGCTGGTCGGCAAGGTGCTGAACAACGCCGGCGAGGGCTATTCGTCATGGCTCATCGAGGGCATGGAGTGGGCCGCGAACTCCGGCGCCAAGGTGATCTCCATGTCTCTCGGCGGCACGGCGAGCGGCCCCTCGGACCCGATGAGCGAGGCGGTGGACCAGCTCTCGGCGTCGTCCGGTGCGTTGTTCGTGATCGCGGCAGGCAACGCCGGCCCGTTCGAGCAGACCTTGGGCACGCCCGGCATCGCGGACTCGGCCCTGACCGTCGGCGCCGTCGACAAGCAGGACAAGCTGGCGTCGTTCTCCAGCCGCGGCCCGCGCATCGGGGACTCCGCGGTCAAGCCGGAGATCACCGCACCGGGTGTCGCCATCACGGCGGCCCGGGCGGCCGGTACCAGCATGGGCACTCCGGTCGACGACCTGTACACCACGGCCAGCGGCACCTCCATGGCCACGCCGCATGTCGCGGGCGCGGCGGCGATCGTCGCCCAGGCGCATCCCGACTGGACCGCCCAGCAGATCAAGGCGTCCCTCGCCAGCACCGCGAAGACCAACACCGCCAATGGCCCCTTCCAGCAGGGCGACGGCCGGGTCGACGTGCCGCGCGCCGTCACTCAGAACGTCTTCGCGACCCCGACGCTCAGCTACGGCCTGTACGGATACGCGGACGACACGCCGGACACCAAGACGATCACATACACCAACGCCACCGAGAAGCCGGTGACCTTGAAGCTGGCGTCCTCGGTGGACGGCGGGTCGCTCTCGCTGGAGTCCGACAGCGTGACGGTGCCGGCGAACGGCGCCGCGAAGGTCCCGGTGACCGTCGACCCGGCGAAGGCCGACGTCGGCCGCCACACCGGATACATCACGGCGACCAGTGAGGACGGCACGGTCAAGACCACCACGGCCGTCGGGTACGAGCGGGAGGCGGATCTGTACGACCTGAAGGTCGAACTGCTGAACCGCGAGGGCAAGCCGGTGCCGTCGGCCATCTTCACCTTCCAGAACCTCGCCGACTACACGTACAACCAGTTCGGCGCCATGGGAGGCTCCGAGACCTTCCGGGTGGAGAAGGGCACCTACTCCCTCGCCACCTGGATCCCCATCCTCGACAGCGGTCGGCACGAGGTCGGGACGAGCATCGTCGGCGACCCGCAGATCGAGGTCACCGGCGACACCTCGATCACTCTCGACGCGCGCAAGGCCGTCGAGATCAAGCCACAGACCAAGGAGAAGGACGCCGAGCTCCAGGGCGTGACCACCTCCTGGCACCGGGAGCGCAAGGGAGGCAGCTCCTTCGGGCTCACCTACATCATGGGCCAGTGGAAGAAGCACATCTATGCCGCCCCGACCGAGCAGGTCACCGACGGCTCCTTCGAGTTCTACAGCAGGTGGCGGCTGGAGAAGCGGAAGCTGACCGCGAGCGTGACCAGCCCGGAGCGGGTGACGCTGAACCCGCAGTACGCGAACACGTACACCGGCTGGCCGGTCAAGATCACCGGTAACCGCAAGGTGCGGCTGATGGACGCCAAGGGCGGCACACCCGAGGACTTCGAGGGACTGGATGTGAAGGGCAAGGCCGTGCTGGTGGGCCTGGCTCCGGACGGCTGGCCCGACGAAGCCGTCGTCAACGCCACCAAGGCGGGCGCCGCCTACGTCCTCGCGTACCGCAAGACCACGGCCGGCCTGTGGCTCACCGCGGTCGACAGCGCCACGATCCCGGTCATTTCCATACCCGGCGAGGAGGGCGACAAGCTGCTGTCCCTGCTCACCGCGGAGGGCCGCGGCGCGGTGACGCTCGACCTCGGCGGCACGGCGGTCAGCCCGTACGTGTACGACGTGCTGCTGCCCGAGCCCGGTGCCATCGGCAAGGATCTGACCTACCCCCTCGACAGCCGCAACACCACCAAGGTCACGGCCCGCTACCACGGCTCGGCCAAGGGGCAGATCGGCGCCGAGGCCACGCACACCTTCCGCCCGTACCAGCTCTTCTCGCTGGAGTCGAAGTACGACGTGCCGCTGGGCATCCAGCGCACCGAGTACTACAGCGCCGACCCCGACACCCGCGTCTGGCGCACCGCCATGCAGGACTACGACGGCGCCGGCCGGCAGTGGGCGCCCCTGGGCACATACCGGCCCGGGACGAAGCAGACGGTGGACTGGCTGTCACCCGTGTTCCGTCCGACGACCGCCGCCGAGTTCGGCGTCTCACAGCGCGAGGGCGATGAACTCACCCTCGCCATCCCCGAGTACGCCGACTCCGGCAGCGGTCACTACGGCTCGGCGGGCGCGGCCCAGGACAACGTGGACAAGGTCAAGACGAGCCTGTACGCGGACGGAAAGCTGGTCGGCGAGGCCCCGTACGGCTCCGGCACCTTCCAGGTGTCCGCCGACAAGGCCGCGTACAAGCTGACGATCGACGCCGAGCGCACGGCGGACTGGGCGGCGTACTCGACCAAGACCAGCACCCAATGGGACTTCACCTCCGCCCGGACCGCCGAGGCGAAGGCCCTCCCCCTCCTGTCCGTGGACTACGACCTGGCCCTCGACCTGTTCGGCCGCACCAAGGCCGGGCGCCAGTTCAGCTTCCAACTGGCCCCGCGCCACCAGGAGGGCGCGGAGGAATCGAAGGTCAAGACGGTCAAGGCGTGGGTGTCCTACGACGACGGCAAGACCTGGAAGGAGGCCAGGCTGACCGGCTCCCGCGCGGGCTACAAGGCCACCGTCAAACACCCCGCTCTCGGTGCTTCCAACGGCTTCGTCGCCCTGCGCGTCCAGGCCACCGACACCGACGGCAATCGGATCGATCAAACGGTCACTCGCGCATATGGCCTGAAGTAGGCCGAGATCCGCCCTTCGGCGGTAACAAACTCCGTCTAGCGTGCCGTTGAATCGTTGCATCGACACGCGGAGCCGCCGCAAGTGGACCACAGAGCAACCGAGGAGACCCCTGCCACGAGCCCGAGCCCCTGGGCCGCGGCAGGGGTCTCCGACTTCGACGAGACGGTGTACCACGCGATCCTCCATCAGCCCGACGCCGGCGTCACCACCTGGTCGGAGCTGGTCCGGGCCTCCCCGTCACGCGTCCGCCGCGCCTGCGCCCGGCTGCTCCGCCTCGGCCTGCTGCAAGCCCCCGACTCCACCGGCGGCCTGCGGCCGGTCGACCCCCGCATCGCCATCCGGGCCCTCATCCGCAAGCGCGAGACCGAGTCCGAGCTGCTCGCCGCCACCGCCGACGACATGGCCAAGATCTACGCGGCGGGGCTGCTGCGCTCCGAACCGGCCGTTCTCGTCGAGGTGGTGCGCGGGGAGAGCGCCAACGCCGCCCGGCTGGAGGAGCTGTACGCCCAGGCCGAACACGAGGTCTGCCTCATCGACTCCCCGCCCTACCTCGCCCCGCTCACCCCTCAGTTGGACCTCCAGAGCGAGGTGCTGCGCCGCGGTGTCTCATACCGCGCGCTCTACTCCGTCGTATCCCTGGAGTCCCCGGATCTGCTGGCCTACGCCGAGGGGATGGTCGCGCTCGGCGAACAGGCACGGGTGCTGCCCACCGTCCCTTTGAAGCTGATGGTGATCGACGGCCGGACCGCGATGCTGCCGCTCACCAGCGTCGACGCCGGGCCGGTCTACAGCTCGGTGATCGTACGGCACTCCGGGCTCACCGACGCGCTGCGGACGCTCTTCGAGACGCTGTGGCAACAGGCCACACCCCTGGACGGCCCACCGGCCGAGGAGGACGAGGAGCTCGGCGACGCCGACCGCACGCTGGTCGGCCTGCTGGCCGTCGGCATGAAGGACGAGGCGATCGCCCGCCACCTGGGCATCAGCCTGCGCACGCTGCGCCGCCGGATCAGCGACCTCCAACAGCGCCTGGGCGCGGGCGGCCGCTTCCAGGCCGGCGTCCGCGCCGCGCACCGGGGCTGGGCATAGCCACGGACCGCCGGTCGGGAACCTGGTGGCTTATGGGGGCCGATGACACCCTGGGAGATGAGTCACTGGGGGGTGGTGGAGCATGCAAACGCCTGGGGGCATCTGGGAGGCCGCCGATCTGCCGGAGCGTCGGCTGGCCGGGGTGGCGCTCAATCCGTCGGCTCCGGAGGACGTCCTGTTACGGCTGCTCGCAGAGGGCCCGCCAGCCGTACGGATGGTGCTGTGCCGGGACCGGATCCTGCCCGACGCCGTGGTCGAGGCCGTACTCAAGCACCCCGACACCTACACCCGCAGCTTCTTCGCGCGCAATCCACATGTGGATCCCACCCAGCGGGTCCGGCTGGTGGACGATCCGGAATGGTTCGTCCGTGTGGCCCACCCCACCGCGGCGAACCCGGCGCTGCCTCCGGAGACGATCCACGAGCTGGTGGCGACGGACGGACGCCGGGCGTAATCCCCTACGGCGGTCGGCGGCGGGGCCGAGGGGACCGTCAGTGGTCGACGGTGACGACGATCTTGCCCACCTGGGCGCCCGCCTCCATGTACCGGTGCGCTTCGACGATCTCGTCCAACCCGAAGGTGCGGTCCACGACGGGCTGGAAGGCACCGGTACGCAGGCCGGAGGAGACGAACGCCTCGGCACGGCGCAACCGCTCCGGGTCCGAGGTCAGCTCACGGGTGACGGTGTACGTGCGCATGTTGAGCGCGGGCATGCCGAGCTCGAACCCCGGATAAGGGGTCGTCTCGCCGCTCAGCGCCCCGTACAGAAAGAGCGTGCCGCCGGGGGCGACCACCTTGGCCAGGGTCACCACGCCGGGGCCGGCGATGGCGTCGAAGACGAACTCGGCGCCCCGGCCTCCGGTCACTCCGAGGACCCGGTCGGCGACGTCCTCCTCGTCGGTGACTATCACGTCGGCCGCGCCCGCCTTGAGCAGCGCGTCCTTCTTGGCACCCGTGCGCGTGGTGGCGATGGGTACCGCCCCGACGCGTAGGGCGATCTGGATCGCGGCCAGGCCCACGCTGCTGGAGGCCGCGGTCAGCACGACCGTGTCTCCGGCACGCATCCCGCCGACCTCCATCAGCGCCCCATAGGCCGTCAGATACGGCATCCACACCGCCGCGCCGGTCACCGCGTCGAGCCCTTCGGGGCGGTGCACCACCGCGGACGCGGGGACGATCGCGCGCTCGGCGTAGACGCCGTAGTCATTCATCGAGAACGCGGGCACCACACTGACCGGCCGGCCGATCTCAAACCCCGTCACCCGCGCGCCGACACCCTCGACCACCCCCGCGGCCTCTGCGCCGAGCCGGGCGGGGAACTCCTTGACCGGCTCGATGTAGTGGCCGCCGCGGAACAGCACCTCAGCGCGGTTGACGCCGATCGCGTCCACGCGGATCAACAGCTCTCCGGGGCCGGGCTCACCGACCTCCGCGTCCTCCAGCCGCAGCACCTCCGGCCCGCCATGCTCATGGAACCGCACCGTTCTGGCCATCACGCATCCCCCTTCCGCTCGGTGACGACGACGCGAGGCCGCGCCCCCGCCGTGGCATCACCCAAGCGGAAAGTACGATGGCTGTCAAATTTTGACGAGCATCAAACTTCTAGCTTCTGCGGAATCGGCTGCTTTCACCGAACCGGCTACCCCACGGACCGCAGAAACGTCAGCGTGCGGTCGAGCAGCAGCGCGGCCGCGTCCGCGTCGTAGGACGCGAGCGTGCTGTCGGCGAAGTAATGCTGGTCGCCCGGGTAGAGGAACAGTTCGGCCTGCCCGGCCGAGGCAACGAGGGCCCGCGCCGCGTCGAGGTCGCCCTCGCCGGCGAAGATCGGGTCGGCGTCCATGCCGTGCACCTGGACCGGCACACCGTCCGGCCAGGCCGGGCCGAACTCCGCGACCGGAACGCACGCGTAGTACAGCAGCGCTCCCCGCGCTCCGGCCCGGGTCTGGGCCAGCTTCTGAGCCGGGAGCACTCCTACCGAGAAGCCGACGTAGACGAGGTCCACGGGCAGGTCGTCGACCGCCCGGGCACCGCGCTCGATCACCTCACCGAAGCCGATCTGTTCGACGTGGCCGATGCCCTTCTCCAACGTGTCGAACGTACGCCCGTCGAAGAGGTCGGGCGTCCACACGGCGTGCCCGGCCCGGCGCAGCTCGTCGGCGAAAGCGGTCACCCCCGGCGTGAGCCCGAGCGCGTGGTGGAACAGCACGACGTCGGCCATCCCTGCCTCCAGTTGTGAGTCGACAGCACGAATGATCAAGGCATCAGTATGCTCCGGAGAAACGCGTGCGGCCGCCGACCCGGAGGGGGCGCCCTGGCGGAAGGGGCGACTCCAACCGCTCGTCCACCGGGATGCCCGACCAGTCGATGCGCAGTGCCTTGCCGCCCGGCTCTGCCTGCATTCGAACGTTCAGGTTGTACTCGGCAATGCGCCGGCCAGGTCGATGGATCTGCAAGAGCATCCGCTCCCCGTGCTTCTCCTCACCCTCGCCCAACTCGCCCTCGTCCAATTCCCCCTCGTTCGCGTCGAGAATCTCGACGCATCGCCTCCTCCTATGCCGCGACGGCACCCTCGCGATCTCCCGACCAGGTGAGCGCATGCCCCAGGTGCAGCGGCACGAGGGGGTCCGTGGGATCGACGACTCCATACCGCCCAACAAGGTGCCGTCGTCATCGTCGAAATCACAATTCACATGGAACAGCACGGCATGCCGCAGCGCGAACGTCGCGGCCATCGAGCGCAGGACGGCAATCGTGGCGGCAGCCTCCGCGTCACCGTGGACCGCCGCCTCCTCGGCCTCATCGCAGCACTGCCGCACATCGGCCAGCAGCCTGGCAATCTCCCGCTCGTTGTCAAATTGCTGGAGCAAAAACTCACAGTCGGCGAGCAGGCGATTCGCGCGTATCAATGGGGGGGCCATATCTCCCCCAGTCATGAAGCCGCAGCCTACAGGCAGCTGTCCCCGTGCGGATCGGAGTCGAGAGCCGGCGCCATAGCTAGCGCCATTGAGGGGCCGCCCCCGCGGCGCCGGGCGCCGCGGCTTCGATGCGGCCGCGGATCTCGCGCATGACGGTGACGATCCGCCGCTCGTGCTCCTCGGTCAGCCGGGCCGTCGGCACCGAGCAGCTGATCGCGTCGATGGCGGGCGAGTCGTACCGCAGGGCGAACCCGAAGCCCGCGATGCCCACCACGCCCTCCTCCCGGTCGATCGCGTAGCCCCGCTCCCGTGCTCGCGCCAGATCCGCGGTCAGCGAGGCGCGGTCCGCGTGGGTGTTGGGCGTCAGCTGTTCCCAGGGACCGTCGGGCAGGGGGAGCTCTCGCTCGTCCCGCTCGGCGAGGAGGGCCTTGCCGAGCGCGCCGGCGTATGCGGGGAGCCTGCGGCCGACCCGGCTGAAGGGGCGCAGATACTCGTGTGACTCGCGGGTGGCGAGATAGATGACGTCGCCGCCGTCGAGCCGGGCGAAGTGGATGGTCTCGCCGAGCGCGTCGGACGCCTCGTCGAGGTACGGCCGCGCGGTGCGTACGTGCGGGTCGCTGTCGAGGTAGTTGGTGCCGGTGAGCAGGGCGCGGATGCCGATGCCGTAGAGCGAGCCGGTGGCGTCGGTGCGCACCCAGCCGCGGTCTATCAGCGTCTGGAGGAGCGCGTACATGCTGCTGCGCGGCACCCCGAGCTCGTCGGCGAGCTCGCGCAGCCGGGCCGGGCGGTCGCCGCGCGCGGCGAGCAGTTCCAGCAGCTCGACGGTGCGGGCCGCAGACTTCACTTCGCGTACGCCGCCGGTATCGGACATGGGTCAGATCGTAAACGGCGAACGGCGGCGATCGCTGCCGTGGGTATTGACGGCCCTTGCCCCTCTCTCTAGCCTCTCCCTCACCTTCATCTTCATACGTAGACAGCATCCACATAGGGAGACGATATGACGGCCCCCACGGCCGACACACCGAATCTGACCATCAGCGAGGTGCGGCTGACACCGGTCCTGGTGGCCGACCCGCCGCTGCTGAACACCCAGGGCGTGCACCAGCCGTACACGTCCCGGCTGATCATCGAGGTGGTCACGGCCGGCGGGGTGACGGGCGTCGGCGAGACGTACGGCGACAGCAAGTATCTGGAGCTGGCCCGGCCGCTGGCCGACAAGCTCGAAGGGCGCGCGGTCAATGATCTGAACGCGCTGTTCACACTGGCCGACGAGGTCGCGGTGGACTCCGCCCAGGTCGAGAACGCGGTGGACGTCGGCGGGCAGCGCGGTGTGCAGACCGCGGACAAGCTGCGGCTGTCGATCCTCTCCGGGTTCGAGGTGGCGTGCCTGGACGCGTGGGGCAAGTCCGCCGGAATGCCGGTGCACGCGCTGCTGGGCGGCAAGGTCCGCGACCGCGTCGAGTACAGCGCGTATCTGTTCTACCGCTGGGCCGAGCACCCGGGCGGCGCGGGCGAGCCCGACGACTGGGGCGCGGCGCTCGACCCCGCGGGCGTGGTCGCGCAGGCCGAGCGCTTCGCCCGTGACTACGGCTTCGCCTCCTTCAAGCTCAAGGGCGGGGTGTTCGAGCCGGACCAGGAAATCGCCGCGATACGGGCGCTGGCCGAGCGGTTCCCCGGGCAGCCGCTGCGGCTCGATCCCAACGGCGCCTGGTCGGTGGAGACCTCCCTGAAGATCGCCGGGGCGCTGCGCGACGTCCTGGAGTACCTCGAGGACCCGACCACCGGCACCGGCCGGATGGCCGAGGTCGCCGCGGCGGGCGGGGTGCCGCTGGCCACCAACATGTGCGTGACCACCTTCGGCGAGATCCGCGAGGCCTTCACCCGGAACGCGGTCCAGGTGGTGCTCTCCGACCACCACTACTGGGGCGGGCTGCGCAACACCCGCGAACTGGCCGCGATCTGCCGTACGTTCGGGGTGGGGCTGTCCATGCACTCCAACACCCACCTGGGCATCAGCCTGGCCGCCATGACCCACGTGGCCTCGACGGTGGCCAACCTGGACTACGCCTGCGACAGCCACTACCCCTGGCAGACCGAGGACGTGATCACCGAGCGGCTCACCTTCCGCGACGGCCGGCTGGACGTGTCCGACGCGCCGGGCCTGGGTGTCGAACTCGACCGGGGCAAGCTCGCCACCCTCCACCAGCGGTGGCTGGACGACGACGGCACCATGCGCGACCGCGACGACGCCGCGGCCATGCGCGTCGTCGACCCCGGCTGGGTCACCCCGGCCTTCCCGCGCTGGTAGCCCTCCGCCGCCTGGCTCTACGGCCGCCGCCCCGGTCAGCGGCGGCGGCCGGAACGGGCGACGGCGGACGGCCCGCGCGCCGAAACCGGTCGAAGCCCGACGCGGGTTGTCGCTTATCGCATTACGGCTGCGCCCACCGGGATGAGGCGGGACACTCTCAGTCCGAAGAACGGGACCGTACTTGAGTCACGGGACCAGCGGAGGATGTTCATGCACTCACCGCAGGACGCGAGCGAGGCGGTCGGCCTGATGTGGGACCTGGTCACCGCCCTGGAGAACGGCGAGCGGGACTATGTCGACTGTGGGGCCGAGCTCGTCCAGCTCACCTTTGTGCAACAGCCGTACATGATGCGAGAGGCACTGGCCGAGTTCGAGCGCCAGGTGGCGCTCGATCCGGCCCCCGCGGGGGCGGTGCCGGAGATCGTCGAGACCGTCCGGGACGTCATCGGCAGCCCGGACGAAACTTTTTGACGGTCTTTCGGCTGGAACTTTCGATGGGAATTTTCGAACCTGACCGCCTCTCTTGACGTTGAACCGATTCAACGCTTCCATCGTGGGCGCGCCCGCGATGGGAGCGCTCCCGAGGAGGTTCCCGGGCCGGTACCCGCACCCGCCCACAGAGAGGACGGCCCATGCCGCCGACCGCACCCCCCACCAGGAGCACCAGGAGCACCAGGAGATCCACCGCCTGCACGGCCGTACGCACGGCACGCGCCATGTTGTTGCTTGTCATGACCACGTCCTTGCTGGTCTGGGGCCTGAGCCTGGGCGGCTCCCGGGCGCACGCCGCCCAGACTCAGGCCACCACGGCCCTGGGCAACGGCTCGGTGAGCGACCCGAACATCTCCTACGTCGGCCGCTGGGACGTGAGCTCGGGCACCGCCGCCGTGCCCAACTGGACCGGCGGCTACCTCCAGACGGCTTTCACCGGGACGACCGTGAAGGTCAAGGCCCGCGACGCGGTGAACTTCTACGCCGGCGTCGACGGCGGCGCCGATGTCTTCTACGCGGGCGTCAAGGGCACCGTCAACCTCACCCCGCAGCCCCTCCCCCAGGGCAACCACACCCTCCGGATCTCCTACCGCTCGGGCGACACCGTCTTCCAGGGCCTCGTCCTGGACTCGGGCGCGGGGACGATCAGCCCACAGGTTCCTTCGAAGCTGATCGAGTTCGTCGGGGACTCCATCACCGCCGGCGCCCTGACCGACCGGCTCGCGCTCGACTCGTACGGCTGGAAGACCGGCGAGCAGCTGGGCATGCGGCACACCCAGATCGCCCGCTCGGGCTACTGCCTCGTCGGCAAGGACGGCTGCACGGGGCTGGCCACCCAGTTCTTCAAGACCGCCTCCACCGGCGACCAGAACTGGGACTTCTCCCGCTACCAGGCGAACGCGGTCGTCATCAACCTCGGCACCAACGACATCGGGCACGGCGTCACCGGCGCCGAGTTCCAGGCGGCGTACACCAACCTCCTGCGCGACATCCGCGCCAAGTACCCGAACGCGGCCCTCTTCGCGCTCCAGACCCTCAAGAAGCGCTATGTGACCGAGACCAAGGCCGCCGTCAGCGCCCGTACCGGCGCCGGGGACGCCAAGGTCTACTACGTCGACACCACGGGCTGGCTCACCGACGGTACCGACTACGAGGACGGCAACGGGCACCCCAACGAGTCCGGCCACACCAAGTTCGCGGGCCGCCTCGCCCCGGTCGTCTCCGCGAAGCTGGGCGCCACCGCCACGACCAACACCGCCACCAAGGCCGCGGCCGTCGCCCCCGGGGACCCGGGCGACCCCAACATCAAGTTCTCCGGCCGCTGGGACACCAAGAGCTCCGCCACCGCTTACACCCCCTACTGGGCGGGTGCGTACTTCCGTACCGGCTTCACCGGGCGCACCGTCAAGCTCAAGCAGCGCAACGCGATCGACCTGTGGGCCAGCATCGACGGCGGTCCCGCCACGTTCTTCGACGAGGCCAAGGGCACGGTGAACCTGACCCCGACCCCGCTGTCCGCCGGAAACCACACCCTGCAGGTCAACTACCAGGTGATCGCGGGGTCCTACCACGGTGACGCGGTCTTCCAGGGGCTGACCCTGGACAGCGGAGCCACCACCTTCACACCGCCCACCCCGAAGAAACTGATCGAATTCGTCGGCGACTCGATCACGGTCGGCACCACGACCTCTCAGAACGCGCGCACCGCGTACGGCTGGCTGATCGGCGAGCGACTCGGCGCCGACCACACCCAGATCGCCCAGGGCGGCGCCGCACTCGTGGACACGGCGGACGACCGTATGAGCCTGGAGCAGCAGTTCACCAAGCTGAACCCGAACGCCGCCACGCCCGCCTGGGACTTCTCCCGCTACCAGGCGAACGCGGTGGTCATCAATCTCGGCACCAACGACGTGGGCCGCGGCGTGACCTCGGCGCAGTTCCAGGCCGCCTACTCCAGCCTGCTGCGCAAGGTCCGCACCGCCTACCCGAACGCCTGGATCTTCGCCCTGGAGACCTTCCGCGGCCGCTTCGTCCCCGAGACCCAGGCGGCCGTGACCGCCGCCGTCAGCGGCGGCGACAGCAAGGTCTCCTTCGTCGACACCACGGGCTGGCTGGCCTCCGACGAGCTCTCCGACTCCGTCCACCCCAACGACAAGGGCCACCGCACCATCACCGACCACCTCGCGCCCATCATCTCCGCCAAGCTCGGCTAGCCGGCCCCTGCACGCACGCACCGCATCCGCGGGCCTCCGGTCGCCGGCCGGGGGCCCACGTGCGCGATAACCCCGGGTCCGGCAGACCGCAAATCGGCGCGCCGAGGCGTGCGCGCATTCGGCTCGTTCCCGCCGCAGCCGCCGCGCGCTCGTGATCTTTGATCGTGAATTGACTTCGTATTCCCGCAGGGTAATGCCTTGTTCAAGCCGGACTCGAGTAAAACGATCTAGAATTCCGGGACCGGCGAGATGACCGGAACACCGGCTTGACCCACCCTGAGGTGGGGAAAGAAACTCAAGAAGCACTCATGCATCAAGAGCGCAAGCGATGTGCTGGACCTTGCGATACCGATTTCGCGAGGGTGTGCGACGGGGGAAGCAGTGGAGAAAGTGCGCGCACGGCGATGACGTGTTCGCGCGCCCTTCACTTCCCCTCCTCATCTCTTGGTGCACTCAGAGAATGGAGGGGGAATGCCGACGCACGCGGGCTATCCCGGCGTATACATCGAAGAGCTTCCCAGCAGCGTCCGCACCATCGCCTCGGTGACCGCGCTCGTGGGCCACACCCGCCGGGGTCCGTTGAACACGCCGGTGCGGTCACCAGCTTCGCTGACTTCGAACGCCGCTTCGGCGGACTCACCTCGCAGAGCGCGGTCGGCTACGCCGTGCACCAGTTCAGCTGTACCGGGTGGAGATCCACGAGGGCGGCACGGCGAAGGAGGCCACCTTCAAGTGGTCGCGGGAGAACGGCTCGGTGGTGTTCCCCGTCAATGAACTCCACGGCACCTGGGTCGGGTTGGCGACTCCCGGCAGTGACGACAAGCTGGATCTGAACGTCGGGGACTGGGTCGCGAGGGCGGATTGAGCCCCGCACCGACGACATCCGTACATCATCACGTACCCCCTTTGAAGGAGCACACCAAGATGGCCACTCCCCTGACCGCCGACCGCCTGCTCAAGGCACTGCGCGACGAGGGACTGGAAGTCCACGAAGTCCGCAGCTGGCGCACCCACAACCGGAACTCCAAGGGCCCCTGGGGCCCGATGAACGGAGTGATGATCCACCACACCGTCACCAAGGGCACGGCCTCCTCCGTGGCGCTGTGCTACGACGGCCACTCGGCCCTGCCCGGGCCGCTGTGCCACGGCGTCATCGACAAGTCGGGCGCGGTCCACCTGGTCGGCAACGGTCGCGCCAACCACGCCGGCCTCGGCGACCGCGACGTACTCAACGCCGTGATCAACGAGACCGCGCTGCCCCGCGACAACGAGGCCGACACGGACGGCAACCGCCACTTCTACGGCTTCGAGTGCATCAACCTCGGCGACGGCGAGGACCCCTGGCCGGAGGCGCAGAAGCTGGCGATCGAGAAGGTGTCCGCGGCCATCTGCCGGGCGCACGGCTGGACCCAGAAGTCCGTGATCGGCCACCTGGAGTGGCAGCCGGGCAAGGTGGACCCGCGCGGCTTCTCGATGGACAGCATGCGCTCCCGCATCGCCAAGCGCCTGGGCGCCAAGCCGGACGGCCCCGCCCCGCAGCAACCCAAGCCGCCCGCGACGTACGAGCCCTTCCCTGGCTCGGCGTTCTTCCGGAACGGCCGCGAGAGCAAGATCATCACGGCGATGGGCAAGCGTCTGGTCGCCGAGGGCTGCGGGCGGTACGAGGAGGGGCCGAGCCCGGAGTGGACCGAGGCGGACCGCAAGTCGTACGCGGCGTGGCAGCGCAAGCTGGGGTACTCCGGCGACGACGCGGACGGCACCCCGGGCCGCAAGAGCTGGGACAAGCTGCGCGTCCCGAACGTGTAGCCGCCATTTGTGGTGAGTACGTTTGTGGTGAGTATGAGACGGCGGCACGCCGTAACGTCGGCGTGTCGCCGTCTCGTACTCACCACAAACTCACGAATGCCCCCGGGCCACCGGGGTGACGGACAACAACGGCCGGTAGTGGCCCGCCGGATAGGGCTCTCCGACGGGCTCGCCCGCGACCTCGATCCAGGCGTGTGCCTCGAACGGGCTGGTGCGCACCCCCGTGCACCAGGTGGGCCACACGCCCCGGCTCCGGCACAGCAGAGCCGCCGCGATGGACCGCTGTAGACAGGCCTGGCCCGCGCAGCGCAGGCTCACCGCCACCACGGCCCGCCGGGCGGCGAGCGCCTGCTCGGCGGTGGCGGGCCGCGCGCCACGGCGCAGAAACTCCAGCACCGCGCGCACCCGGGCCGGCTTGGCGCGCGCGAGCAGCCGGGCCACGACCACGGCGAGCCAGGGCATCACGCGTCGGTGGAACGGCAGCCGGTCCCGGTCGGCCAGGGCCATGGGAGCGCTCATCGGGCCTCGTCAAGCAGGTGCGCCTCGCGCAGCTGTGCCACCAGCCGGGAGACGTCGCGCCGCGCCGCATCGGAGTCGACACGGTGGTGGGCTGCCAGCTCGTCCGCGGCCTGCTCGTCCGTACGGCCGTCCAGCAGGGTCTTCAGCACGAACACGCCGGTGGGATTGAGCTGCCAGTACCGGCCGGTGCGCTGATGGAGCAGGACGGCGCCGTCATCGGTCTCGGCCATGGACACGTCCTGACGCAAATTCAGGGACATCATCGCTTCCCAAGTGGTCGAGGCAAGGAAGAGGTTGCCGCGCGGGCCCAGGTCTCACACCCAAGAAGCTTTTCGGTGGTGATGTCCCTGGAGATGTCGGCATGCGGTGTCAGCAGGTACTCGCGCAGCGCCCCGGGGGACACCAGACCCATGTCGGCCAGGACGGAATCGGAGAACACCTCCAGCAGCGCGGACAGATTGCGCTGCCGCCCGACCCGTACATCGGCGCTGAAGTCACCCTTGGTGGTGCGGCCCAGCACCACGTCCGGCACCAGCCCCCGCATGGACTCGGCCAGCAGCGGCTTGTAGCGCCACGGCGTGACGCGCTCATGCAGCCGCACCGCCAGCGCCGCCTCCACCACCCGGTCGTCCAGATAGGGCTGGTGCAGTGCCACGCCCGCCGCGCCGAACAGCCGGGACACCTGCCGGTACGCCGGCGCGGTGATCCGCAGCGCGGTGAGGTACTGATGCTGCCCCCGGTCCTCGGCGAAGGGCATGGCGTGTTCGGCGGTGGCGCGCAGCGCCTCGCGCGCGGCGGCCACGGCATCGTCGGTCGCCCAGACCGGGGCGCGCAAAGGTGCCGGCCCCCAGCCCAGCGCGGGGGCTCTGCGCGGCGGGGGCGGGCCGGTCAGCCCCTCGGCCTGGGTCAGCCACCACTGGGCGGGGCTCTCCGCCCGTACCAGCTGGGCGACGATCGCGGCGAACGGCCAGCGGCTGAGCGCACGGTGCCCGCGCAGGTGCCGGACCGCCGTCAGGGGGTGGCGGCGGGCCAGCCGGTGCAGATAGCCGGGGAACGCGCTGAAGAGTTCGTCGGCACCGTGCCCGGCCAGATGCCACCGGGACCCGTGCTCGGCGAGCAGCCGCGCCGTGTACCGTACCCGCGCCAGCGTGCGCGGGAACAGATACGGCCGTTCGGTGTCGGCCAGGGCCGCGGGGTCGGTGAAGATCGGTGGCAGCTCGTCCTGAGCCACCACCAGATGGTGTGCGTCGGGCAGCGAGCGTGCGGCCTGCGCGGCGAAGTGGGAGTCGTCGTTTCCCGCCTCGGCCTCGGCCCACCGGAAGGTCAGCAGCGCGGGGGTGTGGCGTGCGGCCAGGAAACTCAGTGAGGTCGAGTCCATGCCGCCGGACAGATCCGCGCTGAGCCCGCCCCTGTCCCGGCGCCGCCCGTCCACCGCCGTGATCAGCGCGGCCCGCAGCGCCGCGGCGCCCGCCTCCAGGCCGAGTTCGGGATCGGGCGGCCGCCACCACCGCGACTGACGCGCCCGGCCCGGCTCCAGCAGCAGACAGTGGTCGGGCGCCACCGTGGACACGCCCGCCCATACGCTCCGGTCGGCGAGCGGCGGCGGCAGCATGCCACCGCACACGACACGGGCGGCCAACGCGCCCGCGTCGACACCGGCCCCGGTCATCACCGCGAGCACATCGGCCCGGTCGGCGGCGATCGGCACCTCGCCCAGCCGGGTGTGGAACACCTGGCGCAGCCCCGTCACGCTCCCCTGGACACGTGTTGTGGCATCGACGGCGGCCACCAGATGGAAGCTCCCCGGCAACGCCCGTGCCACGGCGTCCACATCGGTCAGCGTACGAACCCGTCGGCACAGCTCATCGAGCCGGCCGGTGGTGACCGGGCAGAACCCGATCACCACCAGTCGCACGGGCCCGGTCGCCACCTGACGGATCTCATCCGGCTCCCACCGCCCCACCAGCCATGGTCGGCCCGACGGGTGCGATATCAAACAAGGAGCCTCAAAGGGATACGCATCAAACGAGAGCTGTGTACCCGGCACGTCCGGAAGGACGACAAACCCGGTGCTCATCTCAAACAATCCGGAAGGTTGCCCTCACCATCAGGTGTGCTCGCCAATGATGTCGGTGTACCGGCTTCCGAATCCGAGCGTGTCCTCCGAGAACTCACCCACGGCCACCAGGGCCGGTGGCTCGTAGCTTTCGACTGCGTCTTGCTCGTCCGTTCTCGCCTGTTTTTCCATGGGTTTTCCTCCAGAGATAGATCCAGTGAATCGACCCCGAGGTCGACCACTGATTACCCCTCCTTCGAAAAACCATGCGACCCGCCCGCCCCAGTTGCCACGATTCGGCAGCTTCCTGACGCATCGGCTCAGACCTGTGTCGGCAGCGGCCCTCCGTTGTAAGCGATCGCGTCGGCGAACGTCGCGAAGGGGTCGAAGTCGCCACCCACGCGGTCCGCGTACGCACGGTGCAGATTGAGGACGATGCGCTCGGCGTCGGGGAGATCCCCGAACTCGCCGAGCGAGCAGGCGCGCGCGGCCTCCAGCGGCGTCAGCCCGTCCCGCAGGCCCGCCTCGGCCGTGTCCAGCACCAACCGGTAGTAGCGCCGGTGGGTGTCCAGCACCTCGGGCAGAGTGTTGGCATCGATGAGGGGGCCATGCCCGGGTACGACATGCTCGGGCTCGAACGCCGCGATCCAGTCGAGCGAGCGCAGCGCGCCCTCCACGGAGCCCATGAACACCAGCGGATTGACCTGGTGGAAGAGCAGATCCCCGGCAAACAGAACACGCTCCTCGGGAAGCCACGCGATGGCATCCCCCGGGGTGTGCGCGGCATACCCGGGGTGATGCAGTTCGATGCGCCGCTCCCCCACGTGCAGCGTCAGCGCCGTACGGAAGGTCACCCCGGGCGCCCGCCGGGTCACCCCGCCCCAGTCCGGGACCGGATGCCAGGCGGGCGGACAGCCGTCGATCACGGTGTCGGCGAGGATCCCCTCGCGGGTCGCCTCATGGGCGACGATCACGGTCGTCTCGGGCAGCAGGCTGTTGCCGTGCGTGTGGTCGCCATGCAGATGCGTGTTCACCGCATACCGCACCGGCGCGCCACCGGCGGCCTGATCCACCGCGCCCAGCAGATTGCGAGTGCGGCGCTCGGTGGCGCAGGTGTCGACGAGCACGACCCCGTCGTCCGCGGCCACGACGCCCGCGTTGTTGACCCACCACGAGCCGTCCGGCTGAATCCAGGCGTACACGCCGTCGGCAATGGGCTGGAGGGTGCCGGTCTGGTTCGGGTCGTTCATGAGCGAAGTGTGTCATGGTTCGAAAATCGGATCGGGAATCGGCTCGGGAATCGGTCGTCGATGGCTCAAGTAATGGGATTGAGCGGCGCGTTGACGTCGTAGCCGCGCGCCACCCGATGTCCGCCTGGTGCTTCCGATCCATTCGTGCGGGTTGTTTAGCGGTTTATATCGCTTATTTGCCATGAGGCGGGTGGAACCGTGGGCTGGCGGCGCCGCGGTCGGCCGGGTGGCCCGCTCGGTGAGGAGTTTCGGCCGGGAAGGGGGTGAATCCCATGGAAGCAACAGAACAAACAGAAGAGACACCTGAGGTCTATGAGTCGCCGGTGGTCACGGAAGCCGGCGACTTCGCCGAGGTCACGGCGGGCAGCATCTTCGGTTTCCAGTATGACGGTGGCTTTTACCCGTACAGCCAGTACGGCTGACAGGTGGTCGGCGGGGGCGGGCCGTGCCCGTCCTCGCCGGACCGCGTGGTTGCGAGTTGAGGCGGTGCGGGTGCTCATGGACACGTGGTGGTTGATCCTGCCGGATACGGAGGCGGCGGCCGCCCTGGCGGATCGGCTCGGTGTGCGAAATCTGGATTGTCTGCGGCACGCGTCGGGTCGGCCGTGGCTGCTGGGCCGCTGGCGTGGCGCGGGGGTGGTGACAGCCGAGGCGGGGGACGCGCGGGTGGCGGTGTTGGGCCGGTGCCTGCTGACCCCGGATGCCCTGCGGACGCGGGTCGGGCGGCTTCGGGATGTGCGGGAGGTGGAGGGCGCGGTCGGGCGGGTGGCGGGCAGCTACCACGTGTTGGCCACGGTCGGTGGCCGGGTGTGGGCGCGCGGCACCGCCTCAGCGGCGTGTCGGCTGTTCACCACTCGTGTGGAGGGTGTGCAGGTGGCGGCGCCGGGGGCCGATGTGCTGGCCGGGCTGCTCGGCTCGGCCCCGGACCAGGAGATGCTGGCCGCGCGCCTGATGGATCCTCCCTTGTCGTGGGCGGCGCTGGGCGGACGCACCATGTGGCGGCAGGTGTGGGCGGTGCGGCCTGATGAGGCGCTGGTGTGGGAGCGGGACGGGGCTCAGCGCACCGTGCGGTGGTGGCGTCCGCCCGAGCCGGAGCTCGGGTTGCGTACGGCGTCCGAGGGGGTGCGCGCCGCGCTGGTCGAGGCGGTGGCCACCTGCACGGCCGGTGGGGGGACGGTCAGTTCGGATCTGTCGGGCGGGCTGGACTCGACCAGCCTGTGCTTTCTCGCGGCCGCCCGGGGCGAGGCCGAGTTGGTGACGCTGCGCTGGGAGGGCGTGGACGCGCAGAACGACGACGCCTTCTGGGCGCGGCGGGCGGTCGCGGCGCTGCCGGGGGCCACCCATCTGGTGGTGCCGGAGCGCGAGACTCCGGACTGGTTCGCCGGTGTCGGCGGGATGCGCTTGGCCACGGAGGAGCCGGTGGCGTGGGCGCGGGATGTGGTGAAGCAGAGCGATGTCCTCGATCGGGTGGGGGCGCACGGCTCTCGGCTGCATCTGTGCGGAGGTGGCGGCGACGAGCTGTTCACCCCGTCGCCCGCCCACCTGACCGACCTGGTGTGGTCGCATCCGCTGCTGGTGCTGCGGCGTCTGCGGCGCCGGCGGTTCGACTGGCGGGTGAGCCGTACGGCGGCACTGCGCGCGGTGTGCGATCGGGGCGGCTACCAGCGGTGGCTGTACCGGGCATGCCGCGATCTGACCTCGCCACCGCCCAACCCGCTGCTGAGCCGACTGGGCTGGCAGCCACCGCCCCGCATGCCCGCGTGGGCAACCCCCGAGGCGGTACGCGCCGCCTCGGCGATGCTCAAGGGCTCCGCCGCCCGCTGCCCCGAACCGCTGGCCCCGCAGCGGTCCCTGCACACCGCGCTCTCGCAGGTACGCGAGGGCGGCAACGCGATCCGCCAGATGAACCAGGCTCTCCCCGGGCCCGATTACGCCCTCCCCTACAACGACGACGCGGTGGTGGCCGCCGCGCTGTCCGTCCGCCCGCTGGAAGCCGGCGTCCCGGGCCGCTTCAAACCGCTGCTGACCGAGGCGATGGACGGCATCGTGCCGCGCGAGATCCTGCGCCGTACCTCAAAAGGCCGCTACGGCACCGACCTCTACCGTGGGCTGCGCCGCCGGCGCGGCGAGATCCTGGCCCTCCTGGACGGCTCACTGCTGGCCAAGGCCGGTCTGATCGACGCGGAGCGGCTGCGTCGCGCCCTGCACGCGCACGCTTCCGTGTCCGAGGCGGCCCTGCTGACGCACACCGTGGCCGGGGAGATCTGGCTGCGCTCGGTGGCCCAAGGACCGCGCCCACGGGCCGTTCGACTCACTGGAGGCGCTCGTTGACACCCATCACGTTGCGGCCGCAGGTCACCTGCGTGACCACCCCGGAGGGCATGGTGCTGCTCGATGAGCGGTCCGGACGCTACTGGCAGCTGAACGCCACCGGCGCCCTGATCCTGCGGCACCTCCTCCGCGGCGAGACACCGCGGCAGGCCGCCGCCGCCCTGGCCCGCAGACACCCCGCGGCCGCCGCCCGCGCCACCGGAGACGTCGACCAGCTCCTGTCCATGCTCCGCGAGCGCCGCCTGCTGGCCGAGCCCCCCGATTCCCGCACCCCGGCGCCCGCCCCCGGCCCCAAGCTGCCGGCACCGGGGAGGATCACCCCGGCGCACCGCGTGCTCGCCATGCTGTGCACCGCGGCCGCCGGTCCGCTGTCCCGTGCCCGGCCACGCCGTATCCGCGCCGTGCTCTGCCTGCTGCGCCGCGGCGCGGCACCGGCCTCTCCCGAACAGACCGCCGCCGCCCGCCACGCCGTGGTCACGGTCAGCGCGCGCTGCGCCGCCGCCCGAAGCTGTCTGCACCGCTCGCTGGCCACCACCCTGCTGTGCCGGGCCCTGGGGGTATGGCCCACGTGGTGTACGGGGGTGCGTACCGACCCCTTCGGCGCACACGCCTGGGTGGCCGTGGACGGTGTGCCGATCGGCGAACCCGCCCACGAGCGCGGCTACACCCCCGTCATCACCGTCCCCCCGTGCTCCTGAGAGGGGTGTGCGAACCGTACGGTGATGGCCAGGCCGCCTTCTGGGCGTGCGGTGGTCGTGAGGGTGGCGTGGTGAGCTTGGGCGACGGCGTTGACGATGGCGAGGCCGAGGCCGAGGCCGTAGCCGTCGCGGCGGCTGTTACGGTCGGGCGCCAGTCTCTGGAAGGGTTGGAAGAGGCGCTGGACCTGGTTGTCGGGGATGACCGGCCCGCCGTTGGTGATCGTCAGGGTCGCCTGTGTGCCAGAGGTCTGAGTGGCGATCTCCACCTGCCCGTCCGGTTGGTTGTGGCGGATGGCGTTGTCGATGAGGTTGGCGATGAGGCTTTCGATCAGTCTCGGGTCCCCGGCCGTCACCGCGGGCGTGAGGTGTTCGGCGAGGTCGATGCCTTTTTCTGTCGCTTGGTCACGGCGGGAGGCGAGCACTCCCCGGACGACTTGGGCGAGGTCGAGGGTGTCGCAACGGGTGGCGCCGCGCTCGCTGGTGGCCAGGGCGAGCAGTGCTTGGACGAGTCGTTCCTGGTGTTCGCCGAGAGCGAGGGCCTCCTGGCAGGCCGAGCGCAGGGTGTCGGGGTCGGCGTCGGGGTCGGCGAGGGTGACTTCGAGGAGGGTGCGCAGGCCGGCGAGGGGGGTGCGCAGCTCGTGGGATGCGTTGGCGACGAAGTGTCGTTGGGCGTCGAAGGATGCTTGGAGGCGGGCAAAGAGGTCGTCGAGGATGTAGCCCAGTTCGGTCAGCTCGTCGGCGGGTTCGCCGAGGTTGAGGCGCTGGTGGAGGTTTCCGGCGGAGATGGCTTTGGCGGTGGCGGTAATGGCCCGCAGGGGCCGCAGGAAGCGGCCGGCGACGAACCAGCCGCCGGCGAGGGCGACGGGGATGAGGACGGCGAGCGCGATGGCGGAGCCGACGAGGAGCTGGTGCGGGCCGATCCCGTTCCCGGTGCCGGTGATCGTGCCTGGCGCTGAGCTGTGGGCGGGAACGGTTGACTGGATGCCGACCAGGGGCACGGTGACGACGGCGAGGACCACGATCCCGGCCACATAGATTCCCGCGGCGTAGAAGAGCGCGAGCCGGGTCCGCAGGGACCGGCTGGGAAGCGGCCGGGGTTCGGTCATGCCGGCCCGATCCGGTAGCCGCCTTCGCGGATGGTCTCGATCACCGGCGGGTCGCCGAGCTTGGCCCGCAGCCGGTGCACGGTGTGCTTGACCGCAGAGGTGAAGGGGTCGGCCGCTTCGTCCCAGACGCGTTCGAGGAGTTCCTCGGCGGGCAGGACCAGGCCCGGTGCAGCAAGCATGCATTCAAGGAGCGCGAACTCCTTCGGGCTGAGCTCAAGTCGCCGGCCGGCGCGGAACGCCACCCGGCGAGCCGGGTCGAGGGTGATGTCCCCGCAGGAGAGGATGGGAGGAAGCGGCGGGGTGGCCCGGCGGGCCAGGGCCCGGACGCGGGCGACCAGTTCGGCGAAGGCGAACGGCTTGGGCAGGTAGTCGTCCGCGCCGAGGCTGAGCCCGTCGACGCGGTCTTCGATGGTGCCGGCCGCGGTCAGCATCAGCACGCGGGTGCCGGAGCGGTCGCCGACGAGTCGCCGGCAGATGTCGTCGCCGCCGACGTCGGGCAGGTCCCGGTCGAGAATGACCACGTCATAGCGGGTGACGGCCAGGCGGGCAAGGGCGTCGGTCCCGTCCAGCACGACATCGACGGCCATACCCTCGCGGCGCAGCCCGGTGCCGATCGAGCGGGCCAGCACCTCGAAGTCCTCGACCACCAGGACCCTCACCGCGGATCACCGCCGGTCGTACGGGAAGGGCGGCGGGGCGGGGCGTCGGTTCGAGGTGCCATGTACTCAACGATGCCAGCTCGCAGGTTCCAGCCAGGTCGCAGCGGCTGAGACCGGGCGGGAACCAGCCGCCACGTACAACAGCCCGCATGAGATCACATCGAACCGGCAGCTCATCCCGGTGAGCGCCGCAGAGATCACCGTCACCGGGCTGCGCAAGCGATACGGCGCGACCCGAGCCCTCGACGGCATGTCCTTTACCGTCCGTCCGGGGCTGGTGACCGGCTTCGTGGGGCCGAACGGGGCCGGTAAGTCCACCACGATGCGGGTGATCCTCGGCCTGGACGCGGTCGATGAGGGCACCGCGCTGATCGAGGGGAGGCCGTACCACAGCCTTCGGCACCCGCTGAGCCACGTCGGTTCACTGCTGGACGCGGCGGCGCCGCACCCCAGCCGGAGCGCTCGTAACCACCTGCTCTGGCTGGCGCATTCACAGGGCCTGGCCGCACGGCGGGTGGACCGGGTGCTCGATCTGGTCGGCCTGACCTCGGCGGCCCGGCGCAAGGCCGGCGGCTACTCGCTCGGCATGCGGCAGCGGCTCGGGATCGCCGCGGCCCTGCTGGGCGACCCGCCGATCGTCATGCTCGATGAACCGTTCAACGGCATGGACCCCGACGGCATCGTATGGATACGTGGCATCCTGCGGTCGCTGGCCGCTCAGGGCCGCGCCGTCTTGGTGTCCAGCCATCTGATGAGCGAGGTGCAGGACACCGCCGATCACCTCGTCGTGGTCGGGCGCGGCAAGGCCATCGCCGACGCCGGCGTGGCCGACCTGGTCGCGGCCGCGTCCGGGAGCCGGGTGGCCGTGCGTACCACGGCCCGGCCGGACGCGATGACAGTGCTCGGGCGTGCGGGCGCTGCCGTGGCGGCTACCGGCCGCGACACCGTGACCGTCTCCGGCCTGCCGGCGGAGCGCATCGTGGCGTTGCTCAACCGGAGCGCGGTCCCGTTCTCGGAGGTATCGGCGCACCGCGCCACCCTTGAGGACGTCTACTTCGAACTCACCCGCGAGGCGGTCGAGTTCCGCGCCGCGACGCCCACGGAGGTACCACGGTGACCTCTACCGTTACGCCGTACCGAACCGGCCAACGGGTCGGGCGAGACGGATTCCTCCAGTTGCTGCACGCGGAATGGACCAAGCTCCGGACGGTCCGGGGCTGGACGGTCGGCGTGGTGGTGGCAGCGCTGATGGTGGTGCTGTTCGCCCTGCTCGTCGGGGTGAGTGGCAATCAGAAGGGTTCGCCACCCGTTCCGATCGGACCGGGCGGTGGGCCGGTCACCGACAGCTTCTACTTCGTGCACCAGCCGCTGGCCGGAAACGGCAGCATCACCGTCTCGGTTTCCGCGCTCAGAAGCAGCGTCCCTCAGGGCCCCGGGGACCTGCGGCCCGGCATCGTGCCGTGGGCGAAGGCCGGGATCGTCATCAAGCAGAGCACCCGCCAGGGATCGCCCTACGCGGCGATCATGGTTACCGGCAGCCACGGCGTGCGGATGCAGGACAACTACGTCAACGACACGGCCGGCCTCCCCGGCCCTGTCTCCGCCGCGTCTGTTCGCTGGCTGCGGCTGGACCGCTCGGACGACGCGATCACCGGCTATGCCTCCACCGACGGCACGCACTGGACCAAGGTGGGCCACGCGCAGGTGAGCGGGCTCGGACCGACCGTGCAAGGCGGGCTGTTCGTCGCCTCGCCGCCTGCCGTGGGCGGCGGGGGCACGGCCGGCAGTGTGTCCACGGCCACCTTCGGGGATCTTCGTACCCAGGGGGGCTGGGCCGGTGGCAACTGGACAGGCGGTCAGGTGGGAGCCGAATCCCCCGGCTTTGCCGGCTACCCGGAGAACTCCTCGGGTTCGGTCACGGGATCCGACGCCCGGTTCGCGGTGACCGGTGCCGGCGACATAGCGCCCGCTGTCCGCGACAGCCTGCCGACCGGCGGCCACCTCCGGGACATCCTCACCGGCACGTTCGCCGCGCTGATCGCAGTGATCGTCGTGGGGGCGCTGTTCATCACCGCGGAGTACCGGAACAAGATGATCCACCTCACCCTGGCCGCGAGTCCGAGGCGGAGCCGGGTGCTGGTGGCCAAGGCGATCGTGTTGTGGGCCGTCACCTTCGTCGCCGGGTTGGCGGGGGCGATCCTCGCGACTCCGCTCGGTGAGCGGCTCGCCCGGGGCAACGACGTCTACATTTTCCCGGTGTCGTCCTCGACCGAACTGCGCGTGGCGCTCGGGACCGCGGCGCTGCTCGCGACCGCCTCGATCCTGGCCCTCTCCGTCGGCGCCATCTTCCGGCACAGTGCGGGCGCGGTCACCACCGTCATCGTGGCCATCGTGCTGCCCTACATCCTGACCGCCATCCCGTTCATGCCCGCAAGCGTGTCGAACTGGCTGGCCCGGGTGACGCCGGCGGCGGCCTTTGCCGTCCAGCAGACGCTTGTGCGGTATGACCAGGTCGCAGGCAATTACACGCCGTACTACGGCTACTACCCGCTGGCGCCATGGGCCGGGTTCGCCGTGCTGGCCGGCTACGCGGTGGTAAGCCTGGCCGTAGCAACCGTCCTTCTCCGCAGGAGGGACGCATGAGACCGGCCCTGCACGCGGAATGGACGAAGATACGGACCGTCGCCGGCCCCCTGTGGCTGCTGCTCGGCATGATCCCGGCGACAGTGGCCCTGAGCGCCGGGGCGACCTCGGTGGTGACATGCGCGGCCGCCGGCTGCGGCGGCGACATGACCAAGCGCAGCCTCATCGGCGTCGAGCTCGGCCAGGCGCTGGTCGCCATGCTGGCCGTGCTGGTCATCAGCGGCGAGTACAGCTCGGGCATGATCCGCACCACACTCGCGGCGATGCCGCGTCGGACCACCGTCTTCGCGGCCAAGGCCATCACGCTCACCGGCGTCGTGGCCGCGGCCGGAAGCATCGCGGTTCTCGGGTCGCTGCTGGCCGGGCGGTTCATCCTGCCCCGCCACGGCTTCACAGCCGCCCGCGGCTACCCGGCCCTGTCCCTGGCCGACGGTCCCACGCTGCGTGCGACCGCCGGGTCGATCCTCTACCTGACCCTGATCGCCCTGCTCAGCCTCGGCATCGCCGCCATCGTGCGGGACTCCGCGACCAGCATCGGGGTCATCCTCGGCCTGCTCTACCTTCTCCCCATCCTCTCCCAGGTGATCGGCGATCCGCACTGGCAGCGCCTCCTCCAGCAGATCGGGCCGATGAGCGCCGGGCTCGCCATCCAGGCCACCACCAATCTCCACAGCCTGCCCATCAGCCCCTGGGCCGGCCTTGGCGTCACCGCCGGGTGGGCCGCCGCCGCGCTCGTGGCCGGCGGCCTGCTGCTCCGCATACGCGACGCCTAAGAGTGCCCCTGCGGCAACGCCGGTTCATCGTCCCGTTCCTACTTCGGACCCCACCCCAATCTCGCGCTGACGTGGGCTGGAAGGCCCTCCCTCCCAGCTGAGAGGAAACCGGCCTTTGCCCGCCCCTGCCCTGGGCCCTACGGTGTAATAGTCGACCGGTCGGACAAGAAACCGTGACGTCCGGTCGCGAATTCGTACCCTTTTCTTGGAGAATGTCACCATGGGCTCTCAAGACCAGAAGGTCGCCGTCATCACCGGCGCCTCGCAGGGCATAGGCGCCGCCCTCGCCGACGCCTACCGCAAGCTCGGCTACGCCGTCGTCGCCACCTCGCGCGCCATCCCTGCCTCCCCCGACACGGGCATCCTGACCGTCCAGGGCGACATCGCCGACCCCGCCACCGCCGAGCGGGTCATCGCCGCCGGCATGGAGCGGTTCGGCCGCGTGGACACCCTGGTCAACAACGCGGGAATCTTCGTCGCCAAGCCCTTCACCGATTACACCCCGGCCGACTACGCCGCTGTGACCGGGATCAACCTCGCCGGTTTCTTCCGCATCACCCAACTGGCCATTGAGCAGATGCTCACCCAGGGCGGCGGTCACATCGTCAACATCACCAGCAGCCTGGTCGACAACGCCGACTCCCGGGTCCCCTCCGTGCTGGCCTCGCTGACCAAGGGCGGCCTCCAGTCCGCCACCAAGTCCCTCGCCATCGAGTACGCCACCCGCGGCATTCGCACCAACGCCGTCTCGCCAGGCACCATCAGGACTCCCATGCACCCCGAGGAGACCTATGCGGACCTCGCCGCGCTGCACCCGGTCGGCCGGCTGGGCGAGGTGAGCGACATCGTGGACGCGGTGATCTACCTGGAGAACGCCCCGTTCGTCACCGGCGAGATCCTCCACGTCGACGGCGGCGTGAGCGCGGGCCATTGAGCAGGAGAACCGTGATGCACGGCACGACAAACACCACAGACACCACAGACACCACAGACACCGAGGCGGTCCTGCACAGGGTCCTCGACCAGTGGAAGGCAGCCGTCGACGCCCACGAGCCGCAGCGGGTCGCCTCCCTCTTCACCCAAGACGCGATCTTTCAGGGGCTGCACCCCTACAGCGTCGGGAGACAGGGCGTCGCCGACTACTACGGCTCCCAGCCCCTGGGCATGTCAGTCGTCTACCGCATTCTGGAAAGCAGGCGTCTTTCCGGCGACATGGTGCTCGGATACCTGGCGGTCGACTTCTCGTTCACCGACCGGCCCACGCTGAGCCTGAACCTCGGCGTACTGCTGAAGCGTTCGGAAGACGACTGGCACCTCAGCCACTACCAGATCTCCCGCCTGGCCTAGTCGCCGATCTCGGCCCCACGGGCGGTACGCCGCTCGTGGGAGCCGCACGAGCCGTGACAGAACGAGCCGTGACAGATTACTTGAGCGCCTTGAGCAGTTCCTGTGCCAAAGGTGCGGCGGACGCGGGGTTCTGCCCGGTGTACAAGTTGCGGTCCACGACGGTGTACGGCTTCCAGATCTCGCCGCGGGTGAAGTGGACGCCCATGCCGACCAGCTCGTCCTCAAGCAGCCACCTGGCTTTGGCGGCCAGCCCGACGGCCTCCTCTTCCTCGTTGGTGTAGGCGGTCACCCGATAGCCGGCGAACGGCGAAACGCCCTTGCGCCGAGTGGCCAGCATCGCCGCCGGAGCGTGGCAGACGATGGCAAGGGGCTTGCCCGAGGCAAGCGCCGCGGTCAGCAGTCGGCCCGAGTCGGCGTCGGCCCACAGGTCCTCCATGGGACCGTGGCCGCCGGGGTAGTAGACGGCGTCGTAGTCGTCCAGGCGCGCGTCCGCCAGTTCGATCGGGCGCCGCAGCTCCTCGGCGCTCCGGAGGACCCCCTCCTCCTCCAGAGCGATCTTCTCGCTCCCGGCCATCGAGGGGCGCAGACTCATCGCATCCACATACGGCACCACTCCCCCAGGAGTGGCCACCACCACCTCGTGGCCGTCCGCGGTGAGCGCGCTGTACGGTGCCGCGAACTCTTCGGCCCAGTAACCCGTCGGATGCCTGGTGCCGTCTTTGAGCGTCCAATAACTCGCACCGGTCATTACGAAAAGGATCTTGGCCATTGGAGAATCGCCTCCTCGTCACATTTCGCCCGAGACACGGGGTATTCCGACTGAATGTCACCCTATGCTCTGGCCCAAACGAGCGCACGTTCCCGCCGCAGTGACACGCGGGTCGAGCACAGTGGCCGGGGCGGGCGGGGCGGCGACCACGGCCGTCCGGCGGGCCCGGGCGCTACTTCGCCTGCCAGGACGCGGTCTTCAGCTACGCCCCCTCCGGCGCCCAGTTCCGCGGGCCGCGGGCCGCCGCCGACTGCCCACCACCGGACGCCAGGCCCTGGTCGCCGACCCGGACCTCACCCTGCTGTGGGCCGAGACGGAGACCACCGCCCTGCGCTCCGTCCGCTACCCCCGGCGCCCTGCGCTACGGCGCGTTCCTCACCTCCGACGAGCCCGTGGACGCCGCCGGCACCCCCGATGGCCTGCTCGCCGTCCTACCCGGCGGTGACGCCCCGGCGCCCGCCCTGCGCATCTCCTGCCACACCGTGGCCGGCCCGCACCCCACCCGGCCCGCGCCACGGCCGGTCACCGGCCCGCTATGGGCGCCTCTCCGGGCCTCAGCAGGGAGAGCCTCAGGCAGTGCGACTCGGCTTGGTGGACGTGCCCCGGTGACCGCGTACACCGGCGAGCCGGCGAAGGGCTGCCGCTCGCCGGCCTCGGCAACGCCGACTCTCAAGGCTTCACAGGTCCGGATGCGCTGTGTGCCAGGCCGTTTCGAGGGTGGACAGGAACTCCGCCTGGGCCGTGCGCTGGAACCACGTGAACAGGATCGCCTGAGACTGTCCGCCGATCTTCGTCTTCGGGGCGCTCGCCCAAAAGGGGCTGACCCGCTACGGCTTGCTGCTGAAGCCGCAAGTTCGATTCCTCGGCGGGAGCCATAATCGAGTGCTGGTCATGCCACACCCCCCGGTAACCAGCACCATTCCGGAGGATCACCAAACCATGTCCGAGACCGTTGACGCGCCTGTCATCCTGAGCAATGAGCCCGGGACTTTCGCCTGGGGTGTGCTGGCCGAGCGCCACCCGGCACTCATCGAGAGGGTGCGCGATGCCTTCCCGTACAACCCCGAGCAGCACCGGGCTCTCGATGCCCTGCTCACAGAGTGCACCAAGGGTGTGATCGGCCCCCTCGGCTCTGGTGCGTCAGACCGCGACCAGTGGGCGGAATGGGGGCGGGGCCACGTCGGCCGCTCTTGGTTCGACGTACCGTTCCTGTGGGCGGAGAGCTACTTCTACCGGAAACTGCTCGAAGCGGTTGGATACTTCGGGGCGGGCCCGTGGCAGGGCATCGACCCATTCCGGCCCTTCAAGCAGGCCGAGCTGCGCACCGAAGAGGCGGAAGCCGAGCTGGCGGCGCTGGACCACCTCGCGCTGAAACCCGTCGGCGAGCAGGCACGGGCGCTCCTGCACGGGTCTCTGTGGGGCAATCGCGCGGACCTCGGCTTCAGCATGACCGCTGGTGGCGGTGCGGCGAGTGGCGCCGACAGGCCACTCGTCGCGGACGACTCAGCTGCGCTGTGGTCGCTGCTGCCCGCCGGAGGGCCGAACACGGTTTGCCTGGTCGCGGACAACGCAGGACGCGAGCTCGTCCCCGACCTGCTCCTCATCGACCATCTACTGCGGCACCAGCACGCCGAACACGTCATCCTCCACGTCAAGCCGTACCCGTACTACGTCTCCGATGCCACCACCGCCGATGTCATCGACTGCGCGCGCCATCTGAAGCAGGCCGACGGCGTCGCCGGCGTAGTCGGCAAGCGGCTGTGGGAGGCCATGAGGCGCGGTCGGCTCACTGTACGAACCCACGTCTTCTCCTGCGCACCACTGCCGTATGCCGATATGCCCGAAGACCTGCGCCAGGAGTTCACAGACGCCACCGCGACCATCATGAAGGGCGACTTGAACTACCGGCGCCTCGTCGGTGATCAGCTGTGGCCTGCGACCACGTCATTCGCGGAGCGCACCGCATACTTCCCCAGCCCCGTGGCAGCGCTGCGCACGCTGAAGTCCGACGTGATCGTCGGACTCGATGAGCGAACAGAGGCATCGCTGGTCGCCGCGCACGACCAGCGATGGCGCACCAGCGGCTCCCACGCGCTCATTCAGGTGCGGCGATGACGCGATCAACGTGAGGTGCGCTCCCGGCAGCCGATGCCGACCGCGAGAACCCGATCTGTCCGGTATTCGGCCTCATGCTCAGCTACAACAACATGAAAAAGCGGGTCGTGACTGTTGAGTCACAACCCGCGTCATCCGCATAAGCAAGATCGTGTCCGAAGGGGGTTCGGACCGATGCCCCACGGATCACGCCCCTCACGACGGTGCTGGCGCTGGTGTAGCCGCAGTCGCAAGCTCTTGGCGGGAGTCGCAATGGGGCGCTGGTCGCGGCGCACCCTCTGCGTCCTGCGGAGATGCTCTGGTGGTGATGCCAGCGCGTCTTCCGGGACTCCGGTCGGTTCACTCGACCGCCACCCTGCTCCTGGAGCAAGGCGTCGACCTCGTCGTCGTCAAGGAAGACCGCGAGGCACCTCCGAGAGGACGGGAAAACCATGCGGCGGCTGCTTCAGCCGGAGGTCTCGAACGTCTCGATCTCGCAGCGCGCCACGCCGCTCTTGTCGATCCTGGCGTCGCTGGTGATCAACGGCAGTCCCAGAATCTCGGCCAGGGCGACATACTGCGCGTCGTAGGCGGAGAGGTTGCTCGACAAGCCCTTGACGCGCTCCCAGAGGATCAACGTCTCATGCCGGTCGAGCGCCAGATCGCGGTACGTCGCCACGGCCTTGCGGAGCTGCTTCTCGCTCAGCTTGGGCTCGCCGCCACGCCGGCCGCGCGCCAGGCCGAGCAATGCGGACATGATCTCGTAATCGATCAGGTGCGGTGCGGCGAGACGGTCCTCCTTGGCGACACGTTCGCGTACCCGGTGCCCGGTGGGGCCCTCGTCGCTCAGGAAGAAGACGAGTGCCGAGCAGTCGACGACGATCAACGGCCCGCCCTCGCGTCGTCGATCGCGGCCAGCACGTCCGACGTACTCAGGCTCGCCCCGGCCTCGGCTTCCGCGCGGGTGGCGGCCTCGGCGAGCGTGGGCCTGGCGGCTTCACCGACGAGGAGGTCGAGTGCGTAGGCCTGTAGCGACTTGCCCGCCTTCGCGGCGCGGGCCTTCAGCGTGGCAAGGGCATCGTCCGGCACATCGCGAATAGTCAGGGCAGTCATGCCTGCATTTTAGCAGCATTGCATGCAAAGCGCAGTTTTGCTCGCACTGCTGATGTCGGAGACTGTCAGTGGCTCTCAGTGCGCTGCACCCGAGGCGTGACGGCCCAGGCGTGCCCTCGCACCGGTCGCGGGCTCCACCGACCCCGTCGAATGCGTCGCCTTCGCCTGCAAGTTCCCGCTCCGTGGCATCCTCGCCAGCCAGGGCTCGGGCCGCCACCGTCATCCGGCCCGAGACGGTGACCACGCGGCCCGGCATCCGCTTCGGACTCATCGACCATGCCCTCCTGCTGCTGGAAGGGACGCTCGGCACGGCGGACCCGAACGCGTGCGTCCTGCTCAAGCGGGACCTCGCGGTGGTGATGAGCGCTGAGGCGCTGTTCACCCTCACCGATCTGTGCGGGCTCGGCCCCGACGAGGCCGTCACCAGCGCGGTCCGGACCGCGACCGCCCTGACCAGGGCCGCTGTGCGCGCGATTGCGTAGCGGCGAGGAGGAGGGGGCGGACCCACGTGCCGGTGTGCCGCACCAGCTCGACGACGGGGCGGGGCCCGGATGCCCCGCGACGAGATCGCCCGGCGCGGTCGTAGGGAACCTCCCCGCACCGGGCCCGCTCGGCGAACCGTGTCATCGCCGCCTGGTCCATGATGTCCACGCCTAGCTCGGCGGCAGTGACCGTCCAGAACTTCGCCGGCCCCCAGCGGGTACGGTCAGCCATCCGGGCGCCGAACTCCCCGGCTGCTGGAGTCATCGGCCGGGCGGAAGAGGGTCTGCACTGGCACCGGCGCGCCGTAGACGCCGGGGACGCAGGGGGACGGGCCGTATCGAGGAAGCGCACATGTCACGGCGCTATGAATGGGACCCCAGCGGTATCGCGGACCCCATCAGCCGAGGACCCGCAGCAGGTGTTCCGCCGCCTCGGCCATGCGGGTGCGGGCGGTCGCCAGATAGCTCCGCGGGTCGACGGTGTGCGTGTCCTCGCTGAAGAAGTCGCGTATTGCTCCGGTGAAGGCGATGTTCAGCGCCGTACCTATGTTGATCTTCGTCATGCCTTCAGCGACCGCGCGGCGGAGTTCGTCGTCGGGTACGCCGGTCGAACCGTGCAGGACCAGCGGGACCGGGACGGTGTGCGCGATCCGGGCGATGCGGTCGTGGTCGAGTTTCGCTGTTCTGGTCGTCATCGCGTGGGAACTGCCGACCGCGACGGCCAGCGCGTCGACGCCGGTGGCAGCCACGAACGCGCGCGCGTCGTCGGGATCGGTACGGACTCCGGGAGCGTGCACGCCGTCCTTACCGCCGATCTCGCCGAGCTCGGCCTCCAGCCACAGGCCCTGGGCGTGGGCCCAGTCGGCCGCGGCCCGGGTGGCGGCGATGTTTTCCTCATGCGGCAGCGCCGAGGCGTCGTACATCGCCGAGCCGAAGCCGAAGTCACCGGCGCGGCGCAGCAGCGCCTCGTCGGTGACGTGGTCCAGATGCAGGCCGACCGGGACCCGGGCGGCCTCCGCCACGGCAGCCGTGGCGTGGGCGAGGGGGCCGAGGGAGCCACCGTGGAAACGGACCGCGTTCTCGCTGATCTGGCAGATGACCGGCGTTCCGGCAGCCTCGGCGCCCGCGACAATCGCCTCGGCGTGCTCCAGTGTGATCACGTTGAACGCGCCGACGCCACGGCCGTCAGCGCGGGCCGAGCGGACGAGTTCGGCGGTGGGGATCAGGGGCATGGGGTGGTGTGGCCTTTCCTCACGGCTGAAATGATCGTGGGTGAAAACGGTTGCTCTGGCGAGATAAAATTTCGGGGCCCGCACACCACGGAACAGGGGATGACGCATGGGGGCACCGCAGGCCAGATGGAGCGCGTTGCTGGAGATGCTGACGCGCGACGGACGGATCGAGGTCGAGGCCGCCGCCGACGTACTGCGGGTCTCCGCCGCCACGATCCGGCGTGATCTGGACGAGCTGGCGCGCCAGCAGATGGTCACCCGTACCCATGGCGGCGCCGTGATCAACGCGATCGCGTACGATCTGCCGCTCCGCTACAAAGCCGCGCGCAACGCTCCGGAGAAGGAGCGGATCGCCGACGCGGCGGCGGGCCTGGTGAAGGCGGGCGCCGTGGTGGGTCTGAACGGCGGCACCACGACCACCGCGGTCGCCCGTGCGCTGGCCACCCGGCCGGAGCTGGGCACAGAGGGCGCCGGGCCCTCGCTGACGGTGGTCACCAACGCGCTGAACATCGCCAACGAACTGGTGGTACGGCGCCATGTGAAACTCGTCGTCACCGGAGGCGTGGCCCGCCCCGCCTCGTACGAGCTCACCGGGCCGCTCGCCACCGAGGTGCTCGCGCAGATCACCCTCGACCACGTCTTCATCGGCGTCGACGCGATCGACGTCAGATACGGTGCGACGGCCCAGGACGAGGGCGAGGCCGGCATCAACCGGGCGCTGGCCCTGCGCGCCGAGCAGGTGGTCGTGGTCGCGGACTCCTCCAAGCTGGGCCGGCGGGCCTTCGCCCGGATCTGCCCGGTGGAGGACGTCGATGTGCTGGTGACCGACAAGGCGGCGGGCCCCGAGCTGACCGAACCGTTCGCCGCTGCCGGCGTGGAGATCGTCCGGGCCTGAGCGCCGGCTCCCGTGGTGACTCACTTGACGCCGCCTGCCGTCAGACCGCTGATCAGATAGCGCTCCACGAAGATGAACAGAACGACGACCGGCACGATGGCGATCAACGAGGTGGCGAAGAGGTACTGCCACTGCTCCTGGTACGCCGTGACGAATCCGGGGATGGCCTTGGTCAGCGTCGTCCGGTCGCCGGACGAGGTGATGGTGAGGGCGACGACGTACTCGTTCCAGGCGCCGATGAACGTGTAGACGAGTGCGGTCACCACGCCGGGCAGCGCCAGCGGCAGAGTGACCCGGGCCAGCGCGCCGAACCGCCCGGCCCCGTCCATGTACGCCGCCTCCTCCAGTTCCTTGGGGATGCTCGCGAAGTACGCGTTGAGGATCCAGACGCAGAACGGCAGGTTGAACGCCGCGTTGACCAGGATCAGCCCCTCCGCGGTGTCGGTCAGATCGAGGCTGACCATCTCCCGGTAGATGCCCACCAGCAGCGCGGTCGGCGCGAACATCTGGGTGACCAGCACCAGCAGCAGGAAGGCACCGCGCCCGCGGAACCGGTGGCGGGCCGTGTAGTACGCGGCGGGCAGCCCCACGGCCAGAGCGAGGAGCGTGGACATCCCGGCGACGTACAGCGAGAACCACAGGGCGTCGGCGACCGGCGGGTCCTTCAGTGACCAGACGTCGGCGAAGTTCGACCACTCCCACCGCGACGGCAGATAGGAGGGCGGTGACTTCATGAGCTCCGGCGTCGGTTTCAGCGCGGTCACCAGCATCTGGAGGTACGGCGCGAGGAACACCAGGGCGACCAGCCAGCCGACCGCGGTGAGCAGTACGGTGCGCAGTCTGAGGGGGCGTCTCCGCCGGGCGGCTGCGGTTTCGGCCGGGACCGCGGACATCAGCTCATCTCCTCTCGCCGGCGGACGACGCGCAGATACACCAGCACCACCAGGAGGATCAGCCCGAAGTTCACGACGGCCATGGCGGCCGACTCGCCGACGGACTGGTTGTCGAACGCGAGCTTGTACATATAGGTGGTGGTCGTGTCGGTGGCGAAGCCCGGGCCGCCGCGGGTCATCGCCCAGATGACCGGGAACGAATTGAACACATTGATGACGTTGATGATCACGGCGACCAGCAGCGAGGGGCGCAGCAGCGGCAGCGTGATGCCGAGATAGGTGCGGACCGGTCCCGCGCCGTCCAGACGGGCGGCCTCGTACACCTCGGCCGGGATCGTCCCGAGCCCGGACAGGATGACGAACGCGGTGAACGGCAGGGAGACGAAGACCGCCACGGCCATCATCCAGGCGAACGCCTGGGCCGGGTCGGCCAGCCAGTTCACCGGCTTGTCCAGGATTCCGACGTCCATCAGCACGCGGTTGACGACGCCGTAGAAGTTGTTGAGCATCCAGCGCCAGGTCAGCGCCGTCATCAGCACCGACGCCGCCCAGGGCACGATCAGCGCCCAGCGGACCAGCCGGCGCCCCGGGAAGCGGGCGTTCAGCAACTGCGCCAGGCCCAGGGAGACCGTGACCGTGACCGTGACCACGCCGACCACCCAGACCAGGGTGCGCAGCACCACGCCGGGCAGGTCCTGCTCGGCGAACAGATCGGCGTAGTTGGCGCCGCCCGCGAAGCCGCGGGTCAGGCCGGTGGAGCTGATGTCCATCAGGGAGGTGCGGATCATCTCGACGACGGGCCAGATGACCACGGCCAGGATCAGCGCGAGGGCGGGGCCGAGCCACAGCAGCGGTTCCAGCCTCCGTATGCGCCGGATGCCGCGAGTGCGGCGGGATCCCCGCCCCGGTGGTGCCACCGGGGCCCGGCCCCGCGAGGCGCCGGCGGTGTGTGGGGTGACGTCTTGTACGGCCACCCCGTCAGCCGTCCTTCTCGGCGGTCTTCTGGATCTCGCTCAGGACCTTCTCGGGGTCGGCGCTCGACACGGCGGTGCCGATGCGCTGCTTCACGGCGCCCTCTACGGCAGCCCAGTTCGGGTTGTCGGTGGGTGCGAACCGCGCGCCCGACAGCGCGTTGACGAACGGCTTGTAGTAGGCGGCGTCCGAGCTCAGCGCGTCACCGGCCGACTTGGTGACCGACAGAAACCCTTCCGTGGACAGGAACTTCGAGGCGTTCTCCTTCTGGTAGAAGAAGTCGAGGAACTTGTTGACCGCCTCGCGGTTCTTGCCCTCGTGCTTCTTGAAGGCCACGAGGTAGTCCTGCACGCCGAGCGTGTTGTGCGTCGTACCGTCCTTGCTGGGCAACGGCGCGACGCCGTAGTTGAGGTTCTTGTCGACCGTGTCGATGAAGCCCTTGCGCATGAAGACGGCGCCGTTGAGCATGCCGGTCTTCCCCTGGGCGAACTGGTTGAAGACGTCCTTGCGGTTGGTGACCTCGGGGTTGGGCTGCGTCAGTCCGGCCTTGGTGAGCTTCCGCAGGAAGTCCAGCGTCTCCACGTTGGCCCGCTGGTCGACCGCCCACTCGCCCGATCTGTCGGTCCAGCCGCCGCCGTTGTTCATGGCCCAGATGGAGAACTCGGCCTGGGCTTCCTCCGCGCCGAGCGGCAGGCCCAGCGGAATGTCCCCGGCCTTCTTCATCTTCTTCGCGGCATCCTCGACCTCGGCCCAGCTGGAGGGCGGTCCGGAGACGCCGGCCTTGGCGAAGATGTCCTTGTTGTAGAACAACAGCCGTGCGCTGGAGATGAACGGCAGGCCGTACTGGACGTCCTTGTACCGCGCCTGGTCGGCGAAGAGCGGCAGGAAGTCGGCGAGCACCTTCGGCGATACGACATCCTCCGCCTTGAAGATCAGCTCGTCTCGGGCCAAGTCGGAGAACTTGTTGTAGTTGAGGATGTCGGGCTGCTGCCCGGTCTGGACATACGTCTTGACCTTGGAGTCCATCTGCTCCCAGTCGACGACCTCCAGCTCGACCCGGTAGCCGGGGTTTGCGGCCTCGAAGTCGTCGATGAGCTTCTCCCAGTAGGGCTGGGTGTCGTCGTCGTACTTCGCGGCCACGAACCTGATCGTTTTTCCGTCGGAGTCGTTGCCGGACGAGCCTCCCTTGCCGCATCCGGTGAGACTCAGGGCGAGGGTTACAGCTGCTGCGATACCAACGAGGTGCCGTTTCACGGGATCCACCTTCACTGCAAAGCGAGTGATTGATTCTGCTCGGAAGTTGCCAGAATCGAGCATCGACATCCATCATGCTCAAAGGTTCGCGCATGATGTCAAGGGCCGCCGGTTGCCACTCGGTTACGCCGGCGGCCCCATCAGCGCCTGAGACGGGAGTCCCTGATGAGTCGGACCGAGATCGAGATCGCCACCCAGCCCGAGTGCTGGAGTCGCGCCGCGGAACTGGCGCGGCGTCCGGACGACCCGCCGTACGCCGCCATGCCCAGGCCCGGCGAGCGGGTCGCCGTCGTGGGATGCGGGACCTCCTGGTTCATGGCCCAGGCCTATGCGGCGCTCCGCGAATCCGGCGGGCACGGGGAGACGGACGCGTTCCCGGCGTCGGAGATGCCGGCCGGCCGGGCCTATGACCGGGTGGTCGCGCTGACCCGGTCCGGCACCACCTCGGAGGTGCTGGAGCTGCTCGGCCGACTGCGTGGCAGGACGCCCACCGTCGCGGTCACCGCCGATCCGGCGACCCCGGTCATGGAGGTCGCCGACGCGGCCGTCGTGCTCGACTTCGCCGACGAGACCTCGGTGGTGCAGACCCGGTTCGCCACCACGCAGCTGGTGCTGCTGCGTGCCCTGCTCGGCGAGGACGTCGGCCACTTGGGGGCACAGGCGGCGTCGGCGCTCGCCGAGCCGCTGTCCGAAGCGCTCCTCGGCGCCGAGCAGTTCACCTTCCTGGGCCGGGGCTGGGCGTACGGGATCGCCCAGGAGGCGGCCCTGAAGATGCGCGAGGCGGCGGGCGCCTGGACGGAGTCCTATCCGGTGATGGAGTACCGGCACGGGCCGATCAGCATCACCGGCCCGGGCCGGGTGGCCTGGTGGTTCGGCGATCCGGCCGCCGTTCCCGACGGCCTGCCCGAGCAGATCGCCCGCACCGGCGGCCAGTTGGTGGCCCTCGGGCGCGACCCGCTGGCCGATCTGATCGTGGTGCAGCGGCTGGCCGCCGCTCTGGGCACGGCGCGTGGCCTGGACCCGGACAACCCCCCGCATCTGACCCGCTCGGTGATCCTGGCCTGAACCGGCCCACCCCTCGCACCTGACCCACGCAAGGGGAGCGGAACCGCCCGAATCGGGCATGGTTCACGCAGAATTTACCGCCGCCTTCCCCGGGTCCGCGACCTCAGGAACCAGGGCGCGGACCCGGGGAACCCACCGTCACCAGGGACGACGGGACCGATGGGTGGAGCCAAGAAATCATGGAAGCGAGCGTTGACAGATGACACCTATGGCCAGAACATGAACAGAAATAAGCATGATCTTGCAGTGCTGCTCAACGACACCATGCCCCGCCCCGCAGGAGGACGTGAGTGCGCACCCACCCCCGTAGACCGCGCGAAACCGCCAGATTCGGCACGTTCCTGGCCGCCGCGCTGGCCTTGACGCTCATACCGTCCGTGACCGAACCCCTCATCACACCGGCCCGGGCGGACACCGCCGCCCAGCCGAAGGTGACCCGCAGCGCGGATGCCCTCACCGTGTCCATGCCGGCCACCGAGAAGACCCCCGGCTACACCGTCGACATCGCCACCGACGAACTCGCCGTCAGCACCGAGCGCGCCGGAGAAGCCGTGCTCAGCACCGCGGGCGGCGACACGGGAGGCCTGCGATTCCGCTCCGGCGGCCAATGGCAGCACGCGACCGAGGTCACCGACTGGGCATGGAAGGACGGCGTCCTTGCCCTCACCGCCGACACCACGCTCGACGGCGCCACCGTCAAGGCGCGGCTGACCCCCACATCCGACCGTTACCAGCTGGACTGGGACGTCGAGGGCGGCAGCCCCGACCGACTCGGCCTCGCCTACGACCTGTCATCGGCGGGCCACTGGTACGGCCACGGCGAGGCGGAGACCCCGCAGGGCGGCCCCGGTGTCAACCAGCCCTGGCCGCTCGACACAGGCGAGGTCGAACACGGAACCTTCGGCCCGGCCTCGTACAACATGATCGACCCGTTCTGGTACACCTCCACCGCGACCGGTCTCCGGGTCGACACCGGGGACGTCATGGACGTGGCGCTCAACAAGGACAAGGACGGCCTCGGCCGCTTCACCGTCGAGTCGCCCGACACCTACAAGGCCACCGTGTTCATCGAGTCGACCCCCCTGGAGGTCTACCGCGACTACATCGGCATCGTCGGCAAGCCGGACAAGAGCGATGCCACATACGAGCAGTACGCCAAGCCGCTGTGGAATTCCTGGGCACAGTTCTACACAAAGGTCGACCAGGAGAAACTGCTCGACTATGCCACCGACCTCCACGACAACGGTCTTGACGGGCACACCATCCAGCTCGACGACAAGTGGGAGTCGAACTACGGCAATCTGACCTGGGACCCCAAGACCTTCCCCGATCCCAAGGGCATGTCCAAGAAGATCCACGACATGGGGTTCGACTTCGGCCTCTGGGTCACCCTGTGGATCAATCTGGACTCGGACAACTACCAGCACGCGGTCGACAACGGCTATCTCCTCATGGACGCCGAGGACACCAGCAAGCCCTGCGAAGTGACCTGGTGGAACGGCCAGGCCGGAATCATCGACCTGGCCAACCCCGACGCCAGGGCCTGGTACGAGGGCAACCTCAAGAAGCTCATGAGCGACTACGACGTCGACGGGCTGAAGTTCGACACCCGCTTCTTCGACGAGAAGTGCGCGCCGCGCGAAGGCCACCAGGCCACCGACTACCAGAAGCTCGGCACACAGCTCGCCGACGAGTTCGACCTCCAGGGCGCGGGCATCCGGGTGCACTGGAACGAGACGGCCCACAAGGCCGGCTTCGTCACCCGCCAGGTCGACAAGGGCACCGGTTGGGACTCCCTGCGGGCCTCCGCCACCCAGAACCTGGCGATCTCCACCATCGGCTACCCGTTCGTCGAGTCCGACATGATCGGCGGCTCCGGCGGCCAGCCCGCACCGTCCAAGAACGTACTGGTGCGATGGGCGCAGTCCGCCTCGCTGATGCCGCTGATGTACTCCTCGACGTCACCAGTGGACACCAATGACACCACCACCGGGCAGAAGGTGGACTACGACCAGGAGACGGTCGACCTCTACCGGCAGGCGATCGAGACGCACAAGAAGCTCGCCCCGTACATCTGGGACCAGGTCCAGGCCACTCTGAAGACCGGCGACCCGATCATGCGGCCCCTGTTCTTCGACTTCCCGAAGGACAAGGAGAGCTACACCGTCACCGACGAGTGGATGCTCGGCCCGGCCGTGCTCGCCGCGCCCAAGCTGAGCACCGGCGCCACCCGGACCGTCCATCTGCCGCCCGGCACCTGGTACGACGTCAATCAGGGCACGGTGATCCGCGGCCCCAAGACCCTCAAGGGGTACGCGGCGCCGCTCGGCGTCACCCCGGCGTTCGTCAACCTCAAGGCCAAGGGCGCCGCCAAGGCCATCAAGGCGCTGAAGCGCGACGACGTCCCGGCCGCCTCCGTCCTGATCAGCCCGGACGCCCCGGCCACCGGCTCCGGCACCCCCTTCGAGGTGACCACCGAGGCGACCAACTGGTCCACGGGGGCCATCAGGAACGTCCAAGCGGCACTGGACCTCCCCGACGGCTGGACCGCCACGGCGGCCGGCCCCACCACCGCGAAGTCCCTCAAGGCCGGTGGAACGCTCACGACCAGTTGGACGGTGACCCCGGCCGCCGACGCGAAATGGGGCGGTCACGACCTCACCGGGACAGTGACGTACGACCGGGCCCAGAAGGTCTCCGACACCGTGCGGGCCGAGGTCAAGGCGGCCCCGGGCAGTGTGACGGCCCCGTATCTGACGACCGCCACCACCGATGACGCCCGATACGCCCAGGGCGGGGACCAGTTCGCCATCTGGGCCGGCGGTCAGGACCTGTCCGGGTGGAAGGACGAGAAGGGCGTCATCTACCTCGACGACGCGGCCGGCGAGAAGGCCACGGTGCGGACCCAGCTGGTCTCCCAGGACAGCGCCTCACCCTTCGGCAAGGCGGGGATCGCCCTCGCCAACGATCTGACCGCGCCCGGCAAGGGCGGTTACGCGGTGCTGGTCATGACCGAGCAGTACGGGCTGGAGTTCATGACCGACAGCAATGGCGACGGCGCGCTCGACACCTGGGCGGGCGGCGGCTCCACCTACCACCCGGCGTATCTGAAGCTGACCCGGGACGGCACCGCCTACACCGCGTACGCCAGTAAGGACGGCGAGACCTGGTCGCAGGTCGGCACCGCCGACGTGCCCTCGGCCGCCGGCACCGGTGACGCCGGGATGGTCGCCAGCGCGGCCAACGTCAGCTACCCCGGCGAGAACATCGAGGCCGTCTTCAGCGGATTCTCCGTCACCTCCTGACGCCACAGGGACCAAGTGCACCGCCCGTTCCCGGCAGGCCCCCCATCCTCCCCGGGGGCCTGCCGGGGAGCCACGCCCGTGCATGTCCGTGAGAGAGGGAACACAGACCCATGGCACGTACGTCCTCGCTCGTCGCCGGCTTCGTCGCGGGTGTCGTGGTGGCCGCGAGCACCACCGCGATCGCCGTCACCGGCACGACCACCGATACCGACCCCGATTCCAAGGCCACCACCACCTGGCTGACCGTCAAGGTCGCCGACGCCATGGGCACCAAGGACACCATCACCTGGGTGCCCACCGGGTCCTTCGCCGGCTCCGCGGAGGAGCGGGTCCCGCGCTACCCGATGACCGCCATCCAGGGCAAGGACACCAAGGAGCTGAGCCTCTCCGCCGTGCGCAACGAGCAGGTCTCGGCGCAGCTGGCGATCGCGTCCGGCCAGGATCTCGACAACGTCAAGGCCGTGGTCGGCGATCTCACCGGACCGGGCGGGGCGAAGCTGTCCGGCGACGACACCCAGGTCCGGTTCGTGAAGTACGTGCCCGTGCAGCGTTCCAAGAGCGAGGTCGACTGGTCGGCCACCATCGACCAGGTCAGCTCCGGCAAGGAGGTCTCCGGCGACCGCAACCCCGACGTGGTCGGCGACCCCCTGGAAGAGCGGTCCTCCGTGGACGTGCCCGCGTACGCGGCGCAGCCGCTGTGGTTCACCTTCCATGTCCCCGAGAAGGCCAGGCCCGGCACCTACCGGGGCACGGTGAGGGTCGACGCCGACGGCCGTACCCAGGCCAGTTACCCGCTGACCATCGAGGTCGCGGACGCGAGCGCGCCCGACTCCGATGACTACAACTTCTTCCTCGACGTATGGGCGCAGCCGGAGACCATCGCCCAGGCACACGGCGTGAAGCTCTGGTCCGACAAGCACTGGAAGCTGATCGAGGCCTACAGCCGCGACCTGGCTTCCCGCGGTCAGAAGGTCATCAACACCACCATCGTCGACAACCCCTGGCACCATCAGTGGTCGCTGGGCACCCGGGAGTCGCAGACGGCCACGCCGTACTCCAGCATGGTCGGCTGGACCTGGGACGGGAAGACGTTCTCCTTCGACTTCGCCCGCTGGGACAAGTACGTCCAGACCACCAGACGCGCCGGGCTCGGGCCCGACATCGGCGCCTTCTCCATGCTGGCGTTCCAGGACAAGGAGCACCTCACCTACACGGACACCCGTACCGGCAAGACCGTCTACGAGAACGTCGATCTGGGCGGGGACCGCTGGCGGGAGGCGTGGGGGGCGTTTCTGCCCGCCTTCGAAAAACATCTGAAGGCGAAGGGCTGGCTGGAGGACGCCTGGCTGTCGTTCGACGAGCGCCCGATTGACACCATGAAGGTCGTCAAGGACTTCGTCCACGAGGTCGCGCCGGCCTTCGACGACCGTATCTCCGTCGCCGGGTCGATCAGCACGGAGGGCGTCGCGTCGAACCTGTCCGTCGACTGGGGCGGCATCGACGCGATGACGAAGGAGAAGGCGGCGGAGCGGCGCGCGGCCGGAAAGATCACCACCTTCTACGTGTACGGCTCACCGGCTCATCCCAACACCCTGTCGTACTCTCCCGCCGTCGAGTCACGCATGCTGCCGTGGATCTCCGCCCAGCGGAACCTCGATGGGTTTCTCCGCTGGTCGTACAACAGCTGGACCCGCGACCCCTTCGATCAGCCGGTGCACATCTTCACCCAGGGCGACGAATACCTGGTCTACCCCGGCAAGAACGGGCCGATGTCCAGCATCCGCTGGGAGCAACTGAAGGAGGGCATCGAGGACTATGAGCTCATCGCCCAGCTGAGGAAGAAGGAGGCCGGTGGCGCCGACAGCGACGCTCTGACCGAGGCCCTCGCCACGGCGACCCGGAACCTCGACGGCCGTACGAAGGACGTCACCGACATCGAGACCGCGCGGGCGGCCGTGGTGAAGGGGCTGACGTCATGAGAGGGCGATGGCGCTCCCTGGTGCTCGCCGCGCTTCTGACCGTCATTCCCCTGACCGGTCCGGGCGCCGCGACACCGGCCCAGGCGGAGCCGCGGACGCAGGAGCACACGGTCACGTACGACCAGTACTCCGTGAAGGTCGACGGCAAGCCCCTGTACATCTGGGGCGCCGAGCTCCACTACTTCCGGCTGCCCAGCCCCGACGCGTGGCGTGACGTACTCCAGAAGATCAAGGCCGGCGGATTCAACGCGGTCTCGCTGTACTTCGACTGGGGTTACCACTCGGCCAAGCCGGGCTCGTACGACTTCACCGGCATCCGTGATGTGGAACGGCTGCTGGACGAGGCCGAGCGCGCGGGTCTGTATGTGATCGCCCGCCCCGGCCCGTACATCAACGCCGAGGTCTCCGGTGGCGGCTTCCCGGCCTGGCGGAAGACGCGAAAAGGCGTGAACCGCACCTCCGAGGCCGACTACCTCGACGACGCGCGCGAGTGGATGAGCCGGATCAACCGGATCATCGCCCGCCACCAGCTCACCCGTGGCACCGGCACGGTGATCCTCTACCAGGTCGAGAACGAGTACCAGGGCGGCCGCCAGGACGCCGACTACATGCAGACGCTCATCGACTGGGCGAAGAGCGACGGCATCGAGGTGCCCACCTTCGTCAACGACGGCGGCGCCAACAAGAACTGGGTGAGCGGCAAGGGCGCCCCCGACATCTACGGCTTCGACGCCTACCCGCAGGGCTTCGACTGCTCGAAACCCGACACCTGGAAGAACCTGCCGGACTATTCGTACGTGGGCGAGTGGAAGCCCGAGTCCCCGCTGATCATCCCCGAGGCACAGGGCGGTGCCTTCGACCCCTGGGGCGGCACCGGGTACCAGGACTGCGCGCGGCTCACCGGCACCGACTTCACCCGGGTGTTCAGCAAGATGAACATCGCCGCCGGGGTGAGTGGCCAGTCCTTCTACATGACGTACGGAGGCACCAACTGGGGCTGGCTCGCCGATCCGAACGCGGTGTACACGTCGTACGACTACGGGGCTCCGATCAACGAGTCCCGTCAGCTGACCGACAAGTACCAGGAGTTCAAGCGCCTCGGGTACTTGGTCAACTCGGTCCGCTCGCTGGCGCGGACCGACAAGGCCGAGGCGCCCACTCCTTCCGATGAGGCACTGCGCGTCGACCGGCGGGTCAACCCCGACGACGGCACCCAGTTCTTCACCGTCCGGCACGCCGACACCCGGGTGAAGGACAAGGATGAGACCACTCTGTCCCTGACCGGCGCGGACGGCGACTATCCGCGCGTGCCGCAGCAGGGCACGATCACGGTCGACGGCCGGGACGCCAAACTCCTCGTCGCGGGCTACGACCTGGGCGATCAGCGGCTCGTCTACTCCACCTCGGAGATCATGACGCACGCCCGCGTCGGCGACCGTGACGTGGCGCTGCTGTACGGACGCGAGGGCGAGGCCGGTGAGACCGTTCTGCGGTACACGAAGCGGCCCAAGGTCACCGTGCTCGACGGCGATGTCACCACCGCCTGGGATGCCGAACGTGGCGATCTGCGGCTGGACTACACCCACGACGGACTGGCCCGAGTGCGGGTGAACGGCCTGGAACTGCTGATCGCCGACACCGCGGAGACCGCCCACTGGTGGCGGCAGGACACCGCCGCGGGCCCGGTCCTCGTACGTGGCCCGTCCCTCGTCCGCACGGCCCAACTGGACGACGGAACCCTGAAGTTGACCGGCGACTCCACCGATGCCGCGAGGATCGAGGTCATCGCGGACGCCACCAAAGTGACGTGGAACGGCCGCGAGACCGCCGTCACCCAGGCGCCTCGCCCCATCGAGCTGCCCGAGCTGACGACGTGGAAATACAAGGAGGAAGCGCCGGAGTCCGCCCCGGGCTTCGACGACTCCACCTGGACCACCGCCGCGGGGCTCAGCGCCAACAACGCCGAACTGGACGGATCGCTGCCCGTTCTCGCGATGGACGAGTACGGCTACCACCACGGCGACGTCTGGTACCGCGGCCGGTTCAAGACCACAGGGAAGGCGACCGCGATCGCGCTGAACGCCAACACCGGACCGACCGGCCAGTACGCGGTCTGGCTCAACGGCAGCTATCTCGGCAGCTCCGGCGACGGCGCGCACACCTTCGACATCCCGGCGGGGACGCTCGATGCGGAAGGCGACAACGTCCTCTCCGTGCTCGTCGAGAACGCGGGCCACAACGAGGAATGGGGCCACGACTACTCCAAGGAACCGCGCGGCCTGCTCGGCGCCGAGGTGATCGGCGGGGCCACCACCCTCACCTGGAAGATCCAGGGCAGCCGGGGCGGCGAGAACCCGGTCGACACCGCACGGGGCCCGTACAACAACGGCGGGCTGTACGGGGAGCGGGCCGGATGGTCGCTGCCGGGCTACCCCGACAACGGCTGGAGTCGCACCACCCTGTCCGGGCAGACCGGGAAGACCGGGCCCGGCGTACGGTGGTACCGCACCACCACCGGGCTCGACCTGCCGCGGGGCCAGGACAACGCGATCGCGTTGGATCTCGCCGAACCCAAGGGCGGAAACACCGACTACCGCGCCCAGATCTTCGTGAACGGCTGGCTGATCGGCCGCTACCTGGCCGACACCGGGCCCCAGACGCGCTTCGTCATCCCCAAGGGCATCCTGCGCGAGCAGGGCAGCAACACCATCGCCCTGGCCGTCTGGTCCACCGACAAGGCTTCGGGGCCCGGTTCCGCGACCCTCGTCGACCTCGGCGCGTCGGCGGGCGGGACCAAGGTCCGTGACGTGGACGCGCCCTCGTACGACGCCAAGACCTACGCCATGCCGACGTCGGGCGCCCGGGTCACCGTCGGCGCCGAGCCGTTCCTGAGCACCGGCACGGCCACCGAGGTCCCCGTCACGCTCACCGTGCCGAAGGACGCGCCGACCGCGCGGAATGTCAAGCTGGCGCTGACCGTGCCGGACGGCTGGACCGCGGCCACCGACGACACCACCCGTTTCGACCGGGTCCGGCCCGGCGACACGGTGACCGCGGCCTATACCGTCACCCCGCCCGGCGACCCGGTTCACTACGCCGTCCTGTCCGCGACCGCGCAACTGACGCAGACAGGCCACTCAGGCACCGTCACCGGCCAGCGGGCCGTTCAGGTGCCGCCGCCGGGGCTGTCCGCCGACGCCTACGTGAGCGACCTGACCCTGGTCAAGGCGGTCAACGGCTGGGGCCCGGTCGAGAAGGACGCCTCCAACGGCGAGTCCGCGGCAGGCGACGGGCGGCCGCTCGCGATCGGCGGCACCACGTACGCCAAGGGCCTCGGCGTGCACGCGAACAGCCAGATCCGGGTCTACCTCGGCGGCGGCTGCACCCGGTTCACCGCCACCACCGGGGTGGACGACGAGGTCGGCGACAACGGCAGCGTCTCCTTCCAGGTGATCGCCGACGGCCGCTCGCTCTTCACCAGTCCGGTGCTGTACGGCTCCGGGGGCGGCGCCGCCGTCGACGTGGACGTGACCAGGGCCCGCTGGCTGGACCTGCTGGTCGACGGCGACGGCGATGTCTCCGCCGACCACGCCGATTGGGCAGAAGCCAAGCTGACCTGCGCGGGAGGCACCTCGTGAACTTCGCCCGATTCGGACAACTGCGTACCCTGCTGGCCGGAGCGCTGGCCGCCGTACTGCTCGCGGTCCTGTCCGCGGCGGTGCCCGCCCACGCCACGGGCACAGCCGCCGAAGCCACCAAGGCCACGCCCCACACGGTCAGTTACGACAAGTACTCCGTCAAAGTCGACGGCGAACGACTCTTCGTATGGTCCGGAGAGTTCCACTACTGGCGGCTCCCCAGCCCCGACCTGTGGCGTGATGTGCTTCAGAAGATCAAGGCAAGCGGCATGAACGCCGTCTCGATCTACTTCGACTGGGCCTACCACTCCCCCGCGAAGGGCCGTTACGACTTCACCGGCGTCCGTGACGTCGACAAGCTGCTCGACATGGCCGAGGAGGCCGGGCTCTATGTCATCGCCCGCCCCGGACCGTACATCAACGCCGAGACGGACGGCGGAGGCTTCCCCGGCTGGCTGATGACCCAGAAGGGACAGGCCCGCTCCACCGACCCCGAATACCTCGACGCCGCCCGCGAGTGGCTCCAGGAGATCGACCGGATCCTCGCCCGCCGCCAGGTCACCGACGGCACCGGGCCGGTGCTGCTCTACCAGGTCGAGAACGAGCTGTACGACCCGGAAGGCCGGGACCACATCGTCGAGTTGAGCAAACAAGTGCGGGCCGACGGCATCACCGTGCCCCTCGTCGGCAACGAGCCGATGCCGCAGTACGCGGGCGGTGAGGGTCTGGACTTCGTCGGCGAGCTGGACCAGTACAACTCCTTCTGCAAGGGAGAGTGGTGGCTGCCCACCCTCAAGCAGCAGCAGGACGACGCACCGCTGGCGATTTTCGAGGCGGGCACCGGCTGGTTCCAGACCTGGGGCGACACGGGCTACGAGAAGTGCCGGGAGAAGATGGGCCCCGCGTACCAGAAGATCGTCAACAAGCACGAGGTCATGCAGGGCACGACGATCGAGAACCTCTATATGACCTACGGCGGCACCAACTGGGGCTGGCTCGCCGACCCGCGACAGGTCTACACCTCGTATGACTACGGCGCACCGATCAGCGAGCCACGCCAGACCGGCGCCGACTACGACGAGATGAAGCGGCAGGGCCTCTTCTACACCACCACAGGACCACTCACCGCGACCGATCCGGCCGACGCGCCCGACTCGTCCAACGAGGCCGTGCACATCGAAGCCCGCGCCAACCCGGACACCGACACCCAGTTCCTCTACCTCCGGCACGGCGACCCGATGGCCGCCGCCGACGCCACCACCACCTTCGACTGGGCGACCCCGGACGGCACCTATCCGGTCACCGCACGGCTGAACGGCAAGACCGGCAAGATCCTCGTCGCCGGCCACGACCTCGGCGGCCGGCAGCGGCTCGTCTACTCCACCAGCGAGCTGCTGACCAGCACACGGACCGGTGACCGCACGCAAGCCGTGCTGTACGGCGGCGAAGGCGACCCCGGGCAGACCATGCTCCGGTACTCCACCAAGCCCAAGGTCACCGTGGTCGCCGGCAAGGCCGACGCCACCTGGGACGCCGAGCGCGGCGACCTGAAGCTGGACTACACCCACTCCGGTCTCACCCGGATCCTCGTTCAGGGCGGCGGCCGCCCCGATCTGCTGCTGCTCATCGGCACCGACGACCAGGCCGCCGATTTCTGGCGGCAGGACACGGGAGCCGGTCCGGTCCTGGAACGCGGCACCGAGCTGGTCCGTACGGCATCCGTCACCGGCCGGACGCTCGCACTCACCGGGGACGCCCGGAAGGCGGGGCCGCTGGAGGTCTTCGCACCGCCCGGCGTACGCGGCATCACCTGGAACGGCGTACCCCTGAAGGTCAAGCCGACCGCGTCCGGCAGCCTGCTCGGCACGGTGCCCGGTCCGAAGGACGTCACCCTCCCCGAGCTGACCGGCTGGAAGACTTCGGCCGAAACGCCCGAGGCCGACCCGGACTTCGACGACTCGTCCTGGACGTACGCCGACAAGCTGACCACCGACAACCCCACCGCGCCCGGGACTCTGCCGGTGCTCTACCAGGACGAGTACGGCTACCACTACGGCTACGTGTGGTACCGCGGGCGCTTCAAGGCCACCGGCACCGAGAAGTCCCTGTCCCTCGCCGCGAACGCCACCAACCCCGATACCTCGTCGGGGGCGGTGGGCGCGTACTCGGTGTGGATCAACGGAAAGTTCACCGGGACGAGCAAGACCGGCCGCCGGACCTTCCCCCTCGCCGACGGTCTGCTGCGCAAGGGCAAGGACAATGTGGTCTCCGTCCTGGTCGGCACCATGGGCCACAACGAGGACTTCACCTGGAACAGCGACGACCACAAGCAGCCGCGCGGGCTGACCACGGCGTATCTCGCCGGCTCCGACGCGCAGATCACCTGGCGCGTCCAGGGTGCCCGGGGCGGCGAAAAGCCCGTCGACACCGTGCGCGGGCACATGAACAACGGCGGTCTGTACGGCGAGCGGGCGGGCTGGACCCTGCCCGGCTACCCGGACCGCTCCTGGGACGCGGCCACGCTGCCGACCAGTGACACCACCCCCGGTATCGCCTGGTACCGCACCACCTTCAACCCCAAGCTGCCCAAGGGCCAGGACGTGTCGGTCGGCGTCACCATCGCCGACAACCCCGACCGTGACTACCGCGCCCTCATCTATGTCAACGGCTGGCTGATAGGCCATTACGTCAACAACACCGGCCCGCAGCACACCTTCCCCGTTCCCAACGGCATCCTGCGCGCCGACGGCAAGAACACCATCGCCATCGCCTCGTGGAGCGAGGACGCCAAGAGCGGCGGCCTCGGAAAGGTGGGTCTCACCACCCTCGGCAATGTCACCTCCTCGCTGCGCGTCGCCGATGTGGCCGCTCCGGCCTACGACGCCGCCACCTACGCCGACCCGGCCACCCCGGCTCGGGTGACCGTCGACGCCCCCGACGCCGTCGAGCCGGGCGGCAGCTACCAGGTGACGGCCGCGGTCTCGGTACCGGACGAGGGCGAGCCGCTCCACGACCTCACCCTGAGCCCGAACCTGCCGGACGGCTGGACCGCGACCCCGGCCGGCCCGGTCCGGCTCGGCAGCCTGAAACCCGGTGCCTCGGCGAGCGCGAAATGGACCATCGACGTGCCGTCGGCCCAGAAAACCGGCACCGTCGCGATCCTCGGCGCCACCGCCGACTTCACCCGGCGCGGCAAACCCGGCTCGGCGACCGGGGAAGAGGTGGTGGCAGCGCAGCCACCGCCGCTCACGGCCGGCGAACACTACGTCAGCGACCTGCCGTTCCAGTCCAGCAGCAATGGCTGGGGCCCGGTCGAACGCGACCAGTCCGTCGGCGAGAACGCCGAGGGCGACGGCCTGCTGCTCACTCTCCACGACACCGTCTACGAGAAGGGCCTCGGTACCCACGCCGCCAGCAGCGTCCAGGTGTGGCTCGGCGGCACCTGCACCACCTTCCACGCGGCCCTCGGCCTCGACCAGGAGACCTACGGCCGCACCGATGGCCCGGCCACCGTCACCTACACCGTCCTCGCCGACGGAACGCCCGTCTACGAGAGCGGCACCGTCGACCGGGACACCGCGACGAAGAAGATCGACGTCGATGTGGCAGGCGCGCGCCGGCTCGAACTCGTCGTCTCGGACGCCGGGGACGGCAACGCCCTGGACCACGCCGACTGGGCCGACGCCAAGCTGACCTGCGGCGGCGGTGCCTGATGCCCGGTGTGAGCCGAACCCTCCGCCGCTGCTCGGCGGCGCTGGCCCTGGCCGCCCCGCTGCTCGGCGCGGCCCCGGCAGCCGCCGAAACCGGGACGATCAACCTCGCGACGCCGGGCTACGAACTGCGCGTCGCGACGGACCGGCTGACCCTCACCACGGTACGGGCGGGCCGGACCGTCCTGGCCACGGCGGCGGGGGCGTTCCGGTTCCGGATCGGCGGTGACTGGTACCTCGTCCGGGAGGTCACCGGCAGCGCCCGCGACGGCGACACCCTGCGCGTCACCGCCGCCACCGATCTGCCGGGCGTCACCGTCGACCTGAGGATCACCCTGCGGTCCGACCGGTACGACGTGAAGTGGTCGCTGTCCGGGGCGACCGCGGACGCGCTCAGCACGGCATACGACCTGAACAGCGCTGTGCACTGGTACGGGCACGGCGAGAACAGCGACCAGACGGTCCAGCCGTGGCCACTGGACTCCGGGCAACTGGTGGACACCGGGTTCAGCCCGGCGTCGTACCAGGTGGTGTCCCCCTTCTGGTACACCGCGAGCGCCACCGGGCTGCGGGTCGACACCGGTGAACCGATGGACGTGCGCATCAACTCCGGCGGCAACGGGCTGGGAGAGTTCACCGTCACCGGGGAGCGGCCCGCCGCCTCCACCGTGTTCGTCGAGGACACCCCGGCCGAGGTGTATCGCGACCACATCGAGCTGGTCGGCAAACCCGAGCGCTCCGACACCCCCTACGAGCAATACGCCACCCCGCTGTGGAACTCCTGGGCCCAGCTCTACACGGAGCAGAATCAGGACAACGTCATCGACTGGGCCCGTTCGCTGGCCGACGCGGGACTCGACGGGCACGCGGTACAGGTCGAGGAGAGCGTGATCGCGGCCGACTTCGGCGAACGCTTCCCCGATCTGCCCGCCCTGTCCCAGGAACTCGGCCGCCTCGGATTCGACCTCGGCATGTGGACCGGTCTGTACATGCCCGAGACCGCTGCCAACTTCGCCTACGCCGTCGACCACGGGTATCTGCTGAAGGACCCCTCCGACCCGTCCAAGCCATGCCTGTTCACCTGGTGGAACGGCCGCCGGACCGGGCTGATCGACCTGGCGAATCCGGCCGCGCGGCAGTGGTACACCGAGGATCTGAAGGCGCAGACGCGCGAATCCGGAGTGGCCGGATTCAAGTTCGACACCGCCTTCTTCGACGACCGGTGCGCGCCCTACCCGGGAGCGACCCGTGCCGACTACGTGACCTACGGCACCGAACTGGCCGACGAGTTCGACCAGCAGGGGGCGGGGCTACGGGTCGCGTGGAACGCCGCGCAGGCCAAGGGCTTCGCCACCCGCACGGCCGACAAGCCGACCACCTTCGGGGGCCTGCGCGCCTCGGTCTCGGCCAACCTGGCGGTATCCACGGTCGGTTACCCGTTCGTCGAGACCGACATGATCGGCGGCTCGCTCCTGTATCCGCCGCCCACCAAGGCGGTCCTGGTCCGCTGGGCGCAGGCGGCTTCCCTCATGCCACTCATGTACGCGTCGACCTCGCCCACCGGCGTACGGGACGCGACGACCGGCGAGTGGGTCGGCTATGACCGGGAGACGGTCCAGCTCTACCGCGCGGCCATCGCCACGCACGAGCGGCTGGCCCCGTACATCTGGGACCAGGTGCAGCAGACGCTGAAGACAGGCGATCCGATCATGCGGCCTCTGTTCTTCGACTTCCCGAAGGACGAGGCAAGTTACACGGTCTCCGACGAGTGGATGCTCGGTCCGGCCGTGCTGGCCGCGCCCAAGCTCGACCAGGGCGCTACCCGGGACATCTTCCTGCCGTCCGGAGTGTGGCGCGACGTCAACCGCGGCACGGTCGTCCACGGCCCCGTGACGCTCAAGGACTACGCGGCGCCCCTCGGGATCACCCCGGCGTTCGTGAACCTCAAGGCCGACGGCGCCGCCAAGGCGCTCAAGGCACTCCACCATGCCGGCGCGGCGCGGTAGGAACCGTTCCTGAGGAGGACCCGTGCTCGGAGTGTTCAGAGGGCTCGGACACCGCGGATTCGCCGCCATGGCAGCGGCCATGGCGGCCACCCTGGCGGCGCTGCTCATGGCGGCGCCGGCCGAGGCCGGGCAGCCGGCCTGGACGGGTACGTGGGCCACCGCGCAGCATGCCTCGTACGACCCCGGCACCTCGGAGGTGACCGTACGCATACCGGTGCGCGTCAGCGCCGGCGGGTCAAGCGTGCGGATCCGGCTGACCAACGGATTCACCGACCAGCCGGTGACGATCGGTCACGCCACCGTGGGGCTGCGCGGCGGCGGTTCCGCCGTGGCGCACCCGTACGACCTGCGGTTCGGCGGGAAGCGCGAGGTGACGATCGCGGCGGGCGAGCAGGCGGTCAGTGACCCGGTCCGGCTCGCCGTGGCCGCCCGAATCGACCTGGTGGTCAGCCTGTACTTCCCGGGCCGGCTCACCCACATCAGCCAGCACTGGATGGGGCTACAGACCGTCTACTGGACCCCGGACGGCGGCGGTGACCACGCCGGGGACTCAGCCGGAAGCGCCTTCACCACGACCGACTCCACCTTCCCGTTCCTGACCGGGGTCGACGTTCGGGGCGGTGACGCGAAGGGCGCCGTGGTGGCGCTCGGCGACTCCATCACCGACGGGGCGTCGTCCACGGCGAACGCCAACCGGCGCTGGCCCGACTACCTGGCGGCCCGGCTTTCGGCCTGCTCGTCCACCGCCGGGGTGCTCAACGAGGGCATCAGCGGCAACCGGATCACCGCCGGGACCGACGGCAACCCGTCGGCGCTGGACCGGCTGGAGCGCGACGTGCTGTCCCAGCCGAACGCCCGGACGTTGATCCTTTTCGAGGGCGTGAACGACCTCAGCTGGGGTGGCGCCACCGGCGACCAGGTGATCGACGGTATGCGGCAGATCGCGCGGCGGGCCCACGCCCGCGGGCTGCGGGTGATCGGCGCGACCGTGGTCCCGTACCGGGGATGGGGCGACTGGTGGACCGAGGACAAGGAGGCCGACCGGCAGCGGGTCAACGCGTTCGTCCGTGACTCCGGCGGCGTCCTCGACGGGTACGCCGACTTCGACAAGGCGGTACGGGATCCGGCCGACCCCACCCGCTACGCCGCCGCGTTCGACTCCGGTGACCATCTGCATCCCAACGACACCGGGATGAAAGCGTTCGCCGACGCGGTCGACCTGGCCGCCCTCGGCGTGGCCCGCGACTGCCCCTCGGCCCGCGTCCGGCTGACCCCTTACCAGCCGAGCCTGCGGGCCGGTCAGGCCACGGAGGTGACGACGACCGTCACCAACACCGGCCCCACCGCCGTCACCCGCGTCAGCACCCGCCTGGAGCTGCCACACGGCTGGTCCGCCGAACCGGCCGGCAGCGCGCGGATCCGCACCCTCGCCCCGGGCGACAGTGCCGCCGTCACCTGGACCGTCACCCCCGCGGCCGACGCGGCATGGGGCACTCACCCGATCGGGACGGGCGTCTCCTACCGCCAGGGCGGCCGGCCACGGCACGACTCCGACGGCGTGGACGCCACCGTCGTGCCTGTCCCGTCCGAGGTGCGGGCGCCGTACCTGACGACCGCCACGGCCGACGACGCCCAGTATGCCCAGAACAGCGGTCCGAACAGTGGCCAGTTCGCCGTCTGGGCGGGCGGCCGGGACCTGTCCGGCGGGAAGGACGAGAAGGCAGCCGTCTATCTGCCCGGCGCCGCGCCGCGCTCGGGCAGCGTCACCGCCCGGGTGGTCGGCCAGACGGGCAGCGGGCCGTCCGCCAAGGCCGGGATCGCCGTCGCAGGCGACCTGACCGCGCCGGAGAAGGGCGGCTACGCCGTGCTGACCATGTCGGCGCAGTACGGCGTGGAGTTCATGACCGACAGCGACGGCGACGGCCGCCTGGACACCTGGGCCGGCGGCGGCGCCTCCTACCACCCCGCCTGGCTGCGGCTGGTCCGCGACGGCACGACGTACACCGCGTACGCCAGTACCGACGGCACCGCCTGGCAGCAGGTCGGCACCGCGACCGTGCCCTCGGCGAGCGGCACCGGGGACGCCGGTGTCGTCGCCAGCGCCGTCAACCTCAACTATCCGGGCCAGACCACCGCAGCCGTCTTCGACTCCTTCTCCGTCACCGAGTGAGAGGCACCTTCATGGCAGTCAGTCGCAGAAATCTCCTGACCACCGCGACCGCCCTCGGCGGGGCGGTACTGCTCTCCCCGCCCGGGGTCGCCCAGGCGCTCAGCAAACCCGCGCACACAGGCATTCCCGACTACACGGCCACCAAGGCCTCCCTCGACACCCACCCGGTGCCGCGCTGGTACAAGGACGCCAAGTTCGGCATCTTCGTCCACTGGGGCGTCTACTCGGTACCCGGCGGCACCGGACGGCAGAACGCCGCCGAGTGGTACCTGTGGTACACGAGCTACAAGGACACCGCCGAGTGGAAGTACCACCGCGACACCTACGGCCAGGATTTCGTCTACGACGACTTCATCCCGCAGTTCAAGGCCGAGAACTTCGACCCGGACTCCTGGGTGAAGCTCTTCGAGCAGGCGGGCGCCCAGTACTTCGCGCTGACCAGCAAGCACCACGACGGATTCGCGCTCTTCCCCAGCGAGGTCACCGACCGGCACTCCGTCGCGTACGGCCCGAAGCGCGACCTGGTCGGTGAGCTGATGACCGCCGCCCGCAAGCGCGGCACCGTACGGCCGGGCCTCTACTACTCGCTCGGCGAGTTCTTCAACCCGTCGATCGGCCGGCCGATGAAGAACTTCTACACCGACGAGGAAATCCCGATGGTCGGCTACAAGCCGGTCGAGGACTACGTCGGCGACTACGAGCTGAAGCAGCTCTACGAGATCATCGACCGGTACGACCCGGAGCTGCTGTGGGCGGACGGCCAGTGGTTCCGGCCGACCGGCGACCCGGCATGGCGCAGCCAGGAGCCCATGGCGCACTACTACAACCAGGCCAAGAACCGGCGGAACCCCAAGGGCGTCGTGGTCAACGACCGGTTCGACACCCACTTCGACTTCGCGACGTACGAGCAGCGCACCAACCCCACGATGGACCCGCAGAAGTGGGAGTGCTGCATCACCATGGGTTACTCCTGGGGCTACAACAAGCACGAGCTGGACGAGGACTACAAGACCTCCGAGTTCCTGATCCACCTGCTCGCCGACGTGGTCAGCAAGAACGGCAACCTGCTGCTCAACATCGGCCCCAAGCCGGATGGCACCATCCCCGCCATCATGCGGGAGCGGCTGCGCGACATCGGCGCCTGGCTGGACGTCAACGGCCCGGCGATCTACGGGTCGACGCCGTGGGTGCGGGCCGAGGAGGAGGGCAGCCCACTCGGCATCCGTTACACGGTCACCCCCGGCAGGTTCAACATCATCGCGCTGGGCGCCCCCAGCGGAACCCTGTCGGTGCCCGCCGACATCCCGGTCGGCGCCGGCTCCAGGATCCGGCTGCTCGGCCACCAGGGCCCGCTGCGGTGGACCCGCAAGGACGGCAAGATCCACATCACGGTCCCCTCCGCTCTCCCCAGCGACATCGCGAACACCTTCACCGTCGACTGGGACCGGGGATGAGCCTCATGACCGGACGCGACGAAACCCGATTCGACACCCTCGGGCCCACCCTCACGGTGACCACGGTGCCCGCGGACCCGGCCGGCGGCGACGCGGTGACGGCCACCGCCGTCCTCACCAACGACTGCCCGTTCCCCCTGCGCAACACCGTCCTCCACCTGATCGACCCGCGCACGACAACGGCCACCCGGACCATCGCCCTCGGCGACCTGCGACGCGGCGCGAAGGTGACCCGCAGTTGGCGGACCCGGATGCCCGCCGGTGTGGCCGGACAGGTGGCGTTCACCGCGCACGTGGTATTCGACGTCGACGCGCACAGCGCCGACTGCGCCCGCGCCGCCCGGACGTTCACCATCCCGTACACCCCCAACGAGGTGCGGGCGCCCTACAGGACGTACGCCACCGCCGAGGGCACCGAGTACGGCCAGTACGGCACCGAGCTGGTGATCTGGGCGGGCGGCCGGGACCTGTCAGGCGGTACCGACGAGAAGGGAATCATCTACCTCCCCGGCGCCGCCGCCGCGTCCTGCGTGGCCCAGGCCAAGGCGGTCAGCCTGACCGGCACCGACAACCCCGTCGCCAAGTCGGGGATCGCGATCGCCAACGACCTGACCGCGCCGGAGAAGGGCGGCTACGCCGTGCTGACCATGGCGGAACACTACGGCCTGGAGTTCCTGACCGACAGCGACGGCGACGGGCGCCTGGACACCTGGGCCGGCGGCGGCGTCTCGTACCACCCCGCCTGGCTGCGGCTGGTCCGCGACGGCACGACGTACACCGCGTACGCCGGCTCCGACGGCACCGCCTGGCAGGAGGTCGGCACCGCGACCGTCCCCTCGGCGAGCGGCACCGGGGACGCCGGTGTCGTCGCCAGCGCGGTCAACGTCAACTATCCCGGCACGACCGTCCAGGCGATATTCGACCACTTCACGGTGGAGGCAACGTGAGCGGCAACCCGGGCAGCCGGCCCTACCGGCCCGAGGAGGACTTCCTCAGCCCGCCCGTCTCGCTGACCGTGTCGCCGACGAGTCCGGAGGCGGGCTCGGCGGTGACGCTGACCGCCACCGTCACCAACACCGCCCCGATCGCGCTGGGTGACACGGTGCTCTACCTCGCCGTGGACGGCACGGGGCGGCCGTCCCGTCTGGGCAGCCTGGCGCCCGGTGCCACGGCCACCCGCAGCTGGCGGACCCGGCTCGCCGACGACGCCGAGGGCCTCGTCTCGTTCACCGCCCACGCGCTCTTCGACGTCCACCGCGACGGCTCCGACTGCGCCCGCGCCACCTCGTCGGTGCGGCTGCCGAACCTGTCGCTCGCCGGTGCCTTCGACAACGCGGGCATCGCCTCCGACGACGCCCTCACGGTCGCCGACATCGACGGGTCGCGGTCCAGCCTGTCCGCGCAGGCGCTGGCCTCGGTCGGGCTGACACCGGGGGCGGCGGTGACTTCCGACGGGACGGCCTTCACCTGGCCGGACACCCAGCCGGGCAACAAGGACAACGTCGTCGCCTCCGGGCAGACCGTGCTGCTGTCCGGTTCGGGCTCCCGGCTGGCCTTCCTCGGTACCAGCACCTGGGGCGAGGGCAAGGGCGAGGGAGCCGTCGTCTACGCCGACGGCACGCGGCAGGCGTTCTCCGTCGCCGTCCCGGACTGGTACGGGGCGAACGGCTCCGCCGCGGTGGTGGTGCCGTACCGCCACATCTCCACCGGCCGGGACGACACCCCGGTCAGCCTCTACGTGTTCGGCGTCGAAATTCAGGACAAAGAGGTGCGCGCCGTCGTGCTGCCGAAGGTCAGCGACGGCCTGCAGTCGGGCGTCCCCGCACTGCACATTTTCGCGATGACGGTCGCCTGAAAGGACATTCATGAACAGCAACGAAGGCGTCAGCCGCAGACGAGTGCTGACCGGAGCGGCCGCCGTGGGCGGCGCGCTGCTGCTGGCGCAGCCGCAGGCCGCCCGGGCCGCCGCCGAGAACGGGAGCGCCGGGCCGTTCGACACGGCACCGGCCGCTGCCGCGCTGCGGCGGCTGGTGCCCGGCCACCACCAGCAGGTCACGCTGCGCGCGGTGGCGGCCGGCGGCGGCGACCACTTCCGGGTCACCGGCCGGGCCGGGAGCATCACAGTGGAGGGCACCAGCCCCGCCGTACTGCTCACCGGGTTCAACCGGTACCTCGCCGAGGCCGCGAAGGCCGACATCTCCTGGAACGGCGAGCAGCTGAACCTGCCCCGGCTGCTGCCCTCGCCCGGCACGGAGATCACGGGAGCGGCGAACGTCGCCCACCGGTTCGCGTACAACGACACCAACGAGGGCTACACCGGCGCCTACCGGGGCTGGAAGGCCTGGGAGCGCGAGATCGACGTGCTCGCGCTGCACGGCATCAACGAGGTGCTCGTGTACATCGGTGCCGACGCCGTCTACTACGACACCTTCCGGGACTTCGGCTACTCGGACGCCGAGCTGCGGGCCTGGATCCCCGCCCCTTCCCACCAGCCCTGGTGGCTGCTCCAGAACATGTCGGGGTTCGGCGGTCCGGTGTCCAAGCAGCTCATCGACCAGCGGGCCGCCCTTGCCAAGAAGATCATCAACCGGGTGCGGGAACTCGGCATGACCCCCGTGCTGCCCGGCTACTACGGCACCGTGCCGGACGACTTCCTGGCCAAGAACCCCGGCGCGTCGCTGGTCGCCCAGGGCACCTGGGGCGCCTTCAAGCGCCCCGACTGGCTCGATCCGCGCACGGACCTCTTCGCCAGGGTCGCCGCCGCCTTCTACCGGCACCAACGGGAACGCTACGGCGACAGCTCGATGTACAAGATGGACCTGCTGCACGAGGGCGGCAACGCCGGTGACGTGCCGGTCGACGAGGCGGCCAAGGCCGTCGAGGCGGCGCTCCAGAAGGCACACGCCGGGGCGGTCTGGGCGATCCTGGGCTGGCAGACCAACCCGAGCCGGGAGATCCTCGGCGCGGTCGACAAGAGCACGATGCTCGTCGTCGACGGCCTGTCCGACCGCTACACCACCGTCACCGACCGGGAGAGCGACTGGGACGGCACCCCGTACGCCTTCGGCAGCATATGGAACTTCGGCGGTCACACACCGATCGGTGCCAACGCTCCCGACTGGGTGGACCAGTACCCGAAGTGGCGGGACAAGACGGGCAGCGCGCTCGCCGGGATCGCGATGATGCCGGAGGGCGCCGACAACAACCCCGCCGCGATGGCCCTGTTCACCGAGTTGGCCTGGACGCCCGGCACCATCGGCCTCGACGACTGGTTCGCCTCGTATGCCGTGTCCCGGTACGGCGGCGAGGACCCGCACGCCGTCGCCGCCTGGAAGGCGATCCGTGACACCGCGTACAACATGTCCCGCGCGGACGCGTGGAGCGAGGCGCCCGACGGGCTGTTCGGCGCCCGGCCGAGCCTGGGCGCCAACAAGGCCGCCGCGTGGGGCCCGGAGGCCGACCGCTACGACACCACGGCCTTCGACACGGCGCTCACCGAACTGCTCCAGGTCGCGCCGGGGCTGCGCGACAGCTCGGCCTACGCGTACGACCTGGCCGACGTGACCCGTCAGGTGCTGTCCAACCGCAGCCGGGTGCTGCTGCCCCAGATCAAGGCGGCGTACGAGGCCGGGGACCGCGGCCGTTTCGACCGGCTCACCAAGACCTGGCTCAGCTGGATGAAGCTGATGGACAAGGTGCTGGCCACCAGCGGCCAGCACCTGCTCGGACGGTGGCTGGCCGACGCCCGTTCCTGGGGCGCCACCAAGGCGGAGAAGGACCAGCTGGAGTACGACGCGCGGTCGATCATCACCACCTGGGGCGGCCGGGCGAGCAGTGAGGAGGGCCTGCACGACTACGCCAACCGGGAGTGGTCCGGGCTGCTCAGCGGCCTCTACCACCTCCGCTGGAAGACGTACTTCGACGAGTTGTCCGCGGCGCTCGCGGCCGGCCGGCAGCCGGCCGAGATCGACTGGTTCGCGCTGGAGGACCGCTGGGCGCACCAGCACGACAGCTACCCGGTGCGGACGTCGGGCGACATCCACAAGCTGGCCCGGAAGGTGCGGGACACCCTGGCCGCGGATCCCCACCAGGTGGCGCTGACCGCGTCCGCCGACCGGGGAGCGGTGGCCGAGGGCCGCCCGGTCACGGTCACCGTGTCGTTCACCAACCGCAATGGATTCGGCCCGGCGACGGATGTGAGCCTGTCGGTCGACGCGCCGGAGGGGATGGCCGCCGAGCCGGTCGGCACGACCACCGCGGCGTCCGTCGCCCCGGGCGAGACATTCTCGGCGAGCTTCCGGGTCACCCTCACCCCCGCGGCCGCCGGTGAGCTGGTCTCCCGGGTGCCGGTGGGCGCCTCCTACCGGACCGGCGGCTCGCGGGGCTCGGCCGCGGCGGCGGTCCGTCTGATGGCGGGCACCGGTGTACAAGCGCCTTACCGAACGGCTTCCTTCAACGACGCCGTCTTCGGCCAGTCGGGGGACAGACTCGCCATCGAGGGCGGGGGCGCCGATCTGTGGGGTGGCACCAATGAGTTCGCCACGATCCACCGGGTCGCCGCCTTCGGGTCCGGCTCGGTCGCCACGGTCCAGGTCACCTCTCAGGACAGCACTGGCGGCTGGGCCCGCGCCGGGCTGATGGTCCGTAACGACCTCTCCTCGAACGGCGACGGCTCGGCCGGGTACGTCAATCTGGCGGTGACTCCGTCCAACGGATGCGCGCTGTCCTGGGACGCCGACGGCAACGGAAAATTCGACTCGATCGAACTGGCCGGGTCCTTCACCGCCCCGGTGCATCTGCGGCTGACGCGCTCCGGCAACGCCTATACCGGCGAGTGCAGCGGTGACGGCGTCTCATGGACCACGGTCGGCACGGCCACCCCGGGCGGCGTTGCCGACGCCCAGGACATCGGGGTATTCATGACGGCTGCCAACGGCTGGACCGGCACCCGGGGGATCGCCGGTTTCCAGGGCTTCTCCGTCACCTGAGCCGGCGGGGTCCGCGCGGTCCTGTTCAAGGCCCGCTCCTCAAAGTGGCCCGAGGCATTGTTGCCCGTCGGGTACTGACGCGAGCCTCTTGAGGCCGCGGGATTCCCGGTCGGCGTCAGTGGCCGGGGTCCCTGCCGGTCCCATCGCGGTTCGTGGCCGCCGCGTCCGGGGTATGCGTGGGCGGTCATACGCCACGGGCGGGCGGCGTGGCGGCGGAGGGCGTCGGAGGTGATGCGCAGGCCGGTCCAGTCGAAGTCCGCGCGCCGGCGCAGGGCACAGCCCGCTTCGCGCGCGGCGGCCGCGAGGTGGTGGCAGGCGAGTTGGCGGAGGGTGAGGTGGAAGGACAGGCCCGTCTCGGCCGCCTCGGTCAGCCACCCCCATGGCGGAAGCTTGTGTACCGCACCGACCACGCCCGATAAGGCAAGGGCGGCATGAGATCGAGAGAAACCCCAGGCCGGCGCACTACCACCGCGACAATCTCACGCCACCCATTTCGACCGCCTGGTCGACGCCTCATGCAGAAAGCCTGGTCAGCGCGCTGACCAGGCCTTTGAGTGAGTGTCCGAGGGGGGACTTGAACCCCCACGCCCGATAAAGGGCACTAGCACCTCAAGCTAGCGCGTCTGCCATTCCGCCACCCGGACCAGGTGTGCTCCGCGGCTCCCCGCGGCGACAGGGACAACGATACCAAGGTTTTGGAGTGCGTTTCACCTGCGTAAGGACCGCGCCCCGGGCCGCGCCGACCTGCGGTGACGCGGCTCGGGGCCGGGCGGGGGTCACGGTGGGTGGTCAGGCGGGCATCAGGTGGTAGTCGGGGAAGTTGCCGGGGGTGTGGTCGGGGTCGGGGCCTTCGGTGACGGCGTGGACGAGGAGGTCGCCGCCGACGAAGGCGCCGCGCCAGGAGGCGCCGAAGCCGCCGAAGAGCTCGTCGCGGTCGCCGCGGGAGCGGGGTTTGCCGTGGCCGGTTTTGAAGGCGCGGATCTGGGGGGCGAGGCGCCGGTAGGTGGCGGGGTCGTCGCAGGAGAGGGTGGCGACGAGGGCGCCGTTGCTGGCGTTCATGGCGGCCAGCAGCTCGGCCTCGGTGTCGACCAGGACGAGGGTGTCGACGGGGCCGAAGGGCTCGGCGTGGTGGAGGGGGGAGGACGGGGGCGGGTTGAGGAGGGTGACCGGGGCCAGGTAGGCGGAGCGGTCCTGGTCGGGGAGGAAGTGGCCGTCGGCGAGGTCGCCGCGGTGGAGGGGGATGGCGCCGCGGTCGATGGCCTCGGCGACCTGGTCGCCGAGTTCCTTGGCCTTGGCGGCGTTGATCAGAGGACCGAAGTCCAGCTCGGGGAGGGGGTCGGCCGGGTGCGCGACGGCGAGGGGGTGGCCGAGGCGGATGGCGCGCACGGCCGGGAGGTAGACGGCGAGGAAGGCGTCGAAGGAGGAGCGCTGGACGACGAAGCGGGGGTAGGCGGTGCAGCGCTGCTTGGCGTAGTCGAAGGTCTTGCGGATCCGGGGGCCGAGCTCGTCCCAGCCGGTGAAGTTCCAGATGCCCCAGGCGTTGAGGCCCTCCTGTTCGAGGATGTGGCGTTTGCCGAGGTCGGCGACGGCGGTGGCGACGCGGGCGCCGGTGTCGCGGCCGCCGACGAAGGAGACGCAGCCGATCTCGGGCGAGCGGACCAGGGCCTCGGAGAGCTCACCGCCGCTGCCGCTGACCAGGGTGACGGGGATGCCCTCGCGGGCGGCGAGGGCGGAGGCGAGGGTGAGGCAGGCGAGGCCGCCGTCGGTGGGGGTCTTGGCGATCACGGCGTTGCCGGCCAGGGCCTGGACCAGCATGGCGTGGGCCAGGACGCTCATCGGGTAGTTCCAGCTGGCGATGTTGGAGACCGGGCCGGGGAGCGGGCAGCGGCCCTCCAGCATGCGGTCGCTCTCGTCCGCGTACCAGCGGACGCCGTCGATGGCCCGGTCCACGTCGGCCTGGGCGAGCCGCCAGGGCTTGCCGATCTCCCAGACCAGGAGGAGGGCGAGCAGTTCGCGGTGGGCGGCGAGCGCGTCGAGGGTGGCGGCGACGCGGGCGCGGCGTTCGGGGAGGGCGATGTGGCGCCAGGCGCGGTGCTGGTCGAGGGAGGCGCGTACGGCCTGGCGGGCGGTCGCCGCGTCCAGCCGGGGCGGGCCGGCGATGGGGGTGCCGTCGACGGGGGTGGTCGCGGGGAGGGGGTGGCCGTCGGCGTGCCAGCGGCCGTCCCACAGGTTGCGGACGCGGTCGTCCCGGAACGCCTCGGGCGCGGCGGCCAGGCTGCGCTGCCAGGCGTCGGCCCAGGTGGTGCCGGGTTTATGGGTGAGGGTGGCTGCCATCTGTGGACTCCGCTCTCGGGGCACGGGCGCGGTCACCGTTCACACCACCTTCCCCCGTCGGGCGCGGCTCGCCTCGCCCGCGTCCGCCAGAAGGGCGAACACCAGCGCGGCGGTCTCCGTCGGGGTGGCCCCGACCCGTACGCCGGCCGCCTCCAGCGCCTCCTGCTTGGCCCGGGCGGTGCCCGAGGAGCCGGAGACGATGGCGCCGGCGTGGCCCATGGTCTTGCCCTCGGGGGCGGTGAAGCCCGCTATGTAGCCGACTACCGGCTTGGTGACCTTCGCCTTGATGAAGTCCGCGGCGCGCTCCTCCGCGTCGCCGCCGATCTCGCCGATCATCACGATCAGGTCGGTGTCGGGGTCGGCCTCGAAGGCGGCCAGGGCGTCGATGTGGGTGGTACCGATCACGGGGTCGCCGCCGATGCCGACGCAGGACGAGAAGCCGATGTCCCGCAGCTCGTACATCAGCTGGTAGGTCAGCGTGCCGGACTTCGACACCAGACCGATCCGGCCCGGCTTGGTGATGTCGGAGGGGATGATGCCCGCGTTCGACTGCCCCGGGGAGATCAGACCCGGGCAGTTCGGGCCGATGATCCTGGTGGCGCGGGCCCGGGCGTAGGCCTGGAAGGCGACCGCGTCGTGCACCGGGATGCCCTCGGTGATCACGACGGCGAGCGGTATCCCGGCGTCGGCCGCCTCGGTGACCGCGGCCTTGGCGAACGGCGGCGGGACGAAGAGGACCGTCACATCCGCGCCGGTGGCGTCCATCGCCTCGCGCACGCCGCCGAAGACCGGCACCGTACGGCCGTCGACGTCGACCCGCGTCCCGGCCTTGCGCGGGTTGACCCCGCCGACGATGTCGGTCCCGGCCGCGAGCATCCGGCGGGTGTGCTTCATGCCCTCCGCGCCGGTCATGCCCTGGACGATGACCTTGCTGTCCTTGGTGAGGAAGATTGCCATGGCGTAAGCCCCCTTATGCGGCTGACACCGCGAGTTCGGCGGCCCGCGCCGCGGCGCCGTCCATGGTGTCCACCTGGTGTACGAGCGGATGGGCGCGCTCGGCGAGGATCGCCCGGCCGCGCGCCGCGTTGTTGCCGTCGAGCCGGACGACCAGCGGTTTGGTGAGGGTGACGGTGTCCAGGGCGCGGACGATGCCCTCGGCCACCGCGTCGCAGGCGGTGATCCCGCCGAAGACGTTGACGAGGACGGACCGTACGTCGGGGTCGCCGAGGACGACGGAGAGGCCGCCCGCCATGACCTCGGCCGAGGCGCCGCCGCCGATGTCGAGGAAGTCGGCGGGGCGGGCGCCGCAGCCCGCGACCACGTCGAGGGTGGACATGACCAGGCCCGCGCCGTTGCCGATGACGCCGACCCGGCCGTCCAGCTTGACGTAGTTCAGGCCCTTGGCCGCCGCCTGTGCCTCCAGATCGACGCCGCCGGTGTCCGCCTCGTACGCGTACGTCCTGCGGAAGCGCGCGTTGTCGTCCAGCGTCACCTTGCCGTCCAGCGCGACGATCGCCCCGCCACGCGTGGCCACGAGCGGGTTGACCTCGACCAGCAGCGCGTCCTGCTCGGTCAGCACGGTCCACAGACGGCGCAGGATCCCCGCCGCCGCGGCCGGCAGCCCGCCCGCCGCGGCGATCTCGGCGGCCTTCGCCTCGGTCACGCCCTCCCTGGGGTCCACCGCGATCCGGGCCACCGCCTCGGGGTGGCGGGCCGCCACCTCCTCGATCTCCATGCCGCCCTCGGCGGAGGCGATCGCCAGGAATCGGCCCAAGGCCCGGTCCAGGGCGTAGCCGACGTAGAACTCGCGTTCCACCTCGACCGGTTCGGCGACCATCACGCGGTGGACGGTGTGCCCCTTGATGTCCATGCCGAGGATCTGGCGTGCGGTCAGTTCGGCGGCCGCCGGGTCCGCGGCGAGCTTGACGCCGCCCGCCTTGCCCCGTCCCCCGGTCTTCACCTGCGCCTTGACGACGACTCGGCCGCCCAGCCGCTCGGCCGCCGCGCGGGCCGCGGGCGCCGAGTCGACGACCTCCACCCGCGGCACCAACACGCCGTAATGCTCGAAGAGTTCCCGTGCCTGATGTTCGAACAGGTCCATGCCCGCTCCTTTGGTCCCGGTCGCAGCGCTTGGTCAAACCCTTGCCGAACGCCCCCTGGACATCGATCAGTCGATGCGAGATAACAATGTTCATACCGCATAACGTCGACTGTATGCAATCTGGCTCCATGTGAGACATGTGAGCCACGCGAGACCGCACCCCACCCCCGACGAAGGGACGCGCATCGCCATGCCCGACGACAGCCAGGAACTCATCTCCGGCGGGCACTTGGTCGCCAAGGCGCTCAAAGCCGAGGGCGTCGACGTCATCTACACGCTCTGCGGCGGCCACATCATCGACATCTACGACGGCTGCGTCGACGAGGGCATCGACGTCATCGACGTGCGCCACGAACAGGTGGCCGCCCACGCCGCCGACGGCTACGCCCGGATCACCGGCAAGCCCGGCTGCGCCGTCGTCACGGCCGGCCCCGGCACCACCGACGCGGTCACCGGCGTCGCCAACGCCTTCCGCGCCGAGTCCCCCATGCTGCTCATCGGCGGCCAGGGCGCCCACACCCAGCACAAGATGGGGTCCCTCCAGGACCTCCCGCACGTCGACATGATGGCGCCGATCACCAAGTTCGCCGCCACCGTCCCGGACACCGCCCGCGCCGCCGACATGGTCTCCATGGCCTTCCGCGAGTGCTTCCACGGCGCCCCGGGCCCGTCCTTCCTGGAGATCCCGCGCGACGTCCTGGACGCCAAGGTCCCGGTCGAGAAGGCCCGTGTCCCCGAGGCCGGGAAGTACCGGGCCTCCACCCGCGCCTCCGGCGACCCCGAGGCCGTCGAGAAACTGGCCGACCTGCTGGTGCGGGCCGAGAAGCCGGCGATCCTGCTGGGCAGCCAGGTGTGGACCTGCCGGGCCACCGACGCGGCCATCGAGCTGGTACGGACCCTCAACGTGCCCGCGTACATGAACGGCGCGGGGCGCGGCACCCTGCCGCCCGGCGACCCGCACCACTTCCAGCTCTCCCGCCGCTACGCCTTCTCGAACGCCGACCTCATCGTCATCGTCGGCACCCCCTTCGACTTCCGCATGGGCTACGGCAAGCGGCTCTCCCCCGACGCGACGGTCGTGCAGATCGACCTCGACTACCGGACGGTGGGGAAGAACAGGGACATCGATCTGGGCATCGTCGGCGACGCCGGGCTCGTCCTGTCCGCCGTCACCCAGGCCGCCTCGGGCCGCCTCAACGGGGGCGCGGGCAAGCGCAAGGAGTGGCTGGACGAGCTGCGCGCCGCCGAGCAGACCGCGATCGAGAAGCGGCTGCCGCAGCTGCGGTCCGACGCCTCCCCCATCCACCCGTACCGGCTCGTCAGCGAGATCAACGACTTCCTCACCGAGGACTCGATCTACATCGGCGACGGCGGCGACATCGTCACCTTCTCCGGCCAGGTGGTGCAGCCCAAGTCGCCCGGCCACTGGATGGACCCGGGGCCGCTGGGCACCCTCGGCGTCGGCGTGCCGTTCGTGATGGCCGCCAAGCAGGCGCGCCCCGACAAGGAGGTCGTGACGCTCTTCGGGGACGGGGCGTTCTCCCTCACCGGCTGGGACTTCGAGACGCTGGTCCGCTTCGATCTGCCCTTCGTCGGCATCGTCGGCAACAACTCCTCGATGAACCAGATCCGTTATGGCCAGAAGGCCAAGTACGGCCAGCAGCGCGAGCGGGTCGGCAACACGCTGGGCGATGTGCCGTACGACCAGTTCGCGCGGATGCTCGGCGGCTACGGCGAGGAGGTCCGCGACCCGGCGGACATCGGCCCGGCCCTGCGGCGCGCCCGCGAGTCCGGCAAGCCGTCGCTGATCAACGTCTGGGTGGACCCGGACGCGTACGCCCCCGGAACGATGAACCAGACGATGTACAAGTAAGGGGCCGTGAGATGACCAAGGCTCTTGAGGGCGTGCGCGTCCTCGACATGACACACGTACAGTCCGGCCCCTCCGCCACCCAGCTGCTGGCCTGGCTCGGCGCGGACGTCATCAAGCTGGAGTCCACCACCGGCGACATCACGCGGGGGCAGCTGCGCGACCTTCCGGACGTCGACTCCCTCTACTTCACGATGCTCAACTGCAACAAGCGGAGCATCACCCTCAACACCAAGACCGAGCGCGGCAAGGAGATCCTCACCGAGCTCATCCGGCGCAGCGACGTCATGGTGGAGAACTTCGGCCCGGGCGCCGTGGACCGCATGGGCTTCAGCTGGGAGCGCATCCAGGAGATCAACCCGCGGATCGTCTACGCCTCGATCAAGGGGTTCGGCGAGGGCCCGTACACCAAGTTCAAGGCGTACGAGGTGGTCGCCCAGGCCATGGGCGGGTCGATGTCCACGACCGGCTTCGACGACGGGCCGCCGCTGGCGACCGGCGCCCAGATCGGCGACTCGGGCACCGGGGTGCACTGTGTGGCGGGCATCCTGGCCGCGCTCTACCAGCGCACCCGCACCGGGCGCGGCCAGCGCGTCAATGTGGCCATGCAGCACGCGGTGCTGAATCTGTGCCGGGTCAAGCTGCGCGACCAGCAGCGGCTGGCACACGGCGCGCTCGCGGAGTACCCGAACGACAGCTTCGGGGACGAGGTGCCGCGCTCGGGCAACGCGAGCGGCGGCGGGCAGCCCGGCTGGGCGGTCAAGTGCGCGCCCGGCGGGCCCAACGACTATGTGTACGTCATCGTGCAGCCCGTCGGCTGGCAGCCGATCACCGAGCTGATCGGGCGGCCCGAGCTGGCCGAGGACCCGGAGTGGGCGACGGCCGAGGCGCGGCTGCCCAAGCTGGCCAAGATGTTCCAGCTGATCGAGGAGTGGTCCAGCACCCTGCCCAAGTGGGAGGTGCTGGAGGCGCTGAACGCCCACAACATCCCCTGCGGGCCGATCCTGTCCACCAGGGAGATCGTCGAGGACGCGTCGCTCGCGGCCAACGAGATGGTGGTGAAGGTCGACCACCCCGAGCGCGGCACCTTCACCACCGTCGGCTCGCCGCTGAAGCTCTCCGACTCCCCGGTCGAGGTCGAGCGCTCGCCGCTGCTGGGCGAGCACAACGAAGAGATCTACGTCGGGGAGCTGGGCCTCGGCGACGAGGAACTGCGGCTGCTCAAGTCGAACGGAGTGATCTGACGGTGGCGGACGAGTCGGACCAGACGGACCAGACGGACCAGACGGACCAAACCAACTACGACACAGCGGCGGTGCGGGCCGTGCTCGACGCCGCGCGCGCCGAGGGGCGCTCGGCGCTGACGGCGCCCGAGGGCAAGCTGATCACCGACGCGTACTCCATTCCGACCCCGGCCGAGGGGCTGGCGGAGTGCGCGGACGACGCGGTGGCGCTCGCCGACCGGATCGGCTTCCCGGTCGCCCTCAAGATCGTCTCCCCGGACATCCTGCACAAGACCGACGCGGGCGGGGTCCAGGTGGGGCTGACCTCGGCGGCCGAGGTGCGCGGCGCGTTCACCGCGATCGTCTCCAACGCCCGCGCGTACGACCCGAAGGCCCGGATCAAGGGCGTGCAGGTGCAGCAGATGGTGCCGGCGGGCGGCCAGGAGGTCATCGTCGGCGCGGTCACCGACCCGACCTTCGGGAAGGTCGTCGCGTTCGGCCTGGGCGGGGTGCTGGTGGAGGTGTTGAAGGACATCACCTTCCGGCTGGCCCCGGCGAGCAGGGACGACGCGCTGTCGATGCTGGACTCCATCCGGGCCGCCGAGGTGCTGCGCGGCGTACGCGGCGGGGCGCCGGTCGACCGTGAGGCGCTGGCCGACCTGGTGGTCCGGATCTCCCGGCTGGCCGCCGACTTCCCGGAGATCGCCGAGGTGGACCTCAACCCGGTCTTCGCCTCCGCGAGCGGGGTGCTGGCCGCCGATGTGCGGATCCTGCTCAGTGACGCGCCGCCCGCCGAGCGCCGCCGCTACTCGCGCGAGGAGATCCTGGCCGCGATGCGGCGGCTGATGCAGCCGCGCTCGGTCACCGTGATCGGCGCGTCCAACGAGCAGGGCAAGATCGGCAACTCGGTGATGCGCAACCTCATCGACGGCGGCTTCCCCGGCGAGATCCACCCGGTGAATCCGAAGTCCGACGACATCCTGGGCCGCAAGGCGTACAGGTCGGTGACGGATGTGCCGGGCGAGGTGGATGTGGCGGTCTTCGCGATCCCCGCGAAGTTCGTCCCCGCCGCGCTGGAGGAGGTCGGCCGCAAGGGCATCCCCAACGCCGTCCTGATCCCGTCCGGCTTCGCCGAGACCGGCGAACACGAGCTGCAGGACCGGATCGTGGCGATCGCCGAGGAGCACGGGGTCCGGCTGCTGGGGCCGAACATCTACGGCTACTACTCCACCTGGCAGGACCTGTGCGCCACCTTCTGCACCCCGTACGACGTCAAGGGCCCGGTGGCGCTCACCTCGCAGTCCGGCGGCATCGGGATGGCGATCCTCGGCTTCGCCCGCACCACCCGCACCGGCGTCTCGGCGATCGTCGGCCTCGGCAACAAGTCGGACGTGGACGAGGACGACCTGCTCACCTACTTCGCCGAGGACCCCAACACCCAGTGCATCGCCATGCACCTGGAGGACCTCAAGGACGGCCGCGCCTTCGTCGAGGCCGCGCGCGCCACCGTGCCGAGGAAACCGGTCGTGGTGCTCAAGGCGGGCCGTACGGCGGCGGGCGCCAAGGCCGCGGGCTCGCACACCGGCGCGCTGGCCGGGGACGACGCGGTCTACGACGACATCCTGCGCCAGGCCGGGGTGATCCGCGCCCCGGGCCTGAACGAGATGCTGGAGTACGCGCGGGCGCTGCCCGTGCTGCCCACGCCACAAGGTGACAACGTCGTCATCATCACCGGCGCCGGGGGCTCCGGGGTGCTGCTGTCCGACGCCATCGTCGACAACGGGCTGTCGCTGATGGAGATCCCGGCGGACCTGGACGCGGCCTTCCGCCGCTTCATCCCGCCCTTCGGCGCGGCCGGCAACCCGGTCGACATCACCGGGGGCGAGCCGCCGGCCACCTACGAGGCCACCATCCGGCTGGGCCTTACGGACCCGCGCATCCACGCGCTCGTCCTCGGCTACTGGCACACCATCGTCACCCCGCCCATGGTGTTCGCGGAGCTCACCGCGCGGGTCGTCGAGGAGTTCCGGGCGCGCGGCATCCACAAGCCCGTGGTGGCCTCTCTCGCGGGCGACACCGAGGTCGAGGAGGCGAGCCAGTACCTCTTCGAGCACGGCGTGGTGGCCTACCCCTACACCACCGAGAAGCCGGTGGCCGTCCTGGGCGCGAAGTACCGCTGGGCCCGGTCCGCGGGGTTGCTCACATAAGGCCCACCGTTCTCCCGAGCACGAAGAGTTTGGACAGGGGGCGCTGGCCAGTTCCTTCGAAGCCAAGGGGACGTCATGAGCACAGAGCAACACCGGGATGGAACCGTGCCGTTCCGGGAAGTGCAGGACGGCAAGGGGCGCGTCTACCGCGTCGGCGAGACGGACCGCGACATTCTCGGCCACAGCCGGAAGTTGATGGTCTATCTGCCGTGGATCGCGATGATGGCCATCAGCGTGTCCGAGTACGCGTACGGGTCGGCCGAGGACACGCTCTCCGAGGCACACGGCTGGAGCCAGAGCAACACCTTCTGGATCCTGAGCGTGTGGGTGTTCTTCCAGGCGGGGATCGCCTTCCCGGCCGGCTGGCTGCGGGAGAGGGGGATACTGACCGCCCGCAGGGCGATGTTCATCGGGTCGGCGCTGTGTCTGGTCGGCTTCCTCGCCCTCTCCCACCTCGACAACGTTGCCGCCGCGATCTGCGGCTTCGGCGTCATCGGGGGGCTGGGCTCCGGGCTCGTCTACGCCACCTGCATCAACATGGTGGGCAAGTGGTTCCCGGAGCGGCGCGGCGCGAAGACCGGTTTCGTCAACGGCGGCTTCGCGTACGGCGCGCTGCCGTTCATCTTCATCTTCAACTACTGGTTCGACACCGGAAACTACAACGAGGTGCTCGACCTCATCGGTGTCTATGTGCTGATCGTGGTGGCGGTCTGCGCCTGGTTCTTCAAGGACCCGCCCAAGAACTGGTGGCCCGCGCACATCGACCCGATCCGCTTCAGCGGCAACGCCAAGACCGCGGCGAGCCTGGCCAAGAACCCGCCCGCGGTGCGGCAGTACACGCCCAAGGAGGCCATCAGGACGGGAGTGCTGCCACTGATGTGGCTGTCCCTCGTGATGACGGCCGGAGTGTCCATCTTCGGCATCTCCTTCCAGGTCGACTACGCCAAGGACGTGGGCTTCGGCCCGCTGGTCGCGGCCTCGTCGATGGGCCTCATGTCCGTCATCAACGGCGTGGGGCGCGGGGTCGTGGGCTGGCTGTCGGACATCTGGGGGCGCAAGAACACCCTGGTGTTCGTGATCCTGGTCCTCGGGCTCGCGCAGTTCGGCGTGATCTGGGCCGGGAACCTGCACAACGAGGCGCTGTTCCTCTTCTTCGCCTTCCTCTCCGGCTTCGGCGGCGGCGCCTTCTACCCGATGTTCGCCGCCCTGACCCCGGACTACTTCGGCGAGAACTACAACGCCACCAACTACGGCCTGGTGTACAGCGGAAAGCTGGTCAGCGGGCTGTTCGGCGGCGGCCTCGGCTCCATGGTGGTCGACGACTGGGGCTACGACGGTGCGTACGCGCTGGCCGGAGGCATCTCCATAGTGGCGGCCGGGGTCGCTCTGCTGCTGCGCCAGCCGGGCCGACCACGGATCCGGGACATCGCGCCCAACCCGCAGCCGATCAGCCGGGAGGCGGTCTGACGGTGGCGTGAGGACGTCGGTGTGAGGACGTCGGTGTGAGGACGGCCGTCCGACGGCGGCGGATCCGGGACGGCGGCACGCCTGGCACCACGGGCGTGCCGCCGTCCCGATTCCGCTTCCCCCTGTGATCGTTAGGATCGCGGCCATGGAGATTGCCGTATTCATGCTCATCCCGCTGATCGGCCTGATGTGGTCGTCCATCGAGCGCAGGATCGACAGGGCGAACCGCAGGACCGCACAGCTGACCCGCAAGGTCGACCTGATCCTCGATCACCTGGGCATCCAGGAACCCCAGCCGGAGCTGGAGCGGGTACGGGCTCTCGTCGGGGAGGGAAGGAAGATCCACGCCGTCAAGGCCTACCGGGAGATCACCGGGGCGGATCTGAAGGAGGCCAAGGAAGCGGTCGACCGCATGGGGTGAGGCGCGCCATGGGAAGCTCGTACACCACTTACCCCGAGCGCGGCTTCTGGGCTCGTGATGGCCACGTCGAGGTGTGGCTCCACCTCCTGTCCGAGGAAGCCGCCCAAGTCACCGAGCGTCCGGCGTGGCTCGACGCGGCTCAGGACCACTGGCGCTTCCAAGCCACAACGGCCCGCGGCTGCTGCGATGGGCACCAGCGATCCCCAAGGATGTCGTGAACGGCTTCGGCACAGGCGGCGAAGGTTCGTACTTCATCGGAGACTTGGACACGGGCCCCATGCTGAAGTTCGCCGACGCCTTCATCGTACTGCTGCGGGGCGAGATCACCGATGAACCAGGCACGGTCTGGGCCGGCTGAGACGGCCCAAGGACCGATCAGTCGCCGTCGCGCTCGCGCTCGTGGTACGTACGCCGGGTGTGCTCGGTGTGGGCGCGCATGACGTCCGTGGCGCGCTGTTCGTCGCGGGCGGAGATGGCCGCGATCAGCTCGCGGTGTTCGATCCAGGACTGCTTGCCGCGCTGGCGGGCCACCGGAGTGTAGTACCAGCGGACCCGGCGGTCCACCTGGGCGGCCAGCTCGGCCAGGACCGCGTTTCCCGCGAGCTCCATCACCTTGGCGTGGAACTCCGCGTTCGCCGCGACCGCGCCGTCCACATCATCCGCGAGCACCGCGCGCTCGCCCTTGGCGCACAGCTCCTCCAGGGCCTCGACCCCGGACGGCCCGGCGTGCGCGGCGGCCAGCCGGGCGGCCTCGGCCTCCAGGAGGGTGCGGACCGTGAGCAGCTGGTCGGCCTCCTCCTCGGTGGGCTCGTGGACGAACGCGCCCTGGGCGGGGCGCAGATCCACCCAGCCCTCCGTGTTCAGCCGCTGGAGCGCCTCGCGCACCGGCTGGCGGGAGACTCCGAGATGGCCGGCGAGCTCGCTCTCGACGAGGTGCTGGCCCGGGCGCAGGGCGCGGGTGGTGATCAGCTCCAGCAGTGCCTCGTAGACGCGCTCGCGGAGCGGCCCCGGCCGTTCCAGCTTCGGCACCGCGCCCTGCGGCAGTCCTCTGGCCAGCATCGGGCCCCCTTCGGATTCGTCGACTCGGGCTTCTCGGCTACTCGGGCTCCCTCGGCGGACAGGCTCCCCCGATTGGTTATTGTCTACAGTTTACTCATACTGTCCACGCATTGACCGTCTGACATCTGGTCAGGCAGTGGCCGAATTACTTAAAGTCCAGGCCATGCCCTCCACTCCCCGCCTCGCCTTCCTCGACCGCTCCCGCACCCTCGCACCGCCGGGCTGGAGCCGCTGGCTGGTCCCGCCCGCCGCGCTGTCCGTCCACCTCGCCATCGGCCAGGCGTACGCCTGGAGCGTGTTCAAGCCACCGCTGGAGTCCTCGCTCGACCTGTCGGGGACGGCGAGCGCACTCCCCTTCCAGCTGGGCATCGTGATGCTGGGCCTCTCGGCCGCCTTCGGCGGCACACTGGTCGAGCGCAACGGCCCGCGCTGGGCGATGTTCGTGTCCCTGGTCTGCTTCTCCTCCGGCTTCCTCGTCGCCGCGCTGGGCGCCGCCACCAGCCAGTACTGGCTGGTCGTGCTCGGCTACGGCTTCATCGGCGGCATCGGCCTCGGCATCGGCTACATCTCCCCGGTCTCGACGCTGATGAAGTGGTTCCCCGACCGCCCGGGGATGGCCACCGGCATCGCCATCATGGGCTTCGGCGGCGGCGCGCTCATCGCCTCGCCCTGGTCGACCCGGCTGCTGGAGGAGTTCGGCACGGACAGCTCCGGCATCGCGTCCACCTTCCTGGTGCACGGGCTCACCTACGGGGCCTTCATGGCGCTCGGCGTGCTGCTGGTACGGGTGCCGCCGGACGGCTGGCGGCCGGCCGGCTGGGAGCCGTCGAGCACGCCGGGCCGCCTGGTCAGCACCGCCGACGTCTCGGCCCGCAACGCCATCCGCACCCCGCAGTTCTGGTGCCTGTGGGTCGTGCTGTGCATGAACGTCACCGCGGGCATCGGCATCCTGGAGAAGGCCGCGCCGATGATCACGGACTACTTCGCGGACACCTCCACCTCGATTTCCACCTCCGCCGCCGCGGGCTTCGTGGCCCTGCTGTCGGCGGCGAACATGACCGGGCGGATCCTGTGGTCCTCGACCTCGGACCTGATAGGCCGCAAGAGCATGTACCGGATCTACCTGGGCGTGGGCGCGCTGATGTATCTGGCGATCGCACAGCTCGGGGACTCCTCCAAGCCGCTGTTCGTGGTCTGCGCGCTGGTGATCCTGTCCTTCTACGGCGGCGGGTTCGCGACCGTACCGGCGTATCTGAAGGACCTCTTCGGCACCTACCAGGTGGGCGCGATCCACGGGCGGCTGCTGACGGCCTGGTCGCTGGCGGGGGTCCTCGGCCCGTTCATCGTCAACAAGGTCGCCGACCACCAGAAGGAGGCCGGACACACCGGCCCCGGGCTCTACTCGCTCTCCCTGACCATCATGATCGGCCTGCTCGCCGTGGGCTTCGTGGCCAACGAGCTGATCCGGCCGGTCCATCCACGCTTCCACGAGCCCGCCGCAGAGCCAACCGACACCCGGGAATCCACCCCCGCCGAGAAGGGTACGGACCGATGAAGAACCGCACGGCGCTGACCGTGGCCGTCTGGGCCTGGGTGGTCCTCCCGTTCGGCTACGGGGTCTACGAGCTCGTCCGCAAGGCCAGCCAGCTCTTCACCGGCTGAGCCGAACCCCACCGTGTCCGGGCGGATTTGCGCCACTGGCGGATCCGTAGGCAGAGGCCCTGGCCGCCCGAACGTAACGGGCCAGGGCCTCTTCGTCCCGTCGCCCGGCCGGGGGAGCCCCTGGGGCTCGGTCCGGAGAGGGAGTCTCGCGGAGTTCACCAGCCGGTTTCGACGTTGAGCGGCAGGATCACGGGTCGAGGTGATCGTGCTCCGGAACCGGCTTGCACCGCATCTCACCCCAGACGTGCTTGCCCCAGCGGTACCGGTCCGTCCCCCATCGGTCTGTGAGTGCATCGACCAGTAGAAGCCCTCGACCTCGGGTGTTGTCGCCATTGGAGTCCGTCCGCATAAGAGGCATGGTCCGGGACCGGTCCACGACGCCGAGGCGGACGAACTTCTCGGACGGTCGGGTGACGACGACCCGGATCGACTCCAGACGGGCGTGGTTGACGGCGTTGGAAACCAGCTCGGTGATCACCAGCACGGCGTCCTCGATCAGGTCCTCCTGACCCCAGGCAGTCAGTGCGGCTCGTACCAGTTTGCGGGCGACTTCTGCGCTCTCAGGTACGCGGCGCATGGTCTGAGAATATCCGGGGTGCCCTGTGGGGCGAGGCGTAGCGGTCACAGTCATCAGGACCTCAGTAGGTGCGAAGTGAGCGGCCTTGTCCGAGTGAACGACGGCGCGCCGCACCGAGGGAGGAAACATCGCCGGGGTGCGCAAACCACCCAGCCGGTAATTTCTTGACCTACTCCTCTCACAGAGGGGACCCGCATGGCTACGGTGGGTACATGGAGGGGAACGAGAGACTCATCAGCTCCATGCAGGAGAGCGGACTCACCCAGGCCGAGTTGGCGGACGCGGTGAACACTCACCTGCTCAGCAACGGCTACGAAGGCACGGTCAGCGACCGGACGGTCCGCAACTGGCTGACCGGAAAAACCCGCTGGCCGCACCCTCGGCAGAGGGCGGCGTTAGAGGCAGTATTCGGATGTACTGCCGAAGAACTGGGATTCGTCCCACCGGCCCGAAGACACCCCACCACACAACCGGAGGAACCCGTGAGGCGCAGGAATTTCCTGACTGCCACCACTGGTACGACGGCCGCGGTTGTCGTACCTCTCGTCGCACAGCATTCCGTAGGCACCTCCGATGTGATCCGGCTCCGCTCGGGCCTGGACGCCCTGACGGCCCTGGACCAGAAATGGGGAGGCCACGACGGTTTGGAGCGCGCGGCCCTCGCCGGGGCCGCCGAGACGCTGGAGAAGCAGAAGCTGGGGGCCTCCCAGCGCATCCGGCTGCGGCTGTTCGGCATCGCCGCCGAATACACCACAGCTGCGGCGTGGAGCGCTCTGGACGCCCGGCAGCCCGACCGGGCCCAAGCTCTCCTGGACAAGGCGCTCTACCTCGCCGGGATGGCGAACGACCCCATCGCCGAGCTGGATGTCTGGAACTTGTACGCGATGCTGGCCCGCGAGCGCGGGGAGTACGCCGACGCCGTCGGCTCCGCACAGGCCGCCCAGCACACCGCTATCACGCGGCGGGACCCGCTGTTCGCCTCCCTCGCGCATGCCCGCACGGCCGTCGGGCACTCGTACCTGGACCGACAAGCCGCCTTACGGTCCCTCGGGTATGCCCACGAGGCACTGGACAAGGCGTCCTTCGATGAGCCCCGGCCGAGCTGGGTCGCCTTCTACGGGCCTGCCGAGCTGGCCGCCCTCACTGCCATCATCCAGGAGCGGATCGGCGATCCCGCGGAGGCCGAGGCCGCCTCGCACCGGGCTCTGGCCACCATCCCCAAGCAGTTCCACCGCAATCGTGCTATGACCACGGCACGGCTCGCCCTGGCCCAGCTCCACCAGCGCGACATCGACCAGGCGTGCGCCACCGCCTCCACGGTCTTCGGGCTGATGGCAGGCCATCCGATTCCCGGCCGATTGCGGTCCCTCCTCGGCGACTACTACCGCGACTTGATGACCCTTGCGCCGGACGCGAGCGTCGCCCAAGAGTGGGGAGACCGCTACCGATCAGAATGGAGCCGAGCTTGAGCGCCGCAGAACTGGACATCCGCCACTTCACCCACGAGGACCTTCCAGAGATACGCCAGACGCTGATCGACGTACACGCCGACGCCTATGCGGACGCGATGAACTTCGAGTTCAACCAGCGCTTCCCCTGGTTCGTAGATCACTGGGGCGGCCACCCGGAATTCTCATGCATGATCGCGTTCGCCGGTGACGAGGCAGTGGGCTTCGCCTACGGCGCCCCAGCTAACCCCGGTCGCGAATGGTGGCGTGAGCATCTCGACCCGGCCCCGGAGAAGAGCCGCACGTTCTCCTTTTCCGAGCTGGCTGTCCGTACGAAGTGGCGTAAGACGGGGCTGGCCGAGCGCCTGACCCGTGCACTCATGGAGGAGCGGGGTGAGGACCTCGTGGTGCTACTCGTCGACACGGAGCACCCTCGGGTGCAGGCCCTGTACGAGACTTGGGGCTTCCGGAGGGTGGGGAAGCGCCAGCCCTTCCCCGACTCCCCGGTGTATACCGTGATGCTCGCCGAGCTTCCACTGAAACCACTCAGGACGCACGAACCCGTCACCTGACCTCAATACCAGTGACTTACCCAGCCGAGGCATGGACTTGTGGTGAGTTTGAGACGGCGACACGCCGTCGCTTCGGCGTGTCGCCGTCTCAAACTCACCACAGCCTCACTGGCATTGCACCCGTCATTTGATGACGACTCGTCAGTCGGCCTGTCCGCTGGTGAAGGGCCAGTGCCCAGCGAGACGTCCTGCTTGTCGGAATGCGCGCGCGGGACTGAGGTTGTCCCGTATGGGGTGACAGTTAGCGCCCCCGGAGGGCCGTGTTGTGGAGCAGTTGGCTGGCTGGGCCAGGAATCAGGCCCCCCAGGGCCCCGCGTTCTGCCTCATGGTGTTCGCGGCGCTCAGCCCTCGTGCGAGTCCCTGGTCCGCTGCCGCACGCTCCAGTGCCCCGCGTTGCCCCGAACCGCCTCTGTGCCGCAGTACGGCCAAGCACGCCCCGACTGCGGCCGCGAGCACGACCGCCATGGAAACAACGAAGATCATGTGTCCCCCTCTTTGTCTGGTGGAACCGTCCCGTGGTCCCTCGTTGATCTGTATTGTCGCCTGCCGCCCGCTCACAGAAAAGCCTGATCTTTGCTTGGGCGCCGCGGACATGCCTCGGAGTACATGTTCCGCTGCGCCCTGCTCAAGAGAGGCAGTCTCTGGGGGCGTGCTCGACACGGGCCCTCGCACGTCGGTGGACCTGGTTCTCGGCTTCCTGCTGGGAGCTGAGTTGTTGCTGGCCTCGCCTCTTGCGGTGCGGCATCAGCGGTCCGGTGCCCAGGTAGCCGCCATCGGCGATCACTGGCACCCCTTGGCAGGCCCGGTCGACGCCGGATTCGGTAAAGGCCCGGCAGTCGTTGCGGCTGCCGGGAAGCGGATCGCCGATGGCTACCATCAAACGGCTGTTGGCGTCGATGACCACCCGCAGGTAGGTCGAGTACCGGTAGTTCTTGCTCGAGGCCGCGATACTGCGGTCACCGGTAAGAACCAGCGTGCCGTCCACGATGTACACGGTGTCCCTGCGTATCCGGCGAACCGGTGAGATCGCCAGCAGTGGCGCCAGATGATCAAGAATCCGGTCCGCAGCCGACTTCGAGATCCCGAACAGCGGCGCGCTCGATCCACTTCGGATCATCCGCTGAGATCACCCCACCCATGCCTGACCAACGCATCAACAACCACACCAGTTACGGGACAACATCTAGCTTCGACGAATGCACCAGTCGCGGGTGGACGGGAGTACGGCCATGACCACGGCGGCAGCCGCCGCAACGGCCGTCAGTGGGGCGACGACGAAGACAACCGTTGAGATGGGCGAGTCCTCCGTCAGGTTCGCGCCCGTCAGAAAGGCTTGCGCACTGGCGCTCGCACCCTGCAGGAACACCACGGCGCCGGTTGCCGCGATGATCCGGCGCCCGGCCGGAGCGCGCCGGGACAGCAGCCATGCACCCGTGGCGAGCATGACCATCGCCACCACGCCCACCACCAGATTCGCCCACAACAACCCCATCGGCGCACCGGGTTCTTCCAGGAATTCGGTCGCCTTGATGACAAGGACCAGAAGCCCTGGAAGGCACAACAGCGCCAGCGCCACCGCTCCGGTCGCGGTACCGCCACCGTGCTTGACCTCCGGCGCCGGGCGGCCCGCCGCCGGAGGGGTGGCCGTCCGGGTCTCCCATAGCCGTGTGTCGCCATCGCGCCGTTCGGGGCGGATCGGCTGCGGCCCGCCGCCGGAGGCGGGATGGGGCTCCGGGCGACGCAGGCGTTCGGCCACGGCGGATGCGTCGTCGGGCCGGTCATCGGGCCGTTTGGCCAGGAGATCCAGTACCAGGGTGCTCAACTGGTCGTCGATGTCGGGCCGCACGGACTGCGGCGACACCGGGGTTCGGTTCAGATGCCGGTGGAGGATGGCGCCGACGCTTGAGCCGGTGTCGGCGGTCTCCACCCACGTGGTCCCGGTCAGCAGTTGGTACAACACGCAGCCGAAGGCGTACAGGTCAGTGCGCGCGTCGACGGCGTGGCCCTCGATCTGCTCGGGCGCCATGTAGAGCGGAGTCCCCACGGACAGCCCGGTGGCGGTGATCTGGGTGGCGTCCGCGAGCCGGGAGATTCCGAAGTCGCAGACCTTCACCCGCCCGTCGTCGGTCAGGAAGAGGTTGGCCGGTTTGATGTCGCGGTGCACCACCTCGTGCCGGTGGGCGGCGGTGAGGGCGTCGAGGATCTGCACCGCCCAGTCCGTCACCTGCGCGATGGGCAGCCCGCCCGGATGGTCTTTCAGTACCGCGGTCAGATCACGCCCGCGCATCAGCTCCATCACCAGGAACAGGAGGCGCAGGCCTTCGTCGTTGTGATCGCCGATGTCGTGGACCGTGGTGATCCCCGGATGGTTCAACGCCGCGGCGTATTCGGCCTCCCGCCGGAACCGAGTCATCGCGGCCTCGTCGGCCGCCCCGCTCAGCGGCAGGATCTTCACCGCGACCGGGCGGCGCATGCGCAGGTCGATGCCCTGCCACACCTCGCCCATACCGCCCTGGCCGAGAGGTGCCTCCAGCCGGTACCGCCCGACCAGCTCCAGACCTCTGCGCATCAACTCTCCTCAGCCCGGGAGCCGTTAGCCAGACATACGCCACTTGGCTTGATCAGCTTAAGGGGTCGCTCTGGGCCTGCTCCGCAGCCTTCCCTAACCGCTTCAGCAGGCATACTGTATTCAATATCCTGTCGACGATGCCGGCGTTGCCGACGATGTATGAGCTGCCATAAGGAGCCCGTCGTGGCCCGTAACCGCAACCGACAGCCCAGGCGCTACCCCCGCCTCACCCACCCGCTCGTACGGGACCCGGCGAGCGGCGAACTGCGCCGCGCCACCTGGGTGGAGGCCCTCGACCGGGCCGCCGCCGGGTTCGCCGCCGCCACCGGGACGCACGGGCCCGACGCGTTCGGCATGTTCTCCTGCGCCCGCGCGACCAACGAGATGAACTACGTGGCCCAGAAGTTCACGCGCGTGGTCATGGGCACCAACAACGTGGACTCGTGCAACCGCACCTGCCACGCGCCCAGCGTCGCGGGCCTGTCGGCGGTCTTCGGCTCCGGGGGCGGCACCTCGTCGTACGCCGAGGTCGAGGACACCGATCTGATCGTGATGTGGGGCTCCAACGCCCGCTTCGCGCACCCCATCTTCTTCCAGCACGTGCTCAGGGGCATCCACAACGGCGCCCGGATGTACGCCGTCGATCCGCGCCGCACCTCCACCGCCGAGTGGGCGGAGAGCTGGCTGGGGCTCAACGTCGGCACCGACATCCCGCTCGCCCATGCCGTCGGCCGCGAGATCATCCACTCCGGGCTCGCCAACCGTGCCTTCATCGACCGCGCGACCAGCGGCTTCGAGGAGTACGCGGCCGAGGTCGAGCCCTGGACCCCGGCCGTCGCCGAGAAGGTCACCGGCGTGCCCGCCGCCGCGATCCGCGACCTCGCGCACGCCTACGCCACCGCCGAACGCGCCCAGCTCTGCTGGACGCTCGGCATCACCGAACACCACAACGGCACGGACAACGTCCGGGCGCTGATCAACCTGTGCCTGCTGACCGGCCACGTCGGCCGCCACGGCTCCGGGCTGCAGCCACTGCGCGGGCAGAACAACGTGCAGGGCGGTGGCGACATGGGCGCCATCCCCAACCGGCTGCCCGGCTTCCAGGACATCCTGGACCCGGCGAGCCGCGGGAAGTTCGAGGCGGCGTGGGACGTGGTCATCCAGCCGCGCTACGGGCTCAATCTCACCGAGATGTTCGAGGCGATGGAGGAGGGCCGGCTGCGCGCGGTCTACTGCGTCGGCGAGAACCCGGCCCAGTCCGAGGCCGACAGCGAGCAGGCCATCCGCAGGCTGCGGGCCCTGGACCACCTGGTGGTCCAGGACATCTTTCTGACGAAGACCGCCGAGCTGGCCGATGTCGTGCTGCCCGCCACCGCCGCCTGGTGCGAGACGGACGGCACGACCACCAACAGCGAGCGGCGGGTGCAGCGGGTGCGCAAGGCGGTGGATCCGCCGGGCGAGGCGCGTGAGGACATCGACATCATCTGCGAACTGGCCCGGCGACTCGGCCACGACTGGAAGTTCACCGGCGCCGAGGAGGTGTGGAACGAGCTGCGCGCCGTCTCCCCCGACCACTTCGGGATGACGTACGAGCGGCTCGCAGAACACCACGGCATCCAGTGGCCCTGCCCCAGCACCGACCGGCTGGAGCCCAGCTATCTGCACGGGCGGCTGTGGGCGGCGGACCCGGCCCGGCGCGGGCCGCGCGCCCCCTTCGGCCCGGTCAAACACGATCCGCCGGTCGACCTGACCGACGACCGCTACCCCATCCGGCTGACCACGGGGCGGCGCCTCGACTCGTACAACACCGGGGTGCAGAGCGGCGGTTTCGCCTCCCCGCTGCGGCGCGGCGAGTACATCGAGCTGTGTCCGGAGGACGCGGACCGCTACGGGGTGGTGGCCGAGGAGGAGGTACGCGTGGCGTCGCGGCGCGGCGCGGTGGTGGCTCCGGTGTGGATCGATCCGGGGCTGCGGCCCGGGCTCGCGTTCATGACCATGCACTTCCCCGACGAGGTGGACACCAACTCGCTGACCATCGAGGCGAATTGCCCGATCGCCGGGACGGCCGAGTTCAAGGCGTCGGCCATCCGGATCGAGAAGCTTCCCGTGCCCGCCGATGTGAGGAGCTGAGCGTGGATCTGCGCTTCGGTGACAGCAAGCCGACGGACGAGGAGCGGGCCGCCGTCGACGCGCTGCTCGGCCCGCCCGAGTCCGCCTGGGAGGGCGCCGACGACCGTACGGAAGGCGATCTGCGCTGGGCGCGCGGCGGGCGGGCGGCGCGCGAACGGCGCGACCTGCTGTTGCCGGGGCTGCACGCGATCAACGACCGCGTGGGCTGGATCAGCGAGGGCGCGCTGGACTATCTGTGCCGCCGGCTGACCGTGCCGCCCGCCGAGGGCTACGGCGTGGCGACCTTCTACGCGATGTTCTCGGTCCGCCCCCGCCCGGCCACTGTCGTCCACGTCTGTACGGACCTGGCCTGCGCAGCCCGCGGCTCGGACGAGGTGTGCGCGGGGCTTGAGCGCGACCTGGGGGCGGCGGGGTCGGCCCGGGCGGGCGGTGCGGTCTGGCAGCCGAGCCCGTGCCTGGGCCTGTGCGAGCGCGCCCCGGCGGCGCTCGCCATCCGCGCGGGGGCTCCCACGACCGCCGTCGTCGCCCCCGCCACCCCCGCCGCCGTCGTCGAGGCCGCCCGCGCGGTGGCGGACGCACCGGCCGAGCCACCCGCCGTGGCCGCCGTCCCGCAGGCCGGGGCCGGGGGCGGGGGCGGGGCCCACGGGCTGCGGCTGCTGCGGCGGGTCGGGGCCGTGGATCCGGCGAGCCTGGACGACTACCGCGCCCACGGCGGCTACGCCGCTCTGCGGCGGGCCTTCGCGCTCGGGCCCGCCGGGGTGATCCGCGAGGTGAGCGACGCGGGTCTGGTGGGGCGGGGCGGGGCCGCGTTCCCGACCGGGCGGAAGTGGGACGCCACCGCCCGGCAGCCCGACCACCCGCACTACCTGGTGTGCAACGCGGACGAGAGCGAGCCGGGGACGTTCAAGGACCGGGTGCTGATGGAGGGCGACCCGTACGCGCTGATCGAGGCCATGACCATCGCCGGGTACGCGATCGGCGCCCACCACGGCTACCTCTACCTCCGGGGCGAGTACCCGCGCGCCCTCGCCCGCCTCGAGCACGCCATCGGCCAGGCCCGCGCCCGCGGGCTGCTCGGCCCGGACGTGCTGGGCCAGGGGATCGCGTTCGACATCGAGATCCGGCGCGGCGCGGGCGCGTACATCTGCGGCGAGGAGACCGCGATCTTCAACTCGATCGAGGGGCGGCGCGGCGAGCCGCGCAGCAAGCCGCCGTTCCCCGTCGAGAAGGGCCTGTTCGGCAAGCCGACCGCGGTCAACAATGTCGAGACGCTGGTCAACGTCCTGCCGATCCTGACCGAGGGCGCCGAGGCGTACGCGAGCATCGGTACCGAGTCCTCCACCGGCACCAAGCTGTTCTGCGTCTCCGGCGCCGTGGACCGCCCCGGCGTCTACGAGCTGCCGTTCGGCGCCACGCTCCGCGAGCTGCTCGACCTCGCCGGACCGCCACCCGTGCTGCGCGCGGTGCTGCTCGGCGGGGCGGCGGGCGGCTTCGTACGCCCCGACGAGCTGGACGTCCCGCTCACCTTCGAGGGCACCCGGGCCGCGGGCACCACGCTGGGCTCGGGGGTGGTGCTGGTCCTCGACGAGAACGTGGAGCTGCCGCGCGTGCTGCTGCGCATCGCGGAGTTCTTCCGCGACGAGTCCTGCGGCCAGTGCGTGCCCTGCCGGGTGGGCACCGTGCGGCAGGAGGAGGCGCTGCACCGGATCAAGGACCGTACGGGGGCGGCCGCGGCCGGCGACATCGCGCTGCTGCGGGAGGTCGGGCAGGCGATGCGGGACGCCTCGATCTGCGGTCTGGGCCAGACCGCCTGGAACGCCGTCGAATCCGCCATCGACCGGCTCGGCGTCTTCGACGCCCCTCAGAACGGAGCCCCCGTATGACCGCCGTCCCGCTCCAGCCGCCGCGCCGCCTGGTCGACTTCACGCTCGACGGGGAGCCGGTGCGCGCCCCCGAGGGGTCCACGCTCCTGGACGCGTGCCGCGCCTCGGGCAAGGACGTCCCGACACTGTGCCAGGGCGACACGCTCACCCCCAAGAACGCCTGCCGGGTGTGCGTCGTGGAGGTCGAGGGCGCGCGGACCCTCGCCCCGGCCTGCTCGCGCCGTGTGGAGCCGGGCATGGAGGTGCGCACGGACACCGACCGGGCCCGGCACGGCCGAAAGGTGGTCCTGGAGCTGCTGGCCTCCTCGACCGATCTGTCGACAACGCCGCGCGCCGCCGAGTGGATCGAGGAGTACGGGGCCGAGCCGGGCCGCTTCGGGCCGGACGCCGCCCGGGTGGACGAGCAGCCGAAGGTCGACAACGACCTCTATGTCCGCGACTACGACAAGTGCATCCTGTGCTACAAGTGCGTGGACGCGTGTGGTGAGCAGTGGCAGAACACCTTCGCCATCGCGGTCGCGGGCCGCGGCTTCGACGCCCGTATCTCCACCGAGCACGACGCCCCGCTGACCGACTCGGCCTGTGTCTACTGCGGCAACTGCATCGAGGTGTGCCCGACCGGAGCGCTCAGCTTCAAATCGGAGTTCGACATGCGGGCGGCCGGGACCTGGGACGAGTCGGCGCAGACCGAGACCACGACCGTGTGCGCCTACTGCGGCGTCGGCTGCAACCTCACGCTCCATGTGCAGGACAATGAGATCGTGAAGGTCACCTCACCGCACGACAACCCGGTGACCCACGGCAATCTCTGCATCAAGGGCCGCTTCGGCTACCAGCACGTGCAGAACCGGGACTGACGGGACTGATCTATATGGGACGGGTCACCGAGCGCCGCCGCGTCATCCGCATCCGGGACGGCGCGGTCAGCACGCGCCCGGACACCCTCGTCGCCGAGGAGCCGCTGGAGATCCGGCTGAACGGAAAGCCGCTGGCGATCACCATGCGCACGCCGGGTGACGACTTCGCGCTCGCCGCCGGATTCCTGGTGAGCGAGGGGGTCCTGGGGCGGGCGGACGAGCTGGCGAACATCGTCTACTGCGCGGGGGCGACCGAGGACGGCTCCAACACGTACAACGTGGTGGACGTGAAGCTGGCGCCCGGCGTCCCCGTCCCCGACATCACCCTGGAGCGCAACGTCTATACGACCTCGTCGTGCGGGCTGTGCGGCAAGGCCAGCCTGGACGCGGTGCGCACCACGGCCCGCTGGCCGGTGGGCGACGACGGACACGCCCCGGTGCGGATCGCCCCGGAGACGCTCGCCTCCCTCCCCGACCGGCTCCGCGCCGCGCAGCGCGTCTTCGACCGGACCGGGGGGCTGCACGCGGCCGCGCTGTTCACGCCGGAAGGCGAGCTGCTGGACGTACGCGAGGACGTGGGCCGCCACAACGCGGTGGACAAGCTGGTCGGGCGGGCGCTGCAGCAGGGGCTGCTGCCGCTGTCCGGGGCCGTGCTGCTGGTCTCCGGCCGGGCCTCCTTCGAGCTCGCGCAGAAGGCGGTCATGGCGGGGATCCCGGTCCTCGCGGCCGTCTCGGCGCCCTCGTCGCTGGCCGTGGACCTGGCCGCCGAGACCGGGCTGACGCTGGTCGGCTTTCTGCGCGGCGCCTCCATGAACGTGTACGCGGGCGAGCACCGGCTTGCCCTGCGGACAGCGGCCGGCAGGGCCTGACACCGGTCTGCCCGCTGCACGGGATGACGGACCGGCCGGTGAGGAGCGCCCCCTGCGCCGGCCGGTCCTTCCCTCCTTGCCCCAACGATTGCCCCAACGATCTCACGCGGCGCGCCTTTTATTGACCGATCGTTCTCATTACATCTAGAGTCTGCGCCATGGCCAGGACCAAGGAATTCGACCCCGACGCGGCGCTGCAGTCGGCTCTTGAGCTGTTCTGGCGGCGCGGCTACGAAGCCACGTCGATGGCCGACCTCGTCGAGCACCTGGGCATCGGCCGCGCCAGCATCTACGCGACCTTCGGCAACAAGCACGAGCTGTACCTGAAGGCCCTGGACCGATACGCCGAGACACGCGACCCGCTCCTGCTGGGCGGCCTGTCCCAGCCGGGCCCCGCGCTGCCCGCGGTGCGGGCGCTGGTGCGCGGCTTCGCCGCCGAGGCCACCTCCCCGGAGGACCGGCGCCGCGGCTGCTTCATCACCAACAGCGCGGCGGAACTGGCCCCGCACGACCCCGCGGTGGCCCGGCGGGTCGAGATCAGCTGGGGGCATGTCGAGACCCCGCTGTACGCCGCGCTGATCCGCGCCCAAGCCCAGGGCGAGCTGCCCGAGGACCGCGATCCGCGCGCGCTGGCCCGGATGCTGCTCGTACTGATGCAGGGGCTGCGAGTGGTCGGCAAGGCGTCCGAGGACCCGGCCAGGGTCCGGGACGCGGCCGAGCAGGCGCTGGCCCTGCTGGACTGAGCCGCGCACACCAAACCCGGTCGAGCGCTCTTACGCATAGCCCAATAACAAACCGTTCGGTCAATAATCGGGGGATCCATGACCGCTACAGATGCCGCCCACGCCGCCACCGTCGGGCAGCGCGGCGCCTTCGCCCTGCTCGGCAGCGTCCAGGCCACACTGATCTTCACGCTCGCCGCGATCTCCGTACCGCTCCCCCGCATCGGGCGCGAATTCGGCCTCCAGCGCTCGGACCTGATCCTGCTGAGCGCCGCCTACGGGCTGACCTTCGCCGGGCTGCTGCTCTTCGGCGGGCGCCTGGCCGACCGGTACGGCGGACGGCGGACGCTCACCGCGGGGCTCGCGCTCTTCGCCGCCGCCTCGGCCGCCGCTCCGCTCGCCCCCGGCATCGAGGCCCTGCTCGCGACGCGGTTCGCGCAGGGCGCGGGGGCGGCGCTCAGCGCGCCCGCCGCCATGGCCGTGCTGCGCGCCGTCTTCCCCGCCCCCGCCGCGTACGGCAGGGCGATGGCGACCTGGGGCGGTCTTTCGGTGCTCGGCGCGACCGCGGGCAATCTGCTCTCCGGCGTCATCTCGACCCTGCTGTCGTGGCGCTGGAACTTCGCCGTACCGCTCGTGGTGGCCGGCGCCGCCCTCGCCCTCGCGCCGCGGCTGCTACCGGACACCAAGCCGTGCGGGGGCAGGGCGCTCGACCTCCCGGGCGCCTTCCTCGCCACCTGCGGCATCACCCTGGCCAGTTACGGGCTCGTGGTCACCGACGGCCACCCCTGGTCGTCGGCCGGCGTGCTCGTGCCGCTGCTCGCGGGGGCCGCGCTGCTCGCCGCGTTCTGGGGCGCCGAGCGCCGCGTCCGCGACCCGCTGCTGCCGCCCCGCTTCCTGCTCGACCGGCGGCGGGCGCTGGCGCTCTCGGCGATCGCGCTGACCGCCTGCGGGACCGCGATGACCTTCGTGACCCTCTCCCTCCACCTCCAGCAGGAGCGCGCCTGGTCGGCGCTGCGGACCTCGGCCGCCTTCGTGCCGTTCGCCGTCGCGCTGCTCGCCTCGGGGCGCGCGGCGGGGCCACTCATCGGGCGGTACGGGGCCCGGGCCGTGACCGCCGCCGGGCTCGGCGCGGGCGGCGCGGGGCTCGCCCTGCTCGCGCTCGGCGGGCTCGACGCGGACGCCCCGTACGCGTACGGGCTGCTGCCGGGTCTTGTGCTGCTGCCGATCGGTACGGCGGCCTCCTTCGCGGGCGCCGCCGTACTCGCCACCGACGGCGTGCCGCGGGGGCAGGCCGGGCTCGCGGGCGGCGTGATGAACACGGCGATGGAGTTCGGCCCGACCGTCCTGTTCGCCGTCCTGCTCACACTCGGCGGCGACGCCTCGTCCCTGGCCGCGACGGGGGCCGCCCTGGTGGCGCTCGCCGCCCTCACCGCGCTGAGCCGGCGCACTGAACCACTGCCGTCCTGAACCGCTGCCGTCCTGGACCGCTATGCCGCATCACCCGTCACCCATCACCTCACCCACCCATCTCTCAAGGAGTCACCCATGAACCGCTTCCCCGGCAAGACCGCGCTCGTCACCGGCGCGGGCTCCGGTCTCGGCCGCGCGATCGCGCTCGCCTTCGCCGCCGAGGGCGCGTCCGTGGTCGCCGCGGGGCGTACCGCGGCCACGCTGGACGAGACCGTCAGGCTCATCGAGGCCGTCGGCGGGACGGCCGCCGCCGTCGCGGCCGATGTCACCGACTCCGGGCAGGTCCGCGCGCTCGTCCGGGAGACCGTCACCCGGTTCGGCGGGCTGGACATCGCGGTGAACAACGCCGGGATCCTGCGCGGCACCGGGCCCGTCGGCGAGGTGAGCGAGGAGGACTGGGACGCGGTGCAGCGGACCAACGTCACCGGCGTCTGGCTGGCCATGAAGCACGAGATCGCGCACATGAAGGACCACGGCGGCGGCGCCATCGTCAACATCTCCTCCAACCTGGGCGTACACCACCGGATCCCCAACCTCGCCGCGTACATCACCTCGAAGGCGGCGGTGTCCGCGCTCACCCGCGCCGCCGCCCTCGACCACATCCCCCAGGGCATCCGCATCAACGCGGTCAGCCCCGGGGCCGCCGCCACCACGATGTCGCTGCGGCCCGGCGAGACGGAGGCCGAGCGGGCCGAGCGGATGAAGCGGGACACCCCGCTGGGCCGGGTCGCGGAGGCCGAGGAGGTCGCGGCCGCGGTGCTCTACCTCGCCTCGCCCGCGGCCGGCGCGGTGGTCGGCACGGACCTGGTCATCGACAGCGGGGCCTCGGCCTGACGGCTCGTCGGGGTAGGGCTGGCCATACCGGGGCGGTAGGGCTGGCGTGACCTTGGGACTAGGGCTGGCGTGATGGTCCCCGCACCGCCGGCTCCGGGATGGTGGTGAACATGAAAGCACCCGCTGTGACCTCCTCCGTCCCGACGTCCGCGCATAGGCTCCGACGGGGGCGACTCCATTCGAAGAAGCTCCGGTTAAGGGGCGTGGCCGCGGCCGCGGCGCTCGCCGTGGTCGCGGCCGGCGGCGTCGCGGCGGTCCCGGCCGCGGCGTCCTCGGACACCTCGCCCGGCCAGGAGGCGCTGCGGGCCGAAGTGGCCGAAACCCTGCGGGAGGCCGGGTACATCGGCATGTCCGTGGAGGTGCGCGACGGCCGTCGCCGGATACACGCCCGCGCGGGCGAGGCCGAGTTGCACACCGGCCGCCCGGTTCCGTACGGCGCCGACTTCCGGGCCGCCAGCGTCACCAAGACCTTCGTGGCCACCGTCGTCCTGCAACTGGTCGCCGAGGGGCGGCTGACGCTGGACGACACGGTGGACAAGTGGCTGCCCGGCGTCGTCAGCGGCCACGGCAACGACGGCCGCCGCATCACCATCCGGAATCTGCTCCAGCACACCAGCGGCATCTACAACTACGGCCTGGAGGAAGACCTGGGGGACACGGCCGAGGACTTCGAGCGGACGAAGCTCTACCACATCGATCCGGAGCAGAGCATCGCCGGAGCGATGCGGCACGACCCCGACTTCCCGCCCGCCGACCCGGACGACCCGGCACCGAAGTGGAACTACTCGAACCCCAACTATCTGCTCGCCGGCCTGATCATCAAGAAGGCCGCCGGGCGGCCCTGGGCCGACGAAGTGCGCGACCGCATCATCCGGCCGCTGGGGCTGAAGGACACCTACGAGCCCGGCGACGACCCGTATCTGAAGCAGCCGTACGCCCATACGTACCACCGCTTCCCCGGCTCCGGCCAATGGACCGATACCACTGTTCGAAATATCTCGTGGGCCGACGCCGCTGGGTCGCTGGTGACCAGCCAGCGGGACCTGGACCGGTTCTTCACGGCCCTGTTCGGCGGTCGCCTCCTGCCCGCCGCGCAGCTCGCCGAGATGCGCCGTACGGTCCCCGTGGGCGCCGACTTCGAGATGGCGTTCCCCGGGCTGCGGTATGGGCTCGGGCTGATGCGGCAGCCGCTGAGCTGCGGCGGATACCGCTGGGGCCACGGCGGTGACCTCGAAGGCGGCACGGTGCGGACGGCGTTCAGCGCGGACGGACGGCGGTCCGTGGTGATCAGTGCCAGCGGGACCACCTCGGACGACGAGCGGTTGCTCAGGGCCGAGAAGGCCGTACAGGCGCTTGTGGACCGTGTGATGTGCGGTGAGGTGGCGCGCCGATGAGCGCGGTGCGGCGGCGCCTGGCCGCGTCCCTGGCCACCCTGGCGGCCGTCGCCGCTCTGGCGGCGGCGGCCCCCGCCCAGGGTGAGGCCTACGCCCCAGCGGAGACCCACGCTCCGAGGAAGGGCGGCGCTCCGGGGATGGGCGGCGCGGAGGTGTTGCGGCGCGATACGGCGACGGTCCACGGGGCCGGGGTCGTGGGGGTCGCGGCCGTGCTGGACACTCCGTCCGGCACCGCGGCGGCCCGCGCGGGAGAGGCCGATCTGCGCACCGGCGCTCCCATGCGCACCGATGCCCATTACCGCGCGGGCAGCACGGTGAAGAGCTTTGTGGCCACCGTCGCGCTGCAGCTGGTGGGCGAGGGGCGGCTGGCGCTGGAGGACACGGTGGACAGGTGGCTGCCCGGCGTCGTCAGCGGCCATGGCAACGACGGCCGCCGCATCACGGTGCGGCAGTTGCTGCAGCACACCAGCGGGCTGCGCGGCTATACGAGCATCCGCGAGGTGTTCCCCGCGGGGTATTCCGCCCGGGGCTACTACGAGAACCGCTTCCGCCACTACACCGCCGGGGAGCTGGTGGCCGCCGCGGTGGGTTATCCCCCGAATTCCGAGCCCGGGGCGGCCTATCGCTACTCCAACACCAACTATGTCCTCATCGGAATGATCATCGAGAGGGTCACCGGACACCCCTGGCGCACGGAGGTCCGCGACCGGGTCATCCGCCCGCTGGGGCTCACCGGGACGTCCCTGCCGGGCGACCGCCCGTACCTGCCCGCCCCGTACGCCCACGGGTACCACACCTACTCGGAGGACGGGCGCCGCGTCGACACCACGGTCTTCAACTCCACGGCGGCCGACGCCTCCGGCGACCTGGTCACCACCCCGCACGACGTCAACCGCTTCTTCAGCGCGCTCATCACCGGCCGGCTGCTGCGCCCCGCCGAGTTCGCCGAGATGCGGCGGACCGTCCCGATACCCGACGAGCCGGGGCGCCGCGCCGGCCTTGGTCTGGAGACGACCCCGCTGAGCTGCGGCGGCTTCTACTGGCATCACGGTGGCAACGCCCTGGGCTACTCCAGCGAGAACGGCGTCACCACCGACGGGCGCCGCGCGGTGACCGTGTCGACCAACAGCTTCGACGAGTCCGACACGGCGGGGCAGGAGCGGGCCGACAAGGCCGTGAAGGCCCTCATAGACGACGCGCTGTGCGGTCGTGGCGGGTAAAGTCTGACACCAGCTGGAGGCTTAAGGGCGCAACGAGGGGACGTGGCATGCGCATCGGTGAACTGGCCCGGCGCACCGGGGTGAACGAGCGGCTGCTGCGCTACTACGAGCAGCAGGGACTGCTCCGGCCGAAGCGCCTGCCCAGCGGCTACCGCGTCTACCGCGAGTCCGACGTGCCCGCGGTGAACCGCATCCGCTCACTGCTCGCCGCCGGGCTGTCGACCGCCACGATCGCGCAGATCCTGCCCTGCCTGCGGGAGGAGGACGAGCGCCTGGTGCCCACCTGCCCCGACCTGATCGCACAGCTGCGGGAGGAGCGGGCACGGATGACCTCGGCCATCGAGGAGCTCGAGACCTCACGCTCACTGCTGGACTCGGTGATCATGGCCGGCCTGGCGACGGCTGGCTAGCGGCGCGCCGCTCGGCCCAACCCGCTTGGCTCGCACACGATCTGACGCACGGTCCTTGTCCGGCGCGGGGGCGAGACGGGACACTTCTCCGGCAGCACCCGATCAGACGTGGGACGTCTTGATGTCGTGATGTCCAGATGCCACTGAAAGGGCAGGTCGGTGACGATGGCGTCAGATCTTCGCGCTACACGCAAACGGTCCAGACCATGGCGGCGCCGCGCGTCGGCGTTCCTCGCCGCCGCGGCGCTGGCCCTGATCCCGATTCCGGTGCGGGCCGCGGAAGCGGAGTCATCCGCCGCCGCGGCCCGCACCGACTTCGAGCAGCAAGTTCTCTTCAAGTCTTCCCAGGACAGCGGATACTCGTGCTTCCGGATCCCGGCCATCGTGAAGTCGAAGGACGGCACGCTGCTGGCCTTCGCCGAGGGGCGGGTGGACAACTGCGGCGACGCCGGTGATATCGACCTGGTTCTCAAGCGCTCCACGGACGGCGGCCGCACCTGGAGCCCGCTACAGGTGATCAACAAGGGCGCCGGCGACACCCACGGCAACCCGGCGCCCATCGTGGACCAGCGCACCGGCCGCATCCTGCTCGCCAGTACGTACAACACCGGGCGCGACGACGCACAGGGCTGCGATGTGCCCTGTGACCGGACCCCGCACCTCCAGTACAGCGACGACGACGGCGCGACGTGGTCCACCCCGCGCGACCTGAGCGACTCGCTCCTGCCCGCCTCGTGGAACTCCTGGTACGCCACCGGGCCCGTGCACGGCATCCAGCTGACGCACGGCCGGCACCGGGGGCGGCTGCTCTTCACCGTCAACACCGAGAGCCACGACGGCACCCGGATCACCGCCAACCACGCCGCGCTGGCCTACAGCGACGACGGCGGTGACACCTGGCGCATCGGCGCGGTGGACAGCTGGCCGGTCGCGGCGGACGGCACCTTCCGCCAGAAGCCCTCCGAGATGACTCTGGTGGAGCGCGAGGACGGGTCGGTCTACGTCAACGGGCGCGAGCAGGACGGCACGGACCTCGGCCACCGCGACTTCGCCGTCAGCCGGGACGGCGGCGAGAGCTTCACCGGGCCGTTCCGCACCATCCCCGACCTGTACACCCCCCAGGTGCAGGGCTCGATCCTCCGGCTGCGGAGCGAGGACCGGGACGGCTACAGCCGCCTGCTGTTCGCCGCGCCCGCCGACCCCGACCGGCGCCGCACCATGATGGTCCGCTCCTCGTGGAACGAGGGCCGCGGCTGGGACGGCGTCGACCGCGGCAAGGTCGTGACCACCGACTGGTCCGGCTACTCGGACATGGTCGCCATCTCGCGTGACGAGGTCGGGCTGATGTACGAGGGCGGCGCGGTCGACGCCCGCGACGAGATCCGCTTCGCCCGCTTTACCGAGGACTGGCTCGGCCCGCGCCGCGGCCCCGACCCGACCACCTCCGACCGGGCGCCCGACGCCCGCCCGGCCACCGTGCTCGGCGGTCCGGCCCCAACCGAGGGGCGGTTCGGGCGGGGGCTCTCGTTCGACGGCACGGATGACGCCGTCCACGTCCCCTTCCGGCCCTCGCTGCCGCTGGGCACCCGCGACTTCACGGTGAGCCTGTGGTTCCGCTACACCGCCACCTCGGGCCAGCAGCCGTTCCTGTGGATGGGCGGCATCGGCAACCGGCAGCCGCAGGTGTGGCTGCGCGGCGAGCCCTCCAGCGGCCGGGTACGGGCGCTGATCACCACGGTCAACGGCACCGCCACCTTCACCAGCGCCTCGGTGAGCACCGACTCCGCGTACAACGACGGGCAGTGGCACCACGCCGCGCTCACCCGTGCCGGGGGCCGGCTGTCCCTGAGCGTGGACGGGGGCACGCCGTTCTCCACCGCCGATGTGCCCGGGCCGGTCAGCCGTACCTCGCCGTTCGGCATCCATGTCGGCGAGGCCGTCGACAGCCGCTCGCACCTGACGGGCGACCTGGACGAGGTGCGGATCTGGGGGCGTGCGCTGTCGGACAGCGAGCTGCGGCGGGTCCGTGAGTTCAACGCCACGCTGAACGGCCCGAACGGCCCGGGCGCCAAGGATTCCGCCGCGCTCGTACGGCTCCCCTTGGACCACGTCCGCCCCGCGGACGACTAGCGCCTGAGGCTCAGGCGCCGACCGGCGCCTGAGCCTCGTGCGGCTGGGCCGTCGCGGGGGTCGGCTCCGGGGCCACCGGCTCCGGAGCCGAGTCGGCGAAGCGCCGGGCCAGCACCGCGCAGACCATCAGCTGCATCTGGTGGAAGAGCATCAGCGGCAGCACGGCCAGGCTCGCCTGCGCCCCGAACAGCACGCTCGCCATGGGCAGCCCGGACGCCAGGCTCTTCTTCGACCCGGCGAAGACGATCGCGATCCGGTCCTCGCGGTGGAAGCCCAGCCGCCGGGAGCCGTGCCAGGTGAGCGTGAGCATCACCGCCAGCAGCACCGCCTCGACGGCCAGCAGCGCGCCCAGCCGCGCCAGGGTCACCTGGTGCCAGATGCCCCGGACCATGCCCTCGCTGAACGCGGCGTAGACGACCAGGAGGATCGAGCCGCGGTCGGCGTAGCCGAGGACCTTGCGGTGGCGGGCGACGAAGCCGCCGACCCAGGGGCGCAGCAGCTGCCCGGCGAGGAAGGGCGCCAGCAGCTGCAGGGCGATCTTCAGTATCGAGTCCGCCGAGATTCCGCCGCCCCCGCCGCCCAGCAACAGCGCGGCCAGCAGCGGGGTGACGACGATGCCGATCAGGCTCGAGAAGGAGCCCGCGCAGATGGCGGCCGGGACATTGCCCCGGGCGATCGAGGTGAAGGCGATCGAGGACTGGATGGTGGAGGGCACCAGGCACAGAAAGAGCAGGCCGGTGTAGAGCGGGTGCGTCAGCACATACGGCACCAGGCCGCGGGCGGCCGTGCCCAGCACCGGAAAGACCACGAAGGTGCAGGCCAGCACGGTCAGATGGAGCCGCCAGTGGCGCATTCCGTCCAGCGCCTCGCGGGTGGACAGCCGCGCGCCGTACAGGAAGAAGAGAAAGGCGACCGCGACGGTGGTCGCCCCGTCGGCGGCGGTCGCGGCGGGGCCGCTCGCGGGAAGCAGCGCGGCGAGGACGACGGTGCCGATCAGAGCGAGGATGAACCAATCCAGAGGAAGCCAGGACGGGAGGGTGATCTTACGGCGGTGCATGCGCTCGCTTTCTCGACGTTCTCGGCGTTCTCGGCGCTCTCGGCCGGCGCCCTGGCTTCTCGGCGCCCTGGGCGGCAGGGACGGATGCCCTCGCCAGCATGCTCTTGATCACCGCTATCGGGAATCCCACTGACCGCTCTGACTGTCATCGTGAACCGCGATGACCGCCGCCTACACTTGTGGTGTGTACGACCCCTCCCAGCTGCGCACGTTCCTCATGGTCGCCCAGACGCTGAGCTTCACCCAGGCCGGCCACCGCCTCGGCCTGCGCCAGTCCACCGTCAGCCAGCATGTGCGCAAGCTCGAGGACGAGGTCGGCCGGCCGCTGTTCACGCGCGACACCCACGGGGTGGAGCTGACCGAGGACGGCGAGGCGATGCTGGGCTTCGCCCGGACGATCCTGGAGGCGAACGAGCGGGCGGCGAGTTGGTTCCAGGGCACCCGGCTGCGCGGGCGGCTGCGCTTCGGCGCGTCGGAGGACTTCGTACTGACCCGGCTCCCCGAGATCCTGGAGGGGTTCCGCCGCGACCACCCCGAGGTGGACCTGGAGCTGACCGTGGAGCTGTCGGGCACGCTGCACGAGCGGCTGGCGGCGGGGAAGCTGGATCTGGTGCTGGCCAAGCGGTCCGAAGAACGGCCGGGGGGCCGGCTGGTGTGGCGGGACAAGCTGGTGTGGATCGGCGCGGAGCGGCTGCGGCTCGACCCCGACCGCCCACTGCCGCTGATCGTCTTTCCGCCGCCTGGCCTCACCCGGGCCCGGGCGCTGGAGGTGCTGGAGCGGCACGGCAGGCCCTGGCGGATCGTGTGCACGAGCGGCAGCCTCAACGGACTGGTCGCCGCGGCGCGTGCGGGCCTGGGGGTCATGGCGCATACGCGCGGCCTGATCCCGCCGGGCCTGGCGCGCATCCCGGACCGGGCCGGGCTGCCCGATCTGGGCCCGGTGGAGTTCGTACTGCTGCACGGGAGGCGGCAGCGGGACTCCGCGGCCCGGGCCGCGGCCGACCGGCTGGCCGCCGCGATCCTGGCGGGCCCCGTGCCCTGACCCACGCGCCGGCCCATGTCCTGACCCACGCACCGGCCCGTGTCCCGACCCGCGCCCCGGCCCGCGCACAAATCCGTGCCTGATGCATTGACCCGCGCCCCGAGCTGTGCCCTGATGGGAGAGATTCGGTGGAGAAAGTCGTCACACATGAGCCGCACAACGGGCTCATAGCCCCAGATCAGATACGGTCACGGCGCTGTGCGGAGCGCTTCAAGGAGCTAGTCATTGCGCGAGTTCACCGTCCCCCCGTTGACGAGCCCTCCGCAGACCGGAGGCCTGGCGGATCCCGTGTTCGAGCATGCGGACACGGATCCGGACCGGGTGGCGCTGGGGCGCAAAACGGAGGATGGCCAGTGGCTGGATGTGTCCTCGGGCGAGTTCCGTGACCAGGTGCTGGCGCTCGCGAAGGGGCTGCTGGCCCAGGGCGTGCGCTTCGGCGACCGCGTCGCCATCATGTCCCGTACTCGCTACGAGTGGACGCTGTTCGACTTCGCCCTGTGGTCCATCGGGGCGCAGAGCGTGCCGATGTATCCCACCTCCTCCGCCGAGCAGGTCTTCTGGATGCTGCATGACGCGGAGGTCTCCGCCTGTGTCGTGGAGCACGAGGACCACGCCATGACGATCGGCTCGGTGGTCGGGCGGCTGCCGATGCTGGCCCGGCTGTGGCAGCTGGACGCGGGCGCGGTGGACGAGCTGACCGCGGCCGGGGCGTCGGTGGACGACGAGGTGGTGCACCGCCACCGCAAGGCGCTCCAGCCGGAGAACCCCGCGACCATCGTCTACACCTCGGGCACCACCGGCCGCCCCAAGGGCTGCGTCATCACGCACGCCAATCTGATGGCCGAGTGCGACACCGTGGTCGCCCGCTACGAGGAGGTCTTCCACTCCAAGCGGGGCGACGAGGCCGCGACGCTGCTGTTTCTGCCGCTCGCGCATGTCTTCGGCCGGATGGTCGAGGTCGCCGCCATCCGCGGCCGGGTGAAACTCGCCCACCAGCCGAGCCTCACCGCGGCCGCACTGCTGCCCGATCTCCAGTCGTTCCGGCCGACGTTCTTCCTGGCCGTGCCGTACATCTTCGAGAAGGTCTTCGCCGCGGCCCGCAGAAGGGCCGAGGCGGAGGGCCGGCTCGGCCCGTTCGACAAGGCCGTGGACGTCGCGGTGCGGTACGCGGAGGCGCAGGAGGCCAAGGCCTTCGGCATCGGGCCCGGGCCGGGCGCCTCGCTGCGCATGCAGCACCAGTTCTTCGACAAGATGGTCTACAGCAAGGTGCGGGCGGCGATGGGCGGCCGGGTCCGGCACGCCTTCTCGGGCGGCTCGGCCATGGAGCGGCGGCTCGGACTGTTCTTCGCGGGCGCGGGCGTCACGATCTTCGAGGGGTACGGGCTCACCGAGACCACCGCGGCGGCCGTCGCCAACCCGCCCGACCGGACCCGCTTCGGCACGGTGGGCGTCCCGCTCCCGGGCACCACCGTGTACATCGAGGACGACGGCGAGGTCCTGCTGTCGGGCGACCAGATCTTCGACGGCTACCACGGCGACCCCAAGGCGACCGACGCCGTGCTGCGGGACGGCTGGCTGGCCACCGGTGACCTGGGCACCCTGGACGACGACGGCTATCTGACGATCACCGGGCGGAAGAAGGAGATCCTGGTGACCTCCAGCGGCAAGAGCGTCTCGCCGGTGGTCCTGGAGGAGCGGGTCAGGGCGCATCCGCTGGTCGCCCAGTGCATCGTCGTCGGCAACGACCGGCCGTATGTGGCGGCGCTGGTCACGCTGGACGCCGAGGCCGTCGCGCACTGGCTGACGATGCGCGGCCAACCGGAGCTGCCCGCGCAGGAGCTGGTCCGCGAGGCGGATCTGGAGATGGAGATCCGGCGGGCCGTGGTCGCCGCCAACACGCTGGTTTCCCAAGCCGAGTCGATTCGTACGTTCCGGATACTTGCCGCTCAGTTCTCGGAGGAGCATGGTCTCCTGACGCCTTCGCTGAAATTGAAGCGGAAGGCGATCGAGCAGGCGTATGCCGTCGAAATCGAGGCGCTCTACCATTCCTGAGCCGCAAAGGGGGCACGGAAATGATCGACATCATTCTCCCCGAACTTCCCGAGCGCGAGCTGGCACTGGTATCAGAGGAATTCTCCGGGCCTTCGGGCCATGTCCCGCGGCGGCCCGCCGCAACCGCGGCCGCCGCCCTGGCGGGGCGCGTCGCGCTGGGCGGGCCGTTGTCCGTGCCAGTGACGACGGAACTCGTGGGCCGGGTTCCGGAGCTGAAGGCGTATGTGGAATCGGAGGCCAACACGACAGACGAGGCAGAGAGCGCGGCCTACCACTTGGTGCATCTTTCGGTCAGCTGCGCGCGAGAAGCAGCCAATCCCCAACTGCATACGGTCAATCTTGATCTGACCCTCTCGGCCGAACCGGCCGGAAATCGCCGGGCCACCTTCCAGCCGGTGGCCTGGTCCATGACGCCGCTACAGCTCAGCGGGGAGGTCCGGGCCACCGGCCCGGCCCACCTCGGCCCGCGGCTGGGGTTCGTGGGGCAGGATCGAGCCGCGCGGGACGCACGGGTCTGTCTGGAGGCGCGGCGCGAGCTCAGGTCCGACCCGGGCTGGGAGATCCGCCGCACCCCCACGGCGAGCATCGGCGGCACCTACCGGCTGGCCATGGTGGTGCGGGCACCGCGCGCCACGGTCAGCCGGGCCGCCGTCGAGGTGGGCGCGACGGTGCGCGAAGGGCATGCCCTGCGGCGGTTCCGGGCGGAGCTCCCCGAACCGCTGCTGCTCGCCGCGGTGTGAGGATCCCGGCCTCGCACTGGCCGCCGAGTCCGCCCCGGTACCCCCTCCCGCGCGTTCTGGTCCGCGGTGGCCGAGTCGGTCGCCGCGGGCCGGGTGGCCGACGGCCGGCTGCGGGTGCCGGCCGCGGCCTGCCGTACATACCAGCGCGCCCGCCCCCACCTGCGGGAGAACCTGGTGGTGCTGCGCAGGAATGCGACTCGGCCCCAGCTCGTTGACATGGGAGATGTACGTACCCGTAATCGACGTAAGGATCGACCGCTCGTGAGCAAGGTCCCCTTCATCACCCTCAGCAACGGCGTCCGGATGCCCCAGCTCGGCTTCGGCGTCTGGCAGGTCCCGGACGACGAGGCGGCCGACGCGGTCCGCACGGCGCTCGACGCCGGGTACCGCAGCATCGACACCGCCGCGATCTACGGCAACGAGGAGGGCACGGGAAGGGCCATCGCCGCGTCGGGCATTCCGCGCGACGAGCTGTTCGTGACCACCAAGCTCTGGAACTCCGACCAGGGCTACGACTCCACCCTGCGCGCCTTCGACACCTCGCTGTCCAAGCTCGGCCTCGAGTATGTGGACCTGTATCTGATCCACTGGCCGCTGCCTGCGGTCGACAAGTACGTGGACACCTGGAAGGCGTTCGAGAAGATCTACGCCGAGGGCCGCGCCAAGGCCATCGGGCTCTCGAACTTCCACCCGACCCACATCCAGCGGCTGCTCTCGGAGACCGAGGTCGCCCCGGTCATCGACCAGGTCGAGCTGCACCCGCAGCTCCAGCAGGCGGAGCTGCGCGCCTTCAACGCCCGGCACAACATCGCCACCGAGGCGTGGTCCCCGCTCGGCCAGGGCAAGGGCCTGCTGGAGGACGACCGGCTGAAGGCCATCGCCGAGAAGCACGGCAAGTCCCCGGCCCAGGTGGTGCTCCGCTGGCACCTGGACCTGGGCAATGTGGTGATCCCCAAGTCGGTCACGTCGTCCCGCATCGAGGAGAACATCGACGTGTTCGACTTCGAGCTGGACGCCCAGGACCTCGCCACGATCGACGCGATGGACTCCGGCAGCCGCCTCGGCCCGGACCCGGAGCACTTCAACATGGTGTGATTCCGCGCCGCACACACGGCCGCGCCGCACACGGCCCGTCGAGCGCCCCGTCCTCTCCCGAGGGCGGGGCGTTCGCACAACCGCTGGATCGGCGGCGGCTGTTCGGGTGGCGTCGCCGTGCGCCGGGCCCCGGGCCGCCTCCGGCGGCGGGCTCGGGGCGGGCTGGCGGGCGGTCGTGCCGGGTCTGCCGCGGCGCGCAACCGGGGAGAGCGGGCAGGTGGGCGGCGCGTGTCGGACCGGCTTACGTTGACGCAAGCCCCACGACACAAGGAGACACCCGATGCTCCGCAGACACAGACCTGCCCTCACCGCTGGTTGTGCCCTCGCCATCGCCGCTCTCTCCCTGACCGCCATACCCGCCCTGGCGACATCCGCCGCGGCGGAACCCGGCCCCACGGCCGGGGCCCCCACCGGGGTCCCCACCGAAGTCCCCACCGAGATGCTGGACGCGATGCGGCGCGATCTCGGCCTCACGGCCGACGAGGCGAGGGCACGGATCACCAACGAGTACCGGGCCGGTACGGCCACCCCCGCCCTCCGCAGAAGCCTGGGGACCGCGTTCGGCGGCGCGTGGGTGACCGGCAAGACCGCCGAGCTCACCGTCGCCACCACCGACCAGGGCCGGCACGGCATGATCACCGCCGCCGGCGCCAAGGCCGTGACGGTCAGCCACAGCCTCGACGACCTCACCGCCGCGAAGGGCGCCCTGGACCGTGCGGCCGAGCGGCGCGCGCCGACGGCCACGGCCGCCGCCGTCTGGTACGTGGATGTGAAGAGCAACAGCGTGGTGGTCCAGTCGGCCGACCCGGACGAGGCCGCCGCCTTCGTCACCGCCAGCGGCGTGGACCGCGGCATGGTGCGGGTCGTGGAGTCCGCCGAGCAGCCGAAACCGCTGGACGACGTGCGCGGCGGCGAGGCGTACTACATCAACGGCACCGCGCGCTGCTCGATCGGGTTCTCGGTGACGAAGGACTCCCTGGGCGGCTTTGTCACCGCGGGCCACTGCGGCGACGCGGGCGCCACCACCACTGGCGTCAACAAAGCCGCCCAGGGCACCTTCCAGGGCTCGCGCTTCCCGGGCAACGACTACGCCTGGGTGGCGGTCAACAGCAGTTGGACGCCCACCCCCGTGGTGCTCGGCCCCGGTGGCTCCGTCGTCACGGTCGCCGGCTCCCAGCAGGCGCCGGTGGGCTCCTCCGTCTGCCGCTCCGGCTCGACGACCGGCTGGCACTGCGGCACGATCGAGCAGCTGGACACCAGTGTGCGGTACTCCGAGGGCCTGGTCAGCGGCCTGTCCCGGACGACCGTGTGCGCCGAGCCCGGCGACTCCGGCGGCTCGTACATCTCCGGCAGCCAGGCCCAGGGCGTCACCTCGGGCGGCTCCGGCGACTGCACGGCCGGCGGCACCACGTACTTCCAGCCGGTGAACCCGATCCTCGAGGCGTACGGCCTCACCCTCACCACCGGCTGAGGGCTCGGCGCGCCTCCGGAGCCCCCGCCCATGGCCCGGTCGCCCGGTGACCGGGCCACGGGCGGGGCCTGGTCACCAAAGTCCGGTCACCAGGGTCCGGTCACCGGGGCCTGACCGCCGCGTGGACGGTCTGTGCGCTCAGCCAGAACGCGTCCGGCCGGCGCAGCACACCCGCCTCGTCGTCCGGGTCGAGCAGCCGGTCGAGCGTGGCGCGGTCCGTCGCGTCGAGGCGGTCGGCCAGCCCCTCGGACAGGCGGGTGAGGTCGGCGTGCAGCAGGCGGCGGGCCGGGGCGTCGAGCGGGGCGGGCAGGTCGGTCAGGAAGGAGCGGCTGCGGGCCCCGGTCAGCCCGGCCGCCGAGAGCATGGCCGGCCAGTCCTCGACCGTCTCCTTGGCGTCGGGCAGCTCGGCCCGCATCTCGGTGTACACCTCCTCCTGCACGGCGTCGAGGCGGGTCAGCAGGCCGGGGCGGCCGATGCCGATGTCGCGGGGCAGCGCGCGCAGCGACAGCCCGCCCTCGACCAGGGCCAGCACCCCGCCGGGGCGCAGCGCGGCGGCGAGCCGGTCGACGGCTCCCTGCTGGTCCCCCAGGTGGTGCACCGCCCTGCTGGACCAGATCAGCTCCGCGTCGCCCACCTCGGCCAGCCCGTCGGGCAGTTCGGCCAGGTGGGTCCGTACGCGGTCGGCGACCCCGAGCCGCGCGGCGCGGTCGCGGGCCCGCGCCAGCAGCTCCGGGGTGCCGTCCACGGCCACCACCTCGGCGTCGGGGAAGGCACGGGCGAACAGGCACGTGGCGCCGCCGGGCCCGCTGCCCACGTCGAGCGTGCGGCGCACGTGTCCCTCATCGAGCCTGAGGAGCCCGCGCAGCCACTCGATGGCCTGCTCGACGGCGGGGGTGTATACATCCGCGCTCTGTTCGAGGAACTGCCCGAAGGCGGCCCAGTCCATGTGCGAGTGATCGCCATGGGCGGGGCCACCGTGGGCGTGTGTGTGGTCGGTGTGGGTGTGGGTGTGCTGGTGACCGGTCATGCCACGAGCCTGCTCCCGCACCGTGCGACCGACAAACTTTGTTGCCGTTTCCGCAAAGCGGGCCGCCGCATGTCCGCCGCGTGTCCCGGGCGGTACTAGCCCCCGGCGACCCGAGTGGGGGTGAAGGTGACCGGCAGCGATTCCAGACAGCGGTACCAGACGGAGTCCGCCCACTTCAGCTCGTCGGGGGCGACCGCCAGCGTCAGGTCCGGAACGCGGTCCAGCAGCACCTCGATCGCCGTCTCCGCGATGATCCTGGCCGTCTCGGGGCCGCCCACCGGACAGCCGTAGTCGCCACCGCTGAAGGCGACATGGGAGTGGTTCCCGGCGTGGCCGACGAGGCCGTCGGGCCACAGCAGCGGGTCGGCGTTGGCGGCGGCCAGGCAGAGGACGACGAGGTCGCCGGTGCGGATGCGCTGACCGCCGAGGACGGTGTCGCGGGTGGCGTACCGCCCGATGAGGTTCTGGAGCGGGGAGTCCGCCCACAGCACCTCGTTCATGGCCTCACCGATGCTGCGGCGGTTGCCCGTGAGGGTCATGGCGAAGCGCTCGTCGGTGAGCATCAGCCGGAGGGTGTTGCCGATCCAGTACGAGGTGAGCGGCAGCGCCGCCGCCATCAGCATCATCACGTCCGCGACATGCTGCTCCTCGGTGAGGTACGGGGTGCTCAGGAGGAACGTCGAGGTCAGGTCGGGGCCCGGCGCCTCGCGCTTGGCCTTCACCAGCCCCGCCACATACGCGGCGGCCCGCTGCTGGCCGGCCATGGCGTCTGTGTCGGAGACGAACGAGACGGTCAGCCCCTCCGCCAGGGCCGCGATTCCGGCCTCGTCCCCGGACAGGCCGAACACCTCGCCCATGGCGAGGGTGGGCACCGAGTAGATGTAGTCGTACACCAGATCCGCGCTACCGCTCAGGGTGAACTTGTCGATCAACTGGTCGGCGAAGCGCTCGCAGTGCCCGCGCAGCACGAAGGGGTCGATCGTGGCGAGGACCTCGCTGACGGCCGCCGCGCGCTGCCGGTGCTCCTCCCCCTCCGTGAAGGGCATCATCGGGCTGTACGCCACCCACGGCATGAGGGACCAGTCCGGCGGCACACTGTCCCAGCCGTTCCAGCGGCGCGGGTCCCGGCCGTAGGTATCGACGTCGGACAGCACCTGGCGCGTCTCGCGGTAGCCGACGACGAACCAGGCGGCGACGTCGCCTTCGAGCAGAACGCGGGCAACCTGCCCGTCGCGTCGTATCCGCCGGTAGGTCTCGGCCGGCTGCCGCCGGAACTCAGGCCCGTACAGCCGTGCGGCGTGGGCGGGGCAGCCCGGGGGCGGCGTGCCCGGTGTATTGCTCGGGTCCTGCGGTTCTTGGGGGTTCGTCACTGCATCGTCTTCCTCGGAGCGGCATTTCTGGGGGGGGCTGCCGGGAGGCTAACGAAGTGATCAGATCAGGCCAACTCCCGTATCAAATCCGCACGGATTTATCTAGGCAACGCCCTGCCCGCGCGCGATGTCCTCAATGCGGTGGGCGAGCCGGAGGTCGAGTTCGGTCACCTTGCCGCCGACGCTGTGCGTGTTCACCGAGACGCCGACCTTGTTGTAGCCGAGCGTCAGATCGGAGTGGTGCCCCAGCTCCTCCTGCGCCTCGGCGACCTCGGCCACCAGGCGGGCCGCGGCCGGGTGGCCGGGGAAGGAGTACCCGCGCACCAGCCGGTCGTCCCGCAGCGACCAGCCGGGAAGGTCCTCCAGGCCTCGCTCGATCTCCTCGTTCGACAGCGGCTCGACTGCCATGGCCCGTCCCTTCCGTCGTGACTGGTCCCACCTTCCCACGCCCCGCGCGGGCCGCACGCGAGGCGGGAGATCCATGTTCGGTTACCTTCGGGGCATGACGACTGCCGTGATTGCCCCTGGGGTGGGCGCGCTGCTGCGCGAATGGCGGGACCGGCGACGGATCAGCCAGCTCGAGCTCGCGCTGCGCGCCGACTCCTCCGCCCGCCACATCAGCTTCATCGAGACCGGGCGGGCCAGGCCCAGCCAGGAGATGGTGCTGCGCCTCGCGGAGCACCTCGACGTACCCGTACGGGAGCGCAACGCCCTGCTGATCGCGGCCGGTTACGCGCCGCACTACCCGGAGACCCCGGTGGACGACCCGTCGATGGGCCCGCTGCGCGAGGGCATGGAGCGGCTGCTGACGGGCTACGACCCGTACCCGGCCATCGTCGTCGACGGCATGTACCAGGTGGTGGCGGCGAACCAGGGCATGGCGATGCTGCTGGAGGGGGTCGCGGACCACCTCCTCCGGCCGCCGATGAACGCGATGCGCATCACCTTGCACCCGGACGGCCTGGCCCCGCGCATCCTCAATCTGCGCGAGTGGCGCGGCCATCTGCTGGAGCAGATGGAGCGGCAGCTGGCGCTGATGCGGTCCTCGCCACTGCGGAAGCTGTACGACGAGGTCAGCGCCTATCCGCTGGGCGCGGGGGGCCGGGAGGAGGCGGCCGTGGGCGGGGACCACGCGCCGTTCGCGCTGCCGATGGTGATCGAGCACCGCGGACATGTGCTGTCCTTCGTGTCCACGATCGCGACCTTCAACACCCCCATGGACGTCACCGTCTCCGAGCTGGCGATCGAGACCCTTCTCCCGGCCGACCCGGAGACGGCGCAGACCCTCCGGCGGCTCATGCCGTAGGCGCCGCCGGGACCCGGTCCAGGAAGCCGAGGACGGAGCGGATCCGGCCGTCCTCGGCCAGCGTGATCACGTCGGACCCGGCGACCGGTGCGGAGCCGTCGGCCGTCGAGACCAGCTCCCAGGTGAAGCGGGCGGTGTCGTGGTGTCCGTCGACGGTCCCGGTGTGCTGGAAGACGAATCCGGGGAACTGCTCCTGGGCCCCGGCGATGACCGCCGCGAGCTGGTCGTGGCCGCTGACCTGGGCGAGCGGGTCGGTGTAGCTGCCGTCCTCGCTCCAGGCGGCGGCGACGGCCTTGGCGCGGGCCTCGGCGTCGGTCGCGTTCCACGCCTCGAAGTAGCGGGCGACGGCGGTCTCGTACTGCGGCTGGGCGGTCATGGCAGGGCTCTCCTCGTGATGGAATCCGCTGGTGGGGCCGGGTTCCGAGCCGGAGTGCGCCGGCCCGGAACCCGATGCCTCCACCCTGCCGCCGACGGCTCGTCCGGTCGATTACCCGCCAGGTAATGGCGGTGGCCCGGCTCGGGACACCCCGGCTCAGGACAGTTCCGACCAGGCCTTCTCGGTCAGGTCCGCGACCTTGTCGGGCTGGTTGGCCACACCGCCGCCGAGCGTGCGGACCTGGACGGTGAGCCCGTCGCCCGTGCGCTGGCAGTAGCTGACGTGCACGGAGTCCGCGGTGGGTTTGGAACCGGCCGCGGTGGGCTGGTTGTACAGCACGCAGGAGACGTCGCCGAAGGTCTTGAGTTCGTCCTGCGGCTTGGCCAGGCCGAGGCGCTTCGGGTCCTGGTAGGGGACGTACGGCTGCGGGGACCGGCCACGGACCGCGACCAGCGTCACGGTCGTCTGGACATCGCTGTCGGCGTACCGCTGCACCACGGCGGCGGCACCGCCGTACGCCTCGGACAGCCGCTCACCGCTCTTGCGGTCCTCTTTGGTGATGGCGTCCGCCATCTCCTCGGCCTTGGGGACGCCCGCCGCGCGCTGGATCTCCGCGAAGGGTCTGAGCCCGTCGAGCTTCGCGGGAGCGCTGAGTTCACCGCTGCCGCCCCCGCCGCCGAAGCCCCCGCCGCCGTCGTCGTCCGAGAGCAGTACGGGTATGCCGACCGCGGCGAGGCCGACCACCAGGCCGAGGGCCGCGGTGACCAGCGGGGTGCGCAACGAGATCGGGCCCTGCCGCCGCGGGGGCGGGAGCGGGACCGCGGCGGGAAGCTGTCCCGGCTGCGGCGGGACGCCGGCGCCCGGCTGCGGCGGGACGCCGGCGGGCTGCGGGGGAAGCCCTTGGGGCTGAGGGGGCGTCGGGGGCTGCTGCTCAGTCATGTCGGCCTCAAGGTTTCTCACGAGTCGTCACCTATGTGTCGGTGCATCATTCTGGCCCAACAGGCTGGATCGTGACCCCAGTAGACACTGTCTACTCTTCCTGGTAGACAGTGTCTATGAGCGAGCAGGACACGGGGCTGCGGTCCCGCTTGATCGAGGTCGGCGTGGATCTGGTGACCAGGGAGGGGATGCAGTCCCTGTCTCTGCGGGAGATCGCCCGCCGGGCCGGGGTGTCCCACGGAGCCCCGCGCCGCTACTTCCCCACCCACCTGGTGCTGTTGTCCGCGATCGCGCGTCAGGGCTTCGGCAAACTGGCCGCCGGGGTCGCCGAGGCGGTCGGGGACGGGCGGGCGGAGCCGCGCGCCCAGCTGATGGCACTGGGGCGGGTCTACCTCGACTTCGCGCTGACCGACCGCGGCATGTTCGAGCTGATGTTCCGCCATGACCTGCTGGAGAGCGACCACCTCGGGCTGCGCGAGACCAGCCTGCCGCTCTTCGAGGTGCTGGTCGACCTGGTCGCCCGGGCGCGGCCACCGGCCGACGCCGCGCCCCAGGTCGTCGCGGGCGCGCTGTGGGCCAATCTGCACGGCATCGCCCAGCTGTGGGGCTGGGGCAGCCTCCAACTCGCGACGGCCACCGACGACGTCGACCCGCTGCTGCGCGCCGCGCTGGACGCGCACCTGGGCCCGGAGGAGCGATGAGCCCACAACACCACCGGCTGCTCACGCTCGTCGGCAGCGTCACCGGGGCCGCGATCGTCGCCCTGGACGGCACCGTGCTGACCATCGCGCAGCCCGCCATGCGTCGGGATCTGCACGCCTCGTTCGCCGCGGTGCAGTGGACCAGCACCGGCTATCTCGTCGCGGTGGCGGGCCTGCTCGTGTTCGCCGGCCGCCTGGGCGACCGGTACGGCCACCAGCGGCTGTTCGCCGTCGGCACCCTGGGCTTCGCCGCCGCGTCGGCGGGCATCGGCCTGGCGCCCGGAGTCGGCTGGGTGATCGGCCTGCGTGTCGCCCAAGGGGTGTTCGGCGCGCTGCTGCAACCGGCCACCCTCGGCATGCTGCGGGCCGCGTACCCGCCGGACCGGATCGGCATGCCCATCGCCCTGCGCACCAGCGCGATCGGGGTGGCGGCCGCGGCCGGTCCGCTGGTCGGCGGGGCGCTGACGGACCAGCTGGGCTGGCGCTCCGTCTTCTTCCTCACCGTGGCGCCGGCGCTGCTGATCGGTGTCCTGGCGCTCGTGGTCCGGATCCCGGAGCCGAAGCGGGTGCCCGATCTCCGGCTCGATCTGCCCGGCGCCCTCCTCCTCGCGGTGGCGCTGGCGTCTCTCGTCCACACGCTCGTCGCGCTGCCGGAGACCGGCCGGCCGGCGGCGACCGCGCTCGGGTTCCTCGTCACGGCGGTGGCGGGCGGCGCGTTCGCCCGGCATGCGCGGCGCACCGCGCACCCCCTGCTGCCGCCGAGCGTGCTGCGGTCGGCGGCCGTCGCCCCGGCGCTCGGCATCCTGGTGGCGGCGTCGGCCGCGATGTTCGGGGCCCTGTTCCTCGGCACGTACTTCCTCCAGGACGTGCTCGCGCTGGACCCGCTGCAGAGCGGGCTGAGAGCGCTGCCGCTGCCCGCGATGATGGTGCTGGGCGCGCCCGTCTGTGCCGTACTGCTGCGCCGGTACGGAGCCCGCCGGACGGCCATGGCGGGGATGGCGCTGCTCGCCCTCGGCGTCCTGCTGTTCTCCCGGCTCGACGAGGAGTCCACGGCCGTGGCGATCGGCGGCTGCTTCCTCGCGATCGGCGCCGGGTTCGGCGCGGTGATGGTCACCGCGACGGCCGTGATCGTGCGCCAGGCGCCGGTGGGTCACGCCGGGGTGGCCGGCGGGCTTCAGCAGACCGCCCTGAACGTCGGCCCGGCGCTGGGCGTCGCGGCGGCGACCATGCTGATGGCCCTCACCGCGAGGGGCACCACACTGGCGGTCCTGGCGGCCGTCGCCGGGGCCGGGGTGCTGCTCGCCGCCGCGCTTCCGGGGTCAGACGACGGTCTCGGCGGCCGGGGGCGCGCCGCCCGGGGGGACCGGCTCCGTGGCAGCCTCGGGGCCGGGCCGGGCGGCGGCGCGGCGGGCGGCCATGAGGATGTAGACCAGCACCCCGGCGAAGAGGAAGAGCGTGCCCTGGTACACGGCGGCGTATCCGGCGCCCGCGACCAGCCAGAAGGAGAAGCCGAAGCCGAGCAGCGCGAGCACCAGGTCCCGGGCGAAGCGGCCGGCGCGCACCTCGTCCCGGCGCCCCGACAGCAGGAAGTGGACCTGGGCGCCGGCGGCCAGCAGATACGGGACGGTCGCCGAGAAGGTGGTGATCAGGACCAGGGACTCGAAGACCCCGCCCGAGCCTGAGGTGTAGTTGAGGACGGTGAGCAGCGAGGCGAGGGCCGTGCCGACGAGCACCCCGAAGGTCGGCACCCCGCGCCGCTTGGCGGCGAACGCGGCGGGGAAGAGCCCGTCGCGGGCGGCCGCGTACGGCGCCTGGGCGCTCATCAGGATCCAGCCGTTGAGCGCGCCGACGATGGACACCACGGCGGCCAGGGCGATGAGGGTGCCGCCCCAGGAGCCGCCGAACATGGCGTCCACGGCGTCGGAGAAGGGCGCCGTGGAGTTCACCAGGTCCCGGTGGGCGACGGTGCCGAAGACCGACACCGTGCCGATGAGGTAGACCACGGCGGCGCCGACGGTGCCCAGCACGCTGGCCCGCCCCACATTGCGCTCCGGGTCGCGCACCTCCCCCGCGCTCATCGACGCCGACTCGACGCCCACATAGCTGTAGAGCAGGATCGCGGCCGCCGCCGACAGACCGCCGATCGCGCTGCCGCCGCCGGCGTGGAACGGGCCGAGGTTGTGCGGGTCGAAGAAGAAGAGCCCGGCGACGGCGACGAAGAGCAGCGGCACGAACTTCAGCACCGTGGAGACGATCTGCACCGCGCCGACCCACCGCGTGCCCGCCAGGTTCGCTAGCGCCGGGAGCCACAGCGCGAGCAGCGCCACGGCCAGGTCGGCACCCTTGGACTCGTGGCCGGGGGCGAGCACATGGACATAGCCGACGGCCGCCACCGCAAGCGCCGCGTTGCTCACCCAGGTCATGGTCCAGTACGACCAGGCGGACAGGAATCCCGCGAAGTCGCCGAACGCCGCGCGCGCGTAGACGTACGGCCCGCCGGTGCGCGGATCGCGCTCCGCCAGCCGTCCGAAGACCAGCGCGAGCGCGACCGCGCCGACGGTCAGGACGACGAAGGCGAGCAGACTGACGGTGCCGTACGGGGCGACGGAGGCGGGCAGCAGAAAGATGCCGCCGCCGATGATGTTGCCCATGACGAGCGCGGTCGCCGTGGGCAGGCCGAAGCGGCGGGCGGGGTGCGGGTCATGCATTCCGCCATGGTCAAGGAAGGTGCACGGTACACAAAATCAGCGGGTTTTGTCCGGCAGGGGCGGCGGGGCCGCCGGAGATGCTGCGGCGACATCGCCGAGGCGCCGTGGTTCCTCGCCCGGCCGCCCGTCGGCGCCCTGGCCCGCGGAGGCCGTCCGGCACGGGATCTGCGGGCCGTCCGCCTCCCGCAGCCAGCGCCGCAGCACCGCGTGCACCCGCTCGGCCCCCACCAGCTCCTCCCCCGGCCGGATGGGCGGGCTGAGCTCGAGGGGCCACAGCAGAAAGGGGCGGCTCTGTGCCCCGCCGAGCCCCCCGTGCGAGCCGATCTGCCCCTCGAAGGCGTGCACCTCGCCGGTCGCCGGGTCGTAGGCGGAGTTGACCATGATGTCGGCGGCGTTCGGAAAGCGCGCGGTGCGCCGTACGGCGGCCACGGCGCCGTGCCCGAAGGCCGTGAGCGGGCTGCGCCCCACGACCCGGCCGGTGTCGAGGTGGTGCTCGGCGCCGTCCGCGCCCAGCACCACCGCGCCGTGCCGATCGGACCGTACGAGCAGGAAGCCCACGCCGGGGTGGTCGGCGAGGGTGCGCAGCAGCGCGGGGTGGCGGCGGTCGATCTCCTCGCGGCTCATCCGTCCCGGCACATCGGGGAAGGACACCAGCCCCAGGTTGCCCGAGGCGAGCACCACCGGGTCGGACGGGCCGTGCCCGTCGCCGTCCCGCTCGGGCCTGCGCAGCGCGGCGCGCGCCGCCTCGCGCGCCTCGGCGCCGCTCGGTGTGCGCCCGGCGCGGCGGGGCACGGGCAGTGCGCAACCGGCCCGCACCAGGTCCTCCAGGGTGAGGCCGTAGGCGCCGGCGAAGGTCGGGCCAGGGCTCTGCCCGTGGTCGGAGAGCAGCACGATGCGGTAGTCGCGCGGCGCGTGCGCGACGACCGTGGCGATCAGCGCCACGCAGCGGTCGAGGCGGCGCAGCACCTGGTGGGTGTCGCGGCTGCGCGGCCCGGAGTGGTGGGCGACCTCGTCGTACGCCACCAGGTCGGCGTAGATCGCGGTGCGCCCGGACAGGATGTCCCCCATCACGGCGGCGACCACGACGTCGCGCTCCACGACGGTGGCGAAGGCGCGGATGAACGGGTACAGCCCGCCCCGCCCCACGCGTGGCGTCTCACGGCGCAGCCTGGCGCGCGCCGACTGGCCGAGCTCGCGGAAGATCTCGGCGAGGAAGGAGCCCGCGGTACGGGTCGCGTTCGCGGGGTCCCTGAAGTACGCGAAGTAGCCGCTCCGGGAGCGGTTGTGCCGGCCGCGCCGGGCGGCCACCGAGAGCACCAGGGCCAGTTCCTCGGCACCGCCGGTGAACAGGTTGCCGCGGCTGGCCCCGTCGACGGTGAGCAGCCCCTCGTCGCCGGTGCGGGCCGCGGCCCGGCGCTGGAGTTCGGCCGCGCTGGTCGGCCGGTTGCTGACGATGACCTGCCGGGTCTCCTTCTCGTACCAGCGGAAGGCCGGCACGTCCTCGGTGGAGCCGTGCAGGATGCCGAGCTGGCTGGCGCCGGTCTGGCTGGACCAGTCGGTGCGCCAGGGGGTGAGCGTATGGGTGGTGTCCACCCAGCCGGCGACGGTCTCCATGATCGGCGGCCGGTTGCCGCGGGGCCGCACCGCGTCCCGCAGCACCTCGTGTCCCACGCCGTCGATCTGGAGAAACACCGTCCCGGGCGGCTGCGGCGGCCCGCCAGTCTCACCTTGTCGGCGCCGACGGCGCCGTCGGCGGTCTGCGAGCCGCGCCAGCCGCCGGCGGTAGGCGCCGTCGTCCCGTACGGCCAGGAACGTGCTGGTCGCCGAGGACGCGGCGGACATCACGGCCGCGACCACCACGGCGGTCTCCGGCTCGGCGGCGCCGCGCCCGTCCGGGGTCAGATTCAGCGCGATCAGCAGCAGCGAGCCGTTGAGCGCGAACACCAGCAGCCCGAGCACAAACGCGGGCACCAGCAGCAGGGCCCGCACCAGCAGCGGCCACACCAGCGCGCTGAGCAGACCGAAGGCCCCGGCGCCGCTCGCGGCGGTGATCGCGACACGGGTGGTGCTGTCCCCGTCGGCGGACTGCAGCCGGAAGTCGGGGAGGATGCCCGCGAGGGCCAGCATGGTGAGCGTGGACACCGCCCACACCGCGATCACCCGCAGCAGGGCCGCGCCCACGGTTTTCCAACGGGGCATCTGCACGCCGCACTCACCTCGTGTTCCGGGCCCGCTCGGCACTCGCGGGCCGTCCCCCAGCCTGTCACAGCGGATCTCGGGCCCGGCCGGGGTCGTTTCTCCAGCCGGGGTCGTTTCCCTATAAGAATCTCGTTCATTGATATGGACACGCCATGCGCACAGGCCTACCGTGACTCTTGGTCTAGACCATGATCCATTCAGGGGGACATCAGGAGAACGGAACACTGGAGGTGATCACATGCCCGCGTTACGCATCAGAGTGGGAATCGCCGTCGCCGCGCTCGTGGGAGCGCTGACGGGCCTGGCATCAGGGGCACCCGCGACGGCCGGACCGGCCGCCGCGCCGACCGTGCCCGCCGGGTCTGCCGTGCCCGCCGGGTCTGCCGTGCCCGCCGTGCAGTCGCCTACGGACGGCTGGCAGCAGAAGTCCTTCAGCTACTCCATGCACAAGCCATGGAACCTGGACGTGAACGAGCGCTACAAGTACGACTCGGGCTCCAAGACACACACCATGTGGGTGTACTCCACCGACGAGCCGCTGGAAGAGGGCAGCTCGACCGATCCGCGCACCGAGATGCGCTGGAAGCAGGAGTACACCTCGGGCAAGCACATGTGGGACGCCGACGTGTACATCCCGTCCGGCACCAATGGCGCGGACTTCATGCAGATCCTGCGGGTCAAGCACCCGTCCGGCACCCCCGCGACCGACATCATGCTGCGGGTGTCCAGCGAGAACGGCGGCACCGTCAAGCGCTACACGGACCAGGTCATCAAGGCCGGCGTCTACAACAAGTGGTGGAACCTGAAGGTCGCGCACGACGCGGACGCCGGACGGATCCAGGTCTACGCCGACGACCAGCTGGTCCTGACCGTCGACGACCGGGGACCGGCGACCCGCCACTTCAAGAACGGCGTGTACCACCACGGCAGTGGCCGGGCCGAGGCCCGCTTCCGCAACATCCACTATTGGGTCAAGTAGAGGAGCGCGAGATGTCGGGGAAACACCGCGCGATCGCCGCGGTTTCGGCCGCCTGCGGACTGCTGCTGACAGCCGCGAACACCGCCCACGCCGAGGTCGAGCCCGGCGGCTGGACCTCGGAGTCCCCCTCGTTCAAGGTGCAGGAGCGGGGCTGCGGTCAGGTCGACGACCTGACCTTCAAGCTCACCTGCTCCACCGCCAGCGGGGACCAGCGCGCCGAGCGGCGGTACGACACGTACACCGGCGGCACCCGCCAGTTCGAGGGGTACTTCAAGGTCACCAGCATGGGCGGCACCCGGATCAGCCTGAAGCAGACGTTCAACGACACGGACGGCGACGCGGGCCCGTACTTCATGCTGGCCGTCGAGCGCGGCGGGCGGCTGTACGCCGTGCACGGCGGGGACACCCTCTCGGGCGCGGGGACCGTCGGCGCGACGGTGCGGGTGAACACCGTGCACCAGGTGGGCAAGGAACACCGCACCTACATCAACGGATCGCTGAAGCACACCGTCGACAGCCCCGGCGGCAGCTTCTACGACAAGTTCGGCGCCTACCGCACCAGCAGTGGCAACGGCCCGGCCACGGTGGTGTGGAGCAACGTCAAGTTCTGGCGCAAGTGAGCGGCGCGCTCCGAGCCCTGGCGGCGGCGGTCCTCGTCGTCGCCGGCCTGGCCGGCTGCTCGTCGCCGCAGCCGGCCGGGTCCCCGGCCCCGGCCCGCTCCGCCGCATCGGCCACCACCTCCGCCACCACCTCGGCCACCGGCACCAGGCTCACCGCGACCCTGACCTCGCCGGTCGACATCACTCTGAGGTGGACGGGCACGGAGCCGGGGGCCGCCGGGCGGATCGTGGAGTTCGCGACCGAGCCCGAGGGGCCGTACACGATCCTGGAGTACGTCCCGCTCAACCAGACCTCGTACAAGCACCCCGACCTGATGCCCCGGACACCCTTCTACTACCGCGTGCGCCCCTACTACGGGCCCGTCTCGCACCCCGTCGAAGTGCGGCTGCCGAAGGGGAAGTTCACGGCGAAGGAGCAGCAGAACGACCACGAGTGGGCGCCGCCCCGGACGCTGCGCCAAACGGCGGTGCGCACCGGCTCCGTCAGAAACGCCGCCACGGCCCGGGCGGCCGCGCCCACCGGCCTGAGGGCGACCGTCATGCACGCCAACGGCATCCGGTTCACCTGGACCGACCACGCCTCCGACGAGCAGGGCTACCTGCTGGAGGACCGGCCGCGGGGCGGCGACCGCTTCCGGCCGGTCGCCGTCCTGGACCCGGACATCAACTCCTTCGGCCTGATCACCCTGCCGAACGAGAAACGGGCCGCGTATCGGGTGCGGGCCTTCTCCTACGGCAAGGGGTCCAACGTCGTACACCTCAGGACGGGAGCCGCGCCGGAGCAGTGACGACCGGTAACGAGCAGTGACGAACGGTGACGGCTCACGCGGGGCGGCCGAGCTCCTTGCGGAACAGCTCCAGGACGTTTCCGCCGAGGATCTTGAGGATGTCGGCCTCGGGAAGGCCCCTGCGGACCAGCGCCTCCGTCACCAGGGGCAGGCCGCGGGGGCCTTCCAGGCCGGGCACCACCAGCTCGGCGTACTCCAGGTCCTCGCAGCACGGCGGGCTGGTGTCCGCGCTGACCTCCTTGATGAAGTCGGGCCCCAGGCCCACCCGGTCCACGCCCGCGACCCCGGCGATATGCAGGAGGTGATCGGCCAGCCGGTCCACCGTGCGCTCGGCGGGGTCGGTGGCCAGGAACTCGCCGAGGAAGTTCACGCACACCATGCCACCGGTCGCGACGACGCCCCGGATCTGCTCGTCGGTGAGGTTGCGGTGGTGGTCCAGCAGGGCACGGGCCGAGGAGTGCGTGGCCAGCACGGGCCGGGTGGCCAGCTCCAGCACATGGGCGACGCCCGAGGCGCCCAAGTGGGAGACGTCGAAGAGGATCCCCAGGCGCTCCATCTCCGCCAGCGCCGCCACCCCCGCCTCGGTGAGCCGGCTGCCGGTGGCGTCCTCACCGCTGCCGTCGGCCAGGGCGGTACGGCCCCAGTGGGCGATGGACGCCATGCGCACCCCGAGCCGGTGCAGGGTCGGGATGAGCTCCACGTTCGCGTCCAGCCCGGGGGCGCTCTCCAGCGCCAGGACCAGCGCGATCCTGCCCTCGGCCAGGGCGCGGTCGATGTCGTCCCCGTCCAGGCACAGCCGTACCTCGTCCGCGTTGCCCTCGGCCAGGGTGTGCGCGCACTCGATCATCCGCAGCGTCTCGCGCAGCGCGCCCTCGGGGCGGAACTGGTCCTCGATGAAGACCGGCAGCACCTGCAGATCCACCCCGCCCGCACGCAGCTGGGGCAGCCACTGGTCGCGGAAGAAGGAGGCCCAGCGGCGCGGCGGGCGGGCGGCGACCGCGATCAGCAGGTCGTTGTGGGCGTCGGCGACCACCGCGCGGCGGTGGAGTTCCAGGTCCAGGTCCAGGGACACGTAGGGGCTTTCCTTCGCGGTCGAGCTGTCACGAGGCGGGGTCGGGGCCGGGTTCGGGGCCGGAAGCGGCCATGGTGCCGTACGGGTCGGGCGCCGGGCCACGGAATATCCGGCGGGACAACGAGTGGGGGCGACAGGGCACGACCGGCACGACCACGCTCATCGGGCCTCGTGTCATCGAGGGAGTGCCGTTCAACCGCCGTCGTGCGCGGTGAGAGGATGCAACGAGCACATGCGCCCGCCGCGTGGGCGGCACGACGAGGAGGGAGGCTCCGAGTGTCGGTGGAGATCACCTGGTGGGGGCATGCCACCACCACCGTGCGGGACTCCGGCGTGCGGGTGCTGACCGACCCGCTGTTCGTACGGCGGCTGGCGCATCTGCGGCGCCGCCGGGGGCCCGTGCCGCCGCCCGCCGCCGCGGTCGCCGATGTCACGCTGGTCTCCCATCTGCACGCCGACCACCTCCACCTCGGATCGCTGATGCGGCTGCGGCCCGGCACCCGGCTGGTGGTGCCGCGCGGCGCGGGCCGGGCCGTGCCGGGGCTGGGGCAGGTGGCCCGGGCACGGGAGCTGCGGGTCACGGAGGTGCGGCCAGGCGAGGAGATCGCGGTGGGCGAGGTGCGGATCCGCGCCGTGCCGGCCGCGCACGACGGCAGACGGCTGCCGTACGGGCCGAGCCGGGTGCCCGCGCTCGGCTACGTCCTGCGGGGCGAGTCCACAACGTACTTCGCGGGCGACACCGGGCTGTTCGACGGCATGGCGCGGGCGGTCGGCGACTGCGACGTGGCGCTGCTGCCGGTCGGCGGCTGGGGCCCCTACCTCGGCCACGGCCACCTCGACGCCCACCGGGCCGCCCAGGCGCTGGCCCGGCTGGGCGCGCGCAGCGCGGTGCCCGTGCACTACGGCACGTACTGGCCGATCGGCCTCGACTGGGTCCGGCCGCACGAATTCCACGCGCCCGGCGACGACTTCGTCCGGCACGCCGGGCGGCTGGCCCCCGACGCGGTGGTGCATCCGCTGCGGCACGGCGAGTGCGTACGGCTGGAGACCGCCAGATGACCGGTGACGTACTCGACGGGCTCGGCGAGCTCGCGCGGAGCGTGCCGCCCGAGTCGACCCAGCAGGCGGTGGGCTATCCCTCGCTGTTCCTGCTGGTGGTGGTGGGCTCGCTGGTGCCGGTGGTGCCGACGGGCGCGGTGGTGAGCTCGGCCGCGGTGGTGGCGACCCACCAGAGCCTGCCGCCCCTGTCGCTGCTGGTCGTCTTCTGCGTGGCGTCCTTCGCGGCGTTCCTCGGGGACATCACCCTGTACTGGCTCGGCCGCCGCGGCGTCCGCTCGAAGAACGGCTCCCGCTGGCTCGCCCAACTCCACGGCCGCGCCGCGCCCGAACGCCTGGCCCAGGCGCGGACCCGCCTCGACGAGCACGGGGTGGCCGTACTCGTACTGTCCCGGCTGCTCCCGGCCGGGCGGATCCCGGTGATGCTGGCCTGCCTGCTCTCCCGCATGCCGATGCGCCGCTTCGCGCGCGGCGACGCCCCCGCGGTGCTGGCCTGGTCCGGGACCTACGCGCTGATCGGCATCCTGGGCGGGTCGCTCTTCGCCAGGCCCTGGGAGGGCGTGGCCGCCGCGGTCGCCCTGACCGTCCTCGTCGGCACCGCCCCCGCCCTCTGGCGCCGCACCCGCGCCCGCCGCCGCGCACACGGCGAGGCGACGGGCTGATCCGGTCGCCGCGCACCACACGGCCTTGGTGCCCCAGCAGAGCGACTCGTCGTCGAAGTACCACCAGCAGGACATCCAGCCGCACAGCCAGGGTTCAGCGGCCTCACGCAACTGGCAAAGAGCCAACCCCGTATCTCCCGCACGTCAAGCAAGGAGCTGTCTTGCGCTATCGCGGATTGATCCTCGACTTCGGTGGCGTGCTGACCACCCAAATGAGGCTGAACGGAGAAGCCTTTGAGAAGTCCGAAGGGCTCGAACCCGGCGCCTACTTCGTCGCGCTCGGACGCAACCCCGAGGGCGTCCGCGTCTACGCAGACCTGGAGGTCGGTCGTGCGACACAGGAGGACTGGAACCGGGTCATCGGCAAAATTCTCGGTGTCGACAGGCTGGGACGCGATGATCCTTTCCGAACTGGAGCAGGTCAGGAAGCCGTCCCCCATCATCTACCAGCGGTGCCTGGACGCGCTGGGGCTGACCGGCCCCGAGTGCATTTTCGTCGATGACCACGCCAAGAACCTGCCTCAACTGCTGCCCCCGCTCTGGGCTGGGTCCGGAGACCCTTCGAGAACGCAGCGCCCAGCCCCGGCCCAGCTATTGCGGGGTCGTGTCCGGCGAGCTGATGAAGGCCCCGTCGGTGAGCACGGGTACGGTCGCGGAGGCGTTCAACTCGACCGCGACGGCCACGTCCTCAGCGAACCCGCCCTCGGCCAGTTCGATCCCCGAGGAACAGGCGGCGACGGCAGCGGCCACGTCGAGGGTCTGCGCGAAGGAGGACCGTGCGGCGGCTGCCTCGGGGGCCAGCGGGCCGACGCCGTGCGACTCCAGCTCGGCGATGATCGCCCCGGCCCCCAGCGCGTCCTCCAGCGCGGGCCGCAGGGATCCGTCCGGCCAGCGCTCCCCCGCGGCGATCACCGCGAGCGGCCGTTCCGGGCTCCCGTAGCCGCTCCGCACCAGCCATCGGCCGACGGCCGCCGCGTTCCGCAGGCAGCCCGCCACCACCGTCGAGCCGCCCGCCGCCGCGGAGATGGCTGACCCGTTGGGCGAGGGCAGCACGAGCCGGGGAGTGAACGGCGCCCGCCGGAGCGCCGCCGGGGAGAGCGACCAGGGGGCGGCCGCGGTGGCAGCCCGCCGGCCCACGGCCAGTTCCGCGCCCTTGTCCCGCGCGAAGGCGGTCGCGGTCTCGTCGCGCCAGGCGTACGGAATGACCCGGGTGCCCGCCTCGACGGCGACGCTCACCGAGGTCGTGAAGGACAGCACGTCGACCACCACGAGACAGGCCACGTCCGGCGCGAGCCGCCGGGCGCCGATGGGGCCCCACTCGAATCGGACTCCGTAGCCCCGCTGCAGAAACCAGTCGCTCATGATGGTCGAGTCTGACACCGATGGGATCAACAGGGCCGAGGTCGCGTCAGGAGATCAGTTGCGGCAGGTGGCCATGAGGACACCGCACGCCGACTCGCCATCCCCGGCTGTGCCGTGCAGCTTGCCTTACGGCACCGGACCGCCGCCCGCGCCAACACGCCATTTCACGTGCCGTCGCCGCTGACAACCCCAACCGCATCGCCCCGAGCCGTCCGCAGCCGTAGCTGCTCGCAACCCCCTGCCCTACCACCCACGTTGCCGAACCAAGGGCGCGGGTGGTCCAGCATCGCTTATGAGGTTGTTGTGTGTGGAGCCCGACCAGGTTGGGCAGCCCTCAGTACCGCTGTCGGCCGCCGGGATAGTGGATCGGCTCGCGGCATTCCGGCGCGTCAGCAGGAGCGGGCTCGTTGCCCAGCGCGTAGCACAGGGCCGCGTGCAGTTGCTCCGCCTCTGCCACCGTCAACACCAGTGAAGCAAGGGCGACGTGCTGCCCGGAACGGACGACGTGAAGTGGCAGCGCAAGGTGACCATCCCTTTCACGGCGCAGACGCCGCCCCGGCACGGGCCCGACCTGCCACCCTTCTGACCCACCTGTCCGGGGTCGGCTCATTCGCACGCCCCCTTCTCAAGCTTCGGGTCATCGTCCAGGTCGTCGTCCGGGTCGCTATCGGCACAGGCGGGCAGCCGCCCGCCCCGACTCTCGGCGACCCGCAACGCATCGCGCAGCGCCTCACTCAGGCACTTCACGAGGAACCGCAGTTCCCCCGTGCCAACCTTGTGATCGCCGAGCATCTTGCCCGCATGGCCGAGAAGTTCGGCCCCCGCCTTGAGCTGAACTGCCTCCATCTCATCGGCGAGCCTCGCCAGACGACTGTTGCCGTCATCGTCCGTCACGAGATAGCAGCGCTTCCCGGCCGCGCTCGGCCACGGCAGCAGACGGGGCCGCGTGCTCATGACGCCACCGCCTTCGTCGGCGTATCTGGGCACCGGACACCTGGCCGGATTTCGGTGGCCCGGCGTCGACCTGGAGCGGGCAGCACCAGCTCTAACAGCCGTTCCACGAATCAAGCGATAGTCTTCCTCACGTTGACGCTCCTCACAGCGTTGACCGCGCTCCCGGGCCGCCTGCAACGGTCGCGGGAGTGTTTTCGCGATCATCGCGCTGTGATCAGGACGTAGGAACCTCCCGTAAACCCCACTTCGGGACGTCCCACATCGGGTAAAACGTCCCTAGTGCCGTCCCGACACGTGGGGAGAGACTCTGATGCCGAACGAGAGGCTACGCGCCGCCATGGCAGCCGGAGGCTGGACGTATGCCACCCTCGCCGCAAAGGTCGAGGTGGATCCCAAATCTGTTGAAAGATGGGTCAATCTGAACCGCACGCCGCGACGCACCACGGCCATGGTGACAGCGGAAACGTTAGGAGAAGACGTGCACGCCCTATGGCCAGCGCTCCGCCAAGCGCGCGCCGCCCGCGCGGTCAGTCCCGAGCTCGTGGCGCTTTACGAGCAGCGCGCGGACATCCCGGTATCCGCGTTCGTGGAGATGCTGACGCAGGCCCGCGAACGGATTGATGTACTTGTGTACGCCGCCGTCTTCCTGCACGAGGCGTACCCCCGCCTGAACGATCTTCTACGGGAGCGAGCCGCCGAAGGCTGCGCCGTGCGTATCGCCGTTGGCGACGCCGACAGCCCCAACGTCCAGCAGCGCGGCCAGGAGGAGAAGTTCGGCCACGGCATCGAGTCACGCTGCCGACTCGCCCTGATGCACTACCGGCCCCTGCTCGACACTCCGAGCATCGAGGTCCGGACGCACGGAACGACCCTCTACAACTCGCTCTACCGTGCGGATGATCAACTCATGGTCAACGCCCATGTCTGGGGCGTGAACGCGTACGGCGCACCCGTCTGGCACCTCCGCCGACACGACGAGGGCGGGATGTTCGACACCTACGCCCAGAGCTTCGACGCCGTATGGGCGACGGCGACGCCGGTGCAGGAGGGGTGACCCATGGCGCGGACCGAGTACTACGACGATCCCGACGCTCCCGGGCCGAACAGCTTGGTTGTCGCCGCGTCCGCCGTCGTCACCGACGAGACCGGGCTCATCCTGCTCCAGCGTCGCCGGGACAACGACCTCTGGGCTCTGCCCGGCGGCGGCATGGAGATGACCGACTCGCTACCGGGAACAGCGGTCCGCGAGGTCAAGGAAGAGACCGGACTCGACGTAGAGATCACCGGACTCGTCGGCACGTACACCGACCCACGCCATGTCATCGCCTACACAGACGGCGAGGTCCGCCGACAATTCAACGTATGCTTCACCGCCCGCATCGTCGGGGGTCAGCTTGCGATCTCCAAGGAGTCCACAGAACTCCGGTTCGTCCCGCCGGAGGAGCTTGCCGATCTCCCCATGCACCACACCCAGCGGCTCCGACTCCGCCACTTCCTGGAACACCGCGACCGGCCGTATCTCGGCTGACCCCGTGCACCCGGGGCGTGCCTCATCACCGCAGATCAGCGCGCCGCCCAAGGCACCGAGAAAGACATACTCTCGCGGACGGCTTGCGAGGGAGTCACCAACGTGACCCTCTTCAGGCAGGCCGAGGACGAGCGGTTGGTACGCATCGAGTGGCACCGCGAAGGACGCGCGTTGCGTGTCGAGTGACGTGCGCAATCCGGGCTTCCCTGCGAATGCGCGGCTTCGTTGACTGAACCGACTACTGGCGGTGCCGCTGAGCGGCGAACCAACGGACAAGGTTCCACGCGCGCCTGATGCGCTCGATCTCCGCCTCGGGGGAAGGCGGTGCCACGGCAGGCCGTGCTCCGGGCTCAAGCCGGCTGCGGGCCCGGCCGGCGCGAAGTCGCAGCGCGGTCGGCCGGGCCCGCCCGGATCGGTCGGGCGTCAGCGGCAGAGGACGGATCGGAGGACGTCGGTCAGGACCCGCTCCGGCTCGCGCTCGGCGTTCTGTGCGCGCCAGGCGATGAAGCCGTCGGGGCGGACGAGGACCGCGCCTTGGGGGGTGGTGCCGTGGAGTTCGGTCCAGTCGGTGCCGGGGTCGGGGGTCAGGTCGTGGGTGGGGTCGGGGCCGAGGCGGTAGGCGGCGAGGGGGATGTCGAGGCGGTCGGCGACGCGTAGGGCGGCGCCGTGCCAGGCGGCGCCTTCGGGGCCGGTGAGGAGGACGCAGCTGCGCTCGTAGAGGTCGAGGGTGGACATGCGGACGCCGTCGCGGTCGACCCACAGGTGCGGGGCGCGGCTGCCGGGGTCGCCGGTGGCGGTGAAGCGGTCGGGGACGACGGGGGTGGCGGGGTCGGCGCCGAGGACCGCGTCGGAGGCGTAGCGGTAGCCCATGGCCACCGCGAGCACATCGCGCTGCCGGCCGGTGGACGGTGGTGCGGTGTAGCCGGGGTGGTTGTGTTCGGCGGAGCGCGCGGCGGCGCGGGCGCTGGTGGCCACGGCGACCGGCTGGCGTTCGGCGCCGTAGGTGTCCAGCAGGCCGGGGCCGGCCCAGCCGCCGAGGACGGCGGCGAGTTTCCAGGCCAGGTTGTGCGCGTCCTGGATGCCGGTGTTGGAGCCGAAGGCGCCGGTGGGGGACATCTCGTGAGCGGAGTCGCCGGCGAGGAAGATCCGGCCGTCGCGGTAGCGCTCGGCCACCCGTTCGGCCGCGTGCCAGGGGGCCTTGCCGGTGATTTCGACCTCCATGTCACGGACGCCGGTGGCCATGCGGATGTGTTCGGCGCACCGCTCGTCGGTGAAGTCCTCCAGGGTCTCGCCGGTCTCGGGGTGCCAGGGGGCGTGGAAGACCCACTGTTCGACGTTGTCCACCGGGAGCAGCGCCCCGTCGGCGGCCGGGTTGGTGAGGTAGCAGGCGATGAAGCGGCGGTCGCCCACCACGTCGGCGAGCCGCTTGGCGCGGAAGGTGACGCTGACGTTGTGGAACAGCTCGCCGCGGCCGGTCTGGCCGATGCCGAGGCGCCTGCGTACGGAGGAGCGGGGGCCGTCGGCGGCGATGAGGTAGTCGGCGCGCACCACGGAGGTGCGCCCGGACTCCCGGTGCTGGACGACGGCGGTCACCCCGTCGGCGTCCTGCTCGAAGGAGATCAGTTCGGTGGAGAAGCGCAGCTCGCCGCCCAGTTCCTGGGCGGTCCGCAGCAGGACGGGTTCGAGGTCGTTCTGACTGCACAGGCACCATCCGGAGGGGCTGAGCCCGCGCATGGCGCCGCCCGGGTCGATCTCCCGGAAGAGCCAGTGGTGGTCCACTCCGGTGAGGGATTCGGCCTGGAGGATGCCGTGGTTGCCGGCCAGGACGGACGCGGCTTCGTGGATCGCGGACTCCACTCCCGCGGTCCGGAACAACTCCATGGTGCGGAGGTTGTTGCCGCGCCCGCGTGGGTGCGTGGAGGTGCTCGCGTGTTTCTCCACGAGCAGGTGTCCAACGCCCAGACGGCCCAGGAAGAGTGAGGCGGACAGTCCCACCAGGGATCCGCCCACGACGAGTACTGGCACACGCTCATCGACATGGGGATTCATCTCGCTGCTATTCCCGGGGTTTTGGCCCTGGTCAGGCGTCTGGCGGGCCCCTTCGCCCGGATGGCTCACATATCTCGCGGCATCCGTGGGAGCGCTCCACGATCGTCTAACGGGCGCCGCGTCCGGCGAAGGACGCCCCCGGAGGAGGAGTGGAACCTATGAGCACCCTGCCCAAGACTTCGCGGCGCGCGAAGTCCACGACGACGACCGAGCCCCCGCCCCGGCATTCCATGCTCACCGACGCCCGGCTGCGTGTGGTGTTGCTGGTGTCGGTGCACGCGGGCGCCGAAGAGCGTTTTTTGCATGCCTACGAGCAGTTGTCCCAACAGGTGGCCGCGGTCCCGGGACACATCAGCGACCAGTTGTGCCAGTCGATCGAGAACCCCTCGCAGTGGCTGATCACCAGCGAGTGGGAGAGCGCCCCGCCGTTTCTGAGCTGGGTGGAGAGTCCCGCGCACCGCGAGATGGTCAAGCCCCTCCACGGATGTGTGGAGGACACCCGGTCCCTGCGGTTCAGCGTGTTGCGGGAGACCTCCTCGGCCAAGGGCGGGTCCGGCCGCCGCGCCGCGCCCCCCGTGCAGCTGGCCCCGCGGGTCGGCGACGGCCTGGTGCGGCACGCCCTGACCTTCACCGTCAAGCCCGGCAGCGAGCAGAGCGTGGCCAAGATCCTGGCCGACTACGCCCCGCCCGAGGCCCGGGTGGACGAGAACACGCGGCTGTGCCGCACCTCGCTGTTCATGAGCGGCAACCGTGTCGTACGGGCGGTCGAGGTCAAGGGCGACCTGGTGGCGGCGCTGCGCCATGTGGCCAGGCAGCCGGAGGTCCGGGCGGTCGAGGAGGCCATCAACCCGCATCTGGAGGAGGACCGCGACCTGGACGACCCGGAGGCCGCGCGGGACTTCTTCATGCGGGCGGCGCTGCCCGTGGTGCACCACCTGACGGCGGACCCCAGCCGGCCGCCTCATCTCCAGCGCCACATGCTGCTGTACCCGGTCAAGGAAGGCTGCGGGCCGGCGGTGGCCAGCCTGCTGGCCCGTCAGGACGACCTCGCGGTGAGCAAGGCGAAGGCGGCGATGGCGGACGGCGGCGGCAAGGGGCAGCACACGATCGTGAGCAGCACGGTCTTCCAGCGCGACGACATCGTCGTACGCATGGTGGACATGGACGTGCCGCTCGACCGTGAGCTCGCGGTGGCGGCCGGGGTCAGCGGGTCGCGCGCGGCCGCCGTGCTGGGCCGGCTCCTCGACGCGGGTGACGACGGCAAGAAGAAGATCGATCTGTCGAGCGAGGCGGGGCTGCGGCGCTTCCTCACCGACTGCGACATGGAACCGGTCACCGACCGCCGCGCGGCGGACTACTGACACTCTCCCCTCCCCCGAGAACTCCCCCTCCCCCTTTCTGTCCCCCCCTCTGTCCCCTCTGTCTCCCTGTTCCCGCCCTTCCCGTACCCAGTTTTCATCCGTCGTGCGCGGCGGCCGCGCCGCCGTCTGGAGGCCACTATGACCACGCAGTCCCACCTCGTCGTCGACCTGTCCGCGGTCGCCCCCAACCGCCGCCGCGGCGGCGATGTGCGCGCCATGCTCACCCCCACCACGGTGGGCGCCACGAGCGGCTTCATGGGCATGGCCGTCGTGCAGCCCGGCGAGCGCGTCACCGAGCACTACCACCCGTACTCCGAGGAGTTCGTGTACGTCGTCTGCGGTGAGCTGGAAGTGGACCTGGACGGGACGGCGCACCCGCTCCGTGCCGACCAGGCGCTGCTGATCCCCACCCACATGCGCCACCGGTTCCGCAACGTGGGCGACACCGAGGCCCGGATGGTCTTCCACCTCGGCCCGCTGGCCCCGCGCCCGGAGCTGGGCCATGTGGACACCGAGACCGCCGAGCCCGCCGAGGCGGCGTCGTGACCCGACGGGTGGTGGTCACCGGACTCGGTGTCGTCGCCCCCGGGGGCGTGGGCGTCCCGGCCTTCTGGGACATGCTCACCGCGGGTCGCACGGCGACCCGCGGCATCACGCTGTTCGACGCCGCGAGGTTCCGCTCGCGGATCGCCGCCGAATGCGACTTCGACCCCGTGGCCTGCGGACTGTCGGCCGAGCAGATCGAACGCTCGGACCGGTATGTGCAGTTCGCGCTGGTGGCGGCCACCGAGGCGATGCGGGACGCCGGGGTTGCGCCCGGGGGGAAGGACCCGTGGCGGATAGGCGTGTCGATGGGGTCCGCGGTGGCCGCCTCCACCCGTCTGGAGCAGGACTACGTCAAGGTCAGCGAGTCCGGCGCGCGCTGGGACGTGGACCACCGGCGGGCGGGTCCGTATCTGCACCACGCCTTCTCGCCGAGCGCGCTGGCCTCCGGCGTGGCGGAGCTGGCGGGCGCCCAGGGGCCGGTGCAGACCGTCTCGACGGGCTGTACGTCGGGTCTTGACGCGATCGGGTACGCCTTCCAGACGATCGAGGAGAACCGGGCCGATGTGTGTGTGGCGGGGGCGGCGGACACCCCGGTCACCCCGCTCACGGTGGCCTGCTTCGACTCCATCAAGGCGACCTCGACGAACAACGACGACCCGGCCCACGCGTCCCGGCCGTTCGACGCCCACCGCGACGGCTTCGTCCTCGGCGAGGGCGCGGCCGTGCTGGTCCTGGAGGAGCTGGAGCACGCCCGGGCCCGGGGGGCCCACGCGTACTGCGAGTTCAAGGGGTTCGCCACCTACGGCAACGCCTACCACATGACCGGTCTGACCCAGGAGGGCCTGGAGATGTCCGAGGCGATCAACCATGCGCTCGGCCACGCCCGTATCGACAGCACCGAGATCGACTACGTCAACGCGCACGGCTCCGGCACCAAGCAGAACGACCGGCACGAGACCGCCGCGGTGAAGCGGTCGCTGGGCGCCCACGCGTACAAGACGCCGATGAGCTCGATCAAGTCGATGGTGGGGCATTCGCTGGGGGCGATCGGCGCGATCGAGCTCGCCGCCTGCGCCCTGGCGCTGGCCCACGGGGTGGTCCCGCCGACCGCGAACTACGAGACCCCGGACCCCGAGTGCGACCTGGACTATGTCCCGCGCACGGCGCGCGCCCTGCCGCTGCGCAATGTGCTGTCGGTCGGCAGCGGGTTCGGCGGCTTCCAGTCCGCGGTGGTGCTGAGCCGGGCGGGGGGTGCGGCATGAGCGTAGCGGGAGGGAGGCGCATGAGCTCCCGTGGGGCGGTGGTGACCGGGCTCGGTGTCATCGCGCCGAACGGCGTGGGCACCGACGCCTTCTGGAAGGCGACCCGGGAAGGGATCAGTTTCCTGGACCGGCTCACCCGCCGGGGCAGCGAGAACTTCCCGGTCCGGGTCGCGGGCCAGATCCGCGGCTTCGACCCGGCCACGATGATCGAGGAGCGGCTGCTGGTCCAGACCGACCGCTTCACCCATGTCGCGCTGGCCGCGGCCGACCTCGCGCTGGAGGACTCACGGCTGCCGGTCGACGACCTGTCGCCGTTCGCCGTGGGGGTGGTGACCGCGGCCGGTTCCGGGGGCGGCGAGTTCGGCCAGCGCGAGCTCCAGCAGCTGTACGGCAAGGGGCCGCGCCATGTGGGCCCGTTCCAGTCCATCGCCTGGTTCTACGCGGCCAGCACCGGCCAGGTCTCCATCCGCGGCGGCTTCAAGGGCCCCTGCGGCGTGCTGGCGGACGACGAGGCCGGCGGTCTGGACGCGCTGGCGCACGCGCGGCGGTCGATCCGGCACGGGGCGGACGCGATCGTCGTGGGCGCCACCGAGGCCGGGCTCGCCCCGTACTCGATGGTGTGCCAGCTGGGGTGGCGGGAGCTCAGCCGGGCCCGGGACGCGGGCCGGGCCTATCTGCCGTTCACCACCGACGCGTGCGGCTTCGTGCCCGGGGAGGGCGGGGCGATGTTCGTCGTGGAGGAGGAGGGGGCGGCCCGGCGCCGCGGGGTGCCGATCCGCGGGTTCATCAGCGGCCATGGGGCGACCTTCACCGGGGCCTCGCAGTGGGAGCGGTCCCGGGAGGGGCTGGCCCGCGCGATCCGGGTGGCGCTGGAGGACGCGGAATGCGCGCCCGAGGAGATCGACGTGGTGTTCGCGGACGCGCTCGGCGTGCCGGAGGCGGACCGGGCCGAGGCGCTGGCGATCGCCGACGCCCTGGGCCGGCACGGCACCCGCGTCCCGGTGACCGCGCCGAAGACCGGCTTCGGCCGGGCGCACTGCGCGGCTCCCGCGCTGGATGTGGCGGCCGCGGTGCTCGCCATGGAGCACCGCATGGTGCCGCCCACGCCGTATGTCACCGACGTCTGCCATGAGCTCGACCTGGTCACCCGCAGTCCCCGCCCCGCCGAGCTGCGGTGTGCGCTGGTGCTCAGCCGGGGGCTCATGGGTTACAACGCGGCGCTCGTGCTCCGCGGCCCGGAAGGAGATATGTGATGTCCCGTCAATTCAGCCACCAGGAGTTGGCCACGCTCATGAAGAAGTGCGCCGGCCTGACCGTCGACCCGACCGTCCTCGCGGGGTCGCCCGAGATGACCTTCACCGAGTTCGGCCTCGACTCGCTCGGTCTGCTCGCCATCGTCGGCGAGCTGGAGAACCACTACGGCACCCCGATCGAGCCGGGCGCCGAGAGCTGCAAGACCCCCAATGACTTCATCGACGTCATCAACGCCTCAATCACCGCAGGAGCATGAGATGCCCGGGCACACCGACAACGAGATCACCATCGCGGCGCCGCTGGACCTTGTGTGGGACATGACCAACGACATCGAGAGCTGGCCGGACCTGTTCAGCGAGTACGCCTCGGTCGAGGTGCTGCGGCGGGAAGGGGACACCACCACCTTCCGGCTGACCATGCACCCCGACGAGAACGGCAAGGTCTGGAGCTGGGTGTCCGAGCGCGAGACCGCCCGCGATGTGCACACCGTGTGGGCGCGCCGGGTCGAGACCGGCCCGTTCGCCTTCATGAACATCCGCTGGGAGTACGACGAGATGCCGGAAGGCACCCGGATGCGCTGGACCCAGGACTTCGAGATGAGACCCGACGCGCCGATCGACGACGCCGGGATGACGGACCTCATCAACCGCAACTCCAAGGTCCAGATGGAGCTCATCCGGGACAAGATCGAGCAGCGCGCCCGCGCGACGGTGGAGGCCTGACGATGTACCGCACCATGATCGTCGCCAAGATGAACCGGGACGCGGGGCCCGACATCGCCAAGGTCTTCGCCCACTCCGACCGGGGCGAGCTGCCGAAGCTGATCGGTGTCACCGGCCGCAGCCTGTTCCAGTTCGGCGATGTGTATCTGCATCTGATCGAGGCCGAGCAGCCGCCGGCCGAGCAGGTCGCCCGGTACGCCAAGCACCCGGAGTTCCGTGACGTCAGCGCGCGGCTCCAGCCGTTTGTGCAGGCGTACGACCCGGAGACCTGGCGCGAGCCGAAGGACGCCATGGCGCAGGAGTTCTACCGCTGGGAGCGCGACCGCGCCTGAGGAGGGCCGGAAGGGAGCACCACTGTGGTCGCGGACTGGGTGCGCTGCGAGCGCTGCGCCGACCTGATCTACGGCAAGAGGTTCGCGCGCACCCTGCGCGTATGCCCGGACTGCGGCTGGCACAGCCCGTTGACCGCGCGGCAGCGGCTGGACCAACTGCTCGACGCCGGCTCCGCGGCGCCGGTCGGCGAGGTGCAGCCGCTGCACGATCCGCTGGAGTTCGCCGACACCCGGCCGTACGCGGAGCGGCTGGCGGACGCGCGGGCGAAGACGGGCCTCACGGAGGCGGTGATCTGTGCCCTGGGCCGGATCGAGGACCAGCCCGTGGTCGTGGCGGCGATGGACTTCCGGTTCCTCGGCGGCAGCCTGGGCTGCGGAGTGGGCGCGCTGATCTGCGAGGCGGCACGGGTCGGCCTCGCCCGGCGCGTCCCGCTGCTGCTGGTCACCGCCTCCGGCGGGGCCCGGATGCAGGAGGGCACGCTGGCCCTGATGCAGATGGCCAAGACCGCGCAGGCGATGGCCGAACTCGACGAGGCCGGGATTCTGACGGTCTCGCTGATCACCGATCCGACGTACGGGGGCGTGGCCGCGTCCTACGCCACCCTCGCCGATGTGATCGTCGCCGAGCCCGGCGCGCGGCTGGGCTTCGCCGGGCCCAGGGTCATCGAGCAGACGACCGGGGAACGGCTGCCGGAGGGCTTCCAGACCGCGGAGTTCCTGATGGAACACGGCATGGTCGACGACATCGTGCCCCGCGCCGCCCTCCGCCCCACCCTGGCCCGACTGCTGTCCCTGGGCGCCCCGGCCCCGCCCGGCGTGCCCGACACGCCGGGCGGGGGCCGCGCGGAGGAGTCGGCCGGCGCGGCGCACGCGGCGCCGGCCGGCCCCACCGGCCAGGCGTCCGCCGCGGCGGACGCGCGGGCGGAGCGGGAGCGCGCCGCGCCGCGCGGCGAGCGGCAGGCCACCGCGTGCGGGCAACCGCACGCGGTGCCGAACGACGGGCCGGAGGCGTCCGCCGCCCACGGCCCCGCCGGTGCGCCGGCAGACGTACCGACCGCCGGGCCGCACGCCAACCCGGACAGCCGTCCGGGCGCCGCCATCGGGCACCTGGGCGTGGCGACGAGGGCGCGGGGCGCAGACGAGCCCACCACTCGGCGCGCCGCCCACGGCGAGACCGCGCGGGGCGCGGTCGTGCGGCGTGTCGGGGATGTGGCGGAGCGGGAGGCCTGGGAGGCGGTGCGGGCGGCCCGGCATCCGGATCGGCCCACCGTGATGGACTACATCGGGCATATCCTCGACGACTTCCACGAGTTGCACGGCGACCGGCTCACCGAGGACTGCCCCGCCGTGGTCGGCGGTCCCGGGCGGCTGGGCGGGCGGCCGGTGATGGTGATCGGGCAGCACAAGGGCGGGGCGAGCCTGGCGGAGCGGCAGGCGCACCGGTTCGGGATGCCCGCGCCCAGCGGCTACCGCAAGTCCGCGCGGCTGATGCGGATGGCGGCGAAGCTCGGGCTGCCGGTGGTCACCCTGGTCGACACGCCGGGGGCCAACCCGGGCCCGGACGCGGAGCGCGGCGGCCAGGCGCTGGCCATCGCGGAGAATCTGCGGCTGATGGCGCGGCTGCCGGTGCCCGTGGTGGCCGCGGTGGTCGGCGAGGGGGGTAGTGGCGGCGCGCTCGCGCTGGCCGTCGCCGACCGGGTGCTGATCAGCGAGGGCGGCGTCTACTCGGTCATCAGCCCCGAGGGCTGCGCCGCCATCTTGTGGAAGAACCCCGAGGCGGCCCAGGCCGCCGCGGCGGCCCTGCGGCTGGACCCGAGGGAGCTGTTGCGGCTCGGGGTGGTCGACGGGGTCGTACCGGAGCCGCCGGACGGCGCCCACCGCGATCCCGCCAAGGCCGCCGCCCTGCTCGGCGACGCGCTCGCCGAGACCCTGGGCGAGCTGGTGCCGTGGGACCCGGAGCGGCTGCTGGGGGCGCGGGCGGAGCGGTTCCGCCGCTTCGGGCTCGATACGGGGGTCCCCGCCGGGTCGGCCGGCGCGCAGCTACACACCGGGAGAGGTACATCGTGACAGCGGACAGCCACATCACGGACCATCGCGAGAACGGGCACCGGCCGGGCGCGGTCGTACTGCCTCCGCACGCCACGCTGGATTCCCTGTGCCGCAGTGTGACGGAGCTGGCGAAGGCGGCGGCGAAGCAGCCGCGCCGTATCACGCTGCGGCACGGGCAGACCACGGTCGAGATGGAGTGGCCCGATCCGGCCGGGCCGGACCACGCGCCGTCGTCCGGCCTCCCCCTGGCGCCGGCCCCCGCTCCCCCGCAAGCCCCCGCTCCCCAGCCGCAGCCGGCGGGGCCCGCCATGGCGGACGGGGTCGGCGCGGTGCGGCCGGAGGCCGGGCCGCGGCAGGCGGGGGCCGGGCCGCGGTATGTGTGCGCGTCGACGGTCGGCACCTTCTACCACGCGCCCGAGCCGGGCGCCCCGCCGTTCGTCGCGGTCGGGGACATGGTCAAGCCGGGGCAGCCGGTCGGTGTGCTGGAAGTCATGAAGATGATGAGCACCATCGAGTCGGACGTCGCCGGGCGGGTGGTGGAGATCCTGGTGCCCAACGGGCAGCCCGTGGAGTATCAGCAGCCCCTGATCGCGGTGGAGCCCGGGCCCGCCGCCGGGCCGGTGTGATCCGCGTGTTCTCCACCGTCCTCGTCGCCAACCGCGGCGAGATCGCGCTGCGTGTCCTGCGCGCCTGCCGGGAACTCGGCATGCGCACCGTCGCGGTGTACTCCACCGCCGACCGCGACTCGGCCGTGGTCAGGCTCGCGGACGAGGCCGTGCACATCGGCCCGCCGCAGTCGAAGGCCAGCTATCTCAGCGTCCCGGCGATCATCGAGGCGGCGCACCGCACCGGGGCGCGGGCCATCCACCCCGGATACGGATTCCTGTCCGAGGACCCGGACTTCGCGGAGGTGTGCGAGGACTCCGGGATCACCTTCATCGGCCCGCCGGCCACGGTGATGCAGCGGCTCGGCGACAAGGCGGCGGCCCGCGCGCTGATGGCGGAGGCGGGTCTGCCGGTGCTGCCGGGCAGTACGGGCGCGGTGGCCACGCCGGCCGAGGCCAAGGACATCGCCGGGCGGATCGGCTATCCGCTGATCCTCAAGGCGGTGGCGGGCGGCGGCGGCCGCGGCATGGCGGTGGTCCGCGCCCCGGACGCCCTGGTGCCCGCGTTCAACGAGACGCGGGCCCACGCCCGCGCGGTGTTCGGCGACGAGCGCCTGTACATGGAGCGGTTCGTGGAGGACGCGCGCCATGTGGAGGTGCAGGTGCTCGCGGACCGGCACGGCAAGGTGGTCCACCTCGGCGAGCGCGACTGCTCCGTACAGCGGCGGCATCAGAAGATGGTGGAGGAGGCCCCCGCGCCGAACCTGCCCCAGGAGCGGCGCACCGCGATGTGCGCGGCGGCGGTGCGCGGCGCGGCGGCGGTGGGCTATGTCGGGGCGGGCACCTTCGAGTTCGTGCTCACCCCCGACCATGAGTTCTATCTGATGGAGATCAACTGCCGGCTCCAGGTCGAGCACCCGGTCACCGAGATGGTGACCGGGATCGACATCGTCCGGGAGCAGATCCTCATCGCGGCCGGGCAGCCCCTGACGTTCGGTCAGAGCGACGTCGTACGGCGCGGAGCGGCGATCGAGTGCCGGGTCAACGCCGAGGACCCGGACCGCGGCTTCGCGCCCACACCCGGCTCGCTGACGGAGTTCGTGCCGCCCGGGGGGCCTTTCGTACGGGTGGACACGCACGCCTTCCCCGGCTGGCGGGTGGGCCCGGACTACGACTCGCTGCTGGCGAAGGCCGTCGCCTGGGCGCCCGACCGCGAGCAGGCGCTCGCCCGCATGGACCGTGCCCTGGGCGAGTTCCGGGTCGGTGGCGGGGGCGTACGGACCACGCTGGGCTTTCTGCGGCGGGTGCTGGCGCGCCCGGAGTTCCGGTCGGCGACGCACACCACCGGGCTGATCGAAACGATGGGCCGAAAAGATGACTCATCGTCAGCCCATTCGCGCGGCGAACGAGTGAAGACCACGGGGATCTCCACCCGGAGGGCTTACAACCAGGCCGAAAGCGGGCCGCGCCAAGTGGCAGCCGGGCCCCGCGTCGCTGACGGTTGATGAGACACCTACGCGATCCCTTTATCTGGCAAATGTCAGTAATCGTGCAGGTGCCGGAAGGACTGACTCATGCGATCAACTCGCGCACTCATCGCCGGGACCGCGCTTGCCGCATCCCTGACTCTGGGCGCACCCGCCGCCGCGTTCGCCGCTGACGTCTCCGACCCGGGCGGCCACGGGGGCTACTCCAGCGGTCAGGAGGCCGAGGACTACGGCTCCGGCGGCTCCTGGAAGGAGAAGGAGAGCAAGGGCAAGGAGGAGGGGGACTGGAGCGGTAGCAAGGGCAAGGAAGAGAAGGAAGAGGGGGGCTACGGCGACAAGGGGGGCTACAGCGACAAGGGGGACTACGGCAGCAAGAGCGACTACGGCAGCGATTACAGCAAGGGCTACGGCAAGGAAAAGGAAGAGGACAGCTACGGCAAGGGCAAGGACGAGCACAGCTGGGGCGGCAGCAGCTCGTACGGCAAGGAGCGCGAGCACGGCAAGCCGCACGGTGGTGTCCACACCGGTGGCGGCGGCATGGCCACCACCGGTGGCGGCATGGCCGCCGGCTCGGTCCTGCTCCTCGGCGGCCTCGGCGCCGGCGCCTACGCCCTGCGCCGCCGCAAGCCCGCTGGGACCGCGATCTGAGCTGACCGCTTTTCGTAGCCCCGCTGCCGTGGCCAACACCGCTTGTGGCGGTTGGCCACGGCAGCGCCACGCTCTCCGCCGGCGAGCTCTCCGCCGGCCAGAAAGGCAGAATCCATGGGCAAACAGGGCGGTGCCGACGGCAACACCCGCGTCATCCGCTGGGCCGCCGCTTCGGCCCTCATCGGCGTCTTCCTGATCTACAACTCGGTCGACGCGGCCTCCACCCAGCCGTCGCAGAAGAAGCCCGCGGCCTTGGGACCGACGCTCACCCCCCGCCCGCAGACGGCCGCCCCCCAGGAGGTCCGGCTCGGGCCGGCGCTGCCGCGCTCGCCCGCCAGGCATCTGGACATCCCCTCCATCAGGGTGAGCGCGCCGTTCACCGAGCTGACGCTCGACCGGTCGGGGGTGCTGATCCCGCCGCCCGCCGACAACAACAACCTGGTCGGCTGGTTCAACGGCGGCCCCTCACCCGGCGAGCGGGGAAACGCCATCGTGGCGGGGCATGTGGACACCAAGACGGGCCCGGCGGTGTTCTATCCGCTCAGCTCGCTGAAGACCGGGAGCCGGGTCACCATCACCCGCGCCGACGGGATCGTCGCGACGTTCGCCGTCGACTCGGTGGAGACGTTCAGCAAGGCGAACTTCCCCGATGAGCGGGTGTACGGGCAGACCCCCGACGCGCAGCTGCGCCTGATCACCTGTGGGGGTTCATACGACCGCGCCGTCCGCGACTACACCGCCAATGTCGTCGTGTTCGCCCACCTCGACTCCTTCCGGTGGGCCTGACCCCGCCCTGAAAAACCGCCAGGTGCCCGCGTGAACTCCGTCACGCGGGCACCTCCCGGTTGTGGTGCGCGGTCACGCGGCCACGCGGCCCGGCACACGGCTGTCGAACGCGTGCAGATAGGGGTTGACGGGGCTGATGCCGGTGACACTCAGTCCGGCCTCCGTCATGCGTGTCACCAGGCTGTCCGAGGAGTGTTTCCGGCCTCCCACGTTGAGGAGCAGAAACAGGTCCATGGCGGTGGTGAACCGCATCGAGGGGCTGTTGTCGAGGAGGTTCTCGATCACCAGGACCCGGGCGCCCGGCCGGGCCGCCGCCACCACGTTGGCCAGCGTCCGGCGGGTCGACTCGTCGTCCCATTCCAGGATGTTCTTGATGATGTACAGGTCGGCCCGCACCGGGATCTCGCGGCGGCAGTCACCGGGCACCAGCCGGGCGCGCGAGGCCAGCGGTCCGCCGTCGCGCAGCCGCGGGTCCGCGTTCGCCACCACCTGCGGGAGGTCGAGCAGCGTGCCGCGCAGCGCCGGGTGCTTCTCCAGCAGGGACGCCAGGACATGTCCCTGGCCGCCGCCGATGTCCGCCACCTCCGCGGCCCCGTCGAGGTCGAGGAAGGCGGCGAGCTCCGCGGCGGACTGTCTGCTTGAGGTGGTCATCGCCTTGTCGAACACGCGGGCCGAGTCCGGCGCGTCCTCGTGCAGATAGGCGAAGAAGCCCTTGCCGTGGATGTCGTCGAAGGCGCAGGTGTCGGAGCGTACGGCCTCGTCGAGCCGCGGCCAGGTCTCCCAGGTCCACGGCTCGGTGCACCACAGACAGATGTACTTCAGGCTGTCGGGGGCGTCCTCGCGCAGCAGCCGGGACATCTCGGTGTGCGCGATGCGGCCGTCGTCGGTCTCGGCGAACACACCGCAGCAGGACAGGGCGCGCAGCAGCCGGCCCAGCCGATCGGGCTCGGCGCCCACCGCGGTCGCCAGTTCCGCGACGGTGGCGGGCCGCTCCCCCAGGGCGTCGGCGACGCCCAGGGAGGCCGCCGCGCGGACGGCCGCCGCCCGGGCGGCGCCGAAGACGAGCTCCCGCAGCTGCGGGGCGGCCTTCGACGGGACGCCGTCGGCGGGGGCGGTGTTGGTGTTGGTGCCGGGGGAAGCGGTCGCCGCGGTGGGCGCAGCGGTCCTTATCGAGGTCATGACGTCTCCTTCTCGCACCGGCCGGCGGGCTCGGAGACCGTGCAGGTGTTGCCCTCGAAGGTGTTGCCGGGGCCGGCGTCCCGGTCGGCGAGGTCGGCGGGCAGGTTGTTGGTCAGCACGTTGTCCTTGATGGTGTTACGGGCGTTCTTGGTGCCCACGACGCTGGGGAAGAGCACGATCCCGCCGGACATCGTCGAGGCGCCCACGTTGTCCCGCACCGCGTTGCCCGTCACCCGCGTGTCCTCCACACCGGTGAGGAGGATGCCGGTGCCCTGGATGAAGCCGAGGCGGGGGTTGGGCGGGCAGTACTTGTTGTTCTCGTAGACCTTGTTGTTGATGACCGACAGGTCCCCGGCGCGGGGCGTCCCCTCGTCGCCCACGACGAACACGCCGCCGCAGTTGCCGGTGAGGGTGTTGCCCTGGACGGTGAGGACCCTGAGGCGCCGGATGCCGACCCCGACCCGGTTCCCGGTCAGCCGGTTGTCGCGGACGACCGCGCCCTTGGTGTCGAGGGCCGCGCCCTCCTCGTCGACGGTGTTGGCGAGGAAGATGCCCGACTGGCCGTTGTCCTTGGAGGTGTTGGAGCGGAAGGTGCCGCGGGTGGACTTCTCCTGGCCGATGCCCTGCTGGCCGTTCTGCGCGGCGGTCACCTGGCGTACGTCCATCCGGTCGGTGTGGATCCCCCAGATGCCGTTCTTGGTGAAGCCGGTGACCTTCAGCGAGCGGATCCGTACACCGGTGACGGGGTGTTCGGCCGTACCGGTGACGCAGATGCCGGTCTCGGCCTTGCCGCAGGTGTTCGCGGACGCCTTCTCGGCCGGTTTGACGACGGTCTTCTTGCCCTCCCCGCGCAGGGTCAGGCTCGAGGTGGTGATCAGCACGTTCTCCCGGTAGGTACCGGCCTTGACGACGATGGTGTCGCCGGGCTTGGCGGCCTTCACCGCGGCCTGGATCGACTCGCCCGGGTGGACGACGTGCTGGGTCTTGGCGTGGGCGGTGGGCAGCGGACCGAGTTCGATGACAAGGGCGGCCGTGAGGACCGCCAGGTAGCGAAGCTGTCGAGTGCGCATGAACAGGAAGCTAGGTGGGGTGCGCACCACCTGCCACTTATGACCACTGATGCACTAATTTCCACGACTCGTCATGGCTCACGCCCGCCCGGCGGTTCAGTGGTGGCTCAGCCGTGGCTCAGTCGTCGCGGTCGAGCACGCGCGAGCCCCCGACCGGCAGGTCCCACAGCGCCTCGCGCGGCAGCCCCGCCGCCTCCCACGCCGCGCGGACCCGGAACAGCGGCTGTAGCGGGGGCTCGGCGGAGAGCAGGAAGGTGGACCAGTGCATGGGCATCATCAGCCGCGCGCCCAGGTCCCCGAACGCCCGTACGGCCTCCTCCGGGTCAGTGTGCACCGGACGGAGCATCCAGCGCGGGTCGTACGCGCCGATGGGCAGCAGTGCCAGGTCGATGCCCGGGTAGCGGCGGCCGATCTCCCGGAACCAGTGTCCGTAGCCGGTGTCGCCCGCGAAGTAGGTCCGCCGGTCGCCCGGGGCGGTGATGACCCAGCCGCCCCACAGGGAGCGGCAGGTGTCGGTCAGGGTGCGCTTGCTCCAGTGGTGGGCGGGTACGAAGTCGAACCGCACCGGCCCGCCTTGGCCCGGCAGTTCGGCCGCCTCCCACCAGTCGAGCTCGGTGACGTCGGTGAAGCGGCGCACGCGGCACCAGGCGCCGAGCCCGGCCGGCACGAACAGGGGGGTGTCGCGCGGCAGCCGCCTGAGCGTGGGCGCGTCAAGGTGGTCGTAGTGGTTGTGGCTGATGACCACCGCGTCGATGGGCGGCAGATCCTCCCAGCGCACCCCGACCGGGGTGACCCGGGGCGGGGTGCCGAGGATCCGGCGGGACCAGACGGGGTCGGTGAGCACGGTCAGCCCGCCGGTCCGCAGCACACAACTGGCGTGCCCCGCCCAGGTGACCGCGGTGTCGCCGGGCCCGACGACCGGCGGCGGGCCCGGCTCGAAGGGGAGTTCGGGGATCTGCAGCAGCGCCTCGACGGGCGGGCGCAGCCGGCCCTCCCGGGCCAGCCGGGCCATCGCCCGGACACCGGGCAGCGGGGAGGTGAGGCGGTGGGCGAACGACCGCGGCCAGGTGCGGAGCTCGCCGCGGGCGCGTGGGGGTGCCAGGCCCGGTCCGGGCGGTCTCTGCTCCGACTCCCCCGGCCTTCGGCCGGGAGGTGCCCCCTGGGGCTGCCGCCGCGGGGCCCGCGGCGCCGGATGCAGGGGATCCGTCCCAGCGGTGGCCGGGGAAGGGGCGCCCTCGTACCGGGCGCCGCGGTCGATGTGCCGCTTCCGCGGCGCGGCGGGCGACTCCGGCAACTCCGCCGGGGACACCCCCAGCGGCGGCTGGGGGAGCCGTAGCCAGCGTCGCGGGCCCGAGAAGATCGCCCGGATGGGGCCCAGCCGCGGGGGCCCCGCCGGGGCGGGGCGCGCCCGCCCGGCGGGGCGTCGGTCGGCCGGCTGGCCCTGGTCGGCCGGTTGGGCGTGGTCGGCCTGGTCTGTCATGGCAGTGGGCTCCCTTCGGTGCCGGTCGGCCTCGGCCCGGCCTGGGTCAGCTCGCGGAAGGCCGTGTCGAAGGCGGTCAGCGCCTCGGCCACCTGCGGCACCCGCAGCGGGTCCGCGGCGGCGAGGGCGGCCAGCCGCGCCTGGTCCCCGGTGCCGAGCAGCGGCAGGGTCGACAGCCGCACCCGCAGGGTGTGCGGGGCGTCGCCGAAGCGGTGGCCGCCCGGTACGGGGCGGCGAAGCCGCCGGGTCAGCTCGCGCTCCAGCTCCACCGAGTCGGTGATGCCGCGGGCGGCGAGGTCGCCGCGCAGCTCGTCGAGGTCGGCGTACAGCTGGCGGCCGGCCTGCGGAGGGCGGCACAGCGCGCCGACCGCGGTGAGCGCGCGGTAGGCCGCCGCGGCCACCACCCCATGGGCGCGAGCCGCGGCCGCCGTGCGCTCGCGGACCGGCTCGGGCTCGTCGAGGGCGTGAGCGGCGGCCGCGGCGACGGGCGGCAGCAGCGTGGCCCGCAGCGCGTCCAGAGTGGACAGCACCCGGGCGCGCAGCTCGACGCCGCGCCCGGTGGCGGGGAACCGGGCGACCGCGGCGGGCCAGCCGGGCGGGGTGAAGGCGCCCGCCAGGTCGGTGAGCACCACCACCTCCTCGGGGCACATCTCGGCGGGGCTGAGCAGCACCGTGCCATGGGGGTGGTGCACGGTGTCCCGCCAGGTCTCGTCGCTCACGATCAGCATCCCCTCGGCCACGGCCGCCTCGCACACCTCGTGCAGCAGCTCGGGCGGGGCGGTGGTGCCGGTCGGGTCGTCGGCGACGGACAGCAGCAGCACCCGCGGCTCGCCGCCCTCCGCGCGCACCCGGCGGACGGTCTCCAGCAGCGCGAACGGGTCGGGGACGCCACCGCACTCGGCCGGCACCGGCGCGTGGTAAGTGGGGCGGCCGGCGAGCCGGGCCAGCGGCGCGTACCAGGAGGCGCTCGGCCGGGTCAGCAGGACGTCGCCGCCGGCCGCGGCGAGCAGGGAAAGCAGCAGCGACTGCCCGCCGGGCGCGGCCGTGACATGCTCCGCGTCGGTCCACAGGCCGCGCCGCTCCCAGTAGCCGCACGCGGCGGCGCGCAGGGCCGGGCCGCCGCCGACCGGCTCGGGCGCGGTACGGCCGGCCGCCCCGGCGAAGCGCGCGGCCAGCTCCGGGAGGACCGGCAGACCGCCGTCCTCCGGGTCCGCCGGAGCCGGGGCGGTCAGCTCCCGCTGCATTCGAAACACACCTCCGGATCGTCCGACTCGGCCGTGTCCGCTGTGTCTGCTGTGCCTGCTGTGCCTGCTGTTTTGGCTGCGTCTGTTCCGACCTGTCCACCTTCGCAGATCGGCGGATGCGGCGGCGGAGCCGACACGTGGCCGGTGCCGTTTGCCCGGGGCGGCGGCGGGCACCCGGCCCGCATGACAGGGATGCCTCAGCAACACGACGTGGTGGACCTGCTCACCGCGGACCACCGCGAGGTCCAGGGTCTCTTCGAGGGGTACCGGGCGAGCGCCGACCCCGGGGAGCGGCGGCTGCTGGTGGAACGGATCACCGTCGAGATCGTGCGGCACTCGGTCGCCGAGGAGCAGTATCTGTACCCGACGGTCCGCAAGGCGCTGCCCAACGGGGACGAGGTCGCCGAGCAGGAGATGGAGGAGCTCTCCGAGGCCGAGCGGATCCTGGGCGACCTGGAGCAGCTGGACGCCGCGGACCGGCGGTTCGACGCGCTGGTCCGCGAGCTGTACGACGTGGTGTCCATGCACATCCGGGGCGAGGAGGACGTGATCTTCCCCGAGCTGCGCGAGCGGCTCACCCCCGAGGAGCGGATGGCCCTCGGGCTACGGGTCGGCGAGGCCAAGACCGCCACCCCGACCCAGCCGTACTCCGGCCGGGCACAGAGCGGCCGGGCACAGAACGGCCGGGCACAGGGCAACCCGTCGTCCGACGCCGGCGGGGTCAGCAAGGGCAAGGTCAGCAAGGAGCGTCCGTTGGCCGAGCGGGTGCGGGAGTGGCTTCATGGTTCCGGCCCTGCCTGACGAGCCTGGCCAGGTCCTGCTCGATGCCGCGGCCCCGGGTGCGTACGACGGTCTCGGCGAGCTCGGCCAGCTTGCGGTTGGTCCGCTGGGACGTGCGCCGCAGCAGGTCGAAGGCGGCGTCCGCGTCGCAGCCCAGCACATGCATCACGATGCCGGACGCCTGGTCGACCACCGGGCGCGAGTGCAGCGCGGCGCCCAGTTGGTCGAGCTCGGTCAGCGCGGCGCGGTAGCGCCGGTCGCGCGCCAGGCTCTCGGTGGCGAGGTCGCCGAGCAGCCGGGTGGCGCCCTGGGCCGCCGCCTCCAGAGGGCCGGGGCGCAGCCCGTAGACGGAGACGGTCACGGTCAGGCCCTCGCACACGAAGGGCAGGGTGGTGCTGGAGCGCACGCCCGCGTCCAGGGCCCTGGCCCGGTAGCCCGGCCACCTCCGCTCGTGCAGCAGGTCGTCCGCGCCCGCCGGGCGGCCGGTGGCCCGGGCGGCCGGGATGGGGCCCTCGCCCGAGGCCAGCTGCACCGAGACCAGCGCGGACAGGTCGGGATGGGTGGCCGCGGTCGGCGGCTCCTCGGGGCCGGCCCCGCCGGGGTCCGGGCCGAGGAGGGCGGTGACGGTGGCTCCGCAGCTGGCGGGGGTGCACGACGCGGCCTGGTCCGCCAGCTCGGCGAGACCGCGGTCCAGGGAGGGGGCGTCGGTCCGGCAGGACCGGGCGCGGGTGAGGGCATGCTCCGGCATGGTGGGGTCCAGTCCTTTCTCTGCGGTCTCTGCGGTCTCCGGTATCGGGTGATGGCCCGGCTCCCGGCTCCTCGATGCATCCCGTCTCTTCGGCTGCCCGCTCCGTCCGGGGGGAAACGGGCGATGCCGCGATGCCCCTCACCCGGTCGGGCTACGGTGTGCCCATGGCCGGGGCACAGGAGTACGGCGCGGAGCTGGCGGATTTCCGCAGACGCGTTGACGAATTGCAGACCGCGCGGGCGCTGCCCCCGCACGAGCGGCTCTCCGTGCTGGACGCCGCCCTGATCGAGCTCCAGCACGTGGCGGATGTGCTCTGGCCGTGGTACGAGGAGCTGGCCGCGGCCGCCCGGGCCCCCGGCGCGGGCCGTACCGACCCGCGCGAACAGCAGTTGCTGCGCGCCCTCTTCCAGCGGCTGCCGATCGCCGTCGTGCTGCTGGACCACGACTGCGTCGTACGGCGGATGAACTTCTCCGCCACGGAGCTGTTCCAGACCCGCGCGGGCTACGCCACCGGTCGCCCGCTGACCGACTCGCTGCGGCCCGCCGGGCGGGCGGTGCTGCGCTCCCAGGCCGCCGCCGTCGCGCGCGGCGAGGGCGGGCGCGGCCTGGTGGTGCATCTGCCGGGGCCCGGAAGCGGCGGGGCGCTGCGGGTGACCCTCACGGCGCTGCGCCCGCCGGGCGAGTCGCACCCCGCCGTGCTGGCCACCTTCCAGCCCGCCGGCGAGGGCGCGGCGACCGCCGCGGCCCCCGCCGTGCCCGCCCGGGCCACCGGGGGCCGGCTGCCGGGGGGCCGGCCCGACCTGGACGCGGTGACGCGCCACGCCGAGTTGCTCGACCTGGTCGAGGACATGGCGACCGCGCTGCTCGACGCGGCGCTCGCCGACAGCGGGCCCGAGGCCGTGCTCAGCAGGGCGGCGGCCGTGCTGCACGGCCGCTTCGCGGACTGGGTGATCGCCGATCTGTGCCCGGACCCGGCGCGGCCCGGGACCGCCCGCCGGGTGGTGGCGCTGGGCCCGCCCGAGGCCGCGGGCGACCGCGCGGCCTCGGTGGCCGGACAGGATCCGGCCGACGCGCCGCTGGTGGCCGAGGCGATGCGCGACGGGGTGTCCGCGCTACAGGTGCAGCCCCATGACGCGGACGCCTTCGGCCGCGACGCCTCGAGCGCGCCGATCCTGACCCGCGAGGAGGTGACCTCGCTGCTGTGCGTCCCGCTGCGCGCCTCGCCCTCGGAGCCGGTGCGGGGCGTGCTCACGCTCTTCCGTACGGGCGGGCGCGGAGCGTTCCAGATGGCGGAGGCGGGTGTGGCGGACCGGGTCTCCCGCCTTGTCGCCGCGGCGATGGGCCGGCCCTCACGACAAGCGGCTGAGCCGGCGGCGGAAACGGCGGCGGCTGAAACGGCGGCGGCGCCCGGCTCGTAGGGCCTCAGGCCGCGTCGGCCTCGACCTGCTCACACAGCCGCGAGCAGGTCCGGCTGATCAGCCGGGAGACATGCATCTGGGAGATGCCGAGCCGGTCGGCGATCCGGCTCTGCGTCTCGTCGCAGAAGAAGCGCAGGTAGAGGATCTGCCGCTCGCGCTCGGGCAGCGCGCGCAGCCGCGGCTTGAGGGATTCGCGCCGCACCACCAGGTCGTACCCGGGCTCCGCCGAGCCGAGCGTGTCGACCAGCGCGAATCCGCCGTCCGCGCTGGGGAGTTCCGCGTCCAGGGACAGCGTGGAGAAGCTCTCCAGGGCCTCCATGCCGTCCCGGACCTCCTCCTCGCTCAGGCCGGTGTGCCGCGCGATCTCTGCCACGCCCGGCGTGCGGTCGTCGGGCGAGCGGGTCAGCTCGTGGACGGCCGTGCGCACGCGGCTGCGCAGCTCCTGGACGCGGCGCGGGACGTGCAGGCTCCACATGTGGTCGCGGAAGTGGCGCTTGACCTCGCCGACGACGGTCGGCACGGCGAAGCTCTCGAAGGCACTGCCGCGGTCCGGGTCGTACCGGTGGACCGCCTTGACCAGGCCGAGCATGGCGACCTGGCTCAGGTCCTCCGCGGATTCGCCGCGGTTGCGGAACTGCCGGGCCAGCCGATCGGCCATCGGCATCCAGGCGCGGACGATCCGCTGCCGCAGGGCGTCCCGCTGCGGGCCGTGAGGCAGAGTGGCCAGGCGGCGGAAGTCGGCGGCGGTATCGGGGGCGTCGTGATGGGGGTGCTTCCTACGGGCTCGTACGCGCGTTGCTGTGGACGTCATGCGCGGCTCTCCCTTGGCCTGTGGTGGGTGTCGCCAAAGGAGCGGACTCTGGCACGCCGAGCTGACCGCTCCATCGGCGTGCCTCCGGTCCGAAGCACGAGAAGCGCATGCCCCCCTCCCACGGCCCCAAACAGGGTTTCCTTCCCGGTCCCCCGGTTACCCGTCGTCCCGTGGCACCGGCGCCTTGACGGGCACGAGCGTTCGAGGAGGGTCCCCATGACCGAGTACGGCTATTTCCTGGCCGCCGAGGAACACGGGCCCGCCGACCTCGTCGAGCAGGCGCGGATGGCGGAACAGGCGGGCTTCTCCCACCTGTGGATCTCCGACCACTACCACCCCTGGAGCAGGGAGCAGGGCCAGTCCTCGTTTGTCTGGTCGGTGATCGGCGCGCTCGCCCAGGCGACCTCACTGCCCGTGCAGACGGCGGTGACCTGCCCCACCATCCGTATCCATCCGGCGATCGTCGCCCAGGCCGCCGCCACCAGCGGGGTGCTGCTGGAGGGCCGCTTCCGGCTGGGGGTGGGCTCCGGGGAGGCGCTGAACGAGCATGTGCTGGGCGACCGCTGGCCGCAGGCGGCCATCCGGCTGGAGATGCTGGAGGAGGCCGTGACGGTGATCCGCCAGCTGTTCGAGGGGCACCAGGTCAACCACCACGGCAAGCACTACACGGTGGAGAACGCGCGCCTGTACACGGTGCCCGAGGAGCCGGTGCCCATCGACATCGCGGCGTTCGGCTCGGCCGCCGCCGCGCTGGCCGGGCGGGTCGGTGACGGCTTCATCACGATGGTCCCCGACGCGGAGCTGGTCGCGCGGTTCCGGCGCGGCAGCGGCGCGGCCGGCAACGCCAAGCCGGTCCGCGGCGGTCTGAAGGTGTGCTTCGGCCCGGACGCCGACGAGGCGCTGCGCACCGTCCACCGGCTGTGGCCCACCGAGGCGCTGCCGGGCGCGCTGCTGACCCAGCTGGCCACCCCGTCCCAGTTCGAGCAGGCCTGCGAGCTCGTCACCCCCGAGCGGCTGGCCCAGCAGGTGACCTGCGGCGACGCCCCGGACGCGCATGTGGCCGCGCTCAGCGCGTACGCCCACGCCGGCTTCGACACCGTCTACGTCAACCAGATCGGCCCCGACCAGCGCGGCTTCTTCGACTTCTACCGCGCCAAGGTACTGCCGCAGCTGACCGGTTGAACCGGTCGACAGGAGTGACCACCATGACCATGAAAGTCGCCGACTACGTCCTGGCCCGGCTGCGCGAGTGGGGTGTCGAGCAGGTCTTCGGCTACCCGGGCGACGGAATCAACGGCCTGCTCGCCGCGTGGGGGCGGGCCGACAACGAGCCCCGGTTCGTGCAGTCGCGGCACGAGGAGATGGCCGCGTTCGAGGCCGTCGGGTACGCCAAGTTCAGCGGGCGGCTCGGGGTCTGCGCGGCCACGTCGGGTCCGGGCGCGATCCATCTGCTGAACGGCCTGTACGACGCGAAGCTCGACCACGTCCCCGTGGTCGCGCTGGTCGGCCAGACGCACCGCAGCGCGATGGGCGGCTCGTACCAGCAGGAGGTGGACCTGCACAGCCTCTTCAAGGACGTCGCCTCCGACTTCCTGGAGACCGTGACGGTCCCCGAGCAGCTGCCGAACGTGCTGGACCGGGCGATCCGCACCGCGTACGCCCGCCGCTCCCCCACCGCCGTGATCATTCCGGCGGACGTCCAGGAGCTGGACTACTCCCCGCCCACCCACGAGTTCAGGATGGTCCCCTCCAGCCTGGACCGCAGCGGCTGGTCGGCGGTGCCCTCCGCAAGCGCGGTGGAGCGGGCCGCGGATGTGCTGAACGCCGGCGACAAGGTGGCGATCCTGGTCGGCCAGGGCGCCGCGGGGGCGCGTGCGGAGGTCGAGGCGATCGCCGACCTGCTGGGTGCCGGGGTGGCCAAGGCGCTGCTCGGTCTCGATGTGCTCAGCGACGAGCTGCCGTATGTCACCGGCTCCATCGGCCTGCTGGGCACCCGGCCCTCGTACGAGCTGATGCGGGACTGCGACACGCTGCTGACGATCGGCTCCAGCTTCCCGTACGCCCAGTTCCTGCCGGAGTTCGGCAAGGTCCGGGCGGTGCAGATCGACCTCGACCCGCACATGATCGGCATGCGCTACCCGTACGAGGTCAACCTGGTCGGCGACGCCCGCGAGACCCTGCTGCGGCTGATGCCGCTGCTGCGGTCCAGGGAGGACCGCGAGTGGCAGGAGGAGACCATCGCGGAGGTACAGCGGTGGCGCGAGGTGATGCGGCACCGCGCCGAGCTGACCGCCGACCCGATCAACCCCGAGTACGTCGCCCACTGCCTGGACTCGCTGCTGCCCGGAGACGCCATCCTCACCTGCGACTCGGGCTCGGTGGTCAACTGGTACGCCCGCCATCTGCGGATGCGCGCCCAGATGCGCGGCTCGCTGTCGGGCACGCTGGCCACCATGGGCAGCGGGGTGCCGTATGCGATCGGCGCGAAGTTCGCACAGCCCAACCGGCCGGTGGTGGCGCTGGTCGGGGACGGCGCGATGCAGATGAACGGCATGGCCGAGCTGATCACCGCGGCCAAGTACCGGCACGCGTGGGACGATCCGCGGCTGGTGGTCGGGGTGTGGAACAACCACGACCTGAACCAGGTGACCTGGGAGATGCGGGCGATGAGCGGGGCGCCGCAGTTCCTGCCCTCGCAACAGATCCCCGATGTGCAGTACGCGCGGTTCGCCGAGTCGCTGGGCCTGACCGGCATCCGGGTGGAGAAGCCCGAGTACGTCGAGCAGGCGTGGCGCGACGCGCTGAACGCGGACGGCCCGGCGGTGGTCGAGTTCCTGACCGACCCGGACGTGCCGCCGATTCCGCCGCACGCGACCTGGGAGCAGCTGGAGGCCACCGTCGAGTCGATGGTCAAGGGCGATGCGGACCGGGCGGGCATGGCGCGTCAGGGTCTGAAGGCGAAGATGCAGGAGTTCCTGCCGCACCGGCCGCACCGCGGCAGGAAGAGCGAGGGATGACGGGGGACCGAGAACGTGGCCGCCGCACCGTGGAACGTGGCTGGAGCATGTCATGAAGAGCGTGCCATGAAGAGCGTGCCATGAAGGTGGAGCGGCTCGACGTCACGGCGTACACGGTGCCGACCGACGCCCCCGAGGCGGACGGCACCCTCGCCTGGAACGAGACGACCATCGTGGTGGTGGAGGCCCGCGGCGAGCAGACGACCGGGCTCGGCTGGACCTACGCCCCGGCGGACGCCGGGTCGGTGGTGTGCGATCTGCTGCGCGGCGAGGTGGTGGGGCGTTCCCCGCTGGATGTGGCGGGGGCGAACGAGGCGATGAGCCGCGCGGTGCGCAACGCCGGCCGCCCGGGCCTGGTGGCCTGTGCGATCTCCGCGGTGGACCTGGCGCTGTGGGACCTCAAGGCGCGGCTGCTGGGTGTGCCGCTGGTCCGGCTGATCGGCGCGGTGCGCGAGACGGTGCCGGTGTACGGCTCCGGCGGCTTCACCACGTACCACGACACCCATCTGGCCACCCAGCTGACCGGCTGGGTGCGCGGACACGGCATCGACCGCGTCAAGATCAAGGTCGGCGAGGACCGGGGACGGGCCGTCGAGCGCGACCTGGCCCGGGTGCGCCACGCCCGGGAGACCATCGGCCCGCACGCCGAGCTGTATGTCGACGCCAACGGCGCGTACACCCGCAAGGAGGCGGTGCGGGTGGGCCGGGCACTCGCCGAGCAGGGGGTGGGCTGGTTCGAGGAGCCGGTGTCCTCCGACGACCTGGAGGGGCTGCGGGTCGTCCGCGACGCGGTGGTGTGCGATGTGGCGGCCGGCGAGTACGGCTACGACCTGCCGTACTTCGCCCGGATGGCCCCGGTCGTCGACTGTCTGCAGGCCGACGCCACACGCTGCGGCGGGCTCACGGTGTGGCTGCGCGCCGCGGCCGTCGCCGAGGCCCACGGCCTGGAGGTTTCCGCGCACTGCGCACCGCACGCACACGCTCACGCCGCCGCGTGCGTGCCCAATCTGCGCCACCTGGAGTGGTTTCACGATCATGTGCGCATCGAGTCCGCGTATTTCACGGGCGCGCTCGACCCCACAGGTGGCACGGTGCGGCCGGGGGCGAGCGGCGAGCCGGGCCACGGCATGACCTTCCGGCACGAGGCCGCCGCCACATACCGCGTGCTGTGACACGCCTCCCCGGACGCGCCTCCCCGTCCACGGCGTTTCCGGTTTCGGCCCCACCCGGCTGGCTACCCGCTTCCGCGGAGCACTCGGAGCCGAAGGGACGTGATCACCATGCAGGTGGCCTTCCTTGTCGCGCCGGAGGGCGTTGAGCAGGTGGAGCTCACCGACCCCTGGCAGGCAGTTCTCAACGCCGGCGGCACGCCCCGCCTGGTGTCCACGAGGCCCGGCCGCGTTCAGGCGTTCCACCATCTCGACAAGGCGGACACCTTCGGCGTGGACCGGATCCTCGCCGACACGACGGTCGACGAGTACGACGCTCTGGTGCTGCCGGGCGGGGTCGCCAACCCCGATCTGCTGCGGCTGAACCCGAGGGCCGTGGGCTTCGCCAAGGGCTTCTTCGACGCGGGCAAGCCGGTCGCCGCGATCTGCCACGCCCCTTGGACCCTGGTGGAGGCCGACGTGGTGCGCGGCCGGACCCTCACCTCCTGGCCGAGTCTGCGCACCGACATCCGCAACGCGGGCGGCACCTGGGTGGACGAACAGGTGCGGATCTGCGAGAGCGGCCCCAACACCCTGATCACCAGCCGTAAGCCGGACGATCTCAAGGCGTTCTGCGGGGCATTCCTCGACGTGTTCGCCGGGCTCGGCAAGAAGGGAACGTTCCGATGACCGATCGCAAGGAACAGCAGCGCGAGGTGTACCGCGCCGCCGACCCCGCTGAGGGCCCGCTGACCACGGACCAGGGGGTGGCGGTCGACCACACCGACGACTCGCTCACCGTGGGCGAACGCGGCCCGACGCTGATGGAGGACTTCCACTTCCGCGAGAAGCTGATGCACTTCGACCACGAGCGGATCCCGGAGCGGGTGGTGCACGCGCGCGGCGCGGGCGCGTACGGCTACTTCGAGCCGTATGAGTCCTGTGCGGAGTTCACCCGGGCCGCCTTCCTCCAGGACCCGTCCGTGCGCACTCCGGTGTTCGTACGGTTCTCGACGGTGCAGGGGCCGCGCGGCTCGGCGGACACGGTGCGCGATGTGCGCGGCTTCGCCACGAAGTTCTACACCTCCGAGGGCAACTACGACCTGGTCGGCAACAACATGCCGGTGTTCTTCATCCAGGACGGCATCAAGTTCCCGGACTTCGTGCACGCGCTCAAGCCCGAGCCGCACAACGAGATCCCCACCGGCGCGTCCGCACACGACACGCTGTGGGACTTCGTGTCGCTACAGCCCGAGACCATGCACATGATGATGTGGCTGATGTCCGACCGGGCCATCCCGCGCAGCTTCCGCATGATGCAGGGGTTCGGGGTGCACACCTTCCGGTTCGTGGACGCGCGGGGCCGGGGGACCTTTGTGAAGTTTCACTGGAAGCCCAGGCTCGGGGTGCACTCGCTGGTCTGGGACGAGGCACAGGAGTGCCAGGGCCGCGACGCGGACTTCAACCGGCGCGACCTGTGGCAGGCGATCGAGGCGGGCGAGTACCCGGAGTACGAGCTGGGGGTGCAGCTGGTCCCGGAGGAGGACGAGTTCACCTTCGACTTCGATCTGCTCGACGCCACGAAGATCATTCCGGAGGAGCAGGTACCGGTCCGGCCCATCGGCCGGATGGTGCTCGACCGCAACCCGGACAACTTCTTCGCGGAGACCGAGCAGGTGGCCTTCCACACGGGCAATGTGGTGCCCGGCATCGACTTCACCAACGACCCGCTGCTACAGGCCCGTAACTTCTCGTATCTGGACACCCAGCTGATCCGGCTGGGCGGCCCCAACTTCGCACAGCTCCCTGTGAACCAGCCGGTGGCCCCGGTCCGCACCAACCAGCGCGATGGCTACCACCAGACGGCGATCCACACCGGGACGAGCTACTCCCCGAACTCGCTGGGCGGCGGCTGCCCGGCCCTCGCCGGCGCGGACGGGTACGCGTTCTCCCACTACGCCGAGCGGGTCGACGGCGCCAAGATCCGCAAGCGCAGCGAGAGCTTCAAGGACTTCTACAGCCAGGCGGCGCTCTTCTGGAACAGCATGAGCGACTGGGAGCGGCAGCACATCGTCGAGGCGTTCCGTTTCGAGCTGGGCAAGGTCGGGGCGGTGCAGGTGCGCGAGCGCACCGTCGGCCAGCTGGCACACATCGACTCGGCCCTGGCGACGTCCGTGGCCGAGGGCATCGGGGTGGTGCCGCCCGCCCCTGCGAACACCGAGCACAAGCCCCTGGCCTCCCCCGCGCTGAGCCTTGCGAACCTGCGCGGCGACGGCTCCATCCGCACCCGCCAGATCGCGGTGCTGGTCACCGACGGAGTGGACACCGGCCAGCTCACCCAGGCCCAGGAGGCGCTGAGCTCACAGGGCGCGGTCGTCGAGGCCCTGGCCGCGCACGACGGGAAGGTGCGCGGCAGCGACGGAAACGGCTATGCGGTGGACCGGGCGCTGCCGACGGTCGCCTCGGTGCTCTACGACGCGGTGCTGCTGCCCGGCGGGCCGACCGGCACCCCGGACCTGAGGTCGGACGAGACGGCGATGCGGTTCGTCCGCGACGCCTACCGGCACGGCAAGGCGATCGGGGCGCTGGGCTCGGGCGTGGGCCTCCTGGCCGCGCTGGTGTCCGCGCTGGAGCCGGAGGGGCTGCATGTCGCCTCGGGGCATGGGCATGTGTGCGCGGACCGGGGCGTGGTCACGGACGCCACGACCGGGTCCGCGAGCGAGGAGTTCACCCGGGCCTTCACCGAGGCCATCGCCGCCCACCGGCACTGGGACCGCCCCCGGCTGCGCTGCTGAGGAGCGGTAGGCAGGACTGAACGGGCACCGCGACTCGGGCGCGGTGCCCGTTCTCAGTCTTGTCGTTCGTTTAGGCCTCGCGGCCGAGGAGGGCGAGCAGCTTGGTCTGGGCGTCGGCCCCCGACGGGGGCTCGACGGCGGCGGCGAACATCCCGCTCTTCTCAGGTCCCACGCGTGGACCGCGGCGTCGATCGTCGTCTCCGCGCAGTACTCCGCGGCGGGGGTCTCGCCGAAGGAGAGATCGACCGTCCGCTCCAGGGCCCCCGGGGCGGTGAACGCCTCGCGCGCCGCGGCGGCCACCTCGTCCCAGGCGGCGACGGGGTCCCCGCCCAGCAGGTCGCCGTCGAAGCTTTCGCCCTGTTCGGCGACCGTCTGCCCGTCCCGTACCAGCGGCGGCACCCACATCTGCTCGACCGCCAGATGGTTGACCAGGTCGCGTACGGTCCACTCGGTGCACGGCGTCGGGTCGTCCCACTGGTCCGGCCGGATGGCGTGCACCCGCTCGGTGAAGAGGTCCAGCGCCTCGCCGTGCCTGGCGAGCAGCGGATTGCCGCGGCCGGACCGCTCGGCCTGTCGATCCCGCTCCCGGTCAGCCATGGCGTCCCTTCCCCTCGCGCAGTCGGGTGGCGGCAACCGCGCCACATCTGCGACAGGTACCCCTGCCCTGGACGGCCTAACACGGCCGCACCCCCAGCATGGACACGGCATGGACACGGCACCGGGCGCGGGCCCCTGAATTCCCGCACCCGATGCCGTTCCTCACTCCCAATGGCCGCTCGGCCGACCACCGGGTCCCCTCACGCGGGCGCCGTCAAACGTCGTGTCGATGGCCGCGCGGCGGGTACGCAGAGGGAGAACCAGAAGCGAACGTGAGGACGGTGCCATGCAACGAGGCAGCAACCGGTTGAGTGTCCACAAGGACGACGAGATGAAGCACGAGCTACAGGAGCTGATGCGCTCGGGCCGCCCCACCCGGGCCGAGGGGTGGTACGACCCCGAGCCCGCGGCCGACGACGACCCCGAGGTCACCACGGGGCCGGTGCCGCCCCTCGGCGCGGGTGGCGAGGCCGAGGCGCTGCGGTTCGAACTGGCCCGCCATCTGGGGCGCACCCCGTTCCCGGCCAAGCGCGGGGCCCTGCTGCGCGCCTTGCACCAGGCGCACGCCCCGGACCGGCTGACCGAGCAGGTGGCACGGCTGCCCGAGGACCACACCTACCGCACGGTGCAGGAGGTCGTGTCCGGGCTCGGTCTGCACCCCCGGGCATAGCGCCCGGACATAGCACCCGGGAGGCGCCCGGGGCACACCCGGGGCACACCCCCTCCGACCGGATGGTGAGACGCATCTCTCGCCATGCGAGATGACGGCGTACGGTGGCGACAGCCCGTCAGGTCGTCTCGAAGGGGAGCCGAGCCATGCCCGAGAACACCAGCGCAGCCACCGCCACCGCCGTCTACACCCACGGACACCACGAGTCGGTGCTGCGCTCCCACACGTGGCGCACCGCGGCCAACTCCGCCGCGTATCTGACCGGCCGGCTCAAGCCCCACATGCGGATCCTGGACATCGGCTGCGGCCCGGGCACCATCACCGCGGACCTGGCCGAGCTGGTCCCCCAGGGCGAGGTCATCGGGGTGGACGCCGCGCCCGCCGTCCTGGAGCAGGCCCGGGCGGTGGCCGCGGAGCGCGGAGTGTCCAATGTCCAGTTCGCGGTCGGCGATGTCCACGCGCTGGACTACCCCGACGACTCGTTCTGCGTCGTCCACGCCCATCAGGTGCTCCAGCACCTCGGCGACCCGGTGGCCGCGCTGCGCGAGATGCGCCGGGTGTGCAAGCCGGGCGGCATGGTGGCGGTGCGCGACTCCGACTACTCCGCCATGACGTGGTACCCGGCCGTCCCCGGCCTGGACGGCTGGGCGGCCCTGTACCAGCGGGTGGCCCGCGCCAACAGCGGCGAGCCGGACGCCGGCCGCAGGCTGCTGTCCTGGGCCCGCCAGGCGGGCTTCACCGACATCACCGCGACCGCCGGGACATGGTGTTACGCCACGGCCGAGGAGCGGGCGTGGTGGAGCGGCCTGTGGGCCGACCGCACCGTCGCCTCGTCGTACGCCCAGCAGGCGGTGGAGGGCGGCCACGCCACGGAGGACGAGCTGCGGCGGATCGCGGACGCGTGGCGGGAGTGGGGCGCGGCGGAGGACGGCTGGTTCACCGTCCTGCACGGTGAACTCATCTGCCGCGTCTGACGCCCCGGCGCCTCGTCAACTAGGCTCGCCCGCATGGACATTCTCGGGACCTCGCTACGGGTGTGCGTCAAGGATCTGGACGCGGCGATCGCCGTGTACGAACGGCTGACCGGCGCCGAGGCGCTGCGCTTCCAGCGCGGGGGTGTCTCGGTGGCGGCCGTCGGCTGCTTCTTCCTGATGAGCGGTCCCGAGGCGGAGCTGTCCATCCTCCGCAAGGTCACGGCGACGCTCGCGGTGAAGGACGTGGACGAGGCGGTGGCCGATCTGAAGGCGGTGGGCGCGGAGATCATCGCCGGTCCGCTGCCCACCCCGATCGGCCGCAACCTGGTGGCCCGTCACCCCGACGGCTCGGTCTTCGAGTACGTCGACCGCAATCCGGGACAGGCGCCCTGACGGGCGCCGTTACGCGGGCCGCATCCGGAACTCGTACCGCTCCGGGAGCGGGTGCTCGGCGCGCGCCCGCTCCCGGACGTCGTCGGACTCGGTCACCGGGTCCCCGTCGCCCGCGACGATCCGTTCCGCGATCGCGTACCAGGTGTCGCTGAGCGTCTCGTCGCTCTCGCGCAGATCCGCCACCTCGAAGCCCTCGTCGAAGACCGCCCGGGCGGCCACCGCGTCGCCCTGGGCCAGCAACACCTGGGCCGTGAGCAGCCGGAAGCGCCCGCGCTCGCGGACGGCGGGGCGCAGCGCCCCGAGCACCGTACGCGCCTCCTCGGCGCGCCCCACCGCGAGCAGCGCGACGACCGCCTCGCGCCCGAGCGCGGCCTCGGCCGCCTCCGTCGCGGCCGGATCCGCGAGCGCCGCCGACGCGGCGCGGCCGACGCCCCCGCCGACGCTCTCCTCCGCCGCCGTACCGGGCACGTGGCCGGCGCCCGCCCGCGCGGGGAGGTGCGCCGACATCCCCGCGCCCGGCACGTCCAGCGCCTCCGCGAGCCCCGGAGCCGACGCGGCGCGGCCGACGCCCCCGCCGACGCTCTCCTCCGCCGCCATGCCGGGCGCGCGGCCGGCGCCCGCCCGCGCGGGGAGGTGCGCCGACATCCCCGCGCCCGGCACGTCCAGCGCCTCCGCGAGCCCCGGAGCCGGCGCACGCTCGGACGACCCGGCCACCGCGGCCGGGACCCGGGCCGACCGGCCGCCGTTCGTCCGGGCGGGCAGCGGGGCCCCCGCGAGGATCAGGTCCATCGCGCGCAGCAGGCGGTCGGCGGCGCGGGCCGGGTGGCCGGCGGCGGTGTCGGCGACGGCCAGACAGCGCAGCGCCCATGGCGTCTCCGTGCACCGCAGCGACCGCTCCCAGCTGCGGGTGGCCTGGGCGCGGTCGCCCGCGTGCCACTGGGCCACGCCCAGGTGGTACTCGGCGGCGGCCGTGGAGGGCGCCGACTCCAGGAGGTCGCGCCAGGCCGGTGCGGCCAGGGAGCAGCCGGGGTCGGTCAGGGGCCGGCCCGCCTCCCAAGCCGGAAACGCGCCGGTGCGCAGCAGGCGGCGCCACGGCTCCTGGGGCTCGCCGAGCGTGTCCGGGTCGAAGGGGGTGCCCGGCAGCCGGTAGCCGCCGCGCTCCACCTCCAGCGCGCCCCAGCCGGAGCCGGTGGCCAGCCGCTCGCCGGGCTCGGCGTCGGCGTACGGGCGCCAGGCGGCGTAGGCCGCCGCCACGGCGGCGCGCGGCGCGGCCGACTCCAGCCGGGCCTCGACCTCCCGCCGGGCCGCCGCCCAGTCCGCGCCGTGGACCGCCGCCGGGTCGGCGGACAGCGGTCCGTACGCCTCCAGCCAGGCGAACTCCTCCCCCGCCTCCAGCCGGACATGCTCCAGCTGGGTGCGGGCGAGCCCGGCCTGGATCTCGGCGTAGCCCGCGGTGCCGGGCTCGGTCAGCCACCGCTGCCAGCGCCGGCCGCCCGGCCCCGCGCCCCACAGGAAGAGCTTGCGGCCGCGCAGCAGGTCAGTGGAGGTCTGGACGAGGCCATGGCCCTCCTGGTCGAGCGAGGCGATCCAGGGGCGCGCGTCCTCGGGCAGGTCGTAGAAGTAGTCGGCGGGGTAGGTGGCGCGCAGCGGGTACGTACGGTCGGCGCCGTCCCACTCCGGGACGGGGACGTGGCGCAGGGTGCGGCTGTAGCCGAAGTGCCAGGCGGCGTCGGCGGGGGCGAGGACGCGGGTGCCCTCGTCCTCGGGGACGGCGATGTTGGACCACCAGTAGACGGGCGCGGGCTGGTGGTGCGGGTTGCGGATCCGTACCCCCACATACAGGAAGTCGGAGTCCCGCGGCAGCCACAGGTCGACCTGGAAGGGCAGGTCGCGCAGCCGCTCCCACTCCCACAGCCGCACCATGTCGCCGCCGTCGGGCGCGGGGACGCGGGCGGCGTGCAGCGGGGCGCAGGCCAGGGTGGTGTGGCCGGTGGCGCCGATGTTCCACTCGATGCCGCCGGAGAACCAGGCGCCGCTCAGGCCGAAGTCGGCGGGCTGGAGCACGGGGTTGCGGTAGAGGAGTTCACGGCCGGTCGGCTTGTGGTGGAGGGAGTGCACCCGGCCGCCGAGGCCGGGCAGCACGGTGACCCGCAGCCGGTCGTTCTCGAGGACGAGGGCGTCGAGCCCGGCGGGGGCCCGCCCGCGCCCGTAGCCGTCGCGCAGCCGCACCGGCAGCACCGAGCGCAGCGGCTCGTACGCGGCCTGGCGGGCCATGTCGGCGGGCAGCGTGGCGCGCGTGTCCTCGTCGATACGGTGCACCTCGCGCGGGAGCCGCAGCGCGGGCAGGGGGTTCTCGGGCCCGAGCGGGGCGGTGGGAAGGGTCAGGGTGGTACGTCGCAGGCTCGTGGCCACGGGCTGCCTCACTCCGACTGCCTTGGGTCGCCCCCGGCTGCGGCGACCGTCCGATGACCATGGAACAACGGCGCGGCCGAGCTGAACAGAGCGTCAGCTGAACAGAGGCGTCAGCCCTGTGCGCCCTGCGCCTCGAATATGTCGCTGGTGATGGCGTAGCGCTCGTGGTCGCGCCACGCGCCCTCGATGTAGAGGTATTCGGGCGAGTAGCCCTCGTGCCGGAAGCCGTACCGCTTCACCAGCGCCAGCGACGCCTCGTTGCCGGGCTGGATGTTGACCTCGATGCGGTGCAGGGCGAGCGGCCCGAAGGCGTGGCCCAGCACGAGCCCGAGCCCTTCGGAGACATAGCCGTGCCCGGCGTGGGGCGCGAAGGCCCCGTAGCCGATGGAGGCGCCCTGGAAGGCGCCGCGGATGATGCTGTTGACGTTGATGAAGCCGGCGATCGCGCCGGTCTCGGGCAGGCAGACCAGGAACCCCTCGTGGTCGTCCCGCTCCAGCTTCGTCATGAAGGTGTCGAAGGCCTCGTCGGAGGCGGGCGCGGTCAGCCACGGGTGGTGGAGGGCGGCGCTGGTGCGGGCGAGCCGGGTGAACTCCGCGCGGTCGGTCCGCTCGATGTGGCGGATCGCCACGCGGGGTCCCATGGCAACGTACGGCGTGTCGGGCATCCGCACATCCTAAGCCGGTCGTGCCGCTGCCCGTCCGGCGGATTCTAGGGAGCCTTCTCCAGCAGCGCGTACGCCGCGGCGTACCCAGGTCCATCGGCAGAGTCGGAGTCGGTGGCGGCCGAGGCGAGGTGGCCGGTGGGAAGGTCGGTCAGTGTCCAGGGGCCGACCGGCACCGACTCCTCGCCCGTGCCGACGTAACTGATCGCCGGGTCCTGGGACAGGCCCGTGCCGATGCCCTTGAGATACGCCTCCTTACGCGTCCAGCAGCGCGCGAAGGCGGCGGGTCGGTCGGCAGCGGGGAGCGCGGCCAGCTCGGCGCGCTCGGTGGGATGCAGGCTCTGGGCCACCTGGTCCACGACGGACACGGGCTGCGTCTTCTCCACGTCGGCGCCGATCGGCGAGCCCGCGAAGGCGAACAGCACCAGGTCGCCGGCGTGCGACATGTTGAAGTGCAGCGGCATGCCGACGACGGCGGGGCGGCCGTGGGGTCCGCCGCAGCCGGGGCAGTCCTCCCGGGTGAACGGCACGGCCGCGGGCTCGATGTCCAGATAGGCGCCGAGCAGCTCCCGCAGGCCCAGGTGCGCGGCGGTGTACCGGTGCTGGTCCTCCGTCCGCACGAACTTCCCGGCGCGCTCCCGCTCCTCGGCGTCGAGGATCTTGCCGGGCGCGCCCTGGTCCATCGCGGAGATGTACCGGGAGACGCTGAGCAGCCAGGTCTCGGGCGCGCCGGGCGGCCACGCGCCGGCCACGGCGGCGGGCAGCGGATCGCGGCCGACAACGCGCGGGGCCGTTGGGGATATCAACTCGCTCCTCCAGGTGGGTCGGTGAGGCGGGCTCGGATCACACTACGAGGTTGAGTCGGCCAGCTCCAGGGCCGGAATGCCGGGCGGAGCCAGGCCGAACGCCCTTGCGTACAGGCCGAGTTCGGCCTCAACGGCGCGGATCATGGTGTCCGCCCGGCGGAAGCCGTGCCCCTCGCCCTCGAAGGTGAGATACGCGTGCGGGACACCGCGCCCGGCGACCGCCGCCAGGAAGCGCTCGCACTGCACGGGCGGGCAGACCCGGTCGTCCAGGCCCTGCAGCAGCAGGAAGGGCGAGGTGACCCGGTCGGCGCGGTACGCCGGGGAGCGGTCGCGGTAGCGGTCGGGGACCTCGGCGAGCGGCCCGATCAGGGACTCCATATAGCACGACTCGAAGTCATGCGTCCCGTCGTCGGTCCACTCCGTGAGGTCGAGGACCGGGTATTTGACCGTGGCGCACGCGTACAGCTTGGTGGTGGCGAGCGAGGCGGCCGCGGTCCAGCCGCCCGCGCTGCCGCCCCGGATGGCGAGCCGGGCCCGGTCCGCGCTGCCCTCCTCGGCCAGCGCCTCGGCGACGGCCGCGCAGTCCTCGACGTCCACCACGCCCCACTGCTCGCACAGCCGGTCCCGGTAGGCGCGGCCGTAGCCCGTCGAGCCGCCGTAGTTGACCTCGGCGACGCCGATGCCGCGCGAGGTGAAGTACGCGATCTCCAGATCGAGTACGAGCGGGGCGCGGTCGGTCGGGCCGCCGTGCGCCCACACCACGTACGGCGGCGCCTCGCCGTCGGGCGCGGTGTGGTCGGGGTTGTGCGGGGGATAGATGTGCGCGTGGACGTCCCGGCCGCCCGGCCCGGTGAAGGTGCGCTCCACCGGCCGCGGGTAGTAGGCCGGGTCGACGGGGTCGGTGTGCGCGGCGCCGATGACCCGGGCGTGGCCGGTACGGGTGTCCAGCTCCACCACCTCGTACGAGCTGTGCGGGCTCGCCGCGACGCCGACCACCCGGCTGTCGGCCACCGCAAGCGTCGCCTCCCACTCGGTCCAGCGGCCCGGCGCGTCGACCAGCTCGCCGCTGCGCGGATCGAGGATGCCGAGCCGGGCGGCGCCCCGCCCGTGCACGACGGCGATCAGCCCGCCGGGCAGCAGCGCGAACCAGCGCCTGCCGAGCCTCCACAGCGGCCCGCCGAACTCCTCCTCGCGTGGGCAGAGTACGACCGGCCGTGCCTCCCCCGCTCCCCCGTCGGTGCCCGGAGCGGCGTCGGCGTCGAGGGCCGCGCCGGCCTCGCGGCGTCCGCCCGTGTCGCCCGCCGGGCTCGCGCCTTCGCCTCCGGCGAGGGGCACGCCGCCTCCGGCCCCCGAGGCCGTGTCGGCGCATACCTCACCCAGGTCGAGCCGGTGCAGATTCCACCAGCCCGTGCGATCGGCGGCCGCGAGCAGCGTGCCGTCGGCGGCCCATTCGGCCTGGGCGACCGACTCGCCCGGCCCGCCCAGCACCGGGCGGGCTCCCGCGAACGTGCCATCCTTCGCCACCCGGGCCACCATCAACGCCGTGCCGTCCCACGGCATCTGCGGATGGTCCCAGGCGATCCAGGCCACCCGCCGCCCGTCCGGGGAGAGCTGGGGCCCGGTGACGAAGCGGTGCCGGTCGTCGGTGAGCTCGCGCACCGCCGTACGGTCGTCGGCGGCCGAGCCGTCCAGCGGCACCGCGGCGATCGCGCGGCGTACGTCGGTCGGCCCCTCGCCGGTGAACTCCTCCAGCACGCCCCACACTTCGCCACGGTCGGCGTGCAGCCGCAGATCCGCCCAGCGCAGCCCGCCGCCGACGTCCGACACCGGGGTCAGCGGGCGCGGCGGGGCGCCGGTCGGGTCGTCCGGCTCGTACGCGTACAGCTGCTGGTCGGCGAAGTGGACGAAGACAACGAGCGGGCCGCCCGCCGGGCGGGGCACGGCCGCCCACGGCAGACCGCCGTACTCCATGACCCTGCTGCATACGTTCCACGGCGCGGGCAGCACGCTGACCTCGGCGCCGCCGGGCCGGCGCCGCATCAGCGTGCGGCGGCCGCCCTCGTCGGGGCGCGGCGCGGTCCACCACACCTCGTCGCCGACCGTGCCCACGTACTCCGGGCGGCCGCCGTGCGACGCGGCGAGCGCGGCGTCGATCGGGGACCGCCAAGCGCCGTAGGGGGTCGTGGCCACCGTGCTGTCACCCATTCCGTCACCTAACCCCAATGCCATTGATTTTGCGGTGAGTTTGAGACGGTGACACGCCGTCGCTTCGGCGTGTCGCCGTCTCAAACTCACCGCAAGTCCAGCCTCGGCCCCGCTCACGCTCTCCGCAGGAAGTGGTCGAGCACCCGGACGCCGAAGTGCAGCGCGTCCACCGGCACCCGCTCGTCCACGCCGTGGTACAGCGCCTGGTAGTCGAAGCCCTCGGGCAGCCGCAGCGGCGAGAAGCCGTATCCGACGATGCCGAGCCGGGAGAACTGCTTGGCGTCCGTGCCGCCGGACATGCAGTACGGCACCGCGTGTGCGCCCGGATCGAAGTGTTCGACCGCGGCCCGCATGGCCGCGAAGACCGGGCTGTCGGGCGGGGCCTGAAGGGCCGGCGACCGGTGGTGGAACTCCCAGTCGACGTCCGGCCCGGTGAGCCGGTCCAGGGTGGCGTGGAACTCCTCCTCACCGCCCGGCACGATCCGGCCGTCCACATACGCCGTGGCGCTCCCGGGGATGACGTTGACCTTGTAACCGGCCTCCAGGACCGTCGGGTTGGCGCTGTTGCGGACCGTCGGCTCGATGAGGGCCGCGGCCGGCCCCAGCTCGGCGAGCAGCGCGTCGACGTCGAAGTCGGCCGCGCCCACGTCGGCCTTGACGCCGCGCAGCGCCGCGAGTTCGGTCAGCGCGGCCTTCACGGTCGGCGTCAGCCGCACCGGCCAGCGGTGTTCGCCGATCCGCGCCACGGCCGCGGCCAGCCGGCTGACCGCGTTGTCGCGGTTGACCTTCGAACCGTGTCCGGCCGTGCCCCGGGCGGTGAGCCTCAGCCAGGCCGTGCCGCGCTCCCCCGCCGCGATGGGGTACAGCCGTATCCCGGACCCGGCGTGGAAGGTGAAGGCGCCCGACTCGCCGATGCCCTCCGTACAGCCCTCGAAGAGCCCGGCGTGCTCGTCGGCGAGAAAGCCGGAACCGGCCTCCGCGCTGTCCTCCTCGTCCGCGGTGAAGGCCAGCACGATGTCGCGGCGCGGCCGCACGCCCGCGCGGGCCCAGGCGCGGACGACCGCGAGCACCATCGCGTCCATGTTCTTCATGTCGATGGCGCCCCGGCCCCACACCACGCCGTCGCGCACGTCCCCCGAGAACGGGTGCACGCTCCAGTCGGCGGGCTCGGCGGGCACCACGTCCAGATGGCCGTGGACCAGCAGCGCGGCAGCGGACGGGTCGGTGCCCTCGATGCGGGCGACGACGTTCGTCCGCCCCGGGTCCCGCTCCAGCAAGGTCGCGTCGATGTCCGCCTCGCCCAGCCGCTCCGCGACGTATTCGGCGGCGGGGCGCTCCGCGCAGTCGCCGCCACCGCGGTTGGTGGTGTCGATGCGGATCAGCTCGGAGGTGAACCGCACCACCTCCTCCAGCGCGAGCCCGTCGATCGCCTCGGGCACCTCTGTCAGCTGCGACTCAGCCATACTGCTCCTCCACCGCGGCCGACACGAGCGTGGTGACCGCCTTGAAGCAGCGGATGCCCTCATACATGCTCGGCGAGGTGTACGCCACGCGCCGCACCCCGCTGGGCTCCACCCCCGGCACGACGCTCGCCGCCCCCACCAGGTGCTCCGCGTCGAACTCCAGCTCCACGGTGAACGGCCCGGCCTGCTCGGGCTCATGACGCACCGCCAGCGCCGCCGCCTGCCGCGCGGCCGCCCGGATGTCCGCCGCCGTGCGGGCCGGGGTGCGGCACACCGCCGCGTACCGCGAGACGTAGTCCTTCACCGCGACCGACCGCGCCCCGGGCGCGTACCCCTTGGCGTCCTCGCAGGTCCGGTCGTCCCCGGTGACCAGCACCACGGGCACCCCGTACTCGGCGACGACCAGCGAGTTGAGCCGGCCCTCGCTCGCGGGCACACCGTCCACCCACACACCGGTGATGGAGTTGGCGAGGTAAGTGTGCGCGAGGACGCCCTCGGTCCCGGCGCCGGTGTGATAGCCGACGAACGCGATGCCGTCGACATCGCCGTGCTGCACACCCTCGACCATGCTCAGGCTCTTGTGCTTGCCCGTGAGCATGACGGCCCGCTCGTCCAGCTCCTCCAGCAGCAGATTGCGCATGGACCAGTGCGCCTCGTTGATCAGCACCTCGTCCGCGCCCCCGTCGAAGAACCCGGTGACCGCCGCGCTCACATCCGAGGTGAACAGACGGCGGCAGCGCTCCCACTGTGGTGTGCCGGGCAGCACGTCCGCGGGCCAGGTCACACCCGTGGCGCCCTCCATGTCGGCACTGATGAGGATCTTCAAGACTGTCCCCGCTCCTCCCAGGTCACGTGTCCACCTGACTATGCCCCAAGACGGCCCCGGTACGGCACGGCTTGGCTGCGGTGTCGGCCCGCCGGTGGGACCAGTGTCGCGATCATGCACATGGAGGAGACCGAGGACTTGTGGCGGACCGCTCTCGCCGACCGCGACCCGCGCGCCGTCGAACGGTTACTGCGGTGCAGTGCGGCACTGCCGAAGCTGCTACGGCACGGTGAACAGCCGGGGTCGATCGAGGCGGCCGAGTTGCGCGGGCTCCTGTTGCTGGGCGGCGACGGCGAAGTCCCGTTCGCCGCGGACTCCCCGTGGGGTACACCGGCCGGCGCCGACTTCGCCGAGGCCATGGCGCGCCTCTGGACACCCGTCACAGGATCCTGCCCTCGCTTCCTCGCGGCGCTGCACGCGGAAGTGCTCGGGCTGGCGCTGGTCGCCGTGAAGGGCGAGTACCTGCTCGCGTACCTGTATCTCGCCGACCGCTCGGGGGATCCGCCGCGCGACCTGGCGGACCTGCCCTCGAGGTCGCGGTACGAGTCCCTGGAGGTGCTGTGGGGCACAGCCTCGACCCACCTCGGTCCGACGGACGCCGTCCCCATACTGGACGAACCGCTCCCCGCGGCCGTCCGGGACCTCGCCGCGGTCCACGCCTCCCTCAGGTCCTTCGACTTCGATCTGCGCCTCGACCGCTTCACCACGACGCTCGGCGCCTCGACCCTCGCGAACTACGCGGGCGAGGACCCCGACGACTACGACGAGACTGACGACTTCGTCCGTGCGGTGAACGGCGAGTTCGACCGCTGGATACGGTTTTGCACATGCGACTCCGCTGCTGAGGCCTACTTCCTCGACATGGCCGACCGCGACGCCGACGGCACCCCCCGGGTCGCGCTGTCGGGCATCAACGGCACCTCCGAGCGGCCCGGCGCCCCCTTCTGGGACTGGGGCGACGAGGCGCTGCCGTCCCTGCTCTTCTGTCTTTGAGGGCGGCGGAACGCCGACGAGGACGGCGAGGAACAGGTGATCACCGAAGCGCGCGATATTGCGTGGGATGCAAGACCCGGAGGGGCTAGCTGTGTGGGGCTCGGCGCCACAGTGCCGGACCCCACACAGAAGGTGGAGGTCAGTCGTCGCCGTTGAGCATGGCGGCGGTCAGGACGTTGCCGCCGAAGCCCCAGCCGCCGTCGGCGACCTCGTCGACCAGCACGACGGTGTTGGGGCGGGCCCGCTCACCGTAGATCTCCGCGTACAGGTCGGTGGTGCGCTCGACGATCTTCTTCTTGTCCTCGGCGGTGATGGTGCCCGCGGGGACCTTGAAGTGGGCGAAAGGCATGGGTGTTTCTCCTTGAGTGGGTTCTTCCGTGATGCGGAAATACGTGTCGGAGAACTTGCGGCCATGGGGGCCGGTTCTCGGCTGGTGCCTACGTGGTCAGGGGCTGGCGTGGGTGCGTCCTCACACCATGCCCCCGTTGGCCCGCAGGACCTGGCCGTTCACCCAGTGCCCTGCCGGGCTGGTGAGGAAGGCGACCACCCGGGCGATGTCTTCCGGGGTGCCCAGCCGCTCCAGGGGCGGGGCCTTGGCGAGCTGGTCGATCTGCTCGGGCGTCTTGCCTTCGAGGAACAGGTCCGTGGCTGTGGGGCCGGGGGCGACGGTGTTGACGGTGACGTCCCGCCCGCGCAGCTCGCGGGCGAGGATCAGCGTGAGCGACTCGACGGCCGCCTTGCTCGCCGCGTACGCACCGTAAGCGGGGAACCGGGTACCGACCACGGAGGTCGAGAACCCCACGAACGAGCCGCCTGCGCGCAGTCGCCGGGCGGCCTGCTGGGCGACGACGAAGGTGCCGCGGATGTTGGTGCGGTGCACGGCGTCGAGCACCGCCAGGTCGAGGTCGGCGATGGGCGACAGAGCGAGTCGGCCGGCGCAGTTCACCACGGCGTCCACACCGCCGAACTCCAGCTCAGCACGGTCGAACAAGGCGGCGACCGCATGCTCGTCCGCGACATCCGCCTGCACGCGGATCGCCCGCCCGCCGACGGCGATGATCGCCGCCACCGTCTCCTCGGCGGCAGCCGCGTCGCGGGCGTAGTTGACCACGACAGCCAGGCCGTCTTGGGCGAGCTTGAGGGAGACCGCCCGGCCGATACCGCGTGATCCGCCGGTGACGACGGCAACCCGCCCGGCCGCCGGAGGGGGAGTGGGAGTGGGGTGGTTCGTAGTCATGTCCTCCACGATGCGCGGCACCGGCCGGCTGAACCAGGGGATGTCATCCCCTGTGTCGGTGGCCCGGCCGGACGCAGAATGGCAGGCATGGGTTCTGTGAAATACACCGAGCTAGGGGCTTTCCTGCGGTCGCGACGTGAGCGCATCCGCCCGGCCGACGTGGGGCTCCCTTCCGGGCCCCGGCGCCGGGTGCCCGGGCTGCGCCGCGATGAGGTCGCCCAGCTCGCCGGCGCATCGGTGGACTACTACAACGAACTCGAACGGGGAGCCGGCTCCCAGCCCTCCGAGCAGATGATCGCCGCGCTGGCGAGGGCCCTGCGTCTGACCGCTGACGAGCGCGACTACCTCTACCACCTGGCGGACCGCCCGGTGCCTGTGCACGGCTCAGCAGCCTCGCACGTTCACCCCGGCATGCTCGACCTGCTCACCCGTCTGACATCGACACCCGCACAGGTCATCACCGACCTGCACGTAACCCTGGTACAGAACCCGCTGGCGGTGGCACTGCTCGGGGACCACTCCGGCCTCCGGGGCGCCCGGGCCAGCTTCGTCCACCGGTGGTTCACCGCCCCCGACGCCCGGCAGCTGTATCCCGAAGCCGACCATGAGGACCAGTCCAGAGCCTTCGTCGCCGACCTGCGGGCAGCCGCCGCCAGACGAGATGCCAAAGACACCGAAGCCAGCTCAATGATCAGCTCGCTGCTCGACACCTCCCCCGAATTCGCCGCCCTGTGGGCCGACCACGACGTGGCGTTCCGGCGCGGCGACCGCAAACGCCTCAACCACCCCACACTCGGGCTGATCGAGGTCAACTGCCTCAACCTGTTCAGCGAGGACGGCCGACAGCGGCTGCTCTGGTTCACCCCCGCAGTCGGCACCGACAGCGCCGACCTCCTCGATCTGCTCGCCGTCCTCGGCACCCAAAAAGTCACCGGCCCGACACGCGTCAAGACTGACAACACGCCCACCCCGGCTCCGAGCTGACCACCACGCCAGGGCTCAGAGCCGGACCCGAGCCCAGACGGTCTTCCCGACGACACGCTCCCGCACGCCCCACGCCTCGGCGAACGCGTCCACGATCGCCAGCCCGCGCCCGGACTCGGCGTCCGGCGTCGCATCATTGACGACCGGCAGCCCATCGCCGGGGTCCGACACCTCGATGCCGATGAGCTTCTCGGCGTCGTAGGCGATACGTACCTCGTAGTACCTCCCCGGTACGCGGCCATGCCGCACCGCGTTGGCCGCCAACTCCGACAGCACGAGCAACGCGACCTGCGCGGAGCCCGGGGCCACCCCCCACCTGCACAGAGCGGCCCCGGCCGACTGGCGGGCGCGGTGAACAGACTGAGGGACGGGTGTAAACCTCTGCTTCCAGCCATGGCGGGGGTTTACATCATGACTTTGTGTGTTCATGCCCCCACTGTCCGTGCAGGTGACTAGCGTGACCAGTAACGGAACGTCGACCGCGGCTGCCGCCAACTCCGCTCGAACGGACGTTGATCGGCGTTGAGCCGCGTTGAGGGGGTGGATGGGATGTCGCAGCCCAAGAAGAAGGACTCCGCGCCACCGACGATGCAGTACTTCGCCGCTGTGCTGCGGATTCTGCGCGAGCACGCGGGGCTGACGCAGGAGGAGTTGGGCGAGCGGATGCACTACACGGGGTCGGCGGTGAGCGCGGTGGAGACGTGTGCGAAGCCGCCGACGGACGACTTCGTCGAAGCGGCCGAGAAGGCACTGGACGCGGGCGGGTTGCTACGCTCGGCAATCCGGTTTCTGCGGTTGGAGCGGTATCCGGAGTACTTCCAGGGCTTCGTGCAACTGGAGCAGGAAGCACTGAGTGTGTCGTCGTACTGCACGCAAGTGATCGACGGGCTCCTGCAGACCGAGGAGTACGCCCGCGCGCTGCTCCGCAGCAACTACCCGCCGTTCGAAGAGGACGAACTGGAACAGCTCGTCACGGCTCGAATGGATCGCAAGGCGCTGTTCGACCGCAAGCCTATGGCCCTGATTCACACCGTGATCGAAGAAGCAACACTGCGGCGACAGATCGGCGGCCTGGAGTCCATGGGCCGCCAGTACGAACACCTCCTCACCAGGGCGGCTCGCCCCAACGTAACGTTCCAAGTCATGCCAGCGAACTGCGCCGAACACGCGGGACTACGCGGGCCCATGAAGCTGATCGTGACGCCCGACGAGACTTCCCTGGCTTACATGGAAAGCCACGGAGAGAGCATGCTCGTCTCCAAGCCCAACAAGGTGGGCACACTCGTCCGGCGCTATGCGATGATCCGGGCGCAGGCCCTCAGGCCGGAGGAATCCGTAAGCTTCGTCGAGCAGTTGATGGGTGAGCTATGAACGAACTCGTATGGTTCAAGAGCAGCTACAGCGACTCCGGCGGCGGCGACTGCGTCGAGGTCGCCCTCGACTGGCACAAGTCCAGCTACAGCGACTCCAGTGGCGGCGAATGCGTTGAGATCGCCACCACTCCCGCCACCGTCCAGGTCCGGGACTCGAAGATCCCTGACGGGCCGAACCTCCACATACCCGCCGACGCCTGGGCGGACTTCCTCGCCTTCGCCACCCGCTACCGGTAAGCGGGGCGGGCTGCGCTTCGCCCGCGCCTATGCGCCATCTCGCGGCATTCGGCTCACGCGGGTGCGGCTTTCGTCTCGGACCCTCCGGGTCCAAAGCGCCAGCGAGAAGGGGGAAAGGGGCGGCTGGCCCGGCGTCCCGATTCCTCGGCCCGGCAGGCGGCTGAGCTCAAAGAGGCTCCGCTGCGCTCCGCCGCGACTGCTGCCGCGCGGTGGCTGGCCGGTCAGCCCAGCGGTGCGCTGGACCGAGGCCCGGGAGCGCGACGGATGGGCGAGCACCGGGGGACGGGATCGGTTCTCCCCCCACCTGCTCTAGGAAATACGTTTGATGCAGTACTTGATGCAGATCAAGTGTTTTTTTGAGAGCAGGTGGAGAGAGAGCCCCAACCGGACCGGCCTCCACCGCTTCGGGCGCCCAACCGCCGTCCCCCCGCTCGCGAGCCGGTGACGCCCCCTTGGGCTGGACGGCGACGAAGCCTCCGGCCGCCCCCACCCCTTCCCGCTGCTGGCCGCTGTGCGCCGAAGGCGCGAGACGATGCCGCCCGCGGCAACCGGACCATGCCGTCCAACGGCGCTGGCCCGTACGTCGCGCTCCCGCGCCCCGGTCCAGCGCATCGCTGGTCCCCTTGCCCAGCCACCGCGCGGCAGCAGCTGCGGCGGAGCGCAGCGGAGCCTCTTTGAGCCCAGCCGCCCACCGGGCCAAGGAACCGGGACAACGGGCCAGCCGCCCCCCTTCCCCCTTCTCGCCGGCGCTTTGGACCCGGAGGGTCCGAGACGAAACCCGCACCGCCCGAACCGAATGCCGCGAGACGGCGCACATGCACAGGCGTAGCGCAGCGAAGCCAACCAGCGCAGCAAAGCGAAGCCACCCGCGCAGCCGGCAGCACACAGCAGTCAGCCCGAACCGAAAACCTCAGTAGCCGAGCTTGAGCAAGAGGTCGGCGAGCTCGACCGGCGTGGTGATCATGCAGTCGTGGCCGGTCGCCAGTTCCCACACCTGCGCCGGGGTGCCGTTGGGCTGAATCGCGGGGACGGGGCGCCGGGTAAAGCCTTCGGGCTCGCCGACAACGCAGTGGATATGCGTCCGCGGGATCGTGTTCACGGCCGGGTTGTCCAGCCGGACCGGTTGCTGGAGGCAGCGCACGGGCTGATCCGACAGCATCGTGCGCAGCCACGCGACGTCCGCCGGGTCGGTGACTCCGAACAGGCCCATGGGTGGCGGCATTTCGGGGAGCGGCGGAACGCGCCAGCCGCTGGCGGACGCCAGGGTACGGTCGATCAGGTTCTGGGTCACGGGGAGGACATCGGCCGCGGTCTCGCCGTCCTCCGGGACCATCGCGTCGAGGTAGACCAGATGCGCTATCCGGTCCGGGACCTGGTTGGCCGCGGATGAGATGACCAGCCCGGCGTAGCTGTGTCCCACGAGGATCACCTCATTCAGGTCCTCCTCGGTGATCAGCCTGACGACGTCGTCGACGTGCGTGTCGAGCCCCACCTCGGGGCTGAGCAGATGGGCTTTGTCGCCGTAGCCGGTCAGCGTCGGCGCGGACACCTGGTGTCCGGCCGACGCCAGCAACGGGACCACCCGCTCCCAGCACTGTCCGCTGTGCCAGGCGCCGTGTACCAGCAGATACGTAGACATGGTTTCGCTCCTTGCCGTTGCTTGTCGGCTGACCACGCTGCCGACCGGGCCCCGGCCGAGCCAGAGCCCCCGCGATCCTGGGGGTGACAGGACCAGGCACACACGCAGTGGCACGCATTACCGTGGCGAGATGACGGACGAACCGAACCTGCTGGGCGATTACGTGCGCGCCCGCCGTGAGCTCGTCACTCCTGAGCAGGTCGGTATCCCCGCTGTGGGGGTACGGCGCGTGCCGGGCCTACGACGGGAGGAGGTCGCGATGCTCGCCGGCATCAGCGCCGACTACTACCTGCGCCTGGAGCAGGGCCGCGACCGCAACCCCTCCGTGCAGGTCCTGGAGTCTCTTGCGCGCGTGCTGCGGCTCGACGAGGACGCGACGGCGTACCTGCTGCGCCTCGGCGCCGACAAACCCCGACGGCGCCGACGCCCGCGCCGGAGGGAAACCGTCCCTCCGGGCATCGTCAAGTTCGTGGCCACGCTCCCGCTGCCCGCGTTCGTCGAGGGCCGCTACTTCGATGTGCTCGCCGCCAACGGCCTGGCGACTGCCGTGTCACCGCGCCTCACGGTGGGAGGCAACCGCCTGCTGGACGCGTTCCTCGACCCGGCCGAGCAGGCCCTCTACCCGGACTGGGAGAACGCCATCGTGGGCATGGTCGCCGGGTTCCGCGAGTCCGTCGGGACCGATACGGACGACCCTCGCTTCATCGAGCTCGTCGGTGAGCTCTCCCTCGCCAGCCCCCGCTTCAGCAAGCTGTGGGCTCGCCATGACGTAGTGGTGTGCGAAGGCACGACCAAGTGCATCGACCACCCCCAGGTCGGTCGCCTGCGGCTGAACCAGGAGCGGCTGGGCATCGGCGGCGCGGCAGGCCAGACGCTCATCGTCTTCCACCCGGACCCCGGCAGCGACAGCGCCGACAAACTGGCGCTCCTCGCCTCCGCCGTCCAGACACCGGCCGCACCTCGAGGAGCGGGCCACCCGAGGTAGCCGATGGCTTATGAAACTGTTCGCTGCGGGGGCGGCCCCGGCTCCCTCCATATATGCGTATTCGGAGTCTCAATAGGAGAACTGTCGAACGGTACGCGTTTCCCGTTGTCCCACGCCTCTTCCCGTTGACCAGCCGGCCAATGAGGCGTCGAGTTCAGGCCGGGCTCGATAGAATTCCCCGGGTTCTCCCGGGTTTTCGACTGCGCCAGGAACTGGGGCGGGTGACCCGCACGATACTGAAGCAGCTCGAAGTTCGGGTACGCATCACCCTCGAGCTTGACCTGGGAGCCACCCGAATCGTTCAACTTGATTCCGATGTCCCCGTTCACGGCAAAAACTGGCATTTTGCTGTTGATACCCTTGTACTTCACCTGGAGAGAGCCGTTGTTGTCCAGGTAAACCTTGACCTTGTTCTCCCAGAAGCCATTACCGATATCCTTTGCCGGAATTACCTTTGTCGAGGGCGGTATGTATGTCTTTCCCACCATCCGACCCGGGATGATCTCCACCGACGGGGTGACGGTGTAGGTGATCTTTCCGGTGGCCGTATCCCACGCGAAGGCTACACGGTACGGAGCGTTCACATTAGCCGAGAATGAGCGATTGTCGCCCTCCAGTACGCCGAATGCCCCCGTTTTGTACGGGATGAAGAACCTGCCGAGGATGACCCCATGATTGCCGCTCAGCGGGCGGACCCATGTCGTTGTCCGTGACGACATCGGAGGTATCGCGCCGAAGTATTTATCGTATACGTCGGCCAGTTGGCGCGCCTGGTTGATTCTGTCATCCGTCGTGACGACGAACCCGAGTGAAGGCAGCAAGCCCGGGTTGGTTACTTTCGCCCCGCCGCCGCCCCCCGCCACTTCGAATGCCTTGCCAACAGCCTTCACCTCGGTGTCGGTGGCCACAATCGCTCCGAGGTTATTGAGCACCTCGCCGTCCACAGCGCCTCCGCTGGGTCCTCCCCGCGCGATGGTCAGATTGCTGATGTCGTTTCCGAAGTCCTTCGCGCCCGCCTGGTAGGACGAGATCGCCGGAGACAACACACCGGTAATCCACCCCTTCAGATCCCGGACGGCACCGGTCGTCTTATCAGAATAATTATAGAGATTTTGCGGAACCGCAGATGCTTCACCCATGCGCTCAGTTCCCTTCGGGATTCTTGAGGAGGGCCGCACGGGCCTTTTCCGCCTGCGAGGTCGCATGGTCGACCTTGGCTTTGATACCGAGTACTTCCTGGCCAAGTCTGCCCAATGCGGCCTGCTGGGCATTGAACTCGGATTCGAACTTCTGACGCTTCCCGCCTCGCCATTCCCTCGTGAACTGATTGAACTGCGCCGCGCGTTGCCCTGCGCGCAGCTCTGCGAGCGCTTTTATTTTGTCGTGGAACAGGGCGAGCCCTTTGCTCAGCGCTTCCGCGGCGTTGAAGTCGTATGCGACCTGCTTCGGGGCAGTCACTACCCTGGCCTCCTTGCCTCAATAATTTCCCCGTGCCGCCTTTCCGAGCCGCATACCGGGGCGCAGGTAAGCGGCAACTTTGTCACTAGAGGGCCGGAATGTCATTGATGCCCAGCGCACAGCTCTTGACCTACCGTGCAATGGACGGCAGCCGCCCGACGGCACACGTCCCGTGCGCCGTGTCCGCGAAGTGGAGGGTGCCACCATGGCGGACCGCGATCTCGCGGGCGATGGCCAGGCCGAGCCCGGCTCCGCCGGACTTTCGGGTGCGGGCGTCCTCCAGTCGGCTGAACCGTTTGAAGACCCGCTCCCGGTCCGCCGCGGGGATTCCGGGGCCGTCGTCGCGGACCTCGAACACGACGGTGTCCCCGCCCTCGTGGCACTCTGCACCGACCGCGACCTCGACCGTGGTGCGGGCGTAACGGCAGGCGTTGCCCAGCAGATTGCGCAGCAGCCGTTCGAGCTGGACGTCGCTGCCACGGACCCAGACCGGCGGGTCGTCGGCGACACAGCGGATGTCGAGCGGTCGGGGGTGGCGCAGATGACGGTGTTCCACCGCCAAGTCGTGGGCGAGGTCGGTGAGGTTCACCCTCGTGTCGGCGGCGGGCGCGCCGCCCTCCAACTGGGCCAACAGCAAGAGGTCGTGGCTGAGGTTCTGAAGCCGCACGATGTCCCGGAGGGCGTCGCGTACGCGGGCCTCCCAGTCGACGCCGTCCGGGTGCGTCAGTGAGGATTCCAGGGAGGCCCGGAGCCCGGCGAGGGGGCTGCGCAGCTCGTGGGAGGCGTCGGCGACAAAGCGCTGCTGGAGTTCGGCCGACCGCTCCAGCCGGTCCAGGGTCGTATTGATGGTGCGTGCGAGCCGGGCGATTTCATCGGCCGAGCCCGAGGACGAGACCGGCACCCGACGGCCAAGCGACCGGGCCGTGATGTCCTCGAGTTCCCGGCGGATGGCCTCGACCGGGCGCAGCGCCCGGTCCGCCGCCATCCACGCGGTGACGGCGAGGATCACGACGGCGAGGGGTCCCCAGAACGCCAGGCCCCATCCGAGACCGGCCAGGTAGCCGAACGCGGATCCGCCGGTCTGGACCGACCACCAGAGTTCGGCGGCGAAGAGGAGGGCCGTGGCGGCGCCGACCACGAGCGCGACGCGCAGCCGCAGGGAGAGAGCCTGTCGGGCGGGCCGCGCGAACGCCCACACCGTGGCTCCGAGGATCAGCATGACGGCCGGGCCCTCGACCTCGGGCCTCCGTACCAGCTCCAGGACATCCACGTTCGGGAGACACACGGCGGCCGCGATGAGCAACCAGGCCACGGTGAGTCCGGCCCGGACGGCGGCGCGTATGTGCGGCGCGACCGCCTTGCGCCAGGGGCGTGCCACCCGGGTGTTCGGCGCTTCAGACGCCATGGCCGGTCATGCGGTAGCCGATGCCCCGGACCGTTTCGATCGACGCGCAGCCGAAGGGCGTGTCGATCTTTCGGCGCAGGGCGCTCACATACACCTCGACGATGTTCAGATCGCCTTCGAAATCCGCCGACCAGACCTGATCCACGATATCTATCTTGGGGACGACTTCACCGGCCCGCCGCGCCAGGCATTCGAGCACCGCGAACTCCTTGGCGGTCAGTCTGATCTGGACGTCGCCGCGGCCGCTGGACCGGTTGGCGGGGTCGACCCACAGATCGCCGATGCGCAGCACGGTGCGGGTCCGGGCGCCTCCCCGGCGGAGCAGGGCCCGCAGCCGGGCCTCGAGCACCACATACGAGAAGGGCTTGGCCAGGAAGTCGTCGGCGCCGGTGTCCAGCGCCTCGGCCTCGTCGTACTCGCCGTTCTTGGCCGTCAGCATCAGGATGGGCGTCTCGATGTCCTCCGCCCGCAGCCTGGCGCAGACCCGGTATCCGTTCAGGCCGGGCAGCATGATGTCGAGCACGATCGCCTGATACGGGTTCTGGCGCGCCATGTACAGGCCGACCAGGCCGTCATGGGCCACGTCCACCGCGTATCCGGCCGCTTCCAGGCCCCTTTTCAGGGCGACCGCGAGCCCTTCCTCGTCTTCCACCACCAGTAGCCGCACCGCCTCAGTATCCACAGCCGTTCCCGCTGCCCCTGAAGAGGTCTTCAGGATCCTTCAGCGTCGTCTCAGCAGCTCCGGGTGAGCATCGGGCCCTTCCCTGCTGCCCTTCGGCCCTCGAGGTGACCTGTGACCATCACCCGCATCAGCCCCGCCCCGGTGCCCGGCGCCCCGGACACCTCCGGAGAAGTCAGGACGCCGCGGGGCCGGTGGGTGGCTCTGGCCGTGGCGGTCGTGACGACGCTCGCCGCCGTCGTGCAGCAGGTGCTGCACGCGGTGGGCGTCGCCGGCGGGCAGCCCTGGCCCTGGCTGCTGGTCGCCGCCCCGGCGTGGCTGCTCGCCCGAAGGACCCCGCGGGCGGTGCACCATCCACCGCCCGTGGTCGTACGAGCTGTCGACCGGCTGAGGCGAATACCCGCGTGGGCGGGCGCCGTCGGGGTGCTGGCCCTGGCCGCCGCCGTATGGGCCGCTCTTCAGGACCACGAGCCGCTGATCGGCCACGAGGAGGCGGTGTACGGCAACAAGGCCCGCTCCTGGCTTGACGGCACCCCGGACGCGGGCTGGGGCACCTACCGCCCGGTGGGGCTCCCCGCGCTCGGCCGGATCGCCCTGGCCGTGTACGACGGCGTGGGGGCGCTGCGCGTGGTCGCGCTGCTCCTGACCCTGTTCACCCTCACCACGACGTATTTGGTCGCCGCTCGGCTGACCACTCCCCGACGGGCCGTGGTGGTGGCGCTTCTGCTCCTCAGCGGACTGGGCTTCCTGCGCCGCGTCCCGCTGTTCCTCAACGACATCGGCGCCACGGGCCTGCTCCTGATCGTGGTCTATCTGCTCGTCCGCGCCCAGGAGAAGCCCGGTTCACGAGCGCTGGCGCTGCTGCCCTTCGCGGCGCTCGCCGCCTTCTATCTGCGGTACGGCGTGGTGGGCACCCTCGCGGCCGTCGTCGTCGCCGCCGTCCTCGCGTACGGCCCCCGGGCCTGGCTGGCCCAGGGCCGCCGACTGGCCCTGTGCGCGGGCGTCTTCCTCGCCGGGCTCATACCGCACTTCGTCTACGCCACCGAGGTCACCGGCAGCCCGCTCGGCCTGATCCTCTCCGCGACCGCGCAGGCCGGCCGGGCCTACGTGGGCGACGGTCTCGTCTACTACCTGGCCGTCTTCCCGTACCGGCTGGCAGGCGACCTCGGCGCCGTCGTCATGGCCGCGGGGCTCTGCGGCCTGGGCGCCGCGGTCCGGCGCCGCCGACAGCAGCAGCGGCGGCCCCACGATCGGCGCCGTGTCTTTCTCGGCATGTCCGCGGTCCTCACCTTCGTCGTGCTGGGGGTGGCCACGGACGGCGAGCCGCGCTTCGTCTATCTGCCGGTCGTCCTGCTGACCGTGCTCGGGGTACAGACCCTCGCCGAGTCGGCCGGCCGCTGGTCCGCGACCGTGCTCGCCGCCGTCGCCGCGCTGGCCGCCGTCACCGTGCCGGCGACCGCCCAGTACGTGGCGCACGCCGCGATGCCGGGCCCGACCGCCCAACGTGTCTCGACCCTCGCCGTGGCACGGCAGCTCTCCGGTGACCGGCCCTGCCTGCTGGTCACCGGCTACGAGCCCGACCTCGGCTGGTACTCCGGCTGCGACGCGGTCACCTTCGGCCAGTACCGGCGGATGGCACCGGCCTCCGGAGTCGAGGTGAGCCTCATCCTCTTCGAACGGGGTCGGCTTCAGCCCGGCCCGGCGTCCTTGCGCCACCTCATCGGCGGGCGTGCCACCACGACCCGCACGATTCCCACCGAAGGCTCCCTCGGCACGGCCACCGTCATCACGTTGCAGGCCGAACGCCACCCGGGGCGACCACGAACCACTGCGCCGGCAGGTCGATCCGCGTCCCGTCCGCCCGGTACTCGGTCTGGGGCAGCGTCGTGAGCCCGTGGGCCAGCACCGTCAGTCCCGCCTCGCGCAGCAGCTCCGGCACCTCCGCGGTGTGCGCGTCGGCGGGGCGCAGGCCGTGGTCGAACACCCGGCGCAGCTTCGGCGGCGGACCGCTCGGGCCCCGCGCGGCGTCCCGTAGCACGGCCTTGGACTCCTCGGTCAGCTCGGCCACGAACGCCCGCCCGCGCCGCCCCAGCAGGGTGGCCACCGCCTCGGCGACCGGCCGCCGGTCCGGCGGGTCGCTCTGGTGGATGACGGCGCGCATGTACACGTTGGCGTCGCCGAGCCGCTCGTGGAGTTCGCGTACGCGCGCGGCGTCGGTCAGGTTGAGCTGCTCGAACTCCGCCGCCTTCGCCGTATCGGCGCGTTGCGCGTGTTCGATGGCGGCCCGTGACAGGTCCACGCCGATGGCGCGGGGGAAGTGGGAGGCCAGATAGCGGGTCTGGGTGCCGTTGCCGCAGCCGAGGTCGGCGATCGGCAGGGCGGTGTCGGCGTGCGGGGCCAGCAGGTCCAGGTGCGGGGCCGCGGCCAGCGACGGGTCGGCGTCCCAGATGGCCTCCCCCGGCGCGTCCGAGGTGTTCTGCCAGTAGCTCTCCCACGCCTGCCGGTAGCGCTCCGACACGCTCATCCGCCGCTCCCCGTAGTAGTGGCCTCCCTCCGCCCGTACGCTCCAGGTGACTATCGCCGCTCCCGGGGCCCGGGCAAGGGCCCGGCGCTTTCCTTCACGCGATTTTCGCGCCCGCGCGCGCCGGGTGGGGAGGGCGGGGAGGGCGAGGAGGACCGGAAAGGGTCTGCTCGAACCAGACGGTCTTGCCGTCCGCCGACCGGCTGCTGCCCCACTCCCGCGCCAGGCCGCCGACCACCCGCAGCCCGCGCCCCGTCTCGTCGTCGCGGCCCGCGCTCAGCAGCGTCGGCAGTTCGTGGTCGTCGTCGAAGACCTCCCACAGCAGCGCCTCCGTACGGACCAGGCGCAGCACGACATGGTGGGTGTGGGCGTGCCGTATCGCATTGGTCACCACCTCGCTGACCAGCAGCTCCGCGGTCTCCACGGCCTCCGGAAGCCCCCATTGGAGCAGCCGCTCCCGCACCAGCCGCCGCGCCCGGCCCACTTCGCGTTCCTCCAGCGCGAGCCGCCACTGCGCCACGTCCCCCGCCGGTATGCCGTTCAGCCGGGCCATCAGCAGCGCCACGTCGTCCTTGCGGCCGCCCCGGGTGTTGAGGGCTCGGATGATGGTGTCGCATGCCTCGTCCATCGACGCCGCCGGGTGTGCGGCGGACTCGCACAGCGCCGCGAGCCCGGCGCCTATGTCCTGACCGCGCACCTCGACCAGGCCGTCCGTGCACAGCACCAGGCGGTCGCCGGGCGCCACCCGTATCCTGGCCGTCTCGAAGGGCACCCCGCCGACCCCGATGGGCGCCCCGGTCGGCAGGTCGAGCAGTTCGCTGCGGCCGTCCTCGGCGCGCACCAACACGGGTGGGATATGGCCCGCGTTGGAGATCAGCAGCTCGGAGCGGATGGGGTCGTAGACCGCGTAGAGGCAGGTGGCGAGGTAGTGCTCGCCGAGCCGCTGTGCCAGGTCGTCCAGGTTGCGCAGCAGCTGGGCGGGCGGCAGGTCGAGGGCCGCCATGGTCTGTACGGCGGTGCGTAACTGGCCCATCATCGCGGCCGCGTTGAGCCCGTGTCCCATGACGTCGCCGACGACGAGGGCGGCGCGCGAGCCGGACAGTTTGACGCAGTCGAACCAGTCGCCGCCGACCCGGCCGAGCCGGGTGCCCGGTAGATAGCGGGTGGCGGTGTCGCATCCGGCCATGCGCGGGGTGATCTGGGGCAGCATGCTGTCCTGGAGCGTCTCGGCGACGTTCTCCTGGTAGGTGTACATCCGGGAGTTGTCGAGCACCAGGCCCGCGCGGGCGGCGAGTTCGGCGCCCGTCGTACGGTCCATGTCGTGGAACCGCTCCCGTCCGGCGCGGCGCATCAGCACCATGAAGCCCAGCACCACGTCACGCGCCTTGAGCGGCACGATCAGCAGGGACCGCCCGTTGATCAGCGGGCGCAGGTCCCGCTTCTCGAACTGCCCGGCGATCCGGTCGCCCAACGCGTCGTCGATGTAGGTGATCAGCACGGGGTCGCCGGTGACCATGCACTGGAAGAACGGCGTGTGTTCGGGGAACGCGATGGTCTCCCCGACCGGCACGGTGTCGTCCCAGCGGCCCGGTTCGTCGTTGTGCTCGACCCACACCCGGTGCCAGACGGTGGTGACGTCGGGCGGGCCGTCGGGGAATCCCTCGCCGGCCAGCACCTGGGCGCGCAGATGCGTCCCTGCGAAGTCGGCGAAGCGGGGCACGGCGGCGCTGGTGACCTCACGGATGGTGCGGGCGAGGTCGAGCGAGGTGCCGATGCGCCCGCTGACCTCGTTGAGGAATTCCAGGCGCTCGCGGACGGCGGCGTACTCCAGGTCGAGGCCTTCGGGCGCGTACGGGTCTTCAGATGCGTACGCGTCTTCGGGTGCGTACGGCACACCGGGGGCGTGCGACGCTTCCCGCGCGCCCCCGGCGGACGCCGCGCGCCGTGCTGCCTCCTGACGCTCCTGCCGCGCCTGCCGCGCCTGACGCTCGCGATAGCGGGGCATGCCCCAGTCCGGGGTCACCGGCACCCGCTCGTGCCTGCTGATCTCCATTACCGGATAGCCGAGTTCAAGCATCTGCGCGACGATCCGGCCGGCCCTGACCGGGCCCATGTTGGGCAGGATGTCCGGCAGCCGCCCGGCGAGCCGGTCCGCGCCGGGGAACTCGGTGTGCAGCGCGAAGCCGGGCGAGAACCGCTCCCGCTCCCCACCGGCCGCGCGCTCCGCCTCGGCCGGCCCCGACGCGTCGGCCGCGAGCACGAGCAGCCGCTCCGGCCCCGGCCCGACCAGCGGATAGGCCCACCACAGCACATCGACCGGGCCGTCCTCCCGATCCGCCATCCGGGCCCGCCCGGCGGTGGGGTAGGGCGCCGCCCCGCCCAGCGGGGCGTCCAGGCCCGGCCCGCGCTCCCCGCCCTCCCAGTCCGCCCCGCCGAGCGCGCCCGAAACCGGCATCAGATCGACGGCCCGGCAGCCCACGGCCTCCTCCCGGCTCCGCCCGAAGAGCCTGCGCGCACCCGAACTCCAGTGCGTCACCAGCCCGTCGCCGTCGACGACCACCACCGCGAGCGGCATCCTCCCGGACCCGCCACCTCGCTGCACCGGCACCCGTGGCACCCCGCCCAGCTCATCGTCGCCGCGCGACGTGCCACGGTCCATAGCCGGAAGACTCCTTAGCCAGGCAAGATCTGCTCCCCTGCTACCCACGGTACGACCGCCGCGGGGCGCCGCGCGCCGCAATACCCGAATAGGGGGATCTCTCAGCCGCGTATGGTCACGCCGTGGCGCGTGCGCAGTCGGCGCAGCTCCCACAGGGAGACCCCGGTCACCGACAGCGGGCCGCCGAACAGGGAGCAGAACTGGGCCCACAGCGGCCCGCCCGGCATACCGCTCCCGGTCGCGTTCAAGACTGCGATGATCCACACCATCACCACGGTGATCACGGCCGGCAGCGCGGCGTGCACATAGGCGGTGTTGAAGGCGGAGCGGGCTACATAGGCCGAGGCCATGAACAAGAACGGCAGCAGCCACAGCACGAACCAGAGCGCCGGGACCGCGGCCACGAACAGCCACACCCCGTGCAGCCCTTCCAGCACCTCGGGGTTGGCCGAGATCGCCCACGCCGTGGCGGCGAGGGCGGCCACGGTCAGGACGTACCAGCCGACGGTCTTCGCCGGGACGCTGAGCCGGGAGCGCAGCAATCGCCGCCGCTCCGGGGGCGCGTAACGGATGAAGAGGGCGATGACCACCGGTCCGGCGATGAGGAGCAGGATCGGGGTCAGGAGGAGCTGGGCGGCGCTCTCGCTGGCCTGGTCCTTCAGGCCGTCGTCCGACCCGTACATGTAGTAGAGCGCCAGCGTCGCGAGGACGCCGAGCACCGTCCGGGCGATCTGGACGCGGTCCACCACGGGGTCGTGGACGCGTCCGCCGCCGTCCTGGTCGAACAGTTTCCGCGCGGGCCGGTGCGACAGGCGGAGCAGGGGGACGAGGAAGGAGAGGAAGGGCACCCGCCGGTACCAGCGCCGACCCGTGGGCGCCGGCCGGTAGGGCCCGGGCGGTGGCGGCGGGGGCGGCCCGTAGGGGTTCGGCGTCGGCGGTCCGTACGGATCGGGCGTCGGCGGCGGCCCGTACGGATCGGGTGCCGGGGGCTGCGGTCCCCAGCGGTTTCCTCCCTGCCCGGGGCCGTTCGGCGGACCCCATCCCCCCGTTGCCATGATGACTCCTCTTCACCCGTGCGTTCGACGACGCGTTCTCGCCAGTGGCGGGGAAGTCTAAGGCACGAAAACCAACTGCCCGCGTGCCCCGGAGCGCTCAGTCCTCGTGGCCGAGTTGCAGGTCACGCTCGGTGCGGCCGCCGCCCGCGATCTGAAGGACCGTGGCGATCGGCGGGTAGCCGGCCGCGATCACCGTGTACTCGCCCGCCGAGAGGTCGACGAAGCGGAAGGCGCCGTCCACCGTGGTGGTCGCCGTGTCGACGACGTTGCCGGCCGCGTCCAGCAGCGTGACGCGCGCGTCCTCGACGAGCCGTCCGCCGCCCGCCCGCACCACGCCGCGCAGCACCGCGCCGCCCGCGAGCTCGATGTCCTGCCGGGTCTCGCGGGCGGCCTGGACGGTGACCGGCAGCGCGGCGGGGCGGAAGGCGGGGGCGCTGGAGGCGAGGGTGTACTCGCCCGCCACCAACTCCGCGATCACATAGCCGCCGTCGAGCCCGCTGCGGGTGGTGGCGACGACCTCGCCGCGCACATCGGTGAGGGTGACCATCGCGTCCCGCACCGGCGCGCCGTCCGCGGTGCGCACGGTCCCGGCCAGCCGCCCCGCGCCGCCGAGCACGACATCCAGGTCGACCGGGCGGTCGCCGACCGTGACGCTGACCGCCCGCGGCTGATGGCCGCCGGCCGCGGCGATCAGGACGTACGAGCCGGCGCCCGGCGTGCTCAGCGCGTACCGTCCGTCCTCCCCGGTGGCCCCGCGCCCGATCTGGCGTCCCGCGACGTCGATGAGGGTGAGCGCCGCCCGTGGGACCGTGGTGCCGTCGTGGTGCTGGACGGTGCCGCAGACCGGGATGCCGGCGGTGGTGGGTGCCGGGGCGGTCCGGGGCACGGTGCGCGCGGCCGGGACGACGGGGTCTTGCTGGACGGCAAAGTCGGTGTGGGACACCAGAGGTTTCTCCTTCAGCAGGAAGGCGAGCAGGAAGCCCAGGACGAGCACCGGCACGAGATAGAGGAAGATCCGCGGCATGGCGTCGGCGTACGCCGCGATGTAGCCGTCGCGCAGCGCACTGGGCATCGAGTGCACCAGTTGCGGGGTGACCGACTCGGGGTCGGAGATCCCGGAGGCGGACGCCCCCGGATCCGAGCCGGCTGCGGGGAGTTCGACCACGAGCCGGTCGGCGAGGCGGTGGGCGAAGAGGGTGCCGAAGACGGCCGCGCCGACGCTGCCGCCCATCTGCCGGAAGTAGTTGTTGGCGCTGGTGGCGGAGCCGATGTCGGCGGGGCGTACGGAGTTCTGGACGGCGAGGACCAGCACCGGGAGGACCAGCCCCATGCCGAGCCCGAGGATCCCCATCCACAGGCTGTAGTCCTGGCGGGAGGTGTCTTCGTCCAGCCGGGAGAGCAGCCACATGCCGACGGCGGAGAGCGCGCCGCCGAGGACGGGGAAGATCCGGTACCGGCCGGTGGCGCTGATGAGCTGGCCCGCGGCGACGGAGGCCACGACCATGCCGCCCATCATGGGCAGCAGCAACAGCCCCGACTCGGTGGCGCTGACGCCGTCGACCATCTGGAGAAAGGTGGGCAGATAGCTGGCGGCCCCGAAGAGCGCCACGCCGAGGACCGCGCCGATGAGCCCGGTGACGCAGAAGACCGAGTCGCGGAACAGCCGCAGCGGCATGATCGGTTCCAGCGCCACGGACTCGACGACGACGAAGAGGATCGCGCTGCCCAGCGCCCCGAGCGCGAGCCCGAGGATGACGCGGGACTTCCACGGGTACTCGGTGCCGCCCCAACTCGTCAGCAGCACCAGGCAGGTCGAGGACACGGCCAGGAGCAGCGCGCCCAGGTAGTCGAAGCGCGCCTGTCGGGTCGGCCTGGGGAGCTTGAGCGCGACAGCCACGACGGCCAGGGTGACCAGGCCGAAGGGCACATTGACGTAGAAGCACCAGCGCCAGGACAGATGGTCGGTGAAGAAGCCGCCGAGCAGCGGCCCGGCGACCGACGCGAGGCCGAACGAGGCGCCGATGAGCCCCATGTAGCGGCCGCGCTCGCGGGCCGGGACGATGTCCGCCATGATCGCCTGGATGCCGATCATCAGGCCTCCGGCGCCCACGCCCTGGACCGCCCGGAAGGCGATCAGCTCCTCCATCGTGCGGGACCAGCCCGCGAGCGCGGAGCCGGCCACGAAGACGGCGATGGCGACGAGGAAGACGCTCTTGCGCCCCATGAGGTCGCCCAGCTTGCCGTAGACCGGGAGCACGATGGTCGAGGCGAGGAGATAGGCGGTGACGGTCCAGGACATCTTGTCCAGGCCGTGCAGTTCACCGACCACCTTCGGCAGGGCGGTGGCCACGATGGTCTGGTCGAGGGCCGCCAGCAGCAGCGTGAGCACCAGCCCGAAGAAGACCATCCGGACCCGGGCCGGGCTGAGCCCGGCCGGAGCGCCACCGCCCGCCGCACCGGGGCCCGGTGTCTCCCGGGCGGCCTCGTGCGCCGTCTGCCGCGCCGCCTCTTGCGCCTGCTGGGCCTGCTGGGCCGCCTGCTGGGCTTGTTGCGCCTGCTGGGCCTGCTGGGCCGCTTCTTGCGTCGTCCGGGCCCAGCCGGGTACGGGAGCGGCGGCGCGCCCCGGCTCGCCCCCCTTGGCCAGGGGGGTCCAGGTGATCCCGCCCACGTCCTTCTCCCCTCGTCGCGCCTGCACCGCCGCCCATTTCTCGCATTACGCGACAACTGTGAGCAAGCGCGACGAATCGCCGCTGACCGGTGGGGAGAGGGACGTGAAAGGCTTTCGCCCCGGTCGGAGGGTGTGCGGCGGCTCATCGCGCCGCGGAGAAAACCACCCGATCCGGTGAGCCTTCGGTTACTTCTGCTTCGCGACTACTTCTGCTTCGCGACCTCGGTGGCGAGGTTGGCGAGCAGCGCGTCGTAGATCCGGGCCAGGCCCTTGGGTGCGAAGGTCCGCTCGAAGAAGCCGCCGATGCCGCCCGCGCCCTGCCAGGTCGAGGTGACGACCACCCGCGCCTGACCCTCGCCCGCCGGGGTCACGGTCCAGGTGGTGACCATCGAGGAGTTGCGGTCCTTCTCGACCAGCTGCCCGTCGGTCGGCTCGGTCACCTCGAGCAGACAGTCACGCACCCGCTTGCTGGTGGCCTGGAGCTTCCAGTGGACCAGCGTGCCCTCACCGTCGCCGCCCTCGCGCACCTCGTACTCGCTGAACTGCTCCGGGAGCACCCCGCCGCGCGTGCCGCTGTAGTCGGCCAGCGCGTCGAACACGTCCTCGGGGCTGCCCGCGACGATCCGCTCGGTGGTGGCCTCGACCTGGCCCATTGCTCTCCTCCGCTCGTTCCCGGCGCCCCGGCCTGCGGCGCCCTCGACTGCGGCAAGCCAACCATTTTTGCTGGGACTTTGCACAATTGACGAGCACCCTCGGCCAGGCGGCCACCGGCTCAGCGCGGGGCGCGGACGCCATCGAGCGCCACGCCGAGGACGCGGTCGCGCTGGGCGTCGTCGAGGAAGTTGGTCGCGGTGATCCCGGCCACCATCCGCAGCAGGTCGTCGAAGTCCATATCGGTGCGGGCCTGGCCGGCCTGCCGTGCCCGGTCGAAGAGCGGGCCGCCCGCCCGGTACATCGACTCGCGGCAGGCCTGGAAGATGTCCGACTCGCCGTCCATGGCCTCGCGGATCGCCCGCTTGGTGACGCTGTAGCCGACGAACCGGCGCAGCCACGAGGCCAGCGCCTCCCAGGGCTCCAGCGCGGCGACCTCCTCGGCCACCCGGCAGAGCGCGGCGACCTCGTCCGCGTAGACGCTCTCGAAGAGATGGCGGCGGGTGGGGAAGTTCCGGTAGAGCGTGGCGATGCCCACCCCCGCGCGGCGGGCGATGTCCTCCAGCGGCGCCTCCGCGCCGCTCTCGGCGAAGACCTCGCGCGCGGCGGAGAGCAGCGCGTCGTAGTTGCGCGCGGCGTCCCGGCGGTGCGGGCGCTGGGCCTCGACGATCTCGTCGACGGGGAGCTGCGGGACGGTCACGGGGGCCTCCGGGTGGAAACGGTTCGAGGCAGTCGGTTGAAAGTGGAGGTTCGCCTCCGCTAGAGTGGAGGTACACCTCCACTTTACCAGTTTCGGGGCCGTGCACCATCGGCCGCGCACCCTCGTGCGCCCGCCGCTCCACCGTGCCCGCGCCCCTGGTCAGCCGCGCCCCGGCGCGCGCCGGCCCGTCCCCTGCCCCATCCGGAGAGGTTTCCATGCCCCGCAACTCCGCCCGCCTCACCTTCGCGGTCCTCGCGACAGGCGCCGGCGTGTTCTCCATGCTCCAGTCGCTGATCGCCCCGGCCCTGCCGACCGTGCAGCACGCCCTGCACACCTCGCAGTCCACCGCGACCTGGGTGATGACCGCGTATCTGCTCTCCGCCTCGATCTTCACCCCGATCCTCGGCCGCGTCGGCGATCTGATCGGCAAGAAGCGCACTCTGGTCGCGGTCCTCGGCGCACTGACGGTCGGCTGCCTGCTCGCGGCGCTCGCGCCCACGATCGGCGTCCTCATCGTCGCCCGGGCGATCCAGGGCATCGGCGGCGCGCTCTTCCCGCTCTCCTTCGGCATCATCCGCGACGAGTTCGCCGCCGAGAAGGTGAGCCCCAGCATCAGCAACCTCTCGGCGGTGATCGCCGCGGGGGGCGGCGTCGGCGTGGTCGCCGCCGGGCCCATCGTCGCCGCGCTCGACTACCGCTGGCTGTTCTGGCTGCCCGTCGGCGTCGTCGCCGCCACCGCGCTGATCGCCCTGCGCTTCATCCCCGAATCCCCCACCCGCGCCGCCGGGCACGTCAACTGGGCCGGCGCCCTGCTGCTCTCGGGCTGGCTGGTCGCGCTGCTGCTGCCGCTCAGCCAGGGGGCGGTCTGGGGCTGGGGATCGGCCCGCGTGATCACGCTCTTCGCGGCCGCCGCGCTGCTGTTCGCCCTGTGGCTGCTGGCCGAGGCCCGCTCCGCCAACCCGCTGATCGACCTGCGCGTCATGCGGCTGCCCGCCGTGTGGACCACCAACGCCGCGGCGCTGCTGTTCGGCGCGGGCATGTACGCCATCTGGTCCTTCCTCCCCGGCTTCGCGCAGACCCCGTCCGCCGCGGGATACGGCTTCGGCGCCGACGTCACCGGAGCCGGGCTGCTGATGCTCCCCATGCTGATCGCCATGTTCGGCGCGGGCGTGCTCAGCGGCCGTCTCGAGCCGCGCCTCGGCGCGAAGCGGCTGCTGGTGACGGGCGCCGCGCTCGGCGCCGTCGCCTGCGGCTTCCTCACCCTGTGGCACGACCGGCAGTGGCAGGTGGCGTTCGTCGCCGGAATCTTCGGCCTCGGCATCGGCCTGGCCTTCGCCTCGATGGCCAACCTCATCGTGGGCAGCGTCCCCGCCGAGCAGACCGGCGCCGCGACCGGCATGAACGCCAACATCCGCACCATCGGCGGCTCCATCGGCGCCTCGGTCACCAGCGTGCTGGTCACCAGCCGCCTCCAGCCCTCCGGCCTGCCGTACGAATCCGGCTACACCCACGGCTTCGCCCTGCTGACCTTCCTCTGCCTCGCCGCCGCCCTCGCGGCCCTGCTCGTCCCGGCGCGCCGCGCACGCCACACGACCGGCTCCCTCCGCGCCGCCGGCGGCCCGGCGCAGGCCGTGCTGTCCCGTGTCCCTGAAGCCTGAGCTCGTGCCATCGCTTCCCACCGTCCGAGCCATCCGTAAATCGCTGGCGCGGCATCCGGATACGGCGGATGATTCGCGGGGTCGGGGGCCACCGCGACCCTTCTCCGTCCGGAGGGGAAGTTGTGATGACCGTTGCCGATTCCGAGCCGTCCGGGTCCCGGCCCGAAGTCCGCGCGGCGGCCGGGGGGCTGCGCGGCAGCCGGGAGTCGGGGGTGGCGGTCTTCCGTGGCATCCCGTTCGCCGAGCCCCCGGTCGGCGCGTTGCGATTCGCCGCGCCGCGCCCGATACGGGGCTGGAGCGGGGTCCGGGAGGCCGTCGCGTACGGCCCGCCGCCCACGGCGACCCCGGCTGGCCCGCGTACGACCCCGGTCAACGCCTCGTTCAGCTCTTCGACGCCCGGCCGGCTGTCACGGCCTACCCGGAAGAGCCCTCCCGCCTGATCTGGGAGAGCCACACCTTCCCCGTGCTGCCGCTGATCAGCCGGTAGCGTCGGCCGCCGCCCGAGTTCCTCCTCCACCATCACCGCCCGACCGGGCCGCGGGGGTGCCCGCGAATGAAACATGTGTTCTAATTCTGGGGACGAGCGAGACCCCGGAGGTGCATGCCATGCGCTGGGACAACCTGACCGACGGCGACGGGGCGTCCGCGCCCGCCCTCTTCGCGGCGGACACGGTGACCACCCGCACCTTCGACACCCCCGAGTTCCGCGGGATCACCTTCCACGAGATCCGCGCCCGCTCGATCGTCAACCGGGTGCCCGGCGCCTCCCGGATGCCGTTCGAATGGACGGTGAACCCGTACCGCGGCTGCAGCCACGCCTGCGTCTACTGCTTCGCGCGCAAGACGCACAGCTATCTCGACCTCGACACCGGGCTCGGCTTCGACACCCAGATCGTGGTGAAGATCAACGCCCCCGAGCTGCTCCGCCGCGAGCTGGCCTCCGGCCGCTGGCGCGGCGAGCACATCGCCATGGGCACCAACGTCGACTGCTACCAGCGGGCCGAAGGCCGCTACCGGCTGATGCCCGGCATCCTCACCGCCCTGGCCGAACGCGCCAACCCCTTCTCCATCCTCACCAAGGGCACCCTGATCCTGCGCGACCTGGAGCTGCTGCGGCGCGCGTCCCGCGTCACCGACATCGGCGTCTCCGTCTCGGTCGGCTTCACCGACCCCGAGCTGTGGCGCACCGTCGAGCCGGGCACGCCCTCGCCCCAGCGCAGGCTGGAGGCGGTGCGCACGCTGACCGACCACGGCATCCCGTGCGGGGTGCTGATGGCCCCGGTGATCCCCTTCCTCGGCGACTCCCCCGAGCAGTTGCGCGCGACCGTACGGGCCGTCGCCGCGGCCGGGGCCACCTCCGTGACGCCACTCGTGCTGCATCTGCGGCCCGGCGCCCGTGAGTGGTTCACGGCCTGGCTCGCCCGCCACCACCCGCACCTGGTGCGCCGGTACGAGGCGCTGTACGGCGGCGGGACGTACGCGCCCCGGTGGTATCAGCGGCGGATCACCGGGATGGTCCACGAGTTCGCCGACGAGTACGGCATCGGCCCGTACCGCGCGGGCGCCCACCGGGGCGTCCCGGACGCGGCCGGTGTGCCGGACGCCCCGGCCACGACCGCCGCGCCCGACCAGCTGACACTGCTGTGAGCGCCTACGGCACGTCCGCGCGCCGGGTGCGGGGGCGTTATGCGGGCGTGTCCACCCCGCTCAGGGCGGCCGCCAGCCGGTCGCGGGCCTCGGTCTGGGCGGCGATGCGCGCGTCGAGGACGGCGAGCCGTTCGCGGGCGATCCTGAGTCCCTCGGCGGCGGGCCGCGCGCTCGTCATGTCGCCGTCCAGGCACGGCAGGAAGCAGCGGACGTCGTCCAGCGTGAGGCCCACGGCGAGCAGCTGGCGGATGTTGCGGACGCGGACGGCGGCGCGCTCGTCGTAGTCGCGGTACCCGTTGTGCTCGCGCGAGGACGTGATCAGCCCCGCCTGCTCGTAGTGGCGCAGCGCGCGCGGCGTAACGCCCGTGGCCTTCGCCAGTTCCCCGATCCGCACCGGTCCCACCTCCGGTGCCCGTTTCTACCAGCCGCGCGGGGCGCCGCGGAACGCGCCGCGGAAGCCGCGCTCAGCCGACCACCGCCCCGCCGTCCACCGGCAGGACGACGCCCGTCACGAACGACGCCCCGGGCGAGGCCAGTTGGACGATCGCCCACGCCACCTCCTCCGGCCGCCCGATCCGCCCCAGCGGGGTGTGGGCCAGCTGCCAGGCCCGTACCTTGACGCGCTGCTCGGGCGTCAGCCCCTGGTGCTCCCCGATCGGCGTCTCGATCGCGCCGGGCGCGACGGCCACCACCCGCACCCCGCGCGGCGCCACCTCCACCGCCCAGCTGCGGGTCAGCGTTTCGAGGGCCGCCTTCGTCGCCGCGTAGAGGGAGTTGCCCGGCCAGGCCCGCTGGCCGATGGAGGTGCTGACGTTCACCACCACGCCGCGGGTCTCCTCCAGCGGGCCGAGCGCCGCCCCCGTCAGCAGGACGGGCGCCAGGAGATTGGTCGCCAGCAGCGGGGTGGCCGCCTCGCGGGTGATGTCGCCCAGCGGCGCGGAGCGCACGATCGCGGCGTTGTTGACCAGCACGTCGAGTCGGCCGTGCGCCTCGGTCACGCGCCGCACGATGTCCTCGGCGCCGCCCTCCGCGGTGATGTCGGCCGGGAGGGGCTGAATCCGCGGGTGGCCCGCCGCGGTCTCGGCCAGCGGCCCGGGCCGCCGCCCGACCGCCACCACCCGCGCCCCCTGTCCGGCGAGCGCCCGGGCGGTGGCCCGGCCGATCCCGGTGCCCGCGCCGGTGACGAGGGCGACCTTGCCGTCGAAGCCGTCAAAGCCGTCAAAGCCGTCAAAGCCCTTGAACGGGTCGGTGGTCTTGGTGTTCATGTCGCTGCTGTGGTCCATGGCAGGGATCCTGCGAGCCTGCCGCCAATGGCAGGGTCAAGCGGCCTACGGTGGACGGATGAACGGCGTACGTGTGAGGGACATGACGGAGGCGGACATCGAGGCCGTGGCGGCGGTGCGGGTGCGCGGGTGGCAGGCGGCCTACCGGGGGCTGGTACCGCAGACGCACCTGGACGGCATGAGCGTCGAGAAGGACGCGGAGCGTCGCCGGGAGTTCTTCTCCAGAGGCGTGGGCGACGTCGTCAACCTCGTGGCCGAGAGCGCGGCCGGCGAGGTGGTCGGCTGGGCGTGTTTCGGCCCGTACCGGGACCGTGATCTGCCCTCGGGGGACGCGGAGCTGTACGCGATCTACGTACGCCCCGAGCTGGTCGGCGACGGCATCGGGCACGCCTTGATGGCGGAGTCCGTCAGCCGCGCCGCCGAACGCGGCTTCCCGCTCCTGCGGCTGTGGGTCCTGGAGGGCAACGCCCACGCCCGGCGCTTCTACGAGCGCGCGGGGTTCGCCCCGGACGGCGGCCAAGAGGACTACGAGGTGGACGGCGTCCCCGTCCCCGAGCTCCGCTACGCACGGGCGCTCGCCCCCATAACCGTCTGAGGCCCCGGCCCCCTGCGGCGTATCAGTGGCATATCAGCGGCGGGGGCGGCGGGCCCGCGGGCCGGGCCGACCGCCCACCGCCACGCGTCAACGCACCCGCGCCCGGCCCGGCTTGTCCGGGGCGGGGCGGCGTGGGGCGAGGCCGCCGCCCCCGCCGCTGATGCGCGCCAGCGCCGCCGCCGCTGCCGCGCTCAGGCGGGGGTGGCGGGCGGCGGAGGTGAGAGCGGGGACGGCGCGCTCGTCACCGATCGCGCCGAGGCCCTCGACGCAGGCGCGGGCGATCAGCCAGTGGCGGTCCCGCGCGCCCAGTTGGCGTTCCAGGGCGGCGACGAGGGCCGGGACGGACTCGGGGGCGCGCAGTTCGACGAGCAGCCGGATGGGGTGGAGGGAGTACGCGGTGCGCAGCGGGTTGGTGGCCAGGGCGGCCGCGGCGCGGGCGGTGCGTGGGTCGCCGAGGCGGGCCAGGACGCGGGCGGCGGTCGCGCAGCGGGCCGGTTCGCGGTAGTTGAGGAGGAGGACGAGGGTCTCGAAGGCGCGCCGGTCGCCCGCGCTGCCGAGCACGAACGCGGCGGTCTCCCGCGCCCACAGCGGCTGCTCGGGCGCGACGAGGATGCGGGCGAGCTGTTCGCGGGCGGCGGGGCTGCCCTGCCGTACGAGAGCGAGCAGCGCGGCGTGCGCCCTGGTCTCCTCCGGGGACGAGAGCGAGGCCCGCACCCGGTCGGTCAGCACGCGGAATTCTTCGTCCATGTCGTGGTCTCCCCTCCCCGGTGACCGGCGCCCCGGCGCGCGGGTCACGAAATGAGCTCTGGCGTCTTGGTTACCCGCCAGTTAAACTGGCGACACGAGCAGCACCCCTGCTCTGGCGGCCTGGTGACGCAGCCGCCGTGTGAAGTCGGTTCGGCAGTGCAGATGTGTACGGCGTGGCCCCGGGACAGGGCCGGCCGTGTGTCTCCCACGGGCAGTTTCCTCCGTGTGGCGCTGTCCGTCAGGGAGCGTGCAAGCCCTTCCGCCGGAGTTTCGTGTCAGCCCTCCGCGCATGACCGAAAGCTCCTCTCAGTCGTCACGTCATCCCCACTTCCGGGGAACACCCTCTGGAGTCCGCGATGGACCGTCTTCCGACCAACGACGCCGGCCGTCCCTCCGGCCGTCCCTCTGGCCGTACGCCCAGCCGTACGCCCTCCCCAGATATCTCCCCCTCCGGGGCCCCGCTCACTACTGTCGCCGTCATCGGGCTCGGCACAATGGGCACCGGAATCGCCGAACTGCTGGCCCGGGCGGGCCGCGAGGTGGTCGGCGTCGACATCAGCGAGAGCGCCGCCCGCCGGGCCGTCGCCGCGCTGGAGACCGCCACCGCCCGCGCCGTACGCCGCGAGCGGATGACCGAGCGGGAGCGACAGGAGGCCCTGGCCCGCTTCCGCGTCTGCACCGATCTGCGGGCCGCGGCCGACGCCGACCTGGTGATCGAGGTGGTGCCGGAGAGCTATGACATCAAGCACGAGGTCTTCACCGCGCTGGATGCCGTCGTCCGGCCCGACACCATCCTGGCGACCGGCACCAACGCGCTGTCCGTGACCCGGCTGGCGGCCGACTCCGCCCGCCCGGAGCGCGTCCTCGGCCTGCACTTCTTCAATCCCGCGCCCGCCATGAAGCTCGTCGAGGTCGTCTCCAGCGTGCTGACCGCCCCGGCGGCCGTCGCGGCGGTCACCGCGCTCGCCCGCGAGCTGGGCAAGGAGCCGGTGGCGCTCGGCGACCGGCCGGGGTTCGTCGCCGACGGGCTGCTGTTCGGGTATCTCAACCAGGCCGCCGCGATGTACGAGGCGAAGTACGCCGCGCGCGAGGACATCGACGCCGCGATGCGGCTGGGCTGCGGCCTGCCGATGGGGCCGCTGGCGCTGCTGGACCTGGTCGGCATCGACACGGCCCGTACCGTCCTCGAGGCGATGTACGCCGCCTCCGGCGACCGGCTGCACGCGCCCGCGCCCATCCTGGGCCAGCTCGCCGAGGCCGGGCTGACCGGCCGCAAGGCGGGCCGCGGCTTCTACACGTACGAGGCGCCGGGCAGCGGCGTGGCGGTCCCGGACGCGCTGACCCCGGACCCCGCCGGCCGGGCCCCGGCCGCCGCGCGCCCGGTCCGCGCGGTGGGGGTCGCGGGTTCGGGCACCATGGCGAGCGGGATCGCCGAGGTCTTCGCCAAGGCGGGCCACGAGGTCGTCCTGGCCGCCCGCACCCCGGAGAAGGCGGAGGCGGCCAAGGCCAGGATCGCCCGGTCCCTGGCGCGGTCGGTGACCAAGGGCCGGCTGACCGAGCAGGCCCGCGACGAGACGCTGGCCCGGATCGTCCCCGCCGGGTCGCTGGACGCCTTCACGGATGTGGACCTGGCGGTCGAGGCGGTCGCGGAGGACCTGGCCGTCAAGCAGCAGCTGTTCGCGACGCTGGACAAGGTCTGCCGGCCGGGCACGGTGCTGGCCACCACCACCTCCTCACTGCCGGTGATCGCCTGCGCCCGCGCGACCTCGCGCCCACAGGACGTGATCGGCCTGCACTTCTTCAACCCGGCGCCCGCGATGAAGCTGGTCGAGGTGGTGCGTACGGTCCTCACCGCGGACGACGTGCGGGCCACCGCGCACGCGGTGTGCCGGGCCGTGCGCAAACACCCGGTGGACTGCGGCGACCGGGCCGGCTTCATCGTCAACGCCCTGCTGTTCCCGTATCTCAACAACGCGGTGAAGATGGTCCAGGAGCACTACGCCTCGCCGGACGCCATCGACGCCGCGATGAAGCTCGGCGGCGGCTATCCGATGGGCCCCTTCGAGCTGCTGGACGTCGTGGGCCTGGATGTGTCCCTGGCCATCGAGAAGGTGCTGCACCGAGAGTTCCGCGAGCCCGGCCTGGCGCCCGCGCCGCTGCTGGAACACCTGGTCGCGGCGGGGTGCCTGGGGCGGAAGACGGGGCGCGGCTTCCGCGAGTATGCGAAGGCCTGAGGAGCGGGCGGGCTGGGGCGGACTGCTGGAGCCCGCTCCAGGTCCGCCCCCGCACGAGCACTCCGAGGCATGCGGGGTCCAGGGCGCATCCCCCCGGAAAATGCAGTACGTTCCCCCCATGTCCCAGCCTCTGAAGGCCACCCGTACGCCGCGTACGAACCGCTCGAACTCCTCCACCGGCAGCGCGGGCACCGGCACCCGCCGGGCCACCGCGCAGCGCCTGACCATGCGCCGCAAACTGGCGGCATCGGCCATGGAGTTGTTCGCCACCCAGGGCTATGAGGCGACGACGGTCGACGAGATCGCGGCGAGAGCGGGGGTCGCCCGCCGCACCTTCTTCCGCCACTTCCGCTCCAAGGAAGAGGCGATCTTCCCGGACCACGACGACACGCTGGTGCGGGCCGGGGACGTGCTGGACGCGGCGCCGCCGCACGAGCACCCGCTGGACACGGTGTGCCGGGGGATCAAGGAGGTCATGCGGATGTACGCCGCCTCCCCCGCGGTCTCCGTGGAGCGCTACCGCCTGACCCGCGAGGTGCCCGCCCTGCGCGAGCGCGAGATCGCCTCGGTGGCCCGCTACGAGCGGCTCTTCACCCGCTATCTGCTGGGCCACTTCGACGAGGGCGCCCACCACGACGGCGACGACGACCCGCTGCTCGCGGAGGTCGCCGCCTCCGCCGTGGTGACGGCGCACAACCACGTCCTGCGGCGCTGGCTGCGCGCGGGCGGTGTGGGCGATGTGGAGGGGCAGCTGGACCACGCCTTCGACATCGTCCGCCAGACCTTCGGCACGGGCATCGGCGCCGCCCGCCCCGTCGCCGGGCGCCCGGCGGCCACGGTGTCGGCCAAGGGCGAGGAGGAGGACGTGATGGTGATGGTCGCGCGGACGGACGCCCCGCTGGACGAGGTGATGCGGACGATCGAGCGGGCCCTGAAGCGGTAGCCCCCATCGCTGGTTGTCTCCCCCGCCCGCCCCTCCCCTCCCGATCTGCCGCCGGGGAGGGGAGGGGCGGACTGAGGGAAGAACCCCCCGCTAGCCGGCCGGCGTGAAGCGGACCGCGAAGCCGCCGTTCTTCGGGACGGCGACCGAGAGCCGGGAGTCGGCCGTCACCTCGCGGGTCTCGGTGACGATCTGGCCGTCCGCGCCGTCCTTGTAGAGCTCGGCGCGCCACTTGCCGGCGCCCAGGAAGCTCAGGCGCTCGTCCAGTGTGCGCGCGTCGCCCGAGGTGATCGCGCCGAGGTACCAGTCGTCGCCGGACCGGCGGGCGAACACCGCGCGGTCGCCGGGGGCCCCGTCGACCAGCTCGGTCTCGTCCCACACCGTGGGCACGGACCGCAGGAACGTCCGGGCGAGCGGCTTGCTGTCGTACGACTCGACGCTGTCGGCGAAGTGCTGCACGCCCGACTCGTACACCACGGACAGCGCGAGCTCCGCCGCGTCGCTGGTGGGCCGCACCCCGGTGAAGGTGACGGGCGTGAAGTCCATGGAGCCGATGAGGTTCCGGGTGAAGGGCAGCGTGGTGTAGTGCGCGGCCGGGAAGGGTTCGCGGCCGGGCTTGGGGCGGGTGCCCTCGGCGCCCTTGACCGCTTCGGTGCTCATCAGCTGGGGCCAGGTGCGCTCCTGGCCGCGCGGGATGGTGGCGCCGTGGAAGTTCAGCATGAACTGGTACTTCGCGCTGTCCTTGAAGACCGCGTCGTACCAGCGCATCCGGTCCTGCCCGTCGGACTCCAGGAAGTCGATCTTCAGCCCGACCACGCCCCAGGACTTCCACAGCGGCATCAGCCGGTCGCGCTCGCTCTGCGCGTCGATGGTCTGCCAGCGGGCCCACAGCCAGACGCCGACGCCCTTCTCCTTGGCGTAGGCGGTCAGCTCGGGCATCCAGTCGTTGCTCCAGCCGGAGTCGACGAGGACGTAACTCCAGCCCTCCCGGGCGGCGAAGTCGACGAACTTCTTCTGGGCGGCGAGGCTGGTCGGGCTCTGCCCGTCGGACCACCAGGACCACGCGGCCTTGCCCGGCTTGATCCATGAGGTGTCGGCGACCTTGGAGGGCGCGGCGAGGTCGGTGGGCAGGTCGCTCTCGGTGACGGTGGCCAGGTCGCCGATGACCAGGGTGCGCCAGGGCGTGGTGAGGCCGGGGGAGCTGACCTCGGCGGGGTCGGGGAGGGTCAGCTTGAAGCGGTCGGTGGCGGCGTCGAGGGTGAGGCGGGAGCCGCCGTAGGAGCTGTTGAGGTCGGCTTCCTCGACGAGCAGCCAGCTGTCGCCGACGTGGAAGAGCGACGGGTAGCCGTAGTCGCCGGCCTTCGCGTCGGCGACGGTGGTGTGGTCGTGGGCGGACTCGTAGTCCTGGCGGCCGTTGTCGTACGGCAGCAGGAAGGAGTCCGCGGTCGGCGGGACGGCGAACTCGGTGGTCTCGCCGAGCACGGTGACCGTGCCCTTGCCGGGCAGCACGTAGCGGTAGGCCAGCCCGTCGGCGGAGACCCGGAAGACGACCTTCAGGGTCTGTCCCTGCTTGCGGAAGGTGAAGGTGGACTCGGAGGCGTCGGAGGTGTGGTGGGTGCGGCGGCCGGTGGTGGTCGTGTACGTCTCGTGGATCCGCTTGTCGCTGCGGCCTTCGTAGCGCAGCCCGGCGCTGAAGTCGGCGTCGGCGGTGCGGATGCCGAGCGCGGAGGGGCGCAGGACGGTGGTGCGGCCGTCCTGGGCGGACAGGGTGAGCCCGCCCTCGCGGGTCAGCGTCAGCTGCCCGCTGACCTGGCCCTGCCCGGTCAGCCGCCAGCTGCGGTCATCGGCTTTGGCGTTCGCCGCAGCCCCCTCGCCTGTCAGTGGCACGAGGACGGCCGCGGCGCAGGCGATGGCCGCGGCGGCTCTGGTGACCCTGGATCGTATGACGCGCAACGTTCCCTCCCGATGGGGTCGGCTCTAGGTGTGCGGCCCGATACATCTGACCTATCAGGTGTCTTGACGCATCATTAGCCCCTACCTACGCTCCCGTCTAGCCAAATCATCGGATCAATCTGCCGAACAATCTGGACGTCTCTTGGGACGGAGCTGAAAGAAAATGGCAGTCAGCAGACGTGGATTCCTGGGCCGGGTGGCGGCCGGCGCCGCCGCCGGGACGACGGCGGGGGCCACCCTCGCCGAGCCGGCCTCGGCGGCGGCGCAGCAGCCCGTGGCCCTGCGGGGCATGCGGACCGACAGGGAGTGGGAACGGTTCCTGGCCGGGCAGGACCTGCTCTGGAAGCGGATGCCGCGCACCTGGTACGAGGGGCCCTTCCTCGGCAACGGGCTGTTCGGCTCGATCGTCTACCAGGAGCCGGGCGAGAACGCCCTGCGGTTCACGGTCCACCACAGCGAGTCCCAGGACCACCGCCCCGACCAGGGCGGCAGCGACTGGGGCGTGGCACGGCTGCCGGTCGGCAATCTGCTGCTGCACCCGGTCGGCGCCATCACCGGCGTCGATCTGCGCCTGGACCTGTGGAACGCCGAGGCGAGCGGCACGATCACGACCGACAAGGGCACGCTGAAGCTGCGCGCCCTGGTGCACAACGACCGGACGATGCTGCTGGCCACCGTGGAGGCGAGCGCGGGCGAGGAGGGCTTCCGCTGGGAGTACCGCCCCTCCCCCGCGGTCAGCCCGCGCATCGTCCGCGAGAACCCGCCGGCGGGCTTCGAGCCGAACCCGGCCCCGGTCAGCCGCACCGAGGACGGTCTTGGCATCACCGTCCAGTCGCTGGTCCCGGGCGGGCAGACGGCCAGCGTGCACAAGGAGCGCGGCAAGGGCCGGGAGCGCACGTACTACCTGGCGGTCGCCCACTCCTTCCCCGGCACGGACGCGGAGGGCCGGGCCCGGACCACCGTCCGCAAGGCGTCGGCGCTGCCCGTCTCCAGCCTGCTGCGCTCCCACCGCGACTGGTGGCACCGCTTCTACCGCAAGAGCTTCATCTCCGTACCCGACGGCATGCTGCAGAGCTTCTACTGGATCCAGCTCTACAAGCTGGCCTGCGCGGCCCGTGAGCACGCCCCCGTCATGGCCACCACCGGCCCCTGGGTGGAGCCCACCCCCTGGCCCGGGGTGTGGTGGAACCTCAATGTGCAGCTGGAGTACTGGCCGGTCCACGGCTCCAACCACCTGGAGCTCGACGCGATCCCGCGCACCCTCACCGAGAACACCGATGTCCTCATCAAGGCGCTGGGGCCCGAGTACCGGGCCGACTCGGCCGGGCTGCGCCGCTCCACGGACGCGCAGTGCGAGGACAACGGCTCGATGCCGGTCCCGGGCGTCGGCGACGCGGAGGTCGGCAATCTGCCGTGGGCGCTGCACAACGTCTGGCTGACCTACCGGCACTCCATGGACCGGGGCCTGCTGGAGGATGTGCTCTACCCGCTGCTGCGCCGCTCCACCAACTACTACCTGCACTTTCTCCAGGAGCAGCCGGACGGCAGGCTGCATCTGCCGAAGACCTTCTCCCCCGAGTACGGGTCGGCCCCGGACTGCAACTACGACCTGGCGCTGCTGCGCTGGAGCTGTACGACCCTGCTGGAGACCGTCGAGCTGCTGGGCAAGGACGACGAGCTGGCGCCGAAGTGGCGCGAGGTGCTGGACAAGCTGGTGGACTACCCGGTGGACGAGAACGGCTTCATGATCGGCACCGGGGTGCCGTTCGCGAAGTCGCACCGCCACTACTCCCACATGCTCTCCGTCTACCCCCTCTACCTGGTCAACTGGGACCAGAAGGAGAGCCGCGACCTGATCGAGCGCTCCCTGGACCACTGGATCAGCTTCGAGGGCGCGCTGCGCGGCTACAGCTTCTCGGGCGCGGCCTCGATCTCCACCCAGATGGGCCGGGGCGACGACGCGCTGAAGTATCTGCGCGAGCTGGTGGCGCGGTTCATCCAGCCCAACACGCACTACTACGAGGCGGGCCCGGTGATCGAGACCCCGCTGTCGGGCGCGCAGTCCATCCACGACATGCTCTGCCAGAGCTGGGGCGACACCATCCGCTTCTTCCCGGGCGTGCCGGGCGAGTGGCGGGATGTCGCCCTGCACGACTTCCGCACCCAGGGCGCGTTCCTGGTCAGCGGGGTGCGCAAGGGCGGTACGACGCGGTGGGTGCGGGTGCGCAGCCTGGCCGGGGAGCCGTGCCGGGTCCGGCACTCGATCGCCGGGCGGGTGACGGTGGCCGGGGTCGGCGGGCCCGCCCCGAAGTGGCGCGAGGTGTCCGACGGCGTGATCGAGCTGGAGCTGGACCGGGACGAGGAGGCGGTGGTGTACCCGGCGGGGTCGCGGCCTGACTTCGAGATCGCGCCCGTGAAGGTCACCGTACCCGCCGAGCGCTGGGGGCTGCCGGCGCTGCCGGAGACGGGCGCGGCCACCCAGGTGGATCTGGTCGGCCACTTCGACAACGACGCCATCACCACCGAGATGTACTACGGGGACGGCGACTTCGACGGCACCGGGCGGACGTATCCGATGGTCCAGCTGCCGCAGACCGGGCAGACGGAGGACGACGGGATCACCTTCTCGTTCACCAACGGCAGCGAGGGCTCCAACAACAACGTCGTCGCGGCCGGCCAGAAGATCTCCGTCCCGGCGGGCTCGTACGTGAAGCTGCATGTGCTGGGCTCCGGCGACACGGCGGATGTGACGGTGCCCGCCGAGATCGGTTACGCGGACGGCTCGACCGCGAAGGTGGACGTCCGGCTCACGGCCTGGCTGTCGGGCCCGAAGTACGGCGAGACGGAGGCGGTGCGCACCAGCCAGATCCACACCCGCACCGGCCCGCTGGGCACCAAGGCGGCGATCTTCCACCAGAAGGTGGAGCTCGACCCGGCCAAGGAACTGTCCACCGTCACCCTGGGCGCCCCGTCGGGGACCGCGAGGGCGCACATCTTCGCGCTCACCCTGGAGAAAACCGGCTGACAGCGCGAAGAGCGGATACCTGTTCGCACACAATCACACACCGAACGCAACGGCCGTCCCTTCCGGGGCGGCCGTTGCCGCTCATGTGTGCCCTCAAGATGACAACTGAGAGAATTTGTTGGCACGCAGTGTCTTGCGACCTGGCACAGGGTGCCATACCGTGAAGTTGTCCGGGTGGACGACGCGCAGGAAAAACTTGGCGCGCCGACTGTCCCCGCGAACCGCTTTGCGCGCCCGGACCGCCTGCGTCACCAGGCACCCTCCGCGCTACCCGCGCGCCGCTCAGCAGCACCTCCGCCGAACCGACGGCACCAGCAGCAACCGTCAATGAGCCCAGCGTTCCCTCAAGCGTCCCCCGACGCTTCGCCGGAGGCACCGATGAACGAAATCCTGGACGCGATCCTGGCGTCGACAGCGACCGACCACGGCTCCCCCGCGCTGGGGCCCGCGGACTTCGCGGCCCTGCCCGTCCCCGAGTCGTACCGCGCGGTGACCGTGCACAAGGACGAGGCCGAGATGTTCGCCGGCCAGACCACCAAGGAGAAGGATCCCCGCAAGTCACTGCACGTGGACGAGGTGCCGGTGCCCGAACTCGGCCCCGGCGAGGCTCTGGTGGCCGTCATGGCCAGCTCGGTGAACTACAACTCCGTGTGGACCTCGATCTTCGAGCCGCTGCCCACCTTCGGCTTCCTGGAGCGGTACGGCAAGCTCTCCCCGCTCGCCAAGCGGCACGACCTGCCGTACCACATCATCGGCTCCGACCTCGCGGGCGTCGTGCTGCGCACCGGCCCGGGCGTGAACATCTGGCGGCCGGGCGACGAGGTCGTCGCGCACTGCCTCTCCGTCGAGCTGGAGTCCGCGGACGGCCACAACGACACCATGCTCGACCCCGAGCAGCGGATCTGGGGCTTCGAGACCAACTTCGGCGGTCTCGCCGAGCTCGCCCTGGTCAAGTCCAACCAGCTCATGCCCAAGCCCAGGCACCTGAGCTGGGAGGAGGCGGCCGCCCCCGGCCTGGTCAACTCGACCGCGTACCGGCAGCTGGTCTCCCGCAACGGCGCCGGGATGAAGCAGGGCGACAACGTCCTGATCTGGGGCGCCAGCGGCGGCCTCGGCAGCTACGCCACCCAGTTCGCCCTCGCCGGCGGCGCCACCCCGATCTGCGTGGTCTCCTCGCCCCGCAAGGCCGAGATCTGCCGGGCCATGGGCGCCGAGGCGATCATCGACCGCAGCGCCGAGGACTACCGCTTCTGGAAGGACGAGCACACCCAGGACCCGAGGGAGTGGAAGCGCTTCGGCAAGCGCATCCGCGAGCTGACCGGCGGCGAGGACGTGGACATCGTCTTCGAGCACCCGGGCCGGGAGACCTTCGGCGCCTCGGTCTACGTCACCCGCAAGGGCGGCACCATCGTCACCTGCGCGTCTACGTCCGGCTACACCCACGAGTACGACAACCGCTACCTGTGGATGTCGCTCAAGCGCATCCTCGGCTCCCACTTCGCCAACTACCGCGAGGCCTGGGAGGCCAACCGCCTGATCGCCAAGGGCAGGATCCACCCCACCCTCTCCAAGGTCTACTCCCTGGAGGACACCGGCCAGGCCGCCCACGACGTGCACCGGAACGTCCACCAGGGCAAGGTGGGCGTCCTGTGCCTCGCCCCCCAGGAGGGCCTGGGCGTGCGCGACCCGGAGCTGCGCGAGCGCCACATCGACGCCATCAACATCTTCCGGGGCGCCGCATGACGGCCCGCGAAGAACGGAGCGAAAAGCGGAGGGAAAAGGACCGGCCCTGGCTGATGCGGACGTACGCCGGCCACTCCTCCGCCGAGGCGTCCAACGAGCTGTACCGGCGCAACCTCGCCAAGGGCCAGACCGGCCTGTCCGTCGCCTTCGACCTGCCGACCCAGACCGGCTACGACCCCGACCACATCCTGGCCCGCGGCGAGGTGGGCCGGGTCGGCGTCCCGGTCTGCCACCTCGGTGACATGCGGCTGCTGTTCCAGGACATCCCCCTGGAGCGGATGAACACCTCCATGACCATCAACGCCACCGCCATGTGGCTGCTGGCGCTGTACCAGGTGGTCGCGGAGGAGCAGGGCGCGGACGTGGCCGCGCTCCAGGGCACCACGCAGAACGACATCGTCAAGGAGTACCTGTCGCGCGGGACGCATGTCTTCCCGCCCGGGCCGAGCCTGCGGCTGACCACCGACATGATCGCGTACACGGTCAGGGCCATCCCCAGGTGGAACCCGATCAACATCTGCAGCTACCACCTCCAGGAGGCCGGGGCCACCCCGGTGCAGGAGATCGCCTACGCGATGTCGACCGCGATCGCCGTGCTGGACGCCGTACGGGCCTCCGGGCAGGTGCCGCAGGAGCGCTTCGGCGATGTGGTGGCCCGTATCTCCTTCTTCGTGAACGCGGGCGTCCGGTTCATCGAGGAGATGTGCAAGATGCGCGCCTTCGGCCGCATCTGGGACCGGATCACCCTGGAGCGCTACGGCGTCCAGGACCCCAAGCACCGCCGCTTCCGCTACGGCGTCCAGGTCAACTCGCTGGGGCTGACCGAGGCCCAGCCGGAGAACAACATCCAGCGCATCGTGCTGGAGATGCTGGCGGTCACCCTCTCCAAGGACGCCCGCGCCCGCGCCGTACAGCTCCCGGCCTGGAACGAGGCCCTGGGGCTGCCGCGCCCCTGGGACCAGCAGTGGTCGCTGCGCATCCAGCAGGTCCTCGCCCACGAGAGCGACCTGCTGGAGTACGACGACATCTTCGCCGGCTCGCACGTCATCGAGGCCGAGGTCGACGCGCTGACCGAGGCCGCCATGGCCGAGATCGACCGGATCCAGGAGATGGGCGGGGCCATGGCCGCCGTCGAGTCCGGCTATCTCAAGGCGCAGCTGGTCGCCTCGCACGCCGAGCGCAGGGCGCGCATCGAGGCGGGCGAGGACAAGATCGTCGGCGTCAACTGCTACGAGTCCACCGAGCCCAATCCGCTCACCGCCGACCTGGACACCGCGATCATGACGGTGGACCCGGCGAACGAGGCGCGGGTGGTCCAGGCGCTGGGCGCCTGGCGCGACCGGCGTCAGGAGAGCCGGGCCCGGGACTCCCTGGCCGCGCTCAAGAAAGCCGCCGCGGGCAGCGACAACCTCATGGCCGCGACCCTGGAGTGCGCCCGCGCGGGCGTCACCACGGGCGAGTGGGCCTGGGCGCTGCGGGATGTGTTCGGCGAGTTCCGCGCCCCGACCGGGGTCGGCGGCGCGCCCGTGGCGGTCGCCGCCGAGGAGGGCACCCCGCTCGCCGCCGTCCGCGCCAGGACCGCCGCGACCGCCGCCGACCTCGGCGTCGGCAAGCTGCGGCTGCTGGTCGGCAAGCCCGGCCTGGACGGGCACAGCAACGGCGCCGAGCAGATCGCCGTACGGGCCCGGGACGCCGGCTTCGAGGTGATCTACCAGGGGATCAGGCTCACCCCCGAGCAGATCGTGTCGGCGGCCGTCGCCGAGGACGTGCACTGCGTCGGCCTGTCCATACTCTCCGGCTCGCACACCGAGCTGGTGCCGGATGTGCTGGCCCGGCTGCGCGCGGCCGGGGCGAGCGACATCCCGGTGATCGTCGGCGGGATCATCCCGGCCGCGGACGCCCTGGCGCTGCGCGAGGCCGGAGTGGCTGCCGTCTTCACCCCGAAGGACTTCGGTATCACAGAGATCATCGGTCGTATCGTCGACGAGATCCGCACCGCGAACCAGCTCGCCCCCCTGGAGGTCCCCGTATGACCGCGCCCCTTCCCTCTGTGAACCGCTTGCGTCCGCGCCGCTCGTGCCTCGCCGTGCCCGGCAGCAACCCCCGCTTCCTGGAGAAGGCGCAGGGCCTGGCCGCCGACCAGGTCTTCCTGGATCTGGAGGACGCGTGCGCGCCGCTGGCCAAGCCCGAGGCGCGGCACACCATCGTCAAGTACCTCAATGAGGGCGACTGGACGGGCAAGACGCGGGTCGTGCGCGTCAACGACTGGACGACCGAGTGGACGTATCGCGACGTCGTGACGGTGGTGGAGGGCGCGGGCCCGAACCTCGACTGCATCATGCTGCCGAAGGTGCAGAGCGCCCAGCAGGTCGTCGCGCTCGACCTGCTGCTGACACAGATCGAGAAGACGATGGGGTTCGAGGTCGGCCGGATCGGCATCGAGGCGCAGATCGAGAACGCCCAGGGCCTGAACAATGTCAACGCGATCGCGCAGGCCTCCCCGCGCATCGAGACGATCATCTTCGGCCCGGCCGATTTCATGGCGTCGATCAATATGAAGTCGCTGGTCGTGGGCGAGCAGCCGCCCGGCTACCCGGCCGACGCCTACCACTACATCCTCATGAAGATCCTGATGGCCGCCCGCGCCAACGACCTCCAGGCGATCGACGGACCGTATCTCCAGATCAAGAACGTCGACGGCTTCCGCGAGGTGGCCGGCCGCGCCGCCGCGCTCGGCTTCGACGGCAAGTGGGTGCTGCACCCGGGCCAGGTCGAGGCCGCCAACGAGGTCTTCTCGCCCTCACAGGAGGACTACGACCACGCCGAGCTGATCCTGGACGCGTACGAGTACTACACGTCCGAGGCGGGCGGCAAGAAGGGCTCGGCGATGCTCGGCGACGAGATGATCGACGAGGCCAGCCGCAAGATGGCGCTGGTGATCGCCGGCAAGGGCCGGGCCGCCGGCATGGCCCGTACGTCCCGCTTCGAAGCCCCGGAGGCGTGAGCGCCATGCAGTTCGGCCGCACGTATGAGGAGTTCACAGTGGGCGATGTCTACCGGCACTGGCCGGGGAAGACCGTCACCGAGTACGACGACCACCTCTTCTGTCTGCTCACCATGAACCACCACCCGCTCCACCTGGACGCCCACTACGCCGAGAAGACGACCGACTTCGGCAAGAACGTGGTGGTCGGGAACTACATCTACTCGCTGCTGCTGGGCATGTCCGTGCCGGACGTCTCCGGCAAGGCCATCGCCAATCTGGAGATCGAGTCGCTGCGGCACGTCGCGCCCACCTTCCACGGCGACACGATCTACGGCGAGACCACGGTGCTCGGCAAGACCCCGTCGAAGTCCAAGCCCGACCGGGGCGTGGTCCATGTGGAGACCAAGGGCTACAAGCAGGACGGCACCCTCGTCTGCGTCTTCCGGCGCAAGGTGATGGTGCCGACGGCGACGTACATCAAGGAGCGGGGCGGCGAGCAGCCCGGCCGGCCCCAGCTGGGAGAGGACTGAGATGAGCCGCCTCGCGCAGACCGACGGCCTGACGGACGTCCAGCAGGAGATCCTGGCGACCATCAGGGACTTCGTCGACAAAGAGATCCTGCCGGTCGCCACCGAGCTGGAGCACCGCGACGAGTACCCGGCCCAGATCGTCGAGGGCCTCAAGGAGCTCGGCGTCTTCGGGCTGATGATCCCCGAGGAGTACGGGGGGCTCGGCGAGTCGCTGCTGACCTACGCGCTGTGCGTGGAGGAGATCGCCCGTGGCTGGATGAGCGTGTCCGGCATCATCAACACCCACTTCATCGTCGCGTACATGCTCAAGCAGCACGGCACACAGGAGCAGAGGGAGTACTTCCTGCCCAAGATGGCGCTGGGCGAGATCCGCGGCGCCTTCTCGATGTCGGAGCCGGGCCTGGGCTCGGATGTGTCCGCGATCACCACCAAGGGCGTCCGGGACGGCGATGACTATCTGCTCACCGGGCAGAAGATGTGGCTGACCAACGGCGGCACCTCCACGGTGGTGGCGGTGCTGTGCCGCACCGACGAAACGGGCGCGGCGGGCTCGGCGGACGGCGAGCTGCCCCCGCACAAGTCCATGACCACCTTCCTGGTGGAGAAGGAGCCGGGCTTCGGCGAGGTCCGGCCCGGGCTCACCATCCCCGGCAAGATCGAGAAGATGGGCTACAAGGGCGTCGACACCACCGAGCTCATCATGGACGGACTGCGCATTCCGGCGGATCGCGTCCTCGGCGGCACGACCGGCCGGGGTTTTTACCAAATGATGGACGGAGTGGAGGTCGGGCGGGTCAATGTGGCCGCCCGTGGCTGCGGCGTGGCGCGCCGCGCCTTCGAGCTCGGCGTTGCATACGCACAGCAGCGGCACACCTTCGGCAAACCCATCGCGCAACATCAGGCCATCCAGTTCAAACTGGCAGAAATGGCCACAAAGGTCGAGGCGGCTCATGCGATGATGGTGAACGCGGCCCGTAAGAAGGACTCGGGCCGGCGCAATGACCTGGAGGCGGGGATGGCCAAATACCTGGCCTCCGAGTACTGCAAGGAGGTCGTGGAGGACGCCTTCCGCATCCATGGCGGCTACGGCTTCTCCAAGGAGTACGAGATCGAGCGCCTGTACCGTGAAGCCCCGATGCTTCTCATCGGCGAAGGCACCGCTGAGATCCAGAAAATGATTATCGGACGACGACTGCTGGAGGAGTACCGTATCCACGGCTGAATGTACCTTTTGGCATGGTATTGCGGTGGTAGCCGCGAGAAGAAGATCACACCAAGCCGGGGAGACTTCAGCCATCGACAGGCCCTGGCGCTTGCCCAGTTACCGCTCGCAACCGATACGATCCCGGAAAGCCGCCGTCCCCAGTGTTATGTTGCGGCACCCTCCGCTACGAAGGTCATCCATGCCCCACAGCCAATCCTCTGCACCACGCGACAGCCTGGCCGGCGTACGCCTCGCGCGCGGAGCGTCGCCGTGGCTCCTCCCGACCGTCGCCACCGCGGCGGTCAGCCTCACTCGCGCCCGCCGCTCCGGACGCTGGGCGGCAGTCGCCGTGCCCGCCACCGCTCTCGCGGCGGGCATGCTGTGGTTCTTCCGCGACCCCGAGCGAGAGATCACTCAGGGCCGGGTCATCTCTCCGGCCGACGGCGTGGTGCAGAGCATCATGCCGTGGAAGGACGGGCGCACCCGCGTCGCCATCTTCATGAGCCCGCTGAACGTCCATGTCAACCGCGCCCCGCTGGCCGGCACCGTGACGTCCGTCGAGCACATCCCCGGCGGCTTCGTCCCCGCGTTCAACAAGGAGAGCGAGAACAACGAGCGGGTCGTCTGGCACTTCGACACCGAGCTCGGCGACATCGAGATGGTGCAGATCGCCGGGGCCGTGGCCCGGCGCATCGTGCCGTACGTGCCCCAGGGCACCAAGGTGGAGCAGGGCGAGCGGATCGGCCTGATCCGCTTCGGTTCGCGCGTCGACATCTACCTCCCCAAGGGCGTCGACGTCGCGGTCGAGGTCGGCCAGGCCACCACAGCGGGGGTGACTCGCCTTGACCGTCACTGATCCCGAAACACAGGCCGCCACCTGGGTCCCCGAGGCCGAGGTGGGCGGGGCCGACGAAGACATGGACGAGACGGACGACATGCCGCTGTCGACGCGCCTGTCGATAGCGGACACGCTCACCCTCGGAAACGCGACCTGTGGCTTCCTGGCGGTGTACTTCACCACCACCGGCGTCCTCATCCCGCACCTGACGGGCAGCGAGGACGGCGGCATGACCCGGCACAGCGCCGCCTCCGCGGTGATGCTGATGCTCCTCGCCTCCGTCTTCGACCTGTTCGACGGGCTCGTCGCGCGCAAGCTGCGCAGCTCGGCGATGGGCGCGGAGCTGGACAACCTCTCCGACCTGATCAGCTTCGGGCTCGCCCCCGCGTACTTCGTGGTGGTGTGGGGCATGGTCGCCGACGACGCGTACCAGCGGGTGTCGGCGGTCGCCGCGATCGTGGTGCTGCTGGCGGTGGTACTACGGCTGGCGAGATTCTCCTGCGTGACCATGCCCCACGGCGTCTTCCAGGGCATGCCGAGCCCCTTCGGCGCGCTGACCGTGGTGTCGGTCGTACTGCTGGGCCTGCCGTTCGTCCCCACGCTGCTGGCGATCGTCGGCGTCGCCTGGCTGATGGTGAGCCGGGTGGAGTACCCCAAGCCCCGGGGCCGGCTCGCGGTCGCCATGCTGAGCTGGATCGTCACCAGCATGGCCCTCCTGGCGGCCTGGGCCTTCGAGGCCCCCGGCGGCGAGCTGCTGCTCCAGACCGCCTGCGCCCTGCAGCTGGTCCTCGGCGCGGTGATCCCCCTCTTCGCCATGGCCCGCCGGGTCAACACCTTCCGCGACAACCGCCGCGAGGCGAGGACGGCGCAGCTGCCGTAGCGCAGTGATCAGGCAGACGGAAACGGGGTGGGCCCGAGCGAATCGCTCGGGCTCGCCCCGTTTCGTGCCCGGCAGGCGTTCCAGGCAGAACGTGCTCAGGCGAGGAAATCCGCCGCGAGCTGTTCCGCCGCGCGTTCCAGGAGGGGGCCCGCCTCGGCGATGCAGCGGGCGGGGTCCGGCTCCAGGGCGGTCAGCGGGTAGGCCCGGCTGATGCCCGCGTCGGCCAGCGCCTCCGGGGACAGTGCGAGACGGCCACAGACCGCGACCACCTCGACGCCGCGCGCCCGCGCCGCGGCCGCCACGCCCGCCGGGGCCTTACCGTGCAGGGTCTGCTCGTCCAGCGAGCCCTCGCCGGTGATCACCAGGTCGGCGCGTTCCAGCGCGGGCGCGAAGCCGAGGACGTCGAGCATGACGTCGATGCCGGGGCGGAAGGCCGCGCCGAGGCCGACGAGCGCGCCATAGCCGATGCCGCCCGCCGCGCCCGCGCCGGGCGCCTGCGCGCACTCCGCGGCCCGCGGCCCCACGGACCGCTCCAGGACCTCCGCGTAGTGGGCGAGCGCGGAGTCCAGGACCACGACATCGGACTCGGTCGCGCCCTTCTGCGGGCCGTACACCGCCGCCGCGCCCTTCGGCCCGGTCAGCGGATTGTCGACATCGCTGGCCAGGACGATCTCGGTGTCCGCCAATCGCGGGTCCAGACCGCTCAGGTCCGCCGTGGCGAGATGCCGCAGCGGACCACCCCCGTGTTCGACCGGCTCGCCCGCGGCGTCCAGCAGCCGGGCGCCCAGCGCGGCCAGCATGCCCGCGCCACCGTCGGTGGTCGCGCTGCCGCCGACGCCGAAGACGACGGTACGGGCGCCCGCGTCCAGCGCCGCGCGCAGCAGCTCCCCGCTGCCGTACGTGGTCGCGGCCAGCGGCGCGAACAACCCCTCCGGCAGATGGCGCAGCCCGGACGCCTCGGCCATCTCGACCACCGCCACCTCGCCGCGCAGCGCGTACGCCGCGGTCACCGGCTCGCCCAGCGGCCCGGTCACCCGCGCCGTACGCCGCTCGAACCCGGCCGCGACGGCCGCGTCCACCGTCCCGTCGCCACCGTCGGCGACGGGCAGCGCCTCGACGCTCACCGCCCCGGCCCCGCCCGGCGCCCCGCGCCGCAGCCCGGCCGTCACATGCGCGGCGACCTGCACGGCCGTCAGCGAGCCCTTGAACTTGTCCGCGGCGATCAACACCCGCGCCGGCGCCCCCGGCCGTATCCCGGCCCGCGCCTGTGTCGCGGCGTGTGCCTGTGTCTCCGCGTGTGCCTCTGTCTGCGCAGCATCCGCCACGGTGGTAACCCCTCGCTCTCGCCCCCAGCCGATCCGCCCACCCCGCAGCGACCCTATCCGGACGGTCTGCCAGGCGCGATGGTGTCGGCCTGCGGCCCGGCGTCGGCTCAGGTACACCTGACAACATGACCCATGGCGGGAGCGCACTCGCGGACAAGATCCTCGGCGGCTGGCTCGGCCGTATCGCCGGAAACATGCTCGGCAAGCCCGTGGAGCGCGGCAACCACTGGACCCGCGAGCGGATCGACCGCTATCTGCGCCGCGCGGACGCCCTGCCGCTGACCGACTACTTCCCCGCGCTGGAGCCCCGGCCCGACCCGGTGGAGTTCGAGCTGCGCCCGGAGTGGCAGGAGTGCGTCCGGGGCCGGATCCACGGCAGCTGCCGGGACGACGACGTGGACTACACCCTGCTGGGGCTGCACCTCCTGGAGACCCACGGCTTCGACTTCACCACCGAGCAGGTCGGCGACCTGTGGCTGCTGCGCCTGCCGTATCTCCAGACCTTCACCGCCGAGCGGGTCGCCTACCGCAATCTCGCCGCCGGGGTGAAGCCACCGCTCACCGCCACCCTCGACAACCCCTACCAGGAGTGGATCGGCGCCCTGATCCGCGCCGACATCCACGGCTGGGCAAACCCCGGCGACCCGCGCGCCGCCGCCGCGATGGCCCGGCGCGACGCCGTGCTGTCGCACACCGGCAACGGCGTGTACGCCGCGATGTGGGCGGCCGCGCTGATCGCCGCCGCCTTCACGGCCGACGGCCCGCGCGACGCGATCGAGGCCGCCCTGGACCGCATCCCGCCGCGCTGCCGCCTGGCCCGTACGGTCCGCAGGGCCGCCGCCCTGTACGAGGCGGGGGTGAGCCGACCGGACGCGCTGGACCAGCTGGAGCGGGAGACGAGCGGGCTGCACTGGATCCACGCCGTGCCCAACGCGGCCGTCATCACGGCCGGGCTGCTCTACGGCGAGGGCGACTTCACCTCGACCATCACCCTCACCGTGCGCGGCGGCCTGGACACCGACTCCAACGGCGCGACCGCCGGATCGGTCGCGGGCGTGCTGTGCGGCGCGGCGGCGATCCCGCCGCAGTGGACCGAGCCGCTGCGGGACCGGGTGCGCAGCGCGGTGTTCGGCTTCGACGGGGCCCGGATCAGCGACCTGGCGACGCGTACGCACCGGCTGGCGATGGCGGGGGCCCTGCGGCCCACCGCCCGGCCGCTCGCGGGCTGAACCGAGCCGGGGTTCAGCCGCGCGCCACGTACCGGACGAACCGCGCCCAGTCGGTGTGCCCGACGGCGAGGTGCGGCCGCGACACGTCCTTGGAGTCCCGGACCCGGACTATGTGCTCGGTCACGGCGACCTCGACGCACTCGCCGCCCTCACCCCCGCTGTAGCTGCTCTTGGCCCAGGCAAGCGCGGCGGAGATGTCAGACGCTGGCGCCTCAATGTTCATCGTTCCCCCAGCAGTTTCTCGATCAGGCCAAGTGACTCGCGCGGAGTGAGGGCCTGTCCTCGGATGCTTCCGTATCGCGCGGCCAGGATACGGACATCTGCCGGGTCAGTGATGAGGCGGCTGACGCCTTGCACCTCCAAATAGCCAACCTGAGGCTTCCCTTTGGGGTGGAGGAGGATGAACGGGCCGTCGACACCTGCGTACTCCTCGCAATCGAGCGGCAGGATCTGGAGCGTGGTGCTGCGCAGGCATCCCACTTTGAGCAGGTGTTCCAACTGGCCGCGTTGAACCTCCCGGCCGCCGATCTCCCTCCGGAGAACGGATTCGTCGATCACGGCAGTGACACGTGGTGAGGGCCAGCCGGCCAGCACTTCCTGTCGATGCAGCCGGGCGGTGACACGTTGCTCGATGGTCTCATCGTCGAGAAGCGGCTGCCGTACGGAGAAGGTGACGCGCGCGTAGTGCTCCGTCTGAAGCAGCCCGGGCACCGTGACCGTACTGAAGAAGTCGATGCCCTCTGCCTCACGCTCCAGCCGCGCGTAGTCCTTGAACCACGTTGGATGGCGAACCCGCGCCTTCGCCTTGGCCCGCTCGACGTCCTCCTTCGCGGCCTTCAACACCCCATCCGCACCCAGCAGATCGTCCACCGCGTCCAGCAACTCCGGCTGCGGGATCCGCCGTCCCCGTTCGACCGCCGAGATGGTCTCCTCCGCGTACCCGAGCTGCTCCCCCAGCTGTCTCTGCGTGAGTCCGGCCCGTTCCCGCAACACCTTGATCTGCCGCCCCAGCGCGCGGAACAGATCCACCGCACCGTCGCCCGCGTCCTCGTCCGTTGGGTCCGCCACCGGCAGCCCACCCCCTCGCCATACGCACCTGGGCAGTCACCCAGCGTGCAGGACTGGATTTCGGCCAGCGTAGGGCGCGTCAGCCACAGGGAGAGCCACGGGCCCGGAACATCACCCTGACGAGTGAATGATAGGAGCGAGGTATCATGGCGCCGTGCTGTATCAGACACCCCACCTCGACCCCATGGACCACAAGGTCCTGGACGAGGTCGACAACATGCGCGACCAGTTGCGGCACGCCGTGCAGCAGGTGCCCACGAAGTGGACGCTCGACCTGCGCAAAGCACTCACCGCCAGCGCGATCGCGGCGTCGAACACGATCGAGGGCTACCGGGTCGACGTCCGGGACGTCGCCGACCTCATGGACGGCGAGCGCGAGGTCGACGTCAGCGACGAGAACAAGGCGGAGACGCTGGCCTACCAGCGGGCCATGACGTTCATCCAGTCCCTGCACGACGTCGCCGACTTCCGGTACAGCAAAGAACTCCTCAACAGCCTCCACTGGATACTCCAGGGCCACCATCACCCGCGGAAAACCGCGGGCCAGTGGCGCAAATCGGCCATCCGCATCACCGCTCCCGGCGATGAGCTCGCCACGGACTACGAAGGCCCGGACCAAGAGCTGGTCCCCGGTTTGATGAGCGAACTGGTCGACTGGCTCAACGAGGGCGACCTCGACCAGCACTTCCTCATCCGCGCCGCGATGGCGCACCTGAACCTCGTGAAGATCCACCCGTGGTCCAACGGCAACGGCCGGATGTCACGTTCCCTGCAGACCCTCCTGATCGCCCGTGGCGGGGTTCTCGCCCCCGAGTTCTCCTCCATCGAGGAGTGGCTGGGCATGCCGGGCAACACGTGGGAGTACTACAAGGTGTTGCGCACGGTCGGTGGCCCCGTCTGGTCACCGCAGCGGGAGACCCTGCCGTGGATCAAGTTCAACCTCCTCGCCTACCACCAGCAGGCCCAGCGGGTGCGGCGCCGCGTCGACCGGTCCAACGACTGCTGGACGCAGCTCATGGAGGCGGCCGAGGAGTACGGGATCACGGAACGGCAGGTGACCGCTCTGCACGAGGTGGCCATGGTGGGCCGGGTGCGGCGTTCTCGACATGAGAAGGCCGAAGGGCTCAACACCCAGCAAGCGACGCGGGACTTGCAGGCCCTGACGAAGGCCGAGCTGCTGACCGCCATCGGACAGACAAAGGGCCGACATTACGTCGCAGGACCCCGCTTCCCACGGAACGTGCTGACCACCGCCCAGCGCCGGCACACCATCGTCGACCCGTACGCCGCATAGTCCAGCGCGTTGTGGTCCGTGGTTCGGGACCGCCCGTTACGCGCGACTGCGGTCCACCGCGTCCCACGCGTCGCCCAGCCAGCTGTCGTGGCTGTCGAGCAGCGCGAGGAGCGACGCGGTCACGCGCTCGTCCCACCCGTCCGCCACCACGTCGAGCTCGAAGTTGTCCGCCACCCCGTTGTGCCAGTCGAGGACGACCCGGTCCCCCGCGCGCCACTTCGTACGGCGCGGCATACGCGCGATGTCGCCGCTGGCCGCGATCAGGCTGCCGACCATGATGACCAGCTGGATCGGGGAGATCAGCCACCACACGCCCCACCAGAAGGCCCGCCCCTTGAGTCCGGCGACGGGCTGTGCCCCGGCCGGCTGGACGGTCCAGCGGGTGCGGACCCTGCCGCCCTTCATGGCCGGTTCGCGGGTGATGAGAGCCAGGGGCTCGCCCGCGGCGCCCAGCACCTCGTACGTGGCGGGGCCGCCCTTGGCCGCCGACTTGGTCACGACCTGCGCGAACACGTGGGTGCGGTGCGGGTCGGCCCAGAGGATGAAGGCGCGGACACCCTGTTTGCGGGCTGCGCGGTACTCGTCGTGGCCGCCGCCGGGCGGAAGCAGCCGCTCGGGGAAGGCCACGGTCCGGATGGTCCGGCCGCCCTCGGGGTCGGGGCCGTCGGAGGTGCGTATCTCCAGGGTGACGCGCCCGTCCTGGGGCGGCGGCGGATCCCCCTTCTTCTTGTCCCACTTGTGCTGCACGCTCGTATCGCTCAGCCACACAGACCGCGTCATCTGGAACTCTTCGCCTCCGCCGCGCCGATCACCTACGGAGGCGGACTCTACCTCTCCGTATAAACGGTCCGGATAAACGCGCTCGCCGACCTCCGTTGCCGGTGCGTACGCTCGCCCCATGAGCACCGAAGCGACGCGCCGACCTCTCGTGGCGATCCTGAGCGGGGCGGGCATCTCCACGGACTCCGGGATCCCCGACTACCGCGGCCCGCAAGGGCTGTGGCGGCGCGATCCGGAAGCCGAGAAGCTGGTGACGTACGAGTACTACATGTCCGACCCGGACATCCGCCGCCGCTCCTGGCAGATGCGGCGGGACAGCCAGGCGCTGCGCGCCAAGCCGAACCGGGCGCATGAGGCCGTGGCGCGGCTGGAGCGGTCGGGTACGCCGGTCCGGGTGATCACGCAGAACGTGGACGGGCTGCACCAGCTCGCCGGGCTCCCCGCGCGCAAGGTCCTGGAGCTGCACGGCACGGCGCGGGCCGTGCAGTGCACACGCTGCGAGGCGCGCTCCGAGATGGCGGAGGCCCTGGAGCGGGTGGCGGGCGGTGAGCCCGACCCGGCCTGTCTGGCATGCGGCGGGATTCTGAAGTCGGCCACGGTGATGTTCGGGGAAAACCTCGATCCGGAGGTGCTGACGGGCGCGGTCGCGGTGGCGGAGGCGTGCGAGATCTTCATCGCGGTCGGCACCAGCCTCCAGGTCCAGCCCGCGGCCTCGCTCACCGGGATGGCCGCGGAGTCGGGCGCCCGGCTCATCATCGTCAACGCCGAGCCCACGCCGTACGACGAGCTCGCGGACGAGCTGATCCGCGAGCCCATCGGCACGGCGCTGCCCGCGCTGCTGGAGCGCATCGCGGCGGAGGGGTGAGGCGGTACGGCGCCCGTCCGTGTGCCGAGCGGACGGGCGAGCGCCCGGCGCAGCTGGATGCGCAGCTCGGCGGCGTGGGTGTCGCCGCCGGTCAGGAGGGTCGCCGTGCGCATCAGCGCGGGCGAGCGAGCGCGCCGCGGCGAATTCGCGGAAGCGGCGCTCTCTTCCTCGTCATTCATGGTTCCGTTACTCAAAGTCTCAGTGACTCTCAGCATTTCCAGACGTTTCCGTCTGAAAGGTCCGTGACGGTGTCACCAGAGCGCGAGTTGCGCTTCGGCGTCCTGACGACGGTCTCCCGTTTCCTTCCGCCGCGGATGCGGCAGGCTTGCGCCACCTGCCCGCCCGCCTCGGCCGGTGTTCCGGCCAAGGCGTTGACGGCGGGTCTTACGGTCGGCTCCACGGGGCTTCGACACGCCTGGCGTGTCCTGGTCTCCGGCCACTCCGGTACCAGTGCTGCAGGCCGCCACGAGAGCGACCAGATTGCGCCCGGCGTTCTCGTCCCGGTCGAGGACCAGGCCGCAGGCGTCGCAGGCGAAGACTCGGACGTGCAGCGGCAGCTTGGCTTTCGCTACGCCGCAGTTCGAGCAGGTCTTGGAGCTGGGGTACCAGCGGTCCGCCACGATGGTGGGGCAAGCATTCCGCCGGCCCTTGTAGGTGAGCTGGCGCCGGATCTCCCCGAACCCGGCATCGGCCACACGGCGGGCAAGCCGTTTGTTGCGGAGCATTCCGGCGACGTTGAGGTCTTCGACCACCACCGTGCCGTACTCGGCGCGCACGCGGGTGGTGAGCTTGTGCAGCGCATCGGCGCGCAGGTTCGCCACCCGGTGGTGGAGCCTGTTGCGCTCGCGGTTGGCCTTCTCCCACCGCCTGGACGGCTTCCGGCCGGTCCTGCGGTCAGGCCCCTGCCGCCGGCAGACGCGGCGGGAATGAAACCTCAGCAGCTTCAGGGCGCCGTCCAGGTGCTTCGGGTTCGGCTCATAGCGTGTCCCTCCGGAACTGTCGGCCAAGACCGCGAGGTGCTTGACGCCCAGGTCGATCCCGACCACCACATCCGGCCGGGCAACGCGGATGATCTCCCGGGCTGCCTCCACCTGGAACGAGACGAACCAACGCCCGCGCTCATACCGGACCGTCGCGGACAGAACGCGCGCCGTCCCGGCCTGGATACGGACAAGGAGCTTCCGCGTGGGTTCATGGGTGCGGATCGTGCCCAGCCGGGGCAGCGTGACATGTCGGCCGTCCGGCTCGACGCGGATCGTGCCGGTAGTGAACCGGCAGGCCAGGCGGGCCTTCCGCTTCGGCTTCCGACGCGGGACACCCACCCGGCACCCCTTGCGCTTGCCCTGCTTGGACTTGGCGTAGTTGTCGAACGCGGCGGCCGCGTTCGACAGGCCGGTGTTATATGCCTCCTTAGAGTTCTCTCGCCACCACTCAGCGAATCTCGGGTCGGTGGTCTTGATCCGGTTGAACTCCTTGCGCAGCGCGGGCAGCGTCCAAGGCCGCCACGGCGTCAGCTCCTCCTCACCGATGCCGTAGGAGGCTTCGGCCTTGCGCTGCCACCACGAGGCCGTCACCCAGGACACTGCCCAGTTATAGGCGGCGCGGGCGGCACCACAGTGCGAACGCAGCGCCCACTCCTGCCCGGAGTTCGGATCGAGAGCGAACCTGTATGCCTGCACCACACAGCCGGACCGCGGCCCGAACTTCCCCCTCACGTCGCTGCCTCCCCCCTGCTCGACGAATCCCTCACCGCACCCAACGAGCACCACGCGCAAAGGTCACAGATTCGATGAAGGAACGCCCGTTTCCATCCGGGAAGGCAAAGACCCGGGCCTATACAAGGCGGGGAAGAGGCTGAGATGCGCTTGATGGATTACTCAGCAGCTTTCAGCCCCGTGATCGGTCGTCTTCGTCTCGCGCTCGTGTGTCACCTCCTTGGACGTGTGCGGGGGCGCGCTGCTATGCCTGGTCCGTCAAAAAAAAGGGGGCCGTCAAAAGAGTTCGAGCTCGGGCCGGCGTCCCCGCGCCTCGAAGTCCAGCAGCTGCCGCTTGCGGTCGAGCCCGCCGCCGTAGCCGGTGAGGCTGCCGGTGGAGCCGACCACGCGGTGGCAGGGGACGATGATCCCCACCGGGTTCTTGCCGTTGGCCAGGCCCACGGCGCGGGCGGCGGTCGGCTGGCCGAGACGGTCGGCGAGTTGTCCGTACGAGAGGGTCTCGCCGTACGGGATGCGCTGCAGCTCGGACCAGACGCGGCGCTGGAACGGGGTGCCGGACAGCCGCAGCGGCAGGTCGAACTCGGTCAGCTCGCCCGCGAAGTAGCGGCGCAGCTGGCGGATGGTCTCGGCGAACGGGGACTCGTCGGGGTCGCCGGGGGCGCCGAAGGTCTCCTCGGCCGGGCGGTGGCGCTGGTCGGTCATATAGAGCCCGGCCAGGGCGGTTTCGGTGGCGGTCTCGGTGGCGGTTTCGTCGGCGACGAGGGTGAGCTGCCCGTACGGGCTGTCGATGACGGTGTGGGTGCGGGACATGGTGGGTTTCTTTCGCTTCCAGAGATTTCTTACTGCGCGGGCAGGTAGTTGATCGGGTGGTCGCCGGTGGCCCACAGGTACTGGACGGCATACGCGCGCCAGGGCCGCCACCGGGTCGCGTACCGGGTCAGCGCCCCCGGGGTGGCGGGCAGCCCCAGCTCGGCGGCGGCGTGCCGCACCCCGAGGTCGGTCGGGAGAAACGCGTCCGGGTCGCCGAGGGCGCGCATCGCGATGACCTCGACGGTCCACGGCCCGATCCCGGGCAGTTCGGCCAGGCGCGCCCGTGCCTCGTCCCAGTCGCTGCCGATGCCGAGGGCGAGGCGGTCCGAGGCGAGCGCGTCGATCAGCCCGATGAGCGTGGCGCGGCGGGTGCGCGGCATGGCCAGCGCCTCGGGGTCCAGGCCCGCCAGGGCCCGCGCGGTCGGGAAGAGATGGGTCAGCCCGCCCGCCGGGTCCTCGACCGGCTCGCCATGTGCGGTCACCAGCCGGGCCGCGTGCGTACGGGCCGCCGCCGTGGACACCTGCTGCCCGAGCACCGCGCGCACCGCGAACTCGTCGGCGTCCACCGAGCGCGGCACCCGGCGCCCCGGTGCCTTGTCGACGAGCGGCGCGAGGTCGGGGTCGGTGCGCAGCAGGTCACAGGTCGCGGCGGGGTCGGCGTCCAGGTCCAGGAGGCGCCGGCATCTGCTGATCGCCCCGGCCAGGTCGCGCATGTCGGTGAGGGACAGCTGGCAGGCGATGTGGTCCGGCTCCGGGCGCAGTGTCACGACCCCGTGTCCGTACGGCAGGCGCAGCGTGCGGCGGTACGCACCGTCGCGCCACTCCTCCACGCCGGGCACTGCGGTGGCGGCCAGGTGGCCGAAGAGGTTGTCCGGGCACAGCGGCGCCCGGAAGGGCAGCCGCAGGGTCAGCGCGCCCGGCGCGGCGGACCGTCCGCCGTGCTTCGCCCGCTGCCGCAGCTCGGTGGGCGAGAGCGCGAACACCTCGCGGACGGTGTCGTTGAAGGCCCTGATGCTGGCGAACCCGGCCGCGAAGGCGATGTCCGCCATCGGCAGCCCGCTGGTCTCGATGAGCAGCCGGGCGGTCTGCGCGCGCTGCGCCCGGGCCAGGGCGAGCGGGCCCGCGCCGAGCTCGGCGCGCAGCTGCCGCTCGATCTGGCGCGTGCTGTACCCGAGGCGGGCGGCGAGGCCGGGCACCCCGTCGCGGTCGACGACCCCGTCGGCGATCAGCCGCATGGCGCGGGCGACCAGGTCGGCGCGCTCGTTCCACTGCGGCGAGCCGGGGCTGGCGTCGGGGCGGCAGCGCTTGCAGGCGCGGAAGCCGGCCTGCTGGGCGGCCGCCGCGCTGGGGTAGAAGCTCATGTTCTCGGGCTTGGGGCCGACGACCGGGCAGCTCGGGCGGCAGTAGATGCGGGTGGTCACGACGGCCACGAAGAACCAGCCGTCGAACCGCGCGTCCTTGGCCTGGGCGGCGCGCAGGCACCGCTCGGTGTCGGTATGCATGGCTCAAGCATCGGGGATGGGGAGGGGCGAGGCTCGCGAGAATCCGACATCGAGGTTCGCGGGCCGGTGCGCGCCCCATCCTCGTGCGGAGGCCCGGCGCGTTGGGGCGAACGGGCAGACCAGAGGCGCCCAGATCGGCATTATGGGGGTGTGACGGACTACGCCGAGATACTGCTTGCCGACGACACCTCCGTACGGCTGGAGCTGGCCCCCGTGGGCGTGGCCCCGAGCAGCGAAGCGGGAGGGCCACCGGGTGGGATCGGCGGCGTGGGCGGCGTGACCGCGGTGGGGCGCAGGTCGCGGGCCGCGGCGGCGCTGGCCCAGGAGGGGCTGCGTGCGGTGCTGCGGCCGCTGGGGCCGCTGCTCCAGGAGGTGCACGACGCGGTGCGCGCCGTGCCGAACCCGCCGCACGAGATCAATGTGCAGTTCGGTGTGCAGGTGGGGCAGGACTACAAGTTGGGCATCGTGGGCGCCAACGGACAGGCCAGCCTGACCGTTTCGGCCACCTGGCAGCTGTCGGCCGAGGCAGAGGCAGAGGCTGAGCCGGACGCGCAGGCGAACAGGCTGGACGCCGGCCAGGGAGACCACCAGGGCCGGGTGGCCGCCGTGCGGCCGGACGATGGCTCCGGCTCCGGCCCCGCCGCCTGAGCCATGGGGTGGTTCCACACGCACGGGCCCTCCTCACGGCCCGCGGTCTCCGTCCTGACCGAGGCCGACGGCGGGCCCGCCGGCTCCGCTGTGCTGCTGCCCGGGCAGCACCTGCTGACCTGCGCGCATGTCGTCAACAGCGCCCTGGGCAGGCCCGACCTGCTGGCCCCGGACCACCCGGGCCCGGTCGCGGTGCGGGTGCGGATCATCGTCCGGGGGGTCACCGCCGAGCGCGAGGCCGAGCTGACGGCGTGGATCCCGCCGCGGCTGCACGACGGCGGGCTGGGCGGCTACGAGTGGAACGGCGATCTCGCGGTGCTGCGCGTGACCGGGTCGCTGCCGCCCGCGTTCCAGCCGCCGCCCTGGCACGCCATGGCGAAGGCACAGCGCATCCGCGCCTGGCACGGCAGCGGGGAGCCGGGGGTCTTCGTCGACTCCAAAGTGACCGACTGCGACGGCCAATTCGGCTACTTCGACGGGGACGAGCACTCCCTGGACGTCGGACAGTCCTACAGCGGCGGCCCGCTGTGGTCGGACGACGAGAGCGTCGTGGTCGGGCTCGTCACCGCGAAGCTGGACATCCACGGCGGTCGCGTCCGCCGCGCCTGGGGCATCCCCTGGCAGCGCGTCCGGCAGGAGCTGGGCGGCAAGGGGCTGGCCCATCTCACCGCCGGTCCCGAGGACGGCGCACGCGACCACCCCGCCTACCCGGAGCTGGTCGCCCTGCTGGACGGGCCGCTGCCGCCCGGCGAGGTCTGGGCGCGCTGCGGGCGGGCCGTCGCCCGGCAGTGCGGCCTCGGCCACCGCGCCGACGGGGCGCCGCCGGTCGAGGAGTTCGCCCGGCTGCTGCTCACCCAGGAGCGGGCGCTGCCCGCCCTGGTGGAGACCCTGCGCTCCACCGCGCGGGACCTGGCGGACGAACTGCTGGCCGTGGCACGCCGGCGCGGGCTGCCACGGCTGCTCTCACCTCAGGAGTACAAGCGGCTGGTCGGGCTCCTGGACGCGCTGCCCGCGCCCGCCGCGGCCCGTATCCCCGCCGCCGTACGGGCTGCGCTGCCGCTGGCCGCCGTGCCCGCGGCGCTGTTGAACGGCGGCGGAAGCCACGCCGCGCTCGTCGAACACCTGGAGACCCTGCACGGCGACAGCGTGCCCGACCCGTACGGCGGGGTGGCCGTGCCGAGGCTGCTGCGCGCCGTCGAGTACGTGGCGGCGGCCTGCTCCGGGGCCGGCGCGGCGGGCGCGGGCGCGGGCGGGGGCCCGGGCACGGCGCTGCGGCAGTGGTGCGACTGGGTCGCCGAACGGCTCGGCGTACACGAGACGGCGCTGTGGGACCGCCGTAAGGACGCCGCTGACTGGGCGAAGAAGTGGCGGCCGACCCCGCCGCGCGTGCTGGTCGAACTGCGCGCGTCGGCCACCAGCGACGACGGCCCCGAGCGCTATCGCAGGCGGCTGTGGTGCGACGACGGGTCCGGCCCGCAGCCGGTCTCGGAGCAGGACCAGCGGCCCCGTACGTCGGGCGAAGTGGCCCGGGAGATCCTGGCGGTCGTCGGAACGCTGCGCCGGGCGGACGGGCTGCTTCCCGTCGTCGAACTGGTCGTGGACCGCGACTCGCTGGAGCTGCCCCTCGACGACTGGGAGGACCCGGACCAGTTGCTGCCGCGGGTGCTCGGCGCGGAGTACCCGGTGGTGGTCAACTGCCCGGAGCTGCGCGAGCTGGGCGGCGACACGATCCTCTCCGACTGGCGGGAGCGGTGGCGGCGGCTGGACATCGAGGAGCCGCTGCACATCGACGACGAGGCGGCCGAAAGCTCGCGGGCCCTGTACGGGCTGCTGATGGAACGGCGGTTCGCGGGGCGGGCGGACATCGTGGCGTCGGGGCAGCGCCGTTCCACCGCCGTGCAGACGTGTCTGGCCGCGGGTGTGCCCGTGGTGCTGTGGGACCGCGGCGACAAGCCCGGCTGCCCCGCCCTCAGCCACCTCACCGACGCGCACGGGCAGCTGCCGGAGCAGGTACGGATCTACCGGACCATGGCGCTCCAGCGCCCCTTGCCCTGCCCCGGCCGCCCGGTGCTGGCCTGGGCGGACCCCGATCTGCTGCCGCCGGACGGGGCGGGGCGGCCGGTGCCGGAGGAGGAAGAGCGGCTGTACGAGCGGCTGGCGATGGACGAAGTCCGTACGCCCCCGCCGGCCGAGACGGTCACCACCGACATGATCCGGCAGCCCAGCTGGTGGTTGCAGGAGGACCAGCTCGTGTTGGCCGCCGCACCAGGCACCGCACCAGACACCGATCCGCTGCCGGACCATCCGCTGTTGCCGGACGCCGACGCGCCGCCGCACTCGGACCCCGACGTGCCGCCGCCGCCACTGGACGCGGACGGGCCGCTGCCGAACGCCGGCCGGCCGCTGCCCGTGCTGGAGCTGACGGACCCGACCGACTTCGACGACCCGGAGGATTTCGCATGGTGACCACATACGACAGCTGGCGGCTGTTCCACGGAGACGGCCGACAGCGCCCGGTCGAGATGCCGCCCGCCCCGCCCTGGCGCACCTTCGGCCCCGTCGCGCCCGACGGCGGCCCGGCCGACGGCCCCGCCCCCGCCCGGCCGTATCTCATCTCGCCGGAACACGCCGACGTGGTGAACGCGGCGCTGCACCTGCGCCGCCCGCTGCTGGTCACCGGCCAGCCGGGGACGGGCAAGTCCTCGCTTGCGCGCGCCATCGCCCACGAGCTCGACCTGGGCGAGGTCCTGCACTGGCCGGTCAACAGCCGCTCCACCGTGCAGGACGCGCTCTACCGCTACGACGCGATCGGGCGGCTGCGGGAGACCTCGCTCAGCCGCGACCGCGGCGAGACCGAGCCATCCCTGGGGAGCTTCGTACGGCTCGGGCCGCTCGGGACGGCGCTGGTGCCGGGCCCGCGGCCCCGGGTGCTGCTGGTCGACGAGCTCGACAAGGGCGATGTGGATCTGCCGAACGACCTGCTGACGGTCTTCGAGGAGGGCGAGTTCGAGATCCCCGAGCTGGCCCGGCTGCCCGAGGAGCAGTCGGTGGTCGAGGTGCTCACCGAGCGCGCGGACGAGCGGGCCACGGTACGGCGGGGGCGGCTGCGCTGCCAGGAGTTCCCCGTCGTCGTGATCACCAGCAACGGCGAGCGGGACTTCCCGCCCGCCTTCCTGCGCCGCTGCGTGCGCCTGGAGCTGCCCACCCCCGACGAGGCCCGGCTACGGGAGATCGTCACCGCGCATCTGGGCGAGGACGCGCTGGAGGACGTCGACCGCCTGCTGGAGGCGTTCCTGCGCCGCCGCTCCGCCCGCCAGCTGGCCACCGACCAGCTACTGAACGCCGTGTTCCTGCGCGCGAGCGGCGTGGACCTGTCGGCTGACGGGCTGCTGGACGCGGTGCTGCACCGGCTGGGCGGGGTGGTGTGACCCGTGGCAGGGGAAGGGCGGGGCGGGCGGCGGCCGGGGGCGCTCGGGCTGCTGGATGACGCGCTCGCGATCCTCGCGGACAGCGGTGCGCGACTCTCCCAGGAGCAGCTGCTCGACGCGCTCTGGCTGGCTACACGGCTGCCCGCGGGGGCAGCGGGTGCGGCTGGGCCGGGGGCGACTGGGCCGACCGGGTCGACCGGGTCGGGGGCGCCGCTGGAGCGCGCCCGTACGGCCGCCACCTCCGGCGCCTCCCCCGACACCACCACCCGGCCGCCGGACCCCGGCGCCCGGCCCCGTACCCCCGTATCCCCCGTATCCCCCGTATCCCCCCTGCCGCCGAAGTCGCGCGTCGAGCCCTCCGAGCCCCCCGTACCGCCGCGGCACGGCGGGCCGGGCGACGGCACGAGCGGTCTGTACGGAGCGGCCGAGACGCCGCCGACCGACCCCGGCGCTCCCCCGCCGTCCCCCGCGCGCCGCGCGCTGCCGCTGCGGGTGCCGGAGGCCAAGGCGCTCCGCGCCGAGCTGCCCATCGGGCGGGCGCTGCGCCCGCTCAAGCAGCACCGGCCCAACCCGCTCAAGCGGGAGGTCGACGAGGTCGCCACCGCGACGGCGCTCGCCGAGACCGGCCTGCCCGACGTGGTCACCCGCCCGGCCCGCGAACGCTGGCTGGACCTCGCGCTCGTCGTCGACGACGGGATGTCGATGCTGCTGTGGCGGCGGCTGGCGGTCGAGCTGCGCACCCTGCTGCAGCGCGCGGGCGCCTTCCGCGTCGTACGGGTCCTGGGCCTCCACACGCGGGGCGCCGACGCGCCCGTGCTGCGCGCCAAGCCGTACGTCCCCGAGGCGCCCACCCTCCCCGTCACGGCGGTGTCCGACCCGTCGGGGCACACGCTGGTGCTGGTGCTGAGCGACGGGGTGGGCGCGGCGTGGCGCGACGGCCGGATGACCGCGGTACTGGAGCGCTGGGCGGGCCTCGGCCCGACGGCCGTGATGCACGCCCTGCCGCCGCGCCTGTGGGAGGGGACCGGGATCCGCGCGCAGCGCTGGCAGGTGCGCACCCGCAGGCCCGGCTCGCCGGGCACGGACTGGACGGTCACCGACCCCGTACTGCCCCCGGAACTCGCGCGCTTCGACGGCGTCCCCGTACCCGTCCTGGAGCCGGACGCCGGGCCGCTGGCCGACTGGGCCCGGCTGATCGCCTCCGCGAGCGGCACAGCCGTACTCCCCCTGCTGACCCCACCGCGCCCCCGCCGCCCTGCCGCCACGCCCTCCGCCCCCGCCAGGCCTGGGGACGAGCTGAGCCGCCTCAAACGCTTCCGGGAGGCGGCCTCGCCCGAGGCGTACCGCCTGGCCGCCCACCTGGCCGCGGTGGCCCCGCTGCCGGTGCCCGTGATGCGGCTGGTGCAGGAATCGGTGGAGTGGCAGGCGGACACGGGGCACCTGGCCGAGGTCTTCCTCGGCGGGCTGATGCGCCCGACCGAGCCCCCGTCCTCGGCGGGCCCGGGGCCGTTTCCGCCCCAGCAACGCCCCTTCACCTTCACCGACACAGTCCGGCGCGCGCTGCTGGGCGCCGTGCCGCTGCCCGAACTCAACGAGACCCGCGAGCTGATCGGCCGCCGCCTGAAGGAACTCGCGGGCAACTCCCCCGACTTCCCGGCCTGGCTCGCCCACCCGTCGGGCGCCGACCGCCTCCGGGCGGGAGCCCGGCCCTTCGGCACGGTGGGGCGGCGGTTGGCGGCCCGGCTGGGCGCGTCGCCGGTCGCGAGGGCAGCGCCACTGCCGGCGCACCGCTGGCGTCCGCTAGGGCCCGAGGACCCGCGCGCCATCGGCCCGTACACGCTGCGGATGACCGACCCGTCGGGGTTCCGCGTCACCACCTACATCGGGGACGAGGACGCGTACGGCGAACAGGTCGTCATCCACACCGCGCTCACGGTGAACGGGCCGTGGGCCGCCGACCTGCTCCGTGTGCAGTCGGAGGCGTTGCGCCGGATGAACGGACGGTACGCGGCCAGGCTGCTGCGGCAGGACCTCGACTGCGCGACTCCATGGATCGCCGAAGAGCCCTTCACCGCGGAGCGGCTGAGCGAGATGCCACTGAGCGGCGACGGAGACAGGGCCTTCGCGGTCGCCCGGCAACTCGCGGACGCGGTGCGGGTGTGCGCTGCCGAGGACATGGCGCACGGGGACCTCCGGCAGGCCACCGTCTATGTCTCCGACGACGGGCTCTTCCTGACCGCCTGGTCCGCGGCCTGCATCGACGGCGTCCCGTCACCGGCCAACCCCGGCGTGCTGCCGACCCCCGAGGACAATGTGCACGAACTCGCCGAGATCCTGCTGGACCTCGGCGGCGGGGCACGCTTCGGGGCCCACGGCGACCCGTACGACCTGTCGCACTGGCGCGGCCCCTGGCGGTCGGTGCGCGATGTCGTGCTGGCCTGTCTGGCGCCCGATCCGCACGACCGGCCGACGGCGCAGGAGGTCTGGGAGGCGTTCGAGCGGCCCGATCCGGCCGTCCCGCCCCCTGTGACCGAGTCCGCCCCGGAGCTCACCAGAGAGCAGCGGGCCCATGGCTGGGCCCCCCTGTCGGACCAGGACCCGCGCTCGCTCGGCCCGTGCACCCTGCACGGCCACATCCGTACCCACAACGGCACGACCGCGTACCTGGGGCAGGGCCCCAACGGGGAGCCCACCCTGCTGCGCACGGTGGGCCAGGGGTCCGGGCGGCGGGGCGCGTTCGCGGAGCTCGGCACGGAAGCGGAAGCGCTGCGCCGGATGGCGGGCCGCTACGCGCCGAAGCTGTTGGGGCAGGACCTGGACGGAGAACCCCCGTGGATCGCCGAGGAGCTGATCCTCGCCTCCGACGGCTCCCCGGCCCGAACGCTGACCGCCCTGCTGTCCGACGGCACGGCGGACGGCTGGGACGCGCGGGCGGCGGTGCGCCTCGGCAGCCAGGTGGCCGAGGCGGTGAGTCTCTGCTGGGCCGAGGGGATGGTGCACGGCCAGCTGACGACGGATACGGTGCTCGTCGCCGATGGCACGGTGAAGCTGATCGGTTGGCAGACGGCCGTCATCGACCGGGGGCCCCGGCGCCTGAGCAGGCGTCTCACTCCCTCAGACGATGTCTTCGCGCTCGGCGAGATCCTGATGGCTCTGGGCGGCGGCCGGCCGACCGCCTCCGAGCGGCGCGGGCTCATCAGCACCATCGGGTGGTACCCCAGCACGGCCGGAACCTACACCGAAAAGGCCGTCGACTGGGCCGGGTCCCGATGGGATGGCGCGGTCTGGGAGCCGTTGCGGACCCTGGTCTCCTCCTGCTTGTTCAACCCGCGCCGGGACCGGCCGACGGCGGCCGAGATCGCGGATGTCTTCTCCCGTATGGTGATGCGCACAGCTCCCAGCTCGGGAACCGACGACGGCACTCGGGAACGCGAGCGGGAACTCCTCCTCGCGCCGTTGCCGTCCGGCCACCGCGTCGTGGTACTCGGCCTCCAAGGAGATACCGAGGCAACCGGGATGACCCTCCAACTCGGCAAGGTCTTCGCCGAGGCACGGCCCGATCGCGTCATCGTGCTCGGCATCCGTCCGGGGGCCGGCAGAGCGAGCCGCCCGTCACAGCGCGAGGCCGGTACGGAGTTGCGGGACCTGGCCGACCTGGCCGACCGGCTCGGCCGCCTACTGCCTGATCTGTATGTCGTCACTGAGCTGCGACGGACCAGCGACGGCGGCTTCAGAGTCCGCCGTGAGAGGCCCTCTCCAGACGGCCGTCCCATCAACGAAGCGGGCCACCCAGCCCAGCCGGTCATAGAGGCCCTGAGCGCAACGCATCCGCTCGCGCTCATCCACGTGACGCCCGACACGGAGAGGACCGTGCCACCCGGAGTCCTCGACCTCGCCGATCAGTTGGTCATCGTCTGGTCGGCGAAGGACGGCAGAAGACCGACCGACGTCGACGCGACCTTTGGCTGGATCACCGCACAGGGCCACGCCGAGCTGCTGCGCCGCAGCATCGTCGTGATCACGGGGGAAGACAACTTCAACCCGCTCGAATACTCCAAGCTTGTCCCCCAACGCGAGTGCCGCGCCATGGTAGCCATCCCTTACGACCCTGGCCTGGCGAGCGGGCAGATGGTCGTCAGCGCCCTGCCCCCGAAGACTCTCGCCGCCTACCGGCAGCTGGCCGTCCTTCTCGCTGAGGGCTTCACCTCACCGGGCGGCGGTCGAGCGGGCTGAGCGGGCGCTCTCACCAGCCCGGACGGGCGAAGCGTACGGGGGTGCCACCGGCCGGTGCCCGGGGCGCGTGGCCGAGGCCCTATCGTGTACGCCATGTCGTCCACCGACCTCATCCGCATTGTCTCCCGCTCCTCCCCCATGGCCCTCGCACAGGTCGAGCGAGTCCGCGCCGAGCTGGCCGCGCTGCGTCCCGGCATCCGTACCGAGGTGGTGCCGGTCACGACGTCCGGCGACCGGTGGATGGGCGACCTGTCGGCGCTCGGCGGGAAGGGCGCGTTCACCAAGGAGGTCGACGCGGCGCTGCTGGCGGGCGAGGCCGATCTGGCCGTGCACTGCGTCAAGGACATCCCCGCCGACCGGCCGCTGCCCGCGGGTACGGTCTTCGCCGCCTACCTCAAGCGCGACGACATCCGCGACGCGCTGGTCCACCCCGGCGGGTTGACGCTCGATCAGCTGCCGGAGGGCGCGCGGATCGGCACCTCGTCGGTGCGCCGCGTGGCGCAACTGGCCGTGTCCCACCCGCATGTGGAGTGCGTGCCGATGCGCGGCAACGCCAACCGCCGCCTGGAGAAGCTGGACGCGGGCGAGTGCGACGCGCTGCTCCTGGCCGTGTCCGGGCTCGAGCGCATCGACCGTATGGACCGGATCAGCGAGATCCTGCCCGTCGAGACGATGTGCCCGCCGATCGGCGCCGGGGTGCTGGCGCTCCAGTGCCGCGAGGACGACACCGCGACCATCGAGGCGGTCTCCGGGCTCGGCGACGCCGACGCCTGGAAGGAGATCACGGCGGAGCGCATGCTCCTGCATGTGCTCCAGGGCCACTGCAACTCCCCCATCGCGGGCTACGCCCGGGCCGAGCGCGACGGCCGCCTCTCGCTGCGCGCCCGTGTCTTCAGCCCGGACGGCAAGACGGTGCTGGACGCGCACGAGTGGGCGGGCCCGCTGGACCCGGCCACACTCGGCACCTCGGTGGCGGTGGCCCTGCTGCGCCAGGGGGCGCGCGAGGTCATCGACACCATCCCGCACTGAGCGCCAGTGAGTTTGCGACGGTGACACGCCGGCGACACGCCGTGCCGTCGGCGTGTCACCGGCGCAAACCCACCGCAAACTGAGGCGCCGGACGCACCCCTACGCTCCCGGGATCGCCACCGCCCGGCCCGTGACCCGCACCCGCTCGTCGTCGGGCCGTACGTCGACGAGAAGGTTGCTGGGGCGCCCCATGTCCTCGCCCTGCCGGATCCGGACCCTGGTCGGCTCCGTCACCAGCCCGAGCGCCCGCAGATAGCCGCCGAAGGCGGCGGCCGCCGCGCCCGTGGCCGGGTCCTCCACGACGCCGCCGGGCGGGAACGGGTCGCGGGCGTGGAAGTCGAAGCGGTCCGCGGCCTCGCGCCACACCAGGTGGACGGTGGTCCACTCATGGACCCGCATCAGCTCCTCCAGCGCGTCGAAGTCGTAGTCCAGGTCGGCCAGCCGCTCGCGGGTGGCGGCGGCGAGGACGAGGTGGTCGTTGCCCGCGAAGGCGATATGCGGCGGAAGGGCCGGGTCCAGGTCGTCCCGGGTCCAGCGCAGGGCCTTCAGCACCTGATCGGTCAGGGCCTCGTCGGCCGGGCGGGAGTGCGCGGGCGCGCTGGTGAGAGTGGCCTGCGGCGCCCCGCCGTCCCCGCCAGCCCCATCGGCCCCATCGGCCCCATCGGCGCCATCGGCGCCATCGGCGCCATCGCCCAGGGTCGTCGCCACGCGGATCTCGCCCGCCATCGTGTCGAAGACCAGTTCGCCGGGGCCGACGCGCTCGGCGAGCGCGACGGCGGTGGCGATCGTGGCGTGCCCGCAGAAGGCCACCTCGGCGCGGGGGCTGAAGTAGCGCAGCCCGTAGCGGCGCGCGGCCTCGTCCCGCGTCGTGATGAACGCGGTCTCGGAGTAGCCGACCCGGGCGGCGACGGCCACCATCTCGGCGTCGTCGAGCGCCGCGGCGTCGAGGACTACCCCGGCGGGGTTGCCGCCGGAGGGGTCGGTGGTGAAGGCGGAGTAGCGCAGGACCTGGTCGGCCTCAGCGGCCGGTACCCCGGGGGTGCCGTGTGTGCTGTGTGCCGTGTCTGCGGTGTGTGCCGTGTGTGCCGTGTGTGCGGTCATGGAGCCACCGTTTCACCGGCCCTCCCATCGTGTCCAACGATTCTTTTCGCTCACTCCCATCGAGAACTCCGATAGCCCCAGGTAGGCTGCGGTACCCATGGACACCCGACTTCTGCGCACCTTCGTGGCCCTGGCCCGCACCGGCAGCTTCACCGCCGCGGCCACCGAGCTGCACCTCGCCCAGTCCACCGTCACCGTCCAGGTCCGCTCGCTGGAGCGGGAGCTCGGCACGCGCCTGTTCGACCGGCTGCCCGCCGGCACGACCCCGACCCCGTCCGGTCGGCGGCTGCTCGAAGAGGCGGAGCGGGTGCTGGACGCCGAGGCCCGGCTGCGGGCGACCGCGGCGGCCGGGAACGGCGAGGGGGCGGGCGGGGCGGTGGAGGGCCAGGTGGCCCTCGGCGCGGGCGAATCGCTGTGCGCGTCACATCTGCCCCGGGTGATCGCCTCGCTGCGGCGCACCCACCCGGGCGTGGACGTCCATCTGCACGCGGCCGATACCGCCGGGGCCGTGGAGGGGCTGCGCTCGGGGCGGCTCGATCTCGCGCTGCTGCTGGAGCCGGATGTCAACGACGCCGGCAACGACACGGCCGCCGATCTGGTGGCGCGGCCCATCGCACACGAACCGCTGATGTACGTGGCCGCGCCCGACCACCGGCTGGCCGGGCGCGAGGCGGGGTGGCAGGAGCTGGCCGAGGAGAGCTTCTTCGTTCACGAGGAGGGCTGCTCGTACAGCGACCGGCTGGTGCGCACCCTGCTCGCGCTCCCCGGCGCACGGCCCCGGCTGACCCGGTTCGGCAGCATCGAGGCCGCCCGTTCCTGCGTGGCCGCCGGGCTCGGGCTCACGCTGCTGCCGCAGGCGACCGTCGAGCGGCAGCTGCGCGACGGCCTCCTGGCCCGGGTCGACGGGCCGCCGATGCCGCCGGTGCCGGTCCAGCTCACCCGGCACCGCAGGCGCTGGACCTCCCCTGCCGCCCAACTGGTCGCCGACGAGCTGACGCGTCTGATCGGCGGCGACCGGAGCGTCAGCTGAATCAGCCGCTGAATCAGCCGCCAGGGATCTGTCAGTGGTCCTCGGCCGCGGGCTCCAGGACGAAGACCGGGATCTGGCGGTCCGTCTTCTTCTGGTAGTCGGCATAGTCGGGGTACGCCTCGACGGCCCGCGCCCACCACCGGGCCTTCTCCTCCCCGTGGACCTCCCGGGCTGTCATGTCCCGGCTCACCGTGCCGTCCCGCAGCTCGACCCGGGGGTCGGCCACGACGTTGTAGTACCAGACGGGGTGCTTGGGGGAGCCGCCCAGCGAGGCGACCGCGGCGTAGGCGCCCTCGTGTTCGACCCGCATCAGCGGGGTCTTGCGGATCTTGCCGCTTTTCGCGCCCCGGGTGGTCAGGAGGATGACCTGCATCCCTCGAAGCGACATCCCCTTGGTGCCACCAGAGCTCTCGATCCGCTCGACCTGATCGCGCACCCACTTCTCGGTGCTCGGCTCGTACTCGCCCTGCAGAGGCATGGTTTCCGTCCCATCGTCGACGACTTGCGGCTCTCGCAGGGTGCAACGCCCGGCCGCGGCCTCGGCATTCCGGGCGGCCGGGATCAGCGGCCGGGATCAAGGGGCCGGGTCAGCCTCGGCCGCGCAGCCGCCGCCACACCGCGCGCGCCGCGTGGTGCCCGGACATGCCGTGCACCCCGGGCCCCGGCGGGGTGGCCGAGGAGCACAGGAAGACCGACGGATGGGCCGTGGCGTACGGGACGCGGGCCAGCTTGGGGCGGATCACGGTCTGGAGGCCCGCGAAGGCGCCGCACCCGATGTCCCCGTCGACGTAGTTCGCGTTGCGCGCCGCGAGCTGGGGCGGCCCGGCCACGGCGCGCGCGAGCACCAGGTCCCGGAAGCCGGGCGCGAAGCGCTCGATCTGCCGCTCTATGGCCTCGGTCGCGTCCCCGTCCCAGCCGCGGGGCACATGGCCGTAGGCCCAGAAGACGTGCTTGCCCGCCGGGGCGCGCGAGTCGTCGACCAGGCTGGGCTGGGCGGTGATCAGGAAGGGGACGGCGGGGGCGCGCCCCTCGGTGGCGGCCCGCAGCGCGGTGCCGATCTCGCCGGCGGTGGGTCCGACGTGGACGGTGCCGGCGCGCCGGGCCTCCGGCGCGGTCCAGGGCACCGGGGCGTCCAGAGCGTAATCGATCTTGAAGACGCTGGCCCCGTAGCGGAAGTGGCGGTACGCGTTGCCGAGCCCGGCGATCCGGGCCAGGGCGGTCGGCGAGGTGTCGAAGACGTACGCGCGGGCGGGCGGCAGCTCGTCCAGCCGCTTGACCTCCACGCCCACGTGGATCGCGCCGCCCTGCTCGCGCAGATACGACCCGAGCGCGTCCGAGATCGCCTGCGAGCCGCCGCGCGGGACGGGCCAGCCCACCTCGTGTCCCGCGAGCGCGAAGAAGAGCGCCAAGCCCGCGGTGCCGATCCCGCTGGTCGGCGAGATGGCGTGGCCCGCCATTCCGGCGAGTATCGCGCGCGCCTTCGCGTCGCGGAAGCGGCGGTTGAGGAGGGAGACCGGCTGGGCGGCGTGGAGTCCGAAGCGCGCCCAGGTCACCGGGTCGGCGGGCACCCCGTCCCACTGGGTGCGCAGAAAGTCGCGGGCGAGGGTGTCCCATCTGCCGACGTACGGGGCGACCAGCCGGCGGTACGTACCGGCGTCGCGCGGGCCCAGCGACATGGCCGTCTCGCCGACCGAGCGGGCCAGGACGGCGGCCGTGCCGTCCGGGAAGGGGTGGGCCAGCGGCAGCTCGGGGTGCAGCCACTCCAGGCCGTACCGGGCGAGCGGCATGGCGCGGAAGGCCGGGGAGCCCACGCCCAGCGGGTGCACCGCGGAGCAGGGGTCGTGCCGGTAGCCGGGGAGGGTGAGCTCTTCGGTGCGGGCGCCGCCGCCGATCGCCTCGGCGGCCTCGAAGACCTCCACCTCAAGGCCGCGGCGGGCCAGTTCGACGGCCGCGGTCAGCCCGTTCGGCCCGGCACCCACCACGACCGCGTCGAGCATGGACGGCACGTCGGGTCTCCCTCCCCGTCCTTGAGGAATGCGTGAGGACTCCTGAGAGTCCGTCAGCCGGCGGCTGACAGCAGGCTCAGGATATGCCGTACGGTCGCCTCGTCCCGCGCCGCTGTGAAAGGAAGCGCGTTTCCGCCCGCGATGCGGAACGGTTCGCCGGTCAGCGTCGCGCTCGCGCCGCCCGCCTCCTGGACCAGCAGCAGCCCGGCGGCGTGGTCCCAGACGTTCTCCCAGGTGAAAGCAACCGCGTCGAGCAGGCCACGGGCCACGTTCAGATACTCGAGACCGGCCGAGCCGCACGGCCGCGACGCGACACCCGGTGTCCGCAGTACGGACAGGGCACGCTTCTCCGCGTCCGTGGTGAAGTCGTAGTGCGAGATCGCGACGTCGAGCACCTCGCCGGGCTCCGGGTGGCCGGAGCGTATCGGCTCGCCGTTCAGCACCGCTCCCCCGCCGCGGCACGCGACCGCCATCAGGTCGAGCGCCGGGGCGTAGGTCCACGAGGCCAGCAGCTCGCCGCGGTGGGCGAGGGTGACGAGGGTCGCGAAGCCCGGGTCGCCGTGGACGAACTGCCGGGTGCCGTCGACCGGGTCGACGATCCACACCGGCGCGTCGCCGCCCAGCGCGCCGAGCACCGACGGGTCGGCGTGCACGGCCTCCTCGCCCACCACGGCCGAGCCGGGCAGCAGCGCGGTGAGCGAGGCGGTCAGATGCTCCTCGGCCTGCCGGTCGGCGATCGTCACCAGGTCGTGCGGGCCGTTCTTCTCGACGATCTCGTGGTCGGCGAGCTGCCGGAACCTCGGCATGACCTCGGTGGCGGCCGCCTTGCGTACCGCCTCCTCGACGTCGGACAGTGCACCGGAGACGAGAAACTGCTCGATCATGTCTGTATCGAACCATGTTCCGGCGACAGCCGGTGACCGGGCGGCGGCCATGGGATGGCCGCCGCGTGAACGGCCTCGGCAGCGCGTGTCTCGGCGGCACGTGCCTCAGCAGCACGTGCCTCAGCAGCAGGTGTGGTGGGCGTGCTCCTCGCGGTGCCACCAGTAGCGCTCGCGGGCGGGACCCTGCGGCACGTCGGCCACGTGGGCTGAGGTGGAGGCGGAGGCGGAGGCGTTCCGCAGGGGCGCCGCGTCCGTGGAGGCCTGCTTGGCCGCGCCCGAGGACTCCCCGCTCACCAGGTCGTCCACCGAGTGCACCGCACCCCCCAGCACCACGCTCCGCACCGCCGCGGCCGCCCGGATGTCGCTCAGCGGGTCGCCCTCCACCAGCACCAGGTCGGCCAGCTTCCCCGGCTCCACGGTGCCCATCCGCGCGCTCATACCCAGTGCCCGCGCGCCCTCGACGGTCGCGGAGCGCAGCGCCTGGTGGGGGGTGGCGCCGTAGCGGACCATGGCCTGAAGGTTCAGGTGGTAGTAGATGGCCGGGGGCACCAGCGGGCTGTCGGTGCCCACCCCGACGTGCGCCCCGCCCTCCAGCAGCCTGCGCACCGTGGCCCCGTGCCGGGCGACGAAGGCCAGCAGGTCGGTGGGGACGGTCTGCTGCGCGTCCGCCACCCCGGTGCGGAACTCCTCGTACTCCGCCTCGCTCATCAGCGAGGTGAGCCGCCGGTCGCCGACCGCCCATCCGGCGTAGCGGTAGAGCGCCGCCCGGGTGGCGGGCAGGCCCGCGCCGGACAGCCCGAAGGTCGGGGTGAAGGCCATACCGGAGGCGATCAGCGGCTCGGTCATGTCGTCGTAGGCGTGGCCGAGGTGGGTCTCCTTCTGGCGCCGGCCGTAGCGGCTGGTGCCGCCGAGGTGCTCGGTGCCGTCGGCGCCGAGGCCGAGCGGGCCGAAGAGGTAGTGCGAGGTGGCGCGCAGCCCGAGCCGGTGGCCGCCGCGGATGGCGGCGCGCTGCATCGCGTACGGCAGCCGCACATACGTCTTCACCAGGTCGTGGCCCAGCGCCTCGGCCTTCGCGAGCTCGCGCTCCAGCTCTTCGGTGTCGGTCACCGGGCGGCCGGAGGAGTAGTAGATGCGCGAGCCGTCGATCAGGTCGCCCGCCGCGAAGACCCGGGGGCCGACGCGGCGTCCGGAGGCGGTGGCCTCCTTGGCCTCGACGGCCGCGTAGTGGGCGGTGCCGGGCGAGCGGACCGCCGTCACGCCGTAGGACAGCCACAGCTTCATGGTGTCGGCCCGCTGCCAGGGGCCGTGCTCGTGGACGGCGATCAGGCCGGGCATCGCGGTCAGGTGGCGCGCGTCGACGGTACGGCCACCGCTCCCGGCGCGGACCGATCCGCGCGCCACGACGGCCTTGATGCGGTCGCCCTCGATGACGATGTCGACGTCGCGGCGCAGCGTCTCGCCCGTGCCGTCCCACACCGCGCCCACCTGCACCACCGTGCGCCCGGTCGGCTTGGCGGGGCGCCAGGTCAGCTTGACCGGGACGGTCCGCGCGCGGCCGGTACGGGCGTCGGCCAGGCGCAGCCGGCCGTTGGAGAGGTAGAGCAGCGAGCGGGAGTCGGCGCTCCAGCTGGGGGCGTCGGCGGTCTCACCGTTCAGCTCGCGCGCTGTCCCGGTCGGCCGCCCGGCGGAGTCCAGGGCGCTGAGGTGCAGGGTGCCGGCGACGATGTACGCGGTGTGCTTGCCGTCGGGCGAGTGGACCGGGCCCGCGTCGATGCGGTTGGCCAGGGACTTGCCGGGGACGGGGTCGTCGTAGTGCGCCTCGCCGCTGGTGAGGTCGACGGTCAGCACGCGGTTGAAGCCCTCGCGGTAGCGGGGGGTGACCGGCACCAGGGCGGCCAGGGAGAGCTTGCCGCCGTCGGCGGAGAAGGTGGGCCTGCCGGGCGCGTTGAGCGGGCCGGCGACCTTGCGTACGGCGCCGGTGGCCACGTCCACGGTGTGCAGGGTGCCCGAGCCGAGGCCGAAGGCGACGTTCGCGCCGTCGGGGCTGAACGCGGGGCCCGCGGCCGCGTCCTGGAGGTCGGTCAGCCGGCGCGTCGTACCGCCGGCGATGTCGTACGTCCACAGGTCGGCCGCGCCGCCCCGGTCGCTGACGTAGACGAGGGTGGAGCCGTCCGGGGACCAGGCGGGGTCGGTGTTCAGGTGTCCGTCCGAGACGACGGCCTTGGGGGTCTTGTCCTTGCCCTTGCCCGGGTTGACGGGCGCGATCCAGATGTCGCCGAGCGCGGCGAAGGCGATCCGTTCGCCGTCCGGGGAGAGGGACGGGCTGACGATGCCCTTGACGGGGCGGGGGGCGGCGGAGGCCGGGGCCGCGTCGCTGTCGTGTGCGGCGGGCCGCTCCTGGACGCGGGGGACGGTGAGCTGGGCGGCAAAGGAAATGTCCTTCGCCTTTCCGGCCTGTGCCTTGCCTCCGGAGAGCTTTCTGCGGCGGATCTTGCCATCGGCGGTGTAGAACACCTCGTCCGCGGACGGCCAGCGGGCCGCGAACGGGAAGACGTCCTCCTCCTCGTCCGACACGGTCTCGCCGTCGACCACGAGGGCGGTGGCCGCCGAGCCGAGGTGGACGTAGGCGAAGCGGGCGCCGTCCGGCGAGAAGGAGGGGCCCGCCACCCGCCCCTCGGTGACGGTGGCGAGCGTGGTGCGCTTGCCGTCGGCGTCGGCCTGGACGACGGTCTGCGGGGCGTCGCCCTTGCCGGAGGTGAAGGCGATCGCGGTCCCGTCGGGGTGCCAGAAGGGCTGCGCCTGCTGGGTGGTCGCGTCCGTGCTCGGCGCCCACACCTTCGTGGCGCCGCTGTCGAGTTCGAGGACATGGATCGCGTACCGGCCGTCGGCCTCCGCCGCGTAGGCGATCCGCTTGCCGTCCGGGGAGAACCGCGGCTCGCGGTGGTCGGTGCCGCCGCTGGTCAGCCGGCGTGCCCCGGTGCCGTCGGCGCGGGCGAGCCAGAGGTGGAAGTTGCCGTCGGTGTAGGACTGGTAGACGAGATGGCGGCCGTCGGGCGAGAAGTCGGGCTCGGTCGCCTCCTGGTCGATACCGGTGAGCCGGCTCGCCTCGCCACCGGCGGCCGGGACCGTCCAGAGCAGGTTGAGCAGATCGAGGACGACGGTCCGGCCGTCCGGGGAGAGCGCCGCGGAGGCGTTGGTCGCCTGGGTGACGGTGATCCGCCGGGTGGCATCGCCTGTGGCGCCCTCGGCGTTCTCGGCGTTCTCGGCGGCGCTCGCCACCGGAACCGGCCCGGTCAGCTGCCCGCCCAGCCACAGACTCCCGGCCCCGGCCGCGGCCGCCGCCTGTCCGCCGCGCCGGATCAGTGTCCTGCGAGATATACCCACGGCCGTACCCTCCGCTTGAAGATCACGATCTCGCCGAACTTAAAGGCAGGGTCAAGCGGAGGAACAGCCCGCGGAAATAGGTGTTACCTGAACTTAACCGCGTCCCCGGCCTGTCGGCCCCCCGCAAAACACTCATAACCAGCGGCTATGACAACAGGTCTTGGACGACAGCCACGCCACGGCGCACCGTGAATCGCAACCGCGCCAACCCCGGCGCAGGGCCAAGCGACCGGAAAGGACGCGACCGCGATGCGCGCTCTGCTGTACGACCCCGAGGCCCCTCAGGGCCTGCGACTCGGTGCGGCCCCGGAGCCGGAGCCGGACGAGTCGCAGGCTCTGGTCGAGGTCCGCGCCGCCTCCCTCAACTTCGGCGAACTCGCCTACCGGGAGGAGCGAGCGCGCCCCGGGCAGGTGCTCGGCTGGGACTCGGCGGGCGTCGTCGTCCGCGCCGCCGCCGACGGCTCCGGTCCCGCGGTCGGCACCCGTGTGGTGTCCTTCGGGCCACCAGGAGCATGGGCCGAGCGGCGGGCGGTCGACATCGCCGAACTCGCCGTGGTGCCGGACCCGGTCGACCTCGGCGCGGCGTCCACCCTGCCGGGCGCGGGGGTCTCCGCGCTCCAGGCCCTGCGCCGGCTGGGCCCGGTGATCGGGCGCCGGGTGCTGATCACCGGCGCTTCGGGCGGCCTGGGGCGCTTCGCGGTGCAGCTGGCCGCCCTCGCCGGTGCGTATGTCATCGCGGCGGTGGGCAGCCCGGAGCGCGGCGAAGGGCTGCTCGAGCTCGGCGCCGACGAGGTCGTCGTCGGCCTCGAAGGCATCACCGCACCGGTCTTCGGTGTGCTGGACAACGTGGGCGGCTCGCTGCTGGCCGAGGCGTTCGCCCTGGTCGAGCCCGGAGGCTCGGCCCAGTCCATCGGCAAGGCGTCGCTCGAACCGACCACCATCGACTTCGAGCGGGAGCGGCTGGCGGGCGGCGGCAGGCGGCTCGAGCCCTTCGTGGTGCGCTCACCCTTCGGTCCCGACCTGGCGTATCTGGTGGGCCTCCTGGCCAAGGGGCGGCTCAACCCGCAGATCGGCTGGCGCGGCTCGTGGAAGCGCGCACCGGAGGCGGTGGAGGCGCTGCTGGGCCGCCGCGTACGGGGCAAGGCGGTGCTGGACATCGACGGCTGACCCGCTCAGCGAGACGGCTTGGAACCGGTCGGCTTGGAGTCGGACTGCGCTGAGCCGGACGACTCGGAGCCGGACGACTCGGAGCCGGACGACTTGGAACCGGACGACTTGGAACCGGACGACTTGGAGCCCGGCTGCGGGCCGTAAGCGTTCAGGAAGCGGTCACGGAAAGTGTCCATCCGCCAGACCGGGGTGTCCGCGCCGGGCCTCAGCCCGTCCTGCCACCCCCAGTCGGAGATCCGCTTCAGCACGGCCGGGTCGTGCGCGACGATCGCGACCGGCACATCCCGGCTGGCGTGGTCGCCGCTGACCTTCGCCATGGGCTGGTGGTCGCCGAGGAAGACAAGCACGGTGTTCTTGTTGCCGTACTTCACCACGTAGTCGATGAGGCTGTTCAGCGAGTACTGGATGGACTTGCCGTACTCGGCGCGCGCCTGGGTGGAGTCCGTGAACACGTCCTTGGGGTCCTTGCCCGCCTTCTTGATGTCGCCGTAGACCGAGCCGTCACCGACCTCGTCCCAACCGATCATCTTGGGGATGGGCGCCCACGGCTGGTGGCTGGAGGTCAGGATGATCTCCGACATCAGCGGCTTGTCATGCTTCTTGCCGTGCTCAAGACGCTCGAAGGCCGTCAGGGCGTACTGGTCGGGCATGGTCGACCAGCTGAACTTCGGGCCCTGGTAGCCGAGGTCCCGGGAGTCGTAGACGTTGTCGAGGCCGTAGAACTTCGCCTCCGGCCACCCCTTGGTGACACCCGGCATGATGCCGACCGTGCGCCAGGCGCCGGTGCGCTTGAAGGCGCGGGTGATGGTGAGGTGGTCGCCCGCGGTGACGGTGCGGTAGCGGCTCTGGTTGTCGATCCACAGGCCGGACAGGAAGGTGGAGTGGCCCAGCCAGCTGTTGCCGCCGTACGTCGCCGAGGTGAGCCAGCCGCTCTTGGACGAGTACCCGGCGTCGCTCAGCTCCTTGGTCTTCTCGTCGAGCACCGCGTCGACCCCGGGCGCGATCTCCGGGTCCTCGATGGCGCTGCGGCCGTAGCTCTCGATGAAGGTGAAGATGACGTCCTTGCCGCGCAGCCCGGTCAGCAGCTGATCGCCCGGCACGTCACCGAAGGAGTCGACGGCGGCCACCTTTTCGAACTCCCGCTCGTCCTTCAGGGTCGCCTTCACCCACTTCACGCGGTTCTGGACGAGCACGACCGTGTTCCTGGAAGCGATCGGCGCCCCGGACGCCTGTAGGCCGAGCGCCGTGCAGACGACCCACGCGGTCCCGAGCACCAGGACGGTACGGGTCGCCACGGTGTTGTTCCGGGCCATGACTTTGCCGATCCGCAGGCACGCCAGCGTCATGACGGAGAACAGGGCGAGAACGAGCACCACGGCCCCGACCGCGGCGAGTGTGGCGGTCGTCGAGCCGAGCGAGTCCTCGAGGTACGACTGGGCGTCGTCGAGCAGGATCCAGTCGAGCACCACGTTGAACCCGCGCCCGAGGAACTCGTTGTAGCCGATGTCGAGGAGGTTGAGGATGGTCAACAGGCCGAGGAACACCCCGGCGAGCACCGCCGCCACCCGCCTCGGGATCGGCGGCAGGATGAGCAGCACCCCGGCGCCGAGGACCGCCTCCACGGGGATGTGCACGAAGGCGCTGGGCGTGATGAGGGCGAGCCGATTCGGCAGGAGCAGGGCGAACAGCACCAGCGCGACCGACACGGCGGTGGTCACCCACGCCAAGGCCCGCGCGGCGACCGGGTACTTGCCCCGCCAGCCGCGGCCCGTGACGGCCTCGACCGGGGACTGGTCGGTGGCGGGGTCGTGGGGGGAGGTGTCACCGTCGCCGGCGGCGGCATCGCCTGGGGCGGGGGCGTCCGGGGCGGGGGCGTCCGGGGCGGTGTCGCGCGCGGCGGCGCCTGGGGAGGTGTCACCGTCGCCGCTTTCCCGCGCGGCGAGGGCGCCCGCACCGGCATCAGCCGCGGAAGCGCCCACAGCGGCGCCCCTCTCGGGGGCATCGCCGCGGGCGGCGGTGCTCGTAGAAGCACCATGGTCGGCGGAGGCGGCTGTGCCTGCCGAGGCGTCAGCCGCCACGGCCTTGTCGGCAGCGGCGTCGGCGGCAGCGGTGCCCGCGACGTCACCCGCTACGGCCTCGTCGGCAGCGGCGTCACCCTCAGCTTCACCCGCGGCGTCGCCTGCGGAGGTGTCGCCACCGACCCCGCCCTCAGCGGCGGCACCCGGCGCGACGGCACCCGAAGCGGTGGCGCCCACAGAGCTGCCGCCCTCGGCAGCGGCACCCGGCGCGACGGCACCCGCAGAGCCGTCCGCAGCCGTGTCACCCGCGGCGACCGCGTCCGCAGACGTGCCGCCCGCGGCGGCATCGCCCGTGGCGGCCTCGTCCGGCGTGTGCGCTGCGGTGTCGTCCGGCGCCGGGTCCTCCTCAGCGTTCGCCTTGTCCCTGTCCGGCAGCTGACGAGAGCGCGTGAAGAGCGACACCCCGAAGTTCCTTCCGTGCTTGCGAAGCCCGATGGTGGCACAGCGGACCAGGCTCGGGAGGTCAGGACCGCCGTTATCCCTTACGGCTCGTCGACGGCTTCGGTTCAAAACACCCCGAGCTGACTTCCCGACTGTCATGCTCACGGCTACATTCCATCAGTGGGAGCGCTCCCAATCTCGTGCGTGCAACCCGGACGTGTGCAGCCCCGAAGGAGGATCCATGGCACCCGACCCGCACCCCCTCCCCCACCCCCGTACGTCCAAGCGCATCCGCGCCCTCGCGGCGCTGACCGCCACGCTGGCCACGGCGGCGGCCCTCACCCCCGCCGCCTCCACCGCCTCCGCCTCGTCCGCGCCCGCCCGCGCGGCGGCCGCGTGCTCGGCGAACGGCTTCTGCGAGGACTTCGAGTCGCAGACCGGCCCCGCCCCCTCAGGCCGCTGGACCACGAACGTGGCCAACTGCTCCGGCACCGGCACCGCCACCGTGGACTCCACCGTCGCCCACGGCGGCACCAAGTCCGTCCGGGTGACCGGCAAGGCCGGGTACTGCAACCACGCCTTCGCCGGTACCTCCCTGTCCGACGTCCCGGCCGGCTCCGAGCTGTACGCGCGCTTCTGGGTCCGCCACACCACCGCGCTCCCCGCCCAGCACGTCACGTTCGCCGCCCTGCGCGACACCAACGACAACTCGAAGGACCTGCGGATGGGCGGGCAGAACAAGGCGTTGCAGTGGAACCGCGAGTCCGACGACGCGACCCTGCCCGCGCAGAGCCCGGCGGGCGTGGCACTGTCCACGCCGCTGCCGCTCAACACCTGGACCTGTCTGGAGTTCCGGCTCGACCGCTCGGCGGGCCGCCTGGACACCTGGGTCAACGGCTCCCTCGTCACCGGCCTGGTGGTGGACGGCACCCCGACCCAGGACGTCGACCAGCAGTGGCTGGCCCGGGGCGGCTGGCGCCCCGCGCCCACGGATCTGCGGCTGGGCTGGGAGAGCTACGGCGAGGGCGACGACACGCTCTGGTACGACGACATCGCCGTCGGGACCGCGCGGATCGGCTGCAACACGCTTTAGGCGCAGGTCTGCGCGCGGTAGCTGCCGGGGGTGTGCCCGAACGCGCGGCGGAAGACATCGATGAACGCGCTGGCCGAGGCCCAGCCGCAGCGGTGCGCGACCGCGGTGACGGTGACGCCGTCGGAGAGCAGCAGCAGGGCGTGGTGCAGCCGTAGTTGGGTGCGCCACTGGGGGAACGTCATGCCCATCTCGGCGCGGAAGAGGCGGGTGAGCGTGCGGGCGCTCGCCCCCACCCGGGCGCCCAGCTCGGCGAGCGGCCGGGGATCCGCTGGGTCGTGCTGGAGGATGGCGCACACGGCGGCCAGGCGCGGGTCCTGGGCCGTGGGCAGATGCAGGGGCTGCTGGGGCGCGTGCCGCAACTGGTCGAGCAGGACGGCGAGCAGGCGGCGGGACTCGACGGCCCCTGGGTCGGCGTCCGGGCGGCTGTACGCGATGATCAGCTCGCGCAGCAGCGGGCCGACCGCCAGCACGGCGGGCCGGTCCAGGCCCAGCGGGTTGGCCTCCACCGGCAGGCCGACGCCGTGCAGCACGGTCCGGCCGTAGGCCCGGTGTTCGTGCAGGGTGCCGACGGGGATCCAGATCGCCCGGGCGGCCGGGGCGACCCAGCTCCCGCCCTCAGTGGTCACCGACAGCACGCCGCGGCCCGCGTAGACGACTTGGTGCACATCGTGGCAGTGAGCGGACACGCCGGTGCCCGGGTCCAGGAATCGGGTGGTTGTCGGCGTATGCGACCGGGCCGGGACGGTTCGGCGGGGCGCTTGGCGGGATACCGACATCACCTGGCAGATTACCGGAAGCCTGCCAACCGCCGCCCGTCGAGGATCATTGGCGTGACCAGGAAAACCCACTCCGTATCGCACGACCACTCCGCATCGCGCGAGCACTCCGTATCGCGCGACCACTCCGTATCCAGACCGATCACGATGATGGCCATCGGCCACGCGACCGTGGACTTCTACCAGGGCGCTGTGCCCACGCTGGTGCCGTTCCTGGTGGCCGAGCGCCACTACGGCTATGTGGCGGCGTCCGGCATCGTGTTGGCGGCCACGCTGCTGTCCTCGATCGTGCAGCCCCTGTTCGGGGCGTTGACCGACCGGTGGACGATGCCCTGGCTGATCCCCGCGAGCTCCCTCGGCGCGGGGCTGGGCATAGCCCTGTCCGGGCCCGGCGATTCGTATCTGCTCACCTGGCTGGCGGTCGCCCTCTCGGGCATCGGGGTCGCCGCCTACCACCCCGAGTCGGCGCGGCTGGCCCGGACGGCGAGCCGCGGCAGCCATGTGGCCATGGGCTGGTACTCCCTCGGCGGCAACATAGGCTTCGCCCTTGCCCCCGTCGCCGTGTCCCCGGTCCTGTCCGCCGGAGGCCTGAGCGCGTCGCCTTGGCTGGTGGTGCCCGCGGTGGCCGGGGTGGTGCTGACGGCGTCCGCGATCCGGTCCCTGGCCCGGCGCGCGGCAGTCGAGCAGGCCGCCACGCAGGGCACCGGCCGTGACAACTGGCCGGAGTTCCTGCGGCTCTCGGCGGTCATCGTCTGCCGCTCGATCATCTTCGTGGGCCTGAGCGCGTTCATCGCCCTGTACGCCCAGCAGCGCGTGCCCGGAGGCTCGGCCACGGGGTCGGCGGCGCTGTTCACGCTGTTCGCCGGGGGCGCGGTGGGCACCGTACTGGGCGGTCCGCTGGCCGCGCGCTGGGGGCGCGTCCGTACGCTCCGCATCGCGTATGGGGCAGGGGTCCCCGCCGTCGCCGGGCTGGTGTTCATCCCCGGGCCGGCCCTCTACGCCTTCGCCGCCCTGACGGCCGCCGCCCTGTACGTGCCGTTCTCGCTGCACGTCACGCTGGGCCAGGACTACCTGCCGAACCGGGTCGGCACGGCCAGCGGCGTCACGCTGGGCCTGGCCGTCAGCGTCGGGGGCGTGGCCAGCCCGGCCATCGGCGCCCTCGCCGATGTCGCCGGTCTGCGCACCGCGCTGGCTCCGCTGATCGCGCTGTGCGCCCTGGCGTGGCTCATCGCGGGCACGCTCACGGAGCCGGAGCCGGAGGCCATCCCCAAGCGGGAGCCCGCCCCCGGGGCCGGAGCATCCCCCGGCACCCGCTGATTGTCAGTGGTACGTCCTACTGTGACGTTATGACCCTTCTGAGTCACGATCGCCAGTGCGCCGAGATCGCCGCGCAGACCGATCTGTTGCAGCCGATCGTCAAAGGCGCGGACCTGACGGCCCCCGTGCCGTCCTGCCCCGGCTGGAATGTCGGCCAGCTGCTGCGCCACCTCGGCGGCGGCCAGCGCTGGGCCGCGGAGACCGTACGGACGCGGGCGGCGGGCCCGCTCCCCGACGACGACTTCCGCGACCTGTCGCCGTACGCCCATGAGGACCCCGCCGTGCTCGGCCCCTGGCTCACCGAGGGCGCCGAGCTGCTGGCGGACGCGCTGCGCGCGGCCGGGCCCGACGCGAAGGTGTGGACCCCGGTCCCCGGCGGGACCGCGGCCTTCTTCGCCCGCCGGTTCACGCATGAGACGGTCGTCCACCGGGCCGATGCGACCCTGGCCCTCGGCGCGGAGTTCACCGTCGCCGAGGACGTCGCCCTCGACGGCCTCGACGAGTGGATGGAGCTCGGCGCGCTGCCGATGCACTTCGAGATCCATCCCCGGATGCGTGAGCTGCTCGGCCCCGGCCGCACCCTTCACCTCCACGCCACCGACACCGCCCCCGATACGGCGGCGGAGTGGGTGGTCGACCTCACCGGCGAGGTGATCACCTGGCGCCGGGCCCATGAGAAGGCCGCCGTCGCCGTGCGGGCCCCGCTGACCGATCTCCTGCTGCTGGTCTACCGCCGGCGTCCGGCCCACGGCGAGGGCGTCGAGGTGCTGGGGGACGCGCAGTTGCTTGACTTCTGGCTGGACCGGGTCGCCTTTGGCTGACGGCCCCGGCCGGGAACCGCACTCCCCCTACGACGCGGCGAAGGGGCGGTCGCGCCGGGCGTCGTGGAGGACCGAGCCCCACCACAGGAGCTGGTCCAGCATCGCCTTCGCGGCGGCGTTCGGGCCCTCGGGGTCCTTGAGCGTGCCGTCGGGGCCGAACAGCTCGTAGTACTTGGGGAAGGAGACGTAGTCGCGGACCGTGTGGGCCTGGAGCTCGTTGAAGACCTGCCGCAGGCCCTCGATGGCCAGCAGGCCGCCGCTGGCCCCGCTGTAGCCGACGAAGCCGACCGGCTTGGTCTGCCACTCGACGTAGTGCCAGTCGATCGCGGCCTTCAGCGCGGCCGGGTAGGCGCGGTTGTAGTCCGGCGTCAGCACGACGAACGCGTCGGCCGCCGCGAGCCGCGCGGTGAGGTCCGCCATCTCGGCGGGGCGGGGCAGGTTCGGCTGCATCGCGGGAGGCACGGGTGGCAGGGCGAGCGGCAGCGGGGTGTCTGCCAGGTCGATGAGGTCCACGGCGAACCGGCCGTGTGCCTCGGCCTGTTCGACGAACCAGTTCGCGACCGTCGGGCCGAACCGGCCCTCCCGGACGCTGCCGAGGATCACTGCGAGCTTGAGGGTCTGGCTGGTCTGGCTGGACATGGCTGGGCTTGCTCCTTGTTCCTGCTGAGGTGGTTCCTGCTGAGGTGGCGAAGTGGCCGGGAGGGCCACGCCCTCCAACCTGCCGGGCCGCGCCAGGACCAGGAAGGCCGGGCCGAGACTGGTAGTGGCAGGGCCACGATCCCGCTCGGCGCGGCTGTTACGTTCGGAGGGTGAGCGACAACGAGCTGGGCATGTTCCTGCGCCTCCGCAGGGAGGCGGTCACCCCCGCCGAGGTGGGGCTGCCCACCGGCCCCCGCCGCCGTACGCCCGGCCTGCGCCGGGCCGAGCTGGCCACGGTCGCCGGGGTCAGCGTGGAGTACGTGACCCGGCTGGAGCAGGGCCGCGACCGCCGGCCCTCCATGCAGGTGCTCGCCGCGCTGGCCGACGCGCTCCGCCTCACCCCCGCCGAACGCGTCCATCTGCACCGGCTGACCAAGGGCGCGGAGGGCGGCTTCAGCTGCATGGGCGGCGCGGACCCGGCCCGTACCGTGCGCCCCACCGTGCGGGCCCTGCTCGACCGCCTGGAGCCCGCCCCGGCCGTACTGCTCAACCGGCTCAGCGAGATCCTCGCCCACACGGCCGGCTACGAACGGCTGGCGGGCCCCGTCGGCCTGCTGGACGGCAACCCACCCAACCTCACCCGCTTCGTCTTCACCGACCCGCGCGCCCGCACCGCGTACCCCGACTGGGCCCATGTCGCCGACGAGCAGGTCGCCGCCCTCAAGCAGGGCCCCTTCCGCGCGGACCCCCATGTCGCCCACCTCGCCGACGAGTTGACGGTCACCACCGGAGACGCCTTCACCGAGCGCGTGGCCACCCTGCCCGGCCTCCCCCGGTCCAACGGGGTCACCCGGCTGCGCCACCCCGAGGTGGGCGAGCTTCGCCTGGCGTACGAGACCCTCGAACTGCCCGCCGACGACGACCAGCGCCTCATCGTCCACCTCCCCGCCGACGACGCCACCTCCGCCGCCCTGGACCGCCTCACCGGCCGCCGCCCGGGGGCGCTGCGGGCGGTGTCGGCGAGCTGAGGCCCGGGGCGGCCCCCCGGCACGTAATTCCCGGGCGCGACCGCGTGCCCCGCCCCACACTGAGCCCATGGACACCGCCCCCATACACACCTCGGTTCAGTCCAGCGAGCTGCTCGGCTTCCCTCCCGACGCCCGTGTGCTCATCGTCAACGCCGACGACCTCGGGATGTACCACGCGGTCAACGCCGCGATCGTCGACTCCATCGAGCAGGGAATCGTCACCTCCTCCAGCCTGATGGTGCCGTGTCCATGGACCCGGCACGCCATGCACCTGCTGCGCGACCGACCCCACATCCCGTTCGGCATCCACCTCACGCTGGTCTGCGACACGGCCCACTACCGGTGGGGGCCGCTGTCCCCGAAGGACAAGGTGCCCTCCCTGCTGGACGACAGGGGCGAACTGTTCATCCCCACGCCCGCCGGGCGCGCCGAGCTCCTCGCCCAGGCCCGTCTCGACGAGATCGAGCTGGAGTTCCGCGCCCAGATCGACGCCGTGGTCAACACCGGCCTGACCCCGACCCACCTCGACTTCCACTGCCTGGCCGACGGCGGACGCGATGACATCCTGGACCTGACCATGGCGCTGGCCGCAGAGTACGGCCTGGCGGTACGGGTCTGGCTCGCCCCCGGACGCCGGAAGGCACGGCGGCGCGGCCTCCCGGTCACCGACAACGACTTCCTGGACAGCTTCTCCCTCGACCTCGACGACAAGCCGGCCCGCTACGCCCAGCTGCTGCGCGACCTGCCGACCGGCCTCAGCGAATGGGCGGTCCATCCAGGGCTGGGCACGGAGGAGTCCCGGGCGATCGAGCCCGACGGCTGGCGTGTGCGCCGGACCGACTACGAGTTCCTGACCTCACCCGAGGCTCGCGAACTCCTCCGGCAGGAGCAGATCACCGTGATCGACTACCGGACCGTCCAGCGGAAGTGGTCCGGGCCACTCCCGTGACGGACTCCGCCCCGGCCATCCGCCTGAGGTTGCGGTGAGTATGGGACAGCGACACGCCGTGGCGTCGGCGTGTCGCTGTCCCATACTCACCGCAAAGTCACTGGCATTGGCCCTAGCCGGCCAGTTGGTCGAGGATGCCGGCCACCTCCGCCGGGTGGAGCAGGAATCCGGTATGGCTGGTCTCCAGGGTGCGCACGTCGTACGGGTTGTCGGGGGTCAAGGCGTCGGCCTCGGCGATCAGCCGGTCCTGCATGGCCACCGGAAGCGACCGGTCGTTGGTGAGACGAACATAGGTGCGGGCGATCGTGCCCCAGGTATCGGCGTGCCCACGGGCGTCGGCCGTCATCACCGCGAGGGACTCGTCCGGTTGCAGGATGTTGAGGAAGGCCCGGAACTGCTCATCGGTGCCGTCCGCCATGACCGCCGCCTTGAGGGCCGCGAGCAATGCCGGATCGGCGGTTCGGTAATTGGCCCGGCCGGCGCCGAGTGCTGCCGCGTCCCCGACGTTCAACGCGTACAGCGGGGCGAGCAGGTTGGCGGCGAACTCGGGCTCCTGCATGTACTCGACGGGGCTCGACCGTTGCACACACGACCACGCGGAGATGTACACGAGCCGGTCCACCAGATCAGGGACCGTGTTGCCCACCCCGGTGATGGTGGTTCCACCGAGGCTGGCGCCCACCAGCACCACCGGTCCGTGCTCGGCCACGCGTCGGACGACGTCAACGACCATGTCTACGTTGTCCTGCAAGGTGACTCCGGCCAGCGTCGACGGCTCGGCCGCCCACGCATCGAGGTCCTGTGGGGCCTGGTAGGCAACGGAGTATTGCGCGTCGAAGCCGTGCCCCGGCAGATCGACGGCGAAGCTGCGGTGTCCGAGCAACGCGAGTTCGCGCTGGACCGGAGCCCACATGAACGAACTGGAGCAAGAACCGTGGACCAGCACAAAGGTGGGACCGCCACCGCGGGCCCGACGAGAACGCGAGGAGCCGGTGGATACAGACGGCATACAGATCAGTCCTGTTCGAAAGGGCGGCCTGGCAGGCATCTCCGCTTACCGATGCCGACGCCATGAGCCACGCTGCTGAAGGGAAGCACGCGAGTAACCGCGGGAAAAGGCACACGGTTCGGTGATGGCGCGGATAGACCGGTGGCGCAGGGTCGAGTGCACCCACGCGGCGGTACAAGCCGGAGACCACGGGTGGTCTCCTGTGGGTTTCCTCGACTGCCGTTGGTCGCTCAGCGACCAACGGAGCACACCGTCTCAGAGAGTGCGAACGCGCACGAACACGTAGGTCATGACCCGACCCTATCGGTCCCGACACAGCGCACGCGAAGGATTTCCAGCTCCTCGCCGCCGGGGCCTCGCGGAAGCAGACCCTGGGGGAGGTGACGGACTCACCGGATAGATTCCGAAACCGCGCTGGACTTACATGAGGACCTAAGGCCAACGCCTGATAGTCACGTGATCATTTGCTCACTACTCTTCGGTACGACGGTTCTTCTCTCACGACAGGCCAGCCCCAGCAGGAGGCGCCAGGATGCCAGCCAACGCCAGTGCGCATGTGCGCATCGCACGTCCGTCACGTGATCTGCGAGCGGCGGAAAGGTTCTGGGTCTCGGGTCTCGGCCTCGACATCCTGTACCAGCATGCGGCGGACGGCACTCCTGGCCAGCACTCACTCTTGATGGTCGGCTGGCCCCATGCCGCCTGGCACCTTGAGCTCACCCACGATCCCCTTGCGCCAATGGACCCGCAGCCGACCCCCGAGGACCTCTTGGTGATCTACCTCGGCGAACCGGTGCCGGACTCCCTGACAGCGAGACTCGAACAGCACGGTGGCAAGCGAGTGCCAGCACACAATCCTTACTGGGACACCTGGGGCGTGACTGTTCAAGACCCGGATGGCTATTTGCTGGTGTTGTCCACCCGCTCTTGGTCCAACTCGTGACAACGTCAACGAATGCGCTGATCACGGGCCCCCGACCTGGGCGGGGTGGGGACCCGCGGGCAACAGGGGGAACCTACCCCCTGACCTCGAACTCGCCTGCCTGCACGCCACGTATGAACATGGTCCATTCGGAAGCGGTGAAGGTGAGCACGGGGCCGTTGGGGTCCTTGGAGTCGCGGAGGTCCATACCGCTTACGGCCTGATTCCGCACCTCAATACATTCGCCGTTCTGGCCGCTGTAGCTGCTCTTGAACCATCCGGACCGGTTTCCCTGCATTTCCACGCTTTCTCTCTATTTGACGACTTCTTTCGCGATGTCCGCGATGAGGGCCTGGCTCTTCAACTCCCCCAGTGCCGTGGCGCGCAGGTGGTTGAAGATGTCCGCGTAGAAGCCGATGTCATTGGGGTTCTCAAGATACGTGTGGCTGATATGGCTCTCCAGCAGCACGACCTCCATACTGGAGGGCTCCGGGAAGCGGTAGATCTTGAAGGGGAAGGGACTACCTCGGTACGCCCCCACGGAATAGGGTAGTACCTGCAAGGTTACGTTCGGAAGGCGCGCAAGCTCGATCAGATGCAGAAGCTGATCGCGCAACACGCCTACGCCACCGCACTGCTGACGCAGCGCCGCCTCCCCCAGGATCATCCACACCGTGATCGGGTTCTCGGAACGCGTCAGCGCCTTCTGCCGTTCGAGCCGGACTTGCAGCTTCGTCTGCGCATTCTCGTCGAGCGGCCCGGCGGACCCACCCCCGATCACAGCTTCCGCGTATTCCTTGGTCTGGAACAGGCCGTTGACGATTCCGGGTTGGAATCCCCGGCAGTACGACGTGTCCTCCTCCAGCCCGATGAAGTCGAGGAAATCCTGAGGCAAACGGTCTTCCAGCACCCGCCACCACCGCTGCTTGCGACTTTCCCGGGCAAGTGACAGCCAACCTGCCCGCGTGGCCTCGTCCTTGACGCCATACAGGTCGAGCAGCGCCTTGAGATCAAGCGGCCGGACCGGGCTCTGACCGCTCCCCCACCCCGCCCGTCGTCAGCCATCCGGACTGGATCGCCGAAACGGGCCGTGGGCTGTGGCTGCTCCGCGAACTCGCCGACGACTTCGGATACGAACCGACTGCCGACGGCAAGAAGGTCTGGATCCGGATCGACGCGGTTCCAGAGCAAGAGGAGCCGGTGAACGAAGGGCCGGAGACCGCACCGTGCGCGCGGCGGCCCTGATCACCGTCCGGGTCCGTGGCGGCGCCCCGACCCGCGACGCGTGCACGCAGGCTGCTGTCCTGCCCGCAGCTTGGTCGGACCGGATCGCCGTTCCCCGCTGCTGTCAGTGCAGGGCTGCTGCGAATGCCTCGCGGTTGGCCGCAGTGTGGGCGTACTCCCGCTCGGACCAGCGAATGCGCTCGGTGATCTGGTGGTCGTCGGCCACGCGCGGGCATAGGCGCGTGAGGTGGCTGCGCCACCACTGGGCGTTGCGGACTTGGCGGTCGAGTATGGCGTCGATGAGGCGGGGGCGGGAGGCCGCGTCGACTCCGTAAGCGTCCGCGAGGATGCGTACCTGAGCGGCTTGGACGGTGGCGGGCGGCGCCTCGCGTTTGGAGGAGACGCACCAGGTCCACGCCATGTCGCCGAGATCTTCGAGGGGGTCGCCTGGCGCGGCGGTGTCGAAGTCGATGAAGGCGACAGGTACGGCGTCGGAGAAGACGGTGTTGTTCGGGCCTGGGTCGTGATGACAGATCACAGGATGCCACCCTGCGAGGCGGCTGCCACGGGTGGCGTCGTGCAAGGCACGGAGCAAGGCCCCGGCGGCGGTGACTTGGGCGTCGGTCCAGCGCTGGAAGCGTGCGGGAACCCAGCCAGGCAGATAGCTCAGGACATCACGCCCGGCTGCGTCGGACCCCAGGTGGCGCGGGGCGCCGGTGAAGCCCTGCTGCTGAAGGTGGCCGAGCAGTTCCGCGACGAACGGGGACGCTGCGGTCACCGGCCGCCGGACGGTGCTGCCGACCCTGACCACTCCGGGGGTGATGCGTCCGCCGGCCAGCGGCACCTCATTCTCCATGTCTTCATGCTGCACGGTCTGTGGCACATGGCGCCGAGGGCGATCGGCGATCTGTCGACGGCGTGTCGGTGACCGCTGTGACGCTGAACGGGTCCGACATCCCCCGCCAGCCGCAAGGAGCTCACATGCCCTCCACAGCCCCGACCGAGCCATGGGACGTTCATCGGCTGCCACCCGCCACAGGCAAGAACTTCCTGGTCACCGGCGGCAACGCGGGGATCGGGTACTTCGTCGCCGAACAGCTCGCCGGTACGGGGGCCACTGTCGTGCTCGGCAGCCGGGACACGGCGAAGGCCGAAACCGCGGCGGCCTCCATCCGGTCCAGGGTCCCCGGCGCGCGGGTGCGGTGGATCCGGCTGGACCTCGCCGACCTCTCCTCGCTCAAGGCATCGGTGGAAGCCCTGCGCCTGGACCGCCTCGACGCGGTCGTCCACAACGCCGGGGTGATGTTCGACCACCCGCCACGCCGCGAGACCGAGGACGGCCATGAGTTGATGTTCGCGACCAACCACCTCGGACACTACGCGCTGACCTGGTGGCTCGCGCCGCTGCTCGCGGCGGCCCCCGAAGGCCGCGTCGTCACCACCGGCAGCTTCGCGGCCAAGTCCGAGCGGCTGGACCTCGACGACCTCCAGAGCACCCGGGACTACCAGCCCAAACGCACCTACGCACGCTCGAAGCTGGCGCAGATGCTCTTCGGCCTGGAACTCGACCGGCGCCTGCGGGCGGCCGGCAGCGCGGTGCTGAGCGTGGTGGCCCATCCCGGCGGCGCGCTGGACTCCCTCACCCCCTCGCGCCCACCCGTACATGTCCGGACCGCCGGCGACCGGCTGCGCACCCTGCCCGCCGGTGTCCTCGTCCAGGGCAAGGACGCCGCCGCGTGGCCCGCGGTGCGCGCCGTGCTCGACCCGGCCGTGACCGGCGGGCAGCTGTGGGCTCCCCGGGTGTTCGGGCTGCGGGGCCTGCCTCGGCTCGAACCCCTCTGGAACCAGCTGACCGACACCTCGGTCGCGGCGCGCCTGTGGGACGCGAGCTGTGAGCTGACCGGTGTCGACCCGAGCTCCGGCCTCGCATAAGGGGCGTGACGGGCGACTGGCACACTGATCGCGTGTTCGACTTCGGGATCGAGGGCTACCGGCCGCACTGGACGAGCGGCCCCCGCGCGGTCGGGGAAACCCACGGAGCCCGGCTGCGCGCCCTGGTCGGGCGCGCTCTGACCCGGCTGTGGGTGGTGTGGGACCTCGAGGACGACGAGTGGTTCTGCGACTGCCCCGTGTTGCTCGACTTCGACGGTGAGCAGGTGGAGATCAACCACTGGAAGCTCGACGACCTTTCGATCACCTGGAACTCCATCGATCCGCGTCGCCCTGTCGAGTGGCCAAACTTCACCCTGCTCTGGCGCGACGACGCCGTCCCCGAAGCGGGATCTCTGCTCGGCCGGCCCCTCCAGGGCGTCGAACTCCTCGAATGGACCGGCCACGACGCGGCCCGAGGGACCGTCGATGTCAGCTTCGTCTTTCCGGAGGGCCGCATCACTGTCTACAACGCCCTCGACGAGAACGGTCTGTCCTTCGCCCCACCGCACCACCAGTCGCGACCGCACCCGCTCGGCTGAGTCCCCGACCCGCCTCGCTGAATCAAAGACAGTACACACTTGCGGGTGCGTACAATTCTGGCATGGAGATCTATTCGCTCGTGGAAGCCCGAAACCAGCTCGGGCAGCTCGTCGGACGCGTCCGGCACGGCCGGGAAGAGATCGTCATCAGCGAGTACGGCAAGCCCGCCGCTGCTTTGATCCCCATAAGCGAGCTCGAAGAGCTACAGCGCCTACGTGACGCCGCAGACATCGCTGAAGCCGCGACGCGTGAGGCGACGCCGACCGGCCCGTCCATGACGCATGACGAGTTCATGGCCCAGCTCGAGGCCGAGGACCGTCGGGCAGCTGCCTCGTGACCAATGTCGTGGTGTGGCAGCACCAGGCCATGGCCGAGTTCCGTCGACTGCGCCAGATCGACCCAGTGGGAGCGAAGGCTTGCGCCAGTGCGGTCCGAGCCCTGGCGATGACCCCTGTCCGGCGGGGGCTCGCGCCCTGGGCGGCTCTGGCTACTGGCGGCTGTCCGTTGACCACTGGCGTGTGCTGTACCGGCCGGACGGCGACACCGTCACCGTGCACATCCTGAAGGTTGGCCGCGTCACCTGAGTGCCGGGTGCTCACAAGCATCTGCAAGAAGTGTCGAACAAGAGACAAGAACGAGGGTGCGCGGATGCACGGTGAGTACAAGGTGCCGGGCGGGAAGCTCGTGGTCGTGGACCTCGAGGTCGAGGGCGGAAGGCTGAAGGACGTCCGGGTCGCCGGTGACTTCTTCCTGGAGCCCGACGAGGCGCTGCTCGCCATCAACCGCGCGCTGGAGGGCGCGCCCGCCGACACCGACGCGCGCGGGCTCGCGGCCCGGGTCGAGGCGGCGCTGCCGGAGGGCACGGTCATGTTCGGGTTCACGGCCGATGCCGTGGGCGTCGCGGTGCGGCGGGCGCTGGCGCACGCCACCGACTGGACGGACTACGACTGGCAGCTGATCTACGAGGGTCCGCAGCCGCCCGCCCTGCACATGGCGCTGGACGAGGTGCTGACCGAGGAGGTCGCGCTGGGGCGGCGGCCGCCGACGCTGCGGGTGTGGGAGTGGGCCTCCCCGGCCGTGATCATCGGCAGTTTCCAGTCGCTGCGCAACGAGGTGGACCCCGGGGGCGCGGAGCGGCACGGCGTCGAGGTGGTGCGGCGGATCAGCGGCGGCGGGGCGATGTTCGTGGAGCCCGGCAACACCATCACATACTCGCTGTACGTGCCCGAGTCGCTGGTGTCCGGCCTGTCCTTCGCAGACTCGTACGCGTACCTCGACGACTGGGTGCTGGGCGCGCTCGGCGACATGGGCATCGCGGCGTGGTACCAGCCGCTCAACGACATCGCGACCGACGCCGGGAAGATCGGCGGCGCCGCGCAGAAGCGGGTGGTGACCGGTTCCGGGGCGGTGCTGCACCACGTGACGATGTCGTACGACATCGACGCGGACAAGATGGTCGAGGTGCTGCGCATCGGCCGGGAGAAGCTGTCCGACAAGGGCACCAGGAGCGCGAAGAAGCGCGTGGACCCGTTGCGCCGGCAGACCGGCCTGCCGCGCGCCGCCGTCATCGACCGGATGATCGCCTCCTTCCGCGAGCGGTACGGGCTCGCGGACGGCAAGGTGACGGAGGAGGAGGCGGCACGGGCGCAGCGGCTGGCGGAGGCGAAGTTCGGCTCGCGGGAGTGGACCACGCGGGTGCCGTGACGGCGGCGGCGGGGCGGGGTCGTGGTCAGGTCCAGTTGGCCGGCTCCGCCAGCGCGTACGACGCGGCGATCCGGTGCTGGTCGTGGAGGACGGTCAGCGTGGACGCCCCCGCGGGTGTGCCGTCCCGCCAGGCCGTGCAGTAGATGCCGCTGGACCAGCGGATGGTCCGCGAGGTGGACGGCAGCAGGGTGATGCCCGTCGAGCTGACGGTCTTCCGTCCGTTGAGCCACACCTCGTACGCGCCCTGGCCGTCGCCGGCCAGCTTGAGCCGTACGACCAGCCTGATCCACGTGCCACGCAGGTCGGTGATCTTGCCGACGGTCCCGGAGACCGCGCGGCCGCCGTAGCGGATCTCGTCCCCTTGGACGAACATGAGCAGCCAGGGGCCCTCCGGGTCCTCGGGGGACCACTGCTGGAAGGTGACGTTCTGGTTGTGGAACCGCCAGTCGGGCGCCAGGCGGATGGCCTGGCCGTAGTAGCGGTCCTGGCCGACGCTCTGCGCGCCCCGCTGGAGGACTTCGGAGTGGTAGCCCCCGGTTTCGTCGATGTAGGTCTGGGTCGCCTCCAGTGAGTGCGCGCCCTTGTAGGTCGGGGTGTCGACGGTGCTGATCGATCCCTGTTTCTGGGTGTAGCTGTAGTCCCAGCCCTCCACGCTGCCGCGGTTCTGGAAGTAGACGCCCTCCGGCAGTTCGGCGGCCGATGCCCTGCCGGAGGGCGCGAGGGTGGCGAGTGGTCCGGCTAAGCCCAGACCTCCGAGCAATGTGAGTGCTTGTCGTCGCTTCATGCCGGAAGATGATTGGTGTCAGCGCGCCAAGCGTCAAGGACCTTGCCGGAAAAGGTCCGAGGATTACGCCGCGGAAGCCGCCGTCTCCCGCCGCCGCAGCATCAGCAGGGTGTACACGGCGAGGGAGGTCCCGAGCCCGACCGCCCAGCCGTAGTCGCCCAGCGGCTTCAGGAACGGGATCAGCCCGTCCTCCGGGAACGGGCCCGCCTTTCCGGGGTCGGTGTGCGCGCCGCCGATCGCGAGCGCCCCGCCCGCCGCGAAGGCGGCGAGCGCCCGCCAGTTCCAGCCGCCGGAGTACCAGTAGCGGCCGCCCTCACGGTAGAGGTCGGGGAGGTGGAGGAAGGCGCGGCGGATGATCCAGTAGTCGGCGATCAGGATGCCCGCGACGGTGCCGAGGAGGGCGCCGACCGTGTCGAGCCAGGTGAAGATGTACACGTCGGGGCTGGAGTAAAGCTTCCAGGGGAAGATGACGACCCCGACGACCGCGGCGATCATCGCGCCCACCCGGAAGGTGATCTTTCCGGGCGCCATGTTGGACAGGTCGAAGGCGGGCGAGACGACGTTGGCCGCGATGTTCACGGACACCGTGGCGATCAGGATCGTGATCAGGGCGAACAGGATGCCCGCCCAGTTGTCGATCTTGGCTGCCACCTGCTCGGGCTGCCAGATGGGAGCGTCATAGACCGCCTGCGTACCGGAGGTCACCAGGACCGAGAGCAGGGTGAAGAGCGTCATGGTGGTGGGCAGGCCCAGCGACTGGCCCCAGAACTGGGAGCGCTGGTTGGCCCCATAGCGCGTGAAGTCGGGGATGTTGAGCGACAAGGTCGACCAGAAACCGATCATCGGCATCAGGGCGGGGAAGAACACCGACCAGAAGTCGCCGCCCCAGCCGAGCTGGGAGGGCTGGTCCAGCAGCGGGCCCAGGCCCCCGGCCTTGTTCGATATCCAGATCAGCAGGGCGACCGCGCCGACGATGACGAAGGGCGCCGCCCAGTTCTCGAAGCGCCGCAGGGTGTCCATGCCGCGCACGATGATGGCGATCTGGAGGGCCCAGAAGAGCGCGAAGGACAGCCAGTGGGTCCACGGGTAGCCGCCGAAGGAGGCGGCGCCGGTCCACCAGTCGCCGAGCAGCTTCCCGGCGAGGAGGAAGATGGCGGCCCCGCCGATCCACGTCTGGATGCCGAACCAGGCGCACGCGACGGCCGCGCGGATCAGCGCGGGGAAGTTCGCGCCCCGTACGCCGAAGGAGGCGCGGGCGAAGACGGGGAACGGGATGCCGTAGCGCGGGCCGGCATGGCCGGTGAGCAGCATCGGCACCAGCACGACCACATTGGCCACGGCGATGGTCAGCACCGCCTGCTTCCAGTCCATGCCGAGCTGGATGAGGCCGGAGGCGAGCGTCCACGTGGCCGCGTTGTGGGCCATGCCGACCCATAGGGCGGTGAAGTTGTACGTGTTCCAGGTCCGCCGGGCGACGGGGACGGGCAGCAGGTCCTCATTGGCGTACGGCCCGGTGGGGGCGGCCGCGCCCACGGGGAGCTCGACGCGGCCGTCCGGGTGCGTCGTCTGGGCGGCCGCGCCGACGGGCCCGGCGGATCCGGCGGACGGCGGGGGCGGTGCGGTGGCGGTCATGCGACCCCTCTTCGTTCGACAGCGGTGAGGACGGGGACAGGGGCGCGGATCGGTGTCAGTGGAAAGGAGGTGTCAGGGGAAAGGAGGTGTCAGGGGAAGACCGCTCAGCCCGCCAGCGCCGGGATGACGCGTGCGCCGTACGCGTCGATGGTCGCCTCCTTCGCGTCGTGCATGGCGTAGACCGCGAACTGGTCGACCCCCAGCGCGCGCAACGCCCGCAGTTTCTCGATGTGCGCCTCGGCCGGGCCGAGCAGGCAGAAGCGGTCGACGATCTCGTCGGGGACGAAGTCCGTGCTGGGGTTCCCGGCGCGGCCGTGGTGGCTGTAGTCGTAGCCCGCCCGCTCCTTGACGTACGCGGTCAGGGACTCGGGGATGGCGTCGGAGTGCTCGCCGTAGCGGCTCACCAGGTCGGCGACGTGGTTGCCGACCATGCCACCGAACCAGCGGCACTGCTCGCGGGCGTGGTCGAGGTCGTCCCCGACGTACGCGGGCGCGGCGACGCAGATGGTGAGCGCGTCCGGGTCGCGCCCGGCCTCAGCGGCGGCTGCCCGCACCGCCTTGACCATCCACTCCGTGAGATACGGGTCGGCGAGTTGCAGGATGAAGCCGTCGGCCTTGCGCCCGGCGAGGGCGAGCGCCCTGGGCCCGTAGGCGGCCATCCAGACGGGCAGCTTGCCGTTCTCGACCCAGGGGATGCGCACAGGGGCGCCGTCGACGGCCGCCTCCCGCCCCTCGGCCAGAGCGCGGATGGCGTCGATGGCCTCGCCGAGGCGCGCGAGCGTGTTGGGTTTGCGGCCCGCCACGCGCATCGCGGAGTCGCCGCGGCCGATGCCGCACACGGTGCGGTTGCCGTACATCTCGTTGAGCGTGGCGAAGGTGGAGGCGGTGACCTCCCAGGTGCGGGTGGAGGGGTTGGTGACCATGGGGCCGACGATCAGCCGCTCGGTGTGTTCCAGGATGCGGCTGTAGATGACGAACGGCTCCTGCCACAGCACGGCCGAGTCGAACGTCCAGCCGTGTGTGAAGCCCGCGCCCTCCGCGCGCCGCATCAGGCCGACGACTTGCGACGCCGGCGGATCGGTCTGCAGGACGAGTCCGAAGTCCATAACTCGCTCCCAGCTCCAGTCCAGATATGGGCAGGTCAGTCCAGGTACAGGTCAGGTACAGCTCAGTCCAGGTACTGGCAGGTGTCGCGCGCGATGTACCGCCCGTGCCCCGCGCGCCCCGTGAACCGCCGCCGGTCGATGACGGTTTCGCCGCGCGACAGCACGGTCTCCACCTGCCCGGTGACCCGCTTCCCCTCGTACGCCGAGTAGTCGACGTTCATGTGGTGGGTCTCGGCGGACAGCGTCTGCTCGGCCCGCGGGTCGTAGATGACGAGATCGGCGTCCGCCCCGGGTGCGATGGTGCCCTTCTTCGGGTAGAGGCCGAACATCCGGGCCGGGGTGGCGCAGGCGATCTCGATCCAGCGGCGGCGCGAGATGTGCCCGTCCACGACCGCCTGATGGAGGAGATCCATCCGGTTCTCCACGCCCGGCAGCCCGTTGGGGATCTTGGAGAAGTCGCCGCGGCCCAGTTCCTTCTGGCCCGTGAAGCAGAACGGGCAGTGGTCGGTGGAGACGACCTGGAGGTCGTTGGTGCGCAGCCCGCGCCACAGCGCGGCCTGGTGTTCGCGCGGCCGCAGCGGGGTGGAGCAGACGTACTTGGCGCCCTCGAAGTCCGGCTCGGCGAGGTTGTCCGTGGACAGGAAGAGGTACTGGGGGCAGGTCTCGCCGAAGACGGGGAGCCCCTTGTCGCGGGCCTGGATCAGCTCCGCCACGGCCTCCTCGGCCGACACGTGGACGACGTACAGCGGGGCCCCGGCCACCCGGGCCAGCTGGATCGCGCGGTGGGTCGCCTCCGCCTCCAGCAACGCCTTGCGGACCTCGCCGTGGTAGCGGGGGTCGGTCTTGCCTTCGGCGAGGGCCTGCTCGACCAGGACGTCGATGGCGATGCCGTTCTCGGCGTGCATCATGATCAGCCCGCCGTTGGCGGCGCCGCGCTGCATGGCCCGCAGGATCTTTCCGTCGTCGCTGTAGAAGACGCCCGGGTAGGCCATGAAGAGCTTGAAGGAGGTGACGCCCTCTTCGACGAGGAGGTCCATCTCCTTGAGCGAGGTCGCGTCGACATCGGAGAGGATCATGTGGAAGCCGTAGTCGATCGCACACTGGTCCGCCGCCTTCGCGTGCCAGGCGTCAAGGCCCTCGCGCAGCGAGTGGCCCACCGACTGGACGGCGAAGTCCACGATGGTCGTGGTCCCGCCCCAGGCGGCGGCGCGGGTGCCCGTCTCGAAGGTGTCGGAGGCGAACGTGCCGCCGAAGGGCAGCTCCATGTGGGTGTGCGCGTCGACCCCGCCCGGGATGACGTACTTGTCGGTGGCGTCGATCGTACGGTCGGCTGTCCAGCCCTGGGCGTACGCGCTGTCGGGCGCGGCGAGGGCGGCGATGCGGCCGTCCTCGACGAGGACGTCGGCCCGGGTCTCCTCGGCGGCGGTGATGACGAGGCCGCCACGGATCACGGTGCGGGACATCAGAGTGCGCTCCTTCCGGCCTCGTCGGCCGCTTCCGCGGATCCGTCCGCCATGCCCTGCGCCGCGCGGAGCGCCGCCGCGAGGATCTCCGCGCCCTCCTCGGCCTCGGCGGCGGTCAGGCTCAGTGGCGGGGCGATGCGCAGCACGCTGCTGTTGTGGCCGCCGCCCTTTCCGAGCAGCAGCCCGCCCTCGCGCGCGGTCTCCAGGACGGCCGAGGCCGCCTCGGGCGAGGGCCGGTCGCTGCCCGGCTCGACCAGCTCGATGCCGATCATCAGCCCCCGGCCGCGTACCTCGCGCACGACGTCGAGACCGGCGGCCGCGGCGTGCAGCCGCTCCATGAGCAGCCCGCCCACTCGGCGCGCGTTGCCCGGTAGGTCGTGTTCGAGGAGGTGGGTGAGGTTGGCGAGGCCGGCGGCCATGGTGACCGGGCTGCCGCCGAAGGTGGAGATGGAGTTGGCGCCCAGGCAGTTCATGACCTCGGCGCGGGCGACGACGCCGCCGATGGACATGCCGTTGCCGATGCCCTTGGCGAAGGTGAGGAGGTCCGGCGGGCCGGAGGCGGCGTGTGCCTGCCAGCCCCAGAAGTGGTCGCCGGTCCGCCCCCAGCCGGTCTGCACCTCGTCGCTGATCCACAGGATCCCGTGCCGGTCCAGGACCTCGCGGAAGGCGGCGAACAGCCCGTCCGGCGGGGAGGTGAACCCTCCGACGCCCTGCACGGGCTCCGCGATCAGCGCCGCGACCTGGCCGTACGACTGGCCCAGGACGTCCTCCAGGTCGGCGACACACGCCTTGATGAACTCGGCGTCCGACAGCCCGGCGTACGGGCCGCGGCCGCGCACCCCGCCGTGTACGTACAGCGTCTGAAGCGGGGACAGGCTGGTCGGCGACCACGTGCGGTTGCCGGTGATGCCGACGGTCGAGAAGGACCGGCCGTGGTAGCTGTTGCGCATCGCCAGGATCTGGTTGGAGCGCCGGTACGTCGTGGCCAGGAGCAGGGCCGTGTCATTGGCCTCCGTGCCGGAGGTGGTGAAGAAGACACGCGGGTCGGGGATGCCGGACAGCTCCGCGACCCGCTCGGCGAGCTCCACCATGGGGCGGTCGAGATAGAGCGTGGAGCTGTGCAGGATCCGCGCCGCCTGCTCGCTGACCGCCTTGGTGACCTCGGGGAGGGCGTGGGCGGTCATGGTGGTGAGGATGCCGCCGAAGAAGTCGAGGTAACGGTTGCCGTCGGCGTCCCAGACGTGGCGGCCCTCGCCGTGCGTCAGCTCGATCGGCCGCTCGTAGTAGAGGGCGAGCCAGTCGGGCAGGACGGCCTTGTGCCGGGCATGAAGCTCACCACTCACGGCTTCACCAGCCCCTCGTACGCGTCCGGCCGTCGGTCCCGGTAGAACGCCCACTGCTGGCGCACCTCGTCGATCAGGCCGAAGTCCAGGTCCCGGACGACCAGCTCTTCTGTCTTGTCGTCGGCTGCCTCGCCGACGAGCTGGCCGCGCGGGTCCACGAAGTAGCTGGTGCCGTAGAAGTCGTTGTCGCCGTACTCCTCCACGCCGACGCGGTTGATCGCGGCGATGAAGTACTCGTTGGCGACCGCTGCCGCCGGCTGTTCCAGCTGCCACAGGTACGCCGAGAGGCCGCGCGAGGTCGCCGAGGGGTTGTAGACCAGCTGGGCCCCGGCCAGGCCGAGCTCGCGCCATCCCTCGGGGAAGTGGCGGTCGTAGCAGATGTATACGCCGACCTTGCCGACCGCGGTGTCGAACACCGGCCAGCCCAGGTTGCCCGGTTTGAAGTAGTACTTCTCCCAGAACCCCTTGACCTGCGGGATGTGGTGCTTGCGGTACTTGCCGAGGAAGCTGCCATCCGCGTCGATCACCGCCGCGGTGTTGTAGTAGAAGCCGGACTGCTCCACCTCGTACACCGGCGCCACGATCACCATGCCGGTCTCCCGGGCCAGCTCCCGCATGCGCCGGACCGTCGGCCCGTCCGGGACCGGCTCCGCCCAGCGGTAGTGCTCCGCCTCCTGCACCTGGCAGAAGTAGGGGGCGTTGAACACCTCCTGAAAGCCGATCACCTTGGCGCCCTGGGCGGCCGCCCGCCGGGCGTACTCCTCGTGCTTCGCGATCATCGATTCGGTGTCGCCGGTCCAGGTGCACTGGACGAGGGCGGCACGTACCACATTGGCCATGATCAGCTCCTTCGGCGTCTACGCACGTAGATTCCGGCTGTGGGAAGAACGTAGAAGCGCACTGACCACTCTGGCAATACCGCGGCGGTTACTCAACGAAGACGTTCGCGTTTCGTGTTATGTCAGGTGACTTCGGTACGGCGCGCCTGTCGGAAACATGCCCTCAGGCAGGGCCGGGCACGCCCGGCAGCCCCGCGACGCGCAGGGCGTGCGCGAGGTCGTGGTGGCTGCTGGAGGACACGCCGCTGGCGGCGTCCAGCAGCAGCGGCACCAGCTCGGCCGGGGCGTTCGCCGCGGCCTGCGCGGCCTCGTCGGGTCTACGGGCCCGCACCAGCGCCTCCAGCAGAAACGCCGCCTCCGCGCGGCTGCCCGAGGCCAGCAGCGCGAGCACCGTCTGCGCCACCTCGGTGACGGGGCGCGCGACGCTCTGCCGCAGCAGCCGCGCGCCGTCGTCGCCGCGCCCCGCGGCGACAAGCGCGCCGGCGGCGGCCGCCAGGGCGGCGGGCGGCAGACAGGCCACCTCCCACAGCAGGGTGGCCACGTCCGCCTCGAGCCCGGCGCGGTCGAGCTCGGCGGCGAGCAAAGGGAGCCAGGGGGCGGGCCGGGCGGCGGCCTCGCACAGCAGGACGTGCGCCTCCCCGCTCCGGCCGTCCGTCCGCAGCCGCGCCAGCCGGTCCACGGCCTCGGCGGCGGCCTGCCGCGCCTCGGCGGTCCGCGCCGCCTCCTGCGCCGCGCGCCGCCCGGCCTCCTCCTGCGCCTTCAGCCGCCTGCGCCGCTTCGCGCCGTCCCCGCCCTCGTACGCCCCGGCGAACCGCGCGCCCCGGGGCGTGACCGGATCCCCGGCCGCCGCGGCCTCCTCGGCCCGGGCGGCCCCGGCGGGCTCGACCGGCGCGGCGGGCCCGACCGGCGCGGCCCCCGCGAACCGGGCCCCGCGCGGACGCGTCACGGGCGCGGGCTCCTCCAGCCCGGCGAACCGGGCCCCGCGCGGCCGGGAGCGCGGGGCCGCCTGGGCATCGCCCGCCGCCGGGGCGGGTCCGGCCACGTCCGGTCCTACGGCGCCCATGGTGCCACCGGGCCCGGCGACGGCCCTCATGCCACCGGACTCCGTGCCCGCCGCGGCGCCGGCCCCGAGGGGCCCCGTCGCAGCTGCGCCAGGGCCGCCGGCGCCGCCCGCCGTCCCGCCGTCATCCGCCGACGGCGCCACGGCTCCGCCGTGCGCGGCGCCGGTTGGTGTCGGCTCGTCCCGGAACCACCCATCGGGCGCGGCGAGACCACCCCGTGCGCCCGAACCACGCGCGCCCGCGGACGACGAACCCCCGCGGGAGGCGGGGGCGCGGGACGACCGGGCGTCCAGGGCGGTCAGGCGGGCACGGAGCTCCTCGCAGCGGGCGGTGGCCCGCTCCCAGTCGTCGCGGGCCCAGGCGAGGTCCGTGGAGAGGCGTTCCCGGGCGTCGGCGTCGTCTTCGGCGGTGGCGTCGCGTACGGCGGCGTGGAGTTCGCGTTCGCGCTTGGCCGCGTGCCGCTGCTCACGGAGCATCGCCTCCAGCCGGTCCTGGAGGGCGGCACGGCCGCCGACCGCGGTGTCGTAGGCGGTGACGGAGGCGCGGTAGAGCCCGGCGGCGCGGGCGGCGGCCTCCTGGGCCACGTCGGGGCCGCGCTGGGCGGACAGGTCCTGGAGCAGGGCCTGGACCACGTCCCAGGGCGGCACCTCCCGGCCGTCAAGACACGCGCGCAGGCCCTCCGGGTCGCGCTGCCCGAAGACGCCGTACCAGCCCTTCTCCGCGTCCAGACGTCTTGTCAGCGCGCGCAGATAACGCGCGAACTCCGCAACCTCGGCCGGGAGTTGACCGCCAGCCATGGTCGTCATCTTCTCCCCCGGCTCCCCGTCGACGATTCCCCCTCCAGTGGGCACGCATTCGACACCCTTTGTGTTACGGGAATGGTTACGAACGTGCTACGGGAGTTTTTCCGACTCCGCACACACCGGCCGACCGCGACTCATTCACGGTCGGCCGCGTCGCGCGGGGTCACTTCGCCGGGCTGACCACCATCGCCGAGCCGCCGCCCCGCCGTACGGTCTCCGCCGCCGCGAGCCAGCGCCCGCCGGACAGCCGCTGCACGCCCGTCGCCGCCCCGATCTCGGGGTTCTGCTTGAAGGAGTGACCCAGTGTCGTGAGCTGTCCGCGCAGCGGGCTGTTCCACAGCCCCGGCTCCAGCTCGGTCTGCGCGGCGTTGCGCTGGCTGGCGCGTGGCGCGGCGATCGCGTCGACCAGCGGCATGCCGCGGTCCAGGTGGTTCAGCAGAGTCTGGAGCACGGTGGTGATGATGGTGGCGCCGCCGGGCGAGCCGAGGGCGAGGACCGGGCGGCCCTTGTCCGTCACGATCGTCGGCGACATGGACGAGCGCGGCCGCTTGCCGGGGCCGGGCAGGTTCGGGTCGTGGACGGCGGGGTTGGCGGGCGCGAAGGAGAAGTCGGTGAGCTCGTTGTTGAGCAGGAAGCCACGGCCCGGCACGGTGATGCCGCTGCCGCCGGTCTGCTCGATGGTGAGGGTGTAGGCGACGACGTTGCCCCACTTGTCGGCGACCGTGAGGTGCGTGGTGTTCTCGCCCTCGTACGTGGTGGGGGCCGCGGTCCCGCCGGTGTCGCAGCCGGTGGGCCGGCTGGGGTCACCGGGCGCGAGCGGGCTGCTCAGCACGGTGTCGGCCTTGATCAGGCAGGCCCGCGAGTCGGCGAACCGCTGCGAGGTGAGGCCCTTCGTCGGCACGTCCTCGAAGGCCGGGTCGCCGACCCAGCGGCCCCGGTCGGCGAAGGCTATCCGGCTCGCCTCGATGTAGCGGTGCAGGTAGTCGCGGTCGCTGAGCTTGGTGAGGTCGGTCTTCTCCAGGATGTTGAGCGCCTCGGCGACCGTGGTGCCGCCGGAGGAGGAGGGGGCCATGCCGTACACGTCGAGGCCGCGGTACGAGGTCTTGGTCGGGGCCTGGCGCTTGACCTTGTACGCGGCGAGGTCCCGCGCGGTCAGATCGCCGGACCGTACGACGCGCTGCGCCGTGGGGTCCACGGGCGGCTTGCGCACCGTCTGGACGATGTCGCGGCCCAGCTCGCCCTTGTAGACGGCGCCGACGCCCTTCTTGGCCAGCAGGGCGTAGGTGCGGGCCAGGTCGGGGTTGGTGAAGGTGGAGCCGACGGCCGGCAGCTCGCCGCCGGGCAGGAACAGCTTGGCGGTGGCCGGGAAGTCCTTGAAGCGGGCCTGGTTGTCGGCGGTCTGCTGACGGAACGTCGTGTCGACGGTGAAGCCGTCGCGGGCGATGCGCTGGGCGGGCCTCAGCACCTGGGTGAGCGAGCGGGTGCCCCAGGTGTCGAGCGCGGTGTCCCAGGTGCCGGGGGTGCCGGGGGTGCCGATGCCGAGTCCGCTGGTGACGGCGTCGGCGAAGGGGATCGGCTTGCCGTCCTTGTCCAGGAAGAGCTTCTCGTCCGCGCTGCGCGGCGCGGTCTCGCGCCCGTCGAGGGTGAACACTTTGTGCTGCTTGGCGCTGTAGTAGACGAAGTACCCGCCGCCGCCGACGCCCGCCGAGTACGGCTCGGTGACGCCGAGCGCGGCCGCGGTGGCCACGGCCGCGTCCACCGCGTTGCCGCCGTGCCGCAGCACCTCGATGCCGGCCGCCGAGGCGTCGGCGTCCACGCTGGAGACCGCGCCGCCGTAGCCGACCGCCACCGGGGTCTTGGCGGGCGTACCGGCCGGGGCCGCCTCGTCCGCCGCGCCGCCTCGCGCCCCCGCCGGGGCGATGCCGAGGGCGACGACCAGACCGGCCGTCGCGGCGAGGGCCGGCAGTCGGCGCAGAGCCGTGGAAGTGGCTGAACCGGCTGTTGGCGCGGCTGTTGTGGTGGACGATGCGGCTGGTCTTGCGGGGTGCTCCATCCGGGCCTCCAAGCGAGCGGCAGGGGCCGGAGCCTACCGGTGACCGTCCCGGAAACGACAGGGGGCGCACAGGAGGCGAACGCGCCCACATGCTCGAACAAACACCCGCATCACGGCTACGATGCCCGGCCATGACTGACACCGTGCAGGACCTGATCGCTTCCGGCGCGGCCCTGGTCGTGGGCCTGGCCCTCGGCTGGGCCGTGCACTCAGCCTACGCGCGCCGCAAGCGCACCCGCGAGCAGAGGTTCTTCGGTCTGCCGGACGGCTCGGAGTGCGTGCTGGTCACGCACCGGGACAGCACGTCCGCGCACTGGAGCATCCCGCGCCATGACGCGCTCGCGCTGCTCGGGCTCGCCGCCGTCGTGGAGAACTGCGGCGCGCACGCCGAGGTGGCCCCGCACGACACCGGGCTACAGGGCTTCGGCGCGCGCACCGAGTTCTGCGTCGGCGACCCGACCGCGCACCGCCGGCTCGCCGCCCATATGGGGAATCTGCTGCCGGGCGTCGCGGTCCACCAGGGCGACGAGACCCAGGAGCGCGGCTCGTTCACGATAGGCGGGACCGAGTACCGTCCGGAGCCTGGTGAGGTGGAGCATGTGCTGCTGGCCCGGCTCTCGGCGGCCGAGGGCGGCCGCCCCGTGTTCCTGGCCGCGGGCCAGCGCCCCGTCACCCACCGCGCCGCGATCCGCCACCTCGTACGCAACCGCACCCGGCTGGCCCGCAAGTACGGCGCGCACGGCTCCTTCTGCCTGCTGCTGAAGGTCATCAACTCCCAGGCGTACGGCCCGGACGTGGTCGAGCTCGTCGCGGATGTCACCAAGGCCGCGACCTCGAACCCGGGCGGGCGCTCGCGCGCCGCCCACAAGTCGGACTGAGCACATTTGCGGGGAATACGGGACGGCGATACGCCGACGCCATGGCGTGTCGCCGTCCCACAAGCCCAGGGAGCCGCACGCATTGATCGTTACCCATGCGTAACTTACCCGGCTATTACCACGGGTAAGTCGCCATGGTTACCGTCGGGTCACTTAAGGGCTGTCAGGCGCCGGACACGCCCTCCCGCCGGTCCACTCCCCCTTCAGGAGCGACAGTGACCCACGCCCGCAAACCCCTGCGCGCCACCGCGGCAGGCGCCGTCTCCGCGACCGTGCTGGCCGGTGCCGCCCTCTGTCCCGCCCCCGCCGCTCAGGCGGCGCCCCTGGCCCCGCCGCCGACCGCCGCCCAGTCGGCGGGCTCGTCCGTACGGTTCGTCGACATCCCCGGCGACGGCGGCGTCACCCTGGCCGCCAACGTCGTCACCCCCAGCGGCGCCAGTGGCTCCGACGGCTCGCAGCGCCTTCCGCTCGTCGTCCTGCCCACCAGCTGGGCCCTGCCCCAGGTCGAATATCTCGCCCAGGCCCAGAAGCTGGCCGACTCCGGCTATGTCGTGGTCAGCTACAACGTCCGCGGCTTCTGGCAGTCCGGCGGGGAGATCGAGACCGCCGGTCCGCCCGACGTCGCCGACGTCTCCAAGGTCATCGACTGGTCGCTCGCCAACACCCCCGCCGACCCCGACCGGATCGGCATGGCCGGGGTGTCGTACGGCGCCGGGATCAGCCTGCTCGCCTCCGGCTTCGACAAGCGGATCAAGGCCGTGGCCGCGATGAGCGGCTGGGCGGATCTGGTCGGCTCCATCTACAGCGGCCGCACCCAGCACGCCCAGGCCGCCGCCCTGCTCAGCGGGTCCGGTGAGCTGCTCGGCCGCCCCAGCGCCGAACTCCGGCAGATCTTCCAGGACTTCCTCGGCTCGGACCTCGCCAAGGAGAAGGACATCGTCGCGTGGGGCAAGAAACGCTCCGCCGCCACCTACCTCGACCGGATCAACGCCAATGGCGCGGCGATCATGCTGGCCAACGCCTGGGGCGACTCCATCTTCCCGCCCAACACCTACGCCGGCTTCTACGAGAAGCTGACCGGCCCCAAGCGCCTGGAGTTCCGGCCGGGCGACCACGCGACCGGCGAGCTCACCGGGCTGCTCGGCCTGCCCAACGACACCTGGAACGACGCCAGGCGCTGGCTCGACCGCTACGTCAAGGGCGAGCGCAACGGCATCGACCAGGAGCGGCCCGTCCAGCTCAAGTCCCGCACCAGCGGCGGCTACGAGGGCTATCCGAGCTGGTCTGCCGTGCCCTCGGCGCAGCGCAGGGTCGACCTCGGCGAGACCCGGGAGATCGCCGCGAACGCCGACTCCGGCGCCAACGCGGGCACCGTGCTGCTGACCGGCGCGCTGGACCAGTTCCTGAAGATCCCGCCGCTGGTCTCGGTCCCGCTGCTGTCGCGCGACCGCGCCGCCGTCTGGCAGACCGGGCGGTACGACGCGGCGCAGCGCATCCGCGGCACGGTGACGCTGCACACCACCGTCACCAGCGACAAGTCCAGCGGCACCGCCGTGGCCTACCTCTACGACGTGGACGCGCTCGGCGTCGGGAAGCTCATCACCAACGCCCCCGTCACCTTCCACGACCGCACGCCCGGCACGCCCTTCGCCGTCGACCTCGACCTGTTCTCGACGGCGTACGACGTCCCGGCCGGACACCGCCTCGCGCTGGTCGCCGACACCGTCGACCCGCTGTACATCGAGCACAACCCCGACGGCGCGCACCTCACCTTCTCCTCCCCCCAGACCGACCCCTCGTATCTGTCGGTCCCGGTCCGCGACTAGGCGAGCCGTCGCCCGCCCCTCGCGAAGGGCTGCGCGGACGGCCGGAAGGTCGTCCGCGCGACCGCGTGGCTCAGCTCGTCGCGCGCACGGCGTCGCGGATCAGGTCCGCGACCGCCGTCGGCCGGGATACGGCGACGGCATGGGACGCACCCTCCATCTCGACGGTCACGGCCCCCGCCCGCTTCGCGCCGAAGCGCTCCACCTCGGGGTTGATGGCCTGGTCCGCGCCGGCCACGATCGCCCAGGAAGGCTTTGTCTTCCAGGCGGCCGCGGAGGCGGTCTCCGTGAACGCCGACACGGCGAGTGGACGCTGGGAGGCGGCCAGGACCTTGGCGACGGCTTCGGAGACATCGGCGGCGAAGACCGCGGGAAAGGCCTCCTCGGCGATGCCGACCTCCTCGGCGAGGTCGCCGCCTTCGACCGGGTAGGTCCACTGCTTCAGGCTGCTGACCAGTGCGGAGGCGGGGAAGCGGCCCTGTAGCTCGCCGAGGCTTTCGCCCTCTTCGAGAACGTAGGCCGCGACATAGACGAGTCCGACGACGTTCTCCGTGGTGCCCGCGACGGTGATGATCGCGCCGCCGTAGGAGTGGCCGACGAGCACCACGGGGCCGGCTGTCCGGGCTGCCACGGAGGCTATGTAGGCGGCGTCGGAGGCCAGGCCGCGCAGCGGGTTCGGGGGTGCGATGACCGGGATGCCGTGGCGCTGGAGTTCGTTGATGACCCCGAACCAGCCGGCCGCGTCCGCGAACGCGCCGTGAACGAGGACCACCGTGGGAGTGGAAGTGGACATGTGCTGGCTCTCTCCTCCGGGTGGGCAGTTGAAAGGTCGCCTTTTTTCTCACTGAGAAACGGAGGCCGAGGCCTGCCACTCCCTCGGGGACATGCCGTAGGCCTGGCGGAAGAGCCGGCTGAAGTGGGATGGGCTGGCGAAACCCCAGGTCTGCGCCACCGCGGCCACGGTGCGCCGGCGGTTCGGCGCCCGGGTGAGGTCGAGGCGGCAGGAGTCGAGTCTGCGCTGTCGCACCCACGCGCTCACCGTGACGCCATCGCTCTGGAACAGCTTGTGCAGGTAGCGGACGGATATGTGATGCGCGCGGGCGATCGACTCCGGCGACAGGCCGGGATCCATCAGGTTCTTCTCCAGGTAGGCGCGGATGCGGGCGAGCATCTCACTGCCCGCGTCCGGTACTTCGGCTCCGCGAGATTCAAGGAGTTCCGCCACGAGCAGCGCGACGAGATCCACGGCGTTGAGCGCGAGCCGCCGGCCGCTTTCCGAGGCGTGGACATCCACCTCGCCGGTGAGCATGGTCAGGAATTTCGAGACAAGCGCGGCGACGCCCCTGCCGCCACTCACCTGCGTATCCGCGAGGAAGCACAGGTCGTCTCCCGAAATGCCCAGGTAAGAGCAGGGTATTCGAAAGAACGCGAAGCCGTCGTGGCGAAGGTAGGCGGACCGCGGGGAGTCGGCGAGAACCAGATCGCCAGGCCCCGGAGACGGCTGTGACTCCTCGCCCGGAGGCCGCCGCGAACCGGAGATGTTCAGCCCCAGATACAGGCATTCGCTCTCTCCTCCCGGCGACGGCCAGGGAAGGACCGTGAAGCGCCCCGAACCGTCGTGGGGAACGCGTTCAATCATTTGCTTTTCCGTGTTTTTTGGCATGCATGATATGAACGACTTGGTCATGGTGAACTCCAGTCGCACCAGGTTTGGTTATTTTGCCGTAAGGGTTTCCGCGTCGCCCCGAGTCCTATGACAGGAATTTATCGACAACGGAATTGAAAGCGGGCGGGTTCTCGAGGAACGGGAAGTGTGAGCTCGCCACGCCGGTCGGGAAAACATGGAGCCGGGCATCGGGGATCCGGCTTGCGATGAACCGCTGTGAACTGGGGTTCACATGGCTTCCGTCGCAGCCGATGACCAATGTCGGCACGTCGATACGGGGAAGGACATCGCGCCAGTCCTGCGCGCAGTGGTCGAAGAGGAGGGGTACTCCGGCGTAGGCCGGCGTCGACTTGATCTCCTCGGCGACGAAGGCGAGGAGTTCGCGGTCGGGGTCGCCGGAGAACATGCCGCGCACGAAGTCGTCACGCGCACGGTCGCCGTCGGGCCCGGCGAGCGCGGCACCGAGTTCCAGCAGGCCGGCCACGTCGAAGATGGCGCCGCAGTCCTGCTGCTGCTCAGGGCTCATCCAGGGGACGGCCGCGACGGCCGCCGGCTGGTCCACCGCGACGAACCGGCGGATCCGGCCGGTGCCGTACCGGTCCATGAAGCTCCACCACACCGAGACGCCCATCGACCAGCCGAGCGCGTCGAAACGGTCGAGCCCCAGGTGGTCGACGAGGTCGAGGACGTCGTGGGCCAGGCGTGCGACGCGGTATCCATGCCGCGGCTTCTCCGACACTCCATGGCCCCGCAGATCCAGCGTGACAACGCGACGGGTCGGGGCCAGACCGTCCAACTGGTGCCGGAACATCCGCTGGGTCTGACCCCAGCCGTGCAGCATGATCAGGGGGACTCCGGCGCCCCCGCTGTCCCGGTACACCAGCCGCACACCGTCGTTCGTCGTCAGCTCGCCCATGGCCCTCTCCGTCCTCCCCGCCCGACCTTCGTGGCAGATCCCGGTCCACCGCGTCGGCGACCGCATGTGCGTACAAGCCACGCCATGGTCGGCGCCCGCATAACCCATTCTGGATTCACCGGGCCGGTCGCCACCACCGCGCTACGTAGCGATTGGCGGAGGAAAACCTCATCACTCTGTAGCGCCCGGGCCGGCCGGGGCAGGAAAGGTATGAGCCCGCTCACCCGGCGGTGTTGTCACCGCGCGGCGCCAGGAGCTCGTGGATGCGAAGGCCCAGATGCAAGGTCAGCCGGTCGGCGCCGCTGTCCAGATCGAGCCCGGTGACCTCCTGGATCTGCCGCAGCCGGTAGTACAGCGAGGTCCGGTGGATCTGGAGTGCTTCCGCGGTCCGGGGTATCGAGCCGGCGTGCTCGAGAAAGCACCGCAGGGTCTCTTCCAGCCGGTGCCCGCCGGGAGCCTCCAGCAGAGCGCGCAGCGGCCTCGGCAGCAGGGTCTCGTTCAGGAAGCGGTCCGGAAGCTGAAGGAGCACGGCGAACTCCCCGAGCTCCTCCCAGTCGCCGATGCCCTTCAGATGAGGCATCCGACGCGCGGCGCGGGCCGCCACGAGCGCCTGCTCGTAGGAGGTCCACGCATCAGCCACACCGCTCTGGCGGCCGCCGATGCCGAGCACGGGAGCCGCCGAGGCGTCGAGGTAGGTGGCGAGCGCTTCGATGATCTGGGTGGACTGCTCCGTGAGCTCCTGCCGGCTCATCGGCCGGTCGCCGAGCTGGAGCAGGATCGCCTGGTCCGCGGTGACGGCCACGATGCCTTGTGCCGACCGGGTCTGGCGGAACCTCTCCAGCGAGCCGCGCAGCGCGACCTCCACCTGCCCAGGAGGTTCCTGGGAGGGAGAGAGCTGGACGACGCTGACCACGGCCTGCGCGGCGTCGGGGAGCAGCCCGCGGTCGAGGAGCCGCTGCTGGGCAGCGCTCCGCTCGACCGGGCTCGCGCCGAGCAGCGCCAGCAGCAGTTCCTGCGTCCCCGTCTCCTCCGCCCCGGCCGCCAGGTGCTCCGCGTACATCTGCGCGGTTATGGCCGGGGTCGCCTGGGCGATGGCGTCGGTCTCCTGCGGCGTCAGCGTCTTGTCCGGTGAGACGACCATCAGCAGGCCGAGCAGGTGCCCGTGGGTGCGCAGCGGTACGCAGTAGCGGGCGAGCAGCCCCAGGTCGTCGCTGCCCTCGATGTACCCCGGCTTGGGCCACTGGGCGACGCCCTGGTCGAGAACGTACCGGATGACCTCGCTGTCGGCGCGGCCCTGGAGAAGGCTGCGGATGCGTACCGGGTCCTCGTCGCCGAAGTGCCGGCTCGAGCAGATGAACCGGACGAGAGGATCGTCCAGGACCACGGAGCGGCGAAGTTCCTCCGCGAGCTTCTCGACGAGCGCCTGCAAGGCGTCACTGCCCACGCGAGCTCGTTGCAGCCGTTCAGCCATAGCGTTCCTCTCTCACGGCCTTCTTTCTACAAGTCGTGAAAGTGGGAGAGCAAATCTTCGACAACCTGAGGACGGCGTGGGGTACGCGTGGCCCGTTTCGGGGGCGGGTCGGCCGGGTCACGTCCGTGTGTCGCCCGGCGGGAGCATCGTGGCGGGCTCGGCCGGGGCCACCTCCACCGCCTTGGTCTTCGGGCTGCGCCGCTCCTGCTTGGCGACCCAGTTGGCGAACCACGACAGCAGCATGCACATCCCGATGTAGACCGGGGAGATGACCATGACGACCGGGATGAAGGGGAGGCCGTAGTCGAGGTTGCCGGCGATGAGCTTGCCCGCGTGGAGAAACTCCTCGTAGGTGATGAGAAAGCCGAGCGAGGTGTCCTTCAGGGCCACCACCAGCTGGCTGATGATGGCCGGGAGCATCGCGCGCACCCCCTGCGGCACCAGCACCTGCGTCATGACCTGCGTCTTGCGCATACCGAGGGAGTACGCGGCCTCGCGCTGCCCGCGCTCGACGGAATTGACGCCCGCACGGAACACCTCGGCGAGCACCGAGCCGTTGTAGAGGGTCAGTCCGGTGACGAGCGCGGGCAGTGGCTGCACCTTCAGCGCCACGAACACGAAGAAGATCATCACCAGCACGGGCATCGCGCGGAAGAACTCCACGACGAGTGTGGCGACCCAGCGCACCGGGCGGTGGTCGGACAGCCGCCCGGCCGCGAGGACCGCGCCGAGGGCGAGGGAGAAGACCGCGGCGAGGGCGAAGGCCTTGAGGGTGTTGCCGAGGCCGCGCAGCAGCAGGAGCTGGATGCCCTTGTACTCGAAGGGCCGCCACTTCTCGGCCGCGAACTGGCCGGTGTCGATGAGCAGATAGACGATCCAGCCGATCAGGAGCAGCAGGACGGCCGCGGCGAGGAGGCCGTAGGTGCGGTGGCGGGCCCGCGCGTGGGGGCCGGGGATGTCGTAGAGGGCGCTGGCGGAGGTCATCGGGGCACTCCCCAGCGGCGCTCCAGCACATGGAACAGCCCGCTGATGGCGAGCGTGATGATCAGATAGCCGAGGGCGATCCAGACGAAGGTCCAGATGATGCTGTAGCCGCGCTCATTGAGCGGTTTGTAGGTGCCGAGCAGCTCGGTGACGCTGAACGATCCTGCGATGGCGGAGTTCTTGGCGAGCGCGATCAGGGTCGAGCCGATCGGCGGGATGACGGTGCGGAAGGCCTGCGGCAGCACCACCGTGCCGAGCGTCTGCGGGAAGTTCATGCCCAGGCTGCGGGCCGCCTCGCCCTGCCCGACCGGCACGGTGTTGATGCCGGAGCGCACCGCCTCGCAGATGAACGCCGAGGTGTAGCAGCCGAGCGCGAGCACCGCGAAGGTGAAGAACGGCAGGATGAGCCCGAAGCGGGGCAGGCCGAGCATCACCGCGAAGAAGAGCAGGGTCAGCGGCGTGTTGCGGAGCACCGTCACCCACCCGGTGCCGAAGGCCCGCAGCGGGGCGACGGGCGCCACCCGGAAGCCGGCCATCAGGACGCCGAGCGCGAGCGCGAGCAGCGAGGCGTAGACGGTCAGCTGGACGGTGCCGAGGAAGCCCTCGCCGTAGAGGGAGAAGTTGTGCGTGAGAACGTCCATGGGGGGTGGTCCTGAGCTCGATCGGAGTGGGTTTCTCAGCGCGGCGGGTAGCGGTCGACGCGGGGTGGCTCGGGGGCGGGCACACCGGACAGGCCGAGGGTCGCGTTGTACGCCTTCAGCCAGTCGCCGTTGCGCTCGTGGGCCTCGATGGCGTTGTCGAGGGCGAGGCGCAGCGCGGTGTCCTTCTTCGGCACGCCGATGCCGTACGGCTCCTTCGAGAACGGCTTGCCGACGACCTTCAGCTCCTCCGGGGCCTTGGCCGCGTAGCCCAGCAGGATGGTGTTGTCGGTGGTGACCGCGTCCACCTGGAGGCTGATGAGGTTGTCGACGCAGACCGAGTAGGTGTCGTACGCGACGGCGTGGGCCTTGGGGTAGTCGGACTGGATGCGCATCAGCGGGGTGGAGCCGGCCACCGAGCACACGGTCTTGCCGGCCAGGTCCCGCGGGCCGTGGATGTCCTTCTCGTCCTTGCGGACCAGCAGCGACTGGCCGGCCATGAAGTAGGGGCCGGCGAAGCCGACCAGGCGTTTGCGCAGCGGGTTGATGGTGTACGTGCCGACGTAGTAGTCGATCTGGCCGTTCTGGAGGGCGGTCTCGCGGTTCGCGGAGGCGATGGTCCTGAACCTGATCGTCTTCGGGTCGAAGCCGAGCGAGGCCGCCATCATCTTGGCGATCTCGATGTCGAAGCCGGAGTAGCGGCCGGTGGCCGGGTCCTTCTCGCCCAGATACGGCTGGTCCTCCTTGACGCCCACCACGAGGTGTCCGCGGCGCTTGGCCTTCCGCCAGGTGGGGGAGGCCGTCAGCCGGAAGCCGGTGGCCACCTTGTAGGCGGGCAGCGCCTCGGGCTTGGGCCCCTTGACCGGGGGGCTGCCCTCCTTGCCGCAACCGCCGGCGGCGAGCAGCGCCAGGGTGAGGGCCAGGGCCGCGAGCGCGCGGCGGATGCGCGTCATGTGGTCCACCCGGGGGCTCAGTGCTTGAGGATCTTGGAGAGGAAGTCCTTGGCGCGCTCGGTGCGCGGCGCGGCGAAGAACTCGTCCGGCGGGCGGTCCTCGACGATCTTGCCGCCGTCCATGAACACCACGCGGTTGGCGGCATAGCGCGCGAACCCCATCTCGTGGGTGACCACGACCATCGTCATGCCGTCGCGGGCCAGCTGGCGCATGACCTCCAGCACCTCGTTGATCATCTCCGGGTCGAGCGCCGAGGTCGGCTCGTCGAAGAGCATCGCCTTCGGGTCCATGGCCAGCGCGCGGGCGATGGCCACCCGCTGCTGCTGGCCGCCCGACAGCTGCGCGGGGTACTTGTCCGCCTGGTCGGCGAGCCCGACCCGCGCCAGCAGCTCGCGGGCGCGCCGCTCGGCTTCCTGCTTGGTCCGGCCGCGCACCTTGAGCTGGGCGAGCATCACATTGGCCAGCACGCTCTTGTGGGCGAAGAGGTTGAAGGACTGGAAGACCATCCCGACGTCGGCGCGCAGCCGGGCCAGCTCCTTGCCCTCCTCGGGCAGGGGGACCCCGTCGACGGTGATGACGCCGGAGTCGATCGACTCGAGGCGGTTGATCGTCCGGCACAGGGTCGACTTGCCGGAGCCGGAGGGGCCGATGACGACCACCACCTCGCCGCGGCCGACGGCGAGGTCGATGTCCCGCAGGACGTGCAGCGCGCCGAAGTGCTTGTTGACCTCGCGCAGCTCGATCAACGATTCGCCGACGGCCATACCGGGCCACACCCACTTTCAGCTGTGTCGGGCTCAGCGCAAACTATCCGCACATAAGGGGTGTCTTGCCGACGACACGCATCAATGGGTATTTAACCCCCCAGAGGGGCCGGGCGGGGGAACGCGGCTCGAACGCGGCTCAGATCTCGGCGACCTCCGCGTACACATACGAGAGCTCGGGCGCGCCGTCGGCCGCCCACTCATGGCCCGCCCCCACCACGTCGATCTCCCGCCCGGAGGCGAGCCGGACGACGGGCCGCCCGTTGGGCCACACCTGCCACAGGGCGCCGGGCACGGTACGGATGATCACCGTGCCCAGATACAGGCCGGCGTCGTTGCCGAGCCACGGCACCTCATCGGGGTCGTCGCGCCAGCGCGGCAGCAGCTGGTCCAGCGCCTCCAAGGAGGCCGCCGAGTCGTCGAGTCCGACCCCCACGGACGCCGCCCGGGCGCGCAGCAGCTCACACTCCGACAACAGCTGGGCCACGCCCTGCGGATCCGCCTCCCGAGCGGTCATGACAGCCGTGCCGTGCGCCTGGTCGTGTCGCTTGCGCCAGTTGCCCAAGAACGGGATGTTCATACCACTCAGCCTGGCACCCCCACGCCCAGCACACCACAGGGCGCGCGGGCTCCCGTGATCCGATCATTGTCTTGACGACACCCATCCGTCTCCCTACGTTCGTCCCGCACCTGTCGGATCACCGGTTGGGTTGGTTGCGAGAGGGGACACGCATGCTCGTCGGCAGACGGTGGACAGCGACCGCGTTCGTCACGGGAGGTGTCGCCCTCTCCTTCGCCTGGACGGCGGCGCCCGCGGGCGCCGCCGCGCCGGGGTCGCCCGGCGAAGAACCCCGAAAGCCGCTCCCCTTGGAGCGGCTTTTCGACAACAAGGCGGTCAGCGACGACGCCGGCCCCGGCGGCGCGGACTTCGACGGGGCCGGCAACTCGCTGTCCGCGCAGGATCTGCGGGCCGCCGGCTGGGCCCCCGGCCGCACCCTCACCATCGACTCGGCCCGGCTCACCTGGCCCCGGACAGCCGACAACCCGCGCGCCGACAACGTACGGGCCGACGGGCAGGCGGTACGGCTGAGCGGGCGCGGCGACGCGCTGTCCTTCCTGGTCGCGGGCACCGGCGGCGAGGCGAGCGGCACCGGCGTCGTCCGCTACCGCGACGGGTCGAGCAGTACGTACACGCTCACCGCCCCGGACTGGCGCTCGGGCCCGACGGCCACCCGGGCCGTCGCCCTCCCCCACATCAACAGCGGTGCGGGGCAGCGGGTGGAGACCGCGCGGCTGTACGCGGTGACGGTGCCGGTGGAGCGCGGCCGGGACATCTCCTCGGTGGTGCTGCCCCGCGACCCGGGCGCGGCCGATCTGCATGTGTTCGCCGCCTCGGTGCGCCGGGCCGCCGAGGGCTGGACGGGCAGCTGGTCGGCGAGCACCAGCGGCTATACGGCGGTCGGCCCGTGGACCGACCAGACGCTGCGGCTCGTGGTGCACACCAGCGCGGGCGGCCCCCGGGCCCGGATCCGGCTGGCCAACACCTTCGCGGCGGCCCCGGTGCGGATCGGCCACGCCACGGTCGCCCTCCAGGCGGGCGGCTCGGGCGGCTCCGGCGGTGCGGCGACGGACGGCGACCCGGTGTCGCTCACCTTCGGCGGCCGGGAGGGGATCGAGATCGCGGCGGGGGCGCAGGAGTTCAGCGACCCGGTGGGCTTCGATGTCCCGCCGGACGCCAATCTGCTGGTGAGCATCCATCTGCCGGACCCGGTCCAGGCGGTGCCGGTGCACAGCCAGGCCACCCAGCGCTCGTATCTGAGCCCGCCGGGCAGCGGGGACCACACGGCCGACCCGGGCGGCGAGGCGTACACCGGCACCCTGACCACCTGGCCGTTTCTGACCGGTGTGGACGTCGGGGGCGGGCCGGGGTCGGTGGTGACCCTCGGCGACTCGATCACCGACGGCACCAAGTCGACCACCGACGCCAACCGGCGCTGGCCGGACGTACTGGCCCGGCGGCTGCGCGGCCAGTCCGACGTCCCCGCGTACGGGGTGCTCAACCAGGGCATCTCCGCCAACCGCGTGGTGACCGACCGCTACCCGGGCGAGGGGGTGAGCACGGACACCGGCGGGGTGAGCGCCGAGCACCGGCTGGAGCGCGATGTGTTCGCCCAGACGGACGTCCGCACGGTCCTCGTCTTCGAGGGCATCAACGACCTGCGGTGGGGCGCCTCGGCCGAGCAGCTGACCGCCGGGCTGCGCGCCATCGCCCAGCGCGCGCACGAGCGGGGGGTGCGGGTGGTGGTGGCGACGATCGCGCCGTGCGAGGGCGAGTCCCTGTGCACCGCGGACGTGGACGTCCGGCGCACCGCCGTCAACGCCTTCATCCGTGAACACGGCGGCAACGGCGGGGAGTTCGACGCGGTGCTGGACTTCGACGCGGTGGTGCGGGATCCGCTGCGGCCGCAGCGGATCCTGCCCGCCTACGACAGCGGCGACCATCTGCACCCCGGCGACGCGGGGCTGGAGGCGATGGCCGACTCGATCGACCTGCGGCAGCTGACGGGGTGACGAGCCGCGGCGGGCGGCTCGGCCCTCAGACGTCGAGGTCGACGACGACCGGCGCGTGGTCCGAGGCGCCCTTGCCCTTGCGCTCCTCACGGTCCACATACGCGTCGCCCACGGCCTTGGCGAAGGCCTCGTTGCCGTACACCAGGTCGATCCGCATGCCCTTGTTCTTCGGGAAGCCCAGCTCCCGGTAGTCCCAGTACGTGAAGGGGTGGTCGTACTTCAGGGGGCGCGGCATCACGTCGGACAGGCCCACCTCGCGCAGGGCGGCCAGCGCCTCGCGCTCCTTGGTGGTGACATGCGTCGAGCCCTCGAAGAGAGCGCGGTCCCACACGTCCTCGTCGGCCGGCGCCACATTGAAGTCGCCGAGGACGGCGAAGGGGCGGCCGGCCGCCGCGTCGGCGGCGGAGGTCCGCAGGGCCTCGAGCCAGCGCAGCTTGTAGTCGTAGTGCGGATGCCCGATCTCGCGGCCGTTGGGCACGTACACCGACTGGACGCGGACGGCGCCGCAGGTCGCGGCGAGGGCGCGGGGCTCCTGCTCGCCTTCGTAGTCCGGGCCGCCGGGCAGGCCGGGGGTCACCTCCGCCAGGCCGACCCGGGAGATCACCCCCACCCCGTTCCACCGGCCGGTGGCGTTGACCGCGGCCTCATAGCCGAGCTCGCGCAGCGGCTCGTACGGGAAGGCGCTCTCGGCGCACTTGATCTCCTGTATGCACAGCACGTCCGTGCCGCTGCTCTCCAGCCAGGCGAGCAGGCGGGGCAGCCGCGCGGTGATCGAATTGACGTTCCAGGTCGCGATGCGCATAGGGGACAACCTACCGCGCGGGTCCGACAACGCTCACCGCGTAGGAGACCCTCAGACCGTCGTGCTCTCCCCCGGCACCAGGTGCACATGCTCGGCGCCGATTCCGGGGCCCTCGGGGCCGAGCATGCGGCCGTAGAGCAGCGGCGCGACGTCGGACAGCAGGGCATCGTGGATGTCGAGCGCGCGGCTCGGCGCGACCTCGCGGACGTAGTCGACGATCTCGGCGAGCTTGTTCCACGGCGCGTGGACCGGCAGCAGCAGGGTCTCCACCGGCCGCCCGGGCACCGTGAGCGCGTCGCCGGGGTGGAAGACGGAGCCGTCCACCACATATCCCACGTTGGTGATCCGCGGGATGTCCGGGTGGATGACGGCGTGCAGCCGACCGTGGACCTCGATGTCGAATCCCGCGGCGGTGAAGGTGTCGCCCTCTCCGACGGTGTGCACTCGTCCCGGGAAGGCGTCCGCGATCTGCTCGGCGACGGCGGCGAGCGTCCAGATCCGCGCGGCGGGGTTGGCGTCGAGCGCCGCGCGCAGCCGCCGCTCGTCGAAGTGGTCCATGTGCTCGTGGGTGACCAGGATCGCGTCCGCGCCGACCGCGGCGTCCTCCTCGCTGAACGCGCCGGGGTCGATGACGAGCGTCTGGCCGTCCTTCTCCAGCCGGACGCAGGCGTGGCCCTTCTTGGTGAGCTTCATGGAGATCATTGTGCTCCCGGCGGGCGCGCCGGGCGCTCCCGGGGCAGCGTCACCCCCCGGGCAGCGTCACCCCTCGGGTGTGGTCTCCTCGCGGATGACCCGCTGGGCCACGGCGAAGGCCGAGTTCGCGGTGGGCACCCCGCAGTAGATGGCGGTGTGCAGCAGCACTTCCTTGATCTCGGCGGGGGTCAGCCCGTTGCGCAGCGCGGCGCGGGTGTGGAAGGCGAGCTCGTCGAGGTGGCCGCGGGCGGCGAGCGCGGTGAGGGTGATCACGCTGCGGGTGCGCCGGTCCAGGCCGGGCCGGGTCCACACCTCGCCCCAGGCGTAGCGGGTGATGAAGTCCTGGAAGTCGCCGGTGAACTCGTCGGCGTTGGACTGGGCGCGGTCCACATGGGCGTCGCCGAGCACCTCCCGGCGCACCCTGATCCCCTTGTCGTACGCGTCCGAGCGGGTGTCGACGAGGGCGGAGCCGGGCTCGACGTAGCCGATCTCGGCGACCGGGGCGCCGGTGACCGGAACGCCGTTGAAGGGGGCACCGTTCACGGGGGCGCCGTGCACGGGGACGCCGGTGGGCGGCGCGGTGGCGAGCGCCGCCCGGGACGCGGGGGCGGGGATCGCGGTCATACCGGTCGGCTGGTCCGCGGACTGCCAGGAGGTGGAGAAGTGGCGCACCAGGAGGTCGGTGACGGCGATGGGCTGTTCGACGGGCGCCAGGTGGGAGGCGCCGGGGACCAGCGCGAGCCGGGCGTCGGGGATCCCGGCGACCAGCACCCGGGCGTCGGCCGGCGGGGTCACCTCGTCGTCGGCGCCCACCACGACCAGGGTCGGCGCGCCGATGCGGCCGAGCTCGGCGCGGATGTCGAAGGCGGCCAGGGCTTCGCAGGCGGCGATGTAGCAGCCGGGGTCGGTGGTGCGGACCATCTGGACGGACCAGTCGACGATGGCGGGCTGGCCGGCGGCGAACGCGAGGGTGAACCAGCGCTCGGGGGTGGCGCGGGCGATCGGGTCGAGGCCGTTGGTGCGGACCACCACGCCGCGCTGGCGGAAGGAGTCGGCGGTGCCGAAGCGCGGTGAGGCGGAGACGAGCGCGAGGGAGCCCACTCTGAGCGGATGTCGCAGCGCGAGCTCCGCGCCGATGGCCCCGCCGATCGAGCAACCCGCGTAGCCGAAGCGGTCGACGCCCAGCCCGTCGAGCGTGGCCAGGAGCCGCTCGGCGAGGTCGGAGACCGAGGCGGCGGGGTGGGCGGGGGCGCCGCCGTGGCCGGGCAGGTCGAACCGCAGCACGCGCCAGCGGCGGGACAGCTCGGGTATCTGGCGGTCCCACATGTGCCATGTGGTACCCAGGGAGGGACCCAAGATCAGGACAGGTGCGTCTTCTGGCCCGTCAAAGCGGTATTGCAGGGTGTTCGGTGGTGTCTCGCTCACCCGTCAGACCCTCTCATCTCTCACGGACGCCCCTATAACGGGGGGACGCTGGATACCGTCCTGCCCAGGTTGAAGACCTCTCGGGCGGCATATCGCTTGAGGCATCGGATGATCTCACGTCGGGTCTTGCCCTCCTGCGTGCGGCGTTCGTAGTACGCCTGGGTGCGGGGTCGAAGCGCAGCCGAGTGAACACAATGCGGTGCAGGGCCGCATTGGCTTGCCGGTCGCCCCCATGGTTGAGCCGACGCGAACTCCGACGGCCGGAGGAGTACTCGACGGGGCTGACTCCGCACAGAGCGGCGAAGGATGCCTCTGTGTTCAGCCGCTCGAGGTTGTCTCCCATAGTGATCAGGAGAGTGACGGCGCTGTCCGGGCCGATGCCCACCGGTATGAGCAGTTGCGGGGCGTGGCGTTCGACGAGCCGAGTCAGGCGCCGGTTCAGCTCATCGATCTGCCCGGTGAGCTGTTCGATGCGCTCGGCGAGCATGCTCAGGGTCATATGGGTGGCCCGGACCACCGCGTCCGGTCGGCTATGACCAGGACGGCCTCGATCTGGTTGATCGCCTGGGTGCGGGCCTTGACCGCGGAGTCCTTGGCGAGTTTGAACATCCGAGCGCTATGCACCGGACCGTCGCCGGTTTTCGCCCGGGCCCGGGCGCGACCACTGAGCACAGCCCGCGCAGCAGCCTGCGCATCGACCGGGTCCGACTTCCCCAGCAGACGGCGGGCTGTGCGGTCGGGCCGGTTCACTTCGTACACCTGGATGTGCTGAGCCAGCAGGTAGCGGGACAGGCCCGCTCCGAAGGTGCCGGTGCCCTCCACACCGGCCCGGCGCACCGCCCCCAGCTTGCGAGCCCAGACGAGCAGCCGGCCATACCCTGCCGCCGTGGCCGGAAAGGACCTGGTACCCAGGACCTCACCCAGCGTCGAAATCACGGCGGCGACGTGAACCTCACCGTGTGTGTCCACGCCCAGGACGACCTCGCCCGGATCAGGCGGGACCGTGCTGGAGGAGGTACTGCGCTGCCTGGTCGTCATGGTGGTTCGCCTCCCGCATGGTGGGGTGCTGGGTAGCCGACACCGGCCTGCTCGGGCGGTCTGAACCGTGATGGCGCCTGATCGTCGGCAAGGCCCCTATTGGGACACGCCCTGTGGCTCGGTGACAGCAGACAGAGTCAGACCCCCGCCCGGGACAGCGCTGCGCAACCTTCGCACAGTACCGGCATGATGGCATCGCCTGATCACTCCCGGAAGACTTCGCCCGGATCAGCGACCAACCACGTCCCCAGAAGTGGAGGATGAGTTAGTTCATCGCCGCTCGTGACCGCCGATGACGGACACCCGGCCCTTGGGCAGGCCCGCCCCTTCAAAGGTCCGCACCATGGCGGCACCACGGGTGATCACCGTACGGGGTCGGGCTTGAGCAGCACGATGCTGCCGAGCGCCAGGGCGGCCACGACGGGGCGGATGCCGAGCTCGCGGGGCGGCCCCACAGGCGCGGGACACTCAAGATCATGCTTGCCGAAGGTCTTGTGCTTGCGCAGGCGGCGGCGGTTGTAGAAGGTCTCGATGAAGTTGAAGACCTCGGCGCGGGCGGTGGCCCGGTCGGGCCAGGTTCGGGTGCCGATAAGCGGTCGGTGCGGCCATCGACGCGATCACGGCCACCTTCACGGACGACCGCCGCGAGTTCAGCGCCCGGCTCCGCCCGGTCATTGCCGGCAACAGCGAACTGCAGGAGCGCGCCACCTTCAAGCGCGCCCGTCTCGCCGGAGCCATGTCAGACGCACTCCACAAGCGCGGCGTACAGGAACCGACCGCGAGCCTTGCCGCCGAACTCACCAAAGCCGCGCTGGGTTGGCAGCTCGGGTCCTGTCAGGACAGTGCCCCCTCGGGCGTCCTCCCTTTTGGCTGCTCTGCCCAGACGGTCTTTCCCTGATCCCAATAACGGGTACCCCACTGGTCCGCGAGGGTGGCGACGATGAACAGCCCTCGGCCAGTCTCGTCGATGGTGCGGGCGTGTTTCACGTGTGGAGCGCAGGTCGAGGCGTCGCTGACCTCACTGGTCAGCATCTCGTCAAGGATCAGGCGTAGTTGCAGGGGCGGAGCGCCGTAGCGGACCGCGTTGCCGACGAGTTCGCTGACGATGAGCGCATTGGTGAACGCACTCTCCTCGTCCACGCCCCAGGCATCCAGCTGGCGCCGGGCCGCTGAACGGGCGATCTGGGCGGCCTCGGGGCCCGGCGGCAGGGAGAGGGCCAGTACCTGATCCGAGGGCAGCGCTTTCGTACGGGCGAGCAGCATCAGTGTCTCGTCGGTCGGGTGGCCGTGTGTGAGCGCATGCGTGATGTCGTCGCGCAGCTCGGGAAGACTCCGCTTGCTGCCGCGGTCCAGGAGCGGGCGCAGTGGCCCTGCCAGGACCTCGTCTGCGAGTGGGGCCGTGGCCATGGCCAGGGTGGTGCCTTCGGGGAGGCTGACCGTGGTCGCGGGAAACGGGGCGCTGCCCGCTCCGGCGAGCAGGGGGCCTGGAGGCACGGCCACGGTGGATGAACTGCCGTCGGGGAAGAGAACGACTGGCTCCGGGAGACCGGCACGGGCGAGGGTGCATGTGAGAGTGACCGGGTCGTAGATCGCGATGGCGCAGCTGGCAGTGAGCGGCTCATGGTGCAGGGGATCCCCAGGGGGCAGTGCGGCACGTTCAGCTGCGAGACGGATCGCGGTGTCGCTCAACCGGGCCAGTAGCTCGTCGGGCCCCAGGTCCAGCGGGGCCAGTGAGTGGAGGGCCGTCCGAAGCTGTCCCATGGTGGCCGCCGCGGCGACGCCTCGTCCGGCGACGTCGCCGACGACCAGCGCGGTCCGTGCGCCGGGCAGCGCGATCGCGTCGAACCATACGCCGCCACCCTCCGGACCGGGAAAGTGCAGTTGGCAGACCTCCACGGAGCTTGGCGTGGCTGGATGCTGGGGCAGAAGCCTGCGCTGGAGAGTCGCTGCGATGGTCCGCTCGCGGGTGTACCGACGGGCGTTGTCGATGCAGAGAGCGGCGTGCGCGCATACGTCGGACGCGAGCTGAAGGTCCTCCTCCTCGAAGGGATCTTCTTGTTGGTGGCGGTAGAAGCTGACTACGCCCAGGGCATGACCGCGCAATGCCAGCGGTGCCACGATCAGAGAGTGGACATCGGACCGCCTGATGGACTCCGCTCGGGCTGGGTCGGCGGCGAGCCACGCGCTGTCGGCATCGATCGGGACGAGCCGCGGGCGGAGGTCGGACAGTACGCGCGAGTAGGGGGTGCCGGACGGCAGCGGGCGCACGTCTCCCACCGGGTATGCCGAGATCCGTCCCCGGAAGGCTGTTCGGCGTAGGGGAACGTCCTGGTGGACGGGGACCAGTGGAGGGTCCTCACCGCGGACGACGTCGTCGATGACTTCGACGACGGCGATGCCGGTGAAGGCAGGCACTACTGCGTCCACCAGTTCTCGGCACACAGCCAGCACGTCCAGCCGCCGCCCCACCCGTGCGCGGACCGCGTCCAGGAGGGCCAGGCGTTTCAGCGCGTTCTCACGCTCGGTGACGTCGACCGCGGACGCCACCAGACCGAGCACGTCCCCGCGGCCGCCCTCCAAGCGGGCGATGGAGACGGAGCAGATGCGGCGTCTGTGCAGGCCAGGCACCTCGCCAGCCCGGACGAGCAGGTTCGGTACCGGCACTCCGCTCTCCAAGACCCTGCGAGCCACCGCGAGCGCTTCGTCAGGGTCTTCGAGTTCGAACGCCTCGGTGAACCGCTTGCCGAGCAGGTCTGCCACTGGCGTATCGCGCAGCCAACGGGTGCCGGTGTTCATGCGGACCACGCGGAGTTGGTTGTCCAGGACGTGCAGTCCCACCGGGGACTGGGTGAACATGGCCCTCAAGACCGCCACGTCCTGCCGTGAAACGGCGTCCGCTGCCGCGCGTACCTGCCAAACAACGGAAGTGCCGCGCAGCTCCGGCGTGACCAGTACCGGGGCTCCGTCAGAGAGGCTGCCTCGGCGCCCTCCGTCCCCCGCGTTGATCTCACGCATCAGCGCGAGGACGGACTGGCCAACGGCCTCCTCGGCGGACCATCCGAACAGCTCCTCAGCAAGACGCTGCCACTCGATCACCCGTCCGTCCTCAGCGATGATCATGAGCACGTCGCGGTCGGGCACTGAAAACACCTCCCGCTCTCATCCCCGGGTCCATGCACCCCCCGATCTGCGCAATGCACCCCTCCACCAGTTCAAGCGCGTGGCGGTCCCCCGGCAACCCGACCCGGGTGCTTCAAGCTGTCACGGCAGGCTGATCGAACTCCTGAAGAGGATGCCGCGAAAGCCGCCCTCCCCTGCTCCACAGACGCCGGACGCACTGCGTGTTCCCGCCGTGCGCGAACAGGCCGCCACCGTGCTCGCCCGGGGTGGAGTGCTGGTCCTGGCCGGGCTCACTCCGAAGCCTCTCACCATCACGGACAGCACCCGGTTCAGCTTCCTCCGTAACCAGGGGAAACGCATGACGACGCTGGTCCTCATGGTGCTGTTCGTCATGCTCAACTTCACCACCTGCGGCGGCATCTTCGAACCGGAGCTGCAGAACGGCTTCTTCGGCGCGCTGCACTCCTTCTGGAACGGCCCCGACTTCGTCGAGGGCGCCCGCAGTCTGCTCTACTTCGACTCGGCGGGCCTGGGTGGCCGAATGCTCTCCCTGGTGCTCTGGCTGGTTGCGGGCCTGCTGCTCGTGGCCGCGGCCGCGGTGACGGAGCGGCGCAGCACCACTGTCCGGGCATCCATTCCTTCAGCGGAGGCGGACGCCGAGGAGGAAATGGGCGAGGCCGTCGCAGTGTGATCGCCCGGACGGCCAGGGGGCGGTCCTACGGCCTGAGGTAACACCGCTTCTCTCTGCCGCCGGAGTGTCGATGCCTCGCACCCGCCACAAAACCGATCAACGTTGTCACCTACGGCTGAGCCGTCAGCGGTTGTCAGCATGTGGTGGCGCTGGGGCGCCGGTGGGACGCATGGCCGGCCACGCACTTATGGCGCTCCTACAGTGAGTAGGTGGGCGTTTCGGCGACTGACGCGGTGCGTGCGGCCACAGCAGAGGTCGACTACGCTGCGCTCTTCGCTGCTACCCCCAGCCCATGCCTGGTGCTTCTCCCGGACCTGGTGATCATCGCAGTGAACAGGGCATTCTGCCAGGCAAGCGGGCGCACCCGCGATGATCTGGTCGGACAACCCTTCTTCGACGCCATCCCGGTAAACCCTGCAGACCCCGACGCAGATCAAGTACGCCACCTGGTGACGGCCTCGCTGGAGCGGGTGCTCTCCACCCGGGAGCCGGACACGATGGCGCTGCCGAAGTACGACGTCCCTGCCGCGAGCCGACCTGGGGTGTTCGAAGAGCGCTGGTGGTCCACGACCAACACGCCGGTTTTGGGGCCGGAGGGGCAGGTGAGGTGGATTCTCCTCCGGGTGGAGGATGTGACCGCCTACGCCCGTGCAGGGCGCGCCAGCAACAAGCCCGGCAATACGCAGCAGATGGAGGCCGAGCTGTACGAACGCACCGGGAAGGTGCAGCGCCTGAACGAAGAGCTGCGCCGGGCCAACGCCCGCCAGCGACGGATCGCCATCAAGCTGCAGGAGGCAATGCTCCGCTCACCCGGCCTGGCCCTTCACCAGGATGTCGCGGTGCGCTACCTGCCCGCGGTCGACTCTTTGAATGTGTGCGGCGACTGGTACGACGCTGTGGACCTGCCCGACGGCCGCTTCTCGGTGACCGTCGGGGACGTGGTCGGCCACGGCTTGGAGGCAAAGGCGCCAGTGACGACATCGCCCTGGTTGTCGTCCGGCTGTGAGAGTGAGCTTGCCGCACTTCCTGACGAAGGGTCCCCGGCGTCCTACTCAATGTCGGGTTCGGGAGGCACCAGACTCCGCGACGTCGTCACGGCGCTGATCCAGCTCCGTGACGACCTACTGACACGGACTCCTGCCACCACGCCGACCAACTGCTGCTGGCACCGCTCGTGCGACAGTTCTAGCGGGGCATCAGCCGTGTCCGCCCAGCACGATCTTCCACACTCGGGTCGCCACCTGGAGGTTGAGCCGGTCCTCGACGTTCGCGAGGTCGTTGCCGCTGATGTCGCGGATGCGCTGGAGCCGATAGCGCAGCGTGCTGCGGTGGATCGCGAGGGATTCGGCGGTCTCGTCGTAGTTGCCGCCGCAGTCGAAGTACCGGGACAGGGTCTCCACCATGGCCGTGTGGTGCCGGGAGTCGTAGTCGATGAGCTGCCCGAGCCACTCGTGGACGAACGTCTCTAGTTCCCGGTAATCGTTGCCAGGTCCCAGGATGCGGTAGAGGCCCAGCTCGTCGAAGAACGTCGTGCCGTAGCGCTCGCGGGAGTGGCGGCGCACTTCCAGGGCGCGCTGCGCCTCCTGGTAGCGGTGGGGGATGTCGTCCAGGGAGTCGCAAGGGGCGCTCACCCCGATCGTCCCGGACCGTGTTCCGGTCTCCCGGGCGAGCGCCTCGTACAGCGCGCGGGCGTGCGGCCTGTCGTCGGCGACCAGGACCACGTGGTCGGAACGTCGGGTCAGCAGCGAGCGCATGCCCACGGCAGAGGCCGCCCGGCCCACGGTCTGCGCGAAGGAATCGTCCGCAGTCCGGTTCGACCACTGCACCACGACGATGTAGTTGCTGCGGTGCAGGTCGTGTCCGACTGCCTCGGACCGGGCGTAGGCGCTCGCCTCGTCCGTCCCTGCCAGGAGGTCGTCGACCAGCTCGCGGTGCAGCCTCAGCTCCACTTCGGCCAGATTACGCAGGTGCGCCAGCTCCAGGGCGAGTGACGTGGCGGCGTGTTCCAGCGCGAGCACGGTGTGCTCGTCGGCCTCGGCCCGGGCATCGACCAGGGCCAGCACGCCCAGGATCTCGCCGTGCGGGCGAGCCAGGGTGATCAGCCGGTCCTTTATCCGCACCGGCCCGACCTCCCGGGCGACGGCGTGCAGCATTTCGTCCTGGCGCACGGGGTCAGGTTCCGGATAGGGGTCGGGGCGGCTGGGGCCGGTCCAGGACCTCAGCCGACCGAAGCGGTCCTCGACCAGCGCGGGGAGTCCAGTGAGCCCGTGCAGTACGCGGGTGATGGCTTCCTCGCCGCCGCCCGAGGCAGCGACGTCGGCCATGAGCGCGTGAACGGCCCGCAGGTACCCCGACTCAGCCACGACGGAGATCAGCCGCCCCTGGAGGGCTGTCCGTTCCTCCCTCAGCCGGTACAGCTCCAGCGCGTCCTCGCGTTGGCGGCGGTGTGCGAAGGCGACCGACAGTGCAGCAGCCGTGTGCCGGACGAGCGTGGCGAGCAGGGATCGCTCGGCCTCGGTGGGCCGGGAGCGGGACGTCACCACGAGGTAGCCGTGGAGTCCCTCAAGTCCGCGTAGCCCCAGGGCCCGGCCCCAGGGCCGGCCGGGTACGGTCACAGGGCCGTCCTGCCCGGCCAGCTCCCGCAACCTCCGGTCCACGGCCAAGGCATGGATCTGCCCGTTCCTCGGGCTGGGGACCAGGTCGCCGTCCACCTTGAGGTATCCGGCCTCGGCGCCGTACGGCCCTGCGGCGGCGATGTGGTCCATGGCCAGGCGCAGGATCTCGCCTTCGTCCCGGGTGTCGAACAGGGCGCGGGAGAGCGCCATCAGTTCGTGGGGGGCATGGTCGGCCGGGGTTGGAGCGGGTGGGCGGGGCCCTCTCCGCGCGGCCGTGGGGTGCCGCCCGCCGCTGCCCCGCGGGGGGCTGCCCTCCCAGTCGGAGCGGCGGCGGTACAGGTTGTGCGCCCGGCTGCCGGCCATGGGATCACTCCGTTCTCCCCGAGCCTACAGGCGAGCGGTGGAACCCGCTCTCGGGCCGGCTCATCCGAGATGTTCGGATTCTTCCTCTCGTACTCGTGGGGCGATCGGACCCGTGCATTTCTGACTCGCCAGGCGCAGGCGTGGAGCCACTCGGCTCGCCACCCTGGGGAGTGTTCGAAACTGTCCGTGCGCACCGGCAGGAAGGGCTGGGCGATGACCGAGCAGCATCGCAGGCCGGTTGCCTCGTACAAGACGTACCGGGAAGCTGCACGCGCCGTTGACCACCTCTCTGACCATGGGTTTCCCGTGGAGAGGGCGGCGATCATGGCCAGGGCGTGCGCCTGGTCGAGCAGGTGATCGGCCGGATGGGCTACGGCAGGGCCGCCCTTCACGGAGCGGCGAGCGGTGCGCTCCCCGGTGTCCTGATCGGCTGGCTGTTCGGCCTTGTGAACTGGCTCGACCCCGTCGTCTCCGCCCTACTCCCTTGTACGGGCTGATCTTCGGAGTGATCGTCGGCGCGCTGTCCGGCATGCTGCCGCACGCCTTGCAGGGCGGTCGCTGGGATTTCGCCTCGCCCTGCTCGATGCAGCCGAGCCGGTACGAGGTCGTCGTGGACGAGGAGGTCTCCGACGAGGCTGTAGGGCTGATCGGCGGGCTGCAGACCACCGGCGGAGGTCCCACCCGTACCTGAACGAACGTGATCCGGAGAGTCGACGCAGGCGCCGTACCGGGAGGAGTTCCCCATGGCCAAGGCAGTGGGCATCGACCTGGGCACCACCAACTCGGTGATCGCCGTGTGGGAGGGCGGCGAGCCGTCCGTCGTGCCCAACAGCGAGGGCAACCGCACGACACCGTCCGTGGTGGCCTTCACCGACACCGGGGAACGTCTGGTGGGCCAGCTGGCCCGGCGCCAGGCGATCCTCAACCCCAAGGGCACCATCTACTCGGCCAAGCGGTTCATCGGCCGGCATTTCGACGAGATCTCCGACGAGGCCAGGGCGGTGGCGTACGACGTCGTCGAGGGCGACGGCGGGGCGGCCCGCTTCAAGGTGCGCGACAAGCTGTACGCGCCTGAGGAGATCAGCGCACAGGTGCTGCGCAAACTCGCCGACGACGCCTCCAAGCAGCTGGGGGAGCGGGTCACGGAGGCGGTCATCACGGTGCCCGCCTACTTCAATGACGCTCAGCGCACCGCCACCAAGGACGCCGGACGGATCGCGGGACTGGAGGTGCTGCGGATCATCAACGAGCCGACGGCGGCTGCCCTCGCGTACGGCATGGACAAGAAGCAGCACGAGACCGTCCTCGTCTTCGACCTGGGCGGCGGCACCTTCGACGTGAGCATCCTCGACGTCGGCGACGGCGTGGTGGAGGTGCGCTCCACCGCCGGCGACAGCCACCTGGGCGGTGACGACTTCGACCGGCGTCTGGTGGATTACCTCGCGGACGACTTCCAGAAGGAGAACGGCATCGACCTGCGCAAGGACCCGCAGGCGCTGCAACGACTGTTCGAGGCGGCGGAGAAGGCCAAGACCGAGCTCAGTTCGGTGACGCAGACGCAGGTCAGCCTGCCGTTCATCACCGCCGACGCCTCGGGCCCCAAACACCTCACCGACTCGATCATGCGGTCCACGTTCGAGCAGATCACCGGCGACCTGGTGGAGCGTTGCCTGGGACCGGTCCAGCAGGCAATGGCCGACGCCAAGGTCGGCGAGAGCGACATCGACGAGGTCATCCTCGTAGGCGGCTCCACACGGATCCCGGCGGTCCAGGCCCTGGTCCGCCGGCTGACCGGCGGCAAGGAACCCAACATGAGCGTCAACCCCGATGAGGTCGTGGCCCTGGGTGCCGCGATCCAGGCCGGGGTGCTCAAGGGCGAGGTCAAGGACGTCCTGCTACTCGACGTCACACCCTTGTCGCTGGGCGTCGAGACGCGCGGCGGAGTGATGACGAAGATCGTCGAGCGGAACACCACCATCCCGGTGCGCCGCACCGAGACCTTCTCCACCGCCGAGGACAACCAGCCGGCCGTCGATGTGGTGGTCCTCCAGGGCGAGCGCGAGCGGGCCGCCGACAACCGGGTGCTCGGCCGGTTCCAGCTCACCGACATCCGGCCGGCGCCGCGGGGCGAACCACAGATCGAGGTCACCTTCGACATCGACGCCAACGGCATCCTCAACGTCAGGGCCCGCGACCGGGACACCGGCAAGGAGCAGGGCATCACCATCAGCGAGAGCTCCAACCTGGACCGCAGTGAGGTCGAACGCATGGTCCAGGAGGCCGAGCGCAACCGGGGCCAGGACCAGGCACTCCGCGAGGCCGTCGACGCCCGCAATGAGCTCGACGCCGTCGCATACCAGGTCGAGAAGCGCCTCGCCGAACTGGGTGACGCAGCGCCCGCGCACGAGAAGGCACGCGCCGAGATGCTCGTGTCCGACGCCCGGGCGGCGGTCAAGGAAGAGGCGGGCGTGGAGCGCGTACGGCCCCTGACTTCCGAACTCCAGCAGGTGCTCGCCGGGCTGGTGGCCCATCAGGGCGCCGCCGCCACGGGCGGTCCCGGCCAGGACGCCGCCACCGGTGGTCCCACCAGTGGCGGTGGCGGTGGCGACGATGTCATCGACGCCGAGTTCGACAAGGACTGAGGCGCGCCATGCCCAGCCACCCCCAGGAACCCGACCGGGCCGCGTCGGATCCGGTCGAACCGGTCCCGGAAGGCGCCGTACGCCCTCCTCGCGGGGATTTGCCGCAACCGGGCCCGCCGACCCGGCCGGAAGCGGCGAACGGCGAACCGGGACCCGACGCCGCCGGCCCCGCGCCTGCCGAGGACGAGCACACGACCGCGATCCAGGAACTGGAGGACCGCTGGCGGCGCGCGCTCGCCGACCTCGACAACCTTCGCAAGCGTCACGCCAGGGAGTTGGAGCGGGAACGGGCGGTCGAGCGGTCCCGCACGGCGGCCGCCTTCCTGCCCGTCCTCGACAACCTCGAACTCGCCCTGACCCACGCCGGCGCCGATCCGGGCGCGATCGTGGAGGGCATCCGGGCCGTACGCGACCAGGCGGTGAACGTCCTCGAACTGCTCGGCTACCCGCGGCGGGCGGAGACAGGCGTCGCCTTCGACCCGGCCCGGCACGAGGTGGTCGGCGTCGTCCAGGACCCCGACGTCGAGCCGGGCACCGTAGTCGAGGTGCTGCGCCCCGGCTACGGGGACGGCGAGCGGCAGCTCAGGCCGGCCGCGGTGACCGTCGCGAAGCGGGAGTGACCGGCGATGGCACGGGACTACTACGAGGTGCTGGGCGTGCCGCGGAGCGCGAGCCAGGACGAGATCCAGCAGGCATATCGCAAACTCGCCCGCAGGTACCACCCCGACGTCAACAAGGACCCCGGGGCGGAGGAGCGTTTCAAGGACCTCAACGAGGCATACAGCGTCCTGTCCGATCCCAAGACCCGGGCCCGCTACGACCGCTTCGGCGAGGATTTCCGTCAGATCCCGGAGGACTTCGACGAACGGGTCGCGGCGGGCGCGGGCGGCGGCTTCCGCGGTCGGAGGACCGCGGGCGCGGGCGGTCCTCGCGTCCGGTACGCCACCGGCTTCGGCGACGCCTTGGGAGCGGAGGGCATCGACATCGAGGACCTGCTCGGCTCCATGTTCGGGGCCGGCGCCGCCCGAGGCAGCGTCCCCGGAGCGGACCAGGAGGCCGAACTGCCGCTCACCGTCGAGGAGGCGTACCAAGGCGGCCGTCGCACCGTCACACTCACCGGTCCCACCGGGCAGCCGCGGCGGTACGAGGTCGACCTGCCGCCGGGCGTCACCGACGGGCAGCGCATCCGGCTGGCGGGCGAGGGCGGCCGGGGCAGTGGGGACGCCCCCGCGGGCGACCTGTACCTGCGGGTGCGTATCCAGCCTCACCCCCGGTTCCGGCTGGACGGCCGCGACGTGCACGTCCAGGTACCGGTCGCCCCCTGGGAGGCGGCCCTGGGCGCGACCGTGCCGGTGCCCACCCCCGGGGGTGGCACGGCCAAGGTCACGGTGCCCGCGAGCTCGTCCAGCGGCCGGCGGCTGCGGCTGCGCGGCGAGGGCATGCCGAACCCGCGCGGCGCGAACGGCGACCTGTACGCCGAACTCCGCATCATGGTGCCGCCCACCCTCGGCGACCGGGAGCGCGAACTGTTCGAGGAGCTCGCCGCCACCTCCTCGTTCGACCCCAGGAGGACGCGATGAACGACCGACCCGCGGGAGCGGCAGGCATCGGCCGGGCCGGCGTGGGCGACCGTCCGGTACGGACGGGCGTCGACGTCACCGCCTCGACGGCTGTCCGGTACGCGCTCGTGCCCGCCCCCAGGCTCTCCCTGAACGCCGTGGCCCGTCGCTCGGGCCTCCACCCCGATCTGATCCGCCGGTTCGTCGCCCTCGGCCTGGTCGACGCCGAGCGCGACGCCGCGGGGCACCTGGTGTTCGACCCCACGGCCCCGGCGGTCCTCGCCCGCATCCAGCGGCTGCGCTCCGGACTCTGCCTCAACTACGCATCCATCGGCCTGGTGCTCGACCTGCTCGACCGCATCAGCCTGCTCGAAGCCGCACTGCGCGCCCGCGGCACGAGGAGTGAAACACCCCCATGGACATGAACCGTCTCACCCAGAAGTCACAGGAAGCCCTCCAGGAGGCCCAGACCGCGGCCGGCCGCATGGGGCACACCGAGGTCGACGGGGAACACCTGCTGCTCGCACTTCTCGATCAGGAGGACGGTCTGATCCCGCGGTTGCTGCAACAGGCCGGCACCGAGCCGAAGGAACTGCGCGCGGCCGTGCGCGAGGAACTCTCCCGCCGCCCGAAGGTCACCGGCCCCGGCGCGGCACCCGGCCAGGTCTTCGTCACCCAGCGCCTCGCCCGCCTGCTCGACGCCGCCGAACGGGAGGCCAAACGCCTCAAGGACGAGTACGTGTCCGTGGAACACCTCCTGCTCGCCCTGGCTGAGGAGAGCTCTTCAACCGCCGCCGGGCGACTGCTCAAACAGGCCGGCATCACCAGGGACTCGTTCCTGAGCGCGCTCACCCAGGTCCGCGGCAACCAGCGCGTCACCTCCGCCAACCCCGAAGTGGCCTACGAGGCTCTGGAGAAGTACGGCCGCGACCTGGTCCTCGAGGCTCGGTCCGGGCGGCTGGACCCGGTCATCGGCCGTGACGCGGAGATCCGCCGCGTCACCCAGATCCTCAGCCGCAAGACCAAGAACAACCCCGTCCTCATCGGCGACCCCGGCGTCGGCAAGACCGCCATCGTCGAGGGCCTGGCCCAGCGCATCGTTCGCGGCGACGTCCCCGAGGGCCTGCGCGACAAGACGGTGTTCGCCCTCGACATGGGCTCCCTGGTCGCCGGCGCCAAGTACCGCGGCGAGTTCGAGGAACGCCTCAAGGCCGTGCTGTCCGAGGTGAAGGCCGCCCAGGGGCGCATCCTGCTCTTCGTCGACGAACTCCACACCGTCGTAGGAGCGGGCGCCGCCGAAGGGGCCATGGACGCGGGCAACATGCTCAAGCCGATGCTCGCCCGCGGCGAACTCCACATGATCGGTGCCACCACCCTCGACGAGTACCGCAAGCACATCGAGAAGGACGCCGCCCTCGAACGCCGCTTCCAGCAGGTCCTGGTCGACGAGCCGAGCGTGGAGGACACCATCTCCATCCTGCGCGGACTGCGTGAACGCCTCGAGGTCTTCCACGGCGTGAAGATCCAGGACACCGCGCTGGTCTCCGCGGCCACCCTCAGCCACCGCTACATCACCGATCGATTCCTGCCCGACAAGGCCATCGACCTGGTCGACGAGGCGTGCGCCCGGCTGCGTACCGAGATCGACTCGATGCCCGCCGAACTCGACGAGATCACCCGCCGCGTCACCCGCCTGGAGATCGAGGAAGCGGCCCTCTCCAAGGAGACCGACCCCGCCAGCAAAACCCGCCTGGAGGAGCTGCGCAGGGAACTGGCCGACCTGCGCGGCGAGGCCGACGCCAAACACGCCCAGTGGGAGGCCGAACGGCAGGCGATCCGCCGCGTGCAGGAACTGCGCCAGGAACTGGAGCAGGTCCGCCACGAGGCGGAGGAGGCCGAACGCGCCTACGACCTCAACCGCGCCGCCGAACTCCGCTACGGCCGACTCCAGGACCTGGAGCGCCGACTCGCCGCAGAAGAGGAGCAACTGGCCGCCAAACAAGGGCAGAACCGGCTGCTGCGCGAGGTCGTCACCGATGAGGAGATCGCCGAGATCGTCGCCGCCTGGACCGGCATCCCAGTCGCCCGCCTCCAGGAGGGCGAACGCGAGAAACTGCTGCGCCTCGACGAGATCCTGCGCGAGCGCGTCATCGGCCAGGACGAAGCCGTCAAGCTCGTCGCCGACGCCATAATCCGCGCCCGCTCCGGCATCCGCGACCCTCGCCGCCCCATCGGCTCGTTCATCTTCCTCGGCCCCACCGGCGTCGGGAAGACCGAGCTGGCCAAGACCCTCGCCCGGACTCTGTTCGACTCCGAGGAGAACATGGTCCGCCTCGACATGAGTGAGTACCAGGAGCGGCACACCGTCAGCCGGCTCATGGGCGCACCGCCCGGATACGTCGGCTACGAGGAAGGCGGCCAGCTCACCGAGGCCGTACGCCGCAAGCCGTACTCGGTTGTGCTGTTCGACGAGATCGAGAAGGCGCACACCGATGTCTTCAACACCCTGCTGCAGATCCTCGACGACGGCCGCATCACCGACGCCCAGGGCCGCACCGTCGACTTCCGCAACACCGTGATCATCATGACGTCCAACATCGGCTCCGAGCACCTCCTCGACGGCGCCACCGCCGAGGGTGAGATCAAGCCGGACGCCCGCGCCCTGGTGATGGGTGAGCTGCGCGGGCACTTCCGTCCGGAGTTCCTCAACCGCGTCGACGACATCGTGCTGTTCAAGCCGCTCGGTGAGCGGCAGATCGAGCGGATCGTGGAGCTGCAGTTCGACGAGCTGCGGCAGCGGGTTGCCGAACGCCGCATCACCGTCGAACTCACCGACGCTGCCCGGGAGTTGATCGCCCACCAGGGCTACGACCCGGTGTACGGGGCCCGGCCGCTGCGGCGTTACATCTCCCACGAGGTCGAGACACTGGTCGGGCGCGCCCTGCTGCGCGGCGACGTCCAGGACGGCGCGAAGGTCCGCGTCGACGCCGAGCACGGAGAGCTGGTCGTCACCTACGACCAGCCCGAGGACGTGAAGGGAGCGAGGGCGGCATGAGTACCGTGCAAGCCACCAACGTCACCTGCCCGCACTGCGGGCGCGCCAACCGGGTACCCGTGGCCGCCGAGGGCCGCCCCAGGTGCGGCAACTGCAAGCAGCCTCTGCCGTGGATGGCCGACGCGGGCGACGACGACTTCACCGAGGTCGTCGAGCAGGCCACCGTGCCCGTCGTCGTCGACCTGTGGGCCACCTGGTGCGGCCCCTGCCGCATGGTGAGCCCCGCGCTGGAGAAGGTCGCCGCCGATCTCGCGGGAACGATCAAGCTGGTCAAGGTCGACATCGACAAGAACCCGCGCCTGGCGCGGCGGTTCGAGGTCCAGGCGGTACCGACGCTGCTGGTCCTCGACAAAGGACAGACCATTGCCCGGCAGGCGGGTGCCGCACCTGCCCCTGCCCTGCGGCGGTGGGTGGAGCAGTCGATCGCGGGCCGCGAACCGGCCGGGAAGGGGTGATCGGCCATGACCGTACGGGCCGACCCCCACCTCGCCCTCGTACGCCCCGTCACCCCGCGCGCCCCAGGGTGCGAGGAATGCCTGGCCACGCGTTCCCCCTGGGTCCACCTCAGGCTCTGCCTGACCTGCGGCCACGTCGGCTGCTGCGATTCCTCGCCGAACCGGCACGCGCGCCGTCACGCCGCCGCCGACGGCCATCCGATCGTGGCGTCGCTGGAGCCCGGCGAGGACTGGCGGTGGTGCTTCGTCCACGAGGCGTTCGTGTGATGCCCGGCGACGAGACGCGGCCAAGCGCAGCGCCTGTGCCGGACGAGGCGGAGGAGAGCGTCCCCTTCGAGACGCCCGACATCTACGGCGCCTATCCCCGCCTGCCGGACGACCAGATGGACCGCCTGGCGCAGCATGGCCGGCGGCGCGCGGTCGACGCCGGTGACGTGCTGATCCGGGAGGGGGAGCGGTGCGAGACCTTCTATGTCGTCCTCAGTGGCTCGGTCGCCATCGTCGAGGGCTACGGCACGCCCGACGAACGCCTGCTGCGTGTGCACGGCCCTGGCCGCTTCATCGGCGAACTCGGCCTCCTGAACGGACAGGTGGCCTTCTACACCGCCGTGGTCAGGGACCCCGGCGAGGTCCTCGCCCTGTCCATGGATCAGCTGCGTGACCTGGTGACCCGGGACTCCATCCTTGGTGATGTGGTGCTGCGCGCCTGCCTGGGCCGCCGTGCCCTGCTCGTCGGGCAGGGCGCCGGTTTCCGCATCATCGGCTCGCGCTATTCGCCCGACACCCGGCGGCTGCGCGAGTTCGCCGCCCGCAACCGGCTGCCGCACCGCTGGATCGATCTGGAGACGGACGAGGAGGCCGAGGCGCTGCTGCGCCGCTTCGCGGTCGGTCCGGAACAGACGCCGCTGGTGATCTGGCGTGACACGACGCTGCTGCGCAATCCGAGCAACGCCGAACTGGCCCGGTTGATCGGCTTGCCGCCCCTGCCGTCGGGCAACGGCCGCGGCGATCTCCTGATCGTCGGCTCCGGTCCGGCCGGTCTCGCCGCCGCGGTGAACGCCGCCTCGGAGGGCCTCGGCACGACCGTGGTCGAGGCGATGGCCACCGGCGGCCAGGCCGGGACGTCCTCCCGCATCGACAACTGCTTCGGCTTCCCCTCCGGCATCTCGGGCGCCGAACTCACCGAGCGCGGGGTGCTCCAGGCGGGCAAGTTCGGCGCCCGGATCAGCGTCCCGGTGGAGGCGGCCCGGCTCGAACCGCGGGACGGTCACTACGCCGTGGGGTTCGCCGACGGCAGCGAGATCACCGCCCGTACCGTCGTCCTGGCCACCGGCGCCCGCTACCGCCGCCTCCATGTGCCCGGCATCGAGCCGTTGGAGGGAGCGAGCGTCCATTACTCGGCGACCGTCTACGAGGCCCAGCAGTGCCGTGCCGACCCGGTGGCGGTGGTCGGCGGCGGCAACTCCGCGGGCCAGGCCGTGCTCTTCCTGGCCGGGTACGCACCGCAGGTGTATCTGCTCGTCCGTGGGCCGAGCCTCGAGGCGCACATGTCCCGCTACCTGATCGATCAGGTCGAGCGCCACCCGCGGGTGCGCGTGCTGCTGCACACCGAGATGACCGAGGCACTCGGCGACAAGGTGCTGGAGGCGGTCACCGTGGTCGACCACCGTACGGGCGAGCATCGCCACCTCGCGGTGCGCGCCCTGTTCGTCTTTACCGGCGCCGACCCCCACACCGAGTGGCTGTCCGGCGCGCTCGCCCTCGACGCGCGCGGCTTCGTGCTCACCGGCGCGGAGGCGCAGGCCTGCTCCGTCCCCGAACTGTGGCAGAGCCAGGGCCGCGACTGCCTGACGTTGGAGACCAGCCTGCCTGGCGTCTTCGCCGCCGGCGACGTCCGCAGCGGCTCGGTGAAGCGTGTGGCCTCCGCGGTCGGCGAAGGCGCGATGAGCATCCACTTCGTGCACCGCTCCCTGGGCCACACGGCCGCGCCCGGCGGCACCGACAGCTCACCGCACACCCGTCCGAAGGAGTCCGCTTGGCTCGCATGACACCCAGCGGGCGACGAGATCACGAGAAGGAGGCGATGGGAATGACCATGCCCGTCCGGCGCCACCGCGGTGGCGCAATGCAGGACAGGCCCCTTGGCTGGGCACGCAATCCGCTGACGGAGTTCGACCAACTGCTCAGCGATATGAGCGGACTGATTGAATCCACGGTGGGAGGCGCTGCGCCCGCAGTCGCGTGGACACCCCTGGCGGATGTCACGGAGTCCGACGACGCCTTCCACGTCGAGATCGAACTCCCCGGCGTCAAGAGCAAGGACATCGACGTCGAAGCGAACGGCCAGGAGCTGGTGGTCACCGGAGAGATCAAGGAGAAGGAACGCAAAGGCGTCCTGCGCCGGAGCACCCGCCGCACCGGAGCCTTCGAGTACCGGCTGCGGCTGCCCGGAGAGGTCGACACCGAAAAGATCAATGCGCAGATGTCGGACGGGGTGCTCACCATCACCGTCCCCAAGGCCGAGGTCGCAAAGCCCCGGCACGTCGAGATCAGCGAGACGAGTGAAAGCACCGAGAGCAGCGGCTGAGACGCGAACGCCGCGGTTCCGGGCACCCATCCGGCACCGCGGCCGGGCCGGCGGGCCTCGACACCCGGAGCGGCTCATGAACGACGTCCCATATCACAACCCCTCACGGCGGCGGAGACGCGGCACGCGGCTCCCCACCGGCCTCCTTTCGGTGCCGGAGACGCCAGGCGCGCAGCAGCCGAAGGGGGAGCAGACCCAGCGGTGCTCGCCGGCCCATGTCCGCCTGGTCCTCGCGGTCGAATGCCCGTGCGTAACGCTTGGCGTCCTGGGCCGTCGGATATCGCTTGCTTCCCTCCGCTCCGCACCCGCGCGCGCAGTGCCAGACGTCACGACCAAGGTCCCCGCCCGGCTTGACCGGCTGCCGTGGTCCCGATTCCATTGGCGGATCGTCATCGGTCTGGGAGCCGTCTGGATTCTGGACGGACTCGAAGTGACGATCGTCGGGGCGGTTGCCGCCCGTATGACCGAGCCGGGCAGCGGCATCAACCTGACCAGCGCCGACATAGGCACTGCCGCCGCCATCTACGTGGCAGGCGCATGTGCGGGCGCTCTCCTGTTCGGGAGACTCACCGACCGCGGGCCAAGAGCCTTGCGAACGGCAGCTACGCGCCGACGGACGGACCCGGCCGGCCCGACAGCGCACCGGGCGACCCCCATGACCGGCGGTGACCGGCGCAGAAGGAGGCAGCGATGAAATATGACGGATTCCTCGCCCATGTACGCGAGCGAGGCGAATACAACGACCAGGACGAAGCCGCGGACGTCACCAACGCCGTGCTGGAAGTGCTGGCCCAACGGATCAGCCCGGGAGAGGTCAAGGACCTCGCATCCCAGCTGCCCGGCCCGCTGGGACAGGTTCTGAACCATGCAACGCCCCAGCGGGCGCAGAGCTTCGGGATCGAAGAGTTCTACCGCCGGGTCGCCGAGCGCACCCATGCCCGGCCGCGTACGGCGCAGTGGGACGCCAGCGCGGTCCTGACCACCGTTGCCGACGCTGTGACTGGCGGAGAACTGAATCAGATCATCAGCCAACTCCCCTCCAGTTACGCGGTCCTGTTCGGCAAGGCCGACCTCGCGGACTGAGCTCGTGAGGCGCCCAGAACGAAAGGCCCACGCAAATGGTTGATACAGGTTTCTCCTCGTTCGACACCATGGTGGACAAGGCCAATCGGCTCCTCAAAGACGTCGAGGAGGCTTTCGAGTGGCCCAAAGAACGGCGTAAGCAGTCGTATGCGGCACTGCGGGCCGTGCTGCACCCGCTTCGGGATCGTCTCCCGGTCGAGACGGCCGTGCAGTTCGGCGCCCAACTGCCGACCATCGTCAGAGGCGTCTACTACGACGGCTGGAAACCGGCCGAAACGCCCGTAAAGATGAGCAACGAGGAGTTCCTCGCACGGGTCCGGAGCGAATTCCCCTATGCGGTCGAGGGTGGCAGCGAGAAGCTGGTGCGCACCGTACTGAAAACTCTGGAGCGCCATGTGAGCGCCGGCGAATGGCAGCACCTCAAATCCCGGGTGCCGAACTCGTTTGCCGCGCTCCTGCCGTGACCCCGGTGGAGGAGGTCATGAGCGCGGTCCAACGCGCCGAGCCGCTTTGCTCCGGCGAGCGGAAGCCGGGGCGCAGATGTGCGGCACCATACCCGCCGCTTCCCGGAGACTGAGTTACGCTCGGCATCCACCGACGTCAGCGTCTGCGCCCTCGGAGTACCGGCGCCACGGCTGCGCTCTCCGGCTCTTGCGGTCACGGATCAGGGGGCTGCCACTCGAACATCAAGATCGTGGCGTCGTCGCTGAGTTTGTTGTGCCGATGCTCGAGGATGGCATGGATGAGCAGGCGCAGCACTTCCGGGGCGCTCTGCCCCGCTGCGGTCGACCGGATGACGTAGTCGGTGAAGCGCTCCAGGCCGAACTCTTCGCCTGCATCATCGCGTGACTCCACGACGCCGTCTGAGTAGAGCAGTATTCGGTCACCGGGTTCGAGGCTGACGTCGTGCACCTGACGGGCGGTCTCGGCGAGACTGGCGGGCAGACCCAAAGGAGGCTCAGGTGGCCGCTCCAAGGCCTTATGGAGCAGGCGGTGGCGACGGATGAGCAACGGAGGCGGGTGGCCGCAGTTGCACCAGCGCAGCACACCGGTGGGCATGTGCAACTGAGTGAAGACACCCGTGCAGAACTGCTCCGGAAGCCACTTCGCCAGCGCCTCGTCCACGGTGCCCACGAGTTCGTGCAGGTCTGCCCCGCTGCGCCGGGCGTTACGGCAGCCTGCCATGGCGACAGAGGTGGCAAGTCCGGACGCCAGGTTGTGCCCCATGCCGTCAAGGATTGTGGCGTGCAGAACGTCCTCGGTGAACGCATGGTCGAAAGCATCGCCGCCCAGTTCGTACGCAGGCTCCAGAACCGCCGTCGAAACGACCCGCCCGGTGCCGATCGACCGGGGAGGGAGAAAAGCCCTCACCATCTCCGTGGGCAGGTGCATCGGCCTGGTACGCATGCGCTGCGCGATGGTGTCGCTGTAGGTGCGCTTGGATGTGATGATCAGTGCGAGGAGCAGCGCCGTCGTTCGACAGCGCCGTAGCTTGAGCCCGTCCAGGGTGCTCATGTTCAGCTCCACGACGCCCAGCCGCTCCGCCCCGTCGGCCAGGGGTAGCCATATGTTCAGCCCGCCGGAGGGGCCTTCTTCCACTCGGAGAGAGTCGGTGCGGTAGGCCCATCCGGCCAGCGAAGTGTCGAGCTCCAGTTCCGGCTCGCTTTCGACAAGCGGCACCAGCAGTCTTTGCTGGATGTCGACCAGATAGATAACGGCCCTGCCCAGACCCATGGCCTCGGCATACCGGTTCAGGACCACGGGCAGTTCCCCAGGTGATGCCAGCTGGGCTGCTCTGACCAGTTCCTCCAGCAGCCGCTCCCCGGACCCGACGGACATGTTCCTGTCCATGCCTTCGATGATCCCTGCGAGGTCGAGCCGCCACAATCTGAGCTCTCCGACACCCGAGATATGGGCCGATCAGCCTGGGGTGCTGGGGCTTGCCCTTGCGGATTGGTCGGGCTTCGGGATCGGCTTACGACACCAACCGGTCGGGGATCGTGCGGATCCCCGCAAGCCGCACAGCGGTCTGCTCCAGCAGCCGGCGGGTACCCGCCGCGGTCTCGGCCGGCTCGCTGGCGGAGGTCACGACCGCTCTTGGTCCGGTCGCCACTCACAGCAGGAGGTCGAAGACGGCTCGGGCCTCGTCCCAGTGCTGAGTCTGGGGGTTCTTCAGGTCGGGGTGGAGGATCTTGAAGCTCTGGGCAAGGGCCAGGCTGAGTCCGCCGATGATGTCCGGATAGGCCGCCTCGGTCTCCTCGTCGGGCGTGCGGTCCAGAGCGGGGTGGGTGGCGAGCTGTTCCAGGATCGGCTTGAGTTCTACTTCCTGGTCGATCTTCCGGAAGTGGTGAATGCTCTCCTGCAGGCCTTTCGTGATCGGTAGGTCACAGGTCCGGATGATGTCGCGCCCGTTGGCCTTGGCAGTGGCCTGGGCGACGGTCAGCAGATCGTAGAGCTTGGCGTCGATGAAGTCGCTGTAGCGCTTGAGATCGTTCTTGTCGACGTCCAGCCCCGCGGCCACGCGGAAGAACCTTTCGAACCTGGCGATGGACATCACGGTCATGACGGCAACCTCCGGCTGCGGGCGCCGGGGTGGCTCCCGGCCCCTGGGCTTCCCATTCAGCCTGGCCGACGGGGCGCGGGAACGCATGCGCATGTCGGGCCCAATTAGCCTCCCTGTATTGCCCTGCCAGGCCCAGGTGTCCGACTGCCCGGGTAGTCGGACGGGCGTGCGGATCGACAGCAGGGTGAACACCGCGTCGCGGAGCGGCCCCACGTAAAGGGTGACCCTCCAGATGTCGATGCTCATGAGGCCGAACGCCGCGGTGGCGAACATGCCGGGGAGCGCTCGGGAGAGGCCGGTGAACAGCAGCCAGGGCCGGTTGACGCGGACCAGCCTGCCTAGCAGCCGCAACCGCCCGCGGACGTGCGGTGCCTCGCTGGTGTACTGGATCCTCCCGGGTGGCAGGGCGTTGCCGGACTCCGGGATCAGCGCTCCGATCACGCCGAGGGCCGCTCCCCTCAGCCGTTGGGCGGCGCGCATCAGGCTAAGCATGGGCAACGACAGCAGCGCGATGTGCTCCGGCGGGCCGATCATGGCGATGAGGGGGCGGGTGTTGTCCCGGTAGGACAGGTGGCGACGCTGGGGGTGTGGTCATCGATTGCCCTGTACGCGAGGGTGCCGGTTTGTGGGTGTAGGTCGGCCCGGGGTCGCGCGGCCGACGCGCCCCGGCAGGGCGTTCCGGCTAGGCTCACATGGGTGAGGTGGCTGCGGACCTTCGGGGAGGTCGTGCGATCCGGGCTCACGATCGAGGAGACGCGGCTGGAGCCTCTGCTCGCGCTGCGCACGGCCGCTGGGGTGGCGATCGTCATCGGGCCGGCGCTGTGGCTGGTCTCCCCTGCGTATGCCGCGTCCGCCGCCCTCGGTGCCTACTCCGCGGGTGGGGCCACCTTCCAGCGCACCTGGCGTCCACGCAAGGTGATCGCGCTCGGCGCGGGCGCGGGTTTGGCGCTCAGCACCTTCGTGGGCTACCTGGCGGCGGGGCGACTCGTGACGTTCCTCCCACTGCTGGCCGTATGGGCCTTTGTGGCGGGGATGGCGTGGGCCGTCGGATCGACCGCTGGGATCGTCGCAGCGACGACCGTCGGCAGCATGCTGGTGACCATCACCCTGCCCACGAGCGTCGGGCGAGCCCTGGAGCACGCCGGGGTCATCGCGCTCGGAGGCGTGGCGCAGGCCGTGCTGATCTTGCTGTTCCCGATCCGCCGTTGGGGGGCGCATCGTGACGCGCTCGCCGACGCCCTGGCCGCCGTGGCGGACTACGCCCGCCGGCTGCGGCACGACCCGACCGCCCCGTTCGACCCGGAGCCGTTGATGACGGCCCGGGACGCGGCCGCCGTGACGCCATCACAGGCCCGCACCCGTCCCCCCGTCCTGCACGGCCCCCGGGGACTAGCCGAGCGCATGCGGCCGGTCGTCGCCGCGCTCGCCGACCCGGACGTCGGCGCCCCGGCGGAGGGACCCGGGCGGGACCGCGCGCGGGAGTTGCTCGACGCGGCCGCCGACGTCCTGGATGCGGCCGCCCGTTCGATCCGCCGCGGCACTCCCGCCGAGGTGCCGCCCGGGAGCACGGACGTCCTGCGCGTCGACGAGGACCACGAGGTGCTGGAGGGCCCCGCGAGGCGGGCCGCCGAGCGGCTCGAGGAACTGCTCGGCGAGGCGTTGGAGATCGCCGGGAGCGGCGGCGCGCGCGGGAGGACGCACAGGCCGCCCGGCCCCGCGGGCGCCCAGTTCCTGGTGCGCCCGACTATGTTCCGGCTGGTCCCGGTCGTCGTCCGGGCGGTCCGCCGTGAGCTCCGCCGGGACTCGCCCGTGTTCCGGCACGCCGTCCGCCTGGCGGCGGTGGCCACGCTCGGCTATCTGATCGCCGCCCGGCTCCCCCTGGGCCACGGCTACTGGGCGCCCATCACCTCGGTGATGGTGATGCGGCCGGACTTCCACCGGACGTACGCGCGCGCGGTGGCCCGTCTCGCCGGGACCCTGGCGGGGGTCGCGCTCGCCACCGTGATGGTGCGGGCCCTGGGCCCGGACGCCCATGTGTTCGGCGCGCTGGCGGTGGTCTCGGCGGGCCTGTCGTACACGCTGATCCGTACCGGCTACGCCTACTCCCAGTGCTTCACTGCCGCGTACGTCGTCTTCCTGCTCGGCATGGGCGGCCAGGCGTGGGAGCAGACGGTCCCGGAGCGGGTGGTGCTCACCCTGCTCGGCGGGGCCCTGGCAATGCTGGCGTACGTGGTGTTCCCCGCATGGGAGACGCCCCGGCTGGCGGGCCGGCTTGCGGACTGGCTCGCCGCCAACGGCCGCTATGCGGCCGCGGTGCTCCGCAGCTACGCCGAACCGACCCGGGAGCATCGCGCCGACATGCGCAGGGCACTGCTGGCGAGCAGGGAGGCACGTGCCGCCTGGCAGGAGGCATACGACCGGGCAAGGCAGGAACCGGTCCGCCCCAGGGGTCTGACGTCGCGCGAGGCGGAGGAGGCGCAGGAGGCGCTCAAGGGGTTCGGCCGGGCGGCGATGCTCATGGAGAGCCACGTCCCGCGGGCCGACAGCCGTTTCGTCCCCGAGGCGGAGCGGTTCGCCGAGGCCCTGGAGGCGGACACCGCGCAGGCGGCAGTCGACGTGCGCGAGCACAGGAATCCGGACTGGGGGCGCGTGGAGGAGGCGCTCCACGCGTGGGAGGGCTCCGCCGCCGGGGACCGGAGCCCGATGGTGCGGCGCGGGGCGGAACTGCAGAAGCAAGCCTTGGAGGACCTTGCGACGGCCGTGAGCCGCACACCCCTGGAACGGGACGTCGGCTCCGCTCGCGAGGAGCAGCGGGTGCGGGCGGCCGCGGCGGCGGAAGGTGACGGATCAGGACCCGCGCCCCGGGGTGGGTGACGGCGCCGGCGACGGGGAGCGCCGCGCCTCCTGGAGCGGGAAGTAGTCTCCCGGCCGCGTCGAGCGCCGCCACACGTACGTCGCTGTCGCCATCACGAGGATCAGCCCCGCCAGGATGAGCAGTTCGATCCCCTCGACGTTCCGCCGGAAGGACTTCTCCGTTTCGGCCGTCACGATGAGCACCTTGCGGATGCCGGCAATCAGGCCGACGACGAGGAACGGCTCGGCGTCGAGGGTCTGGTTCCTGATGGTGAGGCGGACGGTGTGGAGCAGCTCGGCCACGATGAACAGCACAAGGCCGTTGTCCAGGGCGGAGAGAACGACCGTCTCCTCGCGGCTGACCGCGGCGGGGATGCACACCGTGGACCTGGACGAGGAGCTCGGCGGGACGAAGTCCGCCGACCTGCTCGTCGGCGCCGACGGCGTGGCATCGCGCCTGGCCGAGGTCAAGGGCGCCTCCGGTCCCGCGCAGGAGCATCTCGTCGGGCATCTCCAGCGGCATCTGGAGACCTGGCCGCAGCTGCGTCCCGACAAACCGGTCTCCGAGGGCGTACTGATCGTCAACCATCAGCACAAGCTGCACCCGTCGGAGAGGACGGCGGCGGTTTACGCGCGGCCCGAGTTCGTCGCCTCGCTGGAGTCGCTGCCTGTGACGGTCATCAGCACGGTGGAGCTGTTCAACTGGTGGCGTGCCGCGGACTGGACGGCGATCCGCACGGCCGTGCTCGGCGACGCGGCCGCGATCGCACAGTCGGCGACGCCAGTGAACCCGCCGCAACCGCCGACCGCTCAGCGGCGCCGCTGGTGGAGCGGCGGACGGCACCAGTAGCGACGCGTGATGGGGGCCACCGGCTTCACCTCACGAGGCCCAGGGGCCGTGAGCAGTCGAGCATTCTCGCCTCGTCGAAACGGCGCAGCGCGACGGAAAGCCGAAGCCACTACGCCCGCCGATCACGGCACACCGTCGCAACCCACCACACGCAGAGCCCCCGTCGGCATCAGCCGACGGGGGCTCCTCACCTCTCACCTGCTATCACACGCGTCTCACCAACAGCGTCGACGCACTTGGACCACAAGGACCTGACCTGCGAAAACGCTCCTGCCCTAGACCACCTGGACGCGGGGATCAGGCCCTGTCCTACCGGTCTTCCGGGCGCCCGGACGGCCGCAGAACCGGTCGCCCCGGACGGCCCGCCGGGGCATCCGCCCAGGTGGCGCCTAGGGCGTGACGGTGGAGACGACGTACACCTTGGGGTGGCGCCGGTTGTCGAAATCGACGGTGATGTCCAACTCCGGCTGGGGTTCCTTCTGTTTCAGCACCATCCCGGCCCAGTCCTCGTCGCCGCCGACCCGCCAGCCGACCTTCTTCGCGTCGTCGGCCTCGATGGTGATCCTGCCCTCCCTCAGCTCGGCGCGGTCGGTACCGAGCCCGACCAGGAACCGGTCCAGGCCCTGCACGGACGTGACGAACTGCACGTACAGCGAGCTGGTCTTCCAGGAGTTGGTCTCGTAGTACGCCACGTCGTCGGAGTAGCCCGGGATCCACACGTCGTAGATGCGCCGCTGGACCTTGCTCGGCCAGCCCGCGGTGAGGCCGGTCGCCGAGGCGTTCTCCTGCTTGTCCTCGCCGCTGTTGCGGCTCTGGAGGGCGGAGATGACCATATAGCCCGCCGGGATCGTGATCAGCAGGAAGACCACCACCGCCTTGAGCCAGCGGCGCGACCGGCGGCCACCGCCTCCGGGCCGCTCCCCGGCGGCCCCGGCGGCCCCGGCGGCCCCCCGGCCCGGCGGCGAGGCACCGTTGGCCGAGACGGCGGAAGTGGCCGAGACGGCGGAGGTGCCGTTGGCGGGGGCTGCGGGCGCGGCGGGGCGCTGCTCGGCGGCGGTCACTGTCGCCCCGTCTGACCGCGCGACGCCAGCCACGGGGTGGCCCCGGCGCGCTCGTAGCGCTCCACGCGGCGCCGGTTGGCGCGGCGGAACCGGCGGGCGACCAGCCGGGCCAGGTCGGCGGCGCCGACCATGCCCGCCTCGGGGCCCAGCTGAGCCTTGACGATACGGGCCTCCGGCCGGTAGCCGCGGCCGGTCAGGTTGCGCCGGAACGCGTCCCGGGCCGGGCCGATCAGCAGATCGTCGGCCGCGCTGACGCCGCCGCCGATGACAAAGCAGGAGGGGTCCAGAGCCGCCGCCAGATTGGCGATGCCGACGCCGAGCCACTGGCCGATGTCCTGCAACAGCTCGATGCACATGGCGTCGCCCTCGCGGGCCAGCTCGGTGATCAGCGGCCCGGTGATCTCGCCGATGTTGCCGCCGACCCGGTCGATGATCCCGTACGCGACCGGGGACTCGGCCGCGGCCAGCTCACGCGCCTCCCTGACCAGCGCGTTTCCGGAGCTGTACTGCTCCCAGCAGCCGCGGTTGCCGCAGGGGCAGCGGTGGCCGGCGGGCACCACCTGCATATGGCCGAACTCGCCCGCGACCCCGTACTTGCCACGCTTGACCTGGCCGTCCTCCAGGATGGCGCCGCCGATACCGGTGCCGAGGGTGATCATGACGAGGTGGTCCTCGCCGCGCCCCGCGCCGAAGCGCCACTCGGCCCACGCGGCGGCGTTGGCGTCGTTGTCGACCATCACCGGCACCGCCAGCCGCTCGGCGAGGCGGTCGCGCAGCGGCTCGTTGCGCCAGGACAGGTGCGGCGCGAACAGGACACGGTTGCGGTCGGCGTCGACCCAGCCCGCGGCGCCGATGCCGACCGCGTGCACGTCGTGCCGGTCGGAGAGGTCGAGCACCAGCTCGGTGATGGTGTCCTCGACAACCCTGGGGCTCTTGGACTTGTCGGGCGTCTCGGTGCGCAGCTTCTCCAGGATGTTGCCGTCGGCGTCGACGACCCCGGCCATCACCTTGGTGCCGCCGATGTCGATGCCGACGGTGGGGACCCGGGGCGCGGTGAGGTGCGAGCGGCGCTCGCGGGTGCCGACGGTGCGCAGCACGGTCGCCCGGGCCGACCCCCGGTGCACTCTTTCGCGGTACAGGCTCATCGGCTCACCCCTTTGCCGAGGCCAGGGCCGACGGCCACCCGGGCCGGGCCGGACGGGCCCGCCGAGGCGGCGGCGCAGACGTGGGGGGTGCGGTCGCTGCGGGTGCGTGCTCGCAAGAGTTCGTCGTCCCTGCGGGGGTCTCGGGAGGCCGGGGCCTCGGCTTACACGGTCGTGGCGGGTGGGGCCCGCCGTGCGATTGTGCCTCACCCGCGCCGGGCGCCGCATGGCGAGCCCCGCCCCAAGGCGGGTGATCGCGCCATGGCCCTGTCTCCCCGATCTCGGCGGATCAGCCCGCGGCGTCTGGTGCGTGCGATCGCAAGGCGGAGGGTCGCCCTCGTAGTGGGCCTACTCGGGCGAGCCCGACAACGCAGCGAGCGTGCGTGCCAGGCGTCGCGGGCCCGCGGAGATCGGGGAGACAGGGCCATACGCGCCCGGCGTACCCCGCGCGTTCTCAGATCTTGCTCGCCGCGTCCTTCTCCGGCGGGCGGGCGAGCTCGTGGCTGAGCTGTTCCAGTTCGCTGCCGCCCGCCATCTGGCGGGTGAGCTCGTCGAGCGCGATCTCCGGCTTGAGGTGGCTGCCGGCCATCGTGCCGCGCTTGAGGAGGACGAAGCGGTCGCCGACGAGGTAGGCGTGGTGCGGGTTGTGGGTGATCAGAACCACACCGAGGCCCGCGTCACGGGCGGCCGCGACGTACTTGAGCACCACCCCGGACTGCTTGACGCCCAGCGCCGCCGTCGGCTCGTCCAGGACCAGGACCTTGGCGCCGAAGTGGACGGCGCGGGCGATGGCCACACACTGCCGCTCGCCGCCGGAGAGAGTGCCGATGGGCTGGTCGACGTCGCGCAGGTCGATGCCCATGCGCAGCAGCGCCGACCGCGTGGTGGTGCGCATCGTCTCCACGTCGAGCCGCTTGAGGGGCCCGCGGCCCTTCCGGGGCTCGGAGCCGAGGAAGAAGTTCCGCCACACCGGCATCAGCGGCACCACGGCGAGGTCCTGGTAGACCGTGGCGATGCCGCGGTCCAGGGCCTCGCGCGGCGAGCCGAGCCGGGCCTCCTCGCCCTCGATCGTGAGGCTGCCCGCGTCGTGCTGGTGCAGCCCGGCCACGATCTTGATGAGGGTGGACTTGCCCGCGCCGTTGTCGCCGAGGACACAGGTGATCTCCCCGGCGTGCACTTCGAGGGAGACGCCCTGTAGCGCCTTGACGTTGCCGTACCGCTTGCTGACCTCGCGCAGCTCGATCAGCGGCGTCCGGGCAGGGGTGTCTGTCGTGGTCATTTGCTGGCCTCCGCCCGCTTGCGGACCCACCAGTTGAGCATCGTGGCGAGCAGCAGCATCGCGCCGAGGAAGAACTTGAACCAGTCCGCGCTCCACTGCGCGTACACGATGCCCTTGTTCGCCATGCCGAAGATGAACGCGCCGACGGCGGCGCCGATCGCCGAGCCGTAGCCGCCGGTCAGCAGACAGCCGCCGATGACGGCCGCGATGATGTAGAGGAACTCGTTGCCGACGCCCTCGCCGGACTGGACGACGTCGTAGTTGAACAGCAGGTGCTGCCCGGAGATCCAGGCCGCGAAGGCGACGCCCATGTACAGCCCGATCTTGGTGCGGTCCACGGGCACGCCGACCGCGCGGGCCGCCTCCTTGCCGCCGCCCACCGCGAAGATCCAGTTGCCCGCGCGGGTGCGCAGCAGGATCCAGGTGGCGAGCGCGACCAGCCCGAGCCACCACAGGACGGTGACCTGTAGATCGACGTCCCCGATGGTCAGGTGGGAGGCGAAGACGTCCTGGGCGGCGGGGAAGCCCTCCATGTCGGCGATGCTCTTCGTGGAGACCGTCTCGCTGATCAGCTTGGTGAAGCCGAGGTTGCAGCCCTGGAGGATCAGGAAGGTGCCGAGCGTGATGATGAAGCTCGGCAGCCCGGTGCGCACCAGCAGAAAGCCGTTGAAGAACCCGATGGCGAGGGTGGCCAGCAGGGACACCCCGATGCCGACCCAGACGTTCGCCGTCATCTGGTACGAGAACATCGACGAGACCAGCGCGGAGGAGGTGACCATCACCCCGGTCGACAGGTCGAACTCGCCGCCGATCATCAGCAGCGCGACCGGCGTCGCCATGATCCCGATGGTGGAGGAGGCGTACAGCACCGTGCTGAAGCTCGACCACTGCAGAAAGCTGTCGGCGACGACCGAGAAGAAGACGAAGACGGCGATCGCGCCGACGATCGCGCCGAGCTCGGGGCGGCCGGCCAGGCGGCGCGGCAGCGAGCGGCGGACCAGGCGCTCGTCCTTGGTCAGGGGCGGCGCTTCCGCGCTCATCGGGTCCCCCGCTTGGCGTACTTGGCCAGCTCGGCGGCGTCGTCCTTGGTGATGATCTGGGGGCCGGTGAGGACCGGCTGGCCGCCGCCGAGGACATCGGCGTTGTAGTGGTAGAGCCACAGCAGGTCCACGGCCTCGTAGCCCTGGAGATACGGCTGCTGGTCGACGGCGAAGCCGAGGGTGCCGTCCTGGAGCGACTCGGCGACCTTGGCGTTGAGGTCGAAGGTGTCGATCTCCGCCTTGCTGCCGGACTGCTCCGCCGCCTTGGCGGCCGTGGCCGCGAAGGGCGCGCCGAGCGTCACCACGGTGTCGATGCCCTTGTCGGACTGGAGCTTGGCCTCGATGGTGGACTCGACGTCGGGCATGTTGGTGCCCTCGACGTAGACCCGGTCCATCTTGCCGTCGAAGGTCTTCTCGACTCCGTCGCAGCGCTGCTCGTGGCCGACGTTGCCCTGCTCGTGGAGCACGCACAGGGCCTTCTTGCGGCCCCGCTTGTTGAGCTCCTCGCCGACCGCCTCGCCCGCGATGGTCTCGTCCTGGCCGATGTGGCTGAGCGCCCCGAAGTCCTTGGACTCCGCCGACCCGGAGTTGACGGTGATGACCGGTATGCCCGCCTTCTCGGCCTTCTTGACCACGGCCTTCATGGCGTCGGGCTTGGCGAGGGTGACGATCAGCCCGTCGACCTTCTGGTCGATGTAGGACTGGACGAGCTGGGCCTGGTCCTTGCCCTCCTCGTGGTGGGCGTAGAGGAACTTCACGTTGTCCTTGACGGCGGCCTGCTCGGCCCCGCTCTGGACGATGTCCCAGAAGGTGTCGCCGTCACCGGAGTGGGTGACCATGGCGAAGGTCATCCTCGGGGTGTTCACCGCCGCCCGCCCGGAAGCGTTCGCCGCCCTCTCGGCCCGCTCCTCGGCGCGCTTGCCGCCCGTACTGCTGCATCCCGCCGAGGCGAACCCCAGCACCGCCGCAAGCACGGCAGCGGTCAACGCACGTGCCCCTGTCCCAACCCTGGCCACGAAGACCCAGCCCTTCTCGAAGACGTCCCGTTTTGGCGGCGTCCGGGCATGCCTGAGCGGCCGGGACGCCGCCCAAGTATCCGTCACGGTGCACGGCTGGGGTCCAGGGGGTGTACGGCGGAGATCCGGGGAGTCTTCAGCGGCTCAGGGGCGTACGAGCAGCTGGAACTCGAAGGAGTAGCGCGAGGCCCGGTAGGTGTGCGAGCCGAATTCGACGGCCCGGCCGGTGTCGTCGAAGGCCGTCCGCTCCATGGTGAGAAGCGGCGCGCCTTCCGGCTCGCCGAGCTGCTCGCCCTCCTCGGCGGTGGCGGCGCGGGCGCCGACCGTCTGGCGGGCGCTGTGCAGGGTGATCCCGGCCGCGCGCATCAGGCGGTACAGCCCGGTCTCCGCCAGCTCGGCGCTGTCCAGCTTCAGCAGGCCCGCCGGGAGGTGGTTGCACAGATGGGCCATGGGCTCGCCGTGGGCCAGGCGCAGCCGCTCGATCAGCACGACCTCGGTGCCCTCGGCGACCCCGAGGGCCGCGGCGACCTCGGCGGTCGCGGCCTCGGTGGTGTTGCGCAGCACGTGGGTGGCGGGGCGCTGGCCCGCGGTCTCCAGGTCGTCGTAGAGGCTGCTCAGCTCGAGCGGGCGCTTGACCTGGCTGTGCACCACCTGGGTGCCGACGCCGCGGCGGCGCACCAGCAGCCCCTTGTCGACCAGCGACTGGATGGCCTGGCGGACGGTGGGACGGGACAGGCCCATCCGTCCGGCCAGCTCTATCTCGTTGCCGAGCAGGCTGCCGGGGGCCAGCCGGCCCTGCTCGATCGCCGCTTCGAGCTGCTGGGACAGCTGGAAGTACAGCGGGACGGGGCTGCTGCGGTCCACGCTGAACTGCAGCGCCTCCGCTGAGCCAGAAGAGCCTTCTTCCTGCTTTGCCACGGGGCGAGCGTAGCCGGATGCGCACATGACGGGAAGTCGTGAAGTTCTGTTGTCCGGACAAACTACGCACAACTTATCCGACATCGCCAATAACATCGCCAATAACGCTGTCAGTGTTGTCGGTGCCGCTGTCGGCGCGGGCGTGCAGCCAGCACAGGGCGCGGTGCCCGGGGCCCACCTCGGCCTCCGGCGGCCGGCGCGTACAGGCGTCCATGGCCAGCGGACAGCGCGGCCGGAACCGGCAGCCGTCGCCGACCACGATCTCCCGCCGCTCGGCGAGGTCGTCTCGCCGCGCCCGCGCCGCGAGCCGGGCGACCCGCGCCGCGCGCGCCTCCTCCCGGCCCGGCCCCGGGGAGCCGGTCGCGGCCGAGGCGAGCAGCTGGGTGTAGGGGTGCTTGGGGGCGAGGATCACCTCGTCGCTGGGGCCGCGCTCGACGATCTCGCCCCGGTACATCACCATCACCTCGGAGGAGAAGTGGCGCGCGGTGGCCAGGTCGTGCGTCACATACAGCAGGGCGAGGCCCCGCTCGTCCTTGAGCCGGTCCAGCAGGCCCAGGATCTCCAGCCGGATCGAGACGTCCAGCATCGACACCGGCTCGTCGGCCAGCAGCACCTCGGGGCCCGGCGCGAGCGCCCGGGCGATGGCCACCCGCTGCCGCTGTCCGCCGGAGAGCTCGTACGGGCGCTTGCGGGCCACATCGGCCGGGGGCGTCAGGTTGACCGACCGCAGCAGCTCCTCCGCCTTCTCCCGTACGTCGGCCCCGCGCCGCGCCTTTCCGTTGACCAGCAGCGGCCGGTGCAGGTGGTGGCCGATCGTGTGGGCCGGGTTGAGGGAGGCGAACGGGTCCTGGAAGACCATCTGGACGGCGCGCCGGTAGTCCGCGCCACGGGTGCGGCGCGCCCCGCCGAGCTGAACCGTTCCGGCGGTGGGCGTCACCAGCCGGGACAGGGCGCGTACGACGGTCGACTTGCCGCTGCCGCTCTCCCCCACCAGCGCGAGGGTGCGCCCCGCGTGCAGGGCGAAGGAGACCCCGTCGACCGCCCGGAAGGGCCGCCTGCCGGGCTGCGGGAAGTCGACGGTGAGCCCGGTCACCTCCAGTGCGGTCACGGCTGGCTCCGTTCCTGAAGTGACCCGAGTGACCCCGCCGCCGCGGCAGCGTGGGCCGGGTCGTGCAGATGGCAGGCCGCGTAGCCCCCGCCGGGCAGCGGCACCGGGCGCGGGGCGACCGTGCGGCACGGCGCGAACGCCCGCTCGCAGCGGTCCGCGAACGGGCACCCGGTCAGTTCCTCGCGCAGGTCGGGGGGCGAGCCGGGGATGCCGCGCAGCGCGCGCCGCTCGCCGGTCAGCTCGGGGAAGGAGCGCAGCAGCCCCTGGGTGTACGGGTGGCCCGCGCTCTCCGCGATGCGGTCACACGGCCCGTACTCGACGATGCCGCCCGCGTACATCACCGCCAGCCGGTCGCTGATCTCCAGCAGCAGGGACAGGTCGTGGGTGATGAAGACGACGCTGAAGCCCAGCTCCTCGCGCAGCCGCTCCACCTCGTCGAGGATCTCCCGCTGCACGACCACGTCGAGGGCGGTCGTCGGCTCGTCCATGATGACGACCTCGGGTTCCAGGGCGAGCGCCATGGCGATGACGACGCGCTGGCGCATGCCCCCGGACAGCTCGTGCGGGTAGGCGCGGATCCGGGCGGGGTCGATGCCGACCATGTCGAGGAGGGCGCGGGCGCGCTCATGGCGCTCGGGGCCGGGCATGCCGGGCCGGTGCGCGCGGAAGATGTCGTCGAACTGCCGGCCGATGCGGGTCACCGGGTTGAGGGCGTTCATCGCGCTCTGGAAGACGATGGACAGCTTGTTCCAGCGGAAGGCGCGCAGCGCCTCGCCCTCCAGCTCCAGCAGGTCGCTCTCGCCGCCGTCACGGCCGTGGAAGGTCACGGAGCCGGCGGTGAGGCGGGCGGGCGGCTGAAGACAGCGGGCGACGGCGTACGCGAGGGTGGACTTGCCGCAGCCGGACTCGCCCGCGATGCCCAGCAGTTCGCCGCGGCGCAGCTCGAAGCTGACGTCGCGGACGGCGCGGGTCGGGCGGCCGCCGCCGTGCGCCTCGTAATTGACGTCGAGGTGCTCGGCGCGCAGCACGGTGTCGTCCAGCGCTGTGTCGTTCAGCACGGTGTCGTTCGTCTCGCTGTCGTTCATCGCGCTCCCTTCCGCAGCCGCGGGCGGCGGGTGCGCAGCCGCGGGTCCAGGACCTCGTCGAGGCCGAAGCTGACGAGGGACAGGGCAGTGCCGAGAAGGGCGATACACAGACCCGGTGGGACGAACCACCACCAGGCGCCGCCGGCCAGGGCCTCCGCGTTCTGGGCGAAGTAGAGCATCGTGCCCCAGGTGAGATAGGAGGGGTCGGCGAGGCCGAGGAAGGCCAGGCCGGCCTGGGTGAGCACCGCGAAGATCACCGCGTGGATGAACTGCGAGACGATGATCGCCAGTTCATTGGGGAGGATCTCCACGAGCACGATCCGCCACCGCTTCTCCCCGTAGACGCGCGCGGCCAGGACGTAGTCACGGGTGCGCAGCGAGAGGGTCTGGGCGCGCAGGACCCGGGCGGAGGCGGCCCAGCTGGTCAGGGCGATGACGAGGACGGTGGAGAAGACCCCGTCGCCCTTGACGTACGCGGCGACCACGATGACCAGCGGCAGCCCGGGGATGACCAGGAAGACATTGCTGATCAGGGAGATGGTCTCGTCGGCGACGCCGCCGAGGAAGCCGCCGCCGATGCCGATGACGACGGAGACGACGGTGGCCAGGACGGCGGCCGCGGCGCCGATCAGGAGGGTGCCGCGGGCGGAGACGACGAGCTGGGCGAAGACGTCCTGGCCGGTCTGGGTGGTGCCGAGCCAGTGCGCCCCGGAGGGGCCCTGGCCCAGGTCGACGCTGACCGCCTCGGGGTCGGCGGCCAGCCAGGGGCCGATCAGCGCGGTGAGCGCGAAGACGACGAGGACGCCGAGCGCGATGACCAGCCGGCGGGAGCGCAGCGCCAGGCGCAGCAGGCCGCGGCCGGCGGCGCGTTCCGGGGCGGTGGTGGCGGCGGTGGGGAGGGTGGCGGTCATCGGGCCTGCCTGGTCCGGGGGTCGACAAAGCCGTACACCAGGTCCACCAGGAAGTTGGCGGCCAGGACGGCGAAGGTGATGACGAGGAAGACCGCCTGCATCAGGGGGTAGTCGGTGTTCTCGACGGCCTGGAGGAGGGTGAAGCCCATGCCGGGGTAGGAGAAGACGATCTCCATGACGAGCGAGCCGCTGACGATGAAGCCGAGCGAGATGGCGAATCCGGCGACCGAGGGCAGCACGGCGTTGCGGGCGGCGTAGCCGACCATGACGGTGCGCGGGCGCAGCCCCTTGGCCTCGGCGGCGGTGACGTAGTCCTCGGCGAGGGTGGAGACCATCATGTTGCGCATGCCGAGCATCCAGCCGCCGATCGAGCTGAGCACGATGGTGGCGGCGGGCAGCACCGCGTGTTCGACGGCGGAGGAGAGGAAGTCGCCGTTGAGCCCCATGTCCAGGGTCTCGTCGTAGCCGCCGCCCAGCGGCAGCACGCCCCACACCTGGCTGAAGAGGTACAGGAGCAGCAGCGCGAGCCAGAAGTAGGGGACGGAGGCGAGGAAGGTGGTGGAGGGGACGAGGGAGTCCAGCCAGCTGCCGCGCCGCCAGCCGGCGAGGGTGCCGAGGGTCAGGCCGAGGACGAAGCTGATGAGGGTGGCGGCGCCGACGAGGACGAGCGTCCAGGGTATGGCGTCGCTCAGGACGTCCGTGACGGGGCTGGGGAAATAGGTGACCGAGAGGCCGAAGTCCAGGTGGACCACGGAGCCCAGATAGTCCCAGTACTGGGTCAGGATGTTCCCGTGGCTCAGGCCGAGCATGCTGGCCAGGGCCTCCTCCTGGCCCGGCTGTACGGGCCCGGACTGCGCCATCCGGGCCAGCATCAGCTGCACCGGGTCGCCGGGGATGAGCCGGGGCAGAAAGAAGTTGACGGTGACGGCCATCCAGGCGGCGACGGCGTAGAAGCCGAGCTTTCTCAGGACGTAGCGCACGCTGCCGCGCCCTTACTTACCGGATTTGCCGTTGGCGGGCTTGATACGGGCGGCCACCCAGCCGCCGTCGGGGTCGAGCCAGATGGAGGGGGCCGCGTAGAGGTTGTCCTCGGTGGGATATCCGGTGACGCGGTTGCCGTTGAACTCCTGCTCGTTCTGACCGTAGAAGAGCGGGATGACCGGCATGTCCTTGATGAATTCCTGCTGGATCTTGTAGTACCAGGGCTTCTGCTTCTCCAGGTCGGCGCTGGAGGCGATCTTGTCCAGTGCGTTGTCCATGACCGGGTTGGCATAGCGGCCGAAATTGCCGACGTTGGTGGACTCGCCGATCTTCGGCGGGATGGTGCTGTCCAGCAGCTGGGCGTAATAGGCGCGCGGGTCGGGGGTGTAGCCGCTGTTGTCGAGCAGCATCTGGAACTGGCCGCGGGCGCGGTTGTTGGACCACTGCGCGTACGACTCGGCCTTGACGACGAGTTCGATCCCGGCCTTCTTCAGCTGCTGCTTGGCCAGCTGGGCGACGCTGACGTAGTCGGTCCAGCCGGAGACCAGCTCGAGCGTCACGGACAGCTTCTTGCCGTCCTTCTCCCACTTGCCGCCCGACTTGGTGTATCCGGAGGCGGTCAGATACTCGTCAACCTTGTCCTGGCCGGTCTCGATCACGGCGTCCTTCAGGGACGGGTCGAGCACGGACTCGTAGTTGGGGAGCAGCAGCGCCATGGGGTTGGCGACGGGGGCCTGGCCGTCGTACACGCTCCGGTTCATGAATTCGCGGTCGAGGGCGGCGCTGATCGCCTTGCGGACATTGACGTCGGCCGTCGGGCCGCGCTGGGCGTTGGGCACGAAGGACGTGGTCGCCAGGGGGATGTTGACGAGTTCGAAATTCTTGTTCTTGGCGAGGTAGTTCTTCTTGATGTCGGGGATGAAACCGCCGCCCCAGTCGATCTGCCCGGAGGTGACCGCGGCCGTGACCGCGCTGTTTCCGGTGAAGGACCGGTACCGCATGATTTTGAAGTGCGGAAGCCCCTTGAAGTAATAGTCGTCGCGGGCGACCAGATCCATGGTCATGCCCTTGACGGATTTCACCTTCCACGCGCCGGTGCCGACCGGGTTGGGGTTGAGCGTGGTCGCCCTCTCCTTGACCGGGATCTTCGACCAGATGTGCTTGGGCAGCATCTTCATCTTGCCGAGGACGAAGTACTCCTTGGTGGAGGCGGACTTGGAGAACGTGATCACCGCCGTGTCCTTGCCCTCGGCGCTCGCCGAGGCCACAGGGAGGGCGTACATGTTCTGCGCCTTGTTGTCCTTCGCCATCTGGAAGGTCCAGGCGACGTCCTCGGCCGTGAAGGGCTTTCCGTCGTTCCAGGTGGCGTCCGTGCGCACCTGGATGCGGAGCTTCTTGCCCCCGTCCGACCAGGTGTACTTGGTGGCCAGCCACGGCTCGATCTCCCCGGCCTTGGCCGCGTTCATATGGAACAGCGGCTCATAGATCATGCCGTTGGTCGCCTGGAGGGGCTGCGGGGCGAACGGATTGAAGTTCCGGATGAAATTTCCGGTGGATCCCGTGGCAACGGTCAGCACGCCGCTCGAGCCGCCGTTATTGTTCTTGCTCCCGCCGCACGCGGCGAGTGTGACGGTGAGCGTGAGCGCGGCCCCGGCTGCGAGCGCGCGGCGCGGACCTGCCGTTGTCCTCGAGATCATGAGTTCCCCTCGGTGTGCGGGTCGAGCCGTGCGGGATGGACGGACGCCTGCCGGGTGGCGGTCCGCGCACCCCCGGCGCCGCGAAATTAAGGGCGCCCGGAAGAGGGTGTCAATAGTGCTGACGCGGCGCCCTTGCTGAACCGGGCTAGTCGAACCCGTCGAACCCCCAGGTCCGGGCCCGAAACCGCCCCATAGAGCCAAAGTTGGGCGATCAAGCCGGTCCGTCGACGGCGCGTACGGACCTTGTCCGAAGTGTTGACACTAAACCGGTAAAGCCGTTCACTGCTTGCTGCGCGGCACCGCCCGTCCGCACCGGGCCGCATCCCTGACGCCCCCTGCCTGAGGGAGAAGTTCGCAGATGCAGCGCACGTCCGCACGGCTCACCGTCGGCGACCACCCGGTCATCTGGCTCGGCGCCAACTACTGGTCGCGCACCGGCGGCCCGCTGATGTGGCGCTCGTACGACCCGGACGTGGTCGACGCCGAGCTGCGCGTGTTGCGGGACCACGGGCTCAACATGACCCGGTCGTTCTTCTACTGGCCGGACTTCATGCCCGCCCCGGACCGCCTCGATACGGAGCTCTGCGCGCGCTTCGCCGACTTCCTCGACCGCCACCAGGCACTCGGCATGACCACCGTCCCCACCTTCATCGTCGGCCATATGTCCGGCGAGAACTGGGACCCCTCCTGGCGCGGCGACCGCGACCTGTACAGCGATGTGTGGCTGGTGTCCCGTCAGGCGTGGTTCGCCCGCGAGACGGTGCGCCGCTTCGCCGGGCACCCCGCGGTGGCCGGCTGGCTGGTCTCCAACGAGATGCCGATCTACGGCCGCCAGCCCGGCGAGCGGTCCGGCCAGGTGCCCGCGGAGCGCGAGGCGGTCGCGGCCTGGGCCCAGATCGTCGTCGACGCCGTACGGGCCGGCGGCGGCACCCAGCCCGTCTCGCTCGGCGACGGCGCCTGGGGCCTGGAGAACTCCGGCCACGACAACGGCTTCCGGCTCCAGGACACCGCCGAGCTGTGCGACTTCCTCGGCCCGCACGTCTACCGCATGGAGAACGACCCGGTCCGGCAGCACTACGCCGCCGCCTGGGTGTGCGAGCTGACCGGCACCTTCGAGCGCCCCGTCGTGCTGGAGGAGTTCGGCGTCAGCTCCGACTTCGCCGCGGGCCCCGGCGCCGCCCGCTACTACCGGCAGACCCTGCACAACAGCCTGCTGGCCGGGGCGACCGGCTGGATCGCCTGGAACAACACCGACTACGACAACCTGAGCGAGCAGCCCCCCTACCGCCACCACGCCTTCGAGATGCACTTCGGCCTCACCGACACCGCCGGCACCCCCAAGCCGCAACTGCGCGAACTGCGCGCCTTCTCCGAGGTGCTGAGCGCGGTGGACTTCCCCCGCTGCCACCGCGCCGACACCGACACGGCCCTGCTGGTCTCCTCCTACCTCGACACCCTCTACCCCTTCACCCGCGCCGAGGACCGCTCCTACGTCCAGCAGACCGGCCGCCAGGCCTGGGTGGCCGCCCGGCTCGCCGACGCCCCCGCGGCGGTGGTGCGCGAGAGCGACGGCACGCTGCCTTCCGACGTACGCCTGTGGCTGGTCCCCGCCACCAAGCAGCTCCTCTCCCCCACCTGGTACGAGCTGGAGCGCCGGGCCCGGGACGGCGCCACGGTCTATGTCTCGTACTCCCCCGGCGCCCACGACGAGCAGCGCGGCCCCTGGTACGCCCATCTGAACGAGCTCTTCGGCGTGACCCACCAGCTGGAGTACGGCCTGGTCAACCCGATCGAGGACGACGAGGTGACCTTCACCCTCACCCGCGCCTTCGGCACCCTCCCCGAAGGCGCCAGGCTCACCTTCCGCGCCGCGGGCACCGAGAACAGCCGCGTCTTCCTCCCCGTCGAACCCGACGGCGCGCAGGTCCTCGCGGTCGACGGCCGCGGCCGCCCCGCGCTGCTGCTGCGCGAGACCGGCGAGGGCTGCGTGGTCTTCTGCACCTATCCGATCGAGCACATGGCGGCCGTCACCCCCCGCGTCAACCCCGAGGCGACCAGCACGCTGTACGACGCCCTCGCCGCCCACGCCGGCGTCCGCCGCCCGGTGACCGCCTCCGACCCCCGGGTCGCCGTGGACCGCCTGGTCCACGAGGACGGCCGGGTCTTCGTCTGGCTGGTCAGCCAGGCCGGCGAGGAGCTGTCGGTGAAACCGGCGGTGGCCGACGGCAGGCTCACCACCTTGGACGGCTCCCCGGCGGACACGGTGGTTTTGGCGCCGTACGGGGTGCGGGTGCTGCGGCTGCGCGCGGCATAGCCGGACCGCGCCCGAACGTCGGACAGGTGGTGCGTCAGCTCCCGCCACCGCTGCCGGCGGCGGGGGCGAACTCGACCGGCAGGGCCGCGAGGCCGCGGGCGAACGGCGAGGGGCGCCAGACCAAGGCGCTGTCGGGTACGGCCAGCCGGACGTCGGGCAGCCGGTCGAGAAGCACCTCGACCGCGGTCTTCGAGATCGTCTCGGCGATCTCCCGGGCCGGGTAGGGACAGCGGTGCGGGCCGTGGCTGAAGGACAGGAACGCCTGATTGCCCTCGGTCAGGACCTGCTCATCGGGGCGTATCGCCGGGTCGGTGTTGGCGGCGGCGAGGCCGAGCAGCAGCATGTCTCCTGCCGCGATGCGCTGCCCGCCGAACACGGTGTCCTGGGTGGCCCAGCGGCCCGTGAGGTTCTGCAGGGGGGTGTCCTCCCACAGCACCCCGTTCATCGCCCGGCCCACGCTGTGGCGGCCGCCGGCCAGCGACAGGGCGAACCGCTCGTCGGTGAGCATCAGACGCAGCGTGTTGCCGATCCAGTCGGCCGTCGGCTTGTGACCCGCCAGCGTCATCACCATCAGGTCCGCGACGATCTCGTCGTCGGAGTACTGCGCGGCGCCCTCGTGCGCCAGCATCCGGGAGACCACGTCCCCGGCGGGAGCGGCACGCTTGTCCGCCACCAGACGCTGCATCGACGTGAAGACGTGCTGAAAGGCGGGCAGGGCGTTCTCGTTGCCGTCCGCCATGTCGTTGATGGCCGTCGCAAGGGCGGGGCCCTCGGCGTCCGCGAAGCCGTAGGTCCGCGCGAGGACCAGCATCGGCAGGAGGTTGGCGTAGTCGGCGATCAGGTCGCTCGTACCGGTGCCGCAGAACCCGTCGATCAGCCGATCGGCGAACCGCTCGGCATCGTCGCGCAGTTCGTACGGATCGGCGCCCTCAAGGGCGCTGTGGAGTATCCCCGAGCGCCGCTCGTGCTCGGGGCCGTCGCTGTACAGCACACACGGCAGGTCAAAGGTGACCAGGGGGCGCAGCGGCCAATCGGCGGGGATGCGGTCCCACTGGTTCCACAGGGCCGAGTCATGGCTGAAGAGCACCGGATCGCTGGTCATCTGGTGCAGTTCGCGGTAGCCGAGCACCAGCCAGGCCGGCACGTCGCCGTCGAGCAGCACCGGGGCGACGGGCCCCTGTTCGCGCCGCATCTCCTGGTACAGGCGGGCGGGCTCGGTCTGGAACCGCGGACCGCTCAGCCGCGCGGCGCCCGCGTGGGCCGGGCAGCCGGGAGGGGGCGTCGTGGCATCGGCGGTGGGCGGCTGCGCGACGGCGGTGGGCTCGGGGTGCGCTGTCATCGGTCAGTCCTCGCGGCGGATAGCGGATACAGACGGACGTGTCTCCCGGAACACCCGCATCACGGTGGGGCACGTCCCGGTGCGATCCGCTCGCACCGGGACGACGGACACGGGGCCGGTCAACCTGGCTCAATATATGCAGGTTGACGCCCTGAAGGCACCTGGTCGATATAACGAAACTGATGGTCAGAGACATGGTGCCGACATCGGGCGACGGCGCGGGAAGGCGGGTGACACCGGCCGAAACGCTACGGGCGGCGCGGCCTGCTACGCCTGCTCCTCCTCATAGCGGATGTCGTGGCGGGCCGCGATCGGGTTGATCTTCACCGGGTCGAGCTCTCCGTCGGTGAGCACGGACGCCCCCGCCTCGAACAGGTCCTCCAGATAGCACTCCCACCCGCCGGGCGAGGAGATCTGAAGCACGCGGGGCGGCGGGTCCGAGGCGCGGCGCAGGGCGTGCGGGACGCCCTTGGGCAGGAGGACGAACGTCCCCTGTGCCGCTGTCAGGGTCCGGTCGTCGAACTCCACCTCGAGCTCGCCTTCCAGGACGTAGACACACTCGTCCGCCGCGTGGTGGGTGTGGCGCGGGATGTCGCGCGCGAGCGTCACCTCCAGCAGGGAGAACCGGCCCTCGGTGTCGTCGGTGGCCGCCTTCACGGCGAAGGCCGGGGGCATGGGGACCCGGCCCGGTCGTGCCTGACCGGGCCCGAGCAGGATGAAGCGGTCTTGTGACATCGCGGTTCCTTGTCTGTGCGGTCTTCGGGGCTGTGTGCGGTGTGCGGTGTGTGGGTCCGTGGGGCGGGTCTTCGGGGTGAGGTCCGGCGGCCCGGTCAGCGGCTCTGGCGCACCCCGCGCCGCCACACCTCGGCGATGGCGCGGCTGGCGGTGATGTCCCGGGTCGGGTCGCCGTCGACCAGGAGCAGGTCGGCCCGCAGGCCGGGGGCGATCCGGCCCCGGTCGGCCAGCCCGAAGTGGCGCGCCGGGACGCTGGTGGCTGCCGCCAGCGCCTCCGGCGGGGTGAGCCCGGCCTGGACCAGCAGCTCCAGCTCGCGGTGCAGGCCGTCGCCGTGCAGCGGGGCGAAGGGGTTGGCATCGGTGCCGGCCAGCAGCGGGACCCCCGCCCGGCGCAGTGCCCCGGCCGCGTACGCGGCGTTCGCGGTACGGGCGGCGCCGTCGCCCCCGTACACCTCGTAGTTGACGATCGCGCTGATCACGAAGACACCCTGAGCGGCGATCCGGGCGGCGAGCGCGTCGGCGGCCGGGTCACCGGGGGCGGTGTCCGCCCAGACGTGGGACAGCCCGTCGGCACCCGCGTCCAGCGCCGTCCCGGCTTCCTTAGCGGTGACCGCGTGCGCGATCGTACGCAGCCCCACGGCGCGGGCCGCCTCGACGAGGGCGGTCGCGATATCGGCGCCCAGGGTGGGGACCGGCGTTCCGGCGGCCGAGCCGTCGTCGATCACGAACTTCAGGTAGTCGCTGCCCTCGGCGGCCCGGGCCGCGACGAACGCCTCGGCCTGGGCAGGGTCGGTGATGGTCTCGAACGGTCCGTTGGCGTCCTCGGGGCGCTCCAGCATGGGCGCCACCATCGCCATGACCCCGGACGGATGACCGCCGGGGGCCGTGCCGAGGACCCCGGCGCTGCGCAGATCGGCGACGTCGTCCCGGTCGGCCGCCAGGCGGCGCTGCCGCGCCAGGTTCGGCGGCAGGCAGAACATGTCGAGCTCGGTCGTCACACCGAAGGTGAGCGCTTGGGCGAGGCTGCCGTCGAAGGTGTGGGTGTGGGCGTCGATCAGCCCCGGGAGAAGGGTCCGGCCGGTGCCGTCGACGTCCACCTCCGCGGGGCCGCCGTCGTATGCGGCGATGCGGTCGCCGTCGATGAGGACGTGCGTGCCGGTGGTGGCCCGCTCACCGTCGAAGACACGGACGTCACGGATGAGAGTGCGCATGGAAGCTCCCCAAGCAGCCAAAGTTAGTTCACCAGATGATAATACCCTAGCTAACTATATTCATGGCGAACTGTATTCCGACAACTAGACTCCCGGGACATGAGCGAAGGCGAGCCCACGTACGACGACGACGGCGGCGGCGGTATGTGCGTGGTGGACAGGATCCTGACGGACTGGCGCCGGGAGCGCCCCGATCTGGATGTGTCGGCGCTGGCGATCGTCGGGCGGCTGTCGTTCGTCGCCGAGAACATCGTCGGCCCGGCGGGCGAGCGGGCCGTCGAGCGGCACGGCATCGGGCGGGGCGACTTCGACGTGCTCGCCACGCTGCGGCGCGTCGGCGCCCCCTACACCCTCAGCCCCTCGGTGCTCTCGGCGGAGTTGATGATGTCGCGGGCCGGCATGACCAAGCGGCTGGACCGCCTCGAGCAAGCCGGGCTGGTGGAGCGCAGCCTCGACGCCGAGGACCGCCGCAGCTTCCGGGTCGCCCTCACGGACCGGGGCCGCCAGGTGGTCGACGCCGCGCTCACCGACCTCACGGCCGGCCTGAGCGCGCTGGTCTCCGAACTCACCGCCGAGGAGCGGGACGGCCTGGTCCGGGCGCTCGACGCGCTCCTGCGCGCCGCCACGCGCCCGAACCCCCCGGGCCGCGGCTGAATCCCGGGCGGCCGCCCGGAAGCGCGGCATGGCCGTGCCACTGCGGCCGTCACCAGGGCATGGGCGCCGTCACCAGCCGTCACCAGGGCAGCGGGCGGCCGTCGCGGAAGAAGCCGCCCGTGGGGCCGGAGTCGGGGAGGGTGGCCGCCCAGACCACGCTGCGCGCCCCCTCGGCCACCGGCCGCCCGCCCGGCCCGCCCATGTCGGTGGCCACCCAGCCGGGGCACACCGCGTTGACCAGCACTCCGTCGGCGCGCAGTTCGGCGGCGAGCATGCGGGTCAGCGCGTTCAGGCCGGCCTTGGAGGCGGTGTAGGCGGGGGTGCCGCCGCCCATGTTGGTCAGGGATGCGGCCTCGCTGGAGACGTTCACGACGCGCGGGTGGGCGCCGGCGCGCAGCAGGGGCGCGAAGGCTTGGGCGGTGCGCCAGGGCCCGTAGAGATTGGTTTCGGCCGCCTCCCGGACAACGTCGAGGTCGGCGGTGACGGCTCGCTGCCAGGTGTCGTAGTGGACGGCGGCGTTGTTGACCAGCACGTCCAGCCGCCCGTAGCGGTCGGCGACCTCGGCGGCGACCCGCTCGACGTCCGCGTCATCGGTGACATCGAGCCGCAGGGGGTGCACGGACCGCCGTACCCTTCCGGCCACCCGCCGCGCCGCGGCCTCGGCGGCCTCGAGCGAGCGGGCGGTGAGCAGGACGGTGTGCCCGAGCTCCGCGAGCTGCCCGCACACCTCCAGGCCGATCCCCCGGTTGGCTCCGGTCACCAGCGAGACGGCCTGTGGGCTGCGATTCTGCGGCATGCCACCAGCATCCGGCGAATCGCCGCCGCGCGTCCAAGACCCGCTGTGATAACCAGCCGCTATGGACGCTCACATACGCGACCTCCGCTACTTCGTCGCCGTCGCCGAGGAACTCAACTTCACCCGCGCCGCCGAGCGGATGTTCGTCTCGCAGCCGGCGCTCAGCAAGCAGATCCGCCACCTGGAGGAGCTGCTGCGGGTCAGGCTCTTCGACCGCGACCGCCGGACGGTCACCCTCACCGCTCCCGGCGAAGCCCTGCTCCCCAAGGCCCGCGAGTTGATCCGGGTCTGGGACGAGGCGCAGCGAGCGGTCAGCGACGCGGCGGCCGCCGAGGCGGCCGTGCTGACGGTGGGTGTCTCCAGCAGCGTGGGCCGCGGCCTGCTGCCGGCCGCCCGGGCGCGCTTCGCCGAGCGGCGTCCCCACTGGCGGATCCGGGTGCGCCAGGTCGACTGGGAGGACGCCACGGCCGGGCTGGCGACCGGCGGCGAGGTGGACCTGGCCCTGCTCTGGCTGCCGGTCCCCGGCCAGGAGGCGCTGAGCGTGCGTGTGGTGGCGACCGAGCCCCGCTGGGTCGCGCTGCCCGTCGGGCACCGGCTGGCCGGGCACACCGAGGTGCCCTTCGCCGAGCTCCTCGACGAGCCGTTCCTCGCGCTTCCGGAGAGCGCGGGTCCGCTGCGCGACCACTTTCTGGCCCTGGAGGAGCGGGCCGGGCATCCGGTCCGTATCGGCTCGGTCGTCTCCAACGCGGACGAGACCTTCGAGGCGGTGGAGGAGGGCAGCGGGGTCGTGCTGCTGGCCGCGGGCAACGCCGCGATCTACTAGCGGCCGGGCGTCGTCACGCTCCCGGTCAGCGGGCTCTCGCCGAGCCGGCTGGCGCTCGCCTGGCGACCCGACGACCACCGCGCGGCCGTCCGCGACTTCATCGAGGCCCTGCTCAACCCCACACCCGACCTGCCCCGGGACGGGCAGGCCGGGCCCTGAGCGGACGCGCGCCCTTCCCTCACTTCATCCAGTCCTGTTCGTACTTGGCGTACGTGCCGTCGTGCGTGGCCAGGTGCACCCACTGGTCGACGTACTCCTTGAACTGCGCGTCGCCGCGCGGCAGCGCATACGCCTTCTCCGAGAAGGAGAACGGCTTGTCGGGGTGGACGGCGCACAGCTCCGGGTGGATCTTCGCCTGGTAGCGGGTCTCGCTGGCGTCGGTCATCATCACATCGGCGCGACCGGCGATGATCTCGTCGAAGATCGTGGTGTTGTCCGGATGGACGGTGAGGGTGGCCCGCTTGATGTGGGCGCGGGCGAACTGCTCATTGGTACCGCCCGGGTTGACGATCACCCGCACGCCCGGCTGGTCGATGTCCTCCAGCGTCTGGTACTTCTGCTCGTCCGCGCACCGCACCACCGGGGTCTTGCCGTCCGTCAGATACGGCTCGCTGAAGTACGCCTTACGGGCCCGGGCCAAGGTCACCGACACCCCGCCCATGCCGACGTCACAGCGCCCGGCGGCCAGGTCGTCGACCAGCTTGGCCCAGGTCGTCGCGACGAAGGCGGGCTTGGCGTCCAGGCTCTTGGCCAGGTCGCGGGCCATGTCGATGTCGATGCCGGTGTAGTCGCCGGTCTTGGGATCGCGGTGAGTGAAGGGGCGGTAGTCGCCCGTGGTGCACACCCGCAGCACGCCACGCTCGGGCACCCGGTCGAGCAGGGTGCCGCGCTGGTGCTTGCCCGCCGCCGCGGGCGCGGAGGCAGGTCCGGAGGCGGGACCGGCGGCCAGGGCCGAGCCGGCGGCGGTGGCGGCCAGCACGACGGCCAGGGCGGACAGCGTGACGGAACGTCGCATGGCGACTCCTTCGCACAGGCCGCGGCGAGCGGCACGGAACGGCACGCACAGGGCGCACGGGAGGGGCGCCTCCCAGCCGTGGCTGGGGGCGCGACGCCCTGGGCGTGATCACAGCGCGCTCAGGTTGGCAGAAGAGGCCGTCCGGCGGAACCCGTTGACCACCTGCTGAAACGTCGCCCCGGCCAGCCCGGCCGTCAGAAGGCGTCGGCCGGGGCGACGTCCCGCAGCCGGGCGAGGAGCTCGGCGGCGCGCTTCGCGACCACGTCCCGGTCGCCTTCCGACAGCGCCGAGCCCATCCCGCAGGCGACCGCTCCGGCGGCGATCCACTCCGGCGCGTCCGCGACGGTCACCCCACCGGTGGGTAAAAGCGCTGCCTGCGGCAGCGCGGCCCGTACGTCCCTGACCCAGCGGGGGCTGTAGGCGGAGGCCGGGAACAGCTTGAGGGCGTCCGCGCCCAGCTCCAGCGCGCGCACCATCTCGGTGGGCGTGGCGACGCCGGGAAAGACCGGCAGGCCGTAGCGGTGACCGGTGCGGATCACCTCCGGGTCCAGGCTCGGGGAGACCAGGAAGCGGGCGCCCGCGTCGACCGCCATCCGGGCGGAGGCGGCGTCCAGCACCGTGCCCGCGCCGATCACCGCCTCGTCGCCGACCTCGCGGACCAGTGTGGTGACGGCCTCCAGCGCGAAGGGGGTGGTCAGCGAGAACTCCACGGTGGTGAGGCCGGCGGAGAGCAGGGTGTCCGCCGCCGCGGTCGCGTGGTCGTAGCTGTCGCTGCGGATGATGGCGAAGACCCGCTGTGCGAGCGCGGCCCGGGTGATCTCCCAGCGGTACACGGCAATTCGCCGCCTTTCCTCTCAGAAGGGTCTCCTGGGATGCCGCCCCGGTTTGCCTCCGGGATATGCGGCCTTTCGCTGTGCGATTGTCGGTGTGGGGGGCACTGCCTGGGGGCACTGTGGGGGTGAGGCCGGTCAGTGGCGGTGCGTGGTGGGCGATATCGGCCTCTCGGTGCGTCAGGGCGTGGAGCGAGGGCGCGGGTTCAGCGGTGGACCGAGTCGGCGCCGCTCGTGAACGCCGCCAAAGCCCGCTCGCGCCCGGCCGCCGAGGGCAGCCCGTCCGTATCGGTCGCGGTCTGGACGACCAGCGCGGCGACGCAGGCGGCCTCGGCGAGCGCCCGAGGCTCGGGCAGCCCGCGCAGCCGCCCCGACAGATACCCCGCGGCGAAGGCGTCTCCGGCGCCCAGGGGGTCGGTGACCGGCACCGGATAGGGCGGCTGGTCCCAGCGCCCGTCCGCGGTCACGGCGGTCGCCGAGCGGTCGGCACGCTTGATGACGACGGTATGCGCCCGGCCGTCCAGCAGCTCCGCCGCGGCCTCGTCGGCGGATCTGGCGGTCAGCAGCTCCAGTTCCTCGTCGCCCGCGAGGACGAGGTCGGCCTCACGCAGCAGCCGCCCGGCCGTCTGGGCCCACTGCGCGGCGCCGCCCAGCTTGCGCCGCACGTTCGGATCGAAGGAGATCTCCGCCCCGGCGGCACGGGCCAGCTCGACGAGCCGGTCCGTGGCGGCCGCCGCGGTCGGCGACAGCATCGGGGTGATCCCGGAGAGATGCAGCAGCCGGGCGCCCTCGACGGCCTCGGCCGATATGTGCTCGGGCGCGAGCCGGGAGCCGGCCGAGCCTGAGCGGTAGTACTGCACGTCGATGGCGCGGTGCGGATGGCTGTCGCGCAGCAGCAGCCCGGTCGGGGCCTGCTCGTCCACCCCGGCGAACGCCACATCCACGCCGTCGGCGCGCAGCTCGCGCAGCACGGCCTGGCCGGCCGGATCCGCGCCCACCCGGCCCAGCCAGCGGGCGCGGTGGCCGAGCCGGGCGAGGCCCGTGGCCACGTTGGACTCCGCTCCGGCGACCGAGCGGCGGAAGTACACGGCCCGCTCCAGGGGAACGCCGGGCTCGGCGAGCAATAACAGCATCGCCTCGCCGCATGTGACCACTTCAGGGCCGCTCGCCACCGGTGCCTCCCCTTGCTCCCCGCACGTCCCCTTCTCCCGGAAACGCTACCTGGCGGCACCGACAGCGGCCCCCGCGGGGTTCAGAACCTCTTTTTTCAGGCTCGGTTCTCCCTCGGCTACCGCTCGGAGGTGCCCCCGGGGCCATGCCGTTCGGGACGGGCGCACAACGCGGCGGCCGCTGCCTGCGAGCAGGCAGCGGCCGCGGTGCGGGGGGTGGCGGTCTTCGGTGGTCAGCAGCGGTAGTCGACCAGGTCGAACGAGGCGTAGTGGTCGGCCGTGTAGTAGTCCTCGTCCGTCTTCTTCCCCGTCACGATGCGGCGGGCGCCGCGGGTGTCGGAGCCGGGGGTCTTGACGGTGTACTCGTGGTAATAACCGCTGGACTGGGACGGGAGGATGCCCTCCCGGTTCTGGAAGACGGTCCCGTCCTGCGGGTACGGGAAGGGGCCGCCGGACGTGATCAGGTCGAGCGTGTCATGGGCCTGTGACGGCAGGTCGGAGTAGCAGATGTCGCCGACGGCCGCGATCTGGAGGACCGACGAGGCGGCCTGGGGCGCGAGCGGGGTGGCCGTGGCGGACGCGACGGCCGGGCCGCCGATGAGAAGGCTCGAGGCGAGCGCGCCGAGCACACCGATGCGGGCGATCCGTGGGGGGATTCTCATACCCGATAGCATGACGCGCGTAGACCCTGACATGTCAATGCCAAGTCGAAGGTGTTTCCCCGGAGTTCACAAGACCCGCGCGAAGCGCCAGGAGAAGTGATGAAGACGTAACGTCCGCGCGACCTTTGGGCCCAGCTCGACCGGTTGTGCCTGCTCGGCCCGGCGCCATGGCCCCGGACGAAGGTTCCTTGAAGCCCGGCAGCTCAGCGAACAAATAATCGGTTGCCTGTTGGCGATGGGGGTGGATGCAATGTCCGGCATGGTCGCCCAGGTGCGCCCGCCACGGCGAGATGAGATGGACGAGATGAACGCGTACTGCCGGGCCTTACCACTCTGCGATCCGGGCAAACCGCCACCGAATCGTCACGCGGGAGACGCCAACACATGAATACGCCACCATCGCCATCTGGACCGGAGTGGACTGACGGATCGTCCGTCCGGATCGGCGTTCTCGTTCCGCTGACTCGGCCCGGCTGGGTCGAGGCAGGCCGGCACTTGCTCGCCGGCCTCGAGCTGGCCGTTCGCGAAGTCAATGACGCCGGCGGGATCGGTGGAAGGCCACTCGAGCTGGTGGTCCGAGACACCGCGGCCGATCCACAGAGGGCCGCGGCGGCCGTGGATGAATTGGCTCGCCTGGGCGTGGCTGCGTTGGCGGGGGAGTATCACAGCGTCGTCGCTCGCGCGGCCGCCGGCCGGGCCGACGCCCTCGGCCTGCCGTTCCTCTGCTCGTCAGCGGTTCTCGACGCGCTCACCGAACAGCCGACGGAATGGGTCGCGCGCCTCTCCCCGCCGCAGTCCCGCGGCTGGCAGGTCTACGCGGACTTCCTCCTCGGCGCGGGCCACAGCCGAATCGCCGTAGCAACCCAGCCGAGTGTCTACTGGGCAGCTGGGACCCGCATTCTGCGGGACTACCTCACTCCACGCGGCGGCAGCGTCATCGAACTCGACATGAACGCTCTCACCCCCACAGCCGTGTGCGACAAGCTCGTCGAGAACCGCGCGACCGCCCTCCTTCTGCTGGTCGGCCACCCGGAGCCGGCCGTACCGATCGTCAAGTCCGTCCGCCACGACCAGCGCCTCGCCGAGATCATGATTGGCGCTCCAGCCGGGCAACCGGAGTTCGCCGAATGGGTGACGTTGCTGGGCGACGACGGCGCCGCGATCCCGTTCTTGCGCTACCTGCCCGAGCGCCTCGGCCCACTCGGTGCACGAGTCGAGACGGCCCTCCGCGAGCGGCTGGCCGAAGCACCCTCCTTCGTCGCCTTCGAGGGCTACGACACGGTCGCCGTCCTCGCCGATGTGCTGCGTTCTCACGGCGCGGACCGGGCGCGCACTGCCGAATCCTGGCCGCGCGTCGCGGTCGAAGGCACCCGCGGGCAGATCCAGTTCTCCCGCACGCCGGGCATCAGCGTTTGGCAATGGGCTTGGACGCCGATCCAAGTCGTTGATCGAGATCCGGCGGAACCCGATCGCTTTCGGATCCTTCACGCCGGCTGAGAGAGCAGTCTTGCCTCAGAGGCAAAACTTTTGCCCGAGAGGCGAAAGCTGGCTATACCGGAGACATGACCCCGTCCCCCGAGGGGCCCGCCGACGGGCCCTCCGCAGAGCTGCCCTCCGTCGCCCCCCGCCTGCGCGACCTGCGGCGGCGCAGCGGCCTGACGCTGGAAGCCGCCGCCCGGCTGGCCGGGCTCTCGCCCGCGCATCTGTCCCGCCTGGAGACCGCCCGGCGCCAGCCGTCGCTCCCGATGCTGCTGGCCTTGGCCCGTACCTACGCCACCACGGTATCCGACCTCCTCGGCGAGGTCTCGCCCGAGCGGGACCCGATCCTGCGGGCCGACCGGATGGCAGCCTCACAGGCGGGCGGCTGGACGTACTGGCGGGCCGGCAGCCCCGGCCGGGCCATGCAGGCGCTGCGGGTACACGTACCGGCGGGGACCGGCCCACAGGAGGACCTGGTGCGGGTCCATCCGGGCGAGGAGTGGCTGTACGTCACCCAGGGGCGGCTGCGGCTGACGCTCGGCGAGACCGTCCATGTGCTCGGCGTCGGCGACGCGGCCCACTTCGACTCGCTGACCCCGCACCGCATAGCCGCCGCCTCGCCCGGCGGCACGGATCTGCTGTTCGTCCACACACTGCTGCAGAGCGGCACGGCCGAGCTGTGCCTCGGCGACGCCGTCCGCGGAGGGAGACACCAGGCACCATGACAGACGCCGACAACACCCTGGGCCCCGCGACGACGGGCGGCGCGGCGCACGGGGCCGCGCCGAACGGCGAGGCCGTGCAGGAGGAGGACCGGGCGCCGATGGGGCTCTCCATCCGCGTCTTCATCTACCTCGTCGGCGTCCACTTCATCGCCGCGTTTCTCTTTCTGCTGTTCTACCTGGCCGGGGCGAAATAGCCCGGCCCGCCCAAACGGCCCGGCCCCTCCAGGGCAGCCGCGTCACCCCGCGGCAGCGCCGTCACCCCGCGTGGGTGGAGAACAGCCCGCCGGTCGGGCCCTGCTTGTCGCCGCCCTGCGCCTTCTTCAGCGCGTTCGCCAAGCCCTCCATGGTCAGCGACTGCAGGATCACCCGGCCATTGCCCTCCAGCGTGGCCAGGGACAGGCCCTCGCCGCCGAACACGGCGTTCATCAGGCCCTGGCGGTTGAGCCCGCCGATGCGCTGGACGCCGTACTGGATGCCGTCCTCGAAGGCCACGATGCAGCCCGTGTCGACCTCGATCCGGCCACCGAAGTCGGCGGGGTCGAGGTCGATGAAGTTGCCCGCGCCGCAGATGATCACCGTGCCGCGCCCGGTGAACTTCTCCAGAATGAACCCCTCGCCACCACTGCGCCCCGTCCTGCCGCCCTGGAAGGCGATGCCGAACTCCACGGTCGACTCGGCCGCCACGAAGGCGTCCTTCTCCGCGAACCAGGCGCGGCCGCCGTCCAGCTCCAGCGCGCGCATCTCCCCGGGCAGCACCCCCGCGAAGCCGACGGTGCCCTCGCCGCCGGTCGAGGTGAAGTACTGGAAGGCGACCGACTCCCCCGCCAGCGCCCGCTGGCCCACCTGCATGGCGGTGCCCATGGCCTGGCGCAGCATGCCGCCCATCCCACCCCCCGTTCCGCCACCCCCGCCGCCGCTGCCCCCGGCGGCCTGTCCGCCGCCCGGCCCGGGCCCGGACAGCCGGGTCTCCATCGTCACGTTCGCCGTCTTGAACAGGAACTTCCCGGCCTCGCAGTAGACGGTCTGGCCGGGCTGGAGGCTGCAGACCGCCATCTGCATCGCATTGCCGACGATCTCTTGGCGCAAGGTCACAGCAGGACTCCTCGGTACGGACATGGCGGATATATCGCAAAGTAACAGGGGATCGCCTGGTCAACGTTCGACCCGAAGCCCTGGGTTCCGCCAATAAAACGCAATCCCGGTCACAGGCCGACGGGCACAATCCCGATCATGGACATGGACACAGACATGGACTGGACATGGCTCGGGCCACCCCTGGACGTGCGCCCCCTCTTCCCCGTCGACCGCCGCGCCCTGCTCGACCTGCTGGCCGCCCTGGACCCGGCCGACTGGCGGCGCCCCACCGGCTGCCCCGGGTGGGAGGTGCACGACGTGGTCGCCCACCTCCTCCACGACCACCTCCGTCGGCTGTCCGGCGGCCGCGACGGGCACCCGGGGCCGCCGTTCGGCCCCGGCGAGACGCTGCCGCAGTTCATCACCCGGACCAACGAGGCCTTCGTCCGCGGCTCCCGGCAGCTCAGCCCGCGCGTGCTGACCGATCTGCTGGCCACGCTCGGCCCGCAGCTCGATGACTTCTGGTCCGGCCTCGACCCGGCCGCGCCCGCCGGCCTGGACGTGTCCTGGGCGGCCCCCGGGACGCCCGCCCCGAACTGGCTGGACACGGCCCGTGAGTACACCGAGTTCTGGGTCCATCAGCAGCAGATCCGCGACGCCGTGAACCGACCGGGCGCCACCGAACCCGAGCTGCTGCACCCGGTGCTCGACACCTTTCTGCGCGCCCTCCCGCACACCCTGCGCGACCACCCGGCCCAGGACGGCACGGCGGTACGGGTCCTGGTGCCCGGCCCGGCAGGCGGGACATGGGCGGCGGTGCGCGAGGGCGCCCGCTGGGCGCTTCGCACCCTTGCCACCCCGGACGACCGCCCCGCCACCCCGGCCACCGCCGAGGCCGAGGTCGACGCGGACACGCTGTGGCGGCTGGCCACGCGCGGGATCACCCCGAGAGACGCGCGGTCCCGGGCCACGACGCGCGGCGACGAGGAGCTGGCGCGTGCCGCGCTGACCCTCCTCTCGATCGTCCGCGAGCCCGACCCGGAAGCCAACTGAAGGAAATTTTCCGGCCCTTGTGACAGATCCGCGGCGATGGCAGCGTCTACAAGGTGGTCGGCCGTACTTCTTCGGCGGCCATCGGACTCGGCCCCCACTACTGGGCCCGGGGTCCGAGCTGATCGATTCACCGAGAGGGGGAGCCGTCGATGACCGCAGTCGACGACGCCTTCCCGCGCGACCCCGCGGCGCACCACCGAGCGGAGCGCCGGACCACCCAGGTCCACGCCGCCCATCCCACCGCCCGCGAGGTCACCTCCGGCGGCCGCCCGACGCTGCGCCACACCGTCGGGCCCCGACCGCCGGCCCACCAGTCCGCCGCCCCGGCGACGGCGCACGCCGCCAGCGTCGCGCCCGTGCCCGGGAGGTCCGCATGAACGAGGAGGAGTTCGACGCGCGGGCGGATTTCAAGGCCTGGTGTCGCGAACACACCGGGCCGCTCCGGCTGACCGCGCGTCGGCACGCTCGTGACCACCAGGCCGCGGACGACGCCGTACAACACGTACTGGAGAGCTTCTGGAAGAAATGGGATGACGCGGACCTTCGCCGAAAGGTCAAGAGCACACCCGGATACGCCCAGCGCTGCGTGATCAACGCCTGGCGCTCCATGGAGCGCAGCGAGACCGCGGAGCGCGAGCGTCTCAAGAAATACGCCTCCGGCGAGCTGGTGCCGGAAACGCAGGACCTCTACTCCGACATCGAGTGGAAGCTGAGCCTTCCGCCCATGCTGGAAATGCTCAATCCCACCTGGCGTTCAGTCATTGAACTGCGGTACCAGCAGGGCAGGTCGTTCCCCGAGATCGCCGCGATCATGGGAATCTCGGAGTCGACCGCCCGCCGATTCGACAAGAGGGCGCTTATCGCCCTCGCGGAAGCCGAACGGGCGTGGGGAGAGAAAGGAGGCGGGGATGGACGTCTTTGAACGTCTCGCCCTGGCATCCCAGCACGCTTCCCCGGATTCGGTTCGGCCCGACGCTGAGACCTTCCTGGCTCGGGTGTTTCCCGAGTTGGAATTCGTCTCTTCACCGGTTTCCGCTACGGGGACCGGCCGCGCCGCGGCCGGCCCCCGGCGGGCCGAATCCAAGGAGGACCTCGTTCAGGAGTACGCGATTCCGCCCGGCGCCAGCCGGGCGGAGTTGCTGGACGAGCTGCAAGAGATCACTCGAGACGACCCTGGAATGGAGGGTGCCCGACTCCGACGCATCGCGGAAATCGTGGAGCTCTTGGACGGCGAAGAAGCGGCCTACGCGTGGTGGCGCCACGCAGCGCAGGCCGGCGACGAAGTAGCGGTCGCTGTCGTCGAGGAACTGCACGCGGAGCAAGAACTCTCGGGAGAACGACCCAGCGTTTTCCCGCTGATCGGTTCGCTCGGCCCTGCACAGGGGTCTTGGCCGAGCGAGACGTGACGAAACAAGTACGCGGGCTGTAACACGAGGTTACGGCGCGCGCTTCGGGGGAGGGGCCCGGTCTCGACCACAGGGGGGATTCGAGACCGGGCCCCGCCGTATTTCTTTCCCAGCTACGCCCATACTCTCTGACGGAATCTCCTCCCCGGCCGCGTCTCCTCTATGAAACCCATCGAGGAGGCAAGTCAGTGCATAGGAATCGCGGAATCCGGCGCAGGCGATGGACGGCCGGACGGAAATACGCGAAGCATGCGAAAAAAGGGCTCGGTATCGCGTTCGGCGCCACGATCAGTTCGCTGGTCAAGCTGGGCTGGGAGCATGTACGCCGGGAGTACGGCCTGTGAGGCATCCGTGGCGGAGAGGCGCTTCGGAAGATGGCACCCGAAGCAGTGACACGGGATCGGCTGGCAGCCGTTGCACGGGCCGCGCTGGGCGGCGGGCGGCGGCTGGAGGCGGTGGAACGGGTCGCGGGCGGCAGCACGAAGGGCGTGTACCGCCTGACGATGGACGACGCGACGACGGCGATCGCCTACCTGTGGGACGAGGCCGAGAACTACTGGCCGTCGGCCGAGGGTGACGACGACCTCACCGAGCCGTTCTCGCCCGGCGTCGGGCTCGACCTGGTCATGGACCGGCTCGCGGAGGCGCTGGAGGCGATGCGGCGCCACCGGGCACCCGCGTACGGCAAGGTGGCCGTGGTCGACAGCGGAGGGACCTCACGCGGAACGTCATGCGAGGGGGTCGTTCTCAAGCGCGCGCTGCGGGACCTCGCCGAAGCGGCCTCGCGCGACCCGAGGGTCGCCGGCGCCCGCGACCGGTTGGAGGAGCGACTGCGGAAACTGGCGGCGCGGGTACGGCCTCGCGCGGAGTACGCGGTCGTGCACGGCGAGCTGGGACCAGGACATGTGCAGGTGGACGCGGACGGGCGTCCCGTGGTGATCGATATCGAGGGGCTGATGTACTTCGACGTCGAGTGGGAACATGTCCACCTGCGGATCCGCCTCCACGACGCGTACCGGCCACTGGCGGTGGGCGGACTGGACGAGGGCCGGCTCGCCCTCTACATGCTCGCGCAGCGGCTCTCGCTGACGGCTGGCCCGCTGCGCCTGCTCGACGGAGACTTTCCCAACCGGACGTTCATGGCGGGCATCGCCGAGTACAACCTGAAGCAGGCGCTGGCACTGGTTGGTGTCTGAGCGCCCCCGGCCTCTGATTCGGCGGCGACGGCGGACGGGCCATGGGTCTGTCGACCGGCCACAAGTCGAAGGCTGTCGCGTAGCCGGCGTCGACCAGGTGTCGGTCTGGCAGGAGGTCGCGCTCGGCGAGGTGTGCGTGGATCGGGGCGCCCAGGCGCACGTCCTGGACGGTGGAGTCGGTGGTGGCGACGTGCGTGAGCAGGGCCGCAAGCAGGCTCAGCCCGTCGGCGCCGATCTGCTCGATCAGCTCGGTCTGCTTCGTCTTCCCCCTTGGGCAGGCGGGTGTCTTCGAACCGGATCGCGCCCTTCGGAAACGCGGCCCGCGCCACCCGGGCCGTCTCCTCAGGGACCCCCGTCGATCTTCCCGGCGTGCAACGACACCGACGCCCTCCTTCGGCCCAGTGGCTTCGTTCGCTTCAAGTAGCAGCGAATGCCTGCCGGTTTGGGCAGCGGCTCCGGCACTCAGGCAACCGCAGGCTCGTTCCCGGCCGCACGACGGCGATTCCAGTACGCGACGGTCAGTACGGCCAGCAACGGCCCCCACAAGACCAGCGGCGCGTAGCAGAAATAGAACCAGGCAGCCTCCCAGCCACTGGCCCGGCTTGGGGCGTCGGCCGAAAGGGCGTCGCCTCGGATCGTGGTGCCCCTGATCTCGGAGACGATGAACAGGAGGGTGAACAGGAGGGTGAGGATCGTGGCCCCGATGGTGGCCGGGATGACCGCCGCCTTCATCGGGACCCGGCGGCCGCGCAGGAACGGAATCCAGCGCGGGAACACCTCGCCCCAGCGGGCGATCAGGCCGAACGCGGTAAATGCGAGGACTTCGGACAGGACCGACAGGAAGACGAGGTACGCCCGCTCGCCGATCCCGATCCCGTCGTCGAATGCGGCCGGGAGCCGCCAGATGCCGGCAGGCAGGACGGTGAACGGCACGGCGTAGGCCGCGAGTTTTATTCGTCGAGACACTCCGCCGACGGGCTCGTGGGCCGTCCGCCATGCGGCGCGGAGTCGTCCGGGGCGGACGGCAGACGGTTCTTCGGCGTGCCGGGGCGGCTGCATGTTCGGTCCTCGGTTCCGTGGGCGGGGGCTGACCCGTTCGGTAATGAAGATCCCAGTCGCGGGGTCGTTGGGAATCGCTCTGCGGGCGGACTCGGCTCCGCCGTACGTCGACGGAGAGGTGCGACCGAAGGATGACGGCAGGCAGCGTGGAGCCGTCACGAAGCCCTCTGCCGGAGCCGCTCAGGATTGCCCGTTCGTCCCCTCCTGGTGGAACAGGCACGGAGCGGGATCGACCACAGAGCAGAAATTGGGCCAGAACCACGGCTCATGAACAGAGCCGGCCCAGGATTCGCCAACAGTGTCCTTTAACTGGCGGGTACGACAACGGCCCCGCGCCTCAAGTGGCCGCCTCCCAGGGCCATCTGGCCCGTCTCCGCACCTCGGTCACCCCTCGCCCAGCTCCGCGTACCGCGCCGCGAGCCGCTGCGCGCCCGCCTCCGTCAGGGTGCCGTGCAGCCGCAGGCGGGCGACGCCGCCGTCCGGGAAGATGTCGATGCGGACGTGGGTGGCGGGCGGGGCCGCGGGGAGCCGGAAGCGGTGGATGGTGTCGGGCTGGAGGGCGGTGCGGGGCAGGAGTTGGGTCCAGCCGGGGGCCGTGTGGTCGGCCGGGTCGGCGCCGGAGGTGGCGTCGAGGGCGTAGAGGGCCGCCCAGCCCGGCGCGTTGCCCTTGTAGCAGCCGGTGTCGATCTCGACGGCCCGGATCCGGGCCTGTTCGGTGAGCCGGTAGCGGACCCAGTCGTGGCCCTGGTCGCGGCGGCGGCGGGTCTCCCAGCCCTCGTCCATCTTGCGGGAGCGGCCGGGTTGGATGGAGTTGGCGGGCGGGGAGTAGAAGCGGTCGGAGGCGTCCTCGGCCGCGCCGCCGTTCTCCAGGGCGGCCACGTCGAAGGTGCCGAGCGCGGTGAGCCAGCCGGGGTCGGGGGCGGCCTCGCCGTGGACGCGGAGGCGGGCGATCCCGCCGTCGGGGTGCTGCTTGAGCCTGAGGTGGGTGAAGCGGCGTGCCACCGCGACCGCGAAGCCGTTGGCCGCGTGGCCGCCCACGGGGGTGCGGGGGACGAGTTCCGTCCACTCCACGTCGTCGGCGAGCAGTTCCTCGGGGGACGGGGTGCCCTCCAGCGACGTCGCCTCGACGCCGACCGACTGCGGGTAGTTGCCGCGGAAGTGGGCGGTGTCGACGACGATGCCGTGGATGACGCCGGGCGCGCCGAGGCGGATCAGGGCCCAGTCGTGGTCGTCGGCGGCGGGGTGCGGGTGCTCGGCCGAGGCGCCGCGCCGCCGGCGGGTCTCCCAGCCGTCCATGACCTTGCCCTTGTGGCCGAAGGCCTCGGGGTCGAAGTGCGGGGCCTCGGGCCGCAGCAGGTTCTCGCGCTCGGCGAAGAACTCGTCGTTGGCCGCGATGACGCTTCCGCCGAGCCGCCGGTCGGCCAGGTCCGCGAGGTGGGTGAAGGGGAGGTCCGCGGCGCGGTAGTCGGCGTACGGGTCGCCGCCGCCGTACGGGCTCGCGTCGCCGGTGAAGCGGGGGATCGGCGCGGTCATGAGCTGTGCTGCCTTTCGAGGAGTCGGCCGGTGGGCTCGGTGGGTTCGGCCGGGGCGCCGTGGTCGGCGATCTTCCGGCCGCGCAGCCAGGTGGACCGTACGACGCCGTGGAGGGCTTTCCCGGCGTACGCGGTGACCTGATTGCGGTGGTGGAGCGCGGCCGGGTCGACGGTGAAGGTCGCCTCGGGCGCGAGGACGGCGAAGTCGGCGTCGCGCCCGGGCTCGATGGCGCCCTTGTGCGCGAGGCCCACCAGTGCGGCGGGGGCGGTGGACATCCAGCGCGCGAGATCCGGGAGCGTACGGCCGCGCCGCCGCGCCTCGGTCCAGACGGCGGGGAGGCCGAGCTGGAGGGAGGAGATGCCGCCCCAGGCCTGCCCGAAGTCGCCGACCTTGAGGTCCGCGGTGCACGGCGAGTGGTCGGAGACGACGCAGTCGATGGTGCCGTCGGCCAGGCCCTGCCACAGCGCGTCCTGGTTGGCGGCCTCGCGGATGGGCGGGCAGCACTTGAACTCGGTGGCGCCGTCGGGGACTTCCTCGGCGGTCAGGGTGAGGAAGTGCGGGCAGGTCTCCACCGTGACCTCGACGCCCTCGCGCCGGGCGGCGGCGATCAGCGGGAGGGCTTCGGCGGAGGACAGATGCAGGATGTGCACGCGGGCGGCGTGTTTCCGCGCGAGCTCGATCAGTCCCGCGATGGCCCGGTTCTCGGCCTCGCGCGGGCGCGAGGCGAGGAAGTCGGCGTAGCGCGGGCCGCTGGGGCTCGGGGCCCGGTCGATCAGCTGGGGGTCCTCGGCGTGGACGATGAGCAGGCCGCCGAAGCCCGCGATCGCGCCGAGCGCCGCGTCGAGTTCGGCGGGGGCGAGCTGGGGGAACTCGTCCACGCCGGAGTGGAGCAGAAAGCATTTGAAGCCGAGGACACCGGCGTCGTGCAGCGGCTTCAGGTCCCGTACGTTGCCGGGGACGGCGCCGCCCCAGAAGCCGATGTCGATGTGGGCCGAGGCGCGGGCGACGGCGCGCTTGATCTCCAGCGCCCGGACGGTGGTGGTCGGCGGGACGCTGTTGAGCGGCATGTCGACGAGGGTGGTGACGCCGCCGGCCGCGGCCGCGCGGGTGGCGGACGCGAACCCCTCCCACTCGGTGCGGCCGGGGTCGTTGACGTGGACGTGGGTGTCGACGAGGCCGGGGAGGAGGACGTCGTCCGCGAAGTCCTCCAGGCGGGCCGCGGGTGGGACGGCGGTGTCGTACGGCAGGACGGCCGAGATCGTTCCGTCCGCCGTGGAGACGGCGACCGATGCCGCGCGCATCCCCTCCGGGGTCACCACGCGGGTTGAGCGCAACACCAGGTCCGGATCCGCGTCTGACACCCGCGCCCTCCGTTTCTCGGCAGATCTCGGCAGACTCTTCAGATCAGCATGATTCTTCCGCGAAGCGGAAAGAACTTTCTGTTACAGGAGTCTTCACTGAGCCGCCCGCCGGGTCAAGACCCCACCGACCGTGGCCCCGGCACAAGACGATCGTCCATAGAATGGAAGGCGATTTTCGGAGCGCAGAACGTGGCCGGCCGGGGGCAGGTAGGCTGCCCGTTGGCCGGTCGGCCGGGGCGAGTCAGCCGCGCGAGGGCCGGCCTCATCCGCCGCGAAAGGAACCGTCGACGTGCCGTCCGCCGAGCCCAAGACAGCCGCTGCCAACTCCGGCGGCGTCCAGTCCCTCGAGCGCGCCTTCGATCTGCTCGAGCGGATGGCCGACGCCGGGGGCGAGGTCGGGCTGAGCGAGCTCTCCGGCAGCAGCGGGCTTCCGCTGCCCACCATCCACCGCCTGATGCGCACCCTGGTCGCCTGCGGCTATGTACGCCAGCAGCCGAACCGCCGCTACGCGCTGGGCCCCCGGCTGATCCGGCTCGGCGAGAGTGCCTCCCGGCTGCTGGGCACCTGGGCCCGGCCATACCTGGCGCGGTTGGTGGAGGAGACCGGCGAGACCGCGAACATGGCACTGCTGGACGGCGACGAGGTGGTGTACGTCGCGCAGGTGCCCTCGCGCCACTCGATGCGGATGTTCACCGAGGTCGGGCGGCGGGTGCTGCCCCACACGACCGGCGTGGGCAAGGCGCTGCTCGCGGACACGCCGGCCGATGAGGTGCGCGCGCTGCTGGCCCGGACCGGCATGCCGGCCGCCACCCAGAAGACGATCACTTCGCCGGATGTCTTCCTGGAGGCCCTGGGCCGGGTGCGCGAGCTGGGCTACGCGGTGGACGACAACGAGCAGGAGATGGGCGTGCGCTGCCTCGCGGTGGCCGTGCCCGACTCGCCCACGTCGGCCGCCATCTCGATCTCGGGCCCGGCCGGGCGGGTGACGGACGAGGCCACAGAGGACATCGTGCCGATCCTCAAGGAGGTCGCGGCCGAGCTGTCCTCCGCGCTCGCCAGCGCGGGGTCTGCCTGACCGGACGGGCCACGCCCGACAGCGTCGGTACGGGGGCGCCGCCGGTGCCGTACCGAGCCGCACCGACGGCGCATCCCGTCCCTCAGCCCCTCCCCCCTGCCTGCGGCACGTCGCCGAAGAGGTCGATCGCCGCACGGACCCCCTTCAGCGCCGGCGCCAGTGCGCTCACCGAGCCGAGCGCGCCCGCGATGAGCAGCAGCGCACGGCGCAGCCGGGACACCTCGGGCACTCCCTCTCGCGCCATGGCGTCCAGCGCGGCGAGCTCGTCGTCCGCTATGGCCCGGTCCGGCAAGTCGGCCGGGTGGGCCGCGAGTTCGCGCCGCAACCGGGCGGCGGCCCGGCGCAGCTCCGCCGCTCTGGGATCCTCCTCGGTGCCGGCCACTCGCCTGTCTTCCACGACCGCGGAGCCCTCCACTGACCAGGCGCCAGGTGTCACCCGGCGCCTCATGTGATCGTCGGACATCACTGCCCTGCTCGCCCTCGCGCCCCTTTGCACGAAGCCTGCCCCCTTCTCCCCATGGCCCCTGGACGCGTCGATCGGACGCGAAGGGCCGCGGATCAGTTAACGCCACTCTGTGCGCGACACGCCATACGGAGAGCGAAAATCAGACCGGGTGCGATAGAGGAGAGAAAGAGGAGACAAGAGGGGGATCACGAAGGGATGAGCGGCAAGCAATGCCCACAGATCACACATCGCATGATAAATCGCAGGTCGTCGGGTTGCTGCTGGCCGCCGGCGGGGGCAGGCGGCTGGGCGGGCGGCCGAAGGCCCTGCTGGTCCACCGAGGCAGACCGCTGGTCGAGCATGCGGCGCGGGCGCTGCGGGAGGGCGGCTGCGACCGGGTGCACATCGTCCTGGGCGCGGCCGCCGAGGCCGTACGGGCGAAGGCCGAGCTCCCCGGGTGCACGCTGGTCGACAACCCGGACTGGGCCGAGGGCATGGGCTCCTCGCTGCGGGCCGGCCTCGCCTCGCTGACCGGTACGGGGGCGGGGGCGGCGCTGGTGATGCTCGTGGACCAGCCGGGGATCGGGGCCGCGGCGGTGGCCCGCGTGGCGGCGGCGTACGACTCGCCGTCGTGCCTGGCCGCGGCGGTGTACGGCGGGCGGCGGGGCCATCCGGTGCTGTTCGGCGCCGAGCGGTGGGCGGATGTCGCGGCGAGTGCGGTGGGCGATCGCGGGGCACGCGCCTACCTGAAGGCGCATCAGTCGGGGGTCACGCTCGTCGACTGCTCCGATATCGCCCGGCCCGACGACATCGACACCCCGGAGGACCTGGAGCGGCTGGAGTGAGCGACAGGTGAAGTGAGCGCGTGTGTCCAACAGAACGTTGAAGTTCCGCCATGAGGAAATTAGTATCCACTAGACAGAAGACAACAGGCAGAAGTCTATGTATGCCACCGTGTGTCGCCCGAGGAGTGACCGCCCATGTCCGCACCAGCACCGTCCCCGCTGGCCATCGTCGACGCCGAGCCGCTCGAGCGGCAGGGAGAGGTGCTGACCGACTCGGCCCTGGCCTTCCTGGCCGAGCTCCACCACCGCTTCACCCCGCGCCGCGACGAGCTCCTCGCGCGCCGCGCCGAACGCCGCGCCGAGATCGCCCGAACCGGCACCCTTGACTTCCTCGCGCAGACCGCACACATCCGCGAGGACCCCGACTGGCGCGTCGCCCCCGCCCCGGCCGCGCTCGACGACCGCCGGGTGGAGATCACCGGCCCCACCGACCGCAAGATGACCATCAACGCCCTCAACTCGGGCGCCAGGGTCTGGCTCGCCGACTTCGAGGACGCCTCCGCGCCGACCTGGGAGAACGTCGTCCTCGGCCAGCTCAACCTCAGCGACGCCTACGAGCGCCGCATCGACTTCACGACCCCCGAGGGCAAGGCGTACGCGCTGCGCCCCGCCGAAGAGCTCGCCACCGTCGTCGCCCGGCCGCGCGGCTGGCACCTGGACGAGCGCCATCTGCGGGCCGGTGACCGCGCCGTGCCCGGCGCCCTCGTCGACTTCGGGCTCTACTTCTTCCACAACGCCCGGCGCCTGCTCGACCAGGGCAAGGGCCCGTACTTCTACCTCCCCAAGACCGAGTCGCACCTCGAGGCCCGCCTCTGGAACGACATCTTCGTCTTCGCCCAGGACTACCTCGGCATCCCCCAGGGGACCGTCCGCGCCACCGTGCTCATCGAGACGATCACCGCCGCGTACGAGATGGAGGAGATCCTCTACGAGCTGCGCGACCACGCCTCCGGGCTGAACGCGGGGCGCTGGGACTACCTCTTCTCCATCGTCAAGAACTTCCGTGACGCCGGGGCCGACTTCGTCCTCCCCGACCGCAACGCCGTCACCATGACCGCCCCCTTCATGCGCGCCTACACCGAGCTGCTGGTCCGCACCTGCCACAAGCGCGGCGCCCACGCGATCGGCGGCATGGCGGCCTTCATCCCCTCCCGCCGCGACGCCGAGGTCAACGCCGTCGCGTTCGACAAGGTCAGGGCCGACAAGGACCGCGAGGCGAACGACGGCTTCGACGGCTCCTGGGTCGCCCACCCCGACCTGGTCCCGATCGCCCGCGCTTCGTTCGACGCGGTGCTCGGCGACAAGCCGCACCAGAAGGACCGGCTGCGCGAGGACGTCCGGGTCACGGCGGCCGAGCTGATCGACATCGCCTCCCTGGACGCCAAGCCCACCTCGGCGGGGCTGCGCAACGCGGTCCAGGTCGGCGTCCGCTACATCGAGGCCTGGCTGCGGGGCCTGGGCGCGGTCGCCATCTTCAACCTCATGGAGGACGCCGCCACGGCCGAGATCTCCCGCTCCCAGATCTGGCAGTGGATCAACGCGGGGGTCGTCTTCGAGAACGGCGAGAAGGCGACCGCCGGTCTGGTCCGCGCCATCGCGGCGGAGGAGCTGGCGGCGATCCGCGAGGAGATCGGGGCGGCGGCGTTCGCGGCGGGCAACTGGGAGCAGGCCCACGATCTGCTGCTCAAGGTCGCGCTGGACGAGGACTACGCCGAGTTCCTGACGCTGCCGGCGTACGAGCTGCTGCACTGAGCCCCGGACGGGCGGGTGCGCCCGGGCCGGCTTTCCGGCCCGGGCGCACCGTCACGCGTCGCAGTGGGCGGACGGGAGCCTGCCGTCGTCGCCCGCGATGATCACCTCCGCGGTGCCGTCGTCACCCCCGGCGTACGCGGCCGTGCAGACCAGCTGGCGCACGGCCGTTTTCTTGAGGTCGCGCACCGCGAACGGAACGCTGACCAACACCTGGTTCGGGCTCGACTTCATTCCCACAAACCCCAACCCCTTCGCTGCCCGGGGCAGCTCCGTGTGGAGCCCGGCCGCGCGCGCCTCCGCGCTCGGGCCGGCGAGCAGCACCGAGAGGACCTTCTGGCCGGGCACCGGCCCGGCGTACTTCCCGTCCTGGTCCAGGAAGATTCCCCTGGACACCGGCGTCAGACGGCCCTCCGGGGAGACGAAGAACAGGAGCAGCCGCTGCTCCGCGGCGGGGAAGACGGTCACGGTGGCCGGACCGCCCGCCTCGATGACGTCGCTCTGCCGCACCCCGCAGCCGGTGAGCAGCGCGGCCGCGGCAACGCACGTCGCCGCCGCGAAGCCCAGGCGCTTCACACCGTCACCTCTTCGCCCGTCAGCGGTATCTCCACCGTGAAGACGGCACCCCCCTGCGGGCCGTTCGCCGCCCGGATAGTACCGCCGTGCAGCCGTACGTTCTCCAGGGTGATGGCGAGGCCGAGGCCGCTGCCCTCCGACCGGGTGCGGGCGGAGTCCGCCTTGTAGAAGCGGTCGAAGACATGCGGCAGCGCCTCCGGGCGGATACCGGGGCCGCTGTCGGCGACCTCGGTGACCAGCCGGACCCCCGCCGCCCCCGCCGCCCCGGCTGCGTATGGCTCCGTCCGCAGCCTCACGGCGACCGGCGCGCTCCCGTGCCGGAGCGCGTTGCCGACGAGATTGGCGACGACGACGTCGAAGCGGCGAGGGTCGAGCCGGGCCCGGATGCCGTCGGGCAGCTCGGTGACGACCTGTTCGGGGTCGGTCCAGTGGCGGCTGGTCAGGCTCTTGCGAATGGTCTGCGCCACGTCGACCTCGTCGGTGTTCAGCTCGGCGGCCCGGGCGTCGAAGCGGGAGATCTCCATCAGGTCCTCGACGAGGACCGCGAGCTTGCCGGTCTCCGCGCTGATCAGCCGGACGGCGGCCGCGGTGTCGGGGGCCAGCCGGGCCGCGTCCTCGTCCAGGACCTCGGTGACCGCGAGCATCCCGGCGAGCGGGGTGCGCAGCTCGTGCGAGACGTCCGAGGCGAAGCGGCGGGCGCGCGCCTCGGCGTCCTGGAGTTCGCCGACGGACCGCTCCAGCGCGACGGCGGACTCGTTGAAGGTGCGGGCGAGGTCGGCGAGTTCGTCGCCGCCCTTGACCTGGATCCGGGTGTCGAGGCGGCCCCGGCCCATGCTCTGCGAGGCCTTCCGCAGGTCGCGCACCGGGCGCAGCACGCTGCGCGCGGCCAGCAGCGCGGGGATGAGCGCCACCGCGAGCCCCGGCAGGGCCCCGTCGCGGGCCGCGGTGACCATGGCCCGGACATTGGCCTCCTCGTCGGTCAGCGGCATCACGGCGTACAGCACCAGACCGGTGGGGCGTACGGTCTTCCCGGTCTGGAAGACGGTCGGGATGGCGACGGTCAGCCAGGGGACGCCGTGCTTCTCGACCCGCTGGAAGCTGCCGCGGGGGCCGGCGAGCGCGGCGCGGCGCAGCTGTGGGGTGATGACGGTGGAGACGGGGCTGGTGCCGGAGGAGACCCGGACCGAGCCGTACTCGGCGAACACCACCCAGGGGTGGGGCTTGCCCTGCCGGGCGAGCCGGCGCAGCTGCTCCTGGAGGGACTGCGGCTCGACGGGGAGCGGGGTGGTCATGTCGTTGACCCGGTCGCGGAAGGAGGAGACCGCGGTGTCCTGGGCCTGTTCGAGGATCGCGGTGCGTGCCTTGCGGTAGGTGAGGGTCGCGGTGGTGCCGGCGCTGACCGCGGCGACCAGCAGGAAGGCGAGCACGAGCCGGGTGCGCAGCCCGATGCGGGCTCTCCAACGGGTCATCGGGGGCTCACAGGGGTCCGAAGCGGTAGCCGAAGCCCCGCAGGGTCTGTATGTAGCGCGGACTGCCGGGCACGTCCTCGATCTTGTGGCGCAGCCGCCGCACGCAGGCGTCGACCAGGCGGGCGTCGCCGTGGTAGCTGTGCTCCCAGACCTGTTCGAGCAGTTGCTGACGGCTGAAGACCTGCTCGGGCGCGGCGGTCAGATACAGCAAGAGCTTCAGCTCGGAGGGCGCGAGCGCGAGGCGGTCCCCGGCCTTGGACACGGCCAGCCCGGCGCGGTCGATGGCGAGGTCGCCGTGGAACTCGACGGCGGGGCGGCCGCCGGGCTCCTCGATGCGGCGCAGCACGGCCCGGATGCGGGCCTCGATGACCTCGGTGCGGGCGGGTTTGACGATGTAGTCGTCGGCCCCGGCCTCCAGCCCGACCACGACGTCGAAGTCGTCGCCACGCGCGGTGAGCATGATGATCGGCAGCTGACTGGACTCGCGGACCTGGCGGCACACCTGGACTCCGTTGACGCCGGGCAGCATCAGGTCCAGGAGCAGCAGGTCCGGCCGGAACTCGGGGATGGCGGTGAGCCCGGCCTCCCCGGTGGCGGCGGTGCGCACCTCGTGTCCGCGGCGGCGCAGGCCGAGTTCGATCCCTTCGCGGACGGAGGGGTCGTCTTCGATGAGAAGGACGCGTGGCATGTGCGGAGTATTCCATTTCAGCTGGTGTTTCAGCCGGTGTTTCAGCAGGTGAGGGCGGCCGTCGGTGAGGCGCGGCGGCCGGTCAGGCGCGGCGGCTCAGTTTGCGGGACACGGCCTTGAGGGCGGCCTCCAGTTCGGTCAGCCGCAGCGGGCCCGCCAGGATCGCGAAGGCCAGCAAGATGGCCACCACGCCCGCCGTCGCGGCGGCGACCGGGCCCAGCGAGGCCGTGCGGGTGGCCGCGAACTGGCCGCAGTCAGTGGCCAGTACGGCGGCCAGCAGCAGCCGGGCCAGGGCGGCCACGGACGGCGAGCGCCACAGCCCGGGGCGGCGCGCTCTCGCCCGTCCCCGCCTGGCCGGCGTCGGCGCCGGCGCCGGCGCCGGGGGGAGCCTGCGGTTCAGCACGTACGCGGTGGCCGCCCAGCCCGCGAACAGCGCCACCGAATACGCCCCGGCCATGCCGGTCACCGCCCAGCGCGCGGGCAGCAGCAGATACGCGGCCGCGGACAGCCCCGCGTTGAGCCCGGAGATCACCAGGTTCAGCAGGAAGGGCGTGCGAGTGTCGGAGAGCGCGTAGAAGGCGCGCGAGAGGACGTACTGCCCGGAGAAGGCCACCAGCCCCGGGGCGAACGCCATCAGCGTCCCCGCCATGACCTCGATGTCGTCCGCGCCGGTCCTGCCGTACTGGAAGACCACCGCCATCACCGGCCCGGCGAGCGAGAAGAGCGCGCAGGCGGCCGGTACGACGGCGGCGGCGCTGCTGCGCAGGGCGTACGAGACGTCCCGCCGCACGGCCGCGGTGTCTCCGTCGGCCGCCGCCCCGCTCATCCGCGGCATCAGCGCGGTGACCAGCGAGACGGTCACGATCCCGTGCGGCACGGCCCACAGCAGATACGCGTTGTTGTACGCGCTGAACCCGGCGCCGTCGGTCCCCCCGGCCGCCGCACGCTCCCCGGCCATCGTGGCCAGCCAGGTCACCACCCAGTACGCGAGCTGGTTGGTGAACACCAGCAGCACCAGCCACCCGGCCGAGCGCAGCGGCCGGGAGAGCCCGCTGCCCCGCCAGTCGAACCTCGGCCGCCAGCGGAAGCGCGCCGCGCGCAGCGACGGCAGCAGCGCCAGCGCCTGGACGGCGATGCCCGCGGTCGTGCCCCAGCCGAGCAGCGCGGTCTCCGCGGAGGTGAGCGTGGCTCCGGTGCCGGCCGTGCCCAGATACAGGCCGAAGACGGCGATGACGACGACGTTGTTGAGGACGGGCGTCCACATCATCGCGCCGAACCGGCCCCGGGCGTTGAGGACTTGCCCCAGCAGGGTGAACAGCCCGAGGAAGAAGATCTGCGGCAGGCAGTAGCGGGCGAAGGCGACCGTCATCGTGGCCTGCGCGCCCGTGTAGTCGGTGTAGGCCGCGACGATGGCGGGCGCGGCGAACACCGCCCCGGCCGTGATCAGCAGCAGGGCCGCCGTGCAGACGGTCAGCAGCCGGTCGGTGTACGCGACCCCGCCGTCCGCGTGCTCCTTGGCGGCCTTGACCAGCTCGGGCACGAAGACGGCGTTGAGCGCGCCGCCGAGGAGCAACGTGTAGACGATGTTGGGTACGGAGTTGCCGACCGCGTAGCCGTCGGCGGCCAGCCCGACGCCGAGCGCGGCGGCGACGACGGCGGAGCGTACGAATCCGGTGGCGCGGGACACCAGGGACCCGGCGGCCATGACGGCCCCGCTGCGCAGCACGGAGGCGGGCCGCGCGACCGGCTCCGCCGACGTCTTGCTCTCCTCGCCCGCCTCGGCCGCCGGGTTCGCGGGGGCGCTCATCGGCGGGCCAGGTACAGCTGGAAGGCGCGGTGGAGCGCGTGGTTGGCGGTGCCGCTCAATGGTGTCTCCCACTCCCCCAGCGTCTCGACGACCTGGCCTCCGGTGCCCAGCTTCCAGCGCAGCAGCCCGAACGGCCGTTCGTCGGGGTCGAGTGTGGAGGGTACCCCGCGCATGTCGTAGACCTCCGCGCCCTGGGCGTGGGCGTCCAGCATCATCTGCCACTGGAGGGCGTTGGAGGGGCGCACCTCGCGCCGGTGGTCGGCCGAGGCCCCGGTCTGGTACCAGACCCGCCGGCCCACCGTGATCATGGTGTGGGCGGCGAGGATCTCGCCCTGGTACCGGGCGAGGTAGAGCCTCATCCGCCCCGGCGCCTCGGCGTTGAGGGCCGCGTACTGGCGCTCGTAGTACGCCAGTGAGCGGCCGAGGCGGAAGCCGTCGCGCACCTCGGTGATCCGCAGCAGCCGGTAGAACTCGGGGAGTTCGGCGGCGCCGCCCAGCTCCACCCGCACGCCCGACTTGTGGGCCCGGCGGATGTTGCGCCGCCACTCCTGGTTCAGCCCGCTCCACAGGTCCTCGCGGGTGCGTCCGGCCAGCGGCACCCGGAAGACATAGCGGGGCTGCGCGTCCCCGTCCCCGTCCCCGTTGTCGCCGTCGCCGCCGCAGCGCCGCCAGCCGCGGGCCCGCAGCCGCTCGGTCACGGCGGTGCCCAGCGGGTCGACCTGGCAGGTGAGGACGTCGGACAGGCGGCGCCCGGGGCCGGTGGCCGCCTTGAGCGCGGCGGCGTTCCAGCTGCGGTAGGCGGGCGCGGGCCCGATGCGCACGGCGAACACGCCGGAGGCGCGCAGATGGCGCAGCAGCGGGTCGAGCCAGCCGTCGATGTCCGGGTCGGTCCAGTCGGCGACGGGGCCCTCGGGCAGATAGGCGAAGTACTTCCGGGTGCCGGGCAGCTGGCGCAGCAACACCAGCGCGACGCCGCTCAGCTCCCCCGCCCCGGGGCCGGTCTCCGGCCCCCAGCCGAGCAGCTGGGCCCGCCAGCCGTCCTTCACCGCGGCCCAGGACGGGCACTGCAGAAAGCCGGGGCCCAGGGCGGAGCCGGTGCGGGATGCCAGGAAGGCGCGGTACTCCTCGGGGCTGATGGGCCCCAGCCGGGCTTCCTGCGGACGAGGGCCCGCCGTCACGAGCAGCGCTGACACTGCGCCTCCTCGGGTGCCGTTGATGGGAACGCGAGGAAGATTCACAGCCGTCCATGACCGTGCCGCGCGGCGAATGTGACCGGACGATGACCGTTCTTCTGCAGCTGCTGTCACATGGCCGCGAAGGCCGATTCCCGTGCTTTTCGCGGCTTAGAGTCCCGAGCGTCCCGGCATCTCCCCGACCTTCACGGAGGTTTCCGTTGCGCCAGATACATGTGCGTTCCGCCGCCGCTGCCACGGCCGCCGCCGCCCTGCTGACCGCCGCGCTGACCGGCTGTTCCTCAGACGGCTCGGCCCCGGCGAAGGCGGACGCGAAGGTCGGCGGCGGGGGCTCGGGCGGCAAGGCGGTGACGGTCACCGTCACGCCCCGGCGGGCGGGCGAGCCGGTCGAGGTCGCCGCGAGCGGCGGCACCCTCGCCTCGGTGACCGTCACCGACGGCCGCGGTGGCAGGCTCACCGGCGCGGTGTCGCACGACCGCAGGACCTGGACCTCGGACCGCAACGCCGCGCCCGGCACCACCTACACCGTCAAGGCGGCCACCCGCGCCGAGGGCGGCACGGCGGGAAACGCGGAGTCGTCCTTCACCACCGCCGCCGCCGGCCTGGTCAACAAGGTGGACTGGCGGCCGGGCGGCGACACCACGGTCGGCGTGGCGCAGCCGATCTCCCTGGTCTTCGACCGCCCGGTGGCGAACAAGGCCGCGGTCGAGAAGCAGCTCAAGGTCACCACCTCGAACAACACCGAGGGCTCCTGGGGCTGGATGAAGGACTGGTCCGGCAAGGACCGGGTGGACTGGCGGCCCAAGGAGTACTGGCGGCCCGGCACCCGGGTCACCCTGGACGCCCGGCTGAACGGCACCGACTCGGGCGGGGGCGGCGGCTGGTTCGTACGCGACTACAGGCTCGGCTTCACCATCGGCGCCCGGCAGGTGGTCAAGGTCGACCTCGACAGCAAGCGGCTCACCCTGGAGCGCGACGGCAAGACGGTACGGACCTTCCCGGTCTCCGGCGGCACCCCCGGCGCCGACACCGGCTCCTGGCGGGGCACGGAGGTGCTGATGGCCAAGGAGGGCACCATCCGGATGAACTCCGAGACCGTCGGCCTCGGCGACGCCTACGACGAGACGGTCGACTACTCGATGCGGCTGACCTGGTCGGGGACGTACGCACACGCCGCGCCCTGGAACGCCGCCTACTTCGGCAAGGCCAACAAGAGCCACGGCTGCATCGGCATGAGCGACGCCGACGCCGCATGGCTCTACGAGCACGCCCGGGTCGGGGACCCGTTCGAGGTCAAGGGCGCGGAGACCAAGGGCCAGGTGGCCCTGAACAACGGCTTCGGCGACTGGAACGTCGGCTGGGAGGAGTGGCGGGCCAAGAGCGCCGTGCGCTGACCTATCGGCGGTGACCTGCGGGGTTCAGCCGTCGGCTGCGATCCGGGCGAGCCGGCGGGCCTCGTCGCGGGCGCGCCGGGCGATGTCGTCCTCGTCGGCGGTGAGCAGCCGGCCCGACTCCACCACCGGGCGGCCGTCCACGAGGGACAGGGTCACCGGCGCCGGTGGGCCGAGGACCAGCGCCGCGACCGGGTCGGCGATCGTGGAGTGGCCGAGGCCGTCCAGCTTCCACAGCACCAGGTCGGCCAGCTTGCCCGGCTCCAGGGAGCCGGTCTGGTCCTGGCGGCCGAGCACCCGCGCCCCGCCGTAGGTGCCGAGCCGCAGTGCCTGACGGGCGTTCAGCGCCGCCTCGCGGTGTCTGCCCAGCCGGTTGATCAGCAGGGCGTTGCGCAGCTCGGTGTGCAGCTCGCCGGACTCGTTGGAGGCGGTGCCGTCCACGCCCAGGCCGACCGGTACCCCGGCGGCCAGCAGGTCGGGGACGCGCGCGATGCCGGCGGCCAGGCGGGCGTTGGACGAGGGGCAGTGCGCCACGCCCGTGCCGCTGCGGGCGAAGGCGGCGATGTCGGCGTCGTTCATATGGACGCAGTGCGCCATCCACACGTCCTCGCCCAGCCAGCCGGCCGACTCGAAGTAGTCGGTCGGGCCCATCCCGAACAGCTCGTGGCAGAACTTCTCCTCCTCCACCGTCTCCGAGCCGTGGGTGTGCAGCCGTACGCCCTTGCGGCGGGCCAGGGTCGCGGCCTCGCGGAGCAGTTCGGTGGAGACCGAGAAGGGCGAGCAGGGCGCGACCGCGATCCGCAGCATGGAGTCGAAGGAGGGGTCGTGGTGGGCGTCGACCGCGTCCTCGGTGGCGCGCAGCGCCTCCTCCGTGGTCTCGACGGCGAAGTCCGGCGGCAGCCCGCCGTCCGAGACACCACGGTCCATGGAGCCGCGCGCGGCCGTGAACCGCACGCCCAGCTCCCTCGCCGCGCGGATCTCGGCGCCCAGCAGGTCGCCCGTGCCGCGCGGGAAGACGTAGTGGTGGTCCATGGCGGAGGTGACGCCGCCGCGGACCATCATGGCCAGCGAGGCGCGCGCCGCCTCGTACACCATCGGCTCGTCGATCCGCGCCCAGGTCGGGTAGAGCGCGACCAGCCAGTCGAAGAGGTTGTGGTCCTGGGCCAGGCCGCGGGTGAGCCACTGGTAGAAGTGGTGGTGGGTGTTGACCAGGCCGGGGGTCGCCAGGTGGCCGGCGCCGTCGACCCGGCGGACCACCCCGTCCAGGCCGGTGGGCGCGGGGCCGGCGGCCACCGACTCCAGGCGGTTGCCCGCGACGACGATGTGGCCATCGGCGTACTCGGTGTCGTGGGCGTCCACGGTCGCGATGGCGCAGTTCTCGATGACGATGCGGTTCGGCTCCGCGGTGTGGTTCACGTCGATCGGGCCCTTCAGTCGGTGGCGATCCGGGGCCGGACGCCGTCCCGCAGGACCGTGGCCTCGATGAGGCCGTACGGCCGGTCTGCGGCGAAGTACACCTCGTTGTCGTTCTTCAAACCGAAGGGCTCCAGGTTGACGAGGAAGTGGTGCTTGTTGGGCAGCGAGAGCCGTATCTCGTCGACCGCGGGCCGGTTGCCGATCACGCGCGCGCCCATCTGGTACAGCGTCTGCTGGAGCGAGAGCGAGTACGTCTCGGCGAAGGCGGCCAGCAGGTCGCTTCTGGCCCCCTCGTATCCGCGCTCCCAGTCCGGCGCGGGCTCGCCGTCGGCGTCGGCGTCGGAACGCCAGCCGTAGCGCCACCGGGCGCGCACCTCGGTGGCGAGGATACGGTCGCGCGTCTCCGGCAGCGTGGTGTATTCGTCCTTGACGAAGCCCGAGAACTCCGAGTCGGTGGAGTTCATGACGGTCAGGTCCGTCAGCCCGGAGATCACCTCCCACCGCTCGCCGTCGAAGGTGACCTGGGCGGTGCGGGTCTCCTGCCCCGTGCGGACGAAGGAGTGGCGGGCCGCCGCGTCGGTCTCGATCCGCTCCCAGCCGTACTCCTCGATCCGGATGCGGGCGGTGTGGATGGCCTCCTGGCCGGTGACGAAGTGGCGGGCGAGCAGGATGCCGAACTGCTCGGGCGAGGCGATGCCGTGTTCCTTGGCGAAGGCGTACACGGTGTTCTTGGTGGTGTCCGTCGGCAGGACGTTGGCGTTGCTGCCGGAGAGGTGGACCTCGTCCATGTCTCCGGAGAGCGCCACCGACACGTTCAGGTCCCTGATGTGGTGGACGGCGCCGTCGCGCACGATCCGGACGACGCGGGTTTCCGCTTTGCCGTACTGGTTCTGGCCGAGCGTGGGCATCGGTGCTAGCTCCCTCGGTATACGGAGTAGCCGAACGGGTTGAGCAGCAAGGGCACGTGGTAATGCTCCCCGGGCTCGACGGCGAAGACCACCGCCACCTCCGGGAAGAAGGCTCCGGCGCGCCCGAGGTACGGCTCGACCTCGAAGCGCAGCCGTGCGTGCGCGGTGCCCTCGGGGAGGGCGGGCAGGTCCTTGCAGCGGCCGTCGGCATCGGTCCTGGAGACGCCGTGTGCCGCCCAGGCCGCGCCGCTCCCCCGGCGGACGGACAGTTCGACGGCCACCTCGGCGGCCGGGCGGCCGAGGGTGGTGTCCAGGATGTGCGTGGACACGGAGGTGTGCGTACCGGGCGCCACTGCTGCCTCCTCTTCCTCGTCTCCCTCGTCCGCGTTCATGAGCCGGGCCAGCCGAATGCGATTGATCTTGCCCAGCTCGGTGCGGACGATCTCGCGTTCGGTGTCCGCGTCGTTGCCGATCCGCTCGTTGAGAGCAGCGAGCATCTCCTCGCCGCCGCGCCCGGTGGCGCAGATCAGGAAGACATGCCCGTGGCGCTCCTGATAGGCGAGGTTCAGCTCCAGCAGCTCCGCGCGCTCGGCCTCCGCCACCCCGCTCTGCTCGCGCGCCGAGGCGGCGTCGCCGGGCTTCGGCCGCCCGATGGGCGGGTGCCCGGCCATCGCCTCGGCGAGGTCGGCGGCGGTCAGCCCCGCCATGGCCTCCTGGGCGGCGGCCAGCAGCGCGTCGACGCTGCCGTACGGCCGTCCGGCGGCCACCGCCGCCGCCCATGCCCGGCTGGCGCACACCTCGTACAGCAGCGCGGCCACGCCCGGCCCGTCCGCTGCGTTGAACCGGGCCAGTCCCGGCGGAGCGCTGGAAGTCACACCCGCAAGCTAGGAGCCGCCCCCGCAACGCGTCAACAGTTTGTTGAAAACTTCAGGTTACGGCGAGGCCCCCGGCCCGGAAAACCGCGTGCCGAGCGGCCGAGCAGGATGGGCCCCATGAGCGATGACGCGGGCGCGGTGAGCGGGCGGGAGGGGCCGGCCCGGAGCGCCCGCCGGCCCTGGTCACGGGGGCGGGCCGACGGGAGGACATCGCCGCGGCCGTCACCCTGGGCCTGGCGGAGCCGGCCGGGATGTGGCGTTCAGCCACTGGAAACGTCACCGCGCTGGTGCTCTGCCATTGCGAGTCCGTCGACTCGGGACTGCTGAACACCTCCGTCGAGAGCTTCGACCTGCACTTCGCGGTCAACGCGCGGGCGACCTGGCTGCTGATCAAGGAGTACGGCCTGAGGTTTGGCTGGTCCGCCTGGGCGGGGCATGCGAACGCCGCCCGCATCAAGCGGGTGCGCATGACCAAGATCTTGAGCGCCCGCAGATTGCCGCAAGGGCCTTCCACCGTCACGGCCTCCAGCGGGACCGTGTCTCACGTCACGAGTCGTTGACCTGCGGCTATTCCGTCCGCTCGGCGTTCTCGCGGTTGAGGTAGTTGTAGACGGTGAAGCGGCTGACGCCGAGCGCGGTCGCGACCGTCTCCACGCCGTGGCGCATGGAGAAGGCGCCGCGCTGTTCGAGGAGGCGGACGACCGACTGCTTGGTCCTGCGGTCCAGGTCGGCGAGCGGGACGCCGTGGCGGCGGCGGAGGTCGGCGAGGATGTGGTCGAGCGAGTCGGAGAGGTGCGGCAGCCGTACGGCCACGACCTCCCGGCCCTCCCAGGAGAGGACCACGTCGTCGTCCTGGGCGTGGTCCGGGGCGATCAGCTCGCCGCCGATGGCGTCCACCAGCGGCTCGACCGCCGTGACGAAGGGGTCGTCGGCGGGACGGGTCACCTGCCGCCCTCCCCCGCCTCGTCCATGGCCGCGGCCGTCTCCGGGATGACGTTGACCTGGAGCGAGATCCGGGTCGCCCCCGCCTCCAGGGACTCGCGGAGCAGTTCGTGAACGGCGGCCAGAACGTGCTCCGCGCCGCCCTCCGCGGTGTTCCCGAACGGGCCGACGTCGATGGAGTCCAGCGGGGCGCCCTGGACGATGTCGCGGGCCACCACGGCGTGCGGCGGCACCTCGTCGAGGTCGAACGGCTCGGTGGTGAACTCAACCCTCAGTCTCACGCCGCCAACCTACTGCGCCCGCACACGAGACGTCACGAGCGTCCCACGCCGGTCGGCCCACCGGGCGCAGAACCCGCAAGTCGCTGCCCGGGACCGCCCACTTCATGGAGCATGGACGCATACCTCTCCCCTGGCCCCCGGCGGGCCGCCACCGACCCTCGGAGCAACAGATGACAGACAGCGTGCCGGTGCGTTGCCCCACGTGCCGCCGCGAGCAGTCGTTCACTCCGCCCACCTACCCGTGCTCGTGCGGGGCGCCGCTCACCCTCCCCGTGCTGCGTAACGGCGCCCCGGAGGAGATCGAGCACCGCACCTGGGAGGACACCTGGGTGGCGGCCAACTGCGCCATGTGCGGGCGGCAGGGCCACTGGCCCCACCCGGAGTTCGGCTGTGCGTGCGGGGCGCTGGTCCGCGTCCCGGTGGCGCCGGCGCCCGACCCCACGGAGCGCGCTCCGGCCACCGCCAGGGGCGGCGGCCCGGCAGCTCCCGCCACCGCGCCGCCGGGGCGGGCCGTGCTGCGGCCCGCGTTCCGGCCGGTGACGATCCGCACGGCGCGGGACGCGGTGACCGCCGCCGCGCAGTACCTGAAATGGCTCGGCTTCGGCGGCGTGCGGCGGCCGGAGGGGCAGGACGCGTCCGGAGTGGACCTGTGCGGTCCTGGCGTGGTCGCCCAGGTGGACCCGACCACCCGGCCCACGGCGCTGCGCGATATCGAGTGCCTGTGGCTGAACGGGCTCAACGAATCCGCCGTCAGCGTCTTCTTCTCGCTCGCGGGCTACGCCAGGGACGCGCGGGCGCGCGCCGACGCGCTGCACATGCCGCTTTTCATCATGGACCTGACCGGCACCCCACAGCCCGTCAACGACCCAGCGGACACGCTGATCCGGGTGGGGCCATCAGAGCGGTAAAGGCGTGCCCCGCGTTCGGCCCTTGTTCATTATGACCCGGCGGAGGGCCCTCGGGCCTCCCCTCCGCGGATGATCTTCAAGTCTCCGGAGCGCCCTACGGTGGTGGTCGACCCCATTCGGCGGTCGACTCCCTTTCCGTAACTTCCGCGACTTCCGCGACTTCCACGACGCCACGGAGCGATACCCCATGCCCGCATCCACCTCTGCCTCCCCTGCCTTCCCCGCCGAGCTCACCGTCGAGCGCGACGGCGTGACGCTGGCCGTGCGCGACCACGGCGGCACCGGCACCCCGCTGCTGTTGCTCCACGGGGCCTCCCGCACCCTCGCCGACTGGTCGGTCGCGGCGGCCGACCTCGCCACGGACCACCGGGTCGTCTCGATGGACCTGCGCGCCCACGGCCACTCCGGCCCCGGCGCCACACCCTGGACGTTCCCCGCCGTGCTCGACGACATCGAGGCCGTCCTGGAGGCCCGCGGCATCCAGGAGGCCATACCGGTCGGCCACTCCCTCGGCGGCATGGCCGCCGCGCTGTACGCGGACGCCCACCCGCACACCCCCGCCGCGGTCAACCTCGACGGCGTCGGCCAAGGCCGCCCCGAGCAGTACGCGGGCCTCGACCGGGACACCGTGCTCCAGGGCCTCGCCCGCGCCCGCCAGTTCTCCGAGGCCGCGATGGGCATGACGTTCGCGCCGGACGCGCTGGAGACGACCGTGTTCGCCCAGCAGGCGGCGATGGCCGAGGCGCTGGGGATCGCGCCCGAGGTGCTCGACGAGGGCGTCCGGCGCGCCCTCGTCGAGACCCCGGAGGGGCAGCTCTATCTGCGGCCGGGACGGGAGCGGGGCCTGGAGATGCTCGACCGGATGAAAGAGCTCGACCTCTTCCCGGTCTACCGCCGCCTCGACCGCCCGGTGTTGCTCGTCCGCGCGGGGCGGCTGGTGGCGCAGGGCGGCCCGCTGGCGTGGTTCGACGAGCTGATGGCCGCGTACGTCCAGGGCCTCGACCACGACCTGGGCCGGCTCGCCGCCGCGCACCCCCACATCATCCTCGGCATTCTCGACGCCTCGCACGCGATGCTCCTGGAGCGCCCGGGCGCGGTCGCCGGGCTGATCCGCTCCTTCACCACCGGCCTGTGCTCGCGCTCATGACGGACCGACTCCGCGGATCCGTGATCGCCCACGAGCCGGGGGTCAGCCCTCGGTGAGGGTCGCCTCGATGCTGCTGGACCGTGGCCACCGCGGGTCCTGCCCGGCCAGCCGCGCGTACACCCGCTGCCAGGCCCCGTCCGGGTCGTCGTCCCCGTCGAGGTGGGTCGCGACGAGCTCGGCGATCCGCTCGGTGGCGGCCCTGGCCTGGGGTGGCGCGTCGGGGCGGCGGAGGGCGCCGCCGAGGTAGCCGAGGACGCGGTCGGCGGGGGCGGCGACGGAGACCAGGTCGTCGGCCGTCAGCAGGCCGTCGGCCAGCATCCGGTCGGCGCGCAGGGTCATCGCCCGCCAGTCGGAGGACCCGAGGCCGCGCCGGGCCATGCCGCGGGCGATCTCGGCGTCCCGGACGGGGCGGCGGCGGTAGCTGCCACGCCGGTCGCCCAGGATCGCGTCGGCGTGGCGGGCGGCGACGGCGGAGGGAGTCGTGGCGTGGGTGACCACCGCCGACCAGAACTCGAACGGCTCGCGGGCGTGCTCGGCCTCCAGATACGCCCAGTCGATGTCCGGGAAGAGGGCGAGGAGCCGCTCGGTGTCGACGAAACCGACGGTGGAACGGACCCTGCGCAGCCGGCTCGCCAGCTTCGCCGTCGTCAGCTCGCGCCGGGCCCGCTTTTCGAGCGCGGCGAGAGGGTCGGCGGAGGCGAGGGCCTGGTGGCACATCTTGGTGACGGCCGGGCCCACCCGGCCGGTGGCCAGCAGCGCGGACAGGCGGTGGGGGCCGCCGCGGCGCAGCAGGTTCAGGCAGCCGAAGAGCTGCTCGGGGGTCTTGAACCGCCCGCGGTCGTGCGTGAACGCGGCCTCGATCAGCTCCGGTTCGGCCGCGTGCAGCAGGTCGGGGTAGGCGTTGCCCGGCACGCGGCGGAGCCGCATATCGGCACTGCGTGACTCGTACGGGGCGAGCGGCACCGAGCCGTCCAGCACCTGCCTGGCCTCCGCCGGGCCGAGGTACACATGCGGGGCGAGCAGGGCGAGGTGGACCTCGGGGTCGCCGTGGGCGAGCAGGGCGCGGTGGGTGGGCGGGTCCGCGTCGATCCACTCCGCCAGCATCACCAGCGCCTCGCGGTCGCCGCACCGCTTCAGGTGCTCGACGACCGTCTGGGGAGCGGCCTGCCGCTGGGCGACCACGTAGAGCGCGAGGAGCCAGCCCGTGTGGTCGGGCAGCAGCGGCATGAGGGCGTCCAGGATCTTGGCGTCGGGTGCCCGCCGCAGCACCTCTGCGGCCGGCCAGGTCCACTCGCGCCAGCGCAGCAGCTTCTCCCGGTCGCGGCCGGTGACCTTGGCGTACGGGACGATCCGCCGGGGGTCGGGGGTGGTGTCGGCGGCGCGCGCCAGCAGATCGGGCCAGGTGGCGTCGCGGTCCGCGCCGGGGAGTGTGCGCACCTCCTCCACGGCGGTCATCAGCCGCAGCCAGGCGTCCGTGTCGGTGCCGAGGGCCCCGGCCAGGAAGGCGCACAGGGTCCGCTCCAACCCGTGCATGGCCGGGGAGTCGGAGTCATTCCACACCGGCATGGTGTACCGGGCGGGGATGGCGGCGAGCAGGTCGGGGCCGGTGACCGTGCCCGCGAGCCATGCCGTGTCCAGGTCGCCACGGAGCGTTTCGTTGATCCCCAGCTTGTCGCTCCAGACGCGGTCCTCGCGGAGCCTGTTCGGCACCCGGCGGGTGTCGGGCTCCGGCACCAGCCGCAGCGGGTCGGCGATCCCGCAGCCGTCCCAGGCGTCGCGGGCCCAGGCCGGGAACCGAGCGCCCGGCCAGAAGGTGACATGCGTGGCGGCCAGTCGACGCACCACCCCTTCGTCCGCGGGCAGCGGGGGCGCACCCCGGGAAAGCCCGCGCAGTGTGTCGATCCCGGCCAGCGCCGAACGCCGTCCCGTCATCAGTGCCCCCCGTGGTGCCCCGCCATACCGCTTGCCGTGCCGATAACAGTCCATCACGTGGCACTGACAGAGCCGCCGACCGGGCCAAGGGCAGGAGAGGGCAGGGAGCAGGGGTTCGGCTTCGATGCCGTGCGGCAGCGGGTGAGGCTGCCGCCGGACATGCTTCTGGTGCCGGGCGCGTCAGCGCAGGGGGGTGGCCTGGGCGTTGGCGTCCGTCCGGGCGTCCCGCAGCCGGACCGCGTCGGCGATGCCCGCCTCGCGCAGCTCGACCTTGCGGACCTTGCCGCTGACGGTCATCGGGAAGGCATCCATGACCCGCAGATAGCGGGGCACCTTGTAGTGGGCGAGGCGGCCCCGGCAGAAGCGGGCCAACTCGTCACGGGTGAGGGTCTTGGCGCCGTCCCGCAGGATGACGCAGGCCAGGATCTCCTCGCCGTACTTCTCGTCCGGCACGCCGACGACCTGCACATCGGCGATCTTCGGATGGGTGTAAAGGAACTCCTCGATCTCCCGGGGATACACGTTCTCCCCGCCCCGGATGATCATGTCCTTGATCCGGCCGACGATGCGGACGTAGCTGTCCTCGTCCATCACCGCGAGGTCGCCGGTGTGCATCCAGCGCCCCGAGTCGATGGCCTCGGCGGTCCGCTCCGGCTCCTCCCAGTAGCCGAGCATCACCGAGTAGCCGCGGGTGCACAGCTCGCCGCGGGTGCCGCGGGGCACCGTCACGCCGGTCACCGGGTCCACGACCTTGATCTCGATATGCGGCAGCACCCGTCCGACCGTGCCGGTGCGGTGGCGCAGGTCGTCGTCGCGCCGGGTCTGGGTGGACACCGGTGAGGTCTCGGTCATGCCGTAGCAGATGGACACCTCGGCCATGTGCATCTCGTCCACGACCCGCCGCATGACCTCCGCCGGGCAGGGGGATCCGGCCATGATCCCGGTGCGCAGGGAGGAGAGGTCGTACGAGTCGAAGTCGGGCAGCCCGAGCTCGGCGATGAACATGGTCGGGACGCCGTACAGCGAGGTGCACCGCTCCTGTTCGACGGCCCGGAGCGTGGCGGCCGGGTCGAAGGTGGGGCCGGGGATGACGATGCAGGCGCCGTGGCTGGTGGCGCCCAGATTGCCCATCACCATGCCGAAGCAGTGGTAGAAGGGCACGGGCAGGCACACGCGGTCCTCGTGGGTGTAGCCGACGACCTCCCCGACCGAGTAGCCGTTGTTGAGGATGTTGTGGTGGGAGAGCGTGGCGCCCTTGGGGAAGCCGGTCGTGCCCGAGGTGTACTGGATGTTGACCGGATCGTCGCAGGTCAGCCGGGCCTCGCGCCCGGTCAGCCGCTCGCGTGACACACCGGCGCCCGCGCGCACCAGCCCGTCCCAGGTGCGGTCGCCGATGTAGATGACATCGCGCAGCGCGGGACACTCGGAGCGCACCTGTTCGACCATGCGGCGGTAGTCGCTGGTCTTGTGCTCGATCGAGGAGACCAGAACGGAGATGCCGGCCTGCCTGAGCACGAACTTCAGCTCATGGACGCGGTAGGCGGGGTTGATATTGACCATGATCGCGCCGATACGGGCGGTGGCGTACTGCACCAGCACCCACTCGGCGCAGTTGACGGCCCAGATCCCGACCCGGTCGCCCTTGCCGACGCCCTTGGCCATCAGCCCGAGCGCGACCTCCTCGACGGCCCGGCCGAACTCGGTGTAGGTCCAGCGGCGGCCGCTGGGGAGGTCGACGAGCGCCTCCCGCTCGGCGAACCGCTCTATGGCGCGGGCCAGGTTGGCGCCGATGGTGTCGCCGAGCAGCGGGATCTCGCCCGCCCCGCTCGCGTACGACAGGGCGGCGGCGGTCGCGGGGGCAGAGGGGTCGGCCGGGGCGGCGGTGACAGTCGGGCCTGACGGGCCGGAGGAGCCCGATGAGCCTGATGAGTCCGATGAGTCCGATGGGCCTGATGGGTCGGCCGGGCGGTCGGTCATGAGTACTCCTCGTGATCGCGTGGTGAGTGCGGGTCGGTCATGAGGTGGTCTCCTCATCAAACTCGACACCATCGCCGCGCAGGGTGCGCTCGCGTAGCTCTATACGGCGGATTTTGCCGGACACGGTCTTGGGAAGTTCGGCGAATTCCAGTCGGCGGACACGCTTGTAGGGCGCAAGAACCGCCCTGGAGTGAGCGAACAGGACCTTCGCGGTCTCGGACCCCGGCTCCCACCCCTCGGCCAGCACGACATACGCCTTCGGCACCGCCAGCCGCAGCGGGTCGGGGGCCGGGACCACGGCGGCCTCGGCGACCGCCTCGTGCTCCAGGAGGGCGCTCTCCAGCTCGAACGGCGAGATCTTGTAGTCGGACGCCTTGAAGACGTCGTCGGCGCGGCCGATGTAGGTGATGTAGCCCTCGGCATCGCGCGATCCGATGTCCCCGGTGCGGTAGTAGCCGCCCGCCGTCGCCTCGGCGGTGCGCTCCTCGTCACCCTCGTAGCCGGTCATCAGACCGACGGGCCGGCCGGCGGGACCCGACAGATCGAGACAGATCTCGCCCTCGTCGCCCGGCTGCCCGGTGACCGGGTCGAGAAGAGTGACGGCGAAGCCGGGGCTGGGGCGGCCCATCGAGCCGACCTTGAGCGGCTGGCCCGGGGGGTTGGCGACCTGGACGGAGGTCTCCGTCTGGCCGAAGCCGTCCCGGATGGTCACCCCCCAGGCGCGCCGGACATGCTCGATGACCTCAGGGTTGAGGGGTTCACCGGCCGCGGCGGCCTCGCGAGGCGGGGTGCGCAGCTGGGTCAGATCGGCCTGGATGAGCATCCGCCACACGGTGGGCGGGGCGCAGAAGGTGGTCACCGCGCAGCGGTCCATCTCGGCCATGAGCCGGGCGGGGTCGAAGCGCGTGTAGTTGTGCACGAACACGGTCGCCTCGGCGTTCCAGGGGGCGAAGAGATTGGACCAGGCGTGCTTGGCCCAGCCCGGCGAGGAGATGTTGAGGTGGACGTCGCCGGGCCGGAGCCCGATCCAGTACATCGTCGACAGATGGCCGATGGGGTACGAGGTGTGGGTGTGCTGGACCAGCTTGGGGCGGGCGGTGGTGCCCGAGGTGAAGTAGAGCATGAGGGGGTCGGTGGCCAGGGTCGGGCCGTCCGGCACGAAGGATTCCTCGGCGGCCTCGGCCGTACGGGTGTCCCCGCCGGTGTCCGTACCCGCGTCCGCGTAGGCCAGCCAGCCGTCGGGGGCGCCGCCGACCGCGATGCGCGTGTAGTCGCCGGGCACCTCGGCGAACTTGGCCGCGTCCTCGGCCCGCACGATCACATGCGCGGCACGGCCGCGCTCCACCCGGTCGGCGAGGTCGAGCGGGCCGAGCAGCGGGGTGGCGGGGATGACCACGGCCCGCAGCTTCATCGCCGCCAGCGCCGTCTCCCACAGCTCGGCCTGGTTGCCGAGCATGACCACGATGCGGTCACCGGCCCGCACGCCCTGGGCGCGCAGCCAGTTCGCGGCCCGGTCGGAGCGGCGGCGCATGTCCTGGAAGCTGATCCGGGTCTCGAGGCCGTCTTCCTCGACGATGTGCAGCGCGGTACGGTCGTTGCCCTGAGCGATCTGGTCGAACCAGTCGAGCGCCCAGTTGAACTCGTCCGGGCGCGGCCAGCTGAAACCTTCGTACGCCGCCGCGTAGTCGTTCCGATGGGCCAGGAGGAAGTCCCGTGCCGCCCGGAAACTCTGAGTCGGGCCGTTTGCTGTCACATCTCCTCCTGATTGCCGTACCGCTCGCTAGCATCGTGCGACGGGTGATCTGAGTCTCACCACCCCCGGACGGGGGTGGGGGTATTTCGGGGAGGTGGCTGTGGCGGAATCGGACCGGACGGTGGATGTGCGGACGACCCTGCTGCGGATGCGGCGGCGCGGCGGGCTGCCCGTGGCCTTCGGCGGGCTGTTCTCGGGCGCGCGACAGTTCCGCATCTCCGAGCTCACCGGCACCACGACGAACTCCCTGCGCGGACTCGCCGTCACCCCCGGCAACGGGCTGGGCGGCAAGGTCCTCACCATGTCCCGGCCGATCTCGGTGGTCGACTACCCGACCTCGCGCGCCATCAGCCATGAGTACGACGCGGCGGTCGGCGCCGAGGGCCTGCGCTCGATGCTCGCGGTGCCGGTGGTGGTCCGCGGCCGGGTGCGCGGGGTGCTGTACGGCGCGCTGCGCCAGCCGCTGGCGCTCGGCGACCGGGCGCTGAACGCGGCGATGGCGGCGGCGCGCGAGCTGGAGCAGTCGCTGGCGGTGCACGACGAGGCGCAGCGGCTGATGACCGTGCCGCAGCAGCAGCCCGAGGCGGATCCGGCGCTGTGGGAAGAGGTCCGGGAGGCGCACGGCGACCTGCGGGCGCTGGCCCAGCAGGTGGCCGACCCGCGGCTGCGGGAGCAGATCCTCAGCGCCTGCGGGCGGCTGGCCAAGGCTTCCTCGGGCGGCGCGGGGAACGGGGCGGCGCGGCCGGGGGTGGAGCTGTCGCCGCGCGAGGTGGATGTGCTGGCGTGTGTGGCGTCGGGGGCGACGAACTCGGCGGCGGCGGACCGGCTGGGGCTGCGGCCGGAGACGGTGAAGAGCTATCTGCGCTCGTCGATGCGGAAGTTGGGGGCGCATACGCGGCTGCACGCGGTGGTGGAGGCGCGGCGCGCGGGGCTGCTGCCGTAGCGGCTCCTCTCCGCTGCCCGCCCCTCCCCGCGGCCCGGCCCGGTCCGGGTCATTTGGGACGTATATCCTTCCCTGAGGTCAGTGCTCCGCGCCCGCGCGCCCATGGCTTGAGGAGGTATGCCCGGCTGCCCGCCCCAGCGCCTGCTACCCGTAAGGAAGGCCCATGTCAGAGCACCGTCCCCGGCCCTCTCGCTCGCCGCGGAAACCTTCCTGGCTGCGTCCCGCCCAGGGCCGTGGCGGCTCCGGCACCCCCCGGCCCGGATCGGCGCCGACCACACCGCCGAACGCCGAGCCGCGCCCCGCGGCCTCGAGCGCCCAGGCCGCGGCGGAGGACGACCACAGCGTGGTCGACGCGGCGGTCTACCGGGACGGGCGCCGGGTCGGCACGCCCGACTCCCTGGCCGCCACCTACCGGCGGCTGCGCGAGGAGCCGGGGAGCATGGCCTGGATCGGGCTGCTGCGGCCCAGCGAGGCGGAGCTGCTCTCGCTCGCGGACGAGTTCGACCTGCACAAGCTGGCCATCGAGGACGCGCTGGAGGCCCACCAGCGGCCCAAGCTGGAGCGCTACGGCGACACGCTGTTCGTCGTACTGCGCGCGGCCCGCTACCTCGACGCGCCCGAGGAGGTCGACTTCGGCGAGCTGCATGTCTTCGTCGGCCCCGATTTCGTGATCACGGTACGGCACGGCGCCGCCCCCGGCCTGTCGGCGGTGCGCCGCCGCATGGAGGCCACGCCCGAGCTGCTGGCGCTCGGGCCCGAGGCCGTGCTGTACGCCATCCTGGACTCGGTCGTGGACGGCTACGCCCCGGTGGTCGAGGGCGTGCAGAACGACATCGACGAGATCGAGACCGAGGTGTTCCGCGGCGACCCCGAGGTCTCCCGCCGTATCTATGAACTCTCGCGCGAGATGGTCGAGTTCCAGCGCGCGACCCGGCCGCTGGTGGGGATGTTGCACGGCCTGATGGCCGGGTTCGACAAGTACGGCACCGACGAGGAGCTTCAGCGCTATCTGCGCGACGTCGCCGACCACGTCACCCACACCAGCGAGCGCGTGGACGGCTTCCGCTCGGCCCTCACCGACATCCTCGCGGTCAACGCCACCTTGGTCACCCAGCAGCAGAACGCGGAGATGCGGGCGCTGGCCGAGGCGGGCTTCGAGCAGAACGAGGAGGTCAAGAAGATCTCCGCCTGGGCGGCCATCCTCTTCGCCCCCACCCTCGTCGGCACGATCTACGGCATGAACTTCACGCACATGCCGGAGCTGCACTGGGTGTTCGGATACCCGTTCGCGATCCTCCTGATGGCCGTGGTCTGCGTGAGCCTGTACCTCGTCTTCAAGCGGCGCGACTGGCTCTGAGCCCTCGGCGTCGCGACGGTCTCCTCGGCCAAGTCCGACGCCACGCCGGTCAGTTGGTTGGAGGATGCGCGGGCGTTCACGATACTTACCCAAGTGAACCCACATTCCACTCATAGCTCACGTCAACGCACGGCCGCGCTCGGCGCCATAGCCGCCGCGGGCGCACTCGCCTTCGCGATGACGTCCGCCGCGCCGGCGAGCGCCGAGCCCCGGCACACCAGATCGCTCGACTACGTCGCCCTGGGCGACTCCTACGCCTCGGCGCCCGGCGTCCCCGAGCAGATCGACACCGCGTGCGCCCGCTCCAACAGCAACTATCCGCATCTGGTGGCCGAGCGGAACACGGCACGCCTGACGGACGTCACCTGTTCGGGGGCGACCACAGCGGACCTGGCCCTCGCCACGGACACGGCTCCGGCCCAGTACGACGCCCTCAACCGCGACACCGACCTGGTGACCGTGAGCATCGGCGGCAACGACATCGGCTTCTCCGCTGTACTGGGACGCTGCGCCACGCTGGGCGCGGGAGACCCGTCCGGAAGTCCATGTCGCGACGCTCTCACCGAGGGCGGCAGTGACCAGGTGGAGCAGAGCATCGCCGCCACGGCGCCGAAGATCTCCCAGGTGATCGCCGAAGTGCACCACCGGGCCCCGCGCGCCGAGGTGGTCATGGTCGGCTACCCCTCGCTCTTCCCCGACAGCGGAGTCGGCTGCACGAGCCCCAGCGTCCCCTTCGCCGCCGGCGACTTCGGCTACCTGCGGGACAAGACGAAGTCCCTCAACTCGATGATCGCTCACCGCGCAAGGCTCGACGGGGCCGCCTACGTCGACACATACAAGCCGACCATCGGCCACGACATGTGCCGGCCCGTCGGTGAGCGCTGGATCGAGAGCCTCGCTCCCCAGACTCCGGCGGCGCCCGCCCACCCGAACGCACAAGGTGAGCAGGCCATGGCGGCGGCCGTGAACCGCGCCCTGGCCCGGTGCGGTGTCGTCCGTCAGGTCTGATGCCAGGTGGACCCCGGGCTCCACGCCGGGGGTCCACCGCTCAGCGCCTTGATCGGCTCGATCACCCCGCCACCGGCTCGAACCGCACATCCCGCTCCCCCGCCGCCGCGTCGGTGGCCGCCAGCAGCCGTGCGCCCTCGGCCTCCAGAGCCTCCCGATCGGCGGCGCCGAGTCGTACGAAAGGCGTCACGCGCAGCGCCGCCACGCCGCGGGCGCGCTCGATCTTCCAGATCCCGGCGACGAAGCCGTCCACCAGGATCGTGCCGCGCACGATGGCGTTGTCGCCCATCACCGGCCGCCGGTACTCGTCAGCGAGGATGCGGGCGCGATCGGCGTGCGAGAGCAGCAGGTTGTCGAACTCGGCGACGAAGCGGGCGGGGACGGGTGTGTCGGGGTCCGGCAGCGACGCGCCCGCCGGGTCGTAGAGCTCGCGCCCGCTCTCGTCCCGGTACCTCCGCAGGGCGGGCCCCAGCCGCTCGACCACCTCGCGCAGCCCGGTCAGCCCGCACCACTTCTGGATGTCCGCCACGGTCGCGGGCCCGAAGGCCGCGAGATAGCGCAGCACCACCTCGTCCACGGAGGGTTCGGTCTCCATCGGCCGCCCCAGCCAGTCCTCGACGGTCGCGTACCGGGGCCCGCCGCTCTTCCCCCACAGCCCGCGCGGCGGCACCTGCAACAGCGGCGCCCACACCCGCACCGCGTCGGCCAGCGCACCGGGGTCCGCGTCCGGCCATCGGGGGCCGAGCTCGACGCGCAGCTCGGCCGGGCTCAGGGCGCCCCGCCCGAGCAGCTTCCGCCCGGCCGCCACCAGTTCGTCCCGCGCCACGCCGGGCAGCCGGCCCGCGAAGGGCGTACCACGGAGCTGCTTGTCCAGCATCGGCTGGACGAGCGGCCGCAGCCGTAGCGCGTCGGCCGCGGTGACGAGGTGCACGGTGCCGCGCATCAGCACCATCCGCACCACCTCCCGCTCCCGCGTCAGCCGTGCCAGCTCCTCGAACGCGAAACCGTCCAGGCGCGTCCACAGGCCGATATACGGGGCGCCGGGCGCCTGGGACTGCATGCCGACAAGCCGCTCGATCACCTCGAGGGCGGTGAGGGACCCCGAGCGGTTCAGCAGCAGCTGGCGCTCCAGCAGCGCCCGGTTGAGCGCTCGGGGACCGAGCATGTCGTTCGTCATGCCGCTCACGCTACGAGGCCTTGCGGTCAACTTCTGTCCTCGTCCGGCCGTACGCTCACGGGACAGCGCCATGCACGACGAGTCAACTGCTGCTCGAGTACCGCTTCTAGGCTTTTTTTCGAGCGGAACGGAGAGCCGAAGGGCGGCGAGGATCGATGCAAAAGCAGGCGCGCATACCGATGGCCGACGTGTGGGGGTGGCAGCTCCACGCAGCCTGTAAGGGGATGGCCAGCTCCGTCTTCTACGCGGCGTACGGAGAGCGGGGCCGCCAGAAGCGGGCCCGGGAACAACGGGCACGGGACGTGTGCGGCAGCTGCCCCGTGCGGCGGCAGTGCGCCGAGTTCGCGCTGGCCACCGACGAGACATACGGCGTGTGGGGCGGGTTGACGGAGGCGGATCGAGCCACGCGTCCCCGTGCCGGTCGCCTTCCGGTGAGGCGTGCGGCGTAAGCCATAAAAGCCGGCCGCTTCACGCACGCCAATAGGCGCGGAAGTCCGCGCCGTTATTCAAAAACTCACATCATGAGAGGGATGACGGGCATCATGGCCAACTCCAACGTGCAAATGAACGAGCCGTTTGCCGCGGAATCGAAGGTCGCCGATCTTCTGGGTGCCGCCGCCTGGCGGTTTCTGGTGGCCGGGGGCGTGGTCGCCACGGCCGTCGGAGTGGTGACCCTGAGCTTGCCGGGAGCGACTCTGGCGGTCGTGGGTGCGCTCTTCGGCATCTACCTGCTCGCTTACGGAGTCACCCAGCTCGTCGGGGGGTTCGGGCCGCATCTGCCCGTCTTCTCCCGGGCCCTGCACGTGCTCAGCGGAACGCTGAGTGTGCTGCTCGGATTGATGTGCTTCCGCGGTCCGGAGCAGTCGGTGCTGCTGCTCGCGGTGTGGATCGGTTTCGGCTGGCTGCTGAGCGGGGTCACCTTGACCGCGGCCGCCGTGTCGGGCCCCGCTCGGCCGATGCGCGGGTGGAGCGGGTTCCTCGGTGTGCTGACCGCGCTGGCCGGCCTGATGGTCGTCCTCTGGCCCTTCGCCTCCATCGCCGCCCTCGCCCTGGTGGCGGGCGTCTGGCTGGTCGTCATCGGCGTGACGGAGGTCGTGCACGGCATCCAGGTGAGGCGGCACACCTCCGCGCCGTGAACGTGCGGCGCCGGGCCTGGACCAGGTGATCCTGGGCACGAGTTATCGAAAGACGACCGCTTGGCACACTATTTCGCGCACTCCTGATCGAATCCGTGCGGTTATGCCGCGCCTTGTCTCTCCTCTCGCCCTGCCCTGAGAGGGCACAACTAGTGATCCTCCGGGCCGAGTTGTGCTTCGATGACGTCGGCACGGACAGCGCGAACAGGCGAGCGACGGCGACAGGAGTATGCGCATGGACCGGCGAGGGTTCCTCAGAGGCGCGGCCGCGGTGTCCGCCGCGGGGCTGGTCCCGGCCGTGGGCGGGACGGCCACGGCCACCGCGGCGGCGCAGCCGCTGGCGGCCTCGGACTGGCTGTCCGGGATCGCCGGCGCCACCCCCGTCCAGCGGCTGACGCTGCCGGGCACCCACGACTCCGGCGCCCGCTACGGCGGCCCCTGGACGGAGTGCCAGAACACCACCATCGGGGACCAGCTGAACAGCGGCATACGCTTCCTCGACATCCGCTGCCGCGCCTTCGAAGGCGCCTTCCCCATCCACCACGGCGCCTTCTACCAGCACCTCAACTTCGACGACGTCCTCACCGCGTGCCGCTCCTTTCTGACCGCACACCCCTCGGAGACCGTGCTGATGCGCGTCAAGCAGGAGTACTCCGAGGAGAGCGCCGCCGAGTTCCGCCGCATCTTCGACACCTACCTCGACGGGAAGGGCTGGCGGTCGCTGTTCCGCCTGGACGCCACGCTCCCGACGCTGAGCCAGGCCCGCGGCAAGGTCGTCCTGCTCGCCGACTCCGACAACATGCCGGGGGTGCGGTACGCCGACGCGGCGCTCTTCGACATCCAGGACGACTACATGGCCGAGCCGTTCGGCAAGTGGCCGAAGATCCAGGCCCAGTTCCGCAAGGCCGCCGCCCAGCCCGGCAAACTCTTCCTCAACTACGTCTCCACCGCCGCCCTGCTCCCGCCCCGCTCCAACGCGGACCGGCTGAACCCTCAGGTCAAGAGCTTCCTGGAGAGCTCCGAGGCCAGCGGCTGGACCGGGCTCGGGGTGGTGCCGATGGACTTCCCGAACACCGTCTCCGGCCTCGTCGACACCCTCATCCGGCACAATCCGGCGGCCTGACCCGCTGCCAGTCGAGGGGGGCGGGGGCCGTGCCGCGCCGGTAGTAGTGGACCGTGGCCATTCCCAGCAGCGGTCCCCACAGGAGCAGCGGGGCGTAGGCGATGTTGAGCAGCCAGGTGCCCCACGTGGTGGCCGGGACCCGGCGGCCGTGCAGGAACGGGATCCAGCGCGGCCAGATCTCCCCCCAGCCGCGTACGAGCCCCAATGCGAGGAGGGCGAAGAGTTCGGAGACCACGCTGAGGCCGATGAGGAAGAACGACCCCTGGCCGGGGGCGTCCATCTGGTCGTACTCGGACTGGGCCAGCCCTACGGGGATGCCGACGGCGATGGCGGCGCGCCATAACGCGGAGGGCACGTTGGTTAACGCGGCGCCCAGCGCGGCGAGTCGGGCCCAGCGCGGAACATTCGGCAGTGCACGGGTGGCGACCATGAGGATCAGGCTGGCCGAGAGGCAGGCCGTCGCACGTCCCCTCACGGTCCCGTCCGCCGTACCTCTCGGGGTGGACACCCGGGCTCCGGCATAGCCCTGAGGTCGGTGGGAATGGCCTAGGGGCCCACGACGCCCGCGTCGTGGGCGATCAGCCCCGCCTGGGTGCGGTTCACACAGCCCAGCTTGTCCAGGAGCCGCGACACATAGCCCTTGATCGTGGCCTCCGAGAGGTACAGCCGCGCCCCGATCTGCGCGTTCGACAGCCCCTCACCGAGCCCGGCGAGCACCTCGGCCTCCCGCTCGGTCAGCGATTCGACCAGCCGCCGCGCGCGGTCGCGCGCCGAGTGGCCGTCGGAGGAGGCCGCGATCAGTCGGCGGGCGGCGGCCGGGGAGAGCACGGTGTGGCCCTCGGCGGCCACGCGCACCAGGCCGATCAGGTCCTCCGGTGGCGTGGTCTTGACCAGGAAGCCCGTCGCGCCGGCCCGCAGCGCGCGCAGTACGTACTGGTCGGCGTCGAAGGTCGTGAGGACCACGACGACCGGCGGGTCGGCGAGCTCCCTGATGCGCTCGATCGCGGTGAGCCCGTCCACGCCCGGCATACGCAGGTCCATGAGCACCACGTCCGGCCGGTGGCGCTCGACCGCCTCGGCGCCGGCCGCGCCGTCGTGTGCCTCGGCCACGACCTCGATGTCCTCGGCCGAGCCGAGGATCGTGCGCAGGAACACGCACACCATCGGCTCGTCGTCCACGACCACCACCCGGACCACCGGCCTCACCCCACCGTCTCCGCGGTCGGCACATACGAGGGCAGCGTGGCCTCGACGCCGAATCCGCCGTCCGGCTCGGGCCCGGCGCGCAGCGTTCCGCCCACCAGCTCCACGCGCTGCCGCAGGCCCGCGAGGCCCAGGCCCGAGCCGGTGTCGGCCAGGGCGCGGTGGGGACCGGCGGCCGGCGGCGTGTTGCGGACCGTGAGCCGCAGATGCGCCGCGCCGTACCCGACCCGTACGGTCACCCGGGCGCCCGGGGCGTGCTTGCGCACGTTGGTCAGCGCCTCGCGCACGATGCGGTACGCGGTGCGCCCGACCACCGGTGAGGCGAGCGCCCGGTCGCCCTCTTCGATCAGCTCGGCCGGGGTACCCACCGCGGTCGACTCGGCGACCAGCGCGGGGAAACCGGCCACCGAGGGCGTCGGGTCCCCTTCGGGGGCGGTGCGCAGGATGCCGACCAGGTCCCGCAGCTCGTCCAGGGCCTGGCAGCCCGCCGCCCGCAGCTCCTCCGCGGCCTGCCGGGTCGCCTCGTCGGGCGCCGTGATCCGCAGCGCCCCGGCCTGGAGCACCATCAGGCTCACCCGATGGGTCACCACGTCGTGCATCTCCCCCGCCAGCCTCGCCCGCTCCTCGGCACGGGCCCGCTCGGCGAGCAGATGGCGCTCCCGCTCGGCCCGCTCGGCGCGTTCGGTCAGCGCCAGCACCAGCCGTCTGCGGGCCTCGAAGTACAGCGTCAGCAGCGGTCCGAGGGCGGTGCGCAGCACCCCGATGGTGATGACCGTGACCGACGGCTCCCACACGCGCGCCACGATCGCCGTGAAGACGGCGAGCGCGACGAGCGCCGTCAGCCGGGACCACCGCTTCCGCCCGTAGAAGGGAGGACCGTACGCCGCGAGCGCCGTCGCGAAGGGGGCCCACACATTGCCCGGGTGCGCCGGAGTCAGCACGCCCACCGGCGAGATCAGCAAGGACACCGCGAGGGTGAACCCGCCGAGGACGGCCATGACCGTCAGCGGCGCGTGGCGGCGGGCGGCCAGCGAGAGGCAGGCAAGGGCCTGCACGCCCAGCATGGCCCAGGCCAGCGGGCCCGGGTGGGCGGGCCACCAGGTCGCGTGCAGCAGTGTCGTCCCGGTGTCGAGCAGCGCGAAGCCGACCGCGATCGCCACATCCAGGGCGACCGGATGCCTACGGTGCCACGGTCCGGCAGTCATGCGGCCTACGGTAGGACACCGCCCGCGCCCGGAAGGCGGACGGTGTCCCATGGCAGACGTCCGTCGGGGGCGGGCCCTACGAAAGTCGTATGCCGCCCCTTACGGCCATGCCTTCGTCGCCCCCGCCGCCGACCACTCGCCCTGCCGCCCGCCGCACTGACCACCGCGCAATGGACGCATTGCAGGCGAAAGTAGGCGGCGACGGCGGTCAGCGGTCGATGCTGGCCATGTTCGCCTCGTCGTGGCGCTCGCCCGACGCCGGGGTGAGGTTGTTCAAACGGTCGAGCTGAGCGGCGCTGAGTTCGATGCCGTCGGCGGCAGTGTTCTCCTCGACGCGCGAGACCCGCCGGGTTCCGGGGATGGGGGCGATGTCGTCGCCGCGGGTCAGCAGCCATGCCAGCGCGGTCTGCGCCGGCGTTGCTCCGATCTCCTCGCCGATGGCCTGCACTTCGTCGACGATGCGCAGGTTGCGCTGAAAGTTCTCGCCGGTGAAACGCGGGTTGGTCTTGCGCCAGTCGTCATCGGCGAAGTCGTCGACAGAGCGGATCTGCCCGGTCAGAAGGCCGTGTCCCAGCGGCGAGTAGGGCACGAAGCCGATACCGAGCTCGCGCAGCAGCGGGAGAATCCCGGCCTCGACGTCGCGGGTCCACAGAGAGTATTCCGTCTGCAACGCTGCCACTGGATGCACGGCGTGCGCACGGCGGATCGTGGCGGGGCCGGCCTCGGACAGCCCGATGTAACGCACCTTGCCCTCGGCAACCAGATCGGCCAGCGCGCCGACGGTCTCCTCGATGGAAATGTTCGGGTCGACGCGGTGCTGGTAGTAGAGGTCGATGTGGTCGGTGCCGAGCCGCTTGAGCGAGCCCTCGACAGCGGCCTTCACGTTGCCGGCACTGCTGTCCGTAACGCCGGGACCGCCACCGGAGTGGGAGACCAGACCGAACTTCGTCGCCACGACAACATCGTCACGCCGGCCCTTGATGGCCTTGCCGACAATCTCTTCGCTGTGGAAGGGGCCGTAGATCTCGGCGGTGTCGATGTGCGTGACTCCGAGGTCCAGCGCACGGTGGATGGTGCGGATCGACTCGGCGTCATCGAGTCCCCCGCCCGTCGTGTAGGTGCCTGCCATGGTCATGGCGCCGAGGCCGATGCGAGAGACATCCAGCCCACCCAGCGATACGTGCTTCATCACATACTCCTTGTCGTGGCGGCCGTCAGGCCTGGTCGGTGGGCATGACCCCGAGAGAGGGGTGACCCTGCGAATTCCGTGATCAGTCAGCTCAGTGGGCCCGCTGTCCAGGCAACCACCCGACAGACCCGCGCGGACCCCCGTACGGGGTACCGCTCCACCAGGGGTCTGCCAGTACCTCCTTTCGCGGGCTGAGAGGCACGGGGTCCGCCGTACGGTGTATCCATGGACCGCAGCAGTGAGATCCGCGAGTTCCTGCGTACCCGCAGGGCCCGGATCACCCCCGAACGGGCCGGCCTCACCCCTCACCAGGGCGCCCGCCGGGTTCCGGGACTGCGCCGCGAGGAAGTCGCCCAGCTGGCCGGAGTCAGCGTCGACTACTACATCCGCCTGGAACGGGGCCACACCTGAGGTGTCTCGGAAGCCGTGTGGGAGGCCGTCGCCCGCGCGCTGCAACTGGACGACGCCGAACGCGCCCACCTCTTCGACCTGGCCCAGCCCACCAGCGGCCGGACCCGCCGAAAGCGGTCGCTCGCCCCGCAGAAGGTCCGCCCCGCCCTCTACCGCACCCTGGACGCCCTCAGCGTCCCCGCGATCGTCCAGGGGCGGCGCATGGACATCCTGGCGGCCAACCGGCTCGGCTACGCCCTGATCACCGACTTCCAAGCCCGGCCCCACCGCGACCGCAACGCCGCACGCTTCGTCTTCCTCGACGCGGCCGCCCGCACGCTGTACACCGACTGGGAACGGGTGGCCGCCGACTGCGTCGCCACCCTGCGCCTGTACGCCGGACGGCACGCGGACGACCCACAGCTCACCGAACTGATCGACGAGCTGTCCCTGCACAGCGACACCTTCCGCCGGCTGTGGGCCGACCACGACGTCCTCGCCCACACCACCGGTGCCAAACGCCTGCACCACCCGCTCGTCGGCGACCTCACCCTCGACTACGTCGTCCTGGCCGTCGAAGACGATCCCGAGCAGACTCTCGTCATCTACACCCCAGAACCAGCCTCACCCACTGCTGAAGCCCTCAACATCCTGGCCAGTTGGACCGGCACCTCCCCCACCGGCCGACCCGCTCGCGCCCGGCGAGATCAACAGTGAAACCGCGGACGGTGTCCGGCGGCAGACGTCCGTCGGGGGCGGGCCCTACGAAAGTCGTATGCCGCCCCTTACGGCCATGCCTTCGTCGCCCCCGCCGCCGACCACTCGCCCTGCCGCCCGCCGCCCCGGCCGCCGTGCAATGGACACATGACTACGCAAGGGCAGGCCGCCGCGGTGGTGGTGGCGGACCTGCGGAAGAGTTACGGAGCCGTGGCGGCCGTGCGCGGGGTGAGCTTCACCGTCGCGCACGGGGAGATCTTCGCGCTGCTCGGGCCGAACGGCGCCGGCAAGACCACCACGCTGGAGATCCTCGAGGGCTTCCGCGCCCGGGACGCGGGGCGGGTCGGCGTGCTCGGCCTCGACCCCTCGGACCCGGCCGTCGGGCGCCGGCTGCGTGAGCGGATCGGGCTGGTGCTGCAGGACATCGCGGTCGAGCCGTACCTGACGGTCCGGGAGACGGTGGCGCGTCACGCCGGGTACTACCCGTCGCCGCGCGACGTCGACGAGGTCATTGGCCTGGTCGGCCTCGCCGGGCAGGAGCGGCGGAAGGTCAGGGCGCTCTCGGGCGGGCAGAAGCGGCGGCTGGACCTGGCGCTGGGCCTGATCGGCGACCCGGACCTGCTGTTCCTCGACGAACCGACGACCGGGTTCGACCCAAGCGCGCGCCGGAGCGCCTGGCGGCTCGTACGCGGCCTGCGCGACGCCGGGACCACCGTCCTGCTCACCACGCACTCCATGGAGGAGGCCCAGGAGCTGGCCGACCGGGTGGCGGTGATCGCCGACGGCCGGGTGGTGGCCGAGGGGACCCCCTCGTCCCTCGGGGGCCGCGACAGGGCCCGCGCGCGGATCCGCTTCGCCCTGCCCCAGGGGTGCACGACGGCCGATCTGCCGGTCGCCGCCACCGCACCGGGCGACGGCGGCCTGGTCACCGTGGAGACCGGGGAGCCGACCGAGGCGCTGCACCGGCTGACGGGCTGGGCGCTTGGGCGCGGCGTCGCGCTCGACGGGATCACCGTCGAGCGGCCGAGCCTGGAGGACGTCTACCTCCGGCTGACCGGCCGGGGCGCACCGGAGTACGTGAGGGAGGCGAGCGGGCGATGAGCGCCGATGCCCACCGGCCCCCGCGCCGCGCCCTGGCCCTGCTGTGGCACCAGATCCGCTACGAGCAGCTGTCCTTCTGGCGCAACCCGCAGAGCGCCTTCTTCACCTTCGTCTTCCCGGTCGTGGTCATCGCGGTCTTCGGCGCGATGTTCGGTGGCGGCGGCACCGACCCGTACTTCTACGGGCTCTCGGCGCTGGGGTACTACGTGGCCACCATTGCCGCGGTCTCCGTCCTGGGCTCCTGCTACAGCCAGCTGGCCATCGTGCTCGCCACGCGGCGGCAGAACGGGATCCTCAAACGGGTGCGGGCCACACCGCTGCCGGCCTGGGCGTACTTCCTCGGTCTGCTGGCGCACTGCGTCATGCTGAGCGTGGTGGACGTGCTGCTGATCGTCGGCGTCGGGCGGCTGTACGGGGTGCCGCTCCCCGGTCTCGCGCGGTGGCCCGCGATCGTGGTGACGCTCGTGCTGGGCGCGGCCTGCTTCTGCGCTCTCGGGGTCGCGGTGGCCTCCCTGATCCGCAATGCCGAGGCCGCGCCCGCGGTCGTACAACTCGTCGTGTTCCCGCTGATGTTCATCTCCGGCACCTATCTGCCGATCCACTCCGGGACGGTGAACCAGGTGGCCGGCGCGCTGCCGGTGCGGCCGTTCAACGAGACCCTGCTCGGCGCTCTGGCCCAGCACTCCGGCTCCGGCTTCGCGTGGCGAAGCCTCGGCGTGCTGCTCATCTGGGGCACCGCGGGGGCGGTCGTCGCGGTCCGCCGGTTCCGCTGGGACCCCCGGCCGGAGTGACCGTACCGGGGGTGCCGGCAGCTGAGTGACATTCCGTCACAGGGCGGGGCGGGCGAAGCGGACCAGCTCAAGGGCCTGCTCGGGGAACCACTCGCCCGCCTCCGGGTCGACCGCCCCGCGCTCCGGGTCGTGGGGCCCCGCCGTGCCGCGCAGGCACTGGCCGTCCGACTCGCCGGGGGTCTTCACCCACAGCGCGGCGTCCTGGAGCGGGTCACCCGTCCTGGTGGTGGGACGGACGCCCAGGCCGCGGCCGGGAGGGTTGCACCAGGACTGCGGGTCGGCGTGGCTGCCGGCCCGGGGCGTCCACGGGCCGCGGCCGTTGCGGCTGGTGTCGGTGATGAAGTGCTTCATCTCGTCGGGCTCGTTGAGCACGTTGATCTCCAGCCACCGCTCGGCGCGCAGCCGCGGCCACCGCTGGTCGGGGCACTCCGCCGGGTTACCACCGTCGGCCACATAGGCCAGGCAGGAGGAGATGAGCCGGCCGTACCAGGCGTTGTCCTCGTCGGTCTGGTAGGCGGAGACGTTGAGGGAAAAGCCGGTGGCCTGGTCGACGCCGGCCTGGAGCAGCCGGCGCACGATGCTGCTGACGGGGTGCCAGGCCGCGTGGCCGGCGTCCAGGTAGACCTTGGTGCCGGGCAGCGGTTCCAGGGTGTCGACCGCGTAGTTGAGCTCGGCGTAGCGGGCGGCGTTGCGGGCCCTCTGCTCGGCGGGGATGAGGGCGGGCGGCTTCCCGGGGGCGTCGGTGGGGGCCTCCGCGTGGGCCTCGGCGTGGGGGGTTGTGGGTTTGCTGACGGGTTCGTCGGTGGCGTTGCCGGGTTTCTCGACGGGGTTCCCGTCGGGGTTCCCGTCGGGGTTCCCGTCGGGGTTCCCGTCGGGGTTCTCCGCAGGTCTCCCGGTGGGCGTGTGCGCGGGCGCGTCGGCGTGCTCCTCCTCCGGCAGGTCCGTGACCGGGTCGATGTCGGCGGGCGCCGCGGCCCGGGTGCCGCTCTCCATCGCGACCTGCGCCTCGGCCTGCGCTTCAGCCTGCGCTTCGGCACGTGCGAGCGCGCCACCGAGCACCCCGGCCCCGGCGCCGAACAGACGGCTGTCGAAGGCCTCGCCCTCGAATGCGTCACCGCCGTCCGGGGCGCCGTCCGGGGCGCCGTCCGGCTCCCCTTCGAATTCGTCGGCGAAGTCCGCGTCGCGCCCGGCGGCCGCGCCACCCGCCCGGCCGCAGTCGGAGGGCAACAGGGCGAGCGAGTCGGGTTCCAGGACGATGAGGGCCCGGCGGCGGCCGATGCCCCGGGCGACGGCGTCGATCCACGCCCGGTACTCGGCGGTGCCCTCCGCACCGCCTGCCGAGTAGCTGCCGCAGTCACGGCCGGGCGTGTTGTAGAGCGCGAGGACGGGCACCTGGCCCTCACGCACGGCGCGCCGGGTGGTCTCACGGACCAGCTGCTCGACCTCTTCCGGGGTCTCGTCCCCGAACCAGACCGCGTGCGGCGTACGGACCATCGCGAGCAACCCGGCGGCCGCGCCGCGGTCGCCGTGCCTGACCAGCCGGGTCACCTGATGGTAGGGGCCCGTCCCGGCCGGCGGGGTGTACAGGCGGTGCAGGGCCCTGGCCGGGGAGGGCTCCCCCGGCGCCGCCGCGTACCCGGCGGCGGCGGTGGACAGGGGCAGCACGATCGCGGCCAGAAGGGCCATCGGCTTGGTGGGGATCGTCCGTCTTCTACGCACGTGCGCACTCCTCGAGCGGCGGTTTCGGAGGGTCGATTTCTGAGGCTCAATCAGAAACCGGGACCTCGCAACGCGTACGTCCGCCGAGTGGCCGAACCGCTCCCCCACCTATGGGTGGCGCTCCGTCAGGCGACCGAGCCGATCCGCCCCATGCCCACCGCCGCCGAAAGGTCGTGGTGGATGGGGATGTGTGCCCCCGTCAGTGGCACGCCGCTGCCGCCCCGCCGGGCGGCGACGATCTCGCTCGCGATGGACAGGGCCGTCTCCTCGGGTGTCCGGGCGCCGAGGTCCAGGCCGATCGGGGAGCGCAGCCGTGCCAGCGCCGGCTCGCCGAGCCCGGCCTCGCGCAGCCGCCGCAGCCGGTCCTCATGGGTACGGCGCGAGCCCATCGCGCCGACGTACGCGACGGGCAGCCGCAGCGCCCGCTCCAGCAGCGGGATGTCGAACTTGGCGTCGTGGGTGAGCACGCACAGGACCGTACGGGCGTCGACCTCGGTGGCGTCCAGATAGCGGTGCGGCCAGTCGACGACCACCTCGTCCGCGTCCGGGAAGCGGCGGGCGGTCGCGAAGACGGGCCGGGCGTCGCACACCGTCACGTGGTAGCCGAGGAACTTCCCGATCCGCGCCAGCGCGCCCGCGAAGTCGATCGCGCCGAAGACGATCATCCGGGGAGGGGCCACGGCGGACTCCACGAGAAGGGTGACCGGCTCGCCGCAGCGGCCGCCGTCCGCGCCGACCTCGACGGTGGCGGTGCGCCCGGCCTCCAGCAGCGCGCGGGCCTCGTCCACCGCCGTACGGTCCAGGGCCGGGCCGAGGGTCCCCTCGTACGAGCCGTCGGGGCGCACCAGCAGCGCGCGGCCCAGCAGCTCCGGCGGCCCGTCGGCGACCCGGACGAGCGCCGCCGGGCGACCGCCGGCGCCGGACAGCGTGGCGGCGGACAGCGCGACGGCCGACAGCGCGGCAGCCGACAGCGCGGCGGCGATGACCGGGCGCAGCCGGGTGTCGCCCGCGGGCACCGGGGTGACCAGGATGTCGACGGTCCCGCCGCAGGTCAGGCCCACGGCGAAGGCGTCCTCGTCGGAGTAGCCGAAGCTCTCCCGTACGGCCCGGCCGGTGCGCAGCGCGTCCCGGCACAGGTCGTAGACCGCGCCCTCCACACACCCGCCGGACACGCTGCCGACCGCCGTGCCCGCGGCGTCCACGGCCAGCGCCGCGCCCGGCTGCCGGGGCGCGCTGCCGACGGCGGCCACGACCGTGGCGACGGCGAAGTCGCGCCCCTCCTCGCACCAGCGGTGCAGCTCGGCAGCGATGTCCAGCATGGTGCTCAGCTCCAGGGTCCGTCTTCAAAGGGGGCGTCCGGTGGCGGGTCGCACCCACCCGTTCCGCCCCCGTCGCCACGTCTATCCATAACCCTCACGTATCTGTCAGATGTTCCGGGCGGACGGGGACGCGTCCCAGCCGCAGGCCGGTCGCCGCCCGGATGGCGGCGACGACGGCCGGAGTGGAGGACAGGGTGGGGGCCTCGCCGACCCCGCGCAGCCCGTACGGCGCGTGGTCGTCGGCGAGTTCGAGCACCTCCACCGGGATGCTCGGCGTGTCGAGGATGGTGGGGATCAGATAGTCGGTGAAGGACGGGTTGCGGACCCGCGCGCCGTCCGAGACCACGATCTCCTCCATGACCGCGAGCCCCAGCCCCTGCGCCGTACCGCCCTGGATCTGGCCGACCACGGACAGCGGGTTGAGCGCCTTGCCGACGTCCTGGGCCGCCGCGAGTTCGACGACCTTGACCAGGCCGAGCTCGGTGTCGACGTCGACGACCGCCCGGTGGGCGCAGAAGGAGTACTGGACATGGCCGAAGCCCTGCCCGGTCTCCGGGTGGAAGGGCTCGGTCGGGCGGTGCCGGAACTCCTTCTCGAGGTCGATCGCGTCCTCGCCCAGGATCTCGGCGAGATCGCCGATGACCTCGCCCGCCTCGGTGACCACCTTGCCGCCCGCCAGCAGCAGCTCCGCGCCCGCCCAGCCGGGGTGGTCGGCGCCGAACCGCGCGCGGCCGCGCCGGAACACCTCCTCGCGCACCGCCTCGCAGGTGTGCTTGATCGCGCCGCCGGTCATATACGTCTGGCGGGAGGCGGAGGTGGAGCCCGCCGAGCCGACCTGGGTGTCGGCCGGGTGGAGCACGACCCGGGCCACGCCGAGCTCGGTGCGGGCGATCTGGGTGTGTACGGTCACGCCGCCCTGGCCGACCTCGGCCATGGCGGTGTGCACCAGGGCGACCGGCTCCCCGCCCAGCACCTCGAGCCGCACCCGGGCGGTGGAGTAGTCGTCGAAGCCCTCGGAGAAGCCGACGTTCTTGATGCCGACCGCGTAGCCGACGCCGCGCACCACGCCCTCGCCGTGGCTGGTGTTGGACAGCCCGCCGGGCAGCGCCCGTACGTCGAGGGATTCGCCGGCCCAGGGGCGCTCGGGCGGCATCGGGCGCGCCTTGACCCGGCGGAGCAGCTCGGCGACCGGGGCCGGGGAGTCGACGCGCTGGCCCGTGGGCAGGGCCGCGCCCTGCTCCATGGCGTTGCGCTGCCGGAACTCCACCGGGTCCAGGCCCAGCTCCGCCGCCACCGCGTCCATCTGCGCCTCGTAGGCGAAGCAGGCCTGCACCGCGCCGAACCCGCGCATCGCGCCGCAGGGCGGGTTGTTGGAATAGAGCGCGAGCGCCTCGATGTCGACGTTGTCCACGGCGTACGGGCCGATGGACAGCGAGGCGGCGTTGCCGACGACGGCCGGGGAGGAGGAGGCGTAGGCCCCGCCGTCGAGGACGATGCGGCACTGGACGAAGAGCAGCCTGCCGTCGCGGGTCGCTCCGTGCTCGTAGCTGAGCTTGGCGGGGTGGCGGTGGACATGGCCGAAGAAGGACTCGTACCGGTTGTAGACGATCTTGACGGGCCGGCCGGTGCGCAGCGCCAGCAGGCACGCGTGCGCCTGCATGGACAGGTCCTCCCGGGCGCCGAAGGCCCCGCCGACGCCGGACAGGGTCAGCCGGACCTTGTCGGCGGGCAGCCCCAGGACCGGGGCGAGCTGGTCGCGGTCCACATGCAGCCACTGGGTGGCGATGTAGAGGTCGACGCCGCCGTCCTCGGCGGGCACGGCGAGGCCGGACTCCGGGCCGAGGAAGGCCTGGTCCTGCATGCCGACCTCGTAGTCCCGGCGCACCACCACATCGGCGCGGGCCCTGGCGGCGGCGACGTCGCCGCGTTTGATGGGCTGGCGGTGGACGATGTTGGGGTGCGGGGCGTGCCCGGCGTGGCGGTCCGTACGGCCGGGGTGGAGCACCGGCGCGCCGGGCGCGGTGGCGGTGGCCTCGTCGGTGACCAGCGGCAGCTCGGCGTACTCGACCTCGATCCGGGCGGCGGCGCGGCGCGCGGTCTCGGGGTGGTCGGCGGCGACGATCGCGACGGCCTCGCCGTGGTAGCGGACCCGGCCGGCGGCGAGCACGGGCTGGTCGTGGATCTCCAGGCCGTAGTGGGTCTCGGCGGGGAGGTCGGCGTACGTCATGACGGTGTGCACGCCTGGCATGGCCAGCGCCTCGCCGACGTCGATGGAGCGGATCTCGGCGTGCGCGTGCGGGCTGCGGAGGGTGAAGCCCCACAGCATGTCCTCGTGCCACAGGTCGGAGGCGTACGCGAACTCGCCGGTCGCCTTGAGGGTGCCGTCGGGGCGCGGCGTGGACGCGCCGATGGTGCCGGGGGCCGTGTCGCCCTGGCGCGGTCGGGTGGGGGTGGGGGTCGCGGAGCGGCCGGGGCCCATGGGCTACCTCGCCTCCGTGGTGCGCGCGGCCGCCAGGCGGACCGCGTCGAGGATCTTCTCGTAGCCGGTGCACCGGCACAGGTTGCCGGAGAGCGCCTCGCGGATGTCGGCGTCGGAGGGGTCGGGGGTGCGCTCCAGCAGTTCGTCGGCGGCGACCAGCAGACCGGGGGTGCAGAAGCCGCACTGGATGGCGCCGGCGTCGATGAACGCCTGCTGGACGGGGGCCAGCGGGGGCTGCTGCCGCGCGGCCGCGGTCGTCTCGGCCGTCTCGTCTTCGGCGGTACGTCGGCCGCGGGCCTCGGCGTACTCCGCGAGCCCCTCGACCGTGACCACCTCGCGGCCCTCGGCCTGACCGGCCGCCACTAGGCAGGCGCACACCGGCACGCCGTCGAGCCGGACCGTGCAGGATCCGCATTCGCCCTGCTCACAGGCGTTCTTGGAGCCCGGGAGACCCAGCCGCTCGCGCAGCACATACAGCAGCGACTCGCCCTCCCACACGTCGTCGGCCTGGAGCGGCCGCCCGTTGACCGTGAACGTCACGCGCATCGTGCGCCTCCCGCGCTCGTGCCGCCGCCGGCCGTATCGCCGCCCGTGCGGAACGCCTCCCAGGTCCAGCCGAGCGTGCGGCGGGCCATGACGGACACCGCGTGGCGGCGGTACGCCGCGCTGCCGCGCACATCGTCGATCGGGTCGCAGGCGGCGGCGCACAGCTCGGCGAAGCGGCGGGCGATCGACGGGGTGACGGCCCGGCCGCCGTCCCAGAAGCCGCCCTCGGCGAGCGCGGCGTTCAGAAAGTCCTCGGCCGCCCGCGCCCGTACGGGGGTGGGCGCGGCCGATCCGATGCCGGTCCGCACCGTGCGGGTGTCCGGATGCAGCGCGATCGCGAAGGCGCATACGGCGATGACCATGGCGTTGCGCGTGCCGACCTTGGAGAACTGCTGCGGCCCGGCGGCCTTGCGGATGTGGACGGCCCTGATCAGCTCGTCGTCCGCCAGCGCGTTGCGCTTCACACCGGTGTAGAACTCCTCGACCGGGATGAGGCGGCTGCCGCGCACCGAGGCGGCCTCCACCTCGGCCCCGGCGGCGAGCAGCGCGGGGTGCGCGTCACCGGCGGGGGAGGCGGCGCCGAGGTTGCCGCCGACGCTGCCGCGGTTGCGGATCTGGGGCGAGCCGACAGTGTGCGCGGCGAGCGCGAGCCCCGGCAGCTCGCCCCGCAGCCGCTCGATGATCCGCGCGTACGGGACGGAGGCGCCCAGCCGTACGGTCTGATCGCCGGTCTCCCACGTGTGCAGCTCGGCGATCCTGCCCAGGTCGAGCAGGTGGTCGGGGCGGCGGCGGTCGAAGTTGATCTCGACCATGACGTCGGTCCCGCCCGCGATGGGCACGGCCGTGGGGTGCTCGGCCTTCGCGGCGAGCGCTTCCTCCCAACTGGCGGGGCGCAGAAATTCCATAGGCGTTCCCTCTTGTCCTCTCTCCGAGGTCTCCCCCCAGATCTCTGCACACGGCTTACCGCCAGTAGACCGAGGTGTGGGCCACCTGGTGCAGTCACCGAAGCCATGAAGCAGTTGGCTGGCCAGCGGCCTGGTCTTGTAGATTCGAACGAAAGACGGGGAGTGGAAACCTCGGCGGTATTCACCGGAAACGGCGAGGACTTCCACCGGCAACACACGAGGATCGGCTGGCGACGACATGCGGCTGCGCGCACTGCTGGAGACCGACGCCCTGGGCCTGCGCCTGCTCGGCGGCGAGGAGGAACTGGACCGCACCGTGCGCGGCGTGATGACCACCGATCTGCGCGACCCGAGCCGCTATCTCTCCGGCGGCGAGCTGGTTCTGACCGGCCTGGCGTGGCGGCGGGAGCCGGAGGACTCCGAGCCGTTCGTACGGATCCTGGTGGCGGCCCAGGTCGCCGGGCTCGCGGCGGGCGAGGCCGAGCTCGGCTCGGTGCCCGAGGACCTGGTGCTGGCCTGCGCGCGGCACCGGCTGCCGCTGTTCTCGGTGGTGGAGGACGTGTCGTTCGCGTCGATCACCGAGTATGTGGTGCGCCGGGTCTCCGGCGAGCGGGCCGGGGACCTGGCGGCCGTCGTCGACCGGCACCGGCGGCTGATGACGTCAGGGCCCGCGGGCGGCGGCCCGGAGGTCGTGCTGGATCTGCTCGGCTCCGACCTGGACCTGCCCGCCTGGGTGCTCTCCCCCACCGGCCGCCGGATCGCGACGCCGAGCGTCGCCGCGGGGGCCGGCTCCGGGAGCGTGCCCGAGCTGCCGCCCGCGGTGCGCGCGCGGCTCGCGGGCGAGCATCTCGCCGCCCGGCGCTCCGGCCGCCGCGGCCCGCACCGGGTGACCGCCGCCGACGGCGCCGCGTACTCCCTCTTCCCCATCCGCAGCAGTGGCCGCACGCCGTCGGGCGCCGGGGACGTACGCGAGACCGTGCTCTCCGACTGGCTGCTGGTGGTCGGGGCGGACGCGGGCGACTGGCCGGAGGAGCGGCTGGATCTGCTGCACGGGGTCACCCAGCTGATCGCGGTGGAGCGGGACCGCAGGGACGCCGCCCGCACCGTACGGCGCCGGCTGGCCCAGGAGGTGCTGGAGCTGGTCCAGGCGGGCGCGCCGCCCGCCGAGATCGCCGCCCGGCTGCGGGTGGCCGTCCCCGTCCTGCTGCCGGGCCTGGGCACGGCCCCGCACTGGCAGGTGGTGGTGGCCCGGGTGGAGTGGGCGGGCGAGGGGGCGCCGGGCGGTCCGGTGGCCCAGTCGCTGCTGGAAGAGGTGCTGGTCGACCCGGAGGCCACCGGGCCCGAGCCCTCGGACCGGATCGCGGTGGCGCACACCGGCGACGAGGCGGTCGCGCTGGTCCCGCTGCCCGCGCTGCCCGACGCCCCGGCGGCTGGTGGCGAGGACGGCGGCAGCGGCGGCGACCTTGGCGGGGCGTACGGCTTCGAGGCGGGGCTCCAGGCCGACGCGCTGCTCGCCGCCGTCCGTGAACCGCTCTCCCGCGGGCTCGACGGCGACGGGCGGTTGACGCTCGGCGTCAGCGCCGTCGTCCACTCCGCCGATGGGCTGCGCGGCGCCCTGGAGGAGGCACGGCACGCCCGGCGGGTCGCCGCCGCCCGGCCCGGCCGGGTGTGCGCGGCGGGCCACCAGGAGCTCGCCTCGCACGTCCTGCTGCTCCCCTTCGTCCCCGACGACGTCCGCCGCGCCTTCACCGCCCGGCTGCTCGACCCCCTGTACGACTACGACCGCCGCCACCGCGCCGAGCTGGTCCCCACGCTGGAGGCGTTCTTGGACTGCGACGGCTCCTGGACGCGCTGCGCGACCCGGCTGCATCTGCACGTCAACACGCTGCGGTACCGGGTGGGGCGGATCGAGCAGCTGACGGGGCGCGATCTGGCGCGCCTCGAGGACAAGCTGGACTTCTTCCTGGCCCTGCGGATGAGCTGACCGACCGGGCGCCGGTCGGCCTGTGTGCCTGTCGTTCGCCCGTTCGGCGGTTCGGCTGTTGGTCAAGCGTTGTTCAGTTTCCTTGGCCGTTTGTGAATTCATTCACACCGACCTCTTGGCCGCGCCCACGCATTCATGCTGAGATTCGGATCACAGCTTCCGGCTCGATGGCGCGCTTGGGGAGGGCAATGTGGCGGACACCGCCATGTCACCACCTGGATCATCGGATTCCGATTCCGATCTCCACCCGGGTCTTGTGGACGACCCCTTGGACACGGCGGTGTGGCGGCTACGCTCGCGCGGCTGTTGGCACGACGCCGCCGCCCTGCTCCAGCCACGCGCGGCGGGCGACGCCTCGGCCGCGCTCAAGCGCACTGCCGTACTGACCGAGCGCTGCATGTACACCTCCGAAGGGTGGGAGACGGCCGAGGACGCCCTGCGGGCGGCGGAGGCGCTCGCGCTCACCGACGACGAGCGGGGCGCCACGGCGTGCGAGCGCGGCTATCTCGCGTACGCGTCCACGCTGCTCGGGGTGCGCGACCGGGCCGACGAGGCGCGGACCGCGCTCGGGCGCGCCGCCGCGCTGCTCGGCCCCGGCTCGCGGACCCGCCCGCTGCTGGACTTCCGCCGCGGCCTGATCTCCCAGCACCTGGCGCAGAACCCGACCGGCGCCCAGGCCGCCTTCCAGCGCGCACACGCCGGGGCCGCGGCCCACGGCGACGAGCTGCTGCGCTCGTTCACCTGGCGCCACCTGGCCGCGCTGGCGGAGCACGAGGGCGATGTGGCCGAGGCGCGGCGCGGCTTCGCCGAGTCGCTGCGCATCCGCGAGGAGCTGGGCTATCTGATCGGCATCGCCCCGGCGCTGGCGGCGCTGGCCGAGGTGGAGGAGGAGCCGGAGGCGACCCGGCTGCGCACCGAGGCGATCCGCCTGGTGCGGCTGCTGGGCGGCGTACCGGTGTGGCTCGCGGAGCAGTTAGAACGAGCGCCCTCCGCGACGGCGTAGCGCGCGGGAGCGTCCTTCAGCCCGTCCGGCGCCGCCGGGCGGGCTGAGGCATCGGCGTACTCCTACGCCCCCGTAACACCCCGCCCCGTAACACCTGGCTCGGGGAGACGGCTGCTTACGCGCCGCCGTTGAAGTGGTCGCGCACCAGGGACTCGACGGTGTCGAGATCCCGCGCGGTCAGGGCGTCGAGCAGAGCCAGGTGCTCGGCCGCGTCGGCGACGAGGTCGGCGGTGCGGACGATCTGGCCGCCGGCCAGCGGCCACTGCGCCCGCCGGTGCAGTTCGTCGGCCACCACGACCAACTGTTGATTTCCGGCCAGGCTGAGAACCGCCTGGTGGAATGTGCGGTCCGATTCCAGATACGCCGCGCGGTCCCCCTTCGCCGCCGCCACCGCCGTCGCCTCCGCGAACGGTCGCAGCCCCGCCCACCGCTCGGGCGCGACCGCCTCGGCCAGGCTGAGCAGCACGGGGACCTCCAGCAGGGCCCGGACCTCGGCCAGCTCGGCCAGCTCGCGCGCGCTGCGCCGGGCCACCCGGAATCCCCGGTTCGGCACCACCTCGACGGCGCCTTCCCCGGCGAGTTGTTGCATGGCCTCGCGTACGGGCGTGGCCGACACGCCGAAGCGCTCGGCGAGGGCCGGTGCGGAGTAGACCTCGCCGGGGGCGAGCTCGCCGCCGACCAGCGCGTCCCTCAGGGCGTCCAGGATCTGCCCGCGCACCGAGTGGCGCCGGGGCGGCTGCCGTGAGGCGGGCCCGCCGGGGCCGGGGATGCCGGGACCCGGGTGCGGCTCCGCCGCCGTTTCGGCTCTGGCCTGCTCCACCTCGGCTCCTCCTGACGTCCGCCTGAAACGATATGCGGAGGCCGCGCGAGGTCAAACCCCTCGGACGCCGTATTTAAGGCAACCCTAACGGAACGGACCACATCGAGCGTCCTGACGCAAGCTCAGCAGTCTGTTTACGCTCGATCCGGTTCCATGAATAGAATGCAAGCCGCTTGCACAGCGCGAGCGTTCGAACCGTATCGCACCTATCCGCGTGTCCCCCCGCCGATTTGGCGCCCTCTTGTCCAGAAACCGCTCGGGGCAAGCCGGGTTTCCGCCAAGATGTCGCGCGAGTAGGCCGGGTACTACGGCCAGAACTTCACGGAAGCGAGGCAAGGGACACCGGATGAGACTTACCGACATATCGAGCTGGGGCCTCCCAGCCGTCGTGGTGCTCGTCGGCGTCGTGGGAGCGGTGACAGTGCTCGCGCGCGGCCGTAACGCCAAGGACGACAACGCCACCGACTCCTGGGAGCGCAGCGAGGAGCGGCGGCGGCGCAAGGAGGCCATCTATGGGATGGCCTCGTATGTGCTGCTGTTCTGCTGCGCCGGAGTGGCGGCAGCACTCTCCTTCCAGGGTCTGGTGGGCTTCGGACGGGAGAACCTCGCCCTGACGAACGGCTGGGAGTACCTGGTGCCGTTCGGGCTCGACGGCGCCGCGATGTTCTGCTCGGTGCTCGCGGTGCGCGAGGCCAGCCACGGTGACGCCGCGCTCGGCTCCCGACTGCTGGTGTGGCTGTTCGCGGGCGCCGCGGCCTGGTTCAACTGGGTGCACGCGCCGCGTGGCATGGGCCACGCGGGGGCGCCGCAGTTCTTCGCCGGCATGTCGCTGTCGGCTGCGGTCCTCTTCGACCGCGCGCTCAAGCAGACCCGCCGGGCCGCGCTGCGCGAGCAGGGCCTGGTGCCGCGGCCGCTGCCGCAGATCCGCATCGTGCGCTGGCTGCGCGCGCCCCGCGAGACCTTCGCCGCCTGGTCGCTGATGCTGCTCGAGGGCGTCCGCACCCTGGACGAGGCCGTCGAGGAGGTTCGCGAGGACCGCAAGGAGAAGGAGCACAACCGGCACCGCAGGCGGGACCAGGAGAGGCTGGACCGGGCCAGGATCCGGGCGCTGAACCGGCAGCACCGCACATGGGGGCGGCGCGGCGGCCGCCAGGTGGAGGTCACCGGGTCCTCCCCGCAGCCCGCACTCACATCGGAGCCTGCTATACCGGAGAACTCGCTGGAAACCTCTTCCTCGCTGGACAAGGGACAGCTGCCCGCGCCCGCGTCCCGGCCCGCTCTGCGGTCCGCGAGCGACCGTGACGGCGCCACCGCCGGCCTGGGCGACCGCGAGGCCGACCGCCCGCGCACCATCGACCTCACCGCCGAGGACGACACACTCACCATGCCGCGGCTCGACTCCCTCGAGGAGAAGCTCGCGCAGATCGAGCGAGCCTTCGGCTGACCGCCGGGTGGGCGGGACGGGGAGCCGGTCTCCCCTCCCGCCCCCGCCCAGATCTCCTCCCCCGCCCGGACGGCACCCGCACCGCCCCTCTCGCGCGGTCTCACCCGCACCGCGCGTCGAGTTCGAACCAGACCGCCTTCCCCACGCCATGGGCCCGCACCCCCCAGGCGTCCGCGAGGGTATGCACCAGCAGCAGGCCACGCCCGGACGTGCCCTCCTCGACCGCATGTGTACGCAGCGTCGGATGGCGGGCGACGAAGTCCCGTACCTCGACCCGTAATCGGCCGCTGACCAGCGCGCCGGGCCCGCCGCCGAGCGTGGCCGTGAGGTGCGCCCCACGGTCGGTGTGCACCAGCGCGTTGGTCACCAGCTCGCTGGTGAGCAGCTCGGCCAGGTCCCTCCGGCCCGGCTCGCCCCAGTGCCGCAGCAGATCGCGCAGGTCCGCACGGACATCCGCCACCCGGGACCGCTCGCCATTGTGTAATCGCCTGCTGAGGCCCGGGCCCCGCTCGCTCTCGATGGCCACCGCCCCCGCTTCCGGCCGCCCGGCCGTCCCGCCCCGCCGTGAAGGCTGACGCTTCATCCTCCCCCGCCCCGGCCACACAGGGGCGGCCAGCGTCGAAATGTCGTCGAACACGCTCACGGAATGCATTCCCGCGTGTGGACGCCCACACACCGCGGGAAATGATCGGGAAGCCGAAACCGAGCAGCGAGAGCGCCGATCCCGAGGAGAGCCGCGCATGCACGACGACCGATCGCTGGTGGAGGGACGCCTTGACCGGGCGCTGCGCCAGTTCATCAGGCCCGCCCAGTACACGGCGCGCGCCCCGCTCACGCTGTCCGCGTGGCGCACCCCCGGTGAGCCGGTGCCGGTGGGCGACGCGCTGAAGGGGACGTACGAGCCCTTCGAGACCGGCACCGAGTGGGGCTCGCCGTGGTCGACCTGGTGGTTCCGGCTGGCGGGCGAAGTGCCGCCGGAGTGGGCGGGGCGGCGGGTCGAGGCCGTCCTCGACCCGGGCTTCACCGGTGACGGGCCCGGCTTCCAGGCCGAGGGGCTGGTGTACGACGCGGAGGGGGTGCCGATCAAGGGCATCCACCCGCGCAACCGCCATATCCCCGTCGCCGCCCCGGCGGCCGGCGGCGAGCCGGTGCGGCTGCTGCTGGAGGCGGCCGCCAACCCGGCCGTGCTGCGCGACGGGTACGAGCCGACCCTGCTGGGCGATGTGCTGACCGCCGGGGACCGGCCGCTGTACCGCTTCGCCTCGGCCGACCTCGCCGTCCTGGACGAGGAGGTCTGGCACCTGGTGCTGGACATCGAGGTGCTCTCGGAGCTGATGCGCGAGCTTCCCGCCGACCGGCCGCGCCGCCACGAGATACTGCGCGCGCTGGAGAACATGCTGGACGCGCTGGACCTCCATGATGTGCCGGGCACCGCCGCGGCCGGGCGCGCCGCGCTGGCCGAGGTGCTCAGCCGCCCGGCCAACGCCAGCGCACACCGCGTGTCGGCGACCGGACACGCCCATATCGACTCGGCGTGGCTGTGGCCGCTGCGCGAGACCGTGCGCAAGGCGTCCCGTACCTTCGCCAATGTCACCGCGCTCGCGGGCGACTACCCGGAGCTGGTCTTCGCCTGTTCGCAGGCGCAGCAGTACGCGTGGGTGAAGGAGCACCAGCCGCACATCTGGGAGCGGATCAAGAAGGCGGTGGCGGACGGCAACTGGGCCCCGGTCGGCTCGATGTGGGTCGAGTCGGACGCCAACATGCCCGGCGGCGAGGCGCTGGCCCGGCAGATCGTGCACGGCAAGCGGTTCTTCCTCGAGGAGCTGGGGGTGGACACCGAGGAGATCTGGCTGCCGGACTCCTTCGGCTACACGGCCGCCTTCCCGCAGCTGGCGAAGCTCGCGGGGGTGCGGTGGTTCCTCACCCAGAAGCTGTCCTGGAACCAGTCGAACAAGATGCCGCACCACACCTTCTGGTGGGAGGGCATCGACGGCACCCGGGTGTTCACCCACTTCCCGCCGGTGGACACCTACAACGCCCAGTTCCATGCGAGCGAACTCGCCCACGCCGAGAAGAACTTCGCCGACAAGGGGCTGGCCACCCGCTCCCTCGTCCCCTTCGGCTGGGGCGACGGCGGGGGCGGCCCCACCCGCGAGATGCTGGAGAAGGCGCGGCGGCTCAAGTCGCTGGAGGGCTCGCCGCGGGTCGAGATCGAGCGGCCGTCGGCCTTCTTCACAGAGGCGGAGCGGGAGTACGGGGCCAAGGCGCCGGTGTGGTCGGGCGAAATGTATCTGGAGCTGCACCGGGCGACGTACACCACCCAGGCCAAGACCAAGCAGGGCAACCGGCGCAGCGAGCATCTGCTGCGGGAGGCGGAGCTGTGGGCGACGGCCGCCGCGCTGCGGGCCCCCGGGTACGCCTATCCGTACGACGAGCTGGACCGGATCTGGAAGACGGTGCTGCTGCACCAGTTCCATGACATCCTGCCGGGCTCCTCGATCGCCTGGGTGCACCGCGAGGCGCGCGACACCTACGAGCGGGTCCGCACCGAGCTGGAGCAGATCGTCGCGGCGGCGGTCGGCGCGCTGGGCGGCGCGCAGGACGGGCCGGTGGTGCTGAACGCGTCCCCGTACGAGCGCGGCGAAGTCGTCACGCTCGACGCGCCGACGGCGGCGGCGCTGGCAGCCTCGGCGGCCCTGGCAGCCTTGTCGGGGGGTACGCCCGTCCAGCCGCTGGAGGGCGGGCGCGCCGCGGTCGCGGTGCGGCTGCCCGCGCTGGGCGCGGCGGCCGTGCACACCGGCACGCCGGACTCGAGCGTGTCCGAGGCACCGGTCAGCGCGCTGAGCGACGGGCGCACGATCGTCCTGGACAACGATCTGCTGCGGGTGGCCATCGACGGCGACGGGCTGCTCACCTCCGTACGGGACCTCACGGCCGACCGCGAGCTGATCGCGCCCGGCGCCCGCGGCAACCTCCTCCAGCTGCACCCCGACCACCCCAACGAGTGGGACGCCTGGGACATCGACCGGCACTATCGCCGGGTCCACACCGACCTCACCGACGCCGAGTCCGTCGAGCTGGTCGAGTCCGGGCCGCTGCGCGCCGCGGTCCGGGTGGTGCGCGCCTTCGGCGCGTCGGGGGCCTCCCGCGTCACCCAGGAGATCCGGCTCGGCCGCGGCAGCCGCCGGCTGGACATCACCACCGAGGTGGACTGGCAGGAGTCGGAGAAGGTCCTCAAGGCGGCGTTCCCGCTGGACATCCACGCCAAGGTATCCACCTCCGAGATCCAGTTCGGGCATGTGGACCGCGCCACGCACACCAACACCAGCTGGGACGCGGCCCGGTTCGAGATCTGCGCCCACCGCTGGCTGCGGGTCGCCGAGCCCGGCTACGGCGCGGCGCTGCTCAACGACTCGACGTACGGCCACGATGTGACCCGTACGGAACACACGGTGAATGAGGGCGGGAAGGTGCTGGGCACCACCGTCCGGCTGACCCTGCTGCGCGCCCCGCACAGCCCCGACCCCGAGACCGACCTCGGAGCCCACCGCTTCAGCTACGCGCTGCTGCCCGGCGCCGAGGTGGGCGACGCGGTCGCCGAGGGCCTGGCGCTCAACCTGCCGCCGCGCGCCCTCCCCGCCGGCCCGGTGCTGCCCTCCCTGATCAGCGTCGACGACCCGGCGATCACCGTCGAGTCGGTCAAGCTGGCGGAGGACCGCGGCGGCGATGTGGTGGTGCGGCTGTACGAGTCGCGCGGCGGGCGGGCATCCGCCACGCTCACCACCGGGTTCCCGGTGGTGAGCGCCCAGGTGACGGACCTGCTGGAGCGGCCGCTGCACGAGGCGGCCACCGGCGAGGGCGGGCTGGCCCTGAGCCTGCGCCCGCACGAGATCCTCACCCTGAGGCTCACGCCCGCGTAGGCCCGTAGGACCCGTCCGGGCGGCGGGGTCAGGGCCGGGGCAGGTTCCGCAGATTCGAGCGGGCCAGCTGCACCATCCGGCCCACCCCGCCGTCCAGCACGATCTTGCTCGCGGACAGCGCGAAGCCGGTCACCATCTCCGCGCGGATCTTCGGCGGGATGGACAGCGCGTTCGGATCGGTGACCACGTCCACCAGCGCGGGCCCCTTGTAGCGCAGGGCGGCCCGCAGCGCGGCCCGCAGATGCTTGGGCTTCTCCACGCGCTCGCCGTACGCCCCGGCGGCCCGGGCGATCTCCGCGAAGTCGGGGTTGAGGTTGGTGGTGCCGTACGCGGGCAGGCCCGAGACCATCATCTCCAGCTCGACCATGCCGAGCGAGGAGTTGTTGAAGAGCACCACCTTCACCGGCAGGTCGTACTGGACGAGGGTGAGGAAGTCGCCCATCAGCATGGCGAAACCGCCGTCGCCGGACATCGTGACGACCTGGCGGCGGCGGTCGAGGAACTGGGCGCCGATCGCCTGCGGCACCGCGTTGGCCATCGAGCCGTGGGTGAACGAGCCGATCACGCGGCGGCGGCCGTTGGGGGTCAGATAGCGGGCCGCCCACACATTGCACATGCCGGTGTCGACGGTGAAGACCGCGTCCGGGGACGCCTCCTCGTCCAGCACCGCCGCCACATACTCCGGGTGGATCGGGATGTGCTTGTCCACCCGGCGGGTGTACGCCTTGACCACGCCCTCCAGCGCGTCCGCGTGCTTCTTCAGCATCCGCTCCAGGAATCTGCGGTCGGTCTTGGCGCGCACCTTCGGCGTCAGACAGCGCAGTGTCTCGCGCACATCGCCCCACACGGCCAGGGCGAGCTTGGAGCGGCGGCCCAGGTGCTCGGGGCGGACGTCGACCTGCACGGTCTTCACGTCATCGGGCAGGAAGGCGTTGTACGGGAAGTCGGTGCCCAGCAGGATCAGCAGATCGCACTCGTGGGTGGCCTCGTACGCCGCGCCGTAGCCGAGCAGCCCGCTCATGCCGACGTCGTACGGATTGTCGTACTGGATCCACTCCTTGCCGCGCAGCGCGTGCCCCACCGGGGCCTTCACCCGCTCGGCGAAGGCCATCACCTCGGCGTGCGCCCCGGCGGTGCCGCTGCCGCAGAACAGCGTCACCCGGTCGGCCGCGTCCACCATTTGGGCGAGCGCGTCGATCTCCTCGTCGCCGGGGCGCACCGAGGGGCGGGTGGTGACCAGGGCGTGCTCCTCGGCCCGCTCGGGCGCCGGGAGCGCCGCGATGTCGCCGGGCAGCGCCACCACGCTGACGCCGCCGCGGCCGACGGCGTGCTGGATCGCGGTCTGCGGCACACGCGGCATCTGCCGCGGGCTGGAGATCAGCTCGCAGTAGTGGCTGCAGTCGCCGAACAGCCGGTCGGGGTGGGTCTCCTGGAAGTAGCCGGTGCCGATCTCGCTGCTGGGGATGTGCGAGGCCAGGGCGAGGACCGGGGCCATCGAGCGGTGGGCGTCGTACAGGCCGTTGATCAGATGCAGATTGCCGGGGCCGCAGGAGCCGGCGCAGGCCGCGAGGCGGCCGGTGAGCTGGGCCTCGGCCCCGGCGGCGAAGGCGGCGGACTCCTCGTGGCGGACCTGGACCCAGTCGATGGCCGCGTTGCGGCGGACCGCGTCCACGACCGGGTTGAGGCTGTCCCCGACGACCCCGTACAGCCGGCGCACCCCGGCGCGGGCCAGGAGGTCCACGAACTGCTCGGCCACGGTCTGCTTGCCCATCGCGCGCGCCCTTCCGTCCGGGTCATGGCTATGTATGCCGGTACGCCGGTGTGGATACGTAGCTCCATCAACCCATGGACCGCGCGCTCACGCCTCCCAGACGGCGGCCGCCGTACGGTCGTCGGCGTACCCGTTCACCCGCGTCCGGGTGTCCGCGAGGAACGCGGCGAGCCCCGGCGGCTCCCCCTCCGCCCAGCGTGCCGCCAGGTGTCCGGCGAGCTCGGGCCGGCCGCGCAGCGGCTCGGCGAGCCCGCCGCCGCACATCAGCAGCACATCGCCCGGCCGGGCTACGGAGGCCCGGAAGCGGAACGGGGCGGCGGGGACCGGGGCCGGGCCCGGGGCGGGGCCGGTGCCCGGCGTGGCGATCCCGAGGCTCATCGTCGGAGGCGCCACTGCTGCCTGTGCCGGGGGCTGTGGCGCGGGCTGTGCCGCGGGCTGTGCCGTGCCGCCGAACCCGACCACGGGGCCGCCCACGGTGTCCTGTTCCGGCCCGGCCGGCTCCAGGTCCTGCCAGGCACCCGCGCGCAACCGGAAGACGCCGCCGTCGCCCGCGCCGAAGAACACCCGGATACGGCAGGCCGGATCGGCGGGCAGCAGCAGACAGCGCAGCGCGACGGTGTACTGGGCCGGGTCCGCGCCCAGCTCGGCCGCGCGGGCCCGCAGGCGCCCCAGGCCGCGGTCGGTGAGCCGGTGCAGCCCGGACTTGAGCGCGCCGCGGTTTCCGGTGCGTATGTCGTCCACTAACCGCGCGTGGCTGCGGCCGACCGCGCCGCCGATCCACTCGCACAGCTCACGCGCCGCCCCGTGCGCCCCCTCGGCGGCCCCCGCACTGCCAGGGCCGGTCGTCAGCGCCACCAGCACCAGCGCGCCGGGCCCGGCCCCGAACCGCGCCGTGAGCAGCGCGTCCCGCCGCGGCTCCCCGCGCCGGCGGGCCGACTCGCCGCGGGAGGAGACGGCGCGCAGCGTGGCGGCTCCGCAGCGGGCGCCGTCCAGCACGGTGTCGGGCACGAGGTCGGCCAGCTCGTACGGATCGGCGAGGGGCAGCTCGACCGGCTCGTCGCCGTACGCGGAGGGCTGCGGCGCGGGCGGCGGTGGTGCGGAGGGGTACGGCGCGGACGGCTTCGGCGCGGAGGGGCGCTCCGTGGACGGACGCGGCACGTACGGCCGCGGCAGGGACGGCCGTTCGGCGGATCGCGGATCGGCCGCGGCGGGTCCGGCGCCGGGTCCCGCGAGGGGCTCCGGCCCCGGGGCCCGCTGGCCGGAAAACCACCCGAAGGGCCCATCTGGGGCAGGCCCGGCCGACCTGACCGGCTCGTCCGGCTCACCCGGCTCACCCGGCTCGTCCAGCCCTGGCCCCGGCCCCCAGGGGGCTCCGGCGGCAGGTACGGAGCCGGGCGGGGCCCCGGCCGGCGGCGGGCCGCCGCCGACCGTGCGAGAGACGGAGTCGAACCGGTCGTCGACGGAGTCCGCCGCGGAGGCGGGTCCCACGTCGCCCGTGTCCCGGCGGTACAACTCGCCCCACCAGTCGTCCTCGTGACGGTGCGCATCCCCCTGCTGGCTCATGCCGTTCATTGTTTCCCCAGCGCGCCCCGCACGGAACACCGCCTGCGGCGGCCACGCGGCAGAGCCGCAATCCGACAGCCCTGGACCGGCCTAGCCGCGGAAGGTCTCCAGCAGTCGCAGCCACACCTCGCTGATCGTCGGGAACGAGGGGACCGCGTGCCACAGCCGGTCCACGGGGACCTCGCCGGCGACCGCCACGGTGGCCGAGTGCAGCAGCTCGCCGACGCCGGGGCCGACGAAGGTCACGCCGATCAGGTGGCCCCGGTCCAGGTCGACGACCATGCGGGCCTGGCCGCGGTAGCCGTCGGCGTACAGCCCGGCGCCGGAGACCCGCGCGAGGTCGTGGTCGACGACCCGGACCCGGCGGCCCTCGGCCTCCGCCCGCGCCGCGGTGAGGCCGACCGCGGCGACCTCGGGGTCGGTGAACACCACCTGCGGCACGGCCGCGATATCGGCGGTGGCCGCATGGGCGCCCCACGGGTCCGTCTCCAGGAGCGGCACGCCCTGGGCCCGGGCGCCGATCGCGGCGCCCGCGATGCGCGCCTGGTACTTGCCCTGGTGGGTCATCAGCGCGCGGTGGTTGACGTCGCCGACGGCGTACAGCCAGCCGCCCTCCACGTCCTCCACCCGGCAGCTGTCGTCCACCCGCAGCCAGCGGCCCGGTTCGAGGCCGACCGTCTCCAGGCCGATGTCGTCGGTGCGCGGGGCACGGCCGGTGGCGAACAGCACCTCGTCGGCCTCCAACTGCTCGCCGCCCGCGAGGGTCAGCGTCACCGGCCCGGCGCCCGAGCCTGAGCCGGGCGGGCCGCCCGGCTCGGCCCGCCGTACGCCGGTCACGGAGGTGCCGGTGCGGACCTGTGCCCCGGCCTCGGCCAGCGACTCGGCGACGAGCTCGCCCACGAACGGCTCCATGCGCTCCAGCAGGCCGGAGCCCCGGACCAGCACGGTGACCTCCGAGCCGAGCGCCTGATAGGCGGTGGCCATCTCGGTGGCGACCACGCCGCCGCCCACCACGGCCAGCCGCCTGGGGACGGCGGACGCGCTGGTCGCCTCGCGGCTGGTCCAGGGGCGGACGTCGGCCAGGCCGGGCAGGCCGGGCAGCGCGGCGCTGCTCCCGGTGCACACGGCGACCGCGTGCCGGGCGGTGAGGTAGCGCTCCTGCCCGTCCGCGTCCGACACCGCGACCCGCTTCTCACCCACCAGCCGCCCGTGCCCGCGGACGAGGTCGATGCCCGCCGACTCCAGCCAGGCGACCTGGCCGTCGTCCTTCCAGTGCGAGACGTATTCGTCGCGGCGCGCGAAGACGGCCGGGGCCTCCAGCGGCCCGCCCACCGCTTGGCGCAGCCCGGGCAGGCGCCGCGCGTCGGCGCGCGCGATGGCCGGGCGCAGCAGCGCCTTGCTGGGGATGCAGGCCCAGTACGAGCAGTCGCCGCCGACCAGTTCGCTCTCCACGATCACCGCGGAGAGCCCGGAGGCGCGGACCCGGTCCGCGACGTTCTCTCCTACGGGACCCGCGCCCAGGACGACGACGTCGTACTCCTGCGTGGCGGCCATCATCGCAACTCGCTCTCTGCCCGGCTCCGGCGTGTGGCCGGGCTTTCGGTTCCTTGGGCCATCCTGGCCCCAAGGAACCGGTGCAGGCCACACGAGTCACGGAGCCGGAGCGGCGTCACGGCTTGCGCATCGGCCCCCGCTTGCGTGGTCCAGCACCACGGCCGAGTTCGTCGTTCCCCGTGATCCGACGAAGGTCGTGTGCACGGGGGACTGGGTTGCGCACGGTGCCGACCGGGGTGACGACGTCGCACTGGCCGCGGTCGACCCGTACGACGCGGCCGGGCAGGAGGCCCTGCTCGGCGTACGGGGCGAATTCCGGCTGCCGGCCCTCGTCCCATCCGTACGGGGCCAGAAGGTCCGAAGAAGCCGAAAGCCGCCACGCGATTGGCGACTGTGACGTCACGACGGCCAGACGGATGTGGCGCCGTAGCTGAGGTCCTGGTCTCTGCCGCCCACCCAGGGCCGGACAGGTGCATCCTCCGGCTCGACGTTCCTACGGGAAGGGCCCGGCACATGCTCTCGGCTGAACGCCGATGACCGTCGCTGAATGAGACGGGAACTGAGACGGCTGCACTCCTCACCGCAGCGCCGGAGACGGCCCGCGGCCAGCTGTCGAAACCACCGCACGCGTGGGAGCTAAGCCGCCTTGGGTTGTGCCGCACGCATGCCCGGGGCGGGCGCCTGTACCTCCTCGAGCAGGAAGGCCTCGTCTTCCCCGAAGTCCGGGGCCTGGAAGGGGTTTGTCGTCGGCGGCGGCGATGCTGGAGTGGCACAGCGGGGTTGCCCTTCCAGGGCGGAGAACAGCGACGTCAGTTCGATGAGAGGTCTCGCTTTCGTTACAGATCCTTGGCCTGGCGTGCCGTGACCGGGCACAGCGGTCCTACAGCCTGATCATTTTGGCGTACGGGCTCAAGATCCGCATTTGCCCCGAACTGAAATCCACGAGCGCTGCGATTCCATCCTCGATGCCGATCACCCGGCCGAGGCCGTACACGTCGTGTGTGACCTGGTCGCCCACGGCGAAGTGCTTGGGAGCCGGCGTGACCGGGGCCTTGAAGGGGCTGGTGGGCAAATGACGCTTCGGTGCAGCAGGCTTTGTCATTGCCCCTAGTATGCGCCTAAGAACTGCGCTGGTGGGCGCCTCGCTGATTGTTGGACTCCACTCCAGCAAGAGCTGAGCCTGCCGACCGGCCAGCAGACGCCCGTATCCTTCGTGGTGTCTACGGCGTCACATAGCGGGCGCCAAACACTGGAGGCAATACCTCGTGCTGATTGCTCAGCGTCCGTCACTGACCGAAGAGGTCGTCGACGAGTTCCGCTCCCGGTTCGTGATCGAGCCGCTGGAGCCGGGCTTCGGCTACACCCTCGGCAACTCCCTCCGCCGCACCCTCCTGTCGTCGATCCCCGGCGCTGCTGTCACCAGCATCCGCGTCGACGGCATCCTGCACGAGTTCACCACCGTGCCGGGCGTCAAGGAGGACGTCACCGACCTCATCCTCAACATCAAGCAGCTGGTCGTCTCCTCGGAGCACGACGAGCCGGTCGTGATGTACCTGCGCAAGCACGGCCCCGACCTGGTCACCGCCGCCGACATCGCGCCCCCGGCCGGTGTCGAGGTGCACAACCCCGACCTCGTCCTCGCCACGCTCAACGGCAAGGGCAAGCTGGAGATGGAGCTGACCGTCGAGCGCGGTCGCGGCTATGTCTCCGCCGTCCAGAACAAGCAGGTGGGCCAGGAGATCGGCCGGATCCCGGTCGACTCGATCTACTCGCCGGTTCTGAAGGTCACCTACAAGGTCGAGGCGACCCGTGTCGAGCAGCGCACCGACTTCGACAAACTGATCGTCGACGTCGAGACCAAGCAGGCCATGCGTCCGCGTGACGCCATGGCGTCCGCCGGCAAGACCCTGGTCGAGCTGTTCGGTCTCGCCCGCGAGCTGAACATCGACGCCGAGGGCATCGACATGGGCCCGTCCCCCACGGACGCCGCCCTGGCCGCCGACCTCGCGCTGCCGATCGAGGAGCTGGAACTCACCGTCCGCTCCTACAACTGCCTCAAGCGTGAGGGCGTCCACTCGGTGGGTGAGCTCCTGGCGCGCTCCGAGGCCGACCTGCTCGACATCCGCAACTTTGGCGCGAAGTCGATCGACGAGGTCAAGGCGAAGCTGGCCGGCCTGGGCTTGGCACTCAAGGACAGCCCGCCCGGATTCGACCCGACCGCCGCTGCCTTCGACGCGGACGACAACGCGAGCACGGGTTTCATGGAGACCGAGCAGTACTGAACGCTGCAACGCTCGGCCTGCATGGCATCCGTGCTTGGCACGAGGTGCGGCGGGCGCTTCAGGCGGGTCCAGGTGATCGCGCCGAGGAGCATGCCTCGCCGATGGTTGGTGCCGCCGCTGTAGTTGTGCGGGAATCGCGAGGCACACGGGGGTCATCTCTCGTCCGATCGCGGACCACATCGGCCCGGGGTGCGAGTACGAATCAATCCGAGAACCTGACCACCGTCGGGAGTTGAGATGCGCCGGCGGTGGTCTGGCGACTGGTTCGGTAGCGGCCCGGGGTCGTTCCGATGATGTTGGTGAACGCTGCGATGAAGCCGCTGGGGTTGGCCCATCCGCAGGCGTAGGCGGTTTGGGTGGTGTCGTGGCCGTCGGCGAGGAGCACGAGTGCGTGGTAGATGCGTAGCTGCGTGCGCCATTCATAGAAGGTCATGCCGAGTTCGTTGCGGAGCAGTCGGCTGAGGGTGCGGGTGCTGGCTCCGATCGTCTTCCCGAGTTCGGCGAGTGTGGTGTTGTCTGCCGGCTTCTCGTACAGCATCCGGGCAATTGCTTGCAGTCGGTCGTCCCGTGGCTCCGGCAGGTGCAGTGGCTGTTCGTGTGCTTCGCGGAGTTCATCGACGAGGACTCGAAGGAGGCGAGAGCGCGCGGAGCGGCTGTAGTCAGGCGCGGCGTCGTCGTAGTTGCGGGGGCCGGTCAGGGCGAGCAGGACCTCGCGGGCGAGGTCGGAGGCCAGGAACACGGCGGGATGGTCTGGTATGAGCCGGGCGAGGGGTGGCGCGAGAAAGACGATCCGCATGTCGGTGTCGCCGTGGGCGCGGTGGTAGTGCGTGAACTCGGCAGGGGTCCAGGCGACCCGGTTGGCGGGAACGATCGACGTGCCGCGCTCGGTGTGAACTGTCAAGACGCCGCTGGCTGCGTATACCAGGTGTCCCCGTGCGTGCGACTGCGCTGCGCTTGTTTCGCCGGATGGCCAGAGGTGGCGCCCGCCAGACGGCCACATATGTGACGTCACACCGGTGATCCGGCGAGGTTGGCGGCGAACAGGCATCAGTTGGCATTCTACCGGTAGCAAGCCACACCTTGATCTGGTGACACTGACTCCATGCGGAGTGGTCTTCAGTCGCGCAGAGCGCCCGAGCGAACCACATGTCATCGAGGCAGCGTGCCTCGATGCCGCGGCTTGAGAGAGGGAGATACGCATGGCGACGTTCGTTCTTGTGCCCGGCGGCTGGAAGGGCTCCTGGTCGTTCGAGGCGGTGGTTCCGCTGCTGGAGCGTGCCGGTCATGCCGTTCACGCCCTGACCCTGACCGGTCTGCGGCCGGACGACGACAACGCGACGGTGGCGACCGCCAACCTCGACACGCACGCCGAGGACGTATTGCGGCTCCTCGATCGCGCCCACCTCACCAACGCGACGCTGGTCGGCCACAGCTACGGCGGGATGGTGACCGCCGCCGCGGCCGATCGCGCCGGCGGGCGGATCTCACGGCTGGTGCAGCTCGACGCCTACGTGCCGCGCGACGGCGAGTCGTGCTGGTCGTCAACGAACGAGCGCTTCCGGGAAGTGTTCGCTGCCGGCGCTGCGGCCACCGGCTACGCCGTCCGGCCGCCGGACGGCGGCGATCCCCGCCGCCGTCCCCATCCCCTCGCCTCGTTCCTGCAAACGATCCGGCTCACAGGCACGCTCGCCCAGGTTCCCCGTCGGGAGTTCATCTACTGCTCGGGGTGGGAAGACCGGACGCCGTTCGCTGAACTCCGCACCCGACTCCAAGCCGATCCCGAGTGGCAGGTCCACGACCTCCCAACCGGCCACGACGCAATGCATGAGGCCCCGGAGGCGGTCGCTGCACTACTGCTCGGCGAATGCATCGCGGATGCATCGACGCTCAGACGACACGCTTGCCATTGAGGGCCACACAAGCCCAGTTCATCCGGCCTCCAATCATTCACGCCGATCAAGCTTCTCCGTGCGTAGCCGACCGGCGGCCATACCGCTGGGACCGTGCCATTCCTCGTCCCAGCCGTACGAGACCAGAGGGTGCGGGGAAGCCGAAGAAGCCGAAGAGGCAGCCGGAGACCGCGGGGACGGTGGCCGCCCGCACGGGCGGAGGGCGCCCGGGTTACCCGGAAACCCCTCCGCCCATGCCTGCTGCTAGCGGCGCAGGGCGGCCAGGTTGCGGTAGCCGATCGCCGCGTGTTCCAGGGACTGGCCCGGGTTGGTGGTGCTCGGCGCGTTGTCCTGCTCGACCATCGGGTTGTGGTAGTTGCGGTGGCCCACGCGGGAGAAGAACGTGGTGTAGTCGATGACGCCGGTGCCGAACGGGACCATGTCGTAGCCCATCCCGTTGGTGGTGTTGACGACGCCGTCCTTGGCGTGGAACAGCGGGTAGCGCTTGTTGTGGCGGGTGACGAGGCCGGCCGGGTCGAAGACGTCCGTCTGCGTGGAGCCGTCGTGGGCGGTGTAGGTGCGGAACTTGTACTGGGCGACATGCGCCCAGAAGACGTCCATCTCCAGCCAGATCAGCTTGGGGTCGGTGATGGACAGGAAGTACTCCAGCTTGCGGATGCCGGAGCTGCGGGTGGGGCGGCCCTGGTCGTCCAGCGGGCCGCCGTCGAGGAGGAAGCCGTAGGCCGCGTCGTGGTTGTGCGTGTAGAGCTTGAGGCCGGCGCGGCGGGCGATCGCGCCGAGGGCGTGCCACTTGTCGGCGGCCACGTCCCAGTCGGCCTGGTAGGAACTTCCGGTGGGGTCGCCACCGGTGCCCATGTGGGCCAGGCCGAGGATGTTCGCGATCTCCACATGCTTCTTGAAGGTGTCCAGGTCGGCGCTGGTCAGGGGCCAGGAGCCGGGGATGAAGCCGTGGTTGCCCTGGGCGCGCAGCCCGTTGTCGTCCAGCCAGCGGCGCAGCAGCTTGGCGCCCTCGACGGACTCCAGGCTCGCGCCGCCGGGTGCGTTGGCGTGCTGGCCGTAGCCGGCGAACTCGACCTGGCGGTAGCCGAAGCGGGCGAGCTGTTCGAAGACGGCGCGGAAGCCGGACGGGAGGGAGGTGGAGAGCGGGTCGCGGCCGATGGCGTCGCGGACCGTGTAGAGGATGATGCCGCGCTTGTCCTCGGGGACGAGCGCGTGCCCTCTGCCGGTGTCGGCGGAGCGGGGTGCGGCCTGCACGGGGCTCGCGCCGAGGACGGGCGCGGCGATCGCCCCGGCGGTGACGGCGGTGCAGGTGCTCAGGAAGCGGCGGCGGCCGATGCCGAGGCTGTGGCGCAGCTGGTTGTCGGTGTCAGGCGTGTGGTCCACGGGTGCCTTCTTTCGTTTCGTATGGGGCGTCGGTGCCGAGGCCGGCGAGGTGGAGCAGCAGGGACTTCACGTCGGTGGCCGCGATGCGGTCGCCGACGGCGCGGGGGGTGGAGCACAGCAGGAGCGGACCGTCGTCGTCGCTCGTGGGCAGGCGGCCGTGGCTGCCTCGGATCGGTGCGGGGTCGAGGGGGACGACCGCCATGCGGTAGCGCATCCCGAGCTTCTTGCGGGCGAGCGCGGTGGCGGCCTTGACCTTCACATAGGGGTCGAGCGGGTCCATGAACAGCTCGACCGGGTCGTAGCCGGGCTTGCGGTGGATCTCGACCAGGCGCGCGAAGTCGGGCGCGCGGGCGTCGTCGAGCCAGTAGTAGTACGTGAACCAGGCGTCCGGTTCCGCGACGGCGACCAGTTCGCCGGAGCGCGGATGGTCGAGGTGGTGGGCCTTCTTGCCCTCGTCGTCGAGGAGCCGCTCGATGCCGGGCAGTCCGTCGAGGGCGGCACGGGTGGCGGCCATGTCCTCGGGGCGACGGACGTACACATGGGCGATCTGGTGGTCGGCGACGGCGAAGGCGCGCGACGCCATCGGGTCGAGGTACTCCATGCCCTCCTGGGTATGCACCTCCAGCAGGCCGGCGCGGCGCAGGGCGCGGTTGATGTCGACGGGCCGGCTCACGCGGGTGATGCCGTACTCGGACAGCGCGACGACCGTACGGCCCTCCGCGCGGGCGTCGTCCAGCAGCGGGGCCATGACCGCGTCCAGGTCGGCGGCCGCCTTGAGGGAGCGGGGGTCGTCGGGGCCGTAACGCTGGAGGTCGTAGTCGAGGTGCGGGAGGTAGCAGAGCGCCAGGTCGGGTCGGCGGGTGCGGAGGATGTGGCGGGTGGCGTCGATGATCCACCGGCTGGAGACCAGATCGGCTCCGGGTCCCCAGAAGTGGAAGAGCGGGAACGTGCCGAATTTTTCCGTGAGTTCGTCGTGCAGGGCGGGCGGCCGGGTGTAGCAGTCCGGTTCCTTGCGGCCGTCGGCGTAGTAGACGGGGCGCGGGGTCACGGTGAGGTCGGTGTCGGCGCCCATGGCGTACCACCAGCAGATGTTGGCGACCGTGTAGCCGGGGTGGGCGCGGCGGGCCGCGTCCCACAGCTTGTCCCCGGCGACCAGGCCGTTGTGCTGTCGCCACAGCAGGACGTCGCCGAGCTCGCGGAAGTACCAGCCGTTGGCGACGATGCCGTGTTCGGAGGGCAGGGTGCCGGTGAGGAAGGTGGACTGGGCGGCGCAGGTGACGGCGGGCAGAACGGTGCCGAGGTGGGCCCGGGAGCCGGCTTCGGCGAGGGCCTTGAGGCGGGGCATGTGGGCGAGGAGCCGGGGGGTGAGTCCGACCACGTCGAGGACGAGGAGCGGGGTGGGGCGGCCGTCCGGCCCGGTCATGGCAGCTCCTTCAGGCCGAGGTCGGTCAGCGCGTCGCGGGCGAGGGCGAGTTCGGCGGCTATGCCGTCGGCGAGCCGGTCCCGGCCGCGGGGCCGCAGGTCGGGCGGGAGCGTCTGCCAGGTGTAGGTCTCGACCTCCAGGTGGCGGGTCATCGGGTGCGGGCCGCCGACGAGGCGGGCCAGGGCGGCCCGCAGGACCGGGAGTGTGGAGGTGAGAGGTGCGGCGGGGGCCGCGTGCAGCGGGACGTGGAAGTGGGCCCGCCAGGGGGCGGTGGCGGGCAGGGCCGAACCGCCTAGGGCCTCGTCGAGGTCGTCGGTGCCGCGCAGGCCGGTCGGGGTGAGCGTGCGGGTCTGGTGCAGGAAGCGGGGTTCGGCGAAGGCGGCGAGGGCCGCGCGGACCTCCGGCCGGTCGGGGTGTTCGGCGTGCAGGGCGGCCGACAGCTGGGACTTGACGACGGGGACGCGGGCGGTGGCGAGCGCGTCCAGGGCCGCCGTCGGGTCCTCGAAGGAGGTGGCGAGATGGCAGGTGTCGACACAGACACCGATGCGGGGGTGGCCGACGGCGGTGAGCGGGGCGAGTGCGTCGCCGGTGGTCTCCACGGTGCAGCCGGGCTCCGGTTCCAGGCCCACCCGCACGCTCCGGCCGGTCAGTTCCGCCAGGGCGTCCAGGCGCTCCGCGAGGGTCGACAGCGCCCGCTGCCCCGCGCGGGCGCGGTCGGCGCTCCACGTGGTGCGCCAGCCGAGCGGCAGGGTGGAGATGCTGCCCTCGGTGACATCGTCGGGCAGCAGGCCGGTGAGGATCCGGGCCAGTGCGGTGGTGTACTCCAGTCGCTCGGGATCGGCCCAGTCCGGCTTGTACACGCGGTACTTGACCTCGGCGGCGCCGAAGCCCTCGTACGGGAAGCCGTTGAGGGTGACGACCTCCAGGCCGCCCCGGTCGAGTTCGCGGCGCAGGGCGCGCAGCGCGGACGGGTCGGTGTCGAGGGCGCGGGCGGCGTCGCGGGCGAGCCAGAGGCCGATGCCGAGGCGGTCGCGGCCGAGGCGGCGGCGGACGGGTGCGCAGTGGTCGCGGAGCTGGGCGAGGACGCCGTCGAGGGTCTCGGCGGGGTGCACGTTGGTGCAGTAGGCGAGGTGGACGGTGGTGCCGTCCGGGTGGCGGAAGCGCATCGCTCACTCCCCTCCGCGCAGCAGGGAGTTGCCCTGGTGGGTGGCGTCCGGCACGGTGACCTCGAGTTCCAGGCGGCCGCTGAGCCCGTAGAAGGCGACGGGGTTGCGCCACAGCACCCGGTCGACGTCGTCCTCGGTGAAGCCCTCTGTGAGCATCAGGTCGGCCACCCGCCGGGTCTTCAGCGGATCGCTTCTGCCCCAGTCGGCGGCGGAGTTCACCAGGACCTTCTCCGGCCCGTACGCGCGCAGGATCGCCACCATGCGGCGCTCGTCCATCTTGGTGTCGGGGTAGACGGAGAAGCCCAGCCAGCAGCCGCTGTCCTTGGCCTCCTTGACCGTCGTCTCGTTGAGGTGGTCCATCAGCACCCGGTCCATGGGCAGTGCGGACTCACAGACGACGTCGAGGGTGCGGCGCAGGCCGGTGAGCTTGTCGCGGTGCGGGGTGTGCACGAGCGCGGGCAGGCCGTGGTCGGCGGCGAGCTGGAGCTGTGCGGCGAGGGCGGTGTCCTCGGCGGGGGTCATGGAGTCGTAGCCGATCTCGCCGACGGCCACGACCTGGTCCTTGACGAGGTAGCGGGGCAACGCGTCGAGGACGGGGACGCAGCGGGGGTCGTTCGCCTCCTTGGGGTTGAGGGCGAGCGTGCAGTGGTGGGCGATGCCGTACTGGGCGGCGCGGAAGGGCTCCCAGCCGAGCAGGGAGTCGAAGTAGTCGAGGAAGGAGGCGGGCGAGGTGCGGGGCTGGCCGAGCCAGAACGACGGCTCGACCACGGCGCGGATCCCGGCGGTGCGCATGGCCGCGTAGTCGTCGGTGGTGCGGGAGGTCATGTGGATGTGGGGGTCGAACAGGCGCATCAGGACTCCTTTCCGTGCGGGTCTTCGGTGGCCAGGGCCAGGACGCGGTGCAGGTCGGCGGGCACGGGCCGGTCGGCGGCGGTGCGCTCGGCCGCGTAGTCGGCGAGCATGCGGGCGAGTTCGGCGTCGCCGCGTCCGCGCGCCGTGAGGCCGGCCACCGCGTCCACGGGGACACCGGTGAACAGGCACTTCAGTACGGCGTGCCGCCAGCTGTGGGCGTCGAGGTGGCGGGCCGCGTAGGGGCCGAGGGCGGCGCCGAGGAGCCGGGTGTCGTTGGTGCGCAGGGCGTCCTCGACCAGGGGAACCGCGTCGGGGCCGGGCACGAGGTGCGGCAGGGCGGACAGGACGGCGCGGCGTTCGGCGGCCGTGCCCTGGTGGTAGACGCGGGCGAGGGCGGCGGGGTCGGCGCGGGCCGCGTACAGGATGAGGACGCGGGCGGCGTCGGCGTGCCGGCTGCCGCAGCGGCGGCCGGCCTCGGCCACGCGCAGCTCCCACGCGGAGGCCGACCCGTGCCCGCCGGGGTGTGCGGCGGCCTCGTCCAGGGCCTGCCGGAGCCAGGCGCGGGCGGCCGGATCGAGGTGGGTGTCGAGGTGGTCGCGGAGGGCGCCCGGGATGGTGTCCGGGCCTGTTCCCGTGGCGGGCGAGTGGGTCATGGGGTGCTCCCTTCCGGCACGGCGGCCGGGGCGGCGGTGGCCGCGCGGCGGAGGAACGGCAGAGAGGTCCCGGCGTGGTGGGGGCCGGCATGGGAGTGGCGGGGCAGCTCGACGACGGTCAGGCCCCGGTAGCCGGTCGCGGCGAGCGCCTCGAGGACGGGCGGGAAGTCGATCTCGCCCTCCCCGAACGGGAGGTGGTCGTGGACGCCGCGCCGCATGTCCTCGATCTGGACGTGCCGCAGCCAGGGCGCGGCGGCGCGCACACAGTCGGCGGGCGGCAGGGGTTCGAGGCACTGGCAGTGGCCGATGTCGAGGGTGAGGCCCAGCGCGGGAGGGTCGCCGAGGAGGCGGCGGAGGTGGTGGAAGCCGGCGAGGTCGGCGAGGAGGTGGCCGGGTTCGGGTTCGATGGCGAGCGGGATCCCGGCGGTGGTGGCGGCTTCCAGGACCGGGGTGAGGGATGCGGTGAGCCGCTGCCAGGCGGTGGCGGCGTCGCCGGCGGGCGGAACGGTTCCGCTGAAGCAGTGCACGGCGTGCGCGCCGAGGTCGGCGGCCACCCGGACCGCGCGCAGGAGGAGGTCCACGCGGCGGGCGCGGGCTTCCGGGTCCGGGTCGAGGAGCGAGGGGCCGTGCTTGCGGCGGGGGTCGAGGACGTAGCGGGCGCCGGTTTCCACGGTGACGTCGAGTCCGAGGGCGGCCAGGCGGTGGGCGACCCGCCGGGTACGGGCGGCGAGGTCGGGGGCGAGCGGGTCGAGGTGCATGTGGTCGAGGGTCAGGCCGACGCCGTCGTAGCCGAGGTCGGCGAGGAGAGCGAGGGCGTCGTCCAGGCGGAGGTCGGCGAGGCCGTTGGTGCCGTAGCCGAACCGGAGGGCTGTCCCCTGGGAGGTCATGTGACGCTCACCCGCCTGGAGAACCGCCGGGCCAGTGTGGTGAGGGCGGCCGTGCCCAGCGCGGTGGCGCCGGCTCCGGCGCGGGCGGCGAGGGCCGCCTGAAGCGGGATGGTGGCGCGGATGCCGGCCCCTACGGCGCGCTGGGTGAGCGGGGGTGAGGGATTGAGGGCGGCCTCGAGGTAGGGGCGGGCCGTGGCGGTGGCGTAGCTGAGGGCGAGGGCGGCGGTGAGGAAGGCGGGCGGCCGGTTGCTGCCCGGGGTGCCATAGGGAGTGGGCCGAGGAGCGGCGTCCGGTGCGGTCGGTCGCAAGGCGCCGGAAGGTCCTCGGGTGGGGTATCCCCTGCTCGAGCGAAGCCGAGAGCTTGGGGAATCGGCTACCAGGGCATGTCGGCGACGCCGCTCCCGCTCGCGCCCCGGGTCGTTCGACAACAGCCGGGTGAGGGTGGCCGTGGCGGCCAGCGCCGCGAGCGGGGCCAGAGGTGTGCCGTCGCGGGTCTCCTGGCGGGAGACGGCGGTGACCGCGAGGGTGTGGGTGGAGAGCAGGGCCGCCGAGGGCAGGGCCGGGCGGACGTGGCCGGCGGTGGCCGCGGCGCCGAGGAGCAGGTCGAGGCCGCGGGCGACGGCCATGGCGCCGGGCCCGGCGGGCGTGCGCTTCAGGACCAGGTCGTACGACCAGACGGTGGCCGCCAGCGGCACCGCGACCGCCAGCGCCGGGCGCCCCGCGCGGGCGGCCAGGGCGAGGCCCGCGGCCGTGAGGGCGCAGGCCGCGGCGAGGGCGGCGGCGGGACGGACCCGGCCGGACGGGAGCGGGCGGTGCGGGCGTTCGACGGCGTCCTCCGCACGGTCCGCCCAGTCGTTGAGGGCCATCCCGGCCTCGTACAGGCACAGGGAACAGCCGATGGCGAGCGCGGTACGGCGGTCGGGGCGGGCGGCGACGGCGGCGGCTCCGGCCAGCCCGTCACCGGGGACGGTGAACAGGGCGGGCAGGCGCAGCAGTTCGGCCCAGGCGCGCAGTCGGTTCACTCGCCCTCCCCCAGCCCTCGGGCGAACCGCACCAGTTCCGCGTACTGCTCCCCCAGCGCCGATGGCGCGTCGCCGACCGGATCCTTGAAGAAGAAGGCCAGTTCGGCGAGAGGGCCGCGCAGACCGGTCTCGTGGGCGCGGGCGACGAGCCGGGCCAGGTCGAGGACCAGGGGCGCGGCGAGTGCCGAGTCGCAGCCCTGCCAGATGGTCTGGAGGACCATGCGGGTGCCGAGGAAGCCGTCGAAGGCCACGTGGTCCCAGGCGGTCTTCCAGTCGCCGAGCGCGGGCACGTCGTCGATGTGGACCTCGCCCTCGGGGGTGGTGCCGAGGGTGTCCGCGAGGACGCGTTCCTTGCCGGCGTTCTTCGCCGCCGCGGCGGCCGGGTCGGCGAGGGAGGCGCCGTCGCCCCCGCCGAGGAGGTTGGTGCCGGACCAGGCCCGGACGTCCAGCGCCCGCTGGGCGAACATGGGGCCGAGAACGGAGCGCAGCAGGGTCTGTCCCGTCTTGCCGTCGCGGCCCGCGTACGGCAGTCCGCTGGACGCGGCGAGCGGGGCGAGCGCCGGGTGGTGCAGGCCCGTGGACGGGGTGAAGTTGACGTAGGGGCAGCCGGTGCGCAGGGCGGCGGCCGCGTAGAGCGAGCTGGGCGGGAGAGGGGGTCCTGGTGGCGGGGCCGGTTCGGTGGAGGCGACGTTCACGACCACCGCGCGCTCCAGGCCGTGCCGTCGTACGAAGTCCTGGAGGTCGGCGGCGAAGGCGGCGATCAGTGCTTCCTCGTCCCGGGTGTCGCCGGGGAGCGGGCCGCCTGGCCTGATCTCCTCGTCGGCTGCGGCGAGTTCGGCCGCGACGGCGGCGGGGAGGCCGGGCGGGAGGACGCCGCCCGCGGCCAGTTGCTCGGCACGTTTGGGCAGGGGGCAGTCCGTGGTGTCGTGGCCGCCGAAGACCAGGGAGGACAGGGCGGGCAGGCCGCTGCCGGCGAAGGCGGGCGCCTCGGTGACCAGGCCGGTCGGCGGGCGCAGCCCCGCGGTCACGGCGGCGCATCCGGCGACGACGGTGGTGGCGACGGAGCCGCGGGCCCCGACCAGCCAGACGCCGGTACGAGAGGGACGGGAGAGGGACGCGGACATGGGCAGCCTCCTTGTCCCGGGCACGAACTCCCGGAAGGTGTGTGGGGTGGTGACGGCGGGCGGGAGTCCGGCGTCTCCCGCCCGCCGCCGTTCAGTGGCCCTTGGCGGGCAGTTCCTTGCTCCGGACGTCGCGGAAGGACACTTCGGATCTAGCCGGTCGTGAAGGTGAAGTCGTCGATCTCATAGAGGTCACCGCTGCCGCCCTTGAAGACGAGGTAGAGCGTGGTGGTGCCGCGCGGTGCGCCGGACAGGTCGGCGGTGACGTCCTGGTAGGTCTCCCAGCCGCCGGTCACGGGCACGGTGGCCTTGCCGAGCAGGGTGCCGTTGGCCGAGCCGGCGCGGACCTCCAGGGTTCCGCCCGTACCGCCGGAGGCGACGCGCGCGGTGATCTTCTTGGCATCGCTCAGGACGTACGGCTTGAAGGCGATCCAGTCGCCGTTGTCGATGTCGCCGACCGCCTTGGCGCCATTGGCGGTGTCGTGGGCGACGACCGACACGCCGGAGTTGGTGCCGAAGTGCTCGGCCTGGCGGTGGCGGGGCTGCAGCACGCTCTGGTCGTGCGAGGTGAGCGGGGCCTGGCCGCCGCCTCCGGCGTCGGTGTACTCGGCGTCCAGGACGCCGAAGATGTTGGCGTCCTCGTCGTGGCCGCCGTCGGCGCTGGACTGGATGGTGCCGGAGCAGCCGTTGGCCGAGGTGAGCGGGTGGCCGTGGGTGTCATGGCCGAGGATCAGAGTGACCTTGACCTTGGAGCAGTCGATCGCCCGGCCGTCCTCGGGGTCGGTGACCGTCACCTTGAACGGGACGTCGTCACCGAAGCTGAACAGCTGCCCGTCCTTGGGTGTGTTGAGGACGACCTTGGGTGCGGTGTTGCCGACGACGATCTGCACACTGGCGCTGCCGGTGCGGCCGGAGGGGTCCTTGGCGGTGACGGTGGCGGTGTAGGTGCCGTTCTTCTTGTACTTGTGGGCCGGGTTGGCGGCCGTGGAGGTGGTGCCGTCGCCGAAGTCCCAGCTGTACGTGAGGGTGTCACCGTCCTGGTCGGTCGTGCCCGCCGAGGAGAACTGGACCTTCATCGGGGCGTGGCCGGAGGTGCGGTCCGCGGCGGCCTGTGGCGACGGGGAGTGGCCGTCGGTCGCGTTCTCGATGCGGTACAGCCCCGAGTGCTCGTCGCCGCCGAACCAGGCGGTGCCGTAGTCGAGGACGTACAGCGCCCCGTCCGGGCCGAAGGCCATGTCCATCACCTGGGTACCGCTCCAGGGGATGTCGTTGATCGCCTGCACCTTGCCGTCGGCGTCGCTGGAGACGCGCTTGATCCAGCGGCGGCCGAACTCACCGGCGAAGAAGTCGCCGTCGTAGGCCTCGGGGAACTTCACGGGCGAGTCGAGGGAAGGGTCGTAGTGGTAGACCGGGCCGCCCATCGGGGACTCGGAGCCGTCGCCGAACTCCGGCACGGACGGGCCGTTGTACGGGATCCAGGCGGCCTGCGCCGGGGGCAGGTCGGTCAGGCCGGTGTTGTGCGGCGAGGTGTTCTTCGGGGCGGAGCAGTCGAAGGCGGCGCCGGAGTCGCGGGTGGCGAAGTCGAAGTCGACGTAGGCCTCGTTGACGCCGGTGCAGTACGGCCAGCCGAAGTTGCCGGGGCCGGTGACGCGGGCGAACTCGACCTGTCCGGCCGGGCCGCGCTTCGGGTCGGCGGCGCCGGCGTCGGGGCCGTAGTCGCCGACGTAGAGGATGCCGGTCTTCTTGTCGACGCTGAACCGGAACGGGTTGCGGAAGCCCATCGCGTAGATCTCGGGCCGCGTCTTGTCGGTGCCGGGCGGGAAGAGGTTGCCGTCGGGGATGGCGTAGGAGCCGTCGGCCCCGACCTTGATGCGCAGGATCTTGCCGCGCAGGTCGTTGGTGTTGCCCGCGCTGCGCCGGGCGTCGAAGCCGGGGTTACGGTTCGCGCGTTCGTCGATCGGGGTGTAGCCGTCCGACTGGAAGGGGTTGGTGTCGTCGCCGGTCGACAGGTACAGGTTGCCGGCCGCGTCGAAGTCGATGTCGCCGCCGACGTGGCAGCACAGGCCGCGCGTGGCGGGGATGTCGAGGATCTGCTTCTCGCTGGCGGTGTCGAGGGTGCCGTCGGTCTTCAGCACGAAGCGGGAGAGGCGGTTGACGCCGTCGAAGGGTGCGAAGTCGGCGGCGGTGCCCGTCTCCGGGGCATCGCCCGCCGGGGTGTTCAGCGGGGGCGCGTAGTAGAGGTAGATGAACCGGTTGTCGGTGAAGCCCGGGTCGACGCCGACGCCTTGCAGGCCCTCCTCGTCATGGGAGTAGACGTCGAGCTTGCCCGCGAGCTTGGTGTTGCCCGCGGCGTCGGTCAGGCGCAGTTCGCCGTCGCGGGAGGTGTGCAGGACCGAGCGGTCGGGGAGGACGGCCAGCGACATGGGCTCGCCGACCTCCGCCTCCCCCTTGGCGAGGGTGACCTGCTGGAAGTCCTCGGCCGCGGCGGCCGTCTTCTGACCGGCGACGGCTGCGCCGGCCTGGGGGGTGGTGAGGGTCAGGCCGGCGCCGGCGAGGAGTGCGCCGCTCAGCAGCGCGATCGCCTTGCGCAGACGTGATCTGTGGGTTCGGGTGCGGGTGGTGCGGTCGGTCCCGTGCACGGAATGCCTCCAGTAATGGGGCTGCTTGTACGGTCGGGCTCGTACGCCGGGATGCGCCGTCATCCCGGAGCTGTGTCGACTGGCGCTCTATGCGTCAGCTGGTGAGTGCCGCGTCTGGGTAGGGGGGGTTGGTTCCCCTCGGCAAACGCGTGGGCCGGTGTCAGGGCGTGCTGCGCCCGCGTCCGGCGCGGCGCCGGGCGGGCAGTTCCTCGGGCTGGGCGGGCGTTGGGGGTGCACGGCAGAGCTGAGCGCCGTACTGGTCGAGCGGTCACGGAGGTGAGGTCTGCGGGGACGAGCAGGCTGTGATCGCTTGCGCAGGTGAGAAGAGGTGGTCGCTCAGGCGGGCGAGAAGAGGTGGTCGCTGATCAGCCGGGCCGCGCCGGTCACACCGGCGACGGGGCCCAACTCTCCCAGGACGATGGGTAGATTGCCGGTCGCAAGGGGCAGCGACTGGCGGTAGACCTGGGTGCGGATCGCGGCGAGCAGGGTATGGCCCAGGCCGGTCACCCCGCCGCCGATCACTAACAGGCCGGGGTTGAAGAAGGAGACGAGGCCGGCGACGACCTGGCCGACGCGGGTGCCGCCCTCGCGGATCAGCTCCAGCGCGGTGGCGTCGCCCGCGGTGGCCGCGGCCGCGACATCGACAGCGGTGAGGGTGCCCTTCGCCTCCAGCCGGGCCGCGAGTTCGGTGGACAGGCCCTGTTGGGCCGCCTGCACCGCGTCGCGGGCCAGTGCCGCGCCGCTGAAGTGGGCTTCCAGGCAGCCCCGGTTGCCGCAGGCGCAGGGCCTGCCGCCGGGCACGGCCTGGATATGGCCGACGTCGCCCGCGCTGCCGGTGGTGCCGCGGTAGACGTGACCGCCGACGACGATGCCACAGCCGATGCCGGTGCCGATCTTGACGAAGAGGAAGTCGGCGACGGTGCGGGCGACTCCGGCGTGCTGTTCCCCCATCGCCATGAGGTTCACGTCGTTGTCGACCATGATCGGGCAGCCGAGTTCCTGGCTGAGCACCTCCCGCACGGGGAAGCCGTCCCAGCCCGGCATGATCGGCGGGGCTACCGGCACGCCCTCGGGGAAGCGGACCGGTCCGGGGACGCCGATACCGGCGCCGTCGAAGCCCTCGGCGAGCCCGGTGGCCTTCAACTTTCCGACCATGTCCAGGACTTGCTCGAAGACCGCGACGGGGCCCTCACGGACGTCCGTCGGCTGGTTGAGGTGGCCGAGGACCTCCAGCTCCGCGTTGGTGACGGCGACGTCGACCGACGTCGCGCCGATGTCGACGCCGAGGAACCTCAGGCCCGGATTGAGCCGGATGTTGTGGGAGCGGCGGCCGCCGCGCGAGGCGGCCAGTCCGTCGGCCACCACCAGGCCCGTCTCCAGCAGCCGGTCCACCTCGACGGCCAGCTTGGACCGGGACAGGTCGACCTGGTCCCCCAGCCGGGCACGGGAGTTGGGGCCGCCGTCACGCAACAGCTTGAGCAGACGGGCCTGGTGCGGGTTCGCCGGTCGCGCCGTCATGCGTCTCACGATCCCCTCCCCACCCAGATTCGGCCATCAGCGTCGGGCTTTCGTAGGGAACGTAGCAGCGGCTGCCGAACCTGGGAAGAAGTTGTGCGCGGATTGCCACCAACTTTCTCCACTCACAGGACAAAGATCGGTGCAGCGCCTTGCCGGGGACGCAGGCCGTCTGCCCGGCTCCGGCGTGTGGCCGAGCATTCGGTTCCTTGGGGCGCCATCGCCCCAAGGAACCGATGTCAGCGTCACGGCTTGCGCTGCGGCCCCCGCTTGCGTTCCATCATGTGCCGGCCGAGGGCCTGCCGCTGCTTGAAGGTCCGCCGCAGCTCGGCCCGCAGCCGGTCGTCGGTGCGCGCGGCGAGGCGCTCGTTCTCGCGCAGCAGCTTGCGGTAGCTGTCGAGGCGGCGTTCGGGCAGCGTGCCGCCCTCGACCGCGGCGAGCACCGCGCAGCCCGGCTCGGCCTGGTGTGCGCAGTCGTGGAACCGGCACTCCTCGGCCAGCGCCTCGATCTCGGAGAACGCCTGCGCGACGCCTTCTCCGGCGTCCCACAGCCCGACCCCGCGCACGCCGGGCGTGTCGATGAGGACCCCGCCCCACGGCAGCCGCAGCAGGTCACGGGTGGTCGTGGTGTGCCGCCCCTTGCCGTCGCTGTCCCGGACCTCGTGCACGTTCTGCGCGGCCTCGCCCAGCAGGGCGTTGGCGAGCGTCGACTTGCCCGCACCGGACTGCCCGAGCAGCACCGAGGTGCCCGAGGAGAGCACGGCGCCGAGCACGTCCAGGCCCTCGCCGGTCGCGGAGCTGACGGTCAGCACCTGAACGCCGGGCGCGGCGGTCTCGGCATCCGTCAGGAGGTGACCCAGCACCACGGGGTCGGGCACCAGGTCCGCCTTGGTCAGGACGACCAGCGGCTGGGCGCCGCTCTCCCAGGCCAGCGCCAGGAACCGCTCCAGGCGGCCCAGGTCCAACTCGACGGCGAGGGAGACGGCCACGACGGCGTGGTCGACGTTCGCGGCCAGCACCTGTCCTTCGGAACGCTTGGACGACGTCGACCGCACGAAGGCGGTGCGGCGCGGCAGCAGCGTCTGGACGTACCGCGGGTCGCTGCCTTCAGGGTCGACGGCGGCCCAGTCACCCGTGCACACGACCTTCATCGGGTCGCGGGGGACGACGAACTCGGTGTCGGCGCGCACGCCGCCCTCGGGGGTGACGAGGTCGCACAGACCCCGGTCGACCCGCACGACACGCCCGGGCACCAGGCCCTGTTCGGCGTACGGGGCGAACTCGGCCTGCCATTCTTCGTCCCAGCCGTAAGCGAGGAGAGAAGAGAAATTCAAGGGGAACCCTTCACAAGGGCGGCCCCGGCGGTGCGCACAGCAGGCGCAAGGAAGGTGAAGAGGTCAGCCGGAGACCGCGGAGGTGGAGTGGATGAACTTCCGAATGCGGGCAGCGCCCATCGCGGAGACAGCCATCGGTCACACCTCCTGTTCCTCTTCCTCATACGGCCGAACGCGGTTGAATACGGCCGACGGCGGTGGCCGACAGCCACCGCCTGATGCGGGCTCAGCATAGAGGGGCACGCGCTCGGGCGCACCCGGTTATTTTCCGCTCAGCCGAAGTCGAGGACGACCTTGCCGATCGCCTCCCCGGAGCGCAACCGGCCCACCGCTTCCTCCAGCGCCTCCGGCGGGTGGCGCTCGATCGACATCGTCAGGTTTCCCGCCGTCAGGTCGGCCAGCAGCCGCTTCGCGTCGGCGGCGACCTCCGCGCCCCGCGACATGAGGTTGACGGGCTGGAGGGTGACGTCGGCGAGCAGGAAGTCCGCGAGATCCACGGTGAACTCCCGGCCCGCGGTGTAGCCGACGAGCGCGGCGCGTCCGCGTGGGCGGACGAGTCGCAGCGCGCCCTTCAGCACGGGGCCGCCCACGGTGTCGATGAGTACGTCGACCGGTCCGCCTACCGCCTCGGCGGACAGCTCGGCCGCCAGGACGGGTGTGGCGGGTGCCGGGACGTGGCCGAGCTTGGTGGCGCGTCCGACGACACCGACCACCTCGGCTCCGGCCCGCGCCGCCACCTGCACCGCCAGCGCGCCGACCGCGCCCGCCGCCCCGGTCACCAGGACGCGCTCCCCGGGCCGGACGCCGGCGACCGCGTGCACGGCGGCCCAGGCCGTACCCGCCGGGGAGAAGTAGCCGCAGGCGAGTGCGGGGTCCGTGCCCTCGGGCACCGGTTCGACGGCGGCGTCCGGCACCAGGACGTGATCGGCCCAGCAGCCGTCCCGCCGCAGACCGAGACCCTGGCCGCCGACGCGCACGGGGCTGCCCTCGGGAAGGGTGTCCGAGGCGAGGACGACACCGGCTCCCGTGGTGCCCGGGACCGTGGGCAGCTCCGGCAGGATGCCGAACTCGCCGTCGATGACGTTGAGGTCGAGGTGGGCCAGCTGCGCCGCCTGGATCCGTACCAGGGTGTGCCCGGGCCGCGACTCGGGCACCGCCCCGGCCACCAGCCGGGGCAGCGCGCCGAACCGGTCCAGGACCAGGGCGCGGGCTGACGTACCGCTCACAGTTTCACTCCGTATCGGCGCAGGACTCGGGACGCGACGATACGCAGGACGCGGTCGAAGACGAACCCGAGGATGCCCAGGGTGATGATGCCGACGAAGACCCAGTCGATCCGCCCGTAGTTGCGGGAGGTCCAGATCAGCGCCCCGAGGCCCACCTGCGCGGCGACGATCTCGGCGGAGACGATGGTCAGGAAGCTGTTGCCCATGGCCAGCCGGGCGCCGGTGACGATGTACGGGACCGTCGACGGAAGCACGATCCCCAGCAGGATCTGCCGTCTGCTCGCGCCCAGGCTGGCGGCCGCGCGCAGCTTCGACTCGTTGACCGCCATCACCCCGGCGCTCGTGTTCAGGGTGACGATGAAGACGGCCGTGTAGAAGATCAGGACCACCTTCGAGGACTCGCCGATGCCCAGCCACACGACCACCAGGGTCACGAAGGCGACCGGTGGGATGAACCGGAAGAACTCGATGTAGGGCTCCAGGAGTTGCCGCACGACCCTGCTCTGTCCCACGAGCAGCCCCACCGGCACCCCGACCAGGAGGCCGAGTCCCCAGCCGATCAGAATTCTGCGGCCGGAGGCGATGACGGAGTTGGTCAGCGTGCCGTCCCGGGCGAGATCGGCCGCGGCCGTCAGGGTCTCCTTCGGGGAGGCGACCAGGGAGGGGCCGTAGTGCACCGCCAGTAGCTGCCAGACGGCCAGGCCCGTGAGCACGGACAGTGTGTACAGGCCGGCCGCGCGCAGCCCGCGGGCCCCGGCGCGGGCCGGGCGGCGGGTACGGGCCTTGGCGGCGGTGCCGGTGGTCACGACGGTCATCGCGGGTCCTCCTCGGTGTCGAGGCCCTGGTCGCGCAGGGCCTTGCGGACTTCCTCGCCGATGTCCTGGCGCAGCCTGCGGCGGAGTTCGACGACGGCCGGGTCCGTCTCGTCTCGGGGCCGGGGCAGATCCACCGGGTAGAGGGACTTGATCGAGGCGGCGGGGCCGGCGGTCATCACCGCGATGCGGTCGCCGAGGAGGACGGCCTCGTCGATGTCGTGGGTGACGAAGACGACGGTGCAGCCGGACGCGCGCCAGATGCGTTCCGTCTCCTCCTGGAGCACCTGCCGCGTCTGGGCGTCGAGCGCGCCGAAGGGCTCGTCCATGAGAACGACGCTCGGTTCGTTCGCCAGTACGCGGGCGATCTGGACGCGCTGCCGCATGCCTCCGCTCAGCTGCCCCGGGAAGCGGTCCGCGCAGTGCCGCAGGCCCACCAGACCCAGGTACTCGTCGGCCAGCCGCGCCTGCTGGGCCCGCGGCACACCGCGCATCCGCGGGCCGAAGGCCACGTTCTGGCGGACGGTCATCCAGTCGAAGAGCGCCTCGCTGCTCTGGAAGACCATCCCGAGCCCGGGATTTGGGCCGGTGACGGGCGCGCCCTGGGCCGTGAGACTCCCCTCGCTCACGGCGACGAACCCCGCCATGGCCGACAGCAGCGTGGACTTGCCGCAGCCGCTCGGACCGAGCAGACAGAGGAACTCACCGGCCGCGATGTCGAGGGAGATGCCCTGGACGGCCTGGAAGGAGCCGAACCGGATGCCCGCGTCGTCGAGGCGCAGTGCGGCGCCACGGCCGGTCACCGGATCGCCCGGTCGTCGATCGCGCTTCTCGACAGCCCTGGTCATCGGGATCCCTTCGTGTGCTGGGACAGCCATCCGCGCAGGACGGCCCGGGTCACGTCCGGCTCGGCCTCGACCTTGCCGGTGTCGCGGTAGAACTCGGCGGCCCTGGCGTAGGAGTCGAGGTCCTTGTCGGTGATGTCGCGTGCGCCGAAGTCGATTTCCCTGATCGCGGCAGCGGTCTGGGCGGCCGGGATCTTCACGGCCTTCTGAGTCGCCCGCGCGGCCGCGTCCGGGTCGCTCTCGGTTTCCGCGGCGGCCTCCTGCAACGCCTTGGCGACCTTGGCCGCGGTCGGTGTGTTGCTCTTGAGCCAGGTGTCGGTGGAGAGCAGCCAGTGGGAGTACGTCACGCCGTAGTCGCCGGTCGTCTCCAGGACCTTCTCGCCCAGCTCGGCGCCCTTCTTGGGCCAGGGCTCCCACAGTACGTAGGCGTCGGCGTCGCCCTTCTGCGTCAGCGCGGGGATCTCGGGGGGATCGGCGGTGATGAACTCGACCGACTTGGTGGAGATGCCCTTCGACTCCAGGAAGCGCGTGGCCGCGTACTCGGAGAGGCCGGGCACGACGGCCATCTTCTTGATCTGCGAGGCGCTCTTCACCTTGGGGCCGAGGACCACCTTGAGGTAGCTGCCCGACTGCTCATAGACGAGCAGGGACCTGAGTCTGGGCCCCTGCGGAAGCACACCGATGGTGGTGGTGTCCGAATTGCCCGCCATCTGTACCTGGCCCGCGTTGAGGGCGTCGACGCCGTCGCCGCCCTTGCCGAACTGGACGAGCTGGACCTTCACCCCGTGCTTCGCCCACAGTCCCTTGGCGTCCGCCAGGAAGAACGGGGTGAAGGACGGGTCGATGCCGACAGCGATGCGGACCGTCGGGCCGGAGCCCCCGCCGCCGGAGCCGGCGGCGGAGTCGGTGGTCCCGGCGCCGCACGCCGTCAGGCCGAGCAGCGCGGCGGTGAGAAGGGCGGAGCCTGCGAGAGGTTGTCTCGGACTGAACGGTGTCTGCATGAGCACCTCGAAGGTTGATGCATGGACTGCAGGTCGTCGGGGTGCGGGCCCGCGAGTTGCCGAACCGTAGACCGCCTGTCGGTCGCGCCGCACCGTCGGGGGTCCGCTGAGCGGGACGTCAGCCGGCGTGTTTCTCGTACCAGCCCCGCAGCAGCGTCGTGTCCAGGTCCGGCGCCTTCTTGATCAGTCCCTGCTGGGTGAGGAAGTCGGCGATCCGGCGGGACGAGGCGACATCGGCGGCGGTCAGGCCACGGCTGCGGAAGGTGATGTCGCCCAGCGCCTTTCTGGTCTGCGCGACCGGCAGCTTGACCTGCTTGTTGGTCGCTTCCGCCGCCGCCTGCGGGTCGGCCGTGACCAGCTTGTCCGCCTCGGCCACCACCTTGAAGACCTTGCCCGCCACGGACTCGTGGTCCTTGAGCCAGCTCTGGTCGGCCAGCAGCCACTGCTGGTAGGTCACGCCGAAGTCCCCGCTGCGCCCGGCGAGGTGTCCCCCCGCCGCGACACCCCTGCTCACCCACGGGTCGAAGAGGACATAGCCGTCGACGTAGCCCCGCTGGAGCACGCCGGGAATCTCCGGCGGCGCGCTCAGCTTGATTTTCACGGACTTCGGATCGACGCCGTTGTGGCGCAGGTATTCGTGGGTCGCGTACAGGCCGAGGCCCTGGATCGACGCCATGGTCCGGATCCGCTTCGGGGTGTCGATTCCCTTGCGGAGTACGACCTTGAGGTAGCGGTCGGAGTACTGGAAGGCGCCCAGGGCCCGCAGGTCGGGGTTGCTCACCATCTGCGGCAGGGCGGTGGCGTCCGCGTTGGCCGAGATCTGGGCGGTGCCGGCGGTCACCGCCTCGGCGGCGGCCGGGCCGCCCTCGACCTTCATGAGCTGGACGTCGAGGCCCGCCTTGGCGAACATCCCGCGCTCCTCGGCCAGATAGAACGGGGCGTAGGAGGCGTCGACGCCGAGGGCGATGCGGACGACGGGTCCGCCCGCCGACCCCGAACCGTCGGAGTCCACCGTTCCCGCCATACAGGCGGACGACATCAGGAGGGCGAGGAGGGCGGCCGGAAGCCGCCCCGTTCCGAGGTGCAACCGGGCCATGAGATATGTCCTCCTCATGCTGAGCCATCGTGGTCCCGGTACGTTCCCACCCCCCGGTCCGGCTCCCAAAGGGGCGCGTCCCGGTGGGCGGACCGGTTCCGTTGGGCCAGGTCACGGCCCTGCCTACCCTCCGCGGGCATGAGCGCTATCACTGATGGGCCAAGCACACCCCTGCGCGTGGGCGTCCGGGTCCCGCCCTGCGACCGGGCGGACCGGGTACTCGACAGCGTCCGCGAGGCCGAGCGGCTGGGCTTCGACGCCGTGTGGTTTCCGGACTCCCAGCTGCTGTGGCGGGATGTGTTCACCACCCTCACCGCCGCCGCGCTGGGCACCGAACGCATCGGACTCGGGACCGCGGTGACCAACCTGGCAACCCGCCACCCCGCGGTCGTCGCGTCCGCGGCGCGCAGCGTGGCCGAGCTCGCGCCGGGCAGATTCGTCCTCGGCCTCGGCGTGGGGAACAGCTCCGTCGGCCCGGTCGGTCTGCGGCAGACCACCACCGCCGCCATGCGGGAGGGGCTCGCCATGCTCCGGGCCCTGCTGGACGGCCGGGAGTGGGACTTCGAGGGGAAGGTCCGCTCCCGGCTGCGCGACCCCCGTCCCGAGGTGCCGATCCATCTGGCGGCGAGCGGGCCGAAGAATCTGCGTCTCGCCGGTGAGGTCGCCGACGGCGTCATCCTCCTCAGCGGCGTCTCGCCCCGCACCCTGGCCGGCGCCACCGCCCGGGTACGGGAGGGCGCGCGGGCCGCGGGCCGGGCGGCGGACACGATTCCGCTCACCGTCTCCGCCTTCTGCGCCGTGACCGACGACATCGAGGCGGAGGCCCGGAAGCTCAAGCCGATCTGTGCCTCGATCGCCCAGAACGGCGGTGCGCCCTTCCTCGCGCTGGCCGGGATCGAGGTCGAGGTGCCGAAGACCGTCGAGGGCGTCTATCCGGACCTGGTCCACGCCGAGGACTGGGACGCCGCCGTCGATCTGTGCTCAGCGTGGATCAGCGATGCGGCGGCGCTGCGGTTCGCGGAGGAGTTCTGTCTGATCGGTTCCGCGGCGCACATCGCGGAGCGGCTGCGCGGCCTGCGGGCCGGCGGTGTCACCGGAGTCTTCCTCCAGCATGTGGGCTCCTACGACCCGCCGACCGAGCTGATCGAGGCGGTCGGCTCCGCGGTGCTGCCGACGCTCTCCCGCTGAGCCCCCCGTGCCCTCGCGACCCGCCCCCGCACCGGGCCGACCCCACCGGAATCCACCGGTGGGGTCGGCCCGTGGGGGGCGGGCGTCACTTCAGACCGATATGGGCACCCGGTCCGAGGGGCAGGTCGAAGCCGTAGAAGATCGCGACGATCATCAGCCACACCACGAGGAACGGCACGACGAAGATCGACAGCCGGGCGATAAGGGTGCCGAGGCGGGCCTCGGGCTCGTAGTTGCGCAGCAGCGCGAGCATCAGGAACAGGTAGGGATTCATCGGCGTGATGATTCCGGTGGCCGAATCCCCGATGCGGAACGCGGCCTGGCTGAGGGCCGGACTCATGCCCAGGAGCGCGAACGCCGGGACGAACACGGGCCCGACCAGCGCCCACAGGGCGGATCCGGAGACGATGAAGAGGTTGAGCACGGACGCCATGAGCACGAACGCGACGAGGGCCCAGTAGCCGGTCAGGCCGATGGAGTCGAGCCCCGCCGCGGCCTTCACCGCCATCAGGATCCCCACGTTGGACCAGTTGAACAGGGCGATCACCTGTGCGGCGACGAACATCAGCACGACGTAGCCGGCCATGTTCCTGACGGAGTCGGTCATGGCCGCCACCACGCCCTCCGTGTCCGTCAGCGTCTTGACCGTGAATCCGTAGGTGAGCCCGCCGAGCAGAAACGCGCCGAACAGGACGGGGACGATCCCGCTCAGCAGCGGGGACGGCACCAGGGCCCCGCCCTCGCCCCGCAGCGGGGCCCCGTCGGGCAGCCACAGTGCCAGGACCGCGCCCGCGTAGACCACGACGACCGCTCCGGTCAGCGCCAGCCCGCGGCGCTGGACCGGGGTCAGGGTGAGGTCCTGCTGCTCGGGCTCGCCCGCGGGGGCCTCGTACTCCCCGAGGCGGGGTTCGAGGACCCGGCTGATGAGCAGGCCGCCCAGCAGGCCCAGCACGATGCTGCTGGACGCGGTGAAGAAGTAGTTGACGAGCAGGTTCAGGTCGAGATGCGCGGAGGCCGGCAGGACGGAGGCCGCCTGCTGGGTGATGCCGATGTACAGGGCATCCAGCGAGCCGACGGTGAACCCCGCGGCGTAGCCCGCGGTGACGCAGGCGAAGCCGCCGATCAGGCCGGCGACGGGGTGCCGTCCGGCACTCTTGAAGACCACGGCGGCCAGCGGCGGCAGCACGATGGCGGCCGCGTCGCTCATCATGTGCGCCTGGCAGGCGACCAGGGCCACCAGATAGGGCAGGACCGCTCGCGGCGCGCGGGCCAGGGTGGCCCGCATCACGGTCTCCAGGAGCCCGGCCTTCTCGGCGAGGCCCACGGCCATGATCATGAGCAGTACGGCGGCGATGGGCGGGAACGTGGCGAAGTTGGGGACGAAGTTCTCCACCAGCCAGCGCACGCCGTCGCCCGTGAACAGCCCGCCGATCTGCTTGGTCTCGTCGGTGCCCGGGACGTCGACGGACACGTCCGCCATCGACAGCGCGGTCGAGACGACGGCCAGGAGCAGGAAGAGCCCGGTGAACAGGACGATCGGGTTGGGCAGCGCGTTGCCCGCCCGCTCGATCAGCGCCAGCGCCCGGTCGACGCCCCGTGGTTCGCCGGGGGCGTCGGGCGCGCGGTCGGGGGCCGGGAGGCCGGTCGATGACGCCATCAGCACGGCCCTCCCGTCGGGCTCTCCTGCGGCAGCAGGTCCTTGCGGACCACGCCGCCCTGGACCACACAGACGACGTTGGCGGGGTCGCCGAGGGTCCCGATGTCCGCGAGCGGATCCCCGTCGCAGACGATCAGGTCCGCGATACGGCCCGCCGTCAGGGTGCCCAGCCGGTCGTCCACGCCGAGGAGCTCGGCCGACGTACGGGTGCCGGCGACGATGGCGGCCATGGGGTCCATGCCCAGATCCACCAGGTAGGTGAGCTCCATCAGGTTCACCCCGTGCGGTCCGACGGCGGCGTCGGTGCCCATCGCGATGCGGGCGCCGCGCTCGATGGCGTGGGAGATGTTCTCCTTGGTGATGCCGGACCAGCGGATCTTCTTCTGGTAGTGGTAGTCGGGCATCGTGTCCTTGTTGATGCCCGCGTACACGGTGGACAGCGTCGGGACGACGAAGACGCCGCGCTCCCCCGCCATGTCCAGCGCGCGGTCGTCGAGCCCGTAGCCGTGCTCGATGCTGGTGACCCCGCCGCGGATGGCGTTGAGGATGCCGGCGTTGCCCTGGGCGTGCGCCGCGACGGGCTTGCCGCCGTGGCGCCGCGCCTCGTCCACGACGGCGCGGATCTCCTCCTCCAGCAGCCCCTCGTCGTCGGGCTGGTCGTAGGGGCTGCCCATGCCTCCGGTGGCGCAGACCTTCACCAGGTCCGCGCCCTCGCGCAGCACCCGGCGCACGGCGAGGCGCGCCTCGTCGGCGGTGTCGGCGATCTCGGACATGCCGGCGCTCAGATCCGTGCCGTCGGGCAGGCGTACGTCGGCGTGGCCGCCGGTGTGGCTGAGGATCCGCACGGCGGTGTGCAGCCGGGGGCCCACGATCCGTCCGGTCTCCACGGCCGTACGGTAACCCGCCGACAGACCGCCCAGGTCGCGTGCGCTGGTGATGCCCGCGTCGAGCGTCTGCCGCATGCGCGTGGCGGTGTCCAGTGTGACGAGGACCGGGTCGAGCTCGGCTCGCCGTCCGGGCGGCGAGCCGTGCGCGTACGCCAGGTGGACATGGCAGTCGAAGAAGCCGGGCAGCACGGTGCGTCCGCCGGCGTCCACGACCTGGGCCGGGGAGACGGCGTCCGGCGCTTGCGGCGCCGTCGCGGCGGCACCCGCGTAGGTGATGATCCCTTCGGCGTCGACCGTGACAACAGCGTCGTTGACGGGGGACGATCCGGTTCCGTCGATGAGTCGGGCGTTCTCGATCCGCAACGCGGTCCGGGTCGGCTCCGGGGTGATGGGGTGTGTCATGGGGCGCGGTCACTCCTCCGGTTGGGGCCAGGCGAAGGGAGTGTGGAATGCACAAGAAAACCAGGTGTCACCGTGCAGATATCTCGCGGGATCGCCCTGAGGCGCGCAGGGAAGAGCCGCCCATGGATGTGCAGGATTCTGCCGGAGTCGAGCTGGACGAGCTCGACCGCGCCGTCGTCCACGCGCTGCAGATCCATCCCCGGGCCCCGTGGACGCTGGTGGGCGAGGTGGTCGGGGTCAACCCGGTCACGGCGGCACGGCGCTGGCACCGCCTCGAGGAGTCCGGTCTGGCCTGGGTGACGGCCTATCCCCGGCTGTCCAACTCCCGGATGTGGGTGACGGCCGTGGTGGAGGTGGACACCGAGCCGGGCGTGGCCGAGGAGGTGGCGCTGGCCCTCTCGGCGGATCCCGCCGTACCGAACATCAAGCTCACCGCCGGCGGCCGGGACCTGGTGGCCTCCGTCCAGGCCAGAACCCTGGACCAGCTCTCCCGCATCACCACGGCCCTGTTCCAGAAGACGCCGGGGGTACGGGCGACGCGCACCCACGTCTCGACGGGCCTTCCGACCGAAGGCAGCCGATGGCGGCTGCGCAGCCTGGACGCGGCACAGAGCGCGCGCGTCGAGGCGGCGGCGGTCGCTTCGGCGGGCCCGCCCCCGCCCGTGGGCGAGACCCGCTGGGACGCGCTGGACGCGCACCTCCTGGAACTGCTGAGCGTGGACGGGCGCAGGTCTCTGCGCGATCTGTCGGTGGCGACCGGCACCAGCCTGACCACCGTCCGCCGCAGGCTGCAATCGCTGCTCGCCTCCCGGCTGAGCCTGCGCTGCGATCTGGCCCGTCCGCTGTCGGGGTGGCCGCTGTCGGCCGTGTACTTCGCCTCCGTGCCGGGCCAGTATCTGGAAGAGACCAGCCGGGTGCTGTCGAACGTGCGCGAGGTCCGCTCGTGCGCCATCACGGCGGGCCCGCACAACCTCGTGGTCGACGTCTGGCTGCGCGCTCTGGGTGATGTGCATACCTTTGAAGCACATCTGTCCCGGCACCTGCCCCGTCTCGTCATCACCGACCGTTCGGTCGTGCTGCGGACCATCAAACACATGGGGCGGATGCTCGACGACGACGGCCGGTGCAGGGACGTCGTGCCCCTCCGGTACCCGGAAGAGCAGGACCGGGAGAGCGGGCGGGCGGCCCGCGTAAGATCGCTAGGATGACGGGCGTCACCCCGTGTCGCACGTCCTGCGATAGGGCTTCTCCGGGATCAACTGCTTCCACTCCTCGCGGGTCAGATCGCGGGAGAGCGCCGTGCACAGTTGCGTCGCGGTGCGCCCAGGGCCGGTGTTCCACAGCCACGGTGCGGTCGTCCCCCGTGGTGGCCAGCGTGCGGCCGTCGGGGCTGGTCGAGGGCGCCGTCGCGCGCCGCCCACTCGCGCGCCACCGCCAGCCTCGTCCCCCGGTACAGCGCACCCGTGTCGCGCCGCAGCTCCTCCCAGGTGCGCGCGGCCTCGGTCAGCTGCCGGTGCAGACGCAGCCGCTCCCGGTCCTCCGCCACCCAGCCGCGCAGCCTCGGCCACGCCGTGATCAGGGCCTCATGGGCCAGCTCGACCGTGTCCTTGTGCAGGGTGATCAGCCGGGCGCGGGCCAGCCGGTCCAGGACGGCGGTGGTGTCGGCGGGGTCGCCCCAGTCGAGTTCGGCGCGGTCGGCGCCGCGGCGGGTGTCCTGCGCCCCCTCCCCCGGTGTGATCAGCCGGAGCAGGACACGGCGGGCGAGCACCGCCCGGGCGGGGGTGAGGCGGGCGTGGACGTCCTCGGCGGTACGGGCGACGGCCCCGCGCACCCCGCCGACCGCGTCGTACGCGGTCTCCGTCAGCGTCCGGCCCTTGCGCCGCCGCCAGGCCTCCAGCAGGACGTGGGACAGCAGCGGCAGCCCGCCCGGCTCGCCGGTGACCTCGGCCATCAGGCGTGCGGTCAGGGAGCGTTCGACGACCAGGCCCGCCGCCGTGGCCGGTTTGACGATGACGTCGCGCAGCTCGTCCGGGGCCATCGGGCCGATGAGCAAGGTGGCGTCGCGGCAGGCCTCGGCGAGCTCGCGGTGTTCGGCACAGTGCCCGAAGAAGTCCGCCCGCACCGCGACGACGACCCGCAACCCGCTCCCGGCGCGGCGGGCGTCCAGCAGCCGGTCGAGGAACGCCGTTCGCTCGTCCGGGTCGCGGCAGAGGGTGAAGACCTCCTCGAACTGGTCGACGACGACCACCGTGTCGCCCTCGCCGCCCTTCGGCGCGAGCGCTCGGGCGTGTGTGCGGGCGGGGTGTTCGCCCGGGGCGAGGATCCGGACGGTGGCCGGCCGCTCGTACGGCTCCTCGACGCGCCGCAGTCGGGGGATCAGGCCGGCCCGCAGCAGCGAGGACTTCCCGCTGCCGGAGGCCCCGACCAGCACCACGAACCGGCGCGTACGGACCAGGCCGGCGAGGTCGTCGACGAGCCGGTCCCGGCCGAAGAACCGCTCGTGGTCCCCCGGTTCGAACCGCGCGAGGCCCTGGTAGGGCGGCTCGGCGTCGTCGTCCTCGACGGGCCGCAGCGCCATCTCCTCGGACGTCTGCCGCCAGTGCCTCTCCCACTCCTCGCGGTCCCCGTCGCACGCGGCCACATACGCGAGGGTGACCTCCAGCGAGGGCAGTTGCTCCCCGCCGGCGGCCCGCGACAGGGTCGAGACCGTGTACGGCGTCCGCCGCGCCATCGCCCGGTACGTCGGTCCGCCGGCCTCGGTCCTCAGCTTGCGCAGCGCGTACGCGAACCGCTGCACCGGGCCCGCGCCGGGATCGAGCGGCCTCTCCTGACGGCCCATGACTCCCCCTCAGGTGGCCTGCCTGAGGGGGAACGTAGGCACATGGGACGGGTGGGACAAGGGTGGTTGACGCCATCTCGCGGCGCCGTGTCCGGCCCCCGCCGACGCGTGGCGGACCGCGTCAGGCGGCCGGGGTGAACGTGGAGTGTCCGGAGCCCACCGTATAGATGGCGTAGCCGTTACGGACGCCCTCGAAGCGCGGCGCGGACGCGCCGTCCGGGCCCGCGCCATGGGCCCCCGGGGCCCGGCCGCCGGCGAGCGGAACCTCCACTTCAGCGGTGACGTTGACCGGGATGTCGACCTTGACCGCGGTGCCGTGCGCGCTGGTGTTCCAGCGGACCCCGACGGTCCCGGCCTGGGTCCACACCGTGCCCTCGGCGTGGGTCAGGTCGGTGTCGCGCGGTGGCCGGATCCGCAGCGTGGTGGCGGCCGTGCCGGTGACGTTCAGGCCGAGCAGGTCCTGCTGAAGGTCCACCAGGGCGGTCGCGCCCCACCCGTGGGAGAGGCTCTGGCCGTCGTCCGGCGCCTCCCAGGACTCCCAGGTGAAGGTGCCGCCCCGGGCGAGGATGTTGGCCCAGCCGAGCGAGGTGCGGTCGGTGAGCCGGGCCAGCACCTGGTCGTCGCGGCCGGCCCGGTGCAGGGCGGTGAGCAGCCAGTTGGCGGTCATCGGGCCCATTTGCAGCTTCAGCGAGGCGAGGTGGTCGGCGACGGTGTCCACGGTCGCCTCGGGGGCGATCCCGAAGGCGACCGCGTAGGCGTTCGCGATCTGGGAGGCGTGTGCGCTCCGGGAGCCGTCCGCCTTCAGCCCGTCGGTGTAGATGCCGTCCGGGCGGCGCAGCCGGTCGTTGACGGCCTCGGCCAGCTTCGCGGCGTCGGCGCGCAGCGCGTCACTCTCGGCCTTCGGCCGGCCGAGGGCGGCGGCCTGGTCGGCGGTGCGCCGCAGGGCGTCCACGGCGAGGATGTTGACGGTGGTGCGGACCGTGGTGTCGGTGTCGTAGCCGTAGCGGTTGGGCCAGTCGATGATGCCGTACTCGTAGGCGCCGGAGCCCCCGGCGAGCTTGGTGACCAGCCCGGTCGCGGGGTCGATGTAGCGGCGGATGTAGTCGGCGACGGCGGCCGAGGCGGGGTAGGCGGCGGCGAGCGTGGCGCGGTCGCCGGAGTTCTGGTAGTACTCCCAGACCCAGCCCGCGAACATCTCGGTGTAGTCGGGGATGTCCCGCTTGCCGTCGCCGTTGGGGTAGACGGCGTTCAGCCGGCCGTCGGGCCAGTACCGCTTCTGCGACTCGGCGAACTCCCGGATCGCCCTGGCGGTGAGCGCGCGGTCGCCCGAGCCGGCCATCAGGGCGCGGGAGATGTCCACGGAGTCGCCGAGGAACTGCCCCTTCTCCCGGGTCGGAGTGTCCAGGAACTGCTCCTGCGAGTCGTACAGCGCGGAGCGCCGCATCAGCTCGGCCACCGCGTCCAGGGTGGGGTCGGAGCTGCGGAAGGTGGCGGTGCGGGCCGGGTCGGCGTCGGTGTGCTGGACCACGGCGGCGATCGACGACGCGCTCAGCGGCTCACCGGGGTCGTCGATCTGCAGATAGCGGAACCCCTCGTAGGTGTAGGCCTGGAAACTCTGCGCGCCGTCGTGCTGGATGTACTGGTACGACAGGTCGGTCTTCTGGTTGTCGTGGGCGGAGTCGGACACGGTGCCGTCCGCGTTGCGCACATACCCCGCCCGCATGTCGATCGTCCGGCCGGAGACGCCGTGGGCGAACCGCACCCGTGGCACCGCTGGGATGATCTTGCCGAAGTCGGCGACCATCGCGCCCGAGGCGAGCCGGGTCACCGCGACCGGGCGCACCGTCCGGTAGGCCAGCCGCGTCTGCTGGCCGCGCAGATGGGCGAAGACCCCGGCCGGGTGCGCGCCGACCACCTGCGGCGACTGCCAGGAGGCGGCGTCGAAGCCGGGCCGGTTCCAGCCCTGCTGGCGCTGGGCGATCCGGCCGTCGACGCCCTCGATGTAGTCACGGCCGTCGTTGTTGCGGTAGGGCATGGACAGCCACGGGCCGCGCGCGACGCGCCAGCTGCCGTCGGACACCACCACCTGCCGGGAGCCGTCGGCGTGTTCGACGACCAGCCGGGCCAGCAGTCCCGGCTCGCCGGCGGGGCGCCCCTGGCCCGGGCCGTACCAGTGGGCCAGCACGCCGATCGCGGCCGGGCGGCCCGCCTTCAGGTCCCGGGTCACATCGCTCGCCTGGTAGTAGCCCTCGTCGGGGTACGCGTAGGCGGCGCCCCGGTCCACCAGCCGGCCGTTGACGTACGCCCGGTACTGCTGGGACGCCGCTACGTAGAGCCGGGCGCGCACCACGGGGCTCGCGCCGACGCTGAACTCCTTGCGGGCCAGGGTGTAGTCGTCCTTGTCGTCCGTGGTGCGCCGGATCCAGCTCGCCTGCCACTGGGCGTCGGAGATGCCGGTGTCGAAGGCGGCCCGCGGGGCCCATGGCGAGGCGGCGCCGGTCCGGTCCCAGGTGCGCACGGTCCAGCTGTAGCCGGCACCGGCGGCCAGCTCCGGCCCGTCGTAGGCCACATAGGCCTGCCGGGCTGAGGCGACCTTGCCGCTGTCCCACACCTGGCGGGAGCCGCCCGGCCCGGCGCCGGTCCGGGTCACCCGGATCCGGTACGCGGCCTGGGTCTCCCCGGGGTCGACGTCGCGCGGCCGCCACCCGAACAGCGGGGCGCCCTCGACGTCGAGCGGCCGGGCGCGGTCGCCGACGGTGAGGTCCGCGGGGGCGAGGGGGGCGTGGCCACCGCGTGGTCCGGCGGCCACCGCATGGCCCGGGGCGGCCGCCGACACCACCGGGAGCAGGGCGGCGGCCAGCAGGACGCCGATCCGCCGCAGGCCGCTTCCGGTCTCCCGGCGTCTGGGGACTCTCCGTGTCGCCTTTGACAAGGTCGCCAATGCCGTCAACGTCGCCTCCGCGATTGAATCGATTCAACAGCGGGGATCATTCTTCCAGCGGGGATATGCGGATGAGAACCCTCCGGCACCCGGAAATCTGTCAGGTGCAGCTCAGGGCGCTCAGGGCCAGGTGCGGCTCAGGGACGTACGGTGGGCTCGATCGTGAGCCGTTCGACCGGCTCCGCCGGGCCCTGGGCACGGCGGGTGAAGCGCATCGCGACACACGCGCCCGCGTACAGCCCGGCGACCACGAGAAGCAGCGCATGGTAGCCGGTGACGAGGGCGAGGTATTCGAGCGTGCCGCCGGTGAGGGCGCCCAAAAGGTTCGCTCCGAAGGCGGCCGTCGGGTCGGAGGCCGCCGCCAGGCGGTCGGAGAAGATGAGATTGGCGCAGAAGATCGGGGCGAAGGCCAGGGCGATCGCCGCGGCCAGGCGCGCCGCGAAGGGCAGCCCGAGCACCAGGTGGGTCGGGACGAGCCAGGACACGGCCAGGGTGGCGAACAGCAGCAGCTGCAGAACGGCCTGGTTGACGCGGCGCATCCGGCGCCGGGTCTCGACGGCGCCGAGGACGGCCAGCATGACGCCGGCGAAGACGATGGCGTTGACCAGCCAGGTGGTGCCGAAGTAGAGGGCGAACCCGATCACGTTCTTGGTCTCGAGCAACATGAAGGCGGCGCCGAGCAGGAACATGTCGGCGTACCTGACGGTGCGCCGGACCCGGACCCCGGTCAGCCGCACCGACACCACGGTCACCAGCAGGATCGCGCCCAGCACCCCGAGGTAGAGGGAGGGGATGGTGCGGTGCAGCAGGTACGGGAAGGGGTGGTCGTCGGTGGCGGCCGCGGGCACCGGGCCCGAGGCCCGCCAGGCGGTGGCGCACCGCTGGTCGCCCGGGGTGACACCGGCGACGAGGATGGCGGCCTTCTTGCCGCCGTAGCGGGTGATGCAGGGCGCGTGTCCGAAGACGCTGGTGAGGGTGGAGCCGTAGCGGTCGATGAGCCAGTTCTGCCGGTAGTAGTTGTACATCGCGAACGCGCCGCCGGGAGCCAGGTGGCGGTGCGCCGCCTGGAACGCCTGCCGGGTGAACAGATAGCTCTCCAGACGGAGGTTGCTGGCGCCGGACACCAGGGTCAGGGAGTCCGGCAGCGCGAGGACCACCAGGTCGTAGCGCCCGTCCGTGCGCTCCAGGAAGGCCCGCCCGTCGTCGATGTGGACATGCACCCGGGGGTCGTCGTAGGGCCGGGCGGGGTGCAGGTCGGCGCCGATCTGCCGGAGCCTGGGGTCGATCTCGACGGCGTCCACCCGCCGGGCGCCGTGGGCGAGCGCCACGGCGACGTCATTGCCGTTGCCGGCGCCGATGACCAGGACACGGCGGTGCGGATTGGCCGGGGTCTCCCGGTAGGGCTCCTCGTACGGGGAGTCGGCGCGCCGCAGCACCTTCAGCGGTGCGATGCTCTGGTGCGGAACCCCATTGGCGGAGATCTTGTAGTCCCGGCTGCCCGAGGTCGCACGCTTGAGCTCGATCTTGTAATACGGGGACCAGGAGATGCCGCTCGCCAGCGACTCCAGCGTCAGCGCCGCCACCACCACGGCCAGCGGCACCGCGTACCGGACGGTGTTACGGCGCCCGCCCAGCGCCAGCAGCGCCATCGCGGCGAGGACCCCCCACACCACCGACGGGGCGCGCAGCCAGGACAGCGCGGCGAACGAGAGCGAGCCGGCCAGCGAGCCCAGCAGGTCATAGCGGTAGGCGTCCAGCGACGGCAGCTGCCGGAACAGGTCCGCCGTCATCTTGCCGATCGCCATCATGATGAGCGCGGCGAGGCCGAACAGGACGGGGAGGGTCACCCACTGGGGCAGTCCGGTGGTCTTCACGGCCGTGAAGTAGATGACCTCGCCGCTGGTCTGCCGCACCTGTACGGGGAACTCCCGCACCAGGACCACGAGGAGGGCGAGCGGCACGGGCGCCCAGCGGGTGAGCCACTGCCCGCGCCCGGCCGGGATCAGGAACCCCAGGCCGATCCCGAGGAACGAGCCCAGCAGGATGAAGTTCGAGAAGTAACTCAGGTGGACGATGTTGGCGCCGGTCCACCTGATCAGCGCCAGCTCCACGAAGAGCATGGTGGCGCTGGCGAGCACCAGCCTCGGGCGCAGGTTCCGCGTTCGAGCGCTGTGGTCCATGTCTGGACGGTGTCATCTGAGCAGGGGCAGGTCGAGCACCCCCGGCGGCACATGCGCCACCTGGCAGGCGCCTGTCACCTGATGGGCCCAACCGGGCGGTCGGTGGGCCATGACGCCGCCGAGGCCGGGCTGGGGCTACTGGCCTCCCGCATCTGGCACCGAGTCCTTGGGCCGGGAGTCCTGTGACGCGCCGTTCTCCGCCGCGAGTTTCTTCGACCCGCCGTTCTCCGGCGCTCTGGGCTCCGGCGCCCTCGTCTCCGGCGCCCTCGTCTCCGGCGCCCTCGTCTCCGGCGTCCTCGTCTCCGGCGTTCTCGGTTCCTGCCGCGGGGCGCGCCTGTGATGCAGCCGGGAGCGTACGTCGGCGTGCGGCAGGAACTGCGCCCAGCGCTCGGGGAACTCCGAGGGCGGGGTGATCTCCGCCGCCCCGTCGTCCGCGGTGCGCTGCTCCCAGGCCCGCCTCCTGGCCGACTCCTCCCGGGCCCGGGCGGCCGACTCGGCGCGCCCGGCGGCGGTGGCGACCGACGGCCAGACCCGGTCGATCGCGGCATTGACGGCCGCGCCGACGAGCACCGCGAAGGCGGACACACCGATCCACAGCAGCACGGCGACGGGCGCGGCCAGCGAGCCGTAGATCGTCGGCCCCTCGACGGTGTGGAGCAGGTAGATACGCAGCAGGAAGCTGCCGAGCACCCACATCGTCAGGGCGACGAGCGCGCCGGGGATGTCCTCCCGCCAGGGCGAGCGCACCGGTACGGAGACGTGGTACAGGGTGGTGAGGAAGGCGACGGACAGCACGATCACCACGGGCCAGTACAGGATCCGTACGAGGTCCCCGCTCGCGGGCACCAGGTCCACGACGGTCTCCGGGCCGATCACCATCAGGGGCAGCGCCACCGCCCCGATGATCAGCGCGACCAGATAGAGGAGGAAGGCCAGCAGCCGGGTCCTGACGATCCCGCGGCGGCCTTCGAGCCCGTACATGATGGTGATGGTGTCGACGAAGACGTTGACCGCGCGGGACCCGGACCACAGGGCGATGCCGAAGCCGAGCGAGATGACGTCCGGGCGGCCGCCCTTGATGACGTCGTCCAGGAGCGGCCGGGCGATCTCCCTGACCCCCTTGTCGGACAGCACAGTCCCCGAGGCGTCGAGGATGTTCTGCCGGATGGTGGCCACGGTGTCGGTGCTGGTCCACACGTCGAAGTAGCCGAGGAGCCCGATCAGGCCGAGCAGCAGCGGCGGCAGCGACAACAGGGTGAAGAAGGCGGCCTCGGCGGCCAGGCCGGTGACCCGGTACTCCATGCAGGAGTGGACGGTGTCCTTCAGCAGCAGCCAGGCCATCCTGCGCTTGGATACGTTGCGGTACAAGGCGCGGGCCTTGTTGAGCCGACCGGACGGCTTCGACGGTTCTTTCCCTGGCTGCACCTTCTCACGGTATCCGCCCCGGGGTGCCCGAGGGCGCCCGGAGTTTCCCTCCGTGACCAGCCGGTGACCAGGCCGGACGGGGGCGGCCGGGAGCCCCGGCAGACCCAGCAGCCCTGGAAAGGGGCCGAACGTCGGCGGAGGGGATGCCGCGCCGACTCGGTACCGCCCTCCGCCACGCCCACTGTCCGTGCCGGGTACAGCCATGCGCAAAGGTTGCGCGGCGTTGCAGCCGCCCGCCGCGGTCGTGATGGGATGTGCCGTATGAGCATCACGGTCACCACCTGGTCCCTGGAGCAGACCTCGCCCGCGGACCTCGCCCCGGCCCAGCAGCCCCCCGCCTCCGCGGAGGTGCGGATCGTACGGGCCGAGATCCCCTGCCCGGAGTTCAACCGCTTCCTCTATACGGCCGTCGGCGCGGATGTGGCCTGGACGGACCGGCTGGGGTGGACCGTCGAGCGGTGGCGGGAGTTCCTGGAGCGCCCCGGGGTGGAGACCTGGGTCGCGTATGAGCGCGGCACCCCGGCGGGGTACATCGAGCTGGACGGGCAGGACGAGGGCGTGGTGGAGATCGCGTACTTCGGGCTGCTGCCCGCGTTCCGGGGGCGCCGCATCGGCGGGCACCTGCTGACCTGGGGCACCGCCCGCGCCTGGGACCTGGCCGAGCGCTGGGCCGGGCGGCCGCCGACCAAGCGGGTGTGGGTGCACACCTGTAGCAAGGACGGGCCGCATGCGCTGGACAACTACCGGCGGCGCGGGTTCCGGGTCTTCGACACCAAGCTCGACACCGAGCCCGCGTGAGACCGAGTGAGCCGACCGCCCGGACCGCAAGTGACGCGACAGGTGACCAAGGACACAGCGTCTCACCATGCGGGACATAGTTGTCCAAATATTGGATGATGGTGGACTGCCCTGAGACCCCCATGCCACGCTTCCCTCATGTCTCGAGCTGGAATTGCCTTGGTGAGTCGGCGCCACGTCGATCTCGGCCGCATGTCCAGCGCGATCTGTCCAGTCGACTGAGGCTGTACCCATAGGCGGCCCCGACCCCGGGTAGCGCCGCCGGCACCGCCGCGTTCCCCGCCGCCCCCGACGTCGTGGGCGCCCGCGTATGTCTCGATCTCCCCGCCACCGCACCCCGCCCTCCGCCGCATCGCCGTGCCCGCCTGCGCAAAAGCGCGGGTCACCGAGGGCGTGCACCGAGCACCGTCCGACCGCACCAGAGCCGCTCAGAAGGACACACACCGCCATGGCCGCCACCCCGGACCGCCCCAGCGCAGCCACGCCCCGCCGCAAGGCCGGACGCCACCGCGGCGAGGGCCAGTGGGCCGCGGGCCACTTCACGCCCCTCAACGCCAACGAGCAGTTCAAGAAGGACGACGACGGTCTCAATGTGCGGACACGCATTGAGACGATCTACGCCCACCGTGGCTTCGACGCCATCGACGGCGCCGACCTGCGCGGACGCATGCGCTGGTGGGGCCTGTACACCCAGCGCAAGCCCGGCATCGACGGCGGCAAGACCGCCATCCTGGAGCCGGAGGAGCTGGACGACGAGTACTTCATGCTGCGCGTCCGCGTCGACGGCGGCCGGCTGACCACCGAGCAGCTGAGGGTCATCGGCGAGATCTCCCAGGAGTTCGCCCGCGGCACGGCCGACATCACCGACCGGCAGAACATCCAGTACCACTGGATCCGGATCGAGGACATGCCCGAGATCTGGCGGCGGCTGGAGGGAGTCGGCCTGTCGACCACCGAGGCCTGCGGCGACACCCCGCGCGTCATCATCGGCTCGCCGGTCGCCGGGATCGCCGAGGACGAGATCATCGACGGCACCTCGGCCATCGAGGAGATCCACCGCCGGTTCATCGGCAACAAGGAGTTCTCCAACCTGCCGCGCAAGTTCAAGACGGCCATCTCCGGCTCGCCGCTGCTCGACGTCGCCCACGAGATCAACGACATCGCGCTCGTCGGCGTACGCCACCCCGAGCACGGCCCCGGCTTCGACCTGTGGGTCGGCGGCGGCCTGTCCACCAACCCGAAGATCGGCGTCCGGCTCGGCGCCTGGGTCCCGCTGGACGAGGTCCCGGAGGTCTGGGCGGGGGTCATCGGCATCTTCCGCGACTACGGCTACCGGCGGCTGCGCACCCGCGCCCGGCTGAAGTTCCTGGTCGCCGACTGGGGTGCGGAGAAGTTCCGCCAGGTGCTGGAGGACGAGTACCTGAAGCGCAAGCTGGTCGACGGCCCCGCGCCCGAGCAGCCCGTGCAGCAGTGGCGCGACCACATCGGCGTGCACCGCCAGCAGGACGGCCGCTACTACATCGGCTTCGCGCCGCGCGTCGGCCGCGTGGACGGGGCCACCCTCACCAAGATCGCCGAACTGGCCGAGGCACACGGCTCCGGCCGGCTCCGCACCACCGTCGAGCAGAAGATGATCGTGCTCGACGTCGAGCAGGACCGGGTCGACTCGCTCGTCGCCGGCCTGGAGGCGCTGGACCTTCAGGTCCAGCCGTCGCCGTTCCGGCGCGGCACGATGGCCTGCACCGGCATCGAGTTCTGCAAGCTCGCGATCGTCGAGACCAAGGCGCGCGGCTCCGCGCTGATCGACGACCTGGAGCGCCGCCTGCCCGAGTTCGACGAGCCCATCACCATCAACCTCAACGGCTGCCCGAACGCCTGCGCGCGCATCCAGGTCGCCGACATCGGCCTCAAGGGCCAGCTGGTCATGGACGACAACGGCGACCAGGTCGAGGGCTACCAGGTCCACCTGGGCGGCGCGCTCGGCCTGGAGCCCGGCTTCGGCCGCAAGGTGCGCGGCCTCAAGGTCACCTCCGCCGAACTCCCCGACTACATCGAGCGCGTGCTGCGCCGCTTCCAGGAAGAGCGGGAAGAGGGCGAGCGGTTCGCGACGTGGGCGGCGCGGGCGAGCGAGGAGGCGCTGTCGTGAGCGACGCACGCGCGGCCGCCGGGCCGCAGACGACCACGATGCGCCCGCTGTCGCCGCGCGGGCGGAGAAGCGAACAGGAAAGCACAGCGAGCGACGCACGCGCGGCCACCGGGCCGCAGACGACCACGATGGCCGCACCTCTGCGCCGCGCGGGCGGAGAAGCGAGCGGTAATAAGGAGGCGCCATGAGTGAGCGTGCGGCGCCTTTCTACTGCCCGTACTGCGGGGACGAGGACCTGCGCCCCTCCGAGGAGGGCCATGGCGCGTGGGAATGCGCGTCCTGCAACCGCGCGTTCCGGCTGTCGTTCCTCGGGCTGCTGGCCAAGGGCCTGCGGCGCGACCACGGCGAAGGGGGCACGGCGATATGACCGAGCAGCGGCAGAACACCCTGGACCTGCAAGAGCTGGCCGAGCGGGCGGGGCGCGAGCTGGAGGACGCCCCGGCGCTCGAGATCCTGCGCTGGGCAACCGACACCTTCGGGCCGCGCTTCTGCGTCACCTCCTCGATGGAGGACGCGGTGGTGGCCCATCTGGCCTCCCGCGCACTGCCCGGCGTCGATGTGGTGTTCCTCGACACCGGCTACCACTTCCCGGAGACCATCGGCACCCGCGACGCGGTGGCGGCCGTGATGGACGTCAACGTCATCACGCTCACCCCCCGCCAGAGCGTCGCCGAGCAGGACGCCGAGTACGGCCCGAAGCTGCACGACCGGGACCCGGACCTGTGCTGCGCCCTGCGCAAGGTCAAGCCGCTGGAGGAGGGGCTGCGCGGCTACGACGCCTGGGCGACCGGGCTGCGCCGCGACGAGTCCCCGACCCGCGCGAACACCCCGGTGGTCGGCTGGGACCCCAAGCGGGGCAAGGTCAAGGTCTCCCCGATCGCCCGCTGGACACAGGCGGACGTGGACGCGTACGTCGACGAACACGGCGTGCTCACCAACCCCCTGCTGATGGACGGATACGCGTCGGTGGGGTGCGCCCCCTGCACCCGGCGGGTATTGGAGGGCGAGGACGCACGGGCCGGCCGCTGGGCGGGCCGCGCCAAGACCGAGTGCGGGCTGCACGGCTGATGGCTGACCAGGAGAACCAGATGAGCGTGACACAGCAGGGCGCCACGGTATGGCTCACCGGGCTGCCGAGCGCGGGCAAGACCACGATCGCCTACGCGCTGGCCGAGCGGCTGCGCGGCGAGGGCCACCGGGTGGAGGTGCTGGACGGCGACGAGATCCGCGAGTTCCTCTCCTCCGGCCTCGGCTTCTCCCGTGAGGACCGGGACACCAACGTCCAGCGGATCGGCTTCGTGGCCGAGCTGCTGGCCTCCAATGGCGTCAAGGTCCTGGTGCCGGTGATCGCCCCGTACGCGGACAGCCGCGAGGCGGTCCGCAAGCGCCACCAGGCCGAGGGCACGGCGTATCTGGAGGTGCATGTCGCCACGCCGGTGGAGGTGTGCGCCGAGCGGGACGTGAAGGGGCTGTACGCCAAGCAGGCCGCGGGCGAGATCGCGGGGCTGACCGGGGTCGACGACCCGTACGAGGCCCCCGACGCCCCGGACCTGCGCATCGAGACGCATCAGCGGGGCGTGCAGGAATCCGCCGCGGCGCTCAGGTCGCTGCTGAGTGAGAGGGGACTGGCGTGACGACCGTGGCTCAGAGCAACGGGACCGGACCCGGCTCGGAAGACGGCGGCGACGACGGCGACCTTTACGCGCTGACGCACCTGGACGCGCTGGAGTCCGAGGCGGTGCACATCTTCCGCGAGGTGGCGGGCGAGTTCGAGCGGCCGGTGATCCTGTTCTCCGGCGGCAAGGACTCGATCGTCATGCTGCACCTGGCGCTCAAGGCGTTCACCCCGGCGCCGGTGCCCTTCTCGCTGCTGCACGTCGACACCGGGCACAACTTCCCCGAGGTCCTCGAGTACCGGGACCGTGCGGTGGCGGCCCATGGGCTGCGCCTCCATGTGGCCTCCGTACAGGACTACATCGACCGCGGAGTCCTCAAGGAGCGCCCTGACGGCACCCGCAACCCGCTGCAGACGCTCCCGCTGACGGAGAAGATCCAGGCTGAGCGGTTCGACGCCGTCTTCGGCGGCGGCCGTCGCGACGAGGAGAAGGCCCGCGCCAAGGAGCGCGTCTTCTCGCTGCGGGACGAGTTCTCGCAGTGGGACCCGCGCCGCCAGCGCCCGGAGCTGTGGAACCTGTACAACGGCCGCCACGCGCCGGGCGAGCACGTCCGGGTCTTCCCGCTGTCCAACTGGACCGAGCTGGACGTGTGGCAGTACATCGCCCGCGAGAACATCGAACTGCCGGAGATCTACTTCGCCCACGAGCGCGAGGTCTTCCAGCGCAGCGGCATGTGGCTGACCGCCGGCGAGTGGGGCGGGCCCAAGGACGGCGAGACGGTCGAGAAGCGGCAGGTCCGTTACCGCACCGTCGGCGACATGTCCTGCACCGGTGCCGTCGACTCCGACGCGACCACGCTGGACGCCGTCATCGCCGAGATCGCCGCCTCCCGGCTCACCGAGCGCGGCGCCACCCGCGCCGACGACAAGCTGTCCGAGGCCGCCATGGAGGACCGCAAGCGCGAGGGGTACTTCTAAGCATGACCACGACCATAGAGCTCACCGAGACCACCCTCCTGCGGTTCGCCACCGCCGGTTCGGTCGACGACGGCAAGTCCACCCTCGTCGGCCGCCTTCTGCACGACTCCAAGTCGGTCCTCGCCGACCAGTTGGAGGCCGTGGAGCGCGCGTCGGCGAGCCGGGGCCAGGAGGGCCCGGACCTGGCACTGCTCACCGACGGCCTGCGCGCCGAGCGTGAGCAGGGCATCACCATCGACGTGGCGTACCGCTACTTCGCCACGCCCCGGCGGCGGTTCATCCTCGCCGACACGCCCGGCCATGTGCAGTACACGCGCAACATGGTCACCGGCGCCTCCACCGCCGAGCTCACGGTCATCCTGGTCGACGCCCGCAACGGCGTCGTCGAGCAGACCCGCCGCCACGCCGCGATCGCGGCGCTGCTGCGCGTCCCGCACGTGGTCCTCGCGGTCAACAAGATGGACCTCGTCGACTACCGGGAGGCCGTCTTCGCGGCCATCGCCGAGGAGTTCACGGCATACGCACTCGAGCTCGGCGTCCCCGAGGTCACCGCCATCCCGATCTCGGCGCTGGCCGGTGACAACGTGGTGGAGCCGTCCGCGACCATGGACTGGTACGGCGGCCCGACCGTCCTGGAGCATCTGGAGACCGTCCCGGTCAGCCACGACCTGGCGCACTGCCACGCGCGGCTGCCCGTGCAGTATGTGATCCGTCCGCAGACCGCGGAGCACCCGGACTACCGGGGGTACGCGGGCCAGATCGCGGCCGGCTCGTTCCGCGTCGGCGAGCGGGTCACGGTCCTGCCGTCCGGTCGTACGACCAGGATCTCCGGCATCGACCTGCTGGGCGAGCCGGTCGACGTGGCCTGGACGACGCAGTCGGTGACCGTCCTGCTGGAGGACGACCTCGACGTCTCGCGCGGCGACCTGATCGTGCCGAGCAAGGACGCGCCGCAGGCCACTCAGGACATCGAGGCGACGGTCTGCCATGTCGCGGACCAGCCGCTGACGGTCGGCCACCGCGTGCTGCTCAAGCACGGCACCCGCACCGTGAAGGCCATCGTCAAGGACATCCCGTCCCGGCTGACGCTCGACGACCTGTCCCTGCACCCGCACCCGGAGCAGCTCGTCGCCAACGACATCGGCCGGGTGAAGATCCGTACCGCCGAGCCGCTGCCGGTGGACTCCTACGCCGACTCCCGCCGCACCGGCTCGTTCATCCTGATCGACCCGGCCGACGGCACGACGCTGACGGCGGGCATGGTGGGCGACTCGTTCGCGACCGCCTCGACGGCCGCAGCCGGTGCCGGAGTCGACCAGGCCGATGACGACGGATGGGACTTCTGACCATGTCCCTGCTGAGCATGTCCGGTGATGTCTTCTCCACCTTCGCGAAGGAGGGCGGCCGCGTCGGCAGCGGCGCCCTGGGCAGCGGCCAGGGAGGGGTCGGCCGATGTGTGAGCTGACCTGGCACATTCCCGCTCCCCCGCCGCACCGCATCCGAAGACCTTCCCCCAGCTACCGCTGGGAGGGACCCCCTGACTGCCGGGCGCCCTGACGCTGTCCCCGGCCCTCCGAGAGGAACACCTCCCGTGTCCGTCGACCGCACCACGCACCCACGACCGGCCTTCCGCCGACGCACCCGCCTCCTCGCGGCGGCCGCCGCCCTCCCGCTGCTGATCGGCGCGCTGGGCGCCTGCGGCTACGGCTCCAAGAAGGACGACACGGGAGACAAGGCCGTCCCCGCCGCCGGCGGCAAGAAGATCGACGGCCTGGACAAGGTGAAGATCGGTTACTTCGCCAACCTCACGCACGCCACCGCGCTGGTGGGTCTGCGCAACGGCGGGCTGATCCAGAAGGAGCTCGGCGGCACCAAGATCCAGCCGTTCGTCTTCAACGCGGGCCCGTCCGAGATCGAGGCGCTCAACGCGAACTCCATCGACATCGGCTGGATCGGCCCCTCGCCGTCCATCAACGGCTATGTGAAGTCCCACGGCAAGAACCTCAAGATCATCTCGGGTTCCGCCTCCGGCGGGGTCAAGCTCGTCGTCAACCCGAAGAAGATCAAGACGCTTGACGACGTCAAGGGCAAGAAGATCGCCACCCCGCAGCTGGGCAACACCCAGGACGTGGCGTTCCTCAACTGGATCGCCGAGAAGGGCTGGAAGGTCGACGCCCAGAGCGGCAAGGGCGATGTCTCCGTGGTCCGTACGGACAACAAGGTGACCCCCGACGCCTACAAGTCCGGCTCGATCGACGGCGCCTGGGTGCCCGAGCCGACCGCCTCCAAGCTGGTCGCCGAGGGCGGCAAGGTGCTGCTGGACGAGTCCACCCTGTGGCCGGACAAGAAGTTCGTCATCACCAACGTGATCGTCCGGCAGGACTTCCTCAAGGAGCACCCGGACGTCGTGGAGGCCGTGCTGCGCGGCTCGGTGAACACCAACGCGTACATCAAGGCCAACCCCGACAAGGCGAAGGCCGAGGCCAACGCCGCGCTCGAGGCGGAGACCGGCAAGGCGCTCCCGGCCGAGGTGATCGACCCGGCGTGGAAGGGCATCCAGGTCACCGACGACCCGCTGGCCTCGACCCTGAACACCGAGGCGGACCACGCGGTGGCGGCCGGGCTCCTGGAGAAGCCCGACCTCAAGGGCATCTACGACCTGACCCTGCTCAACAAGGTCCTCAAGGCGGAGGGCAAGCCGACGGTCTCGGCCGCCGGGCTGGGCACCCAGTAGCCACCGAGCGCCCGCGTACGCACGCAACGCGTACGCGGGCGCCCCGTACGCACGCACACACGCACGTACGCACCCATCAGGAGGTGACCGGATGTCCCCGGCACTGACCACCGACAAGGCCGACCGGGCGGGCGCGGCAGCCGCGGCAGGCTCGTCGCATCCCACCGGAGCTGTCCGGATCAACCACGTCCACAAGGCGTTCGGCCGCCCCGGCGCCGCGCAGCCCGTGCTCGACGACATCAACCTCGATGTGCGCCCCGGCGAGTTCGTCTGCCTCCTGGGCGCCTCGGGCTGCGGCAAGTCGACGCTGCTCAACCTTGTCGCGGACCTGGACAAGCCGACCGCCGGGACCATCGAGGTCCCCGGCGGCCGGCCGGCCCTGATGTTCCAGGAGCACGCGCTCTTCCCGTGGCTGACCGCGGGCAAGAACATCGAACTGGCGCTGCGGCTGCGCGGCGTGCCGCGCGCCGACCGCAGGCCCGAGGCGGAGCGGCTGCTGGAGCTGGTGCGGCTGGGCGGCTCGTACGGGAAGCGGGTGCACGAGCTGTCCGGCGGTATGCGGCAGCGCGTCGCGCTCGCCCGCGCGCTGGCGCAGGACTCCCGCGTGCTGCTGATGGACGAGCCGTTCGCCGCGCTCGACGCCATCACCCGCGATGTGCTGCACGGCGAACTGACCCGCATCTGGAGCGAGACGGGCGTCTCGGTCCTGTTCGTCACGCACAACGTACGCGAGGCGGTGCGCCTGGCCCAGCGCGTGGTGCTGCTGTCCTCGCGGCCGGGGCGGGTCGTCCGGGAGTGGGCGGTCGACATTCCGCAGCCGCGCCGGATCGAGGACGCGGCCGTCGCGGACCTGTCCATTGAGATCACCGAAGAACTGCGTGGGGAGATCCGCCGCCATGGCCGGCACTGAGATCACCGGCGAGTCGCCGAAGACGACGGCCGCCGTCGAGAAGGCGGAAGAGCCGGGGAAGCAGACCAGCCAGGACCTGGCGGGCCTGGAGGCCGGGCTCGACGCGCTGGACGCGGTGCAGATCCGGCGCACGTCGCCGGCCGAGGTGCTGGTCCAGAAGGTGCTGCCGCCCATCGTGGCCGTCGCCCTGATCCTCGTCGTGTGGAAGGTGCTCGTCTGGGCGAAGGTCACCGACGACTACAAGCTCCCCGACCCCAAGCTGGTCTGGGACGCGCTGGAGCAACTGTGGCTCCGCGGCGAGCTGCTCGACATCGTCTGGACCAGCGTCTCGCGCGGCCTGTTCGGCTTCCTCATCGCGCTGGCGATCGCCACCCCGCTGGGGCTGGTCGTCGCCCGGGTGAAGTTGATCCGCGCCGGGATCGGCCCGATCCTGTCCGGGCTGCAGTCGCTGCCCTCAGTCGCGTGGGTGGCGCCCGCGGTGATCTGGCTGGGCCTCAACGACAAGATGATGTACGCCGTCATCCTGCTCGGCGCGGTCCCCTCGATCGCCAACGGCCTGGTCGCCGGCATCGACCAGGTGCCCCCGCTCTTCCTGCGCGCCGGACGCACGCTCGGCGCCCGGGGCCTGGTCAGCGCCCGGCACATCCTGCTGCCCGCCGCCCTCCCCGGCTATGTCGCCGGCCTCAAGCAGGGCTGGGCGTTCTCCTGGCGCTCGCTGATGGCCGCGGAGATCATCGCCAAGTCCCCCGACCTGGGGCTCGGGCTCGGCCAGTACCTGGAGAACCAGCGCAACAACTCCGACATGGCGGGGGTGCTGCTCGGCATCATCATGATCCTGTTCGTAGGGATCGCGATCGAGCTGCTGATCTTCGCCCCGATCGAGCGGCGGGTGCTGCGCAGCCGAGGCCTGCTGGCAAGCACCCACTGACACCCGCAGCCCTGCACCCGTAGCCCCGCACCCCCGCCCGTACCCACCCCCGTAAGGAATCCGGTAACGCCTCCCGTGACGTCCCCCGCCCCCACCCTGCTGGTCATCGCCCATGGCAGCCGCGACCCACGCCACGCGGCGACCGTCGCCGCGCTGTGCGCGCGGGCGCGGTCGCTGCGGACGGGGCTGCGGGTGGAGGCGGCGTTCCTGGAGTTCAACGCGCCGAGGGTGGGCCAGGTCCTGGACCGCCTAGCGGCGGAGGGCACCCGCGACATCGTCGCCCTCCCGCTCCTCCTCACCCGCGCCTTCCACGCGAAGGCCGACATCCCGGCGGTGCTTCGCGAGGCGACGCCCCGCCACCTGGGCCTGCGCGTCCGGCAGGCCGAGGTCCTGGGCCCCTCGCCGCTGCTGACCCAGGCCCTGGAGCGGCGCCTGTACGAGGCCGGGCTGCGGCCCGGCGACCGACGCTCGACCGGGGTCGTCCTGGCCTCGGCGGGCTCCACCGACCCGGAGGCGATCGCGGTGATCGCAGAAATCGCGCGGGAGTGGCGGCACACCGGTTGGTGCGCCGTGCGGCCCGCGTTCGCCTCCGCGGCAATTCCCGCGGGGTTCCCCCGCACCGCGGACGCGGTGCGCGCGCTGCGCGCCGAGGGCGCCCGCCGCGTGGCCGTCGCCCCGTACGTCATCGCCCCCGGCCGCCTCCCGGACCGCATCGCGCACGGGGCGCGCGAGGCGGGCGCGGATGTCCTGGCGGGCGTCCTGGGCCCGGCCCCGGAGCTGGCCCGGCTGCTGCTGCACCGCTACGACGAGGCACAGGCCCAGAAGCTCACGGCGCTCAGCGCCTGACGGCGGCCGGGCGCCGGCCCTCCCGAGGGGCGAGACCACCGCCGCCAAGGGATAATCCAGCTACTCATCACTCGGTCGGACCACGCTCCTTCCAACCGTTCACCACCCCTTCCGCGCCCCGTCCCGCGCCCTTGTCAACCCGGCCCCCGGACACCGCTGGACTTGCCTCCACCCACCAGGACGTCGCAGGACGTCGAGGCCCCCAGGGGGATGTCATGCGCAACCAACGCGACACTCGTACACTCGGAGCCGACAGAGCCCGTCGTGGCGCCCGTCAGCGTGTCGCGGTCGCCGTGGCATCCGCCGTCGCGCTGACGGTCATCAACCCCTGGCTGGTCCCCGGAACGGCACAGGCGGCCACCGCCGCCCAAGTCCGCTGGACGACACAGACGGTGGCCCCGGGCGTCGAATTGCGTACCGGCGTCATCCAGCGCCCCGACGCCAAGCCGGCCTGGACGGTCACCATCAACGCCCCCGCCGTCAACCGGCTCACCGGCGCCCCGACGTTCGCCCCGCTGGGCAGCCGCGCCTGGGCCGAGGACACCGTGCGGCGGCTGCGCGACGCGGGTCTCGAGCCGCGCGTGGAGCAGGTCGGCTGGCCCGCGTACGCGGACACGCCGCGCGGCACGATGGGCTGGCGGGTGCGCGTGGGCTCGTACGCCACCTCGGCCGAGGCGCAGCTCACGACCCCGAAAGTGACCCCGATCGGCCTCCAGCCGGCCGTGGAGTGGACCGGCTACGACATTCAGCAGCCGGCCGACCGGGAGAGCGTGCACGTCGCGGTCATCGATCCGGCCGCCTTCACCGGCACCGTCGAGAGCACGCACAACGGCGATGTCGCGGACCGCGAGACGACCTCCTCGGTCGCCGCGAAGACCGGGTCACTCGTCGGCGTCAACGGCGGCTTCTTCATCACCTCCGACACCGACGGCGTCCAGGGCACGGTGTCCGGAATCGGCGCCTACGGCGGCGAGCTCCAGTCGATGGCCGCCGGCTCGCGGGCCGCGCTGATCCTTGGCGACGGCGGCCGGCGCGCCCGTATCGCGGATCTGACCACCACGGTCACCGCGCGGGCCGGATCCGCCGCCTACCCGGTGCAGGGCATCAACCGGGTGCCCGGCAAGGTACGCAACTGCGGCCGCCCCGGCACCACCCCCACCGACCTGCCCCGCCAGGACCTCACCTGCTCCAAGGCCGACGACCTGGTCAGGTTCACCGCGTCGTTCCGCACCGACCTGCCCGCCGGTCCGGGCGTCCAGGTCGTACTCGGCGCCGACCACCGCGTGGTCTCCGTCGGCCCGCGCGGCGGCGAGGTCCCGTCCGGCGGCACGGTGCTCCAGGGCATCGGCGGCGCCGCCGACTGGCTGACCTCCCACGGCCGCCCGGGCGAGCGCATAGCCGTGCAGGAGGTCATCCGCGACACCGCCGGCCGACAGGTCCGGCTCGGCCCCGACGACAGCATCGTCAGCGCCGCGCCCACCCTGGTGGAGAACGGCCGGATCGTCATCGACGCCGCCACCGAAGGCATGCTCGACCCCAAGGACCTCTCCTTCGGCTACGCCTGGTCCAACGGACGGCAGCCCCGCACCATGGCCGGCCTCGACAAGCGCGGACGCCTGCTCCTCGTCACCGTGGACGGGCGCCAGCCCGGCGTCAGCGAGGGCTTCACCCTGGCGGAAGGCGCGGATTTCATGCACTCCTTGGGCGCGGAGCAGGCGCTCAATCTGGACGGCGGCGGCTCCAGCGCCATGGCCGTGGGCGGCAAGCTTGTCAACGCGCCCTCGGACGTGGCGGGCGAACGGGCGGTGGGCGACACGGTCCAGGTGCTTCCGGCGCGCGCCGGTCGGTGACTTTGTAGTGGATATGAGACGACGACACGCCGTGGCGTCGGCGTGTCGCTGTCCCAAATCCACTACAAACCGACATGCCTCCTACACGAGCAGATCCAGGCCCTTGTGCCCGATGCCCGGAGCGTTGAGGGCCAGCCAGCCGAGGCCGCGTATCCGCGTATCGGAGTCGATCTCCGTGGGGTCGACGGACAGCCGACCGCACGCGTAGGCCGCCCTCGCCATGCCCTCGTTCGGCTCGGCCTCGTCGTACTCCGGGTCGAAGTCCTCCTCGTCGATGCGCAGGTCCTCCCAGGACAGCGGCTCGCCGACCCACTCGGGGTCGCTCTCCGCCGCGTAACGCCGCCGGATCCGCCCCTTCTCCGCCACCACCCAGATGTCCGCCCCGGCCACCTGGTCCTCGAAGAACATCTGCGCCTCGCCGCAGTGCTCGCTCAGCCGCTCCACCGCGCCCATCCACTCGTCCCAGCCCTCACCGACCACGTCGATGAGGTTGCCGAAGATCAGCCGCCAGCCGTCCAGTTCCGGGGTGATGAACACGGGCAACGCCCCCCGGTGCCACGGCTTGTCCTCCACATCGGCGCCCTCCTCCAGCGTGACCGGGAACCGGTCGTGCAGCCCCAGCGCCTCGAAGACCCCCTCGTACGCGGCGCCGGGCACCGCGTACCACCAGCCGCGCGGCTCGAGTCGAAACGGCTTCTCCCCACTGGCCTTGATCCGCGCGCGCCGCTCCAGCAGTGTCTTGTCGCGGGCGTCGAGGCGGTCGATCAGTCCGGTGGCGAGAAGGTCGCGAAGCCGTTCGTACGTCATGGCCCAGACTCTAGGTGGCGGGGGTGACAACGCGGGTTTCGGCCACCTCGATTACCGTGCCACTCATGGCATCCATGGAGAGTCCGCTGCGCCGATGGTGGTCGACGGCGGCCGCCGTGGCCGTCGCGCTGATCGGCGCGCTGCTGCTGGCAGGCCAGGTCAAGCAGGTGTGGAACGGCCACGCCGAGCTGGCCGCGCTGCGCGCGCACGGGCTGCACGCACGGGCCCAGGCGTCCCTGACCACGACCTGCTCCCAGGGGCGTGGCATCAGCTGCACGACGTCATCGGTGTGGCTCGATTTCATCGACGCCGACGGCGATCCCGTCACCGTGCCGGAAAAGGCGATCGACGGCTCGCTCTACGTCCCGCACGGCCACCGGGACACGGAGGACCGCGTGGCGACGACCGTCGTCTACGACCGGGCAGACCCCTACGAGGCCCAGCCCGCCGGAGCCCTCGACCAGAGCGTCCTCGACCTGGCGGCCCGTCACTGGATCGCCCTCACCATCGCGCTCGCCCTGCTCGGCGCGGGCGTCACCGGCGCCATCGCCGCCTGGCCGACGCCCCGCCCGGCACCCCGGCGCCCCGCCTGACGACAATTGGCGTGCCTCCCACCCCGCCCCCGTGATTCGCTACCCGCATGGCAAGACTGCGACTCGACCGCGTGCTCGTCGTGGACATCGAAGCGACCTGCTGGGACGGCCCGACCCCCGAGGGCATGGCATCCGAGATCATCGAGATCGGCCTGTGCGAGCTGGAGGTGGCCACCGGCGAGCGCTCCGGCCGCCGCGCCCTCATGGTCCGCCCCGAGCACTCCACCGTCAGCCCCTTCTGCACCGAGCTGACCACCATCACCCCCGAACAGGCCGCGGGCGGTGTCGGCTTCGCTGAAGCCTGCGAGATCCTGCGCGAGGAACATGGTGCCGGACACCGTGTGTGGGCAAGCTGGGGCGAGTACGACCGCGCCCAGTTCACGCGCCAGTGCGCCGCCACGAACGTCCCTTATCCGTTCGCCACCCGGCATCTCAACGTCAAGAACCTCTACTCGCTGATGCACTCCCTCGACCGCGAGCTGGGCATGGCGGGCGCCCTCCGCCACGCCGGGCTCGAGCTCGTGGGCACACACCACCGGGGCGTGGACGACGCGTGGAACATCGCGGGGCTGCTGGCGGGGTTGCTGGGGCGCGGCACACAGACCCCGGCCGAGCGGCCGCCTTCCTCCGAAGGGTGACCGCCCGGGCCGGTAGGCTCTGTTGTGATCACAACCATGGACCTCGGGGGATGGGCCTTGACGGAGTCGGAGCTTGGCCACATCGGCCCGTTCGAGGCCGTGGAGCACCTGTTCGCGCTGTGGCTGCCGCGATGGCGCCTGGCGGTCGTCGGCGGCGAAGCTCCCGCGTCCTGCGAGGAAGAGTGGACCACCGCGCCCTCCCTGGCCGAGGTGTCGGAATACGGGGCGTTCCCGTCGACGTTCGCCGACCCCGACGGGCGGCGCCATCCGGTGGCTGTCGAGTGGTTCGACATCGAAGATCCCGGCGAGACATCCGACGGCCCCCTGCACGCCTCGTGGGGCCTGCCGGACGACGGTGCCGAGCAGGCGTTCGCGCTGCTCATGGAAGCACTGGAGGCGGAACCCGACAGCCTGGACCGACGAGGCCGGGCGCTCGCCGGATACCTGGCCGGTTACCTGGTGACAGACGGTACGGACCTGCTGCGGATCACGGTGGCCGCCGAGCCGGACGGCCCCGCGCTGGACGACGAGCTGCACCTGCTGGTGCGCTCCGGCAAAAGAACCACACGTCTGGCACTGGCCCCCACCCCGGTCGCCCCCACCGTCAACGATGCGCCCGAGTACCGGATCGCCTGCGTCACGACACTGCTGAGCGAATTCCTCCGGATCAACAACACCGACGCGGTGACCTTCGAGGTGACCTTCGGAACCCATGACGTCGACCTGAACGTCGCGGACCCCGACGCCGCCTTCCGCGCGGGCTGGTCCGGAGACGAACACTGGCTGATCGCGGAGGAGGGCGACGACGAAACCGACGACGTCCTCTGGGCGCTGGACGCCGCCTCCCTGAAAGCCGCGCTGACCCAGTCCGAACGGAACATGGTCGCGGCGGCCCGGGCCCAGACCCTGGTCTGGGAGTTCGACTCCACGACGCCCGAGATCCCCGGCGACGAGCTGGTCTCCTGGCTCGCCCGCGACCTCCTCGAAACGATCGTCACCGAGATCACCGGGGCGCCCGGAATCCCACCCGTTCTCGCCTACGCCAAGAACTTCCCCCTCGATTCGGTCCTGCACGGCGAGGGGGACTCGTGTCTTCTCCTGATCGGAGCACAACGCACCGCCCTCATCTACATCAGCGGTTAGCGGCAGAGAGAAATGCTGGAGTCCAGAAACATGAGCGCCGACGACATGCGCGTCGAAGATCACGAGGGCCCTTGGACGGTCGAGGACGTCCTCGCCCTCCCGGAGCACCCGGCACGCGCCCGCTATGAGCTCGTGGACGGTGCCCTCATGGTGTCTCCCGCACCCGGCTGGGATCACCAGATCGTGTCCTCGGAACTCCACCGCCAGATCAACACCGCCCTGACGCAATCCGCCGCGCCCTTCCTCTCCGCCGGGGCGGCGATGGTGACGGGAGAGTCGAGACTGTTCATCCCCGACATCGCCATCGTCGACCGCGCCGCCGTCCAGCGCGGGACGCTGGCCGTGCCGCTCGAAGCGGTCCTGCTGCTCGTGGAAATCGTGTCACCGTTCAACCGGTCCACCGATCGCATCCTCAAGCCCGCGCTCTACGCCCAGGCGAAGGTGCCGGCCTACTGGCGGGTCGAGCTCGAACCCGATGTGCGGGTTGTGGTACACGAGCTGTCCGTCGACACCTACCGCGAGGTGGCCACGGTCACGGGCAAGGAATCCATCCAGGTCGCCGGGGAGTTCAGCGTTGACCTGGACGTCGCCGCTCTGCTCGGCGATCTGGCGAGCTGAGCAACTGGCCCTATCGCAGCAAGGCAGGCAGGTCCCAGACCCGTATCGTGCCGTCCCGCCCCGTGCTGAGGACGACGTGCCGGCCCCGAAGCGTGGCGGTGAGGACGGCCTCCACGCCGCCTCGGTGGCCGATCAGCGGTGCGCCGACCTGCTCCCCCGCGGCGAGGTCCCAGATCCTCACCGTCTCGTCCTTGGCCCCGGTCACCGCGAGGGACCGACCGCCGGCCTCCACGGTGTCCATGGCGCGGACACGGTCCTCGTGGCCGGCGATCGGGTCATGGATCGGCTCGGCATCATCGTCGCCCTCTGACAGCTCCCACACGTACACCTCGTCGGAACCGGAGGCCGCCGCCACGATCGGGCGCTCATCGAGCCGGGCGAGGGAGACGGCCCGGACCTCGCCGTCGTACGGGGAGAACCGCGCCAACGGCTCGTTCCGGGCCAGGTCCCACACATCTATCCCCAAGCCGCCCGACGCGACCAGCGAGCGGCCCCCGATCCACGCGGTCGCGAGACTGGTGATGTCGTCTTCCTCGCCGGGCAGTTCGACCGGAGACGCGTCGCCGGACACACCTCGTACCACGACTTCGCCACCGTATTGCGAGCCCGTCACGAAGCGCGGTGGCCCCTCCCCTCGAACGGTGGCGACGGCACCGAGGTAGTCCGCGTCATAGGTCGTCCCGCAGAGCAGTGCGCCGCTCTCCAAGTCCCAGATCGCCGGGGCCTGTTCGTCGCCGCCCGCGGCCAGCACGACACGCCCGCCGGAGACGGCCGCGGCCACCGAGCCGATCTCGTTCTCGGCGTCGGGGTACTGCGCGGCACGCGGATCCTCGGCGAAGGCGTACGCCAGTGGCCGCTTCCGCCACTCGTCCCGCAGCGGATCCCAGGTCCACACGGCCCCGTCGAAGTCGGCGCAGACCACCACCGGACCGCCGCCGCCCGCCTCGACCAGCGCGAGGTCTGTGATCGGGCATGCGGAAGGTATGTCGCTGCTGAGGAGCAGCAGTGCGTCAGACATGCGGCAGAGACTAGCCGCCCGATCGGACATCAGCCCACGACCGGCAGTTCGGCTCGTGACGCCCCTGTTTGGGGATGGATACGGGCTTGGCCGTGAGGGGTTCGTACAGGCTGTGCAGGGCCACGAGAGCGGCATCGTTTCCGAGCACCAAGGGGGCCGAGGGCCGGTCGGCGATCCGTCGGAGTTCTTGGAGCACGTCCGCGAAAGGCTGCCGCCCGAGTCGCCGCACCCGGCTGTCCACTTCGGCCTTGTCGCCCGTCGCCAGGTATTCGGCGCACTTCGCCAGGGTGTCGAGACACTGCCCCACCGCGTCCAGCCTGCCATGGCGCAGGGAGCCGCGATTGAGCCGGAAGACATCGATGGAAGCGCAGCCTCGCGCGGTCAGGCAGTGATACTCCCCGCTGGTGAGAGAAAGCCGGAAGTGGTCCGCCCGTTCGTCCGCCGTGGGGTCGACGAGCAGGGGATTCCCGGCCGCGTCTCGCGGGAACGCACCGCCCTTGGCGTGGGTGTTGCAGAAAGCGCAGGCGAGCAGGTGGTTGTACCAGTCGAAGACCCGTCGTGGCGCATGGTTGAGGGGCTCGTGGTGGTCGATCGCCGTGCCGAGGCTTTCCGAGCAGTACATGCAGCGCTCGATGCCGCTGGCCATGGCGCGTAACGCGTCGGCGACCCTCCTGCGCGTGCCGCTGGCGGCCTTCCAGGCGCTCCGGGCAACGGCTTCGGTGAGGCCGACTTCGGGTAAGCGCTCATGTGCCGTGGCAAGGAGACCGGCAGTCCGGTTGTCGAGCGGCGGCCGTTGCAGTGGAATCACTCGTCACGCCCCAGATGGGCGGCCACTTCGCTCACTCGGGCCGACAGGGAGCTGTTCAGCTGCGTGCTCAGCCTCCGGTATTCCGCCAGCTCCTCCTCGCTCGCCTGCTCGTCCAGGATCCTGAACTCCATGGCTGCGAGCCGTCGCCTCAGCTCATCCGCCCGCTCGGAGTACGGAGAGTCCAGCCCGAAGAGGTCGGAGAGGATCGCGTCGTCCCCGCTGCCGTACACAACTCGCTGGTACAGCTCCTCGTCGACCACCTCGGGCGGCCGCTCCTCGGTCGGGCCCGCCAGCCGGATCAGGCCGCCGGGGTCGGCGGCCTGGCAGATGTACGGGCTGTGGGTGGTGACGATGAACTGGATCCCAGGAAAGTGCTGCTTCATCCAGTGACCGATCCGCTTCTGCCAGCTGACGTGCAGATGGGCATCGACTTCGTCTATAAGCACGACGCCCGGCATGGGGATGACGGGACGTCCCCCGCGATCCTCGACGCGGAGCTCACCATAGGCACCCTGAAGGTGTCGCACGATGTCGATGACGAGCGCCGTGACCGAGCGGTAGCCATCGCTCATACTGCGCAAGGCGAGGACGCCGCGCGGGGTTTTCACCCAGAGCCCGTCGGAATCGACCCCGGTCACTTCGTGGTCGTCGGGCAGCAGCCCATCGCCGAGTAGGAGTTTCACGGCGTCTACGAGCTCGCGTGCGCCGGTACGCCCTTCGAGGCTGCGCAGATGTTGTTCGATCAGCCAGGTGACGCCTTCCGCCAGGCAGACGTTCTCGTCGAAGAGCGTCGCCAGCCGCTCTGCGCGCTCAGAGCCCCCGGACCGAGCGGACGCTCCGCCGTTGAGACGGCGGTAGGGGCCGTAGCCGAGGCAGAGCCACCCCTGCGGAGTCTCCTGCCAGGGGCCCGACTCGGCCCTCCGCTGCAGTTTGAACCCCTTCGCCGTCGAAGGGCGGCGCAGGCGAACATGGCTCTCGCCACGGTTGGTCACCCGCTCCCAGACCAGCCGGACGCTCCCTGTCTCCGGAAACCAGTCGTCGGTGAGGGTGTCGGTGCTGACCCATCGGGCATCCACGTGTGTAGGCCTCCGAGAGGTATCGGTCCCCCCGCTTCGGGCATGCCGGTGCCGAGGCAGCAGGCATGAGGGGGTAGCGCGCTTCCGGTTCACACCGGTCATCGCAGTGTGATGAGCGCGTCACTCACGGTACGCCACAATTTTGTGCACCACAAGTTTGTGGCGATGTCCGGGCCGTCTGGTTGGATGGCGGAACGAGCGACTGTCGGGCTCTCAACGGATCGGAGGGAACGGGCTCATGGCACTGAGGAGTCAGCCCACCGCGTTCCAGGCGCGACTGGGCGCCGAACTGCGCAAGTTGCGTGAGGCGGCGGGCATCACCGCCCGGGAGGCGGCTGAGCGAGTCGGCACGACCTCGGCCCAGATGAGCCACGTGGAGTCGGGGCGTGCGGGCATCAGTGCGGAACGGGTCCGGCAGATGGCGACTCAGTACGCGTGCCTCGACGAGGAGCTGATCGCTGAGTTGGTCGCGATGGCCACGGATCGCGGCAAGGGATGGTGGGAGGAGTTTCGGGGAGTCCTCGCCCACCGAGCGCTCGACCTTGCCGAGCTGGAGCACAGGGCCACCTCGCTGCGTACGTTCGAGGGCGTCTACATTCCCGGGCTCTTGCAGATCGAGGATTACACGCGGGATCTGATGGGTTACGGAATCCCGCAGCCGTCATCAGGCTACCTGGAAGCGCTGGTCACCTTCCGTCTGCGGCGGCGCGCAGCGCTGACACAGGACTCGCCGCCCGGATACCACGCGGTCATTCATGAGGCCGCGCTGCGCACGCGTGTTTCCACCCGGGATACCGCACGCAAGCAGCTCGAGTACCTCCTGGTGCAGTCCGAGCAGTCGAACATCACCATCCGGGTAGTCCCCTTCGACACCGACAGGTTCGGGGGCGCGGGAAACTCCCTGCTCTACGCGGCGGGACCGGTACCGAAGCTCGACACCGTGTACATCGACGCACTGCACGGCCCTGGCATGCTGGACGCGGAGTCACAGCTCGTGCGCTATCGAGCACTTCTCGACAAGGCCGCGACGTTCTCGCTCTCCTCCGAGGAGTCGCGCGATTTCATCCACAGCATCGCTCAAGAGCTTTGAAGGGGCCGCACCATGACGAAGTCCGTCGCTTGGCGAAAGTCGTCGTTCTCCGGGCACGGCGACGCTGACAACTGCGTCGAACTGGCCGTCATGGACGGCAAGGTCCGGCTGCGGGAGAGCGACGCCCCCGCAGCCACCATCACCGCCACCCCCGGCCAGCTCGCCACCTTCATACGCACCGTCAAAGCCGGCGCGCTCGACCACCTCAGCTGAAGTCCAGGCCCCCCGTGCGCGTCCGCTTGAGCTCGAAGAAGTCGGGGTAGCCCGCGAGCAGCCGGGCGCCGTCGAAGATGCGCACCGCATCCTCACCACGCGGGATGGAGGAGAGCACCGGACCGAAGAAGGCGACGCCGTCGACGTGAAGAGTCGGCGTGCCGACGTCTTCGCCGACGGGGTCCATGCCCTCGTGGTGGCTCTTGCGGAGGGCGTCGTCGTAGTCGGTGCTGGTCGCGGCCGAGGCGAGGTCGGCGGGGAGGCCGACTTCGGCGAGGGATTCGCGGATCACGGCCTCGGCGTCCTCGTTGCCCTGGTTGTGGATGCGGGTGCCGAGCGCGGTGTAGAGGTCGCGCAGGACCTCTTCGCCGTGGTGCTGCGCGGCGGCGACGCAGACGCGGACGGGGCCCCAGCCCTTGGCCAGCAGGTCGCGGTAGCGCTCGGGGAGGTCTTCGCGGCCCTCGTTGAGGACGGACAGGCTCATGACCCGGAAGCGCAGGTCGAGGTCGCGCCGGCCCTCGACCTCGAGGATCCAGCGCGAAGTGATCCAGGCGAAGGGGCAGATGGGGTCGAAGTACAGGTCGACCTTGGTGGGGGTCGTGGTGGCGTCCGCGGCGTTCGAAGATGTGTTCACGCGTGGGAGATTAGCCCGTTGACGACCCGAGGCCCTGGGCCATTCCCAGCCGCGCCCGGTGGGCCATTCCCGGTGGGCCATTCCCGGTCAGGAAAAGAGGCCGCCGCGCTCCATGGGGGACGAGCGCGGCGGCCACGGGGTCGTGCGTGTCCTACTCGACTATCTTCAGGAGCTTGTTCGGCGTGCCCGCGCCCGGGTTGGAGATCTTGTCCGAGGTCGCGCCCTCGGTCAGCGCCTTGGCCACGTCGGCCGGGGTGGCGTCGGGGTGACCGCCGAGGTAGACCGCCGAGGCGCCGACGACGTGCGGGGTGGCCATGGATGTGCCGGAGATGGTGTTGGTGGCGTCGTCGCCGGTGTTCCAGTCGGAGGTGATGTCCGAGCCGGGGGCGTAGATGTCGACGATGTCGCCGTAGTTGGAGAAGTCGGACTGCTCGTCGGTGTCCGTGCTGGAGGCGACGGTGATCGCGTCCTTGACGCGCGCGGGCGAGCCCTGGCCGGCGTCGGTGGACTCGTTGCCGGCCGCGACGCCGAAGGTGACACCGGAGTCGATGGCCTTCTGGACGGCCGCGTCGAGGGCGTCATCCGCCGTTCCGCCGAGGCTCATGTTGGCGACGGACGGGCCCTGGTGGTTCTCGGTGACCCAGTCGATGCCGGCGACGACCTGTTCGGTGGTGCCGGAGCCCTGGTCGTCCAGGACGCGGACGGCGACGATCTTGGCCTTCTTGGCGACGCCGTGGTCGGTGCCGGCGATGGTGCCCGCCACGTGCGTGCCGTGGCCGTGGCCGTCGTCGGCGTTGTCGTCGTTGTCGATGGCGTCGTAGCCGGAGGTGGCGCGGCCGCCGAAGTCCTTGTGGCTGATGCGTACGCCGGTGTCGATGACGTACGCGGTGACGCCCTCGCCCGCGCTGTCGGGGTAGGTGTACTTCTTGTCGCCTTCGGTGTCGGCCTGGTCGATGCGGTCCAGGCCCCAGGACGGCGGGTTGTCCTGGGTGGCGTCGATCGAGAAGCGGTGGTTCTGGACGACCTTGGCGACGGCCGGGTCGGCGGCGAGCCGCTTGGCCTCGGTCTGGGTCAGGCCGCCGGCGGAGAAGCCGTTGACCGCGGAGTCGTAGCTGCGGCGCAGCGTGCCGCCGTACTGCTGGGCGAGGTCCTTGCCTGTGCTGTCCGCCTTGATGCTCTTGCCGCCCTTGAGCAGGACGATGTAGCTGCCCTTGACGGAGTCCGCGGACTGGGTGCCGTAGACCTTGCCTTCGGCCGGGGAAGTGGTGGACGCGCCGGCCGGGACGGCCACGAAAGCGCCGGCTGCCACGGCGGCCGCGACGGCCGTGGCCAAGGTGAGTCGACGCGCGTTGAGTTGCTTGTGAACTGCCATGACGAGGGTTCCTCCTCGTGTGGTTGTGGGGGGAAAGTTCGCGTTGCAACGGCGCCGGAGCTTCGGTGGGGACCCGCTCCGGCCTGACTGGAAACCCTGACTGATTGACGCGTTCAATTCAAGATCCTCGGCCACGTGTGACGTAGGCAACTTCCGTGTACGGCAGCAGGCGTTGGCGGTTCCGGGCGGGCGGTCGCGGGATTTTTACGTGTAAGGGGTCTCCTCTGCGGAGGTAGGGATATCCCCCCTCCTCCGGGTGGAGAAAGCCGCCCGACGGTTCACCGGTCAGCACGATGGGATGGCGCCCCCGCACCCCATAGCGTCATGCCGAGGTCGGCGGCAGCGAGTCCGTCACCGGGAGATCTGGGGAAAAGGGGACGTCGTGGCGGACACAGGCCGCTTGGACAGGCCGCAGGGGATCGCGGCCCGCATGGGCAGTTGGAGTGCCCGGCACCGGTGGACCGCGGTCGGGGGGTGGGTGCTGCTCGTCATCCTCGCCCTCGCCGTCGGGTCGATGGCGGGCCGGGTGGACGTATCGGACGGCGAGGGAATGCCGGGCGAGTCCGGGCGTGTCTCGAAGCTTCTGGACGACGTCGGCATTGACGACCCGGCCGGTGAAACCGTGCTCGTCCAGGCGAAGAGCAAGGGTGTCACGGCGACCGATCCGGCGTTCCGCTCCGCCGTCGACGGGGTGATCAAGGCCGTACGGGGCACGGGTCAGGTCACCGACGTCACCTCGCCGTACGACACGAAGACGATCTCTGCGGACCGGCGCTCCGCGCTGGTCCAGTTCGATATGCGCGGCGATCCCGACAAGGCCACCGACCATGTCCAGCCCGTGCTGGACGCGGTGGAGAAGGCGCAGGGTGAGCACAAGGACCTGCGGATCGAGCAGTTCGGCGACGCGAGCGGCCAGAAGGCGTTCGACGACGCGTTCGGCGACGACTTCCAGCAGGCCGAGTTCTCGGCGCTGCCCGTGGCCCTCGGCATCCTGCTGATCGCCTTCGGCGCGCTGGTCGCCGCCCTGCTGCCGGTCCTGCTGGCGATGACCGCGTTCCTGGCCACCACCGGTCTGGTGGCGGTGGTCAGCCACGCCGTGCACATGAGCGACACCGCCAACTCCGTGATGCTGCTGGTGGGCCTCGCGGTGGGCGTGGACTACTGCCTGTTCTATCTGCGGCGCGAGCGCGAGGAGCGGGCGGCGGGCCGGGACGCGCAGACCGCGCTGCGGATAGCCGCCGCCACCTCCGGCCGGGCCATCCTCGTCTCGGGCTTCACCGTGATCGTGGCGATGGCGGGCATGCTCTTCACCGGCATCGCCGAGTTCAAGGCGATGGGCCTGGCCACTCTGCTGGTGGTGGCCGTGGCGATGCTCGGCTCGGTGACGGTGCTCCCGGCGCTGCTGTCGCTGCTGGGCGAGCGGGTCGAGAAGGGCCGGCTGCCGTTCGTGGGGCGCGCCAAGCGGCAGAGCAACGGCGAGAGCCGTTTCTGGCGTGCGGTGCTGGGCCGGGTGCTGCGCAAGCCCAAGCTGTCGGTGGCGCTCGCGAGCGGTGTGCTGATCGCCGTGGCCGTCCCGGCCCTGGGCATGAACACCGCGGAACTCACCCTGGACCAGGAGTTCGGCGACTCGCTGCCCGTCGTGGCCGCGTACGAGCACATAGACGAGGCGTTCCCCGGCGGGCCTTCCCCGGCCCAGGTGGTCGTCAAGGCCGACGACATCAACGCCGCGCCGGTGCGCGCCGCGATCGACGGCTTCCGCGACGAGGCCGTCGCCAAGGGCGCCTCCAAGGGCCCGGTGAAGGTGGCCTTCCACGACCGCGAGAACCTCGCCGTCATCGAGGTGCCGCTGGTCGGCGGCTCCGACGAGGCCAAGAGCGAGAAGAGCCTCAGCATCCTGCGCGACACGGTGCGCCCGGATACGCTCGACAAGGCGGACGGCATCGTCGACGCCCCGATCGGCGGGTCCACCGCCGCCTCCAAGGACTTCAACGACAAGCTCGGGTCGGCCGTGACACCGGTCTTCGCCTTCGTGGTCGTCTTCGCCTTCCTGCTGATGCTGATGTCCTTCAGGTCGCTGACGGTGGCCATCACCTCCATCGTGCTCAACCTGCTGTCGGTGGGCGCCGCGTACGGTGTCCTCACCGCCATCTTCCAGCACGGCTGGGGCGCGGGCCTGGTCGGCGCGGAGGGGGTCGGGGCGATCGTGTCCTGGCTGCCGCTGTTCCTCTTCGTGATCCTGTTCGGGCTGAGCATGGACTACCACGTCTTCGTGGTCTCCCGGATCCGCGAGGCGCGGATGGCCGGGAGGACCACCAAGGACGCGGTGGTGCACGGCGTGGTCACCACGGCGGGCGTGGTCACCAGCGCCGCCGTGATCATGGTCGCGGTCTTCGCGATCTTCGGAACGCTGTCGATGCAGAGCATGAAGCAGATGGGCGTGGGCCTCGCGGCCGCGGTGCTCATCGACGCCACCGTGATCCGCGGGGTGCTGCTGCCGGCCGTGATGTCGCTGCTCGGCGAGCGCAACTGGTACCTGCCGCGCTGGCTGCACTGGCTGCCGGACCTCACGCACGACGAGTCGGCCGTGACGGCGGCGCCGGCCGCCGGGGCGGAGCCGGAGCGTAAATCGGTTGCGACCCGGTAGGACGGGTCCTTACGGTGAGCCGGTCGCGTGGCCCTCGTGCCGCGCGGCCGGTTCGTGCTTTGGCGGTACGGACGGCACGACGCACACACGCAATACGCACACGCGCGGAGGGCACTCGCTGATGGGATCTCTGATCTTCGGCGCGTTCATCCGCGACTCCCGGGGCCTCGCCCGGGTGGCGTGTGTGTACGCGTCTGTCCTGCTCACCCGCCGCCCGCGGCGCGGCCCCGGTGCCCTGGCCGGCCCGGACGCGCCCAGCGCCTTCCCGAGCCGTTGACCGCTCACTGAGCGCTCGACGACAGCTCGTCGCTGAGGCTTTGAAGGTTTTCTGACCCCACCGCCTCACGGCTCGTTTCCGCATGCCCTCGGCCAGGGCCCCCGCCAGTCCAGGAATCACTCACTCCGGGACGGGCGGCAGGGCCCGTTCCGTGCTGCTGCCGCCCGCCCGGCTCCGAAAGGACCGCCGGCTGTGGCCCGCAAGCGAAATCCATCCCCCGTCCCGCGTCGCACCAAGCCCCCTACCGAACGCGATCTGGCGCGCCGTACCCTCTCGCAGAACTTCCTGGTCGACCCGGCCGCCGTCGCCCGCGTCGTCCGGGCCGCGCGGCCACGCCCCGACGGGCTGGTGATCGAGGTCGGCATGGGCAAGGGAGCGCTCACCGAGGCGCTCGCGCCGCGCTGCCGCGAGCTCATCGGCTACGAGATCGACCGCCATCTCATCCCCGGCCTGCGGCTGCGTCTGGCCGACCACTCCCATGTGCGCGTGGTGCGCCAGGACTTCCTGACCGCCCGGCCCCCGCTCGAGCCCTTCGCGGTGGTCGGCAATGTGCCCTACGCCCGCACCGCCGAGATCGTCGACTGGTGTCTGCGGGCGCCCCGGCTGACCTCGGCCACCTTCCTGACGCAGCTGGAGTACGCCCGCAAGCGCACCGGGGACTTCGGCCGCTGGAGTCTGCTGACCGTACGGACCTGGCCGGACGTCGACTGGCAGCTGTGCGGGCGGGTTCCGCGCGCCGCCTTCCGGCCGGTGCCGCGGGTCGACGGCGGGATCCTGCGGCTGACGCGGCGCCCGCGGCCGCTGCTGACGGGCGCGGGCGAGCGGGCCGCGTACGAGCGGTTGGTCGAGCTCGGCTTCTCCGGCGTCGGCGGCACGCTCTACGCGTCGCTGCGCCGGGCGCACCCCGCCCGGCGGCTGGATCGCGCGTTCCGGCGGGCGGGGCTCGGCCGGGACGCCGTGGTGGCGTATGCGACACCGCGGCAGTGGCTCGTCCTGTTCGAGGAGTTGAGCGGCACCCCCGGCTGACCGGTGCTCAGGCGGTCGTGTCGAAGGAGTTGAGGGTGCGGGTGAAGTCCCGGGTGGACAGCAGCAGCTTGTAGATGAGGGCCAGCTCGAAGACGAGCAGCAGGACGCCCGAGACGACGGTCCCCGCCACCACCGCGTCCAGGAGGGGCCCGATGATGAACACGCCCATCTGGAACTCGATGCCGCTGATGAGATGAGCACGGACGCGGTGCCGCTGAAGGAACGAGCGGCACCGTGTCCACCAGGGGAAGCGGCGGCGGAACTCCTGCTGGAGATCGACGACTGTGGGTCGGTCGGAAGCGTCCGGCGCGGTCGCCACCGCCGTGGCCTCGGCCGTCGCCGTCGCTGTCGTCGTCTCTGTTGTCGTACCGCGCGCCGCTTCGGCCGCGACGGCGCGGTCGTGCTCCACGTCGGCCTCGGGGTTCTCCCGGAGCAGGTCCTCCATGAAGGCCAGTTCGGCCTCGTTGTGCGCCTCGCGGGCCGCGTCCATCCGGGCCTTGATCTGCTCGCGCATCCCGTGCCGGATCTTGAACGTCTCGAGCGAGTTGATGTAGCGCAGCGCGTCCAGGGACGTCACGGCCAGCGCGAGCCAGACGTAGAGCACCTCCCCGGTGCGCTCGTACTGGCCGCCCATCAGCGCGGCCGCGCAGACCAGGACCCGGATCCGGTCGAAGACGAAGTCCAGCCAGGCGCCGAAGACCGAGCCGGTGCCGGTCAGCCGGGCCAGCTTGCCGTCCATGCAGTCGAAGATGAAGCTGACGTGGTAGAGCAGGGCGCCGAGCAGCAGCCAGCGCCAGTCCCCCTGCGCGAAGCAGGCGGCGGACCCGAGGCCCACGAGGAACGCGCCCCAGGTGAGCTGGTTCGGGGTGACGCGGGTGTGCATCGCGGTCCAGCGGACCAGTGGCGTGGCGACCGGGTCCACCAGCATGACGGTCCACCACGCGTCGCGCTTCTTCTCGGTGATACGGCGTACTTCGGCGAGTGGCGGTATGTCTGGGCGCATGTCCAACTTCCCGGCGTCAGTCAAGAGTTCACCCGACGGTAAGAAGCCGTTAAGAAAGGACACAAGGTCGGCCGGACACAACCTTTGGCCCGGGGTATCGGTCTCCTGGAGGGAGCGGGTCCATGGCACTGCCCTGTCAGCCCGGCCGGTAGACCGACAGCAGGAAAGACGCGGTCACCCGCAGCGGGGCGGGCAGCCGGGCGGCCCGGCAGCGCACCTCGGCCTCGTCGAGGTGGTACGCCGAGGGCCCCATGGAGACGGCGTTCGCCGCGTCCTCGGCGGCCAGCGCGACCGTACGGTCGTAGGTCGCGGTGCGCTCCAGCCGGAAGTGGCCGTCCAGCGCACGGCGGAGCCGGGCCTCCTTGGCCGCGTCGACCGACAACAGGCCCATAGAAGGCCTGAGTTCGGCCAGATGGCGTTCCGTGGGGGTGACCACCAGCAGCGCCCCGCCGGGCCGCAGCACACGGCGGAACTCACCGCCGTTGCGCGGCGCGAACACATTGAGCAGCACATCGACCGAGCCGGTCCGTACGGGCAGCGGCCGCCGGAGGTCCCAGCGCGCGGCGCCCGCGCGCGGGTGGGCCCGCCCGGCGCGCCGCAGCGCGTGCTTGGAGGTGTCCAGCGCCAGGCCGACCGCGCCGGGGGCGGTGTCCAGCACGGCGGACAGGTAGTAGCCGGTGCCCGCCCCGGCGTCCAGCACGGTGCCGCCGGGCGGGCACAGCGGCGCGGCGAGCTCCGCGAGGGCGCCCGCGAGACCCGCGTAGTGACCGGCCCCGAGGAACGCCGCCCGGGCCCGGACCATGGCGGCGGCGTCGGCGCTCGCGGTGGACGCGCCGCCGACGAGCAGGCTGGCGTATCCCTGGCGGGCGATGTCGAAGGCGTGGCCTCGGGCGCAGCCCAGCGCCCCGGTGCGGGGCCGGAGGCCGTCGCCGCACAGCGGGCACAGGAGGGCGTCGAAGGGTTCGGCCACGGCCGTGACATTAAGCGAGACGAGACGTCTCGTGCAACTTGACCGCGATGCCGCCCGCCCCGCCGCCGCGCTTACCGCTGGTAGCGCGCCAGTACCAGGTTTCCGTCCTTCACCAGCCGGTCTCTCAGCTCCTCCATCCCGATCTCGCCGCCGTAGTACTCCTGGAGCCCCGGCGTGGCGATCTTGTCCTTCCACTCCGGATAGCCGCGCACCGTCTGGGCGGGCGCCGGGCGCAGCGCGGGCGCCAGGGCCGTGCCGGTCGCCCAGCCGTGCTCGCGGGTGCGCAGCGCCGGGTCGGCCAGTGCGCGGGTGCCCGTCGGCAGCAGCCAGTCGCCGCGCGCGAGCCGCACCATGTTGCGCGGCCGCAGGAAGAAGTCGATGAAGCGGACCGCCTCCTCCTTGTACGGGCAGTCCTCGGCGATCGACAGCGTCTGCGGACTGACGCCCTGCCGCTGGTCTCCCCCCGGCCCCGCGGGCGCCGGGAGGACGGTCCACCTGAAGCCCTTGGGTGCCTGCTGCGCGAGCTGCTGGCGGTACGAGAAGCCGAGCGGCACCATCGCGTACTTGCCGCCGAAGAAGCCGGGCAGGGTGTCCGAGCCGCCCATGCCGAGGGTGGTCCGGGAACCGGTGCGGTCGGCTCCCAACTGCCGGTGGATGACGGCGGGGACCGCCTGGTCGGCGGCGTCGAAACGGATGGTGACCTTGCCGTCGGCGCCCCGGTGGAAGATCCGGCCGCCGGTGGACAGGGACAGGTTGAGGGTCGCGGAGACCGGCTCCTTGAGCGGCCAGGCCACCCCGTAGGCGCCCTTGCGCGTCAGCCGCTTCGCGGCCTCCTCGAACTCCTCCCAGCTCCACGGGTCCCGCGCGGTGGGGATGCGCACCCGCGCCGCCTCCAGCAGGGCGCTGTTCGCCATGATCATGCGCGGCTCCTGGAGGAACGGCACGCCATAGACACCGCCGCCGAACGTCGCGGTCCCCCAGCTCTCCTGCGGGATGTCCTCCATGAGGCGCCGGGGCAGCAGATCGCTGAGGTCGGCGAGCGAGCCGCCGTACGCGAAGTCCGCGAGGTCATCGGTGGCGTCGTGGATGATGTCGGGCGGCTCGCCGCCCTCGAAGGCGGTCAGCAGCTGGTCGTGGACGCCGGTCCAGCTGCCCTGGACGTACTCCACCCGGATCTTCGGGTGGGCCGCGTTCCACTCCGCGACCAGCTGCTTGTTCACGGCGACGGACTCCTGCTGCCAGGCCAGCGACTGGAAGCGCAGGGTGACCGTGCCATCGGCCGAGCGACGGCGCCGGCCCGCCGAACAGGCGGGCAGCAGCGCGGCGGTGGCGGGCGCGGCCAGCGCCCCGGCGAGGAAGTGCCTGCGACGCATCAGTGCTTCACCGCCCCGGCCAGCATCCCGCCCGTGATCCGCCGCTGGATGACGGCGAAGAGGACGAGGGAGGGGATCGTGGCGAGCAGCGCGGCCGCGGCGAGCGGACCGAGGTCGGCTACCCCCTCCGCGCCGATGAAGTGGGTGAGGATGACCGGCATGGTCTGCTTCTCCGGCGACTTGAGCAGGACCAGGGCGAAGAAGAACTCGTTCCAGGAGGTGATGAAGGCGAAGAGGGCGGTGGCCACGATGCCCGGGGCGAGCAGCGGGGCGGTCACCGAGACCAGGATGCGCGCCTTGCCCGCGCCGTCCACGGCCGCGGCCTCCTCCAGCTCGCGCGGCACGGCGCGGACGTACCCGGTGAGCATCCACAGGGCGAACGGCAGCGCCCACACCACGTACACGGCCACCAGGCCGGCGAGGGAGTCGATGAGGCGGAGCTCCTTGAGGATCAGGAACAGCGGGATGATCACCAGGACCAGCGGGAACGCCTGGCTGACCACGACCCAGCCGGTGGCCGCGCGGGACAGCGGGGACCGGTGGCGGGCCATGACGTACGCCATCGGGGTCGCGAGGGCGACGGCGAACACGGCGGCGCAGGCGGCGGCGATCAGGCTGTTGGCCGCGGCCTGGAGGAGCGGCTGCTCGTCGAACGCCTGGCGGAAGTTGTCCAGGGTGGGGTGGTCGGGGATCCACTGGGGGTCGAGGGTGGCCAGCTCGCGGGGCGGCTTGAAGGCGGTGGACATCAGCCACAGGAGGGGCAGGACGAGGAAGCCGAGATAGCACAGCAGCGCGAGGTACTGCCCGGCGCGGGCGGTGCGGTTCGCGGTGCGCCGACGGCTCAGGGACGGCGGGTGCGCGGATCGCCGGTTCGGGGATTGCCGGTTCGCGGACGTCACGGTTGGCCGCTTCACCGGTCGTCTCCCCTCAGCCGCCCGGCCAGATACACCGCGAGCAGCACGGACACCACCGCGACCAGGACGCAGCCCATGGCCGCCGCATAGCCGAACTGGCCGTAGCGGAAGGCCTCTTCGTAAGCGAAGAGCATCGGCAGACGGGTGCGACCGCCGGGGCCGCCGTTGGTCAGGACGTAGACCAGCGCGAAGGAGTTGAGGTTCCAGATGAAGCTGAGCGCGCTGATCGCGAGGGCTATCGGCCTGATGGCGGGCCAGGTGACGGTGCGGAAGCGGCGCCAGGCACCCGCGCCGTCCACCGCCGCGGCCTCGTGCAGCTCACGCGGCACGTTGGCGAGACCGGCCAGCAGCGCGACGGTCACCTGCGGCATGCCCGCCCAGACACCGACCACGATGACGGCGGGCAGAGCGGTCGCGGGGTCGCCCAGCCAATCCTTGCCGGTGCCCAGCGCGTCGTTGAGGAGGCCTGCGTCGGGCTGGTAGACCAGCCGCCACATGATGCCGACGACGATCTCCGGCATGGCCCAGGGGACGATCGCGAGGGCCCGCGCCAGCCAGCGGAAGCGGAGGTTCTGGTTGAGCAGCAGTGCCAGTCCGAGCGCCAGCAGGAACTGCGGGACCGTCACCCCGACCGCCCACTGGAGCCCGATGCGGAAGGACTCCCAGAAAAGCCGGTCCTGGGCCAGGTCCTGGAAGCCCCGCAGGCCGGTCCACTGGGTGGGGCGGGTGCGGCCCGACTGGGAGTCGGTGAAGGCCAGCGCGATCCCGTACAGGAGGGGGCCGACGCTGAGGACGAGGATCGGTATGAGTGCCGGCAGGATCAGGAACCACGCGCCGCGATCGGTCCTCCCGTCCGGCGGTCTGTTGTCCGGCCGCGCCATTGCGGCCATCGATGTCACGGCGAGGGGCTCCTTCGGGCGCATCTCGATACGGCGGAACTGGGGCGCCCGGTGCGGAGGCCCACGTCATCGTGCGGAGGGCACGCGGCGCAGTCAAGGTTTCGGATCGTGTGGGAGCGGTGCGGGAGTTGGGGGCGCCTACCGCTGGGGGGTGCCCGCCCCAGCGGCAGGCGGGGCGCAGGCCGGCCGATCAGGGCACGCCTCGGCCGGCGGCAGGGGCCGCCCGCCGTCGGCGCCCTGTCGGACGGCATGATGGGCAGGCCCGGAGGGTGAGCCCGGCGCGGGCGGGCGGAGGAGGCACGACATGGGGAACGCGGCGCTGACCGAGGCGCGGGCGCGCGCGGTGCTCGCCGCCGCGCTGCCGCCGTACCGGGCGGGCACCGCCGAGGCGCGGCTGCTGGCGCTCGGCGAGAACGCCGTGTTCGCCCTCGACAGCCTGTCCCTCGTGGTACGGATCAGCCGGGATCTGGAGGTGTGGGACCGGGCCGCGCGGGAGCTCCAGGTCGCCGACTGGCTGGCGCGGGAGGGCCTGCCCGCGGTGCGCCCGGACCGCCGCTACGGCTCGGAGCAGCCGCTCCCCTTCGGCGGCCATCTCGTCACCTACTGGCAGCAGCTCCCCGAGCCCGTACGCCCCGCCGGCCCCCGTGACCTCGGCCGGCTGCTCCAGCTGGTGCACGCGCTGCCCGACCCGCCCTTCGAGCTGCCGGGCCGCGATCTGCTGGGCGGCGTCGAGCGCTGGCTGCGGCTGGCCGGGCGCGCGATCGCCCCGGCGGACGCGGCGTATCTGCGCGCCCGCCGGGACGAGGCCGCGGCGGCCGCCGCGGAGCTGACCCCGCGGCTGCCGCCCGGCCCGGTGCACGGCGACGCGCTGCCTCGCAATGTGCACATCGGCCCCGACGGCCCGGTGCTGGTGGACCTGGAGACGTTCTCCTACGACCTGCGCGAGCACGACCTCGTCGTCATGGACCTCACCCGGGACCGCTACGGGCTCGGCCCGGCCGCGTACGACGAGTTCGTGGCGGCGTACGGCTGGGATGTGCGGGAGTGGGACGGCTGCGCGGTACTGCGGGGCGCGCGGGAGATCGCGAGCTGCGCCTGGGTCGCCCAGCACGCGCCGGGAAACCCGGCCGCGCTCGCCGAATTCGGCCGCCGGGTGGCCTCCTTGCGGGACGGTGATCCGGCGGTCCGCTGGTACGCGTTCTGAACGGCCGCCCTGGGGGGGCGGCGTGCCGAACGGTCGCCGCCCTGCCAGGGCCCGCCGCACTGTGGGGCACAGTGGAGGCTGTCAGCCCGCCACCGGCTCGGCCTCCGCCTCGACCTCGTGGAGCGGCCAGCTGCCGTCGACCACCGCGTCCGGCGTGCCCTTGCCGCGCAGCCAGGCCTGGAAGTCGGCCGCCCACCGGGCGTACCAGACGACCTGCTTGCGGTGCAGATCCCACAGATCCAGACCCGCCACCTGCCCGTGGCGCTCCGCGACCGCGCACGCGACGCGGACCGCCGCCAGCGCGTCCGCCCCGGCCTCGTGGGCGCGCTCATGGACCACCCCGTACTCCCCGCACACCGCCTCCAGTGTGCGCTTGCCCTTGCGGTACCGGTCGACGGCCCGGTCTATCGTGTACGGGTCCACGACCGGGCCGGTTTCGGCGCCGCCCAGCCGCTCGCCCAGCGAGGGCAGCCCGTGACGCCGCAACTCGGCGGCGAGCAGGCTCAGGTCGAACGCCGCGTTGTACGCCACCACCGGCGCCCCCGCCCGCCAGTGGGCCACCAGCACGTCCGCTATCTCGTCGGCCACCTCGGGCGCGGGGCGTCCCTCGGCCGCCGCCCGCTCGGTGCTGATGCCGTGCACGGCCACGGCGTCGTCCGGAATGGCCACGCCCGGATCGGCCAGCCACTCGCGCCGCCCGACCGGCTCCCCGCCCCTCACCTCGACCACGGCCGCCGTCACGATCCGCGCCTCCCCCGGGTCCGTGCCCGTGGTCTCGAGGTCGAATCCGATCAGCAGCTCCCGGTGCCAGCCCATACCGGCCCTCCTTTACTTCCCCCTGGTGTGAACCACCCTCCCACGCACCACTGACAACGCCCCGATCCCGCCTGGGCGATGAGCCCGCCAGCGCGATAAGTCCTCAGACGTCTGAGGACTCGTGTTAGAGTCCCCGCCGTCGGACATGATCGGAAGGGGTGGGGGCATGGCGGAGCTGGCCCGGCTGCGGCACGGGCGTGTCGTACCGCAGGTCGAAGGCGCGCTGCGGGACATGCTGCGCGAGGGGCGCTGGGAGCCCGGCGAGCGGCTGCCCAACGAGGTGAGGCTCGCGGCGGAGCTGGGCGTCGGCCGGTCCTCCGTGCGGGAGGCCGTACGGCTGCTGGCCCGGGACGGCCTGCTGGACGTGCGCCACGGCTCAGGCACCTTTGTCACCCGGACCGAGCCCGAACAGGCCGGCGCGGCCGGCGAGCCGGACCTGCGGCACCTGCTGCGCCGCGCCCGGCTGCTGGAGGTCTACGAGGTCCGCAGGGCCCTCGAGGTGGAGGCCGCCCGGCTGGCCGCGCGACGGACGCGCCCCGAGGACGTCGCCCGGCTCGCGGCGGATCTGAAGCGGCGGCAGGAGGCCGCCGGGGCCGGTCCGGCCGCCTTCGTGGACGCCGACCTGGAGTTCCACCGGACGGTCGTCGAGCTGTCGGGCAACGCCGTGCTGCTCGGCCTGTTCACCTCCGTACTGCCGGTGCTGCGCGAGGCGCTGGTCGAGATGGTGACGTACGAAACCGGGCTGCCCGATCTGTCCTGCGCGCACGCGGATCTGCTGGACGCCCTGGCGCGCGGCGACGCCACGGCCGCGATCGCGGCCACCACCCGGCACCTGGAATCCGTCATGACCCTGGTCGGCCTGGCCGGCCCGGACGGCCCAATCGAAGAGGTGGCGCGATGACCGGCTCCCCCGTACTGCGGGCCGAGGACGTCGACGTCGTACGCGACGGCCGGTATCTGCTGCGGTCGGTCTCCCTGACCGTGCGCGAGGGCGAGCACTGGGCGCTGCTCGGCGCCAACGGCGCGGGCAAGAGCACCCTCCTCGGCCTGCTCGGCGCGCTGACCCACCCCACCCGGGGCACGGTGCAGGTCCTGGGGCACACGCTGGGCCGGGTGGACCTGCGGGAACTGCGCACCCTCGTCGGCCATGTCAACCCGCGCCATCCGCTGCGCTCCCCGCTGCGGGTGCGGGACGTGGTGCTCACCGGGCTGACCAACACCGTCGAGACCGTCCCGCGCCGACGGCCCGAGCCCGGCCGGCTGGAGCAGGCCGAGCGGCTGCTCGACACGCTCGGGGTGGGCGCCCGGCGCGACGCCCTGTGGCCCACCCTGTCCCAGGGCGAGCGCGGCCGGGTCCTGATCGCCCGGGCGCTGATGCCCCGCCCGCGCCTGCTGCTGCTCGACGAGCCGGCCACCGGCCTTGACCTGGCGGCGCGCGAGCAGCTGCTGGACAGCCTGGACGCGCTGCGGCGCGACCATCCACGGCTGGCGACCGTCCTGGTGACGCACCATCTGGAGGAGCTGCCGGCCAGCACCACGCACGCGCTGCTGCTGCGCGAAGGGCGCGCCCTGGCCTCCGGGACGGCCGACGAGGTGGTCACCACGGAGCGGATCAGCGTGTGTTTCGGCCACCCGGTCCGTATCACCCGCACCGACGGCCGCTGGGCGGCGCGCACCGGCCGGGCCCGTACCGGCGGCCCGGTTCGGCCGGCCACCGGCGCGGCCACGGCCGCCACCGACAATCCCGGTGCGCGCGAGCCTCAGGACACCGGCCGGGAGTCCGCCCACACGCTCTCGAACTCTTCCCGGTAGGTGCCGAACAGCCCGTTGTCGCCGTCGCGGCTCATGTCCTGCCCGTCCCGCACCACGTCGCGCCCGCGCCCCCCGCCGCGCAGCACCAGCACCGGGGCCTCGATGCCCCGGGCCTTGCGCAGATACGACTGGACGACGGCCAGGCCGTCGGCGCCGTCGCCGTTGACCAGGTAGGCGGTGAAGCGCGGGGTCTCGTCGAAGACGTGGATCTCGAACGCGCCGGGGTCGCGCAGCCGGGCGCGGACCCGCCGCATGTGGAGGATGTTCATCTCCACCGACCGGCTCATCTCGCCCTTCTTCAGCCCGAGCTCACGCTCGCGCCGCCGCACCGCGCTGCTGGCCGGGTTGAGGAACAGCAGCCGGGCCCGGCAGCCGGCTTCGGCCAGCCGGACCAGTCGGCGGCCGGAGTAGTTCTGGACCAGGAGGTTGAGCCCGATGCCGACGGCGTCGAGGCGGCGGGCGTTGCCGAAGAGGTCCTCGACGGGCAGCTGCCGCTGTAGCCGCACCCGGTCGGAGTGGACCCCCACGACGTCCGCGTACCGGTCCCCCACCAGGTCCTCGACGGCGTCGATGGGCAGCCGGTCGGCGGAGGGGGTGCCGGTGCCGCTGCCGAGGATGTCCAGGAGCCGGGCGGAGGCGCGCTCGGCCTGGGCCAGGACGGTCACGGACAGGGCCCGGTTGCGGGAGACGACGTTGCGGGCGACCTCCAGCTCGTCCAGGGCCAGTTCCACCTCGCGCCGGTCGTCGAGGTACGGCTCGAAGCACGGCCAGTGCTGGACGAGGAGTTCGCGCAGCTGCGGCAGGGTGAGGAAGCTGAGGACGTTGTCGTCCGCCGGGTCCAGCAGATAACCCTTGCGGCGGCTCACCTCCCGTACGGCGACGGCGCGCTGCACCCACTCCTGCCCGGCGGGCCCGGCCGCGGCGACGACCCAGTCGTCGTCGTGGACCGGCTCGTAGATGGGGCGGAGCACGGCGGCCACGACCGCGCGCAGCCGCTGCTCGACGAGGTTCAGCCAGATGTAGGCCCGCCCGGCCCGGCGTGCGCGGGTGCGCACCTCGGCCCAGGCGTCGGCGCCCCAGTCCAGTTCCGCTCCGATCTCCACCGGCTGTACCAGGGACACCGCACCGGGGGGTGTGTCGGTGGCGCTGTCACTCCCGGGAACCGCGTCCCCAGAAGGCAGCTCCAGCCCGCCCGAGCTCACCTGTGCACCGCCTCCCGCCCCCATCCAACGATCACCGCAGACTACTGCGGCGGACGGGGGCGGTGCAGCTCGATCGATCGACCTTACGGTCAACCTTCCCCTTCTGTATGGCCGTTGTGATCAGACAGTGCAGAAGGCGTGAGCGGATTCATAGCGGTGACGTCCCGAGGGGAGAGCTGGAAGCCCTGCCAGTGCACCGGCATGGGCTCCTGGTCCTCATCGCGGGCGATGTGGTGGAACCCGATGTTGACCCACACGATGGGGTGCTTGAGGGTCTGGCCGTTCACCCACTTGTCGACGCTCTTGCCCGCGCCCGTCGCGCAGCCGCGCGGGTTGTGGCTGGCGAACTGCTCGCACTTCTTGTACTCGGTGAAGTACACGTCGTGCTTGGTGTAGCTGCGGCCGGGGAACTTGCTGGTGTGGCCGGGCACGATCTCGTAGCTGCGCGGGTGGCCGTCCTTGTTCTTGCCCGCGGTGGACACGACCCGCCACCAGCGCTGCGCGGCGGCGTCCCCGGCCAGTTCCTTGGTGACCTGGGTGCGGGTGGTCTTGGTCTTGGGCTTCTGTCCGGTGGCCGTGGTGGTCTTGGAGTCGTACTGCTCGACCTTGCTCTTGGGGGAGCCGTCGAGGCCGAAGTTCAGCCGCCAGAAGACGTTGTGGGCATGGCTGGTGGCGTAGTCCTTGGCGCCCTTGCCGATCGGCCAGCCGCGGCCGTCGCCCGCGTCGTAGTCCATCGGGGAGAGTGTGCCGGTGGCGCCGACCTGCATGGTCATGGTGCCGTCGCCGGAGAACCGCCACTCGGTGATGTACTCGTACCAGCCGACCTGGTTGACGGTGTAGAGGAGCAGGTCCTTGCCCTGCGTTTGGTAGACCTTGTTGCCGTCCGGACCGCCGCCGCCCATGCGGTAGGCGTGGCCGCGGGCGCGGGTGGTGGCGCACAAACCCTTCACATCCGGGTGATCCGGGTCCCATGCGCCGGGGACCCGGACGGTCTTGATGGTGCCGCCGGGGCACTCGGCCGGGTCGAGCTGCTGCAGTTCCTGGGCGAAGGGCTGCCCGGTGAGGTCGTCGTACTCATTGCTGCCGTCGTCGTACGGCACATGGATCTGGGCGAGTTTCGCGCTGGTCAGCACCTTGATGGGGGCGGCCTCGCCCTTGGGCTGGTACGAGACGTCGTCGAGCACGAGCCCGGCCTTGCTCTCGTAGTGCCAGCACATCCGCCAGGTGGTGCCGCCGTCCAGCTTCTGTTCGATCCGGTACGCGGCCGAGCAGTCGGCCGCGGCGGCGGGGGCCTTCGCGGGCGCCTTCGGGGCGGCCTGGGCGGATCCGGCCGGACCGGCCGCGACGCCCGTGACCCCGATGAGCGCCGAGGCGCCGAGGGCCGCCGCGACCCGGGCACGAGCACGGCGAAGCCTTCTTTCAGGCATGGAGGTACTCCTGTGATGAGCGTAAAGGTGTGCGAAAAGGAGCGCGCCGGGGCCGTCAGCCCAGCCGGTGGACGGTGCGGTCGCTCAGGTCGACGACCAGCTGCCTGACGTCGATCCACTGCCCGTTGACGACCCTGGTGAACAGCCGTACGCAGCGGTGCTTCCCGCAGTCCGCGAGGGCGGCCGGCCCGGCGTTCTCCTCGTCGACCCGGTAGACGAAGCCCGTGACGGTCAGCTGGTCGGGGCCGGTCAGCGCGCTGCCGGTGGCGTCCTTGTAGTCCCGCTTGAGGCCGTCGCCGAGCTTGTCGGCGATCAGCAGCCGGGCGGCCTCGCGCGCCTCGTCGCGGGTCGGCGGCGGCTGGACGCCGTGCTGGGTTTCGGTGTGTTCGACCTTGCCGGAGGCGAGGTCGACGGTCTTGATGACGTAGGCGTCGTCCTTGTAGTCGTAGTACGAGACCTCGGCGCGGCGCGGCGGGTCGGCCTGTGCCACCTCCTCGGGAGACAGCTCCGCGAGGTCGGTGGCCAGCCGCTGCGGGCCCTTGCCGCCGGTGACGTTCTCACCGCTGTCGCGGAGGCTCCGGCCGAGCGCGAGCTGCTCGGCGCGCTTCATCTCGTCGTCCGTGAGCGGATCCCGGCCGGTGCCCGTCTTCCCCTGCACGGGGGCGGACTCCACGACGGCGGGCTGCTGCCGGGCCGACCGGCCCTGCTCGGCCGTCGAGCTCTGCGGGCCGCCGTCGCGCCCCGCTGCCGCGCCTTTCTCCTGGCCGGACGCGTCGCTCGGCAGCGTCACTCCCACCATCACCGCCGTGGCGGTGACCGCGATGGCCGCACCGGCCACCACCTTGCCCAGGTGGCGGTGCATTATCGTGCGCACATTCTCCCCCAAACACCCCTCAGGTCGCATGGGACCGCATACCGGGAGATCCAGTATGCGGAGTCACCCCGTAGGACGAACCGATTCGGTCGCAGGTTGCCTCCGTTTTCAGGAAGTTGTGGCGAAAGCGCTACGCCAGGGCGCCAGTTGGGCAAGGATTCCTCCTCGTCCGGCGCCAGGGGTGCTCGCGGGCCCCGGGGAAGAAGTGGAAGAGTCGACGCATGCAGGTCTGGCCGGGACAGGCTTACCCCCTGGGCGCCACCTACGACGGCGCCGGAACCAACTTCGCGGTCTTCTCCGAGGCCGCCGTGCGGATCGAGCTGTGCCTCCTGCACGAGGACGGCTCGGAGACCGCGGTGGAGCTGCGCGAGACCGACGCCTTCGTACGCCACGCCTATCTGCCGGGGATCATGCCCGGGCAGCGCTACGGATTCCGGGCCCACGGCCCGTACCAGCCGGAGCGCGGCCACCGGTGCAACTCCGCCAAGCTGCTGCTCGACCCGTACGCCAAGGCGCTCAGCGGACAGATCAACTGGGGCGAGGAGGTCTACGGCTACCACTTCTACCGGCCCGAGAAGCGCAATGACCTCGACTCGGCCCCGCACACCATGGCCTCGGTCGTGGTCAACCCCTACTTCGACTGGGGCGACGACCGGCCGCCGCGCACCGACTACCACCGCACCGTCATCTACGAGGCCCATGTCAAGGGCCTCACCATGCGCCATCCGCGGCTGCCGGACGAGCTGCGCGGAACCTACGCGGCGCTCGCGCACCCCGCGATCATCGAACATCTGACGGAGCTGGGCGTCACCACACTCGAACTGATGCCGGTGCACCAGTTCGTGCACGACCACCGGCTGGTCGACGCGGGCCTGTCGAACTACTGGGGCTACAACACCATCGGGTTCTTCGCCCCGCACAACGCATACGCGTCGTGGGGCGACCGGGGACAGCAGGTCCTGGAGTTCAAGTCGGCCGTACGCGCCCTACACCAGGCCGGCATCGAGGTGATCCTCGACGTCGTCTACAACCACACCGCCGAGGGCAACCACCTGGGCCCGACGCTGTCCTTCCGGGGCCTGGACAACGCCTCGTACTACCGGCTGGGCAACGACCGGCGGTACTACACGGACACCACCGGCACCGGGAACTCCCTGCTGATGCGCAGCCCGCACGTACTGCAGCTCATCATGGACTCGCTGCGCTACTGGGTGACCGAGATGCGGGTCGACGGCTTCCGCTTCGATCTGGCGGCCACGCTGGCCCGGCAGTTCCACGAGGTGGACCGGCTGTCCTCGTTCTTCGACCTGGTGCAGCAGGACCCGGTGGTCAGCCAGGTGAAGCTGATCGCCGAGCCCTGGGACGTCGGCGAGGGCGGCTACCAGGTGGGGAACTTCCCGCCCCTGTGGACCGAATGGAACGGCAAGTTCCGCGACACGGTCCGCGATCTGTGGCGGGGCGAGCCGCGCACTCTCGCCGAGTTCGCCTCCCGGCTGACCGGCTCCTCCGACCTCTACCAGGGCGACGGGCGGCGGCCGCTGGCCTCCGTCAACTTTGTCACCTGCCACGACGGCTTCACGCTGCGCGACCTGGTCTCGTACGACCGGAAGCACAACGAGGACAACGGCGAGGGCAACCAGGACGGCGAGAGCTACAACCGCTCCTGGAACTGCGGCGCCGAGGGCGAGACCGACGACCCGTCGGTACGGGCGCTGCGCGAGCGCCAGATGCGCAATTTCATCGCGACGCTGATGCTCTCCCAAGGCGTGCCGATGCTCAGCCACGGCGATGAGTTCGCGCGCACCCAGCACGGCAACAACAACGCGTACTGCCAGGACAACGAGGTGTCCTGGGTGCAATGGCCGGGCACCAAAGCCCAGGGGGCCGAGGGGGCCGAGGGGGCCGCGGCGGACGAGGCGGACGCCGCGGCCCTGGAGCTGCTGCGCTTCACCCGCTCGCTGACCTGGCTGCGCCGCGACCACCCGGTCTTCCGGCGCCGCCGCTTCTTCCACGGGCGGCCGGTGGAGGGCACGCACGACGAGCTCTCGGACATCGCGTGGTTCACGGCCGAGGGCGAGGAGATGCGGCAGCGCGACTGGCAGGCGGCGCACGCCAAGTCGCTGACGGTCTTCCTCAACGGCAGCGCGATCTCCGAGCCGGGGCCGCGCGGGGAGCGGATCGCCGACGACTCCTTCCTGCTGATGTTCAACGCGCACCACGAGCCGCTGGACTTCACGGTGCCCGTCGACCACGGCAAGCAGTGGCAGGTGATCGTGGACACCTCCCTGCCGGAGGGCGTGGAGCCCGGCAGCGGGGCGAAGGTGGCGGCGGGCGACCGGCTGACGCTGGTGGACCGGAGCCTGCTGGTGCTCCAGCGGCCGGGGTAGGGTTCCCGTTTGGGCGCAGAAACCCTCGTACGAGTGTTTGGCCGGTGCTTCGATCTGATGCCGTGCGGGTTGTGGGTACGTACGTTCTATGACGTCCGACCGCACCGTGCCCGGGTCCGCCGCGCCGACCGCCACCTACCGGCTTCAGCTACAGCCCGCCTTCCCCTTCGAGGCGGCGGGCGAGGCCGTGCCGTATCTGGCCTCGCTCGGCGTGTCGCATCTGCACCTCTCGCCGGTGCTGGAGGCCCGGCCCGGCTCCGCACACGGCTATGACGTGGTCGACCACTCGGCCGTGCGGGCGGAGCTGGGCGGCGAGGAGGGGCTGCGCGCCCTGGCCCGCACGGCCCGTGCCCACGGGCTCGGGCTGATCGTCGACATCGTTCCCAACCACATGGCGGTGCCCGCGCCGGAGCGGCTCAACAGACCGCTGTGGGAGGTGCTGAAGGACGGGCCGACCTCGCCGTATGCGCGGTGGTTCGACATCGACTGGGGCCGCCACGGCGGCAAGGTGCTGCTGCCGGTCCTCGGCGGCCCGCTCGGCGACGAGCTGGCGGAGCTGCGGGTGGCGGACGGGGCGCTGCACTACCACGACCACGAGTTCCCGCTGCGGCCCGGCACCGAGGGGATGCCGCTGCCCCGGCTGCTGGACCGGCAGTGGTACCGGCTGGGGTGGTGGCGGCTGGCCCGTACGGAGCTGAACTACCGGCGCTTCTTCACCATCTCCGAGCTCATCGCGGTGCGGGTCGAGGACCCCGAGGTGTTCGCGGCGACCCACGGGAAGCTGCTGGAGCTGATGCGCGACGGGGTGATCGACGGGCTCCGGGTGGACCACCCGGACGGCCTCGCCGACCCGGAGGGGTATCTGCGGCGGCTGGACCGCGAGGTGCGGGCCGCGGCGGGGGGCGGCCGGTGGACCGTCGTGGAGAAGATCCTCGGCCGGGGCGAGCGGCTGCCCGCGCACTGGCCGGTCGCCGGCACGACCGGCTATGACGCGCTGCACCACATCGACGGCCTCTTCGTCGACCCGGCCGGGCTGGCGGAGCTGACCGCGCTGTACCGCGGCTTCGCCGCGCCCCCCGAGGACCTGGGCGGCGACTGGCCGTCGACCGTGCGGCGCGCCGCGCGGCATGTGGTGACGCATGAGCTGGCCGCCGAGGTGGAGCGGCTGGTGCGCACCGCCGTGCGGATCTGCGCCGCCGAGCCGCGGCTGCGCGACCACGCACCCTGGGCGCTGCGCACGGCGATCCGCGAGCTGCTGGTGCGGCTGCCGGTCTACCGCCCGTACGTCTCCCCCGACACCCCGCCGACCCGGACGGACGCCGAGATGCTGATCCTGGCGGCGGGGGACGCGCGGGCGGCGTTCGCGGTGCGGGAGGAGGCGTCGGTGGTGTTCACGGTGCGGGACGCGGCGCTCGGCAGACTGGGCGACGGTCCGCACCACCGCGACTTCTGCGCGCGCTTCGCCCAGACCGCCGCCGCGCTGCGCGCCAAGTCGGTCGAGGACACCGCCTTCTACCGCTACGCCCCGCTGCTCTCGGCGGCGGAGGTCGGCGGCGACCCGGGGCAACCGGCCGTCTCCCCCGACCGGTTCCATGCCTTCGCTGCCCGGCTGCGGGCCGACTGGCCCTCGACCGGCACCGTGCTGTCCACCCACGACACCAAGCGCAGCGCGGATGTGCGGGCGCGGCTCGCGGCGCTGACCGAGTGCCCGGACCGGTGGGGGCAACTGCTGAAGGCAGTGACAGTGGCAGCGGCAGTGGCGGTGGAGGCGCGGGAGACGGCGTCGGGCACCGCGGCGGCGCCCGATGCCCATCTGGCGTGGACGGCGTGGCAGACCGTGGTGGGGCTCGGGTCCCCGGACGGCGAGCGGCTGGTCCCCGCGGTGCTCAAGGGGGTGCGGGAGGCGGGGCTGCGGACGACCTGGACCGAGCAGGACCCGGCGTACGAGGACGAGGTCGCCGCCTTCCTCAAGGCGGGCCCGTGCGACCCCGGCCACCCGGCGTGGGCGGCGCTGGGCGGCGCGCTGGACGCCCCCGCGCGCGCCAACGCGCTGGGCGCGGCCCTGCTACAGCTGACCATGCCGGGCGTGCCGGACCTCTACATGGGCACCGAGCACACCTACGCCGCGCTGGTCGACCCGGACAACCGCCGCCCGCCCGAGCCGCGCCCCGAGCTGCTCGCCCATCTGGACGCGGGGCGCGAGCCGGACGGGCCGTCGGCCGAGAAGCTGCTGCTGACCGCGGCGGCCCTGCGGCTGCGGCGGCGCCGTCCCCGGTGGTTCGGACCGTCGGGCGCGTACACCCCGCTGGCGGCCGAGGGCCCGGCGGCCGCGCACTGTGTGGCGTTTCTGCGGACGGACGGCCGGGGCGAGGGCGAAGGCGGGAGCGGGGGCGGGGGTGGTGGCGCGGAAGGTGCCGGGGGCGGCGGGGCGGTCACGGCCGTCACCCGGCTGTCGCGGCGGCTCGCGGAGGCGGGCGGCTGGCGCGGCACGGCGCTGCCGCTGCCGCCGGGTCGCTGGCGGGACCTGCTGACCGGGCGGACGGCCGAGGGGGCCTGCCGGTTGAGCGACCTTTTCGACCGCCTCCCGGTGGCGCTGCTGGTCCGGACCTGACGGCCCGCCAGAACTGATGCTGTGTTCGCGGCCTAAAGCATTTACAGGTACTGCGGACGGCGCTACCTTCACAAAGTAACTTGGGAGCGCTCCCATACGACGGTTCCTGACCCGTTCGCGTCGAAGGGAAGAAGAAGCGCAATGCCACGACGATTGATGGCTCTCGCACGTCCCGCTCAACCGCCGGGCCGCTCCCGCGCCCGCCGGTCCGTACTGCTGGTCCTGCTCGGTGTGCTGCCCGCCCTCGGGCTGGTGTTCTTCGGCGGCGGCAGCGCCTCCGCGCACGGCGCGCCGATGGCACCGGGCAGCCGCACCTATCTGTGCTGGAAGTACAGCCTGTCCAGCACCGGGGAGGTCAAGCCGACCAACCCCGCCTGCAAGGCCGCGTTCGACAAGAGCGGGGCCACGCCGTTCTACAACTGGTTCGCGGTGCTGCGTTCGGACGGGGCGGGCCGGACCAAGGGCTTCATCCCGGACGGACAGCTGTGCAGCGGCGCGGCCACCGTCTACAACTTCTCCGGCTTCGACCTGGGCAGCAAGGACTGGCCGGTGACCCATCTGACCGCCGGTAAGTCGATGCAGTTCACCTACAACGCCTGGGCCGCGCACCCCGGTTCGTTCCGCAGCTACGTCACCAAGAACGCGATCGACCCGACGAAGCCGCTCACCTGGAACGACCTGGAGGACCAGCCGTTCAACACCGTGACGAACCCGCCGCAGACGGGCCCGGTCGGCACGGTGGACGGCAAGTACACCTGGACCGCCAATCTGCCCTCGGGCAAGAGCGGCCGCCACATCATCTACACCGTCTGGACCCGCTCGGACAGCCAGGAGACCTTCTACAGCTGCTCCGACGTGGTCTTCGACGGCGGCAACGGTGAGGTGACGGTGCCGGGCGCCTCCAGCGGCGGCAGTGACCCGACCGACCCGCCGACGGCCAAGTGCACCGCCACCCAGAAGACCACCAGCACCTGGAACGGCGGCTACCAGGCCGAGGTGACGGTGGCCAACACCGGCGCCACCCCCATCTCCTCCTGGATGGTCGACTGGACACTGCCGTCCGGGCAGCGGGTGGACAGCGCCTGGAACGGCAAACTGACCGCCACGGGCTCAACGGCATCGGTCACCAACGCCGACTGGAACGGCTCATTGGCGGCCGGAGCCTCGACGACCTTCGGCTATGCGGCCAGCGGTGGCTCACCCGACGCGACGGCCGCGCCGATCTGTATGGTGCACTGACTGTATGGCGCACTGACCCCATCCGCGCAGCGCGCTGACCCGCACAGCGCGCTGCCCCGACCCCCGATCCACGTGGTGCCCTGATCCGCTCCTCCGCCCTGTCAGGTGCACCTCACCCTGCCGGTCTGCCGCCCCCTTCCCCCTCGTGGGCGGCAGACCGGCCTTTCGGTGTCCCGAGGCGGTCGGCGAAGCCTTCCTCACTCTCGCGGGGCGCGGTCCGCATCAGATATGAGCGGACCGGACGGGCGCTTGCCCGCCTCCTCGGCGACGGCGACCATGACGAAGCCGACCACGGCCAGGGCGGCATTCGCATACAGCTCATAGCCGTCCAGGAACGGCACATAGCGGACCACCGCCCACTTCCCGAACCAGCCGATGAAGTGGTGGACAAGTCCGCCGAGGCCCAGGACCAGCAGCACGCTCCCCACCAACTCGCATGCTTTTCTCATGTGTTCGAGGCTAGGCGGCGGACCGGCGGGGGCGAGTCGGCCAAAGGTCTATGGCCCTGCGACTTTGGTCGATGCCCGCGTCCGAGGCGGCGACCGCGCCCCCGCTCGTCAGTAGATTCGTCGATATGGGCAGCTCAGACGCCGCGCGAACGGCGGACATCGAGGCGTGCGACAGCAAGCGCGTCAGGACGCGCCGCACCATGCGCGACTGGATCGTGGACGTGTGCTGCATCTCGGTGGCGGCCCTGTTCTCGCTGACGACCTCCGAATCGATGGCCACCGACCCTTCGGTGTCGGACGAGGCGCTGTTCGCCGACCTGATGGCCGGCGTCGTGGCCTGTCTCGCGCTGTGGCTGCGCCGCCGCCGGCCGGTCGAGCTGGCGCTGGTGCTGCTCGCCGCCGGCGTGGTCTCGTACTACGTCTCGGGGCCGCTGCTGGTGGCGCTGTTCACGGTCGCGGTGCACCGGCCACTGCGTACGGTCGCGCTGGTCGGCGGGGTGGCGCTGGCCCAGATCTTCGCCGCCCCGGCGGTGCACCCCGATCCCGACCTCGACTACGCCGGAGACGTGATTCTCGGGGCTCTGCTCGTCAGCGGCGCCATCGGCTGGGGCATGTTCGTACGCTCCCGGCGCCAGCTGCTCGAATCGCTGCGCGAGCGGGCCTCGCGCGCCGAGGCGGAGGCGGCGCTGCGCGCCGAGCGGACGCAGCGCCTGACGCGCGAGCGGATCGCTCGGGAGATGCACGACGTGCTCGCCCACCGGCTCTCCCTGCTGAGCGTGCACGCGGGCGCGCTGGAGTACCGGGCCGACGCGTCCCCGCAGGAGGTGGCCGAGGCCGCCGGGGTGATACGCAGCAGCGCGCACCAGGCCCTCCAGGACCTGCGCGAGGTGATCGGCGTGCTGCGGGCTCCGGACGCCGATGCCGACTCCGCCGCCGAGGGCAGCCCGCCCGACCAGCCGCAGCCGACCCTCGCCGATGTGCCGCGGCTGGTGCAGGAGTCGCGCCGGGCGGGCATGCGGGTGACGCTGTCGGACGAGGCGGGCGTCGCCGGGGCGGGCGCGGCGGCCGTGCCGGGCGCCACGGGCCGTACGGCCTACCGGATCGTGCAGGAGGGGCTGACCAACGCGCGCAAGCACGCGCCCGACGCGGAGGTGACGGTGACGGCGTCAGGGGCGCCCGGAGAGGGGCTGACCGTGGAGGTGCGCAATGTCGTACGCGCCCCGGTGCGCGCCCGCACCCCGGATGCCTCGCCGCGTGACGAGGACCGGCCGGGGGCGATCCCCGGAGCAGGCCAGGGCCTGGTCGGGCTGGCCGAGCGCGCGGCGCTGACGGGCGGCCGGCTGGAGTGCGGCCCTTCGGACGCCGGGGACTTCCGGCTGTACGCCTGGCTACCGTGGCCCGCATGAGCTCATCCCCACCGGAAGCCACCGACCCAGCCCCCGCCCCCGCGCCCGAACCCCCGCCCGCGCCCGCGCCCAGCCCCGGACCCGCGCCCTCCCCCACCCCGATCCGCCTGCTGATCGTCGACGACGACCCGCTGGTCCGCGCCGGGCTGCGGCTGATGCTCGGCGGCGCCTCCTCCGGTATCGAGATCGTCGCCGAGGCGTCCGACGGCACGGAGGTGGCCGCGCTCGTGGACCGCCACACCCCCGATGTCGTCCTGATGGACATCCGCATGCCGACGGTGGACGGGCTGGCCGCGACCGAGCAGTTGCGGCGGCGTGAACCGGCCCCCGAGGTGGTGATCCTGACGACGTTCAACGCGGATGAGCATGTGCTGCGGGCCCTGCGCGCCGGAGCGGCGGGCTTCGTGCTCAAGGACACCCCGCCGGCCGACCTCGTCGCGGCCGTGCGGCGGGTGGCGGCGGGCGAGCCGGTGCTGTCCCCCGCCGTGACCCAGCAGCTCATCGAGCATGTGGCGGGCCCCGGCCGGGACGGGCGGCGGGAGCGGGCCCGGGCGCTGCTCGGCCGGCTGAACGACCGGGAGCGCGAGGTCGCGGTCGCCGTGGGCCAGGGCAAGTCCAACGCGGAGATCTCCGCGGGCCTGTTCATGAGCGTCGCGACCGTCAAGACGCATGTGTCACGGATCCTGACCAAGCTGGATCTCAACAACCGGGTGCAGATCGCGCTGCTGGCCCATGACGCCGGCCTGCTGGAATGACGTCCCCCGCAACCTCACGGCGCGGTGAGCGGTTCGGCCCGGTAGGCCCGGTGCAGCAGGTCCAGGAAGGACGACGCCTCGGGCAGGGGCACGGAGCCGATCCGGCGCACCGCCACACCCGGCGTCCACGAATTCATGACCACGCCCCCGGCCAGCGCCGGCAGGCCGGCGAGCGTGACCTCCTGGACGCGCTGGGGGACGCCGAGGCGGTCCAGTTGCCGGCGGACGATGCTCATGGTGATCCCGCCCAGCACCTCGGCCCTGGGCCACACCACCGAGTCGCCGTCCCAGAAGGCGAGATTCCAGATCGTCGCCTCGCTGAGCCGCCCCCGCCGGTCGACGAAGGCGGCGTCGTCGAAGCCCTGTGCGACGGCCTGCCGGAGGAGATACGTCTTGGCCACCTCACCGACATGCTTCACCGCCGGGAGATACCGTTCGTGCTCGACCGCCGTCAGCGCCAGGGGGCCCTGCGGGCCGGAGGCGGGCGGTCCGGTACGGACCAGCACATCAGGCTCCGCCTCGGCCCCGGCCACGGTGAACTCGCCCGCCCGGGAGTAGACCGTGGCCGTCAGCGAGAGGTCGGCGGGACCGGCCTCCAGCGCCGCCCGCAGATACGACCGCACCAGGTCGTCGGGCAGTGCCCGGCCGAACAACTCCACCGAGGCGGTCCGCAGCCGCTCCAGATGGAGGTCAAGGCCCCGGACCTGGCCTGCGCGCACCTGCATGGCGGTGAAGTGGGCATGGCCCGCGAAGGCGAGCGGCGCCAACTCCTCGGCGGTCGCCGCCCGGCCATTACGGTGTACGACAAAAGAAGTCACAATCGCTCCAGCAGTACGAATCAGCAGTACGGATCAGCAGTAGGAATCAGCCGTACGGGCCAGCCCGTACGGAATCGGCCGAGCCGGCGAAACACTCGCTCGCGGGGCGACGTTATGGCTTCACATCGATGGGAAGGTCAAGCTCGGATGGGACGGGCCGCATGCTGATCGGGGAGTTGTCCCGGCACACCGGGGTCAGTACGCGGATGCTGCGCTACTACGAGGAGCAGGGCTTGCTCGAGGCCGGCCGCGGTCCCAACGGCTACCGCGAGTACGACGAGGACTCGGTGGTCACCGTGCGGCAGATCCGCGCCCTGCTGAAGGCGGGCCTGTCCACTGAGGTGATCCGTAAGGTGCTGCCGTGTGCCCGGGGCGAGCAGCCGGGCTTCGACTGGTGCGCGGACCTGCGGACCATCCTGCAAGGGGAGTTGGCGGCCATGGACGACCGTCTCGACGAGCTGCGGCGCAGCCGAGGCACGCTCGCCGACTATCTGGCGCAGCCCTGAGCCGGCTCGGAAAAAACGCCTGGACACGGATCCGCCGGCCCGCATACAGTGCGGGCACGCCCATGATCGAGGAAGGAGGCGAGAGCTATGGAAACCACCACGTTCACGCGCTCCCGCCCCTTGTCCACTGGGCGTACCTCCGTCTGATCACCGATCCGACCGGGAGCGCATCGCATTCCCGGAAGGAATCTCATGACCGATCTGGTCATCCGCGCGCTCACCGAGAGCGACGCACATCTCTTTCACACCCTGCACGACCCCGCGCTCGTCGGCCGCGCCCGCTTCGGCCACACCTACCGCACCCGCGCCGAGGGCGGCGAATACCGCCCCGACTGGACCTGGGTCGCCCTGCGCGACGGCCGTGTGGTCGCCCGCGCCGCCTGGTGGGGCGCGGCCGATGACACCAAGCCCGTTGCGCTGGACTGGTTCGACTTCGCCGACGGCGAGGCCGACGCGGCGGCGGAATTGCTGCGCACCGCCCCGTTCCACGCCGAGTACAGCCTGCTGGCGGCGCCCGGCTGGCGCGAGAGGCCCGAGGAGCGGGCCGCGGTGCGGGCCCGGAGCGACGCCGCCGTCGCCGCCGGGATGGAGCCGCTGGTGGAGCGCTACCGCTACGAGTGGACGCCCGAGTGCGGGCTTCCCGAGCGGCCGGGGCGGCTGGAGTTCCGGCCGGAGCCCGACGACGTGGTGATCGCCGACGTGCTGCGCCGCGTCATGCCGGGCACGCTCGACGCACACGACCTGCGGGCCATCGCGCTAGGGGGCGTCGACGCCCCGGTGCGCGAGCTGATGGACTTCCTGAACTGGTGCCCGTCGCCGCGCGAGTGGTGGCGGCTGGCGTGGACGCCCGAGGGGGAGCTGGTCGGCATCCAGGTGCCCGCGCACAACCCGAGCGGCCCGTGCGTCGGCTACATCGGAGTGGTCGAGGAGCAGCGCGGCCACGGCTACGCCTACGACCTGCTGGTCGAGTGCACGCACGACCTGGTGGAGCGGGGCGCGACAAAGATCGCGGCCGCCACCGACCAGGCCAACCTCCCGATGGCCGCGCACTTCGCCAAGGTGGGCTATCCCATCACCCAGGAGCGCATCGACCTCGTCTGATGCCCTGACCCGGCGGCGTCCTGCTGCGCGGCGCACCCCGCGTCGCGCAGCATGGTCCCTCAGGCACCGCTGAGGTGAGGAGACGTCAGTGCTGTTCGAGGTGTGGGCGCCGCGCGCCGGGCGGGTCGAGCTTCAGCTGGAGGGCCGTACGCACCCCATGGAGCGCGATCCGGCCCGGGAGGGGTGGTGGCGGGCGGTGGCCGAGGCCGGGCCCGGCGCGCGCTACGGCTTCGCGCTGGACGGCGGCGCGCCGCTGCCCGACCCGCGCTCCCGCCGCCGGCCCGACGGTCCCGAGGGCCTGAGCGCGGTCGTCGACCCCGCGGGCTTCCCGTGGCGGCGGGAGTGGCGGGGGCGGCCGCTGCCGGGCGCGGTCCTGTACGAGCTGCACATCGGCACGTTCACCCGCGAGGGCACCTTCGACGCGGCGGCCGAGCGCCTGCCGCACCTCGCCGGCCTGGGCGTCACGCACGTCGAGCTGATGCCGGTCTGCCCGTTCCCGGGGACACACGGCTGGGGGTACGACGGCGTGGCGCCGTGGGCGGTGCACGAGCCGTACGGGGGGCCGGAGGGGCTCGCGCGCTTTGTGGACGCCGCGCACGGCCTCGGCCTCGGCGTGGTCCTGGACGTGGTCCACAACCATCTGGGTCCCTCCGGCAACCATCTCCCGTCGTTCGGCCCGTACTTCACCGACACCCACCACACGCCCTGGGGGGCGGCCGTCAACCTGGACGCCCCCGGCTCCGACGAGGTCCGCGCGTACTTCCTGGGCAGCGCCCTCGCCTGGCTGCGCGACTACCGCCTGGACGGGCTGCGGCTGGACGCGGTGCACGCGCTGCGCGACACCCGCGCGCGCCACTTCCTCGCCGAGCTGTCCGCCGCCGTGGACGCGCTGGCCGCCCAGGTGGGCCGTCCGCTGTTCCTCATCGGCGAGTCCGACCTGAACGACCCGCGCACCACCACCCCGCGCGAGGCGGGCGGCCATGGATTGCACGCGCAGTGGAACGACGACTTCCATCACGCCCTGCACACTCTGCTCACCGGCGAACGGCAGGGCTATTACGCCGACTTCGCCGCCGAGGGGGCACATGCCCTCGCCAAGACCCTGATCGGCGGCTTCTTCCACGACGGCACGTACTCGGCGTTCCGCGGCCGCGGCCACGGCGCCCCGCTGAACACCCTGACCACCCCCGCGTACCGCCTGCTCGGCTACGCCCAGACCCACGACCAGATCGGCAACCGCGCGGTCGGCGACCGGCTCTCCGCCAGGCTCTCCCCCGGGTTGCTGGCCTGCGCGGCCGCCGTCGTGCTGTGCTCGCCCTTCACTCCGATGCTCTTCATGGGCGAGGAGTGGGGGGCGCGCACACCCTGGCAGTACTTCACGGACCATCAGGACCCGGAGCTGGCCGAGGCCGTACGCCGCGGCCGGCGCCGGGAGTTCGCCGCCCACGGCTGGGCGGAGGAGGACATCCCCGACCCGCAGGACCCGGCGACGCGGCTGCGCTCCTGCCTGGACTGGACCGAGCCGGCCCGCGAGCCGCACGCGGAGCTGCTCGACTGGCACCGGCGGCTGATCGCCCTGCGCCGCGCCGAACCGGCCCTGACCGACCCCCGGTGGTCCGCCACCCGCCTTTCCGTCCCCTCGGACGGCTGCATCGGCTTCCGGCGCGGCCCGCTGTGCGTCGTGATCAACCCGCACGACCGCCCGGCCGAGGCCCGGCTCGGCCCGCACGCCGCCGACTGCACACAGGTCGTCGCCGCCTGGCGGCCCACCGACCCGCCCACCGCGGACGGCACCCTGCGGCTGCCGCCGGAGACGGCCGTGGTGCTGCGGTGAGGGGGCCGGCGGGGCCGCGGTGTCGCTGCTCACCCCTCCCCGCCATACGCACCCCAACGCCACCAGCACCCCGCGGCAGACCCGCTCCATCCACCGCGCGGCGGCCCGCCTCACCAGCCCCGCACGGTACGCGCGCCACCCCGAGATCCTCACCGCTGCGGCGGCGCCGAGTGTCTGATGCTCAGGACGGTACTCGGACCGGGCGCGGCGGCGACCAGCCTGTCCACAGGCCGCGCCAGTCAATTCCTCTCCTCAGACGGGCCGCACCAACGAAGATGCGCTTCCCCTATGTGGCTCGGAGACGACGATCTCGTGGCCGCTTCCCGCGACGATCTCGCCCTGCGGTCCGAAAGCGATGGCTTCCACCAGGTACGGTCAGGCGGCACCCAGGGGCCGGTCGCCGTACTCGATGGAGACGGTAATCCTGGCGCCCAGAGCAGCCGCGTAGGTACGCATGGTCTCCAGGCTGTGGATCTCGCCCCGCTCGATCTGGGAGACCCGCGCCTGGGAGATCCCCGCAGAGGCCGCGACCTGAGCTTGGGTCAGGCCTTGCTCCTCCCGGATCTCACGCAGGTGGACCTTCAGCTCAACGAGTGGATGAGTGAGCGATCGGTTGACGGAGCGCGGCCGGATCAGCCCTCCTTAGGCTCCAGGCGCAGCGAGATCGAGTTGATGCAGTAGCGCTGGTCGGTGGGGGTCGGGTAGCCCTCGCCCGCGAAGACATGGCCGAGGTGGGAGCCACAGCGGGTGCAGCGGACCTCGGTGCGGACCATGCCGAGCGAGTGGTCCTCGATCAGTTCGACGGCGGAGGAGTCGGCCGGGTCGTAGAAGGACGGCCAGCCGCAGTGGCTCTCGAACTTGGTATCGGAGCGGAACAGCTCGGCCCCGCAGGCCCGGCAGGAGTAGACGCCGGCCGTCTTGGTGTCGGTGTACTCGCCCGTGAAGGCGCGCTCGGTGCCGGCCTCGCGCAGGACGTGGTACTCCTGCGGGGTCAGCTCCGCACGCCACTGGTCTTCCGGCTTGTCGATCTCGTACGACATGGACTCTCTCCTAGCTCTCCGGGCCGTTAGCTCTCCGGGCCGTCGAGGCTCCGCAGGCGGGCGAGGATCTCCGGACCGAGATCGGTGACATCGCCCGCGCCCATGGTGAGAACAAGGTCACCGGGCTTGGCCATTCCAGCGATCAGCTCGGGGATCGCGGTCCGGTCATGCTCGGCGGTGACGTCCGCGCCGTGCCGGGCGGCGGCGTCGATGATCAGGGCGCTGGTGATGCCGGGGACGGGGTCCTCACGGGCGGGGTAGATGTCGAGGACGACACTGGCGTCGGCGAGGGCGAGCGCCTCGCCCATCTCGGCGCCCAGCTCGCGGGTGCGGCTGAAGAGGTGGGGCTGGAAGACGACCAGCACCCGGCCGTCGCCGGCGCCGCCGCGGATCGCCTCGAGGTCGGCGGAGATCTCGGTGGGGTGGTGTGCGTAGGAGTCGATGACCTGCACTCCGGCCGCGACGCCCTTGAGCTGGAGGCGGCGCTTGACGCCGGTGTACGAGCCGAGGGCGGCGGCCAGCTCGCGGGCGGGGACGCCGAGGGCGGCGCCGGCGGCCAGGGCGGCGACGGCGTTGAGGGCGTAGTGGCGGCCGGGGACGGAGACGGTGAAGGTCAGCTCGCCGCCGACCGGGTCGTCCGCGAACAGGACGGTGACCTCGCTGGTCAGCCCGTGCTGCGCGATCTCCAGGACGCGTACGTCCGCGCCCGGGTCCTCGCCGTAGGTGAGGACCCGCAGGCCCGCGCGGCCGGTGACGCGGCCGGTCAGCTCGCGGGCGCCGGGGTGGTCGGCGGAGACGACCAGGGTGCCGCCGGGCCGGATCCGCTCCACGAAGGTCTGGAACGACTCGTGGATCTCGTCCATCGAGGCGTAGTTGGCGTGGTGGTCGAGCTCCACGTTGAGGATGATCGCGACCTCGGGCGCGTACTTGTGGAAGCTGCGGTCGCTCTCGTCGGCCTCGGCGACGAAGATCTCGCCGCCGCCGTGGTGGGCGTTCGAGCCGGGGGCGTCCAGGTCGCCGCCGATCGCGTACGACGGGTCGAGGCCGAGGGCGGTGAGGGAGACGGCCAGCATGGAGGTGGTGGTCGTCTTGCCGTGGGTGCCCGCGACCGCGATCGGGCGGGCGCCGTCCATCAGGCCGGCCAGCGCGTCGGAGCGGTGTATGACGGGGATGCCGCGCTCGGCGGCCGCGGCCAGCTCGGCGTTGTCGGCGCGGATCGCGCTGGAGACCACCACGCTGGTGGCGTCGGCCGCCAGGTGCTCGGCGGCGTGGCCGATGTGCACCGTCACCCCGAGCGCGCGCAGCGCCTCGACGGTCGGGGAGTCCTTGGAGTCGCTGCCCGCGACCCGCGAGCCGCGCATGGCGAGGATCTTCGCGATGCCCGACATCCCGGCGCCGCCGATGCCGATGAAGTGCGGTCGGGCCATCGCGTCGGAGGCAAAGCCGGCCGGTGCCATGTGCGGGTCTCCCCTGGGTCGCGGTTCGTCGCTGTCGGCCCTGATTCTCGCACCCTGCGGGGGCGGGTCCGGCGAAGGCCCGTCCAGCGCACCGGCGGGGGCGGGTGCGGGGTGCGTGCGCGGGGCGGGTGCGCGGGGCGGGTGCGCGGGGCCGGGTGCGCGGCGCGGGTTCAGGGTGCGGGCTCGCCGCGCACTCAGGCGCCCGTTGTCGGCTGCTCCTCGTCGGCCGCGTGCGCGAAGAGCTTGAGCACCGGGACGCCCACCTTGTGCCGCGCCCGCGACGCCCAGTCCCGGTGGAAGAACTCCTCCACGAAGTGCGGTGCGGTCAGCACGATCACCTCGTCGGCGCCGGCCTGCTCGACCACGCCGCGCAGCGCGTCCAGCGGGTGGCGCTCAACGACCTCCCCGCGGGCCTCGCTGCCCGCGGCGCGCAGGGCGGCGAGGGAGTGTCTCAGGGCGCGCTCGGCGGGCTCCAGCGCCTGCTGCCCCTCCGGTTCCTCCCGTTCCTGGACGGCGTGCTCCAGATCGCCGAGCGCGATGTCGTCGATCGCGCGCAGCAGCCGGTCCTTGCTGCCCCGCGGCTGCATGAGCACGACGAAGGAGACCGGGTCGTTCCCGTGCAAGGTGGTGACGAATTCCACGTCGTCGGGGCTCAGGGGCTTCTCGATCATCAACACGCTCGTGAACACTGCCGGCACCCTTTCCTGCGATTTACTCCGCACATTCCCTTATTTTCTCTTTTTTAACTAAACCCAATTATCGCCTTATTGCCGCTTCCGACGGTAGCTGGTGAAAAGAAACCCGGCGTCCTCCAGGACAGAAAAGAGAGTGAACCGTTCCGGTTCCACCAGCGCGGGGCCGTTGAGGATCCGCGCCGCGTCGCCCGCCGCCACCAGCGGGGCCAGCGACAGACACAGCTCGTCCAGGACCCCGGCCGCCGCGAACTGCCCGAGCAGCCTCGGCCCGCCCTCCAACAGCAGCCGGGTGAAGCCGCGCTCGGCGAGCGCGGCCACCACCCGCGCCGGTTCCACCCCGGTCTCCTCCCCCGCCAGGACCACCTCGGCGCCCGCCTCCCGGGCCGCCGCCAGGCGGTCCGCGGGGGCCTGCGCGCCGGTGACCACGAGCGTGGGCACCAGCGGCTCGGTGAACAGCGGCAGCGAGAAGTCGAGGTCCAGGCTCGCGCTGACCACGGCGATCGCGGGCACCGGTGGGCGCCCCCGCGCCGCCCGGCGCGCGACGAACGCCTCGCGGGCGCGGGCCGGGCGGTAGCCCTCCCGGCGTACGGTCTCGGCGCCCACCACGACCGCGTCGGCCAGCCCCCGCAGCACCCCGAAGATCCGCATGTCGGCGGCGGAGGACAGCGGCTGCGACCGCCCGTCGTGGTGGGCGGCCCCGTCCAGCGAGGACACCATGTTGGCCCGCAGCCAGGCCCCCGCGGGCCGCCCCGGCCCGGCGGGGAGGTCCGGGTAGGCATACGCCTCGGCCAGCTCGTCAAGACCCCACTCGCGGTCCTCCCATGAGGACGGTCCGGTGAGCGATTCGGCGGACGCTCCGCCAGACGTTTCGACGGACGACTCGGCGGACGACTCGGCGGACGACTCGGCGGACGTTTCGACGGGCAGGGGGAACAGGCGTCGCATACGCCGCAGTGTGACATGCCTCCCTATCCGGCGGTGACCTCCCCAGAAGCGACTACGCTGGGAGTTTGTGTCATCGCGAACCACACCGTCCGACAGGCCCGCGGGCCCGATAGCCGAGCAACCCCTCGCCATCCCCGCCGCCCCCGCCGCCCTCTCCTCCCGTACGCCGCACGTCCCCGCCGAGCGTCTGGTGGCGGAGATGGTCCCGCCGCCGCGCTTCTCGACGGTGAGCTTCGACAACTACATCCCCGACCCGGGGCAGCCCAGCCAGACCACGGCCGTGAAGGAGCTGGCGGCCTTCGCCACCTCCATCAGCGGCGGCCCGGGGACGGCGGAGCCCCGCCGCAAGGCCTGGTTCCGCCGGGAGGCCAGGCCCGCCGCGCCGCGCGGCCCGCGCGGGATGTATCTGGACGGCGGCTACGGCGTCGGCAAGACCCATCTGCTGGCCTCCCTGTGGCACGCCACCGCGGCCCCGCCCGAGCGGAAGGCCTTCGGCACCTTCGTCGAGCTGACCAACCTGGTCGGCGCCCTCGGCTTCCAGCAGACCGTGCGGACCCTCAGCGGCCACCGGCTGCTGTGCATCGACGAGTTCGAGCTGGACGACCCGGGCGACACGGTGCTGGTCTCCACGCTGCTCGGCAAGCTCGTCGACGCGGGCGTGGCGCTCGCCGCCACCTCCAACACGCTCCCCGGCAAGCTCGGCGAGGGCCGGTTCGCCGCGGCCGACTTCCTGCGCGAGATCCAGGGCCTGTCCGCCCGCTTCCGGACGCTGCGCATCGACGGCGAGGACTACCGCCACCGCGGCCTGCCGGAGGCCCCCGCCCCGTACTCGGACGAGACCGTCACCCGCGCCGCGCAGCGCACGCCCGGCGCCTCGCTGGACGACTTCCCCTCCCTCCTCGATCACCTCTCCCGGGTCCACCCGAGCCGCTACGGCGCGATGTGCGACGGGCTCGAGGCCGTCTGCCTGACCGGGGTCGGGCCGGTGCCCGACCAGTCGACCGCGCTGCGGCTGGTGGTGCTCGCGGACCGGCTGTACGACCGCGAGGTTCCGGTGCTGGCGTCCGGGGTGCCGTTCGACCGTCTTTTCAGCGAGGAGATGCTTCAGGGCGGCTACCGGAAGAAGTACTTCCGGGCGATATCGCGGCTCACCGCGCTCGCGCGGGACGCGAAGCGGCTGGCGGAGTAGCGCGGCGCCGGCGGCGGGCGAGTGAGCCGAAGGGGCGCGACCCTGTCGAAAGGGAGAGAGAGCACGGTCGACCGTCGACAGGGGCTGAGGCGCCCCGGAGGCGAACCGAGCCCTAATAAAGAGGCGCCGACGCGCGGCCGTGGCCGTCGATCAGATGGTTCCCGCGCGCGAATCCGCGTGATACACACGTGCGGTCACATTTCCTGTCCGCCAGCAGGGAGTTACCGCATGTCAGTAACGCGACGTCAGGTCCTGGCCCGCAGCGGCGCGGCCGGGGCCGCCATCGCTTTCGCAGGCAACATCTCCGAACTCTTCGCCGGTACGGCCGCGGCCGCCGAGCCCAGTCAGGAGGCCACCGCCGGCTCCGGCGGCTACGGCCCGCTCGTCCCCGACCCCGACGGCCTGCTCGACCTCCCCGAAGGCTTCCGCTACCGGGTGCTGTCCCGAGAGGGCGACGAGCTGCGCTCCGGCGAGGGCAAGGTCCCCAGCAACCACGACGGCATGGCCGCCTTCCCCGGCCGGGCCGGCGCCCGGGCCCGCACCCACCTGGTCCGCAACCACGAGAACCGCCCCACCGCCGCGATCCGCGTCCCCGCCGTCAAAGACCTCACCTACGACCCCATGGGCATGGGCGGCTGCACGGCCCTCGAACTCGACGCCGGCAACCGCGTCCTGGCCGAACACGTCGCCATCGCGGGCACCGCCGTCAACTGCGCAGGCGGCCCCACGCCCTGGAACACCTGGCTGACCTGCGAGGAGACCGAGGACAAGGCCGGCACCAACGGCTACACCAAAGACCACGGCTTCATCTTCGAAGTCGACCCGTACGACCCGCGCCGCACCGGCGCCGTGCCGCTGACCGCGATGGGGCGCTTCCAGCACGAGGCCATCGCGATCGACCCGCGCAGCGGAATCGTCTACGAGACCGAGGACGCCTTCGAGAAGCCCTTCGGCCTCTTCTACCGCTTCCTGCCGCGCAAGCCGCTCGGCGGCAGGGGGTCGCTGCGCGCGGGCGGCGAGCTGTACGCGATGCGCGTACCCGGCGTACGGGACCTGTCGACCGTCCAGGAGACCGGCACGTCCTTCCACGACATCGAGTGGGTGCCGGTCCCCGATCCGCTCGCCGAACAGACCCCCGTCCGGTTCCAGGACTTCGGCCCCAAGGGCATCACCCACGCGCAGAAGCTGGAGGGCTGCTACTGGGGCGGCTCGTCCGTCTACTTCGTCTCCAGCTTCGCCAAGAGCGCGGACGGCTCGGCCGCCGACCACTACGGGCAGATCTGGCGTTACGACCCGGAGCGCCGCCGCCTCACCCTCGTGATCGTCTTCGGACCGGGCACGGACATCCAGCTGCCCGGCGAGTCACCGGACAACATCACGCTCGCGCCCAGCGGCGGCCTGATGGTCTGCGAGGACGGCAACGGCGCGCAGCATGTCTTCGGGCTGAGCAGGCGCGGGGAGGTCTATCCGATGGCGCGGGGGCGGCAGAACCTCGGGACCCCGGAGGAACCCGAGTGGGGTGAGTTCGCGGGGGTGACCTTCTCGGCCGACCGGCGCACGATGTACGTGAACTGCTACACCCCGGGCACGACCTTCGCGGTGACCGGGCCCTGGCGCCACTGAGTCCCCGGCTGCGGCCTGCGCGGCCTGCTGCGGCGCTCAGCCGGAGCAGGCCGTGCGCTGGGCCTCCTGCCACTCGCAGACGGGGCACAGCGTGACCCCGGGCCGCGACGCGGGGTGCTCGGTCGGCTCGCCGCACAGCACGCAGTCCGCGTACGGCGGGCCGACGGCGTCGTCGTGCGGGCGCGTGCGGCGCGTGGGGCGCGTGGGGTCGTCCGTACGGTCGTCCATGCGCCCGACCCTACGCCGGGGCAGCCCGAGCGCCGGTCGGAACGTCAGGACCGCCGTGAGCTGAGCGCGCAGGCCAGCGCGGTCGCCCCGGCGGCGGCCGCGCCGGTCATGGCGAGCGGCAACAGGGGCAGCGTCACGGTGCCGGTGTGCGAGTCGCTGACCAGGTCGGACACGGCGGCGTTCGCGGGCGAGGCCGAGACCACCAGGACCAGCAGCGAGGCGAGCGCGGTGGCCAGGATGCCCCAGCCGGTGCTGAGCAGCAGCGGACGGCTGAGCAGCGCGCCGATCGCCGTGCCCAGCAGGACACAGGTGAGAGCCGCGAGCAGACCGGCGGCCGTCGCGTCCAGGCGCGAGACGTCGATCCGCTGGTCGGAGGTCTTCGGATCGCTGATCAAGGCGATGAACAGCGCCCCCACGACGCCGAGCCCGGCCGCCGCGGACACCCCGGTGAGCACGGAGCCGAGGTGGACCCGGGCGGGGCTGGTCGCCGCGGCGGCGCAGTTGCGCGCCGCGGACGGCTCGTTACTGACGCACACGCGCACCAGCCACGCCGCGATGGGCAGCAGGGCGGCCGCGGCGTACCCGAGGGAGTCGAGGATCGGCTGGCCCGCCCTCAGGCCGATGGCCATGAACGCGCCGTAGAGGACGACCGGCGGCACCCAGCGCTGCGAGCGGGCCAGCAGCGCGGCCTGATAGCGCAGCAGCGCGGGCAGCGCGCGGCCGGCAGCCTCGGCCCCGGCCGGCAGCGGTACGGGCGCGGGCCCCGCGCCGGATCCCAACCCGGATTCCCGCCCGGGCCCCCACCCAGGTCCCCGTCCGGGCCCCCGCCCGGATCCCCACCCGGGTCCCCGCCCGGGTCCCCGCCCGGTTCGCTCCTCCGACCCGCCGCCGGCCGCCCGGTCAGGGGCGTGCCCCGGGGCCCGCTGCTCCTCGGCCGCTACGGGCGTCACCGCGCGGATGTGCCACGGCGGACGGGCGGTGAGGAGCGCGCGGAGCAGCGCGTCGGAGTGGGCGGCGGCGACCGTCAGCCGGACGACGTGGGCGGCGCCACCCCGGCCCGGCTCGCGGACCGGGGCGCCCGGCAGGTCATCCGGCACCGCGCCCCCGGGCAGGCCCTCGGCCTCCACGCATACGCGCGCCTCGGCCTCGGCCGCCTCGGCCGCCTGCCCGCGCGGCGGTGCGGGCCACGAGTCCGCGAGGCGCCACGCATCGGCGGCGGACGAGTCACACACCGCCGCGGGCCCGGGCTCTCCGGACTCATCCGGGCCGGGGGCCACCCGGCCGCCCGACGACGGCGTGCCCTCAGGACCCAGCACCCGGACCGCACCGTCCGGCAAACCCCCCGGGACCGGGCCCGGCCCGGACTCCCCCGGCCCGTACCCGTCAGCGGCCCCCGGCTCCCCCAACCCCTGCGGCCGGGTCGGCGGGGCGCTTGGGAGCGGTGCGGCAGGCGTGGCCGGCACCCGTGCGAGCCGCGTGTCCGTGATGCTGAGGACCTCGTCGGCGGTGGCGGCCAGGCGGCGGGGGTCGTGGTCGACGTAGACGACCGTGGCGCCGGCGGTGACGCGGGAGCGGACCGCCTGGTCCAGCGTGGCGCGGGCGGCCTGGTCGAGGCCGGTCCAGGCCTCGTCGAGGATGAGCAGGTCGGGGGCGGCCAGGAGGGCCTGGGCGACGGCGACCTTTTGGCTGGTGCCCTTGGACAGCTCGGCGAGAGGGGTACGGGCGTGTCCGGCCGCGTCGAAGCGCTCCAGCCACTCGTCGGCCCCGCGGGCCGCCGCGGCGCGGCCGAGGCCGTGGAGGCGGCCCAGGTGGGTGAGGTAGCCGAGGGCGGTGAAGGGCAGGTCCGCCGGGAAGCGCTCGGGGACGTACGCGGTGCGCGGCCGGGCGGTGATCCGGCCGATGGTGGGGGCGTCGATGCCGGCGAGGAGCCGCAGGAGGGTGGACTTCCCGCTGCCATTGCTCCCCATCACCCGGACCAGCGAGCCCGGCCGTATCTCGAGGTCGACGCCGCGCAGCACCCAAGCCCCGCGCAGGCCGTAGCGGCGGCCAACTCCGGTCAGTCTCATGACCGTTGAGCCTATGCGGTCGCAGCCGTTCCGGGGGCACGGGTGGCGCGGGTGGCACACTGGGGCGCGTGACCAGCTCCGACACCCCTCCGGACACCCCCCTCAGCTCCGGCGACCGCGTCCGTACCAGCCCGTTCCGGCACGCGGAGACCGACCGGGACGCCGCGCCGCAGTTTGTGCTGCCCCTGGTGGTGCGCATCGAGAAGGCCGCGCCGCCCGCCCGTACGGACGCCCTGGAGACGGCGGCGCGCGCCGTGCTGGTCCTGTTGTCGGACGAGCGGGCGACGGCGCCGGACGGCGAGTGGGCCGAGGCCGTACGGAGCTGGCAGGACGCCCGGATCCGCAAGGTCGTACGGCGGGCGCGGGGCGCGGAGTGGCGGCGGGCCGAGGCGCTGCCGGGGATCACGCTCGCCGGCCGGGCGGCCGTGGACGGCGGGCCGTCGGCGGCGGAGGTGCGGGTGTTCCCTCCGGTGCCGCTCGACGGCTGGCCGAAGGATCTGGCCAAGCTACAGGTCTCGGGCACCGACCTGGACGACCCCGAGCCGCCGCCCGCGCCGGACCTGACCGCGCCGGTGCTGTGGCTGAACCCAGAGGTCTCCATGTCGGCGGGCAAGGCGATGGCGCAGGCCGGGCACGGCGCGCAGCTCGCATGGTGGGAGTTGGACGACGCGGCCCGCGCGGCCTGGCGCGCGGCGGGCTTCCCGCTGTCGGTGCGCACCCCGCCGGCCGAGCGCTGGGCCCGGCTGGTCGCCGGCGGTCTGCCGGTGGTGCGCGACGCGGGGTTCACCGAGATCGCGCCCGGGCCGACCGTCGCGGTCGAGGGATACGAGCGCGTCGGCGCCCTGCCCGAACACGCTCATCGACCGGTAATCTGATCCGCCGCCGGCCGGAGACGGAGAAAGCCGCCTCCGGTGGGGGCCACGGCGGCACGGCGCGTGGCTCCGAGACGGGAGAACCGACATTGCGCGCCCAGCGCCTTATGCCCGACTATCGCACGCCGCTTCCCGAGCGCCTCGGGTCAGGCGCTGTGCGGCGGCCGCGGTGGGCGCGGCGCTCCGCGCCGGCCGTGATCACCAGGGCGGCAGCGACCATCGTGCACAACAGTCCCCAGGCCGGCGTGAAGCCGTCGGTGAGGTCCACGAGGAGACCGAGTGCGGGCGGGACAGCGATGATGGCCGTCTGGTTGACGGACATCGCCAGGCCCAAAGCGAAGCCCGTCCTGTTCCGCGGGGCGACTTCGGTGACGTAGGCGACCCACGGGCCGTACCAGCCGAAACCGAAGAAGCCGAGCCACACGAGGAGGGCGCCGGCGCCGACCGGCGACCGTCCGGCCGGCGTCATCAGCGCCGCCAGCCCGGCGATCACCGCGACCATGCAGACCATGACGGTGACATAGCGCCCGGCCTTGATCCGGTCGCTCCAGGCGGCCAGGCAGACGCGGCCCGCGACGCCCGCGCCCTGGACCGCCACCAGGACCAGGGCCGCCTGCCCGACGCCGACCGACGCCACCCGGTGGAGGTGCAGCACCGTCAGGAGGCTCACGCCGGACTGCACCGAGATCAGACTGGCCCCGGACAACATGATCTTCGTCATGGACGGTTCGCGGAGCATCCGCAGCCGGGCGCGGAGCTGTGCCGCGAGCCCGGCCCGCGGCTCCCTGTCCTCCGGGCCGGGCAGAGCGGGCGGGTGACGGTAGTACCCCACGAAGGCGCCCGCCCCCGAAAGCGCGACAAGGCCGCCGGTGAGGAGCGTCGCCCGCCAGCCGAACTCCTTCGCGACGAGCGGGAGCAGAGCCGAGGCGAGCGCCGCTCCCAGCGGCAGTCCGGCCTGCCGGATGCCCATCGCGACGCCTCGCTGGGACGCGTCGAACCAGGACGCCACCGACTTGCTCCCGCCCGGCTGCACGGTGCTGTAGCCCGCGCCGACCACGAGCAGCACGATCAGCAGCGCCGCATACCCCGACGCCAGACTCCCCACGCACAGAGCTGCGGCGACCACACCGGCGCCGATCCCGACCACCCAGCGCTCGCTGTAGCAATCCAGCAGCTCGCCGGCGACCAGCAGCCCGACCAGCGGCACCAACTGAGCGGCCGACACCAGCAGGCCCAGCTGAGCCGTGTCCAGGTCCAGGGCGCGCTGGAGGTGGACGCCCAGCGCTCCGATGCCTCCGGTGAAGAAGCCGGACGCGGCCTGCGTGAAGGTGGCGACACCCAGAACGACCCAGCGATAGCGCCACGGGTCCCGGTCCGGCCGCGTGGTGGGTCCGGTGAGGTGTTGTGTCATGCCAGGCAGATTGTTGTAATAGTCTTATGCATCTCAACCCTTACGGCGAAGATGCGGTGAACCTGGCCGCGGATCTGGCCAACCGCCGCCCGCACAGCGCGGACGAGCTCGCTCACCGATGCCGTGCGGCCGGACTCATGCCGGAACGTCCGGTGACGGCGCGCGACCTCGACCTGGCCCAGGACGCACTGGACACCTGGGAGAAGATCGTCGATGCCACCGGGGAGCAGGAGCGCGCCGAGGTGCTGAACCGGATGCTGGCCGACGCCGCCGCATATCCGCGGCTGACCTCCCACACCGACGCGGGGTGGCACCTGCACTACCGCGACGCCGAACAGCCGCTCGGTCCCACGCTCCGCACGCTGTTCGCCGTCGGCACCGCGCTGCATCTGGCCGGTCGCGGCATGCACCGGCTACGGCGCTGCGAAGTGACCGAGTGCGACACGATCTTCGCCGACACCTCGCGCACCGGGCGACAGCGCTACTGCTCCCAGCGGTGCGCCAACCGCGACGCCGTGCGTCGGCATCGCGCGCGGGCCACGGTCACCTGACAGGCAAGTGGCATCTGCTACCTGCCGCCTCGGCGGCGGATCGCGCGGGTGACGACCGGCGGGAGGACGTCGGCGGCGAGCCTGCGCACCGGGCTGCGGCGGCGCGGCACGGACTGCTCGGAGGGCGCGGACGGGGCGGCACGGTCCGGCTTCGGGCGCTCGGGGCCCGGCTCGGCGGCGGCGTCGGGCTCGCGGATCTCGTCGGCGTAGCGGGACCGGGGCGCGGCCGGGTTGGGCGGGCGGCCCGAGAAGCGCAGCACCCGCTGCCCGGCGATCTCCTGCACGCTCAGGTGCATCCCGGCGCGCCACTCCTCGTCGGCGAGCAGTTCCTCCTGGAGCGGCTCGGGGTCGCCCCAGGTGCCGTAGAGCTTCTGGGTGCTCAGGCACACCGGTCGCAGCCCGCGCAGGAACACCGCCTCCCAGGTGGCGGCCGCCACGCCCGGGGTGTGCTCGGAGCGGAAGTCGTCCAGGACCACCACGCCGGTCGGCACCAGCGCGGTGCGGGCGGCGTCGATGTCGCCCGCCACGTGCTCGTACAGATGCGAGGCGTCGACGTGGACGAAGCGGCAGCTGTCGGGGGCGACATGGCGCGGAACGAGGGAGGTGGGGCCCTGTACGACGTCGGGCAGTGCGTCGTGGAAGGCCAGGTAGTTCTGTTCGAAGGCGACCCGGGTCAAGGTGGCGTACGACTTCCTGGCCTCCGCCGCGTTCCGCTCGTCGGGCGCGGGCGCGTCGAAGAGGTCACAGACGGTGAAGCGCTCGTCCCTTCGCAGATAGCCGGCGGTGAAGATGGCGCTCTTGCCCAGGTAGGCGCCCATTTCCAGCAGGTCGCCGCGCTGTCCCAGCCGTTTCTGCCGGGCCAGGAAGCGGTTGAAGAGCACTTGGTCCAGGCTGGGGAACCAGCCTTTGACCTCGTGGAGATCGCGGGGGCGCTGCGCCGCGCGGGGGGCGGTTGCCGTCATGGTCTGTCCTCGGTCGCTTGCGGTGGGGGGAACCGGCCGCCACGTTGGCAGCGGCAGGCAACACCGCGTCGTACCCGCTGTGAGCGTTCTGTGACCGAAGCACCGTCAGCAAGTGCTCCCTCAGAAGCGCAGGACCGCCACTATGCGCTCGTACCCCGCCAGGGAGTCGTCCGGGACGAAGGCGATCTCCCCACCCCGGTCCAGCGTGGTCTCGATGATCTCGTCCACGATGTCCTCCAGCACCGCCGTGCCCAGCTCGGCGGGCGAGGTCTCCTCCGGGTCGACCGGGGTCAGGTGCTCCCCGGTGACCTTCACCGTCCGCTGGTAGTTCTCCTCGACGGCGAGCAGCTCGATCCGGCCTTCCTTGCACACCTGCCACACCTCTTCGAGACCGGCGGCGAAGGCGCGGCGCCCCTGCGCCTGCCCGATGCGTTCGAGGACGCGCTCGGTGTGCCGCTCCGCCTGCTCCCGCAGGGCGGGGCGGAGCGCGTCGGTGAGGGCGCGGGCGGGGCCGTTGGTCAGCCCGCCCTTGACGACCTTGCTGACGGCCGCCTTCGCCGCCGAGCCCACCTCCTCCAGGAGGCTCAGCGCGGGCGCGAGGCCGACCAGGGAGAGCGGGCGCGGGTCGGTGGCCAGCAGGGAGTCCAGGGCGGTGTCGACCTGCCGCAGATAGGTCCGGGTCCCCTCGTCGTCGTACGGGCCGGGGACGTCGCCGATCCGCTCCTCGCGCTCGGCGTCCTCGTTGTGCGTCGGCTCGGGCGCCAGAGGGAAGCCCGCGGCCCGCTCCTCCTGGAGTGTGCTGTCGCTGCCGCTCCACAGCGCCGTACGGTCCACGGAGACCGCCAGCACCCAGTAGGGGCGGGTCCGCTCCCGCGCGGCGACGAGGTTGCGGGTCAGGAAGGTGTCGCTGAAGACGACGCGCTCGGGCGCGGTCCTCGGCAGGGTCCACACCTCGTTCTCGCCCTTGGCCGCGAAGATCACCAGCGAGTCCAGGGCGTGGCGCAGGTCCACATCGGCCATGGCCCGGTCGAGCTGCCCGCTGACGTCGTAGCGGGCCTCGCGCGGCACGTCCGGATCCGCCTCCAGGCGGCGCTTGGCCTCGGCGACGAGGTTGCGCAGACGTACGGTGTCCGCCGGGCGGTAGGGCTCGCGGCGGTGGGTCGGCAGGGTGATGGTGACCGCGGGGTAGGGGCGCCTGGCGCGGAGGGCTGTCAGCGTGCGGGATGTCAGTCCGGTGGTACGCATCCGTTGCCTCTCGCCTTTTGACGTGTTTATCCAGCATCACCCAGGACCGGCGGCGGCGCATCGCGGGGCTTGTCCGGCTGCGGCGCGGCGCCTCCACACGTCTCATCATGCGAATGTCGTCTTGGCCGGCTCCGTATGGACTGGTACGAATGGCGTTGTGCAGCTCACACCTCTCGTGGCACGCCTCCACGTAGACCTCCGGCGCACCGCCAGCGCCACTTGTCGCGCCTGACGGCGTCCCTGAGCGATCGCGCATTCTCTTTCTTCTGGTTCTTCTGGTTCTTCCGGTTCTTCCGGTGACGCCTGTCCGCGTCTCCGTCCATGCCGTTGGTTCCCCCGGCCCTGCCGGAGCGCCCATGCCCGCCCTGTTGAAAGGCCGACGGCCCGCCGTGCGTGCGGCCGCGGCCGCGACCTGACGAACCTTCCGCACTTTTCTCTCTTACCGGAGTCTGTCTTTCAGGAGGCATGGATGACCGTCACAGACCTTCAGTCCGCCACCGCGGTGGCGCTGTCCATCGAACCGCTGGGGCCCTCGTTCGGCGCCCGGGTGCACGATCTGGATCTGACCGCCGCGGGCGACCCGGAGATCGCGGCGGTACGGCGCGCCCTCGTCGCCCACAAGGTGCTGTTCTTCCCCGGCCAGCGCCTCGACCCCGACAGTCAGGTGGCGCTCGGCCGGAGGCTGGGGGAGACGACCGCCTCGCATCCGGTCGTGCCCGGGATCGACAAGGGCCACGCGGAGATCTACGCGTTGGACGCGGCCGAGGACGGGTACGCGGACGTGTGGCACACCGACGTCACCTTCGTGCGCAGGCCGCCGATGGCTTCGGTGCTGCGCGCCGTTCAACTGCCGCCCACCGGTGGGGACACCAACTGGGCCGACCTGCAACTCGCGTACGACTCGCTGTCCGCCCCGGTGCGTGATCTGGCCGACCGGCTGACCGCGGTGCACGACGGCAGCCGCGCGTTCGGGTACTACCTCGCCCAGCGCGGTGGCGAGGGCAGCGAGTGGGAGGGCGAGCGGTACCGGTCCCTCGACCCGGTCGAGCACCCGGTGGTCCGCGTACACCCGGAGACCGGGCGCAAGGGCCTGTTCGTCAACCCCGGCTTTACCTCTCACATCGTTGGTGTGTCGGACGCCGAGAGCCGGGGCATCCTGGACCTGCTGTACGCACATCTCCAGAAGCCCGAGCACATCGTGCGGCATCGCTGGCACCCCGGTGACGTGGCGATGTGGGACAACCGGTCCACCGCCCACTACGCCAACCGTGACTACGGCGACTTCCGCCGGATCATGCACCGCATCACCCTGCGCGGTGATGTGCCCGCCGGGCCGACAGGTTGATGAGAGGCCCGTGTGAAGAGAAGGTGATTCTTCAGTGATACTGGGGAGCCGTACGTTTGTACTGTCTCCAGTGGGGCGGGACCCGTGAAGGTGCTGAAGACCTTGAAGACCTTGAAGACCTCGCAGGCTCTGAAGGCGTTAAGGCCGAGGAACGCCTATGGAGTGACGGGCCCCGTGGGCGCGCTGGTCGCAGTGGCCGTCGTCGTCGCCGTGCTGCTGACCGTTCTGCGGTCGGGCGGCGAGGCCGACGGCTCGCCCGGGGTGAAGACCCCGGTGGCCGGCGAGGCCCCCGCGCCGGGCGGGGGTGTCCCCGGCACCAAGAAGAAAAAGAGCAAGTACGCCGACTGGGACGGCAAGGTCAAGGTGCTCGGGGACGGCTCCACCTCGTACACCGGGCCGCAGCCCAACCAGCTCAAGATCAAGAAGCTCAAACCGGGGGAGAAGCCACCGCAGTTCGTGGTCTTCTCCTGGGACGGCGCGCTGGAGAACGACGACCATCTCTTCTCCCACTTCCGCGACGTGGCCAAGGAGAGCGGCGCCACGATGACGTTCTTCCTGAGCGGCATGTATCTGCTGCCCAAGTCGAAGAGCGACCTCTACCAGCCGCCCCAGCACAACCGGGGGTCCGCCGCGATCTCCTACCCGACCGACGAGCACGTCAGGGAGACGCTGGAGCAGCTGGGCGGGGCGTGGCAGGAGGGCAATGAGATCGGCTCCCACTTCAACGGCCACTTCTGCGGCTCCAAGGGCGGCGAGGACTGGAGCACGGAGGAGTGGAAGAGCGAGACCGAGCAGGCGTACTCGTTCGTGAAGAACTGGAAGACCAACACCGGCTTCACCGATGTCGCCCCGCTGCCCTTCGACTACGACGTGGAGCTGGTGGGCGGCAGGGCGCCCTGCCTGGAGGGGCAGAAGAACCTCATACCGGCCATCAAGTCGATGGGCTGGCGGTACGACGCGAGTTCGCCCGGCGACTTCCAGATCTGGCCGTCGAAGATCGACGGGATCTGGAACTTCCCGCTACAGCTGGTGCCCTACCCGGAGAGCGAGAAGCAGGTCCTCTCGATGGACTTCAACTTCCTCTACAACCAGTCGGGCGACAGCACCGAGGGCGACCCGGCGAAGTACCCGGAGTGGGAGCGGCTGACCCGCGAGGGCTATCTGAACGGCTTCGAGCGCGTCTACAACGGCAGCCGGGCGCCGCTGTTCATCGGCAATCACTTCGAGACCTGGAACGGCGGCATCTATATGCAGGCCATCGAGGACGTGATGCGGGACGTATGCCCCCGCGAGGGCGTCGAGTGCGTCTCGTTCAAGCAGCTCGCCGACTGGCTGGACGCCCAGGACCCGAAGGTCCTGGACAAGCTCCGCACGCTGGACCCGGCCCAGGCGCCCGACTGGCCCACCTTCACGAAGACGAAGTGACGGCCTTCATATAGCGCGTCCAGATGTCGATGGCGTAGGTGGATCCGGTGTCCGAGGTCCCGGTGGGCCCTGAGATCCCGGGGGTCCCGGAGGTCCCTGATCCGCCTAACCCGTCCAGCGGCAGCAGCTCCTGGGTCTTCGGATCCACCCGCGACAGCGAGACGGCCGTCGACATCTCCTTCGTATACCCCACAAACCACGACGAGGTGTTGTCCTGCGAGGTACCCGTCTTGCCCGCCACATCGGAGCCGACCGCCGCGGCCGACCGCGCGCTCCCGCCCTGCACCGCCCCGTGCAGCGCGTCGTCCACCTGCGCCGCCACCGCCTGGCTGAACGGCCGGGTCGCGGTCGGCTTTTCGAGGGGCACCCGCTCGCCCTGGTGGGTGAGTCCGGTGACCGAGTACGGCGGGGTGTGCCTGCCCTTGGCCGCGAACGTCCCGTAGGCGCTGGCCATGCGGATGGAGCTGGGGGTGGCCGTGCCGAGCGAGAAGGCGGGCACCCGGGCGCCGAAGCTGCTGGGCAGCAGGCCCGCGTCGACGGACGCCTTGCGCACCCGGTCCAGGCCCACGTCCATGCCCAGCTGCATCATCGGGGTGTTGATCGAGTCCACGACGGACTGCCGCAGGGTCACCTGCCCCCACGAGCGGTGGCCGTCGTTGGCGCCCCGCACGATCTGTCCGCTGCGGTCCCAGTACGGGCCCTCGGGCGTGCGCACGGCCACCTTGTCGTTGCCGTCGTAGACGCTGGTCGGGGAGACGGGGGTGCGCGCGCCGCCGCGTTCGAGCTGGACGCCGTCGCGCAGGGCCGCGGCGTAGACGAAGGGCGTGAAGGACGTGCCGGCCGGGACGGTGGAGGCGTTGGCGTCGTTGAAGCCCTGTTCGAGATAGCCCGGGCCGCCGTAGAGCGCGGCGATACGGCCGTCCGGCGAGACGGACGCGGCGCCGACCCGTACGTACCGGTCCTCCTTGCGGCTCTTCGGGTCGAGGCTGTCGCGCATCTTGTCCACCGACTTGGCGAGCTCATTCACCTTCGGCTTCTCGAAGGTGGTGTGTATCTGATAGCCGCCCAGGTCGAAATCGGCGTCGGATATCTCGGTGTGGGAGGACACATACACCCTCGCCGTCTCGACGAGATAGCCGACCTGGCCGGTCAGCCCTTCCGGTTTCGGGGGCTCCTTGGGTTCCGGGAATTTGGTGTACTTGGCCCGCTCGGACTTGGAGAGCTTGCCGATCTCGACCATCCGGTCCAGGACCCATTTCCAGCGCTCCACCACCCGGCGGTGGTTCTTGGCGCTGATCGCTGGGTCGAAGGTCCCGGCACCCTTGAGCAGGGACGCCAGCATCGCGCCTTCACTCGGGTTGAGCTGGGAGACGTCCTTGCCGTAATAGGCGTAGGCGGCCCGCTGGATGCCGTAGGTGCCGCGGCCGAACCAGCTGGTGTTGAGATATCTCGCGAGAATGTCCTCCTTGCTCATCTTGTCATCCAGCTTGATGGCGATGAACATCTCGGTCAGCTTGCGGGAGAAAGTCTGCTGCTGATTCAGATAGGCGTTCTTCACATACTGTTGGGTGATGGTGGAACCGCCCTGCGTCTCACCCCCCGTCACCATCCGGGTCAGGGCGCGCATCACGCCGCTCGGAGATACCCCGCTGTCGGAGTAGAAGCTGGCGTTCTCGGCGGCGAGCACCGCCCACTGCACCTTCTCCGGCACCTTGGTGAGCGGGACCTCCTGCCGGTTGACCGGGCCCGTGCGGGCCATTTCCGTACCGTCCGCCCAGTAGTAGACATTGTCCTGCTGGGTGGCGAAGTCGTTGAGGTCATCCGGAATGTCGGTCTGAAGATACAGATAGCTCAGCACGCCGGTCAGGCCGCCGACACAGAAGAGGAAGAGCATGGCCAACTGCCGCCACGAGGGCAGCCAGCGCAAGGGGCCGCGCCTGCCCGCGCGGGGGTAGTCCAGCCTGGCGCCGCGGACGGCCCAGCGGCGCAGCGTCCACCACGTCGATCCCGAAGGTGCCTTCAAGGTTGGCGACTTGAGACTTGGCGCCGTGCGGCTCGGTGCTTTGCGGCGGTGTCGGCCCCCGGCGTTGTTGCTGCCCTGCACGTGTCCCCCACGATCCGCGCGCGGGGCGCGGCCAAAGATCTGATGGTCCGTCCCCCCGAAGACGACACGACCCTATGATGCTTTCCGAACATCTGTCGCCTCAGAGCACCAAATTTTTGTAACAGTGATGATATTCCGCGACGTGAATCACGTGGCCCACAACGCCGCGCGCGGTGAACCCCCGAAGCTCAAATGAACCTCTGAACCGCACCGCTCCTGGGTTCGTCCCCTCCCAGCGGGGTCATCACCCCGACACGACCCCTGGATGAGGGGACGGACGAGGAGGGGGAAGCCATGAGGCGCCTCGGAACCGGTATGGGATGGCGCCCGGAGATCGCCGATGACATCGAGCGGCTGCCGGGTATCGACTGGGTGGAGGTGGTGGCGGAGAACATCTGCCCGGGCCACCTCCCCGACGCACTGCTGCGGCTGCGGGAGCGCGGGACGACGGTCGTCCCGCACGGAGTCTCGCTCGGCCTCGGCGGCGCCGAGCGGCCGGACAGGGGGCGGCTCGCGGCGCTCGCCGAGCGGGCGGAGGCGCTGGACTCGCCCCTGGTGACCGAGCACATCGCGTTCGTACGGGCGGGCGGCCCGCGCACCGCCTCGCCGACGGCGGAGGCCGGGCATCTGCTGCCGGTGCCGCGCACCCGCGACGCGCTGGACGTGCTGTGCGAGAACGTGCGCATCGCCCAGGAGTCGCTGCCGGTGCCGCTGGCCCTGGAGAACATCGCGGCGCTGATCGCCTGGCCGAACGAGGAGCTGACGGAGGGGCAGTTCCTCGCCGAGCTGGTCGAGCGGACGGGCGTGCGGCTGCTGATCGACGTGGCCAACCTGCACACCAACCACGTCAACCGGGGCGAGGACCCGGCCGCGGCCCTGGACGAGCTCCCGGCCTCGGCCATCGCGTATGTCCATGTGGCGGGCGGGGTCGAGCGGGACGGGGTGTGGTACGACAGCCACGCCCACCCGGTGACCCAGCCGGTGCTCGATGTGCTGGCCGAGCTGTGCGCCCGTACGACGCCGCCCGGCGTGCTGCTGGAGCGGGACGAGAACTTCCCCGCGGCCGAGGAGCTCGCGGCCGAACTCGACGCGATCCGCGCCGTGACGGCCAAGGCGGCCCCTGAGGCCACCAAGGCCCCTGAGGCTCCCGTGGCCCCTGAGGCCCCTGAGGCCCGGGTGGTGGCCGTGTCGGCGCCCGCGCCGCAGGCCGTGGAGGGCGCCCGGGAGCGGGTCGCGCTCGCGCAGACGTCCCTGCTGTCCTCGCTGGTCGCGGGCGCCCCCGCGCCGGAGGGGTTCGACCGGCGGCGGCTGGGGGTGCAGAGCCGGGCGCTGGCGGCCAAGCGGGCCGATGTGGTCGGGAAGGTCGCCCCCGAGCTGCCGCGGATCCTGGGCGCTGGCTACCGCCCCGCGTTCCTGGACTATGCGCGGGGCCGCCCGATGACCGGCGGCTACCGCCGCGACGCCCTGGCGTTCGCCGAACATCTTCTGGCCGCCGAGCGGCCCGAGGACCTCGCGGCGCGGCGGGAGTTGACGCAGTGGTGGCGGGAGCGGTCGGGGCCCGCTCCGGTACGGCCCGGCCCCACGGCGCGCCTGGCTCGGGCCGCCCGACGCGCGCTGCTCGGAAGGTGATGGAGATGGAAGCGGAACTGGTTTACGTGGCGTTCGCCGCGTCGTCGGCGGTGCTCATCACGGGGACGGCCCGCTGCCGGAAGGGGGCGGGCCCGGTGACGGACGGCCGGGCGCACGATCTGCTGGAGGCCGCCTTCCTGGAGGCGGGCCCGGGCCGGGTGGCCGACACAGTGATCTGCGCGATGCACACCGACGGGCGGCTGGCGGTGGGCGGCCCCGGGGTGGTCTCGGTGCGGCAGCCGGTCGCCCGCAACGCGGTGGAGCAGGCGCTGCTCGAGGTGCACGCCCGCGCGCCGCATGGCGGACTCACCCTGCTGCGCTCGGAGCTGATGCGCCATCCGGCGGTGCAGTCGATCGGCGACCGGCTCGCGGAGCGCGGGCTGATGGTGCGGCCGGAGAAGATGCGCTTGTGGCGGCGCCTGGCCGCCGCCCAGACGCTCGCCGCGGTGGCGGGCGTGTTCCTGGGCATCTGGGCGAGCACAGAGGACTGGGGAGCGTACAACGGCCTGCCGTTCATCTTCAGGATCTTCCCGGCGCTGTTCGGCGGCTTCCTGATCGCCGTCATCTGCGCCGCCTCGAACATGAAGCGGATCACCTCGGCCGGGAAGCGGGCGCTGAAGGCGTTCCGGCAGGACCTCGCCTACGCCTCGGCCGAGCCGCAGGACGGCACCCCGCACCGGACCGGTGTCCGGGTGGCGTCCGTGGCCGAGACCGTCGCGCTGGCCGGGGTGGGCGCGCTGGCCGCCGACGAACTGCTGCGGGACCAACTGCTGGAGGCGCATCGCGTCCATGCCGCCTCGGCGGCCACGTCGGCCGGGTCGGCGTCGTCGGCGTCGTCGGCGTCGTCGGCGTCGTCGGCGTCGTCGTCCGGGGGAGCGTCCAGTTCCTCGGGGACCCCGACGTACTGCGGGAGTGGGGGCTCCAGTTCGTGGTGCGGCGGCTCCGGGGGCGGATCGAGCTGTGGCAGCTCCAGCTGCGGCGGCAGCGGAGGCGGGGGCGGCGGCTCAAGCTGCGGAGGCGGGGGCGGTGGCTCCAGCTGTGGCGGCGGAGGCGGCTGCGGCGGAGGCGGCGGGGGCGGCGGCTGCGGAGGCGGCTGACCGGCCGGGACAGCCCCGGGGCCCGGGTGGCCGGCACCGGGCCGGCCCCCGGGTGGTCGGCACCGGGCCCCTCCGTCCGCCCGTCTTCCGCGTTCATCTGGTGAAATGCCTGGCGGCAGGCGGGTCGGGTCGAGTACAACTCGGCCATGTTCTGGCTGTTGTTCCTGCTCGTCGCCTGTGCCGCGGCCGTCGCCTCCTGTGCCCGGCTGTGCGCGTGCGCCGTCGCCGCCGCCCGGGAGCCCGAGGGCACCGGGGCCGGCCGCGACTGCCTGAGCCTGTACGAGGCGGCGTTCCTGTCCGGCGGTCCAGGGCGGGTCGGTGACCTGGCCCTGGTGGCGATGGACCGGCAGCGCCGGCTGCTGCTGGCGCACACCGGCTGGGTCACGGTGGTCGACCCGGACGGCCGGGACGAGTTGGAGCGCTCCGTCATCGCCGCGATAGGCCCGCGCGGCCAGTCGCCCGTCCCTCCGGTGCGGGCCGCGCTCGCCGCCGCGGCGCCGGTGCGGGCGCTCGCCGACCGGCTGGTGGCCGCCGGGCTCGCGGTGCCCGCGGCGGCGCGTACGAACGTGGCGGCCGCGGTCCGTCAGGTGCGGGCGGCGGCGGGGCTGGTCCTGCTCATGGGGGCGGCGGCGCTGCTGATCGTGCCACCGGAGTCGGGACGGGAGCAGGCGGCGGCGTGGTTCGCGCTGCCGCTGCTGCTGACCCTCGGCTGCCTGGCGATAGCCCGCGTCGAGGTGCACCCGTACACGCGGTGGGCGTCGCCCGCCGGGCAGCGGCTGCTGGGCCGGATCGAGACGCCCCGACCGCGTCCCGCCCGTCCTGCCCGTCCTGCCCGTCCCTCCCGTCCTGCCCCTCCGGCCCAGCGCGCCGACGACCGGGGCAGTGGCGCCGACGGGTACGGCCGGGAAGGCGCCGATGCCGAGATCCTCACCGCGCTCGCGCTGCACGGCGCCTCGGCCCTCCCCGATCCCGCGCTGCGCGCGGCCTTCAAGGCGCATTGGGGTCATTGACCCCGACACCTCGGCACGGTGCTTTACATGGCCGACCACCGGGCCAAGTATCCCTTTCGTCACGGAATGACACATCGTCGCGGAACGCCGAGCGGAACGCGAACGGAAGACGAACGGAATACGAGGGGACGGCCCGTGAGAGCAGTACCGCTGTACGGCGTCCTCGGGCCGCTGTCCCTGGCCCTGGCCATGGCCGCGCTGCTCGCCGCCCCGGCGCCCGCCGCCACCGCCGCCACCGCCGCCGCCACCGCCGCGGTCCGTGGCAAAGGCACCGCCGAGGACCGGGGCGTGGCGCTCGCCGCCCGGCGCGCCGCCGCCCGCGGCATCGACTTCGGCCGCTGCGCGCCCGGCGAGGAGCTGCCCGACGCCGCCCGGTGCGGCACCGTCAAGGTGCCGCTGGACTACGCGCACCCCCGCTCCACCCAGCTGTCCCTCACCGTCAGCCGGCTCCGCGCCACCGGCCCCCGGGAACGTCACCAGGGCGCGCTGGTCTACAACCCGGGCGGGCCCGGCGCCTCCGGCATGGCGTTCCCCGCGTACGCCGGCGTGGCGGGGTTCCGGAAGGCCGCCGAGGCGTACGACTTCGTCGGGTACGCACCACGCGGGGTGGGCCGCTCGGCGCCGCTGTCCTGCGCGGACCCGGCCGCCTTCGCCAAGGCGCCGACGAACTTCCCCGTGCACCCCTCCGCCGCCTTCAAGCGGAAGATGGTGAAGCGGGCCCGGGCCTACGCGGGCGGCTGCGCCCGCCGCGCGGGCCGTGCGCTGCGCCACTACACGACCCTCAACAACGCCCGCGACCTCGATGTGCTGCGCGCCGCGCTCGGCGAGAAGCGGCTCAACTTCGTGGCGGCTTCCTACGGCACGTACTACGGCGCGGTCTACGCCACGCTCTTCCCCGGGCATGTGCGGCGCATGGTCTTCGACAGCGTGGTCGACCCCGCCCCCCGGCAGATCTGGTACCAAAGCAACCTGAAGCAGTCGCTGGCCTTCGAGAGGCGCTGGCGCGACTGGCGCCGCTGGGTCGCCCGGTACGACGAGGTCTACCACCTGGGCGACACCGCGGCCGAGGTGTCCGCCTCGTACAAGAAGGCCCGGCGGCGGCTGGCGCGCCACCCGGCGGGCGGGAGGGTGGGCACCGCGCAGCTACAGGACGCCTACGCGCGCAACGTCTACAACGACACCTTCTGGGATCCGAGCGCGCACGCGCTCGCCGCCTATCTGCGCGGCGACGCCGGGCCCCTGGTCGCGCTGGCCGCACCCGACCCGGCCGAGGCGGTGTCCGAGGAGAACGGCAACGCCGTCTACACGGCCGTCCAGTGCAACGACGCGCCCTGGCCGCGCCGTTGGACCAGGTGGAACCGCGACAACACCGCGCTGGCCCGCCGCGCGCCCTTCGAGACCTGGGACAACGTGGCGATGAACCTGCCCTGCGCCTACTGGTCCGCGCCGCGGCAGCGGCCGCTGACGGTGGGCCCCGGGGGCGGCGCGGGGCGCGGGACGCCGCCGCCGGTGCTGCTGCTGGCCGCCGAGCGGGACGCGGCCACGCCGTACGAGGGCGCCAAGGAGCTGCGGCGCAGGCTGCCGGGCTCGTCGCTGGTCACCGAGCGGAAGGCGGGTACGCACGGACTGTGGGGCGGCCCGAACGACTGCGTCAACCGGTACGTCGACACGTACCTGCTGACCGGGCGGACGCCGGGCCGCGCCGTGTCCTGCGCGCCGCGCGCGGCGCCCGAGCCCTCCGTCTGGTCGGCGCCGGGCCTTGAAACGGAACCGGAACCGGAAGCAGAACAGGCTGTGGGCGCGGCGCGCTGGTGACCGGCGGCCGCGCCGCGGCGAGGGCGGTGCCGCCGGTCAGGCCAGCCCGGCGACCAGCTCGGACACCGCCTTGCGCCGCCCGGTGAAGAACGGCACCTCCTCGCGCACATGCCGACGCGCCTCGGAGGCGCGCAGATGCCGCATGAGGTCGACGATGCGGTGCAGTTCGTCGGCCTCGAAGGCGAGGATCCACTCGTAGTCGCCGAGCGAGAAGGACGCGACGGTGTTGGCCCGCACGTCCGGGTAGCCGCGCGCCATCTTGCCGTGGTCCGCGAGCATCCGGCGGCGGTCCTCGTCGGGCAGCAGGTACCACTCGTAGGACCGGACGAAGGGGTACACGCTGACGTAGTCGCGGGGGTTCTCGTCGGCCAGGAACGCCGGGATGTGCGACCGGTTGAACTCGGCGGGGCGGTGCAGCGCCATGTTCGACCACACCGGCTCCAGGGCCCGGCCCAGCCTGGTGCGGCGGAAGAGGTTGTACGCCTCCTGCAGTGCGTCGGAGGTCTCCGAGTGCCACCAGATCATGACGTCCGCGTCCGCGCGCAGCCCGGAGACGTCGTAGGTGCCGCGCACGGTGACGTCCTTGGCGGCGAGCTGCGCGAACAGCTCCTCGACCTCGTCGGCGTAGCCGGTGCGGTCCTCGGGCAGGACGTCGCGCAGCTTGAACACCGACCACAGGGTGTAGCGGATGACCTCGTTGAGGTCCTTGGCCTTCTTGCCGGCGTTGGGAGCCTTGCCGGACGGGCCGGTCTCGGGAGCGGGTGCAGCAGTCATGGTCCCTATTCTCGCTCTCCGCTCCCGGCGCCCCGCGCCAGGGTGGCGGCCATCAGTTCCAGCAGTTCGCCGGCGGCGGTGCGGGCGCTCGCGACGCACGCCGGGATGCCCACGCCGTCGTACACCGCGCCGCACACCCGCAGGGGCGCCGGGAGCCCCGCGACCCCTGCACGGATGCGGGCCACGCGGTCGAGGTGGCCCACGGGGTACTGCGGCAGCCCGCCCTCCCAGCGGTTCACGCGGGTGGCGACGGGGCGCGCGGCCAGGCCGATGGCCTGGCCGAGGTCGGCGAGCGACAGCTTTACCAGATCCTCGTCGTCGCGGCTCAGGTCCTCCTCGTCCGCAAACCGCCCGATCGAGGTACGCAGCACGAAGAGATCGGGGTCGGCCTCCCCCAGCCAGCCCCATTTGCGGCTGGAGAAGGTGGCGGCCTTGATGGTGTGGCCGTCGACGGGCGGCACGAGGAATCCGCTGCCCTGGGCGAGCCCGGCCACATCGGCACGGCGGAAGGCCATGGTGATCAGCGCCATGGAGGCGTAGTCGACGGTGGCCAGCTCGGCGGCGGCGGCCGGGGAGTCGGCGGCGAGCAGCCGGGCCGCGACGGGCGCGGGGGCGGCGAGCACGACGGCGTCGGCCTCCAGCGCCTCGCCGCGCTCGGTGACCACCGTCCACCGGGTCATCCGGCCGGCTGTCCGGCCGTCCCCCGGGCTGTCGGAGCCGTCGGAACTCTCGGGGGCGGCGGAGCCGTCGGGGGCGGCGGCCGGGCGCAGCTCCCGTACGGGCTCGCCGGTGCGGATCTCGCCGCCCGCGGCGCGCACCGCGTCGGCGACGGCGAGCGGGAGCCGCCCGATCCCCCCGTCGATGCCGGTGAACACCGGGCCGGCCGGCGCCGCCGCGGCCCGCGCGGCGAGCGCCCGCGCGCCCTCGGTCAGCGAGCCGTGCGTACGGGCCGCCTCGAAGAGCGTGGGGACCGCCGCCCGCATCGACGTCCGGTACACATCGCCCGCGTACACCCCGCCCAGCAGCGGCTCGACCAGCCGGTCCACGACCTCCCGGCCCAGCCGCGCCGCGACGAACTCGCCGAGGGCCACGTCCTCGCCCAACTCCGCCGGCGGCAGCCGGGGCTCCTCGGCGATTCGCGCGAGCCCCTCCTCCGACACCACCCCGGACGCGGCCAGCGGGGCCAGCTCCCCGGGCACGCCCATCACATGGCCCTTGGGCATCGGACGCAGCCCGCCGCGGGTCCACAGCGAGGCGGAGGCGGTCGCGGGCGGCTGGAGCCGGTCGCCGAGCCCGACCGCGCGCGCGAGGTCCACGGCCTCGGGGCGGCGCGCGAGCATCGACTCCGCGCCGAGGTCCACGGGGACCCCCGCGATCTCGCCCGCGTGCAGCTTGCCGCCGAGCCGGCCGGACGCCTCCAGCACGGTCACCCGGGCCCCGCCGGTCAGGAGGTGGTGGGCGGCCGCGAGCCCGGAGATCCCGCCGCCGATGACCACGACATGGCCCGTACGGCCGTTCGCTGCGCTCATGACCCCACTCTCTCAGACTCGCTCAGACGCCCGACGGACGTCTGGCGCCCAGGCCACGGGGGCGGTGGGCCGAGGACGTGCGGAGGTCGGCTTCGACGCGGGCCGCGGTGGCGCGCAGGGGCGGCAGGAGGGTGCTCAGGGTGTTCTCCGGGGTGCCTTGGCCCGCGTGCACCGCGAGGTTGAGGGCCGCCGCCACGCGCCCGTCCGCGTCCCGTACGGGCACGGCGAGGGACCGCAGCCCCTCCTCCAACTCCTCGTCGACCAGGGCGTATCCGCTCTCCGCCACGCCCTCCAGGACGCGCGCGAGCCCGGGCACGGAGGTCAGGGTGCGCCGGGTCAGCGGCCGTGGGTCGAGGCCGGCGAGATACGCGGCGCGCGCGTCCGCGTCCAGGCCCGCGAGCAGCACCCGGCCCAGGGAGGTGGCGTAGGCGGGGAAGCGGGTGCCGATGGTGATGTTGACGCTCATGATGCGGACGGTCGGCACGCGCTCGACGTACCGGATGTCGCCGCCGTCGAGTACGGCCAGGGACGCCGACTCGTGGACGGCGCCGACCAGTTCGCGCAGATGCGGCCGTGCGATATCGGTGAAGCCGAGCCCGGCGAGCGGGGCATAGCCGAGCTCCAGGACGCGGGGGGTGGGGCGGAAGAGGCGCTCTCCGTCGGTCTCGGCGTAGCCGAGCTCCACGAGGGTGAGGAGGGAGCGGCGGGCGGTGGCGCGCGCCAGACCGGTCGCCTCGGCGACGGCGGTGAGGGTCATCCCGTGGTGGGGCGGCGGGCCGTCCGGGGCCCGCTCGCCCAGCGCCCGCAGCACGGCGAGCCCGCGGGCGAGCGACTGGAGAAAGCCCGCCCCCATCTCCCGCTTGGCCAGCCGGGCCGGGTCCTCGCCGAACGCACCTCCCTGGGCCGGGGACCCTCCTTGGGCCGGGGCACCTCCCTGAGCCGGGAACGGCTCGCCGCCCGTGCCCGGCCCGGCCTCCGCGGGCGCGGCGAGCGCCGCCTCCATCGCCGGGATCCGGTCCCGCAGGGCGGCGAGCGCGGTCCGGCCCAGGGACGCGATGTCGTGGCGGCTGGTGTGGCTGACCACGTTCACCGCGCAGGCGATACGGCCCGCCGGGTCCCGCAGCGGAACGGACACCGCCACCAGGCCCGGCTCGATCAGCTGGTCGTCGGGGGCCCAGCCGTCGCGGGCCGCCGCCTTGGCGCGCCGTGCGAACTCTTCGAGGTCCGGGGCCCCGGCGGGGCCGGGCCGGGGTGGGACGGCGGGGAAGGAGGCGGCTCCAGCTGTGGGGGCGGCGGCGCGGCGGGCGCGCCAGGCGGTCCAGGTGCGCTCGTCCCACTGGGCGGCGAAGAGGGCGCCGGGGGCGCAGCGTTCGGCGGGGAGCAGGTCGCCGATGCGGAAGGCGAGGGACATCGTGCGGCGCCGGGTGACCTGGACGACGAAGCGCACGCCGTCGCCGTCCGGGACGGCGACCGAGACCGACTCGTCGAGGGAGTCCGCAAGCCGCTCCGCGAACGGAAGGAGCGCGTCCGGCAGGCCGCTCGCCGCGAGGTAGGCGTTGCCCAGCTCCATCAGCCGGGTCGCCAGGCTCACCTCGCGCCCGTCCAGCCGTACGTATCCGAGCTGTTGGAGCGTGCCGAGCACGCGGTCGACGACGGAGCGGGCGAGCCCCGTGGCGCGCACCAGGTCGCCGGGGCGGACACCGCCCGCACCAGGGGATTCCGCGCCGTGCGCGGACAGGGCGGTCAGCGCGCGCAGCACGGCGAGGCCGCGCTCAAGAGGGCCGACCGCACCATTGACAGTCGGTGCGGCCGGGCTGAGACTCATCACCACTCCCATTATGAACCAACCTTCACTGGACGAACAGGCCCGACTCCTCGCACCACTCACCTCACAACCTCGCGCCACCGACGCCATGAACCGCCGCGCCCAGAGGGGGACATGAGGCCATGCCCGAAGCGACCGCATCGACCACCGGCCAGGAGCCGGAGGCCGCGTCCGGAGGCTGGAAGCCGTACCACACCCTGTGGGCCATGCTGCTCGGCGGCTGGCTCTTCTCGTACGCCGACCGCACCATCACCGGCCCGGTCGTCACCTGGCTCATCGACAACGACCACGGAATGCTGGGTTCCGCCAGCCACCCGCACGCGCTCGGCGGGCTGATCGGCAGCCTCTTCTTCGCGGGCTACATGCTGACGCAGTTCCCCGGCGGCTATCTCGGGGACCGCTTCGGGCACCGCGCGATGCTCGCCATCTCGCTGCTGTGGGCGGGCGTGGCGACCGTCGCCAGCGGGCTGGTCAGCGGGCTGATCGCCTTTGTGGTGCTGCGCGTGCTGACCGGGCTCGGCGAGGGCGTCTTCTACTCCAACGACCGCACTCTGATCGCCCAGCGGACCCCGCCCGCCAAGGCCGGCCTGGGGATGGGCGTGGCGATCACCGGTCTGGCCATCGGGCTGACGATCGCGACCATCAGCGCCCCGTATCTGATCGACTGGGGCGCGGACGTGTTCGGCCATGAGGACGCCTGGCGGATGCCGTTCCTGGTCCTGGGCGGCGCGACGCTCGTGTTCGGCGTGGTCACCGCCGGCTATCTGCGCCGGATCGGCGGCCCGCTGCGGGCGACCGGCTCGGCGCTGCGGCTCCTGGGCATCTCGGGGGTGCTGTGCGCCGCGGTGCTGGCCGTCTATCTGATCGCCGACGGGGCGGGGCTGCCGAGCTGGGGCGTGGCCATCCTGGAGTGCGTGCTCGCGTTCGTCCTCATCGGGGCGATCTTCGCCCGGCGGGGCTCGCGGCTCGGCGCCGTCTCCCGCAACCGCAACGCGCTGCTGCTCAGCTTCGCCTTCATCGCGGTCATGTGGAACCTGTGGTTCTTCAGCTTCTGGTCGGTCTCGATCGTCGCCGACGCCGCGCACAGCTCCTTCCAGAACGCCGCGCTGGTCGCCACCTTCAACGCGGGCGCGGGCATCCTCGGGTTCCCCGCGGGCGGCTGGCTCTCGGACCGGGCGAAGCACCGGGGCTGGGGGCGGCGGCCGCTGCTGGTCGCGTTCACCGTGGTCCAGGGGGTGCTGGTGCTGGTCTTCGGCGCCTACCTACAGGCCGACGAGACGCCCTCGCTGCTGGTGATGTCGGTCCTCCTGTTCGTCACCAGCCTGTTCTTCAACGCCCTGCAGCCCATGGCCCACGCGCTGCTGAACGACGTGGTCGACGCCGCCGAGCGCGGGGCCGCCTTCGGGATGTTCAACCTCGTCGGCGAGATCGGCGCGGTGATCAGCCCGGCGCTGAGCGGCACCCTCTTCGACCACTACGGCACCTGGACGCAGGCCATCTACATCGACGGCGCTCTGATGCTCGCCAGCGCCGTGCTGTACTACCTGATCCGCGAGGAGGTCCGGCGCCCGTAGACTCAGTCGTCCTCCTCGCCGCTCTCCTTCACCTCGCGGAGAACGTCCAGCGCGTCCCGGACCCGCCCGGCCAGGTGGCGGGGGCAGCTCCAGGCGTCGGCGGCGAACGGCTCGTCGGGGGCCTCGAAGTCCTCGGGCGCCCAGAAGTGGTTCAGATGCGCGCCGATCAGCGCGTCGGGGTTGCCCGCGACGGCGTACCCGCGGCCCGCGATGCGCTCCAGGCCCTGCCAGGGGTGGACCGCGGGGTGCGGGCAGGGCTCGTCCAGGGGGGCGAGGTCGACGGCCTCGAAGATCTCCTCCAGCACGCCGAGAACGCTGGTCGGCAGGTCGACGACCATCCCGTCCACCGCCCAGCAGGCGAGCAGCAGCAGAACGGCCCGCTCCCGCTCGCCCCCGGCGCCGGCCGCGTACCGGCGGGCGGCCCACAGCGCGGCGTTCTGCACCAGCTCGTCGTGCTCGGTCACCCAGGACTGCCGGTAGGTGGCGGTGAGGGTGTCGATGTCGATCCGCCCGTCGGGGAGCAGATACTCCGCGTCGAGGTGGGTGGTGTCGCGGCTGCCGAAGAGCTTGTCGCGCCCGGCCAGCAGCTGGTCCAGCGCCTCGCGGGCCAGTCCGGCGAGGAAGGCCGGGCACAGCCACCCCTCCAGGGGGGTGTGCCACCCCTCGATGCCGCCCCGCCGCCGGTATACGCCCCGCCCGCCGGGGCTGAGCAGGTGGACGCCCACGGTGGCCAGCGCCGCCGGGTCGTCGCCGGTCTCGGGGTGCTCGCCGTCCCGGTGCGCGCAGGGCTCGTCGCCGAGCCCGGGCAGTACGGCCTCGAGGGCCCCGATCATCTCGTCCAGCACCCACTTGCCGCGGATGCGGCCGCTCACCGCGTACCAGCAGGCGGCGTGCAGGATGACCACGAGCCCGGCGCGGCTGTCGCCGTCGGGGTGGGCGCGCAGCGCGGCGGCGTAGTCGGAGAGCTCGTACGCGGGGTCGACGCGGGGGTGGTCCCAGAGGACGGACCGCAGGTGCCCGGCCTTGCGCGCGTCGATGAGGGGCAGCCGGGGCGGGATGTCGGCCACATGGCCGGGGTCGATGATGTCGATGGCCACGCGCGCGTATCCGGCGATGTTGCGCGGGCACAGCCACTGCTCCTTGGTGGCCGCATCACGCCACTGCTCGTCCTCGGCCTCGCTCCGGCCGTTGCGCAGCAGCGGCAGCAGCCGCGCCAGGTGGTCGTGGCGCTCGTCCAGGTCGTCCTCGTACGGGTGCCGCTGATGCCCGCAGGCGCGCTCGCGCAGGGCGCTGTCGGCGGCGTCGAGCGCCACCAGGGCGCCGCCCTCGACGACGTCCCCGGTGAGCCAGCCGGTGTGTTCGGCCGTCATCAGCAGGCCGAGCGTCCACAGGTAGGCGTGCTCACCCGCGGGCTCGGCGGTCAGCCGCTCGGCACAGTCGCGGACGAGCCGGTCGGCCTCGTCCTTGGAGCGGCCTTCGCGGACGGCGTCCCACTGGTCGGCGAGTTCCCGGACGCGGTCGGCGGTGATGGCAGGGAAGTCCCTCATGGTCTCCCAGACGATGAGGGACCCCGTGCGGGTTCCGAACCCCCGGCGGGAGGGCTCAGCGGGCGGTCTGGGTGTGGACGTACTCCACCAGGCGGGTCAGGGCGTCGGGGTCGGTGCTGGGCAGCACGCCGTGGCCGAGGTTGAAGATATGGCCCTCCAGGCCCCGGGCCGCGTCCAGCACCTCGTCGGCCTTGGCCTCGACGGCCTGGCGCGGGGCGAAGAGCACGGCCGGGTCGAGGTTGCCCTGCAGCGCCTTGCCGGGGCCGATCCGCCGGGCCGCCTCGTCCAGCGGCACCCGCCAGTCCACGCCGACGACGTCCGCGCCCGCCTCGCCCAGCAGCCCCAGCAGCTCGCCGGTGCCGACGCCGAAGTGGATGCGCGGCACCCCGTATCCGGCCACGGCGTCGAAGACCTTCGTGGAGGCGGGCATCACGCGGGCCCGGTAGTCCGCGGGGGCCAGGGCGCCGACCCAGGAGTCGAAGAGCTGTACGGCGGAGGCGCCCGCCTCGATCTGCACCTTCAGGAAGGCGGCGGTGATGTCGGCGAGCCGGTCGAGCAGATCGGCCCACAGCTCGGGGTCGCCGTACATGAGCGCCTTGGTGCGCTCGTGGTTGCGCGAGGGGCCGCCCTCGACGAGGTAGCTGGCGAGCGTGAAGGGCGCGCCGGTGAAGCCGATCAGCGGGGTGGCGCCGAGCTCCCCGGTGAGCATCCCGACGGCCTCGGTGACGTACTTCACATCGTCCGGGTCCAGCGGACGCAGCCGGTCCAGATCCGCGCGGGTGCGGATGGGCTCCGCGATGACCGGGCCGACGCCGGGCTTGATGTCGAGGTCGAGCCCGATGGCCTTCAGCGGGACCACGATGTCGCTGTAATAGACGGCCGCGTCCACATGGTGGCGACGAACCGGCTGCAGCGTGATCTCGGTGACCAGGTCCGGCCGCATGCACGAATCGAGCATCGCGATGCCCTCGCGGACCTTGAGGTACTCCGGCAGCGAGCGGCCTGCCTGTCGCATGAACCACACCGGAGTATGCGAAACCGGCTCACGTCGGCAGGCGCGCAGGAAGGCCGAGTCGGCCGTGGTGCTCGCCGCGGTGCGGCCGGTCTGCTGCTGGCCCGAGGGCCGCTCGTTGGCGCTCATGACCCAAATCTTCGCACGGGCCGAACGAGTGACCCGCCAACCCGGGTGTTCTTCCCCGGTTGAGGCCCCCGTTGCGCCTACTCTTCCGAGCATGGCAGCGGTTCAAGGACACCTCTCGAACGGTGCTGACGGCGCTGAGAGCGCGGACGGGGCGGACGCGGCGGGCGGGGAAGGGGCTCCGGCCGTCTTCCGGCATGCCGTCGCCGGGCTGTGCGCCGTACGGCCGCGGCCCGAGGTGGAGCTCTCTCCGACCCCGCCGCCGCGGCGGCTCGCGCCGTTCTCGTACGCGCTCGAGGCGGCGGTCACGGCGGACGCGGCGGACGACGACGAGGAGCTGGCCGAGGGGCGGCTGATCCTGCTGCACGACCCGGCCGGGCACGACGCCTGGGCGGGTACGTTCCGCCTGGTCACCCTGGTGCACGCGGACCTGGAGCCGGAGATGGCGGCGGATCCGCTGCTGCCCGAGGTGTGCTGGTCGTGGCTGACCGGCGCGCTGGAGGCGCGCGGGGTCGAGTACCGGCAGCCGAGCGGCACGGTGACCCGGGCGAGCTCGCACTACTTCGGCGGGATCGGGGAGCGCGAGCCGTCGACCCGGATCGAGATCCGCGCCTCTTGGACGCCGTCCGAGCGGCCCGCCGCGGAGCCGGCCCGGGGGGAGCACCCGCGGCCGGAGCGGCCACACCGGGCACCCGCCCCGGGTGACGGACCGGCCGGGGTGCCCGACACCGCCGCGCACCTGGCCGCCTGGTGCGATCTGCTGTGCCAGATCGCGGGCCTGCCGCCGGCCGGGGCGGCCGAGGCGGGGGTCGTATCGCTGCCACAGCGGCGCGGTCCTCAGCCTCGCTAGGCGCCCGCTGATCAGGCTTGATCGATCAGTCGTCCTAATTGCCCGAATTGTTACTCACCAAATCGTGATCATTCCCTAAAGCCGGGCCGTATCGGTGCCGAAGGACGTGGTGACCCGTCCCACCACTTCCCCCCAGGAGGCCTGGTGTCTGTTCTCCTCGAGCAACCTTCCAGCCTGGTCGCCTATCGCCCGAACAAGCCGACGGCCATGGTCGTCGTCGCCGACCCCCGCGTCCGTTCCACCGTCACCCGTCACCTGTGGGCCCTCGGGGTGCGCGACGTCATCGAGGCGTCGTCCATCGCGGAGGCCCGTCCCCGTATCGGCAACCCGCGCGACATCTGCGTCGCCGACGTCCACCTCCCCGACGGCTCCGGCCTCACCCTGCTGTCCGAGACCCGCGCCGCGGGCTGGCCGAACGGGCTGGCCCTCTCCGCCGCCGACGACATCGGCGCCGTCCGCAACGCCCTGGCCGGTGGCGTCAAGGGCTACGTCGTCACCGGCACCCGCACCAACCTGGGCATCCCGGGCCGCCCCGGCGCCGCTCCCCTCGGCGCCGCCGCCCGGATGCACCGCCGCCCGCCGGGCGCCCCCGGACACCCGGGCGGCTACCGCGAGCTGTCGGGACGCGAGGTCGAGGTGCTGCGGCTGGTTGCGGAGGGCCAGTCCAACAAGGCCATCGGCGTCTCGATGGGCCTGTCCGCACTCACCGTCAAAAGCCACCTCGCCCGCATCGCCCGCAAGCTGGGCACCGGCGACCGGGCCGGAATGGTCGCGGTCGCACTGCGTACGGGGATCATCCACTGACCCCCGCCCCACCCGTCCCCTGAGCCCGTACAGAAGCCCGTACAGGCCCCGCACAGACCCCTTACCGGCCCGGCACAGACCGGGCACAGACCCGGCACAGACCCCCTACGAGCCGCCCCCAGACCCCTCCCAGACCCCCGTACATCACCCGTACACCCCCTGGCTCCCGCCCAGGCCACCACCGTCCACCCACCGCCCGGCGCCCGCCGACGGAACGTTCCGTCGGCGGGCGCCCTGCGTACCCGGTATGCACAGCTACCCTTGACAGGTGACCGACGCCCAAGAGACCGCAGCAGAGACGACACTGCGAACCACCGGGGGCGCTCCCCCGGACGACCTTCCCTCGGCGCCGGTCCCCTTGCTGGAGCCGCGCGAGGGCATCCCGCCCGTCACCGCCGACCCTGACGCGCTCGCCGAGGTCATCGCCGCCTTCGCCGCGGGCCACGGCCCGGTCGCCGTGGACGCCGAGCGCGCCTCCGGCTACCGCTACGGGCAGCGGGCCTATCTCGTCCAGCTGCGCCGCGCCGGCGCGGGGACCGCCCTGATCGACCCCGTCGGCTGCCCCGACCTGTCCGGCCTGGGCGACGCCATCGCCGACGCCGAATGGGTGCTGCACGCCGCCACCCAGGACCTGCCCTGTCTGCGGGACATAGGCATGCTCCCCGGCCGCCTCTTCGACACCGAACTGGCGGGCCGGCTGGCCGGGTTCGCCCGGGTGGGCCTCGGCGCCATGGTCGAGAACATCCTCGGGTACGCCCTGGAGAAGGGGCACTCCGCCGTCGACTGGTCCACCCGCCCGCTGCCCGACCCGTGGCTGCACTACGCCGCGCTCGACGTCGAGCTGCTGGTGGACCTGCGCGACGCGCTGGAGGAGGAACTGGCGCGGCAGAGCAAGCTGGAGTGGGCGCAGCAGGAGTTCGCCGCCATCGCCTCGGCCCCGCCCGCCCCGCCCCGCAAGGACCCCTGGCGGCGCACCTCGGGGATGCACAAGGTCCGGCGGCGCCGGCAGATGGCCGTGGTGCGCGAGCTGTGGACGGCCCGGGACAAGATCGCGCAGCGCCGCGACGTCTCGCCGGGCAAGGTGCTGGGCGACGCGGCCATCGTCGAGGCCGCGCTGGCCCTGCCGACAACCGCGCGCGCCCTGGGCGCGCTGGGCGGCTTCGGCCACCGCATGGGCCGCCGCCAGCTGGAGCAGTGGCAGGCCGCGGTGGACCGGGCGCGGGCCCTGCCGGAGTCGGAGCTCCCCCAGCCGGGCCAGCAGGTGGCCGGCCCGCCGCCCCCGCGCGCCTGGGCCGACAAGGACCCGGCCGCCGCGGCCCGGCTCTCGGCGGCCCGCACGGCGGTGACCGCCCTGGCCGAACGGCTGAACCTGCCTCAGGAGAACCTGATCGCCCCGGACACGGTGCGACGGCTGTGCTGGGAGCCCCCGGCCGAAGCGACCGCCGACTCCGTCGCGGCCGTCCTGCACGGCTACGGCGCCCGCCCCTGGCAGATCGAGCAGACCACCCCGCTCCTGCTGGCGGCCCTGGGCGCGACGGCCTGAGCCGCCCGCGGCCAAGACGGGGGGCACGGGTGTGAACTTCACCCTTCCCGGAGCGGGGGCTGGGCACCGTGGTTACTCATAAGTAGCATAAGGTCGTGGAGGCACGCCCCGTGGGCGTGCCCGCAGCAGTGCCATCCCGCGCACCTGGAGGAGAGCCAACGTGCCTCGTACCGCTAGGGACGTCGTCTTCGTCGACGGCGTCCGGACCCCGTTCGGCAAGGCGGGTCCGAAGGGCATCTATCACGAGACCCGCGCCGACGACCTGGTCGTCAAGTGCATCCGGGAGCTGCTGCGCCGCAACCCGGACCTGCCGCCGGAGCGCATCGACGAGGTGGCCGTGGCCGCGACCACGCAGATCGGCGACCAGGGCCTGACCATCGGCCGCACCGCGGGCATCCTGGCCGGGCTGCCCCAGTCGGTGCCCGGCTACTCGATCGATCGAATGTGTGCCGGCGCGATGACCGCCGTGACCACGACCGCGGGCTCCATCGCCTTCGGCGCGTACGACATCGTCGTCGCGGGCGGCGTGGAGCACATGGGCCGCCACCCGATGGGCGAGGGCGTCGACCCGAACCCGCGGTTCGTCTCGGAGAAGCTGGTCGACGAGTCGGCCCTCTTCATGGGCATGACGGCGGAAAACCTGCACGACCGCCTGCCGCACATCACCAAGGCGCGCGCCGACGAGTACGCGGTGCGCAGCCAGGAGAAGGCCGCCAAGGCCTACGCCAACGGCAAGATCCAGCAGGACCTGGTGCCGATCTCGGTACGGCGCACCAGCCCAGAGGGCGGCGAGCTGGGCTGGGGCCTGTCGATCGCGGACGAGCCGATGCGCCCGGGCACCACGCTGGAGGGCCTGACCACCCTGAAGACCCCGTTCCGCCCGCACGGCCGGGTCACCGCGGGCAACTCCGCGGGGCTCAACGACGGCGCGACCGCCTCGCTGGTCGCCGCCGAGGACGTGGCCCGGGAGCTGGGCCTGCCGGTGAAGATGCGGCTGGTCGGCTACGCCTTCGCGGGCGTCGAGCCGGAGGTGATGGGCTACGGCCCGATCCCGGCGACCGAGAAGGCCCTCGCCAAGGCGGGGCTGACGATCCGGGACATCGGCCTCTTCGAGATCAACGAGGCCTTCGCCGTACAGGTCCTGTCCTTCCTGGACCACTACGGCATCGACGACGACGATCCGCGCGTCAACCAGTACGGCGGCGCGATCGCCTTCGGGCACCCGCTCGCCTCCTCCGGGGTGCGGCTGATGACGCAGCTGGCCCGGCAGTTCGAGGAGCAGCCCGAGGTCCGCTACGGCATCACCACCATGTGCGTCGGCTTCGGCATGGGTGGCACCGTGATCTGGGAGAACCCGCACTTCGAGGGGAACAAGTGAGCACTACGGAAGAGCTTCTCAAGGGGGCGGCCGAGCTGTTCCCGGACGAGGTCGTGACGCAGGCGCACGTCCGCCATCTGGACCTGCCCCAGGGGGCAGGCCGGTTCGCCCTCATCACCCTCGACAACGGCCTGGACCACACCAAGCCCACCACCTTCGGCCCGGCCTCGCTGGCGAACCTGAACGCCGCGCTCGACCAGGTCGAGAAGGAGGCCGCCGAGGGCGAGATCGTCGGTGTCGGCGTGACCGGCAAGCCGTTCATCTTCGCCGTCGGCGCCGACCTCAAGGGCGTCGAACTGCTGAAGCGCCATCCGCACGCTTTGGCCATCGGCAAGGGCGGCCACGACGTCTTCAAGCGGCTGGCGGGCCTGGCCGTGCCCACCTTCGCGTACTACAACGGCGCGGCGATGGGCGGCGGCGTCGAGGTCGGCCTGCACTGCGCCTACCGCACCGTCTCGGCCGCGCTGCCCGCCTTCTCGCTGCCCGAGGTCTTCCTGGGCCTGGTCCCCGGATGGGGCGGCTGCACCCTGCTGCCGAACCTGATCGGCGCGGACCGCGCGGTCACGGTGATCATCGAGAACTCCCTCAACCAGAACCGGCAGCTCAAGGGCAAGCAGGTCTACGAACTCGGGATCGCCGACGCGCTCTTCGAGGGCGCGGACTTCCTGGAGCAGTCGCTGATCTGGACCGCGTCCGTGCTCCGCGGCGAGGTCGAGGTGGTACGTCCCGAGGTGGACCGCGGCGAGGCCTGGGACGCGGCCGTCGAGCGCGGCCGCGCCATCGCCGACAGCAAGGTGCACGGGGCGGCCCCGGCCGCGTACCGGGCGCTGGACATCATCGCCGCCGCCAAGAACGGCGACCTGGGCCAGGGCTTCGACTCTGAAGACATCGCCCTCGCCGACCTGATCATGGGCGGCGAGCTGCGCAGCGGCATCTACGCCTTCAACCTGGTCCAGAAGCGCGCCAAGCGCCCGGCCGGCGCCCCGGACAAGTCCCTGGCCCGCCCGGTCACCAAGGTGGGTGTGGTCGGCGCGGGCCTGATGGCCTCGCAGCTGGCGCTGCTGTTCGCGCGCCGCCTGGAGGTGCCGGTCGTGCTGACCGACATCGACCAGGAGCGCGTCGACAAGGGCGTGGGCTACGTCCACGACGAGATCGACAAGCTGCTGCTCAAGGGCCGCGTCAACCAGGACAAGGCCAACCGCCTCAAGGCCGCGGTGACCGGCTCCCTCGACAAGGCCGCCGCCTTCTCCGACGCCGACTTCGTCATCGAGGCCGTCTTCGAGGAGATGGGCGTCAAGCAGCAGGTGTTCGCCGAGGTCGAGGCGGTGGTGCCGGAGCACGCCATCCTGGCCACCAACACCTCCTCGCTGTCGGTGAGCGAGATGGCCGCCAAGCTCCAGCACCCCGAGCGGGTCGTCGGCTTCCACTTCTTCAACCCGGTCGCGATCCTGCCGCTGCTGGAGATCGTCCGCGGCGAGAAGACCGACGACGCCTCGCTGGCCACCGCCTTCGGCGTGGCCAAGAAGCTGAAGAAGACGGCCGTCCTGGTCAAGGACGCCCCGGCGTTCGTCGTCAACCGGATCCTGACCCGCTTCATGGGCGAGATCCAGAACGTCATCGACGAGGGCACCCCGGTCGACGTCGCCGAGCGCGCCGTGGAGCCGCTGGGCCTGCCGATGTCCCCGCTGGTGCTGCTGGAGCTGGTCGGCCCGGCGATCGGCCTGCATGTCTCGGAGACCCTGCACGGGGCGTTCCCGGACCGCTTCACGGTCTCGGAGAACCTGCGGCGCGTGGTCGAGGCCGGTAAGCGCGGGTTCTACGTCCACGATTCCGGAAAGCCGGAGCTGGACCCGGAGGTCGCCGCGCTGCTGGAACAGGGCGACTCGGTCCTGACGGAGGAGCAGGTGCGGACGCGCGTCCTGGAGACGGTCGCGCAGGAGATCGGCCTCATGCTGGACGAGGGCGTCGTCGCCGAGGCACAGGACATCGACCTGTGCCTGATCACCGGCGCGGGCTGGCCCTTCCACCTGGGCGGCATCACCCCGTACCTGGACCGCGAGGGCATCTCGGAGCGGGTGATCGGCCGCCGCTTCCTCGCCCCGGGCGTGGCGAGCGTCCCGGCGTAACGCGTTGTTTCCCGAGTGCCGGACGGGCTGGGAGCCCGTCCGGCACTCGCGTTCTCAATCGTCCGGCTCGTCCATGTCGGCGGGCGCGGGAAGGCGTCTGCCCCGGCTGTCGGCGACCCGCAGAGCGTCGCGCAGCGCTTCGCACAGCCGGTTTGCCAGATACCGGAGTTCCCCGGCGCCCGCCTTCCTGTCAGCGAGCAGTTCACCTGCGTGGCCGAGCAGTTGGTTACCCATACCGAGCTGCACCGCTTCGATATCGTCAGCCATGCGCGCGAGGTAGCCGCGGCCGTCCTCGTCCGTCACGAGGTAGCAGGGCTGGCCGCTCGGGCCGGACCACGGCAGCAGACGGGGCTGTGCACTCACCGGACAGCCGCCTTCATGCCATGGATGATTCGGGGTCCGGCATCGAGACGGTCATCAGCCGCCCGGTGTCGGCTCGACGGCGGCAGCAGTAACCGCAACAGCGCCTCAACGAGTTGCGCGATATTTTGGGTCATGTCGTCAACCTTCCAGTGGTTGAGGGCCACAGCCCCGGACGTCCGGCAACGTCGCGGGGTTCTTCGCTGTCCGCGTCACTCGCCCGTGCGGTCCGCCCTCTACCGGTGTGTGGGTGGCTGGTGCACGTCCGACGGTTCGGCGCCGACGCGTTGCGGCGTTGCTCGTCAAGTTCAGGAAGGAAGCGGGCAAGTCACTGGATGAGGCGGCCGACCGGATCGGGTGCCACCGTACGAAGATCAATCGCATCGAGAACGCACACCTCGGCATCTCGCTCGGAGAGCTGCGCGACCTGCTGACCTTCTACGGAGTGGACGACCCGGCGCAGGTCGACGAGATGGTTTCGCTCGCGCGTCGCGGCAGAGAGCCCAATTGGGTACGGCGTGCCAGCATCGCCAGGCCGTCGTACCCCGACTTCATCGACTACGAGGAATCGGCCGAGTACATTCGCACCTTCCAGTCCTCCCTGGTCACCGGGCTGTTGCAGACTCCCGACTACGCGCGGGCGGTCATTCAGACGGCGCCCTCGACACTGGGGCCCGAGGGCGTCGAGGCATTGGTCACCGCGCGCATGGAGCGGCAGGAAGTGCTGAAGCGGGATCAGCCGCCCCGCCTGTGCGTGATCGAGGGCGAGGCCGCTCTCCGGCTCCGGGTCGGCGGGCCGGAGATCATGCGCAAGCAGCTTGACCACCTTGTGGAGATGGCCCAGCACCCCAGCGTCGAGTTGCAGGTCATCCCGCACAGCGCGGGGGCTCATGCCGGACTCTTCGGCGCGTTCGTGCTGTTCGCCTTCCCCAACCCGGCGTTCTCTGATGTCGTATGCGTGGAGCACAGGACGGGGACCCTGTACATGGAGACACCCGAAGAGACGGCAGAATATACGCTGATCTTCGATTCTCTCCGGTCGATCGCCTTGAGTCCGCGCGAGAGTCTCGACCTGATCGCCCGGATACAGCACGAGCTGTAGCACCAGCAAGCAGAGAGGCAGCGAAGGATGTGCCCGCCGTACCGTGACAGCGCAGATTGGCGCAAGAGCAGCTACAGCGGGCAGGGCGGCAACTGCCTGGAAGTGGCCGATCGCCTCCTCCCTGGCAACGTCCCCGTCCGTGACAGCAAGAACCCGCAGGGGCCGGTGCTGGTCTTCTCGCGGGACGGCTGGTCATCGTTCGTCTCCGCGGTCAAGCGCGGAGAGTTCCCCGTCACCTGACTCACTCGGAGGGCGGATCGGACGCCGTAGCGCTCGCCCGGGATTCCGGTGTGATGAGGCGTCTGGAGCTGTGGGGCGATGTGACGTTACTCAGACGACTATCCCATCGGTCAGGTCAGCGGCTCAGGGCGGCTTCGCCGCCCGCCGTGGGACGGGTAAACGGCACACCAAACACCCCGTAGCCCTTGATCAACCCTGCTGGCGCGAAGTGGCACCACAGGTGGCAAGGTCAACTACCTGCGGTTTTGCCTGCCCGCGTCGGTATTTACGCGTCAGAGGTCATGTTGTGCGGTGCCCAGGCGTGGTATGCACGGCCGTAGACTCCGTGAACCATGAAGGTGCTGATCTCTGTTGACATGGAGGGCATCTCGGGGCTCGTGCATCCCACCGAGACGAATCCGGATCGATACGACTACGAGCGCGGCCGGGGATTGATGACGGCCGAAGTGAACGCCGTGATAGCTGGCGTCCTGGACGCCGAGCCCACTGCCGCGGTTTGGGTCGCCGACGCGCACGGGCCTTTCCGTAACCTGCTTCCGGAGGAACTTGACCGACGGGCGCATCTGATTCGTGGCAAGCCGCGCCCGCTGGGCATGCTCGGCGGACTCGACGAACACACCGACGCGGTTATGCTCATCGGCTACCACGCCCGTGCTGGTGGCGGGCCAGCCGTGCTGGCGCACACCATGAACGACGGCATCCTGGATGTGCGCGTGGCCGGACGTTCCATGGGCGAGATCGGTCTCAACGCCGCCATGGCCGGGCATTCGGGTACGCCGATCGTACTGCTCAGTGGCGACGACACAGCCTGCGCCGAACTGTGTGATCTAGGCCGTGTCGTTTGGATCATCGGATCGTTGGTCTGATGTGTCGTTGACTGATGCGCAGTGGGCACGGATCGAGCCGTTGCTCCCGGACCGGACGCCGATGCGGGGCGGTCGCTGGAGGGATCACCGGGAGGTGATCGACGCGATCGCCTTCAAGTTCCAGACGGGAACGCAGTGGGTGCACCTGCCGGAGAAGTACGGAAACTGGCGCGGCGTCTACAACCGGCTGCGGATGTGGGCCGTCGACGGCACCTGGGAGCGGGTGTTCACCGCTCTGATGGCTCAGGCCGACACCGATGAGGACCTCGACTGGGCGGTTTCGGTGGACTCCACGATCGTGCGAGCCCACCAGCATGCGGTCGGGGCCCGCAAAAAGGGGCCCCGGCCGGCGAACCGACGACCATGCCATCGGACGGTCCCGCGGCGGACTGACCACCAAGATCCACCTCGCCTGCGACGGCCGCGGGCGTCCCCTGGCCATCCTCGTGACACCGGGCCAACGACACGACAGTATCTGCGCACGCACCCTGCTGGAGCGCATTCGGGTTCCTCGTCTCGGCCTTGGCCGACCACGCTGCCGACCCGGCCAGATCATCGCGGACAAGGCGTACAGCTCCCGCGGCCTCCGCGCTTACCTGCGTAAACGCGGCATCGCACACACCATCCCCGAGAAGACCGACCAGCAAAGGCACCGTCACAATCGCGGCAGCCGCGGCGGGCGGCCGCCAGTCTTCGACCGCGAGACCTACCGCCGACGCAACACCATCGAACGCTGCTTCAACCGGCTCAAGGGCTTCCGCGGCATCGCCACGAGATACGAGAAGACCGCCACCTCCTACGAAGCAGCGGTCACACTCGCGTCTTTCCTACTCTGGGCAAGATCCGTTTGAAGACGGACCCTAGTGCAGTTCGGTTACAGAACGGCCGTTCCCCGCACCACCGATCTGTACAAGGATTCCAGGCATCGACACACTGACCTGGATCAGTCGTCATACTGACCTGGTCCATCGGGAATGTACGGGGGGATTCCATGCGCCGTTCCACCGCGGCTGCCGCCGCAGTCGTCACGCTCACCGCCACCCTTGTGGCATGCGGGGGTTCGGACGGGGGCAGCGACAAGGCCGGGCCCACGGGGCCCACGAAGGGTGCCGGCTCCAGCAGCACCGCCCAGCCGGCCGGCGAGCAGTCGCCCGGCGCCACCGCCGGCAGCACGCAGGCGCCGGTCGGCAAGCTCGGCGACACCCTGAAGCTGGTGGGGATGGAAGGCAGCCTGAACGGCACGGGCACGATCGAGGCCGACTTCACGTTGGAGAAGTTCGAGAACCACGCCAAGTCGGCGATCGGCGTACTCGAACCGGCCACCGGGAACCGCCTCGTGGCCGCCAAGTTCACCATCGTCGAGACCGGCACCGGCACCTACCAGGACTCCGGGTTCGCGGAGGCGATGGTCTACGACGCGAACGGGCAGGGATATCAGGGCAAGGCCGGAACCCCCACCGTCGGCAAGTCCCTTGGCGGCCTCCAACTGATCGTCAAGCCGGGTCAGCGGGTCTCCGGCTGGATCGTCTTCGAGGTGCCGAAGGACGCGAAGATCACGTCCGTGACGTACGTGATGGAAAAGGTCGGGCCGGACCCCGAGCGCACGGGCAAGTGGACCCTCGACTAGGCGGTTTCGTTTGGATCATCGGGCGGACCAGAGTGAAGATGCCGGCGATGTGGAGTCCGGCCAGGTAGATGGTGGCTGTCTTCTCGTAGCGGGTGGCGATGCCTCGCCACTGCTTGAGGCGGTTGATGCACCGCTCGACGGTATTGCGCTGCTTGTAGGTCTCGCGATCGAAGGCCGGTGGTCTGCCGCCTCGGCTGCCGCGTCGCAGTCGGTGGCCGCGTTGGTCCGCCGGAACGGGGATCACGGCCCGGATGCCGCGTCGGCGCAGGTGCTCGCGGATCGCGCGGGACGAATACGCCCTGTCCGCCAGGACCACGTCCGGTCTGGTGCGCGGCCGGCCCCGTCGGCGGGGAACACGCAGGCGGGCCATGACCTCGGTGAAGGCAGGTGCATCGCCTGCCTGTCCGGCGGTGAGGACGAAAGCCAGAGGCCGACAGCCGACATCGGCAGCCAGGTGGATCTTGGTGGTCAGTCCGCCGCGGGACCGTCCGATGGCATGGTCGTCGGGTTCGCCGGCCGGGGCCCCTTTTTGCGGGCCCCGGCCGCATGCTGGTGGGCTCGCACGATCGTGGAGTCCACCGAAACCGCCCAGTCGAGGTCCTCACGAAGGCGATCGCGTCGATCACCTCCCGGTGATCCCTCCAGCGACCGCCCCGCATCGGCGTCCGGTCCGGGAGCAACGGCTCGATCCGTGCCCACTGCGCATCAGTCAACGACACATCAGACCAACGATCCGATGATCCAAACGACACGGCCTAGTCCCCTCTGCGATCACCGTCGCGGTCAAACAGGCCCTCGGTCAGGCTGCCGCTATCGCTCTGCACCCCCAAGAGGCCCGGGAGCGTCTGCGCCGGGCGGCCGCCGAAGCCATCACGCGGCGTGCACTGGTTTCGCCGCTGGCCCTTGCCGGACCGCTTGATGTCGAGGTCGACCTTTACAGCCCGTCCACGGTCGATCTGGCGACACTCGTGCCAGGTGTCTCACGCGCTAAGGGCGGCCGCACAATCGCCTTCACCGCCTCCGACTTCGCCGATACCTACCGACTGGTCCTGCTACTCGCACAGCTCGCCACTATCAAACCCGGCTAGCTAAAGGGCAAGGCCATGAAGTTATGGGCTGATGGGTCCTGTCAACAGGATGTCGATGCTGATGGTGGCCTTGTAGGTGCGTCGGTCGACGCGGAGGCGCCTGGTCGACCGTGACCGCACCCATTACCCGGCCGACCTCGCGATCGTCGAGGACGTGCCCGGTGAGGACCTGATGGACCTGCGCAACCGCGATGCGCGCGCCGCGGAGCCGACCATGATGCGCCTCGCTGAGAGCCTGGCGATGATGCGTGGCCACCGGGCGCCGTCCTTCGGCAAGGTGGCCCTGATCGACGCGGGCGGCACGTCAGGTTCGGCCTCGTGCGAGCAGGCAGCGCTCGCCTTCGCGCTACGCTGCCTCGCCGAGGCGACCGCGCGCGACCACAGGATCGCCGACGCCCGCGATCAGTTGGAGGAGCGGCTGCGTCAGCTGACCGCGGCGGTGCGGCCGCGCGCCGAGTACTCCGTCGTCCACGGCGAGCTGGGCCTGGACCACGTCATGGTCGACCGAGACGGCCATCCCGTCGTGATCGACATCGAGAACCTGCTGTACTTCGACGTCGAGTGGGAGCACGTGTTCCTACGCCTCCGCCATACCGACAGCCAGTATCAACAGCTGGCGGTGGACGGCCTCGACGAGGACCGCCTCGCTCTCTACAAACTCACCCAGCATCTGTCGCTGACGGCCGGCCCGCTGCGCCTGCTCGACGGGGACTTCCCCGACCGGGAGTTCATGCGGGGGGTCGCCGAGCATCACCTGAACGAGGCGCTGGCGCTGGTCCCGGCAGGTTGAAGACGCGACTTGCGTGTTTGTGCCGGTCAGCTGACCGGCGTGGTCAGGCCACTGCGGTGAGCGAGACGTGTGACCAGATGCCTCACAAAGACCGGGACTGCCTCAACTTCGCAGAGACAGGACAGAAGGCCGGCGGGCTCAGCCCAGTGAACGGAGCTGTCCAGGACGGTCCCGACGTCGTAATCACACCACTCACGTAGTGATCATTTCACTGAGACAACGCATGGCCGCTGTTGCCTCTGACTTGAAAGGCCCATTCCCTACAGGGAATTGCCGGTCTCCACCGCGCCCCGCAGGATCTGGTCCGAATGGACCTGCCCGGGCAAGGAGACGAAGATGATCGAGATCGACCCGCAGCAGCTGGCCGACCGCTACATGGCTCAATGGAATGTGCCCGACGCCGCAGAGCGCCGCGCGGCCATCGAGCGACTCTGGGCCGAGGACGGCACCCACATCCTTCACCCGCCTGCGGAGATACGGGAGACCGCCGCGGAACTCGGCTTCGACCACCCGACTCTGGAGGCTCAGGGATACGACGCCATCGAGACCCGAGTGGCGCGAAGCTACGAGCGGTTCGTCGAGAAACAGGGATTCGCCTTCCGGGCGCGCCCCGGTGCGATACGTCTCAATGGCGTGGTCAGGATCGGCTGGGAGGCGGCGTCCACCGCAACCGGCGACGTGGTGGGTGGTGGTTCGGACATGCTCGTACTCGACGACAACGGCCGCATCAAGACCGATTACATGTTCCCGGGCTCCTGACCGGCGGCAGCGCAAGTCATTGCCCCGGCGGCTGCTGAGAGAGCCTCGGCCGTCGCCGGGTCGGCCGGCAGGAACGCCTCCAGCTTCAGCTCGGCAAGCGTCACGTCGACGGCGGTGGCGAAGGTCGTCACAGTCGTCATCAGGCGCAGCTCACCGTACGAGGACCGCAGGCGGAGCGGCACGGCGAAACCGAGTTGCCCGGCGGACGGCTCCAGCTCGGGAACGTACCCGGTGAGCTCGGCGCGCAACTCCTCCAGGTGGCCAAGGCGCACCAGGATGTGGCGCGCCCACTCGGCGAGGTTGAGGATACGGGGGGCCAGGCCGTCGGGATGCAGCGCAAGGCGGTAAATGTTCGTGCCCGGACCCACCAGCTCGGCGGCCACACCCTCGGTGATCAGGTCGAATGCGGTGTTCGCGGCGATCAGGTCACCGCCCCGGTCCACGACCAGCGCCGGATACGGCAGATGCCCGCGGAGGATGTGGTCGATCGCCGTGCGCACGGGGGCCAGCACCGGATCGTCCAGTGAGCTCTCCGGGTAGGCGGGCGCGTACCCGGCGGCCAGCAGCAGCTCGTTGCGCTCCCGCAGCGGCAGCTCCAGCGACTCGGCCAGGCGCACGACCATGTTCCGGCCCGGGACAGACCTGCCAGATTCAATGAAGCTGAGGTAGCGCTGGGTGGTGCCCGCTCGCAGCGCCAGGTCGAGCTGGCTGACATGACGGCGGGTACGACGTTCACGAAGCGTACGAGGAAAGTCCACGGGCCTGTTGTAACGGCGGCGGTGGGTCCCAGGCCATTCCCCGCAGGGAATTGTCGCCACTCGTACCGGTCGTGAACATTGCCGACATGGACATCGGTGTACTACTTCCGACCGGAACCGCCCAGTGGGGCGCTGCCGACGACCCCCGCGAGCTGATTGCCTTCGGCCGGTACGCCGAACGCTCGGGCTTCTCCTCGCTCTTCGCCAACGATTCCCTGATCAGCCCGCGCATCGAGGCGCTCACGATGCTGGCCGCACTCGCCCCGGTGACCGAGACCGTGACGCTGGGCACAGCTGCACTGATGCCGTTCCTCCGTCGGCCGATCCAGGCCGCGCAGTCACTTGCGTCGATCGACCTGCTGTCCGGTGGCCGACTCACCGTGACCGTCGGCGCCGGCTTCCCCGGCCGATTCGGGCGGCCCCTCTACACGCTGTCCGAGCTGCCGTGGGAAAGGCGCTTCGCCCGCCTGGACGAGACTGTCGCGCTGTGGCGGGCCCTGTGGGACGGCGCCGACGCCTTCCACGGCGAGATCCTCCGGTTCGATGACATCCCGCCCACGACCAGGCCGTCCCGCGCTGGCGGCCCATCCATCTGGCTCGGCGGCGCGACACCCGCAGCGCTGGCCCGCACTGGCCGACTGTACGACGGATGGCTGCCCTACCCGCCTGACCCCGCCGACTACGCATCCGGCCTCCGCAACGTCCACAAAGCGGCGGCCGACGCCGGACGTGCGACCGAGGACATCACCCCCGCACTATTCGTCTCGGTACGGATCGACAACGACATCGAGAGCGGCCGTCGGGCACTGGACGACTACGCGCGGGCCACATACGGAATGCCACTGGAGGAGCTGGAAAAGATCCAGGCAGTTGTCACCGGCTCCGCGGACCAGGTGCTTGAGCACCTAGGACGGTACGTCGCCGCCGGTGCTCGGCACATCGTCGCCCGCCTCGGTGCCCTGGACCTGCACTCCCAGCGCGACCAGCTCGAACGGATCGCAGACCTGATCCCCGCTGTCCAGGGGGCGGCTGATCACGCCTCCACCTCGGAAAGCTCCTGAGTCTGGCCCAGCCGGCACGAAGCGACGACGGTGATCAACCTTTCCGAGCTGGATCTCAACGGGCTGGCCCGGTGGCTGTCGCCCCGTTTCCAATCCCCGACCCTGCTCAGACCTGGTCCGCCCAGACGGGACGGCCGTCGGCTTGGATGTGCACCGTGGGCGAGTGCTCCCGATAGCCCCAGGCGGAGGCGTTCTTCTCGGCCACGAAGACCCTGGCCTGGAACGCCTGGGCGGGGACGAGGGGGGTGGTACAGCCGTCGAGGGGGCTGGTCCTGGTCGCGCCGGCGGGGATGGTGACGTCCTGTGCGGTGCCCCATGGCGCGGGACAGTCGTGCACGGTCCCGGCCTGGACGTAGGCGATCCTGACCTTCACGGTCATCGCCCGGGTCGAGGAGTTGCCGAGCTGTACGACGAAGGACAGGGAGTCCTTGCCGAGGCTCGTGCAGGGCTTCCATGACACGGCGCCCACCGCCCGTATGTGACCGCAGCGGTGATTCCCCTTCAGGTCCGCCGCCTGTGTGCCGTCCCCACCCGATGCCCCGGCTCCTTCCGAGGCGCCGCTGCGCAGCGCCATGGTGCCGGTGATCAGGCCAAGGGCGAGCGCCGTCGCCACGGCGAATTGCCACCCTTTCCGCCTCCGCCGTGGCGCCGTCGGAGTTTCGGAAAGGGCGCGCGTCTCAGGAATGGTGTGCGTCGCGGGCGCGAGGCTGGAGAGGACTTCATCCCTCCAGCCGGGACCGGCCTCCTCTTTCAGGCGCCGTGCGAGATCGGCGATTTCGAGGCCGATCTTCGGCAGTTCTTGAGCGCTGTGCGGCGCCTTCCGCGAGAGCGCCCGGGCGATCGCTTCGCAGTCCTCTTCGCTGGGCAGTCGGTTCTTCTTGCTGCCGGGCAGCAATTGATCGCGGCCTTTGAGCCAGTACGACAGAAGCGGCAGATCGATTTTCTTACGGCTCCGGCCGATGCGCTCGAACTCCAGGCGTTCTCCCTCCAGTTCCGCGACCAGGCCGGCGCGGGTGGGGCGCCGGGCGGTGTCGGTGGCCTGGCCAACCGTGGTCGCCCATGCGTCGAGGGCCTGGACCAAGGTGTGCGCCAAGTCCCTGAAGAGCCCAGTCGGTTCCTCCATGAACACCCCCTCAGTGAATGCCGTTAACGATAGAACAGCACGTCATCGCAGGCCAACTAGAGGCGGAGGAAGCGGTTCCCGTTGCAGTGCAACGCAAGGATCCGCAGGTCACAGCGGTGCACCTGGCAGTCCAACGAGCCACCCCATTGCACCGCTGCCCTGCCTTCCCCGACCGGTGCACGGTGGTTTCCGGCGGCGCGGTTCGCACCGTATGGAAGTGCGACAGCTGCCGCGGCAGCGGTGACTGCAAGGCCTGCGACGGCCGCGGCCAGCCATTCCCGCGTACCACTGAAATCCTGGAGCATTTCATGATCTGCGACGACGCACTGCTGGAAAAGCTCGTCCGCCGGACCGACGACGAAGACTGGGAAGCCCCGCTTCCCATCACCCTCGTGGTGGGCGGCGTCATCATCACCGGCGCCATTCTCCCCCGGGACGAATGGCTCAGGCAGCACATGAGCCTGCTGTCCGAGAAGAGTTCGCTGACCGAATTCGCCAAGGACTTCGCCGGGGAAATGCTGCGCCACGAGCCCGAGACCACCCACATTCACCTGACCTGGGCACGGATCGTCACCGGTGGCCCCGCCGTTCCCATCGACGATTACGGGTTTCTGCGGGTGCCGCTGTCCGAGGTGGGGGCCTGGACGATCGGCGATCTCAACCCCATCGGCTGAACGTCCGCCTCACTCCCCCACCCGCCCCCACGCCCGCAGGGCCAGCCCCGCCTCGTCCGTCTTCTGGCGGGCCACCAGCAGACCGCCGTCCGCGGCCGGGGCGGCGAGCACGACCAGGCCCAGGCCGTCCAGGGCCAGTGCGGGCCATCCCGCGCCCGCCTCGCCCGAGGGCGTCCACCACACCCCCGCCGCCTCGTTCTCCGTCGGGTGCGCCGCGACGCCGAGACGTCCGCTCTTGGCGTCGCGGTGGGCCAGCACCGTGCAGTCGTGGCCGTCCACCGTCGTACGGACCACCGTGACCGGCCCGGTGCCGGTCTCCCCGCCCAGGGGCGCCGCCTCGACCGCCCCGGGCCGCCAGGCCAGCACCCCGCGTCCCTCCGCGTCGCGCCAGTAGTGCGTGACCGTGTCGCGGCCGCCGGCGACCGCGGCGGCGGAGCCCGCCTCGGGGCGGGCGGGGATGTCCTCGGCGCGCTCGTACGCGGCGCCGGGCTCGGGCTGGTACCAGCGCAGCGCGCCGCGGCCGGCGGGCGCGAGCAGTTCGACGCGTCCGTCGGCGGTCGCCATGGCGGACAGTCCGTCCAGTACGTCGGTGCCCTTGAGGTCGGTCCACCCGCCCCACTTGCCCTTGGCGTCCTGCCGCCGCGCGCTGACCCCGCGCCCGGCGTTGCGTACGAAGACGTGCACGGCCCCCGAGGCATCCACGGCCGCGGCCGGGGCCCCGGTCCGCTGGGCCTTGCGGCGGTCCTTGGGGTGCGGGGTGCCCAGCGAGTGCCAGGCCGTCAGGGGCCTGCCGGTCTGGAACTGGGTGGCGTGTACGACGTCCACGTCCGGTCCGTCCCCGCCGCCCTGACGGTGCCGCAGCCCCAGCAGATGCACATAGCCGTCCGCGCCCTGGGCCACCGTCAGCGCGGTCAGGCCCGGCACCTCGATCAGCCGCGGCCCGGTCCACCGCGGGCCCCCGGGCCGCTCCTCCGTCCAGCGGGCGATACCGCCCGCCACCGGTGCGTAGGCCGTGAGCCTGCCGTCCTTGCCGCGGAGCAACCGCAACGCCATGGCCCGATGCAACCTTCCGTGACGTCGTTCCCCCTGGGTGAGCCTTCACGAGGCTTGCGCGTCACCCCTGCTGACGCGGTGCCACCCATAGTATTTTGCCTGTCCTATGGAAGGCCTGGTCGTCGTGGACGCGGCGAATGTCATCGGTTCGGTGCCCGACGGCTGGTGGCGGGACCGGCGCGGCGCGGCCGAGCGGCTGCGGGACCGGCTCGCCGCCGTCGCCGAGCGCGGGCTGCCGGGGCGGCCCGGGGTCCCGGAGTGGGCCGGGCGGCCGCCCGTGGACATCGTGCTCGTGGTCGAGGGCGCCGCGCGCGATATCGCGCCCGTGCCGGGGGTGCGGGTGGAGCGGGCGACGGGGAGCGGGGACGACCGGATCGTGGAGGTGGTGGCGGCCCGCGAGCCGGGGCGGCCGTGCCTGGTGGTGACCGCCGACCGGGAGCTGCGGACGCGGGTGCGGGCGCTGGGGGCCGAGGTCACGGGCCCGCGCGCGGTGCGCCCCGCCGACTGAGCGGCTCACCGGCGCCACGTACTCTTAGGCAAGCCTTGGCTAAGAGTACGGAAGAGAGAAGGCGAATGTCGGGAGTCGCGCGCCGCCGCGTCGGCTGGATATCCGCGGCGGCGCTGCTGCTCCTGGTCGCCGTGGCGCTGAGCCTCGCGGTCGGCAGCCGCCAGATCGCCCTCAGTGAGGTCTACGACGCCCTGCTGCACGGCGGTACGAGCGACAACGCCCAAGTCGTACGGTCCCTGCGGGTGCCGCGGACCGTCATCGGCGTCATGGTCGGGGTCGCCCTCGCCGTGGCCGGCACCGTGTTGCAGGGGATCACCCGCAACCCGATCGCCGAGCCCGGCATCCTGGGCATCAGCCAGGGGGCCTCGCTGGGCGTGGTCTGCGCGATCGCGTTCTTCGGAGTGCACACGCTGACCGGGTATGTCTGGTTCGCGTTCGCGGGCGCGGCGCTCGCGGCGGTGTGCGCCTACGCGGTGGCCAGCAGTGGCCGCGGGGGCGCGTCCCCGGTCAAACTCGCCCTGGCCGGTGCCGCGATGAACGCGTTCATCGCCTCGGTGGTCTCGGCGATCGTCACCACCAACGCCCGGGTCCTGGATGAATTCCGCTTCTGGGACGTGGGCTCGCTCAGCGGGCGTGACGCCACGATCGCCGGCCAGACCTGGCCGTTCCTGGCCGCCGGGCTGCTGCTGGTGCTGGCGATGGCCCGCGGGCTCGACGCGCTCGCCCTCGGCGACGACGTCGCCCGGGGGCTGGGCCGCAATGTCGCGCTGCTGCGGATGGGTGGCACCGTGGGCGCGACCGTACTGACCGGTGTCGCGGTCGCCGCCGCGGGCCCGATCGCCTTCACGGGCCTGGCCGTTCCGCATATCGCGCGCGCCCTCGTCGGCACCGGCCACCGCTGGCTGCTGCCCATGGCCGCGCTGCTCGGCCCGGTCATGATCCTCACCTCGGATGTCATCGGCCGTATCGTCTTCCCGCCCTCGGAGGTGCCGGTGTCCGTGATGACCGCCCTGGCGGGCGTGCCGTTCCTGATCGCCCTGGTCCGCAGGAAGGCGGTGACAGCGTGAGCGTGTCTTGGCGCGCTGCGCGGGCTGGACTGAGGAGCCGCGCAGCGACGGAGGAGCGAGCAGTGACGAGGGAAGCCCGCGCATTGAAGCGCGCCGAGACTGAGCGGGGGCAGAGCGCGTGACCACCACCACCCGCGCCGCCGGATACACCGTGGTCAGGGCCGGGCGGGGCAGCTTCCTGGTGCATCGCAGGGCCGTTGGGGCGGCCGTCGCCCTCGCCGCCACCCTGGCCGTGGCCGTCGTGGCGTCGCTGTGCGTCGGCGAGTCGTTCGTCTCGCCGACGGAGGTCGTCCGGGTGCTGCTGGGGCAGCCCAGCCCCGACGAGCTGGTGGTGGGCACCCTCCGGCTGCCGCGCCTGGTGACCGGCCTGCTGGTCGGCGTGGCCTTCGGGCTGGCGGGCGCGCTGATCCAGACCATGGCCCGCAACCCGCTCGCCAGCCCCGATGTCATCGGGGTGACGCATGGTGCGGGCGCGGCCACGGTCGCCGCCATGACCTTCGGCGTCACCTCGTACACCGCCCTGCCGTATGTGTCGGTCGGCGGCGGTCTCGCGGCCGCCGCGCTGGTCTATGTCTTCGCCTGGCGCAAGGGGCTGAGCGCCTCCCGCTTCGTCCTCATCGGCATCGGGATCTCGGTCGCCCTCGGCTCGCTGTCCCGGCTGTTCCTGACCAAGGGCGACTATCTGGTGGCCCAGCAGGCCAAGGTCTGGCTCACCGGGTCGCTCAACGGCCGGGGTTACGACCAGGCCGCGCCGCTCGCGACGGTGCTGCTGCTCCTGGTGGTGCCGCTGCTGTGGGCGGCCCGGGCGCGGCGCGGGGTGTCGCTGGACGACGACACGGCCACCGCGCTCGGCGTCCGGCTGGACCGGGTCCGGGTGGGGCTGAGCGCCCTCGGGGTGGTCCTCGCGTCCGTCGCCACCGGCGCCGCGGGGCCGGTCGACTTCGTGGCGCTGCTCGCCCCGCAGATCGCGCGCCGGCTCGCCCGTACCGAGCAGCCGCCGCTGCTGTGTTCGGCGCTGACCGGGGCGCTGGTCGTGGTCGTCGCGGATCTGCTGGCCCGCAGGCTCTTCTCGCCGATCGAGCTGCCGGTCGGCGTGTTCACCGCCCTGGTGGGCGCCCCGTATCTGATGTGGCTGCTCATCCGCACCCGTAGCCGTTCCGGAGGCACCGCGTGACCGACAACCGCCTGACCGCGCGGGAGCTGACCCTCGCGTACGAGGACCGCACGGTCGTCGACGGCCTCGACCTGGAGATCCCGCACGGCAAGGTCACGGTGATCGTCGGCCCCAACGCCTGCGGCAAGTCCACCCTGCTGCGCGCGCTCGGCCGGCTGCTCAAGCCGCGGCGCGGCGCGGTGCTGCTGGACGGCGCCGAGCTGTCCCGTCTTCCGACCAAGCGCATCGCCCAGGCCATCGGGCTGCTGCCGCAGACCCCGGTGCCGCCGGAGGGGATCACGGTGGCGGATCTGGTCTCGCGCGGGCGGCAGCCGCACCAGAAGTGGTGGCAGCAGTGGTCGGAGGCGGACGAGCGGACCGTCAGCGAGGCCATGGAGCGCACCGGGACCGCCGAACTGGCCGACCGCCCGGTCGACGAGCTCTCCGGCGGCCAGCGGCAGCGCGTGTGGATCGCCATGGCCCTGGCCCAGGACACCGATCTGCTGCTGCTCGACGAGCCGACGACCTACCTCGACATCGCCCACCAGGTGGAGGTGCTGGACCTGGTCCGGCAGCTCAACCACGACCGGGGCCGCACCGTGGTCGCGGTGCTGCACGACCTGAACCAGGCGGCGCGCTACGCCGACCACCTGATCGCTATGCGGGGCGGCCGGATCGTGGCGGAGGGCGCGCCGGGCGAGATCGTCACCGCGGATCTGGTGCAGGACGTCTTCGGGCTGGCCTCGGTCGTCGTGCCGGATCCGGTGACGGGCGATCCGCTGGTGGTGCCGGGCGCTCCGCGGTCGGCGGCCGGAGGCGGTACTGACAGGAGTGGTGCTGACGGGGACCTGGTGCTACCGCCACGCCCGCGCGCCACATAAGGTAAGCCTCGCCTAAGAACTTGCATGTGACAGGAGCCTTCCCATGTCCTATCGACGTCGCGGTACCGCCGCCGTCGCCCTCGCCGTCGCCGCCGCGCTCTCCCTCACGGCCTGCAGCGGCTCCTCCGACAGCGGAAACGGCGGGAAGGAAGCCGGCAGCGGGCAAGGCGACAAGAAGTCCGTCTCCAAGGACGGCAAGGACTTCGCGAGCGCGGCCAAGAAGACCGCCGCGATGGGCACGGACGCCAAGGCCGGCCAGTGGCCGCGCACCATCAACCACGCCATGGGCAGGACCGAGCTCAAGGCGCAGCCGAAGCGGGTGGTCGTGCTGGACGTCGGCGAGCTCGACAACGTGGTGTCGCTCGGCATCAAGCCGGTCGGCCTGGCGCCCACCGAGGGCTCCCCCGAGCTGCCGTCGTACCTGAAGAAGGAGGCGGGCGAGCCGAAGAACGTCGGCACGATCAACAACCTCAACCTCGAGGCGATCGCCGCCCTCAAGCCCGACCTGATCCTCGGCAGCCAGCTGCGCGCCGCGGACAAGTACGACGAGCTGTCGAAGATCGCGCCGACCGTCTTCTCCATCCGCCCCGGCTTCACCTGGAAGCAGAACTACCTCCTCAACGCCGCCGCCCTGGACAAGACGGCCGAGGCCAAGGCGGAACTCGCCGACTACGACAAGAAGGTCAAGGCGCTGGACACGAAGCTGGGCGCCAAGAAGCCGACCGTCTCCATGGTCCGGTTCATGCCGGACGGCGTGATCCGCCTCTACGCGAACGCCTCGTTCATCGGCACGATCCTCAAGGACGCGGGCATCCCGCGCCCGAAGAACCAGGACATCGAGGACCTCGCCGCCGAGATCAGCGCCGAGAACATCGACCAGGCCGACGCCGACTACATCTTCACCGGCGTCTACGGCAACCCGAAGGCCACGGACCGCTCCAAGGCGCAGGGCAACCCGCTGTGGAAGAACCTGAAGGCGGTCAAGGCCGGCCGCGCGTCCGACGTTCCGGACGAGACCTGGTACCTCGGCCTCGGGGTGATGGCGGCGAACGAGGTCGTGGCGGACCTGGAGCAGCGCCTCACCGCGTAGGGCGGCGCCCGCGGCCGGGGCAGGGGCGGGGCCTCAGCGCCGCTCCGCCTCGGCGCCCTGGCCCATCCGGCTGTGGCGGCGCCCGTAGAGGAAGTAGACGACGAAGCCGATCCCCATCCACACCCCGAACCGCACCCAGGTCTCGGTGGGGAGGTTCAGCATCAGCCACAGCGAGGCGGCGACCGAGGCCATCGGCAGCACCGGCACCCAGGGGGCGCGGAAGGCGCGGTGCAGGTCGGGGCGGGTGCGGCGCAGCACGAGGACGCCGAGGGCGACCACGACGAAGGCGAAGAGCGTGCCGATGTTCACCAGCGCCGCCAGCTCGGAGATGCTGGTGAACCCGGCGACGACGGCGATGACGACGCCGAGCACGACCGTCGAGCGGTACGGCGTGGCGTACTTCGGGTGCACCTTTGAGAAGATCCTGGGCAGCAGGCCGTCGCGGCTCATGGCGAAGAAGACGCGGGTCTGCCCGAGCAGCAGGATCAGACAGACGGTGGTGAGCCCGATCGCCGCGCCGAAGCTGATGAGGCCCGCGTAGAAGGGGTGTCCGGTCGCCTTGAAGGCGTCGGCGAGCGGGGCGTCCACCGACAGCTCGGTGTACTTCTGCATGCCGGTGACCACCACGGACACCGCGACGTACAGCACGGTGCAGATGAAGAGCGAGCCGAGGATGCCGCGCGGCATGTCCCGCTGCGGGTTTCTGGTCTCCTCGGCCGTGGTGGCCACGATGTCGAAGCCGATGAACGCGAAGAAGACCACGGCGGCGGCGGTGAAGATGCCCTGGACGCCGAAGGACGTCGGCTCGTACCCGAACAACAGCTGGATCAGCGGGGCCTTGAGCCCGGCGCTGGTGACCGTCCCCCGGGCCTCGGGGATGAAGGGGTGGTAGTTCTCGGCGTTGATGAAGAAGGATCCGGCGATGATGACCAGCAGCACCACGGTCACCTTCACCGCGACCACCACGGCCGTGATGTGCGCGGACAGCTTCATGCCCAGGACCAGGATCCCGGTCAGCAGCAGCACCAGCAGGAAGGCCAGGATGTCGAAGCCGAATCCGTGTGCCACATCGGGGCCCGACAGCACATCCGGCAGATGCCATCCGGCGTTGTCCAGCAGCGAGCGGACATAGCCGGACCAGCCGACCGCCACCACGGCGGTGGCCAGGGCGAATTCCAGGACCAGGTCCCAGCCGATGATCCAGGCGGGCAGTTCGCCGAGCGAGGCGTACGAGAAGGTGTACGCGGACCCGGCCACCGGCACCGTGGAGGCGAACTCGGCGTAGCACAGCGCGGCCAGCGCACAGGCGATCCCGGCGGCCACGAAGGCGAGCGCGGTCGCGGGCCCCGCCTGTTGCTTGGCCACGGCTCCGGTCAGCACGAAGATGCCGGTGCCGATGATCACGCCGACGCCGAAGACGGTCAGATCGAGGGCGGAGAGCGTCCTGGTCAGGGCGTGCTCGGGCTCCTCGGTGTCCTGGAGGGACTGCTCCACGGACTTCGTCCGGAAGAGGCCTCCGCGGCCCCTGCCTCCGGCCCTGTCCCCGGCGCCCCCGCTGCTGGGTTCTCTCACGTTCACCGCGCCACCTCCACGCCTGCCCGTGCGCGCCATGGTTCTGGCAACCGGGCATTCGGGATGTATGCACACTCTCCGGCGTTCCCGATTCACCCGATGGGGGCGGAGCAGCCGGAAAAGCACTGGGCCGGTCGGAGCACCGCGCGTGTCGCGCGGCGGCCCCGACCGGCCCGGCTGGACGTGGAGGTGCGGGAGATCAGTCCCGTACGGACTCGGCCGCGGCGGACGCCTGCGGCGCGGCGCCGGTCCCGGCCGGCTCGGCCGCCGCGGCCGGCTCACCCGCCTCGCCCTCGTAACGTCCGCCGATCCTGGAGACCAGGCCGGTGACCTGGCGGGCGATGTCCGGGGCGGTCAGCCCGATCTCCGCCATGACCTCCTTGCGGGAGGCGTGGTGGAGGAAGCGCGGCGGGATGCCGAAGTCGCGCAGCGGCATGTCCACTCCGGAGTCGCGCAGCGCCTGCGCGATGGCGGAGCCCACGCCGCCGACCCGGATGTTGTCCTCGACGGTGACCACGACGCGGTGGCGCTCGGCGAGCGCGGGCAGCTCCTCGTCCACGGGCTTGACCCAGCGCGGGTCCACCACTGTGGTGGAAATGCCCTGTTTGTCGAGAAGGTCGGCGACCTCCAGGCACATCGGGGCCAGCGCGCCGACCGAGACCAGCAGCACATCCGGCCGGTCCGCGTCCGCCGGGGCGGGCTCGCGCAGCACATCCATGCCGCCGATCCGGCCCACCGCCCGGACCGCCGGGCCGACCGCGCCCTTGGAGTAGCGCACCACCGTCGGGGCGTCGTCCACCTCCACGGCCTCGCGCAGCTGGGCGCGGACCTGGTCGGCGTCGCGCGGGGCGGCCATCCGCAGACCCGGGACGACCTGAAGGATGGACAGGTCCCACATGCCGTTGTGCGAGGCGCCGTCCGTGCCGGTGATCCCGGCCCGGTCGAGGACGAAGGTCACCCCGCACCTGTGCAGTGCCACATCCATCAGGACCTGGTCGAAGGCGCGGTTGAGGAAGGTGGCGTAGACGGCGAAGACCGGGTGCAGACCGCCCGTCGCCAGACCCGCCGCCGAGACCGCACCGTGCTGCTCGGCGATGCCGACGTCGAAGACCCGGTCGGGGAACCGCTTGGCGAACTTGGTGAGGCCCACCGGGTGCAGCATCGCCGCGGTGATCGCGACGATGTCCTCGCGCTCCTCACCGAGCTTGACCATCTCCTCGCCGAAGACCGAGGTCCAGTCGGCACCGGACGCGGAGATCGGCAGCCCGGTGTCGGGGTGGATCGGGCCGATGCCGTGGAAGCGGTCGGTCTCGTCCTGCTCGGCCGGGGTGTAGCCGCGGCCCTTCTCGGTGAGGCAGTGCACGATGACCGGCCCGCCGAAACGCTTCGCCCGCTGGAGCGCGGACTCCAGCGCCTCGATGTCATGGCCGTCGATCGGGCCGACGTACTTCAGCCCCAGGTCCTCGAACATGCCCTGCGGGGCGATGAAGTCCTTCAGCCCCTTCTTGGCGCCGTGCAGCGTCTCGTACAGCGGACGGCCGACGACCGGGGTGCGCTCCAGGAGGTCCTTGCCGCGGGCCAGGAAGCGCTCGTAGCCGTCGGTGGTGCGGAGCGTGGCCAGGTGGTTCGCCAGCCCGCCGATGGTCGGCGAGTACGACCACTCGTTGTCGTTGACGACGATGACCAGCGGGCGGTTCTTGGCCGCGGCGATGTTGTTCAGCGCCTCCCAGGCCATGCCGCCGGTCAGCGCGCCGTCACCGATGACCGCGACCACATGGTCCTGCTTGCCCAGCAGCTCGTTGGCCTTGGCGAGGCCCTCGGCCCAGCCCAGCACGGTGGAGGCGTGGCTGTTCTCGATGACGTCGTGCTCGGACTCGGCGCGCGAGGGGTAGCCGGACAGGCCGCCCTTGCTCTTGAGCTTGGAGAAGTCCTGGCGGCCGGTGAGGAGTTTATGGACATAGCTCTGGTGGCCGGTGTCCAGGAGCACCTTGTCCCGGGGCGAGTCGAAGACCCGGTGCAGGGCGATGGTGAGCTCCACCACGCCGAGGTTGGGGCCCAGATGCCCACCGGTCTTGGAGACGGCGTCGACGAGGAAGGTGCGGATCTCCGCGGCCAGCTGGTCCAGCTGCTCCGGAGTGAGCCGGTCCAGATCACGCGGTCCCCTGATGTGGGTCAGCAGCACCCGTGCCTCCTTGCTTTCGAGTTTGCCGTCGAGCGTCTTCGCCGAGCCTTGCCGGTCCGCCTGAGTCTAATGTTCTGTTCCGGCGGCGATGGCCCGGTCCCTGCGATCCGCGTCACGCGTTCGGTGGCAGAACACCCGTGCCCGGCACCGCCTGCGCGAGGCGGTGCCGGGCACGTGAGAAACGGCACAGCGGGTACGGCCCAGCGGGGGCCGGGCGGCCTGGATCAGCCGCGCCCCGCCGAGCGCTGGGTCTTCCGCGAGACCGAGTCGATCACGACAGCGGCCAGCAGCACCGCGCCGGTGATCATGTACTGCACGGAGTTGGCGACGCCCAGCAGGCTCATGCCGGACGCGATGGAGCCGATGACCAGCATGCCCAGCAGCGCCGACCAGACCGAGCCGCGCCCGCCGAAGAGGCTGGTGCCGCCGATGACCGCGGCGGCGATCGCCTCCATGAGCAGGTTGCCGGTGCCGGCCTGCTGGCTCGCGGAGCCGATCCGGGAGGCGATCATGATGCCGCCGAGCGCGGCCATCAGCCCGGACAGGGCGTACACCGAGATCCGCACCGCATCCACGTTGATGCCCGCGCGGCGGGCCGCCTCGACGTTGCCGCCCAGCGCGATCACCTTGCGCCCGTACGACGTGCGGCGCACCACGAAGTCGAGGACGAGCAGCACCACCACGAAGATGACGAGCGCCAGCGGCAGGCCCTTGTACTCGTTGAGCCGCCAGGCCGCGGCGTAGCCGATGACGGCCAGCACCGCGGTGCGCACCAGGATCTCGCTCAGCGGCCGGGAGGGTATGCCGGCCGCCTTGCGCCGCCGCGCGCCCAGGAACTGGGCCAGGAAGAACCCGGCCACGGCGACCGTGGCCGCCCCGTACGCGGCGATCAACTGCGTGAAGTAGTGGCTGGACAGGGTCTGCACAAAGCCGTCGTCGTCGAGGTCGATGGTGCCGGTGGTGCCCAGCACCTGGAGCATCAGCCCGTTCCAGGCCAGCAGGCCGGCGAGGGTGACCACGAAGGCCGGGACGCCGATCTTGGCGAAGAAGAAGCCGTGCAGCGCGCCGAGGGCGGCGCCGAAGGCCAGCGCGATGACCACGGCGAGCCCTTCGGGCACCCCGTGCCGGGCGTTGAGCACCGCCATGGTGGCCGCGGCCAGACCGCTGAGCGAGCCGACGGACAGGTCGATCTCACCGAGCAGCAGCACGAAGACGATGCCGACCGAGATCAGACCGGTGCCGACGATCAGGATCGACAGGTCGGAGAGGTTCTTGGGCGAGAGGAAGGCGTCGTCCTTCCACTGGTAGACCACCCAGATGATGGCGATGCCGACGATGACCGGGAGCGCGCCCAGCTCACCGCTGCGCAGCTTGCGGCCGAACTCCTGGAGGTAGCCCTTGAGGCCCTCCTGGCGCACCAGCAGCCGGGGATCGACCGCGGTGACCGCGTCCTTGGCGACCGGGGCCGCGTCCTGCAGACCATCGCCGCCATCGGTCTTGTCGGTCTTGGTGGTCACTTGGCGACCTCCGCGTTACGCGCCTTGCGGCGGGTCACGGCGTTGTCCGTGGCGCCGGTGATGGCGGAGATGATCTCTTCTTGAGAGGTGGTCTTCACATCGAAGGTGCCGTTGTTGCGGCCGAGACGCAGCACCGCGACCCGGTCCGCCACGGCCTTGACGTCGGCCATGTTGTGGCTGATGAGGATCACCGCGAGGCCGCGCTCACGCAGCCGCTCGACCAGGTCGAGGACCTGCGCGGTCTGCTCGACGCCGAGGGCCGCGGTCGGCTCGTCGAGGATCACCAGCTTGGGCTCGCCGAGCATCGAGCGGGCGATGGCGACGGTCTGCCGCTGGCCGCCGGACAGCGAGGCGATCGGGATCCGCACGCTGGGGATGCGGATCGACAGGGTCTGCAGCAGTTCGCGCGAGCGGCGCTCCATCTCGACCTCGTCGAGCACCCCGGCGCGCATGATCTCGCGGCCGAGGAAGAGGTTGCCGACCACGTCGATGTTGTCGCACAGGGCGAGGTCCTGGTACACGGTCGCGATGCCCAGCTCCTGGGCGTCGTGCGGGCGGCTGACCTGGACCGGCCTGCCCTCCCACTCGACGACGCCCTCGTCCGCGGGGCCGACTCCGGCGATCGCCTTGACGAGGGTCGACTTGCCGGCGCCGTTGTCGCCGACCAGGGCGACCACTTCACCGGCGTGGACCTCCAGATGTATGTCCGTCAGCGCCTGGACGGCGCCGAACCGCTTGGAGATCCCGCGCAACGCCAACACGGGTTCGTTCGGCACGATGGCCATCTCCGATCTGAGCAGGGGCGGGCCCCTGCGGTGTAACGGAGGGGAGAGAGCGCTCTCTCCCCTCACCTTCTTCGGGGGGGTGGTGTCGACAGCAGGGGGCCGCCCGTGAGCCACGGGCGGCCGGTGGCGCGCTACTTGATGCCGAGCTCGTCGCACGCGGCCTTGTACTTGGCCGTGCAGATGTCGGAGACCTTGTACAGGCCGTCCTTGACGACCGTGTCCTTGATGTTGTCCTTGGTCATCGACACCGGCGGGATCAGCGTCGACGGGATCTTCTTGGTGGTCGGGCTGTCGGCCGTGGTCTCCGCCGGGACCTTCTCGCCGCGGCCGAGCGCGAGGGCCATCTTGGCCGCGGCCACCGCCTCCTGGCCGTAGGGCTTGTACACGCTCATGTACTGCGTGCCCGCCAGGACCCGCTGGACGCCCGCGAGTTCGGCGTCCTGGCCAGTGACCGGGGGCAGCGGCTTGACGCCGCCGGCCTTGAGCGCGTTGATGGCGCCACCGGCCATGGTGTCGTTCGCCGAGTAGACACCGATGATGCTGTCCTTGCCGAGGGAGTTGATCGCACCGGTCATGGCCTTGTTGGCCTCGTCCGCCAGCCAGCGGTCGATGTCGTACTTCTTGGCGATGTCGACCTTGCCCTCCAGGACGGAGAGCGCGCCCTTCTTGAACAGAGCCGCGTTCGGGTCGGCCTCCCAGCCGTTGAGCATGACGACCTTGCCGTCCTTGGCCTTCTTACCGAGCGCCTTGAGCAGCGCCTCGCCCTGGACCTTGCCGACCGTCTCGTTGTCGAACGAGGTGTACGCGGAGACCGGGCCCTCGGCGAGCCGGTCGTACGCGACGACCGGGATACCGGCCTCGTCGGCCTCCTTGACCGACTTGCGGATGGCCTTGGAGTCCACCGAGTCGAGGATGATCACGTCCACCTTCTTGGTGATCATCGAGTCGACCTGCTGCTGCTGCACCGAGGTGTCCGACTTGGCGTTGGCGTAGATCACCTTGCAGTCCGCACAGCCCGCCTTGATCTCCTTCTCGATCAGGGGGTGGTCCATGGCCTCGTATCTGGCGGTCTGGTCTTCCGGCAGGAGCAGGCCGATGGTGAGGGGGCCGGTCTTCTTCTTGTTGTCGTCCTTGCTCTTGTCGGCTTCCTTGGCGGAGCCGCAGGCGGCGAGCGAGACCGCCATCGAGACGGCGGCCGTGGCGACGACGACGCGACGCATCGTTGCGTTCATGTTGGGGGTGACCTCCCTGACGAGGCCGCGTCATTGCGGCCGAGGTGGCTGGAAGTCAACTCGGCCGCCCGCATGGCGTCAAGAAGTAAATCCTTAACGAGATGGCAACGGTGCCATTCGTTATCTGAGTGAACGCAGCGTGATCCGGGCCAAGGCAGGCAGAAAAGCCGGGGCTTCGGGCGCGTACAGCGCCCGAAGCCCCGGCTCATCGGCGGTTCGGCGGTTCGGCAGCTCCGCTCAGGTGAGGGCGGGGGTGCCCGCCGACAGGGCGCCGTCGAGCAGCGTCGAGTCGCCCATCTCGCTCAGGACCAGCGCGAGCGCGCCGAGCACCTCGGCCCGGCCGCCGAGCGCCCCGGGCATCACCGACAGCCTGCGGGCCGCGCTCGGGATGGCGTATCGCGCGACCGACTCCCGGATCGGGCCGAGCACCAGCTCCCCCGCCTCGGCGAGATGGCCGCCCAGCACCACCCGGCTCGGATTGATCAGGTTGCACAGGTTCGCCACGCCGCTGCCGATGTGCCGCCCCACGTCCGCGATCACCCGGCGGCAGCCGGGGTCGCCGTCCCGGGCGAGCTGCACCATGCGCTCCACGGTCAGGTCCGCGCCATGGCTGGAGTACAGCAGCGGCAGCACGTACCGGGCCGCGGCGAACGTCTCCAGGCAGCCTCGGTTGCCGCAGCGGCACACCGGGCCCGACTCGTCCAGCGTGATGTGGCCGATCTCGCCGGCCGTGCCCCCGGGCCCGCGGTAGATCTGCCCGCTGATCACCAGCCCCGCGCCGACACCGTCGGCGACCTTGATGTACGCGAGGTCGGCCACCCCGCGCCCGGCCCCCCACACCAGCTCGCCGAGCGCGCCGAGGTTGGCGTCGTTGTCCACGTGCACCGGCACGCCGAGGCGCTGGGCCAGGTCGTCACGCGGATTGGTGCCCGCCCAGCCGGGCAGGATCGCGGTCGAGCCGAGCGTGCCGGTCTCCACATCGATCGGCGCCGGCACGCCGAGGCCGACGCCCACCACCTTCTCCTGGCTGATGCCGGTCGCCGCGATCAGCCTGCTGACCAGGTGCTCTGCCCGGTCCAGGCCCTGCGACGCCGAGGCGTCCACGTCCAGCGGCTCGGACTCCTCGGCCAGCACCTGGTGGGCCAGGTTGCCGATGGCCACGCGCAGGTGCGTATGCCCGAAGTCCACGCCGACCACGATGCCCGCGTCACCGCTGAGCGAGACGCTGCGCGCCCGGCGGCCGCCCGCCGAGGTCGGGGTGACCTCGACCGTGCCGCCGTCCTTGAGCTCGCGGACGATGTTGGAGACGGTGGCCGCGGACAGCCCGGTGGTCCGGGCGATCTCCGCCTGGGTCAGCGAACCCGCCATGCGCACCGCGCGTACCACCCGCTCGAGGTTGGCCCGGTGCAGCGACGACTGCGATCCCGGAGTCTCCACGTCTATCCGCTCCTGTCTCCACGCCTCCGCGGGCGACACGACCGCCGCTCCGCCGGCCGGGGCCGCAGCAATGAGGCCCGGCTTGTCTCCAACATGTGAACTCTAAGCTGAGCCGCCTCGGTTGTCCCCCGTCAAGTCCTTGACGGACCATGTACGGAGCCAAGCCGGACTCATTGATCGCGAAAATGTGTACAAGGCCGGACCGTGGGTGATCGTCCGGTTGATGCCGGTCACGCCCGCCGCCGCGCCGCGGACCGCGCTCCGCCATGCCGGTACGACATGAGACTTCCCGTGCCCTGCACGCACAATCCCGATATCGCGCCAGCGTACGACGGGCGCCGCCGCGAGGTAGGAGGTGTCCAGCACCTGAGCGGTGGCGCGGCCAGGGAGTCACACCCGGGCGAACGTGGCGATGTGCAGCCGGCCCAGCCCCCGGTCCCGGTCCGCGACCACCAGCCGCTCGGCGCCCTCCCCCGCCGCGTCCGCCGGCGCCTCGCGCAGCGCCCGCCACACCCCGGCGCAGCCGTGCCCCGCCCCGGCGGGCCGCACCGTGGCCCCCGCCGCCTCCAGGGCCCCCGCCAGGTCGCGCAGGCCGTCGCCCAGTACATACGAGGTGCCCGGGGCCGGCCGGAGCAGCGGCAGGCAGTCCGCCGCCTCCGCGGCCCGCTCCTCCGCCACCGCCTCCAGGCCCCAGCCGCCCGTCCCGCCGAGGGCCAGCACCGCCCCGGCCGCCGGGTCGAGCACGAACAGCGCGGCGTGGCTCAGGCCCCCGCCCCGGTGGATGCGGTCGAGCACCTTCAGGCCGCTGAACGGGGCGCCGATCCCCTGGTCGGCGACGGAGAAGGCACGCGGCTCGCCGGGGCAGGACTCGGCGAGGAAGCCCGCCGCCAGCCCGGCGGGGGCCGCGTCATACGCCTCGTAAGCCACCACCAGATAGTCCAGCGGCCGCGACAGCGGCGGCGCCGCACGCCCCGGGGCGTGCGGTTCGTCGTCGCCGGGCGCTGCCGCCAGCAGCTCGCCGCCCATCGCGACGTAGGAGCGCCCGCCGGGCCGCTCCGGGAAGTCCAGCCCCCAGGCCGCGCCCAGGCGCAGCCCCGTCACCCCCGCGTCCGCCATCCCTCACCGCTCGGCCGGGCGGCTGCGCATCAGGAAGTCGACCAGCGAGCCGACGGTCTCGAAGACGTCCGGTTCGATGGCGTCCGTGTCGACGACCACACCCGCGTTGTCCTCCAGGTCGATCATGAGCTCGACGATGCTGGTGGAGTCGAGCCCCAGGTCCTCGAAGAGCCGCTTGCTCTCGTCCACCGGAGCGTCGGCGTACGGCACCATCGCGGCCACCGACTTGCCGATCGTCTCGACCATCTGTGCGCGGTCCATCCCGGGTCTCCCGTCACTTACTGAACGAACTGGTGGTGTCGCTGCTTGCGCAGCAGGTCGTCGGCGGTGTCCCGGTCGCGGACCAGCAGCGGGCGGCCCTCGTGGACCAGCACCTCGGCCGGGAACCCATGGCTGAGGAAGAGGCCGGGCGAGGCCGTCGGGCCGTACGCGCCCGACCGCAGCACGGCCAGCACATCGCCCGGCTCGAGGCCGGGCAGGGGCACGCCGCGGGCGAGGGTGTCCTCCGGGGTGCACAGCGGGCCGGTGATGTGCCACCGGCGCTCGGGTCCCGCGCAGTCGCCCGCGACCGCCGCGACGGGGAAGTTACGGCGGGCGTACGAGCCGACCCCGACCGCCGCCATGTGGTGGTGCGTACCGCCGTCGGTGACGGCGAACCACGTGTCACGGGATTCCTTCACGTACTGAACCCGCACCAGATAGGCCCCGGCGCGGGCGGTGAGGAAGCGCCCGGACTCCAGCAGCAGCCGGGTGCGCGGATGGCGGCGCGCGAAGTCGCCCACGACGGGCGCGAGGCCCGTGCGCAGCGCGCCGAGGTCCAGGTCCCGCTCGCCGTCGAAGTACGCGACGCCGAGCCCGCCGCCGACGTCCACGGCCTCCAGCTCGATGCCCGTGGCCGCCGCGACGCGTTCGGCCAGCGCCAGCACCTGAGCGGTGTTCTCCACGACGGCCGCCGCGTCGAGGATCCGGGTGCCCAGATAGACGTGTACGCCCAGGGGTACGGCGTGCGTGAGCCTGCTCAACCGGTCCTTGCCGTCGAGGAGTTGTTCCTCGTCGATGCCGAACTGCCGGGGCTTGCCGCCCATGGCGAGCCGCGAGCCGGCCGCGCCGAACGAAGGGTTGACGCGCAGCAGCACCCGCTGCCGCAGGCCCGCCTGACGCGCCGTCGCCTCGATGAGCTCCAGCTCCTCCCAGGACTCGCAGACGATGGCGTACACCCGGCACTGGACGCAGGCGCGGATGTCCTCGGCGGTCTTTCCGGGGCCGAGGAAGATGATGTTCTCGGGGCGGGCCCCCGCCGTGCGGGCGGTGCGCAGCTCGACGAGCGAGGAGACCTCGGCGTGGGCGCCGTGCGCGAACAGCAGTGAGCAGACGCTGCTGTTGGGGTTCGCCTTCAAGGAGTAGAAGATCTCCAGGGGGTGCGGCAGCGACTCCGCGAGCGACCGGACCGCGTCCGCCAGCAGCTCGCCGTCGTAGACGTACAGCGGAGTGCCGTAGTGGTTCGCCAGGTCCGCGGCCCGGATCCCCTGGACGGCCTCAAAGCTCTCCATCACTCGCTCCCTCGCTCCCGCGCCCGCCTTCTCGTTGCAGCACCACCGCGCCGAAGGTCGCGCCGAGGCCGACGGCGGCCATCACATACCGGTCCCCCGGCTCGAGCCGCCCGGAGGCGCGCAGCGAGGCGAGGTTGAGGAACGGGTCGGCGCAGTTGGCGTGGCCCAGGCGCGGCAGGTTGTCGAGGAAGATCTGGGAGTAGGGGATGCCCAGCTCTTTGGCCACGCCTTTCCAGGACAGGCGGTTGACGTTGTGCGGGACGATCCACCGTACGCCGTCGAGCCCGGTGCCCGCCTCACCCAGCGCCTCCTGGATCACGGCGGCGAGGGTGGGCGCGTAGAACCGGCTGTACTCCCGCTCCCGGTCGGGGTCCGCGCCGCCGAGGCTGCGGTGGAACCGCCCGTACGTACGGAAGGCGGAGCCGAGCAGCCGGTCGCCCGGCACCCGCGGGCCCACCACACACGCGGCGGCGGCGTCGGCGACGACCGCGATCCCGGGGATGATGCCCTGCTCCGGCCGGGCCACCCGGTCGCCGACGAGCAGCAGCGCACTCCCACCGGCCCCTTCTTCAAGGCTCAGTTCGCCTCCGGGCGCGCACAGCTGTCCGGCCAGGAAGAGCGCGAACAGCCCGGCGGCGCAGTTCATCTGGCCGACCGAGAAGGCCGGGGCGTGGTCGAGGCCGAGGGCGGTAAGGACGCCGTCGAGCAGTTGGGCCCCCGCCGGGCCGGCCCCCGCCGGGTCTGCCTCCTCGCCGATGCGCGCGTACAGCACCTGCCGTATGTCGCGCGGGTCCATGCCGCGCAGGGCCGCACGGCCCGCCGCCGTGAGCATGTCGGCGAGCGAGTGGCCGGGGCTTCGGCGGATGTCGCGGAAGCCGAGGTAGTCGCGGTAGAAGCGGGCCTTGGCGTCCGGGAGCCCGGCGCCCGCGGTGACCTCCGCGACCGTGAGCGCGGTGTCCGGGACGAAGGTGCCGACGGGCCCCAGACGCATCGGCGTCACCCGCCCTCGCCCGCGGGCACCGCATCGCTGCCCGCGGGCACGGCGCCTGACCGGGCGTAGTCCTGGGCCAGCCGCAGCCGTTGGATGTCGCTGGTGCCCTCCATGATCTCCAGCGCGGCGGCGTCGCGGGCCCACTTCTCCAGCAGCGGGTGGTCCAGCAGCGCACCGCGCCCCAGGAGGGCGGGCAGCCGGTGGGTGACGTCCCGGACCAGGCGGACCGCCTCCAGCTTGCACAGGGCGGAGGCGTCGCCGCGCCCCTGGTCCGCCTCGACGAGGAGCGCGGTGCGGTGGACGAGCCGGGCGGCGGCCGCGATGCGCAGCGAGGCTGTCTCCAGCGTCCGCCGCTCGGCCGGGGCCGGGGTCCGGCGCTCGGCGCGCACGTAGTCGTGCACCGCCGCGGCGAGCCCGACGGCGGTCGCGGCGATCTGCACCCGCGCGCCGTAGAAGGCCGTGACCGCGCCCCACATCCCCCGCCGGGTGGCGGGCAGATGGGCGCCGAGCAGCCGGTCCCGCGCGATCGGCACCTCGTGGAAGGTCATTTCGCTGATGCGGGCGCCTCGTAGCCCGATCATGTCGAGCGCTTCGCCGTGCGCGCCGGGCGCCGGGAGTTCCAGGAGCACGGCGCGCACGCCCAGCGGCGAGGTGCCGGTCTGTGCGAAGACCACCCCGATGCCGCCGCGCGAGCCGTTCCCGACGTACTTCTTGGCACCGTTGAGGAGCCAGTCGCCGCCGCGGTCGGCGGGGTCGGCCGGGGTGAGCGTGGTCCGCATCCGCGTGGCGTCGCTGCCCGCCTGCGGTTCGGTGATGGCGCAGAAGGCCCAGGTCGCGCCGCCGATCACGCGCTCGTAGAACGCGGCCTGCTGCGCGGGGTCGCCCATGGAGCGGACGACCACGCCGGCGAGGGCGGCCCCGGGGCCGGCGAACATGGCGCCCGCGTCGCCGCGTGCCAGCTCCATGGAGCAGATCATCTTCGCGAGGAAGTCCTGTGGCAGGCCCTTCACTTCGGCCCGGGCCCGCTCGTCCTGGAACCGCTTCGGGATGCCCATGGCGCGGAAGAGGCGGAAGGCGGGGTTGTCGAGGTGCTCGTCCATGCGGGCCGGGTCGGCGTCGATGGCGAGGGCGGCCTCCCGCAGGGCGGGGGCGACCTCGCGCGCACGGGCGCGCAGGCGTCCGTACGCGGCGTCCAGGGCCGGGTCTGCGGCGTCCAGCGCCAGGGCCGTCACGACCACTCCTGTTCGGTGCCTTGCGGCGGCGTCACCCACAGGCTGCCGACGTACGCCGCGACGTACAGGGAGCGCACGGGGTGGTCGGCCAGATAGCCGGCGCCGCCGAAGAGGTTCGTCAGGGCCGCGTCGGCCACATCGAGGCGCCGGTGCAGCTCGTGCGCGGCGTACGGATCGGCCCCGGACGTGGTCAGCAGGAGCTCGCAGGCGCGGACGGCGGCGACACAGTCGGCGATCTTCGCGCGCACCAACTGCCGTTCGAGCAGGGGCCGGTCGCCGGAGCGCCGCCCCGCCGCATGCGCCACCGCCTGCTCGAGCAGCGCCTCGGCCAGCCCGGCGCGCAGTGCGGCGAACAGCGTTCCGGCGAGCGCGAGCCGGTCCCGGGCCTCGGGCCCCGGTCCGTCGGCAGCATCAGGGACGACCTGAAGGACCTTCAGACCCTCGCGCTCGGCCAGTTCGTGGCGCGGGCCCGGCCGCACCGTGACCCGCTCACCGGGCACCGCGCGCCCCGCCATCAGCCAGCCGCGCATTTCCGGGGAACTGGCCGCCGACCCGTCGGGCAGGACGCAAAAGCCCCTGTCGGAGCAGGGTGCGGTGAAATCCAGGTGCCGCACGGCAGCGGTCAAAGCCGCCGAGAAGCCGCTCTCGCGGGCCGTGCGCAAGACGTCGACGGCGGCGGAGAGGGGATCCGCGGAGGACAATTCCGCAGCTTTTGCCGTCATATCCCCCAGCCCCATATCCGACAGCCCCCGTGACGGCCAATCGTGCGGCAAAACCCTAGGAGCCACCAAGATCCACGTCAAGGTCTTGACACCTGATGCCGCATCCACTTCGATCCGGAGCATGCGAAAGTCCTCCGCCGAGCAGAGCGTTCTAGCGGCGCTGCGACAAGTATTGGGACCCGGCGAGCCGCCCGGCCTCGACTCCGGCACCCAGCTCTTCGAGGACCTCGGTCTCGATTCCACTTCAGTTATTGAGCTGCTCATGCTCATCGAAGCCCAGACGGGCGCCGAATTCGATACGGAAAGCCTGGAACTGGAGCATTTCGCCACCGTCGGAACGCTCACGGAGTTCGTGAGCACGCATGGCTGACGAGAGCGGGCCGGACGCCTGGCAGAGCCTGCACGGCCATTTCCTGGCCTCGGCGCGGGCCCACCCGGACCGGGTCGCGCTGCGGGTGGGGAAACGGACCTGGACCTACGGCGAGGTGCACCGGACCGCGCTGTCCTGGGCCTCGGCCCTGGTGGACACGGCCGGGGGCAGGCCGGCCGCGGTCGGCGTCCTCGCGGCGCGCGGCGAGGCGGCGTACATCGGCGTCCTGGCCGCGCTGTACGCGGGTGCCGCGGCGATGCCGCTGAATGTGGAATTCCCCGCGGCGCGCACCGACGCCATGCTGCGGGCCGCCCGCACCACCGTGGTCCTCGCGGACGACCAAGGTGCGCGGATCCTTGAACAGCTGACCGATCACCCGCCCGTGGTGCGTACCGGAGGCGTGAATACCGGCGGTGTGAATACCGGAGATGGCGCCGAGGGCGGCGAAAACACCCCGGCCGGAAACGCCCCGGCCGGAAATCGCCCGGCGGAAAATCCGGGCGCGACCGTGCCGTTCGAACCGTGGTGCGTCGAACCGGACGACCGTGCATACATCATGTTCACCTCCGGCTCCACCGGCCGCCCGAAAGGCGTGCCCATCTCGCACAGGAATGCCGGGCACTTTCTGCGGTGTGTGCGAGACTTCTACGGCTTCGGGCCGCAGGATGTCTTCTCACAGACTTTCGACGTCACCTTCGACCCCCTGATCTTCGATCTGTTCGGCGCCTGGAGCGCGGGGGCGAGCGTCGCCCACGTCCCCGGCCTCGGCTACGCCGATCTCCCCGCGCTGGTGAACGAGCTCGGCATCACGGTCTGGTTCGCCGCCCCCAGCACGATCTCCACGGTCCGCAGGACGCGGCGGCTCACCGACGGGGCCATGCCCAGCCTGCGCTGGAGCCTGTTCGCCGGTGAGGCGCTCATGGAACACGACGCGGCCGACTGGCAGCGGGCCGCCCCCGGGTCCACCGTGGTGAACCTGTACGGGCCCACGGAAGTCACCATGAGCTGTACCGTCCACGCGTGGCGCCCGACGGACGCCCCACACCCCGAGCACCACGGCGTGCCCATGGGCCGGCTCCACCCCGGGATGCACGGCATGCTCCTCGACGCGGAGGGGAACCGGCATCCGGAGCGGGGCGAACTGTGCGTCGCCGGACCGCAGTTGTTCGCGGGCTATCTCGATCCGGCGGACGACGCCGGGCGCTTCTTCCAACGCGACGGCGAGCGCTGGTACCGCACCGGCGACCTGGTCACCGCGGCCTCCGACGGCACCCTGCTGTACTCGGGCCGGCTCGACCACCAGGTGCAGATCCGGGGCGTACGGGTGGAGATCCCGGAGGTGGAGTGGGCGCTGCGGCGCTGCTCGGGGGTGGACGAGGCGGTGGTGGTCGCGGTGTCCGCAGGCAACAGCCATGCCCTGCACGCCTTTTACACCGGGACCGCGACCGAGCGGGGGCCGGTCGTCGAGGAACTCGGCAAGCTGCTCCCCCGGGCGGCGATTCCGCGCGTCCTGAAGCGGGTGCCGCGGTTCCCGCTGAACGCCAACGGCAAGATCGACCGCAAGGCGCTGGCTCAGGAGGCGGAGCGACTTGCCGGCCGGTGAACCGGCACCGCCGTCCGTGCTGCACGGCCTGCTCGACGCGGCGGCCCGCCGCCACCCCACCCGCCCGGCCCTCACCCACGCCGGGCGGACCTGGGACTACGCCCGGCTGCGCGCGGCCTCGCTGCGCGCCGCCGCGTGGCTGCGCGAGCGGGGCGTCGGGCGCGGCGACCGGGTCCTGCTGGAACTGCCGTCCGGCCTCGCCACGGCGGCGTTGGTGTACGGCTGTTCGCGGGTGGGGGCCGCGTTCTGTGTGCTGCACGAGCAGGTCCGCGGCCCGGCCCTCGCCCATGTCCGCGAGGACAGCGAAGCCGTCCTCCTGGTCACCGCGGACGACGGACTGCCCCCCCTTGATGAGGGCGATGAGGGCGATGAGGGCGACGAGCACGGCGAGGACCCCCCGGAGACCGGGCCCGCCGGAAAAGAGGCCGCGCGGGAGACAGCCGGCCCGCTGTCCGTCGACCCCGTCTGCCTCATCTACACCTCAGGCTCCACCGGACCGCCCAAGGCCGTCGTGTCCACCCACGCCCAACTGCTGTTCGCGGCCCGGGCCGTCCACGGCGAGCTGGCGTACCGCACCGAGGACGTCGTCTACTGCGCCCTTCCGCTCTCCTTCGATTACGGCCTCTACCAGCTCTTCCTCAGCACCCTGGCCGGCGCCCACCTGTGGCTCGGCGGCGCCTCGGACGTGGGTCCGATCCTGCTGAAGAACCTCCGGCGCTCCGGGGCCACCGTGCTGCCCGTCGTCCCGTCGCTGGCGCAGGGCCTGGCCCGGATGCTGCCGCGCTACGGCGCCGACGGCGTACGGCTGCGGCTGCTCACCAACACCGGCTCCGCGATGCCCCCGCAGGTGCTGGCCGAGCTGCGCGCCGCGCTGCCCGGGCTGCGGGTCCAGCTGATGTTCGGCCTGACGGAGTGCAAGCGGGTGGCCATCATGCCGCCGGACGAGGATCTGCGCAGGCCGGGCGCGTGCGGCCGGGCGCTGCCCGGTACGGAGGTCCTCGTGGTCGACGAGCGGGGGCGGCGGGTGGCGCCGGGCACCATGGGGGAGATCGTGGTGCGCGGCCCGCATGTGATGGCGGGTTACTGGCGGCGCCCGGAGCAGACCGCGCAGCGGTTCCCGCGCGCCGAGGGGCTCTTCCCCGAGCTGCGCACCGGGGACTTCGGCCGTCTGGACGAGGACGGCTATCTGTATTTCTCCGGGCGCCGCGACGATCTGTACAAACAGCGCGGGTTCCGGGTGAGCGCCGAGGAGGTGGAGACCGCCGCCCGCCGGGTGCCCGGGGTCCGTGGCGCGGCCGTCCTGCCGCCGGCGGAGGACGGCGGGGAGGCGGTGCTGTGTGTGGCGGGCGCGCTGGACCCCGGGGAGGTGCTGACCGCGCTCAAGCGGGAGATCGAGCCGTACAAGGTCCCCGGCCTCTGTCTGGTGGTCCCCGAGCTGCCGCTCACGGGCAACGGCAAGACGGACCGCAAGGCGCTCAGGACGATCGCCGCAGAATCCTGACGGAGGTCTTCGCGGGCCGGCCGTCGCCCGCCAGGAACCACAGGTCCGCGTGGGGGCCGCAGATCTTCCATACCGTCCCCGCGACCGACCGGTGCGGCGGCCACCGCTCGCCGTCGAGCAGCCCGTATCCGGCCATGCTGACGAGGTAGTACGGGTCGGCGGGCAGCCAGCGATCGCCGCGACGCACCTCGAGCCAGGCGTGCGGCAGCGGGAACGCGCCGGCCAGGAGCAGCCCCCCGGCCGGCCGCACGGCCGCCCCGGCGTCCGCCGCGACGCGCACCAGATAGGTGGTGCCGGCGCGGCAGTCGGCCAGCCGGGTCTCCCGTACGAACCCGACGTCGTCACGCAGTTCGCCGGGCACGAGGTAGTACTCCAACCGGGCGGCTTCCGGCAGTACCGGCCCCAGTTCCCGCGCGCAGTCGGCCGCGTCCGCGGCTGCGGCTGCGGCTGCGGCTGCGTCCTCGGCCGGCGCGTTCTCGTCGGCGGGCACATGGATGTCCGCCTCGAACACATCGGGCCCCATCCGCCGCAACGTACCGTCCACCACGCCGGACATCAGCTGCGGCGAGGGCTCCAGCACCCCGGCCACCCGCCCCTGGAACCGCGTCCGGTAGGTGGCCGTCCGGACCGCCGCCGCGTTGAAGGGCTGGGCCGACAGCCGCACCTGAAGCCACGCGGGGGACGGGATGCGCAGGCCGAGCCCGAGGTTCTTCAGATCGAGGTCGTCGAAGCGGCGGTCCGCGCCGCTCCCCTCGTACGCGAGACCCAGGTCCAGCGCCTCGCCCAGCAGCGCCTCGTCGATCCGGTGCACCCGGGCCGCGGTCTCGGCGCTCACCTCGAACCGCCGGAAGCGGTGCGGGATCCGCGCGGCCCGCTCCAGCACGTCCTTGACCGCCTGCTCGCGGCTCATCGCTCACCTCGCAGGATGTCGCGCAGCGAGGACGCGTCGCGGCGCATCAGCGGGTCGGCTATCTCCACGGCCTCGTAGTTCCCGTCCTTCTCGGCCACGTGCACGATCACCCGCGCCTCGTCGTCGGCCACGACCACCTCGCAGCCGAAGTCGCCGGAGGCGAAGCAGAGCACCCAGCCCAGGTCCGGGTCGCGGTACGCCCGCGCCAGGGGCCGTTCGTGCCCGGCGGCGAAGACCCGTACGGGCTCCGGCAGCGGGCCGCTCACCGGGGTGAGCGCGCCGAGCGCGGCGAGACCCGTCCGCTGGAGCAGGGCCACCTTCACGGCCTGCCGGTGGACGGGGTGCTCAGCGTCCTTAAGGAATCGGTTCAGCACTTCGGTCTCCGCCTCGTTCCGGGCGAAGCCCCCCGCATAGCTGGAGGCCCGCACCCGGTAGACATACGACGGCTCGTCCGGCTTGCTCACCCGGGCGCCCGCCGCCACCAGCCGCAGCCACAGGTCCCACTCCTCGCCGTACGCCACCTGGCGGTAGCCGCCGACCCGCTCGTACAGCTCGCGCGCGAACAGCGAACCCACCACGACGTAGTTCTGCGCCAGCAGCTGGATCAGCTGGTCGCCCGGGAGCGGCAGCCCGCCCTTGGTGTACGTGGCGGGGCGGAAGGGGCCCTGGCCGGTCCAGGTGAGCGGGCGCGGGCTGACCAGGCCGGGCGAGGCCGCGTATGTCTCGCTCATCGCGGCGACGTGGTGCGGCAGTACGAGGTCATCGCCGTCCAACTGGAGGACCAGGTCCGTCTCCAGCGCCTCGATCGCCGTCCGCCGCGCGCCCCACACCCCCAGGCGGCGCGGGCCGTGGTTGCGCAGCAGGGTCAGCGGCAGGATGGCGCGCCAGCGCTCGACGAGCCGTACGGTGTCGTCGTCCGAGTGGTCGTCGATCACCACCACCTGGTCGGCGGGCGTGGTCTGCATGGCCAGGGAGCCGAGCGCCTGGTCGATGAACGCCGCGGAGTTCATCGCGGCGATCACCACCCCGACCGTGTCACGAGACATGGGCCGACAGCCGCTCGTCGATGTCCCGGTCCCGTCCCGCGGCTCCCAGCTGCTCACGCGGCCCGCCGGCCGCGTTCACCACCAGCTCCTCCACGCCGTAGAGCAGCTCGCGGAGGTCGGGCCCGGGCAGATACCGGGTGTCGGCGGCCAGGCCGATCACCCGCTCGCCGCTCTCCACGGTGCGCACGCTGTAGTAGAGCTTGACCGAGGGGAGCCGGAAGGGCTCGGCCCAGCGGAAGGAGGTCTCCACTCCGCTGGGGCCGCGCGCCGGGCGGCCGCCGCCGTCCTCCTCGGGGGCCGCGAGGGCGCCGAGGTCGTTGTGCAGCACCGACAGGTCCAGCTGCTCACCGCGCTCCCGGCCGACCTCCGCCACCAGCCGCTCCAGGCGGGCGGGGTCGTACTGGGCGCGGGCGTATCCGCGCAGCTTGGCGAGGTGGGCGGCGCGGACGCAGGCGTCGAACGAGGGCCCGGAGACGTCGAAGCAGAGCAGCACATCCGAGGCGAGCGGGGTCACCATCGCCTGCCGCTCGGCGCCGATCCGGTTCGCGAAGATCGTCTTGAGTACGCACTGGGAGAGGCCCGCCCGGCGCGCGAGCAGCGTGCCGACGGCCGCGAGGTACACGGTCTCCTCACCGGCCCGGCAGCGCCCGGCCACCTCCCGCGCCGCCGCCTCCAGCCGCCCCGACCGGAACTCGCCGTGGGCCCACTCCTGCGGCCCCGCGGTGTGGGCGGGCGCGGAAAACGTCGGTGGGTGGGTGGGAGATGTCGCCGGGTGGGCGGGAAGCATCGCCGGGCGGGCGGGAAACATGGTCCGGGGCGCGCGCCGCAGCAGCGAGCGCTGGTACGCGTCGGCGCGGCGGTCCGCGGTCCGCCCGGCCTCGGACCGCTCGGTCTCGGCGAGGTCGGCGGGCTGCGGGCCGGGCGGGCCGGGGGCGGCCTCGGCGCGTACGGCGGTGCCGTCCGCCAGGAGGTCCTTCAGCCGGCGCACGACCAGGCCCATCGCCCAGCCGTCCACCGCGACATGCGAGACGTACAGGGCGAGGTGGCGCGGCCCGCCGCCGCGCCCGGTCAGCACCGCCACGCGGATGCCCCACTCCCGGGACAGGTCGAAGTCCGTCGTGGCCAGGGCGTCCAGCGCCGCGGCCGGGTCGTCGCCGTCGACGACACGGACCGTCAGCCGCCCCTCCCCCCGCACCTCCTGGTACGGGGCGGAGTCGGCGGTCCCGTCCCGGTACACGGTGCGCAGGCTCTCGTGGGCGGTGACAAGCGCCCGTACGGCGTCGATCACCTCGCGCAGCGAGCGGCCCTCGGGCACCGGCAGCGACATCCGCTGGTTGTAGTCGTAGTGGGCCCGGTGGGCGCGGCTCTGCAGCGCGCGGTAGATGACCTGCTGGCCCCAGGTGAGCGGGGCGCGTACGGCGCGCAGCCCGCCGAACTCGACGACCTCCTCGCCGACTCCCCCTTCGCCAAGGATCGCCTCGCCCACAGCCTGCTCGCCCACAGCCTCCCCGCCCACAACCTTCTCGCCCACAGCCTCCCCGCCCACAGCCTTCGTACCCGCGCCTTTCTCGTCCGCGCCGGTCAACGCTGCCTCAGCACGAAGTCCGCCATCCGGCCGACGGTCGAGAGGTTCTCCGGCGAGACCTCCCCGTCGGGGACGTCGATCCCGTAGTTCCCCTGGAGCCAGACCAGCAGCTCCAGCATGGCCATCGAGTCGAAGTCGGGGATCTCCAGCAGGTTGGTGTCGGGGCCGGGCGGGGCCTCGGCCAGCGCGGGCACCACCACGGTGATATGCCGGGCGATCTCCTCGACCAGGCTCTCGCGGTCCATCACGCGCTTCCTTCCTTCTCAGGCTCTGGCTCGGCCTCGGGCTCAGGTGCGGCGGGACGCGGGCGGAGGACCTTGCCGGTCGCCGAGCGGGGCAGTTCGGCGGTGATCTGGATGCGCCGGGGGATCTTGTGCTCCGCCAGCCGCTCCTGGCACCAGCCGATGAGCTCGTCGGCCGTCACCGGCCCGGGGGCGGCGACCCGGGCCACCGGCACCTGGCCCCGGCCGCCGTCCTCCGCCGCGAAGACCTGCGCGTCGGTGACGGCGGGGTGCTCGGCGAGCACCCGCTCCACCTCCACCGGATTGACCTTCTTCCCCCCGACGTTGATCATCCGGGCGAGCCGGCCGATGAGCCTGATGGAGCCGTCGGGGCCCAGCGTCGCCAGGTCCCCGGTGCGCAGCAGGTTCCCGTTCAGGGACAGCGGGCGCACCCCGTCGGCATGGGCGTAGCCGTCGGCCAGCGTCTCCGTGGCGAGCTGGAGTTCGCCCGCGCCGTCGTCGCTGTCGGCATCCACCTCCCGCAGGGTGGCCACGATCCCCGGCAGCGGCCGCCCGACGTCCCCCGGGCGGTCGCCCTCCGGGTCGACCGGATTCACGGTGATCGCCCCGGCCTCCGAGCACCCGTACATGTTGAGCAGCGCGAAGTCGTGCGCCTTCATCACCGCCGCCGCGGCGCCGCCGGGGATCGGGGCGCCGGCGGACAGCGCGCGTTCCAGGCCGTCGAAGCGGGAGGTGGTGTCGGCCGCCATGAGCCGGTAGTGGAAGGGCAGGGCGATCAGGACCCGCGCCCCGCTGTCCCGGACCGCGGCCGCGATCTGGGAGGGCACCACGCGCGATCCGCACAGCGTCACCGGCGCGCCGCTGAGCAGCGGGGCGAGCAGGCCCAGGGTGTGTCCGTACAGATGGAAGACCGGCGCCGCGCACACCACGGGGGTCGTGGGGTCGTAGCCCATGGCCGCGGCACACCGCAGCGAGTCCACGATCTGGGCGCGCGCCGACCGCACGGCGCCCGAGGGCTCGCCCGTCGAGCCGGAGGTGAGGAAGATCCCCGAGCGCGGGGAGTCGAAGCCGGCTCCGGCTGCGCTGCCCCCGCCCTCGCCCCCGCCCTCGCCCCCGCTCGCGGAGACGGCCAGCAAGAGCCCGTGACGTTCCCACACGGGCCCGGCGCCCGCGCCCGTGTGGGGCTCGGGACCGGGGTCGGCCAGCAGCAGGTGCGGTCCGAAGGCGGCGGTGACGCGGGCGTACTCCGCCTCAGGCTGGCCGGGGTCCATGTGCATCAGCGGCACCTGGAGCAGATCGCAGGCGAGGGTCGCCACGAGGGTCAGTACGGGTCTGCTCGTCCGCACGGCCGCCAGCCGCAGCGGCCCCCGCCGCCCCAGGTGCCCGGCCAGGTCCTCGGCCGCCCGCAGCAGCCCGTCCCAGCTCCAGGTGTGACCGGCCTGCTCCCTGACGGCGACGCGGCCCGGATCGGCGATCCGGCTCGCGATCTCCTCGCACAGCCCCGTGGACACCGCGGCTCCTCCCCGTTGTACGCGTTGTCGCGCCCGGCCGCCTTCGCTTCTACGGCGCCACGGGCCCGGCCCCCGGAATTCCGCCGCCGGACGCGCAAGGCCGCCATTGAGGAATTGCCGCCCGGAAACGGCGACTTGCCGCCCGGGTCAGCACCGGGAAACTACCGGCACCATACAGGCGCGTACCGCGCGGGCGAGAGGGATTGGCAGCAACATCATCGGTGAATCAGTACGGAGACAAGCGGCCCATCAGATGTACACGCACCGCGCGCCTTCCCGCCCCTACCGTCCGTCGCGCATACGTTACCCCTGGCGATAGGGGCTCCCCCACGCTCGCGGAGTCCGTGGCGAATTCCGCAGACATTGCGCCAACAGGACCGATTTCCATGAGCGCATCGCGGCAGACCGCGGCCCCGCCTCCCCCGTGACGGGGAAGGCGGGGCCGGGTCGTCGGGGTCACGAACCCCCCGGGTCACGCGAACGCCTGGTTACTTGAGCGCCCCCGCCGTCAGGCCCGACTGCACCTGCCGCTGGAAGACGATGTACACGCCGAGCACCGGCAGCATCGCCAGCACCAGCCCCGCGAAGAGCGCGGACCAGTCCCCCTTGTACTGCTGGCTGGCCGCCAGCTGCACCAGGCCCTGGGTCAGCATCCGCTTGTCCTCATCGGTGACCAGCACGGTCGGCAGCATGTACTGATTCCACTGCCCGAGGAAGTTGAAGATGCCGACGCTGATCAGGCCCGGCTTCGCCATCGGCAGCATCACCTGGAAGAAGGTCCGGGTCTGCGAGGCCCCGTCGATCAGCGCCGCTTCGGCCACCGACGAGGGCAGCGTCTTGAAGAAGGACGTGAGGAAGAAGACGGTGAACGGCAGCGAATAGGCGATATAGACCAGAATCAGCCCATGGAACGTGTTGAGCAGGTCCATGTTCCTCATGACGAAGAACAGCGGCACCAGCGCCAGGATGACCGGGAAGCTCATTCCACCCACGAACATGAAGTAGATGAAACGCTTGCCCGGGAATTCGAAGCGGGCCAGGACATAGGCCGCCATCGACCCCAGCAGCATCGTCCCGATCAGCGAGCACCCCACCACCAGGACGGTGTTGAGGAAGAAGTCGCCGATGTTCGACTTGCTCCAGGCCCGCGACCAGTTGTCGAAGTGCAGGCTGGCCGGCAGGCCCCAGGGAGAGGTGAAAATCTCCTTGTCGGTCTTGAGGGAGCTCATCACCGCCCACAGCAGCGGCAGGGTGACCAGCAGCCCCCAGACCACCAGCATGCCGTGCGAGAAGACGTTGAGGACCTTCCCCTCACTGCTGATGCGGCCCTCGGGGGTGAAGCCCGGCACCTTGCCCGGCACCTTGCCCGGCGCCTTGGGCGTCGCGCCGGGCGCCTCGTCTTCCTTGGTGGCGCCCGGGAGCTCCGAGGGCTGTGCTTGCGCGGTCACTGTGCTACCCCCAGGTCGGCGGCGATACGGCGGTTCCGGTGTGCGAGAGAGAGCCTGGCCATCAGTACTCCAGCCGCTCGCGCCGGCCGAGCCTGCCCACGATGACCGCGAAGATCAGGGTCACGATCAGCATCGCGACACCGATCGCCGTCGCACGCCCGGCCTGCCCGTCGCGGAACGTCTTCGTGTAGACCATGTAGCCCAGCACCTGGGTGGAGTCCGCGGGTCCCCCCGGCCCCACGGTCATGATCTGCACGACGGCGAACGCGTCGAGGGCGAGGATGCCCATGTAGATCCAGCCGGTCTGGACCGTGTCCCACAGCAGCGGCAGGGTGATCCTGAAGAAGGTCGTGATGCGGTTGGCGCCGTCCAGCAGCGCCGCCTCGTAGAAGTCCTTGGGAATGGCGCTCATCCCGGCGGAGAACAGGACGACGTAGAAGCCGACGTTGCACCACACCATGACCACCATGAGGCACCACAGCGCGAGCTTCGGATCGGCCAGCCACTCCTGCTGCAGCGAATCCAGCCCGATGCCCCCCAGAAAGGCGTTGAGCGCGCCGTTCCGCGGGTTGTACGTGAACTGGAACAGCAGGGCGACGATCGCGATCGAGAGCACCTGCGGGAAGAAGTACACCACCTTGTAGATGCTCGACCCGCGCACCCCGGAGACGGCCGCGTTCTTCTTGCTGCGGCCGCCGACATTGAGCATGAAGGCGAAGAACAGGCCCAGGCCGAGCGTCACCAGCGGCACGACAAGCAGCAGGAGCACATTGTGCCCCACCGCTGTCCAGAAGAGGTCGTCGTGCAGAAGCCAGTCGTAGTTCTTGAACCCGACCATCTTGAAGTCGGAGCTCAGTCCGGTCCAGTCCGTGAAGGAGTAATAAATGGACTGGGCGAACGGCGAGATCACAAAGATCGCGTAAATGACCACCGGCAGAGCCAGGAATCCCAGGGGGAACCCGTACTGGTGGTACGCGCGCTCTATCTTCTGCCGCTTGGACAGCTTGACGTGCGGTCGCCCGACGCCCGGGTGCTTGCCACCCGGGACCTTCGCGACCACCGCCGTAGCCGACTGGTGCTTACCGTGCTGCATCTCTACCGACCTCGGTCTTTCCCTGCGGAAAAAAGCCGCTGGTAACGCTCGGACCTCATCAGGCGTGCTTGTACTTCTTCACGGCGTCGTCCTTGGCCGTCTCGTCGGCGAACTTCTGGATCTTCTTGATCGCCTCGGCCGGGGTCATCCGGCCCGCCATCATCTCGCCCAGCGCGCCGACGCCGATCTGCTGCTTCTGGAGCGCCACGTACCAATCCTGGAGGCGCGGGTTGACGACGTTCGTCCCGGCCTTCTCCAGCGCCTCCTGGGCGGACTGCAGGCCCGGGGGCAGGCTCAGGCCCTGGGTGCCGCCGTTCAGCGAGGTGAGCGAGGAGACCTGCTTGACGAAGTTCTTGGTGGACTTCTCGCCGAGCATGATGCGCAGCAGCTCCATGCCGCCCTCGGGGTTCTTCGCCGACTTCGGCACGATGAAGGGTTCACCGCCCGAGGCCCAGATCGTGCCGAACGGCATCTTGTCGCTGCTGTCCAGGCTGGAGGGCGCGCCGACGGACATCTGGAAGTTGTCCGGCGTGGTCTTCTTCGCCTCGTTCTCCACCCAGGAGCCGTTCGGGATGAACAGCGCCTTGCCCTGGTTCCACGCGGTCTGCGACTCGATGTGGGTCAGGCCCGGGCTGCCCTTGAGGATGTAGCCCTTCTTGTAGAGCTCGTAGTACGCCTCGAAGGCGGCCTTGACGGCCGGGTGCTTCCAGGCGTTGGGCTCCAGGTTGTCGATCGCGATCAGGGTCTCCGGGCCGCCGATCTTCGCGATGAACGGGTAGAGGCTGAACGGCATGTAGTACGGGAACTTGCCCGGGTAGGTCCAGCCGGCGATGTTCTTCTTCTTCGCCTTCTCGCAGAGCTTGAGCATGTCATCCCAAGTCTCCGGGTACTCCGCGTCCAGCTTCTCCAGGTTGCTCTTGGAGTACCAGACGCCGTAGACGGTGTAGGCGTAGTACAGGATCCACACCGGCTTGCCGTCGAACTGACCCATCTCCACGACACCGGGGCGCAGCGTGTCGCGCACCTTCTTGCTCGGGTCGTCCACGGAGGGTGCGTCCAGCAGCGGCGTCAGGTCGGTCAGCTGGTTCTTGGCGACCAGGGTGCCGAAGTCCATCTGCTCGGCGCCGGAGTTGTCGATCAGGTCCGGCGGGGTGCCACCGTTGAACCGCGGCTGCAGCACCGTCTGGATCTTCTGGGTGGCGGAGTGCTTGATCTTGCCTTCGGTCTTCGGGTACGCCTTCGCGTACTCGGCCTCGGCGTCCTTCGCGTACTTCTGGCCGAAGCCACCATCGAAAATGACAACGTCGAGCGCGGCGCTCTCATTGACGGCGAGGGGGTTCTTGTCGCTCTTCTTGCCCTTGTCGACCTTGTTCCCGTCGTCGTCGCCGCCGCTCGCGCAGGCGGTCAGGGTGCTGATGGACGGCACGGCAACCAGTCCGAGCGCCGCAGACCGCTTGATCAGGTCACGACGGCCGAAATCTGGGGTGGATCCCATGCTCAAGTCCTCGCCTTCGTCAGGACTCAGGCGGTGTAGCGGTTTCCCGTACATACTCGCCTCCGGCGAGGGGCCCGACACCGCGGGTCAGTTGAAGCGTAAAACGGAGTATTACTGAGTGTGCTCCGGGGAGCACGGAGGCCCGCTGAGGCGGGCACGACGTGGGGCCGCACAGCGGCCTCCCCCCGGGGCGACAGGTATAGTCCACTGGGCCTCAGGTGGGCAAGATCGAATGGTCATTGGGCCACAGTCTTTCCCGAGTTGAGACCTGTCCGACATACCGTAGGGGACACAGCCCGTACGGCGTGCCGCCGTGCGCGTGAACGAACAGAAAGGCGGCCCCTGTGGTCCGGAAGCAATTCCCCTTCGCCACCGCGCTTGTCGTGGTCGCGACACTCGCGTCGATATCTGCGTGCGGCTCCGAAGGGGGCGGATCCTCCAGCGGCGACACCAAGGGCGGCGCGGCGCTCGGAAAGGGCATGGCCCAGCTCCCGGTGGAACCGACCGAGTCCCCCAGCCCCACCGAGGACCCGACGGACTACCCGACGGACGACCCCACGGACACGCCGACCGGCGGCGGCGGGCTGGTCACCTCGGACGCCAAGATGGGCACCTGCGGATGGGGCTCGGACGGCATCCCGTACGCCAATGTGAAGATAACCAACCCCGATTCGACCACGTCCTACTACTCGCTGCTGGTCGGCTTTGTCGACTCCAACGAGGATGTGGTGACCACGGGCATCGAGTCGGACGCCTCGGTGGCCGGAAAATCCAGCAAGACCATCAAGGTGGTCGGGCTGAAGGCGGACTCGTCCAAGAAGGCCAAGAAGTGCCGGCTCTCCCTCGGCACCAAGTCCAAGACCGCCTCCTGAGCCGCCGATCACCGCATCCCGAGCCGCGGACGACCGCGCCCTGAGCCGCCGATGAGGACCTGGAGGCGGGAGCGGCCCCACCCCCACCGCGGCCGGTCCCGCCCTCCCGGCCCACTTACTCACCCGGGTTCGGATTCCCCCAGGCATCCTTGACACCGCTGGGGCGCAGCCTCCCTACTTAACTCTGCGCTACGGAACAGACAACGTTGTCTAGCTCGTGGAGACGCGGAGCATGCGACTGAGACGCCCCAGCCCCAGACCATGGCACGCACCCCGACGACCGGCCGCCCTGGTGGCGGCCGTTCTGCTGACGCTGACGGCCCAGGGCGCGGCGGTCGCCGCGGCGCGCGGCGAGCCCGCCGCCTCGTCCTCAAAGTCGTCCCCCAAGTCGTCCTTCGAGTCGTCCTTCGAGTCCGGCGACCCGCAACCCGACTGGCGCGACACCGTCGAGACCGGCCCCGACGGCGAGAAGAAGGCCTCCGGAGTCGACGGCGACTACAGCACCGGCATACCCGGCAATGTCACCGACAAGGTCAGCACGGTCCGGGCCAACGGGGAGAACACCGGGGGCGGCGAGGTGAAGGAGAACCTCGTCGACGGCGATACCAGCACCAAGTGGCTGGTCTTCGAAAAGACCGCCTGGCTGGAATTCGACCTCTGCGACCCGGTCAAGGCCGTCCGCTACGCCCTCACCTCCGCCAACGACGCCCCCGGCCGCGACCCCGCCGACTGGACCCTCAAGGGCTCCGCCGACGGCTCCGACTGGAAGACCCTCGACACCCGCGAGAACCAGTCCTTCGCATCGCGCCACCAGACCCGCGAGTTCAGCTTCGACAACGAGACGGCGTACCGGCACTACCGGCTGGAGATCACCCGCAACGCCGGCGACGACATGGTGCAACTCGCCGAGCTGCAGCTCGCGACCGCCGACACCACCCCGCCCGCCCTCGCCGACATGCGCACCCACATCGACTGCGGCGGCCCCGTCGGCTCCCCCACCGCCAAGGCGAAAGCCGGCTTCACCGGCACCCGCGCGCTGCTGTACGCGGGCACCCACAAGCCGGACGGCCGGGCGTACTCGTACAACAAGATCTTCGACGTGAACACGGCCGTCACCCGCGACACCCTGCTCTCGTACCGGATCTTCCCCTCGATGCCGGAGACCGACCTCAACTATCCGGCCACCCATGTCTCCGTCGACCTCGCCTTCACCGACGGCACCTACCTGAGCGACCTGCCCGGCGCCGTCGACCAGCACGGCGCCCGGCTGAGCCCTCAGGGCCAGGCCGCCTCCAAGACGCTGTACGTCAACCAGTGGAACCACAAGGAGTCGCGGCTCGGCGCGGTCGCGGCGGGCAAGACCATCGACCGCGTCCTGGTCGCGTACGACTCCCCCAAGGGCCCGGCGAAGTTCCGCGGCTGGGTCGACGACATATCCATCGCCCCCAAGGCCCCCGAGAAGCGCCTGAAGCACCTCTCCGACTACGCCGTCACCACCCGCGGCACCAACTCCAGCGGCAGCTTCTCCCGCGGCAACAACTTCCCGGCCACCGCCGTCCCGAACGGCTTCAACTTCTGGACCCCGGTGACCAACGCGGGCTCGACCAGCTGGCTCTACGAGTACGCCCGCGCCAACAACGCCGACAACCTCCCCACCGTCCAGGCCTTCAGCGCGAGCCACGAGCCGAGCCCCTGGATGGGCGACCGGCAGACCTTCCAGGTGATGCCCTCCGCCGCGTCCGATGTGCCCGACGCCGGGCGCACCGCCCGCGCCCTCCCCTTCCACCACACCAACGAGACCGCCCGGCCGCACTACTACGGCGTGACCTTCGAGAACGGCCTCAAGACGGAGATAGCCCCCACCGACCACGCCGCGATCATGCGCTTCACCTACCCCAGCGACGACGCGAGCGTCATCTTCGACAACGTCACCGGGGACGGCGGGCTGACGCTGGACGCCGAGCACGGCGTCGTCAGCGGCTACTCGGACGTCAAGAGCGGCGGGAGCACGGGAGCGGGCCGGCTCTTCGTCTACGGCGTCTTCGACGCACCCGTCAGCGCGGGCGGCAAACTGTCCGGCGGAGGGGGCAAGGACGTCACCGGATACTTCCGCTTCAAGCCCGACGCGGACCGTACGGTCACGCTCCGGATCGCCACCTCCCTGATAAGCCTGGACCAGGCGAAGACGAACCTGGACCGCGAAATCCCCGCGTCGACTTCGTTCGCGCAGGTCAAGGAGCGTGCGCAGACCGCCTGGGACGACATCCTGGGGCGTATAGAGATCGAGGGCGCGAACCGCGACCAGCTCACCACCCTCTACTCCAGCCTCTACCGGCTGTACCTGTATCCCAATTCCGGTTTCGAGAACACCGGGACCGTTGAGAAGCCCAGGTACCAATACGCCAGCGCGTTCTCCAAGCCGGTAGGCGAGAACACCCCGACCCACACCGGCGCCAAGGTCGTCGACGGGCAGGTCTACGTCAACAACGGCTTCTGGGACACCTACCGCACCACCTGGCCCGCGTACTCCCTGCTGACCCCGGGCCGGGCCGGGAAGATGGTCGACGGCTTCGTCCAGCAGTACAAGGACGGCGGCTGGATCTCCCGCTGGTCCTCCCCCGGCTACTCCGACCTGATGACCGGCACCAGCTCGGACGTCGCCTTCGCCGACGCCTACCTCAAGGGCGTCCGCTTCGACGCCGAGGCCGCGTACGAGGCCGCCCTGAAGAACGCCACCACCGTCCCGCCCTCGCCGGGGGTCGGCCGCAAGGGCATGGACCGGTCGGTCTTCCTCGGCTACACCACCACGGGCACCCACGAGGGCCTGTCCTGGGCGCTGGAGGGCTACCTCAACGACTTCGGCCTCGCGAAGATGGGCAAGGCGCTCTACGCGAAGACCAAGAAGGCCCGCTACAAGGAGGAGTCCGAGTACTTCCTGCGCCGTGCCCAGAACTACGTCGAGCTCTTCGACGACAAGGCGGGCTTCTTCCAGGGCAAGGACAAGGACGGGCAGTGGCGCGTCGAGTCCGACAAGTACGACCCCCGGGTGTGGGGCTACGACTACACCGAGACCAACGGCTGGGGCTACGCCTTCACCGCCCCCCAGGACAGCCGGGGCCTCGCCAACCTCTACGGCGGGCGATCCGGCCTCGCGAAGAAGCTCGACACCTACTTCTCCACCCCTGAGACCGCCTCCCCCGACCTCGCCGGCTCCTACAACGGCGTCATCCACGAGATGACCGAGGCCCGGGACGTCCGCATGGGCATGTACGGCCACAGCAACCAGGTCGCCCACCACGCGACGTACATGTACGACGCGGCCGGCCAACCCTGGAAGACCCAGGAGAAGGTCCGCGAGGTCCTCTCCCGCCTCTACACCGGCAGCGAGATCGGCCAGGGCTACCACGGCGACGAGGACAACGGCGAGCAGTCGGCGTGGTACGTCTTCAGCTCGCTCGGGTTCTACCCGCTGGTGATGGGCGGCTCGGAGTACGCGGTGGGGTCGCCCTTGTTCACCAAGGCCACGGTGCACCTGGAGAACGGCCGCGACCTGGTCATCAAGGCCCCGAAGAACAGCGCCCGGAATGTGTACGTCCAGGGGTTGAGGGTCAACGGCAAGTCGTGGGGCTCGACCGCTCTCCCCCACTCGGTGCTCGCGCGGGGCGGGACGCTGGAATTCGACATGGGCGCCAAGCCCACCAAGTGGGGTACCGGGAAGGGCGCAGCGCCTACGTCGATCACAACGGACGGCAAGGTCCCGACGCCGCGCCGCGATGTGACGGTGCCGCCGAGCGGGGGTCCGGCGCCGCTGCTGGACGACACGTCGGGGACGGAGGCGTCGTTCGAGTCGCTCGACCTTCCGGTGGCTGAGGCCTCGCGGGTGGTGCAGTACACGCTGACGTCGTCCGGGGACCGGGCGAAGGCCCCGTCGGGGTGGGTGCTGGAGGGGTCCCGCGACGGCGAGAAGTGGACGGAGGTGGATCGGCGGTCGGGCGAGTCCTTCGCGTGGGACAAGCAGACGCGGGTCTTCTCGGTGAGTTCGCCGGGGTCGTATGGCCATTACCGCCTGGTGCTGGACGGCGGCAAGGCGACGCTGGCGGAGGTTGAGCTGCTGGCGTAGATGGTTTGTGTTCGGCACGGGCCGCGTCGTCCCTGCGGGGGTGGCGCGGCCCGTGCGCGTTTCAGGCGGCCTGGGCTGGCTGGAAGGTGGGGCCGGAGGGTGCGGCGAACCAGAGCAGCCGGGCCGTGGTGTTGTCCCGGCGCCCGAACCACCAGGCCGCCCGCTCGGCGGACTTGAGACTGAGCCGGTGCCGGCCATCCACGGTGACGACGTGAGCGCTCCCGTCGTCGTAGGCCAGCCCCCAGGCGGCGATCTCGCCGTCCGGCTCGCCTGGGGCCACGTCGTACTGGACGGTGACGGCGAAGACGCGGGGAGCGTTGTCCAGGGCGAGTTCGCACAGCTCTTTGTCGACGTCGTACGGGGCGAGTTGGGTGTTCTGCGGGGTCTCGTTGGCCATGGAAGTCTCCCGATCAGGAGGGGAATTGGACCAGGGCGAAGCCGTGCGCATACGGTGGCGCGACACCGCCAGCCGAAGTGGCTTAGGTCACACCGTAGCGTGAAATATGGACTGCATCCCATGCTTCTCACAGATGGAGCCCAAGTACGCCCGTTAGGGTGACCCCAGCACGCCTCGACCGATCAGGGAGAGATCGCTCATGGCCCCGACCAGCCGCCCACCGACCGTCCGGCAACGACGCCTTGGCGCCGAGTTGCGCAGGCTCCGCGAACGCACGGACATGTCCGCCACCGAGGCCGGTACGCACTTCGGCGCCAGCCAGTCACGCGTCAGCAGCATCGAGGCCGGACGCTACGCGGTGAGCGCAGACCGCGTCAGGGCGCTGGCCAGCCTGTACAACTGCGCGGATCAGGAACTGATCGAAGCGCTCACCCAGATGACCGGGAGACAGACCCGGGGGTGGTGGGAGCAGGACCGGGAGGTGCTACCAGCGGGGCTACTCGACATGGCCGAGCTGGAGCATCACGCCACCTTCGTGCGCGTCGCCACCATGGTCCACATCCCCGGACTACTCCAGACCAGGGACCACGCCCGCGCGCTCTTCGACGCCACGGTTCCTCCGCTGCCCCCACACGCCGTGGAGCACCGCCTCTCATTCCGTATCAAGCGGCAGGGGATCGCGTTCGAGGGCGAGCCGACGCCACTGACCGCAATCATCCACGAAGCCGCCTTGCGCATGGGACTGGGCGGGCGAGCCGTGACCCGCGCCCAACTTCAGCATCTCGTCGACATGAGCGAACGCGAGAACATCACCATCGTGGTGATCCCGTTCGGCACGGGACCTCTCCACGGCTCCGGTCATCCCATTGACTACTTCGGCGGCTCGGTGCCGCAACTCGACACCGTCCAACTCGACACGGATCACACCACCGTACTACTCGATGCCGAAGCTCACCTCGTAAAGTATCGGAGCGTGCTGGACCGTCTTGAAAGTTACGCGCTCAAGCCAGCAGCATCCCGCGATCTAATTCACCATGCCACCCAGACTCTTTGAGAGGGAACACACCATGCCCGTCAAGGACTGGCAGAAGTCCACCCACAGCCAGGAGGGATCCGCTTGCCTCTACGTAGCCAGAATGCCCGTTGACTGGCAGAAGTCCTCGTACAGCGGCGAGGCAGCCAACTGCGTTGGCGTCGCCGCACCCACCCCCGACGTCATCAAAATCCGCGAGAGCGACGACCCCGGCATCATCCTCACCGCCACCCCCGCCGCCCTCGGCGTCTTCATACGCGCCGCCAAGGAAGGCCAATTCGACCACCTCACTGGTCAGTAGATGTCACGGCACCCCACAGGGCCACGCGGGCTCAAGCAAACAACATGGGGACACTCTGCCGCACGCAGACCTCGAGGACCGATACGAGAGCATTGGCCTCCTCGAGAAAATCCTGATCGAAGTCTCTAAGCCCCTCAACGACCCAACAGGCCACAATCTCCTTGAGCCTCAGCAATACTTGTACACATTCCACTGCCGAGAGCCGACCACTATCATCCGGATGATCGAGCAACGGCCTGAGCGGGCTTGCGATCCCGCTCCACGATCGGTCGCCCCCAAAGCCCTGCATGATCTGGAGGTCGATACCCTTGGCAGCGCCAAGCGCGATTCAGAATACGTCGAAACCGGAGTAAGACCAACAGGACTCAACATCGCCTGCGTCACTGCTGTCCGGGTAAAGGATCAATCCCATTATTCACTCAGAACTTCGTCAATTGCTGTCGCTACGGAAATTGGCGTCTTCTCATCATGTGAATCGTCCACACCGGGAAGCGGTAGATCAAGTAGGGCCGCCACCTCGTTGCCGAACTCACATCTGATCGCCTTAAGGCTTTGGAAAATCACGAAATATGCGGGACTCACCGTCGCGAAGTCCTCGCGAACTATGATCCGCTTGCCTTTCCGTGTTAAGGGTCGATACGGAGGAATGGTCACCCACAGGGAAAATCCATCCCGTTTCGTTCGGCACGATCTGACCCTGATCACGAGACGGCCACCCACCATAACGTTCAAAAGCCCAGGCGCCAGCCATCACGATCACGTCCGCCTCCACTAGGGCCTGTGTGATGTCGCCATCAATCGGATGCTCGCAAGAGATCTTCGAGCCAGATCATCGAGGCACGAACTTCGAGGCCGGCGAGGTAGCTCTCGGGCGTCTTGTCGAAGCGTGTGGCGATACCGCGCCAGTCCTTCAGCCGGTTGATCAGACGCTCGACGGCGTTTCTCTCCTTGTAAGAGGTCGGCGTCGTGGCTGACGGGTCTGCCGCCTCGGCTGCCTTTCTTCTTGCGGTTGGCGGCCTGGGCCTTCTTCTCCGGGATGACCGCCTTGATATGGCGTCTCCGCAGGTAAGAACGGCTGGCGCGGGCGGGACGAGTACGCCTAATAGGCACATGGGTGGGCCGCTGGGCCGGGTGCGGGGCCGGCCGACAGGCGGACGCGGATCTTCTTCAGCACGGGGATGAACCGCGGGCTGTCCGCGGCCTGCCCGGCGGTCAGGACGAACGACAAAGGCCGACGCTTCCGATCGGCGGCGAGGTGAATCTTGCTGGTCAGCCCGCCGCGGGGCCTGCCGAGCAGGGCTTCCTTCAGGCGGAGCCTGCGTCGGCGATGAACACGCCGGCGTTCTTCCCGCTCAGGCTCGTTTCCGCCGTCCTGCCCGTTCTGTTCCGCCCCGCTGCCCCCTTTTGCCGAGCCTGTTCCTGCTCAGCGGCGGCTTCCTCAAGCGCCTCCAAGATGTCCTTGCCGACGAGCATCCCGGCGGCGTCGTGGTGAGCGCGGGCGGTCGTGGAGTCCACGCTGACCAAAGACAAGTCCGTCTTGCCCTGGCGGGCGGCTTCGGCGATCAAGCCCTCCAGCAGGGCGGTGAAGACACCGGCGTTCCACCAGACCCGGAAGCGTCCGTAGACGGTCGGCCAGGGCCCGAACTCGCCCGGCATCTCACGCCACTGCGCGCCTGTCCTGAACCGCCAGACCACCCCCTCGAACTGATCCCGCAGCCGCCCGGGATAGGGGCCGTACTCGCCAATCGGCAGGAACGGCTCGATCAACTTCCACCGCTCGTCCGAGTCTGCGCGTCACGATCGCCTTCCTACCGGATCCGCCCGCCAGACGGATCCGGATCGGCAAGATTGATCACGACATCACACAGGCCCTTAAATGCCGTTACGACGCAGGGGGCTGCTGCTGGGGCTGTTGTGGCTGGGGCTGTTGTGGCTGGGGCTGTTGTGGCTGGGGCTGTTGTGGCTGGGGCTGTTCCGGCGGCGGTTGCTGCGACGGGGGCTGTTGTGGCTGTTCCGGCGGTTGCTGCGACGGGGGCTGCTCAGAGGGGGGCTCCTCAGACGTAGGTTGGTCCGTTGGGAACTGCTCGGACGGCGGTTGCTCGGACGGGGGCTGCTCCGTCGAGGGCGGGCTGGTTGGCTCAGGCGAGGAATCGGTTCCAGACGGAGCCGTCGACTCGGATGTGGGCTCAGTTCCGGGGGGAGTCGTCGACTCGGATGTGGGCTCGGTCTCGGACGGGGATGTCGACTCAGGCTGCGGAGTCGACCCGGGAGGGGACATGGTCTCTGTATCGGCTGGGCTCGGCGTTACATCCGGCGGGGGTGGCAGGTCTTCGACACCTTGCTCGCCCCCCATCGCGACATGATCAGGATAATCGTCCGACGGCAGGACCTCGTCTTGGGCATTCTCGTCGCCATTGATATCGCCAACGCCGCGCTCGAATAGAACGTTTTTGTTGATCTCGACCACGACGACCTTATTAACCACGGTCGGGGATGAGTTGACAACAGTGACCGTGTTTTGCGAAAAACTGGGCCAAGTGGGTCCGCTGAACTTCGGTTGGGTATCTTGTGGTGGAGCTGTCACTCTCACCGGATTTCCGCAGTTGCACTTCACGACTGGAGCGCCGCGCTTGTCGACGAATACTGCGGTACCCGCCTGGAGGACAACACCGTCGTACGTCACCTCACCGCGATAGCCATACGACGTCACATAGGTGTCGGACCGCAAGATAACGCTGGACAGTTGATTGACGTAGGCTGGTATTTCGGTCGACCGAATTCCCTGGACCTGACTCCAAGCCGCCGCTTTCGCCTGGTCAGCCTGCAGGTTGCTGATCAAGGCTTGCCGATCACAAGGTGGCCGGTCAGTGGATCCAGCATATAGTCCAGGCGTATTGCCTTGAAAGGCCCTACCTCCATTGGAGGGAGACGTAACGTTTCTCTGATCAATGCCAACAGGACGAGTGAATGCCGGTACTGACGTTGTCCCGACCGGCTCACGGCGATATTCGGCTGCCGAAGCTTTTCGCGACGTGTAGAAGATCAAGTAAACGGCCACGACGGCTACAGCGACGATGAGCGTAATGATCAGTACGGAACGACGCGAGGTGAGGCGCCATGAGTGCATGCTCATATCTCCATCCTTCCCTCGCTCCTACTGTGCAGCGGCAACACACCTCACGCCTCCCCCGAAGGCCTGGAATTCACCCCTACCTTTGGGGGGACTCGACTACATATGGTCGGGATTCACGCCGAGCCGAGGACAGTTGCGAATGCACCAAATTACGCAGCATTTTTACATACCATCGCTCCAGCCGACCGGTTAAGGCAATTTTTCGGCATCCGCTCGAGAAAAGACCATGTCCCTCTCTTCGGTGACCGGCCCACGCCAACGCACCGGTACTACCGGGGCCCGCCGCAATACGGCGGGGTAGCTGCCCGCCGTGCGTAGTTATCGGCCAGGCGGTATGACCGCCGGGCAGGCCGCGGACAGCCCGCGGTTCATCCCCGTGCTGAAGAAGATCCGCGTCCGCCTGCCGGTCGGCCGGCCCCGCACCCGGCCCCAGCGGCCCACCCATGTGCCTATTAGGCGTACTCGTCCCGCCCGCGCCAGCCGTTCTTACCTGCGGAGACGCCATATCGAGGCGGTCATCCCGGAGAACCGCCGTCGAGCGTCTGATCAACCGGCTGAAGGACTGGCGCGCGTTGATCGCGACATCACACAGGCCCTAACACAGCTCGGGACTCAATCAGCTCCACATCATCCATCCGGAAAGCCTTCCTCCACGATTCCGCGGTCCGGAAGTTATTTGTCACCACCTAGATTTCCATAACCTCTCCGAGGAACTGGCAGGTCGTAGCGGCGGAAGGGGAGTGCAGACGGCGCACCCCAAGAGCACATCAAACCAGCCACCACGGCCCGCGCGCCAGGCATTTGTCAAAATCCCATAGGGTTAGGGTGGGGTGTAAGGGTTGAGTCATCCGACCAAACCAGACGTACTTCGAGGTCATCGCCGAGAAGTTCCCTCAGGCGGTCCACTGCCCACCCGTTCCAATAGATTCCACCTCGGTATTCCGGCACCCGGAATGCGGGTAGGTGAACCGGCAGGGCATCTACGCGGAAGACTGCCTTCTTGATCTGTCCATCTGCTTTTTTCGGCTTCGACGACCTCCGAGTGTCCAAGCAGTCGACCACTTCCTCCACGAGGTAGAGGAAATATTCTTCCGTATCGGCGTCATCGCAGAGTACTGGCACGAAGCTGCCAGCCACCGACAGGTCGCCTTTGAGGAGGTCAGCGACGCGGCGACTGAAAACGGGAGCTCCCGGGTACCCGGATGGAAAATCCGCCTTACGCAGCCGCGGGTCGCCGTCCCATTCGGCTCGAACAGCGGCAGGTCGATCCGTTGGGGCATCGGTGCGTTGCCAGCGCATAACCTTCCTGATTGAGCTACCAAAAAGGATCGTCTGAAAGCTTCCCAAACTTGGCAGTACGCGGTATACCGAATTCTGGCGCTTCGGGGTGCTAGACATTGCTAAGCCGTCCAAAATGCGCTCGGGCCTGGAGCCCCGCCGACAAGTTCGCTCTCGATCTCCCGGCCGATGACGCGCAACTCTCTGCGGAGTGCGGTGCGAATGGCGCTCGCACCATAACCTTGGTCCACTCTGGTTTCCACAAACGTCTCCAAATGTTGATTGACGCGTTGCATGAAGTCTCGGCGATGAGTGTAATTGTGGGGCCGCGAGTGACCTAGTCCGACGCCATTTGCTGCGTCGTTGATGTCAATTCCGTACCGTTCTAGCAAGGCGCGGCTTCGGGCGCCAGGTGCCCAGTGGCCGTGGGTGCCGCCGGAAGGAACTATGTGTGCCGCAGCTTGCTTGGGCTGTGGCGCTCGCCCCTCTCGGGCCATATTTTTGCGAAGTTTGTCCGCGTTTTGCTTACAGGTGTACAGCCCCAAGTGGTCTGCCGCAATCAGGGGGTTGAGTACGTAGCGGCAGGGGTTGGGGCCCGCGTCCAAGCCGAGGGGGTCGGGGGTGAGGTAGCGGGCGGTGGCGGGGTCGTAGTAGCGGTAGTGGTTGTAGTGGAGGCCGGTTTCCTGGTCGTAGTACTGGCCAGGGAATCGGAGGGGCATGTAAGTGGTGCTGCTCGTGGCCCAGGTGGTGGTGCCCCAGAGGGTGGCGCGGGTGTGCCAGGCAATAGCGCCGGACTCGTCGATGAGTTCGGTGGGCGTGCCAACGAGATCCGTGACGATGGCGAAGAAGCGCTGGTCGATCTCCTGCTGGGTGGTGGCCTCGGTGATGCGCTCCGTCTGAGCGATGGGGTGCAGGCCGTCGTGGTCCCAGGTGAGGGTGACCGGGTGAGGGAGGTCAGGCGTGGTGGCCGTCTGTTCGACGAGGGTGGAGCCGTCCCAGGTGAAGTCGACCTGTTCGACCACCGTTTCGGCGTCGTCCGCGAGGCGTTGTTTGGCGGTGCGGCGGCCGAAGGGGTCGTACAGATAGCGCCACACCGTGCCGTCGGGGGTGGTGACGGAAGTGAGGCGGTCCTCGGCGTCCCAGGTGTAGTGCCAGGTGTCGGGCTTCTTGGACAGGCGGGTCTTCTGGCGGAGGATGAGACGGCCCGCGTCATCGTGCTCGTAGCGGATGTTTCCGGCGCGGGTGATACGGGTGCCCGTGTAGGCGCGGGTGCCGGTTGATTCCTGGGCGGTGTGGGTGGCGGGCCACGAGGCCTGGGTCTGGTTGCCTGCCTCGTCGTACGCGTAGCTCTCGGTCCAGCCCCGCGCCTGAACCGTGGTGACGCGGCCTGCCGCGTCCAGATCGAAGGCGCGGCGGCCGGTGCGGTGGTCGTCGATGGCGGTGACGTAGCCGTCGGCACGGTAGGTGTAGGCGCGGCGCTGGACCGTTCCGACGGTCGGTCCTGTCACGGCCTGTTCGGTGAGGCGGCCGGCTGGGTCCCAGATCTGGGAGAGGGACAGCTCGTCCCCGATGCGACGGTTGATCTCGCGGCCTGCGGCGTCGTGGTCGAAGGCGACGGTGTGGCCGGAGGCGGTGAGGGTGGTGCGGTTGCCTGCGGCGTCGTGGGTGTAGGTGGTGGCGGCGCCGGTGGGGGTGGTGCGACGGGTGCGGCGGCCTAAGGCGTCGTAGGCGTGGGTCAGGACCCGGCCGTTGACCATTTCGGCCTTGACTCGGCCCAAGCGGTCGCGCTGGTAGACCACCTCGGCATCAGGGCTGGTGGCTTGGAGAAGGCGGCCTGCCGGGTCGTACGTGTAGCGGGTGACTCGGTCGTCCGCGGCCTTGCTGGCGATGCGGCCCGCCGCGTCGTGCTCGTAGCGGGTGGTCTGGCCGAGCGGGTTGGTGTGAGTGGTGAGGCGGCCTGCCGCGTCGTGGGTGTAGGTGAGGGTGCGGTCGTCGAAGTCCGTTTCAGCGACCAGGCGTCCCGCTGGGTCGTAGTCGTACGACCAGGTCAGGCCCTGGGGGTTGATGACCTGCGTCAGGCGTAGGTGAGCGTCGTGCGTGAATTCGTAGCGCACGCCGTCCGGGTTGGTGCGGGCGGACAGCAGGTCGAAGTGGGTGTACTCGTACGAGGTCACCCCACCTGCCGCGTCGACGCTCGTGGTGCAGTTGCCTTCGCCGTCGTACGTCCAGGTTTCCGTTGTCCCGTCCGGGTTGGTGCGGGCGGCGAGCTTGCCCTCCACCGTCCACCGCAGGTGCGTGGCGTTGCCCAACGGGTCGGTGAGGTCTACCGGGCGGCCGAAAGCGTCGCGCTGGTAGCGGGTGGTGGCGTCCAGCGGGTCCATGATCTCGACCGGCAGGCCCGCCGGGTCACAACGCACACCTGTGGTGTGGCCCAGTGCGTCAGTGATGGCGATCAAGTGGCCACGGTCGTCATAGGTGTACCGGGTGGTGTGGCCGGTCGGGTCGGTGACGCTGGTGCGGTGGCCCGCCTCGTCGTAGGCCTGGCTCCAAGTGGCGCCGTCCGGGCCGGTCACGGACGTTGGCAGGCCCAGGGCGCTGTACGCGGCAGAGGTTTCGTGGCCATCCGGGGCTGTGATCTTTGTGAGGTGGCCTGCTTCGTCGTAGGAGTAGGTCGTGGTGTGGCCCAGCGGGTCGGTGTGGGTCAGGGGGCGGTCGTGGCGGTCGTACGTGGTGCGGGTGGTGTGGCCAAGGGGGTTGGTCTCGGCGACGATCTGGCACTCGTCGTTGACCAGGTATCGGGTGGCGTGGCCGTCGGGCGTGGTGACGGTGGTGAAGCGGTGGCCGGTGGCCTGGTCGATGCGGTCGTAGTCGAGACGCAGGGCTATGTGGCCTGCTTCGCCGCCTTGGGCGATGCAGCGGTCGCGGTTGTCGTAGACGTAGTCGTAGCGGCGCTCGTTGGTGTCGGTCCAGGAGATGACTCGGCGCTCGTCGTCGTACTCGAACCGCAACGGCAGGCCGGAGGAGTTGATGACCTCGGTCAGGTTGCCGTCGGTGTACCTGTAGCGGAGTAGCTCTTGGTCTCCGCCATCGGAGGTTGCGGCTGCCAGGTGTAAGGCCGTGATCCGGCCTTCGGCGGTGGTGAGTTTGAGGTGGTAGCCGGCTGAGTGGACGATCGCGGCCGGTGTGCCCTCAGGGGCGTATTCGAAGGTGATGAAGTTGCCGGAGCGGTCCGATATCTGTTCCAACCGCGCGACCCCGTCGCCTCCGCCGCTCGGGCCGCTGAAGTGGAGGGTGTGGCCTGCGGAGGGGGTGGTGATGGTGTAGGCGCCGCGCTCGTCCCGCTCCAGCGGCCAACGCGGGCCCGCGCCAGGGAGAGTCGGCAGACCCGGGGCAGGGTGGGGGTAGGACAGCAGCATGCCGTCCTCCGTCAGGAAGACGACACCCTCCGCGTCGATCTCCAGGCGCTGATCGGCGGTGCTCGACCATGACGGGCCGAACCAGCGGCCTTCGGTATAGCCCGACTCCACGCGACGCGTGAACACCAGCGGGAGCACACCGGGCAGCGCCACATCCGTCTGCGGCAGGAACATCTTTCCCGTCGCCAGATCGATCGGGTCCGTGTCGCCGCATTCCTTCTTCTTGCGGCCGAGCGCCTTGTTCCCCCACTTGCGCAACGAGTCGCGGGCCCTGCCCCGCGGCCGACCGTACTTGCCCGCCGTAGCCCCCCTGCGCGCCGCGCCGATCCTCTTGGCGCCCACCACCTCGGGGACGAGCCTGCCCAAGCCCTCCCCGGGGTCCTTGGCGAACCCGTTCAGCATCTGCTTGCCCGCGCCGAAGGGATCGCTGGCCACGTTGACCAGCCCCGCCGCCGTGTTGTTCAGGCCCGTCGCGTACTCGGCCGGGTGCAGGATGTTGTACGGGTCCAGCGGGTTGACGCTGCGCGCGAACCCGATGACCCCCGCGCCCCCCTTGATCACACCCGCCGTGAAGTGCGTCGCGTCCAGCTTCAGGCCGGTCAGGCCGTCCTCCGCCTGCTCGAAGTACGACGGCTTCGGCGGCGCCGCATCCCGCGCGGCCTTCACGGCCGTACGGGCCGTATCCGCCGCCTCGTTGCGCTGGCGGCGCGCCTCGTCCAGCTTCTGCTGCGCCAGCTTGGCCTTCGCCGGGCCCGGATCCTGGAACTTCCCCGGCTTACAGACTTCCTTGCCGTCCTCGACCGCCTCGTTGTACGCCACGACCTGCTCGTTGTAGGCCGACACCGCATCGCGCGACGCCTTCTTCGCGGCCTTGTAGTCGTCGATGGCCTCCTGCGCCTGAGTCTGCGCCCACTCCACCGTGCCCGCGAAGGTGTCCATCGCCGTGGCGGCCTTCTCACACGCGTCGGCGGCCTTGAACCACTTCTTCGGCTCGACCGCCACCTCCTCGCGGAACGCGTCCGCCGCCTTGCCCTTCCAGTGCGCCGAGTCCAGCCGCTTCAGGCCGTCCCCGACATCGTTGAACGCCTTCTTGAAGTCCCGCAGATGATTCGCCGTCGAGCGGATCTTGCTCGCGCTGCCGTAGATCAGCTTCTTCGGGTTCTCGGTCTCGTCCAACTGCATCTCGGCGACATCCGCGCCCAGCGTGTTCGCCGCCGAGCGGGACTTGTCACGGACCCAGTCCGCCCCGCCCTCCAAGCCCACCTTGTCCAAGCCGTCGGCGACCTTGTTGCCGCCCCACTCGACGCCGTTACCGACGAACTCCGTGCCCTTTTCGACCGCGTCGTCAACCCAGTCGGGCGTCAGATCCAAACCACCCATCAGCCCGCACCCCCGTCCTGCTCAGGGGTCTGCTGCTCGGGCGGCACGGCGTACTCGGCGATGCTGCTCTTGTGCGAGATCTCGTCGCCCGTGGCCTGCCAGGTGCCCTGGATCTGCTCGCCCGCCTTCTCGTACGACTCCTTGCTGTAGTCCGGGCGCCAGGTCTCCCCCGAGAACAGCTCACCCCAGCCCTTCTGAGTGACCTCCTCCTCACTCAGATGTGGATTCCCGGCCACCGAGTTCGCCACGACCTTGAACGTGCCGTCGATGTACCGGTCCTCCTCCCACTGCATGCCGGCCGCCAGACCCACCTTCTTGGCCAGCTTGTTCGCGTCCTGGATCAGGCCGCGAACTCCCCACTCCCACCGCTCGCAGAAATCCTCGAAGTCCTTCGCAAGACCGTTGTGCCCGGCCTCCATCGACGTCAGCGACAACTCGTCAAACCCCGACCCCATCACCGCGTCCGTCGCCGACCCGATGTCCTTCAACTCACTGATCGCCGCCCGTAACCCCTTGGTGATGTCCTGTAACGCCTCCTTGTCCACCACCAGATCCGGGTCTTTGCCACCGCCCCCACCGCCGCTCATCGGGCGCCTCCCCCGGGCGAGGCGATGCACAGGACGCGTCTGAGTTCCCCTACGCGCGTAGCGGGTTCACGGCAGTCGGCCCTTCGTATCGCGATCTGCCCAGGCAGGCTCATCACGCCCCTCGTCCCTCCCTCGTCGAACCCCCGTGCTACGCAACGGTATTCGATGAGCAACGGAGTGTCACCGCCATTTGCGGGCGTGTCGCAGGTGCCGCCGGTGCCGTCCGGCGGCACTCACAACCGGGGTTACCGGGCGCTACCCGCGCTGCCGGAGTTGATGGACTCGCACCTTGGTCCGGTTCCCGCACCGTTCCATCGAGCACCAACGGCGGTTGCGGGCCGGCGACCGGTCGACGAAGCGCAGGGCGCAGCGGTCGGCGCCGCAGATGCGGACCCGGTGGATCTCGGCCGACAGCAGCAGCTCCACCGCGTCTTGCGCAACCAGGCCCAGTCCCGCGGCCGCGCCCTCGGCCCGCCCCGAGGCATCCCCCGGTGACAGACGGCCGTGCACGATGGCGACCTGGGGCGCCGGACGCGGGGCGGCGAGGGCCGCGGTGTTGATCACGGATAGGTCGTCCGGGGTCGGCAACCTGTCAGCGGCCGCCGCCAGGACCGCGCGGTCGACCGCCTCGCGCAGCCGCCGGGCGGAGCCCAGCAGGGCATCTGGCTCGGCCGGCGTCTGGGGCGTCCTGGCCTCGTCGCCGATCAGGTCGGCGGTGCTCAGCCAGCGCGCGACGTCGCCGGGGGTGCGGAGCGTCTCGCGGGGTTCCTTCCATCGGTCGCGCAGGGTGTTGACGTAGTCCAGGCACACCCGGCCGCCGTACCAGAGCCACTCATCGTCCGCGTTCACGGGGCCATTGTGCACGACCCGGCCGCAAGCTAACCTCCTAAGCCGGTTAGTCACGGATGGCGGGTGGAGGAGATGAGGATGGGGACGGCAGCGGTGACGACAGGCGTGGCGCAGGTGGACGGCGTACGGCTGCACTACACGCGCGCCGGTGATGGTCCGCTCGTGGTCCTGCTGCACGGATGGCCGCAGACCAGCCGGTGCTGGCAACCAGTGCTCGGACAACTGGCCGCCGACCACACCGTCGTCGCTCCCGACCTGCGCGGTTACGGGCTGAGCGACAAGCCGACCACCGGCTACGACAAGCGCCGGATGGCCGCGGACATCGCCGGGCTGGTGACCGCGCTCGGCTTCGAGCACGCCGCTGTGGTCGGCCATGACCGCGGGGCGCGTGTCGCCCACCGCTGGGGACTCGACCGTCCGGACCAGGTCGAGCGGATCGCCGTGCTCGATGTGGTCCCCACCCGTGAGATGTTCCGCCGCCTGGACGCCTCGATCGCCTCCGGCTACTGGCACTGGCTGTTCCACCTACAGCCCGACCTGCCCGAGCGTCTCGTCTCGCAGGATGTGCGCGGCTACCTCGAGTACTTCTTCGAGCGCTGGACCTACAACCGCCACGGGCTGGCCCCGGAAGCCGTGGACGCCTATGTCCGAGCGTTCTCCCGTCCTGGCGCCCTGCGCGCCGGGTTCGATGACTATCGCGCCCAGGAGCAGGACCTCGCCCTCGACGACGCGGATGCCGCCGCCGGCCGCCGTCTGACCATGCCGGTGCTCGCCCTTTGGGGCTCGACCGGCCTGCCGGCCCGGCTGCCCACTCTGGAGATCTGGCGTGCGTACGCCGACGACGTCACCGGTGCCGAAATCCCCGAATGCGGCCATTTCATCGCCGAGGAACGCCCCGACGCCCTTCTCGACCATCTCCGCGACTTCGTCAAGTCGCCCTGCGCCTGACGGACTTGGGTCAGCCGCTTCGCCCGTCTTGGCCAGGAACTGGCCGCCTGAACACCGAATCCACCAACAGAGCCCTTCAGGCCCGGGGTTCCTCGCCAGACCCCGCTGAACTGGGCTTTTGCGGTGAGACTCAAGTGCGTTGCCGCTGCTGGTCATGAACTGTGAGGCTGCTACCGCCACGGACCGACGTCGAAGTGGTCCGCACACGATCCCGGGGGAATGATCATGAAGAAGGCCAGCACGCGTCACAGCAGCGTCGCCCCGTCCGTCGCCACCGTCGCGCTGTCGGTACTCGGCTTCGGCATGGCCAGCGCACCCGCAGCCACCGCCGCCTCCTCGGCCGGGTGGTGCAATGGCAGGACCTATGTCACGTTCCCGAGCGGCGCCAAGGGTTACATACCCACCTACAACGGCAAGTGGAACTGCGCCATGTCCCGCGGTGCCGGCGGGCAGCATGTCGAGGTGCTCCAGCAGACCCTGAAGTACTGCTACGGCCAGCCGATCGACATTGACGGCGACTTCGGCCCCGCGACCCAGACAGCCCTCAAGTACGCCCAGAACATGACCGACCCCATGTACCCGGCGGACATCGAGGGGGACGGCATCTACGGGCCGATCACCGCGGAATACCTCTCGCACAACGCCACGAAGTCCGGCAGCCGTCACTGCAGCCCTCTGCACTCGTAAGCACTGCGTCCAGAAGGAGACGAGGAGTTCGGATGAGCGCTGTAATCGTAAAGAGAGCGAAGTGGGCTCAGCGCATCTGGGTTGAGAACGACATTCTGCTGCACACCGGGAAAACGAATCAGTGGTACATCGATTACTACGGGCAACCGCCCAGGGCGTCGGGGCCCTGGCGACCCTGGGAAGGAGGTGTGTTCATTCACTACATAGGCAGCTTCCTTTCATTCTCTCCGGACAATGAAGTGGACTGCCAGACGAAGATTGCCGAAATCTGGAAAGACCACACCCTTTTCCAGGGTTTGGACGATATCGAGTACAACTTCCTCGTCTGTCCGCATGGCGTCATCTATGAAGGCCGCGGCTACGAGCGAGGCGAGGCGAACGGTGGCGCCTCGATCAAGGTCGGTAACAGTACGGTGGGGTACCGCTTCGTAGGGCGGAACACGGGTTTCTACTCGATCCAGGGAATGCTGGGCAAGAACGACGCACCCACATCCACGATGCTCACCTCGATGCGGAATCTCATCTACCACCTGCGGTATGAGCTCAGCTCCACTCGCAGAGCCGGACCGTACATCCTCCCGCACAGTGCGGGTGGCTGGGACACGGAATGCCCAGGGAGCAAGCTCGGCCCATACGCGAAAAATGGATCAACGATCGATCCTGCTCCGCCGGTAGACGGCGGGGGGCGTCCGGTACCCTCGACGCCCGACCCCGTCCTGAAGATCATCTCCCGGGAGAGGTGGGGAGCCCGTCCGCCCTGGGATGTGGTGAAGGTGCCCGCTTCAGAGCGCACGGGATTCGTGGTGCACTACTCCGCCGCGAGCCCCACGCAGACCGTGCGGGCGATCCAGAACTACCACATGGACAGCAACGGATGGTCGGACATCGGCTACAACTTCCTGGTCGACCAGGCGGGCCGGCTGTACGAGGGCCGGGGCTGGCAGAACGAGGGTGCGCATACGCTTCACTACAACCGCACTCATATCGCGGTCTGTTTCATCGGCGCTGACGGTGACGCGACGCCGGAGGCCAAGAGGTCGATCCGCAGCCTGTACGCAGCCACGAACAACAAAATCGGCAAGACTCTTTCCACGACGTACCACAGCGCTCTCGGCTCAACGGCCTGCCCGGGGAACGATCTGCGCTCCTGGGTGCAGGCCGGTATGCCCACGGACGGTCTCGCTGAGGTGGACTGGGGAGCCGGCACCCCCGGACTCACCCGCTCCGTCGCTTCTCAGCAGTCGGCGGTGAACGGTCTGGGGTATTCCCCGGCGTTGGCGGTGGACGGCATCTTCGGGCCGAAGACCGAAGCCGGTGTCACATGGCTACAGGCGAAGGTGGGGGCCACAGCTGACGGTATCTGGGGGCCGCTGACGGAAGCGGCGTACCGCGCGTATATCGGTGTCGGCAGCAGCACGAACGGTCTGACGTCGATCCGGACTGTCGCTTCTCAACAGTCGGCGGTGAATGGTCTGGGGTATTCCCCGGCGTTGGTGGTGGACGGCATCTTCGGGCCGAAAACCGAAACGGGTGTCAAATGGCTACAGACGAAGGTGGGCACAACAGCCGACGGTCTGTGGGGGCCCGACACGGAACGGGCTTACGCCGACTACACGGGCAGCGGAGCGTACTCCGACGGCGGGCTCACGACGATTCGCCCGGTGACCTATCAGCAGAGCGCGGTGAACGGTCTGGGGTATTCCCCGGCGCTGGTGATGGACGGCATCTTCGGACCGAAAACCGAAGCCGGTGTCAAATGGCTACAGACGAAGGTGGGCACAACGGCCGACGGTCTGTGGGGGCCCGACACCGAGGCGGCATACGGCCACTTCTCGGACGGGTCCCGGCTGACGGTGGATGGTGTGTTCGGCCCGCGGACCATCACAGCGACCCAGGAGGCCATCGGGGTCTCGGCGGACGGCGTCTGGGGAACTGAGTCCAAGCGAGGTCTTCAGAGGCATCTGAACACCTGGGCCGATGCCGCTCTGGTGGTGGACGGGGATGCCGGGCAGGCCACGGTGAAGGCCATGCAGAAACACCTGAACCGTATGACGGGCGCCGGGCTCGACGTCGACGGCGACTGGGGCACGGGCACGACCAGGGCTCTGCAAACCTCCCTCAACCAGGGGGCTTTCTGATGCGTCAGGAGGCGACGAACGCCGTGTACCACCGAATCGCCGGCCCGTCGCGCCGGAGCGTCCGGGTCCCCGGACCGGACGCGCTGACGGCCTGATACGGACGCCGGGAGCAGAGCCGCCTGCTCCCGGCGCACCACCGGTGTACGTGAAGCCCGCTTTTCCATGCGCAGGCCCCAACAAGCCTGCGCCTCAAGCTCGTTGATTCCCCGTTTATCGCATCTTGATCGCAGCTTCCTACGATCGTCCGGCCGGTCCCGCGCCGAACGAACACCGGTGCGCTGTAGAGCAAGAGCCGAACTCAACGGGGGAACGACATGCTCCGCATTCACTTCACCGACGCGGATCTGGCAAGGACCCGGCTCGCCTCCGCTCCTGATCCGCTCTGCGAGATCGCCGCGAGCCTGCACCGGCTCCAGTCCCGGAGGGGAAGGTGGGCCTTCGCCGGGTGGTATCGCACAGCACGGGAACAGCTGCGCGAGAAGGGGCTGGAGCGCGCCCTGCGGACTGTTTTACTGCCCTTGTATCCAAGGGCCGCGTACTATCCGGACTTCCTTACTCCGGTCGATGCGGTAGACGGCCTGGACGCAGGACTGGAGTCGATTCTGGCCACGCCTGCGCAACGGGTCATGGAGGAGATGGCCATCCTCGACCGGACCGTCGGAGCACCCGCGTGGGCCGGGCAACTGGCCGGCCCGGAAGCGCGCAAGGAGTTCGTGGGGGTGCTGCGCGCGTACTACGAGGCCGTCGTCGTTCCCCACAAGGAGCAAGTGCAGGCGCGCATCGAGGCCGAGAGAGCGGCACGCTGCCGCGGGCTGCTCGACGGCGGAGTGGAGGGCATGCTCGCGGGATTCGGGTCCATGCTGCGATGGCGTCCTCCCGTCCTGGAGGTCGCCTACCCCAGGCAGGCTGATGACCGGGACCTGCACCTGAACGGCCGCGGGCTCACGCTCGTCCCCTCGTATTTCAACTGGGGCGAGCCGGTTGCCTTCGCCGACCCGGGACTGCCGCCCGTGGTCTGGTATTCGTTGCTCCACGAGCCCGAGGCCCGCTCCGTGCGTGACGGCGCCCCTGAGCGGTCCCTGACCAACCTGCTCGGCCGCGCCCGTGCGGTCGCCCTGCACGCCGCATCCGGTGGCGCCACCACGGGCGAGATCGCCCGTGCTGCTGGAGTTTCGGCCTCCGCCGCCAGCAGACACGCCACAGCATTACGTGACGCGGGACTCATCACCACCATCCGGAACGGCCCGACCGTGCTGCACACCCTCACGCCCACGGGCGCGTCCGTGCTGCGCGCCGCCATACGCAAGGCCGACGAGGACGTCACGGGCACCGTCGTCTGAGCCGATGGCCCGGTACTCGGGGCAGTTCACACCAGCGCCGTCTGCTGACAACGCGGCGCTGAAAGGGGGGTGGAGTGCCGTCGGCCGGTCACCGGATCACAGCGTGCCCGCACCCGCGAATGACAGGATCACCTGGCGCCGCTCTACGTTGATGTAGGCGACCGTGACGGTCAGGGTGTCACCGGCCTCCGGGGCACTCACGTGGCCCTTGAATTCCGCGACTGGCAGGAAGCCCTCGATTCCTTCCTCCAGTCGGACGAACACCCCGACAGGAGCGGCCTTCGTGACAGCCCCCGTCACCGTGGAGCCGAATCGGGTCAGCGCGAAGTCGAGCAAAGGGTCCCGCTGTAGATCCTTGAGCGAGAACGACGCCTGCTCGCGGTCCAGATCAACGCTCAACACCGCGCCCACGACCTCTTGGCCCACGTGGGCCACCTGCGAGGGGTGATCGATCCGCCGCCACGTGAGGTTGGGTACGGTGATGAAACCCACGCCCCCGCCCAGGTCCACGAACACCCCGAAGTCGGCCACTGAGGTGACGACCCCTGTGCACACCTGTCCGGGCCGCAACGACTCGAGGAACTCGCGGGGAGAGCCGTGGTCAGAATTCTGCATGGAGGTCACCAATCCGGGAGCTCGCCGTCTCTCCACGTGAGGCCGGCCTGGTAGTTGATCCAGTTGACCTCTTGGATGTACGAATTGAATTTCGGGATGTCATCCCTGTCGATCACCCACTGGTACTCGCCGGGTTTGTTGTCATGCGTACACCGGATCGCTGGTGACGCATCCTGCGGTGGACGTTGTAGTGCAGGCCGCTTTCCGGGTCGTGGTACTGGCCGGGGAAGCGCAGCGGGGTGTACGCCGTGCTGTCCCGGGGCCAGGTGGTGGTGCCCCACAGGGTCGCGCGGCTGCGCCAGGCGATTTCCCCGGCCTCGTCGACCAGCTCGGAAGGCGTGCCGACCAGGTCGGTGACGATGGCGAAGAAGCGCCGGTCGATCTCGCGCTGCCCGGTGGCATCGGTGATGCGTTCGGACTGGGCGACCGGACGGAGGCCGTCGTGGTCCCAGGTCAGGGTCACCAGGTGGGAGCGGCCGGGGATGGTGGTGGTCTGCTCGACGAGGGTGGCGCCGTCCCAGGTGAAGTCGGTCCGCTCGAGCGGCGTTTCACCGTCCGCGGCCAGGCGCTGTTTGGCGGTGCGGCGGCCCAGGGGGTCGTAGAGGTAGCGCCAGATGGTGCCGTGGGGGGTGGTGACGGAGGTCAGCCGGTTCTCGGCGTCCCAGGTGTAGCGCCAGATGTCCGGCTTCTTCGACAGCCGGTCCTTTTGCCGTAGCGTGATCCGCCCGGCGCCGTCGTGCTCGTAGCGGACCCGGCCGGCGCGGGTGATGCGGGTGCCGGTGTACGCGCGCTCGCCGGTCGCCTCGGCGCCGGGGTGTCTGCCGGGCCAGGTGGCGTGGGTCTGGTTGCCCGCCTCGTCGTAGGCGTAGGTCTCACTCCAAATCCTGCCGCGGGCCGTGAGACAGCCCGTCATATCGGCGAAGAAGTGTCCCTGTCCCAGCTCTGGGACCCGGCGGGCCGGCTGGCCGAACAGTCCCTGACCGGGCCGACCGCCGGGACCGTGCAGCGTCGTGCCTACACCTACCGGGCCGACGGAGTCCTCTTGTCCCGGACCCAGTCAGCACCGCTCTCCCAGCCGACATCATCCAGCCGGTCCGCCGTCCAGTCCCCCACATCATCGACGACCTCACCGACATCCTCGACCCGGTCCTCGACCCAGTCCTCGACGCCATCCGGTATGAAATCCCCGAGCCCCATAAACGCTTCTCCCCCGATCAGCGGTCGTACCAGCCATGTCCCATGGCCCTCGTGCCCTGTTGCCGCTGCGCGGACCTGGTGCACCTGCACGACTTGCAGCCTTTGGGACGATACGGCCGCTCAGCGCCGTAATCGGCGCGCATGACGCCCTCTGTTGCAAACCCCGTACAAACCACACCCGCCTGTGCCAGTGATCACACGGGCGGTGGTCGTGCGTTATTGCGCTCTGTTATTTTCCTTGTTCTGCCATGAAGAACATGGCGCAGCGGGTGGAGGAAGGCAGTATGGGGGACACAGGACTGTCTGAGCGTTGGCAGGCGTATTACGACGCGGCGGGCGGAACGGATACCGGCGGCAAAGACGTCCAAACCAGGCTCGCCAGTGCGGACGGGGATAAAGGGGGCGGCAAGGGCGGCTCCGACGGCGATCTGAAATCGTCGAAGGGACCGTGGAATGCCGCGTCAACCGCCCTGGACGAGCTGCGCCGGAATGCCGTGACCGCGCTGGGTGACCTCAAGCACGGCCAGGAGGGCGCGGGGGTCGGCAGCCCGGGCGTCGAGGGGCTGGAGAGCGCGTCCATGCAGCAGCGGGTCTTCAACTCCTGGGAGGCGCGGCTGACGGTCGTACGCGATGAATGCGCCGAGCTCATGGGGAAGTTGCAGAAAGCCGGTAAAGACCTTGCCAATCAGGACGATGCGATAGAGGCGCTCTTCAAGGCGCAGGATACGAGGCCGATACCCCCGCCGGGCGGCCCGTCGGGGAGTTGGTGACCCGCGTCATGGTTACTTTCGCACAGTTGAAGGCGATCGACCCCGCGCAGTTCGAGCAGGCGGCGGATGGCTGGCACAAGGTGAGCAGCAGCGCCAGCGCGGCCAAGGACCGGCTGAACAATGAAATCCAGGCAAAGCTCCGCGGGGGACTGAAGGGCCAGGGGGTCGGTGCGGCGCTGGGCCGGCTGGAGCGGCTGAGTGAGAACTTCCACTACATGCAGGTGGAGTGCGCGCTGATTCTTACGGCGTTGAACGGGCTGGCCGGGGAGTTGCGCGCGGCGAAGAAGAAGATGGACAACGCCGTCCAGGACGCCCAGGACGCGGGGATGACCGTCAAGGAAGACGGTTCGGTGGAGTACAAGCCCCCGTTGGTGCTGCTGCCGGGCCAGGAGTACGAGCCGGCCGGGAACGGCCTGACGCCGTACGTCACCACGACGCCCAAGCAGCAGGCTCAGGGGTTCGCCGACCGGATCGGTGACGCGCTCAAGGACGCGACCGACGCGGACGGCAAGTACGCGAAGACGCTGGGCAAGCTGATCACGGTGGCCGATCTGTCGGTCACCAAGGAGGACTGGACCGACGCCGCGCAGGACCGGGGGGACGTCAAGAAGACGGTCGGGAACTATCTGCGGGATATCCCCAAGGACAAGTCCCCCAAGGACAACGCGGCCTGGTGGAAGAGCCTCAGCAAAGAGGAGCAGGCGGAGTACATCTCCCTGTATCCGGCGAGCGTGGGCAAGCTGGACGGCCTTCCCGTCGAGGACCGGGACGAGGCGAATCGCGTCTGGTTCAACGAGCAGCGGGCGAAGTACCAGACCGAGCTGGCCAATCTGCCGCCCGAGCCGAAGCCGAAGTACACCCTGGCCGGACGCTCTTCCGTGCTCAACCCGGAATGGACCAAGTGGGACAACCATAAGAAGCATTTGGAGTCCTCCCTCAACGGCATGAAGCGCATTCAGATGCGTTTCGATGACACGGGGAAGGTCAACGCCTTCGACAACACCCGGCCCTCCGGTTACAAGCCGACCGGCGACGGGCTGCCGCCCGCCTATCTGCTGGATTTCGACCCCGAGAAGAACGGCCGCGCGATCATCGCGAACGGCAACCCGGACAAGGCCGATCACACCGCCGTGATGGTCGGCGGCACCAACGGCACGCTCGGCGGTATCAACAAGCCCGTCATCGCGGGCACCAACCTCTGGCAGGCCGCCAGCGCGATGCCGGGCGAGCCCAAGGTGTCGACCATCACCTGGCACGGTTACGACGCTCCGCAGAATTTTTTCCCGGAAGCCATGAAGGACAAGTACGCGGACCGGGCAGCGGGAGATTTCAACGATTTCCTGTCGGGGCTGCATACCTCCCATGACCCGTCGGCCAATGACCACCTGTCGGTGCAGGCGCAGAGCTACGGCACCGTGGTGGTGGGCTCCGCCGCCCGCCAGGGCACCCTGGAGGCGGACGACGTGATGCTCAGCGGCAGCCCCGGCGTGCAGGTGGGGCGGGCCGAGGAGATGGACGTACCCTCGGGGCATGTGTGGAACCAGAAGGCACAGGATGACTGGGTGCCCAAGTGGGGGGCGCCCACCCATGGGCACCACGAGGGGCTGACGCAGTTCATCACCCCCAGCGACCCCATCTTCGGTGCCAATCAGATGTCCACCGACACCAAGGGGCACGGAAACTACTGGCTGGCCGGGTCGGAGAGCCTGGAGAACCAGGCGAGAGTCGTGGTGGGACGCTATGACGAGGTCCGGTTGAAGTAGCGGGGTGGTTTTCGATGTCCGACGCCGATGAGCCCGGTCTCGGCTACACCCCCGAGGTGCGGGAGGTCTCCGCGCCCCGGGAGGAGGCCAGACAGCTCTCCAGCGAGCTGTACGACCTGCTGCGGGTGAAGGGGAAGACGACCGCGCCCGGCCCGGGCATGGACGTATGCGGCGACATGGACCCGGAGACGTTCTACGTCATCCGCCATCTGTGGTCGGTGTACGGCCTGCCGGCCGGGGACCTCGAGGCCGCTTGGCAGGGCCTCAGGGACGATCTCCCCCGGCACGGCTGGGAGATCGTCCACGAGGGCCGGGAGCCGACCGTCGCGCAGTCCCCTTATCTGATGGCCGACTCCACCCGAAAGAAGTTCACCCTGAAAGCCACTTTGCTGATCCCGACCGAAAGGGACGCGGAGAGGAGCGGCGCGGAGCCCGGGATCATGTTCCATCTCGTCTCCGCCTGCTTCCGGGTCCCCGAGGGCACCACGGTGGACGAGTACTGAGCCCCGTGGTGTGTCGGGCATCATGGACGCCATGACCTCTCGGACCCCGGCCACCTGGGTCACCATCGCGTCCTACGAAAACCTGTCCGGCTGTCCGCGGCCTCTGGCGGCCGCGCGCGCTTGACTGCGCGACCGCGGCATCGACTGGATGCCCTTCACGCCGGATGACGAGATCCGCTGGGACGTGATGTGCGGCCTCGGGCCCGACGGCCGTCGGCGCGGCTGGATCTACGTCCACGTCCACCCCGACGCGCTGCGACGCCTCGGGCTGCATCCCGACCAGCCGACCGCGGCGGTCGAGGGACCGCCCCCGCCCGGCTGGTGGCATGCCGCCGCGGAGCGCCACGCTCACCGGGGTGTTCCGTAGGGCGATCGTTCGGCGGGGAAGCCGTGCGCGCGGGCGGCGATCACCACGGCCGCCACGGGCGCCAGGAGCGCCAGGACGCTCCAGGGGAAGGCGTCGGAGCCGTGGAGGTCGAGGAGGATTCCGCCGAGGACTCCACCGCCGGCCATGGCCGCGTTCCACAGAGTGACCAGCATGGCCTGCGCGGAGTCCGCCGCGTCGCCTCCCGCGTCGGCCACGGCGGTCTGGAGAAGCGTGGGGACGCCTCCCCAGCCCAGGCCCCACAGCGTCGCCGCGAGGTAGACCAGGGCGCGGCTGCCGGCCGGGACCGCGAGGACGGCGGCCGCGGCGGCGAACAGGATCGTGGCGGCGATGGTCAGGGCCCGCAACTGGCGGTCGATCCGGGCACCCACGATCCAGATGCTGGCCATGGAGGCTGCGCCGAAGACCAGCAGGACGAGGTCGGTGGAGCCGCCCATGCCGAGCCCGTCGAGGAAGGTGGCGATGTAGGTGTAGAGGATGGTGTGGGCCAGCACATAGACCAGCGTGACGAACAGGACCGGTGCCACGCCGGGGACGGTCAGGGCCCGCAGGATGGGGGTGCGGCCGTCCCGCCGCTGCCCGGGGTGGTCGGGGACCAGCGCGGCGATCCACCCGATCAGGACGGCGGCGAGCGCGGTGATGAGGGTGAACGTCACCCGCCAGCCGAGCGCTTCGCCGAGGAAGGTGCCCGCGGGCACCCCCAGCGACAGGGCGATCGGAATGCCGGTCATGACGACCGCGACCGCCTTGCCCTGGAGCGGAGCGGGCACCATACGGCGGGCGTATCCGGCCAGCAGCGCCCAGGCCAGGCCCGCGGCCACCCCCGCGACGAACCGGGCCGCCATGGTCAGGGGATAGCTCGCCGAGGCCGCGGTGACCGTGTTGGCGACGGCGAAGCCCGCCATCGCCGCCAGCAGCAGCCGCTTGCGGCGCCACCCCGCCGTGGCCGCGGACAGCGGGATCGCGGTGAGCGCGGTGCCGATCGCGTAGATCGTCACCGACTGCCCCATCGCGGATTCGCCGACCCCCAGGTCGGCGCCCATCGCGGGTAGCACGCCCGCGGGCAGCGTCTCGGTCAGGCTGGTGATGAAGACGGCGGTGGCCAGCGCCAGCAGCGCGGGCAGGGGGAGTTTCCGGTTCTGGTCCTCGGTTCCGGAGCGGGAACCGGCTTGTGGTGTGGTGTCGTTGGGCACGCTGCGTATGCTCGAACCGTCACATTGATGTGAAGGTCAAAGCGACTGTGTGTGAGGTGGAGCACATGCGCATCGGAGAGCTGTCGGAACGCACCGGCACGCCCCGCCGGCTGCTGCGCTACTACGAGGAGCAGGGGCTCATCGCCGCCGACCGCTGCCCGAACGGCTACCGCGACTACGACGAGCGGTTCGTGGACCGGGTCTTGCAGATCAGGGGGCTGCTCGACGCCGGGCTGCCGACCCGGATCATCAAACAGATCCTCCCCTGTCTCGACAAGCCCCGGGTCATCCACTTCTCGGACGCGACACCCGAGATGATCGCCGCGCTGGAGCACGAACGCGACCGGATGACCGAGCGCATCGACTGCCTGGCGCGCAACCGGGACGCCATCGCGGAGTACCTGGAGACGGTGCTCAGCAACGACCGCGCGCGGGCCGCCGCCCGTCAGGCGTCGGCCGAGGCGTCGGGGGGCTGAGACATCAGAGAGCTGAGTGCCGCGTCAGGACTCCTCCTCCACGGCGGCGATTTCGCCGAGCGTCACCGGTGTGGCCAGCGGGCGGCGGGCCAGCGGAAGGAGATCGTCCGCACTGGGCGCACGGGGTGATCCGCCGGTGAGCGCCGCCGCCACCTGGGCCGTCGCGAAGCCGCACACCCGGCCCTGGCACATCCCCATGCCGGGGCGGGCCAGCGACTTCAGTGTCCGCGGGTCCTCCGCGCCGAGTTCGCGGGCCGCGTGGCACAGGTCGTGGTAGGTCACCTCCTCGCAGCGGCAGATGACGGTGGACCCGTCGAGCCAGTCGGTCCAGCCCGGCGGAACCGGACAGGCGGCGTGCAGCGCGGCGGCGAAGCGCCGGCCCCTGCCGATCGCGCGCTGGAGCCGGCGCAGCCGGCGCTCGTCGACGGCCTGTCCCAGGTCGGCGGCCGCGGCGAGCCCGCTCAGCCGGCCCTCGCGGACGGCGAGCGCCGCGCCGCCGACCCCGGTGGCCTCTCCCGCCAGGTAGACGCCGGGGACATCGGCCCGCTGCCGGGAGTCGACCACGGCGACCAGCGAGCCGTCGGTGTCCAGCCGGGTGCGCGCGCCGACCATCAGCGGCAGCTCCAGCGACGGGGTGAACCCCCAGCCCAGCGCGACCAGATCGGCGTCCACCTCGGTCCGTACGCCGCTTCGCGGGCGTCCGTCACGATCCAGCGGCGCGATGCGGACGGACCGCACCCGGTCCTCCCCGCGGATCTCGGTGACCGCCGTCCTGGTGCGGTAGGGGATGCGGTGCCGGGCCAGGAGCGCGGCGTACTGGGCGCCCTCGACCCCCTTGGCCGGTTCCCGTAGCGCGCCGCCCGGGTCGCGCAGCCAGCCGCGCAGCGGATTGGCTTCGCAGACCATGACGATCTCGGCGCCCGCCGCGGCGAGGCCGGTGGCCACCGGCAGCAGGAAGGGTCCCGTCCCCGCCACCACGGCCCGCCTCCCGGCGAGGGTGCCGCTCCCCTTGAGCAGGGCCTGCACCCCGCCGGCCGCCATGACGCCGGGCAGGTCCCAGCCCGGCACGGGGAGTTGGCGGTCATACGCGCCCGGGCACAGGATCAGCGAACGCGCGGTCAGCGTCCGGGTCCCGGGCCCGCGGCCGTCGTGCGTGGGCCGCAGCCGAAGGGTGAACCGGTCGGTGTCGCGGCGGATGAGCCACACCTGGTGCCCGAAGAGCGTACGGGTCCCCGTGCGGGCCAGGCCCGCGCGCAGGGCGGCGAACGTGCGGCGGCCGTGCTGTCCCGGGAGCGGGCCCTCGTCGTGCGGACCGTGCCGCCAGTACTGGCCGCCGGGCCGCTCACCGGCGTCCACCAGGGCCACGGTCAGCCCGGCCGCCGCCGCCTCGACCGCGGCCGCCATCCCCGCCGGGCCGGCGCCGACCACCGCCACATCGGCCACCGCCCCCTCGAACACCGTGTCACCGTTCCCGCGCATCGGTGGCCCTCCCCGCGAGTCCGGACTCGAGCCGCATGCCGTCGGCGGCGGGCACCAGACAGGCCCGCTGGTCGGGACGGCCGTCGACGGTGATCAGGCAGTCGTAGCAGACGCCGATCCCACAGAACAGCCCGCGGGGCCGGCCCTCCCCACGGGTGGCGCGCCAGGCCAGCACCCCCGCCGCGACCAGCGCCGCCCCCACGCTCTGGCCCGGCCGGGCGTGGATGGTCCGTCCGTCGAAGGACAGGCGGCAGGGCAGGGTGCCGGGGGGCATCTCAGCGGCCGTCTCAGGGGGCATCGCGCGTCACCTCGTCGCCGGGCAGGGCCCGTTCGAATCGTTCGGGCGAGAAGGGGGTCAGGTCCAGGTCGGTCGGGCGGTCCGTCAGCGCCTGCGCGAGCAGCTTGCCGGTCCCCACCGACAGGCCCACCCCGGCGCCCTCGTGACCGCAGGCGTGCCACAGCCCGGGGGCCCGCGGATCGGGACCGATCACCGGCAGGTGGTCGGGGCAGTACGGCCGGAAGCCCAGATAGCTGCGGATGGCCTGAACGGAGGCCAGGAAGGGAAAGAGCTCGATCGCGTTGCGGGCCAGGGCCGCGAGGAGGGACGGCGGGACCTCGCGGTCGAAGCCGACCCGCTCCCGGGACGAGCCGATCAGGACGGTGCCGGCGCGGGTGCCCTCGACGACGGGTGAGGTCTGGAGCGCCGCGTCCGAGCTGGCCACGTCGCTCACGTACTCCGCCGCGTAGACCTTGTGCCGGATCATGACCGGCAGCGGCTGGGTGACCAGGACGCAGCCCCTCCTCGGCAGCACCGGCACCCGCACCCCGGCCAGCTCGGCGACCGCACCGGCCCAGGTGCCCGCGGCGTTGAGCACGGCGGGTGCGCTGAGCGGGCCGCGGCTGGTGCGGACTCCGGTGATCCGCCCGCCGGCCCGGAGGAACCCGGTGACCTCGGTATCCGTTCGCAGCCGGGCGCCCGCCCGCCGCGCCATACGGAGCAGATGCGCCACCACCAGCATGGGCTGGACCTGCGCGTCCTGCGGGTAGTAGGCACCGGAGGCCAGCTTGGGCGACAGCTGGGGCTCGTAGTCCCGCAGCTCGTCCCACGGCACGTCGACGGCCTCGATCCCGCGGCCGCGCTGCGCTCGGACGAGCTCGGCGAGCGCGCCCGCGCCGTCCGGGGAAGCGGCCACCACCAGGCCGCCCTTGGACTCGAACTCCCACAGCCCGGCGTGTTCGGCTAGATCCTCGCGCCAGACCCGCTGGGAGAACAGGGCCAGGTCGAGTTCGGGCCCGGCCTCCTTGTCGGAGACCAGCAGATTGCCTTCGCCGGCGCTGGACGTGCCGCCGGCGAGCGGGCCCCGGTCGACGACGGTGACGCGGAGCCCGGCGCGGGCCGCGAAGTACGCGGCGGCGGCGCCGACCACCCCGGCTCCGATCACCACCAGGTCGGCGGTGTCGGCGCGCGCCGCCGGGCCGCTCAGGACAGGGCCTGGGGTGGGCGCGGTCATGTGCCGCCCGCCCAGATGCCCCGTACGTGTCCGATGTGCCGGTGCATGAAGAGCTCGGCCGCCTCGGCGTTCCCGGCCTCGACGAAGTCCAGCAGCTGGTGGTGTTCCGCCGCGGACTCCACCAGGGTGCCGTTGCGCACCAGCGGCGCCAGCCCCAGCAGTCGGGTCTGGGCCCGGAGGTTGGACACCACCTCCAGCAGGCGCCGGTTGCCGCCGTGCGCCAGCAGGGCGAGGTGGAAGACCCGGTCGGCCTCGACATAGCCGATGAGGTCGCCCTTCTCGGCGGCCACGACGATGCGCTGGGCCAGCTCCCGCAGGGCGGGGAAGTCCGCCGCGGGGACCAGCGGCACCACGGCCCGGACCGAGGGTGGTTCCACCAGCAGCCGCACCGCCGTCACCTCGTCCAGGTCCTGCTCGGAGACCTCGGTGATGAGGAAGCCCTTGTTGGGCTGCGCCACCACCAGTTCCTCCTTGACCAGGTCGATCATCGCCTCGCGCACCGGGGTGGAGGACACCCCGAACTTGGCGGCCAGCGTCGGCGCTGAATAGACCGTGCCGGGTGTCAGCTCTCCGGAGATGATCGCGGCGCGGAGCGCGTTTCTCACCCGGTCACGGAGGATCTCACGCTTTCCCACGGTGCGGAGGTGCGTCGTCGACGCCCCCGTGACCGGCCGTTCGCCGTCCAACTGGGTTGCCTCTTTCTAAAGCAGGAATCCGGCCGGAAACGGGTCGTCCGGATCCAGGGTGAACTGGGCGGTGCCGGTGACCCATGCCCGCCCGGTGATGGTGGGCACCACGGCGGGTCGGCCGGCCACTTCAGTCTCCTCGATCAGCCGCCCGATGAAGCGCGTGCCGATGAAGGACTCGTTCACGAACTCCGCCCCCAGGGCCAGTTCACCACGGGAGTGGAGCTGCGCCATGCGGGCACTGGTGCCGGTGCCGCACGGCGAGCGGTCGAACCAGCCGGGGTGGATGCCCATGGCGTGCCGGGAGTGGGCGGCGGTCGAGCCGGGCGCCTTGAGGTAGACGTGGTGGCAGCCGTGGATGTCGGGGCGCTCGGGGTGGACCGGCTCGTCCTGTTCATTGATCGCGGCCATGATCCCCATGCTGGCCGTCAGCAGTTCGCCACCGGCCCGCCGGTCGAACGGCAGGCCCAGCTCCGCCAGATCGACGATGGCGTAGAAGTTGCCGCCGAAGGCCATGTCGTATTGGACCTTGCCGAGGCCGGGCACGTCGACCACGCGGTCCAGCGCGTGGGCGAAGGAGACGACGTTGCGCAGGGTCACCGAACGCGCGTGGCCGTCGGTGACCGCCACCTCGGCCGTCACCGGCCCGGCCGGCGTGTCCAGGCGGATGACGGTGACCGGCTCGCGCACCTCCACCATGCCGGTTTCGACGAGCACGGTGGCGACTCCGATGGTGCCGTGGCCACACATCGGCAGCAGGCCGGAGACCTCGATGAACAGCACGCCCCAGTCGGCCTCGGGGGTGGTCGGCGGCTGGAGAATGGCGCCGCTCATCGCCGCGTGGCCGCGCGGCTCGTACATCAGCAGGGTGCGTACGTCGTCGCGGTTGGCCTTGAACCACGAGCGGCGTTCGGCCATCGTGTCACCCGGGATGACGCCCACGCCGCCGACCACGACCCGGGTCGGCATGCCCTCCGTATGGGATTCGACGGTGTGGAAGACGCGGGTGGATCTCACTTGTATCCCTTGGCGACGGCGGCTTCGGTGTCCCGGACGACCCGCTCGGTGATCTCGGGCGGGAGCGGGGTGCGCGGCGGGCGGCAGGGGCCGCCGCGCAACCCGACGACGTCCATGGACAGCTTGATGGACTGGACGAACTCGGTCTTGGAGTCCCAGCGCAGCAGCGGGTGCAGATCGCGGTAGAGCGGCAGGGCCTTGGCGATGTCGGCGGGTTCACCGGAGGTGGCGAGCCGGTAGAGCTCGACACAGCTCTCCGGGAGGACGCCCGGGTAGCCGGCGATCCAGCCGACCGCCCCGGCCAGGCCCAGTTCGAGCAGGACGTCGTCGGCGCCGATGATCAGGTCGAGGCCGGGGGCGAGTTCGGCCAGCTCATAGGCGCGGCGGACGTCTCCGCTGAACTCCTTGACGGCGACGATCAGGCCCTCGCCGTGCAGTTCGGCCAGCAGGTCGGGGGTGAGATCGACCCTGGTGTCGTGGGGGTTGTTGTAGGCGACGACCGGAAGGCCGACCGCGGCCACCTCGCGGTAGTGCGCCACCACGCCTTCGCGGTCGGCGCGGTAGGTGTTGGGCGGCAGCAGCAGCACCGAGTCGGCGCCCGCCTCGGCCGCCTGCTCGGTCCACCGGCGGGCCTCCAGCGCGCCGTACGCGGACACGCCGGGCATCACGGTGTGGCCCTCGGGGGACGCCTCGACGGCGGTGCGCACCATGCGGGCGCGTTCCTCGTCGGTGAGGGTCTGGTACTCCCCGAGGGAGCCGTTGGGGCAGACGCCGTCACAGCCGCCCTCGGTGAGGAAGCGGACATGCTCCGCGTAGGCGTCGTAGTCGACGGAGAGGTCGCTGCGCAGCGGCAGCGGTGTCGCGACGTGAACACCACGCCAGGGCTTGTCGGGGCGAGCGGTCATGGATCCTCCTAGAGAGTGCAATGTTACATACGACTGGTGCACATACGACTGGTGCACATGCGAATAAGCAGACGGCTCGTGACCGGCTCCCCGGCCGATGGTCCATCGGCCGGGGTCCGGCCGGCGGTCACCGGGTCGTCATCCAGCGCTCCAGACCCGCCGCGTCGAGCGGCAGGGCCGCGGACAGCACCTCCGCGCCCTCCTCGGTGACCAGCAGATCGTCCTCGATGCGCATCCCGATCCCGCGGAGCTCCGGCGGGAGGGTGCGGTCGTGCTCGTGGAAGTACAGTCCGGGCTCCACGGTGAGCACCATGCCGGGCGTCATCTTCGCCCCCTGGTAGGCGGCGTAGTCCGCCCGCGCGCAGTCGTGCACATCGAGACCCAGGTGGTGCCCGATGCCGCAGACCAGGTAGCGCCGGTGGTGCTGGCCCTGCGGGGACAGCGCCTCGTCGACGGAGACCGGCAGCAGCCCCCAGTCGGCGAGGCCCCGCGCCACCACCTCCATGGCGGCGGTGTGGAAGTCGGCGAAGTCCCGGCCCGGGACGACGGCGGCCAGGCCCGCCCGGTGCGCCCGCTCCACCAGGTCGTGCACGGCGCGCTGGGCCTGGCTGAACCGGCCCGAGGCCGGGAAGGTGCGCGTCACATCGGCGGTGTAGTAGCTGTTCGTCTCCACACCCAGGTCCAGCAGCACCGGCTTGTCCTCCGCCACCGCGCCGTCGCACCGCACCCAGTGCAGGGTGGCCGCGTGTCCGCCGCTGCCCACGATGGACGCGTAGCCGGGGCCGTTGCCGTGGGTGCGGGCGTAGCGGTCGAAGGTGCCCTGCAGCCAGCGCTCTCCGCCGCCGGCGATGGCCGTCGGGAACTCGCGCACCACGGCGGCGAACCCCTCCACGGTGCGGTCCACGGCCTGCCGCAGCTGGCCGATTTCCCAGGCGTCCTTGATCATGCGCAGTTCGGACAGGGTGCGGCCCAGATCGGCGGACGGGCCGAGGCCGTGGCGGTGTGCGAGGTCGGGGTCGAGCGCGCCGGTCAGCAGCGGCTTGGTGAGTCCGGCGAGCGCGGTGTCGAGCTCGCCGAGCGGGCGGACGTCCAGGCCCAGCGCACCGCTCCACTCGTCGAGCCCAGGTGCGCCGCCGACCCACAGCTCGCCGTGCGCGGCGTCGGCGAAGAACCCCGGATCGCCGGGGCGGGCCGGCGCGGGCAGGTGGAGGGTCGCGTCATGACCCCCCGGTACGGGGCGCATCACCAGCACGCCGTGCTCCACTCCGCACCCGGTCAGCCAGAAGAAGTCGCTGTCCGGGCGGAAGTCGTAGTTGGTGTCGTTGGAGCGCACCGGAGCCCGCCCGGCGGCCACCACGACCGGCTGTCCCGGGTGGGCGGCGCTGAGCCGCGCCCGGTGGTGCGCGGCGGCGTCCGCGGCTCCCGGCACGGTCCGGGCGCTGCGGTCGGGGGTGTCCCAGCCCTCCGCCATGAACGCGGCGAAGGAAGGCAGCTCGGCCAGCCGGGGCATGCGCGGGTCCAGCCCCGTGGACCGCGGCGAGGACTGCGGCGCGGGCTGCGCGGCGGGGGCGGGGGCTTCGGTGGCGGGGGCTTCGGTGGCGGGGGCAGGGGCAGGGGCGGGGGCGGTACGGGAGCGGGGGGACAGGTCGTCGGTCATAGCGGCTCCTCGTGTGAGGCGGTGGTGGACGCGTGCTTGTCGGCGCCCTCGCGGCGCCTGCGGTCCCATTCCGGGTCGATGCGGGGTATCGCGGCCAGCAGGGTGCGGGTGTACGGGTCCCGGGGGCGCTCGAAGACCTCCGCGCAGGGGCCGGACTCCACGATGACACCCTGCTTCATCACCGCGATACGGTGCGAAATCCGGCGCACCACGGCGAGGTCGTGGGCGATGAAGAGGTAGGAGAAGCCGCTCTCCCGCTGGAGGCGCAGCAGCAGGTCCATCACCTGCGCCTGCACCGACACATCGAGCGCGGAGACCGCCTCGTCGCAGATCACCAGCTTCGGACCGACCGCGAGGGCGCGGGCGATGCCGATCCGCTGGGCCTGTCCGCCGGAGAACTGGGCCGGGTAGCGGTGCAGATGGTCCGGGTTGAGACCGACCCGTTCCATCAGCTCCCCGGCGAAGGCCCGCCGCCCTCCGGGGATGGGGAGTCCCTGGTAGACCAGGGGCGCGGTGAGGATGCGCTCCACGGTGTGGCGGGGGTTGAGCGACGAGAAGGGGTCCTGGAAGACGACCTGGACGTCGTTGCGGAAGCGGGCCAGCTCCGGCCCGCGCGCATGGGTGACGTCCCGCCCGGCGAACTCGACGGTGCCGTCGGTGGGTTCCATCAGCTTCGCCACCAGCCGCGCGGTGGTGGACTTCCCGCTGCCGGACTCGCCCACCATGGCCAGCGTCTCGTGGGGATACACCTCGAAACTGACCGAGTCCACGGCGGTGAACACCGACTTGCGCCCCAGCGGGCCGCCGGCCCGCGTCGTGAAGCGCTTGGTGAGATCGCGGGCGCGCAGCAGGGGCGGTACGTCAGCTTGGCTGCCTCGGCTGCCGGTCACCGGACTTCCTCCTGTGCTGGGGCGGGATCCTTCGGTCGGGTCGTCGGCGACCCGACGCCCGGCGCGGCCGGCTCGTCGTCGATGCGCGGGATGCTCTCCAGCAGCATCCGGGTGTAGGGGTGGCCGGGCGCGGAGAAGACCCGCTCCGTGTCGGCGTATTCGAGCTGCTCCCCGTCGCGCATCACCAGCACCCGCTGGGCGATCGAGGCGATCACCGCCAGGTCATGGGTGATGAAGAGCATGCCGGTGCCGGTCTGTCGCTTCAGTTCGGCCAGCAGATCGAGGATCTGGGACTGCACCGTGACGTCCAGCGCGGTGGTGGGCTCGTCCGCGATGAGCAGGGCGGGTTCGCAGATCAGCGCCATCGCGATCATGATGCGCTGACGCTGCCCGCCAGAGAACTGGTGCGGGTAGCGGTCGACCCGCTCGGCCGGCTGCGGGATGCCGACCCGGCCGAGCGCGTCGATGGCCATCCGGTGCGCGGCGCGGCGCGAGCCGCCGCGGTGGCACCGGTAGACCTCGGCGATCTGGAGGCCCACGGTGTAGTACGGGTTGAGCGAGGACAACGGGTCCTGGAAGACCATGGACATCACGTTTCCGCGCAGCCGGCGCAGCTCCGCGTCCGGTCGGCCGAGCAGTTCGGTGCCCCGGAACCGGATGCTGCCGCTGGTCCGGGCGGTCCGCGGGAGCAGCCCCATGACGGCGAGCGCCGTCATGGACTTGCCCGAGCCGGACTCGCCGACGATGCCCAGGGTTTCGTTGCGCCGCAGGGCGAAGGTGTTGTTCCGGACGACGTCCACCGGTCCGCGGGTGGTCGGGAAGGTCACGGTCAGGCCCTCGACCTGAAGCAGGTCCGCGGAGTCGTCCGGCCCGTCCGGTCCGTTCGGCCCGGCCGGCCCGGCCCGGTGGGCTGAGGATTCGGTCATGACGCGGTGATCCTTACGCGCGGGTCCAGCGCGGTGTAGAGCAGGTCGACCACGACGTTGCCGATCACGACGAAGAACGCCGCCAGCAGCGTGACCGCCATGATCACCGGCTGGTCGTTCTTCGCGATCGCGTCCGAGGCCATCTTGCCCACGCCGTTGAGGCCGAAGACGGTTTCGGTGATGAGGGCGCCGCCGAGCAGACCGGCGAAGTCCATCCCGAAGATGGTGACGATCGGGGTGAGCGCCGGCCGCAGCGCATGCCGGCGGAGTATCAGGACCGGCCCGAGCCCCTTGGCGCGGGCCGTGCGCATGAAGTTCTCGGCCATGGTGTCGATGACGTTGGCCCGCGTCATCCGGGCGTAGAGACAGGCGTATCCGATGGCGAGCACGATCCACGGCATCAGGTACGACTGGAACCACGCCGCCGGATCGTCGCCGAACGGGATCGCGGCGGGAAACGGCAGCACTTGCCACTTGACCACCAGCAGGTACTGGAGCGCCAGGGCGAGTACGTACGGGGGGATGCTGGAACCGCCGAGCGCCAGCGCCATGGTGGAGCGGTCCCACCAGGTCCCCTCCTTGACCCCGCTCAGCAGCCCGACGGTGATCCCACCGAGCAGCCAGAGCACGGCCGCGCCGACGGCGACGGTGACGCTCACCGGGAGCCGCTCCAGGACCATCTCCCACACCGACTGGCCACTCTGGAAGCTGTAGCCGAGGCAGGGGGCGGGGCAGTGGACGAGATTGGCACCCGACCCGTAGTCGCGGCCGGCCACGATGCCGCGCAGGAAGTCCCACAGCTGCTGGAAGAAGGGGCGGTCGAGGCCGAGGGAGGTCCGGATGGTGTCGATACGCTCCTGAGTGCAGGTCTTGCCGCAGATCATCACCGCGGGGTCGGGCGAGAGCTGGAAGAAGATGACATAGGTGAACACACAGACGGCCAGCAGGATGACCAGCACCCAGGAGAGCCGGCCGGCGACGTAGCGGAGCATCAGGAGGCCTCCCCCGCGTCCAGGGCGTGCCGCAGCCGGTCGCCCACCACGGTCAGGGAGAGCACGGTGCCGAAGAGGAAGGCCCCGGGGATCACGAAGTACATCGGGTCCACCTGGTACCAGCTGACCGAGTTGGCGATCATCTGCCCCCAGGACGCGGTCGGCGGCGTGACCCCGACGCCGAGGAAGGAGAGTCCGGCCTCGGTGCCGATGTATCCGGGCACGGCGAGCGTGGTCATCACGATGATGGTGCTGCGCAGATTGGGCAGGATCTCCGCGAAGATCAGCGCCCGGCTGCCGGCCCCGGAGGCCCGCGCCGCCTCGACGAACTCACGCCCCGTCAGGGTCAGCGTCTGGCCGCGCACCACACGCGCCAGGTAGGGCCAGCCGAAGCCGCTCAACACGACCACCAGCAGCACCGGACGGTTGCCGGCCGGAAGCGCGGACAGCACCGCGATCATGAAGATCAGGGCCGGAAAGGCCATCAGGAAGTCCATCAGCCGGCAGATGACCTGGTCCACCCACCGGCCGTAGAACCCGGCCAGCAGGCCGAGCACCACGCCGATGACGGTGGTCAGAACGGTGGCGGAGACGGCGATCAGCATCGAGATCCGCGCCCCGTAGGCGATCCGGACCAGGATGTCCCGGCCGTTCTGCGGTTCCACGCCCAGCCAGTGGTCGCCGCTGATGCCGCCGAGAGACCCCTTGGGCAGCCCGCCCAGGTCCTTGTCGACGGCCGCGCTGTCGAAGGTGTCCGGGCCGTGCCCGGTCAGCGTGCCGATCAGTGGCGCGAAGAGGGCCATCAGCACGATCAGGGCGAGAAACGCGGTGCTGAGCACGGCCCCGATGTCGCGCCGCAGCTCGCGCAGGACGCGTCGCCCGGTGCCCCCGGGTGGCGCTGCGCCGGTCTTTGCCGAGGGCAGTCCCGGCTGCGCCTCGTGCAGGGTGGTGGTCGCCATGCCGGTTACTTCTTCGGGTCCGCGAGGCCGACGCCGACGTAGTCGATCCCGCCGCTGTACGAGATCGTCGTGTGGGCGCCCGCGATGTTGGAGCCGACCACGAGGACGTTCTTGCTGTAGTTGAGCGGCACGATCGGGGCGAGCTTCATGATCTCGGCGTCGAGCTTGCCGTAGGCCTCGTTCTGCGCCTTCTCGTCGCTCATCCCCGCGATCTCGTCGATGCGCTTCTGGATCTTCTTGTCGTCGAGCATGGAGAGCACCGAGTTGCCCTTGTCGGAGATGTTGCGTCCGTCGAACAGCGGCGGCAGGAAGGTGGTGCCGCCCGGCCAGTCCGGGCACCAGCCGGTGAGCGCCGCGTCGTGCTGCTGCGAGGGCGTGCCGATGACCTCGTAGAAGGTCGAGGTGTCAATGGTGTTGATCTTGACGTTGATGCCCACCCGCTTCAGCCCCTGCTGGACGGCCACCGCCACCGCCTGCTCGGTGGCGTTGGCACGGGTGTCCACGGTGAGGGTGAAGCCCTTGGCCAGGCCCGCCTTCGCCAGCAGTTTGCGGGCGGCGGCCGGATCGCCGGTGCCGTCCTTGGAGGGATACACATCCGTGGCGTCCCGGCCGGGGATCGACGGCGGCTCGATGGAGGTGGCCGCGGTCGCCAGGGCGGAGCCGCCGAGCGCGTCCACCGTGGTCTGCTTGTTGACGGCGTACTCGATCGCCTGGCGCACCCGGATGTCCCGGAGCGGCCCCTTGGTGGTGTTCAGGCTCATGTACGTGGTGCAGCCGGTCACGGAGGAGAGCGTGCGCTGCTTGAGCTGCGCCGTGCGGAGCCGGGCGATGGTCGCGGGCTGCACCTTGGGGCCGATGGCGTTGATGTCCTTGCCCTGCCCCGCTATCAGGCGCTCGTCGATGGTCGCCGCGTCCAGCCCGAAGGTCCAGACGAAACTGTCCGGGCGGGCGGCGCGCACCGTGTCGGAGGAGCGCTTCCAGTGCTTGTTGCGGACCAGCTTGAGCGAGGAGCCCCGCCGGTAGCTCGCCACCTGGTACGGGCCGGACGCGATCGGCTTGGTGTCGAAGGCGGCCTTGGTGCCGGTGCCCTTGGGGAAGGGGGTGAAGTTCGGCTGTGCGGTCACGCTCGAGAACTGCGGGTAGGACTTCTTGAGATGGAAGACGATGGTGCGCTCGTCGGGGGTGTCGATGGTGTCCAGATCGCCCGACCGGTAGGGGCCCTCATAGTTCGCGGGTGCGGCGATGACCTGCTTGGCGTAGGGCGAGCCGATGCCCGCGTCGGGATCCCAGGCCCGCTCCACGCCGAACTTGACGTCCTGGCTGGTGATCGGGGCGCCGTTCTGGAAGAACAGCCCCTTCTTGAGAGTGAAGGTCCAGGTCTTGTTGTTGTCGGACGGCCGGCCGGTGTCGGTGGCCAGATCGCCGACGATCTTCGTCCCGTCGCTGTTCGGACCGGCCGCCTCCCGGGTGGTGAGGGTGCGGTAGATCAGACGGTAGAAGTTGTTGACCCCGCCGTCGAAACCGCGTGCCGGATCGAGATGCGAGAAATCGGGCTTCTCCAGGAACTGCACGGTGCCGCCGGTGGCGGGGTCCGCGGTGGGCTTGGCCTGGCCGGAGGCGGCGGGGCCGCCTCCGCTACAGGCGGTGAGGGTCAGGGGGATGGCGGTACACAGGGCGGCGCAGGACAGGACGGCTCTTCTCATGGGCCTTCTCCGGAAGTGAGGAACGTACGGACAAGGGCGTACGCGGGGGGACGTACGCGTGGGGGAGTTACAGGTGGGGGGAGTTACGGGCGGGGGTGATCAGGTGTTTCTGATCCACACCCGCATGGGGCCGGGCTCTCGGTTGCCCCACGCGAAGTACGGAACGAGGGTCAGCTCGGCGGTATCGGAGCCGGTGCCGGAGCCGGGAGGGGCCTGCCGCGGACCGGCCGTGAGCACGGGATACAGCTCGGGTGAGGGTGGCGGTGCGACATCTGCGGTGATCTCGATCAGCACCGCCCCTGCCGGGGCGACGGCTGTTTGGGCGGCCGCGATGTGCTCGGCGCCGATCACCACGTCGTCGACGCCGGCCGTGCAGTCCTGCTGCTCCACGCAGTAGACCAGCGGCCCCCGGGCCACCGCGACCGTGCCGCGCGTCGCGTCCAGGTAGGGGTGGGAGACATGGCCACGGACCGGCATGGGCAGACTGAGCCGCAGTTCGTCACCCGGGCGCCAGCGCCGCTCGACGGTCAGCCAGCCGGCCGACACCTCCCCGGCCGGGGGCTCCTCGCCCACCGTGAGCCGGACCTGCCCGGCGTCCGCCCAGCCGGGCACGCGAAGCGAGATCCGGTACGGCCGGTCGGGCGCACGGCGCACGGTGAGCCGCACCTCGCCGTCCCACGGATAGCCGGTCGCCATGTCCAGCGCGACTTCCTCGCCGTCCACATGAGCCTGCGCATACCCCGCGACCAGCAGCTCCCCCGCGCGTTCGGCGACGAGGAAGTCGGCGAGCTGGGCCATCCAGCGCACCACGTTGGGAGGGCAGCAGGGACAGCCGAACCAGGCCCGGCGCAGCGGCTCGCCGCCCTCCTCGGCCCCGCTGCGCTGGTCGTGGTCGGCACGCCGCTGCAACGGGTTGTCGTAGAAGAAGGCGCGCCCGTCCGCTGACAGACCCACGGCGAACGCGTTGTACAGGACGCGTTCCAGGACGTCGGGATAGCGGGCGTCGCCGGTGGCCAGGAACATCCGCCAGGCCCACTGCATGGTGCCGATCGCCGCGCAGGTCTCGCTGTAGGAGCGCTCGGAGGGAAGTTCGTAACGGTCCCCCACGGCCTCGTCGGAGTGGCGGCTGCCCAGCCCTCCCGTCACATACAGCTTGGTCGCCACCATGTCGTCCCACAGCCGCCGCAGCGCGTCGAGCAGTTCCTGGTCTCCGGTCTCCTGGGACACATCGGCGGCGCCCGCGGCCAGGTAGGCCATCCGCACCGCGTGTCCGGTCACCGACGGGAGTTCGCGCAGCGGCACGTGGTCCTGGAAGTAGTGGGAACCGAAGACCCGCGACTCCAGGGTGCCCCGGCCGCGGCGGTCGACGAACAGCCGGGCCTGGGTCAGATACCGCTCGTCGCCGGTCTCCCGGCACAGCTCCACCAGAGCCATCTCGACTTCGGGGTGGCCGCAGACCGCTTCCTCGCCCCGCGGTCCGTAGCGCTCCACCACCAGATCCGCGAAGCGGATGGCCACGTCCAGCAGACGTCTGTCCCCGAGCTGCCGGTGAGCGGCGACCGCGGCCTGTATGAGGTGACCGAGGTTGTACATTTCATGGCCCCAGGCAAGATCTTCCCAGGGGGCCTTGGCGCAGTCGGGGTCCTGGAAGAAGGAGTTGAGGTAGCCGTCCGGCGCCTGGACCCGCTCCAGCAGGCCCACGGTCTCCTCGTAGAAGTCCCGCATCGCCTGCCGGCCGCCGCCGTCCGGCAGCGCCAGCTCGTAGGCCAGGCCCTCCAAGGTCTTGTAGAGGTCGGTGTCCAGGAAGGGATACCGGCCGCGATAGGGCGTGTCGTGCCGCTTCTCCCCGGGCGCCCCGGGCACTTCGGGCAGCAGGCGGCTCAGGTTGTCGAGATTGCCCGCCTTCCTGAGCTGCTCCATCGTGTGCGGCACGGTGGCCTCGCGGTTGCGCCGCTGCCAGTCGGCCAGCAGCCCCCCGGTGATACGCACGCGTGAGCCGCCCAGGGGCGTCACGGTCCGCTGATCCATCCGACCTCCAGTGCTGTGTAGCATTGCACTGCACCATAAACACAGTTGAGCGCCTTGCCAAGGGTCGTGCGGAAGGGAAACTTCCGTGAAACCTGGTGACCGCCAGATGGGCTGACGCCAGGTCGGTTGACGGCAGCCTGCTCGTTCGCTCAGGCGCACATGAAGTCGCGCACCGGCAGCGCTCGGTCCACGGCCCGGACGTCGCCGATCCAGCCGTTCATGACCTGGTCGATCTTCCCGCCGTACTCATAGCCGCCCAGCAGCCAGGGCAGCCCGAGGGTGGTGAGTCCGGTGGCCACGGTCGAGGGGTTGCGCGCCACCGGGCAGCCGTCCACATACATCGTGGTGTGCCGTCCGTCATTCACCACCGCCGCATGCCACCAGGTGTTCAGCGGCAGCCCATGGCCGTCGGACAGCGAGAGGGTGACCACCGGCTCGTCCGTGTCACCACCGGTCTTTCCGGCCTCGCCGCTGCGGCCCCGTCGGCTGAGCAGTCCCGACCAGGCGTTGCGCCCAGCGTCCCAGTCGGCGGGCAGTTTGAGGAACGCCTCGACGGTGTAGCCGGAGCGGAAGGTCGCGCCGTTCAGCGGGGCGCCGTCGGCCGTCCGCAGACAGGCGCCGCGCAGCGGGGGCTTGTCGCCGTGGAAGGCCAGGCTGCCGTGGCCCGGCTGGTCCGGGTGGTATTCATCGGACCAGGTGAGGGCGTCGGCGGGGCTGCCGGGGACGGTGACCTTGGTGAGGTGGTTGCCGCGGCCGGAGTGGTCGGTGATCCGCACGGAGTCCTCGACGGGCGCGCCGTTCCGGTCCCCCTGGTCGAACCGGTAGAGGCGGATCATCCCGGCGCCGCCGTAGTAGCGGTCCTGATAGTTGGGATGTGCAGATGGACGTCGTGGCCCGCGGTGTTCTCGCGGATCGTGCGGGCCGGCGGCCAGTAGTGGCCGTTGAGCGTCAGGAATATCTGGTCGTGGTCCGCGATCAGCTCGTCCCACAGCCACTGCCCATGGTCGGAGAACCGTGCCTCCTCACCCTCCCGGTCCGCGTAGACCAGCTCGTGCGTGGTGAGGAGGACGGGAGTTCTGGGGTGCTCCGCGATGACCTCCCGCGCCCAGGCGATGCCCTTCGCGGAGGGCCGCCAGTCCAGGGCGAGCACCAGCCACTCCCGGCCCGCGGCGCGGAAGGTGTGGTACGTGTTGTAGCCGTTTATGAGCCCCGGGAGTGCGACCACAGGACGGTGTCCGGTAACGGACGGGGAAGAGCAAATGAATGGCTCAGAGGCCCAGGTCGGCGGCCAGGCAGGAGAAGGACATCCACGATCCTTCGGGGTGATGGGCGTCGCTCGCCGAGCCGTTCGGCGTCGCCTGCTTCTCTTCGACCATGTCCTCGACGCGAACGCGCTCGGGCAACGTGCCGAACCGTACGTGACGTGCCGCGGCGGCACTGTCGCTGGCACTGGCATTGTCTATGGTTCTCTGAATTTCCATCGCCAACCTCCGCTCAGTCGCTGACCGATCCGGTCAGAAGTGGTCCACGTCGACGACGGCCCGGGCGAAGGCCGTGGGCGCCTCCTGGGGCAGGTTGTGACCGACTCCCGCCAGGGTGCGGTGCTCGTACTCGCCGGTGAACCTGTCCCGGTACGAGGTGCCGTTGCCCGGTGCCGTGAAGGGGTCGCGCTCGGGGTCGAGGGTGATGGTGGGCACCTCGATGAACGGTCGTGCGGCGAGCCGCTTCTCGAGATGGTCGTAGCGGCGCTCACCGTCGGCGAGGCTCAGCCGCCAGCGGTAGTTGTGGATGACGATGTCCGCGTAGTCGGGGTTGTCGAAGGCCGCCGCCGTGCGCTCGAAGGTGGCGTCGTCGAAGTCCCAGGTCGGGGAGACGGTCTCCCAGACGAGCCTGGCGACCTCGCGGCGGTGGGTCTTGTCCTCCATGGCGAGCCGGCCTCGCTCCGTGGAGAAGTAGTACTGGTACCACCAGGCGTACTCGGCCTTCGCCGAAATGGGCTTGAGGTTGGCCTCGAGGTTGGTGATGAGGTACCCGCTCACCGACACCAGGGCCTTGCACCGCTCGGGCCAGAGCGCCGCGATGATGTCGGCGGTGCGCGATCCCCAGTCGAAGCCGGCCAGGACGGCCCGCTCGATCTTGAGGGCGTCCATCAGGGCGACGATATCGAGGGCGACGGCCGACTGCTGGGCGTTCCGGAACGTCCGGTCCGAAAGGAAGCGCGTCGTGCCGTGGCCGCGCAGATAGGGGACGATCACCCGGTAGCCCTCCTCGGCCAGCAGGGGAGCGACGTCGACGAAGCTGTGGATGTCGTAGGGCCAGCCGTGCAGGCATATGACCGCAGGCCCGTGGGCGGGGCCCAGTTCGGCGTAGCCGACGTTGAGCAGACCGGCCCTGACCTGCTTCAACCGCGGAAAAGTGGCGTGCGCGCCGGCGTCGGCCGTGGGCCCGGCCGACGCCGCGGCCCCGTTCGGTGTGGCGGCGGAGGCGGCCGGGATGCCTTGCGTGCCGACCAGGGAAACAGCCGCCGCGCTCGTGCCCAGGGCCTTGCTGAAGGCGCGCCTGTTGATCATGTGAAACCCTCCGCGTTTTCCGGTGCCGAGCGTGCTCGATGACTGTCGCACAGGACTCGTCACCGGTCAAACAGGTGACGCTCCGGCCGCCGACATGACGGAGCCCGGGACCCGGACGAGGGCCCCGGGCTCCGCCACCCCGGATCGAACGCGCGGGTCAGCCCGCGGAGGGACGCGGGGCACGCAGGTGCGCCCGCTGCGCCAGTTCCTCCTCGTCGACGAATATGAGCATCGGCTGGCCCGGCTCGCAGATCATGTTCACGACGAACTTGGTCGACGCGTCCGGCAGGGCGTTGCCGTCCTGATAATGGATCACGTCACCGCCCGGCTCCCAGAACGTCCCACCGGCCTTGACCACGCGCTCCGGCTCGCCCTCGAGCTCGAAACGGACCGCTCCCTCGATCACGTAGCCGAAAGCCGGCCCCGAGTGGCGGTGCGGAGCGGCCCCGGGGTCACCGGGAGGCCACTCGACGACGACGGTCATCACCGAAGCATCCTCGGGAATGAAAATTACCGAAGGCGCCGCCTGATCCGTTCCTGATCGCGCAGGGCTCCCGCGGCCGACACCAGCTGACCCGCTTCTTCGAAGTACGGGATCGCCGGCGTCGTATCGGCCGATGTCCCAGGGCCAGCGGCCTGCCGGTGCTCCGGTAACCGGTGATGGCGGACGCCAGGGCACGGGGACCGCCGTGGATCAGGCCGCGCAGTGCGCCGGACACGGCCTGCGCGACCGACGGTTCCTCGCCACGGAGTGCGATGCGCACGATCCCGGGCCCGTGGGATGGAGCCACCGCGTCGGCTCACGGTCGCCAAAGCTGCCCGTGAGTGCCACTCCCGCCGCGGCGTCCCGGCCCCGACCCGCAGGGCGGCGCCATCGCCCTCGGGTACCCCCTCGGCGCCCGGTCGGCCACGTACTGCGCCAGATGTTCACGGACGGCGGGCGAAAGCTCATGCGGCAGCGGGTTTCACGGCGCGGTGCAGGGTGCGGCAGGGGACGCTGGTCCGGGAGCAGGAACCCGATTCGCAGTTGAGGTAACCGGGCTCGAATTCGTGCCCGACGGGGACCAGTCCGGCAGCGGTGAGCGCCTGCGACACCTGGTCCGCGTCGTACTCCCAGCTGCGCAGGGTCTGGTCCACGCGCACGCATCCGGGGCCCGTCCCGAGGACGCCTGAGACGCGCAGCATGCCGGTCCTGGCCTCGTCGTCCCAGACGCCGCGCTTGACGACGACCGCGTCGGGGCCGTCCGTCAGCGTGACGTTGTTCCAGTGGCGGAAGTGGGACGCGGTGAACAGGTCGAAGACGAACTCCCCGCCATCGACGAGCGCCTCACGCACCGCCGTGAAACAGCGCGTCAGTTCTGCCGTCGACTCAAGGTGGTTGAGAGCACCGTCCAGGCTGACGCAGGCGGTCACCGGGTCGGGGATGCGGAAGCTGCGGGCGTCCGCCTCCAGCAGGGTCACCGCTCCGCTGTCGACTTCTGGGGCGAGCTTCTTGCGCGCGATGTCGAGCATGGCGGCGGAGCCGTCGACCCCGGTGACCTTCCATCCGGCGGCGGACAGGACCGAGGCGGTCACCCCCGTGCCGCAGCACAGGTCGAGGACCGAGCGGTCCGGCAGCAGCTGCCGGTCCAGGTGGTCGGCGAGCCGGGGCGAGAAGGTGTGCGTCCAGCCCGTGTACTGACCGTCGAAGAAGTGCGCGAAGCCGTCCTCGTAGTAGTAACTTCCCATGTCATCCTTCCTGTTCGTGGGGTGCGGAGATGCGGGCGGTGCCGGGCGCCGGCCCGGGTCGTGACATGACGGGGCCGGCCGTGGTCTCAGCCGGCCCGGTGGGCCCGGAGGGCGGGTGCGACATGCCGGGCGAAGAGTTCGCATGTGCGCCAGTCGACCGGCGGGCGTGCGCCGAGCAGGAAGTCCCGCACACCGAGGGCGAGGTAGGGCCGCAGACGCTCGACGCACTGCTCGGGTGTGCCGACGACCACGTACTCCGACCAGACGGGTGAGTCGGCTCCGATGCGCCGCCGCAGTTCCTCGGCGCGCTCCTCGGCCTCACGTGGGTCTTCGCCGAGGACCGCTCGGAAGGTCACCGACTTGCGGATGTCCTGCGGGTCGCGTCCCACCGCGGCGCAGTGGCCCTCGAGGCTGCTCAGTGTGGAGCGGTAGGCGTCGGGGGTGCCGGCGAGGGTGTTCCAGATGTCGGCGTGCTCGGCGACGATGCGCAGCATCCGCTTCTTCCCCTCGCCGCCGATCACCAGGGGCAGGCGGCGCTGAACCGGCTTCGGTTCCAGATGGGCGTCGGTGAGCCGGAAGTGCGTGCCTTCGAAGGTGGTCGACTCGCCGGTCCACAGGCCCCGCATGACGTGGCATGCCTCGTCCAGCATGTCCAGCCGCGTCCCGGCGGACGGGAAGGGTATGCCGTACTGCTCGTAGGCGAGGTCGGGTCCGGCCGCGCCGAGCCCGAACTCCAGGCGGCCGCCGGAGACATGGTCGACGGTCGCCGCCGCGGCGGCGGCGAGCGCGGGGTGCCGCCACGTCACCGCCGAGACGAGCACGGCGCAGCGGATGCGGGTGGTGCGTGCCGCCAGCGCGGAGAGCAGCGACAGCCCCTCGAAGCACGGTCCGGCCGGACCGCCGAGGGGCGGCCGGAAGTGGTCGAAGAGGGATATCCAGTCAAAGCCGAGCTCCTCCGCCCGCTGCCACAGCTCGAGTGCTTGGTGGAAGGTGCGGTACTGCTGGCCCGAGTGGATGCCGACCCGGACGGTGTCCTCGTGAATCTGCATCGGTTCCGGCTCGCTCCTGATCGTCTCGGGGTTTCCTGACAGGAAAGACATGTCAGTTCGGGGATTCAGTTCGGGGATGGGGTGCTCAGCGCGCGGACGGCGTCCGTGAGGGTCCGGATGGTGCGGAACACCTCGGGGGTGACGGCGTCCTCGGGGAACCGCACGGAGAGGCTCGCCTCCAGGTCGACGAGGAGGCCCGCCACGCCGAGCGAGGTCAGCCCGAGTGACGACAGGTCCGTGTCCGGGTCGAGCTCGGTCGCCGGAACGTCCGTTTCGGCTCGGCGCCGCACCGCCTGGGCGACGGAGGTCATGAGGGGGTCCATGGGTTTCTTTCCTTCCGCTGGGATGCCGCTGCGGGCGGGGCGCCGAGTCAGCCGGCCGAGAAGTGGTGAACGGTCCGATGGCGGTAGACCTGGCCGGGGTCGAGGCGGACCGGGGGGTAGTCGTCGCGGTTGGGCGCGTCGGGCAGGGCTCCGGCCTCCAGGCAGATCCCCGATCGCCGCCGCCCGGTGAAACCGTCGGCCGTGTAGACCCCGACCGCGGGCTGGTCCGTGACCACGCGCATGGTGCGCCCGGACACCGGATCGTGGAGCTCGGCGGCCCATGCCGGATCGTCCAGGACGAAGCAGTTGTCGAGCGTGTGGTCCGCGATGGTGGTGGCCTTGGAGTAGTCGAGCCGGGTGTCCGCGATGTCGGCCGGGGGGCCGGGCAGCGGGATGAGCTGGTCGTCGAAGACGGTTGTCCGGGTGGAGTTGACCGCCAGCGTGTGGCCGTCGACCGTGCTGGACCCGGCCAGGTTCCAGAAGGCGTGATTGGTCAGGCTCACCACGGTGCTCGCCGTGGTGGTGGCCCGGTATGCGAAGGTCAGCCGCCCGCCGGGCGCCACCTCGTAGACCACCTCGGCGGACAGCGCACCGGGGTAGCCCTGGTCGCCGTCCGGGCTGTCCAGGCGCAGGCGCAGCGCCGCCGCGTCGCCGCGCCGCTCGGGGTGGGCCCGCCACACGTACCGGTCGAAGCCGGTGCCTCCCCCGTGGATGTGGTGCGGCCCGTCGTTGCGGTCGAGCTCGTACGCGACCCCGTCGAGCACCATACGGCCGCCCGCCACGCAGCGGCAGTACCGGCCGACGGTCGAGCCGACGTAGGGATTGCGCGCCCGGTCCTCGTAGCTGGGGAGGTCCGGAAGGCGCACCACCACGTTCTCCGGGCGTCCCTCGCGGTCGGGCACCAGCACCTCGACGAGGCCGGCGCCGTAGGTCCACACGGTGACGGCCAGACCCTGGCCGGTGTCGAGGGTGTAGGCGTCCACCCGGGTCGGCCCCTGGCCCGCGTGCCCGGTGGTGGTCCCGACCGTCTCGCGTCGTATGGTCGCCGCCATGCCGGTCAGTCCTTTCCCGCGCCGGCTGCCACCGGGCCCAGGAGCCTGTGCAGGTGGGCGTGGCGCCTGCCTGACCCGTCGTCGAATGTCGGGCCGCAGGGTGTGAAGTCCAGCAGGCCGAGCAAGGCGCAGGTGTCGCGCAGGTCGGGGTTGACCTGTGCGCGCAGCACGTCGCCGCCCATGCCGGCCGCCACCTCCACAGCCCGGCGTAAGCACCGCAGCCCGACGAGTGCCGGGGCCGTCAGCCACGCGGGGGCGACGGCCAGCCGGGAGAGATACAGGGGCCGCTCGGCGGGCGGGAACACCTCCTCGTCCGTGCCGGAGGGCGGCCGCCGAGTCAGGGTGAACATGCCGGCCGGCCCGGTGGTGTGGCGCAGCAGGTGCACCGAACCGGACTCCACCAGGCGCCGGGTGGTCTCCTGGCGCCGCCGTGGGGCGGGAGTGCCGGATATCGCCGCTTGATGGGCGTCGCACGAGGTCAGCAGCGTGTGCACCTCGTCGGCTCCGGTAGCCGTCTGCCAGCGCCAGGAGGGCGGTCCGGTGTGGTGCGGATCGGTGGGCGGCGCCTGGGGCGAGGACATCGTGGCCACTCCTTCAGTTCCTTCAGTTCCTTCAGTGCCTGCCGATTCGTACGGTGACGGTCTTGGGACGCTGGTACTCCGCGAGCGCGAGCACACTCATGTCCGTGCCGTGTCCCGAACTGCCGCGGCCGCCGTGGGGCAGCTCCGCGGTCTGGTCCAGATGGCAGTTGACCCAGACCTCGCCGGCGTTCAGCTCACCGGCCAGGGCCAGTACGGTGCCCGTGTCGGAGCCCCATACGCTCGCGGCGAGGGCCTGCGGCACGGAGTTGGCGAGCGCCACGGCCTCCTCGGCGCCGTCCGCCGCCTGCACCGTGAGCACGGGTCCGAACACCTCTTCGACCACCGCGGCGTCGTCGGGCGCGAGATCGGCCAGAATGCGTCCGGGCCGCCAGTAGCCGCCCTCCTCCCCCGGTGCCGGGGCGATAGCCGCGACGTGGTCGACGCCCGCCGCACTGCTCTCGATGACGCGGTCGTAGCGGGCGGCCTGGTCGGCGTTGTTGAGCGGCCCGAAGTCGGCTCCGGCGCGCCGGTCGCTCATCGCCTTGGCCAGCCCCTCGACGACCCGGTCGTGGTTCTGCCGCAGAGTGATCACTCGGGCCGGGGCGGCGCAGCTCTGGCCTGCGTTGTAGGTGACGGCCCGCACGAGCGCGTCACAGGTGTCATCGGGGGCGTCCGGCAGCACCAGGGCGGGACAGTTGCCGCCGAGTTCCAGGCTGAGCCGGCGCAGTCCCGCCCGCGCGGCGACGTCCTGGCCGCCCGCCACGCTGCCGGTGAACGCCACCGCGTCGACGCCGTCGGCGACCAGCCGGCGGCCGGTGTCGCGGTCGCCGGGCACGGTCCGCAGCACGTCGCGGCCGAGTGTCTCGGCCGCGTCCCTGGCCAGCAGCAGCGCGGTGTCGGGGGTGGTCACGGCGGGCTTGAGGACGACGGTGTTGCCGGCGGCGAGCGCCGGGCCGATGCGCCACGCCGCCATCATCAGGGGGTAGTTCCAGGGCACGATCGCCGCGACGACCCCCAGGGGTTCCCACCGCACCCAGCTCTCGCGTCCGGGCATGCGCCGGCCGGCGGCCGGCGCGGTGTCGGCCCGCAGCGCACCGGCGTAGAAGCGCAGCAGATCGGCGCAGTTCCCGACCTCGCCTGCTGCCTCCGCCGCGGGCTTGCCGGTGCCGGCCCGCTCGGCCCGCGCGTACTCGGCGGACCGTTCCTCGATCAGGTCCGCGAACCGGAGCAGGCGCCTTGCCCGGTCGCGGGGGGTGAGACCGGCCCAGGCGGGCTGGGCCGCGCGGGCCGCTGCCACGGCCGCGCCGGTCTCCCGTGCGCGGCCGACGGCGACGGACAGCCGCTCCGTACCGGTTCGGGGATCGGTCAGGGCGGCCATGGTGGGGGTGGTCTGTGACATCGTCAGCTCTTCGTCTCCGTCGTCTCGATCGGGCTCGGTACGGTGCCGGCGGACTCGGCGTGGGGCAGGCCGGTGATCCGTGCGGCGAGTTCGCGGCGGAGCACCTTTCCCGTGGCGGTTCTCGGGATCGCGTCGAGGACGAGGATCCGGCTGGGCCGGCAGGTGGGCCGGAAGGCTTGTGACAGCGCGGCCCGCGCCTGCGGCACCGCGTCGGTGCCGGGCACCGGCACGACGGCCGCCACCACCTCCTCGCCGAGGAAGCGGTGCGGCAGTGCCACGGACGCGGCGTCGCGGAGCCGCGGCACCGCCCGCAGCACTCGGTCCACTTCGTCCAGGGAGACGGCCTCGCCCCCCACCTTGGCGATGTTCTTGATCCTGCCGGTGACGACCACGAACGGCCTTCCGGTGTCCGGGTCGATGATCTCGGTGCCCAGGTCCTGCGAATGGAACCAGCCACCGGCGAAGGCTTCGGCCGTGGCCTGCTCGTTGCCCTGGTAGCGGGTCATCACGTTGTGCCCGCGCATGCAGATCTCGCCCTCCTCTCCCGGCGCCGCCCGCTCTCCTTCCGGCGTCAGCACCGCGACCTCGTTGCCGTACAGGGCCGTGCCGATGGACGGGATGTCGGCGTCCAGCAGCAGACGCCGGTAGGAGTCCTCGGAGAGGTCGGGGGGAAGGGTCGTGGAGAAGTTGACGGTCTCCGTGAGCCCGTAGCCCTGGAGCACGCGGGCTCCCGTCCGCTCCCGTACCGCTCGTGCGGTGCGCGCGGTCAGGGGCGCGGCCGCGGACACGAAGTAGTCGAAGCCGGTGGGCGGTTCAGGGCGCCGCCAGGTCTCCGCGAGGGCTTCGAGGATGCTGGGGACGACGCTCGCGATCCGCGGCTGGAAGCGTTCGACCAGCCGCGGGTACCGCAACGGGTCGAAACCGGGTGCGAGCATGACGTGCGCGCCGGCGGCGAGGATGCCGAGCACGGTGAAGTGCAGTCCGTTGACGTGCTGGATGGGCAGGCAGCCGAGCACCCGGTCCCCCACGCGCAGCCCGTGGTGGCGGCGCAGGGCCTCCGCGTTGACCGCGGCGGCGTAGTGGGACTGGGCCACCAGTTTGCCCGCCGCGGTCGATCCGGAGGTGGCGAAGAACAAGGCGTCGTCGGCAGGGTCGCACCGGGCGCCGGGCGGCAGGGCGGCCCGCTCGGCCCGCTCGGCCCGCTCGTCGAGGCTGTACGGGTCAGGCAGCGGAACGGCCTCGGGCAGGGCTTCCGCGGGGACGGTACCGGGCCGCAGGACCAGGTCGGCACCGGCCGCCGCGGCCTGCTCCCGCCGACGGCCAGCGGGGTCCCGCGCGTTGAGCATGAGCAGCGGGCAGCCGGCCCGCAGCACCGCGAGGACGGCCAGGACCGACGCCGCGTCATTGACCGGTGCCAGGGCCACGGTGCGGCCGGGCCGGACGGCCGGTTCGCGGCGCAGCCATCCCGCCAGCCGTCGGCTCAGCGCGTCGGCCTCGCCGTAGGAGAGCGTGACCGTGTCCCCCGCGGCCGTCGGTGTGGTGAGGAACGGCGCGTTTGCCCGCACCCGGGCGTGGTGGTCGAGGCGGGAGAGCACCGTCGGCCACGGCGTCAGCCGCTCGGCGAGGGGCTTGCCCAGGTAGGTGTGGGCACGGTCGAAGTCGGTGAGGTCCACTGGCGTCATGGCTCACCCGAACCGGTGCGGGGAGTGCGGGCAGCCCTTCGCCGCGAGCTCCTCGCCACTGGACGCCCGGATGTCGCAGAGCCGGCAGGTGATGTGGCCCAAGTCGCTGAGGAGTGCGGTGTACGCGGTGAGCTCCTGCCGTTCGGGGCTGTCCAGGCGGCGGTGCGGGGCGCCCACGGAGAGGATCATGTGGTCGGTGACCGCGCCGACCGCGTGAGTGATGGCGCCCTCGACCATGTAGACCTGGCCGGGACGTGTCTCCACGATCTCCCCGGCGACGGCGATGGTGCCGCTGCCGGCCAGGACGAACAGCAGGTGGTCTCCGGGGTGGGTGTGCGGAGCGAAGCCGCTCCCGGCGGGTACGTGCAGGATGTCGGCGCCCATGTGGCCGCTCGACAGCAGGGAGTGTCCGGTGGCGTCGGCGGTCTTCGACACCCGGGTGGGTCCGGGGGCGAGGTCGATGCCGAGTTGCTGGGTGTTGCCGTCCAGGCCGAGGTCGGCGGCCCAGTCGCAGATCAGCAGCGGCGCGGAGCGGGTGCCGGGTTCCTCGGGGCGCGGTGCCGCGGAGGCCTTCGCGAGCCCGAGGACCGACAGCAGTTCCACCGCCTTGGCCTCGCGTTCGGCGGGGGCGAGGTTGTGCAGCTCCTCGGTCAGAACATCGATGACCTGGTCGGTGGGCAGGCCGTGCATCGTCTCGGTCAAGGCAGTCCTTCGGGTTGTGGTCGATGTCGGTACGGGGTGACGGGGTGACGGGAACACTCGGGCAGGGCAGGGCAGGGCAGGCCCGGGCCGGGGCGCGGTGTGCGGGCGGGCAGGCGGTCAGCGACCTGCGCCCTGCCTTCCGTCGTGCGGAGGCCGGCCGGCCGCGAACGGCGTCCGTTCGAGGCGCTGTGCGAGATGGCAGGCGAGGGGGGCGGCGTACAGGTGGTAGAGCAGCGGGGAGAACTCCTCCCGCACCTGCCCGCGGACGGGAAGCGCCGCCCATGCCTCACGGGCGCCCTGGAGGTCGTCCGCGGGAGCGATGGCGACGACCCGCCGTCCCAGGGCGGCGGCCCGTCGTATGACCTGGTGGGCGTGGACGGACGAGTGTCCGGGCGGTGCCACGACGAAGGTCGGCATGTCGGTCGGGCAGGCGAACCGTTCGACGTGACACCACTCCTCCAGGTCCTGCCCGGCGGCGAACACTCCGGAGGTCTCGATCACCTTGGCGGCGCTGTACAGGGCGGTTCCGTGGGAGGGCCCGCTGCCGAGCACAGTCAGCACCGGGGCATCGGCGATGCGGTCGGCAAGTTCACGGCACGGTCCGCTGACGGTGCGGACGGTCTCCTCCACCGCCCCGGCGAGTTGGACGAGTTCGCCGCGCAGGGTGTCGGCCCGGTCCCGGTCGAGCCGTCCCCGTGCCTGTCCCAGCCGGACCGCGATCAGCAGGGCACCGAGCAGGCCCGCCTGGTAGGTGCGCACGCCCGGCGACGGCTCCTGGCCGGGCAGGCCGACCAGGACGGCGGCGTCGGCGGACCGGGTGAGCGGGGAGTCGGGGGTTCCGGTGAGGGCGACCACGGTCGCCCCGGCCCGGCGTGCCTGCTCGGCCGACCGGACGACGAGCGGGGTGCGGCCCGAGGCGGAGACGGCGATCGTGAGTCGGGCGTGTGGCGGGCGGGAAGCCCCCGGCCGCTCGTAGTGGGTGAAGGGCAGCGCGCTCACCGGGCGGCAGTCCACCCCCGCCAGGGACTCGAAGGCCATCTCGACGGCGCGGGCGGCGTGGTACGAGTCCCCGTCGCCCACGATGTCCACTGACTCCGTCTTCGCCAGGAGCTCGGCGGGCAGCAGCGAACACACCTGCTCGTCGAAGGCACCGGCGTGCGCGCGGATGTCGTCGGCGAGGGCCTCGGCCTGGCGCAGCATCACCTCGGGGCGTACGGGATCGGTCATCGCCCGGCACCCCGGACGATGTCGACGTAGCGGCGTACGCGGTCGGCGTCGATCGTGCCGCCCCAGCCGCCGCTCTCCAGGCACGTGCCCACGAACGCCCCGTCCGCGGCGGCGAGCAGCCGCGCGGCGTTGTCGTGGTTGGTGTGGCCCGCCAGGATGACCGGCAGGCCGGGGGCGGCGTCGCGGACGGACGCGATCATCTCCAGTACCGTGCGCTCGTCCGGATGCGACAGCGACACCGCGTCGGCCCCGACGGCCCGGGCGGCGCGTGCCACCTCCGCGGTGGTCTTCCCCCCGCCGAACCACGTGAAGTGCATGGAGTCGATGTCCGCGACGATGCCGACACCGTCGGCGCCGATCGAGCGGCGGTACGTCATCACCTCCAGCGGATCGGCCCGCACCATGCCGTGGGCGGTGAGGGTCTGTCCCACCAGGGCACCCGCCCGGATGTAGTCGCCGCCGGCCACGCGCGCCACCGCGAGGGAGGCCTTGTTGGCGTTGCGCATGAGCTGCACACCGACGCGGAACCGCTCGCCCGTCGCCTCGGCCACTGCACGCGCGATCAGGCCCATGGCCACGGTGCGCGCCGGGTCGGACTCGTCGGCGACGCTGTAGACGCGGTCCACCGTCTGGATGAGGCACCCGTCCGCGCCGCCCTTGTGCAGGGCCCGCGCGGACGCGACCGCGGTGTCGAGGATGCGGGGAAACGTGCCGGTCTCGTGGAAGGGGGTGCCGGGCAGGGGGGCCAGGTGCACCATGCCGAGGATCAGCTTGTGTCCGCCGCCCGGTGTCGTCCATGTACTCATTCGTCTCGGCCTCCGTCGGGGGAAGTCGTCAGCGGCTCGCCGTGGCAGCTGTGAGATAGGAGCCCAGCCTGTCGATGGCGGGCGAGAGCTCTTCCCAAGGGCGAGATGTGGTCACCCGCATCACCGCGCCGGAGAAACAGAAGGTCAGGATGCCGGGGAAGACGGACACCCCGGTCTCCCGCAGGATGTCGCGGAAGCAGCGGTAGGAGTCGTCCCAGCCGGGGAACTCCACGGTCGTGTTGATGGAGAAGCGCGGCGGCAGCACCCGCGCGGACGTCTCCGCGAGGCGGACGGTGGCGGCGTCGCGCAGCGTCGTGAGGTCCCCGGTCCGCTGGAGCCGCTCCGTGCGATAGCCGCGGTAGGCATGGGCGAGGCGGTCGAGGTCGAGTGCGTAGGACGCCTCGAACTCCTTGAGCTCGGGGGGTCCGGGTTCCTCCACCCCGGTGATGAACCACCGCTCCATGCGGGCCAGCACTTCCACGACCGTGTAGAAGAACGAGGGCGGCCCGCCGAAGGACGAGGACGCGTACTCGTAGTACTCGGCGATGAAGGCCGGGTCGGCGAGGAACCAACCGGCCTTCAGCCCCGGGGCCGACCAGGTCTTGGAGAGGCTGGAGACGCGCACCACGTTGGACGCGCCGCGGGCGGCGGACCGCTCCTCGTAGGCGCCCAGCCACTCGTGGCACTCGTCGAGCACGATGACCGTGGAGGGGGAGGCGGCCCGGATGAGCCGCGCGAGCCCCTCCTCCGTGACGGCCGCGCCGGTGGGATTGCCCACGGTCTGCAACAGCACCAGCGGGGTGTCGGGGGTGAGGGCGGCGATGAGCGGTTCGAGGGAGGTCCGGCCGTTCTCGCTCGGCAGCGGGACCAGGCGTACGCCGTGCCGGCGGGCGACCGTCTCCACCAGGGGCGGGTAGTTGGGTATCGCGCACAGCGCGGGGGACGCGGAGGGCGAACCGCCGTGCAGTACGAAGTCCGCCAGCGTGGAGACCGCGAAGGTCCCGCCCATGGTCATGGCCACGTGTTCCGGGCCGTACCGCAGGCCGCCGACACGGGCGTTCTCGTACGCGGCGATCGCCTCACGCGCCGGGTAGCGCCCTCGCGAGTCGGAGTAGCCGTACCAGTCGCGGTCGAGGGCGTAGCGGATGCATTCCTTGAGGCTCTGCGGCAGCCCCCACCGTTCCTCGTCCACCGCTCCGCTGGAGAGGATGTGGCGGGCGCTGTATCTGAGGTCGCCGTAGAGGTCGTCGCGGAAGTACCAGTTGAACAGTTCCTTGACGAACCGGACCGTCGCCCTGGAGCCCAGTACCTCGTCCGGCTGGACCGAGCGCAGCCGGCGGCTGTCCCGCCATCGCTCGGCAAGTGCCGGGTGTCGGGCGGTGCCGCCCAGTTCCTGCTCCACGCGGCCCAGCCACAGGTCGCGCAGTTCCAGCGGATTGTCGGGTTCACGGGCCCGGGCGAAGACGTCGAGGACGCGTTCGTCGACGCGGGTGACGAAGGTGTCGTGGATGCCACCGGGACGCGGTGCGCGCGCCGCTGTCTCGATGGCGTCCTGCGACGCGTGCGAGGGGCGTGGGGCCAGGACGGAATCGAAGAGTGTCATCGGCTTCTCGCGTAGAGGGGGGCGGTGGGCGTGGCCGGGCTAGCGGATGCGGAGCCGCTGGAGGTGCCGCCGGCTGCGCGGGGGCGCCGTCGCACCGGCGGTTCTGCCGTGGAAGTAGTACGTGTTGTCGATCACGACGAGCAGTCCCCGCCGCCACCGCACGCCCGCTGCCGGCTCGGGCTCGTACATGGCGGCCAGCAGTTCGCGCAGCGCTCCGTTGACCGCTTCCCCGTCGGTGTGGGGTCCGGTGTGCGTCCACTGGAGCTCTTGGTCGAGGAAGTCACGGAAGGAGAACACCCAGTGGCCGTCGACGCGACGCGCGACCGGCGGGGCTTCGGGGCGGTCGCGGTAGCGGGTGCGCGACAGCAGCTCGAGTGTGTGCGGTGCCAGCCTGCGCGCCACCTCCCGCATGGGCACGAGCACCGTCATCGCGTGTTCCGCGTCATCCCCTGGGGCGACGCACATCAGCACGATGTACCGGGGCTGCTTCGCCAGGGCGGCACCGCTGCTCTCCGAGTGCAGGGAAAGCGAGTTCCTGGCGAAGGGCTGCAACGACACGTCCGGCGTGGGCGCGTACTCGCTGCGGAGGTTGAGGACGATTCCGTCCTCGACGTAGGGCTGCACCGCGGGGTCGGTCTCCGGAACCGCCGTGCCCAGGAAGCCGCCGAGGGCGACGAACCGGTCGTGGGGCAGTGGCTCGTCCAGTTGGACGGCGGCCAGGCCCCGCTGCCACAGTTGCTCGGCCACCTCCCGGTGCAGGGCGTCGCCCCCGGCGGGTCCGTCGTTCGGAGTGTGCGACGCGTTCGGGCCGGGCAGCCGCCTTCCGTTGCCCAGCAGCACCTCTCGTGCGGCGACATGGGGGTCGGACGGTGACGCGCGGAAGCTCCCGTGGGTCACGGCCTCCCGCGTCGTCGGACCGACTCCGCGTGACGGGGGCAGGCTCTGGGCTCCCGGGCGTGCGGGGGCGGGCTGTTTCATGCCTCACTCCTTGGGTCGGTGGGTCAGCCGCTGGGGATCAGGGACGCTTCGGCGCGGTTGCGCTCGGCCCAGGCGACGACGGGCCTCATGGCAAGGCCGGCCGCGACGAACAGGACCGCCGGCACCAGCCAGCCGAGGGCCCCGCCCTTGATGACGGTGACGGTCAGACAGGTGGGGGCGATCATCACCGCCACCGCATAGCCGGTGAAGAAGAAGCCCTGGTACTGGCCTTGCCGATGGGGCGGGGCGAGGCCGAACCCGATAGTCCACGCCGCCGCCGAGAAGACCATCTCCCCGTAGGCGTGGACGCCTCCGGCCAGCAGGAGGAACACCGCCGAGAGCAGTGCGGCGTGGGTGGCGGAGGCAGCGAAGAGCACGCACGCCGCGGCCAGCACGAACCCGGCCAGCCTTGTCGCACGCACCGCGCGGGGCAGGTCCGGTACGCCCTTGGCGATCCGCACCTGGAAGGCGACCACGCTCGCCGTGTTGACCAGGAACAGGACGGTCACCATCCACCGTGGGGCGTCCGTGTGACGGGCGATCCACAAGGGGATCACCACCTCCAGGAGCACCGCGTGCAGCGACAGAATCGCGCTGAGGGCGGTGACCAGGGCGAAGGGCCGGTCGCGCAGTACGGCCAAGCGGTGTTCGCCCGCTGCCTTCGGGGCCGGCGGCACGGCGGGCAGGGCGGTCAGCACCAGGCCCGACGCCAGGAATGACACGGCGTCCAGGACGAGGACGGTGCGCAGGGCCGCCGGGGAACCCAGTTGCAGTGCCACACCGGCGAGGCCGGCGCCCACCGCCACCCCCACGTTGGTGACGGACCGCAGATAGGCCCGGGTGGCCACGAGGTCCGCGCCGCCCAGCGTGCCCGCGATGGCCGCCTGAAGGGCCGCCCGGCTTCCCCGCTCCAGCACGATGAAGGCGCTGGCCGCCAGGAGGAACTGAACGAAGGTGCCGACGAAGAGGTATCCGGCCGCCGCGGCCCCGTTCAGGGCGACCAGGACCGCGGTCGTCCCGCGCGGGCCCTTGCGGTCCGCGAGGTGCCCGAGCGGAATGCCCGCGAACAGGCCCACCGCTCCGGCGATGGTGAGCCCCAGCCCCCATTCCGTGACGGACAGTCCCGCAACCGTGGTGAAATACAGGGCCGAGCATGTCATGAACGCGCCCTGGCCCATGGTCATGAGCAGGGTCGCAAGAGCCAGGATGCGGCCCGATCCCGGGGCGGGAAGAATTCGGCTCAGCACGCGGATCACGCTAGCGACAGCTCCAGAATTGCCGGGGAATCGTCATGACACCGGGTGAATTCGCGACGGTTCCCGGCCAATTACCTTGTATTGACCGGTCCGTTGTTACGTCTCGGACCGTACGGGCGGTTCCGCCCCGGCGTCGGCCGGGACGGAACCGCCGGTGTCAGGACAGCGGCTTGCGGACCAGCACCAGTCGGGAGCCGGGCAGCCGGCCGGGCACGATCCGCGCCACCTCGAAGCCGGCCTTGGTGAACGCCTCACCCCAGTCCTCGCCGCTCATCATGTGCTGCGACATCAGGGCCTGGGTATAGACGTACTCCGGGCTGAAGTACTCGGCGGTGTTCTCGGACCGCTCCGGCGGCGCGATCTCGGCGGTCAGCACGTGCGCCCCGGGCGGCAGCCGCCGGCACAGTCCGGACAGGTAGTGGACGAGCGTGTCGTGGCCGTGCTCCAGCACCTCGTGCATGAAGAAGAAGGCGATGACCAGCTGCACCTCCTCCAGCCGGGGCACGTTGTCCACGTCGGTGGCGTCCACCTCCACGATGCCGATCCGGTCGGCCAGCCCCGCTTCGGCGACCTCCTGCCGCGCCTCGGCGCAGGACGCGGGGCTGATGTCGTAGCCGACGCCGTCGGCGTCGGTGGCCCGGCACAGGTCGATCAGGAAGTGCCCGTTGCCGCAGCCGATGTCGGCGATCGTGTCGAACTCGATGCTGTGCAGGATCTCCATCAGCTCGGTGCGCAGGTCGGCCGCCCCGATCAGCGCGCTCCCCACGGCGACCCAGCGCAGGTCGCGCTCCACGTCCGCGCCGAACTTCCGCTCCTTGGCGAGCAGCGTGTCCAGGGTGTTCAGCGCGTCGCCGTAACCACCGGCCAGCCACAGCAGGTAGCCGCGCTCCCGGTAGAGGTCGCGGCCGGTGTCGGTGAGCACATAGCGCTCGCCCTCGGCCCGCACGACACCGCGTTCGGACAGATAGCGCCAGGTGGCCGCGGAGAGGAACTCCTCGTGCCCCAGCTCGGCCGGCACGACGCCGTGCTCGGCGAGCTGGTCGAGCACGCCGAGCTTCTCCAGGGCGGAGAGGACGGCGCAGGTGGTGTACGCGCGCATGATCTCGAAGACGGGCCGGTCGGTGGTGTGCTGTGTCACGGTGCGCTCCAAACTGGGGTGCGAAACGAGGCGAGGCGGCCGTCCGCCTCATCGAGGAAGTTCATGCTGCGGTTGAAGGCCACGCGCACGTGTCCGGCTCCGGCCGTGGCGTCGACGTGGAACAGGCTGCCGGGCGCGACGAGCACGCCGGCCTCGCGGATCAGTTGCCGGGCAAGGGAATCGCCGTCGGTGCCGGCGGGCACGCCGGCCATCACGTAACAGCCGCCGTCGGGAACCGTCGCGTGCAAACCGATGCCACGCAGCATGCCGACGACGCGATCGCACTGGGCCCGCAGGTCGTCGGCCGGTGCCGCGAACAGCGGATCCTCGGCCGCCGCTTCGGCGACGGCGGCTTGCAGGGGCGCGGGGGCGCCGGCGCACAGGGTGGCATGCACCTGCCGGGCAACGGCGGTCAGCCGGGCGTCGGCGCACAGGTAGCCGAGCCGCCAGCCGCTGACCGCATGGCTCTTGGACAGGCTGCCGACGAGCAGCCGTCGTCCGGCGAGGTCCGGCACCTCGAGCACGGACTGGTGCGGCTTGGTGAAGGTGAACCCCCCGTAGATCTCGTCGGAGATCACGACGGCGTCCCACTGCCGGCACAGCCGGGCGATCTCGGCCCACTCGCCGGGGTCGAGCATGTGCCCGGTCGGGTTGTTGGGCGTGCTGACGATCACTGCCCGCGTCCTCGGCCCGAACGCGGACCGCAGCTCGTCCGGGTCGAACCGCCACTCGGGGGCCCGGCAGCGGACGAACCGCGGCACGCCGCCGGCGAGCACCACGGCGTTGACGAAGTTCTCGTAATAGGGCTCGAAGATCACCACCTCGTCACCGGGGTCGAGCACGGACAGCGTGGCGGCGGCCAGCGCCTCCGACGCGCCGACGGTGATCGTCAGCTCCGTGTCCGGGTCGACGTCACCGGGCAGCGTTCCGGCGATCCACCGTCGCAACAGGGGATGGCCGGCGGCGACCTCGTACTGGTTGCGGCCCGCACGCACCGCCCGGCACGCGGCCTCGACGGCCACGGGCGAGGGCTCCGGGGCGCCGGGCACGCCGAGCGCCAGATCGAGCGCGGCGGACCGGTTCGCCTCGGCGAGCAAGTCGAACATCCGGCCCGCGATCAGCCTGCGGACCCGGGCGGAAACCCTGGGAGAGGTCACTTCTCCACCTCCTTCAGTCCCGGCAGCCAGTACCGCCGCCTCGACTCGTACGCCGCGATCTCCGGCTCCCGGCGCAGCGTCACGGCGATCTCGTCGAGACCGTCGAGCAGCAACCGCCGGGACCGCTCGTCGACAGCGAACCCGCACCGGCGCGGACCGTGCCGGACCTCGCACGCGACGAGATCGACGACGACCGTGGTGGCCGGGGCGGTGTCGACGGCGTCGGACAGCTCGGCGACCGCCTCGGCCGGTAGCTCCACCGCCAGCAGGCCGTTCTTGAAGGCACTGCGGCGGAAGATGTCGCCGAAGCTGCTGGCGATCACGGCCACGAAACCCCAGTCGCGCAACGCCCACACCGCGTGCTCGCGTGAGCTGCCGGTGCCGAAGTTGCTTCCCGCCAACAGAATGCTCGCGTGTGCGGCCTCCGGCCGGTTCAGCACGAACCCGGGGTCGGTCCGCCACGCGGCGAACAGCGCGTCGTCGTAGCCGGACTTGGTCAGCCGCTTGCAGAACTCCGCCGGAACGATCTGGTCGGTGTCCACGTGATCGCGGCGCAACGCGACGCAGCGGCCCTCGTGCGTGGTGAACGGCTTCATCGCGCACCCGCCAGCTCCGCCGGGCCGGTCAGCCGGCCCGTCACCGCGGTGGCGGCGGCCACGGCCGGCGACACGAGATGCGTACGCGTCTCGTCTCCCTGCCGGTGCTCGTAGTTGCGGTTCGACGTGGAGGCGCAGCGCCGGGGACCGGCGAGCCGGTCCGCGTTCACGCCGACGCACATCGAGCAGCCGGAAAGCCGCCACTGCGCGCCGGCTTCGGCGAACACCGCCGCCAGCCCTTCCGCCTCGGCCTGCGCGCGGACGGCCGCCGAGCCGGGCACGACCAGCATCCGCACCCCCGGGGCGACCGTGTGGCCGCGCAGTACCTCGGCCGCGGCGCGGAGATCCTCGATCCGGCCGTTGGTGCACGAGCCGAGGAACACCGTGTCGATCTCGATGCGGTCGGTGCGGGTTCCCGGCTCAAGCCCCATGTACGCCAGGGCGCGTTCGGCGGCGGCGCGTTCGCTCTCGTCGGCCAGTCCGGCGGGATCGGGCACCAGGTCGCCGAGCGGCACGGCCTGGCCCGGGTTGGTCCCCCAGGTGACGAAGGGCGCGAGGTCGCCGACGTCGATCGCCACCGTGCGGTCGAACTCCGCGCCCGGGTCGGTGCGCAGGTGTGTCCAGTACGCCACGGCGTCGTCCCAGGCCCGGCCGGCCGGCGCCTGGGGCCGGGACGCCAGGTAGGCCGACGTGGTCTCGTCCGGGGCGATCAGGCCGGCCCGCGCGCCGGCTTCGATCGACATGTTGCACATGGTCATCCGGCCTTCCATGGACAGCCGGCGCACCGCGTCGCCGCGGTACTCCAGAACGTGCCCGTGGGCGCCGTTCGCCCCGATCCGCGCGATCACCGCGAGAATCAGGTCCTTGGCCGTCACGCCCGCGGGCGGCTCGCCGGCGAACTCCACCGCCATCGTCCGGGGCCTGGCCAGCTCCAGGGTCTGGGTGGCGAGCACATGCTCGACGTCGCTGGTGCCGATGCCCAGGGCCAGCGCGCCGAACGCACCGTGCGTGGACGTGTGGCTGTCGCCGCAGACGACGACCATGCCGGGCTGCACGAGTCCGCGCTCCGGCGCGACGACGTGCACGATGCCCTGCCGCCGGTCGCCGAGCCGGAACAGCTCGATGCCGTGCCGGGCGCAGTTGGCGCGCAACGCGTCCACCTGCGCCCGGCTCATCCGGTCGGTGATCAGCAGCGAATCGGTCGGGACGTTGTGGTCCTCGAGCGCCAGCGTGAGATCGGGTCGGCGGACGCGGCGGCCGGCCGAACGGAGCCCGTCGAACGCCTGCGGCGAGCTCATCTCGTGGATCAGGTGCAGATCGATGTAGAGCAGGTCGGCCACGCCCGGAGTGCCGGCCACCACGTGGTCCTGCCACACCTTGTCGAACAGCGTGCGCGGTGTCATGAGACCAGCACTCCGGGCGCGGTGAGTTCGTGCTCGATGACCACGCGGAGGTCGCGCAGGTCCATGCAGGAGCCGCCGGTGCGGCCGGCGACATGCTGCGCGTATACGCGGTTGACCAGCGCCTCGTCCGGGGCCAGGCCCATCTCGCCCATGACGTGCCGGATCACCGCACGGCCGGAGTGCCGCCCGACCAGCATGGTCCGCTCCCGGCCGAACACCGTCGCCTCCACGAACTCGTACGTGCTCGGGTCGCGCAGCATGCCTGCCTGGTGGATGCCGGCCTGGGTGGCGAACGCGTTGACACCGAAGATCGCCTTGTTGCGCGGCGCTGACAGCCCGATCGCTCCGCGGAGCACATCGAACGCCCGTTGCAGGCCCTGTGGCCGGGCCGTGGTGCTGCGGCCGACCGCCTCGCGCTTGTACACCAGCACGGCGATCAGCTCCTCGATCGCGGTGTTACCGGCCCGCTCGCCGACGCCGCCGAGTGTCGCCTGCACCTCGTCCGCACCGGCGGCGACACCGGCCAGGGCGTTGGCCAGCGACAGCCCCATGTCCTCGTGGCAGTGCGTGGCGATGGTGGTCCGGGCCGGCACCCAGGAGCGGATCCGGCCGATCAGCGCCCCGTACTCGGCCGGCATCATGCAGCCGGTGGTGTCGGCGACGACGACCGTGTCCGCGCCGGCCTCGATGGACCGTTCGATCAGCGGCCGGAGCAGGTCGTCGGTGCCGCGGGAGGCGTCCTCGATGGCCAGTGTCACGTGCTCGGCGCCGAGTGAGCGGGCGTAGCCGATGGCGTCCACCACCTCCGCCTGCGCCTCGGCCCGGCTGATGCCGCGCTTGTGCTTCAGGTGTATGTCGCTGCCGGTGGCCATCACGCCGAGGTGGTGCCGCCGCGTGCCGCCGGCCTCCACGGCGAGCCGGACGTCGTCACGCACGGCCCGGTTCAGCGTGGCCACCGACGCCGTGGTCAGCGCGTTCGCGATCCGCCGGGTCGCCTCGAAGTCGACCGGGGACGAGCTGGGGAAGCCGGCCTCGACGACGTCCACGCCGATCGCCTCGACGGCCAGCGCCAACTCCAGTTTCTGCTCGACGGTCATGGCGTTGCCCGGTGCCTGCTCGCCGTCGCGCAGGGTGGTGTCGAACAGCGACACCTTCGGCAACCGGGGCTCGGTTACGTCGGACATGACGATTCACTCCTCAACTCGGGCGGTGGCTTCGCTGCCCGGCGCCCGCGCTCCGTCACCGCCAGGCGCGGCCGGACACGCCGCGCATGTCCCAGGAGCCCGCGCGGTCCGGATCGGGCAGTCCCCGGGGCACCGGCGCGCCGGTCTCCCGGATCATCAGGTTGGGCAGGAACTTGTCCCTGGTGAACCGGCCGACCGGCTCGTCCGGCTCCGCGCCCAGTTCCCACAGCAGGGTCCTCCGCGACGGCGGCAGGTCCCGCGTCCACAGCAGCACCACCCGGCCGGGCAGCAGCTCGTAGGCGGTGCGCACCAGGTCCGCGAACACCTCGTCGGACACGGCCTCCACGTCCACGATCGTGGTGGGGGTGTCGCCCTCGTCGGTGTCGAGCGCGGACCGGTGGCCGATCAGGTAGCCCTGCGGGTCATCACCGGCGACGAGGTGGAAGTAGCGGGCCAGCGGATTGCCCGCCCGCCGGCGGAAGTACGTCTCGTCCCGGTCGGCCCGCAGGCGTCCGTCCACGGGCAGCCGGCGGACCACCGCGGCCATCGCGGCGATGTCGGTGGACGGCAGGCACCGCAGCGGCAGCCCGGACGCCTCGCCGTACGCGATCGGCCGCTGGTGCCAGGCCATGTCCGTCAGGACGGCCTTGTCCCGCCGCAGCGCCGCCTGTCCCCAGGGCCCGACCTCGCGCCAGCCGCGCAGCAGCATCGCCGGGCCGGCGCCTTGGTCGCCGAAGTCCAGCAGCCACGGCACGCCGCCCTCGCGCAGCATGGCCCGCGCCTCGTCGAGCATGAGGTGGAACAGCGGGCCGCCGCGGTGCTCGGGGTAGATGACCGTCTCGGACACGCAGGGCAGCACGAGGCGCCGGTCGCCGGCCCGCCACGACGAGCCGAACACGCCGACCATGCCGGCCAGTTCGCCGTCCTTGCGGCCGACCACCGAGTAGCGGCCGTCCAGGTACGGATTCGAGCGGTACTTCCAGTCCAGGTAGGACGCCGTGCCGGCGGCGCCCGCGCCGAGGAAGCTGTCCTGCAGTGCGACGATCTCCGCCCGGTCGGCCTCGGTGGCCGCGCGGATCTCGTACCCGGTCATGCCGCGCCCCGTTTCGCCAGCACGAACCGGGCGATCAGGGTCAGGGTGCGGAAGTTCTCCAAGCGCATGTCGGCGGCGCCGATACCGATGCCGAACTCCTCCTCGAGCTCGGCGAACAGCGTGATGAAACCGGATGAATTGATCACCCCGGTGTCCACCAGGTCCATCGTGCGGTCGGTGACATCCAGCAACAGGGAGTCCCCCAGCCGGACCAGCAGTCGGTCGACCACGGCGTTCTCGTCCAGCCGTGCAGCGGCCTCCATCGCCTCATCCCTCTTCCGCGGCGAACTGCCGCCGTATTGCCATCAGGTCGGTCTTTCCGTTGCTGTTGACGGGAAGCTGGTCCAGCACGAGCCAACGGGTCGGCACCATGTACGGCGGCAACCGCCGCGCCAGGGTGGCGCGCAGCTCGGCGGTGGTCAGCTGCGCGCCGCCGGTCACGGTGTAGGCCGCGCAGATCTCCGGCCCGCCGCCGCGGCCGGGCGCGGTCACCACGGCCCCGGCCGCCACTTCCGGCACCGAGTGCAGCGCTGCCATCAGGTCGTCCAGCTCGACCCGATAGCCGCTGATCTTCACCTGGCGGTCGGCCCGGCCCTGGAAGCGCAGCACGCCGTCCGGCCCGATGCGGCCCAGGTCCCCGGTGCGGTAGGCGCGTTGCCCCGAGCCCGGCGGGAGCTCGACGAACGCGCGGGCGGTGCGCTCGGGCGAGCGCCAGTAGCCGGGTGTCACGCCGACACCGCCGATCACCACCTCGCCGACCTCGCCGGCCGGCAGCACGCGCAGCTCCTCGTCCACGATGGACACCCATTCGCCCGGGATCGGAACGCCGACCGGCAACGGCTCGGCCGGCGGCTTCGACACGGTGTGGTACGTGCTGGCGATGGTCGTCTCGGTGGTGCCGTAGACGCCGAGGAAGGCGGCGTGCGGGACCTTGCGGAGCCAGTACGACACGTCCTCGGGCGGGAACACCTCGCCGCCCCACAGGACGCGCCGCAGATCCGGCAGCTCGTACTCGCTGAGCACATCCCGGCGGGCGATCGCGCTGAGCACAGACGGCACCGACAGGAACTGCGTGATCCGCGCGTCCTTCAGGAATTCCACCAGCAGGCCCGGGGTCAGGCTCGCCGACTTCGGCACGAGGTGCAGCTGCGCACCGGACAGCAGTGCCGCGTAGACGTCCCACAGCGAGCCGTCGAAGTGCATCTGGAGGTGGCAGGAGATCCGCTCGTCGGCGGTGATCCCGAAATGGCCGTTGGCCCACCGGACGTAGTGGACGATGCCCTCGTGGGTCAGCTGGACGCCCTTCGGCTCGCCGGTCGACCCCGAGGTGAACAGCAGGTACGCCACACCGGATGCGCCCGCCTCGGCCTTTGGCGGCACCGCCGGTCCGCTGTCGTCCGGCACCAGCAGCCGGGTGATCGTGCCGGCTGGCACGGCGTCGGTGAGTTGCGCCGCCAGTTCGGCGCGCTTGCCGTCCGAGATCAGCACACAGGGACGGACCTGCGTCACTATCGTGCCGAGCCGGGCCGCCGGGCTTGCCGTGTCCAGCGGGACGCAGACGCCGCCCGCCTTGAGGACGCCGAGCAGGTACACCAGCATCTCGATGCTCTTGGGCACCAGCAGGCAGACCCGGTCGTCGGGCCGCAGACCGCCGGCGAGCAGCGCGTTGGCCGTCCGGTTGGCGGCGAGGTCCAGCTCGCCGTACGTCACCCTGCGGTCCTCGTCGACCACCGCGATCGCGTCCGGCGTCCGCGCCGCCTGCCCGGCCACCAGCGCTTCGAGCCGGGTCATGTCGCACTCCCCCGTCGCACCGTGTGAACACCCACCCGAACCGCCGCGCCCTCGCCGATCCGCCCGGCGAACCCGCCCGGCACCGGCCCGAAGTCCAGCCGCTCGGCCGAGGTCTCGGCGAGCACCAGGTCGCGGTGCGCACGCATCCGCGCCCCGTACTCGCCGTCCACCTCGACGACCAGCGAAACCGGCTCGCCCACGTCGAAACCGGCGGCCCGGCGGGCCTGCTGCACGACGCGCACCAGGTCGCGGGCGAGGCCCTCATCGGCCAGCTGCTCGGTCACGTCGGTGTCCAGCACCAGCAACCCGGTGCCGTCGGGCAGCGCGGTCACCGCGGCGGTGCCGTCGGCGGCCACCCGCTCCTCGTATTCGCCGGGCTCAAGCGCGATCCCGGCGGCGAACACCGCGCCGGACTCGTCCTTGGACCAGTCGCCCGCGGCGGCCGCGCGGATCACCTGCTGTACCCGGGCGCCGAGCCGCGGGCCGGCCTGCCGTGCGTTGACGACGAGCTGCCACCGGCCGTGCGCGGCGACGTCCGTGCTGAACTCGACGTCCTTGACGTTGTTCTGGTCCCGCAGCAGATCCGCGTACGGCGCCATGTCCGCGACATCCGCCGCGGCCACCACGAGTCGGGACAGCGGCTGCCGCAGCCGCAGGTGGTGGCTTTTGCGCTGGGCCAACGCCGTGGTCAGCACCAGCCGCACCCGGTCCACCACGCGGACCAGCTCGGGGTCGGCGGGCAGCTCGTCCGGGGACGGCCAGTCGGTGAGGTGCACCGACAGCCCGCCGGTCAGGCCACGCCACACCCGTTCGCCGATCATCGGCAGCAGCGGGGCGAGCAGCCGGCACAGTACCTCGAGCGCCGTGTGCAGCGTGTCGACGGCCTCCCGGTCGCCGTCGGCGAACCGCTGCCGCGAGGACCGGATATAGAAGTTGGTCAGCATGTCCAGGTGGCCGTGCAGCAGCGAGCACGCCTTCGGCACGTCGTACTCGTCCAGCGCCCTGCCGGTCTCCTCGACCAGGATCCGTGTCTTGGCGAGCAGATACCGGTCGAACCGGTGGCCGGCGTCCGTGCGGGTGCGCCCGTCGACGCCGCCGGAGTAGAGGACGAGGAACGACCAGGTGTTCCACAGGGGCAGCACCACCTGCCGCAGCGCCTGCCGACTGCCCTCCTCGCTGACCTCCACATCGATCGCACGCATCAGCGGGGAACTCATCAGGAACCAGCGCATGGCGTCCGCGCCGTCCCGGTCGAACAGGTCGTTGACGTCCAGGTAGTTCCCCTTGGCCCGGGACATCGCCTGCCCGTCGTTGCCGAGCACCGTGCCGAGCACCGTGCAGTCGGTGAACGCCGGACGGTCGAACAGGGCCGTGGACAGCACGTTCATGTTGTAGAACCAGCCCCGCGTCTGGGCGTCGTGCTCCACGACGAACTGGCCCGGCGAGTTCGCCTCGAACCACTCGGCGTTCTCGAACGGATAGTGCACCGAGGCGTACGGCATGGCGCCGGTCTCGAACCAGCAGTCCAGCACGTCCGGCACCCGGCGCATGGTGGACTTCCCGGTCGGGTCGTCGGGATTGGGCCGGGTCAGCTCGTCGATGAAGGGGCGGTGCAGGTCGGCCGGGCGCACACCGAAGTCGCGTTCGATCTCGTCCAGCGAGCCGTACACGTCGGTGCGCGGGTAGGCGGCGTCGTCGGACATCCACACGGGGATCGGCGCGCCCCAGTAGCGAGTCCGGGAGATGTTCCAGTCACGGGCCTGGGCGACCCACTTGCCGTACTTGCCGTCCTTGATGTGCTCCGGCTGCCAGGTGATCCGCTTGTTCAGCTCCAGCATCCGGTCCCGCACCTGGGTGACGCGCAGAAACCAGGACGGGATCGCCTGCTGTACCAGCGTGGAGTCGCAACGCCAGCAGTGCGGGCGGGAGTCCTGGAACGGCCGGCGGGACACCAGCGCGCCGGACGCGGCGAGCAGGCCGAGCACCACGGCCGAGGACTCCAGCACCGTCAGCCCCGCGACCGGTGGGGCGTCGGCGGTGTAGCGGCCGGTGGCGTCGACGAGGTGGACCGCACCGAGCCCCTCCGCCTCGGCGAGGGCGTGGTCGCGCTCCTCGAAGCACGGCGTGACCGGAACCGCATGGCCACTCCCGTCCACAGAGGAGGATGCGATCACCTTGTTGGCCCGGCCGGCCGCGAACGGGAACATCGGCTCGAAGGCGCGGCCGACCAGCTCCTTGCCGGTCGGCGTGCGGACCGTCCCGTCGGCGACGACCTCGTACGCGGCGTCGGGATCGACGGCCACGGCGACCATGCCCGGGAGCGCCCACGGGTGGTCCGTCGCCACGCGGAGCAGCTCACCGGTGTCCAGCCGGACGGTCACCACGACGGCCGTACCGTCCACGTCGCGGTGCGTGTCCGCGCCGTACATCCGGCCGCTGCTCTCGTTGTTGGCCAGGGGCGTCTCACAGTGCGCGCAGTACCAGGCGATCGAGTGCCCCTGGTAGATGAGCCCCTTGTCCCACAGCGTCTTGAACGCCCACAGCACGCTCTCGGTGTAGGTGATGTCATGCGTCCTGACGACGTCGTCCAGGTCGACCCAGCGGGCCTGCCGGTTCACATAGGCCCGCCACTGCTCGGTGTAGCGCGTCACGGTGCCGCGGCAGACGTCGTTGAACTCCTTGATACCCATCCGCTCGATGTCGGACTTGGCGGTGATGCCGAGCTGCCGCTCCGCGTCCAGCTCCGCCGGCAGGCCGTGGGTGGTCCAGCCGAAGCGGCGCTCGACGCGGCGTCCGCGCATGGTCTGGTAGCGCGGAACCACGTCCTTGGCGTAACCGGCCAGCAGGTGACCGTAGTGCGGCAGTCCGATCGCGAACGGCGGCCCGTCGTAGAACACGAATTCGCCGGCCGCGGTGTCCCGCGGCCGCACCGACCTCGCGAACACGTCGTTCGCCCGCCAGTGGTCGAGCACCGCGAGCTCGATATCGGGGAAATGCGGCCGCGCCGGCACGCCGCCCGACCCGTCGTTCGGATAACCCATAGCCGGAACACCTCGCCGATTCAGATCAGCAATACGGGGGCAACGATAACCACGCCCACCGCCGGGAACGGTAATCCGACAGCCATCGGCGACGGCCGGCGGAATTGCGCCGGAATGACCGTCGAATTACCGCGGTCGGCTGCCTTTCGGGGCATGCTGGACCGGCGTGCGGCCCGGGCACCCGGCCGACCGGCGAGGGCCGTGCGAGGTCGCCCGGCCGGCCCGGCCATCGGGCCCGCCGTCAACGGGGCCGCCCGTGGCCGCGTCACGCCGAAGCCGGCCCCGCATAAACCCTGGGGGACGGTCAGGGGCGGGCGATCAGCGCCTCTCGCAGTCCATTTCCGCGAAGTCGATTCTTTCCGGTGACGCCATGGTCGCGGCGGCGGCGATTACCGGCGAATGGGCGGGCGTTTCGGCATTCACCTTTCCCCATTCGCCGTGTTTGCTGTATTCGCTGTATTCGCCGTATTCGCCGGAACGGGATTCGTCTGCCGCCGCATGACGAGAGGGTGGGAGTTTCGTGGGGTACACGCGCGGACGCCGCGTCACACACTGTCCGTACTGCGGAACCGCCTGTGCCGAGGGCGCCGGGTGGCCGAGGGACTGCTCCGGCTGCGGCGAGACCCAGTGGCACAACCCCCTGCCCGTGGCCGTCGTCCTGCAGCCGGTGGCCACCGCGTCGGGCCGGCTCGGCGCGGTCGTGGTGCGCAGGGGCGTCGAGCCCGCTCTGGGCCGGCTGGCGCTGCCCGGCGGCTATGTGGAGGTCGGCGAGACCTGGCAGGAGGGCGCCGTACGGGAACTGCGGGAGGAAACGGGGCTGGTGGCCGATCCGGATCGGGTCCGCCTCTTCGACGCGCACTCCACGAGGGACACCCTCCAGGTCTTCGCCCTGCTGCCGGTGCGCGAGGCCGGGACGCTGCCCGAGGCGGTACCGATGCCCGAGACCGTCGGATGGCAGGTGCTCGACACGCCGGGCGAGCTCGCGTTCGACAGTCACACAGCTGTCTTGGCCAGACTTCTGTCCGAGGCCCGCCCCGCGGGACCGGATCCGAGTGAACCTCTGCACGGCGCCGGTCGTATGCCGTAGGAGAGACCTTCTCACCGCACCCCCAGGTGGAAGAGAAAAGAAGCAAGATGCTGCTCATATATCGGCTGCCCGGTGTCAGACCGTCCGACGGTCCGTCAGCGCCCTCCTCCCGGAGACCAGGGGAGCGCCCGTGAACCTGCCTCTCCAAGAGGCCCTCCGCGGCCCCTCGTATCTGAGTGAGGCCGAAGTGGCCGTCTATTCCTGCGTACTGAGATACCAGCAGGTGGGCATGGAACGCCTGGCCGCCTCGTCCGAGCTGGAATTATCCGAGGAAGAACTCGGCTCGGCCGTCGGGAGGCTCAGGCAACTGGGTCTGCTGCGCTCCCACTCGAAGGACCCGGCGCTCCTGGTGCCCGTCGACCCGGACCTGGCCGCCGCCGCGCTCACCGCCCCGATCCGGGAGTCCCTGCAGGAACAGCGGCGCCGCCTGGATCAGATCAGTGTCGAATTCGGCCGACTGCGCGCGCGCTTCCTCGAAGGAAGGCGCCGTCCGGCCGACAGCATCGAGATCATTTCGCATCTGGACGAGGTCCGCGCCGCCTTGAACCGTGCCTCCAACGAGTGCCGGCAGGAGGTCCTGAGCAGCCAGCCCGGCGGCGGGCGGTCGCCGGAAGTACTCCAGGAGGCGATGAGCCGTGACACGGCGCTGCTCGCCCGGGGAGTGCGGATGCGCACGCTCTACAACCACACGGCCCGGTTCAACGCGCCGAGCCAGGCATATGTGGCCGTGCTGTCCGGCCTGGGCGCCGAGTACCGGACCGTCCACGATCCGTTCGGCCGGCTGATCGTCTTCGACCGGGACCTGGCGTTCATCCCGGACGAGGAGGGCGGCCTGGGGGCGGTGATCGTGCGGGAGCCGTCGGTTGTGAGCTATCTGTGCTCGGTGTTCGAAAACGCGTGGGCCCACGCCCGGCCCTTCTCGGACGCCGCGGCGGACGGCCTGGAATCGGTGTCCAAGGAGCTGGACAGGACGATCCTCCGCTTACTGGCTGCGGGCTGCAAGGACGAGGCGATCGGCCGCAGGCTGGGCATGTCGGTGCGCACCACGCGCAAGCACGTCGCCGACATCATGGACACTCTCGGCGCGGTGAGCCGGTTCCAGGCGGGAGTCCTCGCCGCCCGGGCCGGTCTGCTGGATCAGGACGAGAACGGGCCGGGCACCGGTGCGCGGGGGGCGGCCCGGTAGGCGGGAGCCCGCCCGCCATCGGCATCACGGGGTGTACGAGGCCGCGACGGCACGCGCCGTCGCGGCCTCGCGCCGTCATCGCGCCGTCATCGGGGCGTCATCGGGGCGCGGGTGTCACGCCTTCCCGGGACCGCGAACACGGGACTGGCGGTCCGGGGCGCGGACCGGCGAGGATGCACTGCGCTTCCACGGCGGCCACGAGAAGCGATCCCGACAGCGGAGGGCAGCGGTGTCCGCGACGGACTGGGAAGTCTTCCTCCGCGACATCGCGCTGTGCCTGTCGGCGTATCAGGACCGGGGTCCCGCGGTGGTCTGGCCCGAACGTGCCCACGCCGTCCTCCGCGGCCTCTGCGGGGAGTACGGCGGCGAGGCCGGCACCGGTTGGCGGTCCGCGCCCCTCGGTACCCGCGCGAACCGGCTGGCCGCCGATCTGAGTCAGCTCATGGGCTACGCCGTCGACGCCTTCGAGCACACGCTGCCCGCCGGAAGGGCGCTCGCCGTCGAGCACCGCGGCACCGCTGTCCTGATCTTCTCCCTCCGTGGCGGGGCGCGGTTCCGCATCGAGCGCCCGGGCAGCCCGGACGGCGAGCGCGGGGGGATCGAACTGCGGCTGCGGGCCGGGGAGATCTTCTACGTTCCGGCAGGCCACACGTGCACGCTCGACAACGCCGGCGCCGACTGCCCGCTGCTGCTGCTCGCACTCCACGCCACCCCATGACCCCGCCCGGGCGGACGGCGGGGTGCCGCGGACGTCCACCCGCCGATCAACGCCCGGATGATTCCCTTCGCCCCCTTATGGACACCCCTCGCTTTGCTGCCCGGCACGTTGGTGAGCGGAGGGGCGCGTGGTGCGCGCCCCTCCCCCGAGCCATGATCGATGCGTCAGCCCAGGGCCGATCACCCCCATCATCCGCACCGGATTCCATCCACCGGAGGCCATGACCATGAAAAAGCTGTCCCTTCCCGCCGCCGCGGCCGCGATCGCCGCGCTGGCCCTCCCCCTCGCTCTGAGCGCGGCCTCGAAGGCGACCGACACCCGGGCCGGCGCCGAGCCGCGGCCCGCGCACACGCTCACCGTTTCCTCGGACGGGGAGGCCCGGTTCGTGATCGACGCCGATTCCCCGGACGACGATGACACCGGCTGGGGGCGGCACCGGTAGGCCGCCACCGACCGGTTCACGGCGATCGACCGGCCGAACGCGGGCCACGGGGGCGATACGCGACGAAGCCCGGCAACGCCGCCCCGGCGGCGTTGCCGACCGAGCTCGTCCGTACCGCGAGGCCACAAGAGAGGCCGCTCACCACCATGAGACCACTCGACCGTCATGCGCTGACGTCGCTCAGCGACCGCGAACGCGAGGTGCTGTCCTGCATCCTGAACGGACACACCTACTCCTCCGCCGCGCGTCTGCTGGGGCTCAGTCCGCACACCGTCGACACGTACATGCGTCGCATCCGGGCCAAGGCAGGGGTCACCAATCGCATGCAACTCCTGCGGCTCGCGATGAGCGGCGCTCTTGGTGAGGACACGGGGGACACAGGGGGGACACGGGGACACGCGCATCCAGACAGAAGGTGAAGTTCCGTGGAGTTCCACTTGCTCGGGCCCCTGACGGTGATCGACGACGGAGTGCCGGTGCCCCTGGGCGGAGTGATCAAACGAGGCGCGCTCGCCCATCTGCTCATCCACGCCAACTGCGCGGTGCCCACGAGCGGGCTGCTGACCGCCCTGTGGCCCGGCGACACCCCGCTGACCGCCAGGAAAATGCTGCAGAACGCGGTACGGGCCCTGCGCCGGGTCCTGTCCTCCGACCCCGCCCGCCACCGGGGCTCCGGCGGGCGGGCGGCACTGGTGACCGACGCCCCGGGCTACCGGCTCCGGGTCGACCCCGAGACGATCGACCTGTTCCGCTTCCGGCAGGCCGTGGAGCGCGGACACGCCGATGTGGCGGCGGGCTCCTACGAGTCGGCGGCCGGCGTGCTGCGGGAGGCCCTGGGGCTGTGGCGGGGAGTGGCGCTCGCCGACCTCGTCGAGGACGGCCTCGTCTGGCCGGAGCCGACCGCGTGGGAGAACACCCGCCTCGACGCCCTGGAGGCCCTCTTCGAGGCCGAGTTGGCGTGCGGTCGTCACCAGGCGGTGCTCGGCGAGCTGCACGCGGCCGCCGCCGCCGAGCCGACGCGGGAGCGGCTGAGCTGTCAGATGATGCTCGCCCTGTACCGCTGCGGCCGGCAGACCGACGCGCTCGCCGCCTACCGCCGCATCCGGGTCGAGCTGGTCGAGCGGTACGGCCTCGAACCGACCCGCGAGATGCAGAAGCTGGAGCGGCAGATCCTCGAACACGCGCCGGAGCTCGACCCTCCGTCCCGTCCCGCGCTGATCAATGTGGCGACCCTGCCCAGGACCGACACGGTGCGGGGAACCCCTGCCCCGGGCCGTGCGGGGCTCACCGCCGTCCGCGGGCGCGCCCCCCGGCCCCACCGGCTGAACGACTTCACCGTGGAGCGCAAACGGATCACCCTCGTATGGGTGCGGCACACCCTGGAGGGCCAGGGGCACGACGCGTTGAGCGTCCAGGACGGCCTGCGCGAGGCCGAGAAGGCCGTGCGCGAGGAAGCCGAACGGTTCGGCGGGACGATGGCGCACGCGGTCGGGCCGCTCTTCTCCACGTTGTTCGGCCACCCCGAGACGGGTGAGGACGACGCGGCCCGAGCGGTACGGGCGGCGTTCGCGGTGCGCGACCGGCTCACCGCCGGGAGCGCCGGGCCCGCGCCCGTGGCCCCCGCCGCGCGAGCGGGCCTCCATGTCGCCGTGGCCACCGGGGACGCGTACCTGCTGTTCCGCCACGGGGACGCGGACGCCGCCCCGAGGGTGACCGGGGAGGTGGCGGACAGATGTTTCCGGCTGCTGGCGCTCGCCCCCCAGGGGCAGGTGCGCGTCTGCGAGGTCACCCGCCGGGCGAGCGAACCGGACATCGCCTACCGCGTCGGCCCGGAACCGCCTGACGGATGGGAAGCGGTCCGGATCCGCAGACAACGGAACGACGGTGCCGGTGCCGATGCCAGTGCGGCCGGCCCCTGGAGCGGCCGACTCCGGAACACCCCGGACTCCCCGCCCACGCCGCCCGCCGACGGCCCCGGCCCGACGCTCCCTCAGGTCCCGGCCTGAGGGACTCAGAGCACCTGTCCCCGCGGCTTCAGCGGCACGTTCGGCAATTCGGGAGCGGGCAGCCGGTCCCCGTCGTAGCCGTTCACCTCTCCGAAGCGCGAGCCGGTCATCCAGTCCTCGCGGGCCTGGGCGATGTCCTTATTGCTGCGGCCGATGAAGTTCCACCACCATTTTGTCGCGCGACATTTCCGCAGGTCAAAGGCTTGAAAGTCGAAGGAAGTCAGCAAAAGTCAGCATTGGTGTCACCCGACTACTGACTTTCAAAACATGGTGCCGTGACGGCTGACAGGTGCTGATCCCGGCCGTATGCCGTCTTCACGAGGTATGCGCGGGGTGGCGGGTCGGCTGCCAAGCGCCGCGCGTTTCGGGAGCGCTTGCGGATGGAGACGAGTTCCTCCCGGTTGAACCGGGGATACAAACAGAGCCCCTCGTGGCGCACACCGTGCGCTCGACGGGCCAGTGGTGCTGCCGCCCCAGCCGGGCCGAGCACCGACACCTGCGGGGTGGCAAACCGCGCCAGCGTCGAGGGTACGTACGTGATGACCGCGTCGTCCGAGACCCAGCTGGCCTGGTCCCCGGAGGGCGAGGAGTTCACGGTCGGGCAGCTTCGCCGGACCAAGGTTCTCCGGGGGCCGCCAAGGCTCACACCGTGACGCTTGCGCTTGGCCTTGGCGGCATCCGGGGGTTCCTGGTACGCCTCCGGTGACCGAGCGGCGAGGGACCCTTCCCGTGCCCTGCCCATCCACTACGACGAAGCCGCACCCGTACTCGGCCCCCTGCCCCTCGGAGAGAGGGCCAGGGTCTGGGGCAGAGCCCAGGGTGGTTCGCTGTGCTGGCTGTTGCGCGCCCAGACCGGCGGAGTCGTCGGTAAACGGGGCGGAGGCAGGAGCGGGCGGCGGCCCCGCGGGGCCGGAGCGCGCGCGGCCCGCGACAGCGGGCCGCCTTGACGCTGCCCGCACCGACCGGCTGCATGCGCTGTATGAACTCTCGCTGCGCACCGGACTCCGCAAGGGCGAACTCCTCGGCCTCCAGTACCTCGATCTCAACGCAGGCACCGCAACCATCCGCCGCTCGCTCCAGCGCGCCCGAACCGGCGGCCTTACCCACCTGCCCACCAGACCCGGGCATCCGAACGCCGATTCATGCTCCCGACCGAATGCCTCCACTCCCTCAAGGAGCACAAGGAGCGGCAGGCCAAGGAACGCGAGACCGCAGGGCCGAGCTGGAGAGACAACGGCCTCGTCTTCACCACCCAGACTGGTCGGCCGCTCGACCCTGCCAACCTCACCCACCGCTTCCGCGGCTTCCTCGATCGGGCCGGGCTCCGCCGTATCCGCTTCCACGACCTCCACCACTCGACCGCGACCCTGCTCCTGGAACAGGGCGTCGACCTCGTCGTCATCAAGGAACTCCTCGGCCATGCCCATATCGATGTCGCCGCCGGCGTCTACGCCCACGTCCGACTCCGCCTCCAACGCCAAGCCATCGACACCATGGGCCGCGCCCTCGGTCAGAACGACGACGGCCCTGACACCCCGCCCGCCGCAGCCGTCGTCCGCTGACGTTCCCGTCAGCGTTGCCGTCAAAAGCCCCAGAGGCCCCGCCGGAAATCACTCCGGCGGGGCCTCCGTATATCACTCTGCACTCATTCCGAGAACAGTCCGAGCTATTCCGGCAAGATTTGCCGGACCACCGGATTCGCAGCCAATCCAGGGATCTTAGAAGTCAGACACGAATACGCCTCTCGGAGGAAGCTGGAGAAAGAACTCGCGAGTTCTTCACGATCGACAGTAACCCGCCAGGGCCGTTTCGATGAGGTCACGGCAATGAGATCACCGTCGCGACGCAGATAAATAACCTCTTCGCTCTCTGTAAAGTCGAACACCGCATCTTCTCCTGATGAGATGCACCTCTCCGCATGAGAGAGCGAAAGGGCCAGGTCCACGAGCGTCACAAACCTTCTCTTTGAGATGACCTCCACGCCGTCTACGACCATTTCGACATTGACACCGAAGCGCTTGTAGCGAAGATCAATCTCTGCAAGACCCGCAGGATCGCCCTGCTTGACCCCCTCCCAGGTTCTCCGCCGGGGCGAACCCGGCTCCGGGAGAGAGAAGGAAAGACGAATCATGGCTTCTCCTTGCCGGACCTCCCACCTAGAACGAAAAGGCGGTCACGACTTTGCCGTCATTCACGATCACACGGATTCCAGTCAAGTCTCCGCCCCCATTTGCCGGACCAGCCTTGCCGATGGAACTACCGGGACCAAAGCCCCATTCGCAAATCTGAGCGGGTCGCCCATTCGTGTTCGACTTGGGGGTGTCGCGATTGATGGTGTCAACGACCCTCTGACGGACCTTCTTCTCCTTGCCGATGAAGATGCCCGCCTCGTCGTCGACCAACGCACCACCGGGCCGGTGGCGGTCCAGAATATGCTGCCAGCCCCCGTTTTCCAGCGCCGCAGTTCCGCAAATTCTACTCGAATTGTGAAAGGGGTGAGGTTGATGGTCAGGTCGGCGTCGAGAGCACGGGCCAGGCGTCGCAGAAGGGGGATGGTGGGGACGGTGCCGCCGCCTTCGATGCGGGAGATCTGGGGTTGCTTCATGCCGCAGCGCTCCGCGAGTTCGGCCTGGGACAGGCCGAGGGCGGTGCGCCGGTCGTAGACCATCTGGCCGAGGTCGTGAGCCAGTTCGGCCTCTTCATAGAGGCGGTCGTACTCGGGGTTGTCCTCGGCTGCTTCGCCCAGGAGCTTGCGGTGGCGGCGGGTCTTCCACTCGGCATGGTTCATCGCAGTTCCTCCTTGATGTCGCGGCTGTAGACGGCGTGTTCGGCGGCCGGTTCGTGGCGGGCCTCGCAGGCGGCCTGGGCGGCATGGGCGCGTTCCACCTCCGCCGTCTCGCGCATCCTGGTTTTGCGGAACACTGTCAGGAGCACGATGCGGCGGCCGGGAGCGATCCAGTAGGTGATTCGCTGGGCGTTGCCGTCGAGGTCGAAGCGCAGCTCGCGGAGCTTGCCGCCGAGATGGCGAGTGTAGGGCTCGCCGAGCGTGGTGGCGTTCTCGGCGAGCCGGTACGAAGATGGCGCTGGTCGACCAGCCCCGGGTCGAGCTGGGGCACCGCTATGTCATGGCGATCACGTGGGAAGAGGCCGCATGTTCCCCCGGTGACGCCGCGGAACCCGCTCAGTGGCATGGACTCGGCGAGGGCTCAGAGCTGCCGTTCGACGGAGGTGTCATCGGCCAGGGCGAGTTGGAAGGACGTCCCCGCACGGCCGCACAGGCACGCAGCACGCGGGAGGCCGGGGATGACGCCGGGCTGGAGGACCAGTTGGCCGGCCGCGGCGAGGAGGCACTGGTCCAAGCGCTGGAAGCGGCTCAGCCACGCGAGCCGGAGGCCTTCGGCCCCACACGGCCGCGTGTCAACTGCGGCTGATCTGCGGACTACCAGGGCGCGGACTGCCGGGACGCCCTGAGCCCGGCGACATGACAAAGATCCCGATGCGGTAGCTCGGCCATTGGTCTGTCCCGCGCCCCGGCGCGGGACAGACCAATGCCCCGAAAGCGCCCCTCCGTACGGCTGAACGTTCCAGGGTGCTGCTCCGTCATAGGAGGGACAAGACGCCCGCCACAACAGGGACAAGGAGGGACGGCTCATGACCCAACGCCGCCGCACTGCACGCCGCGCCCGGCGGCACGCGGACGCCGCCCACCCCCACGAGCCGGACGGGCACACGCCCGGCTCGCAGTCGCTCGATGGGACCGACATAGACGTGGCACGTGTGCGCGCGATCCTGGCACTGGGCGGCGTGCCGTGGGGCGACCTGGACGACGGCGTGCAAGAGGTGCGGCTCAAGCTGCTGGAACAACACGCCGATCGCGGTCGTGCTGTCATCCGCGACGCCTCCGCGTGGAGCAGCGTCGTCGCCGCCCGCGTCGCTGTCGACTGGCACCGGGCCGGTGCCCGCGACGACGGGCTCCATGCCCGCCTCGCCGCCCGCTGGGCGCGACAGCCCGCCGCCGAACACACCCAAGAGGACCGCACGCTGGCCCTCGCGGTCGCGGACGGACTCGGCTCCCTGCCCCACCACCAGCGCCAAGTACTGACACTGCGCTACTACGCCGATCTGCCGGTGCGCGACATCGCACAACTGCTCGGCATCCCCGAAGGCACGGTCAAGAGCCGCCTGCACACGGCCGTGGCCGCGCTGCGCACCCGGCTCCACGAGACGGAGGTGATCCACGGTGACCGAACCGACCGAGACTGAGGAGACCCGGCTGCGGCGGGCATTCACACTGATCGGGGAGGAGGCCGGGCGCCCCGACCCCGCCGCAGCCCCAGCTCCGTCGCCCTCTACGGTCACAGCGACTCGCCCGCCTCGCCCGCGGCAGCGCGTCCGGGCGGTGCTCGCCGTGGCGGCGGCCGCCTGCGCCCCCGCCATCGCCGTGATAGTTGCCGTCACCACCGGCGGCGACTCCGGGAGCCAATCCGACGCCACAGGCCGGGGACAGACCTTCCCGCAGGCCCTGGCCTGTGCGACGAGCATCGTGGAGGGCGACCTCACCTCGGCCCGGCCAGCCGGCCAAGGCCGTGTACAGGTGACCATGTCCGTAGACCGGTGGTTCAAGCCCGGCAAGGGACCCACCACGACACAGTTCGACCTCGCCGATCCCACCGTCGCGGACCCCGCCGACGCCTACGCCACCGGAGACCACATCCTCCTGCTCGTCCCCCGGCGGCAAGGCCAGATCGCCGACGCCTACCACGGCAAGGAGGTACCCCCGATGCGCGAGCGGATCACCCGCACCCTGCCAGAAGCCGCCCACACCACCTGCCCCCCGGAATTCCGCTGAGGGGCACAGGCATCTGCTGGTAAGTGCGGTCCCGCGCTCTCCTGCTGTGCTTCCCGGGGCGAGGGTTCCGGAGTGCTGTGCAACCGCGGCCTCCCGCGCCTGGGCGCTCCCCGCGGGGAGCGCCCAGGCGTCGTTAGCCACCTCGAACCCGGCCCTATCTTGTGGCTTCGTTCGAACAGCCGAACTGCCACAAGTACCGCCTTGTTCGGTTGCTACAACACCACGTGGTCACAGGGCGGCCCCACCTTCCCTCACAAGGACCCGTCAGAGCTCAGGGTTAGCATCGATCGTGACGCCGCCGAGTCGGCACGCTTCCCACGAACGGCTGAGCAGCCGGAATAGGCCGCACATCGATCCTGACAGGCCATCAGTAAAGTCAGCATCGGGTCAGCATGAGGCCGCCTAAACCCGCCCACAGATGCCCACACGCTGGAATCCCCGTTGGTCGGACCGAGCCCGAGGAAGGGAGTGGCACCAGGTCTCGCCCAGCATGTGAGCGACCTGCGGGCGAGTCGCGGCAGCGCCTCACCCCGAGTGACCACTCCCTCAGATTCCCGCAGGTCAGCGCGCGTTTCCGCGCGGATTCAGCGGCACGGTCGGCAGCTCGGGAGCGGGCAGGCGGTCTCCGTCGTAGCCCTTCACCTCACCGAAGCGCGAGCCGGTCATCCAGTCAGACCGGGCCTGTTCGATATCGTCTTGGGACCGCCCGATGAAGTTCCACCACATCACGATCCGCTCGCCGAACGGCGTCCCGCCGAGCAGCACCATGCGGGCGGCGGAGTCCGTGGTGTTGGTCAGCTCGAGCGTCCCGTTTCCTGGGGCGAGGTAGCCGAGCTCGGCGGGGCTCAGGAGCGTATCGGCCATGCGGACCTCCCCGCGGTCGAGGAGGACGCCGTGCTCGAAGCGGGGGTCGATGGCCAGGCTGACCGTGGCGTGCGGCTCGAGGGTGAGTTCGGCGCCCAGCAGGGGGCTGAAGGTGGGCACCGGTGAGGTGTCGCCCGCGAGGGAGCCGAGGAAGACCCTGACCTCGCCCACGGGCCCGTCCCCGGCCGCCCCGTCCCCGGCCAGGGGGATGGGGCTCGGCACATAGTGCTGGAAGTCGCGGTCGGTGTGCCGGTGCGCTTCGGGCAGCGCCACCCACAGCTGTACGCCGTGCAGGACCGTGGTCCGGGCGGTGGAGACCTCGGAGTGGCTGATCCCGTGGCCGCCGGTCATCAGGTTCAGCTCGCCCGGCCGTACGAAGGCGTGGCTGCCGAGGCTGTCGCGGTGCTCGATCTCCCCGCTGAACAGCCAGCTCACGGTCTGTAGACCGGTGTGCGGATGCGGCGCGACGTCCATCCCGCCGCTGGCGGCGACGTCGTCGGGGCCGTAGTGGTCGGCGAAGCACCAGGCGCCGATCAGCGTCCGGGCCCGCTGTGGCAGGGTGCGTCGTACCGTCATGGCGCGCGGGCCGCCCAGCGGGACGTCGCGCGGGGTCAGCACCTCCACCCGCGGGGCGGCCTCTCCCTCAGGGGAGGCACCGCAGCGCTGCACGGCGGGCTGGGTCTCGGTGTTGCTCATGGCGCGACGCCTCCCAAGCGGGTGATAGTTGTACGCTCAACAATAATACCGATGATAGATCGACACCTCGGTGAGGTGCGCAACATACCGGAAGCGGCCGAAGCGGCCCGATGAAGGAGTTCAGGTGACTGACACGGCAGCGACCTCCGCGGCGGCCTCCATCGACAAGGCGGCCCCCGCCGAGGGGCGGGGCAGTCGGGTCTTCGTCGACAAGCAAAGCCCGCAGGCCTACGGGGCGCTGGTGCAGACCGCCGAGGCGGTCCGCACGACCGCCGCCGAGGCCGGGCTCGACCGGCAGCTCGTGGAGCTGGTCAACCTGCGCGTGTCCCAGGTCAACGGCTGTGCTTTCTGCCTCAGCCTCCACACCAAGGCCGCGGTGCGGGCCGGTGAGACGGCGCAGCGCCTGGGCGTGCTGGCGGCGTGGCGGGACACCGAGGTGTTCACCCCGCGGGAGCGGGCCGCGCTCGCCCTGGCGGAGGCGACCACCACCCCCGCGGACGCCGCCGCGCAGGAGGCGGCCTACGGTGACGCGCGCCAGGTGCTGAGCGACGACGAGATCTCGGCGGTGATCTGGGTGGCGATCGCCATGAACGCGTTCAACCGGGTCTCGATCATGAGCAAGCACCCCGTACGCCCGGTCCCAGGACCGCGGCAGACGCCTTCCGCATAGGCCCTGTCCTGCGGCCACGCGACGGAGCCGCGCAGCGCCGCGTGGCCGCCGCGGGCGGCAAGGTCCGCCCCTAAGCGTGTCTCGCCGACCTCAGCACCTTCGCCTCCCGCTCCGGGGCAAGCCCCACCGGCGGGCGGTCCGGACGCTGGGGTGCCCGGCCGCCCAGCTGTCGCAGCCACTCCCAGGTGGCGGCCACGGTTTCGGCGACGGGGCGGCAGCGCAGGCCCGCGGCGAGCGCCCGGGACACATCCCCTCCGTACATCGTGTCGTGCAGCTCCCCCGGCGGCAGCCATACCGGCAGCTCGGTCCATGGCTCGACACCGGCCGCCAGGACCACCTCCGGGTCCGTCCAGCGCAGCTCGGCGTCCGACCCGGTGACGGCCACGCACGCCTCAAGCAGCTCGCCGAGGGTCGTCTGGCCCGGCGGGCTCACCAGGTTGTACGGGCCGCCGAGCCCGCGCTCGGCCGCGTCCAGCACCCAGCCGGCCAGGTCGCGGACGTCGATGTACTGCAGCGCCAGCTCACGCGGCCCCGGCGCCAGGACCTGGCCGCCCTGGGAGATACGCGTCAGCCACCACGGCAGCCGGCCGACGTTCTCGTACGGGCCCAGGATCAGCCCCGCCCGGGCCAGCAGCGCCCGCTCGCCGAACGCCGCCTCCGCCGCCAGCTCCCCGCCCCTCTTGGCCTGGGCGTACTCGGCCTCGTCCGCGTCCGGCGACGCCTCCACCAGCGGGCCGTCCTCGTCGAGCCCGGCCGGGGCGGGGTAGGAGTAGACCGACCGGCTGGAGATGTAGGCGTAAGTCCCGGCGCGCCCGGCCAGCAGCCGGGCCGCGTCGCGCACGGCGGACGGCGCGCCCGACCAGGTGTCGACGACGACGTCCCACTCCCCCGCCTCGGGCGCCTCCAGGGCCGCCAGGCCGCCCACGGCGCTCCGGTCGCCCCGCAGGGCGGCCACGCCCGGCGGCGGGTCGTGGCGTCCGCGGTGGAACGCGGTCACCTGCCAGTCGCGCGCCAGCGCCTCCTCGGCGACGGCGCGCCCCACGAATTCCGTACCGCCCAGCAACAGAAGCCTCATGACGGTGACTCTGCCCGCCGGGTGGCGCCGGCGGAATCGCCGCATGCTGTGAGCAGACACGCTGTGGGCAGAATCCCCGCGGGGAGCCGGAGCGCTACGTACCCGCCATGGCCGCCCGCAGCGCCTCGGTGCCCGGGGTGCAGGACTCGCGCAGGGCGGACAGCTCGTCCGGGGGAAGGCGGAGGGCGGAGCCGCGCCGGCCGTGGTCGAGCGTGGCCTCGGCCGCCGTCAGCCACTCCTCCGTGGGCTCGACGCCGACGAACTCCGCCAGCCGGGTCAGCTCCTGCCGGGGCGCGTCGAGCAGTCCCTCGTAGGACAGGGCCGTACGGGAACCCTCCGGGACCCGTGACAGCGCCGTCAGGCCCCGGCTGATCAGGCGCGACCACATCTCGCCGAACCGGGCGACCGGCACGGGCGCCGCCATCAGCAGCGCGGGGTCGAACCGTTCGGCGAACAGCCCCGCGAGGTCGGGCGGCAGGGTCTGGAGGTGCTGGTCGGTGAGCCGGGGCACCAGCGGGCCCGCCCCCGACGCGCTTCTGGCGTCCATGGTGCGCAGGATCATCCGGAAGCCGGGGTGTCGGCTCATCGACAGCGCACAGTCCGGCCCGTCCCGGAACATATGGACGAACCGCGCCTCGGGAAACGCCTCCCGGATCCACGGCACCCAGCTCAGCGAGCCGCCGGAGCGCTCGACGACCGCACCGCCGCCGAACCGGTCGGCCAGCAGCTCGAACAGCGCCTCGTAGTGCCGGGCCACGGGGCGGCCCGGCCAGGCCGAGACGCGCGGCGCGAGCTCGTCGAAGAGCGCGTCCGGGTCGTCGGTGAGATGCGGCAGGACCATCATGCACAGGGCGGGGATGCCGGTGGTCTCGGCCGAGAAGCGGCCGGGGCGCCGGGGGTACAGGAATTCCGGCGACGGGGTGCCGCTGCGGATCATCCGGTCGAAGTCCTCGTTCGGCCGGGTGACCAGCTGCCAGAAGTCCGCGCCGGTCAGGACCCGCCCGGGCAGCGGATGGCGGTGGGGCTCCGCACCGAGGGAGGTGAACAGCTCGTTGACGCTGAGGATGCCGGGGTGCAGGTTCAGGACGTGCGACAGCGCGGTCGAGCCGCTGCGTCCGGTGCCGACGACGAACGTCAGGGGCCGCGTGCTGATGTGGTCCACCTCCGGTGTTGGCCTGCCGTCGCGGGAGGGCGGTACGGCGGTACGGGCGGCGGCCGTCGCGCGGGCGGCCGCCGGGCAGCGATCAAGTAAAGGGCGTGGTGTCGCCGGGGCGCAAGGGTGTTGCCGGGACTGGGTGTTCACCGGCCGGGTGGGCCGGTGAACACCCCCGTACGTCCCGTGCGCCCCGCCTCGACGCCTCGACGCCTGGCCGCCCGGCCGTCAGCCGCGGGCGATCGCGAAGACGTGGAGGTCCGCGTTGTCCGGCAGCGTGACGCTCTTGATCGTCTTGCCGTCCGGCGCCCGGAACGCCTTCGTCGCGAAGATGTAGGCGTCCACGACGTCCTTGTCCCCGCCGCTGATGTTGCGGTACGGGGTCCTGGCGACGGTCACGTTGCCGTACTGGACCGTCCCTCCGCCGCCGCCCACCGTCCAGTCGGTGAAGGACAGCTCGGTGCTGTCCGAACTGCCGTCGGTGTAGGTGATCTTGGCGGTGGTCTCCTGGTTGCCGTTGACCGCGCTGCCGACGAACGACAGGGCGGTGGAGGCCGGCAGGTCGATGGTCTGGCCGTCGGCCGAGGCGTTGTCGGGGCGGCCGGCGGGCGAGTCGGGCCAGGTGAACTCCAGGCCCTGGACGGTGCCCCGGGCGCCCGGTGCGAGACCGGCCTCGGTCAGGGCCTGGCGCGAATAGCTCCAGCCGCCGCCGTCGTAGTCGCCCTCGTCGTGCTCGCCCGCGTCGTCGGTGGCGCCGACGTTGTCGTACGCGGCGAGCAGGCTGCCGGGCCCGGCGACGGTCACCGCCACCGGCTGGACGACGTCCGTGCCCTCGCCGGTCACCGTCACCTTGGCGTCGTAGAAGCCCTCGGCCGTGTCCTGCCCCGCGCGCAGGGTGATCTCGGCCGTACCATCGGGCCCCACCGTCCCGGAGGCGGGCGAGGCGGTGAGCCCGTCCGGGGCGCCGGCGGTGAAGCGCACCTGGGGGCGGTCACCGTCGCGGACGGGGACGGCGGCCACCTTCACCGTCAGGCTCTCGCCGGGCGCGACGGTGCCGGTGGTGGGCCCCACGCCGATCTGGTACGGCTGCTCGCCGGCGCGGAAGGACGGGGGCGCGTCGGCCGCGGCCGAGCCCCAGGAGCGGTTGGGCGCCTCGCCGAGGGCGTACTCCAGCGTGCCGCCGCGCCTGACGAACGACTCCGGCAGCCAGGGCCGGCCGCTCGCCCGGCCGTCGACCTTCAGCGACTGGACGTACGGCGCGTCCGGCGCGGCCTGCGGGGCCCGGATGGAGATGTCACGGCCGCCGCGTTCGATCTCCACACGCGGGAACAGCGGCGAGGCCAGCACCAGTTCGGCGCGGGAGGGGACCTGCGGATACAGGCCGAGGGCCGAGAACACGTACCAGGACGACATCTCGCCGAGGTCGTCGTTGCCGGGGATGCCGCCGGGCTCGGTGCTCCACAGCTGCCGCATCGCCGCGCGGACGGTCTCCTGGGTCTTGTACGGCTGTCCGGCGTACGCGTACAGATACGGGACGTTGATCGATGGCTCGTTGTCCAGTTCGGACTTCTCGCCGCCCGCGCCGGTGAGCGCCCAGCTGCCGTCGGCGTCGTGGAAGAAGGAGTCCAGGCGCTTCACCGCGGCGTCCCTGCCGCCCAGGGCGGCGAACAGGCCCGCCGGGTTGTGCTGCACCATCCAGGTGTACTGGGCGCTGGTGCCCTCGACGAAGCCGTTGCCGGTGGCCGGGGTGAAGCCGGTGACCCAGCTGCCGTCCGCCTTGCGGTTGGCGATGTAGCCGCCGGTGTCCGGATCGGCGGCGGCGTTGAAGTTGTTCTGCCACCACTGGGCGCGGGCCGCGAAGGCGCGGGCGGTGTCCCGCTCCCCCGCCGCCCCGGCGAGCTGCGAGATCGCGAAGTCCGCGCCGGACATCTCCAGGGTCTCGGCCGCGCCGCCCCAGGCGTTGGAGACGGACGGCATGTAGTGCAGCTTGAGGTACTTGTCGAGGGAGGGTCGCTGGCCCACCGACATGATCGGCTTGCCGGCCGGGCTGGTGTCCTTCGCGGTCGGTACGGTGGCGGCCCTGACCAGCGAGTCGAGGGCGCCGTCGAGGTCGAAGCGGGTGCCGCCGAAGGCCCGGATCCCGGCGAGGGCGGCGGCCGACGGGTCACCGTTCATGACGTGGGTGCCGGAGGAGTTGTGGATCCACCGGTCCCCACACGCCGCCGTTCTGGCGTGCGAAGTTCAGCAGCGACTGCGCGATGTCGGAGCCCCGGCCGGGGTCGAGGAGGGTGAGCAGCTGGACCTGGGAGCGGTAGACGTCCCAGCCGGAGAAGGTGCCGTACTGGGCCCGGTGGCCCGGGGTCACCGAGTGGACCTCGCCGTCGCTGCCCCGGTAGCGGCCGTCGATGTCGCTGATGACGTTGGGGTGCAGCAGCGAGTGGTAGAGCGCGGTATAGAAGGTGGTGCGGTCCGCGTCCGAGCCGCCGCCGACCCTGATGTCGGCCAACCGGCGGCGCCACGCGTCGTACGCGGCGTCGCGCACCTGCCCGAAGCCGCGCCCCGGCGGATTCTCGGCGGCCAGGTTGGCCTTGGCGCCCGCCTGGCCGACGTAGCTGATGCCCACCTTGACCCCGACCCGGCGGGTGCCGTCGGGGAAGCGGAGGTAGCCGCCGGAGCCCTTCCCGGCGACGGGGCGGCCGTCGGTGCCGTACCCGCCGGTGCCGCCCTCGGCGGCCGTGGTGCCGGGGCGCAGCCGGCCGTCCTGCCAGGTGCCGTGGGCGGCGAACGCGGTGTCGAAGGTGGCGGTGAAGTGCAGCGTGTAGTAGCTGCGGCGCCCTTCGGGGTCGAGGTAGCCGCAGAAGTTGCCGCTGGTGACCGAGCCGGAGACGGTGCGGCGCGCCGGGTCGATCGTGATGTCCGCGTCCGTGCTGCCGACTTCGGCCGCGGAGGTGCGGATGAGCAGCGAGGCCGCCTTGCCCTCGGGGTAGGTGAAGCGGGCGGACCCGGTGCGGGCGGTGGCGGTCAGGTCGGCTCCGGCGCCGGAGGCGAGGGTGACCTGGTACCGGCCGGGCCGCGCGGTCTCGTCCTCGTGCCGGAAGTCGGACGCGTACACCTCGTCCTTGGTGTCCGCGGCGGGGGACGAGGTGACCTCGCCCGGGAAGGGGAAGAACGGTATGTCGCCGGAGCCGCCCGCGCAGCCGGTGCCGGACATGTGGGTGAGGCTGAAGCCCCGGATGCGGGTCGCGTCGTACTGGTAACCGCCGGGGGCCGCGGTGCGGGTGGCGTTGCCGCGGGTGTTCTCCGGGCTCCAGGAGAGCATGCCGAAGGGGACGACGGCACCGGGGTACGTGTTGCCGCCGTTGCGGCTGCCGATGAGCGGATCGACGTAGGCGGCGGGGTCCTTGACGAGTTCGGCCGCCGCCGCGGTCGGCGCGGTGATCGGCGCGGCCGTCGCGGGGGCGGTGGTCAGCGCGGACGCGAGCAGTCCGGCGGTGAGGGCCACGGCCGCCAGGGCGGCCGGGGGTCTTGAGGGCATCGCGGTCCCATCTTTCGCGCAGGGCCGCGTTCGCCAGGTCGAGCAAGCCGCAGGGACCGTACCGCACGGGGCGCGTCGGCCGTAAGGGCGCCTCAGGCCGGTCGACCCGCTTGAACTGCGCGTGGTGGACGGGCACTTGACAGGGTGGGCCGGTTGGCGGCGTACTGATCCCTGGAGCCCCTTTGACAACGTTGTCGCGCTCGTGGGTCGACCAAGCCACGTCCACACAACCGACAACACACTTCGCGCGCCCGCCAACCGGCCCGCCATCATGGGCGCATGATTGTCCGCCAACTACGCGACACCGAGGAGGACGCCGAGGCGGTACGGACCGTGGCCGCCGCCGCCTTCGGCGCCTCCCGCACCCTCCTGGGCGAGACCGACGACGAGTGGCCGCCGCGGCGCGTCGCCTCCGTCCACGGCCGCAACCGACACCTCGCCCGCACCGACCCGGGCGGCTGCTGGCTCGCGGTGGACGACACCGGGATGCCGGTCGGCGCGGCGCTGTCCAGCAGACGCGAGGGCACGTGGGGGCTGGCGCTGTTCGCGGTGCTGCCGAGAGCCCAGGGGCGGGGCCTGGGCCGGGAGCTGCTGGCGGCGGCGCTCGCGTACGGCCGGGCGTGTCTGCGCGGGATCATCGTCGGCTCCGAGGACCCGCGGGCGGCCGCCACGTACCGGCAGGCGGGTTTCACCCTGCACCCGACCATCCGGCTGCGTGGCATCGTCAACAAGGAGCGGCTGCCGGCGCCGGACGGCGCCGTGTTCGAGGGCGGGGCCAGGCAGCGGGACATGATGGACTCCGTCGACCGCCGCACCCGGGGCGGGGCGCACGGGCCCGACCACGAGCTGCTGCTGCGCCAGTGCCGGCTGTTCGTCTCGGACGACCTGGCGGGCAGCGGATACTGCTACGTCGGCGACAACGGCAAGGTCGAGTTGCTGGCCGCGACCTCCCGGCGGCTGGCGACGCGGCTGCTGACCGCCGCGCTGCTCAGCCTCCCGGAGGGCACCGAGGCCCGAGTGCCGAGCCTGACGGCCGAGCAGGAGTGGGCGGTGGACGTGGGGCTGGCGGCGGGGCTCGAGCTGTCCACCCAGGGCTATGTGTGCCTGCGCGGGATGCGGCCGCCGACTCCGTACATCCCGTCCAGCACCTTCCTCTGACGTAGCTGTCGGTGCCGCCCGATACGATCCACGGCACACACAGCTTTCGGGGGAAGCCGCATGGCCGAACAGACGACGGGCGACGGTGACGCTGCGGATGGCGGTGGCGGTGCCGGACGGCTGCGCCGCGCCCTGACGGCGTCGCCTGTCGTCAGGGCACGGCGCGCGGCGCTGGCGGGTGGACTCGCCGCCGCGCTGGTGGCGGGGTGGCTGGTCCTTCGGGCCGACGACGACGCGGACGCGGCGAAGAAGCACTGCTGGGGCGCCTGGTCGCAGCGCGACAAGCCGTCGCTCTTCGACGAGAAGGACCACGTCCGCGCCTTCCGGGAGACGGCCCCGACGCCCGAACGGCCGCGCGGCTCGTGCACGATCACCGCGAGCTGGACTTACAGCGACGACGAGACCGTCCAGGAGAAGATCTCCGTCAGCTACGGCACCGGCCCGAGAGACGCGAAGAAGCGCCGCGCCTGGCTGGCCGAGCTCTTCGCCGGCGCGAGAGACCAGCTTCCCGAGGGGCTGCCGGGCTTCGTCAGCGAGGGCTCCGCCGCGCTGGTGCTCCCCGGGAAGTGCGATGTCAACGGCCGCCCCTCGGTCGTGACCGCCAGCGGCGTGCAGAGCGACGACGACGGCGACTCCGCCCGCCTGCCGAACGTCTCGTCCGAGCCGTGGCAGGCGGGGCAGGCTCTCGTGGACGTCGCCAACCACGGCATGGAGAAGGCCGGTTGCGCGCCGGAGAAGGCGCTGGGTTTCACCGCGCCCCTCACGTCGGGACACCAGGCCGAGGACACCTTCGCCGCCGACTTCTCCGCGGGCGCCTGCCGGATCGCCGGGCTGGGGCCGGCACCCCGCCGTGGCGGGGGCGACGACGAGGGCCTCCACTCCGTCGTGGGCCCGGTCAGCGACGACCTGCAGACCTGCGTCGTCCGCTTCTACGACAACATGGCCGCCCAGTTCACGATGACCGCCCAGCCCCGGCTGGTGAAGCTCTTCGACGGCCTCACCGGCAGCGCCGCGCCCGCCCGGGGCTGGCGCGGCCAGGGCTATCTGGACGCGGACGGCGCGCTCTTCCGGACCCGGTGCGCGGGCCGTACGACGGTGATGTTCATGCAGAAGACGGCCATCGCGAAGGGCACCCCGTTCGGCACCCCGTCCCGCGTCTTCCCCGTCTACGCCGCCGCCGTGGCCAAGCGCCTCGGCTGCGCCGCCGTCCTACCGCACGGAGACTCGATATGAGCAGCCCCGATGAGCTGCGGCGGCAGGAGCACATCCGCATCGCCACCGAGGCGGCGCGCAAGGGCCGGTGGTCGCGGCGTGGCCGGTGGGTTCGGGGCCTGCTGCGGACCCGGGCCGGTCAGCTGATCTCCGTGGGGGTCGTGGGCGCGCTCATCGGCGCCCTGCTGACCGCCTGGCAGACGAACAGCCTCCCGTGGTCGGGGGAGAAACAGGCCCTGTGCTGGGGGACGCTCCCCAAGAAGGACGCGGAGGCGTTGTTCCGCGACGACCTCTCTGTCCGCGCGGAGGAGATCCGCCCGTCCTTCGGGAGCGGCAGCTCGCCGGACGTCCAGGGCGCCTGCCGACTCCTGGCGCTGCGCGACGGCCAAGCCGTCGGGCAGCTCAACTTCCGGGTCCGCCAGCTCGACGGGCGGTACGACGCGCAGACCGCGGGCTGGCTGACGGACTTCCTCTCCCCGCTGGCGGTGCCGTTCGGCAAGGGATACGTCGGAATGGCCTCGGAGAACCGGACCTGGCTGGCGCTGCCCGGCGGTTGTGCCGACGGGGGGCTGTCCAAAGGGCCCGCGGTCGTCGACGCGTCCTGGGGCAGGATGCCGATGAGCTCCGACGAAAAGCCCGGCTGGCGGGATCAGTTGGCGCGGGCGACCGTCCGCCTGGCGAACGGCGCCATGCGCGCCATGGGCTGCGACGGCACCCTCCCGCTCCCCGGTGAGCTTCCCGCCACCCCGCGTCAGAAGAGCACCGAGCCACGCCGGCTCTGCGGCGTCGACGGGCTGACGCTGACCCCCCTCTCCAAGGACGAGCGCTACCTGCTCGGCGGCACGCTGCTCACCCGCAGCCCCGGAACAGCCCGCGTCTGCGGCGTCGGTGTCGACGTCGCTGCGCCCCGGGCCCGGCTGCGGCTGGTCACCGTCGAGGACCCGCGGCTCGCCCAGGTCCTCTATGACCTGGCGGACACCATCGGACGGCGCGAGTACGGCAAGAGAGGCGTGAGTTCCGTCGGCTCGGACCTGGCTCTGTACCAGACCTCGTGCCAGACCGGTCTGGTCGTCTTCCTCGTCCAGGACGAGGGCACCCGCATGGACGACCTCCCCCGCAGGCTCCTCCCCCGCTACGCCGCCGCCGAGGCGGAGCGGCTCGGCTGCGGCTCGGTGAAGGTCGAGCTGCCGCGCTGACCGCCGGGCACCGAGGAGGCCGCCACCCGTGACCGGTAACGCTTGAAAGAGCCAAGCCGTGCATGCCTGTCGTCCAGCCTCAACGCCGGACGCCGGTGACTTTCGCGTCCGAAGCCTGAGTTGTGGTGAGTATCGGACAACGACACGCCGACACCACGGCGTGTCGTTGTCCGATACTCACCACAAAGTCACTGGCAAGTACGGGGACTTCGGCCTCTCACCGGTCGCTTGGCTTACGATTTGCCAGCGCGGGAATTGTGGCGATGGAGTCGGAGGCAAGGCATTCCCAGATGATGCCGGGCGGACGGGGGTGAGGTGGACACTCGATAGTTTCATCTGGCGTAATAATAAGATCCACTCGAAAGTCGTGTTCGGCCTCAGGTAGCACTTCTTTCACGACTTGGAGAGGGTAGACCGTAGTCGCGATAAGCGTGTTCGGGCCGATGAGTCCAGCTTCCTGCAATAGGGCTACTTCAATGTCGGAGTATCCGGCGCCTTTCCCTAGCCGTACGCCCTGTGAGTTAACGGCAACACTTCCGCACACGATCAAGTCAACGACCGGCATCTCATGCACACCTACCGGCTGGGCGACTTTTGCCGCCATTCGCCGTTCGGCGGCTTCGATCGGCGGAATGCTGAGCTTTTCAGGGTCCAAGAGGTAGAATGGATTCTCGGTCGCCAGTTTCGGTGATGCCATATAAATCCGTTTGCCGTCTTGGAGTGCCCGAGCACGTACAGGCAACTGGGCTTTGTCTGGAACCGCCTTGATGACGCTAGCAGCCTGCCAGGAGAGATGTTCAGCGAGACGGGCAGCGGCAGAGTCCGCACCGATGAAGGAAGGAATGCGGCCAGTCACGTCCCCGTGCGTGGACTCCAGTAGAGCCCAGACACGTTCACGGACAGCTTGTTTGGCATGCTGGATTTGCACCCTGTTCATCAATATCTCTTTCCGCTTATGTGGATGCAATGAGACTCAGGAGCCGGTCATTCAGTTCGTGCACTACCGCGACGCCTCGCCAGGGTTGCAGTTCACGACCTGCCTGAAAGATGAGGTTCAGCCCCCCGCCGCCTCGATTGCGCTCAACGATGTCAATCGCTTTACCGAGTGTACCCGCAGCCTCGTCTACCTTCCGTTGCCGAATATACGCAAGAGTCAGGTTCCCCAGAGCGATACCATGGGATTTCGACCCTTCGCGCAACTCTCTAGCCGTGCTCTCCAGGACCGACTGCGCACGCGCAGTGTCATTGAGGGAAAGAAAACAAGAGCCAGCCAATCGCCCGAACTGGCCAGGAGAGAGCATCGAGGTACCGGCATCGTTGGCATTAACTTGACTAAAATACCATTCCGCGTTTTTCAATGCTTTTTCGCAGTCCCGGCGTTGCTGCAACATCGCATAAGCCTCGGCGGTGTGCAGTACGGCCAGACCCGGGATAACATGACTAGTGTTCTCAGCCGCGTCAGCGGCACACTGTGCCAGTTCTAAACCGGCGCGTGGATTCTTCTCTCCATATAGGGCAACGAAGGATGTGCGCAGTAAGGCCAGCCCCTCGGCAACGGGATCGCGTAATTCTTGTGCCGCCTCGGCGGCTTGAGCGAAGTAAGCGCGAGGGGTGTCGTGATCGGTCCTTCCTGAAGCATCCCACACCAGTTGCCCCATGAGCGTGGAGGCTTCCGCCTGAGCGGCGTACAGATCTCGGCGAACAGCGTATGTGGTCGCGTGAGTATGCCAGTACGCGAGTTGCCCCAAATGCTGCCCGATCTCGGCAATGAGAGCTGTAGACGGCTCAGTGACATAGCGCGTGTCCAGGGTTTGCACTTGGTGCCGGAATTCAGCCACCGCCAATAGGTCGAGGCTTCCGGGGTTCTCCCGCACGTACTGAGCGCGCGTTTTAGCCTCGGAATCAGTCACAGCCCCGACGATAGTACCGGCGTTGGTACTTCCGTCAATGTCGTTTGGGGAACCCTCCCATGGCCGACTTGGCAGTCCGAGCATTTCGCCAGGAATGCCGAAGCCATCCGCAACACGTTCGATTACTTGTTGGCCGCGTACACCACGGACGCCCCGGATGATGTCGCTCACGCGAGAACTCGTCATCTTGCCGATGGCGGCGGCCATATCTGCGTGGCTGGAGCCCGTTCGTCTGTTGACGAGGCGAAAGATCTCCCGGAAGTTGCGGGTGGAGCATGCCCGCTGCATGGCCTCGCTCTGTAGGAGCGCGTCCGGGATCGTCAGCGGGTAGCCGCTTCGCCAGGTCTCGCGTTCGCCCATGAGCCACCTCGCGGGGACGGCAGTGATCGCTCCCAGGGTATCCCCCGGCCCCGGAACAGGGTTCCCCAAACAGGGCGGAAACGGGGTTCCCCAAATGGGCTTGCGGGGTTCCCCGTTCGCTGTTCCCCGAGGGTTCCCGTGGGCTGGAAGCTCATGAGGTGGAGCACATCCACGCCACGCAAAGGACCCCCGCGACGCGGCGAACGTCCGGGGGCGTGGCCACCAACCCCATGGAGGTTGACGACGTGACCAAACATATCCGAACGCTCCTCGAATGGCTGCTGCAACTGCTGTTGCCCGCTCCCGGGCGCCATCGAACAGCCGACGCCGCAACACCCGCCCCGCCCCACGCCGCTGTGTCCGTACCCGCCCTGACCCGCGTACCTGTTTCTGGCTGCTCCGCAGACCCGCCCGCACTCCGCCTCCCTCGTATCCCGGTCGGTGAGCGCTTCCCGATCGCATGGGACACCGACCCCGTGGGGTTGTACGTCCTCCTGTACGAGCGGCAGCGAGCGCTGGGCGCGACGCGGTGAGCGCGGACAAGCCCTCGCCCAAGCCGCAGGAGGCGCAACAGGGCTCGACCAGCCGCCCGACCTCGGCGGAGTTGGACGCGCGGGCGGAGGCGCTGAAGAAGGAGATCGACAAGCATCTGGGACGGGGGACGGGGCGATGAAGTCGTTCATGGTGCGTCGGTGCCCCCGGCTGACGGCGTGGTGGTACATGTCGGGCCGCATCTCCTGGCCTATGCGCCTCGTGAGCGCCAGGGCCCGGCGGCGGCACGACGAGTCGGCCGAGTCGGGCGCTGCCATCCGTGCCGCCCTCCGCCGGATTCAGACGGAATGGGAGGGCGGGGCATGACCAACGAAGCCCGAGCCTGCGCGAAGTGTCAGATGTACAAGGCGCTTCGGGAGAAGGCGAAGCAGGAGGGCGACTACGACCGGGCCGGCGACTACGAGGCAATGCGCCGTCGTCACCCGACCCACACCCCGCCGGACCGGACGGCCCGATGGGGGTTGCCCGTATGAGCCGCCCGCCTGGTGACGAGTCGCCGTGGTCGTGACTGCACGGCAGTAGCGCCATAGCCAACCAGATCCCCGCCTGGTCGTCCTCACGGCTGTTGATGGCCGGGCGGGTCAGCAATTCGGCAGACGTTGAGCGGAGATTTCCTCACCCTGACCGGCCCCTAGCCTCCAGAACATGTACTGACGAGCATCGGGGTTTCCCGCAGCATCAATGTGCGGCTCCGCCGCGCGGGGGGCTCCGCCCCAGACCCCGGGGTAGACCCGCCGAACGTCCCCTGAACCCGGCGGCGAACGACGGACGGGCCGCACCCCCGGGCTGGGGGTGCGGCCCGTCCGTAAGGCTTCCGCCCGGGACCTTACTTCCGGAGCAGCGAGCGCAGCACGTACTGCATGATGCCGCCGTTGCGGTAGTAGTCCGCCTCACCGGGGGTGTCGATGCGCACGACCGCGTCGAACTCGATGCCGGTGTCCGTGGTGACCTTGACGGTGCTCGGGGTGGTGCCGTCGTTCAGCTCGGTGACGCCCGAGATGGAGAAGGCCTCCTCGCCGGTCAGGCCCAGCGACAGCGCCGAGGCGCCCTCCGGGAACTGGAGCGGCAGCACGCCCATGCCGATGAGGTTCGAGCGGTGGATGCGCTCGTACGACTCGGCGATGACGGCCTTGACGCCGAGCAGCGCGGTGCCCTTGGCGGCCCAGTCGCGGGAGGAGCCGGAGCCGTACTCCTTGCCCGCCAGGATCACCAGCGGGATGCCCGCCGCCTGGTAGTTCTGCGACGCGTCGTAGATGAAGGAGACCGGCGCGCCGTCCTGGGTGAAGTCGCGGGTGAAGCCGCCCTCGGTGCCCGGCGCGACCTGGTTGCGCAGGCGGATGTTGGCGAAGGTGCCGCGGATCATGACCTCGTGGTTGCCGCGGCGCGAGCCGTAGGAGTTGAAGTCGCGGCGCTCGACGCCGTGCTCGGTGAGGTACTTGCCGGCCGGGGTGTCGGCCTTGATGGCACCGGCCGGGGAGATGTGGTCGGTGGTGACCGAGTCGCCGAGCTTGGCGAGCACCCGGGCGCCGGCGACGTCCTGGACCGGTGCCGGCTCCATGGCCATGCCCTCGAAGTACGGGGGCTTGCGCACGTAGGTGGACTGCGGGTCCCACTCGAAGGTGTTGCCGGTCGGGATGGGCAGCGCCTGCCACTGCGCGTCGCCCGCGAAGACGTCGGCGTAGCTGGTGTTGAACATCTCCTGGCCGATCGCGGAGGCGACGACCTCCTCGACCTCCTTCTCGGAGGGCCAGATGTCGGCCAGGTGGACGGGGTTGCCGTCCTGGTCGGTGCCGAGGGCGTCCTTGGTGATGTCCACCTTCATGGAGCCCGCGATGGCGTACGCGACGACCAGCGGCGGGGACGCCAGGTAGTTCATCTTGACGTCCGGGTTGATCCGGCCCTCGAAGTTGCGGTTGCCGGACAGCACGGAGGTGACGGCGAGGTCGGCCTCGTTGACGGCCTTGGAGACCTCCTCCGGCAGCGGGCCGGAGTTGCCGATGCAGGTGGTGCACCCGTAGCCGACCAGGTTGAAGCCGAGCTTGTCGAGGTACGGGGTGAGGCCCGCGCGGTCGTAGTAGTCCATGACGACCTTGGACCCGGGGGCCAGGGTGGTCTTGACCCACGGCTTGCGGGTCAGGCCCTTCTCGACGGCCTTCTTGGCCACGAGGGCGGCGGCGACCATGACGTACGGGTTGGAGGTGTTGGTGCAGGAGGTGATCGCGGCGACGGTGACGGCGCCGTGGTCGATCTCGTACTGGCTGCCGTCGGGGGCGATGACCGGGGTCGGCCTGGTCGGCATGCCGTTGTGGTCGATGGCCGGGGAGTCGGAGGCCGGGAAGGACTCCTTGCCCGTCTCCTCGTCCTCCGAGACGTAGTTGCGCACGTCCTGGGCGAACTGCTCGGCGGCCTCGGCCAGCACGATCCGGTCCTGCGGGCGCTTGGGGCCGGCGATCGACGGGACGACCGTCGACAGGTCCAGCTCCAGCTTCTCGGAGAAGTCCGGCTCGGCGGCCGGGTCCAGCCACAGGCCCTGCTCCTTGGCGTACGCCTCGACGAGCGCGAGCTGCTGCTCGCTGCGGCCGGTGAGCTTGAGGTAGTTGATCGTCTCGACGTCGATCGGGAAGATCGCGGCGGTGGAGCCGAACTCCGGCGACATGTTGCCGATCGTGGCGCGGTTCGCGAGCGGGATGGAGGAGACACCCTCGCCGTAGAACTCGACGAACTTGCCGACCACGCCGTGCTTGCGCAGCATCTCGGTGATCGTCAGCACCAGGTCGGTGGCGGTGGTGCCGGTCGGCAGCGAGCCGGTCAGCTTGAAGCCCACGACGCGCGGGATCAGCATCGATACCGGCTGGCCCAGCATCGCGGCCTCGGCCTCGATGCCGCCGACGCCCCAGCCCAGCACGCCCAGGCCGTTGACCATGGTGGTGTGCGAGTCGGTGCCGACCAGGGTGTCGGGGTAGGCCTGCCCGCCTCGCACCATGACGGTGCGGGCCAGGTGCTCGATGTTCACCTGGTGGACGATGCCGGTGCCCGGCGGGACGACCTTGAACTCGTCGAACGCCGTCTGGCCCCAGCGCAGGAACTGGTAGCGCTCCTTGTTGCGCCCGTACTCCAGCTCCACGTTCTGGGTGAAGGCCTCGGGGGTGCCGAAGCGGTCGGCGATGACCGAGTGGTCGATGACCAGCTCGGCGGGGGCGAGCGGGTTGATGCGGGCGGGGTCGCCGCCCAGCTCCTTGACGGCCTCGCGCATGGTGGCGAGGTCCACGACGCAGGGAACGCCGGTGAAGTCCTGCATGATCACGCGGGCCGGCGTGAACTGGATCTCCTGGCTGGGCTGCGCGCTCGGGTCCCAGTTGCCCAGCGCGCGGATGTGGTCGGCGGTGATGTTAGCGCCGTCCTCGGTGCGCAGGAGGTTCTCCAGCAGCACCTTAAGGCTGTACGGCAGACGGGCGGATCCCTCCACCTTGTCCAGCCTGAAGATCTCGTACGACTCGTCGCCCACCTGAAGCGTGCTACGGGCGTCGAAGCTGTTCGCCGACACGACAGTCTCCTTCATGCATGATCTCGCGCGTACTACCGCAATCCTGCCGTCACATGCTCTCGTCCATCAGGTAAGGTCAGGCTTACTTAGGTAGGCCTTACCAGTGCGACGGCCGCGGTGCGCCTTCCGGCGGATATCTCGATGTCAAGATAACCCTAATACATGGACCGCCGCACGGGGGCCCTACGCACCTCGCGTGGCGATCACTCGCGCCTCCGCGCACCATGAGGATCATGCGAAGGAGGACCGCATGGACTCCTCGGGCACTCCCTCCTCCGAACCACCTTCCGAGCCTCCCGCCGAACCTCCGCTGAGCGCCACCGAGCGCCAGGAGTACGAGCGGCTGCGCAAGGCCGTCGCCGTCCGCCACCGCCGGCTGCGGTACGCGGGAGCGTCGGTGCTGCTGGTGCTGGCCGTGCTGCTCGCGCCGCTCGCCGTGGTCGCCACCTGGACGCACGAGGAGGTCTCCGACACCGACCGGTACGTCCGGACCGTGGCGCCGCTGGCCTCCGAGCCCGCCGTACAGAACGCGGTGACCGACCGGCTCACCAAGCGCGTCGTCGACAACGTCGACGTCGCCGGCCTCACCGCCTCGCTCTCCAAGGCCCTCGACCGGGTCGGCGCCCCGCCCCGGGTGGCCGACAGCGCGCGGCTGCTGACCGGGCCGCTGGAGACCGCCCTCACCACGGCCGTCCACGACGTGGTGGCCAAGGTGGTGCGCAGCGACCAGTTCGCCCAGGTGTGGACCGCCGCAAACCGCCGGGCGCACGCCGCCGTGGTGAAGGTCCTCACCGGTGAGGGGCCGAGCGCCGTCCAGGCCAGGGGGGACACCATCGTCCTGGACATCGGCACCCTGATCGACAACGTCAAACGCAGACTGGTCGACGCGGGCTACGAGAAGGCCGCGCACATCCCCACCGTGGAACGGACGGTCCCGCTGCTGCGGACCGACAAGCTCGACAAGGCGCAGAACGCGATGCGGCTGCTCGACGTGCTCGGCATCTGGCTGCCGGTCACGGCGATCGCGCTCGCCGCCCTCGCCGTCTGGACGGCCCCCGCGCACCGGGTGGCGCTGATGGGCGTGGGCATCGGCGTCGCGGTGATGATGCTGGTGCTGCTCGTCGGCCTCGCCGTCCTGCGCCGGGTCTATCTGGACTCCGTCCCGCCCACCACGCTGCCCGAGGACGCCGCCGCCACCATCTACGACACCTTCGTACGCTTCCTGCGCGAGTCCACCCGCACGATCCTGGTCATCGCGGTGATCACCGTGCTGTCCGGCTATCTGTACGGCCCCGGGCGCGGTGCCCGCGGCGTGCGCTCCGCGGCCGCCCGCGCCACGGGCGCCACCGGCCGGGCCCTGGCCCGCACCGGCCTGCGCACCGGCGGCACGGGCCGCCGGCTGGCCGCCCACCGCGGCTGGACCTCCGGCGTCGTCATCACCGGCGGCGCGTTCGCCCTCGTCCTGTGGAACCACCCCACCCCGGCGTCCGTGGCGCTCGTGCTGGGCCTCGTCGTCCTCGTCCTGGTGCTGCTCGGCATCCTCGCGGCGGCGGCGAACGGGCGTCACGAGCACTCCTTATCGGTGGCCGCAGCGGCGGCGGCGACAGCGGTGCGTTCTTGCGACCGTCCGAGGTGGCAGCCTGGAACGCAGGAGGCAGGCGGTGAGTTCCGGCGGAGACGAACACCGGCCACCCCGGTTCGGCAGAGCACGGAGTGTCCTGGCCGCGACGCGCATCCCGCCCGTCACCGGGCTGGTCGCCAGGCTGGCCGAACAGCTCTTGGCGGTGAACACCGTGGAGGCCGCCTTCCGGCTGGCCGCACAGGCGTTCCTGACGGCCTTGCCGCTGCTGATGGCGGTGGCGGCCTTCGCCCCGGAGGGGTGGAAGGGCCTGCTGGCGGACTCCGTCCGCTCGGTGGTCGGCGTGCGCGGCAGGGCGCTGGAAGAGCTACGCCGGGCGCTCGCCGCGTCCGGCACGACGAAGAACTCCTCGGGCGCCGTGGGCGTGGTCGTGGCACTGCTGTCGGCGACGGCCTTCAGCCGGGCCCTCCAGGCGGTCTGCGAGCGGTGCTGGAACCTGCCCAGGACGCGGATCCGCGTGGCGGCGTGGCGCTGGCTGCTGTGGGTGCTGGTCTGGCTGGCGGTGCTGTTCGTCCAGGCGCCGCTGCGCAGGGGCTTCGGCACCGGGATCGTCTCGGGACTCGTCCTGTCCCTGCTGTCGGCCGTCCTGCTGTGGTGGTGGACCCAGCACCTGCTGCTGGGCGGCCGGGTCGGGTGGCTGCTTCTGCTGCCCGGCGCGGTGCTCGCGGGCACCGGCAGCGTCGCGCTCGGCTACGCCTCCCGTCTGCTCATGCCCCGGGCCGTGGACCGCAGCCTCGCCGACTACGGCCCCCTCGGCCCCGTCTTCACGCTGCTGTCCTGGCTCGTCGCGGTGTTCCTGATCGTGGTGGCGGGGCTCGCGATCGGCCGGCTGGTGGCCTCCTCCGCCTGGTACGCGCGGCTGGTCGGCCTGTCGCCGGACACCCCGGATTCGAACGCTCGCGCAGGTGACGCTCCCTGAGCGTCAGGCGCCCGGAGACCGGGCCATCGGGTGCCGCCCGAGCCGGAATACTGAGGCGATGGATCCGCACCTGCTCCGCACCTTCGTGTCCGTGGCCCGCCGCGCGTCCTTCTCGGAGGCCGCCCGCGATCTGGGGTTCCCGCAGTCAGCCGTGTCCCAGCACATCGCCACGCTCGAAGCCGACCTGCGGACTCCCTTGCTGACCCGGCGTCCGGTGGCGCCGACCGCGGCGGGCGCGCGGCTGCTGGAACACGCGGGCCCGCTGCTGCACCGGCTGGACACGGCCCGCGCGGACGTCGAGCGCCTCGCCGGTGCCGCCACCGCCCGGCTGACGCTCGGCGCCTCGCCGTCGGCCATGACGCCCTGGGTCGCCGCGGCGCTCGCCGAGGTGCGCCTGGCCCACCCGGACGTACGGACGGCCGTACGGCTCCTGGGCCGCGACGAGATCCCCGCGGCCGTGGCCACCGGGCAGCTCGACCTCGGCCTGACCGACGGCCTGGCGGCGCCCGGCGCCCCCCTGCCGCTGCCCGACGTCGGCCCGCTGTCCACGATCGCCGTCACCGAGGGCTCGCTCGTCGTGCCCCTCCCCCTCGGCCACCCGCTGGCCCGCCGCCTCGGTCTGCGGCTGACCGACCTCGCCGACGCCCGCTGGCGCTGGCTGGACGCGCCCGACACCGCCGTCCCCCTACGCCTACTGCGCGCCGTGAGCGGCACCAACGGCTTCCGCGCCGCCCTGCGGTACGAGGGCACCGACGTACGGGCGCTCCTCACCCTGGCCGCCGCGGGCCACGGTCTGACCCTGCTCCCCCACTCCGCCACCGCCGGCGCCCCCGGCGTCGTCGCGGTCCCCCTGGTCTCACCGCGCCTGGTGCACCGCATCGAGCTCCTCCACGGGACGGCCCTGGAGGACCCGGCGGCGGACTTCGCGGAGCTGGTGACCGGGATGGTGGCGGGGGTGGGGACGGGCGGTCACCGGTACGAGTGATCGCCGGGGGGAAACGCCCCAGGTCGTGAGGCGTTGCGATACGCCTGGGCGTCCAGGGAGGCCGGGCGCAGATCATCGAGGGAGCCATCGAGCTCTCCTCGCCGAGGTCCACGGGTTGGGATCACGAAAACGCCGTGGACCTGATCCGCGAGCAAATCGGGCCGGCTATGCGCAGGCTCGGCTGCCGAGCAAACTCGGGAGACCTGGACCTGCCCGGCAGTAACAACTGGTACGTCCCGGATCTCGCGGTCGTTCCTCGCGATCTCGTCAAGGGCGCCGGAGCGCTGTTGCCCGGCCAGCTTTCAGCCGCCCGCGAGGCCGTTCCGTACCAGGGCCATGAGCTCGTCGTCGGAGAGCCCGATCGCGCGGGCCTGGGTGACCAGGCCGTGGACGCCCTCGACGAGGCGGGCGCGGCCGGCGGAGGTGGGGGCACCGGTGACCACGGCGCCGCGGCCGCGGCGCAGTTCGATCAGGCCCTCTTCGCGGAGCCGTTGGTAGCCGCGCAGGACGGTGTGCACATTGACGCCGAGGGAGTCGGCGAGGGCGCGGGCGGCGGGGAGGCGTTCGCCGGGGTGGACCGTGCCGTCGGCGATCGCGCGGCGTACGGAGGCGGCGATCTGGTCGCCGAGCGGGACCGGGGAGCCGGGGTCGACCGTGAACAGCATGTCAGCTCGCGTCCGCCGGGCGGCCCGCGCCGCGGTCCGCCCGGTGGACGAGCGTGTTGAGCAGCGCCGCGGCGGTGCGGGCGTCGTCCACTGTCACCACGAACTCCTTGCCGGTACTCAGCCGCAGACACAGCGCGTCCCCGGAGCGCAGCACCAGGCCGCTGCGCCCCGCCCTGATCCGGTAGCCCCAGCCGCCGAAGTCGCCGTACGCGTCCACCTCACGGCTGGTGGCCTCCTCGATGCGACCGAGCGGCACCCGCAGGCGGGGCAGCCGGACGACGGGCGGGGAGACGGTCAGGCCGCGCCGGTCGACGGTCACCCGGCAGCCGGACAGCAACACGGCGATCACCCCCATGACGGCCATCGGCAGCCCGCCCTCGGGGCTCACAGTAAAGGCCAGCACCGCGCCCACACCCGCGAGGGCCGACCCCACGGCGAGCAGCACGCGTGAGGTGACGGTGTGCGTCCAGCTGGCGACCTCGCCCTCGCCGAGCGGCAGGCGGTGCGGGCCGCCGGACCGGTCGGCGGCGCGGTCGCCGGGCGGGGCGTCCGCCCCGGCCAGCAGCCAGCCCACCGCCGCGGCGGGCAGCGCGCAGGCCAGGGCCACGGCCAGCTGCCACATGGGGAGGCGGACGTCGGCGGCATCGGGGACGTCGGCATTGGCGAAGAGCGTGGCCGGGAACGCGTAGCCCAGCAGCACCGACTCCCCGTACGCGAGCGCGACCATCAGGCGCAGCGAGCCGAGGCCCCGGCCCGAGCGGTGGGCGAGGACGGCGAAGACCGCCCCCTGGACCGCGAGAACGGCGATGGCCACCCAGACGAACGAGGTCGCGCTGGAGAATCCGTCGGCCTTCCCGCTCGCCGGGAAGTGGGTGGCGAGCGGGTCCGGGAGCCGGTCGCGCAGGGCCGCGTAGGTCGTGATGACCGCGGCGCAGGCGAGAACGAAGGGGAGCGCGACCACCAGGGTGCGGCGCGGGGAGTGCTGCACGGCTACCTCCTGTGAGCTGCCGTATGGTCGCGCACATATTAGTTGTTCGCATACTAGTAGAACAATGCCCCGGCCCGAGGTCGGGTGCCTCACCCCTCACCCGATCGCCACTCCCGTCGCGCCCACATCTCATATCTGAGATAACCTCTGCCGTATGACTGACGACTACCTCTCCCGTATCGGTAAGCTCATCCGCGACGCACGTCAGCATCGTGGCTGGACCCAAGCGCAGCTCGCGGAGGCGCTCGGCACCAGCCAGAGCGCGGTCAATCGCATTGAACGAGGCAACCAGAACATCAGTCTTGAGATGATTGCCAGGATCGGCGAGGCCCTCGACAGCGAGATCGTCTCGCTCGGATACGCGGGGCCGATGCATCTGCGGGTCGTCGGCGGCCGTCGCCTCTCGGGCGCCATCGACGTCAAGACGAGCAAGAACGCGTGCGTCGCGCTGCTGTGCGCCACGCTGCTCAACTCGGGCCGTACGACCCTGAGGAGGGTCGCCCGGATCGAGGAGGTCTACCGCATCCTGGAGGTGCTGGGCAGCATCGGCGTCCGCACCCGCTGGATCAACGACGGGGCCGATCTGGAGATCGTGCCGCCCGCCGAACTGGACCTGGACTCCATGGACACCGAGGCCGCCCGCCGGACCCGCAGCGTCATCATGTTCCTCGGCCCGCTGCTGCACCGCATGCGGCAGTTCAAGATCCCCTACGCGGGCGGCTGCGACCTCGGCACCCGCACCGTGCAGCCGCACATGACGGCGCTGCGCCCCTTCGGGCTCGAAGTGACCGCCACGGACGGGATGTACCACGCGCGGGTGGACCGCGAGGTGGCCCCCACCCGCGCGATCGTGCTGACCGAGCGCGGCGACACGGTCACCGAGAACGCGCTGCTGGCCGCGGCCCGGCACGACGGCGTCACCGTGATCCGCAACGCCTCCCCCAACTACATGGTCCAGGATCTGTGCTTCTTCCTGGAGGAGTTGGGGGTCAAGGTCGAAGGAATAGGGACCACCACACTCACCGTGCACGGCCTCGCCCACATCGACCGGGACGTGGACTTCGCCCCGTCCGAGGACCCGGTCGAGGCGATGAGCCTGCTGGCCGCCGCGGTGGTGACGGAGTCGGAGCTGACGATCCGACGGGTGCCGGTGGAGTTCCTGGAGATCGAGCTGGCCGTACTGGAGGAGATGGGCCTGGACCACGAGCGCAGCGCCGAGTACGCGGCGGACAACGGCCGTACGCGGCTGATCGACCTGACCGTGCGGCCCTCCAAGCTCCAGGCCCCCATCGACAAGATCCACCCGATGCCGTTCCCCGGCGTCAACATCGACAACGTGCCCTTCTTCGCGGCCATCGCCGCGTCCGCGCAGGGCTCCACGCTGATCCACGACTGGGTCTACGACAACCGGGCCATCTACCTGACCGAGTTGAACCGGCTCGGCGCCCACGTCAAGCTCCTCGACCCGCACCGGGTGCTGGTCGAGGGCCCGACCCGGTGGCGGGCGGCCGAGATGATGTGCCCGCCGGCGCTGCGCCCCGCGGTGGTGGTGCTGCTGGCGATGATGGCGGCGCCGGGGACGTCGGTGCTGCGCAACGTATACGTGATCAACCGTGGTTACGAGGACCTGGCGGAGCGGCTGAACTCGATCGGCGCACAGATCGAGATCTTCCGCGACATCTGACCGGGGAATGCCGCCGCACCCCGCTGGACCAGCAGTAATGCCGGCCAGGGAGGAGTGCGGCGGCACCCGCGGGACTGTGGTCCGCTCCAGCGGGCATGCTGCCCCTGTGGCGAGCGATCTTGTCGAACGGTTGGTGCCGGACAGGCTGTGGGCACTGTTCCAGCGCGTGGTGCCACCCGCTCCCGTGCGTCCCCAGGGCGGCGGGCGCCGTCGGCACGGTGACCGGGAGGTGCTGGCCGCGATCGTGTTCGTCACCACGTCGGGCTGCACCTGGAACCAACTGCCGCCCGTGTTCGGCCCCTCGGGCGTCACCGCCTTCCGGCGCTTCACCGAGTGGTCCGAAGCCCGCGTGTGGGCCGAACTGCGCCGCCGGCTTCCCGAGGAGCCCAGCTGCGGGGACGAGTTGGACTGGGTGCGGCGGGCGATCGACCGGGTCAGCGTCCGGGCGCTCGGCGGGGGCCACTGACCGTCGCCGGCCAGGGGGATCTCGATGTCCGGCAGATGACCGTTCGGCGAATCGCACGGCACGAGCGGCGCGAGGGACGACCGGGTTCGCGTCATTTCCGGGGCCCGCGCCGGAGTCCGACGGCGCCCCGCGGGCCGGGCCGCGCCGCCATGGCCCGGCCAGGTCCCGATGACCGCATCCTGCCCGGCGGGGCTCCGCCGGGCGCACCGGTTCCGCTGCCCAGGACGGCGGGACCGCGATCCGACACCCTCGCGGCGGTACGCTCCGCTCCGCTTGCCGCCCGTTTCATTTGGTATTCGGTATTCGGGCGGCTTGTCGCGGGAAACGGGCCCGGGCGCGATGCCCGGAACCGCCGGCGCGGGACACCCGGATGGCCAGAATCACCGTGTCCGGATGCCATTCCGGCCACCGCGCGCGGAAAACAGCCGAGCGGGACATGGGTCCTGTGGACTTGCCCGCGTCACCATCTCAAATGAAATGGCCACGCGAGCAGGGCGGGCGAGAGCGGGGCTTCGGGGGAAATCCCGGACCGTGGTGGCCGTTCTCCGGTCGCCCCGCCCTTGAACAGCGGCGATGGCGCCTCGCGCGCCGGTGTTTCACTGGCTCATTAGCTGCGCTGCCCGTGTTACGCCGCCGCACCCTGGGTAGGCCGCGGGAACCGGCGCCTTCTTCGATCCGAGTCGGCACCCCGCGTGCACCCCGTGCCCCCGTGCACCGCCGTCATCGGCGAAAGTGCTGGTACACGCCCATCTCCCGTCTTCGTACGCCGTAACGGCACGACAATACGAACACCAAGGGAATGTGATGAAGAGCGATGACGTATGGACTCGCGCGGCGGGTCGGAATAAGCAGCCACAGGACATCCACCAGCAGAACGACAGCGCCTCCAGCGCTTCGGTGGCCGTTTCCGTATTCGGCAGAATGACCGTGCGGCTCTTGAAGGGCCTTCCGAAGCCTCCCGGGCCGCCGCGTCAGCGGGCCGTCCTGGCGCTCCTGTTGGTCAATCAGGGAAAGGTGATCCCGACCGGGTCCATCATCGAGAACATCTGGCACACCGGTCCGCCGGACCACGCGGTGCCGACTCTCCAGTCCTACATATCGCGCTTACGCAAGCTCCTCTCCGGGCAGCCGCTGCGGGGTGGAGCGACGATCGATGTGACCTACCGGTTTCCCGGATACGTGCTGCGGTCGGACCCCCGGCACGTGGACATCCTCAGGTTCGGGCACGTCGTCAACAGCGGGCTGAGCGCACACCGCGGCGGCGACCACGGCGCGGCGTTCACGCGGCTGACCGACGCGCTGCGGCTGTGGACCGCGCCGCCGTTCGAGGACTTGACCGGCTACGCGTTCGCCGCCCGGGAGGCGGCCTGGCTGGAGCAGCTGCGGCTGACCGCCGTCGAGGGCCGGGCCGCGGCGGCGTTCGCGCTGGGCCGCAGCCAGGAGATCCTTCCGGAGCTGGAGCGGGAGGCGGACTGCCACCCCACGCGCGAGCGGCTGGTGTACGAGCTGATGCGTGCCCAGTACCGTGGCGGCCGCCAGGCCGACGCGCTCCGCCTCTTCCACCGCACCCGTACCCGTATGGCCGAGGAGCTCGGGGCGGACGTCAGCCCCCCACTGCGCCGGATCCACCAGGAGATCCTCCGTCACGAACCCTCGCTGTCGGCGTGCTGGTCCCGCTGACCCCTGCGCGCGGTCAGCGCCAGCAGGGAGGAGACGGCGGCCAGCACGCTGATCGTCAGAAGCGCCACCGGCAGCCCGACCAGCTCGGTGAGGAAGCCGATGGCGGGCGGCCCCGCGAGCAGGCCGAGATAGCCGAGGGTGGAGGCGACCGCGATGCCGGTGGGTCCGGCCAGAGCTCCGGCCCGCGCCATCGCGATGGGGAAGGACGTCGCCAGCCCGCCGCCCGTCACGGTGAACCCCACCAGCGCCAGCCACGGGTTCGGGGCCAGCGCACCGAGCAGCATCCCGGCCGCGGCGGTCAGCCCGCCGCACACGAGAACCCGGGTCACGCCCAGGCGCTCGATCAGCCGGGTACCGCCGAGCCGGACGAGGAACGTCGCGAGGGCGAAGGGCGTGAACGCGACGGCGGCGAGGGCGGGTCCGGTTCCCAGACTCTGGGTGAAGTGCAGTGCTCCCCAGTCGGCGAGGGCCCCCTCCCCGTACGCCACGCACAGGGCGATCAGACCGAACACGAGGAGCCGCCGGTCCATCCGGCGCGGGTGGCGCCCGCGCCGGCGCCGTCCGTCCGGCGCCGGTGCGGGCGGCAGGCCGGGTCCCGCGCGCGGGATCAGATGCCGGCCCGCCCACCCGGCCACGGCCAGTCCGATCAGACCGAGCAGCAGCAGGTGGAGGACGGGAGACAGCCGCGCGGCCAGCAGCCCGCCCAGGCCGGACCCCAGCAGACAGCCGACGCTGTAGGCGGCGTGGAACCGCGGCAGGATCGGCCGGCCCACCAGGGTCGCGACGTCGACGGCCGTGGCGTTCATCCCGACGTCCAGCGCGCCGCAGGCGACCCCGAACAGCAGCAGGGCCAGGCCGAGCGACAGCGGGGTGCGGGCGCAGGCCGGCAGCACCACCGTCCCGGACAGCAGCACCGCACCGCCGAGGGCGACCCGGCGGCTGCCCTCGCGGCGGCACAGCCGCTCGGTGAAGGCCATCGTGCCGACCGCCCCGACGGGCACCGCGAGCAGAGCGAGACCGAGCTGGCCGGGGGTGGCGCCGACCTGTTGTTTGACGGCGGGGATGCGGGTCACCCAGCCGGTGAAGACGAATCCGTTCAGGATGAACATCGCCGCGGTGGCGGCCCTGAGCGAGCGCACCCGCTCGCTCAGGGCCGGCCCCGCCGCGCGACGCTCACCTCGCCGCGGTGACGCGGTGTCCGGTCGCATGACTCATGCGGTGATCGAGTTCCTCTCCCGTTCTGCGACGGCCGACAGCGTGGTCAGCCGTTCCTGGATGTCGGCGAGTCCTCGGCGTTCCTGCTGCTGGACCTGCGGCGTGCCCACGTAGAGCCAGCCCAGCAGCTCCTCCGTCGCGGACAGCCCGAGCATGGTACGGACCGCCGGGTTCTGCACCGCCTGCCCGGTCCGCCAGATGCTGCCGAAGCCACGCGAATGCAGGAGCAGGATCAGGGTCTGCGTCATCGCGCTGGTGGCCGCGAGCTGCTCCCACCGCGGGACGCGGTGCCCGGTTCTGGGACAGAAGACCAGCGTGGCGAGCAGCGGAGCCCGCAGAGCCTTCTGCACCGACCGCTCACGCTGCCGGCCGGGCAACTCGCCCGCGAAGGACTCGCCGAGTCTGCGGCGCGCGGCGCCGCGAATGGTGATCCACCTCCAAGGGCGCAGATGGCCGTGGTCGGGGGAGGTCGCGGCCACGCGCAGGAGGTAAAGGAACTCCTCCTCGCTCGGTGCCGGGACCGTGAGCAGCCGGTGGCTGCGCCGGGTCAGCACTGCGGTGACGACATCCACGGGACGCCCCGGCGGTCAGAGGTCCTGGGCGATGAAGACGCCCCAGGCGATGGACATGTCCCGCTGCGCGGTGATGCGGTCGGCGACGGAGCCGCGCCAGTCCCGCAGCATCCCTTCGGCGACGCCCTCGGCCCGCAGCTCGTCGAACTTGTCGTCGATCTGCCGCAGCATCCGCTCGAAGAACGGGATCAGGTGGTGGCTGAGATCCCAGGAGGCCAGCAGGTTCAGACCGGCGCCGTCCACCAGCCGCCGGTAGTCCCGCGGCGAGGCCAGCTCCCCCACCGCGTTGCGTTCGCTGAAGCTCCTCGCCTGTTCGGCGGTGGCGTGGTCGGCGCGCATCACGTCGGAGAAGGCCAGCACGCCGCCGGGCCGCAGGCACCGGCGTATCTCCTTGAAGAGCGCTTCGCGGTCCAGGACGTGGCAGAAGACGTCCTGGCTCCAGACCACGTCGAACCGGCCGGACCACTCCGCGGGCAGTCCCTTCTCGAAGTTGCCGGCGGTCACCGCCACGCGGTCGGCGATGCCCAGTTCGCCCGCCCGCCGCAGGTTCACCTCGTTCTGCGCCTCGCTGAGGTTGAAGCACTGCGCCTGGCAGCCGTAGCGCTCGACCAGGCGGTGCGTCGCCCCGCCGAAGCCCGCACCCAGATCCATCACCTGAGTGTCCGCGGTCAGCGGGCGCGCCCAGTGCGCCAGGTCGGCAAGCAGGTCGATGCTCTTGCGCGCGGCCTCGGGCAGGGACTCCGTACCGTCCTGGAAGACCCCGTAGTGGATGTCGTACCCGCCGTCGCTGAGCACGGACCGGTAGAAGGCCACCGATGAGGGGACGTCGTACTGTTCCAGGAGCTGGGCTTCCAGGTCATTCTTCACGGGTGCCTCCCGGAGAGTCCGCGAGCAGACAGAGAATCTCGAACAACAGGGTCGCGCCGGCCAGTGCGGTCACCCCGGCGGAATCCCACGGCGGCGCCACCTCGACGACATCGCCGCCGATGACGTCGATTCCGCTCAGGCCGCGCAGCAGCTGCTGGGCCTCCCGGGTGGTCAGCCCGCCGACCTCCGGCGTCCCGGTGCCCGGGGCGTAGACGGGATCCAGGGCGTCGATGTCGAACGTGACGTAGACCGGGCCGTCTCCGACCACGCGACGGGCCTCCGCGACGACGCCGTCCACGCCCAGGCCGGTGAGTTCCTCCATGGTCACCACGCGCATTCCGTGGTCCAGCGAGAAGCCGATGGCCTCCATCGAGTACTGCGATCCGCGGATCCCGATCTGCACACAGCGCCGGGGGTCCAGCAGGCCGTCCTCGACCGCCCGGCGGAACGGGGCGCCGTGGTGGAACCGGCAGCCCATCAGGTCGTCCCAGGTGTCGGCGTGGGCGTCGATGTGCACCATTCCCACGGGTTCGTCGGCGCCGAGCACCCCGAGTATCGGGTAGGTGATCGAATGGTCGCCGCCGACGGTCAGCGGGCGCACGCCGGCCTCGTGGACCGTCCGGTAGTAGCGCCGGATGTCCTCCAGCGCCTCCGGCAGTTCGAAGGCGTGCTCCAGCAGCACGTCCCCGACATCGCCGAGGCGCAGCCGCTCGTGCGGGTTCAGCCGGGTGACGTGGTGGACGGGCTTGATCAGGCTGGACTGGTTCCGGACCTCGCGGGGACCGTGCCGCGCGCCCGGCCGGTTGGTCACGCCGCCGTCGTACGGAACGCCGATGAGCGCCACGTCGAGCCCGTCGAGGCTCTCCACGCGGGGGACCCGCAGGAGGGTGGGAAATCCCGTGTAGCGGGGAATCCCCAGGGCGTCGTACTCGGCGCCGGTGACCGGGTTCCGCTCCTGATATCTGGAATCCGTCATGCCCGCACCGCCCTGTGGTCGGACACTGGATTCTCTGCCATCCTCTTCTCCTGTTCCCGCAGTATGTCCGCCAGACCCCGGGGAATAGCGCGGTAGCTCCAATCCAGACTGTTGTATCTCGACCAGAGATCCGCGAATTCGCCCGGTGTCAGACGGCAGCCACGGACGTAGTCCTCGACCGCTCCATGGGACTCCCCCGCTCTGACGCACAGTTCGAACGCCAGCCGGGTCTCATCGATCTCCCCCACGCATTCGAAGGGCTTGTGCCCTTCAAGGCCCAGCAGTTGCCGGTAGAACCGGCGCAGCTGTGGCCGCGTGAACGGCGACTCGTCGCCGAACACCTCGCGCACTTCCGGGTTCCCGGGAAGATATGCGCGGTAGGAGAGCCATACATAGGCGCACTTGGGGCATGATCTGCACCACGGCGGGTCGATGTTGCACGAGTGCACAGAGGCGATGTCCCCCGGCCCGGCCAACTCGGCCAGGGCCCGGTAGATGAAGACGTCGGAACACGGCTTCAGCAGGCTGTAGGCGGAGAAGTTCGCCACCAGCTCCTCGCGGATGTATTCCGTGAAGAGGCTCTCGCACTCGACGGTCTTGCTCCACGCGTGATTGACGCTCTCCCCGTCGACGACGAGGTTCGCGCTGTCGGCGCTCCGCTCGTTCCCGAACACGAGTTGTGTGTAGCCGCCGTCCAGCATGATGGGCAGGGCGTCGAAGAACCCATGGGCCATGGGCGTGTCCTCGTCATTGCGGATCTGGGAGACGCTGTGGCCCGGGATGCCGTGCAGTCGCGCGCTCGGCGAGTTCAGGAACGTCTCCACCACGTACTGGGGATGATTGACGGCCGGCGGTGCCGCGAGCCGGTGGAGAAAGCGTTCATTGTGCTCGACGCGCCGTACCGGGTCCGCGTCGGTGTGGAAGTTGATGGAGAAGGTGTCGAACGGAACGCCGCCGCGGTCCAGCAGCTTCGCCATGACGAGGCTGTCCTTCCCACCGCCGTTCCCCATCAGCAGATCCGTGGTGCCCGGAACGATCGCGGCGGGCGGAACGGATTGCCGCCCGGCATCGTCCGCCACCACCTGCGCACCCGGATAGTCGAGGTTTCCGCTCTCGAACCGCCACTGCCCCAGCGTGCCCTGGGTGCTGCGGGCCCACAGCCGGGCAACGCGCGGGTTCCAGTGACGTCCGTAGGCGCCCAGGAGCAGGTGCGTCGGCTTCAGACTCTGGATCTTCTGCCCGTGGAACACATAGATGTGGAAAAGGACTTTGTCCAGCAGTTCCTTTCCGTACACCGATTCCAGCCGGTCGAAATCCACGGTGGGATACCACAGAGTGGAGGTGTACACGACCCGGTCGAATCGGTACAGCAGCGTGAGACTGTGCTTCGAGCGGCTCATGCCCTCCAGAGCGAGCTCGATCCTGGTCATCGGAGCGAGGTGGCCAGCCCGCCCCACCAGGTCCGCATCGCCTGGACCGCCCCGTCGAATCCACGCTGGATACCGGCCCGGTCGAGCCCGTATTCGTCCGCCCGGTGGATGAAGGCGGCGATACCGTCCCGGTGTTCCTGCTCGACGCCGTTCAGGTGCAGGTCGAAGAATTCCACTACGGTGGTGTCCACCGGGGTGCCGCGCCGATTTCCGTACTGTTCGACGATGTCCCGTACGAGTTCCAGCTCGGCGATCGCCGCCGCCTCGGTGGCGTAGAACGCCCCGCAGGCCACGCTCTCGTCACCGGAACCGGCCAGCGTCAGCACGTCGTCCACGAAGCGGACGGTGACCTCGGACGGGACGTGCTCGTCGACGCGGAAGTCGAACGACCGGCGCAGCCCCTCGGAGTAGATGTCGAAGTGATTCGGCTGGTCGCTGCCGCCGCTCTCCTCCAGGTAGTTCCGCTTCAGCTCCTCCGACAGCGCCGGCACGGCACTCGCAGATTTCTCCGCCGTGCTCAGGAATTTCGGGTTCTCGCGGGAGAAGACGGAGTGCTCGTGAATCAGGAACCGCAGTTCCTCCGGCGTGCGCTCGTCCAGTTTCAGAGCACTCTTCACCTCCTCCCACAGAGAGGTGATGTCCTGATCCAGTTGGGCGACCGTACGAGTTTCCATGCCACTTCCTCCTCTTTGGAGAAGTCCCTGGACACGGAAGTCTGGCACCGGCCGCTTGCAGAACCCTTGACGTTCTCCTTGAGCCGCTGCTCCCGTCCGGGAAAAACACCAGGGGCGCAAACCCCCAATTCAGCCGCAGGCGGCAAGCGCTACGGCAGCGCCGCGATGCCGTCCAGCTCGACCAGCGCCGCCTCGTCCCACAGCCGGACGACGCCGATGACCGCCATCGCGGGGTAGTCGCGGCCCGCCAGCTCCCGCCAGACGCGCCCGAGTTCGGGGGCGGACGCGCGGTAGGCCGCGACGTCGGTGGTGTGCACGGTGAGCCGGGCCAGGTCCGCGGGGGTGCCGCCGACCGCGGCCAGGGCGGTGAGGAGGTTGGCCAGGGCGCGCCGGAACTGGGCCGGGAGCGTGGCACCGACGACCGCGCCCGCGCCGTCCAGCGCGGTCTGGCCGGCCAGGAAGACCAGGCGTCCGCCGGTGGCCGTGACGGCGTGGCTGAAGCCGGTGGGCGGGGAGAGCTCGGGCGGGTTGGTACGCCGCAGGGGCGGCTGGGGCTCGGGCAGCTCAGTCATCGGTACAGCTCCTTCGCGATGATGCCGCGCTGGACCTCGGTCGCGCCCTCGTAGATCCGGGGCGCGCGGACCTCGCGGTACAGGTGTTCCAGGAGGTGGCCGCGGCGCAGCGCCCGCGCGCCGTGGATCTGTACGGCGGCGTCCACGACGTACTGGGCGGTCTCGGTGGCCAGGAGCTTGGCCATCGCCGAGCTCCCCGCGATGCCCGGCGCGCCCTCGTCGTACGCGGTGGCGGCCGCGTAGACCAGGAGGCGGGCGGCCTCGGTGCGGGTGGCCATCTCGGCGAGCTGGTGGGAGACGGCCTGAAGGTCCTTCAACGGCCCGCCGAAGGCGGTGCGCTCCCCGGCGTGGGCCACGGACGCGTCGAGCGCGGCCTGGGCCATGCCGACGGCGAAGGCGCCGACGCTCGGCCGCAGCAGGTTGAGGGTGCGCATGGCGACGCCGAATCCCTTGTCGGGCACGCCCAGGACGTCCTCGGGGGTGACCGGGACGCCGTCGAAGGCGAGGCTGCCGATGGGGTGCGGGCTGAGCATCTCGAGCCGCTCACCGGTGAGCCCGGGCCGGTCGGCGGGGACGAGGAAGGCGGTGATGCCGCGCGAGCCCGCGCCCTGGGTGGTGCGGGCGAAGACGACGGTGAAGTCGGCCTCCGGAGCGTTGGAGATCCAGCACTTTTCGCCCTCCAGCCGCCAGCCGCCGGCCCCGTCGGGGTCGGCCCGCAGGCCGAGCGCGGCGGCGTCGGAGCCGGCCTGCGGCTCGCTGAGCGCGAAGGCGGCGACCGCGCGGCCCGCCCGGACCTCGGGCATCCAGCGCGCGTACTGCTCGGGGCTGCCGGAGAGCACGATCGGGTAGGCGCCCAGGCCCTGGAGGGCGAGCGCGGTCTCGGCCTCCGTGCACTCCCGGGCGAGCGATTCGCGCAGCAGGCACAGGTCGAGGGCGCTCACCGGCCCGTCGTCGGGGAACAGCCGACGCAGCAGGCCGAGTTCGCCGAGGGCCGCGGTCAGCGGCCGGTTGACCCGGCCGGGCGGGCCGCCCTCGGCGAGCGGGCGCAGCAGGTCGCGGGCGAGGGAACGCACTTCGGCGCACCAGCGCCGCTGCTTCGGATCGAGTGCGAACGACGGCACCGGCCACCCTCCCGTGGGAGCAGTTATCGCGATCTGTTGACTGTCGTCACCATCACGTTACGCTGACAAGGCGACTTCAGGCAGGCACGTGCAGGCACAGGGGCAGGCATAGGGGGCGCGTCCTCGATGGAGCTCAGGCCTTCGGCGCACATCGACACCTTCGCCCGGGACCATCTGCCGTCCTCCGGGCAGTGGCCCGCCTTTCTCCTCGACCTGCCCGGGCCGCCCTACCCCGACCGCCTCAACTGCGGCGCCGAGCTGCTGGATCGCACCGTCGAGCGGTACGGCGCGGACCGGATCGCGGTGCGCGCCGCCACGGGCGAGGTGTGGACGTACGGCGAACTGCGCGCCCACGTCGACCGGATCGCGCACACCCTCACCGGCACGCTCGGCGTGGTGCCCGGCAACCGGGTGCTGCTGCGCGGCGCCACCTCGCCGTGGCTGGCCGCCTGCTGGCTGGCGGTGATGAAGGCGGGGGCGGTCGCCGTGACCGTGCTGGCCGCCCACCGGGCCCGGGAGTTGGCGACGATCTGCGAACTGGCCCGGATCCGGCACGCGCTGTGCGACATCCGGTGCGCGGACGACCTGGCGAAGGCCGGGGTGCCGGGGCTGCGGACGACGTACTACGGCGGGGACGGCCCCGCGGACCTGCTGCGGCTCGCGGCCACCGCACCCGCGTCGTACGAGGCGGTGGCGACCTCCGCCGACGACGTGGCGCTGATCGCCTTCACCTCGGGGACGACCGGGCGGCCCAAGGGCTGTATGCACTTCCACCGCGATGTGCTGGCCATCGCCGACACCTTCTCGGCGCAGGTGCTGCGGCCGCGCCCCGAGGACGTGTTCGCGGGCAGCCCTCCGCTGGGCTTCACCTTCGGCCTCGGCGGCCTGGTCGTCTTCCCGCTGCGCGCGGGCGCCTCCGCGCTGCTGGCGGACTGGGGCGGCCCGGAGCGGCTGCTGGCCGATATCGCGCGCCACCGGATCTCCGTGCTGTTCACCGCGCCGACCGCCTACCGGGCGATGCTGGCGCGGCTGGACGGCGGAGCGCCGGACGGCGGCCCGTACGACATCTCCTCGCTGCGCCGCTGCGTGTCGGCCGGCGAGCACCTGCCCGCCGGCACCTGGCACGCGTGGCACCGGGCGACCGGGCTGCGGATCATCAACGGCATCGGGGCGACCGAACTGCTGCACATCTTCATCTCCGCCGCCGACGACGCGATCCGGCCGGGCACGACCGGGGTCCCGGTGCCGGGGTTCGAGGCGCGGGTGGTGGAGTTCGATACGGACGCCGGGCTGCGGCCGGTCCCGGACGGACGGCCCGGGCTGCTGGCGGTGCGCGGGCCGACGGGCTGCCGCTATCTGGCGGACGAGCGGCAGCGCGAGTACGTACGCGACGGCTGGAACCTCACCGGAGACACCTACATCCGCGACCCGGACGGCTACTTCCGGTATGTGGCGCGCGCCGACGACATGATCATCTCGGCCGGGTACAACATCGCGGGCCCCGAGGTCGAGGACGCGCTGCTGCGCCACCCGGACGTGGTGGAGGCCGCGGTGACCGGGCGGCCGGACGAGCGGCGGGGCACGGTCGTGGTCGCGCATGTGGTGCTGCGGGCGGGCGTCGCGCGTACGGAGGGCTGCGATCGACATGCGGCTGCCGCCGCGTGGGCCACCGCGCTGCGGGAGTTCGTCGCCGCGGAGCTGGCCCCGTACAAGTGCCCGCGCGAGTTCGTCTTCCTGGACGCCCTGCCCCGCACCCCCACCGGCAAGCTCCAGCGCTATCTGTTGCGGGACGGGACAGCGCAGGGCGGTAAGTGGGGTGCGGGCGGCGCCTTAGAGTGAGCGCGTGACCGGCCAGCACACGCCCCGCTCCTTGATCGTCACCTTCTACGGCGCCTACGGCCGCGGCGGCGCCGACCGCCCCGCCGGGCCCGTCCCCATCGCCGCGCTGATCCGGCTGCTGGGCGCGGTGGGCGTGGACGCGCCCTCCGTACGCTCCGCCGTCTCCCGCCTCAAACGGCGCGGGCTGCTGGTCGCCGACCGCACGGACGCCGGGGCCGCCGGATACGCGCTGTCCCAGGACGCGCGCCGACTGCTCGACCACGGCGACCGCCGCATCTACGGCCGCCCCGGCACAGGCGATGGCACAGGCGATGGCACGGGCGAGAGCCCGGGCGGCGGCCCGGGGGGCTGGCTGCTCGCCGTCTTCTCCGTTCCGGAACAGGAGCGCCACAAACGCCACCTGCTGCGCTCGCGGCTGGCCCGGCTCGGGTTCGGCACCGCCGCGCCCGGGGTGTGGATCGCCCCCGACCACCTCTACGACGAGACCCGGCACACCCTGGCCCGCCTCGAACTCTCCCCGTACGTCGACCTCTTCCGCGGCGCCCACGCGGACTTCGAGCCGACGGAGCAGGCGGTGCGCCGCTGGTGGGACCTGGAACAACTGGCGAAGCTGCACCGCGCCTTCCTGGACGCCCAGGAACCGGCGCTGGAGCGCTGGGCGGGCGGTGGCACCCCGGACCAGGACGCCTACCGCGACTACGTCCTCGCCCTGGACTCCTGGCGCGTCCTCCCCTACGCCGACCCCGGGTTGCCGCCCGCGCTGCTGCCGCGGGACTGGCCCGGCGTCCGGGCGGCGGAGGTCTTCGCGGCGCTGCACGACCGGCTGTACGACGCGGGCGCCGCGTACGTACGGGAGGTGCTGTCGGCCACGCGCGCCTGACACCTGGCGCCTGACGTCCGGCGTCCGACGCCGGGCGTCACACGCCGATCGCGCCGTCGATCCGCTCCCGCAGCAGGTCGGCATGGCCGTTGTGCCGGGCGTACTCCTCGATCATGTGGATGAGGACCCAGCGCAGCGAAACCGCCCCGAGCCACCCGTCGTCGCGCGTAATGTCCAGGTCAGGTGCCTCGGCGACGAAGCGCTCGGCGAACGCCACCTCCGCGCGCCAGGCCTGCCACGCCTCGGCGACGACCGCGGGATCGGGCACCGCGCCGTCGAAGTCCCGGTCGGGCTCGGCCTCGGTGGAGAAGAGGAGCGGCACGTCCTGCCCGGCCAGCACCCGCCGGAACCAGCGGCGCTCCACATCGGCGAGATGCCGGACCAGGCCGAGCAGCGAGAGTGTGGAGGGCTCCACCGAGCGCCGGGCCAACTCCTCGTCCACGCCCGCACACTTCAGCTCCAGGGTCGCCCGCTGCTTGGCCAGGCAGTCGACCAGGATGCCCCGCTCGTCACCGGTCGTCCGGGCGTCGAGGCGGCGGTCCTGCTCCTCGGGGACGAACAGCTCGGCCCTTCTGCGTATGGTCATGCCGCTCATCATCGCCCATCGGCCCGGCCCGTCGGGGGCCTGCGGCTGCCCGCGCGGTACGGGAGCGGCCAGGGCGCGCCGGGGCCGGAGTAGCCCTGTTCGGCGGCGGCGTGCAGGGTCCAGTGCGGGTCGTAGAGATGGGGGCGGCCGAGGGCGCACAGGTCGGCGCGGCCCGCCAGCAGAGCTGAGTTCACATCGTCCCAGGAGGAGATGGCCCCGACCGCGATGACGGGGACGCCGAGTTCGTTGCGGATCCGGTCGGCGTACGGGGTCTGGTAGGAGCGGCCGAAGTCGGGGCGCTCGTCGGGGACGACCTGGCCGGTGGAGACGTCCACGGCGTCCGCACCATGGGCGGCGAAGGCGGCCGCGACGGCGACCGCGTCGTCGGCGGTCGTGCCGCCCTCGGCCCAGTCGGTCGCGGAGATGCGGACCGTCATCGGGGAGTCGGCCGGCCACACCTCCCGTACGGCGTCGAAGACTTCGAGCGGATAGCGCAGCCGGGCCGCGAGGGTGCCGCCGTAGGCGTCGGTGCGGTGGTTGGTGAGCGGGGACAGAAAGCTGGAGAGCAGATAGCCGTGCGCGCAGTGGAGTTCGAGGAGGTCGAAGCCGGCCCGGGCGGCGCGCCGCGCGGCGGCCGTGAACCGCTCGCGGACCTCGGCGAGCCCGGCGGTGTCCAGGGCCTGGGGGACCTGGCTGACGCCGGGGCGGTAGGGCAGCGGGGAGGGGGCGGCCAGCGGCCAGTTGCCACCGGGGAGAGGGTCGTCCATGCCCTCCCACATCAGCCGGGTGGAGCCCTTGCGGCCGCTGTGGCCGAGCTGGACACCGAGGGCCGTGCCCGGGGACGCGGAGTGCGCGAAGTCGACGACGCGGCGCCAGGCGGATTCGTGAGCGTCGGTGTACAGGCCCGTACAGCCGGGGGTGATGCGGCCCTCGGGGCTCACGCACACCATCTCGGTCATCACCAGGCCCGCGCCGCCCAGCGCCCGTGCGCCCAGGTGTACGAGGTGGAAGTCGCCGGGCGTGCCGTCCTGGGCCGAGTACATGTCCATGGGCGAGACGACCACGCGGTTGCGCAGCGTCAGACCGCGCAGCCGGAAGGGGGTGAACATCGGCGGGGTGGCCGGGGGCAGCGCGGCCTCGCGCTCGACCGCCGTCACGAAGGCGGCGTCGCGCAGCCGCAGATTGTCGTGGGTGACGCGGCGGCTGCGGGTGAGGAGGTTGAAGGCGAACCGGCGGGGCGGCTGGTCCACGTACAGCGCCAGGTTCTCGAACCACTCCAGGCTGGCCCGGGCCGCGCGCTGGGTCGACTCGACGGCCGGGCGGCGCTCGGCCTCATACGCCGCGAGCGCCTCGGGCACCGAGGAGCGCCCTTGGAGATGGCCTGCGAGGTGGGTCGCGAGATGGTCGGCGAGCGCCGCGGCGTCCTCCATGGCGAGCTTGGTGCCGGAGCCGATCGAGAAGTGCGCGGTGTGCGCGGCGTCGCCGAGCAGCACCGTGTTCCCGTGCCACCAGCGCTCGTTGACGACCGTACGGAAGGCGGTCCACTGGGAGCGGTTGCCGCGCAGCGGGCGGCCCCCGAGGGCGTCGGCGAAGAGCTCGGCGCACCGCCGCGTGGACTCCCGCTCGTCCAGGCGGTCCAGGCCGGCCCGGCGCCAGACCTCCTCGCGGGCCTCGACGATGACGGTGCTGGCGCCCGGTGCGTAGGGGTAGCCGTGCAGTTGCAGCACGCCGTGTTCGGTCTCGGCCACCTCGAAGCGGAACGCGTCGAAGGCGAAGTCGGCGGCGAGCCAGATATAGCGGCAGCGGTGGGTGGTCAGCCGGGTCCCGAAGACGTCGGCGGCGGCCTGGCGGGTCGCGCTGTGCACCCCGTCGGCGGCGATCACCAGGTCGTACGAGCGGGCCAGTTCGGCGGCGGGCGGCGCCTGGGTACCGAACCGGAGCCGGACGCCCAGGGCGCGGCAGCGCTCGTGCAGGATCCGCAGCAGGCGGCGCCGGCCGAGGGCGGCGAAGCCGTGGCCGCCCGAGGTCAGCGTCCGTCCGCGGTGCACGACGTCGATGTCGTCCCAGCGGACGAAGTCCTGTCGCAGAGCGGCGTGGACGGCGGGATCGGCGTGCTCGATGCCGCCGAGGGTCTCGTCGGAGAGGACGACGCCGAAGCCGAAGGTGTCGTCGGGGGCGTTGCGCTCCCAGACGGTGACCTCGGGCCTGGTGGCCTCAAGCCCCGTGACCTCGGGCCCTGGGGTGAGGCGGCGCAGCAGCGCGGCCGCGTACAGGCCGCCGGGGCCGCCGCCGACGACGGCGATCCGCAGGGGGCGGCCCCGCGACAGCCGACCGCGCCGCGGGGCCCCGGTCGGCCGGGGCGGCGGAGTCGGCCGGGTCATCGCCCCTGCCAGCCGGGCGGGCGCCGGGCGGTGAAGGAGGCGTGGAACTCGGCGTAGTCGGCGCTGTTCATCAGCAGCGCCTGCGTGGCCGCGTCCATCTCGATCGACGCGCTCAGCGGCATGTCCAGCTCCGCCGTGAGCAGCGCCTTGGTCTGCGCGAGGGCGAGCGCGGGCCCGTCGGCGAGGCGGCGGGCCAGCGCCGCGGCCTCGGCCGCCGCCCGGCCCTCGTCGACGAGCTTGCTGATCAGGCCGATGCGCTCGGCCTCGGGGGCGCGCACCGGCTCGCCGAGCATCAGCAGCCGGGTGGCGTGCCCGAGGCCCACGACGCGCGGCAGCAGATACGCGGCGCCCATGTCGCCGCCGGACAGCCCGACCTTGGTGAACAGGAACGAGAAGCGCGCCGACGGGTCGGCGACCCGGAAGTCGGCGGCCAGGGCCAGCACCGCGCCGGCGCCCGCCGCGGCCCCGTGCACCGCGGCCACGACGGGGAAGGGGCACTCCCGCAGAGCGCGCACGACCTGCCCGGTCATGCGGTTGAAGTCGAGCAGCTCGCGGGTGTCCATGGCGAGGGTGGCGCCGATGATGTCGTCGACGTCGCCGCCCGAGCAGAAGCCACGGCCCTCCCCGCCCAGCACCAGGGCCCGTACGGAGCCCTCGCGGGCCAGCTCGGCGAGCAGGTCACGCAGGTCGGCGTAGGCGCCGAAGGTGAGCGCGTTGAGCTTCTCGGGGCGGGCGAGGGTGACGGTCGCGACGCCGGCGTCGAGGGCCAGGCGCAGATGCCGCCACTCCTCGGTCCCGGTCGCGGAGCCGGTGAACGGACTCATGGGCCAGGGCCTCCTTCAGCCGGGCGGCTGGTGCCTGCCCATCGAAGTTATCACTTGGCTGTGACTATCGTCACGAGTACGCGACAAATACGGGCGGGAGAACCGCCCGAGGGCCGCGACCTGACAAGCGAGTGGTAATAAGTCACATCAAGAGTGGTCCATAGCCTCTTACGGCGCTATCGTCCGCTTCATACCTCCCCCGGCCACCGCGGGAGGCGCCCCCAGGACCGAAGGACGGAGGACACCCGCCGCTTGCCCCGAGACCGCTGCCCCGAGACCGCAAGGTTCTCGACACCGACTGGACCGAGCCGTGCCCGTGCCCGACCCCGCCTCCGCCATCGCCTCCTGGCGCTTCGCCCTGCCACACACCCCGGTGGCCGTCCCGCTGGCCCGCGCGCTGGTCCGCAACACCCTCGCGGACACCGGCGCGCCCGTGGACTGCCACACCGCGGAGCTGCTGGCGGCCGAGCTGGTCGCCAACGCGGTGCAGCACACGGACGGCGACGAGCCCATAGAGCTGGTGATGGGGCTGGCGTCGACCGGCGAGTGGCAGGTCGAGGTGCACGACCGGGACCCGACCCCGCCGGGCGCCCTCCGCGACCCCGGCCCACAGAGCGGCCCCGGCCCACAGGACGGCCCTGGCACACAGGGCAAGCCCGACGCACCGGGCAGCCCGCACGGCTCCGGCGGCCCCGACCCGCGCGAGGTCTCCGAGCGCGGCCGTGGCCTCCAACTGCTCCGGACCCTCAGCGCGGAATCGGGCTGCCGCCCCACCCCCGAGGGCAAGGCGATGTGGTTCAGACTCCCGGCCGGGGCGCGCTGAGCGTGGCCACCAGCACCGCCTTGATCGTGTGCATCCGGTTCTCGGCCTCGTCGAAGACGACGGAGTGAGCGGACTCGAAGACCTCGTCGGTGACCTCCAGCGAGGTCAGCCCGTGCCGCTCGTGGATCTCGCGGCCGACGGCGGTGCCCAGGTCGTGGAAGGCCGGGAGGCAGTGCAGGAACTTCACGCCGTCGTTGCCGGTGGCGCGCAGCACGTCCATGGTGACCGCGTACGGGCCGAGCAGCGCGATGCGCTCGTCCCAGACCTCCTTCGGCTCCCCCATCGACACCCAGACGTCGGTGGCGACGAAGTCCGCCCCGGCCACGCCCTCGGCGATGTCCTCGGTGAGGGTGACGCGGGCGCCCGACTCCTTCGCGAGCCCGTGGGCCCGCTCCACGACCGCCTCGTCGGGCCACAGCCCCCGGGGGGCGACGATCCGCACGTCCATGCCCAGCAGCGCGCCGGTGATCAGGTAGGAGTTGCCCATGTTGTAGCGGGCGTCGCCGAGGTAGGCGAAGCGGATCTCCTCCAGCGGCTTGTCGCTGTGCTCGGTCATGGTGAGCACGTCGGCGAGCATCTGGGTGGGGTGCCACTCGTCGGTGAGGCCGTTGTAGACGGGCACTCCGGCGTGTGCGGCGAGCTCCTCGACGACGTCCTGCCCGCTGCCGCGGTACTCGATCCCGTCGTACATCCGGCCCAGTACGCGCGCGGTGTCCTTCACCGACTCCTTGTGGCCGATCTGGGAGCCGGACGGGTCCAGGTAGGTGGTGGAGGCGCCCTGGTCGGCGGCGGCGACCTCGAAGGCACAGCGGGTGCGGGTGGAGGTCTTCTCGAAGATCAGCGCGATGTTCCTGCCCGTGAGCCGCCGAACCTCGGCACCCGCGCGCTTGGCCGCCTTCAGCTCGGCGGCCAGCGCGACCAGGTGGCGGAACTCCTCGGCGGTGAAGTCCAGCTCCTTGAGGAAGTGGCGGCCGGTGAGATCTGTCGCCATGTCGGGCTCCTAGGGTGCGATCGCGAGGGGAGAACGATGGAAGTCTATACGAGACACCGCATATATACGGAAGCCCGTTCGGCCCTGCGATCGCAGACGTGACGTAGCCGTGTCCCTGGGCCCTGTGCGGGCCTAGACGGCGTCGCGCTCGACCGGGCAGCTCATGCAGCGCGGGCCGCCCCGCCCCCGCCCCAGCTCGCTGCCCGGGATCGTGATGACCTCGATCCCGCACTTGCGCAGATGGGTGTTGGTGGTCGCGTTCCGCTCGTAGGCGACGACCACCCCCGGCTCCACGGCCAGCACATTGCAGCCGTCGTCCCACTGCTCGCGCTCCGCCGCGTGCACGTCCTGCGTGGCCGTGAGCACCCGGATGGCGTCCAGCCCGAGCGCGGCCGCTATCGCCCGGTGCATATGCTCCGGCGGATGGTCGGTGACCTTGAGCTCCTGGTCGGCGCCGCCCGGCTCGATGGTGTACGAGCGGAGCATCCCCAGGCCCGCGTACTGCGTGAAGGTGTCCCCGTCGACCATGGTCATCACGGTGTCCAGGTGCATGAACGCCCGGGCCTTGGGCATGTCGAGCGCCACGATCGTCCGGGCGGAACCGGCCGCGAACAGCCCGCGCGCGAGCATCTCCACCGCCTGCGGCGTGGTCCGCTCGCTCATTCCGATCAGCACCGCGCCGTTGCCGATCACCAGGACGTCGCCGCCCTCGATCGTCGACGGATAGGCCGCCTGCCCCTCCGACCAGACGTGGAAGCCGCCGTCCGAGAACAGCGGGTGGTGGCGGTAGACGGCCTCGTAGTGGACCGTCTCGTGCCAGCGGGCGGGCCAGCGCATCGCGTTGATGGACACCCCGTCGTACACCCAGGCGGAGGCGTCCCGCGTGAAGAGGTGGTTGGGGAGCGGGTCGACCAGGAAGTCGTCGGGCTCCATGGTGTGGAAGCGGATGGAGACCGGCTCCGGATACCCCTCCAGATACTCCCGCTTGGTCATGCCGCCGATCAGCGCCCCCGCCAGCTCGGCACCGCCCAGTTCATCGAAGGCCGCCCGCAGATGGTCGGTGGCCAGCGGGCCGTACTCCTTCTCGTCGAAGACGCGGTCCAGCACCAGCGCCCGCGCCGCCGGGACGGCCATGCTCTCGGCCAGCAGATCCCCGAAGAGATGCACCTCGACGCCCCGGTCGCGCAGCACGTCGGCGAAGCCGTCGTGCTCCTGACGGGCGCGGCGCACCCACAGGACGTCGTCGAAGAGGAGCGCGTCCTTGTTGGAGGGCGTCAGCCGCTTCAGCTCCAGGTCGGGACGGTGCAGGATGACGCGGCGCAGCCGCCCGGCCTCGGAGTCCACATGGAATCCCATGTCTCCATCTTCGCCGCTGCGGTCCCGAGGTGAAGGCCGTACGGGCGTCCTGAACCGTGTGGGCCCGCGCTACCGGGCGGCCAGGACGACGATCAGGACCAGGGCCACGGAGATCAGCCCCAGCAGGACGGCCACCCACAGCTGGCCGGGCTGCAGATCGATCCGGCCGCCGTCCCCTTCCCGGCGCGGCCTCCCACGGCGCGGCCTGCCACGGCGCGGCCACCAGCGGCGCGCCCCTTGCCGGGCGGCGGCGGCCGACGCGGCCTCGTGCTCGCGGCACTCCTCGGCGGCGCTGGTGAACAGCTCCTTCCAGGCCCGCTCGCCGAAGCCCGTGGGCTGCCGCGAGTCCACGATGCGGCGCACCACCTCGCGGCCCGCGCCGCGCCGCGCGGCCCACAGCGCGGGCACCACGCACGCCAGCAGTTCCGGGATGCCGCCGCGCTGTACGCAGGGGCGGACCAGGCCGTCGTACAGCATCAGTGCGTTGCGCACCCGCAGCCGGTCGTCGGCGCCCGGCCGCTCCCCCGCGTCGAGGTAGAGCCTGGCCAGCAGCACCTTCTCGCAGACCGCGTCCGCGAGCTCCGGACCGCGCTCGGGGGCGCGGCGCACCAGCTCCACGACGACCCGGGTGGCCCGGTCGGCGGGCATCCCGTCGTCGAGCGCGCTCAGCAACAGACCGTCGTCGGCCTCGCGCAGCGCCGCGGGGAACGCCTCGCCGCCCTGCCGCAGCGCCTCGCGCAGTCCCCGCGCGCCCGCCACCGGAACGGCCGGGGCGGCCGGAGCCGCCGGGCGCGCCCGGCCTGCCCGGTCTGCGTGGTCTGCCCGGTCTACCTGGTCCACCTGGTCCACCTGGTCCGCTTTGCCTGCCTTGTCCGCGGCCTGGTCTGCCGCCTGGTCTTCGGCCCGGTCTTCGAGCATTGCCTCTTCCAACATCGCCTCATCCACCATCGCCGTCGTTCTCCTCACAGCGCTTCCAGCACCTCCCGTATCCGCGCGGCGGCCCGCGCGTCGAGCGGTTCATGGCCCTCCTGCGCCAGCAGGGGCAGGAAGTCGCACAACACCGCCAGCTGCCGCTCGTCACCGGCCGCCCGCCGCATCCAGCCCACGAGCGCGTCCTCGGCCGCCTCGGCCGATCTGGCCCAGGTCAGCGCGGCCCGCAGCAGCTCGGCCAGCGGCGCCCGGCACTCGGGCCGGGCCGCCAGCAGCGCCGTGGCCAGCGGCCAGGCGGCGTACGGTGCCGGCTCCGGCACCTCCCGCAGGCCCCACAGGTGCGAGGTGCGGGTCCCGACCGCGCGCAGCGCCGTCAGCAGCGCGAGGTCGCGGCGGGAGCGGCGGGTGTCGCCCAGCCAGTGGGCCAGCCGCGTCAGTACGGCCCCTGGCTCCGCCCCGGCCAGCAGCCGCACCGCGCTGTACGAAGCGGTGGAGCCGCCGTCCGCGTCCGCGATCCGGGCGAGCTCCTCCAGGGACGCGGCGACCGACCCGGCCACCAGGCCGTAGCCGTGAGCGAGCGCGGCGGTCGCGCGCTCCCGTTCGTCGCCACCCGCCGCCCAGCAGGCCAGCAGGCCCGCCACGGCGGGGCGTACGTCGGGGTCGCGCGACGCCTCGGCGAGCGCGGTCGCCGCCGCCATGCGCTGCACCGGGCTGTCGCCACGGGCCAGCGGGAGCAGCAGTTCGGTGAGGCCGTACAGATAGTCGCGGGCGCTGAGCACGCCCGCGGCGACGGCGGCCCGCACCCACACCTGGGGCCGTGGGTCGTCGCACAGCCCGCGCAGCCAGCGCGCCATCGGGCCGCGTGTGTTGTGGTGGTGGTCCCACACCTCGAAGAGCACCGCGGGCGCAAGACCGCGCCCCCGGAACCACACCGTACGGACCGGCACGGCCGCCTCGCCCAAATCCTCCACGCCCTCCCCCGGCACCGCGCGGGCGGCGGTGGGCAGGGCGTCGGCGGGCGCGGTGAACGGCGGGCGCCCGGGCGCGTACTGCGGGTCGAGGGTGACCGCCAGCTCCCAGGCCAGCAGTTCGGCGGCCTCGGCGGTGAGGCTGTGGGCCGAGCCGTTGAAGACGGCGAGGGCGATGCGCTGCGCCGCCCGGCGCAGCGCGGGCAGCGCGGCGGGCAGCGTGCCGGGCCGGCCGGCGTCCGCGAACCACTCGCGCGCCTGGCGCGGGGCGAACGACCGGCAGCGCGCGAGCAGTTCCGCCTCGGACAGCGCGCCCCGGGCGTGCTCGGCAAGGTGGCCGGCTAGCCGGGCCGCCTCGCCGGGCAGCGGCTCCTCCAGGCCCAGGGCCTCGGTCACCTCGGCGCTCACGGCACTCGCGCGGGCCCGGCGGAGGAGGTCCGGCGGCTCGTCGGCCAGCAGGTCGGCCAGGTGTGCGTCGAGCACGTCGGCGGCGGCCGGGGGCTCGTACGGTACGGCGTGCCGACGGCCGCGCAGCAGGCGGTCGGCCGCCTCGCCGCCGGAGACTCCGGAAACAAGGACGACGCAGAACGCCTCGTGCTCGGCGAAGTGGGCGCGCAGCCGCTCCAGCAGGGCCTCCGCGGGGGGCTCGGCGGGCAGTTCGAGCAGATAGCCGTGGCCCCGCGCGGTCTTCTCCGCCACCGGGGCGGGGTGTTCGGCGCCGGAACCGGCACCCGGGCCGGGCGCCGCGCCGAGCCGCCAGACCCCGCCCCCCGTCGTCTCGGCCAGCTCGGCCAGGAGCGCGAGGGCGGTCCAGCCGCGCCCGGAGCCGGGCTCGCCGCACAGCGCGAGGAGGTGGGTGCGGCGCAGGTGTTCCCGCATGGCGGCGTGGCCCGGGCCCCGGCGGTGGATCCGGCGCAGCCGGGCGAGCTCGTCGTGGGCCACGGGCCCCTCGGGGAGCGGGCTCGCGGGGGCGGCCTCGACCGCGTGGCGGGCGGTGTGGGGCTGTGCGTCCGGGTGCAGATTCGCGCATGCCTCGCGGGCCGCCCGGGCGCCGCCCGCCTCGCCCACGGTGCCCAGCGGGCTGTCCATGCCGCCCATGCTGTCCATGGGGTTGTCCAGGCGCGTGCCGGTCCGCTCCTCATACGGAGCGGTCTGCCGCGTCCGGCTGTCCGAGTGGGTGGCTTCCGGTCCGCTCATCGCCCCGCCGTCCTTCATGACTGGTGCCGTTCGTGTCTCGCGGCTCGGGGGCTGCTCCATAGCGTCATACGGGCTGTCATGCCGGTGTCGTACGGCCTGGCCGAAGTGGGCGGCGGGGCTCTGCCCCCGTGCTCCGCTCCGCCGCCCTTCTCCGGTGCCGGGCGCTGGGCCGCGTGCACCCCCGTCGCACACGGTCCCGCTCCCTGTGCCTTCTTCAGAGTCGCGGCCCGGAGCTCGGGCGGCTGTAGCCGTTTACACAGTCGGCGGAGTATCGATATGCGGCTCCGCCGCGTGGCCCGGGGGCGCACGCGCGGGCGCTCACTCGCGCGCCGGCCCCGGCCGGTCACCCCGTCGCGCGCCCCTCGGCCAGCAGGCGCAGCAGTCCGGCGTCCACGACCACGAAGCGGCGCGAGGCGGTCCGTACCACGCCCTGGTCGCGCAGCAGGCGCAGCGCCTTGGCGACCGCTTCCCGGGTCGAGCCCACGGCGGCGGCGATGTCGTGCTGTGGCAGCGGCAGATCCACGGAGATGCCGCCGTCGGCTTCCGGGCGTCCGGTGCGTTCGGCGAGTTCGACGAGGCGGGCGGCCAGGCGCTGCAGCACCTTCTCGGAGGCCAGGGAGCGCCGTTCGCCGTCGGAGCTGCGCAGCCGGGAGCTGAGCTGGCGCATGATCAGGACGGTGGCGGCGGGACGGGCAGCCAGATACGCGCGGAAGCGGTCGCCGGAGACGACGACCGCCTCCAGTTGGCCGAGCGCGGTGACCGTGGCGCTGCGCGAGCCGTAGTCGACGGCGGCCTGGTCGCCGACCACCTCGCCCGCGCCGCGCAGGGCCAGTATCAGGCGGACACCGCGCTCGGTCTCCACCGAGACGGTGGCCCAGCCAGAGGTGATGGCGACGACGAAGGTCGTGCGGTCGTGCTCGCGCAGCACGACCTGGGAGGGCTCGTACGTCCGGTGCCTGCCGAGCGCGAGCAGCGCGCGCCGGTCCTGTGCGGGGAGTGCGGCAAGGAAGGGCCTGCCGCCTTCAAAGAGACTCATCCGCCCTCCCCGCTCGGCGTGTTCGTCGTCCGGTTCGCGGCGAACACCTCGCTGTTCCGGTAATCGGGGCTGTTTCAGTTATAAGCACGGCGGGCGGGTGGTGCGGAACCCCGCGAACGGTCCTGAGACAGTCCGGCGAGAACCCTGCGACCGAGACATGGGCGACAGCACGCTAGGCACATGTCACAGGCACGTCAATGGCGCCTCGCCGCCCGGTCCTTCGCGGTACGGAACGCCGCGCCCGCGAGCACCGCGCCCGCGGCGGTCACCGCCGCGAAGACCCAGCCCGCGCGCAGCGCCCCCAGGTCCGGCTGCCGGGCACCGCCGGTGACCACCACCAGGGCCGCGACGCCCAGCGCGGTGCCGCCCTGCCGCGACATCATCAGCACGCCCGAGCCCAGGGACAGCCGCCGGGCGGGCAGCAGACCGGCCGCCGCGAACATCACCGGCTGGTACAGGCCGGTGCCGATCCCGGCGAGCACCAGCCCGGGCAGAAAGCCGGCCGCGTAGTGCGCCCCGTCCCCCGACGGGCCCGCCGCCACCAGCCACCACACCGGCGCCGCGGTGAAGGCGGCGGCACCCAGCACGGCGCCGCGCCGCTCCCCCAGCGCCCGGACGATGCGCCCCGACAGCATCGAGACGACCAGCACGGTCAGCGGCCACGGGGCGACGGCCAGGCCCGCACGGCGCGTCGAGTAGCCCCAGACGCCGGTGAACAGCCAGGTCGCGGCGAGCAGTATCGCCGAGTAGGCGAGGAAGTAGCTGAGCAGGCCGAGGGTGGCGGTGGTGAACCCGCGCGTGCGGAACAGCGCCGGATCGACCACCGGGTCCGGGTGCCGCCGCACGTGGACCGCACAGAGCGCGGCGGTCACGATGCCCGCGGTCAGGAAGGCGAGGGTGGCGGGCGCGGCGTATCCCCAGTCCGGCGCCTCGACGCACGCGGTGGTCAGGGAGCCGGTGGCCAGGAGCACCAGCAGGGTGCCGAGCGGGTCGAGCCGACGGGCGCGGGAGCCTTTCGCGCGTGGGCCCTGGACCGGCACGCCCTGCGCGGGCGGATCGTCCGCACGTACAGGCTCGGTACGTACAGGCTCGGCGTGTGCGGGCTCGGTACGTACGGGCTCGGTACGCGGCAGGAGCCGTACGCCCGCCGCTACCGCCGCCAGCGCCACCGGGACGTTGATCAGGAAGATCCACCGCCAGTCGGAGGCCGCGAGCAGTCCGCCCACCACCGGCCCCGAACTCGCCGCCACCGCGCTGACCGCGGTCCACACCCCCACGGCCGTGGCCCGCTCGCGCGGCGCGAAGGCGGGCAGCGCCAGCGAGAGGGAGGTGGGCACCACGACCGCCGCCGCCACACCCTGCGCCACCCGTGCCGCGATGAGCCAGCCCAGGTCAGGGGCGGCCCCGCAGCCGAGCGAAGCCACCCCGAACAGAGCCATGCCCACCAGGAAGGAACGGCGCCTGCCCGTCTCGTCGGCGAGCCTGCCCGCCGGGACCAGCAGCGCCGCGAGCACGATGGTGTAGGCGTTCAGGACCCAGGAAAGCTCGGCGGCGGAGGCCGACCGGAAGTCCGCGCCGATCGCGGGGAAGGCGATATTGACCGCGCTCAGGTCGAGTACGGCGAGGAATTGGGCCGCGGACGCCACGGCGAGGATCAGCCAGCGGCGGCGGCCGGGGCCCGGGGAGGTGGCGTCGGTGGGCACACCGCTCCCCTGGGCCTTTGTGGAAGGGGTCGTCATGCCCATCCAGCATCGGCGACGCGGCACGGGCTCACGAGTGGCAAGAGTGACAGTACCCGCTACATTTCTGCCATGCCATCGATAGCCGTCGCCGTCACCGCGGGCATGCCGATCTTCGATCTGGCCGTGCCCTGCCATGTGTTCGGCACCGACCGGCCCGAACTCCCCGACGACTGGTACGACTTGCGGGTCTGCGCGATCGGTCCGGACAGCGGCCCGGTCGCCACCCGCTCCTGGTTCGCGGCGCACACACCGTACGGGGCCGAGGAACTGGTCGCCGCGGACACGGTGATCGTCCCGGCCTCCGCCGATGTGCACGGCGACCCGCCCGGCGAACTCATCGACGCCCTGCGCGAGGCCCACCGGCGCGGCGCCCGCGTCGTGTCGCTGTGCTCGGGCGCGTTCACGCTCGCCGCGACCGGCCTCCTCGACGGCCGTACGGCGGCCACCCACTGGATGTACGCGGCGCTGTTCGCCGAGCGCTTTCCGGCCGTGCGGCTCGACCCGAGCGTGCTGTACGTGGACCACGGCGATGTCCTCACCGGGGCGGGGTCGACCGCGTGCATCGACGTGTGTCTGCACATCGTGCGCGAGGACTTCGGCAGCGCGGCCGCCAACACCCTGGCCCGGCAGCTGGTCGCGCCCGCCCACCGGCCGGGCGGCCAGGCCCAGTACATCGAGGCGCCGCTGCCGGAGCGCGCCGACGACTCGCTCGCCCCGCTGCTGCACTGGGCCGCCGAGCGCCTGCACACCCCGCTGACCGTCGCCGACCTGGCCCGGCGCGCCCACACCAGCCCGCGCACCCTGGCCCGCCGCTTCCACGCCGCCACCGGCACGACGCCGCTGCGCTGGCTACAGGCCCAGCGGATCGCGCGCGCCCGCGAGCTGCTGGAGGGCGGGGACCTGCCGGTGGACCGGGTGGCGGAGCTGTGCGGGCTCGGCACGGCGGCGAACCTGCGGCGCCACTTCACCCGGGCGGTGGGCGTGCCGCCGCACGACTACCGCCGCGCCTTCCGCGCCCGCCGCCCGGCCGTGGCCCCGCGGGCCTGACCCGACACCCCGATGCTCGCTACAACCGGGGGTCCACCGGCTCCGACTCCAGGGCCAGCACGCCGAACACCGCCTCGTGGACCCGCCACAGCGGCTCCCCGTCCGCCAGCCGGTCCAGCGCCTCGAGACCGAGCGCGTACTCGCGCAGCGCGAGCGAGCGCTTGTGGCCCAGGTGGCGCTCCCGCAGCCGGTCCAGGTTCTCCGGGCGGGTGTACTCCGGGCCGTAGATGATCCGGAGGTACTCACGGCCACGGCACTTGACGCCCGGCTGGACGAGCCGGCCGTCCCCCTTGCGCACCAGCCCCTCCAGCGGCTTGACCACCATGCCCTCGCCGCCCGCCTCCGTCAGCTCCAGCCACCACCGCACGCCCTCGGCGACCGACGCCTCGTCCTCGGTGTCGACGACCAGCCGGCGGGTGGGTGCGAGCAGCCGGTTCACATACTTCGGGGTGAAGGCGCAGAGGGAGTTGTTCGCGTACGTGTCCAGCTCCTCCCGCTCGATGAGCCGGTCGATCAGCGCGAGCTGCTGGTCGTGCGGGAGGGCGGCGAGGCTGCGGCCGCGCACCGCCAGGATCTGGAACGGCGCCAGCCGGATGCCGTCCAGGCCGTCCGTGCCGCGCGCCCCCACCGTGCGGCGCCTGCCGGTCTCCTGCCGCTCGCCCGGCCAGCCCTGCTTGGGATCCCCGACCGGCCAGCAGTAGCGCCGATACGCCTCGGTGAAGGCGGCCGCGTCCACGGCACGTTCCCGCTGCTTGCCGAGCAGGGCGGTCACCTCCACACCGCGCGCGGCGGCCGACTCAAGGGCCGCGAGCGCCCCGGGGAACACGGCGCCCGAGGCCGCGCCCACGGCCGCGTACTGGTTGCGCAGCAGCCCCTCCGCCTTCAGCGACCATGGCATCAGCTCGGCGTCGAGCAGCAGCCAGTCGGTGTCCAGCTCCTCCCACAGGCCCTCGCCGGCGATGGTGCCGCGCAGCCGGTGCAGGATGCGCTCGGTCATCCGCGGGTCGTCGAAGAACGGCCTGCCCGTGCGCGTGTACAGCGCGCCGGACACGCCCTCCGGAGCGCCGAAGCGCTCGCTCGTGGCCTCCTCGTCGCGGCAGACCAGCACCACCGCGCGCGAGCCCATGTGCTTCTCCTCGCACACGACCTGACGCACCCCGTCCGCCCGGTAGGCGGCGAACGCCTCCGCCGGGTGTTCCAGGTAGCCCTCTTCTTTGGACGTCGCGCAGGGGGCCATGGTCGGCGGGAGGTAGGCGAGCAGCTTCGGGTCGATGGCGAAGCGGCTCATGACCTCCAGCGCGGCCGCCGCGTTCTCCTCCTTCACCGCGATACGGCCCATGTGCCGGGTCTCGACGACGCGGCGGCCGTGCACGTCCTTCAGGTCCAGCGGGCGGCCGTCGGCGCCGCCCGGGCCCTCGGTCGTCAGGGGCTTGGCAGGCTCGTACCAGACCTGCTCGGCGGGGACGTCCACCAGCTCGCGCTCGGGCCAGCGCAGGGCGGTCATCCGGCCGCCGAAGACACAACCGGTGTCCAGGCAGATGGTGTTGTTCAGCCAGGACGCCCGAGGGGTGGGGGTGTGGCCGTAGACCACCGCGGCCCGACCTCGGTAGTCCTCGGCCCACGGGTAGCGCACGGGCAGCCCGAACTCGTCGGTCTCGCCGGTCGTGTCGCCGTACAGCGCGTGCGAGCGGACCCGGCCGGAGGTGCGGCCGTGGTACTTCTCGGGCAGCCCGGCGTGGCAGACCACCAGCGCGCCGCCGTCCAGCACGTAGTGGCTGACGAGCGAGGCGATGAAGTCCCGCACCCGGTCGCGGAAGGCCGGGTCGGTGGCGTCTTCCTTCTCCAGCTGCTCGATGGTCTCGGCCAGGCCGTGGGTGTGCTGGACGCCGCGGCCCTTGAGGTAGCGGCCGAGCTTGTTCTCGTGGTTGCCGGGCACGCACAGCGCCGCGCCCGAGGCGACCATGCCCATGACCAGGCGCAGGACACCGGGGCTGTCGGGCCCGCGGTCGACGAGGTCGCCGACGAAGACGGCCGTGCGGCCCTCGGGGTGTGTGGCGTCGACGGGGCGGCCGAGGGGGTCGCGACGCAGCGCGTAGCCGAGCCCGCCGAGGAGGGTCTCCAGCTCCGAGCGGCAGCCGTGGACATCGCCGATGATGTCGAACGGGCCGGTCAGATGACGCAGGTCGTTGTAGCGGCGCTCGGTGACGATCCCGGCGGCCTCGACCTCCTCCTCGCCGCGCAGGATGTGCACCTTGCGGAAGCCCTCGCGCTCCAGGGACTTCAGCGACCGGCGCAGCTCGCGGCGCTGGCGCGGGATGACATGGGCGGGCAGGTCCGCCCGGTCGGGGCGCTCGGCGTTGCGCCGCGCGCAGACGCTCTCCGGCACGTCGAGGACGATGGCGACCGGCAGCACGTCGTGCTCGCGGGCGAGCTCGATCAGGCTGCGGCGGGCCTGGGGCTGGACGTTGGTCGCGTCGACGACGGTGAGCCGCCCGGCGGCGAGCCGCTTGCCCGCGATGTAGTGGAGCAGGTCGAAGGCGTCGGGGGTGGCGCTCTGGTCGTTCTCGTCGTCGGCGACCAGCCCGCGGCAGACGTCGGAGGAGATGATCTGGGTGGGCAGGAAGTGGCGCCGGGCGAAGGTGGACTTGCCGGAGCCGGTGGTGCCGACGAGGACCACGAGGGACAGGTCGGGCACGGCGAGGCCGCGCGTGGCGGAAGTCATGCGGCCGTCTCCTTCGCGATCGTGGTGCCGGTCTCAGTAGCGCTGGTCTCAGTAGCGCCGGTCTCGGTAGCGCTGGTCTCAGTAGCGCTGGTCTCAGTAGCGCTGGTCTCAGTGGTGCCTTCCGTGTCGGTTTCGGTGCCGAGGCGGAACAGCGCGAGCTGCGTCGGCGGGCCGACCTCGGGGTCGTCGGGGCCTACGGGCCGGAACTCCACCGCGTACCCATGGCGTTCCGCGACCGCCCGCGCCCAGCCCTGGAACTCCTCCCGGGTCCACTCGAAGCGGTGGTCGGGGTGGCGTACCTGCCCGGCGGGCAGGGTCTCCCAGCGCACGTTGTACTCCACGTTCGGCGTGGTCACCACGACCGTACGGGGCCGGGCGGCGCCGAACACCGCGTACTCCAGGGCGGGCAGCCGCGGCGGGTCCAGATGCTCGACCACCTCGCTGAGCACCGCCGCGTCATACCCGCGCAGGCGGCTGTCGGTGTACGCCAGCGACCCCTGCATCAGCTTCACGCGCGCCGAACGGCGCTCGCTCATCCGGTCCAGGCGCAGCCGCCGGGCCGCCTCGTTCAGCGCGCGCATCGACACATCGACACCGACGATCTCGGTGAACCGCGCGTCCTTGAGCAGCGCGCCCACCAACTGCCCCTGCCCACAGCCCAGGTCGAGCACCCGGGCGGCGTCGGCCGAGCGCAGCGCGTCGAGGATCGCCTCGCGCCGCCGCACGGCCAGCGGCACCGGTTTCTCCTCGGTGTCGGACCGCTCGTCAACCGCGTTGTCGATCTCCTCCACCTCCGTGTCGTCCACCTCCGCGAGCCGCACCAGCTCCAGCCGCTCCAGGGCGCTACGCGTGAGCGACCAGCGGCGGGCCAGATAGCGGCTGGTGATGAGCCGCTGCTCGGGGTGGTGCTCGAGCCAGCCCTCGCCGGAGTCGATCAGCTTGTCCACCTCGTCCGGGGCCACCCAGTAGTGCTTGGCGTCGTCGAGCACCGGCAGCAGCACATACAGATGGCGCAACGCGTCGGCCAGCCGCAGCTCGCCCTCCAGCACCAGCCGTACGTAACGCGAGTCGCCCCACTGCGGGAACCGCTCGTCCAGCGGGACCGGCTCGGCGGTCACCGCCCAGCCCAGCGGCTCGAAGAGCCGCACCACCAGCTCGGCGCCGCCGCGCGCGGGGAGGGCGGGCACCTCGATCCGCAGCGGCATCGCCCGCTCCGGCAGCTCGGGCCGCGCCTTGCAGCGGCCCTTGAGGGCGCTGGAGAACACGCTGCTGAGGGCGACGGAGAGCAGTGAGGAGGCGGCGTACGGGCGGTCGTTGACGTAATTCCCGAGGGCCGCGTCCGGGGCGCCGCCCCGGCCCTTGCCCCGGCCCCGGCGCACCAGCGCCACCGGATCCACCTCCAGCAGCAGCGCCGCCGTGCAGCGCTCGACGTCCGCCTCGGGGTAGAAGACGTGCGCCGTGCCGTGGGAGGTCGAGAACCGCTGCGCCTTGTCGGGATGCTTGTGCAGCAGGAACCCGAGGTCGGTCGCGGGGCGCTCGGCGGTGCCGGTGGTGGTTATCGTCAAGAACACCCGTCCGAGTATCGCCGCACCACCGCCGCGCTTCTAATCATTTAGGACCGCATCTCCACCCCTCCTCGTCTCACTTCCGCTCGTCGGTCATCACGGCCGCCAGCTCCGCGATCCGCTCCGGCCCCACCCGGCAGCAGCCGCCGATGAGCCGCGCGCCCCCGTCGCGCCACGCCTTCACCCGCGCCGGGTCGAACGTCGCCCGTCCGCGCCAGCCACGGGCCTCGGCGTCCCACTCCTCGCCGCTGTTCGGATAGACGACCACCGGCTTGCCCGTGGTCCCGGCGGCGATCTCCACCGCCCGGTCGGCGTCGCCGGGCTCACAGCAGTTGACGCCCACGGCCAGCACCTGGTCGTTCCCCGCCGCCAGGGCGAACGCCTCGCGCAGCGGCTGCCCGGCCCGGGTGTGCTCTCCCGCGATGCTGTACGACAGCCACACCGGCACCCCACAGCCCTCGACCGCCCGCAGCAGCGCCTCGGCCTCGTCGGCGTCCGGCACCGTCTCCAGCGCGAGCACATCGGGCCCGGCCGCGGCCAGCGCCTCGATCCGCGGGCGGTGGAACCGCTCCAGCTCGCCGATGCTCAGCCCATAGCGCCCGCGGTACTCGCTGCCGTCCGCCAGCATCGCCCCGTACGGACCGACGGAAGCGGCCACCCACACCGGCCGGTCCGCGGTGCCGCCCGCGCCCTCGGCCGCCCGGCGCGCCAGCTCCACGCTGCGCTCCAGCAGCGCCGTGGCCTCCTTCTCCGCCACGCCCCGGCGGGCGAAGCCCTCGTACGTCGCCTGATAGCTGCTGGTGATCAGCACCCGTGCGCCAGCCCGCGCATACGCCGCGTGGGCCTCCTCGATCTGCCGCGGGTCATCGGCCAGCAGCCGGGCCGACCACAGCTCGTCGGAGAGATCGCAGCCCTGCGCCTCCAGCTGATTGGACAGCCCGCCGTCGAGGACGAGCGGCCCCCGCTCCAGGGCAGCGGCCAGTGGCGTACGGCGGGCAGACATCACGGGTGCTCCTTGCGGCGGGCGGTTCAGCCCAGCTGGGCCTGGACCTGGGAGGAAATCAGCTCCAGGTGGTCGAGGTCGTCGAGGTCCAGGATCTGGAGATACATCCGGGACGAGCCGGCCTGGGCATACTGGCCGATCTTGTCGACGACCTCGGCCGGCGAGCCCGCCAGACCGTTCTCCTTCAGCTCGTCCACCTTGCGTCCGATGGCGTCGGCCCGCCGGGCGACCTCGGCGTCGTCCCTGCCCACGCAGACCACCAGCGCGTTGGAGTACACCAGGTCGTCGCCCTTGCGGCCCGCGGCCTCGGCCGCCGCCCGCACCCGCTCGAACTGCCGCTCACTGTCCTCCGCCGAGGCGAACGGCATGTTGAACTCGTCCGCGTACTGCGCGGCGAGGCGGGGGGTGCGGGCCTTGCCGTGGCCGCCGATCAGCACGGGCACCCGGTCCTGCGCGGGCTTGGGCAGCGCGGGCGAGTCGGCGAGCTGGTAGTGCGTCCCCTCGTATCCGAAGGTCTCGCCGACGGGTGTGCGCCACAGACCGGTGACGATGGCCAGCTGCTCCTCCAGCCTGGCGAACTTCTCCGCCGGGAAGGGGATGCCGTACGCCCGGTGCTCCTCCTCGTACCAGCCCGCGCCCAGGCCCAGCTCCACGCGGCCACCGGACATCTGGTCCACCTGCGCGACCTGGATCGCGAGCACGCCCGGCAGCCGGAAGGTCGCGGCCGTCATCAGGGTGCCGAGCCGGATCCGCCGGGTCTCGCGGGCGATCCCGGCCAGGGTGATCCACGCGTCGGTGGGGCCGGGCAGCCCGTCGACGTCCCCCATCTTCATGTAATGGTCGGAGCGGAAAAAGGCATCGAAGCCGAGATCCTCGGTGGCCTTGGCGACGGAGAGCAGGGTGTCGTAGCTCGCCCCCTGCTGGGGCTCGGTGAAGATTCGCAGATCCATGGATCCCATCCTGCACTGTCATGCCGCGCCACCCCACTCCAGCACCGTGAGGTGCCTGAGCATCCCGTGCACCCGGTCCCTCGCCTCGTCCGCCGCGTCGATCGCCTCGACGCACTGCCAGTACAGCGCCTCCTCATCCGTGTTGGAGGCGACGCCGACCAGCGCGAAGCCCGCCTCGGCGAGCAGATCGCCGAGGGCCGGCAGCACCTCCCTCGGATCCCGCACCTCGGACAGCTGGGCGGCCCGTAAGCCCCCGCTGTGCAAGGCGGGGTGGTGCAGCGCGGGGCGGAACAGGGCGCCGCGCGCCCTGCTTCCCGCCTCGCACAGGCCGCGCGCCTCCGCACGCGCCGCCGCCGGGCCGCTCACCACGAAGTGGCCACCGATCGCCTCCGCGAGCGCCTGTATCTGCCAGGCCTCGGCCACGATGTCATGCACGGTCCCGGCCTGCGCCAGGGCGTGCCGCGTGACATCGATCAGCCGCATCGCTTCCATGCCCCGATCCCCTCTCAAACGGACTTCCCACACCCGTCACTCCTCCACTACCCAGAGTGATGACTAACAGGCCGAAAAGCTAGGGGAATTCAGGAATCTGTTGACAACAGTTACGTTGTGGATAACTTCATCACTACAGAGAGTGACGAAACGAAGATCCCTAACGCCTGGTGGCCGGGAAACGGACCTCATTGCGGTCGATCTTGGCCGCGAGAGCCGCCAGCGCGTCGATCCCCAACACCTCGCAGAACTGGAGCAGATACGCCAACACATCGGCGACCTCGTCCTCGACCCGGGCCGCGCTCCCCGCCTCCTCCATCACCCGCGCCGACTCCTCAGGCGTCAGCCACTGGAAGATCTCCACCAGCTCCGACGCCTCGACGCTCAGCGCCGTGGCCAGGTTCTTGGGCGTGTGGTACGGTTGCCAGTCGCGCGCCGCGGCGAACGCGGCCAGCCGGCGCTGCAGCGCCCGCACGTCCCGGTCCCCGGACCGCGATTCATCGGGCTGTCGGTACTCTCGTGCCTCGCTCACACCCCAGGTGTACCACTGTCGCCCCAGCGGCCTCCTCCGCACCCGGCAACTCCGCAACCGGCAGTTCCGCCACCGTCCCCACCAGCCGGATGTGCCCCCGTGCGCACATCCGCGCCGCGACCCGCAGCAGCGCCCGCGCCTGCCGCCGGTCCAGGCACCGGTCGAACCCGTCGGCCAGCACCGTCAGCGCCTGCCGCGCCGAGATCACATCCGCCGCCGGGTCCATCTCCAGCACCCCCGGCCCGGTGAGCAGCACCAGCGCGAGCGCGATATAGCGCAGCTCGCCGTCCCCCAGCCGCTCGACGGGCATCGCCCCCAGCTCCCCCTGCCCCAGCAGGGCCCGCACCACCCCGCCCGCCGGCCCCTCCGTGAACAGGTCCTCCACCGGTCCGGCGCACCCCGCCCGCACCGCCGCGACCAGCGCCGCATGCCGGGTGCCGCACTCCCGGCTGGTGCGCCGCAGCACCGCGGCCAGGTTCTCGCAGCCGCCGCGCAGCCGCCCGTCCCGCGGTGGCGTCGGCGCCCGCATCCGCTCCGGCCGCGGGTCGCAGACGAAGACGGACCGCAGCGCGACGACGACCTGCTCGGCGGCGGCCAGCGCGAGCCGCTGCCCCTCGGTCTTGCCCGCCACCCGCAGCGGCAGCAGCGCGGTCGCCAGCCGGTCGTCGGGCAGCGGGGCCCGGGTGACCGCGACCGCCCCCGCCGTGTGCCAGGCGGCCTGCACCCGGCGCCGCCCCGGGTCGCGCAGCGCCGTCTCCAGCAGGGTCTCCCCCGCGCCCGTCATCCGCTCGCCCACGATCCGCAGCTCGGGCTCCGCCTGCACGGCCACATCCAGCCGCACCGGCCCGACCGGGCCGTCCACCGTGCAGCCGATCCGGAAGCCGCGCCGGCCCTGCCCGTCCGGCCGGGCGCGCCGCGGGATGTACCCGGCGGGATCGTGGAAGACCTGCTCCAACCGCTGGCCGCCCGCCAGGCGCGCGAGCGCCGCGTACGCCTCCAACACGCCGGACTTGCCGCTTCCGCTGGGCCCGGCGATCAAGGTCAGCGGCCCCAGGGGAAAGGCCGCGCGGCAGTGCGTCTTGAAGGCCGACAGCCTCAACTCCGTGACGACCGGCCGCAGTCCGGATGCGCTCATGCCCCGGAACGTATCTCCCGCGCCGCACCGCCGAACCGTTCCGTCTTCCGTATCTTCCTAATCTTCCTACGATCGGGCGATAGTGACCGCCCGCCTGACATGACGAACCGGGGAGCTTCGCACCGTGGCCGACAGCACGTTCTGGATCGCCGCCCTCACCGGCGGCACCGCCGTAGTGGCCAGCTGGGTCACCAGCCGGGGCAACACCCGGGCCGCCCGGATCCAGGCGGACACCGCGGCACGGGCCCAGCAGTCGGAGCGGCGGCGCGAGAGCAGGCGCACGGCGTATCTCGATCTGATCGAACACGCCCACCAGACGGTCGAGGTGTACTGGGAGATATCGGCCGCCCAGCGGACCGCCCACGCCGAGCACCGGCCCGCCGCCCTCGATGCGCTGGTCGAGCGGGAGCTCGAGGCGTACGGGAAGCTGCGCCGGCGCGTGCGCGTCGTCGAGCTGGAAGGACCGCCCGCCGCGGCCACGGCGGCGAACGCCCTGCAGAACGCGACCGGCCCGTTCCACCGTGCCCTGCGGGACATCCGCTCCGACGACCACCCCGACCACCCCGAGGCAGTACGCCGCTTCGAGGCCTCCTACCGCCCGTTCTGGGCCGCCCTCACGGACTTCGTCGACGCGGCGCGGGACGCCTTGCATCAGGAATGAGACGCGACGCGAGGCAGGTCCAGTTCGGCCCGGACCGTTTTCCCGACCGGTACGCGGTCCAGCACCTGCCACCGGTCGGCGAGCGCCTCCACGAGGAGCAGCCCCCGCCCGGTCTCGACCACGGACGGCGGCACGGTCAGCTCCCCGGGGCGCGGCGGCTGCCGCTCGCCCCGCGTGTCCGACACCTCGATGCGGAGTACGCCACCGGTCAGCGTGAGCCGCAACTCGAAGTCCCTACCCGGCACGCGCCCGTGCGTGGCGGCGTTCGCGGCGAGCTCGGCCACGATGAGAGCGGCCGCGTCCGACAGCCGCGTGCCGTGCGAGATCCCCCAGCCGTCGAGCTGATGGAGCGTGAGCTGCCGGGCGAGGCGCGCGCCGAGCGGGGTGGAGCTGAAGCGCTGCGTGAACACACGTACGGTGATGGACCCTTGGCGAGTGGGGGGTGGCGTCATGCACCCACGGTGGCCTGCGGATTCGCCTGTGCGCCAGGGCGACACGGCGTACGCTGAGTCAGCGTACGCACACGGATTGTGGACGGTACTCGTGACTGGCCGTGAGTATGTGAGCGGCCAAGAGCGTCACATGGGGCGGGGTGCACAGGAGGTGGCCGATGATGGCCGAGCACAGTGTCAGTACGGATGGTGAGACGGACGCGGGCGAAGCACAGACGCCGCCGTGCGGCGGGGAACCGGAGCCCTCGGACAGTCTGCGGACGTTCGGGGCCGTAGTCCAGGCCCTGCGGGAACACGCGGGGCTGAGCAGAGAGGAGTTCGCTGGTCAGGTCCAGTTCTCCAAACACACGGTCGCGTCGATCGAGCAGGGTCGGCGCATGCCGGACGCGTCTTTCGTAGAGCGGGCGGAGGTGGCGTCGGGCAACACGGGTGCGCTGCGGAGGGCGGCCCAGCACCTGTCCCGGCAGCCGGGGCTGGCGGCGTGGTTCCGGCAGTGGGCACGGCTGGAGGCGGTGGCGATCGCCTTGTACACGTACGAGTGCCGGGTGGTGCCGGGCCTGTTGCAGACGGAGGCGTACGCGCGGACGCTGTACGACAACCAGCTGCCGCCCATGAACGAGGCCCAGATCGAGGCCCAGTGGGCGGTACGCGCAGAGCGCCAACGACTGTTGTCAAAGCGGGACAACACGGCGTTCAGCTTCATCGTCGAGGAGCATCTGTTCCTACGGCGGCCGGGCGGAGCGGAGGTCACGCGGGGACTGATCGACCATGTGTTGGCCGTCGCCGAGCTGCGGAACGTCGAGATCCAGGTCATGCCGTTGGCAAGAGAACACGCGGGCATGGCTGGCCCCGTGCAGCTCCTGGAGACGCCTGAGAACCGCTGGCTCGCTTACTGCGAAGGACAGGAGAGCGGCCAGTTCATCACGGCTTCGAAAGTGGTCAGCGTGCTCCAGATGCGGTATGCCAGGATGCGCTCACAGGCTCTGGCTCTCGAAGACTCTCTGAGCCTGTTGCAGCGGATGCGAGGGGAGCTATGAACACGTCCGAACTGGCCTGGTTCAAAAGCAGCTATAGCAGCAGCGCTTCAAATGACTGCGTCGAAGTAGCCACTTGCCCCGACGCAGTCCACGTGCGCGACTCCAAGGACAAGGAGGGCCCTCAGCTCGCCTTCTCCCCCAGCGTGTGGACCAACTTCGTCGCGTACGCCACCAAGCCCTGACAGTTCACGCCTCGCCCCGTGCCGGGAATCCCGGCACGAGGCGGGCTCTTATTTCGCCGGCCGGCCCCTCCCCGCGGACCGGTCCTTCCACGAGCTGTCCGACAGAGGACACGTGGCGCTCACGGCGCTCGACGTCCTGCGCGTCCGCTGACAACTGCGGCTGACGCACCGCGGTCGACGAACCGCGAGACTGTGCGCTCAGGGAGCACAGCCGGTGCGCTGACGCTCAAGAGCGCCCGATGGGCCGGTCCTAATTTGCAGCATGAGCACAGCATCGTCACCGACACAGTCCCCAAGGACGGATTCGGCATGGGCGCCGCTCGCGGCGCGCGTCTTCCGGGCGCTGTGGATCGCCCAGTTGGTCTCCAACGTCGGCAGCTGGATGCAGACGGTGGGTGCCCAGTGGCTCCTGATCGGGAACGACGCGGCACTGGTGACGCTCGTCCAGACAGCCTCGAGCCTGCCCATCGTGCTCCTGGCCCTGCCCTCGGGCGTGCTCGCCGACCGTTACGACCGGCGCCGGGTGCTGCTGGTCGCGCAGTTGGCCATGCTCGCGGTGTCCGGCGCGCTGGCCGCGCTTGCGTTCGCGGGTGCGCTCACTCCGGTGCTATTGCTCATCCTCACCTTCCTGCTGGGATGCGGCACCGCGTTGATGGGTCCGGCCTGGCAGGCGATCCAGCCGGAGCTGGTGGAGCGCCCCCAGCTCCGACAGGCCGCCGCGCTCGGCGCCGTGAACATGAATCTCGCGCGCGCCGTCGGGCCGGCTCTGGGCGGGGTGGTGGTCGCGGCGGCGGGCGCGGGGTGGGTCTTCGCCTTCAACGCCGCCTCCTACCTCGGCATCGCCGCCGTCCTGGTGTTGTGGCGGCGACCCGCGACGGCCGCCCCCGTCGCCGACCGCGAGAAGCTGCTGTCCGCCCTCGACGCCGGCCGCCGCTATGTGTGGTACGCGCCGGGCGTCCGCCGGGTCCTCCTGCGCACGGTCCTGTTCATCCCCGGCGGCGCCGCCTTGTGGTCGCTGCTGCCGCTCGTCGCGAGCCGCTCCCTGCACCTGGGTTCAGGCGGCTACGGGCTGCTGCTGGCCGCCGTCGGCCTCGGAGCGGTGGCGGGTGCCTTCGTCCTGCCCCGCACCAACCGGGCCCTCGGCGCCAACGGCACGCTGGGCGTCGGCGCCCTGGTCTTCGCGGGTGTCCTGGCGATCATGGCGACCGTACGGATCCCGTGGCTGGTGACAGTGGCGCTGCTGTTCGCCGGTCTGGCGTGGATCGCGGTCCTGTCCACCCTCAACGCGGCCGTGCAGATGCGGCTCCCGGGCTGGGTCAGGGCCCGTGGTCTCGGCGTCTATCTGCTGGTCTTCCAGGGTGGCCAGGCGCTGACCGCGCCGCTGTGGGGCGCTCTCGCCGAGCGGCTGGGGCTCGCCGTCCCGCTCCTGGCCGGGAGCGCCTGGCTGCTGGCCGGTGCGGTCAGCCTGCGTCGCTGGCCGCTGCACGGGACGGAGGGCGTCGACCCGACCCCGGCCGACCGGCCGGTGCCCTCCCTGGCGTTCGAGCCCGGGCCGTCCGACGGCCCGGTGCTGGTCTCCGTCTCCTACCACGTCGCCCCGGGGAACGGCACCGCCTTCTGTGAATGCATGGGCCACGTCGCCCGTTCCCGGCGGCGCACCGGGGCCCTTACCTGGGGGCTGTACCAGGACGGAAAGGATCCGGGGCACTTCATCGAGAACTACCTCGTCGCCTCCTGGTCGGAGCATCTCGCTCAGCACCGCGACCGCCGCACGCTCACCGACCACCGCTACGAGGAGCGGGCCCGCTCTCTCCTCGTCCCGGGCAGCCGGCCGGAGGTCACCCATGCCTTCGAGTCGTCTTCGGGCCCCGTCGTCCCGGAAGGCGGCGAAGCCGTATCGCCCGAGTAGCAGCGGGTATACGTCATTCGGCAGCCGTGTCCGTCACTCGCTCCCCGCCATGAGCTGCGCGACGATGCTGTCCAGGTCGATGTGGAGTGCCTCGGTACCCGGTGGCACGAGCAGGTCGGTCCGGTCCAAGAACGCGGTGACCGCCGAAGCCGCGATGTCCAGCACGGCGGCCCCCACGGTGGACCTGAGGACGATGCGCACCGAGTGCCGAGGGCCGCTGCTGCGGGGAATCACCAGGACATCTCCGATACCCGCCGGTCGGCGCAGCCCCTCCGACAGGAGGCCGCGAGCGAACACCCAGTCGACCGTGTCCGTCGACGTCGCCCCGAGGGCGAGGCACACGGCAAAGGGCTCTGTCCTGTCGTAACGCAGCTCAGCGGACAGTGATACGGGCGGTTCGCCGTCGACGACGACGTGCGCCACCACTTCATGGATGATCGAGGTCTCGTCGGTGGCACCGAAAAACGGCTGACTCATTTCGTACCCCAATCAGTTGATTTCCGCGGAGGCTTCCTTGCAAGGAACCCTAAAGCCGTCGGCGGAAGCGCCTTGCCGTGGAACGTATGAGGTGTTGCCTGAGAAAGAACTGTCACCGTCCGCCGAAGGCGTCCGGCTCGGCCGGGCGGCCGAGCCGGGATCGCCGAACCGCCCCAGGGCGGGGGTCACTTCTCCAGGAAGGCGAGGAGCGCCTTGTTGACCTCCTCGGCGTGGGTCCACAGCAGGCCGTGCGGGGCGCCCTCAACCTCCACGTAGTCGGCGGACGGGAGCGCCCGGTGGAACGGGCGCGCCGTGCCCTCCGCGGGGAGGATCCGGTCGGCCGTACCGTGCAGGATCAGGGCCGGCACGTCGATGGCGGGAATGTCGGCCCGGAAGTCGGTGTACCAGGTCGAGGGCGCGGCCGCGGCGGCGAAGAAACCACCGCCCGCCGCGACGTTCCAGCTGTTGCGCACCGCTTCCGGGCTGATTCTGGTGCCGAGGTTCTCGTCGAGGTTGTAGAAGTCCTTGAAGAAGTCGGTGTAGTACGCGTAGCGGTCCGCCTTGACAGCCGCGACGACGCCGTCGAAGAACTCCTTCGTCGCGACCCCGTCCGGGTTGTCGTCGGACTTGAGCAGGCAGGGCTCCAGCGAGGCCAGGAAGGCGACCTTGGCGACCCGGGCGGAGCCGTAGGCGGACACGTACCGGGCGACCTCACCGGTGCCCATGGAGAAGCCGACCAGGACGGCGTCCCGCAGGTCGAGGGTCTCCATCACGGTGTTCAGATCGGCCGCGAACGTGTCGTAGTCGTAGCCGGTCGTCGGCTGGCTGGACTGCCCGAAACCACGGCGGTCGTAGGTGATCACCCGGTAGCCGGCGTCCAGCAGCACGGCCGTCTGCCGCTCCCAGGAGTGGCCGTCGAGCGGGAAGCCGTGGATGAGGACGACCGGCTGCCCGGCGCCGTGGTCCTCGTAATAGAGGTCGACGGCGGTGGAGTTCTCCTGGCCCACGGTGATGTACGGCATGCGTTGCTCCCTGGTGACGGATGAGTGGTGCGCGAAACGCCGTCACGCTAGGGCCTACGCGGCGGCACCCGTTGCCGCCCAGCGCACCACTCCTTGCCTCCAGGTGCAGGGATCGCCGACCGTGGGTCACCCGCTCACAGGAAGCGGCTGAGGAACGCCCGGGTGCGCGGGTTGGCCGGGTTGTCCAGCACTTCCTCGGGGGTGCCGCTCTCGACGATGCGGCCGCCGTCCATGAAGACCACCCGGTCGGCGACCTCCCGGGCGAAGCCGATCTCGTGGGTGACCACCAGCATGGTGAGACCGGCGCGCGCCAGGTCCCGCATGGTGGCGAGGACTTCGCCGACCAGTTCGGGGTCGAGGGCGCTGGTCGGCTCGTCGAAGAGCATCAGCTTCGGCCGCATGGCCAGGGCGCGGGCGATGGCCACCCGCTGCTGCTGGCCGCCGGACAGCTGGCGTGGGTAGGCGTCCGCCTTCTCGGCGAGATCCACCTGCTCCAGCAGCCGCAGCGCCGTCTCCCGCGCCTTGGCCTTGGGCACGCCCAGGACGCCCACCGGGGCCTCCATGACGTTGCCGAGGACCGTCTGGTGCGGGAACAGGTTGAAGTGCTGGAACACCATGCCGATGTCGCGCCGCTGCCGGGTCGCCTCGCGGGGCCGCAGGTGGTGGACGCGGGAGCCGGCCCGGCGGAACCCGATCAGCTCGCCCTCGACGTGGACGGAGCCGGAGTCGATCCGTTCCAGGTTGTTGACGCAGCGCAGGAAGGTCGACTTGCCCGAACCGGACGGGCCGAGCAGCACCACCACCTCGCCCGAGTGGACCTCCAGGTCGATGCCCTTGAGGACCTCCACGTGACCGAACCGCTTGTGCACCTGGTGCGCCCGCACCATCGGCCAGGTGGTGGCCGGGTCCGTCGCCTTGGTCGTCATCGTCGTCATGAGGGGGTCTCCGATACGGGTTCCGGCCCTGCCTTGCGCGTCGTACGGCGGCGGAAGAGCGCGAAGTCCCAGAAGCTCTGCGGGGAGTTACGGCTGCTGCCGCGGGCGTAGTAGCGCTCGATGAACGACTGCCCGACGTAGAGCACGGAGGTCATGACCAGGTACCACAGGCAGGCCACGACGAGCAGCGGGATGGTTTCGAAGGTGCGGTTGTAGATCGACTGCGCCGTGTACAGCAGGTCGGCGAGGGCGATCACGCTGACCAGCGAGGTCGCCTTGAGCATGTTGATGACCTGGCTGCCGGTGGGCGGCACGATGAAGCGCATCGCCTGCGGCAGCACGATCCGGCGCAGGATGCGGGCCCGGCCCATGCCGAGCGCGGAGGCGGCCTCGGTCTGGCCGTGGTCGACGCCGAGCAGACCGCCGCGCACGATTTCGGCCATGTACGCGGCCTCGTTGAGGCCGAGGCCGAGGATGGCGGCGAGCCAGGGGCTGATCAGGGTGTTGGTCTCGGCGCTGATGAACTCGGGGCCGAACGGGATGCCGAAGGAGATCCGGGGCAGCAGCGCCGAGAGGTTGTACCAGAAGATCAGCTGCACCAGGACCGGGATGCCGCGGAAGAACCAGACGTAGGCGCCGCAGACCGTGCTGAGCACCCGGTTCTCCGACATGCGGCCCACCGCGACGAAGACGCCGCCGACGGTGCCGATCGCCATGGCCACCACGGTGAGTTCGATGGTGGTGGCGATGCCCTGGCCGAAGACCTGCGCGCCGAAGTAGGCGCCCACCGTGCCCCATTCGAAATTGGGGTTGGTGATCAGGAAGTGCCCGAGCTGGGCGGCGAGCACGGCCAGGACCACCACGGAAAGCCAGCGCAGCGGATGCCGTACGGGAACGGCGTGGGCCACGTCCACGGGGTGGTCGGGGGCGTGCGGGTGCTCCGTCCGTTCCTTGACGGCGACGACCGCCGGGGGGTGGTCCCGGGAATCCGGGGAGGGGGCGGTGGCCATGGCGGCTCACCTCCTTTCGTGAGTCATCCTTCGTGAGTCATCCGGCGCCGGGGCTAGGACTTGGCGAGGTTGACGCCCGCCTGCTTCAGCTCGTTGTCCTTGAGCCCCCACTTCTGCATGATCTGGTCGTAGCTGCCGTTGTCGATGAGCTTCTGGATGGCCTTGAGCAGGACGTCGCGCAGCGGTCCGTCCTTGGGGACGACGGCGCCCTGGTAGAGGTCGTCGAACCCGTTGGACTGCCCGGTGCCCGCCAGCTCCAGCTCTCCCTTGGACTGCTGCACGAAGTACGTCAGCGGGGCCTGCGAGGAGAAGAACGCGTCGGCTCGGCCGGACTTCACGGCGAGGATGGAGGACGGCTGGTCCTTGTACGACTGGACCTGGACGGCGGCCTTGCCCTTCTTCGTGCACGCCTCGGACTGCTTCTTGATGACGCCCTCGGCGGAGCCGCCGGCCATGACCGCGACCTTCCGGCCACAGGCGGTGTCGAGGGAGGTGATGCCCTTCGGGTTGCCCTTGGGCACGGCGAAGACGACGAACTCCCGGACCCAGTCCACGAAGTCGTTGGCGCCCTGCCGCTCCTTGAAGTCGCCGATCGGGCCGATGGCGAAGTCGTAGCGGCCGGCCTTGATGCCCGTCAGCTCGCTGGGCAGCCCGTCCGCCGTCACATGCTCGATGGTGACGCCGAGGACCTTCCCGAGCGCGGCCGAGACGTCCGCGGAGGCCCCGGTGAGGCTGTGGCCGTCGGAGCCGGCGATCTCGTACGGCGGGAAGGACCCGTTGTTGACCGACACCAGCTTTCCGGACTTGCGCGCCTTCGCGGGCAGCTGGTCGTGCAGTTCCTTGTCCTCGGTGAGCTGGGACCCCGCCGCGGCGGCCGTCTTCTTGCTCACCGCGCCGTCGGCCTGGGGCGGGTTGGCGCCGCAGGCCGCGAGCAGGGCGGTACAGGACAGGGCGCCGGCGGCGAGGCCGAGTCGGCTGGGGGACATATCAGGCTCCGAGGGGAAGGGTGCCGAGGGGACGGACGGTCGGGTCGACGACGAACCGCCGGTTGGCGAGGACGGGCAGGGTGCTGCGGGCGGCGGCGGTGACGCCCGGGTCGGCTTCGGCCCAGGCCAGGCCCTGGCCGGTGGCGAGCCGGGCGCGCACGGTGCCGAGCGGGTCGACGATCAGGCTGTTGCCGATGTTGCGCGGGCCGGACTCGCCGCTGGCGGCGACCCAGCAGGTGTTCTCCAGGGCCCGCGCGGCGATCATGACCTCCCAGTGGCGTTCCTTGGCCGGGCCGCGCACCCAGGCGGCCGGGAGCGCCAGCACCTCGGCGCCCGCGTCGGTCAGCAGCCGGGCCAGTTCCGGGAAGCGGACGTCGTAGCAGGTCATCAGGCCCACCTTGGTGCCGGCCACCTCGACGACGACGGGCGGTTCGTCGGCGGGGCGGACGTTGGCGGACTCCTGGTCGCCGAAGGCGTCATAGAGGTGGATCTTGCGGTAGCGGGCGATCAGCTCGCCCGCGCGGAGCACCACCAGGGTGTTGAAGACCCGGCCGTCGTCGGAGGGCTCGTGGATGCCCACCACGATGGTGGTGGAACTGTGCGCGGTGGCGGCGGCCAGTTCGGTGACGAACGGGCCGTCCAGCGGCTGGGCGACCTCGCGGATGCGGTGGCGGTCCTCGGTGAAGCGGGCCAGGACGCCCTCGGGGAGGACGAGCAGATCCGCGCCGCCCCGGTCCGCCTCGGCGGCGAGGTCGAGGCAGGCGCCCAGGTTCTCCTTCCAGTCGGGGCTGGCGGCGAACTGGCCTACGGCGATGCGCATGGGGTGGTGCTCCATAAAGTCTCGGTCAGTGAGGTCGGTGCGGGTCGGCGGCGTCACGCGGCGGCGACGGCGGCCAGGGGGATCGGGAAGACGACGGTGGGGTCGATGGGCTCGGGCGCGATGCCCTGCGCGTACAGCTCCTCGCAGAAGGCCCGGGTCATCGCGGTGTTGTTCTCGGTGCCGTACGGCATCCAGTCCTCGCCGAAGACCTCGGCCGACTCGGTGAGGGAGTGCAGCAGCCAGGGCGTGGTGTCGGCGAGCAGCCGCCGCCTGTCCAGCCAGTGGCGCTTGGACGCCTCCAGGCCCGCGAGAAGGGCGGCGGGCAGCTCCGGGTGGGCCTCGACGACCTCTTTCTTCAGCGTCACCAGGTGGATCCCGGGCACGAACCCGGTGGCCGCCCAGTAGGCGCGCTCCGCGGCCGGGTGGTCGTCGAGCAGATGCCTGAAGCGGCTGTCCGGGGTGAAGAACTCCGGCGGCATGAACGGGGTGAGGATCGCGTCCAGCCGCCCCGCGGCCAGCTCCCCGACCAGCGACTCGCCCTCGGTCATGGCCGAGACGTGTCGAGGCAGGGGGCGATCCCCGAGCCGTTCCTTGCCGACCTCCCCGGCGGCCAGCGGCCCCACCCGCCACTCGATACCGGACAGGTCCACGCCCGCGGCCCGGATCAGCGCCCGGGTCCAGGTGTTGCCGGAGTCGGGCCAGCCGGTGAGGCCGATCCGGGCGCCGGCGAGCTGGTCGAACGAGCGCAGCGGGCTGTCGGCGCGCACCAGGACACAGCGGTGACGGAAGCCGCGCATCACGAACGCGGGCAGACCGACCAGCCGGTCGTCGCCCGCCGCGCGGGCCCGTACATAGCGGCTGAAGGAGGTCTCCCCGCCGTCGAGGCCGGTCTCGGCGAGCACGTCGGGGGTGACGTCCCGCGCGTCGATCTCGACCCGGAAGCCCGGCACCTGCACCCGTCCGGACATCAGCGGCACCAGGTGGTCCCAGTCGCGGAGTCCCAGACGGATCGTGGGCGATGACACAGCACGCACTCCTAGCGGTTGGTACATGACACGCAAAGCTCGTTCATGACGCACATGGCTTGTTTTCATCCATGCGATGACCGGCAGGCTATTGTTCAGAACAGCGGCCAAACAAGATCTGATTTGTTACTGAACATAGTTTTTCCGTGTCGTAACCTGTGGGCACACAAGCGGCGATGGAGCGCAGATGTGGGGGAACGAGCTGGTGAGCGGCGGAGACGGCAGGGTCGGGGGACCGGGCGGCACCTGGTCGACCAGCAGGCTGGCGGAGCACATCAAGGACGCGAGCGCCCGCGGCATCGCGGTCGCCATGACCGATCTGATCCGGTCAGGAGAGCTGGCCCCCGGCAGCTCGCTGCCCACCGTGCGGGCCCTGGCCGGTGAACTGGCCGTCAGCCCCAGCACCGTGGCCGAGGCGTGGGCGGTGCTGCGCCGGCACCGGATGATCACCACGCTCGGCCGGCGCGGAAGCGTGGTCAGCGGCCCCCCGTCGGTCCCGCACCCGGTGCGCTACGAGCGCGTCGGCGACTTCGGCGCCCACCTCACCCTCGACCTCGCCGTGGCCGCACCGGACCCCGCCCTGCTGCCCCCGCCGGCCGACGCCCTGCTCGCCGGGGCGCGCACCCCCCGGCTCAACGACTACTCCCGCACCGCCATCACGGACGGGCTCCTCGACGCCGTGCGCGACACCTGGCCGTTCGCGCCCGAGGCGTGGATGGCCGTCGACGGCGGCTACGCGGGCGTGCAACTGCTGTGCCAGGCGCTGATCGTCCCCGGCGACCGGGTCATGGTGGAGGACCCCACGGCGGCCCGCCTGCTGGACATCCTCGAAGCCCTCGACGCCCAGGTCGTGCCGGTCGCCTGCGATGCCGAGGGCCCGCGCCCCGACGCGCTGGCGCGCGCCCTGGACCAGCGCCCCGCCCTGTTCCTGCACCAGTCCCGGGCCCAGGCCCCCTGCGGCTGGACGCTCAGCGGGCAACGGGCCGCGGCCCTCGCCGCCGTCCTGGAGGACACCCCGAACGTCACGGTCATCGAGGACGACGGCATCGGCCCGCTCGCCACGCTCCCGGGCGCCAGCATCGGGACGCACCTCCCGCAGCGCACCGCCCTGGTCCGCTCCTACTCCAAGGCGTACGGGCCCGATCTGCGCCTGGCCGTGGTCGGCGGCCCGGGGGAACTGGTCGAACGCGCCCGCGTCCTGCGGACTTTCGGCTCCGGATGGACCAGCCGCATCCTCCAGGACGCGCTCGCCCACCTGCTCACCGACGCGGCCACCACCCGCCGCGTCCAGGAGGCCGCCGAGCGGTACGGGCTGCGCCGCGGCGCGCTCGCCGAACGGCTCGCCGGGCTCGGCGTGCCCACCCTCAACCGGGACGGCCTCATGCTCTGGGTGCCCGTGGCCGACGAGACCTCCGCGCTGGTCACCCTGGCCGCCCGGGGCGTCACCGTCTCACCGGGCGGCCGTTTCTGCGTCTCCTACTCCCAGCCCCATGTGCGGGTCGCCACCAGCAGGCTCTCCGAGGACCCGGCCACCCTGGACGACACGGCCGCCCTGCTCGCCCTGGCGGCGGCGGCCACGGCGGACCACCTGCGCTGAGCCGGGTCGCCCGGCCCGTCGCCGGCCGCCCGCCGGGTCAGCGCAGCCGGTCCTTGGCCTTGTAGTACGCCCCGCCGAACGGCAGGAACCAGGCGGTGCCGTTGTAGAAGGGCACGGGGACCTTCGGGAAGCCCAGGCCGCGGAGGGGGTTGGCCTCCGGGTGGCCGTCCATGACCTCGGCCATCGCGCGGCCCAGGTAGGTGGCCATCTGGACGCCGTGGCCGCAGTAGCCCATGGCGTAGTACAGCCCGCTCACCTCTCCCGCGTGCGGGATGCGGTCCCAGGAGAAGCCGACGCTGCCGCCCCACACGTAGTCGATCCGGACGTCGGCCAGCTGCGGGAAGATCTCGGCCAGCTCCCGCTTCAGGACGTCTCCGCTCTTGAGGTCGGAGGCGGGGTTGGAGGGGGCGAAGCGGGCGCGGCCGCCGAAGGCGAGGCGGTGGTCGGGGGTGAGGCGGATGTAGTGGCCGATGTTCTTGGAGTCGACCACGAGGCGGGCGTTCGGGATGAGTTCGCGGGCGCGTTCCTCCCCCAGCGGCTCGGTCACCGTGATGAAGCTGCCGACGTTGATCAGCCGCTTGCGGAACCAGGGCATGGCCCGGTCGGTGTAGGCGTCCGTGGCGGCCATGACCTGCTTGGCGCGGATGGTGCCGTGCAGGGTCTCGACCAGGAAGCCGCCGTCGGGGGTGCGGGTCAGGGCGGTGGCCGCGTTGCGTTCGTGGATCCGGGCGCCGGCGCGTTCGGCGGCCTCGGCCAGGCCGTGGAGGTACTTGCCCACGTGCAGACCGGCGCTCAGCGGGTCGAGCAGGGCGCCGTGGTAGTAGTCCGAGCCGAGTTCCGACCTCAGCTCGCTCGGGGAGAGCAGCGTGGTGTGGTGGTCGAAGTTCTCGGCGAGGTCGCGCTGGGTGGCCCGCATGCCCTCGAAGTGCTGCGGCTTGTATGCCACGCCGAGGCGGCCCGAGCGGTTGAAGTCGCAGTCGATCTGCTCCTTCTGCGTCAGCTCCTCGACGACGTCGACCGCCTCGCGGAAGGAGTCGTACAGCTCGCGGGCGCGCTGCTGCCCGTAGCGCCTGCGGGCCTCGGCGACGCCGATGGTGATGCCCTGGGTGCACATGCTGCCGTTGCGCCCGGAGGCGCCCGAGCCGACCTTGTCCTTCTCGACGAGGACGACCCGGGCCCCCTTGCGGGCCGTGTGGTAGGCGGTGGACAGGCCGGTGAGGCCGCCGCCGACGACCACGATGTCGGCCTCGTCGGGCAGTTCCTTTCCGGACCGGTCGGGCAGGGGCGGGGCGGTGTCGAGCCAGTAGGGGATCTGCTTCATGGCGTGCGTTCTCCGTGTCCTGTCTCTGGTTCCTGTGTCCCCGTCGGGGCAGCTGTCGGTGCAGCTGGCGGTGCAGCTTTCGGTGTACGTGTCGGTCAGCAGCCGAGCAGCTCCGGCAGGCCCGACAGGTCGCGCAGCTCGTCGTACGGCTGGTAGGCGGTGCTGCCGCGGCGGCCGTAGCGGTTGATCCACACCCGGCGCCGCAGGCCCAGGTCGCGGGTGGGGATGAGGTCGTACTCCCAGCCCTGGGCGGTGTGGATGACCTGGGAGGGTTCGACGCCCATCGTCTTGTACGCGTGCTCGAAGGTCTGGCGGTCCGGCTTGTACGCCCCCGCCTGCTGGGCGGTGATGACGTGGTCGAACTCGACGCCGATGTGGGCGATGTTCTGGGCGATGAGGTCGTCGTCGGTGTTGGAGATGATGGCGATCTCGTAGCGGGACTTCAGGGCGCGCAGGGCGTCCGGAACCTCGGGGAAGGGGCCGAAGGTGGGGACGGCCTCGACCAGGGCGTCGCCGTCGGAGGTCCGGTACTCCAGGCCGTGCAGGCGCATGGCCATCTCCAGACTGGAGTGCAGGACCTCGTGGTACGGGCGGTAGGCCTCCAGGACGGCCTGGAAGCGCATGACGCGGAAGTCGTCGAGGAACTCGTCGACGTCCAGGCCGTCCAGGTCGAGCCGGTCGGCGAGGACCTTCAGGGTGGTGGGGCCGAGCTGGAAGTCCACCAGGGTGCCGTACGCGTCGAAGGTGACGATCTCTCGCATGGTGTGCTGCCTCGTTTCCGGCTTGGTTCAGCTGGTCAAAAGGGAATTCAGGGCTTCAGACGACCCGCTCGCCAGGGGCCACGATGGCGTCGAGCGCGGCCAGATCGGCCGCGTCGGGGGTCCAGTCGGCCGCCGCCGCGTTGGCGGCGACCTGGGCAGGGGTCATGGCGCCGCAGATGACGGAGCCGACTGCGGGCAGGGCGGCGAGTCCGCCCACGGCGACCCGCAGCAGGGTGAGCCCCCGTGCGGCGCCGTACGCGGTGAGCGCCTCGACGCGGTCGAGGGCCGCGTCGGTGAGCCAGCCCTGCCGCCAGGACAGCCGGCTGCCGGGCGGGGGCGGGTCACCGCGCCGGTACTTGCCGCTGAGCAGGCCGTTGGCCAGCGGGTAGTACGGCAGCAGGCCGACGCCGGCCCGCAGACAGGCGGGGATCAGTTCGGTCTCCGCACCGCGGTCGAGCAGGTGGTAGCGGGCCTGGGTGGAGACGAACGCGTCGGTGAGCTGACCGGCCGGGAGGTTGGAGCAGCCGATGTACCGGACCTTGCCCTCGTCCACCAGCTCGCGCAGGGCGGCGACGGTCTCCTCCAGCGGGGTGACGCCGTCCGGCTCGTGGTACTGGTACAGGTCGATCCGGTCGGTGCCCAGCCTGCGCAGGGAGGCCTCGACGGCGTACCGGAGGTAGCGGCGGGAGCCGCGCGGCCCGTGCCGTTCGGCCTGCTCGTCCATCTGCATGCCGAACTTGGTGGCCAGTACGACCTGGTCGCGGTGTCCCTTGAGGGCGGCGCCGAGCAGCCGTTCGCCATCGCCGCGCGAGCCCTCTCCGCGCGATGCGCCGGTGCCGAACCCTCCGTACATGTCGGCGGTGTCGAAGAGGGTGATGCCCGCGTCGAGCGCGGCGTGCACGACGGCCTTCGTCCCGTCCTCGTCCAGGCGGGATCCGAAGTTGTTGCCGCCGAGGCCGACCACCGAGACGGCCGGCCCGCGCTCGCCGAGCGTGCGATACCTCATGGCCGGTCCCCGAACCCGATGCAGACGTTCTTGGTCTGCGTGTAGCCGGCCAGCCCCTCCAGGCCCTTCTCCCGGCCCCAGCCGCTGTGCTTGTAGCCGCCGAAGGGGAGCTCGACGCCGGTGCCGACGCCGGTGGCGTTGACGTAGACCTGGCCGGTCCTGAGGCCCTCGGCCATGCGCATCGCCCGGTCGAGGTCGCGGGTCCAGACGTACGAGGCCAGGCCGTACGGGCTGTCCTCGGCCAGCGCCAGGGCCTCGTCGGCGTCGTCGAAGCCGATGACGGTGACGACGGGGCCGAAGATCTCCTCGCGGGCGCAGCGGGCCTGGTTCGTCAGGCCGGTGAGGACGGTCGGCTCGATGTAGTAGCCGTCGGCCAGTTCGGGGTCGGCCGGGGCGCCGCCGCCGACCCGCGCCACGGCGCCCTCCTGCCGGGCCAGGTCCAGATAGCCCAGGACCTTGTCGCGCTGCCGGGCGGAGATCATCGGTCCGATGTCGGGGTCCGTGAGGCCCGGGCCGATGCGCAGGGCGGCGATCCGCTCGACGAGCCGGTCCAGGAACTCCTCGGCGCCGCGCTGGAGGAGCAGCCGGGTGCCCGCCGAGCACATCTGTCCCGCGTTGCTGAACGAGGAGCCCAGGACCGCGCCGAGCGCCAGGTCGAAGTCGGCGTCGGCGAAGACGGTGAACGGCGACTTGCCGCCCAGTTCCACGACCGAGGGCACCACGTTGGCGGCGGCCGCCTGGGCGACCTTGATTCCCGTGGGCACCGAGCCGGTGAAGGTGATCTGGTCGATGCCCCGGTGTCCGGCGAGGGCCGCGCCTGTCTCCCCGTCTCCGGGGACGACGTTCAGGGCGCCCGGCGGAAGCCCGCACTCCAGGGCGATGCGGCCGATCTCCAGCGGGGTGAGCGGGGCCTCCGGGGAGGGTTTGAGCACGACGGTGCAGCCCGCGGCCAGGGCCGGGGCGGAGCCCCTGGCGGTGTTCTGGAGGGGGTAGTTGAACGGGATGATCTGGCCGGAGACGCCGATCGGTTCGCGGACGGTGTAGTCGATCAGGCCGGGGCCGAGGGGGATGGTGGTGCCCCCGAGCTTGTCGGCCGCGCCCGCGTAGAACTCGAAGTAGCGGGCCGCCGCTTCGACATCGGCCTTCGCCTGGCGCAACGGCTTGCCGACGTCCTGTGCTTCCAGCCGGGCCAGCCGCTCGCCCTGGTCACGGATCGCGCCGGCGATGCGGTGGAGCAGCCTGCCTCGGTCGGCGGGGCGCATCCGGGCCCACTCGGGCGCCGTGAACGCCGCCCTGGCCGCGGCCACCGCCCGGTCCACGTCCGTCGGGCCGGCCAGGGCCACCTCGGCGATGGCCGCCCCGTCGGACGGGTCGAGGACGGTGAAGGCGCGGCCGTCGGCCGCCGGGACCTGTTTGCCGTCGATCAGCAGCTCGGTGAGCGGGAGTTGGCTGGTCATGGCCGCATCTCCCCCTGTACCTCGCCGAAGATGACCACCTCGTCGCCGGGGCGGACGGTGCGGATCCGGCGCACCCAGAGCACGATGCCGTCCTGCGGGGCGCGCACCTCCTCCAGGGTGTTGCCGTAGTGGTCGGTGATGTGGGCGATCAGGTCGCCTTCCTTGCAGCTCTCCCCCGGCTCGGCGTGCCCGACGAAGAAGCCGCCGGCGGCGGAGCGGGCGAAGGTGCCGGAGACGGCGGTGTAGGTGTCGCGCAGCTCCGCGGCGCCGTCGACCATGCCGAGTTGCCGCATGATGTTGCGCACCGAGTTCATGTGCAGTTCGACGTTGGCCTCGCGGTAGGTGCCGCCGCCCGCCTCGATGGTGATGGCGGGCTTGCCCGCGGCGAGGGTGGGGTGGCGGACGGTGCCGCCCCACTTGCCGCCCTTCCAGATCAGCCGGTGTCCGGCGGCCAGGCCGATGGCCGTGGCCAGTTCCTCGTAGCCGCCCTGGACGATGGTCAGCGGGGCGATCTCGCCGAAGGTGCCGCCGGTGTGCAGGTCCACCAGGGCGTCGATGGCGGGGACGACCTGCTCGACGAAGGTGGCGGCCAGGCGCAGCGAGTACGAGCCATCGGCGTCGCCGGGGAAGATGCGGTTGAGGTTGAGCTGGTCGAGGCCGCTGCTGCGGGCGGCCGCCTCGAAGGCCGGGGTGTTCACACAGGGGATGCCGACCAGGGTGCCGCGCAGGGTGGCGGGGTCGGTCTCGGCGAGGACGCGGCGGATGGCCTCCTGGCCGTCGTACTCGTCGCCGTGGATGCCCGCGTCCACGCACAGCACCGGGCCGGGCTCGGTGCCGTTGACGACGATCAGCGGGATGCCGAGGTCCACGCCGTAGGTGCTGGTGCCGACCGGGATCAGGCCTTGGGCGCGCTCGCCGGGGGCGACGGTCAGCGGACCGATGGAGTACATGCTGGGGTTCCTTCCGAAGTCAGGGATCAGTGGCGTGGGTCAGAGACGGGCGGACGCCTCGTCGAGGGTGTCGGCGATGATGTCGGCGATGCGGTCCAGCAGCTGCCGGTCGCTGATCAGCGGGGGCGCGATCTGGACCAGCGGGGCAGCGCGGTTGTAGACCCGGGCGAGGAGGCCGGCCTCGCGCAGCCGGCGGGGGATCAGATCGGCGACGAGCGCGGCGCGGGCGGTGTCGCTGAACCCGCCGTCGTCGAGGTCGCCGACGAGTTCGCAGGCGTAGAAGAACCCGGCGCCGCGGACGTCGCCGACGATGCCCAGCTCGCCGAGGGAGGCCATCCGCCCCGCGAGGTGGTCCTGAAGGTCGCGGACGTTCTCCAGGATCCGGTCGCGTTCCATGATCTGGAGGCTGCGCAGGGCGATGGCGGCGCTCAGCGGGTGTCCGGCGAAGGTGTAGCCGTGGTTGAGCACCGCGCCGGGCCGGTTGATGACCTCGGTGACCCGATTGCCGACGAGGGTGGCGCCCATGGGGGCGTACCCGGCGGTGATGCCCTTGGCGATGGTGACGATGTCCGGCCGGGCGCCGTAGCGGTCGCCGCCGAACCACTCGCCGAGGCGGCCGAAGGCGGTGATCACCTCGTCGGCGACGAGGAGGAAGCCGTAACGGTCGGCCAGGGCCCGCAGGCCCGGCCAGTAGCCCGCGGGCGGGGTGATGCAGCCGCCGCGGTTCTGCACCGGCTCGGCGATGAGCATGGCGATCGTCTCCGGGCCCTCGGCCAGGATCGCGGCCTCCAGCTCGGCGAGGAGGCGGGCCGTGAAGGCGGTGTCATCAGCCTCATCAACGTATTCGGGGGCGAGGCCGTAGCGGTTGGTGTTGGACACGAAGCGGGTCTCGATCGCCCCGGGGCCGTACGGCTCCCGCAGCCCGGGGTCGTCGGTGAACGACAGGGCGCCCAGGGTGAGCCCGTGGTAGGCGCCGCGCCGGGAGATGGCCTTGGTGCGGCCGGGTTCGCCGCGCAGGACGTGGTAGCGGCGGGCGATCTTCCAGGCGGTCTCCACGGCTTCGGCGCCGCCGCCGGAGAAGAAGGTGTGCTCGATGTCCGCGGGGGCGATCCGGGACAGCCGCTCGGCGAGTTCGATGGCGGTGGGGTGCGCGGAGGCGGACCACAGCGGGCTGAAGCACAGGTCGCGCAGCTGCTGGTCGGCGGCCTCGGCGAACTCGCCGGCGTAGGAGTAGCCGAGCTGGCAGCAGTACAGGCCGGAGAGGCCGTCGATGTAGCGTCTGCCGTCCGCGTCGTCGACGTACGGGCCGTCGCCGCGCCGTACGACGAAGACGTTCTCGCCCTGTGCGCCGAGCGAGCCGTTGGGGGTCATGTTCAGCAGGAGATGTCTGGCCGCCGAGGCCGACAACTCGCTTGCGGGGGTGCGGGTGCTGGTGGTCATGAGGTCTCGCTTCCGGCGGGGAGGCCCACGGCGGTATCCGTCGGCAGCAGGCCGTCCTGCTTGCCGGAGCCGCCGAGTCGGCGCACCACGCCGACCAGTGCCAGGGCCACGACGGCCACCGCGATGAGCAGCGCGCTGACGGCGGTCACCGAGGGGTCGACGTCGTACTGGAGGACGTTGAACACCTGGACCGGGAGGGTCACGGTGTCCACGGAGGACAGGAACTGGGAGATGAAGAACTCGTCGAAGCTGGTGATGAAGGAGAAGATCGCGGCGGCGACGATCCCGGGCGCGGCCAGCGGGAAGGTGATGCGCCGCGCGATGGTGAGGCGGCCCGCGCCCATGCTGGCCGCCGCGTCCTCCAGCCGCTCGTCGATGCCCTTGAGGGTGGCCATGAGGATCATCACGGCGATCGGTGAGGCCAGCACGGTGTGGCCGAGGGCGATGGCGATGGGGCTGCCGAGCATCGAGGCGGGTTCGAAGAGCAGGAACAGGCCGAGGGCGATGACGACCTGGGGGATCACCAGCGGGGCCAGGACCAGTCCGTAGACGGCCGAGCGCAGCGGCAGTTCGCTGCGGACCAGGGCGGTGGCCGCGGTCAGGCCGAGGATGAGGGAGAAGACGGTGGTCAGCGCGGCGACGAGGGCGCTCAGCGACAGGGCGGCCGGCCACTTGCTGCCGTCGGCGAACAGCTGCTTGTACCAGCCGAGGGTCCAGGACTCGGGCGGGAAGGAGCCGAAGGCGTCCTTGCCGAAGGAGGTGACGACGATGACGATGATCGGCAGGGCCAGGAACAGCAGGATGAGGGTGGAGAGGACGGCCAGGCTGATCCGCCCGGCGAGGGTGGAGCGGAGCCCGATCATGCCGTACCCCGGTTTCTGACGGCCTCGCCGGCCGACTTCAGCAGTCGCATGAGCAGCAGCCCCGCGAAGGTGAACAGCAGCAGGATGATGCCGAGCGCCGAGGCGCCGTTCCACTGGTTCTGCTTCATGACCTGCTCGTCGATGAGCGAGGCGACCATGGTCTGCTTGGGGCCGCCCATGAGGGCGGGGGTGAGGTAGTAGCCGAGGCAGAGGATGAAGCACAGCACTCCGGCGTTGACCAGGCCGGGGGCGACCAGCGGAAGGTAGACCCGGCGGAAGATCGTCAGCCGTCCGGCGCCCATGCTGGCCGCGGCGGCGAGCAGCCGGCGGTCGATGCCGCGCATCACGGCGTACAGCAGCAGGACGGTGTACGGGAGCATCACGGAGGTGGTGCCGATGACGACCCCGAGCTCGTTGTAGAGCATCTGGAAGGGGGCGCCGGGGATGTGCAGGTCGGTCAGGGCGTTGTTCACCACGCCGTGTTCACCGAGCAGGATGATCCAGCCGTAGGTGCGCACCAGCGCGCTGATGAAGTGCGGGACGACGACGACCAGCATCACCAGACCGGCCCACAGGGGGCGCAGCCGGGATATCGCGGCGGCCAGCATGAAGCCGATGACCAGGGCGAGCAGTGAGGTCTCGGCGGAGATCCGCAGGGTGGTGAGCAGGATCTCCAGGTTGGCGCCACGGAAGGCGTCGGCGTACCAGTGCAGCGTCCAGCCGCCCTCCTCGCCCTTGAGGCTGAGCAGCAGGGTGCTGAAGACCGGGTAGATGAAGAGGACCAGCAGGTAGATGACGACGGGCGCGGCGTTGAGCAGCCCGAATCGGGTGCGGCGGTCGGACAGGGTCTTGCGGAGCCGGTGCGGGCGGCCCTTGTGGGCGGCGGAGCCCGGTGCCGGGGTGGACGCGGGGGCGAGCACGGCCATGGCTCACCCGCCCTGTTCGGTGTCGGGGAAGATGCTGATGTCCGCGGCCTCCGCGGTCAGTCCGACGCGCTCGCCGAGGACCGGGGCGCGTCCGGCCGGGAGTTCCAGCCGCAGCAGTTCGCCGTCCGCGCCGCCGATCGGGCGGACGGTGACGCGTACCAGGGTGCCCACGTAGGTGACCGTCTCCACGGTCCCGGTACAGAACCCGGCGTCGGCCGCGCAGAGTGCGAGCCGGCCGGGCTGGATCGCGGCCCGCACCCGCACGGCGTCCGGCACCGTCTGCGGGCGGGCCCTGAGCAGTCCGCCGGTGTCGAGCCGTACGAGGGTGTGGTCCGCGGACCGCTCGTCGAGGCGGCCCGCGAGGAAGTTGGCGGCGCCGAGGAAGTCGGCGACGAACGGGGTGCACGGACGCTCGAAGAGTTCTCTCGGGGTGTCGAACTGGTCGATCCGCCCGTCCCGCATCACCGCGATCCGGTCGGAGAGGACCAGGGCCTCTTCCTGGTCGTGGGTCACATAGATGACGGTGAGGCCGAGTTCGCGCTGGATGCGCTTGATCTCGGTCTGGAGCTGGTCGCGCAGCTTCTTGTCGAGGGCGCCGAGCGGCTCGTCCATGAGGATCACCGGCGGCCGGTAGACCAGGGCCCGGCACAGCGCGACGCGCTGCTGCTGACCGCCGGACAGCTCGCGCGGGCGGCGCCGGGCCATGGCGGACAGCCCGGCCATCTCCAGGGTCTCGCCGACCCGGCGGCGCAGCTCCGCCTTGGGTACGCCGCGCAGTTGCAGCGGAAAGGCCACGTTGTCCCACACCGTCATGTGCGGGAAGAGCAGATACTGCTGGAAGACGAAGCCCAGGCCGCGCTTCTGCGGGGCCAGCCGGGTCACGTCGCGGCCGCCGACGACGATGCCGCCGGAGTCGGGCTCGCAGAACCCGGCGATCATCATCAGGGTGGTGGTCTTCCCGGAGCCGGAGGACCCGAGGAAGGTGACGAACTCGCCCGCGGCGATCTCCATGGAGACCTCGTCGACGGCGGTCACCCCGCCGTACGTCTTGCGCAGTCCGGTCACGGACAGCGGCTTCCCGGTGTCCGTTCCCGTCGGGGGGACGGCCGCTTGGGCCGTTCGCCGCTTTGACATCACGTCGAGGTCAGGCATGCGTCCACTCCTGCCAGCGCTTGGAGACGGCGTCCTGGTTCTTGATCCACCACTCGACGTCCAGGTCGAAGCCGGACTCCAGGTGCTGGGGGGAGCTGGCCAGGTTGGCGGCGGTGGCCGAGGAGAGCTTCTTGTAGGCGGCGGGCACGGTCGGGCCCATGGGGTAGAGCTCGGCGAAGTGGGCCTGCACCTCGGGCCGCAGCGCGAAGTCGATGAGCTGGTAGGCGGCGTCGAGGTTGGCGGCGCCCTTGGGGATGCCGAGGGCGTTGCTCTGCCGGCGGGCGCCGTTCCACTGGTAGGCGAGGGGGGAGCCCTGCTTGATCAGGGCGTCGAGGCGGCCGTGCCAGACGCTGGAGGCGACGACCTCCTTGCGGCCCAGCAGCAACCCGGGAAGGGCGCCGGTGTCCCAGAACTTCCGGACGTGTCCCTTGATCCGGTCGAGGGACTTGAAGGCCCGGTCCACATCGATCGGGTAGAGCTTGTCCAGCGGTACGCCGTCAGCCAAGAGGGCGAATTCGAGCTCGGGCAGGTCGGCGTCCACGGCCTGGAGGGCGCGGCTGCCGGGGAACGCCTTGGTGTCCCAGAAGTCGGCCCAGGAGGAGGGTTTCTTTCCGCCGAAGGAGTCGGTGCGGTACGCCATGACGCTGGCCCAGTAGTTCTTGCCGACGGCGTTGGAGGTGACGAGGGTCTTGGCGATGCCCGCGTTCTTGAAGTGCTTCAGCCGGTCGTAGTCCAGTTCCTCGGTGGCGCCCTGCTGCTTGAAGAGCACGAAGTCGGCCATCGAGTCGTCGATGACGTCGAACTGGGGACGGCCCTGCTTGATCTGGGCGAGCATCTGCGCGTACTCGATGTTCGCCACCTTGACCTGGATGCCGGTCTCTTTGGTGAACGGGTCGTAGACGGCCTTCTGGTTGGCGTCGCCGTAGGTGCCGCCGCTGTTGCGGACGACCAGCGTCTTGGAGCCCTTGCCGCCGCTGCCGCCGCCGGACCGGCTGGTGCCGGTGCCACATGCGGTGAGCGACGTGGCGGCGATGGCTGCCGCGGCTCCGCCGACTCCGCGCAGAAACACTCTGCGGTCTATCCGGGCTTCTCTCACCGGGGGCCTCCTGGTGGTGCGGTACGTGACGGGGAGCGTGGGGAGGGGGTGGGGCTATGTACTGCTGGGTCTCGTTCGTGTGGTGTCGGGGGCAGGGGGGTGGGTGTGGGGTCAGCGATCGGTGTTCTGGGGCGCGGGGGCGGCGATGGCGGCCAGTTCGGCGCCGGGGGCGACCGTGAGGCCGTGCATGCCGTAGAAGACCCGCCCGGTGGCCGGGGCGTGGACCTTGTGCTCCTGGCTGTCGGCGGGGTCGATGACGCGGCCGATGACCTGGCCCTCCGTCACATCGTCCGCGGCGGTGAACTCCGGGTACCACAGCCCGGTGGCCTCGGCGGTGACGCCCGCGGCCCAGATCCACTCGCGGACCGGGGCGGTCTCGCCGGCCGTGCCGGCCGTGCCGTTCGGGGTCTGCGCGTCCAGGACGCCGAGTTGGCGCAGCACCCCGTACAGGCCGTCGACGAGGCGCCGGGCGGTGTCCGGGTCGCGCTCGCCGAGCTGGCCGGTCTCGACGAGGACGGCCGGGATGCCCCGGCGGGCGGCGGCGGCGTGGCTGTTGCCGCCGTCGGCGTGCGGCCCGACGATGACGTCCTCGATGCCGACGGCGCGGGCCAGGTCCGCGGTCCGCGCGTCGAGGCCGGGGTCGCCGGTGAGGCGGTAGCCGACGAAGTCGCGCAGGGTCTCGTCGATGCCGCCGGAGTGGAGGTCGACATAGGCGTCGGCGCCGTCCACCAGGTGCGCGAAGAGCCAGGCGGCCAGCCGCTCGGTGGGGCTGCCGTCGGGGTCGCCGGGGAAGACGCGGTTGATGTTCACGCCGTCGAGCGAGGAGACGCCGAGCCGCCCCTGGTAGACGGCCGGGGGGTTGGCGACCGGACAGACGATCACCTGCCCGTGCACCTGGTCGGGTTCCAGCAGCGCCGCGAGCCGGGTGGCGGCGTCCACCCCGGTGAACTCGCCGCCGTGCACCCCCGCCGTGATCAGCACACGGGGGCCGGGGCGGGCGCCGCAGACCAGGGTCAGCGGGATGTCCACGGTGAGGGCGCCCAGGTCGGCGGGGAGGGTGCCGCGGGCCTTGGTGCCGGGCTCGGCGCGCAGGGCGCCGATGGCGAGGGGCGCCGCGGTGGTGTCGTTCGTCGCGGTCATCGCTGTCATGCCTCCGTGCGGTCCAGGGTGGAGATGAAGTCGATGGGCTGCGGCGAGGTGCCGTCCAGGGCGAGGTCGGCGGCGATGTCGCCCATGGCGGGCGAGAGTTTGAAGCCGTGGCCGGAGAAGCCGGCGAGCAGCACCACGTTGTCGTGGCCGGGCAGCGGGCCGACCAGCGGGCGGCTGCTCTCGGTGTAGCCCTCCATGAAGACGGAGAGCCGGATCGGGTCGGGGTGCAGATCCGGCATATAGCGGCCGAGCAGCTCGGTGAAGATCTCCAGCTCCTCGGGCGCCACGGTCCTCTCCAGCCGGTTCGGGTCGTCCACCGGGCGGTGCAGGGCGCGGGACAGGCCGAGCTTGACGGAGACGCCGTCCGGGGAGGGCAGGCCGTAGCAGTGGGTGGGGGCCGTACGGATGAACGCCGGGCGCTCCTCGCCGGACCAGGCGTCGGTGCCCGGCACATACCAGGCGTTGATCAGCCGCCGGATGTCCACCTCCCACGGCAGGTCCGGCAGCAGATCGCCCACCCAGGGGCCGACGGTGACCACGGCCGCGTCGAACCGCTCGCTCCCGGCGTCGGTGTGGACCTCCACCCCGCCGCCGGCGGGCGCGATCTCACGGACCGTGGTGTAGCGGTGGATACGGGCGCCCAGTTGTTCCGCGCGGCGGGCGGCGGTGTGGATCGTCAGCTCGGGCCGGATGAAGCCCGCGTGGCGGTCGAGCACGGCCACATCGCCGTCCTCGATCCGGAACTGCGGAAAGCGCCGGGCGAGGGACTCGGCGTCCAGCACCTCGTGGTCGAGGCCGTGTTCGGCGATGGAGGCGAGGACGGTGGCCATCTGCTGGTGTTCGGTGGGCCCCATCAGCAGGCATCCGGTCAGCCGGCGCAGCTCCCGGCCGGTCTCCTTCCGGAGCTCCTGCCAGAGGGCGTCGGCGTGCCGCAGCAGCGGCACGTACCGGGAGTCCTCGAAGTGGGCGCTGCGGAAGATCCGGGTCTCGCCCCCGGCGGCGCTGCGGTCGTGGCCCGGGGCGAAGCGGTCGTATCCGACGACCTCGGCGCCGCGGGCCGCCAGGCGCCAGGCGGCCTGGCTGCCCATCGTTCCGACGCCGACGACGGCGACGCGCTTGCTGGCAGACACGGGGGTTCCTTTCGTCTCCGGGAGCACGGATGCTGGACGCCCGGTATTCGGAGTTCGAGGTTCCGTTTGAGGTTCCGGTTGAGGTTCCGTTGGGGATTCGGGAGGGCGGCGGCTCCGAGGATGGCTCGAGCCGTCCGGCGGGCGGGAGGTCCAGATCGACTCGACCCCGAGCCCGTGCCACATAGTGGAACGCTGTGCTAGAATCTGGCACGAGAATGACAGTGGCGCGAGAGTGGAGTCAAGAGGTGTACGCATGGAATTCGCAGAGTTAACGGGGGAAATCCCATGGAAATGAAGAGCGTCACCAGATCACTGCGGATCCTGGAGGCGGTGGCACAGCACCAGCCGGTGACCGTGGGGGAACTCACCAAGCTTTTCGGGCTGCCCAAGTCGACCGTGCAGCGCACCCTGGTCACGCTGAACGAGGCCGGGTGGCTACGGGCGAGCCGGAAGGACACCACACGCTGGGAGATCGGGGCCCGGGTGCTGGCCGTCAGGCCCGCGGCGCTCCAGGGGTCGAGCCTGTTCGCCGCCGCGCGCGAGCCCATGATCCGGCTGCGGGACGCGGTGAACGAGACCATCCATCTGTCGGTGCCGGACGCGCTGCAGTGCATGGTGGTGGTGGACCGAGTGGACTGCCATCACGCGGTGCGGACGTTCTACGGGATCGGCGACACCTCGCCGATGCACGCCACCGCCACCGGGCGCGCCATCCTCGCCCATCTGCCGAAGGCCGACGTGGACGAGCTCATCAGCCGCGGTCTGGAGAGCTACACCGAGTCCACCCCGACCGGGCTCGACCAACTCCGCACCGAACTGGCGCGGGTGCGCGCCGACGGCTATTCGGTCAACCGCAACCAATACCGGCCGGATGTGTGCGCGGTCGCCGCGCCCATCCTGGACGAGGACGGCACCCCGCTCGCCTCGGTGGCGGTCTCCATGCCCGACTCGCGGTACGACCCCGACCGGCTGCCCGACCTGGGACTCCTGGTCGCGGACACGGCCGCGGAGATCGCGACGCGTCGGATGGGCGCGTGAACAGCTGAAAACGGCTCAAGGGCCGCGCTCCCCGTCCGCCCGGCCGGGGACACGGCCGGGCGGACGGGGGCGGCCCGTGGGGGGGATGCCGAAGACAGCGCCGCCGGCGCCGTCAGGGCGTGAGTACCGTCAGCGCACCGGCACCGCGAGGTACTGGTACTCCAGGAACTCCTCGATCCCGACCCGGCCGCCCTCCCGGCCGAGCCCGGACTGCTTGACGCCGCCGAACGGCGCGGCCGGGTTGGACACCAGGCCGGTGTTGAGCCCGACCATGCCCACCTCCATCCGCTCGCTGACGCGCAGGGCGCGGTCCAGGCCCTCGGTGAAGATGTAGCCGACCAGGCCCCAGGGGGTGTCGTTGGCCCGGCGTACGACCTCGTCCTCGTCGTCGAAGGTGAGGATCGCCGCCACCGGCCCGAAGATCTCCGTCGCCATCAGCCGGCTGCCGGGGTCCACGTCGGTGAGCACGGTCGGCGGGTAGAAACAGCCCGGCCCCTCCGGTGCGCGGCCGCCGACCAGCACCCGGGCGCCGCGCTCCACCGCGTCGGCGACCAGCTCCTCGACCTTGGCGCGGCCCGCGCCGTCGATCAGCGGCCCCACGTCGACCCCGTCCCGGGTGCCCGGGCCCACGACCAGCGCCCCCATGCGGTCGGCGAGGCGTTGCGCGAACTCCTCCGCCACCGACCGGTGGACGAAGAAGCGGTTGGCGGCGGTGCACGCCTCGCCCATGTTGCGCATCTTGGCCGCCATCGCGCCGTTCACGGCCACGTCCAGGTCGGCGTCGTCGAAGACGATGAACGGGGCGTTGCCGCCCAGCTCCATCGAGGTGCGTACGACGGTGTCGGCGCACTGGGCGAGCAGCAGCCGCCCGACCTGCGTGGAGCCGGTGAAGGACAGCTTGCGGACCCTTCCCCCGCGCAGCAGCGGCTCGCAGACCTCTCCGGCCCGGGAGGTGGTGACGACGTTCAGCACGCCGTCCGGCAGCCCGGCCTCCTTCAGGATCCCGGCCAGCGCCAGGCTGGACAGCGGGGTCTGCGGGGCCGGCTTGAGCACCATCGTGCAGCCCGCCGCGATCGCCGGACCGATCTTGCGGGTGCCCATGGCCAGCGGGAAGTTCCACGGGGTGATCAGCAGGCAGGGGCCGACCGGGCGGCGCGTCAGCAGCATGCGGTTGCGGCCGTCCGGCAGGGTGGCGTAGCCGCCGTCCACGCGCACCGCCTCCTCGGAGAACCAGCGGAAGAACTCGGCCGCGTACGCCACTTCCCCCCGGGCCTCGGCCAGCGGCTTGCCCATCTCGGACGTCATCAGGGCGGCGAGCTCGTCGGTGCGGGAGAGGATGATCTCGTACGCGCGGCGCAAAATCTCGCTGCGCGCCCGCGGAGCCGTACGGGCCCACTCCCCCTGCGCCTGGACGGCGGCGTCCTCCGCGAGCCGGGCGTCCTTCGGGCCCGCGTCGGCGACCTGGCAGAGGATCTCCCCGGTCGCGGGGTCGTCCACGGGCATGGTGGCGCCGTCCGCGGCGTCCGCCCAGGCACCGGCGATGAACAGCTGCTTCGGTACGTCGTCGATGATGCTCACGGAGTCTCTCCTGATGGGTCGGCGGGGTCGAGCAGTTCTGCGAGATGGTGGGCGCGGACGCCCCGGCCGCCGACGAGGTGGTCGACCTGGGTGGCGCAGCTGAAGCCGTCGGCCACGACGACGGCCGCTTCACCGACGGGGAGCCCGTCCGGGAGTCCGTCGGGGAGTCCGTCGGCGAGCCCGTCGAGGCGTGGCCGCAGGGCCAGTCCGGCGACGGCCATCGAGGTGTCGTAGTGCTCCTCCTCGAAACCGAAGTTGCCCGCGAGTCCGCAGCAGCCCTCGGCCTCGTCGACCTTCCGTACGCCGAGCCGGCGCAGCAGCTCGCCCGGCCGGCGGCTCCCGAAGGTGGCGTACTCGTGGCAGTGGGTCTGCAGCACGACGCTCTCCGGCAGGGGCGGAGGGGTCCAGTCCGGGGCGGCGAGGTCGGTCAGGGCGCCCGTGAGGGTGTGGACCCGGGCCGCGACGCGCCGCGCGGCGTCGGTGCCCAGCAGCTCGGGAACGTCGCGCTTCAGAGCCGCCGCGCAGCTGGGCTCGGCCACGACGATCGGCACCCCGTCACCGCTGTCGCTGTCGGCGCCGGTGTCGAGGTGGGCCACCGTACGGGCCATCACCCGGCGTGCCACGGACAGCTGACCGGTGCTGACCCAGGTCAGCCCGCAGCACAGCCCGCTCCGCGGCTCGCTGGGGAGGCCTGCGGCGGCGAGCACCCGGGCGGTGGCCCCCGCCACTTGGGGGCGGAAGGCCCGGGTGAAGCTGTCGACGAAGAGCAGCGCCTTGGCCGGTCCGTCGGGTCCCTCGGTCGTGGTCCCGCGGAGTACGGAGCGCAGCGCGCGCCGGGACGCGAAGGCGGGGATCGTACGCCGCGTCGTCACGCCCCCGAGCCGGGCCAGCGCTCTGCCGAGCCGACCGCGCAGCAGCGCGTTGACCGGCCGGGCCGCGTATCCGGCGAGGGCGGAGGTCAGGGGCAGCCAGCCCAGCGAGTAGTGGGAGCGGGGCCTGAGCCGCCCTTTGTAGTGCTGGTGCAGGAACTCGGCCTTGTAGGTGGCCATGTCGACGCCGACCGGGCAGTCGGTGGAGCACGCCTTGCAGGACAGACACAGGTCGAGCGCGTCGCGGACCTCGGCCCGCCGCCAGCCGTCCCGGCCTGCCTCGCCGCGCACCAGCTCCTGGAGCAGCCGGGCGCGGCCGCGCGTGGAGTCCCGCTCCTCCCCGGTGGCCCGGTAGCTGGGGCACATCACCCCTCCCGCGTCGCTCCGGCACCGGCCGACGCCCACACAGCGGCGGGCCGCGCCCGCGAAGCCGTCCTCGTCGTGCGGAAAGGTGAAGGCCGTGGCGAGGGGAAGCGGGGCGCGGTGCAGCGCCAGGTCGGCGTCGAGCGGGGCGGGGGCCACGATGACGCCGGGGTTCAGCAGCCCTTCGGGGTCGAAGACCCGCTTGAAGGCCGCGAACGTCTCGATCATCCGGTGGCTGTACATGACCTCCAGCAGTTCACCGCGCGCCCGCCCGTCGCCGTGCTCGCCCGAGAGCGTTCCCCCGTGCTCGACGACCAGGGCGGCCGCCTCGATGAGAAACGCCCGGGTGGCCGCCCGGCCGGTGTCCGTGGCGAGGTCGAAGTCGATGCGCACATGGACGCAGCCCGCGCCGAAGTGGCCGTAGAGCACGCCGGTCAGGGTATGGCGGGCCAACAGCTTGCGGAAGTCCCGCAGATAGCCGGCCAGTCTCTCGGGCGCGACCGCCGCGTCCTCCCACCCGGGCCAGGACTCCCCTCCGTCGACGAGGCGGGCGGCCAGACCGGCCCCGTCCTCGCGGACCCGCCACAGCGAGCGCCGCTCGGCCGCGCTCCCGACGACGCGTCCGCCGGTCATCCGGCCCCGGGCCCGCAGCGCGGCCAGCAGTCCGGCCGCGCGGCCGGCGACCGTCGCCTCGTCGTCGCCGTCGAGTTCGACGTACAGCCAGGCGCTTCCGTCGGGCAGCCCGGTGACGGAGTCCGGCCCGCGGCGGGCGCGCATGGTGGCGACGATCGCCTCGTCCATCCCCTCCACGGCGGTGGGCGACCAGCGCAGGATCTCGGGGACGTCCTCGGCGGCGTCCACGACATCGTCGTAGCCGAGCGCCAGCAGGGCGGTGACCGGCGCGGTGGCCACCAGGCGCACCGTGGCGGCGGTGACGACCCCGCAGGTGCCCTCGGTGCCCACCAGGGCGCGGGCCACATCGAAGCCGTTCTCCGGCAGCAGATGGTGCAGTTGGTAACCGGAGACCTGGCGGGGGACGCGGCCCAGTTCGGTGCGGATGGGCGCCAGGCTGTCGGCGATCAGCCGCCGCAGGTCCGCTTCGAGGCGGGCGACGCGCTCCACGGCGTCGCGGTCGTCCGGGTCGGCCGCGCGCAGTCCGGCGCGGTCGGCGACGGCGGGCGTGCCGTCGGCGGTGACGATCTCCAGGGACTCGATATGGCCGCCGGTCCGCCCGTGCCGCACCGACCGGTTGCCGCACGCGTCGTTGCCGATCATTCCGCCGAGGGTGCAGCGGCTGTGCGAGGAGGGGTCGGGGCCGAAGGTGAGCCCGTGCTCCCCGGCCGCGGCCCGCAGCGCGTCGAGGACCGCTCCGGCCTCGACGCGCGCGGTGCGCGCTTCCGGGTCGATCATCAGCACGCGGTTCATGTGCCGGGAGAAGTCCAGGACGACGCCCGGTCCGACCGCGTTGCCCGCCATGCTGGTGCCGCCGCCCCGGGCGGTGACCGGGACGCCCGTCTCACGGCAGGCCCGCAGGACGGCCCGCACATCGTCGGCGGAGCGCGGAAAGGCCACGGCCCGTGGCGCCACCCGATAGTTGGAGGCGTCGTAGGCGTAGGGGCCGGTGTGGCCCGCACCGGTCTCCACGCGCAGGCCGGGAGCGGTCTCGGCGATCCGGGTGACCAGACGCGCCGACGCGCCGACGGCGTCCGCCTCCGCCTGCGTCACCGTCTCCGTCACCGCCTCCGCCTGCGCCTCCCTCACTGGTCCGCCGCTGCCTCGGTGCCGGCCGCCACCGCGTTCTCCCATGCCCGCAGGCCCTCGTCCACCCCGGTCTCGTCGATAACGAGCGCCGGGATCATCCGCACCACCTGGTTCCAGGCCCCGCACAGCAGCAGAAGCAGGCCCTCGTCCACCGCGGCCCGCTGCACCCGGGCGGCGGTCTCGGGGTCGGGCTCGCCGTCCTCGGTGACGAATTCGCTGGCCAGCATCAGCCCGAGGCCCCGTACGTCCCCGATGGCCGGGGTCCGCTCGGCCACCGCTTCCAAGCCGAGGCGCAGCCGGGCGCCCATCGCCTCGGCGTTCTCCACGAGCTTCTCCTCGCGTACGACGTCGAGCGTGGCGCAGGCCGCGGCGCACGCCACCGCGTTGGCGCCGTACGTACCGCCCTGCGAGCCCGCCCACGCCTTGCGCATCAGCTCCTCGGAGGCGGCGATGCCGGACAGCGGGAAGCCGCTGGCCAGCCCCTTGGCGGTGATCAGGATGTCCGGCACGACGCCGAAGTGCTCATGGCCCCAGAACCGGCCGGTGCGGCCCACGCCGGTCTGCACCTCGTCGAGGATCAGCAGAAAGCCGTGGCGGTCCGCCCGCTCCCGCAGCCCCTCCAGGAAGGCGCGGGTCGCGGGCACATACCCGCCCTCGCCGAGCACCGGCTCGACGATGACCGCGGCCGTGTCGGCGGGCGAGGAGATGGTCTGGAGCGTGTAGTCGAGCTCCTGGAGGGCGAAGCGGGTGGCGGTCTCCTCGTCCCAGCCGTACCGGTAGGCGGTCGGGAACGGGGTGACGACCACCCCGCTCATCAGCGGTGAGAAGCCGGACCGGAAGCGGGTGCCGGAGGTGGTCATGGCGGCGGCGGCCACGGTCCGGCCGTGGAAACCGCCGTGGCAGACCAGGACGTTCGGCCGGCCGGTGGCCTGCCGGGCCAGCCGCAGCGCGGCCTCCACGGCCTCGCTGCCGGAGTTGGTGAAGAACAGGCTGTCCAGGCCGGCCGGCAGCACCTCGCCCAGCTTGTCGACCAGCCGCCGCAGCGGGGGGTGCATGACCGTCGTGTACTGGCCGTGGACGAGCGTGCCCACCTGCTCCTGGGCGGCCGCCACCACGCTGGGATGGCAGTGGCCGGTGCTGGTGACCCCGATCCCGGCGGTGAAGTCCAGATAGCGGCGGCCGTCCTCACCGTAGAGGTGGACGCCCTCGCCCCGGACCGCCACCACGGGCGTGGCCTGGCGAAGGTGCGGCGACAGTGCGGTCATGTTCGTCTCCGGCCTGGGTCGTGGACTGATTCGGCATCACGAGCATCTCCGCCGCCCCGGTCGGCGACAACGCGTGATCTGTCCAGCGCGGACGCGTCGTTCGGACAATGTGTCAACCCGCTCGGGCCCGCGACCGCCGTCCGACCGCTCTTGCGCAGGTCAGCGCGGCTTGTCACAGTGACCTGACACTCAGGGAGGCACCGTGAGCGAGAACCACCGCCCGGCTCGGCCGACGGACCCGGACGGCCGGGACGCGCCCTTGGCCGGCCGCCCGCTCACCGTGGCCGATGTGCTGGCCTTCCCCGTCCTGGCGGCCGGGCGGCCGCAGGTCGTCACCGGCGCGGACCACCTCGACCGGCCGGTCCGCTGGGTCCACATCACCGAGCTGACGGACCCCGCCTCCTTCCTCAAGGGCGGCGAACTCGTCCTGACCACCGGCATGCCCCTGCCCGAGAACGCGGCGAGCGTGCGCCGGTACGTGGACGAACTCGCCGACATCGGCGCCGCCGCGCTGGTCATCGAGCTCGTCCGGCGCTACCACCGCCCGCCCGACGCGCTCGTCCACGCCTGCCGGACCCGCGGCCTCCCCCTCGTCACCCTGGCCCAGGACGTCAACTTCCTGGAGGTCACCCAGGTCGTCCACGCACTCATCCTCGGCAACCAAGCGGACGCGATGCGCCGGACCCAGCGGATCCACGAGGCGTTCACCGCCCTGACGCTGCGCGGCGCGGGCCCCGAGGACGTGGTGCGCGCCGCGGCGGAGATGAGCGGCCACACGGTCGTCCTGGAGAACCTGATGCACCAGGCGCTGCTCTGCGAGCCCTCCGGCGGCACGGCGGAAGAGGCACTCACCGGCTGGGAACAGCGCTCCAGGGCGACCCCGACCGGCGACCACCCGGAGGTGCGCGGCCCCGAGGGCTGGCTCGTCGCCTCCGTGGAGTACCAGGGGGAACGCTGGGGCCGGGTGGCCATGCTGCCCGGCTCGCCCGGCGCCCCGGCTTCCGAGGCGCCCGGGACCTTCGGGCCCGAGGACGTCACCGTGCTGGAGCGAACGGCGATGGCCCTCACCATCGCCCGCCTCATCCACCGCATGCCCTGGGAACGCACCGCGCACCGCAGCGCCCTGCGCCACCTCGCCGAACAGCGCCACCGCTCGCCCGAGGACGCCCGCGCCCGCTTCGCCGCGCTGGGGCTGCCCACCGACCCCGGTCGCTTCCTCGCCGTCCTGATGGACCTGGACACGGAAGACGGCGGCAGCCCGGAAGACGACGGCGCCGGGCCGGAGAGCCGCGTGTCCCAGGAGCTCCGGACGGCCAGGATTCCGGCGCTCGTCGGCGCGCTGGCACCGGGCCGGCTCGGCCTCCTGCTGGCCCTGCGCCCCTCCCAGCCCTGGCGGCCCACGGTCGAACGGCTGAGCCGCCTCGCGCTGGACCTGGACCCGGAGGCGGTGGTGAGCGTCGGTCCCGAGGTCACCGACCTCTCCGACACCGCCCGCTCCTTCCGCGAGGCGGCCCGCGTGGCCGAGGCGACCCTGCCCGGCCAGCCCCTCCCCCCGGGCAGGTCCTTCCATGAGCTCTCCGACATCGGCCTGCGCCGGCTGCTGTACGCGCTCCGCGAGGACACCCGGATCCAGGGCTACGCCGAACGGCAGCTCGGCCGCCTCATCGACCACGACACCCGGCACCAGACCGACCTCTTGACGACCCTGCGCCACTACCTGGACGCGGCGGGGAACAAGACGACCGCCGCCCGCCGCGGCGGCCTGTCCCGGGAGACCGTCTACCAACGGCTGCGCGCCATCGAGCGGCTGCTCGACTGCGACCTCGAATCCGGCGAACAGCGCATCGAACTACAGGTGGCCCTCGCGGCGCTCGATGTCCTGCGGGTGCGCTGAGCCCTCAGGGCGTCTCACATGTTGATCATGTGTCCGGCCAGGCCGTGGATGGCCTCCTTCACCGCTTCGCCGAGTGTCGGGTGCGCATGGATGTTGCGGGCGACCTCGTGAACCGTCAGGTCCCACTGCTGGGCCAGGGTCAGCTCGGGCAGCAGCTCGGTGACCTCGGGGCCGATCAGGTGGGCACCGAGCAGCTCGCCGTGGCGGGCGTCGCTGATCACCTTGACGAAGCCGGTGGGGTGGCCGAGGCCGTGCGCCTTGCCGTTGGCCGTGAAGGGGAACTTCGCCACCCGTACGTCGAAGCCCCGCTCCCGCGCCTGCGCCTCGGTCCAGCCGAAGCTGGCTATCTGCGGCTGGCAGTAGGTGGCGCGGGGGATCATGGTGAAGTCGAGTTCCATGGTCTCCGCGCCGGCGATGGTCTCGACGGCCACCATGGCCATCGCCTCCGCGGCGTGCGCCAGCATCAGCTTCGCCGTGACGTCGCCGATCGCGAACAGGTGCGGCACGCTCGTCCGGCCGCGGGCGTCCACGTCGATCGCACCGCGCTCGGTCAGCCGCACGCCCGTGTTCTCCAGGCCGTAGCCGGTCACCCGCGGGGCGAAGCCGATGGCCTGGAGGACCTTGTCGGCCTCCAGCACCTCCTGCCGCCCCTCACGGGTCACGGTGATCCGGACCTTCGCCGCCTGGTCGCTGTCGTCGATCGAGTCGACCCGGGTCGAGGTCAGCACCTTGATGCCCAGCTTGCGGTACTGCTTGGCGAGTTCGGCCGAGACGTCGGCGTCCTCCAGCGGCACGAGCCGGTCGAGGAACTCGACGATGGTCACCTGCACGCCATAGCTGTTGAGGACGTACGCGAACTCGACGCCGATGGCGCCCGCGCCCGCGATGACGATGCTCTCGGGCAACTGGTCGGAGAGGATCTGCTCCTCGTAGGTGACCACGCGCTCGCTCAGGGAGGTGCCCGGCAGGAGACGGGTCGTCGCCCCGGCCGCGATGACGCAGTGGTCGAAGGTCACGGTCTCGGTGCCGCCGGCCGTCAGCGCCACCTGGAGCGTGTGGGCGTCGGTGAAGACGCCCCGGCCGTCGTACTCGGTGATGCCGTTCTTCTTCATCAGGTAGTGCACACCGCTGACCCGGCCGTCGGCCACCTTGCGGCTGCGCCGGAACGCCTCCCCGTAGTCGAAGCTGATGTCGCCCTCGACCTTGATGCCGAAGGTCTTCGCCTCACGGGTGACGATGTGTGCAAGCTCGGCGTTGCGCAGCAGTGCCTTGGACGGGATACACCCGACGTTGAGGCACACGCCGCCCCAGTACTTCTCCTCGATGACCGCCGTGCGCAGCCCGAGCTGGGTGGCACGGACCGCCGCGGTGTATCCCCCCGGACCCGCGCCCAGGACGACGACGTCGAAGTGTGTGCTCATGATCTGGTTCTCCCCTGGAAATGATCGGCAAGCCGCTTCCGACCTTAGGACACCAGCCCCGCGCGGCCGGTGTGATCCCGGCCTCTCAGACCCGGCCTCTCAGGCCCGGCCTCTCAGACCCGGCCGACGGCGCGGGCGCGGTCCTCGACAAGAGCGGTGAGTGCCTTGCGGTCGACCTTGCCGTTGCCGCTGAGCGGCAGCTCCTCCAGAACGACGCAGCGCCGGGGGACCTTGAACTCCTCGATCTGCCCGCGCATCAGGTCCAGGACCTCCTCGGCGGTCACGTCCGCGACGACCGCGAGCAGGGACGGCCTTCGGCCCGACGGCGGCAGGACCGCGGCCGAGACGACTCCGGGCACCCGGTGGGCGGCGGCCTCCACCTCGGTGGCGCTCACCCGGAAGCCCCGCTCCTTGTAGAGGTCGTCGCGGCGGCCCGAGAAGTACAGATAGCCGTCCTCGTCGAGATGGCCGTAGTCGCCGGTGCGCAGCTCGCGGAAGAGCCCGTCGCGGAGCGGGAAGCGCTGGGCGTTCAGCTCGGGTCGCCGCCAGTACCCGGCCATCACGTTCGGCCCCCGGACCACGATCTCTCCGACGGTGCCGGGCGGCACGGGCGCGCCCTCGTCGTCGACGACGAGGATCTCCGTACCGGGCAGCGGCAGTCCGCACGAGCCCGGTCGGTCCAGGTCGCCGTCCGGCGGCATGATCACGGCGCGCTTGCACTCGGTGAGCCCGTACATCACCTGGGCGCGCAGCCCGGGGATCGCGGCGCGCAGGGCGTTCACCGTCTCGCCCGACAGCGCGGCGCCGGTGTTGGTGACCAGCCGCAGGGCGGGGCGCTGGGCGGTGGCGCGCCTCAGCAGCCAGACGAGGGACTGGGCGACGGAGGGCACGGCGGGCAGCACGGTCGCCTCGCTGTCCAGCAGGCTGCGCAGCAGAACGGGCCCGGCCTCCGCCGCGCTGCCCAGCACGGTGTGCGCACCGCTGAGGGCGCCCAGGAAGATCTGGTAGAGGCCGTAGTCGAAGGAGAGCGGCAGGGGGCAGTAGACGACATCGTCCGCCCGGTACCGCAGGACCTGCTGGATGGCGCGGGCGGCGAAGACCACCTGCTGGTGGGTGCTCACCACGGCCTTGGGCAGGGAGGTGGTGCCCGAGGTGTAGAGCAGGCAGACGGGGTCGACGGCAAGCGGCTCCTCGTCCGCGGCGAGCCACCCGCCGGCGGCCGCGGTGCCCGGTTCGGGGAAGGCCACCGGGAGGAGGTCCGCGGGCGCGGCGGCGACGATGCCGCGGTCCCGTGCGGCCGCCAGCGATGTGGGGTCCTCGGCGACGACCAGGCTCGGTTCGCAGTCGTCGAGCACGTGCTCCAGCGGTACGCCGCGCACCTGCTCGTGGAGGACGGAGAACGGTGCGCCGACGCGGGAGGCCGCGAAGACGAGGGCGGGCACCAGAGGGCCGGAGGACACGGCGACGACCACGCGCCGGCCGCGGCCGACGCCCTGGGAGTTCAGCCAGCCGGCCAGGCGCCGGCTGGCGTCACGGAGCCCCGCGAAGGTCACCGTCGACTGCCGGCGGGTGACGGCGGGACGCTCCGGCCACGATGCCGCGGCGTCGTCCAGCAGATGGTGCAGGAGCGTGATCTCGGACAACTTGATCAGTTCCCTTCAGGCGACGGTTCCCCCTGGCGGGGGCGTGCCGGGTGGACAACGCCGGGCCCGCCCCCGGCTGGGGCATGCCCGGCGTCAACAAGGATCTGTCCTCGGCGTCCTCGGCCGTCAGAGACCCCGCCCAGTGACTCTCGCGAACTGAGAGCCCGCGACCGGATAATCCCATAACGCGCGGCGGCAAGAGCCGAGATCCACTTCACCTCCACGCCCCGGCCGACGGCCGCACAGCGCGCGTCGAGATCACCGACCACCCCCGGGCTTCATGTACATCTGCTACATTTGTGACATGAGCGATCCGGTAGTTGAATCCATGGCCGAGGTCCGCAGCCACCTCGCCGATGTCATCGACCGTGCCCGCCGGGAAGAGACCCCGACGATCATCACGCGGCGCGGCAAGCAGGAAGCTGTCGTGATCGACATCCATGAATACCAGCGCCTGCGCCGGATCGCCGAAGACGCCGAAGAGGCGTGGCTCAACCGACTGGCTGACGAAGCCGAGTCCGAAGGCACGGAAGGGTCGGTCTCGCTCGAAGAAATGGCCGCCCTGCTCCGCGCCGATCAGGGCTGACCCTCATGGGATACGTCACGCGCTTCACGCCGCATGCGCAGCGGGACATGCTCAAGATCTCGCGTCCGGACGCCCTCCGCATCCTGTACCGCCTCACCGAGCTGCAGAAGGCGATGGACTCGGGCGACACCGCGGCGCTCGATATCAAAGCCCTACAGGGCCACAGTGCCCGATGGCGGCTCAGGGTCGGCGACTATCGCGTCGTCTACACCATCGAGGACGGCCAACTGGTCGTGTGGGTCCTGGCCGTCGGTAATCGCCGCGAGGTCTACCGCCAGGTTCCCTGAGATCCCGCTGTCGGACCCCGGCCGAGCCCGACATCCAGGACAGCGCCTGCGCCACGCTCGACCGGCTGTCGCCAGGCGCGGGACTACTGCCCGGTGTGGGCGCGCAAGGCCTCTGTGAACCACGTGAACACCGGTGCCAGGCTGGGCGGGACGGGCCATCCGTTGATGACGGAGAGCAGGTGCCAGTAGCGTTCCGCGCGGGGGTCGCCGGCGATCTCCAGGCGTGTCAGCATCCAGCGGCGCAAGTCGACGTCGTCGGCGCGGCCAAAGGTTTGCGCGTAGCGGGTGGTAAGGGCGTCGACGATGGGTGCGGCCTCAGCCGAGGCCGGGGCGATGCCGGCGTCGAGCGCGCGGCCGACGCTGTCACGGACGGTTTCGGTGAGGTCGTGGTGCAGGCCGGTGACGTCGCCTTGGGCGCGCTCGGCTGCCTGGTATTCCGCCATGCGGCGGACGGCGGCGCGGAAGTCGGGGTCCTGAGTGAGCTCGGCGAGTTCCACCCAGGCGTCGACCTGATCGGGTTCGGGGTCGTCCGGCAGTTCGGGCATGGCCGAACGCATCATGTCGACGAAGTCGGCGTTGGCGTCGAGCCCGCCGAAGGTGTCGTCGATGAAGTCGGTAATGAGGCGTCGGCGTTCGTCGTCGGAGAGCTTGGCGAGCTTGTGCATGAGGTCCATTTCCTCGTGGGTGGAGCCCCGTTTGGCCACCGCGCGCAGCACCGCGCGCCGCAGTCGGAGGGTGCGGATCTGCACCTCCAGGGCGTCGGCGTGTGCGGCCGCGACCTCGGGCACCGAGACCTCCCGGTCCAGCACCTGCCGGATGGCGGCAAGGTCGAGCCCCAGGTCACGCAGGGTGCGCACCAGGCCCAGACGCGCGAGCGCGCCGATGTCATAGAGCCGGTAGCCAGCCGGGCTGCGGTCTGTCGGCGGCACGATTCCGGTGTCGGAGTAGAACCGCACGGCCTTGACCGTCAGCCCGGTCCGCCGGGCCAGAGCCCCGATCGTGAAGAGCGTGTCGCCGTCCATGCCTGCACTCTCGTGCCTCCCCCTACGGGAGACTCAAGCCCAGTCTCCCCGCAGCGCAGGAGTCGGGGCAGATCAGCGAACGGAGTCCGCGTACTCCTCGTCCCGGTCCGCTTCCGCCGCCACCGGCCCCTCCTGGCGGTGCTTGCCCGTGGCCTTGCGGCCGGGCAGGACCACGACGACGATCAGGGTTCCGGCGGCCACGCCGCAGGCACCGTTCCACGTCGGCTGTCAGCTCGTCCGCTCTCGAGCCGAGCTCGTGCGGTCCCCCAGCTCCGTCAGCCGCTTCCACGCAGGACCCGGGACAGCCCCAGCGCCGCCGTCCGCACGGCGGGCGCCAGCTGGGCGGGGCTGAAGCGGGACCGCGGCACCGCCACCGAGAGGGCGGCGACCGTCGTGCCGCCGGCGAAGACGGGGGCCGCGATGCAGCTCACGCCCAGGGCGGCCTCCTGCTCCTCGTAGGCCAGGCCGGAGACCTGGATCTTCTCCAGGGCCATCCGCAGACGGGCGGGGTCGGTGATCGAGTGGGGCGTGAGGCTCGGCAGCGGCCGGGAGAGCACCTCCTCGGTCAGCTCGGCGCCGGAGAGGGCCAGCAGGGCCTTGCCCACTCCGGTGCAGGTCAGCGGCAGGCTGCCGCCGATGCGGGAGGGCAGTTGCAGCGCCTCGTGGCCGTGGATGCGCTCCAGGTAGACCACCTCCAGGCCCTCGCGCACCCCGAGGTGCACGGTCTCGCGGGTGGCCTCGAACAGGTCCTGGAGGAACGGCAGGGCCGCCTCACGCAGATCGAGCCGGTGCGGCACCAGCGAGCCGAGCTCGAACAGCTTCGCCCCGAGCCGGTACCGGGGGCCCGAGCGCTCCAGCCAGCCCAGCCGGACCAGGTCCGCCGCCAGCCGGTGCGCCGTGGGCTTGGGCAGGCCGGTGCGCTCCGAGAGTTCCGACAGACGGTACAAGCCACCGCTCGGAGTGAAGCTTTCGAGGATGAGCGCGGCCTTCTCCAACATGCTGCCGCCCGCACTGTTCCGTGTCACGGAACAATGTTTGTCTCCTCAGGGGTGCGCTGTCTATACCGGGAACCACAGCCGGGTTCCCCGAAGCCCGCTGCCCACCGTCACCTCTGGAGGTAACCCGTGTCGACCGCACCCCCATCGGCCGCCGTCAAGGCCGCCGATCTGCTGGCGGAGGCCGCCCGCACCGGGGCCGCCTGTCCCCCGGTGCGTGATCTGTTCCACGACGCCGGCGACCTGGAGGCCGCCTACGCCGCGCAGCAGCTGAACGTCCGGCGCGCCGTGCAGGCCGGACGCCGCATCGTCGGCCGCAAGATCGGCCTGACCTCCGTGGCCGTACAGCGGCAACTCGGCGTGGATCAGCCGGACTTCGGCGCGCTGTTCGCGGACATGGCGGTGCCGGACGGCGGCGAGGTGTCCGCCGGACGGCTGCTCCAGCCCAAGGTGGAGGCCGAGGTCGCGCTCGTCCTCGGCCGTGATCTGCCGCACCGGGAGTGCACGGTCGTCGATGTGCTGCGGGCGGTGGACTTCGCGCTGCCCGCGCTGGAGATCGTCGACAGCCGGGTGCGGGGGTGGGACATCTCCCTGGTCGACACCGTCGCCGACAACGCCTCCTGCGGCCTGTACGTGCTGGGCGCGACCCCCGTACCGCTCACCGGCGTCGATCTGCGCGCCGTGACGATGACCATGACGCGGGGCGGCGCGACCGTCTCCGAGGGCACCGGCGCCGACTGTCTCGGCGGCCCTCTCAACGCGGCGGTCTGGCTGGCCTCGGCGCTCGCCGAGCGGGGTGATCCGCTGCGCGCGGGCGATCTGGTGCTGACCGGCGCGCTGGGCCCGATGGCCCCCGCCGCACCGGGAGACGTGTTCGAGGCCCGTATCTCCGGCCTGGGCTCCGTACGGGTCGGATTCGCGGCGGAACGCACCGAGGAACTCGCGGCGGAACTCGCGGCGGAACTCTCCGAGGAAGGAGCGCGTCAGTGAGCGCCAAGGTCGCCATCATCGGCTCCGGCAACATCGGCACCGACCTCATGATCAAGGTCCTGCGCCTGTCGGAGACCCTGGAGATCGCCGCGATGGTCGGGATCGACCCCGACTCCGACGGCCTGGCCCGCGCCCGCCGCCTGAAGGTCGCCACCACCCATGAGGGCGTGGCGGGGCTCGTCGGCCTTGACGAGTTCGCCGACGTCGAGATCGTCTTCGACGCGACCTCGGCCGGCGCCCACCGCCACCACGACGAGGTCCTGCGCCCACTCGGCCGCACCCTGGTCGACCTCACCCCGGCGGCCCTCGGCCCGTACGTGGTCCCGCCGGTCAACGGCGACGCCCACCTCGGCGCCCCGAACGTCAACATGGTCACCTGCGGCGGCCAGGCCACGATCCCGATCGTCGCCGCCGTCAACGCGGTCACCCCGGTCCACTACGGCGAGATCGTCGCCTCCATCGCCTCCCGCTCCGCCGGGCCCGGCACCCGGGCGAACATCGACGAGTTCACCGAGACCACCTCCTCCGCGATCGAGCGGGTCGGCGGCGCCGCACGCGGCAAGGCGATCATCGTCCTCAACCCGGCCGAACCCCCGCTGATCATGCGGGACACCGTGCACTGCCTGGTGTCCGACTGCGCCACCGAGGCCGTCACGACGTCCGTCGAGGAGATGGTCGGCCGCGTCCAGGCGTACGTACCCGGCTACCGCCTCAAGCAGAAGGTGCAGTTCGAGCGGGTGTCGCCCGACGACCCCATGCGCACCCTCGCCCCCGGCGGGGGCGAGGCCCTGAAGGTGTCGGTGTTCCTGGAGGTCGAGGGCGCCGCGCACTACCTCCCGGCGTACGCCGGCAACCTCGACATCATGACCTCGGCCGCGCTGCGCACCGCGGAACGCATGGCCGCCCACCGTGGCAAGGAGGCCGCCAAGTGACCCGTCTCTACATCCAGGACGTCACGCTGCGGGACGGCATGCACGCCGTCCGGCACCGCTACACCACAGACCAGGCCCGCGCCATCGCCGCCGCGCTGGACGCCGCCGGCGTGGCCGCCATCGAGATCGCGCACGGTGACGGGCTGTCCGGCTCCAGCATCAACTACGGCGTCGGCGCCCACACCGACTGGGAGTGGATCGAGGCCGTCACCGACGTCACGCACCACGCGGTGCCCACCACGCTACTGCTGCCCGGCATCGGCACAGTGCACGACCTCAAGCAGGCGCACGCCCTCGGCATCCGCTCGGTACGCGTCGCGACCCACTGCACCGAGGCCGACATCTCCGCCCAGCACATCGCCGCCGCCCGGGAGCTGGGCATGGACGTCGCCGGGTTCCTGATGATGTCCCACATGGCCGAACCCGCCGAACTCGCCCACCAGGCGAAGCTCATGGAGTCCTACGGCGCCCACTGCGTCTACGTCACCGACTCCGGCGGCCGACTCACCATGGACGGCGTCCGCGACCGCTTCCGCGCCTACCGGGACGTCCTGGACCCGGCCACCGAGCTCGGCATCCACGCCCACCACAACCTCGCCCTGGGCGTCGCCAACTCCGTGGTCGCCGTCGAGAACGGCGCGGTCCGGGTCGACGCCTCGCTCGCCGGACAGGGCGCGGGCGCCGGCAACTGCCCCCTGGAGGCGTTCATCGCCGTCGCCGACCTCATGGGCTGGGAGCACGCCTGCGACCTCTTCCCCCTGATGGACGCCGCCGACGACCTCGTACGACCGCTCCAGGACCGTGAGGTCCGGGTGGACCGCGAGACCCTCAGCCTCGGCTACGCCGGTGTCTACTCCAGCTTCCTGCGCCATGCCGAGACGGCCGCCGCCCGCTATGGCCTCGACACCCGCGCCATCCTCGTCGAGGTCGGGCGGCGGGGCATGGTCGGCGGCCAGGAGGACATGATCACCGACATCGCACTCGACCTGGCCACCCACGCGGAGGCCACGTCCTGATCCGGACAGCACGATGGCCGGCGGCGCCCGGCTCCCCTCGTCACGTCCACGCGGTGTAGCCGCCGTCCACGCAGATCGCGTCGATACCGCTGATGTGCCGGGCCCCGCAACGGTCCTGCGGCAGGACGAGCTGCGGGCCGGCGCGGTCGAGCGGGGCCCGGCGTCCGCGAGCACATCGTGCAGGAGCGGTCCGGTGAAGCGGTGATGCTGGATGCCGCTGGTGGCGCACTCGAAACTGACCGCCGCCCGCTGCTGGGGCCAGGCCAGCAGGTCGGCCCCACAAACGCATATACCACCCTCTGATGCCGATAGTCAGGCTCATGCGATGCCACCTAGGGTTCAGCCCTCGCATGTGCGGCAGTATGCTCAGCGTACGCACACCTACCGGATCGGTGAAGCAGCCGCCTTACTGGGCGTCAGCGCCGACACCGTGCGCGAGAAGGAGTAGATCCTCGATGACCCGTTCTGTGCGCCGCACCCGCCGCAACCGCCGGATAGTACAGGTGACCGGTGTGAGCGCCGCCGCACTGCTGGCCCTGAGCGCCTGCTCCTCCTCCGACGACTCCTCGTCCGCCGAATCGGACTCCTCCTCCCCGAAGCTCTCCGGCGACATCACCGTGTTCGCCGCGGCCTCGCTGAAGGAGAGCTTCACGGCGCTGGGCAAGGCTTTCGAAAAGGAGCACCCGGACACGAAGGTGACCTTCAGCTTCGGCGGCAGCGACTCCCTCGCCGCGAGCATCACCGGCGGCGCCCCGGCGGATGTGTTCGCCGCCGCCAGCCCCAAGACGATGAAGTTCGTCACGGACAAGGGGGACGCGGCCGGCACCCCCGCCACCTTCGTGCGCAACCAGCTGGAGATCGCCACCCTGCCGGGCAACCCGGACAAGATCTCCTCCCTCAAGGACCTCACCAGGTCCGGGCTGAAGGTCGTGCTGTGCGACAAGACGGTGCCGTGCGGCGCCGCCGCCCAGAAGGCCCTCGACGCCAGCGACCTCGAGCTCACCCCGGTCTCCTACGAGCAGGACGTCAAGGGCGCCCTGAACAAGGTGCAGCTGAAGGAGGCCGACGCCGCGGTCGTCTACAAGACCGATGTGAAGGCGGCGGGTGACAAGGTGGACGGTGTGGAGTTCCCCGAGTCGGCCAAGGCCATCAACGACTACCCGATGGCCCTGCTCAAGAACGCCTCGGACAACAAGGTGGCCAAGGCGTTCATCGCGCTGGTGCGGTCCGCCGAGGGCCAGAAGGTCCTCACCGAGGCCGGATTCCTCAAGCCGTGACCTCACCGGACAAGACCGGCGCCGCGGACACCCTCACCAGGGCCCCGCGGCGCCGCCGCGTCCGCGGGGGCGTACCGCTGCCCCTCCTGCTGCCCTCGCTGATCGGCCTGGCCTTCCTGCTGGTGCCCCTCGTCGCCCTGCTCATACGGGCTCCCTGGAGCAGCCTCCCTGACCTGCTGACCAGCACCGAGGTCTGGCAGGCCCTCCAGCTCTCCCTGGTCTGCGCCACGGCCGCGACCGCGGTGAGCCTGGTCCTCGGGGTCCCCCTGGCCTGGCTGCTCGCCCGCGTCGAGTTTCCCGGCCGCGGCCTCGTACGCGCCCTGGTGACCCTGCCGCTCGTCCTGCCCCCGGTCGTGGGCGGTGTGGCCCTGCTGATGGCGCTCGGCCGCAACGGTGTCGTCGGGCGCTGGCTGGATGCCTGGTTCGGGATCACGCTGCCGTTCACCACCACGGGCGTCGTCGTGGCCGAGGCGTTCGTCGCGATGCCGTTCCTGGTGATCAGCGTCGAGGGCACGCTGCGCGCCGCCGACCCCCGCTACGAGGAGGCCGCCACCACCCTCGGCGCCTCCCGCTTCACCGCGTTCCGCCGGGTCACCCTGCCGCTGATCGCTCCGGGCGTCGCGGCGGGCGCGGTGCTCGCCTGGGCGCGGGCGCTCGGCGAGTTCGGCGCGACGATCACCTTCGCGGGCAACTTCCCCGGCCGTACGCAGACGATGCCGCTCGCGGTCTACCTGGCCCTGCAGAACGACCCGGAGGCGGCCATCGCGCTGAGCCTGGTGCTGCTGGCCGTGTCGATCGCGGTACTGGCCGGGCTGCGCGACCGCTGGATGGCCCCCGCATGACCGACGCCGAGAAGACCGCGCACAAGGCAACCACCCCCACCGCCGAGGGGCTGGACGCCCGGCTCATGGTCGAGCGCGGCTCCTTCCGGCTCGATGTGGCGCTGACGGCCGCGCCCGGTGACGTGGTCGCGCTCCTGGGGCCCAACGGCGCCGGCAAGACCACCGCACTGCGCGCGCTGGCCGGCCTCGTACCGATCTCGGGCGGCCATCTGCGGCTGGACGGCGCCGTGCTGGACCGTACGCCGCCGGAGTCGCGCCCGGTCGGCGTGGTCTTCCAGGACTATCTGCTCTTCCCCCATCTCTCGGCGCTCGACAACGTGGCCTTCGGCCCTCGCTGCCACGGCGCGAGCAAGGCGCAGGCCCGAGCGCAGGCCGCCGAGTGGCTGGACCGCATGGACCTGGCCGCCCATGCCGGGGCCAAGCCCCGCCGGCTCTCCGGCGGCCAGGCGCAGCGCGTCGCCCTCGCCCGCGCCCTGGCCACCAACCCACGCCTGCTGCTCCTGGACGAACCCCTCGCAGCCCTCGACGCCCGTACCCGCCTCGACGTCCGGGCCCAGCTCCGCCGCCATCTGGCCGACTTCGAGGCCGTCGCCGTACTCGTCACGCACGACCCGCTGGACGCCATGGTCCTGGCCGACCACCTCGTCGTCATCGAGGACGGCCACGTCGTCCAGGAAGGCGCCCCCTCCGACATCGCCCGCCGCCCGCGCACGGACTACATCGCCCACCTGGTCGGCCTCAACCTCTACAAGGGCGAGGCCGAAGGACACACGGTCCGCGTCGACGGCGGCCCCCGGGTCACGACCACGGAACACCTCACGGGCCCGGCCTTCGTCGCCTTCCCGCCGAGCGCGGTGACCCTGCACCGGGACCGCCCCACCGGCTCCAGCGCCCGCAACCTCTGGCGCTGCGAGGTCGCCGGGATGGAGACCCACGGCGACCAGATCCGCGCCGCCCTCACCGGCGAGCTACCCCTGGCCGCCGACCTGACCACGATCGCCGCCGCCGAACTCGACCTCCGTCCGGGAGCCACGGTGTGGGCCACGGTCAAGGCGGCCCAGACACACGCGTACCCCGCCTGAGGTCCTGAGGTCAGTACATGTCGCGCACACAGCGCTTATCGGCGGCGAGCTGTTTGACGTAGGCCTCCGCCTCGGCCTCGTCCAGGCCACCGTGGACGGTGGCGATCTCCCGCAGGGCCCGGTCGACGTCCTTGGCCATACGGGAGGCGTCGCCACAGACGTAGAGATGGGCGCCGTCCCGAGAGGAACGCGGCCAGCAGCGTGGCCCCGCCTCCCGTTGCCGCCCCGTTGATCGGAACCAGGGAACCTGGCAACTGTGGTCGGCCATGGATCAGGTAGGACTACACAACCCACCATCTGTACCAAATTCTGTACAGGTTTCCGTCCCGATTTCGGGTAGAGTGGCGCTATGCGAGTACCTGAAATCGTCACAGTGAGCGACGCACGGAGTGGCCTGTCGCGGATATTGGCCGAATTGACCGAGGCCGGCCCGCAGGCGGAGCCGGTACTGATCGGCGCCCATCGCAAGGCACAGGGTGTGCTGCTCTCGATCGAGGCCTACGAGAACCTGACGGGCCGCGCCGCTCGCCGGGAGGCAGCCGAATCCGCCACGGGCTCCCTCGCCGCCGAGGGCCTCCGGCCGACCCCTGCCTCCGACCAGGACGCCGAAGCCTACGTACGCGGCACCCTGTCGGCCGAGGAAATGGCTGCTCGCGCCCTGGCCCGCCATCGCCCCGAGACTCGCCAGGCAGCTGGATGAACGACCCGTACGTCCTACCGAACGGTGTCCTGCGCAACCGTCTCGGTATCACCGACGCCGCCGCACTCGCCGCCGCCGAGGCCGACATCACGCGCGCCCGGCTTCTCCAGGTCGCCGAGAACCCTCCGCCCGGGGACTTCGACTTGGTCCACCTACGCCGCTTCCACGCGGAGATCTTCAGCGACCTGTACGACTGGGCGGGCGAACTGCGCACGGTGGACATAGCCAAGCACACCCCGTTCTGCCCGCTCCAACACCTGTCCGCCTACGCGGCAGAGGTTTTCGGCTGCCTCCGGGCCGCCGATCGCCTTCGCGGTCTCGCCCGCGGCGACTTCGTCCGCACGGCAGCCGGACTCTACGGCGACATCAACGCCCTGCATCCCTTCCGCGAAGGCAACAGACGCGCCCAGCGCGCTTTCCTCGCGGAGCTGAGCAGGCAGGCGGGCTGGCCGATCAACTGGGCCACGCTGGCCCCCGACGAGAACCAGGACGCCTCGATCAAGAGCTTCCTGGGCGACAACCAGCCTTTGGAGCGAATGCTGGACCGGCTGGTCAGCCAAGAGCCCGACTGACCGCGTCAGCCTCGTTGCCGGTAATGGCGACCGGCCGCCCGCTACAGGGCCTGGCCACGCGAAACGTCCTGCGGGGACTGCGCGGGAGCTGTTCTCCCGGGGAGTGCACGCTCCGCCCAAACCGTCTTACCGGGCCCGTCGGGGCACGGATGCCAGCCCCAGCGGGTAGCCAGACGCGATACGAGGAGCAGCCCGCGGCCCGTCTCCTCGATACCGGCCTCGTCCACGACGGCTGGGGGCCGGGGGACACGTTCGGCACGGGCGTCAGTGACCTCGACACGCACGGCACGGCCGCCGACCGGGACGCGCAGACGGAGGTGGAAGTCCTGGCCGGGGACATGGCCGTGCCGCACGGCGTTCGCGCTCAGCTCGGCGACGATCAGATCGATCTCGTCGTGGGGTTCGCTGCCGTACGGGATTCCCCACGCGTCCAGCCGGACGGCTGCCAGGCGCCGGGCGAGACGGACTCCTCGGGGCGTGGAGGTGAAGCGCATCTCGAAGGTGTGGCCAGCCGGGGTGAAGGTGGTGGTCAAGCCTCGGGTGGGGGTGGTGAGTTGGGTGGTACGGGTGGGGCTGTCGGGATTGCTCGTCATGCCGACCACGGTCCCGCTGGTCGCGTAGCGTTAACCAGTGGTGACGCACCGACGCGGACCGGTTGTGCGCGCGGTGTGTGTACGGGTACGAGGCGCGCGGCGTGACGGCGTCCCTACCGGGGGCGTTGGGCCGGGGAGGCGGTGATCGATGACGGAGCGTACGGGTGCTGCGGCGGGGACCGAGGCGGTTCCGCGCGGTGGCGGCGGAGCGGTCGTCAACCTTGCGGACGGCTGGGAGGGTGACGACGGGGCCGGGCGGCGGCCGGAGGACAAGGCGAGTCGGGGCGTCATCACGGCGTTCGGACAGACCATGAAGATGCTACGCGTGCGGAAGGGGATGGAGCGCGAGGAGTTCGGCAAGCGGCTCGGATACTCGGCCTCCACCATCGCGGCGTTCGAACAGGGGCGGAGGATTCCGTCGCCCCGGACCATCGACCGGGCGGACGAGGTACTGGAAGCGGACGGGTTGCTGTGCCTGTGGAAGGAGGAAGTGGAGCGGGCGCAGTATCCGGTGTTCTTCCAGGGGATGGCGACGCTGGAGAAGGAGTGTATTGAGCTGGTCATGTACGACACGCATGTCGTCAATGGCCTGCTCCAGACCGAGGAGTACATGAGGGCCCTGCTCGCCATGCGGCGTCCACCCCTGGACCCGGAAACGATCGAGCAGCGGGTGACCGCTCGGCTGGCCCGGCAGGACATCTTCGACCGGCGAGCCACACCGCTGCTGAGTTTTGTAATGGATGAGGCGGTGCTGCGACACCGGTACGGCGGCAAGGACGTGCTGCGGGGACAGCTGGAACATCTCCACCTGACCGGCCAGAAGCGGAACGTCGAGATCCAGGTCATGCCGACCGACTGCGAGGACAACGCGGGCGTAAACGGGCCGTTCACGGTCGTCACGCGCAAGGACGGCAAGAAGTTCGTGTACACCGAGACACAAGTAACCGGCACTCTTGAGACCGACCCAGAACAGGCGGCTCTCGCCGCCGCCCGCTATGGGATTATCCGTTCACAGGCTCTCAGTCCGCGAGAGTCACTGGAGTTCATCGAAGGGTTGCTGGGAGCGCTATGAACAACGCTGAGTCCTCGACCGTCGTCTCTGGCCTCCTATGGTTCAAGAGCAGCTACAGCGGAACCGAGGGTGGTCAGTGTGTAGAGGTCGCTGCGGAAAAGGCAGTTGTACACGTCCGGGACTCCAAGGCCGCCGCCGGACCCGTCCTCACGGTGTCGCGTAAGGCGTGGGCGGGGTTCGTCGGGTTCGCCTCGTCGGAGCGGGGTCTCTGACGCTCGTACGATCGCGAGAGCCCTGCCGTTTCCTTTCGGACGGCAGGGCTCTCGCGTAGGCGGGGCCAGGTCAGCTCTCGAGGTCTCCCACAGGCCGCGTGTCACCAGACTCCCAGCCAACCTCACGCAGGCGACGCGTGAACTCGGCGTGGGCGACGCGCTATCCGACCCCGTAGAGGGTCGCCAGATCGACCAGGAGCAGATCTTCGCGGCTGGCCGCGGACTCGATCAGGTCCGGGTAGAACCCGTGCAGGGAGAACAGGGCCAGGGTGGTGCCCGTGGTGTCGTAGCCCTGGTCGGTGAGCAGGGTGCGGATGCGTTCCAGGCGTTGCAGGTCGCCAGTGCCACGGCGGGCGGCGGTGGCCTTGGCCTCGCCAAGGAGGGCGATCCGGGCGCGAGGGGCCTGCGGGCGCTCGCCCAGGGCCAGGGCGATGACGTCGACCTCGTGCTTGGTGCGGGCCGCGGGGTCCGCCACTTCAGTGGTACCGACCGGACCGGGCAGACCGCCGGGAAGCAGGGTGTGGGCGTATCGGCGGGTGAAGGTGCGGGCGAGGTCCTCGAAGTGGGGGCCGAGGATCTTGGAGTTGAAGGGCGGCGCGGCGGCCTGCCACGCCTCTTCGGCGAAACCCTGTTCGACGGTGGCCGCCTGCGGCAGGGTGATGAGCTGATTGAAGCGAATGACGGGGTCGGCCAGGGTGATAACGGGGTGGCGGGGACGCAGGATGTCCTGCTCGCGCTGGATGTAGCCCGTGGACTCCAGGACGTCGAGCGGGTGGGCGACTGCGTTGCGCTGCCGCTCCAGGGCCGCGCCGATCTTGATGGGAGTGGTGGCGCCCTGGGCGATCGCGGTGAGGATGTCGTAGTAGAGGGTGTGCTGGGTGATCCGAGGGTCCTCACGCAGCAGATATTCCGTCTCCGTGCGCGAGTACACCGCCCGCCCCGGGTCCAGGAGCGTCCGCGTCAGCCAGGAGGCGAAGCCGTCGTTCGGGTGCGGGCGGGCCGCCACCGGGCGGTAACCGGGAGCGCTGCCGAGGACGGCGTGCACCTGCAGGGCGGTCAGCGGGTCGTCGATCTGCCAGAACGCACGGCTGGCCCGGTAGTCGAAGGCCCCCAGCCTCAGATCGATCACCGCACGGCCGCGCAACGGCTTCGTTCCCGACAACAATTCGTGCATGACGCTCATCGCGGACCCACACAGGATCACCCGCGCTCCGGGTCCGGCCCCGGTGCCCCGCTGGCGCTCGTCGTAGAGCTGCTGAAGCAGGCCAGGGATCTCGGGAGAGTGCTGGAGGAGATACGGCAACTCGTCGATCACCAACAACGGAGTCTGTGAACGCGCGGTGACATCGAGGGCGTTGGACAGGACCTCACGCCAGTCGGTCAACCGCAGCGTGCCGGGCCGCAGACCCGCGTGGACCGCGATGGCATCGCTGAACCGCTGGATCGCCGGCAGCCGCCCTTCCTCCCACACAGCGGTGACGTACAGACCCCCGACCCGCTCCGACAGCGCCTGCAGGAGATACGACTTCCCATGCCGCCTGCGCCCCGACACGATCCCCAGACGCACCGCCGGACCCGGGTCCGTGACGAACTCGGTGAGCAGACCCCACTCACAATCACGGTCGACCACGTCCTCGGGCTTGGCAAGCGTGCTCTCGTCCACCGGAACTCCCCACCAGCCTGGATCGACCTCGACATGTCTAAGTCTGCTTAGACGGAATCGGTCCAGCCCGACTTTCCTCCGGCAAGAGAAGTCACTTGCGGTGATCGCCGCAGTGGTCGAAACCCACCGTCGCTACTGCTGAACCGCAGGTCAGGAACCCTTAGCCACCGGCTCAAGGATCGCCACGCACTCCACGTGGTGCGTCACCGGGAACAGGTCGAACGCGCGCAGCCGCCGCGGCACATAGCCCGCCTCACGGAAGTACGCGAGGTCGCGGGCCAGGGCCGCCGGGTCGCAGGCCACGTAGGCGATGCGGCGCGGGCCGAAGGAGGCCAGGCGGGTGACGGTCTCCTTGCCCGCGCCGGCCCGGGGCGGGTCCAGGACGATCAGGTCCGCCTCGGTGATGCCGGTGCGGGGCAGGATCTGCTCGACCTTGCCGTGCTCGATCCGGACCCGGTGCAAGTCCTGGAGGTTGTGGCGGGCGTCCTCGACCGCGCGCTTGCCGGACTCGATGCCCAGCACCGCGCCGCGCTCCCCGACCCGCTCGGCGAGGGCGCCCGCGAAGAGGCCGACCCCGCAGTACAGGTCGAGCGCCATGTCGCCCTTGCGCGGCATCAGGCCTTGCATGACGGCCTCGACGAGCAGATCCGCGGCCTTGGGGTGGACCTGCCAGAAGCCGCCCTCGCCGACCCGCCAGGTGCGGCCGGCGGCGCGCTCGCGGACGAAGGGGCGGCCGTGCACCCGGTGCACCGCGCGGGTGCCCTCGCGGGCCGCACCGCCTCCCTGGGGCTCTCCCAGCCGCAGCACGGAGACCGGCCGGTCCAGCTCCACCAGCGGGAGCCGACCGCCGGGGCGCGGGGTGAGGACGACCTGGCGGTCGGAGGAGCCCGTGGCGGCGATCGCCTCCACGGTCGCGATCTGCGGCCATTCGCGCTTCTCGACGCCGAGCTCGCTGACGCCGGGGGCGGCGATCAGGCAGTGGTCGATGGACTCGACCTCGTGCGAGCGGTGCCGGCGCAGCCCCGGCCGCCCCTGCTCGTCGACCGCGTACTGCACGCGCGTGCGCCAGGCCGGGACCTCGCCCCGGTCGACCTTGTCACCGGGGGCGGGCTCGACGGTGCCGTCCCAGCGGGCGTCCTCGGGGGTCAGCCCGGCCAGTCGGCTCAGCTGCTCGGTGATGACGTCCGCCTTCAGCCGGCGCTGGGCGCCCGGGGCCGCGTGCTGCCAGTCGCAGCCGCCGCACCGGCCGGGGCCGGAGAACGGGCACGGGGCCTCGACCCGGTCCTTGGACGCCTCGAGCACCCGCACCGCGTCGGCGCGCAGGAAGCGCGAGTCCGCCTCGCCCTCGGTCACCCGGGCCACGACGCGCTCGCCGGGGAGTGCGTGCCGGACGAACAGCACGCGGCCCTCGGAGGTCCGGGCGACGCAGTGGCCACCGTGCGCGACCGGACCGACCTCGACCTCGTACTCCTCGCCGACCAGCGATGCCTTGGGTTCACGGTGCATGGCGGCTCGGCTCCAGAGGTTGTGGCTGGGGACAGGTGGGGACAGGTGGGGACAGTCGGCCTGCGATGGACGACAGCCCCCCAGTCTAGGCCTTCGGCTGCTTCTCACCGACCGGCTGCTGCACCGGCGCCTTGTCTGCCTTTGCCTTGTCTGCCTTTGCCTTGTCTGCCTTTGCCTTGTCGGCGTGTGCCTTCTCGCCCTTCGGCGGCCCCACCGGGCCGCGCCGCACCGCGCCCGGCGCATGCCACTCGGCCCGCTTGCGGGCGCGCTTGCGGGCCAGCTCCGAGGAGTCCAGCTGCCAGGGCACCGAGGTCACCATGACGCCCGGGGTGAACAGCAGCCGGCCCTTGAGCCGCAGCGCGCTCTGGTTGTGCAGCAGGTGCTCGTACCAGCGGCCGACCACGTACTCCGGGATATAGATGGAGACCACGTCCCGGGGGCTCTCCAGGCGCAGGCTCTTGACGTAGTCGATGGCCGGCCGGGTGATCTCGCGGTAAGGCGAGTCGAGGATCTTCAGGGGGACGTCTATGCCCCGCTCGGCCCACTCTTCCCGCAGCGCCTTGGTCTCGGCCGGGTCCACGCTGACGCTCAGTGCCTCCAGCTTGTGGGAGCGCATCAGCTTGGCGTAGGCCAGGGCGCGCAGCGTCGGCTTGTGGATCTTGGAGACGAGGACGATGGAGTGCACCCGGGAGGGGCGCACGGTCTCGTACTCGTCTTCCTCGTAGGCCGACAGCTCGCCGGAGACACCGTCGTAGTGGCGGCGGATGGCGGTCATGAGGACGTAGAAGCCGACCATGCCGAGCAGGGCGACCCAGGCGCCGTGGGTGAACTTGGTCAGCAGCACCACGGCCAGCACCAGGCCGGTGAAGAAGGCGCCGAAGGCGTTGATCGCGCGCGAGCGGAGCATCCGGCGGCGCACCGCCGGGTCCTGCTCGGTCCGCAGATGGCGGTTCCAGTGCCGCACCATGCCGGTCTGGCTGAGCGTGAAGGAGACGAAGACGCCGACGATGTAGAGCTGGATCAGCCGGGTCGAGTCCGCGCCGTAGATGTAGACCAGGATGGCGGCCGCCCCGGCGAGCAGCACGATGCCGTTGGAGAAGGCGAGCCGGTCGCCGCGGGTGTGCAGCTGGCGCGGGAGATAGCGGTCCTGGGCGAGGATCGAGCCGAGCAGCGGGAAGCCGTTGTACGCGGTGTTGGCGGCCAGGAACAGGACCAGCGCGGTGGCCGCGGCCAGCACCACGAACAGCAGCGAGCCGTCGCCGAAGACAGCCGCCGCGACCTGGGTGATCACCGGGTCCTGGGTGTAGTGCTCGCCGAGCGCCACGCCCTTGTTCAGCAGGTCCCTGGCCGGGTCCTCGGCCATCTTCACATCGGTGGCCAGCGCGAGAGCGATGATCCCGCAGAACATGGTGACGGCGAGGCCGCCCATCAGCGCCAGCGTGGTGGCGGCGTTCCTGCTCTTGGGCTTGCGGAAGGCGGGCACGCCGTTGCTGATCGCCTCGACGCCGGTGAGCGCGGCACAGCCGTCGGAGAAGGCCCGCAGCAGCAGGAAGACCAGCGCGAACCCGGCGAGCCCGGTGTGCTCGGCCTTGATCTCGTAGCCGGCGGTGGGCGCCTTCATGGCGTCGTCGAGGACGAGCCCTCGGTAGGCCCCCCAGGCGATCATGATGAAGACGCCGGCGACGAACACGTAGGTGGGGATCGCGAACAGCTTGCCGGACTCGCGCACGCCACGCAGGTTCATCAGGGTCAGCAGCAGGATGATGCCGATCGCGCACAGGGTCTTGTGCTCGATGAAGAAGGGGACCGCGGAGCCCAGGTTCTCCACGCCCGAGGAGATCGACACCGCGACGGTCAGGACGTAGTCGACGAGCAGGGCGCTGGCGACGGTCAGGCCCGCCCGGGGGCCGAGGTTGGTGTTGGCGACCTCGTAGTCACCGCCGCCGCTGGGATAGGCGTGCACGTTCTGGCGGTACGAGGCGACCACCGTGAACATCAGCACGATGATCGCGACAGTGATCCAGGGGCTGTAGTGATAGGCCGACGCACCCGCCACCGAGAGAACGATCATCACCTGCCCTGGCGCGTACGCGACGGAGGACAGCGGGTCGGAGGCGAAGACGGGGAGCGCGATGCGCTTGGGGAGGAGCGTTTCTCCCAGCTTGTCGCTGCGCAGCGCCCGCCCGATGAGGATCCGTTTAGGAACGTCGGTCAGTTTGGACACGGAGAGGATCGTAAGCGGTCGCCGGTGCCGCCGCCCACCCCGCCCGGGGAAGGGCGGCGGCGGCCTCTTGGCTCAACTGCTCACTGCCCGCGCCACCACGCCGCGAGGGAACCCCACCGGCGTCGCTGGGCCGCCCGCCCGAACTGGCTCGGCGTGGCCGACGCGGCCGGTGTGGCCTGCGGGGCCGACGTCGCCTGCGGGACCGGTGTGGCCTGCGGGGCGGGCGCGGAAACGGCCGTGGGGACGGCCGCAGCCGTGGGCCGGGCCGTGACGGGGAAGCGGACGGGCAGCGCCGCCAGCGCGCGGTGGAAGGGGCCGGAACGCCAGACCAACTGGTCGACCGGCACGGCCAGCTCCACGTCCGGAAGCCGGTCGAGGAGCTTCTCGATGGCCACCGAGGCGATCACCCGGGCCGGGCTCTCGGCCGGGCAGCGGTGGGCGCCGATGCTCCAGGCGAGGTGGGCGCGGTTGCCGAGCCGGCCGTCGGAGGTCAGTTCGGGGTCCGTGTTGGCGGCGGCGTAGCTGGTGAGGATCGGCTCGCCCCGGCGGATCCGCACGCCCGCGAGATCCAGGTCACGGCGGGCGAACCGGGTCCCGAAGTTGGCCAGCGGCGGGTCGGTCCACAGGACCTCGTCGATGGCGTCCTGGACGGGCATGCTGCCCCCCGAGAGCTCACCGGCGAACCGGTCGTCGGAGAGCAGCAGGCGCAGCGCGTTGGCGATCAGGTTCAGCTGGGGCTCGGTTCCGGCGGCCAGGATCAGCATGAGCTGCTGGAGCAGCTCGTCGTCGGCCAGCCGGGCGGGGTGGGCCAGCATCCAGGAGGTGATGTCGGCCCCGGGCCGCTCGCGCTTGGCGGCGATCAGGCCCGCCATGTAGTCGAGCAGCTCCTGGTTGGCCTCCGCCGCGTCCTCGCCGCTGTCGAAGAGCTTCGCCATCGTCCCGACCAGGCGCAGCCCGTGCTCGGCGGGGTAGCCGAAGAGCTGGTTGAACACGAGCAGCGGAATGGCGGCGGCGTAGTGGCTCAGCAGGTCCGCCTCGCCCTTGTCGGCGAACCCGTTGATCAGCGTCTCGGCGCTGCGCTCGACGTACTCGCTCAGCGCGTACGGATCCAGCCGGCTGAGGCTGTCGGTGATCACCCCGCGCAGCCGGGCGTGCGCCTCGCCGTCGTTGAACAGAGCGTTGGGCCGGTACATCATCATCGGGCCCACCGGGCTGTCCGGCGGGATCCGCCCCTCGTTCAGCGCGCGCCAGCCGCGGGGGTCCTTGGCGAACCGCTCGGTGTCGCGCAGCACCTCGAGCGCGAGGGAGTAGCTGGTGATCAGATACGCCTCGACACCGGGCGACAGCTCGACCGGGGCGATGGGCCCGTACTGCCGCAGCCGCTCATAGAACAGGTGCGGATCGGCGGCGAACTCGGGTCCGTACAGGGGCAGGCCCTGGGCGGCGGGGCGGGCGGGGGCTCCGAGGCCGGCACTCCCCACGTGCGCGGGGCAGCCCGGCGGCGGTACGGCTCCGACTCCGGCCTCGACGTCGGGGCGGTAGATCACGCATGCTCCTGGGGAGTTCGGGCCTGGCGGTTCTGCAGGTACTGCACGAGGGCGATCAGGGCGTGGGTCGAGGAGATCCGGTCCCGGGCGTCACAGGTGACCAGCGGGGTCTCCGGCAGCAGGTCGAGCGCTTCCCGGACCTCCGACTCGGCGAAGCGCGGCGCTCCCTCGAAGTGGTTGACGGCGACCGCGTACGGCAGGGCGTGCTCCTCCAGGATGGCCATCACGGGGAACGACTGTTCGAGTCGCCGGGTGTCGGCGAGGACCAGGGCGCCCAGGGCCCCGTTCGCCATGTCCTGCCACAGCCGGGTGAAGCGCTGCTGTCCGGGGGCGCCGAACAGGTACAGGACCAGCGTGTCGCTCAGGGTGAGGCGGCCGAAGTCCATGGCCACGGTGGTGGTCGTCTTCTCCTCGATCCCGGCGAGGTCGTCGACGAGCGCACCGGCCTGGGTCATCGTCTCCTCGGTACGCAGCGGCTTGATCTCCGACAGCGAGCCGACGTAGGTGGTCTTGCCGACCGCGAAATGCCCGACGACCAGCAGTTTCACTGCCGTTCGCACGGTCTGCGGCAGATAGACCGCCTTCTCAGAGGCGAGCGCGGAGTCCATCGAGCACCTCCTGGAGAAGCTGGATGTCGGGCACCTCGGCCGCGGGAATGGGCGACCGCGTGGTGATGTGGCCACTGTCCACGAGGTCGCCGAGCAGGACCTTGGTGACGCTGACCGGCAGTTGCAGATACCCGGCGACCTCGGCGACCGAGAGGGCGCCGCCGAGGCACAGCTCCATCACCCGGCGCTTCTCGGGGCTGAGGCCGGCGAGCGGCCGGTCCGTGTGCGCCATGACCAGCGTCACCAGGTCAAAGGTGTTGCGGGTCGGATAGGCACGGCCGTCGGTCACGACATACGGCCGTACCAGTCCTCGTTCGCGCCTGGCCGGGGTCATGCCGGGCTGCCGATGCCCTGTCGGGTGGCGCCCTGGCGGGGCGGGCTGGTCAGCTCCTTGCCGAGCCGGTCGACCAGCTTCTGCATCCGGTAGCTGACCGCCTCCATGTCCACGGACTCGGTGGCGGAGACCGCGAGGTAGGCGCCGGGGCCGGCGGCGGTCAGGAAGACATAGCCGCCGACGAACTCGACGAGCGTCTGCTGCCAGGGCGACTCATCCGGGTCGCAGAACTCGGCGGTGGAGCGGCTGATCGACTGGAGGCCGGAGAGCGCCGCGGCCTGGCGCTCCGCCTCGTCCCGCGCGATGCCCTCGGAGTGCGCCCGCAGCATCCCGTCCGCCGAGAGCAGGATCGCGTGGCGCGCCTCCGGCATCTTCACGACCTCGTCGAGCATCCAGCCCAGCTCGTTGTTCATGTGGTCGTTCATGCCTGGCGATTCCCTTCTTCGGTTTGGGGGGCGGCGTCCTGGTTACCGGAACGGCCCGAGCGGGTGCCGCGTGCGAAGGCACCCATGCGCTGGGCCGTCTCCTCGGCCGAACGGGCGCGGTGCGAGCCGGTGTCGGGCTCCGGGGCGGCCGTGGGCCAGTCGTCCGCCGACTGCTGAGCGGAGGCCTGCCGGCGGCGGCGCTTGGGCAGTCCGCCGGCCGTCGAGCCGTACGTACGTGACGCTTCGTCGAGCGCCGACGGGTGGGTCAGCGCGGCGGGCGCCTGGTCCGCCGGGGCGGGTGCGGCCCGCTGGGGCGCGGGCTGCTGGGGTATGGCCTGCTGGGGCGCGGGCTGCTGGGGTACGGCCTGCTGATGGGGCACCTGCCGCGCGGCGGGCTCGGTCCGGCGGGCGGAGCGGGTCTTGCGGGTCGGCAGCGAGGGGATGGTGTGCAGGCCCGACTGTTCGGGCTCCTGCGGCACGGCCTGCCTGCCGCCCGGCTCCTCGGCGTCGACGTGGGTGAGCAGCGCGGTGGGCAGGAAGAGCACGGCGCGCACACCGCCGTACGGGGACCTGGTGTCCACGGAGACGCTGAAGCCGTACCGCGCGGCGAGCAGGCCGATGACGGCGAAGCCGAACTGCGGCGGGTCACCGAGCCGGGAGACGTCGATGGCGCGCTCTCCGGACAGCAGCGCGGCGGCGCGCTGCACCTCCAGGCCGTCCATGCCGACGCCGGCGTCGTCGATCACGATGACCGCGCCGTTGTGCACCGGCTGCAGGCTGACCTCGACATTGGTGTTGGGCTGCGAGTGGCGGGCGCCGTTGTCCAGCAGCTCCGCGACGGCGAGCACCACCGGCTCCACCGCCCGGCTCACCACGGCGACGTCGACCAGGGCGTGCACCTGGACCCGGCGGTAGTCACGGATCCGGGACTTGGCGCCCCGTACGACATCGGTCAGCGGGGAGGAGATCCGCTGGCGGCCGGGCCAGGATCCGCAGAGCACGGCGATGGCCTGGGCGCGGCGGCCGAACTGGGAGTTGGCGTGGTCGATCTCCAGGAGGTCCCGGAGCACATCGGGGTTGTCGTGCCGGTCCTGCATCTGGGAGATCGACAGCTGCTGTTCATTGGCCAGCCCCTGGAGGGCGCGCATCGATGCCTTGAGCGCCGCCTTCGCCGAGGCGTCGGCCCTCATCTGTGCCTTGTCCACCGCGCGGGTGAACAATTCCACGACTCCGTGCATGCTCTGCGCGAAGGCGGTACCGGCCAGCCTTTCGTCCCTCAGCCCGGGCAGCGGCGAGGGCTGGCTGAGCGCGTCCACGATGACCGGAAGGCGGATCTCGACAAGGTGCTGGAGCTCTTCGTCGCGCGACTTCAGGCTGTCCTCGAGCGTGGCGTTACGCCTGCGCACGCCGGCGGTGATCGTTCGCTGGCGCATCAGCAGGACGAAGACGACGAGCACGACAGCGACCAGACACCAGCTCACCGCCTCCCATATGTGATCTGTCATCAGAAACCTCGTGCCAGGAGAACGCGGGCGCGGAAGGAACGGTTCAGTGCCCTGATGTCCCGTCCAGAAACGGAATACGGCGATCATCTTAGCCACGCCCGCGACCTGACGCCCGATGCCCGTAACAACATTCGAACCGTCAGGGCATTATCGCCAATTCCCGTGAAGATCCCATGAAGATCCGGAAGGCCGCGGGGAGATGGCGACCCCTCAGCCCGGGACAAATGCGGCTACGCCGCCATCTTGCCGCGATGCCGCCGAGTCGCGCGTTCCGGCACTCGGCGACATACCGACGGGGAGAGCGGCGGAAGCACGGCGGGGTCGCCGGCGCACCACCGGAACGTTCGCAAGCGGCGGTCGCCGTTCCGGGGCGGCGCCGGAGCGTCGACGCCCTCTTGTACGCCGTACAGCCGCGCCCCTCCACCCGGACCTGAGCAGCGGACTCGGGTCAGTCACACAAGTGCGGATACGGTGGTGACAGACGCCGTGGCGGACAGCCCTCCGCTGCCCCGCGGCCTCGGCATCGGGGCCCCCTCCCCGCTGCCGCCCCGTAGGCCTGGAAGGAAGATGTGAGCAGGGTGTTTGTGCGGTTCAGCACGGTAATGAGGAGTGCGGGGTAGTCGCATGCATATCGTGATCATGGGCTGCGGCCGGGTGGGTGCGGCACTCGCCCAGACCCTGGAGCGGCAGGGACACACCGTCGCCGTCGTCGACCAGGACCCGACCGCCTTCCGCCGCCTCGGCGCCGGCTTCGGCGGGCGCCGGGTGACCGGCGTCGGCTTCGACCAGGACACCCTGCGCGAGGCGGGCATCGAGGAGGCCGGTGCCTTCGCCGCGGTCAGCAGCGGCGACAACTCCAACATCATCGCGGCCCGGGTGGCGCGCGAGATGTTCGGCGTGGAGAACGTGGCGGCCCGCATCTACGACCCCCGCCGCGCCGAGGTCTACCAGCGGCTGGGCATCCCGACCGTGGCCACCGTGCGCTGGACCGCGGACCAGATGCTGCGACGGCTGCTGCCGTCCGGCGCGGAGCCGCTGTGGCGGGACCCGAGCGGCGGGGTGCAGCTCGCCGAGGTGCACACCTCCCCCGCCTGGGTGGGCCACAAGGTCAGCAAGTTGCAGGAGGAGACCGGCGTGCGCGTCGCGTTCCTCACCCGGCTCGGCGAGGCGATGCTGCCGACCTCGCAGACGGTGCTGCAAGAGGGCGACCTGGTCCACGTGATGATGCGCACCGACGAGGTGGAGAAGGTCGAGGCGTCATTCGATGAGGGACCCGAGGAGGGCCGATGAGGGTTGCCATCGCTGGAGCGGGCGCCGTGGGGCGCTCCATCGCGGGCGAGCTGCTGGAGAACGGGCACGAGGTGCTGCTCATCGACAAGGCGCCGACGGCGATCTCGGTGGAGCGGGTGCCGCAGGCCGAGTGGCTGCTCGCCGACGCCTGCGAGATCACCTCGCTGGACGAGGCCGCGCTACAGCGCTGCAATGTGGTGATCGCGGCGACCGGTGACGACAAGGTCAACCTGGTTGTCTCACTGCTCGCGAAGACCGAGTACGGGGTACCGCGGGTGGTCGCCCGGGTCAACAACCCCAAGAACGAGTGGCTGTTCAACGAGGCGTGGGGCGTCGATGTCGCCGTCTCCACGCCGCGGTTGATGTCGGCGCTGGTCGAGGAGGCGGTGAGCGTCGGCGACCTGGTGCGGCTGCTGCGCTTCAGCCACGGCGACGCCAACCTGGTGGAGCTGACGCTGCCGCCGGAGGCGGCGCTGGCCGGCACCCGGGTCGGGGACGTGGAGTGGCCGGAGGACACCTCGCTGGTCACCATCATCCGGGGCACACGCGTGCTGACCCCGAGCAAGGACGACGTCCTGGAGGCGGGCGACGAGCTTCTGTTCGTCGCGGCCCAGGCCCGCGAGGAGCAGCTGGAGGAACTGCTGTCCGTCCAGCGCGCGGACGCCTCCTAGCCCCTCCTAGCCCCCGTACGCGCCCCGTAGCGCCGCACGTACGCGGCAAAGCGCCGGGCGGGCCACCTCGGCCCGCCCGGCGCTTTGCTGTGGTCTCGCTAGGGTCTCGCTGCGGCCTCTCAGGGACGCGGCGGGTGGCGCCGGTCCGCGGACTCGGGCTGGGCCTCGGTGACGATCTGGTCGGCCCACTCCGCCAGCAGCGGATCGACGGTCTTCTCGGCCTGGGTCCGGGCCTCGGCCTTCGCCCGCTCCCGCTCGCGCTCCGCCTGCTCCTCCGCCTCCAGCTCCGCGATGACGTCGATCGGCGGCGGGGCCTTGGCCAGGAATATCCACGTCAGATAGACGCAGAGCAGGAACGGCGGAATGCCGAGCGCGACCTTGACCCAGCCGAGCTGGGTGGCGTCGCCCCACCAGTACAGCGGGAAGAGGATCGCCGACTTGGCGAGCAGGATCAGACCCCAGGCCCAGGTGGCCTTGGTGTACGCGCGGAACCGGCCGGGGTTGCGGGTGCGCCAGGAGAGGTTCTCCTTGAGCATCGGCCCGAGCAGCACCCCGATCAGCGGATAGCGGAAGATCGCCGAGAGGACGTAGGCGATCGACAGACCCAGGGTGTAGAGCATGCCCGGCAGATAGAAGTTCTTCGCGTCGCCGGACATCATCGCGAAGATCGCGCCGAAGGCGACCCCGAAGACCCCGCTGAAGGCGTGCTTGAGGGTCTCCTTGCGGATCAGCCGGGCCAGCGCGAGGAGCACCGTGAGCCCCAGCGCCGCCAGGGCCGCGAGGTGGATGTCGCGCTTGATCGTGTAGAGCAGGACGAAGACCAGTCCGGGGACGGTGGTGTCGACCATGCCCCGCACCCCGCCGAACGCCTCCAGGAGCGCGGTGTCCGCCGCCGCTCTGCTCTGCGCGGCGGCCGCGGAGTCCTCTTCGGTTGCCGTCGGCTCGTCGTCTCTCGTCACCGGCTACTCCTGTCCGAGCGGTCGGAGTTCGTACTTGGGGTTGAACAGCACCCGGCGGCCGTGGCTCATGGAGATCCGGCCGGTGGCGATCAGCTTGCGGCCCGGCTCGATCCCGAGGATGGAGCGGCGGCCCAGCCACACGACGTCCAGGGCGGCGGTGCCGTCGAAGAGCTCCGCCTCCAGGGCCGGCACTCCGGCCCGGGGCCGTAGCGTGACGGTGCGCAGTGTACCGGTCACCTTGACTATCTGCCGGTCGCCACAATCGCCGATCTTGGTACATCCGGCGGCCTCGGCGTCCTGTTGGAGCTCCGCGGAGTGAAGCTCCTCCTGGGAAGTCGACAGCCGGTCCAGCATCCTCCGGAAGCGGCCGGCCGGCTTGTCGGGTTTGCCAGGGGGCTCGTCTACGGCACTCATACGGCCAGCGTACCGGGGAGCTCTCACGGGGTCGCCGCCCGAACCGGCGCGCACGGCCCGAACCCCCGCGCACGGCGCTCAGCGCTCGAAGCGGTAGCCCATGCCCGGCTCGGTGACGAAGTGGCGCGGGTGCGAGGGGTCGGCCTCCAGCTTGCGGCGCAGCTGGGCCATGTAGACCCGCAGATAGTTGGTCTCGGTGCCGTACGACGGCCCCCAGACCTCCTGGAGCAGCTGCTTCTGGCTGACCAGCCGGCCCGTGTTGCGGACCAGGACCTCCAGCAGGTGCCATTCGGTGGGCGTCAGCCGGACGTCCGTGCCGCCGCGGTTGACCTTCTTGGCGGCCAGGTCGACCGTGAACCCCTCGGTCTCCACGACCGCGCCGCCGTCCGCCGCCCCGACGGGCTCGGCGCGGCGGACGGCGGCGCGCAGCCGGGCCAGCAGCTCGTCCATGCCGAAGGGCTTGGTGACGTAGTCGTCGGCCCCGGCGTCGAGGGCCTCGACCTTCTCGTCCGAGGTCTGGCGGGCCGAGAGGACGAGGATCGGGACCCGGGTCCAGCCGCGCAGCCCCTTGATCACCTCGACGCCGTCCATATCGGGCAGGCCCAGGTCGAGCACGACCACGTCGGGGTGGCGGGTGGCGGCGAGCCGGAGGGCGGTGGCGCCGTCGGAGGCGGCGTCGACCTCGTATGCGCGCGCCTTCAGGTTGATCACGAGGGCGCGCACGATCTGCGGCTCGTCGTCCACCACGAGCACCCGGTTCATCTCACGGCCTGCCTTTTCGCTTCGTTGTGGTCGGTCGTGGTCGGTCGTGGTCGGTTGTGGTCCATGGTGGCTGATCACGAAGTGACCTGGGCGGGCAGTGGGGAGCCGACCTGCGTGCGGCCGTCGGCGGCCCGCAGGGTGAGCACCATGGTCATCCCGCCCCCGGGGGTGTCCTCGGCGGCCAGTCGGCCGCCCATCGCGTCCACGAAGCCCCGGGCGACCGCGAGCCCGAGGCCGACCCCCGCGCCGCGCGGGGCGTCGCCGTACCGCTGGAACGGCTCGAAGATGCGGTCCTTGGCGCTGTCGGGGACGCCGGGGCCGCGGTCGGCCACGCGCAGCTCGACGCGGTCGCCCAGGGCGCTGGCGGACACCAGGACGGGCATGCCGTCCGGGCTGTACTTCACGGCGTTCTCCACGATGTTGGCGACGCTGCGCTCCAGCAGGCCGGGGTCGACCGCGACCATCGGCAGCTCCTCGGGGATGTCGAGGCTGACGCCGGTCTCCGGGACGCCGACCAGGGCCATCGGGACCACCTCGTCGAGGTCGATCTCGCGGATCAGCGGCGTGACGGTGCCGGTCTGCAGCCGGGACATGTCGAGGAGGTTGCCGACCAGGTGGTCGAGGCGGTCGGCGCCCTCCTCGATGCCCTCCAGCAGCTCGGCCTCGTCCTCGGGCGACCAGGCGACGTCGTCGGAGCGCAGCGAGGACACGGCCGCCTTGATGGCCGCGAGGGGGGTGCGCAGGTCGTGGCTGACGGCGGCCAGCAGCGCGGTGCGGATGCGGTTGCCCTCGGCGAGGTCCCGGGCCCGCTCGGCCTCCAGGGCCAGCCGCTGCCGGTCCAGGACCACTGCGGCCTGGGCGGCGAAGGCGGCGAGCACCCGGCGGTCCTCAGCGGGCAGCACCCGGCCGGAGAGCGCGAGCGCCATATGGTCGCCGACGGGCACATCGACGTCCGCGTCCTCGGGCCGCTCGGGCAGCGGCGCTCCCCCGTTGCCGCCGACGCTGCCCGCGCAGGTCCACGGGGCGACGTCGCCCTCCCGCTCCAGCAGCGCCACCGAGTCCATGCCGAAGGTCTCGCGGACCCGCTCCAGGAGCGCCTCCAGGCTGGTCTCGCCGCGCAGCACGCTGCCGGCGAGGAAGGACAGCACCTCGGATTCGGCACGCAGCCGGGCGGCCTGGTGGGTGCGGCGCGCTGCGAGGTCCACGACGGAGGCCACACAGACGGCCACGGCCACGAAGACCGCGATGGCGAAGATGTTCTGCGGGTCGGCGATGGTCAGGGTGTGGGTGGGCGGGGTGAAGTAGTAGTTGAGCAGCAGCGAGCCGACGGCCGCCGAGCCGAGGGCCGGCAGCAGCCCGCCGAGCAGCGCCGCGACCACGGTGAGGAACAGGAACAGCAGCACCTCGTTGGCGAAGCCCGGTCCACTGTCGGAGGCGAGCGCGCCGCCCACGTGGGTGAGCAGCACGGTGAGCAGAACCGGTCCGGCCACCGCCACCAGCCAGCCCGCGATCAGCCGGGTGCGGCCGAGCCGGGCGCCGCGCGCGACCGGCAGACCGCGGCCCTTGGCGACCTCGTCGTGGGTGACGATGTGGACGTCGAGGTCGGGCCCGGAGTCGCGGGCGACGGTGGCGCCCACCCCGGGCCCGAAGATGTACTGCCAGGCCTTGCGGCGGCTGGAACCGAGCACGATCTGGGTGGCGTTGACCCCGCGCGCGAAGTCCAGCAGCGCGCGGGGGATGTCCTCCCCTATGACGTGGTGGAAGGTGCCGCCCAGGTCCTCGACGAGGGTGCGCTGGACCGCGAGCTCCTTGGGCGAGGCCGAGGTCAGTCCGTCGCTGCGGGCGATGTAGACGGCGAGGACCTCGCTGCCGGAGCCCTTGGCCGCCATCCGGGCGGCGCGGCGGATGAGAGTGCGCCCCTCGGGGCCGCCGGTGATGCCGACGACGATGCGCTCACGGGCCTGCCAGGTGGAGCGGATGCTGTGCTCGGAGCGGTACTGCTGGAGGTACTCGTCGACCCGGTCCGCCGTCCACAGCAGGGCCAGCTCGCGCAGCGCGGTGAGGTTGCCGGGCCGGAAGTAGTTGGACAGCGCGGCGTCGATCTTGTCGAGCTGGTAGATGTTGCCGTGCGCCATCCGGCGGCGCAGCGCCTGGGGCGACATGTCGACCAGCTCGATCTGGTCGGCGCGGCGGACGACCTCGTCGGGCACGGTCTCCCGCTGCCGTACCCCCGTTATCGACTCCACCACGTCTCCCAGCGACTCGAGGTGCTGGATGTTGAGGTTGGAAACGACATCGATGCCCGCCCGCAGCAGCTCCTCGACGTCCTGCCAGCGCTTGGCGTTCCGGGAGCCGGGGACGTTGGTGTGGGCGAGCTCGTCGACGAGGACGACGGCGGGGTGGCGGGCCAGGACCGCGTCCACGTCCATCTCGGTGAAGCGGGCCCCGCGGTACTCCATCTCCCGGCGGGGCACCTCCTCGAGACCGCGCAGCATCACCTGGGTGCGCGGCCGGCCGTGGTGCTCGACGAAGCCGACGACGAGGTCGGTGCCCCGCTCGGCCCGCCGGTGTCCCTCGGACAGCATGGCGTACGTCTTGCCGACGCCCGGCGCCGCGCCGAGGTAGATCCGAAGCTTGCCGCGTCCCATGGCCCCATTTTCCGATGTCAGTGTGCGGCGAGCTCGCGCACCGCGATGTTCAGTTTCAGCACGTTCACGCGCGGCTCGCCCAGGAAGCCGAGGATACGGCCGTCCGTGTAGTCCTCGACCAGCTGCCTGACCTCGTCCGCGGGCAGTCCGTTGGCCTTGGCCACGCGGGCCGCCTGGAGCCTGGCGTAGGCCGGGGAGATGTCCGGGTCGAGCCCGGAGCCCGAGGCCGTGACCGCGTCCACCGGGACGGCCGCCGGGGAGACCCCGTTGAACTCGGCGACCTGCTTTCTGCGGTCCTTGACGGCCCGCAGCAGCACCTCGCTGTCCGCGGCGAGGTTGGAGGCGCCCGAGACAACGATCTTGTACTGGGTGTTGTAGACGTTGGTGCCCGCCGCCGACGGCCGCGGCTGGAAGTACCGGGGGTCGGGCAGTGGGTTTCCGTCCTTGTCGGTCTTGTTCAGGTGGTAGGTCTGGCCGATCAGCTCGGAGCCGACCACCTTGCCGTGGGCCGTCACTTCCGAGCCGTTGGCCTTGTCGTGGAAGGCGGCCTGGGCGATGCCGGTGACCGCGAGCGGGTAGGCGACCCCGCAGACGAGGGTGAGCACCAGCAGGGCGCGGAGCCCCGCCCCCACCAGCCGGGCCGTGCCGCGTACGGAGTTGTTCATGTCGTCATCCGATCCCGGGGATCATTGAGATGAGCAGGTCGATGAGTTTGATGCCGATGAACGGGGCGATCAGGCCGCCGAGCCCGTAGATGCCGAGGTTGCGGCGGAGCATCCGATCGGCGCTCACCGGCCGGTAGCGCACGCCCTTCAGGGCCAGCGGCACCAGGGCGATGATGATCAGGGCGTTGAAGACGACCGCGGACAGGATCGCGGACTGGGCGGACGCCAGGCCCATGATGTTCAGCTTGTCCAGGCCGGGGTAGGCCGCGGCGAACATCGCGGGGATGATCGCGAAGTACTTGGCGACGTCGTTGGCGATCGAGAAGGTGGTCAGCGCGCCGCGCGTGATCAGCAGCTGTTTGCCGATCTCGACGATCTCGATCAGCTTGGTCGGGTTGGAGTCCAGGTCCACCATGTTCCCGGCCTCCTTGGCGGCCGAGGTGCCGGTGTTCATGGCCACGCCGACGTCCGCCTGGGCGAGCGCGGGGGCGTCGTTGGTGCCGTCGCCGGTCATGGCGACCAGCTTGCCGCCCGCCTGCTCACGCTTGATGAGCGCCATCTTGTCCTCGGGCGTGGCCTCGGCCAGGAAGTCGTCGACCCCCGCCTCGTCGGCGATCGCCCGGGCGGTCAGCGGGTTGTCGCCCGTGATCATCACGGTCTTGATGCCCATGCGGCGCAGCTCCTCGAACCGCTCCCGCATGCCCTCCTTGACGACGTCCTTGAGGTGGATCACGCCGAGCACGCGCGGGCCCCCGGCGTCCTCGGCCGCGACGAGCAACGGGGTGCCGCCGGCCGCGGAGATGGTGTCGACGGTCTCCTGGGCGTCGGGCGGGACCGTGCCGCCGCGCTCGGCGACCCAGGCGGTGACGGCCGCGGCCGCGCCCTTGCGGACCCGGCGTACGGACCCGTCGGCCTCGGTGAGGTCGACACCTGACATCCGGGTCTGGGCGGTGAAGGGGATGAATTCGGCGTGGCCGAGCTCCCCTTCGTGCCGCGCCCGCAGCCCGTACGCCTCCTTGGCGAGGACCACGACCGAGCGGCCCTCGGGCGTCTCGTCGGCCAGCGAGGACAGCTGCGCGGCGTCGGCGAGCTCCGCCTGGCCCGCCCCGCCCACCGGCACGAACTCCGCCGCCTGGCGGTTGCCGAGGGTGATGGTGCCGGTCTTGTCGAGCAGCAGCGTGGACACATCGCCCGCCGCCTCCACGGCGCGCCCGGACATGGCGAGCACATTGCGCTGGACGAGCCGGTCCATGCCGGCGATGCCGATCGCGGACAGCAGGGCGCCGATGGTGGTCGGGATGAGGCAGACCAGCAGCGCGGTGAGCACGATCATCGTCTGCTCGGCCTTCGCGTGGATCGCGAAGGGCTGAAGGGTGACGACCGCGAGCAGGAAGACGATGGTGAGCGAGGCGAGCAGGATGTTCAGCGCGATCTCGTTCGGCGTCTTCTGCCGGGCGGCGCCCTCGACGAGGTTGATCATCCGGTCGATGAAGGTCTCGCCCGGCTTTGTGGTGATCTTGATGACGATGCGGTCGGAGAGCACCTTGGTGCCGCCGGTCACCGCGCACCGGTCGCCCCCGGACTCCCGGATGACGGGCGCCGACTCGCCCGTGATGGCGGACTCGTCGACGGACGCGACGCCCTCGACGACGTCCCCGTCGCCCGGGATGACGTCGCCCGCCTCGCAGACCACCAGGTCGCCGACGCTCAGCTCGGCCCCGGGCACCCGCTCCTCGGCGCCGTCCCGGCCGCCCCGCAGGCGGCGCGCGACGGTGTCGCTCTTGGCCTTGCGCAGGGTGTCGGCCTGCGCCTTGCCGCGCCCTTCCGCGACCGCCTCGGCCAGGTTGGCGAAGACGACGGTGAGCCACAGCCAGACGGTGATCGCCCAGCCGAACCAGTCGCCCGGGTGGGCGCACGCCAGCCCGGTGGTCAGCACCGAGCCGATCTCGACCACGAACATGACCGGGGACTTGGCCATGATCCTCGGGTCGAGCTTCCGGAACGCGTCCGGCAGCGAGCCGATCAGCTGCTGGGGGTCGAACAGGCCGCCGGAGACCCGGCCGCCGCCCGCCTGGGGCGCATCGGGCCGCTCGTCCTGGGGGGCCTGGGGTATCGGGGTGGTGGTCGTGCTCATGAAAGTCCCTCCGCCATCGGGCCAAGGGCCAGCGCCGGGAAGTAGGTCAGTCCGGTGATGATGACGATCGCGCCGACGAGCACCCCGGTGAACAGGGGCTTCTCGGTGCGCAGGGTGCCCGCGGTCTCGGGCACCGGCTTCTGTCCGGCGAGCGAGCCGGCCAGTGCCAGGACGAACACCATGGGCAGGAAGCGGCCGAGCAGCATCGCGAGGCCGATCGTGGTGTTGTACCACTGGGTGTTCGCGTTCAGGCCGGCGAAGGCGGACCCGTTGTTGTTGGCGCCGGAGGTGAAGGCGTACAGCACCTCGGAGAAGCCGTGCGCCCCGCTGTGGTGCGCCGAGTCCGACGCGGTGTTGAGGATCGAGTCCGGCGGGGTGGACAGCGCCATCGACACGGCCGTGAAGCCGAGCACGAGGGTCGGCGTGATGAGGATGTAGCAGGCGGCGAGCTTGATCTCGCGGGTGCCGATCTTCTTGCCCAGGTACTCGGGCGTCCGGCCGACCATGAGGCCGGCGATGAAGACCGCGATGACGGCCATGACCAGCATGCCGTAGAGGCCGGAGCCGACGCCGCCGGGGGCGATCTCGCCGAGCATCATGCCGAGCAGGGTGATGCCGCCGCCGAGGCCGGTGAAGGAGGAGTGGAAGGAGTCCACGGCACCGGTCGAGGTCAGGGTCGTGCTCGTCGCGAAGATCGAGGACGCGCCGACGCCGAAGCGCTGTTCCTTGCCCTCCATCGCGCCGCCCGCCGCCTGGAGCGCCGGACCGCTGTGGTGGAACTCCGTCCACATCATCAGCGCCGTGAAGCCGAGCCAGATCAGGCCCATGGCGGCGAGGATCGCGTAGCCCTGCCTGACGTTCCCGACGAGCTTGCCGAAGGTGCGGGTCAGCGAGAACGGGATGACGAGGATCAGGAAGATCTCGAAGAGGTTGGTGAAGGCGTTCGGGTTCTCGAAGGGGTGGGCGGAGTTGGCGTTGAAGGGGCCTCCGCCGTTCGTGCCGATCTCCTTGATGGCCTCCTGCGAGGCCACGGCGCCGCCGTTCATCTGCTGACCGCCGCCGGTGAGCTGTCCCACCTCGTGGATGCCCGCGAAGTTCTGGATGGCGCCGCAGGCGACCAGCACCACCGCGGCGACCACCGAGAGCGGAATGAGGATGCGTACGGTGCCCCGCACCAGGTCGGCCCAGAAGTTGCCGAGGTCACCGGTGCGCGAGCGGGCGAAGCCCCGTACGAGCGCGATGGCCACCGCGATGCCGACGGCCGCGGAGACGAAGTTCTGCACCGCGAGGCCGACCGTCTGGACGACATGGCCCATGGACTGCTCGCCCGCGTACGACTGCCAGTTGGTGTTGGAGACGAAGGACGCGGCGGTGTTGAACGCCTGGTGCGGGCTGATCGGGGTGAAGCCGAGCGACAGCGGCAGATGGCCCTGGAGGCGCTGGAGCAGGTACAGGAAGAGCACGCTCACCGCGGAGAAGGCGAGCACCCCGCGCAGATACGCGGGCCAGCGCATCTCGGTGCTCGGGTTCGCGCCGATGGAGCGGTAGATCCACTTCTCGACGCGGAGGTGCCTGTCGGAGTTGTAGACGGCGGCCATGTAGTCGCCGAGGGGTCGGTACACCAGCGCGAGCGCCGCGATGAGGGCGACAAGCTGGAGCACCCCAGCGAGTTCGGAACTCATCGAGCCCGCCGCTGCGGCGGCTGTCGGCACCTCAGAACCTCTCCGGGAAGATGAGAGCGAGGACCAGGTAGCCCAGGAGGGCGACGGCCACGACCAGACCCACGACGTTTTCGGCGGTCACAGCTTCGTCACCCCCTTGGCGACGAGCGCCACCAGCGCGAAGACCGCGATGGTGGCGGCGACGAAGGCCAGGTCGGCCATCGTGTGCTCCTAGAGGTTCGGAGAGGAACTGACCTCTCGAGGAAACCTCCGTTCAGACCGCTTTTGATCGTTATTGACGGCTCTCTGACGGCTGTGCCCGCGCCGTTGACGCTTCTCTTACGCGCGTCTCTTACGCGCGCCCCGCCGGTCTCTTCCACGCACAAGCCGGTGGGCCGCACTCCGAGGGAGGGAGTGCGGCCCACCGGCGCTGCTGGCGTCAGGCTCTGCCGACGACCTGGATCAGCCGGATGCCAGCGAGCAGCCCGCCAGGGCGTCGAGACCAGAGGGGGCGGTCGCGCCCTGGCGGGAGATCGAGATGCGAATGCGGTCGATGGTGGAGGCGCGCTTGCCCTTCAGCGGGCCGAGGATCGCGTTCTCCACGAAGTTCGGGCCGCCCTGGCCCGCGGACGAGGCCAGCCGCTTGTTGGCCTCGTCGATCTGTGTCTGGAGCAGCGCGATATTGCGGTCCACCTCCGCCTGGGCGGCTGCGGGCACCGCGCCGACCTTCGAGGCGACGTCCGGGCAGCTGATCGACTGCCCGGTCCCGGTCCCGGCCCCGGCGTCCGAGCCCGCGCCGTCCTCCGCCCCGGAACCCGGATCCGTGGGTTCGGCCGTGGCCGGAGCGGACGCGGGGGGCTCCGCCGCACCGCCGGAGCCCGCGTCGGAGCCCTCCCCCGCACCCGCGTCCCCGCCCAGGGAACACTCGGCGAGCGCGTCCAGCCCCTGCGGCTTCTCGGCCTGGCGGCCGATGGAGATCGCGATGCGGTCCAGGGTGGACTTGCGCTTGTCCGCCAGCGGGCCGAGGATCGCGTTCTGCACGAAGTTCGGGCCGCCCTCGCCCGCGGACGAGGCCAGCCGCTTGTTGGCCTCGTCGATCTGTGTCTGGAGCAGCGCCAGGTTGCGGTCCACCTCCGCCTTGGCCTGGGCCGGGATCTCGGGAAGGGAGCCCGTCACATCGGGGCAGCTGATGGTGGACGCCGCTTTGGTGCTCGCGTTGCTACTCGCTCCCGAGCCATCCTGCCCGGCCATGGCGGCTCCCACCGCGACGGCCGCGCATGTAATACCGCCGATCACACCAGCGGCCAGGACTCGCCGACGGTGCAGTAACGGAAGGCCACGGGACATCTGATCACCTCGTGAGGTCACAAACAGCAACGGTCTACTGGTGGCGCCCCGTCCTGCCCCTGCTCCGGGTCGCGCAAGGTCTCGCGCCCATCAGTACGGGCGGGGTGACGGCTGTGTTCAATGTGCCCCGAGAAAAAATCTGCCCCAGAAAAAGCGCCCCGGGAAAACCGCCGCGGGAAGCGCGGCCGGCAGCCGCGTCCGGGAAAGCCTGAGGGGCCCGGGAGACTGGCTCCCGGGCCCCTCAGGCTGTGATCTGGCTCGGCTGTGGCTCGGATCCGGCTCGGACCGCGACGGCGCGCGAGCGGGCGCTCAGCGCACCTCGCTGATCTCCGGGCCGCGCTGGAGCCGGTCGGCGCCGCCCGCGAACCGCGAGCCCTGCGCCTCCTCCTGCTGCACCCCGTCGGGCACCATCTGCGCGTCGTCCGGCAGCTTCAGGACGATCGGATCGCGCGGGGCCATCGGGCCGTCGCCGCGCACCACGACCGTGTCCCGGAAGATCGCTTCCAGCAGGCTGCCGGTCTCGGGCTGCACCGCGCCCTGCCCGGAGATCACCCCGCGCAGGAACCAGCGCGGCCCGTCCACGCCGACGAAGCGGACCACCTGCACGCCGTTCTTGCCGTCCGGCAGCTGCACCGGCACCTGGGCGCGCAGCTCCCAGCCGAGCGGCCCCTCGACCTCGTCGACGACCCCGCCCTGCTGGGTGATGCCGGTGGCGATCTCGTCGCGCACCTCGCCCCAGATGCCTTCCTTCTTGGGCGCGGCGAACGCCTGGAGCTGGACGGCACTGTCCCGCAGCACCACGGTCGAGGCGACGATCGCGTCACCCGCGACCTCAACCCGCAGCTCCATGCCCTCGACACCGGGCACGAACATGCCGCCCAGGTCCACCCGGCCCTCGCCGGGCTCACGCACCTCGGATACGTCCCACGGCCCTTCGGGGCGCGGCGCCGGGGGCAGGCTCACCCTCTCGGCGACGGCGTCCTCCGCGAGGTCCGCGGCGTCCGCGTCCTCCGCGGCGTCCTCGGCCAACTCCTCGGAGGCGACGTCGAGCGGCTCGACGTCCTCCTTGCTGCGCTTGCGGCGACGTCCGAACACGTCATCGTCCTTCCCGGTCGGAACCGACCGAAGCGTATCCATTCCCACCCGTTGAACCGTCCACGGCGGCATGACCGCCGGTGGACCCGAAACCCCCGTCGGCCCGCGCCGAACCGGGAAGCTCCGCCACCTCGTGGAAGCGCACCTTCTCGACCTGCTGGACGATCAGTTGGGCGACCCGGTCGTAGCGCTCGAACCGCACACTCTCGCGCGGGTCCAGGTTGACCACGATCACCTTGATTTCTCCACGGTACCCGGCATCGATGGTCCCGGGCGCATTCACCATGGCGACCCCGCAGCGGGCGGCGAGTCCGGACCTCGGATGCACGAAGGCGGCATACCCGTCCGGGAGCGCGATAGACACTCCGGTCGGCAGTACCGCGCGCTCACCGGGGGCGAGCTCGGCCGCCTCCGTGGTGACGAGGTCGGCCCCGGCGTCGCCGGGATGGGCATACGCGGGGATCGGCACCTCGGGGTCCACCCGGCGAATCAACACATCTACGGGCGTCACGGTCACACCTTCCCCTTTGCCTGTGCTCGCTTCTCGGGCCGCTTCTCCGGCCGCTTCTCCGCCCATGCGATGTTCACGGATTCACCTCGAACGCGCGTGCGACCTTCACCTGGTCGGGGTCGGCGAGCGCCGCGTCGATCTCCTCCGGCCGGCCGTTCTCGATGAAGTGGTCGACCTTGACCTCTATGAAGAGGGCGTCGGCGCGCACCGCGACCGGGCCGTCCGGGCCGCCGATCCGGCCCGTGGCCGTGGAGTAGATCTTGCGCCCATGGACCGCCGTCACCCGCGCGTCCAGGTGCAGCACGGCGCCCACGGGCACCGGCCGGAGGAAGTCCGTCTCCAGCCGTCCGGTCACCGCGATGACCCGCTGCATCCAGCTGAGCGACCCGAGCGTCTCGTCCAGTGCCGAGGTCAGCACCCCGCCGTGGGCGAGGCCCGGCGCACCCTGGTGGCCGGGGCGCACGGTGAACTCGGCCGTGACGCTCACGCCGTCGCCGGCCCGTGGCTCAAGGCCGAGACCGTGCTCCTGGCCGCAGCCGAAGCACCCCTCGTAGTGCGCGCCAAGGGCCTCCCCGGGCGCGGGGGCGTCGGGGTGCCGTACGGGGGCCCTGGCGCCGTCCGGCGGCTTCAACGCGGTCTTTGCTCCACTCACACCGGCTGACCTTACCCGCGCCGGAAGCGCCGGTCGGCGGCCATGCCAAGCTTGGGCCCATGCAGCCTTACGAAGAACGCCTGACCGCACCCCGTTCATGGTGGTTCATCGCATTTCTGGTCGGTGTCGCGACGGCGCTGATCCTGCTGCCCTTCGGGACGCTGCCGATGCTCGGCGGTCTGATCGGCGGGGCGGCGGCCGCCGCCGTCGTGGTGAGCGCCTACGGTTCGGTCCGGGTCCGGGTGGTGGCGGGCTCGCTGGTCGCCGGCGAGGCGAAGATCCCGGTGTCGGCGCTGGGGACGGCCGAGGTGCTGGACCGCGACGAGGCGGCGGCCTGGCGCACTTACAAGGCCAATCCGCGGGCGTTCATGCTGCTGCGCAGCTACATCCCGACCGCGCTGCGGGTGGAGGTCACCGATCCGCAGGACCCGACGCCGTACGTCTACGTCTCGACCCGCGATCCCGAGGCCCTGGCCGCCGCACTCTCGGCCGTACGGGCCCAGTAACCCCCGTCGGTCGGCCCTATGGGCCGGCGGGTCAGGCCTCCAGCGGCGGCAGCGCGACCCAGGGCACCTGCCGCGCGCGCAGATCCTTGCGGATCTTCCGGGCGAGCTTCTTGGTGTCGCGCCGGTTCATCGCGGCGCCCACGGTGGCGCCCACCATGAAGGGCGCGAGGTTCGGCAGATTGCGGAAGCTGCGCTTGAGGACCTGCTGGCGCAGCTCACGCTTCATCTGAACGCCGAGCGCGGCGTTCACACTCGCCGGGACGGCGGCGTCGATGCCGCGCTCCTCGGCCCATGCCCCGAGGTAGGCGATGGCGCGCTGCCGGACGGTGCCGGGCGCGCGCACCCCGTAGACCTCATGGAGCTCGGCGATGAGCTTGATCTCTATCGAGGCGACGCCGATGATCTCGGCGGCCAGCTCGGTGGGCATGGCGGGCGGGGCAGGCAGCATCGCCGCGGCGCCGACGCCCGCACCCACGGTGGAGGTGCCGTTCGCGGCACCGGCCACCAGTTTGTCCGCGATCTCTTCCGGGCCGAGCCCGGGGAACTGCTTGCGCAGCGAGGCGAGGTCGCGGACCGGAATCCGCGGAGCGTTCGCGACGATCCGATCGGCGACCGCGTAGACCCCCGATCTAGCGCGCTCGCCTCCCTTACGGGCACCTCGGCCGATAGCGGCCGCGAGCGAGGCCATCCGGCCCCGCTCGACGTGCTCGGTCACGTCACCATGCTCCGCATCCACGCCGGACCTGCGGCTTACGCCGCGCAGTCGCGGCAGATCGGCTGGCCGTTCTTGGTCTCATTGGCCAGCTGGCTGCGGTGGTGCACCAGGAAGCAGCTCATGCAGGTGAACTCGTCGGCCTGGCGGGGCAGCACCCGCACGGACAACTCCTCGTTGGAGAGGTCCGCGCCGGGCAGCTCCAAGCCCTCGGCCTGCTCGAACTCGTCCACGTCGACTGTCGACGCGGACTTGTCGTTCCGCCGGGCCTTCAGCTCCTCAATACTGTCCTCGTTGACGTCGTCATCGGTCTTGCGTGGGGTGTCGTAATCCGTTGCCATGTCGCTCTCCCCCTCTGGGTGTCTGCGGTGTCTCCAGCGCACGTAACGCGTGAGAGGCCGGACTTGTGCCCGACCCGAGGCGGAGATTTTGCCTCACATCAAGGTCTGTTACTCAATCGACACCCAACCGCACCCCTGAAGAGGTGATCGGCTTGGATGGCGATCGGGACCGTACACGGTCCGAATGTCGCACTCACATGCGCCCTCACGTGTACTTCCCGTGATCACGGCCCTTGAAAACCCGGACCTTCCCGACTTTCCACCGACCGTGACGATCACACAGAGTATATGGCTTGAAATTCGCCCATGTGATCGATCACACAGGATACAGGTGGGGGTCGGATCGCCAAAATTCCTCCCAAAGCGAACGGACACACGGCCGGTGTCCTGGAACTTCTCCTCAGTCTCGGCCGACCTCAGACCGGGAGCACCACCCGCATCACCAGGCCGCCGCCGTCCCGCGGCTCGGCGGTGATCCGTCCGCCGTGCGCACGGGCCACGGAGCGGGCGATCGACAGGCCGAGCCCGACGCCCTTGTCGCTTCCGGTGCGCTCGGTGCGCAGCCTGCGGAAGGGCTCGAAAATGTTGTCCAGCTCGTATGCCGGGACCACCGGGCCGGTGTTCGCCACCACCAGCACCGCCTGCCCCGCACCTTCCTGCACCTCAGTGGTCACCTCCACCCAGCCTTCCTGAGGAACGTTGTACCGCACCGCGTTCTGGATGAGGTTCAGCGCGATCCGCTCCAGCAGCACGCCATTGCCCTGAACCACCGCGGGCTGCCGCACCCCCCGCACCGCCACGCCCTTGTCCTGCGCCTCCGTACGGAGCTGCTCGAGCGCCTGGGAGGCGACCTCGGCGAGGTCCACGGGCTTGCGGTCGACGATCTCGTTGTCGCTGCGGGCGAGCAGCAGCAGGCCCTCCACCAGCTGCTCGCTGCGCTCGTTGGTGGCCAGCAGCGTCTTGCCGAGCTGGGCCAGCTCGGGGGACGCCTGCGGGTCGGAGAGCTGCACCTCCAGCAGGGTGCGGTTGATCGCCAGCGGGGTGCGCAGCTCGTGCGAGGCGTTGGCCACGAACCGCTGCTGGGCGGTGAACGCGCGGTCCAGGCGCTCCAGCATCTCGTCGAAGGTGTCGGCCAGCTCCTTCAGCTCGTCGTCCGGGCCGTCCAGCTTGATCCGGCGGGCCAGGTCCGAGCCCGCGACCTGGCGCGCGGTGCGGGTGATCCGGCCGAGCGGCGAGAGCACCCGCCCGGCCATGGCGTAGCCGAACGCGAAGGCCAGCACGGCCAGGCCCAGCAGCGCCAGCAGCGACCGGCGCAGCAGGGCGTCGAGGGCGAGGGCGCGCTGGTGGTTCATGCACCGCGCCACCGCCTCGTTGAACAGCGTGGTGCTGGACTGGCTGGGCAGCTCACAGGTGGGGTCGGTGAGGCTGTAGTCCATCTTGACGATCTGGAAGGGGAGCTTGCTGCTCCCCTGCAGGACGTCCGCCGCCAGCAGGTAGATGATCGTCAGCAGCACCACTCCGGCGATCAGGAACATCCCGCCGTACAGGAGGGTGAGCCGTATCCGGATCGTGGGGCGCAGCCAGGGACGCGGGCTCGTCATCGGCCGCGGGTCCCAGCTGGGCTTGGGTGGTGCGGAGGGCGGAATCGGGGTCGTGGCCATGCCCGGTCAGATCCGGTAGCCGGAGCCGGGCACCGTGACGATCACCGCGGGCTCGCCGAGCTTGCGGCGCAGCGTCATGACGGTGACCCGGACCACGTTGGTGAACGGGTCGGTGTTCTCGTCCCACGCCTTCTCCAGCAGCTGCTCGGCGGAGACGACGGCACCCTCGCTGCGCATGAGCACCTCGAGCACCGCGAACTCCTTGGGGGCCAGCTGGACCTCCCGGCCGTCCCGGAAGACCTCGCGGCGGTTGGGGTCCAGCTTGATCCCGGCGCGCTCCAGCACGGGCGGCAGGGCGACGGTGGTGCGGCGGCCGAGCGCCCGTACGCGGGCGATCAGCTCGCTGAAGGCGAAGGGCTTGGGCAGGTAGTCGTCCGCGCCGATCTCCAGCCCCTCGACGCGGTCACTGACGTCGCCGGAGGCGGTGAGCATGAGCACGCGGGTGGGCATTCCCAGCTCGACGACCTTGCGGCACACGTCGTCGCCGTGGACCAGCGGGAGGTCCCGGTCGAGGACGACCACGTCGTAGTCGTTGACCGCGATCCGCTCCAAGGCGGCGGCCCCGTCGTACACGACGTCGACGGCCATGGCCTCCCGGCGCAGTCCGGTGGCCACCGCATCGGCGAGCAGCTGCTCGTCCTCGACGACGAGTACACGCACTTTCGTCAGTCCTTCCCTTGGGTGCCTTACGGGCGCGATTGGATGCCCGACGGGCTCGATCCGGCCGGACTCGATCGGCGCCCGGCGCCTCCATCCTGCCTCGAAGCCTCGTAAACCGGCGGTAAGGGGGATCCGGAAGGGGCTGCTCAAGATTCTTTTTCGGCAGAGGTTTCCCCTCGCGGAGCGATGGGGAGGACGACTGCACACCCGATCACGCCCTGTATGTGGCATCCCACAAGCCTCTCTGCCATCAGCAGGGATCACGCACGTGATCGTCCCGCCGTCGGCACACCCCCGTGCCACCGACCCACGACGAGGGGGCGCACATGGACGCGTTCACCGCAGGCATTCTGCAGCGTATAGAGACCACCAAGTCCGATCTCACCCACGCCCGTGAGACGGGCGACGACTTCCTTGCCGATGTCGAGCTGTCGGAGCTGGAAGACCTCCGTCGGCTGGCCGCCGAGCATGGCGTGGAGGTCGGTGCGATCGCCTGACGGCGATCCCCCGGCACCCGCGTTCAGCAACCCTGCGGCGCCCCGGCTGCCCTTGCGGCACCGGGGCGTCGCGCTGTGTTCAGGCTGCGTTCAGGCTGTGTTCCATCCGCGTTCGGGAGGTCCGGGCCCGGTCGGCGCCGTCAGTCGTGCCAGGCGCCCAGGTCCTCCAGGAGCCGCTGCAGCGGCTCGAAGAGGCCGGAGGGCGCGGCGATGGTCAGCTCGCCCGAGGCCGGGACGCCCGGCCGTCCCCCGGTCAGCGCGCCCGCCTCGCGGGCTATCAGCGCACCGGCCGCGAAGTCCCACGGGTTCAGCCCGCGCTCGTAGTAGCCGTCGAGCCGGCCGCACGCCACATCGCACAGGTCGATGGCGGCCGACCCGCCGCGCCGGATGTCGCGCACCTTGGGCACCAGCGCGCGGACCACCTCGGCCTGGCCGATGCGGCGCTCGGTGCGGTAGCCGAAGCCGGTGCCCACGAGAGCCTGGTCGAGCACGGGCGCGGGGCGGCAGTGCACCCGCTCCCGCGCCTCCTGTCCGTCCCGTACGAGGTGTGCGCCGCCGCCGAGGACCGCGTGGTACGTCTCGCGGCGCATCGGGGCCGTCACCACGCCCACGACCGTCTCGCCGTCCCGCTCGGCGGCGATGCTCACCGCCCAGGCCGGCAGGCCGTAGAGGTAGTTGACCGTGCCGTCGATCGGGTCGATCACCCAGCGCACCCCGCTGCTGCCCTCGGTGCTCGCGCCCTCCTCCCCCAGCACGCCGTCGTCCGGGCGGCGGGCGGCGAAAAAGTCCGTGATCAGCTTCTCGGCGGCCAGGTCCATCTCGGTGACCACGTCGATGGGGCTGGTCTTCGTGGCGGCCACGCCGAGGTCGGCCGGGCGGCCGTCGCGGAGCAGCTCTCCCGCCCGGTGGGCGGCCTCCAGGGCGACGTCGAGAAGTTCGGTCGTGAGCGGGTCGGTCATCGTGCTCCTTAAGGCGTGCGGGCGGACAGCACTGTCCCCCGCTCAGTCTTGGCGCGCTCGCCACGACGGCGGCGGGCCGGGGGTCGGTGCGGTGGCGCGCTCAGTCCGCTCCCGCGGCGGCGGGCCGCGGCGCCCGGGCCGGGCAGCAGCCCGCCGGGCAGAGGTCGTGGCTCGGGCCGAGCGCGCCCAGCGCGCAGCGCGTCGGCGCGGCCGCCTCCCGGCCGGCGGCGAAGCGCTCGGCGGCCGCGCGCTCTAGGACCAGATCGCGCACCGCGGCCGCGAAGCGCGGGTCCGCGCCCACGGTCGAGGCGCGCGCGACCGGCAGCCCCAACTCCCCGGCCTTGGCCGCCGCCTCGGTGTCGAGGTCGTACTTGACCTCCATGTGGTCCGAGACGAAGCCGATCGGGACCATCACGGCGGCGGGGGCGCCCGCCCCGTGCAGCTCCTCCAGGTGGTCGCAGATGTCCGGCTCCAGCCACGGGATGTGCGGGGCGCCGCTGCGCGACTGGTAGACCAGGCGCCAGGGGTGCTCCACGCCGGTCTCCTCGCGCACCGCGTCGGCGATCAGCCGGGCCACGTCGAGGTGCTGGGCGACATACGCGCCGCCGTCCCCGTGGTCCTGGGGCGGGCCGGAGGTGTCGGCGGCGGCGGTCGGGATGGAGTGCGTGGTGAAGGCGAGGTGTGCCCCGGCACGCACGGCCTCGGGCAGCTCGGCGAGCGCGGCGAGCGTCGCGTCGACCATGGGCCGGACGAAGCCGGGGTGGTTGAAGTAGTGCCGCAGCTTGTCGACGCGCGGCGGCTCGAGACCCTCCGCCTCGAGCGCGGCCATCGCGTCGGCGAGGTTCTCGCGGTACTGGCGGCAGCCGGAGTACGAGGCGTACGCGCTGGTGGCCAGCACCAGGACGCGGCGGTGGCCGTCGGCGGCCATCTCGCGCAGGGTATCGGCCAGATAGGGCGCCCAGTTGCGGTTGCCCCAGTAGACCGGCAGGTCGAGGCCGTGCTCCGCGAAGTCCTTGCGCAGCGCCTCCAGCAGCTCGCGGTTCTGCGCGTTGATCGGGCTGACGCCGCCGAAGAGGAAGTAGTGCCGGCCCACTTCCTTCAGCCGCTCGCGGGGGATGCCGCGGCCGCGCGTCACATTCTCCAGGAACGGCACCACGTCCTCGGGGCCCTCCGGGCCGCCGAAGGAGAGCAGCAGCAGGGCGTCGTACGGAGCGGAAGACCGAGCGGGGGATGGCTGAGCTGACTGTTCCGGCATGTCCCCGATCCTGCCACCCGGCGCTGACGGGCGGGAAATACACCTGCGCCGCCCTGTGGATGCCCGTAACCTGTCTCGGCGCCTACGTTCCTTACCTGCTCATCCCCCCCCTGCCCACGACCTGCCCACCCGGAGCCGTCCTTGCCCGATCCCGGCCCTTATCGCGCCATATTCGCCGCCCCCGGCACCAAGGGCTTCGCCGCCGCGGGGTTCCCCGGCCGGCTGACGATCTCGATGACCTCCATCGGCGTGGTCACCATGATCTCCGGGCTCACCGGCCGGTACGGTCTGGCGGGCGCGGTGTCGGCCGCGCTCTCGATCTCCTCGGCGGCCCTGGGCCCTCAGGTCTCCCGGCTGGTGGACCGGCACGGCCAGCGCCGGGTGCTGCGCCCGGCCGCCCTCGTCGCGCTCATCGCCATCGCCGGGCTGCTGGTGAGCGCGCATCTGCGCTGGCCGGACTGGACGCTGTTCGCGTTCGCCGCGGCCGCCGGGTGCGTGCCGAGCATCGGGGCGATGGTGCGGGCCCGCTGGGCGGCGATCTACCGTGACGTGCCGCGGAAGCTGCACGCCGCGTACGCCTTCGAGTCCGTCGTCGACGAGGTCTGCTTCATTGTCGGCCCGATCCTGTCCGTCGGGCTGTCCACCGCCTGGTTCCCGGAGGCGGGCCCCCTGCTGGCCGGCTGCTTCCTCGCGGTCGGGGTGCTGGCGCTGACCGCGCAGCGCGCCACCGAGCCCGTGCCGCATCCGCGCGAGCACCACACCGGCGGCTCGGCGCTGCGCTCGGTCGGGCTGCTGGTGCTGGTGACCGCCTTCGCCGCCGTGGGCGCGCTCTTCGGGGCGATCGACGTGGTGACGGTGGCCTTCGCCGAGGAGCAGGGCAACAAGGCCGCGGCGAGCGTGGTGCTCGCCATCTACGCGGCGGGTTCCTGCCTTGCGGGCGCGGTCTTCGGGCTGCTCCATCTCACCGGCCCGGCCCCCCGCAGGTGGCTGCTGGGTGTCTGTGCGATCGCCGTGAGTATGATCCCCCTCCAACTGGTCGGGAACCTTTCGTTTCTGGCCGTGGCGCTCTTCGTCGCGGGCCTGGCCGTCGCACCGACGATGGTCACCACCATGGGCCTGGTCGAACAGCTCGTGCCACGCGCGAAACTGACCGAGGGCATGACCTGGGTGAGCACCGGGCTCTCGATCGGGGTGGCGCTCGGCTCGTCGGCCGCCGGATGGGTGGTCGACGCCGCCGGGGCGCGCGCGGGGTACGGGGTGCCGGCCGTGGCCGGGGCGTTCGCGGCGGCGGTGGCGTTCCTCGGGTACCGCCGGCTGCGGCCGGCGCCACAGCGGGAGGGGTCGGGTGCGGATGGCCGTAAGGACCGTAGGGACCATGAGGACCAGCCGGAACGGCGTGTGGCGTAACTGGGCGGGCAATGTGATCGCCCGGCCCGCCCGGAGCATCGCCCCCTCGTCGACCGCGGAGCTGGCCGAGGTGGTGCGCCAGGCGGCCGAGGAGGGCCTGCGGGTGAAGGCGGTGGGCACCGGCCACTCCTTCACCGCCGCGGCCGCCACGGACGGGCTCCTGATACGTCCCGAGCGGCTGGCCGGGGTCCGGGAGATCGACCGGGAGGCGGGGACGGTGACCGTCGCGGCCGGCACCCCGCTGTGGCAGCTCAACCAGACCCTGGCGGCGCACAGCCTGTCGCTGACCAATATGGGCGACATCATGGAGCAGACGGTGGCCGGGGCCACCGCCACCGGCACGCACGGGACGGGCCGGGCCAGCGCGTCGATCGCCGCCCAGATCAAGGGCCTGGAGCTGGTGACGGCGGACGGCTCGGTGCTGCGCTGCTCGGCCCAGGAGAATCCGGAGATCTTCTCCGCCGCCCGGATCGGACTCGGCGCGCTGGGCGTGGTCAGCGCGATCACCTTCGCCGTGGAGCCTGAGTTCCTGCTCACCGCGCGCGAGGAGCCCATGCCCTTCGACCAGGTCATGGCGGACTTCGACCAGCTTGTCGCGGAGAACGAGCACTTCGAGTTCTACTGGTTCCCGCACACCGGCAACTGCAACACCAAGCGCAATAACCGCACCAACGGGCCCGCCGCCCCGCTGGGCCGGGTGAGCGGCTGGGTCGACGACGAGCTGCTGTCCAACGGCATCTTCCAGGTGGCCTGTTCGGTGGGGCGGGCGGTCCCCGCCACCATCCCCGGCATCGCCAAGATCTCCAGCCGCGCGCTGTCGGCCCGCACGTACACGGACATCCCTTACAAAGTCTTCACCAGTCCGCGCCGGGTCCGCTTCGTGGAGATGGAGTACGCGGTGCCGCGCGAGGCGGCGGTCACGGTGTTGCGCGAGCTCAAGGCGACCGTGGAGCGCTCGGGCCTCAGGGTCGGCTTCCCGGTGGAGGTGCGCATCGCACCGGCCGACGACATCCCGCTGTCCACCGCCTCCGGCCGGGACACCGCCTACATCGCGGTGCACCTGTACCGGGGCACCCCGCACCGGGCGTACTTCACGGCGGCCGAGCAGATCATGACCGCGCACGGCGGGCGCCCGCACTGGGGCAAGCTGCACAGCCGCGACGCCGCGTATCTGGCCGAGGCCTATCCGCGGTTCGGGGAGTTCACGGCCATCCGCGACCGGCTCGACCCGGAACGGCTGTTCGGCAACGACTATCTGCGGCGGGTGCTGGGCGACTGACGCGTCCGGCGCGCCCCGCCCTCGACCCCCATCTGCCCCCGCCCGCACATTCGTTCCCGTCCGAGAAGGGAAGCGTGCAAAATCGAAGGAGATCGTTCCGTTTCTGTCGATCATGTGAAACTTGCCACCCACATCACGCCCCAGGCCGCCCAGTTCATGGTCCACAGCCCCCACACGGCGAGAACTTGACTGGCGCGCCGCTCCACCTGAGCGGCCCGAATGGAGTACTGTGACGGTCCCTGGCCCCGCTTTCCCGTCCGGCCGCCCGGACCCAACGGGAGGGGTCAAAAGGCGGCAACTCAACCGGCGGCGCCGCGACATGACATGGGGATCGCTGCCCCGAGCGACGACGCCGTCGTTTTGGGCTGCAAACAGGTCACCGTGCCATAACGGCGGATCGGGGCACAGTCCCGACACGCCGGGCAACTCGGCAAAGTTGTGGCAGGCTGCACCCGGGCACGCCACACTCGTCTAGCGGGAGAGCAGCGACGCAACCGTGACGTCGGCAGGCACCACCCGGGAGGTCCCCATGCCCGAACTGCGTGTCGTGGCCGTCAGCAACGACGGCACACGGCTGGTGCTCAAGGCTGCGGACAGCACGGAGTACACGCTTCCCATCGACGAGCGACTGCGCGCCGCCGTGCGCAATGACCGCGCTCGGCTCGGCCAGATCGAGATCGAGGTCGAGAGCCATCTGCGGCCGCGCGACATCCAGGCCCGTATACGCGCCGGCGCCTCGGCCGAGGAGGTCGCGCAGATGGCGGGCATCCCCGTCGACCGCGTGCGCCGCTTCGAGGGTCCGGTGCTCGCGGAGCGCGCCTTCATGGCCGAGCGCGCCCGCAAGACACCCGTGCGCCGCCCCGGCGAGAACGCCGGGCCCCAGCTCGGCGAGGCCGTCGCGGAGCGGCTGCTGCTGCGCGGCGCGGAGAAGGACACCGCGCAGTGGGACTCCTGGCGGCGGGACGACGGCACCTGGGAGGTGCTGCTGGTCTACCGCGTGGCCGGAGAGCCGCACTCGGCCAGCTGGACCTACGATCCGCCCCGGCGGCTCGTACAGGCCGTGGACGACGAGGCCCGGGCGCTGATCGGCGAGGCCGACGACACTCCGGAGCCGAGCTTCCCGTTCGTGCCGCGGATCGCCCGGCTGCCGCGTGACCGGGATCGCGACCGGGACCGGCAGGGCTCGTTCGAGCGTGGCGACGGCGAGTCCGACTCCATGTCGGCGTCCGCCTCCGTGGAGGACGGCCTCGGCGGTGAGCGGGACTCGCTCACCAGCCTGCTGGAAGCCGTGCCGAACTTCCGGGGCGACATGATCGTGCCGGAGCCGCCGAGCGCCCCGTCCCCGGCCGACGAGCCCGCCGAGGAGCCGGAGCCCGTCGAGCCGCCGGCCCCGGCGGCGAGCGCCGGCTCGGCGTACGCGGACGTCCTGATGCCCCGTTCGGTCGCCGGCCACCGCGACCGGCTGACCGGCACCACGGACCGTCAGGCGGAGGCGGACGGGGTGCGTCCGGGTCGCCGGGCGGCGGTGCCGAGCTGGGACGAGATCGTCTTCGGCACCCGCCGCAAGAAACAGGAGTAGCCCCGGCGTCCCGCCGGGCCGCCCTCACCCTGTTGCCGGGCCCCGCTGTCGCTCCGACAGCGCGGCCCGGCGGCTCTTTCCAAGGCTCGGTTCTCCCCCAGCTACCGCTGGCGGGGGCACCTCCAGCTGTAGCTGGGGGCGCCCCCGCCGGGGCGCTACAGCCCCTGTCCACGGTCGACCACGCGGCGGTAGCCGGCTGTATCGCCACGGGGCGGCAGCCGCATATCAATACAGCCGGCTCCGCCGCGTGGCGATCGCAGCCTCAGGGCCTCCGCGCGCTCTCCCTTTCGACAGCGCACATCAGCGCCTCCGGCGCGGGCGGCGCGCGCCTTCGGCTCTCCCTCAGCTACCGCTGGGCAGGGGCACCTCCCAGCGGTAGCTGGGGGCGCCCCCGGCCGGGGCGCGCGCCTTGCATCAGCCTCGCTCTCGGCCGGTGGCCACCGGGCGGGTGGCGTCGGCGGACCACTCGCTCCAGGAGCCGACGTACAGGGCGGCCGGGACGCCCGCGACCGCGAGCGCCAGCACCTGGTGGGCGGCCGAGACGCCCGAGCCGCAGTAGACCCCCACCTCGGCGTCCTCGGTGGCGCCGAGCTTCTCGAAGCGCTCGGCCAGCCGCTCGGCGGGCAGGAACCGGCCCTCAGGGGTGACGTTCTCCGCCGTCGGCGCCGAGACCGCCCCCGGGATGTGCCCGGCCACGGGGTCGATCGGCTCCACCTCGCCCCGGTACCGCTCGGCGGCCCGCGCGTCCAGCAGCAGCCCGCGCCGGGCGAGCGCCGCCGCGCCGTCCGCGTCCAGCAGCGGGAGGGCGCCGGGCCGCGGCTCGAAGTCGCCCTCGGGCGGGGCGCCGGCCTCGGTGCTCAGCAGGCCGCCGCGCTCGGTCCAGGCGGCCAGGCCGCCGTCGAGGACGCGTACGGACGGATGGCCTGCCCAGCGCAGCAGCCACCAGGCGCGCGCCGCAGCCCACCCCTGCCCGCCGTCGTACGCCACCACGCGCCGGTCCGCGCGGACTCCGGCCCGGCGCATCGCGGCGGCGAAGGCGGACAGGTCGGGCAGCGGGTGGCGGCCGGCCGCGCCCGCGGGGCCCGCGAGTTCGGCCTCCAGGTCGACGTAGGCCGCGCCAGGGAGGTGCCCGGCCTCGTAGGCGGGGCGGCCGGGCGGGCCGCCCAGCTGCCAGCGGACGTCCAGGAGGAGCGGCGGCCGCTCCCCCGCCAGCTCGTCCATGAGATCGGATGCGGTGATGATGGCATTCATGGGCACCATCCTTGCGTAGATGCGCCTGCGACGATCGGCCCACTCGATCACCCTCCGTACAGCTGATGGACACCTCGCGACCATGGCTTGGAAACGGGTGCGCGGCTCGAAAGCGGGCATTGTCCTGGTAGGAGCCGCGAATTGCGGCGCGGCCAGGGCGCGTGTTGCGGCAGGTGGTGCGAATATCTGTCGGGCGCCACCCCCCATCACCGCCCCGCGCACCCGCGGGCCGGCCGGAGCCGCACGGACACCACAATGGTCCGAGGAGAGAGTGACGATGACCAAGGCAGCGACTCGGCACACACCGGGCACGCCTTGCTGGACGAGCCTGATGGTGCACAACCTGGCCGCGACGCAGGACTTCTACCACGCCTTGTTCGGCTGGGAGTTCACCCCGGGGCCGCAGCACCTGGGCCCGTACGTACGCGCGCGGATCGGCGACCGACCGGTCGCGGGGCTGGGCGAGCTGCCGTTGGAGCGCCACCTCCCGGTCGCCTGGACGACGTATCTGGCCTCCGACGACGCCGACGAGACGGCGGAGCTGATCCGCGCCTGCGGCGGCACCGTGGCGGTGGGCCCGCTGGACGCGGGCGAGGCGGGCCGGATGGCCCTCGCGGCCGACCCGGAGGGCGCGACCTTCGGCGTGTGGCAGGCGCGCGAGCACCTGGGCGCCGAGGAGGTCGGGGCGCCGGGCTCCCCTGTCTGGCACGAGCTGATGACCCGTGAGTCCTCGGCCGTCAGCAAGTTCTACGACATGGTCTTCGGCAGCCACAGCGAGCCCTCGTCCCGTCGTCCCGACGGCCCCGGCCCGGCCCCCGAGCCCGGGTCCGATGTGCTGACCCTGCGGGTGGCGGGGCGGCCGGTGGCCGCGATCCACGGCGTGGGCAGCGCCCTGCCGCGCGACCGGGGCCCGCACTGGCGGACGTACTTCGCGGTGGCCGACGTGGACAAGGCGGTGCGCCAGGTGACCGAGCTGGGCGGCCATGTCGTCCTGCCACCGCGGGACGACGCGACGGGGCGTACGGCCACCGTCACGGACCCGGAGGGGGCGGCCTTCACCCTGCGGTACGGGCGGTCGACGGGCGGCTAGGAGGCTGCCTGGGGCGCTTCTGCGGGGTCGCCGGGCGCGGGGGACGGGGCCGCCGACGGGTCGACGGGGAGCACGTCCGGCGACAGCGTGGCGGCGCGGGCGGCCGCGGCCGTCATGCGGCGCCGGTGGTGACGTCGGCACAGCACCTCGTAACCCACCTCGGCCCCGGGCTGGTTGACGTCGCCGATGACGACCTGGGCGCCCTCGACGACCATCTCACCGCCGACGGTACGGGCGTTGTGCGTGGCGCGGGCCCCGCACCAGCACAACGCCTCGACCTGGAGCACCTCGATCCGGTCCGCGAGCTCGACCAGGCGCTGCGAGCCGGGGAAGAGCTTGCTGCGGAAGTCGGTGGTGATGCCGAAGGCGAAGACGTCGAGCCCGAGGTCGTCCACGACGCGGGCGAGCTGGTCGATCTGGGACGGGGCGAGGAACTGTGCCTCGTCCACGATCACATAGTCGGCGCGGCCCCCGGCCGTGAGGATCCCGACCACATGGGCGTAGAAGTCCAGATCGTCCCCCGCCTCGACGGCCTCGGTGACCAGCCCGAGCCGCGAGGAGAGCTTGCCCCGGCCCGCCCTGTCGTCCCGGGTGTAGATCATGCCCTGAAGGCCGCGCGCCGAGCGGTTGTGCTCGATCTGAAGAGCGAGGGTGCTCTTTCCGCAGTCCATGGTTCCGGAGAAGAACACCAGCTCGGGCATGGGGTGGCGAGGCCTTTCGCACGGGAGGGATAGGGGGCGGGCGGGACGAGCAGGGCGAGCGGCGCGGGAAGCGGAGAACGGCTCAGGAGCGTACTTCGAGGAGCGGGACGAGCTGCTCGACGGGGGTCATCGAGCCGTGCAGCCCCACCATCGCCGACTCCTTCGGCTCGGTCCGCGAGGCGACGATCGCGACGTCCGCGCTGGCGGCGGCCACCACATCGCCGATCCGCCGGTACACCCGCTCGTCCACGCCGCCGCCGTCCTCGGGCCGCCCGAACCAGCCCGCCTCGATGGCCTCGTCGCGGCTCGCCACCCACATCCGATCGCCGAGCACCTCGCGCCACACCGCCAGCACATCGCTCGCCGCGCCGGGGACCGCGTACACATGGCGGGCGCGGCCCTCGCCGCCCAGCAGGGCGACTCCGGCCCGCAGCTCCCAGTCCTCGTCGAAGTCGATCCGCGACTCCGGGTCGAAGGGGATGTCGATCATGCCGTGGTCGGCGGTCACGTAGAGGGCGGTGCGGGGCGGCAGTTGCTCGGCGAGGCGCTGCACGAGCCCGTCCACATAGCGCAACTGGGCGCGCCACTCGCCGGAGTCGACGCCGAAGCGGTGTCCCTTGCCGTCGACTTCGCTGTAGTACGTGTACACCAGCGAGCGGTCGCCGACGGCCAGCTGCTCGGCCGCGAGGTCCATCCGCTCCTCGCCGGAGAGCCGGCCGTGGAAAGTGCCGCCGCTCAGCGCGATCTTGGTGAGCGGGGTCTCGGCGAAGATCGGCGCGGACACCTGGCAGGTGTGCACGCCCGCCGCGTCGGCCAGTTGGAAGACGGTGGGGTACGGCTGCCAGGCGTGCGGATCCGTCCACGGCTGCCAGCGCAGCTGGTTCATCAGCCGGCCGGTGGCGGGGTCGGCCACCGTATAGCCGGGCAGGCCGTGGGCGCCGGGCGGCAGGCCCGTGCCGACGGAGGCCAGCGAGGTCGCGGTGGTGGAGGGGAAGCCCGCGGTGATCGGCGCTCCGCTGCCGCTCAGCGAGCCGGGCAGCAGCGAGGTCAGAAAGGGCGCTTCGGCGGGGTGGGCGCGCAGCAGCTCCCAGCCGAGGCCATCGACCAGGAACACGCACACGCGGTCGGCGGGCGCGAGGGCGAGCCCCGAGGTCAGGCCTGGGACGCCCTGGCCCGCGGCGACGGCGGGCAGCAGATCGGCGAGCGAGCCCGTGCCATAGCGGGGCACGGGGGCGGAGCGCGGGTCGAGCGGCTCGGGCTCGGGCTCCTGCCATCGGGAGGCGGTGGCGGAGCCCGCGATGGAGTCGGACATCAGCGGCCGGCGTCCGGCGTGTCCACGGTGGCTTCCGAGAGCGACTGGGCGAAGGCGAGGGTCTGCCGGACGCTGTCGGGGCCGTCGCCCGCCTCGCTGACCCGCAGGCTCAGGTCGTCGGCGGTGGAGGAGCCGGTGTAGCCGTGGTCGGCCTCGCAGTTGGGGTCGCCGCAGGCGGCGGGCTCGAGGTCGAGGCGGTTGACGGCGCCCCAGCCGATGGTGAGGACCACCTCGCGGGGCAGCGTGCCGGGGGTGTACGACTCGGGGTTGGCCACGACACGGCTCAGCACGACCGAGGAGATCCGCTGGAGCTTCACGGACTCGGTGGAGGTGGTGGCGTACGGAGACGGGGACGTGCCGTCGGCGGCCTGCTCGTCGGTGTGGCTGACGATGAAGCGGGTGCCCGTCAGGACGAGGACCGTGACATGGCGGCGGACCTCGTTGGAGTCGAAGGTGGTCTCCTGGTGGACCAGATACGAGACGACCGGCTCACCGCCCACGGCGGCTTCCACCGCTTCGGCAACGAGTGCCGGGTAATAGCCGCTGCGCTCGATCGCCGCGCGCAGCCCCTTGGTCGTCGTACCGGTCTTCGCCATGTGCCCATCCTAAGGGGCCGCACCGACCCAGGCGCCCATGCCGGCCATGGCCGCGGACGTCAGTAGCTGGGCAGGTGACGGGGGCCGAGGTCGGTGCGCGGGGGCGGCGGGGCCAGCCGGACGGCCGCGCCGAGCACGGACAGGCCGCGCGAGGCGACGACGACCGGTTCGAGGTCGACGGCGACCACCTCGGGGTGGTCGTCCACCATGCGGGACACCCGCAGCAGGAGCTCTTCGAGCGCCGCGGTGTCGACGGGGCTGGAGCCGCGCCAGCCGAACAGGAGCGGCGCGGTCCGGATGGATCTGATCAGCTCGGCGGCGTCCCGGTCGGTGGCCGGGACGAGCCGGTGGGCGGTGTCGCCGAGCAGCTCGGAGGGGGCTCCGGCGAGCCCAAAGGAGAGCACCGCGCCGGCGGCGGGGTCGATGGCGGCCCGTACGACGGTGTCAACGCCGCGGGGGGCCATCCGCTGCACGACGAGCCGGAGCTCTTCGGCGGCCCCGAGGTAGCCGGTCAACTCGGCGTAGGCCCGGCGCAGTTCCGCCTCCCCGCCGAGGTCGAGCCGCACTCCGCCGAGGTCGGCGCGGTGGCGCAGGTGGGGGGCGGTGGTCTTGAGGGCGACGGGAAAGCCGAGCCTGGCCGCGGCCCGCACGGCGGCATCCGGATCGGGGGCGGGTAGCGCGGGCAGCACGCTGACGCCGTAGCGGGCGAGGAGACGCTGGGCGTCGGGGGCGGAGAGGGTGACGGCGTGCGGGGCCTGGGCGTCCGCCGACACGTCGGGCGGCGCGGCGGCGTCCGAGCGGGGGCCGCCGTCGGCCGGGGCGGTGTGCGACGGGGAAGCGTAGGGCGGGGCGTTCTCGGCTGGGGTGCCTTCGGTCGGGGCACCTTCGGCCGGGACACTCTCCGTCGGGACGCCTTCGGCCAGGGCACCCTCCGCCGGGACACCTTCAGCCGCGGCACCTTCAGCCGGGGCGCCCTCCGCCGGAGCGCCTTCAGCCAGGGCACCCTCCGCCGGGACACCTTCAGCCGCGGCACCCTCCGCCGGGACACCCTCCGCCGGGACACCCTCCGTCGGGACACCCTCCGTCGGGGCGAGCAGTACGTTGATGTCGGCCGCGGCCCCCGCCTCGTCGATGTCCTCGTACTCGGGGAGCTGCTGGATCTTGCCCGCCTCCTCGGCCTGCCGCCGCCACCCCGCGTACCCCACGGCCTCGGCCAGGGCCCGTACGGCACGCTCCGCGGCCGGGTAGGCGGGGATCCGCGGCGCCGGGAAGGGCGCCCCGTCAGCCCTGTCAGCCCTGTCAGCCCCGTCGCCCCCGTCTCCGTCTCCGGCTCCGGCCCCGCCCTCCGGCACGGCGGCGTCCCAGGGCGCGGCCAGGGCCTCGGCGAGCCCCGGGATCTCCAGGTGGACCACCGCCACCGGCTTGGCCGCACCGCGCGCCGCGGCCTCGGCGGCCGCGCCGCGCATCGCCCCGGCGAGGTCGGCCGCGTCGGCGTCGCCGACCCCGGGGATGGCGGTGACGACGACGGCGTCGCACGCGTCGTCGGCGAGGGCCGCGGCGAGGGCTCGCCGGAAGTCGCCGGGGGCGGCGGCCGTGGTCAGGTCGCGGGGCGGCAGCGGGCGCAGCCCGTCGGTGAGGCAGGCGTCGTAGGTGAGCAGCCCCAGGGAATCGGAGTTACCCAGGATGGCGATGCGCGCGCCGCCGGGGAGCGGCTGGGAGGCGAGCAGCAGCCCGGCGTCGACGAGCTCGGTGACCGTGTCGACCCGGATGACGCCCGCCTGCCGCAGCAGGGCGGAGACGGTGGCGTCCGGAATGCCCGGGGCGGGGACGGCGTGGCCGGTGGGGGCGCTGCCGCTGTGGCGGGCGCCCTTGACGACCACGACCGGCTTGACCGCGGCCGTGCGTTTGGCGAGCCGGGTGAACTTGCGGGGGTTGCCGATGGACTCGAGGTACATCAGGGCGACGTCGGTCTGCGGGTCGTCGTACCAGTACTGCAGGACGTCGTTGCCGGATACGTCCGCGCGGTTGCCCGCGGAGATGAAGGTGGAGACCCCGGCGGTCCCCGCGCCGCGCAGGGCCAGCCCGGACAGCAGCGCGATGCCTATCGCCCCGGACTGGGTGAACAGGCCCAGCCGTCCGGGGGCGGGCAGCCGCGGCGAGAGGGAGGCGTTCAGCCGCACGCCGTCGGCGGTGTTGATGACGCCGAAGGCGTTGGGGCCGATGATCCGCATGCCGTAGGTGCGCGCCTGGCGGACCAGCTCGCGCTGCCGGTCGCGGCCCTCCGGCCCGCTCTCCGCGTAGCCGGCGGAGACCACGACGAGGCCCTGGACGCCGCTGTCGCCGCAGTCCGCGACCACGGAGGGCACCTGCGCGGCGGGGACGGCGACGACGGCGAGGTCGACCGGGCCGTCGATCTCGCGGATCGAGCGGTGGGCCGGGACGCCCTCGGGGTCCAGCCGCTCCTGTCCCTCGGGAAAGGCGCGGTTGACGGCGTACGCGCGCCCGGTGAACCCGCCGTCGAGGAGGTTGCGCAGCACCGTGCGGCCGACGCCGCCCGGGGCGCGCCCGGTGCCGATGACGGCGACGGAGCCGGGGGCGAGCAGCCGCTGTACGGAGCGGGCCTCGGCGCGCTGCTCGCGGGCGCGCATCACAGCCAGGGAGCGGTCGGTGGGTTCGAGGTCGAACTCCAGGCGGACTACGCCGTCCTCGAAGCTGCGCTTCTGGGTGTAGCCCGCGTCCGTGAACACCTTGATCATCTTGGTGTTGGCGGGCAGCACCTCGGCCGCGAAGCGTCGGATCCCGCGCTCGCGGGCGACGGCGGCGATGTGTTCGAGGAGGGCGGAGGCCACCCCGCGGCCCTGGTGGGCGTCCTGGACGAGGAACGCGACCTCGGCCTCGTCGGCTGGCGCCGTCGAGGGCAGGCCCTGGCCGTCGATCCGGTCGTAGCGGACGGTGGCGATGAACTCGCCCCCGACCGTGGCGGCCAGGCCCACCCGGTCGACGTAGTCGTGGTGCGTGAAGCGGTGCACGTCGCGGTCGGAGAGCCGGGGGTAGGGCGCGAAGAAGCGGTAGTACTTGGACTCGTCCGAGACTCGTTCGTAGAAGCTGACCAGGCGCTGCGCGTCGTCGGCGGTGATGGGGCGGATCCGGGCGGTGCCGCCGTCGCGGAGCACCACGTCGGCCTCCCAGTGGGCCGGGTAGGCGTGGGTGTCGGACGGCAGCCGCATGCGGCCAAGCCTACGGCCCGGGCGGAAGGGGGTCCGAACGTCCGATTGGCGGACACCCTTGCGTGGGGAGTAGGTGTCGGGGGAAAGTCAATATCGGACCCGTACGGGCATGCCCGGGCTCACTCGGGCATCATTACGGGCAGACACAAACATGCGTCCCGTATGATATTGGTCTAGACAACAGCAACCCCGCACCCGAAGGGCAACACCATGGTTGAGCGCCGCGTCAACATCGGCTGGGCCGAGGGCCTGCACGCCCGCCCCGCGTCGATCTTCGTCCGGGCGGCCACCGCCGCCGGCGTCCCCATCACGATCGCCAAGGCGGACGGCACCCCGGTCAACGCCGCTTCCATGCTCGCGGTGCTGGGTCTGGGCGCCCAGGGCGGCGAGGAGGTCGTGCTCTCCTCCGCCGCCGACGACGCCGAGATCGCGCTCGACCGTCTGGCCAAGCTGGTCGCGGAGGGGCTCGAGGAGCTTCCGGAGACCGTCTGACTGACTCCGCCCGATATGCCTGAGACTCTGCTTCTCAGCGCATTCTCGGCGAATCAATTCGGCACATCCACACGGCGCGGCCGCGGTGACCCACTACAGGGGACCGCGGCCGCACTGTTTATCCACGCAATATGGGGACGCGAAATCCGCGGCCGCGGAAATCCACGGCCGCGATACACCGGCGGTAATTCTTAGAAGTTGTATACGGGGCCGCTGTTAATTCCGGACACCCGCCGTGTTTACGGAATGTTTCGAACTCCTCACGCGGGAGGGGCGGCGCAGCCGGTATTCCGACATCGAGCGCTCCGCGTGCGCCGCGGCGAGCGCCCGCGCGCGGTCCGCGTCGCCGCGCGCCACCGCGTCGACCAGCGCGCCGTGCTCGTCCCAGGACTCCACGGCCCGGAGCGAGAAGTCGGAGCGCAGGGCGCCGCCCGGGGCGGGCGTCGCCGGCCGACGGGCCGGCTCCACCGCATACACCCAGGCGATCTTGCGCCTCAGCTGCACCAGCAGCCCGGCCAGGCTCGGGCTGCCGGAGGCCTGGGCCAGCGTCTCGTGGAACCAGTCGCTGAGCGGCCGCAGCTCGCCCAGCTGCCCGCGCTGGGCCCGCTCCTGGCCGAGCCGGACCAGGCCGCGCAACACCTTCAGGTGTGCCTCGGTGCGCCGCTGGGCGGCCCGGGCGGCCCCCAGCGGCTCCAGCAGCGCGCGGATGTCCAGCAGGTCGGCCGCCTCCCGGTCGGACGGCTGCGCGACGCACGCGCCCGCGTGCCTGCGGGTGGTCACAAAGCCTTCCGACTCCAGGGTGCGCAGCGCCTCGCGCACGGGCACGCGCGAAACGCCGTAGCGCTGGGCGAGGAGTTCCTCGATCAGCCGGCTGCCGGGCGCGAAGGTGCCGGAGACGATATCGTCACGGATCGCCGTACACACCGCGTGCGCCGAAATCCGGCGACCGCCCCGCATCGCGGTCGTATCGCCGCTCACTTCCGGTCCCGCATTGTCGAACCTCCGCCTTAATCTCCGCGAAACGCAGCCGATTGACGCGTGTTCAGCGACTCTATTCTAAGCAGCTGGAATTTCCGATGGGCGGGGGGATTTCATGGATATTTTTTGGCCAGGCGGCCAGGCGACCAGGCGGCCGGGCGGGTACGCCGAAGGCCCCGGTCCGCGGGACCGGGGCCTTCGGGAAGCGCGGGGGCGTGATCAGATGTTCACGCCGTGCGAGCGCAGGTAGCTGACGGGGTCGATGTCCGAGCCGTAGTCCGGGCTGGTGCGGGCCTCGAAGTGCAGATGCGGTCCGGTGACGTTGCCCGTGGCGCCGGACAGGCCGATCTGCTGGCCGGGGGTGACCGTCTGGCCGACGGAGACCCCGATGGACGACAGGTGGCCGTATTGGGTGTACGTGCCGTCGTTCATCTTGATCACGATGTTGTTGCCGTACGCCCCGCCCCAGCCGGCCTCGACGACGGTGCCGGAGCCGACGGAGTGCACCGAGGTCCCGGACGCGGCGTGGAAGTCCACCCCGGTGTGGCTGCCGGAGGACCACAGGCCGCTGGACGCCTGGTAGCCGGTGGAGAGGTACGAGCCCGTGATCGGCGACACGAACGTGTTCAGCCGCTTGCGCTCCGCCTCGCGCGCCGCGCGATCCTTGGCCTCGCGCTCCTGCTTGGCCTTCTTCGCGGCCGCCTCGGCCTTTCGCTTCGCCTCGGCCGCCTGCCGCGCGGCCTCCTTGCGGGCCGCGGCCTCGGCCTGCGCCTTGGCGGCGGCCTCCTCGGCGGCGTTCTGCTGGGTCTGCGCCTGGGTCGCGACCTGGTCTGCGAGTTCGTCGCCCATGGCGACCGCCTGGCGCAGTCCGGTGTCCTCGAAGCCGCGCGCGTCGTCCGTCGCCGCGAGGGCCGGGGCGGCGAAGCCGGCGACCACACCGGAGGCGGCCAACGTGGCTATGCCCGCGATGTTGGCGCCGGAACGGGCGGTGCGGGGGGCCCGGGTGGGGCGGCGGTGCTTCCCGGTGGTACGGGTGAACGCCATGGTCCGGCGCACTCCTTTCCTTCCCTCTCGCCTACCGGGTTAGCTGACGGGTTCGGAGCAGGAAGGTCTCCTACGGGCCCCTCCCCCTCGCGGAGAAGGCGTCCGATTCACCCCTGGGGATCACCCTCCCGGCGCCGTGGGCGGCGACGGGCGAGGCTGGTTCCCCGGCTCCCCTGGCTTGCGCCGTACGGGGACTCGGCGATGGATGTCCGTGCCGCGGGTGCGGCGTGTCTCGGGCGGACAACCGGACTGACGCTAAGCGCGACCGCATTCGATCACCAAACGGTTCCGCTTTTTTGTTGGTTTCCCCACAGACACGACCGGCCAGACGGGCAACCTCTGCCATAAAGCGGGCGAAACGACCAGCAAAAGAAGGACCCCGGCGCCTGTAACGGCGCCAGGGTCCTTGTCGCAGCGGCCTGTTGGGCCCTCACCGGGGCCGCTCGCGCGGCCGACCGGGCAGGTCAGCCCGTCACTCTGTCGGCCTGTCAGCTTGGCTAGCCCTGGATGACGCGCACCTCGCCGACGCCGAGCGCCCTGACCGGCTCCTCGATCTGTGAGGCGTCACCGACGAGCACCGTGACCAGCCGGTCAGGCGGGAAGGCGCTCACCACCGCCGCGGTCGCCTCCACCGTGCCGGTCTCCGCGAGGCGCGCGTACAGCTGCGCCTGGAAGTCGTCCGGAAGGTGCTGCTCGACCTGGTCGGCGAGCGTGCCCGCGACGGCGGCCGCCGTCTCGTACTTCAGCGGGGCCACCCCGACGAGGTTCTGCACGGCGACATCGCGCTCGGCGTCCGTGAGGCCCTCTTCCTTCAGCGTGCCCAGCACCTTCCACAGGTCCTCCAGGGCGGGGCCGGTGACCTCGGTGGCCACCGAGCCGCTGATGGCCAGCATCGCGGCGCCCGTGGCCCCTCCGGAGGGATCCGGGGCCGCCGAGCGGAGCACCTGGCCGAAGGCGCGCACGCCGTAGGTGTAGCCCTTCTCCTCGCGCAGCACGCGGTCGAGCCGGGAGGTGAGGGTGCCGCCCAGGCAGTAGGTGCCCAGCACCTGGGCGGGCCAGACCCGGTCGTGGCGGTCGGCGCCGATCCGGCCGATGAGCAGTTGGGTCTGCACCGCGCCCGGCCGGTCGACGATGATCACGCGGCCGGTGTCGTCGGCGGTGATCGGCGGCATGGAGCGGGGCTCGGCGACGCCGCCCGTCCAGGCGCCGAGGGACTCGGCCAGCGCCTTGTCGAGGTCGACGCCGGCCAGGTCGCCCACGACCACGGCGGTCGCCGTGGAGGGGCGGACATGCGCCTCGTAGAAGGCCCGCACGGCCGCGGCGTCGATGCCCTCGACGGTCTCCTGGGTGCCCTGGCGCGGCCGGGACATCCGGGACTCGGCCGGGAACAGCTCCTTGGACAGCGCCATCGAGGCGCGCCGGGCCGGGTTGGCCAGCTCGTGCGGGATCTCGTCCAGGCGGTTGCGCACCAGCCGCTCGACCTCGCCTTCGGGGAAGGCGGGCGCGCGCAGCGCGTCGGCCAGCAGGCCGAGCGCCTTGGGCAGCCGGGAGACGGGGACCTCCAGGGACACCCGGACGGCGGGGTGGTCGGCGTGCGCGTCCAGGGTGGCGCCGCAGCGCTCCAGCTCGGCGGCGAACTCCTCGGCGGTGTGCTTGTCGGTGCCCTCGGACAGGGCGCGGGCCATGATCGTGGCGATGCCGTCGAGCCCGGCCGGCTCGGCGTCCAGCGGGGCGGCGAGGTTGATCTCCACGGCGACGACCTGCTGGCCGGGGCGGTGGCAGCGCAGCACGGTCAGCCCGTTGGGCAGCTCGGCGCGCTCGGGGGCCGGGAAGGCCCACGGCCTGGCGGCACCCGCCTGCGGCTGCGGGTGGAAGGTCATGGTGGTGACGGCGTCGCTCACTGGGCCGACTCCCCTTCTGCGTCGTTGTCGTCGGCTGCTGCGTCGTTGTCGGTGTCGACCCCGGCGTCGGCCTGCTCGGCGCCCTGGACCGGCTCGTAGACCAGCACCGCGCGGTTGTCGGGGCGCAGCCTGGCCTGGGCCACGGTCCGCACCTCTTCGGCCGTCACCTGGAGGACGCGCTCCACGGCGGTCAGCGCCAACTGCGGGTCGCCGAACAGCACGGCGAACCGGCACAGCTCGTCGGCGCGGCCGCCGACCGTGGCCAGCCGGTCCAGCCACTCGCGCTCCAACTGGGCCTGGGCGCGCTCCATCTCCTCCGGGGTCGGCCCCTCCTCGGCGAACCGGGCCAGCTCCTCGTCGACGGCGGCCTCGATGTCGGGGACCTCCACGCCGCCGGAGGTCTTCACGTCCAGCCAGCCGAGCGAGGGGGCGCCCGACAGCCGCAGCAGGCCGAAGCCCGCGGCCACCGCCGTACGGTCCCGGCGCACCAGGCGGTTGTGCAGGCGGGAGGACTCCCCGCCGCCCAGGACGGTCAGCGCCAGGTCGGCGGCGTCGGCCTCGCGGGTGCCGTCGTGGGGCAGCCGGTAGGCGGCCATCAGGGCGCGGGCCGGGACCTCCTCCTCGACGACCTCGCGCAGCTGTCCGCCGATCACGTCCGGCAGGGTGCCGTCGCGGGGCGGGCGCTTGCCGTCGTGGGAGGGGATGGTGCCGAAGTACTTCTCGACCCAGGCCAGGGTCTGCTCGGGGTCGATGTCGCCCACGACCGCCAGCACGGCGTTGTTCGGCGCGTAGTACGTGCGGAAGAACTCGCGGGCGTCCTCCAGGGAGGCCGCGTCCAGGTCGGCCATCGAGCCGATCGGGGTGTGGTGGTACGGGTGGCCCTCGGGGTAGGCCATGCCGACCAGGCGCTCAAAGGCCGTGCCATACGGCACGTTGTCGTAGCGCTGGCGGCGCTCGTTCTTGACGACGTCGCGCTGGTTCTCCAGGCTCTCCTCGTCAAGCGCGGTCAGCAGCGACCCCATACGGTCCGCCTCGAGCCACAGCGCCAGCTCCACCTGGTGGGTCGGCATCGTCTCGAAGTAGTTGGTCCGCTCGAAGCTGGTCGTCCCGTTCAGCGAGCCGCCGGCGCCCTGCACCAGCTCGAAGTGGCCGTTCCCCTGGACCTGCGCCGAGCCCTGGAACATCAAGTGCTCGAATAGGTGAGCCAGGCCCGTACGCCCCTTGACTTCGTGGCGCGAGCCGACGTCGTACCACAGGCAGACCGCCGCGACCGGGGTCAGGTGGTCTTCGGAGAGCACCACCCGCAGGCCGTTGGCCAGCCGGTGCTCGGTCGCTGTCAGGCCGCCGGAGCCGGCTTGTTCCGTGGCCGTGTGACCCATGGGCATGTACGTCCCTTCGATCGCGGGATGGAGCGCGTGCGAGCCGCTTGAAGTGCGGTCCTGTCACTGTATGCAAGCGCACGGACATCTGGCGAAGTTCCCGCCGGGGAATCTCTCGCGCAGCGCGTTGTCCATAGCCCGTTCCACACTTGTCGGTGGTCCGGTCCACAATGGTCGGCGTCAGATCCCGCCTCGGCAGTTGAAGGAGCCGCAAGCGCGATGGCCCGCCGCAGCACAAAGACCCCTCCGCCGGATGATTTCGAGGAGCGCATCCTCGACATCGACGTCGTCGACGAGATGCAGGGCTCCTTCCTCGAGTACGCGTACTCGGTCATCTACTCGCGCGCTCTGCCCGACGCCCGGGACGGCCTCAAGCCGGTGCACCGGCGCATCCTCTACCAGATGAACGAGATGGGCCTGCGGCCCGAGCGCGGCTTCGTGAAGTGCGCCCGCGTCGTCGGCGAGGTCATGGGCAAGCTGCATCCGCACGGCGACGCGTCGATCTACGACGCGCTGGTGCGCATGGCCCAGCCCTTCTCGATGCGCGTCCCCCTGGTCGACGGCCACGGCAACTTCGGCTCCCTGGGGAACGACGACCCGCCCGCGGCGATGCGCTACACCGAGTGCCGCATGGCCTCGGCGACCTCGCTGATGACCGAGTCGATCGACGAGGACACCGTCGACTTCGCCCCGAACTACGACGGCAGCGAGCAGGAGCCGCTGGCGCTGCCCGCCGCCTATCCCAACCTGCTGGTCAACGGCGCCTCCGGGATCGCGGTCGGCATGGCGACCAACATGCCCCCGCACAACCTGGGCGAGGTGATCGCCGCCGCCCGCCATCTGATCCGGCACCCGGGCGCGGACCTGGACACCCTGATGCGGTTCGTGCCGGGCCCGGACCTGCCGACCGGCGGCCGGATCGTGGGCCTGGGCGGCGTCAGGGACGCGTACGAGAAGGGGCGCGGCACTTTCAAGATCCGCGCCACGGTCTCGGTGGAGGACGTGACGGCGCGCCGCAAGGGCCTGGTCGTCACCGAACTGCCCTTCGCGGTCGGCCCCGAGAAGGTCATCTCGAAGATCAAGGACCTGGTCGGCGCGAAGAAGCTGCTGGGCATCTCGGACGTCAAGGACCTCACCGACCGCGAGCACGGCCTGCGCCTGGTCGTCGAGATCAAGAACGGCTTCAACCCGGAGGCCGTGCTTGAACAGCTCTACAAGCTGACGCCGATGGAGGAGTCCTTCGGCATCAACAATGTCGCGCTGGTGGACGGCCAGCCGCTGACGCTGGGGCTCAAGGAGCTGCTGGAGGTCTACCTCGACCACCGCTTCAATGTGGTCCGGCGGCGCAGTGAGTTCCGGCGCACCAAGCGGCGGGACCGGCTCCACCTGGTCGAGGGTCTGCTGGTCGCCCTGCTCGACATCGACGAGGTCATCCGCATCATCCGCTCCAGCGAGAACGCGGCGGAGGCGAAGCAGTCCCTGATCGCCCGCTTCGAGCTCTCCGATGTCCAGACGCAGTACATCCTGGACACCCCGCTGCGCCGGCTGACCAAGTTCGACCGGATCGAGCTGGAGTCGGAGCGCGACCGCCTCAAGGCGGAGATCGAGGAGCTGACCCGGATCCTGGAGTCGGACGCCGAGCTGCGCAAGCTGGTGTCGGCGGAACTGGCCCAGGTGGCCAAGAAGTTCGGCACGCAGCGGCGCACGGTGCTACAGGAGTCGGCGGACGCCCCGGTGACCGCGGTGCCGCTGGAGGTCGCGGACGACCCGTGCCGGGTGCTGCTGTCCTCCACCGGCCTGCTGGCCCGCACGGCCAACGGCGAGCCGTTCCCGGGCGAGGGGCAGGCCAGGCGCGCCAAGCACGATGTGATCGTCTCGGCGGTCCCGGCCACGGCCCGCGGGGACCTGGGGGCGGTGACCTCGACCGGGCGGCTGCTGCGGCTCGCCGTGGTCGATCTGCCGATACTCCCGGAGACGGCCGGGACGCCGAACCTGGCGGGCGGGGCGCCGATCGCGGAGTTCCTGTCGCTGGAGGAGGGCGAGGAACTGGTCTGCCTCACCACACTCGACGAGTCCTCACCGGGGCTCGCGATCGGCACGGAGCAGGGCGTCGTCAAGCGCGTGGTCCCCGACTATCCCGCCAACAAGGACGAGTTGGAGGTCATCGGCCTCAAGGAGGGCGACCGCATCGTCGGCGCTGTGGAGCTGCGCACGGGCGAAGAGGACCTGGTCTTCATCACCGACGACGCGCAACTGCTGCGCTATCCGGCGAGCCAGGTGCGGCCGCAGGGCCGCGCGGCGGGTGGCATGGCCGGCATCAAGCTGGCCTCGGGCGCGAAGGTGATCTCGTTCACAGCCATCGACCCGGCGGCCGACGCGGTGGTGTTCACGGTCGCCGGCGCGCACGGCACCCTCGACGACTCGGTACAGCAGTCGGCCAAGCTCACTCCGTTCGACCAGTACCCGCGCAAGGGCCGGGCCACCGGCGGGGTGCGCTGCCAGCGGTTCCTGAAGGGCGAGGACTGCCTGGTCCTGGCCTGGGCGGGTGCGACACCGACCCGCGCGGCCACCGCGACCGGCACCCCGGCGCCGCTGCCGGAGATCGACCCGCGCCGCGACGGCTCGGGGGTGCCGCTGGCCAAGGCGGTGGCGGTGGTGACCGGGCCGGTGTAGCGGGCCCGGCCCCGGTGTGGCGGCCGAGCGGCCGGGCCGTACGTACGACGACAGCCCGGCCGCTTCGGCCGTCCGGGGGCGCCTTGGGCCGTCCGGGGCGCTTTCGGGCGTTCGGGCGCCCTCGGGTCCCTACGGGTGCCGCCGGCCCCTCAGCGGGCCAGCAGGTCCCGCAGGGCCTTGGCGATGTCGGCGGGGGCCTCCTCGGCCATGAAGTGGCCGCCGGTGACGGTGGTGTGCCGCAGATCGTCCGCCCAGGCGCGCCACAGCGCGGCGGCGTCGTAGCCGAGGGCGGCGTCCCAGTCCTGCTGGAGCACGGTGACCGGCATCCGCAGCCGGCGGCCGGCGGCGCGGTCGGCCCGGTCGTGGTCGGTGTCGATGCCGGCGGAGGCGCGGTAGTCGGCGACGATCGAGGGCACCGCCTCGCGGCAGGCGTCCAGGTACGCGGCGCGGACATCGGCCGGGACGGCCTGCGGGTCGCCCGTCCACAGGTCGAGGAAGTGGCCGAAGAAGAGGTCCGGGGCGGCGGCGATCATCCGCTCGGGCAGTCCGGGCGGCTGAGCCATCAGGTAGAGGTGGAAGCCCACGGCGGCGGCGGTGCCGTGCAGCGCCTCCCACATGTCCAGGGTCGGGAGCACATCGAGGCAGGCCAGGTGGGTGACGGCCGCCGGGTGGTCGAGGGCGGCGCGGAAGGCGACCAGGGCGCCGCGGTCGTGCCCGGCCAGCGCGAACCGCTCGTGCCCCAGCGCGCGGGCCAGGGCGACGACGTCGGCGGCCATGGTGCGCTTGGCGTAGGCGGTGCCGTCGGGGTCGGCGGGCTTGTCGCTGGCGCCGTAGCCGCGCAGATCGGGGCAGATCACGGTGTGGTCGGCCGCGAGGTCGGCGGCGACGTGCCGCCACATCAGATGGGTCTGCGGAAAGCCGTGCAGCAGCACGATCGGGGTGCCCGAGCCGCCGATGGCCGCGTGGAGGGACACGCCGTCGGCGACGGGGACACGGTGGTGGGCGAAGCCGGCGATGACAGGCGGCATGGTTCCGCCCCTTTCAGGGTGAGGAGTTTTTTCGGGCCCGAGATGTTCAGGCGTCGTCAGCGTGCCGGGCGCGGATGAGCACCGGATGAGCACCGGATGAGCGCGTTACCGTGACCGGGGGCGCTGCCCCGGAAAGGGTGGTCCGGCGTGCGGTTCCTGTTCGGCGTGCTGGGTCCGGTGGCGGCCTGGGACGGGGCCGGGGGCCCGATCTCCTTGAAGGGGCCACGACACCGCGCGGTGCTGGCCCGGCTGATCGTGGCCCGCCGCCGTGTGGTCCCGGTCCGCCGCCTGGCCGAGGATCTGTGGACGGAGCCGCCCGCCGACGCGGTGGGCGCGATCCGCACCTTCGTGGCCGCGCTGCGGCGCACCCTGGAACCGGAGCGCCCGCCCCGCGCCCCGGCCCGCCTGCTGGTCACCGAGGGGCCGGGGTACGCGCTGCGGGCCGAGCCGGGCGCGGTGGACGCCTGGAGCTTCGAGCGGGCGGTGACCGCCGCCACGGCCCTCCCGCCCGAGGACGCGCTCGCGCGGCTGACGGAAGCGCTGGAGTGGTGGCGCGGGCCCGCTTACGCGGAGTTCGCCGACGAGCCATGGGCCCGCGCGGAGCGCTCGCGCCTCGCGGAGCTGCGGCTGCACGCCGTCGAGCGGCAGGCCGAGGCCCGGCTCGCGCTGGGCCTGGCCGCCGAGGCGGCGGCGGACCTGGACGCGCATGTGGCCGAGTACCCCTGGCGCGAGGACGCCTGGCGGCTGCTGGCGCTGGCGCTGTACCGCGCCGGCCGCCAGGGCGACGCGCTGGCGGTCCTGCGCCGGGCGCGCACGCTCCTGGCCGAGCAGCTGGGGGTGGATCCGGGCCCGCGTTTGCGCGGCCTGGAGGCGGACATCCTCGGCCACGCCGCCCACCTCGACCCCGGCCCGGCGGCCGGGGCGGCCGGCCGGGTGTGGGCGCGTACGGCGGCCGCCTACGACCGCACCGTGCCCTCCGGCGCCCGGGCACGTCTCGAGTCGACGGTGGGCCTGCTGCGCAGTCTCGCGGTGACCGGCGGCAGCGGCCTCCGGACGGCCCGCAGCCACCGCGTGGCGGCCATCACGGCGGCCGAGGAGCTCGGCGACGCGGAGCTGACCGCCCGGGTGATCGGCGCGTACGACGTCCCGGCCATCTGGACGCGGCTCGACGACCCGGAGCAGGCCGTGCGGGTCGTCACGGCGGCCGAGCGCGCGCTGGCCGCCCTGCCGCCCGCCGGGCACGAGGCGGCCCGGGCCCGGCTGCTGGCCACGATCGCCCTGGAGTCGCGCGGCACCCGCGCGGCGCGCGGCCCGCAGGCCGCCCGGCAGGCGGAGGAGATCGCCCGCCGCCTGGACGATCCCGCGCTGCTGGCATTCGCCCTCAACGCCACGTTCATGCAGACCTTCCACCGCGCCGGTCTGGCGCCGCGCCGGGACGCGATCGGCGCCGAGCTGATCGCCCTGTCCGCCCGGCACGGCCTGACCACCTTCGAGGTCCTCGGCCACCTCATACGGCTCCAGGCCCGCGGCGCCCTGGCGGACTTCGCCGGAGCCGACCGCCACGCGAGCGCCGCGGACCGCCTGGCCGAGCGCCACGAGCTGCCGCTGGTCGGCGTCTTCACCCAGTGGTACGCCGCGCTACGGCTCGCCGCGACCGGCCCGGCGGCGGCACACGAGCCCGCCGCGGCGGCCTACCGGCAGGCCGCCGCGCGGCTGGACGGGGCCGGCATGCCCGGGCTGGAGGCCGGTCTGCTGCCGCTCGCGCTGCTGTGCCTGCGCACGCGGCACGCGCTGCCCGCCCAGGCCGACGAGCACGGCGGCTGGGGGCCGTACGAGCCCTGGGCCCGCCCCCTGGTGCTGCTGGCCCGAGACCGCCGCGACGAGGCCGCGGCGGCGCTGCGCGAGACCCCGGACCCGCCCCGCGACCTGCTGTTCGAGGCCCTGTGGTGCCTGACCGCCCGGGCGGCCGTCGCGACCGGCGACCGGGAGACGATGGAGCGCGCCCACCGCGAGCTCACCCCCGCGGCGGCGGAGCTGGCCGGGGCGGGCAGCGGGCTGCTCACCCTGGGGCCGGTCTCGACGTACCTGAGCGGACTCGCCACGGCGCTGCGCGACACCGGCCGACGCTGACGCCGAGGCGTCCCGGGCCACGGCCGACCCGGCGGAACCCGGCCGCGCCCGGCAGAAACCGGCCTCTCGCCTCCAAAGGCGCGCCTTCGGAAGCCCAAGGTCACAAGAGAGGTTAGGCTTACCTTCGTGAGCACGTGCGCGACCGCCTCCCGCGACCTGTCCGAACCGCTCGCCGGGACGGCGACCGCCGCCACCACCTGGCTTCTGCTCGAACAGCCCGGCCCCTGGGGTGCCGAGGCCCTGACCGCCAGCCATCTGGCGCCGGCCGTCGGCCGCGCGCTGGAGCGCGCCGCCAAGGACACCGGCGTCCGCGTCGCGCTGATCCGGCGCCCTGGCCGGCACGCCGACTGCCACACCCACCCACGGCAGCGCGTCTTCGTCGCGCACACCCGCCCGGGCCGCTCCTGGATCCGTACGACCACGCTCACCGAGCCCGAGCGGCTGCTCGCCCTCGACTTCGCCGCGCTGGGCGCGGGCGACCTGAGCGGTCTGCGCCCCGCCGCCGCGGGCCCCGACCAGGGGTGGGAGAAGTACACGGGCGCCCCCCTGGTGCTCGTGTGCACCAACGGCAAGCGCGACCGCTGCTGCGCCCTCCTCGGCCGGCCGCTGGCCGCCGAGCTCACCGCCTCCGGGGCGCACGGCACCTGGGAGGTCACCCACATCGGCGGCCACCGCTTCGCGCCGACGCTCATGGTGCTGCCGCACGGGTACGCCTACGGACGGGCCACCGCGCAGTCCGTGCGGGACGTCCTGGACGCGCTGCGGGAGGGCAGGGTCGTCACCGAGGGCTGCCGCGGCCGGTCCACCTGGGAGCGGCCCGGCCAGGCCGCCGAGCTGGCGGTCCGCGAGCTGAGCGGCGAGGCGGGAGCCGACGCGCTGACCGTGCTGCGGACCGAGGGTGCCGCCCCCGCCTGGAACGTCACCGTCGGGCACACCGACGGACAGCGGTGGCGGGTCGGTGTCGTCCAGGTCGCCGCCGCGCCGCCACGTCCGGAGAGCTGCGGATCCGCTCTGGGCTCCCCGGCCCGTATGGACGTCATCGGCGTGCGGGCGGTGCGCGCCGGGCGACCGGCACCGGCCGTCGCCGCCGCCGTGACCGCCTGACGCCTCCCTGCACCTGGACCGGCACCACCGGGGTCCTGGCGCCGCGCCGAGGACCCGGGCTTGGTTACCCTCCTTGCCATGAGCGCCGCGATACCCCGGGGGCCGCGTGCCGAGGCCCCAAGGTGGCGCATCGGCTGGCCCCGACGTGTCTTCTCCCAAGTGCTGCTGATGCAGCTGACCATCGCCACGGGCGTCATCGTGCTCGCGACCGGCCTCTTTCTCGCCCGGCTCGGCTCCCAGCTGGACGACCAGGCCATGCGCCGTGCCCTCGCCATCGCCCAGACCACGGCCTCCGCCCCGGAGCTCTCCGACGCGCTCGAGCGCACCCGTCCCACCCCCGGCGGCCCGGTCCAGGCCCAGGCGGAGCGGATCCGCCGGGCGACCGGCGCCGAGTATGTCGTGATCATGGATCGGCGGGGTGTGCGCTGGTCCCACACCTCATCCGAGGAGATCGGCCGGCACGTCTCCACCGACCCCAGCGACGCCCTCGCCGGCCGGGAGGTCATGGAGATCGACAACGGCACGCTCGGCCGCTCGGCCCGCGGCAAGGTCCCGCTGCGCGACGAGGACGGCCGCATCGTCGGCGCCGTCTCGGTCGGCATCTCGTACCAGAGCGTGCGCGACCGGCTCATCGGCGCGGTACCGGGGCTGGTCGCGTACGCGGGCGGCGCGCTCGCGGTGGGCGCGCTGGCGGCGTACGTGGTCGCCCGCAGGCTCCGGCGCCGCACCCACGACCTGGCCTTCTCCGATATCTCCGCGCTGCTCGCCGAGCGCGAGGCCATGCTGCACGGCATCCGCGAGGGGGTCCTCGCCCTGGACGCGCGCGGCCGCATCCGGCTGGTCAACGACGAGGCGCAGCGGCTCCTGGACCTGCGCGCCGAGGACACCGGGCGGCCGCTGGACGAGGTGCTGCCGCCGGGCCGCACCACCGACGTGCTCGCCGGGCGGGTCACCGGGTCCGACCTGCTGACCGTCAGCGGCGGCCGGGTGCTGGTCGCCAACCGGATGCCGACGGACGACGGCGGGGCCGTGGCCACCCTGCGCGACCGCACCGAGCTGGAGCGGCTGGGCCGCGAGCTGGACGGCACCCAGGGGCTGATCGACGCGCTGCGCGCCCAGGACCATGAGCACGCCAACCACCTGCACACCCTCCTCGGACTGCTGGAGCTCGAGCTGTACGAGGAGGCGGTGGAGTTCGTCACCGAGGTGGTCGGGGTGCACCGGGCCACCGCCGAGCAGGTCACCGAGCGCGTCCACGACCCGCTGCTGGCCGCCCTGCTGGTCGGCAAGGCCACGGTCGCCGCGGAGCGCGGCGTCTCGCTGCGCATCGCCCGGGGGACGCTGCTGCCGAACCGGCTGGTGGACCCGCCGGGCCTGGTGACGATCGTCGGCAACCTCATCGACAACGCGCTGGACGCGGCGGCCGGAACGGCCGACCCGCTGATCGAGGTGGAGCTGTCGGTCGACCACACCACGGTGGTGCTGCGGGTCTCCGACAGCGGGCCCGGTATCCCGGCCGACCGGCGCGACGTCGTCTTCGCCGAGGGCTGGTCGACCAAGGAGCCGCCCGCGCACCGCAAGCGCGGCATCGGCCTGGCGCTGGTGCGCCGCCTCGCCGAGCGGCAGGGCGGCAGCGTGCGGGTGTCCGACCGGGACGGCGGTGGCGCGGAGTTCACGGTGGTGCTGCCCGAGGCGCTGGCCGAGGAGCCGAGCGGGACCCGGCTGAGCACGGCAGGAGAGCCGCGATGAGGGAGGCACGGAGGTGACAGGGGTGACAGACATGAACGGCGCGGGCGGCGCGGGCGGCGCGATTGATGTGCTGGTCGTGGACGACGACGTGCGCGTGGCCCGGGTCAACGCGGCGTACGTGGAGAAGGTGCCCGGCTTCCGCGTCGTGGGGCAGGCGCACACGGCCGCCGAGGCACTGGCCTTCCTGGACCGCGCCGAGGTCGACCTGGTGCTGCTCGACCACTACCTGCCGGACGAGACGGGCCTCGCGCTGGTGCGGCGGCTGCGCGAGCGCGGCCACCACACCGACATCATCATGGTGACCGCCGCCCGCGACATCGCGACCGTGCAGGCGGCGATGCGCCACGGCGCGCTGCAGTACCTGGTCAAGCCCTTCACCTTCGCCGGGCTGCGCGCCAAGCTGCAAGGCTACGCGGCGCTGCGGCGCGCCCTGGAGGGCGGCGGCGAGGCCGGACAGGACCAGGTCGACCGGATCTTCGGCGCCCTGGGCGGCGCCTCGGCCGGCCCGGCGGAGCTGCCCAAGGGCCACTCCGCGCTCACGGCCGACCTGGTGCGGGAGGTGCTGCGGGGCGCCGAGGGCCCGCTGTCGGCGCAGGAGGTCGCCGAGCGGTCCTCGCTCAGCCGTCAGACCGCCCAGCGCTATCTCAAGCTCCTGGAGCGCACGGGCCGGGTCCGGCTCAGCCTGAAATACGGCGAGACGGGGCGTCCGGAGCACCGCTACGTATGGGTGTGAGGCACGTGCGCACGGACGTGGGGGTCCGCGTACGGGCCCGAGCGCAGCCGTACGGTCCTCGGCCGGGGGTCGCTCGCCGGGGGCGGCAGCAGCCCCGTCAGGCCGCTCCCGCCCCCGTGAGAGCCCGCACCTCCATCTCGGCGTGCTTGGCGGCCTGCCCGGTGGCGTCCGCGCCCCGGGGTGAGGTGACCGTGCCGAGCCAGCCGGCGAGGAAGCCGAGGGGGACGGAGACCAGGCCCGGGTTGTCCAGCGGGAAGACATGGAAGTCCACCCCCGGGAAGATCGCCTCCGGGCCGCCGGACACCACCGGGGAGAGCACCACCAGCACGACTGCCGGGAGCAGCCCGCCGTAGACGGCCCACACCGCGCCGCGCGTGGTGAACCGCCGCCAGAAGAGCGAGTACAGCAGCACCGGGAGGTTCGCCGAGGCGGCGACCGCGAACGCGAGCCCGACCAGGAAGGCCACGTTGAGGTCCTGGGCGAGCAGCCCAAGGCCGATGGCGGCCGCCCCGATCCCGACGGCCGCCATCCGCGCGACCGCGACCTCGCTGCGCGGCGTACGCTCCGCGCGGCGGCTCAGCGAGGCGTACAGGTCATGGGCGACCGAGGCGGAGGAGGCCAGGGTGATCCCGGCGACCACGGCGAGGATGGTGGCGAACGCGACGGCGGCGACCGTGGCGAACAGCACCGTGCCGCCGGTCGACCCGGCGCCCCCGCCGAGGTCCAGCGCGAGCAGCGGCACGGCGGTGTTCCCGGCCGGGTTGGCGGTCCGTACGGTGTCGCTGCCCAGCACGGCGGCGGCGCCGAAGCCGAGCACGATGGTCATCAGGTAGAAGCTGCCGATCAGCCCGATGGACCAGATGACCGAGCGGCGGGCGGCCCGGGCGGTGGGCACGGTGTAGAAGCGCGAGAGGATGTGCGGCAGCCCGGCGGTGCCGAGGACGAGGGCGAGCCCGAGGCTGATGAAGTCCAGCCGCGCGGTCCAGCCGCCGCCGTACTTCAGCCCCGGGGCGAGAAAGTCCCGGCCGTGTCCGCTGTGCCGCGCGGCCGCGCTGAGCAGCGTGTCCACGTCGCCGTGGAAGCGGACCAGGACGAGGGCGGTGAGCGTGGCCGCCCCGGCCATCAGCAGCACCGCCTTGACGATCTGGATCCACGTCGTGGCACGCATACCGCCGAGCGCCACGAAGATCACCATCAGGGTGCCCACGCCGATGACCGTCCAGGCGCGGGCGCGCGGGCCGGTCTCACCGATCAGCAGGGCGATCAGGCTGCCCGCCCCGACCATCTGGGCGACGAGGTAGAGCACGCACACGGTGACGGAGGAGACGCCCGCGGCGATCCGGACCGGAGGCTCGCCCATCCGGGCGGCGAGCACGTCGGCGAGGGTGAACCGGCCGCAGTTGCGGACCAGTTCGGCGACTAAGAGCAGCACGACCAGCCAGGCGACGAAGAAGCCGACGCAGTACAGCACGCCGTCGTAGCCGAAGAGCGCGATGAGGCCGGAGATGCCGAGGAAGGAGGCGGCCGACATGTAGTCGCCCGCGATGGCGAAGCCGTTCTCCATGGGCGAGAACAGCCGCCCGCCCGCGTAGAACTCCTCCGGGGAGCCGTGCCGCCGGCGGCCCGCCCAGGTGGTGATGGCGAGGGTGGCGGCGACGAACACGCCGAAGAGCAGCAGCGCCAGGCCCTGCTGATTGCCCGTCACCGGCCGTGCCCCCGCATCATCTCCTGCGTCACCCAGCGGAGCTCCAGCGCGACCCGGTCCCGGCGCAGCCGGGCATGGCGGGCATACGCCCAGGTCAGCAGGAAGGTGGTGGCGAACTGGGCGAGCCCGGCGAGCATCGCGACATTGAGCGCGCCGACGACAGGGCGGGCCATCAGACCGGGCGCGGTGGTCGCCGCGACGACGTACGCGAGGTACCACAGGAGGAAGACGGCGGCCGCGGGGAAGACGAAGCGGCGGTAGCGTCTGCGCACTTCCTGGAAGGCGGCGCTGCCGTGCACCTCGGTGTAGACGTCCGCCGCGGCGGGCGGGCGCGCGCGCCGGGGTCCGCCGCCGGTCTCGTCCTCGCCCCAGCCGGAGGCGACCGTGTCGTACCAGGGATCGCCCAGCCCGACCGCCCCGGCGTCGCGCGCGTTGTGCTGCATGTCCACCCGAACACTCCTTGCTTCACTGCCGCATTGGCCGCGTGCCAAGGATGGACGGAGCGGGAGGCCCCGGACCCCTCAATACCGGACGTTCACCCCATCAGGTGACTCAGGTGACGAACATCCCGGAACCGGGACCGGATTACGAGCCGGATCACGCGCCGGATCACGCGCCGGTTTCGGGGCTGAGACCGGGCCCCGGGCCGGAGGCCGGGGTGGCGGGGCCGGGCGGCCGGGCGATCCCGCTCCGGTAGGCGTAGCGCACGGCCTGGGCGCGGTCGCGCACCCCCGCCTTGGCGAAGAGGTTGTTGATGTGGGTCTTCACGGTCGCCGGGCCGATGTGCAGCCGACGGGCGATCTCCGCGTTGGACAGCCCCTCGGCGACCAGCGCCAGGACCTCCGCCTCGCGGGGCGTGAGCCCGTCGGGCAGCGGGCCCCGCACGGCCCCGGCCTTCACGGCCGTCCCGGCGGCGGCGCCCGCCTCGCCCTCGCCCACCGCGCCCCCGGTGCCGGCAGTGCCGGCGGTGTCGGCAACCAGCCGCTCCAGCAGCCTGCGCTGCACCTTCGGCGACAGCCCGGCCTGCCCGGACATCACGTCCTCGATGGCGCGGGTGATCTCCTCCGCGTCGGCGTCCTTGGTCACATAGCCGCGGGCGCCCGCCTTCAGGGCCGGGAAGAGCCACTCGTCGTCGGCGTAGGTGGTCACCACCACGACCTGGGTCGCGGGGTGCTCGGCGCGGATGCGCCGGGTCGCCTCGACGCCGTCGCAGCGGGGCATCCGCAGATCCATCAGCACCACGTCCGGGGAGACCTCGGCGACCAGCCGCAGCGCCTCCTCGCCGTCGCCCGCCGAGCCGACGACGTCGATGCCGGGCAGCAGCCCCAGCAGCAGCACGATGCCCTCGCGCACCATGATCTGGTCATCGACGACCAGCACACGCACCATCCGTGGGCCGGCGGCCCCGCGCCCTTCGCTCATTCCCCGTATCCCCTCACACCGACGTCACGCCGGGACCCGCAGCCGCACCAGGAAGCCCCCCTCGGCGGGGCCTGCCTCCAGCGTGCCGCCGAGCAGTTCGGCGCGCTCCCGCATCCCCCGCAGACCGTATCCGGCCCCGGTCGCCACCGGGCCGCCGGAGGGCGTCTCTCGGGCCCCGCCGTCCCGTATCTCGAGGAGCACCTCCTCCGCCCGGTAGACGAACCGCATCTCCACCCGGGCGCCCGGCGCGTGCTTGCGGACGTTGGTCAGCGCCTCCTGCGCGACCCTCCGGACCGCGAGCCCCGCCTCGGCGGCCAGCTCTCGCGGCTCGCCCTCCGTCTCGAACCGGGCGCTCTCGGTCGCGGCGGACTCCCGCAGGAAGTCCTCGGCCGGTGCCATCTCGCCGCGCAGCGCGTACAGCGCCTGGCGGGTCTCGGCCAGGCCGTGGCGCGCCATCCTGCGGGCCGCCACCACCCGCTCCAGCACCGTGGCCCGGTCCTCCCCACGCTCGACCAGCAGCCTGGCCGCCTCCAGGTGCACCAACTGGGCGGAGAGGCTGTGCGCCAGCACGTCGTGGATCTCCCGGGCGATCCGGGCCCGCTCGGCGAGCGCCGCGCTCTGCGCCTCGGCGCGGCGCGCCGCCCGCTCCTGCTCCAGCAGTCGGTAGCCGGTGCCGCGCGCCTCCTCGTCCAGCCGCAGCGTATAGCCGACCAGCAGGAAGCCGACTCCGGTGGCCAGGCCGGCCGCCAGGCCGTGGTCGCCGAAAAGCGCGAACGAGCCGGAGGCCACGATTCCGGCGGGCAGACCGGCCATCAGCGGCAGCCGCTCCATCGAGACGATCACACCGACGATCCACACCGCGGCCGCCGGGTTGTCGGCTCCCACGACCCAGAGTGCCGCCCCCGCCCCGAGCAGCAGGGCGAGCAGGGCGAGGGCGGGGCCCAGCCGGTGGTCGACGGTGACGCGGCGGAACGCGTACACCGTGGCCCCGCATCCGGCGACGGCGGCGAGCAGGACAATCCGCGCCCACCTCGGGAAGGCATCGTCACGGAGCACGTCCCAGAGCAGCAGGCTCGCCCCGAAGATCCACATACCCGTGTTGATCATCAGCCGGACGGGGGGCACGCCCTGGCGCGTGAGCGCCTGCCGCGACGGCCACTGGGTCCATCGGTTCATCGGCCCTCCCTGGGTCCGGCCTGAGCCCGGCCTGGCCCGGATCCGGCCCGGATCCGTTTCGCTCACGACGCCGTCGCTCAGACGCTACGGAACGACCTCTGCCGCGCGGATCGGCCCTGGGGCGGGCCCGGGGTGGAAAGTGCCTCTCCACCCTGGGGTGGAGAGGCACTTGGGTGCTGCCGGCCGGGGTACTTCAGGCGTCGATGCGCGACCGGTCCAGGGTCGCCGCCGAATTGGTGATGAACTCCTTACGGGGCGCGACCTCATTGCCCATGAGCAGGTCGAACACCTGCTCCGCGGCCTCCAGGTCGCTGATGTTGATCCGCCGCAGGGTGCGGTGGCGCGGGTCCATCGTGGTCTCCGCGAGCTGGTCGGCGTCCATCTCGCCCAGACCCTTGTAGCGCTGGATGCCGTCCTTGTAGCGCACGCCCCGGCGCTGGAGATCCAGCAACGTCTCCTGGAGCTCGTGGTCGGAGTAGGTGTAGACGTACTTGTCCTGCCCCCGCTTGGGGTTGACCAGCTCGACCCGGTGCAGGGGCGGCACGGCCGAGAAGACCCGCCCCTGCTCGACCATCGGCCGCATATAGCGCTGGAAGAGGGTGAGCAGCAGAATGCGGATGTGGGCGCCGTCGACATCGGCGTCGGCGAGGAAGATCACCTTGCCGTAGCGCGCCTGGTCGATGTCGAACGTCCGCCCCGAGCCGGCACCTATGACCTGGATGATCGAGCCGCACTCGGCGTTCTTGAGCATGTCGGAGACCGACGCCTTCTGAACGTTCAGAATCTTGCCGCGGATCGGCAGCAGCGCCTGGAATTCGGAGTTCCGAGCGAGCTTGGCCGTGCCGAGCGCCGAGTCGCCCTCGACGATGAACAGCTCGCTGCGGTCCACGTCATCGCTGCGGCAGTCGGCCAGCTTCGCGGGCAGCGAGGAGGACTCCAGCGCGGTCTTGCGGCGCTGCGCCTCCTTGTGCTGACGGGCCGCGATACGGGTGCGGGCGGCCGCCACGATCTTCTCCAGCACGGCGCGGGCCTGCTGCTTGGCGTCCCGCTTGGTGGAGCTGAGGAACGCCTTGAGCTCCTTGGCGACCACGTTCGCCACGATCCGGGAGGCCGCGGAGGTGCCCAGCACCTCCTTGGTCTGCCCCTCGAACTGCGGCTCCGCCAGCCGCACGGTCACGACCGCGGTCATCCCCTCCATGGCGTCGTCCTTGACGACGTCGTCCTCGGCGACGCGCAGCAGCTTGGCGGTGCGCAGCACCTCGTTGACCGTCTTGGTCACCGAGCGCTCGAAGCCGGCGACATGGGTGCCGCCCTTAGGGGTGGCGATGATGTTGACGAAGGACTTTATGGTGCTGTCGTAGCCGGTGCCCCAGCGCAGCGCGATGTCGACACCGAGCTCGCGCGTGACCTCGGTCGGCGTCATATGGCCGCGCTCGTCCAGGACCGGGACGGTCTCCTTGAAGGTGCCCTGCCCGGACAGCCGCAGCACGTCGCAGACGGCCCTGTCCTGCGCCAGGTACTCGCAGAACTCGCTGATGCCGCCGTCGAACCGGAAGGTCTCCTCCGCCGGGCCGTCGGCGCCGTCCCGGCCCTCGGTGGTCCGCTCGTCCCGGACGATCAGCGTCAGGCCCGGCACCAGGAAGGCCGTCTGGCGGGCGCGCGCGTGCAGCGTCTCCAGGGAGAGCTTGGCGTCCTTGAGGAAGATCTGCCGGTCCGCCCAGTAGCGGATGCGGGTGCCGGTGCGGGTCTTGGGGACCCGCTTGCCCTTGAGGAGGCCGCTCGACGGGTCGAAGGGAGCCTCGGGGCCCGATTCGGTGAAGATGCCGGGGACACCGCGCCGGAAGCTGATCGAGTGGGTCTTGCCGTCCCGGTCCACCTCCACGTCGAGCCGGGAGGACAGCGCGTTCACCACGGAGGCGCCGACGCCGTGCAGACCGCCGGAGGCCGCGTACGAGCCGCCGCCGAACTTGCCGCCCGCGTGCAGCTTGGTCAGCACGACCTCGACGCCCGACAGGCCGGTCTTGGGCTCGACGTCGACCGGGATCCCGCGGCCGTTGTCCCGCACCTCCACCGAGCCGTCGTCGTGCAGGATCACCTCGATGTGGTCGCAGTAGCCACCGAGCGCCTCGTCGACGGAGTTGTCGATGATCTCCCAGAGGCAGTGCATGAGGCCGCGGCTGTCCGTGGAGCCGATGTACATGCCAGGGCGCTTGCGTACCGCTTCGAGCCCCTCCAGGACGAGCAGGTGCCGCGCGGTGTAGTTGGAGCCGCCCCGGTCTGCTCCGGTCAGCAGCGCAGTGGACGGCACGGACGTGTCGGCGGTCACGCGGTTCGCTCCTCGCTGAATTTCTTGTTGGCCCCGCTGGGGCCGTCTTGGTGGCAGGGTCGCCCGTCAGAGCGTACCGAGGCCTGATAGAGCCGTTGTGCCGCCACCCATGAGAACGTCCATGCTAGTCCAGACCCCTTGACTCTCGCTCGTACGTTCGATCGCTCGATGGGGTGACACAAACATCACGTTCCCTTTCAGGCATGAACCATTTAGGCTCCGGGCACGTCCTCACCAACAACCGGCAACCCGGCCGGGAGGACAAATCCGACAAGCGATGTGAAACCGTAAACCCACGCAATACGGCTCATTCGCCGCCAACCGTCACCATCCGGTCTACTCAGAAGCAATTTTTGAGAAAAAGCCACGAGCGGGAACGTAATCGGCTTGGTTGGATGTTGACCCTGGTACGACAGCTCGTCGAGCTAGAGAAGAGGCGACGTGACTACTGTTCTGACCCCCGCGAGCCCCCTGACGGCCGCTGACCGCTGCGACCGCTGCGGCGCCCAGGCGTACCTGCGCGTCGTCCTGGTGAGCGGCGGCGAACTGCTCTTCTGCGCCCACCACGGGCGCAAGTTCGAGCCGGAACTCAAGAAGATCGCCGCAGAGATACAGGACGAGACCGAACGGCTGACGGTCGCCCCGGCGTCCGCGTCCGCGTCCGACGACGAACGCTGACACCTCGCATCACCCGACGACGAGCGACACCGGCCCAGGGCCGGGACCTCGGGCGGCCGGTCCCCGCAAGGGGCGGCCGCCCGTCCTCGTACCCGCCCCCTCATTCCGCGTCGGAGGCTGTCGCCAGCGACAGCACCGCCGAGATCCGCGTATATACACCCGGTCGGCCGGCCTCCGCGCAGCCGCTCCCCCAGGACACAAGGCCCACGAGCTTCCCGCGGGCGACCAGCGGTCCGCCGCTGTCCCCCTGGCAGGCGTCCCGGCCCCCGGTCGGCAGCCCGGCGCACATCATGGAATCCGAGTGGTACTCCCCCTCCGCGTTCCCCGGATAGGCCTCCTCACATGTCTCGTCCGGCAGCACCCGCAGCCGGGTGGCCCGCAGCGTCGAGGCATAGCTGCCATTGCCCCGCGTATCGCCCCAGCCGTACACCGCCGCCCGCGCCCCCGGCTGGTAGGCCGGATCTCCGTCGGCCGCCATGGCGATGCCGTAAACCCGGGGCAGCGGCTGGGCGAGGGTGAGCACCGCGACGTCCCCGGACCGGCCGACCTGTTCGTAGGCCGGATTGACCCAGACCCAACGCGGAGCCATCTCCACCCCTCCGCTGCCGCGCAGGTCGTCCCGGCCGATGATCACGCGAAGGTCCCCCACCTCCCACCAGTCGACGCCGAGCACCTCGCGGCTCAGGCAGTGCGCCGCCGTGAGCACTGTGGTGGGGCCCACCACCACGCCGCCGCAGAACTGGCCGGAGCGGGCTCCGCCGAACCGCTCACGGCTCGCCAGCGCCACCGCCCAGGGCGCCAATTCCGTATGAGCTGGGTGGCCGCCGACCACCGTGCGGTCTGCCGTCGCCGGGGGAGGCAGGATCACCAGCATGGCCAGGGCGGTGACCAGCGGAGCCGCGAGAGAAGCGAACAGGGCGGAAAGCGACCTACGCATTCAGCCTCCTGACCGTACGGAGCGCGTCGCACACCCAGCGTCACCCCGTCCTCGCCGTCCCGCATCTCGGGAGGGGCCGAACGGGGGTGAGCGCGGACAGCGCGAAGGCCGGGCCCTGGGAGGGGCCCGGCCTTCGCGCTGTGCGGTCCGTGATTCCGGTCTGTGACTCCGGTCCGTCAGTCCGGTCCGTCAGTCCGGTCCGTCAGTCCAGGTAGTCCCGCAGGACCTGGGACCGGGACGGGTGGCGCAGCTTCGACATCGTCTTCGACTCGATCTGCCGGATGCGCTCACGCGTCACCCCGTAGACCTTGCCGATCTCGTCGAGCGTCTTCGGCTGGCCGTCGGTCAGGCCGAAGCGCATGGAGACCACGCCCGCCTCACGCTCGCTGAGCGTGTCGAGGACGGAGTGCAGCTGCTCCTGTAGCAGCGTGAAGCTCACCGCGTCGGCCGGAACGACCGCTTCGGAGTCCTCGATCAGGTCACCGAACTCGCTGTCGCCGTCCTCACCGAGCGGGGTGTGGAGGGAGATCGGCTCGCGGCCGTACTTCTGGACCTCGATGACCTTCTCGGGGGTCATGTCGAGCTCCTTGGCCAGCTCCTCCGGGGTGGGCTCGCGGCCCAGGTCCTGGAGCATCTGGCGCTGCACCCGCGCGAGCTTGTTGATGACCTCGACCATGTGCACCGGGATACGGATGGTGCGGGCCTGGTCGGCCATCGCTCGCGTGATCGCCTGACGGATCCACCAAGTGGCGTAGGTGGAGAACTTGTAGCCCTTGGTGTAGTCGAACTTCTCGACGGCGCGGATCAGACCCAGGTTGCCTTCCTGGATGAGGTCCAGGAAGAGCATGCCGCGGCCGGTGTAGCGCTTGGCCAGGGAGACCACCAGACGGAGGTTGGCCTCCAGGAGGTGGTTCTTGGCCCGCCGGCCGTCCTCGGCAATGATCTCCAGCTCGCGCTTGAGCTTGGGCGCGAGCTTGTCGGAGTTGGCGAGCTTGTCCTCGGCGAACAGGCCGGCCTCGATGCGCTTGGCGAGCTCGACCTCCTGCTCGGCGTTGAGGAGCGGGACCTTGCCGATCTGCTTCAGGTAGTCCTTGACCGGGTCGGCGGTCGCGCCCGCCGCGGCGACCTGCTGCGCCGGGGCGTCGTCCTCGTCCTCGTCGGAGAGCACAAAGCCCTGGTTCTCGGGCTCGCCCTCGGCGCCCTCGGCTCCGGGCTTGCCGCCGGGGGCGTCCTCGATGACGTCCTCACCCTCGAGGAGCTCGTCCGGGTCCTTCTTGGCGGTGGTCTTCTTCGCCGCCGTCTTCTTGGCGGCGGTCTTCTTGGCCACCGTCTTCTTGGCCGTGGTCTTCTTGGCCGCGGCCTTCTTCGCGGGCGCCGCCGCGGCCTCTCCGGCCACGCCCTCTCCTGCCTCGGCCGCCGGGGCGGCCGGAGCGGCGGCAGGGGTCTTCTTCGCGGGGACCGTCTTGGCCGTGACGGTCTTGGTGGCGGTGCGCTTTGCCGGACTCTTCGCTGCGACGCTCTTGCGGGTGCGCTTGGGCGCTTCTGCGGCACTGACCATCAGCGTCACACCCTCCTCGTCGAGGACCTGGTTGAGGCTGCGCAGAACGTTCTTCCACTGGGTTGGCGGAATCTGGTCAGCCTCGAAGGCCCGACGCACGTCATCGCCGGCGATCTGCCCCTCAGCCTTTCCCCGCTCGATGAGCGCCATGACAGACTCGGACTCGGCGATCTCCGGCGGGAGCGTACGGGATGTGCTGGCCGACACGAACAACCTCTCGGAACGATGGAAACGGCTTCCGGCCCCGTCCGCTGGGGACCGGAGCCGACGACCGCCGGCAGGATGAACCGACGGCGCGGGGCGGAGTGCTGCGGGTGGAGTACAGCGTCGCGAACGACGCCCGTATTCCCTCTGCGGCTGCCACCTCTTTAATCATCGCGCTGCCCCAAAGAGCGTTACGCCCATTCCTCGTGTCCCGAGTCACACCCCAAAACGGTCGCAATGCCTACTCGACGGGACAGATCGACCGCACAGATGGGCTTTAGTTGATCATGCGCCGCGCCCGCGCCGCCGTATCCGCGGCGATTGGCGTTGCGCCGCCGAACCGCGTTGCGCCGCCGAACCCGCCGGGCGGGTTCCGGCGACGCCGCTCTCGTACGCCGTACGCCGCGGTCCGCGGGGTCAGTGCTCGCGCGGCGCGGGCACCCCCACCTCGGCGTGGTCGAGATCGGGGTGAACGGTCAGCAGCTGGCGCATCGCGGCCTCCGCCGCCGCGGCGTCACCGGCGCCGATGGCCTCGACGATCCGGCGGTGGTGACCCACCCCGGCCTCGGTGAGCCGGTCGCAGCCGGTGACCGGGGCGCCGGAGACATGCAGCGCGGCGGCGACGATGCCCGCCAGGTGCTCCAGCATGCGGTTGCCCGCGACCTGCAGCAGCAGGGCGTGGAACTCGGCGTCGGCGCGCGAGAAGGTCAGGGCGTCGCCCTGACCCAGCGCATGGCCCATGATCTCCGCCATGTCGGCGAGCCGCTGCTGGATGTCCTCGCGGCTGGAGCCGGCCGCGAGGCGGGCGGCGAGCGGCTCGATGGTCCAGCGCAGCTCGCACAGTTCCCGGCGCTGGTCGTCGCGCTGCGGGCCGAAGGCCCGCCACTCGATGATGTCGGGGTCCAGGAGGTTCCAGTCGCTGACGGGGCGGACCCGGGTGCCCACATTGGGGCGGGCGCTGACCAGGCCCTTGGCCTCCAGGACGCGCAGCGATTCCCGCACGACGGTGCGGGAGACCTCGAAGCGCTGGCCGATCTCCTCGGGGACGAGCGGGCGGTCGGCCCCGAGATCGCCGGAGACGATCATCTGGCCCAGCTGCTGGACGAGTTGGCCGTGCAGCCCGCGGCCCCGGTTACCGGCCGTGCGTCGGCCCACCCGGCCGATCTCGGCGTCGGCGCCGTCCCAGGAGGGGGCGCCGCCGCGGTCGCCGCCGGGGGCACCGGCGTAGGGGTAGCGGTCGAGCTCGCCCGGTCCGGCGAGGCCGGAATCGGCGGGGCGAGCGGCGGTCATCGTGGTGTGCGCAAGGGTACTCACGCATCCTTTGTCGGCGACGCCCCGGAAGCCCTTGAGGTCTTTGGTGAAAAGCACACGAAAGGGTGATCGCCCATTACCTCATAATTGACGCTGAATCGGACAGAAAGCAGCACCCTTCGGGGAGTTGCGACCACTTCACGCGATGGGCCTGCGGAACCCCTTCCGCCCTGGTCCACCACCACGCCGGCGCTACGCCGGGTGGAGTCCCTCGGCGCGCCGCAGGCGCGGCTCCCGGGCACGGCTCCGGGATGCGCCGTGCGTCCTCGCGTGTGACCGGCGCGGTATTGGATCGCGGTATTGGGTCGCGGTATTACTGCCGCGCCCGGCCGCGCAGACCGGTGAGGGCGTACGCGCACAACAGGACGGCCAGCGACAGCAGCAGGGCCTGCCCCACGGGCTGGGACGCCAGCCGCAGGGCGAGCGCCAGGATCCGGTCCACCATGGAGTGCGGTTGATCCAGCGCCTCCGCGCGCAGCCGGTGCGGCAGCCCGACGAGCGAGCGCACCGACGGCTCGGCCATCAGCCGCTGGACGACCGGCACCGCCAGGACCGGCACCGCCAGCAGGGTGGCCAGGCCGAACGCGGTGGACCGGAAGACGGCTGCCGCCATCAGCCCGGCCCAGCCGGAGCTGATCGCGAGGGCGCACACGCTCGCGATCAGCAGCGGCCAGTCGCCCGGCAGCGGCACCGCGTCACCGCCGACCAGCAGGAGGAGCGCCGCCCCGTCCAAGGCGAGGACAGCGAAGGAAAGCAGCAGCGCGCCGACGGCGCAGACCAGGAACTTGGCGGTGAGCAGACTGAGCCGCCTCGGCACCGTGTCCCGGGCCGGGGCCAGCGCGGGATAGCGGAACTCCTCCCCGAAGGACAGCGCGCCCAGGAGCCCGGAGGCGATCGCCACGGGCGGCAGTGGAACGTCGACGGGCCAGCCCGTGATCCGGTGCAGCTCCCCCGCCCCGCCCGCCCGGGCGAGCAGTACAGAACCGACGAGCGAAGCCACGAGGGCCGCGACGGCGATCAGCCAGCCGGTCCGGACGCCGGTGGCGCGGCGCAGCTCGTAGCGCAGCGGCCAGGCCGGGCCGGGCAGCGGCAGCCGCGGGAGCGCACGGGGCGGGGTGACCCGGGGATCGCGGGCGGCGGTGTCGCCGCGCGTGGCCTCCAGACCCATGTCGGCGGTCTCCTCGACCAGTCGGTGCACGACGATGCCATGGCGGTACGCGGCCTCGCCGACGGCGGCGCAGGGCAGCCCGTAGACGGAGATGCGGGTCTCGTCCTCCCGCACCACCGAAAGCCGGCCGCCGACCGCGGGCATGGCGTCCGCAGGCGCGGCGACATCGGTGGGCACGGCGACATCGGTGGGCACGGACACGGCGGCAGGCCTCGCGGCGTCTGCGGGCCCCGAGGCGTCCGTGGGAACGGCAGCACTCGGTTGGCCGACCCGGCCGCCGGACCCGGCTTTGCCCCCGGCCCCACCTTCCTCCTCGTCCTCCGCCCCGCCTTCCGCTCCGTCAGCGGCTCCGGCAACGGCTCTCTCAGCGGCCGTCGCGTCGGCTTCCGCCGTCCCGTTGACAGCCGGGGCGCCGGTCTCCACCGCGCCGTTCGCGGCCCCCGCCCCAGCCGCCGTCTCGGCCTCCGCCCCGTCGGCGCTCTCCTTGTCGTCCTCCGTCCTGGGGTACGTCCCGGAGTCGGCGCCGGTCTGGGCGTCGGCCCCGCTCGCTGCCTCGTCCTCGGCGTCGGCCTCGGGCGGGCCCGGCGGCTGGGCGGCACGCGCTTCCTCTTCCAGCACGGCGGCCAGCCGCCCGGCCAGCGGCGAGAGCACGGCGACGCGGGGGCGCAGCCGGGTGCGCGCGAACTCGTCGACCGGCTGGTCCGCGATCAGTCGGCCGCCGTCCAGGGTGAGGACCTGATCGGCGAGGTGGGTGACGCTCTCCGGGTCCTGCTCGGCGACGAGGACGGCACCGCCCTGCCCGGCGAACTGCCGCAGCAGGCCGTGCATCCAGACGGTCTCCCGGGCGGACAGACCGCGCGTGGGGGCGTCGAGGACGAGCGTGTGCGGGTCTCCGAGGAGGGCCGTGGCGAGGCCGAGGCGGCGCTCCATGCCGGCCGCCAGGTCGCCGATGCGCTCTTCGGCCAGCTCGGTGAGGCCGACCACGTCAAGCACCACGTCCGCGCGCGCGGCGGGCACCCCGACGGCGGCTCCGAGCATCTTGAGGTGGCCGCGTGCGGTGCGACCGGGGTGGCCGGGGACATCGTCCAGAAGGACCCCGATCTCCCGGGCCGGGCGCCGGATGCGGTGGAGCGGGCGGCCCCGGAAGAAGGCGGCGCCGTGGCCCCGGTCGAGCTGCAGCAGAAGCCTCAGCGCGCTGGTCTTGCCCGCGCCGGGGGCGCCGAACAAGGCGGTCACGCGGCCCGGTGGAGCCTCGAAGGTGAGATCGTCGACGACAGGCCGGTGGTTGCGGCGGGGGGTGCTGGTCAGTCCGGTGGCCTGGATCATGGCTTCTCCCGCGGGGCGTGGAACCGCTCGTGGCACGTGGGGACTGGTGACGTACCGGAGCACGGTAACCCGCTATGTCCTATTTCGTCAGTACCTACACCCCCTGTCGGGTCGTCGTGTCATGGGCCGTCACACCTCGGGACGAAGCATGGGCGGGTTGAGCACCGTCGCGCCCCCGGCCCGGAACAGCTGTGCGGGACGGCCGCCCTGACGGGTCGTCGTGCCGCCCGTGGGCACCAGGAACCCGGGCGTTCCGGTGACCTTCCGATGGAAGTTGCGGGGGTCGAGGGCCACTCCCCACACCGCCTCGTAGACCCGGCGCAGCTCACCGACCGTGAACTCCTGGGGGCAGAAGGCAGTGGCCAGCGAGGAGTACTCGATCTTGGAACGGGCGCGCTCCACACCGTCCGCGAGGATGCGGGCATGGTCGAAGGCGAGTGGGGCCGCCAGCTCGGCGTCACGGCCGAAGGACCCGTCCTGGTCGAGCAGGGACTCGACCGGGGCCCAGCGCACGCTGTGCGCGTCGCCCCCGGGCCGCGGCGCGGGGAGGTCCGGCGCGAGCGCGAGGTGCGCGACGCTCACCACCCGCATCCTGGGGTCGCGCTTCGGGTCGCCGTAAGTAGCGAGTTGTTCGAGATGGGCGGCGTTGGGAGGAGCCGGGACCGCGGGGTCATGGGCGAGCAGCCCGGTCTCCTCGACCAGCTCCCTGGCGGCCGCCGCCGCGAGATCCTCGTCGGCCCGCACGAAGCCACCCGGCAGAGCCCAGCGCCCTTGGAAGGGCGGCTCGCCGCGACGGACGGCCAGCGCGCACAGCGCATGCCGCCGGACCGTCAGCACGACCAGATCCACGGTGACGGCGAACGGCGGGAAGGCCGCTGGATCGTAGGGCATGTGGCGATCATAGTCGTCTGCCTGACGATAATCAGTCCCTTCGGGGTGATCGTCGATGTTGGTGGAAGCGCTCCCGCCACGGTGACCCCGCCGCGGCTCAATGGCGGCTGCGGGCCCCTCGCTGCCCGGGCCCGCGCCGCACCCGCATCCGGCCCGCCGGACGCCGCTTGGCAGCCTGCGCGCCCGGGCTCTTGGCCCGGACGCCGCGCGGCCGCCCACCGGGCCCGCCAGGTCCGCGGGATTCGCCGGACGCTGCGGCGGCAGCGGTACCGAGGCGCTCCAGCTCCCCGCGCACCGCGGTCTGCAGGGCTCGGTCCACGCGCTCCTGACGCAGAGAGCGGCGCAGCAACTCCGGATCGAGCCCCTCGTTGCACGCCTGGTGCAGCAGCCTGGCGAACAGGTAATGGGGGTCGGCGCACAGCGCGCGGCCGAGCGCGACGCGCGCTGCGGGCTCGTCCCCGAGCGACCAGGCGACCCAGCCCGCGAGGGTGAGCGGTGCCGCGGCGTGCTCCCCGTACGAGCCGACGCAGCGGCGGGCGAGGGCACGCCACAGCCGCAGCGCCGCTTCCGCGTCCGGCCCTTCCATCCACTGCGCGGCCCGGTCTCGCGCCAACCGGTCCTGCAGCCCGATGATGACCGCGGCCGCCTCCTCGTCGCCGATCAGCCCGTCGTCGCGGACGTCGGCCGCGACCAGGTCGGCGATGGGCGGCGCGGCGCGGAACCGGGTCAGCATGCCGCCGGCGAGGACGAGCGTCTCCTCGCGCACCGTCGCGCAGTCCGTGCCGCCCAGAATCCTCGGCACGAGCTCACTGCCCGCCGCGTCCAGCGCCCGCTCCTGCTCCTCGGCCCGGGGCGGGGCGAGCGGCGCGAGCCTGGCCTCCATCTCGCGCAGCGAACCGCGCACATGGATGCCCGCGTAGGTCGCCGTCGCCGCCATGACGGAGGTGCCTGGCAGGGTGAGCGGGACGCCTTCCGGCGGGCAGCAGCGCCGGTCGGGGCACACATACGACCAGAACCGTCCGTCGGAGATGCACAGCGCTTCGAAGACCGGCACCTCCCGCCCGCCGCACGCGGTGCGCAGCCGCTGGGCGAGCGGCCGCAGGCGCTCCATCACGTCCTGCCCCGACTCCCCCTCGGCCGGCTCCTGGCACAGGAACAGCACCGTCCCGTCGGGCCGGCCCGCCCGCCGCTCGCTGCCCGTCACCAGGCACTCGGCGAGCTGGTCGCAGACCTCCGGCCACTCCTCGCTCGTCCGCGGAATGCCGAGCCTGAGCCGACCGCCGAAGCGGCCGCGCGGCCCGTGCAGCGCGATCATGACGATGCTGTCGTCCGGGTGGAAACCGAGGACGTAGGGCAGGGCGTCGGCGAGCTCGGCCGGGCTGCGGAGCGTGATCTGGTCATCGCCGGACAGGCCAGCCGCTTCGTTGTGTCGAGTCATGACCCGACGGTCTCCCAGCCGGGCCCGGCCCGCCAGGCCTGTGGATAACGTTATCCACAGGCCTGGGGCCTGGTTCGCGCGATGTCGGTGGGATCGGGTTGCATGGGGGCATGAGCGACGAAGACCTGCGCATCGCGGCCGACCGCGTCCTGGCCCGCCTCGTCGGGGACCTCTCCGGCTCCGCCCGCCTGCGGAAGGACCAGTGGCGGGCGATCGAGGCGCTGGTCGCCCACCGCCGCCGGGCGCTGGTCGTGCAGCGCACGGGATGGGGCAAGTCTGCGGTGTATTTCGTCGCCACCTCCCTGCTGCGCGAGCGCGGCAGCGGCCCGACGGTGATCGTCTCCCCGCTGCTCGCGCTGATGCGCAACCAGGTCGAGGCCGCCGCGCGGGCCGGTATCCGCGCGCGCACGATCAATTCCGCCAACACCGAGGAGTGGGACACCATCCAGGCCGAGGTGGCCGCCGGTGAGGTGGATGTGCTGCTCGTCAGCCCCGAGCGGCTGAACAATCCCGACTTCCGGGACCAGGTGCTGCCCAAGCTCGCCGCGGCCACCGGCCTGCTGGTCGTCGACGAGGCACACTGCATCTCCGACTGGGGCCATGACTTCCGCCCCGACTACCGCAGGCTGCGCACCATGCTCGCCGACCTGCCGCCGGGCGTGCCCGTGCTGGCCACGACCGCGACCGCCAACGCCCGGGTGACCGCTGACGTCGCCGACCAGCTGGGCACGGGCGGGCCGGAGACGGACGGCGCCGACGGCTCGCGGGCGCTGGTGCTGCGCGGGCCGCTGGACCGGGAGAGCCTGAGCCTGGGCGTGCTGCGGCTGCCGGACGCGGCTCACCGGCTGGCCTGGCTCGCCGACCACCTCCCGGAGCTCCCGGGCTCGGGGATCATTTACACCCTCACGGTCGCCGCGGCCGAGGAGGTGACCGCGTTCCTGCGGCAGCGCGGCCACACCGTCGCCTCCTACACCGGCAAGACGGAGAACGCCGACCGCCAGCAGGCCGAGGAGGACCTGCTGGGAAACCGGGTCAAGGCCCTGGTGGCCACCTCCGCGCTGGGCATGGGCTTCGACAAACCGGATCTGGGCTTTGTGGTGCACCTGGGCTCGCCCGCCTCTCCCATCGCCTACTACCAGCAGGTCGGGCGGGCCGGGCGTGGCGTGGAGCACGCCGAGGTGCTGCTGCTGCCGGGCCGTGAGGACGAGGCCATCTGGCGGTATTTCGCCTCGCTCGCTTTCCCCTCCGAGGAGCAAGTGCGCCGCACGCTCGAGGTGCTGGCGGCGGCGGGCCGACCGGTGTCCCTGCCCGCGCTCGAGCCGCAGGTCGACCTGCGCCGCTCGCGCCTGGAGACCATGCTCAAGGTGCTCGATGTGGACGGCGCGGTCCGGCGGGTGCGCGGCGGCTGGACCGCGACGGGGCAGCCCTGGACGTACGACGCGGAGCGCTACGCGTGGGTGGCGCGGCAGCGGGAGTCGGAGCAGCAGGCGATGCGGGACTACGCCTCGGCGGCCGACTGCCGGATGGAGTTCCTGCGGCGGCAGCTGGACGACGAGGCGGCGGCGCCGTGCGGGCGCTGCGACAACTGTGCGGGGGCCCGGTTCACCGCCGAGGTGTCCGCTGCGTCGCTGGAGGCGGCGCGCGGCGAGTTGGGGCGCCCCGGCGTCGAGGTGGAGCCGCGCCGTATGTGGCCGACCGGCCTGCCCGCGGTCGGCGTCGAGCTCAAGGGCCGGATCCCGGCGGGTGAGCAGGCCGCCCCCGGGCGGGCGCTCGGCCGGCTCTCCGACATCGGCTGGGGAAACCGGCTGCGGCCGCTGTTCGCCCCGCACAGCCAGGACGAGCCGGTTCCGGACGATGTGGCCGACGCCGTGGTGACGGTGCTCGCCGACTGGGCCAGGGGACCCGGCGGCTGGGCGTCAGGGACGCCGGACGCCCCGGCCCGTCCGGTCGGCGTGGTCACGGTGGCCTCGCACACCCGGCCGCGGCTGATCCGGACGCTGGGCGAGCGGATCGCCTCCGTCGGCCGGATGCCCCTGCTCGGCGAGGTCTCCTACCTCGACGCGGGGGCCGACACCCGGGTGCCGCGCACCAACAGCGCCCAGCGGCTGCGGGCGCTGCACGGGGCGCTGACGGTGCCGCCCGGGCTGGCCGAGGCGCTCGAGCGGGCCTCGGGGCCGGTGCTCCTCGTCGACGACATGGCGGACACCGGCTGGACACTGGCCGTGGCCGCCCGGCTGCTCCGCCGGGCCGGGGCGGAGGCGGTCTTCCCGTTGGTTCTCGCGGTGCAGGGATGACCGCCGCCGCAGGTGAGGGCGGCTCGCGGAATATTGACGGCGGACCGGCTCAAACCGGTCAGGCGTGCCAATTGCTCGTTGCCGCGCGCCTGTACGACCGCAAGAATTGAAGCAGTTCCCCGCTTCCGGTCCGCCCGTGGTGCGCCGGAGCCGTGTCGTGGTGTGCGCCCATGCCCGACCCTTCGCACGGACCGTGGGCGCGCAGACGAAGGGAGGACCGTGACCTTCGGCTTCGCTCCGCCGCCGGCCACCGACCACGTTTCCGGCCTGGGCCGGATGCTCGAGCCCGCCGAGTGGGCCGCCGCCGGTATCCCGCTGCTGCGCAACCCGCGCGAGGTCGTCACCGGCCTGCACAGCCGCCATCTGCCCACACCCTCGATGGCCGTCGTCGCGGTCCTCGATCCGGAGGAACGGCTGGCGGCCAGTGCCTCGTTCACCCGGCGCCGCTCCTGGGCCGCCGACGGCTGGGAGTTCCGGAACGCGCTCCTGGCCCAGCTGCGCCGGGTCATCCCGCATGATCTGCGGCGCCGCACACCGGTCCGTACCGCCGTGCTGCTCTACTGCCGGGAGGGCGAGAGCCAGTGGACGGAGGAGGACGGCGCCTGGATGTGGGGCCTGCGCGATGCCTGCACCTTGCACGGGCTGCGCTGCGGCGCCTACATCACGCTGACCCGGGCGGGCTGGCAGGTGCTGGGCGAGGGGCGGGGCGGCCGTCGGCCGCACTCCGCCTCCCGCCACAGCGGCCTCGGCACCGCCACCGGTGACAGCGTCACGGCGGCCATGCCACACCCTCGCGGCGAAGCGCGCGAGGCGCTGCGCCGCTCCGCGGCCGTGTGAGTGGCCGCGCGATCAGACGCCCGCGGTGATGAGGGCGTTGATCCGCTCGGGGTCTCCGCAGACGATCAGCAGCGTTCCGGCACTGCGCGTCGCCTCGGGCAGCGCGCGGGCGACGGCGTCATCAGCTCCCCCGTTGACCGCGACGACCACGACCGGGCGGGCCGTGACGCGGCGGGCAGCGATGGCGGCGTAGAAGACGTCGTCACCGGCGTCCTGCTGCGCCCAGTACGACGCCTCGCCGAAGGAGAGCTCATGCACCGCCCACGGATGCTGTTCTGCGGTGGTCAGCACCAGGATGTCGCCGGGCGCCCGGCCGGAGTCCAGCAGCAGGTCGACGGCCTCGTCCGCGGCGTCCAGGGCCCCCTCCGGCGAGGCGGGGATCAGCTGGATCTGCGGACCGGCCGGCGTCGCGGAAGCGGCGGGCGGCGTGGGCTTGGCCACAGCGGCGGGCGGGCCGGGCTTGGCCGCGTCACCCGCGGTGCGCTGTGACGGGGCCGAGGGGGTCGCGGCGGAACCGCGGTGAGGGCCGGGGCTGCCGGGCCGCCGTGGGGCGGGCCGGGGGCCGGGGCCAGGGACAGGACGAGGGGTCGGCGCGGTGCGGCCTGCGGCCGGTGTCGCGCGAGGACCCGGGACACTCTCGTGAATCTGAGGCTCCTCGGGGATGAGAGGCATGGGCTGATGTCTATCAAACGTCGTTGCGAGTCGCATCGGCGGGTGGGTGGAAAAAACCGTTCAGAAACCGTTCAGAAGTCGAAGCCGAGCTGACCGTGATCCTCCGCATCGGCTGGTCCGGGGACGCTGCGGACCCGCTTGAGGTGCCGCCAGCGGGGCAACCCGTCCAGATAGGCCCAGGACAGCCGGTGGTAGGGGGTGGGGCCCAGCTCCAACAGGGCGGCGCGGTGCGTGGGCGACGGATACCCCGCGTTGTCGCCGAAGCGGAAGTCCGCGTGGGTGGCTCCCAGTTCGGCCATCAGCGTGTCCCGCCGGACCTTGGCGATCACCGAGGCCGCGGCGACGGCCACGCAGGACTGGTCGCCCTTGATGACCGTACGGACCTTCCAGGGCTCGCCGAGGTAGTCATGCTTCCCGTCGAGTATCACCGCGTCGGGGCGCACAGGCAGCCCGTCGAGCGCGCGGGTGGCGGCGAGCCGGAGGGCCGCCGTCATCCCCAGGGCGTCGATCTCCTCGGAAGAGGCATGGCCAAGGGCGTACGAGGTGACCCACGTCTCCAACTCCTGGGCGAGCGCCGTGCGCTTCCTGGGGCTCAGCAGCTTGGAGTCGGTGAGCCCGGCCGGCGGTCGCCGCAGGCCGGTGACCGCCGCGCAGACCGTCACCGGGCCGGCCCAGGCTCCACGCCCGACCTCGTCGATTCCGACGACGATCTTGGCTCCTGTGGTGGCGCGGAGCGAGCGCTCGACGCGGTGAGTGGGCGGTTCGTAGACCATGGCGAGGACCACATTACGCCGCCCGGGCGCCGCTCGTGCACCGGGTTCCGCCTGGCGGCCCGCGACCGGCCCTCGCGGGCCGCCCCGCTCAACGCGACACCGCCGGTGGGCGGTTCGATGGCACGGGCCGCACCGCCGGGTGAACACCCCGGCGGCACTCGGTGTCGCTCCCGTATCAGCGCATGTCAGTGCGTGTCAGTGCGTGTCAGCCCGCGACCGGGACCCAACCCGGGAGCGGCTCGGTCCGGTCCTGCCACTCGTCCGGCGGCGCACCGGCCGCCGCGGCCGCGATCACGCCCCCGACGATGGCGCAGTTGGTGTCCACGTCCCCGCCCACCTGGGCGGTCGTCCAGAACCCCTCCTCGAAGGCGCCGAGGTGCCGGGCCGCCGACCACAGGGCGAACGGCACGGTGTCGTGCGCGCTGGTGCGGCGGCCACAGCCGAGCACCGCGGCGACGGTCCCCGCGTCCGCGTAGTCGAGCATGTCACGGGCGCGGCGCAGCCCCGCCTGGACGGCGCTGCGCGGGACGAGCGAGATCACCCGGTCCAGCAGGGCGTCCGGCCCGCCGACGCCCGCCGGATCGGCGGCCAGCGCCGCCGCCGCGGCCACCGCCATCGCCCCCGCCACGGCTTCCCGGTGCTGGTGTGTGGTGTACGCGGAGATCTCCGCCTGGTGCGTGGCCTGCTCCGGGTCGTCCGCGTACCAGGCGCCCAGCGGCGCGATCCGCATCGCGGCGCCGTTGCCCCACGAGCCCTGCCCCTGGAAGAGGCCCGCGGCCAGCTCCCGCCAGTCGCCGCCCTGTCTGATCAGCCTGAGCATCCGGTTCACCGCCGGCCCGTAGCCGCGGTCGAAGTCATGGTGCTCGGCGAAGGAGTGGGCGAGCGCGTCCTGGTCGATACGGCCGCGGGCGACCAGCACGGCCAGCACGGAGCCGGCCATCTCGGTGTCATCGGTCCACTGCCAGGAGCCGGGTGGCAGCTCGCAGCGTCCCAGCAGCGGATAGTTGGCGGGTACGAAGAACTGAGAGCCGAGGGCGTCGCCCACGGCCAGCCCGCGCAGGCTCCGCAGGGCCCGCTGGAACCGGTCTCCGGTCATCGCCGCGCACTCCAACTGGTAAGGCCGTAGGGCTCGGGGGCGCACCAGCGCTCGAAGGGCCGGTCGAGGTGGTACCGGCCGTCGGGACCGAGCAGCAGCGCCCGTGTCTCACCGTTGCCCGGGTTGGACAGCGACTCGAACTCGGAGACGGTCCAGTGCAGCCACCGCATGCAGAACAGTCGCATGGTCAGCCCGTGGGTCACCAGCAGGACGTTCGGCGGGTGGGCGGGGTCCTCGAAGCTGCGCCACAGGCTCTCCAGGAAGGCGTCCACCCGGTCGTAGACGTCGGCGCCCGACTCGCCCTGGGCGAAGCGGTAGAAGAAGTGCCCATAGGCGTCCCGATAGGCCTTCTGCTTGCGGACGTCCTCCCGGTCCTGCCAGTTTCCCCAGTCCTGCTCGCGCAGCCGTGGCTCCTCCCTGACGCGGGTGCGCGACGGGTCGAGGCCGAGCAGCTCCAGGGTCTGGTGGGTGCGTCGGTACGGCGAGAGGTAGACGGAGACCCGCTCGTCAGCGAAGATCGCGCGCAGCCGCTTCCCCGCCTCAACGGACTGCCGCCGCCCGGTCTTCGTCAGCCTCAGGGCATGGTCGGGGACGCGCTCGTACACCGTGTCATCAACGTTCCCCTCCGATTCGCCGTGCCGTACGAGAACGATGCGCCGGGGTCGTGCCATGCGGCCACCCTAGGCCACCGGCCTGCCCTCGCGTATTTCGCACTGACGGCCGCTGAACCGGCGACGCAGCAGCCGGTCGTGCGAGACCACCACCAGTGCTCCGGTCCAGTCCGCCAGAGCCTGTTCCAGCTCCTCCACGAGGCCGAGCGCCAGGTGGTTGGTCGGCTCGTCGAGCAGCAGCAGATCCGCGGGGCGGGCCAGCAGCCGCGCCAGCGCGAGACGGCGCCGCTGACCGGCCGAGAGCGCCCCCACCGGCACCGCCAGATCGCGCTCGCGGAAGAGCCCGAACGACAGCAGCAGCTCGGTGTGGATCTCGGGGCTCCCCGGTATGCCGCGCCCGAACGCCGTCAGCAGCCGCTCCCCGGGGCGGGTGACCGGTATCTCCTGGGCGAGGTAGCCGATCCGGCCCTGTCGCACCACGGTGCCCGCGTCCGGCGGCTGGACCCCGGCCATGACCCTCAGCAGCGTCGACTTGCCCGCTCCGTTGGCACCGTGAACGAGCAGCCGCTCGCCCGCGGCGACCGTGAGCCGCTCCACCGCCAGCCGGTCCGCCACCCGCACCTGGTCGAGGTGGACGAGCACCCCCTCCGCCGTGCCCGTCCCAGGGCGCGCCAGGAACCGCAGGGGCTCCGGGGGGCGCGGCACCGGGTCCGCCAGCAGCCTGCGCAGACGCTCCTGTGCGTTGCGCACCCGGCTGGAGATCGAGGACTGCACCCGCCCCTTGTCCCGGTCGTACGCCATCTTGTTGCCGTCCTTCATGGCCCGGCCCGGGGCGACGCGCTGGGCGACGGTCGTGGCCGCCTCGGCCAGCTCGGCCGTCTGCGCCTGCCACTGCTCGTAACGCTGCTCCCAGCGGCGCCGGGCGGCGGCCTGCTCGGCCAGGAAGCCGGCGTATCCCCCTCCGTAGCGCACCAGGGCACGCCGGTCGGCATCCACCTCGACGATCGCGGTGGCCGCCCGCTCCAGGAACACCCGGTCGTGGGAGACCGCGACGACCGTGCCCGGGTGCGCCCGCAGGGCGTCCTCGAGCCAGGTGAGCGCCGCGCCGTCGAGGTGGTTCGTCGGCTCGTCGAGCAGCATCACCTCGGGAGCCGCCGCGACCAGGCAGGCCAGCCCCAGCCGCGCCTGTTCGCCACCCGACAGGCTGCCCAGGCGCCGGTCCCGAGCGATGTGCGCCAGCCCCAGCCCGTGCAGGGCCTTGTCCACCCTGGCGTCGGCCTCATAGCCGCCGCGGGCCTCGAAGGCGGTGAGCAGGTCGCCATAGGCCGCGAGGGTGTCGGGCCCGGCCGAGCCGAGGTCCGCCTCCAGCTCGCGCAGCCCGCGCTCCATGGCGCGGATCTCGGCCAGGGCCGCGTCGATCGCGTCGTGGACCGTGCGGTCGGGGGCCGGCTCCGGTGTCTGGGCAAGGTGGCCGACCCCGCCGTCGGCCACCGTCACGACCGCGCCGTCCTCGGGCTCTTCGGCGCCGGCGAGCAGTCGCAGCAGCGTGGACTTGCCCGCTCCGTTCTCGCCCACGATGCCGATGTGCTCGCCGGGCCGCACCGAGAACGACACCCCGTCGAGCAGCGGGCGGTCCCCGCGGGAGAGGGTCACGTCGCGCAGCGAGAGCTGAGTGGGCAAAGGCGAACCTCCGAGCAGGCGGGCACGGGTGGCGGCCAGGAGCCACCTCACAAATACAACTGAAGTTGTATTACCCTGATCGTGGCACAACGAACCAACTAACACAACTGGAGTTGCAATTGTCCTCGGAGGCCGACTCCCAGGCGCCCGGCACGGTCCGCCCCGGCGGGCGCACCGCGCGCACCCGCGCCGCAGTCCGCGACGCCGTGCTCACCGGCCTCACGGAGCACGGCTATCCGGGGCTGACCGTCGAATACGTCGCCGAGCACTCCGGCGTCCACAAGACGACCCTGTACCGCAGGTGGGGCGGCGTCGAAGAGCTGCTCGCCGACGCCCTCGACCTGGCCGGCGAGGACACCTGGACGCCGCCCGACACCGGGGGCCTCGACGGAGATCTGCGGGCCCTCGCGCGCGAGGTCACCGATACCTTCACCGACGCTTCGGCGGCCGCCGCGCCCACCGCCTTCATCGCCGCCGCGTTCCAGTCCGAGCGCGCCGCGGCGGCCCTCCACGACTTCTACGCCGAGCGGTTCTCCCGCTGCGCGTCCGTGGTCGTGCGGGCCGTCGACCGCGGCGAGGCCCCGGCGGGCACCGACGCCGGGGCGGTCGTACGGGCCGTCTCCGCCCCGCTGTTCTTCCGGGTGTTCATCACCCGCGAGCCCATCGACCAGGCGCTGGCCGACCAGTGCGCCGCGGCGGTCGCCGCCGCCGTCCGGGCGGGCACGTACGCCCCGGTTCCCTGAGCCCGGACCTGGAGGACCGGGGAGTCGGGGCGCCGACGGCCGTGGCCCCCGTCGCGCATCACACCGTCCAGGAGAACTCGACCCCCACGACATCGCCCGCGATCGCCGCTACGTCCGCCTCGGTCTGCGCGCGCAGAGCGAGGCGCTCCACCCGCTCCACGCGGTACTTGCCGTGCTCGGCGGCCGAATTCCACATCGACAGCACCAGGAACTCACTGCCGGGAGCCTCCCCGAACACCCCGCGCACCATCCCCGGCGAGCCGGCCATCGCCGGATTCCACACCTTCTCCTGCACAAGCGTGAAGTGCTCCACCCGGTCGGCGTGCACCCGGCAGTGCGCCACCCGCACCACATCCGCGTCCGTGAACCGCGGCTGGAAGCCCACCTTCACATCGAAGCGGTGCTCGAACAGCCGCACCTGCATGTCTCGGTAGGTGCCCGACTGCGTGGCCGCCAACCGGTCGTGCGAGCGCGCCATGAAGGAGTCGTAGAACGCTCTGCTCTCCCAGAACGCGAAGATGTGCGCCACGTTCGGCCGCCCCCGGCTCCAGCCGCCGCCCTGCCCCCGGAATCCCGGTTCGCCGAGCAACCCCGCCCACTTCCGCTGCCCCCGCTCGAAACCGCGGCGGTCCACCACGGTGCAGCGAATCCACTTGACCAGCACCGCGCCATCGTACGGCCCCGAAGGTGGCCCGCATCCCGGACTGAAGGAGTCCGGCTACGCTTGGGGGTTGCCCGGCGACAGCACGTTCGAGGTTCCACGCGGCCGTACGCCCCGCGCACACCCGTCAGAGCGACCGAGCACCCCCCTCAGAGCGACGAAGGCGGGGCACGGGCCGAAGGCCCGCACCCCGCCTCAGCGGTTCACCCGCAAGGGGCCGGTGATCAGCTGCAGCCGCTGGTCGAGCCGCAGCCCTCGCACAAGTAGCAGCTGCCCGCCCGGCGCATCTTCGTCCCGCAGGAGAAGCACAGCGGCGCGTCGGCGTTCAGCCCGAACTGGATCTCGGCGAGCTCGGTGGAGCTGTGTGCCTGCTTCGGCGCCGGGGCGACGGCCCGTGGCTTGGAGGTGGCGGCCGGCGGGGCGGCGACATGGCGCGGAGCCGACTGTGCCAGGCCCTCGACGTCCACCTCGGCGTCGTCGATGGACTGCTCGTACGAACCGGTCTCCAGGTGGCGCTGACGCTCCTCCGCGGAGTGGATGCCGAGCGCCGACCGGGTCTCGAAGGGCAGGAAGTCCAGCGCCAGCCGGCGGAAGATGTAGTCGACGATCGACTGCGCCATCCGCACGTCCGGGTCGTCCGTCATCCCGGCCGGCTCGAAGCGCATGTTGGTGAACTTCGAGACGTAGGTCTCCAGCGGCACGCCGTACTGCAGGCCGACCGAGACGGCGATCGAGAAGGCGTCCATCATGCCCGCGAGGGTCGAGCCCTGCTTGGACATCTTCAGGAAGACCTCGCCGAGGCCGTCGTCCGGGTAGGAATTCGCCGTCATGTAGCCCTCGGCGCCGCCCACCGTGAAGGAGGTCGTGATGCCGGGACGGCCCTTGGGGAGGCGCTTGCGAACCGGGCGGTACTCGATGACCTTCTCGGCCTCGGGCTCGACCTGCTCGGCGGCCTTCTCCTCCTTCTTCTTTGCCGAGAGCGGCTGACCCACCTTGCAGTTGTCCCGGTAGATCGCCAGAGCCTTAAGGCCCAGCTTCCAGCCCTCGAAGTAGATCTCCTCGATCTCCTCGACGGTGGCCGACTCCGGCATGTTGACCGTCTTGGAGATCGCGCCCGACAGGAAGGGCTGGGCCGCGGCCATCATGCGCACATGCCCCATCGGCGAGATGGAGCGCTCGCCCATCGCGCAGTCGAACACCTCGTAGTGCTCGGGCTTGAGCCCCGGCGCGTCGATGACGTTGCCGTGCTCGGCGATGTGGGCCACGATCGCCTCGGCCTGCTCGGGCTGGTAGCCGAGCCGCTTCAGCGCCTTCGGGACCGTGTTGTTCACGATCTGCATCGAGCCGCCGCCGACGAGCTTCTTGAACTTGACCAGGGCCAGGTCCGGCTCGATGCCCGTGGTGTCGCAGTCCATCATCAGGCCGATGGTGCCGGTCGGCGCGAGCACCGACGCCTGGGCGTTGCGGAAGCCGTTCTTCTCGCCGAGGCGGATCACGTCCTGCCATGCCTCGGTGGCCGCGGCCCACACCGGCGTGTCCAGGTCGTCCATGCGCTTGGCTGCGGCGTTGGCGTCCGAGTGCTGCTTCATGACGCGCTTGTGGGCGTCGGCGTTGCGGGCGTAGCCGTCGTACGGGGCGACGACCGCGGCCAGCTCGGCGGAGCGCCGGTAGGACGTGCCGGTCATCAGCGAGGTGATGGCCCCGGCCAGGGCCCGGCCGCCGTCGCTGTCGTAGGCGTGGCCGGTGGCCATCAGCAGAGCGCCGAGGTTGGCGTAGCCGATGCCCAGCTGGCGGAAGGCGCGGGTGGTCTCGCCGATCTTCTGGGTCGGGAAGTCCGCAAAGCAGATGGAGATGTCCATCGCGGTGATGACGAGCTCGACGACCTTGGCGAAGCGCTCGGCGTCGAAGCGCTGGTGGCCCGCGCCATCCTCGTCGAGGAACTTCAGCAGGTTGAGCGAGGCCAGGTTGCACGAGGAGTTGTCCAGGTGCATGTACTCGCTACAGGGGTTGGAGGCGGTGATCCGGCCCGTCTCCGGCGAGGTGTGCCAGTGGTTGATCGTGTCGTCGTACTGGATGCCCGGGTCCGCGCAGGCCCAGGCCGCCTCCGCCATCTTGCGGAAGAGCGACTTGGCGTCGACCTCTTCGAGGATCTCGCCGCTCATACGGGCGCGCAGACCGAACTTCGAGCCGGACTCCACGGCCTTCATGAACGTGTCGTTCACGCGGACCGAGTTGTTGGCGTTCTGGTACTGGACGGACGTGATGTCATCGCCGCCCAGATCCATGTCGAAGCCCGCGTCACGCAGGGCGCGGATCTTCTCCTCCTCCTTCACCTTGGCCTCGATGAAGGCCTCGACGTCCGGGTGGTCGACATCGAGGACGACCATCTTCGCGGCCCGGCGGGTCGCGCCGCCCGACTTGATCGTTCCGGCGGAGGCGTCGGCGCCGCGCATGAAGGAGACCGGACCGGAGGCGTTGCCACCGGAGGAGAGCAGCTCCTTGGAGGAGCGGATGCGGGAGAGGTTCAGGCCGGCGCCGGAACCGCCCTTGAAGATCATCCCCTCTTCCTTGTACCAGTCGAGGATCGACTCCATGGAGTCGTCGACGGAGAGGATGAAGCAGGCGCTGACCTGCTGCGGCTGCTTGGTACCGACGTTGAACCACACTGGCGAGTTGAAGCTGAACACCTGGTGCAGCAAGGCGTAGGTGAGCTCGTGGTCGAAGATCTCGGCGTCCGCGGGGGAGGCGAAGTAGCCGTTGTCCTCGCCGGCCTGGCGGTAGGTGCGCACCACCCGGTCGATGAGCTGCTTCAGGCTCGACTCGCGGTCCGGAGACCCGACCGCGCCACGGAAGTACTTGCTTGTGACGATGTTGACCGCGTTCACCGACCAGAAATCGGGGAACTCGACGCCACGCTGTTCGAAGTTGATCGACCCGTCGCGCCAGTTGGTCATGACGACGTCACGGCGCTCCCAGACCACCTCGTCGTACGGATGCACGCCGGGCGTGGTGTGGATGCGCTCGATGCGCAGACCCTTGGCCGCCTTGCTTCCCTTGGAGCGGGAGCCTCGCGCGGGGCCGCTCGTCGTCTCTGTCATTCCGCCTCCCTGTACGGGCGAAAACGCCCTGATGTGCCCTTTTCTTCCCTGGCACGGTGTATGTCGTTCATCCGGGGGCACCTCGCCCCCGGCAGGCCTTGACCGCCGCGACTCAGTCGGCGGCGGTGGCGGACGCGGGGACCTCCGCGGCCCCGTCGACGCCGGGCCCGCGGTCGTTCGCGGGAGGCCGTTGCTGGTTGCGCAGTTCCGTGACCGCGGCCTCGAAGTCCTCGAGGGAGTCGAAGGCGCGGTAGACGGAGGCGAAGCGGAGGTATGCGACGAGGTCGAGCTCCTGGAGCGGGCCGAGTATGGCGAGCCCCACGTCATGGGTGGACAGCTCCGCGCTGCCGGTGGCCCGTACGGCCTCTTCCACTTGCTGGCCGAGCTTGGCGAGGGCGTCCTCGGTGACCGGGCGACCCTGGCACGCCTTGCGCACCCCGGAGATGACCTTGTCGCGACTGAAGGGCTCGGTGACCCCACTCCGCTTGATCACCATCAGCGACGCGGTCTCCACGGTCGTGAAGCGGCGCGAGCAGTCGGGGCACTGGCGGCGCCTGCGGATCGAACAACCGTCGTCTGTGGTCCGGCTGTCGACGACTCGACTGTCGGGGTGCCTACAGAAGGGGCAGTGCATGACTCCGTACCCTCCTCACCCTCAAGAACGGCGCATGGCTGACATGCTTCGACCGGCCCTCGCAGGCCTTTCGAAGCGACCACAAGCATAGGCGAAGCGCTCGACCCTGGATAACCGGGGACCACAACCTGTAGGCGGCTGCCATCTATCAAACCACTAGATGTGGTGCTTGGCACTCAACCGCAGCAGTGGCGTGTCCCGACCCGCGAGCAGGCACGAGACTACGCGAAGCCGACCGGTCCCCGTGCCGCGGGGGTGAGGGTGTCACACTGGACGCCGCCCAGCCGACCACCGAACCCAACCGCCCCATACACCCAATCCTGTGATCACGTCAGCTCATCTGCGAAATTTCACTCGAACGTGTGTTTGGCGCAACCTTTCGAAAGCAACTACCGTTGCCCTACTAGGGAGAACATCTCGAGAGGGGCCGTCGTGACCACCACCACAGAGAGCGCCACCATCACCACCCAGGAGCGCTCCCAGAGCCGACTCGAACACACGCATGCGATGAACCAGGGCCACGCGATGAATGACGCAGCCACGAACCCGGAGGGGCAGAAGCCCGCGCGCTCCCTACCCGGTCGACCTCCAGGGATCCGGGCGGACAGCTCCGGGCTGACCGACCGGCAGCGCCGGGTCATCGAGGTCATTCGCGACTCTGTGCAGCGGCGCGGCTACCCGCCGTCCATGCGTGAGATCGGGCAGGCGGTGGGCCTCTCCAGCACCTCGTCCGTCGCGCATCAGCTCATGGCGCTGGAGCGCAAGGGCTTCCTGCGGCGCGACCCGCACCGGCCCCGGGCATATGAGGTGCGCGGCTCCGACCAGCCCAGCACCCAGCCCGCCGACACGACCGGCAAGCCCGCCGCCTCGTATGTTCCCCTCGTCGGCCGGATCGCGGCCGGTGGCCCGATCCTCGCCGAGGAGTCGGTCGAGGACGTCTTCCCGCTCCCCCGGCAGCTCGTGGGAGACGGGGAGCTCTTCGTCCTGAAGGTGGTCGGCGACTCCATGATCGAGGCTGCCATCTGCGACGGTGACTGGGTGACGGTGCGCCGCCAGCCCGTCGCCGAGAACGGTGACATCGTCGCCGCCATGCTCGACGGAGAGGCCACGGTCAAGCGCTTCAAGCGCGAGGACGGCCATGTGTGGCTGCTCCCGCACAACGCCGCCTACCAGCCGATCCCGGGCGACGAGGCGACCATTCTGGGCAAGGTGGTCGCGGTTCTGCGCCGGGTCTGAGCTCGGCGGGCCTGAGCTCGGCAGGTCCAGGCGCGCCGACCCTCCGCGCCCAGCGACCGGGCCCCGGAACCTCTGCGCCGGTTCCGGGGCCCTGCTGTGTCCGCGCTCCTCCAGGGCCTAGGCGTCAGCCGCCTTGGCCACGTCGTCGATAGCGGCCAGCGAACGGCGCACCTGATTACGGTCGGTCGTGTACCAGAAGTCCGGCATCGACTTGCGCAGGAAGGAGCCGTAGCGGGCCCGCTCGACCCGCGGGTCGAGCACGGCGACGACCCCGCGGTCCCCGGAGGCACGCACAAGCCGACCCGCCCCTTGCGCCATCAGCAGGGCGGCATGCGTCGCCGCGACCGCCATGAAACCATTGCCGCCGGCCTCCTCCACGGCCTTCTGGCGAGCGCTCATCAGCGGATCGTCGGGGCGCGGGAACGGCACCCGGTCCATCACCACCAGCTGGCAGCTCGGGCCCGGCACATCGACGCCCTGCCAGAGCGAGAGCGTGCCGAACAGGCACGTACGGGCGTCGGCGGCGAAGGTGCGGATCAGCTCGCCGAGCGTCTCCTCGCCCTGGAGCAGGATGGGCATGTCCAGGCGGCCACGCAGCTCCTCCGCGGCCGCCTGGGCGGCGCGCATCGAGGAGAAGAGGCCGAGAGTCCGGCCGCCCGCGGCCTCCACCAGCTCGGCGAGTTCGTCGAGCATGTCCGAGCGGCTGCCCTCGCGACCGGGTTGGGCAAGATGCTTGGCGACGTAAAGGATCCCCTGCTTGGAGTATTCGAAGGGCGAACCGACGTCTAGCCCCTTCCATGAGGGCGCGGCGCCCTCTTCGCCATCGGCGTCCCGGACGCCCTCGGGGAAGAGGCCGAGCGAGGCTGCCACGCCGTTGAAATCCCCGCCCAGCTTGAGGGTGGCGGAGGTGAGGACCACGGACCGGTCCTCGAAGAGCTTCTCGCGCAGCAGGCCGGACACCGAGAGCGGGGCGACGCGCAGCGAGGCGCCGAAGCGATCGTGCCGCTCGTACCAGACGACGTCGTACTCGGACCCTTCCACGATGCGCTCGGCCACCTGGTGGATGTTCTCCACGGAGGCGAGGGCCTGCTTACGCACGGCGTCCTCGTCCTGGACCGACGCGTCACGCGTGGCACCGAGCGCCGAGATGACCGTACGAGCCGCATCGCGGAGCGCCATCAGGGCGTAGCCGAGGTCTTCGGGGATCTCCTCGAGGCGGCCGGGCAGCGCCAGCTCCATGAGCCGCTCGAAGGTCTCGGCGGCGGTCTGCAGGGCATCTGCCGCCTTCTCGTTGACGAGCTTGGCGGCGCGGCGCACCGCGCGGTTGACCTGGCCCGGGGTGAGCTCGCCGCTGGCGACTCCGGTGACCCGGGAGACGAGCTCATGGGCCTCGTCGACGATCAGCACCTCATGGCTCGGCAGGACGGGCGCGCCCTCAATGGCGTCGATGGCCAGCAGGGCGTGGTTGGTGACCACGACCTCGGCCAGCTTGGCCCGCTCGCGGGCGGCCTCGGCGAAGCATTCGGCACCGTAGGCGCACTTGGACGCGCCGAGGCATTCCCGGGAGGAGACGGAGACCTGGGACCAGGCCCGGTCGGAGACGCCGGGGGACAGGTCGTCGCGGTCGCCCGTCTCGGTCTCGTCGGCCCAGTCGCGCATCCGCAGCAGGTCCTTGCCCAGCTTGCTGGTGGGCTCGGCAGCCTCGAACGGGTCGAACAGCCCGGCCTCCCCCGCCTCGGCGTCCTCCTGCGGCACGCCCTCGTGGAGGCGGTGCAGGCACAGGTAGTTGGAGCGGCCCTTGAGCATGGCGAACTCGGGGCGGCGGCGCAGCAGCGGGTGCAGGGCGTCGACGGTGCGCGGCAGGTCGCGCTCGACGAGCTGACGCTGCAGGGCGAGGGTGGCCGTCGCGACCACGACACGCTCTCCGTGCGCGAGGGCGGGCACGAGATAGCCGAGGGACTTCCCGGTGCCGGTGCCGGCCTGGACGAGCAGATGGGCGTTGTCGTCGATCGCCTCGGCTACGGCTTCGGCCATGGCGATCTGGCCAGCGCGCTCGGTGCCGCCCACGGCGGTGACGGCGGCATGCAGCAGGTCGGCGAGTGGAGGCGGGGACGATGGAGTCATAGGACTGTCAGCCTACGCGGCGGCACGGACATCACGGGCGAGACTCCTGGCACGGAACCTGAACGGGGCGGGCGGTGTATGGAAGTCAGAGGCGCGAAGTGGCGCCGGTGGATCACAGGAGGTGGCGCAGGGTGCGGTCCCGCAGCATGAGGGCAGCGTGTTTGTCGGGTAGTTCCACCTCGGCGGAGAGACGGAAGCCGGCGCCGAGGAAGGCGGCGACGCAGGGGGTGTTCCGCACATCGGGTTCGGCGACCACGCGGCCGCAGGAGGGTCGCCGGTCGAGGACGAGATCGGCGACGGCGCGCAGCAGAGCCGTGCCGATGCCGCGGCCCCGATCGCGTACGCGGCCGATGAGCAGGTGGAGACCCGTGTCCTGCGGCCGGGCCGGGTAGTACCGGGCAAGGGGGGCGAGGTCGGCGCGGTACACCTCCCAGTAGCTCATCGGCACCCCGTCCAGGACCCCCAGGCAGGGCACGCTGCGGCCGTCGCCGTCGAGCTGGGCGCGCAGGTGCCGCGCGGTGGTCTCGTGCGGGCCGGACAGTTCCCAGAAGGCGGAGACCGCCGGGTCGTTCATCCATCGGGCGATGAGCTCGACATCGCGCTCGAGGTGGACCGGGACGAGCTGGAAGGCGCCCACCACCGTGCCGACGGGCCCCCACTGGGCGAGCTGGTCGAGCAGGTCCGGCCGGTCGGGGGCCTCCGGCCCGGCGAGGTGCTCCTCGACGAGGCGTGCGGCGTGTTCCTCGGAGGGCCGCATGTCGAGGGTGTCCTCGGTGCTGGAGCTGGTGCCGGAGTCGGTGGGCGGCATGGCTGCGCTCTCCTCTCGTCGTTACCGGGGCGTCGTGGGGGCGCCTGATCGTCGGCGCGGGCGTCACGCCATGGACGTCACCGAGCGGAAAAGGGGGTTGGCGATGGTGACATAGACGGACTGGGTGTCCACCGGTCCCACGAGTTCGTCCAGGCCGCGCAGCCGGGTGAGCAGGTTGGCCTTGCAGCGCAGGGTGGGCGTCTCCAGGAGCCTGGCGGGCAGTGTCGAGCGGATCTTCGCGGGGCCGGACGCGGCCTCGGCGAGGAAGCGGCGGAACGCGGCCAGCAGAAGGCGCTCGTCGGCGAGCCGCTGGGAGCCGAACGCGCCAATCAGGCCGAGGACGTTGTTGACACCGAGGTAGTAGGCGAACCGTTCGTCGGCGACCTCGTCGGAGACGAAGGTGTCGCTGTGGGCGCCGATTTCGGGCAGTCGTCGCTGGAGGTCTGCGCGGCGGGACTCACGGAAGTAGTAGCCCTGGTTGTCGCGGTAGCGGCCGCCGGCCGGCCAGCCGTCGGGGTCGAGTAGTACCAGGGTGTTCTGCTGGTGTGCCTCCAGGGCGATGCCGGCCTCGCCGTCCAGCCAGAGCACGGGCCGTACGACGGTGTGCAGATAGCGCAGGAACCACTCGGTGCCGACGGTCGCCGGGCGGTGGCCGGTGCGGGCGGCGATCCGGGCGACGATCCGGCCGAGCCGTGAGCACATCGCCCTCCGGTCCGGCCAGGGGCGGAGCGAGGTGAGGCCGGCCAGGCATACGGCCTCGTCGCCCGGGCCGAACGGGTTGTGCCGGATGACGACGTCGAGTCCGCTCAGCGGGGTGCCGTCGGGCTTGTCGACCGCGAGCCAGGCGGGGTCGCGGACGATGTCGAAGCCGGGGCGCCCCGGGCAGGCCGCCCGCCATTGCCCGGAAAGGCCGCTGCGCAGCAGCCGGTGCATCTCGACACCGCGCCACAGCTCCTTGCGGAGGTTCTCACGGCGGGAGTTGGTGATCCGCAGGGCGAGCGACAGCTTGAGCATCGCGGGTGCGCCGGTCCGGTAGACGGTGCGGATGGAGGAGGTGGGATGCCAGTGCTCGCCGGCCGCTCCCAGGTCGTGCAGCAGCCCCGCGTCGAAGAGCGCGGTGACCTCCGGGCGGTACCGGATCTCCCGGGCCTGCCAGGGGTGCAGCGGCAAGGGCACGGTGCCGGGCGGCCGTTCGGGGTCCGGGCCGGCGAGCGAGAGGGCGAGCCGTTCGGCGGGCACGGTCCGGCCGCGTTCGGTCCAGGCCGAGTCGCGGGCCAGGACGGACCGGTCGACGGCGATCCAGTGCAGGGGAAAGGAGCCACGCGACTCCGGTGAGAAGACAGGTGATTCGGCGTCGGAGAGCCCCTCGCGGCTCTTGGGCGTGGGATGGAGGGGGTGCCCCAGGAGAAGGGACTGTTCGGCGGTCAGAAAGGGGGTGTCCGTGGCGGGGTCGGCTGGCGTGGCTCGCCGGAAGGACAGGAATTGGGCGGTGTGGCGTACGGAGTCCGCGACCCGGCCGACGAGTTCGGTGACCGGTGCCCGGGAGCTGAGCCGCTCGGCGCCGCAGGACGCCTCCTGGCCGAGGAGGGCCGCGAGGGTGACCGCGGCGAGGGCGGGCGCGTCCTGGGCGCCGCCGTCGAGCGTGGGCGGACCGAAGCGGTGCCATCCGGTGGCGGACCAGTGGCGCACGGGCACGAGCAGGGCGGTGCCGGCGGCGGGGAGCGGGATGCGCAGGGTGCCGGCGGTGGGGGGCGCGGCGCCACTCTCGCGCACCCAGCAGCGCAGCAGGTTCTCGGTGGTGCAGGCGTCCGCGGCGGCCCAGGGGTCGGGGTGGTCCAGGGCATCGTCCGGGACGTCCCATGCGCCGTCGTGTGCGCCGTCGGCGCGGCGGCCCTGCCGTGGAACGGCGGCGGTCTGCGGTGCCGACGGGAGGTGCGGGTGGTGTTCCCCGGGGGAGTGCGGCATATCGGGTGCGGGCACGGCTGTCGGTCCTCCTGCTGCTGAACGCCTTTCGGCTGTCCCCCGCACCTACCAACGACGCGCGGGGCGCGGGATCACGGGCAACCGGAAGATCCGTACGGCCGGGAACCAAGGACCCGGCTGCGGCCGTCGTAGCCGGCACCGGCATAGTGGGGGCCGTCCCCTTATCGGGGCGGTGCATGACAATTTCACAGCAGTACTCAGAGCAGCCCAGAACATCAGGGGGAGTTCCGCCCATGCCATCCAACCGCCAGCCAGCCTCGCGCCCAGGGTCCAGGTGGAGGGCGCTGCGCGCCCGCAGCAGCTCCCCCGTGCTGGCCGCCGCGGCCATCGCCTCGGTGCTGGCGCTGACCGCCACGGCGTGCGGCCCCTCGGACGACAACGCGGGGTCCGAGGCGAGTGCCTCGTCGTCGCAGAGCGCAGGGGACATCACCCTTCCCGACAACCTCGACGACAAGTTGAAGGAGCTCGGGGTCGACCTGGACAAGTGGAAGAACGGCGCCTGGAACAAGTGGGACAAGGACGACTGGCTGCGTGAGGCCGGCGACTTCATCAACCCGATCATCAAGGACCTGTGGAAGCCGGACCGGATGAAGGAGGCCCAGGAGCCCGACACCCCGGTCGACGACAACGACATCTCGGGCGACCAGGGCGTCACCGACCCCGACCCCCAGCCGGTCACGGCCAAGGAGGTCGCGAGCCCCTACAGCGCCAACGTCCCCGAGGCGGGCAAGGTCTTCTTCGACGGCCCCGAGGGCTCGATGGTCTGCTCCGCCACCGTCGTGCAGGACCCGGCGCACCCGGGCAAGTCCAACATGGTGTGGACGGCGGGCCACTGCGTCCACGCGGGCAAGGGCGGCGGCTGGTACAAGAACCTGATGTTCGTCCCCTCGTACAACGACGCCGGCAAGTCGGTCGACGAGCTGGAGAACGCCACCAAGGAGCAGCTGGCGCCGAAGGGCGTGTGGTGGGCCGACTGGGCGCAGACCTCCTCGCAGTGGATCGACAACGGCGCGGCCATCGGTGGCAAGGGCGCCCCGTACGACTTCGCGGTGCTGCATGTGAAGCCCGAGACCAGCGGCGGCAAGTCGCTCGAGGAGACGGTCGGCGGCGCGCTGCCGGTCGACTTCAACGCCCCGGCGGTGAAGTCCATCAGTGAGATCACGGCCACGGGCTACCCGGCCGCGCCGCCGTTCGACGGCCAGAAGATGAACCAGTGCGCGGACAAGCCGGGCAGGCTCTCGCTGGACGCCAAGCAGCCGACGATGTACCGCATCGGTTGCACGATGACCGCGGGTTCGTCCGGCGGTGGCTGGGTCGCGGCCGGCTCGGACGGCAAGCCGGCGCTGGTGTCGAACACCTCGATCGGCCCGTCCAACGCCACCTGGCTGGCGGGTCCGCACCTCGGCCCTGAGGCGAAGGCCCTCTACAACGAGGTCAGCAAGAAGTTCGCCAACCAGTAGGTTCAGCCGGCCGAGCCGGAAGGACGCGGTGGTCGGCACCAGCCGACCACCGCGTTTCTGACCAGCGGCGTCCACGCGCTCGCAGACCAGACACAGACCAGACACAGGTCAGACGACGAAGGCCCACCCCCGGGACACCGGAGGCGGGCCTTCGTCGTGGAAGGGGTGTGGGCTAGCCCTGCGCGGGGGCGGCGGCGGGCACATACCGCCGCAGCTCGGCGGCCAGCTCCTCGTGCACCCGCGCCTTCAGCAGCGTGCCCTCCGCGGTGTGCTCCTCGGAGATCACCTCGCCGTCGGCATGCGTGCGCGCGACCAGCTTGCCCTGCGTGTACGGCACCAGCGCCTCGATCTCGACCTGAGGCCGCGGCAGCTCGCTGTCGATCAGCCCGAGCAGCTCGTCGATGCCCTGCCCCGTACGGGCCGACACCGCGATGGCGCGCTTCTCGACGCGCAGCAGCCGCTGGAGGACCAGCGGGTCCGCCATGTCCGCCTTGTTGATCACCACGATCTCGGGCACGGCGACCGCGCCCACATCGCGGATCACCTCGCGCACGGCGGCCAGCTGCTCCTCCGGCACCGGATGCGAGCCGTCCACCACATGGACGATCAGATCGGCGTCGCCGACCTCCTCCATGGTGGAGCGGAACGCCTCGACCAGGTGGTGCGGCAGATGCCGGACAAAGCCGACGGTGTCCGCGAGGGTGTACAGCCGCCCGCTGGGCGTCTCGGCCCGGCGCACGGTCGGGTCCAGGGTGGCGAACAGCGCGTTCTCCACCAGCACGCCCGCGCCGGTCAGCCGGTTGAGCAGCGAGGACTTCCCCGCGTTGGTGTATCCGGCGATGGCGACCGAGGGCACCTTGTGGCGCTTGCGCTCCTGCCGCTTGATGTCGCGGCCGGTCTTCATCTCCGCGATCTCCCGGCGCATCTTCGCCATCTTCTCGCGGATGCGACGCCGGTCGGTCTCGATCTTGGTCTCACCGGGACCACGGGTGGCCATACCGCCGCCCGCCGATCCGGAGCCACCGCCACCCATCTGCCGGGAGAGCGACTGACCCCAGCCGCGCAGCCTCGGCAGCATGTACTGCATCTGGGCCAGGGAGACCTGCGCCTTGCCCTCGCGGGACTTGGCGTGCTGAGCGAAGATGTCGAGGATCAGGGCGGTGCGGTCCACCACCTTGACCTTGACGACGTCCTCCAGGTGGATCAGCTGGCCGGGGCTCAGCTCACCGTCGCACACGACGGTGTCGGCACCGGACTCGATCACGATGTCGCGCAGCTCCTGGGCCTTGCCGGAGCCGATGTACGTGGCCGGATCCGGCTTGTCGCGCCGCTGGGTGACCCCGTCGAGTACGAGGGCGCCCGCGGTCTCCGCGAGCGCGGCCAGCTCCGCCAGGGAGTTCTCCGCGTCCTGCACGGTGCCGGAGGTCCAGACGCCGACCAGCACCACGCGCTCCAGGCGCAGCTGCCGGTACTCGACCTCGGTGACGTCCTCCAGCTCGGTGGACAGGCCCACGACGCGCCGCAGCGCGGCCCGCTCGGAGCGGTCGTACTGGTCGCCGTCACGCTCCTGGTCGACCTCGTGACTCCAGGCGACGTCCTCTTCCATCAGGGCGTCGGCCCGAAGGCTCTCGGCGAAGGCGAGGCGCTGCCGGTCCTGCGGAAGGGAAGAGGAGTGGGTCAAATCGATCCTTACGTCGATGAGTACTGTCACCGTCGACAACGCGTGGCGGACCCGGAGGATTCCCGGCCGCCGGCCGCGGCGCCGACCTGTCGATGGTCGCACGCGGCGGTCGGGCCGTCACCCGGGTTTCCCGGCGGACTTCCCGCGGCTCGGCCCGGAGAGCACCCCGAGAGCACCCCTCAGCCGCCCCGAGAGCACCCCCTCAGCCGTGCCTAGGGCATCCCCTCAGCCGCCCCGCCGGCCCTGCCGACCGCCCGCCCGGGAGCCTTTCCGTACGCCCATCGGTCCGCCTTTCCGTCGGCCTTCGCCATGGCCCTCCCCGAGGACCTGGCGTCGGGCTTCCAGTCGGGGTGCCCCGGCATCTTCGGCGTCGTCCTCCCGTACAGCCACGGCCGCAGGAAACCGGTCAGGTCGCGGCCCGCCACCTCCGACGCCAGCCGGACGAAGTCCGCGGTCGAGGCCACGCCGTCGCGGTGCCGGTGCGCCCACCGCCGCTCCAGCCGCTCGAACGCCGCCCGCCCGATCCGCTGCCGCAGCGCGTACAGCACCAGGGCGCTGCCGTCGTAGACGACCGGACGGAAGATGCCGATCTGCTGGTCGGAGTCGGACGGCAGAGGGGCGGCGGGCGGGCCCCCGGAGGCACGCCAGGCGTCGGACTGCCCGTAGGCGAGACGCATCCGCTTGTCGAGCGGCATCTTCCCGCGCTCGGCCCCGTAGAGCGCCTCGTACCAGGTGGCATGGCCCTCGTTGAGCCACAGATCGGACCACCGGCGCGGGCTGACGCTGTCGCCGAACCACTGGTGCGCCAGCTCGTGCACCATGATCGACTCGATGTACCACGAGGGCAGTCCGGAGGTGGTGAACAGCCCGCTCTCGAAGAGGGAGAGCGTCTGGGTCTCCAGCTCGAAGCCGGTCGTGGCCTTGGCGATCAGCACACCGTACGTCTCGAAGGGGTACGGGCCGACCTTCTTCTCCATCCACTCCAACTGTCCCGGTGTGCGCGCCAACCAATCGGCCAGGAGCGTACGGTCCGCCGCGGGCACGACGTCGCGCACCGGCAGCCCATGAGGGCCGGTGCGGTGCAGGACGGCCGAACGGCCGATGGAGATCTGTGCCAGCTCGGTGGCCATGGGGTGGGCGAGGCGGTACCGCCAGGTGACGCTGTCCCTCTCGCGGCTGCGCCCCAGCGGCTTTCCGTTCGCGACGACAGTGAGGTGCCGGGGGGCGGTGACGCGGAAGGTGAAGCGCGCCTTGTCGGAAGGGTGGTCGTTGCAGGGGAAGACGCGGTGGGCGGCATCGGCCTGGTTGGCCATGGCGAGCCCGTCGCGGGTGCGGATCCAGCCGCCGTTGCTGCCGCTCGGGTCGCTGGTGTGCGCGACCGTGACCCGGAAGGAGGCGCCGCTCCGGACGGGCCGGGCCGGGGTGATGACGAGGTCCTCCCCCGCGCCGGTGAAACGGGCGGGCCTGCCGTCGACCCGCACGGAGCGCACGGAGCCGTGCGTGAAGTCGAGGTTGAAGGTGCGCAGCGGGGCGGTGGCGCGGGCGTCGAGGGTGGTGACGGCGTCCAGCGGCCGGTCGTTGCCGCGGTAGCGGAAGGCGATGTCATAGGCGTCGACGTCGTAGCCGGGATTGCCGAGATCCGGGAAGAGCCGGTCGCCGATGCCCCGGGGGGCCGGGGGCGGCGGCTCCGCCGCGGACACCCGCCCCGCGGCGGAGGACGGGCAGACCACGACGAGGGCGGCGGTCATCGCGGCGGCCGCGGCGGCGGTCCTGCGACGCCCCGCGCGCCCGGCTGACGAGGGGCGGCCCCTCGGGGAAGACAGCATGATCTACGGCTATCAACGCCCGGACAAAAGCGGCCAGCGGCACGGCCCAAGTCCACCCGAATGGGGTTCGGCGCTGAAGACACCGAAGGGGCCGGAGGGGCCGGAGGGGCCGGAGGGGCCGAGACAGGCCGGAAGGAGCCGCCGGGGGGAAGCGGACGGTTGGGGACCGGCCGGGTTCAGGACCGCGCCGCCGCCATGCTGCGGCCCGCCCGCGTCACGTCGTAGACGCCGGGCACATCGCGCATGGCGCGCATCAGCGTCGGCAGCCGGCCGGGGTCGGGCAGCTGGAGCGTGTACGTATGGCGGACGCGCTGCTCGCGGGGCGGCTCGACCGCGGCCGAGACCACGGCCACCCCTTCGGCGGCGATGGCCTCGGTGAGGTCGGCCAGCAAGTGAGGTCTGCTGAACGCCTCGGCCAGGAGGGTCACGCGGTAGTCGCCCCCGTCGCCCTCCTCCCCGTCCAGCCAGCGCACCCCGACCGTGCCGCGCCCGGCCGCCGTCATGCGGGACACCGCGGGGCACTGCTCACGGTGGACGGTGACGGCCCCGCCGCGCACCGCGAAGCCGATGACGGCGTCCGGGGGCACGGGGGTGCAGCAGCCGGCCAGCCGGACGGCCGCACCGGGCAGGTCCGCGGCGACGCCCGGGGCGACCGCCACCCGGCCCGCGGCCCCACCGGGCGCACCGGCACCCGCGGCCCCCGCCGGGTCCTCGGCCGGTGCGGAGTCCGGGCCGGTGGCCGACTGGGGCTGCTGCCGCTCCGGATTGGCGGCCAGCCAGCGGCTGATGGCGATGCGCGCGGCGGGCGTACGCGCGTGGTCGAGCCACTCGGGCGAGGGCCCTGAGGAGGCGGCGTCGCGGGTGTCGCGCGCCATGAGCAGCTGGAGCATGTCGCCGTCGCGCAGCACGGTGCTCAGCGTCGCGATACGGCCGTTGACCCTGGCCCCGATGCAGTCGTGGGCGGCCTCGCCGTGCTGGGCGTACGCGGCGTCCACACAGCTCGCGCCCGCGGGCAGGCCCAGCGTGCCGCCGTCGGCCCTGAAAACGGTGATCTCCCGGTCCTGGGCGAGCTCGGCGCGCAGCGAGGACCAGAAGGTGTCGGGGTCGGGGGCGGCACTCTGCCAGGCCAGCAGCCGCGACAGCCAGCCGGGGCGGGTGGGATCGACGCGCTCGCCGTCGGGGGCGTCGGCAGCCTCCAACGGCACGTTCGGCGTGTTGGGCGCGTACGGATTGCCGAGGGCGATCACTCCCGCCTCGGCGACCTGGTGCATCTGGTGGGTGCGGATGAGGACTTCGGCGACCTCGCCGTCGCGCCCGGCCACGGCCGTGTGCAGGGACTGGTACAGGTTGAACTTGGGGACCGCGATGAAGTCCTTGAACTCCGAGATGACCGGGGTGAAGCAGGTGTGCAGCTCGCCGAGGACCGCGTAACAGTCGGCGTCCTCCGAGACGAGGACGAGCAGCCGGCCGAGGTCCGAGCCGGTCAGCTCGCCGCGCTTGAGGCCGGCCCGGTGGACGGACACGAAGTGCCGGGGCCGGATGAGGACTTCGGCGGCGATGCCCGCCTCGTGCAGCACGGCGCGTACGTCCTCGGCGGCGCGGGCGAGCGGGTCCGGGCGGCCCGCGTGGTCCAGCAGGAGCTCGCGGGTGCTGGCGTACTCCGCGGGGTGGAGGATGGCGAAGACCAGGTCCTCCAGCTCGGTCTTGAGGGCCTGCACGCCCAGCCGCTCGGCGAGTGGAATCAGCACATCGCGGGTGACCTTCGCGATGCGGGCCTGTTTCTCGGGGCGCATCACGCCCAGGGTGCGCATGTTGTGCAGGCGGTCGGCGAGCTTGATGGACATCACGCGCACGTCGTTGCCGGTGGCGACCAGCATCTTGCGGAAGGTCTCGGGCTCGGCCGCCGCGCCGTAGTCGACCTTCTCCAACTTGGTGACGCCGTCGACGAGATAGCGGACCTCCTCGCCGAACTCCTCGCCCACCTGATCCAGCGTCACGTCGGTGTCCTCGACCGTGTCGTGGAGGAGTGACGCCGTCAAGGTCGTGGTCTCGGCTCCCAGTTCGGCGAGGATGAGGGTGACGGCGAGCGGATGGGTGATGTACGGCTCGCCGCTCTTGCGCATCTGGCCGCGGTGCGAGGACTCGGCGAGCACATACGCCTTGCGCAACACGTCGAGATCGGCCCCGGGGTGGTGGGCCCGATGCACCTTGGCCACATGCTCGATCGCGTCCGGCAGGCGGCCGCGGGCAGGCGAGCCCAGCAGCGCGGCCCTGCTGAACCTGCGGAGATTTCGCAGGTCGATGCGCGGGAGGCCGCGCCTGCGGCCGAGAGCGGCGTGGTCGGTGGCCTCTGCGCTCATGGGCACCTCCGGCGGCATCGAGCGTCAACCGGCGTGGGTACTCCCCCTGGGCCGGTGCTTGATGCTACCGAGCCCATCACGCACGGCCGACCGGCTCTCGCCCAGAGTGAAATGGATCACCCATTGGGGTGAACTGTCAAGCGAGGGCCGTGTCCAGCCAGGCGGGGTCGAGCTCGCCCTCGGCGACGATCACGGCCGGGCCGGTCATCTCCACCGTCCCGTCCGGAAGCTCGCTGATCACCAGGCGCCCGCCGGGGACGTCCACGGTGTAGGTGACGGGGTGGCCGTCGGCCGCGGGGTCGGCGCCGTCCCGCCGGGCGGCGGCCACCATCACGGCGCAGGCGCCGGTGCCGCAGGAGCGGGTTTCGCCCGATCCGCGCTCATGCACCCGCATCGCCACATGGCGCGGGCCGCGGTCGACCACGAACTCGACGTTGGTGCCGTGCGGATACGCCGAACCAGGGGTCACGGCGGGAGGGTCGAACAGGCGCCCCGCCTGGCCGAGGTCGTCGACGAACGCGACCGCGTGCGGGTTGCCCATGTCCACCTGGCGGGCGGGCCAGCTCTGCTCGCCGACGGTGACCGTGACCGGGCCGTCGGGGCCGGGCTCGGGCAGGGCGGCCTTGCCCATCCCGACGGTGATCGCCCCGCCGGGTCCGTCCGCGCCACTGAGGTCGTCCTTGGCGATGTGGATGTGGCGCACTCCGGCCCTGGTGGCGACCGCAAGATCGCCCGCCTCGACGAGCCCGGCCCGCTCCAGATAGCGGGCGAAGACGCGGACGCCGTTGCCGCACATCTCGGCGATGCTGCCGTCGCTGTTGCGGTAGTCCATGAACCACTCGGCCTCGTCGGCCATGGCCCGCGCCTCGGGGTGCGCCGAGGACCGTACGACGCGGATCAGCCCGTCACCGCCGATGCCGGCCCGGCGGTCGCAGATACGGGCGACGGCGGCCGCGGACAGCTCGAGCCGTCCGTCCGGGTCGGGGACGATGACGAAGTCGTTCTCGGTGCCGTGGCCCTTGAGAAAGGCCGGGCGGGGCGCGTCGCTCATCCTTCGATCTTACGGGGCGCTCAGGACAACCGCCCGGACAGGGCTCCGCTACGGCAGAGCTCCGCTACCAACAGGGCTCAGCGGAGGCGGGCCACGCGCCAGAAGGTGAGGGTGGCCAGCAGCGCCACGATCACGACATACAGCACGACGAACCGCCAGTCGGGGCGGCGCCCGGAGCCCCGGGGCGGCAGCCCGGGCCAGGTGTAGCCCACGCGGCGGGCGGCCATCAGGCCCCACCCGGCGGCGCAGCAGCTGAGCAGCAGGCCGAGCATGGCGACCACCGCCCCGCCGTCGCCGAATTCGAAGGCGAGAGGGAAGGCGAACATCAGGGAGCCCAGGATGGCGAGGCCCACGATCGGCGCGAGCTGCCAGATCCGCAGCCGGCGGGGCGGGCGCAGCTCGCTGAAGGACTCGCCGGCGGCGGGGAGGCCCTCGGTGCCGTCGTCGATGGCCAGGGCGCCGGGCTCGCCGGGGACCACGTCGTCGTCCGGACCGTCGGAGGCGAGGTCCGGACCGTCGGAGGCGAGCGGTCCCGGATCGCCGTGGGGCGACTGCCGCGATACGTCGCGAGGGCCGGCCTCCATCGCCACCCGCCCTCCCAACTCCTGAACGACAGCACGATCGGAGCTTGATGATGGCATGCCCGTGGGGGCCGGTATGGCACACGGAGCGTCCCGATGCCATCACGTGATCAGGCTGTGACCGCCCGGTCGACCAACGCCAGCGCGTCCGGCAGAAGCTCCCCGCGGCGGGCGGCCGCGCCGCTGAGCCAGTGGACGCGCGGGTCGCGGCGGAACCAGGAGTCCTGGCGGCGCGCGAACCGTTTGGTGGCCCGCACGGTCTCGGCGCGCGCCTGCTCCTCTCCGTACTCGCCGGCCAGCGCGGAGAGCACCTGCTGATAGCCCAGAGCGCGGGAGGCGGTGCGCCCGGCGCGCAGCCCGGCGCCCTCCAGCCGCCGTACCTCGTCCACGAGGCCGGCCTCCCACATGCGGTCCACGCGTACGGCGATCCGCTCGTCCAGCTCGGGGCGCTCGACGTCGACGCCGATCTGCAGGGTGTCGTAGACGGCCTCATGGCCCGGCAGGTTGGCGGTGAAGGGGCGGCCGGTGATCTCGATGACCTCGAGCGCCCGGACCACCCGCCGGCCGTTGCTGGGCAGGATCGCGCGGGCCGCCTCCGGGTCGGCGGCGGCGAGCCGGGCGTGCAGGACCCCCGAGCCCAGCTCCGCCAGCTCGGCCTCCAGCCGGGCCCGGACGGCCGGGTCCGTGCCGGGGAACTCGAGGGCGTCGATCGCCCCGCGGATGTACAGCCCCGAGCCGCCGACCAGGACGGGGGTGCGGCCCTCCGCGAGCAGCCGGTCGATCTCGGCGCGGGCCAGCCGCTGGTACTCGGCGACGCTGGCCGTCTCGGTGATGTCCCAGATGTCCAGCAGCCGGTGCGGCACCCCTTGCCGCTCCTCCGCGGTCAGCTTGGCGGTGCCGATGTCCATGCCCCGGTAGAGCTGCATGGAGTCGGCGTTGACCACCTCGCCGCCGAGGTGGCGGGCGAGGGCAACGCCCAGGTCGGACTTTCCGGCCGCGGTGGGGCCGACGACGGCGATGACGCGGGATGGAGGGCCTGCGGTATTCACCGGACCAGTCTCGCAAATCCTGGACGGCCTACTCGAACGAGCGACGTGACGGCGCACTTCCGGGGTCGTTGCCCGAACAGCACGCGGTATCGCCCACACGAGTAGGGTATGGAGAAACATATGGGTGTTTTTGATTGGTTTCGTCGAGCGGCGCGGGGACACGGCGAGGCGGAGGCATCGGCGGGCGAAGGCATCGGTATCCCGAAGCAGCAGTCCAAGCAGGAGGCCGATGCCGCGCGGGAGGCTGTGCGCCATCCTGAACAGGAGACGGCGCCGGAGGCCGTGGGGAAGCCTTCCGGCGGCGCGGACAACGAGACCGGCGAGAGCGCCCGCACATAGTCATTGACCGAGGGAAGGTGGCCCATGAGCGTGCTGGACAACCTCAAGGCCAAGGCCGGAGTCATGAAGGACAAGGCCGTCGGCTTCACACGGCAGCACGAAGAGAAGATCGAGAGAGGCCTGGACAAGGCCGTCAAGACGGTCGACACCAAGACCAAGGGCAAGTACCGCGACAAGCTCGAGACCGGTGCGGGCAAGGCCAAGAACGCCCTCGGCCGCTTCTCCCACCCGCAGGAAGGCGAGGGCAGGGCCAAGGGCCACGGCCGGCCCAACGCCTGAGCCCTGCCGGTGAACGGCCGCGGAGCAGCCGCTCCGCGGCCGCGCCCATGTCCGCCCCCGGCCCGCCGCCCGCCGCCCCGCCCAGGCACGGACGCGCGCCCGCCTCCGCGGCCGCTACGACCACATCGCGACGAAATACCCCACGCCGTACGGCGCTCCCTCATACCGCAACTCCCCCTTCAGCGCGGCCCCCTCGCCGGCGCCCGCGAGCACCTGCAAGGGCGCCCGGCCCGCCGCCTTCAGCTCGGCCGCCAGCTCCTCGTCCAGCGCGGCGAGCGCGCCGCCGTCCGCCGCGCCCAGCGCCCGCGCCACCTCCGCGTCGAAGGCGGCCGCACGCTCGTCGAGATAGCCCGGAGCCTTCAGCGTCCGGCACGCGCTGCCGTCGCCCATCACCAGCAGCGCGACCCGCTCGGCCTGCGCCGCCAGCTCCCTTCCGACTTCTCTACACCGCTCGGACGCCAGAGGTTCCCCCACGCCCAGCCCTTCGACCGGCGCCGCCTGCCACCTCGCGCGCTCCAGCAGCCACGCGGCCACGGCCAGCGAAGGCGGCAGCATCCGCTCGGAGGCCTCGGGCGCGGCCTCGCCCCAGCCCCCGAGCCGTACGTCCAGGTCCACCCCGAAGCCCTCGAAGGACCCGGGCGTGCCCTGGGGGTGCGGGCCCCGCCCGTCCCGCTCCGCGGGCCCGACGACGATCAGCCGCTCGGGCCGCGCCGCGGCCAGCACACCGACCGCGTCCAGGCACGCCGCGCGCAGCGCGTCCAGCTCACCGGCCGCCCCGGCGGCGACCTCGGGCACCAGGAGCGGCGGGCAGGGACAGACAGCGGCGGCGATCAGCATGATCGCCAGCCTATCCGGCGGGCTCGGGCCGGGGCGCCGAGTCCCACAGCAGCTCGGCCACCCGGAACCGGTAGCAGTAGTTGCCCGTCGCGGCCTCCAGGACCATCAGGAAGACGTCGCCGTCCCGGTACACCAGCTTCCGGTACGGGTTGGCCGGGTGCCTCGGCTCGTAGCGCAGCACGCGCTCGCGCAGCTCCTGGAGGGCCTCCTCCCGGCTCCCTCTGATGTGCCCCAGGGGAGTGACCGAGTGGTTCCTGGCGCCCGGGCCCATGATCTGGAGGTAGTCCTCCATGAGCAGGCCCCACCACGTCGTCACGCCATCCCCCGTCGCGCCGTCCCCCGTCACGCCGTCTCCCCCGTCGGATCCCACTCGCCCAGTCGTGCGGTCGCTCAGTCGTGCGGTCGCTCAGTCGCAGCCGCAGCCCGCGGCGGGCGCGGCCACCGGCGGCGGGGCGCCGACGGTCGGCAGGCCCAGCATCACGCCCGCGGGCTTCTTCTCCTCGGCCGCGTTGCGCCGCTCCCACGCGTCGCCCGCGCGGGTACGCCGCACGCCCGTGGCCGGGCCCTCGGCGAGCAGGTGGTGCGGCGCGGCGTAGGTGATGTCCACGCTGACCACATCACCCGGACGGACGCTCTCTTCGGGCCGCGCGAAGTGGACGAGGCGGCTGTCGGGGGCGCGGCCGGACAGCCGCCGGGTGGCGCCGTCCTTACGGCCCTCGCCCTCGGCGACCAGCACCTCCACGGTCCGGCCGACCTGCTTCTTGTTCTCCTCCCAGGAGATCTCCTCCTGGAGGGCCACCAGCCGCTCGTAGCGCTCCTGCACGACGGCCTTCGGCACCTGCCCGTCCATCTCGGCGGCGGGCGTGCCGGGCCGCTTGGAGTACTGGAAGGTGAACGCCTGCGCGAAGCGCGCCTCACGCACCACGTGCAGGGTCTGCTCGAAGTCGGCGTCGGTCTCGCCGGGGAAGCCGACGATGATGTCGGTCGAGATCGCGGCGTCCGGCATGGCGGCGCGCACCTTCTCGATGATCCCGAGGTAGCGCTCCTGCCGGTAGGAGCGGCGCATCGCCTTCAGCACGGTGTCGGAGCCGGACTGGAGCGGCATGTGCAGTTGGGGCATCACGTTCTCGGTCTCGGCCATGGCGGCGATGACGTCGTCCGTGAAGTCACGGGGGTGCGGCGAGGTGAAGCGGACGCGCTCCAGGCCGGACACCTTCCCGCAGGCGCGCAGCAGCTTGCTGAACGCCTCGCGGTCCCCGATGTCGGACCCGTACGCGTTCACGTTCTGGCCCAGCAGGGTGATCTCGCTGACGCCCTCGGCGACCAGGGCCTCCACCTCGGCGAGGATGTCGCCCGGACGGCGGTCCTTCTCCTTGCCGCGCAGCGCCGGGACGATGCAGAAGGTGCAGGTGTTGTTGCAGCCGACGGAGATGGAGACCCACGCGGCGTACGCCGACTCGCGCCGCGTCGGAAGGGTGGAGGGGAAGGCCTCCAGGGACTCGGCGATCTCGACCTGGGCCTCTTCCTGGATCCGGGCGCGCTCGAGCAGCACCGGCAGGCTGCCGATGTTGTGGGTGCCGAAGACCACGTCGACCCAAGGGGCCTTCTTGACGATGGTGTCGCGGTCCTTCTGGGCCAGGCACCCGCCGACCGCGATCTGCATGCCGGGGCGCCTGGCCTTGATCGGCGCCAGCCGGCCGAGATTGCCGTACAGCCTGTTGTCGGCGTTCTCCCGCACCGCGCAGGTGTTGAACACGACGACGTCCGCGAAGGCCTCGTCGCCCTCGCCCACGCCCTCGGGCGCGCGGACGTAGCCGGCCTCCTCCAAGAGGCCGGAGAGCCGCTCGGAGTCGTGGACGTTCATCTGGCACCCGTAGGTGCGCACCTCGTAGGTCTTCAAACCGGCTACCTCACTGCTGCTCACCCATCCAGGGTAAGGGCCCGCGATCAGGCCACCGTGCCGAATGCCTCATCCGCCGGGGCCGCCACCGACGGCGTCGGCGGCGTCGGCGAGGAGCTCCGGCACCGACCGCAGCCGGGAGATGAAAGCCTCCAGGTGATCCGCCAGCCGGTCCAGGTCGTACAGCTCGGCGTTGCCGTCGAAGGATATGTCCAGCCCCTGGCCGTCCAGCCGGTCGTAGACATTGATGGACAGATCCTCGACCGGCCCGGCGCTCATGCTGTGGACGGTGGCGGGATGGCCCGCGAAGCGGGTGCCGTAGCTGAAGGACATGATGTTGATCTCGGGGCCGAACTGCTTCCTTCCCTCAGGCAGCCCCGGAAGCTCGCGCACCAGGCGCTCCCGTGGGTAACGCTGGTGCGCCACGGCCTCCTCCACACGCCGGGCGGCCTGCGCCACCAGGTCCGCGAAGGCCGTCCCGGGGTCCAGGACGAGGCGCAGCGGCACCACGTTGGTCAGCATCGCCGGTACGCGGCGCAGCATCGGGTTCGTACGGCCGGTCACCGGGAGGCCGACGACCACCTCACGGACCCCGGTCGCCCGGTGCAGTTGCAGGGCGACCACTGCGATGACCACCTCGGGCCAGGTCACGTCCAGCCGCCGGGCCGCCGCGCGCAGGGCGTCGACCTCCGCCGGGGTGAGGCGGGCACTGCGGCGGACGCAGCCGCGGCCGCGGGTCGGGCGCCAGTCGGTGAGGCTCGTCACTTCGGTCTGGTCCGCCAGCCGGGAGAGCCAGAACCGGCGGTCCTGTTCGAATTCCTCGGAGGCCTGGTAGGCCATGTCCGACGCGATGACGTCCGCGAAGGTGGCCGGGGGCCGCGGTCGGCGGGGCGCGCCGGTCGCCAAGGAGGTGTAGACGTCGGCTACGTGGGAGGCGGTGAGCGCGAGCCCGAACCCGTCCACGACGACGTGGTGCGCGGCCCGGTACCAGAAGTACCGCTCGGCGCCCGCCTTGAACAGCGCCCACGTGAAGAGCGGGCCCTTGGCCAGGTCGTACTCCTTGGCCAGGTCCTCCGCCATCCAGCGCTCGGCGGCGGCCCGGGGATCCGGCTCTCCGCTGACGTCCAGATAGGGCATCGGTACGTCGACGGTGTCGTCGATGTCCTGGCACAGCCCCTCCTCCCCGACGCCGAACCGGGCCCGCAGGGCCGGAGTGGCGGCCACGACCTCGCGCAGCGCGGCCTCGAAGAGGACGGGGTCGACGGGGCCCCGGATATCGCTGTACTCCGCGATGTTGAGAGATCTGTCGTCGGGGTCGAGCTGTTGGGCGACCCAGACCTCGGTCTGGGCCGAGGACAAAGCCAGCCGCTCAGCCATCGGTCACCCGGCTTCCGCTCGCTGCGCCCGGAGCTCGGCGACGAACTCGCAGACGCTGTCCAGAGTGTGAAATTTCTCGGCGATGGCGCTGCTGCCGGGCAGGATCACATCGAAACGCTTCTCGATAAAACTGCCCAGCCTGGCCACGGAGAGAGAGTCGAGAATTCCCCACTCCAGCAGCGGGGTATCCGGGTCCACGACACCCTGGCCTTTCAAGACCTTTTCTTCAATGAAGCCCTTGACGGCGTCGAAGGTCTCGCTATCCTTCATCCGACTCCCCTAAATATTTTCAAGGCAATTGACGCTACTGTTCCGCCGGGACGCCTGTCAAGACATATACGGAGACCTCACTGTGATGCTGCACGAACTCGTCCGGACCGCGGCCCGGCGCACCCCAGACGCACTGGCCGTCGTGGGTCCGGGCGGCGCGGCAAATTATGCTCAATTGGACGCATGGTCCGATGAGCTCGCGCTCGAACTCGCCGGTCTCGGGGTACGCGCGGGTGACCGCGTCGGCATTTGGCTCGATAAATCCGTGGCCGCCGTCGCCGTGATGCAGGCGACCCTGCGACTGGGAGCCGCATACGTTCCCCTCGACCCGCAGGCGCCGCTTCAGCGCATTGCGAAACTCGTGGCGGATTTCGCCCCCGCGGCGCTGGTCACGCTGCCCGAGCGAGCGAAAGCGCTGGAGGAGGCCGGGGTGGCCACCACCTCGCTGTGCGCCTGGCCCGACGGCGCCCGCTGGCAGGAGCTGCCCGCCGCGGCCCCCTCGCCCGACCGCCACGTGCCGCGCCCCACCGGCAGCGACGACGACCTCGCCTTCATCCTCTACACCTCCGGGTCCACCGGCGAACCCAAGGGGGTGTGCCACAGTCACAACAGCGCATGGGCGTTCATCTCATGGGCCGCCGAGATACAGCAGGCACAGGCCGCAGACCGATATTCGAATCACGCCCCCTTTCATTTCGACCTGTCGGTGAACGATATTTATGTGCCGTTCTCGGTGGGCGCCTCCGTCCATCTCGTGCCCCAGGAGGCCTCGTATTCTCCGAAGGCGCTGGTCCGGTTTCTCCTGGATCAGGAGATCACCGTCTGGTATTCAGTGCCGGCGGCGCTCATGCTGATGATGAGGCATGGCGGCCTGCTGGAGACCGAGGTACCGGCACTGCGCTTCCTGCTGTTCGCCGGCGAGGTGTTTCCGATCGACCCGCTCAGGCAGCTGCGCGACCATCTCCCACACATTCGGTTCATGAATCTCTACGGGCCGGCCGAAACCATCATCAGCACCGGCTACACGGTCGGCGACATTCCGGCGGAGCGCATTCTCCCCGTACCGATCGGCACCGCCGCATGCGGCAACACCGTCACCGTGATACGCCCCGACGGACAGCCGTCCCGAGCGGGCGAGGAAGGTGAGCTGGTGGTCACCGGGCCGAGCGTCATGCTCGGTTATTGGGGTCGCCCCCCGGTGACCGACCGCACCTATGCGACCGGCGATATCGCGCTCGTGCTGGAGGACGGAAACCTTCAGTTCGTGGGCCGGCGCGACGCCATGGTCAAGCTGCGCGGAAATCGCATCGAACTCAGCGAGATCGAAGCCGTGCTGCAGAGCCACGAAGGGGTCGCCGAGGCCGCGGCCGTGGTGGCGGGCAGTGGTATCGACGCGCATATCGTGGCGTATGTCGTCCCCGCACCGGGGCATGATCCCTCACTCATCGATCTCAAACGGCACTGCGCCGGGCAGCTGCCCCGGCACTCGATCATCGACACCGCCCACCGACTGCCGTCCCTGCCGCGCAACGCCAACGGGAAGGTCGACCGCCGGCTGCTGGCCGCCCGGACCGCCGACGAGCAGTCGGCGGACATGGCGGACGCGGCGTCATCGGGCCGGTGACGGCGGGTGGGGTGACCTGAGCGGCACACGGTCACCCCACCCCGGTCTCGGCCGGGGTAAGACACGGCACCGCGGGCCGCGTCGCGCCGTCCTCGGGGGTGGGCACGTCGTAGCCGATGCCGAACCCCTCCTCACCGTAGACATCACGCACCCAGGACTCCTCGTAGATCGTGTCCAGATAGCGCTCGCCGAGGTCGGGCGAGATGGCCACGGCGGTGACCGGCGATACGGAGCGGTGTGCGGCCAGCCAGCGCTGCGCCCCGGCGATGACCGTTCCCGTGGAGCCGCCGAACAGGAACCCGGCCGCGGCGAGCCGACGGCAGACCCTGACCGTCTCTTCCTCCGGCACCATCACCACGTCGTCGACGAAGGAAGGGTCCAGCAGCTGGGGGCGGACGCCCGCGCCGAGCCCCGGGATCATGCGCGTCCGCGGCGGGCCGCCGAAAGTCACCGAGCCCACCGTGTCCACGGCCACGATGGCCACCGGGCGCTGCCACTCGCGGAAGTACCGCGCGCACCCCATCAGCGTGCCCGTGGTGCCCGCCCCCACGAACAACACGTCCAGCTCCGGGAATTGCCGGGCGATCGCCGGTGCGGTGGTCCGGTAGTGGGCGGTCCAGTTCTGGGCGTTGGTGTACTGGTTCAGCCACACATAGCGCGGATCGGACGCGCACAGGTCTTGGACATAGCTCAGCCGTGCGGCGAGGTACCCGCCCTCCTCGTCCGGCACCGTGACGGAGTACACCTCGGCGCCCATCGCCTCCATCAGCCGCCGTGTGCTCGGATTGCACCGCGCGTCCGTCACACACAGGAAGCGATAGCCCTCGCTGGCGGCGATCATGCTGAGCGCCACCCCGAGGTTGCCCGACGACGACTCCACCAGAATGGACTTCTTGGTCAGCAGGCCCGATTCCGCTGCCTGTGCCACCATCGCGGCGGCCGCCTTCAGCTTGATGGAGCCCGCGAAGTTGAAGCCCTCGCACTTGAGGTGGAGTTCGATTCCCAGGACCGGCCGGAGATCCACGTACACGTCCTCGGCGTTGAAGTCCTGGGGAGAGGTGATTACCGGCACCGTGGCCACCCCGTCCTACGCATGTCCGCCACTCGCCTTCTCGTCCCCGTAGCGGCTGACCTCATGGAAAAAGTCGCTGATGATCCGTAGTTCGCCACGGTCACGGACCACGTCGTAGACGTGCTTGCTCACCGCGAGGTCGAGTACCCCGAGGCCGAACGGCGAGAAGACGATCGGCCTGTCCTCGGGAAGCCGCACCCGTCCCGACATGACGTCGTACAGCGTCCCGTCGATGAAGTCCCGGTTCCCCACTGCCTGTTCCACCAGGTGGGGCGAGGTGTCCGCCTTCAGACAGTGCTCGATGTCGTCGACGATGTTGGCCGACTTCAGCACGATCTCCGGCGCCAGGTCGCGCAGCGAGATGTGCAGCACGACGGGGTGGTGCGAGAACCAGTCGGCCTCGGCGACATGGGGGGTGCCCGCGACGGTCGCGAACACCACCAGGTCACTGGAGCGGATCAGGTCCTCGGCCTTGTCGTGCACGGTGATCCGCCCGCCGGCTCCGGTCCGCTCCACGTACGAGCGGAAGCCGCCCGCGTGCTCAAGGCTGAGATCGTGCACCCCCACCTCGTCGAACGACCAGCCCGCGCCGTGCAGATAGGTGTGGATGTAGCGGGCGATGAACCCGGCGCCGAAGAACCCGACGCGCCGCGGACGGCCACGCTCCCGGGTCAGCCAGTCGGCGGCCAGGGCGGCGGATCCGGCGGTGCGCGCGGCGCTGATGATGGAGCTCTCCATGCAGGCGATCGGATATCCGGTCGCCTGGTCGTTCAGCACGACCACGGCGGAGGCGCGGGGGATGCCCGCGTCGACGTTCCCTGGAAAGCTGGATATCCACTTCAGCCCGTCGACCTGGGTGCGCCCGCCGATGGACGCGGGCAGCGCGATGATGCGGGAGGCCGGCCGGTCGGCGAAGCGCAGGAAATACGACGGAGGGTTCACCGTGTCGCCCTCGCCGTGGACCCGGTACGCCTCCTCGATGAGCTCGATGACCTGCTGTTCCTGCCCGGCGAGCGCTTGGTCCACCTGGGAGCCGGGGATGACGGAGAAAGGGGGGATCTGGAGGTTCATGAGGAAGTGCGATTCCGTTCTGGAAAGGTGTCCGGCAAAGTGGCACCGACCGCTCAGGAGGCCGTCCCGGGCTGATGCGTCGGCGAGCAGTCGGCCAGCCGCACCGGAGCGCCGAGGACCATTCCCACCTCGCGCCGCCCCTCGAAGGGCTCCCTGCTGTGCGCCATACGGACGTTGTCGACCAGCAGAAGGTCGCCCGCCTGCCACGGCTCCCTCAGCGTCCCCGCCTCGTACACCTTGTTGATGGCGTCCACGGTGTCCGCGTCGATGGGCGCCCCGTCGCCGTACCGGCTGTTGAACGGCAGCCCTCGGGAGCCGAACTGGGACACCAGGTATTCCCGCACGGCCGGTTCCATCGTCCATTCGTTGAGGAAGGCGATCTGGTTGAACCAGACCCGAGCGCCGGTCAGGGGGTGCCGGATCACCGCCGAGCGGCGCTGGCTCGTACGCAGCTCGCCGTCCGGCTCCCAGGCGAACGTGATTCCGTTGTCCCGGCAGTACTTCTCCACCGCATCGCGGTCGGCGGCGCCCAGGGCCTCCGTCCACGGCAGTCCGACGACATCGTTGTAGGAGCGGGTCAGCGACCAGCCTTCCGCGGTGAAGCGCTCGACGACCGGCTCGGGCAGATCGGCGAGCACCGCCTGGGCATCGGCGAGCCCGGTGACCCCGCCGCTGGTCGGCGGCGTGAAGCAGCCGATGGCCAGCAGCCGGGGGAATTCCAGCGCGTAGCTCAACTCGTGGTGCATGCACATCGGCTGGTCGGGCGGCCATTCCAGGGACGAGGCCACCGGCCCGCCGAGCGGCTGACGACGCGCGAACGCCTCCGTCTCCGGCATGGTCGTCCCCAGGAACCGCTCGGCGACCCGGCCGAGCGCGGCGGCGTCACGCACTCCCAGGCCGCGTATCAGCACGGCGCCGTGGCGCAACAGGGCGGCTTCCAGGGCCTCCTGCCGCTCGCCGATCCACGGCTGGAGACCTTCCGGGGCCACGGGCTCGCCGACCCGCAGGATCGGGGGCTTCCCCGGGGCGAGCTCCAGGCCGAGGTCTTCGGCGGCACCGCTCCCGGACCCGGTGGGGGGCGTCGGTGCGGACGGCTGCGTCATGCGCTCTGTTCCTTCCCCTGCTGCGTGTTCTCGTCCATGGCCGCGGCGAGGTCCGCCAGGACCGGGCGGCTCACGATGTCTTCCAGCGTCACCGCCTGGCCGAGGGCGACACCGAGCCGGACCGCGGACAGGGAGGTGCCCCCGGACTGGAAGAAGTGGTGATCCCGGGAGATCTCCGCGACGGGGATGTTCAGCACCCGTGCCCACAGCTCCGCCAACCGCTTCTCCGCGGCGGTACGCGGCGCGTTTCCGGCATCGCCCGCGGCGGGGACGGTGGCCGACTCGGCCGCCTGCCGGGTCAGCCCCTTTTTGTCGATCTTTCCATTGCCGGTAAGGGGCAGCGCCTCCCGGTGGTGGAAGAGGTGGGGGACCATGTAGGCGGGGAGCACGTCCCCGAGAGCCTGGCGCAGTCCGTCCGTCTCCAGCGCGGTGTCCGCGGTGTAGAACGCGACCAGATGCTTGCCCTGGTCCGGGCTCTCCGCCACGACCACGGCGGAATCCCGCACGCCCGGGACGCACAGCAACTGGTTCTCGATCTCGCCGATCTCGATCCGGAAGCCTCTGATCTTGGTCTGGGCGTCCCGCCTGCCGAGGAACTCCAGGGCACCTTCCGGAAGCCAGCGGCCGATGTCGCCGGAGCGGTAGAGCCGCTCCCCCGGGCGATGGGGGTCCGTCCCGAAGGCGGCGGCGGTCCGCTCCGGGTCGTTGATGTAGCCGCGGCCCACGCACACCCCGGAGAACACGATCTCCCCCGGGGCACCGAGCGGCACGGGGTTGAGCCGGTCGTCCACGACGTAGACGCGCACGTTGTTGACCGCGGGCCCGAGCGGCACCCGCTCATGGCCCGGCGCCCCGTCCATGACCTGGTGGTTGGTGTCGTCGGACGTCTCGGTCAGCCCGTAGGCGTTCACCAGCTTGATGTCCGGGAAGCAGGCGAACCACCGCTCGACCAGTTCCTTCTTCAGCGCCTCGCCGGTCGCCGAGACCACGCGCAGCCGGTCCAGGGGGCGTGGCCGCTCCTCGAGGTAGGTGAGCATCACCTCGAGATAGGACGGGACGACCTGAAGCACCTCCACTTCGCCGTCCACCAGGGCGTCGACATACCGCTGGATGTCCAGGATCTCCTGCTGCCCGACGATCAGTGTCCGGGCGCCTACCAGCAGCGCGCTCACCAACTGCCACAGCGAGATGTCAAAGCACTGCGGAGCGGTCTGCGCGACCACCTGCCCGGGGCCCATCCCCAGGTCCTCGATCTTGGCGAAGAGGTGGTTGAGCATGCCGGCGTGCTCGCACATCGCCCCCTTCGGCTCCCCCGTCGAGCCGGAGGTGAAGTAGACATAGGCGAGTTGCCCGGCCGAGACGGGCACGCCCGGGTCGGCGTCGCGGGGGTCTTCGGGGCCTTCCCCGCCCGGCTCCCTCTCCTCCACGGCGTCGGTGATGAACAGCCGGGCCTTGGCCGCGTACCCCTTCAGAGCCTGGTCGAGGGTCTCGGTGCTGCCGAACTCCGCCAGGACGAACCGGCAGTCGCTGCGGGAGAGCATGGCGGCTATCCGGCCTGCCGGGAAGTGCGGCTCCACGGGAAGGTAGACACCGCCCGCCTTGAAAACCGCGAGCGCCGCGGCCATCCAGTCGAGATTCCGCTCGGTGACCACGGCCACCACGTCTTCGCGCCGCAGCCCCCGGCGCAGCAGCGCATGGGCGATACGGTTCGCGCGACGGTTCAGCTCGCCGTACGTCCACTCCGTCCCGTCGTGCACGGCGGCGATCCGATCCGGGTGGTGACGCACCCGCTCCTCGAACAGCTCGTGCATCCGCCGGTCCGGGAGGTCGCGCCGCGGCCCGGCCAGCCCGTCGATCTGGTGCGTGAGCTCTTCGGGCGACAGCAGGCTCTGGCGGTGGTGTTCGGCCCCGCTGTCGGCGGCCAGGAGCTCCAGAGCCGTCACGTAGTACCCGGCGACCCGCCGCGCGTAGGGCGGATCGAGCACCTCACCGCGGCCGAGCACCCGCAGCAGCAGCCCGTGCGGCTCCTCGGGCACCGCATGGAAGGCGATGTGTAACACGGTGTGCCCCGTCGGTGGCCCCCCGTCGGCATGTCCGGCGGACGGAGCGGGGTCGGGAGGAGCGGGCCTGCCGGGCGCCTCGGGCAGCCCGGAGAGGTCGAGCACCACCTCGTACGCCGGAACGGCCGCCGGCGAAGCCGCCTGCGAGGATGGCGTCTCCGAGGATGACGTCCCTGAGGATGACGTCCCTGAGGATGACGTGCGCGCCTCGGCGTGCGCCGCCAGCACCAGCTGCCGCCACGCTCCGTCCTCCACCGTCAGTCGGCACGGCCGGAGCCCACCTCCGCTGTCGGGTGCCACGTATCCGGTCAGCACCTCCTGCTCACCGCAGAGCGAGGCCAGCACTTTGGCGTGCGCCGCGAGCAATGCGGAAGCCATCGGCACGCCCAGGCGCTGGGCGTGCCCGCTCACCCCCGTGACCAGGTCGGCGGGGATCCGGCGCTCGTGCTCTGTCGTCGTCGGTATGTCGGCATGCCATGGTTCGGTGCGCCATCGCGGAATGGCCGAGACGATCCCGGATTCACTCCGCGGGCCGGCGTAGATCGGTGTGCCCATCGTGTGTGTGCCTTTGCCAGAGGGGTTGATACCGGGGGCGCTTCATGCTCAGGCCCCCTGAAGGTGTCTTGACCCGGCGTCGCGCCTCAGGCGCCCGACTCGCTCATGGCCTTGACCAGGCTGGCCGGACGCATGTCCGTCCAGTTCTCCTCGATGTAGGCCAGGCAGGCGTCCCGGGTGTCCGCGGGCTTCGCGACAGTCCATCCGGCGGGCACCTCGATGAACTCGGGCCACAGCGAGTGCTGTCCCTCGTCATTGACCAGCACGAGGTACGTGCCGTCGGGGTTCTCAAACGGATTCGACATGACTGTTCCTTTCATCTCATGTGTGCGCTTGTCTTCTGTGCGCTTGCCTGTGTACTTGGTAACGCTCCGGAAGGGTGCCCGCGGCGCTCGGGCATCCCGGGACACTCAGCGGGGCTTGTCCGTCGGCCGCGGCATGCGACGCAGCGCCGGCCGTTTGCTCACCTCCCGAGGCACCTCGGCCAAGCGCTCAACGAGGCCGGCCACGGTCGGCGACTCGAACAGCGTCCCAATGGGCAGCTCCGCTCCCATGGTGGTACGGATGCGGCTGACGAGCCGGGTGGCGAGGAGGGAGTGGCCGCCGAGGTCGAAGAAGCTGTCATCGATCCCGACCCGGTCCACCCCCAGGACCTCGGCGAACAACCCGCACAGCGTCTCCTCCTGAGGCGTCCGCGGGCCACGGCCGCCCGCCGTGACCGCGTAGTCCGGCACCGGCAACGCCCTGCGGTCCAGCTTCCCGTTCGGCGTCAACGGCAACCGGTCCAGCACCATCACCGCCGACGGCACCATGTACTCCGGCAACCTCTCCGCAAGACGCTCCCGCGCCCCGCGCACCACCGCCCCGATACCCCGCACCGCCACCGGACTGTTCACCCACGGACCACCCGAAGACGCCGGGACATACGCCCCTGACAGGGGCGCCTGACCCACGGCCGAGGGGAGCATCACGGCGTCGAACAGTGCCACCGAGCGAGACGACCACGTGGGCACGACCCGCACACCCCGCGCACGGCCGGCGACCACCAGTTCCTCCGGGTCCACCCCGGCCCCGGTCACCTCAGCCTCCAGACCGTCCAGCGCCCGCTCGGCCGCCACCTCGGCCAGCAACCGCGCATTGGGAATCCCCACCACACGCACCGGAGCATCCACGCCGGCAAGCAGTTGGCGCGGGTCCGTATCCGGTCCCCAGGTCAGCTGTCGCACGTCCGTGACGTCGACCACGTGCGCCGAGGACTTGTGCAGCACCACCTCGTACCGGTGCCGGGTCAGCTCGTTGTGGTAACCGCCCTGCTTGAGCCGGATGTCCACCGCACCGATACGAGCATCCCGCCCAGCAAGGTCGCTGAAGAACTCCGGAGCCACCACCAGCTCCTTCTCCAGCAACACCGCACGATCCACCACCGCCCGCGCCGCCGCACCACGACCCTGATGCACCGCCGCCTGCAACACACGCAACGACCCCGCATGCCGCACATCACCAATCACCAACCGACCACCCGGCGCCAACAACCCCAACGCCCGATCCACCACCCGCGCCAGATACGCCCCATCAGGGAAATACTGCACAACCGAATTGATCAACACCGTGTCAAAGAACCCCGACGGCAGACCCTCCACCACATCCGCCGCCTGACACCGCAACCGCACCCGGTCGCCCAAACCCGCCACAGCCACCTGACCCGTCAGCCGATCAATCACGGCAGACGACAGATCCGTACCCCAGTACTCCTCCACACCCTTCGCGAGATGCGCCATCAACAGACCCGAACCGACGCCGATCTCCAGAACCCGCCGCGCACCCAACCCGCGCACCCGATCAACCACCGCATCCCGCCATGCCCGCATCTCACCCAGCGGGATCGGCTCACCCGAATACGAACTGTCCCACCCCGAGAAATCCTCCCCGAAACCACCCGAACCCGACCCGGCATACACCGAGTCATAGATCTCCCGCCACTCCCCCACCTGCGCATCCACACCAGACGCCACAGCCACCCCCAGATCCGGCACCACATACGCCGCAAGCCGCTGATCACCCGGAACATCCTCACGCACCACCACAGCCGCCTGCCGCACCCCCTCACACCCCACCAACACCGACTCAACCTCACCCGGCTCAACCCGAAAACCCCGCAACTTCACCTGCTCATCCACCCGCCCCACAAACTCCAACTGCCCATCCACACGCCACCGCACCAGATCACCCGTCCGATACATCCGCCCACCCGACTCAAACGGACACGCCACAAACCGCTCAGCCGTCAACCCCACACGCCCCACATACCCACGCGCCAACCCCACACCCGACACATACAACTCACCCACCACACCCACAGGAACCGGCCGCAACACCCCATCCAGCACAAACACCCGCGTATCAGCAACCGGACGACCGATCGGCACGACGGCCTCGTCGACGGTGCCGCTCATGGAAACGCACACCGTCGACTCGGTCGGGCCGTACGCGTTGAGCACCCGACGGCCGCCCATCGACCACCGCGCCACCAACTCCGGCGGGGCTGCCTCCGCGCCCACCACAAGGCACTGGAATCCCGTCAGCTCCTCGGCTGCCTCCGACGGCATCGTCGCCACCACCGAAGGCGGAATCAGCGCGTGGGTCACCCTCTGAGCGGCCAGCACTCCCTGAAGGGCCTCGCCGACGAGGCGTCCGCCCTGTGGCACCACCAGCGCGGCGCCGCAGGAGAAGGTGACGATCAGCTCCCAGACAGCGGCGTCGAAGCTCGGCGAGGCGAACTGCAGGATCCGGCTGACGGAGTTCACCCCGAGCCGCTCCCGCTGCGTGTGCGCCAAGGCGGCCACACCCGTGTGGGACACCACGACGCCCTTGGGCCTGCCGGTGGAGCCCGAGGTGTAGATGACGTAGGCCGGGTGTGCCGGCTCGGTGTCCGGTGCCGGGTCGGTGTCAGGGAAGGTCGCGAGTTCCGCGGCCGGCACCTCCCGCTCCAGAACCAGGACAGGGGCGGCGTCGGCCAGAATGAAGGCCCGCCGCTCGGCCGGGTAGTCCGGGTCGACGGGCACATACGCGCCACCCGCCTTCAGCACCGCCAGGGCCGCCACCACCATCTCCACCGACCGCGGCAGCATCACCCCCACCAGCTTCTCCGGCCCCACGCCGCGACCTATCAGCCAGTGCGCCAGCCGGTTCGCCCGGGCATTCAGCTCACCGTACGACAACGACTCCCCGCCGCACGCCACCGCCACCGCGTCCGGAGCCCGCCGCACCTGAGCCTCGAACAGCTCGGCGAGCGACGCCGCGGGCACCTCCACGGCCGTGTCGTTCCAGCCCGACAGCAGCTGATCGCGCTCCGCGCCGGACAGCAGTTCCACCCGTCCGATCGGCAGCGACGGATCGGCCACCACCTGCTCCAACAGCCGCACCCACCGCGCCAGCAGACGCTCGACCGTTGCGCGATCGAAGAGATCCGTCGAGTACTCGACGGTCGCGCTGACACCTTGCCCGCCGGTGTTCTCGGCCAGGCTGAGGAGCATGTCGAAGCGCGACCGGCCGATTCCGACCTCCTCCAGGCCGACCCGTAGGTTCGGCAGGGAGAATGCGCTGTGGGGGGTGTTCTGGAGTACGAGGGCGACCTGGAAGAGGGGGTGGTGGGCGGTCGAGCGCTGCGGGTTGAGCAGCTCCACCAGATGCTCGAACGGCACATCCTGGTGCTCGTACGCCGCCAGGCTCGCAACCCGCACCCGCCCCAGCAGCTCCTCGAAACTCGGATCACCCGAGGTGTCCGTACGCAACACGAACGTGTTCACGAACAGCCCGACCAGATCCTCCAGAGCCTCATCCGTACGCCCGGCCACACCACTGCCCAACGGAATGTCCGAACCCGCACCCAACCGCGTCAACAACGCCGCCATACCCGCCTGCAACACCATGAACACCGTCGCACCCGACCGCCGCGCCAACGCCACCAACCGCTGGTGCAGCTCCGGGTCCAGGGCGAACTCCAGATGGGTGCCCTCGTACGAGGCCACCACCGGACGCGGCCGGTCGGCGGGGAGGCTCACCAGCTCGGGCAGGTCGGCCAACTGCTCCCGCCAGTAGCCGACCTGTTGGGAGTACACGCTGTCCGGATCGGATTCGTCGCCGAGCAGCTCGCGCTGCCACAGGGTGTAGTCGGCATACTGCACCGGCAGCTCCGGCCACCGCGGAGCGTCCCCCTGCGCGCGAGCCGTATAAGCAGCCATTATGTCGCGCGATATCGGGCCCATCGACCACCCGTCACCCGCGATGTGGTGCACGAGCAGCAGCAGGACGCTGTCGCTCGGGCCCACCTCGAAGAGCCAGGCGCGGACCGGGACCTCGGAGGAGAGGTCGAACCCGTGGCGGGCCGTCTCCTCCAGGGCCGCGGGCAGGTCCGCCTCCGAAACGGGGCGGCGCTCCCAGCCGAAGTCGGCCTCCGCCACGTCCAGCACCGACTGGTGCGGCTCACCGTCGACCTCGGGGAACACGGTGCGCAGCGACTCATGCCGGCCGACCAGATCGCGCAGGGCGGCATGCAGCGCCTCCGCGTCCACCGTGCCGGTCAGGCGGAGCGCCAGCGGCATGTTGTAGGTCGCCGAAGGGCCCTCGAGCTTGTGCAGGAACCACAGACGGCGCTGCGCGAACGACAGCGGCACCACATCCGGGCGCACCATCGGTGCCAAGGCGGTCCGCACCCGGCCACCGCCCGCGACGCGCGTCGCCAGTCCGGCGACGGTCGGGGACTCGAAGACCGCTGCGATGGGCACCTCCACCCCGAGGACGCCACGGATGCGGCTGACCAGTCGGGTGGTGAGCAGGGAGTGGCCGCCGAGGTCGAAGAAGCTGTCGTCGATCCCGACCCGGTCCACCCCCAACACCTCGGCGAACAACCCGCACAGCACCTCTTCGCGCGGCGTCCGCGGGCCCCGGCCACCCGCCGTGACCGCGTAGTCCGGCACCGGCAACGCCCTGCGGTCCAGCTTCCCGTTCGGCGTCAACGGCAGCCGGTCCAGCACCATCACCGCCGACGGCACCATGTACTCCGGCAGCTTCTCGGCAAGACGCTCCCGGGCCGCCCTCACCACCGCGCCGATACCCCGCACCGCAAGCGGACTGTTCACCCACGAACCACCTGAGGACGCCGGAACGTACGCCCCTGACAGGGGCGCCTGACTCACGGCCGAGGGGAGCATCACGGCGTCGAACAGTGCCACCGAGCGAGACGACCACGTGGGCACGACCCGCACACCCCGCGCACGGCCGGCGGCCACCAACTTCTCCGGATCCACCCCGGCCCCGGTCACCTCGGCCTCCAGGCCGTCCAGCGCCCGCTCGGCCGCCACCTCGGCCACCAGCCGCGCATTGGGAATCCCCACCACACGCACCGGAGCGTCCACGCCGGCAAGCAGCCCTGGCAGGTCCGTATCCGGTCCCCAGGTCAGCTGTCGCACATCGGACACATCCACGACCTCTGACGGTAGCTTGTGCAACACCACCTCGTACCGGTGACGGGTCAGTTCGTTGTGGTAGCCACCTTGCTTGAGGCGGATATCCACCGCACCGATGCGGTCGTCCCGCTCGGCGAGGTCGCTGAAGAACTCCGGAGCCACCACCAGCTCCTTCTCCAACAACACCGCACGATCCACCACCGCCCGCGCCGCCGCACCACGACCCTGATGCACCGCCGCCTGCAACACACGCAACGACCCCGCATGCCGCACATCACCAATCACCAACCGACCACCCGGCGCCAACAACCCCAACGCCCGATCCACCACCCGCGCCAGATACGCCCCATCAGGGAAATACTGCACAACCGAGTTGATCAACACCGTGTCGAAGAACCCAGAGGGCAAGCCCTCCACCACATCCGCCGCCTGACACCGCAACCGCACCCGGTCGCCCAAACCCGCCTCAGCCACCTGACCGGAAAGCCGGTCAATCACGGCGGCCGACAGATCCGTACCCCAGTACTCCTCCACGCCCTCAGCCAGATGCGCCATCAACAGACCGGAACCGACGCCGATCTCCAAAACCCGCCGCGCACCGAGATCCCGCACCCGCTCAACCACGGCATCACGCCACGCCCGCATCTCACCCAGCGGGATCGGCTCACCCGAATACGAACTGTCCCACCCCGAGAAATCCTCCCCGAAACCACCCGAACCCGACCCGGCATACACCGAGTCATAAATCACCCGCCACTCCTCCACCTGCGCATCCACACCCACCAAGGCGGCAGTCCCCAGATCCGGCACCACATACGCCGCAAGCCGCTGATCACCCGGAACATCCTCACGCACCACCACAGCCGCCTGCCGCACCCCCTCACACCCCACCAACACCGACTCAACCTCACCCGGCTCAACCCGAAAACCCCGCAACTTCACCTGCTCATCCACCCGCCCCACAAACTCCAACTGCCCATCCACACGCCACCGCACCAGATCACCCGTCCGATACATCCGCCCACCCGACTCAAACGGACACGCCACAAACCGCTCAGCCGTCAACCCCACACGCCCCACATACCCACGCGCCACCTGGGCGCCGGTGACGTACAGCTCGCCCACCACCCCAGCCGGGACCGGCTGAAGGCCCGCGTCCAGCACGAACATGCGGGTGTTCCAGGTCGGCCGTCCGATCGGCACACCGTGCTGGTTGTCGTCCGTGTCCCGCCAGACGGCGGAGGCCACCTGAATGGTCATCTCGGTCGGGCCGTACAGGTTGAAGAGTGCGCTGCCCCAGCTCTTGGCGATCTTGGCCGCGAGATCCGGTGGCAGTGCCTCACCGCTGGACCAGATGCGGCTGACCGCGTGGTCGGCGGGCGGCTCGGGGAGCGTGGCCAGCAGAGAGGGCGGGAACTGGGCGACCGTGACGCCGTTCTCCGCGATGTGGGCAACCAGCCGCTGGGGGTCCCGGATCACTTCGCCGGGGGCCACACAGATCGCGGCACCGGATATCAGCGGGAACCAGATCTCCAGCCCCACTGAGTCGAACCGCACCGACGTGCGGAACAGCAGCACATCTCCGGCCGCGACCGGATAGGTGTCCCGCATCCACTGGAGGTTGTTGACCAGGCCACGGTGCTCGACCATGACGCCCTTCGGGCGCCCGGTGGACCCCGAGGTGTAGATGACATAAATCGGGTTGGCCGGGGACAGCGGGGCCTGGCGGTCGTCGTCCGTCAGGTCCGCCGCGGAGTGACGGGCGACGGCCTCGATGGTTTCCTCGCTGTCGATGACGACGCAGGGAACGTCCGCGGCCTGCCACCCGGGCAGACCGCTCTCGCCGGAGGCAAGTACCAGCGCGGGCTTCGCGTCCTCCAGGCTGAACCTCAGCCGCTCCGCCGGGTCGTCGGGGTCCAGCGGCAGATAGGCGCCGCCGGCCTTGATCACCGCGAGCAGCGCCACCACCGTGTCGGCGGAGCGCGGCAGCGCCACCGCGACCAGGTGCTCGGGCCCGACGCCGAGCGCCACGAGGTGGCGGGCGAGCCGGTTGGCCCGGGCGTTCAGCCGGGCGTACGTGAGCGTGGTGTCGCCGAAGAGCACGGCGGTGGCCTCGGGAGTGGCCTCCACCTGCGATTCCAGCAGGCCGACGATCGTGTCCCGCCGGACGGGGACCTCGGTGTCGTTCCAGTCCGACACCACCCGCCGCCGCTCGGCCTCCGTCAGCAGCTCGGGTCGGCTGATCAGCTGCTTCGGAGCGGCCACCACCCGGTCCAGGAGGCGGAGCCACCGCGCGAAGAGGTCGTGGACGGTGGACTCGTCGTACAGGTCCGTGGAGTACTCCACCAGCGTCTGGATGCCGGAGGGGTTCCCCATCGCGTCGAATTGCTCGGTGAGCGAGAGGAGCATGTCGAAGCGCGAGGTGCCGGAATCCACCTCGGCCATGCGGACCCTCAGCTCCGGCAGGGTGAAATCGCTGTGGGGGGTGTTCTGGAGTACGAGGGCGACCTGGAAGAGGGGGTGGTGGGCGGTCGAGCGCTGCGGGTTGAGCAGCTCCACCAGATGCTCGAACGGCACATCCTGGTGCTCGTACGCCGCCAGGCTCGCAACCCGCACCCGCCCCAGCAGCTCCTCGAAACTCGGATCACCCGAGGTGTCCGTACGCAACACGAACGTGTTCACGAACAGCCCGACCAGATCCTCCAGAGCCTCATCCGTACGCCCGGCCACACCACTGCCCAACGGAATGTCCGAACCCGCACCCAACCGCGTCAACAACGCCGCCATACCTGCCTGCAACACCATGAACACCGTCGCACCCGACCGCCGCGCCAGGTCCGCCATCCGCCGGTGCAGCTCGCCGTCGACGTCAAGGGTCAGGCATGAGCCCCGGTAGGAGGCGATCGCGGGGCGGGCCCGATCGGCGGGGAAGCTCACCAGCTCGGGCAGCCCGGCCAACTGCTCCCGCCAGTAGGCGACCTGGCGCCCGAACGTGCTGTCCGGGTCGGACTCGTCGCCCAGCAGCGCCCGCTGCCAGAGCGTGTAGTCGATGTACTGCACAGGAAGCTCGTCCCACTGAGGCGCACTGCCCCGGGTCCGCGCGGTGTACGCGGCGACGACGTCGCGCGCGAGCGGGCCCATCGACCAGCCGTCACCCACGATGTGGTGCAGCAACAGCAGCAGGACGCTTTCCCCGGCGCTCGTCTCGAAGAGCTTGGCGCGAACCGGCGTCTCGGAGGAGAGGTCGAAGCCGTAACGGCCCGCCTCCTCCAGGGCCGCCGGCAGGTCCGCCTCCGAAACGGGGCGGCGCTCCCAGCCGAAGTCGGCCTCCGCCACGTCCAGCACCGACTGGTGCGGCTCACCGTCGACCTCGGGGAACACGGTGCGCAGCGGCTCATGCCGCGCGATCACGTCGCGCAGGGCGGCATGCAGCGCCTCCGCGTCCACCGTGCCCGTCAGGCGGAGCGCCAGCGGCATGTTGTACGTCGCCGACCGCCCCTCCAAGCGGTGCAGGAACCAGAGCCGACGCTGCGCGAACGACAGCGGCACCACATCCGGGCGCGGCATGGGCGCCAGTTCCCTACGCGTCTGCCCGCCGAGGTTCAGCCGCTCCATCAGCCGGGCCACGGTCGGCGCTTCGAAGACGTCCTTGATGGGCGGCTCCGCTCCCATGGTGGTGCGGATGCGGCTGACGAGCCGGGTGGCGAGGAGGGAGTGGCCGCCGAGGTCGAAGAAGCTGTCGTCGATCCCGACCCGGTCCACCCCCAGGACCTCGGCGAACAACCCGCACAACACCTCTTCGCGCGGCGTCCGCGGGCCACGGCCGCCCGCCGTGACCGCGTAGTCCGGCACCGGCAACGCACTGCGGTCCAGCTTCCCGTTCGGCGTCAACGGCAACCGGTCCAGCACCATCACCGCCGACGGCACCATGTACTCCGGCAACCTCTCCGCAAGACGCTCCCGCGCCCCGCGCACCACCGCCCCGATACCCCGCACCGCCACCGGACTGTTCACCCACGGACCACCCGAAGACGCCGGGACATACACCCCCGACAACACCGCATCGCTCATCCGCGACGGCAGAATCACCGCGTCGAACAGCCCCACCGAACGCGACGACCAGGTGGGCACGGTTCGCAGTCCCCGCACGCGGCCCGCGACCACCAGCTCCTCCGGATCCACCCCGGCCCCGGTCACCTCGGCCTCCAGGCCGTCCAGCGCCCGCTCGGCCGCCACCTCGGCCAGCAACCGCGCATTGGGAATCCCCACCACACGCACCGGAGCATCCCCGGCCAGGAGCTTGTCCAGATCGGCGACGCCGGTGACCTCACGCCCCCAGGCCAGTCGCCGGACATCGGACACATCCACGACCTCTGACGGCAGCTTGTGCAACACCACCTCGTACCGGTGACGGGTCAGCTCGTTGTGGTAACCGCCCTGCTTGAGCCGGATGTCCACCGCACCGATACGAGCATCCCGCCCAGCAAGGTCGCTGAAGAACTCCGGAGCCACCACCAGCTCCTTCTCCAACAACACCGCACGATCCACCACCGCCCGCGCCGCCGCACCACGACCCTGATGCACCGCCGCCTGCAACACACGCAACGACCCCGCATGCCGCACATCACCAATCACCAACCGACCACCCGGCGCCAACAACCCCAACGCCCGATCCACCACCCGCGCCAGATACGCCCCATCAGGGAAATACTGCACAACCGAATTGATCAACACCGTGTCAAAGAACCCCGACGGCAGACCCTCCACCACATCCGCCGCCTGATACCGCAACCGCACCCGGTCGCCCAAACCCGCCACAGCCACCTGACCGGAAAGCCGGTCAATCACAGCACCCGACAGATCCGTACCCCAGTACTCCTCAACACCCCCCGCGAGATGCGCCATCAACAGACCCGAACCGACACCGATCTCCAAAACCCGCCGCGCACCCAACCCGCGCACCCGCTCAACCACCGCATCACGCCACGCCCGCATCTCACCCAGCGGGATCGGCTCACCCGAATACGAACTGTCCCACCCCGAGAAATCCTCCCCGAAACCACCCGAACCCGACCCGGCATACACCGAGTCATAAATCACCCGCCACTCCTCCACCTGCGCATCCACACCCACCAAGGCGGCAGTCCTCAGATCCGGCACCACATACGCCGCAAGCCGCTGATCACCCGGAACGTCCTCACGCACCACCACAGCCGCCTGCCGCACCCCCTCACACCCCACCAACACCGACTCAACCTCACCCGGCTCAACCCGAAAACCCCGCAACTTCACCTGCTCATCCACCCGCCCCACAAACTCCAACTGCCCATCCACACGCCACCGCACCAGATCACCCGTCCGATACATCCGCCCACCCGACTCAAACGGACACGCCACAAACCGCTCAGCCGTCAACCCCACACGCCCCACATACCCACGCGCCAACCCCACACCCGACACATACAACTCACCCACCACACCCACAGGAACCGGCCGCAACACCCCATCCAGCACAAACACCCGCGTGTTGGTGACCGGACGGCCGATCGGCGCCACAGCTCCCGCAACAGCGTCACTCATCGACACACACACCGTCGACTCCGTCGGACCGTAGGCATTCACCACCCGACGACCGCCGACAGACCACCGCGCCACCAACTCCGGCGAGGCCGCTTCACCCGCCAGCACCACCGTTTCCAGTTCCGGCAACGCGGTCTCGGCACCCACCGGCACCGCTCCCAGCACCGACGGCGGCAACGTCACATGAGAAACCCGCCCCTCCCGCAGGAAACGCCGCAGACCCTCACCGACCAGGGGCCCGCCCTCCGGCACCACCAATGCGGCACCCGACGAGAACGCCATCGTCAGCTCCCACCACGCCGCATCGAAACTCGGTGAGGCGAACTGCAACACCCGACTGGCCGAGCTCACCCCCAACCGCTCCGCCTGCGCATGCGCCAGGCTGGCCACTCCCGCATGGGAGACCACGACGCCCTTGGGCGTGCCCGTGGAGCCCGAGGTGTAGATCACGTACGCCGGATGCGCAGCCTCCACCGCGATCCCGGGGTCGGTGTCCGGGAAAGACGACAGATCCTGCGCCAGTGCCGCCTCGTCGAGAACCAGCGCCGGCGCGGCGTCGGCGAGGATGAACGCACGCCGCTCCGCCGGATACTCCGGATCCACCGGCACATACGCGCCCCCGGCCTTCAGCACCGCCAGGACCGCCACCACCATCTCCACCGACCGCGGCAACACCACCCCCACCAGCTTCTCCGGCCCCACACCCGCACCGATCAGCCAATGCGCCAGCCGGTTCGCCCGGGCGTTCAACTCCCCGTACGACAGCGACTCGCCACCGGACACCAACGCCACCGCGTCCGGAGCCCGCCGCACCTGGGCCTCGAAAAGCTCCGCCAGGGTGGCCTGCGGCACCTCGACCGCCGTGTCGTTCCACCCCGACAACAGCTGCCCCCGCTCCGCCCCATCCAGCAGCCCCACCCGCCCGATCGGCACCGACGGATCCGCCACCACCTGCTCCAACAACCGCACCCACCGCGCCAACAACCCCTCGACCGTCCCCCGGTCGAACAACTCGGTGGAGTACTCCAAGAGCGCGTCGATGCCCGCTACTCCGTCCACGTCCTCGTGGCGCTCGTACATCTCGATCAAGACGTCGAAACGCGAGGTCCCCGTGGAAATGAACTCGGTCCGCACATGCAGCCCGGGCAGCCGGAATTCCTCTGACGGCGTGTTCTGCAGCACCATCGCGATCTGGAACAGAGGGTGATGGCTGGTGGTGCGCTGGGGGTTGAGCAGTTCCACCAGGTGCTCGAAGGGCACATCCTGGTGCTCGTACGCCGCCAGGCTCGCAACCCGCACCCGCCCCAGCAGCTCCTCGAAACTCGGATCCCCCGAAGTGTCCGTACGCAGCACGAACGTGTTCACGAAGAGGCCGATCAGATCTTCGACCGCCTGGTCGGTGCGGCCGGCGCCGCCGTTGCCGAGCGGAATGTCGGTGCCGGCGCCGAGCCTCGTCAGCAACGCCGCCATGCCGGCCTGCAGCACCATGAACACCGTGGTGTTCGTCCGCCGCGCCAGGGCCACCAGCCCCTGGTGCAGCTCCGCGCTCAGCTCGAAGTCCAGGTGACCACCCGCGTACGAGGCCACCGCCGGGCGCGGGCGGTCGGCCGGGAAGCTGACCTGCTCGGGCAGGTCGGCCAGCTGCTCGCGCCAGTAGTCGACCTGCTGGGCGAACACGCTCTGGGGATCGGCCGCGTCGCCCAGCTGGTCCCGCTGCCAGAGGGCGTAGTCGGCGTACTGGGCGGGCAGTTCGGACCACTTCGGCGCGGAGCCCTCCACCCGCGCCGTGTAGGCGGCGAGCACATCCCGCGCCAGCGGGGCCATGGACCAGTCGTCGGCGACGATGTGGTGCAACAGCAGCAGCAGGGTGCTCTCGTCGTTGCCCAGCTCGAAGAGCCAGGCCCGCAGCGGCACCTCGGTGGACAGGTCGAATCCGTAGCGGGCGGCGTCCCGGAGGGCGCCCGGCAGGTCGGCCTCCGAGACCGCCCGGCGCTCCCAGCCGAAGTCGGCCTCGGCCGGATCCAGGATGAGCTGGTGCGGCTCGCCGTCCACCTCGGACTCCGAAAAGACCGTGCGCAGCGACTCGTGGCGGCCGACGACGTCGCGCAGGGCGCCGTGCAGCGCCTCCGCGTCCACGGTGCCCGTCAGCCCGAGCGCCAGCGGCACGTTGTACGTGGCCGACGGGCCGTCCAGCCTGTACAGGAACCACAGCCGGCGCTGCGCGAACGACAGCGGAAGCACCTCGGGGCGCGCCACGGGAACCAGGCTCGTACGCGAACCGTCGCTGGTGTCACCGCCCAGGCGCCCGGCCAGGGTGGCCGGTGTCGGGTGCTCGAAGATGTCCTTGATGGGCAGCTCCACCCCGAGTGCGTTGCGCACCCGGACGAGCAACCGAATCGCGGACAGCGAGTGGCCGCCCAGCTCGAAGAGGTCGTCGTGGGGGCCCACCCGCTCCACACCCAGCACCTCGGCGAACAGTTCGCGCAGCACCTGTTCGCGCGAGGCGCCCGGCTGATCGTCTCCGCCGGGGAGGGCGTTCGGGCCGGACTTCGACGATGCCTTGGGGGCCAACTTCTCGCTCACTTTGCCTCTTCCCCGTTCACGAACGCCTGCCGCAGCCTTTCCGAAATGATCGGCCCGATCTGACGCAGCGGTTCAGGGTTCATCATGTGCGTGTGCTTGCAGTGGATCTCACGGAATTCGACTTCTCCGTCCACGTACGGATCCCACGCGTCCCGCTCGAGCCGGTGGTCCATTTCGCCACCGACGGCGGCAAGGACGAGCGTCGGCGCGGCGACGGGGTGGTGTGTCACATCCAGGCCGATGTAGGCGTTGTTCAGGGTGATGTCCATCATCGCCCGGGCCTCAGCTTCCGTGAGGCCCGCCAGCGCGCTGTTCTTTGTGCGCAGCAGCTCCACGGTGTTCTCGTGAGTGAGCCGCCGTGCTTCCTCGTCGGTGAGTTCGATGTCGAACAGCGCCAGCATGGCGCGGTGCACGTCGGCCACCCGGACCTTGGCCCTGGCCTCGTCCACGCTCTGCCGGCTGACCAGGCTGACCGGGTGGCAGTCGAGCAGGGTCAACAGGCCCACGTGCTGCCCGCGCCGTTCCAGTACTTCGGCGATCTTGTGCGCGGCGACTCCGCCGAACGACCACCCCAGGATGTGGTACGGCCCCTCGGGCTGCATCTCCATGATGCGGTCCGCATAGTCCTCCGCCATGGACTCGACGGAATTCGCGAAGGGCTCTTCTCCATTGAGTCCGCGAGCCTGGACGGCGTACATCGGAATGTCCTTGTCGATGTGCCTGAGCAGTCCTGAATAGGTCCAGCCCAGGCCACTTCCCGCATGAATGCAGAAGACCGGCTTCTGTTTTCCATGGGCACGCAGCGGCAGGATCACATCCAACGCACTGTCTTCGAAGTCGACGCTCAGACGCCGGGCCAGTCCTGCCACCGTCGGGGTCTCGAGTATCGCCTTGACCGGAAGTTCCACGCCCAATACCGCGTGAATCCTGGCCAGCAGTCTGACGGCCGAGAGAGAATGTCCGCCGAGCTCGAAGAAGTTGTCTTCGACACTCACCTGTGGCACGTTCAGAAATTCGGCGAACAGAGCACACAGCAGCTCTTCCTGCGGATTCCTGGGCGTCCGGGGACCGGCGTCGTCCCGCTGGTCTCTCGGCAGCGGCAGCGCCCGCCGGTCCAGTTCGCCGTGGGCGGTCAGCGGCAGTCGGTCGAGCAGCTCGACGACCGCCGGAACCAGGTGTTCGGACAGACGCCCGGCGACATGCGCGCGCAGCGCGGCGGGGTCGGCCGGTGCCGCCGCGACGGCCGTGCTGTCGAGCACCGCGTAGCCGACCAGGACTTCCTCACCGGCGTCGTTCTCGTGTACGACCACCGCGGCCTGCTCGACGGCGGGGTGCTCGGTGAGGACGTCCTCGATCATTGCCGTTCCGAGCCGCAGGCCGCGGATGACCGCGTGGGCTCCGTCGTGCGCGACGCACTCCAGCTCGAGCCCCCGCTCGCCGGTGCGGTGGCGCGCCAACGCACCGGTGCGGTACATCCGCTCGCCCGAGTGGAACGGGCTCGGCAGAAGACGTTCCGCGGCCCGGCCGGCCTCGCCCGCGTACGCCCTGACCGGCCACAGCTCCTTCATGTACAGCTCACCGGTCACTCCCGGCGGGACCGGACGCAGCACCGAGTCCAGTACGTGCGCCTCGCAGCCCGCGAGCGGCCGGCCCAGCGCCGGGGCCGTCGTCGCCTTCAGCCGTCCCGACAGAACCGCACCGGCACCCCCTCCGGGCCGGTACACCACGTGGGTCTCCGTCCGTGGCAGCGCGCGCAGCCGGTGCCAGAGCGCCGTGCCGACGGGCTCGCCGGACAGCACGAGTGCCGTCGGCTGGTGCTCGTCCGCCGCGAACAATCCCGCGGCCAGCAGCTGCTCCAGGTGGCGGGGTGCCGCGGTCAGCAGGTGGACGCCCGCCGAACGGATGGCGCTCACCGTGTCCTGCGGGCGCTGCCCACGGTGCGCGTCGAACATGTGCAGCTCATGGCCGGCGAGGAGGGCCGACAGCGCGTCCCAGGAGTTCGCCGAGGACAGCGGCGCGGTGAGCATCACCCGCAGCGTCTGTCCGGCCGCGGCTTCGGCCGGGGCGAAGACCTGTTCCCGGTGGACCGCGAACAGGTCGGCGAGCGCGGCGTGCGAGACGGAGTGGGCGAAGGGACGCGCCACGGCATGCGCGGGATGGACCGGCAGCACCGGCGCCGTACGCTCGGCGTCGGTCACATCGCCGTGCGTCGCGCTGTCGTGTCCCTCGTCCCCGTCGGCGGCGCCCCCATCGGGCGCGCCTTGGTCGGCCGCGTGCCGCTCCAGCGCGACCTCGAACCGGTCGTCGGCGACCGATGGACCGGCGAAGTCGTCGTGGGTGATGACGAGGAGTGGGTCGGCCGCCTGGACGACGGCTCGGGTCTCCTCCGCCTCGGCTCCGGCCTCGAGCGCCAGGTATGCCGCGCCGGTCTTGAGCACCGCCAGCAACGCGACGATCGTCTGCGCGGACGGCGGCACCGCCAGGGCCACCACCCGCCCCGGGCCGGCCCCGTGGCCGATCAGGTGGCGGGCGAGGCGGTTGGCCCGCGCGTTCAGCCGCGCGTATGTCAGAGCCCCGTCGCCCGCGACGACCGCGATCGCCTCGGGCGTGGCCGCCGCCTGTTCCTCGAACAGCCGTACCACCGTCGTCGCCGGCTGCTCCGAGCGCGGCGCCGCGTACGTTTCCAGCTGCCGGCTCTCGGCAGCGGTCAGGACGTCGAGTCGGCTCACCTTCCGCTGCGGATCGGCCACCACGGCGCCGATGAGGGCGATCAGCCGGTCGACGACGGACATCGCGGTGTCGTGGTCGAACAGGTCGGTCGCGTAGCGCAGGACGCCCGTGACCCCGCTGGGGGCGCCGTCATCCGCAGTGCGTTCATGGAAGGTGAAGTCGAGATCGAACTTGGCTGTGTTGATGTCAAGGTCGAGGGTCTCGATTTCAAGACCGGACATGTCGGGAGTGGCCTCGCCCGTGACGCCGAAGTCCACCATGACCTGGAACAGCGGATGCCGTGCCGTGGACCGGTACGGGTTGACGAGCTCGACCAGCCGCTCGAACGGCAGGTCCTGATGGTCGTATGCCTCCAGGCCGGCCTGCCGGACTCGCTCGACCAGTTCGGCGAAGGTCGGGTCGCCCGACAGATCGGCCCGCAGCACCAGTGTGTTGACGAAGAAGCCGATCAGGTCTTCCAGCGCCTCGTCCGTGCGCCCGGCGATGGGCGTGCCCAGCACGATGTCATCACCCGCGCCCAGCTTGGACAGCAGTGCCGAGACGGCGGCCTGGAGGACCATCGCGGGGCTCGCCCCCGACGCGCCGGCCAGCGAGGTCAGCCCTCGGTGCACCGGACCCGGCAACTCGAACCCGACGGTCGCGCCCTGGTAGCTCGGCTCGGCCGGCCGGGGTCGGTCGGTCGGCAGGATCAGCTCCTCCGGGGCTCCGTCCAGCAGCTTGCGCCAGTAAGCGACCTGCCGCGCCATGGCGCTGTCCGGAGTGTCCTCGTCACCGAAGACCTGGCGCTGCCACAGGGTGTAGTCGATGTACTGCACGGGCAGCGCGGGCCATTGTGGAGCGCCCTCGTCCTGCCGTGCGGTGTACGCGGCGGCGAGGTCGCGGACGAACCGCCCCGCCGACCAGCCGTCGCTCACGATGTGGTGCAGCAGGACCAGCAGCGCGCAGGAGGCGTCACCTTCGCCACCTTCGTCTGGGAGTTCCCACAGCTCCGCCCGCACCGGAATCTCGGACGCCAGGTCGAACTCGTACCGGGCGGCAGCCGTCACCCGCTCCGGCAGCGCCGCCCCGGTGGTCCGGCGAACCCGCCAGCCGAAGTCGGCTTCGGCCGGATCCAGCACCAGCTGGTGCGGCTCGCCTTCGGCCTCGGGGAAAATCGTGCGGAGCGACTCGTGCCGAGCGATCACGTCGCCGAGGGCGGCCCTCAGCGCCTCGTGGTCCACTGCGCCCGTCAGGCGCAGCGCGAGCGGCATGTTGTACGTCGTCGACGGCCCCTCCAGCTTGTGCAGGAACCACAGCCGGCGCTGCGCGAACGACAGCGGTACGACCTGCGGGCGCGCGACCGGCACCAGCGCCACGCGCGCCGTGCCGCCCGCGTCCAGCCGGTCGGCCAGACCGGCCACCGTCGGAGCCTCGAACACCACCCCGATGGGCACCTCGACGCCCAGGGCCCCGCGGATCCGGCTCACCAGCCGCGTGGCGAGCAGCGAGTGCCCGCCCAGCTCGAAGAAGCTGTCGTCGATGCCCACCCGCTTGAGCCCCAGCACGTCGGCGAAGAGCTCGCACAGTGTTTCCTCGCGCGGTGTGCGGGGCGCGCGGCCGCCGCTGAGGATGCCGTAGTCCGGGGCCGGCAGTGCCTTGCGGTCCAGCTTGCCGATCGGGGAGAGCGGCAGCCGGTCGAGCACGACGAAGGCCGACGGGACCATGTAGTCGGGCAGCCACGCGCGCAGCCCGGCCCGTAGGTCCCGGTGCAGCCGGGCCGACCGGTCCGACTGGGCAGGGCTGTTGGCATGCCCCACCGCCGGGCCGGCCTCTTCTTCCGCGCCCCGGTAGGCGGCCACGGGGCCGCGCGCCGCGGTCGCCTCCGGCAGCAGGACGACGTCGAATCGGTCGTCGTGGCCCGTCTCCGACCAGGTGGCGACGGCCCGGAAGCCGAGCGACGCGACGAGGTCGTACACCCGCTCCGGGTCCACGCCGGTCTCCGCGTCGTCTGCCGTGGCCGTGCCGTCGAGCCGGCGCAGCGCCCGGGTGTCCGCGCTCAGCCGACCGTTCGGGAGACCGGTCAGCCGCACTCCGTCGGGGTGCTCGCGCAGTTGCCGCTCGACCGCGTCCAGGCTCGCGCCGCACCGCTGCCAGGTGATCTCCGGGAGTCCGTCGACCTGGGTGGGGACCAGGGGCGTCTTGCAGATCACCACCTCGTATCGGTAGCGGGAGAGCTCGTTGTCGAAAGCGCCTCGCTTGAGCCGGATGTCCACCCCGGCGACGTCCTCCAGCTCCCGTCCGAGAGAGGTGAAGAACTCGGGTGCGAGCAGCAGCTCCTCCTCAGCGGCGACCTTCTGGTCGACCTGCGCCCTCAGGGCCGTCAGGTCGTCCGGCCCCAGGTCGTTCGCCGTCCCGTGACTGGTCACGCCCGCCTGGAGCGTACGGAGCAGCCGGAGGTTCCGGATGTCGCCCAGGTAGAGGGAGCCGCCCGGGACCAGCAGGTCCAAGGCGTTCTTGATGACCTCGGTGAGGTAGCCGGCGTGCGGAAAGTACTGCGCGACGGAGTTCACGACGATGGTGTCGAAGAAGTCCCGGGGCAGCCCCGAGGTGTCGTCGGCGGCCTGGGCGCGCAGTTCGACGCGCCCCGCCAGGTCCTCCCGCGCCGCCGTCCGCGCACGCAGGGTCTCGATGGCCGATGCGGAGAAGTCGGTGCCCCAGTAGGCGGCGGAGTGCGGAGCCAGCTGGGAGAGGATCAGGCCGTTGCCGACCCCGAGTTCGAGCACGTTCTTCGGCTCGAGCCGCCGGATCTCCGCGACGGCCGAGGCGCGCCACTCGCGCATCTCGTCCAGCGGTATCGGGGAGCCGTCGTAGCTGCTCGTCCAGATCCCGAAGTCCTCCCAGAACCCGCCCGCGTCGGCCTGGTCCCGGTACACCGACTCATAGACCTCCCGCCAGGACGCGACCTGCCGGTTTTCCTCGGCGGTGTCGCGGTCCCGGGCCCGGGCCCGGTCCGGTACGACGTAGCCGACCAGCTGAGGGGTGTCGTGGTCCTCGCGTACGAGCACGGTGGCCGCGGCGACGCCCTCCTGCCGGGAGAGCGCGGCCTCGATCTCGCCGAGTTCGATCCGGAATCCGCGCACCTTGACCTGGTCGTCCGCCCGGCCGACGAATTCCAGACCTCCCTGGGCACGCCAGGTGACGAGGTCGCCGGTGCGGTACATGCGGGCGCCCGGCCCCTCGTACGGATTGGCCACGAAGCGTTCCGCGGTCAGTCCCCGGCGGCCCAGGTAGCCGCGGGCGAGGAAGGGGCCCGCCAGGTACAGCTCGCCGACGACGCCGTCCGGTACCGGCCGCAGCCCGGCATCCAGCACATACACCCGGGTGCCCGGCAGCGGCAGGCCGATCAGCGGCGGGCGGTCCGGGCCGGTCACCGAGGCCGCGGTGCACCAGACCGTGGCCTCGGTCGGCCCGTAGAGGTTGACCGCGCCGCCGCCCTGGGCGTGCAGCCGCTCCGCCAGCGGCGCGGGCAGCGCCTCGCCGCCGACCAGCAGGCGCACTCCGGCCAGCCCGTCGGGCTCGTGGGCCAGGATGGAGCGGTACACCGAGGGCGTGGCCTGGAAGACCGTGGCGCCGCTGCCGCGGATCAGGCGCCGCAGGGCGATCGGGTCCTTGGCGACCTCCGCGGTGGCGACCTCCACGCTGCCGCCGGACAGCAGCGGCGCGTAGATCTCCACGGCCGCGATGTCGAAGGTGATGGTGGTCGCGGCCACCATGCGGTCTCGCGGCGTCAGCGGGACCCGGGCGGCGATGGCGTCGAGGAAGTGGGCGATGTTCGCGTAGGAGACCACCACGCCCTTGGGGTAGCCGGTGGACCCCGAGGTGTAGATGACATACGCGGCGTGGTCGCCGTGGATCGGCGTGTGCCGGTCGGTGTCCGTCACATCGTCCGCCGCGAAGCCACGGAGCTCGTCCTCCGCCTCCGCGTCGCCGAGGGCGACGCACAGGGCGGGCAGCGGATGCGGCAGCCCCTCCCGGACGGCCGGGGTGGTGATCAGCGCGGCGGGCCCGGCGTCCCGGAGGACGTAGGCCAGCCGGTCGGCGGGGTGGGTGGGATCCAGCGGCAGGTACGTCGCGCCGGCCTTCGCCACGGCCAGCAGCGCCACCACCATGTCCACCGACCGCGGCAGCGCCAGCGCCACCACGCTCTCCCGGCCGATGCCGCGGGCGAGGAGCAGCCGGGCCAGCTGGTTGGCGCGGTGGTTGAGCCGCGCGTAGTCGGCCTGCTCGGCGCCGGCGCGCACCGCGAGCGCGCCGGGGGTGAGCGCCGCCTGCCGCTGGAACTTCTCGTGCGGCCACGCGGCGGGCGGCGCCGTCGCGGTGTCGTTGCGCGCCACCAGCACCTCGGCCCGCTCCTCGGCGGACAGCAGTTCGGCGTCGGCGATGCGCACCGCCGGGTGGAGCGCCACGGCGCGCAGGAGGTTCTCGTACCACGCGGCGATCTTCTCCACGGTGGCACGGTCGAACAGCTCGGTGGAGTACTCCAGCGTCGCGCTGAGCCCGGCGGGCCGCCCCTCGCCGGACCGCGCCTCGACGATGCTCAGGAAGAGGTCGAACTTGGAGTTGTCGCTCTCCAGCGGGTACGGCGTGGCCTCGATGTCCTGCATGCGCAGCGCCGGGGCGTCCACGTTCTGGAGCTGGAACATCACCTGGAAGAGCGCGTTGCTCGCCAGCGTGCGGACCGGGTTGAGCGCCTCGACCAGGTACTCGAACGGCAGGTCCTGGTTGGCGTAGGCGGTCAGCGCGCCGTCCCGGACGCGGCCGAGGAGCTGGTCGAAGGGCGGGTTGCCGGTGGTGTCGGTGCGGAGCACCAGGGTGTTGACGAAGAACCCGACCAGATCGGACAACGCCTCGTCGGTACGGCCGGCGATCGGGACGCCGATCGGGATGTCCTCGCCCGCGCCGAGGCGGGTGAGCAGGGCGGCGAAGGCCGTCTGCAACACCATGAACAGGGTCGACTGGGAGTCGGCGGCGACCTTGCGCAGCCCGGCGTGCAGCTCGGCGTCCAGGACGAAGGGCACGACATCGCCGCGGTAGCTCGCCACCGCCGGCCGCGGGCGGTCCGTGGGAAGTTCGAGCTGGGAGGGGATGCCCGCCAGCGCGTTCTTCCAGTACCCGAGCTGCCTCGAGACCAGGCTGTCCGGGTCGTCGGTGCGGCCCAGCAGCTCCTGCTGCCAGATCGCGTAATCCGCGTACTGGACGGGCAGGGGCCGCCAGTCGGGGGCCGAGCCGGCCAGGCGGGCCTCGTACGCCTGGGCGAGGTCGCGCATCAGCGGTGCCCTGGACGCGCCGTCGCTGATGATGTGGTGCATCAGAATGACCAGGACCGGCCCGGTCGGTGCGGCGGATTCGTCTTCCGCAGCGGCGGGGGCGGCCCCCTCGTCCCCGCCGCGTCCGGTAGCCGGCTGAAACAGCCATGCCGCCAGCGGCGGTTCGGTGGCGAGGGCGAAGTGGTGGCCGACCGCCTCGTGCACGGCCCGGTGCAGCCGCCGCGGCTCGACTTCCACCACGCGCGGCCGTAGCGGAGCCGCTGCCGGGTCGAGCACCACCTGTCGCGGTTCACCGTCCACTTCGACGAAGACCGTCCGCAGCGACTCGTGCCGCGCCACCAGGTCGTTCAGCGCGGCCCGCAGCGCTTCCTCGTCCACGGCCCGGGACAGCCGGAGCGCGAAGGGCCAGTTGTACGCGGCCGACGGGCCTTCCAGCCGGTGCAGGAACCACAGCCGGCGCTGGGCGAACGACAACGGGATCGTGTCCGGACGCGACACGGGCGCCAGCGCCGTGCGCGGCCGCCCTTCCGCCGCGTCCAGATGCGCCACCAGGCTCGCCACGGTCGGGGCGTCGAACACCGCTCCGATGGGCACCTCGACGCCCAGGGCCCCGCGGATCCGGCTGACCAGCCGGGTCGCGAGCAGGGAGTGTCCGCCGAGGTCGAAGAAGCTGTCGTCGATGCTCACCCGATCCACGCCGAGGACACCGCCGAACAGCTCGCACAGCAATTCCTCCCGCGGGGTGCGCGGGGCGCGGCCACCGCCGCGGGCGCCGAAGTCCGGGGCGGGCAGGGCCCGGCGGTCCAACTTGCCGTTGGGCGTCAGCGGGATCGTGTCGACGGCCACCACCGCCGCCGGGACCATGTAGTCCGGGAGCCGCTCCGCCACGTGCGCGCGCAGGGCGGCGGGGTCGACCGTGGCCGGCACGGCATAGCCCACCAGCTGGGTGCCGCCCGGCTCGGTCTCCCGCGCCACGACCACCGCCTGCCGCACCTCCGGGTGGTCCAGCAGGGCCGCGGCGACCTCGCCGGGCTCGATCCGGAAACCCCGTACCTTGACCTGCTCATCGGCACGGCCCGCGTACTCCAGCTGCCCGTCGGCCCGCCACCGCGCCAGGTCGCCGGTCCGGTACATCCGTACCCCGGGCTCGAAGGGGCAGGCCACAAAGCGCTCCGCGGTCAGGCCGGAGCGGCCCAGATAGCCTCGGGCCAGTTGCGCACCGGTCACATACAGCTCGCCCACCGCGCCGGCCGGCACCAACTCCAGCCGGTCGTCGAGCAGATAGATCCGCGTGTTCCAGAATGGCCGGCCGATGGGCACCGGCCCCGAGGGCAGCTTGTCCTTCGGGCCGATGCGGTACTCCGTGCAGTTGACTGTCGTCTCGGTCGGGCCGTAGGCGTTGACGACGGTGACCCGCCGGTGCTCGGCGCGCCACGCGGCGAGGGCCTCGCCGGTCAGCGCCTCGCCGCCGAGAATCAGCATCTCGCCCGGCGACCGGTGCTTCGGCAGTTCGCTCAGCATCGGCAGGTGCGACGGCGTGGCCTTGAGCAGCGCCACGGGGACGCTGCCGCCCCCGTTGTCCCCGGGAGCCGGGACGTCGTCGTCCAGACCGGTCAGATAGACCCGGCCACCGACGACGAGGGTGGTGTACAGGCCGGTGACGGTGAGGTCGAAGGCGATCGGCGTGGGCACCAGGGTGGCCCCGCGGGCCGCCGGATAGTGGTGGGTCGACCAGTTGAGGTAGTTGGCGACCGAGCGGTGCTCCACCGCGACGCCCTTGGGGGTGCCCGTGGAGCCGGAGGTGTAGATGACGTACGCCGGGTGGGCCGGCTCCACGTCGATCTCCGGATCGGTGTCGGGGAAGGACGACAGGTCCCGGCCCAGCGCTTCCTCGTCCAGCACGAGGACGGGCGCGGCGTCGGCGAGGATGAACGCACGCCGCTCCGCCGGATACTCCGGGTCCACCGGTACGTAGGCGCCCCCGGCCTTCAGCACCGCGAGCAGCGCCACCACCATCTCCACCGACCGCGGCAACACCACCCCCACCAGCTTCTCCGGCCCCACACCCGCACCGATCAGCCAATGCGCCAGCCTGTTCGCCCGGGCGTTCAACTCCCCGTACGACAGCGACTCGCCACCGGACACCAACGCCACCGCGTCCGGAGCCCGCCGCACCTGGGTCTCGAAAAGCTCCGCCAGGGTGGCCTGCGGCACCTCGACCGCCGTGTCGTTCCACCCCGACAACAGCTGCCCGCGCTCCGCCTCGCCCAGCAGCTCCACCCGCCCGATCGGCACCGACGGATCCGCCACCACCTGCTCCAACAACCGCACCCACCGCGCCAGCAGACCCTCGACCGTCGCATGATCGAAGAGATCCGTCCGGTACTTGATCGAGCCGACGATCCCCGCCGGCAGCCCGGATTCGTCGTGGCGCTCCATCACGTTCACCGACAGGTCGACCTTGGCGGTCCCGAGGTCCACCGGCTCACCGCTGACCTCGAGGCCAGGAAGCCCGAACTCACCAGTGGGGTTGTCCTGGAGGACCAGCATGACCTGGAAGAGGGGGTGGTGGGCGGCCGAGCGCTGCGGGTTGAGCAGGTCGACCAAGTGGTCGAACGGCACGTCCTGGTGCGCGTACGCGGCCACGCTCGTCTCGCTCACCCGGCGCAGCAGCTCTTCGAAGCTCGGGTCGCCCGAGGTGTCCGTGCGCAGCACCAGCGTGTTCACGAAGAAACCGACCAGGTCGTCGAGCGCGTCGTCCATGCGCCCGGCGATCGGCGAACCCAGCGGAATGTCGGTCCCCGCGCCGAGTCGGGTCAGCAACGCCGCGGTGGCCGCTTGAACCGCCATGAATACCGTGGCGCCCGACGCGCGCGCCAGGTCGGCCAGCGCCCGGTGCAGCCGGGCGTCCAGCTCGAAGCCCACATACGAACCCTCGTACGAAGCCACCGCGGGGTGGGGCCGGTCGGCGGGGAGGCTGATGCGCTCCGGCAGGCCGCGCAGCTGGTCCCGCCAGTAGGACACCTGCTGGGCGTAGAGGCTCTCCGGGTCGTCCTCGCCGCCGAGGAGCTCGCGCTGCCACAGCGCGTAGTCCGCGTAGTGGACCGGCAGCGCGGACCACTGGGGCGCCTCGCCCCGCGCCCGGGCGGTGTAGGCGGAGACCACATCGCGCGCGAGCGGGCCCATCGACCAGCCGTCACCCGCGATGTGGTGCAGCAGGAGCAGCAGGACGCACTCGTCGCCGCTCAGCTCGAAGAGCCGGACCCGGAGCGGCAGTTCGGAGGACAGGTCGAATCCGTGACGCGACGCCTCCTCCAGGGCCGCGGGAAGCTCCGCTTCGGACACCTGCCGGTGCTCGAAGCCGAACTTGGCATCGGCCGTCCCCAGGATCACCTGGTGTGGTTCGCCATCGGTTTCCCGGAAGACGGTGCGCAGCGACTCATGGCGTCCGATCACATCACGCAAGCCGGACCGCAGCGCTTCCTGGTCCACCGAGCCCTTCAGCCGAAGGGGCAGCGGCATGTTGTAGGTCGCCGAAGGACCCTCCAGCTTGTGCAGGAACCACAGGCGGCGCTGCGCGAACGACAACGGCACCACGTCGGGGCGCGGCATCGGCCGCAGGGCGGTACGCGCCCCGCCGCCGAGATCCAGCTGCTCCACCAGGCCGGCCACCGAGGGCGACTCGAAGATGAGGTGGAAGGGGATCTCGATGTCCAGCTCGCTGCGGATGCGGTTGACGAGCCGGGTGGCGAGGAGGGAGTGGCCGCCGAGGTCGAAGAAATCGTCGTCGACACCGACCCGCTCAATGCCCAGGACCTCGGCGAACAGGCCGCACAACACCTCTTCCTCCGGCGTCCGCGGACCACGGCCGCCCGCCGCGACCGCGTAGTCCGGCTCCGGCAGCGCTCTGCGGTCCAGCTTCCCGTTCGGCGTCAACGGCAGCTCGTCCAGCGCCACGATCGCCGAGGGCACCATGTACTCCGGAAGCGCCTTCTCGAGTGTGACGGCGAGCGCCGCGGGGTCGACCGGGGCGGAGCCGTCCGGCACCACATAGGCCACCAGCCGCTTGTCACCGGGGGTGTCCTCGCGCGCCACGACGGCGGCCTGCCGCACACCCTCGGAAAGGGTCAGCAAGGACTCGATCTCACCCGGCTCGATCCGGAAGCCGCGTACCTTGACCTGCTCATCCGCACGGCCCATGTACTCCAACTGACCGTCCACGCGCCACCGCACCAGGTCTCCGGTCCGGTACATCCGCGCACCCGCCTCGAACGGGCAGGCCACAAACCGCTCGGCGGTCAGCCCCGCACGTCCCACATACCCACGCGCCAGCCCCGCACCGGACACATACAGCTCACCCGCGACACCTGGGGGCACCGGCCGCAACGCCTCGTCGAGGACGAAGGCCCTGGTGTTGGCGATCGGCCGACCGATCGGCGCCGTGTCGTCGTGGAGTGGCTCGCTCATGGTCACGCAGACCGTCGCCTCGGTGGGACCGTAGGCGTTGATCACCCGACGGCCCGCGGACCAACGGGCCACCAGCTCCAAAGGCGCCGCCTCACCCGCCAGCACCACCGTCTCCAGCGCGGGCAGCTGCGACTCCACACCCACCGGAACAGCACCCAGCAGCGACGGCGGAAACGTCACATGCGTGATGCACTGCCCCGCCAGGACCTCCTCAAGAGCATCGCCGACCAGACGACCCGCCTCCGGCACCACCAACGCGGCACCCGACGTCAAAGCCATCGCCAACTCCGACACCGCCGCATCAAAACTCAGCGACGCAAACTGCAACACCCGACTCGCAGACGTCACCCCCATCCGCTCCACCTGCGCCCCAGCCAAACTCGCCACACCCGAATGGGACACCACCACACCCTTGGGCGCACCCGTCGAACCGGAGGTGTAGATGACATACGCCGACTGCCCCAGCCGCATCTCAACCCCGGGATCGGCCTCGGAGAAGGACGACAGGTCCCGGCCCAGCACCTCCTCGTCCAGCACCAGGACAGGTCCGGCGTCGGCAAGGATGAACGCACGCCGCTCCGCCGGATACTCCGGATCCACCGGCACGTAGGCGCCCCCCGCCTTCAGCACCGCGAGCAGCGCCACCACCATCTCCACCGACCGCGGCAACACCACCCCCACCAACCGCTCCGGCCCCACACCCTCACCGATCAGCCAATGCGCCAGCCGGTTCGCCCGGGCGTTCAACTCCCCATACGACAGCGACTCGCCATCGGACACCACCGCCACCGCGTCCGGAGCCCGCCGCACCTGGGTCTCGAAAAGCTCCGCCAGGGTGGCCTGCGGCACCTCGACCGCCGTGTCGTTCCACCCCGACAACAACTGCCCGCGCTCCGCCTCGCCCAGCAGCTCCACCCGCCCGATCGGCACCGACGGATCCGCCACCACCTGCTCCAACAACCGCACCCACCGCGCCAACAAACCCTCGACCGTCGCATGATCGAACAGGTCAGTGGAGTACTCGACGACGGTCCCGATGCCTTGGGGCTCGCCGCCGTCGCCCCGGCGCTCGATCACGTTCAGCTCGAGGTCGGCCTTGGACACACCCAGCTCCACGCCCCCGAGCTCAACTTGGAGGCCTGGAAACTCGAAGGACGCTTCCGGCGCGTTCTGCAGGCCGAGGATGATCTGGAAGAGGGGGTGGTGAGAAGTCGAGCGCTGCGGGTTGAGCAGTTCCACCAGGTGCTCGAACGGCACATCCTGGTGCTCGTACGCGGCCAGGCTCGTCTCTCGGACACGGTCGACCAGCTCCGCAAAGCTCGGGTCGCCCGAGGTGTCCGTGCGCAGCACCAGCGTATTCACGAAGAAACCGACGAGATCGTCGAGCGCATCGTCCATACGCCCGGCGATCGGCGAACCCAACGGAATATCCGTCCCCGCACCCAGCCGCGTCAACAGAGCCGCCATACCCGCCTGCAGCACCATGAACACCGTCGCATTCGACCGCTGCGCCAACCCCACCAGCCGCCCATGCAACTCCACGTCCAGCTCAAGCGTCAGATGCGCACCCTCGTACGAAGCCACCGCCGGACGAACCCGATCAGCGGGAAAACTCACCTGCTCCGGCAACCCAGCCAACTGCCCCCGCCAATACGACACCTGCCGCGCGAAAATACTGCCCGCATCCCCCTCGTCCCCCAGCAACTCACGCTGCCACAACGCATAATCCGCGTACTGCACGGGGAGCCCGGACCACCGAGGCTCGGCGCCCCGCATGCGCGCGGTGTACGCCTCGACCACGTCACGCGCGAGCGGGCCCATGGACCAGCCGTCACTCGCGATGTGATGCAGCAGCAACAACAGGACGCACTCGTCGGGGCCTACCTCGAACAGCCACGCACGAACCGGAATGTCACACGACAGATCGAACCCGTACTCAGCCGCCTCCCCCAAAGCAGCCGACAGCTCCGCCGCCACAACCGAACGACGTTCCCAACCCAGCTCCACATCTCCCGGAGCCAACACCAGCTGACACGGCTCCCCCGCCACCTCAGGGAAGACCGTACGCAACGCCTCATGCCGACCGATCACATCACCCAAAGCAGCGCGCAACGCCTCCGCGTCCACTTTGCCCGACAAGCGGAGGGTCAGAGGCATGTTGTAGGTCGCAGCCTTGCCGCCCATCTTCTGCAGGAACCAGAGCCGGCGCTGCGCGAACGACAACGGCACCACGTCGGGACGAATCGCCGGCACCAGAGCCGCACGAGCCTGCCGCCCGGCCGAGTCCAGACGCGCCGCCAAACCGGCCACGGTCGGAGCCCCGAACACATCCTTGATCGGCAGCTCTGCCCCGAGCACGCTACGGATTCGGCTGACGAGCCGCGTCGCGAGAAGGGAGTGGCCGCCGAGGCCGAAGAAACTGTCGTCGATACCGACCCGACCCACGCCCAGGACCTCGGCGAACAGACCGCAGAGCACCTCTTCCTGCGGCGTACGCGGGCCACGGCCGCCCGCCGTGACCGCGTAGTCCGGCGCCGGCAGGGCCCCGCGGTCCAGCTTCCCGTTCGGCGTCAACGGCAACCGGTCCAGCACCATCACCGCCGACGGCACCATGAACTCCGGCAGCCGATCGCCGAGCCGGGCGAGGAGTTCGGCCGACTCCACTTCGCCGGGACCGGTCGGCACCACATAGGCGACCAGCCGCTGATCGCCCGGGCTGTCCTCGCGGACAAACACCGCGGCCTGGCGTACCCCCGACTCCCCCGTGAGCAGTGTCTCGATCTCCCCCGGTTCGATCCGGAAGCCGCGCACCTTGGTCTGTTCATCGGCCCGGCCCGCGTACTCCAGCTGGCCGTCGGCGCGCCACCGCACCAGGTCTCCGGTCCGGTACATGCGGGCACCCGCCTCGAACGGGCAGGCCACGAACCGCTCGGCGGTCAGCCCCGCACGTCCCACATACCCACGCGCCAGCCCCGCACCGGACACATACAGCTCGCCCACCACGCCGACCGGAACCGGCCGTAGACCCGCGTCCAGTACGAACAGCCTCGTGTTGGCGATGGGGCGCCCCACGGGTACGACGCCCTCAAGGGCCACGTCGTCGGTGATCGCGCCGCTCATGGTCACGCAGACCGTCGCCTCGGTGGGACCGTAGGCGTTGATCACCCGACGGCCCGCGGACCAACGGGCCACCAGCTCCAAAGGCGCCGCCTCACCCGCCAGCACCACCGTCTCCAGCGCGGGCAGCTGCGACTCCACACCCACCGGAACAGCACCCAGCAGCGACGGCGGAAACGTCACATGCGTGATGCACTGCCCCGCCAGGACCTCCTCAAGAGCATCGCCGACCAGACGACCCGCCTCCGGCACCACCAACGCGGCACCCGACGTCAAAGCCATCGCCAACTCCGACACCGCCGCATCAAAACTCAGCGACGCAAACTGCAACACCCGACTCGCAGACGTCACCCCCATCCGCTCCACCTGCGCCCCAGCCAAACTCGCCACACCCGAATGGGACACCACCACACCCTTGGGCGCACCCGTCGAACCGGAGGTGTAGATGACATACGCCGACTGCCCCAGCCGCATCTCAACCCCGGGATCGGCCTCGGAGAAGGACGACAGGTCCCGGCCCAGCACCTCCTCGTCCAGCACCAGGACAGGTCCGGCGTCGGCAAGGATGAACGCACGCCGCTCCGCCGGATACTCCGGATCCACCGGCACGTAGGCGCCCCCCGCCTTCAGCACCGCGAGCAGCGCCACCACCATCTCCACCGACCGCGGCAACACCACCCCCACCAACCGCTCCGGCCCCACACCCGCACCGATCAACCAATGCGCCAACCGATTCGCCCGGGCGTTCAACTCCCCATACGACAACGACTCGCCACCGGACACCAACGCCACCGCATCCGGAGCCCGCCGCACCTGGGCCTCGAACAATCCGGTCAACGTCGCCTCGGGTACGTCGACCGCCGTGTCGTTCCACCCCGACAACAACTGCCCGCGCTCCGCCTCGCCCAGCAGCTCCACCCGCCCGATCGGCACCGACGGATCCGCCACCACCTGCTCCAACAACCGCACCCACCGCGCCAACACCCCCTCGACCGTCGCGCGCTCGAACAGGTCAGTGGAGTACTCGACCAGCGCTTCGATCCCCGCGGGGCGCCCGGCCTCGTCACGAAGCTCGATGACGTTCACGGCGCAGTCGGCCCTCGACACGTTCAGCTCCACGCCCTCCACGTCCACCTGAAGCCCTGGAAGCTCGAAGGACGCCTCCGGCGCGTTCTGCAGGCCGAGGATGATCTGGAAGAGGGGGTGGTGAGAAGTCGAGCGCTGCGGGTTGAGCAGTTCCACCAGGTGCTCGAACGGCACATCCTGGTGCACATACGCGGCCAGGCTCGTCTCCCGGACACGGTCGACCAGCTCCTCAAAGCTCGGGTCGCCCGAGGTGTCCGTGCGCAGCACCAGCGTATTCACGAAGAACCCGACGAGATCGTCGAGCGCGTCGTCCATACGCCCGGCGATCGGCGAACCCAACGGAATATCCGTCCCCGCACCCAGCCGCGTCAACAGCGCCGCCATACCCGCCTGCAGCACCATGAACACCGTCGCATTCGACCGCTGCGCCAACCCCACCAGCCGCCGATGCAACTCCACGTCCAGCTCAAGCGTCAGATGCGCACCCTCGTACGAAGCCACCGCCGGACGAACCCGATCAGCGGGAAAACTCACCTGCTCCGGCAACCCAGCCAACTGCCCCCGCCAATATGAGACCTGCCGCGCGAAAATACTGCCCGCATCCCCCTCGTCCCCCAGCAACTCACGCTGCCACAACGCATAATCCGCGTACTGAACCGGCAGAGCAGACCACTGCGGAGCCCTGTCCTCCACTCGCGCCGTATACGCCTCGACCACATCACGGGCCAGCGGCCCCATGGACCACCCGTCACTCGCGATGTGGTGCATCAACAGCAACAGAACACAATCCGCCGCACCGACCTCGAACAGCCACGCACGAACCGGAACCTCACACGACAGATCGAACCCATACCGAGCCGCCTCCGCCAACGCTCCCGGCAACTCCCCCTCCGAAACCGAACGCCGCTCCCACCCGAACTCAACAGCCTCCGCACCCACCACCAGCTGACACGGCTCCCCCGCCACCTCCGGGAACACCGTACGCAACGACTCATGCCGACCAACCACATCACGCAGAGCCATCCGCAACGCCTCGGCGTCCACACCACCCGACAACCGCAACGCCAACGGGACGTTGTACGTCGCCGACCGGCCCTCCAACCGGTGCAGGAACCAGAGCCGACGCTGCGCGAACGACAACGGCACCACGTCCGGGCGCGGCTTCGCCACCAGCGCCGTGCGTGTCCGGCCGTTGTCGGTCAGGCGCGTCACCAGACCGGCCACCGTGGGGACCGAGAAGACCGTGGCGATCGGCACTTCCATGCCCAGGGCGGTGCGGATGCGGCTGACGAGCCGCGTGGCGAGGAGGGAGTGGCCGCCGAGGTCGAAGAAGCTGTCGTCGATCCCGATCCGGTCCACGCCGAGCACCTCGGCGAACAGACCGCACAGCACCTCTTCCTGAGGCGTACGCGGGCCACGGCCGCCCGCGGTGGCCGCGTAGTCCGGCGCCGGCAGCGCCCTGCGGTCCAGCTTTCCGTTCGAGTTCAGCGGCAACCGGTCGAGCACCATCACCGCCGACGGCACCATGTACTCCGGCAGCTTCTCGGCAAGGCGCTCACGCGCCGCCTTCACCACCGCACCGATACCACGGGCGGCGGCTGGATTGTTCACCCACGGACCGCCCGAAACCGCCGGGGCGTACACGCCCGACAGCACAGCGCCGTCCGGGCCGGGCGGGAAGAACACCGCGTCGAACAGCGCCACCGAGCGCGATGACCACGTCGTCACCAGCCGCAGACCACGTGCACCGGCCCAGGTGACCAGATCCTCCGGATCCACTCCCGGCCCGGAAACCAGCGCGTCCAGCCCGTCCAGCGCACGCTCGGCCGCCACCTCGGCGACCAGACGCGCGTTCGGGATTCCGGTGACACGGGCCGGAACATCACCGACCACCAGGTTGTCCAGATCAGCCAGGGCGGTGACCTCTTGCCCCCAGGCCAGTCGCCGGGCATCGGACACGTCGACCACGTGCGCCGGGGACTTGTGCAGCACCACCTCGTACCGGTGCCGGGTCAGCTCGTTGTGGTAACCGCCCTGCTTGAGCCGGATGTCCACCGCACCGATCCGGTCGTCTCCGTCAGCCAGAGCACTGAAGAACTCCGGAGCCACCACCAGCTCCTTCTCCAACAACACCGCACGATCCACCACCGCCCGCGCCGCCGCACCACGACCCCGATGCACCGCCGCCTGCAACACACGCAACGACCCCGCATGCCGCACATCACCAATCACCAACCGACCACCCGGCGCCAACAACCCCAACGCCCGATCCACCACCCGCGCCAGATACGCCCCATCAGGGAAATACTGCACAACCGAATTGATCAACACCGTGTCAAAGAACCCCGACGGCAGACCCTCCACCACATCCGCAGCCTGACACCGCAACCGCACCCGGTCGCCCAGACCCGCCTCGGACACCTGACCAGCAAGCCGATCAATGACCGCACCCGACAGATCCGTACCCCAGTACTCCTCAACACTCTCAGCCAGATGCGCCATCAACAGACCGGAACCGACACCGATCTCCAGAACCCGCCGCGCACCCAACCCCCGCACCCGATCAACCACCGCATCACGCCACGCCCGCATCTCATCGAGCGGGATCGGCTCACCCGAATACGAACTCTCCCACCCCGAGAAATCCTCCCCGAAACCACCCGAACCCGACCCGGCATACACCGAGTCATAGATCTCCCGCCACTCCCCCACCTGCGCATCCACACCAGACGCGCCTTCCCCCCTCGCACCCGCCGCCGAGGCCGCCTCCAGGTCCGGGACCACATAAGCCACCAGACGCTGATCCCCCGGAGAGTCCTCCCGGGCCAGCACCGCCGCCTGTCGCACACCCTCGCACTTGACCAGCGAAGACTCGATCTCCCCCGGCTCGATGCGGAAGCCACGCACCTTGACCTGCATATCAGCGCGGCCCAGATACTCCAGTTGACCATCGGCACGCCATCGCACCAGGTCACCGGTCCGGTACATGCGCGCACCCGGCTCGAACGGGCAGGCCACAAACCGCTCGGCCGTCAGCCCCGCACGCCCCACATAGCCCCGGGCCAGACCAACACCCGACACATACAGCTCGCCCGCCACGCCCACGGGGACCGGTCGCAACGCCTCATCCAGCACGAATACCCGGGTATTGCCACCCGGGCGGCCGATGGGCACCACGCCGTCAGGCCGCAACGCGCTCATCGTCACAATGACGGTCGACTCCGTCGGCCCATAGGCGTTGAAAACCCGACGCCCGATCGCCCAACGCGTCACCAGCTCCGCCGGCACCGCCTCGGCACCCACGACCAAACACTCGAAGTCCACAAGCTCCGCGCTGGCCCCCGGCGGGAGGGTCCCCATCACCGAGGGCGGAATCAACGCATGTGTCACCCGCCCTTCGGCCAGCACCCCCTGGAGCGCGTCACCGACGAGTCGCCCGCTTTCAGGCACCACCAGGGAAGCGCCCGAGGATAAAGCGACCAACATGTCCCAGTACGCCGTGTCAAAACTCGGCGAGGCGAACTGCAGCACACGGCTGGCAGGAGTCACACCCAGCAGCTCGACCTGCGTACGCGCCAGACTCGCCACACCGCGGTGCGGCACCACCACGCCCTTGGGCCGGCCAGTGGAACCCGATGTATAGATGAGGTACTCCGGATGTCCCAGATCCACCTCAATCCCAGGATCGGCATCCGGGAATCCGGACACATCGCGGGACAGTATCTCCTCATCCAGAACGAGAATCGGAGCGGCATCCTCAAGGATGAAGGCACGCCGCTCGGCCGGGTAATCGATATCGATCGGAACATAACCGCCTCCGGCCTTCAAAACCGCAAGGACCGCCACCACCAATTCCACCGATCGTGGCAGCATCACCCCCACCAGTTTCTCCGGGCCCACGCCCTCACCGATCAGCCAGTGCGCCAACCGATTCGCCCGGGCGTTCAATTCCCGGTACGACACGGAATCCGTGCCGGACACCAGCGCGGTGGCATCCGAATCCCGTCGCACCTGAGCCTCGAACAATCCGGCCAATGTCGTCTCGGGCACCTCGACGGCCGTGTCATTCCAGCCCGACAACAACTGCTCACGCTCTGCCTGGGACAGCAGTTCCACTCGGTCGATCCGCATTGACGGATCCGCCACCGCATGCCCCAGGAACCGCAGCCACCGCGCCAACAACGCATCGACCGTCGAGCGGTCGAACAGATCGGTGGAGTACTCGACGAGCACCTCTATGCCCGACGGGCCGTCAACCTGGTCATGAAGCTCGGTGAGCGATACGAGCATGTCGAAGCGGGATGTCCCGGAACCGAGGACTTCGGCATGCACGTCCATGCCCGGAAGCTCGAAGTCTCCACTCGGCGCGTTCTGCAGTACGAGCGCGACCTGGAAAAGGGGATGGTGGGACGTGGAGCGCTGAGGGTTGAGCAGTTCCACCAGGTGCTCGAACGGAATATCCTGATTCGCATACGCCTCCAGGCTCTTCGTCCGGACCCGGTCCAGCAGCTCCGCGAAGCTCGGGTCGCCCGAAGTGTCGGTGCGCAGCACAAACATATTCACAAAGAAGCCGACCAGGTCGTCCAGCGCCTCATCGGTACGACCGGCGGCACCGCTGCCCAGCGGAATATCGTTGCCCGCGCCGAGCCGCGTCATCAACGCCGCCATGCCCGCCTGCAGAACCATGAACACGGTCGCATTCGACGCGCGCGCCAATGCGACCAACTTCCGGTGCAGCTGCGCGTCCACCTCGAGCGTCAGCTGTTCGCCTTGGTATGAGGCCGCCACGGGGCGGGAACGGTCCGTGGGGAAGGTCACCTGTTCCGGCAGACCCTCCAGCTGATCGCGCCAGTAGGCCACTTGACGCGCCAGTACGCTGTCCGGGTCCGACTCGTCACCGAGCAGCTCACGCTGCCACAACGTGTAGTCCACATACTGGACGGGGAGTTCGGACCACCGCGGATCCCTGGCTTCTGTCCGCGCCGTGTACGCCTCGACCACGTCACGCGCCAGCGGGCCCATCGACCAGCCGTCACCCGCGATGTGGTGCAGCAACAGCAGGAGCACACACTCGTCGGGGCCGACTTCGAAAAGCCGGGCGCGAAGCGGCATTTCGGCGGACAGGTCGAAGCCGTAGCGAGCCGCTTCCTCCAGGGCGGCGGGCAGCTCCGCCTCCGTGACCGAACGGCGCTCCCAGACGAGAGGCGCGTTCCCGGCGTCCAATACCAACTGATGGGGCTCGCCGTCCACTTCGGGAAACAGAGTGCGCAACGATTCGTGCCGTCGGATCACATCGCCCAACCCGGCCCGTAGGGCATCCGCGTCCACCTTGCCCGTCATCCGCAACGCCAACGGCATGTTGTACGTCGCCGACCGGCCCTCCAGTTTGTAGAGGAACCACAACCGGCGCTGCGCGAACGACAACGGGATCATGAACTCATTCCTTCTTTCCCAGCCCACGCAGAGCAACCTGACGCGTCGGCCGGATATCTGGAGAAGTCAAACGGAAGGCGTCCGCACAGCCACCCGCCGGGCATACGCGGTCCACCCGTGAAGAGCGGCGTCGGGTGGCATAGGCCAAGGAACCCGGGGCAGCAGAAAAGGGCCGTCCAGGGAAAGCCGGTCACCCTCGCCCGTGGGCCGCGCAACGCTCGGCGCCGCCACCACCTTCCGTCCCGTTCGGGTGGCGGGGCGCGCTTCCCCTTAAATGCATGTGAAGTCTGGCGGACTACCCCGAGGTATGTCTGCAAGACTCGGGGAAACCGCGAACTGTTCGTACTACATGGCCTACGGCGCGTGACAAGGTGGAGCGCCGATACGACAGATACGCCACGGTCCCCGTGCATTGACAGCCAACATGTGCTGTATACCCCCGTGCAATGGTAAAGAAATCAACAAGGTTCCGAAGGAACCGATCATCTAGCGGTCGGCGCGAGTCAATCAGCAGAGCCAGGGCGCGTCAAGTGAAATGTTCTGGCCTGCGCTCCACCAACTCACCGTCCGCGCGGCGCCATTGACGCCGCCGCCGGAACGGGGCCCGCCACGCTCTCGGCGGACCCCGCCGACGCTCCTCAGCCGACCGGAATCTCCCAGGACATACCGTCCCCGGAAGGCACGAGACCGCCGGCGAACAGCGGATCCTCGTCACTCATCTCCTGCCCCAGTGAAGCGCGTGCCTGCACCTGAGCACTTTCCTGCATCACCTCGCCGACAATCGCCGATTTGAAGAGGGGAGCCTGCTGCTCGCCCCCGTGCTGCGCCTCCCCGCTCGCCGAGTCCACGGCTTTGGCCAGCTGATCGGCCGCGCTCACCAGGCGCCGGCCGGCCAACGCGGAGTCGCCCGACGCGGCACCCCCCACCAGCTCGACAAAGGCCTCGATATCGGTCGTGCCGGCGTTCGTCAGCTTCTTGGCCTTCCAGAAATACGACTGCTCGTCCTTGTGCAGGTCGTAGAAAGCCACCAAGAACTCATAAAACAGCCCGTACTCCCTGCGGTAGCGCATCTCGAACTCGCCAAAGCTCCGCTTCTCATCGATCTCCCCGGCCAGGACACTGTTGACCGAACGGGCCGCCAGCAAAGCGCTGTAGGTCGCCAAGTGGACGCCCGAGGAGAAGACCGGGTCGACGAAGCAGGCGGCGTCGCCGACCAGAACCATGCCGGGGGCCCAGAAGGTCGTGCCGCAGTACGAGTAGTCCTTGCGTACCCGGATCTCCCCGTAGGGCCCCTCGGTCACGCGCCGCGCGTCGGACAGCATGTCCCGCACCTGCGGGCAGCGCTCGACCAGCTTGAGCAGGGCCTTCTCGGGGTCGCCCTGGATCTGGTCGGCCCGCTCCCTGGCCACGACCGCGCCCACGCTGGTCAGCTTCTCGGTGAGCGGGATGTACCAGAACCAGCCGTCGTCGAAGGCCGCCGACAGGATGTTTCCGCTGCGCGGAGCGGGAAGCCGCTTGCCGCCCTCGAAGTATCCGAACAGCGCCACGTTCTGGAAGAACTCGGAATAGACGCGCTTGCCACCCGCGTGCTTGTGAATGGCGCTGCGGTTGCCGGAGGCGTCCGCCACGATGGTCGCGGACACTTCGTGCGCCGATCCGTCCGCGTCCGTGTACCTCAGGCCGGTGACCCGGCCACCGTCCTTGACGATGTCGTGGACCGCGCACTCCTCCCGCACCTCCACCCCTACCCGGCGCGCGTTGTCGAGCAGAATCTTGTCGAACTTCATCCGCTCGACCTGGTACGCGTAGGAGGTCGGACCCGCAAGCTTCGGTGAGATGGCGAAGCTGAAGGTCCATGGCTCGGGGTTCTGGCCCCAGCGGAAGGTCCCCCCGAGCTTCTTGGTGAAACCGGCCGCTTCCAGTTCCTCGGTCACCCCCAGCAGCTTGCAGACGCCGTGGATCGTCGCGGGCAACAGCGACTCGCCGATCTGGTACCGGGGAAGCGTCTCCTTCTCCAGCAGAAGAACCCGGTGTCCCCGCATGGCCACCAGCGCGGCGAGGGTCGACCCTGCCGGTCCACCACCGACCACTATGAGGTCGAAGTGCTCAGAAGTTGGTGAGTTCACGCTCTGACTCCTCCTGGTTGGTTGTCCCGACTCATCACGCGACCCGGACAGGGCACAGTCGCCGAGTGGGCTCGCGCACGGCGTGGAAGGGGGCACGAGCGCTGCGGCACCCGTGGCGGCGCGCCGAGAGCTCCGGCAACGCGTCATTGATGGGAAGGGCACGGGGGTCAGACGTGATCGCGGGTCGGGCTGATCGGTCCCCCGCCCCCGCGACCGCCTGCACGCCGCGGTGACGGTAACACGGCGGGTTCCCCTCTGCCCGTGACTCAACTCGGCCCGTGTTCAGCGGAGTAGACACATGATGTCGCCGGGAACCTCTTCCTGCCACGTGTCCGTGTACCTGTAGCACAGCATCAGCGCGGTGGTAGCGTTCGACGTCGTCGGGTGGATCCACCACGTCGCCCCTTGCCGCTCGCTCAGCGGTTCGTCCCCTGGGGGCAGTTTCCCGGACACACGCCAGTCGGCCGTCGCCGACGTCGGCACGTGTGCCGTCCCAGCGGTCATCTCCACATCGAAGAATCGTCGGCGGAACTCACCCAACCGCTGCCAAGGCGCTCAACGAATTCTCCGAGTCGACAGAAAGCCGGTCATAGCATGGCTCATCCAGACGTGCCCAGCCTGCTGAAGCTCTTCCACCCGGATTGCGCGGCCGACCCGTATGCCTTCTATCGGGAGATTCGAGATGAACATCGGGTCTACTACGACAAACGGATGCGCACCTGGGTGATCCTCGGATATGAGGAGATCAGCAGTCTGTCGAAGGACGACCGGCTCTCCGGAGCCCGGATCGACAGCTTCCATGAACAGCTGCCGGCCGACGCACGAGCGGAGCTCAAGCCGCTCAAGGATCCGCTTTCGAACATGATGGTGTTCAACGAGCCGCCACGCCATACAAAGCTCCGCCAGCTGATCCGGCCGGGCCTGACGCCCCGCTTCATCCGGCAAATGCGCCCGGTCATCGAGGAACGCACCGACCAGCTCCTCGACCGCGTTGTCGAGCAGGGCCGCATGGACGTGATCCACGACTTCTCGGAACCTCTGACCCGGGGAGTGATCGCGCGACTGGCCGGCGTTCCGGAGCACGCCGACGACCTACTGAAGAACTGGCAGGGCCTGCTGCTCGAGTTCTTCGCCCAGTCCCTCAAGGAAATACCCCGGGTGACCAAGCTGCGGGAGGTGTTCGACGAGACGGCAGAGGAGCGGCGCTCCGGTACCAGCAAGGATTTCTTCACCCAGATGATCGCCGAGCAACTCCAGCACGGCGACTTCACGGAGGACGAAGTCTTCGCCAACTTCCTGCTGCTCATCGACGCGGGACAGGCCACGACGACCCACTTCATCGGAAACGCCGTGCTGGCCCTCCTCCGGAACAGCGACCAGCTGGAACTCCTGCGCGATCACCCGGAGCTGGGCTTCAAGGCCGCCCATGAGCTGCTGCGTTACGACAGCTCCGTGCAGTTCACCACCCGTGTCGCGCTGACGGACATCGACGTCCTCGGGCATCGGATCGCGGAGGGCGAGTCGCTCACGCTGGTGCTGGGATCGGGAAATCACGATCCGTTGAAGTATGAGCACCCCGACCGGCTGGACATCACCCGGGGCTCCGCCGACCATCTTTCGTTCGGGCACGGCATCCACTACTGCCTCGGCGCCTCGCTCGCCGTCGCGGAAATCGAAATAGCGCTGTCCATACTGCTGAAACGCACTCGTGGTCTCCGTCTTGTGGAGACTCGGCCCACGTGGCAGGACAACATCAACTTCCGTTTCCTCAAGGGACTGCCGGTGGCGTTCGAGCCCGTGCGTTGAGCATAGATCTGATGGTGAGATTAAGGGTTGTGATGTTACGGACCGGGATTTGGTGTTCCTCGTCGGCGGGTGACCGCCGGCCGATCTTGGAGGCTGAATAAATTGTCTGAACTCACGGGGGTATCGGGGGTGCGAGCGCTGGAAGGCGCCGAGCAACCATGGTGGAATGCACAGCGGGCGTCATCCATGCCGACGCAGCGCTATGTGCGGGAAAATTCCTGTATTCCGAAGCAGTCTGGGGTCCGGAGTTGGCCGGGGCACGAAATCGAACGTGCTCCGCTGTGGGCCTCGGTGGATTTGCGGGACGGGAACCAAGCCCTTGCCAACCCGATGGATGCCCACCGCAAGGGGCTGATGTTCGATCTGCTGGTGCGGCTGGGATTCAAGGAGATCGAGGTCGGCTATCCGGCGGCCAGTGAGACGGAATTCTCCTTTGTGCGGGACCTGATCACCCGGGATCGGATCCCTGACGATGTGACGATCGTGGTGTTCACCCCGGCCAAACCAGACCTGATCGACCGGACGTTCCAGGCGATCCGGGGCGCGAAGCGGGCGGTGGTCCATCTATGCCTGGCCACCGCCTGCCTGTGGCGGGACGTGGTGTTCTCCATGTCCCGGGCCGAGTTGCGTCAGTTCACCGTCCAGGGTGCGGAGCGTGTGGCCGCGCTGGCGGACACGTTGCCGGGTTCACAACTGCGTTACGAGTACTCCCCGGAGACGTTCAACGTCACCGAGCCCGAGTTCGCGCTCGAGATGTCCAACGCGGTCACAGCGGTCTGGGATGCCGGCCCGGACCGGCCTGTGACACTGAATCTGCCCACCACAGTGGAGACCGATTCGCCCAACGTCTTCGCCGACCAGGTCGAATGGATGCACCGGAACCTGGACAACCGGAAGTCGATCATATTGTCGGTGCATCCTCACAACGACCGGGGTACCGCGGTCGCCTCGGCCGAGCTGGCACTGATGGCCGGGGCGGACAGGGTCGAGGGCACCTTGTTCGGCAACGGCGAACGGACCGGCAACGTCTGCCTGGCCACCCTCGCCCTGAATCTGTTCAGCCGGGGCGTCGACCCTCAATTGGACTTCTCCGACATCGACGCCGTGCGCCGCACCGTCGAGCAGTGCAACCAGATGCCCGTGCACCCGCGCCACCCTTATGCGGGAGACCTGGTCTACACGGCATTCTCCGGCACACATCAGGACGCGATCGGAAAGGGACTGGCCGCCCTGGAGGAGCAGGTCACCCGCACGGGCCTGGGCGCGATGGAACTGCCCTGGCAGGTGCCCTATCTGCCCATCGACCCCAAGGACGTCGGCCGGAGCTACGAGTCGGTGGTTCGCGTCAACAGCCAGTCCGGCAAGGGCGGTGTCGCCCAGGTGCTCAAGACCCACTACGGTCTTGATCTGCCCCGTACCCTGCGCGTGGAGTTCGCCAAGGTCATCCAGAAGATCACCGACGAGACCGGCGTCGAGGTCACCTCCCGCCGGTTGTGGGAGCTCTTCGCCGACACCTACCTCGAACCGCGCCCCGGGCTGCTGCTGAAGGACCTCCAGGAAGCGCGTGCGGACGGCCGCGTCACGCTGACCGTCACGCTGGTCGGACCCGACGGACGGGAAATCGGGCTTTCCGGCGTCGGTGACCAGATCGCCGACGCCTTCCTGGACGCTCTCAGCCGTCCGGGCGGCCATCGCATCGAACTGCACCACCTCAGCCGGCACGCCGTGGACGGTCCCGCCGGTCCCCGCACCGCCTGTTACGTCCAGCTCACCGCCTCGGGAGCCACCACGCACGGCGTGGGGATCGACGCCGACGAGGGCAGCGCCACCACGACCGCGATCATCAACGCCGTCAACCGCGCCCCCGGCCGCCCCTGAAACATCAGGGCAGAACGTTTCTCCCAACTGACACACCTGGTATCCCAGGGCCTCATCGACACGGGGGAGTTGACAACGTTGGATTACCTTCTGATATCCGCCGGAGCGGACAAAGCAGCTACCGGTAGTGTTCTGGCAAGCCTGGCCTTCATACTCGCCGCCGCCTATGTATTCGGCGCACTTGCCCGGCGCATGCGGCAACCGGCCGTGGTCGGCGAGATCGTCGCCGGTCTCGCGCTGGGGCCCAGTCTGCTCGGGCTGTTCCCCGGCGATCTCACCGAATTGCTGTTCCCCGCCGAGGTGCGTCCGTATCTGCAGATCATCGCCCAATTAGGGCTGGTGCTCTTCATGTTCGGCGTCGGCTACCACCTGGACGTCTCACATCTGCGTGGCGCCGGCCGCCAGGTGATGGCGGTGTCCCTGAGCTCGGTCGCCTTACCGTTCGCGATGGGAATGGGCCTCGCGGCGGCGCTGTATCCATGGTTCATCACCTCGGAGATGAAGACGGACGGCCTGCTGGCACCCGCGCTCTTTCTCGGCGTGGCGATGTCCATCACCGCGTTCCCCGTATTGGCCCGGATCATCGCCGAACGCGACATGCAGAAAAGCCGTCTCGGGACGATGTCCCTCGCCTGCGCGGCCATCCAGGACTTTCTCGCCTGGTGTGTGCTCGCGGTGGTCGTCGCCACCGTGAGCACCACGGGCGCCTGGCCGCTCACCAGGATGGCCATCGAGTCGGCCGCGTTCGTGATCGGCCTCATCCTTGTCGTTCGCCCCGGCCTCGGCTGGCTCCTGGCGCCCCAGCGGCGCTGGGCCGGGAGCCCGGTCACCCACGCCGTCCTGGTCATCGGTCTCCTGCTGGCCGCATGGAGCACCGAGGAGATCGGGCTGCACGCGGTGTTCGGCGCCTTCGCCTTCGGCACGGTGGTGCCGCGCCGGCACATCGACGCCCTGGCCCCGGAGGTGCCCGAGCGCATCGAGCAGACCAGCCTGTTCCTGCTCCCGGCCTTCTTCACGGTGACCGGGCTGTCGGTGGACCTCGGCGGGCTCGGCGGCCAGGGTCTGATCATGGTACTCGCCGTGGTCGTGGTGGCCTGTGTGGGCAAATTCCTGGGCGGGGCCGGCGCGGCCCGTCTGACCGGAGCGACGCCACGCGATTCGATCACCCTGGGAATTCTCCTCAACGCCCGGGGGCTCACTGAACTGGTCATTTTGAATGTGGGCCTTTCCCTGGGCATGCTCGACTCCCGGCTTTTCACCGCCATGGTGGTCATGGCGGTGTTCACCACGGTCATGACCGGCCCACTCCTCCAGCACTTCGCCGTGGAGGATCCCAAACCGGCAAACAAACTCGTCGAGGAAGCTCATGTCAGAAGATAGCACTCGCGCCAACGGCATCAATTCCCTGGTATTCCAGGAACGCTTCGACGCGACGCTGGCGCACCTCGACGACCTCGAGGGCTTCGACGCGTCGCTCGGCGTCGAGACCAGTGAGCCCGTGGAGCCCTGGCAGATCCAAGAAGCCGACGACTTCACCCTGATGAACAACGCACGCTATTCACCCACACCGGTCAGGACGATCCGCCAGGTAATATCGGCGTCGCCTGTCCGGCACGAAGACGTGTCCTTCGTGGACTTTGGCTCCGGAAAGGGGCGGGCCATGCTCGTGGCCGCCGAATTCCCTTTCAAGGGGGTGCACGGCGTGGAGTTCTCGAGCAGCCTCTGCGAGACCGCGCGGAGAAATTTCGAACGTTACCGCGGCCCACGGAAATGCGGCGCCATTGAAGTGCGGTGCCAGGACGCCGCGGACTTCGAGATCCCCGACGACGCGGGTTTCTTCTACTTCTATGAGCCGTTCACAGCGGCCGTCGCCGAGAAGGTCTTCGGGAACATCGAGACGTCCCTCCGCCGAAACCCGCGCACGGCGGTTGTCTGCCTCGTGGGGAGAAGCCTGCTCCCGCTCGTCGAGGAACTGCCGCTGTGGACGCAGGTCGGCGGGACGCTCGCGTCCCCCGACGACCCGTACTTCGACACGCGGCTCTTCGCCAACGGCCAGTCCGGCCCCCGCCTCCCCTTGTGACCCCGGGGACTGTCATGATCCTGGGCATGGCCGTCCGTCTTCCGCGCCTCGGCCGGCGCCGCGTGCTGCAGTCAGCCGCCGCCGGAGCCGTCGCGCTCGCACTGCTCCTGTGGTGGCTGCTGCCGATCGGGGGCGACGAGTCGCCCCAGGGCCGGGTGACCTTCGCGACCGGTGTGCCCACCGGCGTGTACGAAACCTACGGCAAGATGCTGCGGCGCGACCTCGCCCGGGACCTCCCCGACCTGGACGTGACGCTGCAGCGCACCAAGGGGTCCCCGGACAACGTCCGGCGGCTCGCCGAGGGCCGGGCCACGTTCGCCATCGCCGCCACCGACGCGGTGGCCGCCTACCGCGAACAGGGCGGGAAAGGCGCCGAGCGGCTGCGCGCCTGTGCGCGGCTGTACGACGACTACATGCAGCTGGTGGTGCCCAAGGGCTCCCGGGTGCGGTCCGCCCGGGACCTCAAGGGGCTGCGGGTCGGCGTCGGCGAGGACGACTCGGGCGTACAGCTGATCGCCAAGTCGCTGCTCAAGGCCGCCGGGCTCGACATGGGCAAGGACGTCAAGGCGGTACGGAAGGGCATCGACCGGATGCCGGGCCTGCTGAAGTCCGGAAAGCTGGACGCGTTCTTCTGGTCCGGCGGGCTGCCGACGACCGCCGTGCGCACCCTGGCCCAGGACTATCCGATCCGGCTCGTCCAGCTCGGCGACCTCATCGGCCCGCTGCACCGCCAGGGCGGGGTGACCCGCTACTACCGGGCGGCGTCGGTGCCCGCCGACGCGTACGAGGACATGCGCCAGCGGGACGCCATCAAGACGATCGCGGTGCCGAACCTCCTGGTCACCACGGACCGGGTGGACCCCGCGCTCGCGGAGGCCGTCACCCGGACCGTGATAAAGAACCGGGACCGCATCGGCTCCAGGGTGCACGCGGCGCAGAAGGTGGACCTTCGCACCGCGATCTTCACCGACCCGCTGGAACTCCACACGGGAGCGGCGCGCTACTACCGCTCGGTCAAGCCGTAGGGCCCGCCGCCCGCACCCAGCGCCCTTAGTGCGGCCCGGTGCGCGGCACCGTGATGGTCACGCGCAGCCCGCACGGCTCGTTGGGGGCGTACGCGATGGAGGCGTCGCCCGCGGCGAGCAGCGCCCTGGAGATCGACAGCCCCAGTCCGGAGCCGTCGATGTTCTGGTGGCGGCCGCTGCGCCAGAAACGGTCGCCTATGCGCGCGAGCTCGTCCTCGGTGAGGCCGGGGCCCCCGTCGGCGACGACGATGGCGACCGTGTCCCCGTCCGGCTGGGCGGAGACCACCACCTCCGCGCCCGCCGGGGTGAACTTCACGGCGTTGTCCACGACCGCGTCCAGCGCGCTGGACAGCGCCACCGGGTCGGCCCAGCCGGCCACGGCGGCCGGGCCCTGGTAGGAGAGGCGGACGCCCTCGCGCTCGGCGACCGGCAGCCAGGCGTCGACCCGGTCGGTGGCGAGCTCGGCGATGTCGGTGAGCTTGAGGTCGGTGGTGGAGTGCTCGGCCAGGGCCAGGTCCAGGAGGTCGTCCAGGACCTGGGCGAGGCGCTTGCCCTCGGTGCGCACCGAGGCGATCTCCTCGTGCCCCTCGGGCAGGTCGAGGGCCAGCAGTTCGATGCGCAGCAGCAGCGCGGACAGCGGGTTGCGCAGCTGGTGGGAGGCGTCGGCGACGAAGGCCCGCTGCTGTTCCAGGACCTCTTCGACGTTGTCGGCCATCTCGTTGAAGGAGCGGGCCAGGCGGCGCAGCTCCGGTGGCCCGGAGGCGGCCGCGACACGGGACTGCATGCGCCCGGTGGCGATGTCGTGGGTGGCCGTGTCGAGGATGCGTACGGGGCGCAGCACCCAGCCGGTGAGCCGGAAGGCCGCCCCGACCGCCAGGAGCATCGCGGCCGCCTCCCCGGCGGCGATCACCAGCCAGCCGTGCAGGATGCTCGACCGCATCTGCCCGGTGGGCGAGTCGGTGACCACGACGGCCACCACGTCGCCGTCGCGCACCACGGGGGAGGCGACGGAGAGCCTGCCCCGCTGCCAGGGCCAGACCTGGTCCGGGTCGTGGCTGCGGCGGCCCTGGAGGGCCTCGTCGAACGCCTCGGCGCCCTCGCCGTTGTCGGGGAGCCGCCAGTCGCCCGGCGCCTGGGCCATGGGCCTGCCGTTCCGGTAGTAGACGCCGGCCCGGATGCCGTACAGGTCGTGGTAGCGCCGGAGTTCGGCCCTCAGAGTGCTCAGCCGTTCGTCGTCCTCCGCGGTGGTGGCGGCGGCGGTCGGCCCGGCCGTGACGAACTGGGCGAGCGCGGCGAACCGCGCGGTGTCGTCGATCCGGTCGACGACCACGCGCTGCTGTTCGCGGGCGGCCACGCTGACGGCCAGCGGGAAGCCGAGCGCCAGCAGCACGCCGGCCATGAGGACGATGAGGAGCGGGAGAAGTCGGGTGCGCACGGGAGAAGTCTCGCGGTTCCTCAGTTCGCCGGTGACACCAGGCGGTACCCGACGCCCCGGACCGTCTCGATCAGCGCGGGCATGCGCAGCTTGGAGCGGAGCGAGGCGATGTGCACCTCGAGGGTACGCCCGGTCCCCTCCCAACTGGTACGCCACACCTCGCTGATGATCTGCTCGCGGCGGAACACGACGCCGGGGCGCTGGGCGAGCAGCGCGAGCAGGTCGAACTCCTTGCGGGTGAGCGAGATGGTCGTGCCGTCCACCGCGACCTGCCGGGTGGACAGATCGAGGGTGACGGGGCCGATCCGCAGCGGGGTGTTGCGGCTCTCTGGGCCCTCCTCGGTGCTCGGGGCGGTGTCGGCCGGAAGCGTGCGCCGACTCACAGCGTGGATCCGGGCGAGCAGCTCCATGGTGTCGTAGGGTTTGACCACATAGTCGTCGGCACCGAGGTGGAGACCATGGATGCGGGATCTTACATCCGCCCGCGCGGTCACCATGATCACGGGTGTGGTGGTCCGCTTGCGGATGCGGCCGCACACCTGGAAGCCGTCCTGGTCCGGCAGGCCGAGGTCGAGGAGCACGACACCGAACGGTGGCCCCGAGTCGGGCAGCAGCGCTCTGAGCGCCTCCTCACCGCTTCTGGCGTGCGTGACTTCGAAACCGTGCCTCGCGAGCACCGCGGACAGAGCCGCGGCGACATGGTTGTCGTCCTCGACGAGCAGCAGTCTCACCGACCCCTCCACCACCTTTCCACTGAGTGGCACATGTGTTTCGCCAACATGGCCACAGGGCATCCACGCCCAGACGGCACGTGCCAGTCAAGACGCATCTAGTCACACTTAGGTTTCCGTTACGTAGCCGGTACGCCAGCCCCGGACCTCGCTCACACAGAGTGTCGCCCCGCTGTCGGATCGTTATCCTCAATTTCCGCTCAGATGTAATGACGCTGGTCTCGGCGGCCCCCTATGGTCCTCCCAACCGAGGAGGACGGAGCGAAACGCCGAATGAGCGAAGTACCGGTGACCAAGGACGCAACTCCGGTTGCGGACGCGTTGGTTGCGCTGTCAGGAGTCAACAAGCACTTCGGCGCGCTGCATGTGCTCCAGGACATCAACCTGAACGTCGCACGGGGCGAAGTGGTCGTTGTGATCGGCCCTTCCGGGTCCGGCAAGTCGACCCTCTGCCGCGCCATCAACCGCCTGGAGACGATCGACTCCGGCACCATCACGATCGACGGCAAGCCACTGCCTCAAGAGGGCAAGGAGCTCGCCCGCCTGCGCGCCGACGTCGGCATGGTCTTCCAGTCGTTCAACCTTTTCGCGCACAAGACCGTGCTCGAGAACGTGATGCTGGGCCAGCTGAAGGTGCGCAAGGCAGACAAGAAGACCGCCGAGGAGAAGGCCCGCACGCTGCTCGACCGAGTGGGCGTGGGCAAGCAGGCGGACAAGTACCCCGCGCAGATGTCCGGCGGTCAGCAGCAGCGCGTGGCCATCGCCCGGGCGCTGGCCATGGACCCGAAGGCGATCCTGTTCGACGAGCCGACCTCCGCGCTCGACCCGGAGATGATCAATGAGGTGCTGGACGTCATGCAGCAGCTCGCCCGGGACGGTATGACGATGGTCGTCGTCACCCACGAGATGGGCTTCGCCCGCTCCGCGGCGAACCGGGTGGTCTTCATGGCCGACGGCCGGATCGTCGAAGAGGCCGAGCCGGAGGAGTTCTTCAACAACCCCCGCAGCGACCGGGCCAAGGACTTCCTGTCGAAGATCCTTCACCACTGAGGCCCACACCCGGCTTCTCAAGCCCGCACCTGGCTCCACCACTGAGCCCCGCACGGCTCACCCACGTCTTCACACACGCACAACAAAACTTGAGGGATGCACGATGAGAATTCGTAAGACGGCCGCAGCGGCTTCGGTGGTTCTGGCTCTGGCGGCGACCGCTGCCTGCGGTGGCAAGGAGGGCAACGCCGGCGACAAGCCCAAGGGCGGCGAGGTCGTCAGCGGCAAGTACACCGTCGCCAAGGACGTGAAGCTGGACTCGCCGACCCTCAAGGCGGCACAGAAGCGCGGCAAGCTCATCATCGGCGCCAAGGCCGACCAGCCCTACCTCGGCTTCGAGGACACCACCGGCAAGCGCTCCGGCTTCGACGTCGAGATCGCCAAGATGGTCGCCGCCGACCTGGGCTTCTCCGAGGACCAGATCGAGTTCAAGACGGTCGACTCCAACGTCCGCGAGACCTCCATCTCCAAGGGCCAGGTCGACTACTACGTCGGCACCTACACCATCAACGACGAGCGCAAGAAGCAGGTCGGCTTCGCGGGCCCGTACTACGTGGCCGGCGCGGACCTGCTGGTGCGCAAGGACGAGAAGGGCATCACCGGCCCGGACTCCGTCAAGGGCAAGAAGGTCTGTTCGATCGTCGGCTCCACTCCGCTGCAGGAGATCAAGAAGCCGAAGTACGGCGCCAAGACCACCGAGCTCGGCAAGTACTCGCTGTGCGTCAAGAGCCTGCTGGACGGCCAGGTGGACGCGGTCACCACCGATGACGCGATCCTCAAGGGCTACGCGGCCCAGCGCCCGAGCAAGCTCAAGGTCGTCGGCAAGCCGTTCACCGAGGAGCCCTACGGCGTCGGCATGAACAAGGACGACAAGGCGCTGCGCGACGCGATCAGCGACGCGCTCGAGAAGCACATCAAGAACGGCGACTACAAGAAGGCGTACGAGGGCACGCTCGGCAAGTCCGGCTCCGCCTACGTCGCCCCGAAGACGCCCCTGCCGCGCTACTGAGCCGGTTCTCCCCGAACGCCCTGAAGCCGGTGCGATCCGTCGCGCTGACCTGACCGCTAGCGCGGAGAACAGATGAACCTACTCTTCGATTTCTTTCCCGAGTTCCGCGACGGGTTCCTCGGTACCCTGTCGCTCACCGCGGCCAGCGCGGTGCTCGCCCTCATCCTCGGCATTGTCATGGCCGGCTTCAGGGTGTCCCCCATTCCGCCGCTGCGTGCCGTCGGTACCGCCTGGGTCACCCTGCTGCGCAACACCCCGCTGACCCTGCTGTTCCTGATCGCGTTCTTCGTGATCCCCCAGATCCTCTTCCCCGGGACGAGCCCGTACAAGCTCGCCGTGGGGGCGCTGGGCTGCTACACCTCGACGTTCGTCTGCGAGGCTGTGCGCTCCGGCATCGGCACGGTGCCGATCGGGCAGGCCGAGGCGGCCCGGAGCCTGGGGATGACCTTCTTCCAGACCCTGCGGATGATCGTCCTTCCGCAGGCCACCCGGACCGTGATCCCGCCGCTGAGCAGCATATTCATCGCGCTCACCAAGAACTCCGCCATCGCGGGCGCCTTCAGCAACACCGAGCTGTTCAGCGTCTCGAAGCTGCTGAGCGACAAGGGGTACGCGATCGGCTGGACCTTCCTGTGGATCTCGCTCTGCTACCTGCTCATCACCTTCTCCATCAGCGGGATCTTCCGAATTCTGGAGCGCCGCATGGAGGTGGCCCGATGAGCGCGAGCGTCCTGTACGACGCGCCCGGTCCCAAGGCCCGTATACGCAACCGCGTCTACTCGGTCATCGGCACTCTCGCCGTGATCGGCCTGATCGTCTTCGTCATCGTGCGACTGAACGACAAGGGCCAGTTCGCGCCGGAGATGTGGGACATCTTCAACTACACGGGTGTCCAGAACGACATCATCGACGGCCTGCTGACCACCCTCCAGGTGTTCGCGGTGGCCGCGGTGCTGTCGCTGGTGCTCGGCGCGTTGCTGGCCGTCGGCCGGCTCTCGGACCACAAGTGGGTCCGCCTGTTCACGACCGGATTCATCGAGCTGTTCCGGGCCGTCCCGCTGCTGATCACCATCTACGCCCTGTGGGTGCTCTTCCTCACCTACAAGTCGGAGCTGGGATTCGAGGGCACCCAGACGGAATTCTGGGCACTGGTCATCGGCCTGACCGTCTACAACGGCTCGGTGCAGGCCGAGGTGTTGCGGGCGGGCATCAACTCGGTGCCCAAGGGGCAGCGTGAGGCCGCCTACGCCCTGGGTATGCGCAAGACCCAGGTCATGGTGACGGTCCTGATCCCGCAGGGTGTCCGCGCGATGCTGCCGACCATCATCAGCCAGCTGGTGGTCACCTTGAAGGACACCTCGCTCGGCTACGTGATCACGTACGAGGAGCTGCTGTACAAGGCCCAGCAGGTGGCGGGCAACACGGTCGTCAACGACGACTACCCGTACGTCCCGGTGATCATCGTCGTCGGTGTCATCTACGTGGCCCTGTGTATGGCGCTGTCCGCCCTGGCCACCTGGATCGAGCGGCGCGGCCGGCGCACCAAGAGCGGCATCGCGGTCGCCCCGGCCGAGCAGCCGGTCGCGGCGGGAGACGCTCTGGACGTCGTCGATCATGCCGAGGTCGCCGGGCCGGTCGACACGTCGAAGAAGAACTGACCGTATACCCGGTCCGATATCCGGTCCGACGGGGGCGGTGGCGTACGCGCCACCGCCCCCGTCGCTTGACGCGGGGACCCGCAGTGGGTTGCATACTTTGTGTGATCGCGCACCGGGTTTCAACTGCCAGTTTCCTCAACTCACGTACGTCCCGCAGGGTCACGGGAACCGCGCCGTGGACCCGGTGATCGTCGCCGGGGCGGGCCCGGTCGGCCTCGCCCTGGCCCTCGCGCTCGCGCGCGCCGAGGTGCCCGTCATCCTGCTCGACGAGAGCCCGGGCGACGACGAGCGCCGCCCTGCCCGTACGGCCGTGCTGCGCCCCGACACCGCCGCCCTGCTGGAGCGGCTGGGCTGCCGGGCCGCCCAGGCGGCCGTGCCGTGGACCGGCTGGCGCACCATGCGGCGGCGGCAGGTGGTCCAGCAGCTGACCCTGGTGCCCGGCGGCCTCTTCGCCTCCGGCGGCCCGCTCCTCCCCGGCCCCGCGGACGGCCACGGCTACGACGTCGGCTATGTCCGTGACGACGGCTACGCCCGCGACGACGGCACTGGCGGCCTCGGCGCCGGCCCGGAGGGCGACGAGGCGGAGGACCCGGAGCTGCCCTCGCCGCTGCACCTGCCCCAGCACGAACTCACCCGTGCCCTGCGCGCCGCGCTGGCCACCGTCCCCGGCGAGGACCTGGTACGGATCGTCTCGGGCACCCGCCTCGACACCCTGGAACAGGACGCCCGGGGCGTCAGCGTCCACACCCGGGGCGCCCAGGGCACCTGGTGGCGGGGCAGCTACCTGATCGGCTGCGACGGTCCGCGGTCCACCGTCCGCAAGCTCCTGGGCGTGCGCTTCCCGGGCCGCACCGCGGTGGAGCGGCACGCGGTCGCCGCGCTGCGCGCCGAACTCCCCTGGCCCGGCGAAGCCGTGCTGCACCGCTCGCCACCGTGGCGCACCGTCGACGCGGAGGTGACCGCCCGCCCGCTGCCCCGCGGAGCCTGGCGGCTGGACTGGCTGCTGCCGCCGGGCCGCGACCTGGTCACGCCGGACGCGCTCCTCTCCCGGGTGCGCGACACCCTCACGGGGTGGTGCGGCGACCCCGCTCCCCCCTACGAGCTTCTGGACACCGGCGTACACACCGTGCACCACCGGCTCGCGCGCCGCTGGCGCGTCGGCCGCGCCTTCCTCGCCGGGGACGCCGCCCATCTGCTCGGCGCGCTCGGCACCCAGGGGCTCGACGAGGGGCTGCGCGACGTCGGCAACCTCTCCTGGAAGCTGGCCCTCGCCTGGCACCACGGGGCGACGGACGCGCTGCTCGACAGCTATCAGGCCGAGCGGCGCGGCGCGGTGAGCGCCCGGCTGCGCGCCGCGGATCAGGCGCTGCCGCTGGTGCGGTCGTCCGGCGGCTGGCATGCGGTGCGGCGCTCCGTACTGCCCGGCGCGGTGCGCGCCCACGACGCGCTGCTCACCGACGGTCACCTGGGGCGCGGCCCGCTGGGCGAGCCGCCGGTCTACGGCCGCTCGCCCCTGATGCCCGCAGCGGCCCCCGAGGGCTCGGTCACGGTCGACACCGAGATCGGCGCGCCCGCCGCCGATGTGCCGGTGACCGCGTCGGACGGGGCACTCACCCGGCTGCGGGCGCGGCTGGGGCGGGAGCTGCTGGTCGTCCTCGTCGCCCCCGGGACGGGGGTGTGGGACCGCCGCCACTGGCTGCGCGCGGGGCTGATGCCCCGGCTGGCGGCGGCGGTCGCGGCGCTGCCGGTACGGGCCGAACTGCTGGTCGCCGAGGAGTACCCGGGGGCCCCGGCCCACACCGTGCTGCTGGTGCGGCCCGACGGGCATCTGGTCGCGGCGCTGTCCGGGGTGCGCCCGGCCGAGCTGTACGCATGCGCGGACGCGGCGCTGGGCGGGAAGGCCGCGCGCGGCGGGTCCGACGAGGGGTCGTCGGTGGAGGCGGAGGCGACGGCGCACCGATAGGGCGGCGCGCACGGCGTGAGCGACGGCGTGCGCAACGGGGTGCGCAACGGGGTGCGTCCGAGGAGTGGACAGCAGTAGTTGACCTTGCTTTCCGGCCCGTGGTTGAGTACGCCCTGTGACTGACGCTCAGCTGCCTCGCTTCTGGCGGAGGGTCCATGTGGACCTCGTCCGCTACGCGGGCTGCGTCTGTCGCCCCTCCTGCTGATCGGCTTTTCCCGCGCGGCTCGGGTCGCGCCCCTTTCGCGATCACTCAGGACGGTCTCTGTGCCCGACGTACGCACCTCCTCCCCCGCCCAGCCCTCGGCGCCCGCCCGGCCCTCCGCCGACGCCGCGCCCGGCCCGGCGGAACTCCTCGAATTCGCCCGCCGTACGGCCGCCGACACCGCGCTCGTCGACTCGCTCCCCCTCGACCCGGAGGGCCGCACCTGGCTGCGGCTCGACGGGCCCGGCGGCAGCGAGGCGTGGCTGATCGGCTGGCCTCCCGGCACCGGCACCGGCTGGCACGACCACGGCGGCTCGCACGGCGCGTTCCTCACGGCGGCCGGTGAACTGTACGAGCAGTCGCTCGCCGCGCGCCTGCCCACCGAGGGCTGGAAGACCCTCGAACTGGCCGACGACGTCGACCGTGAGCGGCGGCTTCCCACCGGACAGGGGCGGGCCTTCGGCCCGCACCACGTACACGAGGTGCTCAACACCTCCACGGAGCGGCATGCCGTGTCGGTGCACGCCTACTACCCGCCGCTGCCGCTGATGCGCCGATACAGCCGCACCGGACAGGTGCTGCGGCTGGAGCAGATCGAGCTGCCGGGCGAGTGGGAGTGACCTGATGAGCACCAAGCGGAGCATCGACGAACTGCTGGCCGAGGCCCGTGTCGGCCTGCACCGCCTCGGGCCCGCCGAGGCCGCGGCGGCGCAGGCCGAGGGCGGGCTGCTGGTGGACATACGGTACGCCGCGCTGCGGGAGCGGGACGGGACCATCCCGGGCGCGCTGATCGTCGAGCGGAACGAACTGGAGTGGCGGCTCGACCCGCTGTGCGACCACCGGCTGCCCGAGGCCACGGACCACGATCTGCGGATCGTGGTGGTGTGCAACGAGGGGTATGCGTCGAGCCTCGCGGCGGTCTCGCTGCGGCAGCTCGGGCTGTCCCGCGCCACGGACCTGGTCGGCGGCTTCCAGGCGTGGCGCGCGGCGGGGCTGCCGGTCAGCCCGCACTCCTGAGCCCTCACTCCTTGGCCGAGGCCAGATCCACCGGCCGGGCCGACAGGGCCAGCCGCCCGGGCAGCACGGTCGCCGTGAAGGCGAGCAGGGCCGCGAGTCCCAGCAGGAGTCCGTAGGTGAGCGGGACGACGGCGGGCGCCGCGCCGCCCGTCATCCCGATGCTGAACGCGGTCAGAACGGCCAGGGCCGTGCCGGTCCCCAGGACGGCCGCGATCAGCAGCAGGCCCGCCGTCTCGATCCGCAGCATCCGCAGCACCTGGCGCCGGGTGGCCCCGGCCAGCCTGAGCATCGCGAACTCGCGGCCGCGCTCGGCCGTGGACATGGCCAGGGTGTTGACGACTGCGATGGCGGTGAAGGCCACGATGAGGCCCATCGCGATGTAGTCGACTTCCGCGTTCGACCGCGCGCTCGCGGCCCGCAGCTCCCAGGCCCGGTCCGGGCCGAGGACCCGTACACCCGGGAAGTCCCGCACGGCCTTCGCCAGGTCGGCCCGGACGGCGTGGCCCGCGGCCACGAGCACCGACGAGGCCAGCGGATTGTCGACATGCCGGGCCACCAGGTCATGAGGCATCGTCAGATCGCCGAAGCCCAGCCCGCGGGCGTAGACGGCGACGACCGTGAGCGTGGCGCGGGTGCCGTCCCCGAGCGTGAGCCTCAGCTTGTCACCGGGGGCCAGTCCCAGGTCGTCGGCCGCGACCTCGCTGACGGCCACGGTGCCCGCGCCGAAGCGGGCCAGGGAGCCCCGGGTGACATCCGGGTCCCAGGTCCGGGTCAGCCCCTCGGGGGTCACGCCCTGGGCCGGGTACTTGTCGAGGCCGACGCGCACGGTGGTCCGCACCACCTCGGTCGCCGCCGTGACGCCCGGCGTGCCGCGGACCGCGGCGGCCGCCGCCCCGGGCACGCCGGGGCCCTCGGACGCGAGCGTCCAGTCGGCGCGGTTGCCGTCCCTGGCCTGGCGCCGGGAGGCTTCGTCGAGCGTGGGGTGGAGGAAGAGGACCGTGGCGGCCATGCCGATCAGCAGCACGAGCGGGGTGACGGCGGCGGCCATCCGGGTGGCGTTCCCGCGGAGGTTGGCGGTGGCCAGCCGGCCCCAGGGCCGGACCGCGCGCAGCGGCAGCGCGAGGATGGTGACGGCTATACGGACGATCAGCGGTCCGAGTAGCGCGACGGCCCCGGCGAGGACGACGACGGCGAGGTAGGTGACGGGAGTCGAGGCGGGCTCGGTGTGCAGATGGCCGAGGAGTACGACCAGGACCACGCCCCCGGCCAGCAGCGCCAGTCCGGCCAGCACCCGCCCCACGGCCGGGCGGGAGCGCTCGACCGCGGCCTCGGACAGGGCCTCGGCGGGCCGGATGCGGATGATCCGGCGGGCGGAGATCCGGGCCGCGGCCCAGGCGCCGAGCACCGTGGTGACCACGGCCGCGGCCATCGGGAAGACGCTGACGGCGAGGTGCAGGGTGGCGGGGACGGCTCCGTTCGCCACGAACCGGCCGTACAGCCAGTGGGCGAGCGGCAGTCCGGCGAGCGAGCCCAGGACGCCCGCCACCAGGCCGACGACGAGGGCCTCCCGGCCGAGGAGGCGGCGGATCTGGCGCGGTGTGGCGGCGATGGCCCGGAGCAGGGCGATCTCGCGATGGCGCTGCTGGATGGAGAGGGCGAAGGTACCGACCACGACGAGGATCGCGACCAGCAGCGATGTGCCGCCCATGGCGCCGCCCATGCTGACCAGGCGGATGCGGGCGGCCGCGGCGTCGGGGAACTCGGCGGGCCCGCGGTCGCCGCCGATGTGGACCCGGGCCTTGGTGCCGCTCAGGGCCGTGGCGAGGTCCTGCTTCAGCCGGGCCGGGTCTGTGCCCGGTTCGGCCAGTACGCCGATGGCGGCGGTCTCGCCGGGATGGGCGGCGAGCCGCTTCGCCTCGGCATCGGTGAAGAACAGGCTGGTCTGCCGGCGCAGATCGCCGTCGGCGGGGGCGGCGATGCCGGTGACGCGGTAGGCGCGGGGGGCGGCGGTGGACTGGACGGTGAGCCGGTCACCGGGCGCAAGGCGGGCGCGGGCCGCGAGTTCGCGGTCGACGACGACGTCGCCGGTGGCGCGCGGGGCGCTGCCGCGGGAGAGGACGAACGGGGTCAGCGGCGCGGAGCTCCAGGCGTGGCCGTACGAGGGAGTGCCGTCGGGGCCGGACAGGACGCGGTCGTCGGGCGTCACCGCGTAGGCGGGGAAGGTGACTTCGGGGACGGCCCGGCGCACACCGGGGACGCGCTGGACGGTGCGCACCATGTCATACGGCAGCCAGACGTGCTCGGCGAGGGGCTTGGCCTTGTTCTTGACCTTCGTCTTGCCCTTTTTGTGCTTGACGGTGATCCGGTGCACGTTCTGGTCGGCCGAGACGACGACGGGGGTCGCGGCATAGCGCTCGGTGGTGATGGGGCCGCGCAGGCCCGTCTCCAGCAGCACACCGCAGGCGGTGATCAGTGCCGAGGCGCAGAGCAACGCGAGCAGCGCGCCGATGAATCCGCCTTTGCGGGCGCGCAGGGTCCGTATCGCATAGCGCAGCATCATGGCTCGCCGTCGGGTGTGCACTGTCATGAGCGCACCATTCCACGGGGCCCGAGGCGGGGGCCCTCCTGCCGACCGGCGTCTTCATGGTCGGGTTAACCCCCCTCTCGCCCTCGCGCCTCCCCCGGACGTCGGGCAGATACCGCTATGCGTCGGGCAGATGCCGCTCCAGCAGCTCCGGGTCCTCCCCCTCCTCCTCCAGCGCGCGCCGCACCACGCGCAGCGCCACCCCCTCCGGATAGCCCTTGCGCGCGAGCATCCCGGCCAGGCGGCGCAGCCTCTTCTCCCGGTCGAGGCCGCGGGTGGCCCTCAGCTTGCGCTCGACCAGCTCCCGGGCGGTGCGCTCCTCCTGCTCGGCGTCGAGCTGCCCCACGGCCTCGTCGATCAGGGCCGAGTCCACGCCTTTGGTGCGCAGCTCACGCGCGAGCGCCCGGCGGGCGAGGCCCCGGCTGTGGTGGCGGGACTCCACCCAGGCGTCCGCGAACGCCGCGTCGTCGATCAGCCCGACGTCCTCGAACCGGGACAGCACCTCCTGCGCCACCTCGTCGGGGATGCCACGGGTCCGCAGCGCGTCCGCGAGCTGTCTGCGCGTGCGCGGGGTCCCGGTGAGCAGGCGCAGGCAGATCGCCCGCGCCTGCTCCTCCGGGCTGCGCGGCGGCCCCTGCTCGGCCCTCGACGAGGAGGGGGCGCCGCTGTCCGGGCCGGCCGGACGGCCTTGGCCGTCCGGCCAGTCGGTCCGCCGCGTCACGGTCAGCTCTTGGCCGCGGCGGTCTTGGCCGCCTTCGTCCCGGCCTTGGCCGCCGTGGCGGGCGCCGCCTTCACCGGCGCGGCGGGAGCCGCGGCCGAGGCGGCCGGGGCGGCCACGTCGGCGCCCGGCTCGGCGGCCGGCTCCTCCCGCTTGACGCCGATGCCCAGCTTCTCCTTGATCTTCCTCTCGATCTCGTTGGCGAGGTCGGGGTTGTCCTTCAGGAAGTTCCGGGAGTTCTCCTTGCCCTGGCCGAGCTGGTCGCCCTCGTACGTGTACCAGGCGCCGGACTTGCGGACGAAGCCGTGCTCGACGCCCATGTCGATCAGGCCGCCCTCGCGGCTGATGCCCTGGCCGTAGAGGATGTCGAACTCGGCCTGCTTGAAGGGCGGCGCGACCTTGTTCTTGACGACCTTGACGCGGGTGCGGTTGCCCACCGCTTCCGTGCCGTCCTTGAGGGTTTCGATACGGCGGATGTCCAGTCGCACAGAGGCGTAGAACTTCAGCGCCCGGCCACCGGTCGTCGTCTCGGGGGAGCCGAACATGACGCCGATCTTCTCGCGGAGCTGGTTGATGAAGATCGCGGTGGTCTTGGACTGGTTGAGCGCGCTGGTGATCTTGCGGAGCGCCTGACTCATCAGCCGGGCCTGCAGACCGACGTGGGAGTCGCCCATCTCGCCCTCGATCTCCGCCCGCGGCACCAGGGCGGCGACGGAGTCGATGACGATGAGGTCGAGCGCGCCGGAGCGGACCAGCATGTCGGTGATCTCGAGCGCCTGCTCGCCGTTGTCCGGCTGGGACAGGATGAGGGAGTCGGTGTCCACGCCCAGTTTCTGCGCGTAGTCCGGGTCCAGGGCGTGCTCCGCGTCCACGAACGCGACCGCGCCGCCGGCCCGCTGCGCGTTCGCCACCGCGTGGAGGGTCAGGGTGGTCTTACCGGAGGACTCGGGACCGAAGACCTCCACCACACGGCCGCGCGGCAGGCCGCCGACGCCCAGGGCGACGTCGAGCGCGGTCGACCCGGTGGGAATCACCTCGATCGGCTCGTTCGGCCGCTCCCCCATGCGCATCACTGCGCCTTTGCCGAATTGCCGTTCAATCTGTGCGAGCGCGGCGTCGAGCGCCTTCTCGCGGTCGGTTCCTGCCATGGGTTCCACCCGGTTTGCTTGAGTCGATCGCTTCACGTCCACGACGCTAACCCCTGCCACTGACAAGCGGCCCGGACGCCCTCGACCTGTGGATAACTCAGGCGAGATCCACCATGAGAATGGATGTTCGATTTTTGTGTCAACTACGCCGCTTCAGCGAGTCCCGCGCCCGAGCGAGGGCCGACATGCCCCGCCGCTGCCGCTTCCGGCCCTGGACCCGCAGGTCGTCCGTGACGTCGTACCGCTTGATGTACGCGCCGAGGAACGCCTGCAGCGTCGCGGTCGCCGGGATCGCGATCAGCGCGCCCACCGCACCGAGCAGCGCGGTGCCCGCGATCACCGAGCCGAAGGAGACGGCCGGGTGGATGTCCACGGTCCTGGCGGTGATGCGCGGCTGCAGCAGGTAGTTCTCGAACTGCTGGTAGACCACGACGAAGACCAGCACCCACAGCGCGTACCAGGGCTCGACGGTGAACGCGATCAGCATCGGCAGGGCGCCCGCCATGTAGGTGCCGATGGTCGGGATGAACTGGGAGATCAGCCCCACCCAGACGGCCAGCGCCGGGGCGTAGGGCACGCCCAGCCACTCCAGCAGGACGTAGTGCGCTATGCCGGAGATCAGCGCCATCAGGCCGCGCGAGTAGATGTAGCCGCCGGTCTTGGCGACCGCGATCTCCCAGGCGCGCAGCACCTCGGCCTGCCGGCTCGGCGGCAGGACCGAGCACAGGGCGCGGCGCAGCCGGGGGCCGTCGGCGGCGAAGTAGAAGGCGAAGAGGGTCACCGTCAGGACCCTGAAGAGCCCCCCGAGGACCTGCGCGGAGACGTCCAGCACGTTGTTCGCGCTGTTCTTGACGTAGCTCTGCAGCCAGTCCGAGTGGAGCACGCTGTCCTGGATCTCGACCCGTGACAGCTCGGTGTGGAAGGTCTCATTGGCCCAGATGACCAACTGGTCCAGATACTTCGGGAAGTCCTCGACCATGGTCATGATCTGGTCGGCGAGCATCGAGCCGAGCAGGGTGAAGAACCCCGCGACGCCGACCAGGATGCCGAGGAAGACCAGTCCGGTGGCCACCCCCCGGCGCACGCCGCGCGCCGCCATCCGGTCCACGGCCGGTTCGATGGCGAGTGCGAGGAAGAACGCGATCAGGATGTTGAGGAGCAGTCCGGTCAGCTGGTCGAAGGCCCAGGTGGCCAGGCGATAACAGGCCAGCAGGGCGAGCGCGAGCACCATGGCGCGCGGCAGCCAGCGCGGCATGGCCGCGCCGGGCCGCGCCTCGCGGGCGGCGGCAGTCTGGGGGCCGTCGGGGACGCCGTCGGCGTCGGGCGGGAGGGTCTCTTCTGCTGGGGCCACTGGGCAAGTGTGGCGTACATCGGTGAAAGATATCCGGCCACCCCGCGAACTCCGGGCTCACGGGGCCCGGCGGCCGCTCAACGCCTGTCGGCCGGAATCTCCAGGGCGGCGCACACCCCGCGCCAGACGTCCTTGGCCGCCCAGCCGGCGTCCAGCGCCTGGTGCACGGTACGGCCACCGAGCTCGGACATCACATGATCGCGCGCGAAGGAGTCCGCGTACGCCTCGCCGAAGTAGTCCGCCATCCGCTGCCAGAAGTCCGTCAACCGCATGCGATCAGTATCGCGCTCCTGGGAGTGCAGTCGGACGCGAGCCGCCGTGCGACACCGCTTTCCGGCCTACGGTCGGCCCATGGACCGATCCGCAGCAGTCCCCTCCTCCCCGCTGGCCCGCGCCGAGCAGTTCGTGTGGCTGACCGCCCGGGTGCTCGAGCAGCGCAGATTCGCGTACCACTTCCTGGGCGGCGGCGCCGACCCGGTCGAGACCGCGCTGGCCGCGTACCTGGGTGACGACGGGGGCTACGGCCACGCGCTGGAGCCGGATCTGCGCGGCCCGCACAGCCGGCCGCAGCACGCCGCGCACGCGCTGCGCGTCCTGGACGGGATCGGCCGCTGCGGGGGACGGCGCGTGGAGCTCCTGTGCCGCTATCTGACGGAGATCACCACCCTGGACGGCGCGCTCCCGGCGCACCGCCCCGCGCCACCCGGCGCCGCGGTGACCTCCCGGAACCCCGTGGCGAACGACTCGGCCGGCGATCTGCCCGCGACCGGTCCGGTGGTGGGGCTGCTGCACCGCAACGACGTGTGGCACGCCTGGCTGTTCCGGGCGACGGATTTCTGCTGGGCGGCGGTCGCGGCGCTGGAGGAGGGCGCGGCGCCCCGGCCGCACGAGGTGCTGGCGGCCGTCTCCTTCCTCGACGGCGCCCCGGACCGCCCCCGCGCGCTGGCGGCGGCGGAGCGGCTCGGCCGGCGGGTGCGCAAACAGGGGCTGGTGGTGCTGGACCCCGAGCGCGCCGAGGAGCACCCGCTGCCGGAGGGCCGCGCCCCGGGCGAGCGGGTCTTCGTACACGAGGTGGCGCGCACCCCCGACTCCCCGGCCCGCCCATGGTTCACCGACGCCGAGGTGGACCGGTCGCTGGACTTCCTCGCGGCCTCCCAGTGCGAGGACGGCGGCTGGCCCCTCCGCAGGCGCTCCTCGGCGCCCGGGGCGGCCCTGGCATGGCGGCCGATCGTGACCATCGAGGCCCTGCTGACCCTGCGCGCGTACGGCCGAGCTCTCGGCTAGAGCGCCCGTACGCCCGCGGTGACGACCACGGCGACGGCGACCACCACCAGAAAGGGGGCGCGCAGCACCAGGGCGATCGCCGCCGCGCCGAGCCCGGCCGCCCGCGCGTCGAGGGCCAGGTGCTGCCCGTCGCCGAAGGTCTGCTGGGCGGTGAGGGCGGCCAGCAGGGCGACGGGGAGCAGCGCGGCGAGGCGGCGGACGGCAGGGCGCTCCAGGGCGCCGGCGGGCACCGACAGGCCCAGCAGCTTGGCCAGGTAGCACCCGGCCGCGGTGACGCCGATGGCGATCCAGGTGCTCAACGGACCCCGCCCTCCCCGGTGGCGCGCCGGGCGCGCAGGCCGTGTACGGCGAGGACGGCGGGCGCGGCGAGCGCCGCCACGAGGACCGGCACGCCGGCGGGCAGCAGCGGCAGACAGCCGAGGACGAGCAGCACCCCGAGGCCGGCCGCGGCCCGCTCGACCGTGCCGCGGAGCATGGGTGCCAGCAGGGCGAGAAAGACCGCCGGGCCGGCGGCGTCCAGGCCCCAGGCGGCGGTGTCGCCGAGCGCGGACGCCCCGAGGGCGCCGGCCAGCGTGGTCAGGTTCCACAAGGCGTACAGGCTCAGGCCGGTGACGGTGAAGCCGAGCCGCGCGGTGCGCCGGTCGGGCTGCGCGAGGGCGACGGCGGAGGTCTCGTCGATAACCCAGTGGGCGGCCAGGGGGCGCACCGGCCGGGGCAGGTCGAGGAGGCCGGACAGCCGCAGTCCGTAGAAGGCGTTGCGCACGCCCAGGAAGAACGCGCTTGCAGCGGCGGTGAGCGGATTGCCGCCCGCCGCCAGCGCGCCGACCAGGGCGAACTGCGAGGCGCCGGTGAAGACGAGGAGGCTGAGCGCACAGGTCTGCGCGACGCTGAGGCCGGCGCCCGCCGACGTGACCCCGAAGGCGAAGCCGGAGAGCCCGACCGCGACCCCGACACCCAGCGCGTCGCGGACCACGGCCGCGCTCGCCTTGGGCTCGGAGCCGGGGCCGGGGCCGGTCTCCGAGCCGGTCGCGGAGCCCGTACGTATGTCGATCTGTTCTGCCACGCCCCGCACAGTAGGGGACCGGATGGCGCCCGGTCTTGTACGTTCTTGCACCTCCTCGCCCCGGGACGGGTGCCCGGACCCGGCGCGGCCGGCGTGGCGTCGTCCGTCGCGGTACCGGCCCACGCGATATGGCCGTCGGGGCGGAGCAGCACCGCGCGCACCCCGGAACAGGCGGCTGGGGCTCGGGAAGCGAGCCGTGGCGCACACCCTGCGCTTCGCCGACACGCTCGTCGGCGCGCTGCTCGACGGCGGGCTGAACGAGCGCGAGGCGGCCTGGACCGCCTGGGCGACCGGTCCTCTGAAGACCGCCTCGCGGCCGCGGTCTCCGACGCCGGCCACCCCTCGCTTCACCGGGTGCTCGGCCACGTCGACGCCGGGTCCTTCGACGAGCGCTTCGCCTACGGCCTGGCCGCGCTCCTCACCCGGTCGGCGGCGCGCTCGCGCCGGTACGCGCCCGGTGGCACTCCGACGATCCGGGTGAAGTGCCGGTTCAGATGGGGCTGGTCTGTGAAGCCGACGGCGACCGCGGCCTCGGCGGGGGCGGCGCCGCCCTCCAGCAGGCGGCGGGCCCGGCGCACCCGGGCGTCGGTGAGCCAGGTGTGCGGCGGCATGCCGTGGGCGGCGCGGAAGGCGCGCAGGAGGGCGAAGGAGCCCGTGCCGAGCTCGGCCGCCAGCTGCTCGAGGGTGGGTGGGTCCGCCATCCGCTCCTCGAGGATCTCGCGGGCGCTCACCGCCATGCGCGCGCCCGCGGTACGCGCCGTGCGCGCGAGGAGCGGGCCGCCGTGGTGGCGCAGCAGGCGGGCGACGGCGACGCGCAGCAGGCTGTCGGCGGCGAGCGCGTCGCCTTCCTCGGCCGCCCGGTGCACCTCGCTGATGAGATGCGCGGCGCGCGCGTCCTCGGCCACGGTCTCGGCGAACCCGACCGCGCCGCGGACCGTGGTGATCTCGGCCGCGATCTCGGCGATCACCGACGCGGACGGATAGAGCGTGGCGTAGGCCCAGCCCTCCGGCACCCCGGCGCGCGCGGTGTGCGGCACCTCCGGATTGATCATGACGACGGTGCCGGGGCCGGCCCGCTCGGTGCCGCCCGGCAGCCCGACCTCCTCCACCCCGCGGGTGACCGCGGCGACCACATACCCGTCGTGGGAGTGCCGGGGGAAGCTGTGGTGGACGTAACGGGCCCGCAGCAGATCGAGACCCGGCAGCCCGGTCCACCGCCAGTGCCGTGCCCACTCCCCCGCTCGACCCTGTGCCCGCCTGGTGTCCATGGGGTCATTGTGCGCCGCCGCCCGGGGCCATGACCTGCGGGTCCGCCCGTTGTCAGTGGCCCGGTGCACGATGGAGGACATGGCAAGCCCAGCACTCGACGGATTCTCCCCCGCCACCCGCGGATGGTTCGCGGGTGCCTTCATCGCGCCCACGGCCGCGCAGGAGGGCGCCTGGCGGGCGATCGGCGAGGGATCGGACGTGCTGGTCGTGGCCCCCACCGGCTCGGGCAAGACCCTGGCCGCGTTCCTCTCCGCGCTCGACCGGCTGGCCAGCACGCCCCCGCCGGCCGAGGCCCGGCAGCGCTGCCGGGTGCTGTACATCTCGCCGCTCAAGGCCCTGGCGGTGGACGTCGAGCGCAACCTCCGCAGCCCGCTCACGGGCATCCGGCAGGAGTCCGTACGGCTGGGGCTGCCCGAGCCGGAGATCCGGGTGGGCATCCGCTCCGGCGACACCCCGGCCGCGGAGCGCCGCGCGCTGGTCAGCCGCCCGCCGGACATCCTCATCACCACCCCCGAGTCGCTGTTTCTGATGCTCACCTCCTCCGCGCGAGAGGCGCTGCGCGGCGTGGAGACGGTGATCCTGGACGAGGTGCACGCCGTCGCCGGGACCAAGCGCGGCGCGCATCTCGCGCTCTCCCTGGAGCGCCTCGACGAGCTGCTGGCCCGCCCGGCCCGGCGGATCGGCCTCTCGGCGACCGTACGACCGGTGGACGAGGTGGCGCGCTTTCTGTCGCCGCGGCGCAGGGTGGAGATCGTCCAGCCGCCCTCGGACAAGGAGTTCGACCTGTCGGTGGTGGTCCCGGTCGAGGACCTGGGCGAGCTGGGCGGCTCCCCCGTACGGGACGACGGCGCCGACACCGGCGAGAAGCCGTCGATCTGGCCCCACGTGGAGGAGCGGATCGCCGATCTGGTGCAGGCCCACCGCTCGACGATCGTCTTCGCCAACTCCCGCCGCCTCGCCGAGCGGCTGTGCAACCGGCTCAACGAGATCGCCTACGAGCGGGCCACCGGCGAGGCTCTCCCCGAGGACCACTCACCGGCAGAGCTGATGGCCGAGTCGGGGGCGGCCAGGGGGGCGCCCGCGCTGCTGGCCCGCGCGCACCACGGCTCGGTGTCCAAGGAGCAGCGGGCGCTGGTGGAGGAGGACCTCAAGGCGGGCCGGCTGCCCGCCGTGGTGGCCACCTCCAGCCTGGAGCTGGGCATCGACATGGGCGCGGTCGACCTCGTCGTCCAGGTCGAGTCGCCGCCCTCGGTGGCCTCCGGACTACAGCGCGTGGGCCGGGCCGGCCACCAGGTGGGCGCGGTCTCCACCGGCGTGGTCTTCCCCAAGTACCGCGGCGACCTGGTGCAGGCGGCGGTGGTCACCGAGCGGATGCGCGAGGGGGCCATCGAGTCGCTGCGCGTGCCCGCCAACCCGCTGGACGTGCTGGCCCAGCAGGTCGTCGCCATGACGGCCGTGGACACCTGGGACGTGGACGAGCTGCTGGCCCTGGTCCGCCGCGCCGCCCCCTTCGCCGCGCTCCCCGAGTCCGCCTTCACCTCGGTCCTGGACATGCTCGCGGGCCGCTATCCGTCCGACGCCTTCGCGGAGCTGCGGCCACGCCTGGTGTGGGACCGCGTGGCGGGCACCGTCGCCGGGCGCCCGGGCGCGCAGCGGCTGGCCGTCACCTCGGGCGGCACGATCCCCGACCGCGGCCTGTTCGGGGTCTTCCTGGCGGGCGCCACTGCGTCCGATGAAAAGAGGGGTAAAAAGGGCGGGGGCAGGGTCGGCGAGCTCGACGAGGAGATGGTCTACGAGTCGCGGGTCGGCGATGTGTTCACCCTCGGCACCACCTCGTGGCGGATCGAGGACATCACCCGCGACCAGGTCGTGGTCACCCCCGCCCCCGGCGTCCCCGGCCGCCTCCCGTTCTGGAAGGGCGACCAGCTGGGCCGCCCGCTGGAGCTGGGCCGCGCACTGGGCGCGTTCCTCCGGGAGATCGGCGGCCTGGCCCCCGAGGCGGCCCGGGCGCGGCTGCTGGCCGCCGGGCTCGACACCTGGGCCGCGGACAACGTCCTGGCGTATCTGGACGAACAGCGCCGCGCCTGCGGCCATGTGCCGGACGACCGCACGATCGTCGTGGAGCGCTTCCGGGACGAACTGGGCGACTGGCGCGTCGTCATCCACTCCCCCTTCGGCGCGCAGGTCCACGCCCCCTGGGCGCTGGCGCTGGGAGCGCGGCTGTCCGAGCGGTTCGGACTGGACGCGCAGGCGATGCACGCGGACGACGGCATCGTGCTGCGCCTGCCCGACGCGGACGTGATGGGCCTGGACCTGCTGGACGCCGACCCGATGGCCCAGGGCCGGGAGTACGACTCCGAGCAGTCCCCCGTCGGGGCGGCCGACGTCGCCTTCGACAAGGCCGAGGTCGGCCAGATCGTCACCGACCAGGTCGGCGGCTCGGCGCTGTTCGCCTCCCGGTTCCGCGAGTGCGCCGCGCGCGCCCTGCTGCTGCCGCGCCGCAACCCCGGCAAGCGCACCCCGCTGTGGCAGCAGCGCCAGCGGGCCGCGCAGCTCCTCCAGGTGGCGAGCGAGTTCGGTTCGTTCCCGATCGTGCTCGAGGCCGTCCGCGAATGCCTGCAGGACGTGTTCGACGTCCCCGGTCTCACCGAGCTCATGGGCGACCTCGAGTCCCGCCGGGTCCGGCTGGTGGAGGTGACCACCCCGGAGCCGTCCCCGTTCGCCCGCTCGCTGCTCTTCGGCTATGTGGCGCAGTTCCTGTACGAGGGCGACTCCCCGCTGGCCGAGCGCCGGGCCGCCGCGCTCTCCCTCGACTCCCGGCTGCTGGCCGAGCTCCTCGGCCAGGCCGAGCTGCGCGAGCTGCTGGACGCCGACGTCCTGGCGGAGCTGGAGCGCGAGCTGCAGTGGCTCACGGACGATCGCCGGGTCAAGGACGCCGAGGGCGTCGCCGACCTGCTGCGCCTCCTCGGCCCGCTCACCGACGCCGAGCTGGCCGAGCGCGGCGCCGATCCCCAGTGGGCGGGGGATCTGTCGGGCGCCCGCCGGGCCATCCGCGTCCGTATCGCCGGGCAGGACCACTGGGCGGCCGTCGAGGACGCGGGACGGCTGCGGGACGCGCTGGGCACGGCACTGCCCGTCGGGGTCCCCGAGGCGTTCACCGAGCCGGTCAAGGACCCCCTCGGGGATCTCCTGGCACGCTTCGCCCGCACCCACGGCCCGTTCACCTCCGCCCAGGCGGCGGCCCGCTTCGGCCTGGGCACCGCCGTCACCGACGGGGCGCTGCACGGCCTCGCGGCGAGCGGCCGCATCGTCCAGGGCGAGTTCGCCCCGGCCGGTGTCAGCCAGGAATGGTGCGACGCCACCGTGCTGCGCCGGCTGCGCCGCCGCTCCCTGGCCGCGCTGCGCCATGAGCTGGAGCCCGTCCCGCCGGCCGCGCTCGCCGCGTTCCTTCCCCGGTGGCAGCACCTGGGCACCCACAGCCTGCGCGGGATCGACGGTCTGGTGCGCGCCGTCGAGCAGCTCCAGGGCGCGCCGGTCCCCGCCTCCGCCCTGGAGAAGCTGGTCCTGCCCTCCCGGGTCAGTGACTACACCCCCACCATGCTCGACGAGCTCACCGCGAGCGGCGAGGTCGTGTGGGCCGGGGCGGGCGCACTGCCCGGCAAGGACGGCTGGGTCACCCTCCACCTCGCCGAGGCCGCCCCGCTGCTGCTGCACCCGCCGCACCCCCTGGAGATCGGTCCCCTCCACCAGGCCGTGCTGGACGCGCTGGCCGGGGGGTACGGCCTGTTCTTCCGGCAGATCGCCGAGCAGGTCCGGGCCGCCGGACACGACGTCCAGGACCCTCAGCTCGCCGAGGTCGTCTGGGACCTGGCCTGGTCCGGTCGGCTCACCGGCGACACCCTCGCCCCGCTCCGCGCTCTGATGGGTTCGGGCCGCACGGCCGGCTCCACCGCCCACCGGGCCAGGCGCACGGTCCCGCGAGGCCGCTATGGGGGCCTCACCACCCGCCCCACCGCCTCCCGGAACGGACCGCCCACCGTGGCGGGCCGCTGGTCCCTGCTGCCCGAGCGCGAGCTCGAGCCCACCCACCGCGCCCACGCCCTGGCCCGCACGCTCCTCGACCGCCACGGCGTGGTGACCCGCGGCGCGGTCGCCGCCGAGGGCGTCGAGGGCGGGTTCGCCGCCGCCTATCGCGTGCTGTCCGCCTTCGAGGACAGCGGCCAGGCCCGCCGCGGCTATGTGGTCGAGGGGCTCGGCGCCGCCCAGTTCGCCATGGACGGCGCGGTCGACCGGCTCCGCGCGGTCAGTACGGCCCGGGAAACCGGCGACCCCGCCCGCCGCGCCGTCGTCCTCGCCGCCGCCGACCCCGCCAACGCGTACGGCGGGGCCCTCCCCTGGCCCGATCCGCCCGCGGACGCGACCCACCGGCCGGGCCGGAAGGCGGGCTCCCTGGTGGTCCTCGTCGACGGAGAGCTGAGCCTCTACATGGAGCGCGGTGGCAAGACGCTGCTCGCCTGGCACGACGACGCCCGGCTCGACGCGGCGGTCGAGGCGCTCGCCCAGGCCGCGCGGGCGGGCTCCCTGGGCACGGTGACCGTGGAGCGGGTCAACGGGGCGGCCGCGCTGTCCTCCCCGACGGGGCGCGCCCTGGAGGCCGGGGGCTTCCACCCCACCCCTCGCGGCCTGCGCCTGCGCCCCTGACCGGCGGCCCGCACCCCGGCGCGCCCCGCTCCGCCCCTTCGACAGGAGGTACCCGCGGCCGACGGCTGGGGGAGGCTGAGGCGCCCCGGAGGGGAACCGAGCCCGAAAGGAAGGATCCATGCCCGAAGGAGACACCGTCTGGCGGACGGCCAGGCGCCTGCACCAGGCCCTGGCGGGCCGCCCGCTCACCGGCTGCGACCTGCGCGTCCCCCGGCTGGCCACGGTCGACCTCGCCGGGCGCCAGGTGACGGACGTCACCGCGCGCGGAAAGCATCTCCTCACCCGCCTGGAGGGCGGCCTGACCCTCCACTCCCATCTGCGGATGGACGGCGCCTGGCAGCTCTACGCCCCCGGCGAGCAGTGGCGCGGCGGCCCGCTCCACCAGGTCCGCGCCGTCCTCAGCACCGCCGAGCGCACGGCCGTCGGATACCGCCTCCCCGTCCTCGAACTGCTGCGCACCGCGGACGAGGACCGGGCCGTCGGACACCTCGGCCCCGATCTCCTCGGCCCGGACTGGGACCCGCACGAGGCCCTGCGCCGCCTGCTCGCCGACCCCGCCCGCCCCCTCGGCGAGGCGCTGCTCGACCAGCGCAACCTCGCGGGGATCGGCAATGTGTACAAGTCGGAGCTGTGTTTTTTGCTGCGCGTCTCCCCTTGGCTCCCCACCGGCCAAGTACCTTCCCCGGAGCGCCTGGTGGCGCTCGCCAAAAGGCTTCTCGAGGCCAACAAGACCCGCCCCGCGCGCGTCACCACGGCCGAGTCGCGCGCCGACCGCCGGCTGTGGGTCTACGGCCGGGCGAGCCGGCCTTGTCTGCGCTGTGGGACGCCCGTGCGCACGGAGCGGGGCCGCGCCGACCAGGAGCGCAGCACGTACTGGTGCCCGGCCTGCCAGCCGGGCCCGACCATCGACGACTGACCGACCGACCAAGCGACTGACTGACCGCCTGACCTGTCAACCCACTAATTGACGATCCATCAGATCTGGTCGTACGGTCACGCCATGACCCTCACCGCGTACGACCTCACCGGCCGCACCGCACTGGTCACCGGCGCGGCCAGCGGAATCGGCCGGGCCGGCGCCGCCCTGCTCGCCGAGGCCGGCGCGACCGTCCACTGCGCGGACCTGGACGGCAAGGGCGCGCAACGGACGGCCGACGACATCACCGCGTCCGGGGGCAGCGCCCACGCCCACACCCTCGACGTCGCCGACCGCGCACAGATCGCCGCCGTGGTGGCTGCCGTACGCGCCGGCGGCGGCCTCGACATCATGGCCAACATCGCCGGGATCATGCACAGCAGCGCCGTCCTGGAGACGGACGACGCCGACCTCGACCGCGTCCTGGCGGTCAACTTCAAAGGAGTGCTGTACGGCTGTCAGGAGGCCGCCCGCGCCATGATCGAGCAGGGCACCGGCGGCAGCATCGTCACAATGGCCTCCGGCGCCATCGACACCGGCGCGCCCGGCCTGCTCTGCTACGGCGTCGCGAAGGCCGCCGTCGTCCAGCTCACCAAGACCCTCGCCACCGAGGTGGGCCGCCATGGCATCCGCGTCAACGCCGTCGCCCCGGGGTGGATCCGCACACCCATGACCGACCGCCACAGCGACGAGGAGCAGCGCCTCGCGGAAGAGCCGATGGTGCGGCGCACTCCGTTGGGGCGGGTGGGCGAGCCGATGGACGTCGCGCACGCCGTGCTCCACCTGGCGTCCGATGCCTCATCCTTCATGACCGGCCAGATCCTGCGCCCGAACGGCGGCGTCGCCATGCCCTGGTGACCCCGGCCGCGACCGCGGCCCGCAGGGCCGACGCACCGTCCGCTCCCGGGAGGGCCCGCAGTGCACCGGCAACAGACTCAACCCCCAGCCGCCCGCCGTGAACGCCCCCTCGACCGGCCCGGTCTGCTCCGGCGCCGCGGCCAGCCGCAGCACCGCCCACCACCACACCCCGCCGAGAGCGAGTGCGGCCGCCCATTGGACCGGTCCGCGGCGCTGTTTGCCGGCCCCTCCCACGGCTGCCATCGACTGCCTCCTTCGGCCGACGCTAGACGCCCGCTCACTTACGGCGGGAGGGCGCACGAGAGGCTTATGGGCGCGCGTCAGACATTCCGCGCCCCTCAGTCTGCCGAGCTTCCCCGGCCCCGCATCCGGAGCCGGGGACCACCGCCGCCCCGCGCGACCGGGCTAGCGGCCGTTGACGTTCTCCGCCTGGAACATCCAGTGGTGCTTCTCCAGATCACGCGTGAGCCCGATGAGGATGTCCTGCGTCACCGGATCGGGGGCGGCCGTGGCCTCAATGCGGTCCCGCATGCGGGTGATCACGGATCCAAGGCCGGCCACCAAGGCCCGCACGGCATCCCGGTCCTCGGTCCAGCCGCTCTTGGCCGTCTCGATGCCACTGGTCGCGGCCACGGTGGCGGCACGGCCGTCCGGGGGCACCCCGAGCGCCGAGGCCCGCTCCGCCACGGTGTCGGCGTGCGTCCTGGCGGTGGCGACAACCTCGTCCAGTTGCAGATGGACCGAGCGGAAACGCGGGCCGACGATGGTCCAGTGGACCTGCTTGCCCACGAGCGCCAGGTCGACGAGGTCGACGAGGGCACCCTGCAGCGCGTCGCTGACGACCTTGAGGTTCTCCTCCGAGAGCGGGCTCTTCACCACAGACATCCATCTCCTCCTTTTCGACCTTTTGGATGTTTTTGAATACCTTTTGAACTATTTATAAGCCTTTGGATCCTCCCTCCACCTTCCCACAGAGTCACCCGTGCGCGACCGGGCAAACGTCGAGCCCCGGTCGGTGTACTACCGACCGGGGCTCAAAAGCTCTCCGTTGTCAGGCCGCTACGGCAGTCAGGCCGCGACCACGTCCACAGCCTCCGTAGGCGCCTTGATGGTCACCCGCTCCTCCGGGACACCCGTCACGGACGTCACGGAAACCGAATTGAGCATGGGCCGCATCGGCGCGGGCACCTTCTCGCTCGCCGCCGTCGACTCCGCCAGCTCAGCAAGCGACAATTCGTCGCTCACCTCTCGCATGACCTGGGACATTCTGACATCCAGTGCGTCGCAGATCGCGGACAGCAACTCGGAGGACGCCTCCTTCTGGCCGCGCTCCACCTCTGAGAGATAGCCGAGGGACACCCGGGCGGAGGAGGACACCTCGCGCAGGGTACGGCCCTGGCGCTGGCGCTGCCGGCGCAGCACGTCACCCAGCAGGCGACGGAGCAGAATCATCGCTGGCTCCCTCCTCGGACCTCGGATCCGGATCCTTCACGCCCCACCGTACCGCCTCTTGCTGCGCCCGTGCGGGGAGCGATGTCGTGTTCACTCAGGGCTGCAAACATCAAATCCCCCCGTGTTGTTCCGTATCCTGTGCCCTCGCGGTCGCGATCAATTCCCTCAACAGCAGCTTGACCGCTGCCTCCACGGTCTGTCCACGGATTCCGGCGCGGTCTCCGGCCAACCGCAGCGCCGCCCCGGTGGCCGCCCCCGAGGGCCCCGCCACGGCCACATGGACCGTGCCCACGGGCTGTCCGTCCTGCGGTGTGGGCCCGGCCACACCCGTGGTCGCCACGCCCCAGTCCGTGTCCAGCGCTCGCCGCACACCCCGCGCCATCTGCCGGGCGACCTCCGCGTCCACGGCGCCCCGGGCGTCGAGCAGGGCCCCGTCCACGCCCAGTAGATCCCGCTTGAGATCGGTGGCATACGCGGTCACCGAGCCGCGGAAGGAGCGGGACGCGCCCGGCACAGCGGTCAGCTCGGCGGCCAGCAGCCCGCCGGTGAGCGACTCGGCGACGGCGACGGTCTCTCCGCGCCCCTCCAGCAGCCCCAGCGCCTCGGCCGCCGCTCCCCCGTTTCCCCCGGTCACCCTACGGACTCCCGCCCCACCCGCTCCGCGGCCCGACCGGCCCGGCGCAGCACGATCGCCTGCCGGACGTAGTCGCCGCCGGTGAGCACGGTGAGCGCCACGGCCACGGCCATCACCCAGAACCGCAGGGTGGCCAGCGGCCCAGTGAGCGCCAGAATGTACATGCCCACCGCGATGCCCTGCGCGAGCGTCTTCATCTTCCCGCCCCGGCTGGCCGGGATCACCCCGTGCCTGATCACCCAGAAGCGCATCAGTGTGATCCCGATCTCACGGAAGAGGATCACTCCGGTGACCCACCACGGAAGGTCGGACAGGGCCGACAGACAGATCAGCGCGGCGCCCATGATCGCCTTGTCGGCGATCGGGTCGGCGATCTTGCCGAAGTTGGTGACCAGGTTGTACCGGCGCGCCAGATGCCCGTCGAAGAGGTCGGTGATCATGGCGATGGCGAACGCGGCCCAGGCGAAGGAGCGCCAGGCCGGGTCGTACCCGCCGTTGTGCAGCATCAACAACACGAACCCGGGCACCAGAAGCAGCCGGACCATGGTGAGGATGTTGGCGATGTTCCACAGTCCGGCGGGCCGGGCGGCCGCGGCCGGGCGGTGGTGGCCCCCCGCGGCGGAGGCCGGGACTCCGCTCATCTGCCCGCCCCCTCGGAACACACGCCGCCCGCCGGCGGCTCCCCCTGCTCCAGCACCTCGGCGACCAGGTCCACGCCCTCCGTCGCCACCACCTTCGCCGTGACCAGCCGCCCCACGGCGGGTGCCGGGCCGGCACCGGGCATGGTCAGCAGGATCTGGCCGTCGGTCTCGGGCGCCTGGTGGGCGGCGCGCCCCACCACGGATCCCACACTCTCATCGGTGTCGTCGGTGTTACCGGTGGCGTACGCGTCACCGGTTTCCTCCACCAGCACCTCGACCACCTCGCCCAGCCGCTCCTCGGCCCGCTGCGCGGTGAGCTCCTCGGCCAGCCGCGAGATGTGAGCCAGCCGCTCGGCGACCTCGTCCGGGTCGACCTTGTCCTCGTAGCCCGCGGCCTCGGTGCCGTCCTCGTCCGAGTACCCGAAGACGCCGATGGCATCCAGCCGGGCCTCGCCGAGGAACCGCTCCAGCTCGGCCAGGTCGTCCTCGGTCTCGCCGGGGAAGCCGACGATGAAGTTGGACCGGGCACCCGCCTGCGGCGCCTTGGCCCGGATCCGGTCGAGCAGCTCCAGGAAGCGGTCGGTGTCCCCGAAGCGGCGCATCGCCCGCAGCACCGAGGGGGCGGAGTGCTGGAAGGACAGATCGAAGTACGGCGCGACCTTCTCGGTCGAGGTCAGCACGTCGATCAGCCCGGGCCGCATCTCGGCGGGCTGTAGATAGCTGACCCGGATCCGCTCGATGCCGTCCACCGCGGCCAGCTCGGGCAGCAGCGTCTCCAGCAGCCGGATGTCGCCGAGGTCCTTGCCATAGGAGGTGTTGTTCTCGGAGACCAGCATGATCTCCTTCACGCCCTGTTCGGCCAGCCAGCGTGTCTCACCCAGCACATCGGAGGGTCTGCGTGAGATGAAGGACCCGCGGAAGGACGGGATGGCGCAGAACGAGCAGCGCCGGTCGCAGCCGGAGGCCAGCTTGACGGAGGCCACCGGGCTGCTGCCCAGTCTGCGGCGCAGCGGGGCCCGGGGCCCGGAGGCCGGGGCCACGCCGGCGGGCAGGTCCTCGGGCGCGGGAGCGGCCTCGGCCTGCGCATGGCCCGGCAGGGCCACCTCGGCGGCCCCCTGCCGCTCGGCCGGGCTGACGGGCAGCAGCTTGCGCCGGTCGCGCGGCGTGTGCGAGGCGTGGATCCCGCCGGACAGGATGGTCTGCAGCCGGTCCGAGATATGGGTGTAGTCGTCGAAGCCGAGCACCCCGTCGGCCTCGGGCAGCGCCTCCGCCAGCTCCTTTCCGTACCGCTCGGCCATGCAGCCGACGGCGACCACGGCCTGGGTGCGGCCGTGGTCCTTCAGGTCGTTGGCCTCCAGCAGGGCGTCGACCGAGTCCTTCTTGGCCGCCTCGACGAATCCACAGGTGTTGACGACGGCGACATCCGCGTCGGCGGCTTCCTCGACGAGCTCCCAGCCGTCCGCCGCCAAGCGGCCTGCGAGCTCCTCCGAGTCCACCTCGTTACGGGCGCAGCCAAGAGTGACAAGGGCGACGGTGCGGCGTTCGGACATGGGCTCAGACTACTTCGTCGCGCCGACACCTCCCGCTGCCAGGGCTCCCGTCCGGCTTCCGGCTCAGCCCGCCTCGGGATCTCCCTTGGTGTAGCTCAGCCGCTGGACCTGCCCGTTGGCCGCCAGGTCCTTGACCTCCTTGCCGTTCACGAACAGCTTGATGGCCTGGGCGTTACCGAGCACCAGGTCGATCCGCTTGCTGTCGCTGAAGGTCTTGGAGTCGCCCTGGCGCAGCAGCCCCTCGTGGATCAGCCGCCCGTTGTGGTCCTGGGCGGAGATCCAGCTCTGTCCGCCCTCCGCGGTCAGCCTGACCGTGACCTTGTCCGCCGGAACACCCGCGATGGCGCTGCCGGCGCCGTCGGTGTTGTCGGGGGGGTCGGGCTTCTGGTCGGCGGGCTTGGTGGGGGCGGGCTTGGTGGTGGGCTTGGCGGTGGTCGGCCTGGCCGTCGTGGTCTCCTCGGCGACCGTGGAGCCGCCGTCCCCCTTTCCGCCGTTCTCGCCGCTGAAAAGCGTGAAGCCGACGAATCCGACGACCGCGACGATCGCCGCGACCATGGCGGCCGTCCAATTGGGGCGGCGGGGCTCGGGGCGGATCCGCTCGGCCTCGAACACCGGCGCCGCCAGGGTCGGCACGGGGCGGCCTCCGTGCTCGGCGTCGTACTGGGCGACCACGGCGCCCGGATCGAGGCCGACGGCGCGGGCGAGCACACGGATGTGCCCCCGGGCGTAGACGTCGCCGCCGCATCGCGAGTAGTCGTCCTGCTCGATGCCTTGCACTAGGGGAACGCGCACCCGGGTGGTGGTACTGACCTCGTCGACGGTCAGCCCCGCGGCGATGCGGGCCTGCTGGAGGGCGCGACCGACGGAAGGCCGGTCGTCTTCGGGGGAGTTGCCGGGGGAGTTGCCGATGGACACGGGGGCGCCTTTCGAGCGTGTAGCCACCTGCTGGAGGTTCAGTCTAGGGGTGGGGCGAAAGGGTCGGGCAAGCGGGAGGACGGAGTTTGTCCGCCATCAGGATTGCCGTATGACCGCGATCGTGGGACATTCCTCCGCCACCTCCCTCAACTTGACGTATCGGCAGGGGAAACGGTTGCCCGCCGATTCCTTACGGGTGAGCCTCCCCGCGGATCACCGCGAGCACGCCATCCAATTCATCCGGTTTGACCAGCACATCGCGCGCCTTGGAGCCCTCGCTCGGGCCGACGACCCCCCGCGACTCCATGAGGTCCATCAGCCGCCCCGCCTTGGCGAAGCCGACCCGCAGCTTGCGCTGGAGCATCGACGTCGACCCGAACTGTGTGGAAACGACCAGCTCAGCGGCCTGGCACAGCAGGTCCAGGTCATCGCCGATGTCCTCGTCGATCTCCTTCTTCTTCGCCGTCCCGACGGTGACGTCGTCGCGGAAGACGGGCGCCATCTGAGCCTTGCAGTGCTCGACGACGGCGGCGACCTCCGCCTCCGTGACGAAGGCGCCCTGCATCCGGACCGGCTTGCTCGCGCCCATCGGCAGGAACAGGCTGTCGCCCTTGCCGATCAGCTTCTCGGCGCCGGCCTGGTCCAGGATCACCCGGCTGTCGGCCAGCGAGGAGGTCGCGAAGGCGAGCCGTGAGGGCACGTTCGCCTTGATCAGGCCGGTGACGACGTCCACGGACGGCCGCTGGGTCGCCAGCACCAGATGGATGCCCGCCGCGCGGGCCAGCTGGGTGATGCGGACGATCGAGTCCTCGACGTCCCGGGGCGCGACCATCATCAGGTCGGCCAGCTCGTCGACGATCACCAGCAGATAGGGGTAGGGCTTGAGCTCGCGCTCGCTCCCGTCCGGCTGCTTCACCTTGCCGGCGCGGACCGCCGCGTTGAAGTCGTCCACATGCCGGAAGCCGAACGCCGCGAGGTCGTCGTAGCGCAGGTCCATCTCGCGTACGACCCACTGCAGGGCCTCGGCGGCGCGCTTGGGGTTGGTGATGATCGGCGTGATCAGATGCGGGATGCCCTCGTACGCGGTCAGCTCCACGCGCTTGGGGTCGACCAGCACCATCCGCACATCGTCCGGGGTGGCGCGCGCCATGACCGAGGTGATCAGGCAGTTGATGCAGGACGACTTTCCGGAGCCGGTGGCGCCGGCCACGAGCACATGGGGCATGCTCGCCAGGTTGTGCGCGACATAGCCGCCCTCGACGTCCTTGCCGAGCGCGACGATCATCGGGTGGTCGTCGCCGACGGCGTCGGCCGAGCGCAGCACATCCCCCAGCCGGACCATCTCGCGGTCGCTGTTGGGGATCTCGATGCCCACGGCGGACTTGCCGGGGATCGGGCTGATGATGCGCACATCGGGGCTGGCGACGGCGTAGGCGATGTTCTTGGCCAGCGCCGTGATCCGCTCGACCTTCACCGCCGGGCCCAGCTCCACCTCGTAGCGGGTGACCGTCGGGCCGCGGGTGAAGCCGGTGACGGACGCGTCCACCTTGAACTCGGAGAAGACGTTCGACAGCGAGGCGACGACGGCGTCGTTGGCCGCGCTGCGGCTCTTGCCGGGCCCGCCGCGCTCCAGCAGCTCGAGCGAGGGCAGGGCGTAGGTGATGTCGCCGGAGAGCTGAAGCTGCTCGGCGCGCGGCGGCAGCCGCTCGGGGTCCTCGGGCACGGGCCGGGTCAGGTCGGGGACGACGGCCGACCGCTCCTCCTCTTCGGCCCCCTCCGGCCGGCCGGGCCGCTTCCGCTTGCCCGCCGTGGCGCCCGCCCCGCCGCTCTGCTCGGCGTCGCGCGCCCCCGGCACCGCGCCCGTGTCGGACCCGGGGCCCCGGTCGGTGGAGATCCCGCTGCTGAGCCCGGCGACCAGCGGTGAGGGCTGGACGCCGTGCAGCACCGCCCCGTCCAGGGCCGCGGCCGCGGCGGCCGCCACGTCCACGGCGTCCATCGGGCGGTCGAGCGGCGGCTGCGCGGCCGCGCCCCGGCGCGGCCGCCGGCGCTTGCGCAGCGCCTCCTCCTCGGCCCGCTCCGGGTCGCTCGCGCCCTGCCGGCCCCCCTGGTCCGGCGAGGTCCGCCGAGGCCGTCTGGCGGGCGTCTCGCGCCATTCCTCGGCGTACTCCCCGGCGCCGTACGGCTCGTAGTCGTCGTAGGCCCCGTAGCCCTCGCCGTCGGCCTGATATTCGGCGGTGCGCTCCCGTACGAGGCCGAGCTTGACGCCGATCAGGCGCAGCCGCTGCGGGATGGCGGCGACGGGCGTCGCGGTGACGACCAGCAGCCCGAAGACGGTGAGCAGCACCAGCAGGGGTACGGCCAGCACCGCGCCCATCGCGAGGATCAGCGGCCGGGACGCCGCCCACCCGACGAGGCCGCCCGCGTCCTGGATCGCCTGGGTGCCCTGGCCGCGCCCCGGCGCCCCGCAGGCGATGTGGACCTGCCCGAGGACGCCGATCACCAGGGCGGACAGGCCGATGACGATCCGTCCGTTCGCCTCCGGCTTCTCGGGGTGGAGGATCAGGCGGACCGCGATGGCGCCCAGCAGTATCGGCACGACCAGATCGAGCCGGCCGAAGGCGCCGGTGACCAGCACCTCGACCAGGTCGCCGACCGGACCCCGCAGATTGGACCAGGTGCCGACCGCGACGATCAGGGCCAGGGCGAGGAGCAGCAGCGCGCTGCCGTCCTTGCGGTGGGCCGGATCCAGTCCCTTCGCGCCGCGCCCTATGCCGCGGAACAGCGCCGCGACGCCGCGCGCCAGGCCCATCCAGACGGCGCGCGCCGCGCGGAACACCCCGCTGGTGGGGTTCGGCGCCGGCTTGGGCGGCGCCGCTTGGGCGGCGGCCTTCTTCGGCGCGGCCTTCTTCGCGGGCGCGGCGGACTTCTTGGCGGGCGCCTTCTTGGCAGCCGCCTTCTTCGCGGGTGCCTTCTTGGCGGCGCCCCCGGACTGCCCGGCGCGCTTCTTCGAGGTGCCCGCCGTGCTCTGGGAACCCTTGCCGGACGTACGAGAGGCCATGAGGGCGAGATTACCCGCGTCCGACGTACGGAGCACGCATACCGCGGTGCCAGGCGCCACTCACGTCACACCCGTGACGGCCCCGGCGGCCTGGCGGGCGGGAGGGGCCGGGGTGACAGGGCGTCAAGGGGACGGTGCGTCACGGCCCGGGTGCCGGGGGGAGGGTGACTCCGCGCCGCTCAGTTCTGCGAGGCCATCGGGCCGGCTCCGCTGCCTGCGCCGGGCTCCAGCGCGTCCAGCGCGCGCCGCAGTCCGGTCAGTTTCCGCTCCAGATGGGCGGCGGTGGCCACGGCGGCCGCGTCCGCGGACTCGTCCAGCTGCTTCGACAGCGCCTCGGCCTGCTCCTCCACCGCGGCCAGCCGCGCGGACAGCTCGGCCAGCAGCCCCGCCGACTCCTTGGCGTCCTCACCGGCGGGCTGGCCGCCCTCCAACTGCAGCCGCAGCAGCGAGGCCTGCTCCCTCAGCTGGCAGTTCTTCATATACAGGTCGACGAAGACCGAGACCTTCGCGCGCAGCACCCATGGGTCGAACGGCTTGGAGATGTAGTCGACCGCGCCCGCCGCATACCCGCGGAAGGTGTGATGCGGACCATGGTTGATCGCCGTGAGAAAGATGATCGGGATGTCGCGGGTCCGCTCCCGCCGCTTGATGTGCGCGGCGGTCTCGAAACCGTCCATCCCCGGCATCTGGACGTCCAGCAGAATCACCGCGAAGTCGTCCGTCAGTAGCGCCTTGAGCGCTTCCTCCCCTGACGATGCCCGTACCAGTGTCTGATCGAGCGCGGAGAGAATGGCCTCCAGCGCCAGCAGATTCTCCGGCCGGTCATCGACCAGGAGGATCTTGGCCTTCTGCACCATGGCCCGCCCTCCTCGCCCCGGCATGGGGCCTCCCCTGCTCAAAGAGCTCGGGGAAGCGCCGGGCGCCGCCCCGGGGGACGACTCCCTTGCGCCGCCCGCCCTTGTGCCGGTCATGGTAGCCGCACCCCGCTGTTCGCCACACCCTGTCACCGCGATGTCACTGTGCACGTAGCAGAAACGCGGTGAGAGACCAGAAGGTTCCCCGAATACCGTGTTCCCACACGTGTTCGGCGACACTCAGTCAACAGCCTTGCGGCAGCCGCGTTCCCGCCGGTCACTCCGCGCCCATCCACTGTTCCATGACTGCCAGGAGATGATCCGTGTCGACGGGCTTGGTCACATAATCCGACGCGCCGGCCTGGATGCTCTTCTCCCGGTCGCCCTTCATCGCCTTCGCGGTGAGCGCGATGATCGGCAGTCCGGCGAACTGGGGCATCCGGCGGATCGCGGCCGTCGTGGCGTAACCGTCCATCTCCGGCATCATGATGTCCATCAGGACGAGCACGACGTCGTCGTGCTGCTCCAACACCTCGATGCCCTCCCGGCCGTTCTCGGCGTAGAGCACCTGTAGCCCGTGCTGCTCCAGCACGCTGGTGAGCGCGAACACATTGCGGATGTCGTCGTCGACGATCAGCACCTTCTCGCCGTGGAACCCGCCCGACGGCTCCGGCGCGACCAGGTCCTGGCCACCCAGCAGCCAGGGCTCGGGCGCCTCCGTCCGCCGCGGGGCCGGACGGCGGCCCGACCGGGCCAGGGACGCCCCGCCGCCGGCCGCCTCCTGCTCGGCCCGCCGACGGCTCCAGAAGCTCCCCGTGCCGCCGCGCACCCGCTGCTGCGCCGCCGCTGCCGCCGAGGCATCCCGCACGGCCTCCTGCGCCTCCACGGCGCCCTCCTCGACCGATCCCTCGGCCCCGTTGTCCAGCACGGCCTCCAGGGCCAGCGCGGCGTCGCCGCCGGGGCCGAGCTGCGGGTAGCCCTGGGGCGGCAGCTCGCTGGGGTGGAGCGGCAGGTACAGCGTGAAGGTCGAGCCGCGGCCCGGCTCGCTGGCGGCGTGGATCTCACCGCCGAGCAGCCGGGCGATCTCCCGGCTGATGGACAGGCCGAGGCCGGTGCCGCCGTACTTGCGGCTGGTGGTGCCGTCGGCCTGCTTGAACGCCTCGAAGATCACCCGCATCTTGCTGCCCGCGATGCCGATGCCGGTGTCGGTGACCGAGAACGCGATCATCTCGGCGTCCGGGTCGCGCAGCGCGCCGTGCTCCAGGAGCTGCTCCCGGATCCCGTTGGGCACATCCGCGCCCGCGGGCCTGATGACCAGCTCCACGGCCCCGCTGTCGGTGAACTTCACCGCGTTGGACAGCAGGTTGCGCAGCACCTGCAGCAGCCGCTGCTCGTCGGTGTGCAGCGTCGCCGGGAGCTCCGGGGAGACCCGCACGGAGAAGTCCAGGCCCTTCTCCGCGGTCAGCGGCCTGAACGTCGCCTCCACGTAGTCGACGAGCTGGATCAGGGCGATACGGGTCGGGCTGACGTCCATCTTGCCCGCCTCGACCTTCGACAGGTCCAGGATGTCGTTGATCAGCTGCAACAGGTCCGAGCCCGCGCCGTGGATGGTCTCGGCGAACTCCACCTGCTTGGGCGAGAGATTGCCGTCGGCGTTGTCGGCCAGCAGCTTGGCGAGGATCAGCAGGGAGTTGAGCGGAGTGCGCAGTTCGTGCGACATGTTCGCCAGGAACTCGCTCTTGTAGCGCATCGAGACGGCGAGTTGCTCGGCGCGCTCCTCCAGCACCTGCCGGGCCTCTTCGATCTCGGTGTTCTTGACCTCGATGTCGCGGTTCTGCCGCGCCAGCAACGCGGCCTTCTCCTCCAGCTCCGCGTTGGAGGCCTGGAGCGCCTTCTGCCGGTTCTCCAGCTCGGCCGACCGCTCGCGCAGCTGCTCGGTGAGCTCCTGCGACTGCTTGAGCAGCACCTCCGTCTTGGTGTTGACGCTGATGGTGTTGACGCTGGTGCCGATCATCTCGGCGATCTGGTTGAGGAAGTCCTTCTGGATCTGGGTGAAGGGCTGGAAGGCGGCCAGCTCGACCACGCCGAGGAGCTGGCCCTCGAACAGCACCGGCAGCACGATCACATTGGCGGGGGCGGCCTCGCCGAGGCCCGAGGAGATCTTCAGGTAGTTCGGCGGCACCCGCTCCATCAGGATGCTGCGCTTCTCCACCGCGACCGTGCCGATGAGCGAGTCGCCCGGCCGGAAGGTGGTCGGCATGGTGCCCTTGGAGTAGCCGTAACTGCCGAACAGCCGCAGCTCGTACGCGTCCTCGTCGCCGCCGGCACCGGCGCCGGCCTCCACGCCCTCGTCGGCCGGCACCGCCAGGAAGAACGCGCCGTGCTGCGCGGAGACCACCGGGGTCAGCTCGCTCATGATCAGCCGGGCGACGTCCGCCAGATCGCGCCGCCCCTGCATCAGACCGGAGATACGGGCCAGGTTGCCCTTGAGCCAGTCCTGCTCCTCGTTGGCGAGCGTCGTCTCGCGCAGGTTGGCGATCATGGTGTTGATGTTGTCCTGGAGGACCTGGATCTCCCCCGCGGCATCCACATCGATCTTGAGGTTCAGGTCGCCGCGGGTCACCGCGGTGGCGACCTCGGCGATGGCGCGCACCTGACGCGTCAGGTTGCCCGCCATCTCGTTCACCGACTCGGTCAGGTCCTTCCAGGTGCCGGCCACGTCCCGCACCCGCGCCTGGCCGCCCAGCTGCCCCTCGGTGCCCACCTCGCGGGCCACCCGGGTGACCTGGTCGGCGAACGAGGACAGCTGGTCGACCATCGTGTTGATCGTCGTCTTGAGCTCGAGGATCTCGCCCCGCGCCTCGATGTCGATCTTCTTTGTCAGGTCACCCTGGGCGATCGCCGTGGTGACCATCGCGATGTTGCGGACCTGCCCGGTCAGGTTGGAGGCCATCGAGTTCACCGACTCGGTGAGGTCCTTCCAGGTCCCCGAGACGCCGGGCACCCGCGCCTGGCCGCCGAGGATGCCGTCGGTGCCCACCTCGCGCGCCACACGGGTGACCTCGTCCGCGAAGGACGACAGCGTCGTCACCATCGTGTTGACGGTGTCGGCGAGCGCCGCGACCTCGCCCCGGGCCTCGACCGTCACCTTCTTCGTCAGATCCCCGTTGGCGACCGCGGCCGAGACCTGGGAGATATTGCGCACCTGAATGGTGAGGTTGTTCGCCATCAGGTTGACGTTGTTGCTCAGGTCCTTCCAGATCCCGGTCACCCCCGGCACCCGCGCCTGACCGCCCAGCTGGCCCTCCGTACCCACCTCACGGGCCACTCGCAGCACCTGCTCGGCGAACGACGACAGCTGGTCCACCATCGTGTTCACGGTCGTGACGAGCTCGAGGATCTCGCCCTTGGCGTCGACCGTGATCTTCTTCGACAGATCGCCCTTGGCGACCGCCGTGGTCACCTCGGCGATGCTGCGCACCTGGGAGGTCAGATTGTCGGCCATGCCGTTCACGGACTGGGTGAGGTCCTTCCAGGTGCCGGAGACGCCCTGCACCTCGGCCTGCCCGCCGAGCTGGCCCTCCGTACCCACTTCGCGGGCGACCCTGGTGACCTCCTCCGCGAAGGAGGACAGCTGGTCGACCATCGTGTTGAGCGTGTTCTTCAGCTCCAGGATCTCGCCGCGCGCGTCCACCTCGATCTTCTGCGACAGATCACCGCGCGCCACCGCCGTGGCGACCTGCGCGATATTGCGGACCTGGGAGGTCAGATTGCCCGCCATGCTGTTCACCGAGTCGGTCAGATCGCGCCAGACGCCCGCCACGCCGGGCACCCGCGCCTGACCGCCCAGCCGGCCTTCCGTGCCCACCTCGCGGGCCACCCGGGTCACCTGCTCGGCGAAGTCGGAGAGCTGGTCGACCATCGTGTTGATGGTGTTCTTCAGCTCCAGGATCTCGCCGCGCGCGTCCACCTCGATCTTCTGCGACAGATCACCGCGCGCCACCGCCGTGGTCACCTGCGCGATCCCGCGCACCTGCGATGTCAGGTTCCCCGCCATGGAGTTGACGGAGTCGGTCAGGTCCTTCCAGGTGCCGCTGACGCCGTCCACCCGGGCCTGGCCGCCCAGCCGGCCCTCGGTGCCCACGTCCCGGGCCATCCGCGTGACCTGGTCGGCGAAGGAGGACAGCTGGTCCACCATCGTGTTCACGGTGTTCTTCAGCTGGAGCATCTCGCCGGAGACGTCCACGGTGACCTTCTGCGACAGATCGCCGTTGGCCACCGCCGTCGTCACCTGCGCGATGTTGCGCACCTGTCCGGTGAGGTTACGGAACGCGGTGTTCACCGAATCGGTGAGATCCTTCCACGTCCCCGCCACACCCGGCACCTGCGCCTGACCGCCCAGCTCGCCCTCGACGCCGATCTCCCGCGCCACCCGCGTCACCTCGACGCCGAAGGACTGCAGCTGGTCCACCATCGTGTTGACGGTGTTCTTCAGCTCCAGCATCTCGCCGGCCACATCGACCGTGACCTTCTGCGACAGATCGCCGTTGGCCACCGCCGTCGTCACCTGCGCGATGTCCCGCACCTGCGCGGTGAGGTTACGGAACGCGGTGTTCACCGAATCGGTGAGATCCTTCCACGTCCCCGCCGCACCCGGCACCTGCGCCTGACCGCCCAGCAGACCCTCGGCCCCGACCTCGCTGGCCACCCGCGTCACCTCGTCCGCGAAGGTGCGCAGCGTCTCGGTCATCGTATTGATCGTCTCGGCGAGCTGGGCGACCTCACCGCGCGCGCTCACCGTCACCTTCTGTGACAGATCGCCATTGGCGACCGCCGTGGTGACCTGGGCGATCCCGCGCACCTGGGCGGTGAGGTTCCCGGCCATCAGGTTGACGGAGTCCGTGAGGTCCTTCCACACCCCCGCCACCCCGGGGACCTTCGCCTGACCGCCGAGTTCGCCCTCGGTGCCCACTTCGCGGGCGACCCTCGTCACCTCCGAGGCGAAGGACGAGAGCTGGTCCACCATCGTGTTGACGGTGTTCTTCAGTTCGAGCATCTCCCCGGCCACGTGAACCGTGACCTTCCGGGACAGATCACCCTTGGCCACCGCCGTGGTCACGAGAGCGATGTCGCGCACCTGAGCAGTGAGCCGGGACGCCATCGTGTTGACGGACTCCGTGAGGTCCTTCCACGAACCCGACATCCCGCGCACCCGGGCCTGGCCGCCGAGCTTGCCCTCGGTGCCCACCTCGCTGGCCACCCGGGTCACCTCGTCGGCGAACGCCGACAGCTGATCCACCAGGCCATTGACCGTACGGCCCACCTTGAGGAACTCCCCGCGCAGCGGATGCGCCGAGCCGTCCGCCCCCTGCGAGCGCAGATCCATCCGCTGCTCCAGGTCGCCCTCGGAGACCGCCGACAGCACCCGGCCCACCTCGGAGACGGGGCGCACGAGATCATCCACCAGCGCATTGGAGGCATCGATGGCCGCTGCCCACGAGCCCTCGCACGCCCCCATTTCCAGCCGCTCCGTGAGTTTTCCCTCACGTCCGACCACCCGCCGCACCCGCGCCAGCTCACCCGTGAGCTGCAGATTACGGTCGGCGACCTCGTTGAAGACCGCCGCGATCTCGGACATCACGCCCTCGCCCGAGACCGTCAGTCGCTTGCGGAAGTTCCCGTCCCGCATGGCCGTCATTGCCGTGAGCAGCCGGTTCAGGGCTGCCGTGTCCACTTCAGTCGTCCCATTGCTCCGGGACCGTCCGCCTTTCGCGCGCGTGTTCGTGCCTCGCGTCGCAGCGCCAGACTCCACCGTGTCCCTCCCGCAGGGTTGACCGTCCTCGTCGGGTTCTTCTTCCAGCTTGCCCAGTGTTTCACCATGGCCCAACCAGGCCATAACAGTTCGGCAGCATCGCATACCCCCGACAGCACACTCTCGGTGGAATCAGCCCCCACCGGCATTCGCGGAAGCGGTGGAGGTAAGTAACCTGGCATCCGGCCAGGCATCGGAGGGGCGCTGCACATGGGTGAGCAGATCGCCGAGACACGTATGAGGAGACCTGTGATCACCGCGCGGGCAGCCGCCACCTTCGAGCCGGTGGGACGCTCGGTCGCCTCCGCCCGTACGTTTGTCCGCGACACCCTCCAGGGGTGGGGCCTCACCGACATCGTCGATGACGCTGTCGTCCTGACCAGCGAGTTGGTCACCAACGCGGTCGTGCACTCCGGGACGGCCGCCGACGTGGTGTGCATCCGCGCCGACAGCGGCGCACGCATCGAGGTCACCGACCGCTACCCGGAGCGCGAGCTCCCGCTGCAGACCACCAGCCGCCCCATCGGCAACCCCGACCGCGAGGGCGGCCGCGGCCTGCTGCTGTGCGCCGCGCTCGCCTCCCGCTGGGGCGTCGAGTACACCTCCACCCACAAGCAGGTCTGGTTCCACCTCGAATTTCCGGACCGCCTGGCCGGCACCCGCTCGGCCGGACCCGCCCTGCCTGCCGAGGCCCTGCCCGTCACCGACGCCCGGGTCCACGTCGCGGTCACCCAGATCGACCGCACCGGCCTCGTCAGCGCCTGGAACGACGACGCACAGGAACTTTTCGGCTACGCGGCGGACCAGATCATCGGCAAACCCCTCACCGACCTCGCGGCCTGGCCGCACACCCCCGGCACCGGCACCGGCGTCGCCGAGGCCCTTCAGCTCTCGCGCTGGGAGGGCTCGTACGGCATCCGGGGCGCCGACGGCCGCGTCATCCCCGTATACGCCTCCCACCTCCGCGTCCGCGACGCCGACGGCGATCCCTCCACAGTCTGCCTGCTGGTGCGCGAGCGGGAGCGCGCGGTGCTCCAGAGCCCACAGCGCGGCCCGGGGCCCGACGCCGCGGACAGCGCCGAGCGCGGCCCTGCCGACGCCTTCGAGGTCTCCATCGGCTCCCCCGCCCCCGACGACCTCGACGGGCTGCTGCAGCGCACCGTCGAGCGGGCCCGCGACATGCTCGACGGCGACGCCGCCTATCTGCTGCTCGCCACCGACGACGAGACCGAACTGGAGGTCCGCGCCTCCACCGGGCTCACCTCCGCCCGCCAGCGCTTCGCCCGCGTCCCCGTCGAGGCCGGCACCGGCCGCTACGGCTCGGCCCGGATGCCCGCCGTCCACGAGGACCTGTCCATCGTGCCCGGCGCCGTCCCGCTCCTCGCCAACACCGGCCTGCGCTCGGTCGTCACCGTCCCGCTGAAGGTCGAGGGCCGGCTCACCGGCTCCCTCGGCGTCGCGTCCGAGGCCCCCGCCCGGTACAGCAACGAGGAAGCGCTGCGGCTGCAGTTCGCCGCCGACCGCATCGCCCTCGCCGTCGAACGCGCCCGCCTCACCGAACTCGAGCGGCTGCGCCGCAACTCCCTCTCCTTCCTCGTCGAGGCCTCCGACCTGCTCGCCGGCACCCTCGACCGCGACCAGACGCTCGCCCTCATGGCCCAGATGACCGTGCCCACACTGGCCAACTGGTGCGCCGTCTACACCGTGGCCGACCCCGCCTCCGACCCCGAGCTGTCCTACGTCCTGCACGAGGACGAGGAGCGCATCGATGGCCTCAAAGCCCTGCTGACGAAGATCGACCCACCCGAGCAGGTGCGCACCGGCGGCGCCCGCCTGTGGACCGCCCCGTCCCAGGCCGCCCACGCCGCGGCGCTGCGCACCTCGCTGCGCGGCCTCAGCCTCGGCGACGCCGCCCGCCCCTCCTCGGGCCCCAGCGCCTCGCTCGCCACCGCCTCGGCGGTCGGCGGCGAGACCGTGGTGCTGCCGCTGGTCGCCCGCAACCGCGTCATCGGCATGCTCACCCTCGGCAAGTCCACCGACGGGCACTTCCGCCAGGAGAACCTGGAACTCGCCGAAGACCTCTCCCGCAGGGCGGCCCTCGCGCTCGACAACGCCCGGCTGTACTCGGAACGCACCGCCATCAGCCAGTCCCTTCAGCGCAGCCTGCTGCCACCCGAACTGCCCGACGTCTCCGGCGTGGAGGTCGAGGTCATCTACCGCGCCGCGGGCGAGGGCAACGAGGTCGGCGGCGACTTCTACGACCTCTTCCCGATCCGCGACGGCGCGTACGGCTTCGCCATCGGCGACGTCTGCGGCACAGGCCCTGAGGCCGCCGCGGTCACCGGCCTGGCCCGCCACGCGCTGCGGCTGCTCGCCCGCGAGGGCTTCGGCGGCCCGGCGGTGCTCGAACGCCTCAACACCGCCATCCTCGACGAGGGCGCCCGCAGCCGCTTTCTGACGCTCCTTTACGGGGAGCTGTGGCCGAAGGAGGACGGCAGCGCCGAGCTGAAGGTCGTCTGCGCGGGCCACCCGCTGCCCCTGCGGCTACGCCAGGACGGCTCCGTGGAGCCGGCGGCCGAACCCCAGCCGCTGCTGGGCGTGATGGAAGACCTCGAACTGTACGAGCAGACCGTCACCCTCGATCCGGGCGACGTCCTGCTGTGCGTCACCGACGGCGTGACCGAGCGCCGCGAGGGCGCCCGGATGCTCGGGGACGACGGCCTCATCGACGTACTGACGACCTGCACCGGTCTGACGGCCGGCGCGGTGGCCTCCCGGGTGCTGCGGGCCGTGGAGCGGTTCGCGGCCCAGCCGCCGTCCGACGACATGGCCATCCTCGCCATGCGCGTCCCCGAGACGCGCGACGTCTGAAACACCGTCTGAGACACCAAGGCCTCAGGCGAAAGGCCTGGCACAAAACAACCTCGGACAAGACGACGAAGGCCCCCGCCAATTGGCGAGGGCCTTGTGTCGTGAAGAAGAGAGCCCCAATACGGAATCGAACCGTAGACCTTCTCCTTACCATGGAGACGCTCTGCCGACTGAGCTATTGGGGCGCGTCGACGGAATAAATCATACCCCGAAGATCGGAGTGCTCCGCACCGCCGCCCCAACGGCCGCCGCCAAGCCGCTAAGCCGCCGCCTGAAGCACTCCGCCGAGCGCATTGCAGGCGGACACCACACGCTGCAACTCCCGCCGTGACATTGCCGCATCGACCGGCAGAGCCAGACATTCGTCGGCGGCCCGCTCGGTCTCCGCGAGCCACAAATCCCGCCGGAATCGCGCGGTGCGGTGAGCCGGCGTCTGCACGGGAACATGGCACACGACGCCGCGGGAACGCAGCGTACGGGCGAAGGCATCACGGTCCGGCCTGCCATTCCCCGGAACACGCACCACGTACTGCTGATAGGTGTGCTGGGCCCCGGGCGCCACGCAGGGGGTGACCACGCCGCGCAATTTCCCATTCAGGTACGCCGCGTTCGCCTGCCGACGCAGTATCTCCGCGGCCGGCTCGGGCCGCGCCCCGTGATCGAGGACGAGCAGCCCGTGCCGCCTGCCGAGTTCACCGAGGCGGACCATGTCGGCCGGGTGCCCGAAGGTGTGCACCGCTATGACGGCGGCGGTCTGGGGCGTCAGCGCCTCCGCCACCGCGGCCGGGTCTATGCAGTAGGTATTGGCGTCGATATCCACGAACACCGGCCGGGCCCCGGCCAGCAGAACCGCTTCCGCGGCCTCGGGGGTGCCGTACGACGGCACCACCACCTCGTCACCCGGCCGTACGCCCGACCTGGTGAGCTCTTGCAACAGCTCGTCCGCAGGAGTCCCCATGACTGGCATCGTGCCCAGGCAACATGAACACCGAGTGGCCCGCAGCACAACAAAAGAGAGCTCTGTCGGGAACCAATGTTCCTGACAGAGCTCTCTGTAAAAATTGTTCGGCGGTGTCCTACTCTCCCACAGGGTCCCCCCTGCAGTACCATCGGCGCTGAAAGGCTTAGCTTCCGGGTTCGAAATGTAACCGGGCGTTTCCCTAACGCAATAACCACCGAAACACTATGAAGAAAACAACCAGAACCCTCGCAGGGCTCAATGGTCGTTACTTCAGAACAACACAGTGGACGCGAGCAACTGAGGACAAGCCCTCGGCCTATTAGTACCAGTCAACTCCACCGGTCACCCGGCTTCCATATCTGGCCTATCAACCCAGTCGTCTACTGGGAGCCTTACCCCATCAAGTGGGTGGGAGCCCTCATCTCGAAGCAGGCTTCCCGCTTAGATGCTTTCAGCGGTTATCCCTCCCGAACGTAGCCAACCAGCCATGCCCTTGGCAGGACAACTGGCACACCAGAGGTTCGTCCGTCCCGGTCCTCTCGTACTAGGGACAGCCCTTCTCAAGACTCCTACGCGCACAGCGGATAGGGACCGAACTGTCTCACGACGTTCTAAACCCAGCTCGCGTACCGCTTTAATGGGCGAACAGCCCAACCCTTGGGACCGACTCCAGCCCCAGGATGCGACGAGCCGACATCGAGGTGCCAAACCATCCCGTCGATATGGACTCTTGGGGAAGATCAGCCTGTTATCCCCGGGGTACCTTTTATCCGTTGAGCGACGGCGCTTCCACAAGCCACCGCCGGATCACTAGTCCCGACTTTCGTCCCTGCTCGACCCGTCGGTCTCACAGTCAAGCTCCCTTGTGCACTTACACTCAACACCTGATTGCCAACCAGGCTGAGGGAACCTTTGGGCGCCTCCGTTACTCTTTAGGAGGCAACCGCCCCAGTTAAACTACCCACCAGACACTGTCCCTGATCCGGATCACGGACCCAGGTTAGACATCCAGCACGACCAGAGTGGTATTTCAACAATGACTCCACCATGACTGGCGTCACAGCTTCACAGTCTCCCACCTATCCTACACAAGCCGAACCGAACACCAATATCAAGCTATAGTAAAGGTCCCGGGGTCTTTCCGTCCTGCTGCGCGAAACGAGCATCTTTACTCGTAATGCAATTTCACCGGGCCTATGGTTGAGACAGTCGAGAAGTCGTTACGCCATTCGTGCAGGTCGGAACTTACCCGACAAGGAATTTCGCTACCTTAGGATGGTTATAGTTACCACCGCCGTTTACTGGCGCTTAAGTTCTCAGCTTCGCCACACCGAAATGTGACTAACCGGTCCCCTTAACGTTCCAGCACCGGGCAGGCGTCAGTCCGTATACATCGCCTTACGGCTTCGCACGGACCTGTGTTTTTAGTAAACAGTCGCTTCTCGCTGGTCTCTGCGGCCACCACCAGCTCCGAGCGCAAAGCCCATCACCAGCAATGGCCCCCCTTCTCCCGAAGTTACGGGGGCATTTTGCCGAGTTCCTTAACCATAGTTCACCCGAACGCCTCGGTATTCTCTACCTGACCACCTGAGTCGGTTTAGGGTACGGGCCGCCATGAAACTCGCTAGAGGCTTTTCTCGACAGCATAGGATCATCCACTTCACCACAATCGGCTCGGCATCAGGTCTCACCCCTTATGAGGGACGGATTTACCTACCCCTCGGGCTACACCCTTACCCCGGGACAACCACCGCCCGGGCTGGACTACCTTCCTGCGTCACCCCATCACTCACCTAATACAGGTCCGGTCCGTCGGCTCCACCACTCCCCTTCACCCGAAGGATCCAGGGCGGCTTCACGGACTTAGCATCGCCTGGTTCAGCGCTGGCGCTTCAAAGCGGGTACCGGAATATCAACCGGTTGTCCATCGACTACGCCTGTCGGCCTCGCCTTAGGTCCCGACTTACCCTGGGCAGATCAGCTTGACCCAGGAACCCTTAGTCAATCGGCGCACACGTTTCCCACGTGTGAATCGCTACTCATGCCTGCATTCTCACTCGTGAACCGTCCACAACTCGCTTCCGCGGCTGCTTCACCCGGCACACGACGCTCCCCTACCCATCACAACAGCCGTTAGGCCTTATGCTGCAATGACACGACTTCGGCGGTACGCTTGAGCCCCGCTACATTGTCGGCGCGGAATCACTTGACCAGTGAGCTATTACGCACTCTTTCAAGGATGGCTGCTTCTAAGCCAACCTCCTGGTTGTCTCTGCGACTCCACATCCTTTCCCACTTAGCGCACGCTTAGGGGCCTTAGTCGATGCTCTGGGCTGTTTCCCTCTCGACCATGGAGCTTATCCCCCACAGTCTCACTGCCGCGCTCTCACTTACCGGCATTCGGAGTTTGGCTAAGGTCAGTAACCCGGTAGGGCCCATCGCCTATCCAGTGCTCTACCTCCGGCAAGAAACACACGACGCTGCACCTAAATGCATTTCGGGGAGAACCAGCTATCACGGAGTTTGATTGGCCTTTCACCCCTAACCACAGGTCATCCCCCAGGTTTTCAACCCTGGTGGGTTCGGTCCTCCACGAAGTCTTACCTCCGCTTCAACCTGCCCATGGCTAGATCACTCCGCTTCGGGTCTTGGGCGCGCTACTCAACCGCCCTATTCGGACTCGCTTTCGCTACGGCTACCCCACACGGGTTAACCTCGCAACACACCGCAAACTCGCAGGCTCATTCTTCAAAAGGCACGCAGTCACGACGCAAGAACAAAGTCCTTGCGCGACGCTCCCACGGCTTGTAGGCACACGGTTTCAGGTACTATTTCACTCCGCTCCCGCGGTACTTTTCACCATTCCCTCACGGTACTATCCGCTATCGGTCACCAGGGAATATTTAGGCTTAGCGGGTGGTCCCGCCAGATTCACACGGGATTTCTCGGGCCCCGTGCTACTTGGGAAACAAGCAAGCAAGCCATACAGATTTCAGCTACGGGGGTCTTACCCTCTACGCCGGGCCTTTCGCATGCCCTTCGCCTATCCATATGGTTTCTGACTCGCCCAGCCGTCGGCAGACAACTGAAGCTCGCTCCCACAACCCCGTATGCGCAACCCCTGCCGGGTATCACACACATACGGTTTAGCCTCATCCGGTTTCGCTCGCCACTACTCCCGGAATCACGGTTGTTTTCTCTTCCTGCGGGTACTGAGATGTTTCACTTCCCCGCGTTCCCTCCACATACCCTATGTGTTCAGGTATGGGTGACAGCCCATGACGACTGCCGGGTTTCCCCATTCGGACACCCCCGGATCAAAGCTCGGTTGACAGCTCCCCGGGGCCTATCGCGGCCTCCCACGTCCTTCATCGGTTCCTGGTGCCAAGGCATCCACCGTGCGCCCTTAAAAACTTGGCCACAGATGCTCGCGTCCACTGTGCAGTTCTCAAGCAACGACCAGCCACCCGTCACCCACCCACAATCAGGGCAGTTCACCGGGACCGGCGTCAATGAGGAAGCAGGCTCTCGCCCGTGCCCTCAGACACCCAACAGCGTGCCCGACACAACCCGATGATCAAAACCCTGTTCCACGCCCCCGAAGGAGCAGTACTAGAGGCTTTCACACCTGACTGTGCCGAGTAGTCAACGTTCCACCCATGAGCAACCGTGCGAGTCATGCGCTCGCAGTCGGCTATGTGCTCCTTAGAAAGGAGGTGATCCAGCCGCACCTTCCGGTACGGCTACCTTGTTACGACTTCGTCCCAATCGCCAGTCCCACCTTCGACGACTCCCTCCCACAAGGGGTTGGGCCACCGGCTTCGGGTGTTACCGACTTTCGTGACGTGACGGGCGGTGTGTACAAGGCCCGGGAACGTATTCACCGCAGCAATGCTGATCTGCGATTACTAGCGACTCCGACTTCATGGGGTCGAGTTGCAGACCCCAATCCGAACTGAGACCGGCTTTTTGAGATTCGCTCCACCTCACGGTATCGCAGCTCATTGTACCGGCCATTGTAGCACGTGTGCAGCCCAAGACATAAGGGGCATGATGACTTGACGTCGTCCCCACCTTCCTCCGAGTTGACCCCGGCAGTCTCCTGTGAGTCCCCATCACCCCGAAAGGCATGCTGGCAACACAGAACAAGGGTTGCGCTCGTTGCGGGACTTAACCCAACATCTCACGACACGAGCTGACGACAGCCATGCACCACCTGTACACCGACCACAAGGGGGCACCCATCTCTGGATGTTTCCGGCGTATGTCAAGCCTTGGTAAGGTTCTTCGCGTTGCGTCGAATTAAGCCACATGCTCCGCCGCTTGTGCGGGCCCCCGTCAATTCCTTTGAGTTTTAGCCTTGCGGCCGTACTCCCCAGGCGGGGAACTTAATGCGTTAGCTGCGGCGCGGACAACGTGGAATGTCGCCCACACCTAGTTCCCAACGTTTACGGCGTGGACTACCAGGGTATCTAATCCTGTTCGCTCCCCACGCTTTCGCTCCTCAGCGTCAGTATCGGCCCAGAGATCCGCCTTCGCCACCGGTGTTCCTCCTGATATCTGCGCATTTCACCGCTACACCAGGAATTCCGATCTCCCCTACCGAACTCTAGCCTGCCCGTATCGAATGCAGACCCGGGGTTAAGCCCCGGGCTTTCACATCCGACGTGACAAGCCGCCTACGAGCTCTTTACGCCCAATAATTCCGGACAACGCTTGCGCCCTACGTATTACCGCGGCTGCTGGCACGTAGTTAGCCGGCGCTTCTTCTGCAGGTACCGTCACTTTCGCTTCTTCCCTGCTGAAAGAGGTTTACAACCCGAAGGCCGTCATCCCTCACGCGGCGTCGCTGCATCAGGCTTTCGCCCATTGTGCAATATTCCCCACTGCTGCCTCCCGTAGGAGTCTGGGCCGTGTCTCAGTCCCAGTGTGGCCGGTCGCCCTCTCAGGCCGGCTACCCGTCGTCGCCTTGGTAGGCCATCACCCCACCAACAAGCTGATAGGCCGCGGGCTCATCCTGCACCGCCGGAGCTTTCCACCCAGTAAGATGCCTCACCAGGTAATATCCGGTATTAGACCCCGTTTCCAGGGCTTGTCCCAGAGTGCAGGGCAGATTGCCCACGTGTTACTCACCCGTTCGCCACTAATCCCCAGCCGAAGCCGGTTCATCGTTCGACTTGCATGTGTTAAGCACGCCGCCAGCGTTCGTCCTGAGCCAGGATCAAACTCTCCGTGAATGCTTCCGGGCTATCCCGGCAACACCACGAGAGCGGAGCGGAACCGGAGGAATAATCCAGCCCGCTCACAGCGTCCTCGCTGTGTGTTTTCTTCAAAGGAACCTCGTCCGACCAAACCGATCCGGATCGAACCGGCCGATCGTACGGGGTATCAACATATCTGGCGTTGACTTTTGGCACGCTGTTGAGTTCTCAAGGAACGGACGCTTCCTTCGAAACCGTTTCACCGGTTTCTCCGGGCGCTTCCCTTCGGTGTCTCCGACTTTATCAGAATTCTCTGAGCCGGATTCCCACCCGCCTTCCGGGTCCTCCCGTCGCACGCTGAGTGCTCCAGGTTCCCCTTCCGGCGGAGCCGTAAACGTACTGGAGCGGGGCTCCCGGATGCAAATCGGGGAGCCCCGCTCGTGAGTCGGCGCCGGGCGGGTGCTGAGCCGGCGTCAGACCTCGACCACGACAGGGAGGATCATCGGGCGCCGGCGGTAGCTGTCGGACACCCACTTGCCCACCGAGCGGCGCACGAGCTGCTGTAGCTGATGCGGCTCGGCGATGCCGTCCGAGGCGCACTTGGCCAGGGATTCCTCGATCTTCGGGATGACCGCGAGGAACGCGGAGTCCTCGATGCCGGAGCCCCTCGCCTGGATGTACGGGCCGCCCACGATCTTGCCGGTCGTGCTGTCGACGACCACGAAGACCGAGATGATGCCCTCTTCACCGAGGATGCGGCGGTCCTTGAGCGAGCTTTCCGTGACGTCTCCGACCGAGAGGCCGTCGACGTACACATAGCCCGCCTGCACCTTGCCGACGATCTTCGCGACGCCGTCGACCAGGTCGACCACCACCCCGTCCTCGGCGATGACGCAGCGGTTCTTGGGTACGCCGGTCAGGGCGCCCAGCTCGGCGTTGGCGCGCAGATGCCGCCATTCGCCGTGCACCGGCATCAGGTTCCGGGGCTTGCAGATGTTGTAGAAGTACAGCAACTCCCCGGCCGAGGCGTGCCCGGAGACATGGACCTTGGCATTGCCCTTGTGGATCACGTTCGCGCCCCAGCGGCTCAAGCCGTTGATCACACGGTAGACCGCGTTCTCGTTGCCCGGGATGAGCGAGGACGCGAGGATCACCGTGTCGCCCTGGACGATGCGGATCTGGTGATCGCGGTTGGCCATCCTGGACAGCGCGGCCATCGGCTCGCCCTGGGAGCCGGTGCAGACGAGGACGATCTCGTCGTCCGGCAGATCGTCGAGCGTCTTCACATCGACGACGAGCCCGGCCGGTACCCGCAGATAGCCGAGATCGCGCGCGATGCCCATGTTGCGGACCATCGAACGGCCGACGAAGGCGACCCTGCGCCCGTACTCATGGGCCGCGTCGAGGATCTGCTGGATGCGGTGGACATGGCTGGCGAAGCTCGCGACGATGATCCGCCGCTGAGCGTCGGCGAAGACCTGGCGCAGCACGCCGGAGATGTCACGCTCGGGCGGGACGAAGCCGGGGACCTCGGCGTTCGTGGAGTCCGAGAGCAGCAGGTCGATGCCTTCCTCGCCGAGCCTCGCGAAGGCGGGCAGGTCCGTGAGGCGGCCGTCGAGCGGCAGCTGGTCCATCTTGAAGTCGCCGGTGTGCACGACCATGCCGGCTGGGGTGCGGATGGCGACGGCGAGGGCGTCCGGGATGGAGTGGTTCACCGCCACGAACTCGCAGTCGAAGGGGCCGATCCGCTCGCGCCGGCCCTCCTCCACCTCGAGCGTGTACGGGCGGATGCGGTGCTCCTGCAGCTTCGCCTCGATCAGGGCGAGGGTCAGCTTGGAACCGATCAGCGGGATGTCCGCCTTCTCGCGGAGCAGGAATGGGACGCCGCCGATGTGGTCCTCGTGGCCGTGCGTGAGCACGATGCCGTCGATGTCGTCCAACCGGTCCCGGATACACGTGAAGTCCGGCAGGATCAGGTCGACTCCGGGCTGCTCCTCCTCGGGGAAGAGCACTCCGCAGTCGACGATCAGCAGCCGGCCGCCGTACTCGAAGACCGTCATGTTGCGGCCGATCTCGCCGAGCCCGCCGAGCGGGGTGATGCGCAGTCCCCCCTCGGGGAGCTTCGGCGGAGGGCCGAGTTCAGGATGCGGATGGCTCAAAAGACTCTCCTCACCACACACGCCACGTGCCCCCTTGGGGCACATGGCGCGCGTGACATTCGTGCACTTGCTTGATGTGTCTGTATGAAGTTGTGAAGTACGAAGTTGCGAAAATCGCCTCTTGTTACAGCTGTACCCCGCCAGCGGCGAGATCGCGCTTGAGCTGCCCCGTTTCCTCGGCGCTGAGTTCGACGAGCGGCAGGCGCAGCGGCCCGGCCGGCAGGCCCTGGAGGGCGAGTGCGGCCTTCGTCGTGATGACGCCCTGGGTACGGAACATCCCGGTGAAGACCGGGAGGAGCTTCTGGTGGATTTCGGTCGCCTTCGCGACGTCGCCCGAGAGGTGGGCTTCGAGCAGCGCCCGCAGCTCGGGGGTGACCAGGTGGCCGACCACGGAGACAAAGCCGATGGCGCCGACGGACAGCAGCGGCAGGTTCAGCATGTCGTCGCCGGAGTACCAGGCCAGGCGCGAGCGGGCGATGGCCCAGCTGGCACGGCCGAGGTCGCCCTTTGCGTCCTTGTTGGCGACGATACGCGGGTGCTCCGCGACCCGGACGATGGTCTCGGTGCCGATCGGTACGCCGCTGCGGCCGGGGATGTCGTAGAGCATGACCGGCAGCTCGGTGGCGTCGGCGATGGCGGTGAAGTGCCGGAGGAGACCTTCCTGGGGGGGCTTGCTGTAGTACGGCGTGACGGCCAGCAGGCCATGGGCACCGGCCTGCTCGGCGGCGCGGGCGAGCTCGACGCTGTGCCGGGTGTCATTGGTGCCCGCTCCGGCCACGACGTGGGCTCGGTCGCCGACCGCCTCCACCACGACTCGTACGAGCTGGGCTTTCTCCGCATCGCTGGTGGTCGGGGACTCGCCGGTGGTGCCGTTGACGACCAGGCCGTCATTGCCGGCGTCCACCAGGTGGGCGGCGAGTCGCTGAGCGCCGTCAAGATCGAGCGCGCCATCAGCAGTGAATGGCGTGACCATGGCGGTCAGCATGCGCCCGAAAGGGGTCTGCGATGTGGAAGTCGGTGCCATGGGCCCCACGCTACTCGTAGCGCGCCTCGCGGTGCTCCCTCGGGGGCGGCGACCGGGGCGCTGTATGGGACCCGGCACTGCCTGCTCGGGGGTTCAGACAGTGCCGGATCCGTTTGTTCAGCCTAGATGAACTTCACGAAACGCCGCAATACGGACACCTCTCGCGCATGACCCGTCCGGGGAGTGTCCGGAAACTGTCCGGGAACTGCCACGCGCAGCGATACGGGGGGGGCGGGGGCGCTACGGGGCGACGCGCCCGTTGGCGTTGAAGGCGGCGTGGGTGAGCGGCATCAGCTCGGCCCAGATCGCCTCCATCTTCTCGCCGACCATCTCGATCTCCCGCTGCGGGAAGGAGGGCACGGCGGCCTGCTCATGCTGGGTACGCAGGCCGAGGAAGTGCATCAGCGACCGCGCGTTGCACGTCGCGTACATCGAGGAGAACAGGCCGACGGGCAGGACGGAGCGGGCCACCTCCCGGGCGACGCCGGCCGCCAGCATCTCCTGGTACGCCTCGTACGCGTGGCGGTAGGCGTCCTCCATCACGCGGCCGGTCAGCTCTTGCTGCGCCGGTGTGCCCTCCACGAACTCGTACTTGCCAGGGCGGCCCCGCTGGATCAGCTTGCGGGACTCTCCGGGGACGTAGAAGACCGGCTGGAGCTCGCGGTAGCGACCGGACTCCTCGTTGTACGACCAGCCCACGCGGTGCCGCATGAACTCCCGGAAGACGAAGATCGGGGCGTTGATGAAGAAGGTCATCGAGTTGTGCTCGAAGGGGCTGCCGTGCCGGTCCCGCATCAGGAAGTTGATCAGCCCCTTGGAGCGCTCCGGGTCCTTGGTGAGCTCCTCGAGAGACTGCTCGCCGGCGGTGGACACCCGGGCGGCCCACAGCACATCGGAGTCGGCCGCGCTGTGCTTGACCAGTTCGACGGTCACATCGCTGCGGAAGCTGGCCTTCTCGCTCTCGGCGGGGATATCGGTCACCGGCGGGTCCTTCCATGGTTCATCGCTCAGGGCGCGCCCAGCTTACGGGGCCGCACCGACATCGCCGCCGACCGGTCGTAACGCTGAAAATGTCGAAGGAAGTCGCCGAAAAAGGGCACCTCGCCACTCGTTCACGCGTCCTACCTACTGAAGTACCCACGTTCGAGGTTCCAAGGAGAGCCCCCGCATGTCCCGTCGGCGCGAGCCCGTGCCCTTCGCCTTCATCTCCGAAGCCGACCAGTTCCGCAGCAATGTCACTCCGCCGCCCCGGCCCCGCGCCACCCCGTCGCAGATAGCGGGCCGCACGCTCATCACGCTGACGATCATCGCCGGGTTCGTGGGCTCGCTGATGTTCGGGTTGCCCGCGCTCGAGACCGGGCCCCGGACCACTCACCAGGTGGAGCAGTCGGAGGCGTCGGACGGGCGCTGAGCCCCTGGGATAGCCTCAGCCAGCACAGGCCCATCCGGACATGTGTGTGAGTGAGGACCATTCGTGCCCCTGCCCTTCCTGACAGCGGACCGCGCCCTTGACGACGACGGACCGGCGGCCGGAGAAGCCCCCCTGCCGTACGAGGACCCGGGCCGCCGGCGCCGCCCCTACCGGCCGGGTCCCTGGAGGGTCGGCGGAGCCGCGCTCCTGCTGCTGCTCGCCTCGTATGTGCTCTTCTCCGCGATGATCATCGCCCTCGCGGGATCGGTGCCTGCCGCCGGCATCTGCGTCGGGGGCGCCGCGCTGGTGATCCTGTGCGCCGTCCGGCTGGTGCGGACGGGTGTGTGGATCGACGAGGAAGGGCTGCGGCTGACGGGCCTGTTCTCCGCCACGACGGTGCGCTGGTCTCAGGTCGCGGCGATACGCACCGCCCAGCAGCCGGTGCGGTGGCTGGGGCTGCCGCGCAGTGTCCAGGGGCAGGCGGTACTCATCGAACTCACGGAGGGCGGGTCCCCGCGGGTGGTCTTCACCGACCACAGCGCCGACTTCCTTGGCCGCCCCGAGGCCTTCGTCATGGCGGCCGACACGATCGAGGGCTGGGCGGCCCGGTACCGCTGAGGCCCCGAGCTGCCTGAGACCCCGGGCCGACTAAGGCCCAAGCTGCCTGAGGCCCCAGGTCGGTCAGCCCCCAGGTCGGTCAGCCCTGGGCCCGCACCGGTCGGCCGTCGTGCAGGGCGATGGCGCGCTGCATCGCCTTGCGGGCGCGCGCCGTGTCCCGCGCGTCGTAGTACGCGACGGCCAGCCGGAACCAGGAGCGCCAGTCGTCCGGCGACTCCTCCGTCTCGGCCCGCCGCTTGGCGAAGACCGCGTCCGCGGAGTCCCGGTCGATCCGCCCGCCCGGCGTCCGTACCAGCTCGTCGACCGGGAGGCCGCCCTCGGCCTCCAGCTCGCGGGCGAGCCGGTTCGCGCTGCGCGCGAACTCGGTCGTCTTCCACAGGAACCAGAAGCCGATGAGCGGCAGCACCAGCACCGCCACGCCGAAGGCCACGGTCAGCGGCGTGCCCTGCTCGATGAGCAGCACGCCCCGGCTGCCGACCAGGACGAAGTACACGACCAGGACGGCCGCGAGGACGAAATACGTGATCTTTGCGCGCACCGCTGTGTCTCAGTCCAGATCGAGGAAGTGTTCCAGGCCGAGGGTCAGGCCGGGAGCGGACACCACGCGGCGCACCCCCAGCAGCACGCCGGGCATGAAGCTGCTGTGGTGGGTCGAGTCGTGCCGGATGGTGAGGGTCTCGCCCTCTCCGCCCAGCAGGACCTCCTGGTGGGCGAGGAGTCCGCGCAGCCGCACCGAGTGCACCGGCACCCCGTCCACATCGGCGCCGCGCGCCCCCTCCAGCGCCGTGCTCGTCGCGTCGGGCTGCGGCGCGCACCCCGCCTTCTCCCGGGCCGCCGCGATCAGCTGCGCGGTGCGGGCCGCCGTGCCCGAGGGGGCGTCCGCCTTGTTCGGGTGGTGCAGCTCGATGACCTCGACCGACTCGAAGAAGCGGGCGGCCTGCTGGGCGAAGCGCATGGTCAGCACGGCGCCGATGGAGAAGTTCGGCGCGATGAGCACGCCGGTGCCCGGCGCGGCCTCGAGCCATCCCCGCAGCTGCGTCAGTCGCTCGTCCGTCCAGCCGGTGGTGCCCACAACACCGTGGATGCCGTGGCGGACGCAGAATTCGAGGTTGCCCATCACCGATGCGGGGTCGGTCAGCTCGACCGCGACCTCGGCGCCCGCCTCGGCCATCGTCTCCAGCTGGTCGCCCCGGCCGAGCGCGGCGACCAACTCCATGTCCTCGGCGGCTTCCACGGCTCGTACGGCCTCGGAACCGATCCGGCCCTTGGCGCCGAGAACGGCCACGCGCAGCTTGCTCATCGTTCGAATCCCTTGTGTCATCCGCTGTGTCGTCCGCCGGTGTGTGCGGCGGTCTTGCCAGGCGCTAGGCGACGGCCTCGTGCAGGCGCGACGCCTGCTTGTCCTTCAGCGGGCCGATGGCGGACAGCGAAGGACGCTGCCCCAGTACATCGCGGGCCACCTCGCGCACCTCGTCCGGAGTGACGGCAGCCATCCGGGCGAGCATGTCGTCCACCGACATCTGGTCGCCCCAGCACAGCTCGCTCTTGCCGATGCGGTTCATCAGCGCGCCGGTGTCCTCCAGGCCCAGCACCGTGGAGCCCCGCAGCTGGCCCACCGCGCGCCGTAGCTCCTCGTCGGTCAGCCCGTGCTGCGCGACGTGGTCGAGCTCGTCACGGCAGATCTTGAGGACGTCCGGCGCCTGGCTCGGGCGGCAGCCCGCGTAGACGCCGAACAGGCCGCAGTCGGCGAAGCCCGAGGTGTAGGAGTACACGCTGTAGGCGAGCCCGCGCTTCTCCCGCACCTCCTGGAACAGCCGGGAGCTCATGCCGCCGCCGAGCGCCGTGTTGAGGACACCGAGCGCCCAGCGCCGGTCGTCGGTGCGCGCGATGCCCGGCATGCCGAGGACGACGTGCGCCTGCTCGGTCTTGCGGCCTTGCACCTCGACGCGCCCGGCCGCGTGGATGGTGCGGGAGCCGTCGCGCGGGGCGACGGGGACCGCGTCCGTACGGGACAGGGCGCCCGCCTTGTCGAACGCCTTGCGCACCTGCCGGACGACCGCGGCGTGGTCCACATTGCCCGCGGCGGCGACCACCAGGTGGGTGGGGTCGTAGTGCTTCTTGTAGAAGCGGGCGATCTGGTCGCGGCTGAGGCCGTTGACGGTGTCGACGGTGCCGAGGACGGGGCGGCCGAGGGGGGTGTCGCCGAGCATGGTGTGCGCGAACAGGTCGTGCACACAGTCGCCCGGGTCGTCCTCGGTCATCGCGATCTCTTCCAGGACGACGCCGCGCTCGGCGTCCACATCCGCGGCGTCGATCAGCGAGCCGGTCAGCATGTCGCAGACGACGTCGATGGCCAGCGGCAGATCGGCATCGAGCACCCGCGCGTAGTAGCAGGTGTACTCCTTCGCCGTGAAGGCGTTCATCTCGCCGCCGACCGCGTCGATGGCGGAGGAGATGTCGAGCGCGCTGCGCCGCTGGGTGCCCTTGAAGAGCAGGTGCTCCAGGTAGTGGGTGGCGCCGTTCAGTACGGGGGTCTCGTCGCGGGAGCCGACGTGCGCCCAGATCCCGAAGGTGGCCGAGCGCACGGACGGCAGGGTTTCGGTGACAATGCGCAGGCCCCCGGGCAGGGTGGTCCTACGGACCGTCCCGATGCCGTTCTCGCCCTTGAGAAGCGTTTGGGTACGGGCGACGGCCCGCCCCTCCGAAGAGGGGCGGGCCGTCGCCGCGTTGGCACGGGACGTCACTTGGCGTCCGCGTCGGAGCCGCTGTCGGCGGCGTCCTTCGCCTCGTCCTTCGACGCGTCCGAGCCCTCTGCGTCCTCGATGACGGGGATCAGCGAGAGCTTGCCGCGCTGGTCGATCTCGGCGATCTCGACCTGGACCTTGGCGCCGACCTTCAGCACGTCCTCGACGTTCTCCACGCGCTTGCCACCGGCGAGCTTGCGGATCTGCGAGATGTGCAGCAGGCCGTCCTTGCCCGGGAGCAGGGAGACGAAGGCACCGAAGGTGGTGGTCTTCACGACCGTGCCCAGGTAGCGCTCGCCGACCTCGGGCATCGTCGGGTTGGCGATGCCGTTGATGGTGGCGCGGGCGGCCTCGGCGGCCGGGCCGTCGGCGGCACCGATGTAGATGGTGCCGTCGTCCTCGATGGTGATGTCGGCGCCGGTGTCCTCCTGGATCTGGTTGATCATCTTGCCCTTGGGGCCGATGACCTCACCGATCTTGTCCACCGGGATCTTGACGGTGATGATCCGCGGCGCGTTCGGAGACATCTCGTCCGGGACGTCGATGGCCTCGTTCATCACGTCGAGGATGTGCAGCCGGGCGTCGCGGGCCTGCTTGAGGGCCGCGGCCAGCACGGACGCCGGGATGCCGTCCAGCTTGGTGTCCAGCTGGAGGGCGGTCACGAACGTCTTGGTGCCGGCGACCTTGAAGTCCATGTCGCCGAAGGCGTCCTCCGCACCGAGGATGTCGGTGAGGGTGACGTAGTGGGTCTCGCCGTCGATCTCCTGGGAGATCAGGCCCATGGCGATACCGGCAACCGGGGCCCTCAGCGGCACACCGGCGTTCAGCAGCGACATGGTCGAGGCGCAGACCGACCCCATGGAGGTCGAGCCGTTGGAGCTGAGCGCCTCGGAGACCTGGCGGATGGCGTACGGGAAGTCCTCGCGGGACGGCAGCACCGGGAGCAGCGCCCGCTCGGCCAGCGCGCCGTGGCCGATCTCGCGGCGCTTCGGGGAGCCGACGCGGCCGGTCTCGCCGGTGGAGTACGGCGGGAAGTTGTAGTTGTGCATGTAGCGCTTGCGGGTCTCGGGCGCCAGCGTGTCCAGCTGCTGCTCCATGCGGAGCATGTTCAGCGTGGTGACGCCCAGGATCTGGGTCTCGCCGCGCTCGAACAGCGCCGAGCCGTGGACCCGCGGGATCGCCTCGACCTCGGCGGCCAGCGTACGGATGTCCGTGACGCCGCGGCCGTCGATGCGCTTCTTCTCCTTGATGACCCGCTCGCGGACCAGGGTCTTGGTCAGCGCCCGGTACGCGGCGGAGATCTCCTTCTCGCGCCCCTCGAACTGCGGCAGCAGTTTCTCGGCGGCCAGGCCCTTGACGCGGTCCAGCTCGGCCTCGCGCTCCTGCTTGCCCGCGATGGTCAGCGCCTGGGCGAGCTCGTCGCGGACGGCGGCGGTGAGCGCCTCCAGGACGTCGTCCTGGTGGTCGAGGAAGATCGGGAACTCGCCGGTGGGCTTGGCAGCCTTGGCGGCGAGGTCCGACTGGGCCTTGCAGAGCACCTTGATGAAGGGCTTCGCGGCCTCGAGGCCCGCGGCCACGACCTCCTCGGTCGGCGCCTCGGCGCCGTCCTTGACCAGCTGGATGGTCTTGGTGGTGGCCTCGGCCTCGACCATCATGATCGCGACGTCGCCGTCCTCCAGGACGCGGCCGGCCACGACCATGTCGAAGACGGCGTCCTCGAGCTCGGAGTGGGTCGGGAAGGCCACCCACTGGCCCTTGATCAGGGCGACCCGGGTGCCGCCGATCGGCCCGGAGAAGGGCAGTCCGGCCAGCTGCGTGGAACAGGAGGCGGCGTTGATCGCGACCACGTCGTAGAGGTGGTCGGGGTTGAGCGCCATGATCGTCTCGACGATCTGGATCTCGTTGCGCAGGCCCTTCTTGAAGGACGGGCGCAGCGGGCGGTCGATCAGGCGGCAGGTGAGGATCGCGTCCTCGGACGGGCGGCCCTCACGGCGGAAGAACGAGCCGGGGATGCGCCCGGCGGCGTACATCCGCTCTTCGACGTCGACCGTGAGCGGGAAGAAGTCGAGCTGGTCCTTGGGGTTCTTGGATGCGGTGGTGGCCGACAGCACCATGGTGTCGTCGTCCAGGTAGGCCACGGCGGAGCCGGCGGCCTGACGGGCCAGGCGGCCCGTCTCGAAGCGAATGGTGCGGGTGCCGAAGGCGCCATTGTCGATGACGGCCTCGGCGTAGTGGGTCTCGTTCTCCACCAGGAAAATCTCCTCTTCTGCGTCCCTCGTCCGTGTGACGGAGGAACGGTGGTGGAGCAGCGCCCCTGGCTTTGGTCCGGCGGCCGGGCCGGTCTTCGATCGAAGCCACCGGAATTGCCAGTTCCGGGAGCCACTACCGAGGACCGGCTCCTGTGGCGCCGGTGCCGCGGGAATGAGGCGCTCCTCCTCGTTCGTTATGACGTTGTTGGGACCAGACTACAAAGCTTCGCCCGTCCTCACGACGGCTGTGGATATCGACGGGGACGGTGCGCGGGGTGCGCGGGCGGCGACGGGTCCCGGTGATGCGGTGCGCCGCACGGGTTCTGCGGCACGTACGGCAGCGGGTTCCGCGGCGCGTACGGCAAAGGGAGCGGTCCCCTGTCCCGGGAACCGCTCCCTACCACAGTGTCTTACTTGGCGCCCGCCGCACCGCGGCGGATGCCCAGGCGCTCGACCAGCGCACGGAAGCGCGTGATGTCCTTCTTCGCCAGGTACTGCAGCAGGCGGCGGCGCTGGCCGACCAGGAGCAGCAGACCACGGCGGGAGTGGTGGTCGTGCTTGTGGGTCTTGAGGTGCTCGGTCAGGTCGGAGATGCGGCGCGAGAGCAGCGCGACCTGGACCTCGGGGGAACCGGTGTCGCCCTCCTTGGTGGCGAACTCGGTCATGATCTGCTTCTTCGTAGCGGCGTCAAGCGACACGCGGTACTCCTTCGGGTTCTTCTGTTCGGCCACCGAGTGCCCCTGGTCTTGGTCTCAGGGGAGCTTCCGTGACTCGGGAGGCGGGGTCCGCTGGGCGCTGTCTCCAGAGTGCTCGTACGAGAGCTCCGGGGGCGCGTACACAAACGGCCGTCACACAGCGTACCAGCCGCCGACCATCCGTTTGCCCGTCGGCCCGCTCGCCGGCTTCACCCGCTGCTTTTACCCCCGGGTTTCCCCCGGCTTTTAACTGGTCAGGCTGCGCGCGGAGCTGTAGACGTCCAGCACGGCCAGGGCAAGGGGCACCAAGGAGAGCAGCAGGGCGCTCTCGGCCAGGTCGGAGAAGCGGCCCCAGAACGGGGAGAGACCCTTCTTCGGAATGATCAGCGCGATGCCGGTGATCAGCGCCGCTCCCACCGTGACGGAGGCGGCGAGCCAGATCGTACGGACGTCCAGCGGGCCGCTGTCGTGCCGCACCAGCAGCTTGAACATGGCGTCGGCCGGCGGGTTCAGGGACAGCCCGAGCACGAGCAGCCCCAGGCCGATCAGGCCCGCGGTGAGGACGGAGGCGACCTGGGCGGTGTAGCGGAAGAGGCGGGCGCGCAACAGCATCGCGAGGCCGGAGACGAGGGCCAGCACCTGGCCCCAGACATTGTCGGAGAAGCCGAGCACGGCCGAGGCGCCGACGACGATGGCGGAGCAGCCGCCGACCAGGCCGAGCAGCATCTCGTGGCCGCGGCGGGCCTGGGCGGCGATGCGGTCGGCGTCCACGGGCTCGGGGGCGGGCCCGGACCCCGGGTCGAGGTTGTCGTCCTCAGCCGCCGAGCGGGGCGCGGCGTACCCGATGGGCAGCCGGGCGACGCGCGCCGACAGGCCCGGCAGGAACGCGATGGCGCCGATCGCGACGGCGGCGCACACCGCGGCGGTCTCGGTGGGGCTGACCTCGGTGAGGATCGCGCAGAAGGTGGCGAGGGTGCCGACGGTGGAGGCGAAGACCGCGGCGACGAATGGCGCGTCACCGGTCGGCATGGCGACCACCAGGGCGACCGAGACGACGAGGATGGCGACACACCCGAGCAGGAACTGCAGGCGGCCGACGCCCTCACCCGGGTCCAGGGCGAGCAGCCCCGAGCCCGCGATCATGGCGTGTGGCAGGGCGGCCAGGCCGAGCGCGATCGCGGAGGCGCGGTCCTCGTAGACCCGCGCCCGTACCCCCGCCAGCGCGGCGAGCAGCACCGCGACAGCGGCGGCGATGATGCCCGGCAGACCGTGCATGTCGTGTTTGAGCGGATCGGCGAACCAAAGTACGAAGCCCATGAGGACCAGCAGTAGGGAGCCGCCGAACAGCCCGAAGGCGCGCAGGTACCCGTCGCTCCACAGGGTCCGGTCGCGGGTGACGGCGGAGGCGATCGCGTCCGACACATCGTCGTAGACCGCGGGCGGCAGCGACTCGGCGAAGGGCCGCAGGGACAGCAGCTCGCCGTCGAGCACCTGCTGGGCGCCCAGCGACAGCGCGCTCTCCAGGACGGTGCCGTCGCGGCGTACGAGGTGGTAGCCGGTAGGGGCGCCCACGGGCTGGGTCTGTCCGGTCAGACGAAGGATCTCGGGGTAGACGTCGGCGACGGCGATGTCCTCCGGAAGAGCCACATCGATCCGACTGTCAGGTGCGACCACGGTCACCCTGCAGAAGCCGGTCGTGGCGGACGTACTCACCTGTAAGGCCCCCTGTTCACTGTGGAGCGGCGCACGGCACCGCGCGTGCGGCGGCCACCCTACCGGGGTCGGGCAGCTCATACGTCGGTAGGATCGCCGTCTCGCAGAGGGAGTCCGTCGCCACGGGGGTGCCGGAAAGGAACTGTTCATCTGCGTTGAGGGGTTGAGGGAACCGGTGAGCCAGGTCGTCGTCAAGCGCCAACCGCGGGCTCTCCCGCCCGAGGTGCCGAGCGAGGAACTCCGCCTCGAATCGCCCCCTGAGCTGCCACGCGGCCAGCAAGAGGGCGTCCTGATGCAGCTGCTGCCCACCCTGGGCATGGCCTCGTCGATGGTCTATTTCTTCATGCCCGGCGCCGCGCCGATGATGAAGATCATGGGCGTGATGATGATGTTCTCCACGCTCGGCATGACCGTGGCGATGTTCGTCCGGCACCGGCAGGGCTCACAGGGGCAGCTGGCGGACATGCGCCGCGACTATCTCAAGTACCTCGCGCAGACCCGCCGTACGATCCGGCGCACCGCGCGGGCGCAGCGCGACGCGCAGTTCTATCTGCACCCCTCCCCGGACCAGCTGTGGTCGGTCGTGGCCGAGGGCAGCCGGGTGTGGGAACGGCGGACGAGCGACAACGACTTCGGGCAGATCCGGATCGGGCTCGGCTCGCAGCAGCTGGCCACCCCGCTGATCGCCCCCGACACGGCCGCGGTCGACGACCTGGAGCCGCTGACGGCGGGCGCCATGCAGAAGTTCCTGGCGACCCAGGGGTCGCTGGAGCACATGCCGATGGCGGTGTCGCTGCGCGCCTTCTACCACGTCACGGTGTCCGGGGAGCCGGACTCGGTGCGGGGCGCGGCGCGGGCGCTCGTCGCCCAGCTGGCCACCCTCCACTCGCCCGAGGACCTCGTCATCGCGGTGGTCGCGCCGCGCAGCGCGGCGCCCTACTGGGACTGGGCGAAGTGGCTGCCCCATCTGCAGGTGCCGGGCGCGCTCGACGGTGCGGGCTCGCGGCGGCTGTTCAGCGACTCCCTCGCGGAGCTCGAGGAGCTGCTCAAGGGGCGTCTGGAGGGACGGTCCCGGTTCAGCAAGGACGCCCAGCCGCTGCTCGACCAGCCGCATGTGGTGGTCGTGCTGGACGGCGGGATGGTGCCGCCGGAGTCGGCGTTCGCGGCGCAGGAGGGTCTGCAGGGCGTCACCGTCATCGAGGTGGTGCCGGGCGACCTCGACGAGCTGCGCGGCGGGCTCTCGATGATCGTACGGCCGGGCAAGCTGGAGCTGCTGTCGCAGGTCGCGGGGTACGACGGGGTCCCTGACGCGCTGACCCTGGAGGCCGCGGACGCGCTCGCCCGGCAACTGGCACCGCTGCGCGTGGGCGGGGGCGATGACGACGAACCGCTGCTGGCCAACCTCGACTTCACCGACCTGCTGGGGCTCGGCGACGCGGGCTCGGTGGATGTCACGCGGACCTGGCGGCCGCGGTCGATCGCCGAGCGGCTGCGGGTGCCGATCGGGGTCGGCGAGGACGGTTCGCCGGTCATGCTGGACCTCAAGGAGGCAGCACAGGACGGTATGGGCCCGCACGGCCTGTGCGTCGGCGCCACCGGCTCCGGCAAGTCCGAGCTGCTGCGCACCCTGGTGCTGGGGCTCGCGGTCACCCACTCGTCCGAGACGCTGAACTTCGTCCTGGCGGACTTCAAGGGTGGCGCGACCTTCGCGGGAATGTCGCAGCTGCCGCATGTGGCGGCGGTCATCACCAACCTCGCGGACGACCTGACGCTCGTCGACCGTATGCGCGACTCGATCACCGGAGAGCTGCAGCGCCGTCAGGAGCTGCTGCGCGCGGCCGGCAACTACGCCAACATCCACGACTACGAGAAGGCGCGGGCGGCCGGCGCCCCGCTGGAGCCCGTGGCCTCACTCGTCCTGGTGATCGACGAGTTCAGCGAGCTGCTGACGGCCAAGCCTGACTTCATCGACATGTTCATCCAGATCGGCCGTATCGGCCGCTCCCTGGGCGTGCATCTGCTGCTGGCCTCGCAGCGCCTCGAGGAGGGCCGGCTGCGCGGCCTGGAGACCTACCTGTCGTACCGCATCGGCCTGCGGACCTTCTCCGCCGCCGAGTCCCGTACGGCCCTGGGCGTGCCGGACGCGTACCACCTCCCGTCCGTCCCCGGCTCCGGCTACCTGAAGTTCGCCACGGACGAGATGACGCGCTTCAAGGCCGCGTACGTCTCCGGCGTGTACCGCACCGGGGCGGCGCCCGCCGACTTCGACGGCACCTCGCTGCCCATCGAGCGCCGGCCGGTGCTCTTCACGGCCACCCCGGTCCCGGTCACCTACACCACCCCGGACCCGGCGGCGCTGACCACCCCGTCCCGCCAGGAGGATGACGCGCTGGCCGACACGGTCCTCGACGTCATCGTCCGCCGCCTGGAGGGCCAGGGCGCACCGGCCCACCAGGTCTGGCTCCCCCCGTTGGACGAGGCCCCTTCGCTGGACCAGTTGCTGCCGCCGCTCTCCCCGGTCGAGGGCCGCGGCCTCACCGCGCCCGAATACCCGCGCCTGGGCAACCTCGTCGTGCCGCTCGGCCTCATCGACAAGCCCTTCGAGCAGCGGCGCGATGTGCTCTACCGCGACTTCTCCGGCGCCGCGGGCCACATGCTGGTCGTCGGCGGCCCGCAGTCCGGCAAGTCCACGCTGATGCGCACCCTGATCACGGCCTTCGCACTCACCCACACCCCGGCCGAAGTGCAGTTCTACGGCCTGGACTTCGGTGGCGGCGGCCTGAGCGCCATCTCCGACCTCCCCCATGTGGGCGGCGTCGCCTCCCGCCTGGACCCGGAGCGGGTGCGGCGCACCATCGCCGAGGTGGCGGGCATCCTGGCCCGGCGCGAGGAGTACTTCCGCGCCAAGAACATCGACTCGATCGCCACCTACCGGCGGCAGCGGTCCCGCGGCGAGCACGCCGAACAGGGCTGGGGCGACGTCTTCCTCGTCGTCGACGGCTGGGCCAACTTCCGGCAGGAGTACGACATGCTGGAAGGGGTCGTGGCCGATATCGCGGGCCGCGGCCTCGGCTACGGCATCCACATCGTCGTCACCGCTTCCCGCAACATGGAAGTCCGCGCCTCTTTGAAGGACCAGCTCCTCAACCGCCTCGAGATGCGCCTCGGCGACACCATGGACTCCGAATTCGACCGCAAGGTCGCCGCGAACGTCCCCGTGGGCGTCCCCGGCCGCGGCCAGCTCCCCGAGAAGCTGCACTTCATGGGCGCCCAGCCGCGTATCGACTCGGGCAGCGACCCCGACGAGATCACGGACGCCTCCGGCGAGCTGATCCGCGCGGTCACCAGCAACTGGCACGGCCCCCACGCCCCCCGCGTACGCCTCCTCCCCCGCCGGCTCCGCGCCGAAGACCTCCCCAAGGGCTTCGAATACCCCCAGCACGGCGTCGCGATCGGCATCGACGAGACCAACCTCGAACCGGTCTTCGTCGACTTCGAATCCGATCCCTTCTTCCTCGTCTTCGGCGAGAGCGAATCCGGCAAGACGGCTCTGCTGCGGCTCATCGCCAAGCAGATCACCGAGCGGTACGGCCCGGACGAGGCGAAGATCGTGGTCGGCGACTACCGCCGCTCCCTGCTCGACGTCATCCCCGACACCCACCTCCTGGAATACGCCCCGATCGCCTCGGCCCTCCAGATCCACACCACGGCCCTCAACGGCCTCATGGAGCGCCGCGCCCCCAAGCCGGACATCACCCCCCAGCAGCTGCGCGACCGCAGCTGGTGGACCGGACCGCAGTTCTTCGTCATCGTCGACGACTACGAACTCGTCTCCACCAGCAGCGGCAACCCGATGGCCGTCCTCACCGACAACCTGCCCTTCGCGCGCGACGTCGGCATGCGCTTCATCATCGCCCGCAACTCCGCGGGCGCCTCCCGCTCCATGTTCGAGTCCTTCATGCAGCGCATCAAGGAACTCGGCGCCCAGGGCGTACTGCTCTCCGGCGACCCCACGGAAGGCGACCTCCTCGGCGGCGTCCGCCCCCGCCCCATGCCCCCGGGCCGCGGCTTCTTCGTCTCGCGCAAGCGAGGCACGCCGCTGGTTCAGCTGGGCTGGCTGCCGGACCAGTAAGCCCCCTGTCCTTCCGAGCACTCACAGACCTCTGCCCCGGGCCGCTCGGCCCGGGGCAGAGGTCTTTTCGTTCGGCGACACGCCCCGTCAGCTACCCGCACGTACGGTCAACTCCCCTAAGCTGAACGTCACTTGTGACGCTGACTCAGAAACACGCATGCCAGGGGAGAGAAGCGTGTCGTTTGAAGAAGAGTGGAACGGGCTTCGAGCCGAAGCGACGACGCGCATGCGTCTCAACGAGGCAGGCAAGAGCTCATCCGGCGGTGGCGGCGGTTCCGGCGACCTGATCGTGCACCAAGACGATCTGGGACGGGTCGGCCATGAGGCCTTCTTACTCCACGACCGCCTCAGGAAGGCGGGAGACATGACCCGCGGGGCGAAGGACGACGGCTCCACGGCCAGGGCGGCCGGCGTGCTGACCACACATCACTTCACCTTGGGCGGCGCTCTCACCACCATGACCATGATCTGGAACGACCAGCTCAAGACGCTGCTGCAGGCCTGCGCCCATATCTCCAACCACCTCGACTACTCGAAGAACTCGCAGGCCCACACGGACGCGAAAATCGCCGCCGACATGGCACGCAGGGACGGGACCGCCATGCCGGTCTCCGAGATTTCCAAGTACTACAAGTAGGAGACGGGGACGAGGACCACAGATGGCACGCCTGACTTTCGACGACCTGTATCACGTCTCCTTAGCCAGTCTCGGCTCGGCAGCCGACGACTGGAAGGAGATGGTGGACCAACTCGAGACCCTGGCCACGGATGCCAGGGACTGCATGGTGAAGCAATCCGAGGCCGCCCGCTGGGCCGGCGTCAACGCCGATGTCACCAGGCCCTTTGTTCGCAAGACCGGCAAGGAATTCCACGACGCCCACGCCGAGGCCAAAGCCATCTGGGCCATGCTGCGCGACGCTCACGAAGACCTGGTGGCGGTCCAATCGTCACTCAAGGAGGTCGTGGACGTCGAAGCCAAGAACAAGTACATCCAGGTCACCGGGCTGCCCGACGGCACGGTGTCATGCGTTTATCTGCATCGGCGCGACACCAATGACGAGCAGACGCAGGCGCAGCTCGACTACAAGGACCGTCTGGAGAGCAGGATCAACAATCTCATCGCTCAAGCCGATGAGATCGACAACTCCGCGTCACGCGCCCTGAAGAAGATCCACGGCAACGACAGCCACAACTTCGGCCACGCGAAATACGACTCCCTGGACGACGCACAGTCCGAGCGGGCAGTTCAGCTCGCCAGGAAAAGCCTCGCGAAGTACCGGGACGGTGGTGAGCTCAGCATCACGGAACTCACCGAACTCAAGCAGCTTCTCGCGTACAACTCCAAGGACCGCGAGTTCACTGTCGACTTCTACAAGGCCCTAGGCCCGAAGGACGCCCTGCGATTTCAGGCACAGATCGCGCTCGATGCTTCGGCGGAGGGCGACAAGACGCAGTTCAAGCTCGCCCACAGCGTTCAGACCAGCATGGGCGAGGCACTCGCCACGGCGACCCGGCCGCCGACTGGGAAGGACGACCCCAATACCGCCTTCCGCGAGGACAGAGACTATCTTGGGAAGGCTTGGCAAACCGAACTCAAGCGGGTGGGCCGCGCGCCTCTCACATTCGAAAAGAACAACGCCCGGGTCGAAATTCGAGGCTACCAAGTTCTCGGAACGCTTTTACGCCACGGTAGCTACGACAAGTCGTTCCTCACTCCCGTCGCAGAGGACATGGTCACCTTCGAGCGCAAGCAGCCGTGGGCCTGGCCGGGGCCGCACAACTCATACGCGGGCCTGGGCGTGGACAAGTTCGGCCTCAACCTCGACAAGGACGGCGGCCCCGGTTGGGACCCCATGACCGGCCTCTTGGAAGGTCTCTCGCACAGTCCTGAAGCGTCGACGGAGTTCTTCAACGGCTCCACAGGTGAGGGCGAGCACGACGGACTCAAGAAGATCAGCAACCTCGACTACTTTCTCGGCGACAAGGATGGAAAGGGCGCACGTGAGTGGACATACGGCGCCGCAGGCATCAAGGTCTCCGACACTGAGAACTTCGGCAAGGAAGCACTCGGACACGCTCTCGAGTCCGCCACGTCCGGGCGTCCCTACGACAGCGACGCCCCCTCCAAGGCCCACACGCAGGAGCAGGCCGACGTCTTCGGCTCGGTGGTGAACAAAGTGGCTGCGAACCCCGAGTTCTTCAAAGGGGATGGCGAACTCGCTCCGATTGCGGGCAGCCTCGGCAATATGTCCGCAGAGTACATGCACGATATCCAGCGAGTTTACGCAGGTGGAGATGAAAGTGGCTACATCAGAGACACCGGGGCCGAACCGAACCTCTCAAGGCCGGAGGACAAACACACTTTGGATCTGTTCCTGAAGACGACCACAGCAGACCCCGACGCATACGCAACCGTCACACAAGCCCAGGAAGCAGTGACCAACGAAACACTCCGTGAAGCACTAACTCATCGCGGAGACAACGAAGATGTCGGGGCTCTAGCCGAGATTGCCGTGATTCCGGGCGCAAGGGTCGAAGGAAACACGGCCGAGGGTCGGGCTGATGCAATAGCAGCTGCTGACGACAGCGTAAAGAAGGCCGAAGAATACAATAATTCACTGGAAGCCGGAGACGGATGGCTCGGTCGCTTCGTGGATCTGGGGATTGGCACCATCGATCATATCCCTGTGGCCGGCGATGTCGCCGGGTGGGTGATCGAGGACGTGCGAGAGTCCGTCCTCGATCATAAAGCAGCGAAGCCGGAAGACGCAGCGAAACAGGTTCAAGAAAATCAAGACGCATACCTAACAACCGAACGCGTAAAGAGGGCCGAAAGGGCAAAACAAGCTTTTTACGATGCCGCAGCCCAAGCGGGCATGGACGCCAAGAATCAAAGCGTCAAAGACGCCGCACAGAGGGCCTATAATGCAGCATATGACGCCAACGCTGTCGAGGCTTCATAAGGAAGCAGGTGCCTCTCGCACATGGTACAGAAGCCACTACTCTCGACTCGCAGCAAAGGGATCGCCGCCACCCTGACCCTGGTACTCGGTGCCGGGATATGGTGGGCGACACACAAGTCGAGGTCAGATACCCAGGCCATCAATATCCCTCAGCGGATCTGCCATAACCGCATTTCCGGCGAAAAGGCGGAGCCTCTCCTGCCCACCAAGGGATCGAAATACACGGAAGACGCCGACACCTTTGGTGGCTGGTCATCCCTGGGAACTTGCGAGGCAAAAGTAGACGATAGTCGCATTTACGTGTCCTACCAGGACGCCCTCGGCCACAAGCGTAGTTATCACCCCAAAGGGATTCCCGTTTCCTTAGGCAAGGCTTACGGATCCTTGACCACAGGAGGGGCCATCAATCTATACGTCTCATGCACCAATACCCCCAGAACCGCTACAGAGTGGCTGCTAATAGGCGCGAACGCCACCATAGTGGACGACCAGATTGACGACGGACAGAAACTGAATAAGTCAACCAGAGGGCTCCGGGCGCTCACCGAGTTCACCGCCGAGGCAGTACGCGACCTGACCCAGGACTGGTTCAAGTGTCCCGGCGCAGACCAACTACCAGACGGCCCCGTAACCATCCACTGGGACAAGCCAGCCGTTCGTTGAGCCCCCACCACCATCCCGTCCCGGCAAAACCCCGTGAGCCTGACGCCCGAAGTGCTCCGGTCAGGGCGCTGGATTCCAGACAGAACCGGCAGCACTCTCAGCCAGCAGATTCACGAGTACCACGGGGGTGGCTGCGCAGAGGCATGGCGGCCACTGGGGCATCACTCGCCAGTGTCAAGATAGCCCTTGCGTTCGGGGGAATGAACGACTCGGGTGCACCCCGACGCAGCGGCAGGACACTGGTTGGCCAGAAACTCCCAGAGGCCGCCACGCCGGTATCAGAGCGGGAGAAGCGGGCGACGCTGTGCGGGACGCGGCTGCACCTGCAGCGCCCGAAGGAGCCCGGTCACCCAGTCACACGGACAGTAGAAGTCTGGCCTGTGGCACTAGCGTTCACGTCGATGGAACGGCTTCCCCTGTTCGCAAGGGTATGTGGATGGGCACCCGCGACCGTCGAGGATTGGACGGGGCTACTGCCCGAGAGCGTAGGGACGTTGGTCGATCCGCCACCTGGGATCTACAGGAGCTCTGGCTCGACGACTACGGCTCGAGGGAGCGATCCGCGTGGCTCAGCGTGATGCGATGGAGGGCGGTTCGACCGAGCACATCCCGCCGGCCCGCGAAACCCTCCGATGTCATCTATGGCAATCCGTCCGACGTCGACGACCTGGTGGTCAAGCTTCGGGCTTACGCGGGGGCGTTCAGGGACGGGCAGGGGCAGTTGGATGTCCTGGCGTTGATGGACTGGACGGGGGCCGGTTCGGAGGGTTTTCAGAAGGCGGCGGAGAGGCTTCCGCTGGAGTTGGAGTCCGCGCAGACGTACTTCCACGCCGCCGTGGACGCCTTGGACGCGTACGCGAACAAGCTGCGTTCGGTGCAGAAGCGGGTCAAGCCGATCACCGAGGGCGCGGATGCGGCGCAGGCGGCGTCCAAGGCGTACTGGAAGAACGTCAACGCGTACTACGCCGAAACGTGGACCGCAAGGACGACACCCAGCCGGAGCGTCCGCCGGAGGACGATCCGGGGATCGGGGCGCTGGAGGGCGATCTGCAGCTGGTCATCGACGCGGCGAAGAAGAAGCTCGCCAAGGCGGCGAAGGACCGTCAGGCGCGCGCACTCGGCGCCGTTGAGACCACCGAAGAGCTCATCCGGATCCAGATCCACCGCGAGGTCAGGCTCGTAGAGAGCGTCATCGTCACGCGTGCTGACCGGCACGCCGAGTTCGCCAAGCCGGTCAGCCAGTCGCGTGAACTCTGCCGCCGGGTCGTCCTTATAGAAGGCGAGATCCGCGGCGCACCCCTTCGCGAGAGTGCGTCCGCTCATGCTCCATACGGTGGCCTCAGTGTCGATCTCGACGATCGGCGTGGGCTGGTCTTGGGGCTCATCGGGATGCGTCCAGTAGCCGATCCAGCCCTTGCCGCCTTCGGCAACCACATGCAGGTGCCGGCTGAGCTCCTGGGCGGCGACGAAGACGGCCCTCCAACCGGGGTCGTCGCGTTCTCGGTCGCCGAGGAAACTGTCATCACAAGCGGGTCGACCTGATCCGGTTACAGCAGGGTGATGCCGAACAGCTCGGCGATCTCGTTGCGGCCCTCCCCGTGAGCCGTCAGGAGCACACGAAGATCCTCGGGCACGGAATACCCATCCAATCGCTCCCGCGGGTACCGCGCCATCCGGTCATCCAACGTGCTCATGTGGCGGGGATGCCAGATCCCTTCAACTTCACCGCAGGGGCCGGTACGCCCGCTGTGAAGGAGTTTCCTTCAAGCTCGAACGAGCCATGGGAGCGCGTCGAGCGGCAAGATGATCTTGCACCAGACCTGCTTGAGATCCGCGCCGATGCGGTGCCACCCCCAGCCGGCCGTCAGCGCCGTGACCATGTGCAGTCCACGCCCGTGTTCGCCGAGTTCGGCGTTGGGATCGCCGGTCATCCGGGGGTGCGCATGCGGAAGATAGTCGCCTACCAGGATGCGCAGACTGGGCGGGCAATAGGCCGTCGCCTCACAGAGGATCAGGTCCAACGAGGCGAGACCGCCGCCGTGACGTAGAGCGTTGGCGCATAGCTCGCCCACGACGGATTCGATCTGGAAGGCCGCCTCAGGCAGGCGCCACTCCTCGCGAACCCATGACGCAGCTCTGTGTCGCGCGTGCACCACGACACGGTCACGGCCCAGCACCGGGCCCTCCCAGCCGACTCGCGTTGGTGGGCATCCAGACAAGGGTGGGGATGAGAGCTCGCCCATGTGATCACCTCGCACAAGGAGTTAGCGGCAACAGAACGGCAAGCCGTGACGCACTTGCCACGATCCGTAACCATGCCAGCGCAATCCGCTACTCGGCAAGTCAGTGGGAAATATTCCTCGTGTTCGATTGCTCCTCCCTGCACGTCCCACCACACTGTGATCCATGGCTTGGAAAAAGAGCACGGCGTCGAAGTCCGTGTACCGCCGCCAACTTGCGGCCCGGCTCCGAGAGTTGCGCGAGGACGCGGAGCTGACCCTGGCCGAGGTCGCCCGCCAGGTGGAGGTCAGCCAAGGATCATTGAGCCGCATTGAAACCGGTGATCGCGGCACCACTCCGCTCCTCGCCAAGGCGCTTCTCGACTGCTACGAGGTCACCGACACAACCCTCCGCGAGGACCTCCTTGATCTGGTCCGGGCCGACCAGGCCCAGAAGCGGCCGTGGTGGAAGAAGTACGCCACGGTGGTCAACACCACGCAGTACGGCGGATATTTGACGCTGGAGTCCAGCGCCACTTCGCTACGTACGTACCAACCCCTGCTCGTGCCCGGGCTCCTGCAGACCGAGGCGTACGCACGGGAGATCATCACCGAGATGCGCCCCGACCTGTCAGCGCGGCAGGTTCAGGCATTGGTTGATGTACGCATGCGGCGCCAGGAGATGCTGGACACGGAAAATGCACCCACCCTGTGGGCGGTCATCGACGAAGCTGCAATCCGGCGCCACATCCGCTCGGCAGAGGTTGCGAGACAGCAACTGGAGAGGCTAGTGCATGCATCTGAGCACCCTCGCATCACTATCCAGTTCCTGCCGTTCACAGCGGGTGCACACGCCGGCCTCTACGGTTCGTTCATGCTCATGGATTTCCCTGCACCCACTCCCGAAGTAGTGTGGGTCGAGAATCTGACCAACTCCGTCTGCTTTGAGGATCCCGGGGATGTGGACCGATACATCGAAGTTTTCGACCACCTGAGATCCCGAGCACTGGAACCACCAGAGACTTGCAGACGTTTCCGGACAATCGCGAGGGAGTTGCAGCATGAAGAACATTAACGCCACCCTCTCAGCGCTCCATTCCGAAGGCGCTCATTGGCGAAAGAGTTCGTACAGCGGGGGCAATGACGACTGCGTCGAGCTCGCAATCACCCAAGGTCACATAGCCGTCAGGGACTCCAAGCGCACCGATCTCGCCTACGCCTCATTCACCGCCGCCGCTTGGCGCGAGTTCGTCTCCGCCATCGCGACAGGCACCCTCCGTTGAGGGCACCCAACGAGAGTCATCCTCAACTTAACGTCCCACTAACCCAAGGCGCCGACGAGATGACTTAAGGTGTCGGGCTACCACGGCTTGGGCCACAGTCAGTTCATAGCCTGTGAATGACGCCCGTCGTGGAACCTGCAGAGACGCGCGCGCGTCTAACGCCGTAAGTTTCCCTTCCGGACACCACTGGTTCGAACCTTCGGCACGCGGCGTAGTCGGTACGTCATTCTCCGCAAGGAGAAGCCGTGCACTCAAGGGCCGAAACACACAAACCGACCGATCGTTCGACCAGTGTGCCCGGAAAGGGGTGAATAACAAGGCACCAGCGTGCTAACTTCGGAAGGCTAATCGCCGTATGCGACGCGCCACTTGATGCCTAGCCATGGGGGAATCATGACCTTTGAGGACGAGTGGTCCAAGCTCCGCACCGACGCTGCGGCGGGGCAGAAGTCCACCCATATGCAGCTCAACCAGACTGATCCCCCTGGTCCGAGCCTCCCTGGAACACTCAACCTGAAGTCGAGCGCGTCCAAGAAGAAAAGCGCCGTCAAGGCTCTGGAAGACACAGTCCAACCGGACACGAAGACGGCCGGTGAGTACGTCGACGAGTCGACCGAGAAGGCCGAGAAGGAGTTCAAGGAGTGGGCCACCGGGAGTGGGCTCACCGACGCCCTCAAGGGGTGGCACACCTCGGTCAAGGCGCTTCAGGCGCGCCTCTCGCAGGAGAAAACTGCCCTGAGCGGGACCAACAGGTATTTCCTGGGCAATGACTTCCTTGTCGGATCAGAGCTCACCACAGCCGTTCCGCCCACCCAGTACTCGGACAACACGCCGTTCTCGTCTCGGATCTCGGACTACTACCGCTAGGGGGGCTCGTGCTCACGTACCACCAGGTCATGACCATCGACCTGTCCCTCCTTGAGACGGCCGCCACCAAATGGGACGAGGCCGCCAAGAAGTTCGAAGCGGTCAAGAAGGTTTATGACAGTCAAGTCAAGTCCGTGGGACTTGACGGGACCTGGACCGGTCAGGCGCAGCTGGTCGCGCGTCCCAACATGCAGTTGACCGACGAGCAGTTCGGCGCAGCCCCGAAGGAAGCCCGCGCCATCGCCTCGATCCTGCGGGACGCGCACAGCCAGTTCGTGGATCTACGCGGGAAGGTGAAGTCGGCCGTCGCGGACGCCGTGAAGGCCGGCATGAAGGTTTCGGACGCCGGCATCGCGAGTTACGACTTCTCGAAGGCCAGCGCGGCCGAGGCCAATGCGGCGCATCACGACCCGGATCTGCGCAACATCGAGCAGTCATGGACCCGGCACATCGAGGCGGCGGTGAGGGCCGTCGACGACGCCGACCAGGGCGTGAAGCTCGCGCTCAAGGCGGCCGTGGAGGACCCCAACCTCTTGGACGGCGCGGCTAACGGGTTCAACAACAAGGCGGAAGGCGACATCGAGAAGGTCGAGGGCAAGGAAGCCAAGGAGCTCGCGACCAAGCTCAATTCCGGCGACAAGCTCAGCGACAAGGAGATGGCCGAGTTCCAGCGGCTGTTCCGCGACAACGAGCACAACAAGGCGTTCAGCCAGACGTTCCTGGACGGCCTGGGCCCCAAGGCCACCATCCAGCTCAACAACAAGTTCAACAGCCTCGCCAAGGGCGATGACAAGAAGGACTTCCGCGCCCTCCAAGAGGGCGTGGCAACCTCCCTGGCCACCGCGACCAAGTCGCCCTCCGACCCCTTCTACAAGAAGTGGCTCGAAGGCGTGCGCAAGGTAGGCGACGAGAACTTCGACAAGAAGACGACCCCGCTTTATGGCTATCAGTCGTTCGTCAATCTGATGACGCACGGAAAGAACTACGGGAAGCAGTTCCTGACCGACGTCGGCAACGACATCATCGCCCTGGAGAAGAGCGACAAGCTTGGGGCCGGCAGGTGGGACCAGTGGGGCGCCTGGCATCCGGACGTGGCGACCGACCCGCTCGACAGCCTGCTCGGCATCATGAGCCAGCAGCCAAACGTCGCGACGTCGTTCCTCGACCCCGGCACGGATGGCAAGAACGATCACCTGAAATATCTACTCAAAGACCGTCATTGGCCGACGATGGACTCGGCCTCGATGATAGGGGTCCACACGATGGACCTCCCCGGCAACCGCCTTGGCTTTGGCGCGGCGCTCGAAGCGGCCGCCACCGGGAATGTCCCAGGCGCGGACCACACTCTCGGCTATCACACCGACGCCGAGTCCCGGGTGATGTACAACACCATCAAGATTCTCGACGACGGCCGGAACGGGGCCCATATACCCGACAATCTGCGGGCAAACTTGGGCCGCATGCTCGTCGACTACACGCCCGAGACCCATGAGATCCTGACCGGTACGGGTCCGTACATGGACAAGAACGGCGTGTGGAACGACGGCACAAGTGATCCCAAGGACTCCCATATGTCCGTCCCGAAGGAGAGCCTGACCCGCATCATGCGTGGTGTGGCGGAGGACGGTAAGGCATTCGGCGAGATGTACGACGCCGAGCGGTTCTACGCCGCGGGGACACTGTCTAAGACGGACTTCAACGACCCCAACAACCGTGCGGCGGCCATCGAAGGGGCGTCACACGTCTTCGGCTTCTACGACGGCATCAGCTCCGACATCGTGCGCGACAAGAAGGACGGTGCCGTTTCGTGGGCCAACCACGCCCAGACGGCCGAATTCGTCGTCACCGGCGGCATGCAGGCCGCCGCCAGCGCCCTCAAAGGCCAACCCACCGGCTTCATCACCGATGCCGTCTACCGCATTCTTTACGCGGGCGTCTATGACTGGAAAGAAGACCAGATCGCCCAGGCGAACGCTGCGGCGGCACAGCAGAACGAGTATCACTTCACCACCGGCCAGAAGCAGGTGAATCATCTGGTCTCGGGGTGGGCCCAGGAGAACGGCCACGGCATCAACAGCGGGCTGTCGCGTCACCTGGTCGGCTCCGGGCAGGAACGTTACGACAGCGCGCGCACGGAAGCCCTCATTTATCTGGACTGATGAGCGGATGAGCCGGGAGCCCGCTCGGTTCACGAGCTGAGCGCCTATGTCTGTCTGCCGACCGCCGGTGGGGCTTCTGCCTCACCGGCGGCTTTGGCGTATGGCGCGATGACGGGTCGCCGCCCAGTGCGTATGACGGCATGGCTCCGGTGGACTCCGTACATATGCCGATGGGGTGGGCGGCGGTGTAACCGCTGCCCACCCCATCGCGGAGGCGAATCGCTCAGAAATCCAGGCTAAACAGGCTCGACGCTTTCACGTCGGTCGCACGGTACGAGTCCTTACCCGACTCGACGAGAGTCGCTACCTTCGTCACGAGAGCCTGGATGTGGTCAGCCCTGGCCTGGAACTGCTTCTCAGCCGCGAGCATGGCCTGGTGCGCCTCACCCTCCCAGCCGTCGGTGACCCTCTTCACAGCCCCCTGGATGTCCTGCATCTCCTTGCGGACGTTACTGGCCGCCGTGCGGAGCTGCGAGGCGAGCTGCTGTACCGACTCGTAATCGACGAGGATTCCGTCTTGCACTGTGGACACTTTGTCCCCCAACTCGATAGTTCTGTGTGCGTTGTTGTCAGCCGCCGCAGGGGTGCCACGGTGCCACCAGGCACCCCTTTCTGTGTGACTTAGAAGCCGTCGACCTTCGAGTGCGAGGCGATCGGGGCGTCGGTGCCGGCGCCGAGGCCGCCCACGCTGCTGCCCGGGGTGATGTGTCCGCCAGCGGCGGCGCCATTGACGTCGATGCCCCTGAGCTGTCCGGCGATGTCGTCGTCGTTCGCGCCGCCAGACCGGTGGGTCAGGGCCACGGCCTCGCGAATGCCCGCGACCAGCCGACGGACGGCGTCGTGGTCCTGCTCCAGGTCCATCTGCGCCTTCTTGAAGGCACCGGCGCCCTGCCCCTGCCACCCCGCGTCCACCGTGGAGAGGATGTCCGCCATGAGCTTCATGTTGCTGCCGAAGCCCGTGACGGACTGGTCGAGCTCCTGCGTGAATTTGATGAACGCTGAGTCGCTAACCCGCTGCTTGCTCATTTTCCACCTTCCCCCATGAGTTGTTGGTGAGTTGATCTGGGGTTTCGCTCTTCAACTCACCGCTGTGCGCGAATCCCTTGGGATTCATCGTACTGCTTTCAGGTGTCCTACACATTGTAGTAAGCGTCCGCAACACCTCGCTCATCGTTCACGGTTGTTTCATTTGTTGAACGAGAGCTCGGTGCTCGGCAGCACCCCAGCTCCCCGGGGGTGTCTCGACGGAGTACCCAGTCCGGTAGCCGGCAGTGGCAACTGGTCATAGCCCGACCGATGCACTGCCGCGGCGGCGGACCAACGCGATGGCGACGGCGGCCGCCAGGAGGACGGCGATACCTGCGCCAATGGCGATCCAGAGAGTACTGCTACTGTCGTCGTTTTTCTTAGGCCCCGCGACAGATTTCTTGTCGCCTTTTTTATCGTCCGTGGCTGTGGGAGTCGACTGTTGGTCGGGGCTCGGGGACGCCGAGGGGGAGGCAGAAGCCGATGCGGAGGGGTCCGGCTTCGTCGCGCCCTCGCGGGCCAGGAGAGGGTTGACGCTGGCCGGGCCGGGGTCGCCCTCACCGTCAAGGAGGACCTTACGGGGACGGATGGAGCCGTAGCCGACGTAGGTGCTGGGGATCTCGCCGGTGGTGGGCTTCGCGGCGGTCTGCATCATCACACGCAGAACTTGATTGTTGGTCCACTTGGGGTGCTTGGCCCAGATGAGAGCTGCGGAGGCGGAAGCGATGGCGGTGGCCTGGCTTGTGCCGCCGGAGTTGCAGATGCCTTCTGACTTCGTGCAGTGGATGGGGATGTCGTCGCCGAGAGCCACCAATCCTACGTGGGCACCAGAGGTTGACCACTTGGCGACGTTGCCATCGCGGTCGATTGCTCCCACGCCCACGACACCAGGAATGGCTGCAGGATAAGAGGGAAAATTACCTTTGTCTCCATCGTTTCCTGAGCCTGCTAGAACCAAACTGCCTCTCTTTAGAGCGTACTCAACGGCCAGCCTGGTTTCTGAGTACTGATTACTAGCTCCAGTCGACGACATCGAGATATTGATGACCTGAGCATTTCGGGAAGCAGCATACCTGATTGCCTTGCTGAGCGCTGAGTCAGCAGAATCCGACTTGGGATCGACTGCAACCTTCACCGGCAGGATCTTGACCCCCGGCGCAAGGCCCTGAATCCCCCCGCCAGAACCAGTTCCCGCGATGAGAGCGGCCATGTTCGTCCCGTGCCCGTCACTGTCCTCCTGAGCACTGGCATCCCTGCCAGTGAGCACTTGCCCATTGAGCTCAGGAAGCGAAGTGTTTACTCCGGTATCGATGACGGCAACTTTAATCCCCTGCCCCCGGCTCACCTTCCAGATCTGATTGGCTTTCATCGAGCTCAAATACCACTGCCGCGAGCGAACATCCTGCGCTTCTGCGGGAGATGTAAGACCACTCGCAGAAACAAGTACAGCACCGAATAGAGCCAACAGGGCTCGACGCCGTACTCCAAGGGATGAACGCAGCATGTAGTGGTTACTCCTCGCGTGAGCAGCTTTCCTGCAAGCTATTCGATGACAGGCGGGACCGTGTTACGCCGACCACCGGTCCAGGTCTCCTCATCTTCTTCGAGGTAGTCCGGCCTGGCCCCGGCGTTGCGCTGGTTACCACCGTGCGGAAGAGATGTGGAGTGTGGTGCCGCTGCAGGGCCATGGTTCCCACGCACGAGCCCCGAACCTCCCTGGGTGAACTCGGAACGCCCCTCACGCGGGACACGCGGTCCTCCCGTGACGCCACCAGGCTCCGATGTCAACCGTCGGCCCGAGCCTGTGCCGCCAGGAGCGTGCGCACCGCCGTCGACCGGGTGAACTCCCGCTCCCAGGGGTCCACGCGGCAGAACACCGCGCTCCTCCCCCACGACCGTACTGCGCGGCAAACTCCGCCCGGGTGGGTTCGTTCCCTTCGGGCGGTCAACCATGCCTCCCGGCTCCGACCCCAGTCGTCGTCCGGGACCACTGCCCCCGGTTGTGTTCGGACCGTGGCCGAAGTAGGTGCCCGGTCCGACGGGGCCACGCGCCATGGGAGAGTGCGGCTCTTCGCCGACCACCATGCCGCGCGGAATCCGTGGAGTATTGGTCTGCCCAACACTCCGCTTTCCGCCGACGATTCCATCATTCGTCGGAATACGCGGGGGCACACTCGAAGGCCGCGGTGTGCTTGGCGCGGTCGGGGGCAGCTTGCCCAGCTGCCCAGGTCCGGGGATCGGCGCAGTTCGGCCAACATGCGGCGCGGTGGGGATGACCGGCCTCGGCCCCGGGAGGCCGGTGACCGGGGGCATCGTGGGGCCGCTCGATGGGACGTTGGGAACGTCCGGCAACGGAGGAAGAGTGCTGGGCCTGTTGATCGTGTCCGGCACCGGCGGTGCCTTGACGGAGTCGATAGCCGTGTTGGTCGAGTCCGGGACGCCCACCCCGCCGATCACACTGCCGACGTTCGGGGGCACAGGAGTATGAGGGCTTACTTCAGCAGGGTTTACGAGTGCGGCCTTCGGACCTGCGATCGCTCGGTCAGCAGGAGACAGCGGGGTTGCGTAAGCACCACCGCCTCCGCCCCCCGCCGTGCTCGCAGAAGACGTCGTACCGAAAGGTGTCTCGTATTCATCGATCGGGGCAATGCCAGCTGGCAGCGGTGGGAAGTTCGGCTCTACAAGCGCCGTATCCAGGTACGAGTGGGCCGTCTCGTAGTACGAGTCCAGCTTCACGATCTGCTTGATGGCCTCTTGCCGCTCGGGCTCATTCTTCAGCCGAGCCTTCTCCTTCTCCTCATCCACGTAGCACATGGGGACCAGCTTCGCTCCGGGAGAGTCCGGCTTCGGCATGGACGACTTGACGTCGGCCAGTCCCAGGGCAGCGACGCCTATGTTGTTGCCAACCCCCCACGTATAGCTGGCCAAGCTCAGAGTCTGCTTGGACAGCTCTTCAACCCAACCACGGAAGGCGTCGGCTCCCTCGCCTTTCCATTTGACGTTCTCAGCATGTGCCCGCATCTCGTCCGCGATGGCGGTCAGATCGGTCCACGCACCCATCAGCGCAGAACTGGCGTCGCTCAACTTGATCGGATCGGCGCCCTGCACTATTTCATAGAGCCGAGAGTGACTCATTACCTCATATTTGCTGGAATCCTCACCCATCTGCACCTACCCCCTCAGCTTGCGTCCGGGCCAACAGACTTGCCGTCGTGCGACGAGTCGCCCGGCGTCCCCGGCTGACCGGATTTCGGGGCACGGTAATACTTCTGTGCCTCGGCCTGGATCTCCTGCATGCGGCGCCTTTGCTCGGCGTCCACACCGTCGTATCCCTTTTCGGCAATCAACGCCGCGAGGCCCATTGCCTCAAGCTGGTCACCGAAGGTTTTCGAATAGATCTTGATCTTCTCGTGGACCTGGTCGTACAGCTCCGACAATTTATCGGCAGTTGTAAGGGTGCTGTCGCCGTAGGCCGCCCGGGAGATGGTTTGCTCATCAAGCTTCGTCCTGGACGCAGGCGACTTCTCAAGATCGGACAAAACCTTGTCAATCCGGCCCTTGAACTTTGCCAAGGTCTCCGCTTCCTTGGCCATCCCCTTGCCGAAGAACTCCGACTGTGGAGTCGAACCGCCTGGGTCGACTGGTTTCGCCACCGCATCCTCCCCGTATGACACCAACGATGCCCTGAGCCACTCTAGCGATCCCGCCTGCGTGGCCCAACTACCATATCGTCAAGGTAGATCGACGACTCTGTAACAGATCGCTACTCAGCGGACCCCGCGCAGCCACTGTCCCGTCAATCATCGACCTACGCTCCCACTGGGGCGGGCGCGGCACCCGGCGCCCCCTTGACGTTCTCGCTGGTAAACCTGCACTCCTCCTCTCGACGGAGGCAGCCCGCCCCAGCGTCAGCCCCCGTTGCCGGCGAACGCACCCTATCGATGGACCGAGACGTATCAGCGGCCCTTCCCGGTAATGCCTCGTGGCTCTTAGTGATCTTCGCGCGCCGATCTCCCGGGACGGCTGATCGCCGTGGGTCGGCGGGCGGAGCCGGTCCGCGCCGAACACTCCAGCGCAGATCTAGCGCAGTTCCAGCGCACCACAAGTACCGCCCGCTTGAAGTCGCCCATCGTCGCAGCGTGCCCCTGCGAGTCCCGAGCTGTTCCCGGTGCGCGTGCAGCAGCTTGGCAAGATGCGCAGCCGTCGCCCGGCGTTCATCGAGCACGGCATGGGGTCATCACGCACCGCAACCGGCACCTGGCCGAGAGGCCCTCATTGAACCTGTGGCGTCAGAACACCGACATCGCCGTCAATTTGCCGCTGTGCACCAAGAATACGCGGTTTCCCGAAGCCGCCATCCCCCACTCGCCGCTGCCGTCCCGAGCATAGGTCCACGCCGGTTCACCTGTGTCCTTGTGCAGGACCGCGATGCCACCCGAATCGAGGTTATGGACGTTCGCCCAAACAGTCTTCCCCTGGACTACGGGCGGATCTAGTTGCTGGAGGACATCGCCGAGAGAACGTGTCCAGTCAGCATTCCCGTGTCTTCTGTCGCGACGGCTGATCTCCTCGCCATCCAGAGCGTACAGCGCATCGCCGTCGAGCGACGGCGCGCCCCAGCCTCCGTAAGTCTTCCTAAACTCGCTTTTTGCGGGCAAAGACCACAGCTCTTCCCCATCCTGAAGCTTACGAGCCGTCAGGGATTTCCCACCCAAATAGACGACCCCTTTGGAGACGGCGGGGGCGATGGGCTCGATGGCCACTGCCTGCCGCGGCAGCGTCCAGACTTGTTTCCCTGTGCGAGTGTCGAGTGTGACCACCTTGCCGTTTTGACCGCAGAGAACCAAGCGTCCGCTGTCCGTGGCTGCCTTGGGTGGAGTGACGGATGTGCACTCCACAGGCATCGGGACGGTCCAGCGGGTGGTGCGCGAGGCGATGTCGAAGGCGCCTAGGAGGCTGACGTCGCGCGGTATCGCGTCCCTTGTAGCCGTGAAATAGACGCTCTCGGTGTCCGCGGCGATGACATGGATGGCGCCGGCGGGGGCCGTCCACTTCTCCTTGCCCGTAGCACTGTCGAGGGCGAGAAGCCTTCCCGCGCGGCCACCGATTATAGGGCAAACAGTCACAACGAGTTCGTCGGAGGGCGCGACATAGTGGGCGTACCCGCCGCAGTCAGTGCCCCATTTTCGTGTCCCGTCGATCACGTTATAGGCGCCCAGAGTCATGCTCCCCTCGTGGACCAAGACGAGATCGCGTACGGGAAGGGGCTGGATAACGACCGGGGCGGGGCCGTCCTGCGGCCCCCACAGCGACGGCGGCGCGGTACCGTCCTCGTACTGAGAAGCCGTCAGACGCTTCGCGTCCCACGGTTTCGGTGGCGCCGTGCTCTCCGCTTCATTCGGTTTACCGCCCTCCTCCGGTCCGCCGTCCTTGGACAGCAGCCACCAGGCGACTCCCCCGCCGCCCCCCGCCAGAACGGTTCCACCGCCCGCCGCGAGCGCGATAATGAGACGGCGCCGGGAGAGACGGGAGGGAGCGGAGGGAGTACGCACTTCAGGAAGACTGATCAGTTGCTTCGCGGCTGCCTCGCGCTGCTTGATGTCGGCGGCCAGTTCTCCCAGCTGCCAAACCTTTTTGGCACCGGGCTTGGTGCCAGGCTGTGCGGCGAGGACCGTGGCGATCTGCTCGGGACGAGGGCGGTGGGCGGGATCTTTGGCGAGGCATGGGGCGACGAGCACGCGTATCGGCTCCGGAACCTCCGACAGATTGGGCTCTCCGTGTACTACTTCGTACTGCACCGCCGCTGCGTGTCCACCGTCGTACGCGCGCTCTCCACTCGCCGCGTACGCCAGCACCGCGCCCAGGGAGAAGACATCGCCGGGTGGGCCGACGCGGTGCCCCAGCACTTGCTCCGGTGCGCCGTAACCGGGAGTGACCGGTATCTGGCCGGTGGCAGTGAGGGTGAGGCCGTGCTCGGGGCGCGCGATACCGAAGTCGATGATGCGGGGGCCCGAGGAGGTCATCACGATATTGGACGGCTTGAGATCACGGTGAACGAGCCCTGCGGCATGAATGTCCTGGAGCGCACGGGCAAGGGCGGCGCCCAGTTCCCGGACCCCGAGGTCGTCGAAGGGCCCGTACTCCTCGATGTGTTGATCCAGCGTCGGTCCCGCCAGAAACTCGGTCGCCATCCACGGCCAGCTTCCCTCACACCACGCTCCGAGTACGCGCGCGACGCCGGTGCCGGTGACGGCCTGCGCGACTTGCGCCTCGCGGACGAAGCGCTGAGCCATGTTCTGGTCATACGCCAGTTCCGCGCGGAGCACTTTGACCGCCGCGGCCCGGCCGGTGCGGTCCCGCCCGAGATAGACCCTGCCCATACCGCCATCGCCGAGCACGGCAACGAGGCGGTACGGGCCAAGGCGAAGGGGGTCGCCGGGACCGAGAGGGTTCATGGGGTGAATGTCTCCCTGCCGAGTTGCCAGGTGCCGTGGTTTTCGGATGTCGTAGGTGAGTTGGGTCACTCGAAGGGGATGGCGTACACGAAATCGCCGCTCATCAACACGAGAGTTCCGGCACGCTCGTGAGCCACGAACGCGCCATCGAAAATACCGGGGACACGGAAGGTCCAGGCGACGTTGTGCGTATGCAGGTCCACAGCGCTGATCCTCGCGTTGCCGTCCATGGCGACGTAGGCGTATTTCCTGCCGATAACGGGCGTGACCAGGAGACTGGGTACACCGCCCAGACTCGTCTCCCACAGCAGCTTGCCACTGTCTGCCTCCACAGCGACGAGTCCGCGGGTTCCCTCGGCCACATACACCACGCCATCCTTCACCGCGGGTCTGCCGTACGGACGCGTGTCCTTCTCGATGTCGCCCTTGTCCCGGCCTTCGCCGAACGTCCAGGACTTGTCTCCATCGGAGAGCCGGAACGCGTAGAGCTGCCCGGTCCCAAAGTAGACACGATCGTCGTCCGTCACGAGTTGGCCCGGGTCAAGGTAGGACTTGGAGTCCAGCCGTTCCCTGGGCAGGTCCCAGGACCAGAGCATCCGGCCCGTGCGGGTGTCCCGGCCGCCGATCCCGTCCACGATGTCGAGCACGCCGACTCGTCGGGTGACAGCCAGACAGTTGCCGACGGCCTTGGCAACAATGCCGTCCCTGGAGGTGATCGGGTAATAGGCTCCCGTGATCGGCTGGCGCCAAAGCTCCTTGCCGTTCTGGAGATCGGCGGCCATAATATGCCAGCCCTTTTCGTTATTTACGGGGCCCGTCTTCCATCTTTGGGCTACCAGATAGATCACTCCGTCAGCGGCGGTCAGCGGTTGCGCCTGTTCCGTGCGAGATCCGAAGAAGTCCCGGAACGGTCCTATCAGGGGCTTCGGCTTACCGTTCTCGAGGTCGACGGAGTGAACTGCCAGCCCTTTCGCGGTTGTGGTTTCGGGTATGAAGGCATAGGCCCGCTCGCCATCCGAGACGACTTGCCAGGCGATCTGTGCGCCGGCCCAGGTTTCCCACTTGCGGGTCCAACGCACTTCGCCGGTCTTCGCGTCCAGCCCCACAAGGCCGTCACCGATCATCACCAGGATCAGATCCCCGACGGGCGTCGGGGCGAAGGTCTCGTCCGTGTTGTTGATCTTCGCCCACCACATGGCCTGTGCCGGAACGTTCGCCGGGCGTGCGGTGGAGGTCGGCTTTGGGCTGGCGGTGTCACGGTGCTGTCCCCGCCGGGTCAGCCATGCCCACGTCCCGACGCCTGCAGCAGCTACGCCAAGGACCGAGCCGCCGGCGAGGGTCAAGAGCTTCCGTCTGGACATGCCGGGACGGGGAGCCGCCTCATCGACGGATCCAGGTGGTGCGGGCAGCCGTGTCGGCTGGATCTGCCACACCTCTGTGGCCCGCCGGCCGATCTCAGCCAGGGCCGTCTCAGGGAGGTAGTCCGTGAACTCCGCTTCCGCGGAGTCCCCTTCCTCGTGGTTCAGCCGCCCAGCGAGCTCGGCCATACCCGGCCGATGAGCAGGGTCCTTGCTGAGGCAGGGGGTCAGTATCGGCAGTAACCCCTCGGGTACCCCGCCCAGGTCAGGCTCCGCGAAGCGCACCCGGTAGAGCAGGTCGGCTGGCTGGCCACTGCCGAAAGGGCCATGCCCCGTGGCCGCGAAGATCAGTACGCCGGCGAGTGCGAACACATCGCCCGCAGAGGTGTGCTCCGCGCCCATCGCCTGCTCCGGCGACATGAAGGCCGGGGTGCCCGCCGTCACTCCTTTGCTGGTGAGCCTCTGATCCCCGATGGCCCGTGCGATACCGAAATCGATGACCTTCGGCCCGAAGGCGGTGATCAGGATATTGGACGGTTTGAGGTCACGATGCACGACGTCCGAACGGTGCAACTGCCCGAGGGCGGCGCACAGAGCGGCGCCAAGAACCCGTACTGACCGCTCCGGGAGCGGGCCGCATAGGGCCACGGTGTCGTCCAGGGGCGGGCCGAGCACGTACTCGGTGGCCAGCCAGGGGACGGCCGCGAAGGGGTCGGCGTCGACGACCTCGGCGCCGTACCGCTCTCCCATCACACGGGCGGCGTCGATCTCCAGTTGGAACCGGGAGCGGAACGTCGCCTGCATCGCGATCTGTTCATGCATGGTCTTCAGCGCGACCGTGCGCCCGCTCGGCGAGCGGCCCAGATAGACGGTGCCCATACCGCCGCCGCCAAGCCGGGCTATGAGCCGGAACGGGCCGATCTGCTGGGGGTCGTCATGCGTGAGAGGGAGGGCCATCAGGTCGGTCCACTGTGAAGGCGCGGGCGTCGCGCGAGCGTCATGAGGCGGGTGAGGCGGGGAAGCTGCGGGAGGCTGGGGGTGGGGATACGGGCCCGAGAACCGCCGACGAATGCGGCTGCCGGGCCGGGACGTGGTCCGTCATGCTGTCGGCGTCCGTACCGGCGGCAGAGCCATACGCGCTCGGTGCCGCGGTCTCCGCCGCCAGCAGCTCCGCGGACTGCCGGGCGAGTGCCGCGATGAGCCACCCCGGCAGCCAGCCAGGCCCAAGAGCTGCGGACGCCCGACTCATCCCGCCGTCCAGAACGGTCCCATGTGATGAGGTCACGTGATGTGCGTGCGGGCTGTGGCCGGGCCCGGCAGTCGCCTCCGCGGGCATCAACTCGTTCAGCAGCTGGGCCGCTTGCGGTCTGGATGCGGCGTCCCGAGTGAGACACAGCGCGATCGTCCTGCGCAGCCCCTCCGGCAGTTCGCGCCGTTCGGGGACCAGGTGTCCCGTCGCGGCGTACGCCAGCACCGAGCCCAGGGCGTAGATGTCGCCCGGCGGCCGGGGTCGACCGCCCGCGAGCTGCTCGGGAGGCAGGCTGCCCGAGGCGAGCCCCGGCAGGCCCGATCGCTGCTCACCGTCGGGGGCCGCCGCCCGTACCGCGCCGAAGCAGGTCAGACGAGGGCCGTCGGTGGTGAGCAGCACCGTGGCGGGTGAGAGTCCGCTATGCGTCACGCCCGAGGCGTGTAAGGCCGCCAGGGCCTCGGCGAGGGCAGCGCCCAGCGCGCGGACCGTGCGCTCCGGCAAGGGTTGCTGATGCGCGGCGACCGCGGCCGTCAGCGGTAGCGCGGGAAGGTACGGCGAGGCGTACCAGGGGGCTCCGGCCGCGCCGGCGACCTCCACCACGGGTGCGATCCAGGGCCCGGACAGCTGTTGCCGGGCGGCCGCCGCCTCCGCGGCGAAGCGCCCCGGGTCCATGCCGGGCAGCGGCATGCTGATCACGACCGTCCGGTCCCCGCCCGGCAACCGTGCGATGAAGCGACGCTCCGGGACCGGGACTCGGCCACCCTCCATGTCGAACCGGGCAACGACGTCATATGGGCCGATCCGCCGCGGGTCGTCCGAGCGCAGCGGTTCCATGGATGACGATTCCCCCCTCGTGGAAGCCAGCGGAACAACCTTACCGACGAGCCACGACAACGAAGACCGCGGCCGTCCTGCTCAACTACGCAGCTCGGCGGCGTCGCTTGTGTTCGTGGAGTACGACTGCCGTGCCGGTGATCATCGCGACGAGGAGGGCTCCGCCGCCCAGGGCGTAGGTGGCGAGGCGCTCGCGGCGTTCCTGGGGGGTTTCGCCGAGGGTGAGGGTGGCGGGTTGGGGGGCGTCGACGTCGTGGGCGGCGCCTTTGTCGAGGGTGACGCCGTTGGGGGCGTGGTCGTCTTCGGTGAGGGCGCGGACGGGGTCCACGACGCCCCAACCGACGTAGGGATCGTGGCCGTTGACCGCGCGCTCGGCGGTCTGCTCGATTTGGGCGACGACCTGGTGCTGCTTCCAGTCGGGGTGCTTGGCGCGGATGAGGGCGGCGACGCCGGCGACGTAAGGGGCGGAGAAGCTGGTTCCGTTGTCTACGCACTGGCCGCCGCCCGGGACGGTGGAGACCATGTCGACGCCGGGGGCGGCGACGCCGACGAAGTCGCCGGCCTGGGAGAAGGGGGCGCGCTCGTTGTTGCGGTCGGAGGAGCCGACGGCGAGGACGCCCTTGTAGGCGGCGGGGTAGGTCTTCTTGACCTTGCCGTCGAGGCCGTCGTTGCCGGCGGAGGCGACCACGACGACGTCTTTCTGCAGGGCGTTGTTGATCGCCAGTTCGAGGTTGTTGTCGGGGAGCAGGGGCTTGAGGGTGTCCTGGGAGATGTTGATCACCCGGGCATGCTTTTCGACCGCCCTGTCGATGGCGTCGGCCATGGTGTCGGTGGTGCCCGAGCCCTTTTCGTCGTTCTGGCGGATCGGGAGGATCTTGGCGGCCGGGGCGAGGCCGACGAAGCCCGTGCCGGAGTGGGGGCGGGCGGCGATGATGCCGGCGACCTTGGTGCCGTGGCCGACCAGGTCGTCCGTGCCGTCGCCCTTCTTGCCCTTTTCCAGGCTGTTCTTGCCGGGCTTGCGGACCTCGAAGCCGAGCTTGTTGTCGACCGCGTCGGTGAGCTGCGGGTTCTTGTTGTCGACGCCCGTGTCGATGACGGCGACGAGGACCGGGCGGCCGGTCTTCTTGTCGATGCCCTTGGTGTCCTGCCACAGCTGGTCCAGCATCACGCGCTGCAGCGACCAGGGGGTGCCCTTGATCTGCTTGGCGGGGTAGGTGCACTCCCCCGCGCCCGCGAGGGAGAGGGTCTCTCGCAGCTGAGTGGGTGCCAGCAGCGGGCCCTGGGCCGCCGACAGGGCCGTAAGGGCGGCCGCAGTCGACAGGAAGAGTGCCTTTTTCACGTTCCGCCGCGCCGGTGAGGCGGGTCCCTTCTTCGTGTTCCTCATGGGCTACGACCCCTGCGGCTGCTTGGCGCTGTTGGTGTCCAGGCGCGGTCCCCTCGGCAGGAACTCCGACCAGTTGGCAGGTACGGGCACCGGAATGACGTCCTGGTAACCGAGCCTTATCTGAGCCTGATTGACGTCCTGCTGCGCGGAATTGGTTCCCGACTGATCGGAGCTGCCATCGCCGATCTTTGATTTGTCCGTACCGCTGTCGTTATTGGACTGGACCGCATAGCGCAGTCCGGTGTCCGTGACCAGGAAGACCGCGCCGCTCGTGGTCTGGCGGCCGGTGACCTGGCGGTAGAGGAGGCCGGAGCCCGGGGTCACATAGGCGCTGGTGGCGCCGTCCGGGATGGTGGCGGGGAAGTCGGTGCCCGCCCAGGTGGCCAGCTCGGGCGTGCGCTTGGACGTCATTCCGCTCATGATGCTGCAGACGGTGTCCCGCTCGGCGCTGCCCTGGGTCTGCTGCTGCTCGATGGAGTTGGCCTGCTCCGGGATCTTCGTCGGCCACTCGTACTGACCGTAGAAGTCCCCCTCCGGAGTGAAGGACGCGGTGCTCACCCGCTGCGTCCTGCCGGCCTGTCCGAGGTCCTTGAGCTGCTCGCTGTTGAGGAGGAGCTTGGCGACGAACTCCGAGATGCGCTGCACCTTGCCCTGGAGGACGACGTAGTTCTGGGTGCCGGTGCCGGTATTCGCTTCGAGGACCATGCCGACGTGGTTGGCCCGGTCCGGGAGGGTGTCCACTCCGGCGTCGGCCCCGATCTGGCCGGGGACCTCGGGGAAGGAGATGGGCGCGCCGTCCTGGAATGTCGCCAGCCAGTCCTTGGTGACACGCTGCGGCTTGGCGCCGTCCTGGAAGATGGAGCGGAGCAGGAGGTCGTACTCCTTCGATGGCAGCTGCTTCCACTTGGTGCCGCCGATCAGGTATTTGGTGCCCTGGGGATCGACGAGGTAGCGGGCGTCGTCCTGGCCCTGCACATAGAGGGCCTGGGCGCCGCTCAGCCGCTGCGAGCTCCGCAGCTTCTTGCCCTTCGGGTCGCGGTCGGAGAAGAGGAAAACCGCCTTTTGGGTGGTTTTCCCGTTGCCGCCGGGCTGTTCGCAGACGGCCCACTCCTTCTGCTTCCCGGCGTCGTCGGCGCTGGGGAGACGGTCGGGAGCGTACGGGATGCCGATCGTCGGGCCGCGCGGGATGTGGCCGTTGTCGAGCTCGGACTCCTTCACCTTGACGACGCTGGACTTGTCGCCGGCGAGCAGGAGCTTGGCGGACGCGAAGTTGAGGACGGGGTACAGCTGGACCTTGCCGTCGGGGGCTTTGAGGACCACGTAGCGCGTGGTGGAGTTGGAGCCGACGATGACGTGGGCGCCCACCTCGTCCCAGCCCTTGGGCGCGGTCGGCTTGAACATGCCCCAGGCGCCGAACCCGGCGAGGATGAGCGCGCCTATGACGATCCCGGGGAGGACCGTCCGCAACGGGCGCGGGGCGCCCTCCTCCGTACCGCTCGGTGAGGGTTGCAAGAACGCGGCGACTGTCCGCTTCTTCGCGAATGTGTAGGCGTTGAGCTCATCCCGCCGTGATGCCATCTTTAGCCGTATCTCCCCGCTTTTCGGCCTCGGCCGTCGGGCACTGCCCTCGGTCCGGGTGTCGTACCGACCCTCTACTATGCCGGGAAGGAATTGGCTCGTGTCGCTCGGGGACGATCCGGCCACGGACGTTCGCCGGGCCTTTCGGGTGTGTTTCGGACTTTAAGGGGCTGACGGGGATGGCTGCCGCCACGCGAGCACGCACCGCGGGGAGCGGATCCGGCCGGAGGAGGTCAGGCGAGTCCCGCTCGCGGACACCCTCCGGCTCTCCGCCCGCCCCCGCGCCGGCATCGGCTGCGCCGCCCGCGGGATCGGTCACGCCGCGGCTGGCCTCCCGGTCGGGCAGTTTCGGACCGGTGCGGTTGCAGCAGTTCGTGCTGATCGAGGTGGCCGCGGCGGTCGTGCTGGTCGCGTGGGTCGTCGATGAGCTGTTGCTGGTGCCCGCCGCGGTCGTGGGCCTGGTGCTGGTGCTGCTCGCCGTCGTACGCCGCCGTCAGCAGCCCATATCGGAGTGGCTGAGCACCGCCGCCTCGCTGCGGCGGCGCAAGCGGCTGGCGGCGAAGCCGCTCGACGCGGGTACGGACCCCGGCTTCGCGATCGCCGTGGAGTGCGAACCGGCGCTGCGGACCTTGACGTTCATCGACCGCGACCGGCGCGCGGTGGGCATGGTCGGGGACGGCACCTTCCTGACGGCGGTGCTCCAGGTGGAGGCGGTGGACGCGCCGCTGCGGCCGCAGCGCGCCCAGCAGCCGCTCCCGCTGGCCCTGCTGCGGGACGCCATGGAGGTGGACGGGATCCTGCTGGAGTCGGTACAGGTCGTCCAGCACACGCTGCCCGCGCCCGCGCACCACCTGCCGGCCCAGTCGCTGGCCCTGCGCAACTACGCGCCGCTGCAGGCGCAGACCGGCGCGCCCGCGGTCCGTATGACGTGGGTGGCGCTGAAGTTCGACCCGGAGCTGTGCTCGGAGGCCGTGGCCGCGCGCGGCGGCGGCCTGGGCGGCGCGCAGCGGTGTCTGCTGCGGGCCGCGGACCAGTTGGCGAGCAGGCTGCAGGGGACCGGCTTCGGGGTGACGGTGCTGACGGAGGAGTCGCTGACCGCCGCGGTCGCGACCGCGGCGAGCGCCAACCAGCGGGCCACGGCGCAGGCCGGTCGGCGGGACACGCTCAACCGCCGCACCCTGGAGAGCGCGCGGGCCTGGCGGTGCGACGACCGCTGGCACACCGCCTACTGGATCGGCCGCTGGCCGCAGTTGGATCCGGCCTCGGCGCCGCTGCCCCAGCTGGCCGCGCTGCTGACCTCGCTGCCCGCGCTGTCGACGACCCTCAGCCTCACGCTGCGCCGGGGTGGCAAGCTGGGCGGCCGGCACGCGCCGACCATCAGCGGCCATGTACGGATCACCGGCCACAGCTCCGATGAACTGGTCAGCATCCGCAAGGAGCTGGAGCGTACGGCGCGCGGGGTGCGGATCGGGCTGGTGCGGCTGGATCGCGAGCAGGTGCCCGGTGTCCTCGCCACTCTGCCCCTGGGAGGGACCCGCTGATGGCCACGCCCACGACCGCCCCGAACGGGGCCGCTTTCCCCGGCCCTGGCCCTGGTCCCGGTTCCGGCTTCCCCGGCTCCGGCTTTCCCGCGGCCACCGGCCCCGGGCAGGTACCCGAGCCGGAGCCCGCGCCCGCGCCGCCGCGCAAGCAGTGGTCCGGCTTCGGGCTGCTCGGACCGCGTCGGCAGCGCCACGAGGTGCCGCCCGAGCAGTTCGAGTCGCTCGCGCTGCCCGTCGGCGACGACGGCATCGTGATCGGCGCGGATGGGCAGGGACAGCCCGCGGTGCTGGGGCTGCACCGCCCCTCTCCGTTCAACGTCCTGCTGGTCGGCGGCCTGTGGACGGCGCAGGTGATCGGCCTGCGCGCGGTCGCCACGGGCGCCCGCGTCACCGTGGAGACCGGCCGTCAGCAGATGTGGACGTCGCTGGCCCAGGCCGCGAACAACAACCAGCAGTGCATCACCCTGCATGACGTGGGGCGGGTGCCGCCGCAGGGCGCCTCGGTCAGCAGCCCGGTGCTGGTCATCCGGGACGCCGGCATGCGGCCGCCGCGGGGGCGGGTGACCGCGGCGCCCTGGCAGTCCGTGCTGACCTTGCTGCCGTATCTGAGCCCGGTCGCCCCCCGATTGATGGAGAACGCGGGCCTGGTCGGCATCCAGCGGGTGTCTCCGGACGAGGCCGCGCAGATCGGCCGCATCATGGGGCTGCCGGCCGTCGACGTGTCCGCGCTGTCCACCCTGGCGGACGGGGTCACCCTCTGGTGCACCCGCCATGCGCAGCTTTACGTGGCGACGCAGCCGACCGACGCCGAGTCGGGGCTGCTGGGCTCGCCGCGCCGTATGGACTGACGGGCTGGGCCCGGGGAGCCAGGGGCCGGTCCGCGCGTCATGGCTCCGGGGCGGCTGTCAAGTTCGATTGCCTCGGCGCGCTCGGCGGACGACACTGGCGGCGACAGTGTCCACGCGGCTCTTTCCCGTGAGCACGCCGTTTCCGCAGTATCCGAAGGGACGTACGAACCAATGGCCGACGCCAACGAGAAGGCCGAGCTGTACGCGCTCGACATCTCCGATGTCGAGTGGCTCAGCGCACCCGGCAGCGCCTCCGAGGACCGGGTGGAGATCGCCTATCTGCCGGGCGGCGCGGTCGCCATGAGGAACTCCGCCGATCCCGAGACGGTCTTGCGCTACACCGAAGCCGAATGGCATGCCTTTGTGCTCGGCGCGCGGGACGGTGAGTTCGACCTCCAGTGAGATCCGCATCGTTTCCGGATCGTTTTCGGATCGTTTTCGACACCTCTTGTGAGCGCGCCAACGGCGGTCAGGGGCAGAAAGCCATGATCATCTCTTCGGGCGCTCCCGAACCCGTCAACCGGTCCGAGGCGATATAGAAAACGCCCTTCCGGTACACCCGGGTCGCGGAGGCGAGGCCGGCCTCCGCGGCCCTGGTCGCGCTCGGCAGCCGCAGCAGTGTCTTCGGCCTGCCGCCGCCCGTGCCGATGCCGACGACGGAACCCGCCGTGCGGTCCGTCGGCTCCTCGTAGGCGATCAGGTCCTTGCCCTCCGCACTCAGCGGAAACAGCATCCGGCCGGGCACCTTGGCCGCCCACTTCCGCTGCCCCGTCCTCAGGTCGAAGGCGTGGATCTCGCTGGTCGGGCGCCCGTCGCGGGTCAACGTCAGCTCGGTCGGGAGGTAGAGCGTGCCCGAGGAGACCGCGACGCCCCGGCAGCCGCCCAGCTTCGTGCCGAAGAGGTCCAGGCCGCACTCCGGTTGATAGGACCGCTTGCCCAGGTCGAGGGTCGAGCGCCGCTTGCCGCGATCCGATATCGCCAGAATGCCGCCCGATTTGTGGTGGTCGTCGGCGAGGGCGACGACGACGGGGTCGGTGGAGAAGATCGTGCTGACCTTGTAGCCCTCGCGTACGTGGTACGTCCAGGAGGCCTTGTTTGTGGACGTGTTGATCCTCTGTAGCCCCGCGGTGCCGTCGTCGCAGGAATAGGCGCGCAGCAACGACCGGCCGCCCGCGAAGCCGTCCACCGCGCAGCCCGGGCCCAGTGCGCCGGGCGAGACCTGGCGGCCGTCGCCGACCTTGAGGACGGCCGAGCCGCCGTACCAGGAGAGGCCGACCAGATCGCCGCTCTGGGCCAGGCCCATGCCGAGGTGGTCGCCGCCGGAGGCGGTGGCGGTGGGGGCTCCCGCGGTGGGGGCGCTCGGGGCGGAGGCCGCCGCGGTGGGGGCGCGCCGGTCCCAGAGCTTGACGCCCTTGCCGAGGTCGATGAGAGCCAGCCGACCGCACTCGTCCTTGCGGCCGCCTCGGTAGGCGATGACCACCTTGCCGTCGGTGGGGGATTCGGGGACCGCGCACACCGCCTCACGGAGCTTGACGGTCCACTTCGGGTCGCCGTTGTCGCCGTAGGCGATGACCCTGTCCTGGACGGGCTTCACGACATAACCGTCCATCACCCAGAAGCCAGGGATGTCGGCGCCGCTCTTGGGGCCCTGGGGCGCGGGTTTCCGGAACAGCACCTTCGCCTCGCCCGGTCGGCGCGCGTCGTTGGGGTCGCTCTCACCGCCGTGCCGACCGCTGGTGGTCCCGGCCCCGCCAGTGGGCCCGGTCGGGAGCGCGTCCGTGTGCCGTCCGGCGCGGTCGGTGTCCGGGGTCCTCGGCGCCGCGGCGGACCGCTTGCCGTCGTACCCCACCGCGGCCCACACGCCCGCTCCCGCCGCGAGCAGGGCGGCCACGGCCGCGCCGACGACGAGGCACTTGCGCCGTCTGTCGCGCTCTCGTCCGCCGTCTGCCGGAGGCGACGGCGGCCGGTCGGAGGGCTGGGGCGGCTGCGGCATCGCGCTTACCTCTTACCCGGGTCCACGGACCGGTCGGCCTCCCCCCGCGATCCAGAAGGCCGTTCCTCCCGGAAAGGAGCGATTCGGTCGGGATCCCGCTGTGCGAAGGGCATTCGAGCGGGGAATCTTTGTATCACCCGGCGCCGGGGTACACCGACGGTCGTGCGGCCACTCGTTGGCGCCGCTCGGTCTGTCCGCGGGCCGGGCCGTGGGCGTATTGAGGGGCAAAGCGCGCCGAGATGTACAAGGAGAAAGTGTGCGCGCGGCATACGGGATGTCGCCATGAGACGTGCGTGAGGCACCGGACTGGTTTGAGGGCGGGGACGGGCCTGCCCCAGCGGCGCCCATGGTGATTAGTCTTGGTGTGCACGATGGAGAACCTGATCTCGGGTTCCCGGCGTCGCAACGGGGAAAGCCGAGCGGTCGGACGACAGTAACGATCGGCAACGATCGGCCTCGCCAAGATTTTCAAAGGTGCTCGACCACACCAGGAGGCATTGTGAGTAGCGATCGGGACGAGATCCGCGCGGGCGGAACCACACCCGGCGATGATCGGTCCGACGCGGAGACCGAGCACACGGGCGAATTCACCATTGATTACACCCCGCCTGCCTGGTACACGCAGAACGCTTCCTCGTCGTCGTCGACGGCGGCGGCGGGCGGTACGGCCTACGGCGGCGGTGCGGGCGCCGAGAGCGGTAGAGGCGCGGCAACGCCGCCCGCGCCCCCGACGGGCAGCCCGGTGGCCGCGCCCGGGGTCCCGGAGCCGAACGGCTACGCGCCCGCGTGGCCGGCGGGTGCCCCCTCCGCCGGAGCTCCCGCGGAGGAGGGCGCGCAGGGCGCGGCCCCGCAGGCTGCCGCCCCGCAAGGTACGGCTGCTCAGGCAGAGACCGCGCGCGAGCTTGGTACCGAGCGCCCCGAAGGGTCGGGCACACCGTCAGGTTTGCCGGATTCATCCGACTACACGCTCCAGCCGAGCGTGCCCGCCCCCGTGGCTGACGCCCCGGCAGCTGACGCGGCGTCGCCGCTCGGGGCTGCCGGGGACGGCTCACCTGGGGGCGGCAACCCGGCGGGCCAGGCCCCGGGCACGGCCGACGCCCCCGGGGACCGGGAGCCCGCGGCTCCCCAGGCCGCTGCCGGCGCCGAGGCCCCCGCGGCCGTGGACGCCACCACGGGCGCCGCCGGTCCCGGTGAGGTCCGGGACGACGCGGCACCGCAGGCCGGCGGTTCCGGCTCCGGCGATCTGGGCGCCCACGCCACCATGCGGTTCTCCCCCGCCGCCCTGCACCGTGAGATCGCGGAGCGGGCGGGCGACGGGTCCGGTGCGGCCGGTGGCCCCGGCGGTGTCGGTGCGGCCGGTGGGGCCGAACCGTCCGGCGCCGCTCCCGCCGACGCGCCTCCCACGCCTCCCGCACCCGCCGACGCCGCCCCGCCCGCCGATGCGCCCCAGAGCGGCGATGTGCGCAGCGAGGGCACTCTGCGGTTCTCCACAGCCTCCCTGCGCCGCGACATCGCCGAGCGCAGGGCCAAGAGCGCCGAAGGGGCGGACGCCGTGCCCCCGGAGGGCCCCAGCGCCGAGGCCGGGCCTCAGGACGCGCCGCCCGCCGGGCAGCCGCCGCAGTCCCCCCAACAGCCCGCCGCGTGGGCCCCGCCGGCCGCCCCGCAGGCCGGACTGCCCCCGCTGCCCCCGGACTTCCAGCCCGCCGCGCCGCAGAGCGCGGGCGGCCCTACGGGCACGCCGGGCGCGGCCGAAGCGCCGGGTGGCGGCGCACAGCCCGCGCCGGGCGCGCCGTGGGCGGCCCAGGGCGCCGGTGCCGCGGGTCCGGGCGGACCGCTTCCGCAGCAGCGTACGGACGCCCCGCAGCAGGCGCCCGGCGCGGTCGGTGGGCCCGGTGCGGACGGCTCATTCGCTCAGCAGGCCGCCGCGTGGCCGCCTCCGGCACCGGGCACCGAGGGGCAGCCCGCCCCCGGCACCCCGACCGGCCCCCAGGCCTCCCCGGCGGCCCCCGGCCAGGCCTCGGCGCCGCCGCAGCAGGGCGGTTACGGCTTCCCGGGTCCGGCCGCCGGACCCGGGAACCCGCAACAGCAGCCGCCGCAGGGACAGGGACCGGCCGCACCGGCCGCACCCGGCCCGCAGGGCGGCTACGGCTTCCCGCGCCCCGTTGACAGCACCCCTGTTGACGGCACTCCCATCGCCGGGCAGGCCGCACCTCACCAGGCCATGAACGCGCCTGGCCCGCACGGCGGCTTCCCGCAGGGCGGTCCCGCCCCGGCCGGCCCGGGCGGTCCCGGCGGCCCGGCTGGTCCCGGCGGTCAGGCCGGCCCGGGCGGTCCGGGGCAGCCCGGCCCTGACAACCGTGGTTACGGATATCCGCAGCCCGGAGCCCCCGGTCCGAATCCGGGACAGCCCATGCCCGCCGCCGGCCAGGCCCCGGCGGCCCCGCAGCAGGGCGGCTACGGCTTCCCCGGCCCCGCAGCCGGGCCTGGGCACCCGCAGCAGCCGCAGAGCCAAGCACCGGCCGCACCGGCCGCACCCGGCCCGCAGGGCGGCTACGGCTTCCCACGCCCCGCCGACGCCACCCCCACCGGTGGCACCCCCGCCGCCGCGCAGAGCGGGCAGCCCGGCCCCGCCGCACCCGGCCCACAGGCCGGTTACGGCTACCCGCAGCAGACCCCGCAGGACGGCTACGGCTACCCGCGCCCCGGCGACGGCACGAGCGCGCCGGGCGGCGGCAACGACTCCCCCCTCGACCCGCGCACCGGCGGCTGGCCCGTCATCAGCCCTGAGCAGCGGCAGCGCCCGGCGGGCCAGGGCGCGGGGGCCCCACTCGGCTACACCGCCGCGGTCGAGCTGTCCTCGGACCGTCTGATCCGCGGCAAGCAGAAGCCCAAGAAGAACAACAACAGCGGGCCCTCGCGGTTCAAGATCGGTGGCCGGAAGGAGGAGGCCGAGCGGCAGCGCAAGCTCGAGCTCATCCGTACGCCCGTCCTGTCCTGCTACCGCATCGCGGTGATCAGCCTCAAGGGCGGCGTCGGCAAGACCACCACGACCACCGCCCTCGGCTCCACCCTCGCCAGCGAGCGGCAGGACAAGGTCATCGCGATCGACGCCAACCCGGACGCGGGCACGCTCGGCCGCCGGGTGCGCCGCGAGACGGGGGCGACCATCCGCGATCTGGTGACCGCGATCCCTTATCTCAACAGCTACATGGACATCCGGCGGTTCACCTCGCAGGCGGCCTCCGGCCTGGAGATCCTCGCCAACGACGTGGACCCGGCGGTCTCGACGACCTTCAACGACGAGGACTACCGCCGCGTCATCGACGTGCTGGGCAAGCAGTACCCGATCATCCTCACCGACTCGGGCACCGGCCTGCTCTACAGCGCCATGCGCGGGGTCCTCGACCTCGCCGACCAGCTGATCATCATCTCCACCCCCTCCGTGGACGGCGCCAGCAGCGCCAGCACCACCCTCGACTGGCTCTCCGCCCACGGCTACGCCGATCTGGTCTCGCGCGGCATCACGGTCATCTCCGGGGTCCGGGAGACCGGCAAGACGATCAAGGTCGAGGACATCGTGTCGCACTTCGAGACCCGGTGCCGGGGCGTGATCGTCGTGCCGTTCGACGAGCATCTGGCGGCGGGTGCGGAGGTGGACCTGGACATGATGCGTCCCAAGACCCGGGAGGCGTACTTCAACCTCTCCGCCATGGTCGCCGAGGACTTCACCCGCGCCCAGCAGGCGCAGGGGCTGTGGACGGCGGACGGCGCCCAGCAGCCGCCCCAGATGGCGCCGCCGCTGCCGGGGCAGCAGCACGGCGAGGCGTACGGGCAGCAGCCTCAGCAGCCGCAGCCGTACCCGCAGCAGCAACAGCCCCCGTACCCGGGGCAGCCGGGGTATCCGCAGCCTGGCCAGCCGGGACAGCCGGGGTATCCGCAGCCCGGGCAGCCGGGACAGCCCGGGTATCCGGGTGCGCAGCAGCAGGGATGGCAGCAGCAGCCTCAGCCGCACCAGCAGCCCTATCCGGGCGCGGCACAGCCGGGACAGCAGGGCCAGGCGGGCCAGCAGGGCCAGCCCGGACAGCCTGCTCAGCCGGGACAGCCGGGACAGCCGGGACAGCAGGCGGGCCAGCCCGGACAGCCGTGGCAGGCCTGGCAGCAGCCGGGCGGGTCCCAGGGCTGAGCGCGGCGCCGGGGCTCCGCCCCGGACCAGCGGGCCAGGTACGAAGACGCCGGACGGGCTGGATCCAGCCCGTCCGGCGTCTTCGTCGTTCGGTCGCGGCCTCGGCCGCCGCCGCAGGGGGCGTCAGCGGGTGTCGCCCACCTGGAAGGCGGTCTCGGGGGAACCGGCCGCCTCGACCAGCTCACGGGCCCGCTTCACATCGGCCGCCATGCGCTCCAGCAGGGCCTCGATGGACGAGAACGTCTCCTGGCCGCGCAGATAGGCGAGGAAGTCCACCTCGACGTGCAGGCCGTACAGGTCCAGGCCCACACGGTCGATCGCGTACGCCTCGACCGTGCGCTCGGTGCCGTCGAACTGCGGGTTCGTACCGACCGAGATCGCCGCCGGCATGGCCTCGCCCTGGACGGTCAGCCAGCCCGCGTACACCCCGTCGGCCGGGATCGCGGTGTGCGGCAGGGTCTCCAGGTTGGCCGTCGGGAAGCCCAGCTCGCGGCCGCGCTGGGCGCCGCGCACCACCACGCCCTCGACGCGGTGCGGCCGCCCGAGGACCTCCATGGCGCCCGCGACGTCCCCCTCGGCGACCAGTCTGCGCACCAGGGTGGAGGAGAACGGCTCGCCGCCGCCCGCCGCCCCGCGCTGGTACAGGTCGACGACCTCGACCTCGTAGTCATAGGTGGTGCCGAGCTCCTGAAGGAACGCGACGTTCCCGGCGGCCTTGTGGCCGAAACGGAAGTTCGGGCCCTCCACCACGGCCCGTGCGTGCAACTTGTCGACCAGCACCTTCACCACGAAATCGCCGGGCGACAGCCGGGAGAACTCCGCCGTGAACGGCAGGATCAGCACCGCGTCCACGCCCAGCCCGGCCATCACCTCGGCCCGCCGGTGGTGCGGGGCGAGCAGCGGCGGGTGGCTGCCGGGCCGCACGACCTCGCTGGGGTGCGGGTCGAAGGTCACCGCGACCGCCGGTACGCCCAGCTCACGAGCGAGCGCCACCGTACGGCTGATGATCACCTGGTGACCCCGGTGCACCCCGTCATAGGAGCCGATGGTGACGACGCTGCGTCCCCAGTCCTCGGGGATGTCCTCCAAACCACGCCAGCGCTGCACTGTGCCCGCTCCTCGCCCGAACTCTTGTGTGTCCACTTCGCAGGTCTAAGACTGCCATGTCGTCGGCGTGCGCTTCGCATCGGTCGGCACGACGGGCCGCCCCTACCGGCGTCCCCGCAGGTGGCGGCGGTGCCCACACACCGGAACGCGCCCCCTTCCGCTCCCGCGAACCCTCCTGAGCGCCCACCTGATGGGGTGAATTCGGGCGTGCGGGTGGACAGAGACCCTAGGGGGGTAAAGGGGGCGCGACGCACCGCGGGACGGCGAAGGCCGCCCCGCGGTGCGGAGCGGCCTGATGGGGACCACAGAAGGTCTCAGGGAGGGAGCCTCAGGCGAACACGGCCAGGCTCTTCGCCTTGCCCTTGTGCTCCTCCACCAGGGCCAGGAAGCCCCCCTCCGGGCCGAAGACCGCCACGGGCCCGGTCTCCTCGCGCGCCGACATGTCGATCCGTACGCCGTTGCCCAGCAGTCGGGCCCGGTCCGCGTCGACGTCCCAGCGCGGGAAGGCGGCGGCCGCGGCCTCCGCGATGGGCATGATCTGGAGGGACTCCTCCAGCTGCGGCAGCGTCCTGGCGGCGGACAGCCCGTACGGTCCGACCCTGGTGCGCCGCAGCGCGGTCAGGTGGCCGCCGACACTCAGCCCGGCGCCCAGGTCGCGGGCCAGCGCCCGGATGTAGGTGCCCGAGGAGCACACCACGGTGACGTCCAGGTCGAGGACGGGAGTGCCGTCCTCCGCCTTGGCCTCGCGGTGCGCGTGGAGGGTGAAGGAGGACACGGTCACCGGCCGAGCCGGGATCTCGAAGTCCTCGCCCTCCCGCGCCCGCGCGTAGGAGCGCTTGCCGTCGATCTTGATCGCGCTGACCTTGGAGGGCACCTGCATGATGTCCCCGGTCAGCTCGGCGATTCCGGCCTCGGCGGCGTCGAGGGCCGTCCCGGTGACGCCGGCGGAGGTGGTGACCTCCCCCTCCGCGTCGTCCGTGACGGTCGTCTGGCCGAGCCGGATCGTCGCCTCGTACTCCTTCTCGGTCAGCGCCAGGTGCCCGAGCAGCCGGGTGGCCTTCTCCACGCCGATCACGAGCACGCCCGTGGCCATGGGGTCCAGCGTCCCGGCGTGGCCGACCCGCCGGGTCCCGGCGAAGCGGCGCATCTTGGCCACGATGTCGTGTGAGGTGAAGCCGGCCGGCTTGTCGACGATCACCAGGCCGTCCGGGGCCGTGGAGCCGGCCCGTCCCTTGCGCGTCATGCGTCCGCGGAGCCCTTGCCGTCGCCGCTGTCGCTCCCGGTGGCACCGGGGCCCCCAGCGGCCTCCTCGGCCTCCTCGGCCTCCTCCCCGGGCTTCCGGTACGGGTCGGCGTCACCTGCGTACGTCGCGTCCGAGGACGCCTGGCGCACCTGGGCGTCCGCCGCCTTGGCCTTGGCCAGCAGGTCGTCGATCGTCCGGGCGTTGTCCGGCAGCGCGTCCGGGACGAACGTCAGGGACGGAGTGAAGCGCACCCCGGTCTGCCGGCCGACCTCGGACCGCAGCACGCCCTTGGCGCTCTCCAGGGCCGCCGCGGAGGCCACCCGCTCCTCGTCGTCGCCGAGGACCGTGTAGAAGACGGTCGCCTCCCGCAGGTCACCGGTGACCCGGGTATCGGTGATCGTGACGTAGCCGAGCCGCGGGTCCTTGATCCGCCGCTGCAGGGTCTCCGCGACCACGACCCGGATGCGGTCGGCCAGCTTGCGTGCCCGCGCGGTGTCGGTCATACGTCTATCTTCTCTCTTCTTCGGTTCAACAATCGGTGGTCGGGGACGCTCAGGCTGTCGGGCGGCCCTGCGGTCAGGCAGTCACGCGGTCATGCAGTCACGTCATTCGTCGTGGTCGCCGTGGAACCGGCGCCGCACCGACAGCAGCTCCACCTCAGGACGTGCCGCGACCCAGCGCTCGCACTGGTCGAGTACGTCCGTGAGATGGTTCGCGTCCCCGGAGACCGCCGCGAGGCCGATCTCGGCCCTGCGGTGGAGGTCCTGGTCGCCGACCTCCGCCACGCTCACCGCGTAGCGGCGGTGCAGCTCGGCGACGATCGGGCGGACGACAGAGCGTTTCTCCTTGAGCGACCGTACGTCGCCGAGGAGCAGGTCGAAGGACAGCGTCCCTACATACATGCGGTCCGGGTCAAGCCACCCGTGGGGCCTTAGGTGTGCAAGCTTTTCGAAACCGTACACGCAATGGCCGGGGCCGATCGACGGAATTACTTCCGCCGACCGGCCCCGGATGAGCAGCAGCGCGTCAGCCGCGCGGCTTCTCGCGCATCTCGTAGGTGGCGATGACGTCGTCGATCTTGATGTCGTTGTAGCTGCCGAGGTTGATACCGCCCTCGAAGCCCTCGCGAATCTCGGTGACGTCGTCCTTGAAGCGGCGCAGGCCCTCGATGTTGAGGCTCTCCGCGATGACCTTGCCGTCGCGGATGAGGCGCGCCTTGGTGTTCCGCTTGACCTCGCCGGAGCGGATGAGCACACCCGCGATGTTGCCCAGCTTGGACGAGCGGAAGACCTCGCGGATCTCCGCCGTGCCGAGCTCGACCTCTTCGTACTCCGGCTTCAGCATGCCCTTCAGGGCCGCCTCGATCTCCTCGATCACCTGGTAGATGACCGAGTAGTAGCGGACGTCCACACCCTCGCGCTCGGCCATCTGCGTGGCACGCCCCTCGGCGCGCACGTTGAAGCCGATGACGATGGCGTCGGATCCCGTCGCCAGGTCGATGTCGGTCTCGGTGACCGCACCGACACCGCGGTGCAGCACCCGGAGGTCCACCTCGTCGCCCACGTTGAGCTGGAGCAGCGAGGACTCCAGGGCCTCCACCGAACCGGACGCGTCGCCCTTGATGATGAGGTTGAGCTGCTGCACCTCGCCGGCCTTGAGCACCTTGTCCAGGTCCTCCAGCGACACCCGGCGGGTCCGCTTGGCGAAGGCGGCGTTGCGCTCACGCGCGGCGCGCTTCTCGGCGATCTGGCGGGCGGTGCGGTCCTCGTCGACGACGAGGAAGTTGTCGCCCGCGCCGGGGACGTTGGTGAGACCGAGCACCAGGACCGGGGTCGAGGGGCCCGCCTCGTCCAGCGCGTTGCCGTTGTCGTCGAGCATCGCCCGGACGCGGCCGTACGCGTCGCCGGCCACCATCGTGTCGCCGACCCGCAGGGTGCCGCGCTGGACCAGCACGGTGGCCACGGCGCCGCGGCCACGGTCGAGGTGCGCCTCGATCGCGATGCCCTGCGCGTCCTGGACCGGGTTGGCCCGCAGGTCGAGCGAGGCGTCGGCGGTGAGGACGACGGCCTCGAGAAGGTCGTCGATGTGCAGACCCTGCTTGGCGGAGATGTCGACGAACATGGTGTCGCCGCCGTACTCCTCGGCCACCAGGCCGTACTCGGTCAGCTGACCGCGCACCTTGGTCGGGTCCGCGCCCTCGACGTCGATCTTGTTGACCGCGACCACGATCGGCACATCGGCCGCCTTGGCGTGGTTCAGCGCCTCGACCGTCTGGGGCATCACACCGTCGTTGGCCGCCACCACGAGGATCGCGATGTCGGTCGACTTGGCACCGCGGGCACGCATGGCGGTGAACGCCTCGTGACCCGGGGTGTCAATGAAGGTGATCTTCCGGTCCTCGCCGTTGACCACGGTGGCGGCCTGGTACGCACCGATGTGCTGGGTGATGCCGCCGGCCTCGCCCGCGATGACGTTCGTCTTGCGGATCGCGTCCAGCAGCCGGGTCTTACCGTGGTCGACGTGACCCATGACGGTCACGACCGGCGGACGGGAGACGAGCGCTTCCTCGCCGCCCTCGTTCTCGCCGAACTCGATGTCGAAGGACTCGAGAAGCTCGCGGTCCTCCTCCTCCGGGCTGACGATCTCGATGTTGTAGTTCATCTCGTCGGCCAGGAGCTGCAGCGTCTCGTCGGAGACGGACTGCGTCGCGGTGACCATCTCGCCCAGGTTGAACATCACCTGGACCAGGGACGCCGGGTTGGCGCTGATCTTCTCCGCGAAGTCGGTGAGCGAGGCACCACGCGACAGCCGGACCGTCTGGCCGTTGCCGCGCGGCAGCATCACGCCGCCGATGGACGGGGCCTGCATGGCCTCGTACTCCTGGCGCCGCTGCCGCTTCGACTTACGGCCACGACGCGCCGGACCGCCGGGACGGCCGAAGGCACCCTGCGTGCCACCACGGCCACCGGGACCACCCGGACGGCCGCCGAAGCCGGGACGGCCACCGCCGCCACCGAAGCCGCCGCCACCACCGCCGCCGGGACCACCCGGACGGCCGGCGAAGCCGGGACGGCCGGCGCCGCCGCCACCACCGCCGGGACGGCCGGCGAAGCCGCCGCCGCCGCCCGGACGACCGCCGCCGCCACCGGGGCGACCGGCACCGCCGGGACCGCGACCGCCGCCGCCACCACCGGGACCCGGACGCGGGCCCGCGGCAGGACGCTGCGGCATCATGCCGGGGTTCGGACGGGGACCGCCGGGGCCACCGCCCGGACGGGGGCCGCCACCTTGCGCGCCCTGCGGACGCGGCATCCCACCCGGGGTCGGCCGGGGGCCGCCGCCGGGACCGCCACCGGGACCGCCGGCAGAACGGTGTCCGCCGCCCTGTCCGCCCTGCGGACGCGGGCCGCCGCCGCCCTGGCCACCGGGGCGCGGGGCGCCGCCGGGACGGGGCGCCTGGGGGCGCGCCATGCCGGTGGAGCCACCGGAGGTGAAGGGGTTGTTACCCGGACGCGGACCGGCCGGACGGGGACCGCCCGGACGCGGAGCCCGCTCGCCGCCGGGACGCGGCGCGCCGCCGGGACGGCCGCCCTGACCCTGGTCACGGCCCTGTCCCGGACCACCGGGACGGGCGCCGGGGCGCGGGCCGGGGGCGCCGCCGGGCTTGCCCGGGCCGCCCGGCTTGGCGCCGGTGGGCCGCGGGGCCGCCGACGCCGACGCCGGCGCGGGCGACGGCGGGGCGGTGAACTCGGGCTGGGCCGGAGCCGCGGGCTGGGCCGGAGCCGGCTTGGGGCCGGGGGTCGGCCGTGCGCCAGGGGCGCCGGGGGTGGGCCGCGGGCCCGGGGCGGGCGCCGACGGCATGCTCTTGGGGCCCTCGGCCACGACCGGCTTGGGGCCGGGGGTCGGGGGCTTGGGGGCAGCGGGACGTGCCGCCGACGCCGGGCTGGGCGCGGACGGCTTGACGGGCGCCGCCTTGCGCGGCCCCGAGGGCTTGCCAGCGGCCCGGCCGGAGCCGCCCTGCTGGAAAGCGTCAGTCAACTTGCGAACAACCGGCGCTTCGATCGTCGAAGACGCCGAACGGACGAATTCGCCAAGTTCTTGGAGCTTGGCCATGACGACCTTGCTCTCAACTCCGAACTCCTTGGCGAGTTCGTATACCCGGACCTTAGCCACTTCGCTCCTTCTGGTCCGGGGTGATCGTCCGCCGGACCGTCGCTACTTCATGGGCGTACTCATCGCGTACTCATCGAGTGCTCATCGCAATCTCGACCTACTTCCGACTCGCGAGGTACCTGACCGCACGGTGACCCGTGCCGTTCTTTTCTTTCATTTCTTACTGCGCCGCTGCCTGCTCGGCGTGCTCGACGTAGCGGCGCAGTGCCGTGGTGTCGAGCGGCCCCGGCCCTCTGAAGGCCCGGGGAAAAGCCCGGCGGCGGACCGCCAGGTCGAGGCAGACCCGTGCGGGATGCACATAAGCACCCCGGCCGGGCAGCGTACCGCGCCGATCGGGGACACAAACGCCCTCGGCCGTCACGATCCGCAACAGATCGTCCTTGGCCGCCCGCTCCCGGCACCCCACACAGGTTCTCTCAGGGCAGGCGCGAGCACGCGTGCGGCCAGACACTGCTTAAGTCTACCTCCCTGAGCCGACCTCACCCCTTGGGGGATGCGATCGAGCGGTCAGATGTTCTCGGCTGGATCCCGGAGGGCCGTCCCGCCGAATCAGCCTTGCTCGGCGGGCTGTTCCGTGTCGGGCCTGATGTCGATCCGCCAGCCCGTCAACCGGGCCGCCAGCCGGGCGTTCTGCCCTTCCTTCCCGATCGCGAGGGAGAGCTGGTAGTCCGGCACGGTGACGCGCGCGGAGCGCGCCGCCAGGTCCACCACCTCGACCTTGCTCACCCGGGCCGGCGACAGCGCGTGCGCCACCAGCTCCGCCGGGTCGTCGGACCAGTCCACGATGTCGATCTTCTCGCCGTGCAGCTCGGCCATCACGCTGCGGACCCGGCCGCCCATCGGGCCGATGCACGCGCCCTTGGCGTTCAGACCCGAACGGGTGGAGCGAACGGCGATCTTGGTGCGGTGGCCCGCCTCGCGCGCGATCGCCGCGATCTCCACGGAGCCGTCCGCGATCTCCGGCACCTCGAGCGCGAAGAGCTTCTTCACCAGGTTCGGGTGGGTGCGCGACAGGGTGACGGACGGGCCGCGCACGCCCTTGACCACGCGCACGACATACGAGCGCAGCCGGGTGCCGTGTGCGTAGTCCTCGCCCGGGACCTGCTCCTGCACCGGCAGGATCGCCTCGAGCCTGCCGATGTCCACCAGGACGTTCTTCGGGTCCTTGCCCTGCTGGACGACGCCCGTGACGACATCGCCCTCCCGCCCCGCGTACTCGCCGAAGGTGATCTCCTCCTCGGCGTCCCGCAGCCGCTGAAGGATGACCTGCTTGGCGGTCATCGCGGCGATCCGGCCGAAGCCGGAGGGGGTGTCGTCGAACTCCCTGGGCTCCTCGCCCTCCGCCAGGTCCTCGGCGTCCTCCTTGGCCCACACCGTCACATGGCCGGTGGCCCGGTCCAGCTCCACGCGGGCCCGGCGGCGGCTCCCCTCGGTGCGGTGGTACGCGATGAGGAGGGCCGACTCGATCGCCTCGACCAGCAGGTCGAACGAGATCTCCTTCTCCCGAACCAGACCCCGCAGGGCACTCATGTCGATGTCCACGGCTACGCCTCCTCCTTGCTCTCGTCGCTCGCGCCCACGGCCTTCTCGGCGGGCTCGGCGGGCTTGCGGTTGAACTCGATCTCCACACGCGCCTTGGAGATCTCCTTGAAGGCCAGCCGTCGGGCAGTGGGTCTGCGCCCCTTCACGCCCGGCACCTCCACGTCGAGCCCGTCGTCGTCCACCGCGGTGATCCGCGCGACCAGCTCGCCGCCCTCCGCCAGCCGCGCCTTGATCAGGCGGCCGGCGGCCCGGCGGTAGTGGCGCGGCTCGGTCAGGGGCCGGTCGGCGCCGGGAGAGGTGACTTCCAGGACGTAAGGGTGCTGACCCATCGCGTCGGTGTCGTCGAGCGTCTGCGAGATCGCCCGGCTCAGCTCCGCACACGCGTCCAGCTGCACGCCGTCGTCGGAGTCCACCACGATACGGAGCACGCGCCGCTTCCCGGCCGGTGTCACCTCGACCTCTTCCAGATCCAGGTCCCGCGCGCTGACCAGCGGTTCCAGCAGTCCGCGCAGCCTCTCGCTCTGGGTGGTGCTCATCCGGGTGACTCCTCGGCCGCGTGTGCTGTTGTGGGAAGGTCGCGTGTCAGGTCAAAGCCTATCCGTTCCGGCGGCCGACTGACGATTCGGTGGCTGGTGCCCGGCGGTCGCCCCGCGCGAGGGTACGCTCGCCTGCTGTGATCACCAACGGCGGCCGGGAGCGGTCGCAGCCCGGAAAGAGGAACGTGCCGATCACGACTCCCTCACCGCCCCCGCGCCCACCGTCCCCGGGTCGGCGGAATCTTCTGCTGGCCGGCGGTGCGACGGGGGCCGCCGCGCTGCTGGCCGGCTGTTCCGACGGCTCCGGGGCCCGGCCCGACGCGGCCGGAGCCCGGGCGGGCGAGGAGCGGCTGCGCGCCCGGGGCGCGCGCGACTCCGCCGCGCTCTTGGCGCGCTACGACGCGACCGCCGACGCGCATCCGAGGCTGACGGACCGGCTGCGGCCACTGCGCGAGGAGACGGCCCGCCACCTGGAAGCCTTCCGCACGCCCGACCGTCCCGGTACGTCCTCGGGCTCCCCTTCCGGGTCGTCCCCGGCGTCCGCCTCCGCCGCCTCCCCTTCCGGTTCGCCGTCCGCCTCCGCGGGCGCGGCGCGGGTGCCGGACGTGCCGAAGGACGAGAAGAAGGCCCTGGCCGCCCTCGCCCGCGCCGAGCGCCACACCGCCGACACCCGCACCGCCGCGCTCCGCGACGCCTCACCCGAGCTCGCCCGTCTCCTGGCCTCGATCGCCGCCTGCGGCGCCGCACACGCGTACCTGCTCACGTCGGGGGGCTCATGACCCCGCCGGCCGAGCCCGCGTACCCGGCACCCCCGGGAACGGGCGCCGGGCCGCGCCCGCACGCCGCCGCCACGGTGCGCGTCACCACCGCGGTGGGGCGGCGCGGCGGCCTCCGCGAGGCGCGGCCCGATGCCCGGGCCCGGAAGCGGACCACCCGCGGCGGCGCCCGCGCCGCCGCGGAGGCACATTGCGCCGTGAGCGCGACGGAGGCTCGCGGGCCCAGGCCGCACGACGCGGCGGGCGGGCCCGGGTGGATGGGTTGGCGGTGCCCGCGCCGCCCTGGCGCCGCACGCACACCGCGGGCACAGGCCGCGCGTGGCGGCGGCGTCCGCGCCGCCACCTGCGCGGGCGCCCGGCCTCGGCTCTCGCCGCAACCACGGGCCCGAGCCGCGCGATGCGCGCCGCCAGGGAAACGCGTGCGGGCTGGGCGCCGGGCGGACGCCGGGCACACCGCAGACGCCGCGGCGCCCGGACAGCGCACGGCAACGGTGCCCGCGCCGCCACAGGCACCCGGCCCGCCCCGGTCGCTCGGCGCGCACCGCGGCCACAGGCACGCGCGGGGCAAAGGCACCCCCGGCGCCGGGCGCCCCACGCGTACCGCGAACAGCTCGCCCCGGACAGCGCGGGGCGACGGCGCCCGGGGCGGCCCGGGCAGGCGGCGCGCACCGCGCCGCGGCGCCGCCGCCTGCGCGGGGCCCCGCCCGGGCGCCGCTCCGCACACCACAGGGCCGCGCCGCGTGCCGCGGCGGTGCCCGTGTTCGTACCGGCTACCGATCGGCGGAGCCGACCGCCGCGGAAGGGGACTGACATGACCGCCTCGACGGCCCGCGCGCGCCGCGGGGGGCGCGCCATGGCGCTCAAGGCCACGCAGGCGGCGCTCGCCGCCGAGCATGCCGCCGTCTACGGGTACGGCGTGGTCGGTGGGCGGATCGGTGACGACCGGCTGCGAGAGGCCCGGGACGGGTACGCCGCGCATCGCGCGCGGCGGGACGCGCTCGCGCGTACGGTGCGCGATCTGGGCGGGACGCCGGAGGGCGCGGCGCCCGCTTACGCGCTGCCGTTCGCGGTGCCGGACGCCGCGGCCGCGGTACGGCTTGCCGCGGAGCTGGAGAGCCGGGTGGCCGCCGTCTACGCCGATCTGGTCCGGGCCGCCGACGGTGCCCTGCGCCGTGAGGCGGCCGGGGCGCTGCGCGAGGCGGCGGTCCGGGCGGTGCGCTGGCGAGGCAGCGGCGTAGCCTTCCCTGGGCTCACCGAACGCGCCGCCGCGGCAAGTCCGTCGCCGTCGGCGAGCGCGTCCGCGGGCGAGTTGTGACGGTCGGCCGCGACTGTTGGATCATGGTGTGCCGACGGCCTCGGCTGAGCCCGGGCGGAAGCCGGTGAGCAACAGACGTGACAGCACACGAAGCAGATGAACGACGTTTAAAACGGTAAAGACAACAGAGACAGCAAAAGGGGACAGCTCGGCGATGGCATCGGCACCGCAGCCCGGAGGCCCTGAGACGGCCCCCATCACCCTGCCGCAGCGGCTGCTGGACTCGCTGAGCAACGACCCCGAGAGCCCGGCCCGTGTCTGGCTGGCCAAGCTGCCCGAGCTGGTCGCGCACCAGCTGCGCGCCTGGGAGCTGACGCTCGAGCGGGTGCCGAGCCCGGGCGGCCGGAGCAGCCTGATCGTGCTCGTACGGCAGGCCGACGGCACGCCCGCGACGCTGAAGTTCCCCACGCCGGGCCCGGCCGCGGGGCATGAGCCGGCGGCGCTCGCGCACTGGAACGGCTGGGGCGCGGTGCGCCTGCTGCGCGACGACCCCGAGAGCGGGGCACTGCTGCTGGAGCGGCTGCACAGCGCGGTGTCGCTGCGCTCACTGCCCGAGGCCAAGGCGCTGCTGGAGGCGGCGGGCACGGTGCGCCGGCTGTGGGTGCCGCCTGTTGAGGGGCACTCTTTCCGCTCGGTCGCGGCTCGGACCGGCGAGGGGGTCGAGACGCTGCGGCTGATCGCCGCGGGGCCCTGGGCGGCGGACGCACGGCCGCTCGTCGACGAGGCGCTGGAGCGGCGCGAGGAGCTGTCCGGGCAGGCGCCGGAACACCTCCTGCTGCACGGCGACTTCCGGCAGGGGAAGGTGCTGGCCGGAGAGCGCGCGCCGTGGCTGGCCGTGGGGCCCGCGCCGCTCGTCGGCGAGCGGGCGTACGACCTGGCGCAGCTGGTGCTCGACCGCTGCGAGGACCTGGCCGCCGGGTCGGGACCGGCCGCGGCCGCGCGCCGCCGCGTCGCGAAGCTGGCGGACTCGCTGGAGATCGACCGGGACCGGCTGCGGGGGTGGACGCTGTTCCGGGCGGTCGAGGCCGGGCTGCGGCACGCCGCGGTCGGAGACCGGCGGCGCGGCGAGCTGCTGCTGGAGTTCGCGGGCTGGTTGTAGGCCCCGGCTGGTCCGCACGGCCTGTTGGCCGGTCGCAGGCCACTGGCCGATTGCAGGCCACTGGCCGGTCACAGCCCGCTTCCGGCCGGCCCTGTAGGCCCGGCGTTCGCGGCCACGCCTCGCGCGCACGCCGCGCCCCTCCCAGCGCCCCGGTCGCTCTCCAGGAGCGATCGGGTCACGGAAGGGGCGGCCGGGCCGTCGGGGCCGTCAGGCGGTGAAGCGGGACACGACCTCGTCGACGGGGAGCTCCTCGCGCTCGCCCGTGCGGCGGTCCTTGAGCTCGACCACGCCGTCCTTCGCGCCGCGGCCGACGACCAGGATCGCGGGCACGCCGATCAGCTCGGCGTCGGTGAACTTCACGCCCGGCGAGACGCCGGCGCGGTCGTCGACCATGACGCGGACGCCCGCCGCCGCCAGCTTGTCCGCGAGCTCCAGGGCCAGCTCGGTCTGGAGCGCCTTGCCCGCGGCGACGATGTGGACGTCGGCCGGGGCGACCTCGCGCGGCCAGCACAGCCCGGACTCGTCGTGGGTCTGCTCGGCGAGCGCGGCCACGGCGCGCGAGACGCCGATGCCGTACGAGCCCATGGTGACCCGGACCGGCTTGCCGTTCTGGCCGAGCACATCGAGCTGGAAGGTGTCGGCGTACTTCCGGCCGAGCTGGAAGATGTGGCCGATCTCGATGGCCCGGTCGAGCGCGATGCCGGCGCCGCAGCGGGGGCAGGGGTCGCCGGGCTTGACCACCACGACGTCCAGGTACTGGTCGACCTCGAAGTCCCGCCCGCAGACGACATTGCGCGCGTGCTTGCCGGGCTTGTTGGCGCCGGTCACCCAGGCGGTGCCGGGCGCGACGCGCGGGTCGGCCAGGTAGCGGAAGGACTTCCCGGCCAGGCCCTGCGGGCCGATGTAGCCGCGGACCAGGTCGGGGCGGTCGGCGAAGTCCTCGGCGGTGACGACCTCGACCTCGGCCGGGGCGAGGTGCTCGGCGAGCTTGCCGAGGTCCACCTCGCGGTCACCGGGGACGCCCACCGCGGTGATCTCGCCGTCGACCTTGACCAGGAGGTTCTTCAGGGTGGCGGAGGCCGGGATGCCGAGGTGCTCGGCGAGGGTGTCGATGGTCGGGGTGTCGGGGGTGTCCAGCTCCTCGACCGGGCCGTACTCGGCCCCCTCGACGGGGGTGACGGCGAGGGTGACCGCTTCGGTGTTGGCCGCGTAGTCGCAGTTCGGGCAGTCCACGAAGGTGTCCTCGCCGGCCGCGGCCGGGGCCAGGAACTCCTCGGAGGCGGATCCGCCCATGGCGCCGGAGATCGCGGAGACGATGCGGTAGTCCAGGCCGAGGCGCTCGAAGATCCGCTGGTAGGCCTGGCGGTGCAGCCGGTAGGACTCGGCCAGGCCCTCGTCGGTGGTGTCGAAGGAGTACGAGTCCTTCATCTGGAACTCGCGGCCGCGCAGCACGCCGGAGCGCGGGCGGGCCTCGTCGCGGTACTTGGTCTGGATCTGGTAGAGGATCACGGGCAGGTCCTTGTAGGACGTGCACTGGTCCTTGACCGTCTGGGTGAAGATCTCCTCGTGGGTCGGGCCGAGGAGGTAGTCGGCGCCCTTGCGGTCCTTGATCCGGAACAGCAGGTCGCCGTACTCGTCCCAGCGGCCGCTGGCCTCGTACGGCTCGCGGGGCAGCAGGGCGGGCAGGAGGACCTCCTGGGCGCCGATGGCGTCCATCTCCTCGCGGACGATCCGCGCCACGTTCTCCAGGACCTTTTTGCCGATGGGCAGCCAGGTCCAGATGCCCGCGGAGGTGCGGCGGACATAGCCGGCGCGGACGAGCAGCTTGTGGCTGGCGGTCTCGGCATCGGCCGGGTCCTCGCGCAGCGTCTTCAACATCAACCTGGACATGCGCTGGACGTGGGCCATGGTTCTTCTCCTGCGTGCGAGATGGGATGCCCAGGAGATTAACCGTTGCTGGTCCGCACCGGGAAATGGCCCGGCATACGGAGAATCAGCGGCACAGCGGGAGCGGGGCGCCCATGACCGCGTAGGGGGTCGGCGCGCTCGGGAAGAGCACCGGGCGGGCGAGGTCGCGATAGCCGAGGGCGCGGTAGAGGTGGCGGGCCGGGCTCTCGACATCGATCGCGGAGAGGATGGAGCGTGGCTGGACCGCTCCGTCGGTGATGTTGGTGATCAGTGACCGGCCGATGCCGTGATGCTGGTAGTCGGGGTGGACATGCAGCTCGGTGATGACGAACGAATCGTCCAGCCAGTCCTCGTGGCCGGTGTCGCGCAGATACGGCTCGACGACGGTGGACCACCAGTGCGTACGGTCGTTGGGCATGCCGTAGACGAAGCCGACGAGCCGACCGGTGCGGGTGGTGGCGCCCAGCGCGTGGGCGCCCGGGCTGGTGAGGTGGCGCAGCACGATGTGGCGCCGTACGCCGGCCTCCTCGTCGGTGAGCCCGAAGGCGACCGCCTGCACGGCGAGGGCCTCGTCCACGCGCGCGGCGAGATCGAGCGGCCCCACGACGATGCCCTGCGGGTCCGGTGGCCCTTCGCCAGGTTGTTGCAGCATGGGCGGCACCCTACTGGGCCGTCGATCAGAACAGCACACTCATGAACGCGCCGACCTCCTGGAAGCCGACCCGGCGGTAGGCGGCGCGGGCGGCGGTGTTGAAGTCGTTGACGTAGAGGCTGACGACGGGCGCGACCTCGCTCAGCGCATAGCGCAGGACGGCGGCCATGCCGGTCTCGGACAGCCCGCGGCCGCGGTATTCGGGGGCGACCCAGACGCCCTGGATCTGGCAGGCGTGGCGGGTGGCGGCGCCGATCTCGGCCTTGAAGACCACCCGGCCGTTCTCGATGCGGGCGAAGGACCGCCCGGCGCTGACGAGTTCGGCGACCCGGGCCTGGTAGAGCAGCCCGCCGTCGCCGGCGAGCGGCGAGACCCCGACCTCTTCGGTGAACATGGCCACGCACGCGGGCATGATCACGTCCATTTCGTCCTTGTGGACGCGGCGGACGAGCGGGTCGGGCGCGATACCGGCGGGCATGACGGTGGTGGCCATGAGCGGCTGGTGGGCGCGGACCTCGCGGGCCGGTCCCCAGCTGCGCTCGAGCAGCGACCAGAGCTCGGCGGTGGTGTCGGCGGGGCCGACGATGGAGGAGCAGCGGCGGCCGGACCGGCGGGCGCGCTCGGCGAAGCCGCGTACGGCCTCGGGGGTGGCGCAGATGGGGACGAGGTTGGCTCCGGCGTAGCAGAGCGATTCGAGCCGACCACCGGTGTACCAGCCCCACATCTCGCCGCCGAGCCGCCAGGGGTCCAGGCCGGCGACCTGGACGCGGGCGGCGACGAAGGCGTTGGAGACCGGGTCTCGGTCGAGGACCGCGAGGGCCTCGTCGAGCTCGTGGGGCTCGAGCACCCTGGTGGTGGACGTCGTCAGCACGTGTCGGTATGCCTCACCGGTTGCGGCCGAGGGCCAGAAGATTCGATTCTCCGCACTGTACCTCGGGGGTCGCCTCAGCCACCGCCCGCGTTCACCGACCGGGCCGTGGTCCGGTCGGGCGCGGGCGGTGGGGACGAGCGGTGGGGCCGCGGTGGGGATGGGCAGCGCGGTAGGCGTCAGCCGGCGACGGAGACCTCGGGCTCCCCGGAGGCGACGCCGTCCTTCTCCATCTGCTCGGCGATCTTCATGGCCTCGTCGATCAGGGTCTCCACGATCTTCGACTCGGGCACGGTCTTGATCACCTCACCCTTCACAAAGATCTGCCCCTTCCCATTCCCCGAGGCCACCCCCAGATCCGCCTCACGCGCCTCACCAGGACCATTGACCACACACCCCATCACCGCGACCCGCAACGGGACCTCCATACCCTCCAGACCCGCCGTGACCTCATCCGCCAACTTGTACACATCCACCTGCGCCCGACCACACGACGGACACGACACGATCTCCAACCGCCGCTGCCGCAGATTCAACGACTCCAGAATCTGGATACCGACCTTCACCTCCTCCACCGGAGGCGCCGACAACGACACCCGGATCGTGTCCCCGATCCCCTCACTCAACAGCGCACCGAACGCCACCGCCGACTTGATCGTCCCCTGGAACGCCGGCCCCGCCTCCGTCACCCCCAGGTGCAGCGGATAGTCACACCGCTCCGCCAGCTGCTGATAAGCATTGATCATCACCACCGGATCGTTGTGCTTCACCGAGATCTTGATATCCCGGAACCCGTGCTCCTCGAACAGCGAGCACTCCCACAACGCCGACTCCACCAACGCCTCCGGCGTCGCCTTCCCGTACTTCGCCAGCAGCCGCTTGTCCAACGACCCCGCGTTCACCCCGATCCGGATCGGGGTCCCCGCATCCGACGCGGCCTTCGCGATCTCCTTCACCTTGTCGTCGAACTGCCGGATATTCCCCGGATTCACCCGCACCGCAGCACACCCGGCATCAATCGCCGCGAACACATACTTCGGCTGGAAATGAATATCCGCGATCACCGGAATCTGCGACTTCCTCGCGATCACCGGCAACGCGTCCGCATCATCCTGCGACGGACACGCCACCCGCACGATCTGACACCCCGACGCCGTCAGCTCCGCGATCTGCTGCAGCGTCGCACCCACATCCGCCGTCACCGTCGTCGTCATCGACTGCACCGACACCGGCGCGTCCCCGCCCACCGCCACCGACCCGACCTGGATCTTCCGGCTGACCCTGCGGTCGGCGAGCTTGATCGGAACGGAAGGCATTCCAAGCGAAATCGCTGTCATCTGGCGAGCAACCCCAAGGTCATGAATGAAGGTCCCGAGATCGGCGGGCTCCGGTGTCCGAGGTTACGGCACCGTACGAGGGCCGGGCACGCTGCGATTCCGAAATGCACCCAAAGGTGCACTTCGGGGCATTTCCCATCATCAGGAGATTTTCACCGGATTCACCACGTCAGCCACCAGCACCAGCAGGGTGAAGCAGATGAACACCCCGGCGATCACATAGGCGACCGGCATCATCTTGGCCACATCGAACGGCCCCGGGTCGGGGCGGCGGACCAGCCGGGCCGTGTGGCGCCGCACGCCCTCCCACACCGCGCCCGCGATATGCCCGCCGTCCAGCGGCAGCAGCGGCAGCATGTTGAACAGGAAGAGCGAGAGGTTGAAGCCGGCCACCAGGAAGAGCATGGTGGCGACCCGCTGCGAGGCCGGGATGTCGAGGTTGGCGACCTCTCCGCCGACTCGCGCCGCGCCGACGACGCCCATCGGGGAGTCAGCCTTGCGCTCGCCGTCGCCGAAGGCCGCGTTCCACAGGTCGGGGACCTTCGAGGGGAGGGCGACCAGCGAGTCGATGCCGTCCTGGACCATATTGCCCATCCGGTCCACCGACTGGCCGAAGGACTGCTTGACCACACCACTCGCCGGAGTGAAGCCGAGGAAGCCCGCGGTGACGTACTTCCCCTCCACATAGCCGCCCCGCCCGTCCGACTTGGCGACCTGGTTCTCGATGAGCACCGCGTGCAGATCCTTGCGGGCCCCGTCGCGCTCAACGGTGATCGTCGCGGGGCCGGTGGTGTTGCGGATGTGCTGCTGGAGGCTGCTCCAGTCCGAGGTCGGCTCGCCGTTGAAGGCGACGATCTTGTCGCGGGGCCGCAGCCCCGCCGCGTTGGCCGGGGAGTCCTTGGCGCCCTTGGGGCACTTGTCGGTCGAGGCCGAGGCCGCGACCACGCACTTCTGCACGGTGCCCACGGTGGTGGTCTGGGTGTTGAGACCGAAGGACATCATCACGCCGAGGAAGATCGCCACGGCGAGCACCAGATTCATGAACGGCCCGGCGAACATCACGATCACGCGCTTCCACGGCTTGCGCGTGTAGAACATCCGGGTCTCGTCGCCGGGCTGCAGCTCCTCGTAGGCAGCCGACCGGGCGTCCTCGATCATGCCGCGCCACGGCGAGGTGGAGCGGGCCGCTATTTTCCCGTCGTCCCCCGGCGGGAACATCCCGATCATGCGGATATAGCCGCCGAACGGGACCGCCTTGACGCCGTACTCCGTGTCCCCCTTCTTCCGGGAGAAGATCGTCGGGCCGAAGCCGACCATGTACTGCGGCACCCGGATACCGAAGAGCTTGGCCGTGGAGAGATGGCCGAGCTCGTGCCAGGCGATCGAGAAGAGCAGTCCGACGACGAATACGACTATGCCGAGGACCGTCATCATCAGTGTCGTCATGCGCGAGCCTCCGGAGTCGCGTTCGCCGCGCGGGCGGCCAGTTCACGGGCGCGGGCACGGGCCCAGGCCTCGGCCTGGAGGACGTCCTCGACCGTGAGCCGGGTTCCCGCGGTGGGGGTGCCGTGTTCGGCCACCACATGGGCGACCGTATCGACGATTCCGTTGAACGGCAGCTTCCGGTCCAGGAAGGCGTCCACACACTCCTCGTTCGCCGCGTTGAAGACAGCGGGCACGGTGCCGCCGAGCGCGCCGACGTGGCGGGAGAGGCCGATCGAGGGGAAGGCCTCGTCGTCCAGCGGGAAGAACTCCCAGGTGTGCGCCTTGGTCCAGTCGCAGCCCGGCGCGGCGTCCGGCACCCGGTCCGGCCAGCCGAGACCGAGCGCGATCGGCATCCGCATATCGGGCGGACTCGCCTGCGCCAGGGTGGAGCCGTCAATGAATTCGACCATCGAGTGGATATACGACTGCGGGTGGACCACAACCTCAATCCGGTCGAAGGGAATGTCGTAGAGCAGATGCGCCTCGATGACTTCCAGCCCCTTGTTGACCAAGGTCGCGGAGTTGATCGTGATCACCGGGCCCATGTCCCAGGTGGGGTGGGCCAGCGCCTGCTCGGGCGTGACCTCGGTCAGCTCCTGCTTCGTCCGCCCCCGGAACGGCCCGCCGGACGCGGTGACCACCAGCCTGCGGACCTCCTGCCGGGAGCCGCCGAGCAGCGCCTGGAAGAGGGCGGAGTGCTCGGAGTCCACCGGCACGATCTGCCCGGGCTTGGCCAGGGCCTTGACCAGCGGCCCGCCGACGATCAGCGACTCCTTGTTGGCCAGCGCGAGCACCCGGCCCGCCTCGAGCGCGGCGAGGGTGGGCGCCAGGCCGATGGAGCCGGTGATGCCGTTGAGCACGGTGTCGCACTCGGAGCGGGCCAGCTCGGTGGCCGCGTCCGGGCCCGCGACGATCTCCGGCAGCGGCTCCCCCGCCCCGTACCGCGCGGCCAGCGCCTCGCGGACCTCGGGCACGGCCTCCGGCCGGGCCACCGCGACCACCCGCACCCCGAGCCGGTGAGCCTGCTCGGCGAGCAGCCCGGCCCGTCCGCCGGCGGCGGACAGTCCGGTCACCCGGAAACGGTCGGGGTTGCGCAGCACCACGTCGATGGCCTGGGTGCCGATCGATCCGGTGGAGCCCAGGATCACGATGTCGCGCGGGCCTCCGGTGGCGGCGGTAGCCGCCGGAAAGCGGAGGTGCGGGTCAGCGAGGGAATCCGTCATTGCCCCATTGTTGCCCTTCGCACACCGCTCGGGTGACCGGGTCCGGCAGCGGCACGGTGAACTCGGGGCTCAACCCCGCCCCGAGTTCACCGCAACCATCAATTGAGGAACCCCCGCGGCGCCCAGCCACCTCCGCGAGAGCGGCGCCGGTTCAGGCGCAGAAGGGCGCTCAGGCGCAGGGCCTGATGGGCCTGTGGACGTTTTCCTTCGTGGCCGGGCCGGGCGTGGCGTCGGCGATCCAGGGGCCGTCGCCGCTGGGGTCGATCACGCCCTCCTCCAGCCAGGTGTACGAGCCCGCCAGGACGCCCGAGACGACCTTGCGGTCGAGCTCGTCGGTGTTGGTCCACAGCCTGGCGAAGAGCTCCTCGGCGCGGATCCGCGCCTGTCGGCAGAAGACGTCGGCCAGCTGGTACGCCTCGACGCCGTGGTCGCCCGTGGTGCGCAGCATCTCGGCCCGTACGCAGGCCGCGCTCATGGCGAACAGCTCCGCGCCGATGTCCACGATGCGGCCGAGGAAGCCCTGCTTGGTCTCCATCCGGCCCTGCCAGCGGGACATGGCGTAGAACGTGGTCCGGGCGAGCTTGCGCGCCGAGCGCTCGACGTAGCGCAGATGCGGGGAGAGGTCCCGGTGGCGCGGCGGGTTGAATTCGGCGTACGCGCGGGGGAGTTGGCCGGGGCCGGTGACCAGGCCCGGCAGCCAGCGGGCGTAGAAACCGCCGGCCTTGGCGGCCGCCTTGCCCTTGTCGGCCAGCGACTTGTCCGGGTCGATGAGGTCGCCCGCCACGGACAGATGGGCGTCCACGGCCTCGCGGGCGATCAGCAGGTGCATGATCTCCGTCGAGCCCTCGAAGATGCGGTTGATGCGCAGGTCGCGGAGCATCTGCTCGGCCGGGACGGCCCGCTCGCCGCGGGCTGCGAGCGAGGCGGCGGTCTCGAAGCCGCGGCCGCCGCGGATCTGGACCAGCTCGTCGGCCATCAGCCAGGCCATCTCGCTGCCGTACAGCTTGGCCAGCGCGGCCTCGATGCGGATGTCGTTGCGGTCCTCGTCGGCCATCTGGGAGGCCAGGTCGATCACGGCCTCCAGGGCGAAGGTGGTCGCCGCGATGAAGGAGAGCTTGGCGCCGATGGCCTCGTGCCGGGCGATCGACTTGCCCCACTGCTCGCGGGCCGCGGACCACTCGCGTGCGATCTTCAGGCACCACTTGCCGGAGCCCGCGCACATCGCGGGCAGCGAGAGCCGGCCGGTGTTGAGGGTGGTGAGGGCGATCTTGAGCCCGGCGCCCTCCGGGCCGATGCGGTGGGCGGCGGGGACCCGGACCCGGTGGAGGCGGGTCACTCCGTTCTCCAGGCCGCGCAGGCCCATGAAGGCGTTGCGGTTCTCGACGGTGACGCCCTCGGAGGCCGTCTCGACGATGAAGGCGGTGATGCCGCCCTTGTGGCCCTCGGACGCGGGGACGCGGGCCATGACCACGAGGAGGTCGGCGACCACGCCGTTGGTCGTCCACAGCTTCACTCCGTCGAGGATGTAGTCGTCCCCTTCGGGTACGGCGGTGGTGGCGAGCCGGGCCGGGTCGGAGCCCACGTCCGGCTCGGTGAGCAGAAAGGCCGAGATGTCGGTGCGGGCGCAGCGGGGCAGGAAGGTGTCCTTCTGCTCCTGGGTGCCGAACAGCTTGAGCGGCTGCGGCACGCCGATCGACTGGTGGGCGGAGAGCAGCGCGCCGATGGCCGGGCTCACCGAGCTGACGAGGGCCAGGGCCTTGTTGTAGTAGACCTGGGTGAGGCCGGCTCCGCCGTACTTGGGGTCGATCTTCATGCCGAGCGCGCCGAGCTCCTTGAGGCCCTCGACCGTCTCGTCGGGGATCTTGGCCTCGCGCTCGATGCGGGCGGCGTCGATGCGGGTCTCGCAGAACTCGCGCAGCTTGTCGAGGAACTTCTCACCGCGCCGTACGTCGTCCGGGGCGGGGGCGGGGTGGGGGTGGATCAGATCGAGCCGGAAGCGGCCGAGGAACAGTTCCTTGGCGAAGCTCGGCTTGTGCCATACCTGCTCGCGGGCTGCCTCGGCGACCCGGCGCGCTTCGCGCTCGGACACCGGCCTGACGGATGATGCGGTCATGGGTGCTCCCTTGCCGCGAAATTGGCGATCTCGTGACATTACCGGCACGTACGGTGCCAGTGTGCCTCCGGTCCGGCGGGGCGGCAAAGTGGGTGGCCCCAGGCGGTGGAAAAAGGCCAGTTGAAGCGCTTCGATTATCTGGACAGCGAACCCGGACAGGTTTACTGTCGATCCGCGCAGCCAGCCAGGAAGCACACGATATCCCAGTCGAAGCGCTTCACTGCGGCCCCCGTCGGACGGAGTCCCCCCGCATGGTCACCCTCGCCGAGGTCGCCCGGCACGCCGGCGTCTCCGCCAGCACGGTGAGTTACGTCCTCAGCGGCAAGCGCTCGATCTCGGCGCCCACCCGCGAGCGGGTCGAACAGAGCATCAAGGAGCTCGGCTACCACCCGAACGCCGGCGCCCGCGCCCTCGCCAGCAGCCGCTCCAACATCATCGCGCTGATGGTGCCGCTGCGGACCGATATGTATGTGCCCGTGATGATGGAGGTCGCCATCGCGGTGGCCACCACCGCCCGCACCCACGGCTATGACGTGCTGCTGCTGACCGGCGAGGAGGGCCCGGCGGCCATGCGCCGGGTCACCGGCAGCGGGCTCGCCGACGCCATGATCCTGATGGATGTGGAGCTGGAGGACGAGCGGCTGCCGCTGCTGCGGGACGCCCGCCAGCCCACCGTACTGATCGGGCTGCCCGCCGACACCGTCGGACTGACCTGCGTCGACCTCGACTTCACGGCGACCGGCGCACTGTGCGCCGAGCATCTTGCCGGGCTCGGCCACCGCGAGATCGCCGTGGTCGGCGAGGCGGCGGCGGTGTACGAGCGCCACACCGGCTTCGCCGTACGGACCCTGGAGGGGTTGCGCGGCCGCGCCCGCGAGCTGGGGCTGCGGCTGCTGCACCGCCCGTGCGAGGGCAGCTATGAGTCCATGGCCGGGGCGCTGGCCCGGATCTTCGACGAGCGCCCCGGCACCACCGGCTTCGTGGTGCAGAACGAGGCCGCCATCGACCCGCTGCTGAGCCTGCTGCGCCAGCAGGGCCGCGCGGTCCCCGAGGACGTCTCGGTGGTGGCGGTCTGCCCCGACCAGGTGGCCACCCAGGCCTCGGTGCGGCTGACCTCGGTCGCGATCCCCGCGCACGAGATGGGGCGGCGCGCGGTGGAGCTGGTGGTGGCCAAGCTGGAGGGGCGCGGCTCGGACGAGGTGGCCCTGCTGGCGCCCGAGTTGACCGTACGGGCGAGCTCGGGCCCGGCGCCGACCGCCGCGCCCTGACCCGGCCCCGGCCCCGGCCCGTAACGGCCGTCTGCCGCGCGCCACCGCGCCCTCCCTCTCGCCGAAGCCGCCGCCCGAAGCCCCCGCCCGAAGCCGCCGCCCGAAGTCCTGCCGAAGCCCCCCCCGGCAGTCCCGCTGAAGTCCCGCCCTCGAAGCGCCCTCGAGCCGTACGTCCCCGAAGCGATACGCCCGTAAAGCTCTCCCCGCCCGTACGTTCACCGCCGCACCCCGAGGAGCGTCATCGTGAACCAGTCCCCACCGGTCACCGAATCAGCGTCGCTCGCCCAGTCCTCCATCACCGTCGGCACCTTCAGCGAGCGCGACGGCGCGCTGGAGTGGACCGGGCGGCAGGAGACCGTACGTCTGGAGCCGTGGGGGCCCGACGCGATCCGGGTCCGCGCCCGGCTCGGCGGGCCGCTGCTGGAAGACCTGCCCGGCGCGCTCCTCGACGGCCCGCCGAAGGCGGCCGCCAGCGTGGCGATCGAGACCGGGGAGGCGTCGCTGACCTGCGGCGCGATCACCGCCCGGATCGCCGCGGACGGCATGATCCGGTTCGAGACCACCGAGGGCGGCCGGGAGCTGCTCGCCGAGCAGCGCGCGCACTTCTGGTGGCCGGGGCCGCGGCTGCGCACCGCCACGGGCAACGGCTACCACCGCATCGAGCAGCGCTTCAAGGCGTACGAGGGCGAGCGGCTGTACGGCCTCGGCCAGCACCAGCACGGTCTGCTGGACCAGAAGGGCGCCGTGATCGACCTGGTGCAGCGCAACTCCGAGGTGTCGATCCCGGTCCTCACCTCCAGCCGCGGCTACACCCTGCTGTGGAACAACCCGGCCATCGGGCGGGTCGAGCTGGCCGCGACCGGCACCCGCTGGGTCGCCGACAGCGCACGCCAGATCGACTACTGGATCACGGCCGGGGACCCGGCCGCCGCGCAGCGCCGCTACTCCGCGGTGACCGGCCGCGCGCCGATGCTGCCGGAGTGGGCGGCCGGCTTCTGGCAGTGCAAGCTGCGCTACCGCACCCAGGAGGAGCTGCTGACCGTGGCCCGCGAGCACAAGCGGCGCGGGCTGCCGATCGACGCGATCATCTGCGACTTCTTCCACTGGACGCACCTGGGCGACTGGAAGTTCGACCCGGCGGCCTGGCCCGACCCGGCGGCGATGACGCGGGAGCTGGACGAGCTGGGCATCAAGCTGGTGGTCTCGGTGTGGCCTTCGGTCTCCCCGCTGAGCGAGAACCACTCCACGATGGAGCAGCGGGGCTTCCTGGTCGGCACCGAGTACGGGCCCACGGCGCACGCCGACTGGCCCGATGTGCGCGAGGGCGAGCGGATCCACGTCGCCTTCTACGACGCGACTCATCCGCGGGCCCGGGAGTTCATGTGGTCGCGGGTGCGGGAGAACTACCTGGAGCCGTACGGGATCCGCGCCTTCTGGCTGGACGCCTGCGAACCGGAGCTCAAGCCCGGCTTCCCGGCGAATCTGCGCTACCACGCGGGGCCGGGCCTGGAGGTCGGCAACCTCTACCCGCGCGAGAACGCCCGCGCGATCCACGAGGGCATGCGCGCGGCGGGCGAGGAGGAGGTGGTGACCCTCAACCGCTCGGCGTGGGCGGGCAGCCAGCGCCACGGGGCCGCCCTGTGGTCCGGCGACATCGGCACGGACTTCGCGACGCTGCGCCGGCAGATCGCCGCCGGTCTGAACGTCGCCCTCTCCGGCATCCCGTGGTGGAACACCGACATCGGCGGCTTCCACGGCGGCGACCCGGACGACCCGGCGTACCGCGAGGTGCTGATCCGCTGGTTCCAGTTCGGCGCGCTGTCGCCGATCATGCGGCTGCACGGCTTCCGCGACCCGGGGCTGCCGCTGGGGCCTGGCATGACCGGCGGCCCGAACGAGGTGTGGTCGTACGGCGAGGAAGCCGAGGGCGTCCTCGGCGCGTATCTGCGGCTGCGCGAGCGGCTCAAGCCGTATGTGCTGGCGCAGATGCGCGCCGCCCATGAGGAGGGGCTGCCGCCCATGCGCCCGCTCTTCCTCGAGTTCCCCGGCGACGAGGCGGCCTGGGGCGTCGCGGACGCCTTTCTGCTGGGTCCCGACCTGCTGGTCGCCCCGGTCCTGGAGGCGGGCGCGACCGAGCGTGCGGCCTACCTCCCGGCGGGGGCGCGCTGGACGGACGCCTGGACGGGCGAGAGCTGGGAGGGCGGCACGACGGTGACCGTGCCCGCCCCGCTGGACCGGATCCCGCTGTTCCTGAGGGACGACGCGCGGCTGCCGGTGCGGGAGCCCTGACGGGCGGCCGCCCGCCCGGCGAGCGCCCTTGAGTTCCGCGTGCCGCCGCTTCCTGGGGGGAGCGGCGGCACGCGGTCGGGCCCTCCGGACGCGTCCGGCCGGTCCCGGCTGGCGCCCGTCTCAGCCGTCGGCCGGCCGCTCCAGCGCCACCTTCGGCAGCCGACGGGCGAGGGGGGCGGGCAGCCACCAGGCGTGCCTGCCGAGCAGCCGCATGACGGCCGGCACGATCAGGCAGCGGATCACCACCGCGTCCAGCAGGACAGCCGCCGCGAGTCCCAGGCCGAACTGCTGGAGCATGCGGCTCGGGCTGAGCACGAAGGCGGCGAACACCACGATCATGATGGCGGCGGCCGCCGTGATCACCTTGCCGGTGGCCGCCAGCCCCTCGCGGACCGCGTGGGAGTGGTCCTTGGTCCGCTCCCACTCCTCGTGGATGCGGGAGACCAGGAACACCTCGTAGTCCATGGAGAGGCCGAAGACGATCGCGAAGATCATCACGGGGATGAACGCCTCGATCGGGCCGGGCTGGGCCCCGAACCAGCCCTCCTGGAAGACCAGCGTGATCACACCCAGCGCGGCCGCGATGGACAGCAGGTTGAGCAGCGCGGCCTTCAGCGGGATCAGTACGGACCGGAAGACCACCATCAGGAGCAGCGCGGACAGGCCGACGACGACGGCGACGAACAGCGGCATCCGGTCCGCGACGGAGTCGGCGAAGTCCTGTGCGGCGGCGGTGGGCCCGCCCACCAGGTATTCGGCGCCGGTGCGCTCGCCGAGCCGCGGCAGGACGCGGTCGCGCAGCGTGTGTACGAGGTCGGCGGTGCCCTCGTCCTGCGGAGAGGTGGTGGGGAAGGCGAGGACCGTGGAGACGGCGCCGTCTTCCGAGGGCAGCGGCGGCGTGGTGGCGGCGATGCCGTCGGTGCGCGCGAGCGCGGTCCGCAGCGCCCGGGCGGCCGCCGCATCGCCCTCGCTCACCACGACCAGCGGGCCGTTGAACCCGGGCCCGAAGCCCTCGGCGAGCAGGTCGTAGGCGCGGCGGCTGGTGGACGTCGTGGGGTCGTTGCCCGCGTCGGCGAAGCCCAGGCGCAGGCCCAGCGCGGGGGCGGACAGCGCGAGCAGCGCCACAACGGCGGCCAGCAGCGCGGGCAGCGGGCGCCGCTGCACGGCGAGGGCCAGGGCCCGCCAGCGCCGGCCCTCCTCCTTCCCCTTGGACCGGGCCCGTTCGGCGCGCCGCAGCACCTGGCGCCGGACGCGCCCGCCGAGGACCGCCAGCAGCGCGGGCAGCAGGATCAAGGAGGCCGCCATGGTGACCAGCACGGTCAGCGCGACGGCGAGCGCCACGCCCCGCAGGGCGCCCAGGCCCAGGGCGACCAGGCCGAGCAGCGCGATGATGACGGTGCAGCCGGCGAAGAAGACCGTACGACCGGCGGCGTCCAGCGCGATACGGGTGGCGGCGTGCGGGTCGGCACCGCGGATGAGTTCGTGCCGGTAGCGGTAGAAGATCAGCAGCGCGTAGTCCACGCCCACCCCGAGCCCGACGAGCATCATGACGGGCGGGGTGAAGTCGGCGACCGTGAACACATGCGAGGCCAGGGCGATCAGACCGATCGCGCCACCCACCGCGAACACCGCGGTGACCAGCGGCAGCGCGGCCGCCACCAGCGAGCCGAACAGCAGGATGAGGATGACCAGCGCCGCGAGCATGCCCGCGCCCTCCGCGGCTCCGCCCGCTTCCTCCTCGGCACCGCGCACCGCCTCGCCGCCGAGCGCGACCGTGAAGCCGCCTCCCCCGGCGGCCTCGGCGGTGTCGATGATCCTGGCGATGTCCCCCTTCGCCACCTCCTCCGCCTTGCCGTCGAGGGTGACGGTCGCGTAGCCGACGGTGCCGTCCCGCGAGATCGCGGAGGCGTCCGCGTACGGACTGCGCACCTCGGTGACGGCGGGCAGGCCGCGGACCCGGTCGAGCGTCTTCTCGATGGCGCCGCGCTCCGCGCGCAGCCCGTCCTCGTCCCCGTCCTCGTCCTTGAAGACGATCTGCACGCTGTCTCCCGCCTGCCGGGAGCCGTGCTCGGTCAGCAGGTCGGTGGCGGTCTGCGAGTCGGTGCCGGGCAGGGCGAAGTCGTTGCGGTAGGCGCTGCCGGCCGCCTGCGATCCGGCGGTGATCGCCGCCACCACGAGGACCCACAGGAGCAGGGCGCCCCAGCGGTGGGTCTGGGACCAGGCGGCGAGGCGCCCGAAGGCGCCTGCCGGGTGGGGGGTTCGGCCCGCGGGGGGCTCGGTCGTCGCGGTGGTGTCACTCGTGTCGCTCATGGCCCGCAGCATCCGGGCCCGGATCGCCCCGCGGCGTCCGCCCGGGGCGGACACCTGCCGTACCCCACCGGTTGCCTGGTGCCGGGCCCGGGTACTCCCCCGGTCGTGTAAGGAGCCGCGCTACCCGGCCAGCCAGCCGGGGCTGACCATGCCGGACTCGTAGGCCAGCACCACCAGCTGGGAGCGGTCCCGGACGTCCAGCTTGGTCATGATGCGGCTGACGTGGGTCTTGGCGGTGGCCGGGCTGAGCACCAGCCGCGCGGCTATCTCGCCGTTCGTCAGCCCGGCGGCCACCAGCTCCATCACCTCGCGCTCGCGGTCGGTGAGGGCGCGCAGCCTCGGGCCCGGCTCGGGGGCTCTGACCCGCCCGGCGAACTCCGCGATCAGCCGACGGGTGACGGAGGGGCTGATCAGCGCGTCGCCGCGGTACGCCACCCGCACGGCGTGGATCAGCTCCTCCGGTTCGGTGTCCTTGACCAGAAAGCCGGTGGCTCCGGCGCGCAGCGCGCCGTACACATAGTCGTCCAGATCGAAGGTGGTCAGGATGACGACCTTGACGCCCTCCAGGCGGGGGTCGGCGGTGATCCGGCGGGCCGCCTCCAGGCCGTCGGTCCCGGGCATCCGGATGTCCAGCAGCGCCACGTCGGGGCGCAGCTCGCGGCAGGCCGAGACGGCCTCGTCGCCGTCACCCGCCTCGGCGACCACCGAGATGTCGTCCTCGTCCTCCAGGATCGAGCGGAATCCGGCGCGCACCAGCCGCTGGTCGTCCGCCAGCAAGACCTTGATCATGGTTGCCATGATGCCCCGTTCAGGTGCGGCAGCCGGGCCCGTACGGCGAAGCCACCGTCCGGCCCGGGTTCCCTGGGGCCGGCGGTCAGTTCGCCGCCCAGCGCGCGTGCGCGCTCGCGCATGCCGCTGATGCCGCTGCCAGGGGCGGTCCGGTCCGCGCCGCGCCCGTTGTCCGCGATCTCGATCCGGACCTCGCGGGGTGCGTGGCCCACGTGGACGGTGACGGCCGTGGCCCGGGAGTGACGGACCACATTGGTGAGCGCCTCCTGGACGATGCGGTACGCGGCCAGCTCCACTTCGGTGGGCAGCGACACCGGCTCGCCGCTGGTGTGCGCGCGCACCTCGAACCCGGCCGACCGCGCCGACTCGACGAGTTCGCCGATCCGGGCCAGGCCCGGCGGCGGCGCCGTGGGGGCCTCCTCGTCGACTTGCCGCAGCAGGTCGAGGGTCGTCCGCAGCTCACGCAGCGCCTCGCGGCTGGACTTCTTGATCGCCGCAAGGGCCGTCTCGGCCTGTGCCGGGTCCTTCTTGATGCGGTGCAGGGCGGCCGCGGACTGGACGCTGATGAGGGAGATGTGATGGCCGATGACATCGTGCAGCTCCCGGGCGATGCGCAGCCGCTCCTCGCCGGCCGCGCGCTGCTCCACCTCGCGGACGTAGGTCAGGCGGCTGTGGCGCACCCAGCCGAGCGCGACCACCGCGACCAGCCAACCGGTGAGCATGAAGAGGGCGACCCCGTTGACGTCGTCGTTGCCCGCCAGCGTCCCGACGCCGACGGCGACGACGCTCAGCGCGGCGATGGCAACGGCCGCCCGCAACTGTCCCTCGGCCGCGACCGCGTACAGCGCGACCACGACCGCGACCAGGAGCGGCCCGTCGTAGACGCTGGTGAGGTAGTAGGCAGCGGTGGCGGCCAGCACTCCGAGGGCGACGGCCACAGGACTGCGGCGGCAGAAGCAGAGCGCCCCGCAGGCGGCGACGATCATCGCCCAGCCGAAGACGGTGACCGGCCAGGGTTCCTCGCGCACGCCGATGAGCGGCCTCATGCCGCCCACGGCAGCCAGCACGAAGACCCCGCCGGCCAACGCCACGTCCGCCCACCGGCCGCGTGGCGGCCGCAGACGCGCCAGAGCGCCGTGAGAGACCATGCGCCCACCCTAGGACCGACGCGTGTACGTGTCGTTCCTCCGCGCGGTGGAACGGAGCGGGTCCATGCCGCAACTCGGGGAGTACGCGCGGCGCCGGGGCCGCAACCGGAGGGGTACCGCGGGTGTCGGCCGAGGGCCGATGTCCCATCGCGGGCCGTCCCCCACGATGCGGGTATGGACGCGTCCGACAAGCCGTCGTCGGTCTGAGTGACGCGTTGGGAAAACCGGCGACGCCCGTGCTGACCGGACGGCTGCAGGGTCCCCTCGCCCACCCGATCGCGATCGTCCCGCTCTTCGCCGTCAACGCCCTGTGGGGCGCCCTGTGCGGGGTGTGCGCGGTGGGCCTGCGCCGGATGCGCGGCCGGCGCCCCTGAGCGCCGTGTGCCGCCGCTGCCCGGGGGGGGAGCGGCGGCACACGGTCGGGCAGGCGGGATCAGCTGAAGGACACGCCGAAGCTGTTGGTCTTGAAGTCCAGCCCGCCGGACGAGGAGGTGATCTCGTAGCCGAACTGGACGTCGCCGATGGTGACGTCGCCGAACCAGCCCTTGGTGTTCTTGATCCAGTTCACGATGGCCTTGATGTCCACGGAGCCGGAGGTTGAGTTTGAGGTGCGGATGAAGGAGAAGACCTCGTTGGCGCCGTTGCTGCCCTTGTAGACGGTCCAGCTGTGGCCGCCGAGGGTGAGGCTGCCCTGGGAGGTGCCGAGGGGACCGACCGGGCCGGTCTTGTTCATCCAGAGCATGATCTCGTAGTCGTAGTTGGTGTCCCAGATGTCGTACGAGGTGTTGTACGCGCCCGAGGACGGCACGGTGACGTTGTAGCTGCTGTTCAGGCTGTTGATGGCGCTGACCTTCTTGCCGACGACCCGCTTGGCGTTGGGGTAGGACTTGATGCCGCCGGTGTTGGGGTGGTTGGCCCAGACGCCCCAGTCGCTGGACGAGTTGGCCCAGATGGTCTGCGATCCGGCGCCGGAGCCCCAGATGTTGTTGTAGAGCGTGTAGCCGCCGGTGGACCAGTTGCCCCACTGCTCCGAGGAGGACCAGGTGGCGGCGTGGGCGGGGGCGGCGGCGAAGCCGATGAGCGCGAGGAGCGCGAACAGCGGGGTCAGGAAGAGCTTTCGGGCGGCTCGGTGCACGGTGCTGCTCCCTTCGGGTGGGGGGAATCGAGCGGAGCCAGGACCACGGCCGCATAGCGGTCGAGATGGACCTGTGTGTCGTACACGCGGCCGGTGAGCAGGTCGGTCCGCGCGGACGGGAGGGGGACGGCCGCGGGGGCGCGGCCGTGATTGAGGAGGAAGAGGTGCTCGCCGCGGGACACGGCCTCCACGCCCTCGGGGAGGCCGGGCAGCGGTGGCCGCAGCCCCGCCTCGTCGGCGGCGCGGGCCAGCAGCGCGCGCAGCGCGGCGGGCTCGGGCAGGGTGGAGACGTACCAGGCGGTGCCGGCGCCGTGGCGGTTGCGGGTGATGGCGGGCCCGCCGTCGAGTTCGCCGCCCTTGATCCGGGCGACGGTCTCGGCGGTGGACGGCTCCAGGTCCTCGGACCAGAGGGTGGCGGTGAAGCCGGCCGGCCAGGCGGGGCCCTGGGCGGTGAGGGTCTCGCCCTCGTCCAGCGGCCACCACTCGTGGACCGTGCGGATGCCGAGGAGCTCGCGCAGCCGCTGGTCGACGCCGCCCGGGCGGACCCGGTCGTCCTCGTCGGCGACTCCGGTGAAGAAGCCGCACACGAGGGTGCCGCCGCCGCGTACATAGCCGGCGAGGTTGTCCAGCGCCTCGTCGGTGAGCAGATACAGGTGGGGGACGGCGACCAGGGCGTAGTCGGTGAGGTCGGCGTGCGGGTGGGCGAAGTCGGTGGTGAGGTTCTCCTCCCACAGAGCCTGGTGCCAGGCGCGCACCACCTGGGGGTAGTCGAGCCGGGCGGAGGGGCGGCCGTCCTGGACGGTCGCCCACCAGGCGTGCCAGTCGTGCAGGATCGCGGCGCGCGCGGGGACGCCGCGGCCGACGACGCCGCCGAGCCGGCGCAGCTCGGCGCCGAGCCCGCGGACCTGCTGGAAGGTGCGGCTGTGCTCACCCGCGTGCGGCACCATCCCGGAGTGGAACTTCTCGCTGCCCTGCCGCGACTGCCGCCACTGGAAGAAGCAGACGCCGTCCGCGCCGCGCGCCACGGCCTGTAGCGACCACAGGCGCATCAGCCCGGGCGGCTTGGGGTGGTTGACGCCGCGCCAGTTGACCGGGCCGGCCGCCTGCTCCATGAGGACCCAGGGGCCGCCGGCCTGGGAGCGGGTCAGGTCCTGGATCATCGCCCCGTACGCGGCGGCGTGCGGGTCCTTGGGGTCGGGGTAGACGTCGACGGACACCACGTCCTCCTCGGCCGCCCACGCCCAGCCGTCCTGGCCGATGAACAGCGGCATGAAGTTGGTGGTGACGGGGATGTGCGGGGTACGGGCGGCCAGGACGTCGCGCTCGGCGGTGAAGCACTCCAGCAGGGCGTCGCTGGTGAAGCGGCGGAAGTCCAGCGCCTGGGCGGGGTTGATCAGATACTGGGCGCGGCGCGGCGGAATGATCTCCTCCCACGAGTCGTAGCGCTGGCTCCAGAAGGCGGTGCCCCACGCCTCGTTGAGCGCGTCGAGACCGCCGTACCGGGTGCGCAGCCAGCGGCGGAAGTGGCCGGCGGTGGTGTCGCACCAGCAGTGGGTGCCGTATTCGTTGCCGACGTGCCACATGCGCACCGCCGGGTGGCCGCCGTAGCGGTCCGCCAGGTCTTCGGTGATGCGCAGCGCGTACTCGCGGTAGAGCGGGGAGGAGGCGCAGAACTGGTTGCGCGAGCCGTACCAGACGGTGGTGCCGTTCTCGTCGCGCGGCAGGGTCTCGGGGTGGCGGGCGCCCATCCACGGGGGCGGGGAGGCGGTCGGGGTGGCCAGGCACACCTCGATGCCGCCCTCGTGGAGCAGATCCAGGACCGTATCGAGCCAGCCGAACTCGCGGGCGCCGGGGCGCGGTTCCAGCCGGGCCCAGGAGAAGACCCCGACGGTGGCGGTGGTGACCTGGGCCTCGCGCATCAGCCGTACGTCCTCGCGCCAGACGCTCCGCGGCCACTGCTCGGGGTTGTAGTCGCCGCCGTAGAGGATCCGGCCGCGGGTGACATCGCTCAGCTCGGGCATCGCGCTCTCGCTTCGGGTCCGGGGGTACCGCTGGGCGGCGCCGGCTTGTGGGCTAGCCCTTGATGGCGCCGGTGAGCATGCCCTTGGTGAAGTGCTTCTGGACGAACGGGTAGAGGACCACGACCGGGATCAGGGCGAGCACCATGACGGCCATCTGCACCGCCAGGCCCGGGACCTGGCTGCTGGAGATCATCTGGGACATGCCCTGGGGCGCCTGCTGCTTGATGACCAGCTGGCGCAGGATCATCTGCAGCGGCCACATGTCCTGGTCGTTGAGGTAGAGCATCGCGTTGAACCACTGGCTCCAGTAGCCGACCGCGTAGAAGAGGGAGACGACCGCGATGACCGCCTTGGACAGCGGCATCACGATCTGCAGCAGGATCCGCCACTCCCCCGCGCCGTCGATCCGGGCGCTGTCGATCAGCTCGGGCGCGGTGGTCTGGAAGAAGGAGCGCAGCACCAGGATGTTGAAGACCGAGATGGCGCTGGGCAGGATCATCGACCAGTAGCTGCCCTCCAGCCCGACCCCGGTGACCAGCAGATAGGTCGGGATCAGGCCGGCGTTGAAGAACATGGTCACGAGCAGCACCATCAGGATCGGCCGGTGCAGAAAGGACCCCCGGCGCGACAGGCCGTACGCGCAGAGGATCGAGACCACCGTGCTGATCACCGTGCCCACGGCCGTCAGGGCGAGGCTGACGATCGCCGCGCGGGTGACCGTGCCGCCGCCGAGCAGCTCGGAGTAGGCCCGGAAGGTGATCGTCTTGGGCACGATGACCAGCCCGCCGGCCTCGGTGATGGCCTTCTGGTCGGAGAGGCTGGTGACCACCACCACCCACAGCGGCCCGAGGATCGCCAGGCACACCCCGAGCAGGGTGGCGCCCTTGACCCCCTGGCCGGCCTTGCCCGGCTCCTCCTCCCACACCGGGCGTCTGCTGTCGCGGCGCCGCGGCGCGGCCGGGGCGGGCGACGCGGCCGGCGCGGGCGCGCTCTGCGCGGTCACCGTCATTTCTGGTAAACCCCCTGCTCGCCGAGCATGTGGGCGACTTTGTTGGCGATCAGGACGAGCACCAGGCTGAAGACGCCCTTGATCAGGCCGCCAGCGGCGGCGATCCCGTAGTCGGTGTTGGCGATGCCGACCCACCACACATAGGTGTCGAAGACCTCGGAGGCGCCCGGCCCGACCGCGTCGCGCTGGAGCAGGATCTGCTCGAAGCCGACGGTGAGCGAGTCGCCGATGCGCAGCACCAGCAGCAGGGCGATCACCGGGCGCAGCGCGGGCAGCGTGACATGCCACATCCGCCGCCAGCGGTTCGCCCCGTCCACCGCCGCCGCCTCGTAGAGGTCCTGGCTGACGGCGGAGAGGGCGGCGAGGAAGACGATGACGCCCCAGCCGCCGTCCTTCCACACCAGCTGCGCGGAGACCAGGAACTTGAAGACGCCGGGGTCGGTCATCAGGTCGAAGCCCTCGTGCCCGTGGCGGCGCAGCTGCTGGGCGAGCAGCCCGGCCCCGCCCAGCATCTGCTGGAAGACCGTGATGACCAGCACCCAGGAGAAGAAGTGCGGCAGATACAGGATCGACTGCACCACGCCCCGGATCCGCTCGCTGAGCACGCTGTTGACCAGCAGCGCGAGCGCGATGGTGACGGGGAAGAAGAGCACCAGCTGGATGAAGGTGATGCCGAGGGTGTTGGCGAAGGCGTCCCAGAAGCGGTTGTCCTCGAAGAGGAGGGTGAAGTTGTCGAAGCCCACCCAGGGGCTGGTCCACAGCCCCTGGGTGAACGGGTCGTAGTCCTTGAAGGCGACCGTGGTCCAGATCAGCGGGACGTAGTTGAACAGGGCGAGCAGGCCGACGGCCGGCAACACCATCAGCAGCAGGGTGCGGTCCCGGCGCAGCCGCTGCCACCACCGGATGCCGCCGTCCGGCGCCGCGCGCGGCGGGGCGGGCGCGGCGGGACCGTCCGGGCCGCCGGGGCCGCCGCGCCGCGCGGATCTCGCGCGGCGCCGGGGCCGGCGCGGCCCGCCGGCCCGGCTGCCGGTGTCCGCAGGGGGCGCCTCCCAGCGGTAGCCGGGGGACATCAGGCGCCGCTGCCGTTCTTCTCCAGAATCTTGGCGTACCAGTCGCGGAGCTTGTCGCCGCCGCCGCTGCGCCAGTCGCTGACGGCGCTCTGGGCGTCACGGATGGACTTGCGGCCGCGGACGACGTCCTTGGCCAGGTCCTCGAAGGGGGTGTAGAGCGAGGCGTAGCGGTTGGGCTCCTGGATCTGCATGCCGTAGAAGAGGGGCTTCTTGGCGAACTTGCCCATGCGCTGCATCCAGCCGCAGTAGTCCTTCACCATCTGCGGGAAGTCCGGGTACGCGACGGTGGCCTCGGGCGAGACGATGAAGCGGTAGGTGTCCTGGACCTCGATGACGCCCTTGGAGTTCTTGACCGGGGCGCCGTGCTTCACGGTGTGGTGCACGCCCTCGACGCCGTAGTCGATCAGGCGCTGCTCCTTGGTGCCGTAGGGCGCGGCGATGTAGTCGGCGAGGGCCAGGATCTCCTCGATCTGCTCCTTGGACAGCCTCTTGTTGAGGAAGGACCAGATGTTGGCGGGCGGGCCCAGGAAGAGGGTGGGGTCGCCGCCATCGGCGCCGAAGTAGTCCATCCCCTGGATCTTGAAGTCGGGGTTGGGCTCGGCCTGTTCGAAGGTGGCGCCGTACCACTTGGCGTCGCCGTCGTTCATGATGAGCGACTGGCCCGAGGTGAAGCGGGTGAGTGAGTCGTTGGCCTTGCCCGCGACCGCGTCGGGGTGGACATAGCCGCTCTTGAAGAGCTTGCGGCACCACTCCAGCGCCTCGAGGTAGTTGTCCAGCTCGACCTTGTGGACGAGCTTGCCGTCCTTTTCCACCCAGTAGAACGGCTTCTCCCCCGGGCAGCCGAAGAAGATCTGCGCCGACCACCACATGTCCTCGCACGCCCACACCTTGCTCTTGGGCCGGGTGATCTCCTTGGCGAGGGCCAGGAATTCATCGGGGCTCTTCGGGACCTCGTAGCCCTCCTTCTTGAAGATGTCCTCACGGTAGAAGGGGATCACACCGCTGAGCGGGCGAGCGGGCATGGGCAGTCCGCGGAGCTTGCCGCCGAAGACCGACATCTGCCAGGCGGCGGTGGGGATGGCGGCGAGGTTCGGGTACTTCTTGGCCTTGTCACCGGACAGATACGGGCCGAGGTCGGCGAACTTGGCGCTGATCGCTCCCTGAAGCTTTCCGCCCATCTCCCACTGCGGGATCATCACGATGTCCGCGATGTCCCCGGAGGCCAGGACGGCGCTGAGCTTCTCGCCGTAGGTGTTGCCGTCCTGCGGCTGGAAGGTGATCTTCGTGCCGAGGGCCTCGTTGACGGCCTTGTAGTAGGCGCTGTTCTTGGGCGGCGGGGTGCCCCACAGCGGTTCGAAGACGGTGTAGCTGCCGCCGTGGCCCGGCTTGCCCTTGACGGAGGCGACCAGGTCGGCGGCGGGCTTGGCCTGGGTGAAGCCGGGGCTCGAGCCGTTCACGCTCGGGATGTCCGGCTTCACCACGTGGGAGGCCACATAGGTCGGCAGCAGCTTCTTCAGGTCCTTGCCGGATGTCGTACCGCCCTTGCCGGTGCTCTCCTCGGTGGAGCACGCGGACAGCAGCGGGACCCCTCCCGCGACGGCCACCGCGGCGACGGCCGCGGAGGACAGGACGGTTCTCCGGCTCGGAGTGGAAGTGGAGGCCGAAGCCTGGGAGTTCGGCATTGCGTCAACCCTTCGTGGCGTACCCGCCGTGCGACCGATGGTCGAAGCGCTTCGATATTGCGCTGAGGTTAAGTCGGGGGGTGAGGTCGCGCAAGAGCGGTATCCAAAAGATTCCTTGGGGACCCGTGGGCGGGTAAGGAGGCCTGTGCGGCGGTCTGTGCAGACCTGCTTCATCGGGACATTCCCGCAACATCATGACGTCGTGGGGTTGTTGTCACTTCGAGCCTTGACATCCAGGTGACGCGGGCCCAGCATCGAAGCGCTTCGAATGACGCGAACCACACCTCCGACCTCAATGACACCTCCGACCTCCGTGAGGGGATCCGCACGTGAGCGGCTGCCAGGCCAGCGAGTTGACGAGTCACCCCTTCGGCGACTTCCGCGATCCGCGGCTGCCGGTCGGCAAGCGGGTGGAGGACCTGTTGGCGCGGCTCACCCTCGACGAGCGGATCGCGATGCTGCATCAGTTCGCCCCCGGGGTGGAGCGGCTGGGCCTGGCGCCCTTCCGCACCGGGCAGGAGGCGCTGCACGGCGTGGCCTGGATGGGGCCGGCGACGGTCTACCCGCAGGCGGTGGGGCTCGGCGCGACCTGGCATCCCGAGTTGCTGCGGCGGATCGGCGAGGCGGTGGCCACCGAGGTACGGGCCATGCGCGCCCGCGACGAACGGGTGGGGCTCAATGTGTGGGCGCCGGTGGTGAATCTGCTGCGCGACCCGCGCTGGGGCCGCAACGAGGAGGGCTACGCCGAGGACCCGTACCTCACCTCCGCGCTGGCCGCCGCGTACACACACGGACTGCGCGGCGACGACCCGGCCCGCTGGCGCACCGCGCCCGTCCTCAAACACTGGCTGGCGCACAACAACGAGACCCGCCGGGACACCACCTCCTCCTCGGTGCGGCCGCGTGTGCTGCACGAGTACGACCTGGCGGCCTTCCGCGGGGCGGTGCGGGCGGGCGCGGTGGCGGGCGTGATGCCCGCGTACAACCTGGTCAACGGGCGGCCCAACCACGTCTCCCCGTATCTGCGGGAGCACTTGCGCACCTGGACCGAGCAGGAGCTGGTGGTGTGCTCCGACGCGGGTGCGCCCTCCAACCTGGTGGACTCCGAGCACTACTTCGACACCCACGAGGAGGCGGTGGCCGCGGCCCTGCTGGCCGGGGTGGACAGCTTCACCGACCACGACCAGGACGCGTCGAAGACCATCGAGCGGGTGCGGGGCGCGCTGCGGCGCGAGCTGATCGACGCGTCGGTCGTCGACACGGCGGTGCGGCGGCTGCTGGCCATGCGGTGCGCGCTGGGGGAGTTCGACCCGCCCGCCGACCCGGCGGAGACGGCCGGATTCGACACGCCGGGGCACCGGGCGCTCGCCCTGGAGGCCGCCGAGCAGGCCGTCGTCCTGCTCAAGAACGACGGGCTGCTGCCGCTGTCCGACGCCACGTCGGGCACCGTCGCGGTGGTCGGCCCGCTCGCGGACGAGTGCAAGCTCGACTGGTACAGCGGCAGCCTGATCCGCCGCAGCACGCCGCGCGAGGCGCTGGTGGAGCGGCTCGGCGCGGAGCGCGTGGTGTTCGTGGAGGGGACGGACACCGTGCGGCTGCGCACCGCGGCGGGGTGGGTGCGGGTGCCGGACGCGGCGGTCGAGGAACGAGCGCGGGAGGGCTCGTTCAACCCGGCGCACGCGGCCGGGCGCACCGATCTGCCGCCGGTGACCGTCGGTCCCGCGCCCACCGATCTGGCCCTGACCGACTGGGGCGGCGGCGTACTCACGCTGCGCGCGCCGTCGGGGCGCTGTCTGACCGTGGCCGAGGACGGGTTCGTACGGGCCGCGGCCGAGCAGCCCGGGGGCTGGGTGGTGCAGGAGACCTTCACGCTGGAGCGGCACGGCGACGGACATCTCCTCCGGCACGGGGGAACGGGCGGGTACGTCTGTGTCGCCGCCGAGGGCCTGAAGGTTGCCGTGCCGGACGGGTCGGCGGAAGTGGCGAAGGCGGAAGTGGCGGAAGTGGCCGAGGCGGCGGAGGCGGCGGAGGTCTTCACGCTGGAGGTCGTCGAACGCGGCGAGGACGCGGTCGCGCGGGCGGCCGCGGAAGCCACAACCGTGCTGGTCCTGGCGGGCAACGACCCGCACATCAACGGCCGCGAGACCGAGGACCGCACCACCCTCGCGCTGCCCGCCCAGCAGGACCGGCTGTGGCGCGCCGCCCACGCCGCCAATCCGCGCACCGCCCTGGTGCTGGTCTCCAGCTATCCGTACGCGGTGGGCGAGGCGGCCGACGCGCTGCCCGCGCTCCTGTGGACCGCGCACGGCGGCCAGGCGGCGGGGACCGGGCTCGCCCGGGTGCTGTTCGGCGATGTCTCACCGGCCGGCCGGCTCCCGCAGACCTGGTACGCCGGCGAGGAGGAGCTGCCGGACCTGCTCGACTACGACATCATCGCGTCCCGCGCCACCTATCTGTACTTCGACGGCGCGCCGCTGTTCCCGTTCGGGCACGGCCTGTCCTACACCCGCTTCGAGTACGGGGACCTGTCGGTGCAGCAGACCGCGGGCGAGGGTGAGGGTGCGGGTGAGGGTGCGGGGGCCGTGCTCGCGGTGGAGTGCGAGGTCACCAACGTCGGCCCGCGCGACGGCGACGAGGTGGTGCAGATCTATGTCAGCGCCCCGGGCGCGCGGGTCCCGCGCCCGCACCGCCAGCTCATCGCCCACCGCCGGGTGCCGCTGCGCCAGGGCGAGACGGCGCGGCTGTTCTTCACCGTCCCGGCCGAGGAGGCGCTGGGCTTCTGGGATGTGGCACACGGCCGCTGGACCGTCGACCCGGGCACGTACGAGATCCACGCCGGCGCGTCCAGCGCGGACATCCGGCGCACCGCCTCCGTCACTGTCGACGGCCCGCCGCCCGCCCCGCGCCCGGTGCTGGAGCGCGGCCTTACGGCCGCGGACTTCGACTCGGCCGACGGGGTCAGGCTGGTGGACCTGACCAAGGTGCGCGGCGACGCGGTGGCCAGCGGGGACGACGCGATCGGCCGGCTGCTCTTCCGCGCCTGCGACTTCGGAGCGGGCGCGCGGACGGTCACCGTCGAGGCGGCACGCGCGGAGAGTACGGAGAACGCGAAGAACACAGAGAACACAGAGAACGCAGAGAACGCAGAGAACACGGACGGCACCGGGGTGGGGGCGGGTCGGGCCGGTGCGGCGGCGGTCGAGCTGCACCTGTCCGACGGCACCACACTCGCCACGGTCGCCATTCCGCCGACCGGCGACCCGTACCGCTACACCACCGTGGGCGCCGCCCTGCCCACACCCCCGTCGGGCGTGCACGACCTGCACATCACGCTGCGCGGGGCACTGAGACTGGCCCGTCTCGGCTTCTCCGGTTGAGGGTCCGGAGCCGCCACAGGACGGGCCCGGCCCGATATCACGGGCCCGGCCCGGTATGACGGGCCACGCGCCCACGCGGAGGACCTACGTCACCCTCCGCGTGGGCGCTCTCCATGAGTCAGCCACGCCTCACAGGTCGAGGCCGGTGAGCACGAGGACCCGCTCGTAGGTGTAGTCCTCCATCGCGTAGCGCACGCCCTCGCGGCCCTCGCCGGACTTCTTGGTGCCGCCGTAGGGCATCTGGTCGGCGCGGTACGACGGCACGTCGCCCACGATCACGCCGCCGACCTCCAGCGCGCGGTGGGCGCGGAAGGCGGTCTGCAGATCGCGGGTGAAGACGCCCGCCTGCAGCCCGTACGGGGAGTCGTTGACCGCGGCGAAGGCCTCCTTCTCGCCCGCCGCCGCGCGCACGATGAGCACCGGCCCGAAGACCTCCCCACAGGAGACCGCGGCGCCGGCGGGCACATCGGCGAGCACCGTCGGGGCGTAGGCCGCGCCCTCGCGCTTGCCGCCCGTCAGCACCCGCGCCCCGCCCTGGACGGCCTCCTCCACCCAGGCCTCGACTCGCTTCGCGGCGTCCTCGCTGACCAGCGGGCCGACGTCGGTCGCGTCGTCGGAGGGGTCACCGGTGACCTGGGCATCGACGGCCGCGACGATCTTCGGTACGAGCCGCTCGTAGACGGACGCGTCCGCGATCACCCGCTGCACGGAGATGCAGGACTGCCCGGCCTGGTAGTTGGAAAAGGTCCCGATGCGGCTCGCCGCCCAGTCCAGGTCGGCCTCGGAGGCGTAGTCCCCCAGCACGACCGCCGCGCCGTTGCCGCCGAGTTCCAGCGTGCAGTGCTTCAGCGGCACGGACTCCTTGATGGCGTAGCCGACCTTGTCGGAGCCGGTAAAGGAGATCACCGGCAGCCGCTCGTCCTGGACGAGCGCGGGCATCCGGTCGTTGGGCACCGGCAGCACGCTCCAGGAGCCCGCGGGAAGGTCGGTCTCGGCCAGCAGTTCGCCGAGGACCAGCGCGGACAGCGGCGTCGCCGGGGCCGGCTTGAGGATGATCGGCGCGCCGACGGCCAGCGCCGGGGCGACCTTGTGCGCGCACAGGTTCAGCGGGAAGTTGAACGGTGCGATGCCCAGCACGGCCCCGCGCGGAAAGCGGCGGGTCAGCGCCAGCCGCCCGGTGCCGCCCGGGTCGGTGTCCAGCCGCTGCGCGTCCCCGCCGTTGAACCGGCGGGCCTCCTCTGCGGCGAACCGGAACACGGAGACGGCCCGGCCGACCTCACCGCGCGCCCACTTCATGGGCTTGCCGTTCTCGGCGGAGATGAGCCGCGCGATCTCCTCGCCGCGCTCGGCCAGCCGCCGCGAGACATGGTCCAGGGCGGCGGCCCTTACGTACGCGGGGGTGGCGGCGAACTCGTCCTGAACGGCGGCGGCGGCCGCGACGGCCTCCTCGACCTGGGCCTCGGTGGGAATGCTCACCGCGCCGACGAGGCGCCCGTCCCAGGGGGACGTGACCTCGACGGTGTTCTCGCCCGTGGCCTCGCGGCCGGCGAGCCAGAACGCGTGGGTGACGGCTTCGTTTGTGTCTGGCACAGCGGATCCCGACCCTTCCGGAAGTGGTGGGGTGATGGTGCGGAGGTGTCTCCACCTCCACCGTAGGCGCGGCCGTGCCGGATGCCGTTTGTCCGGCGCGTAGCAGTCGGCCCCCGCCTCGCGCCGCATTGGCGTGGCGGGGGCCTGACGGCGCCGTTGGGTGGTCAGCCGTGCTGCCTCTCAGCCGCGCTGGGCTCCTTATTGGGCTCCTTACGCGGTCGCCTTCAGGGCCAGCCACAGCTCCATGCGCACATCGGGGTCGTCCAGCGACCGCCCCAGGATCTCCTCGACGCGGCGCATCCGGTAACGGAGGGTGTGCCGGTGGACGCCGAGGTCGGCGGCCGCCGCGTCCCACTGGCCGTGCCGGGACAGCCAGGCCCGCAGCGAGGCCACCAGGTCGCCGCGGCCCGTCGCGTCGTGCTCCCGCAGCGCCCGCAGCATGCCGTCGGCGAAGGCCCGTACGGCGTCGTCGGCCAGCAGGGGCAGCACGGAGCCCGCGGCGACCTCCTCGTGCTCGACCAGCACCCGGCCGCGCCGCCTGGCCACCGAGAGCGCCTGCTCCGCCTGGCGGTAGGCGGCCGCGGCGGCCGTCGGCCCCGCCGGGGCGGACAACCCGATCACGAGGTCGTCGAGGTCGTCGCCCGGGAGTACGGCGCTGCGGTCACGCGGGCGGACCGCGGTGCCACGGAGGCTCTCGACCGCCTTGGCGTGCTCGGCGCAGACGGAGACCGCGGCGCCGCCGTCGGGGGCCAGCACGATGAGGCGCTCGCCGTCGGGCACCACGAGTACGGCCTCGCCGGTGCGGGCGGCGGCCGCCTCCATGGCGTCGGCGAGCGAGCCGAGGGGGTCGTCGGCGGGGGCCGCCTCGGCCGTGGCCGCGCCCGCGCCCCTGGTCGCTCCGGTTCCCTTACGGGTACGGGCTGTCGCACCGCCCGGGCCCGAACTGCCCGGGCTCGTACCGCCCGGGACGGCACCACTCGGCCCAGCACCGCCCGGGACGGCGTCTGCCGGGCTCTCCGCCGACGACTCCGCCCCGCCCCCGCCCCCGCCCCCGCCGGCGGCGGCGCCCGGCTGCTGCGGCCCGCCGCCGGGCGCGGCCTCGGCGACGAGCATCCGGAACGGCGCGTCGAGCAGACCGCCGTACAGCTGCCCGGCGACCGCCCGCGCGTGATCGGGCTCGCCCGCCAGCAGCATCCGCAGCACGGCGGCGCCGAGCCGCTGCTCGGCCTCCTGAAGGGCACGGGAACGCTCGGTGGTCAAGGTCAGCAGCGCCACCGCCGAATGCACGGCGTAGCGCTCGGCGGTGCCGAGGGGCGCGCCCGTGCCGACCGCCAGAACGCCACGGGTGCGGCGGCCGGTGCCCAGCGACTGCAGCTCCACCCGGTCCGCGGCCGCCTCATCGGCCGAATCCACACCCTCGGCACCGCCGCTCCCCTCGGCACCGCCGCTCCCCTCACCGTCCCCGTCCCCGGCGCCTTCTCCGCCGACGACAGCACTGGCGGGGGCCGGCCGGGCACGCAGCCGCTCCACGTCGGCGGTGAGCCGGGCGGCCCGGCGGGCCGCCCAGTCGGGGGCGGCGGCGACCACCGCGCCGGAGGCGTCGTACAGCGCCGCCCAGCCGTCGAGATGCGCCGCGAGCCGGGCGAGCAGCGCGGCAGGCCCCTCGGCGCCGATCGCGGCGCGAGTCAGCTCGCGCTGCGCCTCGAACCCGGCGGTCACCGCGCGGTACTGGTCGGCGGCGATGGCCGCGGACACGGCCTTGCTGATGGCGATGAAGGGCGTACGCCGCGGCACTTCCAGCAGCGGCAGGCCCTCCTCCTTCGCCGCGGCGACGAGCGCGGCGGGCACCTCGTCGTGGTTGACCCCGACCGCGAAGCCGAGCCCCACCACCCCGGCACCGGCCAGCCGCCGCACATAACGGCGCATCGCCTCCGGGTCCTCGGCGTCGAGCTTCATCGCGGTGGTCAGCAGCAGCTCACCGCCCTCCATATAGGGCACGGGGTCGGCGAGCTCGCTGACATGCGCCCAGCGCACGGGCGTCTCCAACCGGTCCTCACCCGCGAGCGCGGACAGCTTCAGCGCGGTGTGGTGGACCAGTGAGGCGAGGGTGGGAGGCATGGCACCTTCGGTGGACTTCGGCGCGAGGACTTCGCCGTCCCGTATGAACGGCTGCAATCGATTCTGCCTCAATGGACGAATCCGGGGAATCGAAGCACATCGATTTTCGGCTGCGCGCGGACGTCGGGCGACCGGGGACGGGGCCGAGCAATCGCGGACGTCAGCCGCGCAGATCCACCAGCACCGGCGGCCCGCTCTCGCCCCGGACGGAGGTCACCGACAGCACGGCGTGCCCCGCGGGAACCGCGTGCGCGAGCTCCGAGGCCGACCAGCGCTCGCGCTCGACCTTCCGCACGGTCACCGACTGGGTCGTCACGGCCTTGCCGGTGACCACCTTCCGGATGAAGTGCAACACCTTGGTGAAGGGCTCCTCGGCGATGATCTGGCGGTCGGTGACGTCCCGCGCCTCGACCCACTCCGTGCCCCACACCTCGGCAAACCGCGCCCCGTCCCAGGTCGTCACCCCGGCGTAGGCCATCCGGCAGCCGACCGCGCCGAGCAGCGCGCTGCGCAGCGCGTCGGGCACGTCGTCCAGGGTGCGCAGGGTCAGAACGACGCCCGCGTTGGCCGAGCGCAGCCGCTGGATACCGCGGAGCGCCTCGGGGGTGACGGTGTGCGAGGCGTCGTCGAGCACCAGACAGGCGAAGAGCGACCGGTCGGCGCGGCCCACGGCGCACTCGGTGAACTGCGCGAGGACCAGGCGGGCGAGCATCCGGGACGCCTCGACGTGGCCGCGCTCGGGCAGGTCGATCCGCACCCGCAACGGGTGCTCGAGGGCTCGCAGCGAGAAGGGGCGCCGGTCTCCGCTCGTGTTGAAGAACTCGGCGAACACCGGCCGGTCCAGCAGCGCGATCCGGTCGGCGAGCAGCGCCCCCACGTCGCCGGGCGCGGCGGCCTGCCGCACGCGTGCGTCCAGCTCACGCGCCTGCGCCGACTGCCCGGCGGCGTCCAGCGCCTCGCGGAGCGCACCGACCGCGACCTTCGAGCCGTCCAGCAGCTCGCGCAGCTCGGGCACGGACGGGAAACGGCCGTGGGCGGCGCGGTACGGACCGAGCAGCTGGGCGAGCGCGGTGGCCGCCCGGCGGCTGTCCCCGCCCGGCAGCGACGCGATCATGTCGCCGATCAGGGCCTCGGCGAGAACGCCCGCGGCCTCGTCGGGGTCGTTGGTGCCGCCGTAGAGGTCGAGGTCGTACGCGGAGTCGGGGCGGCCGATCTTCACCACGACGTCGAACGCCTCGTCGGCCCCGAGCCCCGACCCCGCCGCCCCCACGACCACCACGGCCACCTGCCGCGCGAGCGCCTGCAGACACAGCGCCTCCACCACCGGCCGCACCAGCCGCCCGGTCTTCCCCGCCCCCGCCGGCCCGACGGCCAGCAGGGAGGTGCCGAGCACGTCGGGGTCGAGGGCGAGCCCGACGCCGCGGTGCTGGTAGGGGTTGCGGAGGTCGTCGGCGGCGGTGCCGAGGCGGACCTGGCGGGCGACCAGGTCGTGCTCCGCCGTACGGGCGGGCAGATCGCGCGCGCCCGAGGGGTGCCCGTGTGCGGCGGCGCCGTGGCGCAGCACGGTGTCGGTGAAGGCGGCGAGCGAGTCCCGGCCGGCCCGCACGATCTGCCAGGCCCGCTGGATCCGCACGTGATCCACATCATTCATCCGCCCCGCCCGCGCCTCCTCAGCCAACCGATCCGCTGCACTGTGCGCCCCGGCGGCGCGCAGCTCGGGCCACTGGGCGGGGTCGGCCTGGGGGTTGGTCGGGGCGGGGGACGAGCCGGGGTCGTCCCATGCGCGGCGGAAGAGGGGGGCTGCGTATCGGAAGAGGGGGGCAACGTAGCGGCGCCAGACTTCACCCCAGTGGCCGACGGGGCTGAAAATCGCGGCGATGATCAGGAACCAAAGTCTCTGGTACCACCAGATGATCTCTTCGTTTATGTCGAGCCAATCTTGCGACTTGGCCAGGTCCAGCGGCAGTAGCCAGTAACCCCCCAGGTAGCCCCTTTTGTCGGTAAGGAGCGACCACAACAGCCAAGTGCACAGGAGAGCGATCAATGCGCCGGTGAGCAACCTGCGTGTTGGAATCCGATCCGGATCCTCCGGCCGCCGGGGCTTGTGCCCATACGTCCACACCCCCGGCGCCGCCTCAGGCCGCGGCGTACGGAGCCAGTCGGTCAGGGACGGCCGCTCGCCGGAGGGAGCCCCCGGCACGCTTTGCGGGCGCGGCGGCTCCGACGGCTGGGGCGGGGGCGGGGGTGCCTGGTGCGGATATGAGGGCGGTCCCGCGGCGGGCGGAGGGCCGGCGGGTGGGGCGGGGAACGGCGTGGGGAAAGGGGGTGGGGTGGTCGGGTGGGGGGGTGTGTTGCGGTGGGTGCCGCGTGAGTCGAACGTGCCCTCGGTGTCCATCTGCTGCCCCTTGCCCCCTGACCGGCTGTGCTCCGTGCTTCGCGTCACCGCGCTGACGCGCCGACGTCCAATCTAGTGTTCCCGGCCGAGGAGTTCAGCGACCCGGCTGTTCCCACGCCCCGCTCATCCCCTCCGCGCCATGTCCGCCGAGGACAACACAACACGCCCACTGCTCCCGAACGGAACATGCCACACCCGCCGCACCCCGCCTAGCCTGCGAGTAAAACCGCCGTTCTTCCCCCTGGACCCCCTGGAGCGCCCCATGACCGAACTGTCCGGAGGCCCCTCTCTCCCGCAGGAGCGTCGCGTCGTCACCGCGATCCCCGGCCCAAAGTCCCAGGAGCTGCTGGCGCGCAAGACCGCGGCGGTGGCCAATGGCGTGGGGACCGTTCTGCCGGTGTTCGTCGTGCGGGCGGGTGGCGGGGTGATCGAGGATGTGGACGGCAATTCCCTGATCGACTTCGGCTCGGGCATCGCCGTGACCTCCGTCGGCTCCAGCGCCGAGGCCGTGGTCCGCCGCGCCACCGCCCAGCTCGCCGACTTCACCCACACCTGCTTCATGGTCACCCCCTACGAGGGCTACGTACAGGTCTGCGAGGAACTCGCCGCCCTCACCCCCGGCGACCACCCCAAGAAGTCCGCCCTCTTCAACTCCGGCGCCGAAGCCGTCGAGAACGCCGTCAAGATCGCCCGCGCCTACACCAAGCGCCAGGCCGTCGTCGCCTTCGACCACGGTTACCACGGCCGCACCAACCTCACCATGGCGCTGACCGCGAAGAACATGCCGTACAAGCACGGCTTCGGCCCGTTCGCGCCCGAGATCTACCGCGTCCCGGTCGCCTACCCCTACCGCTGGCCCACCGGCCCCGACCACTGCGCCGACGAAGCCGCCGCCCAGGCCATCGACATGATCACCAAGCAGATCGGCCCCGACAACGTCGCCGCCATCATCATCGAACCCGTCCTCGGCGAAGGCGGCTTCATCGAACCCGCCCCCGGCTTCCTCCCCAAGATCGCCGCCTTCGCCAGGGACAACGGCATCGTCTTCGTCGCCGACGAGATCCAGTCCGGCTTCTGCCGCACCGGACAGTGGTTCGCCAGCGAACACGAAAACCTCGTCCCCGACCTCATCACCACCGCCAAAGGCATCGCCGGCGGCCTCCCCCTCGCCGCCGTCACCGGCCGCGCCGACATCATGGACGCCGCCCACACCGGCGGCCTCGGCGGCACCTACGGCGGCAACCCCGTCGCCTGCGCCGCCGCCCTCGGCGCCATCCAGACCATGCGCGACCTCGACCTCAACGCCAAAGCCCAGCGCATCGAACACCTCATGAAAACCCGCCTCACCGCACTCCAGAACAAACACGACATCATCGGCGACCTCCGCGGCCGCGGCGCCATGATCGCCATCGAGCTGGTGAAGTCCGGCACCAAGGATCCGAACCCGGAGGCGACGGCGGCGGTGGCCAAGGCCTGTCACGCCGCGGGCCTGCTGGTCCTGACCTGCGGTACGTACGGGAATGTGCTGCGCTTCCTGCCGCCCCTGGTCATCGGCGAGGAGCTGCTGAACGAGGGGCTGGACGTTCTCGAAGAGGCGTTCAGCCAGCTGTGACTGTGAGTGATCGATGGGCGGCGTGAAGAAGATGTGCGAGGGCGATGACAGCTGGGTGATCGGCCTGTCGGGCGCGGCTTCGCTGCCGTACGGTCGTGGCAGATGAGAGAAACACCCCGCTCGCAGGAGACTGCGAGCGACGCCGAGCCGGTGCTTCCCCAGCCCCGACCCGGCTGTGCCCTCGCGCACACCACTGGAGCCTCCGGCTCCGGATCTCCTCACCGATCGGATGGCCGCCCGCCCCAAACCCCCCGGGGCGCGCGGTACACCGGTCACCACGGCGGCCCCGGAACCACCCCCCCTGTTCCGGGGCCGCCGATCATTCTCACGCCGGTTCTCGCCCTGGTGGGCCTGGTGGCCCTGTTCGCGCTGTGCACCTGGCAGGTGGCCGCCCACGGCCCGCTCCGTTCGCTCGACGAGCGACTCGGGCGGGCGCTCACCGCGTCTTCGGGCCCCGGGCCCACGTTCCTTCCCTCCCCCGCCGCCGAGTTCTTCGCCGACCTCGGCAACATGACCGTGGCCCTGCCCGCACTCGCGGCCGTGCTCGGCTGGGTGGCGTGGCGGGGGCGGCGCGCGGGGGCGGCGCGCTGGTGGCTGCCTCCATTGGCCGCCGCCGCGGCGATGGCGGCGGTCCCGGCCCTCGTCGCCCCGGTCAAGGCCCTGCTCGACCGCCCCGGCCCGCCCGGTCCTCTCGCGGACGGCTCCGGCTTCTATCCCTCGGGCCATGCCGCCACCGCCGCGGTCGCCTACGGTGCGGCCGTCCTGCTGCTGTGCCCCTATCTGCGGCATCTGCCGGCGCGTCGCGCGCTGGTCGGGGCGCTGGGGCTGCTGAACCTCGCCGTGGGCGTGGGGCTCGTACGGCGCGGTTACCACTGGCCGCTGGACGTGGTCGGGAGCTGGTGTCTGTCCGGTTGCCTGCTGTGGGCACTGTGGTGGGGGCAGCGTGCGATGGCGTCCGGCGCGTCAACACGGACGGCCGAGTCAGCCGGGGGTGGACAGGGGTAGCCTCCGCACGTCCGTGAGGGGAAGCAGGGGAATACCTCCGGGCCGCTCCATGGCGTGCCACATCTGCCTGGCGGGCGGGTCGGTCGGGACCACGCCCTCGGTGTCGAGGAAATACCGCTCCACGAAATCCTGTATCGGACCGGGATGGACCTTGGCACCCGACCGCTCACCCAGGTCAGCGCTTCCCGACAGCATCACGAGGAGCATCCCGTAGACCCGGTCCATGCCGCTGCCCAGAGCCGGCTGGAAATACGGCACATCAAGGGCACGGCCACCGCACCGCGCGTAGAAACGCAGTCTCGCCACGGGATCGCCGTACACCTCATCGATCTCATGAGCCAGCGGATGTTCGAGTTCCGCGAGGGTCAGCCGGGGCCGAAGGCGACGTTGCCAACCACCGTTCACCTCCTCCACCAACATGCCGCCCAGTCCGCTGGAGCGGACCTCGGCACGGACGGCGAGGTACGCGAGCAGAAGTACCCCCGACTCGGGTGACCAGTCACCGACGGCGGCGGCCACCGGCTGAGAATCCGCGTTCACGATCGCGGTGACGAGCCTGAGGTCTTTCGCCAGCCCCGACCGCAGTTCGTCATACGGCTCGAGCTCGTTCGACGGGAAACACTCCAGCAGCAGATCCCGGTACACCTGCGTGAGCAGGAAGTCATCGCCATCGTGCACCTCGACCATACGCATCCCGGGCCGCACGCTACGAATCCCTTCTTCCGGCCGCTCGCCAGAACCAGCCGCCCACCAGAACCGCCAGAATCACGATCACCATGATGATCGCCAATGCACCAGAGGCCTGAACGTCATAGCCGGCCTGCAAAATCTGGCCGAGACCGGAGACACCCACGGCGGCGATGACGGCAAGCATGGTGTCAAGCTTGGCCCGCTGCCGCCGCTCGGTCCTGACTTCCTCACGGGATTCACGATCGGCACGCTGCTGCGACAGTTTTTCAATCGTCAGGCCAAGTTGCTCGTGCGCGACCTCCTCGATTTTCAGGACGATCTCCTTGACGCGCGCCTGATATCCGGACCGGTCGAGAAGCAATCCGAGCATGGCGGCGCACACGGGAGAGGAAACGAGTGAAGGTGAACGTATCAGGGCCATCGTTGAGCGGGCCTCGACGGCGAAATTATTGAGTCGCAACCGCTCCTCGTCCAGCTGGCTGGAGAGATCGCCGAGCGCGGCCTCCGGGAGATCGTCCACGGCCCCCGCCTCGGCCACCCGGCGCTGGAATTCCCTTGCCCGCGTGTAGTGGCTGGCCAACTCGTGAGACCACCCTGCGAACAGGCCGTCGAGGGAGGCCACGAACTCGGCGATGCTGCCGCGGGTTCTGGTGACCCATTCAGGCGTACCGGGAGCCACCAGGAGCACGGTGTTGCACGTCCGCACCGTCCAGTCCGTCGTCAGGCCCATCGCATCGACCACCGCGGGGTCATGGAACGGATAGCGGATCCACTCGGCCAGGGATCCCACGTCGGAGGCGACCGGACTGGTGAGGACCTGAGCTCCCACCGCTGAATTGAATTCTTCAACGGTGAGCACTTCACTTCTGTCGCCGTTCCCGGCCGGCCCCGATGCCTTCGAAGCCGCGTTCACCGAGACGACGACCTGAAACATTCCCGGTCTGGCGACGCTGCGGACCGGAATCCTCCCTGCGGAGTCCTGCAGCGCCACGCTCACATCGTCCACGAGCTGCATGGCGAAATCCGACAACCTGGGCCAGACCTGCCCGTCCGGCTCCGTGGCCTGAAATCCCACACGCACCACCCCGTGTTCCGGTGCGGCACGCATCAGCATCGCGTGGGTGTCCATGGGCGACGACTCAACGAGTTCCGCCTGGAATCTCACATAGTGATTTCCAAGGCGAGAGAACCGGATCTGCGCGGTGGCCGCTCCGAGCCGGACTCCGTCGATACCGCATATGTCGACATCGGGCAGTTCGAGAAAGGTGCCGTCATAGCCCCTTCCCAAAGGATCCGAACCGTCCCAGATGTCATCGAGGTCGAGTGCGTCATGCACGTCGACCGGCGTGACTCCGGCCAGCCGCCACCCGGCGGCCTCGCCGCCCGCCGCCACCACCTGCTCGGGAGTGAGTCCGCGGACGGCGAAGGGATACATGAACACCACGCTTCCATGGTCGATGCGCAACCATTCGGTGTTCTTGTTCTGGTTGAGTGCGAGGAGGCTGGCCCGATGGGCCCTCAACTCGCTGCGCAAGCGATGGCTGACCATCGCCCTCTCCGCTTCCGCGACAGCGGAGATCGCGTCGTCGAGCGACGCGCCCGTGTTCAAGAACGCCACAATCGCACGCGCGGCGCGGGCGACCGCTTCATGCAGGAGGCAGTACCGTCCGGCCACCTCCACGAGCCATGAGCTCAGTTCGGGGAGGCCGATGGCTGCCCGCAGGGCCAGATCCGCCGCTTCACGCCCCTTTTCCACTGCCAATTCGGCAGCGTCGGCACAGCCGGCCAGGCGCCCGCACATCAAGGCGTTTTCCGTCAGAATTTGCGCGTCCAGGCTCTCCATCAGCGCCAGAACCGCCCCCGCGGCTGCCTGGTCCCCCTCCGCAAGCCCCGGCAGCTGATCGCGTAACGCGTCCTGCGCGCCGCGCAAGGTGTCCCATAACGGGCGGTAGTGATAGGAGACTTCCCATGCCTCCTCGACTTCCAGGAGGATGTACACCAGCAACAGGGCCGGGCCGCCGGCGACTCGCGCCGCCTGCGGCAATTGGACGGACACTTCCTGCGCCGCGTCGACTCTTCTGCCCGGAGGTCTGCGGCTGGTGGGCACGCCGTCTCTCGGAGCCTCCGCGTCCCAGCGGGGCAACGCTCTCAGCATGCCGGTCCTGACGTCTTGCTGGGAGAGCCAGTCCCGCAAGGGCTCGGTACGTCCAGCCGTCAACGCCGCAAAGAGATCCGGATGCACCCGGTCACCTTACAAGCGCCGGGTCAAATCCCGCGCCGCCTCCCGCTGTTCTCGTCGACAGCTGTATGCGACGCCGTCGGCACACCGCCCCGTCACCGCGCGTCGCCGAGCGGCGGCTTCGGTCATCGGGGCGGCGCCGACGTCACCCGTTCCGGTTCCGTTGGACCGGGCTAGAAGATGGAGTCGAGTGCGGCGTCGAGCGCCATCAGGTAGATCATCGGGACGACCATGCCGATGATTCCGCAGACCAGGCCCGCGGTGGCCGAGCCGCCGTTGTTGGCCTCGCCGCGGCTCACCTTGCCCTTGCCGATCGCGCCGAAGATGATCGCGAGGATGCCCAGGATGATGGCCAGGACCCACAGGAAGTAGGTGATCCCGCACACCAGGCCGATGATGCCGCACACCAGCGCGGCGGTCCCCAGGCCGTTGCTCTGCTGCATGGGCATCCCGGTGGCCCCCGGGTAGACGGGGGGTGCGGCGGGGTAGCCGGGGGGTGCGGCGGGGTAGCCGGCGCCGGGGTACTGCGGGGGCTGGCCGGGCGGTTGGGGCGTGCCGTACTGGTTCGGGTCGTACGGGCCGGGCTGTGGGTTGGTAGCGGACATGGATTGTCTCCCCTCCTGATGAAGTGCCGTGCAATGTTATGGGCTGACCGATCTTCGGGCCCAGCCGTGGTGCCGGCTCACTTCGCGCTGTCAGTGGCGAATGCGAAAATCTGAGCATGGAGACGAACGGGGAGACTGTTTCGGTTTCGGCGGACGGCGGGCCGCGTTCGGTGGCGGAGCTGACCGAGTGGGCGGCGAGCGGCGAGCGCTTCAAGTACCTATGGTTCTGGGGCCACCGCCCGCCGCGCGGCGGGGGCGTGGGCCCAGGGTGCTTCAGCCAGTGGTGGCCCTCGGAGTTCGTCGTCGACGACGTCCGGTACGCGACGGCCGAGCACTGGATGATGGCGGGCAAGGCCCGGCTGTTCGGCGACGCGGACGCCGAGCGGCGGGCGCTGGAGGCGGCCCACCCCAAGCAGGCCAAGGACGCGGGCCGTTCGGTGCGCGGCTTCGACCAGGCGGAGTGGGAGCGGCACCGCTTCGAGCTGGTGGTCCAGGGCAGCGTCCACAAGTTCGGCGCGGATCCGCTGCTGCGCGACTATCTGCTGGGGACCGGGTCGCGGGTGTTGGTGGAGGCCAGTCCGGTGGACCGCATATGGGGCATCGGCCTGGCGGCGGACGACGAGCGGGCCCAGGTCCCGGCCCGCTGGCGCGGGCTGAATCTGCTGGGCTTCGCGCTGATGGAGGCCCGTCAGCGGCTGTCGTCCGGGGAGTGCGCGACGACGGCGGCGACGCTGGTGTAGCCGGGTCCGTGGGCGTACGGGTCGTACGGGTCGTCGTCGTTCTCCTCCGCGATATAGACGAAGATCATCACGACGCTCGCGACCACGGCGATCACCCCGAGGATGAGTCCGGCCAGGGCCTGTCCGCCGTTGTCGGCCTCGCCGCGCTCGGCCTTGGAGCGGCCGAGCACCCCGAAGATGATCGCGAGCACGCCGAGGATGACGCCGAAGACGACGCTGAAGAAGAGGACGGTGCCGACGATGCCCAGCACCAGGGCGGCGGTGCCGTTGCCGTTGTCCGGGGCGAACGCGCTGGGCCCGAAGGCCGGGCCCGGGTAGCCATAGCCCGGATACCCGGGATAGGCGGGCTGCGCTCCGTACGGGGGCTGGCCGTACCCGGACTGGCCGTACCCGGTCTGACCATAGCCGGGCTGACCGTAGCCGGTGGGTGCGTACGGCCCCACCCCGTACGGCCCGGGCGGGGGCTGATAGGCGCTCGGCGTGCCGGGGCCGGTCGGCGCCGGAGGCGGCGGGGGCACTGCGCCCGGCCCCATCAGCGAGCCAGGCCCGGGCACAGGGGGCGGCGGCGGGACGAAGGGCGCGCCCGGTATGGGCGGAGCGCCCATCGCCGGGGCGGCCGCCGGAGGGACAGCCGGCGGAGGAGCGGTCGGCGGCTCGGCCGCCGCGGGCCTCGCGGCCGGCTTGTCCAGCGGCACCCGCTGCTCCGGCGGGGCCCACGGATCGCTCTCGCGCGGCTCGGGCCGCTTCGGCTGGTCGGACTGCTCCGGCTGGTCGGCCATGCTCTCCCCCAGGTGATGTCCGCCCATGCTAAGGCCTGTACCCAACCCCTACTGACGGTCCGTGCCCGGCCCCGTCACAGCCCGTGCCGGCTCCTGCCCCACCCCCGATTACGATGACCGGAGCCCGTCGCAGCCGGCCGCCTCCCGGAGGATCCGTTGACCGATCTCACCACCTTCATCGCCGGCCTCCCCAAGGCGGAGCTGCATGTGCACCATGTCGGCTCGGCGTCCCCGCGCATCGTGGCCGAGCTCGCCGCCCGCCACCCCGACTCCAAGGTCCCCACCGACCCCGAGGCCCTCGCCGACTACTTCGTCTTCCGCGACTTCGCGCACTTCATCGAGGTCTACCTGTCCGTCGTCGACCTGGTCCGCGACGCCGACGACGTGCGGCTGCTCACCTACGAGATAGCCCGCGACATGGCCCGGCAGAACATCCGCTACGCCGAGCTGACCGTCACCCCGTACAGCTCCACGCGGCGCGGCATCCCCGATGTCGCCTTCGTCGAGGCGATCGAGGACGCCCGCAAGGCGGCCGAGGCCGAGCTGGGCACCGTGCTGCGCTGGTGCTTCGACATCCCCGGCGAGGCGGGTCTGGAGGCCGCCGAGGAGACCGCCCGCATCGCCTGTGACCTGGGCCCGGCGGGCCTGGTGAGCTTCGGTCTGGGCGGACCTGAGATCGGCGTGCCGCGCCCCCAGTTCAAGCCGTACTTCGACCGCGCCGTCGCGGCCGGGCTGCACAGCGTCCCGCACGCGGGCGAGACCACCGGCCCCGAGACCATCTGGGACGCGCTCACCGAGCTGCGCGCGGAGCGCATCGGCCACGGCACCAGCGCCACCCGCGACCCGAAGCTGCTCGCGCACCTCGCCGAGCACCGGATCCCGCTCGAGGTCTGCCCCACCTCCAACATCGCCACCCGCGCGGTCGCCACGCTGGACGAGCACCCGCTGAGGGAGATGGTCGAGGCCGGGGTGCTGGTGACCGTCAACAGCGACGACCCGCCGATGTTCGGCACGGACCTCAACACCGAGTACGCGGTGGCGGCCCGGCTGCTGGACCTGGACGCGGCGGGCGTCGCGGCCCTCGCGAAGAACGCGGTCGAGGCGTCCTTCCTGGATCCGGCGGGCAAGGCGCGGCTGGCGGCCGAGATCGACGCCTACTCGGCGGCCGCGGGCCGATGACCGCGCCGGCCATGGCGTGCACGGCGGTCGCCCACCGTGGCGACCCGTATGTGTGCCGCGAGAACACCCTGGCCTCGGTCCGTTCCGCGGTACTCGCGGGGGCCGGTGCCGTGGAGATCGATGTGCGGCTGACGGAGGACGGCGTCCCGATGCTGCTGCACGACGCGACCCTCAAGCGACTGTGGGGACACGACCGGCCCATCGCCGCGCTGACCGCCAACGAGGTGCGGCGGCTGACCGGCGGCGGTGTGCCCTTTCTGCGGGACGCCCTCGCCGCGACCGACTCGACCCGCATGATGATCGACCTCCCCGACGCCTCGGCCGCGCACTGCGCCGTCACCGAGGTCCATGAGTCCGGGGCGGCCGACCGCGCCTACTACAGCGGCGGTCCGGCGGCCATGTACGCCGTGCGCGGCGAGGACCCGGACGCCGAGATCGCCCTGACCTGGACCACGCTCACCCCGCCCCGCCCGACGCTGCTCGCCGACCTGCGCCCCCGCTGGCTCAACTACCGCTTCGGGCTGGTCTCCCCCGAGCTGGTCGCCCGCAACCACGCCGACGGTCTGCTGGTCTCCGCCTGGACCGCCGACACCCGGCGGTCGATGGCGCGGCTGCTGCGCGCCGGGGTCGACTCGATCACGACCAACCGGATCGGCGCGCTGTGCGCGCTGCTGGGGGTCAGTCGCGGGGGAATTTATCGGTCGAGATGACGAGGTCGACGACCGTACCGGTGAGGTCGATCGGTTCGCCGAAGTCGACGGTGCGCTGGCTGCGGTACTCGTCGCCCTTCGGCTCTGTGAAGACGTGACACTGCCGCTGGTAGGGATCAGCGATCAGGTAGACCGGGACGCCCGCCGTGGCATAGGTATCCCGCTTTGGACCGTAGTCGTTCCTGCCCGTCCCCCGGGAGACAACCTCCAGCACGAACTCGACGTCGCGATACGAGAAGTTCCCCTTCTCATCCGGCACCGCTCCCTCGGCAATTTTCGCCAAGTCGGGGCAGAAGCTGTTGAGGTAGCCGGGGAAGTCGATCCGCACATCCGAGGTGATCCGCGCGTCTTCGCCGAAGCGGTTCTCCAGCTGGCGCAGCACCCTGCGAATGATGTCCCAGTGCGTCGTACGCTGCGGCGTCATGCAGATGGCCCCCTCGACGATCTCAACCCTGTAGCCCTCGGGGGCAGGCATCCGCTCCAAGAGCTCGAACATCTCGTCCAAGCTCGGCTCGCTGCTCTCGGCCATCTCGATCCGTTCAATCAACTCGACGGTCATCGTGCCGCTTCTCCCCTGTCGCGCGTATGTACGCGCAGCCGCACAGTTCAACGATACGGACGGCCCCGGCCCACGGGGGGGGTAAGCCCCGGGGCCGTCCGCGGCGTCAGCCCAGCGAGGTCATCACATGCTTGATCCGCGTGTAGTCCTCGAAGCCGTACGCCGACAGGTCCTTGCCGTAGCCGGACTTCTTGAAGCCGCCGTGCGGCATCTCGGCGACCAGCGGGATGTGGGTGTTGATCCAGACGCAGCCGAAGTCCAGCACCTTGGACATCCGCATCGCGCGCGCGTGGTCCTTGGTCCACACCGACGACGCCAGCGCGTACTCCACGCCGTTGGCGTAGGAGACCGCCTGGGTCTCGTCCGTGAAGGACTGGACGGTGATGACCGGGCCGAAGACCTCCTTCTGGATGATCTCGTCCTCCTGCTTGAGCCCCGAGACGACGGTGGGGGCGTAGAAGAAGCCCTTCTCGCCGACGCGGTGGCCGCCCGCCTCGACCTTGGCGTGCGCGGGCAGCCGCTCGATGAAGCCGCTGACCTGCGCCAGCTGGTTGGCGTTGTTGAGCGGGCCGTAGAGCACGTCCTCGTCGTCGGGGGCGCCGGTCCTGGTGTCGGCGGCGGCCTTGGCCAGGGCGGTCACGAACTCGTCGTGGATCGACTCGTGGACCAGCACGCGGGTGGCCGCCGTACAGTCCTGGCCGGCGTTGAAGAAGCCCGCGACCGAGATGTCCTCGACGGCCTTGGCGATGTCGGTGTCCTCGAAGACCACGACCGGCGCCTTGCCGCCGAGCTCCAGGTGGACCCGCTTGATGTCCTTCGACGCGCTCTCGGCGACCTGCATGCCCGCCCGGACCGAGCCGGTGATGGAGGCCATGGCGGGCACGGAGTGCTCGACCATCAGCCGGCCGGTCTCGCGGTCCCCGCAGATGACGTTGAAGACGCCCCGGGGGTGGCCCAGCTCCGTCAGCACCTCGCCGATGATCTCGGCGATCAGCACGGTGGAGGCGGGGGTGGTGTCGGAGGGCTTGAGGACGACGGTGTTGCCCGCCGCCAGCGCCGGGGCGAACTTCCACACGGCCATCATCATCGGGTAGTTCCACGGCGCGACCTGCGCGCACACCCCGATCGGCTCACGCCGGACGATCGAGGTCAGCCCGTCCATGTACTCACCGGCCGAGCGCCCCTCCAGCATCCGGGCCGCGCCCGCGAAGAAGCGGATCTGGTCGATCATGGGCGGGATCTCCTCGCTCGCCGTGAGGGCGAGCGGCTTGCCGGTGTTCTCGGACTCGGTCGCGACCAGTTCCTCGGCCCGCGCCTCGAAAGCGTCGGCGATCTTGAGCAGCGCCTTCTGGCGCTCGCCCGGGACCAGGTCGCGCCAGGCCGGGAAGGCGGCCGCGGCGGCCGCCATGGCGGCGTCCACGTCGGCCGGGCCGGAGAGCGGCGCCGTGGCGTAGGCCTCGCCCGTGGCGGGGTTGACCACCTCCGTGGTCCGCCCGTCCGTGGCGTCCCGGAACTCCCCGTCGATGTAGTTGCGCAAACGACGCAGCTCGGTGGTCACGTGCCACCCCTCCTTGTCAGGTGTCCGATGGGTGAGACACCCACAGTAGTCGCCAGGACGACGCTTTCGACATACCCACCACACCATGACTACGGAATCAGCAGCATCCGGGCCTTGGAGCGACGGTTTTCGTCGATCGAAGCTTGCGGGACGGCTGAGCCTCGTGCACAGTGAGGCCCGTGGCCACAACCGACAAGAACGGCACGCCGTCGATCGACTCCGTATCACTGGCGATCATCGAGCAGCTCCAGGAGGACGGCCGCCGCCCGTACGCCGCGATCGGCAAGGCCGTGGGCCTGTCCGAGGCGGCCGTGCGGCAGCGCGTGCAGAAGCTGCTCGACCAGGGCGTCATGCAGATCGTCGCCGTCACCGACCCGCTCACCGTGGGATTCCGGCGGCAGGCGATGATCGGCGTCAATGTCGAGGGCGACCTCGACCCGGTCGCCGACGCGCTGACCGCCATGGACGAGGTCGAGTACGTGGTCGTCACCGCGGGCTCCTTCGACCTCCTCATCGAGATCGTCTGCGAGGACGACGACCACCTCCTCGAGGTGATCAACAAGCGGATCCGCACACTTCCCGGTGTGCGCTCCACCGAGAGCTTCGTCTACCTGAGGCTGAGGAAGCAGACCTATACGTGGGGAACGAGACAGCCATGAGCGCCGACCTCTCCGCCGCGGCGGACGACAGCAGGGCGGACAACACCACGGCGTACGACAGCAGGGCGTACGACAGCAGGGCGTACGACCATCTGTGGATGCACTTCACCCGCATGTCGTCGTACGAGAACGCCCCCGTACCCACCATTGTGCGCGGTGAGGGCGCCTACATCTACGACGACCGGGGCAAGCGCTACATCGACGGCCTCGCCGGACTCTTCGTCGTCAACGCGGGCCACGGGCGCGTCGAGCTCGCCGAGACCGCGTACCGGCAGGCCCAGGAGCTCGCCTACTTCCCGGTGTGGAGCTACGCCCACCCCAAGGCCGTCGAACTCGCCGAGCGGCTCGCGGGCTACGCCCCCGGCGACCTCAACAAGGTCTTCTTCACCACCGGCGGCGGCGAGGCGGTCGAGACCGCGTGGAAGCTGGCCAAGCAGTACTTCAAGCTCGTCGGCAAGCCCGCCAAGCACAAGGTCGTGTCCCGCGCGGTCGCCTACCACGGCACCCCGCAGGGCGCCCTGTCGATCACCGGACTGCCAGACCTGAAGGCCCCGTTCGAGCCGCTGGTGCCCGGCGCGTACAAGGTGCCCAACACCAACCTCTACCGCGCGCCCGTCCACGGCGACGACCCCGAGGCCTTCGGCCGCTGGTGCGCCGACCAGATCGAGCAGCAGATCCTCTTCGAGGGCCCGGACACGGTGGCCGCGGTCTTCCTGGAGCCCGTACAGAACGCGGGCGGCTGCTTCCCGCCGCCGCCCGGCTACTTCCAGCGGGTGCGCGAGATCTGCGACCGCCATGACGTGCTGCTCGTCTCGGACGAGGTGATCTGCGCCTTCGGGCGGCTGGGCACGATGTTCGGGTGCGACAAGTTCGGCTACGTCCCGGACATGATCACCTGCGCCAAGGGCATGACCTCGGGCTACTCCCCCATCGGCGCCTGCCTCGTCTCCGACCGGCTCGCCGAGCCCTTCTACCGCGGCGCCAACACCTTCCTGCACGGCTACACCTTCGGCGGCCACCCGGTCTCGGCGGCCGTGGCCCTGGCCAACCTCGACATCTTCGAGCGCGAGCGCCTCAACCAGCACGTCCTGGACACCGAGGGCGCCTTCCTCGCCACCCTGCGCAGGCTGCACGACCTGCCGATCGTCGGCGACATCCGCGGAAACGGCTTCTTCTACGGCATCGAGCTGGTGAAGGACAAGGCCACCAAGGAGACCTTCGACGCGGAGGAGACCGAGCGCGTCCTCTATGGCTTCCTTTCCAAAGCCCTGTACGACAACGGGCTGTACTGCCGCGCCGACGACCGCGGCGACCCGGTCGTCCAGCTCGCGCCCCCGCTCATCGCCGACCAGGCGCTCTTCGACGAGATCGAGCAGGTGCTGCGGGCGGTCCTGACCGAGGCGTGGACCAAGCTCTAGCTCCCTCGGCGCCGGTCGGATGGGGGCTGATCGGAGGAACTGGCAGCGTGCCCGCGCCGAGCCTGGGCGCGGGCACGGGGCGGAGTCCTTACCGTGCCAGTGACCCATTGGCTCTGCGCTCGTTCACCCAACCGGGGGAACGCACGGACGACCGCAGCTGAGGCGAGGTGCTTCGTATGGTGGCTCCGCCGGACAACGACGTGCTCTGGGCACGCACCCTGACGTACGCCTACGGCGGGTCGCCCGCCCTCGCCGGCGTCTCCATCGGCGCCCGCGAGGGCGAGATCCTGGCCGTGACCGGTCCGCGCGGCTGCGGGAAGACCACCCTGCTCAAGTGCCTGTCGGGCCTGCTCGTCCCGGACCGCGGGGAGGTGTGGTTCAACAGCGCCCCCGTGCACACCCTCCCCCCGCTCGGCCGCGAACAGCTGCGCCGCGACCGCTTCGCGTGGATCGACACCGAGCCCCAGCTCATCCCCGAGCTCACGGCCTGGGAGAACGCCGCGCTGCCGCTGCTGCTGCGCGGCACCGGGCGACGCGAGGCCAAGAACGCCGGACACGAGTGGCTCGACCGGCTCGACATCGGCGACTGCGCCCGCCGGCGCCCCGCCGCGCTGCTCCAGGCGCAGCGCCAGCGCGTCGCGATCGCCCGCGCGCTGGCCTCCGCGCCCGCCGTGCTGTTCGCGGACGAACCCACCGCCCCGCTGCACCGTGCCGATCGCGCCCAGGTGCTGCGCACCCTGACCACGGCCGCCCGCTCGCACGGCATCACGGTGCTCCTGGCCACCCATGACGAGGAGGTGGCCACCCTCGCGGACCGCACCGTCGCGCTGCTGGACGGGCGCCGCGTGGGACCGGCCCACTCCCCCGAGGCGGAGGGCAGGTCCGCGTGCTCAGTCTCCGCCTAGCCCGCGGCGCCCGGCCCCTGGCGCTGCTGCGGCGGTCGCTGGTCGCCACCGCGGCGGCGGGCACGGGCTTTCTGCTGCTGTGCGCCCTGGGGTACGCGGCCGGGCACCCCGAGCAGACCGACGGAGCGGTCGTACGGCTGCTGTGGTGCGCGGTGCCGCTGGCCGCCACGGCACAGCTCGCGATCGCGGTGGCGCGCGCCGACCCGAGCGTCCCGTTCGGCCCGGTCTTCGCGGCGGCCGGCGGCGGCCCGGCCAGGTCGGCCCTGCTCGCGGCCGCCTCGGCCGCCCTGTCGTGCGCGCTGGGCTGTGCGCTGGCGCTGCTCGCCTTCCTGGAGTTGCGGGGCGATCTGGGCGGCTCGTGGCTGCTGTGGGCCGGCGTGGCGAGCGGCCCGCTCGGCGCCGGGCGTCCGCTGCCCGCCGCCGCCACGGTCACGCTGCTCGCCGTCGTACCGGCGGTGGCGGCCGCGGCCTGCGCGGCCCGTCTGTGGCCTCGGGGAGCGCAGCGGACGCGGGGGGCACGGGGAGCGCGGACTGGCGGCCGGGCGCGGGCGCGGGCGCGGGGCGCCGAGCGGGTCCCGCGCGGCGCCGCGCCACCGGACCTCGCGGCCCGGGGGCTGCCCTGGGGGATCGCGCTGACCGCGGCGGGGATCGCGCTGGAGGCGTATACAAACAACATGGACAACATGGACAGCGGCCCGCCCCCTCCGCCCGACGCGCTGCTGCCGCTCCCCGGCGGGCTCGGGGGCAGCCCGCCCGGCGTGGTGGGTGGCTGGGCGCTGACGGCGGTCGGGCTGGTGCTGGCCGGGCCCGGACTCACGCATCTGTGCGGCAGATTGCTGGCCGCCTGGCGCCCGGGCACGCTGCGGCTGCTGGCCGGGCGGGTGTTGCAGCAGGAAGCGGGGCGCCTGGGTCACTCGGTCGGCGTGCTGTGCGCCGTCGCCACCGGCGCGTACGCCGCGGTCGAGCTGTACGGCACCGGCGCCGGCCCGTCCGGGAACCGCCCCTTCGGCCCGCTCACCGGCCTGGGCGCGGCCCTGATCATGATGTGTGCCACCGCCTCGGCGCTCACGGCGGCGCTCGAAGCGAAGAGCGCGCGGGGCAGGACGACGGACGCCCTGCTGCGCCTGGGCGCGCCCTCGCGTCTGCTGCGGGGCGCCGCGGCCCTGCGCGGGCTGGCGCTGCTGGTCCTGCTGACGCCGCTGACCTGGGCGGTCGCGGAGCTGAGCACGCTTCCGTTCGATCGCTGACCCGGGGGCCGCCTGCGGGCCGCCGTCCGGGCGCCGTCCGGGCGCCGTCCGGGCCGGCCAGCACGCGGGCCGACTGCGGGCCGTACGGGACGCGCGCCGCCCGCCGCGTACGCGCAAGGCCGCCCAACGAGGCCGCCACGACGACGGCACACGGCCGGTCCCTGCCCGGTCCCTGCCCGGCCCCCGCCCACTCCCCCGCGCCCACCTGCGCGACAAGACCGCACGCACCGCCGCCAGTAGCATGTCGCCGTGCTGACCGACGACGCTTCCACCGCCGCCCAAGACCCGTGCCCCGACCGGGAGATCGAGTCCCTGCGGGAGTTCGACGAGGTCGTGGCGCGCGGCACCCTGGCCGGTTACCGCGTCCAGTCCGTCGACCTGACGGACCGTACGCGGGCGCTGCTCGACACGGACACCGCCGAGGCGGTCTTCCTCGGCTGCCCTATGGCGCCGGACGCCGCCGCCAAGGTGCGGGCCGGCGGCGCGCTGGTCTTCCCACCGGTGCCGGGTCTGCCGTTCGACCCTTACCGCGGCACCCTCTACTCGCCGCAGGAACTGTTCGAGGGGCTGGCGGAGCGGGGCTACGCGGGGACGCCGGACGCGCTGGCGTATGCCTGGTTCCAGCGCACCAAGGCCGACGGCGACATCTTCTCCTCGATGCTGCGCTCCATCCACGACGACGCCGTCTCCGACGCCCTCGACGAACTCCTCACCGGGGCCCGGGTGGTGGGCGTGATGGGCGGCCACGCCCTGGAGCGCGGCTCCGAGGGCTACGCGGGCGCGGCCCGGCTCGGGCGGGCGCTGGCGCGGTCCGGGCTCACGGTGGCCACGGGCGGCGGGCCGGGCGCGATGGAGGCGGCCAACCTGGGCGCGTACGCGGCCCCGTTCGCCGACGAGATGCTCGACGAGTCCCTCGAACTGCTCGCCAAGGCCCCCTCCTTCCGGCCGTCCGTCGGCGAGTGGGCCGAGGCGGCCTTCGCGGTGCGCGAGCGGTGGCCGGACGGCGGCGCGTCGGTCGGCATCCCCACCTGGTTCTACGGGCACGAACCGCCCAGCGCGTTCGCCTCGCACATCGCGAAGTACTTCGCCAACGCCACGCGCGAGGACGGCCTGCTGGCGCGGTCGAACGCGGGGGTGGTGTTCCTGCCGGGCGCCGCCGGGACCGTGCAGGAGATCTTCGACAACGCGACGCCGAACTACTACGAGTCGCGCGGCGAGCCGACGCCGATGGTGCTCGTGGACCGCGACCACTGGACGCGCCGCCTGCCGACCTGGCCGCTGCTGGAGGCGCTTGCCGAGGGCAGGCCCATGAAGGCCCGTATCGCGCTCGTGGACTCGGTGGACGAGGCTCCGGGCGCGCTCATGTCCCTGGCGGGGTTCCGGGCGGGGCCCCCGGCAGGCTGAGCGGCCGGGCCGGCGTCCGGTACGAGGCGTCCCAGCCCCACGGCGCGATCAGCCGGCGGCCATGGCGCGGGTGGCACGGCCGTCGACGACACGTCCGGTCGCGCCGTCCCGGACGGCGTACGGCGGCGGCCTCCAGGAAGACGATGCTCAGGGCCTCGACCTCCAGGCCGCCTTTACGGGTGCGGCACGGCATCGCGAAGTAGGGCGGCCGCGCGCGAAGACCACGGCGTCCCTGACACGCTGACGCGGCCCGCCACCGCGGTACGAAGAATCGCGCCATGAGCACCTTCCACGGGCGGCGGCCGCGCGCCCGGGCCGACTCCCCCGCCCACCCCTGGGCCACCGGAGCGGTGCCGACCGGCTGTGCGGCCGCGGCGCCGATGCCTGTCCCGCGGCACTCGTGGATGATCTGCGGCGGCCGCTGGGCGTGTTGCGGACTCCTCCCGGCGACTCCGGCGCGCCGCCCGGCGAGTGGGCGCCCATGTCCCCGCAGCCGACCCTGGACCACCTCGACGGACTGCTCGAGCAGCACCGGGCGGTGGGTGGGGCGCCGACGAACCCCATGGCGACAAGCCCCATGGCCACGACCCCTGTGCGGCGCGGTGACGCCCCCCGCGCGGTTACGAGCCCGCGCCCAGCACCACCACGTCGCCCGCGTCGAACGCGACGCCGACCCGCTCCCCCTCCTTCGGCGCGTCCCGCAGCGCGCACGCCGCCTCCAGGCGCGGCGCTCCCTGGGGCTGCAGGACGAGGGCCACGCGGTCGCCGCGGAAGGTGCGCGCCGTCACCGTGCAGGGCAGGCCCTGTTCGGGAGAGGTGAGCCGCACCCCGGCCGGGCGGACCAGCAGCCGGCACGGCCCCGGCGGGGTGGTGTCGGGCACGGGCAGCTCGCCCCAGCGGGTGTCGGCGCTCCCGCCGCGCACGGTGGCGTCAACCACGTTGTCGAAGCCGAGGAAGCGCGCGACGAACTCGGTGGCGGGCCGCTGCCACACCTCCAGCGGGGTGCCGGTCTGTGCGATGCGCCCGCCGTCCATCACCACCACCCGGTCCGCGAGCGCGAAGGCCTCCCCCTGGTCGTGGGTGACCGCGAGGACCGTGGTGCCCAGCTCGCCGAAGAGCTGGCGCAGTTCGACCACCAGCCGCTCCCGCAGCCCGCGGTCGAGCTGGCCCAGCGGCTCGTCCAGCATCAGCAGCTTGGGCCGTGGGGCCAGGGCGCGGGCCAGCGCGACCCGCTGCTGCTCGCCGCCGGACAGCGAGGCGACCGCGCGCCGCTGCGCGCCGGGCAGGCCGACCAGCTCCAGCAGCTCGGCGACCCGGCGCTCCGCCTCGGCGCGCGCCACCTTGCGCATCCGCAGCCCGAAGGCGACGTTCCCGCCCACGTCCCGCTGCGGGAAGAGCTGGTGGTCCTGGAACATCAGGCCCACGCCGCGCCGGTGGGTGGGCACCCCCGCCTGGTCCCGCCCGGCCAGCCACACGCGGCCGGTGTGGGCCCGCTCCAGGCCCGCCACCACGCGCAGCAGCGTCGACTTGCCGCCGCCGCTCGGCCCCAGCACCGACACCGTCTCGTGCTCGGCGACCTCGAGGTCCACGGTGTCCAGGGCCGCGCGCTCGCCGTAGCGGACGGTGACCTCGTCCAGTCGCAGCAGCGTCATCAGAACTCCCCCGAACGGTCGGTGCGGATGCGCTCCAGTACCAGCAGGGAGCCCGCGCACACCAGCATCAGAATCGTGCTCAGGGCCATGGCCTGGCCGTAGTTGAGCTGCCCGGCCCGGCCGAGGAAGCGGGCGACGGCCACCGGGAGGGTCGGGTGATCGGGCCGGGCGATGAAGACCGTCGCCCCGAACTCGCCGAGCGAGACGGCGAAGGCGAAGCCCGCCGCGACCCCGAGGGCCCGTGCGACCAGCGGCAGGTCCACCTCCCGCCAGGCCCGCAGCGGGGACGCGCCGAGCACGGCCGCCGCCTCCCGCAGCCGGTGGTCCACCGCGCGCAGCACGGGCAGCATGGTCCGTACGACGAAGGGCACGCCCACCAGGGCCTGCGCGAGCGGTACGAGGATCCATGAGGCGCGCAGGTCCAGCGGCGGCTCGTCCAGGGCGATGAGAAAACCGAAGCCGACGGTGACGGCGGAGGTGCCCAGCGGCAGCATCAGCAGCGCGTCGAACCCCCGCACCAGTCTGCCCGCTTTTCTGGTCAGCGCCGCGGCCGCCAGGCCGCCCACGACGACCGCGAAGGCGGTCGCCACGGCGGCGTAGCGCAGGGAGTTCCAGAGGGCGTCCATAGGGGCGACGAAAAACGTGCCGCCGCTGTCCGCCGCCGACTGCAAGGCGCGGTAGTAGCCGAGTCCGTAGCCGCCGGGGGCGTCCAGGGACCGCTCGACCAGGACTCCGAGCGGCAGCAGGATCAGCAGCGCCACCACGGCGAGCACGCCCCACAGCAGCGCCCACTGGGCCGCGCCCCGGGGGCGGCGCGCGGTCTGTTCGGGGGCGACCAGCTTCAGGGCGCCCTCGCGGCGCCGTACGGTCCACGCGTGCAGGGCCAGGACCGCGGCCACCGCCGCGAACTGGACCAGGGTCAGCACGGCGGCGGTCGGCAGGTCGAGGAGCTGGGCGGTCTCCCGGTAGATCGCGACCTCCAGGGTGGCGTACCGGGGGCCGCCGAGGATCTGGACGACGCCGAAGGAGGTGAAGGTGAACAGGAAGACCATCAGGGCGGCGGCGGCCACGGCGGGCGCCAGCGCCGGCAGCGTCACCCGCCGCCACGCGGCCAGGCGGCTCGCGCCGAGCACTCGCGCGGCCTCCTCCTGCCGCGGGTCGAGCTGGGCCCACAGCCCGCCGACGGTCCGTACCACCACCGCGTAGTTGAAGAAGACATGCGCGAGGAGGATCGCCCAGACGGTGGTGTCGAGCCGCACCCCCCACAGGCTGTCCAGCAGCCCGCCGCGGCCGAGCAGGGCCAGGAACGCCGAGCCCGCGACGACGGTCGGCAGGACGAAGGGGACGGTCACCACGGCGCGCAGCAGCCGCTTGCCGGGGAAGGCGAAGCGGGCGAAGACATACGCGCCGGGCAGCGCGACCGCCAGGGTCAGGGCGGTGGAGGCGACCGCCTGCCAGCCGGTGAACCACAGGATGTCCAGGACCGCCGGGTCGGTGAGCACCTCGCCGATGCGGCCCAGCCGCCACTGGCCGCGGTCGCGCAGTCCGCGGGCGACGATGGCGGCCACCGGGTAGACGAAGAACAGCGCGAAGAAGGCGGCGGGCACGGCCATCAGGGCCAGCCGCAGCGCCGCCCCGCGACGCGGATGCGCGCGCCGCCGCCCGGGGCGCTCCTCGGCCGGCCCGCCCGCCGTCTTCGCGGAGGGCTCGCGGCGCTTTACAGGACGAGCGAGGACCATGCCTTGACCCACTGGTCACGGTTCTTGGCGATCTTCCGGGGGTCCAGGGTGGCCGAGTCGGCGACCTTCACGCCGTACTTCGTGAACAGCTCGGGCAGCTTCGCATCCGCGCGGGCCGGGTTGACGTACATGTTGAGCGGCACGTCCTCCTGGAACCGCTTCGTCAGCAGAAAGTCCAGCAGCGCCTTGCCGCCCTTGGTGTTCGACGCGCCCTTCAGGAGTCCGGCGAATTCCACCTGCCGGAAACAGGTTCCCGTCGCGACCCCTGTAGGGGCCTGCGCGGGCCGCGGCTTGGCATCGACGACCTCGGCGGGCGGGCTGGAGGCGTACGAGACGACCAGCGGCCGGTCGCCCTTGGCGCCGCCCGCCGAGCCGGAGAAGCGGTCGTAGTACGCCTGCTCCCAGCCGTCGACGACCTCGACGCCGTTGGCCCTGAGCTTCTTCCAGTAGCCCTGCCAGCCGTCGTCGCCGTACCGGGCGGCCGTGCCCAGGAGGAACGCCAGGCCGGGAGAGGAGGTGGCCGCGTTCTCGGTGACCAGAAGGTTCTTGTAGGCGGGCTTGGTCAGGTCGTCGAAGGTCTTCGGCGGGGCCAGCTTCTTGTCGGCGAAGTACTCGCGGTCGTAGTTGACGCAGATGTCGCCGAAGTCGACCGGGGTCACGCGGTGCTCGGCCGCGTCGAGCTGGAGGGCCGCCGGGACCTTGTCCAGGCCCTTGGCCCGGTAGGGGGTGAACAGGTCGTTGTCGAGCGCGCGGGAGAGCAGGGTGTTGTCGACGCCGAAGAAGACGTCGCCCTGGGGGTGCGACTTGGAGAGTATCGCCTGGTTGACGGCCGCCCCGGCGTCGCCGCCGGCCACCACCTGCACCTTGTAACCGGTCTGCCGGGTGAACTCGTTCAGCACGGCCTTCGACGCGGCGAACGAGTCGTGCGAGACCAGCTTCACGGTCTTGGAGCCGGAGCCGCCGGAGGAGCCGGAGGAGTCCTCGCCGCAGGCGACGAGCGTGGTGAGGCCGAGCGAGCCGAAGAGGGCGGCGACGACGGCATGCCGAAGACGGCTGTTCATATGAGGCTGACTCCCTACGCCGGTATGACCCGGATCAGGTCCGAGGGTCTGCGGCCGGGCCGCACTCTCAGCGCTGTTCGCGCTCCCCTGTCGGAATGTTCACTTGTACGAGATGTTCATGTGTGTACGAGGTGGTGCCAGGGCACCGTATCAGCCGGCCCTCAGCGCTCGGCCGCCGCCAGCTGCCCGCACGCCCCGTCGATCTCCTGCCCCCGGGTGTCCCGGACGGTCACGGGCACGCCGTGTGCCTCCAGGGCGGCCACGAACGCCTTCTCGTCCTCGGGCCTGGACGCGGTCCACTTGGAGCCGGGCGTCGGGTTGAGCGGGATCAGGTTGACGTGCACCCGGCGGCCCTTCAGCAGCCGGCCCAGCAGGTCGGCCCGCCACGCCTGGTCGTTGATGTCCCTGATCAGGGCGTACTCGATGGAGACGCGACGGCCCGACTTCTCCGCGTACTCCCACGCCGCGTCCAGAACCTCGCGGACCTTCCAGCGGGTGTTGACCGGGACGAGCGTGTCGCGCAGCTCGTCGTCGGGCGCGTGCAGCGACACCGCGAGACGGCACTTGAAGCCCTCGTCGGCGAAGCGCAGCATCGCCGGGACCAGCCCGACGGTCGAGACGGTGATGCCGCGCTGGGACAGGCCGAGGCCGTCCGGCTCCGGGTCCGTCAGCCTGCGGATGGCGCCGACGACCCGGTTGTAGTTGGCGAGCGGCTCGCCCATGCCCATGAAGACGATGTTGGACAGCCGCGCCGGACCGCCCGGGATCTCTCCATCCCGCAGCGCCCGCATCCCGTCGACGATCTGGTGCACGATCTCGGCGGTGGACAGATTGCGGTCCAGGCCCGCCTGGCCGGTGGCGCAGAACGGGCAGTTCATGCCGCAGCCCGCCTGGGAGCTAATGCACATGGTGACCCGGTCCGGGTAGCGCATCAGCACGGACTCCACGAGCGTGCCGTCGAAGAGCCGCCACAGGGTCTTACGGGTGGTGTCGTCGTCACAGCTGATGTGGCGCACCACGCTCATCAGGTCCGGCAGCAGCCCGGCCGCCAGCTTCTCGCGCGCGGCGGCCGGGATGTCGGTCCACTGAGCCGGGTCGTGGCTGTAGCGGGCGAAGTAGTGGCGCGATACCTGGCCGGCGCGGAAGGGCTTCTCGCCGAGGGCGGCGACGGCCTCGCGGCGCTCGGCGGGCGAGAGGTCGGCGAGATGCCGCGGGGGCTTCTTGGCTCCGCGCGGCGCGACGAATGTGAGTTCTCCGGGCTTGGGCATGGTTCAACCAGTGTCGCAGACGTGCGTACGGCCTCGTGCCACGCGTGGCACGAGGCCGTACGGCCGGGGCGACGGGGCCGGTCAGCCACCGCCCACGAAGATCACCATCAGCAGCCAGACCACGGGCGCGGTGGGCAGCAGGGAGTCCAGCCGGTCCATGATCCCGCCGTGGCCGGGCAGCAGCTTGCCCATGTCCTTGATGCCCAGGTCGCGCTTGATCATGGACTCGCCGAGGTCACCGAGGGTCGCGCTGACCGCGACGGCGAGCCCGAGCAGCAGCCCCTGCCACCACGCGCCGCCCTTGATCAGATACTGCATGCACAGCGCGCCCGCGACCATCGCGAAGACAATCGCGCCCAGCAGCCCCTCCCTGGTCTTGCCGGGGCTGATGCGCGGCGCGAGCCTGTGGCGGCCGAAGCGCCAGCCGACCGCGTACGCGCCGGTGTCGCTGACCACGGTCAGCAGCAGAAAGACGAGCACCCGCCGCGGCCCGTCGTCGGCCGCGAGCATGAGCGCGACGAAGCTGGCCAGGAACGGCACGTAGAAGGCCGCGAAGACGCCGGCCGTGACATCCCTGAGGTAGTCCTCGGGCGGCTCGGTCATCCGCCAGACGAGCACCGCCAGGGCGGTCAGCGACACCGCCACCCACGCGCCCTCCGCACCGCGCACGTAACCGGCGACCACCATGGCGACGCCGCCCACGGCGAGCGGCACCAGCGGGACGCGGATGTCCTTGCGCTCGGCCAGCCGCGAGGTCAGCTCCCACAGGCCGACGACCACCGCGACCGCTATGACGCCGATGAACACCGGCTTGTAGATGAACAGCGAGGCGACGATGATCACGCCGAGACCGACGCCCACGCCTATCGCGGCGGGCAGATTACGGCCCGCGCTCTTCTTCTTGGCGCCGCCCGTCTCGTCGGCCCTCTCCTTCTGGTCGGCGCTGTCCGTCCCGCCGGGCTGAGCGGCGCTGTCGGAGGGCGTGGCGCCGGGGTGGTCCGGGGGCGTCGGCGGGTGCGCGGCGGGCTGCCGCGGCCCGCGCTCCGGCTCCCGGTCGTCGCGGAACAGGGGACCGCTCGGCCGAGCGGCCCCCCGATCACGGTCGGCGGCATCCCAAGGGTCTCCGCCTGCGTGGGGCACGGTGGGCATGGGCCGAGTCTGCGCCGCCTCGCCCACGTCGTGCGCGGGACCCGCCGAGGGCGAGGGCACCTTGCCGCGAAGCGAGGGAGAGGGCCCTTGTTGGGCCGGTGGCCCCTGCTGGGCCGGTCCCCAGAGGCGGGCGCTCGGCGGAGCCCCCCAGGATGAGTCGTTCATCAGACCTCGAGCAGCTCGGCTTCCTTGTGCTTGAGCAGCTCATCCACCTGCGCGACATACTTCGCGGTGGTGTCGTCGAGCTCCTTCTCGGCACGGCGGCCCTCGTCCTCCCCGACCTCGCCGTCCTTGATCAGCTTGTCGATGGACTCCTTGGCCTTGCGGCGGACGCTGCGGATCGAGATCTTCGCGTCCTCGCCCTTGCTCTTGGCGACCTTGATGAACTCCTTGCGGCGCTGTTCGGTGAGCTCGGGGAACACCACTCGGATGATGTTGCCGTCATTGCTCGGGTTGACGCCCAGATCGGAGTCGCGGATCGCCTGCTCGATGTTGCGCAGCGCGGTCTTGTCGAACGGGGTCACCACGGCCATGCGCGGTTCCGGCACCGAGAACGACGCCAGCTGGTTGATCGGCGTCATCGCTCCGTAGTAGTCCGCCACGATCTTGTTGAACATCGCCGGGTGCGCACGCCCGGTGCGGATCGCGGCGAAGTCCTCCTTGGCGACCACAACGGCCTTCTCCATCTTCTCCTCGGCCTCGAGGAGGATCTCTTCGATCACCACTTGCTCCTGGTGTTATCAGTAAGCAGAGCCTCGCCCCTGCGTGCGTCTTCTCCTGCACGGTGTCCGACCGGCAGGCCGTTGTCCATCCCCCGTATGAGCCCTCAGACCCGGGAGCCCTGGTCGCTCACGAGCGTGCCGATCTTCTCACCCTTCACCGCGCGCGCGATGTTCCCTTCGGCGAGAAGCTCGAACACGAGGATCGGCAGTTTGTTGTCCCGGCACAGCGTGACGGCGGTGGCGTCGGCCACCTTGAGGTCGCGGGTGATCACCTCGCCGTACTCCAGGGCGTCGAACTTCACCGCGTCCGGGTTCCGGGCGGGGTCGGAGTCGTACACCCCGTCCACCCCGTTCTTACCCATGAGCAGGGCCTCGGCATGGATCTCCAGGGCGCGCTGGGCCGCGGTGGTGTCGGTGGAGAAGTACGGCATGCCCATGCCCGCGCCGAAGATGACCACGCGCCCCTTTTCCAGATGGCGTACCGCGCGCAGCGGAATGTAGGGCTCCGCGACCTGGCCCATGGTGATGGCGGTCTGGACGCGGGAGTCGATGCCCTCCTTCTCCAGGAAGTCCTGGAGGGCGAGGCAGTTCATGACCGTGCCGAGCATGCCCATGTAGTCCGAGCGGGCCCGGTCCATGCCGCGCTGCTGCAGTTCGGCGCCGCGGAAGAAGTTGCCGCCACCGATGACGATGGCGATCTCGGCGCCGTCCCGGACGACCGCGGCGACCTCACGGGCGATGGCGTGCACGACGTCGGGGTCGACCCCGAGTCCGCCGCCTCCGGCGAAAGCCTCGCCGGAGAGCTTCAGCAGGAACCGACGGCGTTTGACCCTGCCCTGAGCGTTCTTCTCGTCGGCGGCCTGTCCGGCGCCCGCGCCCTGATTCATTGGAGATCTCCTCGTGCACATACGAAGAAGGCCACTGCCGGACGGGTCCTTGATCGACCTCTGCGGCAATGGCCTCCTCGTCACATCTGCGGCCGACCGGTTGACGGTTGGCTGCTTACGACCCTATCGGGGTCGCCGGTCATTCGCTGCTCGGCTCGGATGCCGACGCTCAGACGCCGACGCGGAAGCGCGCGAAGCGCTTGAGCGTGACACCGGCCTCGTCCAGGATCTTCTGGACGGACTTCTTGTTGTCCTTGGCGAACGGCTGGTCCACCAGGACATTCTCCTTGAAGAAGCCGGTGACGCGACCCTCGACGATCTTCGGCAGGGCGCCCTCGGGCTTGCCCTCCTCGCGAGCGGTGGCCTCGGCCACGCGGCGCTCGTTCTCGACCGTCTCGGCCGAGATCTCGTCACGGGTCAGGAACTTCGGCGCGAACGCGGCGATGTGCTGCGCGACGTCCTTGGCGACCGTGGCGTCTTCCTTGTCCAGCTCGACCAGCACACCGACCTGCGGCGGCAGGTCCGGGCTGGTGCGGTGCATGTACGCGGCGACGTAGCCGCCGGAGAACTGCGCGAAGCGGTCCAGGACGATCTTCTCGCCGAGGGTCGCGTTGGCCTCGTCGACATACGCCTGGACGGTCTTGCCGGCCTCGATCTCAGAGGCGAGCAGGGCCTCCAGGTCGGCCGGGGAGGTCTTGGCGACGTGGGCGGCGATGGCCTCGGCGACGGCCACGAACTTGTCGCCCTTGGCGACGAAGTCGGTCTCGCACTTCAGCTCGACCAGCACGCCGGAGGACTTGTCGTCCGAGATGATGGAGACGACGGCGCCGTTCTCGGCGCTGCGGCCCTCGCGCTTGGCCACACCCTTCTGGCCCTTGACGCGCAGGACCTCGACGGCCTTGTCGACCTGGCCCTCGGCCTCGTCCAGCGCCTTCTTGCAGTCCATCATGCCGGCGCCGGTGAGCTCACGGAGCTTCTTGACGTCAGCGGCGGTGAAGTTCGCCATGATCTGTGAATCTCTTCTCGAAAGTCGAAAGCTCTACGGGGGAACGGCGGGGGTGGCGCCCCAGGCACCATCCCCCGCCGTCACGCGTGGTCCGAGCGGTCAGGCCTGCTCGGCGTCCGCGGCCGGGGCCTCGGCCGACTGCTCGACCTCGGCCGACTGCTCGGCCTCAGCCGGCTGCTCAACCTCGGCCGGCTGCTCGACCTCGGCGGGCTGCTCGACCTCGGCCGGCTTGGCCGCCTCGGGCTCGTCGGCCTTCTTCTCACCCTCCAGCAGGTCGCGCTCCCACTCGGCGAGCGGCTCACCGGCGGCCTTGTCGGCCTTCTCGTCACCGGTGGCGACACCGGAGCGGGCGATGAGGCCCTCGGCGACCGCGTCGGCGATCACGCGGGTGAGCAGGGTGACCGAGCGGATCGCGTCGTCGTTGCCCGGGATCTTGTAGTCGACCTCGTCCGGGTCGCAGTTGGTGTCGAGGATCGCGACGACCGGGATGCGGAGCTTGCGCGCCTCACCGACGGCGATGTGCTCCTTCTTGGTGTCGACGATCCAGACGGCGCTCGGCACCTTCTGCATCTCGCGGATACCGCCGAGGGTCTTCTCCAGCTTGGCCTTCTCGCGCGAGAGGACCAGCAGCTCCTTCTTGGTGAGGCCGGAGGCGGCCACGTCCTCGAAGTCGATCTGCTCGAGCTCCTTGAGGCGCTGGAGGCGCTTGTACACGGTCGAGAAGTTGGTGAGCATGCCGCCCAGCCAGCGCTGGTTGACATACGGCATGCCGACGCGGGTCGCCTGCTCGGCGATCGCCTCCTGCGCCTGCTTCTTCGTGCCGACGAACATGATGGAACCGCCGTGGGCGACGGTCTCCTTGACGAACTCGTAGGCGCGGTCGATGTACGACAGCGACTGGAGCAGGTCGATGATGTAGATGCCGTTGCGCTCGGTGAAGATGAAACGCTTCATCTTCGGGTTCCAGCGGCGGGTCTGGTGCCCGAAGTGGACACCGCTCTCCAGCAGCTCCCGAATCGTGACGACGGCCATGGCCGTACTCCTTGAAGTGCTCGGTTCCACGGCGGCCGGGCGGCCGCCGCGCCTGACGCCCCGGCGCGTCTGCCACGGGCGGAGCCCTTGCGGAGGGCTCGTCCGAGGACCGAGGGACGCGGCCGCCGTACTGTCCGAGTGGATCGATGGGCGAATCGATGCCGATCGGGGTTCCGGCGGCGGGGCGTGCGAAGTCGATCCGGTGACCCGGATCGCCACAAGAAGTGTACGGGACCCGTGCGGTGCCGGGTGACGGCGATATCCACAACCCGTGAGTAGTCCCCAGATCGTGGCCATGATCCACGCGAATCGGGCGAGTCGCGTCACCGTGTTCCCATGCGACCGCACACCACCGCCCCGACCCCTGGCCCGACGGCCCCCGGCCCGCCTCCGCTGACCTTTCCGACGTTACTGACCTCGCTGACCTTGCCGTTCGTGGTCTTACTCGGCCTGATCCCGCTGCTGTCAGCCTGGCCGGCCACGGCGTCGGCCGGGGTGTCGAGCCCGGCCGGGGTGTCGAGCCCGGCCCCGGGGGCCTCGGCCCGTGACGGGCGGGCCTGGCCGGTGGGGTCCGAGGCGGGTGCGGGCAGACCGACGGTGCTGCGGGGCTTTGAGCCTCCACCCACCCCTTGGGCGGCGGGCCACCGCGGCGTGGATCTGGCGGCCCGCACCGGCCGGCCGGTGCGGGCGGCGGCCGCGGGCCGGGTGTCTTTCGCGGGCCCGGTCGCGGGCCGCGGGGTGCTCACCATCGAGCTCCCGGGCACCGGCCGCCCGCCGCTGCGCACGACATACGAGCCGGTGCGGGCCGTGGTGGCCAAGGGCGAGCGGGTGCGGGCCGGACAGGTGCTGGGCGTCCTGGGCACGGGCCCCTTCCACTGCCCGTCCGGCTGTCTGCACTGGGGGCTGCGCCGCGGGGCCCGCTATCTGGACCCGCTGTCGCTGCTCGCCCCGTCGATGCTGGGCCGCGGCCCTTCCCGACTGCTGCCGGTCTTCGGCGTCCCGGAGGGGCCGGGCACCCAGGAGCGAGCAGGTGTCCCCGAAGGGGCGGGCTTCCCGGAAGCGGGCGCCCTGGCGGGAGTAGACATCCCGGAGGAAGCGGGCGCCCCGAAGCGAGAAGGCGCCCCGGAGAGTGCAGGCGCCCCGAAGCGAGCGGGCGTCGCGGCGGCCGCGGGCGTCCCGGCCGCGCCGTATACGGCCGACGGCCGTGCGCCTTACGCCCTGGCGTCGCGCACCGCGGACCCCTCCGGTCCGGCGGGCCTGGCCCCGCCCGCCGTGCTGACCGTCGCGGCGGCCTGGGCCGGTGTGCGCCTGCGGCGCTCGCGGGCGATGGGCGCCGGCCGGGTGGCCGTCAGAGGCGTACCCCGTGCAGGGCCATGACGACGGCCGCTTCCGTGACGCCCCCGGGGTCCTCGGCGCCGAGCTCGATCCGGCGGACCGCGGCGTCCACGACGCCCTGCAACAGCACCGCGGTCAGCCGCGGCTGCTCATGGCCGAGCTCGCCGAGGGCCTGAACGACCATGGCGATCAGCCCACCGTGCGCGGCGCGGATCTTCTCGCGGGCGCCCGCGTCCAGCTCCCCGGCCGAGATCGCCACGACCGCCCGGTGGCGGCGGTCGCCGACCAGCGTCAGCTGCTGCCGCACATAGGCCTCGATCTTCGTCTCGGCGAGTCGGCCCGCTCCATGGCCGCCTCGACCTCGGCGGCCCAGACCGGGAAGTCCACCGCGCACAGCTCCTCGACCACGGCCGCGCGAGAGCGGAAGTACTCATAGACGGAGGACCGCGCGAGGCCCGTGCGCTCGGCGAGGGCGGGGAAGGTCAAGGCCTCCGTACCACCCTCGGACAGCAGGGAGCGGGCGGCGTCCAGCAGGGCGCCGCGCTGCATCGTCCGGTGCTCGGCCACTGAGGCCGCTCGAATCCTGGGCACGCCACCACTTTACGAAAGGCCCCGTGGTGGGAGCGATACCGGCGGGACGATTCAGCGTCCGACATCGGCGAGCTTGGCCCGCAGCTGGAGCACGGATTTGGTGTGGATCTGGCTGACCCGGCTCTCGGTGACCCCGAGGACCTGGCCGATCTCGGCCAGCGTGAGTCCCTCGTAGTAATAGAGGGTGACCACGGTCTTCTCCCGCTCGGGGAGCGTGTTGATGGCGCGGGCGAGCAGCCTGCGCAGCTCGCGGTCCTCGGCCACCTCCACGGGGTTGTCGGCGGCGGTGTCCTCCAGGGTGTCCATGAGACTGAGCCGCTCGCCGCCCTCCCCACCGACGTGCAGCAGGTCTTCGAGGGCAACCACATTGGCCAGCGACAACTGGCTGAAAACCCCGTGCAGTTCATCGAGGCCGATGTTCATCTCGGCGGCCACCTCGGCCTCCGAGGGGGTACGGCGCAGGGCCGCCTCCAGCGTGGCGTACGCCCGCTCGACCGCCCTGGCCTTCTGGCGGACCGAGCGCGGGATCCAGTCCAGCGCCCGCAGCTCGTCGATCATCGCGCCACGGATCCGGGTGATCGCGTAGGTCTCGAACTTGATGGCCCGCTCGGGGTCGAACTTCTCGATGGCGTCGATGAGTCCGAAGACGCCCGAGGAGACGAAGTCGGCCTGCTCGACATTGGGCGGCAGCCCGACGCTGACCCGACCCGCCACATACTTCACCAGCGGCGAGTAGTGGAGGATCAGCTGCTCCCGGAGCCGACCGTCGCCCGTGGACTTGTAGGACCGCCACAGCTCGTCGAGCGATGACGGGGCGGCGGGACGCACCGCGCCGCGGGCAGGGGTCGGCGCCGCGCGGTCAGACCCGGAGATGTGCTGGGGCATTCGTCGCCTTGTGCCGTTCTGCCATGACGTGGGTGAGGACGTGCGCTTCCGCCGGAAACCTAGTGAGCGTAGCGTGACTGAGCCGTCGCGGTATGCGAAGAGGGTCGGCTCGGCGGTGTGCGGATACGGTCATCGCCTCAACCCTTTCACCCGATTGCCCCAAATCTGGGGATCGCCTCGCCGTGTGACGTCGTTCCGCCGGGCCGTGGGAGCCAACTCCCAACGGTCGCCACGACGTTCGACAAAACCCAGGGCGAGCAGCTCATACAGCCGGCTCAACGCTTCCTCGCAGCTCGTCCCGGAGTCCCGGGCGACCTCGCGTCCATCGCTGCCGCCCTGTGCCGACAACGCTTCCAGAACGCGTGCCGTCACGGGATCGAGCAGGTCCCGCTCCACCAGCGGCCCCTGCCGGGCGGGCGCGAGCTCCCCGATGCCGCCGACCAACTCGGCCACTTCATCGGCGTCGGTGACCAGAACCGCCTCCCCGCGCAGCAGTTCATGGACCCCCGCGGAGAGCCCGCTGGTGACCGGGCCCGGCACTCCCATGGTGTACCGGCCGAGCTTCAGCGCCCGGCGCGCGGTGACCAGGGACCCGCTGCGGTACTGGGCCTCGACGACGACCGTGCCACGGGTGAGCGCGGCGATGACCCGGTTGCGCAGCACAAAGCGGCTGCGGGTCGGATGCGCGCCGGGCGGCAACTCCCCGAGCACCAGGCCCTGTTCCGCGATGCGCTCGATCAACTCGGCGTGGCCCCGGGGATAGGGGATGTCCACGCCGGAGGCGAGCACGGCGACGGTCGCCCCGGCAGCCGCCAGAGCCCCGCGGTGCGCGGCGCCGTCCACGCCGTGGGCCGCACCGGAGACCACCACCCAGCCCCGCTCGGCGAGCCCGGCACCCAGGGTCGCCGCGACATGCGCGCCGTAGTCACTGCAGGCCCGGGCGCCCACGACGGCGACGGAGCGCAGCGCCCACATCCGCAGCGAGGGCCGGCCGCGCACCCACAGCCCGAGCGGGCGGGAGTCGCCCAGGTCGTCGAGCTGACCGGGCCACTCCAGGTCACCGGGGCACACGAACCGTCCGCCGCGGGCGGCGGCGACGGCCAGGTCCCCGGCGGGGTCCAGCCGCTCGGCCCGCAGCCGGCACCCCGCGATGCGCTCCTCGCTCGCCCCGGGCGGCGGCTTTCCGGCCCCGCACAGCGCCCGCCGCAGCGCCACCGGGCCCAGCTCGCGCAGCCAGCGCCCCACCGTCTCGTCCCCGGGCTCCACCAGCCGGGTGAGCGCGGCCCGCGCCATGCGCTCCTCCTCCGCCACACCCCCGGTCCCGGCCTCACCGCGGCCGGGGCCCGACATGGGCCCGCCGCCCTCCGACGCACCGGCCATCAGAACCCCACCGCCCCGGCCGGGACGCCACGGCTGACGCCGGTGCGCAACTGCAGCGCCTGCGCCACGTCCTCGGCCTCCGGCCGGTCGTGGCCCGCCAGATCCGCCAGCGTCCAGGCGACCCGTAGCACGCGGTCGAGGCCACGGGCGGTGAGCAGCCCGCGCTCCATGTCGCGCTCGGCCTCGCGCAGCGCCCCGGGGCGCGCGTACCAGCGGGTGCGCAGCTCATGGCCCGGCACCTCACTGTTGGTGCGCCAGGGCGTGTCGGCGTAACGCGCGGCGGCGCGCTCCCGCGCCTCGCACACCCGGGCCGCGACGGCCGCGGTGCTCTCCCCGGCGCCCGGCGCGCCGGTCAGCTCGGCCCGGCTGACCGCCTCGACCCGGACCCGCAGGTCCACCCGGTCCAGCAGCGGCCCGGAGAGCCGCGCCTGGTAGCGGCGGACCATCGCGGGAGAGCAGTCGCAGCCGTCCCCGATGTACGAGTGGCGCCCGCAGGGGCACGGGTTGGCGGCCAGCAGGAGCAGAAAGCGCGCGGGCATGCGCACCATGCCGGCCGAGCGGGCCACCACCACATGGCCGGACTCCAGGGGCTGCCGCAGCGCGTCGAGCACCTGGGCGCTGAATTCGGGCGCCTCGTCCAAAAAGAGCACGCCCCGGTGCGCGAGCGAGACGGCGCCCGGCCTCGGCAGCCCGTTTCCCCCACCGACCAGGGCGGCCATGGTGGCCGAGTGGTGCGGTGCGCAATACGGCGGCGCGGCCACCAGTGGCTGGCCGGGCGGGAGAATCCCGGCCACCGAGTGGACGGCGGTCACCTCCAGGGACTCCCGCCGGGTGAGCGGGGGCAGCAGGCCGGGGAGCCGCTCGGCGAGCATGGTCTTGCCCGCGCCTGGCGGGCCGGCCAGGAAGAGATGGTGGCTCCCGGCCGCGGCGACCTCCAGGGCCTTGCGGGCGGCCCGCTGCCCGGCGACCTCGGCCAGGTCGGGGCGGCGGTCGGCGGCCGCCCCCGCACCGGCCGCCACGCCGACGCCCATGCCCGTGCCCGCCAGGCTCAGCCCGGCGAGCATCGGGTCGGGGCGGCCCTCCTCGGGCAGCTCCTCCTCTTCGGGCACCGGTGCGTCCGTCAACACGGCGATCAGCTGGCGCAGGGTCCGCACGCCGAGCACCGAGACATCCGGCACCAGGGACGCCTCGGCCGCCGTCTGCTCCGGGACGACCACCTGCCGGTATCCGGCCTCGGCGGCCGCGAGGACCGCGGGCAGCACCCCGCGCACCGGGCGGACCCGCCCGTCCAGTCCGAGCTCGCCGATCATCATCAGGTCGGCGATGGCCCGCGGGTCGACGCGCTCGGCGGCTCCGAGCACCGCGCAGGCCACGGCCAGGTCAAAGCCGCTGCCGCCCTTGGGGACGGACGCCGGGCTGAGCCCCACCGTGAGTTTTTTCTGCGGCCAGTCGGCGCCGGAGTTCACGACGGCCGCGCGGACCCGGTCCCGGCTCTCCACCAGGCTCTTGTCGGGCAGCCCGACCAGTGTGAAGGTGGCGACGCCCGGCTCCAGGTCGGCCTGGACCTCCACCACCACGCCCTCGACTCCGACCAGCGCGACCGAGCAGGTGCGGGCGAACCCCATCAGGCCACCCCCCGCACATGCTCGACCACCGGCGCGCCGCGCTCGGGCAGCACCACGCCGACCAGGTCGATCCGCACCCCGCCGGGCGGCGGGCCGCCATGCCGCTCCAGCCAGCGCTCGGCCAGCCGCCGCAGCCGGTCGGCCTTTCCGGGGGTGACGGCCGCCATCGGGTGTTCGTAACCGCCGACGCGGCGCGTCTTGACCTCGCACACCACCAGCGCCCCGGCGTCCAGGGCGACAATGTCGATCTCTCCGTCCCGGCACCGCCAGTTCCGCTCCAGGACGGTCATCCCGGCCTCCGACAGCCGGCGCACCGCCAGATCCTCGCCGTAGCGTCCGAGCGCTCCTCGGGCGTTCATTCGGCACCACCTCCGGCACCGACTGTGACGTCTCGGCGCCGGACTATTGGATCTTTGTGGACAACCGGCCGGTTGTGGACAACTCAGCCACTCGGGAGGTCGAGGTCGCTCTTGTTCAGCTCCTCGATGTTCACGTCCTTGAACGTCAGAACGCGCACCTGCTTCACGAAGCGGGCCGGTCGATACATGTCCCAGACCCAGGCGTCGGCCATGGAGACCTCGAAGAACACCTCACCCTGCACCGAGTGGACCTGCATCTCGTAGTCATTGGTGAGATAGAAACGCCGCTCAGTCTCGATCACGTATTTGAACAGACCGACGACATCGCGGTACTCCCGGTAGAGCTTCAGCTCCATCTCGGTCTCGTACTTCTCGAGGTCCTCGGCGCTCATGGCATGTTCCCCTTCAGCCGTGCGTCCCCCCATTGTGCGTCAGACGCGTTCAGTCTCCAGGATCACCGGCTCAGTCGGGGGTCCCTCGTCGAGCAGCCTACGCAACAGCTCCACGAGCCGTGACGGGTACACCGGCTCCCGCACCTCCGCCAGCTCCTCGACCGTCCACCACCGCAACCCCGTGACGCTGCGCCGCTCCAGCTCCGTCTGGCCGCCGGTCCACGTCGCGGTCCGCCGCGTACGCCCCAGGTAGTACCACTCGTCCTGGTCCCAGCGCCGCCCGTCGAACGGGAAGGAGCACACCCGCCGCCACAGCACGGGCCCCAGCTCCACCTCCGTGATCCCCGTCTCCTCCGCCAGCTCCCGGCGCGCCGCCTGCTCCCGGCTCTCGCCGTCCTCCAGCCCGCCGCCGGGGGTGAACCACCAGGCCGTCGACGGACTCTCGGGCTCGAAGCCGTGCAACAACAGAATCCGGTCCTGCGGGTCGAGCAGGACCACCCGCGCGACCTTCCGCAGGCCCTCGCCCCGGCCCTCCGCGCCGGTCCGCTCAGACACCGGTCGCCACCTCCGCTTTCTTCCCGCGCCGCTCCTCGCCCCGCTTGCCGCCGCGCCCCATCCGGCGCGCCAGCGGCCCGTACGCCGCACCGCCCAGGATGAGCACCGCGCCGACCACGGCGGAGATCAGGATGAGCCGCAGCGGCCCCGGCTGCGAGACGCCGCCCGGCAGCGCCTTGAAGGCTTCCGGCCGCCCCAGCATCGCCAGGTCCGGCGGCCAGGCCGTGGCGTCCACCCGGCCGCTCACCGCGCCGCGCCGGACGGCCCCGTCCGCGCCGTCGGACAGATGCACACGGGAGTCCAGGGAGTCGCTGCGGTGGTCGCCCAACAGGAACAGCTTCCCCTTGGGGACCGTCGCCGAGAACACGGTGGGCGAGGCCGGTCCCTTGGTGTGCAGATACGGTTCGTCGAGGGGCTTGCCGTTCAGCGTCAGTTTGCCCTGCTTGTCGCAGCACGCGACCGTGTCGCCGCCGACCCCGACGACCCGCTTCACCATCGGCAGATCGCCCCAGACCGAGTCCTTGAAGACGACCACGTCGCCACGGCGCACCTCGTCGCCGTCTATTCGCTGCGCCAGCACGCGGTCACCCCGGCCGATGGTCGGCGCCATCGAGTCGGTCGGGACCGTATACGGCTTGTAGAGGAGCGCCGCCCAGACGAACGACCCCAGGAACAGCACACAGCCGACGGCGACCGCCACCCCGGACAGGACGCTCCCAAGCCCCCTGCCGCCCCCTCCGACCTGCCGGGCTCCGCTCATTCCAGTGCTCCTGCCTCACGTAGCAGACATAGATCAGGTCCCGCGCGCCTTGCGGACGAGCCGCCGGCGGCGCCACAGCACGATCGGTACCGCGCCCGCGAACCCGAGCGCCGAGGGGGCCATCGAGGCCGCCGCGCTCAGCCCCGACTGATCGAAGGTGCCGGGGACGGAGAGGGTCGACCAGCGGTCGATCGGCCAGGCGACCACGATGGCCCGCCCGACGACCTTGTCCACCGAGACCGTGCCGTTGTCCAGATTCTGGTGGAAGCGGGAGTCCAGTGAGTCCTGACGGTGGTCGCCCATCACCCAGATCCGGCCCTTGGGCACCTTGATCGGGCCGAACGGCTTGTCGTCGCAGGGCGTGTTCCCGGGGAAGATGTACTTCTTCTCGTCCAGCGCCTTGCCGTTGACCTTGACCGGCCCGCCCTTCTGGCACTCGACCGTGTCCCCGCCCACCGCGATGACCCGCTTGATCAGGTCCTTCTCCTCCGCGGACGGCATCAGACCGATAAAGCTGAGCACCCGCTGGACGCCCTTGGCGAGCGGACCCGAGTCGGACTGCTGGGTCTCGCCGCCGAGCCAGCCGCCCGGGTCGTGGAAGACGACGACCTCACCGCGCTCCGGCTCGGCGCCGAACCACGGGGTCAGCTTGTCCACCAGCACCCGGTCGCCACGCTGCAGCGTGTTCTGCATCGAATCGGAGGGGATGGAGAACGCCTGGACCAGGAAGGTCTTGATCAGCAGGGCGAGCAGCAGCGCGATGCCGACGAGGATCGGCAGCTCTCTCCAGAACGAACGCGGCTTCTTGGCGCTGTCCCTGTCCTTGCCGTCCTTGCCGTCCTCGCTGCCCTTGTCCTCGCCGGGTTTGTCACCCGCCCGGCCCTCTGCGCCCGAGGGGTCTTCGGTGCCGGAGGAGTCCTCGGCGCCAGGGGGGTCCGAGGAATCCGGGGACCCCGAGGAGCCCGGCTTTCCGAGGGAGACGGGAGAGCCAGGGGAGCCGGGAGCGTCCGTGGCACCGGAGCCCCCCGGCGCCTCGGACGTCTCGGGGGCCCCGCCCGTAGGCGCACCGGCCGCGCGCGCCCCGTCCACGGGTGGCTCTTCGCTCCCCCCCGGCTGCCTTTCGGGCTCTTCGTGACCGGATCGAGCGCCGACCGCCAAATCCCCCACATTCACTCCTCACGCCGCGCTGCCGCCCACGCCACGAACGGCGCAGGCCCACCACTCCCATAACGAGCGGGAGTTCCGCAGGGGTCGGGAGCTGGACCAACCCTTGCTGATCCGAGGACAGCCTATGCGGCGAGCCGCGCGCCTGCGTCGCCCCGCCCGGCGCGTCCTTCACTGAGGCATATGTCTCAGGTTCTTCCAGGCCCCGCCAGTGGCCGAAGGGCCACGCGATCACCACGGCCCGGCCGACGACCAGGTCGGCCGAGACGGTTCCCTGATCGGGCTCGTCCAGATGGACCCGGGAGTCCGCCGAATTGGCCCGGTGGTCACCCATCACAAAGAGCCGCCCCTGAGGGACCGTCACCTTGAACCGGCGCTCCGAGGGCACATTACCCGGGTGCAGATACGGCTCGTCCAGCGGCGTGCCGTTGACCGTCACCCGGCCGTTCTGGTCACAGCAGGCCACCGTGTCGCCGCCGACCCCGACCACCCGCTTGATCAGATCCTGTTCGTTCGAGGACGGCAGCAGTCCGATCCAGGTCAGGAACTGCTTGGCCTGCTTGATGACGACCGGGTCCGCCTTCGGAGGCTTCCGCTCGTCCTCGAGCCAGCCTCCGGGGTCCTTGAACACCACCACATCGCCGCGCGACGGCTTCGAGCCGAACCACGGTGTGAGTTTGTCCACCAGAACCCGGTCGCCGATCCTGATCGTCTGCTCCATCGAGCCCGATGGGATCACAAACGCCTGGACCAGAAAGGTCTTGAGCACCAGGGCGATCACCAGCGCCACGCCGATCAGGATCGGGATCTCCTTCATGGCCGAACGGCGCCGTCTGCGCTTGATACGGCGCTGGACCTTGCGCCGCTCCGCGCGCCCGCCCAGACGCGGCCCCGTACGCGGCGCGTCCTCGCTGTGCACGGGGCCCGAGCCGGGGATGTAGCCAGGACGGCCGGGGCCGGAGCCGGGGCGGCCGGAGCCCAGGCGGCTGGAGCCGGGGCGGGTCCCGTGCCGGGACCGTCCGCGGTTACCCATGTGCGCCGCCCGGGACCGGGTCCGGTACGCGCCCGAAGGCCGCCGGGCGGTGCACTCCGCTCCAGCGGCCGACCGGCCAGCCGATCCAGTCGGCGCGCCCGATCACCTTGTCGACCGGGACCGTACCTCCGCCCGGTTCGCCGAGGTGGTCCCGTGAATCCCTGGAATCACCGCGGTGGTCTCCCATGACCCACAGCTTTCCCTCCGGCACCACGATGTCGAACGGGACCTGTGACGGGGCATCCCCCGGAAACAGGTAGTCCTCGTCCACCGGCCTCCCGTTCACCTCGATCCTCCCCCGCTTGTCGCAGCACCTGACCCGGTCACCACCCACACCCACGACACGCTTGATGTAGTCGGTCTCGGCCGGTTCGGCCAGCCCGACCGCCGCGGCCGCGCCCCGCAGCAGCGCCGCCACCGGATTCTGGGACGGCTCCTTCTGGACGAAGGACCCGGTCCCGTCGAACACGATGACGTCACCGCGGCGCGGCGTATCACCGAAACGGTACGCCAGCTTGTTCACCAGGACCCGGTCTCCGGGCCGAAACGTGTTCTCCATAGATCCGCTGGGGATCAGGAAAGGCTGCACGACGAAGGCGCTCAGCAGGAGGACGAAGACGACGCAGGCCGCCGCGAGGACGCCGGCCCGCCGCCAGGGCCCGCCCCCGGTCAGCCAACCGAGCCCCCGCCGCCTACGCGAAGAGCGCGACCGCTCCTCCGGTCCCTCGAGGGAGCGGGAGGAGCGATCGCGCTCCGAGAGCTGTGCGTCGGTCTCCATCGGGCCAGAGCCTATCCGGCCCGCCTGTGCCGTCCGGCAGTAGCTCAGTTGTCGCGCAAAACTCAGTTGTCGCGCTTTTCCTTGATCTTCGCGGCCTTGCCGCGGAGCTCACGCAGGTAGTACAGCTTGGCGCGGCGGACGTCACCGCGGGTGACAACCTCGATCTTCTCGACGATCGGGGTGTGCACCGGGAAGGTGCGCTCGACGCCGACGCTGAAGCTCACCTTGCGGACGGTGAAGCTCTCGCGCACGCCAGAGCCCTGGCGGCGGATGACGACGCCCTTGAACTGCTGGACACGAGAGCGGTTGCCCTCGATGACGCGGACGTGGACGTTGACCGTGTCGCCGGGGCGGAAGGTCGGGATGTCGCTGCGCAGCGACGCGGCGTCGACAGTGTCGAGCAGGTGAGACATGATCGTCTGCTTTCCTCGCTGATGCCACAGGTCATCAGCGGCATATCGGTGATGATTGGGAGTGCTGTCTGGTCGGGCGGGCGTCGATCCCCCTGTGGCAGGGGCGCACGCCGGACGTACAGCAGCGACCTATTCTTCCACGGCCGGACCCGGCCGCCCAAATCGGCCCCCCGGAAGCTCTTCCCAGCCCAGTTCCGCCAGGAGCTTCCGGTCGTACTTGTCCAGCGCCGCCGGATCACAGCGCTCTACGAGATCCGGCCGATTGCTGCTGGTACGGCGGAACGCCTCGTCCCTGCGCCAGCGCGCGATCTTGCCGTGGTGGCCGCTGAGCAGCACTTCCGGGATGCCACGGCCGCGCCACTGCGGCGGCTTGGTGTAGACGGGCCCCTCCAGCAGATCGGCCATCGTGCCGGGGGCGAAGGAGTCGTCGCGGTGCGACTCGGCGTTCCCCAGCACGCCGGGCAGCAGCCGGGCCACGGCCTCCGTGATCACCAGGACCGCGGCCTCCCCGCCGGCCAGCACATAGTCGCCGATGGAGATCTCGTACACATCCAGGCGCTCGGCGTACTCGTCGATCACCCGGCGGTCGATGCCCTCGTAACGTGCGGGGGTGAAGACCAGCCAGGGGCGCTCGGCGAGCTCGACGGCGAGGGCCTGGGTGAACGGGCGGCCGCTCGGGGTCGGCACGACCAGCGCGGGTAGCTTCGCCGCCCCGTCCCCGCCGTCCACCGACACGCCGTCCACCGGCTCGTCGGTCCCCGGCTCGTCGGTCCCCGGCTGGCCGATCGTCCCCGTACTCCCGGCCCCCGACTCGATGATCTCGTCCAGCGCCTCGCCCCACGGGTCGGGCTTCATGACCATGCCGGGACCGCCGCCGTACGGGGTGTCGTCGACGGTGTTGTGCCGGTCGTGCGTCCAGGTCCGCAGATCGTGGACGCGTACGTCCAGCTGTCCGCGGGCGCGCGCCTTGCCGACCAGCGAGACGTTGAGCGGCTCCAGATACTCCGGGAAGATCGTGACGACGTCGAGCCGCATCACGCGCCCCCGTGCTCCGCGCCGCCCTCGCCGCGGGCGACCTCTGCCTCGGTCTCGTCGAGCAGGCCGGGCGGCGGGTCGATGACGGCGCGCTGCGCCTCGAGGTCGATCTCCGGCACCACCTCGGAGACGAAGGGGACCATCGCCTCGCTGCCATCGGGCCGCCGGACGATCAGCAGGTCCTGGTACGGCAAATGGGAGATCTCCGCGATCCGGCCGATCTCCGTGCCGTCGACCGTGACCACGTCCAGGTCGATCAGCTGATGGTCGTAGTACTCATCGGGGTCCTCGGGGGTCTCCTCGGGGTCGACCTCCGCGATGAGCAGGGTGCCGCGCAGCGTCTCGGCGGCCGTACGGTCCGCGAACCCCGCGAAGCGCAGCAGCAGCCGGCCGCTGTGCACCCGGCCGGTCTCGATGGTCAGCGGCCCGGCCGAGGCGGGCTCGGTGTCCAGGACGGCACCCGGGGCGAGCCGCAGCTCCGGCTCGTCGGTGCGCACCTCGACGGTGACCTCGCCCTTGATGCCGTGGGCGCGGCCGATCCGCGCCACAACCAACTGCACTGTTCCCTGTTCCCTTCACACAGACGGGCCGGGGACGGCCCAAAGCCCTCCCCGGCCCGTGCCGGTGCTCTTCTTGACGCTGCTCAGTGAACCTGGTCCACGTCGACGAGGTCGACGCGGATGCCACGGCCGCCGATGGCGCCCACGACGGTGCGCAGGGCGCGGGCGGTGCGGCCGTTACGACCGATCACCTTGCCGAGGTCGTCGGGGTGCACCCGCACCTCGAGCACGCGCCCGCGCCGCAGGTTGCGCGAGGCGACCTGCACGTCGTCGGGGTTGTCGACGATGCCCTTCACCAGGTGCTCGAGGGCCTCCTCGAGCATCCTCAGGCCTCGGTCGACTCGGCCGCCGCGTCAGCGGCCGCCTCGTCCGACTTCTTCTCGGACTTCTTCGCCTTCGGGGTGATGGCCTCACCCTTCGGCTCGCCACCGGTGTCCTTGGCGGCCGCCTCGAACAGGGCGCGCTTGTCGGCCTTCGGCTCGGCGACGAGCATCGGGGCCGGGGCGGGCAGGCCCTTGAACTTCTGCCAGTCGCCGGTGACCTTGAGGATGGCGAGAACCGGCTCGGTCGGCTGCGCGCCGACGCTCAGCCAGTACTGCGCACGCTCCGAGTCGACCTCGATGCGCGAGGGGTTCTGCACCGGGTGGTACAGACCGATCTCCTCGATGGCCCGGCCGTCACGGCGGGTGCGGGAGTCGGCGACGACGATGCGGTAGTGAGGCGCACGGATCTTGCCCAGACGCTTCAGCTTGATCTTGACTGCCACGGGAGTGGTGTCTCCTGGTCTTGACGTGGTTGAGCAGCGCGAAGTGCCGCGTGGGGTTGCGGTACCCGAGTGCCCGATGGACGCGTCAGCCGGAGGAGAGAGGGGTCCTGGTCGGCTGTCGAGTACAGCTGACCATTCTGCCACACCGTGACAGGTCAGCCGACCGCGGCCACCGCCTCCGGGATGCGGAACGGCTTCCCGCACCCCCCGCACATGATCGGCGCCTGCGCCAGCACCGACGGGACGACGCGAACATTGCGCCCGCAGTCGCACACCGCCTTCACCCGGACCCCACCGCCCGACGAACCGTGCCGGGCGGCCGGCCCGCGGAAGGTGCGGGCGGTGTCGGCGGCGGTCGCGACGGTGTGCGCCTTGAGGGCGCGCTGGAGCCGGTCGATGGTGGTCCGATAGCGCCTTCTCGCCTCGGGGCTGAGCGTGACCAGCGAGAAGCCGCTGCTCGGGTGCGGCTCATCGGAGTGGTCCAGGCCCAGCTCCTCGGCGATGGCCAGGAAGCGGCGGTTGTGGTAGCGGCCGGCGCGCGAGGTGTCACGGACACCTCGCGCCGCGGCGATGCCATGGACTGCCTCGTGCAGCAGCCGTTCGAAGGAGAGCTCGGCGCCACATGCGGACGACGACTCTCCGATTAGCGATTCGGGCGCGGCGAGATCCGGCAGCTCGGGGTGGTGCCGTTGAATGTCGGCCCACGCCTGCGCCAGCTCTGCGGCGAGTACAGGTGGTGTCGTGCTCACGTCGTAATAACGAGCGGGGAGCGCCCGGTGTTCCGATTCCGGGGCATCACAAATAATTTGCACGTACCAGTCAGTTCAGCGCTGATGCGCCCCGAGGAGGGCGGGTGCGCAAATGTGTGGATGAGCCACCCACCGTGCACCAAGGCGGTACGTAACGCCCGCCCCACGCCGCTCCCCGGAACCGCTCGGCCCGCGAGCCGAAGCCTGTAGCCGCCTCAGTAGGCGCGCGCGACAAAGGCGACGTTACCGGGCGCGTCATCGTCGTCCGGCACCGACCCGTCCTCGGCCACCAGACAGCGCACGGACACGGCCTGCTCGGCGAGCGCCGCCTCACCCTCCGGGCCGAGGTCCGCCCACCGGATCCGCGCCCAGCCGCCCGCCACCGCGGCCTCGGCCGCCTCCTCGATGGTCCGCACATCCGAGGTACGGGCCTCGCGCCGCTCCCGCGCCTGGCGCAGCAGCAGCGCCTGGTCCTCCTCCAGCACCTTCGGCAGCAGGTCGGGCAGCAGGTCCAGCCGCACCGGCTCCTTGCCTCCCGGGATCCGCCGCGCCACCATCGCGGTGCCGCCCTCCAGATCGCGCGGGCCGACCTCGACCCGCACCGGAACGCCCTTGAGCTCCCAGTCCACGGCGCGGCGGCCGAAGGGGGTGTCGGTCCGGTCGTCGACCTGGACCCGCACCCCGGCCGCCGCCAGCCGGTCGCCGATCTCGCGGACCTTGGCCAGCACCGCCTCGTCGCCCTTGATGGCCAGTACCACGACCTGTACGGGAGCCAGCCGCGGCGGAACGCGCAGCCCGCTGTCGTCGCCGTGCATCATCACGAGCGCGCCCACCATGCGGGTGGTGCTGCCCCAGGAGGTCTGCCAGACCAGCTCCTGCTTGCCCTCCTTGGACAGGAACTGGGTGTTGAAGGCCCGGGCGAAGTTCTGGCCCAGCTCATGGCTGGTGCCCAGCTGCAACGCCTTGCCGTCGCCCATCATCCCCTCCAGCGTGAGGGTGTTGATGGCGCCCGCGAAGCGCTCCTTGGCGGTCTTGCGGCCCAGGACGACGTCCATGGCCAGCACGTTCTCCATGAAGTCGGCATACACGTGCCGGTGGATGCGGGAGGCGAAGTCGCGGGCGTCCTCGTATGTGGCGTGGGCGGTGTGGCCCTCCTGCCAGAGGAACTCGGAAGTGCGCAGGAACAGCCGCGGCCGCAGCTCCCAACGCACCACGTTGGCCCATTGGTTGATCAGCAGCGGCAGATCCCGGTAGCTCTGCACCCACTTCGAGAAGTACTCGTTGATGATCGTCTCGGAGGTGGGCCGGACGACCACGGGCTCCTCGAGCTTCTTGCCGCCGCCGTGGGTGACGATGGCGAGCTCGGGGGCGAACCCCTCGACGTGCTCCGCCTCCTTCGTCAGATACGACTGCGGGATGAAGAGCGGGAAGTACGCGTTCTGGACACCCTCGGCCTTGATGCGGGCGTCCATGTCCTGCTGGATCCGCTCCCAGAGCCCGTAGCCGTACGGTCGGATGACCATGGTGCCGCGCACCGGGCCGTTGTCGGCCAGTTCGGCCTTGTTGATCAGATCCTGGTACCAGCGCGGAAAATCCTCCGCCTGGGGAGTGAGAACGGGAGCCTTCGCCATGGCGCCGATCGTACGGCGACGGCGTGCCGAACCGTGAATCCGCTTGGAGAGGGCATCAAGGGGACCACGAGGCGAACCGAGCCCGCGAAAAAAAGGGGGGCGCACAACGGGGGCACGCAAGCATGGCCGCGAAAGCTCTGGACGCGCGGACGGATGCGCAGTTCCCTGGCCTACGGGGGTGGATCGCGCGGCGCACAACGGTGGCAACAGGCTCTTGGGCTCACGGCACTGCTCTCGTCGGATTGGGGCGCTTTCGATGACTTCTACGCTCATACGGCGGCACCTTCCCCCGTACTCCTCTCCCCCGTCCGCGTCGGGCGCGCCGCTACCCCGCGCCCGCGCCCGCGACTGGGCGGAGATCCAGGAACGGATGCTGGTGCCGCTGTACGAGGCCGTGTACGAGCGGCTGGAGGTCGGCGCCGGGACCCGGCTGCTGGGCCTGGGCTGCGGCTCGGGCCTGGCCCTTCTCATGGCGGTGGCGCGCGGCGCCGCCGTCTGCGGGGTGGACCCGGACGAGGAGCGCCTGGAGCTCGCCTGCGATCGGCTGCTCGCGGGCCCCGGGGCGCGGCCGGGCGGCGCGCGCCCGGGCGCGCCGGGGGGCGCCGCGCGCCTCGCCCGTCTGCGGGGCGGCTTGGGCAGCGCCCTGACGGCGGCGGGGGCCGGGACAGGTGCGGGGGCGGGCTTCACCGTGGTCACCGCGTTCGAGCCGCTGTCGGCTCTCGGGTTCGGCGGCCCGTCCGGCCCTGGTGGGGCCCTGTCCGAGCAGCTCGCGGCGGCCGCCGCCCTCGCCGAGCCCGGCAGCCCGGTCGTCCTGGCCGGCTGGGGCCCGCCCGAGCGGTGCGCCACCTCCACGGTGCTGCGCGTGGGCGCGCGCCTGGCCGACCCGACGTGCTCCGCCGGCTGCCACGGGGAGGTCCCCCCGCCCGCGCGCTGGCAGCCGTGCGGCAGGGACGACCTGGAGCACCTCGCCCAGCGGGCCGGGCTGCGGCTCGACGGCTCGGGCCGGGTGGCCTGCCCCTTCGGGTACGCCGACATGGACAGCGCGGTGCGCGGGCTGCTGTCGACCGGGCTGTTCGACGCGGCGGAGCGGGCCACCGACCCCACGCAGGTGCGCAAGGAGATCACGGAGGCCCTCCATCCGTACCGGCGCCAGGACGGCACGGTGTGGATGGAGAACGTGCTGCGCTATCTCATCGCGCGGGTGTGAGGGCGCGCGGGCCCCTCGGCCCGCCCGGCCCTCGCGCCCCGCTCAGCCCATGAACTTCTTGAACTCGTCGGGCAGTTCGAAGTCCTGTCCGCCCTGACCGGCGGGCAGGCCGAACGCGCCACCCGGCTGGCCCGCCTGCTCGCGACGGGCCGCGGCGGCCTGCTCCTCGGCCTTGCGCTTCATCGGGTTGCCGCTGCGCTGCTTGCCCTTGACCTTCTTCTGCTGCTTGCCCTTGCGCTTGGCGGCGCCGCCCATGCCCGGCATCCCCGGCATGCCGGGCATCCCGCCCTGGGCCATCTTCGACATCATCTTGCGCGCCTCGAAGAACCGCTCCACCAGGTTCTTGACGGCGCTGACCTCGACGCCGGAGCCGCGCGCGATACGGGCGCGGCGCGAGCCGTTGATGATGGTCGGGTCCTGGCGCTCGCCGGGCGTCATCGACTTGATGATCGCGGCGGTGCGGTCCACGTCCCGCTCGTCGAGGTTGTTGATCTGGTCCTTGATCTGACCCATGCCCGGCAGCATGCCGAGCAGCTTGGAGATGGAGCCCATCTTGCGGACCTGCTCCATCTGGGCCAGGAAGTCGTCGAGCGTGAACTCCTTGGGGCCCTTCGCCAGCTTGGCCGCCATCTTCTCGGCCTCTTGCTGGCTGAAGGTCTGCTCGGCCTTCTCGATCAGGCTGAGCATGTCGCCCATGCCCAGGATGCGGGACGCCATGCGGTCCGGGTGGAACGCGTCGAAGTCGTCCAGCTTCTCGCCGTTGGAGGCGAACATGATCTGGCGGCCGGTGACATGCGCGATGGACAGCGCGGCACCGCCGCGCGCGTCGCCGTCGAGCTTGGAGAGCACCACGCCGTCGAAGCCGACGCCGTCGCGGAACGCCTCGGCGGTGTTCACCGCGTCCTGGCCGATCATCGCGTCGACGACGAAGAGGACCTCGTCCGGGCGGACCGCGTCGCGGATGTCCGCGGCCTGCTGCATCAGCTCCTGGTCGATGCCGAGGCGGCCGGCGGTGTCGACGATCACCACGTCGTGCTGCTTGGTCTTGGCGAACTCGATCGAGTCCTGGGCGACCTTCACCGGGTCGCCCACGCCGTTGCCCGGCTCCGGGGCGTAGACCGCGACACCGGCCCGCTCGGCGACCACCGAGAGCTGGTTGACGGCGTTGGGGCGCTGGAGGTCACACGCGACCAGCAGCGGCGCGTGGCCCTGCCCCTTCAGCCAGCGGCCGAGCTTTCCGGCGAGCGTCGTCTTACCGGCACCCTGCAGACCCGCGAGCATGATCACGGTCGGCGGCTGCTTGGCGAAGCGGAGGCGGCGGGTCTCGCCGCCGAGGATGCCGACCAGCTCCTCGTTGACGATCTTGATGACCTGCTGGGCGGGGTTCAGCGCCTGGGAGACCTCCGCGCCGGTCGCTCGCTCCTTGATCTGCTTGATGAAGGACCGGACGACGGGCAGCGCGACGTCCGCTTCCAGCAGGGCGATCCGGATTTCGCGCGCCGTGGCGTCGATATCCGCCTCGGAGAGGCGGCCCTTGCCCCGGAGGTTCTTGAAAGTCGCTGCGAGGCGGTCGGAGAGGGTATCGAACACGGTGGTCGCGAATCCTTCGGTCGGATGTCGGGTCGGCGGTCGGCCTCCAAGGGTATCCGCCCGCCGCCCGAACGGTCTGCCCCCGGTGCCGCGTCCCGCGGAGCCTGGGCGCCGCGGGACGTGGCACCCGGGGCGCTACGCGCTCAGCGCCCGCTCGACCTCCTTGGCCACCTCCGCCGCGCGCATGGGCTGGAGCGGGGCGCCTGAGGCGTCCGTGACGTAGAAGGCGTCCACCGCGTTGGCGCCGAGCGTGCTGACGTGGGCGCTGCGCACCGTCACCCCCGCGTCCTCCAGCGCGCGGCCGATGCGGTGCAGCAGCCCGGGGGCGTCCTGGGCGCGCACCTCGATCACCGTCGCGAGCTGGGAGCTGCCGGGCGCGACGGCGACCCGCGGGGGCGGGGCGTGCACGCCGCGGCGGCGGGGGTACTTGCGGTACGCGGCCTCGCGCTCCGCGAGCCGGGCGACGATGTCGAGCGACCCGTCCAGGGCCCGCAGCAGGTCCTTGCGCAGCCGCGCGGCCTGCGGCAGCGAGCCGTACTCGGCGGCCACCCGCCAGCTCAGCAGCAGTACGCCGGGCCCCGGCTCGGAAGCCGGCCGACGGGAGTCCGGCGCACCCGCCCCGGTCTGTTCACCGGTCGGTTCCCCGGTCAGTTCCCCCGGCAGCTCGACGGCGCGCAGGTCCGCCGCCCGTACGGTCAGCCGGTGCAGCGCCAGCACACCGGCCGCCGCCGGCAGCACACCGGACTGGTCGGGGACCGCGATCAGCAGCTCGACGCCGATGGACTCCGTGCCAGGCTCCGCGCCGGACTCAGCGCCCGGCCCCTCGCCCGCGGCGGCGTCCGGAGCGCCGGAGGCCGCGCCGCCCGGACGGATCCCCGCCGCCTCGCCCGGCGGCAGCGCCTCCGAGCGCGCGTGCAGGGCCAGCACAGGGCCGCCGGTGCGCCAGGCCTCGATGGCCAGCCGTTCCTGTTCGGCGGTGGTCAGCTGGGGCGCGGAGGAGTCCGCCGCCGGCTCGCCGGCCAGGACCGCCGTGACCCGCTTGACCAGGTCGGCGACGAGCGAGCCGCGCCAGGCGCTCCAGGCCGCGGGGCCGGTGGCGAGGGCGTCGGCCTCGGTGAGGGCGTGCAGCAGCTCCAGGGTGGCCGTGGAGCCGACGGCCTCGGCGACCGAGCGCACGGTGGCGGGGTCGTCGAGATCACGGCGGGTGGCGGTCTCGACGAGCAGCAGGTGGTGACGGACCAGCGTGGCCAGGACGGCGACGTCGGCGCGGTCGAAGCCGATCCTGGACGCCACGTCCCGGGCGATGGTCTCGCCCGCCACCGAGTGGTCGCCGGGCCAGCCCTTGCCGATGTCGTGCAGCAGCGCGGCGACCAGCAGCAGGTCGGGGCGGCCGACACGGCGGCTGAGCGCGCTGGCCCGGACGGCGGTCTCGACGAGGTGGCGGTCGACGGTCCAGCGGTGCACGGGGTTGCGCTGGGGGCGGCAGCGCACCCGCTCCCAGTCCGGCAGCAGCCGGGTGATCAGCCCCTCGGCCTCCAGGGCCTCCCAGACCCCGACGGTGGACTCGCCCGCGCCGAGCAGCGTGACCAGCTGTTCCCTGGCCTCGGGCGGCCACGGTACGGGCAGGGGCTCTGCGGCGGCGGCCAGGCGCCGTACGGCGTGCAGCGACAGCGGCAGCCCGGCCTGGGCGGCGGCCGCCGCGGCCCGCAGCGACAGGACCGGGTCGCGCTCGGGGCGCGCGGCGCGCGCCAGCACCACCTCGCCGTCCTGCTCGACGACGCCCTCGGCGAGCGGGCTGCGCTCCCCCGCCGCGTCCGCGCCGCCGGAACCGGAGCCGCCGCGCCCGCGGCCGCCGAGCAGCCCGCGCAGCCGCGGCCGGGTCGACCGGGCGCGCAGCACCCGCTCGACCTCGCGCCAGGTCACATCGCTCGCGTACGAGATGGTCCGGGCCGACTCGTACACCTGGCGGAGCAGGGTGTCGGCGTCCAGCAGGCCGAGCTCGGCCGCGACCTGGTCCTGCTCCTGCAGCGCCAGCCGGTCGGTGGCCCGCCCGGTGGTCAGGTGCAGCGCGTCCCGCACGTCCAGCAGCCGCCGGCGCGCCTCGGCCAGGCCCTCGCGCGGCGCGTCGGCGAGCCAGGAGGCGGCGATGGCCCGCAGCGCCGTCGCGTCGCGCAGCCCGCCGCGCGCCTCCTTGAGGTCCGGTTCCAGCAGGAACTGCAGCTCGCCGTGGCGCCGGGCGCGGTCCTGGCCCAGCTCGCCCAGCTCGGGCAGGCGCTTCGGGGCCTGGGCCCGCCAGTCGGCGAGCACCGCGGTGCGCAGCCCCGCGCTGAGCGCTGCGTCGCCCGCGATGTGCCGCGCGTCCAGCAGGCCGAGGTGTGCCTTCAGGTCCTCGCCCGCGGTCTTGCGGGCCTGGTCGGGGGTGCGTACGGAGTGGTCGAGGGCCAGCCCCATGTCCCACACCGGGTACCAGACGTGGTCGGCGAGGGTGGCGATGGCCGAGGCGTCCGCCGAGCCGTCGTGGAGCAGCAGCACGTCCAGGTCGCTGCGTGGGGACAGCTCGCCGCGCCCGTATCCGCCGACCGCCACGAGGGCGACGCCCTGGGTGACACCGGCTGCCTCCGCCCCGCCGGCCAGCAGCGCGGCCAGCCACTGGTCGGTGAGCTCGGCGAGGGCGGCACGGCGCGGCGGCCCGGACTGCGACTCCTCCTGGAGGAGTCGCAGCCGGGCCGCCGCGTAGCCACCGGGCACCGAGTCGGCCGTCTCCGTCTTCGCCTCGACGCTTTCCGTCAACTCGGCTCCTTGATCACAGGGAAGGGCGTCCGTGCGGTGGGGTTCCTCAGAGCGCGTCCGGGCCGCGCTCGCCGGTCCGTACCCGCACCGCGGTCTCGACGGGGACGCTCCACACCTTGCCGTCCCCGATCTTGCCGGTGCGGGCCGCCTTGACCACGACCTCGATGAGGTCGTCGGCGTCGTCGTCCTCGGCCAGCACCTCGATGCGGACCTTCGGCACCAGGTCGACGGTGTACTCGGCGCCCCGGTAGACCTCGGTGTGGCCGCGCTGGCGGCCGTAGCCGCTGGCCTCGGTGACGGTCAGGCCGTGGACCCCGAAGGCCTGCAGGGCCTCCTTGATCTCGTCCAGCCGGTGCGGCTTGACGACCGCGGTGATGAGCTTCACGCGTCCACCTTCTTGTTCTGCGGCGCGCCTGCGCCGGTCTCGTCCTGGATGGAGGACACCGTAGAACGCCCCACGTGCGCGCCTCCGACGGCGCTGAAGTCGTAGGCCGTCTCGGCGTGGTAGGCCTGGTCGAGGCCGCCGACCTCTTCGTCCTCGGTGGCCCGGAAGCCGATGGTGACGTCGATCGCCTTGGCGAGGATCCAGGAGACGACGAACGAGTAGGCGAGGACGGTGAAGGCGCCGAGCGCCTGCTTGCCCAGCTGGTCCAGGCCGCCGACGCCGTCGGTGGCGAGGAGGCCGACCAGGAGGGTGCCCAGGATGCCGCCGACCAGGTGCACGCCGACCACGTCGAGCGAGTCGTCGTAGCCCAGCTTGTACTTCAGGCTGACCGCCCAGGAGCAGACGACGCCCGCGACGAGGCCGATGATGATCGCGCCCCAGGCGTTGACGGCCGCGCCGGAGGGGGTGATGGCGACGAGGCCCGCGACGGCGCCGGAGGCCGCGCCCAGCGTGGTGAAGGCGCCGTGCCGGATGCGCTCGTAGGCGAGCCAGCCGAGCATCGCGACGCCGGTGGCGATCTGGGTGTTGAACGCCATGTTGGCGGCGGTGCCGTTGGCGGCGAGCGCGGAACCGGCGTTGAAGCCGAACCAGCCGAACCACAGCAGGCCGGAGCCCAGCATCACCAGGGGGAGGTTGTGCGGCCGCATCGGGTCCTTCTTGAAGCCGATGCGCTTGCCGAGGACGAGGGCACAGGCGAGACCGGCCGCGCCCGCGTTGATGTGGACCGCCGTGCCGCCCGCGAAGTCGATCACTTCCTTCTTGAACAGCCAGCCGTCGGCCTGCCAGACCCAGTGCGCGACCGGGAAGTAGACGATGGTGACCCACAAGGTGATGAACACCGTCCAGCCGGCGAACTTGACCCGGTCGGCGACCGCACCGCTGATCAGCGCGGGGGTGATGACCGCGAACATCAGCTGGAAGAAGGCGAAGGCGAGTACCGGGATCCCGTCGGGCTTGGTGCCCCACAGCGAGTCGGGGTTGATGCCCTTGAAGCCGATGTGGTCCAGGTTGCCCAGCAGCCCGCCGCCGACGTCGTCACCGAAGGTGAGGGAGTAGCCGAACAGCACCCACAGGAGGCTGACGATGCCGAGCGCGATGAAGGACATCATCAGCATGTTCAGGGCGCTCTTCACCCGGACCATGCCGCCGTAGAAGAAGGCCAGGCCGGGGGTCATCAGCATCACGAGCGCGGCGCTGATCAATACGAACGCGGTATTTGCGCCATTCAATGTGGACGTCTCCTCGAAATGACGGCCCGTGCGGGCAGAACTCAGGTGGGCCGGTTTTCGCCACGAGGTTGGCGCAGCGCCGTTTCAGTCGATGCCGCTCGATGTTTCACGGCAGTGACGAACGGCGCGGGAGTGTTACGCGCTGATGAACTGGTGCTGGACGGCCGGAAGGCCTTGTTACCGTCTCGCGACCCGTCTCAAGCATGGACGGGGGGGCTCAGACGGCCCGGGCGGACTCCGCCGTGTCCGAGGAGTCGGGCAGATGGTCGGCGAGCCGCTCGCCCAGCCGGCCCACCTCCGGGACGCTCCCGTAGTCGCGGATCGCGGTGTCCACGGTCTTGCGCAGCCGGTTGCTGACCCGCTCGGAGCGCACCCGACGGGCGAGCGGCAGGGCCTTCTCGGTGACCGCCGCGCACTGCTCGGGCTCCTTCTGCAGGAGGTGGACGGTGGCCAGGCCGATCAGGTTCAGCGCATACGAACGCTGGTGTCCGCCCTGCCCGCCCTCCTCGGCCGTCTCCTGGCCGAAGAGCTCGACGGCGCGGTGCATCACGGGGTCGGCCAGCTTGGCGTAGGTGGGGCTGCGGCCCGCGACATAGGCGAGGTCACGGTACGAGTGCGCGTTCTCCGCGTTGAGCTCGGCCTCGGAGAAGAAGCCGATCCAGTCCGGGTCCCCGTCGCCCGCGGCGCTGTCGGCGAAGGTGTCCTCCGCCATCTTCACGGCGCGGTGGCACTTGCTGGGCTGGCCGATATTGGCGTACGCCCGGGCCTCCATCGCATACAGCATGGCCTGGGTCCGCGGCGTCGCGCTCTCCCGGCTGCCGTACTGGGCGAGATGGACCAGCTCCAGCGCGTCCTCGGGCCGCCCCACATGGATCATCTGGCGGCTCATGCTGGAGAGGATGTACGAGCCCAGCGGCCGGTCCCCGGACTCCTTGGCCGCGTGCAGGGCGAGGACGAAGTACTTCTGCGCGGTCGGCTGCAGCCCGATGTCGTAGCTCATCCACCCGGCGAGCTCGGCCAGCTCGCCCGCGACCTTGAACAGCCGCTTGGAGACCCGCTCGGGGTGCGGCTCCTGCAGCAGGTCCGTCACCTCGTGGAGCTGGCCGACCACCGCCTTGCGGCGCAGTCCGCCGCCGCACTGGGCGTCCCACTTCCGGAACATCACGATGGTGGACTCCAGCAGCTCCAGCTCCGGCTCGGAGAGCCGGGAGATCCGCCGGGAGCGGCCCGCGTCCGGCTGGGTCCGGCCGTCGGGCCGGCCGGAGGGCGAGGGCACCAGCCAGCGCTGCATCGGCTCGATGAGGGCCGGGCCCGCCGACAGCGCGAGAGAGGTGCCGAGGAAGCCCCGCCGGGCGAGCATCAGGTCGCTGCGCGAGAATTCGCCGATCAGCGCGACCGTCTCCGGACCGGCCCAGGGCAGGTCCACCCCGGACACGGACGGTGATCGATGGGCCGTGCGCAGCCCGAGGTCCTCGATTCCGACCACACAGCCGAAGCGGTCGGAGAACAGCTCGGAGAGAATCTGCGGAATCGGCTCGCGCGGCTGCTCGCCGTCGAGCCAGCGGCGGACCCGCGAGGTGTCGGTGCTGATGTGGTGGGCACCCAACTGACGTGCTCTGCGGTTCACTTGGCGCGCGAGCTCGCCCTTGGACCAGCCGCTGCGCACGAACCACGAACCCAACTGCGCATTGGGACGCTTGTCAGCACTGCCGCCGCTGTCGCCCACTGGAACGCCCCCATCCCACGATTCCGCTCGCACCGCGACCAGAATGCCGTCTGTCACGGTCAGTTGTCCCCGCGATCCGCCGCATCAATCGCGGGAGACGGGGGGTCATGCACTGAAAGTAATCTTACGATCACGCCCCCGGCGAGGAAGTTCGCGAAAACGCCACCATTCGCCACCCCTTCGAATGAACGCCACTGGCGGTTCACACGATTCACTTGACACGGGACGACCAGAAACAGCCGAAACAGGTGGAGGGGTGCGCACCGGGGCGCGCGGTCAGCGTCTCACCACCCTCTGCGCCACGCCGCACCGCCGCTCCGCAGCCGCCGCACACATCCGGCTACGGAGCACCAGGGCGCCGTGCCACTGCGTCATTCGGCTCGTAACCATCGGCAGGGCGACCCGTTGGAGGGGGCATGGGCTTCACTATCGGCGGCATCCGGGACATGCGGCCAGGCTCGCGGCGGCGCGGCCGTACATCCGAGTGCACGACGGTGGCGGAGTACACCGGCCTGTGGGGGTGGGACGTGGTGCCGGGCGCCCGGGCCGCCCGCGGCGCGGGCCGCAGCAGAAACGAATGTTCATGTGGCGCGGCCGACTGCGCCGCCCCCGGCGCCCACCCCCTCGCCTTAGCCTCCGCCGTCCCCGCGGGCGCCACCCTCGACGACGCGACGGCGGCCTGGGAGGAGGTCCCGGGGGCCGCGGTGCTGCTGCCCGTGGGCAAGTCCTTCGACGCCCTGGAGGTCGCCGAGCAGGCGGGCCGGCTCGCCCTGGTCCGGCTGGAGCGCATGGGGCTGCCGCTCGGCCCGGTGACCGCCACGCCACACGGCCGCGCCCAGTTCTTCGTCGCCCCGGGCGCCGCCGAACAGCTGCCGCAGCTGCTCTACCGCATGGGCTGGGACGACGCCGACCTGGACCTGCGCTGTCTGGGGCTCGGCGACCACATCACCGCCCCGCCCAGCGACCTCGGCGGACTCGGCCCGGTCCGCTGGCTGCGCCCGCCCGTACTCGACACGGCGGGCCACCCGCCGCATGCGCGGCTGCTGCTGGGCACGCTGGCGTACGCGGCCCACCGCGCGGGCGGCTGAGGCACCGGCCGGAAACTCGCGGCCCGAAACACACGGCCGGGACCACGCCGGCCAGAAACGCTTCGGGCGCCCGAGATGTCCCGGGCGCCCGGAGTGGAGGGGGCGGATGGATCAGGGGTCGGGCGGTCAGTCGCCGATCAGCGCGTCGACGAAGGCCTCCGGCTCGAACGGCGCGAGGTCGTCCGCGCCCTCGCCCAGGCCCACCAGCTTGACCGGCACGCCCAGCTCGCGCTGGACCGCGACCACGATGCCGCCCTTGGCGGTGCCGTCCAGCTTGGTGAGCACGATGCCGGTGATGTCGACGACCTCCGCGAAGACCCGCGCCTGCACCAGGCCGTTCTGCCCGGTGGTGGCGTCGAGCACCAGCAGCACCTCGTCCACCGCGCCGTGCTTCTCCACGACCCGCTTGACCTTGCCCAGCTCGTCCATCAGGCCGGTCTTGGTGTGCAGCCGTCCCGCGGTGTCGACGAGCACGACGTCCGCGCCCTCGGCGATGCCCTCCTTCACGGCGTCGAAGGCCACCGACGCGGGGTCGCCGCCCTCGGGACCCCGGACGGTGCGGGCACCGACCCGCTCGCCCCACGTCTGCAGCTGCTCGGCGGCCGCCGCGCGGAAGGTGTCGGCAGCGCCGAGCACCACCGACTTGCCGTCGGCGACCAGCACTCGCGCGAGCTTGCCGGTGGTCGTGGTCTTGCCGGTGCCGTTGACCCCGACGACCATGACGACGCCCGGCTTCTCCTCGCCGTTCGCGCCCACGCCACTCTCGGTGTGCACGGCGCGGTCGGCCTCGGTGCCGATCAGCTGGAGCAGTTCCTCGCGCAGCAGGCCGCGCAGCTCGTCGGGGGTACGGGTGCCCAGCACCCTGACCCGCTCGCGCAGCCGCTCCACCAGCTCCTGCGTCGGCGCGACGCCGACGTCGGCGGTCAGCAGGGTGTCCTCGATCTCCTCCCAGGTGTCGTCGTCGAGGTGCTCCCGGGACAGCAGGGTGAGCAGCCCCTTGCCCAGCGTGGTCTGGGAGCGGGAGAGCCGGGCCCGCAGCCGCACCAGCCGGCCGGCGGTCGGCTCGGGCACCTCGATCGCGGGCGCCTCCGGCTGCGCGGGCACAGCCGGACCAGGTGGCGCAGTCGGCGCCTCGGTGACCGGCAGATCCACCTCTTGGATGGTTCTGCGCGGTTCCTCGAGCGTGGTTTCCGCCTCCTCGCCGACCTGCGGCTCGGCGGGCGGCGCGGTGACGGACGGGCTGCTCGGCGGGGCCGGGGGCAGTCGCTTCTTCTTACGGCTGCCGATCACGAGCCCGCTGACCGCGGCGAGCGCGATCACAGCGATGACTACAGCAAGGATGACTTGTTCCATAACGCACCCAGTATTAGCCAACGGGGTGCGGGGAGTCATTCGCCTCCCAGCCCGGCTTCACGGGCCCGGACGATCGCCTGGGCCCGGTCGCGGACCTGTAGCTTGGCGAAAATGGACCCCACATGGTTACGCACGGTCTTGTCCGTGACCACCAGCCGCTGGGCGATCTGGCGGTAGCCGAGCCCGCCCGCGAGCAGTTCCAGGACCTCGCGCTCGCGGGCGGTGAGGGTGGGGAACGCCTCCTTGGCCGAGGCGGTGCCGAAGGAACCGAGCAGGGTGCCGAGCCGCTCGGCCATGCGGGGGCTGAAGACCGCGCCGCCGCGCGCCACGGTGTGCAGGGCGCGCAGGATCTCGTCCCGGCCCGCGCCCTTGAGGAGGTAGCCGCGGGCGCCGGCGCGCATGGCCGCCAGCAGGCTGTCGTCGTCCTCGGACATGGTCATGACGACCACACGGGCGTCGGGGTGGGCGCACAGGATCCGCCGGGTGGCCTCCGTACCGGACCGGCCGGGCAGCCCGAGGTCCATCACCACCAGGTCGGGCTCGGTGCGCCCGGCCTCGGCGACCGCCTCCTCCGCGGACGCGGCCTGGCCGACCACGGTGAACGCGTCGTCCAGGTTGACCGCGGCCGCCAGTCCCTCACGGAAGAGCGGATGGTCGTCCACGAGCAGTACGCGCCACCGCGGTCCTCCCGCGGCTGCTGTCACCGGCCCGGCCCCTCTTGCGCGTGGTCTCCACCGTGGTCTCCCCCGTGGTCACGGCCGTGTTCCCGGGCGTGGTCCCGGTCTCCTTCGAGGCGGTGCTCTTCGGGCTCGACGGGTACGGCCGCTTCGTGGACGGCGTGCACAGCGTCGCCCTCGGGGTGCTCGGCCTCCCCCGGCCCGGCGAGCGGCAGGATCGCGTGCACCACAGTGCCCGTCGCGGATCCCGTCACCGAGCAGCAGCCGCCGATCTCCTCGGCGCGCTCCGCCACGGAGGCCAGCCCGACCCCGGGCACGGCACCGCGCCGCAGCCCGCTCCCGTCGTCGATGACCTTGACCTCGAGCGTGTCGGGGCCCGCGGTGAGCTCGATCCGGACCTGCCGGGCCCGCGCGTGCCGTACCGCGTTGGTCAGCGACTCCGCGGAGATCCGGTACGCGGCCGTCTCCACGCCGGGCGACAGCGGCGGCAGCGCTGTGGGGTGGATGGCCACGGTCACCCGGGGCCCGGCACCGCCCAGCCGCCGCCCCAGGTCCCGTACCGCCTTGGCCAGGCCGCGCTCGGCCAGGGCGGCGGGGGCGAGGCCCGAGGTGATCCGCCGCACCTCGACCAGGGCCTCGGCGAGGGTTTCGGCGGCCTCGCGCAGCTGGTGGCGGGCCGGGTCCCCGGGCGGGCAGGTGGTCTGCGCGATGTCCAGGCGCAGCCGTACGGCGGCGAGCTGGGGGCCGAGGCCGTCGTGGATCTCGCGCCGCAGCCGGCGGCGTTCCTGCTCGCGGGCGAGCACCAGCCGCTCGCGGGCGGCCTGGGCCTCCTCGGCGAGGCGCAGGGCGGCGAGCGCCGGGGCCGCCTGGTCGGCGAGCAGGGAGAGCAGGCCGCTGTCGCGCTCGGCGGGGGTGCCGAAGCCGTCCCGGGCGACTTCGAGGCGGCCGACCGTACGGCCGTGGTGGCGCAGTACGAAGGCCTGGACCGGCCCGGTGAGAGGCGCCCCGGCCGCGGCCAGCCGCCGGGGTCCGGAGCGGGTGTCGACGCTGACGGCGGCGCCCGAGACGCCGAGGTCCTCGACCGCGCTGCGGCAGATCTGCTGGGGCACCTCGCCGGGGTGCGGCGCCTGCTGGAGGCGTACGGCCAGGGCGCTGGCCGCCTCGTGGGGGCGGGCGCGCGGCCCGTAGAAGGCGCGCTCGACGCGCAGGGTCAGCCAGCGCGCGGTCGGCCGCAGGGCCCAGCCGAGCAGCAGGGCGCAGCCGACGGCGGTGCTGATCGCCCCGCCGCGCAGGGAGGGCAGTCCGGCCTGGACGGCGACGACCGCGCAGACGACGACGGCCGCGAGGGAGGTGAGGACGAAGGCGCGGGCGAGGCGATGGCTGGTGACACGGTCCAGGCGCCATATGCCGGTGCGGGCGACGCCCAGGCAGATCGCGGCCGCCCATACGGCGCTGCCGACGGTGCGCGCCACGATGGTGGGCATGCCCTCGGCCCACTCGGACAGCAGCAGGAAGACGCAGGCCGGGTAGGCGGCGGCGAGCAGGGCCCAGTTGCGCCGCTCGGCGCCGCGGGCGACAGCGGCGCGGCAGCACAGCGCGCCCGTCACCACGGCGGCCACGGCGCGCAGCACCCACTCCTCCGCCGCGGCGTAGTGCTCGAGGTGGCCGAAGGCCCACTGGCCGCAGCCGGTGGTGAAGAACGGGTTGGGCGCCGAGCCGACCATCGGCTCGCTGACCAGCCAGAGGGCGGCGTAGCCCAGCCAGTACGCGGAGGCGCCGGCGCTCATCGCCCACCACTGCCACCGCCGCTGCGAGCCGCGCGGGAACAGCCACAGCGGCAGCAGCAGGACGGTCAGCGGGCGGCAGGCGATCCCGGCGGCCGAGATCAACAGCTGGACCACCGCGCCCGCCGACCCCAGGTCGGCCAAGCCCAGCAGGTCGGCGGCTGCCGAGGGCAGCAGCCACAGCGCCCCGGCGACCAGCAGGACGCTGCCGTAGCGGCGGGCGGAGCGCTCGGCCAGCAGGAGCACCCCGACGCCGAGGACCGGGATGCCCACGGCGACGCGGGTCAGCACGGCGGTGCCGCGCGGCTGGGGGTAGGACAGGGCCAGCCATTGGTCGTTCACCCGCAGCAGTCCGGCCAGCCAGCCGGCGAGGACCACCACGAACAGGGCGGAGACTCCGCCGGCGGCCTGCACGGCGCGGTCCTTGGGCTGGACCGCGCGCCTCATCCCATCCCGGAGCCCTGGGTCGGGGCAGGGGCCGAGGCCGGGCTCACGGCCGGAGCCGGGGCCGGGGCCGGGCCGGCGGTATGGCTCCTGCTCCGGCCCTTGACCCACAGCGTGATGTAGTTGTCGCTGTGGCCCGGCCGGCATTTGTACTCACTCCACTTGTGGGCTTCCACCCCGTTCTGGCCCGCCTTGCGGCAGGCGCCGGTGGTGTCGAAGTGCCCGGCCTCCCGCCATGCCGCCCCCTGGGCCGCGGCGGCGGGCGCTGCCGGGGCTGTGCCCACGACGGCGCCGGTGAGCAGGGCGAGCGTGGTCATCGTGTGGGTCCGGCGGGCCCGGGATGGGGTCATCTGACAGCCTCCTTGTTCTCCGGTCCGAGCACTACCCGCGGTGGGGCGGGTGAAGTGTGCGCGGGCCCGGGCCCACCCGAACCGGTGACTGATCCGCACCCCCGTTCCGGCCCTTGCGCGAGCCCTTGCGTCAGCCTTTGCATCCTTTTTCCCAAGGGGTTCACCGGATCACCACACCAGCAGCAGGATGGCGACGGCGATGGACTCGGCCTCGATGTAGGGCACGCCGAACCGCATCAGGGTGAGCATGATCGGCTTGGCCGACCAGATCTCGAGGCTCTCCAGGAAGTAGCCGAGCCGGTGGGCGTAGCGGCGGACCATGGCAGTCTCGCGCGGCCCGAGCCGGGTGAGCAGTTTGGCCAGCAGGTCGCCGCCGTGGTGCAGGGCGACGGTCAGCAGCCGCTGCCGGATGAGCTGCGCCTCGGCCGGGGCGGCGCCGGCCGTGCCGAAGAGCGCGGCCTTGGCCGCTCGGAGTTCCGCGGTGTCGCCGGCGGCGCGCCGCACCCGGATGACCAGGTCGTCGATGTCGGATCCAGTGATGACCGGTTCCCCCGTAGTGATCGTCACGCGCCCCTCCTCTTTACGTCCGCGCGGCGGCGGGAAGTCGACGCCCGGGGCACCGGGCCTGCCCCTACCGTCAGCCGCCCTGTGTCCCAGGCGCATGAGTCATCCGCCCCGCCCTTGCCCGCGGCGTCGATATGCGGCTCCGCCGCTGGAGTCCCTGTTTATTTGACGGTCCGTCAGTTAACGTGCCCCTCTCGCCCGCCCACCGCCCAGGGGACAGCACCGCCCCGGGGGACAGAAGGGGGACATCCGCCATGCCCGTCACGGTCGTACGGCTCAATCTGGTCGATCCCCACGCCACACCCGAGTCCCTGTCCCGGCGCTACCGGGCGGCCGTCGAGATGGCCGCCTTCGCCGACGAGCAGGGCATCGACACCGTTCAGACCGAGGAGCACCACGGCGCCGCGAACGGCTGGCTGCCGTCCCCGCTGACCTTCGCGGGCGCGGTGCTGGGCGCCACCCGGCGGATCGCGGTCACCGTCTCCGCGCTGATCGTCCCGCTCTACGATCCGCTGCGGCTGGCCGAGGACATCGCCGTGCTCGACCTGGTGAGCGGCGGCCGCCTGGTCACGGTGGCGGGCATCGGCTATCGGCCCGAGGAGTACGCGGGGCTCGGCAGGGAGTGGAAGCGGCGCGGCGCGCTCCAGGACGAGGCGCTGGAGACGCTGCTCGCGGCCTGGACCGGCGAGCCCTTCGAGTACCGGGGCCGCACGGTGCGAGTCACCCCGCGCCCGTACTCCAAGCCGCACCCGACGCTGCTGGTCGGCGGCAGCTCCAAGGCCGCCGCGCGCCGCGCCGCCCGGCTGGGGCTGCCGTTCTTCCCCAGCGCCCACCTGCCGGAGCTGGAGGCGTACTACCACGCCCGGCGGGCGGAGTACGGGACGCAGGGCTGGTGCGTGATGCCCGCCGCGCGGACGTCCCTGCTGCATGTGGCCGAGGATCCGGAGCGGGCCTGGGCCGCGTTCGGCTCGCATCTGCTGCACGAGGCGCGGATGTACGACTCCTGGCAGTCGGACGGGGGCGTGCACTCCGCCGTCCGCTCCCGCGCCGAGGACGTGGCGGCGCTGCGCGGCGAGGGCGTGTACCGCATCGTCACGCCCGACGAGTGCGTGGCGCTGGCCAAGGAAGGCGGCGAGGCGGCGAGCCTGGTGCTGCATCCGCTGTGCGGCGGGATGCCCGTGGAGGAGGGCTGGCGCTCGCTGCGGCTGTTCGCGGAACGCGTTCTGCCCCGCCTCAAGGAGTGAGGCGGGGCAGAACCCTTGAAAGGTGAGGAGGGGGCTGGCGGGGGGGTTAGCCCATCTCCTCCAACGCCTTGCCCTTGGTCTCCGGCACCCACTTGAGGATGAAGGGGATCGAGAGCGCGGCGAAGACGGTGTACATGATGTACGTCGCCGACAGGTTCCAGTCGGACAGGCTCGGGAAGCTCGCGGTGATGGCCCAGTTGGCGATCCACTGCGCGGAGGCGGCGACGCCCAGCGCGGCGGCGCGGATCTTGTTCGGGAACATCTCGCCGAGCAGCACCCAGACCACCACGCCCCAGGAGAGGGCGAAGAAGAGGACGAAGCCGTGGGCCGCGATCAGGGCCAGGACGCCCTGGGCGTGCGGGAGCTTGCCGTCGACGAGGTGCGCCGAGAACGCCCAGGCCACCAGCCCCAGGGAGACCGCCATGCCCGCCGAGCCGATCAGCGCGAGCGGCTTGCGGCCGATCTTGTCGACGAAGAGCATCGCGATGACGGTGCCGATGATGTTGATGATCGACGTGGTGAAGGAGTAGAAGAACGAGCCGCTCGGGTCGACGCCGACGGACTGCCACAGCGTCGAGGAGTAGTAGAACGCCACGTTGATGCCGACGAGCTGCTGGAAGACCGACAGGCCGATGCCGATCCAGACCACCGGCAGCAGCCCGGACCGGCCGCCGAGCAGGTCCCTGAAGGTGGACCTGTGCTCGCTGCGCATGGCCTGCTCGATCTCGGCGACGCGCGCGTCGAGGTGGCTGCCCTCGCCCTCGACCTGGGCCAGGATCCGCTTGGCGCGGTCGGCCTTGCCGATGGAGATCAGGAAGCGGGGCGACTCGGGGATGGCGAAGGACAGCAGGCCGTACACCACGGCCGGGACCACCATCACGCCGAGCATCCACTGCCAGGCCTCGATGCCGCCGATCTTGCCGCGCTGGTCGCCGTCCGCGAGGTGGAGGATGCCCCAGTTGACGAGCTGGGACAGGGCGATGCCGATGACGATCGCGGCCTGCTGGAAGGAGGCCAGCCGGCCACGATACGCGGGCGGGGCGACCTCGGCGATGTAGGCCGGGCCGATCACGGAGGCCATGCCGATGCCGATGCCGCCGAGCACCCGCCATACGGCCAGGTCCCACAGGGCGAAGGGAAGGGCCGAGCCGACGGCGCTGATGGTGAACAGGGCGGCGGCGATCTGCATGACGCGGATCCGGCCGATGCGGTCGGCTATCCGGCCGGCCACGGCGGCGCCGATGGCCGAGCCGATCAGGGCGATGGCCACGACCTGGGCGAGCGCGGCAGAACCGATGTCGTAGCGGCCGCGGATGGCCTCGACCGCTCCGTTGATCACCGAGCTGTCGTAGCCGAAGAGAAAGCCGCCCATCGCGGCGGCGGCGGTGATGAAGATGACACGGCCAAGGGGGGCCGGCTGGGCCTGACGGCCCGCGGACCCCGTTGCCTGCACGGTGGTGGTCAACGTGAACTCCTGTGGCCATCCGGCAACGCTGCCGGACGTGGGGGGCCTTCCAGCGGTGCCCAGCCGAGAGGGTCGGCCACCACTTGAAGGTAAAAGTGACGTTGCAGAGACTATGCCTTCAAGTTTCGAAGTCAATAGGATGTGACGAAGCAGTCGTCACAGGTGGATTGGGATCCGCTGAGCGCTCTTGATCGAATGAATTCAAGTATTGAAGCCCTTAGCGCAGCCTCTGGCTGATGACCTTCGAGACCCCGTCGCCCTGCATGGAGACCCCGTACAGCGCGTCGGCGACCTCCATCGTCCGCTTCTGGTGAGTGATCACGATCAGCTGGGAGCTCTCCTGCAGCTCTTCCATGATCCGGATCAGCCGCTGCAGATTGGTGTCGTCCAGCGCCGCCTCGACCTCGTCCATGACATAGAACGGGCTCGGCCGCGCCTTGAAGATCGACACCAGCAGCGCCACGGCGGTCAGCGACCGCTCCCCGCCGGACAGCAGCGACAGCCGCTTGACCTTCTTGCCCGGCGGCCTGGCCTCCACATCCACGCCCGTGGTCAGCATGTTCTCCGGATCGGTGAGCACCAGTCGGCCCTCGCCGCCCGGGAACAGCCGCGAGAAGACGCCCTCGAACTGGCGCGCCGTGTCCCGGTAGGCCTCCGTGAACACCTGCTCGACGCGCTCGTCCACCTCCTTGACCACCTGGAGCAGATCGGCCCGCGTCTTCTTCAGGTCCTCCAGCTGCTCGCTCAGGAACTGGTGCCGCTCCTCCAGCGCCGCGAACTCCTCGAGCGCCAGCGGATTGACCTTGCCCAGCTGCTGGTACGCGCGCTCGGCGGCCCTCAGCCGCTTCTCCTGCTGCGCCCTGACGTAGGGCACCGGCTGGTTGCGCGGATGCTCGGGGTCCTCCGGCAGCACCTCGCCCTCGGCGGGCAGGGACGGCGGCACCAGCTGGTCCGGGCCGTACTCGGCGACCAGTCCGGCCGGCTCGACGCCCAGCTCCTCCAGCGCCTTCGTCTCCAGCTGCTCGATCCGCAGCCGCTTCTCGGCGCCCAGCACCTCGCCCCGGTGCACCGAGTCGGTCAGCTTGTCCAGCTCGCTCTTGAGCTCGCGACCACGGTTGCGCTCGGCGACCAGCTCACGCTCCCGCTCGGCCTTGGCCCGCTCGGCCGCGTCCCGCTCCCGCTCGGCCCGCACCAGCGAGACCTCGACATGCGCCAGCAGCTGCCGGGCGGCCGAGGCCACCGCCGAGGCCACGGCCGCCTCGTGGCGCAGCCGCGCCCGGCGCTGCTCCGCACGCGCCCGCGCCTCGCGCTCGGCGCGCGCGCCCCGGTCGAGCGCGTCCGCCCGCCCCGCGAGCCCCTTGACCCGCTCCTCGTGCGTACGGACCTGTAGCCGCGCCTCCATCTCGGTCTGCCGGGCGTTCGCCCCGTCGGCCGCCAGCCGATCCCGTACGGAGGTGTCCGGCTCCTCAGCCCCTCCTTCACCGAAGGTGGCTTCCTCCTCGGCGACGATCAGCCGCTCGGCCAGCTCCTCGGCCTCCTCGGTGGCCCTGGCCAGCGCCTCCTCCGCCTTGGCCGCGGCCGCGGTCATCCGTTCGGCCTCGCCCGCCGCGGCCCGCGCCTGCCCGGCCAGCCGCCCCAGCGACTGGGCGACCTGCGACTTCTCCCGGTCGGCCACGCTGCGCCGGGCCGCCAGCTCCTCGACCCGCGCCGCGCGCTCGGCCCGCCGCTCCGCCGCCGCCCGCTGCGCGTGGGTCAGCTCCGCACACCGCACGGCGAGCTCCTCCAGCTCCGCCGCCGCCTCGTCGACGGAGGCCTGCACCTCCAGCAGGCTGGGCGCCCCGGCGGACCCGCCCTGGGCGAAGTGCGCCCCCAGAAGATCGCCCTCGGCGGTCACCGCCGTCAACTCCGGCCGCCGCTCGACCAGTTCCTCGGCGTCCTCAAGCGTCATGACCACCACCACGTCCCGCAGCAGCCACCGCACGGCCGACAACAGCCCCGCGGGCCCGCTCACGAGCTCCGCCGCGCGCGGCGCCCCGGCGCCGCCGGCCGCCCCGGCCTCGGCCACCGACACCGCCCGGCCCTCGTCGGGGGCGACCGCGCCCCCGACAGCTTCCGCGGAGGGTCCGTGCGCCGTCCCTTCCCCTGGCTCCCCGGGTCTGGCGCCCGGAACGGTGATGCCCGCGTCGGCGGAAACCCCTCCGCCCGCCGGGGGCTCGGCCGCCCGGACGGCCGCCCCTTCCGGGGCCCCCGGGCCGACGAGCGGGTCACCGCCGACCGCCGTGGCGGCGTCCCCGCGCACCCGCTGGCCGTCCGCGCCGCCTTCGGCGGGGTGCGGGACGCGTACGGAGCCGATCTGACCGGCCGTCGGGCCGCCGGGCGCGTCCGGCCCCGCGGTCCCGGGCGCGGGCGAGGCGCCCGGGACACCCCGGCCGCCCGGGGAGTGGGCCCCGGCGGCCGCGCCGTCCGACGGCTGCTCGCCGGGGCCGCCGTGGCCCGCTCCCGAGCTGTTCGCCTCGACGGGTCCGCCGGCTGCCGGCACCGCGGCCCGCCCGTCCAGGGGCGGCCCGGACGGGTCGGGCCCGACCGGTGCGTCCACCGCCGTGGCGGAGTCGGCGCGCGCGACCGCCGGGGCGCCGAGCAGGAGCGCCGCGCGGCCCGCGTCCTGTTTGCGCAGGAGGCGGATGGCCTCCGCCGCGGTCCGGGGGTCCGCGACGGCGATCGCGTCGGCCGCGGCGCCCAGGGCCGCCGCCACGGGGACCTCGAAGCCGGGGGCGACCGTGAGGAGTTCGGCGGCCGGGCCGAGGAGGCCGGTCAGCCGGTCGGCGGAGCCGAGGAGGGCGCCCGTGCCGTCTTTTCTGCGCAGGCCAAGGGCCAGCGCGTCATGGCGGGCGGCGGTCGCGGCGCGCTCGCGCTCGGCGGCGGTCAGGGCCTCGCGGGCCGCCCGGTGCGCGGTCTCGGCCTCGGACAGCTCCCGCTTGGCGGCCTCATGGCGCTCCGCCAATTCCGCGTCGCCCGCGTCCAGTCCGTCGACCTCGGCCTGGAGCTGTTCGTACTCCTCCTGCGCGGCGACCGCCCGCTGCCGGGCCTCGTCGCGGGCGGCGGCCAGCCGGTCGATCTCGGCCCGGGCCGAACCCGCCCGGCCCCGGGCGGCGTTCACCTGGCCCTGCAGCCGGGCCAGCCCCTCGCGGCGGTCGGCGATGGCGCGGGCCGCGTCCTTCAGCCGACGCTCCTCATGCGCCAGCTCGCGCTCCAGTTCCGCCCGGTGCTCGACGGTGTCGTCCAGCGCCCGGCTCGCCGCCTCCAGCGCGGCCTCCAGCTCCGCCTCCTGCTCGCGGATCCGGGCCGCCTCGCGCTCCATGTCCTCCGGGTCGCGGCCGCGCCGCTCCTCGCCCGGGGCTGCGGTGGCGCTCTTGACCCGGGCGTCGGCCAGGCTGATCGTGCCGCGCACCCGCTCGGCGAGCTGCGAGAGTTCGTACCAGGTCTGCTGGGCGTCCCGCAGCCGCGGCGCCAGCTGCCGGACCTGCTCCTCCAGGGCCGCCTCCCGCTGCTGCGCGGTGCGCAGCTCGGCCTCGGCCGCCTCCTTGCGCTGCTTGAGGGCGGCCTCGTCGGCGATCTCGGTGCGCAGCGCCTCGCGCATGGCCACCAGGTCGTCGGCGAGCAGCCGCAGCCGGGCGTCGCGCAGGTCGGCCTGGATGACGGCGGCCCGCCGGGCGACCGCGGCCTGCCGTCCGAGCGGCTTGAGCTGGCGCCGCAGCTCGTCGGTGAGGTCCTGGACGCGGGCGAGGTTGGCCTGCATGGCGTCGAGCTTCCGCAGCGCCTTCTCTTTGCGCTTGCGGTGCTTGAGCACGCCCGCGGCCTCCTCGATGAAGGCGCGGCGCCCGGTCGGGTCGGCGTGCAGGACGGAGTCGAGCTGGCCCTGGCCGACGATGACGTGCATCTCGCGGCCGATGCCGGAGTCGGAGAGCAGTTCCTGGATGTCCAGGAGGCGGCAGGTGTCCCCGTTGATCTGGTACTCGCTGCCGCCGTTGCGGAACATGATCCGCGTAATGGTGACTTCGGCGTATTCGATGGGCAGGGCGCCGTCGGAGTTGTCGATGGTGAGGGAGACCTCGGCGCGGCCGAGCGGGGGGCGCCCGGTCGTCCCGGCGAAGATGACGTCCTCCATCTTTCCGCCGCGCAGCGACTTGGCGCCCTGCTCCCCCATGACCCAGGAAAGCGCGTCCACGACATTGGATTTGCCCGACCCGTTGGGGCCGACGACGCAGGTGATACCCGGCTCGAAGCGCAGCGTCGTGGCGGAGGCGAAGGATTTGAAGCCTCGGAGGGTCAGGCTCTTGAGATGCACGCCTTTGGACTCTACCTCCCGAGTCTCACCCGGCACCGCCCCTCGGCCGTGGCGCCGCGAGGTCGCCTTCGGCTTCTCTCGTGTTCTCTTCTCCGTGCTTCGCGGTTTCTTCTCGGTTTCACCGGTCAGAGGGAGGGGCACATCAGACGGTAAGGAAAGCGCGGCCGGCCGCCGCGGAAACGACGAAGGGACGCCATCGGCGTCCCTTGCAGATTCTCAAGCGGCTGACGGTGCAGCCCGACCGGCCCGGAAGCCGGGTCAGGCGAGCGCAGGCTCCGCCTGGGGTACGTCGATGCTTTCGAGCAGCGAGTCGCCGTGGTGAGCGGCGGCGGACAGAGCGTCGTTCTCGGCCTGGATCCGAATGAGCTCGGATTCGAGGTCCTGGACGCGCTGCTGAAGCCGTCGCATCTCGGCGAGGACTCGGGGGTCGGAACCGCCGACGTAACCGAGAAGCGCCTTTGCCATGATGGATGGTCCTCCACACTGAGTGACCGACCGAAGCGGTGGTGGGTCGTGAGGGATTTCGCACCCGCGATGCCTGCCGTTACTACCGTGCTGAGTGGCAAACAGTTAAGGTGCGCGGGGCTTCCAGCGTCTCACCAAATGGTTTGAGGGTCAACACGATCACAGGCCGACGGGGCCCTGCGGCCGGGGGCATATCGAGCGACGAGAAGCGCCGAGCCCGCATTGATCAGGCCGCCGAAGCGAGGGGATCATCCCCTACGCGGCAGCCTTCCACGGACCGGCCGCATTGGCAACCATCAGCTTGTTTCCGCTCACGCGCGGTGTAAAAAGCCCGCCCGGCGAGGGGCCGCGGCGGGCGGGTGCGGCGGGGTGGCTCAGCGGATCTCGAAGGTCTCGTAGCCGCCCTTGGGTGTGTCCCAGATCTCGGTCACCCCGTCGACGCGGCCGGGCGTGTCGCCGCCCCGCAGCCAGTCGAGCAGCTGTTCGCAGTACATGCGTTCCCCTTCGGCGACGACCTGGACCCGGCCGTCGGACAGGTTGGAGGCGAACCCGGCCAGCCCGCCGATGCGCAGCGCGTTTGCCCTGGTGAACCAGCGAAACCCGACCCCCTGGACCCGGCCGCGGACCCACGCGGTGAGGCGCACTCTCTCGTTCATGGGTGGCACGCTAGCTGAGCAATTTGCTCACCGGACACCGGAGCACCCCCGTCATGGCGTACAGTCCCGGCTCAACGCAATACTCACCCGTACGAGTGACGCATGTGACCCCGATCTTGCAAGGAAGGCAGGAGATGGGCCGCCATCGAAGATCTGCCCCCGGATCCGCGCCGACACCCCCCGCTCCCGGCGAAGGGCGCCACCGAGGAGCCCGCCGAAGCCATCTGGCGCCGGTGCGGACCGGACTGCTGAGTGTTTCCGCCGCCGTCGCCGTGGGCGCGGTGGCCATGGCCACCGGGCTGCTGCCGGGAGGTCCAACCCTTAGCGGAAGCAACGACCCGGCCGGAGGCGTGCGCGCCGACGCCCCGGTGGGCTCGGCCCTGGAGACCCAGGGCTCCCCGTCGGCGTCGCCGGTGGAGCGCGGTACGACCCCCGCGGACCGCGGCGACGACCGGCCGCACGCGCCGTCCACCACCCCCTCGAAGACCCCGGGCAAGTCCTCCCCCGCCCCCTCCACGACCCCCTCGAAGCAGCCGGGCTCCTCGGACTCCGGCCAAGCGACCGGGAACGGCAACGGCAACGGGAAGGCGAACGGCAAGGGGAACGGGAACGGGAACGGCAAGGGGAACGGAGGTTCGGGCGGCAAGGACTCCTCCCCGTCCAAGAAGCCCACCACGCCCCCGGGCCAGACCGCGGACCCCAACACGCCGGGGAACTCCGAGAAGACCGCCGCGCGGGAGGTCCTGGCGCTGGTCAACCAGGAGCGGTCGAAGGTCGGCTGCGATCCCGTGACCGCCGACCCGAAACTGACCCAGCTGGCCCAGGACTTCACCGACGACATGGCCCTGCGGGGCTTCTTCGACCACCTCGACCCGGACGGCGACACCCCCTGGGAGCGGGCGGAGCAGGTCGGCATCCTGAACCTGGGCGGGGAGAACATCGCCCGCGGCCAGCAGGACGCGCAGGCCGTGATGGACTCCTGGATGGACAGCCCCGGCCACCGCGCCAACATCCTCAACTGCAGCTACAAGACCCTGGGCGTCGGCGCGAACTTCGGGGACGGGGACGGCCCTTGGTGGACCCAGGACTTCGGCTACTGAGCCGGTCCTGAGCCCCGGCCCGCGCGCCGGGCGCGCCGCCCTCGCCCCCTCCCCGTCGGGCGGCGAGGGCGCCGCGCCCCACCCAGGCCACTAACTCACAGAAAGCGCAACCCGATGGTGAGCGCTGCGTGGGAGTATGCTCGTGACATGACGAGTGACCGCGCGACGGTGAGCACCGAATCGGGAGACGACGACCTGGCCTTTGACGTGTTCGCCCGCGCCTGCCCCTCCCGCGGCACGCTGGAGCACATCACCGGCAAATGGGGCGGCCTGGCCCTGGGGGCCCTCAAGGAGGGCAGCCTCCGCTTCAACGAGCTGCGCCGCCGGGTCGACGGAGTCAGCGAGAAAATGCTGTCCCAGACGCTGCACGCGCTGGAGCGCGACGGCCTGGTGCACCGCGAGGCGCAGCCGACCAACCCACCGCGCGTGGACTACGAGCTGACCCCGCTGGGCCACGCCGTCGCCGAGCGGCTGCTGGCGCTGATCGGCCTCGTCGAGGAGCGCATGCCCGAGGTGCTGACCGCCCGGGCGCGCTACGACGAGGAGCGCGGCACCGCGGTGCGGGGCGCCGCGGCCGTGCGTGCCGGGGCCGCCGGGCGCGGCGGTCGCTGACAGCGCGGGCAGAAGTAGCTGGAGCGGTTCATCCACGGGCGGCGGCGCATCGGCGTGGCGCAGCGGCGGCAGGGCTCGTTCTCCCGGCCGTACGCGTCCAGGGAGCGCTCGAAGTAGCCCGACTCGCCGTTCACATTGACGTACAGGGAGTCGAAGCTGGTGCCGCCGACCGCCAGCGCGGCGCTCATGACCTCGCGTACGTGGCCGAGGAGTTCGGCGCTGCGCGGGCGGGTGAGGCCGGCCGTCGGCCGGTCGTAGTGCAGCCGGGCGCGCCACAGCGCCTCGTCGGCATAGATGTTCCCGACCCCGCTGATCAGCGACTGGTCGAGCAGCGCCCGCTTGAGGGTGGTACGGCGGCGGCGCAGCGCGGTGTGGAAGGCGGCCTCGTCGAACGCCGGGTCCAGCGGATCGCGGGCGATGTGCGCGATCGCGGCCGGCAGTCCGTCCGCCGCGCCGGCCTCGGCCTCGTGCAGGGAGAGGCCGCCGAAGGTGCGCTGGTCGACGAAGCGCAGCTCGGTGCCTGCCGAGTCGGCGAAGCGCACCCGGATGCGCAGGTGCTTCTCGTCCGGGGCGCCGTGCGGCTGGACGAGCAACTGGCCGCTCATGCCGAGGTGCGCCAGCACCGACTCGTCGCCGTCGTCCAGCGGCAGCCACAGGTACTTGCCCCGGCGGCGGGCCACCCCGGCGCGGCGGCCCTTGAGGCGGGCGGCGAAGTCCTCGCCGCCCCCGAGGTGGCGACGCACCGCGCGCGGGTGCAGCACCTGCGCCTCGGCGACCGTACGGCCGCTGATCCAGCGCTCCAGGCCGCGGCGGACCACCTCGACCTCAGGCAGCTCGGGCAACGGGGGCCTCCTTAGACCGTCCGACAGTAGGGCCCGCGGCGTCGCGGGCCGATGACTCTCTCCCCCAGCTACCGCTGGGAGGTGCCCCCAGCCGCACCGCGCTCGTCGCACGCAGGGGGTACCGCCCAGCGGTAGCTGGGGGAGCCGCTGCGCTCTCCTCACGCGGCACACCCAGACTCGGCCCTCGACCCTCCCCCTAGGCCCTTCGGGCCTGGGAGGTACCCCCTCCTTCACCCGCGCTCCCTACCGCCGGACGGTCTTGGCCGAAGCCCTCGCCCTCCCCGTGGCCGGGGCGGTCGGGCCGCGCTCGGTCTCGGGGAGGGCGAGGAGGGTTGGATCAGTGTGCCGTCGGGGCCGTGTCGGCGGACTCGCCGTCCGAGGACACGGCGGTGCCCTGGGCCGCGGCAGCGTCGGCCTTGGCCTTGGCCTCGTCCGCCGCGGCGCGGATCGCGCGCCAGGCGGCCTCCGCCGCCTGCTGCTCGGCTTCCTTCTTGCTGCGGCCGGTGCCGGTGCCGTACGCGACACCACCGACGCGGGCAGCAGCCGTGAAGGTCTTCTCGTGGTCGGGTCCGGTCTCGGAGACCAGATACTCGGGGACCCCGAGGCCCTCGGTGGCGGTCAGCTCCTGGAGGCTGGTCTTCCAGTCCAGGCCGGCGCCCAGGTTCGAGGACTTCTCGATCAGCGGGTCGAAGAGCCGGTGGACCAGCTCCGCGGCGGCGTCCAGCCCCTTGTCGAGGTAGACGGCGCCGATCACCGCTTCGAGCGTATCGGCGAGGATGGATGCCTTGTCCCGTCCTCCGGTGCCCTCTTCGCCCCGGCCGAGCCGGATGAAGGCGCCGAGGTCGAGGCCGCGCCCCACCTCGGCGAGCGCGCGCGAGTTCACCACGGCGGCCCGCAACTTGGCCAGCTGGCCTTCGGGCAGGTCGGGGTGGATGCGGTACAGCGTGTCGGTGACCACCAGGCCGAGCACGGAGTCCCCGAGGAACTCCAGACGCTCGTTGGTGGGCAGCCCGCCGTTCTCGTACGCGAAGGACCGGTGGGTGAGCGCACGCACCAGAAGGGCGGTCTCGAGCTGGTACCCGAGCCGCCCTTCCAGGATCGTGTGGGACGAGGCCGTGTCCGCCTGGGCCGTTTCTCCCGCTCGCTTGCGGGGAGTCGTGTTGGCGTCCGACATAGAGCCTGTCACCCGCCGATCAGACCTCGAGGACCTGGCGGCGGTTGTAGGTGCCGCAGCTCGGGCACGCGATGTGCTGCTGCTTCGGCTCGTGGCAGCGCTCGCACGCCACCAGGGTGGGGACCGCAGCCTTCCACTGCGACCGGCGGTGGCGCGTGTTGCTGCGCGACATCTTCCGCTTCGGAACAGCCACGGCTACTTCTCCTGTGAGTCATCCCCGCGCTGGCGGGGTGCGTTGTCCGTCTCGCCGTCCCGAGTGGTCTCGGCGAGTCCCTGCAGTGCCGCCCAACGGATGTCGACGGCGTCGTGATGGTGGCCGGGGTCCTCCTCGAGCCGCGCGCCGCACTCGGCGCACAGCCCGGGGCAGTCCTCCCGGCACACCGGCTGCAGCGGCAGTGCCAGCACCACCGCGTCGCGCAGCACGGGTTCGAGGTCGAACAGGTCGCCCTCGAGAAAGAGCGTGTCCTCCTCCTCGGCGTCGTCGCCGGTATCCGCGAAGCGGCTCCGGTCGTCGGCGTCGGGGTAGGAGTACATCTCCTGGAAGTCCGCTTCGAGCTCCCGCTCCAGCGGCTCCAGACACCTTACGCACTCCCCTGCCAGCGGTGCACGGGCGGTGCCTGTGACAAGCACCCCTTCCATGACCGACTCCAGGCGGAGGTCGAGCTCGACGGTCACGCCCTCCCGCACCCCGATGACCTCGATGCCGAGATCCTTGGGGGCCGGGACCGAGCGGGAGAGCCTTTTGAGCGCACCGGGACGGCGGCCCAGCTCGCGTGTGTCGAACACGAGAGGGGCGCGGTGGTCGAGGCGGGCGTTCAGGGCTTCCTGCTTTCTACGGCTGCGGCGGGCCACCCGATGCCGATACGACGAAACGGGCAGCCGAGATCGCGGACCTACGCGCGACCGAACAGCCAGGATACTGGACCGGCCGCCGTAGACCCAATCCGCCTCCGGTGCGGGGGCTTGGGCCCGGCCTGGGGCTCAGCGGCCCTGCTCGTACTGACGCAGCTGGTCCAGGTCGATCATGCTGGTGTCGAACAGGCTGGTCTCGTCGAGGGCCGCGGCCGGCTGCTGGTGCTGGTGGTGCGGCTGGTGCTCGGGCTGCTGCGGCTGCTGCTGCTCGGGGGCGTAGCCGCCCGGGTCGTAGCCCTGGGGCTGCTGCTGCCAGCCGTACGCGTCCTGCTGCTGATAGCCGCCCTGGGCCGCCGAGTACGGGTCCTGCTGCTGGACATAACCCTGCTGCTGATAGCCGTAGGCGTCCTGCTGCTGGTAGCCGGCCGTGGCCGCGTAGTACGAGGCGTCGGGCGCCGCCTCGGGCCGCGCCGCGGGCATCTGCGCCTGGGACTGGGCCAGGTCCGCGAGGTAGTCGTCGTCGCTGGTCTGGTGGCCGAGCGGGGTGGCGGCGTCCTGGGCGGCCAGGTGCGCGCCCAGTTCGTCGATCGCCTGGGCCCCGAGCAGCTTCTGCCGGCCCCGGCCGACCGCCTCCAGCGTCTTGGTGAGCACCGCCGAGACCGCCCCGAGCTTGGTGTCCACGTACTCGTCGGCGCGCTGCCGCAGCGTCTGGGGGTCGGCGCTGCGCTCCGGCCCGTCCTCCAGCTGCCCCGCCGCCCCGTCCTGCTCCCCGCCCGCGGCGCGGCCGAGGAGCTTCTCGCGGCCGCGGTCGACGGAGCCGATGGTCTTGGTCAGCACGACCTCGAAGTTGGCGAGTTTGCTGTCGACGTAGTCGTCGGCCTCGGCGCGGATCTCCTCGGCCTCCCGGCGGGCCTCCTCCAGGATCCGGTCGGCCTCTTCCTGGGACTTCCTGGCCACCTCGGTGTCCGAGACCAGCGAGCCCCGGTGGGCGTGCGCGCCCTCGATGATCCGCTCGGCCTCCTGGCGGGCCTGCTCGACCATCCGGTCACGGCCGCCGATCACGTCCTGTGCCTGGGCGAGGGAGTCAGGGAGAGCGGCGCGCACCTCTTCGAGCATGGCGAGCAGCTCGGCGCGGTTGATCACACACGAGGCCGACATGGGCATGGACCGGGCGCTGCCGACGGTGCCGACGATCTCGTCGAGCTTCTTCTGCACGTCCACCTTGGGTGCTCGCCACTCTCTCTTGACGGAACTTGGCCTTGACGGAACTTGACGGAAATTGACGGGGACTTGACGGGCCTTGACTGGGACTTGACGGAACGAACGGGGACGGCCGGGACCGACCGGGGACGACTGTACGGCCAGCGGGCCCCGCCCGACACCCGTCGGCCCGGCCGTCAGCGGGTCAGCGCCGGCCCAGCCGCTCGGTCAGGGCCTGGAGCACCAGCGGGGGTACCAGGTGGGAGACGTCTCCGCCCCAGGCCGCGACCTCCTTGACCAGGCTGGAGGAGAGGAAGCTGTAGGTGGGGTTGGTGGGCACGAACAGCGTCTCCACCCCCGAGAGGCCGTTGTTCATCTGGGCCATCTGGAGCTCGTAGTCGAAGTCGCTGACCGCCCGCAGCCCCTTGACGATGGCGGGGATCTCGCGCTCCTTGCAGAAGTCCACGAGGAGCCCGTGGAAGCACTCCACCTGGACGTTTCCGTACTCGGCTGTGACCTGGCGGAGCAGGTCCATCCGCTCGTCCACGGTGAACAGGCCCTGTTTGGACTTGTTGATCATCACGGCGACGTGGACGACGTCGTACAGCTTGGACGCTCGGGCGATGATGTCGAGGTGCCCATTGGTGACGGGGTCGAAGGACCCCGGACAGACTGCGCGGCGCACTGGTGGTTCCTCGCTCTCGGGTCCGGTCATGACGCGTTGTCGCACGTCGAGGCGGCGCGACCGTACCAAAGCGTGCCCTCGCCGTAGCGACGGGCCCGCAAGCCCTCGAAACCGGCAGGCCATCCGAAATCTCCGCCTCGCGTGCTCCGCTCCACCGTGGCCAGCGCGGCGGTCGCGAGCCACCCGTTACCGGCGAGTGTGAGGAGGATCTCCCGCAGCTCCTCGTCGGCCACCGCGTACGGCGGGTCCAGGAACACCACGTCGTACGGGCCGCTCGCGGGGGCCGGTCCGGCGATGGCCTGCTCGGCCCGGCCGGTGCGCAGCTCGGCGCCGGGCAGGCCGAGCGCCCGGATGTTCGCCCGGATGGTGCGGGCGGCGCGCGCGTCGGACTCCACCAGCAGCACATGCTCCGCGCCGCGCGAGAGCGCCTCCAGACCGACCGCGCCCGAGCCGCCGTACAGGTCGAGCACCCTGGCCCCGCGCAGCGAGCCCAGCAGCGACTCCCAGGTGGAGAAGAGGCCTTCGCGCGCCCGGTCCGAGGTCGGTCGGGTGCCGTTTCCCGGCGGCACTGCCAGGCGGCGGCCGCCGGCGGCTCCGGCGATCACGCGGGTCATCGGTGACGCATTCCTTCGCGGTGGGAGGGGCAGCGGCGGGCCGTGTGGGGCCGCTGCCCTCCACGATATGGCGTCCCGGCCCGTGCTTCCGGTCTCTGGCTCCGACCGGCTGTCCGGCTGGGGCCTCTTGCCGCGTTCAGCCGTGGCTCAGCTCTTGTCACCCCTTGTCCAGATATTCTTCGCGCTCCTCGTCCAGGAACGCGTCCAGCGCCGTACGCAGCTCCGGGTACCCGGCCAGCTCGGGGTCGGCCGCGACGATCGCCGCGCCCTCCTCCCGGGCCGCCGCGATGACCTCCTCGTCGTCGATGACCGCGAGCACCCGCAGCGAGGAGCGCGCCCCGGACTGGGCCTGCCCCAGCACATCCCCCTCGCGCCGCTGCTCCAGGTCGATCCGGGACAGCTCGAAGCCGTCCAGCGTCGCCGCGACCGCGCCGAGCCGGGCGCGGGCGGGGCTGCCCTCCGGCATCTCGCTCACCAGCAGACACAGCCCGGCGGCCGACCCGCGGCCGACACGGCCGCGCAGCTGGTGCAGTTGCGAGACGCCGAAGCGGTCGGCGTCCATGATCACCATGGCGGTGGCGTTGGGGACGTTGACGCCGACCTCGATGACCGTCGTGGCGACCAGGACGTCCACCTCGCCCGCGGCGAAGCGGCGCATCACCTCGTCCTTGGCCTCGGGCTGCATCCGGCCGTACAACACCTCCACGCGCAACTCCCGCAGCGGGCCCTTGGCGAGCTGCTCGGCGACGTCGAGGACCGCGAGCGGCGGCCGCTTCTCTGCCTCGTCCTCGGGGGACTTGGCAGCGGTCTTGCCCGGGGACTTGGCCGACTTGCGCGCCGCGCCCTTGGGCTCGTCCTCCTCGTCGTCGCCGATCCGCGGGCACACCACATACGCCTGGTGGCCGGCCGCCACTTCCTCGCGCACCCGCTCCCACGCCCGCGCCAGGAAGTGCGGCTTGTCCTTCGCGGGCACCACATGGGAGGCGATCGGGGAGCGTCCGGCCGGCAGCTGGTCCAGGACGGAGGTCTCCAGGTCGCCGAAGACGGTCATGGCGACGGTCCGCGGGATGGGGGTGGCCGTCATCACCAGCAGGTGCGGCGGCTGCTTGCCCTTGGAGCGCAGGGCGTCGCGCTGCTCCACGCCGAAACGGTGCTGCTCGTCGACCACGACCAGGCCCAGGTCGTGGAACTGGACCTTGTCCTCGATCAGCGCATGGGTCCCGACCACGATCCCGGCCTCGCCGGTGACCAGGTCGAGCAGCGCCTGACGGCGGGCCGCGGCGCCCATGGAGCCGGTCAACAGCACGACCTTGGTGCCCTGTTCCGAGCCGCCCAGCATGCCGCCCTCGGCCAGGTCGCCCATCATCTCGGTGATCGAGCGGTGGTGCTGCTGCGCGAGCACCTCGGTGGGCGCGAGCATCGCGGCCTGTCCCCCGCTGTCCACGACGCCCAGCATCGCGCGCAGCGCCACCAGGGTCTTGCCGGAGCCGACCTCGCCCTGCAGCAGCCGGTGCATGGGGTGGTCGGTGGCGAGGTCGGCGAAGATCTCCCGGCTGACGCTCTGCTGGCCTTCGGTGAGGGTGAACGGCAGCCTCGCGTCGAAGTCGTCCAGCAGGCCGCCCTCGGCCGGGGCGCGCGGCACGGCGGGCAGCTGGGCGTCGGCGTGGCGCCGCCGGGCGAGGGCCACCTGGAGCACGAAGGCCTCGTCCCATTTCAGGCGGTCCCGGGCCGCCGCGATGTCCGTCTTGGTGCGCGGCCGGTGGATCTTCAGCAGCGCCTCGGGGAGCTCGGCCAGCCCGCGGCCGAGCCGCAGGCTCTCGGGCAGCGCATCGACCAGGCCGTCCCAGCCGGTGGCCTCCAGGGTGTCGAGGAGCGTCCCGACGGCCTTCTCGATCTTCCAGGACTCCAGCTGGGCGCAGGCGGGGTACAGCGGCCGCAGTTGGTTGGCCCACGCCTCCACGGCCGCGGCGCCGTCTTCCCTGCCGAGCATCTCGTACGCGGGGTGGGCCAGCTGCCGCACATTGCGGAAGACTCCGACCTTGCCCGCGAACATGCCCCGGCGGCCGGGGAGCAGCTCCTTCTGCGCCGCGTAGACCCCCCGGCCGAAGAAGACCAGTTGGAGCCGGCCGCTGCCGTCGGTGAGGGTGACCTCCAGGCGCTGTTTGGTGCCGCGGTCGAATTTGTGCACGCGGGCGTCGGCGACCTGGGCGACGACCGTCACATGCTCGTCCAGCGGCAGGTCGGACAGCCGGGTCAGCTCGCCTCGCTCGGCGTACCGCCTCGGGTAGTGGTGCAGCAGATCGCCGACCGTGTGCAGGTCGAGGTGGTCGGCCATCACCTTCGCGGTGTTGCCGCCGAGCACTTTCTTCAGAGGTTCATCCAGCGCGGGCACACTGTCCATTGCACACCACCGCACTGACAAGCGGGGCCACCCCGCCCCGGGATGTGCGGGGCCGCGCGGGCTATTCGATGCCTATGATCAGCGGCACGCCCGGCTGGCCGCCGTGGTAGACGACCGTGTCGACCGCGAAGTGCCCCTCTCGTACGTGGCGCTCCAGGTGCTCGGCGACGCCGTCGGAGACGTCCGCGCCGAGTACCAGCGTGACCAGCTCGCCGCCCGCGGCCAGCATCCGGTCCAGCACGGTCTCGGCGGTGCCCGCGAGACCGTCGCCGATCACCGCCACATCGCCGTCGATGAGGCCCAGCATGTCTCCCGCCTGGCAGACCCCGGCCATGGTCCAGGACTGGCGCTCGGCGACGGCCAGCTCGGCGTAGCGGGTGGCGCCCGCGGCGGAGGTCATGGCCACGACGTCCTCGTCGAAGCTGCGGCCCGGCTCGTGCACGGCGAGCGCGGCGAGGCCCTGGACCGGGGAGCGGGTGGGGATGACCGCCACCCGTACGCCCTCGGCGCGGGCCTGGGCGGCGGCGGCCGCGGCCGTGTGGCGCAGCTCGGCGTCGTTGGGCAGCAGGACGACTTCGCGGGCGCGGGCCCGGCGTACCGCCTCGGCGAGCTCGCCCGCGGCCGGGCGCTCACCGGGCCGCGCGGCGACCGTGGTCGCGCCGGCCTCGGCGCACAGCGCGGCCAGGCCCTCGCCGGGGACCACCGCGACGACGGCGCGCGGCGCGCGGTCGGCGCGGGCGCCCTGGGGCTCCTGGGCGCCCGGCCGGTCCGGCTGCCGCCCGGTGTCGTCCGTACGGGGACGGGGGCAGGGCTGGTCGGCGTGGGCCCGGCGGGCGGCGGCCGTGCCGAAGTGGGTGATGCGGATGCGGTGCGGGCGGCCCGCCTCGATGCCCGCCTCCACGGCCGCGCCCGCGTCGTCCACATGGACGTGCACATTCCACAGTCCGTCGCCGCCGACGACCACCAGGGAGTCGCCGAGCGCGTCCAGCCGGTCCCGGAGCCGGGCGACGGCTGTCTCGTCCGCCTCCAGCAGATAGATCACCTCAAAGGCGGGTCCGCCGTCGGGCCCGTCGCCGACGGAGCCGTCGGCGGTGGCCACGTGCCCGGCGGGCGGGCAGCCCCCGGGGACCGCGACAGGCCCGGCGCGCCCCGTGGCGGCTGCCCGGCCCGACACGGCCTCGGCGAGCGCGCCGAGGACCACCACCAGGCCGTAGCCGCCCGCGTCGACGACGCCCGCGCGGGCGAGCACCCCGAGCTGGGCGGGGGTGGCCTCCAGGGCGGTGCGGGCGCCCTCGTACGCGGCGCGGGCCACCGCGGCCGGGTCGTCCTCGGCGCGGGCGGCGGCGTCGGCCGCGGCCCGTGCGACGGTCAGCACGGTGCCCTCGACCGGGTGGGCCACACCCAGGTACGCCAGCTCGGCCGCGCGCCGCAGGGCCCGGCGCAGGCCGTCCGCCCCGCCATGGGGGCCCCCGGCCGCGGCCCTGCTGCCATCGCCGTCGCCGTCGCTGTCGCCGTCCGCGAGGACGTCCGCCATACCGCGCAGCAGCTGCGCCAGGATCGTGCCGGAGTTGCCGCGCGCGCCGATCAGGGCGCCATGGGCCATGGCGCGCACCGCCTCGGGCAGGCTCGGGCGAGCGGCGGGGCCCGGGGCGGCGGCGTGGCCGTCGAAGGCGGCGGTCACGGCCTGGGCGGCGGACTCGACGGTCAGGTAGAGGTTGGTGCCGGTGTCCGCGTCCGCGACCGGGTAGACGTTGATCGCGTCGATCTCCTCACGGGCCCGGCCGAGCGCGTCCAGCGCCAGGCCGCACCAGGTGCGTACCGCATCGGCGTCGAGCGTGTGCGGCACGTACGTCCTCCTCGGGAGGGCAGGGGCGGGACCGTCATCGCAGGGTAGTCGCCACCCGCGGCACAGAGCCGGGGGGCCATGGTAATTTCGAGGTAGCGGAGTGGGCGTTGTATGCTGCTCCGGTTGCCCGATGAGAATCGGGCCATTCCCCCCGGCACTGCCGATCGTTCACGATCCCGGCACGCTGGGGCTCACCGTAAGTGTCTGTCTCCTCGCGCAAGCGGGGTTGACCCGTCTTTGGAGTAACCCGTGGCTGCCAACTGCGACGTCTGCGGCAAGGGGCCGGGCTTCGGCAACAACATCTCGCACTCGCACCGCCGCACCCGCCGTCGTTGGAACCCCAACATCCAGACGGTGCGCGCTGTGGTCGGTCGGACCCCGAAGCGGCTCAACGTCTGCACCTCGTGCATCAAGGCCGGCAAGGTCTCGCGCTGACTTCTCCGCGTGGACGGGGGCGACCCCACTCACGCGCCGAGTGCGACCCTTCCGGTTGCCGAGCCGGTCCACCTTGGGGTGGGCCGGCTTTTCGCATGCCCTCAGCGCTGAGACCGTCCCCCCAGGCGTTTCAGCGCCACCGCCAGCCGTGATCCACCGGCCCGATCCCCCGGCCCAGCGGGAACCCGGCCGCGATCGCGCCCGTGACGTACTCCTTGGCCGCCGCGACGGCCCGCGGCACCCCCGCCCCCAGCGCCAGATACGAGGCGATGGCGGCGGCGAGGGTGCAGCCCGTGCCGTGCGTATGGCGGTTGTCGTGCCGGGCGGCCCGCAGCCAGTGCTCCTCGGTGCCGTCGGTGAGCAGATCGATCGCGTCGCCGTCCAGGTGGCCGCCCTTGATCAGCGCCCACCGCGGGCCGAATTCCAGGATCGCGTCGGCGGCCCGCCGCAGATCCCGTTCCGCCGCCACCTCCACGCCCGTCAGCTGGGCGACCTCGTCCAGGTTGGGCGTGGCCACCGTCGCGACCGGCAGCAGCCGTGTACGGACCGAGTCGAGGGCCTCCGCGGCCAGCAGGGCGTCGCCGTGCTTGGAGACGCCTACCGGGTCGACCACGACCGGGGCGGAGACGTCCGCGAGCAGCCCGGCGACGGTCTCGACGAGCTCGGCGGACGCCAGCATCCCGGTCTTGACCGCCTGCACCCCGATGTCGTCGACGACACTGCGGAACTGGGCCCGTACGGCCTCGGCGGGCAGCTCCCACGCGCCGCTCACGCCCAGCGAGTTCTGTGCCGTCACGGCCGTGATCACGCTCATGCCGTGCACGCCGAGGGCCAGCATCGCCTTCAGGTCGGCCTGGATGCCGGCACCGCCGCCGGAGTCGGATCCGGCGACGGTGAGCACGCGCGGCGGGGCCACGGGCGTGCTGGGTGGTGCGGGGGAACTCGCCATACAGCCGAATCTACTCGGCGCTTCTACTCGGACGCTTTGTCCTTCCCGAAGTGGTCCCAGCCCGCGTGCGGCCAGGGCGCGCCGTCCACGGTCACCTGCGGCAGCGCCGAGGGGTTGAGTACCTCGCCGATCACCTTCCAGCGGGCGGGCAGCTTCGCGTCGGGCGGGAAGGTGGCCACGATCGCGTGGTCCTCGCCCCCGTTGAGCACCCACTGGAGCGGATCGACGCCCACCGCCTGCCCGATGTCGGACATCTGGGAGGGGATGTCGATGTCCGCCGAGCGCAGGTCGATACGGACCTTGCTGGCCTCCGCGATATGCCCGAGGTCGGCGACCAGCCCGTCGCTGACGTCGGTCATGGCGGTCGCGCCGAGCCCGGCGGCCGCCGGGCCGGCGTGGTAGGGCGGCTCCGGCCGGCGGTGCGCCTCGACGAAGGCGCGCGGCGAGCGGAAGCCGCGGGAGAGCACCGCGTGGCCGGCCGCCGACCAGCCGAGCCAGCCCGTGACCGCGACCACGTCGCCCGGCTGGGCACCGGATCGGGTGACCGGTTCATGGTTGCGCAGATCGCCCAGGGCGGTGATGGCCACGGTGATGGTCTCGCCGCGCACCACATCGCCGCCCACCACGGCCGCGCCCGCCACCTGGCACTCGTCGCGGATGCCGTCCATCAGCTCGGCGGGCCAGGTCACCGGGAGTTCGGCGGGCACCACCAGGCCCAGCAGCAGCGCGGTCGGCACCGCGCCCATCGCCGCGATGTCCGCGAGGTTCTGGGCGGCGGCCTTGCGGCCGACGTCATAGGCGGTGGACCAGTCGCGGCGGAAGTGCCGGCCCTCCAGCAGTACGTCCGTACTGGCCACGACCCGCCGGTCCGGCGCGGCGACGACCGCGGCGTCATCGCCGGGCCCGAGCCGTACCGCCGGGGTGGTGGTGAGCCGGGAAGTGAGCTCTCTGATGAGCCCGAACTCCCCCAACTCGCCCACGGTGCCCTTCATCCCATTGCCCCTTCGCACTTGTCGCTCGCTGCCCGCCGCGCCGCGCACGCCGCGCGGGTCTCCCCGCGTCGCTCGGCGACGCGGTACCGTGGCGTCCCTTCTCCCCACATGATCCTCGTAGCCGCCCTGGAGGTTCCGTGGTACAGGCGTACATCCTGATCCAAACCGAGGTCGGCAAGGCGTCGACCGTGGCCGACGTCATCGCCAAGATCCCCGGAGTGATACAGGCCGAGGACGTCACCGGCCCGTACGACGTCATCGTGCGCGCTCAGGCCGAGACGGTCGATGAACTCGGCCGCATGGTGGTCGCGAAGGTCCAGCAAGTGGACGGCATCACCCGCACTCTCACCTGCCCCGTCGTCCATCTGTGACCCCCCGTATGCTCAGCCCGTGAATTCCGCACACCGTAGCCCCACCCGCAGGGTCCTCTCCACGTCCGCCGCCGCGGCGCTGCTCGCGCTGTCGGCGGCCGGGTGCTTGTTCACCGGAGGTTCGGACGGTTCGCTGTCGCTCACGGTTCCCAAGCCGACCGCGGAGATGGCCACGCTGTGCAGGGCGCTGCACAAGGAACTTCCCAAGACCGTGGAGGGGCTGAAGCGGCGCACCCCCAAGCCCGCTTCGGACCTCACCGCCGCCTGGGGCGACCCCGCGGTGAAGCTGCGCTGCGGAGTCGCCAAGCCCGCGGATCTCACGCCCGGCACCGAGCACTACAACCCTTACGCCCCGTCGGCCGAGGTCAACGGCGTGCGGTGGTTTCCTGAGCAGTTGGACGACGGCTACCGCTTCACGACCGTGCTGCGCAGGGCGTACGTCGAGGTGACGGTGCCCGGGAAGTACGCGCCGGAGGTCAACCCGCTCGTCGATCTGGCGGGCGCCGTCAAGAAGACCGTGCCGGAAGGCGTGGTCTGAGAGCCAGCGGTCCGAAGCCACCAGTCCGAGAGCCACCGGCCCGAGACCCGCTCCGGACACTCGCCGGTGCCCCGGGCGCGCCGCCCGGGGCGATGGCATCGTCCTTAGCGCAGCCCCGTCGGACGGCGCAGCGCGGCCTGGATGAGCCGGTCCACCAGCTCGGGGTAGCTCACCCCGCTCGCCTCCCACATCCGCGGGTACATCGAGATGGGCGTGAAGCCGGGCATGGTGTTGATCTCGTTGATCACGAATTCGCCGCTGTCCAGCAGGAAGAAGTCCGCGCGGACCAGGCCCTCGCAGGACGTCGCCTCGAACGCCCGCACCGCCAGCTCCCGCACGCGCTCGGTCTGCTCCTCGGTGAGCGGCGCGGGCACCACGCCGTCCGCCGAGTCGATGTACTTCGCCTCGAAGTCGTAGAAGTCGTGGGTGGAGACCGGCGGGATCTCGGCGGGCACGCTGGCCCGCGGGCCGTCCTCGAACTCCAGCACACCGCATTCGATCTCGCGGCCGCGCAGCAGCGCCTCGACGACGATCTTCGGGTCGTGGCGCCGCGCCTCCTCGATCGCCTCCTCCAGGCCGGAGATGTCGTCGACCTTGGAGATGCCGAAGGACGAGCCCGCGCGCGCGGGCTTCACGAAGACCGGCCAGCCGTGCTCGGCGGTGAAGTCGACGATCTTCTTCCGCGCGGCGGCGGGGTCCTTCTCCCACTCGCGGGGGCGGATCACCTCGTACGGGCCGACCGGCAGCCCGAAGGAGACGAACACCCGCTTCATGTACTCCTTGTCCATGCCGACGGCGGAGGCGAGCACCCCCGCGCCCACATAGGGCACGCCGGACAGTTCGAGCAGCCCCTGAAGGGTGCCGTCCTCACCGTAGGGGCCGTGCAGCATGGGGAACACCACGTCGACCTCGCCGAGCGCCTTGGGCACCGAGCCCGGCTCGGTGTAGACGACCTCGCGGCTGCCCTGGTCGACCGGGAGCAGGACCGAGCCCTCGGCGGACTCGGCGAGGCCTTCGACGCTGGGCAGCACCCGGTCCGCGATGGCCATCCGCTCGGGCTCGTCGGCGGTCAGCGCCCAACGCCCGTCCGTCGTGATCCCGATCGGCAGCACGTCGTACTTCTCGCGGTCGATGGCGCGCAGCACCGCGCCGGCGGTGACCACCGAGATGGCGTGCTCGGAGCTGCGACCGCCGAAGACGACGGCGACGCGCGGCTTCCGCGGCTCCCCTCCGGAGGAGGGCGGGACAGGGCTGGGGGCGGGGCTCTGGCTGCTCATAACGCGTTGAGGTTACCTTGCGGTCCGGGGCTCGTCAGTGCCGCTCGGGCTTGGCGCTGCGCGACATCAGCTCTTTCAGCGCCACCAGCGGCGGTTTGCCGTCGTGCACGACGCTCACCACCGTCTCGGTGATCGGCATGTCGACGTCGTGCCGCCGGGCGAGATCGAGCACGGACTCACACGACTTGACGCCCTCCGCGGTCTGCTTGGTGGCCGCGATGGTCTCCTCGAGCGTCATGCCCCGGCCGAGGTTGGTGCCGAAGGTGTGGTTGCGGGACAGCGGCGAGGAGCAGGTGGCGACCAGGTCGCCCATGCCCGCCAGGCCCGCGAAGGTGTGCGCGTCGGCGCCCATGGCCAGCCCCAGCCGGGTCGTTTCGGCCAGGCCCCGGGTGATCAGCGACGCCTTGGTGTTGTCGCCGAGCCCCATGCCGTCGGCGATGCCCACGGCGAGCGCGATGACGTTCTTGACCGCGCCGCCGAGCTCGCAGCCGACCACGTCGGTGTTGGTGTACGGGCGGAAGTACGGGGTGTGGCAGGCGGCCTGGAGGCGGCGCGCCACGTCCTCGTCGCGGCAGGCGACGACCGAGGCGGCGGGCTGGCGGGCGGCGATCTCCTTGGCCAGGTTGGGCCCGGTGAGCACGGCGACCCGCTCCGGGGACGCCTTGGCGACCTCCTCGATCACCTCGCTCATCCGCTTGGCGGTGCCCAGTTCCACGCCCTTCATGAGGGAGACGAGCACGGTGTCGGCGGGCAGCAGCGGCGCCCACTCTGCGAGGTTTCCGCGCAGCGTCTGGGAGGGCACGGCGAGCACGGTGAACTCGGCGCGGCGGGCCGCCTCCGCCGGGTCGGTGGTGGCCCGCACCGAGCGCGGGAGCTCGGTCCCCGGCAGGTAGTCGGGGTTGGTGCGGGTGGTGTTGATGGCCTCCACGGGGCCGGGCCGGCGGCCCCACAGCGTCACCTCACAGCCGGCGTCGGCGAGCACCATCGCGAAGGCGGTGCCCCAGGAGCCGGTGCCGTAGACGGCGCAGCGCGTCACTTGCTCTCCTCATCGGCCGCGGGGGGGTCCTCGGCGGCGCGGGACGTGCCGGGCCGGTAGTCGTAGCGCTCGATGGGCGCGGGCTCCCCGCGCACCTCGGAGAGGAGTTCGGCGACCGCCGCCATGATGTCGTCGGTGGCGGCCCGCAGCACCTCGGCGGTGGGCTCCCTGCCGTAGTACGCGGACAGGTCCACGGGCGGGCCCGCGTGCACCGTGAGCGTCTTGCGGGGGAAGAACCGGGGCCGCTTGGTGTAGGGCGGCAGCGCCTCGTTGGCGCCCCACTGCGCGACGGGGATCACCGGCGCCTTGGTGAGCAGCGCGACGCGCGCCGCGCCGGTCTTGCCGCGCATGGGCCACAGCGCGGGGTCGCGGGTGAGGGTGCCCTCGGGGTAGAAGGCCACGCACTCGCCCTTGTTGACCGCGTCCACGGCGGACCGGAAGGCGTTCGCCGCGTTGGTGGACTCCCGGTAGACGGGGATCTGCGCGGTCCCGCGCAGGAAGGCGCCCACGAAGCCGCCCTTGAAGACGCCGGCCTTGATGAGGAAGCGCGGCACGCGCCCGGTGTTGTACTGGAAGTGGGCGTAGGAGAAGGGATCGAGATGTGAGTTGTGGTTGACGGCGGTGATAAATCCGCCTTGGGCGGGAATGTGCTCCATTCCGCGCCAGTCCCGCTTGAAGAGGACCACGAGCGGCGGTTTCACCAGGACCGCCGCCATGCGGTACCAGAAGCCGATTCTGCGGCCGGACACTCGGAACATCCTCCTCTTGGACCCGCTGACCTGCTGGCTTTGCCGCCGTCCTGGCAGCCGCACAAGTGTCGCCCCAGGTACCCGGTCTGTCGAGGACACCGTAACCCCGCACGTCCCCGGCGGCTCCGGCAGCAGGCGAGAATGAGGCCCGTGGGAAGCGATGGAGCCCGTGTGGCGTGGACGCTGGTGGTGCCGCTGAAGCCCTTGTCCCGGGCCAAGAGCAGGCTCGCCGACGCCGCGGGGGACGAGCTGCGGCCGGGGCTCGCCCTCGCGTTCGCGCAGGACACGGTGGGTGCCGCGCTGGCGTGCCGGGCCGTGCGCGGGGTGACGGTCGTCACGGACGACCCGCTCGCGGGGCGGGAGCTGTCGGCCCTCGGCGCCCGGATCCTCCCGGACCCGCCGGGCGGCGGTCTGAACGCGGCGCTCGCGCAGGGCGCCCTGGCCGTGCGGCAGCGGCTCCCGACGGCCGCTGTGGCGGTCCTGAACGCCGATCTCCCGGCCCTGCGGCCCACGGAGCTCGAGCAGGTGCTCGACGCCGCCTCCGCCTTTCCACGGGCCTTTCTGGCGGACGCGGCGGGGGTGGGCACGACGCTGCTCGCGGCGGCGCCGGGGGTGGAGCTGTCCCCCGCGTTCGGCGGGCCCTCCCGGGCCCGGCACCGGGCGTCGGGGGCGCGGGAGATACGGCTGCGGGAGGTCGATTCGGTGCGGCGCGACGTGGATACGGGCGAGGACCTGCGTGCCGCGCTGGCCCTCGGCGTGGGCCCGCACACCGCCCGCCACGCCCCCTTTTTCAGGGCTCGGTTCGCCCCCAGCTAACGCTGGGAGGTGCCCCCGCCGGGGCGCCTTAGCCCCTGTCGACGGTCGACCGTGCTCGGCCCTTCGCGCGGCGGAGCCGGCTGCAGTCGTTATGCGGCTCCGCCGCGTGGCGATTGCAGCCTCAGGGCCTCCGCGCGCTCTCCCTTTCACAGCGCACATCAGCGCCTCCGGCGCGGGCGGCCGCGCCCCTTCGGATCACTCGCCAGGGGCTCGGGCGTCCAGTGGCCGCGGCAGACTCTAGGCTGGCGGCATGCAGGCGACCGCGTACACGTACGACCCCGAGACCCGCGCCGGCAGTGTGCTGCTGGACGACGGGACCCCGTTGCCCTTCGACGCGGCGGCCTTCGACGCCGGGGGGCTGCGGCTGCTGCGGCCCGGTCAGCGGGTGCGGATCGAGGTGGAAGGGCTCGAAGGAGCCCCCGAGGGGCGCCGCGTCGTGCTGGTGACCCTCCAGACCTTCTGAACGCACCGCGGGCCGGGCTCCTCAGGGGAGCCCGGCCCGACGCGTGACGCCGCCGCCGGATGCCGCTGACCGGCAGGTCAGCGCTTGCGGGCGGTGGTCTTCTTGGCGGTGGTCTTGCGCGCCGAGGCCTTCTTCGCCGGAGCCTTCTTCGCCGCCGCCTTCTTGGCCGTGGCCGCCTTCTTGGCCGTGGTCTTCTTCGCCGCCGCCTTCGCGGGCGCCTTCTTCGCCGCCGCCGCCTTCGCGGGGGCCTTCTTGGCCGCCGCCTTCTTCGCGGCGGGGGCCGCCTTCTTCGCCGTGGCCTTCTTGGCCGCCGCCTTCTTCGCCGCGGCCTGGAGGCTGCCCTTGGGGGCCTTCTTCACGGCCACCTCGCCGCCCCGCGGGAGCTTCTTCGAGCCGCTCACCAGGTCCTTGAACCCCTGGCCCGCACGGAAGCGGGGCACCGAGGTCTTCTTGACCCGGACACGCTCCCCGGTCTGCGGGTTACGGGCGTAACGAGCCGGACGCTCGACCTTCTCGAACGAGCCGAATCCGGTGACCGAAACTCGCTCCCCGGAGACGACCGCACGGACCATCGCGTCCAGTACCGCGTCGACCGCTTCGGCAGCCTGCTGCCGGCCGCCGAGCTTGTCGGCAATCGCTTCTACGAGCTGCGCCTTGTTCACGTCTTCCCCTTCGGAGACATTGCCAGAACGAATGTGTTCAAGCTTTTTCGCACGTTAGGCAGATATATACCGCAAATCAAACACGAAACGGGCTAATCACCCTTGTGCCGCAACGCACTCGGATGTCATGGACTTCCGTCGGAGTCAGGATCTTGGGGGAAACGTCCCTCGTCGAGGTCGTTCATCAACCGCTCCAGACGCCGCGCCGCGTCCGCGAGATCGTGTTTCGCCGCGGCCGTGATGACCAGCAGCTTCCGGGACAGCGCCATCCGTACGCCCTCCGGGACTTGCAGTGAGCGCACCCTTGTGTGCGCTTCCTTGAGCCGGTCCGCGACAAGCCCGTAGAGCTCGAGTTGACCGTCGCGTTCCATGCACTGATTGTGCCATCTGAGGCGAGTTGTCGCTTCAGGGGGCCTCAACATGCCGATGCGCCGCCGGTCCGAGGACTGGCGACGCATCGTGTCAAACATGCTCTGTACAGGGAAGACCCGGGGGGCTCAGACCTCAACCGTGCTCGGCTTGAAGGTCGGCCGCAGCGCCTCGTACGCGGTGATGTCGGCCTCCTGCCGGAGGGTGAGACTGATGTCGTCCAGCCCCTCCAGGAGCCGCCATCGGGCGTTCTCGTCAAGCTCAAAATCAGCCGTGATGCCCTCGGCTCGAACCTGGCGGTCGACCAGGTCCACGGTGATCTCGGCCGACGAGTCGGTCTCGATCAGTTTCCACAGCCGGTCCACGGTCTCCTGCGGCAGCACCACCGTCAGCAGGCCGTTCTTGAGGGAGTTGCCGCGGAAGATGTCGGCGAAGCGCGAGGAGACGACAGCCTTGAAGCCGTAGTTCTGGAGCGCCCACACCGCGTGCTCACGCGAGGAGCCGGTGCCGAAGTCGGGGCCGGCGACCAGCACGGTCGCGCCCTTGTGCTCGGGCCGGTTGAGCACGAAGTCCGCGTCCTTGCGCCAGGCCTCGAACAGCCCGTCCTCGAAGCCGTCGCGGGTGACCTTCTTGAGCCAGTGCGCGGGAATGATCTGGTCGGTGTCGACGTTGCTGCGGCGCAGCGGGACGGCCCGGCCGGTGTGCGTGGTGAATGCTTCCATGTCTGCTCAGGCCCCCACGGGAACGGTTGCGTCGGCGTCGGACAGGTCGGCGGGCGAGGCCAGATGACCGAGGACCGCGGTGGCGGCGGCCACCTGCGGGGAGACCAGGTGGGTGCGGCCGCCCTTGCCCTGCCGGCCCTCGAAGTTGCGGTTGGAGGTGGACGCCGACCGCTCGCCGGGCGCCAGCTGGTCCGGGTTCATGCCCAGGCACATCGAACAGCCCGCGTGCCGCCACTCGGCGCCGGACGCGGTGAACACCTTGTCCAGCCCCTCCTCCACGGCCTGTAGGGCGACCCGTACGGAGCCGGGGACGACCAGCATCCGCACCCCGTCGGCCACCGAACGGCCGGACAGGACCGAGGCGGCGGAGCGCAGGTCCTCGATGCGGCCGTTGGTGCAGGAGCCGACGAAGACGGTGTCGACCTTGATGTCCCGCAGCGCCTGACCAGCCGTCAGACCCATGTACTCCAGGGCCTTCTCGGCGGCGAACTGCTCGCTGGCGTCCTCGAAGGTGGCGGGGTCGGGGACGCTGGCCGACAGCGGCGCGCCCTGGCCCGGGTTGGTGCCCCAGGTGACGAACGGCGCGAGCTCGGCGGCGTCGATGACCACCTCGCGGTCGAAGACCGCGTCGTCGTCGGTACGCAGCGTGCGCCAGTACTCCACGGCGGCGTCCCAGTCGGCGCCCTGGGGGGCGTGGGGGCGGCCCTCGAGGTACGCGAAGGTGGTCTCGTCCGGGGCGATCATGCCCGCCCGGGCGCCGGCCTCGATGGACATGTTGCAGACGGTCATCCGCGCTTCCATCGACAGCTTCTCGACGGCGGAGCCCCGGTACTCGATGACATAACCCTGGCCGCCGCCGGTGCCGATCTTCGCGATGATCGCCAGGATCAGGTCCTTGGCCGTGACGTCCTCGGGCAGCTCGCCCTCGACCGTGATCGCCATGGTCTTGAAGGGCGCGAGCGGCAGCGTCTGGGTGGCCAGCACATGCTCGACCTGGCTGGTGCCGATGCCGAACGCGAGCGCGCCGAAGGCGCCATGGGTGGAGGTGTGGCTGTCACCGCAGACGACGGTGGTGCCGGGCTGGGTCAGCCCCAGCTGGGGGCCCACCACGTGGACGACGCCCTGCTCGACGTCGCCGAGCGGGTGCAGCCGCACACCGAACTCCGCGCAGTTCTTGCGCAGCGTCTCCAACTGGGCCCGGGAGACGGGGTCGGCGATCGGCTTGTCGATGTCGAGGGTGGGGGTGTTGTGGTCCTCGGTCGCGATGGTGAGGTCGGTGCGACGGACCTGGCGGCCTGCCTTGCGGAGGCCGTCGAAGGCCTGCGGGCTGGTCACCTCGTGCAGCAGGTGCAGATCGATGAAGAGGAGGTCGGGCTCGCCTTCGGCGCGCCGGACGACGTGGTCGTCCCAGACCTTCTCCGCGAGTGTCCGTCCCATCGCTTTCCCTCCGGCCGGCAACGTCGCCGGCCCTGCTCGTGTGTACTGCGCGCCCTGGTCTGCGGGCCCGCCATTACAGAGTGGCGCGTCGCCTCGTAAATTGAACTTGCGTTTCACAGTGTGAGACGCGAATATCGTTTCATGGACAACTCTAGTGGCGTCGGCGTTCTCGACAAGGCGGCTCTGGTATTGAGCGCTCTGGAGTCCGGTCCGGCCACCCTCGCCGGGCTGGTCGGGGCGACCGGTCTCGCGCGCCCCACGGCGCACCGGCTCGCGGTAGCACTCGAGCACCACCGGATGGTGGCGCGTGACATGCAGGGACGCTTCATTCTCGGCCCGCGCCTGGCCGAGCTGGCCGCCTCGGCGGGCGAGGACCGCCTGCTCGCCACCGCGGGCCCGGTCCTCACCCACCTGCGGGACGTGACCGGAGAGAGCGCGCAGCTCTACCGGCGCCAGGGCGACATGCGCATCTGCGTCGCGGCGGCGGAACGGCTGTCCGGACTGCGGGACACCGTGCCCGTGGGCTCGACCCTGCCCATGAAGGCCGGCTCCGCGGCCCAGATCCTGATGGCCTGGGAGGAGCCGGAGCGGCTGCACCGCGGGCTCCAGGGGGCCCGCTTCACCGCGACCGCGCTGTCGGGCGTACGGCGGCGCGGCTGGGCCCAGTCGATCGGCGAGCGGGAGCCCGGCGTCGCCTCGGTCTCCGCGCCCGTACGGGGCCCCTCCAACCGCGTCGTCGCCGCGGTCTCGGTGTCCGGCCCGATCGAGCGGCTGACCCGGCACCCGGGGCGGATGCACGCCCAGGCGGTCATCGACGCCGCCGCGCGCCTGACAGACGCCCTGCGCCGGGGAAACTGAGCCCCGGCCGGGGGCGCCTCCCGGCAGCAGCCCCGGCGAGTGAACCGAAGGGGCTGCAGCGCCCCGGAGGGGGCACCTCCCAGCGGTAGCTGGGGGAGAACCTAGCCCTCAAAAAGGCTGCCGGTCAGGCGCCCTTCAGGCTCAGCCGGTCGGCGGCGCGGTCGCCGCGGCGGCCGACCGGGATGACGCCGATGGCCTTGGCCAGGCCGAACTCCGGCATGTTGATGTAGACGGACTCGTGCGCGCCGGCCGGGACGACGAAGGTCTCATGCCAGAAGCCGACCTTGCCCCGGCCTTCCCGCAGCCGCCGGTTGAACGCGGTCCAGGCCGGCCGGTGCTCCTTGTCCTGGTCCACGGCGTACGCCAGCAGCTTCTCGTGCGACTCCCAGTACTGGACCAGATAGATCACCCGGGGCGGGCCGAACAGCAGGTGGTAGCCGAGCATGCCGCTGTCCTTGTCCCGTGACAGCTCGCGCAGCATCCGCGGCATCGACCGGAACACCGGCACCCAGCTGCGCAGCGCCCGGAAGCGGTTGATGCGCATGCCGATCATGAAGACGGTCACCCCGCCCTCGGCGTCGGCGGTCATGCGCCCGGCTATCGGCTTGGCACCCATGGCGATCCCCTCATCCCTCACAACGCGGTAATCTCGGATAGCGGCACTATCCAATGCTTGGATAGTGCCACTCTCCAACCAGGAAGGCAAGTGGATGCGTCTCAAGGAGCTGAGCGAGCGCAGCGGGGTGTCCACCGCGACGATCAAGTACTACCTGCGCGAGCGACTGCTGCCGCCGGGCGAACGCGTCAGCGCCACCCAGGCCGAGTACGGCGAGGAGCATCTGCGCAGACTGCGGCTGGTGCGGGCACTGATCCAGGTGGGCCGGGTGCCGGTGGCCACCGCCCGCGAGGTGCTGGAGACCGCCGAGGACGAGTCGTTGCCCCAGAACACCCGGATGGGGGCCGCGGTCTGGGCGCTGCCACACGGCCCCGAGCCCGCCGAGGACGACCCCGAGACGGAGGACGCCCGCCGCCAGGTCGACGCCCTGCTGGAGCGGCTCGGCTGGACGTACGGCCAGGAGCTGGGCGACACCTCCCCCGCGTACGGGATGCTGGTGGCGGCCATCGCCTCGCTGGCCCGCCTCGGCTATCCGCACGACATCGACCATCTGCTGCTGCACGCCCGCCTGGCCGCCGAACTGGCCGTCGCGGACCTGGATCTGGTGGAGAAGTACGGCGGCTCCCCCACGGAGCGGATCGAGGCGGTCGTCGCGCTGACGGTGCTGTACGAGCCGGTACTGCTGGCCCTGCGGCGGCTCGCGGAGACCGAGGAATCCGGTCGCCGCTTCAAGGATTGACTCCGGACGCAAGAAAGCCCCCCGTGAGAAACACGGAGGGCTTTCCGAAATGTACCCCCGACCGGATTCGAACCGGCGCTACCGCCTTGAGAGGGCGGCGTGCTAGGCCGCTACACAACGGGGGCTTGAGTACTGCGCTGGGCTACCAGGACTCGAACCTAGACTAAATGAACCAGAATCACTCGTGCTGCCAATTACACCATAGCCCATGGTATAGACCAGTACCCCCGACCGGATTCGAACCGGCGCTACCGCCTTGAGAGGGCGGCGTGCTAGGCCGCTACACAACGGGGGCCCTAGCGATCTCCATCTCCGGAAAGATGAAAGAGATCCGTACCCCCGACCGGATTCGAACCGGCGCTACTGCCTTGAGAGGGCAGCGTGCTAGGCCGCTACACAACGGGGGCTTGGTCCTACTGATCAAGGGATTTCCGGGAAAACCGGAAGAATCCCTTGCTGGGGTACCAGGACTCGAACCTAGACTAAGTGAACCAGAATCACTCGTGCTGCCAATTACACCATACCCCACCAAAACGCCACCCTTTTGGGGGTTTTGTCTGGCTTGCGCCCCGGTCCGGCCTCTCGGCCCGCCCGGGCGGCGCAGGAAGAACATTACCCGATGGTGGACGGGCCACCAAAACGAGTATCGCCGTGCCACAGACGGCAGAGGCGGCCACCGGGACCCGGCAACCGCCCCCTGCGCGGGTGAAGTGCGCGCAGAGCGCCTACGCCGTCAGCTTCGCCAGCGCCGCGTCGATCCGGGCGAGCGTGCGCTCGCGGCCCAGGACCTCCAGGGACTCGAACAGCGGCAGGCCGACCGTGCGTCCGGTGACGGCGACGCGCACCGGCGCCTGGGCCTTGCCCAGCTTGAGGCCCTGCTCCTCGCCGGCCGCCAGGACCGCCGCCTTCAGGGTCTCGGCGTTCCACTCGGCCTCGGCGACCCGGGTACGGACCGAGGCGAGCAGCGTGTCCGCGCCCGGCTTCATCGCCTTCGTCCAGGACGCCTCGTCCTCCACCGGCTCGTCGAGGAAGAGGAAGTCCACGTTCGCGGTGATGTCGGACAGGACCGTCAGCCGGGTCTGGGCCAGCGGAGCCAGCGCCTCGAACGCGGCCGAGTCGAAGGCCTCCGGGGCCCAGGACGCGTGCGGCGCCTTCAGCCAGGGCTCGCACGCCTCGATGAACGCCTTCACATCCAGCCGCCGGATGTGGTCGGCGTTGATCGCCTCGGCCTTCTTGAGGTCGAAGCGCGCCGGGTTGGCGTTCACCTCGGCGATCTCGAACGCCTCGACCATCTCGTCGAGCGAGAAGACGTCCCGGTCCGGCGCCAGCGACCAGCCCAGCAGGGAGAGGTAGTTGAGCAGGCCCTCGGGGAGGAACCCGCGCTCCCGGTAGAGGTTCAGCGAGGACTGCGGGTCGCGCTTGGAGAGCTTCTTGTTGCCCTCGCCCATCACATACGGCAGGTGGCCGAAGGCCGGCACGGCGCCGCCTCCGACGCCGATGTCGGCGAGGGCGCGGTAGAGCGCGATCTGGCGCGGGGTGGAGGACAGCAGGTCCTCGCCGCGCAGCACATGGGTGATCTCCATCAGCGCGTCGTCCACCGGGTTGACGAGCGTGTAGAGGGGGGCGCCGTTGGCCCGCACGATCCCGTAGTCCGTCACGTTCTCCGGCGTGAAGGTGAGCTCGCCGCGCACCAGGTCGGTGAAGGTGATCGGCTCGTCGGGCATCCGGAAGCGCACGATGGACGAGCGGCCCTCGGCTTCGTAGGCGGCGCGCTGCTCGGCGGTCAGGGTGCGGCACTTGCCGTCGTAGCCGGAGGGCCGGCCGGCCCTCCGGGCCTCCTCGCGGCGCTCGTCCAGCTCCTCGGCGGTGCAGTAGCAGCGGTAGGCGTGGCCGCTCTCCAGGAGCCGCTCCGCGACGTCCCGGTAGAGGTCCATGCGCTGCGACTGGCGGTACGGGGCGTGCGGGCCGCCGACCTCGGGGCCCTCGTCCCAGTCGAAGCCCAGCCAGCGCATCGCGTCCAGGAGCTGCTGGTACGACTCCTCGGAGTCGCGGGCGGCGTCGGTGTCCTCGATACGGAAGACCAGGGTGCCGCCGTGGTGCCGGGCGAAGGCCCAGTTGAACAGGGCGGTGCGGACCAGGCCGACATGGGGGTTGCCGGTCGGCGAGGGACAGAAACGTACCCGCACGGGAGCGGAGGGGGTTGCGCTAGCCACGCTTGATCACCTTGTTGGTGAGAGAGCCGATGCCTTCGATGGTGACGGCGACCTCGTCGCCGACGCTGAGCGGTCCGACGCCCGCCGGGGTGCCGGTGAGGACGACGTCGCCGGGGAGCAGCGTCATCGCCTCGGTGATGTGCACGATCAGGTCCTCGATCGGGCGCACCATCTCACTCGTACGGCCGAGCTGGCGCTGCTCGCCGTTGACGGTGCAGCCGATGCCCAGGCCCGCGCTGATGTCGGCGGGGTCGATGCCGGTCTCCACCCAGGGGCCGAGCGGACAGGAGGTGTCGAAGCCCTTGGCCCGGGCCCACTGCTTCTCGCGCTTTTGGACATCGCGCGCGGTGACGTCGTTGGCGCAGGTGTAGCCGAGGATCACGTCCTTGACGCGTTCCCTGGGCACCTCCTTGCACATCCGGCCGATGACCACGGCCAGCTCGGCCTCGTGGTGCACCTCCTGGGAGAAGGAGGGGTAGACGATCGGGTCGCCGGGGCCGATCACGGAGGTGGACGGCTTGAAGAAGGCGACCGGGACGTCGGGGACCTCATTGCCCAGCTCGGCGGCGTGCTCGGCGTAGTTGCGGCCGATCGCGACGATCTTGTTGGGCAGGACGGGCGGCAGCAGCCGGACCTCGCTCAGCGGGATCGTCCGGCCCGAACGCTCGAATTCGGCGAACGGATGGCCCTTGATGATGTCGATCACAGGACCGTCCTGGGCGGACGGCCCGTCCTCGACCACGCCGAAGGCGACGCTGCCGTCGATGGAGAACCTGGCAATGCGCACGGGAAGCTGCTGCCTCTTCACTGGACTCGCTGGAGACTGACGCTCCAGGCTATCGCTCCGCGTCCCGCGCACCCTTGCGCATTCTGCCCGCGAGCGGCTCCCCGGTGCTTGGGGGCGGCCGCCGGGTCAGCTGTTGGGCGCCTTGGTCAGGATGGTGCGCCTGGGGTTCGCGGTCTGCGTCGGGAGGTCGACGGGGTGCTCCGGGCGCTCCTCGGCCGCGGTCTGCAACTCACCGGCGTCCTTCAGGTGTGCCAGGGTGGTGCGCCGCGGGTTGGCTATGGTGCGGAACATCATCGTCGTCTTCACGTGAGTCATGCCTCGTGTGGTTGTCGTTTTGACCGGCTGTGTAAAGCGTCAGGCTAGAGGCCCCTTTGCCCACCGATCCGGTAAAGAAGTCGTGATCGCTCTGTGAGTTTCCTCACGACTCCCCGGGCAAATGCCGCATTAAAGGCACTTACCCCAAGCCCCCGAAACGGACATTGCCGCTCCGAAGGTGACGTTCCGATCTTGATCATCGCCACCCGGACACGAGCTGTTTGCGGGCAACTCGCAGGAAAAAGTCCGTTATCGCCGAGATGGCTTTCTACGTCCGGTAATAAATCCCGTACTGAGCGTCACGGCCGTCACAGCCTTTCCGCTTGCCCTTGTTGCAGCATCCGGCACTGTGCTGGAATTCCCGGGACCGCCGCGGACACAGCCGGCGCGCAGGGGGCGCAGGAGAGGGAGGCGCCGAGCGGCGGTGGCTCCTCTTCTCGACTACGGAAGGAAGCGCGCCGGTCACTCACGACCGCCAGGGGGGCCTGACCGTCCCCCACGACTCGACACCGCTTCACCGCACACCCGGTGAAGCGCCTGGTCCAGAGGTTGCGACACTAGTGCAGGGACGTTTCAAGAGGGAAGGTAAGGGGTCTCCCCCGGCCAGCCAGGGCCGAGGGGAAGCTTCGGCGGACCCGGAGCCGCGCGGCGGGACCGACCGCGGTTCCTCGCCCCCGCGTGCCCAAGTCACCGGGCGGGCCCCGGCCGACCACCAGAGCCCGGAGTCCACTACGCAGGCCGGCGGTGCCCCACCGGCCGGCCGGCCCAAGTCGAAGAGCCCCAGCGGACCGGGCGCCAGGCTCGCCCTGCGCAACTGGCGCATCAGCACCCGGCTGGTCTCCCTGCTGGCCCTCCCCGTGGTCGCGGCGACCACCCTGGGCGCGCTGCGTATCAACAGCTCGCTGGACAACATCGAGCAGCTCGACCGCATGAAGCTGCTGACCGAGATGACCCAGCAGGCCACCCAGCTGGCGAGCGCCCTCCAGGAGGAGCGCGACAAGTCGGCGGCGCCGCTGGCGAGCAAGGGCAACGCCAAGGACGACCGCGTCGTCGCGACCCGCGAGAAGACCGACCGCGAGGTGGCGGCGTTCAACCAGGCCACCCAGGACCTCGATCCGGGCGACAAGGCGCTGGCGGGCGTGCAGTCCACGCTCGTCGACATCAGCAAACAGCTCGGCAATATCAGCCAGATCCGCGACTCCGCCTATCAGGACGATCAGTACTACTCACTGACCGCCCAGGACTACAACGAGCTGATCGACTCACTGCTGCTGCTGTCCCAGGACATGGCCCAGGCCACCAGCAACAGCGACATGATCAACAATACCCGTGCGCTGGCCACTTTCTCCTCCGCCAAGGAGTACGCCTCGATCCAGCGCGCCCTCATCAGCGCCGCGCTCGCCGACCCCAAGGGCCCCGAGTTCTCCGCCAACGACCGCCGCTTCGCCAGGACCGCGGTCGACAAGGAGGAGGAGGCGCTGCGGCGGTTCAACCAGATCCGCGAAGGCAACTCCGAGGACCTGCTGGAGCCGCTGGACAGCCGCGCGGACATCAAGTCGGCGACCCTGTACGCCGACCGCGCGGTACGCGACCCCAGAGGGCTCCAGGCCGAGAAGCGCAGCGCCATCGACTGGTACGACCAGGACACCATCAAGATCGATGAGATGGCCCGGATCGAGCAGACGCTGCTGGGCGAGATGAAGCAGAAGGCGCGTGATCTACGCGCGGAAGCCCAGCAGGACGCGATCCTCAACGGGGCCCTGATCCTGCTGGTCCTCGGCGTCACGCTGGTCGGCGCGTTCGTCGTCGCCCGGTCCATGGTCCGCTCGCTGCGCCGGCTTCAGGACACCGCCCAGGACGTCGCCCAGAAGCGGCTGCCGGAGCTGGTCAAGCAGCTGTCCGAGTCCGACCCGCAGGACGTGGACATCTCCGTGGAGTCCGTCGGTGTGCACAGCCGGGACGAGATCGGCAAGGTGGCCACGGCCTTCGACGACGTGCACCGCGAGGCGGTCCGGCTGGCTGCCGAGCAGGCGCTGCTGCGGGGCAACGTCAACGCGATGTTCACCAACCTCTCGCGCCGCAGCCAGGGCCTCATCCAGCGCCAGCTCTCGCTGATCTCCGAGCTGGAGAGCCGCGAGGCCGACCCGGACCAGCTGTCCTCGCTCTTCAAGCTGGACCACCTCGCGACCCGTATGCGCCGTAACGGCGAGAACCTGCTGGTCCTCGCGGGCGAGGAGCCCGGCCGCCGGTGGACCCGGCCGGTCCCACTGGTCGACGTGTTGCGCGCGGCGGCGTCCGAGGTGGAGCAGTACGAGCGCATCGAGCTCAGCTCCGTCCCCACCAACGAGGTGGCCGGCCGGGTCGTCAACGACCTGGTGCACCTGCTCGCCGAGCTGCTGGAGAACGCCACCTCGTTCTCCTCGCCGCAGACCAAGGTCAAGGTCACCGGTCACGCGCTGCCCGACGGCCGGGTGCTGGTCGAGATCCACGACACCGGCATCGGGCTCTCGCCCGAGGACCTGGCGGCGATCAACGAGCGGCTGGCCAGCCCGCCCACGGTCGATGTGTCGGTCTCCCGGCGCATGGGCCTGTTCGTGGTCGGCCGGCTGTCGCTGCGCCACGGCATCCGTATCCAGCTGCGGCCGTCCGACTCGGGCGGCACCACGGCGCTGGTCATGCTGCCGGTGGACGTCGCCCAGGGCGGCCACAAGCCGGGCGCTCCGACACCGGGCAACGCGGGTCAGGGCGGCCCCGGTGGTCCCGGCGGCCCGGGCGGTCCCGGCGCCCCCGGTGGCGGCTCGGCCGGAATGCTGGGCTCCCTGCCGTCGCGGCGGCAGGTCCCCGGCTCCGGCTCGCGGGCCGCGCTGCCCGGCAGCGGACTTCCCACCCGCCCCGTCGGCGCGGGCGCGCCCGCTTCGGGCGGCGCCCCCTCCGGTCCGAACTTCTTCGAGGGCGGCAGCCGGCCTCCGGGCCAGAGGAACGCTCCGGCGGGCCCGCCCGGCGACTTTGCCGGGCGTCCCCCGCTCCCCTCGCGCGGCGACGGACGTGGCGAGGGCCCGACCGTGGCCCCGCCGACCGGTGCCCCGATACGCGCGGAGGCCCCCGGCGACCAGGGCGGCCGCCCGCAGCTACCGTCGCGCGGCGCGGCGCCCGAGCTCCCCGGCCCGCAGCAGCCCGGCACCAGCTGGGGGGCGCGCCGGTCGGGCCAGGACGACTGGCCGACCACGCGCGAGGCGATGGACTCGCCGCGCGGGCACGAGGAGAACGACACCACCGGCCCGTTCGCCCGGCCCCAGCTGGGCCAGGCGCCGAGCATGTTCGAGCCGCGGCGCGGCCCCGGTGACACCGGCGAGTTCGCGCGGCCGGGCCAGGCCGACGGCGGCGGCCGCGACCCGCTGGCGAGCCGCGGCCCGGGTGACACCGGCCAGTTCGCCCGGCCCGACTTCGGCCAAGGCCCCGGTGACACCGGTCAGTTCGCCCGGCCCGACTTCGGCCAAGGCCCGGGTGACACCGGCCAATTCGCCCGGCCCGACTTCGGCCAGGGCCCCGGCGACACCGGTCAGTTCGCCCAGCCCCGGTTCGGCGACCCCGCCGGGCAGGGCGGCCGCGGGCCCGGTGACACCGCCGAGTTCGCCCGGCCCGACTTCAACGCCCCGCGGCCGGAGGCCGACACCGGCTCCTACCGCCAGGGCGGCCCGGGCGTCGGGCGCGACCAGAACTCCGGCACCGGGGAGTTCCCGCTGCCGCAGGGCCCGGGTGGCGGCGGCGCCGCGGAGCCCGGCGCGCTCCCGCCCGCGGGGCCCGGCGACGGCCGGACGCCGATCTTCGACACGATCGAGTCGAACTGGTTCCGCTCGCAGGACGGCGGGACCCTGGGCGGTGGCCGGCGGCTCACCACCGAGCCGCCGGAATCCGGCCGCCCGGCGTCCGCCGTACCCCCCGCCCCGCGCCGCGAGCCGCGGCTGCCGTCCCGGGGCACCGGCGAGGGCCCCGCGTCGGGCGCCGGAGTCGGCACCGGCCCGGGCACAAACGGCTCCGGCCCCGGAACGAACGGATCTGGACCGAACGGCTCCGGACCGAACGGCTCCGGACCGGGACCGGACGGCTTCGGCCCCGGGGCGAACGGCAGTGGCCCGAGGTCCAACTGGCGTACGTCGCCGAATGACGAGGCCTGGCGCCGCGCCGAGCAGCTTCGCGAGGGGCCCGCGGCAGGCGGTGTGACGTCTTCCGGGTTGCCGCGTCGCGTGCCTCGCGCGAATCTCGTGGAAGGCGCCGCGCAGCAAGAGCAGTCCCGGCCGGCCGGACCGCAGGTTTCGCGCGCGCCCGATGACGTGCGCGGGAGGCTGACCAACCTCCGCCGGGGGATCCAGCAGGGCCGCCGGGCCGGAACCGGCCCGGACGGCAATCACGATCGCGGCGTAGGCCCGACTTACCAGCAGGAGCGTTAGTTGAGCCCGATGAGCCAGGCGGCGCAGAATCTGAACTGGTTGATCACGAACTTCGTGGACAACACCCCCGGGGTGTCGCACACGGTGGTGGTCTCCGCCGACGGACTCCTTCTGGCGATGTCCGAAGGCTTTCCCCGTGACCGAGCCGACCAGCTGGCGGCGGTCGCCTCCGGCCTGACCTCGCTCACCGCCGGAGCCTCGCGCATCTTCGAAGGCGGCGCGGTCAACCAGACCGTCGTCGAGATGGAACGAGGCTTCCTGTTCATCATGTCCATCTCCGACGGCTCCTCCCTGGCCGTACTCGCCCACCCCGACTGCGACATCGGCCTCGTCGGCTACGAGATGGCCCTGCTGGTCGACCGCGCGGGCAGCGTCCTCACCCCGGACCTGCGCGCCGAACTGCAAGGCAGCTTGCTGAACTGACCGACCACCTGCCGCCCACCCGCTCGGCTGACAGGCCGAACGCCCCCCAAACGGCACCGACCGACGGCAACACCGTCACCTGTCCCGACCGGAGGACCCATGACCCCGCCCCCTGCCTCGCCCGGCCCGTACGGCGGCCATCATCAATCGCCGTACGGGGCTGAAGGCGACCAGCCGTTGGTGCGCCCATACGCGATGACCGGTGGCCGGACCCGGCCCCGCTACCAGCTCGCCATCGAGGCGCTGGTCTCCACCACGGCGGACCCCGCGCATCTCCAGGGGCTGCTCCCCGAGCACCAGCGGATCTGCCATCTGTGCCGCGAGGTCAAGTCGGTCGCCGAGGTGTCCGCGCTGCTCAACATGCCGCTGGGGGTGGCCCGGATCCTGGTCGCCGACCTCGCCGAGGCGGGAATGGTGGCGATCCATCAGCCGGGCGGCAACGCGGACGCGGGCGGGACCCCGGATGTGACACTGCTCGAAAGGGTGCTCAGTGGACTTCGCAAGCTCTAGCGGCGGCGCTCCGCCGACCCGCGCGACCACCTCGGCCAAGATCGTGGTGGCGGGCGGCTTCGGCGTGGGCAAGACCACGTTCGTCGGCGCGGTCTCGGAGATCAACCCGCTGCGCACCGAGGCCGTGATGACCTCCGCCTCGGCCGGGATCGACGATCTGAGCCATGTGCAGGACAAGACCACGACGACCGTGGCGATGGACTTCGGCCGCATCACGCTGGACGACGACCTGATCCTGTACCTGTTCGGCACGCCCGGCCAGGACCGGTTCTGGTTCATGTGGGACGACCTGGTCCGCGGCGCCATCGGCGCCATCGTCCTCGTCGACACCCGCCGCCTCGCCGACTGCTTCCCCGCCGTCGACTACTTCGAGAACTCCGGACTGCCCTTCGTCATCGGCCTCAACGGCTTCGAGGGACACCAGCCCTACACCCCCGAGGAAGTCCGCGAAGCACTCCAGATCGGCCCGGACACCCCGATCATCATCACCGACGCCCGTCACCGCAGCGAGGCCAAGAGCGCGCTTATCACACTGGTGGAGCACGCACTGATGGCTCGACTGAAGTAGGCGTAAATTCCCATAAGTTGTCCGAAATCCGATGACCGGAGCGGGCTGTGTCCTACGACACGGCCCGCTCGGACGTTCATAACGTTTCGACAGAGAAAAACGCGGGATTCAATACGGAGCGCGGTCGGGCAGCTCCGTTGCGCGCTCAATTAGTTCGCCGTTTGACATGTCTCACCCGTAACGCCCGTTTTATCTCTGGTCCAGACAACTGGTCGGGCGCTTGACCGACTGTTTGGAAAGCACCGACGCAGCATGCTGGAATTCGCTGAACTGGGCGGTACGGGCTCAGCTGGGAACGGCACGACACAGGTGCCGACGCCGAGAGGTTGTTGGTCGAGTGAGGCGAAGCATGCCGGACTCCGCGAAACAGGTGCGGGGGAACTTCACCCCGCCGCCGCGCACAGCGGCGCTGCCCGCCGATGCGACGGCGCCCCCCGTCGCGGCCGGCGGGCGCCTGTCGCCGCGGAACTGGCGGGTGCCGGCCCGCCTGAACGCGATCCTGCTCATACCCGTCCTGGTCGCCCTGGTCTTCGGCGGCTTCCGCGTCCAGTCCTCCGTTTCCACCTGGAACGAGGCCGAGGACGCCGAGCGCACCGCCCGGCTGGTCCGAGCGGCCGCGTCCTACAGCCACGCCCTGGTCGACGAGCGGGATCGCACCGCCGTCCCGCTGCTCACCGGTTCCGCCGAGGACGAGGTGAAGAAGGCCCGGGCGGCGACCGACGCCGCGAAGGCCGAGTTCGACAAGTACGCCAAGACCATGCCGAACACCGCGAGCCTCAAGCGCCGCCTCAAGGCGTTCCAGGCGGTGGAGCCGCAGCTTGTCAGTCTGCGCCGCTACGCCTACACCGAGCGGTTGAACGGGGTGAAGACCGAAGAGGGCTATGTCGCGGTCGAACACTCACTGTTGGAGTTCGCAAACGAACTCGGTCTGGGCACCAGCAACATCACCTCCTACGGCCGCACCGTCTACGCGGTCTCGCTGGCCAAGGGAGCTGAATCGCTCCAACGCTCCATTGGCAGCCATCTGCTGGTCAAACCCGGCCCCTCGGCCGCCGACCGCAAGACCCAGCTCACCGCCTTCGGCTCGTACGTCTACCTGGAGAACATCGCCCTCACCGAGTTCCAGTCGGCCGGCCTCCCCGAGGACGTGAACCGGCTGAAGCAGGCCATGGCAGCGGGCAAGAAGAAGGGCGAGGAGCAGGTCAAAGAGGCCCGGCGGAAGGCCGCCGCCGAGGACCGGCAGTTCGTGGTCCCGCCGTCGATGGAACAGATGATCGCGGCCATCGGCGACGGCGGGAAACCGGCGGACCTCAAGGAGCGCGGCATCACCCCCCAGTCGTGGTTCGCCGCCTCCACGGCCAAGTTCGACGCCTACCGCGAGACCGAGAAGGACCTCGTCGACAAGGCGGTGAACGAGGCTTCGCAAATCTCCGCGAACGCAAAGCGCGACGCGTTTGTGAACTCCGCCATCGTGCTGCTCGCCCTCCTCTTGGCCTTCGTCGTGGCGGGCCGGATGGCCCGCTCCATGAGCCGCAGCATGCGGCAGCTGCGCAACACCGCCTTCGATGTCGCGGAGCAGCGGCTGCCCATGCTGGTCGACCAGCTGTCCCGCGCCGATCCGGGCCGGATCGAGACCCGGGTGACCCCGATCCCGATCACCACGCGCGACGAGATCGGCGAGGTGGCCCGCGCCTTCGACCAGGTGCACCGTGAGGCGATCCGGCTCGCCGCCGAGCAGGCGATGCTGCGCGGCAACGTCAACGCGATCTTCACCAACCTTTCCAGTCGCAACCAAGGCCTCATCGAGCGCCAGCTCTCGCTGATCTCCGAGCTGGAGAACCGCGAGGCCGACCCGGACCAGCTCGAGCACCTCTTCCGGCTGGACCACCTGGCGACCCGTATGCGGCGCAACGGCGAGAACCTCCTGATCCTCGCGGGCGAAGAGCCGGGCCGCCGCTGGAACCAGCCGGTGCCGCTGATCGACGTGCTGCGCGCCGCCTCCTCCGAGGTGGAGTCGTACGAGCGGATCGAGCTGGCCGGCGTCCCGGAGACCGAGATCCACGGCAACGCCGTGACCGACCTGGTGCACCTGCTCGCGGAGCTGCTGGAGAACGCCACCACCTTCTCCTCGCCGCACACCAAGGTGCGAGTGACCGCGACCCGGCTGCCCGACGGCCGCGTCATGATCGAGATCCATGACAAGGGCATCGGCCTGACCGCCGAGGACTTCGCGGACATCAACCACAGGCTGGCCAATCCGCCCACCGTCGACGTCGCGGTCTCCCAGCGCATGGGCCTGTACGTGGTCGGCCGCCTCGCCGACCGGCACCACATCCGGGTCCAGCTGCGCCCGCAGGGCGAGCAGGCGGGCACCACCTCGCTGGTCATGCTCCCGGACGCGATCACACACGGCGGGGGCGGCGAGGAGCTCCCCGCGGACCAGAACTTCACGGCCTCCCGGATCGCCCCGGAACAGGCCCAGCAGGCCCAGCAGGCGCCGCAGGCCGTCCCCCAGGCCCCTGTGGCGCCGCGGATGCCGCAGGCCGTCCAGGAGGCCGCAGCGCCGCGTACGGCCGCCGACTTCGGCTTCGACGACTCGGCATATGGCGGCGATCCCCTGTTCGGGCCGGCACCCGGGGCCACCGGAATCATCGGAACACCGGCCGCGCCGACCGGGCCGGCCGCACCCGCCACCCCGACCGGGCCCACGGCACAAACCGGGGCATCCGCCCCCGCGACGCCGACCGGACCGGCCATGCCGTTCCCGCCTTCTGCGGCGTATTCCGAACCGGAATCGGAATACCGGACTCCGACGGAGTCCGGGCCACCGCCGTACGCCGACTTCACTTCCCCTTCCCATCAGGGAAATTGGAGCGACACGGGTTCGTTTGAGTCGCCGTTTGGATCAAACTACCCAGTACAAGCGGAATCTGCGCCAAGCGCTCCCGAAGTTGCCGCGGAAAGCGTAGAGTTCCACCGTCCGGGGCCTGCCCCGAGCACAACCAACTCCCTGACCGACGCCGGTCTCCCCCGCCGCGAGAAGCAGTGGCAGCCGTCGGAGGACTCAGGGACCCAGCAGCCGACCGCGGAACCGGCGGCCCCCGCGGCGCCGGAGCTGCCCGGTCAGGGCTCGGGGGAGCACGCTTTCTCGGACACCTTCACGTGGCACCCGGAGAACGACCAGCGCTGGCACCGAGCCGAGCAGCTGCGTGAGCCGAAGGCCGGCGGGGTCACCTCTTCCGGTCTGCCCCGGCGAGTGCCCAAGGCCAACTTGGTCGAGGGCTCCGCGGAGTCGACCGGAGCGGGCGGCCCCCAGGTCTCCCGCGCGCCGGAGGACATCCGTGGCAGGTTGAGCAACCTGCGCCGTGGCGTCCAGCAGGGGCGCCAACAGCGTGACCAGCATGACCAACAGGGCTACGGCCCCGGCAGCACCTACGATCAGGAGCGTTAGTGTGAGCCCGATGAGCCAGGCGGCGCAGAACCTGAACTGGTTGATCACCAACTTCGTGGACAACACCCCCGGGGTGTCGCACACGGTGGTGGTCTCCGCCGACGGACTCCTTCTGGCGATGTCCGAAGGCTTTCCCCGTGACCGAGCCGACCAGCTGGCGGCGGTCGCCTCCGGCCTGACCTCGCTCACCGCCGGAGCCTCCCGCATCTTCGAAGGCGGCGCGGTCAACCAGACCGTCGTCGAGATGGAACGAGGCTTCCTGTTCATCATGTCCATCTCCGACGGCTCCTCCCTGGCCGTACTCGCCCACCCCGAATGCGACATCGGCCTCGTCGGCTACGAGATGGCCCTGCTGGTCGACCGCACGGGCAGCGTCCTCACCCCGGACCTGCGCGCCGAACTGCAAGGCAGTCTTCTCAACTAGCAAACACAAAGATGCGTTTCGCGCCACCGCGCCGTTAGGGTGCGGTGGCGCGACCGGCAGACAGGCAAGTTGGAGGAGGACACGTGACAACGCCCCCCAGTGGATATCCGTACGGCCATGGGCAGCAGGCCGAGCCGCACGGAGATGCCCCGTTGAAGCGCTTCAACTTCCCCTCCGCGCCAAGCCGTCAGGCCCGCACGGCACAGCAGCCCCCTGCCGCGCCTCAGGAGCCCGTTCAGCAGTCTCATGAGGCTCTGCCCCCACCCTCGCATCCGCAGCCCCTTCAGCAGCCGTACGCGCCGTCCTACGCCCCGCCGGGCGGCCCGGCGGGGCTCTCGTCCGAGCCCATGGTGCCGCACCAGCCGCCGCCCAGCCGGCCCGCGCCGCCGCCCGTACGGCACACGCCGGAGCCGTCCTCCCCGGCCACCGGCCACAACCCGCTGGTGCGCCCGTACGCCATGACCGGAGGCCGGACCCGGCCCCGCTACCAGCTCGCCATCGAGGCGCTGGTCTCCACCACGGCGGACCCCGCTCAGCTCCAGGGCCAGCTGCCCGAGCACCAGCGGATCTGCCACCTGTGCCGCGAGATCAAGTCGGTCGCCGAGATCTCCGCACTCCTGACCATTCCACTCGGCGTCTCCCGGATCCTCGTAGCCGACCTGGCCGAGGCCGGGCTCGTCGCCATCCATCAGCCCGGCGGCGACGAGTCCGCCGGCGGCCAGCCTGACGTGACACTGCTCGAAAGGGTGCTCAGTGGACTTCGCAAGCTCTAGCGGTGCAGCCCGCTCCACCACCTCCGCGAAAATCGTGGTGGCGGGCGGCTTCGGCGTGGGCAAGACCACGTTTGTAGGCGCGGTCTCGGAGATCAACCCGCTGCGCACCGAAGCCGTAATGACCTCCGCCTCCGCGGGGATCGACGATCTCACCCACGCGCCGGACAAGACCACCACCACGGTGGCCATGGACTTCGGCCGCATCACGCTCGACCAGGACCTGATCCTGTATCTGTTCGGCACGCCCGGCCAGGACCGGTTCTGGTTCATGTGGGACGACCTGGTCCGCGGCGCCATCGGCGCCGTCGTCCTCGTCGACACCCGCCGCCTCGCCGACTGCTTCCCCGCCGTCGACTACTTCGAGAACTCCGGGCTGCCCTTCGTCATCGCCCTCAACGGCTTTGACGGGCACCAGCCCTACACCCCCGAGGAAGTCCGCGAAGCACTCCAGATCGGCCCGGACGCGCCCATCATCATCACCGACGCCCGTCACCGCAGCGAGGCCAAGAGCGCGCTCATCACGCTCGTGGAGCACGCGCTGATGGCGCGTTTGCGATAGCGACAGCAACAGCGTCGGCGGCCACCACCGCCGCCGAACGCACAAATCCCCCGCTCTCCGGGAGAGCGGGGGATTTGTGCGCTTCGAGCCGCGTTTCCGGTTTCGGCTCCGCGGCCTCAGCCCTGCCAGCTGTGCGGGGCGCGGAAGCCCCGCTGGCGCTCCAGGCGGCGCCAGCCCGCCGCGCTGCGGCCGGTGCGGCCCGAGGAGCGCCGGTGACCGGCGTTGGCGGCCGCGCGGGCCAGGAGGACCGCGGTGACCGCGGCGAGTTCCTCGGCGTCCGCGTGCCCCTTCTCGACACGGACCAGAGTGGCGGCGCCGACGGCGGCGCCGGCCACGGTATCGGCGGGGTTGTCGGCGATGTCCTGTGCGATGCTCACGGTGGCTTCGTCTCCAATGCTCGCGTTACTGCGGCGGGTTGCCGTGCTTGCGGGACGGCAGGTCGGCGTGCTTGTTGCGCAGCATCGCCAGGGACCGGATGAGGACCTCGCGGGTCTCCACGGGGTCGATGACGTCGTCGACCAGGCCGCGCTCGGCGGCGTAGTACGGGTGCATCAGCTCGGACTTGTACTCCTTGACCATGCGGGCGCGCATGGCCTCGGGGTCGTCGGCCCCGGCGATCTGCCGACGGAAGATCACGTTGGCGGCGCCCTCGGCGCCCATCACCGCGATCTCGTTCGTCGGCCAGGCGTAGGTCAGGTCTGCGCCGATGGACTGGGAGTCCATGACGATGTAGGCGCCGCCGTACGCCTTGCGCAGGATGACCGAGATCCGCGGCACGGTGGCGTTGCAGTACGCGTACAGCATCTTGGCGCCGTGCCGGATGATTCCGCCGTGCTCCTGGTCCACGCCGGGCAGGAAGCCGGGCACGTCCAGCAGTGTGATGAGCGGGATGTTGAAGGCGTCGCACATCTGGATGAAGCGGGCGGACTTCTCCGACGCCTCGATGTCCAGCACCCCGGCCAGCGACTGCGGCTGGTTGGCGATGATGCCCACCACCTGGCCGTCCAACCGGGTCAGGGCGCAGATGATGTTGGTCGCCCAGCGCTCGTGGACCTCCAGGTAGTCGCCGTCGTCGACGATCTCCTCGATGACCTTGCGCATGTCGTACGGGCGGTTGCCGTCGGCCGGGACGAGGTCGAGCAGCGCCTCGCCGCGCCGCTCGGCCGGGTCGTCGGACTCGACGACCGGCGGGTTCTCGCGGTTGTTCTGCGGCAGCAGCGACAGGAGGTAGCGCACCTCCTCCAGGCAGCTCTCCTCGTCGTCGTACGCGAAGTGGCACACACCCGAGGTCTCGGCGTGCACATCCGCGCCGCCCAGTCCGTTCTGGGTGACCTTCTCGCCGGTCACCGCCTGGACCACGTCCGGCCCGGTGATGAACATCTGCGAGGTCTCGCGGACCATGAAGACGAAGTCGGTGAGCGCCGGGGAGTAGGCGGCGCCGCCCGCGCACGGGCCGAGCATCACGCTGATCTGCGGGATGACGCCGGACGCCTTAGTGTTGCGCTGGAAGATGCCGCCGTAGCCGGCGAGCGCCGAGACGCCCTCCTGGATCCGGGCGCCGGCACCGTCGTTGAGGGACACCAGCGGCGCCCCGGCCGAGATGGCCATGTCCATGATCTTGTGGATCTTCGTGGCGTGGGCTTCCCCGAGCGCCCCGCCGAAGATCCGGAAGTCGTGTGCGTACACGAACACGGTCCGCCCGTGTACGGTCCCCCAGCCGGTGACGACACCGTCGGTGTAGGGCCTCTTCGCCTCGAGCCCGAACCCGCTCGCGCGGTGCCGCCGCAGCGGCTCGACCTCGTTGAAGGACCCCTCGTCCAGGAGCAGATCGATCCGTTCGCGGGCCGTCAGCTTCCCCTTGGCCTTCTGAGCCTCGGTCGCCCGCTCGCTCGGGCCGCGCCGAGCCTGCTCGCGGATCGCGTGCAGCTCGGCGACACGCCCGCGGACGTCGCTCGCCTCATCGGGCGCACCTTCGAGATTGGTCATGCAATGACGGTACGTTCCCGGACCCCCCGAGACGCATGTCAATTCCATACAACGTCGGGCGCGTTTTGGTGGGTAGGCAGAACAGAACTGGACAGCGGATTTCTCGCCACCGTATGGGCCACCGGGCGATCGGCGCTGTCGGCACTCCACAAACCCCGACGTGGCGCGCCCCGGACCGGCGGACATGACCACCCGTATGGGCGCGCCCGGCCGGGCCACGGTCCGGCCCCGGGGCCGCCGGGTATCCGGAGATTTTGTGTGCGCGGGGAAAGGGGTTAAGGTAGGTGACGTTGAAGATTCAACTTAACTTCAACAGGACCAGCCCCGGCAGAGCTACACCCCCAAGGCTCCGCCGGGGCCGTGGTCACCAGCCGCTCCCCCGGCCGCCGAGCGGCCACGGTCTACTCCTGCGGCTCCACGCCGGCTCGCAGCAGCCCGTAGGCGTACGCGTCGTCCAGCGCCTGCCACGAGGCCGCGATCACGTTCTCCCCGACGCCCACCGTCGACCACTCGCCCTTGCTGTCCGCCGTCGCGACCAGCACCCGCGTCGTGGACTCCGTACCGTGCTTGCCCTCCAGGATGCGCACCTTGTAGTCCACCAGCTCCATCGTGGCCAGCTGCGGGTAGATGCGCTCCAGGCCCCGGCGCAGCGCGCGGTCCAGGGCGTTGACCGGGCCGTTGCCCTCCGCCGTGGAGACGATGCGCTCGCCCTTGGCCCAGAGCTTGACCGTCGCCTCGTTGGCGTGGGTGCCGTCGGGGCGGTCCTCGACGATGGCCCGCCAGGATTCGACGCGGAAGTAGCGGCGGGGCTGCCCCTCGACCTCCTCGCGCAGCAGCAGTTCGAAGGACGCGTCGGCGGCCTCGTAGGTGTAGCCCGCGAGCTCGCGCTCCTTGACCCGCTCGACGACGCGGCCGACCAGCTCCCGGTCGCCGCCGAGGTCGATGCCCAGCTCCTTGCCCTTGAGCTCGACCGACGCCCGGCCCGCCATGTCGGACACCAGCATGCGCATGGTGTTGCCGACCAGCTCGGGGTCGATGTGCTGGTAGAGGTCGGGGTCCACCTTGATCGCGGAGGCGTGCAGCCCGGCCTTGTGCGCGAAGGCCGAGAGGCCGACGTAGGGCTGGTGGGTCGAGGGGGTGAGGTTGACCACCTCGGCGATGGCGTGCGAGATGCGGGTCATCTCGGCGAGCGCGCCGGAGGGCAGGACCTTACGGCCGTACTTGAGCTCCAGGGCGGCGGTCACCGGGAAGAGGTTGGCGTTGCCGACCCGCTCGCCGTAGCCGTTGGCGGTGCACTGGACATGGGTGGCGCCCGCGTCCACGGCGGCCAGGGTGTTGGCGACGGCGCAGCCGGTGTCGTCCTGGGCGTGGATGCCCAGCCGGGCCCCGGTGTCGGCGAGGACCGTGCGGACCACCGCGTCGATCTGGGCCGGGAGCATGCCGCCGTTGGTGTCGCACAGCACCACGACGTCGGCGCCCGCCTCGTGGGCGGCGCTGACGACCTGCTTGGCGTAGCCGGGGTTGGCGCGGTAGCCGTCGAAGAAGTGCTCGCAGTCGACGAAGACCCGGCGGCCCTGGGCGCGCAGATGGGCGACGGTGTCCCGGACCATCTCCAGGTTCTCCTCCAGCGTGGTGCGCAGGGCGAGTTCCACATGGCGGTCGTGGGACTTGGCCACCAGCGTGATCACCGGGGCCCCGGAGTCGAGGAGCGCCTGGACCTGGGGGTCGTCCTCGGCTCGTACGCCCGCCTTGCGGGTGGCGCCGAACGCGACCAGCTGTGCGTGCCTGAAGTCGATCTCGGCACGGGCCCGGGCGAAGAACTCCGTGTCGCGCGGGTTGGCGCCGGGCCAGCCGCCCTCGATGAAGCCCACGCCGAAGTCGTCGAGGTGACGGGCGATGGTCAGCTTGTCCGCGACGGTGAGGTTGATGCCCTCGCGCTGCGCGCCGTCGCGCAGCGTGGTGTCGAAGACGTGGAAGCTGTCGTCGGGTAGGTCCTTCATGATGGTCTGGCTCCTGTGGGATCGATCTCGGTCTACCGGAATAACCGGTTCCGCGCCCTCCTATGATCCCTCGCGCTCCGCGTCCGGCGGGGTGGTCCGGAAAACGAAAAGACCCCTCGCGGGTGCGAGAGGTCTGCGCGCGGGTCTGGGGGCACGGTGTCCGCGCCGTACCGGGTCGTACGGGGCGGTCACTGCGGACCGGCGCGCCTGCTGCCAATAATCATGGCGAACGAGAGCACGGAGGCAGTCAAGCACATTCCGCCCCCGAGCCCCCATCCGTCTCAGGATGCGAGCCGCCGCACGAACACACGCCCAGACCGGAATCACGTTTCGGAATCACGTTCGGAGGGGCCGCCGCCGTGCACGACGTCGACCCGCCTCCCCGTCCGAAGCGCCCGGTGCGCCCCGTGCCCCGGTGCGCGGCTCCCGGCGTCAGCCCAGGCGGTGCATCCAGCCGTGGGCGTCCGGGGCGGCGCCCGTCTGGATGTCCAGCAGCGCCTTGCGCAGCCTCATCGTCACCTCGCCCGGCTGCCCGTCCGCCACGGTCCAGTCGGCGCGGGCGGACTTGACCGAGCCGACGGGGGTGATGACGGCGGCGGTGCCACAGGCAAAGACCTCGGTGAGGCTGCCGTCCGCGTTGCCCTCCCGCCAGTCGTCGACGGAGATCCGGCCCTCGGAGACCTCATGGCCCAGGTCGGAGGCGATCCGCAGCAGCGAGGCGCGGGTGATGCCCGGCAGCAGCGAGCCGGACAGCTCGGGGGTCACGATGCGGTCCCCGTACACGAAGTACAGGTTCATGCCGCCCATCTCCTCGATCCAGCGGCGCTCGATCGCGTCCAGCCAGACCACCTGGTCGCAGCCCTGCTCGGCGGCCTGCGCCTGGGCGACCAGCGAAGCGGCGTAGTTGCCGCCCGTCTTGGCGGCGCCGGTGCCGCCGGGGGCGGCGCGCACATACTCCTCGGAGAGCCACACGGAGACCGGCTTGACCCCGCCGGGGAAGTAGGCGCCGGCCGGGGAGGCGATGACGACGAAGAGGTACTCGTTCGCGGGCCGCACGCCGAGGCCGACCTCGGTCGCGAACATGAAGGGCCGCAGATAGAGGGACTCCTCACCGCTGCCGGGCACCCACGCCTTGTCCTGGGTGACCAGCGCGTCGCAGGCCGCGATGAAGGTCTCGACCGGCAGCTCGGGCATGCCCATGCGGCGCGCGGAGGCGCGGAAGCGCTCGGCGTTCTCCTCGGGGCGGAAGGTGGCCACGCCGCCGTCGGGCTGGCGGTACGCCTTGAGCCCCTCGAAGATCGTCTGGGCGTAGTGGAGGGTCATGTTCGCCGGGTCGAGCGAGAGGGGGGCGTACGGCACGAGCTGGGCGTCGTGCCAACCGCGCCCCTCGGTCCACTTGATGGTGACCATATGGTCGGTGAAGTGGCGGCCGAAGCCGGGGTTGGCCAGGATCCGCTCCCGCTCCTCGTCGGAGAGGGGATGCGCGGAAGGCTTGAGCTCGATCGTGGGCGTCGTCATGAGTGGTAGTCCTTCACCGTTGGTTGTAGCGGACCGCGCCCGCACCGTCCCGCCCCCGAGGGGTACTAGGACGTCCGAGCTTCCTCTCATACGACGGCCCCACGTCCGATTATCGCTCGGAGTGGGGCCGGGGTAGAGATGCGTGCGTTCGCGCGGCCCAGGTCGATGGTCGCACCCAGCCGCGCGTCGGCACAGGCTGGGGTCAGCCGGATACTCGCGCCGCGAGCGCGTCGCCGATCTCGTCGGTGGTGCGCGGCGTGTCGCCGCTGCGCTCCGCGAGGTCCTGGGCGACGGCGGTCTCGACACGGGCCGCCTCGGCCTCGTATCCCAGGTGCTGAAGCAGCAGGGCCACCGACAGCACTGTCGCGGTCGGGTCGGCCTTGCCGGTGCCCGCGATGTCCGGCGCGGAGCCGTGGACCGGCTCGAACATCGACGGGAAGGTGCCGGAGGGGTTGATGTTGCCGCTCGCGGCGAGCCCGATGCCGCCGGTGACGGCGGCGGCCAGGTCCGTGAGGATGTCACCGAAGAGGTTGTCGGTGACGATGACGTCGAACCGCTCGGGCTGGGTGACGAAGAAGATCGTCGCGGCGTCGACATGCAGATAGTCGGTGGTGACCTCGGGGAACTCCGCGCCGACCTGGTCGAAGATGTTCTTCCACAGGTGGCCCGCGTGCGCCAGGACGTTGGTCTTGTGCACGAGGGTGAGCTTCTTGCGCGGCCGGGCCGCGGCCCGGGCGTATGCGTCGCGCACCACGCGCTCGACGCCGTACGCGGTGTTCACGCTGACCTCGGTGGCCACCTCGGCCGGGGTGCCGGTGCGCAGCGACCCGCCGTTTCCCGTGTACGGGCCCTCGGTGCCCTCGCGGACGACGACGAAGTCGATGTCGGGGCGGCCGGCCAGCGGGGTGGCGGTGTTCGGGAACAGCTTCGACGGGCGCAGATTGACGTAGTGGTCGAAGACGAAGCGCAGCTTGAGCAGCAGCCCGCGCTCCAGCACGCCCGAGGGCACGGACGGGTCGCCGATGGCGCCGAGCAGGATCGCGTCGTGGTTCTTCAGCGACTCCAGCTCCGCGTCCGGCAGGGTCTCGCCGGTCGCGTGCCAGCGCCGGGCGCCGAGGTCGTACTCCTGGGTCTCGAGCTTCACGTCCTGCGGAAGGACGGCCGAGAGGACCTTGAGACCCTGCGGCACGACTTCCTGGCCGATACCGTCACCGGGGATCACTGCGAGACGAATGCTGCGAGACATACCGGGACCCTACCCCTCGTCCCACACATTGACATTGACCGTCCGAGATGTGGACAGATCCTCATCCGGATGGCTCACGTTCACCCGGCGTACCGCGTGAAGTCGCCTTCTGGGGGCAGATTCCGGCACATGGCTGACTTCTCCCGGGGCACGCCCCGCGCCTCCTCCGATGTCCCGCGGGTCGGCATTCCCGAGCGCCTGGCGCGCCGGATGACGATGGCCGAGCAGCACGAGTATCTGCGGACGAAGCTCTCCCGGCGCGGGGTGCTGCGCGGCGGCGTCGCGGGGGTGGGGACGGTGGCGGGGGCGGGCCTGCTCACCGGTTCGGCGGGCGCCGTGGAGGCGGGTCCGCCGAGTCCGCAGTCGACCCTGCTCAGCGGCCCGGCGTCGCGCACGGTGGACGGCTCGCTGGTCGCGCCCTTCGGCCGGCATCTCGCCTTCGGCGCCGACCCCAGGACCCAGATGCGGATCTCCTGGCAGGTCCCCTTCGCCGTCAAGGCGCCGCACGTACGGATCGGCCTCCAGCCCTGGGACCTGAGCCGGAAGATCGAGGCCGAGGTCCGCCATCTGCACACGCCCGCGCTCAGCGACAAGCTCCCGGCGGTCGACCAGTACTACCTCCACGCCGCCCTCGACGGGCTGCGCCCCGGCGTCACCTATTACTACGGCGTCGGCCACGACGGCTTCGACCCGGCCGACCCGCGCCACTTCTCCGCCCTGGGGACGTTCCACACGGCCCCGGGAAAGTCCGAGTCCTTCGTCTTCACCGCCTTCGGCGACCAGGGCGTCAGCTATGACGCGCTCGCCAACGACCAGCTGCTGCTCGGCCAGAACCCCGCCTTCCATCTGCATGCCGGGGATCTGTGCTACGCGGACACCACCGGCCACGGCCAGAATTCGGACGTCTTCGACGCCCGGGTGTGGGACTCCTTCCTCGCCCAGACCGCCTCGGTAGCGGCGAGCGTGCCGTGGATGGTGACCACCGGCAACCACGACATGGAGGCCTGGTACTCCCCCGACGGCTACGGCGGCCAGCTGGCCCGCTGGTCCCTCCCCGACAACGGCCCCGATCCGCGCAAGGCGCCCGGCGTCTACTCCTTCACCTACGCCAATGTGGGAGTCGTCGCGCTGGACGCCAACGACGTCAGCTACGAGATCACCGCCAACACCGGATACACCGGCGGAGAGCAGACGCGCTGGCTGGACCGGCGGCTGGGGCAGCTGCGCGCGCAGCCCGGCATCGACTTCATCGTGGTCTTCTTCCACCACTGCGCCTTCTCGACCACCAGCGCCCATGCCTCGGACGGCGGGGTGCGCGACGCCTGGGTGCCGCTGTTCGAGAAGCACCAGGTGGACCTGGTCATCAACGGCCACAACCACGTCTACGAGCGCACCGACGCCATCCGGGGCGGCCGGGCCGCCAAACGGGTCCCGGTCGGCGGCAGTGCCGACGCGGTGCGCGACGGCATCGTCTACGCGACGGCGGGCGGGGCCGGGGCGCGCCTGTACGAGTTCCCGGTGCCCGACAGCTACGAGGGCCATGTGAAGGACCTCGACGAGGTGAAGACCTTCCATTGGGCGAAGGACGGGTCGAAGAACAAGGACACGGCGGAGTGGTCGCGGGTGCGCTACACCGGCTTCTCGTTCCTCGCGGTGGAGGTGCGGCCGGGCCCGAGCCCGAAGCTGGTGGTCACGACGCTGGCCGAATCGGGTGAGCGCGTGGACCACTTCGAGGTGGTGCGCACGCCCGGGGGGTGACCCGGCTTCAGTGGCCGGTGGCGCCGCCGTTGTCGCGGCGGTCGAGCGCGCGCTGAAGCGCGGCGGCGGCGTTCTTGCGGTCGGTGTTGTCGGTCTTGCGGCGGGTCCTGCGGACAACCGTCTCAGCCATGATCGCGTCTCCCTGTGTCCTCGTGGCGTGGCCTTACGCGTGCTTCCCCGTTGCTGGAACGTCGCTGAAACCGCGAGAAGGTGCTGCTGCGGAAGATGCCGGAAGGGCGGGGGCCTGGGTGCGGCAGGGGTCACCTGCGCGTGTGCACCGGCCGCGGCCGCCATCGCTCGATGGAGCGAGACGTTCGGCTTCCACAAAAGTAAGGCCTCGGAGGCGGACTGTCCGCACAATTATTCGGACGTCCTACTATCTGAGACGCGGAAGGCGCCTTTTCGGGGCTTTCCGGGATGAAGAGAACGGCGTCGCACCACGGCGCCACGAGGAGGCCCTGTCATGGACATGGGCTGGTCGAGGCCAACCCCCGTTCGGCCTCGACCAACCAGTATTCGCGCCGTTCAGAAGGTGCTTACTCGTTGGTTAGCTTCGTAAACTGTCGTGAATAACGACTACTTGGCTGTCAGACGCTAGCACCGCCGCGCCTCCGCCGTCCATGACTTTTCGGCTTGTCACACCCGCCCGCATACGGCGCCGGCCGCCGCCTGCGCGGAGGCGCGGGCGGCGGCCGTCGGGGGTCTGCGTCGAGGGTTGGGCAGGGGTTCAACGGGGGGCTGAGCCGGGGGCTCAGCCCATGTGCGGGTAGCGGTAGTCGGTCGGCGGGGCCAGGGTCTCCTTGATGGAGCGGGTGGAGGTCCAGCGCATCAGGTTCTGCTTGGCGCCCGCCTTGTCGTTGGTGCCGGAGGCCCGCCCGCCGCCGAAGGGCTGCTGGCCGACGACGGCTCCGGTGGGCTTGTCGTTGATGTAGAAGTTGCCGGCCGCGAAGCGCAGCGCCTCGCAGGTGGCGGCGGCCGCGGCGCGGTCCTGGGCGATGACGCAGCCGGTGAGGCCGTACGGCGACGCCGACTCCATCTGGGCCAGCATCGCGTCGTACTCGGCGTCCTCGTAGACGAACACCCCGAGGATCGGGCCGAAGTACTCGTCCTTGAAGATCTCGTTGTCCGCGTCGGTGGAGACGAGGACCGTCGGGCGGACGAACCAGCCCTCACTGTCGTCGTAGGTGCCGCCGGCCACGATCTCGACGGTCGGGTCGGACTTCGCCCGGTCGATGGCCGCCTTGGACTTGGCGAAGGCGCGCTCGTCGATGACGGCGCCGAGGAAGTGGGACAGGTCGGTCACATCGCCCATCGCCAGGCTCTCCACCTCGGCGGCGAACTCCTCCTTGAGGCCGCTCTCCCACAGCGAGCGCGGGACGTAGGCGCGCGAGGCGGCGGAGCACTTCTGCCCCTGGTACTCGAAGGCGCCGCGGGTCATCGCCGTCTTCAGCACCTTGGGGTCGGCCGACGGGTGGGCGACGATGAAGTCCTTGCCGCCGGTCTCGCCGACCAGACGCGGGTAGGTCCGGTACGTCTCGATGTTGGCGCCGACCGTCTTCCACAGGTACTGGAAGGTGCGGGTCGAGCCGGTGAAGTGGATGCCCGCGAGGTCCGGGTGGGCCAGGGCCACCTCGGAGACGTCCTTGCCGTCGCCCGTGACCAGGTTGATCACGCCCTTGGGCAGCCCCGCCTCCTCCAGCAGCTCCATCAGCAGCACGGCGGCGTGGGTCTGCGTCGGGGACGGCTTCCAGACCACCACGTTGCCCATCAGGGCGGGGGCGGTCGGGAGGTTGCCCGCGATGGCGGTGAAGTTGAAGGGCGTGATCGCGTAGACGAACCCCTCCAGCGGCCGGTGGTCGCTGCGGTTCCAGACCCCCGGGGAGTGGGTCAGCGGCTGCTCGGCCAGGATCTGGCGGGCGAAGTGGACGTTGAAGCGCCAGAAGTCGACCAGCTCGCAGGGGGTGTCGATCTCGGCCTGCTGCGCGGTCTTGGACTGGCCGAGCATGGTCGAGGCGGCCAGGGTCTCCCGCCACGGGCCGGACAGCAGCTCGGCGGCCTTGAGGATGATCGCGGCCCGGTCGTCGAAGCTGAGCGCGCGCCACGCCGGGGCGGCGGCCAGGGCGGCGTCGATCGCGTCCCGCGCGTCGGCCTGGGTGGCGTTGGCGTAGGTGCCCAGCCGGGCCGCGTGGTTGTGCGGCTGCACGACGTCGAAGCGCGTCCCCGCGCCCATCCGCTTCTCGCCGCCGATGGTCATCGGCAGGTCGATGGGGTTCTGGGCCAGCTCCTTGAGCTTGGTCTCGAGGCGGGCGCGCTCCGGGGTGCCGGGGGCGTAGGTGTGCACCGGCTCGTTCACCGGCACGGGGACCTGGGTCACGGCGTCCATAGTGGCCTTTGTCTCCTTCGAGCGTCGGGTTCGTTCGTCGTACAGGCGAGGGGGCGGGGGAGCGTTCCGGCTGGTCAGCCGCGGCCGACCAGCGAGCGCAGGAAGAACGCCAGGTTCGCGGGGCGCTCCGCGAGGCGCCGCATGAAGTACCCATACCAGTCTGTTCCATACGGGACATAAACCCGCATGCGATGCCCCTCGGCAGCGAGCCGCTCCTGCTCGGCCGGGCGGATCCCGTACAGCATCTGGAACTCGTACTCGTCGAGCTTGCGGCCGAAGCGGCGCGCCAGTTCCTGGGTGATGGCGACCATGCGCGGGTCGTGGGAGCCGATCATCGGGTAGCCCTCGCCCGCCATGAGGATCTTCAGACAGCGCACATAGGCCAGGTCGACCTCGCGCTTGTCCTGGTACGCGACGCTCGCCGGCTCCTTGTACGCGCCCTTCACCAGCCGCACCCGCGAGCCCTCCCCGGCCAGCGCCCGGCAGTCGTCCTCGCTGCGGAGGAGATACGACTGCAGGACCGCGCCGGTCTTCGGGAACCGCCGGCGCAGCTCGGCGAGGATGGCGAGGGTGGAGTCCACGGTGGTGTGGTCCTCCATGTCCAGGGTGACGGTGGTGCCCGCCGCGTCGGCCGCCTCCACCACCGGGATCACATGGGCCAGGGCCAGGTCGTGACCGCCGGGCAGCGCCTGCCCGAAGGCGGACAGCTTCACCGACATCTCCGCCCGCCCGGCCAGACCCTCCGCGGCCAGCGCCTCGGTCAGCGCGAGATAGGCATCCCGGTTGCGCAGCGCCTCCGTCGGATCGGTGATGTCCTCGCCCAAGTGGTCGAGCGTCACCTCCAGGCCGCGCTCCGCCAGGGCGCGGACGACCGGGACGGCCTCGGCCAGGCGCTCACCGGCGACGAACCGGTCCACCGTCGGGCGGGTGACCGGTGCGGCCGAGATGACGCGGCGGATGACGGCACTGCGAGAAGCGGCGAGCAGCACGGGACCCAGCACGGGGCACCTCCACGATGACGGCCGTTCGGACGGCTTTGTCGACTCACCGTGAAACTTAAGGATCGCTCGGATCCGCGGCCATCGACAGCTGTCACGCATCCGTGTCCGGGATCTCAGACATATGTATGAGAATGGCAGCACGGCCGGGGGCGAAAGGAAGGCGGGAAGCCGGTGCTCGACGACTATCAGCAGCTTGTGGACGAGATCTCGGCGGCGCTCGGCGCGCCCGCGACGCTCGAGAACCGCGACTTCGAGCTGATCGCCTTCGGGGCCCACGGCAGCGGCGGAGACCCCGACGATGCCGACGGGGCGGGCGGGGTCGACGAGCCGGCGCTCGACCCGGTGCGTACCCGCTCCATCCTGCGGCGCCGGTCCACGGCGGCGGTGCGGGCCTGGTTCGAGGGCTTCGGCATCGCGCGGGCCCAGGCCCCGCTGCGGATCCCGCCGGACCCGGGGGCGGGGGTCTTCATGGGCCGGATCTGTCTGCCGGTGCGCCACCGGGGCGTGGTGCACGGCTATGTGTGGCTGCTCGACGACGGCCATCTGTCCGACCTGGAGCTCGGCGGACCGGCCGGCCCGCCGGACCCCCGGCTCGCCCGCGCCATGGAGACGGCGGCCCGGATCGGGGCGCTGCTGGCGGCGGAGGCCCGAGCGGACGAGGAGCTCGGCGGGCTGCTGCGCGACCTGTTGACCGGGCCGCCGGACGGCCGCGACACCGCGCGCACGGCCCTGCGCGCCGCGCTGCGCGGGGCGGCCGACGGGCCCCTGGCGGTTGTCGCGGTGACCCCGTGGGCCCCGGAGGACGCCGTGAACGCCGAGGATTACGACTCCGCCCGGCTGCCCAGCCCGCCCGGGGTGGCCGCCGTCTGCGTCCTCCCGGCGCCACCCGGTCCGGCCCCCGCGGCGGGCCCGGCCGCGGGGCGCTCACCGGCGTCGGGCCTGGCCGCGCTGGTCCGGCTGCGCGCCTCGACGGCCCTGGACCCGGCCCGTACCGCGGCCGAACATCTGCTGCGCTCCCCGGGCACGGCCGCCCCGGCTTCGGGCGGCGCGGCGCGCCGCGCGGCGACGAAGGGAGCCCGCGCGGCGGAGCGCCCCGAGACCGAGCGGGAAGGGAGGTTCGCGGGCGTCAGCGCGCCGCGCCGCGGCCTGGACGACCTGCCCGCCGCCTGGCCCGAGGCGCTGGCCGCCGCGCGGGCCGCCCGGGCGGACGCGCGGCTGGGCCCGGTCGCGGAGTGGTCCGCCATCGGCCCGTACCGCCTGCTGGCCGCGCTGCCCGCCGCGACCGGCCCCGACCCCGTCGTACAAGCCCTGTTGGAGCCCCCGCACGCCGAACTCGCCCGCACTGCCGAGGCGTTCCTGGACTGCGCGGGCCAGGCGAGCCGCACCGCCCAGGCGCTCGGCATCCACCGGCAGACGCTCTACTACCGGCTCTCCCGCGTCGAGCAGCTGACCGGCCTCGACCTGGACGCGGGCGAGGACCGGCTGCTGCTCCACATGGCGCTGAAGTCCGCGCGGCTGTGAGCAGCGCCCGTGACCTGGGCGCGGCCCGTTGTCGGTGGCGCGTGGCACAGTGGGCACCGCCGGTCGGGAAGGCGACCGGGAAACCCAGGAACAACAAGTAACGGGTAACAAGTAACGAGTGACGGCGACGGGGGCTGGGCCATGGGTGATTACTTTCAGCGGATCGTCGACGTGGAGACGGCCGAGGAGGAGGCCGGGCCGCTCGCCGAGCGGATGGTCGACTGGCTGGTGTCCGAAGGCGTGATCACGCGCGAGACGTCCGGCGAGGGCGTGTACAGCCAGACCGCGGACGAGGGGTATGCGCCCGGCCCCCGCTGGGACCGGGCCGTGGAGGGTTCCGCGGAGACGGGGTGGCAGCCGGGCCCGGTGGCGGTCATGGCCGGACGGGACTACTACGTCGGGGGCCAGGGGGCGGACGAGGCGGACTCCGCGATCTGCCCGCGCTGCGACGCCAAGACCGTGATCATCGACTATCCGGAGGAGTTCGAGGCGGACGAGGAGGTCTGGCGGCCGTTCCGGGACGCCATCGCCGCCTGGAAGGAGACGGGCGGGGGGAGCGTGGCCTGTTCGGCGTGCGGAGTGGCCGTCCCGGTCACCGAGTGGCGGTTCGGTTCCGGCTTCGACCTCGGGGCGCTCGCGTTCGACTTCTGGGGGTGGCCGCCGCTCGGCACCGCCTTCCTCGCGGAGTTCTCCAGGCGGCTGGGGCACCGTACGGAGGAGCAGGGCGGCAAGTTCTGAGGCCCCGCCGGGCTGGTCAGCCGGGGTCGGCGGGGCCGGCCGCGTACGCCCGCAGGAAGGTGTCCACCGCCGCGTTCGCCACCTCCCGCGTCTCGGCGGCGGAGACCTTGCGGGTGCCCAGCCGGGAGCGCGCCTCCATGGGGCCGGTGAGCAGCGCGAGGAGCTGCTCCGCGGCCTGCCCCGGGTCACACGGGCGCAGCCGCCCGGACAGCGAGAGCCGGGCCAGTCGGTCCGCCAGCGCCTCGCCGAGCCCGATCGAGGTGCGGCCCTGCACCGTCTCGATCAGCTCAGGGAAGGCCGCGGCCTGGGAGTAGGTCAGCGACCGCAGCGCGCGCGAGCGTTCGCCGCAGCACACCTTGAGCATCCGGTACGCCACGTCCTCCAGGGCCGCGCGCAGATCGTCGCCGGGGTCGCGCAGCCGCTCGACGACGGCCAGGTTCTCCCTCACCACCGCGTCGGCGGCGGTCTCCATGGCGTGCCGGAACAGGTTTTCCTTGTCGCCGAGGTGGTTGTACACCGTCGGCTTGGCGACGCCCGCCTCCTCGGCGATGTCCTGCACACCAGCCTGTGCGTAACCCCGGCGGGCGAAGACGGTGAAGGCGGCCTCCAGGATGGCCTGCCGCTTGTCGATACGTCCCCTTGAGGCCGTGCGCGCGTCCGGGACCCTCGCTCCTGTCACCTCGGCAGACTACCGCACGGCCGCGCCGAGTTGAACTCACTGGTTCATTCCCCTGTACCGCTTTACTTTTCATGTCAGGCCACTAGATTGAACCAGCGAGTTCAAATTTACGAGGATCCGCGAGGGGAGAACGCCCGTGATCGTCAACATCCTGCGCTTCAGCTTCAGGGACGGAACGACCGACGAGCAGAAGGCCGAGGTCCTGGCGGCCATGAGGCGCACGGCGGCCGTCGAGTCGGTCTCGTTCGCGACCGTCGGCCAGGACCTCGGCGATCCCGCCGAGGGCTACACCCACGCGTACTGCGTGGGGATCGACGGCCTGCCGGCCCTGGAGCGGTATATGCACGACCCCGTGCATCTCGAAGGCGACTTCGGGATCCTGCCGCACCTCGCCAGGCTCTCGGCGGTCCGGCTGTCGGACGACATGGACCCCGGGCTGGGCACCAAGGTCACGGAGATATTCCTGAAGAAGGTGGCGAAGTACCCGGAGTGGGGCCAACTCCTCAACTCGATCTCCGACACCCGTATCTCCACCGACGGCCGGACCGCCGGAAACGCCGCGTCACACGCCTGAGGACGCACCCGCGCCGTAAAAATCTGGGTCAATCGGCCGGGCGCGGTTCGGTCGCCGGGCCGGGGCGCGGGCCGGCAAGGATGCGGCGCATCGCCTCGGTCAGGTCGCGGGCACTGGGCGCGAGAGCGGGGTCGATGGCCATCTGGACGGCCATACCACCCATCAGGGTCATATAGAACGAACCCATGATCCGCGAGGTCTCCTCATCGACCTCCTCCTCCGGGATCCCGTCAAAGAGGGCCACCAGCCCGCTCCGTCCCTCCGGCCGGGCCCGCCCGAAGGCCTCGCGCAGCTCCGGATCACCCTCGACCTGCATGATCGCCTCGAGCTGGGCCCGCCACATCGCCCCGTGCTTGCCGAACAGTTCGAGCACCCGGGTCCACCCCGCCTCGAACCCCGTTGCCCGGCCCTCGACACCCGCGGCCTCCTCCTTCAGGGACCGCTCGACGTCATCCGCCCAGTCGCCCATGGCCGCGAACAGGGCCTCTCGCATCAGGGCGTCCTTGGACCCGTAGTGGTAGCCGATGGACGCCAGGTTGGCGCCCGAGGCGGCCACGATGTCCCGCGCGGTGGTGCGCGACCAGCCCTTCTCCAGCAGGCAGCGCTTGGCTCCCGCCAACAGATCCTCTCGATGTCCCATGGCGTCAGCCTATCCCGATACCCATACAACCGTCCCAGACAACCGTCCAACACAATCGTCTTACACGGTCGTACTAGACAAGCGTTTAAGACGTTCGTATAGTCCTCGGCATGACCTCGACTCCCGCCAATTCCCGTGCCGGACGCAGGGAATGGACCGCCTTCGCCGTCCTGATGCTTCCGCTGCTCCTGGTCTCCATGGACGTCTCGGTGCTGTACTTCGCGCTCCCGGAGATCAGCGCGCGGCTGCATCCCAGCTCCACCCAGCAGCTGTGGATCTTCGACATCTACGGCTTCGCCCTCGCCGGGCTGCTCATCACGATGGGGTCGCTCGGGGACCGGATCGGGCGCCGGAAGCTGCTGATGCTGGGCGCCGCGGCCTTCGGCGCCGCCTCGGTCGCCGCCGCGTACGCGAACAGCGCCGAGATGCTGATCGCGGCCCGTGCGCTGCTCGGCATCGGCGGCGCGACCCTGATGCCCTCGACGATGGCGCTCAGCCGCAACCTGTTCCAGGATCCGGGGCAGCGCGCCACCGCGATCGGCATCTGGTCCGGCGCGATGGCCGGCGGGGTGGCACTCGGCTCGGTGCTGAGCGGCGTGATGCTGGCCCACTTCTGGTGGGGCTCGGTCTTCCTCATCAACCTCCCGGCGATGGTGCTGCTGCTGGTGCTCGCCCCGGTCCTGGTGCCCGAGTTCAAGGACCCGGCCCCGGGACGGTTCGACCTGCTGGGCGTTCCGCTGTCCATGGGTGCGGTGCTGCCGGTGATCTACGGCCTGAAGGAGACGGCGGCTCACGGGTTCAGCGGGCCGCGGGCGCTGTGGATCGCGGCCGGGCTGCTGATCGGCCTCGCCTTCGTCCACCGCCAGCGCACCCACGCGCACCCCATGATCAGCCCCGAACTCTTCCGCCACCGCGGCTTCGGGTCCTCGATCGGGCTCAACCTCATGGCCTCGTTCGCCATGATGGGCTCCTCCCTCTTCACCACCCAGTACCTGCAGTCGGTGCTTGGCAAGGGCCCGCTTGAGGCCGCGCTGTGGAGCCTGCTGCCCTCCGTCATGGTGGGCGCCGCCGGCCCCGCGTCGGCCGCGATCGCGCAGAAGGTGAACCGCGCGTACGTCATCGGCGGCGGATTCCTCGTCGCGGCCGCCGGCTTCGGACTGCTGGCCCTCGCCGGCACGGACTCGCTGTGGCTCGTGCTGATCGCGGCGGGTGTCCTCGCCTCCGGCATCGTCACCGTGATGTCGCTGGTCACCGACATGGCGATGGGCACGGCCCCGGCGGAGAAGGCCGGTTCCGCGTCGTCCCTGCTGGAGACCGGCCAGGAGTTCGGCGGGGCGCTCGGGATGGCGCTGCTCGGCGTCGTCGGCAACGCCGTCTACCGCCACGACATGGCGGACAAGCTGCCCGCCGACCTGCCGTCCGACCTGCCGGCCGACGCGCTGGACGCGGCGCGCGAGACCCTGGGCGGCGCGGCGGCGGTGGCGGGCCGGCTGAGCGGGCGGGCCGGGGACGACATGCTGGGCGCGGCGCGCGAGGCGTTCACCCACGGTATGCAGGTGGCCGCCGTCGCGGGGGCGCTGGTCCTGGTCGCGGCCGCGGCCCTGGCGGCCGTCGCCCTGCGCCACGTACGGGTCGCGGCGCCCGAGGCCGAAGGGGCCGGCGCGGACACCGAGCTGAACTCCGAGCCGTACGGCATCGGTGCCGCGCAGGGGACGGCACCGGTCGATCTCCGGTCGGAGACGGTGGCGAGCCGCTGACGGCCCCCCTCACCCAACGCGACCCCACCCGGGACACGGGCGGGGTCGCGTCATGTCCGGCGCCGCCAACGACACCGAGATCACTGGAACTTGACTCGAATTCTCATCGACTCCGGCGGCAACCTTCCCCGGTGCGGCGGCAACCAGAAGCACAGAGCGCCACTCGTTTCGCACTGCCACCTGACATCCCAGAAGTCACCAAAGTCCCCTAATCCCCCCGAGAGGACTGATGCACCGTGCGCCTCATCCGAGCGTTAGTGACTGCCGCGCTCGCCACCGCGTTCCTGGTGGGGGCGGGCCATGCGCCCCAAGCCGTCGCGGGTGAACTGCCCGGCGACACCAAGTTCTTCACCGACCCCGAATCCCAGGTCAACAAATGGGTCGCCGCCAACCCCAGCGACTCGCGCCAGCCGCGCATAGCCTCGCGCATAGCCAGTCAGCCGCAGGCCGTCTGGTTCGCCCGCTACTCCCCCTCCACCGTCACCGCGGACGTCCGCAAGGTGACCTCCGCGGCGGCCGCCAAGAGCCAGGTCCCCGTCCTCGTCGCGTACATGATCCCCAACCGCGACTGCGGCGGCGCCTCCGCGGGCGGCGCTCCCGACCTCGCCGCCTACGACGCCTGGGCGCGCAACTTCGCCGCCGGGCTGGGCAGCGGGTCCTCGATCGTCATCCTCGAACCGGACTCGATCGCGCTCATCAGCTGCCTGTCGTCCAGCGAGCTCAGCGCCCGCTACGCCTCACTCGCCCGGGCCGCGAGCGCCATCCACGCCGCGAACCCCAAGGCCCGGGTCTACTTCGACGCCGGGCACTCCGCGTGGAACAGCGCCTCCGTACAGGCCTCGCGACTGCGCTCGGCGGGCGTGCTGACCAGCGGCGACGGCATCTACAGCAACGTCTCCAACTACAACCGCACCGCCAACGAGGTCGCCTTCGCCAAGAGCGTGCTCAGCCAGCTCGGCGGCTCGGGCCTGACCGCGGTCATCGACACCAGCCGCAACGGCAACGGCCCCGCCCCCGACAACGCCTGGTGCGACCCGCACGGCCGCAAGGTGGGCGAGAACCCGACGGCGAACACCGGCGACCCGGCCATCGACGCCTATCTGTGGATCAAGCTGCCGGGCGAGCTGGACGGCTGCGCGGGCGCCGCGGGCAGCTTCTCGCCGGACTACGCGTACGAGCTGGCGGGCTGACCGTGCGCGGACGTACGTCGTACGCGGTGGCGGCCGCGCTGCTGTGCGGGCTTCTGGCCGCACCCAGCGGGGCCGCCGCCGCGCGGCAGGGCCTGCCCCAAGGGCGCCCCACCGGCTGGGCCACGGCGGGCCCCGGCACCACCGGGGGCGCGGGCGCCGCGCCCGACAGCAGACATCTAGTGCGGAACCGTGCCGAGTTGAAGGCCGCCCTGGCCAACCACGGCGACCCCACCGCACCCAAGGTCATCACCATTCGCGGGGCCATCCACGGCAACCAGACCGACGACGGCCGCCTCCTCGGCGCCCAGGACTACGCCCCCGGCTGGGACCTGGAGCACTACATGGACTGCTTCGGCCCCGACGGCACGGCCTGGAGCGACGACCGCTACGAGTGGTGCAAGCGCATGCGCACGCTCCGGGTCACCGGCTCGAACGCCCAGAAGCAGCAGATCCAGCTGACCGTCCCCGGCAACACCACCATCCTCGGCGCCGGCGACGACGCGGCGCTCCTCGGCGTCGACCTCACCGTCAACACGGGCCAGAACATCATCGTCCGCAACCTCCGCTTCGAGGCGCCCATCGACCACTTCCCCAGCTGGGACCCCGGCGACGGCGACCAAGGCGCCTGGAACGCGCGCTTCGACGCCATGTCGGTGGTCACCGGCCGCAACCTCTGGATCGACCACTGCGCCTTCGGCGACGGCCGCTACCCCAACAGCCAGGCCCCCACCGGCTTCCACGGCAAGCCCGTCGAGCGCCACGACGGACTGCTCGACATGGAGGACGCCACCGACTTCGTCACCGTCTCGTACAGCCGATTCACCGACCACGAGAAGACCGTCCTCATCGGCTCCGGCGACGGCAAGGGCGACCGCGACCGCGGCCATCTGCGGATCACCTTCCACCACAACCTCTTCGCCGACACCGCCCAGCGCTCCCCGCGCGTGCGCTTCGGCCAGGTCCACGCGTACAACAACTACTTCCGCGGCTCCACCGACGACCCCGACTACCCCATGCGCGGCCAGGCCCTGGGCGGCAGCGCGTACTTCCTCGGGGTGGGCCTCGAATCGAAGCTGGTCTCCGAGTACAACGCCTTCGACCACACCGGCCCCGGCGCCTCCCCGGACATCACGGTGGCCAACTTCCACGGCCACCAGTTCGCGGATACGGGCTCCTGGTACCGGGGTCGGCGGATCGACGTGAACGCCATCGCCCGGCGGAAGTTCGAGGCCGCGGCGGCCGAGGCGCGAGCAGACGCGGAGGCGTCGGGCACCGAACCGCCGGAGTGGGCGACCCGCACCTTCACCACGGACGTCGGCTGGTCCCCCGCCGACATCTACCGCTACCGCCCGCTGCGCTCGGCGGCGGCCGTCAAACACACGGTCCTCCGCGAGGCGGGCCCCACCATCTCGAACCAGATCAACTTCCCGCCGATGCCGAACAGTTCCTCCCCGATCGCATAGCCGTCCCACGCGTCGGCACACAGCTGGACGAGCGCCAGGCCCCGCCCGCGGTCATCGTCGTCCCCCGCGACCTGCGCGCCGTCCAGCACCGGCAGCTTGGGGTTGGTGTCGCACACGCTGACGCGCAGTCGCCCCCTGGACCAGAGGATCCGGACCGACGCCGGACCGTCGGAGTAGCGCACGGAATTGGTGACCAGCTCGGACGTCAGCAGTTCGGCGGTGTCGATGAGTTCGTCGAGCCCGTGTTCCGCGAGGATCATCCGCACGGTGCGGCGGGCGATGCGGGGGGCGTGGAGTTCGTGCGGCATGTCGAGGGTGTACTGCCAGGCGTCATCGCTCATGCGGATCTCCTGTGGGCATGTGCTTCCGGCGCGTCTGACGCCGTAGCGTGAGTGACACGCGACACACCGTAGCGCATTGGAGCGATAACTTTCTCCCCTTCGGAGAAATACATCACTCCATAGACTGACGACGGCGACCACGGCAGACTGATCGCGACCAAGAAGGGGAGTGCATGACGTCGAGAGCGACACCCACCGCCCGTCAGCAACGCCTGGGCGCCGAGCTGCGCAAGCTGCGAGAGAAGGCGGGGATGACCGCCCGCGAGGCGGGCGAGGTGCTGGGCGGCAACCAAGCACGGATCAGCAACATCGAAACAGGGCGGGCGCCGGTCAGCTCAACGATGGTGCGCACACTTGCCTGTAACTACGACTGCTCGGACGACGTGCTTGTAGAAGCACTCGCCGGGATGACCGGCGAGCGCAAGAAGGGCTGGTGGGAGGAGTACCGGGGCATCCTGCCGCCGGGTCTGCTCGACCTCGCCGAGTTGGAACACCACGCCCTGGAGCTGCGGACGGCACAGACGTCCAGCATCCCTGGACTGCTCCAGACCGTCGATCACGCGCGGGTCGTCTTCCAGCAGAGCGTCCCCACACTCCCGCCACCAGAGGTCGAGCACAGGCTGTCACACCGGATCAAACGGCAGGCCGTCCTATACCGCGAAAGACCGCTCCCCTACTCCGCCATCATTCACGAGGCGGCGCTGCGCATGCAGTTCGGCGGCCGGACGACAACACGCGCGCAGCTTCAGCACATCCTGGATATGAGCGAGCGCGACAACATCAACGTCACGGTGGTCCCCTTCACCGCAGGAGCGTTCCCCGGCTCCGGCCAGACGGTCGTCTACGCTCGTGGACCGGTGCCCCAGCTCGACACCGTCCACCTGGACCAGTCCCACGGCACCGCACTGCTCGACGCCGAGGCCCAGTTGGGCAAATACCGCACACTCTTGGACCGGATGGACGCCATCGCGCTCAAGCCCGACGAGTCACGCGACTTCATCCATGACATCGCACGCAGCCTCTGAAAGGCGGAACCTTGTCCACGCTGGACTGGCAGAAGTCCTCCTACTGCGCCGAGGGAAGCAACTGCCTCAACCTCGCCGTCACCCCCGACCGCACGATACGACTCCGCGAAAGCGAAGACCCCCACATCACCGTCACCACCACCCCCGCCCGCCTCGGCACCTTCATACGCGCCGCCAAAGCCGGAGCCTTCGACCACCTCACGCCCTGAGTCCCGCAGATGCTCGACTTCAGGCACTGCCGGCCCGGATCGAGGCGCACGAAGCGAGCACGCACACGGCGTAGCACCCCCAGGGGATCGCTATTCGGACAGGGGGCGGTCGTCGACGACGTGCTTCATGACGAGGGTGGAGGTCAGTCGCTGGACTCCCGGCAGCCTGGCCAGCTGCTGGTCGTAGAGCTGCTGGAAGGCGGCCAGGTCGTTGGTGGCGACGCGCAGAAGGTAGTCGGGTTCGCCGAACAGACGCTGGGCCTGGAGCACGTGCGGCAAGGCGGCCACTGCCTCTTCGAACGCAGTGACCGTGTCGCGGCCCTCCCAGCGCAGGGTGGCGAAGACGAGGGCTTCGATGAAGTCCGGACGCACTCTGACCGTGTGCCGGCTGGAGGTGTTCGGCGTCGGGGACGGCGGGCGGTCGCTCGTCGCGAACGGGCAGCAGACGCTGATCCGCGTGAACAGGCCCGCGCAGTGACCGGCAGTCCAACCCCCAGAAGGTCCCCTTCTGGATAATCCGCCACGGATCGAATTGTTACCCTGGCGAGCATGACCGCCATGGCGCCCACGCGCAACGAACCGGACCTGTCGTTTCTCCTGGACCACACCAGCCACGTCCTGCGCACCCAGATGGCCGCGGCGCTCGCCGAGATCGGGCTGACGGCGCGCATGCACTGCGTGCTGGTCCACGCCCTGGAGGAGGAGCGCACCCAGGCCCAGCTCGCCGAGCTCGGCGACATGGACAAGACCACGATGGTGGTGACCGTCGACGCCCTGGAGACGGCCGGCCTCGCCGAGCGCCGCCCCTCCAGCCAGGACCGGCGAGCCCGGATCATCGCGGTCACCGAGGAGGGCGCCCGGGTCGCCGAACAGAGCCAGGAGATCGTCGACCGGGTGCACCGGGAGGCACTGGCGTCACTTCCCAAGTCCGACCGGACCACCCTGCTGCGGGCCTTGAATCAGCTGGCCGAAGGGCATCTCGCCACACCGACGGAGAGTCCCCGGCCGGCCCGGCGGGCGCGCCAGTAGCCGAAGCAGATCCGAAAGAGATCGTCTATAACAGAACTATCTGCTACGGTCTCTCCTGTCGCCATCATCTGAGGCACCGACAGGAGAGCCCGTATGTCCGTCACAGCCAGTTCCAAACCCGCCCTTTCCCGCTCGCGTTGGCTGGCCCTGGGCGTCATCGCCACGGGGATGCTGATGGTCGTCCTGGACGGCTCCATCGTGACCGTGGCCATGCCGGCGATCCAGGACGACCTGGGCTTCTCCCCCGTCGGCCTGAGCTGGGTCGTCAACGCCTACCTCATCGCGTTCGGCAGCCTGCTGCTCCTCGCGGGACGGCTCGGCGACCTGATCGGCCGCAAGCGCATGTTCCTGGCCGGCATCGCGGTGTTCACCGCCGCCTCGCTGCTGGCGGCCGCCGCCACCTCCCCCGCGGTACTGATCGCCGCCCGGTTCCTGCAAGGGATCGGCAGCGCCATGGCCTCCGCGGTCAGCCTGGGCATTCTCGTGACGCTGTTCACCGAGCCCAGGGAACGCGCCAAGGCGATCGCCGTGTTCAGCTTCACCGGGGCGGCCGGCGCGTCGATCGGCCAAGTGCTCGGCGGCGTCCTCACCGACGCGCTCAACTGGCACTGGATCTTCTTCATCAACCTGCCGATCGGGATCGCGGCCCTCGCGGTCGCCGTACCCGTCCTGCCCGCCGACCGAGGGCTCGGCCTCGCTGCCGGAGCCGACGTCATCGGCGCCCTCCTTGTCACCGCGGGGCTGATGCTGGGGATCTACACCGTGGTCAAGGTCGAGGAGTACGGCTGGACCGGGGCGCCCACACTGGGCTTCGGCGCCCTCTCGCTCCTCCTGCTCGCCGCGTTCGTCGCCCGCCAGGCCACCGCCCGTACGCCGCTGATGCCGCTGCGGATCTTCCGGTCGCGCAGCGTCGCGGGGGCCAACGTCATCCAAGTACTCATGGTGGCCGCCTTGTTCTCCTTCCAGATCCTCGTCGCCCTCTACCTGCAGAAGGTGCTGGGGTACGGCGCCGCCAAGACCGGCCTGGCCATGCTCCCGGCCGCCGCCGTCATCGGCGCGGTTTCCCTCGGCGTCTCCGCCCGGCTCAACGCCCGCTTCGGCGAGCGCAAGGTGCTGCTGGCGGGAATCGCGCTCCTGATCGGGACCCTCGGGCTGCTCATCCGCGTGCCCGTGCACGCGAACTACCTCACCGACCTCCTTCCCGTGATGCTGCTCGCCGCCGGATTCGGCCTCGCGCTCCCCGCGCTGACCACCCTCGGCATGTCCGGCGCGAAGGACGACGACGCCGGCCTCGCCTCCGGACTGTTCAACACCACCCAGCAGATCGGCATGAGCCTGGGCGTCGCGGTGCTGTCCACCCTGGCGGCTTCCCGCAGCGACAGCCTGCTCGCGCGGGGCGAGAGCCAGGCCGAGGCGCTGACCGGCGGCTACCACCTGGCCTTCACCGTCGGCACAGGGCTCCTCGTCGCCGCCTTCGTGGTCGCGTTCACCGTCCTCGCCCAGCCCGCGCCGATCCCCACAGCCGTGCGGAAGAACGCCGACCCGGCCGCCGAGCCCGCCACCGCCGCCTGACGTCCTCCCCCACCAGTGAAAGGCCTGACCCCATGAACGCGAACGTGGCGAACGAAGAAGAGCAGAAGCCGGGCGCCGGACCCGCGCCCCGGGCGCTCACGGACGAGGAGCTGTCCCGGCTCTTGCGAGAGCAGCAGTTCGGGGTGCTCGCGACGGTCAAGCGCAGCGGCCACCCCCACCTGTCGACCGTGCTCCACAACTGGAGCCCCGAGGAGCGCGTGGTCCGTATCTCCACCACGGCCGACCGCCTCAAGGTGCGCCAACTGCGCCGCGATCCGCATGCCGCCCTGCACGTCAACGGCCCGAATGTCTGGTCGTTCGCCGTCGCCGAGGGCGAAGCGGAGATATCCGAGGTGACGACCGAGCCCGGTGACGCGGTCGGGCGGGAACTGCTCTCCCTGACGCCCGGCTTCGACGATCCGAAGGACGAAGCGGCCTTCCTGGAGCAGATGGTGGCGGACCGGCGCGTGGTGATCAGGATCGGGGTGTCCCGCCTGTACGGAACGGCCCTCGACATCCCCGCCTCCGACTGATCAGACGGCCTGATCAAACAACCGACAGCTGCCGCAGCGCCGGACCGATGTCCGGCGCTGCGATCGCGCCGTAGCCGAAGACGAGGCCCGGGCGTACGGACCGGCTCATGGCGACCTCGGGCAGGGTGTAGAGCGCCACGCCTGAGGCACGGGCCCGGGCCGCCAGCCCGTCGAGACGCCCGGGACCGGCGAGGTCGCCGAGGGCGTAGGCGGTCACATGCAGACCCGCCGAGGACGGGACGACGTCGAGCCGGTCCGCGAAGCGCTCCGCGAGCGCGGTCGTGATCAGCTCGTGCCGGGCCGCGTACTCCTGTCGCATCCGGCGGATGTGGCGGGCGAGCAGACCGTCGTCGATGAACCTGGCCAGCGCCGCCTGGGTGGGGAGGGAGGTGCTCCAGTCGGTGACGTACTTGGCCGCGCGCAGCGCGTCCCGCAGCGGGGCGGGCGCGACGAGGAAGCCGATCCTCAGCGAGGGCAGCATGACCTTGGAGAAGGAGCCCACGTAGATCACGTGTCCGGCCCGGTCGACGCTCTGCAGGGGGTCGATCGGCCGCCCGCCGAAGCGGAACTCGCTGTCGTAGTCGTCCTCGATCACGGCGGCACCGTGACGTTCGGCCCACTCGACGAGGGCCATCCGGCGCCGCAGCGACATCGGCATGCCCAGCGGGAACTGATGGGAGGGCGTCACATAGACGACGCGGACATGGTCCGGGAGAGCGTCCACACACAGGCCCTCGTCGTCCACCGGCACCTCCACGACCGTGGCGCCCAGTGAGCGGAAGAGCATCCGGGCCGGCGGATAGCCGGGCTCCTCGACCGCGACGCCATCGCCCGGCTCGATCACCACCCGGCAGATCAGGTCGAGGGCCTGCTGAATGCCGTTGGTCACGACCACGTCGTCGGCACAGGCCCGCACCGCCCGGGAGAGGCCGATGTGGCGCGCGATCGCCGCGCGCAGTCCGCCGTGGCCGGCCGGATGACCGGGCCCCCGCGCGATCGCGGCCGACGGGCGCAGCTCGCGGGCGACCAGCCGCCGCCACGTCTGGTACGGAAAGAGCCGGGCGTCCGGCAGGCCCACGCGCAGGTCGTACGCGACGGAGGTCAGCCCGGCGTCGATCGAGCCGAGCCATGGGGAGACCACCCCGTCCCAGACAGGGCGCGGCCTGAGGGCGGAACCGGTGGTGGCGGCGCCCGGCGTCCGGCCGACGGCGCGCACGAATGTGCCCGCGCCGACCCGGCTGTCCAGATAGCCCTCGCTCGCCAGGCGGTCGTAAGCGACGCCGACCGTGTTGCGGGCCACCTCGAGCCGCCGGGCCATCTCCCGGGTCGGCGGCAGCGGATCGTCTGGGCGCAGCCGCCCGTCGAGGATGGCGGCACGGATCTGCCGGTAGATCTGGCCGGACAGGTCGCGATGCCCGTCCAGGCTGACATGCACCTCCATATTGGCTCAATCATATGCGGGGTTATTGGCCCTGGTGTTGGGCCATTGCCCGTTTCTAGGCTGCGGGTCATGGATATTCGAGAGCTGGACGTCCAAGAGCTCGACCGTCGGGCCCTGGCGCTCACCGGCGGGATCGTCGCCCAGTTGAAGGACGATCAGCTGACCCTGCCGACGCCGTGCCCCGACTGGACACTGCACGGCCTGACCCGCCATCTCGTCAGCCAGAACGAGGGTTTCGCCGCCACGGCGCGCGGCGCGGGCGGAACGCTTTCCGCCTGGCGCGGCGGCGACCTCGGCGGCGATGCACGCGCCGCGTTCGAGGCGTCGGCGACGCTGGTCAACGAGGCGTTCGCGGAAGACGGTGTGCTCAAGCGGCCGTTCGTCCTGCCGGAGGTACGGGACGGCGGCGCCTTTCCCGGGCACGTCGCCATCAGCTTCCACTTCCTCGACTACGTCGTCCACGCCTGGGACGTCGCGGTGACGATCGGCGTCCCGTGGGAACCCGACGAAGAGCTGACCGCCGCCGCGCTGCGGATCGCCGACCGGGTCCCGGACGACGGCCGCGGCCCCGGCGCCGCCTTCGACCGGCGCGTCCCACCCCCGGACGAAGCGCCACCGCACCACCGGCTGCTCAGCCTGCTCGGCCGCGTCCCGTCCTGGGCGGGCGGACCATGCTGAGATCGGGCTGGCACCCGGGGCCGGAGGCGGACACGGAGGGCCCGGTGCTCGTCAGCGTCACCGACTTCACCTTCGCCAGGCGGATGGACCTGCCCGGCATCGCTCGCGCGGCCGTTGGACTACGGCGCACCTGGCCGACGCTCGACGGGGCGGTCGGCCTGTGGCTGTGGACGGCGCCGCGGGCCCGGCGCTGCGGCGCGGTGTCTGTGTGGACCGGCGAGGAGGCCCTGCACGGATTCGTGGGCCGGCCGGACCACGTGGCGATCATGCGCAAGTACCGTGCGCGCGGCGAGGCCAAGGCGACGACCTGGATTGCTCCCCAGTTCGACGAGAGCGGTATCTGGCGGGAGGCCTACCGCGTGCTCACCGGATTCGGATCTACAGCCGGTCGATCTCGGTGAGGTCGATGTCGATGGTGAACGGCACCGGGAGCTTGAGCCGGTCGTGGTGGATGCCGGTCGGCACGTACGTGCGCGTCACCGGGTCAAGCTCGAAGACGTGGACGACCGGGCGGCGGCCTTCACCCTTCTCGATCAGCCAGAAGTGCGGGATTCCCGCCTCGGCGTAGAGCTGCGGCTTGCGCTTGCGGTCGCGTGCCTGCGAGTCCGCCGAGACCGCCTCCACCACGAGCACGACATCGGCCGCCTCGTAGCCCGTCTCATTCCCGTCGGCGGTCACCGCCTCGGCACGCAGCACGGAAAGGTCCGGCTCAGGACGGTTACACCGGTCCAGGGTCACGGTCATATCCCGGACCACCCGCAACGACTTCGGCGCCCATTGGCGCAGAGCGGTATTCAGCAGGCAGAGCACCAACGCCCAGTCCGGAAGCGGTTCTTCTGCAGTGAGAGATCCATCCATGGGCGGGATTCTGGTCGCGGATTCAAGCCCGGCGGGCCCGAACGCGGGGGCCGCCCCTCACACGAGTGAGGGGCGGCTCCTGCATTGACCGCCGCGAGTGGGCCTACCCCAGGTGCACCGGAAGCGGCGCCGTCTGCTCCGCGCCGGGCTGGCGGCTCGGCCGGGGGGTGTTCATCAGCAGACCCACCAGGACCGCCGCCACCGCGAGGATCACCGAGGACCACACGAACGCCTCCGAGAAGCCCTCGACCAGCCCCTCCTTGGCCAGCTGCGGGGTCACCTCACGGGCGCGGATCGCCGGGGCCAGGTAGTCGTTGGTGGTGCTGGTGGCGATCGTGTTGAGCATCGCCGTGCCGATCGAGCCGCCGATCTGCTGGGTGGTGTTGACCGTGGCGGAGGCGATGCCCGCGTCCTGGGGCTGGACGCCGTGGGTGGCGTAGTTCATCGCCGGGGCCATCACCAGGCCCATGCCGAAGCCGACGAGGAGTTCGGAGGGCAGGATGCCTGCCGCGTACGAGCTGCCGGGCTCCAGGGGGATCAGCAGCGCGACACCGGCGGCCGCGAGGAGCATGCCCGGGGTCACGAGGACGCGGGGCGGCAGCTTGGGGAGCAGGCGGGCGCCGATGCCGGCGGCCGCGGCCAGCACGGCCGCGGTCATCGGCAGGAAGGCCACGCCGCTGACCAGCGCCGAGTAGCCCTTGACGCGCTGCATGTAGTACGTGAGGAAGAGGAACATCGCGAACATGCCGACCACCGAGAGGCCGACCGCGAGGTAGGCGCCGCCGCGCGTGCGGTCCGCGATCACCCGCAGGGGCAGCAGCGGGCGTGCGACGCTGCGCTCGGTCAGGATGAACGCCGTCAGCAGGACCACGCCCAGGGTCAGCAGGCCGGTCACGGTCAGCGAGTCCCAGCCCTTGGACTCCGCCTCGCTGCACCCGTACACCACCGCGACAAGACCGGACACGGCCAGCAGCACGCCGGGCAGGTCGAAGCGGGCGCGGCCGCCCTCGGCGCGCTCGTCGGCGGGCAGGACGTACCAGCTGAAGACGGCGACGACGGCGATGGGGACGTTCACATACAGGCACCAGCGCCAGTTCAGGTACTCGGTCAGCAGCCCGCCGAGGACCAGCCCGATCGCGCCGCCGCCCGCCGCGATGGCGCCGAAGACGCCGAAGGCCTTGGCGCGCTCGCGCGGCTCGGTGAAGCTCACCGCGAGCAGGGACAGCGCCGCGGGGGCGAGCAGCGCGGCGAACACGCCCTGGAGCGCGCGGGCCGCGAGGAGCATGCCGAATCCGGAGGCCGCGCCGCCGAGGGCGGAGGCCGCGGCGAAGCCGATCAGACCGATGAGGAAGGCGCGCCGGCGGCCGGTGTAGTCGGCGATCCGGCCGCCGAGGAGCAGCAGGCTGCCGAACGCCAGCGTGTAGGCGGTGATGACCCACTGCCGGTCGCCGTCGGAGATCCCGAGGTCCTGCTGGGCCGAGGGCAGGGCGATGTTCACGACGGTGATATCGAGGACGATCATCAGCTGGGCCAGGCCGATGAAGAGCAGTGCCAACCAGCGCCGGGGGTTGTCCGCGGGCTGCTTGTCGAGGGGCTGGGCCATGACGGTGCCTTTCTGAGGCTTATCTGGAGATTCCATGCTTTGAGAGGCTTTCCCCGCCCGGGTTTGCCGGGCGAGGGGATTCCTCCGGAAGCGGCCGGACGGGTCAGCCGTCAGCCGGACCCGGCGTCCATCGCCCGCCCCCTGAGGCGCTTGACCGCGGCGGCGTCCAGGGCCGGGCCGGGCAGCCGGGCGTTGGGCCGGGCGCTGCCGGTGGGGCGCAGGCCGTCGATGTATACGTCCAGGTGGCGGTGTGCGAGCGCCTCGTCGTCCGGGATGACACCGCCGGGCAGCGGGCGGGACAGCCGGATGATCATCAGGGCGATGTCACCGAAGACGACGTCGGGGCGGATCAGCCCGGCCTCGCCGGCCCGCCGGAGCAGCTCGTCCACGGGGTCGGCGACGTCCTGGCGGACGGCCTCCAGGATCTCGTCGACGGTGACCCGGCCGACGAGGGCGGGCATGACCGAGCCGATCTTGAGGTCGAGGGCCGCGTGCATAAAGCGGCGCAGCGCGTCCAGCTCGTCGTACCCCGTCTCGGTCGCCTCGCGCGCGGCCTCGACCAGGGCGGTGAAGACGTCGATCGCCACCTCGCGGATCAGGTCGGCGCGCTCGGGAAACCGCCGGTAGAGGGTCGCGATGCCGACCCCCGCCCGGCGGGCGATCTCGTCGAGGGGGGCGTCGGGGCCCTGGTCGACGAAGACCGCGCGGGCGGCACGCAGGATCTGCTCGCGGTTGCGCCGGGCGTCGGCCCGCATCCGGGGCATCCGGGGCGACCCGGGCCCGTCGGCAGCGCCGGGGGCGTCGGCCGGGTCGGCGTCGGGGGTGGTGGTGGACACGGCGAACCTCCCGTGAGCAGGGGGCGCCTCCCAGCGGTCGCTGGGGGAACGGCACAGCACAGCTAGGTGGAGAGTTTTTCTCCACTTAGCTGTTTCAGCGTAGCCACCACGGCCAGGATATTCAACACGTGATGAAAAAGCGTCGTCGGGTCGCGAACGCGTACGCGGGCACGCACGCGGACGCGCCCACAACGAAGCCCGGCCCCCGCCGAAGCGGGGGCCGGGCCCTGTGCTGCTCTGTGTTGCTCTTGCTGCTCTGCCGTAAGAACGTTCCTCGCGCTCAGTCCACCAGGTTGACCGAGCGGGCCGACGAGGCCCCGATCTCCTCGGCGATCTCGGTGAGGACCGACTGCGGGATCGTGTCGTCCACGGTCAGCGCCACCAGCGCCGCCCCGCCCGCCACCGAACGCGAGACCTGCATGCCGGCGATGTTGATCCCCGCCTCGCCGAGGATGCGGCCGAGCGTGCCGACCACACCCGGGCGGTCGGTGTAGCGCAGGAAGGCCATGTGGTCGGCGAGCGTCAGGTCGACGTCGTACTCGCCGACCGCGACGATCTTCTGCTGGTGCTTGGGGCCGGCCAGCGTGCCGGAGATCGAGACCTCGTCGCCGCCGGAGAGTGTGCCGCGCACGGTCACCACATTGCGGTGCTCCGAGGACTCCGAGCTGGTGGTCAGGCGCACCTCGACACCGCGCTCCTGCGCGAACAGCGGGGCGTTCACATACGACACGGTCTCGTCGACGACGTCCTCGAACACGCCCTTGAGCGCGGAGAGTTCGAGCACCTTGACGTCGTGCTGGGTGATCTCGCCGTACACCTCGACGTCCAGCCGGACCGCGACCTCGCCCGCGAGCGCGGTGAAGATCCGCCCGAGCTTCTCGGCCAGCGGCAGCCCCGGCCGCACCTCCTCGGCGATGACGCCGCCCTGGACGTTCACCGCGTCCGGGACCAGCTCGCCCGCCAGGGCGAGGCGCACCGAGCGGGCGACCGCGATGCCCGCCTTCTCCTGGGCCTCGCCGGTGGAGGCGCCCAGGTGCGGGGTGACGACCACGTTGTCGAACTCGAAGAGCGGGGAGTCCGTGCACGGCTCCTTGGAGAACACGTCCAGGCCGGCCGCCGCGATCCGGCCCTCCTTGAGGGCCGCCGCCAGCGCCGCCTCGTCGACGATCCCGCCACGCGCGGCGTTGACGATGCGGACCTCGGGCTTGACCTTGCGCAGCGCCTCGTCGCCGATCAGGCCGACGGTCTCGGGGGTCTTGGGGAGGTGGACCGTGATGAAGTCGGAGACCTCGAGCAGTTCGTCGAGCGACAGCAGCTTGACGCCCATCTGGGCGGCGCGCGCGGGCTGGACGTAGGGGTCGTACGCGACGATCTTCATGCCGAAGGCGGACATCCGCTGGGCGACCAGCACGCCGATGCGGCCGAGGCCGACGACGCCGAGGGTCTTCTCGCTCAGCTCCACGCCCGTGTACTTGCTGCGCTTCCACTCGCCGTTCTTCAGCGCCGCGTTCGCCTGCGGGATATTACGCGCCGTGGCCACCAGCAGACCGCAGGCCAGCTCGGCCGCGGTGACGATGTTGGACGTCGGGGCGTTGACGACCATGACGCCGGCCTTGGTGGCCGCGGAGACGTCCACGTTGTCGAGGCCTACACCCGCGCGGGCGACCACCTTGAGGTGCTTCGCCGCGGCGATGGCCTCGGCGTCGACCTTGGTGGCGCTGCGCACAAGGATCGCGTCCACGTCGGCGATGGCGGGCAGCAGCTCGGCTCGGTCCGCGCCGTTGCAGCTGCGGACCTCGAAGTCCGGACCCAGGGCGTCCACCGTGGCGGGCGAGAGCTCTTCGGCGATGAGTACGACGGGTTTACCCGTGGAAGCAGTGCTCACGTGGTCTTCAGTCCTCACTAGTCCTATGCGGACGGCCGTCCCGACGGCCGCAGGCGTGAAGGGGGCAGCCGCGTGAAAGACGCACGACGCTGTGAGCCCTGACGCGTTTGGTCCCTGCAGTGTAGTAGCGTCCGGGAGGCGTTTTGCGCCATAGCGGCGGGATCACCCGCACGTGGTCTTGCATGATGGACAAGTCCGGGACCGGGCCCCCCGAGGTGCGGGCTCGGGGGGCCGGCCCCTGAGGCTCAGGCCTCGTCGTCGACCCAGCTCATCAGCTTGCGCAGCTCCTTGCCGGTGGTCTCCAGCAGGTGGTCGGCGTCGGCCTTCTTGTACTCGTTGTACTTCGGCAGGCCCGCGTGGTACTCGTCCATCCAGTTCTTGGCGAAGCTGCCGTCCTGGATCTCGGCGAGGACCTTCTTCATCTCGGCCTTGGTCTGGTCGGTGATGATCCGCGGGCCGGTGACGTAGTCGCCCCACTCGGCGGTCTCGGAGATCGACCAGCGCATCTTCTCCAGGCCGCCCTCGTACATGAGGTCCACGATCAGCTTCAGCTCGTGGAGGCACTCGAAGTACGCGATCTCCGGCTGGTAGCCGGCCTCGACCAGGGTCTCGAACGCGGCCTTGACCAGCGCGGAGGTGCCACCGCACAGCACCGCCTGCTCGCCGAAGAGGTCGGTCTCGGTCTCCTCGGTGAAGGTGGTCTTGATGACGCCGGCGCGGGTGCCGCCGATGCCCTTGGCGTACGACAGGGCGAGCGCGAAGGCGTTGCCGCTGGCGTCCTGCTCGACGGCCGCGATACACGGCACGCCGCGGCCCTCTTCGTACTGGCGACGGACCAGGTGGCCCGGGCCCTTGGGGGCGACCATGCAGACGTCCACGCCGGCCGGGGGCTCGATGAAGCCGAACCGGATGTTGAAGCCGTGGCCGAAGAACAGCGCGTCGCCGTCCTTCAGGTTGGCCTTCACCGACTCCTCGTAGACCTTGGCCTGGATCGGGTCCGGGACCAGGATCATGATCACGTCGGCCTCGGCGGCCGCCTCGGCCGGGGTGACCACGCGCAGCCCCTGCTCTTCGGCCTTGGCCTTGGACTTCGAGCCCTCGTGCAGACCGACCCGGACGTCGACGCCCGAGTCGCGCAGCGACAGCGCGTGGGCGTGGCCCTGGCTGCCGTAACCGAGGACCGCGACCTTGCGGCCCTGGATGATGGACAGGTCGGCGTCGTCGTCGTAGAACAGCTCGGCCACTTCGGGATTCTCCTAGCGTTTTCGGGTTGTGCGTCCCACCGTATGACGGGCGGGCGGGTGAAGGTTTCGGGGTCTCGCCATACGGGCCCCATACGGGCCCCGTACGGGCCACTCATGGGCCCGGATCGGCCATGATCGACCGCCCGGTGCCCGCTGACCGCTGCCCGGTGCCGCTGGTCAGGCGGTCCGGTCGAGCGCGCGCAGGCTCCGGTCGGTGATGGAGCGCGCGCCGCGCCCTATGGCGATGGTGCCGGACTGGACCAGCTCCTTGATGCCGTACGGTTCCAGCATCTTGAGCATGGCCTCGAGCTTGTCGCTGCTGCCGGTGGCCTCGATGGTCACGGCCTCCGGGGAGACATCCACGGTCTTGGCGCGGAACAGCTGGACGATCTCGACGATCTGGGAGCGGGTCTCGTTGTCGGCGCGGACCTTCACCAGGACGAGTTCCCGCTGGATCGCCTGGCTGCCCTCCAGCTCGACGATCTTGAGCACGTTGACGAGCTTGTTGAGCTGCTTGGTGACCTGCTCCAGCGGGAGCTCCTCGACGCCGACCACGATGGTGATCCGGGAGATGTCGGGGTGCTCGGTGACGCCGACCGCGAGCGAGTCGATGTTGAAGCCTCGGCGGGAGAACAGCGCGGCGATCCGGGCGAGGATGCCTGGGGTGTTCTCCACCAGGACGGAGAGCGTGTGCTTGGACATGGGCTCGGTCTCTCTTTCCTTAAGTCCCTTACGTCCCTGAGTCCTCGGCCTCAGTCGTCTTCGTTGTCGCCGAAGTCCGGGCGGACGCCGCGCGCCGCCTGGATCTCGTCGTTGGAGGTGCCGGCCGCGACCATCGGCCAGACCATGGCGTCCTCGTGGACGATGAAGTCCACGACCACCGGCCTGTCGTTGATCGAGTTGGCCTTCTCGATGACGGCGTCGAGGTCGGACGGGTCCTCGCAGCGGATCCCGATGCAGCCCATGGCCTCGGCGAGCTTGACGAAGTCGGGGACGCGGGTGCCGGCGCCGGTCTGGGCGGGGGTGTCCGGGCCGGAGTGCAGCACGGTGTTGGAGTAGCGCTGGTTGTAGAACAGCGTCTGCCACTGGCGGACCATGCCCAGCGCGCCGTTGTTGATGATCGCGACCTTGACCGGGATGTTGTTCAGCGCGCAGGTGACCAGCTCCTGGTTGGTCATCTGGAAGCAGCCGTCGCCGTCGATCGCCCAGACCGTGTGGCCCGGGGCGCCGGCCTTGGCGCCCATCGCGGCCGGGACGGCGTAGCCCATCGTCCCCGCGCCGCCGGAGTTCAGCCAGGTCGCCGGCTTCTCGTAGTCGATGAAGTGGGCGGCCCACATCTGGTGCTGGCCGACGCCCGCGGCGAAGATCGTGCCTTCCGGTGCCAGCTGTCCGATCCGCTGGATGACCTGCTGCGGGGACAGGCTGCCGTCCGCGGGCTGCTCGTAGCCCAGCGGGTAGGTCTCCCGCCAGCGGTTCAGGTCCGCCCACCAGCCGGAGTAGTCGCCGGCGTGGCCCGCGTCGTGCTCGGCCTGGACCGCGACGACCAGGTCCGCGATGACCTCGCGGGCGTCACCGACGATCGGCACGTCGGCGGCGCGGTTCTTGCCGATCTCGGCCGGGTCGATGTCGGCGTGGACCACCTTGGCGTGCGGGGCGAAGGAGTCGAGCTTGCCGGTGACCCGGTCGTCGAAGCGCGCGCCGAGGGCGACGATCAGGTCGGCCTTCTGCAGGGCGGTGACGGCGGCGACGGTGCCGTGCATCCCCGGCATGCCCAAGTGCTGCCGGTGGGTGTCGGGGAAGGCACCCAGCGCCATGAGGGTGGTGGTGACGGGCGCGCCGGTCAGCTCGGCCAGCACCTTGAGCTCGGCGGTGGCGTGGGCCTTGATGACGCCGCCGCCCACGTACAGCACCGGGCGCTCGGCCTGGGTGATCAGGCGGGCGGCCTCGCGGATCTGCTTGGCGTGCGGCTTGGTGACCGGGCGGTAGCCGGGCAGGTCGGTCTGCGGCGGCCAGGAGAAGGTGGTCCGCGCCTGAAGGGCGTCCTTGGCGATGTCGACCAGGACCGGGCCGGGGCGGCCGGTGGAGGCGATGTGGAACGCCTCGGCGATCGTCCGCGGGATGTCCTCGGCCTTGGTGACCAGGAAGTTGTGCTTGGTGATCGGCATGGTGATGCCGCAGATGTCCGCCTCCTGGAAGGCGTCCGTACCGATGGCCTTGGAGGCGACCTGCCCGGTGATCGCGACGATGGGGACCGAGTCCATGTGCGCGTCGGCGATCGGGGTGACCAGGTTGGTGGCGCCGGGGCCCGAGGTGGCCATGCAGACGCCGACCTTGCCGGTGGCCTGGGCGTAGCCGGTGGCGGCGTGGCCCGCGCCCTGCTCGTGGCGGACGAGCACGTGCCGGACCTTGGTGGAGTCCATCATCGGGTCGTACGCGGGGAGGATCGCGCCGCCGGGGATACCGAAGACGGTGTCGGCACCGACCTCTTCGAGCGAGCGGATGAGGGACTGCGCGCCCGTGACGTGCTCGACTGGGGCGGGCTGGGAACCGCCGTTACGGGGCCGCGGCTGGGGATGGTGGGCCCCGGTGGCCTGCTCGGTCATCGGCATTCTCTTCTCGGATGAGGATCTGTGCGGGGAGTAGGAGAGCGGTACGACATGTGTCAGTGCAACAAAAAACCCCTCGTGCCGTGAGGCAAGCGAGGGGAGCGCGCCGGTGGGGTCCGCAGGGCTTCTGAGATGGCCCTGCTCAGCCGACGCGCTTTCCAAGTACGAGAATTCGGGTGCGCATGGCTCCGACCCTCCCCCCGGCGCGTATCGGGTGTCAAGTGGGTGGGACGGGCGTCTCAGTATTTGAGCGGGATGGCGGATGTGTGTGAGACTCCGCCCGCCGCGGCCCATGCCCCGCGCCATGGGCGGCGCCATGCCCCGCTGGGTGGCCCGCACTATATGCGGCGATGTGGCCGAGGTGCCGGGTCGGCAGCGCGCCGCCGACCAGTACGGGGCTGTCCGAGCGCGGTACGGGGTACGAGCCGCGGTTCAGCGCGCGGCGCAGCCGGTGCTCGTCGAGCGGCCCGGAGAAGGCCGGCCCCTGGGCATGGGTGCACCCCATGGCCCGCAGGGCGACGATCTGCTCGGGCAGGTCGACCCCCTCCGCGAGGGACTGCATGCCCAGGTCGCCCGCGATCCGCAGCATCCCCGAGGTGATCTTGTGCAGCCGGGAGGACTCGACGACGCCCTCGACCAGCCCCCGGTCCAGCTTGAGCATGTCGATGGGGAGCCTGCGCAGCGCCCGGATCGCGGCATAGCCGCTGCCGAAGCCGTCGAGGGCGATGCGTACGCCCAGGCGCCGCAGCGCGCTCAGCCGGTGCTCCAGCTCGTCGAGCGGCACCCGCGGGTCGCTGTCCGTCAGCTCCAGGGTCAGCGCGCCGGAAGGCAGGCTGTGCCGGGCCAGCAGGGTCTCGACGCTCTTCGGCGGCATGGACTTGTCCACCAGGCGGCTCGCGGGGAGCCGTACGCACACCGGGACCGGGAATCCGTCGCGGCGGCGCTCCGCGGCCTGCTCGACGGCCTCCTCCAGCGTCCAGCGGGCCAGCTCGGCGGTGCGGGCCGCGTCCTCGCCGCCGCCGCGGCCCCCGTCGCGCCCGCTGTCGCGTCCGCTGTCGGCGACCCGCAGGAACTCGGCCGGGGTGAACAGGATGCCCTGGGCCGAGCGCCAGCGGGGCTGGGCGCCGACGGCGGTGATCCGGCCGCCGGCGAGCTCGACGACGGGCTGGTGCAGCAGGACGAACTCGCCGTCGTGCAGGGCGGTGCGCAGCCGGGTGGCGAACTCGGCGCGGCGCGTCACATCGGCCTGCATCTGCGGCGCGTACAGCTCGACCCGGTTCTTGCCCGCGGACTTGGCGCGGTACATCGCCAGGTCGGCGTTGCGCATCAGCTCTCCGGGGCCGATGCCGGGCTCGGCGAAGGCGACGCCGATGCTGGCCGCCACCCGGACCTCGGTGCCGCCCACGACCTGATAGGGCTGGGAGAGCCGGGCGCGCAGCCGGTCGGCGATCTCCAGGATGCGGCACTCGCGGGCGGCGGGGTCCCGGTCGCCGTCCCCGAGGATCAGCGCGGCGAACTCGTCGCCCCCGAGCCGGGCCGCGCAGTCGCCGGACCCGGAGCGCACGGACTCCTGGAGCCGGCGGGCCGCCTGGACCAGCAGCTCGTCGCCCGCCTGGTGGCCGACGGTGTCGTTGACGGCCTTGAAGCCGTCGAGGTCGATGAAGAGCACGGCGGTGCCCGCGTCGGTCCGGCGCCGCCCGGCCAGCGCGTGGCGGACCTGCTTGGTGAACAGGGAGCGGTTGGGCAGGTCGGTGAGCGGGTCGTGCTCGGCGCTGTGCTGGAGCTGGGCCTGGAGGCGCACCCGCTCGGTGACGTCCCGGCTGTTGAAGATGAGGCCGCCGTGGTGGCGGTTGATCGTCGACTCCACGTTGAGCCAGTCGCCGGAGCCGGAGCGGAAGCGGCACTCGATGCGGGTGGTGGGCTCCTCCCCCGGCGAGGCGGCCAGGAAGCGGCGGACCTCGTGGACGACCGAGCCCAGGTCCTCGGGGTGGATGAGGGAGGCCAGCTCGGAGCCGACCAGCTCGTCCGCGTCGCGGCCGTAGACCCCGGAGGCGGCCGGGCTGACGTAGCGCAGGATGCCGGTGGGCGCGGCGATCATGATGACGTCGCTCGAGCTCTGCACCAGGGAGCGGAAGTGGTTCTCCTTCTCCGCGAGCTCCTGGGTGAGCGTGATGTTGTCGAGCAGCATGATGGCCTGGCGCACGACGAGGGCGAGCACGACCGCGCAGGCGGTGAAGAGCATCACCCCGTCGATCGGTCGGCCGTCCATCACGTTGTAGAGGATCCCCAGGGTGCAGACAGCGGCGGCGAGGTACGGCGCGAGGGCGGCGAGCGAGCCCGCGCTGGCACGGCTGGGCTGCGCGGGGCGGCGGAGCGCGGCGGCGGGCGGGGCCTGCGCGGCCTCGCGCCGGGCCACCCAGGGGGCGTACGCGAGCAGTATGGAGCCCGCGAACCACCCGGCGTCAAGGATCTGTCCGGAGCGGTAGTGCTCGCGCAGCAGCGGCGAGGTGAACAGCGCGTCGCACAGCACCGTCAGCGCGAAGGCGGCGATCGCGGTGTTGATCGCGGAGCGGTTGGCCGAGGAGCGCCGGAAGTGCACCGCGACGACCATGCTGATCAGCACGATGTCCAGCAGCGGATAGGCCAGCGAGAAGGCCCTGCGCGCCACGGGCTCGCCGCCCCCGCCGAACTGGGCGGCGTGCGCGAGCGCCAGGCTCCAGGACAGGGTCAGCAGCGACCCGGCGATCAGCCACGCGTCCAGGGCCAGACAGATCCATCCGGCGCGGGTCACCGGGCGCTTGGCGAGCACCAGCATGCCGACGATGGCGGGTGGGGCGAAGAGCAGGAAGCAGAAGTCGGCGGGCGAGGGGCTGGGCACGGGGCGGCCGAGCACCACCTCGTACCAGCCCCATACGCCGTTGCCCAGCGCGGCCATGAAGGAGGACGCCGCGAACAGCAGCCAGGCGGGGCGCAGCCGCCCGGAGCGTGTACGCCCGTACCACAGGCAGGACACGGCGGCGGCCAGGGCGGCGGCGCTCAGGCCGAAGTCACCCATGAACAAGGCCAGTTCGGGAGAGCCCCAGCCGAGCGCCGCGCCCGCCGCATACCCGCCGCACATAAGGGCGAGCAGGGCCTGAGGCAGCAGCCCCACCCCGCCGCCGGACACCGACGGCCGGGCGAGCACCGCTCCGGTGGCGCTCACCGGACGGCCTTCGAGTGCCGCGCGAGGGCGCGGGAAGCTAGCAGTCGACGCCTGAGTCGCGTCGGGTCGTCGGTCCATTGGCCATACATCGCCCGTCGCCCCCCTTGAGTTCCGGTCCATCGCTGACGCCGTTAGGTCAGTGGCGCAGCCCCCGCTCGGGACGATACACCAGACTGGTCACTCAGGGACATAGGCCATCTACACACCGTAACCGACAACGGCGTTGTATATACGGAGTGCAGTCAAACCGTGTCTGTATGTGGTGCCACGGGCAATTCATCCAGTCGTTGTGACGATATGACTGAGCGGTTCACCGGCCGCGAAACGGTGCAGCTGGTCGCGCAGCAGCCGCTTCGCTCGGGGCAGGAAGGCCGACGACGGACCGCCCACGTGCGGGGTGATGAGCACTCCTGGAGCGTGCCACAGCGGATGCCCGGCGGGCAGCGGTTCGGGGTCGGTCACATCCAGCGCGGCCCGCAGCCGGCCCGTCTCCAACTCCGCGAGCAGCGCCTTGGTGTCCACCACCGGACCGCGCGCGACGTTCACCAGCAGCGCGCCGTCCTTCATCCGGGCCAGGAAGTCTGCCCCGGCCAGGCCGCGAGTGGCAGGCGTGAGCGGCGTGACGAGCACCACCACATCAGCTTCCGGAAGCAGTCGGGGCAAGTCGTCGATCGGGTGCACCGGACCGCGCTCGGTCGTGCGCGGGGAGCGCGCGACGCGTAGCACCCGCTCGCACTCAAACGGCACAAGCCGGTCCTCGATCGCACTGCCGATGGACCCGTAGCCGACGATCAGCACGGACTTGTCCGCGAGCGCGGGACGGAAGCCCTGATTCCACCGCCCGGCGTCCTGGGCGCGCACAAAGCCGGGGATGCCACGCAGCGAGGCGAGGATCAGGGTCAGGGTCAGCTCGGCGGTGCTCGCGTCGTGCACCCCGCGCGCGTTGCACAGCCGTACGCCGACGGGCAGCTCCGCGAGCACGGGCAACACATGGTCTATGCCCGCGGTAAGGGTCTGGACGACGCGCAGGTTCTTCATGGCGGGCAGCGGCCGCACGCCCTCCTTGTTCTTCATGTACGGCAGGCAGTAGAACGCGCAGCGGGCGGGGTCGGTGGGGTAGTCGGACTCGCCGTCCCAGTGGGCGTATTCCAGGCCGTCGGGGAGCCCGTCGATCTCGTCCGCGGGGAAGGGCAGCCACGCGAGGGGGCGCGGGGTGCCGGGGTGCGGGTTGTCGGAGTTGTCGCTGTGATCTGCGCTCATGCCTGGAGGCTATGCGATCACGGCGCGCACTCAGACGTTAGTTTGGTGCGGGAAACGGGAGGGGTCAGGCCAGGTGGAGCGCAGGAGAATCGGAGCGGGGGCGCTCGAGGTGGGCGCGATAGGCCTCGGGTGCATGCCCATGAGCTGGGCGTACACCGCTTCGCAGCGCAGCGGCGAGGACTCGGTGCGCGCCGTGCACGCCGCGCTCGATGCGGGCGCGAGCCTGCTGGACACCGCCGACATGTACGGGCCGTTCACCAACGAGCGGCTGGTGGGGCGGGTGCTCAAGGAGCGGCGCCGGGACACTTTTGTGTCCACCAAGTGCGGGCTGCTGGTGGGTGACGCGCACATCGTGGCCAACGGCCGCCCCGGGTATGTGAAGCGGGCCTGCGACGCCTCGCTACGGCGGCTGCAGACCGATGTCATCGACCTCTACCAGCTGCACCGGGCGGACCCGGAGGTGCCGATAGAGGAGACCTGGGGCGCGATGGCGGAGCTGGTCGCGGCGGGGAAGGTGCGGGCGCTGGGGCTGTGCGCGCTGGGGGCGCGGGCGCAGCGGCGGGCCGGGGCCGGGATGCACGACGCCACGGTGCGCCAGCTGGAGCGGGTGCAGCAGGTGTTTCCGGTCAGCTGTGTGCAGGCGGAGCTGTCGGTGTGGTCGCCGGAGGCGATGGAGGCGCTGGTGCCGTGGTGCGCCTCGCACGGGGTGGGGTTCCTGGCCGCGATGCCGCTGGGAAACGGCTTTCTGAGCGGGACCCTGACACCGGGGCAGGGCTTCGAGCCGGACGATGTACGGGCCAGACATCCGCGCTTCACCGCGGAGATGATGGCGGCGAACCAGCCGATCGTGGCCGGGCTGCGCCGGGTGGCGCAGCGACACGGGGACGCGGTCACGGCGGCACAGGTCGCGCTGGCCTGGCTGCTGGGGCAGGGGCGGCATGTGGTGCCGGTGCCGGGGACCAAGCGGGAGCGGTGGGCGGCGGAGAACTGCGCGGCCGCCGAACTGCGGCTGACGGACGGGGACTTCGCGGAGATAGCGGCGCTGCCGCCGGCCCAGGGGTCATGGGACTAGGGGGCCCAGGAGGCCTAGGGGGACCAGGGGGTGTTCCCGGTGGCGGGAACCCGCGGCGGGGCTGCGGTGTATAAGAATCAGTGCCGTGCCGAGGCACATGTGCCCACGGAGAGGAACCGAAGGTGCGACGTCCTGGTGTGACCCCTGTGCTCGCCTCCGCTGCCGCGTTGCTGTTCGCGGCGGGCTGCTCGTCCGGTGATGGCGGGGAGAGCCCGTTCGGCCACCGCACAAGCGCGTCCGGCCCCGCGAAATCCGGGTCCGGCGGCGATTCCTCGTCCTCGGGGCGGCCTTCCTCCTCCCCCTCTTCCTCTGCCCCGGCCGTCCCCAGCAAGGGCACCGCGAAGGTGGTCCGCACGCTCACCACCAAGCTGGACTCGCCCTGGGGGCTGGCCCCGCTGCCCGACGGAAACCTGCTGGTCTCCTCGCGCGACACGGGCAAGATCTTCAAGGTCGACGCGACCAGCGGGCAGAAGACGGAGGCGGGCTCGGTCCCGGGCGTCTCCCCCGGCGGCGAGGGCGGGCTGCTGGGCCTGGCGGTCTCCCCCGACTACGAGGCGAATCCGATGGTGTACGCGTACTTCACCACCGCGTCGGACAACCGCATCGCCCGCATGTCGTACGACGGCAAGCGCCCCGCCGGCTCCCAGCTCGGCGCCCCGGACACGGTCTTCAAGGGCATCCCCAAGGGCGCGATTCACAACGGCGGCCGGATCGCCTTCGGCCCCGACAAGATGCTCTATGCGGGCACGGGCGAGAGCGGCGACCGCGGGCTCGCCCAGGACCTGGACTCGCTCGGGGGCAAGATTCTGCGGATGACCCCGGAGGGCGAGCCCGCCCATGGCAATCCCAAGGCCGACTCGGTGGTCTATTCCTATGGCCACCGCAATGTGCAGGGCCTGGCCTGGGACATGGACAAGCGGCTGTGGGCCTCCGAGTTCGGGCAGGACACCTGGGACGAGCTCAATCTGATCCAGCCCGGCAAGAACTACGGCTGGCCCGAGGCCGAGGGCAAGGCCGGCAAGGAGGGGTTCGTCGACCCCATCGAGCAGTGGAAGCCCCAGGACGCCTCGCCCAGCGGCATCGCGTACGCCAAGGGCTCGATCTGGATGGCGGGGCTGCGCGGGGAGCGGCTGTGGCGCATCCCCCTGGACGGCACCCGGTCCGCGGGGAAGCCGCAGTCGTTCTTGGACGGGAAGTACGGGCGGCTGCGGTCGGTGGTGGCGACGGACGACGGCGGGCTGTGGGTGACGACGAGCAATACGGACGGGCGCGGGAAGCCCGGGAAGGAGGACGACCGGATTCTGAAGCTGAAGATCTCCTGAGGGAAGGTCCCCCGACGGGCCAGGGGAGATCATCGGGGCAGCGCTTAGACTGGCGGGAGTCGCTTGCCCCTGGGGGTCGCCGTGTTCAACATCATCGAGGAACTCTTCTCGCCGGGCCGTAGGAACACCGAGGAAGAGCGCAACCGGCTGGAGTTGACCGTGGACGACGTGGGCAACGGTGACAAGCCGTGGCGGGGGCCGATCGACCTGGACTCCGGCCGGGTGGTCGTCCGACCCCGCCAAGGCTGACCCTGACCCCGCCGGGCCTGGTCCCAGCCCGGCCAGGCCTGACCCCGGCGCCGCCGCCAGGCCTCAGCCCAGCCACAGCTCAGCCGTCACGCCCCGGCGCCCGCCCTCGGGAGCGGGCCGGCGCCCGTCGGCGCCCATCGGCGCCCATCGGCTCAGCGTGCCACCGCCTCGTCCGCCAGGCCGTCCACCAGCCTCAACCGGTGTGCCACCGCCGCCGCCTCGCCACGGCCCGACACCTCCAGCTTGGCCAGGATGTTGGACACATGCACGCTCGCCGTCTTCGGCGAGATGAACAGCTCCCCGGCGATCTGGCGGTTGCTGCGCCCCAGGGCCACCAGCCGCAGCACATCACGCTCGCGAGGGGTGAGCCCGAGGGCCTCGGCGGGGTCGGTGGGCTCGGCGGCGGGGTTCGGCGGGCAGGTCGCGGGGAGGGCGACGAGCGAGGTGGACGTGGAGCCGGGGGTCAGCGGCAGCCGGGCGCGGCGGGCCAGCAGTTCGATCCCCTCGCGCAGCGGGCGCGCCTCCAGCCGGGCCGCCGTGGTGTGTGCCGCCGCCAGCGGCTCGGCGACCCGCTCGCGGGCCGCGCCGGAGCTCAGCAGCGCCTCCGCCCAGCGGAAGCGGGCCCAGGCCAGGGGGTGCGGGCGGTCCAGCCGCTGGAAGGCGGTCACGGCGGCCGCCCAGCGGTCGGCGTCCTCCTGGCCCTCGGCGCGCGCCAGTTCGGCGTCCAGCAGCCGGCCGTAGGCCTGCCACACCGGCACCGGCTGCGCCACCCGCTTGGCGGCCGCCCGGATCCGGGCCAGCGCCTCGGCCCGGCCGGGCTCGGCCGCCGGCAGGCCGCGGGCGTCCGCCTCGGCCGCGGCGGCGGCCACCAACAGCGGCCAGGTGTAACGCTGCATGCCGGTGCGGAGCGTGTCCTCCAGGGCCCGCTCGAGAAGGGAGCGAACCTCCAGGATCCGGCCGCGGGCCGCCGCGAGGTCGAGGAAGAGATGTGTCAGCGGGATGGTGAACTGGGGCTCGCCGATGAGGTTCTGCTCCTCCCGGGCCTCCGCCAGCTCGCGCTCCGCGGTGTCCCAGTCGCCCCGGGCCAGCGCCAGCCGGGCGAACCGGTTCAGCGCCATGCGGCGCGACTTGTTGCCGATCGCCAGGCGCCGGGTGGCGGCCGCAGCCTCCTCCGCCTCGGCCCAGCGGCCCAGCGACAACAGCGACTCCGCCATATTGCCCGACACCCAGGCCAGGGAGTCCGTCAGCCCGAAGTGGTCCAGCATCCGCAGACCCTTCTCGGCGACCTCGACCGACTCGGCCGACCGACCGAGCCCCTCCAGCCCGGAGGTCAGATTGATGAAGCAGCGTCCCACGATGCTGACATCGCCCATCTCGATGGCAGCCTCGCAGACCTCCCGCATCTCGGCGAGGCCGCCCTCCGTGTCCCCGGACTCGGCCTTGAAATAGCCCAGCGTCAGCCGGGCGTGCAGCTCGGTGCTGCGGGCGCCGACCAGCCGGGCCAGCTCCACGGCCCGCTCGGCCACCGCGAAGCCTTCCGGCCCGGGACGGCGGACCATGCTCCAGCTCGCCGCCTGCGCCAGCACATCGGCGTGCACAGCGGACGGCGGCAGGCCGCGCACCAGCTCCTGGGCCCGGCCGAGCTCGGCCCAGCCGTCGCCCCGCCCCAAAGACCCGATCAGCTTGGACTTCTGGGTCCAGAACCAGGCGGCCCGCAGCGGGTCAGCGCTCTCGTCCAGCGCGCGCAGCGCCCGCCGGGCGACGGCCAGCGCCCGCTCCCGCTGCCCGGACCTGTTCGCCGCCACCACCACCTCGGCCAGCAGATCCAGATGGCGCAGCGCCTCGTCCTCGCAGCTGCACGCCGGGTACGCCTCGGCGTAGTCGAGGGGGCGCTGCGCCTGGCGGATCTCCTCGGGCACGTCCTCCCACAGCTCCATGGCGCGCTCCAGCAGCCTCAGCTGCTCGGCGTGTGCGTACCGCCGGCGGGCCTCGACGGAGGCCCGCAGCACGGCGGGCAGGGCCTTGGCCGGGTCGTGGGCGTGGTACCAGTAGCTGGCCAGGCGGGCGGCGCGCTCATCGGCCCGCACCAGCGCGGGCTCGGCCTCCAGCGCCTCCGCGTAGCGCCGGTTGATGCGGGAGCGCTCGCCGGGCAGCAGATCGTCGGCCACCGCCTCACGGACGAGGGCGTGGCGGAAACGGTAGCCGCTGTCGTCGCCCGTGGGCCGCAGGATGTTGGCGCCCACGGCGGCGCGCAGCGCGTCGATGAGGTCGTCCTCGCCGAGCCGGGCGGCCGCGCGCAGCAGTTCGTACTCCACGGTGGAGCCGCCCTCGGCGAGGATGCGCACCACCCGCTGGGCCTCCTCGGGCAGCGTCTCGACCCGCACCAGCAGCAAATCGCGCAGCGATTCGCTGAGCCCCGTGGAGCAGCCCTCGCTGATGCTGCGGGCGATCTCCTCGACGAAGAAGGCGTTTCCGTCGCTGCGCTCGAAGATGCGGTCGACCAGCGCCCGGTCGGGCCGGGCGCCGTAGATCCCGGCTATCTGGGCGTGGACTTCGGAGCGGTTGAAGCGGGGCAGCTCGATGCGGCGCACCGCCCGCATCCGGTCGATCTCGGCGAGGAAGGGGCGCAGCGGGTGGCGGCGGTGGATGTCGTCGGAGCGGTAGGTGGCGACGACCAGCAGCCGGGCGCTGATCAGGGAGCGGAACAGATAACCGAGCAACTCGCGGGTGGAGCGGTCGGCCCAGTGCAGGTCCTCGATCACGACGACCAGCGTCCGGTCGGCGGCCAGCCGCTCCAGCAGCCGGACGGTGAGTTCGAAGAGCCGGGCGCGGCTGTCCTCCTCGCGCGACTCCCGGGCCGTCTCGCCCAGCTCGGGCAGCAGCCGGGCCAGCTCGCCCTCCTGCCCGGCGGCGGCCCGGTCCAGCTCGCCCCCCAGCTTGCGGCGCAGGGAGCGCAGCACGGTGGACACGGGGGCGAACGGCAGGCCGTCGACGCCGATCTCGACACAGCCGCCGACCGCGGCGGCGACCCCGGCGGCGGTGGCCCCGGCCAGGAACTCGTCCACGAGCCGGCTCTTGCCGACCCCCGCCTCCCCTCCGACGAGCAACACCTGGGGCTCGCCCGCGGTGGCGCCGGCGAGCGCGTCGGTGAGAGTGGACAGTTCCTCGGCGCGGCCGACGAACACCGGGCTGACTGAGGTGTGGTGCACGCCGTCGAGGATCGCACAGGGGTCCGACAACGGGATACGGGCTTGAGCTGTGCCCTGCTCCCGAGTGGTGCCAGCAGTGGTGCCCACGGCAGCGGTGTCCACGGCAGCGGTGTCCACGACTCGGGCGATGTGGCGAACCCCCGCGGTGCGCGGTACGGGCAGCACGGCGCGGCCCGGCTGTCAGGCCGCGGTGCGGAACGCCCGCGACGAACGGCGGCGGCCCTCCCGCCGCTCCACGGTCTTCACCTGCCTTCCGGGTTCGTCGGCGGTGGATCGGCCCCTGCCCTCGCGCCGGGCCTGGCGGGCCAGCCGGTACGCGGCGGCCTCGCTCAGTGCCTCGGCCTCGCGGATCTTGTAGAGCTCGTGGTGGAACATCGTGTTCTCCTCGGTGACGGGTTCCCGTCGGTGACGGGGTTTTCAACGCCCCTCCACCTTCGTCCGCAAGGGGGGTCCACCACATCGGGAGAGTGCCCGATCTCCACCGGTGCCGGGGCCTTAGGCCTCCTGGGCCGCGCCCGGCGCAGGGGCCTTAGGACGGCTCTCGGGCCTTAGGCCCGGGGCCAGCGCCAGGGTGACCGCGACGGAGGCCGCCGCCATGACGGCCATCGCCGTCGCGGGCGAGGTGTACTGGGCGACGGCGCCCGCGAGGGCGGCTCCGACGCCCTGCATGGTGAGCATGCCCGAGAAGTGCAGCCCGAGCGCGTGCCCGCTCAGCTCCTCGGGGGTCAGGGCCATCAGCCGCTCCTGGAGCAGCAGGCTCGCCGCAAAGCCGACCGAGGCGAGGGTGACCGCCGCCACCGCGACCGGCAGCGCCGGGTGCAGGGCGAAGACCAGGTACGGGGCGGCGAGCAGCAGCCGCAGCGGGGCGCCGAGCCGCTCCCGCCACCAGGGCGGTACGAACCGGCCGGTCAGGGTGTCGCCGACGAGCATGCCGAGGGCGGCGCAGGCCAGCAGCAGCCCCGCGTGCCGGGGCGCGTAGGGGACGAAGAGGGATTCGCAGCCGACGATCAGCCCGTTGGGCACCCACAGCGCGAGATAGACATAGCGGCGTGGCACGGAGGACCACAGCCGGGCGTTGTCGCGCCAGGTCGCGGCGATCGACGGCCGCCCGGCGGCGCGCGGCGGCCGCCGGCTGAGCCCGAGGCGGGCGACGGCCGCGGCGGCGAGGTGGAGGGCGGCGGCGGTGAGCAGGGTGCCGCGCGGCGACAGGGCCGTCACCAGCACGCCGCCGACCGCGTATCCGCAGATCTGGGTGGTGCCCGCGGACATGTTGAGCATGGAGCGGCCGAGCAGATACCCCTCCCGCGCCAGGATCTCGTTGAGCAGCCCGGAACGCACCCCGCCGCCCAGCGAGGCGGTCGCCCCGAGGACCAGGAGGACCGCGAAGACGGCCGGCATCGGCAGGCCGGGGACGGCCTGGACTGCGGTGCCCAGGGCGAAGAACAGCGCCAGGGCGCAGATCGCCGCGCGCGGCGGCATCCGGTCGGCGGCCGACAGCAGCAGCGTCGCGCCGAGCACCTGGGCCAGGCTGGGGCCGAACATGCTGAGGGCGGACAGCAGCGGTGAGCCGGTCGCCGCGTAGACCAGGGTGCCCAGGGCCAGTCCGCTCACCGTCGTGGCGGCCACCTGGAGGGTGCCCGCGAGGAAGAGCGGCGTGAACTCCGGTACGGCGAAGACCTCTCGGTAGGTGCGCATGGCCCGGAGTCTCAGCGGTGCCCGCCCGGGGGCGTTACAGTTTCGCGCGGAGGCGAAACGATGGGTTGGTGGCTGGTCAACGCGGACACGCTCGCCGGGAGCCGGTTCCTCGTCTCACCGCTCGCCGAGGCCACCGCGGGCCTGATCTCCCTGGAGCGGGGCGTGGCCGAGCACCCGGGCGAGCGCGCCTGGCTCGACGCCCATCTGCCCGCCTACCGGGAGCGGCTGTCCGGCGACCCGCTCACCGCGCTGACCGTACGGGCCGCTCTGGGGCACCGCTGGATCGCGGACTTCCTCACCCCCACGCCCACCGGCGAGGGCGAGCCGGGCTTCGAGGAGGAGCTGGCGCGGGTCCGCGAGACCCCGCCCGGGACCGCCCGCGCCGATCTGACCGTAGCGCTGCGCGGCCCGCTCCCCGACCTGCTGCACCGCTCCGATCTCGCGGAGCGCACCGCCGATGTCCTGGAGTGGGTGTGGACCGAGACGGTGCTGCCCACCTGGCCCCGGCGCCGGCGGATCCTCGAGGCGGACGTGGTGGCGCGCACGGCGCGGCTGAGCCAGGGCGGCTGGGCCGCCGTGCTGAACGCCATGCGGCCGGGGATGCGGTGGCTCGGGGAGAGCCGGCTCCAGATCAACCCGTACGACAACCCGCCGCGGGAGATCTCGGGGGCGCGGCTGTTGTTCGTCCCGGTGACCCCGCACCACGGCTGGGTCTCCTGGGACGCTCCGCACCGGTACGCCGTGGTCTATCCCTGTTCGGGCGCGCTGGCCGAGACGGACCGGGCCTCGGTGCCCGAGTCCCTGGGCAGGCTGCTCGGCCCGGCCCGGGCGGCCGTCCTCGTCCTGCTCGACACCCCGAAGAGCACCACCCAGCTCGTCGCGCTGACCGGCCAGGGGCTGGGGTCGGTGGGCCGTCATCTCAAGGTCCTGCTCGACGCCCGCCTGGTGCGGCGGCGGCGCGCCGGGCGGTCCGTGCTCTACTACCGGACGGCCGCGGGCGAGGTGCTGGTGACGGCCCAGGCGGCCTGAGGGCCGGCTCGCGCGGCGCCTCGATGCTGATCCTCGGCAGCCACCGGTCCAGCCGGCGCGGCAGCCACCAGTTGGCCCCGCCCAGCAGGTGCATCAGGGCGGGCACCAGGAGCGTACGGAGTACGAAGGCGTCCAGGGCGACGGCGGCGGCCAGGCCGATGCCGAACATCGCGATGATCCGGTCGCCGCTGAGCACGAAGGCCGAGAAGACGGCGATCATGATGACGGCGGCGGAGTTGATGACCCGGCTGGTCTCGGTGAGGCCGACCCGCACCGCGACCCGGTTGTCACGGGTGCGGCGCCACTCCTCGTACATCCGGCTGACCAGGAAGACCTGATAGTCCATGGACAGCCCGAAGAGCACCGACACCATGATCACCGGCAGGAACGGCTCGATCGGACCGGCTCGGCCGAGCCCCAGCAACTCGCTCCCCCAGCCCCACTGGAAGATGGCGACGACGACCCCGAAGGACGCGGCGACGGCGGCCACGTTCATGGCCGCCGCCTTGACCGGGATGCCGATGCTGCGGAACGCGAGCAGCAGCAGGACGCTGCCGAGGCCGACGACCACCCCCACGAACAGCGGCAGCTTTCCGACGATCACCGTCGCGAAGTCGTCGTAGCCCGCGGTCAGTCCGCCGACGTACACCCTCAGCGAGGTGGCCTCCGCGGCCTTCGGCAGCACCTCATGGCGCAGCCGGGCCACCAGCTCGGAGGTGGCGCGCGACTGCGGGGCGGTCCTGGGGACGACCGTGATCAGCGCCGTGTGGCCGCTGGTGCTCATATCGGACCCGCTCACCGAGGCGACGCCCTCGATGCCGCGCAGGGTCTCCGGGAGCTTGCCGAAGGCGAGCCGGTCGGCGGCTCCGTCGATCCGGCCGACGAGCGTCAGCGGGCCGTTGAAGCCGGGCCCAAAGCCCTCGGCGAGAAGGTCGTAGGCGCGCCGGGTCGTCGAGGAGGCCGGGTCGTTGCCCTGGTCGGAGGTGCCCAGGCGGAGCGAGAGCGTGGGCAGCGCGAGGACCAGCATCAGCACGACCGCGACGGCGCCGAGCAGCTTCGGGCGCCGCTCGACCAGGGCCGACCAGCGGGCCGCGAACCCCCCGCGGGCCCTGGTCCGCGGCCCGTGCTTCGCCAGCCGGCGTCGCTCGCGGCGGCTCAGGGCGTGGGTGCCGATCAGCCCGAGCAGCGCGGGCAGCAGGGTGACCGAGGCGGCGACGGTGAGCAGGACGGTCAGCGCGGCCGCGACCGCCACCCCGTTCAGGAAGCTCAGCCGCAGCACCAGCATCCCCAGCAGCGCCACGCACACGGTCGCCCCGGCGAAGATCACCGCGCGCCCCGAGGTGGCCACCGCGCGCCGGGCGGCCTCGTCGACCGGCAGCCCCGCCTTGAGCCCCCGGCGGTGCCGGGAGACGATGAACAGCGCGTAGTCGATGCCCACCCCGAGCCCGATCAGCGTGCCGAGCATGGGCGCGAAGTCGGCGACGGTCATGGCGTGGCCGAGCAGCCCGACGCCCGCGTACGCGGTGCCCACGCCGACCACCGCGGTGGCGATCGGCACGAACGCCGCCGCGAGCGAACCGAAGGCGAGGAACAGCACGACGGCGGCCGCGGCGACCCCGATGACCTCGCTGAGGTGGGCCGAGCCCGTCCCCTGGGCCGCGCCGATGCCCGCGCCGCCCATCTCCACCTCGAGCCCGTCGATCGCCGCCGCGCGGGCGGTGTCGACCACCTCGCGCACCTGGGCCGCGCCGAGTTCGGAGGCGGGCCGGTCGAAGACGACGGTCGCGTAGGCGGTGTGCCCGTCGGCGCTGATCCGGGTCGCGTCCAGGGCCATGGCCGTGGCCGTATTGCCGGGTCGGTACGGCCCGGCCACGGAGACGACGCCGGGCAGCTTCTCGACCCGCTCCAGCGCCGCCGTCATGCGCTGCCGCACATCCACCGCGCGTACCGTGCCCGCGTCGCGCGCCGTGTGCCAGACGATCGTGTCGCTGTCCCCGGCCTGCCCCGGGAACTCCCGCTCCATCAGCGCGAAGACCCGCGCCGAGTCCGTGCCCGGGACGCCGTAGTCGTTCGAGTACGCGGACCCCGTGACCGCGGCCGCGACGGATACGCCCGCGAACGCGGCCAGCCACAGCGCGATGACGACGAAGCGGCACCTGAGGCACCACCGGGCGAGTGCGGCCATGGCCTGCTTTCCGGATATCGCGCCGAACGCGCCGGGCTCGGGATGGAGGGAAACGGCCGGGCCCGTGGCGGCGCACGCACTGAGGAACATGTGAGGGACCGCCACACGTCCTGGGCCTGGACCGGCGGCGAACTCCCCACGCACTCTGACAGCAGGAAGAGATCCTTTGTCCCCTTTGTGGACTTCCCCACACCTTCAGCGGCCGCTCACCAGCGCCTCGCCCACGCTCGTACGCGCATAGAGCACCAGCCGCCCGGTGCGGTGCGCGCTCACCAGGCCCGCCGCGCGCAGCGCCGTCAGGTGCTGGGAGACGCCGCCCGGTGAGAGGCCGATGCGGCGGGCGAGGTCCGTGGTGGAGGCGGGGGCGGCCAGTTCGGCCAGCAGCAGGGCGCGGGTGCGGCCGAGCACGCCGGCCAGGGCGTCGGAGCACGGCTGCGGGCGCTGCTCCCACAGGGTGCCGATGCCGCGTGGCGGATAGCGCAGATTGGGCTGCCAGTCGTCGCTGCCGAGGGTGGAGAAGATCCGCGGCCAGACGAATGCCGAGGGGACGAGCAGCAGGCCCCGTCCGTCCAGCCGCCGTACCCCACGGATGCAGCGATGGGCCATCTGCAAGGTGCCCGAATCCCAGGTGAGCTGCGGGTCGAGGTCGTCGAAGAGGCGCCGGGCGCCGCCTTCCGCGAAGCGCTTCGCGCGGTGCAGGATGTCGCTCTCGAACAGGGTGAGAATGCGTGGCCAGTACGGCGCGAGCGCCACCTCCCAGTACGCGGCGATCACCTCCGCCAGCCGGTCGAGCCCGCGCCTCGGGTCCTCGCGGAGCGCGGCGACACCCGCGTGTGCCCCCGGCGACGTCGTCCGCAGCAAGCCGGGCGGCGTGGCACGCAACGCCGCCAACTCCACCTCGAGCGAGGGCTGCGGGGTGGTGGGCGGCGGCACGAGGAAGGCGGGGATGCCCGCGGTGGGCACGGCGATCAGACGGGACAGCGGCGCCAGGTCCAGCCTCGCGGCCGCGAGCAGCGGTCGCACCTGTTCGGTCCACCGCCGGTGCATGCCGTGCCCGTCGGCGCCCTTGAGGACGCGCACGCTGGCCACCACCTCCCACAGCGGGGATACGGCGAAGCGGGTACGGGCGACGTCCTCGGCCGAGAACTCGATCTCCAGCCTGCCGCCCGCGGCCTGCGTGTCCTGCGCCTGCATCATTCAGCAGAGGCTAAATCATTGGAACGGGACCTCGGCCCCCGGCACCGTACTGGTCATGCCCACGGACAACCCCTGGCGGATACGCGACTTCCGAACACTGTTCACGGCCATGGCGCTCGGCCAGCTGGGCACCAACATCGGCTATGTCGCCGTTCCGCTGATCGCGGTGTCCGCCCTCGACGCGAGCCCCGGCCAGGTCGGGCTCCTGGCCACGCTGAGCACCGCCGCGTTCCTCCTCATCGGCCTGCCCGCCGGGGCCTGGGTGGACCGGATGCGCCACCGCCGCGTGCTGATCACCGCGGATCTGACGCGGGCCTGTCTGTTCGCGTCGGTGCCGGTGGCCTGGTCGCTGGACGCCCTCACCCTCCGGCAGCTGTACACCGTGGTCCTGCTGAACGGCTGCGCCACGGTCTTCTTCGACGTGAGTTCGCAGAGCTCTCTGCCGCAGCTGGTCGGCCGCGACGGCCTGGTACGGGCGAACGTCGCGGTGGCGAGCCTCCAGGCCGCGGGCACGGTGGCGGGCAGGGGCGCGGGCGGCGCGCTCGTACAGCTGCTCACGGCGCCGGTGGCCGCGGTGAGCATGGGGGTCTGCCATCTCGCCTCCGCGCTCCGCCTCGTCGGCCTTCGGCCTGCGCCGACGCCGTCGGCCGAACCCGCGCGGCCACCCGCCCGGCTGGGGGCGCAGATCGCCGAGGGGCTCCGCCATGTCCTGCGCGACCGTGAACTGCGTGCCCTCGCGCTCACCGCGTCCCTGACCAATCTCGGCGCGCAGATCATCAACACCCTGCTCCCGGTTCTGTTCGCCCGTGAACTCGACCTGCCCGCCGGCGTGCTGGGCGCGTACTGGGCAGCGGGCGGGATCGGCGTCTTCCTCGGCGCGTGCTGCGCCCGCCCCGCCGCCCGGCGCCTGGGCCACGGCCGCGCCCTCGCCCTGATCGGCCTCTGCGCGGCGCCCGTCGCGCTGGTCACCCCGCTCATCGACCGGGGCCCCGGGCTCTGGGCGGCCGGAGCGGCATGGCTGCTGATCACGTTCAGGATCGGCGTCGACAACGTACTGGGCGTCAGCCTGCGCCAGCGCCTGACGCCAGACCCGCTGCTCGGCCGCATGACCGCCACTTTCCGGTTCATGCTCTTCGGCGCCGTCGCCATCGGCTCCGCCGCGGCGGGCCTGATCGGTCAGTTCGCCGGGGTTCGCCCCGCGCTGTGGGTGGGCGGCTGCCTGCTGGCGCTCGCCTGTCTGCCCGTCCTGCTCTCCCCGGTGCGCACGCGGCGGGAACTGCCGCAGCAGGCGGGCCTTCCCCCTAATCACGATCCCCGCCCATCTGTGAAGGAGTAAAGAATGTTCGCGATATCGCTGGGTGACGACGGTGCCGAGCTGCGGCCGCTGGAGCCGTGGAACGCCGCGGAATACCTCGCCCATATCGACCGGAGCCGCGAGTACGTCAGCCCCTATATCGCGCTGGCGGACCGCGCCACCGACCTGGCGTCCGCGAGGGCGTTCCTCCGGTCGTACGCGGACAAGGCGGCCGCCGACAGCGGGCGCATCTACGGCATCTGGCTCGACGGCACGCTCGTCGGCGGCGTCCTCTTCAAGGCCTTCGACGCGGGTTTCGGCACCTGCGAGGTCGGCTGCTGGCTCGAACAGGCAGCCGTCGGACGTGGGCTGATCACGCGCGCGATCCGGGTGCTCATCGACTGGGCGGTCGAGGAGCGCGGGATCCACCGCGTGGAGTGGATCGCGGCCGCCTCGAACACCGCGAGCATCAATGTCGCCAAGCGGCTCGGGATGGTGCGGGACGGAGTGCTGCGGCAGAGCTATCCGCACCGGGGGGTACGCCGCGACATGGAGGTCTGGTCGGTGCTGGCACCGGAATGGCGCGCGCGGAATTACCCGGCCATCGATCAGCGCCCGAATAGGATTCCTGAATGAGACGCCTGGTGAGACGCCTGGTGAGACGCTCGATGAGATGCCCGGCTGAAAAGGCCTCATGACCGCAGCCCCGCTGCGCAAGCTGGGAAAGGATCAAGCTGGGAAAGGATTCCGCATCCGCATGAGCACGCCCTCCCCCGCCGGCCGCCGTCCGCGCATCGGCATCGGCGGCGTCTCCGCCCCCTCCAGCACCTTCAGCCCGCACCGCACCGGATACGACGACTTCCGCGTCACCCGCGGCGCCGGGCTGCGGGACCGCTACCCCTGGGCCCGGCCGGACGGCGAGCTGAGCGGCCTGGTGGAGTGGGTGCCGCTGGTCCACGCCGGGGCCCCGGCGGGCGGGCCGGTCGAGCCGGAGGCGTACCGCCGCCTCAAGACCGAGCTGGTGGACCGCGTACGGCAGGCGGGCCCCCTCGACGGCCTCGTCCACGACATCCACGGCGCGATGAGCGTGGTCGGCCTGGACGACGCCGAGGCCGATCTGACCGACGCGGTACGAGAGACCCTCGGCCCCGGCGCGCTGATCTCCGCCGCGATGGACCCGCACGGCAATGTCTCGCGCCGGCTCGCCGGGCGGCTGGACCTGATCACCGCGCACCGCCTCGCCCCGCGCCAGGACGCCGGCCGGACCCGCGAGCGCGCCGCCCGCAAGCTCGTCGAACGCCTCGTCGCGGGCAAGGGCCGCCCGCACCTGGCCTGGGTGCAGGTGCCGGTCCTGCTGCCCGGCGAGCGGACCAGCCCTCGCCTGGAGCCCGCCAAGTCGCTGTACGGGCGGCTGGGCTCCATCGAGGAGCTGGACGGCATCGTGGACGCGGCGGTCTGGGCCGGCTGCCCCTGGGCCGACGAGCCGCGCTGCAAAGCGGCCGTCGTCGTGACCGGCGACGACCCCGTCCTCGCCGTCGAGCAGGCGCGCTCGCTGGCCAAGGAGTACTGGGATCTGCGCCGCGACTTCGTCTTCGCCGGCCCCGCAGGCGACGCCGACGCATGCGTCGGGGCGGCCGTCGCCTCCCCCGCCCGCCCGTTCCTCATCAGCGACTCAGGCGACAACCCGGCGGCGGGCGGCGCGGGCGACCTCGCGTACATGCTGCGGCGGCTGCTGGCCAACGAGGACCTGGCTGCGGGGCGCGCCACCGCGCTGCACCCCGGTATCACCGACCCGGCGGCGGTCGCGGAGTGCTTCGCCGCGGGCGTCGGCGCGACGGTGCGGCTGTCGGTCGGCGGCGCGTACGGCGGCGGAGCGTACGGAACGGGCGCCGCGTGCGAGCCGTACGCGCTCACCGGCGAGGTCGTGGCCCTCCGAGAGGCCGACGAGGTCGGCGGCGACCTGGCCGCCGTGCGCCGCGGCGGGGTGACCGCGGTCCTGGTCAGCCGCCGCAAGCCGTTCCGTACCCGCGCGGACTTCGGCGAGTTGGACCCGCGCGGATACGACCTGGTCGTCGTGAAGGCAGGCTGCCCGGAGCCGGAGCTGTACGACCTGGCGGCCGACTGGCGCCTGGCCCTCACCCCGGGCGGCGTCGACCAGGACCTGGCCCGGCTGGGCCACCGCCGCGTGGAGCGCCCGCTGTTCCCCTTCGACCCGGACATGCCGGCCCCGGACCTCGCACCGGAGCTGCTGTAGCCGTAGCTCTGCGGTGCGGGACGGGCTTTGCCCCTACCTGCGGGCGGGGTCGCGGGTCAGGTGACGCGAGGAGGCGCAAAGCCCGACGGCGGGGCGCGCCCCCAGGGCACACCCCGCCGCCGCGTCCGGGACGCTCAGCCCTGGACGCCGAGCTTCTCCAGGATCAGCTCGCGCACCCGCGCCGCGTCGGCCTGGCCGCGTGTGGCCTTCATGACCGCGCCCACCAGCGCGCCCGCGGCCGCGACCTTGCCGCCGCGGATCTTGTCGGCGATGGCCGCGTTGCCCGCGATGGCCTCGTCGACGGCGGCGCCGAGCGCGCCCTCGTCCGAGACGACCTTCAGGCCGCGGGCCTGGACGACCGCGTCCGGGTCGCCCTCGCCCGCCAGCACGCCCTCGATGACCTGGCGCGCCAGCTTGTCGTTGAGCGAACCCTCGGCGACCAGGGCGCACACGCGCGCGACCTGGGCCGGGGTGATCGGCAGGGACGCGAGGTCCACGCCGTCCTCGTTGGCCCGGCGGGCCAGCTCGCCCATCCACCACTTGCGCGCCGACGCGGCGTCGGCGCCCGCGTCGATCGTGGCGGTGATCAGCTCGATCGCGCCCGCGTTGAGGACGGACCGCATCTCGTGCCCGGAGATGCCCCACTCCTCGCGCAGCCGGTTGCGGCGCACCCGCGGCAGCTCCGGCAGGGCGCCCCGCAGCTGCTCCACCCACTCCCGGGAGGGAGCGACCGGCACCAGGTCCGGCTCGGGGAAGTAGCGGTAGTCCTCCGCCTCCTCCTTGACCCGGCCGGGCGTCGTGGAGCCGTCCTCCTCGTGGAAGTGACGGGTCTCCTGGATGACGGTGCCGCCGCCGCTGAGCACGGCGGCCTGGCGCTGGACCTCGAAGCGGGCCGCGCGCTCGACGGAGCGCAGCGAGTTGACGTTCTTCGTCTCGGAGCGGGTGCCGAACTTGTCGGCGCCGTGCGGCCGCAGCGACAGGTTCACATCGCAGCGCATCTGGCCCATCTCCATGCGCGCCTCGGAGACCCCGAGCGCCTTGATGAGCTCGCGCAGCTCCGCGACATACGCCTTGGCGACCTCCGGGGCCCGGTCCCCGGCCCCCTCGATCGGCTTGGTGACGATCTCGATGAGCGGGATGCCGGCCCGGTTGTAGTCGAGGAGGGAGTGCTGGGCGCCGTGGATACGGCCCGTCGCGCCGCCCACGTGGGTGGACTTGCCGGTGTCCTCCTCCATGTGGGCGCGCTCGATCTCGACCCGGAAGACCTCGCCGCCGTCGATCTCGACGTCCAGATAGCCGTTGAAGGCGATCGGCTCGTCGTACTGCGAGGTCTGGAAGTTCTTCGGCATGTCCGGATAGAAGTAGTTCTTCCGGGCGAAGCGGCACCACTCGGCGATCTCGCAGTTCAGCGCGAGACCGATCTTGATGGCGGACTCGACGCCGGTCTCGTTGACGACCGGGAGCGAGCCGGGCAGGCCGAGGCAGGTGGGACAGGTCTGCGCGTTGGCCTCGGCGCCCAGCGCCGTGGAGCAGCCGCAGAACATCTTGGTCATGGTGCCGAGCTCGACGTGGACCTCGAGCCCCATCACGGGGTCGTAGGCGGCGAGGGCGTCCTCGTACGACACCAGTTCAGTGACGGTCACAGAAAACTAACCTCTCAGTCCGCCAGGACGTCGTCGTCGCCCATGCGCTTGAGCTCTCGGACGAGCAGAGCGACGGTGGTGACGATCGCGGCGGCCGAGACCACCGCGTCGACCAGCTGGAGCTTGTCGTTCTCGGATCGGGCCTTCTTGACCTGCTTGGCCACGCTCACCGCGCCGAAGAGCGAGGAGCCGATGGACAGGTAGGTGCCGGGCTTGGACTTCTTGAAGCTCTTGGCCTTCTTCAACGCACTCACAGTGACTGTGCCTCCTCAAGGAGCGGGTGGCCCCACTTGTCGACGAACGCGGCCTCGACCGCGGCACCCACCTTGTAGAGCCGGTCGTCGGCCAGGGCGGGAGCGATGATCTGCAGGCCGACCGGCAGACCGTCCTCCGGCGCCAGGCCGCAGGGCAGCGACATGGCCGCGTTCCCCGCGAGGTTCGCCGGAATGGTGCACAGATCGGCCAGATACATGGCCATCGGGTCGTCCACGCGCTCGCCGATCGCGAAGGCGGTGGTCGGGGTGGTCGGCGAGACCAACACGTCCACCTGCTCGAAGGCGCGCTGGAAGTCCTGGGTGATCAGGGTGCGGACCTTCTGCGCGGAGCCGTAGTACGCGTCGTAGTAGCCGGAGCTGAGCGCGTACGTACCGAGCATGATCCGGCGCTTGACCTCGGGGCCGAAGCCCTCCGCGCGGGTGAGCGCGGTGACGTCCTCGGCGGACCTCGACCCGTCGTCGCCGGCCCGCAGGCCGTAGCGCAGACCGTCGAAGCGGGCCAGGTTGGACGAGCACTCGGACGGCGCGATCAGGTAGTAAGCGGCCAGCGCCTTGTCGAAGGACGGGCAGGACAGCTCCACGACCTCGGCGCCGAGCTCGCGCAGCAGCTCCACCGACTCGTTGAAGCGCTGCACGACGCCGGCCTGGTAGCCCTCGCCGCTGAACTCCTTCACCACGCCGATGCGCATGCCGCGCACGCTGCCGTTGCGGGCGGCCTCGACGACCGGCGGAACCGGGGCGCTGATGGAGGTCGAGTCGAGCGGGTCGTGCCCGGCGATGACCTCGTGCAGCAGTGCCGCGTCCAGCACGGTCCTGGCGCACGGGCCGCCCTGGTCCAGGGAGGAGGAGAAGGCCACCATGCCGTAGCGGGACACCCCGCCGTACGTCGGCTTGACGCCGACCGTGCCGGTCACGGCGGCGGGCTGGCGGATCGAGCCGCCGGTGTCGGTCCCGATGGCGAGCGCGGCCTGGAAGGAGGCCAGCGAGGCGGAGGAGCCGCCGCCGGAGCCACCGGGGATGCGGGTGAGGTCCCAGGGGTTGTTGGTGGGGCCGAACGCGCTGTTCTCCGTCGACGACCCCATGGCGAACTCGTCCATGTTGGTCTTGCCGAGGATCACCACGCCCGCGTTCTTCAGGCGGGTGACCAGCGTCGCGTCGTACGGTGGGATCCACCCTTCGAGGATCTTGGAACCGACCGTGGTCGGGATCCCCTTGGTGGTGAAGATGTCCTTCAGCGCGAGCGGAACGCCGGCCAGCGGGCCGAGCTCCTCGCCGCGGGCGCGCTTGTCGTCCACGGCGCGGGCCTGCGCCAGCGCGCCCTCGCGGTCCACGTGCAGGAAGGCGTGCACCTTCTCGTCGACGGCCTCGATACGGGCCAGGTGCGCCTCGGTCACCTCGACGGCGGTGACCTCGCCGGAGGCGATCTTCTCGGCGATGCCGGAGGCGGTGAGCTTGGTCAGATCAGCCATGCGGGTCACTCCTCCCCCAGGATCTGCGGCACCTTGAATCGCTGCTGCTCCTGGGCGGGGGCGCCGGACAGCGCCTCCTGCGGGGTCAGCGACGGACGGACCACGTCCGGGCGCATGACATTGGTCAGCGGCAGCGGGTGGGAGGTCGGCGGTACGTCTTGGTCGGCGACCTCGGAGACGCGGGCGACCGCGCCAATGATGTCGTCGAGCTGTCCGGCGAAGTGCTCAAGCTCTTCGTCCTTCAGCTCCAGACGTGCCAGCCGGGCGAGGTGGGCGACCTCCTCGCGCGTGATGCCAGGCATGCAGCGATCCTCAGGGTGAGTGTGGAGAGTTTTCGCCCTAATCCTATGGCTCCGGCCACGCTGGGAGCGAAACGCTTTCCCCAGCCGCCCCGTACCGCCACATCGGCGCAGCCCCCGGGTTGGGAAGGGGCGGCGGGGTGGGGCGGTGGTGTGGGAAATCTGCCGGGCTATGTGACCGGCTGGTCCGCGTCCTCGTCGGCCACCGCGGCCGCGGTGGCGGCCGGGGCCGGGGCCGAGGAGGGGGAGGGGGTGGCCGCCGGGGCCGCGGACGCCACCGCGGCGGGGTCCTCGCGGTGCCAGCCGCCTTCGCCGCGGGCCCGCAGCCACGCCGTCGTCTCGTCGGGCGGCATCGCCGCCGCGACCAGCCATCCCTGCACGGCGTCGCAGCCCAGATCCCGCAGCCGCTCCCAGGTCTCGTCGTCCTCGACGCCCTCCGCGACGACCAGCAGCCCCAGCGAGTGGGCGAGGTCGACCGTGCAGCGGACGATCTCCGCGTCCTCGGTGTCGACGGCCAGCCGGGCCACGAACGACCGGTCGATCTTGAGCTCGCTCACCGGCAGCCGCCGCAGGTGGACCAGCGAGGAGTAGCCTGTGCCGAAGTCGTCGAGGGACATCCGCACGCCGTGTCCGGTGAGGCTGGCCAGCGTGTCGGCGGCCCGCTGCGGGTCCTCGAGCAGGACGTGCTCGGTGATCTCCAGCTGGAGGGCGCCCGCCGGGACGCCGTGGCGGGCGAGCCGCCCGGCGACCGCGCCGGCGAAGCCGGGGCTGTGCACATCACGCGGCGAGACGTTGACCGCGACGGGTACGTCCAGGCCGTCGGCGCGCCATCGGGCGACCTGGCCGAGCGCGGTCTCCAGGACGTACTCGGTGAGCCGGGGCATCAGCCCGGAGGTCTCGGCCATGGAGATGAACTCGTCCGGGGGGACCCGCCCCCGGACGGGGTGGACCCATCGGACGAGCGCCTCCAGGCCGGCGACATGCCCGTCGAAGCCGACCTTGGGCTGGTAGTGGAGCTCGACGTCGCCCGCGTCCAGCGCGCGTCGCAGATCGCCGAGCAGGCCGAGCCGGTCGGGGGTGTTGCCGTCGCGCCGGGCCTCGTACAGCTCGACGCCGCTGCGGTCACGCTTGGCCTGGTACATGGCGACGTCCGCGCGGCGCAGCAGCCCTTCGGCGTCGAGCGCGTGGTCGGGGTAGACGGCGACGCCGGCGCTGGCCTCCAGGACCAGGGTGAGCCCGTCCAGGTCCAGCGGCGAGCCGAGGTCGCCGACCAGGCTGCGGGCCGCCCGCTGGGCGCTGGTCAGCGAGTCGGTGGTGGGCAGCAGCACCGCGAACTCGTCGCCGCCGAGCCGCGCGACCTCCGCCCCGCGCGGCAGCGCGAGCCGCAGCCGGTCCGCGATCTGAAGCAGCAGCCGGTCGCCCGCCAGATGGCCCAGGGTGTCGTTGACCGAGCGGAAGCGGTCGAGGTCGAGCAGGACCAGCGCGCTGCGCGTGCCGCTCCGCTCGGCCTCGTCCAGCGCGGTCCAGGTGCGCTCGAGCAGCCACTGGCGGTTGGGCAGTCCGGTGAGCGGGTCGCGCAGCTGCTCCTCGGCGCGCACCCGGGCGATCCACAGTGTGGAGTCGAGGGCGATCAGGGGCACCGCGAACAGCGGGAGCAGCAGGGGCATCTCATCGGCGACGACGACGATGAGCGGGGCGATGCCGAGCAGCGCGATGCCGACGAGGGCCTGCCGGACGAGGGCGGTGCGGGCGAGGGTGGGCAGTCCGGCGCCGGGCGGAGCGAGGGAGTACCAGAGCAGGGCGCGGGTCACCGCGAGATAGCCGAAGGCGGCCAGGGCCGTCTGGGGGATGGCGGACATCTCCCAGCTCGCCGGCCGCCAGGGGTGCTCGACGGTGGGGACGGTGCCGAAGGCGGCGAGGGTCAGGGCGGCCGTGCCGACGCCGAGGATGTCGACCGCGCCGTGCAGTGCCGCCTGCCGCCAGCGGTGCCGCCGGGCGGCACCGACCAGGACGACGACGGCGAGGCTGACGAGCCCGGCCGGGAGCCAGCCGTACAGCAGCAGCGCGGCCAGGGTTAACGCGGCGCCGGATCCGGTGCCGCCCCACCAGCGGTCGCGGCCCATGGCGACCAGATGGCCGACGATGATTCCGGTGAGGACGGCGAGGGACCACCCCGCCGTGCCGTCGGGAAAGAGCGCATGGCCCGCGTCGAGCACCCGGAATACCCCGATGCCGAGTGCGAAAGCCGCCATGGCGACCGCCGCGGCGGGCAGCGCGGGCAGTACGAGCCGGCGCAGCCGCGACGCCGGGGCGGCGCTTTCGGTCGGTTTCATACCCGTCCCTCTCACAGCCGGCGGTGCCAGCGCCACGGCAGGCGCACACCATCAACAGTAGGCGGCAGATGGCTTTGCCGGGCGGCGATCGGCGACGGTTGCCCGAATGCCGCTCGACGATCCATAACCATCTGGTATGCGCTGTAAGGGTGATGCCCGCTCGCTATGCCCGGGAAGTGCTCCCGGTCGTATTCCGGCCAGGTTGGACCGGAACCCGCTCGGTACTCCACCGAACAGTTCGGCTGGACGGGTGATGCGGAGTCATCCGAGAGTCATCCGGATGACTCTGTTGACTCCGCTGACTCCGCTGACTCCGCCGGCGCCATCGCGGCCTCTCTCGCGGCCTCGGGCCCCTGTTCGAGCAGGACCGCAAATCCATCCTCATCGAGCACAGGAACCTTCAACTGCATGGCTTTGTCGTACTTCGATCCTGGATTGTCGCCGACAACAACAAAACTGGTCTTCTTCGAAACGGAACCCGCGACTTTGGCACCGCGGTTCTGTAGCGCGTCCTTCGCCCCGTCCCGCGTGTGCGATTGCAGGGTGCCCGTGACCACGACGGTGAGCCCTTCGAGCGGCCGCGGCCCCTCGTCCTCGGCCGCCTCCTCCTCCAGCCGCACCCCGGCCCGCCGCCACTTCTCCACGATCTCGCGGTGCCAGTCCTCGGCGAACCACTGCTTGACCGAGGCCGCGATGGTGGGCCCCACGCCCTCCACGGCGGCCAGCTCCTCCTCGCTCGCCTCGGCGATCCGGTCCAGCGAGCGGAACTCGCGGGCCAGCGCGGTCGCCGCGACCGGCCCGACATGACGGATCGAAAGACCGGTGATGATACGGGCCAGCGGGCGCTGCTTGGCCGCCTCGATGTTGGCCAGCATGGCAAGGGTGTTCTTCTTCGGCTCGCCCTTCTGATTGGCGAAGAAGGTGACGACTTTCTCCTCGCCGGTCTTGGGGTCGCGCTTGGGCAGTCCGCTGTCCGCGTCCAGTACGTACGACCTGATGGGCAGCAGCTGTTCGACCTTCAGCTCGAACAGATCACCCTCGTCCTTCAGCGGCGGTTCGGCGGGCTCCAGCGGCTGGGTGAGCGCCCCGGCGGCGACATAGCCGAAATTCTCGATGTCCAGGCACTTGCGGCCCGCGAGGTAGTAGACCCGCTCGCGGATCTGGGCCCGGCAGTATCGGGCGTTGGGGCAGCGCAGATCGACATCGCCCTCCTTCATCGGCTGTAGCGGAGTGCCGCACTCCGGGCACTCGGCGGGCATCACGAACTCCTGCTCGCTGCCGTCCCGCAGATCGACGACCGGCCCCACAATTTCCGGAATGACATCGCCCGCTTTGCGCAGCACGACGGTGTCGCCGATCAGCACGCCTTTGGCCTTGACGACGTCCTGATTGTGCAGGGTCGCGAATTCGACTTCCGAGCCCGCCACCGTGATCGGCTCGACCACCGCGAACGGCGTGACGCGCCCGGTGCGCCCGACGCCGACCCGGATGTCGACCAGTTTGGTGTTGACCTCCTCCGGAGGGAACTTCCAGGCGATGGCCCAGCGCGGCGCCCGCGAGGTGGAGCCGAGCCGCCCCTGTAGCGGGATCTCGTCGAGCTTGACGACGACGCCGTCGATCTCGTGCTCCAGCGAATGCCGCCGCTTGCCGTCCCCGTAATACGCGATGTACTCGCGGACGCCTTCGAGCGAATCCACGACCTTGTAATGCGCGGCCGTGGGCAGCCCCCACTCGTGCAGCAGCTCGTACGCCTGCGACTGCCGGTCGATGTCGAGGCCCTCGCGCGCGCCGATGCCGTGCACCACCATGCGCAGCGGGCGGCTCGCGGTGACCCTGGGGTCCTTCTGGCGCAGCGAGCCCGCCGCCGCGTTCCTCGGGTTGGCGAACGGCGGCTTCCCGGCCTCCACCAGCCGCGCGTTCAGCTCCTCGAAGCGCTCCCCGGGGAAGTAGACCTCGCCGCGGACCTCCACCAGCTCCGGAATCCGGTCGCCCTTCAGGCGGTCGGGGATCACGGAGATCGTCCGCACATTGGGCGTGATGTCCTCGCCGGTGCGGCCGTCGCCGCGGGTCGCGGCGCGGGTCAGCCGGCCCCGCTCGTACGTCAGGTTGACCGCGAGGCCGTCCACCTTGAGCTCGCACAGGAAGTGGTACGAGGTCTCCCCGAGCTCCTTGGCGATGCGCTCGGCCCAGGCGGCCAGCTCGTCGTCGTCGAAGGCGTTGTCCAGGCTGAGCATCCGCTCGCGGTGCTGAACCTCCGTGAACTCGGTCTCATATGCCCCCGCGACCTTCTGGGTCGGCGAATCGGGCGTCCTGAGCTCCGCGTACTCCTCCTCCAGCGCCTCCAGCCCGCGCAACAGCCTGTCGAACTCGGCGTCGCTGACGATCGGGGCGTCCTTGACGTAGTACCGGAAGCGGTGCTCCTCGACCTGCTCAGCGAGCTTGGCGTGCTTGTCCCGTACCTCGGCGGGCACTGTCGACTGCTGTTCGCCGGCCACCGTGTCGTCCTCCCGTTACTCAGGGTTTTCCGCGAGCGATCTCGCCGCCCGGACGCAGTGGGCCAGCGCGGCGCGCGCGTACGCGGGCGAGGCGCCCGCGAGGCCGCACGACGGGGTGACCACCACGGACTCGGCGAGAGTCCCCGGTGACAGCCCCAGCCTGCGCCACAGCGTCCTGACACCCATGACGCTACCCGCAGGGTCTGACAATGCGGCGTCGGTGCCGGGCACCGCGCCGACGAACAGCGAGGTGCCGCCCTCGACGGCCTCCCCGATCGCCTCCTCCTCACTCTCGGTGAGCAAGGAGAAGTCGAAGGACACCCCGGTGGCCCCGGCCCGCCGCAGCAGCCCGAAGGGCACGCCGGGCGCGCACGAGTGGACGACCACCGGCCCCTCCGCCACCGCGATCACATCCCGCAGCGCCCCCTCCAGCACGCCCCGGTCCACCGCGGCGTAGGTGCGATAACCGCTGGCCGTGCGGACCCGCCCGCGCGCCACCGCCATCAGGCCCGGCTCGTCAAGCTGTAGCACCACCTGGGCCCCCGGGATCCGGCGCCGCACCTCCTCCAGGTGGGCGCGCAGCCCCTCCACGAGCGAGGCGGTCAGGTCCCGGCAGGCGCCCGCGTCGTTCAGCGCGGCCTCGCCGCCCCGCAGTTCCAGCCCGGCGGCCAGGGTCCAGGGCCCGACGGCCGACACCTTGACCGCGCCCTGGTAGCCCTGAGTGAACTCCTCCAGGGCGTCCAGGTCCTCCCGCAGCCAGGAGCGCGCCCGCCGGGTGTCACGCCCGGGACGGTCGCTGATCCGCCAGCCGCTCGGCTCCACATGCGCGTACACCTCGACCAGCATCCCGGCGGTCCGCCCGATCATGTCCGCGCCGGGCCCGCGCGCGGGCAGCTCCGGCAGGTAGGGCAGCGCCTCCAGCGACCCGGTGACGGTCTTGGCGGCCTCCCGCGCGTCGCCGCCCGGCATCGACCCGACGCCGGTCGCGGCCCCGGCGCCCCAGCTCGGCTTGGTGGTGGTGTTCGCGTCGTTGGCGGTGTTCTTCTCGCTCACCCCGGAAGAGTACGAGCCTCAGGGCCGCTCGCGTGAACCGCTTGGCCGGCTCGCGGCGCCCGCAGGCCGAACCAGGCCAGCGCGGCGGCGGCCGCGTACGCCCCGCCGGCCAGCGCGAAGCAGGCCGCGGCGCCCGCGTACCAGCCGCCGGCGCCCGCGAGCACCGCGCCCATGACGGCGATGCCCACCAGCGTGCCGATCTGCCGGTTCGCGTTGAGCGTGGCCGAGGCGATGCTCGCGTGCTCGCGTCCGGCAGCGTCCATGAGGGCGCCGGTCATCGCCGGGGAGGCGACGCCGAGGCCGGTGTTGAAGGCGCCCAGGATCACGGCGAGCGCCCAATAGGGCAGCCCCGGGGAGAGGACGACCGCGAGGGCGATCGTCCCGGCCGCCGTGTACAGCAGCGACCCGGCGAGCGCGGCCCGGTTGCCCACCCGGTGCCCCACCCTGGCGTACAGGACATTGCCGAGCAGGAAGACCAGCTGGGTGGGGAGCAGTTGCAGGCCCGCCTCCATGGGGCTCGCGCCGCGCGCGTTCTGGAGGAAGAGCCCGAGCATGAACATCGCGCCGTAGCAGCCGAGGTTGAAGAGGAAGCCGACGGCGTTGGCGGTCGAGAAGTGCGCGTTGGCGAAGAGTTCGCCGGGCAGCACCCGGGCCCTCGTCCCCGCGGCCCGCTCCCGTACCGCGAAGGCGGCCCCGGCCAGCAGCGCGACCGCGAACGCGGCGAGCACCGGCGCCGCGCCCCACCCCGTCTCCGGCCCCTCGATGAGGCCGTACGCGAGCGCCGCGAGCGCGACCAGACCGAGCGCGTGCCCGCCCGCGCCCAACGGCATGGCCCGGCCGGGCAGCGGCGCGACGTAGCGGCGCGCGAGCGCCAGGGCGGCGAGCCCGACGGGCAGGTTGACCAGGAAGATGCTGCGCCAGCCGAGGCCGCCGACCAGCAGCCCGCCGACCGCGGGCCCCACTCCGGCCGCCGTCGAGACGATCGCGGACCAGATGCCCAGGACCCGGGTGCGCTCCGGGCCGCCCGGGAAGGCGTTCATGAGGAGGGTGAGCGAACTCGGCATGAAGAGCGCGGCCCCGGCCCCCTGCGCCAGCCGCCCGGCCACCAGCACGCCGGCGACCGGGGCCACCGCGCACACCAGCGAGGCCACGGTGAACAGCCCGAGCCCGGCCAGATAGATCCGCCGCGCCCCGAATCGGCCCGCCAGCGACCCGGCGAGCAGCAGCAGGGACGCGAAGACGAGGACGTAGCCGTCGACGACCCAGGTGAGGCCGGACAGGCTCAGATCCAGGCCGGACCGCAGCTGGGGCCCCGCGACGTTGATGATCGTCACATCCAGGGTCGCCATCACGAACCCGAGGGCCAGCGCGAGGAGTTGCACGCCCTGCCGCTTCGCCGCCTCTGCCTCTGTCGCTTTTGCTTTCGCTTTCGCTTTCGCGGGATGTTCGGGCTCGGCCGCCCGCCGCCGCGCCCTGTCCGTACGAGTGATCATGCACAGAAACTTACAGCTGTATTCATTACAGCTGCAATGGTGATAGCTGTAACTTTACTGAGCCCATACGAAAGCCCCCGGAACCCAAGGACTCGCCTGGGCTCCTGGGGGCTCCCGCGCCGCCTACCCCACCCGGTCGAGCGCCCTCAGCAGCTGCGTCCGCAGCTCATGGCGCCCCTGGTCGGTCAGGTGGTCCAGCGGCGAGTCCTTCCCCATCCGCCGCAGCAGATCCAGCCGCAGCTCCCGCCCCGCGTCGGTCAGGACCAGCTGCTTGGCCCTGCGGTCCGTGGGGTGCGGCTGCCGTACGACCAACCCCTGCTTCTCCATCTTGTCCATCACATACGTCACGTTCGGCGGCTCACAGCACAGCACCGCGGCCAGCTCCCGCGCCGTCTTCGGCTCCCCCAGCTCCTCCAGGGCCTTCGCCTGGGTGGGGGTGAGGCCGAGCTCGGCGATCCGGCTGCGCCGGTGCGCGTCCATCCGACGGGACAGCTCGGTGACGAGCCCCCGGATCTCCCTGACCCCGCACCCCGCCTGCTCGGCGGTCGCTCTCGCTTCGGCTTCGCTGCTCACCTCGTCAGCGTACGTCGGCGTGCGCGGTTCGCCGCCGACGCGTCGGGGCGCCTCGAACAACCGTCACCCCGCGCGACCGTCAGGCGAGCGGCCGCACCGACAGATCGGTGATCTCCGCGTCGCGCGGCAGGTCGAGGGCCGCGAGCACCGTCGTCGCGACGGACCCGGCCGTCATCCAGCGCTCCGGGTCGTACTCCTTGCCCTCCTGCTGGTGCACCTTGAGCTGCATCGGCGTGGCCGTACGCCCCGGATAGACCGTGGTCACCCGCACCCCGTGGCCGCTCTCCTCCCAGCGCAGCGCGTCGGCCAGCGCCTTGAGCCCGTGCTTGCTCGCCGCGTACGCGCCCCACTGGGCGCCGGCCCGCAGCCCCGCTCCGGAGTTGACGAAGACCACATGCCCCTGGGCCACCCGCAGCTGCGGCAGCAGCAGCCGGGTCAGCTCGGCGGGCGAGACCAGGTTGACGGCGAGCTGGCGGGTCCACAGCTTGGGGGTCAGCTCGCCGACCTCGCCGAGGTCCACCACACCGGCGATGTGCAACAGCGAGTCGAGCCGCTCGGGCAGCGTCTGGTGCCCCAGCGCCCAGGACAGCTTGTCCGGGTCCGCCAGGTCACCGACGACCGTACGGGCCCCGGGGAAGCGCCCCTCCAACTCCCGCGCCCGCCCGGCGTCGCGGGCCAGCAGCCACAGTTCCTCGCCCCGCTCGGCCAGCCGCTCGGTGACGGCCTCGCCGATGCCCGAGCCTGCTCCAGTGATCAGATGCGTTCCCATGCGTCCAGCTTGCCCCACCGGGTGAGCCCGCTGTGAGTCCGGGTGAGGGGGCGCCCCGTGCTCGTCCTACTGGTCCTGCGCGTACTGGTCCAGCTGATCCTGGACATGCCGGGCCTTCGCCTCCCGACGCTGGGCGCGGTACAGGTCGAGGGCCCGCAGCCGGTTCTCCCGGGCCTCCCCGGCCCGGCCCAGGGCCTGCTGTGCGTCGGCGATGTTGGCGAGGGTGTCGGCCTCGTCGTACGCGTTGCCCGCCTCGCGGAACAGCTCCAGGGCCTCGGCGTAGTGGTCGAGCGCCCGGTCGTGGCGGCCGGTGTGGTAGGCGATGTAGCCGAGGCTGTCCAGCGTCGACGCCTCGGCGCCCCGGCCTGCCTCGGCGCGGAACAGCACCAGGGCCCGCTCGCAGTGGTCGCGGGCCTCGTCGTAGCGGCCCAGCTGGGCGTGGCACCAGCCGACCGCGTTGAGCTGGTTGGCCCGCCAGACCGGGTTGCCGAGCCCTTCGTACAGGCGCAGGGCCTGGCCCGCGTGGCTCAGCGCGGCCTCTCTGTCGCCCTGTTGCTCCCAAACCCATCCCAGCGTGCGATGTGCATGGGCCTGGCCGGGGACATCGCCAGCCTGTTCGTACACCGCCAGGGCCCGGCCGAGGTGGTCCAGGGCCTCGGCCCCCTGTCCCAGGTGTGAGGCGGCCTGGCCCAGACGCCAGTGGGCGAGCGCCCGCGCGGGTGGATGACCCTGCCGCTCGGCGGCGGCGAGGCCCGCCCGCCAGACCCTGAGGTGGTCCCGGAAGTGGGCGCCGCGCCAGTGGTAGGAGATCAGCGTCCAGGCCAGCTGCCAGACCGCGGTGTGCCGTTCCTGCTTCAGGGCCAGCCGCTGGGCGGCCAGGACGCAGGCGCGTTCGGCGTCGAACCAGTCCAGGGCCGCGCCGGGGTCCTCAAGACGGACCGGGACGCAGCCGGGCGCGGGCGGGTCCAGCTCGGGTCGGAACGGCGTGTTCGGTCCGTCCACCAGGCGGTTGGCGGCGAAGGCGGTGTGCAGATAGAAGTCGACCAGCCGCCGTAGCGCGTCCGCGGCACGCCCGCTCTCCTCGGCCCGACCGCACTCGGCGGCGTAGAGCCGCACCAGATCGTGCATGCGGTAGCGGTCCGGGCCGTGCCGTTGGACCAGGTACGCGGCCTCCAGCTCGCCGAGCAGTACTCGGGTGCGCGGCACGCCGCGCCCGACGAGACAGGCCGCGGCGGGCAGGCCGATATCGGGGCCCGGAGCCAGGCCCAGCAGTCCGAACAGCTCGGCCGCCGGGGCGGAGAGGGCGCGGTGCGAGGCGGAGAAGACGGCGCGCAGATTCGCGGTCAGATCGCCGGTGTCCAGCGCGTCCAGCCTGGTCGCCGCCTCCCGCAGCTCCTCGGCGAGCGCGGCAAGGGGCAGCTCGGGGTGGGTGGCGGCGCGCGCGGCCACGATCCCCAGGGCCAGCGGAAGGCCCGCGCAGTGCTCCAACAGCGCGTCCACCACAGCCGGTTCGGCCTCGATCCGACCGGCCCCCAGGTGCCGCACCAGCAGCTCACGCGCCTCGCCCGCCCCGAAGACGTCGAGCGGCAGCGGCAGCGCGCCGTGCGTGGTGACCAGGGACGTGAGCCGGGAGCGGCTGGTCACCAGCACGGTGCAGGTGGGGCTGCCGGGCAGCAGCGGCCGCACCTGCCCGGCGTCGCGGGCGTCGTCCAGCACGACCAACACGCGCCGGCCCGCCAGCAGGCTGCGGTACAGCGCGGTCTGCGCGTCCAGGTCCACCGGAATCGAGTCGGGCACGACCCCGAGGGCGTCCAGGAACCCCCGGACCGCGACCGGCGGCGGCACCGGTTCCGCCGACGGGTCGAAGCCGCGCAGGTTGACGTACAGCTGCCCGTCGGGAAACCGCGCCATGTTCTCGTGGGCCCAGCGGACCGCCAGCCAGGTCTTGCCGACCCCGCCGATCCCGCCGATCGCCGAGATCACGACCGTCTCGCCGCCCGCCTCGGCCTCGGCGCGCACGTCGCACACCTCGCTCAGCCGCAGCAGCTCCCGCGCACGGCCGGTGAAGGCGGGCGGGGGCGCGGGGAGCTGACGGGGTACGGGGATGCGCGGCGGGGCGGAGGGGGGTGCGGGTGGCACCGCGGGTGCCGCGGGCGCCGCGGGCGCGGGTGCCGCCGATGCAGCGGGGGCAGGGGATGCAGGGGATGCCGGGGATGCTGCGAGCGCGGGGTCCGCCTCCAGGATCCGCTGGTGCAGTTGCTCCAGGGGCCGGCTCGGGCCGATCCCCAGCTCGTCGACCAGCCGGTGCCGCGTGCGCCGGAAGTGCTCCAGCGCCTCGGACGGGCGACCGCACCGGTACAGCGCGAGCATCAGCTGCCCCGCCAGCCGCTCGTCCAGCGGACGCTCCCCGGCCCGGGTGAACAGCCCGGCCAACAGCTCCCCGTGGCGCCCGCGGCGCAGCCCGGCGTCATTGCGGTCCAGCTCGGCCGCGAACCGCTCCTGTCCGAGGGTGTCGCGCAGCGCGTTGAACCAGGGCGTGTCCACCGCGCCGAAGGCGTCGCCGCGCCATAACCCGAGGGCCTGCTCCAGCAGCGCCTCAGCCCGTACGTCGTCGGCCGCGCCGCGGGCCTCGGCGACGAGCTCACGGAAGCGGTACAGGTCGATGGCCGCCGTTTCAGCCGCCAGGACGTAGCCCCCCGCCTCCTTCCCGATCCCCACCCCGGCTTCGGACAGAGCGGTCCTCAGCCGCGACAGATAGCTGTAGAGCGCCGTACGGAACCGCTGCGGCGGCCGGTCCCCCCAGACCCGGTCCGCGAGCTGATCGACGGAGACCGAACGGTTGGCGTCGACGAGCAGCGCCGCCAGAACGCACCGCTGCCGCACATGTCCGAGGTCCATCGGCCGATCGTCGACCCACGCCTCGATGCCGCCCAATAACCCGAACGTGACCGCCATTTCGCCCCCACCGTGGAAACAGCCCGCCTGTGACCGTCCATCCGACCAGCAGATTCAAGGTCTACACAAGGTCGGTGCAATGTCGGCCCTGAAGACTCTTCGTCGCGGCGCCCGACCGGGGGGCGGGTGCCGCCACACTTCGCCCGCGCGCCGCCCGGATGCGGCGGCGCGCGGCCCCCGGCCGGCGGAACCGCCCCGGCGGATGCCGAACCGGCGCGTACCGGCGTGGACCGGCGCGTGGTTCCGCCGAATTCCCGGCCCGAACACCGAATGGGGGGTGCGTCTGTCATGGACGTCACACGCCGAACAATTCTCCGCGGCCTATCCGCCGCTCCGCTCGCCGCGGCCACCGGCGGCCTGGTGCTCCCGTCCACAGCGCGCGCGGCGGGGTCCGACTTCCGGGTGAAGATGCGCGACCACCCGCGGCGGTCGACCAGCTACTCCTACCCGTACGCGATCGCCGGTCTCGCCAATGCCCTCCCGGCCGCGCCCCTGGTGGCGGAGGTGCTGCGGAACGCCGACCGTGAAGCGGCGGTGAACCACCACTGGCCCGACAGGGGCAAGCCGCAGAGGCTCAAGTACTCCTTCGGCTGGGACCCGGAGGAGGATGACGGCACCACTCGGGCGTGGTACCCGCAGGGCATCTCGACCAGCTACGACGCCTACCGCGGACCGATTCCGGGCACGAACACGGACGCGGAGAAGCAGGCGGTCCTGGTGTCCTGGTACGGAAAGGGCACGAACGCGTGGCAGGGCGCGCGTGTCACCTTCGTCGATGTGACCGTCCCCAGCAGGCCGCGATATCGGCACGTGCTGCTCGTGGAGCCCCTGAAGCGTCTCGGTCGGCCCTACGACTTCCGGCCGGTCAAAATCCACGCGGGAGGCATCGCCTGGTACGGGGACAGGCTCTACATCGCTGACAGCGCGGGCGGCGGATTGCGTGTGTTCAACATCAACCAGATGTTCCAGGTTTCCACCACTGGGCTTCCGTCCCCGGGCTACATCGGATACCACCAGGGAGACAAGAAGTACTACGCGTCGGGCTACCAGTACGTGCTTCCGCAGAGCCGTGCCTACGACAACGCGGGAGCAGAGCTGAGGTATTCGCAGGTCGCGGTGGACCATACGACCCCGCAGCCTTCCCTCCTCGTCAACGAGTTCTACGGCGGCGGCAGCACCCGGTGCGTGCGCTGGAACATGAACCCCAGCACGAGCTCCATCACCTCCGAAGATGCCGTCGACGCGACGTCGTTCGAGCGGGCCAACGTCCAGGGGGTCGTCAGCGTGAACGGCGCCTACTACTTCTCGGTCAGCAGAGGATCCAATCCCGGATACCTGTACCGCTGCCCGCGCGGCAGCTACGTGGCCAAAAAGCGCGGAAAGCTCTCGATCGGCCCCGAGGACCTCAGCTACGACGGTCACCGGAACGGCATCTGGAGTCTGGCCGAGCACCCACGCAGGCGCGCCGTGTACGTGGTGGGGCGCTGAGCCACGACACACCCAAGGCGTGGCTCCGCCCCGGCGGAGCCACGCTCACGGCTCTCACGGCTCTCACTGCTCCAGGTGCGCCAGCGCGTCCGCGCCGGTCTCCGCGAAGAAGACGAGCTCGCTGAGCGGGAGGGGCAGGAAGCCCTCGTCCTCCATCCGCTGGAACTGCTGCTTCAGCCCGTCGTAGAAGCCCGCCGTGTTGAGCAGCACCACCGGCTTGATGTGCAGGCCGTGCTTCTTCAGCTCCAGGATCTCGGTGGCCTCGTCCAGCGTCCCCGTGCCGCCCACCATGACCACAACCGCGTCCGCCCGGGCGAGCAACTGCGCCTTCCGCTCGGCGAGGTCCTTGGAGATCACCATCTCGTCGGCGTTCTCCCTGGCCTTCGCGGCCAGGAACTCCACCGATATCCCCACCAGCCGCCCACCGCTCTCCTGCACCCCGTCCGCCATCACCTTCATCAGACCGACGTCCGACCCGCCCCACACGAGCGTGTGGCCACGCTTGCCGATCAGCTCGGCGAACTCGCGGGCAGGGGCGGTGTAGCGGTCGTCCAGGTCGGCGGCGGAACAGAAGACGCAGATATTCATGCCCGCCACCCTACGGCCCGGGTCCGACAGCTCCGCGGATCCGCGCGGCTGATTCAGGCGGCGAGCGCCGCCGTGGGTGTCGGCGGAGTCCCGCCCCAGGCCAGCTCGAACCACACCGTCTTGCCGCCGAGCCCGAACGGCTCTTCCCCGATGGCACAGCCGCCCCACCGGTCGGCGAGGACGTCAAGGATGAACAGCCCCCGACCGCTGTCGAGCTCGGCGCAGGGCTTGAACGGCTCGGGGAGCTCGGGATTGGCGTCCGTGACGCTGACGCGAAGGACAGGGTGCAGCCACAGCAGCCGCACAGACGCACAGTCGTCGGAGTAGCGGACGGAGTTGGTGGCGAGCTCGGAGGTGAGCAGAGAGGCCAGGTCGACCAGTTCGCGCAGACCGTGAGCGGTCAGCACGGCGCGCAGGGTGGCCCGCACGATGCCCGGGCCACGGGGGTCTCGGGGGAAGCGGAGTTCGTACTCCCAGGGCTCGGTGAACAGCAGCGGTGGTGGATGCGGGGTCACGTGGCACCTCCGGTGGTGGTGTGTACTCCGGTACGCGGCATGGCACCGCTCGTTTTCCTCGGCGGGCGACGGCGTCAATGCCATTCGCCCTCCCGGACAGGGGAAACGTGCGCTCCCGTTGTGAGCGGCGGCGAATAGCGTGCCCACACCGTAAGGGCCCTCACATAACACGTGATACCAAGTTAGCTAGAACGGGTGAATAGTTCGGACTTCCTCACCGCACAGCGCTCACCTGGGCAAAACTGTGCGCGAACGCAAGAGAGGACCTATGGCACCCAAGCAAGCACCGACCGTCCGCCAGCGGAGACTCGGGGCTGAACTGCGGCGGCTCCGCGAGGAGGCGGGCATGTCCGCGCCGACCGCGGGCGGCCTCCTGGGGACCGACCGAACGATGATCTCCAACATCGAATCCGGCCGCTTCGGCATCAGCGAGGAGCGCCTGCGGCGGCTCGCCAGCATCTACCAGTGCGACGACTCAGCACTCATCGATGCCCTGGGCGAGATGACGGGAAGACAGAAACCCGGCTGGTGGGAGGAGTATCGAGGCAAGATCCCGCCAGGCTTCCTGGACGTCTCCGAGATCGAACATCATGCCCTCCGGCTACGAACCGTCCAGACCGCCCACCTTCCCGGCCTGTTCCAAACCGAGGAGCATGCGCGAGCGGTATTCGACCTCTTTCTGCCACCTCTACCGCGCCTGGAAGTGGAATTGCGAGTGGCCCACCGTCTCGCACGGCAATCCGTATTGCTCGGCGACAGGCCCACCCCTTACACGGGCGTGATCCACGAGGCGGCCCTGAGGATGCAGCTCGGCGGCAGGCGAGTCGCCCGCGCGCAGCTCGAACACCTGCTGAACGCAAGCGACCGCGAGAACGTCACCATCGTCGTGATCCCGTTCGAGGCGGGCGGCTATCCCCTCATGGGAGACTCGTCCGTCCTCTACGCCGAGGCACCGAACCAACGCCTGGACACCGTGCACATGGACTCGCCCACCGGCGCGGTGTTCGTCGACTCGCCCACCCAACTCGCGCACTTCCGAACCCGACTGGACTTGGTCGAGAAGGTGGCGTTGACTCCGGAGAAGTCGCGAGACTTCATCCAAGCGATCGCCAAAGACCTGTGAGGGGTTCCCTTCTTGTCCACCTTGAGCTGGCTCAAATCCTCCTTCTCTGACGCCGGCGGCAACAACTGCATAGAGCTCGCCGCCGACGGAAGCGCCATAGCCATACGCGAGAGCTCCGAGCCCAGCACAGTCCTGGCCACCGACCGAACCACGCTTCGCGCCTTCGTCCTCGGGGTGAAGGACGGGCGCTTCGACCGGCTGCTGGACCGTTAGGGCGCGGGCTGAGCGCCCGTCTCAGTGGCCGAAGGGCGGTTCGAAGCAGCCGGTCTCCATGTACGGGCCGTTCGTCCGCACCTCGTAGTTGGTCTTCTGCACGAAGGCCGTGACGCAGGCGTCGTCATGGACGCGCAGACCGACCCGGGCGCCTTCGGGCGTCACGTAGTGGTCGGTCTCGAAGCGTGGTTCCATCCCTCTCACGCTGAGCGTCCCGCCGAGCCGCGTACCCCCGGCCCCGGTCCGCTCCTCCTCGTACCCGAGCTTCAGCATCGCCGCGCGGACGCTCTTGACGTCCCACTTCTTCTCTTTCCAGAGCCGCTCGAGGACGGGCCTGATGCGGTCGGCCTCCTTCCGCGCGGCCTCCGCGCTGTCGGCGGACATCTCGCCGGGGCGGCGGCCGGCGTTGTTTTCGTTGTAGTGCGGGGCGCCGTCGCCTGCTCCGGGCTCCGCATAGGGGGAGGCGCCGGAGGAAGCCGGGCTGGTGCTCGGGGGCGGGGCCGGGACACCGGCCGCCGAGTCCGTGCCGCGCTGCTCACCACAGGCGGTCAGGGATATGGCGGTCCCCAGCAGAAGAGCGACCGCAGCGATGCGTCTGCGCCGCTCACGCGTCGAGGTCAACATGGGCATGACTCTGCCACGGCGAGGGCGGTTGGAGCCGCTTGGGACCCGTTTTCCCCGTACGCGCAGGTCGCGCCGGGCTGCCCGCCGGACAGGCAGGGGCCGTTCGCGGGAACCTTTGGGCCGTCAGGAGCGTTCAGCGCGGCGGGAGATGGCTTTGCCGTGTGCCCGTAGCCCCTGCCATCGCGGTGCGGTGAGGGCCTGATGCCGCTGTCGGCTTTGCTGTCAGGAAGGAGGTTGTGATGAGAGGTCCCTGAGGATCCCCCCAACACAGATTCACATGCGGGTAATTGGCGATACCCCGCCATCTGTATCGCCAGAAATTGGAGGAAATTATGCCGAGACTACCAAGGAGTACAAAACATGAACACATCCGGTTCCGAACTTAAGCGCTCCATCTTCCGATCGCTCGCCTGGCACTTTTTTGCCGCTTTCGCAATCTCCGTGATCACAGCATTGATCACAGGCTATATCGCCCTTGCAACAGGCTCTGAGATCATTGAATCCCTCAAGAGTACCTGGGAAATTTTCTATCAAGTGGCCACCCTATGTGTCCCGATCCTGGCCATGATCTGGACCGTGAAGGTGGCAGTGATTCTGAAATCGTAAATACTCAACAATGCGACCATGGGCCCCGGTGCGGACGCGCACCGGGGCCCGGCGCGTTACGCCCCGCCACGCGGCCGCGGCTCTGAATTGGGTAGTGACTCGACGCCCCGTGACTGATCATCGGGGGATGCGTCCGCTGCAGCATGGCTATACCAACCGCACCCTCGGCGACGGAGCCGTAGTCAAGAAGACCTATGAAGGTCCGGACGCCGAGCTCAGGCTCGACCGCGAGCGCACGCTGTTGACCCGGCTCCAGGGACGGCTCCCGATCCCACCAGTACATGAGGCCGACACCGGCACCCTCACGCTTGGCTTCATGACGGGCGTACCTGGCCAGGAACTGCTCGACGCCGGTCGCGCCGCGGAGGTCCTGGAGGCGTGCGGCGGGCTGCTGCGCCGCATCCATGGGACTGAGGCGAGGGTGCCGGCGCTGGGCGCCCGCGACGAGGGCGAGGTGTTGGTGCACGGGGACTACGGGCCCAACAATGTGCTGCTGGACCCCGTCACCTTCCAGGTCACCGCGGTGGTCGACTGGGAGTTCGCCCATCTCGGGGATCCGGTCGAGGACCTGGCGTGGTGCGAGTGGATCGTGCGGATGCACCACCCCGAGCACCGCCACGCTCTCGACGGCTTCTTCCGCGCCTATGGCGAGGATGTGGTGCCGCCCTGGCCGGTTCGCCAGGGCGCCATGCTGGCCAGATGCGAGTCCCTGCGGCAGTTCTGCCATCGCTGGGAGCCGAACGGTCCGGGCGTGACGCTGTGGCGTGAGCGTGCGGTCGCGACGGCGGGTTGGCAGGAATAGCCCAGGAAACGCGAGCTGACGCGCGGCTGACGAGGCATGAGCGGGTTAACCACCGGGTCGAAGGTAGGGCTAGCCCCATGTTCCGGGGCGGCAGAGTGTCGCTAGTTTCATCATCCGCACCGCGATTTTGGGCTACGACCTGTGCATCCGTCAGATCTCAGATTTCGGCAGCGCCGTGCGAATGGAGTTCTGCTGCGTCGGGGGCCTTGCTCTCGGTGGATTCACCGCCGAGCGCATCGACGCATTCGAGCCGCGGTTCGGAAAGGGACCCCAACTGTTCTTCAGAACCGGCATTTTCCAGCTCCATCGCGCTTCGATGCCTCCTGCGGTCGCCCGAACTGATGGAATTCCCCGAGACCTAGGAGATCTGCATGCGTTCGGAGCAAGAGCGGCCGACCGCGGACGAGCTGCTGCGCTTGCAGGACGTCCACAAGGTGTACGGGCGGTCGCGCAACAGCGTGGCGGCGCTGGCGGGGGTGTCGCTCGGCTTCCAGCGCCACACGTTCACCGCTGTGATGGGCCCCTCCGGCTCCGGCAAGAGCACCTTCCTGCACTGCGCCGCCCTCCTGGATCGGCCGACGTCCGGCAGCGTCTTCCTGGACGGCCAGGACCTGACGACGATGAGCGAGCGCTCGTTGACCAAGCTGCGCAGGAACCGGATCGGGTTCGTCTTCCAGAGTTTCAATCTGCTGCCCGCGCTGAACGTGGTGGATAACGTGACGCTGCCGCTGCGGCTGGCGGGCAAACGGCCCAACCGCGGGCTGGTGGACGACGTCATCGAGCGCACCGGCCTCACGTCCCGCCGCAAGCACCGCCCGGGCGAGCTCTCCGGCGGTCAGCAGCAGCGCGTGGCGATCGCCCGCGCCCTGGTCACCCGACCGGTCCTGCTGTTCGGAGACGAGCCGACAGGCGCCCTGGACACCGAGACCGCGCTGGAGATCCTGGGACTGCTGCGCGCGGCGGTGGATACCGGCGAGCAGACCGCGGTGATCGTGACGCACGACCCGGTGGCCGCATCGCACGCTGACCGCGTGGTGTTCCTTGTGGACGGTCGGGTGAGCGCCGAGCTCGAACGGCCCTCCGTCCAGGAGGTGGCCAGGCAGATGACCCGACTCGGCGCGTGGGCCCGGAGGCAGCAGCCCGTGCGCCCGGAACGGGTGGTCTGATGCTGCGTCTCGCGCTCAAGACCCTGCGGTACCGCAAGGGCGGGTTCCTCGCGTCGCTGATCGCGCTGTTCGTCGGCGCCGTCGTCGTACAGAGCTGCGGCGGTCTGCTGGAGACCGGTATCCGCGCCAACGTCAAGGCCGAGCGGCTGGCCGCGGCGCCCGTCGTGGTGACCGGCAGCCAGGATTATCCCGGCCACGCGGTCGGTACCGCGACCGATCCGATGACCGAGCGAGTGCTGCTGGACGAGAACCTGGTGGACGCCGTGGCCAAGGTGCCCGGTGTGGCCGCGGCCGTGCCGGACATCTCGGTGCCGATCACTGCGCTGGCCGGCCGGCCGGCCAGCGCGTCCGGGCACGGCTGGTCCAGCGCGTCACTCTCGCCGTACAAGCTGGTTGCGGGCGCCAAGCCGACCGCGTCCGGCGAGGTCGTGGTGGACAGCACCACCGCGAAGCGGCTGGGCGTGCGGCCGGGCGAGCGGCTGAAGGCGTCGGTGCGCGGCATCCCGCACGTCTTTCGGGTCAGCGGAATCGCCGAGAGCCGGATCGCCACCCAGTCTGTGCTGCTGTTCTCCGACGGCGAGGCCACTCGGCTGTACGACCGGCCCGGAAAGATCGACGACATCGGGGTGCTCGCCGCCCCGGGCACCGATCCGGCGAAGCTCGCCAACGCGATCGATGACGCCGTCGCGGACCGCGGTGCCCAGGTGCTTCACGGCGACGATCGGGGGGTTGCCGAGTTCCCGGACGCGATCAGCGGCAAGCAGAACCTGATTCCGCTCGCGGGCGCGTTCGGCGGCCTGGCCACCATGGTCGCGATCTTCGTGGTGGGCAGCACCGTGGGCATGTTGATGCAGCAGCGCCGCCGGGAGATGGCGCTGCTGCGCGCGACAGGGGTCACGCCAGGGCAGTTGCGCCGCATGGTGATGGCGGAAACGTCCGTGATCGCGCTGCTCGCGGCCGGCCTGTCGCTCGGACCAGGGCTCGCGTTCGGTCACTTCATGTACGACATCCTGGTCCGGCGGGACCTGATCCCGGGCGAGATGATCTTCAGCCAGGGGTTGATCCCGCAGCTCGCCGGCTTCGGCACCACGCTGTTCGCGGCGCTGGCCGCCGCGTTCATCGCCTCCCGCCGGGTGTCGAAAGTCCGGCCGACCGAGGCGATGGCCGAGGCAACGCTGCAGATCCGCTGGGTCAGCCCGATCCGCATGATCCTCGCGTTCCTGTTCCTGGGCGGTGCGACCGCGCTCGCGATCGTGACGGCGTCGGTGATGACCGGGCCGGTCGCGGCGAGCACGGCCGGGCCCGCCGCGATGCTGTGGGCGGTCGGGATCGCCCTGGTGTCCCCGGGCCTGTGCCGCTGGCTGGTGGCTCTGCTGCGTTGGCCGGTCGGCTGGTTCACCGGGCTGTCGGGGCGGCTGGCGATGCTGAACGCGTCAGTGCGCAAGGTCCGGCTGGCCTCGGCGGTCGTCCCGATCATGCTGGCGACCGGGCTGGCCACGGCACTGATCTACCTGCAGACCAGTCAGGACGATGCCAGCAGTCGGATGTTCGCCGACGGCCTGAAGGCGGACGCTGTGGTCAGTTCGCGGAGCGGTGCTCTCCCACCGTCGCTCGTGGACACGCTCTCCCGCCTGCCTCAGGTCGCCGGAGCGTCCGCTTCGGTGTCCGGCGAGGCGCGTCTGGAGACCGTCCTCGGCCCGGGCAAGGGCGACAGCGACAGCGACACGGTGGCGGATGGTCGGGTCAGGCCGAGTCGGCTCGACTTGCAAGGGGTCACGGCGTCCGGCGCGCGGCAGACGATCGGGCACCCGGCGGTGCGGGGCGACTACGGGCGCCTGACCGGCGACAGCATCGTGCTGCCCACGGATGTGCTGGACGACAGCGGCAAAGACGTCGGCGACCGGGTGAGGCTGCGCTGGGGCAACGGAGAGGTGACCACGATGACGGTCGTCGGATCGTTCACCCCGCCGCGCGGGTTCGGCTACGCGATGGTGCCCGCGACCGAGCTGCTGCCCCGCACAACAACTGGCGTACTGCCGCAGATCCTGGTGAAGGCGGAGCCGGGGGTGTCGTCCTCGGACCTGAAGGCGGCGGTGCGGAAGGCGGCGGGCGGTGTGCCCGGAGTCGTCGTCGTGGACCGCGCGGAAGCGACCGTGGCGCACGCGCAGAGCGATGAGACCGGCCGGGTGGCGAGCTTCCTGCTGGCCGCAGTGGTGGTCGGCTATGCGGTGATCGCGCTGATCAACTCGCTGATCGTGGCGACCGCCGAGCGGCGCGGCGAGTTCGCGCTGCAACGGTTGATCGGCTCGACCCGCGGCCAGGTGATGTGGATGATGTCGGTCGAGGCGTTGGTGACGGCGCTGGTCGGGGTCGTGCTCGGCACCGGGGTCGCCGCCGGGTCACTGGTCCCGTTCGGGCTGGCCCTGGACGGGTCGGTGCTGCCCAGCGGGCCTGTGTGGATCTACCTGACGATCGTCGGGACCGCGGTGGCGCTGACGTTCGCGACGATCCTGTTCCCGACGTCGGTCGCGCTGCGGGCGAGGCCTGTGGAGGCCACCGCCCGCCCATGACCACGGTCATGGGCGGGCGGTGAACCGGCCGTCGGGCAGTTTGTGCAGCCAGCCGCGGTCCCACGACCAGCACGAGCACCCTGAAGCAACGTCACGCCGGACCTCGGACTGGCCACTTCAAGATGGCGCAGCTTCAATGGTCCTATGCAGAACGGCGATACGGTGCTGACGGTGCGTCCCGAGCTCACCGACGACGACCTCAACGAGCTGTTCAGCGCCTCGTGGCCGAATCACACACCAACCGCCTTCGCACCGATGCTGGCCCGCAGTCTGGTGTGGATCGCCGCGAGCCGGGACGGCCGGCTCGTCGGATTCGTCAACGTGGTCGGCGACGGGGGTCTTCACGCCTTCATCCTGGACACCACCGTGCACCCCGGCGAGCGTCGGCAGGGGCTGGGGGTGCGGTTGGTGCGTGCGGCGGCGGATGAGGCGAGGGCGCATGGCGCCGAGTGGCTGCATGTCGACTATGAGCCGCACCTTGAGTCCTTCTACGCACAGTGTGGATTCCGGCAGACCGCCGCGGGCCTTATGCGCCTTTGAGCGGGCTGCCGCAGGTCACACCGGGTGCCTCAGGCGCCTCCCGCCGCTCCGCCGCCCGCCAAGCGCCGCTCCAGAGGCCGGATCGCCACGCTCGCCGTCAGTGCCAGGCAGCCCACGACCAGCCACGGCAGCACCCGGTTCATGCCGTACAGGACGCCGAAGAGGCCGGGCGTCACCATGTCCGCCGTCGCGAACGAGTACTGGAACGCCGCCAGATACGTACCGCGCGCCCCCTCCGGCGCCGACTCCGCGGAGAGCGCGTTCGAGGCCGGCCCGTGCAGCATCTCCGCCGTCGCCCACAGCAGCATCACCAGCGCCAGGTAGCCGACCAGCAGCGGACCTCGCGGCAGCAGCACCGCCACGGCGGCGGCCGCGCACCAGGCCGCCCACAGCCGGCCGCCCCAGGCCATCGCGCCGCCCCGGGAGGTGCGCCGCCGGATGCGGCGGGTGACCTCGGCCGTACAGGTGGCCACGACCGCTGTGGTGATCGTGAGGAAGGCGCCGACCGCCCAGCCCGGCGCGTGCAGCCCGCGGATCACGTAGACCGGAATCGCCACGGCGAGGAAGACCGTGCAGATGTTGAACAGGACGTTCACGCCGATCAGCCCCAGATAGGGACGGTTGCGCAGCAACTTCCGTACCCCGTCCGGGGATTCCCCGTCAGGCCCGCCGGCCGGCCGCCGCGCACCGCGTACGAACAGCCCGACGGTCACCGCCGCGACGACGAAGGAGATCGCGTCCGCCAGCACCATTCCCCGGTACGCGTGCTGCGAGGCGAGCGCGAGCAGCACGCCCGCTAGCACCGTGCCGACGCCGGTGCCGGCCGCCCGGATCATGCCCGCCCAGGCGAACCACTGGTCCTTGGCCTCCCCGTCCGCCTGCTCGGCGATCAGCGCGAAAACCGACGACCAGTACACCCGCAGCCCCACCGCCTCGACCATCGCCGCGAGGAAAAGCGACACCGGACCGGCCACCCCCAGGTACAGGAAGAACCCGGCGGCCTGCACCAACTGCCCCGCGATCACCACCGGCCGCGGCCCGATGCGGTCGACGATCCGTCCGACGAGCAGCGGCAGCACGAGCGAGCAGGCGGTGGCGGCGGTCAGCAGCAGGCCGACGTCGGCCTCCGACAGGTCGGTGACGGCGAGGAAGTAGACCATGGACAGGGGGAGATAGAGCCCGGTGCCGATGGCGTCGATGGCCAGCGCCACCGGTATCGCCCAGGCGGCGCCGTCGCGGGCCCGCGGCCACCTCACGGCTTGCCGGGTGCTGCGTACGCCGCCGCTCGGCGTCCGCCCGGGGGCGGCGTGCCGGCCGCCCGGCCCGCGGCCGCACTCGGCGCCGCCGCACTCGGCGCGGCCGCAACGCGGGCTTCCGGCTGTCGGGCGCCGCTCGTTCGCACTGGGTGGCCCTCCATCCCTGTGTGGGGGTCATCGGGATCTGCCGGATACGGCTCCCGGCGGGCCGGGGCCACAGGATCCGCGAGGCCCCCGTTGTCACCGCAGCCGTACGCCGGAGTCAACGGTATGTGGGGGCAGCGTCCCGTGGGCGGGGCACACGTAGCCGCCGGGCGTGGCGGACCGGCTCAGCTCGCGGACGCCGCCCGCTCCGCCCGCTCCGTCGTCGCGATGGTCGCCGATCCCACGACCCGCGTCCCGTCGTACAGCACGATCGCCTGGCCGGGGGCCACGCCCCGGACCGGCTCGACGAAGGTCACGCGGAGCTCGCCGTCGACGGCCTCGGCCGTCACCTCGGTTTCGCCGCCGTGGGCGCGCAGTTGGGCGGTGTAGGTGGCGGGGCCGGTGGGAGGGGTGCCGCACCAGCGGGGGGTGAGGGCGGTGAGGGCGGCGACGTCGAGGGCCTCGGCGGGGCCGACGGTGACGGTGTTGTTCACCGGGGAGATGTCCAGGACGTAGCGGGGCTTGCCGTCGGGGGCGGGGTGGCCGATGCGCAGGCCCTTGCGCTGGCCGATGGTGAAGCCGTACGCGCCCTCGTGGGTGCCGAGCTTGCGGCCGTCCTCGTCGACGATGTCGCCCTCGGCCGTGCCGAGGTGCCCCGCCAGGAAGCCCTGGGTGTCGCCGTCGGCGATGAAGCAGATGTCGTGGCTGTCGGGCTTCTTGGCGACGGCCAGGCCGCGCCGCTCGGCCTCGGCGCGGATCTCGTCCTTGGTGGTGAGGGTGTCGCCGAGCGGGAACATGGCGTGGGCCAGCTGGCGCTCGTCCAGGACGCCGAGGACGTACGACTGGTCCTTGGCCATGTCGGAGGCCCGGTGCAGCTCGCGGGTGCCGTCCTCGTGGTGGACGACCGTGGCGTAGTGGCCGGTGCAGACGGCGTCGAAGCCGAGGGCCAGCGCCTTGTCGAGGAGCGCCGCGAACTTGATCTTCTCGTTGCAGCGCAGGCAGGGGTTGGGGGTGCGCCCGGCCTCGTACTCGGAGATGAAGTTGTCCACCACGTCCTCGCGGAAGCGCTCGGCGAGGTCCCACACATAGAACGGGATGCCGATGACATCCGCGGCCCGGCGGGCGTCGCGCGAGTCCTCGATGGTGCAGCAGCCGCGGGCGCCGGTGCGGAAGGACTGCGGGTTGGCGGAGAGGGCGAGGTGGACGCCGGTCACGTCGTGGCCCGCCTCGGCCGCGCGCGCGGCCGCGACCGCGGAGTCCACGCCGCCGGACATGGCGGCGAGGACGCGCAGGCGACGGCCGTCGCGGGGACCTGTGGGCGCACCGGGGAAGTCATTCATAACCCCTCCAGGGTAGGCCCTGGGGGTGGAAGGGCATCGCCCCGCCAGGTCGTTACGGAATGTGTTCGGATGTCGGCTATCAGTGTTCGTCTGCGCCCTCCAGGACTTGCTGCGCCAGGTCCAGGGCCTGGTCCACGTCCTTGGCCAGATAGATCAGGTCCACGAAGGCGTGGCGCACGCCCGCCTCCTCCTCCGCCCGGGCCAGCACCGTCGCGATGTCCCGGACGGTGGCCTCGGATGTGGGGTTGACCCGCAGGATCGCGTCGAGCGCGGCGGGGTCCCGGCCCTCGCGCTCGGCCGCCTCCCGGATGTGCTCCATCGGGCGGACGACGGCGGCCTCGGGGTCGAACGGGCCGGGCGGGACGGCGATGGGGAGCCAGCCGGCGGCGCGGCGGGCCACCCGGCGGAAGGCGGTGGGGACGAAGCCCCCCAGGTAGACGGGCGGGTGGGGGCGGGCGGCCGGTTTGAGGTCGACGTAGGAGGCGGGCACGGTCCAGTGCTCGCCGCGGTGTTCGACGGGGTTGGCGGTCCACCAGGCGGTCAGGACGTCGAGGGTTTCGTCGAGGCGGCGGCCGCGCTCGGCCATCGGGACGTTCACGGCCTCGTACTCCTCCGGGGACCAGCCGGTGCCGAGCCCGACCAGCAGACGTCCCCCGCTGAGCGCGTCGATGGTGGTGAGGGAGCGGGCCAGCACGGCCGGCGGGTACCAGGGGGCGTTGATGACATTGGTGCCCAGCTGGACTCGCTCGGTGACGGCGGCAGCGGTGGCGAGGGTGGCGAAGGGGTCCAGCGCGGTGCGGAACTCCGGCGGGATCGTGTCGGCGCCCGCGTATCCGACGGTCGGATGGACCGGGTCGAGCAGCCGGTCGCCGACCCACAGGCTCGCCGCGCCGAGTTCCTCGGCTTGCCGCGCGAACCTGGCCACCTCCTCCGGGTGGTGCGCCAGAGCGCCGAACTGGGGCAGTGCGAACCCGATGCGCATGCTGTTCACTCCTCGTCGACTCGATAAACGGTCCTAGATGGTCCAACTTTCATCTACCCAGCGGCGGAGTGGTCGGTCCGTCGAACGCCGGGTTCACGCCATGATCCGGCAACGCCCGTGGAACCGGACGCACCTCGCCGCCCGTTGAGAGTTCCGTGAACGAACCCACGGACGCCGCCGCCCCGGAGCACGCGGGCTCCGGCAAGGACAGCGGCCAGGAGCCGTCGAGCGACGCGGCCCGCGGCGGCCGGCGGCGCCTCGGGAGGCGGGCGCTGCTGCTCGGCGGGGTCGCCGCCGGGCTGGCCGGGGTCGGCTACGCGGCGCGGGACGAGCTGGAGCGGCTGTGGTGGCGGCTGCCCGGCGTGGACCAGCCGCGCGAGGAAGGCGCGGTCGACTACCCGGGGGCGGAGTGGGTCGCGGCCTCGTCCGAGAACTGGCGGCGGGCGGACCGGCCGTACGACTACACCGTCGACCGGGTGGTGATCCATGTCGTCCAGGGGAGCTTCTACGACGCGCTGGAGGCGTTCCGGGACCCGAAGCACCAGGCCGCGGCGCACTATGTGGTGCGCCGCGACGGGCGTATCGCGCAGACGGTCCGCGAGTTGGACGTCGCCTTCCACGCGGGAAACCGCCCGTACAACGAGCGCAGCATCGGCATCGAGCACGAGGGGTTCGTGGACCGGGCGAGCTCCTTCACGGACCCGATGTACCGGGCCTCGGCGCGGCTGACGGCCAGAATCTGCGAGCGGTACGGATTTCCGGCGGACCGCGACCACATCGTCAACCACTCCGAGGTCCCGGGCACCGACCACACCGACCCCGGGCCGCACTGGGACTGGGACCGCTATCTGCGGCTGGTGCGCGCGGCCCTGGCGGACCGGTCAGCGGGTGAGCCAAAGCCGACTCCGAGCCGCTGAGCGGGGGTGTGCTGAGCGGGATGTACTGAGCGGGGGTGTTACGGCAGCCAGATGTGCCCGTTGTGCATGAAATCGAGTTCGCGCGGCGCCGTGACGGGCCAGCCGTTCGCGTCCTTCATCCCGGGAGCGAAGTAGCTGCCGTACGCGTTATAGACGCCGGAAGCCCGATTCCAGGGGCTGCGCACTTCGTGCCACACGGAGTCCTTGGAGACGTCCACGGTCGCCGCCGTGGCGTTTTGATCCCCGCCACCCGTGACGAAGGTCGTGATGTTCACCGGGACCGGAGTCCCCTCTTCCCGCCGTATCCGGATAACCGAGGCGACCTTGTACCCCTGGTCGTCCTTCTGGATGTCGTAGCAGGCCGCGACCTCGACCTCGCCGCCCTGGACACCGAACCAGGTGTGTCCGCAGAGCCTCCTCGGAGGGATTCCATTCCGGGAGGAGACTAACCGCCGGGCAGCATTTTTGAGGGCCGCCGGAAAGATATCCCGGCCCCCCTTGGAATGTTTTTCGCCACGGCGATTTCCATCATTGGTCGGGCCTTTGGTCGTGCCTTTGGCCGGGCCGTACCGGCGCAGGCGCGGCCGGCGTCCCTAGGACCTGTCCCGCAATTCTCCGAATATCCGTAACCCGGACAGCCGAGCATCGTTGAGCTGGACTCCACCGCAGGTGAAGCACAGCCTCTGCTCGGCAGATTCCGGTGGGCGACATGTCTACCCCAGGATGAGACCCGGCCTGCCGGGACCACGCCTGGGATGCCATGTTCGCAATCCGGACTGTCCCAGCATGACGGGACAGCTCTTAGCTCAAACCCGCGCCGCGCGCCCGCTCCACCACCGGGCCGATCGCGTCCGCCACCGCCTCCACGTCCGCCTTGGTGGAGGTATGGCCGAGCGAGAAGCGCAGCGTGCCGCGCGCCAGGTCGGGGTCGGCGCCGGTGGCGAGGACGACATGGCTGGGCTGGGCGACGCCCGCGGTGCAGGCCGAGCCGGTCGAGCACTCGATACCCCGCGCGTCCAGCAGCAGGAGCAGCGAGTCGCCCTCGCAGCCGGGGAAGGAGAAGTGCGCGTTGGCGGGGAGGCGGCCGGCCGGGTCCGGGTCGCCGCCCAGGATCGCGTCGGGGACGGTGGCCTGCACGGCGCTGATCAGCGCGTCGCGCAGCGCGCCGATCTCGCGCGCGAACTCCTCGTGGTGCGCGGCGGCGTGGGCGGCCGCGACCGCGAAGGCCGCGACGGCCGGGGTGTCGAGCGTGCCGGAGCGCACCTGGCGCTCCTGGCCGCCGCCGTGCAGCAGCGGCGTCGGGGTCCACTCGCGGCCGAGCAGCAGCGCGCCGATGCCGTACGGCCCGCCTATCTTGTGGCCGCTGACCGTCATCGCGGCCAGGCCCGAGGCGGCGAAGTCGAGGTCGAGCTGGCCGAAGGCCTGGACCGCGTCGGCATGCAGCGGAACGCCGAACTCCGCCGTTACGGCGGCCAGTTCGGGCACCGGCATGATGGTGCCGATCTCGTTGTTGGCCCACATCACGGTCGCGAAGGCGACATCGGAGGGGTCGCGGGCGATCGCCTCGCGCAGCGCGTCGGGGTGCACCCGCCCGTACGCGTCGACGGGCAGCCACTCGACCCGGGCACCCTCGTGCTCGGCGAGCCAGTCGACGGCGTCGAGGACGGCGTGGTGCTCGACGGGGCTGGCGAGCACGCGGATGCGGGCGGGGTCGGCGTCCCTGCGGGACCAGTAGAGCCCTTTGACCGCGAGGTTGTCGGCCTCGGTCCCGCCCGAGGTGAAGACGACCTCACTCGGGCGCGCGCCCAGCGAGGCCGCGAGCGATTCGCGGGACTCCTCGACGGTACGGCGCGCCCGGCGGCCGGCGGCGTGCAGCGAGGAGGCGTTGCCGGTGACGGCGAGCTGGGCGGTCATCGCCTGCACCGCCTCCGGAAGCATCGGGGTGGTGGCGGCGTGGTCGAGGTAAACCATGGTGGGCTCGATTCTACGAGCCGGAGCGGGGGCGCGTGCCGGGCGCACGGAAGGGGAGCCCTGTGCCCGATCCCTGCCCGGCCGCTGCTCGGTCGCTGCCCGGCCGCTACTCGGCCCCCGCTCGGCCGCTTGCCTTGGAGCACACTCCAACTCCTACCGTTCACGGCATGAGCAACGCGAACGACAAGATCAAGCAGGAGCGGTTCGAGTACGGCATGGAGGTGCTCAGCCGGATCGACGGCGAGGCCGGGGAGCGAGTGGTCGACTCGATGGCCGACATCTCCCCCGAGCTCGGCCACCAGATCGCCGCCTGGGCCTTCGGCGACATGTACGCGCGCCCCGAGCTGGCCCCCCGGGACCGGCAACTGGTCACCCTCGGCATCCTCACCGGCCTCGGCGGCTGCGAGCCACAGCTCGAGGTGCACATCAACGCCGCGCTGAACGTGGGGCTCACCCCGACCGAGATCACCGAAGCGCTGCTGCACGCGGCGGTCTACTGCGGCATTCCCAAGGCGCTCAACGCCACCTTCGTCGCCAAGAAGGTCTTCGGCGAGCGCGGGCTGCTGCCCGTCCCCGCCGCCAAAGCCGCCGCCAAAACCGCCGCCGACACCGACACCCGGCCGAACAGCTGACGGAACAGCTGACGGAACGACTGAGGGAAACAGCCTCGACAGGACTGTCATGAGCAACTAGCGTTTTGGTCATGACAGCCGAGAACTGGGCGCTGGACCGTACCCACCGCAGCTCCTCCGGCGAGGTCCGTTGGGCCGCGCTCGGCGCGCCGGACCGTCCGCCGGTCGTCCTCCTCCACGGCACGCCCTTCTCCTCGTACGTCTGGCGGTCCGTCGCCCGCGCGCTCGCCGACCGCCACCGGGTCTTCGTCTGGGACATGCCCGGCTACGGCACCTCGGAGAAGCGCGCGGACCAGGACGTCTCCCTGGCCGCGCAGGCCCGGGTCTTCACCGAGCTGCTCGACCACTGGGGGCTGGCCGGAGGCGAGCGGGCGCCGTCCGTCGTCGCCCATGACTTCGGCGGCTGCGTCGCCCTGCGCGCCCATCTGCTGCACGGCGCGCGCTACCGTCGACTGGCCCTGGTCGACCCGGTGGCCCTGGCCCCCTGGGGCTCGCCCGCCTACCGGCTGCTCGGCGAGCACGCCGAGGTCTTCGAGCGGCTGGCGCCCGGGCTGCACCGGGCTCTGGTGCGCGAGTACGTCGCCTCGGCGAGCGGCCCCGGGCTGCACCCGGCGGTCCTGGACCGGCTCGTCGAACCGTGGTGCGACGGGGAGGGACAGGCCGCGCTGTACCGGCAGATGGCGCAGAACGACCAGCGCTTCACCGATGAGATCCAGGGCCGCTACGGCGAGCTCGATCTGCCCGTCCTGGTCTGCTGGGGCTCCGCGGACACCTGGATTCCACCGGAGCGGGGGCGGGAGCTGGCGGCTCTGATCCCCGGTGCGCGGCTGCGTCTGTTCGAGGGCGCGGGCCATCTCGTCCAGGAGGACGCCCCGGCCGAGCTCACGGCCGCGCTGCTGGGCTTCCTCGGCGAGTAGGCGGCCGACCACCGTACGAACGGCCGGCCGCACGGCGCGGGTCAGCCCCGCATGTGCAGCAGCTTCGTGGCCAGCAGCGCGATGTGCTTGCGCCACTCGGCCAGCGCCGCGTCGCGCTCCTCGTCGGCCCCGGCCGGGCCGGTCTGGGTGAGGATCAGGCGGGCCCCGTGGCCGGTGCCGTCGGTCAGCCGCCAGCGGACCCGGCCCGCCGGGCGGCCGCCGAGGAGCCAGTCGTAGGCGAGCTCGCGGGGCGCGGTCACGTCCGCGACCGGGCCGGGTGGGACCGCGTCCGTACGGAACCCGATCGGCACCGCGCCGCCCACCACGGGCTCCTCGGCGCCGGCCGGTCCGGTCAGCGCCTGCCACACCGTCTCGGCCGGACGGACCAGCTGCCGCTCGAACCGCAGCCGCCAGCCGTCCTCGGTGGTCTCGACGACCCCCTCGGCCAGTCCGAACGCCTCGACATAGCGCTCGTGCAGCTCGGCCGCGTCCGCCGTTGTCCCGGTCTCTTCACCGGCCACCAGAGCGGCCAGCGCCGAGACGCAGGTGTGCCAGCCGGAGGCGAAGCTGGCCGCGCCGAAGCGGTCGCGGAAGGTGTGGGTGAGGGTCAGCGCGCAGCCCTCGGCCTCGGGGCGCAGCTCCCAGCGGAGCTGGTCGTCGCCCCAGGTGAAGGCGTAGACGCGCGGCGGGTCGAGCTCCGTGACGGCCCCGTGTGTGTCCGGTACGTCGTGCCCGGGGAAGACGAAGTCGATCCGCCCGCCGACCCGCGGCTCCAGCCGGACCTCGGCGGGGAACCAGTGGGCCAGCAGGGCGGGCTCGGTCAGGGCCCGCCAGACCTCCTCCGGCGGGCGGGCGATCCGCCGCTCCAGGCGCAGGGCGGAGCGGCCGCCATCGGTCGAGCTCAGGGTGTCCTTCACCGCTGTTCTCCCATCCACCGTGTGCTTCTCCACCGGGCGCTTCTCCACTGTGCGCTTCCCCCGTAAGAACCGCCCCTCGCCATACAACCACCGCTGACCGCGCCCTGAGCCGGCGCTGAGGGGCCCCTGGGAGGCTGCGCCGGTGAGCAATCTCGAGACGCACAAGAAGCTGACCCAGGCGTTCCGGGCCCGCGACTGGGCGGCCGCGGCCCTCCCCTTCAGCCCGGATGTGACCTTCATCGACCACCCCAGGGGCGAGGTCATCAAGGGAGTGGAGGGGGTGGTGGAGCACTCCAGGCGGGCGGCGGTGGCCTTCTCCGACGTCCATGTCGAAGAGGAGCGCTTCTACGACGCCGGGGACCACACCATCGCGGTCTTCGAGGGCTGTGGCGTCAACGACGGCGAGCTGATCCCGGGCGTGCCGCCCACCCACAAGCCGATGCGGATGACGATCTGCGAGATCCTGCGCTACGACGCGGAGGGCCGGGTGGTGGGCGGCGAGTACTTCTACGACGCGCTGTCCCAGCTCTCCCAGCTCGGGCTGATCGAGCCGCCGGCCGTGCCCTGACCGGCCCGCTCGGTCAGATTTCCTCAGCCGCCGTGCTGCGCCGGTTCCACGCGCGCGGTGCGCGCCACCCGAACCGCAACGCCATCAGCCGGACCAGGAACGCCACGGCGGCCGCGAGGGCGCTGGTGGCCCCGGTCAGCGCGTCGTAGTGGATGAGGAGGGCCGCGATCGTCGCGCCCACGATGGCCGGGACCGCGTACAGGTCGCGGTCCCAGCGCAGCACCGAGGGCACCTCGTGGGCGAGGAGGTCGCGCAGCACTCCGCCGCCGATCGCCGTGGTCATGCCGAGGACGGCGCAGAAGGTGAGGCCGAGCCCGTGGTCGTACGCCTTCATCGTGCCGGTGACGCAGAACAGCCCGAGCCCGGCCGCGTCGAAGACGCCCACCGCCGCCGTGATCCGCTCCACCTCGGGGTGGAGGAAGAAGACGAGGACGGTGGCGACGAGCGGGGTGAGGAAGTAGCCGAGATCGGTGAAGGCGGCCGGCGGCACGGCGCCGATGACCAGATCACGGAACACCCCGCCGCCCAGCGCGGTGACCTCGGCGAGCACCGCCATGCCGACGACGTCGAAGTTCTTGCGCACGGCGAGGAGCGCGCCGGAGATCGCGAAGACGAAGATTCCGGCGAGGTCGAGCGAGTGCTGGACGGAGGGGCTGAACAGATCGATGAACACCCGACATTTTTACTCATCGACACATCGACACATCGGGTGTCCTCACATCGGGTGTCCTCACCCCCGGGCTACTCCGCCTTCTTCTCCACCTTCGCAGCCGCCTCGGGCCCGGCCTTCTCCCCCGGCACCTGATCCGTACCACGCGGCGGTAGCTGCACATCGGATACAGACTCGGGGTGGTGGCAGGCCACCCGGTGCCCCGTCGCCAGCGCGATCAGCGGCGGCTCCTGCTGCTTGCACACCTCGGTCGCCTTCCAGCACCGGGTGTGGAAGCGGCAGCCGGACGGCGGCGAGATCGGCGAAGGCACATCGCCCTTGAGCAGGATCCGCTCGCGCTTGGCGCGCCGCCTGGGGTCCGGCACCGGCACCGCCGAGAGCAGCGCCTTGGTGTAGGGGTGCATGGGGCGCTCGTACAGGTCCTTGCGGTCCGCCAGCTCGACGATCTTGCCGAGGTACATCACCGCGATGCGGTCCGAGACATGCCGGATGACCGACAGGTCGTGCGCGATGATCACATACGTGAGGCCGAGCTCGTCCTGGAGGTCGTCCAGCAGGTTGACCACCTGGGCCTGGATCGAGACGTCCAGCGCCGAGACCGGCTCGTCCGCGACGACCAGCTTGGGGTTGAGTGCGAGCGCCCGGGCGATGCCGATGCGCTGGCGCTGGCCGCCGGAGAACTCGTGCGGATAGCGGTTGTAGTGCTCGGGGTTGAGGCCGACCACCTCCAGCAGCCGCTGCACCTCGGCCTTGATGCCGCCCTCCGGCTTGACCCCCTGGAGCCGGAAGGGCGCGCCGACGATGGTGCCGATCGTGTGCCGGGGATTCAGCGAGGAGTACGGGTCCTGGAAGATCATCTGCACATCGCGGCGCATCGGCCGCATCCCGGCGGTGCCGAGGTGTGTGATGTCCTTGCCCTCGAACTCGATCTTCCCGCGGGTGGGTTCCAGCAGCCGGGTGATCAGCCGTCCCATGGTGGACTTGCCGCAGCCCGACTCGCCCACCACGCCCAGGGTCTCCCCGGGCAGCACCTCGAAGTCCAGGCCGTCCACCGCCTGCACCGCGCCGACCTGCCGCTGCAGCAGCCCCTTCTTGATGGGGAAGTGCTTGACCAGGCCGGACACCTTGAGCAGGGGTTCGGGGGTGGTGGTCGCCTGCTCCGGGACCGTCATCTTCGGATCCTTCGTGTCCGTCACAGCTTCGGCGCAATCTCTTCGGTCCAGATCCGCGTGCGCTCCTCCTGCGTCATATGGCACGCGGAGAAGTGGTCACCGCCCCCGGCTTCACGCAGCTCCGGCCGCTCCGTGCGCGTGATGTTGTCCTTGGGCACATCGGCGTACGGGCAGCGCGGGTGGAAGGCACAGCCGGACGGCACGTTGATCAGGCTGGGCGGGGAGCCCTTGACCGGGATGAGGCGCTCGGTCTGGTCGCGGTCGATACGCGGCATCGAGCCGAGCAGGCCCCAGGTGTAGGGGTGCTGGGGCTCGTAGAAGACCTTCTCGGCCGGGCCGCGCTCGACGCAGCGGCCGCCGTACATCACCAGGAGGTCGTCGGCGAGCTCGGCGACGACGCCCAGGTCGTGGGTGATGATGATGACCGCGGAGCCGAACTCCTTCTGCAGATCCCGGATGAGGTCGAGGATCTGCGCCTGCACGGTGACGTCCAGGGCGGTGGTCGGCTCGTCGGCGATCAGCAGCTCGGGGTTGTTGACCAGCGCCATCGCGATCATCGCGCGCTGGCGCATACCGCCGGAGAACTCGTGCGGATAACTGTCCACCCGCTTGTCCGGCTGCGGGATGCCGACGCGGTCCAGCATCTCGACGGCGCGCTTGCGGGCCACGTCCTTGGTGACGTCGTGGTGGACCCGGTACCCCTCGGAGATCTGACGGCCGATGGTGTAGTAGGGGTGCAGCGCGGACAGCGGATCCTGGAAGATCATCGAGATTTCACGGCCGCGCAGCTTGCGCACCTCGTCCGGGTCGGCGCCCAGCAGCTCCTGCCCGTTCAGCCAGATCTCGCCGGAGATCTGCGCCTTGCGCCGACCGTACTGCCCGGCGGTGTGCAGGCCCATGATGCCCATCGAGGTGACGGACTTGCCGGAGCCGGACTCGCCGACGATGCCGAGCGTCTTGCCCTTCTCCAGCCGGAAGCTGAGCCCGTCCACCGACTTGACCAGGCCGTCGTCCGTCGGGAAGTGGACCTTGAGGTCGCGTACCTCGAGGAAGGTGGTGGGGGCCGGGGAGCCGGCCGCGGCCACCTCCCCGAGCGCGGTGCCGGTGGCCGGCAGATCGCCGGTCTTCTCGATCCCGGACTTTTCGATCCCGGACTTTTCGATATCGGTCATCCGAGCCTCACTCGCGGGTCGACGACGGCGTACAGAAGGTCCACGATGAGGTTGGCCACCACGATGAACAGGGCCGCCATCAAGGTGACGCCGAGGATGACCGGCAGGTCCTTGTTGCCGATCGCGGTCACCGCGAGTCGGCCGAGGCCTGGCAGGTTGTAGGTGGACTCGGTCAGCACCGCGCCGCCCAGCAGGGCGCCGAGGTCCAGGCCGAGCAGGGTGAGGATCGGCGTCCAGGTGGAGCGCATGGCGTGCCGTCCGATGACCACCCGCTCCCGCAGGCCCTTGGCGCGGGCCGTGCGGATGTAGTCCTCGCCCATGATCTCCAGCATGGTGGCGCGGGTGAGCCGGGCGTAGGTCGCGGCGTAGAGGAACGCGAGGGTGATCCAGGGGAGGATCAGGCTCTGGAACCACATGGCCGGATCCTCGGTGAGCCCCCTGTAGTCCACGTCGACCCAGTCCAGTTGGTAGCTGAAGATGGCCAGGGAGAGCAGACCGGTGAAGTAGATGGGGAGCGAGACACCGGCGAGGGCGACGCCCATCGCCGCGCGGTCCCACAGGGTGCCCCGGCGCAGCGCGGAGACGACGCCGGCGGTGACGCCGCCGACCAGCCACAGCACACAGGCGCCCGCGGCGAGCGAGAGGGTGACCGGCATGGCGTCGGTCAGCTGCGGCCAGACCGCCTGCTCGGTGCGGAAGGAGTAGCCGAAGCAGGGCGCGGGGCAGTGGGTGACATCGTTGCCGTTGGCATAGTCGCGGCCGACGAACAGACCCTCGATGAAGTGCCAGAACTGCACCAGCAGCGGATCGTCGAGGCTCAGCTTCTGTCTGATGCCCTCGATGGCCTCCGGGTCGGACTGTTTGCCGACGAAGAGGAGCGCGGGATCGGAACCGGCCCACTTCGGGATCATGAAGAAGATGGCGAAGGTCGTGAGTGTGACGACCAACAGCATCATGATGACGGCGAACAAGCGCCGGATGACATATGCAAGCACTGTGCGCGGCCCGGCGGCGGCCCGGGAGCCCCCGATCAGGGGACTCCCGGACCACCGCCCGCGGCCATCACCTGCCCTTCGGGCCTTATACGGTTCGGCGATGGTGGGGTGTGACGGTCGCTTGGCGAACCATCACTTGACGACGCCGAGCTGGGAGTAGTCGTAACGGCCGTTGTAGGCCGCCGAAGAGAAGGCGTTCGTCAGCCGGGAGCTGCGCCAGGTGATGTTCTTCTCGTAGAGGAAGGGCATCTGCACGGCCAGGTCGACGATCTTGTGGTTGATCGCCTTGTAGGACTCACCGGCCTTGGCGGGGTCGGTCTCCTTGAGCGCCGTGTCGAAGAGTCCGTTGATCGTCGGGTCGTTGGTCTCGGAAACGTTGTAGTTACCGGTCTGCTGGATGAAGCGGCCGTCGATCAGCGGCTGCTCGAAGCCCTGGCCGGTCGGGAAGTCGGGGCCCCAGCCGGTCATGGACAGACCCAAGTTGCGCTTCTTCATCACCGAGGGGGAGCCGGTGACGCTCGCCGAGGAGGCACCGTCGATGTTCTCGACCTGGAGCTTGATGCCGACCTCGCCCAGCGCCGCCTGCAGCGCCTCGGCGGCCTTGACCTCGTTCGGCTGGTCGTTACGGGCGACGATGTTGGCGGAGAAGCCGTCCGGCTTGCCGCACTGCTTCAGCTCGTCCTTGGCCTTGACCTGGGCCGCCTTCATGGCCGCCTTGTACTTCTTGCCCGTCTTGCTGGTGCGCTCGAGGACGCCGTACGGGTCGTAGTCGTCCCAGCCCGCGATGCTCTTGGGGAGCATGGTGGTGGCGATGTCACCGGCGGCCTGCGGGCCACCGCGAATGGTCTGCAGCGACGTGTAGTCGGTGGCGTAGAAGACCGCCTTGCGGCAGTGGATGTTGTCGAACGGCTTGACCTTGGTGGCGAAGTCGACGTACCGGACGAAGCTCGTCTCGATGTTGTCGACGTTGCCCTTGTGCTGCTTGAGCGCCTCGCTGCGGCCGGCCTGGCCCATGCCGGTGGCGCTGAGGAAGACGTCGTAGTCGCCCTTGATCAGCAGCTCGTCGACGGCATCGAGGTTGGAGTTGAGGGTCACCGTGACCTTGTCCGGCAGGGCCGGGCGGATCGGGTCGGACGCCTTGTTCCACTTGGGGTTGCGGACCAGTACCGCGCCCTTGCCCGGCTTGTACGACTGGACCTTGTACGGGCCGGAGGAGAAGGGCTGGTTGGTGTACTGGGCGCCGGTGTCCTTGGACGCCTTGACGGGCGAGCCGGTGGGCATCGCCAGCATCTGCTCGAAGTCACCGTTGGGCTTGGGCAGACGGAAGATGATGGTCTTCGCGTCCGGCGTCTCGATCGCCTTCAGGCCCAGCTTGTCCTTGGTCTTGTCCTTGTAGGGCCCCTTGTACTTGCCATCGGGGTCCAGGACCTGGCGCAGATAGGCCGGACCGCCGGAGATGAGGTCCTTGGCCCAGATGCGCTCGATGCCGTACTTGACGTCCTGGGCGGTGATCGGCGAGCCGTCCTCCCAGGTGATCCCGTCACGCAGGGTGTACGTGTAGGTCTTGCCGCCGTCGGTGATCTTGGCGTTGGACGTGGCCAGGTCGGGGACCAGCTCGTTGCTCGCCTTGCCCGGCTTGGGGGCGTAGGTGATCAGTTGGCGCGCGTAGAAGCGCGAAAAGTCCCAGGCGAAGCCGTAGTACTGGCGCTGCGGGTCGAGCGAGTCGAAGTCCTGCTTGTTGATGAACTTGAGCGTGCCGCCCGTTTTGGTCGACGCGTTGGCGATGCCCTTCGTCGCGGCGTTGAACCCGGCGCCCTCGCCCTTGTCGTCGTCCTTGCCACCACCGCAGGCCGCGGTGGCCATCAGGGCCCCGACGACGACCGCCGCACCGGCGATCCGCCTACTTCTCGACGAACGTAGGGGTTTCATTGTTTCGTGCAACCTCCGGGATATCGGTCCTTGGCATGGCGCCGGGGAACCATCGGGTGACCGCCGCCTGACAGGTGCGGCAAGGGCAGATTCGTTTCGGTGCGGCTGGGCCGCGGTCGCGCGGGGCGCCATCAACGCGTCCCCTTCGGGTCGAGGGCGTCTCGGACGCCGTCGCCGAAGAGGTTGAACGCCAGCACGGTGATGAAGATCGCCAGACCCGGAATGATCATGAACATCGGGTCGTCCTTGTAGGTGCCGACGGCATCGGAGAGCATCTGCCCCCAGGACGCGGTCGGCGGCTTCACGCCCGCGCCCAGGAAGCTGAGCGCCGCCTCGGTGAGAATGTTCGTGGGGATCATCAGCGTGGCGTAGACGGTGATGGGCGCGACCAGGTTGGGCAGCAGCTCCCGGAAGAGGATGTAGCGCCGGCCCGCGCCCAGGCTGCGCGCCGCCTCGACGTACTCCTTCTCGCGCAGGGACAGCGTCTGGCCGCGCACGATGCGGCCGACGTACGGCCAGCCGAAGAAGCCGATCACGGAGACCAGGATCGCGATGCGCACCCCGCTGCCGGACAGCCCCAGCAGATCGTTCGGCAGCACCGAGACCAGGGAGATGATGAACAGCAGCTGCGGGAAGGCCAGCAGCATGTCCATCACCCGGCTGATAACGGTGTCAACCCAGCCGCCGAAATACCCCGCGATGACGCCGAAGACAGTCCCCAGCACCACGGCGACGACCGCCGCGAGGAAGGCCACCAGCAGCGAGATCCGCGCGCCGTAGACGATCCGGCTGAACACATCGCGGCCGTTGGACGGTTCGACGCCGAAGAGGAAGTCGGAGCTGATACCGCCCCAGGAGCCCTTCGGGGTGCCGAACAGCGGGTCGATCTCCTCCTGGTGGAACTCATTGGGCGGATGCCCCAGCACGCTCACGATCAGCGGCGCGAAGACGGCCACCAGCACCAGGAGGACGACCACGGCCCCGCCGGCCAGCGCCAGCTTGTCCCGCTTCAGGCGCATCCAGGCGATCTGACGCAGCGACCGCCCCTCGACCGAGGCTTTGACTACATCCGCCGCGACATCGACGGGTGCGGCCGGTGCCGCATCCGTGCTCGTGTCGTGCAATGGTGCCGTCATCGTGGTGGGGACCCCTCTCGACCGGTGGTGACCGGCCCACGACCTGCCGCTGTAGCGGCGTGGTTCACAAACGCAGGTGAATATCGTGCTCGTGGTGCGGAAGTTTCGTGAAGGGGAAGCGCGCACTACCCGCAGGTACGGACACCTCCCGTTGCGGGAGTCTTCATCGCGTTCGTGATCACCCGCCAGCCCATCCGGGTAATGGATGCCTAACCGTGATGTGGTGAGGGGTGTTCCGTTATCCGGACCGCGACTCCGCTCAGCGGTGCGAACCGTCCGGTTAACAGGACCGTTACCGGGGTGGTGGCAGGGGTGTTACCAGGTGCTCGGCGCGGGTCCCGACTGCCGGCCGCCGTGCGGCGGCGGATAGCCGTACGAGGGGGCCGGCTGGGCCGCCCCGTAGGCGTCACGGTCGAAGAACGGGCGGGCGTTGGCCCGCATCCACATCGCCACCGGGTCGTACTCGTCGGACATCGCGACCGTGGAAACCGGCAGCCCGTCGGGCACCGCGCCGATCGACTGGCCCATCATCACCCGCGCGGCCTCCGCGCCCGCGGCGCCGGTGTCGTACAGGTCGAGCCCGATCGCCAGATACGGCGCGCCGAGCGCGGGCTGCACCCAGGCGCGGCGCAGCGACCGCACCGCGGGCGTGCGGTGCGCGTTCTGCCCCAAGAGGGCGTAGAACTGGGGGATTTCTATGGCGGGCTCGCTGAGCCGCAGTGGCCCGGCGGGCAGCCGGTCCATACCGCAGGCGATTCTGCGCAGATCGAGCCAGGGGATGCCGATGCCGCCGCCGGGGGCATGCGGATTGAGCCACAGGCCGTAGCGGTCGGGGAAGAGCGAGGACGCGATCTGACGGCCGCCCACCACCTCATGGGCGCGGTTCCAGCCGCTGGCGGCGAGCTCCTGGACGGAGGTCACACAGGGGGCGTAGCCGAGCCCGGCGACGTCCATGTTTCCGTACTGCGCGTCGGGTGAGCCGGGGGTGCCGTGCCACAGCAGCATCCAGACCTGGCCGTCGGCGAGCGCGTACAGCAGCGACTCGTAGGCGTCGTACCGGCCGGGAGCGACCTGCTGAATCATCCGCTCGACGTGGCCGCCTCCCGCGCTCACCTGGGTCCGCCCCTCTCTCGACCTGTCCACACACCTGGGCAGGGGCGCGCGACCGCGCCCCGCCACCGGTCATCCAACCAGCTTACGGGCCTTTACAGTGGTCTCCCGGGCGACTCAGCGGTCACGGTCGTAGAACGGTCGCACCCGCTCGCGCATCCAGTCCGCCACCGGGTCCTGGGCGATGTCCAGCAGAACGAGCTGGACCGTCCACGGCAACGGTACGGTGCCGAGCGCGCGACCGAGCGCCTCCACCGCGGTGGCCTGGCCTTCCGGCCCCGGAAGGTCCAGCTCGACGCCGACGAACAGCGCGGGCGGCTCCCCCTCGACGCTGGCCAGCGCGCGCCGGGCGGTCCGCACCCCGGCCACCTTGCCGAACTCGAGCCCGGCGGCCGCCAAAAAGTCGACCGGTTCTTCCTGCCAGTCCGGCTCGAAGAGACGCACCCGGCCGCCGGTGGCCGGACCGTCCAGCTCGCTGCGCCCGGTCCGGCACAACTCGGCCACGGCCGGCGGCGGAAGCGGGACGCCGACCGCGCCGCCGGGGTTCACCGCGATGCCGAGCTGGGGCGGCAGGCCGCGGGCGAATTCGACGGCCGGGGCGACGGTGAACGCCATATGGGCGCCGACGATCTGGAGGAACTGCTGTTCGGAGCTGAACACCGGCACATATGCGCCGCCTTCGATCTCCATGGTGGGCAGGTCCAGGCCGTTGCTGTCCGGGCCGCCCCCCATGGGCAGCGGCACCCAGATCCGGCTGCGGGCCAGGGTCTCGACGATGCGGGCGCCGGCGCCGGGGACGTCGACCGAGGCGGCGAGCACCTCTTCGAGCTCGTTGCCCGGAAATGCCGGAAACGCCGGAACTGCAGAAAACGCACCGTCAGGAAACCCGCCGTGAGCCGGTACTGGACCGTGCTGCTCCGGGATGCTCATTTCTGTTCAACCGCCATCTCGTCGGACCTGCACAGGCACCCTAACGGCTGCATCGCCGGGCGGCATCGGGGGCCGCCGATCTCCACAGCAAATCCCCAGGTGGAGGGCGAGGCGACGACCGAACGCGGACGACTTATGACCGCTTCAGATCACTTCAGAACGTAATCGTCGAGTTGCGTACAGTTCGCGCTCTTCGCACCGTGGTGTCGAGTACGCCCATACATCACCACAGCGAAGGAAGGTCTCATGATCCGCGCGTCCCGCAAGGCCGAAGTCCTTGTCACCTCCGTCATGGCCGGCTCTCTTCTGTTCGGCACCGCCGGCCTGGCCGCCGCCGCGGCCGGCGGATCCGGGGGCACGGCCGGCGCCAAGGCCCCGGCCCCCACCCCAGCGGCGCTCGCCGACACACGGATGAGTCCGGCCCAGACCCAGGCCATGCGCGATCTGCGGGTCCTCCTCGAGCGGGTGGTGGATCTGGCCAAGGCGGTGGAGGAGGCCCCCGACGGGATGCTCTCGGAAGCCGAGCTGGTCAAGCACGCGGCGGCGATCGACAGCGCGGTGAAGGCCGCCCGCAAGTCCGCCGAAGCGGCCCGCACCCCGCGGGCCGCTTCGCAGGTAAAGGAGAAGGTAAAGGAGAAGGAGAAGGTCCAGGGCAAGACCCAGGACAAGGGTCGGGAGCACGGCCGGAACCAGATGCCGTCGGACGACCCCGAAGCGGGCCAAAACCAGGGCCAGGGCCAGAACCAGGGGCAGGACCAGGGGCAGGACCAGGACCAAGGCCAGGCGCCGGGCCAGAACCAGAGCCAGGCTCCGGGCCAGATCACCGTGCCGCCGCAGGCCGCCGAGCAAGGGCAGGCCGCCGGGCAGGGGCAGGCCGAGACGCCGCCGTACGCCGTTCAGGTCGAGCCCACGGACATCTCGACGGACCCGCTGGACGCGCTCCAGCGGGCGATCGACGACCTGCTGGACGCCGTCGCCACCGGCGACGAAGCCACGGCCACCGCGGCGCTCCCTCGCATCGCCGACGCCATCATGGGGCTGATCAGCGCCATCATGGGCCCGCTCCCGGGGATGAACCAGCCGATGCTGCCCCCGATGCTGCCGCTCCCGGACGAGGCGTCGACCCTCGCCGACGAGGCGTCCGCGCTCGCCGACCGGAAGCCCGTCACGATGACGGCCGCCCCGGAGCGCACCACCCCCGAGCCCGGCACGAAGCCCGGCGCCGCCGAGCACGGAAAGAAGGACCACGGCAAGAAGCACGACGCCAAGAAGCAGGAGGCGAAGAAGCCGGAGGCGAAGAAGCACGACACCAAGCCCGGCGTCCCCGAGCCTGGCACCAAGCCCGGCGCCATGACGCCGAGCACGCAGCCCGACGCCCCCGAAGCCCCCGGCACCGACGTGCCTGGCGCCGACATGCCCGGCACCGACAAGCCCGGCACCGACAAGCCCGCCGCCCCTGAGCCCGGCGCCCACAAGCCCAGCACGAGACCGGACGTCAAGAAGCCGGGTACCCAGAGGCCCACCACGACGGCCGCCACCCCGATGTCCGCCGTCGAGTCCGCCGCGCCCAAGGTGGCCGAGGACGACTCCGTGGCCCCCATGCCGCTGCCTCACCCGGTGGAGGCCGCCGTCGACCAGGCTCCGTGACGGCTGCGCTCCACCGTCCCGCCGCGCGTCACTCGAAGCCGATGCGGCGCAGCGCGCTCGCGGCCGTCCGATCCAGCAGCGCCACCGAGGCGCAGCCTTCGGGCGGCCGCCCGCCCTCCGCGGCGGCGACCAGCCGCCCCACCGCGCGGCGGTGGCGCCCGAAGGCGTAGCGGGAGACCTCACGGCCGCGGGCGGCCTGTCCCTCCAGCGCCACCGCGGCCCCGACGTCCAGCAGCACCATGTGCAGCCGACGGCCGGTGCGCCGGGCGTCGCGGGCCAGCCAGCGGCGGACCCAGGAGAGCGTGCCGCAGTCGTGCACCACGACGCTCGCGCCCGAGCGCAGCGCCCGGCGCAGCCCGGCGTAGTGGGCGCACCGCACCAGCGGGCGGTAGAGGGCGTACGGCAGCCAGCGGGGCAGCCGCCGCTCCCAGCGCTCGCGGGTGTCCTGCGAGTCCACCCGCACCACCGCGCCCCCACTCTGGTCCAGACAGGGCACGGCCCGGCCGATCATGGTGCTCTTGCCGCTGCCGGGCAGCCCGGAGGCGACCACCACGTCCCCCGCGCGGTAGCGCAGCTCGCGCGCGCCGGGCCCGGGCCTGGGCTCAGGCCCGGACCCGGACCCGGACTCGGACCCGGATTCGGACCTGGATTCGGACTCGGCCCTGGCCCCGGACTCGGCCCCGGGCCTGCGTTCGGCCGCGTCGCCACCGCCGCGCAGGTCGTGCACGGGCGCCCGGCGCCCCGGCCTGAGCGCCCCTCCGGTTGGCGCCGCTCCCTGCGTCACCGGCAGGGGCCCACATGTCGTCGTCGCGTACGTACCCTGCCCGTGCACCGTGATCGTCCTCCTAGGTCGGTCACTGCGGCTCGTTCCCGAAGAGTGTCAAGAAAAGGTAATGTCCAGCAAGGTGGTATCCCTGTGGGCTGGGCATTCATGCCCTGTGAGTCGGGCCTGTGAGTGGGGCCGGTGAGTCCGGCCTGCGCGTGGGGCCTGTGAGTGGGGGGCCGGGGCGACAGCGGTTCCACCCGGTCAGGTCTTCCCTTCTCGGGCGTACGTGCGATGATGTTGCGCGCAACTCCATACCGGCCGCTTGAATCCGCGCGGGAGAGTCCTCGGCCACCGGCAGCAGTGCCGGCCGTCCGGGGCGCCGAAGGAGCAAGTCCTCCCTTGAATCTCTCAGGCCCCGATACCGCGCGGGCGAGGCAGATCTGAAAAGCGAGCCGCTGGCGTGGCTCCACCCACGGTGCAAGCCGGACCGCTCTCCGCGATGACGCCGACGATGTCGGCCGGGAGAAGGGGTCACGGCGAACCTCTCAGGTTCCGATGACAGATGGGGAGGACTCGTCCTCGTCGTCCTCGTCGCCGTCCCGCCCTGGAGCCAGCCCCCCATGACCGATGCCCCGATGCCCGACACATCCGTGACCGGCGCCCCGCCCACCCCCCGCCATACCGCCCTGGACGCGGTGCACCGCGCGCTCGGCGCCACCATGACCGACTTCGCCGGCTGGGAGATGCCGCTGCGCTACGGGAGCGAGCGCGACGAGCACACCGCGGTGCGCACCCGCGCCGGCCTCTTCGACCTCTCCCACATGGGTGAGATCACGCTCACCGGCCCGCAGGCCGGCGCCGCCCTGGACCGGGCGCTGGTGGGCCATCTGTCGGCGCTCGCCGTCGGCCGCGCCCGCTACACCATGATCTGCGACGCCCAGGGCGGCATCCTGGACGACCTGATCGTCTACCGCCTCGGCGAGCAGGAGTTCCTGGTGGTCGCCAACGCCTCGAACGCCCAGGTGGTGCTGGACGCGCTCACCGAGCGCGCCGAGGGCCTGGACGCGGCCGTACGGGACGACCGGGACGCGTATGCGCTGATCGCCGTCCAGGGCCCGGCGTCTCCCACGATCCTGGAGGGCCTGACCGACGCCAATCTGGACGGCCTCAAGTACTACGCGGGCCTGCCCGGCACGGTCGCGGGCGTCCCGGCGCTGATCGCCCGTACCGGCTACACGGGCGAGGACGGCTTCGAGCTGTTCGTGTCGCCGGACGACGCCGAGCGGCTGTGGCAGGCGCTGACCGAGGCGGGGGCCCCGGCCGGGCTGGTGCCGTGCGGGCTGTCCTGCCGGGACACGCTGCGTCTGGAGGCCGGGATGCCGCTGTACGGGCATGAGCTGACCCGCCGGACCACGCCCTTCGACGCGGGGCTCGGCCGGGTGGTGAAGTTCGACAAGCCCGGTGACTTCGTCGGACGCGCGGCCCTGGAGGCGGCGGCGCGCCGGGCCGAGACCGATCCGCCGCGGGTGCTGGTCGGCCTGGTCGCGGCGGGCCGCCGGGTCCCGCGTGCGGGGTACCCGGTGATCGGCGCGGACGGCGCGGTGATCGGCGAGGTCACCTCGGGCGCGCCCTCGCCCACCCTCGGCAAGCCGATCGCGATCGCGTATGTGGACGCCGGGCACGCCACGCCGGGGACGGCGGGTGTGTCAGTGGACATCCGCGGTACCCATGAGCCGTACGAGGTCGTGGCCCTCCCCTTCTACAAGCGGCGCTGAGCCCGCCGCCCGCCGGCGGCGCCGGGCCACCCCGTGCGTACTCCCCCAGCTACCACTGGGCGGTGCCCCTCCCGTACCGCCTGTCCCACCAGGCAAGACCCGTTTCCCAAGCATCCCCCCGTATCCAGGAGAATCGGACCATGAACAACCCCCAGCAGCTGCGTTACAGCAAGGAGCACGAGTGGCTGTCGGCCGCCGGCGAGGACGGTGTGTCGACGGTCGGCATCACCGAGTTCGCGGCCAACTCGCTCGGCGACGTCGTCTTCGTCCAGCTCCCGGAGGTCGGCACGACGGTCACCGCGGGTGAGACCTGCGGCGAGCTGGAGTCCACGAAGTCCGTCAGCGATCTGTACGCGCCGGTCACCGGCGAGGTCACCGAGATCAACGAGGACGTGGTGAACGACCCGGCGCTGGTGAATTCCGCCCCCTTCGAGGGCGGCTGGCTGTTCAAGGTGAGGGTGACGGACGAGCCGGACGAACTGCTCTCCGCCGACGAGTACGCCGCCTTCGCCGAAAACTGAACCCCTCCTTCGATCGGGACCCTGATGTCGCTTCTCAACAGCTCCCTGCACGAGCTCGACCCGGACGTAGCCGCCGCGGTCGACGCCGAACTCCACCGCCAGCAGTCCACCCTGGAGATGATCGCCTCGGAGAACTTCGCTCCGGTCGCGGTCATGGAGGCCCAGGGCTCGGTCCTGACCAACAAGTACGCCGAGGGCTACCCGGGCCGCCGCTACTACGGCGGCTGTGAGCACGTCGACGTGGTCGAGCAGATCGCCATCGACCGCGTCAAGGCGCTCTTCGGCGCCGAGGCCGCCAACGTCCAGCCGCACTCCGGCGCCCAGGCGAACGCGGCCGCGATGTTCGCCCTGCTCTCCCCCGGTGACACCATCCTGGGCCTGAACCTGGCGCACGGCGGTCACCTCACCCACGGGATGAAGATCAACTTCTCCGGCAAGCTCTACAACGTGGTGCCCTACCACGTGGACGTCGAGACCGGCCTGGTCGACATGGACGAGGTCGAGCGGCTGGCCAAGGAGCACCGCCCCAAGCTGGTGATCGCGGGCTGGTCGGCGTACCCGCGCCAGCTGGACTTCCCGGCCTTCCGCCGGATCGCGGACGAGGTCGGCGCGTACCTCATGGTGGACATGGCCCACTTCGCCGGCCTGGTCGCGGCCGGGCTGCACCCCTCCCCGGTGCCGCACGCCCATGTGGTCACCACCACCACCCACAAGACCCTCGGCGGCCCGCGCGGCGGCGTGATCCTCTCCACGGCCGAGCTGGCCAAGAAGATCAACTCCGCGGTCTTCCCCGGTCAGCAGGGCGGCCCGCTGGAGCACGTGGTCGCGGCGAAGGCGGTGGCCTTCAAGATCGCGGCGGGCGAGGACTTCAAGGACCGCCAGCAGCGCACCCTCGAAGGCGCCAAGCTGCTGGCCGAGCGGCTCACCCAGCCCGACGTGGCCAAGGCCGGGGTCTCCGTGCTGTCCGGCGGCACCGACGTCCACCTCGTCCTGGTCGACCTGCGCGACTCGGAGCTGGACGGCCGGCAGGCCGAGGACCGCCTCCACGAGATCGGCATCACGGTCAACCGCAACGCCATCCCGAACGACCCGCGCCCCCCGATGGTCACCTCCGGCCTGCGCATCGGCACCCCGGCGCTGGCCACCCGCGGCTTCACCGCCGACGACTTCCGCGAGGTCGCCGACATCATCGCCGAGGCGCTCAAGCCGTCGCACGACGCGGAGGCGCTCAAGGCGCGCGTCACCGCGCTCGCCGACAAGCACCCGCTGTACCCGGACCTCAAGAAGTAACGGGCCCCGAAGGTGTGCGGGGGCGCACACCCCCAGCGCCCCCGCACACCCGCACCACCACGCACGCACCCACCGTGCAGACGCAAGGAGTTCACCGGTGGCCATCTCCGTCTTCGACCTCTTCTCGATCGGCATCGGTCCGTCCAGCTCCCATACGGTCGGCCCCATGCGGGCCGCGAGAATGTTCGTCCGCCGGCTGAAGAACGACGGCCTGCTCGCCCACACCGCCGCCGTACGCGCCGAGCTCTTCGGCTCCCTCGGCGCCACCGGCCACGGCCACGGCACCCCCAAGGCCGTCCTCCTCGGCCTCGAGGGCAACTCGCCGCGCACCGTGGACGTCGAGACCGCCGACGACGAGGTGGCCCGCATCCGTACCGCCAAGCGGCTGCGGCTGCTCGGCGCGGAGATCGGCGCCGAGCACGAGATCGACTTCGACGAGTCCGCCGAGCTGGTCCTGCACCGCCGCCGCTCACTGCCGTACCACGCCAACGGCATGACCCTGTTCGCGTACGACGCCGACGGCCTCCCCCTCCTGGAGAAGACGTACTACTCCGTCGGCGGCGGCTTCGTCGTGGACGAGGACGCGGTCGGCGCGGACCGCATCAAGCTCGACGACACCGTCCTGAAGTACCCCTTCCGCACCGGCGACGAGCTGCTGCGCCTCTCCCATGAGACCGGCCTGTCCATCTCCGCCCTCATGCTCGAGAACGAGAAGGCCTGGCGCACCGAGGCGGAGATCCGCGCGGGACTGCTGGAGATCTGGCAGGTCATGCGGGGCTGCGTCGAGCGCGGCCTGTCCCGCGAGGGCATCCTCCCCGGCGGCCTCAAGGTCCGCCGCCGAGCCGCCACCGCCGCCCGCGCGCTGCGCGCCGAGGGCGACCCGGCCACCCGCGCCATGGAGTGGGTCACCCTGTACGCCATGGCCGTCAACGAGGAGAACGCCGCCGGCGGCCGCGTGGTCACCGCCCCCACCAATGGCGCGGCCGGCATCATCCCCGCCGTCCTCCACTACTACACACACTTCGTGCCCGGCTCGGACACCAGCTCGGACACCGGCTCGGACACCAACTCCGCCGCCGGCTCCCGCGACGACGGCATCGTTCGCTTCCTCCTCGCCGCGGGCGCCATCGGCATGCTCTTCAAGGAGAACGCCTCCATCTCCGGCGCCGAGGTCGGCTGCCAGGGCGAGGTCGGCTCCGCCTGCTCCATGGCCGCCGGCGGCCTCGCCGAGGTCCTCGGCGGCACCCCCGAGCAGGTCGAGAACGCCGCCGAGATCGGCATGGAACACAACCTCGGCCTCACCTGCGACCCGGTCGGCGGCCTCGTCCAGATCCCCTGCATCGAGCGCAACGGCATGGCCTCGGTGAAGGCCGTCACGGCGGCCCGTATGGCGCTGCGCGGGGACGGGCGGCACCACGTCTCCCTCGACAAGGTCATCAAGACCATGAAGGAGACGGGCGCCGACATGAAGGTCAAGTACAAGGAGACGGCGCGGGGCGGGCTCGCGGTGAACGTCATCGAGTGCTAGGGAAACAGGCCCTGACCAGCGTGTTCGTAACTTTCAGCGCTGTCAGGGCCTTCCCTGCTTACGCGGCGGAAAGTCCCCGAAAAGTCCCCGGGGAAATCCCCTCGAGACGGGCGTCTGACCTGGAGGTTCGCGGCGGTCACCGCACGCCGGACCCCCGCCGTCCGAGCGGCCCACCGTCACCGCACCGACAGGCTGCATCAAATCGATCCCCTCCGAGGGATTTGTGGGTGCCATTTGATACATGAATGCCGTGGAAAGCTCGCGCCTGGAGCAACGGCTGGCCGGGCTCTCCGCCACCTTCACCACAGCACAGGCGCGTCAGGCTTTGCTGTCACCCCGCGACCTGGCGTCCTTGGTTGCGGCGGGGGAGATAGACGAACTGTCCCGTGGCGTGTATCGGCGGGCCGACGCACCGGAGACCGCACATGCGGACCTCTTGGCCGTGTGCGCACGAGCCCCTCGCGCGGTCGTGTGCGGTGAGTCAGCCCTGGCCCTGCACGAACTGATCGACGACATCCCCTCAGCAGTGCACATCGCCGTGCCACGGGGTTCACGCCGCCCCACGATCTCCTATCCGCCGACCGTAGTGGCCCAGTACGCCGCCAAGACCTTCAGCCTCGGCATCGAACAGTTCGAAGCAGCACCGGGAGAGACGATCCCCATATACAGCCCCGCCCGCAGCGTCGTCGACGCGATGCGACATCGCAGCCGCATCGGCGAGACCCTCGCCCTGTCCGCGCTCGGCCGCTACCTACGCCGCAACGGACGTGGCGGAGTCAGTGAACTTCAGGACATCGCCCGCGAATTGGGCGCGCTGTCCGTCGTCCGCCCCGCCGTAGAGGCGGTGCTCGCCTGATGGTCAACCCGACTCGCGACACCACCGCCGGCCGGGTCTACAACGACCTGCGCAACCTGGCCCGCCGCAGCAGCCGGTCCACCGACGAGATCATGGTCAAGTACGTACTCGAACGCTTTCTCTACCGCCTGTCCGCATCGCCCCTCGGCCAGGAACACTTCGTCCTCAAGGGCGGCCTATTGCTCGCCCAGTTCGGCGCCCGCCGGATGACCCGTGACATCGACATCCTCGGCCGCGCGTTTCCCGCCAACGAAGCCGAGATCATCCGCAGGATCGCCACGATCTCCGGCACCGAGGTCGACGACGGGGTCACATTCGACCCCACGACGCTCAAGACCGTCCCCATCCGCGAGGAAGACGAGTACCACGGTCTGCGCCATTGACTAGACTCCGCACCCGACCTGGCCATCCTGCGCGAAGACGCACGCCGAGAGGGCAAGTGTTACAGCTTCGAGGACGTCCTTCTGATCTCGGAGGTCGTCTCGACCTCCTCGGCGCGCAAGGACTACGACGACTGCACCGCGAAGTACGGCCGCTACGGCATCCCTATCTACTTGGTCGTGGACCCCTACGCTCGGGAAGTTCCTGCACACCGAGCCCACCGCAAGCGGCTACAGCACGGCCCACACACGCGCATACGGCACAGGCAAGCTCCCCATCCCGCTGGCCGACGGCCGCACCTTCACCCTCGACCTCGACGAACTCCCCCTGTAGGAGCCGGAAGCAGACGCCCGCTGAGGGCACCCCGCGCTCCCCTGAGGGTCGTACCCACAACATGAAGTGAGCGAATATGGCAGCCGCGTCTGCTAACGCCGCAGCTCACAAAAGGTCCGCCCCGCACACGCGGAAATAGCTCCACCTCGGCGCGGGTGTTGCAGCCATCGCCGTCGTCCGCCCCGCGCACGCGGGGATAGCTCGGTCCCGGTGGGTAGCTCCTCCGCCAGCAGCCGGTCCGCCCCGCGCACGCGGGGTTGGCTGGCTCTATCTCGGTGGTGCCGTTGTGCGCGTCCTTCTGCGACCCAGCCCGCCGGGCCCGCCAGGTCGACGGGTCAGGTCGACAGCGTCAGCCGGGGGCGTCCGTGAGCATGCGCCAACCGGGCGCGTAGTTGCCGTGCAGGACGAGTGACGCGGCGCCCACGGCGCCGACGGTGTCGCCGATGACGCTCTGCTCGATCGCTATGGGTCGGATGACACGGGCCACGGACGTGGCGTTGACGGCCTTGTCGATCTCCTCCCGCATGAGGGGCTCGATACCGCGCAGCGCCTCGCCGCCGAGGACGATCCGGCCGACGTCGAGCAGGCTGACGGCTCCCCGGGCGGCCTGGCCGATGCGGCGGGCAGCGCGGCGTACGACATCGAGGGCGCCCGGGTCGCCGGTTCGGGCGGCCCGGCGCAGGGTCTTCCAGTCGCTGTGCAGGGAGTCCGGGGTGCAGACCAGGCCGATCCGGTCGGCCGCGGGCCGCCCGTGGCGGCGCAGCAGGTCGTCGATGATCGCGGACGGGCTGCAGTAGGGTCCCAGACAACCCGTGCCGCCGCAGTGGCAGACCCGGTCGCCGGGTTCAACGGCCATGTGGCCGAACTCGCCGGCGTTTCCCGAATCCCCGTGCAGGACGGTGTTGTTGAGCACGATGCCGGCGCCGATACCGGTGCCCAGGTAGACGAACAGGAAGCTGCCGGCCCTGGCCTTGCCACCGATCCAGCGCTCCCCGATGGCGGCGGCCGTCGCGTCGTTGTCCAGCGCGACGGGCATACCGGTGGCCTCGGCGAACATCTCCACCAGGGGCACGTGGCCCCAGCCGGGCAGGTTCGGCGGGGAGACGACGGCGCCCGCGGAGCCGTCGATCGGTCCGGGCGCGGCGATGCCCAGGCCCAGCAGCCGGGAGGCGTCGACCTCCGACCGGGCGACCAGCCGCAGCGCCGCGCGAGCGACGCGGTCGACGACGTCGGCGGGGTCGCTCGGGGCGGTGAGCCGCAGTCGACGACTGCTGATCACTTCTCCGGCCAGGTTGGCCAGGACGATGACGGCCGTGTCGGGGTCGAGGTGGACACCGAGCGCGTACGCGCCGTCGGGGCGGGGGGACAGCAGGGTGCGGCGCTTGCCGCCGTTGGACGGGGCATGGCCGGACTCCGTGACAAGGCCGATGTCGAGCAGCTTGCGGACGACGTTCGAGACGGTCTGGTTGGTCAGGCCGGTGAGGCCGGCCAACTCGACCCGGCTCACCGGGCCGCCGGTCCGGATAGCGTCCAGCACGACGGCCTGGTTGTACCCGCCGACCCGCGGCAGGTTCGTCCCACCGAGCATCGTCACCTGTCGGTCACCTGCCACACCTCATGTCGTGTCGTGCCGTGGTCTTGTCCTGTCGCCCTAGGCCGAGCACCCCATCGGCGTACGCGACAGGGTATGCGCCCGTGCCGCCGTTCGTAACGGAACTTTACATACCGGAAGCATTGACTTCATCCATCAATTGGATTTAGCTATCGCCACCAAGCAGGCCAGAGAAGGCCAGGTCGCAGGGGATCGTCGAGCTAAGCGGCCCGCACGACATGCTCACGCCATCGCGGCTTTCCCTCAGGTTTCGCGTTCCGGAGGAACCACTGTGCGTTCGAAACTCATCGCCGCCGCGGCCCTCACCGCCGCCACCGCCCTGGTCGCCACAGGCTGCAGTTCGGGCTCAGGGAGTTCCGCCAAGTCGATCAAGGTCGTCTACTGGCAGAACCTGGACAGCACGAACAAGCTCCAGGCGAACTTCCTCGCCTCGATGGTGAAGCAGTTCACCAAGGCCAACCCGGGCACCAAGGTGACCCTCGTCCCGGTCACCGCCTCCGAGAACGACTACTACACCAAGATCCAGCTCATGATGCGGTCCCCCTCGACCGCCCCCGACCTGGTCTACGAGGACACCGCCCTCATCAACTCCGACATCGCGGGCGGCTACCTCAAGCCGCTTGACGCCTACACCGCGAAGTGGGCCGACTGGTCGAAGTACGCGAAGGCGGCCAAGGGCGCGGTGACCGGCGCCTCCGACAGCAAGGTCTACGGCGTCCCGGACAACACCGACACCCGCGGGATCTGGTACAACAAGCAGCTCTTCGCGAAGGCCGGGATCTCCGTCCCGTGGCAGCCGAAGACCTGGGCCGACGTGCTGAGCGCCGCCCGGAAGATCAAGGCGAAGCTGCCCGGCGTCACGCCGCTGAACCTCTACACCGGCACGGCCGGCGGCGAGGCGTCCTCCATGCAGGGCCTGGAGATGCTGCTGTACGGCACCAAGGCCGGTGACAAGTCCCTCTACGACGCCGGCCAGAAGAAGTGGGTCGTGGGCAGCAAGGGCTTCAAGGACGCACTGGACTTCGTCCACACCGTCTACGGAGAGGGGCTCGGCCCCGCCAAGGACCAGGCCCTCGGCGCCAACTTCGGCACCACCGTCGGCACCGAGCTGCTGCCCCAGGGCAAGCTCGCGATGGACATCGACGGCTCCTGGATGCCCAACAACTGGGGCTCCTCCAGCGCCAAGCCGTGGAAGGACTGGCAGTCGGTGATGGGCACCGCGGCCATGCCCACCCAGAACGGCCAGGCGCCTGGCAAGACATCGATGTCAGGCGGCTGGGCCTGGTCGATCCCGGCCAAGGCCGACAACCCCGACCTGGCGTGGAAGTTCCTGACGTCCATCCAGACGAAGACCAACTCCGCGAAGTGGAACGCGCTCAACGCCACCATCGCGACGCGCACGGACGTCGCGACCGACCCGACGTACCTGAACGCGGTCCCGACGAACAAGTTCTTCACCGAGCTGGTGTCCTCGACCCACTACCGGCCCGGTCTGCCCGCCTACAACCAGGTGTCGACCGCGATCCAGAAGGCCATGGAGTCGGTGACCACCGGCCAGGCGTCGGTCGCCAAGGCGGCCGACACCTTCGACAGCGACGTGGCCGCCGCCGTGGGCAAGGACAAGACTGTCAAGGGCGCCTCGTGACCACGATGACCACCGCCCCCCGGAAGGCCGGCGACCACCGCCGGCCCTCCGGGGTGCCCGCCCCCGTGCGCTCCCTGCTGCGCGGCCTGCCCACCCTGCCGGCGGTGGTCCTGCTGGCCGTCTTCCTGGCCGGCCCGATCGCCTACTGCGTGTACTACGCGTTCACCGACATGCAGCTGACGGGCGCGTCCGGCACGCACTTCGTGGGCCTGGACAACTTCACCCGGGCCTTCGGCGACGCCGACTTCCTGAACGCGGTCTGGCTGACCTTCGTCTTCGTGATCGGCTCCGCCGTGATCGGCCAGAACACCCTGGGGCTGGCCCTGGCCGTCCTGATGGAAAAGGCCACCAAACCGGTCCGGGCGATCGTCAACGGGGTCGTCATCGCCGCCTGGGTGCTGCCCGAGGTGGTCGCCGGCTACCTGATGTACGCCTTCTTCTACAACCAGGGCTCACTCAACTCGATCCTCGACGCCCTGCATCTGCCGCAGCAGAACTGGCTGTACACGATGCCGATTCTGGCCGTCTGCCTGGCCAACGTCTGGCGGGGCACCGCCTTCTCGATGATGGTCTTCTCAGCCGCCCTCAACGACGTACCGCGGGAACTCCTGGAGGCGGCCGAGATGGACGGCGCGGGCCCCTGGCAGCGGCTGTGGCGGGTCACCCTGCCCGTCATCAGGCGGTCGATCATGACCAACCTGATGCTGATCACGCTGCAGACCCTCTCCGTCTTCGGGCTGATCTACACCATGACCCGCGGCGGTCCCGGCAACAAGAGCGAGACCCTGCCCATCTTCATGTACCAGCAGGCGTTCCAGAACAGCCTCATCGGTTACGGCACCGCCATCGCCCTGGTGCTGCTGGTGGTCGGTGCCCTGTTCTCCGCCGTGTACATCGCGCTGCTCAAACTGGAGGACGACTGATGGCCGTTGTCGCCTCACCGCCCGCCACCTCCGCCCGACCCGGTAAGACCGCCGCTCCGGCGCCCTCGCGACGGCGCCGCTCCCCGCTCGGCCGCCTCGCGGTCAACGCCGTCCTGCTGACGGTGTCCGTGATGTACGTCCTGCCGCTGCTGTGGATGCTGCTCGCCTCCGTCAGCGACACCAACAGCTTCCGGCTGACGTGGCCGTCGGCGTTCACCCTCGACAACTTCGACGCGATCCTCAACGTCGACACCACCTACCGGCCGATGCTCAACAGCCTGCTGCTGTGCGGCTTCGCGACCGCGGTCACCGTGGTGGCGTCGATCCTGTGCGCCTACCCACTGTCGCGCTACCGCTCCCGGCTGCGCCGCCCCTTCCTCTACACGATCCTGTTCTCCACGGGCCTGCCCATCACCGCCGTGATGATCCCCGTCTACAGCATGTTCGTGCAGGTCAACCTCATCGACTCGATGCCCGGCACGACGCTGTTCCTGGCCGCGTCCTCGCTGCCGTTCGGGATCTGGCTGATGAAGAGCTTCATGGACGGCGTGCCCATCGTGCTCGAGGAGGCCGCCCGGATCGACGGCGCGAACACCCTGCAGGTGCTGTGGCGGGTCGTCCTGCCGCTGATGAAGCCCGGTGTCGTCGTGGTCACCATCTTCACCTTCATCGGCATGTGGGGGAACTTCTTCGTCCCCTTCATCCTGCTGCTGTCCCCGGAGAAACTTCCCGCGTCCGTCAGCGTGTTCACCTTCCTCAGCGCCCATGACCAGACCCAGTACGGGCAGCTGTCGGCGTTCTCGATCATCTACTCCCTGCCCGTCGTGATGCTCTACCTCCTGCTGTCCCGCAAGCTGGGAGGCGGCTTCGCGCTCGGCGGCGCCCTCAAGGGCTGATCCCCCACCTCCCACGGCCACAACGGAGAAACATCCCATGCACAACGACCGCGAAGTCACCGAGCAACGACTGGACCGGGTGCTGAACGAACGCATACGGCCGGCCGTCCACGCCCGGGCGGTCCCCCTTCGGGTCGAGGTCTGGGACGTGCCCGGCGAACCCGTGCCGGTCCGCGACGGCCTCACCGCCCCCTACCGCTCCGCCCGGGTCGGCGACCACTGGGGCCCGGCCTGGTCGACCAGCTGGTTCAGGGTCAGCGGCACCGTCCCGGCCGAGTGGGCCGGGCTGCCCGTGGAGGCCGTACTGGACCTGGGCTTCGCCACCCATTCCGCCGGGTTCTCCGCCGAGGGCCTGGTCTACCGCGCCGACGGAACCGCGGTGAAGGCGCTCAACCCGCGCAACACCTGGCTCCCCGTGACCGGATCGGCCACCGGCGGCGAGGAGTTCGTGGCGTACATCGAGGCCGCGGCCAACCCGGTCGTCATGCACACCGGCCCCGACTCCGTCTCCTTCGGCCCCACCTCGGTCGGCGGACGCGCGCCCTGGCTGGGCGATCCGGCCGCCGACCCGGGCGCGCCCCTGTACCGGCTGCGCCGCCTCGACCTCGCCGTCTTCGACCGTGAGGTCCACGAGCTCGTCCAGGACCTGGAAGTACTCGGACAGCTCATGCACGAGCTGTCCCCCGACTCCCCGCACCGCTGGCAGATCCTGCGGGCGGTCGAGCGCGCCCTGGACGCGGTCGACCTGCAGGACGTCGGCGGCAGCGCCGCCGCGGCCCGCGCGGCCCTCGCCCCGGCCCTCGCGGCGCCCGCGAGCGCCAGCGCGCACCGCGTCTCCGCGGTCGGGCACGCGCATATCGACACGGCCTGGCTGTGGCCGCTGCGCGAGACCGTGCGCAAGGTCGCCCGCACCGTCTCCAACGTCACCCAGCTCATGGACGACCACCCCGAGTTCAAATTCGTGATGTCCCAGGCGCAGCAGCTCGCCTGGCTCAAGGAACACCGGCCTGAGGTGTACGCCCGCGCCCAGGAGAAGGCGAGGACCGGCCAGTTCCTGCCCACGGGCAGCCTCTGGGTGGAGCCCGACACGAACATCACCGGCGGCGAGGCGCTGGCCCGCCAGTTCGTCCACGGCAAGCGCTTCTACCTCGAGGAGTTCGGTGTCGAGACCGAGGAGATGTGGCTGCCGGACACCTTCGGCTACAACGCCGCCCTGCCGCAGCTGATGAAGCTGGCCGGCGTCCGCTGGTTCCTCACCCAGAAGATCTCCTGGAACACCACCAACAAGTTCCCCCACCACACCTTCTGGTGGGAGGGCATCGACGGCACCCGGATCTTCAGCCACTTCCCGCCCGTCGACAGCTACAACGGCGAACTGTCCGGCGCCGAGATCGCGCACACCGTACGGAACTTCCAGGACAAGGCCGCCGCCAACAGCTCCCTGATCCCCTTCGGCTACGGCGACGGCGGCGGCGGCCCCACCCGCGAGATGCTGGCCCGCGCCGCACGGCTGAAGGACCTGGAGGGCTCGGCCCGGATCGCCATCGAGAAGCCGGCCGACTTCTTCACCCGCGCGCACGCCGAGTTCGAGGAGAACGGCGGCGCCCCCGTGTGGTCGGGCGAGCTGTACCTGGAGTTCCACCGTGGCACCCTGACCAGCCAGCTCGCCACCAAACAGGGCAACCGGCGCAGCGAACACCTGCTGCGTGAAGCCGAGCTGTGGGCGGCCACCGCCACCGTGCGGCGCGGGCACCCCTACCCGTACGAGGCGCTGGACCGGGTGTGGAAGACGGTGCTGCTGCACCAGTTCCACGACATCCTGCCGGGCACGTCGATCGCCTGGGTGCACCGGGAGGCCGAGGAGACCTACGCGGCCGTCGCCCGCGAGCTGGAGCAGATCATCGACGACGCCCAGCGGGCGCTGGCCGGACCCGGCGAGGGCACCGTCGTGTTCAACGCCGCGCCCCATGCCCGCGGCGGCATCCCGGCGTTCGGCGCCGCACCACGCGCCACCACCGATTCCCCGGTGCGGCCGGTCGCGAACGACGACGGCTTCGTCCTGGACAACGGCCTGATCCGGGTGACCGTCGACGCCGAGGGCCTGATCACCTCCGCGTACGACCTGACCGCCGACCGCGAGGCGCTGCCCCCCGGCGCGCGGGCCAACCTGCTCCAGCTGCACCAGGACTTCCCCAACCAGTGGGACGCCTGGGACATCGACATCTTCTACCGCAACACCGTCCGCGACCTCGTCGAAGCCGAGTCGGTCACGGCGACCGACGGCGGCGTGCGCGTAATACGCGTCTTCGGCGCCTCACGGATCGAGCAGACCCTGACCCTGCCCGCCGGCTCCCGGCGGCTCGTGATCGACACCACCGTCGACTGGCACGAGAAGGAGAAGCTCCTCAAGTCGGCCTTCCCCCTGGACGTACGCGCGGCGCACTCGACCGCCGAGATCCCCTTCGGGCACGTCGAGCGTCCCACCCACACCAACACGAGCTGGGACGCGGCGAAGTTCGAGATCTGCGCCCACCGGTTCCTGCACGTCGGCGAACGCGACTGGGGTGCGGCGCTGGTCAACGACTCCACCTACGGCCACGACGTCACCCGCGACACCCGCCCCGACGGCGGCACCACCACCACGGTCCGCCTCTCCCTGCTGCGCGCCTCGCGCTTCCCCGACCCGGACGCCGACCAGGGCACCCACCGGTTGCGCTACGCCCTGGTGATCGGGGCGGACGTCCCCGACGCCATCCGCGAGGGCTACCACCTCAACCTGCCCGAACGCGTCCTGCCGGGGAGCGCGCCCGTAGCCCCCCTGATCTCGGTCGACCAGGAGGGGGTGGTCGTGGAGGCCGTGAAGCTCGCCGACGACCGCAGCGGCGACGTCGTCGTCCGCCTCTACGAGGCCCATGGCGTCCGTGCCCGCGCCACCCTCACCCCGGGGTTCCCGCTCGCTTCCGCCCTCGTCACCGACCTCCTGGAACGCCCCCTCGACGACCCGGCGAGCCACCAGGTCACCGACGGCACTGTCCGGCTGACGCTGCGCCCCTTCCAGATCCTCACCCTCCGCCTCCGCCCGGCGGCGCCAGTGTGGTGACGGTACGCGCGGCGACGGGCCGTCGGGCCGACTGTTCCGGTTCCGCTCCCGCGGGGCGTGTCGCCTCGTGGGGCGTGTCCACTGCCTGCGGGGCTGGTGCCGGGGCGGCCGGGCGCGGTGGGCGCGCCGGGGCCCTCGGCCCGGTCCGGGTCCGGGTTTCGTCCGCCGAGCGGGGTGGCGGGGCCGCGTTCTCGTCGACCACGGTGAGCGGTCGGGTGACCACGCTGCCGTCGGCGGACTGTGGGGCCAGCAGGTCCAGCACCTCGCGCGGCTCCGGCCGCCGCTCCGGCCGCTTGTCCAGGCAGGCGGCCAGCACCGGCCGCAGCGGCGCCGGGACGGCGGACAGATCCGCCAGTGGGCCGTCGTCCGTGACCAGGACGTTCGACGGCTTCATGTCCCGGTGGACCAGGCCCGCCTGGTGGATGGACTGCAGCGCCTCCGCCAGTCCTGCGCCCAAGCCGCGCACCGCCGCCTCCGACAGCGGGCCGTCGCGGGCGACGAGCGCGCCGAGGTCGGGGGCGGGGATGTACTGGCTGGCGACCCAGGGCGTGGCGGCGTCGGGGTCGGCGTCGACCACCGGAGCGGTCCAGAAACCGCCGACTTGCCGCGCCGCTTCGATCTCGCGGCGGAAGCGGTCGCGGAAAGCCTGAGCCCCGTCACCGCCGCCAAGAGACCACCCGTCCCCGTAAGACCGCTGCCACGCCGCGCATCGGTCTGGCTGCGGCGGCGTATCCGCTGGCGAGTCAGGCTAGGGGATCTCAGGTGTGTTCCTCCGCCGGAGCGAAGTGACCCCCGCCCCGCACCGACTCCAGCATGGCGCCGCAGTCGCGCCATACGACGAACAGCGCGCAGCCGGGCACCACGGCAAGACCCAGCAGCGGGGCCTGGTTGACGAGTGCCAGGGAGACGCCCAGCAGACCGAGGTTCAGCAGCGTGAGCGGCCAGCGGCGCACCGAGGCGTAGCAGGCCGCCAGCAGGGTGTGCCGGGAGACGGTCGGGTTTCCGGCCGGGTCTTGGGCCAGGCCGGCCATGGCAACGACTCCGGAGCTGAGGGCGAGGAGGATCACCACGGTCAGCAGGGGTGCCAGGGCCGACCCGAGGGCAGATCCCCAAAGGGCGGCCAGGTCGGCGGCCGCCACGGCGACCAGCAGGACGAAGGGGGACCAGCCGAGGAACGCCCGGGTGAACAGGCGCCGGTAGCCGCGGAACAGGTCGGCCACCGGCGCCCGCTCGTCCTCGGCGGTGCGCCGGAGGTAGGCGAACACCGCGGCGAGGGAGGGGCCGGCCCCGAGCGACAGCAGGCCGAAGAAGACCGGGTACCGCCAGGGCCGGTGCTCGGCGGCCAGGGCCAGCAGCAGCGGCAGGTTGGTCACCGCCACTCCGAGGTTGACCACCAGGACCCGGTGGACATGGGACCAGATGAGGTCCCACGAGTCGTGGCCGACGTTCAGCCGGATCCGGCGGCCACTCACCGGTGTGCTCATCCCCGCCACCTCACTTCATCCCGCTCGTGGCGATGCCCTGGACGAAGTACCGCTGGCCGAGCAGGAAGACCACCAGGATCGGCAGTACGGACAGCACCGAGCCGGTCATGATCATCGCGTACTCGGAGCTGTACATGCCCACGAACGACCGCAGGCCGAGCTGCACCGTCCACAGGTTGTTGTCCGTCAGGTAGATGAACGGACCCATGTAGTCGTTCCAGGTGTTGACGAAGGTCAGCAGGGCGAGGCTGGCCAGCGCGGGCCTCGACAGCGGCAGTACGATCCGCGCCCAGATGCCGTACTCGGTCAGCCCGTCCAGCCGCGCGGCCTCGCTGACCTCGTCCGGGATGGTCAGGTAGTACTGGCGCATCAGGAAGACGCCGAACGCGCCGAACGCCTGGAGCAGGATCAGCGACAGATGAGTGTTCACCAGGCCCAGCTTCTGCATGATGATGTACTGCGGCACCATGTACGCCTGCCACGGCACCGCGATGGTGGCGATGTAGGCCATGAAGACGGCGTCGCGCCCGGGGAAGCGGACCTTGGCGAAGCCGTAGGCCGCGAAGCTCCCGGTCAGCACCTGTAGTGCGGTGATGACGACGCTGAGGAACAGCGAGTTCCCCAGATAGGTCCACAGTGGGATCTCGGTCCAGATGTCGGAGAAGTTCTCCCAGCGGAAGGACTTCGGGATCCATTGGATCGGGGCCGTGAAGACCTCGGAGTCCGCCTTGAGCGAGGACACCAGCATCCATATGAACGGCACCAGGACCGCGGCCGACAGCACCGTCAGCACCACGTACAGCAGGGCCCGGCCGATGATCCGCCCCGGACCGCCCGGCCCCGCCGGGCCCCGGCGGCGGGGCCCGGCGGGAGCGATGCCGCGGTCACTCGAACGCGACGACTCGGCCGTCAAGCTGTCCTTCGGCAGCACGGTCGTCTTCATCGCTCGTTCCTCCGCTGGAATCGGAACTGGGTCACGGTGATGATCAGGACGATGACGAACAACACCAGGGAGATGGCCGAGGAGTAGCCGAACCGGCCCTGGGTGATGCCCTCCCTGAAGATGAGCTGGGACAGCACCAGCGTGGAGCGGCCGGGGCCGCCCTCGGTCATGACCTGCACCAGGTCGAAGACCTTGAAGCTGGAGACCGTCAGCATGACCAGGACGAAGAAGGTCGTCGGCCGCAGCGACGGCACCGTGACATGCCAGAACCGCTTCCACGCCCCGGCGCCGTCCACCCTGGCCGCCTCGTACAGCTCCGCCGGGATGGCCTGGAGCCCGGCCAGATACAGCACCATGTAGTAGCCCATGTCCCGCCACACACTGGTGATGATCACCGCGGGCAGCGCCCAGTCTGTGTCGGTGGTCCACCCTGGCGGGTGTGCGATCCCCACGGCCTTCAGCAGCTGGTTCACCGGCCCGGCGTCCGGGCTGAACAGCATGTTCCACACCACGGCCACCGCGACCAGCGAGGTGATGTAGGGGAAGAAGAAGGCCGTGCGGAAGAAGGCGACACCGCGCAGCTTCTGGTTGAGCAGCACCGCCAGGCCGAGGGAGGCCGCCATGGTGAGCGGGATGTGCCCGGCCGCGTACCAGGAGGTGTTGGTCAGGGCCGTCCAGAAGTTGTCGTTGTCCCACATCCGGCGGAAGTTGTCGAACCCGATCCACTGGGGGGTGTTGTACGAGTTCCAGTCGGTGAACGACAACAGCAGCGTGGCGACCACCGGGACCAGGGTCAGGGCGGCGAAGCCCAGCAGGTTCGGCAGGATGAAGCTCCAGCCCACCAGCGCGTTGCGCCGGCGTCGCCGCTTGAGGGCCGCGGTGTTGGAGGTCTTGCCGGGGCCCCCAGCGCCGGAGGTCTTGTCGAGGGCCGTAGTCGTAGCCACGGCTGCAGCTGTGGCCGCAGCCGTGGCGCCGGAGATCTCGCTCATTCGACTTCGGACTTCACGCGGGATTCCATCTCCTCGATGCCCTTGTCGATGGACTTCTCGCCGGACATCACCAGCTCGTGCTCCTCTTTGAGGATCTGGTCGATGTCGGAGGACTTGGGGCTGACCGGCATCTCCAGCGCGACGGTGTCCGGGCTCATGGCCTTCTTGGACAGGTCGTCGCTCGGCATGCCCTTGACGCCGAAGAAGTTCTTCATGACCGCGTCATCCGTGTAGGACGGCACGACGCCGACCTTGGCGATCGCGGCCGCCCCCTTCGGGCCGGAGGCCCACCGCACGAACTTCTTGGCCGCCTCGGAGTTCCTGGCCTTCTTGTTCACGGCGAACGCGGTCGGGGAGCCGAAGGTGACCGTCTTACCGTTCGCACTGGTCTGCGGCAGCGGTGCCATGCCCCAGTCGACGTCGTTCTTGCCGTCGGCCGTCAGCTGCAGCAGACGGGCCGCGAGCCAGGTGCCCATGGGCACCATCGCGGTCTTACGGGTGGAGAACATCGCGTCATAGGTGGTCTGCTGGGTCTTGGCCGTGGCGAACGGCATCACGGCTCCGGCCTTCTGCAGGTCCAAGGCCGTCTCGTACTGCTTCTTGAAGAATCCGTAGTCGCCGCTCAGCTGGTCCCCGCCGGTCTGCGCGGCGGCGATCGCCTGCACCACCGAGCGCCACGTCTGGTGGTAGGTGCCATAGACCTTGGACGAGCCCGAACCGGTGGTGAGCTTCTTGGCCAGCTCGGCGTAGTCGGACCAGGTGAGCTTGGACAGGTCCGCGCCGCTCTTCTTGAGGAGGTCCTTGTTGTAGAAGAGCACCCAGAAGTCCTGCCGGTACGGCAGGGCGTAGTACTCGCCCTTGAGGTCGAAGGCGTCGAGGCCGGAGTACTTGGCCTTGTTCAGCTTGTTGACGTCGGTGGTGAGCGACTGGAGCTGGCCGCGCGTGCCGTAGCGGGCGTAGTCGGTGACGTTCTTCATGGTCAGCACATCGGTGTTGTCACCCCCGGAGAGCATGGTGGTGATCTTGTTGGAGTAGTCGGCGGAGAGGATGTCGACCGGCTGCACGTCGATGTCCGAGTTCTCGGCCTCGAAGCCGTCGATCAGCGCCTTGAACTCGGGGGTCTTCTCGTAGTCCCACACCGCGACCTTGACGATGGTCTTGCCGTCGGCGGTCTTGCCACTGCCGCCGCTGCCGCCGCAGCCGACGGCGAACAGGGACAGCGCGACGGCCGCGGTCAGGCTTCTGACGGGACCTTTGCGGGTGCGTATCACGGAAGCGGCTCCTTGATGAGGGCTGTGTTGCGGGGGGTGCGTTGCGGGGTGCGGGGCTCGGGTGCTCAGGCACTCAGGCCGAGCGCCAGCGCCTCCGCGGTGATCTCGGATTGCAGGGGCTGGCGCGCGATCCACCGAGCCAGCTCGTCCATGGCGTGGTCGGTGAGGCGCCCGATCTCCGTGCCGAGCGAGCCCGCGATATGCGGGGTGATCATCACGCTGGCCTGGTGTCTCAGTGGCGAGTCGACGGGCAGGGGCTCGGGGTCGGTGACGTCGAGGATGGCGAAGAGGCGTCCGGAGGCGCACTCCGCGGCGAGCGCCTCGGAGTCGATGAGGCTGCCGCGCGCCGTGTTGATCACCGTCGCGTGATCGGGGAGCCGACTGAGCTGGTCGGCGCCGATCAGGTGGCGGGTCTCCCGCAGTGCGGGAGCGTGCAGGGACAGCACGTCGACGCGCGGAAGCAGTTCCTCCAGCGGGACCAGGGTGGCGCCCGCCCGCTTCACCTCCTCCGCGTCCGCGTAGGGGTCCGCGACCAGGCAGGTGGTGTCCCCGAGGACCTTGAGCAGGTCGACCACCTTGCGGCCGATCCGCGAGAACCCGACGACCCCCACGGTCCGGCCGAAGTTCGACAGGTCGCCGTACCCCGTCACCGTGCCCCAGCCCTGATAGGCGCGTTCCTCGTCGGCGGCGAGGAACGGGGCCTTCTTGCCGGCGAAGATGATGGCCGCCAGGGTGTACTCCGCGACGGGAATCGCGTTGGAGTCCGCGCCGCTGGTCACCCGGATCCCACGGCGCCACACCTCCTCGCCCACCAGGCCCCGCACACTGCCGGCGCAGTGCAGCACCGCCCGCAGCTCGGGGGCCGCGGCGACCCGCTCCGGCGTCAGCGTGGGCGCGCCCCAGGACGTGAGCATGACCTCCACACCCGCCAGGCGCGCCCGCACCGCCGGATGGTCGAGGTCGTCGGTCCAGACCGGGTCGCCCAGGGTCACCAGGTCCGCCAGGCGCGCGAGCCGGGCGGAGTCGAAGTGCGCGTCGAAGCTCTGCCTGCTCATGACGACCAGCGCTGTGGGCTTCGTCTGCATCGGGCGTCGAGTCCTTCCCTCGGCCGGTCTGGACCGGCACCGTTGCCATCTGACGCGAAGTCGTATGTCTCGCTAAATACCGTGTTGTGTCGAAGTTGCGTCGAACACATCGGAACTTGCCGAACACGTTGGAACAGGGATAGTGGTCAGCAGCACAGATCCGCCATAGATCGAACACAACCGAAGCAAATCGTTCAGACTCGAACAGGTCATTGACCGAAGGGGCCCGATGAGCGCAGACCGACCTTTCGCCCTTCAGCGCAGGGAACGACTGATGGACGAGTTGCGCCGGCACGGCACCGTGCGGGTCCGTGACCTCGCCCGAATGCTCGACGTCAGCGAACTGACCGTACGGCGCGACATCACGGCCCTGGCCGCCCGCGGTCTGCTCACCAAGGTGCACGGCGGTGCCACCCTGCCGACCGACCTCGACCCGGCCCCCGCCCGGCGGCCCCGCCCCACGTCGACGCCCTTCACGATCGGCATGGTCGTACCCTCCCTGGACTTCTACTGGCCGTCGATCGTCAGCGGCGCACGCGCGGCCGCCGCCGGGCTCGGCGTCCAGCTCCAGCTGCGCGGGTCGAGCTATGACCAGGCCGAGGACCGCCGCCAGATCAGCCGGCTGATCGAGGCCAAGCAGGTGCAGGGGCTGCTGCTGGCGCCCAACCTCGAGGGCAAGGGCGTCGAGGAGATGATCGACTGGATCGGCAATCTGCCGGTGCCGACCATCCTGGTGGAGCGGCAGACCTCGTCGTGGACGCCGACCCCGCGCCAGCTGGAATGGGTGCGCAGCGACCACGCGCTCGGCCTGGAACTGGCCGTACGCCACCTCCACGAGCACGGCCACCGCCGGATCGGTCTGGTGCTGTCCAAGGGCAGCCCGCACTCGGCCCACCTCACCCAGGGCTGGCTGAAGGCCTGCGCGGAACTCGACCTGCCCAGCGAGTTCGTGGTCCGCGAAAGCGTGGCCCTCGACGAGCCGGGCCACCGGCAGATCATCGAGGGCATCCTCGACCGGTGCCGCGGATCCCGGATCACCGCGCTGATCGTGCACAGCGACCCCGACGCGATGTCGATCGCCCAGTACCTCGCCGAGCAGGGGGTCGCCATCCCGGACGACATGGCTCTGGTCAGCTACGACGACGAGGTGGCCCATATCGCGGAGCCGGCGATGACGGCCGTCCGCCCGCCCAAGGCCCGGGTCGGCCGGGTCGCGGTCGAGATGATGGTGTCCAGGCTCATGGAGGGCAAGCGCCGCCCGGCACAGCGCGTCCTCATCCTGCCGGAGCTGATCCTCCGCGACTCCTCGGTCAGGCGGGCCCAGGCCCTGTGACGGCGCGGCGCGGGCCGGCGCCGGAGGCAGCGCGGCCGACCCGCCGGTGACGTACCGCCAGGGTGACGTACCGACAGGTCGAAGCCGACCGAGCTGGTCAGGGAGCCGCCGGGGGCACCAAGGGCACCGCAGGCAGATCGACTTCGGTGGTGAAGCCGTCCGGCCAGGTCAGCCGGGCCCGGTGGCCGCCGTCGGGACCCGGGTGGACGGAGACGGCGGGATCCGGGGCGCCCTGGTCGCCTTGACCGCCACCGTCGAGGGTCACCGCGGCCGCGAGCACCTCGCCGTACGGCACGCCGTCCGTGGCCAGCCACGGCGTCGCGGTCCGGGCGCCGAGCGGGCTGTCGTCCTTCCCGGTGGCGACTCCGCCGCGGCGCAGGCCCCGCAGGCCGCGCAGCGACGAACGCAGGGACGCGGTGGCCGCTTCGGCGTACGGCCCCGCGCCTGCGGGGCCGGTGCTCGCAGGGCCGGTGCCCCCGGGGCCGGTGCCCACCCGGGTCTCGGGCGGAGTGTCGGCCGCGACCGGCCAGCCGCCCATCCGCACACCGTCCCAGCTCAGCGCTGGGGCCGGAGCCGGGGCGTCCACCCTGACGAGCCGGACCTCAACCCCCGCGCGCAGCACCGAGGCCACGGTGACCACGGGCCCGGGTGTCGTCGGCCCGGTCCGGCCGGAGCCGTGGTCGGGCGAGTCGTCGGCGCCGGTGTCGACCCAGCGCACCGGCCCCCGGGAGGCGGCGGCGAGCACACCGCCGGGCAGCTCTCGGGCGAACAAGGTCTCGAACCCGGTGCGGTGGCTGGCCCGGCCGGCGTCGTCGAGCAGCACGACCGCGTTGTCGACCGGGTCAGCCGCCGACGCGGCGGTCAGCGGAGGCACGGTGGCGGTGGAGTAGCCGAGCCGTGCGTACAGTGGCGAGTCCGCGCTGGTGTCGCCGGGACGCGCGTGGTCGGTGCCGTGGTTGAGCACCACCGCGATGCCGTCGCGGCGCCGCGCGGAGACCAGCCAGCCGGGGGCCGCGACCACCCGTGCGACGTCTCCGGTCTCCACCGGCAGCGGGAGTTCCGGATCCGTCCACACGGGGTGGTCCTCGGGCAGCATCAGGCCGAGCATGCCCTTGGCCGCCCAGTACGGCGAGCCGGGTCCGGAGTAGGACTGCCGCATCGCCGGCCAGGCGGCGTGCCAGCCGAGGTTGAGCAGTCCGTCCCGGCCGGGCGCTCCCCGGTCGGTGAAGTGCCGGACGATGCCGCCGGTCACCCGGCGCACCAGTCCGGGCGGCTGCCCGCCCGCCCCGGTGATCGCGCCGACCCAGAAGGGCGCCGCGGCGGCGAAGCGGTAGATGAGACTGCGGCCCTGGAGCAGCGGGGAGCCGTCCGCGCCGACCAGGCGCACCGCGTCGTCGAGGTAGCGTGCGAGGTCCGCGGCCCAGGTCTCCCGGAGGGCCGGCGGGCACAGGGTGCCGGTGACGTCGAACAGGTGGGTCCACAGCAGCGGGTACAGGTGCAGTGCCCAGCCCGTGTAGTGGTCGAAGGCCCGTTCCTGCCCGTCGCTGAGCCAGCCGCCCGGCCGGCGCAGCGAGGCGTGCACGGCCAGGTCCTCCTCGATGTCGCCGGCCGACCACGGTCCGCCCGCCTCCCGCAGGAACGACTCGACGACGATCCTGAACCAGACCCAGTTGATGGGCGGGTAGGGCTGCCCGACGACGGTCCCCAGCCAGTCGGTGACCCGCTCGCGCACCCCGTCGTCGAGCCGGTCCCACAGCCAGGGCTTGGTCAGTTGCAGCACCAGGGCGATGGAGGCGGCCTCGACCTTGGACTGGCCGAGTCGGTCGGGGCGGGGCCAGGCCTCGGGTGAGTGCGGGTCGGTGCCCGCCGCCAGGCCGCGCGCGTACCGCTCCAGCAGGCCGCCGGGGTCCGCGCCCCGCTCCCCCGCGACGCGGAAGCCGGCGATCAGGAAGGTGCGGGCGAAGCCCTCCAGGCCGTCGGAGGTCGCGCCGTTTACGCTCGCCGGACCCGGCAGGTCGATCCGGGCCCCCGCCGGGGAGGCGTACGGCTGGGCGGCGGCGAGCATCCGGTCGGCGAGCGCGGTCCAGTGCGCCCTGGTCCAACCGGTGTACGGGGCGAGGTCCCGGTCCTCGTCAGGCGACACTGCTTCCTCCGGAAGTTGGTGGTGGGTGGTGGGTGATGGTGGCTGCCACCTCATCCCGTGGCATAGTTCCGAGTCAAGGATCAATCAACGAATCCGAACAGAATCGATCAGGAGAGATCATGGGCCTGGTAGAGCCGGTTTCCCCTGCGTACCGCTCCCTCCAGAGCCGGCTGGGCCCGGCCCTGAACCCCGGTTCCGGCCCCGATCCGCTGGTCGAACTCCTGCGCGGCGCCCCCGCACGACTGCCCGTCCCCGAGGTCACCGCGCGCTCCGTGTGGGAGGCGGTGGACGCCGCCACGCGCGAGGGGCTACTGGACGAGGCCGCTGCCGAACTCCGCAGGACCGCACCGGTCCTGACCGCGTCCGACTGGGCGCGGACGTTCCGCGACGGGGTGCGGACCGCGTACGAGGACTCCGCCCGGCGACTGCGCGAGCGCGCGACGCTGTTCGTGCTCGCCGCCACGCTCACCGGCGAAGTGGCCCCGGCCGACGCCCCGCCCGGGGCCGCGCCGTACCTCGACGCCGCGGCCGACGCCCTGATGTCCCTGGCGGAGACCAGCACATGGTGCTGGGCACCGCACGACCGCTTCGCCAAGGCCCGCGGCGAGGTGCTGCCGGGCCCGGACGAGCCGTTCCTCGACCTGGGCGCCGCCGAGGTGGCGTCTTTGCTGGCCTGGGCCGACCACGTACTGGGCCCGCATCTGGACACCCGGATCCCCGGGCTGCGCAGACGGCTCCGGCGCGAGGTGGACCTGCGGGTGCTGACGCCGTTCGAGCGCACGCGGGACTGGCACTGGATCGGCCTCGACGGGGACGCCCACAACTGGAACCCCTGGATCCATGGGGCGGTGCTCGCCGCGGCCCTCCTGCTGACCGAAGACGAGGAACGGCGGGCGCGGCTCGTGCGGCTCGTCGTCGAGGGCCTGGACCACTACCTCGCGGTGCTCCCCGACGACGGCGGGATCGACGAGGGCGTCGCGTACTGGTGGCAGGGGGCCGGCCGGCTCCTGGAAGCTCTCGACCTGCTCGCCGACGCCGGCGGCCCCCCGCTCGACGCCCGCGACCTGCCCGTATTCGGTCCGCTCAGCAAGTTCCCGCACCGTATGCACCTCGCCGGCGACTGGTACGTCAACGCCGGCGACGCCCCCGCCCGCCTGTGGCCCGACCAGCCCTGGCACCTGCTCTTCCAATGGGGCGAACGGCTGTCCGACCCCGACGTACGCGCCCACGCACTGGCATGCGCACGCGGAGGACCGACCGTACGCCCCCGGGCGGGCCTCGGCCGAGCCCTGGCCGGACTCTGCGCCCCCCAATGGCGCCACGCACTGACCGCCACTGCCGCCGAAGGCCTCGCCCCCTGGGCGGCACGGGAGACCTGGCTGCCCCGGGTCCAGGTGCTCGTCGCCCGGGAGACACCGGGCACGGCCGCGGGCCTGACGCTGGCGGCAAAGGCTGGCCACAACGGCGAGCGGCACAACCACCTCGACGTGGGCTCCTACTGGGTCGCCCTGAACGGCCGCCCCTTGGTCGTCGACATCGGCCAACCGACCTACACCGCCGCGAGCTTCGGCCCCGACCGCTACCGGGCATGGCCCCTCCAGAGCGCCTGGCACAACGTCCCCGACCCCGGCGCCGCCCAGCAACCGGGCCCCACCCACCGCGCGGACGACGTACGCGTCGACCTCACCCCCGCCGCTACCGCCCTGCACGCCGACCTCGCCGCCGCGTACCCGGCGGGTCTGCTGCACACCTGGCGCCGCTCCTCGCGACTGATACGCGCCACGGCGGACTCCCCGGCACACGTCCTGATCGAGGACCACTGGACGCCAAACACCGCTGCCCCAGTGTTGCTCCGGCACGTCCTGGCAGGAGACGTCGAACTGGCCGAGGGACGCGCACAGGTCACCGCCGACGGGCACTCGCTGTCGATCACCTGGGATCCGGAGCGCGCCACCGCGCGGCTCGAACACCGCGACCTCGACGACCCGTTGCTGCGCGAGTCGTGGGGAGACCACCTGACCAGGCTCACCCTGACCGTCGCGGCCCCCTCCGCCGGGGAGCCGTTCACCGTCCGGATGGAGCAGTCACGGTGAGACCGGGGCCGGTCCGGGGCGTCGACGTTGTGCAGCGGCCACACGGCTCCCGTTCGGGTCCAGCCTGAACGACCGGGGCGCTTCCGGCTCCATCCCCGGACTCTCCGAGTGCACCGCGGCCAGGGCGGGCGATGCCATCGCCTTGATGTTGACCTGACCGCCAGAAGCACGAGGCGGGCACCAACGATCAGATCCGGCCGAGGTCGATCTCCACCGGGAACGGGGCCGCGACCTTCACCACGCCGGTGAACACGTCGCCGTCCCGATAGACCCGGGCCGCCGGGTCGAGAACGTAGGTGTACACCAGCGGGACCCCGGTGGCTGCCTGCTCGATCCGCCAGTAGAAGGCGATCCCGGCCTTGGCGTACTGGTCCACCTTTACGATCCGGTCGGTGGTCTCCGACCCCGGGGACACGACCTCGGCGACGAGCAGCACATGCTCGGGGCGGGTGGGCGTGATGTCGATCGTCTCGGCGCGGTACACGACCACGTCCGGGCGGCGATTGGTGAGCGGTACGTCCTGCAACCGGACGTCGAAGTCCGTATCGGCGTTCCAGTCAGGCCTGGCGGCGGCATCCAGGGCGTTCGCGAGGATACGAGCCAGGCGGTTGTGCCGCTTGGACGCGCTGGGGCCTACGACGACTATCCCGTCCACGATCTCGACGCCCGCGCACTGTTCCTCGGACCAGGAGTCGTACTGATCGGGCGTGATCTGCTTGTGCGTCCACGCCGGAGTGACCATCTCGCCGGTCACGCCTCACCTCCTGAGCAAGCCGTACCCATCAGGCCGCCCCCACCTGTTCAAAGCCCCGGCCGGGTCAGGCGTTCGAGCCGGCCACCGTGTCGCCCTCGGGCTCCACGGTGACGGCCGGGTCGTCGCTCAGGCCGAGACGGAGGTGCTCGACGTGGTAGAGCGCCTGGTCGAGGAGTTCGGCGACATGGTTGTCGTAGAGGGCGTACACCACGGAGCGCCCCTTGCGGGTGCCGGTCACCAGGCCGAGGTTGCGCAGCAGGCGGAGCTGGTGGGAGCAGGCCGACTGCTCCATGCCGACCTCGGCGGCCAGCTCGGTGGCCGCGAGGGGGCCCTCGCGCAGCCGGGCGAGGATCAGCAGCCGGGAGGGGGTGGCCAGGGCCTGCAAGGTCGTGGCGACCCTGGCGGCACCGGCCGCGTCCAGGCGCGCACGGGGGACGGCGCTGGTGGGGGATGCGGCTCCATGACCCATGCGGCCATCGTACGGCGCCATGAATACATGAATTCTTGTTCATATATTCCTGTTACGGTGGGGCGTCGGATGCGACTCCTCCCGCCCCTGAAGGACCACTGCCACGATGTCGTCCACCCTCACCCGCCCGGCCCCCGCCGCCGGCGCCGCCCGCGACGAGGCGGCGCCCAGGCGTCGCACGCGGATCTTCGTCCTGCCCGAGGCCCGCTGGGCGGCCGCCGCGCTGGCGCTGTTCCTGGTCGGGCTGCCGCTGTATCTGCTGGGGGCGCCGGGGTGGGCATGGGGTCCGCTGTTCGCGCTGGTGTACGCCACCGGCGGCTGGGAGCCCGGCTGGGCGGGCCTTCAGGCACTCAAGGACAAGACGCTCGACGTGGACCTGCTCATGGTCGTCGCCGCACTCGGCGCGGCGGCCATCGGGCAGGTGCTGGACGGCGCGCTGCTCATCGTCATCTTCGCCACCTCCGGCGCGCTGGAGGCGATCGCCACCGCCCGCACCGCCGACTCCGTACGCGGCCTGCTCGACCTCGCCCCCGCCACCGCCACGCGCCTCGCCGACGACGGCGGGGAGGAAACGGTGCCCACCGAGCGGCTGCGCGTGGGCGACACGGTTTTGGTGCGGCCCGGGGAGCGCATCGGCGCCGATGGCCGGGTGCTGGACGGAGCGAGCGACGTCGACCAGGCCACCATCACCGGCGAGCCGCTGCCGGTGGCCAAAGAGACCGGCGACGAGGTGTTCGCCGGCACCCTCAACGGCACCGGCGCGCTGCGGGTGAAGGTCGAACGCGACCCGTCGGACTCGGTGATCGCCCGCATCGTGGCCATGGTCGAGGAAGCGGCCGAGACCAAGGCCCCCACCCAGCTGTTCATCGAGAAGGTCGAACAGCGCTACAGCCTCGGCATGGTCGCCGCCACCCTCGCACTGTTCGCGCTCCCTCTCGCCTTCGGCGCCGCCCTGCAGCCGACGTTGCTGCGGGCCATGACCTTCATGATCGTCGCATCGCCCTGCGCGGTGGTGCTGGCCACCATGCCCCCGTTGCTGTCCGCCATCGCCAACGCCGGGCGCCACGGCGTACTGGTCAAGTCCGCGGTGGTGATGGAACGCCTCGGCCAGGTCGACGCCGTGGCCCTGGACAAGACCGGCACGCTCACCGAGGGCACCCCGAAAGTGACGGACATCCGCCCGCTGCCCGCCTCCGGCCTCACCGAAGACGAGCTGCTACGGATCGCGGCGGCGGCCGAGCACCCCAGCGAACACCCCCTGGCCCGTGCCATCGTGGACGCCGCGCGTGACCGTGACCTGCAGATCCCGCCGGTCGAGGACTTCAACTCCACGCCCGGCACGGGTGTGACCGCTCGGGTCGACGGCAAGACGATCGCGGTCGGCAGCCCGGCCCGGCTCCTGGATGGCCACGACGACCACCCCGCCGCAGCGCTCGCCGAACGGCTGGAGAGCGAGGGCCGTACCGCCGTCCTGGTAATGGTGGACAACGCCCCGGTCGGCGCACTGGGCATCGCCGACCGCCTCCGCGACGAGGCCACCGCCACGGTCACCGCCCTCGCCGCGCTCAGCGGTACGGCGCCGGTCCTGCTGACCGGCGACAACCCGCGCGCCGCCGCGCGTCTGGCCGACGAAGTCGGCATCGCGGACGTACGGGCAGGACTGCTGCCGCAGGACAAGGTGGCCGCGGTACGGGAGTTGACGGCCGCCGGACGAACGGTCCTGGTCGTCGGCGACGGCGTCAACGACGCCCCCGCCCTGGCCGCCGCCCACACCGGCATCGCCATGGGCCGCGCAGGCTCCGACCTCGCCCTGGAGACCGCCGACGCGGTGGTCGTACGCGACGAACTGGCCACCATCCCCACTGTGGTCGCGCTCTCCCGCCGCGCCCGGCGGCTTGTGATGCAGAACCTGGTCATCGCCGGGACTTTCATCACCGGCCTGGTGGTGTGGGATCTGGCTGGGACCCTGCCCCTGCCGCTCGGCGTCGCGGGCCACGAGGGCTCCACGGTGATTGTCGGCCTCAACGGTCTGCGGTTGCTGGCTGATGGCGCGTGGCGCCGCGCGCGGGGAGGAGACTGCGAGTAAGCCGCCGCGCAACGCACGCCGCGAGGCCGCCCCCACACGCTGTTGCGTGCCACTATGGAAGGTCTCTACGGCGTGAGGGGGCGTCAGGTGAGCGCGTGGATGCGGTGGCTGCTGGCGGGGGTGGCGTCGCTGGTGGTGTTCGGGTTGTTCGTGTGGCTGGGCGAGTTGGTGTTGCCCTGGGATCGGCCTGAACGTATCGGGACGGGTGCGGGGGCGGGGGCTGTTGTGGCTGGGGTGCTGGTGGCCTGGGTGTCGTCGCTGACCGGGTCCCGGGCTCCGTCGCCGCCCGTGCCGCCGTCGCCCGGGGCGGGTTCGGGAGGGCCTACGGCGTCCGGGGAGCGGTCGGTGGCCGTGGTGGAGAACTCGGGTGTCATCGTGGCGGGTGACGGGTGACGGGGGCACGGTTCAGCGGTGAGCGAGGAGAGCGTGCCGTCCGCAGCCGGGGGCCGCTCGGCTGCGGCGGGGAGCAATTCCGGGGTGCTCGCGACCGGTGATCACAACCACATCGAGCACCGGACGGTGGTTCTGCCTGCGGGCGGTATGGGCGCGGCGGTATCGGATGACGCGGTGGCGCGGGTGAACAACCTGCCCGCGCTGGACAGTGCGGTGTTCCGGGGCCGGGACGAGGCCCTTGCGGTACTGGAGGCGTTACCGGCGGCCGGGACGGGGGTGGTGGCGCAGAGCGTGCGGGGGCTGGGCGGGGTCGGCAAGAGCACGCTGGTGCTGCATCACGCCCGACGGTTCCTGGCGGCGGGCGGCGGGCCGGTGTGGTGGATGGACGCCGAGTCGGCGTCCAAGGTGATGGCCGGGCTGGCCGCACTCGCTACAGCACTGAACCCCGTGCACGCGGGGCTGCCGCTGGAGGACGCGGCGCAGTGGGCGGTGGTCTGGCTACAAGGCCGCACCGGGTGGCTGCTGGTCCTGGACAACGCAGAGGACCCCGCCGACCTCGACCCGTATCTGGGGCGCCTGACCACCGGACAGGTGGTGATCACCACCCGCCGTGACCTGCCCTGGCGTGACCTGGGTACGCCGCTTCGCCTCGATACCCTCACCCCCGAGGCGGCGGTGGATGTCCTGCGGCAGATCACCGGCAGCAGGGATACGGCGGGGCTGGCCAGTCTGGCCGAGGAGCTCGGTTACCTGCCGCTGGCCTTGCAGCAGGCCGGCGCGTATCTGGCCCAGACCCGCACCAGCCCCGGTGACTACCTCGCCCAGCTCCAGCAGGACCCGGACGGGGTCCTGGCGGCCGCCACCCCGGGAGACCCCCAGCAGCGCACCATCGCCCAGCTGTGGAGCGTCACGCTAAGCGCTGTGCAGACCGCCGACCCGCACGCGGTGCACCTGCTGCGCATCCTCGCGTACTGCGCCCCGGACCCACTCCCGCGTGCCGTGCTGGATACGGCGCTGGAGACTCGGCGCGCCGTCGATCACGCCCTGGGCGTGCTGGCCGCCTACAGCATGATCACCCTCACCGAGACCACCGTCACCGTCCACCGCCTCGTCCAAACCCTTGTACGCACCACCACACCCCCCGCTGCCCCAACACCCCCTCTCCGGGGTATCCGTCGCCTCCTGCCCGACCGCAGACCACCCGCACTGCCACATCCCAGCTCCACCACCCTGGCGCTGCTAAGCGAGGCGATCCCGTCCGACAGCCCCGAGGGTGTCCAAACCTGGCCTGCGTGGCAGATGCTCCTGCCCCACATCCAAGCCGTGGTCAGCCATGATGAGGTCGTCGACAGCCATCCTGATCTCGCCTTTGTGCTGGGACAGTCGGCTCTCCACCTGCAGGCGCGGGGCCAGGCCGCACAAGCCCTACCACTGGCAGAGCGGGCGCTGAACATCACCGAAGCAGCCCTCGGACCCAACCACCCCGACACAGCCATCCGCCTGAACAACCTCGCCACCACACTCAGCGACCTGGGCCGCCACACCGACGCCCTACCACTGGCAGAGCGGGCGCTGAACATCACCGAAGCAGCCCTCGGACCCAACCACCCCGACACAGCCATCCGCCTGAACAACCTCGCCACCACACTCAGCGACCTGGGCCGCCACACCGACGCCCTACCACTAAAGGAACGGGCACTGAACATCACCGAAGCAGCCCTCGGACCCAACCACCCCGACACAGCCCTCAGCCTGGGCAACCTCGCCACCACACTCAGCGACCTGGGCCGCCACACCGACGCCCTACCACTGGCAGAGCGGGCGCTGAACATCACCGAAGCAGCCCTCGGACCCAACCACCCCAGAACCGCCACACGCCTCGGCAACCTCGCCACCACACTCAGCAGCCTCGGACGCCACACCGACGCCCTACCACTGGAGGAACGGGCACTTAACATCACCGAAGCAGCCCTCGGACCCAACCACCCCGACACAGCCCTCAGCCTGGGCAACCTCGCCCGCACGTTCAGCGACCTCGGCCGCCATACCGACGCCCTACCACTGGCAGAGCGGGCACTGGCCATCACCGAAACAACCCACGGCCCCGACCACCCAGACACTGCCCTCCACCTGAACAACCTCGCCATCCTGCGACGCCGTCTCGCGGACGACAGCGATGACGACACCTCGGGCTGAGCAGCGTGACGGGGCCGCGAAGTGCTGTGCCTCAGACCGTGGCAAATTCTCCGGATCGCACGGCGGCCGTGAACAAGCCCCACGCGTCGGTTGAGAAGACAAGAGCTGGACCTGCCGGGTTCTTGCTGTCCCGGACAGGGACGACACCGGCGGTCGCGGATATGCCAGGCGCGAACTCCACGCACTGGCCTTCGTTACCCCCGCTGTAGCTGGACTTGACCCATGTGGCGCGGGACAGGTCAGGGATGCTGCTCATCCGCTAGTTCCTCCATCACCTTGCGAATCAGGGCAATCGACGCCTCCGGGGAGAGGGCGTCAGCGCGGAGCCGATCATAGGCTGCGACGCTGTCCTCAACCACGGCCTGTGAGTCGATCACCGACCCGGATACGGGGTTCTCCACGTAGAGAAGGTCCGGGTCATCATCGAACCTCAGCAGAGTGAACGCCATATGCCGGGCAGGCGCTCCCGACGCGTAGGGCAGAACCTGGATGGTGACGTGCGGTGATTCCGAGTCCTGGATCAGGTGGGCCAACTGCGCCCGAAACACTTGGGGCCCACCCACCTTGCGCCTCAAGCACGACTCGTCGATGACACACCACAGCAGCGGCGGAGCGTCGCGCTGCAACACCTCACGCCGCTTCAGCCGCCGGTCCACCATCGCGTCGACCTTGTCCGCGCGCTCCCGGGGGTGCGCAGCCTGGAAGACGGCCCGCGCGTAGTCGGTCGTCTGAAGCAAGCCCATGATGAGAGTGGCCGAGTAGTCCAGGATTCCCGTCGCCTGCCGCTCCAACTGCACGTACGGCACGAACCACGCCGGATAACCGTGCTGGCTGGCTTGCTCTCGGAGCCGCGCGAACATGCCCTGCGTACCGAAGACCCGATCGCAAGCCTTGGCGAACGCCTGACTGGCCAGTCTCTCCCCCGCCTCCACCTTCGCCACGTACTGCTGCCCGTAGTTGGCCTCCAAGCCCAGCTCTCGCTGGCTCATCTTCGCGCCAGTCCGCCAGATCCGCACTTCCCTACCGAAATACGCGAGCCCGCTGACCGGCTGCCGCTCCTCGCTCGTCTCGCTCATCACATGAACCTCCCTCACCCCAGGCCGACTTGGTGTGCCGCCACCCCTGTTGCTTGCCGCCCCACAACGCAACGCTGGGAGTACACACAGTCATTAAAGCCCGCAAGGCACATCCAAGTCAGAAAGATCCACCCAAAGTAGCCAACACCGAACAGGTGACCGAATGAACGACCAATGTCCCACCTGCCGCCACTACCGCGCGCTGCGCGAGCAGGCCAAACAAACCGGGGACTACAGCAAGGCGACCGACTACGAGGTGCTGCGCCGCCGACACCCCACCCACGCCATCCACATGCCTCGGCAGTCGGGAGGGCGACGCGCATGAACACCGGAAGGACTGCCCCCGGCCTGGGCCAGGAGGCGTACGACCCGATCAGCGGCCGCTCAGGGGTGGTCCAGGCGATTCACGCCACCACGGAACTGCTCTTCGACCACAAAATGACGGGAAGCCGCGTCGCCTTCCTGCGCCCCGCCCGGGGCGGCGTCGAGTGGACGGCGGATGCTGCCACCCTTCGCTTCCCTCCGGAAGCCAAACCCCGCCCATGAAGCCCTGGGCCGCGTGACGGACACGGCTGACATGACTCCCTACGACCACGACCATGACCACGACCACGATCCAGGTTCGGATGTCGCGTTCGAGGGCTTGGACGGAGCGGTGGACACCCCGGCGGAGCTCTTGTTGGTCAGTTCGCCGAACCATCGCTCCACCAGGTTCAGCCACGATGGGGCGGTGGGCGTGAAGTGCAGACGATGAATGGGTGCGACTGCGGCCGCACCTACCTGAGTCCGGGACAGCGGGGCGGGCGTTGGAGGATGCGCCCAAGTCGGTGGCCGGGTTCCATACGGTGCCGCTCACTCCGCAGGCGACCGACGCGGTCCGCACGATGGTCGATCGGTGGCGGCCGCCGAGGACGGTCACGCCGATCGGCGAGGACCCGTACAACCTGGTGCCGGAAGACCGGTGTTCCGTGGCCCGCAGGGTCGCGCCTTGACGCGCCACAACTTCAGGAGGGTCTGGGTGCCGGCCATCCAGGCTGCGGGTATCGCTCGGAAGGTCAAGAACCGTGAGACCGGCCGTATGGAGTGGTGGCCTCAGGTGCATGACTGGCGGCACCTGTTCGCCACGTGGCTTGAGGATATGGGGATCGACGAGAAGGACACCCAGACGCCACCCCGGCCGGAGGTGGAGCGCATGGGTGAAGGCAGAAGAGGCCAGAGCGAGCGAAGGGGCGGTGCACGAACCGATACGGGTGTGCACCGCCCCTTCGTACGGCGTGCTCAGGAGGCCGCGATTCTCCGCACGATGACTTCCTCAACGCGCTCCGAACCGGCCTCCTTCGCATCGACCCGCTTCAGGTCTGACCGGTACCGCCGCTCAGCGCGCGTAGTAGAAGGCGTAGCGGCCGCCCGAACGCGGCTCACAGTTGAACCAGGTCACCTCACCCTGCTGGGCCAGAGTGTTCCCCACGGTCAGGCACTTGCCCAGGCTGCCGTACACGGTCCCCTGGTACGGCAGGACCGGGTGCCGGGCGGCCGAGGCCGCCCCGGCGCCGAACATGGAAAGGCCCACGGCCGCTGCTATGGTGCCGACGACAAGCGTGGCCTTACGGGAAACGGGGTTCACTTTCTCTCCACTCTTTTTGATGCCTGAGGTCAGGCATTCCGGAATTCTCGCGAGATCACCCGATCGGACTGAACGGGACATTCATGGAAGGCGCGGATAATTCGCGATCGGCTCCAGCGAAAAGCGGGTTCACCCGCCTTCCGAGGGTATCCATCCAGATCAGAACTCAACTTGCGCCGAGCTCTAGCAGCCTGGCCATTCAAGCCAACTCTCGCTCTGGGGGACGAAGACAGGACTTCTCGGTGACTCGGGGATGCGAACCGAACTGAGCAACCTCGATCGTCCATGAGGGCCCGCCAGGGCACTGCCGGGCCCACATGCACGATCGGGGTTATTACTAACGATTCGGATTGAAGTTGCATTCACCTGCGTCCACCCTGTGGATTGCGAATGCAGGTGTCGGGACTGCGAGCTCCCCCTGCAGAGCGGGGCTTCTTGATTCGGGACATTGTCCGGCTAGCTCCTTGTGCTGCCGCCAAACATCGGCTGGAAACCCAAAGGCCTACATCGCCTGAGAGAGCCGTTACCACTTGAACGGACCACAGTCGAACCCCTTGGGGAGTGCGAGATTAGCAGGACCGACTTGTCATTAGGTGACATAATCCGCGCATACTTTATTCACCTGCCTGCCTAAGGGAAACGACAGTACGGCGGCGGCTGGGCCGCGTCGACAGCGACGCGTTGGACCAGGCGGCCCGCCGATGTGGTGCCGCCGGAGGTCTGGAGGCCGAGTGTGCCGCCCTCGGCGGTGTGGTGGACGGCGGAGGGGCGGAGATACGCGTACGTCTGGGCGGCCTGTGCCATGGTCGCAATGCCCGGACCTGTCCGGCGGATCGGATACTGCCGGACAGGCCCAGGGCCGGAAGAACTCAGCGCTTGAGCGTGAGGGTGAAGTCGCCCGAAAGCTTGCCGCTCAGCCGGACTGTCGACACGAGGTTCCCTTCGGCCGGCAGTCTCTCGACCTCGGCTCACGGAAAGCCGAAGCCGTCCGCGATCAGTCGCACCGGCCGCACGGGTATCCACGCCGCAAAGCGGACCCAGACCTGGCCAACCCCGGCACAGGCGCCCACCGGCCGCGGTGTGTCCGGTGCGGCGGCGGACCGTACGGCGACTGCCAGGCCGGCCGCTCGGTTCGGCCCGAGCCGCCCACGTCGCGGCGCCGTACGACCGGGCCCTGGAACAATTCGGCTACCGGACCGGGGTCGTTGTCGTGCAGCAGGTTCAGGAGCTCGGGTTGTACGGAACTGACGTGGAATTCGCCGTTCGCCCGGAAGCGCCCGGAGGCGCACCTGTGGCAACGGCGGAGAACGATCGGCAGGCAGGTGGGCACGACCGCCCATTTTTTGGACACAGAGTTACACCGCTTCCAGTGAGAAGACCGCAGCGAAAAGGAGCACGGCGCACATGTGCGACGCGCGACGGATCAGCGCTTGAGGGGTCTCACTTGGTGTACAACGGCACGTCCTTGACAGGGTGACTGCGGGCGACAGCACGGTAACGGCACACCGGAGTGCGGCTCCACTGGTTTTCGGGCGGGTTGGCGATGCCTGGCTTGGCGATGCCTGGCGGCGGGCGGCCGCACCCCGCCCGCCATCGCGAACCGACGCTGAGGTCGTCCGAGCCGACAGTGCGCCCCGGCCGGATTGCCAGGCGCAGCTTTGAAGGCACGGCCTACTGCTGTTCGAGTCACTAGTCGAACCACTAGTTTTTTGCCCATGCCACGAGCCTCAAAGGCCCCACAAGCTGCCCCCGGCTCTTCGTCACCCCGGCGACTGCCTCCGCACACCGCCGCCGCGCAGGTGGCCTGGCTGTGTCTGCGCGAGGCGCGCCCCGTGGTTCAGGTGGTCTTCCTGGCGCGCTTCACCGTGGGGGCCCTCGGGGCCTGGCCGGACGGGCACTTACCGGCGGCGCGGGTCGCCACCGGCGCCCTGGCCTGGTTCTGTGCCACTGCCTCCGCCTATCTGCTCAATGGCGTGATGGACCTGCCGGAGGACCGGGCCAACGGCTCGCGGCGACCACTGGCCTCCGGGGCGCTACCGACCCGCGCCGCCCGCCGGGCCATTGCCGTCCTCACCCTGGCCGCTCTCCTCCTCAGCGTCTTCGACCTGGGGCTTTTTCTTTGTGTGGGCGGAATACTGTTCCTCGGCTGGGCGTACTCCGCGCCCCCGCTCAGCGCCAAGCGGCGCAGTTGGTCCTCGTCGTTGTCGGTGACCGTCACGGGCCTGTGCGCCTATGGGGCCGGGGCGCAGGCCGCGGGTGGTGAACCGCGGCCGGGCCTGTGGCTGTTCGCGGCCGTGATGTCGGCGTGGATGGGGCTGGTCGGGGCGTTCGCGAAGGATCTGGGCGACATCCCCGGGGACCGGGAGGGCGGCCGCCGTACGCTCGCGGTGGTGCGCGGCGAGAAGGCGGCCCGTACGGTCACGGCAGTGTGTGCCCCGGCGGTGGGGCTGGCGTTCGCCGTGGGCGCCCTGCTGTACGATCCGCCGCTGCTGGCCGCCGCCGTGGTGCTGTTGTGCGGAGCCGGCTGGATCTCCTGGCTGTGCCGACATCCCGCCACCGGGCGGGAACGCGCTCCCTACCGCGCCTTCATGGTCTGCCAATACACCACTCATCTGGCGATCGCGGCCGTTCTTCTCCTCGGGCCGTAGCAGACCAGCAAGACCCGCGCGAGGGCAACGGGCAAAGCTCTCAAACCGGTTGAGCCCGGCCTGGCGCCTTACTAGCCTGCCCAGTCGGCAGTGCCCATCGACCGAAGGAGCGTACGGGCTGGTGCACCGGGCATGACAAGGACAGGGTCTTCCCCGACTCTCCCCCCGTCCCCCCTCGACTCCTTCTCTCTCCCCAAGGCAGGCAGCATGCTGCGCGGCATCGATGTCAGTTCACACCAGAGCACCTTCGACACGGACGGGCTCGCCTTCGTCTTCGTCAAGGCGACCGAGGGCCGCTCGTACATCAACCCACGCCAGTCCTCACAGGCGGCCCGCGCCCGCGAGGCGGGGTGCGTGGTCGGCTTCTACCACTTCCTGTGGCCGGGCAATATCGCGGCGCAGGCCAGCTATTTCGTAGAGAAGTGCGCCTCCCAGTCGCATGATCTGCTCGCCGTGGACTGGGAGACCACATCCGAGGGCACCCACGCGAGCAACGCCGAGAAGGACCGGTTCATACGGGAGGTCAAAAAGCTCCGCCCCGGGCACCGGGTGCTGCTCTACTGCAACCGCACCTACTGGCTGAACGTCGACACCACGTCGTACGCCGGGGACGGGCTGTGGATCGCCGACTACGTGGAGGCGGGCAAGCCGCGCATCAAGGCGACCTGGCGGATCCACCAGTACGCCGAGCACCCGCTGGACAAGGACGTGGCGCGCTTCGACAGCAAGGCCGACCTGCGCGCCTGGGCCCGCAAAGAGTAGACGTGAAGGAGTGGCCCGGCAGGAGTGGCCCGGGGGCCGTGCGCCGCCCAGGGCGGCCGGGGCCGCTGTCGGTGGGTGGGCCTACCCTTCCGGTATGAGCTACGCAGACCTGCGCGAACTCCGCAGCGCGCTCACCACCGCGTCGGACATCGCCTTCTCCCTGGACGCCGCACCCTCCGGCCAGGAGAGCGAGCTGCTGACCGACGCCCTGCGCCGGGCGCTCGCCGCCGCCGGCGCGCTGGGGGCGGCGCACGGTGCGACGGGCTGCCCGGAGCATCCGCGCGGCGCCGTCGACCCGCTGTACGGGGACAAGGACGACCCGCTGCCGCCGGGATACGGCCGCTGCCTGCTGTGCAACGACCGCCGACGGCGGGCGAGCGCACAGCGGCGCGGCGGGCGGTGACCCGCCCGCCGCGCCGCGCATGCGGTTGTTCAGCTGCCGTTCTGGGCGGCCCAGAACTCGTCGAAGGACAGCAGTCCGTCGCCGTTCGAGTCATGGGAGTTGATCACGGCCTGGGCGACCGGCTCCGTGACATACGGGTCCCCCAGCTGAGCCATCACGCTCTTGTACTCAGCCGCGCTGATCAGTCCGTCCCCGTTGAGGTCGTACCGCTCGAACGCCTTCCGCGCCGCCTCGATGTCCGCCACGTGATCCGCCCCTTCTGTGCGTTTGTCTGACCCGCACAGATTAGCGGGCCCCGTCAGGGTGCGTCCGGGGCCCGCGCGGCGGCGCCTCAGGCGGCCTTGACCAGGTCGATGTAGCGGTCCCAGTCCCAGTACTCGCCGGGGTCGGTGTGGTCGGCGTTCGGGACCTCGCTGTGGCCGATGATGTGGGCCCGGGTCTTGGGCACGCCGTAGCGGTCACAGACGGCGGCGGTCAGGGCCGCGGAGGAGGCGTACAGCTCGTCCGTGAAGTACTCCGGCTTGTCCACCCAGCCCTCGTGCTCGATGCCGATGCTGCGGTTGTTGTAGTCCCGGTTTCCCGCGTGCCAGGCGACGTCCTTCTCGCGCACGAACTGCCCGATGTAGCCGTCGGCCGAGGCGACCATGTAGTGCGTGGAAACCTGCTTGGCCGGGTCCTGGAAGATCTTCATCGCGTCCTGGAACGTCTCCTGCGTCACATGGATGACGACGAAGTCGATCGGATACGCGGTGGGGCGGCTGGAGACCCGGTAATTGGAGGTGCTGGCCGGGATCCAGTGGGTGGGTGGGTAGGCGACGGCGGCTCGATCGTGTCTGGCGTCGGCCCGTGCGGGGGTCGTGGCGGCAGTGAGTCCCGCGGCGGCGGCGCCGAGATAGGCGCCGGAACGCAGCAGGGTACGGCGGGACGGGGTGCGGCCGTGCGTTTCCATGGGGGGTCTCCCGGAATCCATAGCCGTGACAGTGGGGGTGTGACGCGCGTAGCGCGATTCCATGGTGCGGCGTCGGCAGGGCCATGCCAAGGATTGAAAGGCAATGAAAGAATTCGCGTCACGGTATGGACCACTGGAAATTCAGCAGCCGGAAAGACGCCATAAAGGAAATTTACAGCCGCAGCCCACCATTAACAAGGCGAGTGTCGCACCTCACCTTGGATTGAGCTGGTTGCGGCTCCTGGCCTCTGCGATAGTGAGGCACGCGACCCCCATCGATCCGGGCCAGGTCGTTCACCCCTCTGCCACGGATGACACCCCTTTCACCATCCGTGGCGGATACGAAAGAGGCCCGCGCCGTCGCGAACCGACGGCGGGGGCCTCTTCGGCGATTCGGAATACTCAGGGTTCGGTGACTCGCATCTCGAACCACGTCGTCTTGCCGCGCGGCAGCAGATCCGCCCCCCACCGCTGGGAGAGCTGGTCCACCAGCATCAGCCCCCGCCCGCTCGTATCGAGGTCGGCCACCGGCATCAGACACGGCAGCCCGCGCGACGGGTCCCGCACCTCCACCCGGATCCAGCCACGCCGCCGCAGCATCCGCAGCCCGAACGTACGGGCGCCGGTGTGCCGGACGGCGTTGCCCACCAGTTCCGACACCAGCAGCACGGTGTATTCGGCCAGTTGGGGGGTCAGACCCCAGTCACGCAGGACGACGCATTCGGCCAGCCGGCGGGCGGTGCCGGCCGACTCCGGACGGGAGGGCAGCCGCACCTCGTCGACCGCGGGGTTTCCGAACAGATCGACCGCTTTGGCGACCGACTCGTCGTCGATGGACGGCACCCGCCGAGCCGCGGCCGTACCGGCGCGCTGCTGCGGCTGCTCCATACCCTCCAAGCCCGCCATGCCCCCCATCATGGCCGCCCGACAGGCCGTCCGGGGCCGAACCGTGGGATTCCGAACACCCGAGCCCCAGGCCCCACAAACCCGCTCCAACATGTGCCAGCGGCGGTCAGATATCCCAAATACCCCGCCTGGCCAGCGATATCACGGCGCGTATGCGCGATCACCCAGCGTACCGGAGCGGGTCGTCCGGGGACTCGCGGGTGGTCAAACAGATTCGCTCGCACGGGGCATAAACCCGGGCGACGACCGCCGCCGCCCGGGCCACCGCTCACCGGAACTTGGCCTTGCCCGGCCCCTCCTCGACAAAGCTCCGCATCCCGATCTCGCGGTCCTCGGTGGCGAACAGCCCCGCGAACCAGCCGCGTTCGATGGCGAGACCGGTCTCCAGGTCGGTCTCCAGGCCCGCGTCCACCGCCTCCTTGGCCGCGCGCAGCGCGATCGCCGGACCCCGCGCCAGCCGGGCCGCCCACGCGTGCGCCTGCTCGTAGACCTCCTCCGCCGGTACGACGCGGTCCACGAGCCCGAGCGCCAGCGCCTCGTCGGCCTTCACCTGACGGCCCGTGAAGATGAGGTCCTTGGCGCGGGACGGGCCGATCAGCCGGGCCAGCCGCTGGGTGCCGCCCGCGCCCGGGATCAGGCCGAGCAGGATCTCCGGCTGGCCGAGCTTGGCGTTCTCGGCGGCGATCCGGTAGTCGGCACACAGCGCCAGCTCGCAGCCGCCGCCGAGGGCGTAGCCGGTGACGGCGGCGACGACGGGCTTGGGGATCCGGGCGACGGCGGTGAAGGAGTCCTGGAGGGCGCGGGACCTGGCCACCATTCCGGCGTGGTCCATGTCCCGCATCTCCTTGATGTCCGCGCCGGCCGCGAACACCTTCTCGCCGCCCCAGATCACCACGGCCCGTACGTCGTCGCGGCCGGCCACCTCCTCGGCGAGCTCCCGCAGCCGGTCCTGCACAGCGATGTCCAGCGCGTTCATGGGCGGACGGTCCAGCCGGATGGTGCCGACGCCCTCGGCGACCTCGAGGTTCACAGTCATGAGCGCAGGTTAGCGCCCGTTAGCACGCCGCCCACAGCCTCCCCGTGAACACAGCCTCCCGTGCCTACTGCTCCTCGCCTGTCCTGGTCGTCCCCGTCGTCCCCGTCGTCCCTGTCATCCCTTCTGGCCGGCCTTCCACTTCGCCCACGACATGTTCCAGCCGTTGAGCCCGTTGTCCGGCTGGACGGTGTCGTCGTGCGAGTTCTTCACCACGACCACGTCACCGATGATCGAGTTGCGGAAGAACCAGGCCGCCGGGGTCGACTTGTCGCCGCCGCCCCGCTGGTCGAAGAGCCCGACGCAGCCGTGGCTGACGTTCGCCGAGCCGAACGTCGGCCGGCCCGCCCAGTAGTTGCCGTGGATGAAGGTGCCCGAGGTGGACAGCCGCATCGCATGCGGCACGTCCTTGATGTCGTACTGGCCGTCGTAGCCGACCGTGGCGCCGTTCATCCGGGTCACCGGCAGCCGCTCGCTGATGACCATCTTGCCGTTGTACGTCTCGTAACCGGGCGCGCCGGAGGTGATGGGGAGGGTCTTGATGGTCTTGCCGTCCCGCTTGACCACCATCTTCTTGCTCTTCGCGTCGACCACCGAGACCTGGCTGCGGCCAACGGTGAACTTCACGGTCTTCTTCTGCTCGCCGTACACGCCCGGCCGCCCCTCGACGCCGTCGAGGTCCATGCGGAGGGTGACCTTGGTGCCCGGCGCCCAGTACTTCTCCGGCCGGAAGTCCAGCCGGTCGTTGCCGAACCAGTGGCCCTCGATGGGCACCGACGGGGAGGCCGAGACCTCGATCCCCCGCTCCACGGACCCGGGGTCGGTGATGCCCCGGGAGAAGTGGATCGAGACCGGCATGCCGACACCGACCGTCGAGCCGTCCTCCGGTGTGTAGGTCCCGAGGAAGGTCTTCTCGGGGCGGAGCGTGGTGAAGGAGGAGTGCCGGGAAGCGGTCAGCCCCTGGGAGTCCTTGGCGACGGCGTCGACCGTGTAGGTGGTCGCGGAGCTCAGATGCCGGGCGGGCCGCCAGCGGCTGCCGTCCTCGGTGATCTTCCCGTCGATCTCGTTGCCCTTGGGGTCCTTGACCTTGACGGAGGTGAGCTTGCCCTTGTCCGAGGTCACCTTGAGCGCGCCATGTGTGTTGACCCCCTTCGCCCCGTCCTTGGGCGCGATCGCCACGACGGCGCGCGAGGCCTTCCGGCCGCCCCCGCCCTTGTCACCGTCCCCGTTCTTCTTCCCGTCGTCCGACCCGCCGTCCCCGCCACAGGCGGTCACGAACACCAGCATCCCCCCGGCCAGCAGCGCGAGAAGCCCCTTGCGGCCCCGCGCCCTCAGCGCCCCCGATATCGGCTGCACATCCACTACGGCTCTCCCCTCCGCCCGCACCGCGCCCCGCGGCACCCCCGCTGTGTGACGCGCACGCACGCATTCGACAGGAACTCATACCCACTGGAGCAGGGGGAGTTCGGCCGCGCGCACGCGCGTATGCGACAGGTAATCACACGCCACTGACAGCGGACTCCCGGTCTATGTCACGGTTCAGTCCCAGGTAAGTCCCAGGTGAGGGGCCCTGGCCCCGGGCACGCCGGGCGAAACGTGAGGGTTGACCCCAACGCGGGCAGAACTGTGAGAGGGCGGCAGCACTCCGCGCGGCACGGGACGCCGCGCGGGCTCACCCAGGCCGCCCGGGCCCTACTGCCGTACGGTCCCAGACCGTCGGCCGGAGCCGCGAACGCCGGAGGCGCCACGTGTCGCACGCAGCCGAGCAGAGCAGAGCGCACAACGGGCTGCCGAGGCCGCGCGCGGGCGCGGCAGGCATCGAACGGGCCATAGAACCAGGCGCGGCGGGCGGCCGCCGCGCGGACTCGGGGCCGCCCGCCGCGCCCGCGGCCCTCCCCGACCCGCACGGTGAGCCGGCCGGCGGCGCCCCGGTGTGGCCGGGGAGCGCGCAGCCGCTCGGGGCGCGGGTGCGGACCGGGCCCGGCGGGGTGGCCGGCACCAACTTCGCGCTGTGGGCGCAGGGCGCGGAGGCCGTCGAGGTGTGCCTGTTCGACGACGACGGGACCGAGACCCGCTGCCCGCTCACCGAGCGGACCCATGAGATCTGGCACGGCTTCGTGCCCGGCGTGCTCCCCGGGCGGCGGTACGGATACCGGGTGCACGGCCGCTGGGACCCGTGGACCGGCGCCCGCTGGAACCCGGCCAAGCTGCTGCTCGACCCGTACGCCCGCGCCGTGGACGGCGACTTCGGGGGCGCGGGGGTCGTCCCCCGGGAGTGGCGCGGCGCGCTGCCGCCCGAGGTCTACGGCCATGTGCGGGACTGGCCGCAGCAGCACATCGCCGACACCGTGCGCGACGACCGCGACTCGGCTCCGTACCTCCCCAAAGGCGTGGTCGTCGGCGACGACGACCCCGACGGCCCGCCCGACGAGTGGCTCGACGACCGGCGCCCGAAGACCCCCTGGGCCGACACGGTCATCTACGAACTCCATGTGCGCGGCTTCACCAAGCGCCACCCCGGCGTCCCGCCCGAACTGCGCGGCACCTACGCCGGGCTCGCGCACCCGGCCGCGATCGAGCACCTCACCCGGCTCGGCGTGACGGCCGTGGAACTGCTGCCGGTGCACCAGTTCGCGCACGAGGACCATCTGCTCCGGCGCGGCCTGCACAACTACTGGGGCTACAACTCCATCGGCTACTTCGCGCCGCACGGCGCGTACGCGGCGACCGGCACCCGCGGCGCGCAGGTCGGCGAGTTCCGGCGGATGGTGCGCGCGCTGCACGACGCGGGCATCGAGGTGATCCTGGATGTGGTCTACAACCACACCGCGGAGAGCGGCGAGCTGGGGCCCACTCTCTCGCTGCGCGGCATCGACAACCGCGGCTACTACCGCCTCCAGCAGGACCCGCGCCGCTACGCCGACTACACGGGCTGCGGCAACACCCTGCACGTGGTGCGCCCCCAGGTGCTGCGGCTGATCACGGACTCGCTGCGCTACTGGGTGACCGAGATGGGCGTGGACGGCTTCCGCTTCGACCTCGCCGCCGCCCTCACCCGCTCCGCGAACGACGTGGACATGCTCTCCCCCTTCCTGGCCGTGATCGCCCAGGACCCGGTGCTGCGCCGCGTCAAACTGATCGCCGAGCCGTGGGATGTGGGCTCCGGCGGCTATCAGGTCGGCGCCTTCCCCCCGCTGTGGTCGGAGTGGAACGACCGCTACCGCGACGCGGTGCGCGACTTCTGGCGCGGTGCCCTGCCCGACGTACGCGACCTCGGCACCCGGCTGTCCGGCTCCAGCGACCTGTACGCGTGGGGCGGCCGAAGGCCGTACGCCTCCGTCAACTTCATCACCGCCCACGACGGCTTCACCCTCCGCGACCTGGTCAGCTACGACCGCAAGCACAACGAGGCCAACGGCGAGGGCAACCGCGACGGCACAGGCGACAACCGCTCCTGGAACTGCGGCGCCGAGGGTGAGACCGAGGACCCGGCCGTACAGGCGCTGCGCCGCCGCCAGCTGCGCAACCTGCTCAGCACGCTGCTGCTGTCCACCGGCGTCCCGATGCTGGTCGCGGGCGACGAGATGGGCCGCACCCAGGGCGGCAACAACAACGCGTACTGCCAGGACAACGAGACCGGCTGGCTGGACTGGACGCTGCTGGAGGACCCGGGCTGGCGGTCGCTCACCGATCTCACCGCCCGCCTGGTCCAGCTGCGCCGTGACCACCCCGTACTGCGCCGCCGGGCATTCTTCTCCGGCCGCGCGCAGGGCCCCGACGGGCTGCGCGACCTGACGTGGTTCACCGCGGCGGGCACGGAGATGACCGAGCGGGACTGGTACGCGCCGACGGCCGCCCTGGGCCTGTACCTGTCCGGCCGCGACACCGCGCAGCGCGACGCGCAAGGGGCTCCGATCACCGACGACAGCTTCCTGGCGCTGCTGCACTCGGGCCCCGCGCCGGTGGACTTCACCCTCCCCGGCCCGCCGTGGGCCGCCGCGTACGAACTCCTCGTCGACACCTCCCGGGAGGACCAGGACGCGCCCCCGGGCGCCCGTCATCGCGCCGGCTCACGGATCGAGCTGCCCGGGCGCTCTGTGCTGCTCCTACGCGCCGTCACGGCTACGGAGGCGGACCGGAAAACCGAGTGAGCGCTGTCGGTGCCGGACCGTAACCTCGGCAGGTGATGGCTGCCACAAATGAACGACTCAGGAAACCGGAGAAGGAACCAGAGAACGAGACTGTCGGGCGCGGGCCTGCGCCCGGACACGGGCAGGCGACTGGGCGCGGGCGCTCGGCGACGCGCTCGCTGTCGCGCCTGTGGCCTTATCTGCGGCCCGTCAGAGCGCGCTTCTTCACGGCGGCCGGGGTCGCGGTCGTCGCCTCCTGTCTGGGCCTGGTCATCCCGCTCGTGCTCAAGTGGCTGGTGGACGGGCCGGTGGCCGGCCGGGACCCGGGCGGGGTGTGGCTGGGCGGAGCCCTGCTGCTGGGGCTCGGCGTCGCGGAGGCGGGGCTCTTCGGGGTGCGGCGCTGGCTGGTGTCCCGGCCGCTGGCCTCTGTGGAGGCCTCGATGCGCGCCGACCTGTACCGGCATCTACAGCGGCTGCCGGTCTCCTTCCACGACCGCTGGGCGTCCGGGCAGCTGCTCTCGCGCGCGACCACCGACCTGATGCTGCTGCGGATGTTCCTCGCCTTCCCGCTCACCTTTTTGGTGGTCAACGGGGTCACGGTGCTCGCCGGGTTCGCCATCCTGCTCGCGCAGGAGTGGACGCTGGGGCTGATCCTGCTCCTCCCGGCCATCCCGCTGACGATCCTCTGCTCCGTCTTCGAGACGCGCTACGCGGTCGTCGCCCGCTCGGTCCAGGACCAGACGGGCGATCTGACCACGGTCGTCGAGGAGGGAGTCCTCGGCGTCCGTATCGTCAAGGGCTTCGGGCGCCACCGCAGCCAGGCGCGCGCCTTCCGCGCGCTGACGGAGCGGGTCCGCTCGACGGAGCTGCACAAGGCGGGCCTGCTGGCCACGATCTGGGCGCTGATCATGACGCTGCCCGAGCTGGCGATCGGCACGGCGCTGGTCCTCGGCACGGTGCAGGTCGCCGACGACGAGCTGTCGGCGGGCACGCTTGTCGCCTTTCTCTCCACGGCGCTGACGCTGCGCTGGCCGGTGGAGTCGCTGGGCTTCCTGCTGGCGATGAGCCAGGACGCGGCGACCGCGACGGACCGGTTCTTCGAGGTGATGGACGAGCCGACGGCCGAGAAGCCGACCGCCGAGAAGCCGACCCCAGAGCAGCCGGCCGCGGAGAAGCAGCAGCCGACAGCACAGCAGCGGTCCGCGCCGCGGAACGGCAGCCAGAGCACCGCGCCACCACAGGACGGGCTGCGCTTCGAGGGCCTGGAGTTCCGGTACCTGGACGCGCCGCCGGACGCCCCGGCCGTCCTGGCCGGGGTGGACCTGCACATCCGCTCCGGCGAGACGATGGCCCTGGTCGGGGCGACCGGCTCGGGCAAGACCACGCTCACCGCGCTGGTGCCGCGCCTCCACGAGGCGACGCGCGGCCGGATCACCCTCGACGGGCGGGACATCACCACCCTCCCCCGGGACGAGCTGCGCGAACTGGTCGCCGTCGCGTTCGAGGAGCCCACACTGTTCTCCGCGACGGCGGGGGAGAACGTCCTGATGGGCACGGCCGGGGCGGCTGAGGCCGATCTCGTACGGGCGCTCGAGGTGGCCCAGGCCGACTTCGTGCACGCCCTGCCTCAGGGTGCCGACACCCAGGTCGGCGAGCAGGGGCTGAGCCTGTCGGGCGGTCAGCGCCAGCGCCTCGCCCTCGCGCGCGCCGTCGTCGGACAGCCCCGCTTCCTCATCCTCGACGATCCGCTGTCCGCGCTGGACGTGCACACCGAGGCCCTGGTGGAAGCCGCTCTCCGCCAGGTCCTGGCGACGACGACGGCGCTGGTGGTCGCCCACCGCCCGTCCACCGTGCTGCTCGCCGACCGTGTGGCGCTGCTCTCCGGCGGACGGATCACCGCGGTCGGCACCCACCACCAACTGCTGCGCGACAGCGCGGAGTACCGGTCGCTGATGGCCGGTGACGAGCGGGAGGAGGCTCGATGACCCAGACCGCTACCGGCACCAAGGACGGCAAGGCCGGAGCCGCGGACAAGCCCGGGGCGGCGCCGGGCGACGACCTTTTCGACCGGGATGTGCTGCCCACCCCGAAGGGCGCCTCCCTCGCGCTGCTGCGCTCCCTGCTCTCCCCGCGCCGCGGCCGGGTCTGGGTGGCGGCCGTACTGCTGCTTCTGCAGCAGGCCGCGGTGCAGGCCGGCCCGCTGCTCGTCGCGTACGCCATCGACACCGCCGTGCCCGCCTTCCGCGACGGCGGCCACGGCCCCCTCGTCGCGGTCGGCGTCGCCTACCTCGGCTGCGCGCTCGCCTCCGGGGCGCTGCAGTACACCTTCATCCGCACCTCCGCCCGGATCAGCCAGGACGTGCTGCTCGATCTGCGGGGCAGGATCTTCCGCCATGCGCAGGCGCTCAGCGTGGACTTCCACGAGCGCTACACCTCCGGCCGGCTGATCTCGCGCGCCACCACGGACGTCGAGTCGCTGCGCGAGCTGCTCAACGAGGGGCTGGAGGAGCTGCTCGGCGTCGCTCTCTCCGGCGTCTACATCTCCGTGACGCTGCTGTATCTGGACTGGGGACTGGGCGCCGCGGCCGTGCTCTCCTTCTGGCCGCTGTACCTGCTCATCCGCTCCTTCCGGCGCCGCTCCGGGCGCGTCTACCGCAAGCGGTCCACGGCCATCGCCGCGGTCATCGTCAAGTTCACCGAGACCATGAACGGCATCCGGCCGGTGCAGGCGTTCCGCCGCGAGCGGGTCAACGACGCGCACTTCCACGAGCTCAACCACCGCCATGAGCGGGTGAACGGGGACGCGATGCTGGAGATGGCCCGCTATGTGGTCAGCTCCCGGCTGGTGGCCAACGCGGCGGTGGCCGCGATCGTCCTGTGGGGCGCCTACCGGGTGGCCTCCGGAGACCTGGCGCTGGGCGTGCTCGCCGCGGCCGCGCTCTATCTGCGCAGGCTCTACGACCCCATCGACCGCCTGGGGATGTTCCTGAACTCGTACCAGTCGGCCGCCGCCTCGCTGGAGAAGATCGCGGGCCTGCTGGCCCAGCGGCCCTCCGTGGCCGAGCCCGCCGACCCCAGGCCGCTGCCGCCGCGCTCCTCCGAACTGCCCGGCCGCGAGGTGGCCTTCGACGGCGTGCGCTTCGCCTACCGTACGGGCGGCGAGGTGCTGCCCCACTTCGACCTCACGCTGCCGGCGGGGCAGACGGTGGCCGTGGTGGGCGCGACCGGCGCGGGCAAGTCCACACTCGCCAAGCTGCTCGCCCGCTTCTACGACCCCACCAGCGGCCGGGTCCTGCTCGACGGCGTGGACCTGCGCGAGCTGGCCACCCCGGAGCTGCGCCGAGGCGTGGTGATGGTCACCCAGGAGGCGTTTCTCTTCTCCGGCACGGTCGCCGACAACATCGCCATCGGCCGCCCCGACGCCACCCGCGCCGAGATCGAGCAGGCCGCGAAGGCCATCGGCGCGCACGACTTCATCGCCGCCCTGCCCGACGGCTACGACACGGATGTGCGCAAGCGCGGTGGGCGGATCTCGGCGGGCCAGCGACAGCTTGTGGCCTTCGCCCGGGCGCTGCTCGCGGACCCGTCGGTGCTGATCCTGGACGAGGCGACCTCCTCGCTCGACATCCCGGGCGAGCGCGCGGTGCAGCGCGCCATGCACACGGTGCTGCACGGCCGCACCGCCGTCGTCATCGCGCACCGTCTGTCGACGGTGGAGATCGCCGACCGGGTGCTGGTGATGGCGGACGGCCGGATCGTCGAGGACGGGTCGCCGGAGCGACTCATCGCCGGGGAGGGCCGGTTCGCGGCGCTGCACCAGGCGTGGCGGGAGAGCCTGGTGTGATCGCCGAGCAGCCCGGTGCGCCCCCGGTGCCACCTCCCCAGGCCTGCGCGCCTATGTCGCCCTGGTCACGGCCAGCGCCGCCTTGAGGCCTTGAGGTCCGCCCGGAACTCGGGCCGGACACCGATGCGGTAGCCCAGGCGGTACACGGTCGTCCGGCCGCTGTTCAGCCCCGCCCGTACGAGGCCATCAGCCCGGCGGCGAGCACCGGGTCCACGACCGGTACCCCCAGCCGGTCCTCCAGCAGCGGGCGGATCCCGATCGTGTTCAGGCCGGTGCAGGCCAGCAGCAGGGTGTCCGCGCCTGCCTCGACCAGCCCGGCGGCGGCCTCCAGCACCGCCGCGGGGCCCTCGGGCGCCAGCAGGTCCGTCGTACGGTGCACCCCTCTCGGCCGTGCCTCGCCCGCGAAGCGCTCACCGAGGACCGCGCGCACGGCGGGTGGCGCCTGGTCCCTGATGCCCAGCACGCCGACGCGGCTGCCGAGGCCGAGCGCCACGGCGGCGGCCGCCGAACCCGCGCCGATCACCGGCACGTCGACCGCCTCGCGGGTGCGCTCCAGCGCAGGGTCGGCGGCGCAGCTGATGACCAGGGCCGCGGCCCCTTCGCCGGCCAGTTCGCGGGCCAGCGCCACGATCTTCGGTTCGGCGCGGCGCTCGGACTCGTCGTCGTGGATGCCGTGCGGCTGCCCGGGGATGCACCGGGAGACGGCCGGAATGCCGTACCGCTCCTCGATGACCCTGCCGTGGGCCGCCACGGCCAAGGCGTCATCGCTGGTGAGGACACGGATCACGCCGATGTGCGAAGAGGGGTTCACTGCGGACGGGCTCATGCGTCGCTCCCGGGGTGGGTTCCGGGCGCCTGGGAGGGGCTGCCGAAGGCGGCCACCACCTCGCCCGCCATGCGGATCGCGATGGCCCTGGCCAGGAGTACGGGACGGCCGACGGCGCGGACCGCGGCCTCCCGCATCCGCTCGGTGTAGCCGATGCAGTCCAGAACGATCCAGGAACTGCCGCCCTCGACGAGGGTGCGCGCGGCGGCGGCGACCTCGTCCAGGGCCTGTTCCGGCGGTGCGTATGGATTGGCGGGGGCGGCCAGGACACCGCCGGGCAGTACGTCGGACCAGCGGCGGATCGCGTCCTCGGCCTGGTCCGGGTGCGGGCAGACGACGCCCACCGGGTCGGGGCCGACGGCGGCCGCGACGGCGTGCAGCGCCAAGGGTTCGGCGAACAGCAGCGGCCGGTTCGCCCGTACGGCCGGGAAGTGGCCGGTGCACAGCAGTAGCGTCGCGGCGGCTCCGTCCTGCTCCGCGCGGGCGACGGCCCGCTCGATGCGCGGGACCAGCGCCGTGTGGCCCAGCACCACCGAGCCGCCGTCCCGCAGCCGGGACACCAGCGGCGCCTCGCCCGGCTCGGGGGCCAGCAGCCGGCGGGTCTCCTGCTCGGCGGGGCCGTCGAACCGTTCGTCGTCGAGCGCGCCGTGTTCCACCAGGCGTACGCCCGGCAGCAGCGGTTCGGCGTCCGGCCGCAGATCGGAGCGCGGGGCCTGGCCGATGGTGACGAGGCCGAGGGCCGGGATGGTCACGGGTGGTGGCTCCTTCGAGTGTTCTGGGCGTTGGGGAAACAGGACGCGCGGTCGTGTTCTGCGTGTTCGGGAACAGGACGGGCGTGAGTGTTCTGCGTGTTCAGGGACAGGACGCGCCTGGGTGTTCGCGTGTTCAGGGACAGGACGCGCCTGGGTGTTCGCGTGCTCAGGGACAGGACACGCGTGGGTGTTCGCGTGTTCAGGGACAGGACGCGCCTGGGTGTTCTGCGTGTTCAGGGACAGGCGCCCGGCGCGCCCGGGTCACAGGGCCTTGGTGAGCTGGCCCACGTCGTTCAGCGAGCTCCCCGCGACCAGCCCGGCCCCCACGAGCGACAGATCGTTCTCCGCCTGCTCATCGGACTCCTTGCGCGCCTCGGGGTCGGTCAGCCCGCGACGGCGCCACATGGTGTACGCCTGGCGGATGGCCAGGGCGCCGAGCACCATCCACCCGGCGTCGGGGGTGGCCACCAGCAGACCGGTGGCCAGCAGAACGCCCATCTGCCGGGACGGCCCGCCGAGGAACTGGATGAGGGCTCCGGGGATCGCCCACAGCAGCATGGTGGTCATGGTGCCGGGTTCGAGGCCGCCCTTGATGGTGGCCACGTACACCTCGGACACCGGCGGCACCCGCCCGTCCGAGAAGAACGACTTCCAGGCGACGGCGACCACGACGAGCGCGACCCCGAAGCCGACGAGCTGGGCGAGGTACTGCTGGCGCCGCCCCTCGATCTCGAAGGGCTGCCACGGCACGGCGTTCCGGCGCAGCAGCCAGCCGGCCTTGAAGTCGTAGCCGAGATCGGCGAAGGCGGGGCCGGTGGAGGCGGTGTAGCCCACCATCAGGGCGAGCGGCACGGTGGGGATGTGCAGGACCAGGCCGATGATCAGGAAGATCAGCGTGACGGCGAAGGCCGGGAACCACCCGGAGTGCATCGCCGCGAGGCCCACGATGAGCTGGTGCACGATGGCGGCGATCCCGGCCAGCGCCACCCAGCCGACCAGGGCGGGGACGGACAGCCGGCCGGCCACTCCGCCGGCGATCGCGACCACGATCGCGCCGCACACGAAGAGCCCCATGCCTTCCAGCAGGCCACGGCGCAGCTGCGGAGCCTGGACCGTACGCTCGCCGTCGTCGGATGCGGCGCCATCGGAAACGGCGGAGGCCGGGCCGTCGCCGCGCCCCTTGCGGGTCCGCATCAGGAGCAGCGCCTGGACCAGGGCGACGAGACCGGCGCCGACCATCAGGCCGTGCGGCACGCGCTCGGCGCCGAGGTCGAAGCCGAAGTCCGGGGCGTACTGGCCGACGGCCAGCCCGACGCCGAACATCGCGAGCGCCCAGATGTTGCCCAGGAAGCCCACGCCCGCGGCGCTGGTGGGGAGCTTGAACAGCGCGCCCACCAGGCCGACGACCGCGCCCACGCCGAGGACCGCGGCCTTGCGCCCGCCGGTGTCCCCGGCCTTGATGGTCTCGGCCGCGGCGATGCCCGCGGGCCAGGAGCCGGTGGCGGGCAGCAGCCTGGAGTCGAACACCCGGTACAGCACCCAGCTGTCGACGGCCAGCCCGATGACGGCGCCGCCCAGCATGGGCCACACCAGGTCGGTACGGCCCAGGGCGAAGGGCACGGCGATGGGGGTGAGCAGGGAGTTTGCCGCGGCGAAGGTGGAGCCGGAGATCGCCGACTGCACCAGGTTCTGCCGGTGCTGGGAGCGCATCCGGGCCAGCACGCCGAGCGGGATGCGCCCGATCAGCATCGCCACCAGGGCGCCGATCACGGCCGTGTTGGGGGACACGCCGAGCGAGGTGATCAGCACGATGCCGATCAGGGCGCCGAGGACCGACATCAGGACGGTGATGACGAGGGTGACCGGTTCGAAGGCTCTGGGGTGCGCTTCGACCGGCGCGGAGGTGGTCTCCGGGGCGATCGGGGTGTTCGGGTTCATGGGGACTCCTGGGCGCGCTGGATCACTGCGCGTGAGCACGGTGCGGGATCACTGCGCTGGATCACGGTGCGGGATCACTGTGCGGGGACGAGCGCCTGCAGATGGGTCATGGGGCCGTACAGCTCGACCAGGCGCGCGAACTCCTCGTCGTTGAGGAAGCGCGCGGCTCCGCGGCCGAACTCCTTGGCGGTCTCGATCGCGAACCGGGCCGCGGCCGCGATGTCGGTCTCGTGGCTGGCGCCGGTGGCGCAGCCGGCCACGGCGGTCGCGGCGGTGATGGCGAGGCCGACGACGGGGGCCTTGGTGGCGACTGCGGGCTGGAGGATGGAGTTGAGGTGGTGCACCCCGTTGCCGTAGGGGGTGATGTCCTGCGTGGTGATGGGCAGCACGCGCGCGGGCTCCCCGGTGACAGTCTCCAGGATGGACACCAGGTCCTCGCTGACCCGCAGGATCCAGCCCTCGCGGACCGTCGGCGACAGGGCGAGACCGCGGTGGTTGAGCAGCCGGTTTCCCTTGGTGGTGTCGATGGAGACGACCGCGTCCATCGCGGGGGAGATCTCCTCCCGGTTGCACACCAGGGTGTCCACCGGGGAGTCCATGAAGGGCACCGGGTCGTGCGGCTGGGTGGGGGCCCATCCGCACACATGGGTGGAGAGCGTCACATCGCCGTCCAGGACGTCGCCACGGGCGTGCATGTCCAGCAGCTTGGCCGCGGCGGACAGCGCCGCGACCGCCCCGTCGGCGTCGGAGACCAGGCCGATCCGTTCCGGCCGGGCACCCACCCCGCCGAGCCGGCCGAGGATGCCGAGGGTCGGCGCGTCGCCGCCGCTCAGCCGGCCGCGGCGGCCGGGGACGGTGACGGTGACGAAGTCCGTGCTGCCCTTGTCGCCCTCGACGGTGCGCACCTCGATCCGCGGCGCGGTGGCCGGGTCGGCACCGGCCGCGGCCTGTACGGCGCGCAGGTGGTCGGCGAGCAGTTTCCCGCTGGTCTGCGGGCGGTCGAGGAGTTCGATGATCTCAAGGACGTGTTTGAGCACGGATGCCTCTCAGGACGAACGAGGGTGCGGGTGGTGCGGGTGGTGCGGGTATTGCCGGTATTGCGTGTGGTGCGGGTGTTGCCTGTGTTGCGGCGGGAGGCCCGGACGAGCGGCGATGTGGAAGCCCGGGCACCGGTTCGCCCCAGAGTCAGCCGAGCGTCCCGCCGAGCGCAATGTTTTCTCGATATGCGGGAATGTTTACTCTTCCTTCATGCCAGAGCAGTCACCCGTAACCGGTACGCCACCGCTCCAGACCGCGGATCGCGTCCTCAATGTCCTGCTGTCCTTCGACCGGGAGCGCCCGGAGTGGGGCGTCACCGAAATCGCCGCGGAGTTCGGCCTGGACAAGTCGGTCGCGCAGCGGCTGCTGGCCGCCCTGGCGTACCGCGGCTTCCTGGTCTCCGACCAGCGCACCCGCCGCTACCGGCTGGGCCCGGCGGTGTGGCATTTGTCACGTGTGTGGGAGCGTGGCGGCGGCATGGCCAGCCTGGTCCGGCCCACGCTGGAGGCGCTCGCCGAGGCGGTCGGGGTCGGTGCGCTGTTCGCGGTGCCGGACGGCGTCCATGTGCGCTGTGTCACGGCCGCGGACGGGGCGACCGGGCCGCTGCGGTACTACGCCCTGGCGGGCGAGCTGTACCCGGCACACGCCGGGGCCACCTCCCGCGCCTACTTCGGTATGCTGCCGCCCGGCGATCGGGCCGTCCTGCTGTACGGCCGCCCGATGGCGCGGTTCAGCGAGAACACGCTGACCGATCCGGTCCGGCTGGAGGAGCGGTTCGCCGAGGTGCGGCGCCTCGGCTACGCGTACTCCGAGGGCGAGTACGATCCGCAGACCGCGGCGCTCGCGGTTCCCGTGCTCGTCGGCAGGCGCCCCGTGGGCACGCTGTCCCTGGCCGCGGCGCTCGATGAGCTGCGGGGCCGCCGGGAGGAGCTGGTCGGCCCGCTACAGCAGGCCGCGGCGGACCTGGGCAGGCTGCTGACGCCGACCCATCCGCGCCATGCTCCGCCGCGCCGCGACGGGCGCTGAGCGGCTACGTCACGTCTGCTCCGTCACACGTCCGCCCTGCCACATCCGCCCGCTGACATCTGCCTCGCCACATCCGCCCCGTCACATCTGCCCCACCACATCCGCCCCGTCACAACGCTCCGTCCCAGGAAGGGCCACCCATCATGCGGTTGCTGCTGCTGTCCAACTCCACCGCCCCCGGGCGCGGTTATCTCGACCACGCACGGGAGGAGATCGGCGCGCTGCTCGACGGCGTACGGCGGCTGGTGTTCGTGCCGTACGCCCTGGCCGACCGGGACGGCTACACCGCGCAGGTGGCCAAGGCCCTTGAGCCCCTGGGCCTTGAGGTGACCGGCGCGCACACCGCCGCCGACCCGGCCGGGCTGATCGGGGGCGCGGAGGCGGTGTTCGTGGGCGGTGGCAACAGCTTTCGGCTGCTGAAGGCCCTGCACGAGCACGGCCTGGTGCGGGCCATCCGCGAGCGGGTGGCGGCCGGTGTGCCGTACATCGGGTCGAGCGCGGGCACCAACATGGCCTGCCCCACCCTGCGCACCACCAACGACATGCCGATCGTCCAGCCGCCCAGCTTCGAGGCCCTGGGCCTGCTGCCCTTCCAGATCAACCCGCACTACCTGGACCCCCGGCCGGACCTCGGCCACATGGGCGAGACACGGGCCGAGCGGCTGGAGCAGTTCCTGGAGGAGAACGACGTGCCGGTGGTGGGGCTGCGCGAGGGCACCTGGCTGCGCCGGGACGCGGACCGGCTGACGCTCGGCGGGATCGCGGCCGGAGCCGTTCTCTTCCAGCGCGGCGCGGCCCCCGCGGAGCTGGGCCCCGGCGCGGACCTGAGCGCCCTGCTGCGCGAGCGCCCGCGGTTCGACAGCCCGGCCGCCTGACCAGCCTGACCAGCCTGTCCCGCCTAACCCGCTTGTCCCGCCTGGCCAGCCCGACCCACCTGGCCCGCCCGACCCGCCTGATCCACGCGGGGCCCCGCGCCCCCGCGGCTCACTCCCCGACCGTGCCGTCGGCCAGCTCGCGCACGACGTCGAGCTGGCCGGCGTGCCGGGCGTACTCCTGGAGCAGATGGAAGAGGATCCAGCCGAGCGCCGGGGCCTCGGCCTCCGTGGCGAAACGACCGCCGGTGCGCGCCCGGCGGCCGAGCGGCACGTCGGCCACGGCCCGCCGCGACCAGGCGCACTGTTCCTCGAACCGCGCCCGGATCTCCCCCGGCGACCTGTCGTCGGGGACGTGCCACCGGTCGTCGGGGCCCCGGTCGCCCCAGGGCGACTCCACCGGCTCGCCGAGGAACCCCCAGCGCAGCCAGCGCCGTTCGACGTAGGTGAGGTGGTGGAGCAGCTCCAACGGGGTCCAGCCGGAGGGCAGTCGGGAGGTGCGCAGCTCGCTCTCGCTGAGCCCGTCGAGCTTCTGGAGCACGACGCTCCGGTAGTAGTCGAGATACGCGTCGAGCATCTCGCGGGGGTCGGCGAGCGAGCGCGGCGGCTCGTCGATGGGGTTGACGGGATTCGCGGGGACCGCAGGGTTCGCGGGGTCCATGGAGTCCATGGGGTCCATGGGGTCCATGGGGTTCGTGGGGTCCATGGGGTTCGTGGGGGTCGGCATGCCGCGATGCTACGGACGGACACCGCCCCCGCCGAGACACGCCACCGCACCCCCTCACCGGGCACTACACGCTCTCCATCCGACATGCGAACGCCCGCCGTTTGTCAACGAAGGCTTTCCGGCCAAGTTCTTGTCGCGCTCCTGACAGGACTAGTCCACCGATGACACTCTTCCCTCGGTCGGCGCACAGCTCCCCCACAGCTCACGGCTGAGCTTCGACACCGTCGGCACCCGCATTCGCACCTTCCCCCCATGCGTTCTGCCTCGTCATGCCCGGGCGGCCTCACCTGGCCGTCCGGTCGTACCCGGTCGCGCCACCGCGCGGCCAGCGCAGAAGGAGTCAATGTGAGATCGACCTCCCAACGCCCCCACAGACCCCACAGACCCCTCTCCCCCCACCGACGCGCCGTCGCGAGCGGCGCCCTGGTCGCCGCGGCGGCCATGCTCGCCGTCGGGATGCAGACCGGCCCCGCCGCAGCCCGCCCGGACACCTCCGCCCCGGCCGCCGGCACCGTCTTCGCCAAGCCGGACCCCGACTCCCTGCCGGTGGCCCTCTCCCCCACGCGGCGCGCCGAGCTGATCCGGGAAGCCGACGCCTCGAAGTCCGCCACCGCCAAGGCGCTCGGCCTCGGCGCCAAGGAGAAGCTGGTCGTCAGGGACGTCACCAAGGACGCCGACGGCACCGTCCACACCCGCTACGAGCGCACCTACGACGGGCTGCCGGTCCTCGGCGGCGACCTGGTCGTCGAGGAGGCCAGGAGCGGTGCCGTGCGGTCGGTCGCCAAGGCGACCAAGGCGCAGGTGAAGGTCGCCTCCACCGCCGCCGCCGTCGCGCCCGTCACCGTCGAGAAGGCGGCGGTGAAGGCGGCGAACACGCAGGGTTCGCGCAAGACGGAGGCCGAGCGGGCGCCGCGCAAGGTGATCTGGGCGGCGAAGGGCACGCCCACGCTCGCGTACGAGACGGTCGTCGGCGGCCTCCAGGAGGACGGCACGCCGAACGAGCTGCACGTCATCACCGACGCGAACACCGGCGCCAAGCTCTTCGAGTTCCAGGGCGTCAAGGAGGGCACCGGCAACAGCCAGTACAGCGGGCAGGTCACCCTCGGCACCTCGGGCAGCTCGGGCTCGTACAACCTGACCGACGGCGGCCGTGGCGGCCACAAGACGTACAACCTCAACCGGGGCACCTCGGGGACGGGCACGCTCTTCACCGACGCCGATGACGTATGGGGCAACGGGACGACGGGCGACGCCGCCACCGCCGGTGTGGACGCGGCCTACGGCGCCGCTCTGACCTGGGACTACTACAAGGACGTGCACGGCCGCACCGGTATCCGGGGCGACGGCGTCGGGGCGTACTCCCGGGTGCACTACAGCAGCAACTACGTCAACGCCTTCTGGCAGGACTCCTGCTTCTGCATGACGTACGGCGACGGCTCCGGCAACGCCAAGCCGCTCACCTCCATCGACGTGGCGGCCCACGAGATGACCCACGGCGTCACCGCCGCGACCGCCAACCTCACCTACAGCGGTGAGTCCGGCGGCCTCAACGAGGCCACCTCGGACATCTTCGCCGCCGCGGTGGAGTTCAACGCCAACAACGCGAACGACGCGGGCGACTACCTGGTCGGCGAGAAGATCGACATCAATGGCGACGGCACCCCGCTGCGCTACATGGACAAGCCCAGCAAGGACGGCGCCTCCAAGGACAACTGGTACTCCGGCGTGGGCAACGTCGATGTGCACTACTCCTCCGGCGTCGCCAACCACTTCTTCTACCTGCTGTCCGAGGGCAGCGGCGCCAAGGTGATCAACGGCGTCAGCTACGACAGCCCGACCTACGACAACCTGCCGGTCCCTGGCATCGGCCGGGCCAACGCCGAGAAGATCTGGTTCAAGGCGCTGTCCCAGCGCATGACGTCCAACACCAACTACGCGGGGGCGCGGGACGCCACGCTGTGGGCGGCGAGCGAGCTCTTCGGCCAGGCCAGCCCCGAGTACAACACGGTGGCCAACACCTGGGCCGCGGTCAACGTCGGGTCCCGGATCGTCGAGGGCGTCTCCATCACCGCGCCCGGCGACCAGACGAGCATCGTCGACCAGGCCGTCAGCCTCCAGATCGCGGCCACCAGCTCCAACCCGGGCGCGCTCACCTACTCCGCCACCGGGCTGCCCGCCGGGCTGTCGATCGGCTCCTCGACCGGCCTGATCTCCGGCACCCCGACCACGCTCGGATCCGGCACCGTGACGGTCACCGTGACCGACTCGACCGGCAAGTCGGCCACGGTCTCCTTCACCTGGACCGTGAACACCACCGGCGGCAACGTCTTCGAGAACACCGCGGACGTCGCCATCCCGGACGCGGGGGACGCGGTCACCTCCTCACTCACGGTGAGCCGGGCCGGCAACGCGCCGTCCAACCTCCAGGTGGGCGTGGACATCGTGCACACCTACCGCGGTGACCTGGTGATCGACCTGGTGGCGCCGGACGGTACGGCCTACCGGCTGAAGAACGCCAGCTCCCTGGACTCGGCGGACAACGTGAAGACCACGTACACCGTCGACGCCTCGTCCGAACTCGCCGTCGGCACCTGGAAGCTGCGGGTGCAGGACCTCTACGCACAGGACACGGGCTACATCAACAGCTGGAAGCTGACGTTCTGAGGGGCCTGAGGGGCCTGCGGGTTCTGAGGGTTCTTAGGGCTCTGAGCGATGCACACATCCGGATGAGGCGCTGAGCCGACTCTCCGGCCGGCAGACAGGCGCCGCCAGGGGTGACTCGACTCCCCCTGGCGGCGCCTCTTTTGCCGTCTTTCATTGTCAACTCAGAGCCCAACTCCACTCCGACCCCTGTCCATATGCGGCTCCGCCGCGTGGCGGAGATTGATCAACACTAGACGAACATTTTCCCTCTCACCTGGCCCAAGATCCGTGACATGTACGCGCCTTGTGTGACAGTCTGCCCACGCGATCGCACCCGTACCTCTTGTTCAGGCCCGGGCGGCTCTTCCCCGCCGCCCGGACCTGACCCCCCACAGCAATGAGGAGTTCGCGTGAGCAAGACCTCCAACATGCCCGTTTCCCCCGCCCGCAAGAAGCGCCGCACGGCAGCCGCCGCCGGTGCCGCGGTCGCGGCGGCGGCCCTGCTGGCCACCGGCGTCACCACGGGCCAGGCCGGCGCCGCCACCACCACCGGCACCACCGGCGCCACCGCAAAGGCGCTGGGCCTCGGTGCCAAGGAGAAACTGGTCGTCAAGGACGTCGTACGGGACGCCGACGGCACCGTCCACACCCGCTACGAGCGCACCTACGACGGCCTCCCCGTCCTCGGCGGCGACCTGATCGTCCACAAGTCCGCCGACGGCGCGGTCAAGGGCGTCACCAAGGCCGTCAAGGCCACCCTCGCGGTCCCCTCCACGACCGCCAAAGTGGCTCCGGCCTCCGCCGAGCGGACCGCGGTCAAGCGCGCCCAGGCGGACGACGCCCGGCGGGCCGCCGCCGACGGCGCCCCGCGCAAGGTGATCTGGGCCGCCACCGGCAAGCCCGTCCTCGCGTACGAGACCGTCGTCGGCGGCGTACAGAAGGACGGCACGCCCAACCAGCTGCACGTCATCACCGACGCGAACACCGGCGCCAAGCTGTACGAGTACCAGGGCATCGAGACCGGCAGCGGCACGAGCCAGTACAGCGGCAAGGTCGACCTCGGCACCACCAAGGAAGGCAGCGGCTACACGCTGACCGACGCCGACCGCGGCGGCCACCGGACCACCGACCTCAAGGGCGCCGAGTCCGGCGAAGGCGCGGCGTTCACGGACGACGACGACACCTGGGGCACCGGAAAGCCCGACGATGCGCAGACCGCGGCCGTCGACGCCCACTACGGCGCCGCCCTCACCTGGGACTACTACAAGAGCGTGCACGGCCGCGACGGCATAGCGGGCGACGGCAAGGGCGCGTACTCCCGGGTGCACTACGGCCACGACTACGTCAACGCCTTCTGGGACGACAGCTGCTTCTGCATGACGTACGGCGACGGCCAGGGCGACAAGGCCCCGCTCACCTCGATCGACGTCGCGGCCCACGAGATGACCCACGGCGTCACCTCGGCCACCGCCAACCTGCAGTACAGCGGCGAGTCGGGCGGCCTCAACGAGGCCACCTCCGACATCTTCGCCGCCGCGGTGGAGTTCAACGCGAAGAACGACAGCGACCCCGGCGACTACCTGGTCGGCGAGAAGATCGACATCAACGGCGACGGCACCCCGCTGCGCTACATGGACAAGCCCAGCAAGGACGGCGGTTCCGCCGACAACTGGTCCGACTCCGTGGGCGACTTGGACGTGCACTACTCCTCCGGCGTCGCCAACCACTTCTTCTACCTGCTGTCAGAAGGCAGCGGTGCCAAGGAGATCGGCGGCGTCAAGTACGACAGCCCGACCGCCGACGGCTCGAAGGTCGAGGGCATCGGCCGCGACAAGGCCGAGAAGATCTGGTTCAAGGCCCTGACCACGTACTTCACCTCCACCACCGACTATCACGCGGCGCGTGAGGCGACGTTGAAGGCCGCGAGCGATCTGTACGGGGCGGACAGCGCCGAGTACAAGGGCGTGAACTCGGCGTGGGCCGGAGTGAACGTCAAGCCGTAAAAGCGCATCAGACAAAGTGCACCACATAGCCGGTGTCCGGGGCCCGTTCCCGGGCACCGTCTTGTTTCCGCACTTTGTTCGGCCGGGCGGCCACTTCGGCGCCCGGCACCCCACAGAAACAGGCACCGCACAGAAACAGGAGACAACGTGACGCAAGGGTCGACCTCCGGCAGATCCAGCACCTCCCGCATATCCCGCGCCTCCGTGCACAAGCGCTCCCGTACCGTCGTCGCCGCGGGGGCGGCGACGCTCGCCGGAGCCCTGATCGCCGCCGGCGCCACCGCCGGCACCGCGGGCGCGGCCACCCCGCCGCCCCCGCCCACCGCGACGGGCGCCTCGTCCATCGCCCTCTCCCCCTCCGTCCGCGCCGAGCTGCTGCGCGAGGCCGACGCCGCCACGTCCGGCACCTCCCGGTCCCTCGGGCTCGGTGCCAAGGAGAAGCTGGTCGTCCGGGACGTCATCAAGGACGCCGACGGCACCGTCCACACCCGCTACGAGCGCACCTACGGCGGCCTCCCCGTCCTCGGCGGCGACCTGGTCGTCCACAAGTCCGCCGACGGCGCGACCGAAGAGGTCACCAAGGCCACCGACGCCACGATCAAGGTCGCCGACACCAAGGCCGCCATCGCCCCGGCCGGCGCCGAGCGGACCGCCGTAGGCGCCGCGAAGGCCGAGGCCGGCGACAAGGCCGACACCTCCGCCACCCCCCGCAAGGTCATCTGGGCCGCCACCGGCAAGCCCGTCCTCGCGTACGAGACCGTGGTCGGCGGCTTCCAGGACGACGGCACCCCCAGCAAGCTGCACGTCATCACCGACGCCGACACCGGCAAGAAGCTGTACCAGTTCCAGGCCGTCCAGAACGGCACCGGCACCGGCCAGCACAACGGCAAGGTCACCCTCGGCACCGCCAAGAGCGGCACCCAGTACCTGCTCAAGGACACTGCGCGCGGCGGCCACATGACGTACAACCTCAAGCACGCCGAAGACGGCAGGGGGTCGAAGTTCCTGGACGCCAACGACGTCTGGGGCAACGGCAAGCCGACCATCGCACAGACCGCCGCCGTCGACGCCCACTACGGCGCGGCCATGACCTGGGACTACTACAAGAAGGTCCTGGGCCGCAACGGCATCAAGAACAACGGCAAGGCCGCCTACTCGCGCGTCCACTTCAGCAACGAGTACGTCAACGCCTTCTGGGACGACGACTGCTTCTGCATGACGTACGGCGACGGCGAAGGCAACAAGAAGCCGCTCACCTCGCTCGACGTCGCCGGCCACGAGATGAGCCACGGCCTAACCGCCGCCACCGCCAAGCTCGAGTACAGCGGTGAGGCGGGCGGCCTCAACGAGGCCACCTCCGACATCTTCGGCACGGCCGTCGAGTTCTACGCCAAGAACCCCAAGGACGTCGGCGACTACCTCATGGGCGAGAAGATCGACATCAACGGCGACGGCACCCCGCTGCGCTACATGGACAAGCCCAGCAAGGACGGCCTGTCCTACGACTACTGGTCCAGCAGCATCGCCCAGGACGACCCGCACTTCACGTCCGGGCCCGCCAACCACTTCTTCTACCTGCTCTCCGAGGGCAGCGGCCGCAAGGTCATCAACGGCGTGACCTACAACAGCCCCACCAAGGACGGCCGCACCGTCACGGGCATCGGCCGCGCCAAGGCCGAGAAGATCTGGTACAAGGCGCTCACCACTTACATGACCTCGACCACCAACTACGCCAAGGCGCGCACCGCGACGCTCAAGGCGGCGAAGGCCCTGTACGGCGGCACCAGCACCGAGTACAAGGCGGTGAACAACGCCTGGGGCGGCATCAACGTGCGGTGACGCACTGAGCTGAGGCCTGCGCCGGTGGCCGGGCGGGCGGGCGCACTGCCCGCCCGCCCGTTGCCACAGACCAGGACTCACCCCACCCGAAGTCACGAGGCCTCGGGCATCAGGCCGCACCGGGCACCCGGGCCCGCAGGGCGGCCCCGGCCCAGTCGAGCACCGGCGTCAGACTCTCCGGCGCCGGCCAGCCGTTGACCACCGCGAGCAGCCGCGCGTACCGCTCCCTGCGCGGATCGTTGACGCTCTCCAGCCGGCCCAGCAGCCGGCGCCGCAGCTCGATGTCGTCCGGGCACCCGACCACCCGCGCGTAGTGCCCCACGACCCCCTCGACGACCGGATCGGCCCGCCGCGAAGCCGGATCGACCCCGGCCGCCAGCACCGGCCCCACCCGCTCCCGCACCACCGCGACCACGTCGCGGCGCGGGCCGTCCCCCCAATCCCGCTCCGCCGCCTGCTCCTCGACCACCCCCCGCACCAAGGCCCGGAACTCCGCATCCCGCGACAGCTCCGCCAACTCCACCCACGCCCGCACCTGCTCCGCCTCCGGGCTGTCGGGAAGCTCGGGCGTCATCGAGCGCCTCACCCCCGCGAATTCCGGATGCCCCTCCAGCCCGCCGAAAACGGCGTCCAGGAATTCGCCGATCAAACGCCGCCGCTCGTCCTCCGAGAGCCTGGCCAGCTTGTGCATGAGTTCCATCTCCTCCGGGCTCGCCCCGCGCTCCGCCACCGCATTCAACACCGCACGCCGCAGCCGCAGCGTCCGGATCTGCACCGCCAGCGCCTCCGCATGCGCCGCCGCGACGTCGGCCAGAGCCAGCTCCCGGTCCACGACCTTCCGGATCGTCGCCAGATCCAGCCCCAGCTCACGCAGCGTCCGCACCAGCTCCAGGCGCGCGACGGCATCGACGTCGTACAGCCGGTATCCGGCCGGGCTGCGGTCCGTCGGCGCCACGATCCCTCGGTCGGAGTAGAACCGAATGGTCTTGACCGTGAGCCCGGTCCGCCGGGCCAGGTCACCGATCGAGTAGAGCGCGCCGCCGTCCATGCCCCCACCTTCGCGTCTCCCCCTACGGGAGACTCAACCCGGCCCGTCTTCCGTTCATCCGGCGTGGCGGCCGTCAACCTGCTTTCCGCTGGACCCGTAGACGAAGTCGGTCGTGGTGTCCAGGATGAATTCCATCGGGAAGCCCAGTTCGATCGCGCTGGCCTTGTCCAACCGGCTGACCGCGTCTTCGGGCAGTTCCAGGTCGATCGCGGCGAGGTTGTCCGTCAGCTGCCCCACGTTGCGGGCGCCGAGGATGGGGTGGATCCAGGGCCGGTGCGCTCGCGTCCACGCGATGGCGACCTGCGAGGAGGACACGCCGAGCTCGTCGGCCACAGAGTCCACCGTGCGCGCGATGGTCAGGTCGCGTTCGGAGACGGCGGAGCGGTCGACCCGGGAGGGACCGTCCGCGCCGGAGCGGGTGAACTTGCCCGACAGAACACCGGCGGCCAGCGGCGACCACGCGGCCACCGACAGTTCCAGAGCCGAGGCCATCGGCAGCAGCTCACGCTCGATGTCGCGCTTGACCAGGCTGTAGGGCAGCTGCAGCCCGGCGAAGGGCGCCCACCCGCGGAACTCCGCGATGGTGTTGGCGCGCGAGACCAGCCACGCGGGCGCGTCGGAGATCCCGACATACAGCACCTTGCCCGCCCGCACGAGATCGTCAAGAGCCCGCATCGTCTCCTCGATCGGCGTATTGGGGTCCCAGATGTGCACCCACAGCAGATCGATGTACTCGGTGCCCAGCCGCCGCAGGCTGGCCTCCACCGAACGGACCAGATTCTTCCGGTGGTTGCCGCTGGCGTTGGGGTCGGTGCCGTCCATGGTCAGCGTGTACTTCGTGGACACCACGAAGCGGTCACGGTCGGAACCGAGCAACTCCCCGACGATCCGCTCGCTGCTGCCCTCGGTGTACCGATTGGCGGTGTCGATCACGTTCCCGCCCGCCTCCGCGTAGGCGGTGAACATCTTGCGGCACTCCTCGACGGAAGCGCCCCACCCCCACTCCTCGCCGAAGGTCATCGTGCCAAGAAACGCTTCGGACACCCGCAGCCCGGTGCGGCCAAGCAGTCGGTAACGCATCCCCATCACCCATCCTCACGCTCGTGCCAAGTTGGCGTCGCGAAGGAAACTAACCGCCGTGGTCACCCGCCGTATTGCACGTTCTTGCCCCTCCCGGGTCAGCGCACGGCCCAGCCGGCCCACTCCGTACCCCGATACGTCGACTGGTACCTGGCCGGTGTCACCCCATAGGCCCCGGCGAACACACGGGTCAGATGGGATTGATCGTGGAATCCCGTCTCGTACGCGACCTCGGCGATCCCCGCGCCACGCCGGAGCAGCTCCCTGGCCCGATCGAGCCGGAGCCGCAGGTGCAGCTTGTGCGGCGGCAGGCCGAACCACGCCGTACACGCGCGTGCGAGCCGGTACTTGCTCAGGTCCGCCACCGCGCTGAGCTCGTCCAGCGTCACGTTGCGGGCCAGATTCGCCCGCAGATACTCACGCACGATCTCGGGCACGCGCCGCGCCGTGCCCGTCCCGCCCTCAGCACCAGCACCAGCACCAGCACCGTATGAATGGCGCGCCAGCACGGAGATGAACTCCAGCACCCCCGTCTCCCCCCTCAGCGCCGAACCGGGTTGCCCCGAAGGCCGGTAGAGGGAGCCGTGTACGGACCGGAAGCGGTCTGCCAGCCCACTGTCCCGGATCACCGGATCCCCGTACCGCACATCCTCAGGCGCGGTGACCTCGGCGATCAACGACGGTGACACACACATGATGAGCCAGCGCGCCGAGCCGGGGTCGTCCGGCGTCCCGGAATGCGCGTCGTCCGGGTGGAGAGCGACCAACTGGCCAGGAGCGGCCCGGAAGGTCGTGCCTCGCCTGCGTACGGTGAAGCCGGAGCCGGTCACGAGCACGAGCTTGAGCTCTTCATGGACATTGCCGCTGTAGGACTGCGCCCGCCCGTCCACCACGACGACGTCCGGCACATCGACGGACGCCTGTGGCACCCCCGCCTGATCCGCCCCCGTCATGGCCACAACACTAGCGCCACACCCCTCACAACCCGGGATCAGACAGCATCGGCATCCGGGCCCGCAGGGCTGCCACGGCCCAGCCCAAGGGGCCGTCGGGCCGACACGGCGTTTCCCTCACACGCTTGATCCGGTAACGCGACCCGGAGCCCAAGCCCGCAGCCCTGCCACGGCTTCCTCACGGGTCAGTGCGCCGTGCTCCAAGGCCAGCTCCTTGAGATGCCTGGTTGCCTCGCCGACCACCGGGCCGGGGCGGACCCCGAGTATCTCCATGATCGTGTCGCCGTCCAGAACAGCAGGCAGCCGGTCCAGCTCCCGACGCCTTTCGTACTCCGCGTCGGCCCGAAACTCCTCCTCGCGCTTCGCCAGCGCAAGGTCGTAACCCAGAGCCCGCCCGGCCCGCCCGGCCCTGCGCCAGCCGTCCATGTCGCGTTCCCAACCGAGCCCGATCTCCTGAAACAAGTCGTCATAGGCCGGTTGTCCAGGGTTGTGCCGCGACATCTGCCTGCTGGGCGCGGCACCGAGCAACGCCAGCACGCCATTGATCGGCCAGTCCCGGCGCGGGCCGGAGAAGTCCTTGTCGTAGGCCGGACCCCATACCCTTGCCCCATCCCGCCAGGCGACGGCGTTCTGCCAACCGTCACCGCCGAAGAAGTCGGCCTCCACACACCCGACCGGTCCGTGCCGGGACCATTCCCTCAACGTCCGCTCGAACACCGGCGACATCCAAACGAACGGCTCGTCCGACGTCGGCTCCACGGATCGTCGCGATGCCGCGGCGGCTGGCTCCTTGGGCAGCAAGTCCGTGACCGGTACCAGTGCCAATCCCTGACGCAGCATGGCGACAGCGGCCGACTGCAACCCCGCGACACGGTCCCGCAGCAGCTCGAAACCGCCTATCACGGCGCACAACCGGTACACCCGCCACCCCCACGTCGGAATCGCCACCCAACCTCCCGGCAGCGATCCAACCTATCGCCAACGGCCCCTGGTCTCGTGGGGACTACCGCTGCGGGCAGCGGATCTCCGGCCGCACCCGGTGCGGGCTGCACGCGATCAGGCACACGGACAGGAATCGCTGCCCCGTGAGGTACCAGCCCCCAACGACGTCTTCCCCACTCACCGCCGCCTCCACCGCGCGGGCAGCCCTGCCCGCGAGCCACGCCTCATCCCGGTCGTGGGTCGAGACGAACGAAGCCGCGCGGGCACGGGCCTGCCGCCCGAACCAGTCGGCCGCCTCCTTCGGCTCGGTCCAGGTCCCCTGGATGAAGGAACGCGGCTTGAGCAGCCAGTGCGCCAGCTCAAGAGGGACGACCTTGCTGGAGGTGAACTCGGGGTGCAGCGGGCGCCTCGGGCCGTCCTTGAGCAGCTCATGCCCGGAGCCGAGCCAGATGTAGCCGTGGTGGTGCATGCCGTGCCCTCACTGATCGGGGGCAGCCCCCACCCAGGTGGATGGGGACTGCCCGACCTCTGACATGTCACTGACGGCCGCAGCCGTCACCATCGCCACAGCCGCCCTGCTGTCCGCCCTCGGTCGGCCCGTCATCCTCCGGGTCCTGCCGGATCACGGCCTTGAATCCGCGTAAGCGCATCGGGACAATTCCCTTCTGTGCTGTCAGCGCGGGGACTCTCCTCACGCCGTCGTGCACGTGCACCCGTTCCGGGCTGGGCTCGACCTGCCAGGGCTCCGGTCCAGCCGGGACGGGGGTCTTTGAGACAGCTCACCGAGCGGTGGCCTTCTTGGTCTGTTCCTCCAGCACGGGGCACATGAGGATGTCCGCGAGCCGGTTCGCGCTATCCAGCGGGATACGGCCCAGAAGGACGGACGACCGTCTTCAGTACCGCTGTCGGCCGCCCGGGTAGCGGATCGGCTGGCGGCATTCCGGTGCATCGGTGGGCGGCTGCTGCCCGCCGAGCGCGTAGCACAAGGCCGCGTGCAACTGCTCGGCCTCGGCCGGGGTCAGCTCCAGTTCGGCAATTAGCGCGGTGCTGCCCGCCGCTGCTGATCTGGAGAGGTAGCGCCAGCTCTCCATCAGGTGTGCGGCGCAGGCCCCGCCCGGGGACGGGTCCGATCTGCCAGTCAGTCACGACGGGCCCCCAGCACTTCCAGACGCTGGACCCTCGACCGCGATGTCTTCCGGCTCCTCCGGGCCGTCGCCTTCCCCGTGCGCGGGCAGACGCCCGCCCCTGCTCTCGGCGACCCGCAGTACGTCGCCCAACGACTCACACAGCCGATCCGCCAGGAACCGCAGTTCCCTCACGTCGGCCTTACGGTCCTCAAGCAGCACACGGGCATGACGGAGAAGTTCCCTTCCCATCGCCACCTGTAGCGCCTCGATCTCGTCCGCACGTCGGCTCAGACGGCTGTTCCCGTCGTCCGACGCCAGATAACACGGCTTGCCGTCCGGGTCGGACCACGGCAGCAAACGCAGACCGGTCATCGCGCCCATCCGGACACCTCCACACCATGGATCACCCGGGGCCCGACATCGACGCCATGGACCGCGAGCCACAACGCCCACCTCTGCCGCGCTCGCAACCGCTGTTCCTCCCGCTCGTGAGCCACGAAATACGGGCGCACCAGGGCAGGCGCCCCGCCGTCAAGCGACGGAGCGGCCGGACGGAGTTGGACGGTCGCAGAGCCCGAGTCCCCTACGTCGGGCCGTGAGACGGCCGTACGCGGTGCGGGAGGTACCGTCCCGGCCCGGTGACGGCCGGACGGCCGTAAGGCGAGAAGTGCACTCACACATTCGAAGAACCACCCCGTAGGGTTGCTCATGTTCATCAGCTCCTCTGAGGCTGGTGGGCCACGCCCCCGGACGCAGCCACGTCGCGGGGGTCTTTCTCATCAGGACAGGATTCGGCGATGAGCAGTGCAGGGTCGATACCCGGGCGGTAATCTCACCGTGGGATAACTTCTCATCCCGCGGCGAACTGGGGGGATCATGTCAACAACACTCACAGCGATCGAACTGCCTGAGTGGGCTTGGCAACGGGCCGAAGCGCGTAAGGCTCTGCGTGCGCGCGACATGGGCGCGGTGTTTCGCCACGTCCAGCAATATGGCGGAGTAAGTCAGGCCAGGATTGCGACGGCTGTAGCCATGACTCAGGCACGGGTGAACGAGATTATCAACGGCAGAAGAGAAGTCACTCGGCTGGACGTTTTCGAGCGCATCGCGGCCGGGCTGAACATGCCGGATGACGCTCGGCATTTGATGGGCCTTGCAGCGGCACATGACGCGCGAAACGGCGACAAGACGTTCGACTTGTCAGAATTTCCAGAGGTCGTACAGGTGTACGCCCAACAGACTGCCGCCTCGGAGGACATCAAGCAGCTCGCGGCATCGGCCGAAGAATTGGACGTGCTGGCCGTTCGCGGTCTTGGTCTCATCGGGTTGAAAGACTCTCTTCTTCGTTCATCTCTCGCTCGACCAGCAGGACAGCAAGGGCCCCGTGTTCGCATTTTGCTACTCGACCCCGAATCCCCAGCGCTGGCCGTCCGTGCAGCGGAGATTGGCGAGTCGCCTGAATCGCTAGCGGGCGGGGTCACACTTTCTGAAACGCGACTCCGTGAACTGTCGGGCGTCTGTGATCTTCAGGTGTATCGCTACGACATGCGTCCAACGTGGCGTGTAATTCGAGTGGATGACACCATGTTTGTTTCGACATTCGATGCCGATTGGGAGGGGCATGAGTCAGCTACATATAAAGTCATGGAGGCACCACAGGGCCCACTATATCGAGGGTTCCAGCGAACGTTCGAGGCCATGCTTAAAGAAGGAAATCGCATTGTATGAGTGGAGGAGTGAAAATTGATCGAGGCTGAGCTGAAAGCACGAGTGCGAGATCCTGAATCCGTAATGAGACAGCTTGATCAGCGGGCAGACGCAATCGCCGAGCTGTATCGAGATACCTACTACGACGCCCCCTCGGGCGATCTTGAGACACAGGACCGAGAATTGAGGGTTCGGACAATTCAGGGAGAGGGTTCGCTCCGCTCTGTGCTCACCTATAAGGGCACTCGAATCGACGAAACATCCGGGTCGAAGCCGGAACACGAAACACGAGTGGACGATCCGGAAGCTGTTGACGCCATACTTCGCGGACTCGGCTTCTCTCCCGTTACGGCATTTCAGAAGCGTTGTCGAAACTACCACTTCAGCGCCCATGGTCGCCGCGTGCTTGCCACTCTTGTTCAAGTGCCTGAGATCGAAGGTACATTCCTGGAAGTGGAGACCCTCGTTCGAGAGGAGGGCGAACTACTGGCCGCGCTCAATGACGTCCGTATGATCATGACTGAGCTCGGTATTCATGAAAGTGACCTCACGGCAGAGCTCTACACTGACGCTGTTGCGGCTTACCGCGCATCCTGACTTCACCAAGTGCTGTGTCCTGGGTGCCCATCAGCAGCCCCTGGAGAGTGGCCCCGCGATCACGTGGTGTCGTGTCGTGCGGGTCTCGCCATCAGCGTGACGCCGCCGGAAGAGGGATCCTTCGTCAATTGGCGCGAGGAGCAGCGCCGCCGGGACGCGGGCCTGAACCCGGCCACCGGGCGGCCCTGGTATTAGGCCCAGTGCTTGCTGGTGACTTGCGCAGCCGAGGCAGGGACTTGCGCTTGCGGTGAGTTTGGGACGGCGACACGCCGAAGCGAGGGCGTGTCGCCGTCTCAAACTCACCGCAAACTCACCGGCGGGTCATGCGCCATGAGACGTTCGGCGCGCAGCCCCGCCATTCAGGGAGCCGGGTGTGGCTTCGGCTCGGCGGGACGCGCCGGCGGGTGGCCGCGGAACGCGGGTCGGGTCAGGAGCCAGGCCCAGGTGGCCGCCAGCAGCGGGCGGATGTGCTCTGCCGCGCAGTGGGTGGCGCCGGGCACGATCCACACTGTGGTGTTCGGGCGGTTGGCCAGCCGTGTGGTGTCGCCGCGTGGAATGAAGTGGTCGTGTGCGCCGTTCGCGGCGCCGGTCGGCCCGCCGATGTTCACCGCCGCGTCGACCACGCCGCGCACGGCCGGCTTGACCGCCCAGTAGCCGCCGAAGCTCAGGCCCAGGTAGGCCACGGGCTCGTCCGGGCGCCAACTGCGTACTTCGTCGACGAGTCCGGACAGGAGGAGATCGCTGTCCGGTGTCAGCGGGCCGGTGCCTCGCCGGTGCCGGGCATGTCGACGGAGACGACCGGCAGCCCCGTCGCCAGCGCGGTGGCCGTGGCCATGCGATGCAGCTCGACCTTCCAGGTGTCGACCCCGCCCGCGAGCACCAGCACGCCGGGGCGGCGCCACCGGCGGCGGGCCATGAGGTGCACGGGGTACGGGACCGTACCCCCGCCCTCCGCCGGGAGCTGTACGTTCCCGCGCGTGAAGCGCACCGGCAGGCGGCGGCCGGCGGTCGCTCGCGCATAGGCGGCACGCTGCCGCGCGTACGCCTCGTGGCGCTCGGGTGTGGCCAGCGCCGGGAAACGGGCAGCGCCCCACAGTCGCGCCGCGCGCGACCACTGCCCGGCTCGCTCCGCCTCCTCGGCCAGACTCGCCCAGACCGGCACCCAGCCGTGCGGACCGGTGCCCCACATATCGGTGATCGCGTCGCGGGCCCGGGCGACTGTCCGGGCGGGAATACCCCAGGCGGTGAACTGGCGGGCGCGCTCTTCGAAGAGCTCGGCGGGAGCGATGTCGAAGCTGAACACCGCTCTAGGATGTGAGCAAAACTCAGTAACGACAACTCGCCTTGGACAAGCCGTGACCGCATCCTCCACACCACGCAAAAGGCCACGTCAAGAGCGATCCCAGGAGACCTATGACGCCATCGTGGAGGCCGCTGCTCAGCTTTTCGAACGGGACGGATACGCAAAGGCGACCACGAACCGCATCGCCGAGCGCGCGGGCGTGTCCATCGGCTCCCTCTACCAGTACTTCCCGAACAAGGACGCCCTGCTGTACGCCATCGGCGAGCGGCACGTACACCACACCCTGGCCGAACTCGCGGACCAACGGCCGCCGGGCTACGCGAAGTGCAGCGGAGCATCGCGGCCGAGGTCGAGTTCCATCTGTGTCGGCTGGGCGTGGGCGGCCCCGACCCGGGCCTCACCGCGATCTTGCTGGTCCAGGGGGTGGAGGCGCAGCTCCACGGAGCGCTCCTCGACCCGCCGCCAGGACGCACCGTCGGCGAAGTGATCGAAGCGGTCGAGACGCTGTGCGTGAAAGCCCTCATCCCCTAGGAGCGTGTCTCAGTAACGCGTGAAAGCCGGACGACACGACAGCGAAGTCCGACCCCCGGAGATCAGGCCGGACTTCGCTGCTCAGCTGCTGCTCAGAGCCCTTGCCGGTGCTGAGCACGGTTCACATAGGTTTGGGCTCCTCGGAGAGAAGAAGGAGCAGGCCGGTGGGCGGAAACGATGCCTCGAGCCGGCACGTACACGGACGCGTCGGGCCTGGGGGACGAGACCGAGAACGCCCGCCTGACCTGGGAAATGTGCGGGGACGAGGCCGACTTCGACGTGGACTCCGAGTCCATCGTGGCTTGGGGTATCACCACGGGAGCGGACATCTACTGCTGGCTGACCACGGACGAGGACCCGGACCGGTGGCCGGTGCTGGTGTGCGGGCGGCACACCAGCCCGTCCTTCCAGGTGCACCCCTTCGGCATGGCCGAGTTCCTTCGGCGGCTCCTCGGCGATGCCGAGTTCCAGGAGGAGACGATCAGTGTGACACTGCCGGAAGAGAGGGCCTTCGCCAACTGGCGTGAGCAGGAGCGCCGCCGCGAGGCGAGGGTGAACCCGGTCGCCGGGCGGCCCTGGTACCAGGCACAACTTTTTACCGGGCTTGACAGTCAAGGTGAACGACTGCCGTATAAAGGCCCAACTGCCAGTGCCGAAGCGCTGTGGCCGATGGGCGAACCGACGTACTGGAGAGAACCTGGATGTCCCGCCCCACCCACCGCCGGCCCGCCGCCGTGACCGCCGTCCTGCTGGCCGCCTCCCTGGCGGTGTCCGGCGGCCTCGCCGCGCCGGCCGCCGCCAAGAGCACGAGGCCCGTCATCGACTTCAACGGTGACGGGTACGCGGACCTCGCCGTCTCCGCGCCCGGCGGCACCGTCTCCGGCTTCTCGGAGGCGGGCTACATATCGGTGCTGTACGGCTCCACGGCCGGTGTCGACACCGCACACCCGAAGCTGATCACGCGGGCGACCGAGGGCGTGCCGGGGGACGTCGAGCAGTACGGCGCCTTCGGCCGCACCACGGCCGCCGGTGACCTCGACGGCGACGGTTACACGGACCTGGTCGTGGGCGACTTCTCCGCCCCGGCGGTCCTCTGGGGCTCCGCGAAGGGTCTGCGCACAGGCAGCGCGCTTCCCGGACCCGCCGCCACCCTGGCGACGGGCGACATCAACGGCGACGGCCACGCCGACCTCGTGACCAAGAACGACCAGGGCCTGCAGGTGCGCTACGGCCCCTTCTCCCGCGCTGGAGTGCCCGCCTCCGTTCAAACGCTCCCCTTCGAGGACGGGGACCACCCCAAGGCCATCGCCGTGGGCGACATGACGGGCGACGGCGCAGACGACATCGTCACGACGCACAGTTTCGACGATGTGCCGGGCAAGTCCCGCTTCTGGGCAGGTGGGAAGGACGGCCTCAGCCGCACCTTCAGGACCACCGGCCACTACACGACCGACGGAGTCATCGCCGACGTGAACAAGGACGGCTACGGCGACCTCGTCGCCCCGCAGGTCGACCAGGTCTCGGAGGACCGCGACGCCGACGCCGGCACGCTCCGCGTCGTCTACGGCTCGGCGTCCGGCCCCTCCACCCGTACCGCGAAGATCACCCAGGACACGCCGGGCGTCCCCGGCACGAGCGAGGCGGGCGACCACGACGTCAACTCCGGCGATCTGTTCGGCCACTCCCTGGCCGCCGGCGACGTCACCGGCGACGGCTACCCGGACATCGCCGTGGGCGTGCCCGGCGAGGACATCGGCTCGGTCCGCGAGGCGGGCGCCATCGTTCTGCTCAAGGGCAGCGCGGCGGGCCTCACCGGCAAGGGGGCGCAGGCCTTCCACCAGTCGACCTCGGGCGTACCCGGCATCTCCGAAGAGGGCGACTACTTCGGCCGGACCGTGCTCCTCGCCGACGTCAACGCCGACAACCGCGCCGACCTGGCGGTGGCCACCCCCTACGAGGACGGCCGCTACGCGGACTCGGGCGCCGTGTGGGTCCTGCGCGGCTCCAGGTCGGGCCTGATCACCGGCGACATCGCTTCGTTCGGCCCGCGCGCGCTGGGCGCGCCCGAGAAGGAGGCGCGATTCGGGGACAACATCGCACGGTAGGAGGACGCCCGGCGGCAGCAGGACGCCCGCCGTCCCGACCGTGTCGCCGCATCGCGGGGCGGGCTGTGACGGCGGGCGCGCGGGTCAGCTGTAGAAGTTGCGCTGCCAGCGGTGGTTGGCGAGTACGGCCAGCTGCTCGGCGGTCAGCGGACGCCCGTCGCTCAGGGCCGTGTTGCGTTCGACGTTGCGTACGGTGCGCATCCCGGGGATGACGGTGGACACCGCCGGGGAGCTGAGTACGAACCGCAGCGCGGTCTCGGCGATCTCGTCGGGGGCGATGCCGAGGTCGGCGACGATCGCGGACACTCGCTGTTCGACCTGTGCCGGGCGGTCGTCCCGGAAGTAACGGTTGCGGAAGTCCCCCTCGGGGAACGTCGTGCCGGCGGTGATACGACCGGTGAGGCCGCCCTCGTCCAGGGCCACCCGCACGATGACACCGACGCCGTGCTCCACACAGGCCGGCAGCAGCGCGTCGGCGGGCGCCTGGTCGAAAATGTTGTAGATGACCTGCACGCTGTCCACGGCACCGCCGGCGACAAGGGCAAGAGCGTTGTCGGGCTCGTGGTCGTTGATGGAGACGCCGAAATGGCGGATCTTACCCGCCTGCTTCAGCTCGGCGATCGTCTCCAGCCAGTCGCCACGGCCGACCCACTCGTCGCTCCAGACATGGAACTGGAGGACGTCGAAGTGGTCGAGGCCGCTGACCCGGAGGCTGGTCTCCAGGCTTTCGCGGATGTGCTCGCCCGGGAAGGTCTCGGCCGGGTCCAGGCCGTCGGGTGCGGGCCAGACGCGGTTCTTCGGGGGGACCTTGGTCGCGACGAGCACCTGGTCGCCGGCCCCGGCCCGCTCGCGGACGACCCGGCCGACGATCCGCTCGCTCTCGCCGTAGCCACGGGCGGTGTCGATGAAGTTCACGCCGAGGTCGATGGCGCGGTTCAGGGCGCGTACGGATTCGTCCTCGGTGGCGCCCACCCAGTTGGACTCACCGATGCCCCAGGCGCCGTAACCGATCTCGGAAACGGACAGCCCGCTGCGTCCCAGCTCGCGATAGCGCACCTTTTCCCTCATCCTTCCGTCGGGTCCGTCGGGGTACTACTCCTTGCGGCCGGTCGCGGCGACGGTGACGCCGAGACCGATCATGGCGAGCCCGCCGACCCCGCCGACCATCGCCAGCCGCTGCGGTGAACGGGCGAACCAGCCGCGTGCGGTGGCGGCGACAAGGCCCCAGACGCTGTCGGAGGCCACGGCGATGATGTTGAAGACGAGGCCGAGCAGCAGCATCTGAAGTGCGACGTGCCCCTGGTCGCGGTCGACGAACTGGGGCAGTACGGCGGCGAAGAAGACGATGGTCTTGGGGTTGGCCACGCCGACCGCGAACCCCTCCCAGAACGTGCGCAGGGCACCCGTCTCCGCGGGGCCGTCCCCGCTGAACGCGGCACGCAGCGAGCCACGTTGCCGCACCGCCTTGACCCCCAGGTACACCAGGTACGCGGCGCCCACCAGCTTCAGCGCCGTGAAGACGAGGACCGAGCGCTCCACGATGGTGCCGACCCCCAGCGCCACCGCCACCACGAGCACATACGCGCCGACCGTGTTCCCCATGACGGTGGTCAGCGCGGCCCGGCGCCCCTGGGCCAGGGCCCGGCCGATCACGAACAGCACACTGGGGCCGGGGATCACGATCAGCAGGAAGGACATGGCCGCGAAGGCGAGGAGGCGGTCGGTGGACACCATGGGGGCCATATAAGCACGCGCCGCCTCCGCCCTCGCAGCTCTTTTTCCGTGCGCGCGCCGGGGAAGGGCCCCGACCGGCAGAGGACTGGCTCCCAGAAGACTGCTATATACCCACTTCGCGCCGGGTCGGGACGATGGGCGGCGGCCGGGGGGTGTCTCGGCCCCACCGATTCCCGCCAGTGGAGGTCCGCGATGAAGGCTCGTCGTCCCGCCCGCCCCCGCCGTACGTTCATGAGAGCCGGCGCGGCCGTTCTGGGCACCGTGGCGATGTCCGGGGTGTTCCTGGCCTCGCCCGCCCGCGCCGACGACGAGCCGGTATCCGGGACCCCGTGCACCCCCGGCTCCTATTACCTCTACGTCCAAGCTGCGGAGGTCAACCCGGTCCTCACCCACTTCTACAGCTTCAACGTCACCGACGGCACCACGGGCGAGCGGACCTACACCCTGAGCAAGGTCAACACCGTGACCACGAGCGTCGGCACCAGCACCGAGATCAGCGTGTCGGGCGAGGCGCTGTTCGCGAAGGTGGCCGTGAAGGTCGGCTTCTCCGTGCAGACCACGACGTCCACCACCGACACCGAGTCCACGACGATGAAGTGGAACTTCACCAAGCCCGGCTACTACGGCATGTACAAGGGGACCCGCGCCGTCTCGGGTACGTTCCGCCAGTGGTCCTGCCTCCGCAACTTCGGCTCGCCCACTGGCGGCTCATGGGGGAACAGGGCGGGCACCCAGCCGTACACGACCTTCGCGAATGTCGAGGAGGGCACCATCCGCTGCGACGACCAGGTCCCTCCCGGCACGCTGCGGGAGCGGGCGCGGCTGCAGCTCGGCTGCTAGGGGCTGCTGAGCCGTACTTTCGTCACTTTCGTCAGGGGCGCGCCCAGCCCGCCGCGGGGGATGCTGGGCCCATGATCCGGTGGATACGACACGGTGGCGCCGCGCGAACGGCCCTGCTCCTGTGGCTGGCGGCCTGCGCGCCCGTCCTGCTGAAGGCCACATCGGCGAGCGGACGCGACCTGTGGGTGCTGCTGGCCGGGTTTCCGCTGCTGGCGGGCGCGGCGGCGGTGGGGCGGACGCGGCCGCTGGTGGGGCTGGCGGTCGCGGTGGGGCTGAGCCTGGCCCTCAACCTGGAGCTGTTCACGTCCTCCTACTGGGCGGCGCTGGCGCTGTGGGGGTATCTCACGGGGCGGTGGACGGCGGGCGCACGACCCGCGCTGTGGTTCTTCGCGGCCTTCGCGGTGGCGGGCGCGCTGCTCGCCTGGCTGAGGGACGCCGGGGTCTGGGCATGGTTCACCGCGCTGACCACGCTGCTGTTCAACGTCGTGGTGCCGTGGCTGCTGGGCCGCTACCGCCGCCAGTACGACCATCTGGTCCGCGCCGGCTGGGAGCTCGCCGACCGGATGGAGCGGGAGCAGCGGGCCGTCGCCGACCGCGCGCGGCTGCGCGAGCGGTCCCGGATCGCCGGGGACATGCATGACTCGCTCGGCCACGACCTGGCCCTGATCGCGCTGCGCGCCGCGGCCCTACAGGTCGACCCGGAGCTGAGCGACCGGCACCGGGCGGCGGCCGCCGAACTGCGGGAGGCGGCCGCGGCGGCCACCAGCCAGCTGCGGGACATCATCGGGGTGCTGCGGACCGGGGACGACCCCGCCCCGACGGCCCCCGCCGACGAGGGCGTCGGCGCGCTGGTGGAACGGGCGCGGGCCTCCGGGCTGGCCGTCGAGCTGGAGTACGGGCCTGAGGCCGGGTCTGAACACGGGCCGGACAGCGGGCCTGAACACAGGCCTGAGACCCGGCCTGAGCACGGGCCGGCGCGCGGGCCTGAGGCCGGGAAGCACAGCTACGGCGCGGCTGATGCAGAGGAGAAGAAGGGGGAGAAGGGGGAGAAGGGCCCGGACCTGCCGCCCATGGCCGATCGGGCCGTGTACCGCGTGGTCCAGGAGTCGCTGACCAACGCCGCCAAGCACGCCCCGGGCGCCGCGGTCCGCGTCCAACTGGTCCGGGACCCGGCGGCGGGCGAGATCGTGGTGTCCATCGCCAACGGCCGGCGCCCGGCGGACGGTTCTCCGCCTGATCTGGCCTCGGGCGGCAACGGCCTGGTGGGCCTGGACGAGCGGGTACGGCTGGCCGGCGGGGTGCTCACCCACGGCCCGTCGCCCGACGGCGGCTTCGAGGTGTCGGCGCGCCTGCCGCTCACGGCCGGGGTCGCGCTCGTCGCCGAGCGGGCGGCGGCGCCGTCGTCCACGTCGGCCCGGGAGCTGGCCCGCGCCCGGCAGCGGGTGCGGCGCAGGCTGGTGGAGTCGATCGCGGTGCCGCTGGCCGTGACCGCCGGACTGGCGGTCCTCTGGGGAGGGTTCACCTTCTATACGCAGTACCACTCGGTGCTGGACCGGCGCACCTACGACCGTCTCGAGATCGGCGAGCCCCGCGCCGACGTCGAGTCGCAGATGCCGCCCTACACGATGGACGGGCCCCCGGACGGCGTCGCCCCGTCGCCCAAGGGCTGGGACTGCGCGTTCTACGGGGTGCGCCGGTACGACGGGCGGTCCGCGTATCGGCTGTGCTTCACGGACGGGCGGCTGGTCGCCAAGGACGTGGTCACCAGCCGGGAGTGACGTGGTCACCAGCCGGGAGTACGGGCCGGTGCGCGGAGAACGGTGAGGAGTAGGGGGCCGGTGCGCGGAAGGTCAGCACCTTGTTCCGCCCCGGGAACAGCCCGAGAAATCCGCGGAGAGGGGCGGCAACCTTTCCGGCCAGAGCGGCGACCACACCCCGACACCCCCCGCACCCGCGCACTCCTCCCCCACCCCCCAGGAGGTCCCGTGGCACCGCCGCACGGTTCGCCCGCCCCCTCCGTTCGCCGCCGGGCCAGACGCGTCGCGCTCGCCCTGGCCGCCGTCGGTGCGCTGCTCACCACCGGGCCCGCCGCCCTCTCGCACGCCGCCCCGGCCGACAGCACGAAAGCCGGCAGCGCGAAAACCGACAGCGCGAAAGCCGGCACCACCAACGCCACCGACGCCAAAGCCGCCATCCAGGCCGCCCAACTGGAGAAGCTGGACCGCGGGCTGGTCAGCGTGCACACCGGCAACGACAACCTGGTCAGCTGGCGCTGGCTGGCGACCGACCCGGACGACGTCGCGTTCAACCTCTACCGGGGCAGCGTCAAGGTCAACTCTTCCCCCATCACCACCACCAACTACCTCCACAAGGACGCCCCCAACAGCGCCGACTACACCGTTCGCGCGGTCGTGGGCGGCGCGGAGCAGCCCGCCTCGCCGAGCGCCATCCAGTTCCGCTCCGGCTACTACGACGTGGCGATCTCACCCCCGTCCGGCGGCTCGGGCTACACCTACGAGGCCAATGACGCCTCGGTGGGCGACCTGGACGGCGACGGCGACCTCGACATCGTCCTCAAGTGGCAGCCGACGAACGCCAAGGACAACTCGCAGTCCGGCGTCACCGGCAACACCATCGTCGACGGCTACACCCTCCAGGGGCAGCGGCTGTGGCGGATCGACCTGGGCCGCAACATCCGCTCCGGCGCCCACTACACCCAGTTCCAGGTGTACGACTACGACGGCGACGGCAAGGCCGAGGTCGCGATGAAGACCGCGGACGGCACGGTCGACGGCACCGGCAAGACCATCGGCAGCGCCTCCGCCGACTACCGCAACTCCAGCGGCTATGTGCTGGACGGCCCCGAGTTCCTGACCATGTTCAACGGGCAGACGGGCGCGGCGGCCTCCACCGTCGACTACGTCCCGCCGCGCGGCACGGTGTCCTCGTGGGGCGACTCGTACGGCAACCGCGTGGACCGCTTCCTGGCCGGCACCGCCTACCTGGACGGCTCGAAGCCCTCGCTGATCGAGGCGCGCGGCTACTACACCCGTACGGTCATCAGCGCCTGGAACTACAGCGGCGGACAGCTCACCCGCAAGTGGACGTTCGACACCAACAGCTCCACCAACAGCGGCAAGGGCTACGACGGGCAGGGCAACCACGCGCTGGCGATCGGCGATGTGGACTCCGACGGCAAGGACGAGATCGTCTACGGCTCGATGGCCGTGGACGACAACGGCTACGGCCTGTGGACGAACAAGAACGGCCACGGCGACGCGGCCCACCTCGGCGATCTCGACCCGTCCCGGCCCGGTCTGGAGTACTTCAAGGTCGACGAGGACTCCTCCAAGCCGTCGTCGTACTTCGCCGACGCCAGGACCGGCCAGGTGCTGTGGTCCACCGCGGCGAGCGGCGACAACGGGCGCGGCGTGGCCGGGGACATCTGGGCGGGCAACGACGGCGCCGAGATGTGGTCGGCCGCCGACGGCTCGATCCGCGACGAGGGCGGCGGCACCAAGGGCCGCAAGCCGTCCTCGATCAACTTCCTGTCGTGGTGGGACGGCGACCCGGTGCGCGAGCTGCTGGACGGCACGCATATCGACAAGTACGGCACCTCCGCCGACACCCGGCTGCTGACCGGCTCCGGAGTGCACTCCAACAACGGCACCAAGGCCACCCCGTCGCTCTCCGGCGACATCCTCGGCGACTGGCGCGAGGAGGTGATCTGGCCGACCTCGGACAACAAGGCGCTGCGGATCTACTCCACGCCGTACGAGACCGACCGGAAGATCACCACGCTGCTGCACGACCGCCAGTACCGGACGGCCCTGGCCTGGCAGAACACCGCGTACAACCAGCCGCCGCACCCCAGCTTCTTCATCGGGAACAAGATGGCGACCCCGCCGCGGCCGAAGATCGCCACCCCCTGAACGACCGTCCCCCGCACAGTTCCACCGGCACCACCGGCACCACCGGCACCACTCGCTCCACCCGCACCCCCACGTATCACCGGACAGAGGAGAGTGACATGGCAGTACCGGCACCGCGCACCAAGCATCTGAACAGGAAGCGGGCTATGGCCGGCCTCCTGGGCGCCGTCGCCCTGACCACGGGCGCCGTCACCACCGGTCTGACCCTCCCCGCCGCCTCGGCCGCCACCTGGCCCACGCCCAGCGGCACCCCCCAGGCGGTCACCGCGACCATCCCGGTCAGCGGGACCGTCGACGGCGGCATGAAGCGCTACTACGGCTCCGGCGACCTGGGCTCCGGCGGCCAGAACGAAGATCAGGACCCGATCTTCAAGCTCGCCGACGGGGCCACCCTCAAGAACGTCATCGTCGGCGCCCCGGCCGCCGACGGCATCCACTGCTCGGGCAGCTGCACCCTGCAGAACGTGTGGTGGGAGGACGTCGGCGAGGACGCCGCCACCTTCCGGGGCAGCGGCAAGACCTTCAACGTCATCGGCGGCGGCGCGCGCAAGGCCGCGGACAAGATCTTCCAGTTCAACGGCGGCGGCACGCTGAACATCTCCAACTTCGCCGGCCAGGACTTCAAGACCTTCGTCCGGTCCTGCGGCAACTGCTCATCGCAGTACAAGCGCACCATCAACGTGAGCAACACGGAGATCACCGCGCCCGGCAGCGTCATCGGCGGGATCAACACCAATTACGGTGACTCCCTCACGCTGCGCTCGATCACCATCGTCGGCGACAGCAGCAAGAAGATCGTCCCGTGCCAGAAGTACATCGGAAACAACACGGGCGCCGAACCGACGAAGAACGGCAGCGGCCCCGACGGCACGTACTGCAAGTACTCCACCTCGGACATCACCTACAAGTGACCATGAGTTGAGGTGACCGGCAGGTGATGGGCCGGCCCGGCGTGCCTGACCCCGGCAGGGACAGGCACGCCGGGTTCGGCTGCCGCACACTGGTCCCCATGGACACACCTGCCGCGCTGGGGGACTTCCTGCGCACCCGCCGCGCCCGCCTGCGGCCCGAGGACGTCGGGCTGGTCTCGTACGGGACCCGCCGCCGGGTGCCCGGGCTGCGCCGCGAGGAGCTGGCACAGCTGGCCGGGGTGAGCGTCGCGTACTACACGCGGCTGGAGCAGGGCCAGTCGGCGGGCGCGTCGGACGGCGTGCTCGACGCGATCGCCCGGGCACTGCGGCTGAGCCCCGACGAGCACGCGCATCTGCGCAATCTGGCCCGCCCGGCGCGGGCCGGGCGCCGTCCGGCGCCGCGCGCCGAGACCGCCCGGCCGAGCACCCGCCGGCTGATCGAGGCCATGGCCGGGGTGCCCGCCCTCGTGCTGACCGCCCGGTTCGACGTACTGGCCTGGAACCCGTTGGGACACGCCCTGATCGCCGGGCATCTGGCCGCCGACGGCCCGGAGCGCCCCGCCGACCGCCCCAACACCCAGCGGCTGCTCTTCCTGGACCCGCACACCCGCGAGCTCTACCCCGGCTGGGAGGGCGAGGCGCGGCGCGCGGTCTCCGCGCTGCGGCTGGCGGCGGGCGCGTGCCCCGACGACCGGCGGCTCGCGGAGCTGATCGGCGAGCTGACCATGAAGAGCGGCGAGTTCGCGGCGCTGTGGTCCCGCCACCCGGTGTGCAAGTGCTCCTTCGGGGCCAAGTCGTTCCACCACCCCCTGGTCGGGCCGATGGAGCTGACCTTCGAGATGACGCGGCTGCCGGACTCCGCGGGCCAGTGCCTGCTGATGTACGGCGCGGAGCCGGGCTCCTCGTCGGAGGCGGCCCTGCGTCTGCTGGCGGCGGGCGTGGCGCCCCGACTCCCGCCGCAACTCCCGCCGCAACTCCCGCCCCAACTCCCCCGGCAACGACCGGAATTCACCGCAACCCTGCCCCAAGAACGCCACATTCCCTGACGACCGATCTGGCCGATTTAACCCCCCAAAGCGGTCTTGTCCCGATCCTCCTCCCCACGAGAGGCTGACGCCGTCGAATTGGGGAGGGGGATCGATCCATGCCGGATACGAGTGCCGACCGCCGGCGCCGGGCCTCGGCCGTCGTCGCGGGCCTTGTCGCGGGCCTCGCCGTGGCGGTTCTGACGGCCATGCTGCCGACCGCGACCCTGCCTGCTCAGGCCGCGCCCGCGCAGGGGCGGATCAGGGCGGCGGGCATGGCGGCCGCGGTGGACGGCAGTTACATCGTCACATTGAAGAAGGGGGCGGGAGGCATCCGCGCGGACTCCGAGCGGGGCAGGGGGCTCGCCGCGCGGTACGGGGCGAGAATCAGCCGTACGTACAGCACCGCGCTGAACGGCTACGCGGTGCGGGCCGACGAGACGCAGGCCAGGCGGCTGGCGGCCGACCCGGGCGTGGTCTCCGTCGCGCGGGACACCCACGTGTCGCTGCGCACCGAGCAACACCAGCAACAGCAACGCCGGCAACAGCGACAGCAACAGCCCCGGTCGTGGGGCCTGGACCGGATCGATCAGCCGGAGCGCACGCTGGACGCGTCGTACACCTCGCCGCGCAGCGCCGGCCGGGGCACGACGATCTACGTCCTGGACACCGGTGTGCGCACCACGCACCGGGACTTCGGCGGGCGGGCCCGCTCCGGCTGGGACTTCGTGGACGACGACGCGGTCGCCGAGGACGGCAACGGCCATGGCACGCATGTCGCGGCCACCGCCGCCGGGTCGGCGTACGGGGTGGCGAAGAAGGCGGCCGTCGTCGCGGTCAAGGTGCTGGACGACACGGGCCAGGGCACCAGCGCCCAGGTGCTGGCCGGGCTCGACTGGGTGATGAAACACGCCCACAGGCCCGCCGTGGTCAATCTGAGCCTGGGTTCCACACAGGCCGCCCCGATCCCCGAGTGGGACGACGCGGTACGGTCCGGCATCGCGTCCGGCCTCACCTTCACGGTCGCCGCGGGCAATCAGAACCGCTCCGCGGGCTCGTACTCCCCCGGCCGGGTGGCGGACGCCATCACGGTGGGTTCGGCGGGCCGGGACGACCGCCGCTCGGCCTTTTCCAACTGGGGCCCCGCGGTTGACCTGTTCGCACCCGGGGAGCGGATCGTCTCGGCGTCGAACGCGAGCGACACGGGGACGAAGGTCATGTCGGGCACCTCGATGGCCGCCCCACACGCCGCCGGTGCGGCCGCGCTCCACCTCGCGGACCATCCGCGGGCGACCCCGGCCCAGGTGAGCGCGGCGCTGACGGCCCGTGCGGCCAAGGGCAAGGTGCGCAACGCGGGGGCGGGGTCGCCGAACCGCCTCCTACAGGTGGGCAACTGACGGGCACATACCCCATACGCAATTCCACGCGCAATCCCACGGGCAGCGCCCGGGAAGGGAAGCCATCGGCCCCATACGGTTCCTGTTTCAGGAACCGTACGGGGCCGAGCGCGTTACGCACGGGAAGTTAACGGGAACCCGGATTGTCCCCCCGCGCCGCATGGGAAGGCTTTCCGAACACGCCCCCCATGGCCGACCCCATCCGCCCACCAGAGTGAACGCGGACAGGAGCTGTCATGCCCGCAACCCGTCGCAAGGCAGCACAACCGATACAAAGGACAAAAGCCGCCAAAGCATATACGCCCGCAACGCCGTCAGGTGATCCTATGATCGGTCGCATCCCCGTCCTGGACATCCGCCCGCTCATCGACTGCGGCCGCCGCCCCGCGAAGGCGGTGGTGGGCGAGACCTTCCAAGTGAGCGCCACCGTGTTCCGGGAGGGCCACGACGCGGTCAGGGCCAATGTCGTCCTGCGCGACCCGGCCGGACGCTCGGGGCCATGGACGCCGATGCGTGAACTCGCCCCCGGCACCGACCGCTGGGGGGCCGACGTCACCCCGAGCGCGCAGGGCCGCTGGTCTTACACGGTCGAGGCATGGAGCGACCCGATCGGCACCTGGCGCCACCACGCCACCGTCAAGATCCCCGCGGGGATCGACACCGAACCGGTCCTGGAGGAGGGCGCGCGGCTGCACGAGAGAGCGGCGGGGGCCGTCCCCAAGAGCGACGGCCGGGAGGCCGTACTGCGGGCCGTCGACGGACTGCGCGACGGGCGGCGCCCGGTGGCCGACCGGCTCGCCGCCGCCCTCGCCCCCGATGTCACCGCGGTCCTCGACCGCCACCCGCTGCGCGAACTGGTCACCGCCTCCCGCCCGATGCCGCTGCTGGTGGAGCGGGAGCGCGCGCTGTTCGGGTCCTGGTACGAGCTCTTCCCGCGCTCGGAGGGTGCCAAGGTCGCCGAGGACCGGCGGCCGGTGAGCGGCACGCTGCGCACCGCCGCCGAGCGGCTGCCCGCCGTCGCGGCCGCGGGCTTCGACGTGGTCTACCTCCCGCCGATCCACCCCATCGGCACCGCGTTCCGCAAGGGCCCCAACAACGCGCTCTCGGCGGGCCCGTACGACGTCGGCTCCCCCTGGGCGATCGGCTCCGCCGACGGCGGCCACGACGCGGTCCACCCCGACCTCGGCACGCTTGACGACTTCGACCACTTCGTGGCCCGCGCCCGCGAACTGCGCATGGAGGTCGCGCTCGACTTCGCCCTCCAGTGCTCGCCCGACCACCCCTGGGTGGACAAGCACCCCGAGTGGTTCCACCGGCGGGCCGACGGCACGATCGCGTACGCCGAGAACCCGCCCAAGAAGTACCAGGACATCTATCCGATCGCGTTCGACACGGACTTCACGGGGCTCGTCCGCGAGACCGAGCGGGTGCTGCGCTTCTGGATGTCCCACGGGGTGCGGATCTTCCGGGTGGACAACCCGCACACCAAGCCCGTGGTCTTCTGGGAGAAGGTGATCGGCGACATCAACCGGACCGACCCCGATGTCATCTTCCTCGCCGAGGCCTTCACCCGTCCGGCCATGATGCACACCCTCGGCGCCATCGGGTTCCAGCAGTCGTACACGTACTTCACCTGGCGGAACACCAAACAGGAGCTCACCGACTACCTCACCGAGCTCTCCGGGGACGCGGCCGGATACATGCGGCCCAACCTGTTCGTGAACACCCCGGACATCCTGCACGCCTACCTCCAGGAGGGCGGTCGCCCCGCCTTCGAGGCGCGGGCCGTCCTGGCCGCCACGCTGGCCCCCACCTGGGGCGTCTACGCGGGCTACGAGCTGTGCGAGAACGCCCCGCTGCGCCCCGGCGGCGAGGAGTACCTGGACTCCGAGAAGTACCAGCTGCGGCCGCGCGACTGGGCGGCCGCCGAGCGCGCGGGACGTACCATCACACCGCTGCTCAGCTGTCTGAACCGGCTGCGACGCCGCCACCCCGCCCTGCGGCAACTGCGCAACCTGCGATTCCACCACGCCGACAACGACTCTGTCATCGCCTACTCGAAGCGAACGGGCGACTCGTGCGTGCTCACGGTCGTCAACCTGGACCCCCACCACACCCAGGAGGCGACGGTCTCGTTGGACATGCCGGAACTCGGCCTCGACTGGCATGAGTCCGCCCCGGTGCGCGACGAGCTCACCGGCGAGACCTATCACTGGGGCAGGAAGAACTATGTGCGCCTGGAGCCGGGCCGCCAGATGGCCCCCGCGCATGTGCTGTCCCTGCGACCGTCCTCACCGATCGGAGGGTCACCCACATCATGATCTTCAACGAGCCCGTCCCGGACAAGTTCGAGGACACTCCGGCCAAGGACCGTGATCCCGACTGGTTCAAGCGCGCCGTCTTCTACGAAGTGCTGGTGCGCTCCTTCCAGGACAGCAACGGCGACGGCGTCGGCGACCTCAAGGGGCTCACGGCCAAACTCGACTATCTGCAGTGGCTGGGCGTGGACTGTCTGTGGCTGCCGCCCTTCTTCGCCTCCCCGCTGCGCGACGGCGGCTACGACGTGTCCGACTACACGGCCGTGCTGCCGGAATTCGGGGACCTCGCCGACTTCGTCGAGTTCGTGGACGCCGCCCATCAGCGCGGCATGCGGGTGATCATCGACTTCGTCATGAACCACACCAGCGACCAGCACCCGTGGTTCCAGGAGTCCCGCACCGATCCGGACGGGCCGTACGGCGACTACTACATGTGGGCCGACGACGACAAGCAATTCCAGGACGCCCGGATCATCTTCATCGACACCGAGACGTCCAACTGGACCTTCGACCCGGTACGCAAGCAGTACTACTGGCACCGCTTCTTCTCGCACCAGCCGGACCTCAACTTCGAGAACCCCGCCGTCCAGGAGGAGGTACTGGCCGCCCTGCGCTTCTGGCTGGACCTGGGCATCGACGGCTTCCGGCTGGACGCCGTCCCCTATCTGTACGCGGAGGAGGGCACGGACTGCGAGAACCTGCCCCGCACCCACGAGATGCTGAGGCGGGTCCGCGCCGAGATCGACGCCCACTACCCGGACACCGTGCTGCTCGCCGAGGCCAACCAGTGGCCGGAGGACGTCGTCGACTACTTCGGCGACTTCACCAAGGGCGGCGACGAGTGCCACATGGCCTTCCACTTCCCGGTCATGCCGCGCATCTTCATGGCCGTACGACGCGAATCCCGCTACCCGGTCTCGGAAATCCTCGCCAAGACCCCCGCCATCCCCTCCGGCTGTCAGTGGGGCATCTTCCTGCGCAACCACGACGAGCTGACGCTGGAGATGGTCACCGACGAAGAGCGCGACTACATGTACGCGGAGTACGCCAAGGATCCCAGAATGCGCGCCAACATCGGCATCCGCAGACGACTGGCGCCCCTCCTGGACAACGACCGCAACCAGATCGAGCTGTTCACCGCGCTGCTGCTGTCCCTGCCCGGCTCGCCGATCCTCTACTACGGCGATGAGATCGGCATGGGCGACAACATCTGGCTCGGCGACCGCGACGCCGTACGCACCCCCATGCAGTGGACCCCCGACCGCAACGCGGGCTTCTCCTCCTGCGACCCCGGGCGGCTGTTCCTGCCCACGATCATGGACCCGGTCTACGGCTACCAGGTCACCAACGTCGAAGCGGCCATGAGCAGCCCGTCCTCGCTGCTCCACTGGACCCGCCGGATGATCGAGATCCGCAAGCAGAACCCCGCCTTCGGGCTGGGCTCCTTCACCGAGCTGACCTCCTCCAATCCGGCCGTCCTCGCCTTTCTCCGCGAGGCCCCACCGACAGAGGAAGGAGGAGATGACCTCGTGCTGTGCGTGCACAACTTCTCGCGCTTCGCCCAGCCCACCGAGCTCGATCTCCAGTCCTTCACCGGCCGCCACCCGGTCGAGCTGATCGGCGGCGTCCGGTTCCCCGCCATCGGCGAACTCCCGTATCTGCTGACGCTCGCGGGCCACGGCTTCTACTGGTTCCGGCTGCGGGCGGGCGACGCGGCGGGTCACTGGACCGACTGACCGGCACCCGGCGACCCTCCGCCGACCGAAGCGCTCCGGTCTTAACGCTCGTCCCGCCGTTCTCGTCCGTACGCGTCCATCTCGGGCGCGTACGGGCGTTTTCGGCACCACATCATGGGCAGTCTCCCTACTACCGCACGGGCGGAGCCGATCGCGTACTCCGTACTGCTCCGTGCCGCTCCATATCGCTCCGTACTCGCCGTACGGACGATCCTCGCCCGACACGTCCCGCACCGTCGCACAGTCAATGCCGCAATCCGGGACACTTTGCCCTGATCTGTCGTGTGCCCGGGGAAAGGACGCGACGCCATGCCGGAAGCTTCGTTCTCCCGGGGGGCACAGCACCCGCCGACCGCTGTACCGCGGGCCGACCCCCCGCCGTCCGCCACCCGCGCCACCGCGGCCGCGGGCCCTGACGGGCTGCTCGCCTCCCTCGCTCCCCTGCTCTCCGAATGGCTGCCCCGGCAGCGCTGGTTCGCGGGCAAGGGCCGCCCGGTCACCGGCTTCGCCCTCGTCTCCGCGACCGAGCTGCTGCCCTGTGCGGCCGGCGGTACCACGCCCGGCCTGCTCCATCTGCTCATCCGCGCCCAGCAACCCGAGCCGCCCGGCCACCGGCACGGCTCCGGCTGCGGGCACCGGCGCGGCGCGGCGGCCAGCGACTGCTACCAGATCCTCCTCGGCGTGCGCTCCACCCTCCCGCCCCGGCTCGCCCCCGCCCTCATCGGCCGCCCCAGCGGCGGGCCGCTGCACGGCCGGACCGTCTACGAGGCGCTGCTGGACCCCCGCCTCGCCACGCTCCTCCTCGAACGGCTGCGGATGCCCGGCACCCTCGGGCCGCTGCGCTTCGAGCGCGAGCCGTCCGCGGCCATCCCCTCGGCGCTCGCTCCCCGGCTGGTGACCGCCGAGCAGTCCAACTCCTCGGTGATCTATGGAGATACGTTTATCCTCAAGCTCTTCCGCCGGGTGAGCCCCGGCACCAACCCCGACCTCGAACTGCCCCTGGCCCTGGCCCGCGCGGGCTGCACCCGGGTGCCCGCCCCGGCCGCCTGGTTCGAGGCCGCCCAACCCGTCGAGAGCGCGGGCGCGGGCCCGCGCGCCGACCCCTTCACCCTCGGCGTGCTTCAGCCCTACCTCGCCGGCTCCACCGACGGCTGGCAGCTCGCGCTCGACGCGCTCGCCACCCGGGGCGACTTCACCGACGCCGCCCACGCTCTCGGGCAGGCCACCGCCGAGGTCCACCTGGCGATGGCCCGCGCGCTGCCCACCTCCATCCTGCGCCGCCCCCAGATCGAACACCTCGCGGCCGCCATGTCCGAGCGCCTGGACTCGGCCGCCGCGGCCGTACCCGCCCTCCACCCCTACCGCGCCGCGCTGCACACCGCGTACGAGGACCTGGCCGCGCTCGGCCGCGCCGGGCGCACCTGGACGGCCCAGCGCATCCACGGGGATCTGCACCTCGGCCAGGTGCTGCGGCAGACGGTCGAGGGCGAGGCCGACGGGGGCAGTGGCACGGGCGAGGGCAGCGGCAGGGGTGCGGGCAGCGGCAGGGGTGCGGGCAGCGGCACGGGTGAGAGCGGGGCCGGGGCGCGCTGGTCCCTGATCGACTTCGAGGGCGAGCCCTCGCGCCCCCTCAGCGAACGCCTTCGCCCCCAGCCGCCCGTGCGTGACATCGCGGGCATGCTCCGCTCATTCGACTACGCGGCCGCCGTGGGCGGCCACGACAGCCCCCAGGACTGGGCCGGCCGCACCCGGGCCGCGTACTGCGCGGGCTACGCGGAGGCGTCCGGGACCGACCCGCGCGACGACCCGGAGCTGCTGCGGGCCCACGAGACCGACAAGGCGGTGTACGAGGTGGTCTACGAGGCCCGCCACCGCCCCGAGTGGCTGCCCGTCCCGATGTCCGCCATCCGCCGCCTGGCCGCGGCCCGCACCTGACACGCACCCAGCCCCCCTGGGAGGACACCCCCGTGACCGCACGTCCGCCGTCCGACCCGACCCCGCCCGACCCGCCCTCGTACAAGCCGCCCTCGTCCGACCCGACCCCGCCCGTCCCCGCCACCTTCCGCCCGGAACCCGCCCGGCCCCCCGCCCACCGCGCCGCCGCGCACGGCCCCGGAGACGGCCCCATGTCCCGCTCCTCGTACACCGCCCCACCCAGCCCGCGAGCGCCCAGGCTCAGCCCCACCCCCGCCGACCCGCCACACGCCGAGGCCACGCCGCGCGCCGAGACCGCACCCCGCCCCGAGACCCCGCCCCCCTCCGGCGGGGGTGTGCGCGCCGCGGCGCCGCTCGGGGACACCGACCGGGAGCGGCTGCTCTCCGGCTCCCATCACGACCCGCACGCCCTCCTCGGCGCCCACCCCGTGCGCGGCGGAATCCTGTTCCGCGCGCTGCGCCCGTACGCCCGGTCCGTGGCCGTCACCGCCACCGGGTTGCGCGCACAGTTGCACCCCGAGGGGGACGGGCTGTTCTCCGGGGTGATCCCGCTACGGGAGATCCCCGACTACCGGCTGCTGGTCGACTACGCGGAGGAGGAGCGGAAGGGGGAGCAGGAGGAGAAGCGAAAAGGGGCGGGAAAGGGGGAGGCCTCGCAGCACGACCCGTACCGCTTCCTCCCCGCCCTCGGCGAGCTGGATCTGCACCTGATCGGCGAGGGCCGCCACGAGGAGCTGTGGCGCGCGCTGGGCGCGTACCCGATGACGCACCAGGGCGTGGCCGGGACGCGGTTCACGGTGTGGGCGCCCGACGCCCGTGGGGTGCGCGTGGCCGGGGACTTCAACTACTGGGACGGTACGGCCCTCCCCATGCGCTCGCTGGGCGGCAGTGGCGTATGGGAGCTGTTCCTGCCCGGCGTGGGCGAGGGCGCGGTGTACAAGTTCGACATCACCCGCCCGGACGGGAGCCACACCCTGCGCGCCGACCCGATGGCGCGCCGTACCGAGTGTCCGCCCGCCACCGCCTCGATCGTGCACGCCTCCCACCACCGCTGGCACGACGAGGAGTGGATGGCCCGCCGGGCGGGCCGGCGCGTCCACGAATCACCGTTCTCGGTGTACGAGGTGCACCTGCCCTCGTGGCGGCCGGGTCTGACCTACCGCCAGCTGGCCGAGCAGCTTCCCGCGTACGTCAAGGACCTCGGCTTCACGCATGTCGAGCTGATGCCGGTGGCCGAGCATCCCTTCGGCGGCTCGTGGGGCTACCAGGTCACCGGCTTCTACGCGCCCACCGCCCGCCTCGGCACCCCCGACGACTTCAAGTACCTGGTCGACGCCCTGCACCAGGCGGGCATCGGCGTGCTGGTCGACTGGGTGCCCGCGCACTTCCCCCGGGACGCCTGGGCGCTGGCCGAGTTCGACGGCAGACCGCTGTACGAGCCCGCCGACCCGGCCCGGGCCGCGCACCCGGACTGGGGCACCTTGGAGTTCGACTACGGCCGTACGGAGGTGCGCAACTTCCTGGTGGCGAACGCCGTGTACTGGTGCGAGGAGTTCCATGTGGACGGCCTGCGCGTGGACGCCGTGGCCTCCATGCTCTACCTCGACTACTCCCGCGAGCCGGGCCAGTGGACGCCCAATGTCCACGGCGGCCGGGAGAACCTGGACGCCGTCGCGTTTCTCCAGGAGATGAACGCGACCGTCTATCGCCGCTGCCCGGGCGTGCTGACCATCGCCGAGGAGTCCACCGCCTGGGACGGCGTCACCCGTGCCACCCACCACGTGGGCCCCAGCGGCTTCGGCGGCCTCGGCTTCGGGCTGAAGTGGAACATGGGGTGGATGCACGACTCGCTCGGCTACGTCGGCCATGATCCGGTGCACCGCAGGTACCACCACCACGAGATGACCTTCTCGATGGTGTACGCGTACAGCGAGAACTACGTGCTGCCCATCTCCCATGACGAGGTGGTGCACGGCAAGCGGTCGCTGGTGTCGAAGATGTCCGGCGACTGGTGGCAGCGGCGCGCCGACCACCGCGCGTATCTGGGCTTCATGTGGGCGCACCCGGGCAAGCAACTCCTCTTCATGGGCCAGGAGTTCGCCCAGGGCGCGGAGTGGTCGGAGAGCCACGGCCCGGACTGGTGGCTGCTCGACCCCTCGTACTCCGCCGAGCCCGACCACCGCGGCGTACGCGACCTGGTCCGCGAGCTGAACCGGGTGTACCTGGCCACGCCCGCGCTGTGGCAGCGGGACACCGTCCCGGAGGGGTTCGCCTGGGTCGAGGGCGACGGATACGAGGACAACGTCTTCGCCTTCCTGCGCTTCGCCGCGGACGGCTCGCCGCTGCTGGCCATCAGCAACTTCTCGCCCGTCGTACGCCATGACTACCGCATCGGCGTGCCGGACCGGATCCCCCTGTGGCGCGAGGTGCTGAACACCGACGACGGCCGCTACGGCGGCAGCGGCGTCCTCAACCCGGAACCGCTCAAGGCCGAACCCACCGCCTGGCACGGGCGGCCGGCGAGCATCCTGCCGGCGCTGCCGCCGCTGGCCACAATCTGGCTGCGGCCGGCCTGAACAACACCACTGAACAACGCCACTGAACAGCACCACGCACACGCTGTCAGGAAATGAACGCGCACGAGCCATTGACGCCCTCTCCGCGTGCACCTACATAAACGTGAGAGCGCTCTCATACCCGCGACACCCCCGGCACCCCCGACACAAGGACCCCGGCACCCCCCACCCAGCTTCCTGGAGGTCGTTCCCCGTGAGTACACGCACGAGCACCAGACCCAGGGCACCCCTCACCGCCGCGCTGGCCGCCGCCGCGCTCGCGCTGGCGGCCCTCGCCACGCTGTTCGGCACCTCGCCCGCGCGGGGCGAAGTGCCGCCCGCCCCCGGGTGGACCCTTCAGTGGAGCGATGACTTCAAGGGTTCCGCCAACACGCTGCCGTCCTCGACCAACTGGCAGATAGACACCGGCCATTCCTACCCCGGCGGCCCGGGCAACTGGGGCACCGGCGAGATCCAGAACTACACCAACTCCACCAGCAACCTCAGCCTCGACGGCAGCGGCAACCTGCGCATCACCCCGCTCCGCGACGGCGCGGGCAACTGGACCTCGGCCCGTATCGAGACCCAGCGCGCCGACTTCAAGGCCCCGGCGGGCGGCGTGCTGCGCGTCGAGAGCCGCATCCAGATGCCGAACGTCACCGGCAACGCCGCGCTCGGCTACTGGCCCGCCTTCTGGGCGCTGGGCAGTCCGTACCGGGGCAACTACTGGAACTGGCCCGGCATCGGCGAGTTCGACATCATGGAGAACGTCAACGGCATCAACTCCGTCTGGGGGGTGCTCCACTGCGGAGTCAGCCCGGGCGGGCCCTGCAACGAGACCACCGGCGTCGGCGCCAGCCGCGCCTGCCCCGGCGCGAGCTGCCAGTCCGCCTTCCACACGTACCGCTTCGAGTGGGACCGCAGCACCACGCCCAACCAGCTGCGCTGGTACGTGGACGACCAGCAGTTCCACAGCGTCAGCCAGAACAGCGTCGACGCCGCCACCTGGTCGAACATGACCGACCACGCGGGCTACTTCATCCTGCTGAACGTCGCGATCGGCGGCGCCTTCCCCGACGGCGTCCATGGCTCGGCCACCCCCACCGCGGCCACCGACCCCGGCCACCCCATGCTCGTCGACTACGTCGCCGTCTGGACCCGCGGCGGCGGCACCACCGACCCGCCCACCGATCCCCCGTCCGGCTCCGCCACCCGCTACCTGGGCAGCGGCGGGGCCCTCGGCGCCGCATCCTCCTCCGCGTCCACCGCGCCCCTGCCCTCGGCGGGCGGCACCAACCACGACGGCACGCCCTACCAGCCGCAGACCTTCCTCGCCTCCGGGCTGAACGCCACCTACAACGGCGGCGCCACGCAGTTCGACCTGTTCGTGGACGCGGGCACCACCGTGGCCAACGGCCAGCAGGTCCGTGTCTCCTACGACCTGACCGGCGACGGCAGCTGGGACCGCACCGAGACCTACCAGTACTTCGCCACCGATCCCGTCGCGGGCTACGAGCACTACACCCAGGCCCGCGGGCTGAAGTCCGCCACCGGCTCGCTCGGGAACCTGAGCAACGGGAAGGTGCGGGTGGAGGTCTGGAACGCCATCGGCAACGGCACCAGCACGCTGGGGACGGGCAACCAGTCGTACGTCCGGATTCCGTTCGGCTGAGCAGAAGGCAGCATCGACGGAGGTAGGACGTGCGACCTCGCCGGGACGGCACCGCCCGTCCCGGCGGTCGCCGATCCCACCCGGCCGCCCGCAGCGGGTGCAGAACAGCCGGGGATGCGCTGCGCCTCCGACCTGTAAAGATTCCGGATGTCCTCTCCGGCTTCGACGTTTCCGAGTGGTAGGGCCGGCCGGTTGGGGGACCGCAAGGAGCACCGGACCGGTGACCCGGTGCGCTCCTGCGCGAGAGCGGACGGGCGATGTCTGCTGTCGCCTGGGTCCTGTGTCATCGGGAGGCACGGTCTACGATCAACGCTGCCGAGTGAAAAGCGCTTGCCGCCGGGGGACGTAAGGCTGTGGACGACCGAGATCTGACACTCGCTGACCGCTACCGCCTGGTGCGCCCGCTGGGGCGCGGCGGGATGGGGGAGGTGTGGGAGGCGCAGGACGCCAGTCTACGGCGGCCGGTCGCGGTCAAGGTGATCTCGGTCCTTGCGGGTGGCGGCAGTCGGGCCGACGAGGCGCGCGCCCGGTTTCTGCGGGAGGCGCGGATCACCGCCGCGCTTCAGCATCCCCATATCGTGACCGTCCACGACCTCGGTGAGGCAACCACCGGCCAGGGCACGACGCCGTTCCTCGTGATGGAACTGCTCCGGGGCGAGGGCCTGGACGCCGTTGTCCGGCGCGGACCTGTCGGCGAGGAGGAGGTGGCGCGGTGGGGGGCGCAGGTGTGCGACGCGCTGGGTGAGGCGCATGCCGCCGGCATCCTCCACCGCGACATCAAGCCCGCAAATCTGTTCGTCGCGGCCTCGGGCAGCCTGAAGGTGCTCGACTTCGGGATCGCCCGCGCCGCCGACGCCTCGGCGACCGGTGACCGGCTGACCCACACCGGGTTCATGGTGGGCACGGCCGCGTACATAGCACCGGAGCAGGCACGCGGGCGCCCCGAGCAGCGCAGCGACCTGTACTCCCTCGGGTGTGTGCTGTTCGAACTGCTCACCGGGCGGCTGCCGTTCGACGCCCCGGACACCCTCGGGTATGTCACGGCGCACCTTCACGACCCGCCCCCCGCGCCGAGCAGCCTCGTGCCCGGCGTCTCCGCTCCATGGGACCGCCTGGTCGGTCGACTGCTGGCCAAGGACCCGCGCGAGCGATACGAATCGGCCGCCGTGCTCGCCGACGAGCTGCGGCGCTTCGGTGGTGTGCGGCAGGCCGTACCCGCGGTTCGCTACACCCCCACCGTCGCCGACCGGGAGGAGCACGGGGCGAGCTCACCGCCTTCGGCTGCCTCCGTGTCCGACGATCTCGCGGCGGCAGCTACGGTTCAGGCGCCTGCCGGGCCGTTCGGTGGAACGGGCATGAGCCGGCGCAGCCTGCTCCTGGGGGGCGCGGGCGTCGCCGCGGTCGCGGTCGCCGGAGGGGCGGCGGCGATGTACCTGACCGGCGACCCCAAGCGGGACCCGGTCGCCTGGTCGCAGAAGATCGCAGACGTCGACGTGATCAACTCCGACGGCCCGGACGTCGTCCTGGCCGACGGCCGGTGTCATGTGGCCGCCGGTCACTACTACAAGGAGACCGCCGCGCTCCACACCTTCGACCTTGCCACCGGTAAGCGTCTGTGGAAGGCGTCCCTCAACGCGGCCTGGGAACGGGAAGCACGCTTCACGGTCGTCGGCGGCACGGTACTCGCCCTGACCCAGGACTCCGAGAACAAAGGCGGACTGGTGCACGCCTTCGACGCTGCCACCGGCGAGCGCCGGTGGCAGCATTCGGTCTCCTACAGCGCCATGGGGCTGGATGTGCACCGGCCCAGCGGCCTGCTGATCACCGGAGAGGACGGTCGGGTGATCGGAATCGATCCGCGCACCGGCCAACAGCGATGGGTGACCGACGTATCCTCCCCCTACAACGCCACATGGATCCTGGCCGGCGACCTGATCCTCTGCAGTCGCGGAACCGCAGTACTCGGCAAGACGGGCAAGAAGCTGTGGACACGCTCCGGCTTCCAGCCGCAGGGCGACCTGGCGCAGCCCCTGGGTGAGGGCCTGCTCTGCTACGAGGCCGGCAAGACAGTCCCCGTCGACCTCGTCTGCCGCAAGGCGGACACAGGTGAGGTGATGTGGCGGAGCCCGTTCCAGAAGACCAAACCGGACACCCTCACCACCGGGGCCTTCCAGCCGCTCGACGAGCTGGTGTCGGACACCACGGTGTTCCTTCCGCTGGCCGCGGGGTCCCGCCGGAAACCGACCGCGCTGAACGGACTCACCGGCGAGCAGACCTGGACCTACGGCAGTACGTACCAAGAGGTTGGCCTGAAGGAACAGGCGACGACGAGCGTGGCGGGCGGGTTCGTCCTGCCCACGGGATCGGGATTGGTGTGCCTGGCCGCCGACGACGGCACAAAACGGTGGCACGCCGATACTCAGAGAGTGCAGACCACCGGCAAATACGCCCTGCTCTCCGGGACAGAGCAGGCGCGAGTGTTCCAGCGCTGGACCAGCGTGCGGATCGTCGGAGTGGAGCACGGCCGCAGGCTCTGGACGGGCCAGTTCGACAGCACGGCCATGAGCGAGCCTGCCGCGAGCGGCGACTCGATCGTGTTCCTCGACGGCGGCGGCACACTGTGGGCGGTGCGCGTGTGACCTTTTGGGCCTGGCGGGAGGGCGGCCACTGCCGCTGGCTGAACAGCGGCTGTTGCGGGCGCCCTCCATCGCGCTCATCGCGGGCGGCCTCGTCACGGCGTTCGGCATCACGGCGACGACGGCGAGCGCCGCCCCCGTCATCAGGTGCTGCTAGGTCACCCGAGCCGGCCGAGTTCCTCGCGGACCCGGCCGGCGTCCGGGTGGCCGAGGGTGTCGAACATGGTCAGGGCCTGCTGCCAGGTGTCCCGGGCGCCGGGGACGTCGTCGGCGGCCAGCTGGGCGCTGCCCAGGCGGTACATGGTCTCGGCCGCCCTGACCCGCTCGCCGCGCTCGTGGCGCAGCTCCACGGCGTTCCGGTAGCAGACGATGGCCTGCTCGTGGTCGCCGAGGCGGTGGTGGGCGTAGCCGAGGCTGTCCCAGGCGGCGGAGGCGCCCCGCCCGTCGTGCGCCTGCTCCAGCATCCGCAGCGCCTTCTCGCAGTGGACCAGGGTCTGCTGGTACTCGCCGATCATGGCGTACGCCCAGCCGACGTTGTTGAGCGCGTACGCCTCCCCGCTGCGCTGGCCGACCTCGCGGTACAGCTCGAGGGTGCGCTGCGCGTGGTACAGCCCCTCCTCGTGGCGGCCCTGCCGCTCGCCCGCCAGGTTGAGCGCGACGTGGATGAGCGCCTGGCCGGCCGGGTTGCCGGTCTTGCCGTGCAGGTCCAGGGCGCACATCAGGTGGTCGCGGGCCCGGTCGTAGCAGGCCATGCGCAGATCGGCGAGGCCGAGACCGTGGTGGGCATGGGCCTGCCCGGCCAGGTTGTCCGTACGCTGCGCCGCGTCGAGCGCCACGGCGTGTACGACGCCCTGGTCGTGCCAGTGTCCGAGCTGGTCCAGGAACTCGGCGAGCGACCAGGCCAGCTGCCAGGCGTGGGGCTCGAATCCGCTCTCCGCGGCCTGCTGCTGCGCGGCGACCAGCACCGGATGCTCGACGGTGAACCAGGTCAGCGCCTCGCCGTAACAGGCGAACGACTCGGTGCTCACGCCGGGCTGCGCGGCGGGGAGGGTGAGGGGCGTGCGCTGCGGGGTGAACACGCGGCCGGCGGCGACGGCGGTGTGCAGATAGTGGTCGAGGGTCCGGTGCAGGGCGGCGCGCCGGTCGGCCTCGGATTCGTACGCCTGGGCCAGCTCCGTGGCGTAGGCGCGCAGCAGGTCGTGCAGCGCGTACTGGCCCGGGCTGCGCTCGGTGAGCAGGTGGGCCCGGGTCAGCTGGAGCAGCAGCCGCCGGGCCTGCGGTACGGGCAGCCCCACCAGGCTGGCCGCGGCGGCGGCCGAGATGTCCGGGCCGGGGTGCACGCCCAGCAGCCGGAACAGCCGCGCGGCGTCGGTGCCGAGGGTGTGGTACGACCACGAGAACACCGCCCGGACGTCGGTGGTGGCGTCGCCGCCGTCGAACGCGTCCAGGCTGCCGCGGGCGTCGTGCAGCTCGCAGGCCAAGGCTTCGAGGGAGAAGCCGGGGTGGGTGGCCGCGCGGGCGGCGACGATGGCCAGCGCCAGGGGCAGCCCCGCGCACACCGTGATGACGTCCTCCACCGCCTCCGGCTCGGCCGCCACCCGCTCGGAGCCCAGCCTGCGGACGAGCAGTTCGCGTGCCTCGGCGCGGTCGAGCAGATCCAGCGGCAGCGGCTGGGCCTGCTCCGCGACGACCAGGCTGGTGAGCTCGTTACGGCTGGTCAGCAGCACCAGACAGCCGGGCGACCCGGGCAGCAGGGGGCGGACCTGGTCGGCGTCGCGGGCGTTGTCCAGCAGGATCAGCACCCGGCGGCGGGCCAACAGACTGCGATACAGGGCGGTCTGGGCCTCGACGGTGGCCGGTATCCGGTGCGCGGGCACCTGGAAGGCGTCCAGAAAGCCGCGCACCGCCTCGGAGGGGGTCATCGCCGAGCCGGTCGGGCCGAAGCCGCGGAGGTTCACATACAGCTGGCCGTCGGGGAAGCGGTCGCGGACCCGGTGAGCCCAGTGCACGGCGAGGGTGGTCTTGCCGAGGCCGCCGCTGCCCGCGATCACGGAGATCACCGCCGCGGTGGACACCCGCCCGGCCCCGGCCCCGGGCGCCGGGCGCAGCAGCGCGTCGAGCCCTGCCAGCTCCCGCTCCCGCCCGGTGAAGTGGGCGACGTCGGCGGGGAGTTGCTGGGGTACGGCGACCCCGGCGGCCGGTGGGGAGTGGGAAGGGGGCGGTGGGGACTCGGAGGGGGGTGCTGGGGACGGCGCGGGCGAGACGCCCTCCGGGGCGGATGGCGCGGGGGCTGGGGGGGCTGTGGGCGCTGGGGCCGTGGGGGCCGCGGGCGCTGGGCCTCCGACCGCCGCCGGGGGCAAGGTAGTTGGGGGTACAGCTGTTGGGGGTACAGCTGTTGGGGGTACGGCCGCCGGGGGCACGGCTGCCGAGTCCGCGATCGCCCGGCCCGCTCGCGACGGCTGCGAGTCCAGCACCTGCCGATGCAATCGCTGGAGGTCGTCCCCCGGCTCGATGCCCAGTTCGTCGACGTACCGCTGCCGCGTGCCGCGGAAGAGCGCGAGCGCGTCGGCCCGTCGGCCGCTCCGGCTCAGCGCCTCCATCAGCAGGCCCACCGACCGCTCCCGCAGCGGGTGTTCCGCCACCAGAGGGGACAGCACGGCGACCGCCTCCTGGTGCCGCCCCGAGCGCAGATCGATCGCGGCGCACTCCTCCACCACCGCGCGCCGCTCCTCCTCGAGGCCCGCCCCGACGGTCTCGGGCAGCCAGCCTCCCGCGACATCCGCGAGCGCGGGGCCGCGCCACAGCTGGAGCGCCGAGTGCAGCAGCTCGCCGGCCGGGCCGTCGCCGACCGTCCGCCCCTCGCGCACCAACTCCCGGAAACGGTGCAGATCCACCCGCTCCTGGTCGATGGTGAGGCAGTAGCCTTGCGCGGAGGTGGACAGCTCGGTGTCGGGCAGCGCGGCCAGGATCCTGCGCAGCTTGGATATCTGGACCTGCACGGCGTTGCGCGCCGACCCCGGCGGGTCCTCTCCCCATACGGCCATCACCAGCCGGTCCACGGAGACCACCCGCCCCGGCTCCAGCAACAACATCGCCAGGACGGATCGCTGCTGGGCGGCGGTCGGGCCGAGTCCCAGTTCGCCCTGCCATATCCCGACCGGGCCCAGCAGACGAAACTCGGTCCCGTGCACGCGCTTCCCCCGTCGGTACCTGAGATTCCCTGCGGCCATCTCGCAGCCTACCCACAGGGACAGGTCAGCGCCGCATCAGCGAGATATCAGCTCCGCGTTGCACCCTACGGGCAATGAGGGCGCCGCGGCGCACCCACGCTCACGTCCGGCGCAGACCCCGCTGGATGGGGAGCCCGCGGTAACGGGGAGCCCTCTGTACCCAGACAACGGGGGCGGCATGGGGGGCTTGATTCGCGTATCGACTACCGCCAGACCGGCCGAACCAGCCAGACCGGCCGGACCGACCGGACCGCGCCGACCAGGCGGCCGGTACAACCGGGCCCTGGCCGCCGGACTCCTCGCGGTTGGATTTCTCGGGGCGGCCGGCTACAAGGCCGAGGCGGCTAGATGCGCGCCAACAGGCAGCGCTATGGCGAAAGGGCAGCTCATGACGGCTACGGGACAGACTCGCACCCTTCCTCGGATAGGCGATCTCGTGTACGACATCGAGCGCGAGGCCATCGGCCGCGTCGCCTATATCGACACCGGCGGAAACGTCGCCTGGATCAAGCCCCAGAACGACGGCCCCGAATGGACCGCGCTCCCGGAGCAGCTGCGGCTCGCCGTGGACGGCGAACACTGACGCGCTTGCGCAGCGGCACTTCCGTACGGATTTCAGCAAGCGCTTAACTCCCGCTGATGTCTCGCTGATGTCAGCGCCCTTATACGCCCGCGCCTTCCACGGGGGGAGGCGCGGGGTTGTCGGCTACCGCTCGCCCGTACCGCTCAGCACACCTTGCGGTACGGGACCTCCGGGATGTACGTCTTCCAGTCGGCGCGGTGCAGGCCGCCGCCCGCGCGCTCGCAGACGGCGGTGGTGACGCGCTCGGGGTCGATGGCGAACTTCTGGAGCGGCACGTGTTCGCCCGCGACCAGCAGGGTTCTGCCGTCCTCGGTGAAGGAGACGGCCCGGACGGCGTCGCCCGCGGTCAGCAGAGCGGACCCCAGCGGAAGGCCGGACGCCGTGTCCCACAGCCGCAGCGTCCCCGTCTGTCCCGCAACGGCCAAGATCTTGCCGTCGGGCGAGTAGGCCAGGGCCTGCACGGGCTCGGCGCTCTCGCGCCCCTCGCCGGTGAGCGTCCCGGCGACGACACCCAGACGCCGCTCGGCACTGCCGTCCCACAGCGTCACCTGCCCCGAATCCGTGCCGCGGGCCAGTTGCTCATCGTCAGGGCGGTAGGCCAGCGCATAGACCGGCTCCTGGGAACGGGTGGGTCGCTCCGGACGGCCTGAGGGGAGGGTGAAGCGCTCCCCCGACGCCGTGGTGACCATCCGGCCGTCGGGCCGTACGGCCAGGGCGGAGGAGTCGGGGAAGGACAGCCAGAAATCGCCAGTACCACCGGTCACTACGTCCGCCATCCCGTTCGGCCGCCGGGTCACCTTGGTGCGGCTGCGAATTCCCCAGAGCTCCAGGGTCTCCGAAGAGTGCCGGTAGGCGAGCACGGTCTTGCCGTCCGGCGTCAGGGCGATCGAGTCGACGCCCGACCCGTCTTCGCCCTTTGGGGTGAGAACTAGGTCGGCCGTCTTACGGCGCTTGCGTACGTCCCACACGGCAACCCGCTCCGCCCGGGGCCGACCATTGGCCGCGTTGCGCTCGCCGAACCCATAGGCGAAGGTCTGCCCGTCCGCGCTGAACGCCATGAGCGGTAGGCAGTACTGGCCCTTGTGCCCCGGTTGACCGGTGGTCCGGCAGTCGGCCGAGGGCAGGGCGGCCGCAGCCGAAGCTCCGCCGCCGGTGCGCCGAAGCTCGATCCGTGCGCGCTCGCCCGACGTCCGCATCTCCGCGATCAGGCTCGCGTCGGGGCTGAACAGGGCCTCGCCATCCTGCTTCGGCCCCCACTTGGAGGTGGTGGCGCTGCCCAGGTAGAGGGTGCGCACCGCGTCGCTCGCCATGCCGTCCCCCTCCTGGTACCGGATGATCCCATGGTCCGCGTCCAGGCGTAGCCCGGAGATCCGCCGACCGGCCAGGGGGTGCCGGTAGACCGGCTCCCCGGGGCTGTCGAGCCGCCACACCAGAATCTCCTGGTCATCTGCGGCCGCCAGCATCCGTCCGTCACGGCTGAGAGTGAGGTCCCAGAGCCCGGCGTGGGTGATGCTCGGCAGTTCCTTTCCGGAAGCCAGTTCCCAGCCGCGTACCCCCTTCGCGGTGGTGATCAGCAGCCTTCGGCCGTCCGGTGTGAGAGCGACCTCCATGTCGACGTCGGCGTCCGGGTCGCAGACCAGGCGCAAGATGGCAACCGGGAGCGTACGTATGCGGCGATGCGCGCGGACATCCCACACTTCCAGCTCGTCCTGGTCCGAGCACAGTGCGATCCTCCCGTCGTCCGCACTGAGCGCCGGCTCCTGCACGGTCTCGCTGGGCCGACGGAACAGGAGGCGGCGGTGCCGGATGTCCCACAGCCGGAGCCAGTGTCCGTCCTGCACGACAAGGGTGCGTCCGCTCGCCCCGAAGTACGCGTCCCCATCCCCCTCGTCCATTTCGATGAGAGGGCCGATGAGTCGGCCGGAGGCGCGGTCCCGCAGTCGAAGACCGGCCTCCCCGAACGTCACCACCTGCCGCCCGTCCGGAGAGACGGCCGTCGCGGTCTCCGTCTCGTCGCTCAGCTTGACGGAGCTGATCCGGCGGTGGGTGGCCAGATCCCAGCCGACCACCCCGCTGTTCATCCCGGAGGTCACAAGCGCACGGCCGTCGGCGCTCAGCAGCGCGTTGTCGTCCGCGCTCCCTCCCGAGGCGGTGAAAGTGTCCTGCGGGCGCTGCGCCATCGCCCCCAGCAGCGCTGATCTCGCCTCCACCGTGTGGCTGACGTTCCACGCCGCCACGCTCAGCCGCATCGCCGTCACCGGATCCGCGTACCGCATGTTCTGCGCGACGGACGCGATCCGCCGGGAGGTGGCCTCCGCCCGCCGCTGCTCCCCCGCCCGGTTCTGCTGCCACGCCACCACTCCGGCCACGAGCGCCAGCGCCACCAGCACCGCCACCGAACCCACGAACGTGCGCACCCGTCGGCGCTCCCGCGTGCCCGCGGTCCGGCTGGCTGCGAGGAAGTCGCGCTCCACGGCGGTGAGTTCGGCCGAGGCGTCGGGCTCGTCGAACGCCTCTCGCGCCTCCACCAGCCGCGCGCCCCGGTAGAGCGCGCCGGGATCCCGTCCCAGCTCCTCCCAGGTCCGGGCGGCCTCGGTCAGCTTGCGGTGGGTACGCAGCCGCTGGCGGTCCTCGTCGATCCAGCCGCGCAGCCGCGGCCAGGCTGTGATCAGGGCCTCGTGGGCGAGGTCGACCGTGCCCTCGTCGAGGGTCACCAGCCGCGCCCGTACCAGGCGTTCCAGCACGAGCGCCGCATCAGCCGCATCAGCCGCATCACCCATGCCCGAGTCGGAGCCGGAGCCGGAGTCCAGCCCCAGCTCCTCCCGGTCCACCGGGCGCCGGGTGTCCTGGGCCCCTTCCCCCGGTGTGATCAGCCGGAGCATGATCCGCCGCGCGGCCTCCGCCTGCCGCTCGCTGAGCTCCTCGTACACCCGTTCCGCGGTCAGGGCGATGGCGCCGTGCACGCCGCCCGCCGCCTCGTACGCCTCGACCGTCAGCGCCCGGCTGCGGCGGCGGCGCCAGGTCTCCAGCAGGGCGTGGGACATCAGGGGCAGACCGCCGGGTTCGTCGACGACCTCTTCCACGATCCTGGCGGTCAGCGCCCGTTCGACGATCAGCCCTTCGGCCGCGGCCGGCTTGACGATCGCCTCCCGCAGCTCCGCCCGCCCCATGGTCCCGACCAGCAGCGTGGCGCCGCGCAGCGCGGCCGTCAGCTCGCGGTGTTCGGCGCAGCGGCCGAAGAAGTCGGCCCGTACGCCGATGACCACGCGCAGCCGGCTGTCCTCGTCCTGGGCGGACAGCAGCCGTTCGATGAACTCGGCGCGCTCGGCCGGGTCCTGGCAGAGGGTGAAGACCTCCTCGAACTGGTCGACCACGATCCAGGTGTCCCCGTGGTCCCCCTTCGGGCCGAGCTTCGGCCCGAGCGCGTCGGCGTGGGTGCGGAGCGGGCGGTCGCCGGGGGTGAGGACGCGGATCACGGACGGGCGGGGTAACGGCGCCGCCGTGCCGTCGCGCAGGGCCGGGATCAGACCGGCCCGCAGCAGTGAGGACTTACCGCTGCCCGAGGGGCCGAAGACGGCGGCGAACCTGCTCTCCCGCACCAGCTCCAGCAGATCGGAGACCAGTCGTTCCCGGCCGAAGAACCGCTCGTGGTCGCCCGGCTCGAAGCGGGCCAGTCCGCGGTAGGGCGGGGTGGCGTCGTCGTCCTCGGGCGGGAGGCCGGTCGCCTCCGCCTCCGCCTCGCGCCAGCGCTCCTCCCAGTGGGCCCGCTCGCCGCCGCATGCCTCCACGTACGCGAGCGTGACCGGCAGCGAGGGGAGTTGCTCCCCCGCGGCGGCCCTGGACAGCGTGGTGAGCGAATACGGCACCCGCTGCGCCATCGCCCGGTAGGTCGGTGCGCCCGCCTCGCTCCTCAGCTTGCGCAGCTCGTACGCGAACCGCTGGACCGGGCCCGCGTTCGGATCCAGCGGGCTCTCCCGGCGGCCCATGCTCCACCCCCCGTCTGGACGGCCTCAAGCTCGACAGCCTCGTCCGGACCCCAGACGCTACTCCCATTGTTCCGTGCGGCGACGGGGGCTGCCGAACAACTGCCGGACCGCTGAAGTGGACCGTACGTCCTCCGCGGGGGTGAGGGCGTGACAGGGATGGAGCAGTAAGAAGGGAGGTGGGCTCATGCCTCTTTGGGGGCGGATCGCCACGGCGGTCATGGGGGTCGCCCTGTTGGTCGCCCCGTTCCTCCCCTTCTTCCCAGGGGTCCACGCGGAAACGGCCACGGGGGTCGTGCACTTGCCCGCGGGGTTCTCGGGCAGGGGATGAACTGGCGCGGCCCTGCCCCGATTCAGGAGGGCAGGGCCGCGGTGGCCGTGCGCGATGCGTGCCGCGCGGGCGGGGCAGATCAGATAGAGGCGTGCTCCTTCGCCGTGCCCGAGCCGCCGCCACGCTGCTCCGGCACCGTGTCGTCCGCGTCGTCCGCGGCCTCCACGCCATGCCCATCGGGCGAGAGCGTCGTCTCGTCGAACGGCAGCCGACCGGCGAGCACTTCCTGCATGCGCTCCTTGTCGATCTCCTTGGTCCAGGTGCCGACCAGAACGGTCGCGACCGCGTTGCCCGCGAAGTTGGTGAGGGCGCGCGCCTCGCTCATGAACCGGTCGATGCCGACGATCAGTCCGACGCCGTCCACCAGGTCCGGCCGGTGCGACTGGAGGCCGCCGGCCAGCGTGGCCATGCCCGCGCCGGTCACGCCCGCCGCGCCCTTCGACGCGATGATCATGAACGCCAGCAGGGAGATCTGCTCGCCGATCGAGAGCGGGTTGCCCATGGCCTCGGCGATGAACAGCGACGACATGGTCAGGTAGATCGCGGTGCCGTCCAGGTTGAAGGAGTAGCCGGTCGGCACGGTGATGCCCACGACGGGCTGGCTGACGCCCGCGTGCTCCATCTTGGCGATCAGGCGCGGCAGCGCGGACTCGGACGACGAGGTCGACACGATCAGCAGGAATTCGCGGGCCAGGTACTTCAGCAGCGCGAAGATGTTCACGCCCGCGACCAGCCGCAGGATCGTGCCGAGCACGAGGAACACGAACAGCGCACAGGTGATGTAGAAGCCGATCATGATGACGGCGAGCGACTTCAGCGCGTCCACGCCCGTCTCGCCGACCACCCCGGCTATCGCGCCGAAGGCACCCACCGGCGCCGCCCACATGATCATGGACAGCACGCGGAACACCAGCCGCTGTATGTGGCCGATCCCACGCAGCACCGGCTCGCCGGTCTTGCCCATGGCCTGCAGCGCGAAGCCGACCAGCAGCGCGACCAGCAGGGTCTGCAGCACCTCGGGCGCGGTGAAGGCGGAGACGAGGGTGGTCGGGATGATCCCGAGCAGGAAGTCCGTGGTGGACTCGTGGGCACCCGCCGCCTGGCCCTGCCCGGCCTCTGCCGCCGCATGGGTCAGGTGCAGGCTGCTGCCCGGCTCGAGGATGTTGCCGACGACCAGGCCGATGGCGAGGGCGACGGTCGACATCACCAGGAAGTAGCCGAGCGCCAGGCCACCGACCGCACCGACCTTCGCGGCCTTCCGCACCGAGCCGACGCCGAGCACGATCGTGCAGAAGATGATCGGCGAGATCATCATCTTGATGAGATTCACAAAGCCGGTGCCGATCGGCTTGAGCTCCACGGCGGTGTCGGGGGCGACGAAGCCCACCAGGATGCCGAGCCCGACCGCGGCGATCACCGCGATGTAGAGGAAGTGAATCCGGTCCTTCTTCGGCCGCCCGGCATCCGTACCCACGGAATCGGGCGGCGAGGTCTGCGCAGCCACGGTGCTGCCTCCTTCTGCTCTGCCGTCCAGCTGTCCCGGCTGATGCGTCGTGCGGCTCGCACTTCGCCCTGAACGGTCCCGAGGACTATGCACCCCGCCTGTGATGGCGGTCACCCTTCCGTTCATTTCGTTCACGAAACGGCCATGTGCACACTGTGTGGCATGCGCGTCCCCCGTCCCCGGAGTCTGGCAGGCCAGCTGTTCGCGATGCAGGTGGTCCTGGTCGCCGCCGTGGTCGCCGGGTGCGCCATCTTCTCGTACGTCACCAGCCGGAGCCAGGCGGAGGAGTCCGCGCGCCGCCAGGCCACCGCCGCCGCGACCGCCGTCGCCGACTCACCGACGGTCGCCGAGGCCGTACGGTCCGACGACCCCACCGCCCGGCTCCAGCCGTACGCCGAGCAGGTGCGCCATGACACCGGTGTCGCCTTCGTCACCATCATGAATACGCGGGGAATCCGCTGGACCCACCCCGACCCGGACCGTATAGGGGAGAAGTTCCTCGGCAACACCGGGGCCGCGCTGCACGGCCGGATCTTCGACGAGACCTACACCGGCACCCTGGGCGCGTCCGTGCGCGTGGTGGCCCCGGTGCGCGACGCGCGGGCCGGGGGCAAGATCACCGCACTGGTCAGCGCGGGCATCACCGTCGACACCATCAGCGCACAGGTGCGCCGCCAGATGCTGGCGCTGTTCGTCGTCGCCTTCGCCGCGCTGGCGACCGGCGGCATCGGCACCTACGTCATCAACGCCCGGCTGCGCCGCCATACGCACGGCATGAACGCCACCGAGCTGAGCCGGATGCACGACTACCACCAGGCCGCGCTGCACGCCGTACGGGAAGGGCTGCTGATGCTCGACGGCCGGCGGCGCATCGCGCTGGTCAACGACGCCGGCCGGGAGCTGCTCGGCCTGTCCGAGGACTCGGTCGGCCGGTACGTCTCCGACCTCGGGCTGCCCCCGCCGCTGACCGGCGCGCTGCTGGCCGCCGAGCCGCGGGTGGACGAGCTGCATCTGACCGCCGAGCGGGTCGTGGTCGTCAACACCTCCCCGGTCAGCAGCGGAGAGCAGCGCGGCACGGTCGTCACGCTGCGCGACCACACCGAGCTCCAGGCGCTGTCGGGCGAGCTGGACTCCGTACGCGGCTTCACCGAGGCCCTGCGCTCCCAGGCGCACGAGGCGGCCAACCGGCTGCACACCGTCGTCTCGCTGATCGAGCTGGGGCGGGCCGAGGAGGCGGTCGACTTCGCGACCGCCGAACTGGAGCTGGCGCAGGTGCTGACCGACCAGGTGGTGGGCGCCGTCGCCGAGCCGGTGCTGGCCGCCCTGCTGCTGGGCAAGGCGGCCCAGGCCAATGAGCGCGGCGTGGAGCTCGTCCTCGCCCCCGACAGCCGCATCGACGACGGGCTGCTCCCGCCCGGCCTCCCGGCCCGCGACCTGGTGACGATCCTCGGCAACCTCATCGACAACGCGACGGACGCCGCCGTCGAGGGCGCCGGCCGCGGCGCGGCCCGCAGCGCCCGCGTCACGGTCACCGCGCGCGCCGTCGCCGACGAGCTGACGCTGCGGGTCAGCGACACGGGCGCCGGCCTTGACCCGGCAACGGCCGAGGCGGCCTTCGGGCGCGGCTGGAGCACCAAGTCCGCGGGGCGGGGGCTGGGGCTCGCCCTGGTGCAGCAGGCGGTGCGGCGCAATTCCGGCACGGTCGAGGTGTCCCGGACGCCGGACGGCGGCGCGGAATTCACGGTCCGAATGCCCCTGGCGGAAGCCGCGCTGCCCCAGGCGGAACCCGCACCGCCCCTGGCAGAAACCGCCCCACAGGAACACGCCCAAGAGCAACCCGCCCAAGAAGAGGAATCCGCCCGATGAGCCCGTCGCAGGCGAACCCGGCGCGGCCCGCCCCGATACGGGTCCTCGTCGTCGAGGACGACCCGGTCGCCGCGGACGCGCACCGGATGTACGTGGAGCGGGTCCCCGGCTTCGCCGTCGTCGGCGCGGCGCGGACGCGCGGCGACGCGCAGCGCCAGCTGGAGCGCACCCCCGCCGATCTGTTGCTCCTGGATCTGTATTTGCCCGATGGACATGGTCTACAGCTGCTCCGGGCGCTGCGTGCGACGGGTCACACCGCGGATGTCATCGCGGTGACCTCGGCCCGTGACCTGGCCGTGGTCCGCGAAGGCGTCTCGCTCGGGGTGGTGCAGTACGTACTCAAGCCGTTCACCTTCGCAACGCTTCGGGACAGGCTGCTGCGCTACGCGGAGTTCCGCGCGAGCGTGGGGGAGGCCAGCGGCCAGGACGAGGTGGACCGCGCGCTGGGCGCGCTGCGCGCGCCGCAGCCGGCCGAGCTGCCCAAGGGGCTGACCCCGGCCACTCTCCAGGCCGTGACCGACACGCTGCGCGCCGCCGACGACGGGATCTCCGCCGCCGCGACGGCGGAGGCGGTGGGAATCTCGCGGATCACCGCGCGCCGCTATCTGGAGCACCTGGTCGACGCGGGGCGCGCGGCGCGGGCCCCGCAGTACGGGCAGGTGGGCCGCCCCGAGCTGGTCTACCGCTGGCTGACCAAGCAATAGGAAACTTTCCTATCCACCATCTTGTCGGCGCGGCATCGGCTCGCTAGCGTTCACAGCCGCAACCCCCTCCACGGACGGATGTTCGGCGCACATATGCTCCACTGTCGTCCCTGTCGCGCGTTTCGTCCCCGTCACACGGCCGCCGAACCCACCGCCTCCTCCCCGACCCCCCTCAGGAGGACAACCCCGTCATGAAGACGTCCAAGCGCACCCGCAGACTCGCCCTCACCGCGACCTGCGCGCTGATAGCCACGGGCGGCGCGGCGACCGTCGCCGCCACGGGCGCCCAGGCCGCCCCGACCGCCCCGAAAGCCCCGACCACGGCCGCCGCCGCCAGCGGCCAGACCGGCCCGTACCTCTACCTCGGCTGGGGCAGCCCGCCCAAGGCCACCGACGTGATGTCGGCCACCGGCACCACCCAGTTCACGATGGCCTTCATCCTCTCGGACGGCGGCTGCAACCCGAAGTGGGACGGCTCCCGCGCGCTCGCCGGCGGCAACGACCAGTCCACGATCAACTCCATACGCTCGGCCGGCGGCGATGTCACGGTGTCCTTCGGCGGCTGGAGCGGCAACAAGCTCGGCGAGAAGTGCTCCTCCGCCTCCGCGCTGGCGGGCGCGTACCAGAAGGTGATCGACGCCTACAAGCTCAAGTCGATCGACATCGACATCGAAGCGAGTGAGTTCGAGAACGCGACGGTCCGGCAGCGGGTGATCGACGCGCTGAAGATCGTCAAGCAGAACAACAGCGGCATCAAGGTGTACGTCACCTTCGGAACGACCACCAGCGGCCCCGACGCCAACGGCAAGGACCTGGTCAAGCGCGGCGCCGCGGCCGGCGTCGACGTGGACGGCTGGGCCGTCATGCCGTTCGACTTCGGCCAGGGCTCCCTCGACATGGCCGCGGCCACCAAGTCGGCGGTCGACGGCCTGAAGAACACGGTCGCGAGCGCGTACGGCCTGTCCTCCGACGCCGCGTACCGCAAGGTCGGCTTCTCCTCCATGAACGGCAAGACCGATGTCGCGGGCGAGACGGTCACCCTCGACAACTTCAAGTCCGTGGTCTCGTACGCCAAGAGCCACCACCTGGCCCGGGTCAGCTTCTGGTCGCTCAACCGCGACCGCAAGTGCGGCTCCGGCACGGACGCGGACGCGTGCAGCGGCATCAACCAGGGGACGTACGACTTCACCAAGGTGCTGGCGGGCTACACCGGCTGACGGCCGCCCCGCCCCCGCCATCTCCGCGCTGGCGTTCGATCAAGGGCGTTCCTGGTCAAGGGGATTGACCTTGCTGCGGGCCCGACCGTACGGTCGGGCCCGCAGCCCCAGAGGCCAGCAAGGAGGTCGTGCCCGTGCGCCCCACCGCCCCACTGATCCTCACAGCCGCCACCCTCGTCGCCGCCGCAGGACTCACTGCCTGCGGCGGCGGCTCGGGCAGCGACCCGGACACCGTCAAGATCGCCTACAACCGCAGCACCGACAACAAGATCAGGTTCAAGGACAACTTCCTGGCCGGAGTGAAGAGAGAGTTCGAGAAGGCGAACCCCGGCAAAAAGGTCAAGCTGATCCCGATCCAGGCCCAGGACAACGACTACGCCACCAAGGTCCAGCAGATGATGCGGTCCCCCAAGACGGCGCCGGACCTGGTCTACGAGGACACCTTCCGGATCAACTCCGACATCAAGGCGGGCTATCTGCGCCCCCTCGACGACTATCTGGACAAGTGGCAGACCTGGGACCAGTTCGTCGACACCGCGAAGGCGGCGGCCAAGGCCGAGGACGGCAAGACGTACGGCATCCCGGACGGCACCGACACCCGCGGCCTGTGGTTCAACAAGAAGATCTTCGCCAGGGCCGGGTTGCCGGCCGACTGGCAGCCCAAGAACTGGGACGAGATCCTCGACGCGGCCCGCACCATCAAGGAGAAGGTCCCCGACGTCACCCCGCTCAACGTCTACACCGGCAAGGCCCCCGGTGAGACCGCCGTCATGCAGAGCTTCGAGATGCTGCTGTACGGCACGGGCGAGAACCCGCTGTACGACCCGAAGGCGAAGAAGTGGGTCACCGGCGGAAAGGGCTTCGAGGACGCCCTGACCTTCATCAAGACCGTCTACTCCGAGAAGCTGGGCCCTGACGTCTCCGACGCCCTCGACCCGAACGTCGGCACCACCGTCTTCAGCGAGTGGCTCCCGGAGCGCAAGCTCGCCATCGACCTCGACGGCTCCTGGCTCGGCCAGAACTGGCTGAAGACCGGCGGCAAGCCGTGGCCCGAGTGGTCCAAGACCCTCGGCCAGGCGCCCATGCCCACGCAAGCCGGCCAGGCGCCCGGCAAGGTCAGCATGTCCGGCGGCTGGACCTGGGCGATCACCGCCAAGTCCAAGAACCCCGATCTGGCCTGGAAGTTCATCGAGCAGCTCCAGACCAAGAAGAACGCCGTCGAGTGGTGCGTGACCGGCGCGCAGATCGCGGTCCGCGACGACGTCGCGAAGGACCCGCGCTATCTGTCGTCCATGCCGGGCATCAAATTCTTCACCGGCCTGGTGCAGTACACCCACTACCGGCCGGCGCTCCCCGTCTACCCCCAGGTCTCCACCGCGATCGGCGAGGCCATGGAGTCGGTGACCACCGGTGACGCCTCGCCCGACAAGGCGGCCGAGTCGTACGGCGACCAACTCAAAACCATCGCCGACGGCGCCACGGTGGCCAGGGGCTGATGGCGACCGCGACCAAGGTGGCGGCGGCCCCGGCACGCCCGAGGCGCCGCCGCCCCCTGCGCTGGCTCCCGATCGCCCCGGCAACGGTGCTCCTGCTGCTCTTCCTCGGCGGGCCGATCGGCTACTGCGTCTACATCGCCTTCACCAACATGCAGCTGACCGGCGCCGCCACCACGGACTTCGTCGGCCTCGACAACTTCCGGCGCGCCTTCGCGGACGACAACTTCCGCAACGCCGTCGTCCTCACCCTCGTCTTCACCCTGCTGTCTTCCCTCGTCGGCCAGAACACCCTGGGGCTGGCCCTCGCCACCGCCATGCAGCGGGCCTCCAAGCCGGTACGGACCGTCACCGGCTCGATCGTCATCGCGGCGTGGGTGGTGCCCGAGATCGTCGCGGGCTTTCTGCTGTACGCCTTCTTCCGCCGCGAGGGCACCCTCAACGCCATCCTGGACTGGCTCCACCTGCCGTCCCAGAACTGGCTCTACACCCTCCCCATCCTCGCCGTCTCCTTCGCCAACGTCTGGCGCGGCACGGCCTTCTCCATGCTCGTCTACTCCGCCGCGCTCTCCGAGATCCCCAAGGAGATCAACGAGGCCGCGGAGGTCGACGGCGCGAGCGGGCCGCGCCGCTTCTGGCACATCACCCTGCCGATGATCCGCCGCTCCATCGGCACGAACCTGATGCTCAACACCCTCCAGACGCTGTCCGTCTTCGGCCTGATCTGGGCCATGACCCGAGGCGGCCCCGGCAACCGCAGCCAGACCCTCCCGGTCTTCATGTACGACCAGGCGTTCAACAAGTCGCTCATCGGCTACGGCACGGCGGTGGCGCTGCTGTTGCTGCTGGTGGGGGCGCTGTTCTCGCTGGTCTACCTGCGGCTGATGCGCGAGGAGGTCTGAACGACGGCCTCCCGGAAGGCGGCCCAGGCGGCGGGCGCCACGCGGAGTATGGGGCCTTCGGGGTGCTTGGAGTCGCGTATCGCGACGGTGTCGGGGTGGTTGGTGGCCACCTCGACGCATTCGTGGTCAGCGGTGCTGTGGCTCGACTTCCGGAACTCAAGCGTGGTCATCTCTCACATCTCTTCACGGAGGACTTCGATAAATGCCTTGGTCTCCGGCTCAGTGAGGGCGCTTCGGGAGATCTTCTCAAAGAGATCCTGGTGCTGGGCGGCTTCGTCGCCTCCCTCAACCCACAGCTGACCGAAGGCGGTTTCTGTATACACCACGTCCATGGCGCCGGGCTCGGCGAACGAGATGATGTTGAACGCGCCGCCCATACCCAAGTGCGCTCCGGCCGTGAACGGCAGGACCTGGAGCCCCGAAGAGGCATATCGAGCACGTCGTTCGTGAGCTGGATCCGGAGTCCTACATGCGGCTCATGCTGGTGGTGCGGGAGGTGGCTCTCGCGGTGGAGGACTGCGTGGGCGCCGAGCGGACGTACCTGTACTCCTTGGGCAGCCAGCAGGGGAACGCACATCTGCACTGGCACATCGCCGGGTTGCCGCCGGACACCCCGTACGAGCAGCAGCAGTTCGCGTCGCTGATGACCGAGAACGGCGTGCTGGCCATGGATCCCGAGGAAGCCTCCGACATGGCCGCGCGCATCCGTGACCGCATCGCGGCCCGGGGCGGTTCAACACACATGGGTGACTAATCTTCCTGATCCCGCCGTGGTCCGAGGTAGGGACTGAAGTGGTCCGCGACGTCATCGGCGATGGCCATGGCGTCGCGGGAACCGTCGACTTCGAGCACCCGGATACCCAGCCCACGGGCAGTACGCACAGCCTCCTCGGCGATGAGGCGGTCACGGACGAGGCGATTGGCCTGCGCCCTGGCCGGGTCGCTGACGGGGTGGTTGAGCGCGGCGGCCCGGGGCAGTACGCGAACTTGGTGTTGGCGGAACTCGGGCGTGGGCACCATGACGATCATCCGACGCGGTGAGTCGATGATGGGGGCCACGAGTTCGGGGCGGAGGCCCCAGCCTTCGGCGATGATCGGCCTTCCGGAGACCAGCGCACGCAGGTCGTCCAGCGTCCACTCGAAGCGGACCGGGAAATCGGTCAGAGCCCGGGCAGCCATCGCCTCGGGGGTGGCGTTGACCCACGCCTCGTCCAGATCAGGATCGGCGGCGGGCTCGCCCAGACCGATGCGGCGTGCGACCCGGCGATCGTTGTGCGCGCGGGCGTCGTGATAGTCGTAGTGATAGACGGTGACGCCGTATCGGGCCGCCAGAATTCGGGCGACGGTCGATTTTCCGGCCCACTGGCCGCCGCAGATCCATAAGGCCTGGCGCAAGGTCCCCAAGGGGTCCCACACTTCGCTTTCAGTATCGAGGTCGCGGCTGGTCACACGATGCCCTTCTGTGCCTGTTGTCACTTGTTGTCGCCTGTTGTCGCCTTTCATCAACTGCCGATCCCGGACCGCGCGAGGCCCCCTCGACTCAGAAGGCTTGCCGGGCCAGGCGATCGACGACTGACTGGCGCAGGGGCGCGGTGTCGGCCGGCTCCAGTTCCTCCAGAAGCCGTCGCAGGGCGGCGACGGCTTGCAACCCGACACCGGGGTCCTTGTTGGTGACCTGGCTCGCCAGTTGGGCGGCCGGGGACTCGTCAACCGTCATGTTGCCAGGACTCCCTGACACCCTCCTCGCGTCAAGGAACCCTGACAAGAGTCGGACGCAGACCGCGGGCGACAGGGAGGGGGCGGGCCCGCGCCGTAGCCGTCCGCCGGCCCGGTGAGTGGGGTGTTATTCGAGGTAGTTGTGGGGTGGGTTGGTGTAGGTGTGGCCGGTGGGCGCGGTCCAGGTAGTGATCCCGGTGCCGGGGTCCCGATGCGCGCTCAACGCCCGCCTCCCCCAGGCGGGCTCACACCCCCATCCTCCCTCACCCTCCGTGATCAAACCAGGTCACAACCCCAGATCCACCCCTTCGGGTGACTATTCGGAACCCGGAACTCCGTTCCCAGCCCGGCCCAATCACCCCCAGGCCCAACCTCACCCTCGGGCCTCACACGCCATCGACCGCCACTCCCGGTCGGCCCGTCAGCCGCCGACGATGCCCCGCGCTCTCCCTCCCCGCCGCCCCGCTGCACTGCGCCCCGTAATGCAGTGCAAGTCGCTGACGCGGGGGGCAGGGTCTCGGCCGGGCCATGGGTGGCTGGATAGGCTTTCGGTCATGAATACGGCCATGCCCAGCAGCGGGACCGCTGAGCCGGTCATCCTGAGTGCGATGGAGTTGATGTCCGATCCGGACCTGGGAGCCCGGTTTGCGGAGTCGGCCCACCGGATCCTGGCGGACCTGGTCCGCGGAGGTGCCGCGCTTGGCTGGGTCGAACCGCCCTCACGCCAAGAGGTGGCGGAACTCCTCGGCCAAGTCGTCACCGCGGTGCGGGCCGGGGACGGGGCCCTGCGCGCCGCTTACCTCGACCGTCGACTGGTCGGGCTGGGGTACTGGCTGCGCTATGCCCGACCGACCCACCGGCCGCATGCCGACCTGGAGAAGATCGCGGTGGCTGCCGCCGCCCATGGGCGTGGGGTCGGCCGGGCGCTGACCGCTGCCTTGATCGCTGACGCCCGGCGGGCGGGTATCGAAGTCCTCACCCTGGACGCCCGTGGCGACAACGGCAATGCCCTGCGCCTCTACCGGTCGCTGGGCTTCACCGAATACGGCCGTCTGCCCGACTTCGTCGCCGTCGGCGAACGCCGCTACGACAAGGTCTTCTGCATGCTGGACCTCCGCCGACAAGGCTGCCCAGGGAAGCACACCGGATGTTCCGGCCGCGCCGGGCGGGTCACGACGGTGTCGTGACGGTGGGTGAGTCGGTGGGTGAGTCGGTGGGTTGTGCCTGCTGAGCGGAGACTTCCGCGGGCTTGGACTTCACCAGCCACAGGCCCGTGAACACGGCGCCGGCCAAGGTGACGGCGCCGGCCGCGACGAAGGCGCTGTTGAGGCCGGCCTCGAAGGACGCGCCACCCGATTCCCGGGTGCGGACGACGGCTCCGAGCACCGCTACGCCGAGCACCGCGCCGATCTGCCGGGTGGTGCTGCTGATGCCCGATGCGAGGCCACCCTCCTGCGGGCTGACCGCTTGGATCGCGGCGCCGGTCAGCGGGGACATGGTCAGAGCGAAACCGATGCCGACGATCGCCAGTCGCCACCACACATTCCCGTAGCCGGTGTCCGCGTGGACGAAGCCCAGCGCCAGCAGCCCCAGCCCGGCCAGAGCCAGGCCGATGGTGACCACGATCCGGAAGCCGTACTTCGCGGCGAACCGGCCCGCAAAGGGGCTGACGATCACCATGGCGAGGGAGACGGGCAGCGTCTGCAGACCGGCGCGCAGAATCGAACTGCCCTGGACGTACACGAAGAACTGGGAGAAGAAGAAGGACGAACCCATGAGCGCGAAACCCACCACGACCATCGCCGTGTTCGACACAGTAAACAGCTGCTGCCGGAACAGCCGCAGCGGCAGCATCGGCGTCGAACTACGTCCTTCGACGGCGACGAAGGCCGCGAGGATCACCACCGCGGCGGCGAAGCTGCCCAGGATCACCGGCGACGTCCAGCCAAGCGAACCGCCCTCGATCAGCCCGTAGGCCAGGGCCCCCACACCCAGGACGGACAGGACCGTCCCCGGGATGTCGATCGCCGGCGCGCTCGGATTGCGGGACTCGTCCAGGACGCGCAGACCGGCCAGGAGCAGGACCGCGCCGATGGGCGCATTGACGAGGAAGATGGCGGGCCAGCCGAAGGCATCCACCAGAATGCCACCGGTCAACGGTCCGGCGGCCAGGCCGATTCCGCTGAATCCGGCCCATAGCCCGATCGCCTTGACTCGTTCCTGCGGAACGGGATACGCGGCGGCGAGCAGGGCCAGCGAGGCGGGGCTCAGCGCCGCGGCCCCGATGCCCTGCACCACCCGTCCGGTGATCAGCCAGCCGATCGAGGGCGCGATGGAGCACAGCACGGACGCGACGGTGAACACCGCGACGCCGGCCATGAACACCCGCTTGCGGCCGAAACGGTCGGCGAAGACGCCGCCGGACAGCAACAGCATGGCGACCAGCAGCACGTAGGCATCGACAATCCACTGCAGACCGTTCAACTGGGTGTGCAATCGCTGCTGCATATCGGGCAGCGCCGCGCCGACGATCGTGCTGTCGAGCAGCACCATGAACTGCCCCAGGCAGATCACTGTGAGCAGTGCTGCCCGATGCGATCGAATGCCTACGGCCACAGGCGATCCGGCCTTTGTCGTGCTTTCGTGTGCGGTCAACGCAGTTCCCTCCCACGATACGGATGCCACCCCAAGGATAGTTCCATAATCCCGAACTATCGAAGGAATGATAGCGTGGAGGCATGCGACCGCTACCCGAGCCCGCGCGCGAGTCATTGACGCTCGCGCCCGTACTGCACGCGCTCGGTGATCCGGTGCGCTTGGAGTTGATGCGGCGGGCCCGGGGCAATCCCGAGTCGACCTGTTCCGCTCTCGCCGACGGTTTGGGTGTGCCGGTGTCGACGCTGTCCAATCACTGGCGGATCCTGCGCGAGGCCGGGCTGATCAGCATGACCGTCGACGGCAGACACCGGCGGATCCGGCTGCGCGCCGACGATCTGAGCGACCGCTTCCCGGGCTTGCTCGATCCGATCCTGCGCCTCGCCGCGACCGAGTCGCCGCACAGCGGCCCGCTGTGAGGCCGGCCGTCAAAGGCGCCCCGACCAGTCGGCGTAGAGGTGCGGGCACTTCCCGAGCTGATGAACATCACCTTGCGCCCGAGAACGTCACTGTGTGACCGAGAACATCAACGTGTGACCGAGAACGCACCCCCAACCCGAAAGGCAGCGCGCGATGCCCCCTTCCGAGACGGCAGCCCTCAGCCCCACCGCCCTCCTGGCGGCCATGCCCTTCGCGACACAGTTGGGCGTCGAACTCCACGAGGCCGCCCCCGACCGGGCCGTGGGCAGTCTGGCCTGGTCCCCGGAGGTCTGCACCGCGGGGGGAATTCTGCACGGCGGTGCCCTGATGGCGCTGGCCGACTCCGTCGGCGCCGTGTGCGCCTATCTCAACCTCCCGCAGGGCGCCGGGACGTCCACGGTGGAGTCCAAGACCAACTTCCTGCGGGGAGTGGCCTCCGGGCGGGTCCACGCCACGGCCCGCCCCCTGCACGTCGGCGGCACCCTCATCGTCGTGCAGACCGACCTACGGGACGACAAGGACCGGCTCGTGGGGCAGACCACCCAGACCCAGATCGTGCTCGCCGCGAAGGACAGCGCCACGGGCTGATCCCGCCGAATCCCGCGGCCTGCTCGCCCTACGCGCGCAGGCCACGCAGCAGCAGCTCGCACACCTCCGCGAAGTCCGCGTCGATCTCCGGCTGCGCCCACTCGGACGCGTACATCGGGTCATGGAAGCGCGCCGTCGCGTCCCACAGCGCCCGCGCCGTGGCCGCCGCGTCCCGCGCGGCGAACTCGCCGCCCGCGACCCCGCTCTCCACGATCGTGGCGAGCTGCCGCAGCAGCGTCGTGAGATACCGCGCGACGGTGCCGCTGTTCTCGCGGGCCAGCTCCATGAACGTGGCGAACAGCTCCGGGTCGTCGCCGGCCTTGCGCCGCTTCGCCGCGAAGAGGGCCGCCAGCCAGCGCCGCAGGCGGTCCTCCGCGGGACCCTCGCCGTCGGCGATGGCCGACAGCTCGTCGTGCTCCCGGTCGAGCCACCGCTCGGTGACCGCCTCGCGCAGCGCCGCCTTCGTGGGGAAGTGGCGGTAGACGCTGCCGTGGCTGACCCCCAGCGCGCGGGCGACGTCCACGACCGTGGCCTTGGCCGGGCCGTAGCGTCGCAGCACGTCCTCGGTGGCTTCGAGGACGCGGGCGGGGGTCAGAGGGTTCTCGGGCGGCGGCATCGGGTCCCTTACGTCATCGGCTACTTCTCACTGTCGAGGAGGGCCATCTGCTCTTCCGGGTAGCGCGCGCCTGCCGCGGCGCCGGCCGGAACGGCCTCCTCGATGGCTGCCAGGTCGTCGGCATCGAGCGTAACGTCCAGCGCGCCGAGCGATTCCGCCAGGCGGTCGCGACGGCGGGCGCCGACGAGCGGCACGATGGCGGCGGACTGCCGGGTGTTCTGGGCCAGCACCCAGGCGATGGCCGTCTGCGCGACGCTGACGCCCTTGCCGTCGGCGACCTCGCGGAGCGCGTCGACGAGGGCGAGGTTGCGGTCGAGGTTCTCCCCGCTGAAGCGCGGGCTGTGGACGCGGAAGTCGTCGGCGGCTGCCTTGCGGTCCCGGCTCCAGTGGCCACTGATCAGGCCGCGCGAGAGCACCCCGTACGCGGTGATGCCAATGCCCAGTTCGCGGCAGACGGGCAGGATCTCGTCCTCGATGGCTCGGTCGAGCAGGGAGTACTCGATCTGGAGATCCACGATCGGGGCCGTGGCCGCGGCCCGGCGGAGGGTCTCGGGGCCCACCTCCGAGAGGCCGATGTGCCGTACGTACCCGGCCTGGACGGCCTCGGCGATGGCGCCGACCGTCTCCTCGATGGGCACGGCGGGGTCGACGCGGGCGATGCGGTAGATGTCGATGTGGTCGGTGCCCAGGCGCTGCAGGGAGTAGGCGAGGAAGTTCATGACCGCTTCCGGGCGGCCGTCATTGCCCCGCCAGCCGCCGTCCGGGGCGCGCAGGGCGCCGAACTTCACGCTGGTCAGGGCCTGTTCGCGCAGGGCGGCCGGGGCGGTGCGCAGCGCCTCATTGATGAGCAGTTCGTTGTGGCCCATGCCGTAGAAGTCGCCGGTGTCGAGGAGGGTGATCCCGGCGTCGAGGGCGGCGTGGATGGTGGCGATGGACTCGGCGCGGTCGGCGTCGCCGTACATGCCGGACATGCCCATGCAGCCGAGGCCGAGCGCGGAGACCTGAGGGCCGGTGGTGCCAAGGGTGCGGGTGTGCACAGGACGCTCCTCGGGACGGGGGTGGGGTGCGCCCAAGAAGCATGGCATGTATGGCTGACAGATTTCAATATTTGTCAGTCCGGGCAGGTAGACCGCCATCGCGACCTTCGCCGCCGAACTGCTGCTGTCGGCTGGGTACGACTTGCCGGCTACACCGCATACGGCCGGGTCGGCAGAGCCGCGGGTGCTCGGTCTTCGGACCGAGCCGGTGGGCCGCCCGCCCTGGTCCCCGCCGCTCCGGCCTTCCCGTTCGCCCGGCCGATGACCACCGGCTCCGTCCGTGTCCACAATGCGGTGACGGACAAGGCAAAGGAGCCGATCATGTCGTACCCCGAACCCCGCTATCTCGGCGAGAACGGCGAAGTCAACGCGGTGTTCAGGCCGGTTGACACCCCGCCCGAGCTGGACTCCCCCACAGGCAACCGGACCCACTACCTGGCCACCCACGCCACCACCGGGGGTGAATTCGGGCTGTACCGGGTTGACATGGGACCCAGATCGCCGGGCCCCAGCACCCACTTCCACCGCTCGATCTCGGAGTCCTTCTTCATCCTGTCGGGGTCCGTGCGGCTGTACGACGGCGATCACTGGATCACGGCGCGGTCGGGAGACTTCCTCTATGTGCCGGTGGGCGGGTTGCACGCGTTCAAGAACGACTCCGAAGACCCGGCGTCCATGCTGCTGCTCTTCTCCCCGGGCGCACCGCGCGAGGAGTACTTCGAACAGGTCGCGGAGATGACCCGGCGCGGCGGCCGGGAACTCGAAGAGTTCCGCATCCGCCACGACAGCTTCTTCGTGGAGTAAGTGGAGCGAGTGGAGCAAGTGGACCGAGCGGGCCGAGCGGGGCCGAGCGCCCTCCGTGTCACTCGACGGGGTGGTCCTCCCTGACGACCGAGTCCAGATGGGTCGACAGGTCATCGACCATGCGGCCGAGGAGACGTACGAGGTCTCGCTGGTCCGCGTCGGACCATCCGGACAGGGCATCGGCGAACCAGTCGTTGATGACCCGCAGATAGCGGCCGGTGAGCCGTTCGCCCGCCGCGGTGAGGGTGATCAGACGGGCCCTCTGGTCGTCGGGATCGGCCACCCGCTCCACCAGTCCGCGCTGCTCCAGCCCGTGAATCTGCCTGGTGGCGTGCGGGCCGGCGACCTGCATCCGCTGTGCGATCTCCCCGACCCGCAAGGGCCGTTCGGCCGCGTTGAGGATGACCAGGATGGTCACGGCGGGCCGCTCCAGGGTCACCCCGGCGGCCGCGGTGGCCCGCTCGAAGAGCTGTCCGCGGCTCAGCGTGCCGCTGAGCCGGTTCATGGCGGGCAGCAGTCCCCTCAACTCCTCGTTGTCGAACGCCACGAACACTCCCTTGATAGTTACCTAAGTTAGGTATACATTCACCTCAGTCGAGCGGCTCCCCCAAGGGAACGTCCGCCTTCAATAAAGATACCTAAGTTAGGTAAGGGCTGTCATGACCGAGAACGACTCGACCCTGAGCGACGTACTGATCGTCGGTGCCGGACCCACCGGGCTGACGCTGGCCTGCGATCTCGCCCGGCGCGGTATCACCTGCCGCGTCGTCGAGGCCGCGGAGCGGCCCAGCACCGCCTCGCGCGCCAAGACCATCCAGCCGCGCGCGCTGGAGATCGCCGACGACCTCGGCGTCATCGACCGCGTCCTGCGACTGGGGGCCATCCACGTCCCGACCCGGCACTACGACCGGGAGCGCGTGGTCTCCGAAGCGGTGGAAGTGGCCCTCGGCACCTCGGCCCCCGGCGTTCCGTACGCGCCGGTCTGGCTGTCACAGCCCCAGCTCGAGTCGATCCTGCGCGACCGCCTGGCAGAGCTCGGCGGCCGGGTGGAATGGGGGTCGGCCGTGACCGACCTCCGGCAGGACGCCGACTCCGTCACCGCGACCGTACGGACGGCGGCCGGGCCACGCGAGGTTCGCGCGCGTTACCTCGTCGGCTGTGACGGGGGCCGCAGCGTCGTCCGGCAGCGGGTGGGGGCCGCGCTGCGGGGCACTTCCTACGGGGACCACCGCTGGTACCTGGGCGATGTGCGCATCGAGGGTCTCGACCGCCACTGCCAGCACCTCTGGGCGAGCCCCGAGCACGGAATCCTGTCGCTCTTCCCGCTGCCCGGCACCGACATCTGGCAGTTCCAGGCGTCCGTCCCCGCCGACGAGCGGGAGCCCGCCACACCCTCACTGGAACTGTTCCACCGCATCTTCGCCGAACGCGCGGGGGTGCCGGGCGTGGTCCTCCAGGACGCGGGTTGGCGCTCGCTGTACAAGATCAACGTATGCCTGGTCGACCGGTATCGCGTCGGCCGGGTCTTCCTCGCCGGAGACGCGGCGCACATTCACTCGCCCGCCGGCGGACAGGGCATGAACACCGGCATCCAAGACTCCTACAACCTGGGCTGGAAACTCGCCGCCGTCCTCGGCGGCGCCGACACCACCCTGCTGGACACCTACGAACAGGAACGCCGCCCCGTCGCACAGGCCGTCCTCGACGACAGCACCTCCCGGCTGCACGCGGTGATGGGCGCCTTTGGCAACGGCGACGGCCCGACCGCCCTGCGCGGCCTCACCGACGACTTCACCACCGGTCTCACCATCGCCTACCCCGACAGCCCGCTCACCCATCACCGCCACCTGCCGTCACAGCCCGGCAGCCTCCGGGCCGGCGACCGGGCGCCCGACGCGCCCTGCCTCGACGCCGCGACCGGCCGCGGGCTCCGCCTCTTCGACCTGCTGCGCGGCCCGCACTGGACGCTGCTCTCCTTCGACCGAGGGCAGGACCGCGGCCACGACCTCGCACCCGGCACGCCGCCGGAGACGTCCGTCCCGCTGCGCACCTACCGCGTGACCACCGACCCGACCGCGACCGGTCACGGCACGGTCATCGACGTCGAGGGGATCGCACACAAGACCTATGACACGGACGGAGACGAACTCGTGCTCATCCGCCCGGACGGCTACCTCGCCACGCGCTGCGCCGTCGACCAGGGCACCGACGCCATGCGCCGGGCCACCGCGCTCGCGGCCCAGGGCGGCTGACGCCACGCAACGTGACGTGTCGGCAGTCTTCCCCGCGGCCGGGGTGGGCGGTTTCATGTACGGGACGCTGATCAACTCACTGATCGACTGCGCCCGAAGGCGCGAGGAGGTCCGAGGTTGTCCGCACTCCCCGGCCGCACCTTGTCCCATCCGCCCACGTCAGCCCGGCCCCGATCCCGTACCGCCAAGCGCCGTACTGCCAAGCGCCGTACCGCCGGTCCCCGCACCGCCTGGTCGCCCCGCACCCGCCGCCGGCTGGCCGCCGACGCCGCCCTGCTCGTCGTCGCCGCGGCCTTCGTGCTCCCTCTGGCCTGGCTGGTCCTGGCCTCTCTGGACGGCGAGGCGACCTTACGCGTCTCCGCCCCCGGCTCCCCCACGCTGGACAACTTCCAGGCGGTGTGGACGGACGAGATCACCTTCACGCCGATGCTCAACAGCCTGCTGCTGTGCGGCGGGGCCACCATCCTGACCGTGGCGTGCGCGGCCCTCGCCGCCTATCCGCTGTCCCGGTTCCGTTCCCGCCTCGTACGCCCGTACCTGCTGACGATCCTGTTCAGCACCTGTCTGCCGATCACCGCCATCATGGTCCCGGTCTACGGCCTCTTCGTACAGGTCGACCTGATCGACACGGTGTACGGAACGGCGCTGTTCCTGGCGGCCTCGCAACTCCCCTTCGCCATCTGGCTGATGAAGAACTTCATGGACGGGGTCCCGGTCATCCTCGAAGAGGCCGCGTGGACGGACGGCGCGTCCTGGCTACAGAGCCTGACGCGCGTCATCCTCCCCCTCATGGGACCGGGTATCACGGTCGTGATGATCTACAGCTTCATCATGATGTGGGGCAACTTCTTCGTGCCCTTCATGTTGCTGCTCACCCCCGACCAGCTTCCGGCGTCGGTGAGCATCTTCACCTTCTTCGGCAACTACGGCCAGGTCGCCTACGGGCAGCTGGCCGCCTTCTCGATCCTCTACTCGACCCCCGTGATCCTGCTGTACGTGCTGATCGCCCGCCGGATGGGCGGCGGCTTCGCGCTGGGAGGGGCCGTCAAGGGGTGAGGGGCCGCAGTTGACACCGATCAGCCGGCCAAATAGCTTTGCATTCAAAGATGCTTTGCTTTCAAAGCAAACGTGTCTGTTTCTGTGTGCAAGCTACCCGGCCGAACGGAGATTCACCATGCCCCACTTCACCGTGCAGATCCGCGAAGAGGACCTCGACGGGAAGACCGAGCCGAAGCTCATCCGGGCGCTGACCGATGCGGTGGGCGCGGTGTACGGCGAGCGGCTGCGCTCCGTCGCGGTCGTCGACCTGTTCGGCGTCCCGCGCGGGCGCCACGGCATCGGCGGCGTACCGACGGAGGAGAACGCCCCAGCCGTCACGCTGAGCATGCGCGAAGGGGCGCTGAACCTGCCGCAGTTCGAGAACGCCCCCGCGCGGCTGATCGCGTCGATCACCGATGCCGTCGTCGAGGTCTTCGGCGAGTCCGTCCGCAAGCAGGTGTCCGTGGGCATCGTCGGCGTGCCCGCGGGGCGTTCCGGGGTCGGCGGCGAGGTCGTCTGAGCGGCGGCCGCTCACCCACCAGCGGGCGTGGTCACCCGCCCGGCTAGGTCACCCACCGGGCGTGGTCACCTTCCCGGCTTGGTCACCCTCCCGGCTTGGTCACCCTCCCGGCGTGGTCGGCGTCCCGCAGCCGTGGTTCCGCGCCGACCGCTCCGCGAACGCCCTGAGGGCGGCGCGCTCGTACGCCAGGTCCGGCTTGCGGCGGGTGTCGTCCTCGGTGCCGTCCGCGCGGACGAGGAACAGCGCGTCCTCGCCGCTGTCCGGGCAGGAGGCGCTGGCCCAGTAGGCGCTCTTGCCCAGCCGCCCGGAGGGCAGCTCGGCGGGGGTCGGGCCGTCCTCGGCCAGGCCGCCGGCGTACTCGTCGCGGGTCTCCTCCGCGTACGGGCCGAAGTACGCGTCGAGGCGGTAGCGCGGCGAGCCGTCCCGCGCGCCGAGGGCGCAGGCCTCGCGCGGCGCCCGGTCGCGGGCGGTCTCCCGGGCCGTGGACACCGCGGAGCGGGCGGCCGTCGGGACGCCCGCGCAGGTGCCCTTGGCACCGAGCAGCGGCTCGTACTCGTCCTCGTTGACCGGCAGGCCCACCGTGCGGACCGGTTTGCCCAGGCGCGCGCCGCAGCCCCAGTGGTCGTTGGCGGCCTTGGCGGTGGCGGTCGCGGTGCGGACGAAGTCGGGGCGGGCGGCGGGGTCGTCGAGCGTGGCGCCGCCGAGCTTCGTCTCGACGGTGATCAGCAGGCTGGTGCCGCCCTTGGCGCAGTCGAGCAGTACGGCGGTGGTCGCCTCGCCGTCCTCGTTGTCGTCCTGCCGCACATTGTCCGTGCCGAAGAGCCCGGACCAGCCGTGGCCGAGGGGGACCGCGAGGGTGTCCCGCTCGGGCATGGAGGTGTACATCCCGCCGACGCCGTACGTGGTGCGGGGCCGCGGCGCGCCCGCGATGGTCACCCTGACGCTGCCCTTGCCGTGGGCGGTCACCTCACACCGTACGGCGAGGGTGTTGGCCTGGTCCTCGTCACCCTCACCGGCATCCTCACCGGCACTGTCACCGTCGCCCTTGGCGTTGGCGTTGGCGTGGAACGTGCCCTTTGTGCGGTTGCTCACGCTGATCTCGCCGTCGCCGAGCACCGCGCGGACCTCGTCCTTGGCCAGCACTCCGTCGCAGGCCTCGTCGAGCGCACGGTCGTCGCTGCCGGCGAGCCAGACGGCCGTGCCCGCCAGCGCGGCCAGCGCCACCGCGACGGCCGCGAGGCCCCACAAGCGACGGCGGGTGAGCCGGCCACCGAGCCACCCCGAAGGGCTCTCGCCGTCCTGTTCGCCGTCCTGTTCGCCGGGCCGCCCGCCAAGCCGCAGTCTGCTCAGTGCCATTCCTCGACCTCCCCCAGCACCTTCGTATCGCGGCACCCCGCCGACTTCGGCCAGCCGTCCGCGGCGCTCAGATAGCGGTCCAGCGCCGTGCGTGCCGTACGGGAGAGCTTGGCGCGGTCCTTGGCGCCCAGGGTGGCGGTCGCGCCGTCCTCGATCAGGATCGTGGGAATCACCGAGACGCGGTGGTAGGTCTCCCGGCCGCCGCACACCGAGCGTGCCCACAGGGCGAGTTGGGGGTCCTCGACATAGGAGGAGATCCGGTCCTCGCCCTCGGCACCGGCAGTCCCACCGCCCTTGCCGTCACCGGCGGGCTTTCCCTGGTTCTGGGACACTCCCCACCCCGGCACATGGCCCTCGCGCTCGTACGAGTCGTACGCGGTCCGGCCGAGGATGCCCGCCCAGCTGGCCGCCTCGACGCCGGTGATCTGCCAGTCCGCCGGACGGTTCCCGTCGTTCTCCTCGGCCTCCCCGTCCCAGGTGCCCTGGCAGGCGTTCAGCACGCCGGACTCCTGGAGGTCGCCGAGGGTGGTCCAGGCTCCGGGCATCACGCCGGGGAGCGACCGGGGGTTGATCCAGCCGCACTTGCGCAGATCGCGGCCGGGCTCCTCGATGCGCTCGGACCGCCAGTCGCCGTTATCGTTGTGCGACTCGTAGGTGTCCAGCACCTCGGTCGGCGCCTTGAGCGGGGTGCTCCCGCAGCCCTGAGCCTTGGTGATGGCGTTCGCGACATGGACGGCGGTGCGGAATCCGGTGAGGGCGGCGGCCCGTTCGACCCTGGTCCGCTCCTCGCGCTCGGCGGTGCTCCCGGCCTCGTGTTCGCCGTCGGTGACCAGTGCCGCCACATACAGGTCGGTGGTGGGCCGGACCCGGCCGCGCAGGCCGTCCACACACTCGGCCACCAACCAGGCACCCCGCCCGCCGTACTGGCCGGTGGTGCCGGGGGCCACATACGTGCCGTCGGTGCCGGCCGTGCCGAGGAGGTCATCGGTCTCCATGCCCTCGGGGACGTCGGAGACGAGCGCCTCGGCGTGGACGGTGACGCCGTATCCGTCTCCCCACGACAGCTTGCAGTCCAGCAGCGAGCGGCTCTCCTGGCCCGGCTCGAGCATCGTGCCGTGCTGGCTGAGCTCGCCCGCCCGGCCGTCGCGGACCAGCCGCTTCAGGTCCCCGTACGGCAGGCTGCCGTCGCATGCCTTCCGTAGCTGGGCGCGGTTGGCCGCGAGGTGGCCGCCGTCGCTGTCGCGGTTCGCGACGACGAAGACCGCGACCAGCGCTATGACGAGTACCACCAGGGCCGTGTGGCGCAGCCACACGCGGGCCCACAACCGACGCATCCCGCCCCCGCTCCTTCGTCCCCCTTGATCAGGTGATCAGGTGATCAGGTGATGTGATCAGCCGATCAGCCAACCCCGCTGATCAAGCCGGGACAGTACCAGAGCCCGCTCGGCGCGGCACCAAGGTTGAGGCGGCGTCAAAGAGGCGGCGTCAAAGTTGGCGTCAAAGTTGAGGAGGAGCCCGAGCCCGCGTCAGAAGACCGACTCGGCCTCGTCCATGCGGTCCACCGGAACCGTCTTGAGCTCGGTGACCGCCTCGGCGATCGGCACCATCGCGATGTCCGTGCCGCGCAGCGCGGTCATCATGCCGAAGTCGCCGCGGTGGGCGGCCTCGACGGCGTGCCAGCCGAAGCGGGTGGCCAGGACCCGGTCGTACGCGGTCGGGGTGCCGCCGCGCTGGACGTGGCCGAGGATGACCGGGCGGGCCTCCTTGCCCAGGCGGCGCTCCAGCTCGGCGGCGAGGCGGTTGCCGATGCCGGTGAACCGCTCGTGGCCGTACTGGTCGATCTCGCCCTTCTTGTACTCCATCGTTCCCTCGGCGGGGTGCGCGCCCTCGGCGACACAGATCACCGCGAACTTCTTGCCGCGGGAGAAGCGCTCCTCGACCATCTTCACCAGCGCGTCGATCTCGAACGGCCGCTCCGGCAGGCAGATGCCGTGCGCGCCGCCCGCCATGCCGGACTCCAGCGCGATCCAGCCCGCGTGGCGTCCCATGACCTCGACGACCATGACCCGCTGGTGGGATTCGGCGGTGGTCTTGAGCCGGTCCATGGCCTCGGTGGCCACGCCGACGGCGGTGTCGAAGCCGAAGGTGCGGTCGGTGGAGGAGATGTCGTTGTCGATCGTCTTCGGCACGCCGACGATGGGCAGCCCGGCGTCGGAGAGCATCCGGGCGGCGGTGAGCGTGCCCTCGCCGCCGATCGGGATCAGCACGTCGATGCCGTAGTCGCGGGCGTGGTCCTTGGAGGTCTCACAGGCCTCGCGCAGCCGGGCCCGCTCCAGGCGGGAGGAGCCGAGGATGGTGCCGCCGCGGGCGAGGATGCCCGCCACGGCGTCCAGGTCGAGCTTGCGGTGGCGGCCGTCGAGCAGCCCCTTGAAGCCGTCCTCGAAGCCGATGACCTCGTCACCGTGGCCGGCCACCGCGCGGTGGACGACCGACCGGATCACAGCGTTCAGGCCGGGGCAGTCGCCGCCTGCGGTGAGAACTCCGATGCGCATCGTGCTGTGTCTCCTGCTGCCTACGGGTAGATGTGAGCCAGTCCGATTGTTTCATGGGCCCGGTGGTGCTGTGTTCGCCCTCCGGGCCTGTGTACCTGAGGAGCGCTTTATCGATGGCCGCAGGTATTGTCAAGGGGACAGGGCCGCCGATACGGCCGCTTTTGGGGAAGTTTCGACCGGACTTTCAGGCCGGAGCCGGAGTGTCGACCGTCAGATCGGAGTGCCAGGCGTGACGCGCAGCGTGTACGTGACCGGGATCGAGCGCGGCGACGGCCGCCAGGTCGTCGAACTCGGGGTCATGGAGCTCCTGACCCGCCATGTCGACCGGGTCGGCGTCTTCCGTCCTCTGGTGCACGACAACCCCGACCGCCTCTTCGATCTGCTGCGCTCCCGCTACCGGCTGGGCCAGTCGCCCGAGTCCGTCTTCGGGATCACCTACGACGAGGCGTCCGCCCTCCAGGCCGAGCGGGGCACCGACGAGCTGGTGGCGCACCTGCTCGGCCGCTTCCACGAGGTGGCCCGCGACTACGAGTACGTCCTGGTCCTGGGCAGCGACTACGCCGCGGCCAGCGGCCTCCCCGACGAGCTGGGGCTGAACGCGCGGCTGGCCAATGAGTTCGGCGCCTCGGTGATCACCGTCGTGGGCGGCCAGGAGCAGAGCGTCGAGTCCGTCGGCGCCGAGGCGCACAACGCCTACCGCGCCTATGACGCGCAGGGCTGCGATGTCGTCGCCGTCGTGGTGAACCGGGTGGCCCCCGGCGACCGGGAGGCCGTGGCCGAGCGGCTGCGGGACCGCCTCCCCGTCCCCTGCTACGCGCTGCCCGAGGACTCCTCGCTCTCCGCGCCCACCGTCTCCCAGGTGGTGCGCACCCTGGGCGCCGAGGTGCTGCTCGGCGACCACGGGGGGCTGTCCCGGGACGTACGGGACTTCGTCTTCGGCGGCGCCATGCTGCCCAGCTTCCTGCCCGCGCTGACCGAGGGCTGCCTGGTGGTGACCCCCGGCGACCGCGCCGACCTGATCGTCGGGGCGCTGGCCGCGCACAGCGCGGGCGCCCCGCCGATCGCCGGGGTGCTGCTCACCCTGGACGAGCGGCCAGGACCGAACATCCTGGCGCTGGCCTCCCGGCTGGCCCCGGGCACCCCGGTGGCGGCCGTGGCGGGCGGCAGCTTCCCGACGGCGGCCGAGCTGTTCGCGTTGGAGGGCAAGCTCACCGCGGGCTCGCCGCGCAAGGCCGAGACCGCGCTCGGCCTGTTCGAGCGGCATGTGGACACCGCCGGGCTGACCGACCGGATCTCGGTCGCCCGCTCGGGCCGCGTCACCCCGATGATGTTCGAGCACGAGCTGATCGAGCGGTCGCGCACCAACCGCCGCCGGGTGGTGCTGCCCGAGGGCACCGAGGAGCGGGTGCTGCGCGCCGCCGATGTGCTGCTGCGCCGCGATGTGTGCGACCTCACACTGCTGGGCGAGGAGGACGCGGTCCGCAAGCGCGCCGCCGAGCTGGGCATCCAGCTCGCGGACGCGCAGATCATCGACCCGCAGACCTCGCCGCTGCGCGAGCGCTTCGCCGAGCTGTACGCGCGGCTGCGCGCCCACAAGGGCGTCTCCTACGAGCTGGCCCACGACGTGGTCGCCGACGTCTCGTACTTCGGCACCCTGATGGTGCAGGAGGGCCTGGCCGACGGCATGGTCTCCGGCGCCGTGCACTCCACCGCCGCCACCATCCGGCCCGCCTTCGAGATCATCAAGACCGCGCCGGACGCCCAGATCGTCTCCTCGGTCTTCTTCATGTGCCTGGCGGACCGGGTGCTGGTGTACGGCGACTGCGCGGTCAACCCGGACCCGGACGCCGAGCAGCTCGCGGACATCGCCATCCAGTCGGCGACGACGGCCGCCCAGTTCGGTGTGGAGCCGCGGATCGCGATGCTCTCGTACTCCACCGGCACCTCCGGCTCCGGCGCCGACGTCGACAAGGTGCGCAAGGCGACCGAGCTGGTCCGCGAGCGCCGCCCGGACCTGCTGGTCGAGGGCCCGATCCAGTACGACGCCGCGGTGGACGCGGCTGTCGCGGCGACCAAGCTGCCGGACTCCGAAGTGGCGGGCAAGGCCACGGTCCTGATCTTCCCGGACCTGAACACCGGCAACAACACCTACAAGGCGGTCCAGCGTTCGGCGGGCGCGGTCGCGGTCGGCCCGGTGCTGCAGGGGCTGCGCAAGCCGGTGAACGACCTCTCCCGCGGGGCGCTCGTCCAGGACATCGTCAACACCGTCTCGATCACCGCCATCCAGGCCCAGACCCCCGCACAGCCCCAGGCCCCCTCCCCCGTCTCCCCCGCACAGACCCCCGCCCCCGCACAGAAGGCGCAGAACCCCGCGTGAACGGCTCCGTGAACGGTTCCCGAGTCCTCGTCCTCAACTCCGGCTCCTCGTCGGTCAAGTACCAGCTGCTCGACATGGCCGACGGCGGCCGGCTCGCCTCCGGCATCGTGGAGCGGATCGGGCAGGGCCCGGTCGCCGACCACTCGGCCGCCCTCAAGCAGGTCGCCGAGGAGCTGGCCGCGCAGGGCCTGGGCCTGGACTCGCCCGAGCTGGCGGCGGTCGGCCACCGGGTGGTGCACGGCGGCACCCGGTTCACCGAGCCGACCCTGATCACCGACGAGGTGGTCGCGGAGATCGAGAAGCTGGTGCCGCTGGCCCCGCTGCACAACCCGGCGAACGTCACCGGGATCAAGGTGGCCCGCGCGCTGCGCCCGGACCTGCCGCAGATCGCGGTCTTCGACACCGCGTTCCACGCCACGATGCCGGAGGAGGCGGCGCGCTACGCCATCGAGCGGGCCACCGCCGACCGGTACGGGGTGCGGCGCTACGGCTTCCACGGCACCTCGCACGCGTACGTCTCGCGGGCCACCGCCGCGCTGCTGGGCCGGGACGTCTCCGAGGTCAACACGATCGTGCTGCACCTGGGCAACGGCGCCAGCGCCTCCGCGGTGCGCGGCGGGGTGTGTGTGGACACCTCGATGGGGCTGACCCCGTTGGAGGGCCTGGTGATGGGTACCCGGTCAGGGGACCTGGACCCGGCGGCGATCTTCCACCTGGCCCGGGTCGGCGGGATGTCGATCGACGAGATCGATGCCCTGCTGAACAAGCGCAGCGGGCTGCTGGGCCTGTGCGGGGACAACGACATGCGTGAGATCGGCCGCCGGATGGGCGAGGGTGACCAGGCGGCTCAGCTGGCCTTCGACATCTACATCCATCGGCTGCGGAAGTATGTGGGCGCGTACACCGCGGTGCTGGGGCGGGTGGACGCCATCGCCTTCACCGCGGGCGTCGGGGAGAACTCCGCGGCGGTGCGGGAGGCGGCGATGCGCGGCCTTCCGGCGTTCGGCATCGAGGTGGACGCGGTGCGCAACGCGGTGCGCGGCACCTCGGCGCGGCTGATCTCCGCGGAGACCAGCCGGGTCGCGGTGGCCGTGGTGCCCACCGACGAGGAGCTGGAGATTGCCAGCCAGGCGTTCGAGCTGGTCACCGCCTAGTCTCCGGCCCGTCGGCGGCTCTTGTCCCGGCATTGCACCGTTTTCCATAGCTTAAATATTCCGCTCCGAAACAAACCGATAGGATCTGCCTCATGCGCCGTTCCAAAATCGTCTGCACTCTGGGCCCCGCCGTCGACTCCTACGACCAGCTGAAGTCGCTGATCGAGGCCGGGATGAACGTGGCCCGATTCAACATGAGCCACGGGAGCCACCCGGAGCACGAGGAGCGGTACCACCGCGTCCGCAAGGCCTCCGAGGAGACCGGGCACGCGGTCGGCGTGCTCGCCGACCTCCAGGGCCCCAAGATCCGGCTCGAGACCTTCGCCGACGGCCCGGTGGAGCTGTTGCGCGGCGACGAGTTCACCATCACCACCGAGGACGTGCCGGGTGACCGGACGATCTGCGGCACCACGTACAAGGGGCTGCCGGGCGACGTCTCCAAGGGCGACCAGGTCCTGATCAACGACGGCAATGTCGAGCTGCGGGTCACCGCGGTCGACGGCCCGCGGGTCAAGACGATCGTCATCGAGGGCGGCGTGATCTCCGACCACAAGGGGATCAACCTGCCCGGCGCGGCGGTCAATGTGCCCGCGCTGTCCGAGAAGGACATCGTGGACCTGAAGTTCGCGCTGGCGATGGGGTGCGACATGGTCGCCCTGTCCTTCGTCCGGGACGCCGCCGACGTCCGCGATGTGCACCGCGTCATGGACGAGGTGGGGCGCCGGGTGCCGGTGATCGCCAAGGTGGAGAAGCCGCAGGCCGTCGCCAACATGGAGGGGGTCGTCGCGGCGTTCGACGGCGTCATGGTGGCCCGTGGCGACCTGGCCGTCGAGTATCCGCTCGAGAAGGTCCCGATGGTGCAGAAGCGCCTGATCGAGCTGTGCCGCCGGAACGCCAAGCCGGTGATCGTCGCGACCCAGATGATGGAGTCGATGATCACCAACTCGCGGCCGACCCGCGCCGAGGCGTCCGATGTCGCCAACGCGATCCTGGACGGCGCCGACGCGGTCATGCTCTCCGCGGAGTCCTCCGTCGGCGCGTATCCGCTGGAGACGGTCAAGACGATGTCCCGCATCGTCCAGGCCGCCGAGCAGGAGCTGCTCTCGCGCGGTCTGCAGCCGCTGGTCCCCGGCAAGAAGCCGCGCACGCAGGGCGGCGCGGTCGCCCGCGCGGCCTGCGAGATCGCCGACTTCCTCGGCGCCGAGTCGCTGGTGGCCTTCACCCAGTCCGGCGACACCGCCCGCCGGCTGTCCCGCTACCGCGCCCAGCAGCCGATCCTGGCCTTCACCACCGACGTGGCCACCCGCAACCAGCTGGCGCTCAGCTGGGGTGTGGAGTCGTTCGTGGTGCCGTATGTGGAGCACACCGACGCGATGGTGGACCTCGTCGACGCCGAGCTGTCGAAACTGGGCCGCTACAACGACGGCGACACCATGATCATCACGGCCGGCTCGCCCCCCGGCGTCCCCGGCACCACCAACATGGTCCGGGTGCACCACGTGGGCGGCGAGACCAAGTAGCCCCGTAACCCGGCCCTGAGCGGGCGGCAGACGCGCCGGTGGGCACCACCCCGAGCTTGGGGCGGTGCCCACCGGTGTTCGCCCTCCCAAAGGAGGGCCTTGCGGCTCCCGAACGGGTCTGTGCTCCGGGGTTATTCCCCCGTCTTGTAGATGTGCATGCCGGGGATGGTCAGGTCGCCGCCGAACTGTCCGGCCTGTGTGACCGTCGCATCGGTGAAGAACACCTCGGGGAGGTTTATCGGCGGCGGGCTCTTGGGGCTGAAGGTGATCGGGATGATCCCCAGGAGGTTGCCCGACAGTTCCTCGGTGTACATGGTGATCGGGCCGTTGCTGAAGGTGGAGGTGGAGCCCTCGCGCGCGGCCACGTGGGTGGTCGTCCCGCCGGCGCCGACCACCAGCTGGTGCAGATCCTTGATGTCCACGCCGGAGGCGGTGAACTTGAGGACCTTCTTGACCTTCCCGCTGTACGTCTTGACCTCGACGATGCCCTTGTAGTCCAGCCCGTGCAGGGTCAGCAGGGTGCTCTTGAGCGTCCAGGGCTCGTCGGGCAGCAGGCTGGAGGTCGGCTCGGTCTCGGCGTTCTCGTATGCCTCGGCGTCGTACGTGGGGCAGGGGAACGGCTCCTTGCCGTCCTTGTCACGGTCCTCGGCCTTGGGGGAGGACGAGGAGGTGGGGCCGGGCGACGGGGTGTCGTCGGCCTTGTCCCCGGCGTCCTTGGCCTTGTCGACCGTGTCCTTCGCCGCCTTGCCGGCCTTGTCGACCGTGTCCTCGGCCTTGTCGGCCGTGTCCCCGGCAGGGTCGGTCGTCTTGCCCGGCGAGCGGGTCGCGGAGGACGACGGGGTCGGCGTGGCGCTCGGCTCGGCCGTCTTGTCCTCGTCGTCACCGCCCCCGGTGAAGATGTCCTTGATCGCGTCCCCGAGGCCCAGCGGGTCCAGCGGGTTCTTGCTCTTGGACTCGGACGGGCTCGGCGTAGGGGACTTCTCCGGCGTCGTGTCGTCCGCCTTGTCGTCCGTCTTGCTGCCGGAGGAGCCGGAGTCGGCGGAGGACGTGGCGGAGGGCGTCGGCGTGGCGGAGGGCTTGGAGCTCTCGTCCGCGCTCTTGTCCTCGGAACCCTTGTCCTGGCTCTTCGAGCCCTTGGAGCCCTTGTCCTTGGAGCCCTTGGACGGCTCGCCCGCCTCGTCGGTGCTCTTGTGGTCCTTGGCGTCGTCCTTGTCGGCCTCGTCGGGCTGGGTGACGCACGGCCCTGGCTTGTAGCGGTCCTCGGCCCTGGAGGTCGCCTGGGCTAGCTGCGGGGTCAGCCCCATGCCCATCAGCACGGCCGTCGGCATGGCGGCGAGCGCTATCGCCTTGCCGGCGGGCACCTGAAGGCGGGTGAGCATCGACTTCTTGGGGGCCGCATGCCGCGGCCCCGTTCTCGCCCGGCGTGGACTCGTGACGCTCGCACCCTCCGACTGCTCTTGTTCACCCCGCACGGTGCCTCCCATCCCTGGATTCCTGGTCCGGCGCGGCCCCCGCGACGGCCGGCTCCGGCTCGCCGCCGCCTGCGCCGTCCCCAGCGTCCGCGTCGTCCACACCGTCCGTGCCGTCCGTGGGCGCGGGCCCCGCGTCCTTCGCCGGCTGCTCGGTCGGGGTCTCGCCCGGCGCCCAGGCGACGCTCATCCCGCCGCCGAACAGCGCGAGCAGGAAACCCACCAAGAAGCCCCCGAAGTTGGCCACGGGGATCGAGACCAGGCCCAGCAGAATGGTGGCGACTCCCGCGAAGACCCGCACGATGGGCTGGAACCACATGGTCAGGCCCAGCACTATCAGCAGGACGCCGATGATCAGCGATCCGGACCCGGTGGTGGTGGACATCCGGACGGTGAGCTGACCCAAGGTGACGTTGGCATACGGCAGGTACCCGATCGGCAGCCCGGCCAGAATGGTCAAGAGCCCTGCCCAGAACGGGCGCTGCCAGCGCCAGTACTTGAAAGCCCTGCGCAGGTGGCTGACGGCGTCACTCGCCTCCGGCGACTCGGCACTCAATGAAAACAGCTCCCTGGGGCCGGCGATCTGGACGATCGCAAGTGTTCTGATGCGGTACTGATAAACGCGGTGCTGATGCCCCTGACGCCGCTGAGCGATGCCGGGTGAGGGGCGGTGGTACGGCCCCCCACCCCGCTCAGCGCGTCAGAAGCACTCGTTCTTGCCCTTGCTGACCTTCATCGAAAGGCCGGAGAGCTTGAACGTGCCCGCGTTGGTCGCCCATGCGGTCTGCTTGACACCCTTCAGCGTCACCGAGTCGGCTTCCTGACTGAAGGAACTGGGGTCCTTCTTGTTCGTGTCGCCCTTGGGACCCTTGGTGGTGTCGCCGGCCGCCACACCGATGTTGAGACCGCGGAACGTGGCGTCCGCCTCGAGCTGGTCGAGGTCGATGAAGAGGTTCTTCGCCACGACCTCCTTGCCGCCGTTGCCGGCCTCCAGCCTCAGCGTGACATCGCCGAAGAGCGGGACCGGGACCACCACCGACTGGCACAGGCCCTTGATCTTGGCGTTCTTGAACGCCGACACGGCCACGGGGATCTTCTTGCCCCCGTGCTGTGTGTCAAGGGTGCCGTACTGGACGAAACCCTTTCCGTTGAGCAGGTCCGCGCTGACCTTGAACTGCTGGCCGGACACGCTGAACGACGCCGCGAGCGCACCCTGCGCGAGGGCTACACCGATCGCGGCCGTGGCAGCGACGCTCGGCACCATGACAACGGCAAACCGCTTCCATCTGGTCCCGCCACGAGCCTGGGACTCCATGACTTTCCTCCTTCTCGGACGTACATCTCCGGCTGGGGCCGAGGCCCGAGCCTGGGATGGGAGAAGTGCTACGTCCTCGGGAAGGAGAGCGCCCACGTCTCGCAGGCGCGAACCGCACCCGAAACACCGGCGATCACCCCCGAGCGACAACCACTGGCCACGCCTTCGCGCAACCTCCTGGACAGGCCCTGCCGGTAGGCAGAGACCCCCCTGTCCACGGCCGACGCCACTGCCGCCGACCTACTCGGTGGGGACCCATCGCGCCGACCACGCCGACCGGATGCCGGGCTGCGGGAAATGGGACCGAGCTTGGCCGATCGTGGTGCATTTACGGGCAGGTGCACAAGGGGTTCGTTACTAGCGAGTAACGGGCGGATAACCGTACAGCGGCAGGGAGATAGAGGCCGGGTACTCAGGGTCGCCGCCACATGCCCGGAAAGATGGGGCGATCTACGCCATGACCGGACAAAAACCTGACGTTCACTTACCGTCAGTTACAGCGACCGCGTTTACCAAGTTTTGGTAAAGCGCGGCCGCTTCTCTGTTTGAGGTGGCAGAGGTCAGAACAGCACGCGCGCCAACGCGCCGCGTGCCGAGACCACCCGGGGATCGTCCGCTCCGATCACCTCGAAGAGCTCCAGCAGATGGAGCCGCGCCGCCTCCCGGTCCTCCCCCACCGTCCGCCGCACCGCGTCCACCAACCGCCCGAAGGCGTCCTCCACATGACCCCCCACCAGGTCCAGGTCCGCCGCGGCGATCTGCGCCGCCGGGTCCGCCGGATTGTCGGCCGCCGCCTTGCGCACCTGCTGCGGGTCCGCCCCCTGCACCCGGCTCAGCAGCTCGGCCTGCCCCAGGCCCAGCTTCGCCTCGGTGTTGCCCGGGTCGTCGGCCAGTACGTTCTTGTACGCCTGCACCGCGCCGCCCAGATCGCCGGCGTCCAGCGCCTCGTGCGCCGCCGCGAGCGCGCTGTCGTACGGGGTCACGGGCTGCTGCGCGACCGGCTCGCCGCCCTCGTCGCCCTCGTCTCCCGCGTCCTGCACCGGGGCGCCCACGATGCCGAACTGCTGCTCCGCCGCCTGGACCAGCTGATCCAGCACCTGCCGGATCTGCGCCTCGGGCGCGGCGCCCTGGAAGAGGGGCACCGGCTGGCCCGCGACCACCGCGAACACGGCGGGGATGCCCTGCACCCCGAACTGCTGGAAGAGCATCTGGTTGGCGTCGACGTCGATCTTCGCCAGGACGAAGCGGCCCGCGTACTCCCCCGCCAGCCGCTCGAGGATCGGACCGAGCTGCTTGCACGGCTCGCACCACTCGGCCCAGAAGTCGATGACGACCGGTACTTCAGTGGAGCGCTGCAGGACATCCTGCTGGAAACCCGCCTCGTCGACGTCGAAGACCAGACGGGTGGGGGCGGGCGCGCCGCCCGTGCGGGCCGCGTCGGCCCGCGCCTTCTCCGCCTTCTGCTTCGCTTCTCCGGCCGCCTTCACCGCGGCGAGGTCGACCACTCCACTCATGGACATGTTCCGTGGCTGCATGGTCCTATCCTCCCCTCTTCCCCCGGTGAATGGAAAAGCGCACACCCTTACGCTACGAGCCGTAGCGTAACTGGTAGGGCCCCGGGAGTTCCAGGGGGCATGGCCCGCCTGCGGGTAGGGTCACGGGCATGAGCCCGCCAGCGCGGCGCACCGGCCGCCCCCGCAGTGCCGAGGCCGACCGCGCCATCCTCGGCGCGACGCGGGCCGCCCTGGTCGAGCTCGGCTGGTCCAAGCTGACGATGGGCGATGTCGCGGCCCGGGCGGGCGTGGCCAAGACCACCCTCTACCGCCGCTGGACGAACAAGAGCGAGCTGGTGGTGGACGCGGTCGCGGCCCTCCTCGACGAGCAGCTGGAACTGCCCGACCTGGGCTCGCTGCACGCCGATGTGGAGGAGACGGTGCTCCGGTTCGCGGCGCTGCTGGCTCGCCCGGAGGCCGGGACCTCGCTGATGGCCGTGGTCTCCGAGGCCACCCGCGACGAGGCGCTGCGGGAGCGGATCCGCACCACGATCGTCGACCGGCAGAAGCGGCTGGTGCTGCTCGGCCGCGAGCGCGCCCAGGCCCGCGGCGAGCTGCCGCGGGAGGCCGACCCCGCCGCGGCGGCCCGCAGCGCGGACCTGATCTTCGATGTGATCGCCGGCGCGGTGATGCACCGGACGCTGGTGAGCGCCGACGCCGTCGACGCGCCCTGGGCGCGCGACTTCGCGGAGCTGCTGCTCTGCGGCTTCCCTGCGGCGACGGGACGGGGCGAGGCGGGGCCGGCTCAGGGGCCGGCCCCGAAGCGCGGCCCGGCTCGGAACCCGGCCGCGACTCAAAAGCCCGCCGCCCAGAAGCGCGCCACGCCTCAAAAGCCGGCCCCCGCCCAGAAATCACCGCAGAGATCACCGCAGAAACCAGCCCAGAAACCAGCCCAGAAACCAACCGCCGCTCAGAAGCCCGCCGGCTCCGTGTAGGTTCCCCACTCCTCGCGCAGCGTGCCGCAGATCTCGCCCAGGGTCGCCTCCGCCCGGACCGCCTCCAGCATCGGCTCGATCATGTTCGAGCCGTCGCGCGCGGCGGACAGCATCCGTTCCAGTGCGGCGGTCACCCGCGCGTCGTCGCGGGCCTCCTTGCGGGCGGCGAGCGCCCGCACCTGCTCGCGCTCGACCTCATGGCCGACCCGCAGAATCTCCAGGTCGCCCGTGACCGAGCCCTCGTGGCAGTTGACGCCGACGACCTTCTTGTCGCCCTTCTCCAGCGCCCGCTGGTACTGGAAGGCCGACTCGGCGATCTCGCCGGTGAACCAACCGTCCTCGATGCCGCGCAGGATGCCGGAGGTGATCAGCCCGATGGGGTGCTGTTCACGGGGCACCGCCCGGCGGCCGCGCTCCTTGATCTGTTCGAAGATCTTCTCGGCGTCGGCCTCGATGCGGTCGGTCAGCGCCTCGACGTACCAGGAACCGCCCAGCGGGTCGGCGACATTGAGGATGCCGGTCTCCTCCATCAGCACCTGCTGGGTGCGCAGGGCGATCTCGGCGGCCTGCTCGCTGGGCAGCGCGAGCGTCTCGTCCAGGGCGTTGGTGTGCAGCGAGTTGGTGCCGCCGAGCACCGCGGACAGCGCCTCCACGGCGGTGCGCACGACGTTGTTGTACGGCTGCTGCGCGGTGAGCGAGACCCCGGCGGTCTGGGTGTGGAAGCGCAGCCACTGCGCCTTCTCGGTCTTGGCCCCGTACACATCCCTCATCCAGCGGGCCCAGATCCGGCGGGCCGCGCGGAACTTGGCGATCTCCTCGAAGAAGTCGAGGTGCGCGTCGAAGAAGAAGGACAGGCCGGGCGCGAAGGTGTCGATGTCGAGCCCGCGGGAGAGCCCCAGCTCGACGTAGCCGAAGCCGTCGGCGAGGGTGTACGCGAGCTCCTGCGCGGCCGTGGCCCCGGCCTCACGGATGTGGTAGCCGGAGACCGACAGCGGCTTGTACGCGGGGATGCCGCGCGCACAGTGCTCCATCAGGTCGCCGATCAGACGCAGATGCGGCTCCGGCTGGAAGAGCCACTCCTTCTGCGCGATGTACTCCTTGAAGATGTCCGTCTGGAGCGTGCCGTTCAGTACGGAGGTGTCGACGCCCTGGCGCTCGGCGGCGACCAGGTACATGCAGAAGACGGGGACTGCGGGGCCGCTGATCGTCATCGAGGTGGTGACGTCGCCGAGCGGGATGTCCTTGAAGAGGATCTCCATGTCGGCGGCGGAGTCGATGGCGACGCCGCAGTGGCCGACCTCGCCCAGCGAGCGCGGGTCGTCGGAGTCGCGGCCCATCAACGTCGGCATGTCGAAGGCCACTGACAGGCCGCCGCCGCCCGCCTTCAGGATCATCTTGTAGCGCTCGTTGGTCTGCTCGGCGTTTCCGAAGCCCGCGAACTGGCGGATGGTCCAGGCGCGGCCGCGGTAGCCGGTGGAGTACAGCCCGCGGGTGAAGGGGAACTCGCCGGGCCAGCCGATGCGCTCGAAGCCCGCGACGCTGTCGCCGGGGGCCGGTCCGTAGACCGGATCCACGGGATCCCCCGAGAGCGTACTGAAGTCGGCCTCGCGCTTGCGCGCGGCGTCGTACCGGGCCTGCCAGCGCCGGCGGCCCGCCTCAATGCCTTCGACGTCCATGACTGCAAATTTACTAGGACGTCCAAGTATTTGTCGACGCGAAACGGGCCCAACCGGTCACCCACTACTCCGAACGGGCCCCGCCGCAGGTCAGCCGCGCAGTGCCCGCAGGTGGGCGCTCCGTACCTCGGCGGTCTGGCCCTGCACCACCAGGAACAGCCCCTCCCGGGCCAGCCGCTGCGCCGGGCTGCCGAGGCCGAAAGCACGGCCCCCGCCCGCGACGATCGCCGCAGTGGTCGCCGCGCGCAGCACGTCGTAGGCCCGCGTCTTCACCGCCAGCCGGTCCGCCAGGCGCTCTCCCGCCGGGACCTCGTCGACCAGCGCGTATGCCTCCCGCCGCACCTCGCGCAGCCGCTCGCCCAGCACCCCCGCCGTCTCCGTCGCCTCCGGGTCCCCGGCGGCCTCCAGCAGGTCGAGGGCGGCGCGGGCCACGCCGAAGACGGCCGGGTTGGGGTTGGTGTTCTTCGGCCGGTCCGCGACCGCCCACTCCTCGAACGGGCGGCTCCAGACCACCGCCTCCTCGGGCACCACCAGGCCGTCCAGCTCCAGCCCGACCGTGCGGGTGCCGGTCAGCGCGGCCAGCTGGAGGGGCGGGGTGGGGCGCAGCCCCGGCTGCTCACGGGCGTCCGCGAAGGCGAACAGGACCTCACCCTCGTCGGTGACCCCGCCGAGCAGCAGCACGTCGTTCAGGCCCCAGCCGGTGTACCACGGCACCCGCCCGTCGAAGCGCCTGCCGCCCGGTACCCGGCCGACCCGCACCGGCGTGCGGGGGAAGGCCCGCAGGTGGGAAAAGGCGATGCCGGACAGCAGCGTGCCGTCGCACAGCGGCCGCAGCAGCCGCTCGCGGGCCGGGGAGGCGGACGCGGCGAGCATCCTGACCGGGCTGTGGTGCTGCGCCTGGACGAAGTACGTGGAGCAGCAGGCCCCGGCGAGGATCTCGGCGATCTCGCGGGCCACCGAGTCAGGCGCCTGCGTTCCGCCGTACGCCGCGGGGCCGCTCACCCCGAGCACTCCGGCCCCCTTGACCGCGGCGATCGCGGCCGGGGTGACCCCCTCGCGGTCGGCGGACTCGGCACCGGGGGCGAGCACCTCGTCGGCGAGGCGCCGGGCCGCCTCGATCAGGGTCGGGGCCGGGGCGGTCATGACCGCTCCTTTCATTGACTCGTCGGCTCGTCGGGCTCGTCGGGCTCGTCGGGCTCGTCGGGCTCGTTCATGGTCTTACGGGGTCAGCCCGTGGCGCGCTCGGTACGCCGGTAGGCCCGCAGGTAGAGCCAGGCGCCCGCGACGAGGAGGATCGCCACGGACACCGCGAGGGCGGAGGCGAGGCCGAGCTCCTGGTCGCTGAACGCGATCTTCCTGATCGCCAGCGGCACGGTGGTCGAGCTGTCCAAGGGACCGCCCTGCGCCAGCAGGTACGGCAGGTCGAAGTCGTACGCCGTCCAGATGGTGCGCATCAGCATCGCGACGAGCAGCGCCGGGGCGATCCACGGCAGCGTCACATGGCGGAACGAGCCCAGCCGCCCGGCCCCGTCGAGCGAGGCCGCCTCGTACAGCTCGCGCGGCACGGTCTGGAGCCGGGCGAGGACGACGATGACGACGAAGGGCACGTACTTCCAGCAGTTCACCGCGATCAGGGCGAGCATCACGGTGTCGGGGTCGCCGAAGGGGCTCACCGGCTGGTCGCTCGCGCCGGATGCCTTCAGCAGATAGCCGACCAGGCCGGTGGTGTCGTTGAACATGAAGCGGAAGACGATCGCGGCGACCACGGCCGGGACCACGTACGGGAACAGCACAAGGCCGCGGGCGAGGGTCTGCCCGCGCAGCCCGGCGTTGAGCACGAGCGCGACGGCCACGCCCGCGACCGCCTGGATGACCACGTTCCCGGCGACCCACAGCACGCTCCGCCCGAAGGCGGCGCGGGTGGCGGGGTCCTCCCACAGGCGACGGTAGTTGTCGAGGCCCAGGAAGTCGCGCTGCCGGGTGAGGAAGTCGATCCGGAAGAAGCTGTCGACGACGGACGCGACGAACGGGTAGACGGCGAAGCACAGCAGCAGGGCGAGCGCGGGCAGCAGCATCAGGCTGCCCAACTGCCGGTCGGTCAGCCCGCGCCGCGGCCGCTCGCGCGTGCCCGAAGGCACGCCGGTCCTGTGCGCACCGGTCCTGTGCACGCCCGTCCTGTGCACACCCGTCTTGCGGACGCTCATTTGACGGCCCCCTGACCGACCCCACCCACCAGGAACTTCTGGACGAACGCGAACAGCACCACCACCGGCAGGACGACGATCACGGCCGCGGCCATGAGCACGCCCCATGAGTAGACCCCGGTCTGGTCCATGAGCAGCGCGAGCCCGGGGCTCAGGGTGAGGTTCTCCGGGTCGGTCATCAGGGTCGCCGAGAAGAGGTACTCGCTCCAGGCCGCGTTGAAGGTGAAGACGGCGGTGGCGATGATGCCGGGCAGGGCCTGCGGGACCACCACCCGGCGGAAGGCGCCGAAGCGGGTGCAGCCGTCGACCATGGCCGCCTCCTCCAACTCGACGGTGAGCCCGTGGAAGTACGAGCGCAGCGTCCACAGCGCGAAGGGCAGCAGCGTGGCGGTGTAGAGGACGACGAGCGCCGTCTTGTCGTTGGCCAGCCCGAGCCGGTTCACCAGCTGCGCCGTCGGGACCAGGACCAGGATGGGCGGCACCATGTAGGCGAACAGCGACAGCTCTCCCACCCATCGCAGGCCGGGGATGGTGAAGCGGCTGAGCGAGTACGCGGCGAGGGTGCCGAGCACCACCGTGGCGGCGGTCGCGGCGAGGGAGACGACCGCGCTGTTGGCGAGGTAGGTGCCGAAGTCCGAGATGGCGAAGAGGTTGGTGAAGTTCTCGAACGTCATCTCGTGCGGGTAGAGGGTGGGCGGATAGGCGACGATCTCGGTGTCGGGCTTGACGGCGGTGAGGACGATCCACACCAGCGGCAGGTCCGCGACGACCACGATCACGGCGAGACAGGCGTACTGGAAGACCCGGAAAGGGCGCACGCCGAGGCGGGCGGCGGTCATGGCTCAGGCGCTCGGCTTCCAGTCCGGATGGGCGGTCCGCCACTCCTTGGCGGCCTTCTCCAGCTTGGCCACCGCGTCCTTCCACGCCTTCTCGGGGTCGGTCCCCCGGATCAGGATGTCCTGGATCATCGCCCCGTCGGCGGGCGGCGGCGCCCACGCCCTGCCGGCCCAGGGGCAGGGGTTGGACAGCCGGCCGTCGTAGGTGTGGTCGTGCACCGAGCCCATGCTGAGGTCGGGGCTCATCGCGTCCGGCACCAGGTCCATGATCGTGGTGACCCAGTCGCCGTGCTTCTTGAGGTACGCGTCCTCGGACTTCGGTATCTCGGCGCGCAGCCGGGCCGACACCGACTTCAGCGGCGGCAGCAGGTGGCCGGGGACGGTGAGGGAGAAGGCGAGGGCGTTGGCGCCGGTGGTGAGTGCCTTGAGGAAGGCGATCGCCTCGGCGCGGTGCTTGGTCCTGGCGTAGACGCTGTACTGGTTCTTGCCGCCATAGGAGAGCCTGCCGGTGCGGAACGGCCCGGCCGGGACGGCGATGACGCCCGTGTTCTCGGCGATCTTCGGATTCTGCTTGGCGAGGTTGACCCCGAGGCGGCCGGCCATGGTGGCGAACGCGGCGCGGCCGGAGATGTAGGTGCTCATCAGGTCGGGGTAGTTGGTGTTGTACGCGCCCTTGCGGGCGTGCCGCATGATCGCCACATGCCGCTTGACGCCCTCCAGCACTTCGGGCTTTCCGAACAGCACCTCACCGTCGGCGGAGTAGTAGTCCCAGCCGGACTGATAGACGTACGGGGCGAGGAACTGGGTCGTCATTCCGGGGGTGTTGCTCGCGCCGGAGGAGATCCCGTCGACGCCGTCCTTGCCGTCGAGCTCGGTGACGGCGTCGAGGAAGTCCTGGTAGGTCTTCGGCGGCTCGATCCCGGCCTTCTGTAGCAGGTCCTTGCGGTAGTAGAGCACCGACGCGCCCGCCTGGAAGGGTATGGCGTAGTCCTCGCCCTTGACCCGGATGCGGGTGCCCGCCAGGAAGTCGTCCGCTCCGATGTCCTTGACCAGGTCGGTCAGCGACAGCAGATAGCCCTTCTCCGCCCAGTCCAGGATGTTGGCGCCGGGCGGCGCGAAGACGCCGATGTCGTTGCCCGTCTGCATCGCGGTCTGGAGATACTGCAGCTGGTTCTCGTCCTGGTAGAGGGTGATCTTGACCTTGACGCCCGGGTGCGCCTTCTCGAACTTCGCGATCACCATCTTGTAGAAGGCGAGCGACTGGGGATCGTTCTCGGTCGTGTAGAAGGGGACGGCCTTCTTCCCCGAGCCGGAGTCCGAGCCGCAGGCGGTCAGCAGGGCCGCGGCGGACATGCCCGAGGCCAGGGAGAGAAACGAGCGGCGGCCGATGCGACCGCGCCGCAGCTGGTCACTCAGGGCATCGATGCGGCGCACTTCTTCGCGTATGCGGGAGCGCGAGGTGGAGGGCATGACAAGTCCTCATCAGAACAAGAAACGTGAAGGCGTGGGACAGGCTGAGGGGGCGCTCGAAGGCGCGGACGCCCGAGGAAGGTCCGGGCCGGGAGGGGCTCCGGGCCGGGAGGGGCCGGGAGTCGGTTCTTGGGTCGTCCGGACGGCCGTCAGCCGCGACAGCTGGTGCTGGAGCTGCGCCGCAGATCGAGGTAGAGGCGCGCGGAGAACAGGCGGCGGTGCAGGGGGAGGGCGGGGCGTGCCGACACGCGGACCGTCATCCTCTCCCCCTCTTTGCCTGACACAGGCCGGATTTCCTGGCGCAGGCGGATTCCCCGGCGCAGGCCGCACGTGTGTATGCCGCAAGTAAAGCCGGGACGGAAGCTAACCTTCCGTGCTTGTACGCGTCAACAAAAACGCGCGCGCCGTCCGGAGTCCGGACGGCGCGCGCGGGGTGGTGCGAGCCCAAAAACAGCGGCGGGCGCAGGTCAGGCCTGGGCGGGCTCCGGCTCGGCGCCGCTGACCAGCGGCTCGATCTCGGCCACGACCTTGCGCTCGACGAAGAAGACCGCCGTGGGGACGGTGCCCGCGAGCAGCACCCAGGCCAGCTTGCCGAAGGGCCACTTCGCCTTGGAGCCGAGGTCGAAGGCGAAGACCAGGTAGAGGACGTAGAGCCAGCCGTGTGCGATACCGACGACGCTGACGAAGCCGGACGCGCCGTCCACGTCCAGCAGATACTTGGCGATCACACCGATCGTGAGCAGGATCAGCAGGACGCCCGTGACATAGGCCATGGTCCGGTAGCGCGTCAATACGCTTCGCTTCATGACGTCGAGCGTAACCGTCCGTTCCGGGGCGATCTTCGCCACCCCCACCGGTATGACCACCGGTGTTACTGCCCCCGCCGGTGTTACTGCGCGTCGAAGTCACCCGCCGCGACCCGGAGGGGCCGCAGCAGCTCGAAGATGCCCGAGCAGTCCTCGGCGTCGTACACCCCGAGGCCGAAGTCCATCGCCATCAGGTCGCGGGTGGCCGACTCGACCACCTCACGGCCCCGGTCGGTGATCGAGGCGAGCGTCCCGCGGCCGTCGTTCGGGTTCGGCCGCTTGGCCACCAGGCCGGACGTGACCAGGCGGTCCACGGTGTTGGTCACCGAGGTCGGGTGGACCATCAGCCGCTCGCCGATCTTGGACATGGGCAGCTCACCGGCCTGGGAGAAGGTGAGCAGCACCAGCGCCTCGTAGCGGGCGAAGGTCAGTCCGTACGGCTTGACCACCGCGTCGACCTGGCCCAGCAGAATCTGCTGAGCCCGCATGATCGAGGTGATCGCGGCCATCGACGGCACGGACCCCCACCGTCGCTTCCACAGTTCGTCTGCGCGGGCGATGGGGTCGAAGGAGAGGCTGAGCGGCTTGGGCACGTCACCGACCCTACCGGCCGGTCATATCGTGGTCAGCCCGGTCTCACGTTTCGGGCCCGGCGACCCGACACCCTCGCCCTGCCGCCCTTCTCCCCGCATCGGCCCTGCCCTCTCGCCGAAACCCCACCTCGCCGTCACCCACCTCGCCGTCACCCCACCTCGCCCGTAACCCGCGGCCGTGCCGTACCGCGTCGCACCAGCACCACCACCAGCAGTGAGCACACCGTGCCGAACACTCCCGCCGCGGTCACCACCAGATGCACCGGCGCCAGCTCGGCGATCGCGCCCGCCACCGCCATGCCCAGGCCCTGCGCGGTCATCAGCCCCGCCGTCATCACCGTCATCGCCCGCCCCCGCAGCTCCTCCGGTACGGCCGCCATGAACCACTGGTCGAGGCCGAGGCTGTACGCCATGCCGCAGCCCGTCGCCACCTGGAGCGCCAGCGCCCAGCCGAACGAGGGCTCGAAGACGTACCCCAGGGAGGGCAACGTGCACACCACCGCCACCACCAGGGTCAGCCGCGCCCGGCCTGCCGGGCCGAGCAGCGTGCCCGCCAGGGCCTCGCTGACGATCGCCCCGATCGGCATCCCGCACATCAGCAGCCCGAGCCCGGTCGAGCCGAAGCCCAGCCCGTCCGCGTACGGCGTCATCAACGCCTCCGACATCACCACGAACGTCGGCGGCACCCAGCTCAGCAGGAACAGGGCCCGGATCCGCGGGTTGGCGAACAGCTGCCGCATCCCGCGCAGCGAGTCGCCCAGCAGCGCCCCCCGGCGGCCGTCCGTACGGGCCGGACGGCGGCGGGTGCCCAGGCGCAGCACCAGCGCCGACCCCACGAACGACGCCGCCGTGATCGCGAGCACCGCGCGCGGCGAGACCGCGGCCAGCAGCAGCCCGCCCGCGGCGAACCCGGCGAGCTGCGCGCCCTGCGCGGTGAGCCGGATGACGGACCGGCCGAGCACGAACAGGTCTCCCTCTCCCAGCATGTCGCCGAGGGTCGCGGACCGCGTCCCGCTGAACACCGGAGAGATAGCGGCGGGCACACAGCGCAGCACCAGCAGCAACCCGACGGGCATGCCCGGCACCACCATCGCGGCCACGCACACGGCGCTGGCCAGATCGCATACGACGAGCACCCGGCGGGCGGGGTAGCGGTCGGCCACGGCGGACAGCAGGGTGCCGCCGATGACGTACGGGAGCAGGGCGAAGGCGAAGGCCAGGGCGGACAGCAACGGCGAGCCGGTGACCCGGTAGACCAGGACGGACAGCGCGATCCCGCAGACGACCTCGCCGAGCATGGAGAGCAGATGCGCGACGAACACGGCCCGGAACTCGCGCACCGCGAAGACGGCCGAATAGCCAACGCCTCCCGGGCGGGGTTCCGGGACGGCGGGGCCCTCGGCGCCCTCGGCCGCGGGCTCGGGTCGGGAGGCGTCTGCGGCAGGGCGCGTCGGGATGGGGTCCGCGGTCCCGGACCCGGAAGGCGTTGGCATGGCGGCAGCCTGCCCGGGGCCGGTCCAGGAGCTCTAGTGTTTCGCTCCGAGGCGAATCTCTGTCGGGCCGCTTCACGGGGCCCGTATACGGGAGCTCTTCGGGGGCGCTTCACGGGGCAGGGAAACCGGGAGACGCATGCCACTCCACATGAGCTTCGGGCAGGACGACTTACTGCGCTGCCGGTTCGCCATTTCACCGCTGTGCCAGACGCACGAGGCGGTGCGGACCCTGCTGCGTTCCGAGCGGCACGGCTATCACCTGCCGTGGCTGCGCCGGGTCCGCTCGGCCGCGGCCGGGCTCGATCTCTCCCTGCTCGCGCTGTTCATGCCCATCCGCGGCTACACCCCGGACTTTCTGGGTCCGCCGCCTGAGGTGCCGTATCCCTCGTTCGAGGAGGAGCTGGCGCGTCTGCGGGCGACCGGGCCGGAGACGGCCCGCCGGGAGATGGCCCGTTCCCTGGTGTGCACGCCGGGGGCCGCCGGCTCCGCGGCCGGGCGCTCGGTGCTGGACGACCCCGCGCGGGCGGTGCGGCGGCTCGGGGATCAGACCGAGCGGGTCTGGCACGCGCTGCTCGCGCCGGACTGGCCCCGGGTGCGCGCCTTGCTGGAGGCCGATGTGGCCTATCGGGCCCGGCAGCTGGCCGACGGCGGCCTTGAGCGGCTCTTCGCCGATCTGCGCCCCGCGCTGTCCTGGGCCGATGGGCGGCTCACGGTCCGCACCCGCGCCGGAGGCCCGGAGGTGCAGGAGCTCGACGGCCGGGGCGTGCTGCTGATGCCGAACGTCTTCGTCTGGCCGGATGTCATCAGCGGCTTCGCGCCGCCTTGGCAGCCGACGGTGATCTATCCGGCGCGCGGGGTGGGCGGGCTCTGGCAGGAGCCCGCCGAGGGCGCGGCGGACGCGCTCGTACGGCTCCTCGGAGCCAACCGCGCCGCCGTTCTCAGCGCCCTGGAGGAGCCCGCCGCCACGACGGCGCTGGCCCAGCGGCTGGGTCTGGCGCCGTCGTCGGTCTCGGCACACCTGGGGGTGCTGCGCGCGGCCGGCCTGCTGACCTCGCGCCGCGATGGCCACCGGGTGCTGTACGAGCGCACACCGCTCGGCATCGCGCTGCTGGGCGGTGGCGCGGCCTAGAAGGCTCTGCCTAGAAGCTCTACCTGGAAAGCTCTGCCCAGAAGGCTCTGCGGCCTACGCGGACAGATGCCGCTCGACCGTCTCGACCTTCGAGGTCAGTCCGTCCGTGACGCCCGGGCGGATGTCCGCCTTGAGGACCACGGACACCCGCGGCGCCCGCGCCTCCACGGCCGCGACCGCCCGCTTGACGACGTCCATGACCTCGTCCCACTCGCCCTCGATGGACGTGAACATCGCGTCCGTACGGTTCGGCAGGCCGGACTCGCGCACCACCCGCACCGCGTCGGCGACGTACTCCCCCACGTCCTCGCCGACGCCGAGCGGCGTCACGGAGAAGGCGACGATCATGCGTTGACCACGCCGTCGCGGCGCGCCCGGTCGGCGATCACGCTGGCCTCCGCCTCCCGCTTGAGCTTGCGCTCGGCGAAGAAGCCGCCGGTCGGCAGGATGGAGAGCACGAAGTAGAGCGCGGCGGTCTTGCGGTCCCACTGGGCGCGCTTCCAGGCGTCCAGCCAGAAGACCAGGTACAGGATGAAGAGGATGCCGTGCACCATGCCCATCACCGGGACCGCGTTGAAGTCGGTCGTGCGCTTGAGCACCGAGCAGACGAGCAGCAGGAGGAAGGAGACGGCCTCGGGCGCGGAGACCAGGCGGAGCCGCCGCAGTGCGGTGGCGGTCTTGAAGTCCACGGGAGCAGCACCTTTGGGTGAGAAGGACGATGAGACGACGTTGACACGCAGGATGACACGCCGGATGACACGCAGCGAGAGCTTGTGAAGTGATGCACAAGCTCCCCTCGCATTGTCGCAGCCTCGTAACCGATCACCGCGCCGGGGTCCGGCTGTCCCTGTTCCGCGCCGTTCGGTCCCGATAACGTCGGATCCGTGGCTCAGTTTCGGCTCCAGGGGAGCAAGGTGCTCGCCGTCGACATGACGGGCGATTCCGTGAAGGCCAAGAACGGTTCGATGGTCGCGTACGAGGGAGAGATGACCTTCAAGAAGAAATCCGGCGGCGGGGAGGGGCTGCGCGGGATGGTGACCCGGCGGCTCACCGGCGAGCAGATGGAGGTCATGGAGGTCAAGGGGCACGGCACGTGCTACTTCGCCGACCGGGCGAGCGAGATCAACCTGGTGTCGCTGCACGGCGAGACGCTCCACGTGGAGGCCAGCAATCTGCTGTGCGCGGACGCCGCGCTGCGCACCGGGACCTCCTTCACCGGGCTGCGCGGCTCCTCGCAGGGCAACGGCCTGTTCACCACGACCGTCGAGGGGACCGGGCAGGCGGCCATCCTCTCCGACGGCACGGCGGTGGTGCTGCGCGTCACCCCGCAGCTGCCGCTGCAGGTCGACCCGGGCGCGTACATCGCCCATACGGGCAAGCTCAAGCAGCACTTCCAGTCCGGGGTGAATTTCCGCACCCTCATAGGGGAGGGCTCGGGCGAGGCGTTCCAGATCCGCTTCGAGGGCGAGGGACTGGTGTACGTACAGCCGAGCGAGCGCAACACGATCGGCGGGGACGTCTGATGCCCTTCAACGTCCTCAACTCACGCATGGTCGAGGCGCAGGTGCAGCCCGGCCAGACGCTCTTCAGCCAGCGCGGCGCGATGCTGGCCTACCGGGGCGAGGTGCGGTTCACGCCGAGCATCACCGGCGGTCAGCGCGGAGTGATGGGCATGATCGGCCGCCGGGTCGCGGGCGAGGCGACCCCGCTCATGACCGTCGAGGGCAGCGGCACGGTGATGTTCGGCCACGGCGGCCACCATGTCGAGGTGATCCACCTGGCCGGCGACAAGCTGTACGCCGAGTCGGACCGGCTGCTCGCCTTCGACGGGTCGCTGCGCCAGGGCACGATGTTCATGGGCTCACAGGGCGGGGTGATGGGCATCGTGCGCGGCCAGGTCACCGGCCAGGGGCTGTTCACCACCACGCTCGAGGGGCATGGCTCGGCGGCGGTCATGGCGCACGGCGGCGTGATCCAGCTGCCGATCACCCCCGGCCGCCCGGTCCATGTCGACCCGCAGGCGTATGTCGCCCACCGCGGGGACGTCCGCAACAAGCTCTCGGCCGCGCTCGGCTGGCGCGAGATGGTCGGCCGCGGCTCGGGAGAGGCCTTTCAGCTCGAGCTCTCGGGCACCGGCACGGTGTATGTCCAGGCATCGGAGGAGAAGCTGTGAACAGCCCCGTCATCCACGACGCGTACACCCTCCCGGCCGACGACAACATCAATCCGTACGCCTTCAGCGTGGAGCTGAACGGCCAGTGGTTTCTGCAGAAGGGGAAGATGATCGCCTATTACGGGCGGATCGACTTCCACGGCGTGGGCCTGGGCCGGCTGGACCAGCTCATCGCGCACAGCTTCCACTCCCCGCTGCACGCCGCGGACTGGGTGGTGGCCGAGGGGCAGGGCAAGATGGTGCTCGCGGACCGGGCCTTCGACGTCAACTCCTACGACCTCGACGACGGCAATCTGACCATCCGGTCGGGCAATCTCCTCGCTTTCCAGCCCTCGCTCTCCCTCAAGCAGTCGATCGTCCCGGGCTTCCTCACCCTGATCGGCACCGGCAAGTTCGTCGCGGCCTCCAACGGCCCGGTGGTCTTCATGGAGCCGCCGATCCGGGTGGACCCGCAGGCCCTCGTCGGCTGGGCGGACTGCCCCACGCCCAACCACCACTACGATCACGAGTACTTGCGGGGCATCCTCGGCGGGATCCGGGCGCACACCGGCCTTGGGGGCACCTCGGGTGAGGAGCATCAGTTCGAGTTCGTCGGCGCGGGGACGGTCCTGCTCCAGTCGACGGAAGAACTCATGAACGAGGTGCCCATAGGGGCTACAGGGGGCACCGGTTCGTGAGCGAGAGCATGCGGAGTGTAACCTCGAACAGGTGACCTCATATCCATTGGTTCGAAATTCAACTTCTATAGGTAGAATACTTCCCATGGAGACCGAGAACGGCACGCGCTGGCTCAGCGACGAGGAACAGCGCGCCTGGCGCATCCACCTGGACGTCAGCCGGCTGCTGAGCTACCAACTCGAACGCGACCTACAGCCGTTCGGCCTGACCATGAACGACTACGAGATCCTGGTCAACCTCTCGGAGTCGGAAGGCCACCGGATGCGCATGAGTGACCTGGCCGCCGCCACCCTTCAGTCCAAGAGCCGCCTCTCCCATCAGATCACCCGGATGGAGAACGCCGGCCTCGTCCGCCGCGAGCACTGCGAATCCGACCGGCGCGGGCTCTACGCGGTGCTCACCGAAGACGGCTGGGAGACCATGCGCAAGGTCGCACCGCACCACGTCGAGTCGGTGCGCAAGCACTTCATCGACCTGCTCAGCCCGGAAGCCCTCGATGCCGTCCACACCTCCCTGACCCCGATCGCCGAACACCTGCGCGCCCAGCGCGGCCGCGTCTAGACGCGCGCGCCAGGGCCGGCCGGACGCCGGGCGGAAGGTCACGGGGGCCGGGGGACGGCCCAGGGCCGGAAGATCACGCGGCCGGAAGATCACGCGGGGCCAGGAGACGGCCCGGGGCCGGGAGTTCGCGCGGCAGCCGCACCTCGAACAGCGCACCGCCGCCCGGCGCGGTCCGCACGCCCAGCCGCCCGCCGTGCCGCAGCACCACGTCGCGCGCGATGGCGAGGCCGAGCCCGGCCCCGCCGTCGTCGCGGCTGCGCGCGTCGTCGAGCCGTACGAACCGCTCGAAGACGCGCTCCCGCTCCCCCTCGGGCACCCCGCTCCCGTCGTCGGCGACCTCCACGACCCCCCAGTCGCCCTCCTCCCGCACCGTCACCCGCACCTCGTCGCGGGCGTGCCGCTGCGCGTTGTCCACCAGGTTCCCCAGCACCCGCGCCAACTGCCCGCGCGACCCGGCGACCTCCACCGGCCCCAGCTCGCACCGCACCGCCACCCGGTCCCCCACCCGCTGCGCCAACTCCTCGCGCACCAGCTCCGCGAGCGCCACCCGGCCCCCCGAGGGCCGCTCCCCGGCGTCCAGCCGGGCCAGCAGCAGCAGATCGCCCGCCAGCCGCTGGAGCCGCACCACGTCCTCCACTGCGCCGTCCACATCCAGCAGCCCCGGATGCGCCGCGCCCACCTCCAACTGGGTGCGCAGCGAGGCGATCGGGCTGCGCAGCTCATGCGACGCGTCGGCGACGAACGCCCGCTGCCGCTCCACGGCCCCCTCCAGCGCCGCGAGCGTCTCGTTCGTCGTACGCGCCAGCCGGGCCACCTCGTCCCGCGACCGGGGCACCGGCACCCGCCGGGACAGATCCGTACTGGCCGTTATGGCCGCCATCTCCCGCCGGATCGCCTCCACCGGACGCAGGGCGCGCCGGGTCACCAGCCAGGTCACCACCGCCACCACCGCCGACAGCAGCGGCAGTCCGAGCAGCATGGCGTCCCGTACCGACCCGACCGTTTCGGTGGCGAGCGGGGCGCCCGCGTACACCGTGACGGACTCCTCCGCCGGGGTGATCACGCGCATCGCGGCCCACTGGTACTCCGCCTCGTCCCCGTCCACCCGGGCGGTGCCCTCGGCGAACCGGGGCTTCGCCGCCATGCTCCCGGGGTCGTCCTCGTCCTCCATTTCGACGTCCACCGGCACCACCTCACGGCTCCCCGTCCCCGTCACGGCCTCCAGATCGTCGCTCACCGCCCGCACCCGGCCCTGACTGTCCACGATCTGCACGGGGTCCTCGCCCAGCCCCAGCGCGCCGAACTCCTCCCCGGCCGCGACCTTCGAGGCCACCGAGCGCGCACGCACTTCGGACTGCAGCCTGGCCTGCTCCGACAGATTCGTCCGCAACACCTCCAGCACCGCGAGCCCCGCCGCGACCAGGGCCACGGCCACCACGACCGTCGCCCCCACCGCGGCCCGCGTCCGCACCGACCCCCTACGCACGCCCCACCAGCCGATACCCGGCTCCCCGCACCGTCTCGATGACCCCCGCGCCCAGCTTCCGCCGCAGCGCGCTCACATACACCTCGACGATGTTGGGATCGCCCTCGTACGCGAAGTCCCACACATGCTCGAGGATCTCCGCCTTCGACACGACCTCCCCCGGCCGCACCACCAACTGCTCCAGCACGGAGAACTCCTTGGCGGTCAGCGCGGCGTCGCTCCCGTCCCGCTCCACCCGGCGGGCCCCCCGGTCCACCACCAGGTCCCCCACCCGCACCACCGGTGAGGCCCCCTGCCCCCGCCGCCGCAGCAGCGCCCGCACCCGCGCGAGCAGCACCACATACGAGAACGGCTTGGTCAGATAGTCGTCGGCGCCCGTGTCGAGCCCCTCGGCCTCGTCGTACTCCCCGTCCTTCGCCGTCAGCATCAGGATCGGCACCTCGCACCCCGCGGCCCGCAGCGCGCCGCACACGCGGTAGCCGTTCATCCCCGGCAGCATGATGTCGAGAACGACCAGGTCGTACACCCCCTCTTCGGCCCGGTGCAGCCCCTCCCGGCCGTCGTGCACCACATCCACGGCGAAGCCCTCCGCCATGAGCCCTTTGGCCAGCGACACCGCGAGCCGCCGCTCGTCCTCCACAATCAGCAAACGCATGGGGAAAGGGTCCCAAAGACAACCTGAAGATGCCTTCAGGCGGCTTCAGCCTGGCTTCAGCCCCGCCGCGGGACAGTGGTTCCCGTCAAACCAATTGGGGAGGAACCCACATGAAGCGCACCACCGTCATCGCCACCCTCGCCGCCGCGGCCCTGGCCGCGGGCGCCGCCACGGCCGTCGCCAGCTCGACGGCGCCGGAGGCCCCGGCGACCAAGACGGCTTCAGCGGCCAAGGAGGCTTCGGCGGCGCACAAGACCCCGGCGGCCCCGGCGGCCCCGGCGGCGGTTTCCCTCGCGCAGGCGGTCGAGGCGGCCCAGAAGGCCGCGCCGGGCACCGTGACCTCCATCGAGCGCGACGACGACCGTCCCGGCTGGGAGGCGGACGTCCTCGGCAAGGACGGCAAGTGGCACGAGGTGAGGATCGGGGCGAACGGCAAGGTGCTCGGCCAGCAGGTCGACACGGACGACGACGCGGAGGACAAGGCCGAGACCGAGGCCGTCCGCGCCGTGCTGCGGACCGCCAGGGTCGACGCCGTCGAAGCGGCCGACCGGGCCACGTCCGGCGCCGCGGTGACCTCCGTGGAGCTCGACGGCAAGGTCTGGGAGGTCGAGCGCGCAGGCAGGGCCCGCGACGTGAACGTCGACCCGCGCACGGGTGCGGTCACCGCGTCCCACGACCACGAGGACGACCGCCGGCACGACGACGAGGACTGACCCCCGGGCGCCTCAGGGGCCGGCCAGGTCGCACGGCCGGCCCAGCGGGGGCGGCATGGTGTACTGCACAGGTGACCGAATACGACGTGCTGCGTGTCTTCTGCGGGCCCGACGGCCGCCACGGCAACGCGCTCGGCGTGATACGCCGAGGTTCGGCCGTCCCCGGGGCGGCCGAACGCCAGGCCCTGGCACGGAAGCTGGGCTTCAGCGAGACCGTGTTCGTCGACGACCCGGAGCGCGGCGTCATCGACATCTACACGCCGACGCTGCGGCTGCCGTTCGCCGGGCACCCGTGCGTGGGCACGGCCTGGCTGCTCGACGTGCCCGAACTGGTCACGCCCGCGGGCCTGGTGGGCGCCCGGCTCGAAGGGGAGTTCAACTGGATCGAGGCGCGGCCCGAGTGGGCGCCGCCGCGCACCCTGCGCCGATACGGCTCCGCGGCCGAGGTGGACGCCCTGGAGGTGCCGGAGCCGGGTGAGTGGATCTACGCGTGGGCGTGGGAGGACGAGGCGGCCGGCCGGATCAGGGCCCGTGCCTTCCCCGGGCGCGGCGACGGCATCGACGAGGACGAGGCGACGGGCGCGGCGGCACTGCTGCTGACGGCCCACCTCGGCCGCGCCCTGAACATCGCGCAGGGGCGCGGCTCACAGATCCTGACGGCGCCGCGGCCGGATGGCCTGATAGACGTGGGCGGACGGGTACGGCTGGAGGCCACGGAGAGGCTGTAGCCGCCGACGCGACGGGAGGGGGCGGGGGTGCAGGGGTGGCGCCCTGGACGCTTACGCATATGTGTGGCGCCACGTTCCGGCCCACCCCACGCTTCGGGTCACCGGCGCCGTAAATACGCGGTCCGGGGTGACAGCCCCGGAGGCCCCGCACCCGCACCCGCACGCACCCCGGGCGCACCACCCACGCACCCGCACCACCCATGCGCCGAGCACACCCGCACGCACCCGCTCAGCCCGAGGTCACCCCCGCCACCAGCTCGTCCGCCGCCGCGTACGGATCCAGCTCCCCCGCCGCCACCCGCTCGGCCAGCGCCCCCAGCCGCCGGTCGCCGTGCAGGTCGCCGATCCGCGCGCGGAGCGCCGTCACGGCGATGGTCTCGACCTCGCCCGCCGCGCGGCGCAGCCGCCGCTCCGCCAGCACCCCGCGCTCCTCCATCCACGCCCGGTGCTTCTCCAGGGCCTCGACCACCTCGTCGACGCCCTCGCCCCGTGCCGCCACCGTCTTCACGATCGGCGGCCGCCAGTCCCCCGGAGCGCGGGCCTCGCCGAGGCCGAGCATGTGTCCCAGCTCACGGGCCGTGGCGTCGGCGCCCTCCCGGTCGGCCTTGTTGACCACGTACACATCGCCGATCTCCAGGATCCCGGCCTTGGCCGCCTGGATCCCGTCGCCCATGCCGGGCGCGAGCATCACCACGCTCGTGTCGGCCTGCGCGGCGATCTCGACCTCCGACTGCCCGACGCCGACGGTCTCCACCAGCACCACCTCGCACCCGGCCGCGTCGAGCACCCGGATCGCCTGCGGGGCGGCCCAGGCCAGCCCGCCCAGGTGCCCGCGGGTGGCCATGGAGCGGATGTAGACGCCGGGGTCGGACGCGTGCTCCGACATCCGTACCCGGTCCCCGAGGAGCGCCCCGCCGGAGAAGGGCGACGAGGGGTCCACGGCGAGCACCCCCACCCGCTTCCCGGCCTTGCGGTACGCGGTGACCAGCGCGGAGGTCGACGTCGACTTGCCGACCCCCGGCGAACCGGTCACCCCGACCACATACGCGCCCCCCGCCAGCGGAGCCAGCGCGGCCATGACCTCCCGCAGCTGCGGTGAGTCGCCCTCGATCAACGAGATCAGCCGGGCCACCGCGCGCGGCCGCCCCTGCCGCGCCTGCTCCACCAGCGTGGGCACATCAGCCATCGCTGCTGCTCCCTTCCACTCACGACCGGTCACGACCGCTCAGGACGACTCAGGACGACTCAGGACGACTCAGGACGACAAGAACCACCCGGCGCACCGGACCCACAGGCCGCGCACAGAGCTACGCGCGCGGCACCCGGACGATCAGCGCATCCCCCTGCCCACCCCCGCCGCACAGCGCCGCGGCGCCCACGCCGCCGCCCCGCCGCCGCAGCTCCAGGGCCAGGGACAGCACGATGCGCGCGCCCGACATCCCGATCGGGTGACCGAGAGCGATCGCGCCGCCATTCGCATTCACCTTTTCGGAGGAAACGCCAAGATCCTTCATTGACTGCACCGCGACCGCCGCGAACGCCTCGTTGATCTCGATCAGATCAAGATCGGAGACCTCGAGCCCCTCCTTCCGCAGCGCGTGCGCGATCGCGTTGGACGGCTGCGACTGGAGCGAGTTGTCGGGTCCCGCCACATTCCCGTGGGCCCCGATCTCCGCGATCCACTCCAGGTCCAGCTCCTCCGCCTTGGCCTTGCTCATCACGACCACGGCGGCCGCCCCGTCCGAGATCTGCGACGACGTCCCGGCCGTGATCGTCCCGTCCTTGGTGAAGGCGGGCCGCAGCTTGGCGAGCGACTCCACGGTGGTCTCCGGGCGGATGCCCTCGTCCTTGTCGAAGATCACCGGCTCGCCCTTGCGCTGCGGGATCTCCACTGGGGTGATCTCGGCGTCGAAGACGCCGTTCTTCTGGGCCGCGGCGGCCCGCTGGTGGGAGAGCGCGGCGATCTCGTCCTGCTCGGGCCGCAGGATGCCCAGCCGGGTGTTGTGCTTCTCGGTCGACTCGCCCATGGCGATGCCTTCGAATGAGTCGGTCAGCCCGTCGTACGCCATCGCGTCGAGCATCTCGACGGCGCCGTACTTGTAGCCATCCCGGGACTTGGGCAGCAGGTGGGGGGCGTTGGTCATGGACTCCTGGCCGCCCGCGACCACGATGTCGAACTCACCGGCCCGGATCAGCTGGTCGGCCAGCGCGATGGCGTCGAGCCCGGAGAGGCAGACCTTGTTGATGGTGAGCGCGGGCACCGCCATGGGGATGCCGGCCTTCACCGCGGCCTGCCGGGCGGGGATCTGCCCGGCGCCCGCCTGGAGCACCTGCCCCATGATCACGTACTCCACCTGGTCGCCGCCGATCCCGGCTCGCTCCAGGGCCGCCTTGATCGCGACCCCGCCGAGGTCCGCTCCGGAGAAGGATCGCAGGCTGCCCAGCAGCCGTCCCATCGGCGTGCGCGCGCCCGCCACGATCACAGATGTCCGAGTCATGGTGCGTCCTCCAGAGGAGAAGGAAGTTAACGAGGGTTATCGTCAATGTACTGACGAGTACCCGCCGGGTCACCGGGCCATCAGTGTGATCGCGCGCACGTTGCGTAACCACCCGTGTGAGCGGTGCACTGGAACCATGCTGACCAGAATCGACCACATCGGGATCGCCTGCTTCGACCTCGACAAGACAGTCGAGTTCTACCGTGCCACGTATGGCTTCGAGGTGTTCCACACCGAGACCAACGACGAGCAGGGGGTCCGCGAGGCCATGCTCAAGATCAACGAGACCTCGGACGGCGGGGCCTCGTACCTTCAGCTCCTGGAGCCCATCCGGGAGGACTCCGCCGTCGGAAAGTGGATGGCCAAGAACGGCGAGGGGGTGCACCACATCGCCTTCGGCACGGCGGACGTGGACACTGACTCCGAGGCCATCCGCGCCAAGGGCGTCCGGGTGCTGTACGAGGCGCCCCGCCGCGGCTCCATGGACTCCCGGATCACCTTTCTGCACCCCAAGGACTGCCACGGCGTGCTCACCGAGCTCGTCACGGCGGCGGACCACACCCCCGAGCACCAGTCCGCAGACCGTTCCACAGACCAGTCCGCGGACCGCTGACCGCGGCGAACGCACGGCCCGCCGAGTGCGACTACCCGACCGAAGCGACCCGCACAAGCGGGACCGAGGAAGTCCACCACTCAAGCGGACCACTGACCTTCCGCTTCCCCGGCCGGTAGAGTGCAGCATCGGCCGGGGTACAGGAACGGGATCAGAAAGGGATCGGGGTCCGGCCCAGGCTTTGCCGATGATCTGACACCATTTCTTCGGAAGGGCTAGCTCCGGTCCGGCCGCCACGGCCGGACGCCAGGTCGGGACCGCGAGGTGCCACGTGGCACCCCAGGTACGGAGCCGGCCGCCAACGCGACCAGGGGACGGATGGGACCGCGCAGTGCGGGGCTACGACCGCTACGAGCCTGACGACCACCTCTCGAAGTTCGAGGCCGAGATGGAGCGGCTGAAGACCGAGCGGGAGAAGGCCGTCCAGCACGCCGACGATCTCGGCTACCAAGTCGAGGTGCTGCGCGCCAAGCTGCACGAGGCGCGCCGCAATCTCGCGAGCCGCCCTGCCTACGACAGCGCCAACCTCGGCTACCAGGCCGAGCAGTTGCTGCGCAACGCGCAGGTCCAGGCGGACCAGCTGCGCGCCGACGCCGAGCGCGAGCTGCGCGAGACCCGGGCCCAGACCCAGCGGCTGCTACAGGAGCAGGCCGAGCGGCAGGCCCGACTCGAAGCCGAGCTGCACGCCGAGGCGGTGACCCGCCGTCAACGGCTGGACCAGGAGCTCGCCGAGCGCCGCGCCACCGTCGAGTCGCACGTCAACGAGAACGTCGCCTGGGCCGAGCAACTGCGCGCCCGTACCGAGGCGCAGGCCCGCCGGCTCATGGACGAGTCGCGGTCCGAGGCCGAGCAGGCACTGTCCGCCGCCCGCACCGAGGCCCAGCGGCTGGCCGACCAGACCCGCGACCGGCTCGGCTCGGAGGCGGAGTCGGCCCGCTCGGAAGCCGAAGCGATCCTGCGCCGCGCCCGTACCGAGGCCGAGCGGCTGGTGAACACGGCCGGCGCCCAGGCGCAGGAGGCCACCCACCACGCCGAGCAGCTGCGCACCTCCACCGCCTCCGAGTCCGACCAGGCGCGCCGCCAGGCCACCGAGCTGACCCGGACGGCCGAGCTGCGCATCCAGGAGGCCGAGACGGCGCTGCGCGAGGCGCGCTTCGAGGCCGAGAAGGTGCTCACGGAGGCCAAGGAGGCGGCGGAGAAGCGGCTGTCGGCCGCCGAGACGGACAACGAGCAGCGCGCCCGCACCGCCAAGACGGAGATCGCCCGGCTGGTCGGCGAGGCCACCAAGGAGGCCGAGGCGCTGCGCGCCGAGGCCGAGCAGGTACGGGACGACGCCCGCGCCGAGGCCGAGCGGCTGATCGCCGAGGCCGAGGAGACGGCGCGCGCCAAGACTGCCGAGGACTCCGCGGCGCAGCTCGCCAAGGCGGCCCGCAGCGCCGAGGAGGTGCTGACCAAGGCCTCGGAGAACGCGCAGGCCACCACCAAGGCGGCGGCCGACGAGGCGGAGCGGATCCGGGCCAAGGCGGAGGCCGAGGCGGACCGGCTGCGGGCCGAGGCGCACGACACCGCCGCGCAGCTGAAGGGCGCGGCGAAGGACGACACCAAGGAGTACCGCGCCAAGACCGTCGAGCTGCAGGAGGAGGCCCGTCGGCTGCGCGGCGAGGCCGAGCAGCTGCGGGCGGAGGCGGTGGCCGAGGGCGAGCGGATCCGCGCCGAGGCCCGCCGGGAGGCGGTCCAGCAGATCGAGGAGGCGGCCAGTACCGCCGAGGACCTGCTGGCCAAGGCGAAGGCCGGCGCCGAGGAGACCCGCGCGTCCGCCACCGCCGAGAGCGAGCGGGTACGGACCGAGGCGATCGAGCGGGCCGCGTCGCTGCGACGCCAGGCCGACGAGGCGCTGGAGCGGGCCCGCGGCGAGGCCGAGGAGCTGGTGACCTCGGCCGATACCCAGGCCGAGCAGCTCAGGTCTGAGGCGGCGGAGGCGGCCCGGCGGATCCGCGACGAGGCCGAGGCGGCCGCCGCCGATCGCCGCGCGGAGGCCGAGGCCGAGCTGGTCCGGCTGCACGGGGAGGCCGAGCAGCGGCTCGCCTCGGCCGATCAGGCGCTGCGGGACGCCCGCGAGGAGGCCCAGCGGCTGCGCCGGGAGGCGGCCGACGACACCGAGCGGCTGCGTGCCGAGACCGCCGAGCGGCTGGCCGCGCTGCGCCAGCAGGCCGAGGCGGAGGCCAACCGGCTGCGCGACGAGGCCGTCGCGGACGCGTCGAACATGCGCGCCGAGGGCGAGTCGGTCGCGGTACGGCTGCGCGGTGAGGCCGCCGCGGAGGCCGAGCGGCTGCGTGCCGAGGCGCAGGACACGGCCGACCGGGTGCGGGCGGAGGCGAACGCCGCCGCCGAGCGCATCGGGGCCGAGGCCGCCGAGGCGCTGGCGGCCGCGCAGGAGGAGGCGGCCCGCCGCCGCCGCGAGGCCGAGGAGACGCTGAGCGACGCCCGCGAGGAGGCCCAGCGGGAGCGGAGCCTGGCGCACGAGCAGAGCGAGGAGCTGCTGGCCGCCGCCCGCAACCGGGTCGCCGAGGCGCAGGCCGAGGCGCAGCGGCTGGTCGAGGAGGCCGAGCGGCACGCGGCGGAGCTGGTGGCCGCGGCCGAGCAGACGGCGCAGCAGGTGCGGGATTCGGTCGCGGGGCTGCACGAGCAGGCCGAGGCGGAGATCACGGGGCTGCGTACGGCCGCCGAGCACGCCGCGGACCGCACCCGCCACGAGGCGCAGGCGGAGGCGGACCGGGTCCGCGCGGACGCGCACGCCGAGCGGGAGCGGGCGGCCGAGGACGCGGCGCGGCTGCGGCGCGAGGCCTACGAGGAGTCGGAGGCGGCCAAGGCGCTCGCGGAGCGCACGGTCGCGGAGGCGATCGCGGAGGCGGACCGGCTCTCCAGCCAGGCCCGGGAGGAGGCCAACCGGCGCCGCTCGGACGCCGCCGAGCAGGCGGACCGGCTGGTCGCCGAGGCCGCGAGCGAGGCCGAGCGGCTGCGCGCCGAGGCCCAGGACGTCCTGGACGATGCGCGGCGGAGCGCCAACAAGCAGCGCAGCGAGGCCGCCGAGCAGGCCGACACGCTGGTCAGCGGCGCGACCGAGGAGGCCCAGCGGCTGGTCTCGGAGGCGGGTACGCGGGCGCAGCAGCTGCGTACGGAGGCCTCCGACGCGCGGGCGGCGGCCGAGCAGGACGCGGCGCGCACTCGGGCCCAGGCCCGCGGGGACGCCAACAACATCCGCTCGGAGGCGGCCGGGCAGGCCGACCGGCTGGTCGGCGAGGCGACGAAGGAGGCCGAGCGGCTGCTGGCGGACGCCGGTGCGGAGGCCGAGCGGCTGCGCACCGAGGCGTCGGAGACCGTGGGTTCGGCGCATCAGCACGCGGCGCGTACCCGTGCGGAAGCGGAGCGGGTGGCCACCGAGGCCGCCGCGGAGGCGGAGCGGATCCGTTCCAAGGCGCAGTCCGAGGCCGAGCGGACGGTCGACTCGGCGCGCGAGGACGCCAACAAGCGGCGTTCGGAGGCGGCGAAGCAGGTCGACCGGCTGATCACCGAGTCCACGGCGGAGGCGGAGCGGCTCACGAAGGAGGCGCGGGAGGCCGGGCTGCGGACCGCGACCGCCGCCGAGGAGCAGGCCGACACGATGGTCGGGGTCGCCCGCAAGGAGGCCGACCGGCTCGTCAGCGAGGCGACCGCACAGGCGAACAGCCTGGTGGAGAAGGCCCGTACGGACTCCGACACGATGCTCGGCGAGGCCCGGGGCGACGCGACCCGCATCCGGGAGCGGGCCGAGGAGCTGCGGACCCGGGCCGAGGCGGACGTCGAGGAACTGCACGAGCGGGCCCGCCGGGAGTCGGCGGAGCAGATGAAGTCGACCGGCGAGCGCGTCGACAAGCTGGTCGCGGCCGCGACCGCGCAGCTGATGAAGGCCGAGGAGAAGGCCACGACGCTGGTCTCCGACGCCAACAGCGAGGCCAGCCGGGTCCGTATCGCCGCCGTGAAGAAGGCCGAGTCGCTCCTCAAGGAGGCCGAGCAGAGGAAGGCCGACGCCACGCGGGACGCCGAGCGCAGGCGTACCGAGGCGGAGACCGAGGCCAAGCGGATCGTCGACGACGGCAAGCGGGAGCTGGAGTTGCTCAAGCGGCGCCAGGAGGACATCAACGCGGAGATCTCCCGTGTCCAGGACGTGCTGGCGGCGTTGGAGTCTTTTGAGGCCCCCGCATCCGGCGGCTCGGGCGGGAAGGAGAACGGTGGGGTCAAGACGGCGGCCGGGGCGGGGACCCGGGCGAGCGGCAAGCGCTCGGACGGCTGAGGGTCCTGGGCCACGGTCCCGCGTCACGGTCCTGGGGGGTCACGGTCCTGGCGGTCACAGTCCTGGGGGCGGGCGCCGCTGAGTGGTAGTGGTTCCGTGCGGGGGCGCTAGAGACACACCCCATGTCGTGTCCGTATCATCCCGACGAGTGACAAGCCATCCGCCTGCCTGCCACTCAAAAGGCTGGACATTCTCCAGATCAAACGGACGTTGACTCGTTGACACGCCGTTTGGCCCCCTAGGATTCCCTCTATCACCTCACCGGTCTCTTTCGACAGGAACCCCATGAGCGACACTTCCTCCCCCTTCGGCTTCGAGCTCGTGCGGCGTGGATACGACCGCGGTCAGGTGGACGACCGCATTACCAAACTCGTCGCCGACCGTGACAGTGCACTGGCCCGTATCACCTCTCTGGAAAAGCGCATCGAGGAGCTGCACCTCGAGACGCAGAACGCTCAGGCCCAGATCAACGACGCGGAGCCGTCCTACGCGGGGCTCGGCGCACGCGTGGAGAAGATCCTCCGTCTCGCCGAGGAGGAGGCCAAGGACCTGCGCGAGGAGGCCCGCCGGGCCGCCGAACAGCACCGGGAGCTCGCCGAGTCGGCGGCCCAGCAGGTGCGCAACGACGCCGAGTCGTTCGCCGCCGACCGCAAGTCGAAGGCGGAGGACGAGGGCGCGCGTATCGTCGAGAAGGCCAAGGGCGACGCGGCGACGCTGCGCCAGGACGCCCAGAAGGACGCGCAGCAGAAGCGCGAGGAGGCCGACTCCCTCTTCGAGGAGACCCGCGCCAAGGCCGCCCAGGCCGCCGCGGACTTCGAGACGAACCTCGCCAAGCGCCGCGAGCAGTCCGAGCGGGACCTGGCCTCCCGTCAGGCCAAGGCCGAGAAGCGGCTGGCGGAGATCGAGCACCGGGCGGAGCAGCTGCGCCTGGAGGCCGAGAAGCTGCGTACGGACGCCGAGCGCCGCGCCCGCCAGACGGTGGAGACCGCGCAGCGGCAGGCCGAGGACATCGTGGCCGACGCCAACGCCAAGGCCGACCGCATCCGCAGCGAGTCCGAGCGCGAGCTGGCGGCGCTCACCAACCGCCGCGACAGCATCAACGCCCAGCTGACCAACGTCCGCGAGATGCTGGCCACGCTGACCGGTGCCGCGGTGGCCGCGGCCGGCTCCCCCACCGAGGACGAGCCGATCTCGCGCGGTGTCCCGGCCCAGCAGAGCCGCTGACGCCGAAAGCCGCTGACGCCGGATCACGCGCGCATTTCGTGCCCCGCGCCCGCCTTGTGCGGCGCGGGGCACGCGCATGACGGCGCATCGGGCGCCGCGTTACGGGCATCCGGCGTCTTCCCGGTGCACGACGCCTTACCAGCGCACGACGTCTTACCGGCGGGGTCTTACGGGCGGGGTCTTACGGGCGGGGTCTTACGGGCGGGGTCTTACGGGCGGGCGGCCGAGGTGCGTAACCTCCCCCTGTGACCGACCGCAGCCTCGTGGCCCTGGGGTTCGCCGATGTGCCCGCGCTACGGCCGCTGGCCTATCCCGGCCGACCTGTCGCCACGCCCGCGCTCCTCGCGGGGTCCGAACTGTGGGAGTTGACGCCCTCGCCGGGCGCGTTGGGCGGCTGGCCGGTGCTCGGGGCGCCGTTCGGCCCGCCGCGCGAGCCGCTCGACGCCGTGCTGGCCCGGCTCGGCCAAGTGCCCTCCGGACAGCGCCATCCGGTCATCGCGGTGGGCTCCAACGCCTCGCCCGCTCAGCTGCACCACAAGCTGACGGCGCTCGGGCATCCGGCCGCCGTGCCGATGGTGCCGTTGCGGGTGCGCGGCATAGGGGTCGGCTGCTCGGCGCACATCGGGCGGTACGGGTACGTCGCCACCGCGCCGTACGCGGACCCGGCGGCCGAGACGCCGCTGGTGGTCAGCTGGCTCGACGCCGGCCAACTGGCGTCGGTGGACGCCACCGAATTCCCCAACTACCGGCGGATCCTGCTGCCCGGCGCGAGCTTCCCGATGGTGCTGCCGTCCGGAGAACGGCTGGGCGGCGCGTATCTCTACGTCAGCGTGCGGGGGGTGCTCGCGAGCCCCGACGGCGCCCCGGACCGCCCCTCCGGCAGGCCGCGGCCGGGCGGCGGCGACCAGAGCGCCCTGCTGACCGGGCTGCTGGCGTCCTCGGCGCGGCTGCGGAACCTGTTGGGGCCCGACCCGCAGGCCTGGATCCGGCGTGCCGCGGCGGACCGCGCGCTGCGGGAGACGGCCGCCTCGGTCTTCGCCGAGGAGGGCTGGGTGCTGCACGGTCACGATCCGCTCTCGACTCTCGCTTAACGGGAACCGCGTTGTCGCGGTTATCCTCCTTACCCGCACGGGGACAACGCCCCGGACGCATCGCACGAGGGGCGGAGCATGATCGAGGCAGTCGGCCTGACGAAGCGCTACGGCGCCAAGACGGCCGTGTACAACCTGTCGTTCCAGGTGCGGCCAGGCGCTGTCACCGGCTTCCTGGGACCCAACGGATCCGGCAAATCGACGACGATGCGCATGATCCTGGGGCTCGACGAGCCCACCGCGGGCCATGTCACGGTGGGCGGCTACCCCTTCCGCCGGCTGCCCAACGCCCCGCGTCAGGTGGGTGCGCTCCTCGACGCGAAAGCCGTGCACGGCGGGCGCAGCGCCCGCCAGCACCTGCTGTGCCTGGCCCAGCTGTCCGGCATTCCGGCCCGCCGGGTCGACGAGGTGCTGGGCGTGGTCGGGCTCCAGAGCGTCGCGAAGAAGCGCTCCAAGGGGTTCTCGCTGGGCATGGGGCAGCGCCTGGGTATCGCGGCCGCGCTGCTGGGCGACCCGCAGGTGCTGCTCTTCGACGAGCCGGTCAACGGCCTGGACCCGGAGGGCATCCTGTGGGTCCGCAACCTCATGAAGCAGCTGGCGTCCGAGGGCCGTACGGTCTTCGTCTCCAGCCACCTGATGAGCGAGATGGCGCTGACCGCCGACCGCCTGATCGTCATCGGGCGCGGGCAGCTGCTCGCCGACATGAGCGTCAAGGACTTCATCTCCTACAACTCCGCGGACTTCGCGCGGGTCCGCACGCCCGACGGGGAGACGGACCAGCGCGAGAAGCTGACCGCCGCGCTGAGCGAGGCGGGCGGCCAGGTGCTGCCGGAGCAGGACGGCGCGCTGCGGGTGACCGGGCTGCCGCTGCCGCGGATCAGCGACCTGGCCCATGGGGCCGACGTCCGCCTGTGGGAGCTCTCCCCGCATCAGGCGTCGCTGGAAGAGGCGTACATGCGGATGACGCAGGGCGCCGTGGACTACCGCTCGACCGCCGACCAGCGGGCGGGGCTACAGGAGGCCGCACCGGGCATGGCCCCGCAGGGCGGGCCGTACGGCTACGCCCCGCCGAACGCGGGCGGCGCGCCCGGCGGCTACCCGCCCGCGGGCGCCATGCCGGGCTACAACCCGCCGCCCGCGCCCCAGGGCCAGTTCGCCCCGGGTCAGTCCGCCCCGGGTCAGCCCGCGCCCGGCCAGCCCGCTCCGGGGCAGGCCCCCTGGCAGCCGCAGCAGCCCTTCGTCGGGCAGGGCACGCCGCAGCAGCCCGCCGCCCCGGCGCAGCCGCCGGCCGCTCCCCCCGCTCCGGCCGCCGCGCCGGCCACCGCCGACATGAACAAGCGCGACAGCGAGGACGCCCGATGACGACCCCTTACCAGCCACAGGCCCAGGCTGCCCAGCCGTCCGCCCCGCCCCAGCCGCCCCAGCAGGCACCCCAGCACCAGGGCGTGCCGGGTGCGCCGGGCATGCCGGCCGCGCCGCAGCAGGCACCCCACCAGCCGGCGCAGCAGCCGGGCATGCAGGGCGCGCCGCAGCAGTCCTACGCCCCCGCCGGGTACACCTCGCCGATCCCGATCCGGCGTACGCACCTGGGGCACGCGATCGCCTCCGAGTGGACCAAGATCAAGTCGGTGCGTTCGACGATCTGGACGCTGAGCGTCATGGGCGCGCTGGTCGTCGGCATCGGGCTGCTGGTGGCCTCGGGCACCAAGGACAGCGACTACTCCACCACCCCCACCACCATCCCCGGCCTGTTCGGCACGCTGCTCGGCCAGCTGTGCATCGTCACGCTCGGTGTGCTCGTCGTCACTTCCGAGTACGGCACCGGGATGATCCGCACGACCTTCACCGCCTCGCCGCAGCGCTCGCGTGTGCTCACCGCGAAGGCCCTCGTCTTCTTCCTGGTGTCCTTCGTGACCACGACCGCCGCGCTCGGGCTGGTGGCCTTGGCGAGCACGGGGATGCACAGCGGGGCGGAGGTCACGGAGCCGACCGGCAAGCAGATGCTCGGGGCGACCATGGGCGCCGGGCTGTACGTCTCGCTGCTCGGGCTGCTCTCGCTCGCGGTCGGCAGCATGCTGCGGCACTCCGCCGGCGCGATCACCGCGATGCTCGGTGTGGTGCTGCTCCCCGCGATCCTCCCCGCCTTCCTGATGATGTCGAGCAGCCTGCAGACGCTGGGCGAGAAGATGCAGAAGTACTCCTCGCCCAACTCGCTGGCCGCGCTCTTCCAGATCGACGATGAGCTCGGGACCGGCTGGTCGCAGCTGGGGCTGCTGGCCGGGGTCACCGCCGCGGCGCTCATCGCGGCGTACGCGCTGCTGGAGAAGCGCGACGTGTGACAGCGCGGGTGACAGCCGCGGGTGTGACAGCCGCGGGTGACAGCCGCGGGTGACAGCCGCGGGTGACAGCCGCGGGTAACAGGCCGATGCCCTGCGGGATCCGCTGATACCTCGGCTAATACGTCGGTTAACACTTCGGCTAATACTTCGGTGCGTTACGGGACCGCTGGAGCTTCGCGCTCCGGCGGTCTCTCGCGTTCCAGCAGGACTTGTGCCAGTGGCGGCGGTCGTCCACGCCGCTGTGCTGCTGCCAGGCGACGATATGCGGCACACCGGGCGGGATCTCCTGGTCGCAGCCCGGGCAGCGGTAGTGCTTGGCGGCGGCGTCACCGCCGACCTGGCGCACCACCCACTCCTCGTCCCGCCAGTTCTGCGTCGTCTCCAGCCCATAGCGGTCCGCGCGGTCTTCGTCTGGGCTGCCGATCGGGTTCTCGCCGCCTCGCGGGCGGTTTCGGCGTGGAGACACGGGGCACCTCGAAGGACGCTGGGAGCTACTGGCTGTGACCAGCGTACGCGTTACCGTCACGGTCCCAAAAAGCCGCGTCCACAACCGTCCTCCGATCATCATGAAAACTTCTTGCCAGGCCGTGCCCTTGGCACGTGTCAGGCGTTAATGCCTATACGGGGGAGGGCGCCCGTGGCGGCGATGGCCGCAAGAGGAGGCAGATGGCAATGCGTGTGGGGGCTTTCATCCTCGCCGCTCAATTCCCGGGTCAGGGCCAGGGGGAGGCGCTGCACCGGGCGGTACGGTCCGCACAACTCTCCGAAGAGGCGGGGCTGGACGCGGTGTGGCTCGCGGAGCACCACTTCGTTCCGTACGGCGTCTGTCCGTCCGCGGTCACGCTCGCCGCGCTGCTGCTCGGCCGTACGCGCGCGATAGGCGTCGGCACGGCCGTGAGTGTGCTGCCGACCGCGCATCCCGTCGCGCTGGGTGAGCAGGCCGCGCTGCTCCACCTCGTCTCCGGGGGGCGCTTCACGCTGGGCGTCGGCCGGGGCGGCCCCTGGGTGGACCTGGAGGTGTTCGGCACGGGCCTGCGGGCGTACGAGCGGGACTTCCCCGAGTCGCTGGACCTGCTGCTGCGCTGGCTGCGCGAGCCTCGGGTGGGCGCGGCCGGGGACCGGTTCGTCTTCCGCGAGGTGCCGGTCGTGCCACGCCCCGACCAGGCACTGGGCGGCGAGACGCCGGGCGGGCGGGCGGCGGCCGGTCCCCCGGTGATCGTGGCCTGTACCTCACCGGGCAGCGTGCGGCTGGCCGCCGAGCGCGGGTTGCCCATGATGCTGGGGATGCACTGTGGCGACGATGAGAAAGCCGAGGCGGTCGGGCTGTGGCGAGAATCCGCGCTGGCCGCGGGCCGCTCCCCGGAGGAGGTCGCGACGGTGGCGGAAGAGCATGTCTCGGCGGGGGTGGTGCAGATCGCGGACGCGCGCCCCGTTGCGGCGGAGACCCTCGTCAAGGCCATGCCCGGCTGGCTGCGCCAGGGGCTTGACGCGCATGTGACGGTGGACGGAAGACCGCGCCGGATGCGCGATCCGCTCGCCTACGCCGAGCTGCTGTGCGGGCTGCACCCGGTCGGGCCGCCGCGGCTGTGCGCGGACCGGCTGGCGGCGACGGCGGAGCGCACCGGCATCCGCCGCTTCGCCCTGCTGGTCGAGGGCTCGGGAGATCTGGCGGCCACGGAGGAAAATGTGCGCCGGCTGGGCGCCGAAGTGCTGCCGCTCCTGCGCTGAAGACCTCCTGTGCCGAAGTCCTGCGCGCTCAAGACACCTCCCCCTCGTGGAGCGGCAGCGGACAGTCGGGTCAGCAGTCGCGCAGCTCGGGTGACTGGTTCAGCAGCTGCCCGCGCGGCGAGGTGAAGCGGGCCAGTCTCTGGTCGGCCGACGCGTCCAACGGGAACACCGCCACCCGGTGGCAGTTCTGGAAGGCCAACCGCACCCCGAAGTGGCGCTGTAACGCGCCTCGTATCGCGTCGCTCGCGAGTGCCCGCAGCAGCTGACCGCGGGCCTGCTCGTCCGGCGGCGGTGTCTGGTTGTCGGCGAATTCCCCGCCGTCGACCTTCAACTGGGCCACCAGAGAGCTGATCATCTCCCATGCATAAGGTAGGGAGTTCCGGACGCAGTCGACGAAGTCGGCTTCGTCGACCTCGCCTCGCTCGGCCTGTGCCAGGAGGGCCGGTGAGACGTCGAGCGACATGGATTCTCCTCTCGCGACCCCCATGACGGGGGTCAGGGACGGATGAGCGGACGGCGACGGAGCGTACCCGCGTGACGACCGCCCGCTTCAACGGTAATTCGGCCACTGTGGCCGCACCAGGAGAATGCGTGCACAACCAGCCACCCCTGTAGGGGTCCGCCGTCGGACGAATCGCGTAGGCCACCCGCCGTCGAGTAGCGTTGCCGACCATGCGTCTCGTCATCGCCCGCTGCTCCGTGGACTACGCCGGCCGGCTCACCGCCCACCTCCCCTCGGCACCCCGTCTGATCCTGATCAAGGCCGACGGCAGTGTCTCCATCCACGCGGACGACAGGGCCTACAAACCCCTCAACTGGATGTCTCCGCCGTGCACCCTCAAGGAAGGTGACGGCGATGTGTGGACGGTGGTGAACAAAGCGGGCGAGAAGCTCATCATCACCATGGAGGAAGTGCTGCACGACTCCTCGCATGAACTCGGGGTGGACCCCGGTCTGATCAAGGACGGCGTGGAAGCCCATCTCCAGGAGTTGCTGGCCGATCGCATCGAGACACTTGGCGATGGCTGGACGCTTATTCGGCGTGAATACCCCACTGCCATTGGCCCCGTGGACATTCTCTGCCGGGACGCCGACGGCGGCACCGTCGCGGTGGAGATCAAGCGGCGCGGGGAGATCGACGGTGTGGAGCAGCTCACCCGCTATCTCGAACTGCTCAACCGCGATCCGCATCTGGCCCCGGTGAAGGGGATCTTCGCGGCGCAGGAGATCAAGCCCCAGGCGCGGGTGCTCGCCACGGACCGCGGCATCGGCTGCGCCGTCCTGGACTACGACGCGCTGCGCGGCATCGAGGACGACAAGCTGCGGCTGTTCTGAGGCCCGGCTGTTCCGAGGCCCGGTACGCCGCGCGGCGCGGTCCGGCATCGCCGGGCCGCGCCGCGTGCTGTATCGGGCCGCGTGCTGTGTCGGGTGCGTTTACGTCGGCACACTCATAGAAGAGGCCGACGAGGTCGGGGCGGTGGACGCGGAGCTGCTCGCCGTGCTCGCCGGGCCGCTGGCCGTGTTCGTGGTGTCGCCTCCGGGGCTCGTGGTGGAGCTGGTGGGCGGGGTGGTCGTCGGGTTGGTGGGCGGCTTGGTGGTGGTGGTCGGCGGCGGGGTGGTCGGCGGCGTCGTCGGGCGGTGGGTCGGGGTGTGCGTGGTGGACCCGGACGAGGACGGGGTCGTCGGCTTGGCCGTCGGCGACGCCTCACCGCTGGACGACGGGGCGGCCGGGCTCTCGGAGCTGCTGGGCGAGCCGCTGACGAGCGTGGAGGGGGACGTGGGCGCCCCGGGGACGCCGCTGGGGCCCGGCTGCTGGCTCTCGCCCACGCCGCTCGTGGGCTCTTCGGCGGTCACCCCCTTGTCGTCGGCCTTACGGGAGGACGACTCGCCGGGCCTGACGGTGTCGGCGGAGCCCTTGTCCCCGTCGCCCGCGGTGATGCCGAGCGTCACCACCGTGCCGAGGACGGCCACGAGCAAAGCGCCCGCACCCGCCGCGACCAGGTTGCGCCGGGCGCCGGTGAGCGCCGCGAGGCGGCGGCCGAGCGGGGTCCTGCCGCCGCCCTGGCCACCACGCCGGCCACCGCCTTGGCCGCCGAGACCGCCGGCGCCGCCCGCACCGGCCTTGCCGCTCGCGCCGCCACCCGTGCCGCCGCCGGTGCCGATCGCGGCGAGCACGTCGACGCCGCTGAGGCGCTCGGTCGTCTCGACCCGCGGCGTGATGACCGTGATCTCCGTGTCGGCCGGATCCTGCCGCCCCGCGGGCACCCCGCCGGGCGGGGAGGCCGACTCGTCGTGGCGCGCTTCCGCGACCTCCTCGCCCGCCGTCGTACGGCCGCCGGGCGCGGCGAAGACGCCGGGGGCCGCCGGGCCGCCGGAGCGGTCTGTGACCAGGGCCAGGGCACGTCGGCCCGCGACCGTGCCGCGCTTGTCGGCCAGTACGCCGCGCAGCCCGATGGACGCCTCCAGCTCGGCCCGCGCCCGGTCGAGGCTGCCCGTGCACAGCGCGAGGACGCCCAGCTCGTGGTGGAAGTAGGCCTCCTCCGCGACCTGCCCGGCCAGCCGTGCGGCCTCCTGCCCCCGGCGCAGGGCGCGCTCCCAGGCGCCCCAGTGGAGCGCGGCGGCGAAGGCGGGGGTGGCGCTGCGGGCCAGCAGTACGGCGGTCTCGGCGCGGCCCGCCTCGCGGGCGGCGACCAGGGCGGCCATCGCGGTGAGGATCGCGTCGGCCTCGACGGCGACCCGTTCCGGGGCGACCGAGGGGTGGCCGGCCCACCAGGCGTAGTGCCGGGCGACGGCGCCCGCCCGCTCGGCCGTCCGGTCCGCGTAGCCGTCGGCGGCGAGTTGGTCGGCCACGCCGACCGCCAGCCGGTAGTGCGGTCCCGCGGGCGTGACCAGCCCGCCGGCGATCAGCTCGCCGAGCGCCGTGTCGGCGTGGGTGTCCCCGGCCAGCGCGGGCAGATGCGTCTGGTGCGGGCACTCGCCGCCGAGCGCGACCGCGAACCGCAGGGTGTCGCGGGCCGCCTCGCTCAGCCGGGAGGCGATCAGCGCGACGGGGGCCGCGCCCTCGGCGAGCGTCGGCAACGGGGTGCTGTCCCGCACGCCCGCCTCGGCGGCGGCGCCGCCCGCCGCGGCCAGGTCCTCGGCCGAGCCGGAGGCCTCGGCAAAGCCGGAAGCCTCAGCCGAGCCCGACGCCCCGGCAGGCCGGCCCTCGCCCCGTAGCGCGTCGCGCTGCCGCAGCAGCGCTCCCGCCTGGATGAACCGCAGCGGCAGCCCCTCGGACTCGAACCACAGGTCCGCGGCCCAGCTCCGCTCGTCCTCCTCCAAGGGGCGCCGTACGGCCCGTTCGAGCAGCTCCAGGGACCCGGTGCGGCTCAGTCCGGAGAGAAAGACCTCTTCGAGGTGCGACTCGGTGGAGGGGGCCGCGACGGCGGGGGTGGCCGAGATCAAGAAGGCGCATTCGGGCATCGCGTCCAGGAACTCGTCCAGCGCGGCGCCGCCGAACTCGATGTCGTCCAGCACGACGACCGCGCCGACCTCCGCGACCGCCGCCAGCAGCTCCGCACGGCCGGGGCGGTACAGGGGGGCGCGGTAGACGGCGGCGTACAGCTCGTACAGCAGGTCGGTGGCGGTGCGGCGGTAGCCGGAGAGGCGTACGACCCCGTCGGGCGCCAAGTCCTCGCAGTCCGCGGCGACGGCGTCGAGCAGGGTGCTGCGGCCCGCGCCGGAGGGCCCGGTGACCCGCACCGACCGGCCGCGGGCGAGCAGCCGCGCCAGGCGCTCGCGCTCGTCCTCGCGCTCCAGCATCGGCACCTCGAAGGCCACCGCGCCCGCGGGCAGCGGCGGCGCGGCGGCCCGGCGCAGCTCGGTGCGCTCGTCGGGGCCGCGGCGCTCGGGGCGGGTGGGCCGCCGGCCGGGCGGGCAGGGCTCTATCTCGCTGCCGTCGACCGGGTTGATGGTCAGCAGGTAGTCGCCGGAGACCAGCTGGACCGTGCGCACGGGCGCGGGCGCCTGGCCGCCGCCCTCCGCCGGGTGCGGGGTCGGGGTGTCGCGGCCGTGCTCTTCGGGTCCGCGGTTCGTCGGATCCATGGTGAAAGCCCCCCAGGTGCGTGGCGTACTGTCCAAGCTTCCGGCCTGTCCGCACGCTCGCCTTGCCGTCGCTTCCGGTGCGGTGCCCGCCGAAGGGAATGATGTCCGGCGGAGTTACCGAACCCTAGATCTCCCCACAGTATCCACCGACGGGAAGGGGCCTCGCGCCGCCCCGGAAGGCCGCGCGCCGCGCTCACACGCGCGGCAGCGACACACCCACCACCAGCACGCCCCGACTTCCGCGCCATGTGGCGGCCCGTGCTCACACGCGCGGCAGCGACTCCGCTTCGAGCCCGCCCTCGATGGCCAGGATCCGGTGCAGCCTCGTGGCCACCAGCAGCCGCTGCATCTGGGGCGGCACCCCGCGCAGTACCAGTCGGCGGCCCGCTCGGCCGGCCTTCCGGTGCGCTCCCATGATCACGCCGAGCCCGGTGGCATCCCAGGAGTCGAGCTCGGTCAGGTCGAGTACGAGGTCCCCACCGCCGGATTCCAGCGCGGTGTGCAAGGCCGTACGGGCGTCCGCCGCGCTCCGGACGTCGAGTCGGCCCCCGACGACGAGCTCGGCGTGGTCGCCCCTGATGTGCATATGCGCTCCCCAATGTGGCGCTCCCCCAGCTGTCGCTGCGAGGTGCCCCCTGTCTCCCATGAGTCAATCTGGTCTACCGAACTGACTGTGTCTCATGCGGTGAAGTTGCCGCTTGTAAGCGAACCGATACCGAATTCACCCGCAAGGGTGCACCTGCCCCTGATTGCGTTTGAGATGCGCAACAGGGACAGGATCGCCGTGCGGGCGGACCGGGTCAGTAGCGGTAGAACCCGCCGCCGCTCTTCCGTCCGATGTCCCCGGCGTCGACCATGCGGCGCATGATCTCCGGCGGCGCGAACTTCTCGTCCTGGGACTCGGTGTAGATGTTCTCCGTGGCGTGCAGCAGGATGTCCACGCCGGTCAGGTCGGCCGTCGCGAGGGGTCCCATCGCATGGCCGAAGCCCAGCTTGCACGCGGTGTCGATGTCCTCGGCGGTGGCCACCCCGGACTCGTACAGCTTGGCCGCCTCGACGACGAGCGCGGAGATCAGACGGGTGGTGACGAACCCCGCGACGTCGCGGTTGACGACGATACAGGTCTTGCCGACGCCCTCGGCGAACTCCCGTGCGGCGGCGAGGGTTTCGTCGCTGGTCTTGTAGCCGCGCACCAGCTCGCAGAGCTGCATCATCGGCACGGGCGAGAAGAAGTGGGTGCCCACGACCCGCTCGGGGCGCTCGGTGGCCGCCGCGATCTTGGTGATGGGGATCGCGGAGGTATTGGAGGCGAGGATGGTCTCATCCTTGACCAGGCCGTCGAGGGTGCGGAAGATCTCGCGCTTGACCTCGATCTTCTCGAAGACGGCCTCCACGACGACATCGGCGTCGGCGGCGGCGTCCAGGTCGGTCGTGGTGGTGATGCGCGCCAGGGCCCGCTCGGCGGCCTCGGCGTCCAGCTTGCCTTTGCTGACGAACTTCTCGTACGAGGCACGGATGGCGTCGGTGCCGCGGCGCAGCGCCTCGTCGGTCACGTCACGGAGCACGACGTCCCAGCCCGCCTGGGCGGAGACCTGCGCGATGCCGGATCCCATGAGTCCGGCCCCGATGACCGCGAGCTTCCTGGCCACGACTACATCCCTTCATCCGTTTCGTACGTTGCGTAACTGACGCCGTTGGCCGGACCTTAACGCCCGTTCACCCCTTGTGGCAGCCCCTAGTAAGGCGCGTCACGGTGTGTTCTTCACCGCATAGTTGAGAACGCTCTCGCTGAGGAGCGACTCCATGACGTCGATCTGCCGCAGCAACTCCACGGAGATCTGCTCCGGGGTGCCGCCCGCGGCCTGGGCGCGCCCGATGCTGCGGTGCACGGCGTTCTGCGCGCCGACGAGTTGGTGGGCGATGAACTCGGGCGTCGGGTCGTCGGGGGCGGCACCGGTCTCCTCGCGCAGGGTGGCGGCGAGCCGGTCGACGGTCCGGCCCTGCATCCGCAGCAGCCGGGCCATCAGCGTCGGCGAGTCCTGGACGACCTTCATGAAGCGCGGGTAGCCCGCGTCCATCCCGGCGTACGGGTCCCGCTCCGCGATGTCCTGCCGGAGCCGGTCCAGCACCGCCCGCGCCGCGGAAACGCCCGCCGCGCGCTCGCGGACGAGCAGCGAGGAGCGCTCGACGACCTCCTCCTCGCGGTCGAAGAAGAGGTCCTCCTTGGCGGGGAAGTAGTTGTAGACGGTGTTGACCGAGACGTCGGCGACCTCGGCGACCGCGGCGATGGTGACCGCATCGAAGCCGTGCTCCAGGAAGAGCGCGGTGGCCATGTCCGAGATGCGCTGCTTGACCTGCCGCTTCTTCCGCTCCCTGAGCCCTTCCGTCATGCCCTCATCCTAGCTTCGATGGGACCACTGCATTTTTGAGACGGCAGCATTTTTGGGGTCATTGCAAAATTTAAGTGTCCCTGCTTTTCTATGTGCATGCCTGTCATCAGCACGGCCGGGCTCGCCCGGACCTTCCAGACCAAGCACGGCCCCGTCGAGGCCGTCCGCGGCATCGATCTCACCGTCCAGCCGGGCGAGATCCTCGGCTTCCTCGGCCCCAACGGCGCGGGCAAGACCACGACCCTGCGCATGCTCACCACGCTGCTCACCCCCACCGGCGGGGCCGCGACCGTCGCCGGCTGCGACCTCGCCCGCGACCCGGCGGGGGTGCGGCGGAACATCGGGTACGTCGCCCAGTCCGGCGGCGTCGACCCGTCCGTCTCCGTCCGCGAGGAACTCGTCACCCAGGGGCGCCTGTACCGGCTCGGCAAGGCGGAGGCGGCCGCCCGCGCCGAGGAACTCGCCGCCGAGCTCGGCCTCACCGAGCTGCTGGACCGCAAGTGCGGCGCCCTGTCCGGCGGGCAGCGGCGCCGCCTCGACATCGCCATGGGCCTCATCCACCGGCCCGCGGTCCTCTTCCTCGACGAGCCGTCCACCGGGCTCGACCCGGGCAGCCGGGCCGACCTGTGGGACCTGATCCGCCGGCTGCGCGCTCCTTCGTCACTGCGCGGCTCCTCGGTCCAGCCCGCGCAGCGCCCCGGGACACGCTCATCCGGACACGCCATGACGGTCTTTCTGACCACCCACTACCTCGACGAGGCGGAAGCGCTCGCCGACCGGCTCGTCATCGTCGACCGCGGCACGGTGGTCGCCGAAGGCACCGCCGCCGCCCTCAAGGCCGAGTACGGCGGGTCGCCCGACGCCACCCTCCAGGACGCCTTCATCGCCATCACCGGGCGCGGCGCCGCACAGCCCGACACCGACGCCGCCCCCGCCCCCATCGCCATCTAGCCGCCCAGGAGCCCTCCGCCGTGGCCCAGCCCGACATCACCCGCAACAGCTCCCCCGACACCGTCCCCCGCACCGCCTGGCGACCCCAGGAGTCCTCCGCCGTGACCAACCTGCTCTCCGACACCGGCCTGATCTTCGGCCGCTATCTGCGCCAGGCCGTGAACTCCAAGGTCGGCGTGGTCTTCGGGCTGCTGCAGCCCATGTTCTACCTCGTCTTCTTCGGCCCGCTGCTGCACGACGTCCCGCTCGGCGGCGAGGGCGACTCCTGGCAGACGCTGGTCCCCGGACTGCTCATCCAGCTCGGCCTGTTCAGCGCCGCGTTCGCGGGCTTCGGCATCCTCGTCGAGAAGCAGTTCGGGGTGATCGAGCGGATGCGGGTCACCCCGGTCAGCCGGCTCGCGCTGCTGCTGGGCCGGGCGCTCAAGGACGTGGTCCAGCTGCTGGTCCAGTCGCTGGTCCTGGTGATCGTCGGCGTCGCCCTGGGGCTGCGCGCGCCGGTGCTCGGGGTGGCTGTCGGCTTCGTCTTCGTCGGCCTGCTCACCATCTCGCTGGCCTCGCTGTCGTACGCCCTGGCCATGCGGGTCGACAGCCCGCAGGGCTTCGCCCCGGTCATCAGCACCGTCAACATGCCCGCGATGCTGCTCTCCGGCGTCCTGCTGCCGATGGCCCTGGCGCCGGGCTGGCTGGACACCGTCTCGCGCTGCGTGCCGTTCCGCTACCTCGTGGACGCGGTGCGCGCCGCGTATGTCGGGGACTACACCTGGGACACCGTCGGCCTCGGCGCGCTGGTCGGGCTCGCCCTGTGCGCCGTCTCCATGACGGTCGGCACCCGGGTGTTCCGCAAGGCCGGGGCGTAGGGCCTGTTCTCCGGCCCCCCGCGCGTAGGCTCGGACACATGGTCAGACTCACCCGCATCTATACGCGTACCGGGGACACGGGCACCACGACCCTCGGCGACATGAGCCGCACCGACAAGACCGACCTGCGGATCGCCGCGTACGCCGACGCGAACGAGGCGAACGCGGCGATCGGGGTGGCCATCGCGCTGGGGGCGCTGCCCCCGGAGATCGTCAAGGTGCTGGTCCGCGTCCAGAACGACCTGTTCGACGTGGGCGCGGACCTGTCCACCCCGGTGGTCGAGAACCCCCCGCACCCGCCGCTGCGCGTCGAGCAGAGCTACATCGACAAGCTGGAGGCGGACTGCGACCTCTTCCTCGAAGGGCTGGAGAAGCTGCGCAGCTTCATCCTCCCCGGCGGCACGCCCGGTGCGGCCCTGCTGCACCAGGCGTGCACCGTCGTACGGCGGGCCGAGCGCTCCACGTGGACGGCGCTCGCCGAGTACGCGGCGTCCATGAACCCGCTCACCGCCACCTATCTCAACCGTCTCTCCGACCTGTTGTTCATCCTGGCCCGGGTGGCCAACAAGGAGGTCGGGGACGTGCTGTGGGTGCCCGGCGAGAACCGCTGATCACCGCTTGGTGAGGGACCAGGGCCGACCGCTTCCGTCGGCCCTGGTCTTCTCCTTCGGGGGCCAGACGGTGTAGCCGACGGCGATCAGCAGGTGGATGCCCGCGACCTTCAGCATCTGAAGCTGCCACGCCACCATCGAGCCGGTGCTGTCCCCGTCGCCGATCAGCCAGACGCACATCTGCAGCACGGCCACCGCGATCGCCGCGGCGATCAGCGTCATCCGCCACAGCCGCCACTCGTGCCGCACCCGCGCCACGCCGTATTTCGGCGGCTTGACCGGGGGCGGCCCGCCCGCGAACCGGTGCGCGAAGCGCCCGTCCGCCCACGTGATCATGTAATGCCCGTACGCGACGGAGAAGCCGAGGTAGACCGCGGCCAGCCCGTGCGCCGTCGACGGCTCGGCGCCCCGCCGCAGATCGATCACGGTGGCGACCAGCAGCACCACGTCCAGCAGCGGGACACAGGCCAGCAGCGCCGCCCCCGCCCGCGGCTTCCGCAGGACGTACCGCACACACAGGCCGCCGAGCAACACCACCCAGAAGCCGACCTCGCTGGCGACGATCAGTCCGACGATCACGGCCTGTTCTCCCTTCCTCCGCCCGTCCCCTTACCGTCCCGCGCGATCCGGGCCGCCGCGTCGTCGGCGACGACGAGACCGGACTGCATCCTTCGATGTACGCCGAGCGCCCCTGACGCGTCCGGAAGCGGACGCGGCCGCGGCGGCCTCGTGTTGTGATGGACCCATGCCGCCCCGACTGCCGCCGCCGCACCGCGTCGACGTCGCCATCGCCCTCGGCGGACTCCTCGGCGGACTGCTGCTGATGGGGCTGGGGCTGCGCGGCGGGGTGTATCTGGGCGAGCTGTCCCCCGTCACGCTGCCCCCCTGGTCGACGGTCACCGCGCTGGTCGCCATGGCGGGTGCCGAGCTGCTGCGCCGGGTGGCCCCGCGTACCGCCCTGGCGCTCGGCACCGCCGCCCTCGCCGTGGACCTGTGCGGCGGCTCGCTCATCGCGACCGTCCTGATGTACACGGACGTGGTGTACGCGGCGGTCCTCTACGGACCGGCGTCCCTGGCCCGGCGGCTGCCCTCCTGGTGTGTGCTGGCCACCGTGATCACCACGGTCGCGCCGCTGGCGCTGCTGCGCACCCCCGAGTCGCTGTTCATCGGCGTGGCCACCGCCCTGCTCACCCTCACCCCGGCCGGCACCGGGGCGATCGTGCGCAATCACCGGGAGGCCGCCGAGGCCGCCCGGCTGGAGGCCGAGCGGACGGCCCTGCTCGCCGAACTGGACCGGCGGGAGGCAGTGGTGGCCGAGCGCGGCCGTATGGCCCGCGAGCTGCACGACCGGGTCGCCGGGCATCTGTCGGCCATCGCCATCCACTCCACCGCCGCGCTGTCCCTGGGCGACGCCGCCGCGACCGACCAGGCGCTCGGCGTCATCCGGGAGAACAGCGTGCTGGGCCTGGCCGAAATGCGCCGCCTCATCGAGCTGTTGCGCGACGCGGGCGGGGAGACGGAACCCACCGCGGCGCCCACCCTCGACGCCCTTGACGCGCTGGTCGAGCGCGCCCGCTCGGACGCCACCTCCGTCAGCGGGCTGAAGTTCACGCTGTGCGACGACCGCCCGCCGGGCGGCGCCTCGCTCCCCGCGCCGGTCGAGCTCGCCGCGTACCGCATCGTCCAGGAGTCCCTGACCAACGCCCTCAAGCACGCGGCGCCCGGCGAGGTGACCGTGCGCCTCGCCCAGGACGCCGACGGGTCCCAGGAGGCCGGCGTCCTGGAGGTCGGCGTCACCAGCCCGTTCGACACCCGCCCCGGCGACACCCGCCCCGGCCCCCGCGCGCCCGGCTCCGGCATGGGCCTCATCGGGATGCGCGAGCGCGTCTCCCTGCTCGGCGGCACCCTCGAAGCGGGCCCGCACACCGGGCCCATCGGCACGGTGTGGCGGGTGCGCGCGGCGCTGCCCCTCGACGGCAAAGGAGCCATGACACGGTGAAGGAGCGGTACGACGGGGTGGACGAGCCCGAGGGAGCCGGGATCCGGGTGGTGGTCGCCGAGGACCAGTTGGCCGTACGGGCCGGGCTGGTGCTCATCCTGCGGTCCGCGCCCGATATCGAGGTGGTCGCGGAGGCGGCCGACGGCGAGCAGGCCGTACGCCTGGCCCGGGAGCTGCGCCCCGACCTGGTGCTGATGGACGTCCAGATGCCTCGCCTGGACGGGGTCTCGGCCACCCGCGAGATCGTCGCCGAGCAGTTGGCCGATGTGCTGATCCTGACCACCTTCGACCTCGACGAGTATGTCTTCGGGGCCCTGCGCGCCGGGGCCGCGGGCTTCCTCCTCAAGGACAGCGACGCGGCCGGCCTGCTGGCGGCCGTGCGGACGGTGGCCCGCGGCGAGGGCATGATCGCCCCGGCCGTGACCCGCCGCCTGATCGCCGAGTTCGCCCGCCCGCGGTCCGCACCGGCGGCCCTGACCGCCGACCCGGCGGCGCTCGCCTCCCTCACCCCGCGCGAGCGCGAGGTGCTGGGGGCCCTGGGCCGGGGCCTGTCCAACGCCCAGATCGCCGACCACCTCGCCATGGCGGAGGCCACCGTGAAGACACACGTCAGCAGGGTGCTCGGCAAGCTGGAGCTGCGCAGCAGGGTGCAGGCGGCGGTGCTGGCCCAGGAGCTGGGGGTGGCCGGGCCCTGAGGGTCCGGCCCCCAGGGTCCGGCGCGGCCTGACGCGCGGCCTGACGCGCGGTCAGTCGGTGGTCGCGGTGGCGGCCTTGACGAACGGCAGCTCCAGGATGGTCCGGCAGCCGGGCTCGGCGGCGCACACCGGGCCGATCAGGTTGACGATGCGGGAGGCGTTGAGCTGGATGAGCCCGTCCACACCGAGGTGGGCGAAGTCCACCGAGATCGTGGGGTCGCCCTCGACCCGGATGGTGAACTCCGGGTCGCTCTCGGACTGCTGCCACCCCTCCCCCAGGCCCAGTTCGGCGATGTGCTCGATGACCGTGGTGTGCCAGGGCTTGCCGTCCACGTAACCGGTGAACTCGTAGCGCATCCCGGCGGCCGTGCCCTCGGGGATGGTCAGCCCGCTGGCCGGGAGGTGCAGCTCGCGGGGGGCGGGCAGGATCTCCCAGGCGGTGGTGCGCAGCTCGTCGAGCTTGAGCCCGAGGGCGTCGGTGACCAGGTGCGCGGCCTGCCCCTCGTACCAGTGGAACGCCTGCCCCAGCATCTGGGCGCGGCCGCTGTCCGGGGCGCACTCCTCCACCGGGGCGCCGAAGCCGAGGAGCTGCAGCACCTCCTTGGCGGCGTAGTCGCGGTGGAAGTTGCGCTCGCGGGTCCAGATGCGGCGGACGTTGCTGGTGTAGCCGGAGAGCACCAGCGGCAGTACGTCGTTGAGCAGACCGGGCATGTTGCCGCCGCCGGTGAGGGTGGTGCCGCCGTCCCGGGCCGCCTGCTCCATCGCGTCGTGGAAGGGGGTGCCGCGCAGGTCGAAGCCGCCGGTGGGGGTGACGACGTTCTTCCCGGACCGCAGGATGCGTGCCACCAGCTCACCGTCCCAGAAGGGCGGGTTGAGCAGGACGCAGTCGGCTTCCACGGCGAGTGCGGCCTCGACGTCGGTGGTGGCCCGGACGCCGATCGGGCCGATGCCCGCGATCTCGCCCGCGTCCACCCCGTCCTTCTCCGGTGTCTGGGTGACGACCGCGACGAGTTCGATGTCGGAGCGCTCCGCCAGGAGTTTGATCTGCTTCTTGGCGATGGTGCCGGTGTACCACTGGATCACCCGGAACATCGGGCTGCCTCCTCGGTCGGGGAAGGGAGTCGGGGAAGGGAAGGGGGTCGAGAGGGAGAGAGGGGTCAGGGAAGAGAGGGGAAGGGAAGCGCTCAGCCGAGTGCCGCCATGAGGTCGGCCTCGTGGTGCTCGATCACGCGCGGGGCGGCGCCCAGCGCGGCCAGGGCCGCGCGGTAGCCGGGGCCGGGGTGCAGATCGGTCAGGTGCGGCGGGACCGGCGGCCCGGGCCGGTCGCGCCAGTGCTCCAGCCGGGGCGGGGCGTCCGGCGGGCTGACGGTGAGCAGCGCCGGGTCCACCAGCAGACCGTGGCCGGTGGCCTTGAGCACGGCCTCCTTGCGGCACCAGTAGCGGGTGAAGCCCGCCGTCCGGTCGGGTTCCGGGAGGCGCGCCAGGGCCTGCCGCTCGGACGCGGCGAGCACGGTGGACGGCAGATGCTCGTCGTACGACTCCGCCACCCGCTCGATGTCCACGCCGATCTCGGTGCCCAGCGCCAGCGCCACGGCCACGCGCCGGCCGGAGTGCGAGAGGGACAGTTCGAGCGGCAGCGGGGAGCCCACCAGGACGGGCTTGCCGTGTGCCTTGCCGCAGCGTCCGCAACTGGCGGTGAAGCGCAGCTCGGCGGGGCTGGTGCCCAGCTGGGCGGCGATGACCCGGCGGGCCAGCGCGTGCGCGGTGAGGTAGAGCGCGCGGGCGGACTCCACGACGGTGTGCCGGTACCGTTCGCGCTCGGTGTCGTCGAGCAGGTCCAGCAGATTGAGGTCCGAGCAGGCTTCGGCGAACCACACATGGCACTCCCCGCCGCGTACGGTGCCGATGGCCGAGGTGGTCACCGTCTGGGGTCCAGGGCGAGCTTTCCCACGGTCCGCCGGGCGCTCAGGTCCTCATGCGCCTGCCGTACCTCGGACAGCGGGCGGACCCCGCCGGAGATCACCCGCAGCCTGCCCCGCGCGACCTCGTCGAACAGCTCGCGCATGGCCCGCTCCAGCAGTCCCGGGCGGCTCATGGCGCCTTCGAGCGTCAGCCCGCAGACGGTGGCCGAGGACTGCATCAGGGCGGGCAGCTCGACCGGCTTGGGCGGCTTGCGGCTCGCCATGCCGTAGAAGACCAGCCGGCCGAGCGGCGCGAGCGCGGTCAGGCTCTCGTCGGTGATGTGGCCGCCGGTCATCTCCAGCACGATGTCCAGCCCGCGTCCGCCGTTGGCCTTGCGGGCGGCGGCGGCCAGGCCGGGCGCGGTGGAGTCGAGCACGGCGTCGGCCCCCAGGTCCAGGGCCAGCGCGCGCTTGGCCTCGGTGCCGGCCGCGGCGATCACCCGGCCCGCGCCGGCGGCCTTGGCCAGCTGCACGGCGAGGCTGCCGACGCCGCCCGCCGCCGCGTGCACGAGCACCGATTCGCCCTCGCGCAGCCGGGCGCTCTCGTGCAGCAGCAGCCAGGCCGTGGTGCCCTGGACGAGCAGCGCCAGGGCGGAGAAGTCGTCCACGGCGTCGGGGATGTCGACGGCGAGCCCCTGGGGCACGACGGCACGCTCGGCATATCCGCCGCGCGGGACGACCGCCGCCACGCGCCGGCCGCCGGGGGCGGTGCCGACCACCTCCATGCCGGGGATCAGCGGGAGGGCGTCGCCGGGCAGGGCGCCGACCTCGGATTGATGGGTGTCGCGGTAGTTGATTCCGGCCAGGACGACGTCGACGAGCAGCTCCCCTTCAGCGGGGCGCGGGTCCGGGAGTTCGACCAGTTCGAGGACTTCGGGGCCGCCGAAATTCTTGATGTGGACAGCTCGCACGATCTTCACCATAGAGGGTGTGCCGATGAGTTTCCAGAGCTTTCAAGCATTCGATGCGGAAGGCGAGTTGGGGGAGCTGGTGAGAAATTGAGGGTACCGCCGACATGGCGACCGCATATAGGATCACGCCGACCAGAGGAACCAAGCCACCTACAAATTCAGCGCGTTGACGACATATACGTCGACTACGTCGGCTTGACGGCCTTCACGGCGCATATGTCGCGTGTTCCATCGCAGTCTGCTTTACACGTGCGGATTCAGCAGCCCAGGCAGTACCGGGCACCGCCCCGGTGGCCGGGCCACGGGGAGAGGAACCCATGTCGACTACGAGTCAGTTGCTGCCGTTCCAGGAGATTCCGGGCCCGAAGGGGCACCCCATCGCCGGCCTGCTCCCGGACTTCAACGCGGACCCGCTCGGCTTCCTGATGAACGGCTTCCACAACCACGGAGACCTGGTCTCCTACCGGTTCGGCCCCAAGGTGGCGGTGGGCAAGACCATCCTCGCCGCCTACCACCCCGAGCTGGTGCATCAGCTGCTGATGGACACCGAGCGCACCTTCGGCCGGGACAGCGACGGCTTCCGGGCCACGTACGAGCTGGTCGGGCGCGGTCTGATGACCACCGAGGGCGCCTACTGGCGCAGCCGCCGCCATATCCTCCAGCCGCTGTTCACCCCCAAGCGCGTCGCCCGCTACACGGAGCTGATGACCGCCGAGGCCGAGCGGATCATCGTCGAGCACGAGAAGCACGAGGGCACGCCCATCGACCTGTTCCACGCGATGATGCGCTACTCGCTGAGAGTGGTGGGCCGCGCCCTGTTCGGCGGCGACCTGGACGACGCCGAGGCCGATCTGCACCGGCTGATCCCGGACGCCAACAAGGGCATCATGGCCCGCACCACCCAGATCCCCAAGCTCCCGCTGGGCTTCCCCTCCCCCACCAACCGCCGCTTCCTGAAGACGAAGGAGGAGCTGTACGGCCTGATCGACCGGGTCATCGAGCGCAGCGGCAGCCACGGGGCGGCCGAGGCCGGGGACAACATCGTCTCCCGGATGCGCCAGTCCGAGGACCCGGAGACGGGCAAGCCGCTGACCGAGCAGGAAGTGCGCAACGAGGCGCTGCTGCTGTTCATGGCGGGCCACGAGACCACGGCGATGGGGCTGACCTTCGGGCTGCACCAGATCGGGCTGCACCCGGACATCCAGGACCAGATCGCCGAGGAGATCGCCGCGCACCACAAGGCGGGCGGCACGGCCGCCGAGTACGCGGGCAACCGCGACACGCTGGGCCGCGCCTCGCTCAACGAGGCGCTGCGGCTGTTCCCCTCCGTGCACATGACCGAGCGGGTGGCCCGCGAGGACCTGGAGCTGAACGGCTACCTCGTCCCGAAGGGCACCTCGGTCTTCCTCGTGCCGTGGGTCACCCACCGGCACCCCGACTTCTGGCCCGACCCGGAGAAGTTCGACCCGACCCGGTTCATCGGCAAGCACGACCGGCCGCGCTACGCGTACTTCCCGTTCGGCGGCGGCCCGCGGGTGTGCATCGGGGAGCACTTCGCGCTGCTGGCCTCCGGGGTGCTGATGGAGGCGCTGCTGCGCAAGTACCGGATCACCTCGCACGACGACAAGATCTCCATGAAGGTCCTCAACAGCATCCGCCCGGACAAGCCCGTCCGCACCACCTTCACCGCGCGGTAGTGACGGACAGGACGGGAGGAGCACGAGGATGACCACGACCACATCGGCCCGGCCCTTCTCCGAGGTGCCCGGGCCCAAGGGCAACGCGCTCGCCGGGGTGGCCCCCGAATTCCTGCGCGACGCGATCGCGGTGCTGGAGAGCGCCTACCGGGAACACGGCGACCTGGTGTCGTTCCCCTTCGGCCCGCGCGGCCCGCTCGGCAAGGTGGTGGTGGCCGCCTACCACCCCGACGCCGCCCAGCAGGTGCTCACCGACACCGAGCGGACCATCGGCCGCGGCCCCTCCAGCACCCAGGTGCTGGAGGACATGATCGGCTGCAATCTGATGACCACCGACGGCCCCGTGTGGCGCCGTCAGCGGCGCACCCTCCAACCGCTGTTCACCCCCAAGCGGGTCGCCCGCTACACGGATCTGATGGCCGCCGAGGCCGAGCGGATCGTGACCCGCGAGGTGCCCGAGCGCGCGGACCGGGTCGATCTGCACAAGCTGATGCTCCGCTACTCGCTGCGGGTCGTCGGCCGGGCGCTGTTCAGCGGGGACATCGACGACACCGGGCCCGAGTTGCACGGGCTCATCCCGCTCACCAACGAGCTGATCATCGGCCGGACGACCCAGCTGCTGAAGCCGCCGCTGTCCGTGCCCACCCCGCGCAACCGCCGCTTCGTGAAGACCAGGGAGCAGCTGTACGCGCTGATCGACCGCATCATCGAGCGGACGGACAAGGAGTCGGCCGGCGCCGAGCGGGACGACATCGTGACCCGGCTGCGCGACGCGCGCGACCCGGAGACCGGCGAGGGGCTGAGCGTCCCGGAGATCCGCGACCAGACCCTGCTGATGATGATGGCGGGCCACGAGACCACGGCCACGGCCCTCACCTTCGCCCTCCATCTGCTGGGCCTGCACACCGACATCCAGCAGGAGGTGGCCGAGGAGGGCGCGGCCCACATCGCGGACGGCGGCACCGCGGCCACGTACGCGCAGGCCCGCGAGACGCTGGCGCGGGCGAGCCTGCTGGAGGCGATGCGGCTGTACCCGCCGGTCTACATGACCGAGCACCTGGCCACCAGCGATATCGAGCTCGGCGGCTACCAGGTGCCCGCGGGCACGGCGGTGTTCCTCTCGCCGTGGGTCACCCACCGGCGCCCGGACTTCTGGCCGGACCCCGAGCGGTTCGACCCGACCCGGTTCATCGGCGAGCACGACCGGCCGCGCTACGCCTATCTGCCCTTCGGCGGCGGCCCCCACGTGTGCATCGGCGAGCACTTCGCGCTGCTGGCCGCCACGGTGCTGCTGGACGCCGTGGTGCGGCGGTTCCGGGTGGAGTCCGCCGACAAGACCGTCTCGTACCAGCAGACGGGCAACCTGCGGCCGGACAAGCCGGTCTGGGCCTCGCTCACCGCCCGCTGACCGCGGCGAGCCGAGCGGAGCTGTCCGAGGGCGCGCGTACCGACCCGGTACGCGCGCCCTCGCCATGGGGCGCGCGCCGGGCGGCTAGCCGAACAGGCCGGTGAAGCGGTCACGCAGAACGCGGGCCGCGCCGGACATGATGCGGTCGGCCACGACGTCCACATGGCGGCCGCGCCAGTCCTCCAGGTCCGTCCCGCGCACCCACTCGTTGAACGCGCCCATGGCCGGGCCGCAGTGGACGGCGTAGTCGACCCGCCGGTCCGGGTCGCCGGCCACCGCGAACCGGGCGCACCGGTCCAGGTACCAGCGGAAGACCAGCGCCATCCGGTGCTTGGCGCTGCCCTCGGCCCTGGCCAGTTCGCGCGGGTCGGCCTCGCGGAGGGCGGAGGACAGCTCGGCCCACACCGAGTCGAAGGAGCGGCGCAGATAGGTGTTCTCGATCTGCTCGCGGGTTGCCGCGTCGAGCTCCTCGAACGCGTCGTGACGGCGCCACAGATCGTGCAGCTTGGCCGCGCGGGCGGGCTGGAAGACCCCCCGCTTGAGCGACCGCACCCGCCCGCCGATCTCGAACTCCTCGCTCCAGGGGGCGCTGTCCACGTCGTGGACCTCGGCCTCCTGCAGCATCCGCCGCACCGGCTCGCTGGTGGCGGCCTGCACGGTGGACTGGTTGACCGAGCCGGTGATCACGAACTCGGCCCCCAGCAGGAACGCGGCGGCCGCGGCCTCGGGCGTGCCGATCCCGCCCGCCGCGCCGACGTGCACCCGTGGCCCGCCCGCGTCCAGCGCGTCGCGCAGCCGCGTCACCGTGGGCAGCAGCGTGGCCAGCGACCCGGCGTCGGGGCGCCAGCCGTCCGCCTCCACACACAGGTCGTCGGCCACCGGCCGGCTCCCGTAGCGGGCGATCTCCGCCTCGCCGATCTGCCCCTGCTCCCGCAGCCGGTCGAGCACGGCGCGGGGCGGCGGGGAGAGGAAGGCCCGGGCCATATCCGCGCGCGACACCTTGGCGAGCACCCGCCCGCCCTTGAGGCGGTACTTGACCAGGGCGGGGGTGATCTGCAGGAATCCGGACGCCTCGACGGTACGGATGCCCAGCCGCAGGAACAGGTCGACGAGGGCCAGTTCGGCCTCGGGGCTGTCGTGACGGTAGAGGAGGTTCGCGCCGAAGGGCCCGTCGTCGCCGAGGGCGGCGATCACGGCGCGCAGCCCGTCCTCGATCTCGGCGGGCCGCAGACCGCCGGTGCCGAAGAAGCCCATGCCGCCGGCCTTGCCCAACCGGGTCAGCATCTCCGTGCCGGAGACCCCGCCGTGGAGGGACCCGGCCAGATACGCGTAGCGCAGGCCGTACCGCTCCCGGAAGCCGCGGGCCCCCAAGTCCTCGGCGGCGAGCTCGCGCGGCGAGAGGGGCACGGGGTGGGCGGCGAAGACGGGCACGGGGGTGACGGGTACGGGGGTGACGGGTTCGGGGGTGACGGGTTCGGGGGTGACGGGTTCGGGGGTGACGGGTTCGGGGGTGGGGACGGGCTGGGCCACGGGTACGGGTACGGGGGCGGGCGCGGGCTCAGGCACCGGTACGGGTACGGGTACGGGCACGGGCGTGGGTTGGGCCACCGGCACCGGCTCGGGCACGGCGCGCTGCTGGGCGGCGGGCTCCGGCACGGGCGCGTACTGCGGGACCGGCTGTGGGACCGGCTGCGCGGCGGGCTGCGGGACCGGCTGGGCGACCGGCTGGGCGGCCCGCTCCTCGACGTACAGCGGCTCGGACTTCTCGCGGATCTTCCTGACCAGCTTGGTCAGGACGGTCCCGGGGCCGATCTCCTCGAATTCCAGCTCGCCTTTCCCCATCAGAAAGCGGATCGTCTCGATCCACCGCACACCGCTCCAGATCTGCCGGGTGAGAGTATCGGTCAGCCCGTCCCGATCGGCGGGATACGGACGGGCGTCCGCGTTGGAAATGACCGGAATGCTCGGCGGGCTCAACCGGAACCCGTTCAGGAAATCGGTGAACTCCTCCGCCGCGGGCCGCATGAACTCCGAATGGAAAGCGCCGCTGACCCTCAGCCGGGTGTAGAACGCCTTGTCCGCTTCGAAGAAGGCGCGGGCGATGTCGATTTTGTCGCGCGGCCCGGTCAGCACGAATTGTTCGGGTGAGTTGTAATTCGCGATCGTCAGTCCGGCCAGTTCGGGGCGGCGCAGCGTCTCCTCGACGCGCTCCTGTGCCAGACCCACCACGGCGGCCATGCCACCGCCCTCTGAACGGGCCGTGAGCTCGGCCCGGCGCTGCACCAGTCGCAGCCCGGTCTCGAAGTCGAAGACGCCCGCGGCGAAGAGCGCCACGTACTCGCCGAGGCTGTGCCCGATGACGTACGCGGGCGGCTGCGGGTCCTCCTTCAGCCGCTTGAGGTACGACAGCGCGCTGACCACGTACAGGGCGGGCTGGGTGAACTGGGTGAGGCTCAGCTGCTTGTCCGGGTCCTCGACGCACAGCCGCTCGATCGAGTACCCGAGCACGGCGTCCGCCTGCGCGGTGCGCTCGGGGAACTCCGCGAACAGGCCCTTGCCCATGCCTTTGACCTGCGACCCCTGGCCGGGGAACCCGTAGACCTTCACGCTGCCTCCCGGGGCGGCCGGCACGGGTGCGGGGTGGGGGCGGCGCGCGGGGACCGCCGCGCGGGCGGCAGCCAGCAGATGGGTGTTGGTGCCGAACGGGCTCAGCAGCGGCATCGAGGTGGACCGGGAGCCGGGGCGGAGGTTGTTGCGCACGAAGTTGTGCAGCGTGCCCGAGGGGCCGAGGTCCAGATAGCGGTGCGGGCCGCGCGCCTCCAGCGCCTCGACGGTGCGCTGGAACTCGATCGGCTCGCGGGCCACCCGCCAGAAGTGCTCGGGGGTCAACGCCGCCACCGGCCCGCCCACGGCGCTGGACACCAGCGGAATACCCGGCGGCCCCGGGCGCACCTCGGCCATGGCCGCCGCGCAGGCGTGGTACGCCGGGTCCATCAGCCGGGAGTGGAAGCCGCGTTCGACCGGCACCCGCTGGTAGGGGATGTCCAGGGCGCGCAGCCGCGCCTCGGCGGCGGCCAGCGCCTCCTCGGTTCCGGCGACCACGAAGTGCTGGTCGTAGTTGCGGGCCGCCAGTTCGGTGCCGTCGCGCAGCTCGGACAGCTCCTCGTACAGCGACTGCCGGGCGAGTACGGCCAGCATTCCGCCGGGCGGGCAGGCGTCGAGCGCGCGCGCCTGGCGCACCAGCATCCGCAGGCACTCGTCCTCGGGCAGCACTCCGGCCAGCACGCCGGCCGTGAACTCGCCGAGGCTCGCGCCGAGCAGCAGGTCCGGCTGGATGCCTTCGGCTCTCAGCGTCTCGGCCAGGGCGAGTTCGACCATGACGATGGCCGGGTGGGTGACCGCGGTCTCCAGGAACGGATGGGCCTTGGAGCGGCCGTCGTCGTACATGCGGCTCAGCACGGACTCGCCGAGCTCGGTGCGGACGACGGCGTCCATCCGGTCCATCGCGGCCGCGAAGACCGGCTCGGATCCGTACAGGTCCCGGCCCATCTGGTAGTACTGCGAACCCTGTCCGGAGAACATGAAGACCGTGGGGAGCTCATCGGTCGCGGTCATGGGGCAACCTCCTCGATGCCGGAGAGGACCTCGCCCACCGAGCGGTCGGGGCGGGCCACGATGTCCTGGATCAGGTCGGCGAAGAGCCGCAGCCTGCGGGCCGGCTCACCGGGTGGGAAGCCGCCCGAGTAGGTGTTCAGGTTCAGTACGAAATGCGAATCCAGGAAGATCGCCTCGATGCGCATCGGATGCTCGGTCTGGTTGACGAACTCCACCGGCTCCGCGCCCAGGTCGCCGTCGAACCGGCCGAAGACCCCGGACAGCTCGGGGAAGGTCTCGTTGACGAGGTAGCTGTCGAAGAGGAAGCCGTCCTCCGCCACCCCCGCCCACTCCCGCAGGAGCCGCACCGGCACATGCTCGTGGCGGGCGATGTCGCCCACCTTGCGCTGGAGCGCGTGCAGCCAGTCCCGCAGCGGCGCGGCGCGGTCGATCCGCATCCGCACCGGCAGGATGTTGAAGAACTGGCCGACCCCGTGGTCGACCTCGACGAGCGCGGAGCCGCGGCCGGAGAAGACCGAGCCGAAGACGACGTCGGACGCCCCCGAGCCGTGGTGCAGATGCAGCGCCCAGGCGGCCTGGACCAGGGTGAACGGGGTGATCTCCAGCCGCTTGGCCAGCGCCAGCAGGCCCCGGGTGACCTCGTCGGGCACCAGCAGCCCGTCGTGCAGCAGATCGGGTTCCTCCGCGACCGGCACCCGCTCGGCGGCGGGCGGGGCCAGGGCCGGTGCGGGCAGGTCGAGCCCGGCCAGCTCGGCGCGCCAGAACGTCTCGGCGGGGCCGAGGTCCCGGTGGCGCTGGGAGACGCAGAAGTCCCGGTAGACGGTGTCCGGGCGCGGGGCGGCGGGTTCGCGCCCGGCGGCGTACTCCCCGTACGCGTCGAAGAGCACCTTCATGATCATCGGGTAGCTCCAGCCGTCCTGGAGCGCGAGGTTGAACATGTAGAGGTAGTCGTAGGTGTGCTCCTCCAGCCGGAAGAGGGCGACATGGCTCTGCGGGGCCCGCGCCGGGTCGAAGCCCGCGCGGCGCCGGGCGGCCACATACGCCTGGAGCCGGCGCTCCTGCTCGGACGGCTTGAGGCCGCGCCAGTCCAGCTGCCGCACCTCCAGCTCCGCCTCGCGGTGCACGACCTGCACCGGCTCCACGAGCCCCTCACACAGGAAGGAGGTGCGCAGCACGGGGAAGTGGTCGACGGTGTGCTGCCACGCGCGGGCGAAGGCGTGCGGGTCGAAGGCGGCGCCGGTGATCCGGAACCGCTGGTGGACGACGTTGCCGCCGGGTTCGCGGGTGGTCAGCAGGCGGTGCAGGACGTTGTGCTGGGTGCCGGTGAGCGGATAGGCGTCGACGGCGTCGGGGCACCGCTCGCGGACCTGGGCCAGCGTCTCGTCGTCCAGTGCGGGGGCATCGCGGCCCACGTCGGCCGCCTCGACGCCGGCCCCCGACTCCTTGCGCAGCCGGGCGGCCTCGGCCAGCTCGGCGACCGTCTTGTACTGGAAGACGTCCTGCGCGGTCAGCGGCAGCCCGCGCCGGACCGCCTTGTTGACCAGCCGGATGCTCAGGATCGAGTCGCCGCCGACCTCGAAGAAGTTACTGGTGACGCCGGTGCCCTGGACGCCCAGGACCTCGGCCCACACCTCGGCGAGCTGCGTCTCCTCGGGGGTGCGGGGGGCGACGTACTCGGTGTCGGCGCCGGCGGTGTCCAGTACGGGCAGCGGCAGCGCCCTGCGGTCCAGCTTGCCGTTGGCGTCGGTGGGCATCTCGGGCAGCGCGACGACCGCCGAGGGCACCATGAACTCCGGAAGCTTCTCCCGGAGAAAGGCGTGGGCCGAGGCGGTGAGACGGCGGCTGAGCCGGTGCAGCAGCGGGTTGTTGGTGTACGAGTGGAGCGGGCGCGGGCGCTCGGGCCGGTGGCTCCAGCCGGGTGCGGGCCCCTTGCGCAGCAGCACCTCGTAGCCGCCGTCGGCGCGTCCGCCGGCCCAGGAGACGTCCGCCTGGTAGCCGAGTTCGCCGGCCAGCCGCCACCACTGCTCGGGGTCGGCCCCGCCCTGGTCCCCGTCCTGCTCTTCGGCCGTCCGGGCCGCCGCCGCGGCGCGCAGCTCGGCGACGGTGGCCGGGCCGGGGCGGGCGGCGAGCGCCCGCAGCAGCCCGGCGGCCGGTGCCGTACGGGAGTTGGGGACGGAGCGCAGCAGCAGGGCGGCGGGGGCGCGCTCGGTCAGGGTGCGGCGCACCCGCTCGGGGTCGAGGCCGTCCCGTTCCCAGTCCAGCTCCAGCGGCGCGGGGGCGTCGGGTGCCTCGGCCCCGATGTGCAGGGCGACGTCGTAGCGGTACCGGGTGAGTTCATTGGCGAAGTCGCCGCGTTTGAGCATCACCTCGACGTGGGAGATGCGCGGCAGCTCCCGGCGCAGCACGACGAACAGCTCGGGGTCGACGACCAGTTCCTGCTCCTGGGCGACGCGCCCGGCGATCCGGCGGCGCAGCAGCTCGACGGGGGTGTCGGGCTGGGTGCGCTCCGTCTCCACCTCGGTGTGGAACGCCTCGAGCAGCGGCAGGCTGCGCAGGTCGCCGAGGAAGAGGACGCCGCCCGGCCGGAGCCTGGTGACGGCCTGGGCGATGACATCGCGCAGATACGCGGTGTCGGGGAAGTACTGCACCACCGAGTTGATCAGGACGACGTCGAAGGTCTCCTCCGCCAGGCCTTCGAAATCGTCGGCGCCGCGCTCCAGCAGCGTCACCTCGGCGTCGCCGGTGAGCGGCCCCACGATGCGCTCACGCACGAAGTCCAGCGCGCGCCCGGAGATGTCGGTGCCGGTGTAGTGGGTGCAGTGCGGCGCGATACGGGACAGCAGCAGCCCGGTGCCGCAGCCGATCTCCAGCACCCGCCGGGGCGTCCGCTCCAGTACGCGCCCGACGGTCGACTCGACCCAGACGCGCATCTGGCCGGCGGGCAGCGGCTCGCCGGTGTAGCTGGAGTTCCAGCCGACGATGTTGAAGTCGGCGTCCTGCGGGTCCTGCGTGTCGTAGGTGCGGCTGAAGACGCTCTCCCACTCGGCGACCTGGGCGTCGGCCGCCGCCCCACCGCTGTCTCCGCCCTCGCCGCCCTCGCCGCCGTCGCCGTCGCTGTCGCTGTCGCCGTCGAGGGCCGCGTCCGGCTGCGGCACCACATAGGCCACCAGCCGCTTGTGCTCGTCCGGGGCGCTCTCGTCGTCCCCGCCCAGGGCGCGGGCGAGCACCGCGACCTCGCGCACGGCCGGGTGCTCGGCGAGCGCCGCCTCGACCTCGCCGGGCTCGATGCGGAAGCCGCGCACCTTGACCTGGAAGTCGGTGCGGCCCCGGTATTCGATCGTGCCGTCGGGCAGATAGCGGGCGAGGTCACCAGTCTTGTAGAGCCGGTCCCCGGGGGCGGCGGAGAACGGGTCGGGGATGAAGCGCTCGTGGGTCAGCTCGGGCCGCTTGTGGTAGCCCTTGGCGACCTGGACGCCACCGATGTGCAGCTCGCCGGGGGCGCCGACGGGCACGGGGTTGAGATAGCGGTCGAGGATGTGGACGCGGGTGTTGGCGACGGGCCGCCCGATCGGCACCGCGCGCGGACCGCCCTCCGGCGGACAGGCCCAGTGCGTGACATCGACGGCGGCCTCGGTGGGCCCGTACAGGTTGTGCAGCCGCGCGGACCCCAGGCGCTCGTAGAAGCGCTCCTGGACGGTGTACGGCAGGGCCTCGCCGCTCGCGAACACCCGCCGCAGGGAGCGGGTGCGGCCCTCGAGGTCCGGCTCCTCCAGGAAGGCCTGGAGCATCGAGGGCACGAAGTGGCAGGTGGTCACCCGCTCCGCCGCGATCAGCTCGGCGAGGTAGCCGGGCTCCCGGTGGCCGCCCGGCCGGGCGAGCACCATGCGGGCGCCGGTGATCAGCGGCCAGAAGAACTCCCACACCGAGACGTCGAAGCTGAACGGCGTCTTCTGAAGCACCCGGTCGTCCGGGGTGAGCCCGTACTCCTCCTGCATCCACAGCAGCCGGTTGCGGATGGCCCGATGGGTGATCATCGCGGCCTTCGGCTTTCCGGTGGAGCCCGAGGTGTAGATCATGTACGCGAGGCTGTCCGGACCGGCCCCGGAGTCCGGCGACTCCTCGGGCCGCCCCGCCAGCGCCTGCCAGGTGGCGTCGAGGCAGACCACGCGCGCCGAGTGCGGCGGCAGCGCCGACCGCAGCCGCTCCTGGGTCAGCAGGATGTCGGGCGCGGCGTCCGCCATCATGAACGCCAGCCGCTCGGCGGGATAGCCGGGGTCGATGGGGACGTACGCGCCGCCCGCCTTGAGGATGCCCAGCAGCCCGACGACCAGCTCCGGGGAGCGCTCCATGCAGATGGCCACCGGCTTGTCAGGACCGACACCCATCTCGCGGAGCAGATGGGCGAGTTGGGCGGCCCGCCGGTCCAGTTCGGCGAAGGTCAGCCCGTCGTCGCCGAAGCGGACCGCGAGGTCGCCGGGCGCGGCGCGCGCGGCCCGGTGCGCGACCAGTTCGTGCAGGGTGCGGCCGTCCGCGTCGGGGTAGTCGCGCGCGGTGCGGTTCCACTCGACGAGGATCTTGTGGCGCTCCTCCTCCGGCAGCACCCGCAGCTCGCCGACCCGCTGCCCCGGGGCGTCCGCGAGGGACCGCAGCAGCACCAGATAGCTGTCGATGAAACGCTGGATCGTGCCGTGCTCGAAGATGTCCGCGTTGTACTCGACCGAGCCGGTGAGCAGGCCCTCCCGCTCGGCGATGGAGATCCACAGGTCGAACTTGCTGGTGCCGTTCCTGATCTCCTGGACCGGCCCGAGGATGGAGTCCGCACCGGCCGCCTCGGCGGGTGCGGTCTGCAGCGCGAAGCACACCTGGAACAGCGGGTTCATGCTCATGCCCTGTTCCGGGCGGAACTCGTTGACCAGGAGCTCGAAGGGCACGTCCTGATGCGCGTAGGCGCCCTTGGCCGTGTCCCCGACCCGCTCCAGGACCTCCTCCACCGTGGGGTTCCCGGACAGGTCCGTGTCCAGCACCAGGGTGTTGACGAAGAACCCGATCAGACCCTCGATCTCCTTGTGGTGCCGGTTGGCGATCGGGGTGCCGACGACCACCTCGTCGTCGCCGGTCCAGCGGTGCATGAGGATCTTCAGCGCGGAGACCAGCGTCACGAACAGCGTGGTGTTCTGCTTGCGGCTCAGATCCCGCAGCGCCGAGGCCAGCTCGGGGTCGAGGTCGAAGCGGGCGGCGCCACCGCGGAAGGTCTGCACGGGCGGCCGGGGCCGGTCGAGCGGCAGCTCGGATCCGGGTCTGCGGTCGCCGAGCCGCTGGCGCCAGTGGGCAAGTCGCTCCTGGAGCGCGTCGCCGCTCATGCGCTCGCGCTCCCAGAGGGTGTAGTCGGCGTACTGGAGCGGCAGCGGGGGCAGCGGGGACGGGCGGTCCGCCGCGTACGCCGTGTGGAGCAGCAGCATCTCGCGGACGAAATTGTTGATCGACCAGCCGTCGGTGACGATGTGGTGGGTGTTGAGAACGAAGTTGTGGGTGTGCTCGTCCAGCCGGAAGAGGGTGACCCGCAGCAGCGGCCCGCGCGCCAGGTCGAAGATATGACACGCGTCCTCCCTGGCCAGCCGCTGGAACTCGGCCTCGCGCTCATCGCCTTCGAGCGCGGACAGGTCGACGACCGGCAGCGGCAGGGTCAGGGAGGGCGCGATCTCCTGCCAGGGCTCGCCCGCCGTGCTCGGGAAGGTGGTGCGCAGCACCTCGTGGCGCCGCACGATCTCGTTGACGGCGCGCTCCAGCAGCGCGGGGTCGAGGGGGCCGTTGAGCCGGAAGCTGAGCACGACGTTGTACGCCGGGCTGTCCGGCACCAGCTGGTCGAGCGACCACAGCCGCTGCTGGTGGAAGGAGAGCGGCGGCCGGCCGCCCCCGGATCGGCGTGGGATGACCGCCCGCCCTTCGCCGCGCGCCGTGCCCTTGAGCTTCTTCAGCAGCGCGAGCTTGGCGGGCGAGAGCTGGGCCCGGCGGGCCACCAGCGCATCGTCCAATGACATACGAATCCCTTCCTCGTCCGTTCCTGGTCCCTCCTCGGCGGTCACGGGTCAGTTGGCGGACATGGCGCGGGCGGTCTCGTCCGGCAATTCGTCGATCCTTTCGATGACCTCGGCCTCGACCAGCGCCGCCATCTCGGGGACGGTGGTGGCCGTCATCAGCTCCCGCAGCTCCAGCTCGAAGGGGAGGTTGTCGTTCAGCCGGGCCTTGATGCGGGAGGCCATGATCGAGTCGCCTCCCAGGTCCTGGAAGGTGTCGGTCTCGCGGACCTCCGCCACGCCGAGGACCTCCTTCCACGCCTCGGTGACCAGGCGCTCGATGTCGTTGTCCGGCGCGGCGGCGGGCTCGGGGGCGGCTGCCGGAGCGGGCTCGGGGGCGGGTTCGGGGGCGGGGGCGCTTGCCTGGGCCGGGGCGGGAGCGGGCTCCGGGACCGGGGTTACGGCAGGGGTGGGCACGGGGGCGGGGGCACGGTCGGGGTCGGCCGGGAGGCCGTCGCTCTCGGCCAGCAGCACGCTCTCCGAGAGCCGGTCCTCGCGCAGCGGCATCCCCGACAGCACCCGCATCCCGCGGAAGCCGTTGCGCTCCATGGCCCGTCGCCACATCGGCACGCTCAGCAGCGGCGAGCCGGGCAGCCGCTCGTCCTCGAACGCCCACCACCCCTCCAGCAGACCGAAGGCGATGGTCAGCAGCTCGTGCAGGCGGGTGATCTCGAAGAGCGCGAGCAGCCCGTTCGGCCGCATCAGGGACTTGGCATGGGCCAGGGTGCGGTCCAGGTTCCGGGTCGCGTGCAGCACATTGCTGGCGATCACCAGGTCGACCGACCCGGCCTCGAATCCCTGGTCCAGCGGCGGGCGCTCGATGTCCAGCTGCTTGAACTCCACGAACCCGTGCCGCCCGTACTCCTGGGCGCCGTACTGGACGAAGCTGCTGCCCAGGTCGGTGTAGAGATAGCGCAGCCGGTCGCCGTAAGGGCCGAGGGCGGCCAGCACACCGCGGCTGGTGCCGCCGGTGCCCGCGCCGATCTCCAGCACGGTCACCCGGGCCCCCGGGTCGCGCTCCAGCCGGGTGCGCACATAGGCGGTCGCGGCTCGCACCATCAGCTCGTTGGTCTGCTGCTGGTTCTTGTAGATCTGGTCCATCAGGTCGAAGGAACCGCCGGGGAACAGCACGTCCAGGGGGTCCCGGCGGCCGGTGAGCACGTCCGGGTAGGCGCGTACGCACACGTCCAACACCTTGAGCAGGCCGTCGTTGTCCGGGGCGCGCTCCAGCAGGGCGCGCTGCTCCCCGGCCAGCTTGTCCACCTCGGCCTGGAGGTCGTGCTCGTCCACCGGGGCGGTGACCACGTCGTCGCCGTCCAGGCGGACATAGCCCGCCTCGGCGAGCAGCCCGAGCAGGGCGTCGAAGAGCCGGTGGTGCTGGGCCGCGACGGCCATGCGGTCGCGCAGCGCGGCGCGGCCGACCCGCTCCCCCGCCACCCGCAACGCGCCCATCTCCCGGAAGGTGCTCAGCAGGGAGACCCGGCAGATGCGGCTGAGCGCGGCCACCGTGTCCTGGTAGGCGGCGAGGTCGGCGAGACCGGCCTCGACCTCGTACACGCGCGGGCGGGTGGCCGTCGCCTCCTCGACGTCGGACAGCAGGGAGGGGGCCGCCCCGGCGAGCGGCGCGGCCGGGCCGGAGCCCGGCTGAGCCTGACCGCCAGCGGGCGCCTCGGTGAGCACGTCGGTGATCCAGTAGCGCTCGCGGGCGAAGGGGTAGGTGGGCAGCGGCACCCGCGCCGGGCGCGCCGGGTGCAGCAGGTCCCACGCGACGGGTACGCCGCTGACCCACAGCTGGGCGGCCTCGGCCAGGTCGCCGCCGACCGCGGCCGCGCGGACCAGCTCCGCCGCGTCGTCCCAGGCGACCAGCGCCCTGGCGTTCGCGGCCTCGGCGGTGCCGGTGTTGCCGTGGAACGCCGTGGGCGAGGCCGCGCCGTCGAGATGGGCGGTCAGCCCGGCCGCCAGCTCGACGAGGTCGCGGGCCACCACGGCCAGCCGCTCCGGAAGCTGCTCACGGCCGGTCAGCAAGGTGTACGCGATCTCGTGCACCGTCGGCAGCTCCCGGGCGGGCGCGGCGGGCGCCGCGGCCCGGCCGGGCTCCGGGCCGAGCTCGCCGAGCCGGTCCGCGTGCTCCTCGCACAGATGGCTGGCCAGGGCCTCGAGGGAGGGGTGGCGCTCGGCGGCGGTCGGCGCGAGCACCACCCCGAACTCCCGGCCGATGCCCAGCAGCAGCCGGGCCCGGGCGATGCCGTCGAACCCGGCCGCCGCCAGCTCGGCGCCGGCGACGGCCTCGACGTCCTGGGCGGGCCTGCCGAGCACGCGGCCGGCGATGGCGACGAGGCGTTCTCGGACCCGCTCCTGGGCGGCGGAGCCGGTCTGCCCGGCGGGGGCGGCGCCCGTGACGAAGTCCCGCAGCCGCTCCGCGTACGCGCGCAGCCGGTCGGCGTCCCGGGCGGACAGCACCACCATCGCCGGGCCGTCCAGGGCGGGGCGCGCCCGTTCGCCGCGGTACTCCTCCAGGACCACATGCGCGTTGGAGCCGCCCGCGCCGAAGCTGCTGACCCCGGCGCGCAGCGGCTGCTCGCGGCCGTCCACGACGGGCCGCCGCCACGGGCGCAGCTCGGTGTTGACCTCCAGCGGCGTGCCGGAGAAGTCCAGTTTGGGGTTGCGGGGGGTGGCGTGCAGGGTGGGTGCCAGCTCCTTGTGGCGCAGCTGGAGCAGGACCTTGGTGACCCCGGCGATACCGGCGGCGGCCTCGCAGTGCCCGATGTTGGACTTGACCGAGCCCAGGGCGCAGGAGGTGCCGTCCCGGCGCGGGCCGCCGAGCGCTTCGCCGAGCCCCGCGACCTCGATCGGGTCGCCCAGCGCCGTACCGGTGCCATGGGCCTCGACGTAGCTCACGGTCCGCGGGTCGACCCCGGCGTCCTGCAGCGCGGCGGTGATCACCTGGCGCTGCGCCCGGGGGCTGGGCACGGTGAACCCACCGGCCTTGCCGCCGTGGTTGACGGCGGTGCCCTTGATGACGCCGTGGATGTGGTCGCCGTCGCGCTCGGCGTCCCGCAGCCGCTTGAGGAACAGCACCCCGACGCCCTCGCCGGGGACCATGCCGTCCGCGCCCGCGCCGAACGCGGCGCAGCGGCCCTCGGCGGACAGGAACTCGCCCTGGCTGAGCACCAGGTACTTGTTGGGGTGCAGGGACAGGTTGACGCCGCCGACGAGCGCCGCGTCGATCTCCCCGGCGCGCAGCGCCCGGGCGGCGAGGTGGAGGGTGGTCAGCGAGCTGGAGCAGGCGGTGTCGACCATCATGCTCGGGCCGTCGAAGTCGCAGACGTAGCTGACCCGGTTGGCGATGGACGCGCCGCCGGCCCCCAGGCCCACCCGGCGGCCGTCGGGCCCGGTGCGCTCCGCCGCCAGCAGCGGATAGTCCTGGAACATCACGCCCGCGTACACGCCGACGCTGTGGCCGCGCAGGCTGTCGCGGGTGTGTCCGGCGTCCTCCAGGGCGGCCCAGGAATGCTCCAGGAACAGCCGCTCCAGGGGGTCGATGGCCACCGCCTCGTTCGGCGCGATGGAGAAGAACAGCGGGTCGAAGCGGTCGGCCTCGTCGATGAAACCGCCGCGGTCGCAGTAGCTGTAGCCGAGCTGCCCCGGCCGGCCGCCGCCGTAGGGCCGGTGGTCGAAGCGCTCCGGGGGGATCGGGGTCACGCAGTCGCGCCCGGTGCGCAGGCTGTGCCAGAACGCGCCGAGGTCGGCGCCGCCGGGGTAGCGGCCCGACATGCCGACCACGGCGAGGTCGCCCTGGGCGGGCGGGAACGGCACGGGGGCGGCGGGTGTCGTGGCGGGGGCGAGCGTTGCGACGGCCGCCGGTGCGGGTGCGACTGGGGGTGCGGGTGCGACTGGGGGTGCGGGCGTGGGTGTTGTGGGCGCGGGCGTGGCGGGAAGCCGGGGGGCCAGCCAGGCGGCCAGGTCCTGGACGGTGGTGTGCTCGAACAGCAGCGTCGGGGGCAGGGTGGCGTCCAGCCGGTGCTGCAGCGCGCTCACCACGCGCAGCAGCGCGGCCGAGTCCAGCCCCATCTCGTAGAACCCGGCGCGGACGTCCACCGCCCCGGGCGCGACGCCCAACTCCCGTGCCAGCAGCCCGCGCAGCAGCTCCTGGGCATCCTGCGGCTCTGCGGTGTCGGCGGGGGCGGGGGCGATGGCCGGGGCTGGGGCGATGGCCGGGGTGCGCTCGGGCTTGCTGGTGAAGCCGCGCAGTTCGGCGATCTGCCGGCCGTGTGCGTCGTAGTACTCCACGTTCAGGGTGAGCAGATCGTTCTCCCGGCGCACCGAATCGGCCGGGATACGGGCCAGACACCGGCCGGTGAGCGGGCCCGCAGCACGGAACGACTCGTAGCACAGCGGCAGATACAGCCCCGCCCCGCCTGTCTCGCTCGCATGCGCGAACCCGGCGGCGACGGCACTGGCGTCCAGCAGCGCGGGGTGGGCCAGGAACTCGGCCGCGTCGGACAGCGCCTCGGGGCCCAGCTCCGCCTCGACGAGCACGCCGGCCGGGGACCGGTGGATCCGGCCGAGGGTCTTCATGGCGCCGCTGTGCGTGAGCTCCCGCTCGCGGCAGCGGCGGTAGACCTCCTCCAGGTCGATGACCTCCGCGGCCGCGGCCCGCTCGGCGGCCGGGTCGAGCACGCGGTCGAACGGGGCGGGCGCCACGCGGTGCACATCGGCCGAGGCGTAGCCGACCGGGGCCGCGGCGCCGGCGGGCCGCCCGGTCACCTCCACCCGCCAGACGCCCGGGGTGGCCTCCTGCGCGGTGAGCGACAGCGGGACGGCCTGGTCCCGCCCCACCGTCAGCGGCGCGTAGATGCTCAGATTGCGCAGCTCCAGCTCGGTGAACGGATGCCCGTGGCGGGCGAAGACCTGGAGGACGAGGTCCACGTAGGCCAGGCCGGGCAGCAGCGCCTGCCCGCGCACCACGTGCCCGGCGACGAGCGGGTTGCGCTGCGTGAGGTCGAAGTGTGCGGTCAGCAAGGCTCAGTACCTTTCCCAGACGGTGAGCTGCGTGGCATTCCCCTCGGGCGGCGCGGGGGCAGCCGGAGCCGAGTACTTCTCCCAGACCGACGGCCGGGCCGCGGCGCCGCGCTCGGCACCGGGCAGCGGGCGGCGGTCCAGCAGGGGCGGGGACAGCGGCTTGCGGCCGGGGGCCGGGGCCGCCTCCTCGTCCCACGCCTGGAGGATGACGGCGGCGTTGGCGCCGCCGTCGGCGAAGCAGTTGACCGCGACGACGGGCCGCTTCCCGGGCAGCGGCATCCCCTCGCGCGGGAAGCGGAACGGCGAGGCCGCCAGGTCGAAGTGGTCGAGCGGCTGCTGCCCGGACAGGAACGGCACCTGCTGCCGGTTGCGGAGCATGAGCACGGCCTTCAGGAACGCCGCGATGCCCTCCGCGCACAGCGGATGCCCGATGTTGGGCTTGATGGAGCCCAGCGTGCACGGCTCGGTTGAGTCCGGGCGGTAGACGGCCTGGATCGCCTTCAGCTCCAGCAGATCGGTGACCTGCGAACCGGAGCCGTTGGTCTCCACATGGCCGATGTCCTCGGCCCGCAGGCCGCTGCGCTCCAAGGCGGCGCGCAGCACCTCCTTCTGGGCCTCGAAGCTGGGTGCCGTCGGGCCCGCCGTGCGGCCGCTGTTGTTGACCGCGACGGACTTGAGCACCGCGTGGACCCGGTCCCCGTCCCGTACCGCCGCCTCCAGCGGTTTGAGCAGGACCAGGCCGCAGCCGTCGCCCAGCACGGCCCCGCTCGCCCTGCGGTCGAAGACGTGGAAGACGGGCTCGGGGCTGAGGATGCCCCGGTTGCGCATCCCGTCGTGGGCCTCGCCGCTGGTGAGCAGCGAGACCGCGCCGACGACGGCGGAGTCGATCTCGCCGGTGCGCAGGGCCTGGACCGCCATGTGCATCGCGGTCAGCGCGGAGGAGCAGGCGGTGTCGACCACGACACCGGGCCCGCGCAGGTCGAAGAACTGGGACAGGTTCGCGGCCAGGTAGTTCTGGCCCACCGCGCGGATCGAGTGCCGGGTCTCGTCCTCGGCGCGCAGCCTGCCCCGGGCGCCGATGTAGACGCCGGTGCGCGCCCCCTTGACCTCCTCCCGGGTGTATCCGGCGTGTGCGATCAGGGCGGCGCACTCCTCCAGCAGCACCAGCGCCTGCCGGTCCATCGCCGCGGCCTCCTCGGGCGGGATGCCGAAGAAGTCCGTGTCGAAGGAGGTGACTTCGGGCAGCAGCGCCGCGTGGTCCCCCGGCCGGGCGCCCCAGCGCTCGGCGGGCACCTGCGCGATCGCGCTGCGCCCGTCGCCGAGCATCCGCCAGTAGTCGTCCAGGTCGCTGCCACCGGGGAACCGCCCGGCCAGCCCGACGATCGCGATATCCGTGGCGGCGGGGGCCCCGGTGACGGCCGCGGGGGCGGGCGCGGGGCCGGCCGCCGGGGCCGTGCCGCGCGCGGGCCGCCGCTTGGCGCGGCGCGGCGAGCGGCGGGCCGGGGCCCGCTGCGGGCGCGGTCCGGCGGGGGCGGCGGGTACGGGCGTGGGGGCGGGGGCTTCGGCGGCGGGGGCCACGGGAGCGGCACCGACCACCGGGGCCAGTTCGCCACCCCGGGTGTCGGCCAGCCACTGGGCGAACTCGTCGAAGGTCGCGTACTCGTACAGCGCCGACGGGTCGATCGGCTCGGCGATCTTCCGGTTGATCGGCTGGAGCACCTGGGCCAGCAGGATGGAGTCCACGCCGAGTTCGTGGAAGGGCACCTCGCCGTCCAGCTGCTCGGCGGGCATGCGCAGCTCCTCGGAGAAGAGCTGGACGAGCCACGCCCGGACCACCGCGACCAGGTCCTCCGCCGCGACCGGAGCCGGTGCGGGAGCGGGAGCGGGGGCAGCCTTGGCGGGGACGGGGACGGGGACGGCGGGCGGGGCGGGCCGCTCGTCCGGTGCCGCCCCCGGTACGGCCGGGATCTGCCGCCCGAGCAGGTCCTCGGGCCGCCAGTTCGCCCGGTCGGGGATGGACGGCAGCAGGACCGCCGCCGGCCTGCGGGCCAGGATCTCGTCCAGCATCCGCAGCCCTTCCTCATCGGTGTGGCTGCCCAGGCCGGTCCGCCGGTAGGCGGGGGTGGTCATCTCGCCGAAGCCGCTCTCCCGCCAGCTGGACCACTGGACGCTGACCACCGGGAGCCGCCCGGCGTGGGCGCCGGCGAAGAAGTCCAGACAGGCGTTGGCCGCCGCGTAGTCGCAGTTGGCCGCGCCGAGGCTGGGCACCGCCGAGGCCGTCGAGGAGAACAGCACCCAGAACCGCAGGGGCTGGTCCGCCAGGCACGCGTGGAGCACGTCCAGGCCGTCCGCCTTCGGTTCGTACACCCGCCGGACGGACTCCAGGGGCTTGCGGATGAACGCCGGGTTCTCCGCATCGCCCGCCCCGGCGGCGTGCAGCAGGCCACCGACCGGCCCCATGTCCCGCACGACCGCGCGCACCGCCTCCCGCATCGCGTCCCGGTCGCCGAGCCGGGTGGTCAGCACCCGCACCTCGGCGCCGTCCGCCTCCAGGGCGAGGAACGCGGCCAGCTTGCGGCCGAGCGCGGAGTCCTCCCCGGCCAGCTCCGCCCACCGGGCCCGCTCCGGCAGCGGCTCCCGGCCCATCAGCACCACCTTGCGCGCGCCGTGGCGGCGTACGAAGTGGCGTGCGGCGAGCAGCCCGAGCCCTCGGGTGCCACCGGTCACCCAGAGCACCTGGTCGGCGGGGAACGGCTCGGGCGCGGGCGTGTCCGGAGCGCCGGGCTCCTCGTGCAGATACGGCAGGTGACGGGCGCCGTCGCGGTAGCAGACGGCCGGGGGCTCGTCCTGTGCGGCGTACTCGGCGCCGATCTGGGCGGCCAGCGCCTCCACATCGGCGAGGTCGGCGTCGGTGTCGAGGTGCCGGGAGGCCAGATGGGCGTACTCGCTCTGCAGCGCCCGGTACAGCCCGGCCCGGGTCGCGCCCGCGAGGTTGACCGGACCGTCACTCAGGGGGCCGGCGGGGTCGAACGGTTCGAGCCGCCGGGTCACGCCCAGCACCCGCATCCGGTCCCGGCGGCCGGACTCGATGAACCTCTGCAGCAGCCCGATCCACTCGTCCGAGCCGACTGAGCCATCCGTGCCGTCCGCCCGGTCCGCGGAGCCGCAGCCCACCAGGTCGATCCAGCCGTCACACTTCTCCCAGCGCGGGTCCGGGAGGTCCGCCGGGCCGTCCACCTCGCGCACCACCACCTCGTGGCGCGGCGGCAGATGCCGGTCCAGCGCCCAGGCGAGGTCGCGGGTCTGTGCGGTGGACAGCACGACCACCCGGCGGCGCGGGCCGTCCTCCTCCTCGGGGGCCGGCGGTGCCGCCTCCGCCTGCCGCCACCGCTTGGTGAGGAAGACGTGGCGCCGCTCTTCCTCCTCGTCGCCGCCCAGGTCCGCGCTCACGAGCCCGGAGCAGTGCGTCAGATAGCCGTCCGCCGGGTCCGGGGCCTCGGTGGCCACCTCGAAGCGGACCGTCCCGTCCTCCTCGGCGTCCAGCAGCACATGCAGCCGGGCGGCCCCGGCCGCGTCGCCGGCCGGCGCGGGCACGGGCACCGGCTCGTGCCACTCGGTGCCGTACGGCTCGATCAGCTCCTCCGGAACCTCCAGCGCCCGCGCGGCGGCGGCCTGCACCAGGCCGAGCACCGCGTCGTCGGGCAGCGGGTGGCCGGCCGTCAGCTCGGCGGTGAAGCGGGTCTCGTCGAGGGTCGAGGTGTTGCGCAGCGGCTCCGCCGCCGGCTCGCCGGACCGGCGCAGACCGGGCCGGGCGCCGGGGAGCCAGTAGCGGTCCCGGGCGAACGGGTAGGTGGGCAGCGGGGCGCGGCGCGGAGCGCGGCCCGGGTAGCAGGCCCGCCAGTCCACGTCGAGGCCCACGGCCCAGGAGGCGGCGAGCTTGTCGAAGGCACCGCGGGCCGTCCAGCCGCGCACCACCTCCTGGTACGCGTCGTCGTCGGCGAACAGGGCGACCATGTCCTTGTTGCCCTTGGCCGCGCCCCGGTGCACCCCCGGGATCTTCTGTTCGCCGTCGACGAACGCCGTGAGCTGCCGGACCAGTTCGTCGAGGTCACGGGCGACGAAGGCGGCCCGCTCGGCCATCGCCCGGCGGCCCACCTGGAAGGTGTACGCCACCTCGGCGAGCGTGTGGCGCGGTGGCCCGGTCCGCCCGCCCAGCCGCTCGGCGGCCGCGTCGAGGCTCCCGGCGTCCAGCAGCTCCGCCGTCGTCACCCGCAGCCGCGCCTCCTCGTACAGCCGCTCCTCCAGCGCCGCGAGGTGGATCGGCTCGACGCCCTGCTCCTGCCACGGGGCGGCGGTGTCGAGGTCGCCGCGGTCCACCCCGAGCAGACCGGCGAGCAGCCGGCCCGTCAGCTCCCGGACGTCGGTGGAGCGGTCGGCGGTGAGGCGGGCCAGCAGGGCTTGGGCGTACGCGGTGAGCCGGTCGGCGTCGCGCGCGGACAGCGGCACCACCGCCGGGCCCGGCCACGTGTCCGTACCGGCCGCGCCCTCCACGGGCTCCGGGATGTACTCCTCGACCACCAGATGGGCGCTGGAGCCGGTGGCGCCGATGTTGCTCACCCCGGCCCGCAGCGGCAGGGGCGCGCCGTCCGCCCCGAGGACCGGCCGCCACTCCTCCAGGGTGCGCTGAACCTGGAAGGGCGTGCGCTCGATCCCCAGGTGCGGGTTGGGCGGGTCGGCGTGCAGCGAGGGCACCAGGGTGCGGTTCTTGAGCTGCAGCACGGCCTTGGTCAGGGCCGCGATGCCCGCCGCGCCCTCGGCGTGCCCCATGTTGGACTTCACCGAGCCGAGCCCGCAGAAGCCGGTGTCCCGGGTCCCGTGCGGCCCGGCCCGGAACGCCCGGGCCAGGCCCTCCACCTCGATCGGGTCGCCGAGGGAGGTGCCGGCGGCGTGGGCCTCGACATAGCCGATGGTCCGCGGGTCGATTCCGGAGTCCGCGATGGCGCGGGCGATGATGTCCGCCTGACCCACCGGGCTGGGCACGGTGACCCCGCTGGTGGTGCCCGCGTGCCCGGCCGCGCTGCCGCGGATCACCGCGTAGACGTGGTCGCCGTCGCGCTCCGCGTCCGCCAGCGGCTTGAGCACCACCGCGCCCACGGCCTCGGCGGACACATAGCCGTCGCCGCCCTCGCTGAAGGAGTGGCACACGCCGTCGGAGGCGTGCATGTTGGCCATCCCGTACGTCAGGTACTTGGCCGGGTGCAGCGACAGGTTGACCCCGCCGACGATCGCCACCCGGCTCTCCCGCGCCCGCACGCTCTGCACCGCCAGGTGCACGGCGCCGAGCGTCGAGGAGCAGACGGTGTCCATGGTGATGCTGGGCCCGTGGAAGTCGCAGAAGAAGGAGACCCGGTTGGCGATCTGCCCTTGGTTGAGCACCAGCGGGACGGCGGCCCCGGCGGCGAGCGCGTCGGCCCCGATCAGCAGGTAGTCGTGTTGCATGACGCCGGCGAACACGCCGACGTGGCGCCGGTTGTCGGGGCCGGTGGGCGGGCAGAGCGTGGCCGGGGTGTATCCGGCGTCCTCGACGGCCTGCCAGCAGGTCTCCAGGAAAAGTCGCTCCTGGGGGTCCATCCCCTCGGCCTCGCGCGGGGAGATGCGGAAGAAGCCCGCGTCGAAGCGGTCCACGTCCTCCAGGAAGCCGCCCCACCGGGACACCTCCCGCCCGCTGGGCCCGCGCACATGGGCCACGTCCGCCCGCGGCCAGCGCGACTCGGGCACCTCCTGGACGGTGTCGCGCCCGTCGCGCAGATTCGTCCAGAACGCGTCGAGATCGGCCGCGCCCGGATAGCGGCCCGCCATCCCGATGATGGCGATCGGCTCGCCCGGGCCGGAGACGGGGGCGGGTGCGGGGGCGGGGGCGGCTACGGAGTCGTGTACGGGAGCGGGTGTCGGCACCGGCGCGGGCGCGGTTGGGGTTGGGGTTGGGGTTGAAGTCGGGGTCCGGGTCGGCGTCGGGGCTGCCAGGTCGCCGCCGAACGCCTGCGGATGGGCCTCGGCCAGATGTGCCGCGAGGTCGCGGACGGTGGCGTACTCGAACGGCAGCGTGGGCGACAGCGGGGCCCCGACGGCCCGCTCGATCGCGCCGACGAGCTCCAGCACCTGGGCGGATTCCAGGCCCAGTTCGTAGTAGCCGGTGCCGGTGTCGATGTCCTCGGCCGGCCGTCCGGTGCGCTCGGCGACCAGGCCGCGCAGGAAGGCCGCGGCCCGGGCCGGGTCGCCGCGCCGCACGACGCGCGGGGGCGGGCCGGCCTGCTCCGGTTCCGGTGTCCCTGCCTGCTCGGGTGTTGTGGCCTGCTCGGGTGTTGTGGCCGGCTCCGGTGCCGTGGCCGTGGCCGTGGCCGTGGCCGTCGGGAGGGATCCGGCGCGTACGAGCTTGCTGGTGAGCCGCTCCAGGCGGGCGATCTGCCGGCCCGACTCGTCGTAGAAGTCGAGGGTCAGATACACCAGCTCGCCCGCGCGGCCCACGGTCTCCTTGCCCACCCGGGCCACGGCGTGCCGCCCCAGGGGCCCGCTCGCGCGGAAGGACGCGACGTGGATGGGCAGGAAGAGGCTCCCCTCCTCTTCCGCCGCGGCCCGGAACAGCGGCCCGGCCGCGATGGCGCCGCCGTCCAGCAGTGCCGGGTGGAAGAGGAACCGGTCCGCCGGGGCCTCGTCGCCGGCCGACACGGAGGCGACCAGCTGCCGCTCGTCCTCCCACACCTCGCCCCGCGCCCGCAGCGCACCGCTGTGCGTCAGGCCCCGCTCGCCGTGGTGTGCGTACACCGTCTCCAGGGCGACGGGCGTGCCGGGCAGCGCCGTGACGTCCAGCCGTCCGGGGAACGCCGGGGGTTCGCAGGGCAGGACCGAGACGGTCGCGTACGGGCGGCCGGTGTCCCGCGGATCGACGACCCGCACCCGCCATCCGCCCGCCGCCAAGGGCTCGCCCTCGATGTCGACCTCGCGGTGCCCGCCGTCCGGCACCTCCAGCGGCCGCAGAATGGTCAGATCGCGCAGCTCCAGGCGGCCCGGAGTGTGACCGTGCGCGCGGAACGCCTGGTGCACCAGGTCGACATAGGCCAGGGCGGGCAGCAGCAGCCGCCCGTTCACCCGGTGGCCGGCGACCGCCGGGTCGGCGGCGGACAGGTCAAGTCGCTCGCGCACGCGCGCTCCCTCGGTGGTCGGCCGCCCGATCGGACGGCGGTTGAGCTGGGGCAGGGCGGCGCGGCCGCGCCGCTCGCGCCCGTCGTCGTCGGGTCCGGCCCACGCCTCGACGATCACGTGGGCGTTGGTGCCGCCGTCGGCGAAGCAGTTCACGGCGGCGACCGGCCGCTCCCCCGGCCAGGGCTCGGCGGCCCGGACGAACCGGAACGGGGACGCCGCCAGGTCGAAGTGGTCCGGCGGCCGCTGCCCGGAGAGGAACGGCACCTGTTCGCGGTGGCGCAGCATCAGCACCACCTTGAGGAGACCGGCGATGCCCTCCGCGCACAGCGGATGCCCGATGTTGGGCTTGACCGACCCCAGGGCGCAGGGCTCCTCCCGGGGCCCCGTCTCCTCGCGGGCCTCCTCGTGTGTCTCCTCGCCATAGACGGACGAGACGGCCTTCAGCTCCAGCAGGTCGGTCACGGCCGAGCCGGAGCCGTTGGCCTCGATGTAGCCGATGTCCTGGGGGCGCTTGCCGCTCGCCGTGAGCGCGGCGCGCAGCACGGCGCGCTGCGCGGCGATGTTGGGGGTGGCCGGGCCCGCGGTGCGGCCGTCGTTGTTGACCGCCAGACCCTTGATCACGGCCCGGATGTCGTCGCCGTCGGCCAGCGCCCGGTGCAGCGGTTTGAGCAGCACCAGCCCCACGCCCTCCGACAGCACGATGCCGCGGGCACGCTGGTCGAAGACGTGGAAGGCGGGCTCGTCGGTGAGGATGCCGCGCCGCGAGAACACCCGGTGCGCGTCGTCGGAGTTGAGCAGGCTCACCCCGCCGACGACGGCGGCCTCGATCTCCCCGCCGCGCAGCGCCTGGGCGGCGATGCCCAGCGCCACCAGAGCGGAGGAGCAGGCCGTGTCCACGACCACGCTCGGGCCGCGGAAGTCGAAGAACTGCGACACGTTGGCGGCCAGGTAGTTCTGGCCGACGGCCACGATCGGGTTGCGGGCGCGCAGCAGCGTCTCCTCGTCCGGGACGTGGTGCGCCCGGCCTCCGATGTAGACACCGATGGGCCGTCCCTTGAGGTCGGTGTGCGGATAGCCCGCGTCGGCGCACAGCGCGAGCGTCTCCTCCAGCAGCAGGAGCGCCTGCGGGTCCATCGCGGCGGCGTCCGCCTCGGGGATCAGGAAGAACCCGGGGTCGAACTCCCCGTATCCGTCGACGAGTCCCGCCTGGAAGGGGCTGTCGTGGCCCCAGCGCTCGCGGGGCACCGGCCCGATGGCGCTGCGCCCCTCGCGCAGCAGCCGCCAGTACTCCTCGGGCGTCCGGGCCCCCGGGAAGCGGCAGGCCATGCCGACGACGGCGATGTCGAGCGGCCCGCCCGCCCCGGCCGGGCCCGGCGGGTCCGCGGGGGCGTACGCCCGTGCCGTGACCGGGGCCCGGACGGCAGCGGGAACGGTGGCGGTGGCGGGTGTGGCGGTGGCGATCGGGGCGGCGGGTGTGGCGGTGGCGGGTGTGGCGGTGGCCTCGGGCGGCGTCGCGCCGCCGAAGGCCGCGGTCAGCGCCGGCCCGTGCCGAGCGGCGAGCCAGGAGACGAACGCCGAGACCGTGGAGTGCTCCAGGAGGGCCGACGGGTCGAGCTCGGTGTCCAGGCGCTTGGCGACGGTCGTCAGCAGCTGGGTGACCATGATCGAGTCCATGCCGTAGTCCTCGACGGGCACATCGGCGCTGAGCTTGTCCCGGTCGAAGCGCAGGTCCTCGGCGAGCACGCCCAGCATCCAGTCGACCGCCGCGGCGACGACCCCTGGCGCCACCGCCTGAACAGCGGGAGCGGCTGGGGCAGCCGGGGCCTGCCGCGGCGCGGCCTGGCGGTCCGCGCCGAGGCGGCGTCCGGTCAGGGCCGCCGGGTCGAAGGCGGTGGGGTCGGCGATGGCCGCAGGCAGCACCACGCGCCCGTACCCGCCGTCGAGCACCCGGTCCAGCAGCTCCAGCCCCTCCTCGTCGCCGAGGCTGCCCATGCCGGTGCGCCGGAAGGCCGGGCTGCGGACCTCGCCCATGCCCGTATCGCGCCAGCTCGGCCACTGGACGCTGACGAGCGGCAGCCCGTACGCCGCCGCCTCGGCCGCGTAGTCCAGCCGCGCGTTGGCCATGGCGTAGTCGCTCTGGCCGACCGCGAGCGCCGGCACGGCGGCCGCGACCGACGAGAACAGCGCGAAGAAGCGCACCGGCTCATGCGCGAAGCAGCCGAGGAGCGCGTCCAGGGCGGCCGACTTGGGGGCGAGCACGTCGCGCACCCGCTCCAGCGGCTTGCGGACGAAGGCCGGGTTCTCGCCGTCGACGAGGCCCGCGCAGTGCAGGACGCCACCGGCCGGGCCCATCGTCTCCCTGACGTCGCGCAGGGCGGCGGCGAGGGCGTCCGCGTCGGTCAGCGGCACGGACAGCACCCGCAGGTCGACGCCCTCGTCGGCGAGCGCGAGCAGCGCCCGCAGCTTCTCGCCGCGCGCGCCGGGCTCGTCGCGCAGCTCGTGCCACCGCTCGCGCGGCGGCAGTTGCTCACGGCCGGTGAGGACCAGCTTGCGCACCTTGTGGCGGCGTACGAAGTGCCGGGCGGCCAGCAGCCCGAGCCCTCGGGTACCTCCGGTGACCCACAGGACCGCGTCCTTTGGGAAGGGGGTGCGGGGGGCTTCGGCGACCGCGGGCGCGGGCAGCTCCCGCAGCACGGCCCGGAACCGCTCGCCGTCCCGGTGCGCGGTCTCGGCATCCGCACCGCCCGCGGCCAACTCGGCCAGCTCGGCCAGGATCTGGCCGACCTCGCCCTCCGGGTCCGCCCCGGGGTCCAGGTCGGTGTGGCGGGAGCGGAGCCGCCCGTACTCGCTCTGCAGCATCCGGTACAGACCGGCCCGCGTCGCGCCCGCCGCGGGGTGCGCGGCCGGCGCCGGTTCGTCCGCGAGCCGTTCGAGCCCACGGGTGACGCCCAGCGCGATCAGGCCCTCGGCGGCGCCGCCGACCAGGCGCTGCAGCCAGGGCAGCCAGTCGTCCAGGTCGTCCAGGCCCGGCCCGGCGGGCCCGCCGCGGCCGGTCAGGTCGATCACCGCGTCGTAGCGCTCCGCCGGGTCCTCGCCCGTACGCACCGCCTCGGCCAACTCGGCGGGCCCGAGCACCCGGGCGCCGGGCAGGGCCGCCCGCAGCCGCTCGGCCAGGTCGGCGCTGCCCGGGTGGGCCAGGATCGCGGCGCCGTGCGGCAGCCGGCCGGGCTCGGCGGGGGGCGCGGGGGCGGGCTCCCACGCCTTGGCCAGCAGGGCGGTGTCCCGGCGCGGGGCGCGTCCGGCGCCGCCCGCGCCACCGGAGCCACCGCGCTCGTCCCCCGGTCCCGTCAGGACCGCCGAGTCCAGCCAGCAGCGCTCGCGTTCGAAGGGGTAGCCGGGCAGCGGCACGGGCGCGGTGCGGCCGTCGCGCGGCCAGTCGACGCGGCCGCCCGCGACCCAGTGCCGGGCCAGGTCCGGCAGCGGCAGTTCGTCCGCGCGCCGCACCGGCTGGGCGCCTCGTCCGGCCGTTCCCGTCCACAGGCCGGGGACCTGGGCCGGGGCCGGGGCCGGGTGTCCGGCGGGGGCGGCGAGGAACGCCTCCAGCCGCTCCAGCAGCTCGCGGTTGTCGGTGAACTCCACGGCCAGCCGGTGGGCCATCGCCTCCCGGCCGGTGTGCACGGTGCCCGCCATCGCCGCCGGGTCGGTGTCCGCGCCCTCGCCGCGCAGGAACTCGGCGAAACCGGCGGCGTGGGCGCGCAGCCGCGCGCCGTCCCGGGCGGAGAGCGTGAACAGGTGCGGGCCGGGGGCGGGGGCCGGCGGCGGGGCGGCGGTGGGGACGTACTCCTCCAGGATCAGATGGGCGTTGCTGCCCCCCGCGCCGAACGCGCTCACCCCGGCCGCCCGCGGCAGCTCCCTGCCCCGCGCGTCACGGGGCGCGGGCCAGGGCGCGGCGTCCCGCTGGATCACGAACGGCGTGGCGTCCAGGTCGATGTTCGGGTTGACCCGCTCGGCGTGCAGCGACGGAACGAGCTGCCGGTGCCTCAGCTGGAGCAGCACCTTCGTCACGGCGGCGATACCGGCGGCCGACTCGGCGTGTCCGATGTTCGACTTGACCGAGCCGAGGGCGATCCGCCGGCCGCTCAGGTCGACGCCCAACTCCTCGTACGCCCGCAGCAGCCCGCTGATCTCGACGGGGTCGCCGAGCGCCGTTCCGGTGCCGTGCGCCTCGATGTAGTTGATGGCGTGCGGGTCCACGCCCGAGCGGGCCATCGAGGCGGCGATCAGCTCGCCCTGGGCGCGCGGATTGGGCACGCTGTAGCCCTTGCTCGCGCCCCCGTGGTTGACCGCCGACCCCTTCAGCACCGCCAGGATCCGGTCGCCGTCCCGCTCTGCCGCGGCCAGCGGCTTCAGCAGCACCGCGCCGGTCCCCTCGCCCGGCACATAGCCGTCGCCGCCCTCGCCGAAGCTGCGGCACCGCCCGTCGGTGGACAGGAAGCCGCGCTGGCACAGCTGGAGATACTTCAGCGGGTGGCTGGAGATGTTCACCCCGCCCGCGACGGCCGTCTCGCAGTCGCCGTCGCGGATGGCCTGCGCGGCGAGGTGGATGGTCACCAGCGAGGAGGAGCACATGGTGTCCACGGCGACGCTGGGGCCGGTGAAGCCGAAGAAGTACGAGGCCCGGTTGGCCACCGAGGCGTACGAGGAGGAGGTCGAGGCGCCCTCGCCGCGCAGCGCCTCCTCGACCCCGTACAGCTGGTAGTGCCCGTACATCATGCCGACGAACAGGCCGGTGCGCCCGGCCGACAGACTCTCGCGGGTCCGGCCCGCGTCCTCCAGCAGATGCCAGACGGTCTCCAGGAAGACCCGCTCCTGCGGGTCGAGGTGTTCGGCCTCGGCCTTCGACATGCGGAAGAACATCGGGTCGAACTTGTCCGCGTCGGAGAGGAATCCGCCCCACTTCGCATACGCCCTGCCGGCGGCGCGCGGATCGGGGTCGAAGTAGCGCGCGTGGTCCCAGCGGTCGGCGGGCACCTCCTCGACGCAGTCCCGGCCCTCGACCAGGTTGCGCCAGAAGTGGGTGAGGGTTTCGGCCTGCGGGTAGCGCCCGGCGACGCCGATGATCGCGATGTCGTCGCGCGCGGAGGTGGGGGCCGGGGCGGGCCGGGACTCCTCGGGCACCGTGACCGTGACGGTGGCCCGTGGCTGAGCGGTGGGAACGGCGCTCGGGGCGGCACTCGGGACGGCGGCCGGGGCCGGGCTCGGGGCGGTTGCCGGGGCCGGGGCCGGGCTCGGGGCGGTTGCCGGGGCCGGGTTCAGCACGGCGACCAGTTTCTCGGGGTGCTTCTCGACGAAGTACCCGGCCAGTTCGCGCACCGTCAGGTACTCGAAGAACAGCGTCTTGGACAGGGTGCCGAACCGCTTCTCCAGCTCCCCGGTCAGGCTCATCACCAGCAGCGAGTCGATCCCGTACCGCTCGAACGACTCGGTGCGGTCGATCTGCTCGGCGGGCATCCGCAGTTCTTCGGCGAGAAGTTCGACGAGGAACGACTCGGCGCGCTCGGCGAGATCGTCGGGTGTCTCGGGATCGGGGTGGGCGGCTGGTGCGGCGTGCTCCGCCGCCGACGCCGCCTCGTGGGTCGATGTCACCGTGCCGGCCGGTGCCGCGGCCGCGAGCGCGCGGGCCACCGCCGCGCGGTCGCCCGCCCCCGCCAGCATCTCCGGTTCCCCCGCCGCCAGCGCGCACTCCCACGCGTCCAGGGCGGCGGCGGAGTCCAGGGGTACGAGGCCCAGACCGTCGCGCATCCGGCGGACGCCGTCGGCGTCGGGGCTCATGCCGCCGTCCCGCCACAGCGGCCAGTGGACGGCGAGGCCGGCACCGGACCGCAGTCCGCGGGCCCGCAGCCGCTCGCGGCGGGCGAGGAACGCGCCGAGGAAGGCGTTGGCGTAGGCGTAGTCGCCCTGGCCGACGTTGCCGAAGACCGCGGCCGCCGACGAGAAGGCGGTGAAGTGGGTCAGCGGCTCGTCCTGGGTGGCCTCGTCCAGCCACAGCGCGCCCAGGACCTTGGGGGCGAGCACCGCGTCCGCGTCGGCGCGGTCCTTGCGCAGCACGAAGCCGTCCCGCAGCAGCCCGGCGGCGTGCACCACGCCGGTGACCGGGCCGAAGCGCCGCCTCACCTCCTGGACGAGGTCGGCCACCTGCCGCCGGTCGGCCACGTCGGCGCGCAGATGCTCGACGCGGGCGCCGGCGGCGCGCAGCGCGGCGATGCGGGCGGCCGCCTCCGGCGTGGGCGCCGAGCGGCCGACCAGCACGACGGTGCCGGTGTCCGCGAGCCGGGCGGCCAGTCGTTCGGCGATGAGCAGCCCGAGCCGGCCGGTGCCGCCGGTGACCAGGTGCGCCCCGCCCGCGCCGAAGGGCGCGGCAGACCCCAGGGTGACCTCGCGCCACGCGCGCACCTGGCGTCCCGTACCGTCCGCCCGCACCTCGACCGGGTCCACCCCGGTGGCCGGGGCGAGTTCGGAGACGATCGCGGCCTGCGGGTCGACGTCCGGCCCGCAGGCCAGGGTGGTCATCCGCAGCCCGGGGTTCTCCAGCCGTACGGACCGGGCGAAGCCGCCGAGCGCGGCGTCGAACGCGGCGTGCCGCGAGCTCTCCTCGTACGCGTACAGGTACCGCACCGGACCCAGCCGCCGCTCGAGCCACCCGCGGCAGAACGCGAGCGCGGCGCCGAATCCCAGGTCCACGGCGCGCTGGTGGTCCCCGGTGCGCGGCGCCAGGTGCACCACGTGCACCGGCTCGCCGGGCGCCGTGGCGGCCAGCCGCTCCACGGCCTCCGCCGCGTCGTCCGCGGCCCGCAGCCGGGCCCGGGTCACCCGGACGCCAGGGGCGCGCCGGGCCAGCGCCTCTTCCAGCGCGGGCCCGTCGGTGCCCTGCGCGTCGAGGACGAGGACGCTGCCGCTCGGCACAGCGTCGCCCGAGGGGGCGTCGGCCCGCTCCCAGCCGGGCGCGAACGCGAACAGCTCGCCCGGTACGTCAGGCGCGCCGGGCACGGACGAGGACGCCGACGCGGGCGGCACGGCCGAGTCATCGTGCACACCAGGAGCACCGGCCGCGAACACGGCCGGGGACACGGGCACCGCCCGCGGCCCGAACACCGCCGGGGACGCGGGCGCCAACCCGGGCGCGGACACACCGGCGTGTCCCCCGGTCCTGCCGTCTCCCGCGACCGGGCCGGCGGAGCCCGGCACTGGCCGCAGGGTGAAGCGCTCGATGCGGGCCAGCACCGTCCCGGTCCCGTCCGCGAGGCGGATGTCGAAGACCGCCGCGCCGCCGTCGGCGCGGGTCACCTGGGCGTACTGGGCCCGGGCCAGGTCGCCGAGCAGTTCCACCGCGCCGATGGCGTACGGCAGGTGCGGCACTCCGCCGGCCGAGGCGGCCGCGAAGACCCCGACGGTCTGCAGCGCGGCGTCCAGCAGCGCGGGGTGGAAGCGGTAGTCGGCCGCGTCCGCCCGCAGCGCCCAGGGCAGCCGGAGCTCCGCCAGCGCCTCGTCGTCCCCGAACGCCACCTCCTCGATCACCCGCAGCGCGGGCCCGTAGGCGAAGCCGTGCCGGGTGAACTCGGCGTAGCACTCCTCCCGGGTGAGCAGCCGTCCGCAGCGCCGCCGGACCGCGTCCGGGTCCAGCCGCTCAGGCGCCGTGGCGCCGGAGCCGAAGAGCAGCCGGCCGCGCCCGTGGGTGGAGCGCTCCCCGCGCTCGTCGACGGAGACCAGTTCGTACCCGGCCCGGTCGCCCTCCGGCGCGATCCGCATCCGCACCCGCCGGGGCCGCCCGCCGTCGAGCGCGACGGGCGCGGACCATACGACCTCCTCGACGCGGCTCACCCGCGCGTCGCCGCGGGCCAGTTCGCCGGCGAGCCGCGCCATCTCGAGGTAGGCGACGCCGGGCAGCACGGGGGTGCCGCTGACGACGTGGTCGCGCAGATAGAACTCGTCGCCGGTGAGCGTCTTGTCGTAGGCGTGGGTGTGGGGGTGGGGGTGGGCGTGGCCGCCCGAGGGCCCGGGGGCCGGGGGCGCCTCGGCGTCCAGCAGGGTGGGGTGCAGGGGCGCTGGGTGCGCGGTCCCCGGCGCGGGCACTGAGCCAGGCACGGGCACGGGCCCGAACGCGGCTGCGGGCGCGGGCGCGGACCCGAACGCGGCCGCGGCTGCAGGCACGGGCGCGGACCCGAACGCGGCCGCGGGCACGGACCCGAGCGCGGCTGCGGGCACGGACGCGGACCCGAGCCCGGCCGCGGACCCGAGCCCGGCCGCGGAAGCGGGCACGGGCGCGGAAGCGGGCACGGGCGCGGACCCGAACGCGGCCGCGGGCACGGGCCCGAACGCGGCTGCGGGCACGGGCGCGGACCCGAACGCGGCTGCGGGCATGGCCCCGGCCGCGGAAGCGGGCACGGACGCGGACCCGAGCCCGGCCGCGGGGACAGGCACAGGGCCAAGCGCCGTCCCAGCCACGGGCACAGGCTGGCCGGGCCTCGCGGCGTTCACCCAGTGGCGGGTGCGGGCGAAGGGGTAGGCGGGGAGGGCGATCCGGCGGGGCGCGCGGTCGCCGTGCGGGGCGGGCCACAGGGCGGACCAGTCGGGGTCCGCGCCCTCCGTCCACGCCAGGGCGAGCGCCGCCGGGCCGCGCCCGGCCACGGGTTCGGGGCGCGGGGCCCGGCCGCGCCCGCGTACGGTGCCGCGGGCGGCGCCGGGGGCGTGGGAGCCGCGCGCCGCGGCGTCGAGGTGGGCCAGCAGCTCGTCGCGGCCGGTGGCGACGACGGCCAGCCGCTCCTCGAAGGGCTCGCGGGCGACCTGGAGGGTGTGGGCGACATCGGCCAACGCGGGCCGCGCCGCGCCGGGTTCGGCCCGGCGCAGGAAGGCCGCGAGCCTGCCCGCCGCCTCCGCCAGCGCCTCGGGGGTACGGGCGGACAGCGGGAAGACCAGCTCGCCGGGGATGTCGGGCTCGCCGGGAACCTCGCCCGCCTCGGCCCGGCGCGGGGCCTCCTCCAGGACGATGTGCGCGCCCGCGCCGCCGAACCCGAAGGAGCTCACCCCGGCGCGGCGCGGCAGCGCGCGCCCGTCGGCGTCCGTCGGGGCCGGCCAGGGCCTGGTGTCCGCGACGACCTCGAAGGGGGTGCCGTCGAAGTCGAGATACGGGTTCTGCCGCCGGTAGTGCAGATTGGCGGGGATCAGCCCGTGCCGCAGCGCCAGGACGGCCTTGAGCAGACCGGCGATGCCCGCCGCGCCCTCCAGGTGCCCGATGTTGGTCTTCACCGAGCCGAGCCCGCAGGTCGGCCGTTCGGGAACGGGGCGCCCCGCCTCCCGGTACAGCTCGGTGAAGGCGGTCTTCAGGCCGCTGACCTCGATCGGGTCGCCGAGCGCGGTGCCGGTGCCGTGGGCCTCCAGGTAGCCGACCGTGGCCGGGTCGGTGCCGGCCCGCCGGTGGGCCTCGGCGACGAGTTCGGCCTGCGCCTCGGGGTTCGGGGAGGTCAGCGAGTTGGTGCGGCCGCCGTGGTTGACCACGGCCGCTTTGATCACCGCGTGCACGGGATCGGCGTCGCGCTCGGCGGCGGCGCGCGGTTTGAGCAGCACGACGCCCACGCCCTCGCCGCGCACATAGCCGTTGGCGCGGTCGTCGAACGCCTTGCAGCGGCCGTCCTCGCTGAGCATCTCGCCGCGGCTGAGCGCCACGTACAGCGCGGGGGTGAGGATCAGGTTCACCCCTCCGGCCAGGGCCAGGTCGCACGCCCCGCCGCGCAGCGCCGTGACGGCCTGTTCGACGGCGGTCAGCGAGCTGGAGCAGGCGGTGTCCACGGCGAGGCTCGGCCCGCGCAGGTCCAGCAGGTACGAGACGCGGTTGGGGATCACGGAGAGGGCCGAGCCGGTGACCGTGTGGCCCTCGATGCCGCGCCCGGCGTGCCGCTGCACCTCGGGATAGTCGGAGTTGGTGACGCCGAGGAAGACGCCGACCCGCTTGCCCGCGAGGTCGCCGGGCCGGTAGCCGGCGTTCTCCACGGCGGCCCACACGGTCTCCAGGACGAGCCGCTGCTGCGGGTCCATCAGTTCGGCCTCGCGGGGCGAGATGCCGAAGAAGGCGGCGTCGAACCGGTCGACGTCGGGCAGGAAACCGCCCCACCGGGAGCGTGAGGTCGCTTCCTGGCCCGAACCCTCGGCGTACTCCCGCCAGTCCCAGCGGTCGGCCGGGATCTCCTGGACCAGGTCCCGCCCGGCGACCAGGTGGTCCCAGAAGGCGTCGAGGTCCGGCGAGGAGGGCAGCCGGCCGGCCATGCCGATGATCGCGACGTCCGCGTCGGTGACGGCCGGATCGGGCCGGGGCGCCGGGATCGGCCGCGCGGCCGGCTCGGGCCGCAGCCGGCCGTACGCGGCGGTGAACGCGCCCGCGTGGGCTTGGAGCAGATGCGGGACGAGCGTGGCGGGGGTGGGGTGGCGGTAGAAGAGCACCGGGCTGACCTCGATGCCGAAGCGCCGGCCCAGCTCGGTGGCCAGGGCGGTGAAGCTCACCGAGTTCATGCCGAGTTCGCCCAGGGGGGCGTCGAGCGGCACCTCGGCCGGGTCGACGGCGGTCAGCGCGCCCACCATGCGGGTGAGGTCCGCGGTGAGCCGGGCGGTGTGGGAGTCCGTCCCGTCGGCCTGCCCGGTGTGCTCCGCGCCCGCGCCGGGCCCTGGCCGGTGGTCGGCGAATCGGGCGCCGTCCCCGTACCCGTAGCGGCGGCGCAGTTCGGTCAGGGACAGCTCCGCCAACGCCTTGCGGTCCACCTTGCCGTTGAGCGTCTGCGGCCAGCTCCGCAGCGGCACCAGCACGTCGGGGATCATGTAGTCGGGCAGCCAGCGGCGCAGCTCGTCCTTGTCGGGCGCGGGCCCGGCGTCCGACACGTTCCCGTCCCGCAGCAGGAAGCCGCGCAGCGACAGGGCGCCGGGGGTGGTCTCGCGGGCCACGACCACGGCCTCCCGGACGCCGGGCAGCCGGCGCACGGTGGTCTCGATCTCCTCCAGCTCGACGCGGAACCCGCGCAGTTTGACCTGCGCGTCCAGCCGCCCCAGGTACTCCAGGCGCCCGTCGGGCAGCGCGCGCACCAGGTCGCCGGTGCGGTAGAGGCGCGGCGAGGGCGCCCCCGGCAGCGGGTTGGGCACGAAGCGCTCACGGGTCAGGGCGGGGCGGCCGAGGTAGCCGCGGGCCAGCCCGTCGCCGCCGATGTACAGCTCTCCGGGCACGCCGGGCGGCAGCGGCCCGCCCCGCTGGTCCAGCACATACAGCTGGGTGTTGGCGATGGGCCGCCCGAGGGTCACCCGGTCGCCGGGCGCCAGTCTGCAGGCCGCGGACCAGATGGTGGTCTCGGTGGGCCCGAAGAGGTTCCACAGCTCCTGGCAGCGGGAGGCCAGTTCACGGGCGGTGTCCTGGTCGAGCGCTTCGCCGCCGCACAGCGCCCGCAGCCGCGGGTCGCCCTCCCACCCGGCCGCCAGCAGCATCTTCCAGGTGGCGGGGGTGGCCTGGACGACGCTCGCCCGCCCGGACTCCAGCAGGCGGCGCAGCCGCTGCCCGTCGCGCGCGACCTCGGTCGGCACGATCTCCGTCCGGCCGCCGGTGACCAGCGGGAGGTACAGCTCCAGGCCCGCGATGTCGAAACAGACGGTGGTCAGCGCCAGCAGGTGGTCGTCGGGTCCGAAGCCGGGCTCCCGGGCCATCGAGGTGAGGAAGTTGACCAGGGCGCGGTGGCCGACCTCGACGCCCTTGGGCTCGCCGGTGGACCCGGAGGTGTAGATGACGTACGCGGTGTCCTCGGCGGTCGCGCCGGGGACGCCGCCGGTGCCCCCGGAGGCGGCGATGGCCTCGCGGTCGCGGTCCAGCACGACGGTGCGTACGCCACTGGCCGCGAGGAGGCCCGCGGTCGAGGAGTGCGCGATGAGCAGGTGCAGCCGGGCGTCGGCGGCCATGTAGGCGAGCCGGTCGGCCGGGTAGGCGGGGTCGAGCGGAACGTACGCGCCGCCCGCCCGCATGACGGCCAGCAGCGCGACGACCATGTCGGCCGACCGTTCGACGAGCACGCCGACCGTGCGGCCCGGTGCCACGCCCAGGGCGCGCAGATGCCCGGCGAGCGCGTCGACGCGGTCGGCGAGCCGGCGGTAGGTCAGGGACTCGGCTCCGTCGATCAGCGCGACCGCGTCGGGCCGGGCGGCCACCTGGTCGTCGAACAGCTCGCAGGCGAGCCGGTCGCGCGGATAGTCGCGGCGGGTGGCGTTCGCCCCCGAGTCAAGGCTCCGCCGCATGGCCTCGTCCAGCAGCGGGGCGTCGCCGATGGCCCGGGCGGGCTCGGCCACCAGGGCGCGCAGCAGCCGCAGGAAGTCCTCGCCGAGCCGGCGCACGGTGCCCTCGTCGAACAGGTCGGGGTTGTACTTGACGGTGTAGCGGCAGCCGGCGCGCTCCTCGATGACCTCGAGGGTGACGTCGAACTCGCCCTCCTGGTGCACCCCGTCGACCATGCCGCGCACCAGGCCGTCCTCGCCGCGGCCCCGGTCCAGCCAGTTCTGGAAGTAGAAGGCGGCCTGGAACAGCTGTCCGGCCGCGCCGCGCCCGGCCCGCCGCAGCTCCTCCGCCACGCTGATCAGCGGATACGCGCTGTGCTCGACGGCCTCGGCTGCGGTGCGGTGGAGCCGGGCCAGGAGCGTGCGGAAACTGTCGTCGCTCTCGACGTCGGCGGCGAGCACGACCATGTTCATGAAGTAGCCGAGCACATCGTCGAAGCCGTCGGCGGGGCGGCCGCCGGCCGGGGTGCCGACCAGGATCCGGCGCTGGGCGCCGTAGCGGTGCAGCAGCGTGACGTACGCCGAGACCAGCACGCTGAACAGCGACACCCGCTCGGCGCGGGCCAGCTCCTTGGCCGCCTCGGTCAGCTCCGCCTCGATCCGCCCCTCGACGCTGGCGCCCCGGTAGCTGGGGACGGCGGGCCGGGGGCGGTCCAGCGGCAACTGGAGGACGGGCGGTTCGGCGTCCAGCCGGTGCAGCCAGTAGGCGCGCAGCCGCTCCCCTTCGGGCCCGTCCAGCATGGCCCGCTGCCGCGCGGCGAAGTCGCCGTAGGTGGCCCGGGGGCGTACGGCGGACGGGGCGCGCCCGGCGTGGGCGTCCCGGTAGGCGTCCTCCAGTTCGCGCAGCAGGATCCCGATCGACACGCCGTCGAAGACGATGTGGTGGAAGGCCAGCAGCAGCGCCTGGCGGCCGTCGGCGAGGCTGAAGAGGGTGGCGCGCAGCAGCGGCCCGCGGGCCAGGTCGAAGGGGGCCCGCGCCTCTTCGCGGATGCGCGTCACCACCGTGGCCTCGTCGGTGACCGTCAGATACCGCCGGGTGAAGGAGAGTTCCCGCCACCCCTCGACGTGCTGGTAGGGCGTGCCGTCCTCGGTGCGGATGGTGGTGCGCAGCGCGTCGTGGCGGTCGAGCAGGCTCTGCAGGGCGACCCGCAGGGCGGTCACGTCCACCGCAGGGTCCAGCCAGGACGCCAGAGGCAGGTTGTACGCGGGCCCGTCGCCCGCCAGCTGTTGGATCACCCACAGGGCGCGCTGCCCTTCGGACAGCGGGTGGCGGGTCGGCGGCGGGAGTTGGGCGGGCGGCCCGCCGAGGAGCGCGGCCGCGGCGGAGTGGGGCGCGGCGGGCGTTACGGGGGCGGGCGTTACGGGGGCGAGCGGGGCCGCCGGAGCCGCCACGGCCGCCGGAGCCGTTGGGGCCGGGGCGGGTGCGGGGGCGGGGCGCACGGGCTCCGGGACGTCGACCGTCAGGGTGCCGCTCTCCAGGAAGTACCGCGTGGCCTCGCGCACCGTCGGGTAGTCGAAGAAGTCGTTCAGCGACACCTTGACGCCGAACTCGTCCTCGATCCCCGAGACGATCTTCATGCCGGTCAGCGAGTCGAATCCGTACTCCGGCAGCAAGCGGTCCGGGTTGACCGGCTCGTCCAGCTTCAGGGCCCGCTCCACGATCGCGTTCAGCCGGGCCAGCAGCGCCGCCTCGGCCCGCTCGGCCCGGTCGGTCTGATCCAGGGCAGGGCTCGCCGCCACCGCGACCTCCGCGGCCAGCTCGGTGGCCGCCCCCGGCGCGGAGGGCGGCCCCTCCGCGCGCACCGCGCCGCCGTCGTGCTCGCCGACGATCACGGTCTGGCCGAGGTCGGTGCCCCGCGAGTCGGTGCGGCCGAGCACGACCGCCTCGCCGAAGCCCTCCTCGCCCAGCAGCCGGGCCCAGACGGCCGGGTGGGCCAGCGGGGCGTCCGGGATGCGCAGCTGAGGATCCCGGGACAGCCACCACCCCTCCAGCACGCCGCCGCCGACGGTGTTGCTGCTGCGCAGCGTCGTCAGCTCGTTGAGCACCAGCCAGCCGCCCGGCTTGAGCAGCAGCCGGGCCTTGCGCAGGGTGGCCCGCAGATCGCGGGTCGCGTGCACCACGTTGGTGGCGACCACGACGTCGAACGAGCCCGACGCGAAGCCCTGTGCCGCGACGTCCTTCTCCAGGTCCAGGACGCGGAAGGAGGCGAACGGGTAGCGGGCGCCCAGGCGTTCCCGGCCGTGTTCCAGGAAGCGCGGCGAGATGTCGGTGAACCAGTACTCGGCCCGGTCCGCGAGCGGGGCGAGCACCGGCAGCACCCGCTCGGAGGTCGCGCCCGTCCCCGCGCCGAGCTCCACGACCCGCACCCGGTCCCCGGCGGCGGGCCCGGACTCCAGATAGCCGCGCACGGCGTCGGCGACCATGTCGTTGAAGGAGTCGGTGAGCGGATTGCCCTTGTAGAAGTCCTGGACCAGGTCCATGGACGCGTCCGGGAACATGATCTCGGTGGCGCGCAGCCGTCCGCGCAGCACCTCGGGGTAGCTCTCCATGCACAGCCGGGTGAGGGTCACGGTGGGGGCGAGGTCGGGGTGGGCGGCGGCCAGCCGGTCGAACGCGGCGCGCAGCGCCTCCGGGGCGACGGGCGCCGAGTCCACGGCCGCCAGGGTGCGCACGTGGTCGCCGTCGTCGGCCAGATGTCCGGCGCGGATCAGGATGTTGAGCAGCGCCGTGAACTGACGGTCCAGCTTGGCGGCGACGCCCAGCCGGCCGGCCAGCCCCTCCTTCGGGTGCCGCTCCCCCGCGCGTGCGAAGACACCCATCCGCTGGAAGGCGCCGAGCAGCGCGGTCTCGCTCAGCTCGTCCAGCGTCCGGTACGCGTCGACCACCCGGTCGATCCCGGGGGCGTCGGGGCGCGGCCGGGTGAGCTGTGGCGCGGCTTCCGCCAGCCCCCGGCGCGGCGCGTCCTCGGCGAGGCCGAGGGCGGCCAGCGCCTGGGAGTTGGCGCGGATGGGCATCACCTGCGGCAGGTCGCCGCCGATGACCGCCGGGATGGCGGCAAGGCCTTCGCGGACGCTGAACGCCTCGATGCCGAAGGTGCGGAACATCTGGCGCAGGCCCGGCCGGTCGCCGGAGCCGACCTCGCCCCAGTAGCCCCAGTTCAGCACCCGGACCGGATAGGGCAGCCGCTGGTCGAGGTCGAGGGCGTAGGCGTCCTCGAAGGCGGTGGCCGTGGTGTACGTGCCGTTCCCCTGGGCGCCCGCGAAGGCGCCCACGGAGGAGAAGAAGGCGAGGAAGTCCAGCGGTTCGCCGCGCACCACCTCGGCCAGCGCGGCGCTGCCTTCCATCTTCACGGCGACGGCATCCCGGAACTCGCGCTCGGTCAGACCGGCCAGCGGCGTGTCGTTGAAGGCCATCGCGGAGTGGAACACGCCGTGCAGCGCCCCGAACCGGGCCTTGGCCTCCTCGACCGCGCGCCGCAGCTCGCCCGGGTCGCAGGCGTCGCCGCGCAGCTGCAGCACCTCGCCGCCCGCCGCCCGGACCCGCTCGACGGTGCGACGCTGCGCGGCGCCGAGTTCGCCCCGGCTGAGCCACACCAGCCGGGCGCGGTGGCGGACGGCCAGCTCCTCGCTGAGCGCGAGCCCCACCCCGCCGGTGCCGCCCACCAGCAGATACGCCCCCTGGTCGCGGTAGACGGGGGTGCGCGGCGCGGCGGGCGTCACGGCCTGAAGCCGCCGCAGGTGGCGGACGCCCCCGCGCAGCAGCACCGTGGCCCCGGAGCGGTCGCAGGGCTCGGCCGTCACCGCGTCGAGCACCCGGGCGCGCCCGGCCTCGTCGGCCGCGTCCTCGGTGGCGAAGTCGACGCATACGGAGCGCAGTTCGCGCAGCTCCTTGGGCAGCACCTGGGTGAGGCCGTGCAGTCCGGCGCCGTGCGGATTGCCCCCGCTGCCCGTGGGCAGCCGGTGCACATCGCTGGTGACGACGGTGAGCCGCGCCGCCCGCCCGGTACGGGCCCACTCCTGGGCCAGCCGGAACAGGGTGGCGATGCCCCACTCCTGGTCCCGGGCCAGCTCTTCGGGGCGCGCCGGGCCCTGTCGTACGCCGCCGAGGTGGTAGACCCGGTCGGCGTCCGAGGCACTGGTGGCGGACGCGGCGGTGGCGCCGTGCGGGCCGTCGTCCAGCCGGACCACCCGCACCTCGTCGTGCGCGTGCCGTCGCGCGATCCCCTCGGCGAGCCAGGCCGAGGCGGCGGTGGCCAGCACGGCCACGCGGAGGCCGCCCGGCTCGTCGGGGCGCGGATCCGCCCCGGCCTCGGCGGGGGCCCACACCGGCCGGTAGTAGCCCATGGGGGCCGTCTCGGCCGTGGGGACCGGCTCGGTTACCGGGGCGGGCTCCGGCGCGACCGCCGTGTGCGGCACGCCCGCCGTGCGCTCCGGCAGGTCCGGCAGCCAGTACCGCTTGCGGGCGAACGGGTAGGTGGGCAGGGTCACGAGCGAGCGGGCGGGCCCGGGGTGGAGGCGGGCGAAGTCCACGCGGGCGCCCTGGGTCCACAGGGCCGCAAGACCGTCCAGGTCGCGCTCGTCGAGGGCGCGGGCGACCCGCTCGCGCGCGGTCGGGTCGGGCGCGGTCCGCTCGGCCGGCAGGCCGGTCGCCACGCTCCGGCCGCCGCGGCCTTCGGCGTGGGCGCGCAGCAGGTCCCGTACGTCCGCGATGCCCGACGCCGTGAAGGCGAGCCGGGCGTCCATCGCCTCCCGGCCGATCTGCAGGGTGTACGCGAGCGACGCCAGATACCCGGCCTCGGCGGCCTGCCGGGACCGCTTGGCGTCCGGCGCGGCCAGCGTCTCGGCCAGGCCGCGCAGCGAGGTGCCCACCAGCCGTGCGGCGGGCACCTCGGTGCCGAACTCCTCGCGCAGCCGCTCGGCGAAGGCGACCCGCTCGGCGGCGCCGAAGCCGAAGTCCGCGAGGTCCGCGTGGCCGTCCAGGTCGGTGTCGGCCACGCCCAGGATCGCGGCGGCCAGCCGGGCGCACCGCTGGTAGGCGCGCGTCTCCTCGGCCCGGGTGGCCCCCGGGCCGCGCAGGGTGGCCAGCCGCCGGTCCAGGAAGTCGGCGAGCCGCCGCGCCTGTTCGCGCAGGCGCTCCTCGGTGCGGGCCGAGAGTACGAACAGCTGGGGGCCGTCGGCCGGCTCGGCCCGCTCCGGCCGCTCCCTGGGCACGTACTCCTCGATCACCACATGGGCGTTGGCCCCGCCGCCCCCGAAGGAGCTGACCCCCGCCCGGCGCGGCACCGGCACCGGCTCGCCGTCCGGGCCCGGGGCGAAGCGGCGCGGCCAGGGGACGAGCTTCTGCTGGACGACGAACGGCGTGGCCGAGAAGTCGATCTCGGGGTTCGGCTCGGCCGAGTGCAGGGACGGCGCGATCTGCCCGTGCCGCAGCTGGAGCAGCACCTTGGTCAGGCCCGCGATGCCCGCGGCCGATTCGAGGTGTCCGATGTTGGACTTCACCGACCCGACGGGGATGGGCTCGCCCTGCCCCTGCCCCTGCCCCTCACCCTGCCCCTGGCCGGGCAGGGCCTTGCCGATCGCCTCCTGGAGGCCGGAGATCTCGATGGGGTCGCCGAGCGGGGTGCCCGTCCCGTGGGCCTCGATGTAGCTGATGTCGGCCGGGTCGACGCCCGCGCGCCGCAGCGCGCCCTTGACCACCTCGGCCTGGGCGACCGGGCTCGGCACCGTATAGCCGACCGTCTTGCCCCCGGCACCCAGGGCCGAGCCCTTGATGACGGCGTGGATGCGGTCGCCGTCGGCGATGGCCCGGCTCAGCGGCTTGAGCAGGATCGCGCCCACGCCCTCGCCCGCCACGAAGCCGTCCGCGCCCACGCCGAAGCTCTTGGTGCGGTCGTCGTGGGAGACCATGCGGCGCCGGGCGTACAGGGCCAGGTGCTTGGGGTGCAGGATCAGATTGACCCCGCCCGCGAGGGCGACCTGGCACTCGCCGCGCCGCAGGCTCTCGCAGGCCAGGTGCACGGCGGTCAGCGAGGCCGAGCAAGCGGTGTCCACGGCCAGGCTGGGGCCGGTGAGGTCGAGCACGTGGGAGACGCGGTTGGCGATCGACCAGTGGTCGGAGTGGGCGTCGGTGGGCACGCCCAGGGCCGCCGCCTCGCCGCCCATCCACTCGTAGTTGCTGTTCATCAGGCCGACGAACACGCCGACCGGGTTGTCACGGCCGAGCCGGCCCGGCGGGTAGCCCGCGTCCTCCAGGGTGGCCCAGGCGGTCTCCAGGAACAGCCGCTCCTGGGGGTCCATGTTCTCCGCGACGGTCGGGGAGATCTGGAAGAACAGCGGGTCGAACTTGTCGACGTCGGTGAGGAATCCGCCCCACTTGGTGTACGCCTTGGCGGGGTCTGAGCCGTCCGGGGAGAAGTGCGCGTCCGCGTCCCAGCGGTCGGCGGGCACTTCGGTGATGCAGCTCCGGCCGTCCCTCAGGTTGGCCCACAGCTCGTCGGGGGTGTCCGCGAGCGGATAGCGCCCGGCCAGGCCGATGACGGCGATGCCCTCGTCGGCCGGCCCGGCGCCCTGCCGCCGGCCGGCGGCGACGCGCTGCAGCAGCTTGTGCAGGAGTGCGCGCTTGTCGTCCATGTGCCGTGCCCCGTTCTCTCCCCCGGTCGGTCCGCTCGCTCCGGCTTGGCTGGGTCTGCGTGTCACACCTGTCCCCTGCTTCCCCTGGGGGTGGTTCCCCTGCGGGCGGCGGCGCGGCGGGACGTACGGCCCCTCGCGGCCTCGCCGCCCGCCGCCGCACCGCTCGGCGCCTTCTCGTGGCCGCCGTCCGGACCGGCCTCGCCGTGCCACTCGGCGACGAGGTGATCGGCGAACGCGCGGATGGTCGGGTATTCGACGAACGCGGAGGACGGCACCGGCCGGTCCAGCTCGGTGCCGAGCCGGGCGGTGATGTCGATGAGGATCAGCGAGTCCACATCCATGTCGAAGAGGCTGCGGTCGAGTTCGGGCGGGTCGTCGCTGCCCCGGCCGAGCACCGTGGCCACCTGGCCCTGCACGTACTCCTGAAGCAGGCGGCTGACCTCGGCCCGGTCGGCGCCCGCGATCCGCCGTGCCAGCCCGCCGCCGTCCGCGGGCCGCGGCGCGGGGGCGACGGCGCGGTCGGCCGGCGTGGCGTGGTCGGCCGGCGCGGCAGGCATGACAGGTGCGGCAGGGGTGGCGAGTACGGCCGGGGTGACGGCCGCGGGCTCGGGCGCGGCCGGTGCCGCCTGTCGCCGCGGGGGCTCCACCCAGTGCCGGACGCGCTCGAACGGGTAGCCGGGCAGCGGCACCCGGCGCTGCCGCTCCCGCGGATACCAGGCGTCCCAGTCGAGGTAGGCGCCCTGGACCCAGGCGCGGCCCACGCCGCGCAGCAGCGCCGCCGTCGCCGGGCCGCCGTTCCCCTCGGCCGGCTGCTCCCCGGCCCCGCCCGCCACGCCCGGCTCGCCCGGTTCGTTGTCCAGCGCCATCTCGACCGGGATCAGCCCGGAGGCGGCGAGCAGGGCGGAGCGCGCCTCGGCGTCGGCCTCCGCCGCGACCGGCTTGGTCCACACGGCGGGGTCGCGGGCCTCCTCGGGCGTCAGCCAGCGGGTGCCCGCGCCGAGGGCGAGGGGCAGTTCGGGCGCGCCGAGCGGGGTGCGCGGCAGGGGCGCGGCCTCGCCCGCGGCGTACGCCTTGGCCAGGGCGAGCGCGTCGGCGAGGCCGAACACCCCCGCCAGGGCGCCGACGACGGCCTGCGCGGGCCCGGTGCCCAGCAGCGCGCCGGGCCGCAGGCCCCAGTCGTCCTGCCACACCCGCGCCAGCGCGTACCCGGTGATGAACGCGGCGACCCCGTCGTCCGCCGTGAGCAGCGCGTCGGCCCCGTATCCGGGCGGGGTGTCCAGCGCCGCCGCGCACTCCTCCACCGCCGCCCGGAAGGTGGGCAGCTCCCGGTAGAGCTCGACGGCGCGCGCGCCGCCCGCGCCGTCGGGCGGGCCGGAGAAGACGAAGGCGGGCCGGGGCGTCTCCTCGCCCGGCTGCCCCTGTGCCATCCGCTCCGGGTCGGCGACGGCCAGGGCCACGGCGGCCTCGGGCACGGTGCGGGCGACCACGGCGCGCCGGTGCGGGTACCGCTGCCGCCCGGCGGTCAGCGTGTACGCGACCGCGTCGAGGTCCAGTTCGGGGTGGCGCCGCAGATGGCGGCCCACGGCCAGGGCGAGCCGGTCGAGGGCCTGCGGGGTCCGGGCGGAGAGGACCAGCAGTTCGGCGGGGCGCGGCGGGGCGGCCGGGGTGCGCCGGGGCGGCTCTTCGAGGACGACGTGGGCGTTGGTGCCGCCGATGCCGAAGGAGCTGACTCCGGCGCGGCGGGGCCCGTGGCCCGCGGGCCAGGTCGCGGTCTCGGTGCCCACGCGGAAGGGCCCGGCGGCGAAGTCGATGTCGGGGTTGGGGGAACGGTAGTTGAGGCTGGGCACGAGCGTGCCCTCGCGCAGCATCAGCGCGGTCTTCATCAGCCCCGCCATGCCGGCCGCGGTGTCCAGGTGGCCGATGTTGGTCTTGACCGAGCCGATGACGCAGCTGCCGGGCCCGCCCGCGGCGCCGAACGCCTCGTTGAGGGCGGCGATCTCGATGGGGTCGCCCAGCGGGGTTCCGGTGCCGTGCGCCTCGACGTAGCCGATGGTCTCCGGCGGGCAGTCGGCGATGTCCTGCGCGTCGGCGATGACTGCGGCCTGCCGCTCGACGCTGGGGGCCGTGTAACCGGTCTTGGCCGCCCCGTCGTTGTTGACGGCCGAGCCCTTGACGACGGCGTGCACGGTGTCGCCGTCCTCCAGCGCGTCGGCGAGCCGCTTGAGGACGACGACGCCGACGCCGCTGCCGATGACCGTGCCGCGGGCCTCGGCGTCGAAGGCGCGGCAGTGCCCGTCCGGGGAGAAGATCATGCCTTCCTGGTGGACATGGCCCGCGTGCTGCGGCACCCGCAGGTGCACCGCCCCGGCCAGGGCCATGGAGCACTCGCCGGACAGCAGGCTCAGACACGCCTGGTGGACGGCGACCAGGGAGGTGGAGCAGGCGGTGTTGACGCTGAGGCTGGGGCCGCGCAGATCGAGTTTGTAGGAGACCCGCGTGGCCAGGAAGTCCTTGTCGTTGGCGAGCATCAGCCGGTAGTGCCCGACGGAGGAGGCTTCCCGGTAGCGGGCGGCGAGGTGGTGCAGCAGGTAGGTGTTCAGCCCGGCGCCGGCGAACACGCCGACCTCGCCGTCGTGGGTGCCCGGCGCGTATCCGGCGTCCTCCAGCGCGTGCAGGGAGCACTCGAGGAAGAGCCGGTGCTGCGGGTCCAGGATCTCCGCCTCATCGCCGGGGATCTTGAAGTGTGCCGCGTCGAACTGCTCGATGTCCGGCAGGATCTGCCCGGCCCTGACATAGCCGGGCAGCGCCAGCTCGTCCGGGCCGACGCCGGCCGCGCGCAGTTCCTCGTCGGTGAAGAACGTGGTGGTCTCGCGGCCCTCCGTCAGAGTCCGCCAGAAGGCGTCCACGCCCTCGGCGCCCGGGAACCGGCACACCATTCCGATGATCGCGACGTCGGAGTCCCTGATCTCGTCACCCTGCTCCATGCCGTCCGTCTCCCTAGAGCCTGATGTCCATGTCGGCGGCCACGCTGCGCATGTCGAGGAAGCTGCGGGCGACGAACCGCGCCGCGTCCTCGGTCGCGTCCAGCTGCTTGAAGACCTCGATGAGCTCCCGCTCGTGCTCGGCCGGGTCGCCGCGCTGCTCGGCGATCTCCAGTACGACCCGCTTCATCCGCTCCTCGATGTCGGCGATGTTGGCGGCGCGCGGGAACTTGATGGAGAAGGTGGAGCGGTCGTAGTCCTTGTTGCGCTGCACCGAGCGGCGGTGGCTGGAGGCGTTGAGCTTGTAGAACATGCAGTCCCAGTTCTTGAACGAGTAGTAGTTCAGGAGCGGGAAGAGCGTGCAGTGGGTCTCCAGCGGCGAGGACTCGTACAGCCCCTTGGCCTTGAGCTCGGCGACGATGCGGTCGGGGTCGTAGTCGTAGCGCATCGCGATGAACGGGAAGACGATCTTGGGGAGGTCCTCGTCCTCGGCGAACAGGACCTCCTCGATCTCACCGCGGAACAGCTCGTCGGTCATCCGCGGGCCGAAGGTGCGGTAGAAGCCGCGCACGACCTCGCGCGCGTTGGACTCCATGGTCAGGATCTGCTGCGGGTCGGCGCACAGCGCGATGTACGGGATCTTGTGGCGGTAGGCGTAGAGGATCGCGCGGAGCACGAAGAAGGTGCGGCAGGAGACGCACGGCAGCTTCTCGTCGAGGTACTTGCCGGGCTTCTTGGACGAGGGCCGGTTGAAGACGTCCCGCATCATCTTCTTGATGTTGTCGTCGTCGGAGTCGAGGACGAACTTCGCGGGGATCTTCTGCTGGGCCAGCTTGATGTTCTGGGCGGCGTGCGCGCTCTCGAAGGGGACGTCGAAGGTGTAGGAGACCACGCGCTTGCCGTACTCGTTGACGAACTTGTCCAGCATGTAGGTGCTGTCCTTGCCGCCGCTGTACATGAACAGGCAGTCGTAGTCACCGGTCGGGTTGGGGCCGCTGCTGGTGAACTCCTCGTAGACCCGGTTGGTGTAGTTGAAGTTGTCCAGCAGCTCGCTCGCGAAGTCCAGCTTGCACAGATTGCACACCCCGTCCTCATCGAGCGTGATACCGGGATGGCCTTCCTTGAGGGAACACGTGGTGCACATGCGCATGTCTGCTCAACTCCCCGTATCAAAGCGCTTGCCGTGTGCGTGCGTGCGTGCTGTCTGCCTGCGTCCGTTCCTGTCCGTCTCCATCCGCGCAGCTCTGTGCGCGCAGCCCTATCCGCGCAGCGGTCTGCGCTCCGGGCGTGCCTGGCGCCGTCGGCGCAGCGTGCCGAGGGCGCCGCGGTCGTGGTCGGCGGCGCGCGGGCCCGAGGGATCGGGGCCGCGCGCCCTCTTGGGTTCGGGGCGGCCCGCGTCCAGGAACCGGGCCATCGCGCGGATGGTCGGGTACTTGAACATCTCGACCCGGGTCAGCGGCCGGCGCAGCTCGTCCTTCAGCCGCGCCATCACCCGCATCAGCAGCAGCGAATTGCCGCCCGCCTCGAAGAAGTTGTCCTCGGCCCCCACCCGCTCCGAGCGCAGCACCTCGCGCCAGATCCCGGCGATGGCGCGCTCGGTGCGGCTGTCCGCGGCCGTCGGCGGGGCCCCGGTGGCCGGCACCGCCGTCGGGCGCGGCAGGGTCTTGCGGTCGGTCTTGCCGTTCGCGGTCAGCGGGACGGCCGCCAGCTCCACGAACGCCGCCGGGATCATGTATTCGGGCAGCCGGCCGCGCAGCCCCTCACGCAGCCGCGCCACCTCGAGGCCCGGCCCGCGGGGCACTATGTACGCCACGAGCCGGCGGTCGCCCGGCTCGTCCTCCCGTACGACCGCCACGGCCCGGTCCACGGCGGGGTGCGCCAGCAGCTCCTGCTCGATCTCGCCGAGCTCGATGCGGTAGCCGTGCAGCTTGACCTGGTTGTCCACCCGGCCCAGGTACTCCAGGGCGCCGTGCGGCAGATGGCGTACGAGGTCGCCGGTGCGGTAGAGGGCGCCCGCCGCCGGGTCGAAGGGGTTGGGGACGAAGCGCTCGGCGGTCAGCTCCGGGCGGCGCAGATAGCCGAAGGCCAGCCCGTCGCCGCCGATGTACAGCTCGCCCGGCACCCCCGGCGGCACCGGCCGCAGCCGCTCGTCCAGCACATAGAACTGGGTGTTGGCGATGGGCCGCCCGAGGGTGACCGGGTCGCCGGGCGCCAGCCGGCAGGCCGCGGACCAGATGGTGGTCTCGGTCGGCCCGTACAGGTTCCACAGCTCGGGAGCGCGCGCGGTCAGCGCCTCGGCCAGGTCGCGGGGCAGCGCCTCGCCCCCGCACCACACCCGGGGCGCCGCGGTGCCGCCCCGCCAGCCCGCGTCGATGAGCATCTTCCAGGTGGCGGGGGTCGCCTGCATCACGGTGGGCGGGCGCTCCTCCAGCAGGGCGCGCAGCCGGAAGCCGTCCGCGGCGGTCTCGGTGGGGGCGATCTCGACCTGTCCGCCGGCGATCAGCGGGAGGTACAGCTCCAGGCCCGCGATGTCGAAGCAGATGGTGGTGACCGCCAGCAGCCTGTCCGCCTCGGTGAAGCCGGGGGTGCGGGCCATGGAGGTGAGGAAGTTGACCAGGGCCCGGTGGCCGACCCGCACACCCTTGGGGCGTCCCGTGGAGCCGGAGGTGTAGATGACATACGCGGTGTCCCCCGCGCTCACCTCCGCGCCCCGCTCGGGGGCGGCCCGGTCGATCTCGGGCCAGTCCCGGTCCAGGACCAGCGTCTCGGCCCGGCCGGCGGGCAGCCCGGCGGCGAGCGCGGACTCGGTCACCACCAGCGGCAGCCCGGTGTCCTCCAGCATGTGGGCGATGCGGTCCCGGGGGTAGATGGGGTCCAGCGGCACATACGCGGCACCGGACTTCATGATCCCCAGCAGGGCCGTCAGCAGCTCGGCCGAGCGGTCCAGACAGACGCCGACGAGCGCGCCCGGCCCGATGCCGCGCGAGCGCAGATATCCGGCGAGCGCGGAGGAGCGCCGGTCCAGCTCCCCGTAGTCGAGGCTGGTGTCGCCGCAGGTCACGGCCGTGGCGCGGGGGTTGCGGGCCGCGCGCTCGGCGAAGAGGTGGTGGACGCAGCGGTGGCGCGGATAGTCGGCCGCGGTGTCGTTGAACTCCACCAGGACCCGGCGGCGCGCGGCGTCGTCGCACACCGGTGCGGCGGCCAGGTCCGCGCCCGCCGGGCCCGCGACGGCGGCCAGGAACGCGCCCGCGTGACCGGCCAGTTCCCGCGCGGCCGACCGGGCCGGCGCGTCGGCGCGCACCACCCACTCACAGTGCTCGCCGGTGGCGGGGACGCGTATCAGCAGCGCGGTGCCGGGGCGGGGCGCGGCGGGAGTGGCGGGCCCGGCCGGGTCGGCGAGTTCGACGGCCACCGGCAGCCCGCGCGCCGCGGGACGCCGCTCCCGCAGCTCGGGGCGGCGCACCCACAGGTCCAGCGGGTAGGGGCCGCGCCGGGCCACCTCCTCGGCCCGCCCGGCCACCTCCCGGGCGAACTCCGCCATGCTCGGCCCGTCCGCCACATCGGGCGTGCGCAGCGGCGCGTACGGGGCGTACAGGCTGTCCGTGACGGGGTGTCCGGTGCCGGTGTCCGTCCGGCCCGCGACCCGCAGGTCCACGTCGGCGAAGCCCTCGCGCGCGGTCCTGGCGAGGAACGCGAGCGTGGCGGCGAGCAGCCACTGCTGGCGCGAGACCCCCGCGTCGGCCGCCGCGCGCCGTGCGCCGGCGGGCACCGGCACGGACAGCGACAGCTCGCCGTCGCCCGCCGGTGCGCCGTCGCGGTAGGGCGGCTCGGCGGGGCGCAGCGCGCCCAGCCGACGGGCCCAGTACCGCTCCTGGCGCAGGGCGGCCGACTCGGCGCGCGTCGCGGCGGCCGACAGCGGGGCGGCCACGGCCCAGGGGGCGGCGGGGGCCGTGGCCGGTGCCGGGGCGAGCGGTTCCCCGGCGGGGGTGGTCAGGCCGGTCAGCCGTACGTCGTGGGTCGCCGTCGCCACGACGGCGCCGCTCCCGTCCCACGCCAGTACCGTCCCCGGGGCCGCCCCGGACCGCTCCCCCAGCACCTCCAGGCCGCCCACCAGGGCCGCCCGGTCGCCGACGGCCACCTTCGCGGTGCCGAACTCATTGGGGTGGCTGCCGAAGTCGGTGGCCCGCACCGCCGCGGCCAGCTCCTCGGCGGGCCGGTCGAAGGCGAGGAAGCCACCGCCGGGGGGACGGTCGTAGCGGCCGTGGTAGCCGCGCCGGGACAGATCCTGCGGGCGGCGCTCGGCGCGCCCCTCGGCGAGCGCCGCGATCAGCTCGGCGAAGGACGCCACGCCCGCTTCCAGGCACTTGACGTTGAGCGTGTGGCTGGTCTCGTCGTCGGCGACGTCGACCTCGCGCTGGACGAGGACGTCACCGGCGTCGGCCTCCTCGGTCATCACATGCCAGGTGACTCCGTGGCGCCGTTCGCCCTCCAGCACCGCCCAGGTGGTGGCGTGCACCCCGGCGTGGCGCGGCAGCAGCGCGTCGTGGAAGTTGACGGCCAGTCCGCGCGGCAGGGAGAGCACCGGCGCTGGCAGGATGCGCAGGTTGGCGATGCTGAACAGGTGGTCGAAGGGGCGCTGGGATAAAAACCCTTCGAGCCCGGGGCCGACGTCGGCGGTGGCGAGGCCGCGTTCGCCGGCCCAGGCGCGGATCTCCGGGTTGGGGGAGACCACGCCCAGCACCTGGTGGCCGGCTTCGAGCAGCAGCTCGGCGCAGGACACCAGGAGCGAGTTCTCACCGATCACATAGCAGCTGAAGGTCCCGCTCACGAGTTCTCCTCCCGGGTGCCGCCGCCCAGCACGGTCATCAACTCGCCCAGCAGCTCGTCCACTTCGGCGTCCGACAGCCCGTCGACGACGTTCGCCACGGCGGGGTCGGGCTGTGGCCCGGCTTGTGGCTGTGGCTGTGGCTGTGGCTCCTGCGGTTGCGGCTGTGGCTGTGGCTGTCGCTGGGCCTGAGGACGTGGCTCGGGCCCGGGCGCCGCGGGCTCCGGCTCCGCTTCCGCTCCGCCCGCGAGCCGCCTCAGCGCCTCGGCGCGCTCGGCGTGGAAGTAGCCCGCGAGCCTGCCGATGGTGGTGTGCTCGAACAGCAGCGGTGCCGGGAGCCGCCCGAAGTCGGCCTCCAGCGCCCGCTTCAGCTCGGGCACCACCAGCGAGTCGATGCCATAGGCCTCGAACGGCGCGTCGGGGTCGAACTGCGCGACGTTCATCTCCAGCACCCGCGCGAACACCTCGGTCACCCGCCGCACCGCCGCCTCGGCCAGGTCCACCGAGCGGCCCGCACCGGCCGCCGGGGCGGCCTCACCGCCGGGCGCGGGCCCCGTCCCGGCCTCCGCCGCGCGCTCCGGTTCCCGTTCCGGGTCCGGTTCCGCTTCTTGCTCAGGGCTATTGGTGGCCGCCGCCTGCACCACGCCGTCGCTCTCCGCCAGGATCAGGCTCTGCTGCACCGGCCCCTCGGCCGTGGGCGGCAGCTCCTGGACGGCGGTGCCGGTGAAGCCGCCCACCGCCAGCACGTCGTGCCAGGTCGGGACGGTGAGCAGCGGCGAACCGGGGATGCGGTAGCCGGTGTCCTGGTACATCCACCAGCCGCTGGTCAGCCCGAAGATCAGCGGCAGGAAGCAGGCGAACCCGGTCCCCTCGTTGGCCAGCACCAGCCCGCCCGCGCGCAGCAGCCGCTTGGTGTTCTGCATGGTCCGCTCGATCGACGGGGTGACGTGGAAGACGTTGGTGCCCAGGACGATGTCGTAGCTGTCCGGCGTGATGCCCTGCGCCAGCGGTTCCGCGTCGATGTCGAAGACCTTGAACTCGGCGAAGGGGTAGCGGGCCGCGAACTGCTTGCGCCCGTGGCGGACGAAGGCGCTGGTGACGTCGGTGTACGTGTAGCCGACGCGGTCGGCGTACGGGGCGAGCGCCGCGAGGACGGGCCCGCTGGTGGACCCGGTGCCCGCGCCGACCTCCAGCAGCCTGATCCGGGCCGACGGCTCCGCCTCCAGCCGCCGCCGCACCCAGGCCGCCGCGGCCCGTGCCACCAGCTCGTTGTAGGCGTCGCTGAGGGCGCTGCCCCGGTAGACCCCGACCACCAGGTCCATGGAGCCGTCCGGGAAGAGGACGTCCATGTGGCTCTGCTCGCCGGTGACGACCCTCGGGAACGCCTCCAGGCAGCGGGCCAGCAAGGTGGCCACCGCCTCGATCTCCGGGTAGCGGCCGATCAGGGCGCGGGTGGCGGCCTGCGGGTCGGCGTTGACGCGCAGCACCTCCGCGTCGGAGACCAGGGCGGTGGTCACCAACTCGGCCCCCTCGGCCCGCAGGTAGCCCCCGTCGGTCAGCATGTCGAGCACGGACTCGTGGAGCCGCCCGTACTGCGGCGCGACGCGCAGCCGCTCGCGCAGCCCCGCGCGGGTGTGCCGCTCGCCCTCGGCCAGCAGGACCCCCATCCGGCGCACCGCCCCGACCAGCAGCAGCCGGGCCAGGTGCTCGGCCTCGCGGGAGGCACGCTGGTAGGACTCGACGCGCGCCAGCTCGTCCGGGGCAAGCGGCTCGGGCGCGGGCAGCGCGCCGATGAGCGAGGGGAGTTCGACCGGCCGGGGGCGCGCCTCGGTGCCGGTGTCCACTCCCATCGCGGCCAGCACCCGGTCCTTGGCGCGCACCGCGAGCACCTGCGCCGGGGCGCTGCCGAGGAACCGTTCCAGGGTTGCCATGCCCTCGCCCGCCCCGATCGGGGTCGCGCCGGAGGCCATGGCGGCCGCCAGCACCCGCTCCCGCTCGGGCCTCCCGGCGGCGTGCCAGAAGCCCCAGTTGAGGACCTTGACCGGGAACGGCGCGGTGCGGGCGAGGCTCAGCGCCAGCGCGTCCGCCGCGCAGCAGGCCGCGGCGTACGCGCTCTGGCCGGCGGCGCCCTGGAAGGCCGCGCCGGAGGAGTAGAACAGCAGGAAGTCCAGCGGCTCGTCGCGCACCGCCGACCAGGTGGCCCAGGCCGTGGCCTCCTTGGAGTCGAGGGCGGCGCGCAGCAGCGCCTCGTCCATGTCGGCCAGCGTGGCGGTGGCGAAGTCCATCACGGAGTGGATCACCCCGTGCAGCCCGCCGAAGCGCTCCTTGGCGCGGGCCACGGCGTCCCGCACCTGCTCGGTCCGGGCCGCGTCGCACCGTACGTACAGCACCTCGGCGCCGGCCGCCTCGAGACGGGCGACGCGCTCACGGCGCCCGGCGTCCAGCTCGCCGCGGCCGAGCAGCAGCAGCCGGGCGCGGTAGGCGCGGGCCAGGTGCAGACTGGTGTCGAAGCCGATCACGCCCAGGCCGCCGACCACGGCGTACACACCGCGCTCGCGCAGCCGCGGCCGGGCGGGCTCGGGCAGCCGCAGCCGCTCCAGCCGGCGGGTGTACCGCACGCCGCCGCGGATGGCCACCGGGTGCGCCCGGTCCTGGCACGGCTCGGCGACGATGTGCGGCGCGGCATCGGACGCCTCCCGCCCGCGGATGTCCACACAGGCGATCCGCAGCCCGGGGTGCTCCTTCTCCAGCGCCGAGCACAGGCCCAGCAGGGCGGCCGGGCCGGGTCGGGCGGGGTCGTCGTCGTGCAGCGGGAAGGCGTCGGCGGTGACCGTCTTCAGCAGCGGCGGGCGGCCCGGTTCCGCGCGCCGCAGCACGGCCTTGGCCAGCCGGAACAGCGCGATCACGCCCTGCTCCCGGTCGGCGGTGGGAGTGCCGGCGCTGGCGAGGAAGTACACCAGGTCCGGCCGGAGGCCGTCGGCCAGCACCCGCTCGGCGGCTTCGGCGGACAGCCCGTCCGCGCCGATCTCCAGGTGGGCCACGCGCGCACCGGGGTGCGCCCGGGCCAGCTCCGCGGCCAGCGGACCGGCCTCGCGCGGGGCCGCGATCAGCACGCCGCGCGCCCGCGCGCCGCGCCGCTGCTCGGCGTCCGCGTCCGCGGTGTCGTCGGCAAGGTCATCGGCGCCGTCATCGGCACGGTCGGCACCGAGGGGGCTCTCCACCCAGCGGGGCCGGTGCGCGAACTGCGGGTGCGGGTCCTTCTGTTCGCGCACCGACAGCCCGTCGAAGCGCACGCACACCCGGCCGTCGGCGTCGAGGAGCGCCACGTCGTAGCGGTTGGCGCCCAGGTCGGTGACGTACGCATAGCCGCTGAGGGGCACCGGGCGGTGGGCCCGCACCCGGTCCACGGCGAACGGCAGCAGCGGCAGGTCATCGGCGCCGCGCGTCTCGAAGTGCAGGGCCGCGACGGTGTGCAGAGCCGCGTCGACCACGGCCGGGTGCAGCGGGTGGCGCGCGGCGTCCGCGGTGAACCGGTCGGGCAGCCGCAGCCGGGCGAGGGCCTGTCCCGGGCCGGTCCACATCCGCTCCACCAGCCGGAAGTACGGCCCGTAGTGGACGCTGAGCCGTTCCATGCCCGCGTAGAACTCGTCCCCGCCGAGCGACCGGGGCAAGGCGGCCTTGACCTCGTCGACGGAGACGTCCGGCGGGGCGGGGGTGGCGTCGGCGGGGGCCAGGATGCCGCGGGCGTGCACGGCGCGCGCCGCGCCCGTCCCGCTGCGCACCTCGTACTGCACGGCGTCGCCCGCCGGGCGGGTGGCCACGGTGAGCCGCTTGGCCTCGCGGCCGACGACGACGGGCGCGAGCCAGTACACGTCGTCGATCACGCGGTCGGTCACACCGTCGCCGGCGCGGGCCCCGAGGGCGCCCAGGACGAGGTCGAGGTAGCCGGCCCCGGGCAGGATGGTGCGCCCGCTGACGACGTGGTCGCGCACCAGCGGGTCGGACGGCTCCAGCGTGAGCGGCAGTTCGGCGGCGCTCCGTCCCGCGGGGGCGGCGGCGACGGCCGGGACGTTGGCCGGGGCGGCGGCCGGGGCGGCGGCCGTGGGCGGGGTGGCCGTCAGCCAGTGGCGTTCCCGCGCGAACGGGTACGTCGGCAGCGACACCCGCCCGGCGGGGCCCTCGCGCAGCGCGGCCCAGTCCAGCTCGACCCCCGCCACCCACAGCGCGGCCAGTTTGGCGCGCTGTCCGGCGCCCGCCAGGGCCCGGACGAAGTCCCGGCCGCCCGTGCCCTCGGTGAACAAGGTGGCCAGCTCGCCGTCGGTCCGCGCGTTGCCGCGCGAGAGCCCGGCGACCGACTCGCCGCGCGCGAACGCGGTCAGCTTCGCGGCCGCGTCGGCCAGGTCGCGGGCCTCGAACGCCAGCCGCTCGGCCATCGGCTCCCGGCCGGTCTGCAGGGTGTGGGCAACATCGGCCGGCCGCAGCCCGGCCCTTCCCCCGGCGCGTTCCCCGGCGCGCCCCAGGAAGGCGCCCAGCTCGGCCGCGTACGCGCGCAGCCGCTCCTCGTCGCGGGCGGACAGCACGATCAGCTCGGGTCCGCCGGAGGCCGCCGCGCGCGGCCGGTCCGGCACGAACTCCTCCAGGACGACATGGGCGTTTGTGCCGCCCGCGCCGAACGAGCTGACCGCCGCCCGCCGCGGGGCGCCCTGCTCACGCGGCCAGTCGGCCGCCTCGCGCTGCACCCGGAACGGGGAGTCGGTGAAGTCGATCACCGGGTTGGTCTCCTCGGCGTGCAGCGAGGGCAGCAGCCGCCCGTTGCGCAGCTGCAGCACCGCCTTGGTCAGGCCCGCGATGCCCGCGGCGCCCTCCAGATGGCCGATGGCGGACTTGACCGACCCCAGGGCGCAGAACCCCCGGTCGGCGGTGTGGCCGCGGAACGCCTGGGCCAGCGCCGTGTGCTCGATCGGGTCGCCGAGCGCGGTACCGGTGCCGTGTGCCTCGACGCAGCCGATGTCGCGGGCGCTGAGACCCGCCCTGGCCAGGGCCTTCTCCACCAGCGCCCGCTGGGCGTTGGGGTTGGGCACGGTGAATCCGTTGGTGCGGCCGCCGTGGTTGACGACCGTCGACTTGATGACCGCGTGCACCTGATCGCCGTCCGCGAGCGCCTGCGCCAGGGGCTTGAGCAGCACCGCGCCCACGCCCTCGCCCGGCACATAGCCGCTGCCGCCCGCCCCGAAGGAACGGCAACGGCCGTCGTCGGCCAGCATCTTCTTGCGGCTGAGGTGCACATACTTCAACGGGTGCGCGGAGACGTTGACCCCGCCGGCGATCGCGTAGGCGCACTCCCCGGCCCGCAGGCTCTCACAGGCCATGTGCAGCGCCACCAGCGAGGCCGAGCAGGCGGTGTCGACGACGACGCTGGGGCCCCGGAAGTCGCCGAAGTAGGAAACCTGGTTGGCGACGGACGCCCGGTTCCCCATGGCCACGACGTGGTTGCCCTTGAAGGACTCCTCGGCGCCGAGCGTCGCGTAGTCGTCCCACATGACGCCGACGAACACGCCCACGTCGCGCCCCTCGTCGCCGTACTCGGGCCGTGGCAGCGCGTCGAGGCGGTATCCGGCGTCCTCCAGCGCCGCCCACGACGACTCCAGGAACAGCCGCTCCTGCGGGTCCATCGACTTGGCCTGGAGCGGGGAGATCGCGAAGAAGAGCGAGTCGAAGGCGTCCACGTCCGCCAGGAAGCCGCCCCAGCGGCCGTAGCTCTTGCCGGGCGCGTCCGGGTCCGGGTCGTAGAAGGCCTCCGCGTCCCAGCGGTCGGCCGGAATCTCGGTGACGCAGTCCCGCCCGGCGCTCAGGTTCTCCCAGAACTCCTCCAGGTCGCGTGCCCTGGGGTAGCGCCCGCTCATCCCGATGATGGCGATGTCGCCGTCGTACGGGCGGGACGCCGCCGGGCGCGGTACGGGCGCCGCTGCCGCCGCCGGGGCCGGGACCGGCCGCTCCCGAGCGCCGTCCTCGGCGCCGGTGCCGCTCTCGACGTCCGTACGACGTGCCGCGCCGAACAGCCGGGCCACCTCGTCGGCGTGTTCGCGCACCAGATACCCGGCCAGGTCCGCCACCGTGCGGTACTCGAAGAGCAGCGTGCCCCGCAGACCGCTGAAGTCCCGGCCCAGCAGGGCGTTGACCTCCATGATCATCACGGAGTCGATGCCGTACCGGTCGAGCGGGGCGCGGCTGTCGATCCCGGTGGCGGCCAGCCGCAGCACCTCGGAGAGCCGTTCCCGCAGATAGTCCACGACAGCGGGCATGAACGCCTGGGCGGAGGCGGGCTCGGCCGCGTGGTGTGCGGGCGTGTGGTGTGCGGGCGTGTGGTGTTCCGGCGCGTGGTGTTCAGCGGCGCCCAGCGCCCGGGCCACCCGGGCCGGGTCGCCCGCCACCGGCGCCACGACCGGTCCGTCAAACTCCCAGGCGCGCTCGAACGCCTCCAGCGCCTGCGCCGGGCTGAGCCGTTCCATCCCCGTCGCCTCCCGGTAGGTGTCCAGCTCGTCGGGGTGTACGAGGGCGTCCACACCGCCCGCGTCCCACAGCGGCCAGTCCAGCGACAGGGTGCGCCCGCTGCGCGCGCCGCTCGCGGCCCACGCGTGGCGTGCCGTCAGATAGCTGTCCACGAAGCGGTTGGCCGCCGCGTAGCTGCCCGCGCCGAAGTCCCCGGCGAGGGAGGAGACGGAGGAGAAGGCGGCGAACACGGACAGGGCGTCGGCGCGGGTGAGGACGTCGAGGTTGACCACACCGCTCGCCTTGGCGGCCATCGCCCGGCGGAACCCGACGCCGTCCGTCTCGGTCACCGGCAGCCGGTCGGCGACCCCGGCGAGATGGAAGACCCCGTCGAGCCGGCCGAAGCGGCCCCGGGCCTCGACGAGCGCGGCCCGCACCTGCGGGGCCTCGGCCACGTCGGCGCGCACCGCCAGCACTTCGGCCCCCAGCTCCTCCAGTTCCGCGCGCAGCTCCGGCGCCAGCGGCGAGCGCCCCAGCAGGACCAGCCGCGCCCGGTAGCGCTCGGCAAGGTGGCGGGCGAGCAGCCGCCCGATGCCCCCGGCCCCGCCGGTGATCAGGTAGACCCCGCGCTCGGCGAGCGGCGCGGCGTCCTGGCCCGTCGGGTCGGCGGGGCCGCTGACCCGGCGCACCGTGCGCTCCCCGGCCTCGTAACGGACCTCCTCGCCGCGGCGCGGCCGCTCGGCGGTCAGCTCGGCCGCGAGCCGGTCCGCGGGCAGCCCCGCCGCGTCGTGGCGGACCGTGAACAGCTCGAAGTCCGGCGCGTGCCGCGCGGTCGACAGCGCCAGCCCGGCGACGGCCTCGTGCTCGGGGACGCCCGCTTCCCCGTCCCCTTCGTGGACGTACGCGCAGCGCACCCGGCCCGCGACGGGGGACGCGTGGGACGCGCGCAGCAGGTGCACCACGGACACCAGCCCGCGGGTGAGGGTCGCCTCGTGCCGCGCCGCGAGCTCCGCCGGGTCCGGTTCGGGGGCCGGGTGGCCGGGCGGAGGTGGCGCCGTACGGCTCCACAGATGGACGACGTCGAGCCCGGCCTCATCAAGCCCGCTGAGGTCGGCCAGCAGCCGCCGGTAGTGCTCCGGGTCGTCCGGGTCGAGCGTGTAGCGGTCCGCCGTATGGCGCTCGAAACCCGCGCCCGCCAGCGCCTCCACGGCCCGCTCCCAGCCCCCGGCGCGGGCCAGTTCGGCCGCGGCGCCGGTCCGGTCGGCAAGGACGAGCAGGGTTCGGGCCGCCGGGCGGGCGGGCGCGGGGGCCGGTTCGGCCGTCCAGGTGGGCCGGTAGAACCGGGTGGGCCGGGGCGCTTCCGCCACGGCCCGTGGCTCCCGCTCCGCCCCGGCGTCCGTGAACAGTCGGCCCACCAGGTCCTCGACTCGGGCCAGCCGCCGCCCGTCGGGGTCCACGAGCGTGACGGCGTAGCGCCAGGTCTCCCGGTCGGCGCCGCCCTCCAGCAGCTCGGCGTGCGCGTAGGTCACCTCCGGCAGCGCGCCGTCCACCGTCAGCGCGCCGACGCCGAACGGCACCGCCAGCTCGTCCGCCCGCGGCGCGCTCTCGCGGCCGATCCAGTGGCAGGTGCGCAGCGCGCCGTCCAGCAGCGCCGGGTGGAGCGTGTAGCCGTCCGCGCCGCGCGCGGCGGGCGGCAGCCGCAGCTCGGCCAGGGCCTCGCGGGGCCCGATGTGCACGCCCCGGATGACGCGGAAGCCCGCCCCGAAGCGGAATCCGGTGGCCTCGTAGGCGCGGTCGACGAGTTCGCCGTCGCGGCGGGTGGCACAGCGCCGCCGCACGGCCTCCAGGTCGAGGGCGGCCGGGGCGGCGCTCCGGCCGCCGTAGTGCGCCTTGCCGCGCAGATGGGTGACGCGGGCCCCGTCCGCCTCGCCGTACACCTCGAAGGCGAGCGCGTCGCCGTCGGCGCGGAACCCCGCGTACAGCTCCAGGGCCTCGCCCGGCACGGTCACCGGGCGGCCCCACACCACATCGGCCAGTGCGCGCAGCGGGCGGCGGCTGGCCAGCTCGGCCGCCGCGCGCACGAGTTCGAGGGTGGTGGCCGCGGCCAGCACGGGCCGGCCGCCGATCACATGGTCCGTCAGGAGCGGATCGTCCGCGCGCAGCGTCTTGCGGAAGCGCTGCTCCTCGACGGTCGACTCGTTGGCGTCCACGAGCGGGTGGAGCGCGGCGCCGGCGCTGCTCGAGGTGTCCGGGCGGAGCGCGTCGGCAGCCGTGGGGATCCAGTGCCGCTCGCGGGCGAACGGGTAGCCGGGCAGCGGTACGCGGCGCGGCTCGGCGCCGTCGGCGGCCGGCAGGCCGGTGGCGGAGAGCTCCCCGCGGACCCACAGCGCGGCCGCCTCGCGCACGCCCGCGCCCGCCGCCGGGGCGGGCGGCGGCCCGCCCGCGTCGCCGTCCGGTGCGGCGGTGCCGCGCAGCAGCCCGGCGGGGTCCTCGCCGCGCGCGAACGCCGCCAGCGACCGGGCCAGTTCGCCGCCGTCGGCGGTCACCACGGCCAGCCGCTCGGCCATCGGCTCCCGGCCGACGCGCAGCGTGTACGCGATGTCGGCGAGCGCCGTCCGCTCGCGCTCCAGGTACGCGCCGAGCCGGCCCGCGTACTCCCGCAGCCGCTCCTCGTCCCGCGCGGACAGCACGAACACCAGGGGCTCGGCGGCCCGCTGGGCGGCGGAGGCGGCCGAGGGCTCCGGGCGGCGCGGCTCGGCCGGGTGCTCCTCGATCACCAGGTGGGCGTTGGCGCCTCCCGCGCCGAAGGAGCTGAGCCCCGCGCGGCGCGGCAGCGTCCGCCCGTCCACCACCGGCCGCGGCCAGGCGGCTGCCTGACGGGCCACGGTGAACGGCGAGCCGGCGAAGTCGATGTTCGGGTTGGTCTCCTCGGTGTGCAGGGACGGGGCGATGCGCCCGTGCTTGAGCTGAAGCAGCACCTTGGTGAGTCCGGCGATGCCGGCCGCCGACTCCAGGTGGCCGATGTTGGACTTCACCGATCCGATGGCGCAGAAGCCGGTGTCGGCCGTACTCGCGCGGAACGCCTTCGTCAGGCCGGTGATCTCGATCGGGTCGCCGAGCGAGGTGCCGGTGCCGTGCGCCTCCACGTACGAGATCGACCGCGGGTCGACGCCCGCCGAGTCGAGCGCCCGCTGGACGACCTCCTGCTGGGCGCGCGGGTTGGGCACGGTGTAGCCGCTGCCGCTGGGCCGCCCGCCGTGGTTGACGGCGTCCGCGAGGATCACGCCGTAGATGTGGTCGCCGTCCTCGACGGCCTTGCGGCGCGGCTTGAGCAGCACCGCGCCCACGCCCTCGCCCGGCACATAGCCGCTGCCGCCCGCGCCGAACGCCCGGCACCGCCCGTCCGCCGACAGGAACCGGCTCTGCCCGAGCAGCACGTACTTGTAGGGGTGGACCGAGACGTTGACGCCGCCCGCGATGGCCAGCTCGCTCTCGCCCCGCCGCAGGCTCTCGCACGCCAGGTGGATCGCCGTCAGCGACGACGAGCACATGGTGTCCACCGCGAGGCTGGGGCCGTTCAGGTCGAGCGCGTAGGAGACGCGGTTGGCGATCAGCGCGTACGAGGACTCGGTGACCGGGCGGCCGCCGCGCAGCGCGTCCACGGCCCCGTACAGCTGGTACTCGCCGTACATCACACCGACGAACACCCCGACCCGGCGGCGGCTCAGCTCCCCCGCCCGGTAGCCGGCGTCCTCCACGGCGTGCCAGGAGGACTGCAGGAACAGCCGCTCCTGCGGGTCCATCAGCTCGGCCTCGCGCGGCGAGATCGAGAAGAAGAGGGGGTCGAACTCCGCCACATCGGGCAGGAAGCCGCCCCACTTGCCGTAGGTGCCGCCCTTGCGGGTGGGGTCCGGGTCGAAGAAGCGGTCGTGGTCCCAGCGCTCGCGGGGGACCTCGGTCACACAGTCCCGGCCCTGCTCCAGGTTGCGCCAGAACGTGTCCAGGTCGTCGGCCATCGGATAGCGGCCGCTCAGCCCGATGATCGCGATCGCGTCGTCGTCGGCGTCTGCCGCGTCGGGCGTCTCAGCCGCGTCAGGCGTCTCAGCCGTCGCTACGGTCGGCAGGCGCCAGCCGGAGGCGGTCGTGGCGACGGTCCCCGCGGCGGTTCCGGCCTCGGTCTCGGCCTCGGTCTCGGCCTCGGCCTCGGGGGCCGCCGGGCGCAGCGCCTCGCCGTGTTCGGCCGCCAGGTGTCCGGCGATCTCCTCAAGGGTGTCGTGCTCGAAGAACAGCGTCTTGGACAGTCCGTCGCCGAAGCGTTCCTCCAGCGCCCGGTTCAGCTGGGCGATGACGATGGACTCGATGCCGTAGCGGGCGAGCAGCGGTGCCCGGCCGTCGATCGCCGCCGGGTCGCTGCCGATCGCGTCCGCGACGAGGCCGCGCAGCAACTCCAGTGCGGGGGCGAGCAGTTCGGCCGGGGCATGGTCGGCGTCGCCCCGGGCCCGCCGCGGCGCCGGCGCGCCGGGGGCCAGCCGCTCGGCGATGCGCTCCGCGTCCCCGGCGGCCACCAGCACCTCCCCGCCGGTGAGCGCGAGCGCGTCGTCGAACGCGGCCAGGCCCTGTGCGGTGGAGATCGACACCACCCCGAGCCGGTCCCGCAGCACCTCGGCGTCCTGCTCGCCGAGCGCCATCCCGCCGTCCCTCCAGTGCGGCCACGCGATGGACACCGAGCGGCCGGAGCGCCGCCCAGCGGCCACCAGGCGGTCCCGGTGCGCGGCGAAGGCGTCGAGGAAGGCGTTGGCGTAGGCGTAGTCGGTCTGTCCGATGTTGCCGAAGGCCGCCGCGATGGAGGAGAAGAGGACGAAGAAGTCCAGGTCCGCACCGCGGGTGTGGCGGTCCAGGTGGAGCGCCCCGGCGATCTTCGGGGCCGTCACCGCGCGCAGTTCGGCCTCGGTCTTCTTCAGCAGGAACGAGTCGCGCAGCGTGCCGGCGGCGTGGATCACGCCGTGCAGCGCGCCGTGCTCCGCGCGGACCCGGGCGATCAGCTCGCGGACCGCGTCGTCGTCGCCGACGTCCGCGCGCAGATGTGTGACGGTGCTGCCGCCCGCCCGTACGGCCGCCAGCCGCTCCTGGACCGGCGCGCCCGGCTCGGAGCGGCCGACGAGCACGAGGTGGACCCGGGCCTGGGCGGCGAGGTGTTCGGCGAGCAGCAGGCCGAGCCCGCCCGCGCCGCCGGCGATGAGGTAGACGCCGCCCTCGCGCACCGGGATCCGCCGGTCGGCCCGCGGCGCGCCCTCGACCGCCCGGTGCACACGCACCAGCCGCCGCCCGCCGGCGTACCGGACCTGCACGGCGGGTTCCTCGGCGGCGGACAGCTCGCGCACGGCGGCGGACAGCGCGCCGTCGGCGTCGTCCGCGCCCACCACCTGATACCGCAGGCGCGGGTTCTCCAGGCGGGCGCTGCGCGCGAACCCGGCGGCCGCCTCGTGGAGCGGGGACGGCCCGTCAGGGCCGTCGGCGTGCGCCAGCACCAGACGGACCGGGCCGCCGCGGCGCCGGGCGAGCAGCGCCTTGGAGAGGTGGAACAGGGCGGTGACGCCGAGGGTCAGCTCCCGGTCCGGGACGCCGGATTCCAGGTCGGGCACACCGCCCCACGCGTGTACGACGGCGGAGGGCGCGGCGGTGTCCTCGGCGCAGTCGGCCAGCAGCCGGGCGTAGTGCTCCGGGTCGGCCGGGTCGAGGGCGTAGGTGTGCCGGTCGCGCTGCTCGTACGCGTCCGCGGGCAGGGCGAGCACCACGGGCGCGGCCGGACGGCCCGCCGCGCGCAGCGCCTCCCGCAGCCGGTCGCGCTGTGTCTCGTCGGTCCCCAGCAGCAGATACGGCCCGTCGGGCAGCTCGCCGGCCTCGGCCGACGGGGCCTCTTCCCACCCGCCGCGGAACAGCAGGCGTACGGCGTCGTCGTCGGTGGCGGCGGCGTCGGCCGGATCCGGGCGGGTGACCCGCAGGACGACATCCCGCATGCGGACGAGGACGGTGCCGTCCGGATCGAGCAGTGACACCTCGGCCGTCACCGCTCCCGACTCCACACCACCGCTGATCACCCGCACATACGCCAGACACTCCGGCCGCAACGCCCCGAAGATCTCCACCTCACCCACCGCATACGGCAAAAACGCCACGCCCTCGCCCACCCCCTGCGTCAACAACCCCACCGCCGCCTGCAACCCCCCATCCATCAACGACGGATGCAACCCCCACTCACCGAACCCCGCCACCAACCCCTCCGGCACCCGCACCACACCCAACGCCTCACCCCCACCACACACCAACCCCACCAACGACCGAAAACCAGACCCGTACACCAACCCACGCCCAGCAAAATCCCGATAACACTCCTCAACAAACCTCACCACACCCAGCCGGGACTGCAGCCCCGCCACGTCCACCCGCCCTCCATCACGCCCCACGCCCTCCGACACCAACTCCAACTCACCCCGCGCGAACACCTCACTCCCACACGACACCTCAAACCCCACCCCACCCCCGGCCAACGGAACCAACCCCACCCCCACCTCACGCACCCCACCCTCAAACCCCAACACCCGCTCAAACACAACACCCCGCACCACACCCACCCCACACCCCGACGCCAACACCCCGGCAACCCGACCCAACTCAACAAACACCACCCCAGGCCACACCCGCCGCCCAAACACCACATGATCAGCCAAATACCACTCACCCCCATCCCGCCACGCCACATACCGCTGCTCCACCAACGTCGACACATTCACATCCACCAACGGATGCAACCGCGGTCCACCCGCGGTCACCCCCGCGTCACCGGCGCGCAGCACCGGCAGTTCGTCCGCGGTCGCCACCCAGCAGCGCTCGCGGGCGAAGGGGTAGCCGGGCAGCGGGATCCGCCGCGGCGTGGCGCCGGGCTGCCGGTCCGCCGCCAGGTCCCAGTCGGCGTCGGCTCCGGCGCACCACAGCCGGGCCAGCTCGGCGTGGTCCCCGGCCCGTACGGCCGCGCGCACGGCGTCGGCCATCCCACGCGCCGCGCCGCCGCGCGCGGTGCCGCGCAGCACCTCGGCGGGGGCGTCCCCGTCGGCGTACCGGCGCAGCGCCCGCACCAGCTCGCCGCCGTCGGCGGCCACCACCGCCAGCCGCTCCGCCATGGCCTCGCGGCCCACCCGCAGCGTGTACGCCACATCCGGCAGCGCCACCCGCTCCCGGTCCAGGAAGCCGGACAGCAGCCCCGCGTACTCGCGCAGCCGCTCCTCGTCGCGCGCCGACAGGACGAACACCTGCGGCGCCGCCAGGCGCTGGCCACCCGCCGCCACGGCCGGCGTCGGCCGGTCCGCCCCGTCGTGTTCCTCCAGCACCAGATGGGCGTTGGACCCGCCCGCGCCGAAGGAGCTGAGCCCCGCGCGGCGCGGCACCGCCCGGCCGTCAGGGGCGGGGGCGGGTGCGGGCCAGGGCCGCGACTCCTGCTGCACCCGGAACGGCGTGGCCGCGAAGTCGATGTTCGGATTCGTCTCCCCCGAGTGCAGCGAGGGCACCAGCCGCCGGTGCTTGAACTGCAGCAGCACCTTGGTGAGCCCGGCGATGCCCGCCGCCGACTCCAGGTGCCCGATGTTGGACTTCACCGACCCGATGGCGCACGGCTCACCGCGCTCGGCGGCCGGGCCGAATACCTTGCCCAGCCCCGTGACCTCGATCGGGTCGCCGAGCGAGGTGCCGGTGCCGTGCGCCTCGACGTACGAGACGGTGTCCGCCGCCACGCCGGCCCGGCGCAGCGCGGTGGCGATGACCCGCTCCTGCGCCTTGGGGTTGGGCACGGTGTAGCCGTTGGTCTTGCCGCCGTGGTTCACGGCGTCCCCGAGGATCACGCCGTAGATGTGGTCGCCGTCCTCAATGGCCTTGCGGCGCGGCTTGAGCAGCACCGCCCCCACGCCCTCGCCGGGCACATAGCCGCTGCCGTCCGCGCCGAAGGACCGGCACCGCCCGTCGTCGGACAGGTAGCCGCCCTGGCTGAGGAAGACGTACTTGTAGGGGTGGACGGAGACATTGACGCCGCCCGCGATGGCCAGTTCGCTCTCGCCCCGCCGCAGGCTCTCACAGGCCAGGTGGATCGCCGTCAGCGACGATGAGCACATGGTGTCCAGCGCCAGGCTGGGGCCGTTGAGATCGAGCAGGTAGGAGACGCGGTTGGCGATCGAGGCGTACGACGAGTTGGTCACGGGCAGGCCGCCGCGCAGCGCGTCCACGGCCCCGTACAGCTGGTACTCGCCGTACATCACGCCGACGAACACCCCGACGCTGCGGTCCTTGAGGTCCCGCCGCCGGTAGCCGGCGTCTTCCAGCACATGCCAGGAGGTCTGCAGGAACAGCCGCTCCTGCGGGTCCATCAGCTCGGCCTCGCGCGGCATGACGGGGAAGAACAGCGGGTCGAACTTGTCGACGTCCGTCAGGAAACCACCCCAGCGCGCGTACGCGCCGCCGGGCGTGTTCCGGTCGGGGGTGAAGAAGCGGTCGTGGTCCCAGCGCTCGGGCGGGATCTCGGTGACGCAGTCCCGGCCCTGCTCCAGGTTGTCCCAGAACGCGTCCAGGTCGTCGGCCATCGGATAGCGGCCGCTCAGCCCGATGATGGCGATGGCCTCGTCGTCGGCGGGGGCGGGCGCTGCTCCGGCGGGCGGCTCGTTCCGCTCCCGGGGCAGGAACCGCCCCAGCGGCAGGACGCCCCCCGCTTCCCCGGTGGTCGGGGCCTGGGCGGGAGGGGGCTCCTGGTGGACCGGCTCGGCGGGGGCGGTCAGCTCCTGGATGCGCCCGCCGTGTTCGTCCAGGAAGTACTCCACCAACTCGGCCAGGGTCTGGTACTCGAAGAACAGCGTCTTGGACAGCCGTACGCCGAGCCGGTCCTCCAGCGCGGCGTTGAGCCGAGTGATCATCAGCGAGTCGATGCCATAGCGCTCCAGTGGGGCGTCGGCGTCGATGTCGGCGATGTCGAGCTTGGTGGTGTCGGCGAGGATGCCGGTGAGGAAGCGCTCGGTGCGCTCGCGGGGATCGTCGCCGTCCGCGCCGTCGCCACCGGCCGGGGGTACCGACCGGCCGGCCGCGCGCGGGGCCTCGACGGCCGGTGGCGCGGTGTCCTCGGCCGGCTCGGCGCCGTCGCCGTCGCCGGCATCGTCCGTGGGCAGCGCCCGGATCACCACGTCGCGCATGCGGACGAGGACGGTGCCGTCCGGATCGAGCAGCGACACCTCGACCATCACCGCACCCGACTCCACACCACCACCGACCACCCGCACATACGCCAGACACTCCGGCACCAACGCCCCGAAGATCTCCACCTCACCCACCGCATACGGCAAAAACGCCACACCCTCGCCCGCACCCTGCGCCAACAACCCCACCGCCGCCTGCAACCCCCCATCCATCAACGACGGATGCAACCCCCACTCACCGAACCCCGCCACCAACCCCTCCGGCACCCGCACCACACCCAACGCCTCACCCCCACCACACACCAACCCCACCAACGACCGAAAACCAGACCCGTACACCAACCCACGCCCAGCAAAATCCCGATAACACTCCTCGACATCCCTCAACACACCCAGCCGGGACCGCACCCCAGCCACATCCACCCGCCCTCCATCACGCCCCGCATCCCCGTCCTCCGACACCAACTCCAGCTCACCCCGGGCACACACCACACCCCCCGACGACACCTCGAACCCCACCCCACCCCCGGCCAACGGAACCAACCCCACCCCCACCTCACGCACTCCACCCTCAAACCCCAACACCCGCTCAAACACAACACCCCGCACCACACCCACCCCACACCCCGACGCCAACACCCCAGCAACCCGACCCAACTCAACAAACACCACCCCAGGCCACACCCGCCGCCCAAACACCACATGATCAGCCAAATACCACTCACCCCCATCCCGCCACGCCACATACCGCTGCTCCACCAACGTCGACACATTCACATCCACCAACGGATGCAACGTCCCGGAACCAGCACCCCCGGCAAGCCCGGCCGTACCCGCCTCGTCCGCCTCGCCCGCCCCGTCCGCCTCGCCGCCCGGCAGCCAGCAGCGGCGGCCCTCGAACGGATACGTGGGCAAGGGGACACGACGGCGGCTCTCCTCGCCGAAGTAGCCGGACCAGTCGATGTCGACACCCACCAGCCACAGGCGGCGCACCGTCTCCAGCGGTGGCTCGTCGCCCGCCCGCAGCACCGCGAAGCCATTCCCGGGACCTTCCGGCGGGGCCTGGGTGTCCAGCGGCCGGACGGGGAACCGAGGGGCCTTCCGACCGCCCTTCGCCACGGCCGTACCCGACTCGGCGCCCACGGCGGCCACGGCGGCCACCGCGTCCTTCAGGCCGACGGTGCCGGCCAGGCACTCGGCCACCAGCGCGCCGACGCCCCGCCCGTACGCGGCCTCGGGTCGGATCCCGAGCTCGAGCCACAGCCTGCCGAGGGCGTACTGCACCGCGAACGCGGCGCCCGCGGCGCCGTGGCGGGCCACGCCCGCCCTCCGGCAGGCCATGTAGTACTTCTTGAACCGCGGCTCCCGCTCGCTCAGCAGCGCCGCGAGCCGCTCCGCCTGTCCGGGGCCGCCCGGCTCGTCGTCGAAGACGAAGACCGCCGCTAAACCGTCGCCCACCGGCCCGCCGTCGCTCACAGCCGCGCGCCGCGCCACGCCCTCCAGCGCCTCGACGGCATCCGGAAGGTCCCGGCACACCACGGCGCGCCGGAAGGGGTACATCCCGCGTCCGACGGCCAGCGTGTAGGCGACATCGGCCGGCGGCAACTCCGGGTGCTCGCGCAGATGGCCGGCGAGGTTGGCGGCCATGGCCGCCAGCGCCGTCTCCGTCTTCGCCGACAGCAGGATCAGCTGCTCGGGGCGCGACGGCCCGGAGGGCGCGGGCTGCGGGGCCTCCTCGAGCACGGCGTGCGCATTCGTCCCGCCGATGCCGAACGAGCTGACGCCCGCCCGCCGGGGCGTGCCGTCGCTGTCCCAGTCACGCAGCTCGGTGCTGACCCGGAACGGGCTGTTCTCGAAGTCGATGTCCGGGTTGGGGCGGGTGAAGTTGATGGTGGGCACGAGCGACTTGTGGCTGAGCATGAGGGCGGTCTTGATCACCCCGGTGACCCCGGCGGCGGCGTCCAGGTGCCCGACGTTGGACTTCACCGAGCCGATCGCGCAGAAACCCCTGTCCGCCGTGGCCTGCCGGAACGCCTGGGTCAGCGCCGAGACCTCGACCGGGTCCCCCAGCCGGGTGGCGGTGCCATGCGCCTCCACGTAGCCGATGGTCCCCGGGTCCACGCCCGACACCGCGTGTGCCTCGGCGATGACGGCGGCCTGCCCCGCCTTGCCGGGGGCGGCGTAGCTCACCTTCATCGAGCCGTCGTTGTTGGTGGCGGTGCCCTTGATCACCGCATGAACGGTGTCCCCGTCGGCGAGGGCGTCGCGCAGCGACTTGAGCACGACCACGCCCACGCCGTTGCCCAGCACGGTGCCACTGGCATCGGCGTCAAAGGTACGGACATGGCCATCCGCGGAAAGGATGGCACCTTCTTCATAGAGATAGCCCTTGACCTGCGGGAGTTTCACGGTAATTCCGCCGGCGAGCGCTATGTCGCATTCGCCATTGATGATGCCCTGACAGGCCAGGTGAATGGCCACAAGCGAGGTGGAACAGGCCGTTTGTATCGAATAGCTGGGCCCCTTGAGGTCCAGCTTGTATGACACACGCGTGGCCAGGTAATCCTTGTCGTTGCCCACCATGACGGCGAAGTGACCGGACGTGGTGGTTTGGTCCACATTGGGCAGCACATTCTGCTGCAGGTAGGTATTGACGGCGGCGCCCGCATAGACGCTGATCAGTCCGGGATATCGGGCCGGATCGTAGCCCGCGTTCTCCAGCGCGGCATGGCAGTGCTGGAGGAAGAGCCGCTGCTGCGGGTCTATGACCTCGGCCTCAGCAGGGGTGAACTCGAAGAAAGAGGTATCGAAGAGGTCGACATCGGACAGAACGCCGTGCGCCCCGACATAACGGGGATCAGCGACCAGCCCGGGCTTTGCACCGGCCGTGAGCAGCTCTTCGTCGTTGAATCTGGAAACACCTTCGCGCCCCTCGCGGAGCAGTTGCCAGAACTCTTCCAGGTCATCGGCGCCAGGAAAGCTGCCCACCATGCCGACGATGGCGATATCGGTCGAATTCGCCGGATGGTGTTCATGCGCAGCAGAGGGTTGAGACACTGGGCGATCCCCGTTTCGTCGTTGCGAACCACACCGCTTGCCTGCACTTACTTGCACCGCAGCCGCTGACACAACGCTCAGACGGATGGCGCGCCTCATCGGGCGCGGCAGCCGTTACTGGCACATTACCTAGTCCGTTGATCGCTGCGCCAAGAATTTTTTCTAAACCTGAGAGGGATGGCATGAAGATGAAAGGAAAGCCATCACACCGATATATCGCTGCGATCCATGTCGACGAGGCCCGTCATCTATAGTCGAGGCGCTCGGCATCGCCCGGTCAGCCCCGGGCCAACCAGCCAGTGCTCATGGCTACTTGTGTCGGTTTGAACGGTCATACCCCCCCCAACGCTCGCGTGAGCGCGCCGTACTGCGACAAGGAGACTCCATGACCGACAGCGCGTCTGCCCGCGCCGACCTGCTCACCGAAGAGACACTGCAGGACCCACACGCCCTGTACGCCCAGCTCCGCGAAGAGTCCCCCGTGCAGAAGGTGATCCTCCCCCAGGGCCTGAAGGCCTGGCTGGTCACGCGCTACGAGGACGTGCGCACCGCGCTCACCGACCCCCGGCTGCACAGCGACAAGCGCGACATCGACGGTGTCCTGAGCGGCCATCTCGACGACCAGGGCGCCCGCGACAGCTTCGTCGACGACCTCTCGCGCAATCTGCTGAACACCGACGCCCCCGACCACACCCGGCTGCGCGGGCTGGTCAACAAGGCGTTTACGCCCCGCCGCGTCGCCGCTCTGCGGCCCCGTGTCGAGCAGATCACCGATGAGCTGCTGGACCGCATGCCCACGGGCGTGGAGACCGATCTGCTCGCCGGGTTCGCCCTGCCGCTTCCCATCATCGTCATCTGCGAGCTGCTGGGGGTACCGCCCAAGGACCGCGGCGCCTTCACCGAGTGGTCCAACGCCCTGCTGTCGGCCGAGGACGGCGCGGCCACCGCCGAGGCCGGCCAGGCGATGGTGGGCTTCCTGATGGGCCTCCTGGCCGAGAAGCGGGCCCACCCCACCGACGATCTGCTCAGCGCGCTGGTCCAGGCCCGGGACGACGACGACCGGCTGGACGAGAGCGAACTGATCTCCATGGCCCTGCTGTTGCTGGTGGCGGGCAATGAGTCGACGGTGAACCTCATCGGGAACTCCGTGCTGGCGCTGCTGCGCCATCCGGAGCAGCTGGCCGCGGTCCGCGCCGACCCGGGGCTGCTGCCCGGCGCGATCGAGGAGTTCCTGCGCTACGACGGGCCGATCAACCAGGCGACGTTCCGCTGCACCAGCGAACCGGTCCGGATCGGGGACACCGAGATCCCGGCGAACGAGCTCGTCGTGGTCGCCCTCACCTCCGCCAACCGCGACCCAGGGCAGTTCCCCGACGCCGATCGCCTCGACATCCGGCGGCCCGCACAGGGCCATCTGGCCTTCGGCCACGGCCCGCACTTCTGCCTGGGCGCCCCCCTGGCGAGACTGGAGGGACAGATCGCGCTGGGCAGGCTTCTGGAGCGCTTCCCGGAGCTGCGGCTGGCCCGCCCGCCCGAGGAGCTGACGTATCGCTTCAGCACGATCATCCGGGGCCTTACGGAGCTTCCCGTCGTGCTGTGAGGCTTCTCCGGTGAGACCGCTCAGCCCGCCGGAAGGTGGGCCCGCTTCTCGGCCGGCCGGCTCGCCGTCCCGTCAGGCGACATTCACCCGCTGTCCCGGCGGGGCGGCCTCCAGCCAGGCGAGGAAACCGGTCAGCGCGTCCTCACTCATCGCCAGCTCCAGCCGGGTGCCGCTGTGCAGACACGCCAGCACCACGGCGTCGGAGAGCAGCGCCAGCTCCTCCTCGCCCTTCGGCGTGCGCCGCTCCAGCACCTCGATCGAGGCGCGCTCCAGCACCCGGCGCGGCCTGGGGGCGTACGAGAAGACCCGGAACCACTCGATCCGGTCGCCGTTGTAGCGGGCGACCCCGTACACCCAGCCCTTGCCGCCGAGCTCCGGCTCGCCCTCGGGCCCTGGCGCGTTCCAGCGCAGTGAGCAGTCAAAGGTTCCGCCGGACCGCTGGATCAGCCGCCGCCGCAGACCGAAGACGAAGAGTCCCACCACCACCAGCGCGACGACCACGCCGCTCACAAGCAGAGCGAGGACCATCTTCACCGACCTCCTCGCGTCATCCGGAAAAACCGCACCTGCATCGCCTCAGCCGCGGACCGGCGCAGGGGAGTTCCCGCGCGGCCCGCGGCTGAGGGTCTCGACCGTTCGTGACAGTCTTCAGCGCACTCCCGCCACCGCGCGCAGCCGGACGTCGGCCCGCCGCTCGGCGGCGGCGTCCGTCTCCGCCTTCGCGCGCTCCAGTGCCCGCTCCGCCCGCTTGACATCGATCTCGTCGGACAGCTCCGCGACCTCGGCGAGCAGCGAGAGCTTGTCGTCCGAGAACGAGATGAAGCCGCCGTGGACGGCGGCGACGACCGTCCCGCCCTCGGTCGTGCGGATGGTCACCGGGCCGGACTCCAGCACACCGAGCAGCGGCTGGTGGCCGGGCATGACGCCGATGTCACCGGATGTGGTGCGCGCGATGACCAAGGTGGCCTTGCCGGACCAGACACTACGGTCCGCCGCGACCAGCTCGACATGCAGCTCAGCAGCCAACGTGGCTCCTCGGGTCTTCACCTGCCGGGGGCGACAGGGCTTTCGTCAAAGGATAACGGGCGTACGGAGAGGGGCGGGACGCGGCCCACCCCTCTCCGGTGACCTCGGGCTTCGGGAAGACCGGGCTCAGGAGACGCCCAGCTCCTTGGCCTTGGCCTTCAGGTCCTCCAGACCACCGCACATGAAGAACGCCTGCTCCGGGAAGTGGTCGTACTCACCATCGGCGATCGAGTTGAACGCGGCGATCGACTCGTCCAGCGGCACGTCCGAGCCGTCGACGCCGGTGAACTGCTTCGCCGCGTGGGTGTTCTGCGACAGGAAGCGCTCGATACGGCGGGCGCGGAAGACGGTGAGCTTGTCCTCCTCGCCGAGCTCGTCGATGCCGAGGATGTTGATGATGTCCTGCAGGTCCTTGTACTTCTGCAGGATGGACTTGACCCGCGAGGCGCAGTCGTAGTGCTCCTGCGAGATGTACCGCGGGTCCAGGATCCGGGAGGTGGAGTCCAGCGGGTCCACCGCCGGGTAGATGCCCTTCTCCGAGATCGGACGGGAGAGCACCGTCGTCGCGTCGAGGTGCGCGAAGGTGGTCGCCGGGGCCGGGTCGGTCAGGTCGTCCGCGGGGACGTAGATCGCCTGCATGGAGGTGATCGAGTGACCGCGGGTCGAGGTGATGCGCTCCTGGAGGATGCCCATCTCGTCGGCCAGGTTCGGCTGGTAGCCCACCGCGGAGGGCATGCGGCCGAGCAGGGTCGAGACCTCGGAACCGGCCTGGGTGAAGCGGAAGATGTTGTCGATGAAGAACAGCACGTCCTGCTTCTGCACATCGCGGAAGTACTCCGCCATGGTCAGACCGGCCAGGGCGACCCGCAGACGGGTGCCCGGGGGCTCGTCCATCTGGCCGAAGACCAGCGCGGTCTTGTCGAGAACGCCGGCCTCCTCCATCTCGACCATGAGGTCGTTGCCCTCACGGGTGCGCTCGCCGACGCCGGCGAACACGGAAACGCCCTCGTGCAGCTTGGCCACACGCATGATCATTTCCTGGATGAGGACGGTCTTGCCGACGCCCGCACCGCCGAACAGACCGATCTTGCCGCCCTTGACGTACGGGGTCAGCAGGTCGACGACCTTCAGGCCGGTCTCGAACATCTCGGTCTTGGACTCGAGCTGGTCGAAGGCCGGGGCCTTGCGGTGGATCGACCAGCGCTCGGTGATCTCCGACTCGGCCTCGGGCTCGTTGAGGACCTTGCCCAGGGTGTTGAACACCCGGCCCTTGGTCATGTCACCGACCGGGACGGTGATGCCGTCGCCGGTGTTGGTCACCGGGGCCTGGCGGACCAGGCCGTCGGTGGGCTCCATGGAGATCGCGCGCACCAGGCCCTCACCGAGGTGCTGGGCGACCTCGAGGGTGAGCGTCTTGGTCTTGCCCTCCTCGGAGGGGTCGGCGACATCGACGTTCAGTGCGTTGTAGATTTCCGGCATCGCGTCGACGGGGAACTCCACGTCGACGACCGGGCCGATGACCCGCGCGACGCGGCCAGTGGCCACGCCGGCAGGAGCGGTCGGCTCAACAGTGGTGGTCATAGTTGTCAGTCACTCCCCGCAGAGGCGTCGGCCAGGGCGCTCGCGCCACCGACGATCTCGCTGATTTCCTGGGTGATTTCGGCCTGGCGGGCCGCGTTGGCAAGCCGCGAGAGCGACTTGATGAGCTCTTCGGCGTTGTCGGTCGCCGACTTCATCGCCCGGCGGGTGGCCGCGTGCTTGGACGCCGCGGCCTGTAGCAGGGCGTTGTAGATCCGGGACTCGACGTACCGCGGCAGCAGCGCGTCGAGCACCTCCTCCGACGACGGCTCGAACTCGTACAGCGGCGCGATCACGTCCTTCGCCACCGCCTCCTCCGCCGTCTTCTCCATGCTCAGCGGCAGCAGCCGGTGGTCCACCGGGGTCTGCGTCAGCATCGAGACGAACTCCGTGTAGACGATGTGCAGCTCGTCCACGCCGCCCTCGGCGGTGTCCTGCTGCACGGCGTCGATCAGCGGGCCCGCGATCTTCTTGGCGTCCGCGTAGGTCGGGTTGTCGGTGAACCCGGTCCACGACTCCGTGACCTTGAACTCACGGAAGCCGTAGTAGGCGACACCCTTGCGGCCGACGATGTAGGTGTCGACCTCCTTGCCCTGCTCGGTGAGGGCCTTGGTGGCCTGCTCGGCCGCCTTGATCACGTTCGACGAGTAGCCGCCGGCCAGACCGCGGTCGCTGGTGATGAGCAGCAGCGCGGCCCGGGTCGGGTTCTCCGCCTCGGTGGTGAGCGGGTGCTGGGTGGTGGAGCCGGTGGCCACCGCGCCCACCGCCCGGGTGAGCTCACTGGCGTACGGAGTCGACGCGGCCACCTGGCGCTGCGCCTTGACGACGCGCGAGGCGGCGATCATCTCCATCGCCCTGGTGATCTTCTTGGTCGCAGAGATGGTTTTGATACGCCTCTTGTAGACCCGAAGTTGGGCACCCATGCTCAGCCCTCGCCCAACAGCTTGCCGTCCGAGGTCTCGAACTGGCGCTTGAAGCTTTCCACGGCCTCACTCAGCGCGCCGAGGGTGTCGTCGGACATCTTGCCGCCCTCGACGATGCTGGTCATCAGGCCCTTGTGCTCACGGTGCAGATAGTCGTGCAGCTCGCGCTCGAAGCGGCGGATGTCCTCGACCGGAACGTTGTCCATCTTGCCGTTGGTGCCGGCCCAGATCGAGACGACCTGGTCCTCGGTGGCGAACGGAGCGTACTGCGACTGCTTGAGCAGCTCGACCATGCGCGAACCGCGCTCCAGCGAGGCCTTGGAGGCCGCATCCAGGTCGGAGCCGAAGGCGGCGAACGCCTCGAGCTCACGGAACTGGGCGAGGTCCACGCGGAGCCGGCCGGAGACCTGGCGCATGGCCTTGTGCTGGGCGGAGCCACCGACGCGGGAGACCGAGATACCGACGTTCAGAGCCGGGCGCTGGCCGGCGTTGAACAGGTCGGACTCCAGGAAGCACTGGCCGTCGGTGATGGAGATGACGTTGGTCGGGATGAACGCCGAGACGTCGTTGGCCTTGGTCTCGACGATCGGCAGACCGGTCATCGAGCCGGCACCCATGTCGTCGGAGAGCTTGGCGCAGCGCTCCAGCAGCCGGGAGTGCAGGTAGAAGACGTCACCGGGGTACGCCTCGCGGCCCGGCGGGCGGCGCAGCAGCAGCGAGACGGCGCGGTAGGCGTCGGCCTGCTTGGACAGGTCGTCGAAGACGATCAGGACGTGCTTGCCCTGGTGCATCCAGTGCTGGCCGATGGCCGAACCGGTGTAGGGGGCCAGGTACTTGAAGCCCGCCGGGTCGGACGCCGGGGCGGCGACGATCGTCGTGTACTCCAGGGCGCCGGCCTCCTCCAGCGCGGCGCGCACGCCGGCGATGGTGGAGCCCTTCTGGCCGATGGCGACGTAGATGCAGCGGACCTGCTTCTTCGGGTCGCCCGAGCGCCAGTTGTCGCGCTGGTTGATGATCGTGTCGACGGTCAGCGCGGTCTTGCCGGTCTGCCGGTCGCCGATGATCAGCTGACGCTGGCCGCGGCCGATCGGGGTCATCGCGTCGACGGCCTTGTAGCCGGTCTCCATCGGCTCGTGCACCGACTTGCGCTGCATGACCGTGGGGGCCTGCAGCTCGAGGGCGCGGCGGCCCTCGGTGTCGATCTCGCCGAGGCCGTCGATCGGGTTGCCCAGCGGGTCGACGACGCGGCCGAGGTAGCCCTCGCCGACAGCGACCGAGAGCACCTCGCCGGTGCGCTGCACCTGCTGGCCCTCTTCGATGCCGCTGAACTCACCGAGGACGACCGCGCCGATCTCGCGCTCCTCCAGGTTGAGGGCGAGGCCGAGCGTGCCGTCCTCGAACTTCAGCAGCTCGTTCGCCATGGCCGAGGGAAGACCTTCGACCTTCGCGATGCCGTCGCCGGCCACGGTGACCGTACCGACCTCCTCGCGCGAGGCCGCGTCCGGCTTGTACGCCTGGACAAAGTTCTCCAGCGCGTCCCGGATCTCCTCCGGCCGGATCGTGAGCTCCGCCATCTGGGTTCCCTGCTCTCCTTGTTGGGCCCGAAGTGTCTGACTACGGCCCAACTCGGGCCGCGTAGATGCTTGTTGAGTTGGCTTTTGAGTTGGCTTTTGAGTTGGTACGGCCGAAGTCAGCCGGCCATCCGCCGGGCCGCCTCGTCCAGGCGGTCGACGATGGTGCCGTCGATGATCTCGTCGCCGATGCGCACCTCGATCCCGCCGAGGACCTGGGGGTCCACGTCCAGGTTGAGGTGCACCTTGTGGCCGTACAGCTTCGCCAGAGCCGCACCGAGACGCTGCTTGTGCCGGTCGCTGAGCGGCACAGCCGAGGTCACCACCGCGACCAGGCGGTCGCGGCGGGCCGCGGCGAGCCGCGAGAGGGCCTCCAGCCCCGCTTCCAGGCTACGTCCCCGCGGCTGTGCCACAAGACGGGCGACCAGCCGCTCGGTGACCGGATTGGCCCGGCCGCCCAGCAGCTCGCGCACCAGCGCGACCTTGGCCGACGTGGTGGCGACCCGGTCGGTCAGCGCGGACCGCAGCTCGGTGGACGAGGAGATGATCCGGCCGAACCGGAACAGCTCGTCCTCGACGTCGTCGAGGGCGTCGGCGCGCTGGGCCGCCACGAGGTCGGCGGAGGCCGCCAGCTCCTCGATGGCGTCCACCAGGTCGCGCGAGCGCGACCAGCGGGACCGGACCATGCCGGACACCAGGTCGATGGTCTCGCCGCCGACCTGGCCGGACAGCAGGCGCGCGGCCAGCTCGGCCTTGGCCTCGCCGGGCTGCGCCGGGTCGGTGAGGACCCGGCGCAGCGAGACCTCGCGGTCGAGCAGCGCGGTGACGGCGGCCAGCTCGTCCGCGAGCTTCGCGGCGTCGACGGAGGTGCTGTCCGTCAGCGCGTCGAAGCGCTCGCGCGCGGCGGCCAGTGCCTCCCGGCTCGCTCCGTTCATCGGCCGGCCTCGGCCTTCGTCTCGCCGACGGCCTTCTCAGCCTTGTCTTCGAGTTCGTCGAGGAACCGGTCGATCACGCGGCTCTGCCGGGCGACGTCCTCGAGGGACTCGCCGACGAGCTTGCCGGCCAGGTCGGTGGCGAGCTTGCCCACGTCCTGGCGCAGCGTCTGCGCGGCCTGCTTGCGGTCGGCCTCGATCTGGGCGTGGCCCGCGGCGATGATCTCCTCACGCTGCCGCTGGCCCTCCGCGCGCATCTCGGCGATGAGCGCGGCGCCCTGCTCCTGCGCCTCCTGGCGCAGCCGCGCGGCCTCGTGACGGGCGTCGGCGAGCTGAGCGCGGTAGTCCTCGAGGACCTGCTGGGCCTCGGCCTTACGGGCCTCGGCCTCCTCCATGCCGCCCTCGATCGCCGCACGGCGCTCGTCCAGAACCCGGTTGATGTTCGGGAGGAGCTTCTTGGCGAAGAAGAAGAAGACGATGGCGAAGGCGATGAGGCCGATGACGAGCTCTGGGATCGGCGGGAGGAGCGGGTTTTGCGTCTCCTCAGCCAGGGTTGTCAAGGCGTTCACATCATTGCCTTTCGTCCGGGGGACCGGTCGTACGCCGCGGTCACTTGTACGGGTAGACGAACGGCATGACCAGACCGATCAGGGCGAGCGCCTCACAGAGAACGAAGCCGAGGATCTGGTTGGCGCGGATCAGACCGGCCGCCTCGGGCTGACGGGCCAGCGCCTGGGTGCCGTTACCGAAGATGATGCCGACGCCGACGCCGGGGCCGATCGCCGCGAGGCCGTAGCCGATCGAACCGAGGTTGCCCTTGATCTGGACAGCGTCGGCGGCGAGGGTCTGGAGAGCGGACATGCCGTTTCTTCCTTCTCTTTCACGGACCGGTGGGGGTTGGCCACCGGACGCCTGTTTGGGACGGGACTGGCCGGTGGCTCAGTGGTGCTCGGCGAGAGCGCCCTGGATGTAGGTGCAGGCCAGCAGGACGAAGACGTAGGCCTGAAGGGCCTGGATGAACAGCTCGAAGGCGGTCAGCAGGATGACCATCACGAACGAGACGCTCGCGTACGCGATGCCGATGCCGTTCAGCAGGTACCAGCTGGCGATCGTGAAGATCAGCAGCAGGACGTGGCCCGCGAACATGTTCGCGAAGAGCCGGACGGCGTGGGTGAACGGCCGGATGAGGAGGTTGGAGAACGTCTCCAGGACCATCACCAGGGGCAGCACCGCGCCCAGCGACTTGTCGTAGCCGGTGATGTTCTTCCAGCCGCCGACGAAGCCGTGCTTCTTGAAGGTCAGGCTGACCCACAGGATGTAGACGATCGCGGCGAGGCCGGCCGGGAAGGCGATGATCGACGTCACCGGGAACTGGGCGAGCGGGATGACCGACCAGAGGTTCATGATCCAGATGAAGAAGAACAGCGAGACCATGAGGGGGACGTACTTGTCGCCCTCCTTCTTGCCCAGGGCCTCGTAGACGACGCCGCGGCGTACGAAGTCGTAGCCCGCCTCACCGACCATCTGCAGCTTGCCGGGCACGACCTTGGCCCTGCCGAAGGCGGCCCAGAAGAACACCACCACGACCACGGTGCCCAGCAGAGCCAGCAGAACCGGCTTGGTGAACTCGAAGCCGCCGATGGTGGCGATCGGCTCGAACGTGAACGAGTGGAGCCCTGGGGCCGGGAAGCCGCACCCGTCGAAGATGTGGCAATCGGTCTCGAAGGCGAGTGTCTGGTCAGGACTCACCGCGAGCTCCTTCAGCGTGGCGCATGGGTACGGCAACCTCGTTGTGTCGGCGCGGCGCATGGCCGCGGAACGGCACTGGACTGGTCTTACGAATGTGGGGGCGGCTTGTCGGCACAAGTCCGGTGTGGTCGGTGGGCAACAGCTGCATGGGCCGCCGATTCCGTCCCGTGGAATCCGGGGGTTCAGCCACCTGCGCCCGCTGTGCCTCAGATGGCACCGGACGATAGCAGGTGAGCGGACGTGCCCTTATACCGGCCCTACAGATCACGATGGGGACCCGGCGGGAGAAGCCTTCTTCTCCCCCGCCGGGGTCCGTTCGTCTTCGGACTCCGGCTGCACATAGAAGATCTTGGCCTTCATGTGTGCGCGGGTCTGCGCGGTGATCCACATCAGCGTCGCGGCGAGCAGCGAGAACGCGAAGGCCCTGGTGTTGAAGAGAGTGGTGTCCTTGAAGACGCCGAGCACCACCGCCATCAGCAGGAACTGCACGGCGTAAAGCGCGAGACCCATCATCTGGAAGATCTGCGGAAGCTTGTTGGCGGTCCGCACCAGCACGATCAGGTCGATCGACATCAGTGCGATCACCAGAATCGCCCCGAACGCGGCCCCCAACGCACCCTTGCCACCGGCGAGTACGGCACCGACGGCAACGGCGGCGGCGCCGACGACTGCGGTGGGCACGGCACACTGCAGAAGCGTTCGGGCGTCGTTGGACTGCATGAAGGGTTCTCCGGCAAGAGTCGGAAGCAACGGTTCGTCGTTGACGAGCGTATCCCCGGGGATGAAAGGAACCTCACGACGAAGGACAGTCGCACTACGGCCCTTCGGCTCTGGCACCGGGTTTTCGTGAACGGTATCACAAACTATTTGATGAGGTCTTTACCTACCGGATGTGCTGCACATCACACGGGAGGGTTATGGAGCATATCGCACATTGACGGCGGCGGGCCGATCCGTTATGCGATCGACGCCCGGAAAAGCCGGAAGGTATCGATATGCGGCTACCGCCGCGTGATGTGTTCGCGGGCCGCCGAATCAGCCGCTACCGAGAGCTGCCGATCTTGTTCCCCCAGCCACCGCTGGGAGGTGCCCCCTGCTGGGTGAAGCGGGAGCGGTCGCCGATAGCGGTGGCCCCATTGATCCCCGCCGGGATCCGTCCCGCCGGCTCGCCTTCCGAGTCGGGCCCGGGCTCACTTCCCGGCGCTCCGGCGGAGGCCTCCCGCGCGGCCGCGGCGACCCGGCTCCCGCGGCGGCGGTACCGCGGCGGAACGAAGCGCTCCGCCCAGCGCGGCACCCGCGGGGTGAACCGCGGCAGAAGCAGAAGGACCAGCCCCACCGCGCTCAGCCCCACGATCGAGAGCACAAACCACATGCTGACCGAGTTCACCGAGTACGCCACGGCGCCGAAGGCGATCAGCGCCGACCAGAAGTACATGATCAGCACCGCGCGGCTGTGCGAGTGGCCGATCTCCAGCAGCCGGTGGTGCAGATGGCCGCGGTCCGCGGCGAACGGCGACTGGCCCCGCCAGGTGCGGCGGACGATGGCCAGCACCAGGTCGGCGAACGGCACCGCGATCACGGTCAGCGGCAGCAGCAGCGGGATGTAGACCGGGACGGTGGCGTGCACCGCGGCGGTCTCGGAGCCGACGAACAGCTTCATCGCGTCCGGGTCCACCTGGCCGGTGATGGAGATCGCGCCCGCCGCCAGCACCAGGCCGATGAGCATCGAGCCGGAGTCGCCCATGAAGATCCGGGCCGGGTGGATGTTGTGCGGCAGAAAGCCCAGGCACATCCCCATCAGGATGGCGGCGAACAGGGTCGCGGGGGCGGCCGACTCCAGGCCGTAGCCGTACCAGATGCGGTACGCGTACATGAAGAACGCCGCGGCCGCGATGCACACCATGCCCGAGGCCAGGCCGTCCAGGCCGTCCACGAAGTTCACGGCGTTGATGGTGATCACCACGAGCGCGACCGTGAGCAGCGTGCCCTGCCAGGGCGTCAGCGAGACCGGGCCCACCCCGGGCACCGGCAGCCACAGGATGGTGAGCCCCTGGAGCACCATCACGCCCGCGGCGATCATCTGGCCGCCCAGCTTGATCAGCGCGTCCACGCCCCACTTGTCGTCCAGAACGCCCAGCAGCCAGATCAGCCCGGCCCCGGACAGCAGCGCGCGCGGCTCGTTGGACAGCTCGAAGACGCCCTTGAGGTTGGTGAGATGGGCAGCGACCAGCAACCCCGCGCACAGCCCGCCGAACATCGCGATGCCACCGAGCCGCGGCGTGGGCTCGCGGTGCACATCGCGCGCGCGGATCTCCGGCATCGCGCCCGCCGCGATGGCGAACTTCCGAACCGGCCCGGTCAGCAGATAGGTCACCGCGGCCGTGATGCACAGAGTCAGCAGATATTCACGCACAGACTGCCCCACAGATGTCGCCGGCCATCTCAGCAACACACATTAGCCGCCTCCGACGAGTGAGATGGGCCATCGACGAGGACGTTGGCCCAACCTGAGTCGGTTCCGGATGAATCGGTGAACGCGATGTATGCGAACGCGGTGTATCTGCACGCGGTCTACACGGGCTCCGGATACGGCGGGAATTCCCCGGCCAATGCGGCCACCTCATTCCGCACGGCCCGTACGGCCCGCTCGCCCCGCAGCGCCACCATCAGCAGCTCGGCGATGCGCGCCATCTCGTCCGGCCCCATCCCCTGTGTGGTCACCGCCGCGGTGCCCAGCCGGATGCCCTTGACGCAGCCGCCCGGCTCGGTCGCGGACGCCAGGGCGCAGCTGTCCAGCACGAGTCCTGCCGCGGCGCAGCGGGCCCGGGCGGCGGGGCCGTCCAGGCCCAGTGAAGCGGGGTCGGCGGTGATCAGATGGGTGTCGGTACCGCCGGTGGTCACCGGGACGCCCTCGGCGACCAGGGCATCGGCCAGCGCATGGGCGTTGGCGACGACCCGGTGGGCGTACACGGTGAACGCGGGCTGCGCGGCCTCGCCGAACGCGACGGCCTTGGCGGCGACGGAGTGCATCTGCGCGCCGCCCTGTGTGAAGGGGAAGACCGCGCGGTCGACCCGCTCGGCGAGGTCCGCGCCGCACAGCACCATCCCGCCGCGGGGCCCGCGCAGCACCTTGTGCGTGGTCGCGCACACCACATCGGCGTACGGCACCGGGTTGGGCGCCGCCTTCCCGGCCACCAGGCCGATGGGGTGGGCGGCGTCCGCGATCAGATACGCGCCGACCTCGTCGGCGATCTCCCGGAAGGCCGCGTAGTCCACGTGGCGGGGGTAGGTGATCGAGCCGCAGACGATCGCCTTGGGGCGGTGGGCCCGCGCCAGGTCGCGGAGCTGGTCGTAGTCGATCAGGCCGGTGTGCGGGTCGACGCCGTAGCCGATGAAGTCGAACCAGCGGCCGGAGAAGTTGGCCGGGGAGCCATGGGTGAGGTGTCCGCCGTGCGCCAGCGCCATCGCCAGGACCGTGTCGCCGGGCCGCAGCAGCGCGGCGTACGCGGCGAGCACCGCCGAGGAGCCCGAGTGCGGCTGCACATTGGCGTGCTCCGCACCGAACAGGGCCTTCGCCCGGTCCATGGCGATCCGCTCGGCGACGTCGACCAGCTCGCACCCGCCGTGGTAGCGGGCGCCGGGGTAGCCCTCGGCGTACTTGTTGGCCAGCGGCGAGCCGAGGGCGGCGAGCACGGCCCGGGAGGTGAAGTTCTCCGCGGCGATCAGCTGGAGCCCGCTCCTGACGCGGTCCAGCTCGCCCAGCACGACCCCGGCGATATCGGGGTCCTGCCGGCGCAGCGCGTCGAAGTCGGACTCCCAGGAAGTACGGGCCGCACCGGGCGGCCCGGCCGGGGTGCCGCGCGGCGGCGCGGGGGTAGCGGCCATCGCATGCTCACAGCCTCAGGGGGGAGGAAGTATCGCGTCCTCCCAATGTAGGCCCGCCCCCGGCCGGGGGCTACGCGGGAGCGGGCACCCCCGTCAGGGCCGTCACCACCGGGTCCAGGGCCTCGTGGATCTCGTCGCCGATGCTGCGGAAGAAGGTGATCGGCGCGCCGTACGGGTCGTGCACCTCGTCCGCGTCCTCGGTCGGCGCCAGCAGCCACCCGCGTAGCGCGGCCGCCGCCAGGACCAGGGCGCGGGCCCGGTCGACCACGCCGCCCGCCTCCTCCGGGTCGGGCAGCGTCGCCGGGTCTATGGCCCGGACCAGCCGGGTGAACTCCTTGAGCGTGAAGGTGCGCAGCCCCGCCGAGTGCCCCATGGAGATGACCTGGGCACGGTGGTCGCGGGTCGCGGTGAGGACGAGGTCGGCGCGGATGACGTGCTCGTCGAGCAGTTCGCGGCCGAGGAAGCCGGCCGGGTCGGCGCCGAAGTCGTTCAGGACGGTGGCGGCGTGCGCCTCCATGGGCGCGCCCTCGTGGCCCCAGGTCCCGGCGCTCTCCACGATCAGCCCGCTGGTGCGCTCGCTGCCCAGGCGGTCCGCGAGGGCATGCCGGGTCAGCCGCTCGGTGATCGGCGAGCGGCAGACGTTGCCGGTGCTGACGTGGAGGATGCGGAAGGTGTGGTCGGCGCTGTGGTGACGGTGTTCCGCTATGCCACGCCCCTCAGGGGCTGTCAATTGGCCACCTCGAGGTCGGGTACGACCTCCCGGAGCTGCTCGGCGCTCAGGGCGCCCGCCCGCAGCAGCACCGGCACCTTGCCGGTCACATCGACGATGGAGGACGGGACGGCGGCGGGGGTCGGCCCGCCGTCGAGATAGACCGACACCGAGTCGCCGAGCATCTCCTGGGCCGCGTCGCAGTCCTGCGGGGAGGGGTGGCCGGTGAGGTTGGCGCTGGAGACCGCCATCGGGCCGAAGTCGTTGAGCAGCTCGATCGCGACCGGGTGCAGCGGCATCCGCACCGCGACGGTGCCGCGGGTCTCCCCCAGGTCCCAGGTGAGCGACGGCTGGTGCCGGGCGACCAGGGTGAGCGCGCCCGGCCAGAAGGCGTCCACGAGCTCCCACGCCTGCTCGGACAGGTCGGTGACCAGGCCGTGCAGGGTGTTCGGGGAGCCGACGAGGACGGGCGTGGGCATGTTGCGGCCGCGGCCCTTGGCCTCCAGCAGGTCGCCGACGGCCTCGGCGTTGAAGGCGTCCGCACCGATTCCGTAGACGGTGTCGGTGGGCAGCACGACCAGCTCGCCGCGGCGGACGGCGGACGCGGCCTCACGCAGGCCGGTCTTGCGGTCGGTCGGGTCACCGCAGTCGTATCGCCGTGCCATCACTTCTCCTTCGCTGGGTATCCGGTAGTGCGGGGCATCACCGGATCGCTACTTTCCGTCCGCCGGGGTCACGGCATGGCCTTCCGCGCCGTGGCGAAGCGGGGCCGCTTGTTCAGGTCGGGGTGGTCGGCGGCGTCCGCCCAGCCACGCTCCTCGGTGAAGATCCACGGCACCTGGCCGCCCTGGGTGTCGGCGTGCTCGATGACCACGACCCCGCCGGGGCGCAGCAGCCGGTGGGCGGTGCGCTCGAGACCGCGGATCACATCGAGGCCGTCCTCACCGGAGAACAGCGCCACCTGCGGGTCGTGGTCGCGGGCCTCGGGCGCGACGTACTCCCACTCGGTCAGCGGGATGTACGGCGGGTTGCTGATCACCAGGTCCACCTGTCCGTCGAGCTCGGGCAGGGCCCTCAGCGCGTCTCCGTGGTGGAGAACGACGCGGGACCCCTCGACGTTCTTACGGGCCCACCGCAGGGCGCCCTCGTCCAGCTCCACCGCGTGCACCCGCGAGCGCGGCACCTCCTGCGCCAGCGCGAGGGCGATGGCCCCGGAGCCGGTGCACAGGTCGACGATCAGCGGCTCGACGACGTCCATGGCGCGTACGGCGTCTATGGCCCAGCCGACGACCGACTCGGTCTCCGGGCGGGGCACGAAGACGCCGGGGCCCACCTGGAGCTCCAGATAGCGGAAGAAGGCGCGCCCGGTGATGTGCTGGAGGGGCTCGCGGGCCTCGCGGCGGGCGACGGCCTCCCAGTAGCGGGCGTCGAAGTCGGCGTCGGCGACGCTGTGCAGCTCACCCCGCTTGACGCCGTGCACAAAGGCGGCCAGTTCCTCGGCGTCGAAGCGCGGAGACGGCACGCCGGCGTCGGCCAGCCGCTGGGTGGCCTGCGCCACCTCGGCGAGCAGCACATTCACTGAATTCCTCCAGCCGGTCCGGACAAAGGCTACAAAGGCTACAAAGGCTACGGGGCTTCCCTGTGGGGGTGTGGCCGACCCTACTGAGCGGCCGCGAGCTTGGCTGCGGCGTCGGCGTCGACGCACGCCTGGATGACCGGATCGAGTTCGCCGTCGAGCACCTGGTCCAAGTTGTACGCCTTGAACCCGACCCGGTGGTCCGAGATCCGGTTTTCCGGAAAGTTGTAGGTGCGGATGCGCTCGGACCGGTCCACCGTGCGGACCTGGCTGCGCCGCGCGTCCGACGCCTCCCGCTCGGCCTCCTCCTGGGCCGCGGCGAGCAGCCGCGAGCGCAGGATCCGCAGCGCCTGCTCCTTGTTCTGAAGCTGGCTCTTCTCGTTCTGGCAGGAGACCACGATGCCCGTGGGGAGGTGGGTGATGCGCACCGCGGAGTCGGTGGTGTTCACCGACTGGCCGCCGGGGCCCGAGGAGCGGTAGACGTCGATCCGCAGGTCGTTCTGGCTGATCTGGACCTCGACCTCCTCGGCCTCCGGGGTGACCAGCACACCGGCGGCGGAGGTGTGGATGCGGCCCTGGGACTCGGTGGCGGGCACCCGCTGCACGCGGTGCACCCCGCCCTCGTACTTCAGCCGGGCCCACACGCCCTGGCCGGGCTCCGCGTTGCTCTTGGCCTTCACCGCGACCTGGACGTCCTTGTAGCCGCCGAGGTCGGACTCGTTGGCTTCGAGGATCTCGGTCTTCCAGCCGACGCGCTCGGCGTAGCGCAGATACATCCGCAGCAGGTCACCCGCGAACAGCGCCGACTCCTCGCCGCCCTCACCGGCCTTGACCTCGAGGATCACGTCCTTGTCGTCGCTGGGGTCGCGCGGCACCAGCAGCAGCCGGAGCCGGTCGGTCAGCTGCTCGCGCCGCGCCTCCAGCTCCTTGACCTCGTCGGCGAAGTCCGGGTCGTCCTGGGCCAGCTCGCGCGCGGTCCCGACGTCGTCCCCGGTCTGCTTCCAGGACCGGTACGTGCCGACGATCGGGGTCAGCTCGGCGTACCGCTTGTTGAGCCGCATCGCCTCGCGCTGGTCGGCGTGGACCGCGGGGTCGGCGAGCCGCTTCTCGAGGTCGGCGTGTTCGCCGATCAGTTCCTCGACCGCCTCGAACATCAAGGGCTCCTGGGTGCGTGGAATGGGCTGCGTGGGGAGGGTGAAGGACCGTAAACAACAACGACAAGCCGTGACGACAAAACGCCGGTCCGGCCGCCCCAGGGAAGGGGCGGCCGAAGACCGGCGCCGTGCGGGTCGCTACTTCTTGGCGGACCCGGCGTTCTTGCCGAAGCGGGCCTCGAACCGCGCCACACGGCCACCGGTGTCGAGGATCTTCTGCTTGCCCGTGTAGAACGGGTGGCACTCGGAGCAGATGTCGGCACGGATGGTGCCGCCCGCCACGGTGCTACGGGTCGTGAAGGAGGCGCCGCAGGTGCAGCTGACCTGCGTCTCGACGTACTCCGGGTGGATGTCGCGCTTCAAGGGATTCTCCTAGGTTCGGGAGGGCACCGGGTCGAAAGGCGGGTTGCCTGACGTGAACCGGGGCCGACGGTCCAGTCTGCCAGGACTGGCCGCATCCCCCAAAACCGGGGGTAGGGCCCAGATATTCCCGGGCGGCCGGAGCACGGGGCAGACGGCCGGAACGGGGTCAGGGGTTCCGGACGACCTTGCCGGCGTCGCCGGTCGCGTCGCCCGCCGAGCCCTTGGTCGCGGACGCGGGGATCGGCTCGTCCCAGCGCAGCGCCCGCCAGACCTGCCGGGCCTTGGAGTCGATCGGCAGCACGCGGTTCGGGTCGTTCGGGTCGTACTGCACGGGCAGCGTCACCATGTGCATGTCCTCGGAACCGATGTTCTTCAGGCTCTTGCCGAAGCCGAGCAGCTTGTTGACGGAGGCCAGCTCGGAGTCGGTGGTCAGCGCCTTGGTGGAGGTGTCGGCCAGACCGTAGAGCTTCTTCGGGCTGCTGAACAGGTCCACGGACTTGATCTGGTCCAGCAGCGCCTTGATGAACGCCTGCTGGAGCTTGATCCGGCCGAGGTCGCTGCCGTCGCCGACGCCGTGCCGGGTGCGCACCAGGCCGAGGGACTGCTCCCCGTTGAGGGTGTGCTCGCCGGGCTCCAGGTCGAGATGGCTCTTCTGGTCGTGGATCGGCTGGGTGGTGGTGATGTCCACGCCGCCGAGCTGGTCTATGAGGTGCTTGAAGCCGGAGAAGTCGACCTCGAGGTAGTGGTCCATGCGGATGCCGGTCATCGACTCGACGGTCTTGACGGCACAGGCCGGGCCGCCGACCTCGTACGCGGAGTTGAACATCGCCAGGCGCGCGGCGGGAACCGTCTGGCCGTCCTTGGTGCAGGCGGGGCGCCGGATCAGGGTGTCGCGCGGGATGCTGACGACGCCGGCCTTCTGGCGGCCCTTGTAGACGTGCACGACCATCGCGGTGTCGGAGCGGGAGGTGCCCTCGTCGGTGCCGTACTTGGCGTTCTGGCCGGCCCGCGAGTCGGAGCCGAGGACCAATATGTCCATGGAGCCGTTGTCGACGTTCTTGGGGCGGTCGGAGCCGAGGGCGCCGTTGATGTTGACCGCGGTGATATTGCCGTTCAGCTTGTAGTAGAGATAGCCGAAACCCGCGCCGCCCAGGACCAGCACGGCCCCCAGCGTCCACACCGTGCCCAGCAGCGCCTTGCGGCGCGTACTGCGGGGCGCCGTGGCCTTGCTGTGGCGGCCGCTCCCGCGGGCACGGCCTGGCCCCGAATCCTCCGGTGTGCTGCTGTGGTCAGCCATGCGCTCCTCAGTCCTTGCTGTCCGGGTACCCCCACCATCACGGTTAGGCGTGTTCTCGCCGTGATTCGACCTGACAGACGACAGGTCGTCCGTCAGGGTTGCATATGGAGGTCTCCCGTTCCGGATCCGAGCGCCACTGCCCCGCCTGGCCCCGGCCTGCCGGGCTCGCGCCGCTGACCTGGGGTTTCGTGGCGTACGACGGAGATCGCGCAGGTCGGCGGGGGTGGCGGCGGATGTGTCCCAGATCTCACCACAACGTGACGAGGGCCTCTCCGCCGCGGCGGAGAGGCCCTCGTTGTTTCAGGAATTCAGGAATTCAGGAATTCAGGAGAGCGTCGCTGATCAGTCGCCGTTGCCCGGGGCGGGCGTGGTCTTGGCGATCTGCATCAGGAACTCGGCGTTCGACTTCGTCTGCTTCATCTTGTCCAGGAGCAGCTCGATCGCCTGCTGCGAGTCGAGCGCGTGCAGCACCCGGCGCAGCTTCCAGACGATGCTCAGCTCCTCCGGCGCGAGGAGGATCTCCTCCTTGCGGGTGCTGGACGCGTCGACGTCGACCGCCGGGAAGATGCGCTTGTCGGCGAGCTTCCGGTCGAGCCTGAGCTCCATGTTGCCGGTGCCCTTGAACTCCTCGAAGATCACCTCGTCCATCCGCGATCCGGTCTCGACCAGCGCGGTGGCCAGGATGGTCAGCGAGCCGCCGTCCTCGATGTTGCGCGCGGCGCCGAAGAACTTCTTCGGCGGGTAGAGCGCGGTCGAGTCGACACCACCGGACAGAATGCGGCCGGAGGCGGGCGCCGCGAGGTTGTACGCGCGGCCCAGACGGGTGATCGAGTCCAGCAGGACGACCACGTCATGACCCAGCTCGACCAGGCGCTTGGCCCGCTCGATCGCCAGCTCGGCGACGGTGGTGTGGTCCTCGGCCGGGCGGTCGAAGGTCGAGGAGATGACCTCGCCCTTGACCGACCGCTGCATGTCGGTGACTTCTTCCGGCCGCTCGTCGACGAGGACGACCATCAGATGGCACTCGGGGCTGTTGCGGGTGATCGCGTTGGCGATCGCCTGCATGATCATGGTCTTACCGGTCTTCGGCGGGGCCACGATCAGACCACGCTGGCCCTTGCCGATCGGCGCGACCAGATCGATGATCCGGGTCGTCAGCCCGCCGGCCTCGGTCTCCAGACGCAGTCGGTCTTGCGGGTACAGCGGGGTCAGCTTGCCGAACTCCGGCCGCCCGCGCCCGGTTTCGGGCGCCATGCCGTTGACCGAGTCGAGGCGGACCAGCGCGTTGAACTTCTCGCGGCGCTCGCCCTCGCGCGGCTGGCGGACCGCGCCGGTGACGTGGTCCCCCTTGCGCAGGCCGTTCTTGCGGACCTGGGCGAGCGAGACGTACACGTCGTTCGGGCCCGGCAGGTAGCCGGAGGTCCGGATGAACGCGTAGTTGTCGAGGATGTCGAGGATGCCGGCGACCGGGATCAGGACATCGTCCTCGGACACCTGCGGCTCGTTGCCGAATTCCTCGCGGCCACGACGGCCACGGCGGTCGCGGTAGCGGCCGCGGCGCCCGCGGCGCCCGCCGTCGAAATCGTCGTCTTCATCGGCACCGGGGCGCTGCTGGCCCTGGCCGCGGGTGTCGCGCTGCTGACGGCCGCCGCCCTGCGCGGCGCTGTCGTCGCTCTTGCCACCACGGCGGTCACGCCCGTCGCGGCCATCACGGCCGTCGCGGCTGTCACGGCCATCACGCTCGCGCTGGCCGTCGCGCTCGCGCTGCCCGCCGCGCTCCCGGCGGTCGCTCTTCTGGCCGCGCTCGGCGCGCTCGGACCGGTCCTGGCCCTTGGCGCCCTTGCCCTCGGCGGTGTCCACGGCGGCCTCGGCCTTGGCGTCGGCCCGGGCGGCGGTCTTGGTGGCGGCCTCGGCTGCCTCGGCCTTGGCCTCCGTCTTGGTCTCGACGGCGGTGGCGGTGGCCGCGTTGTCGGTGGTGGCGGTGACCGGCGCGGTGGCCCGCCGGCGGCGGCGCCCCTCGGCCGGCTGCTCGTCGGCGGCAGGCTCGCCCGGCTGGCCCGGGATCTCGATCTGCTGCTGAGCGGTGGCCTTCTCCGCCTTCGCGGCCTGGTCGTCCTTGGTGCCGTCGGCCTTGGTGCTTTCCGCCTTGGCCGCGGCCGGCTCGCTTTCCACGCCCGTACGGGCCTTGGAGGTCGCGCGGCGCTTGGGCTTTGTCACCCCCTCCGCGGCGGCGGGGGCAGCCTCGGCGGGCTTGGCGGAGGCGCCGGAGCCGGAGGCCTGCGTCTCCTTGATGACCTCGATCAGCTGGCTCTTGCGCATCCGCGCGGTGCCCCTGATGCCGAGGCTCGAGGCGAGCTGCTGCAGCTCGGCCAGGACCATGGCGTCGAGGCCGGTGCCCGAGCGGCGTCGCCGCGGGGCAGCGCCAGTGGCAGCACCGGTGGCAGGCGCGGGAGCGTCCGTGGCGGGCGCGGCATTGCCGACACCGCTGTCGGAGGTGCCGGAGGCGTTCACGCCCATCAGATCGGTGGTGTCGCTCACGAAGGGTCCTTCCCTGGAGCGGGCGTCGGCCTGTCTGGCTCGGCGACCGGTTGTGCTGTCCGGCTGTGGTCCTTCTCGTGCGGACCGGCCGGGGCGGTGGTCCGCCAGGTATGGCGGAGAGATCGATTCATTGGTTCCCGACGGGACGGAGGCTTCGCGCCTGGATCCGCCACGCCATTCCGGAGCGTGCTCGGAACTGCTCAGGCAGGCTGCTCAGGCAGTTTGGGAGGCTCCCGGAAGAAAGGTGGTCCCGGATGGGGACACTGAGCACTGCGCCCCCCAGCCCGGCGATCACTCCGAGCATGAGGCATCAAGTGCAGACTTGAGGTTAACACTACCGGATCCAACAAACATTCCCCCTTCCAAGACCGGCTATCGAGTTTTTCGGGACCCTGAGGCCGCCTGGGCCGCCTCGGTCGTCCGCGGTGTCAGGTGAGCGGCAGGACGCTCGCCCCCCCGGCGTCGAGAGCCAGCCGGTTGGCCGCCCACCCCTCGCCCGCCAGCCGTGCGACCTTGTCGGCCGCACCGTCTTCGACCAGCGCGAGCACCGTGGGGCCCGCGCCCGAGATAACTGCGGGGACGCCGTCCGCCCGCAGTCGGTTCACCAGGGCCACGCTCTCGGGCATCGCCGGAGCACGGTAGTCCTGGTGCAGCCGGTCCTCCGTCGCCGCGAGCAGCAGTTCGGGGCGCCTGGTCAGCGCCTCCACCAGCAGCGCGGCCCGCCCCGCGTTCGCCGCGGCGTCCACATGCGGAACGGTGCGCGGCAGCAGCCCCCGGGCGGTCGCCGTGAGCACCGGCCGGCCGGGCACGAAGACCACCGGAACGATGGAATCGGAAGGGTCCATTCTGATCGCCCGGGCGGTCCCCGCGTCCGTCCAGGCGAGGGTGAAGCCGCCGAGCAGACAGGCGGCGGCATTGTCGGGGTGACCCTCGATCTCGGTGGCCAGCTCCAGCAGCGCCGCGTCGTCGAGCCGCTCGGCGCCGCCTATGGTCACCGCGCGCGCGGCGACTATCCCGGCGCAGATGGCGGCCGAGGAGGAGCCCAGGCCCCGTCCGTGCGGAATCCGGTTGGCGCAGACGACCTCCAGGCCGCGCGGCTGTCCGCCAAGCAGGTCGAAGGCGGTGCGCAGGGACCGTACGAGCAGATGGCCTTCGTCGCGCGGCAGCGTCTCGGCGCCCTCACCCGCGATGTCGATGTGCAGGCCGGAGTCGGCGACCCGGACCACCACGTCGTCGTACAGCCCCAGGGCCAGGCCGAGGGCGTCGAAGCCGGGACCGAGGTTGGCGCTTGTGGCGGGCACGCGCACTCGGACGGCGGCGGCGCGGAACGCTGGACCGGCCATCGCTCGATGACTCTCCTTGTGTGACTGGGATTGCTCGAAGAGGTACGGAACACCGCGAGGGCCGTGACGGGAAGTACGGCAACGCCGTGCAGAGGCGGCTGCTCTGCGTCGGGGCGGATTCAGTACAGCCTATCGAAGGAAGGTTCTGTGGCGACATAGGGCGCACGGGAGGCGCACGGTGCGTGTCGCGCTCCCTCTCGTCGTCCGCGACCACTCTACTGGAGCGTTCCGCGCGCCCTCCTCGCTCCTGTCTTTCTCCGCCCGCACTCTAGTGGATCTTGAGACGCGGCGCCGGGCAACGGGCGGGGGCGTACCCCCGGCGCTGCCCGGCGCCGCGTGAACCGGGCTGGTGAAGCCGGAAATCAGGCCGACCGGAGCTCGGACCAGCCGAGACCGGCCCGACCGGAAAATCAGGCCAGCCCGAGCCGCTCGGCGGCCACGTCCGCGTCCACCGGCACCGTGACCGGCTGCGGCGCGCCCGCCACCGCCCAGTCCGGGTCCTTGAGGCCGTTTCCGGTCACCGTGCACACGATGCGCTGGCCGGGGTCGACCAGACCCTCCTCGGCGGCCTTGAGCAGACCCGCGACGCTCGCCGCGGAGGCCGGCTCGACGAAGACACCCTCCTGGGCGGCGAGCAGCCGGTAGGCGGCGAGGATTTGACGGTCGGTCACCGCGTCGATGAGGCCGCCGGACTCGTCGCGCGCCTGCTCGGCGAAGGCCCAGGAGGCGGGGTTGCCGATGCGGATCGCGGTGGCGATGGTGCTCGGGTCCTTGACCGGCTCGCCGCGCACGATGGGCGCCGCGCCGGACGCCTGGAACCCCCACATCCGGGGCGTACGGGAGGCGGGGGCGCCGAGCGGGCCGTCCGTCGCGTACTCCCTGTAGCCCTTCCAGTAGGCGGTGATGTTGCCCGCGTTGCCGACCGGAAGCACATGGATGTCGGGCGCGTCGCCGAGCATGTCAACGATCTCGAAGGCGGCGGTCTTCTGCCCTTCGATACGCGCCGGGTTGACCGAGTTGACCAGCGCCACCGGGTACTTCTCGGACAGCCCGCGGGCCAGCGTCAGACAGTCGTCGAAGTTGCCGTCGACCTGGAGGATCTTGGAGCCGTGGACCAGGGCCTGGCCCATCTTGCCCAGCGCGATCTTGCCCTGCGGGACCAGCACGGCGCAGACCATTCCGGCCCGTACCGCGTAGGCGGCGGCGGAGGCCGAGGTGTTGCCGGTGGAGGCGCAGATGACGGCCTGGGCGCCCGCCTCCTTGGCCTTGCTGATGGCCATGGTCATGCCGCGGTCCTTGAAGGACCCGGTGGGGTTGGCGCCCTCGACCTTGAGGTGCACCTCGCAGCCGGTGCGCTCGGAGAGCACCTGGGCGGGGACGAGCGGGGTGCCGCCCTCGCGCAGGGTGACGACGGGGGTCGTCCCGCTGACCGGCAGCCGGTCGCGGTACTCCTCGATGATGCCCCGCCAGCCCTGCCAGCGGCGGGTGCCGGACATCGCGGGCCCGGCGTCAGCGATTGTGTTCATGATCTTCCTTTACTCCCCTGCTCCCCTACTCGCCCTCACTCGCCCTCGACCCGCATGATGCTGGCGACGTCGCGGACGGTGTCCAGCCTGCGCAGCGCCTCGACGGTCGCCGTCAGAGCGGCGTCGCTCGCCCGGTGGGTGACCACGACGAGGGACGCCTCGCCGTCCTTGCCTTGCTGGCGGACGGTGTCGATGGATACGCCGTGCTCGGCGAAGACCGTGGCGACCTGAGCAAGAACACCGGGTTTGTCGGCGACGTCGAGGCTGATGTGGTAGCGCGTGATCACGTCGCCCATGGGGCTCACGGGCAGCTGCGTGTACGCGGACTCGCCCGGTCCGGTGGTCTGGGCGAGCTTGTTCCGGCAGGCGGCGACCAGGTCGCCGAGGACCGCCGAGGCGGTCGGCGAGCCGCCGGCCCCGGGCCCGTAGAACATCAGCCGGCCGGCGGCCTCGGCCTCGACGAAGACCGCGTTGTACGCCTCGCGGACGGAGGCGAGGGGGTGGCTCAGCGGGATCATGGCCGGGTGCACCCGGGCGGTGACCGAGCGGCCGTCCTCGGCGCGCTCGCAGATCGCCAGCAGCTTGACCGTGCAGCCCATGCGCCTGGCGGAGGCGATGTCGGCGGCGGTGACCTCGGTGATGCCCTCGCGGTGCACATCGTCGAGGGTGACCCGGGTGTGGAAGGCGATCCCGGCCAGGATCGCGGCCTTCGCGGCGGCGTCGAAGCCCTCCACGTCGGCGGTCGGGTCGGCCTCGGCGTACCCGAGCGCGGTGGCCTCGTCCAGGGCCTCGCTGTAGCCGGCGCCGCTGGAGTCCATCCGGTCGAGGATGAAGTTGGTGGTGCCGTTGACGATGCCGAGGACCCGGTTGACCGTGTCCCCGGCCAGGGACTCGCGCAGCGGCCGCACCAGCGGGATCGCGCCCGCGACCGCGGCCTCGTAGTAGAGATCGGCGCCGCGCTCCTGCGCGGCCGCGTGCAGGGCCGCGCCGTCCTCGGCGATCAGCGCCTTGTTCGCCGACACCACGCTGGCGCCGTGCTCGAAGGCGGTGGTGATGAGGGCGCGCGCGGGCTCGATGCCGCCGATGACCTCGACGACGACGTCGATGTCGCCGCGTTTGACCAGTGCGGTGGCGTCGGTGGTGATCAGCTCGGCCGGCACCCCTTCCCGCACCCGGTTGGGGCGGCGCACGGCGATCCCGGCCAGCTCGACCGGGGCGCCGATGCGCGCCGTGAGGTCCGCCGCGTGCGTCGTCATGATGCGCGCCACCTCTGAGCCGACCACTCCACAGCCCAGCAGCGCCACTTTCAGCGGACGCGTACGCATCATCCGACCTCGCTTCTCATCCATCTAGGTGGTGCACCAGTCTCACTCACTGGACGGGACTTTCTATCCCTGGTCCAGTATCCGAGATTTGATTCTCGCTAGCCGACATCGAGCCGCAGGAGATCTTCCTCCGTCTCGCGCCGGACGATCTCGCGCGCCTGCCCGTCCTTCACGGCGACGACGGGCGGGCGGAGCGCGTGGTTGTAGTTGCTCGCCATGGAACGGCAGTACGCGCCGGTGGCGGGGACCGCGATCAGGTCCCCGGGCGCCAGGTCGGCGGGCAGGAAGGCGTCCCGTACGACGATGTCGCCGGACTCACAGTGCTTGCCGACGACACGGGAGAGCATCGGCCCGGCGGTGGAGGTACGGGAGACCAGCGCCACCGAGTACTCGGCGTCGTAGAGCGCCGTACGGATATTGTCGGACATCCCGCCATCGACGCTGACGTAGGTCCGCAGCGCCGGCAGCTCCTTGACCGTCCCCACCTCGTAGAGCGTGAACGCGGTCGGCCCGGCGATCGCCCGCCCCGGCTCCACCGACAGCCGCGGCACGGCCAGACCGGCCGACTCGCACTCCCGGTGGACGATGTCGCGCAGCGCCTTGGCGATCTGATGCGGCTCGCTGGGGTCGTCCTCGGAGGTGTACGCGATGCCGAGGCCGCCGCCGAGGTCGATCTCGGGCAGCTCGACCCCGTGCTCGTCGCGGATCTCCTTGAGCAGCCCCACCACGCGGTGGGCGGCCACCTCGAAGCCGGAGGTGTCGAAGATCTGCGACCCGATGTGCGAGTGGACGCCGATGAGCTCGAGCCCGTCGAGCTTCAGCGCCCGCCGCACGGCCTCCGCGGCCAGCCCGCCGGCCAGCGGAATGCCGAACTTCTGGTCCTCGTGGGCGGTCGCGATGAACTCGTGGGTGTGCGCCTCGACGCCGACGGTGACCCGGATCTGGACGCGCTGCCGCTTGCCGAGCCGCGCGGCGATGTGCGCGACACGCACGATCTCCTGGAACGAGTCGAGCACGATCCGCCCCACCCCGGCCTCGACGGCCCGGCGGATCTCCGCCTCGCTCTTGTTGTTCCCGTGCAGGGCGATGCGCTCGGGCGGCATCCCGGCGGCCAGCGCGGTGGCCAGCTCCCCGGCGGAGCACACGTCGAGGTTGAGCCCCTCCTCGTTCAGCCAGCGCACGACGGCGCGGCACAGGAACGCCTTCCCGGCATAGAACACGTCGGCGTCCGCCCCGAACGCCTCACGCCAGGCCCGGCAGCGGGCCCGGAAGTCGGCTTCGTCGAGGAAGTACCCCGGCGTCCCGAACTCCTCGGCCAGCGTCTTCACATCCACCCCGCCGACGGTGACGACCCCGTCGGCGTCACGGCCGACCGTACGGGCCCATACGCGCGGGTCCAGGGCGTTGAGGTCGGTGGGCGGTGCGGTGTAGTGCCCCTCGGGCAGCACATCGGCGTAGCGGGGCCCGGCGGGGTGTGCGGAACGGCTCATGGCGTCTCTCTCAGGTGTCTCACAGATGTTCCGGTGCGCTGATGCCGAGCAGGTGCAGGCCGCCGGCCAGCACCGTCCCGGCAGCCTCGGCGAGGGCCAGCCGGGAACGGTGGGCGGCCAAGGGTTTCTGCTCGCCGCGCGGCAGGGGCGGGCACGCGTCGTGAAAGCGGAAGAAGGCGTCGGCGGTGGCCTCGAGGTGCCGGGCGAGCCGGTCGGGGGCGCGGTGGCGGGCGGCGGATTCGAGGAGGCGGGGGTAGTCGCCGAGGAGGGAGACGAGGGCGACGGCGGTGGGATGGCTGTAGGCACTGTCGGCGCCGATGCCATCGGAACTGAGACCGACCCCAAGATCGAGCCCATTCCTGAGGAGAGCCCGAACCCGGGAGTGGGCATACCGCACCCGGAACAACGGATTGCCCTCCCGCTGCGCGAGGAGCCGACCGGGATCGAGATCGGGCAGATCGTGCGCGGCGGGCCGCAGCAGCGCCCAGCGGGCGGCGTCGGACCCGAGCCGACCCAGCAGCTCCTCTGCGCTGATTCCGGCGGACCGCACGGCGAGCACCTCGCCCCCCTCAGCAACCTCTGCCTCTCCACCACAAGCATCCACCAGCCGCATCACAACGGCCCCGACCAGCGCCCCACGCAGCTCCCGCCCCGGCGCAAGCGTCACCCGCGTACCGGCGAGCGCGTCCGAGCGCCCGTAGCCCGCCCCGCGCTCCAGCACGCCCCGCACCAGCGCGGCATGCCCGCCGGGATCGACGGTGATGTTCAAAAACCCGGGCCCGGCGATCTCCACCCCGACGATCCCAGGCGTACGCACCAACCGCCGCCGCAACACCTCGGCCACCCGCAACGCCGCCGCAGGTCCCCCGTCCTCGACCCCCCGGGCGAGCTGCAGCGCCACATTCGTCGCGTAATCCCCACACCCCGCCCGCGGCGGACTCTGCACCTTCACCCGCTCCGGCAGCACAGCCACCCGCAGCTCGTCGGCCTCGACGGCACGACGCACGGTCTGCAGCACGGTGCGGGAGAGCTGGGCGGGTGTCACGGCACAAGCGTATGGGAGGAGGGGGGCCACCCCGCGAACGGGTTTCGCCTCTCGGACGGCGAGCAGGCCTCGGGACCGACACCGGCCGACGCGGGGGCTCAGGGCCAACGCGACAGGCGAGAGGCCTCGGGACCAACGCGACCGTTGACCTTGACCGCAGCCGCCCAGGCACAGACCACCCCGAGCCCGACACACCCCGGCCCGGCCCACCCTCAGGCCTACGGGCTGAACCCCTCGGCCTGAGGGCAGGACGGCCCACGGGCTCAGCCGGTAGGCCCCACAACAGGCTCCGCATCCCCAGGAGCCGCCGCGGCGGCCCCCCGGGTCATCAACCGACGCACCAGCTTCACCAGCGCGGCGGGCTCAAAGGGTTTCGCAAGGAACGCATCCACCCCCGCGGCCCTGCCGCTATCCACTTCGTACTGCGTACACGCGCTGATGATCGCGACGGGCACATGACACGTACGCGCATCGGCACGTAACCGGGATGCCGTATGCAGCCCATCCAGTCTGGGCATCACGACATCGAGAGTGATCACATCGGGCCGCACCTGGTGAACAATCTCCAGGCACTCGGCACCATCGGCCGCGGTCACGACCTCGAAGCCCTCAAGCTCGAGGTTGACCCTGATCAGCTGCCGGATGACCTTGTTGTCGTCGACGACAAGGACCCGGCCGGACAAGCCAGGCACATCTCGAAGGGTAGGCGCGCACCCTGCGCTGCGTCCGGGTTTTCCCCACTTCCGCCACGTGCGGGGGACCTTTCCTCAAGACGCCGCCACCAACGCCCCGAATCCGGTATACCCCCCTCCGCTCCCCACCCCGCGGCCAGCCCCGACCCCCACCAAGCACCCCACCGCCCACCCTGATCGGCCACCCTCCGGCCACCCCCGAAAAGCGTTCATGACCACCCCGAGCAAGCTGGTAGGGTTCTACCCGTCGCCGCAAACAACAGCGACCCGCCCCCGTAGCTCAGGGGATAGAGCAACGGCCTCCGGAGCCGTGTGCGCAGGTTCGAATCCTGCCGGGGGCACTTCGCTTGAAGTGCCAGAAGACCCCGCCACTAGCCGCGAAGCTAGATGCGGGGTCTTTATGCATGCGCAGGTCCGAACACCATGAGAGGCAACCTCTTTCAGCTACGAGCTCTTCCTGCGCATGTCGTCCACGACATATATCGTTACGGGAGTGGACGAGCTCTTCACGATCGAGATCGAACCCGAGGTGCGTGACTGGCTGGAAGCTCTGCCGGCCAAGCACTTCCTCAAGATCGATGCGTACGTCGGACTCCTTGCCGAACACGCCGCTGCACTCAGCGAGCCATACGCCCGCTACCTCGGTGACGGGGTCCGGGAACTGCGCCCCACCCTGGACGGCGCGGACATACGCATCACGTACTGGCTCACCCCCGATCGGACGGCCGTCCTGCTGACTGTCTTCCGGAAAACGAAGATGCGGGAGGAGGCCGAGGTCAGGCGGGCCAAGCTCGCTCAGAAGATCTGCCAGGCAGAACACGGCCCCGCGCACGAAGAGTTCGTTCGCGTCATCGAGGAAGGAGAGTTCGAGTCATGAACCACAGCCGCTGGAAGACCCTGCGCGAACGGAAGCTCGCCGAGGGGTTCACCGAGCCGGACGACGTGGCCGAGGCCCGTCAGCAGATCGAGCTGTCGATGGCCCTCGCCCACGCCGTTTACGAGCGCCGCACCGCGCTCGGCCTGACCCAGAGCGAACTGGCTGCCCGTGCCGGACTGACGCAAGCCAAGATCTCGCGCATCGAAGGCTCCGACACCGTTCCCACGCTGCCTCTACTCGCCAAGCTGGCCAAGGCCCTGGATGCCTCACTCAACATCGCCCTCGACGACGCCGAGACACGCGTGACCTTCACCCCGCACCAGACCGACGCAGCTTGACACCAGCGAGAGAACGAACGGCCACCGCACCCGCGCCAGGTGCGCAGCGCACAGAAACGCGGAGCGTGGTGCCGTCGGCACGCCGCCCACTGGCGCGTCTGGACAGCCACGGCCACGCTTCTCACCCCCACAACAGACTTGGAAAGTTTTGTGGGTCGGCTGCAGCATCCAGCCTCGCTGGACGGCCCCAGTCTGCGTCTCTTCTGCGTCGAGACAAAGGAGGCATGGCCCTCACGCCGTCGGGGTGCCGGGTGTCGGCCGCGTTCCAGCCAACTCGCCACTCGGACCGGGTATCCAGCAACCTCGCCCTAGGTAGGGTGGCCAGTCTGGCGGAGGTCCGCCTTGCATGGAAATCCGGCGAATGTCGACCGACTTCCATCTACCCTGCAAGACATGGCAAGTATGGAGTCGCGGTGGCGCAACAGAAACGACTCTTGGCGGCTTCTGCGAGGTGCCCGATCATGCCCCGCCGGTATGGCTGGCCGGGAACTCAAGCGGGGCAGAACCTTCCAAGCCGCCCTGGAGCAGTCAGAACAGTTTCTTCGCAGCGCCGAAGGCGCAGGGCCCCGTCAGCGACCCCATGCCAGTGGCGTTATCACGGCTGCCCTGGTGAGCTCCCAGAGAGCTATCGCCTCAGAGGGACGCGTCATGCAGTTGGGCGGGGGGGTAGGGCGCGCGGGGTGAGTGCGCTGGGTTCGGGCTGGGTTGTAGAAGTGCCGTGCCGGACATTCGTGGGCGGGTTGAGGGGAGTTCGCTTTGGCGGAGATAGAGGTGCCTCCCGGTTGGGTGGAGATTCGGCTGGCCGACGTTCTTCGCAGCCCGCTGGCCAGCGGTCGGCCGAAGACCAGCGACGCCAACGGCGGATGGCCGGTGCTGCGGCCAACGGCACTGGCCGGAGCGAAGGTGGACTGCAGGGATGCCAACCAGAGTGACGGGAGCGCTGGGAGAGGGGCTCCGGTTCTTGCCCGGGAGGGCGACTTTCTCGTCTGCCGTAGCTCGGGGGTGCTGCATCGGCTCGGCCGCGGAGCGCTGGTCGGGGACGGATCCGTGCCGGTGGCCCTTCCAGATAGCATGACGCGGATTCGCGTGCGACCTGAGGTCCTGAATCCCGAGTATTTGGGACACCTGTGGCAGTCCTCCCGGGTCCGTGAACAAATCGAGGCATGTGCAGGCAGCGGCCGCATGCGCTCGCTGAGCATGCGCGCACTACGAGACATCAGGCTTCCTTTGCCGCCGTTGACGGAGCAGCATCGCATCGTTGTAATACTTCGCGAACGGCTCCAACGTATCGATCGTGGTAATGACGCCCTTCGTCGAGCTGCTGCCGGAATTACTGCGCTGCAAGACGCGGCCCACAATGCCCTGACGCCAGGCTGCGATATGTTCTTAGGAAGCATCCCCCACGGCTGGTCATGGGGACGGCTCGGCGACGTCATCAATGTGATCGAAGCAGGGCGATCACTGGAGCACGACGGGCGGCCGGCGCGGGGCGACGAGTGGGGAGTGATCAAGACCAGTGCAGTGACCCAAGGGGCATTCCTCGAGACCGAGAACAAGGCTGTGCGTGCAGGAGTGCGCGTCGACGAACGACATGAGATCAAGGCCGGTGACATCTTGCTGTGTCGCGCCAACAGCCCTGACCATGTCGGTGCGTCCGTTTGTGTCACCGCATGCCGCCCACGCCTGCTTCTGAGCGACAAGAGCCTTCGCCTGGTGCCCGAGCGTAATGTCGATGGGCGCTGGCTGGTACAGCTGCTCGCCACCTCCTATGTGCGTACTCAGATCGCGCAACGAAGCAGCGGCACTCTCAGGTCGATGCGCAACATTTCTCAGTCCAACCTAAGGGACATCCCGATTCCCATTGCACCTCCATGCGAGCAGGAAAGGCTGGGCCGGAAAGCGACCGCGTGGAATCAGGGAGCACACCGTTTGTCTTCCCGGGTGCAGAGGGCCTTGGAGACTTCGGACGAGCTGCGTCAAGCACTTGCTGATGCGGCCTGCACCGGACGGCTCGTGCGTTCAGCGGTCGCCGGCACACCGCAGGAAGAAAGCGCCATGCCCATCCGGTCGGGTCCGTCCCCCTGTGGCGAAGACAGCGTCGGGCGATCCGGCCGTGTGCCCGCCCCACGGGCGGCGGCCCATCCGCACACCAAGACCTTCGCCGCTGTGCAGCTGGAGCTCGAGCTATGACGGACTCGCTTGCTTTCCCCCCACCGGTTCCGGTATCGAACGGCAAGTCCTCGAACCTGGCCGTTCGGCTCCTAGATTACTGCAACGTGCTCTGCGACCGCGGGCTGTCCACCATGGAGGCCGTCGAACAGCTCAGCTATCTCCTTATGCTCAAGATCGAGGACGAAGTACTCAGTCTGCCGTCCACCATGCCCCGCGAAAACTGGCCGGCTTCGCCTTCGCCGTACGGTTGGAGATCACTGACCCAGCGGCGCGGAGATGAACTCGTAGCCCACTTCACCAAGGTTCTCGCCTACCGGTCGCATCATGGGACCGGCACGGCGCTGGATGTTATCTTTGCCGGTGCGCAGAACCATATCCGTGACGCACGGCTGCTGGATCAGCTTGTTTTCGATCTCTTCGAAGCGCGGAGATGGACTTCGGACGGGACGCAGCTCCTGAGCGAGGCTTACGAGGACCTCCTGGCGAGGGCGGTGAGCGATTCGAGGACCGGTGCAGGCCAGTTCTTCACGCCTCGCCCCCTCATCGACGCCATTGTCGAGGCGATTCAACCGGAGCTGACCGATACCATCACCGATCCGGCCTGCGGTACGGGTGGCTTCCTGATCGGCGTGCACAACTACGTGGCACAACATGAGCTGTTCCACGCTACTCGCGATGAGTGGTATCGCTACAACACAGAGCAGATCTGGGGACAAGAACTGGTCCCCGGCACTGCCCGGTTGGCGACGGCGAACCTGCTGCTGCACGGCATCGGGTGTGCCGGGCAACCAGCACCGATCGCTGTGGGCGACGCTCTTGCCCGACCGCCCCGCAGGCGAGCCTCACTGGTGCTGTCACACCCGCCCTTCGGCAAGCATGCAGCGGTACCCGGCGAGCCCTCCAGCACCGCCCGCCATGACACGGACGCGCGAGAAGACTTCGTGGCCAAGTCAATCGACAAGCAGGTCAACTTCCTACAACACGTCATGTCGTTGACGGCGAAGCCGGGACGTGCAGCCGTCGTCGTGTCCGACGGCATCCTCTTCGCTAGGGGCGCAGCGGAGACCGTACGACGGTATCTGCTCGACCAATTCGACGCCCATACGGTGCTCAGGCTACCTGCAGGCATCTTCCCCAACAGCAGTATCAGAGCGAATGTCATCTTCTTCGACCGACCTCCACACCGCACAGACAACCGTCCTCAGACAACCAGGATCTGGGTCTACGACCTGCGCTCGAGCCGTCAGTTCGCGCACGTCCACACCCCGCTTGTCCGTAGAGACCTGGACGATTTCGTCTCGGTGTATCTGCCGGGCAGACCGCGCACGGATAGAGCGGAGACGGAACACTTTCGCTGCTTCGACGTCCGTGACGTGCTGGATCATGATCACGCCCGCCTAGACCTCACATGGCCCCAGGGACCATCAGGCACCGACCTCCTGATGCCCCCCGAAGAGATTGCCCAGTACGTCGTACACGACCTGCGTCTCGCCCTCCAGGAGTTCGAAGAGCTCGCCGCAGAGCTGCACGGCGAGGCCTAGCGATCCGCGCACCTGTAGCCCCGGCAGACTGCCCCGGGGCACTGCCGTGGGTTCTGAGAAATGCAAACGGTGGCGAATGGGTGCCCACGTCACGACCGTCACGACCTTCTGAGCCGTGCTCGGAACATCCTTGAGTCAGCCCAGCCCACATCGCTCTTCCTGTCCTGCCCCCCGCGACGACGCCCAACTGACAGGGACGAGCAGCCCCGCCGCCCGTCAGAACGTGAACGTGTCAGATCTTGGGAACGCCCAGATCAGCGAAGAGCTGTCGGGTGTCCGAATCCACCGAGTACAGCACCGTGCCGCGAATGGAGCGCGTCATGAGAACCCCGTATGCGTTGCGGATCCGCTCCGCCAACTCATCGTCGAAGCGAACCCGGCTGGCCTTGCTGCGCACATGCTCACGGTCCAAAGCCCAAGACCCTCCGGTCCAGGTGAGATCGGGTCCCATGATGACACCGCCCCACTCGTACTCGAGCCCTTGCGCCGTGTGAACACAGCCGATCTGCCCGAATCCTCCCGGATCCGTGGCCCAGAACCGGCGCTTCGGCACACCGGGGGTCCGGTGGCTGTCGCCGGCATTCCACGGCCGCGCCCAGCCCTCCTCTGGCGCGACATCCGGCGCGGTGCCCGTGTCATCGGTCCACTTCCAGCACATCCCAGCAGTCATCCGGGCACTCAATCCCGCATCCAGCTTCGACTTCAGGAACTTCTCCATCTGTGCTGCGCTGTCGGCGTAGTACAGCTCGAACGGTTCCGGGTCCTGACCGACATCCTGGTTCCACGGCAGCGGATCACCGAGGAAGAGCCGCTGCACCCACGTGTCGTAGGTGGAACTTCCGACCGCGCGAAGCGCGCGGTCGAGACGGACCGGCACGACCTCCGCCCTCAACTCCTGAATTGCGTTGATGAGTTCGTTCTCGGACCACATCTCCTCTGCGAACAGTCGCTGGTCTCCGTCGATGAAGAAGACAGGAACCTTGGCCCGCGTCACGATCACGGACACCGACGACTCGCCCGGCCGCATGGAGAACGAGCCCGTCATCGGGCGTTCGGTGAGCCGGTGCGCTTCATCGCACAGCAACAGGTCCAGCTGGTTGGGACCCAGCCTGTCTGCGACCTGGTTCAAGGTCGTGAAGGCCTGCCCTCTGCCCTTGACGCCGCGTTTGAAATTCTCCCGGGAAGCCACACCCCCTGAAACGAAGCGCGCGTCGGACCCGCCTTTGAGGGCCTCGCCCAGCAGTGTCAGTGCCACAAGTGACTTCCCGGTGCCCGCCCTGCCGCTGACGACATACACCTTCTTCGCGCCAGGCGACGGCTTCCGGACCGAGGCCATGATGCTGTCCACAGCTTCGCGCTGCTTGTCCAGCAAGCTGAACTTCGTGTAGCCGTTGACGATTGCCCCAACTTCTGACGTCAGCAGCGACGTCGTGCGACGGCGGGCAAGAAGCTCCTGCGCTGCTTCCGCGTCCGTCGTCGGGCTGAAGCGGCTCTTCAGGAACTTGCGAAGATCCGCCGGCTGGCGGGCGGTGAAGGTCGCGATGCCCGCCGCTGGCCGCACCATACCGATCCACTGGGACTGTGGGTCCTTGAGGTTGTGCAGGTATGTGGCCCCGGCAAGATGCACGTACCGGTCGTCGAACATGCTGTGATGGCGCCTGAGGGCGTCCAGGTTGTCCCTGACCTGTACGGCAGGGTGCTTCTTGTGGTGTCCGTAGAACGGTGCAAAGACTCGCTCCACGGCGCAGCCATCACATAGCGATCCTGTGGTGGAGTTTCTGCACTGGACGCAAAGCCCGACCGTCCCTTTCGAGGGGTCGGGGCGTTCGACCTCGCTCCACTGCTTCAACTCGATCGCGGCGAAGCTCAGCCCACCGTCTGCATGCCTGCCGGCGAGCACGACGTCGATCGGGTTCATCGCCGGATGGACGCGGTACTCCACGAAGATGTACACCTGCCCGAGTCCGAGATCGGCCAGCGCCGTGGCCACCTCGTAGACGCTCTCCCGCCACGAATCCTTGTCGCTCTCAGAGGGCTCCTTCCCCTTGGGGTGCGCGGCCTCGTAGCAGGCCACAATCTTGGGGATGAGGCGCTCCCGGTCCCGCACCAGCTCCTCAGCCGGCCAGAACGCCTCCAGCTCCGACCACGTGCCCCCGCCAGCCATTACGCCTACCTGCTTCCGATGCCGACCGTCCGCCCCGGACACCAACGCTCTCTACAGCTGCGATGCTAGTGACCAAGAGGTGGATGAGTATCTCAGTCGTCCAAGGTGACGACAGTGATACCCGGTCGAACAGCGACCTGTTACGGTCGGCATTACGGCGGCGCCGGACATGCGACCGAGCGCAAGCTCACCGACTCGCTTCCGCGTCGCCGACACCATAGAGCGACCGCAGAGCCCCCAGGACCCCAGCACAGCAAACGCCCACGCTCGATCGCTCGCGACCTGTACGGGCTGTCAAGAAGTCCTGCTCGCAACCCGTTGAAGCGATGCCTCTAGGAGTGCGGTCCCGGCACCTGCCATGGCCACGAGCAGAAGTGACCGAACCAAGACACGCCCCGCCTTCGAACGGCTTTCAAGCCTCGGGATCCGGACGGTGAGGATGTGCTGGCCGGCGCGTACTCGCCGGCCAGCGCTGGGCCCTTCCTCGTTTTACAGGCCAAGCCAGGAGCAGATGAGCTGTCCAAGTACGTAGACGCTCACCTTAATCAGGGCCTGTCCGACGGGCCGCAAAACGGTCCGCCGCTTGGTGCACTTCTCCGTGTCCAAGAGGTTTCCTCTCTCAGCAATGGCCCGCCCCAGCCGGTGCGGGGAGTGCCTCCCGGCGACTCCGCCGGGAGGCCGAACCCGCGTATCGGGTAAGGCGGATGAAGCTTGAGAAAGGGCTTGAGGGAAACAGTACCGGTCTGCGCGCCAAGGCGGCTCGCTCCGCTCAGCGCGCGCGGCACGGCCCCCGGCCGGGCCTGTGGGGCCGCCTGCAACGAAGCCGTGCTGCACCGGCTGGACGACGTTGGCCTGATCGACGTCACCCGCGTCGTCCTCGACACCGCCCACGTCAGGGCGAAAAAAAGGGGCGAACACGCAGGTCCGAGCCCCGTGGACCAGGGCAAGCCGGGTTCCAAGATGCACATCCTGTCGGACGCGAACGGACTGCCCCTGGTCGTCGGCGTCTCCGCCGGCAACACCCACGACAGCGAAGGGCTGAAGCCGATGGTGGCCGGTCACCAAACGAGACACGACCCCGACCGCGGCCACCACTTCAAGCCCCAGCGCCTGCACGCGGACAAGGTATACGACCGCCCGGACCTGCGGAAATGGCTACGCGGCAAGCGCATCGGAGTCCGGATCGCACGCAAAGGCATCGAGTCCAGCGAACGGTTGGGCCGCCGCAGATGGGTGATCGAGCGCACGATGTCCTGGCTGTCGGGCTACCGCAGGCTCAGCCCCCGCTACGAGCGCCATCCCCGCAACTACCTGGCCTTTCTCGGTCTCGCCGCGGCCATGTGCTGCTACAAGCGCCTCGTCCGCCTCACCACATAGGACACGGCCTAAGCGGCCGCCCGGGCGGCACATGATCCGTGCGAGGGCGCACGCCCGCGCGGCGAAAGGCGCGCTTCGGCCGGGCGCGAGTCGAATCAGTAGCGACAGGCGGGAACCACCCGTCAACCCTTGGCGTGTCCCTGACCGACCGCGTCAATGTTTCTGCTAACGTGACATTAAGGCGTCGAATCAGCCGATTCCGGGGGGTAAGGGTGACATTCGACAGCGAATGGGCGGAGCTCGTATCGGCCGCGAGGGAAAAGCAGTCGGTCGGAATGCGGCTCAACAAGGCCGAGCCGGGGGCAGGGGGCTCCGGGGCGAATCACGATCTTGTTGTCCATCAAGACGATCTCGGAGCAGTCGGACACGAGGCCTTCGAAGTGCACGGGATGTTGCACAAGAAGGCCGACATCGCCGGCGCGGGCATCGACAAGAGCGGGGCAGGCTCCACCGCCCAGGCCGCCAAAGAGCTGTCGACGCGCCAGCTCACCATGGGCGACGAGCTGTACACCACGCTCGAGGTCTGGACCACACAGGTCAAGACGGTCCTGCAGATGTGCGCGCACATCTCGAATCACCTCGACTACTCGAAGAAGGCCCACGCCAAAGACGACGCGGAGATCGCGGCTTCGCTGCGCCAGCGGGACGGGTCGGCGGTGTCGGTCTCCGAGATATCCAAATACGTCAAATAACGGGGGAAATAGATCGTGGGAGGGTTCTTATACTCGGATCTCATCTCGGTGGATCTGGGAAAGTTAGGCACGGCCGTCGGCGACTGGAAAACCATGGTCGGCGAGCTGGACAAGCTCAGGACCAGCGTCTACAGCGGCCTGGTGCAGAAATCCGACGCGGCCAGGTGGCGGGGGGTCAACGCCGGGGTCACCAAGGACTTCGTACGCAGCACCGCCAAGGAGTTCCTCGATCTGCACGCCGAGGCGCAGAGTATCTACAACGTCCTGCAGGACGCGCACACCGAGCTGACGAGCATCCAGAAGCGGGCCAAGTCGCTGACCGAGGAGGCCCGCCGAGGAGACCCGTCGAAGGAGCCTCCGGATCCGGGTCTGGTCGCCTCGGACGGGGGCAATGGCACAGTAAAGGTGCAGATGGCGAACATGTGCACCACGAAGGACACCCCGCAGCGCACCCTGGACCTGATGAAGTGGTATGCCGACACACTCACCGGTCTCGTGTCTCACGCCTCGGAGATCGACGCCGCCGTCACACGGGCGCTGCGGAAGAGCCACGGCGGAGACCCCTATAACGCGGGCCACGCCACATACACATCACTCGACGAGGAGCAACTGCCCCGCGCTACGCAATTGGCCTCGCTCGGCAAGGACGCGAACGAGAAGCAGCGGGCCGAGTTGCGGAGGCTGTGGGAATCGCTTAGCCCCGAGGCACGGGCCAAGCTGTGGCAGGGGCACAAGGACGATCTGCTGGCGGCGGGGTTGCTGAGTCCTACAGTCAAGCGGGCGGCGCCGGATCCGGGGTCGGGGCCGCACGGTGCCGAGTCCCCCGGCGGGGCGGAGCGGCGGAGCAGGGAGAAGATGAATCTGCTGGCCGAGGGCGCCGACTGGCAGGGGATGAACGACGCCTCGCGCCACATGGCGCACTATCTGGGCAACAGCGGGGACCCCGTGAAACTTCCGGTGGACAAGATGCTGTGGGACGACGGGGGATTCAGGAACCACATCGACCAGAGCATCAGGCAGAACCAGAACGAATGGCGCAAGCAGGCGCTGGAAGAATTCAAGAGAAACGGCGGCCAGCCGGTCGCCATCCCCGTGGAGAGCAAAAACCACGACTACAGCTTCGACCAGGGCAAGGACCCGAACTGGTTTTACGCGGTGGGCTCCACCAGATCGAATGTCACCGGGGTGGTCACGGTTGTGCCGGACGCCAACGGCCAGCCCAAGGTCGGCCTCGACTACCAGGTCAACGCCTGGGACCGCTACAACTGGGACCAGGGCAAAGGCGTGAGCATCGGGCCGGTCGACATCCCCGACGGAATGCCGGCCCGCCTCCACAAGACGGGTCTCGCCCAGGAGTTCGACATGTCGGGCAGCAGCTCGGTCAAGCACTACGATCTGGGCGCATCGGTCCCGAACAACGAGCCGCTCCCGGGCCCGGATGAGCCGGGGCGCGAGGGCGGACGTACGGACCCCGGACGGGAGCAACAGGACGCCAACGGTCGTTGAGCACCATCAGCATCACAACCCATCGGGAGCCAGCAGTGCGCCGCCGATTTCTCATTGCCGGAGGATCAGTTCTCGCGATCGCTGTCGCGGCCGTTGTCACGTTCGCCATCATCGCGGACGACGCGGTGTCCGACCAGGCGGACCAGGACAAGAAGTGCTGCTGGAAGAGTGGCGCCACACCTGCCTGGATGAGCGAGACGATGGGCATTCGGATCCCGGCGGCGGCATCGGATCGGCGGGCCGGGTACAAGACGAGCTCGCGTTACGACATCGGGGTCCTGTCCTTCACTCTGCCCCGCCGGGAGGCGGACGCATACCTCTCCCAGCTGGTCCCGGCGGACCAGGAGATGATCGCCAACCTCCATCCGGAGCAGAAGGGGTACAAACCGATGGCGCCGTTCGCGCATCTGGGGCTCCCAGAGCCGGAGACCCTGGTCAAGGGGGCGCGGCGGGTCGGTTTCTGTCCGGACGAGCTCACCTCCCCCGAGGGGAAGCACCTCCACTACTGCGTCGACCTCTTCGCCCATGAGTTCGCACCGGGCAGCACTCGCGTCTACATCCGGTCGACGATCGAGCCTGGTGTGACGCCGCCGCCCGCGAGCGGCCCCGGCGAGTAACGGACCGGCTCCTGGCCGGACGTCACCGCCCGCTCGCCGGAGCAGGAGCGCCCGTGGTCGCTTCAAGCGTAGTCGGCTGGTTGGTTGCCAGTTTCCCTCCTCCTATTCGGCTCCGGACAACTGGTGTACGACAAAGTTCATGTGCTGCGTGTGGCCGACCCGGATCCATGTCTCGGCGTTACCCGAGCCACGCGGACCCTCGCCATGCGCACAGGCGTGCAGCCAGCGTTCTCCATCGCTGGGGCACCCCCGTGGATGCCGCGGAAGAAGTCGGCCTCCGCGATCCAACGGGCCATGGCGCGGACCCGGGCGGCGCGGTCGCTGCCCCTGGTGGGGGCCCGCGCGACGAGAAAGCCGTCCGGTGCGGTGTAGCGCAGCAGGCCCCAGGGCGGGCCGGGCCGCCGGACGGATGGGATGTTGGCGCTGAACGCGTGCTCCACGGAATAGTCGCCGTAGACCAACGAGTTCAGCGCTTCGGGACGGGCGGCGCGCACCGATCGGTAGAGCTGCCAGTCGTGGCGCTGAATGACGCGGGTGGGCTGAGCGTCGAGGTGTTCGATGGTGCGGGGGAAGGCTCCGGAGGTGAGAACCGTCGTCCGCCAGGGCACGAGGGCACCAAGCAGATCGAGCGCGGCGAGAGCCCGCTTGTCGATGTCGCCGCTGCCTGCGACCGGACCGGCGTCCAGTATGAGGTCGAGCCGCGAGGGTGGCAGGCACAGCCGGTCGATCAGGTTCAGGAGATCCGTCGAGAGGGGCCGGTCCGGCGGATCGTCGAGCAAGACGCGTATGCCGAGGCCGCGTCCGCTGAGGAAGGCGAGGTCGGCGGCGTAGCGCTGATGCGCGGGGTCCCGTTCCGGGCCGGTGACCAGCCGCAGCCGGCTCCTGGTCGCCACCTGCCACAAAGCCACGGCTGAGGCATCGAGATCGCTCTCGACATGACCGGCGTCCACCTAGCCGGTGAGCCCCTCCGTGGCCCTGATGAGGTTGTCCATGCGGGCGGTGAGCCAACGCCGCAGCCCTGCCTGATCGGTGTCCGGATTCGGGACGGGGCGCACGCCCCGCGTCCGCTCCGGCCCGACCCGTGGGACGACCGTCCACAGCGGGGCGATCCGCTGGCGTATGCCGAACTCCAAAAGCGTGTATGCATCCCAGGCATCCCGTCGTGCTGGAAGGACCGGTACATAGATCGGCTCGACCATCGCGGCTCCCCCATCGGTCCCGCTGTATCGCCCCTGATTGAAGGGTGAAGGGGGGCGATCGGCGATGAAAGAACGCAATTCCGGCCAATGACCACGCCACGTCCTGGTGGGGCGCCCGCTCAGTCCCAGGGTCCGACGATCACCTCTCTCCCGGGCGGTAGGCCACGACGCTCCCGGCGACCACCCACACCCGATACGATCTGAGCCGGGGATATTGCTGCCGAGCAGCCGCAATCAGGACAGATCGACGTGGACACGAAGCGGGGATGGCGCATGCGGGACGGCCGGTGGGTCACGGTCACCGAATCCGAGTTCCAGCACGAGCGCCGCGGGCTGGAGGCCATCCGCGAGAAGCTCCCCGACAACGATCCCTGGCGTGCCTGGTCGAACTTCACCTTCACGGCGCACAGCGGCCACGTGCGAGAAGTGGACCTGCTCGTCGTCGCCCCCGGCGGGGTGTACCTGATCGAGCTGAAGGACTGGCACGGCTCCGTCGAGGCCCGTAACGGCACCTGGCTGCAGACCCAGCCCAGCGGACGGCAGGTCACGCATGGCAACCCGCTCCACCTGGCGAACAAGAAGGCCAAGGAGCTGGCTGGACTTCTGGCCCAGGAGGGCGAGCGGGTGTGGGTGTCGGAGGCCGTGTGCTTCACCGACTCGTCACTGAAGAACCGGCTGCCCGCCCACGACCAGCACGGCCTCTACACCGTCCACCAGCTCGCCCAGATGCTGGCGGAGCCCCCGCGCGAGGAGCGCCGGCGGATCGACAGGTCACGGTCGCGCCGGATCGCGTCCGCCCTGGAGCGGGTGGGCATCGCGCGCAGCGACGCCGAGTACAAGGTCGGCCCCTATCTGCTGCACCGCAAGTCCTTCGACTCCGGTCCGACCTGGGCGGACTATCTGGCCCGCCATAGCGAGCTGCCGGAGGCCGCCCGCATCCGCGTCTATCTGCGAGAGCGCGGCTCGGATGCCGAGCTGCGGGCTTCGGTGGAACGCGCGGCACGGCGCGAGGCCTCGGTGCTGCGGCGCTTCCGGCACCCCGGTGTCGTACAGCTGAAGCAGTACGACCCGTCCGGGCACTCGGCCGGACCGGCGCTGATCTTCGACTTCGATGCGCGAACGCTGCGCCTGGATGAATACCTGGCGCAGTACGGCGAGAAGCTGGACATCCTCAGCCGGATGGCGCTGGTACGGCAGCTGGCCGAGACCGTGCGTTCGGCACACGGTCGGCGGATCTACCACCGCACCCTCGCGGCCCGCGCCATCCATGTGCTCCCCCGCCCCCGGGGCCGCGCGGCGGGCGCGGACAGTGAAGAGGCCGGCTGGCTCAGCCCGTATCTGCAGATCTCGGACTGGCAGGTCGCCGTCCAGCGTGGCCCGGGGACCGGCACGCCGAGCGACGGTGAGCGTTTCGCGCCGACCACGCTCTCGCGTGCGGGCGCCCATCTCGCCGAGGGCGCGGATCCGTATCTCGCCCCGGAACTGACCGCGCTGAAGGCCGACCCCGTCGCGCTGGACATCTACGGGCTCGGCGTCCTCACCTACCTGCTGGCCACCGGAAAGGCCCCGGCCGCCAGCCAGGCTGAGCTACTGGCCCGTTACGAGGCGGGCGAAGGACTGCGCCCCAGCTCGGTGGTGGACGGTCTGTCGGAGTACATCGACGAACTGGTCCAGGCGGCCACCGCCTACCACGTCAACGACCGCCTGGACTCGGTGGACGACTTCCTGGAGATGCTGGAGGTCGTCGAGTCGGTCCTGACCGAGCCCGCCCCCGCAGAGCCCATACGGCCGGCCGAGCCCGAGAAGGACCCCCTGGAAGCGGTCGCGGGCGACGTGCTGGCCGGCAGGTGGGAGGTCCGGCGCCGACTCGGCACGGGGTCGACCAGCCGCGCCTTCCTCGTACGGGACCTGACCGCAAGCCCGGACGTGCGCTTCTCGAAGACCCTGGCGGTGCTGAAGGTCGCCATCTCCGACAGCCGTGGCGAGATGCTGGCCCGCGAGGCCGAGGTGATGGGGCGGCTGCGCCCCGATTCGCGGATCATCCGCCTCGTTGAACCGGAGCCGCAGCGCATCGGCGGTCGCACGGTCCTCGTCATGGAGTACGTCGGTGACGAGCGCGAGGCCGACGGCGAACCCGCCGCGCCCGGGGAGCGGAGGAGCAGACGGCGCGAGGAAACCGTCGCCCGGCAGCTGCGGGAGTTCGGCCGCCTGTCGGTGGACCAGCTCGAGGCGTACGGCGACTACCTGTTCGGTGCGGTGGACTTCCTCGAGGGCGAGGGTGTGTGGCACCGCGACATCAAGCCGGACAACATCGCGATCCGCATCCGCCCGAACCGCACTCGTGAGCTGGTGCTGATCGACTTCTCGCTGGCCGGCTACCCCGTACAGGAGACCGCAGCCGGGACGGACGGCTATCTGGATCCGTTCATCGGCACTCTCACCGAGCGCTCGGTCTACGACGGGCACGCCGAGCGGTACGCCCTGGCGGTCACCCTGCACGAGATGGCCTCCCGCGAGCTTCCGGTCTGGGGCGACGGAAGGGTGTCGCCGCGCCAGACCGACTCGAAGAAGGAGCCGTACCCGAAGATCGCGGCGGACGCGTTCGACCCGGCGGTGAAGGACGGCCTGGTCGACTTCTTCCGGCAAGCGCTGCACCGGGACGGGGCACAGCGCTTCCCCGACCTCAAGCCGATGCGGGACGCCTGGAAGAAGATCTTCCTGGCCATGGACGAGGCGAAGCCGTCGTCGCGCCGCTCCCGTCAGCCCGCCGCTGCGACGGGGGGTGCGGGCGACACCGAGGAGGCGGTGGCGCAGGCCCAGGACGCCCCTATCCCCGCCGCCGAGGAGGAGAGCGCCGATCAGCAGCGCGACCGGCTGGCGGCCCAGGCCGACCGCAAGACCCCCATCTCGGCCTCGGGTCTCAGCCCGGCCGCCGAGTCCTTCGTCTACGGACTGCGCGTCAACGACGTCGGTGGTCTGCTCGACTACAGCCGCCATCAGCTCGTCAACGCGCCCGGCCTGGGCGCCAAGACCCGCAAGGAAGTCCTCCGCCGCATCAAGGAGTGGCGGCAGCGGCTCGCCGAACAGCCCGCCACCCCGCTCACCCCCGAGGGCCGCAAGGCCGCGAAGGAGGAGCTGTCAGCCGCCGAGGCCGCGCTCGCGAACGCGATGGCGGAAGGCGGCGGCGCGGAGGGGCTGCCCGAACGTGCCCTGCGCAGGGTCAGCCTCGACACGCTCGCCACGCTCTTCGTCCCGGAGCTGAAGAAGGACGAGACGAACCGCAACGAGTGCGAGATGGTACGGCTGCTCCTGCGGATCCCCGATGACCGGGGTGCGTTGCCCGACATCGGCGTCTGGCCCAAGCAGAAGGACGTCGCGAGCGCCCTGGGACTGTCGGCCGGCCGCATCCCTCAGATGCTGAAGACCCAGCGCACCCGCTGGAAGCGGTACCCCGCCATCCAGGTGCTGCGCGCCGAGATCCTGGAGCTTCTCCGCGACCTCGGCCGCGTCGCCTCCGCGGCGGAGATCGCCGACGCCCTGGCGCTACGGCGCGGCACCGAGCTTCCCGAGCGCGAGCAGCGCCGGGCGCTGGCGCTGGCCGCGGTACGGGCGGTGGTGGAGGTCGAACAACTCGTGCCGGACGAGGCCGAGTTCCAGCACGCGCCGAACCGCAACGCGGCGGACGAGGGCATGGGCGCGGGCCTGCTGGCCCTGGAAGTCGGCCCGGATGACGCACCCGAGACACCGTCCGGGCCCGGTCTGCTCAACTACGCCCAGAAGCTGGGCCGGGTCGCCGACCGATTGGCGAAACTGGACACCCTGCCGACCGCGGCGACGGTGCTCGCGGAGCTGGGCGCCATCGCCCCTCCGAGCACGACTGTGGAGTGGGACGAGCGGCGCATCGTCGAGATCGCCGCCGCCGCCTCGCGCCGGGCCGCCGCGACGCCCCGCCTGGAGATCTATCCCCGTGATCTCCCGCTCGTGCGGGCGCTGCGTCTCACCCAGGCGGGTCTGGTGCCGCGCATCCCTGGCGTGCCGGACGAGCGGCTGCCTGGGCTCACGCCCAAGGACATCCACGAGCGGGTACGGTCACGCTTCCCGGAGCTGCTGAACGAGCGGCGCGGCCACGCGCTGCCAACTGGCGGCCCACTCACGCGGGCGCTGCGGGACGCCGGGTTCGACCTGGAGCTGAAGACCCGCGAGGGCCACGGGACGCTGCGCTACATCCCGCGCCAGCCCGACGGCGGCTCCTCCTACCTGTCGTCAGACGCCGCCCGCCAGGCCACCGGCACCCTCACCGCGCACCGCTACTCCGACGACCCCCAGCTCGCGGGGGCGGCGGTCGCCGAGGAGCAGTTGCTGGCGTCTGCCCGCCGGGACGGTTTCCGGGTGCTGACGGTACGGACGGGGATGGCGAGCTATGCGGTGCGCGAGCTGGTGACGGACCGGTTTGGTGCTGAAGTGGTGTCGGTGACCGATCTGTTCCTGCGAGCACTGCATGAGCAGGTGGACCCGCGGCCCAAGCCGACGTGGGAGACGATCCTGCGCGCGGACGGGGCGGAGCCGGGGTCGAAGGCGGCGATGCGGTTCGCCGAGTATGCACGGACGAGTTGGGGTGCGGTGGAGCCCCAGCTGAGGGAGCTGGTGTCGGGGGTACGGGGGTCGGGGTCTTCTCCCGTGCTGCTCACGGATGCGGGCGCCTTCGCGCGGTACGACGCGATGGCGGTGCTGGAACGGCTGGCCGAGGTCGCGCGGGAGGGGGGGCGCGGACTGTGGCTGCTGTGCCCGCAGAGCGATCCGGCGCGACCGCCTCGGCTCGGCGCGGTGGCTGTGCCGTACCAGGCGGGATTGGGAGAATGGATCGAGCTGCCGGAGTCGTGGGTGGCGAACGAGCACCGGGCCGAGGGGGCGGCGGCGGGTAATGGCGCGGGCGGGGGCGCTGGCGCTGTTGAGGCAATGGGGACAACGGGGATTACGGGAGACGAGACGACGTGATTGACGCTGCCGCGCTGCGGGCCGACCTGATCAAGCAGGTCAAGGCGATCGAGGTGGACCTCGCCAAGCAGGTCAAGGACGGAGAGTCGGTCCTCAAGCCGCTGCGGCAGGAGTACGAGAAGGCGAGCAAGGCGGATCCAGGGACCCCGAGGTGGAGTGCTTGGCTGGATGCGCGTTTGGCTGAGGGTGGCCTGTCAGCGGACCGGGTGGAGCAGTTGCGCGCGGCGGACTCGGTTGCCGGTCGGTTGCGGGCCGAGTACGACGAGGCGCGCAAGCTGGGGCGTACGGCGGCGACGTGGAGCACTTGGCTCGACGAGCGGGTCACGCAGGTCGCGGTGGCGTGGGTGCTGGGCACGGTGTTCGTACGGTTCTGCGAGGACAACCTGCTTATTGCGGAGCCGTATCTGACGGGGCCTGACGCGGAGCGCCGGGATCTCGCGGAGGCGCGGTACGCGCAGTACGTGGAGGAGGACCCAGACCCTACGTACCGGGGGTGGCTGGAGCGGGCCTTTGAGGAACTGGGCGCGGGCCAGGCCGGGAAGTTGCTGTTCGACACGCGGCGCAATCCGCTGTACCAGATTCCGTTGTCGCACGATGCGGCTCGGGGGTTGGTGGAGTTCTGGCGCGAGCGAGGTGCGGGCGATGACGGCGACAGGCTGGTCCACGACTTCACCGACCCGCTGAACGATGACGGTACGGAGGGGTGGGACACCCGGTTCTTGGGTGACCTGTACCAGTGGCTGTCGGAGTCGGCGCGAAAGACGTATGCGCTGCTTCAAACACCCGAGTTCGTCGAGGAGTTCATCCTTGACCGGACGATGGATCCGGTGGTGCGGGAGCTGGGCGGCAAGTTCGGCGAGCTGAAGATGATCGACCCGACGTGTGGGTCGGGGCACTTTGTGCTGGGTGCCTTTCGGAGGATGGTCCGGCTGTTCGCGGAGCGGGAGCCGGGGCGGGATGTGCATGAGCGGGTGCGGGGTGCGCTGAACGCGGTGCACGGGGTGGACATCAACCCGTTCGCGGTGGCTATTGCGCGGTTCCGGTTGCTGGTAGCTGGGATGGCGGCGGCGGGTATGCGGACGCTGGCGGAGGCGGGTAGGTACGACTGGCCGATTCACCTGGCGGTAGGCGACTCTCTTATCAAGGCACGGCAGCTTGAACTGACGCTGCTGGGCGAGGAGTCGGGGGACCCGCTGGCGGAGTTCTCGTATGCGACGGAGGACGTGCACGCGTATCCAGGGATTCTGGAGCAGGGGAGGTATGACGTGGTGGTAGGGAATCCGCCCTACATCACCGTCAAGGATAGAAAGCTGAATGAGCTGTATAGGGAGCTGTACGCATCCTGTGCAGGGACATACGCCTTGTCCGTGCCCTTCGCTGAGCGGTTCTTCCAGTTGGCGAAGGTGGGCAATCCCGACGGGCACGGATACGGCATGGTGGGGCAAATCACCGCGAACTCTTTCATGAAGCGCGAGTTCGGCACCAAGCTGATCGAGGAATACTTCGCACACAAGGTAGAGCTGACAGAGGTTATTGACACCTCGGGGGCATATATTCCCGGGCATAGCACACCGACAGTGATTCTTGTGGGGCGGCGACGATCGGGAAGCAGTCGCGCACAAACCGTGCGGACAGTCCGGAATATCCAGGGCGAACCTGCGATTCCCGCAAATGGCGTAGACGGTCTTGTGTGGAATTCGATCATAAACCAGATCGATAACCCCGACCCCGCAAATCGATGGGTTTCGGTGGATGATCTAGAGCGTGAAAGGTACTTCAGCCGCAAGCCGTGGATCCTTACGGATGGCGGATTGGAGATGATCGAGCAGATCGATTCCGCAAGCATCGCCAAGATCAAGTCCCAGCTCGTACGGATTGGCTTTTACGGTGACACGCATGCCGATGACGCCTTGACGTTCCCTCGCAGGACCCTAAACAATCTCTCCGTCGAGTCAAACTTTGTCAAGCGCCTCGGAGTCGGCGATGAGGTGCGCGATTACACGATCTCCGACGGAGACTACGTAATCCACCCCTACGACGCTTCCCGCACCATTGTCCCGCTCAGTGAGACTCCAAACCTTCACCGCACCTTGTGGCCTAATAGGACCGAATTGGGTAAACGCTCAACCTTCTCGGGGCGAAACTACTTCACCGAGAACCGCCCATGGTGGGAGTGGCACCAGCTCCCAAAGGACAACGGCGCACATCCCTGGTCCCTGAACTTCGCGTTCGTGGCTACGCATAACCATGTGGTACTTGATCGCAGCGGCTTCGCGTTCACTCGCACTGCCCCGGTTATCAAGTTGCGAGAGGATTCAACCGAGGAAGACCATTTGCGATTGCTAGGGCTACTTAACAGCTCTACCGCCTGTTTCTGGCTCAAGCAGGTGAGTCACAGCAAGGGAAACGCCACGGCTGCTAGCGGAATGCCTGACCAGCCCTGGTCTTGGAATTACGAGTTCACCGGCACCAAGCTCCAAGACTTCCCGCTCCCCTCGACCTACCCCACTACACTCGCGAAAGAACTCGACACGCTGGCCCAGGAACTGGCGCGCACAATCCCCTCCGAGCTGATCTCAGCTAAAGGTCAAGTACCTACGACTGCCGTATTGCGCGACGCCCGCGCCCAGTGGGAGGCCACTCGGGGGCGGATGGTCGCCCTCCAGGAGGAGATGGATTGGCAGGTCTACTCGATCTATAATCTGCACCCTGATGATCTGAGCCTCCCTGAAAGTTACATTCCGACGCTCGCCCCCGGTGAGCGGGCCTTCGAGATAGTTCTTGCACGCAAGATTGAAAGTGGCGAGATCTCGACAAAATGGTTCAGCCACCACGGCCACACCCCCATCACCGATATCCCCGCCCGTTGGCCTGATGCGTACAAGACTCTTGTCCAGAAGCGCATCGATGTCATCGAGACATCCCGCGCCATCGGCATGGTGGAGCGTCCCGAGTACAAGCGTCGCTGGGCGACCGAGGGGTGGGACCTCCTCCAGCAGCGCGCTCTCAGGTCCTGGCTGTTGGACCGGATGGAGAACCGCGAGCTGTGGTTCCCCGACGGGCAGCCGACCATCCTCACCCGCGACCAGCTCACCTCGGCCCTTTCTCTCGATGAGGATTTCGTATCCGTCGCGGAGCTGTACGCGCCCCGCACAGAGCTGGCCATCATCGTCGCCGGCCTCCTCGCCGAGGAGCACGTGCCGTTCCTCGCTGCGCTCCGCTACAAGCCCACCGCACTCAAGAAGCGTGCCGACTGGGAGTACGTCTGGGACCTCCAGCGCAAGGAGGACGCCGCCCCGGACGAGCCTGCCAAGCGAAAGATCCGAGACACCATCCCCGTGCCCCCGAAGTACACGTCCGCCGACTTCCTCAAGCCGTCCTACTGGCGGGCCCGAGGCAAGCTTGACGTACCCAAGGAGCGGTTCATCTCGTATGCGACCGGCGCGATCTCCGGGACGCCCAAGCTGTTCGGCTGGGCAGGCTGGGATCACCGGGAGCAGGCGCAGGCGCTCGCCACGTATTTCACCAACCACGATGGGCTGTCGTCCGAGGAGATGACGCCACTTCTCGCAGGCCTGCTCGAACTGCAGCCCTGGCTCGACCAGTGGCACGACGACTTCGACCCGCTGTACGGCAGCTCCCCTGCGGCCTTCTTCACGGGCTACCGCACCACCCAGCAGGGTGAACACGGTCTAACCGACGACGATCTGCGGGCCTGGCGGCCCGCCCCGGCCGCTCGTGGCCAGCGCTCGGCCAAGAGCTGATCGCTATCCCTGTGTCTCCTCCCCACCTCTCTGCGGGGAGGAGACACCAGCGTCCCGCACCGTCAGCGGCCCGGTGGCATCGATCCGCAGCGCAGAGCCGTCGTCCAGCCCAAGCACGACGGTGTGCCCACCATCCGACGCAGACCGCTCAGTGCCCACGCTCCGGACCGCGTGCCATGCGCCCCACACCCGTACGCACTGACCTGCGCGGACCGCTGCTGCAGCGATCTCGATCCCCTCGCGTTCCGGCACGAGATGCGGAGCCTTCAGTTCCGACCAGACCGTTTTGCCGATCCCACACGCGCGTTGCTCGAACCCCCAGCGATGAGCCAGCGCCTCCACGAGAAGCAGTCCACGCCCGCCCGTCTCATCATCGCCAGGCGCCCGCACCTCGGGTTTCCCTTCGCCCGCGTCACTGACCTCCAGGCGCAGCAAGCCGTCTTCCGCCAGCCACGCGATCCGTACGCCCACCAGTCGATCACATGGCACACGCACCCGCAGCGCGTTGGTCACCAGCTCGGAGAGAACTAACTCACCGGTTTCCACCGCATCTTGCCCGACTCCCCACTCGCCCAGTGCGGCGTACAACAGGGCCCGCGCCCTTCGAACGCTACTGCGACGACGGGGCAGCCGGAAGGTGACTTCGTTCGGTGCAGCCATGTCGGCCCCCAGGAGGTCCAAGTTCGCCCGGAATCCCATGGCCGACAGCCACAGGACGCCGATGTCCGTGCCCAGCAGGATGACAAGGCACCACACGAATCTGCAACGTTGCCGACTGACATCATGCCAACTTTCCCTCTTCTGGGTTAATCGCAGCCCGCTGGGGTCGCTGTTTTGCTAGAGCTGTACACATGCCTGCGAAGAGCACCAGCCCGAGCCCATCAACCGTTCTCGGCCGCCAACTTGGAGATGAACTGAAGCGGTTGCGAGACGCGTCGGGTCTCACCACCGCCCAAGCTGCCGAGGCCCTCGACTGCACCAAAGGCAAGATCAGCCGCATCGAAAACGGGCGGGTGGCGGTGCGACTCCCGGATCTGACGGCGATGTTGCAGGCGTACGGCGTGACTGATGCCGAGGTGAGAGGGCGGCTGGCTGCGCTGGCGCGCAAGGCCAATCGCCGACGCAGGCAGGGTTGGTGGAATCAGTACGGCTCAGTTCTTGCCGATACCTACCGTGATTACATTGCCTTGGAGGCCATGGCCAGCTCCATCCGCACGTTCCAGGCTCAACTTGTCCCCGGCCTGCTTCAGATCCCGGAGTACATCCGGGCTGTGACTGTGGCTTCGCAGCAGTGGCAGACCGCAGACGAGATCGAGGCGTTCGTCCAGGTGCGTCTGGCTCGGCAGGAACGCGTCACTGGCGACTCCCCTTTGCATGTCTGGGCGGTTCTGTCAGAGGCCGTACTCCTGCAACAGGTCGGCGGAGCTGAGGTGATGAAAGCGCAGCTACAGCACCTACTGGACCTCTCCGAGAACTCCAACGTGACCATCCAGGTGCTGCCGTTCGCGCGCGGAGCACATGCGAGTATGTTCGGGCCGTACGTAGTGCTGGGTTTTCCCGAGGAGGGGGCACTCGACGTCGTGCTGGCGGACAACCCAACCGGCTCCACCTGGTTCGAGCAGGAGGCCGAGGTCGCCCGTTACCAAGACCTCTTCGACGCCGCGCGCACATCTGCGCTCTCTCCAATGGAGTCCCGTGGCATCATCCGTCGCAGGGCCAAGGAGCACGGAGCATGAAGAGTGCCTACCACATAGCACCGGACTTGTCTGGTGCGAGATGGCGTAGGAGCACATACAGCGGTGGCAATAATGAGTGCGTTGAGGTCGCGGACAACCTCCCCCACCTCGTTCATGTCCGGGACAGCAAGCGCCCCGCCGGTCCCGTCATACGCGTCAGTCGAGTGGCCTGGGCCTCATTCATCACGCACCTGCGCTGAGCCGGACCACGCCCCGCTCGTCGGCGCAGAGCCCGCACCACCCCGCCCGGAAGGAACCACTCACGGACACAAGAAAGGCTGGCTGATGGAGAAGGCAGACCTCTACTCGATCGACCCCGCCACGCTCTCCTGGCAGAAGAGCAGCTTCACCGCCAACAACGGCCAGTGCTTCGAACTAGCCGCCCTCCCTGATGGAGGCCTAGCTGTCCGCGACTCCAAGAACCCCTCCGGCCCACACCTCTGCTTCACCTCCGGCGAGTGGAAGGCGTTCAAGGCCGGAATGGCCGCCGGAGACTTCGACAACCTGTAGTCGTTGACCCTGCGGCTCACCCCAGTCGCATCCAGCGCACGATGCACGCTGGCCCTCTCCCATACGCAAACCGTTACGATCGGGGACGAGCACACTTGCACGTGCGAGTGTGGTCGGGCGAAGTCGTGCGACTGACGACAACACAACCGGGACCACGCGGAAGCAATCCGTGACCAGCGCGGCGCCCGGCCAAGGGGGGAGCACCCTGCTGTCCAGGCCCGCATGACAAGAGGACGCAGGAACCAGGAGAAGCGAGACACAGATGGCCCCGAACGCCACCGGCACGGCCCCACTGCTCCGCGACGTCATCGACATCAAGACGTCGATCTCCACCTCCGACTTCGTTCTGAAGCTCGCCGAGGCCGTCACCGAAGAGGGGGCGGCCCGCGCGCTGCGGGACTACGTCGTCACGGAACGCCTCCTGGAGAACTTCGACGAAGCTCTCAGCCTCATCAAAGCGTCGCTCGACGGGCGCACCTCAAAGGCCGCCTACCTCCACGGCTCCTTCGGTTCCGGTAAGTCCCACTTCATGGCCGTCCTGCACGCCCTCCTCCGAGGCGACCCGGCCGTCCGCAGCCGTGGGGACTTCGACCCCGTCCTCGCCAAGCACGAGTGGCTGTCCACCGACGGCAAGCGGTTCCTGCTCGTCCCATACCACATGCTCGGCGCGAAGTCGCTGGAGCAGCGCGTCCTCGGCGGGTACGTCAGCCACGTCAAGGCTCTACACGAAGACGCCCCGACCCCCCAGGTGTACCGGACCGACGCCCTCTTCGAGGACATCCGCTCCCACCGCCGCCGCGTCGGCGACGAGACCTTCATCGCCGGCCTGGCCGACGCCCCCACCCCCGGGGCCACCGCCGACGACGAGGATGACGACGAGTGGGGCGAGCCGTTTGCGTGGACCCCGGAACTTCTCGAAACCGCACTGGCCGCCGAGGAGCTGGACGGCGGTGAGGTGAACCTCAACCTCGTCAATCCCAGCACCCCGGCCGAGCTACGCGCGAAGCTCGTGCATGACGCGAGCGTCACCTGGTTCCCCGGGTTCGCCAGGAACGCCGCCGAGGACGAGCACGGTTTCATCTCCCTCGACGCCGGCCTCGCCGTCATCGCCGAGCACGCGAAGTCGCTCGGGTACGACGGGCTGATCCTCTTCATGGACGAGCTGATCCTCTGGCTCGCCAACCGGATCCACGACCAGAAGTTCGTCTCCCGCGAAACGGACAAGATCACCAACTTTGTCGAGGGCGCCGACTCGCGCCGGGCCATCCCGATCGTCTCCTTCATCGCCCGCCAGCGCGACCTGCGGGAACTGGTCGGTGAGGAGACGTCCGGCGCGGCCGAGACCGCGATCCAGGACAGCCTGAACCTGGCGTCCGGCCGCTTCGACAAGATCACGCTGGAGGACCGCAACCTCCCCCAGATCGCCCACGCCCGCCTCCTCAAGCCCAAGGACGCGGATGCCTCCGCCAAGCTGGACGCGGCCTTCGCGAAGATCAAGCGGGTCGGGCCGCAGATCTGGGACGTGCTGCTCGGCTCGGACGAGGCGACGACCGGCGCGGACGAGGAGTCGTTCCGGCTGACGTATCCCTTCTCCCCCGCCTTCATGGACACCCTCGTCCACATCTCCTCCGCCCTCCAGCGCTCCCGCACCGGCCTCAAGCTCATGGGCCAGCTGCTCGCCGATCACCGGGACGACGCGACGCTGGAGAACCTGATCCCGCTCGGCGACCTCTACCCCGTCATCGCCGACGGCGGCGACAAGCCGTTCGTGGACAGCCTGAAGGTGGAGTTCAAGGTCGCGGACAAGCTGTACCGGACCAAGCTGCGGCCCCACCTCATCGCGACGTACGACATCAGCGAGGAGGACGTCGAGCGCTATCAGCACCGCCGCGAGACCATCACCGACCAGCAGCTTCTCGGCCGCTGCAGGGGTTTCGTCGGCGACAACCGGCTGATGTGCACGCTGCTGCTGTCCGCCCTCGCCCCCGGCGTTCCCGCCCTCCGCGACCTCACCATCCGGCGGCTCGGCGCGCTGAACCACGGCTCGGTCCTCTCCCCGATCCCCGGGGCGGAGGTCGGCGTCATCCAGGCGAAGGTCGATGAGTGGGCCACGCGCTTTGTCGAGATCAAGTCGACCGGCACCAAGACCAACCCCGGCGTGCGGCTCGAACTGGCCGGGGTGGACGTCGACTCCGTCATCGCCAACGCCAACGTGAACAACAACCGCTCCAACCGCCGGGCCCTCGCCAAGCGGCTCCTCGCCAAGGAACTAGGACTGGCCGGGCACGAGCGGCTGGGCGAGGACGAGCTGACGCTCGTCTGGCGCGGGTCGGACCGCACAGCCGAGGTCGTCATCGGCGATGTCAACGACCAGGAGAACATGGCCGACCATGAGTTCTCCCCGAGCCAGGACGGTCTGTGGCGGCTGGTGATCGACCTGCCCTACCACGAGAGCGAGCACGGTCCCGTCGAGGCCGCCAACCGCCTGCGTAACCTGCGGGAGCTGTCCGGCACCGGGCCCCACACCGTGGGCTGGATCCCCACCTACCTGTCGGCCGCCCGCTACAAGGACTTCCAGAAGCTGGTGGTCATCGACTACGCACTCGCCGACCAGCGTCGCTTCGACACCCACTACGCCCAGCACCTCAACGCCGACAACCGGGCGCGGGCCAGGGTGCTCCTCGAAGAGCAGCGAGAGTCCCTCATCAAGGCGGTGAAGGGGGCGTTCAAGCAGGCGTACGGCTGCGCGGACAAGAAGGCGGCCGACGTCGACGTCTCCTTCGACGAACACTTCCAGTCGCTGCGTGACGTTCCCGAGCTCAAGGTCTCCATCGGCCAGACGCTGTCCGACGGTGCCCGGCACATCGTGAAGAAGCTGCTGGCGTACCAGTTCCCCGCGCACCCCGACCTGGACCCCGAGGGCGCCAACACGGCGGTCACGCCCGCGCACGCCCGTACCGTGTTCGCCCACCTCCGGACGGCGGCGGAATCCGCCGAGCGACAGGTCGAGGTCCCCTCCAAGGACCGCGTGTGGATGCGGCGGATCGCCGCGCCCCTTGGGCTCGGCCAGCAGAAGGAGGTCTACTTCCGGCTCTCCAGCCGCTGGGTGGACCACTTCAACCTGCAGGCGCGCACCGACGGGGGTCCGGGCGACCTGAGCGTGGTCAAGCTGGCCGAATGGATCGACCGGCCCGAGCCGATGGGCCTCGACCCCTTCCTCGCCAACCTGGTCATCGCCTCCTACGCGGAGATGGACGACCGGGTCTGGGTGCGCGCCGGCTCGCTGCTCGACCCTGCCCCCGAACTCTCGGCGATCAAGCCCCAGGACGCCCTGCGCTCCCAGCCGCTGCCGGAGGAATCCGTGTGGGAGGAGGCGGGTCGCCGGTTCTGGGACATCTTCGGGGAGCAGCCCCCGAAGCTGCGCCGAGGCCGGCTGGTCAGCCATTTCGCCCGGCAGATCACGAGCAAGGCACGCGACTACAAGCCGCATGTGGACACCCTCGTCGAGGAGCTGGAGAAGCACGCGGCGCTGCTCGGCCTGGACGGGGCGGACGAACCCGCTACCGGCAGGCTCACCCTCGCCCGTCGCTCGCGTGACCTGCTGGGCGAGCTGTATGGCATCTCCCAGGGCTCGGCCGGGGGTACGGCGGCGGCCAAGCAGGTCATCACCGCCTTCGCTGCCTTCGACATGGGCGAGGCGTCCGCCGGCCGCTACGGGGCCTCGATCAAGCAGGCGAAGGCGGTCGCCGACGCGCTGGTCGTCGCGGCCTGGGACATGCTGAAGCTCGCGCCCAATTACGGGCCGCAGGGCGAGGCGGTGCTGGAGGCGCTGCGCGGCGCTGCGCGTGCGGATCAGCGCACGATGCGGCTCGAGGACGCCTTGCGGGACGCGCGAAAGTCCATCGTCGCCGTCATCGAGCGCAGCCAGGCGCCCGCCCGGCCGCAGCCGCCTGCGGCCACGCCCGCCCCCGCGGTCCCGGCTGCCCAGCTCACCACGCCCAATGAGGTGAGTCTGAACAACGACACCGCCCGGCCGCCCGTGTCCACCAACCACCCGCTGCCCGGCCAGCGCGCCGCGCGCCGCTCGGGCGGCGGACGGACGAGGGCGTCCCAGGCGATTGCTCAGCTCCGGGCGGAGTTGGACGAACTGACCGCCACCGAGCCCGATGCGACGATCGAGATCACCTGGCGGGTCGTGGAATGAGCGGAACGAGGCGTGTGCGGTGACCACCACGGCCAACACAACCAGCACCAGCACGGAGACGACCACGAGTGCGGTACGGCTCAACTCCGCCACCATCACCCAGTACCTGGCGTCACAACAGCGCGGTCTGGCCCCGGACAAGCGCCGGGCCGTGCTGCTGCGCGCCGCGCCGAGCTGGGACGGCCCGGCCGAGCTGACATGGGGTGAGCGGCGGCAGGTGTCCGTCGCCGTCGCGCCCTCGCCGCTCGCCGCGTACGAGCTGGTGCTGACGCACCAGGCGCCCTCGGCGCCCGGCCCCGACGTGCTGGTGGTGCTCACCGACCGGGAGGAGGCCGAACTCGGCCCCGATCTGCTGGCCAAGGTGCACCGGCACCGTGTCAACGCGGTGGACACATGGGACGTCGTCCGGGAGACCTTCCGCGCGGTCAGCACCGATCGCCGACTACTCCACGAGAACTGGGCCGCCGAGGCGCTTCTCGATGCCACCCCGCCGGGCGGCTGGCCGCAGCTGCCGGGCGGGGTGCTGTCGTGGGACAAGGCGCTCAGTGAACTCACGCTCCGCAGGCTCGGCATCGGCCGCTACGACCCGGACCGTGACCAGCACCCCCATTCGGCGAACGGCGACGCACTCGACATCCACACCCTGCTGAGGTGGTCGCTGGCGTCCGGCGGCCCGGACCGCTATCTGGCGCTGCGCGCGCCCGAGCGTGCCGGTATCCGGGAGTTCCTCGGCGAGTCCGATCAGGCGGGGCAGGCCGGGCGGGCGCTGCTCGCCCTGGTCGCGGCCGAGCACGGGCCGGACGCCGTCGCCTTCGGCCTCGTCTGCGCCTCGCTGTGGGGGCATGACGACGCTGCGGCGGGCGCGGAGAACTACCGGGCCCGGGGGCGTGCGGAGCGCTGGTTCGGGGAAGAGCCGCCTGCTCATGGGCAAGATCTCGACGCGCTCGTGGCGGCCTTCGGGCGGTCCTGCGAGGAGTTCGTCTCCGGACTGCTGCTGACCGGGCGATCGGCCCACGAAGAGTCGGCGGCGACCGCACGCCGGCTGTCCGGCTCCGTATGCGACCGTGCGGCCACCCTGGCACGGCAGTTCGGCGCGGAGCATGCCATCCGTACGAGCCCCCTGCTGGCAGCGGGTCTCGAAGCCCGTTTCACCATCGTTGGGGAGTCGCTCCTGGCCGGCCACCCGGCGCGGCTGGCGCAGGCGGTACAGGCACTGGACGACCACCGGCTGGCCCCCGACTCCGCTGCCCGCCCCCGCATCGAGCGAACGCGCATGGCGCAGCGGCTCACCCAGTGGCTCGCGACGAAACCAGCGGTGGAGAGCGAGAGTGTGCGGGCCGTCATCGGCCGGCATGTCGCTGACACCGGCTGGGTGGACCTCGCACTCGATCACATCGAGTCGGGTGGGGACCCGGATCCGACGCTGAAGTCCGCCTACGACGCCCTCTGCGGCTCCGTACGCTCCCTCCGCCGGGATATCGACCGGCACTTCGCCCGGTCCCTCGCCGCCTGGACAGCGGGTGGCAGGCCACCGGAGGACATGCTGACGGTGGAGACCTTCCTGCCCAAGGTCGTCGCTCCAGTCGTGAAGTCGGGAAAGCGCCGGGTCCTGCTTCTGGTCCTCGACGGGATGAGCGCCGCTATCGCCGCCGAGCTCGGCGAGGAACTGCGCGACCACTGGGTGGAGTACGACCCGCTGCCCAAGGCGAAGGACACTCCACGGCGCCGGGCGATGGCCGCCGCGCTGCCCACCGTCACGGCAGTGTCGCGGACCTCCTTGTTTGCCGCCCGGCTCATGAGGGGCGCCCAGGCCGATGAGAAAAGGCTCTTCCCGGAGCACCGTTTCTGGGGCGAAGAGGAGGCCGCCGTCTTCCACAAGGACGACCTGCGCGGCGAGACCAGCGGTGCTCCCTTCGGGCCCGGGTTGCACGAGGCCCTGGTCGGTGACCGTACGCATGTCGCCGTGGTGCTCAACACCATCGACGACCGGCTTGCCACGGAGCAGAAGCTCGGTGACGGCACCTGGCGGCTGGGAGAGATAGGAGGACTCCTGGACCTGCTGCGTTTCGCCGCCGCCCAAGGCCGGGCGGTGATTCTCACCAGCGACCACGGCCATGTCATCGACCGCCACGGAGTGCGGGTCGACACCGACCCCGACCGGGTGGAATCAGCCCGGCACCGTGCCGTGGGGGGCCCGCTCACGGAGACGGAAATCACCCTCTCGGGACCGCGCGTAGCCGCCCCGGAGCCTGACGGCGAGATCGTCGCGCTCTGGGACGCCGACTCCCGCTACACCTCGCAGAAGGCCGGATACCACGGCGGGGCCGCCTTGGCGGAGGTCGCCATCCCGGTGCTCGCCTTCCTCCCCTTCGGCGCCGAACCGCCGAGCGGCTGGCGGGAGCTGGGCAGCCAGCAGCCGCCGTGGTGGTCGCTCACCCCGACCGCTGCCGAGCCGGCACCCGTGCGGCCTGCCCCGGCCGCCGCGCCCGCGAAGAAGCCGTCCGGCCGGGCCAAGAAAGAGGCCGAGCTGGCCAAGAGCCACGACTCGCTCTTCGACGTGGTACTGGTCCCCGCGGAAGGGGATGACGCCCTGCTCTCCGTCAGGCCGGTCTCGCCGGACGAAGCGTTGGTGAGCAGCCTGATGGCATCCGAGATCTTCGAAGCCCAGGTGGAACTACTCGCCCGCAGGCCCCGCCCGCCGGAGCTGGCCCGGGTGGAGAAAGCCGTACGGGCTCTGCTGGACGCGGGGGGCACGCTCCCGGTGACGGCTCTGGCCCAGCGCATCGGCCTGCCCGCCACCAGGGCGGCCGACGGCTTCGCCGCCGTACTGCGGCAGCTGCTGAACCACGACGGCGTGCAGGTCCTGGAGACCTTGCCGGACGGGCGGACGCTGCGGCTGCACGCGGGCCTGCTGCGGGACCAGTTCGAACTGGCGTAACGGGTCCCGCGGCGGCCGGCGTCAGGCGAGCTGCCGGAGCAGCCCCACGAACTGGCGCAGTTCGTCACTCAACCTCTTCGACAGCGGCTCGGGATCGAAGTGCGCGATCATATTGCGGACCACCCGCACCCGGTCAAGCTGGTGCACGAACTGGATGCGGTCCACCCCCGTCCAGCCAAGGGCCTGCCAATTCTGGTCGGCGAGAGGGCAGAACGCCGGGTTCTGCTGGTGGCCGTCGAGGAGCTTCACATAGCCGTTGAACATCAGATCGGTTATCTGACCGGTCTTCTTGTTCTTCGGCTGCACCGCGCGGATGTTGTCGGGGTCGAGGGCCGCCCCCAGGCACTTGCGGAGCCGGAACTCGATCTCTCCCACCACGAAGAAGGGCCATGCCGTCGCATCGAAACGCTCGGTGATATCAGCGCCTGTGACGATTCCGGTGAACTGCCCGCTGTTGTCCCTCACAAGCACATAGCCGTACTCGCTGATGATCGGCAGGAGAGAGAAGAAGTCCTGGCGGGAGGCGGCGATCGGCGGATCGTCCACTAAGGCGTTGGCCAGGGTGATCGCTCCGTTGGTCTCATACATCTTGGCCACCGAGCTCCAGGTGACGACGCCATGCAGAGTCGTCCTGCCGTCGATGACGGGCACCTGCGAGTAGTTCTTGGTGCGCATGAGATAGGTGGCTGTGGTGACCTGCGCGTTCGACGGCACGCAGTCGACCCCGCCGTACGCGGCCGGTAGATCCCCGATCCGGAAGGAGTGCGGAGGCAGTGCTCCAGGCGTCAGCCCATCCGTCTCCTCCTCTTCGTCCTGGCCGTCCGACTCGTCCTCCGGGGCCACGACGGATTCGAGGGGCACGATGTGGACGTCGGCCCGGCCGTTGCAGTTGGCGAAGTAGGGAACGGTGGAAAGGCCGGCGTCCTTCAACCTCTGCGTGATCAACAGCACGGCCTGTTCGCTACGCACTCGCGTCCCAAAGAGCGCGAGGAGCTCTTTCACTGGGATCTTCTCGCCCTTGAGCGCGTGAAGCTGTTCTTCGGAAGGCGTCTGCGACATCGCTCCACTCACCAGTCCGCCGTGTCACGGAAGACGGTGCGCTTGCCCATGGCGGACTTCACCAGCTCGAGGAGTTGCCGGGCGCGGTTCTCGTAGAAGCGCTCGAAGTCCGCCTCATGCAGCGCCGCCGGATCGACGAGATGGGTGGCGAGGACGTCGTCGAACCACTCGGGGCGCATCCCCGACTCCAGCGTGAGCGACTTCAGGTAGACGGCAGGGGAACCGACGATGCTCCGGCCCGCCCGGAAGGACAGCGGCGTCTTGTTGACGATCGAGTTCGCCTTCGCGGCGCGGTTGGAAGCGTTCTTGGCGATCCATCCCTTGGGAAAGATCTGCCGTACTTCCACGTTGTGCTCGATCAGTCGACCCGCGGTGAGTGGTGCCTCGGTGAAGTACCAGTCCACCGCACCCTGCTTGACCAGCAGCGCGTAGATGCCCTTGTAGGCGGCGCTGTTGCGCGTGGTCAGGCTGTCCAGCCGGTCGTCCAGGAAGGCGGCTTCGGTGACCGTGTCGGGGATGATCTCTCGAGCGTCCCCGACCCAGCCGATGAGCTGTTCCACGTCGCGGGTGAACCGACTCTCCGTCGATCCGCCATACATCTCGCCGAGCACACCGCACCAGTACCACTGAGCGATTCGCTCGTCCGCTCCGGGAGTGTCCGTCGCCTCGCCGAGGACGGCCCGGACAGCGGCGAGGGGGACGAGCTGGGTGCGGTACGGAAGGTCAGCCGCGCGCACGATGCACTGCTGCTCCAGAAACGCGCCCACCCATTTGAACGCCTCCGCCACCCGCGGCGCCAGGCGCCGGAAGTCGGCCAGCGGCAGGCGCAGCAGATCACGGCGTTTACAGGACACCGAGCTGCGGAGCCTGGCCTGCTTCTCCTCCCAGGTGCGCACCAAGGCGACGGCCTGCAGGAAGTCGCTGCTGCTCAGGCCGTCCTCGACGCCGGCCTCCATACGGCCGAACACCGGGTAGGAAGCGGTCAGGTCCTTCTTGATCTGTTCCCATTCGACCGGAAGCCGGTAGTAGTCGCCGTACTCCGCGACATGCTCCTGATTGCCCGCGTACGTGGCCGTGAGCAGTTCGAAAACGTTGAGCGACACACCACCGGTGTTCACCCGCTCGAACACGGCGCACACGGCGTCCATGGTGGTAGAGGCCGGGAGCTTGATCATCGGTACCTGGAACTGCTGCACATGGTTGAGGACATGCTGCTGGAACTCGCTCCAGACGCCCCAGTTCGCCGGATCGGCCTTCACGAACTCCTGGAGCCACTGGTTCACACGATGCGGGTCGAACGCGATGTGGAGCGGGAAGAAGCCGGCCGCACACTCCTGCTCGGTCGTGCTCAGGTCGAGCACGACCTTGCGGGCGAAGCCAGACCTGAGGATCCGGTCCTCGGGGACGGAGACGACGGCGTCGTCGCGATCCGCGGGCGCCCCGATGGCCTTGGCGATGTCGATGTAGTACCAGCGCTCGAGCGGCTTGCCGCGCCCGTCGACCGTCTCCACCGGATGGTCCCGGTACAGCGCCTGGAAGAGGGAGGTCATACGCTGCTGCCCGTCGAGGAGCAGTAACTCGGGGACGGTGCCTTCCGCGCTCTCCGCGCCGCTGAGCGTGCGAGGCTTGAACTTGGGGGTGCCGCCGGTCTGCAGCGCCATCACGACGCCGAGCGGGTAGTCGAGCGTCACCGTGGCGACCAGGGCCCTGATGCGTTCGTCATCCCATACCCATTCGCGTTGGAAATCGGGTAGCTGCAAAGCTCCGGATGCGACGTCTTTGAGAACATTGCCTAGATTGAGGCCGTCGAGCGCCACGCTGGGTCTTCTCCCGAATTGAGGCTGAACGGTGAACAGACGATTGCACCAAGTAACCACTCGTGCGTCAAGTGCCATAGCGCAACAGTCAGATGTATCCGTCGCAGTGCGAGACTGACGGGGTGAGTACAGACAGCCCCGGCCGAACCGGACCCGTCAGTGCCGCCCGACGCCGTGATGTGATCGACGCCCTTCGACGCGGAGCCGTTCCCGAAAGCGGACTCGGCCTCCTGGCGACTGGCCTCGAGCGGTTCGAGCAGGCACTCGACGCGGAACTCGACGCCGTCGCGTCGGGAGCTTCGGTCTTCAAGGCGGTCCGGGGCGAGTACGGTTCCGGCAAGACGTTCTTCACCCGGTGGCTGGGCGAACGCGCCAAGCGACGTCGTTTCGCTGTCGCCGAGATCCAGATCTCGGAAAACGAGACACCGCTGCACAAACTGGAGACCGTCTACCGTCGGCTGACCGAGCGGTTGACCACTCCTGGATTCCCCCCGAGTGCCCTGCGGCCAGTGGTGGACGCATGGTCCTACGCGCTGGAAGAGGACGCCCTCGCCGCCGGAGCCTCGGAGGAGGAGCTACCTGACGAGGTCGAACGGCTGATGACGGCCCGGCTCGCCGAAGTCTCACGGCACGCTCCGTCGTTCGCCATCGCGCTACGGGGATACCGGGCCGCTCTCGCGGCCGGTGACGAGGTCACCGCATCGGCGGTCATGGCCTGGCTGGGCGGCCAGCCGCATGTGGCCGCCGCTGCCCGCAAGGCCGCTGGAGTGCGCGGCGATCTGGACCACTTCGGCGCCCTCGGTTTTCTGCAAGGCCTTCTGACCGTGCTGCGCGACTCGGGGCACGCAGGGCTCTTCGTCGTACTGGACGAGGTGGAGACGCTCCAGCGGGTTCGCTCCGACGCACGTGACAAGGCGCTGAACGCACTGCGCCAGCTCATTGACGAGGTGCATTCGGGGCGCTTCCCCGGGCTCTATCTGTTGGTCACCGGGACGCCCGCGTTCTACGACGGCCAGCAGGGCGTCCAGCGGCTGGCCCCCCTGGCCCAACGGCTGGCCACCGACTTCACCACCGACCCCCGCTTCGACAATCCGCGGGCGGTGCAGCTGCGGCTCTCCGGCTTCACTCTCGACTCGCTCGTCGGCCTGGGGCTGACCATCCGTGATCTGTACGCCAGCGGCTCTTCGAACCCGGAGCGCGTCAAAAGCGTCGCGGACGAGACGTACATCGCCGATCTCGCGAAGGCCGTGGGTGGAGCGCTCGGAGGGAAGGTCGGCGTCGCGCCCCGGCTGTTCCTGAAGAAGCTAGTCGGCGACGTTCTTGACCGTATCGATCAGTTCGAGGACTTCGACCCACGTGAGCATTACGCGCTCACCGTGAACGCGGCGGAGCTGAGCGAGGTCGAACGCAACGCGGCGGCGGTTACGAGCGCCGACGACATCGCGCTGGACCTTCCATGACGGAGGCGCCGGAACCCGCCGAGCCGCTGGACCGGCTGCACCGAGGTCTGATCCACCACATCGTGAACTCTCTGGGCTGGCCCGGCCTGCGGCCCCTCCAGCAGGAAGCGATCGCACCGCTCATGGACGGTTCGGACGCCATCCTGCTCGCGCCCACCGCAGGCGGAAAGACAGAGGCCGCGTGTTTCCCCGTGCTGTCGAGGATGGCCGAGGAGAACTGGACCGGCACCTCGGTGCTCTACGTCTGTCCCCTCAAGGCACTGCTAAACAATCTTCTGCCCCGGCTCGAGACCTACACATCGTGGTTGGGACGCACCGCCGCACTCTGGCATGGTGATGTCCCCCATACCCGCCGCAAGCGCATCCTGCGCGAGCGGCCGGATGTGCTGCTGACCACTCCGGAGTCTCTGGAGGCCATGCTGGTCAGCGCGAATGTGGACCATCGGGCGTTCTTCTCGGGGCTGCGCACCATCGTCGTTGACGAGGTTCACGCTTTCGCTGGTGACGATCGAGGCTGGCATCTGCTGGCCGTGCTGGAGCGGTTGGAGCGCGTGGCCGGCCGGCCGGTCCAGCGGGTCGGGCTCTCCGCGACGGTGGGAAACCCCCAGGAGCTACTGACGTGGCTGCAGGGATCCGGAGCGGGCAAGCGCACGGCGCGGGTCGTCGCCCCACACTTGCGGGAGAAGGCTCCGGCTCTGCCACCTCCCGGAGACATAGAACTCGACTACGTGGGATCCCTGGCCAATGCCGCGACGGTGATCGCCGCCCTGCACCGGGGAGAGAAGCGCCTGGTCTTCTGCGAGTCACGCCAGTACGTCGAGAAGCTCGGCGAATCCCTGCGCGCGAAAGGTGTGACCACCTTTCTCTCGCACGCGTCGCTGTCCGTCGACGAGCGGCGCCGGGCGGAGGAAGCCTTCGCCGAGGCCCGTGACTGTGTCATCGTCTCCACGAGCACGCTGGAGCTTGGCATCGATGTCGGTGACCTGGACCGGGTCATCCAGATCGATGCGCCCGGCACCGTCGCCTCTTTCCTGCAACGCCTTGGGCGCACCGGGCGACGGCCCGGCTCAAGGCGAAACTGCCTCTTTCTGGCGGTGGACGAGGCGGGCCTGCTGTCGGCGACCGCGCTCCTCCTGCTCTGGTCCCGCGGCTGGGTGGAACCCGTCATCGCGCCTCCGGAACCCCGTCACCTCGCGGCCCAGCAGATCCTCGCTCTCTGCCTCCAAGAACACCGTGTGGGTGACCGGTTGTGGCAGGAATGGTGGCGTGGGCTCGGCCCGTTCGGTGCCGCAGCGGAGCCGATCGTGCGCCACCTGATCGACGAAGGCTATCTGGATGTGGACGGCGGGCTCATGTTCATCGGCCCTGAAGCGGAGCAGCGTTTTGGCTTCCGGCACTTCATGGACCTCACCGCGGTGTTCACTGCGGCGCCCGAGTTCACCGTGCTGTCCGGCCGCGCCCTGATCGGCACCACGGACCCCGCGCTGCTCACCGACGAGATCGTCGGACCGCGACGCCTGCTGCTCGCCGGGCGCAGCTGGCAAGTGACCTACATCGACTGGTCGCGGCGCCGCTGTTTCGTCGAGCCAGTGGACGGTGGCGGAAGGGCTCGCTGGGGCGGCGTCGGCTTCGTCCGCACCGCTTCGTACGAGCTGATGCAAGCAGCGCGAGAAGTGCTACTCGGCACGACACCACCGGTCACACTGACCCGGCGCGCCGAGGGTGCCCTCGCTCAGGCCCGTGAGGAAAGCACCGAGCTGGTCCACCCTGGCGGCACCGTAATCGTCCGGGGCGGGCGTGACACGAACGTGCGCTGGTGGACCTGGGCCGGATATCGGGCCAATGCCACGCTGGCTGCCACGCTCACCTCCGTCGCCGACCCTTTCCAGCGGCCCACGGACGCGTATGTCCGGCTACGTGAGGACATCACCCCGCAGGAGTGGAAGAAGGCGGTTACGGAGGGCGCGGAGCATCTGTGTCTTCCCGCTGTGGACCCTCGTGCCCTGGCCGGGCTGAAGTTCAGCGCGGCTCTGCCACAGCGCCTGGCAGAAGCGACGCTTGCCTCCCGGCTGGCCGATCTCGACGGGGCGGCCGCGTCGCTTCGCGAACCCACCAGGTTCACGACGGTTCGGTCGCCCCTGGCCTAACTAAGGATCCTGTACTCAGCACTTTCGCTGAGTACAGCGTCTTCGCGTATGTGCAGCCGAGTGCAACGCTGAACCGCTGTTCGCCGGCGCTCGTGGCGTATTCGTGGCGGGGATCTTGGGTTGTTTCCGCGTCTGAGAACGCCGAGGCCCCGGATAACGCTGGGGCCTCTTGCATTGCCTGGTCCCCAGGCTCAGGTCGGGCCAGTGAGGGCAGAGCCATCGACCAGTCGATCAGCAAGCGAGCCGAGGAAGTCCGCAGCGGCCTCCGGATGACCTTCGAAGACGCCTTCCAAGCGCGCTGCACTGATATAGGCGCCGACCGGCGATTGAGGTCTATAGAGCATGACCTCCGCCGTTTCGCGGGGCGGCAGTGGCGACGGGAGGTACATGATCTCGGACTTCTTGAGCCAAGCGCTGATCTCCGCTGCTCGCCCAACGCTTAAGCGTCCCCACTCCGGCTCGTAGTGCTCACGGAGCCATCCCATGGAGACAGCGGTAACCCCATGGTCCTCATCAACCCTGCTCCGGATGGCATCGCGCTGGTTTGGCATGTCCCCCCTCGGATCTTGCAGTGGGGGGATTCTGGCACTACGGCCACAGTTCCGCCACATGCTCCCTATCTACCCCTGAGTGCGACGCGCAGCAGGCCAAAGCAAAGGCCCCGAGACCCGAGTTTGTTGCCCGCCCGACCGCTACCTCGGTGGAGGCCACTCCCGCGTTGAGCCAGGTGGTCAGCACCGAGTGCCGAAAGCCATACGGGCGATCGATCAGTGATGGCGACCTCCGCCTCAGCCGCTACTTCAGCTTGTTTCTGTCAGCCGACGTTCGATTCCCTCACGCGCCGCCATTGCGCGAGGATCGTCGAAGTCGGCGAGGAGCCTCAACGTCTGTTCCCAGTGGCTGCAGGCTTCTTCCGGGCTTTCGCCGAGCACGGCTGAGGCCAGACCATCCAGGGCCAGGGCCTGGTGCCACGCATCGCCGAGATCGCGGTGCGTCGAGGCGGCCTGACGGTAGAAGTCGGCCGCCTCTGCATGCCGTCCGAGCCGGCAGTACACCTCGCCCACGCCCTGCCAGGCCAGCGCCTCTCGGCTGCGGTCCGCGAGGCGTCGGTGCAGCGTGGCGGATCGCTGATAGGAGGTCAGGGCCTCGGCGAGCTGGCCCTTCGCCTGCTGGGCATCGCCGAGAGTCAGTAGCCAGAAGCCCTCCAGACGCAGGTTACGGAGGCCAAGGGCGATGTCGATAGCGGCCTGAGCCGAGACCAGGGCTTCCTCGAGATCGCCCTGCTCACGCCGGACGTCGCTCAGCACGCGCAGGATGTTGCCCTCACCGCGCTGATCGCCGAGAGCTCGGTGCGCTGCCAGGGACTGGTCGATGACGGTCGCCGCCTCCGGAAGGCGCCCGGCGCGGTAGTGGGTGGTCGCGAGGTTGGACAGCGCGGTGGCGGCCCAGTGGGCGGCGTCCTGCTCCTGGAAGACGGCGATGGCCTGCTCGAAGTGGCAGGCAGCGGCGTCGAGTCGTCTGCCGCGGAGGTGATTGAGCCCGATCAGGTTGAGCGAGCGTGCCTCGCCCAGGCGGTCACCCAGCTCTCGCCGGATCAGCAGCGCGTTCTCGTGGCATTCGAGACTCTCAGCCGGGCGGTTGATACGGGTGTAGGCCATGCCGAGCCAGGTGAGGAGTATGCCCTGCGCGGCGCGTTCACCCAGCCGTTCCGCTGCCTCCAGACCGATGCGGCCCACAGCTGGCCAGCTCGCGCCTGGGACAGAAGGAAACTGCGCATTCCATAAGACTGCCGACAACTGCCACGCCAGTCGGTCTTGCCCGGCGTCAGCCGCTCTGCGTACGGCCTGGAGGAGGTTGGCGTGCTCCCGCTCGGCCCAGTCCACGGCAGCGTCGTAGTCGGAGAACGTCAGCGGGCTGACATCATCCGAGGCAGGTTCAAGGGTCAGGCGGTCCTCGGCAGGGTTGATCCAGCTCTGCGCGGCATCAGCGGTGTGCAGGTACCACTCCAGCACCCGGTGCAGGGCTGCCTCTCGCTCGGCAGGCGGCTCCTCGTGCTGGGCCTGGTCGATGGCATAGGCGCGCAGAAGGTCATGGAACTGGTAGCGGTCCGGGGCGGTCTGTTCCAGCAGATGGGCACCGACCAGAGAGTCCAGCAGTTGCCGGGTCCGGCTGCTGCTGGTCGACCCGACCAGGGCCGCGGCGGCCTGCAGTCCGAACTCGGGTCCGGGGTGCAGGCCGAGCAGGCGGAACAGGCGGGCGGCCTGCTCGGACAGGGCGCGGTAGGACCACGCGAAGACGGTGCGAACTGCTTCGGCCTCCTCGTCGTCACCCGTGCTCAGTGCGTCCCAGAGGGCCGATTCGTCGCGCAGGTCGGCGATCAGGTCGGCCAGCCGCAGGTGGGGGTGGCTGGCCGCGCGCTCTGCGGCTATACGCAGCGCCAGCGGAAGCCGTGCGCACAGCCGGGCCAGTTCGGCGAGTTGCCGCTCGTCGTCCACCGGCCGGTACCCCATGGTGACGGCCCGCAGCAAGGCGACCGCTTCCGGCTCCGGCAGCACACCAAGCGTGAGTCGGCGGGCCCCGTCACGGACGGCGAGGCCGGACAGGCGGCTGCGGCTGGTGACCAATACCAGACTGTGCGCGCTCCCCGGCAGCAAGGGTCGGACCTGGCCGACGGTGGCCGCGTTGTCCAGGACGACCAGTACCCGGCGATCGGCCAGCAATGAGCGGTACAACGCGGCGGCGGCATCGAGGTCTTGCGGTACGGCATCGGTCGGCACACCGAGAGAGGTCAGAAAGCGGTGCAGAGCCTCACGTGCCGCGACAGGCTCCCCGGGGTCGTAGCCGCGCAGATTGGCGTACAGCTGACCATCCGGGAATCGCTCCCGGACCTGGTGTGCCCAGCGCAGTGCCAGCGATGTCTTTCCAGCGCCGGCGGTGCCGGCTATCACGTATACCGAGACGACGAGCGGACCGCCGTCCTCGCTGGTGAGAACGGCGTTCAGCTCGCCGAGCTCATCGGTGCGGTTGACGAATCCGCGTACGTCAGCCGGTAACTGGCGTGGGGTGGGGCTGGCGGAACTTCCCGGATCCGGCTTGCCCTGCGCGTGGAAGTGGATGCCCCCGTGGACGTTCCTCGCCTGGACGACGTCACGTGAGGATCCCGACAGCTCGGAATGGGTGCTGCCGGACTGCTCGCCCCCTCTGCCTGGCGCTGCGATCGGCCTACTCCCTTCCTGCGCTCAGCGTCGGCGGATCAAGGTGCGCCACCTCACGGTCGAAGTAGGGGATCACATCTTCACCTACCGCGTAGAGCGCCTTGATGTAGTTCTCCCAGCGCGCTACAAGATCACGGTCGGTGTAGCGGATCGCACCGTTCGCGACTCCTGTCTCGGTGTACAGGACCTGGAAGAGGGTGAGACCTCCGAGTACGACCACTTCAGGGAGCGGGCGGGTGCTCTCCGAAGCGGCCACCCGTTGGGCGGGGACGACCCTGATCCTCTGCCCGTACTGCGCACGCTGCCGCTGGGAGTGGAGTTCCCACTGCACATACGGTGTCAGCGGCTTCTCGACCACCCGCACACGATGAAAGGCATAGCCCCTGCGTGTCTCCTCCTGAACGGCCGCGGCAAGGGTGTCGCGCCGGTCGGCGAGAAGCCGGAGCGCCTCATCCCAGTCGCCCCGACGCAGGGCGTCCCGGCTCGGACTGCCCTGCTCCTCGAAGTGCTGCCGGCGCTCCAGCTTCCAGGAACTCCCGTCACAGACCGCGTCCTCCCGTTCCCGAAAGTCCTGCCTGTAGGCGGTCCGGGTGAGCCGTTCACCATGCTCGGGGGTGAGGGCAGGGGCAAGGAGATCAAGCATCGGGGATGTCCTTCTTTGCCGCGCTGAGCATGTTCCCTGGGATGACAACCAGCCGCTCATCCGGAGCTAGGTTCACGCCTTGAGGCAGACGAGTGCGGTAGGCGGCTGTCAGATCCCTGCCGATCACAGCAACATCGCCATTGTCGAGCTGCCAGATGTCCGGGCACTCGTCATTGCCATCGGAGTTCCCCAGCTCTTCGGCTGATCTCCCCAGCCGACGCTCGAATAACGCGGACGGGTCAGCCTCCCAGGCTCGGGCCATGTCTGCCTCCGGTCGAGGTGGTCGAGCGCGCTGTTGCTACACAGTGTATCCAGGGCTGTACCCAAAGGTGAGAGAGCCGCCCCATGGCTGTCACGCGGATGATCACCATCGGCAGCAGCGGCCCTGCCGACGGCAGATCGCCACCCAGAGCTGCGGCAGCCAGGGCGGCACCGCCACGGGTGGAGCATTCGCGGCAGCATAAGGAGCATGAGCGAGCCCACCGACCTGACGGCGCGCGCCGTTCGCTGGACATGTCGTCTGCGACATATATCATTATCGGAGCGGATGAGCTCTTCGTGATCGAGATTGAACCTGAGGTGCGCGACTGACTGGAAGCTCTGCCAGCCAAGCACTTCCTCAAGATCGATGCGTACGTCGGACTCCTCGCCGAACACGCCGCCGCGCTCGGCGAGCCATACGCCCGCTACCTCGGTGACGGAGTCCGGGAACTGCGCCCCACCCTGGACGGTGCGGACATACGCATCACGTACTGGCTCACCCCCGTTCGGACGGCCGTCCTGCTGACCGTCTTCCGGAAAACGAAGATGCGCGAGGAGGCCAAGGTCAGGCGGGCCAAGCTCGCCCAGAAGATCTGCGAGGCAGAACACGGCCCCGCGCACGAGGAGTTCGTCCGCGTCACCGAGGAAGGAGAGTTCGAGTCATGAACCACAGCCGCTGGAAGACCCTGCGTGAACGGAAGCTCGCCGAGGGGTTCACCGAGCCGGACGACGTCGCCGAGGCCCGTCAGCAGATCGGGCTGTCCATGGCGCTCGCCCGCGCAGTTTACGAGCGCCGCACCGCGCTCGGCCTGACCCAGAGCGAACTGGCCGCCCGGGCCGGACTGACCCAGGCCAAGATCTCGCGCATCGAAGGCTCCGACACCATTCCCACACTGCCTCTCCTCGCCAAACTCGCCAAGGCCCTGGACGCCTCGCTCAACATCGCCCTCGACGATGACGACACACGCGTGACTTTTACCCCACACGAGACCAGCGCAGCCTGAGTCCCGATGGGCAGGGCGTCGTGCCCAAGGGCGGAGGGGACCCTTGCGCCCTGCCGAGCGTGCGCCAAGCGAAGGCCCACACGATGCCGGTCGTCCGGTCCGCCGCTGGTTCCACGCAAGCTGAGGTTCTGCGCGTGGCTCATAGAGGCGGCGGACCCGTCGGATCGCGCTCGTAGGCCCCGGCGAACCAAGTAGGTGGTGAAGCGGCCTGGTCCCTTCACCACCCAGCGGCCCTGCCACAGCAGAGCCGCCGGGCCGCGGCAGGTGGCCGCGAAGGGCGGCCCGGTGCGCAGCGGCCGAAGGCCCGATCGGCTACGTGCCCGCTCGTTTCACCGGGACGGCTGTCTCAATCACCAGCTCACCGCCCACCAATGGATCGGTTTGTCCCCATTTACTGGGTCCTTCGCCGGGGGCACTCGCCGAACAGCCAGCGTGAATTAACCGCTGACCAGGGCGAATACCGACACGAGAGAGCGGGAGTCAGTCTCACTGACTCCCGCTCTCTCTCGCTGCCTCTCGCTGTTCGCGACACACCTCTGACACACCATGCATCCCGGCCCCACCCGGTTAGGCAGCCGTCTTCCCCAGGGCGGAACCCTGATGCAACGATCACGGCATGGCGTCAAGCACGTGGACAGCTCTGATCGCCGCCAGCGGCTCGCTCGCGGGCGTGGGGGTTGGCGCATGGATGAATCTTCTTCACGAGCGCTCGAAGTGGAATCGCGAGAGTGCCCAGCGAGATCGAGAGAGTCGCGAGAATCGCTACGCGGACCTGCTGGCCACTGCCGAGCAAGTACAAAACCTGACTGAGAACATACACGCGCTAAGAGGCCATCCGCCGAGCTCAGCAACCCGACGGCTTGGTGACGAATACAACACCGAGATGGCCAAACTGCGCCGCTTGGTAGCTAACGCTCGGGTGCTGGAACCTGACGAGATCGGGAACGCAGCGAGAGCGGTCCTCGATTCAGCTAGCGCAGCGCTCAAGGTCACGAATGGACCTGATACCGGAGATGTGCTGGAACAGCGATTTAATGGGGCGCTAGGGCGCATGGACGTCGCCATGCAACGACTCAGAAATGAGGCGCGGTCTCATCTCAACTCGTAGCAGCGCAGGAGGAGTCCTGTCGAGCCGGTCGAGGTCGCCGCATAGTTCCGGATCCTCGGTGAGGTCGCGCAGGACCGACAGGAGGATGGTCAGGGTCGTGAGGCGCTGCTGGCCGTCGATGACATCCGCCTTCGGGACTGCGCTGTTCTTGACGAGCACAACGGATCCGAGGAAGTACGGCTCATCCGTCCCACGGTCCAGGGCTTCCTGCAGGTCGGTCAGCAGTTGAGCCGCCTGCTCCTCCTGCCAGGCGTAGGGGCGCTGGTAGTCGGGGATCTGAAAGTCGTAGTCACTGCTGAACACCTTGTGCAAGGGCATCTCGTGCGCCTCGAGCTTTTGCATGCCCTGATGATGTCGGAAAAATGGAGCTCCGCGGCACTAATCCGACGCAACCTCCTTCCACCGGGCAGCACTTCCATGGGAGCCGGGGCCATCCCACGCCCGGACGAGGGCTTCACCGCCTACTGCTGTATCGACAACAGCGTGAGCACCCGTCACGTCCGGTATGAGGCTCAACAGGGACCGGAAGTCCGTCATCCCCTCTCAGTCGGCGCTCAGCCGCGCCCGTATCCCTTGCCCCGCGCGTCTGGTCGCTCGGGACCGGTGTCGCCCAGCAGGGTGCGCGCCCGGTCGAAGCAGAAGTAGCCGCCGTAGGTGCGGGCCTCCTGTTCGCGGGCCACCCGCCGCGTCGGGCCGGGCCCGTGGCCAGAGCCCAGGCCTGTCAGGTAGACCAGCCGAAACTGGCCTTCCTAAGATCTGCCAGCCGAAGCGGGGGGTCGTCTCCGCGGTGAACGTCTCAACGATGCCCTGGCCCCGGCTCATCGCATGATCAGTATCGAATCTCGACGATGCGCCCTTCTGCATCCGGCTCGGGCACCCGAGGAAACCCGGTTCGCTCAGCGCTCACGCCTGCTGGCTCAGCCGATTACCGGTGAGCTCCTGGCATCGGCCGGCGGCCGCCCTGTAGTCCTGCTCCTGCCACGCCATCCTTGGTGCTATGGGGAGAACGCTGCCGCACCGCACCCCGAGCACCCTGGCCGCGAGATCTGCGGCACGCCAGCCCTTCTCGATGTCCAGCGAGCACGTCCGCGCCGAGTAGCGAAGCCATGCTTGGGCTACTGCGGCGATGCTGCGCGCTATGCCCGGCCAGGGTTCAAGGCAGTGGCTGCGTCTTGGCCGGCCCAGCCGTCCGCAGTTCGCCAGAGGACGTGAACGCCGAAGACCTCGCGCACGGTGGCAGCTGACCAGTCCTCGGCGGGTGGTTCGGAGAGAACCAGGTAGAGCCGGTCCGCAGTGGACGGCAGAGCGTGGTTGATCTCCATGAGTCGTACCGCCCCGGCACGCAGATCGGCGTACGACGAGTTTCCGGACCCGAGAACCTCGTACAGGAGGTGGCCATCGTCAGTCACACAGCTGACGTCCGCGATCGGGGAATCCTCGGGCTGCAGGTCCGCCCAGAGCAAAGCCGCCTTCAGCGTGTGCCGTACCGCTTCGTGCTTCTTGCATGTCCGGTCGGCTGCCGCTTGGGTCTCCAATGCCAGCAGCAGCGGCTTCTCGACAGGTGCTGTCGGACCGGGCATGTCGACGGTGGTCATGGGTTCGTTTTCCTTCTGCTCAGGCTGCTGGCCGGCGGGGGATACAGTTGTCCCCGACGGCGGTTCGGCCGTTGAGGCCAGGCGACGCTGGAGTTCCTCGCGGGCTTCGGCCAAGGCGGGCAGCCAGCCAGAGTTCGTCAAGTCGTCCCGAAGCCGGCTGACGTCGAAATTGTCGTCCTTGAGGGCCCGGTGCGTGCTGGTCGCGAGATTGCGCAGCAGGCCGAGGCGGTTCCTGTCAGGGGATCCGAGCACGCGCCGTACGTCCACCCAGTCCGCCTGGTCGCGGCGGAGGACGCGGTTGGCCATGCCCTTCAGTTCGGACAGGCGGTCACGGGCGTCCTGCGGCGCCGCACCTTCGATCAGCTCGTGGAGGACCCCGAGCGCGGCCACGTACCGCTCCGCCATGCGGGGCGAGATCGGATGACGCCCCCTCTGGTCTGCGGTGACCAGGCAGTGGCTCGTCTCGTGGGCGAACACCCAGCAGTCCAGCTCCTCGCCCCGACGGGGCGGAACCGACCCGTGTCGCACGGTCAGGACGAGGGGTACGTCCATCGTGGGGGACAAGGCCCGGACCTTGTAGCGCCCGCCGGGTCCCGGCTCCAGCACCCGGACCCGGACGTCGGTGCCGATCTCGGGGAGGCCGGTACTCGGCTCCGGTTCTGCCGTGGCGCTGGCAGAACCAGCGTCGACCGTGTTCGTGAGGGCCGCGGGAAGCGGAGAAGCGTGCAGGACGGTCAGAGTCTGGGTACTGCGGGTCAGGGCGACGTACAACTGACGCAACCCTGCCGGTCCCCGATCCGCGATGGTCGTCGGCTCGATGACGAGAACGTGGTCGTACTCCATGCCCTTGGCCTGAGCTGCGGGCAGAACGGACACCACCTCGCGTTGAAGCTCGCTGACGCTCTCGGCCTGGTCGAGCTGGCGGCTGATCTCACCGAGCCAGCCGGAGTCGTCGGGGACGATAACAGCCACGGAGCGCAGGGTGCGCCCGTCGTTCGTGCCGACGAGGCGGGTGGCCTGGACCACGGTCTCTTCCAAGAGCCGCCACGGCTCGGTCTCCACGATCTGCACGGCGGCACCGCCCGCCGCGCGCACCGCCCGCGGTCGGGGCAACGCGGGTGCGATCGTGCGGGCCAGCGGGGAGACGAAATCCATGATCTCGGTCGGCACGCGGTAGCTCGTCTTCAGCTCGTCGACCCGCCAGTCTCCGTGGTCGGAGAGCAGGTCGCCGATCCGGTGCCAGTCCGTGTACACGTGGGGGCCAGTCGCCTGGGCGAGGTCTCCCAGGACCGTCATGGATCCGTTCGCCGCCGACCGGCGCCGCAGTGAGCGGGCCTGCATGGGCGTCAGGTCCTGGGCCTCGTCGATGACGATGTGCCCGTAACGCTGCGGGGTCTCCCCGCTGATCAAGTGGCGGAGCTCTTCGAGGCACACGTGGTCATCGAGCGTCCAGGGTTCCGCGTCGGCTGTTTCGGCGCGGGGCCGGCGCAGCGCACCCTGTTCCTCGTCGTCGAGAATCCCCTCGGCGCAGGAACGCAGGAGATCGGGCGAGTGGTAGAGGGTCCGCAGCGCCTCTCTGGCGCCGGGCGACGGCCACACCCGCTCGATGAGGCGCTCGACCTGCCGATTGCGCTGCAGATCGCGGCGGATCGTGTCGTCGCGGCTGCGGCGCGGAGCCTGAGTGAGCAGTTCGCTCAGCAAGCGGTCGACGACCAGGCTCCGAAACCGTTCACGACGCTCCCGGTATGAGCCGTCACCACCGCGAGCCTCGTCCAGAAGCTCGAGCACCTCCGAACGCGGCACGCGCAGCGTCGTCCGGCCGATGGCAATGGTGAGTTCGGGCTTGGCGTCCTTGTACGTGGCGGTGGTGGTGAACTCGTCGATGGCCGCCGGGCGGCATTCCTGCTCCACTCGACGCCGCAGAACGGCGGCCATACGCTCGTCGGATTTCACCAGCCGGGCTTTGGCGGTGTCGGTCCCCACGATCTCGCCCCCGTCCCACAGGTGGCGCACCTGCACGGCGTTCACGTTGCGGGTGCCGAGCGTCGGCAGCACCCGGCTGACGTACTCGAGGAACTGTTGGTGTGGGCCGATGACGAGGATGTCCTGGGCCTTGAAGTGCTCGTTGTTGACGAGCCAGGTCACGCGATGCAGACCGACAGCCGACTTGCCCGTACCCGGGCCACCTTGCACGACGAGGACGTCCGATGGAGATCCGGAGACCAGGGCCATCTGGTCCCGGCGGATGGTTTCGACGATGTCCCGCATGCCGCCGCCGCGCGAGCGCTGGAGTTCTCGCAGCAGGAAGTCATCGAGCGGCTGGGGCTTCCGGCGCTGGATGCGGGTGACATCGACGGGAGTGGGAACGGGCGGGTGTGCTTTCCCCTGTTGCTGTACGTCGGCGGGCGTCGGCTTCGGGTCGGCATCCTGCGCCGACGGCCCGGTCGGTCCCGCGATTTCGTCGAGGAAGTCCTGGACGACGTGCTGTGCACAGTGCAGCTTGCGGCGCAGAAGCACGTCGCCCGGAGTATCAGGGAGCGCCTCGATCCACTTCTTCGCCATTGCGTTGGTCCACTCCACGACGACTATGTCGCGGGTGAGGACGTCGGAGACGGCACGCCTGCCGACGTACCACGTCTCGGCTTCGTCGCCAGGTCCCTCCTGCGCGTCGATGCGGCCGATGACCAGCGACTCCTCGCCTAGACCGCCATATGACGCAGCCCGCGCCTCGACCTCCAGCCGGTTGGCGACGCTGTCCTTGCCACTGGCAGAGGCCGAGGCGACCGAGAAGCCGGAAAGTTCCTTCAGCCGCTCGGAGTAGCAGCGGTAGGCGCGGTCGACTGCCTTCTGCTCGATGGCGATGACCTCGTCGCGCGTCATGGCGCCCATGCAGATCCCCCCTCCCCTGCAGCGCTCGGAAGGCGCTGCGCCGGGCATGAAGCCCGTTCCTCGATCAAGACAACTATCAGAGACCAGCTGGTAACAAGCGGTAAATGCTCAACAGATCGACCGCTGCTGGTGGGCCGATCTCGTAGTGGTGCTGGTGGCACCCCGGGCAGAGGTGCGACCAGACCTGCGTCCGCACGACGGGCGGTCTGTGCCTCGGTGTGGCAACGCAGAGAGATTTAGGTAAAATAGATTTACGTAAACTGATTCTACCTGGAAGCGGACCTTCATGACCGCACCGTCCCCCGCACCTTTCATCGGCCGTTCTGCCGAGCTCAAGCTGCTCCACAAACGACTCGACCGCGTCACCCAAACGGGTACGGGCATCGCTGTCGCCATAAGAGGACGGCGACAGGTCGGCAAATCGCGGCTGGTTCAGGAGTTCTGCGACCAGGCGCAGGCGCCATATGTCTTCTTCTCCGCGATCAAGGGTGCCTCACCCGTCGAAGGGGTGACGGCTTTCCTCGACGAGCTTCGCGAGTCGACGCTGCCGCCGGACCGTGAGCTGGTTCCGGTGCATACCTCCGCGAGCTGGGCCGACGCGTTCCGGGTACTCACTTCCGTACTGCCCGCGGAACCGTCCATCGTGGTACTCGACGAGCTCCCCTGGCTCGCCGAGCAGGATCCGGTCTTCGACGGGACGCTGCAGACCGCGTGGGACCGCCTGCTGTCCAGTCGGCCTGTGCTGTTGATATTGCTGGGCAGCGACCTGCACATGATGGAACGGCTCACCGCCTACGACCGCCCGTTCTACGGCCGTGCCGACAACCTGGTGCTGGGGCCGCTCAACCCGGCCGAGACGGGGAGGGCATTGGGTCTGCGCCCTTCGGAAGCCATCGACGCGCACCTCGTGTCCGGTGGCCTTCCCGGTATCATCCGCGCCTGGCCGCACGGCACACCCGCCCTGACGTTCATCGAGGCCGAATGCGCCGATCCGGCCTCACCGCTGTTCAGCATCCCGGATTCGGCCCTCATGGCCGAGTTCCCCGCTCCGGACCAGGCACGCCGTGTACTGGAGGCGGTCGGCAGCGGGGACCGTACGCATGCAAACATCGCCGCCGCGGCGGGCAGCCAGAGCGGAGCCCTGCCATCCGGCGCTCTCTCGCCCCTCCTGCGCCGCCTCACGGATGAGAAGCGCGTGCTCGCCGCCGACAGTCCGCTGTCCACCAAGGCCGGCAAGCCGGCCCTCTATCGAGTAGCGGACAGCAACCTTCGGCTGTACTTCGCTGTACTGCGCACCGCACAGCAGCTGGCTCTGCGCGGACGTCCGGAAGCCGCTTTCCAGCTGGTGCAGCGTCGCTGGAACGCCTGGCGGGGACGTGCCGTCGAGCCCCTCATCCGCGAGTCGCTGGAGATCGCCGCGGCGAGCGGCGCTCTGCCGTGGCCCGAGGCGGAGGTGGTGGGCGGCTGGTGGAATCGTCAGTTCAACCCCGAAATCGACCTGATCGGCGCGGACAGGTCGCCTGTCGCTGAACGACTGTTCTTCACCGGGTCGATCAAATGGCTGGCGTCACCGTTCGACCAGCACGATCTCGTGGCCCTTCAGAAAGGCGCGGGACACGTGCCCGGCTTCATTGCAGGCAGTACCGGGCTGGCTGTCGTTTCGCTGTCCGGTGCTGCCGAACAGCTGGACACCTCGACGATCGATCTGCTCTGGGGAGCAGCGGATGTCGTCGCCTCCTGGCAGCCATGACATGGGCCCTTGGCGGCAGGGCAGCTTGCGATAGCCGCTGCCCTGCCCCATGCCCGTACGGCGGAAGCCCATTCACTCCGCCACGGTAATGCGCCCCTCCGCGCTCCACGCCGCGCGGCGGCTCCGGTCGTACAGGCGCCGCTTCCAGGGACCGGCTGCGCTTCACAGGCCGTGCCGGTCGAGGAGCCGCATCAGGTTGCGTGACAGGGGGCGCGGCAGGGGGCCACGAAGGGCGGCCCCGTGCGCAACGGCCGAAGGCCCGATCGGCTACGTGCCCGCTCGTTTCACCGGGACGGCTGTCTCAATCACCAGCTCACCGCCCACCAATGGATCAGTTTGTCCCCATTTACTGAGTCCTTCGCCGGGGGCACCACCTGCGCAAGGAAAGGTGCAAGTCAGGGCCTTCTTGGGCGAACTCAGCAGCTGAGGGACCGACAGAAATACTCTGTCAGCCCCTCAGCTTTCCGTGTTCACGCAGGTCAGGTCTGGTACAAGTTCTTGCGCAGGTCGGTACCCCCGGGAGATACCCAATCCATAGGAACGCTTTTCCGGCGGATGGTGACCAGCCAGCGTGCGCGCTTGGTTCTCGTGCAGCCATACGATCCACTCTGCCGAAACTGCCGCCCTGACGCCAATCATCCCAGGACTTCCTTGACACGGGCTGACGGCCCCGGTAAGTACCGCGGACCTACGGCCCGCCCGCCCTCGGCATCTCCCACATCTCCCGAAGACACACCCGAACAGGGACGCTCGTCGCTCAGGATCGCACGATCAGCCCTCGTTCCAGTGCCACGACGACGGCCCGCGTGCGGTCGCTGACGTCGAGTTTCGCGAAGACCCGTAGCAGGTGGGTCTTCACGGTGGCCTCTCCGATGACCAGGCGGCGGCCGATTTCGGCGTTGGACAGGCCGTCGGCGACCGCGTGTAGCACGTCCCGCTCGCGGGCGGTCAGGGCGACCGGCTCGGGGCGGCGCATCCTGGCCACGAGGCGTTCGGCGACCTTGGGGGCGAGGACCGTCTCGCCGCGCGCGGCCGAGCGGATGGCGTCGGCGAGCTGCTGACGGGTGGTGTCCTTGAGCAGGTAGCCGACGGCACCGGCCTCCACGGCCCGTTCGATCTCGGCGTCCGTGTCGTACGTGGTGAGGATCAGCACCCGCGTCGGCACCGGCAGGGCGACGATCTCGGCGGTGGGGCCACCCCGTCGAGCACCGGCATGCGCAGGTCGACCAGGGCCATGTCGGGAACAAGTCGCTCGACCAGGTCGACGCCGGCGCGTCCGTCGTCGGCCTCGCCGACGATCTCGATGGTGGGCTCGGCGGTCAACAGGGCGACGACTCCGGCGCGCATCACGGTGTGGTCGTCGACCACGACCACACGGATCCGGTCGTTCACGTTGTCGGTCACAGTGTCGGTCATGGTCGGTCCTGACTGTGGGTGGGAAGGGTGGCGAGGACGCGGGTGCCTTCCCCGGGAGAGCTGGTGACGGTGAGCTCGCCGTCGAGTTCGGCGAGCCGTCGCCGCATGCCGTCGAGGCCGAAGCCGCGGGCGTCCTCGACGACGAACCCGTGGCCGTCGTCGGTGATCTCCAGCTCTACTACGCCCTGCGATGCGCTGAGGAGCACGCCGACGGTGGAGGCGCCGGAGTGCTTGCGAATGTTGGCGAGGGACTCCTGCATGCAGCGCAGCAGGGCGACGCGGGTGTGCTGGTCCAGGTCGATGTCGGGCAGTTCGGCGGTGGCGGTGAGGCCGGTGTCCTGCGTGAAGCGGTCCAGGGTTCTGCGCAGGGTGGCGGCGAGCGAGCCGGCCGCGACTGCGCCCTTGGGGACGGAGCCGACGAGGACCCGGGCCTCGGCCAGGTTCTCGCGGGCGGTCTGTTCGATGGAGATGAGTTGCTGGGCGCAGCGTTCGGGGTCGCCGTCGGCGGCGGCACGAGCGGCCTCCGCGAGCACCACGATGGAGGCGAAGCCCTGGGCGAGGGTGTCGTGGATCTCCCGGGCAAGGCGCTCGCGCTCCTCGGCCGCCCCCTGCCGCTGATAGGCCGCCGCCAACTCCTCTTGGGTACTGGCGAGTTCGGCGGTCAACTGTTCCTGCCGCTCGTTGCTCTGGTCGACGAACCGGTGCACCCACAGGCCCAGGCCCGCCCCGGCGACGTAGGCGACCACGGTAACCACCAGGTTGCCGGTGCGGAATTGAGGGCTCCAGTTCTGGCCGATCGCGCCGCCGAACACGGCAAGCACGGCGGCCGCCCCGCTGAGCGTGACCGCGTCGCGCGGGGCGCGAGTGTAGAGCCAGAACTGCGGCAGCGACATCACGTAGAGGGCGGCGACGCCGTCCAGGGAGTAGGACGTCGCGCCCAGGACGAGGGCGAGGACGGCGAGGTAGGCACGGCGGCCCAGGACGGGGTTGTCCGGGCGGGTCAGGACAACGATGTGGCACAGGGCGACCAGGACGAGCAGGCCGAGCGTTCCGTACTTCCGGGCCGGCGACTCGTCGAGCACGGCGACGGCCGTCGGCAGCAGGCCGAGCAGGATCCAGCACGCCATGTTCCAACGGCGGATCCGATCCAGGGTGGGCCGGTCGCCCGGCTGCTGCCACTGAGTCAATTGATTCACCTCGTACATAGGGCAGTTGAGTAGCGACCGATGGTCCGTTCGGGTCAGCCCACCGATTCCGGGGGTGAGCCATTTCGGCGTTGCTGGGAGCGAGAGCGAGCGGAGTTACGGCTCACGCGACTGTCCTCGAAGCCGACGGTGCGCTCACCAGTGGGGCGAATGATCCTCGATGCGACACCAGTCCGCACCAGTCGGCACCAGTCGGCACTAGTCCTTGATACCCGCCATGTCCCCAGGGCGGCCTCGCAGCACGGCCCCCGCCGCCAGCAGCGTCGTCGTCAGGGTCAGTGCTGCCGCCGCGGCCAGGACCACGACGAGGATCCACGGGGAGCCGCCGGGTAGCGCCGTGCCGAGGACGCTCATACTAAGCGGTACCAGCGTCGCCCCCGCGGCCAGGAGGCCGAGGACGATGCCGGCCAGGGCCACCAGGGACGCCTCGACCGTCATCATCTGCAGTACCTGGCGGCGCGTGGCGCCGATGAGCCGCTGGAGCATGAACTCCTTGCGCCGCTCCGTCGTCGCGAGGACCTGTGTGTTGATCAGGGAGAGCGTCGCGTAGCCGACGACGACACCGAGAACCAGGTACGCCATCCACGCCTGGGTCTCGTCCGCCTCCGCCTGCGCCGCTTTGAGCGCGTCCGTGCCCGACACCCGCAGGCCGGGCTGGAGCGCGGCCAACTTGGCGAGAGACGCCATGAGCCGGGCGCGGTCGGTGCCGGCCGATGCTGTCACCATGATCTGGGGCACGAGCGCGCCGTCCGTGTGTCCGACCAGCACCGACGCCGGAACGAGCGCGGTCTCGTAACCACGCCGTCCCTCGACCGTGGCCACCAGTTTCAGCTTGACCTGTGTGCCGTCGCCGAGCCGCATCGGGACCAGGTCGCCGAGCTTGCGGTCCTTCGCGTACGTGGCGGGCAGCGCCACCGAGTCGCCGCTGAGGGCGGTGAGACTGCCACTCGCCGCGTGGTAAGCCGTCGTACGGTCCAGGCCCTGTGGGGTGACGCCCTGCATCGACAGCTCGGTGGGTTGCGGGCCCGCGTCCTCTCCCTCGCTCGGGCGCATCGGCTCGTCCGGCTCGATGTACCCGGTCGTGGGGATCTGCGCGGACGCCGCCGCCACCCCCGGCTGCCTGCGGACCGTGTCGACGAGGTCGAGCGGCAGCCCGCCGGAGGCCGACGTCACGACCGCGTCCGCGCGCAGGTTCTCGTCGAACGCCCGCTCGGCGCCTTCGGACTGTGTGGTCTGCATGTAGATCAGGCCGACCGCGAGACCGCTCGCCAGCATCACCGGCATCACGGCCGAGGCGAGGCGTGCCGTACGTGCCCGCGCGTTGTGTGCGGCGAGCTCACCGGCGAGCCCGGACACCATGCCGACGGGCCGCCGCAGCACGGCCACCATGGCGCGTACGACGACAGGACCGAGCAGGCCGAACGCCGCCGCCCACACCATTGCCGCCGGCGTGGCGACACCGGCCGCGTCCGGCCCGGCCGAGCGCGCGGTGCCCCAGGCGAGGGCCGCGCCGCCGGCCATGCACAGCAGCCCGACGATCAGCCGGAACGCACTGAACCAGCGGCGCTGCAGCGTGGCCTCGGCCAGCGCCTCGGTCGGGCGGGTGCGCGCCGCGGCCTGTGCCGCGATGTACGCCGAACCAATCGCGGTGAGCAGGGCCGTGCCCACACCGACGATCACCGGCACGGAGCCGGCCCGGTACGCGATCGACCCCGGTACCACGCCCGCGTCCGCGAACGCGTCCAGGAGCCAGTGCCCGAACCGGGGCCCGGGGATGGTGGCGAGCCCGGTGGCGACGACCGCGAGGAACAGGGTCTCGCCGAGGATGAGGCGGCGCAGCTGCCCAGGGGTCGAACCGATCGTGCGCAGCAGGGCCATCTCGCGCTGCCGCTGCTGGATGGAGAGGCCCAGCGTGCCGGCCACCACGAACACGGTGACCATCGCCGACAGACCGCCGAAGGCGGCGGCGAGCGGGATCAGGTCGCTGCCGTCGGCCACCACGTCCGGGTCCTCGGCGCGGCCGCGGTTGTCCCCGGTCAGTACCGTGATCGGTGAGCCGTCGAGGACCGCGCGGACGGCCGAGGCGACCTCCTGAGTGTTCGCGCCGGAAGCCGGGAAGACACCTATGTTGTCGGTCGTGCCGACGCGGTCCGCGCCCCTGGCGGCCTCGGCGTCCGCGAGGAAGACGTCGCCTCCGTCGTCCGGCCCGGTGGCAAGGCCTGAGACCTGGTAGCCCTTCTGTGTGCCGTGGACGAGGAGCTGTATCCGCTCGCCGGTGGTCAGCCCCGTACGCTCCGCGAGCGCCTTGCCCAGGACGATCTGGCCGTCCTCGGTGGGTGCCGTGCCGTCGGTGAGCTGGTAGGGGGAGAGCCTGGCGGAGGACCAACCGTGGCCGGTGACCTTCCCGCCCTTGACGAGGGCCGCGGGGAAGGACATGTCCTGAACCGCCGCTGCAACGCCCGGTATCTTGACGATCTTTTCCGTCAACTCGGCTTCGATACGCAGTCGTTCCGGGAAGACGAGGTCTTTCTGTGTGTACTTGTAGCGCTGGTCGCCGGTGACGACGATCGGTGCGGCGGCCAGCCGGTGCGGCGGCGCCGCGTTGTGGATCCCGGTCTCCAGGAGCCCGCCGGAGCCGATGACGATGACGGCACCGAGGAACAGGGCCACGAACGAGACGATGAAGCCGCTCATGTGGTGGCGCAGGGTGTGCCACGCAATCCGGATCATCGGCGCACCTCGTGTCCGGTCCGCTGGATGCCGAAGGGGTCGCCCCAGGTGCCCAGCTTCTGCAACTGCTCCGTCACCTGCTCGACAGTCGGCCGGTCGACTACGCCGGTGAGCCGGCCGTCGGCCAGGAACACGACGCGGTCGGCGTACGAGGCGGCCACCGGGTCGTGCGTGACCATCACTACGGTCTGTCCCACCATGTCCACCGACTGCCGTACCAGCATGAGCACTTCGGCGGCGGTGCGCGTGTCCAGGGCGCCGGTCGGTTCGTCGCCGAAGATCACCGCGGGCTGTGTAACGAGCGCCCGCGCGATGGCGACGCGCTGCTGCTGACCGCCGGAGAGCTCACCGGGACGGCTGCGCCGCTTGTCGGACAGGCCGACCTGTTCGAGGACTTCGTCGACGACGGCCTTCTTGGGGCGTTTGCCCGCCAGCCGCAGCGGCAGTGTCACGTTGTCCACCACGCTCAGTGCCGGAAGGAGGTTGAACGCCTGGAAGACGAAGCCGATGCGCTCGCGGCGGAACTTGGTCAGGGCCTTCTCCCGCAGCAAGGCGAGGTCCACCCCGTCCAGGTGCACCGCACCCGATGTCGGACGGTCGAGGCCTGCGGCGCAGTGCAGGAAGGTGGACTTGCCCGAACCCGACGGGCCCATGACGGCGGTGAAAGTACCCCTCTGCAGACTGATGCTGACGTTGTCGAGTGCGGTCACTCGGTTCTTCGGTCCGCCGTAGAGCCTGCTGACGGCGTCGAGCCGGACGACCGGCCGAGCATGCGGGTCCTGTGTCCCGTCCATGGGCTGTCCTTTGGCCTGGGAAAGGGGGTGGCTTGGGGGTGCGGGGCGTATCACCGGGGGGAGATAGGCGCGCCCCGCTGCCATTCATGCTCTTCGTACGGGGTGTGGTGCCGACAGCAGCAAACAGTTGAACCTGAGGTCCACCGAACGGTGGACCCCCGTACGGCTCAGTGGAAGCTGAGGGTGTGGTGGACGGTCACATTGCCTTCGAGCCCAGGCACAGTTCGACTGGCGCACTCTTTGGTGAAGGCGTACGCGCGCCAACAGAGCGGCGTGCATCTTCCCTGTATCGTCACTCCGACTCGGCCGAGGGTCGGCTGTCCGCTCCGGACTCGTCGGCGTTCCCTTCGCCGGGCACTCGAACGTGCGGCAGCGCCTCGTCACAGCAAGCGGTCCACGCCATGCGGCGGCTGCCCACCACCGGCTCCGGTCGTGCGGGCGCAGCTTTCGGGGGCCGGTTGTGGATTCACAGACCGTGCTGGTCGAGGAGCCGCATCAGGTTGCGTTTGCGCTTCTGGTTGGCGCGCAGGGCGGTGAGGTACGTGGTGAACTCGTCCTGGGTACCCAGGCGGCGGTGGCAGTCGCGGATGCTGAGCAGCAGGCTGGTCAGTTGCTCGTAGGTCGCATTGCCCGTCTGCTTCGTGAGGGGTTCGGCCAGGCGCAGGTAGACGCCGAGCGCGTCGGCGGGGCGCGCGGCACGGGCTTGGTCGGCGAGCGTGAGCCACTGCCGGTCGTCGGCGCCGGTCTCGGTGGCGGCCTGCCAGGCGGCGTCGAGGTCCTTGTCGTCGAGCAGGGCGTCGACCAGGACAGGGCCGCCGTACCAGCCCTGTTGCCGCCGCCCCGCATCGGCACGCAGCAGGGCCAGCGCCCCCTCGCGCTCGGCCGGCCAGCAGTCCGCGGCCCGTGCGGCGACTCGCAGTTGCTGGTACGCGAGCAGGGTGCGGCGGGCGCCGAAGTGGTCGCGGCGCAGGGCGACGGCATCGGGGAGCCGGTCCGCCTGCGCGTAGCGGTCGCAGAGGTAGTCGACGAGGGCGGTGTCGACGGCGGCGAGGTCCCGGGCGCCCTGGATGCCGCGTTCCGCCCAGCTCAGGGCCTCGTCGGGGCGCCGAGCGGTGTCCAGCTCGCGGGCGATGACCAGGTGTGTGTGGCCGTTCGGTGAGAGGTCGGCCGCATGCACGGCGATCACCGCGTCGACGTCACCTCCCGCCTTGGCCAGACGCTCCATCAGGTACTTCTCCGCCCAGCCGCGGCGGTTGCCCCGCCACGCCTCGACCGCCAGCTTCCGCAGGACGGTCATCCCCTCTTCGCCGAGGACGTCCTCGTAGTCGAGCGGATCGATGTCAGTGAGGCCGTCGTCCATGTCGCCGAGCGCATGGCCGACCAGCCAGCGCGCGAGCTCCCTCGGATCGGGGCGCGCCGCACGGCACGCTTCGAGGTGGACGCCGGCGAGGTCTGTGCCGACCTGTCCGAGCGAGCCGTCGGAGTCGTCGACATTCTCCATGGCCTCGGTCAGCAGCCGCATCGCCTCCCGCGCCAGGGTGATCGCGTCATCGGCCCGGCCAGATCCGGTGAGAGCGCTTATCGCGGACACCACCTGCCCGGCCTCGTCGGCGTAGGCGCGGGCATCGGCGTACTCGACGTACCCGTACTGCGCGAACGGTGAGATGTCCAGCAGATCGCGGATACGGACGCGGACCGCGGCGAGGTCTCCGCGAGCACTCGCGGCCCGAAGCTCCAGGCGGCGCCGCAACCGCCGGTCCTCGCCGATCTGTTCCCGCACCAGAGCGAGCAACTCGTCCTTGGACAGGCCGGACAGCCACCCGTCAAGGTCTTGCGCACGGTCCCGGGCCGCCTTCCGCTGCCGCGGCAGGCTCTCCCGCTGGGCGAGCACCGTCAGGCCGAGGGCGACCAGATGCTTGCAGAAGTTGCCCTCCATGCCGTACGGGCAGTCGCACTCGCCGGACAGCCCGCCGGGCCCGTCCAGCGTCAGCTCCACCTCGTACCGCTCCGTGCCGTGGACACGCGCGGTGACCCAGCCGTCACCGACCTCGACCCCGGACACCGCGTCCAGGTAGCCCAGCCCGCGCTCGTAGGAACGGGGGCCGGCCAGCATCTTGAGGTTCCCCTCAGTGAGGCCGCGCATGATTCTTCCGCTCTGCTGTGGTTGTGCGCTTGGTGCTCCGCCAGCCTAGGGGAGGCCGGGGGCGCGGGCCGACGACTTCGGCAGACTTGACCTCCAACGCGTGCAATGCCCGGGGGCGGCCGGTGAACACCTTCAGACGCGCGGTGTACGGGGTCGGACCCCAGCTGACCGACAAGCGGGCACAGAGCCCCACCGGCTCGCACCTGCCCGGGTCACCCGCGTCGAAGAGGCCACGGCGCAGCGTTAGGTGGTCGGCTCAAGGCACCGGCGCGCGGTGACGGGCCCGGCTGACCACCTCGGTGAGGACGCGTGCGGTCGAGCGGACCGGCCGCACCCGGTGCGGCCGGTCCGCTCCGTACCGTGCGTACCTCGGCTTCGTCCCTGCGCCGGGACCAGTCCGCCACAAAGCCACGGAGGTGGGCAACGGCCTCAGCCGAACGAGACGTGATTGCTCTCGACCACCTCGTACAGCGCCCGGATCGCATCGCTCGCTGCCGGAGGCACCTTGGACGAGTAAGGTGCCGAGAGAACCCGTGATCAGCAGTTTCGCTGAGCGCAGGGTCTTCGTGCAGCGACGGCCGGATGCAGCCGAAGGCGGTGCACGAATTACTGGCAGCCTTGCCCGCCGGGCACTTCCTCAAGGTCGACGCGTACGTCGGCCTCCTCTCCGAACACGCCGCCGCGCTCAGCGAGCCGCACGCCCGCTACCTCGGTGACGGAATCCGAGAGCTGCGCCCCTTCAGCAGGCCCGCAGGCGGCAGACACGCGGCGGAGGGAACGCGGCGTGACGCGCTCCGCTGCCGTACCCGGCGGCACCCTGGTCCTCGACAGCGAGGGACTGGCCGGGGCCGTACTGCGAGCCCGCGCGGTCACCGGATGGCTCGCCCTGGCCCGTGCCGATGACCTGCGGGTGATCAGCAGTGCCGCCGGCCTCGTGGAGGTGGTCCACCCGCGGGTCAACCGGCCGGCGTTGGAGTGGACGCTGTCCCGCATCGTCGTCGAGCCGGTCCGCCACCGTGCTCAACTCCGACCCCGAGGGCCTCGCGGCGCTGTGCGGCGGACGCGTCACCATCATCAAGATCTGACGGCGCGCCCCTCGCGCGCTGCCGGACGCGGCCTCGGATATTGGGGGCAGCAGGCTGAGTTGTGGCGGAGCGGACTGCTTCTTTCTCGCAGTCGGCGCCTGGCTGTTGCACCCGGGGCCTGGGGGCGGTGGAAAGCGGGGCAGCTGTACGTCATCGACCAGCTGATCCCGGTCGGCGGGCGGAACAACTACCCGCAGGACGTGGCGACGTGGAGACGTGGAGTCCGCGGCCCGAAGGGCCGACGGCTCGCCGAGCGCGGGCGCTGCGTGCGCGGTGTCGGCCGGGGGGTGGGCAGGAGCGGTGGGCGGTCAGTGGCTGAGCAGCCAGCCGACGCGGTCGTAGGCGAGGATCTGGTAGACGACCATAACCGCCAGCAGCCACCGGGCCGCGCGCCGCAGGCCGGCGAAGTGGAGGGTGGCCACCGCGCCGAAGAACACGGCGAGTTCGAGGAGCAGCCGTGCCGGGCCCGGCGTGTGGATATCGCTCTCACCGGACCGGGACGGGTCGTCCGGCACGGTGAAGGTCCCCCACGCCCAGCCCACGGCGACCGGGAGCGCGACGACCGCGAGCCAGCGCCACGGCGAAGGCACGGTACGCCACGCCCAGAGCGTCACGCTGGCCAGCGAGACGAGTTCGAGCAGGAAACGGACGGCGAGCATGCCGTCGTTGTTGGCGAGGGCCAGTGTGACGTTCATCTGGTCGCCTCCGGGCGGTCCGCCTCGGCCGCCGGCTGGAGGGCGGCCGGCCGACGCCGCTGGTGGCGCGTCGTGCCGGATAGGTCGCCGTAGAAGACCCGGTCAGGTATCGAACGTGATGCGACAGGCACGGTTGCCACCTTTTTGCGAGGAACGGTAAGAGCGTCGGTCAGGGTCGGCGCTCCAGTTGGCGGGCCGGCCGCCGTCCGGCGGCGCTGCTGCCGGCAGGACAGTATCCGAGGTGCCCGACGCGTACGTGTTGTCGAGGCTGGATGAGCCAGTCCGGTTCGGTGCCGAGCCAGGCGCTGTGCTTGTGGGGCACGAGGCGTGGCGGAGGATCTTCGGTATGACGACTGACGATCGGCTGGTCCCGCCGATACCGGATGACGCGACCCTCGTCGCGTGTCCGTGCTGCCGCCACCGCACTCTGCGGGAGCGCGCCAACTTCGAGATCTGTATGGAGTGCGGCTGGGAGGACGACGGCCAGGACGACAAGGATGCTCACATCGTTCGGGGCGGCCCCAACGGCTCGCTGAGCCTGGCCCAGGCCCGACGGGAGCACCTGGCCTTCCTGGAGGAAACCGCGGACACGACCGACCCGGCGTCGGTTGCGCACGGCGGTGAAGGGTTGTGGTGCGCAGCCGCTCAGGAACACCTCCGGGAGCAGCCCGAATAGCCCCTTCACCTTGGTCGGGTGAAGGGGCTGTCGGTGATCGGGGTGATCAGGGTGATCGAGGCGATCAGGGTGTGGGTGGGGCGGCGGGCCGCCGCGGCTCGTTGGGCTCGGCGGGAGAGGCGGGTTTCGGGGGCGGGGGGCGGCGGGGGGCTCGGGGGTGTCGTCGGGGTAGATGTCGAGTTCCTCGGCCGGGTTGGCCACGAAGGCGCGCACCATGGGGAGCTCGATGAACGCCGAGGGCCTACCGCTTCACCGGCGTCGAAGCCCTCCTCCTGACCCCCACCCGCCAGTCCCCACCGCCCCACCTCAAGGTGCTCGCCCCGCGCCTCTTCGAGCCCGGGGGCAAGCTGATCCAGTGGGGCGCGGCGGAGGGCCGACCCCGCCCCGACGGCCGAAACCCGACTCCTGGCCTAAGCCCGGGAGCGGTGGGCCCGTCGGGCGCGAGTGCCGCGTGACATGGTCCGCGGCCGCGCCCGGCGGGCCCCTTCGGTCTGACGGCGCTCCCGACCGATCCGGCCATAGGTGAACCACATGTTTCGCCTCTGTGTCGCCGGGCACCCTCACCGAAATGGGAGCGCTCCCATCGCGCGGGCCTCCCCGGCACCCATCGACACCATCCCCCCACCGACGACGGAGATCGGCCATGAAGAATTGTCATGATCACACCAGACACTCCTTACGCTGGGCACTCCGCGCCCTCGGCATGCTGTCCGCCGCGCTGCTCGCTCTGATCCCCTGGACCGGCACCGCCTCCGCCCACGGATCGGTCATCGACCCCGCGTCCCGCAACTACGGCTGCTGGCTGCGCTGGGCGAACGACTTCCAGAACCCTGAGATGGCACAGAAAGACCCCATGTGCTGGCAGGCCTGGCAGGACAACCCGAACGCCATGTGGAACTGGAACGGCCTCTACCGCAACGGCTCCGCCGGTAACTTCCCGGCCGTCGTCCCCGACGGCCAGCTGTGCAGCGGCGGCCACACCGAGGGCAACCGCTACAACTCCCTGGACACCGTCGGCGCATGGCAGACGACGAACATCAGCAACAACTTCACCGTAAAGCTGTATGACCAGGCCAGCCACGGCGCGGACTACTTCCTGGTCTACGTCACCCGCCAGGGCTACGACCCCACCACCCAGCCGCTCAAGTGGAGCGACCTCCAACAGGTCGCCAAGACCGGCAAGTACGGCCCCAGCCAGAACTACTCGATCGACGTCAAGACCTCGGGCTACACCGGGCGCCACGTCGTCTACACGATCTGGCAGGCCTCGCACATGGACCAGACGTACTTCCTGTGCAGCGACGTGAACTTCACCTGAGCCGCTCACCAGCGGCAGCACGAAGGGCGGCTCGCCAGGAATCTGGCGGGCCGCTTTGGCTTGCGGCGGCTGAGGAGCGTGCGCCCCGAGGGCGGCACAGTCCAGGCCGGCCCCGGGGACCGGGGCCGCGCAGTCGAGTTCGGGTGAACGTTTGCCGGGGTTGCTGCGTCATCAGGGAAACGAGGAGGGACCGCGGATGGCCGGATGGCGCAAAGCAAGATCGGTCGGCCCGGACGAGTTATCGCCGCTGACCGAGCCGGAGTACGTCCGGCGGGTGCGCGCGATGCTCGTCCTGGGCGGTGTGCCCTGGGACCAGCTCGACGACGGGGTTCAGCAAGTCAGGCTGAAACTGCTGGAGGAGCAGGCCAAGCCGGGGCAGCCGGAGATCCGCGAACCGATGGCATGGCTCACGGCGGTCGCATCCCGGGTCGCGGTCGACTGGCACCGGGCCAGGACCAGAGACGCGGGCCTGCGCGAGCGGCTGGCGGCGCGCTGGTCGCGGCGCCCTCCGGAGGAGCATCCCGAAGACCATCGCGTCCTCGCGCTGACGGTGTCCCGTGGGCTGGAGGGCTGTCAGCCGTGCAGCGGCAGGTGCTGACGTTGCGTTACTACGCGGATCTGCCCGTGCGCGATATCGCGGTGCTGCTGGACGTGCCGGAGGGCACCGTCAAAAGCCGACTTCACAGCGCCGTTGCCGCGCTGCGGACACAACTCCACGAAATGGAGGTGTTCTGAGATGGCCGACTCCACTGATGTGACAGAGCTGACGGAATCGGAAGAGAACGATCTGCGGCTGGCACTGCGAATGATCGGCAAGGAGGCCGGCCGAGCCGACGCACCGCCACGACCCGCTCCTCGCACCATGTGGTGGCGGCGCCGAGGCACGATCGGGGGTGTCCTCGCGGCCGCGGCGGCGCTGAGCGTCGGGGTGCTGATCTTCTGGCTGGTGGACGGCACCCCGGTCCGGTCGTCCATCGGCGACGACCAGGGCCTGACGGGCGTCGAGTGGGTCGCCTGTGCCCGGATCGCCGCCGAGGGCGAGGTGGTCTCGGTACGCGACGCCTCGCAGCCCCACCAGGTCGTCGTGACCTTCGCCGTGCGGGACTGGATCAAACCCGCACAGGGAGCCAAACAGATCGAAATCAACACCGTCGACCCCGAGTGGCTGGAGGAAAAGCCCTTCAAGGCGGGCCAACATCTGCTGATCGTGGACGCGGGCCTTCCCAACGGCGAGGTCAACTACTTCACCGGCCGCCACATCAAGTACGAGCGAGAGCTGTTCAATAGCGAACTTCCCAAGGCGGCGAACACGGAGTGCCCCGCCTTCTGGCGGGACCAGGACGACGACAGCGCTGTGCCGGAGGACAACTGACCCCGCTACGAGCGCGCGGACAACCGGAGGACATTAGCGGGGCGTTAGCGGAGCGTTAGTGGGGCGGCAGTAGTACGGCAGTGGCCGGGATCAGGGTGGTTGTCGTAGCAATCAGCTTCTCCGATTCCCCGTAGGAGATCCGCCATGCGCCCCGTCACCTTCGCCGAATGCCGTGCCCACGCGGTGCAGATCGCTGCCGTCGCCCTGACCACGGTGGCTGCCCTGACCGCGGTCGTCTGCGGCACCGTGGACGGTACGGGGCTGCGTACGGAGGGGAAGGTGGACCACGGTGGCGGGACGCAGACGGTCACCGTCGACCCCATACGGGCCTCGCTCGTCACCGACGCCACGACCCAGCCCATGGTTCGCTAAGGCCCATTGTCACGGGGGCACGGTGCGCCGGGGGCGAAGCGGTTCGGGGAGCAGGTCACCAGCGCCAGGGACAGGAACGACGTACGGCCGACGTAGAAGCCCACGGACACATCGCCCCCATGCGTCAGCGTGTCCGCGGCCGTGGCCACCAGCCGGGCCAGCCGGGTCGTGTCCGCTTCCTGCTGGGAGTGGAAGCCCGGGGCGTGCTCGGTGAGCTGCCTGCCCAGCCAGGCGGCCGCGTCCTTCGGCTCCTCGAAGGTCTCGCGGATGAGGCGGGGGGTCTTGAGCAGCCAGTGCGCGGTCTCCGTCGGGGGCAGCTCGGAGCGCCTGAAGGCGTCGACCTGCTGCCGGTGGTGCTCCTGGTCCTCCGGGGTGACCGGGGGCCTGGGGCGGTCCGGCAGGCGGCGGAGCACGTCCCGGTCGAACAGCTCCTTCTCGCCCAGCCAGGAATACGCGTGGATGTGCACGCGACAGCTGTTCCCGCCGCCGCGCCATCCGTTTCTTTCAGCCGTCCTCCTTCACCGAGATGTCGGCAACGGTGTCGTAGAACGACAGATGGTCCTTGACCTCGGCTACCGCGTCGATCGGGTCCGGGTAGGCCCACACCACATCCTTCCGCGGACCGCTTCCACCCTCCGCGCCCCGATACGTCCAGTACGCCGCCTCACCCTTGAACGGGCAGGTGGTGTGCGTGTCGGTCGGCTCGAAGAGGGACAGGTCCACGTCCTGCGGGGGCAGGTAGTAGCGGACCGGCAGGCCGGTCTCGAAGAGGAGCAGTGGGCGGCGCGACTCGGCGACGACGCGGCCGTCGATCGTGACCGTGACGTGCTGGGTGCCGCGGGTCACTTCCACGCGGTGGGCACCGGTGCCCCTGCCGGTGCCGGTGCCCGGGGAATGGGTCGTCATGACGGGTCCCTCCTGCGGTAACGATTCCGGTGGTGGTTGCCGGGGCTCGCGTACGTGCGTCGGCGCGCCCCCGCCTCTACCACTTACGTCAACGCAGATCCCGGGCCGGCGATTCCGCTCCCTCCCTCAGCCCTCCGCCACCTCGATGAAGATCGGATTCGTGTAGCACCAGGTGTCGGCCCACGGGTCGCCGTCGCCCGGCTTGTGCGGGATCAGGCCGTGCGGGTTCACGGCCCCGCGCCGCGCTACGCGCCCTGTGCCTGCTGTGTGTCCTGTGTCTCCTGTGTGTCCTCCGGGCGTGGCCACGAGCGTCCCTCGTCCGCCTCCACCTCGCGGTTGAACCGCGTCAGCGCGTCCTCGAACCGCCTCACGTCCTCGGGCAGCCAGCCCGCGAGCACCCGCGCCAGCCCCGCGCGGCGGCGCTCCCGGTCGGCGGCGAGGCGGTCGGCGCCGAGGGCGGTGGCGCGCAGTTTGCGGGCGAGGCCGCCCTGGGGATCAGGGATGCGTTCGAGCAGGCCCGCGCGGAGCAGGGCGCCGGCCTGCCGGTTGACGGTCGAGACGTCGAGCCCCAAGGCGTCGGCGAGCTGGCCGATGGACAACGCGCCCTCGGTGTCCAGGAAGGAGAGGAGGAAGTACGCGGAACGGTCGAGCCGGTCGCCCGAGCACTGATCGGTCTGGCCGCTCTGGCCGGACTGATCGGTCTGGCCGCTCTGGCCGCTCTGGCCGGTCTGATCGGTCTGGCCGACCGGGGCGCGCTTGTCGTCCTGGTCGCCCTGTTCGGTCCGTTCGCCTTGTCTGCCCTGGCCCTTGCGGTCCCGCGGCGTCAGCAGGTTGCACCTGGCGACCAGCATCAGCTCGCGTTCCAGCCTCTCCAGCACGCTTCCTCCTCGTCCCCCGGCCGCTCGTCGCAGGACATGTGCACGATACACACCATGTGTAGGATGCACATCTCATCCTTCCTTATGCCTTTCATATGACAGGTCAGACAGGTCATCTACCAGGACACCCGCTTGGAGGCGGCAGCCGAATGTCCCCGTCAGCTCCAGCAGCCCGCGTCGAGCCGGTGAGCCCCGCGCCGCCCGACCAGAAGCCCTCGCAGCAGCTCCCGCGCGAGGTGGGCGGCGGGTTCGTGGCCGTGCTCGCGTTCTGCGGCATCGCCGTCTCGGTGATGCAGACGCTGGTCGTCCCGCTGGTGACCGAGCTGCCGCAGCTGCTGCACACCTCCAGCTCCAACGCCTCCTGGGTGATCACCGCCACCCTCCTCGCGGGCGCCGTGTCCACCCCGGTCATGGGGCGGCTCGGCGACATGTTCGGCAAGCGCCGGATGCTGGTGGTGGCCCTCGGGCTGCTGGTCGTCGGCTCGCTGGTGTGCGCCGTCACCTCCGACCTGGTGGTCATGGTGATCGGCCGGGCCATCCAGGGCGGCGCGATGGGCGCGATACCGCTCGGCATCAGCATCATGCGCGACGAGCTGCCGCCGAAGAAGCTGGGCTCCGCGATGGCCCTGATGAGCTCCTCGCTGGGCATCGGCGGCGCCCTCGGCCTCCCGGCCGCCGCGTTCGTCGCCCAGCACACCAACTGGCATGTGCTGTTCTACGGCGCCGCCGGGCTCGGTGTGCTCGCGCTCGTCCTCGTGCTCGTCGTCGTCCCCGAGTCCGCCGTACGGACCCCCAGCCGGTTCGACGCCGTCGGCGCGATCGGGCTCTCGGCCGGTCTGGTCTGTCTGCTGCTGCCCATCACCAAGGGCGGCGACTGGGGCTGGACCAGCGGCACCACCCTCGGGCTGTTCGGCGCGGCCGCGGTGATCCTGCTGGTCTGGGGGTTCGTGGAGCTGCGGACCGCCGAGCCGCTGGTGGACCTGCGGACCACCGCGCGCCGCCAGGTGCTGCTGACGAACCTCGCCTCGATCATGGTCGGGTTCTCCTTCTACGCGATGTCGCTGATCCTCCCCCAGCTGCTGGAGCTGCCGAAGGCCACCGGCTACGGCCTCGGCCAGTCGATGGTCATGGCGGGTCTGTACGTCGCGCCGATGGGCGTGGCGATGATGCTGGTCTCGCCGCTGTCCGCGCGGATCAACGCCACGAGCGGGCCGAAGGTCTCGCTGATCCTCGGGCTGATCGTGATCGGCGCCACGTACGGCGGCGGCATCGTGATGATGGACCACGTCTGGCAGGTCGCCGTGCTCTCGACCGCGCTCGGCGTCGGCGTCGGGATCGCGTACTCGGCGATGCCGACCCTGATCATCAGTGCCGTGCCGGCCTCGGAGACGGGCGCGGCGAACGGGCTGAACACCCTGATGCGGTCGATCGGCATGTCCACCTCCAGCGCGGTGGTCGGGGTGATCCTGGCGCACCAGACCACGAACTTCGGCCCGCGCGCGCTGCCGAACACGGACGGGTTCAAGATCTCGTTCGCCGTCGCGTGCGGGGCCGCCGCCGTGGGTCTGCTGATCACCCTGTTCCTGCCCAGCCGACGCCGTACGCCCGTGACGGGCCAGCCGCAGACGGCCCAGGCGCCGGCAGCCCAGGAGGCCGACGCGGCCCCGGCCGCCCCGACGGCCGAGGTGGCCGAGGTGGCCGAAGTGGCTCAGCCCGCGGTGTCGGCCGAGCCTGCCGAGTCCGCCGAGCCGGCCCCGCCGGCCGAGGCCGCCCCGGCCGTCGCGCGCCTCACCGGCGGCGGTGTCCAGGGCCGGGTGCTCGGGACCGGCGACGCCCCGCTGGCGGGTGCCGCCCTCACCCTCATCGACAACACCGGCCGCCAGCTCGGCCGTACGGTCAGCGGCCCGGACGGCCGGTACTCCCTGGCCGCGCCCGACGCCGGCAGCTTCGTCCTGATCGGTTCCGCCCCGGGCCACCAGCCGCAAGCGACCACGCTGCTGCTGTCCGACGCCCCCGTCACCTGTGACGTGCGGCTGGCCGGAGGCGGCGGGCCCACCGGGACCGTACGGACCCTCGGCGGCGGGCCGCTGACCGGGGCGACGGCCACCGCGATCGGCCCCGACGGCGCGGTCGCCGCAACGGCCACCGCCGACGAGAAGGGCGACTTCGCGCTGCCCGAGCTCGCGCCCGGCTCGTACACGCTGACCATCAGCGCCGAGGGCCACCGTCCGCACGCCGCGCAGTTGGAGATCACCGGCCACGGGCAGCCCCCGCGGATCGACGCCGAGCTGCGGCCCGCGGCCAAGGTCCGCGGCACCGTGCGCGCCCAGGGAGGGCGGCCGGTCGAGGACGCGCGGGTGGCGCTGCTGGACTCGGCGGGCGATGTCGTCGGGCAGTGTGTGACCGGCGCGGACGGCGCGTTCCGCTTCGAGGGGCTCACCGGCGAGCACTACACGGTGGTCGCCAGCGGTTACGCACCGACGACCGTTCCGGTCACGCTCGGCCGCGCCGCGGGCACCGGCGGCGCCGAGGCGCGGAACGTCGACTTCCTGCTGAGCCACGGCTGAGGGAGCCGGACCGGTACCGGTACCGGAGCCTGTACGGGAGCCGGTACCGGGTACGGGAGCCGGACCGATCTGGGGCGCCTGCGGTCACCTCGGCGGCCGGCGCCGCATCCCCCGGTCCCCCATCCCCCTGCGTCTCGTCCCCCGGCGTCTCGTCCTCCTGGCACACCTCATTCCCCCTGCGCCCCTACGCCCCCCGGCGCACTCCCCGGAATGCTCTATTCCTCCATGGCGCCCTCCTCTTCCGGAAGGCTCTCCTCCTCCGGGAGGCTCTCCCATGCCTCCCCCCTCCTGAACAGCTCGTACCCTTCCTCCTCCGCGATCGTCTCCGCCTCGGTGCGGCTGTGGAGGGGGACCTCATAGGTGTGACTGTCGACCGTCGCGTGGACGCCTTCGCCGTCGGTGATCGTTTCGATCGCGTGCGTCTCATAGATGACGCGCCCCGGCTCGGCCGTGCTCCAGACCACGTGCATGCTCACTGCCATCGGACACTCCCGAAGGACGAGCCCCCTGGTATCAGGGTCTCACCTGCGGACCTGGTCTTCACCGACTTCCGGTGCACCACCTAGAGCATTGAGCAACGCAAGCTCGGAAACAGGCGTGTGTGCAAGGGTGTTGACGAAAGGATGTTGACGACGGGCCGGGACCGCACCTTCCCCAGGAACCGGCAGGGGTAGAGGAAGGAAGCACGACGATGACGAGCATCGCGGCGGATGCCGAGACGTGGATCAGGCGGTACGAGAAGTCCCCGGACAGCGCGTTACGGCTGGTGTGCCTGCCGTACGCCGGAGGGTCGGCCAGCTACTTCTTCCCGGTGGCCAAGGCGCTGGCGCCCTCGATCGAGGTGCTCGCCATCCAGTACCCCGGGCGCCAGGACCGGCACCGTGAGCCCTGCATCGACGACATCGGCAAGCTCGCCGACGCCGTCGTCGGCGCGCTGGACGGGCTGGACGACAAGCCGCTCGCGCTGTTCGGTCACAGCATGGGCGCCACGCTGTCGTACGAGGTGGCGCTGCGCCTGGAGGAGCGGAAGGTGATGCCCGTCAGGCTGTTCGTCTCCGGGCGGCGGGCGCCGTCCCGGGTCCGTGAGGAGTCCGTGCATCAGCGGGACGACGCGGGGGTGCTCGAGGAACTGCGCATGCTGAACGGCACGACCGGCGAGGTGCTGGAGAACGAGGAGCTGCTGCGGATGGCGCTCCCGGCGATCCGCGGCGACTACCGGGCCATCGAGTCGTACCGCTGCGAGCCCGGGCGGCGGATCAGCTGCCCGATCACCGCGCTGACGGGGGACGCCGACCCGAGGGCGGCGGTCGACGAAGTGCGCGACTGGGCGAAGCACACCACCGGGGAGCTGGACCTCACGGTGCTCAGCGGCGGGCACTTCTTCCTCAATGACCATGTGCCTCAGGTCCTCAAGATCATCTCGGAGCGACTGCTGCCGGCGACCCGCTCCTGAGCCCGGGGCCGCGGGGCCGGGGTATCGCCGTGCCCCGGGCCCGCGGCCCCCGCCTCACCTGTCGCCCTCACCTATCGCCTCACCTATCGCCTCACCGATGACGTACGACCGCGACGTTCACCAGGGCCAGCACCGCGAGCGCGCCCCCGAACCACATCACACTCGACACCGCGATCCCGTCCTCCGCCCGCCCGCCGAGCAGCGCGCCCAGGGAAATCGCCACGTTGAAGACCCCGACGTACAGCGCCGAGGCCGCCTCCCGCGCCTCCGGTTCCGGCACCGCCTGTAGCACCCACGTCTGCGAGGTGACCGACACCCCTCCGTACGCCAGCCCCCACAGCATCAGCAGCACCGTGGCCCCCGGCGTCGTCCCGCCGGCCACCGGCATCAGCAGGACCGCCGAGGCGAGCAGGACGAAGATGACCATGAGGGTGCGGCGCGGGTCGCGGTGGGCCGTGGCGCCGGCCAGGAAGTTCCCGGCGATGCCCGCCACGCCGTACGCGAGCAGCAGCGTGCTGATCAGCCCGGTCCCGACCGCCGAGACCTCCTCCAGCACCGGGCGTACGTAGGTGTACGCGCCGAAGTGCCCGGTCACCAGCAGCAGGGTCGTGATCAGGCCGGTGCGCAGCCGGGCGTTGCGGAACAGGCCGGGCACCTCGCTCAGCCGGATCGCGCGGTCGGCGGGCAGCGGCGGCAGCGTGACGGCCAGCGCGGCCGCGACGGCCAGCGAGAGCGCGCCCACCACCATGAACGCGGCGCGCCAGTGCACCAGATCGCCGATGAGCGTCCCGACCGGCACGCCCACGACCGAGGCCACGGCGATGCCGCTGAAGACGACCGACGTGGCGTGGCCGACGGACTTCTCCGGCACCAGCCGGGCGGCCAGGCCGGCCGCGATGGACCACACGCCGCCGATGCTCACCCCCACCAGGATCCGGGCGAACAGCAGGACGGCGAAGCCGGGCGCGAGCGCCGACAGCAGGTTGGCGGCGGCCAGCAGCCCCATCAGGCCGATGAGCAGCAGCCGCCGGTCGAGCCGGCCGACGGTGGCGGCCAGCAGGGGCGCGGCGACGGCGGCGACGAGGCCGGGCACGGTCATGGCCAGGCCGGCCGTGCCGGCCGAGACCTCGAGCGCGGAGCCGATCGAGGTGAGCAGGCCGACCGGCAGCATTTCGGTGGTGACGACCGAGAAGGTGCCGACCGCCACGGCGGCGACGGCGAGCCAGTTCCTGAGCGGCGAGCGCACGGCTCCGGCCCCGGACCCGGACATGCCTTCCGGGGTGCTGAGTTCCGTGGTGTTGGACATGTCTCAAGCGAACAGCCGGTATCGGCCGGGAACAACGGCGAATTCCTCAGCCTTCTATGAGCCGGGCTCATCGACGCCCGGAAGCGAGGAGGTGGTGGAAGGTGGGGACGGGCGGTCTGGACATCCGCGAGCTGGAGTGTTTCCTGGCGCTCAGCGAGGAGTTGCACTTCGGCCGGGCGGCGGAGCGGCTGTACGTATCGCAGAGCCGGGTCAGCCAGCTGCTGCGCTCGCTGGAGGGGCGCATCGGCGCCCGGCTGCTGGAGCGCACCAGCCGCCGGGTGCGGCTGACCCCGCTCGGCGAACGGTTCCTGGCCGACGTACGGCCCGCGTACGCGTCGCTGCACGGCGCCCTGGAGGCGGCGCGCGACGCCGCGCGCGGGCTCGAGGGCGTCCTGCGGATCGGCTTCCAGGGGACCGCCGACGAGCGGGTGATGGAGGCGGTCGCCGCCTTCCGCGACCGGCACCCCGGCTGTGAGCTGGAGGCCGTGGAGATCCCGCTGGCGGACCCGTTCGGCGCGGTGCGCGGCGGCGAGGTGGACGCCGCGATCGTCTGTCTGCCGGTCGCCGAGCCCGACCTCGTCCTCGGCCCGGTCTTCTCCCGGCAGCCGCTGACGCTCGCGGTCTCCACCCGGCATCCGCTCGCGCGCCGGGTCGGCGGGGGTGGGGCGGGCTCAGCGGGCGGGGCGGGTGCGGCGCTCGGCGTGGTCGACGCCGAGGAGTTGGCCGACCACCCGGTCATCGGGCCCGGCGAGCCCGCGCCGCGCTACTGGCGGGACGTCATGGCGCCCGCCACCACGCCCGCCGGCCGCCCGGTCCCGCGCGGGCCGCGCGTCTGCACCCTTCAGGAGGGCCTGGCGGCGACGGCGGCGGGCCGGGGCACGATGCTGCTGTGCGCGCCGACCGCCGCGCTCCACGGCCGCCGCGACATCGCCTTCGTACCGGTCGAGGGCCTGCCGGAGTCGGCCCTTGGCCTGGTGTGGCGGCGGGCCGGGGAGACCGCGCGGGTACGGGCGTTCGGCCGGGCCGTGGCCGAGCTGTACGCGACGCCCGCTCAGGCGGCCTGACCGCCGTGGCCCGGGGCGCCCCGCACCTCCATGTGGGTCACGAGGCCGTCGCGGAAGGTGTAGACGTGTTCGATGGTCTCCTCGGCCCAGTGGTCTCCCTCGGCGTCGCGCATCCCGGGCCGCACGGTGACCACGACCCGACCGTCGCCGACCGGTGACAGCCCCTCCGGCGACACCAGCGGATGCGCCACGTCGAACTGGGCCTGCCAGTACGCCCGTACCTCGGCGTGGCCGTGCAGGCGGGTGTTCTCGGCGACGTTCGGCCAGTCGACCTCGGGGTGGAGGGCCTCGGCCATCATCGCGTCGACGTCCTGGGTGTTGAAGACGTCGTACATGCGGCGCAGCAGAGCCTCGGTCTCGGGCGGGACGGAATCGGGCATACCAGCACCCTAGGCACCCGGTGCCGCCGCCCCAAGCGATTACGTCCACAGCGATTGCGTCCACAGCGAACGCGCCGGGGGGAAGCGCGGGGGCGAGGCGAGGGGCGCGGGGAGCCGTCCGGGGGGAGCCCTCAGCGGGAGCCGTCAGCCCACCTCGCGCCGCATGCAGACCCGCGGCCAGCGGTCCAGCCCGTGCGCGGCCTCGCTCTGCCGGATCTCCCGCAGCCCGGGGGTCAGTTCGTCCTCCCCCAGGGTTCGGAACCCGCACCGCGCCGCGTAGTACGGGGCGTTCCACGCCACATCGACGAACGTGGTCAGCGTCAGCGCCGACGCCCCCTCGGCCGCCGCCCGCCCCGCCGCATGCTCGATCAGCGCCCGCCCCAGGCCGCGCCGCGCGCTGCCGGGGTGCACGGAGACCTGCTCGATGTGCATGTTCCCGTCCACCGGGTCGGTGATCAGATACGCCACGGCCCGGTCCTCGCCGTTCGCCGCGACCCACGCCCGCCCGTCTCGCTGGTACTGGCTCAGCTCCTCCAGGCTCAGCGGCTCGTCGTCGGCGATCTCGTCCATGCCGATGTCCCGGAAGCACAGGCCCGCGGCCCGCTCGATGTCCTGAAGGACGGGAAGCTCTTCGATGGTGCTCAGTCGTATCCGCACGCACCTATCATCCTCCCGGGCGGCCGACGCGCCCTGCGGGCAACCCGCTCACCCGTCCGCCGCCGACGAGATCCTCAAATCCCCCGCCGACTACCTCGCCAAAATCGGCCCACCAGCCACCGAAAACCAGCAGGAAACTTAAGACCGGGATTTCTGACGCATCACACCTGGCCCACGGTGTGATCCCCCTCGTCCGCCGATGTGAGGGCGTCGAGGTCATCGGCGTAAGAGCGGATATGGATGTCCCGGTGGGCGCGGGCGGCGGCGATCACGGGGGCGAACGCCGGGTACGCGTGCGGGTGTTCCTCCAATAGGCCCACGGCGGCGACGGCACCGCACTCCGCGGTGTCCTCGTCTTCCGACTGGGTCAACCGTAGGCAGGTCTCCGCCGCACGGACCGGGTCAGCCATGGCGATGAGCGTCTCTGCCAGCGGGTTGTCCGACCAGCGCCACTGTTCGCCTTCGATGACATCGCCGTTGAGCACGTCGCCGTGCTCCCAAGCCTCGGCGACGGCGGTGGTCACCTCGGTGGTCCACGGCAGTCCGGCTTGGGCGATGCCCCACGCCGCGGCGGCGCGCACAGCGGGCGTGTGACGGGACGCCAGAGCACCGGAGAGCCAGGCGGCGCGGTTGGCGACGTCGTGCCGGGCGACGCCACCGGTCATGACCGCCGCGATGAGCGGGTCCGGTTCGCTGAGGGCGCGCTCGCCCAGCGCGCGTACTGCAAGCTCCTCGTGCCCGGTGCGCAACCCGGTCACGTAGGCGACGCGGTGCCGCACTTCACGGACCGGGTCGGCGAGGAGGGGGAGCAGGCGGGGTGTCGCCCGCGCGTGGGCCGCACGGATCTCGTGGTGCACGGCTTCGGTCTCCGCGATGCCGATGGTGATGCCGAGCAGCAGGTCAGCGAGGGTTGCCCGGCTAGGTGCCGCGGGGTCGAGCAGGAGGTCCACGAGAACGGGGTACGCCTTGGCCGACCCCGCGTAGACGCTTCCCTGGTGGACCAGGCAGTTGTGGAGGACGTCAGCGGCCCGCTCGGCGCGATCCGAATCCTCACCACAGGCGTCGCGAAGCCACTTGAGAGTGTCCGCTCCGTCGCCGTAGGCGTGTCCCGCCCCGGTCCAGTCGGCGTCATGTAGTTCGATCCGTGCCCGCATCGTTGCTTTCGTCCCCTCCGAGGTGTGCGCACTCTCTCGCCATCGGTCGGACCAAGGCTAACGACGGCACGTCGGAGCAGGCCGCGGACCCGGCGTTCGCCGGCTTCCACCGGAGATAGCGCATGTCGGCGCTATTGCGCTCCACGACGATGAGGGCCCCGCTGTCGTAAACGACCTTCGGCGTCATGCGGTGCGCGGGAACTTGTCGAAGAAACGATCGAGCACCGCGTCAAGCTCCGCCTTACGCTCCTGAGGCAGCGGCTCCGGATCGGGCCAGATGCCAGCGTCGGCGGCGGCGTAGGCCGCGTTCGTCGCCGCGTCCGCGTCCGCGAAGGTTTTCCTTATGGCCTCGTCCTGCTCGATCGCGCCGTATGACCCAGCGCGCCGCATGGCCCGGACCCGTCACACGGGACGCACCGGGTGCCGCAGAATCGTACGCATCTTCGCCGGATCGGTCTCACGGACATCGGAGAGATAGATCTCGTGGTGCATACCTGCCCGCTCCAGGCCCTGCCCGATCATGTACTCGTCCAGCAGGGCCAAGGAGGCGGGCTCGTCGGCGTAGTGGCCGCGGTGGGTCATCTGCACGCACTGCCCCTCGGTGAAGGTGACCGACTGCACCCGGTCCACCGCGATCCCCGACGGCCGGGCGTCCTCGCGCGCCCGGTCGACGGCGCCCGGCTCCAGGTTGTCGGGCAGCCGCAGGAACAGGTGCCAGCGCCACTGGTCACGCGGCACCTCCAGATACGGGCGCGGGTCCTCCACCCACCAGCGGCCTTCCAACGGCGCCATGTGGGGCGAGGGCAGCGCGGCGGCCACGGCGTACAGAGCAGAGACGCAGATGCCGTACTCGCTCCCGCCCGGTTCGCCCTGCCCGGTCACCCCCAGGCCGTGGACCGGCCCGAACGTCACGAGTTCGGGCTTGTCAGCGGCGGTGTACCAAGCGTCCAGGTGGTTCACGGTGTCTCCTCCAGGGGGATCAGCAACTGGGTGACCAGGTGGTCGGGGGCCGTGGTGGCGGGGTCGTTGAGGTAGAGCTCGCGGATGGGCCCGGTGGGGGTGTGGCCGCGTTCGATGCACCAGGCCAGCAGGGCGTGGGCGGTCAGGGAGATCTGGTCGTACGGGCCCGTGTGGGTCGCGCGGGCGAACGTGCCGCCGGGGAGCAGGTCCGCCGTGGTGCCCGGCGGCGCGGGGCGGCCCTCGGGGAGCATGGCCGCGATGGTGACGGGGACGTACTCGCCCAGGTCGACGGGGAAGAGCCCGATCAGCCGAAGCCTCTCCCCCGGCGGCCCCGGCGGCCCCTGCGATCCCTGTGCTCCCCGCTCTCCCCGCTCTCCCGCTGCCAGCAGCGCCAGCAGCCTGCCCACACACGCCCCCGTGACCCGTCCGATGTCCTCCGGCGAATCGGCGACATCGCGGACGACGGCCACCCGCTGCGGTTCCTCCCGCCGGAGGGTCACCTCGGAGGTGGGCAGGCCGTGAGCCAGGATCCGCCCCAGGGTGGCGAGCGCCCGGCGGCGGCGGGCGAGCTCGTCGTCGAGCCGGTCGCGTACAGCGCCCAGGGCGTGAGCGGGGTCCTGCCCGGAGAGCACGTCCTCGATGGCGGCCAGCGGCACATCCAGCGAGCGCAGCAGGCCGATGGACAGGGCATCCCGCGCCTGGTCCGCGCGGTAGTAGCGGTATCCGGTGTCAGGGTCCACCCGAGCGGGCGGCAGCAGGCCGAGGTCGGCGTAATGGCGCAGCTGTTTGACGCTGAGCCGTACGAGACGGGCGAACTGGCCGATGGACAGGGGGGCGTCGTCGTTCACGCGCCTCAGCATGGTCTCTCCCACGGGGGGAGAGTCCAGCCGCCGACCCACGGCTCGCCCCCACCCCTTCCGTTACCGGGTCAGGCCCAGTGCCTTGAGCACGCCGTCGCTGAGGGCCACGTCGTTGTCCGGCCCGGCCTCGGCGTGGCCGGACTCGGTCCCGTAGGAGCCCTGGGCGGTGTTCACCAGCGCGTACCTCCCGTCGTCCATGCGCTCCAGCAGCAGGACGTACTCGTGCCGGACGGTGAGTTCGGGCCCCGCGGGCAGCGCGGCGCCCGGGCTGATGTACGACACCTGGATCGTGCGACCGGGGGGCTTGCCCTTGCTCGTTGCCACCACGCTCACCGTGGCCACGGTCTCCGGGATCCCGTCCTCGTCGGTCTCGCGCGTGGCGTCGAGGCGCGCGCGGACGATCAGATCGGCGGACCGCTCCAGGTCCCCGGTGGTCCGGTAGTACGGCTCGTCGGCGACGGGAGGCTTGGCCGCCGGGTCGCCGGAGCTACCGCCCTGGGTGCCGAAGACGGCGAAGACGGCGATGACGGTGACAACGGCGGCGGCGAGAACGGCCACGACCCCGCCCAGCACCGGCCCTCGTCGGCGCAGCGGCTTCCTGGGCGGCTCCGCCGACTCCCCTGGGACCGCCTCCGGGACCGGATTGGCCTGCTGCATCAGGTCCTTGACGCGGATCATGCTGACTCCAAGGGCGAGGGGGCCGGGGCCCGGTAGAGGTCGCGAAACGCCTTGCGCGCGCGGTGCAGCCGCACCCACACCGCCGGTGCGCCGCACCCCAGGACCGCGCCGGCCTCGGCCGCGCTCAGCCCGTCCCAGTAGCTCAGCGCCAGCACCTCGCGATGGTGGGCGGGCAGCCGGTCCAGCGTGTCCAGCACCGCCGAGTCCTGGCCGGTGGCCGCCGTACGGCCCAGCTCCTCGGTGATGCGCCGGTGCAGCTCGCTCAGGCGCGCCTCGGCGCGGTAGTGGTTGCGTACGAGATTGCGCGCGGTGACGAACAGCCAGCCGGCCGTGATCTCGCCCCCGTCGGCCTCGGGCACGAGAGTGCGCTCCCACGCGATGCGGAACACCTCCGCCGCGAGTTCCTCGGCCGCGCCGCGGTCGCCCACCCTCCGGTGCACGAAGGCGACGACGCGCGGGTGCTCGCGCGCGTACACCTTGGTGAACCGCGCCGAGCGCCCGCGCTCGTCCCCCGTCTGAATCGTCTTCACGCCCCCTATATGTCTCGCGCCCCCGGCATCCTTACGGGATCGGCATCCTTACCGGGCCGCGCCCAGGACGCGCCGGAGCCCCACGAACTCGAACTCCCCGAACGCCGCCACCGCCACCGCCCCGACGACCATGAACGCCCTCCCCAGCCCCGTGAGCTCCACCACGTCCGTGCAGGCGAGCACCACAAGCCCCACGCACGACAGCGTGTTGACCACGACCACGGCCGCCCCCAGGCGCGTCGGGATCCGTGGGTATCCGGCGATCAGCGCGAGCACGGCGGCCCCGCCCAGCATGGCGATCCCGAACGCGACCGACCAGCTCACCGGCAGCCCCAGCAGGCCGTCGAACGACGTCGCGCCGACGAGCATGACGACGCCGAAGACGGCGGTGGACCAGCTGTCGACGCGCAGGGTGGTGCGCAGCAGGTCCGGTGTCGTGGTCATGGGCTGGGTCATGGTCTGAGTACTCATACGGGTCCCCTCGCTGTGCGGGCCGGGGCCTGACCGGGCCCCTGGTCTGCGCAAACGGTGACACCGCGCGGTCATGGACTCAATGACCTCCGAGGTCATGGCCGCGATGATCCGCCGGCGGCTACGCTCCCGGCCATGGATGTCGATCAGCCGTCCCGTGTGGGTGCCCTGCTCCGGGAGTGGCGCCGACGCCGCAGGCTCAGCCAGCTCGAACTGGCCCTGCTCGCGGACACCTCCGCGCGCCACCTGTCCTGCGTGGAAACCGGCCGCGCCCGCCCCAGCCGGACGATGGTGCTGCGCCTGTCCGCCGCCCTGGACGTCCCCCTGCGCGAGCGCAACACGCTGCTGATGGCCGCCGACTACGCCCCCGCGTACCGGGAGAGCAGCCTCGACGACGAGGACATGGCCTCCGTGCGCGCCGCGCTCGACATGATGCTGACCTCCCACGAGCCGTATCCGGCCGTCGTGGTCGACCGGGTATGGAATGTGCTGACCGGCAACCGCGCCATGTCCGTGCTCATGGACGGCATACCGCCCCACCTGCTGGATCCGCACCCGAACGTCTACCGGCTGACCCTGCACCCCGACGGCCTGGCCCCGCGCCTGGCCAACCTCGACGAGGTCCGGCCCCTCTTCCTCGAACGGCTGCGACGCCAGGCCGACGCCACCGGCGACACGGAGCTGCGGGCGCTGTACGAGGAGGTACGCGGCTACCCGGCCCTTCCGCTCCTCGGCGACGAGGCCGCCCCCGATGCCGACGCCGGCCCGCCGACGACGCGGCCGAGCCCCATCCAGGTGCCGCTGCGGGTGCGCACGCCGATGGGCGAGCTGTCGATGTTCGGCACGATGGCCACGTTCGGGGCCCCGGCGGATGTGACGCTGTCGGAGCTGGCGATCGAGCTGTTCTATCCGCTCGACGAGTTCACGGCGAATGCCCTGCGGGCGCTGGGGTCCGCTCTCAGCCCGTAAGGCGGTCGAAGTCCCCGGCCTTCGCGGCGGCGACGAAGGTGGCCCACGCGGTGCGGGTGGTCGCGGCGGTGACGCGCGGGGCGTCGCTCTCGCGGAAGTGGATCAGCCCGTCGGGCCCGGTCGCGATCTCGACGCACTCGCCTTCGCCTCCACCGCTGTACGAGGACTTGCGCCACGCGAGCTGGGACATGGGGCTCCTTACTCAGAGTCTGTACATGACGTGCTGGATGAGGCTCAGCGAGTCGCGGGACTCGTGGGCCTCGGGTGCGGATTCGGGATCGACTGGCGCGAGAGCCAGTTCCGACAGTCGCTCAAACATTTTGGCGTACTCGTCGACGTGCTCTCCATCCCGCAGGAAGACGGAACTCCACGGATGCTCCAGATAGACCGTGTCAAGCTCGGGTACCCTGCCTCCGAAGATCACGAAAGAGCGGCTGAACGCCGAGTAGGCGCCTGCTTCGAACGGGAAGATCTGCACGGTGACGTTGGGGAGACGCGACGTTTCGATCAGCCGGAGCAGCTGCCGCCGCATGACCCTCGCCCCGCCGATCTGGGCATGGAGCGCCGCTTCGTGGATGATGGCCCGGTAGGTGACGGGTGATCCCGAAAGCACCTGCTGTCGGCGCATTCTGAACTCCACGTACCGCTGAACGCGTTGAGGGTCGCTCTCCGCCTCTGACATCACCGCGTGTGCGTACTCCTCCGTCTGCAGCATGCCGGGAACGAACACCGACTCGTGCGTGCGGAGGGCAGCCGAACGGGACTCCAGCTCGGCCAGATCACGACCCATGGGGCCAACGGTGTCCCGGAACTCATCCCACCAGCCCTTGCCCCGGTCTTGAGCCATCTCCATCAGCCCTTCGAACAACGGGCCCTCAGCGCAGCCGTAGGCGCAGAGCAACTTGTGGAGTCCGTTGCGGGGAACGTCGACCCGCCCCGCCTCGATATGGCTGATCCGTGTGCGCTCGATGTCGAGCAATGCGCTTGCCTCGTCTCCGGACATCCGTGCACCAGTACGAAGTTTGCGCAGCTCGACACCGAGTCGCCGCTGCCGTTCGCTGGGGGTCTTCCTCGGCGGCATTTTTCCTCCTCGTAGCCGTGCGGCAGTTTGACGTGAAGCCCCCGAGCGGTCCACCCATTCGCCCGCCCCGTCACCCACACGGAGGGACTTCGAGGGACACAGTTGCAACAACTCGACATTTGACCATACCGTCGAGAACGACCCGCTCGCGCTGCGGAGTACACAAGTGCGGCCCGTGCACAGCCACTTGAGCCAGCTCCCGCGCATCTCACCCCAGGAGGCCGACATGCCGCCTTCCAACTCCCGCCTCGTCTCCCTCGTCTTCCCGCCCGAGCCCGTCTGGGTCCGGGCCGCCAGGGAAGCCGTCCGCACCCTCCTCACCGCTGCCGACCGGCGCGACCTCGCCGACACCGCGCTGCTCCTCACCTCCGAGGCCGTCACCAACGCGGTGAACGCCTGCCTGCGCAGCGGCTGCTCGACACCCGTCACGCTCTTCGCCGAGTGGACCGACCCACACGTCCTCCGCGTCCTCGTACAGGACGAGGCACCCGGCCGCCCCGTCCCCCGCGCACCGGCTGCGGAGGACGAGCACGGGCGGGGGCTGGCGCTCATCTCCTCCGGCGCCGACGCGTGGGGCGTGTGCGCGCACGGTCCGGGGCCCGGCAAGGCGACATGGTTCGAGCTGGGCCCCTTTCCCTCGCCCCCGCAATCGGGTGAATCCGACGCCTTCCCGCCGCGTACTGCGATCCGCTCCGCCGTGAATCACTGAAGGTGGTTGTCCTGACGTCGGAGTGATCGGAGTTCACCGTGCGTCGACCGCGCCTGCTGACCGCCTGTGCCGCCGCCATCCTCATCGGCCTCTCCACAGCGGCACCCGGAACCGCCACGGCGGCCCCGGCCCCGTCGGCCGTGCCCCAGCGTGTGACCGGGGTGGTCAGCCTGTGGGCGGCCGACTACAAGGGCGGCGGCAACTACGTCGACTGCCCGAGGATGGACCACCCCATCGACATCTCGCTCGTCCTGGACACGCCGCCCCTGGAGCGGCAGTACATCGACCGCTGCAACGACTCGATTCGGGTCGAGTGGTTCGTCACCTACCGCTATGTGAGCCCGGCCCAGAATTCCGCTGCGGCCGCCGCCAGGGAAAACCAGGTCAACGTCCATGTGCACGGAGTCATGTACGAAGGCGACTCGGAGCAGACGATGGGCAAGAAGGGCGAAGTCGACAGGGACTTCTTCATCGGGCCGGGCCGGCCGCTGCAGCAGACGGTCGAGATGCTCAACCAAGCGCAAGCCAGCCCCAACGACGCAAGAATGACCGACAAGGCCTGGGCCCAGTTCGACCTCAAGAACGACGATCCGCTCTCGCCGCCCCAGGGGCAGCCCGCGCTCTCCCCGCTGAAGGACAAGCTTCCCGGCCTGGACAAGTTGCCCGGCTTGGACAAGCTGGGCAATGGGGCTGGGCTGCTGGACAGTTTGGGCGGCCTGGGCGGGAAGCCCCTCTCAATCCCCTAGCGCTCCCGTCGTGACCCGCCCGCCCCTCTGGGGGTTCTCGGCCAAGTTGGCTGACGTGTCCCTTGCAGTACGTAACCAACCTCCCTACGCTCCGTAGTGATCGATGGAAACGTGTAGGACTTGTAGGGGGAGACAGCATGGCCCGTCCCTGGGAGGCCGATCCGTCCGCGTTATTCGTGCGGCGATTGGGAAAGTCGGCCAAGGAACTGGGCACGACCAAGGACGAGGACGGCTGCCCGGACATCTGGGAGCTCGGCAACGGCGATATCGCCGTCGTCGGGCGTGACCTCACCGATGCCTATGCCGCGCGTTTGCCCGCGGATGTCACCATCGCCTCGGATGAGCGCCTGGTGGTCATTCCGGGTAGCATGCTCCGCTCCGCGAAGCCGGACATCGCGGATGCTTGACCCGAGCGACCTCGAACTCCCCGCCTCGCAAGGAGATCGGCTGCCTACCGAGGCTTACAGGCGCGACTACCGGCAGCGTCGAGCCGAGCTCCGCGACCGGCATTCCTGGAAGTTCGAGCGGCAGCAGGAGTTCGAGGAACAGGATGACAGTTGGGAAGCCCTTCGCCGGGGGCGCTGGGAAGAAGCCCTGCGCCTCCTTGAAGGCGAGCGGGAAGAACTGGCCAAGGCTGCCCAGCGGGACCGGGAACGCGGCACCGCCTTCCACCGCGTCCGGGTGGTGGAAGAACCGCTCACGCCCTATATGCAGTGGGAGTTGCACGCACTGCGGGTACAGGTGGAGTCCGGCAAGAACATTCGGGTCGTCACCCCCGCAGCCCTGGGCATGCTGGAGAGTGTCGGCCCGCTGCCCGAAGTCGTCGTGGTCGGCGGCCAGGTCCTGTACGAGGTGGTCTACACCGAAGCGGGTTTCCTGGACGGAGCCATCCGCTTCACGGACGCCGAGCTCATCGGGCGGTGGGAGGGCTTCATCAGGGAGCTCTACAAGGCCGGCGAGGATCTGCTGTCCTACTTCGGACGCCGCGTGGCGCACCTTCCGCCGCCGCAACTGAAAGCGGTGTAGGCGATCAGCAGCGAAGACGCGGATGAGGGGCGTCGGGGAGGTACGGACAACGATCTATCGGGATCCTCTCGCGATGTCGTACAAGCCGGAGCCATCACCGGAGGCGTGCACTTCCACCACACCCGGGCGTCGGAAGACCATGTCCGGGTTGTTCCGCGGCAGCTGCCCGGTGATGCCAGGGGCTTTGTCAATCGCAGGGCGGAGTTGCACCGCCTTGACGCGATCCTGACCGGTGGCGAGGGCGACTCCGTCGTCGTCGCCATATGCGTGATCGCCGGTACCGCTGGAGCGGGGAAAACCTCTCTGGCCCTTCGCTGGGCCCACCAGGTGAAGACCGACTTCCCCGACGGTCAGCTCTACGTCAACCTGCGGGGCTACGATCCCGGCGAGCCGATCACCGCACAGGAGGCACTGCACCGGTTCCTCACCGGCCTTGGCGTCGCGGCAGGCGCGGTGCCGACGGATACCGAGTCCGCCGCGGCCTTGTTCCGCTCCCTGTTGGCCGACCGCAAAGTGTTGATCGTCCTGGACAACGCCGCCACCGTGACCCAAGTACGGCCGCTGTTGCCCGGCCATCCCGGCTCCCTGGTGGTCGTCACCAGCCGTGGCCGTCTGTCCGGGCTCGCCGTACGTGACGGGGCGCACCGCATCACCCTCGGGACCCTCCCCGAGCCAGAGGCGGTCGCTCTTCTGCGGGCTGTGACGTCCGGCTACCGCCCGGAAGACGACACGGAGAAGCTGGCAGAGCTTGCCCACCTCTGCGCACGACTGCCCTTGGCGCTGCGCATCGCGGCGGAGCGGGCCGCGAGCCACCCGTATATGCATCTGGACGAGCTGATCGCCGACCTGCGTGACGAGTCGGCGCTGTGGGCGGCTCTCAGCACGGGAGACGAGCAGGACGCGGACGCGGTGCGCACGGTATTCGCCTGGTCGTACCGGGCGTTGCCCCCGGACGCGGCCCGCCTCTTCAGACTGCTCGGTGTCCACCCGGGGCCCGGGTTCGGCGTGGCAGCCGTCTCCGCCCTGGCCGGTGTCAGCGTGCGACAGGGGCGGCAACTGCTGGATGTGCTGGTCGGTGCCCATCTGCTGGAGCAGACCGCCCCCGATCGCTTCGAGTTCCACGATCTCCTCCGGGCCTACGCGACCGATGAGAGCCGTCTGGAGGAGACGGCCGACAGCCGTGCCGCGGCACTGCGGCGCGTACTCGACTGGTATCTGCACACCGCCGATGCCGCGCAGAGCTGGATCGCCCCCGCCCGCGAACACGTTCCGCTCGGTCCAGCGGACGAGAGCGCCGTTCCCCTGTCCTTTTCCGACTTTGAGACTGGACGCTTGACGGAAGCGGAAAGCAATCTCGGGGAAGCCCTCGCGGTGCATCAGCGGATGGTGAACAAACGCAGCGTGGGCAACGTGCTCCGCATGCGCAGTGCGATCCATCTGGAACGCGGGGAGCTGCCCGAAGCCGACCGGGTGGCGCACGAAGCTCTGGACATCTCTCTCGAACTGCGCGATCACGCATTGGAGGGTTACTGGCTCCTTTATGTGGGCGATGCACAGCGAGCTCTCGGCCAGTACGCCGAGGCTCTGACCTCATACCAACGCTCCGCAGTGCTTCACCGCCGTTTGGGCGACCGCAGCCGCGAAGCCCTCGCGTGGCACGGTGCCGGCGGGGCCTACCAGCGCCTTGGACGTCACGGCGAAGCCGCCGACTTTTACCGCAGGGCCGCCATGGTGCATTAAGAGCTCGGTGCCTCCTGGCACCAGACCATCGCACTGGATGGCCTCGCCGCTTCGCTGTGCGACAAGGACGCGGCGGCGGCCAGGAGACATTGGGGCGCTGCGCTACGGCTCCTGGCCGACTTCGACGACGCGCGTGCGATGGCGCTGCGACAACGGATCGACGGCCGGCTGGGGCATGACCGCTGAGCCTCACCCCAGGCTTCGGCTTGAGCGGCCGAATCAGAAACCGCGAAAGATGCCGTCTTCGTCGACGCGGCCACCTCCTCGGAGCGCCCCGAGGCCGTGGCGATTCAACCCACCGGGAAGGTGGCGCCAGGAGCGGCGTAGTCGATGGGACCGTTGAACCGGGTCGAGGCACGAGCCACTGCCTGCTGCGGTGTGAGGAAACGCCCGACGTGCGTGACGAGCAACCGTCCCGCCCGGGCCGCGCCGGCGGTGTCACCGGTGTCCTCCGGTGTGTGGTGGACCTGTTCCCCCGTGCTCGGGGCCTGGGCGCTCTCGGCCTCGCACAGCAGCACATCGCACCCCTCGGCCAGGCTCGTCAGCGCGGGGCAAGGTGCCGTGTCGCCGGAGTACACCAGCGACCGGCCCGCGGCCTCGACGCGCAGGGCGAAGGCGGGGATGCCGTGTTCCACCGCCCGGCTGGTCAGCGTCAGCGCGCCGACCCGCGCCTGATGTCCGTCGTGCAGTTCCTCGACGGCGAAGGCGGATTCGACCGGGCTGCGGGTCGCGGTGTTGGTGAGGAAGTGGGCCAGCCGGTCGGCGATGCCCGGCGGGCCGTACAGGGGGATCGGCGCCGCGAGCTGGATGTCGGCAAAGAGCGCACCGTAGTAGGCGGTGAGCAGGTCCGCACTGTGATCGGCGTGCAGATGCGAGATCCAGATCGCGTCCAACTCGTCCAACCGGACGTGTCGTTGCAGCTGAGCCAGCGTCCCGCTGCCCGCATCCACCCACACCCGGGTGCCGCCGCCGGACACCAGGTAGCCGGAACAAGGGTTGTCCACACTCGGGTAGGGCGTTGCACAACCCAGAACCGTGAGACGGAGAAGATCGCTGTTCATCCGCGAACTCTAGAACACTTGCCCGGCGTCGCTCAGTGCAGCGCCGCCACCCATCCGGGCAGCGGCTCGCGTCGCTCCAGCCAGTCGGCCGGGGCGGCGGAGACGCCCGTGGCCGCCCCCACGACGCCGCCCACGATCGCGCAGGTCGTGTCCACGTCGCCGAGGCCCTCGGCCGTGGCCCACAGCGCGGCGATCAGGTCGTCCTGGTGGCGGGCGGCGCACCAGAGGGCGAAGGGAACGGTGTCGTCGGCGCGGATACGGCGGCCGCTGCCGAGGAGCTCGGCGGCCTGGCGCGGGGTGGTGGTGGGTGGCAGGGCGATGGCCTGAGTGAGGCCGTCGCGGACCGGGCCGGGCGGGGTGCGGTCCACGACCTGGCGCAGGAGGTCCGGGGTCGGGCCGAGGGGGTCCGAAGTCGGGGCGCGCAGGTCCGGGGCCGGGGCGCGGCGGGCGGTGAGGGCCGCCGCTACGGCGACCGCGACCGCGCCGGCGATGCCCTGGGGGTGGGCGTGGGTGACCTCGGCCGAACGGCGGGCCTGTTCGGCGGCGCGGTCCGGGTCCGCGCTGAACCACGCGCCCAGCGGCGCGACCCTCATCGCCGCGCCGTTGCCGAGGCTGCCCTCGCCGCCGAACAGGGCGCGAGTGGCGGAGGGCCAGGAGGCGGGGGCGGCGGCGAGGGAGGGCAGGAGTTCGTGCATGCCGCTGCCGTAGCCGCGCCCGGGGTCGGACAGGAAGGTGTCGGCCAGGGCCTGGGCCAGCCGGGGCTGGTCGATCTTCCCGTGGCCGTTCAGCACGCTCAGTAAGCCGAGCGCCATCGCCGTGTCGTCCGTCCAGGGCCACAGCGACTCCTCCGGGACCGCCCGCGCCCGGATCTCGTCGTACGCCCGCCGACGGTCACGGAAGAGCGGGAACCAGCGCTCGCCGAAGGCGTCGCCGAGGGCGAGGGCCTCGATGCTGCGGCGGGCCGCCGACAGGTTCGGGGCCGGAGTCGGAGTCGGGTTCGGGGCCGGAATCGCGGTCATGGTGCGCATCGTGCCAGTGGGGGGTTGCCCGCGCATCGCGGTTTTCCCGCGCGCCGCCTCCCCGCGCCGCGGTGTTCGCCCCTTACGCGCGTCCGCGCGTGAAGTGGGCCTCGACCGTGATCGCGGTCTGCCCCTTCATCATGCCGAGCCGGTTCCAGGTGAGCCCGAAGTCGGCCGGGTCGACGGACAGTTCGGCGGTCAGCGTGACCCCGTCCGCGGTGGCGCCCGGCGCGGTGGCCGTGAAGGCCAGCGGGCGGGTGGTGCCGCGCACCGTCAGCTCACCGGCGATCTCCACCGCGCCCCGGGGGTCGGGCGTGGCGCGGTGGGCGGTGAAGACGAGGGTGGCGTGGCGGTCGGTGTCGAAGAAGTCCGCGCTCCGCAGATGGGCGTCGCGCTTGGCGTGGCCCGTGTCCACCGAGGCCGCCTCGATGGTCAGGGTGCCGCTCGCGGAGCCGTCGGGCAGGACCTCGCCCTCGCCGTCGACGCGGGTGAAGCCGCCCTTGACCGTGACCATTCCCCACATCGTCTTGTGCTGGATGCGAACCCGCGTCCGCGCGGGGTCCAGGATCCAGGAGCCGGACTCGACGGCTGGGAGGGGCTTGGCGGCAGCGGGTTCGGACATGACGGGTGGCCTTTCGTACGGGCAGGTCAGGGGAGTGTTCAGATAGCCAGTTTTAGATAGCCAGATATTAAGTAGCTAGTTAGACAATAGCTGGCGTTGATACCCTGGGCAAGACCGGTCGACAGTGTGAGTCGACAGTGTGAGAGGGGAGCGAGACGTGGCGGAACGCCGGGAAAAGGCGTGCGCGGGCGAAGAGGACGGCTCCCGGTGCCCCACCTCCGACGACCTCGCGCTGCTCGATCAGTGGGACGTCCTGCAGTCCGGGATGCGCCGGCTCACCGCTCAGCTCCTGGACGACGTCGAGGCGAAGACCGACCTGGCGCCCTCGTCGTTCCGGGTGCTGTGGTTCCTGCTCACCGCCTCGGACCACGCCGCCCCGATGAACCAGCTCGCCGCCACCCTCGGCTTCACCACGGCCGGCACCACCAAGGTCGCCGACCGGCTGGCCGAGGCCGGGCTGCTCGAGCGCCATCCCTCGCCGAGCGACCGCCGGGTCACCCTCGCCCGGCTGACCGAGCCGGGTCTCACCGCCGCCGTGACCGCCGCCCTGACCTTGGCCGACGCCCTGCGCAAGCGCGTCGTCGGGCCGCTGGGCGCGCAGAGCTTCGCCTCCCTCGTGGACGGGGTCGGCACGGTCGACCCCACGCCGGCGCCCCGGCACAACTGCGGCTGAGCCCCCGAACCTCAGCCACCCCCGCAGCCACCCGTCAGCCGTCCGCCGCGCCCTCGGCGATGGCCGCCGCCACCTCTCCCGTACGCGCCGCCTCCTCCGCCCGGAAGCGCCTCGCGTCGAGCCGGTCGGCCAGCTCCTCGTCCTGGGCCATCAGCTGGTCGAGGTCGCCGTCGCCCAGCTCCAGCACGCCCAAGTCGACATAGGCGCGCCGCAGCCGCGTGCCCCACAGCCCGATGTCCTTCACACACGGCACGATCCGGCTGAACAGCAGCTTGCGGAAGAGCTGGAGCTGCGGCGACCGCTCGGTGTACTCGTGGGCCTCGGCGCTCGGGATGCCGAGGTTCTCCAGGACCTCGACCCCGCGCAGCCGGTCGCGCATCAAGTAGCAGCCCTCGATGACGAACTCCTCGCGCTCGCGCAGCTCCGCGTCCGTGAGCTGGCGGTAGTAGTCGCGCAGCGCCATCCGTCCGAAGGCGACATGGCGGGCCTCGTCCTGCATGACGTAGGTGAGGATCTGCCGGGGCAGTGGCTTGTCGGTGGTGTCGCGGATGAGCCCGAACGCGGCGAGCGCCAGGCCCTCGATGAGCACCTGCATGCCCAGGTACGGCATGTCCCAGCGGGAGTCGCGGAGGGTGTCGCCGAGCAGCGCGGCCAGGTTGTCGTTGACCGGGTAGAGCGTGCCGAGCTTGTCGCGCAGAAACCGGCTGTAGATCTCGGCGTGCCGCGCCTCGTCCATGGTCTGGGTGGCGGAGTAGAACTTGGCGTCCAGGTCGGGCACCGATTCCACGATCCGCGCCGCGCACACCATGGCGCCCTGTTCACCGTGCAGGAACTGGCTGAACTGCCAGGCGGCGAAGTGGTGCCGCAGCTCACCCTTGTCCCGCTCGGTCATCTTGGCCCAGTGCCGGGTGCCGTGAAGGGCGAGGGCCTCGTCGGGGGTGCCCAGCGGGTCGTGCGGGTCCACCTCCTGGTCCCAGTCGATCCGCTTGACGGCGTCCCACTGCTTGTCCTTGCCCTTCTGGTAGAGGGCGAGCAGCCGTTCGCGGCCCTGGCCGTAGTCCCAGCTGAAGCGGGCCGCCCCGGCGGCGGGCACCTGCCACATCGGATCCCCGGGGTCCATCGCGTAGAGCTCCTGCGTCGGCATTCGACGCCTCCTTCGCCTTACTCGCTCCCCCGTGAACGGATGGGAAAACGCGGGCTCACACGTCCGGTACGGCCGAGCCATATGCCGCTCGAGGATCGGTCGAGCGTATCGGCGGCCCGCTCCCCGCGCGGCCTTGGCGCGGCCGTGCGCCGGGGATTGACGTGCTTGCTGACACAGCGTCTCATAAGACGTATCCGCCGGTAACCCTCCCGGCGGCACCCCCGCCTACCCGCCCGCCCCGTTGCACCACAACCTCGGCCGCTTCTTCAAGACGGTCTCCACGACCCCCGGCTCGTTCACCGCGACCCTGCTGGGCGAGGAGATCCTGGACTGGATGCAGCGGCTGACCTTCCCCGACGAGCGGATCCAGCCGCTGGTGCGCGGCGCGACCCGGATCCATGTGGTGGAGGAGGCGCGGCATGTGCGGTACGCGCGCGAGGAGTTGCGCCGCCAGATGGTGTCGGCGTCGCGCTGGGAGGCGGAGCTGACCCGGCTCGGCTCGGGCGAGTTCGCCCGGGTGTTCGCGCGCGCCTTCGTCAACCCCCAGGTGTACGCGGACGTCGGGCTCGACCGGCGCGCGGCGGTCGAGCAGGTACGGGCGAGCGGCCATCGGCGCGAGGTGATGCGCGCGGGCGCGAAGCGGCTGACCGACTTCCTCGACGACATCGATGTGCTGCGGGGCGCCGGGCACCGGTTGTGGCAGAGCTCGGGCCTGCTGGCCACGTCGGCCGGGGGCACCTCCCAGCGGTAGCTGGGGGAGCCGAAGGGGCGCGCCGCCCGCGCCGGAGGCGCTGATGTGCGCTGTGAAAGGGAGAGCGCGCGGAGGCCCTGAGGCGCGAAGGGCCGAGCACGGTCGACCGTCGACAGGGGCTGAGGCGCCCCGAAGGCGGTTCGAGCCCTGAAAACAATTCGCACGCAGGGCCGGTTACGCTGCCAGGCATGACGACAGGCAGCGGCACCGCCCCGGCGCACCCGGCGGCAACGACCCGTGCCGCGGCGTCGCCCGCGGCACCCGCCACACCGGCGGCCGACCCCGCGGTCCCCGCGGCCGCGGCGCGGCGCCCCGCGCGGCGCGCCGCCTATCGCAGGCTCGGCGTCGAGGAGCGGCGGGCCCAGCTGATCGCCGCCGCGCTCGGGTTGTTCGCCCATCGCGCCCCCGAGGACGTCTCGCTGGACGACGTGGCCACCGCCGCCGGGGCCTCCCGGCCGCTCGTCTACCGCTACTTTCCGGGCGGCAAGCAGCAGTTGTACGAGGCGGCGCTGCGCAGTGCCGCCGACGAGCTGGAGCTGTGCTTCGCCGAGCCCCGGAGCGGCCCGCTCACCGTACGGCTGCGCCGGGGGCTCGACCGCTATCTCGCCTTCGTGGACGAGCGCGACGCCGGGTTCAGCGCGCTGCTCCAGGGCGGCAGCGTCGCCGACACCTCCCGGACCAACGCGATCGTCGACGAGGTGCGGCGAGCCGCCGCCGACCAGATCCTGCTCCATCTGGAGGTGGCGGAACCCGGCCCGCGGCTGCGGATGATGGTGCGCACCTGGATCACGGCGGTCGAGGCCGCCTCGCTGATGTGGCTGGACGACGGCAAGCAGCCGCCGATGGCGCAGCTGCGCGACTGGCTCGTCGACCACTTCGTCGCGCTGATGGCCGCCACGAGCGCGAGCGACCCGCAGACGGCGCGGGTGCTGCGCGCGGTGCTCGCGCTGGAGACGGCGGAGGGGCAGGCCGGGGCGCTGGCCCGGCGCGTGCTGCCGGTGCTCGGCGACGCCTCCCACCTGCTGTGAGACTGGGCCGGTGAGAAGCGAGGAGACGCCCTTCGTGGGCGGGCCGCTGGACGGCCGGGTGCTGCCGGTGCTGGTCGGGCTGACCGGGCAGCCGCCGAAGACGTACGAGGTGCCGGTGCCGGACGAGGGCGGCGGCCCGCCGACGGTGTACGTCTACCGCCGGGTGCCGGCCGCCACCTCGCGGCGGCTGGGGCTGGTGCGCGGGTGGCGGTACGAGTACGACCCGGAGGGCAAGCCGCAGGGCGGGCTGAAATGGCCCTGGTCGAAGCCCGGCTGACGGCACGCCAACACGGCACACCAACGCGGCATGGTGGCAAGGGACGACAGCGGCGACAGCACGGTCGCTCGCACAGACATACGGCAGACGGGCGGGCGGACCGACCGCCGAACGAGTGACCGTATTGACCCGACTCGCGGACATTCTCCTGAATATACGACTGGTCATGCCACGATCGCCCCGAGGTCGAGTGTCGAGCCCGGAGGTGAGACCGTGTCAGGACGCATCGCGGGATCGGTCTGCGCGGTGGCGCTGACCGCGGTCACCGCGCTGGCCGTACCCGTCCCGTCGGCGCCTGCCGCCCCCGCGCCCGCCGAGCAGTCGGTCGCCGAGCTGCTGACACAGCTCAAGACGCTGTACCGCAAGGCCGAGGAGGCGACCGAGGCGTACAACGCCACCGAGGAGAAGCTGCACAAGCAGCGCGCCAAGACCCGCGCGCTGACCATCGCCCTCGCCCGCACCCGCGCCCACCTCGCCGTCAGCCATGACGAGGCGGGGCGACTGGCCCGCGAGCAGTACCAGGGCCGCACCCAGCTCTCCTCGTACTCCTTCCTGATGGCGCTGCTGTCCCCCAGCCCGGACCAGATCGCCGAGCGGACGCGCGAGCTCGGCCGGGCCGCCGACCGCCAGGCGATCCTGGTCGAGCGGCTGACCAGAGGGGAGGCACACGCGGACAGGCTCGCCGAGCGGAGCCGGGCCGCGCTGAAGAAACAGCTGTCCCTGGCGACCAAGCGGAAGAAACAGCGCGACAAGGTCGAGAAACGCCTCATCGTCATCGAGCGGACCCTGGCCTCGCTGACCTTCCGTCAGCTGCGGGCTCTGGAGGAGCGGGAGCGCCAGGACACCGAGAGGGCGCAGTACGAACTGCTCGCCTCCGGCGCCCTCGACCCGTCGCCGGGGGGCGACGCCGCGAACGACTCCGGGGACATCGACACCAGCGGAGACACCAGCGGGGACACCAGCGGGGACACCAGCGGGGACACCAGCGGAGACATCAGCGGCGAAACCGACCGCGATACCGGCCGCGCCACCGACCGCGCCCCCCGCGGCCGCACCGACCGCGGCAAAGACCCCGTCCCCGAGGCCGAAGGCACCCCGCCGGACAAAGACACCCCGCCGGACACCCCACCCGACCCCGCCGCCCCGGGCCCCGACCCCGAAGAACCCGGCACCGCCCCGGAGCCGGAAGAGGCCGAGAACCCGCCCCCGCGGACCAAGGAGCCCGCCCGCCGGACCGCACCCGGCCACCGCCGCTCGCCCCGCCGCCCCTTCGCCTCCGCGGCGGCCGGGCAGCGGGCGCTGCGGTATGCGCTGAACCAGATCGGCAAGCCGTACGTCTGGGGCGCGGAGGGGCCGGGCTCCTTCGACTGCTCGGGGCTGACCTCCCAGGCATGGGCGCACGCCGGGCGGCCCATCCCGCGCACCAGCCAGGAGCAGTGGCGCCGGCTGCCGCGTGTGAAACTGAGCGAGCTGCGCCCCGGCGACCTGGTGGTCTACTTCAAGGGCGCGTCCCACGTGGCGATCTACGCGGGCAACGGCATGGTGGTGCAGGCCCCGCGTCCGGGCAGCCGGGTCAAGCTGTCCCCGCTCGCCTCCAATCCGCTGCGCGGCGCCGTGCGCCCGAGGGCGGGCGGCGGGACCAAGGGCTGACTCAGCCCACCTGCTCAGCCCACCTGCTCAGCGGCCTCGTCGGCCGTGTCAGCCGTAACCGCCGTATCAGCGGCGACGGCCGAAGCAGCCACATCAGCCGTATCGGTTCCCGCGTCCTCGGCGGACCCCGCTGCTTCCGCCTCCTCCAAGTACGCCGCGGTCTTGTCCGGCTCGTAGAAGAAGTTCTCGAAGTCGGCCGGGTCGTCGAAGCCGTTGGCGAAGCGGTGGGCGACCGCGGGCAGTTGGCCCGCCGCGCCCAGGAGGCGCACTATGTGCTCGGGCGGCGGGGCCAGCATCGCGTTCGTCCACTTGGTCACATGCCGCGCCGTCGCCCAGAACCGCGCGAACGTCCGCCGCATCCAGGCCTCGTCGAAGGGCCGGTCGCCGTGTTCGACGATGCTCGTCAGATACGAGGCGGCGCACTTGGCCGCGGAGTTGGACCCCTGGCCGGTGAGCGGGTCGTTGGTGACCACGACATCGGCCACCCCGAGGACCAGCCCGCCGTCCGGCAGCCGGCCGATCGGGTCGCGGACGGTCGGGGTGTAGCGCCCGGACAGCGTGGCGCCCGCGTCCGTCAGCTCGACCCTGGTGGCCCGCCCGTACTCCCAGGGCGTGAACCACTCCATGAGTTCAAGGGTCAGGGCGAGATGCTCGGAGGGGTCGGTGACGCCCTCGAAGACGTCGGCGGGGCCGCCGGGGATGGCCTCCCAGAACAGGATGTCGGCCCGCCCGGAGGTGGTGAGGGCGGGCATGACGTACAGCTCGCCCACGTCGGGCACCAGATTGCAGCGCACCGCTTCGAGCTCGGGGTGTTCCAGCCGGGGGGCGAGCCCGTGGACGTAGGAGACTGCGAGGGCGCGCTGCGGGGAGGTGTACGGGGAGCGGGCGGCGTCCCGGCCGAAGAGGCAGCCCAGCTCGCCCTTGCCCGCAGCGACCAGCACCAGGTCGTACCGCTCCGCGAAGAACTCCAGGTCGGAGACGGCCGCGCCGTGGATGACCAGCCGGCCGCCGCGCCGCTCGAAGGCATCCATCCAGCCGGCCATCTTCAGCCGCTGGTCGACGGACTGGGCGTAGCCGTCCAGCTCGCCCACCCAGTCGACCAGGCGCGGATGCCCCAGCGGGGTGACGGGGCCGGCGACCGAGACGCCCAGGCCCTGGATGCGCGGGGCCTGCTCCTCCCAGAAGTTGATCTCCTGATCGCGCTCGTGCTGGAGCGCGGTGTGGAACATGCACTGGGTGGACATGACGCGGCCGGTGCGGATCTCATCGGCCGTGCGGTTGGACATCAAGGTGACCTCGTACCCCTGGGTCTGGAGCCCCAGGGCGAGTTGCAGCCCGGACTGGCCGGCCCCGACGATGAGCATCCTGCGCATGGCCGGGCCGGTTCACTCGGGCGAGATGTCCACGGCGAACCTCACCAGGGCGAGCAGCGCGTCGGCCACCGAGACGCGGTTGCGGGCGTCCACGATCACCACGGGCACCTTCGCCGGTACGGAGAGCGCGTCGCGCACGTCCTCCGGCTCGTACCGTGGGGTCCCCTGGAAGTGGTTGACCGCGATGACGTACGGCAGCCCACAGCTGTCGAAGTAGTCCAGCGCCGGGAAGCTGTCCTCCAGCCGCCGCGTGTCGACCATCACCACCGCGCCGATCGCGCCGCGCATCAGGTCGTCCCACATGAACCAGAACCGCTGCTGGCCCGGCGTGCCGAACAGATACAGGACCAGGTCGGAGTCGAGCGTGATCCGGCCGAAGTCCATCGCGACCGTCGTGGTCAGCTTCTGCGGGGTCGCGGCGAGGTCGTCCACGTCCTCGCTGGCCCGCGTCATGAGCGCCTCGGTCTGTAGCGGGGTGATTTCCGAGACCGAGCCGACGAATGTCGTCTTACCGACGCCGAAACCCCCCGCGACGACGATCTTGGTGGCGATGGGCGCCCGTGTACGGTCCTCCTGCCACCCTTGGAGCCCCTCATCGGCCTCCGGTATCTCCGGCACCCACACCGGTGCCGCCGTCATCGTCGTCTCAGAGTCTGCGAAGTCCACTGAGCACCCTTTCGAGCAACGCGCGTTCCGGCTGGCCGGGGCTTCGCCCGGTGCCGTACACGCGGATCTTTCCCTGGTCCGCGAGGTCGCTGAGCAGCACGCGCACCACACCGAGCGGAATCTTGAGCAGCGCGGAGACCTCCGCGACCGAACGCATCCGACGGCAGAGGTCGATGATGGCCCGGATTTCCGGCACCATCCGGGAGGCCGGCCCGCTGAGCGCGGGTTCGACCGCCCCGTCCGGGGTCTCCAGCGTGGCCACGAAGGTCTCGACCAGCAGCACATGGCCGGATCGGGTCCGGCCGCCGGTGAGCGAGTACGGGCGTACGCGGGCGGCCTTGTGGGACGCGGACGTCACTGTGCGGACTCCAGGGACCGGCGCAGCTCGGTACGGAGTTCGGGGGTGAGCACATGCCCGGCCCGGCCGACGAACAGCGCCATGTGGTACGCGACCACGGTCATGTCGCAGTCCGGCGTGGCGTGCACGCCCAGCAGCGAGCCGTCGCTGATCGACATGACGAACAGACTGCCCTGGTCCATCGCGACCATCGTCTGCTTGACGCCCCCGCCGTCCATCAGCTTGGCCGCGCCCAGCGTGAGGCTGCCGAGGCCGGAGACGATGGTGGCCAGGTCGGCGCCCGACCCCTTCGGGCCGTCCTGGGCCGTCGGGTCCGCGGCCGCCGCGGCGTGCCGCGCGTCCGAGGACAGCAGCATCAGACCGTCGGAGGAGACGACGGCGACCGAGCGGACGCCGGGTACCTCCTCGACCAGGTTCGACAGCAGCCAATGCAGATTACGGGCCTCGGAACTCAACCCATACGTACTACTGGGCGCATTCACCTGCGTGCCTCCTCAACCGTGCCACCCTCGTCCTGCGCCCCCGATTGTCCCCGCTGCCGCTCCCCCACCGGGCCGCGACCCGCGAACTCGGCCTCCGCGTCGCGGCGCCCCTCGCGGGCGCCCTTCTGGAAACCGCCGAGCCTGCGCCGCAGTTCCTCGGCGTTCACCGCGCCCGTGCGCTCGAGCGGGTCGCTCTCCGGCAGGGCCACGTTCTTCGGGGTGCGCTTGGGAAGTCCCTTGTCGGTGAGGCGCCGTTCGCGCGCCTCTGGTGCTGCCGCTTCTTTCTCCGGGGCTCGCTGCCCGGGCACCCCGGCCGGCGCCTCGGCCCTGGAGGCCCCGGCCGCCCCGGACAGCTGCCCGTCCGCGGTCCCGGGCCGGGTGTGCTCGGCGGGCTCGGCCAGATACGGCCCGGTGACCGACCGCGTGACGTCCGTGGGCTCGGCCGGTGCCGGACCCTCGGCGGGCCCCCAGGCGTCGGCGCCCACCGGGCGCATGCCGTGGCCGCCGATCGTCTCGCCGCCGCCCCGCTGGACCGGCCGGCGCGGGTCGGGGACCGGCTCGTCCCGGTGCCCGGAGAGCTGGATGGTCCGCTCGGCGGCCTCCACCAGCGGGTCGGGGGCCTGCTTCACCACGCGCCGCGGAAGCATGGGCAGCGTGCCGCCGTCCGACGGGGCCGGGGCCGGGTGGCCGCGCGGCGGGGTCGGGTCGGGGGCCATCTCGACGCCGGGGGCGGCCGACGCGGCGGAATCCGCGGCCCGGGGCCGCCGCTCCGGGGCCGGGCCGTCGGCCGGCGATCCGGCCTGCGGTCCGGCCTGCGGTCCGGCCTGCGATCCGGTCAGCGATCCGGCCGGGGTCCCCGGGGGGTTCGCTCCCGTACGGGCCGGGCCGCCGGAGCCGTCCTCCGCCGCGCCCGGGCGCGGCAGGCCCAGGCGCCCGCCGCGCCGGTGCGAGAGCGTCCGGGGCGACTCCAGGTCGGCGGCGGAGGTCCCGGCGAGGGCCGGACGGGACTGCCCCGGAAGGGTGTTGGAGTTGGCCTCGGCCACCGAGCCCGGGAAGGACGGCAGCGAGGTGCCGCCGTACGAGGACACCGCGGGCGCGGCGGGCGGCAGCCCGGCGCCGGGCGGGCCGGCGGGCAGGATCTTCGTCGGGAGGACCACGACGGCCGCGACCCCGCCCGGCTTCTGCTCGCGCAGCTGCACCCGTACGCCGTGGCGCGCGGCCAGCCGGGTCACCACGTACAGACCGAGCCCCAGCGGGTCCTCGGGCTGCGGGCCCTGGCAGTACTCCGGCACCGGGTCGGACAGCCGGTTGTTGAGCTCGACGAAGCGCTCGGGCGTCATGCCGATGCCCTCGTCCTGGACGGAGAGCATGACCTCGCCGCTCTCCAGCAGCCAGCCGGAGATCTGAACCATGGTGTCCGGCGGCGAGAACGTGGTCGCGTTCTCCAGCAGCTCGGCGATCAGGTGGCTGATGCTGTCCGCCGCGTACCCGGCGACCTGGGCGTGCTGCGGCAGGGCCTGGATCTGCACCCGGTCGTACCGCTCGACCTCGCTGATCGAGGCGCGCAGTACATCCAGCAGCGGCACCGGTCCCGGGTGCGCGGCCTTGTTCTCGGAGCCCGCGATGACCAGCAGGTTCTCGCCGTAGCGGCGCATCCCGGTGGCCAGGTGGTCGAGCTGGAAGAGGGTCTGAAGGCGGTCCGGGTCCTGCTCGCGCTCCTCCATGTCCTCGATGATGGTCAGCTGGCGCTCGATCAGGCCGAGGGTGCGCAGCGCCAGGCTGACGAAGCTGCCGTGGACGCGGGCCCGCAGACCGTCGAGGCGGGTGGCGACCTCGTCCCGCTCGCGGCGCAGCTCGGACCGCTCGTCGGCCAGCCGCCGCCGCTCGTCGACCAGTCGGGCCCGGTCGGCCTCCAGCTTCACGGCGCGCTCGTGCTCGCGCACCGCGGCCTGGTGCATCTGGTTGACGGCCCGTACGGCGTCCGCGAACTCGTCGTCGCGCCCCTTGAAGGCGATCGGCTCCTCGGCCAGCGGGTCGGTGGCCACCCGCCGCGCGCCGAGCCGCAGCGCGGCCAGCGGGCGGGTCATGGAGCGGGCGGCCTGGACGCTCATGCCGATGGCCAGCAGCAGACAGGCGCCGAGGATGCCGATGCCCACCTCGAGGTCGGTGACCTCGTCGTCGCGCAGCTTCTCCAGATGCTCGATCTCGGCGGTGGCGAGCGAGGACTCGACGCCGCGCATCCGGTCGAGCCGGGCGGACAGGCTGGACTCGACGCGCTCGCCGTTGAGGAAGAGGTCGGTGTCGGAGAGCTGGGGCTGGTCGGTGAGGCGGGCGATATAGCGCTCGGCGGCGGTGACCTCGGTGCCGTTGACGGTGCGGGCGAAGCGGTCGCGGGCGGAGGCCGGGGCGAGCTGGTTGAAGTCGGAGAGCGCGGACTGCTCGCGGACGTTGGTGCGCTGGGCCGCCGAGGTGAGCTTGGGCTGGCTGCCGCCCGCGGAGAGCGCGCCGAGCAGCAGCCCACGGGTGGCGGAGGCCTCCTCCGTGGCGCGACCGAGGGGGGCCAGCGCCGCCGCGGAGCCGTCGTCGGTGCCGGCCCGGAGCTTGCGGGCCAGGGTGTCGGCGAGGCCGCCCAGGGCCTGGATGGTCTCGGTGTAGCTCTCGTACACATCCAGCGCCGAGCCGTTTCCGGTCAGCGCCTGCTGCCGGACCTTGGGCAGCGCGTCCAGCAGCCGCCGCACCTCGGCCGGGGTGCCCGGGCCCACCTCCTTGACCTGCCGGTCCACCCGGGCCCGCTGGCTCTCGGAGACACCGGCGCCGGAGGCGGAGTTACGCCCGGCCGCGACGTACTCGATCATGGCGTCGCGCTCGTCGGCGAGGGCGTGGGAGAGGGTCACCGCGCCGCGGTTGGTCTCGGCGAGGTCGACGAGCTTCTGGGCGTCGGTGGTGTCGTCCAGCGCGCTGAGGACGGCCGGGGCCCCGGCCCCGAGAACGGCGAGGGAGACGACGGCGACGGACACGGCCAGCCGATTACGGACCCGTGCGGTGCCGCGTTGCGGCGACGCCTCCTGCTGGCGTGGCTCGCCGACCTGCTCATGGTTGCTGCCCCGAAGCCGCTTCTTCCGCACCGGTGCTCACAATCTTTTCTCGCCCGACCCACTGTGGTTCAGAGGTGACGACGGTTCAACAATTGTGTTTCCCCACCTCTGGTAGGGGTTCCGACCCTTTCAGGGCGACTTCGGGACGGGCATACATCACCCACCCCACCGCCCGAACGAGTGAACCGCATTGCGTAGTTGACCACCAAACTTCGGTCGCGTGCCATACCCTCCTTCAACCTTTCACGGGTTGGAAATCACCTGACCTCCTGGCAGGATGCTCCCCCGCAGATTCCCGTAACCGTCAATTCCGGCCAAAGCGGCAATCCGCCGCGCGCGCCCGCCCAGGCGACCCTCGCCCCCGCCCGGCCTCCGCCCGGCGTGCGCCGAGCCCCGCGGAGGGCTCCGGCGACCCGGGGGGAACGGGCCCCGGTCCGGCAGACTGGCCAGATGCGCATCGAACTCGCCACCACCCCCGGTGATCCCCAAACCCCCAACGAGGACTACGCGTCAGTAGCACTGCCCGCGTCGGGTCAGGGTGGGGCGCTGGTGGTCCTGGACGGAGTGACGCCGCCCGAGGAGGACTACGGCTGCGTCCACGGCGTGCCCTGGTTCACCGCCCGGCTGGGCGGGGCGCTGCTCGAACTGTCCGGATCGCGCCGGGATATGCCACTGGCAGATTGCCTCTCCCGCGCGATCGAACGGACGGCCGAGGCGCACGACCCAGAATGTGACCTTTCTCACGTTAGAACGCCTCAGGCGACGGTCGTCGCGGTGCGGTGGGACGCGGAGCGGGTCGAGCATCTGGTGCTCTCCGACTCCGCGTTGCTGCTCGAGCGGACGGACGGCACGGTCACGCCCGTACTCGACGACCGGATCGACCGGCTGCGCGCCGCGGGGCGGCGGCCGCTGGCCCCGCTGCGCAACGTCGAGGGCGGCTTCTTCACCGCCGCCGCCGACCCGGCGGTCGCGCGGCGGGCCGTGACCGGCGCCTCCCCGCGCGCGGGGATACGGGCGGTGGCGGCGCTCACCGACGGGGCGGCGCGGTGGGTGGAGGTGTTCCGCGAGGGCGACTGGGCCGAGTGCTTCGCCCTGCTGCGGAAGGAGAGCCCACAGGCGCTGATCGACCGGGTGCGGGCGGCGGAGGACGCCGACCCGGACCGCACCGCGTTCCGGCGCGGCAAGGTGCACGACGACGCGGCGGTCGTCTTCGCGGAGTTCTGACGGAGGCCCGGGGCGGGGCGACACGGGGGACGGCGGCTCAGTGGCAGCGGCACAAACCCCGGGCGGCACGGGGCCGGCGACCCGGCGGCCCCTCGGCCGCACCCCGGCGACCCGGCCGGACCCCGGCAGCCCCCGGCAGTTCCCGGCGACCGACCGCACCACCGCACCCCCGCAGCCCCCGGCGACCCGGCCGCACCCCTGGTGGTCCCGGCAGTCCCCGGCGACCCGACCGGGCCCCCGCAGCCTCCACAGCCCCCAGCGGCCCGGCGGCCTCCGGCGACGCGGCCGGACCCCCGCAACCCCCGGCGGTCCCCAGCGGTCCGGCCGCACCCCGGCCGCGCCCCCGCCGCACCCCCGCCGTACCCCGAACGCCACATCCGCGTCGCCGGATCGGCGGGCCTTGCCGATCCTGACGTACATGAGAGGCCTAGTCCTGCGGCGAAGCTGCGCCCTGCCCGGGCTCCTCGGTGACCTGCACGGAGTTCAGCCGGTGCAGCAGCCGGGCGAGTTCGGCCACCTCGCTGCGCTCCCACGCCGCGAGGCGGCGCGCATACCGCGCCCGCCGGGCCCCTCGCACGCGACGGAACCGGGCCCGCCCCTCATCCGTCAACTGCACCAGGAAAGCCCGGCCGTCGGCGGGGTCGGGGGCCCGGGCCACCAGCCCGAGGTCCTCCAGCGCCCGCAGCTGGCGGCTCATCGTCGCCTTGCCGACACCGAAGTAGGCCGCGAGATCCGTGGCCCGCTGCTGTCCGGCGTCTTCCAGCCGCATGAGCAGTCCGTACGCGGCGGATTCCAGCTCCGGGTGGACTTCCCGGGCCAATTCGCCCGAAGAGGCGCGGGCGCGGCGAAGGAAAACCGCCAATTCGCGCTCCAGAGCCAGGAATGCATGGTCTACACCAATTCCGCCCATGGTGCGTCCCTCACCCCCCTCGGGGGGCAATGCCCCGTTGTCGTGCACGTCAGAGCCCTCTCCGGATTTTCACGGCGTGAAATTTTCTTTCAGGCGCGGTCGTCGCCGCAGCTCCGTCAGTATTTCGCAGGATTAGACCAACGGCAGCACCCCGACCCCCTTCCGCGCCGCGTATCTACGCCCGTAGCGTCCTACCTGACATGGCCATTCCAATGACATGTGCACCTCTCCCCACACGAGGCCCTCGGAGGCACGCCATGCCCAAGCACAGACCTGGTACGACCCGGCGCACCCTGACCGCGCTCATCGGCATTCTCGCCGGTCTCCTCGTCATGAGCTTCTCGCTGTCCGGTACGGCTTCGGCCGCGGAGAGCGGGAAGGCCATCCCCCACCCCGAGGACGACTGGGCGGGCTCCCAGATACTCAAGCACGAAGGCGGTTCCACGACCGGCGAAGAGCCGCCCGGGCTGCTCGCCACCGTCGAAGGCGTGGACGTCAGCAGCCACCAGGGCAATGTCGCCTGGTCGACGCTCTGGAGCAGCGGAGTCCGCTTCGCCTACGTCAAGGCGACGGAGGGCACCACCTACACGAACCCGTACTTCGCGCAGCAGTACAACGGATCGTTCAACGTCGGCATGATCCGCGGCTCGTACCACTTCGCGCTGCCGGACAACTCCAGCGGCGCGGCGCAGGCCACGTACTTCGTCAACCACGGTGGTGGCTGGTCGAAGGACGGCAAGACGCTCCCCGGCGCGCTCGACATGGAGTACAACCCCTACGGCGCGACCTGCTACGGCAAGAGCGCGAGCGCGATGGTCAGCTGGATCAAGGACTTCAGCAACACCTACAAGTCGCTCACCGGCCGCGACCCGGTGATCTACACCTCGACCAGCTGGTGGAAGAGCTGCACGGGCAACTCCAGCGCCTTCGGCGCCGTCAACCCGCTGTGGATCCCGCGCTACGGCGACTCCGTCGGTGAACTCCCGGCGGGCTGGGGCTTCCACACCATCTGGCAGTACACCTCGTCGGGCGCGACGGTCGGCGACCACAACAAGTTCAACGGCGCCATCGACCGGGTCCAGGCCCTCGCCAACGGCTGACGCCCGCGCGTCACGCCCTCGGTGCTTCGCCCTCCGCCGTACGGATCCGGCTGTCCGTACGGCGGGGGGCGTCGGCCGTACGGGCCGTCAGGCCGTTCAGTCCCGGGGGAACTCGTCGGTCTTGAGCGTCAGGCCCAGGACGGTGTCGGTCAGGTCGAGTTCACTGCCGAAGTCAACGGTCATTTCGGCCCGGTATTCCCCGTCCTTGGGGTGGGTGAAAAGGCGGCACCTGCCGGTGTACGGATCGGCGATCAGATAGACGGGGACCTCGGCGGTGGCGTAGATCATCTTCTTGGTGCCGTAGTCATTGGCGCCCGTGCGCTTCGAGATCACCTCGGCAACGAACTCCACGTCCTGGTACCGCCAGTGGCCTCTGGAGTCCTTGACCGCGCCCTCGGTGATCAGCGTCACGTCGGTCGCGAAGCCGTTGAGGTAGCCGGGGTAGTCAATCCGCACATCCGACTTGATCCGCTTACGCGGGTATCGTGTCCGCAGCTGTTCGACGATATCCAGGATGATCTCCCAGTGGGTGTCCCGCTGCGGCGACATGAAGATGTTCCCCTCGACAATCTCGACCTTGATTCCCTCGGGGATGGGCATCTTCTCGAGCCACTCGAACATCATGTCCAAGGTGAGCTCGTCGCTGCTGTCGGCCATCTCGATCCTGTCAATCTCCATGACGGTCACCGTGCCGCTCCTCCCCGCCGCGACTCGAATGCACGCGGCCGGTTGGTACAACGATACGCACGGCACCCAGGACACGCGTGGCCCGGAACTCCCGTGCGAACGGGAGCCCCGGGCCACCGCACCGGTGGCGTCCGTCACGCCGCCACCGGGACCTCCGGGGCGGCCGGCGTGGCCGCCGGGGTGAGGGCCAGTTCCAGGACGCGGCGGACGTCCGAGACCGGGTGGACGTCGAGCTTGTCCAGGACCTCGGCGGGGACGTCGTCGAGGTCGGGCTCGTTGCGCTTGGGGATGATCACGGTGGTCACCCCGGCCCGGTGCGCCGCCAGCAGCTTCTGCTTGACGCCGCCGATGGGCAGCACCCGCCCGGTCAGCGAGACCTCGCCGGTCATCGCCACGTCCGGGCGCACCTGGCGGCCGGAGAGCAGCGAGGCCAGGGCCGTGGTCATCGTGATGCCCGCGCTCGGGCCGTCCTTGGGCACCGCGCCCGCCGGAACGTGCAGGTGGATGCCGCGCTCCTTGAGGTCACCGACCGGAAGCTCCAGCTCCGCGCCGTGCGAGCGCAGGAAGGAGAGCGCGATCTGGGCGGACTCCTTCATGACGTCGCCCAGCTGGCCGGTGAGGGTCAGCCCCGCGCCGCCCGTCTCCGGGTCGGCCAGCGACGCCTCGACGAACAGCACGTCGCCGCCCGCGCCGGTGACCGCGAGCCCGGTCGCCACGCCCGGCACGGCGGTGCGCCGCTCGGCCGGGTCCTGGGCGGACTCGGGGGTGTGGTGCGGCCGTCCGATCAGCGGCCGCAGTCCGTCGCCGCCGATCGTGAAGGGCAGCTCCCGCTCGCCCAGCTCGTGCTGGGCCGCCACCTTGCGCAGCAGCCGCGCGATGGACCGCTCCAGGGTGCGTACGCCCGCCTCGCGGGTGTACTCCGCGGCCAGCTTGCGCAGCGCGTCCTCCGCCAGCGTCACCTCGCCCGGCTCCAGGCCGGCCCGCTCCAGCTGGCGGGGCAGCAGGTGGTCACGGGCGATGGTGACCTTCTCGTCCTCGGTGTAGCCGTCCAGGCGCACCAGCTCCATGCGGTCCAGCAGCGCCTCGGGGATGGCCTCCAGGACGTTGGCCGTCGCGAGGAAGACCACGTCGCTCAGGTCGAGTTCGACCTCCAGGTAGTGGTCGCGGAAGGTGTGGTTCTGCGCCGGGTCCAGGACCTCCAGCAGGGCCGCGGCGGGGTCGCCGCGGTAGTCGGAGCCGACCTTGTCGATCTCGTCGAGGAGGACGACCGGGTTCATCGAGCCCGCCTCCTTGACGGCCCGTACGATCCGGCCGGGCAGCGCCCCGACGTACGTACGCCGGTGGCCGCGGATCTCCGCCTCGTCGCGGACGCCGCCGAGCGCGACGCGCACGAACTTCCGCCCCATCGCGCGGGCGACCGACTCGCCCAGCGAGGTCTTGCCGACGCCGGGCGGGCCCACCAGGGCCAGCACCGCGCCGCCGCGGCGGCCGCCGACCACGCCCAGGCCCCGGTCGGCACGGCGCTTGCGCACCGCCAGGTACTCGGTGATCCGCTCCTTGACGTCCTCCAGGCCGGCGTGGTCGGCGTCGAGGACGGCCTTGGCGCCGGCGATGTCGTACGCGTCCTCGGTGCGCTCGTTCCAGGGCAGTTCCAGGACGGTGTCCAGCCAGGTGCGGATCCAGCTGCCCTCGGGGCTCTGGTCGGAGGACCGCTCCAGCTTGTCGACCTCCTTCAGGGCCGCCTCGCGCACGCTCGAAGGCAGGTCGGCGGCCTCCACCCGGGCCCGGTAGTCGTCGGACTCGTCCTCGGGGTCCCCGTTGAGCTCCGCCAGCTCCTTGCGGACCGCCTCCAGCTGCCGCCGCAGCAGGAACTCGCGCTGCTGCTTGTCCACGCCCTCCTGGACGTCCTTGGCGATCGCCTCGGCGACGTCCTGCTCGGCGAGGTGGTCGCTGAGCCAGCTGACGGCCAGCTTCAGACGCGCCACCGGGTCGGCCGTCTCCAGCAGCTCCACGCGCTGCTTGATGGAGAGGAACGGCGAGTAGCCGGAGTTGTCGGCCAGCTGGCCGACGTCGTCGATCTGCTGCACCCGGTCCACGACCTGCCAGGCGCCGCGCTTGCGCAGCCAGCTGGCGGCCAGCGCCTTGTACTCCGTGACCAGTTCGGTGACGGCACCGGGCAGCGGGTCCGGAACGATCTCCTCGACCTGGGTGCCCTCCACCCACAGCGCGGCCCCGGGACCGGTCGTCCCCGCGCCTATGCGCACCCGGCGCACCCCGCGAATGAGCGCGCCCGGGTCGCCGTCGGAGAGCCGGCCCACCTGCTCGACCGTGCCGAGCGTGCCGATGCCCGCGTACGTCCCGTCGATACGCGGCACGAGCAGGACGCGCGGCTTGCCGCCGCCGCTGCCGCTGCCCCTCGACTGGGTGTCGCCACTTGATCGCGCGGCGGCTTGGGCGGCCTCCACCGCGGCTCGTACCTCGGTGTCGGACAGGTCCAGCGGCACCACCATGCCGGGCAGTACCACCTCGTCATCGAGGGGCAGCACGGGCAGGGTGAGCGGTGTGGACGTCGAAGCCATGATCTCCCCTTCGGCAGGCAAGTTGAGCTATGCAGACTCAATGCGCGGAGGCCCGCCGATGTTCCCGACCCCTTGTTCGCTCTGAGCGATCATGCGTCGTGCCATGCGCCAGCGGAACGTGAACCGTCACCCCTTCGGTAAGCGATAGAGGGGCGTGAAACTGTTCCGCCCCATGGGGCCAGACCGGAGCGACGGGGAGTTGCTGCGAGCCGTCGCGCGGGGAGACGCGCAGGCGCTCGCCGCGCTCTACGACCGGCACGCGGGCTGGCTGCACGCGCGCCTCACGCGCCGCTGCCAGGACCCCGAGACCGTACGGGAGGTCCTCCAGGACACCTTCGTCACGGCCTGGCGTACGGCCGGCGCGCACCGCGGCGGTGAGGCGGGCGGCTGGCTGTGGACCATCGCGGCCCGCCGCCTCGTCGACGCCCAGCGCACCGCCGCCCGCGCCGCCCGGGCCCAGGCCGCCCACGCCCGCCACCAGCCGGACCCGGCCCGCGCCACGGCCCCCTCCGCGGAGGAGCGGGCGCTCGACGCGCTGGAGTACGGGGACGTCGGCGCCGCCCTCGACCGCCTCTCCCCCGAACTGCGCGCCGTCCTGCGCGCCACGGTCGTCGACGGCCTCACCACCCGCGAGGCCGCGCAGCTCCTCGGCATCCCCGAAGGCACCGTCAAAACCCGCGCCCAACGCGCCCGAAGAGAACTCCGCGCCGCCCTCACCCAGCGACGCACCACGCTCCCGCACCTCCTGGACGCTCTCGGAGGCACCGTATGAGGCCCCGGCGACTGATGAAGCGCGGCGGCTCCGCCGTCGCCTGGCACGTGACGCCCGCACACGCGGCGTCGTACGCCGACGGCTCGCTGCCGGAGACCGACGCGTGGTCGGTCGAGAAGCACGTCGAGACCTGCACGGCCTGCGCGGAGCGCGTCTCGGTGGCGGTCCGCGCGGGCGCGGCGGCGCCCGCTCTGGCGGACGTCCGCGCGGCGCTCCTGGCCTTCACGGAAGCGGACACCGCCCCGATCCCGGCCCCCGAGCCCGCCCCCGCCGCCTTCGGCGACGCGGGTGCGGCCGCCAACGGCCGCCGGGTAGGCGCGCCCCTGGGCGCCGCCGCGCGGCCGAGCGCCGGGGCGGCGGCCCCGGAACCGGTCGCAGCCCGCCACGACGGGGAAGCCGCCGCGGCGGCCGACCCCGGCCGCCAGGTAGGCGCGCCCGTGAACGGGGCGACGACTGCCGCCCGCACGCCCGCCGACAGCCCGACCGCCGAGGCAGGCGGCGCCGCCGCGCGGCCGAGCGCCGGGGCGGCAGCCCCGGGCCTGGCCGCAACCCGCCACGACGGGGAAGCCGCCCCGCCAAGCGCGAGCGCAGCCGACATCGACCGCCGAGGAGATGCGGCCTTGAGCGGGCACGTAGCCGCCCGCACGCCCGCCGACAGCCCGGCCGCCACGCGGCGCGGCTTCCGGTTCGGCCGCGGGCCCCGGGGGTGGACGGCGTGGGCCGCGGGGCCCGCGGTGCGGGGGCCGTGGCTGGTCGCGCTGCTCGTGACGGGGGTCCTCGCGGCCGGGGCCGCGCGGGCTGCGGGGGTCTCCGGGGTGCGACCACTGCTGCTGGCGCTCGCGCCCGTGTTGCCGTCGGCCGGGGTGGCCGTCTCGTACGGGCGGCACGCCGACCCGATGCACGAGCTCACCGCGTCCACGCCGTCCGGCGGGCTGCGGCTGCTGCTGACCCGCACGGCGGCCGTGCTCGCCGTGTGCGTGCCGCTGCTGACGCTCGTCGGGCTGCTGCTGCCCGCAGCCGCCGGAGCGCCCGCGGCCTCGGTCTGGCTGCTGCCCGGGCTCGCGCTCACGCTCGCCGCGCTCGCCCTCGCCTCGTACGTCGGCTGCCGGATCGCCACCTGTGCGGTCACCGCGGGCTGGCTGCTGGCCGTCGGAGCCCCTGCGCTCCTCGCGGGGCCGGGCCAGGGCGAGCGCGGCTCTCTCGCCGACGCCCTGACCGACTCCCTCACCGCCGTCCTCTCCGGCCCCGCCGCCCAGAGCTGCTGGGCAGCGGCGGCGGCCGTCTGCGCGGGGCTGCTGGCCCTGCGCCGTACCTCCTTCGACCACCTGGAGCGCATTTGAACAGCGCCGGCTCCGCCCATTCCGTCTCCGCCCATGTCCATGTCCATGTCCATGGGGTGACGGTCCGGCACCGCAGGACCATCGCCCTCGACGCCGTCGACCTCGCCTTCGGTACCGGCGTCCACGGCCTGCTCGGCCCCAACGGCGCGGGCAAGACCTCCCTGATCCGCGTCCTCGCGACGGTCGCTCCGCCGACCGCCGGGCGGGTGGAGCTGCTCGGCGGCGATGTCTCGGCGCCCGCGCACCGCACCGCCGTGCGCCGCAGGCTCGGCTATCTGCCGCAGGAGTTCGGCTACTACCCGGGCTTCACGGTGCGCGAGTTCGTCGCCTACATGGCCTGGCTGAAGGAGATGCCGCGCGCCGCCGCCCCCGCCGCGGTCGAGCGCGCCGTGGCACGGGTCGGCCTCGCCGACCGCATCGACGCGAAGGTCCGCACCCTGTCGGGCGGCATGGTGCGGCGCGTCGGCATCGCCCAGGCGATCGTCAACGACCCGGAGCTGCTGCTTCTGGACGAGCCGACAGCCGGTCTCGACCCGGAGCAGCGGGTGGACTTCCGGGCGCTGCTGCGCGAGCTGGGGCGTGACGCGACGGTGATCGTCTCCACCCATCTGGTCGAGGATGTCGCCGCGGCCTGTACAGAGGTCACGGTCATCGGCGCGGGCCGGCCGGCCTACCGCGGCACGCCGCACGCGCTGGCCGCGCTCGGCGCGGAGGCGCAGGCGGACGACTTCGGCGACAACCCGATCGAGCGCGGGTACGCCGTGGCGCTGCGGCGCCACCGGTCCGGCGCGGGCGCCGCCGCCGGGTGGGGGTGACCCGATGAGCCAGACCACCGCCCACCCCCCGCGCGCCGCGCACCCCCTGCTCACCGAGCTCCGCCGCGGCATCGGCCTGCCCGCGGGCGCGGCCATGCTGCCCGTCCTCCTGTTCACCATGTACACCAAGGCCGACGGCTGGCTGACCGGCTGGACGGACACGACCGACATGCTGCGCACGGCCGGGCTGCTGCTCGGCGCGCCACTGGCGGCCGCGGCCGCGTGCTGGCAGGGCGGGCGGGAACGGCGGCGCGGGACTGAAGAGCTGCTGGCCACTGCCGCGCGCTCCCGCCTCCGGCAGATCCTGCTGACCGCGGCGCCCACCGTGGTGTGGCCGGTGGGCGGGTATCTCCTCACGGCTGCCGGGTGCCTGTCGGTGACCTGGCGGTACGCGAGCGGCGGCGGCCCCTACGTCTCGCTGATCGCGGCCGACGCGACGGCGATCGGCTCGATCGCCGTGCTGGGGTTCCTCGTGGGCCGACTCTTGCCGTGGCGGCTGGCCCCGCCCGTGCTGGCCCTCATCGTCTACAACGTCTCCCTCTTCATCGCCATCCAGGACTCCCCCGTCGCCTGGCTCAGCCCCGGCAAGGAGCACGTCTTCTCCTGGGACCGGCCGGTGTGGTGGTTCGGGCCCGTCTCGATGGTCTGGACGGCCGGTCTGACGGCCGCGGCGCTGCTGGCCTACACCGCCCGCCGTCGCGCCCGCGCCCTGGCCCTCGCACCGCTCGCCGCGGCGGCCACCGCGGCCGTCCTGCTCGTGCAGACGGGCAACGGCCTGTGGCGCCCGGACCCGGCGAGCGCCACACTGGTCTGCGACGACGGGGCGCCGCGCGTGTGCGCGACGCGGGTGCACGGCCGGATGCTGCCGGACGCGTCCGCGGCGCTGGCCGGGCTGACGGCGAAGCTGCGCGGCGTGCCGAACGCCCCCACCCGCATCGTCGAGAGCCGCGACGACCGCCGGGTGCGCCGCACCGACGCGCCGCTGTCCGGCTGGGACTCCTACTTCCGGCGCAACCGCATCGCCGAGCCGGAGATGTTCGCGGCCAACGCCGCCCTCGGCGCGACGGCGCCGTCCTGCCCGGGCGTCTCGGACGAGGAGCGCTACAACGACCTCAGCGAGGCCGTCGCCGAATGGCTGGCGCCGATGCCCCGGCCCGAGCGGCCCATCGGCCAGGACGCGCCGGGCTACACCCGCGCGCTGGCGAAGCTGGAGGCCATGCCCGACCGTGAGCGCACGCGCTGGCTCGGCACCTACTTCGCCGCCGCGCGCTCCTGCCACCTGGAGCGGGTGACGGCCCCGTGAACACGAACCTGCTGCTGTACGCCCGCTCGCGCGCCCTGCCCGTGACCTTCGCCATCCTGATCGCCGCCGCGCCCGCCACCACCTGGTTCGCGGACTGGCTCGTCTCGGAGTCCGGCCTCGGGCCACGGGCCCGCCTGCCGGTCGTCATCCTCGCGCCGATGCTGGCCTCGGCCGCGATCGGGGCGAGCCTGTACACCCACAGCGACGAGCTGGACCGGACCGCCGTACGCCCCTGGTGGCCGCGGCGCGCCTGCCAACTGCTGCTGCTCACGGCGGTGGCGGCGGGGCTGCTGGCGATGGCCGTCCTGGGCGAGCCGCAGTTGTACGGGGCGTACGCCATGGCCCGCAACGTCCTGGGCGCCGTGGGGGTCACCGCCCTGGCGGCCGCGCTCATCGGCGCCCGGCTGAGCTGGCTGCCGATGCTGGTGCACACCAGCGCGGTCTACATCAGCGGGCAGACCGAGCCGGGCGGCCCCGGCGCGGTCTGGGCCTGGTCGGTGCAGCCGGGCCCGGAGCCGGCGGCGTGGTGGACGGCGGCGGCGCTGTTCGCCGCGGGCACGGCGCTCTACGCGCTGCGCGGCGCCCGTCCGGAGAGCCCCGGCTCGCGCCGCTGAACGACCCGCCGCACGTACGGCCAGCACAGGACGCCGGTCGCCAGGGCGAGCAGATGGCCCCAGTCGGTGAGCGGATCGGTGAACTCCACCAGGTCCGCGACGAGCGCCAGCGCGATCCCGCCGACCAGCGTCCAGCGCAGCCAGGGCCGCAGCAGCAGCCCGGCGAGCGCGCCGACGCACGCGAGCAGCCCGTAGCTGATGCCGTAGTCGAGCCGGCGCAGCGAGGTGTCGGGCAGGTGCCCGGCGGCGACGGAAGCGGCCACGGGCAGTTCGGTCATCAGCGTCGCCAGGACGTGCCCGAGCAGAAAGACCCCGGCGGTCCGCCACCCGCCCAGCCGCCGCTCCAGCGCGCCGACCACGACGAGGAAGGCGGCGATGTACGGCGTCAGCACCCCGCCCGCGACCCACACCGCGCTGGCGACCAGCACCAGCACCGGCCGATCCGTGAGGTTCGCGGCGTCGGTGCTGGAGCGGACCAGCACGTCGTGCACGAGGTCCGGGTCCGCGAGGCGGGAGAACAGCCCGGTGGCGACCAGGACCAGGGCATAGCAGAAGGTGAACGGCGCCCGCGCCGGCCCGGCCACAACCCGCCCCCGCCCCACCCACACGGCCCGCCCAATCCGGGCAAGGCCAGATGCCCGCCCCGGACGCGCGACCCGTACGCCCCGCACGGCCCGCACGCCCCGCACGGCGCTACTCGCGGGGGCGGCCCTGTCCGCGGCGGGGGCTTCTCCGTCCACCGCGGGAGCGGCCCCGTCCACCGCGGCGGCGCCACGCGCCGCCCGCGCGGCACGGGCCGTAACACCCACGGCGCCTACGGCACCCACCGCGGCGGCCCCGCCGGTGCCTGCCTCGGGCCCCGCGGGCCCAGGGGGCCCTGCGGGCTCGGCGGGCCCAACAGACCCGGCGAACTTGGCAGGCCCGGCAGGCCCGGCAGACCCAGCGAACCCAGCGAACCCAGCGGGCCCAACAGACCCGGCGAACTTGGCAGGCCCGGCAGGCCCGGCAGACCCAGCGAACCCAGCGAACCCAGCGGGCCCAACAGACCCGGCGAACTTGGCAGGCCCGGCAGGCCCGGCAGACCCAGCGGACCCAGCGGACCCGGCAGACGCGGCAGACCCGGCAGACCCGGCAGACGCGGCAGACGCGGCAGACCCAGCAGACCCGACGGGCCCCGCGGCGCCCCCGATCAGCGTCTCCTCCGCGGCCGCGCCGCCGCCGGTCGAGGGCGCGGTGCCCGCCGAGCCCGGTGGGCCGCCGACGGCCGGGGCGGCGGCCCCGGGAGGGCCCTTCGCCGCGGAGACGCGGCCGCGCGGGGCCGGGGAAAGCTGTGGGGTGGCGGCGGCCGGGGCCGCCGGGCCGGAGTGGGCCGCCGGGCCGGAGGGGGAGGCCGCGGCCGCGCGGCGCGCGGTGGTGGTGCGGCAGCGCTTCGGTGGGCGCGCTGCCCGTCGCGGTTCACCGGCCGCGGTACCGGCCGCTCGCGTCTCGCTCACGCCGGGGCTCCTTCCTCTTGCCGCCCCCGCCGCTCTCCTCACCTCTGATCACAACAACGGCCGGGCCCGACTTCATGTCAGCGGCCCCCGGATGTGAACGCCGCCACAGCCGCCCTGGGCGGGCTCGGCCCCGATCGGTAGGTTTGGGCAAGGGCGGGGGCCGGAGAGCCCCGCCGCAGACGCCCCGCCCGAGCAGCCCCAGAGCCCGAGCAGCCCGGAGCCGAGCAGCCCGGAGCCCGAGCACCCCCGGAAGGACCGCGCCCCGTGCACCCGCCGTACGACACCGCCGCCGAACCCGACCGCCCCGTGACCCTCGACCGCCGTGAGGGCCCGTACGGCGAGGTGGTGCTGCGGCGGCGCGGCGGGGGCGGGACGGACAGCCGGACGGGCGACCCCGCCGCCCCGGCCCCCGTCTTCGAGATCATCGCCAACGGGTGCTTTCTGATGGACACCTCCGACGGCCGCTCCGAGCGCCTCCTGATCCGCGCCGCGCTGAACGCGCTGCCCGCCGGCCGGCAGGCGCCCGCGCTGCTGATCGGCGGCCTGGGCGTCGGGTTCTCGCTGGCCGAGGCGGCGGCCGAGCCGCGGTGGGGCCGGATCGTGGTGGTGGAGCGCGAGGAGGCGGTCATCGACTGGCACCGCGGCGGCCCGCTGGGGCGGATCTCCGCGGCCGCGCTCGCCGATCCGCGCACCGAGGTCATCCGGGCCGATCTGGTCTCCCACCTGCACACAGACGTCTCCCACCCGCACACAGGCGCGGCATCCGCGCCCTACGACGCGCTCTGCCTGGACATCGACAACGGCCCGGACTGGACGGTCACCGAGGACAACGACAGCCTCTACTCCCCCGCCGGTCTCGCGGCCTGTCGGGCGCGCCTCTCCCCTGGTGGAGTGCTCGCCGTATGGTCCGCCCAGCCCTCACCCGCCTTCGAGGAAGCTCTCCGGAATGCCGGTTTCACGCGGGTGCGGACCGAAGAGATCAGTGTTGCCCGAGGTGTCCCGGACGTGGTTCACCTCGCGATTCGAGGCGCGTAGCCGAGCCGCGTAGGCTGCCTTTACGCTGCTTGCCAGCGCGCGCGGCCGGGCAATTGACCAGCCGGGAGCCGCGGTTTCACGGAACAAAGCAGGGGCGGGCGCATGGAGCAGACTCACAGCAGCCACAACGGTGCCGCCACGACCACCCCGGGGGCACAGCGCCGGGTCCTGGTCGTCGAGGACGACCCGACCATAGTGGACGCCATCGCGGCCCGGCTGCGCGCCGAGGGGTTCCAGGTGCAGACGGCCGGGGACGGCCCGGCGGCCGTCGATACGGCCCAGGCGTGGCAGCCGGACCTGTTGGTGCTCGACGTGATGCTGCCCGGGTTCGACGGCCTGGAGGTCTGCCGCCGGGTGCAGGCCACGCGCCCGGTGCCGGTGCTGATGCTCACCGCGCGCGACGACGAGACCGACATGCTGGTGGGCCTGGGCGTCGGCGCCGACGACTACATGACCAAGCCGTTCTCCATGCGCGAACTGGCCGCGCGGGTGCATGTGCTGCTCAGACGCGTCGAGCGGGCGACAGCGGCCGCGCACACCCCGCGCAGCGGCATTCTGCGCCTGGGCGAGCTGGAGATCGACCACGCGCAGCGCCGGGTGCGGGTGCGCGGCGCGGATGTGCACCTCACCCCGACCGAGTTCGATCTGCTGGTCTGCCTGGCCAACACGCCGCGCGCGGTGCTCTCCCGGGAGCAGCTGCTCGCGGAGGTCTGGGACTGGGCGGACGCCTCGGGCACCCGGACCGTGGACAGCCACATCAAGGCGTTGCGCCGGAAGATCGGCGCGGAGCGGATCCGTACGGTGCACGGCGTGGGGTACGCCTTGGAGACCCCGACGACATGAGGCCGCCCGGCCGCCGGACGGCCGTCTGGAGCCGCGAGACCTGGCGCGCCGCCTGGCGCGAGACCTGGCGCGCCGCCTGGAGCCGCCAGTGGGACAGGCTGTGGGACCGGCTGTGGGAGGCGCTGAAGCCCTTCGACCCGTACCGGTCGGTGAAGGCCGCGCTCGGCGCGCTGGTCATCGGCTCGGTGATCATCACCACGCTGCTGGTGTTCGCCGCGATGCACTCCGACACCGAGCTGCGCATCATCACCATCTTCTCGATCATCGCCTCGCTGCTGATCACCCAGTTCGTGGCGCACGGCCTGACCGCCCCGCTGGACGAGATGACCGAGGTCACCCAGGCGATGGCGCACGGCGACTACACCCGCCGGGTGAGCGCCGCCCAGCGGGGGGACGAGTTCGGCGCCCTGGCCACCTCCTTCAACCGGATGGCCGCCGACCTGGAGGCGGTGGACACCCAGCGCAAGGAGATGGTCGCGAACGTCTCCCATGAGCTGCGCACCCCGATCGCGGCGCTACGCGCGGTCCTGGAGAACGTCGTGGACGGGGTCTCGGAGGCCGACCCGGAGACGATGCGCGTCGCACTGCGCCAGACCGAGCGGCTGGGCCGGCTGGTCGAGCAGCTGCTCGACCTGTCCCGGCTGGACAAGGGTGTGGTGCCGCTGTACGCGCGGCGCTTCGAGGTCTGGCCGTATCTGGCCGGGATCCTCAAGGAGACCAGCATGGCCAAGGGCGCGTACGCGGATGGCAGCTCGGGCTCGCACGCCCGCAAGGACGTCCATCTCAACCTGGACGTCTTCCCGTCCGATCTGGCCGCGCACGCCGACGTGGAGCGGCTCCACCAGGTCGTCGCGAATCTGATCGACAACGCCGTGAAGCACTCCCCGGCACACGGCCGCGTCACCGTGCGGGCGCGCCGCGGCGAGGGCCCGGAGAGCCTGGAGCTCGAGGTGCTGGACGAGGGCCCGGGCATCCCGGAGGCCGAGCGCCACCGGGTCTTCGAGCGCTTCAACCGGGGCGGCCCGTCCGCTCAGGGCGGAAAGCCGGGGGCGCCGCGCGGGCCGGGGCAGGGCAGCGACGGCGGTACGGGGCTGGGGCTCGCCATCGCGCGGTGGGCGGTGGATCTGCACGGGGGGCGGATAGGCGTGGCCGAGTCCTCCCGGGGCTGCCGGATCAAGGTCAGCCTGCCGGGGACGCACACCAGAGAGCCCAGAGATCTCTGAGGCGCAGACCCTCCGCAGATCTCCAGGGCGACGGATCTCCAGGGCGACAGATCTCTAGGGCGACAGATCTCTAGGGGCGAACCCAGACTCCACAGAGATCAAAATTGACGTAAAGTCGTCAACGAAGGCGCACAGACGTCGAGGGGCGCGCACATCCGAGCGGGTGTGGGCGCATTTCAGCGTTCCCGTCTCGCGCCAGAACCAGCGGTGATTCCCGCCACCTCAGGCCGCGAAACCAGCCGATCAATGTGACTTGCGCGACGATGACCAGTGCGGCCTGCACGTAAGGGTCCGAGAGGCGTAGCCTTTATTCCCGCTGTCCACCACCTTAGGAAGCGGAAGAGGGCGGTTGCCGCCGTGTCGCCACAGTCCCCCAACAGTTCGAGCGTCTCGACCGATCAGCACGACGGTCAGGGGAGTAACCCTGCCGCCGCGTTCGGCCCCAACGAGTGGCTCGTCGACGAGATCTATCAGCAGTACCTCCAGGACCCGAACTCGGTCGACCGAGCCTGGTGGGACTTCTTCGCCGACTACAAGCCGGGGCAGGACACCAGCTCCGCCGTGGCCGAGTCCGCTGCCCCGCCGGGCCCGGCAGCCGCGGGGGCGGCCGGTACCGGTGCCGCCGCGCCGGCCCCGGTGAGCAACGGTGCCGCACCGGCTCCGGTGAAGCCCGCCGCCCCGGCCGCGCCGCCCGCAGCCCAGCAGGCCGCACCGGCTCCGGCCCCGGCGAAGCCCGCGGCTCCGGCCCCGGCCGCCGCCGCTCCGGCCAAGGCCGCGCCCGCGAAGGCCGCACCCGCCAAGGCCGCGCCTGCGAAGGCCGCGGAGCCGGCCGCCGCGGCCGCCGGCCCGGAGTACGTCACGCTGCGCGGCCCCTCCGCCGCCGTCGCGAAGAACATGAACGCCAGCCTCGAGCTGCCGACGGCCACCTCCGTGCGCGCCGTCCCGGTCAAGCTGCTGTTCGACAACCGCATCGTCATCAACAACCACCTCAAGCGCGCCCGTGGCGGCAAGGTGTCCTTCACGCACCTGATCGGCTACGCCATGGTGCAGGCGCTGAAGGCGATGCCCTCGATGAACCACTCGTTCACCGAGAAGGACGGCAAGCCGACCCTGGTCAAGCCCGAGCACGTCAACCTCGGCCTCGCCATCGACCTGGTCAAGCCCAACGGCGACCGCCAGCTCGTCGTCGCGGCGATCAAGAAGGCCGAGACGCTGAACTTCTTCGAGTTCTGGCAGGCCTACGAGGACATCGTCCGCCGCGCCCGCGCGAACAAGCTGACGATGGACGACTTCACCGGCGTCACGGCCTCCCTCACCAACCCGGGCGGCATCGGCACCGTGCACTCCGTGCCGCGGCTGATGCCCGGGCAGGGCGTGATCATCGGCGTCGGCGCCATGGACTACCCGGCCGAGTTCCAGGGCACGTCGCAGGACACCCTGAACAAGCTGGGCGTCTCCAAGGTCATGACGCTGACCAGCACCTATGACCACCGGGTGATCCAGGGCGCCGCCTCCGGCGAGTTCCTGCGGATCATGAGCCAGCTACTGCTCGGCGAGAACGACTTCTACGACGAGATCTTCAAGGCGCTGCGGATCCCGTACGAGCCGGTCCGCTGGCTGCGCGACATCGACGTCTCACACGACGACGACGTCACCAAGGCCGCGCGCGTCTTCGACCTGATCCACTCCTACCGGGTCCGCGGCCACGTCATGGCCGACACCGACCCGCTGGAGTACCGCCAGCGCAAGCACCCCGACCTGGACATCATCGAGCACGGGCTCACCCTGTGGGACCTGGAGCGCGAGTTCGCGGTCGGCGGCTTCGCCAGCAAGACGATGATGAACCTGCGCGACATCCTGGGCGTGCTGCGCGACTCGTACTGCCGCACCACCGGCATCGAGTTCATGCACATCCAGGACCCGAAGCAGCGCAAGTGGATCCAGGACCGCGTGGAGCGCCCGCACGCCAAGCCGGAGCGCGAGGAGCAGCTGCGGATCCTGCGCCGGCTGAACGCGGCCGAGGCGTTCGAGACCTTCCTGCAGACGAAGTACGTCGGCCAGAAGCGCTTCTCGCTGGAGGGCGGCGAGTCCGTCATCCCGCTGCTGGACGCGGTGCTGGACGCGGCCGCCGAGTCGCGCCTGGACGAGGTCGTCATCGGCATGTCCCACCGCGGCCGCCTGAACGTCCTCGCGAACATCGTCGGCAAGTCGTACGCGCAGATCTTCCGCGAGTTCGAGGGCAACCTCGACCCGAAGTCGATGCACGGCTCCGGCGACGTGAAGTACCACCTGGGCGCCGAGGGCACCTTCACCGGCCTGGACGGCGAGCAGATCAAGGTCGCGCTGACCGCCAACCCCTCGCACCTGGAGGCAGTGGACCCGGTCCTGGAGGGCGTCGTCCGCGCCAAGCAGGACATCATCGGCAAGGCCGGCACCGACTTCACCGTCCTGCCCGTCGCCCTGCACGGCGACGCCGCCTTCGCGGGCCAGGGCGTGGTGGCCGAGACCCTGAACATGTCGCAGCTGCGCGGCTACCGCACCGGCGGCACCGTGCACATCGTCATCAACAACCAGGTCGGCTTCACCGCCGCCCCGGCCGCGTCCCGCTCCTCGATGTACGCCACGGACGTCGCGCGCATGATCGAGGCGCCGATCTTCCACGTCAACGGCGACGACCCGGAGGCCGTGGTGCGCGTCGCGCGCCTCGCGTTCGAGTTCCGCCAGGCGTTCAACAAGGACGTGGTGATCGACCTCATCTGCTACCGCCGCCGCGGTCACAACGAGACCGACAACCCCGGCTTCACCCAGCCGCTGATGTACGACCTGATCGACAAGAAGCGCTCGGTGCGCAAGCTCTACACCGAGTCCCTCATCGGTCGCGGCGACATCACCCTGGAAGAGGCCGAGCAGGCGCTTCAGGACTTCCAGGGCCAGCTGGAGAAGGTCTTCACCGAGGTCCGCGACGCCACCTCGCACCCGTCCCCGACCGAGGTCCCCGAGCCTCAGCCGGAGTTCCCGGTGGCGGTCTCCACGGCCGTCAGCCAGGAGGTCGTCAAGCGGATCGCCGAGTCCCAGGTCAACATCCCCGACCGGATCACCGTCCACCCGCGGCTGTACCCGCAGCTCCAGCGGCGCGCGGCGATGATCGAGGACGACACGATCGACTGGGGCATGGGCGAGACCCTCGCCATCGGCTCGCTGCTGATGGAGGGCACCCCCGTCCGCCTGGCCGGTCAGGACTCCCGCCGCGGCACCTTCGGCCAGCGCCACGCGGTGCTGGTGGACCGGGAGACCGGCGAGGACTACACCCCGCTGCTCTACCTCACCGACGACCAGGCCCGCTACAACGTCTACGACTCGCTGCTCAGCGAGTACGCGGCGATGGGCTTCGAGTACGGCTACTCGCTGGCCCGGCCGGACGCGCTGGTCATGTGGGAGGCCCAGTTCGGTGACTTCGTCAACGGCGCGCAGACGATCGTCGACGAGTTCATCTCCTCGGCCGAGCAGAAGTGGGGCCAGACCTCCGGCGTCACGCTGCTGCTCCCGCACGGCTACGAGGGCCAGGGCCCGGACCACTCCTCGGCCCGTATCGAGCGCTTCCTCCAGCTGTGCGGGCAGAACAACATGACGGTCGCCGCGCCGACGCTGCCGTCGAACTACTTCCACCTGCTGCGCTGGCAGGTCCACAACCCGCACCACAAGCCGCTGGTCGTCTTCACCCCGAAGTCGATGCTGCGTCTGAAGGCGGCGGCCTCGAAGACCGAGGAGTTCCTCAACGGCTCCTTCCGCCCGGTCATCGGCGACGAGACGGTCGACCGGGCCGCGGTCCGCAAGGTCGTCTTCACCTCGGGCAAGGTCTACTACGACCTGGCCGCCGAGCGGGACAAGCGCGGTCTGACGGACACGGCCATCATCCGGCTGGAGCGCCTGTACCCGCTGCCGGGTGCAGAGCTCCAGGCCGAGATCGCCAAGTACTCCGGCGTCCAGAAGTTCGTCTGGGCGCAGGAGGAGCCGGCGAACCAGGGTGCGTGGCCGTTCGTCGCGCTCAACCTGATCGACCACCTGGAGCTCTCGGTGGGCGCGGACCTGCCGGCCTCCGAGCGGCTCGTCCGGGTGTCCCGGCCGCACTCCTCCTCCCCGGCGGTGGGGTCGAACAAGCGGCACCAGGCGGAGCAGCAGGCACTGGTCAGCGAGGTCTTCGAGATCTGACGCCGGTAGCTGTCAGCTGTAGCTGTACGGAAGGCCCGGCTCCCGCTCGATGCGGGGGCCGGGCCTTCCGGCTGTTCAGATGGGCAGCGGCTCGAAGTTCCACAGCGGGCGGTTCCGCTGCCAGGCCGCCAGCACCTGGGGGTGCTTCGGCCCCAACTGGGCCTCCAGCGCCCCGATGGCCGCCTGCTTGATCGTCCACGCCTCGTCCCGCCCGCCCTTGATCTCGCCCAGATCGGCAGCGAGCGCGAGCCGCGCCGCCAAAGTCAGCGGATGCCGCTGACCCAGTGTCTGTTCGGCCCGCAGCGCGGCCTCCCGACTCAGCGCACAGGCGTCTGTCCAAGCGCCCAAGCTGTGGCAGGCGGCGGCGGTGTTGACGACGATCCCGAGCGTCCAGGGGTGTTGCTCACCAAGTGCGGCGGTCATATCGGTCAGGGCCTTCTCCAGTACCGACCGCGCGTAATCGGGAACGCCCCGTTTCAGCAACACGAGCCCCTGGTTCGCCGATGCCCCGATGGCATACGGATGCAGGGCGCCCAGGCTCGCCCGATAGGCGTCCGTGACGAAGTCATCGAGCGCTATCGCCTCATCGAGGCGGCCCCTCTGCTTCAGCAGCGCACACGAGTAGTGGGAGGCGGTCAGCAAGGACAGCGGCGCGTCCTCGCCCAACAGCCGCCGCGCGCGGTCCAGCGTCACGGCGAGCATGGCCGTGCCCGATTCCGCCTCACCGCACTTGAGCCGGCACACCGCCAGAGCGCCCTCGGCCGACAACGTGTGCGGGGTCTCGCTCCCCACGGATGCGTTATGCCGCTCGACGCTGCGGGACTGGTGGTCCAGCGCATCCGCGTAGCGGCCCATCAGCAGCAGGTCCCATCCGTAGGCCGTCTCGGAGGCCAGCGTGTCGAGATGGTCGCTCCCCAGGGTCGCTCTCCGGCGCTCCAGGACCAGCTCGTCCACGTCCAGCGCCGACTGGTAATGGCCGAGCGCCCTCAGCGAGGCGGCCAGTTCGGCCCGAGCGCGTAGGTGGTCCGGGCTGTCCTTGGGCGGCGGGGAGAGGTCCGCCTGTCGCTGGCAGAGCTCGTACGCCTCGGCGTAGCGACCCAGGCCCCGCAGGTCGGCAGAGAGCGCGTTCATCGCGGCGGGCGAGCCGGCCTCGTCAGACTCATCCAGGACCCCCCGGTCCAGCCGCTCGGCCCGGGCGTAGTTCCCGGTCGCCCGCAGCAGGGCACCGCAGCGCAGGATGAGCTCCCTGTCCGGAGCGGGCGCATCGGTGACCTTGTCGACGAGGCGCAGGGCCGTCGCGTAATCGCCCCTGAGCGTCAGATACGTCAGACAGTCGAGGCCCAGCTGCCCGCCGGACAGTTCGAGATACGGCACCAGCTCGGCGTAGCGGGGCCAGGTGGCAGGGGCCTCGGGCTGTCCCGGGTGCGCCGCGGCAAGGGCATGACGGATGACCTGGGCGTCCTTGTCCCGGCGGTCCTCCGGCCTCCTTCTGCGCACCGCGTCACAGACGAAGCGGTGCAGCCGCAGCACCTCCGCCTCCCGCCGGACCACGGAGCGCTGCACCAGCCTGGCGACGGTGACCTCGAAGTGGGTGGGGTCCTCCAGCAGCGATGCCACCGCCGGGGAGACCAGCTTCCCCGGAACGGCCCGCAGCAGCGCGAGCGGCACCGGGCCCGGCCCGAAGACCGCGCACAGCTGCAACAGATCGGCCGCCAGCTGTGAGTGCGCCTGCAGCCGCCGGATGAGCTCCTTGTACGCGGAGGCGTACGGCGCCGGGTACGCCGCCCCGGACTTCACGGGCACCGGCCCGCCCTCGCGCAGCCGACGGATGTACTCCTCGGCGGGCATGGTCGAGCCGTGCAGCCAGCCCGCGGTCTGGTCGAGCGGCAGCGGCAGGTCCTCCACGGCGGCGGCGAGCGCGCCGGCCTCCTCGCGGCCCAGCCGTGGGGCGCGGGCCCGTACGAACGCCACGCTCTCGTCGCGGCCGAACGGCGGCACGTCCAGCAGCTCGACGTAATGGTCGGCCCAGCCGCGGTTCTGCGAGGTGATCAGCACATGGCCGCGCCCGCCCGGCAGCAGATCGGCGACGGCCTCCGGGGTGTCGGCCCCGTCGAGCACGAGCAGCCAGCGGTCGGACGGCACGCCCCGGCGCAGATTGTCCAGCGCGGCCCCGGCCCGGGCGGACGCGGAGTACCCCTGAACGTCCTTGCCGAGGTCGGCCAGATGGCCACCCAGCCGCTCCTCCAGCGCCGAGCGCTCATGCGCCGCGGCCCACCACACCACGTCGTACTCGGCGCCGAAGCGATACGCGTACTCGGTGGCCAGCTGGGTCTTGCCAATGCCCGGCAACCCGACGAGCGCGCACACCGCGGCCTCGGCGGGGGCGCTCCGCAGAAAGTCGTTGATCCGTTCCAGGAGCAGGTCCCGGCCGGTGAAACCGGGGTTGCGGCGGGGCACGCCATCCCACAGCTCGGGCGGATCCCCGGGCAGCCTGGACCGCTGCCGACCACCGTTCGCCCTGGCCGGGGCCGCGCTCACCCCGAGCGCGCGCAACAGCCGCCACTCGCACTCCTCCTCGTCGACCCCCAGCAGCCCGACGGCCCCCAGCCGGGCGACAACCACCGGCAGCGGGTGACCACTGACGACGAACGCGGCGATCCGGTCCGCGCGTCGGCGTACGCCCGCGCTCCCCAGCGCCGCCTCCCACTCCTCCCCGGTACGGGCCGAGTCGACGGCGAAGAAGTGCTCGCTCAGCAACAACAGGTGGAAGGCGTCGTCGGTGAGCAGTTCGCTCACCGCGCGGTCCAGATCCAGGGACGGCTCGGCCGCGGGATCCCAGCGCCGGATGGTGACCTCTTCCCGGGCGACGCCGGACGCCTCCAGGCGCTGGGCGACCCAGGCGGCCCAAGGGCGGTTGGGCCCCGCGTATGTCACAGTGACGGGCAGATGACCGGGCAGGCCGCCGGGCGAGCCAGGAGGCGGCGACTGGTGCACGTACACAGCGTCCCCGTGGTTTCCCACCACCACCTGGCCCGAGTCCGGGCCCGAGCCCGAGAACTGACGCGTGTCCGAGAACGGATGCGGGTCCTGGGCCTGGGCCGATGCCGCGCCGGCCGCTCCGCCCCGCATCCGGTCGAGCTCCCACTCCAGCCGCCGGGCCCGCTCCTCCGCGGCGATGGCCTGCTCCTCCGCCAGCCACAGCCGGTGCGCCACAGGGTCCTCGGCCTCGACCTGCTCGGCCGCGGCCTCCTCCCCCGTCTGCAGCTGGTGCTCCAGCTCCTCGCACCGCCGCTCGGCCTCCAGCGCCTGCCGCCGCGCCTGCTCCAGCTCGCCCTGCAGCCGGGCGACCTCCTCCTTCAGCCGGTCCCGTTCACCGCGTAACCGCTCCTGCTCACCCCGCAGCAGCTCCACCTCCGCGCCGCGACCGTCGCGCCCGACCGACATCGACACCGCGAGCTGCCGCTGCTCCAGCTCCATCTCCGCGATCCGCTGTTTCCGCGCCTGCAACGCCTCGGTCAGCGCCTCCGCCCGTACCTCGGCGTGCTGGCGCCGCCGGTCGGCGTCGGCGAGCTGGTCACGCAGGTTCTGCAGCTCCCAACGGGACCTGTTGGTGGCCTGCAACGCCCGCCGTTGCAGACCGTGCACATGGGCGATGACCTCGGACGAGGACGGCCGCCCGGTGGCCTTGGCGGCGTGGGTCAGCAGCGTGTCCACGAACTCGGCCGGGGCGACCACGGTCCCGTTCAGATAGCGCGAGACGGTGCCCGGGTCGCAGTGCACCCGCAGCGCGAACACCCGCAGGGACACCCCGACCGCCCCGAACAGACCCCGCAGCCCCGCCGCCAACTCCGCGCAGGGCGGCTCCACATGCCCGGGTATCGGCTTGAGGTCCCCGACCCGCCCGCCGTCGCCCGCCCACGGCACCAACTCCCCACGGACCTCCTCGTCGTCCTCCACGCACACCCTCCCCCTGTTGCGGCGACCGGCAACGCGTGAGACCTGCCGCAACACCCGGCGCCCCACGCAAGGTGAACGTACCCGGCGAACCGACCGGCCGCACGGAAAGGACCCTCCCCATGCCACCCGCGAACCACCCCACCCCCCGCCCGCTCCTCGCCCTCGCCGCCGCCGCGGTCTCCGGGGCCGTACGCGCCCTGGTGGGCTGGCTGCTGGACCGCACGGTGGACTGAGAGCATCGCTCGGCTCACGCTCTCAGCGGGCGGCGCCCCGTCACATCGGCAGTGAGCCGTACAAGCCCGCGCCCACGGCGGCGAACCCCGCGCCGACCCACTGAGGCCAGCCATGGGTGCGCCGTCCCGCCACATGGACGAGGGCCACGGCGGTCATGGCGATCCACAGGACGGGCATGTCAGCGCGGACCTCGTTCGTGCAGGCCGGGCCGTTCGAAGCCGTATCAGTCCTAGAAGCGGAAGCCGAACAGACCACCGTTGTCGAGATCGTCACTCAGGCGTGGTTCACGCAGGTACGGCGTGGGGTCGAAGTCGCGGCGGACGGCTTTGTCGAGGTCATCGCTGTTCATGGTGGCGATGTATTGCATGCCTTCGTCACGGGTGATGTCGGCGGCCAGGGTGAGGGCGGCCGTGAGTTGCCGGTCGTCGACTCCGTCGAAGAGATGGCTGTCGTGGATGAGGAAATCAGGGCCACGGCCGTGACGATGAGCGAGGACGGCGAGGGTGAGGTCGAAGCAGAAGATGACCATGTTGCCGATGCCACGGCTGTCATCGCTGTGGATATGGGGCCTGATCTGCAAGCTGCTGGGCCCGGCTTCAATCGCGAGATAGGCCTCGCGTCCTTCGCCGTACAGACGCTGCGCGTATTGGGAGAACAACAGCGTCGCCTCCGCGGTCTGCTCAGCCCGCTCGTCCAGGTCGGTGGTGACAGCCTGCTGTAGCTGCAAGCGCTGGGCAGTGATTTGCCGGGCACTGGCTTCCAACGTCTGTGCGGCTTCGTAGCGGTGCCGCAAAGCCTCCAGCGCGGCCTGTTCACGGGCCAGAGCCTGTTGCAGCGCGGTCAACGCCTCCAGCGCACCACCGTCATTGAGAACGCGCAACAACCGGGACTGTTCCTCACCGAGTCGAGCCCGCTCGGTGCGCCGCGCTTCCAGGCGCGCGCTGAGGTCGGTGATCTCCGCGTCGAGAAAGCGCCGACGGTTACGCACCACGGACTGGTGGAAGGTTTGCACCTCCTCGAATCGACGGCGAACCTGGTCGCTGAGGACGACTCCGAGTTCCTGGTAGACGGGTTCCAGGTAATGCACCTCAACGTCGGTGGCTTCGGTGACAGCCTGGCGCAGTTCCTCCAGGTTGCTCTGGTCGATCACATCATCCTGGGTGAGTTGCTTGATACGACGGGCGATGCCGTCCGCCTCTTCCTTGACCCGTTCGTATTCGGGCACCACCTGGAAGTCCGCAATTTGGGCCTGAAGCCGCTCAACCTGCGCCTGCGCCAGGGTGATCTGCCCGCGCAAGTCGGCAGGCGAACCGACGATGCGTCCCCATACCGGATCGTTGATGGCCTTGCGCAACTGTGTGCGCGTGGCCTTGCGGGCGGCGAGCTGCCGGTAGCCGTCGGCCAGCTGCCAGTCCAGCCCCAGCATGTACGCGAGGTTGGTGGTGGCGTCGGCCTCGGCCTGGCGGGAAAAGGTGCGGGTGGCTTCGTTGAAACCATGTGCGGCCACCCGACGGGCCAGGAACGACAGCATCGTCCGGCCGCTGACTCCAGGATGTTCCTCGCGCAGATTGAACAGGTCCCGCTCGATCAGCCGGGTCCATCGCTCGGTACTCAGCTCAACAGGTGCGCCGAGATCGAGCTCGAAGATTCCGCTCTCGTCATGGGCGGTGATATCCGGTGTGATGCGGACCATGCCGGGACGACCGCCGCTACGCCAGACTTGCAGATCGCCGACGCCGGGCCACGTCATCCGCAGGTTGAATGTGATGTTCCGTAAAGCCTTCTTCGTGACCAGCGACCGCTTGTCGGCCCGCGATCCGAGCAGGAAATGGGTCAGCTCGATGAGGCTGGATTTACCGGCGCTGTTGCGGCTGTCGGTATCCGAGGACACGGCCGTGGTGTCCGCCACGACAAGGTTCATTCCCGGGGTGAAGGTCGCGGTCTTGAATCCGGGGTGATCAGCGTTCAAGCGCTGCAGCATCGGCACTCCTCGCTACGAGAACATCCCGGCGCAACTCCACCGCGCCCATGCTGTACAGCACATCAAGAGCCAGTACAAACCAGGCGAACGATACCGGTGCGTAATGCCCATGCTCGGCCCGCCACATCTTCAACCGGGCCCATGCCTGGCTAACCGAGCGCGGCTCGTCCAGCTGAAGCAACACCTGAGCTCCCACGGCCAGCAAGCACCGGTCGGGTGCGATGCCTTTGGTCGGCGTGATCACGCCGACACCCCGATGCCGGAGCCGGCCCATCCGGGTGGAGGCGCCTCGAAGATGTCGCAGCGCTCGAAGAAGTGCGCCAATATCACCCAGGCCGCCCGCTGCACTCGCGGCTGCTGATTGCCGTTGCCGAGTACGTACATCTCCAGCTGCCACAGCACATCTTCGGGCTCGGTCCACTCCTGCCGGACCTGCTGGTAGTACAGCCGGAAGCCCTGCGCCACCTCGTCGTGTTCCATTGCGCGGATACCCCCTTCGTAGAAGGCATCCACGAGGTGGCTGTGGCGCATGCCTCGCACCAGATCCTGCCGGGCATCGCCATGTAACCGGTTGAAATCGAGCTTGCCCGGCTCCACGTCCGGCAACGGCATCAAAGGGTCCGCCGCGACCCGCTGATCCCGCAGGTGCTTCAGCAGGGGCGCCAGATCATCCATGCCCACTCCGTGAATGACCGGCTGGATCGGGATCTGGCAACGAAGTACCTCCTCGGCCACTTCATGGTCGAGGCGCATGAACTCGTACCACAGACGACGCGTGCCCATCTGCTCGAACTTTACGTCCGGATGCTCCGCGTCAGTGCCGGACAGCAGCGTCGCGATCTGGGGATGCATGCCACGCCGGTCATTGTGGACGAATACAAAGGTATCGAACTGTCCGGATCTGTTCTTCAACGCCTTGACCAGGTCCGACGCCAGTTTCCGCTTCACCTCTGCGACGTCCACCGTCTGCGGCGCGTAGCAGGCGTACAGCTTGCGCTCGTACAGCGATAGGCCATCGGCGCCTTGATCACCGAGGTTGCCGTGGGTGCGCACGTCGAGAAAGTCCGAATAACGCGCACACATCAACCGGTGGAAAAAGTCCTCAAACGCCGTCTCACATAACTCAGCCATCAGCTCCAAGAACTTCAGGCGAGCGAACATACGCTGCTCGAACTGCATCGGCCCCCCTTGATCTCCCCGGAGAGACTAGCGCACAGTGATCAACGTGATACAAGAAGTAGGCATCGGAAATGAGACAGTCTCAGATCCGCGACCGCGCCTGTAGGCGACGACGGCGGCGCCCGCCACCCCGTGTGGGTGGCAGGCGCCGTATCTACAACCGCCACCACGTCAGACACGGGCGGCGACGGGCCGGGAGTCGACGACCTCAGTGGCGCGCTCGGCCACCCGCTCGGACACCCGCTCGGACACGGGCCGACGCAGCCCCAGCGCCACCAGAGCAGTGACCGCGATCCCCGCCGCCGCTACGAAGACCGCCGTACGCAACCCGTCCGTGGTGGCCGCGCGCAGCGCCTCGCCCCGCTGCCCGTCGAGGCCCGCGTTGGCGACCGCGACCAGCAGCGCGAGCCCCACCGCGCCGCCGACCTGCTGGCTGGTCGACGCGACGCCCGACGCGATGCCCTGCTCCTCGGCCGCCACCCCGAGGGCGGCGGCCCCGAACATCAGGGTGTAGCCCGCGCCCTGGCCCAGCCCCATGACCACCAGTCCGGGGACGAGGGCGAGGTACGAGGCGTCAACGGACATCGAGACCCCGACCACCACCGTGCCCACCGCGCCGACCACCAGCGCCGCGATCAGCACCGCGCGGATGCCGTACCGCGTCGCCAGGCGGCCGGCGGTCTGCGATCCGACCGCGATCGCGACCATGGGGACCAGGCACGCCAGCCCGGCGGACAGCGCGTCGTAGCCGTGTACGCCCTGGAAGTAGCCGGTCAGGAAGTACATCAGCGTGCCGAACGTACCCATGTACAAGAAGGTGACCACGGTCCCGACACTCAGATTCCGGTTGGCGAACAGCCGCGGCGGCAGCAGCGGATCCGCACTGCGCAGCTCGACCGCGACGAACACGGCCAGCAGCACCGCGCCCGCGGCCGCCGAACCCAGCACGGCCGGTGAGGTCCAGCCCGACTCGGGGCCCTGCACCAACGCGAACACGACAGCGGTGACCGCGACCGTGGAGGTCAGCGCCCCGGCGAGGTCGAAGGAACGGCCGCGGGCGCGCGGGGCGCCGTCCGGGGCTATCAGTACGGACGCGAGGCCGGCCGCCAGGCCCGCGAGCGGCACGTTCACGAAGAACACCGAGGCCCAGCCGAACGCGTCGGTGAGCACACCGCCCAGCAGCGAACCGAGAATCAGACCGCTGCCACCCGCCGTCCCCCACACCGCGAACGCCCGGTTGCGCTCCCGCCCTTCAGGGAAACTCGTCGAGACGAGCGTCAGCGTCGCGGGGAAGAGAAACGCCCCGCCAACCCCTTGTACGGCGCGGGCCGCGACCAGCAGCCCCGGCGTCCCGGCCAGCCCGCCGAGCAGCGACGCGACCGCGTAGAGGCCGAGCCCCAGCGCGAACATCCGGCGCGGCCCGAACAGATCGCTCGCCCGGCCGCCCAGCAGCAGGAAGCCACCGAAGGCGACGGCGTACCCGCTGATGACCCACTGGAGCTCGGCCGCCGAGAAGCCGAGACCGGACCCGATCTCGGGGAGGGCGACGTACACGATGTTGTAGTCGATCGAGATGATCAGCTGGGCGAAGGCCAGAAGGGCGAGGGTGAGGCCGAGCCGCCGGGGTGGCGGGGGCATGGGGGTACTGGTCGAGGGCATGGCAAAGCCTGCTTTCGGCGCGAGGGGAGGGGTGGAGTGGCGGCGGTAGGTGGTGGAGCCGTGGCTCCCGGCCGGCTCAGTTCGCCGTACGGCGCCCGGCGAGCTCGTTCTGCCACACGGGGCTCTCGAAGTAGTGGTTGTCGTACGTCTCGGAGCTCTCGCGAATCTCCCGCACACTCGCCTCGCCGCGGTACACGCGCTCCAACAGCCGGTAGTAGTCGAAGCGGTGCAGCCCCGGCGTGAACACCACCAGCAGCTCCGCGGTGCTGTCCGCCGCCGGCGCGAACGCGTGCGGGACGGTCGGCGGCACGGTCAGGAAGTCGCCCTTGCCGAGGATGTGCACCTCGTCGCCCACCAGGATGCGCATCGTCCCGTCGAGCACGAAGAACATCTCGGTGGCCCTGGTGTGAAAGTGCGCCGGAGCCCCGGGCGACCCCTTCTCAAAGGTCGCCTTGTTCGCGGTGAGCGCCCCACCGGTCACGCCCGCGTCGGCGAGCAGCGTGATCAGGCTGGTGGCACCATCCTGAAGCGTCTCGGCCTGCTTGGCGCGGACGAGGACGGGGGCGGTGGGCTCGGTGGCGGTGGTGGGGGCGTTGCTGCTGCTCATGGTGGCTCCTGGGTGCTGCTTGTGGCGGTTGTCCCCTTGACACCAACAAAGCTAGGTCGCCGAAAGACCCATTGGATGGTTCATTCAGGCGTCGATTCCATGGGTCAATTTGGCGGGCGGTGGCAGCTCCCACCGTCGGCCGACGCCGGGCGCCCGGCGCCCGGCGCCCGGCGCCCGAAGAGGGCATCGACACCAGCCACCTTCACGATGAGAACAGGAGTGCGACAGTCACCCAAATCTGCGAGGCTGATCCGAGCTGTCCTGGAGGTCTGCGACTCATGCCAACCACCCCGGACCTGAGCACGGCTGTGTGGCGCAAGTCCAGCTACAGCAGCACCCAGACAGGGTCATGCGTTGAGGTCGTCGACGGCATACCGGGCATAGTCCCGCTCCGCGACAGCAAGAACCCCGAGGGCCCGGCCCTGGTCTTCGAGTCTGCAACCTGGACCTCGTTCGTGCAGGCCGTCAAGCGCGGGGAGTTCCACGCCGCCTGACCCCTGAACCGCGGGCGACTTTGCAGTGGATACGAGACACGGACCCGCCGTGGCGTCGGCGTGCGTGTCCTGGTCGGGCCACCGCCACTTCAGCCGGGCAGCTCCCACTGATGGCCACGATCCAGGTCCGCGTGCCATGCCACCTGCTGGTCAGCGGTCACCGTGAGCCCGAACTCGTACAGCTCCGGCTGCCCGGCCGCCCGCCACCACTGGTACGCGCCCTCCACCTCGACGAAGAGGTCTCGCGGGCCCCATTGCTGGACGCCTCCGTCGCGTACGTACGCCCACGAGTCGGCCGTGGCGAACCACCACGCGTCGCCCTCCCAGTCGGCATGCACACCGGGAAGCCGGAGGCCCAACGCGAACCGTGCGTGAAAGTTGTCGTCCAGGAACGACAGGTCGAGGTCGGTACGGCTATCGCGGCTCTCGTCCCAGGATTCGGCGGTGTACACGTCCTTGAGCGGGAACTCCGGCCGCCGCTGACCCCGTAGATCCATGAAGGACATCGGGCACCCGAAGTGTCCGCTCGCGGAGCCGCCGTCCTCCGACACCCGCAGGCAGGCCATCCCGTGAGGCTGCAGCGTCGTCTTCCACGGGGTGACGATCAGACCACCAGGCCGGGTCTGTTCCACCCACGCGAACGGAACGCGGTGCAGTGACGCCGTGCACAACACACGGTCGTACGGTGCCCCATCCGCCCAGCCACACTCCCCGTCGCCCGCCACCACCCACGGCAGGTATCCGGCCTCGCCCAGCCGCCGAACGGCTCCCTCTGCCAGCCCCGCATCCACTTCCACCGATACGACGTTCGCCTCCCCGGCCCGCTCGCAGAGCAGCGCGGCGTTGTAGCCGGTGCCGGTGCCGATTTCGAGCACCTTCATGCCGGAACGCACATCGGCGGCGGCAAGCATGGTGAACACCGCGTTCGGGGCGCTGATCGAGCTGGTGGGCAGGACTCCTCGCGCGTCCGCGCCCATTCCGCCGACGCGCCCGTCATCCACTTGCGTGATGAGGGAGTGCAGCGGGTCGTACACCAACGTGGCCCACGTGTCCGGCTCGTCGGCGGCGTGAAGCGGTCGGTAAGCGTCCTCCCGCCAGACCCATACGGTGTCGGGCACGAACGCGTGGCGCGGCACCTTGAGGAAGGTGTCACGCATCCAGGGCTCAGGAAACCCGTCCAGGCCGCCGATGATCTCGGCGGCCTGGACGCGCAGTTCATCGAGGGTCATTTGCGGTGCGTCCCGCCACCCGGCTTCGACACATCCGGGTGCTGACTGTCGCTGTCACTCGGCGACGGCTCCTTCGGCTGGGGGTTCGGGGCTGGTGGCTTTCCATGGCTACCCATCGGCTTTCCTTCCTTTCGTTGGTTCCAGCGCACGACTCAAGGCAGGGTCACCTGCCCGCTGACGGCAGCGCGGGCACTCGCACGGCGGCCAGACAGACGACAGGCTGAATGGATCGCCATAGGCCATGGGCGGGCACGATAATGAGCAGACACTCGTCCGCTTCCCCGTCTCGGGATTGACCTTGTACACCTTGATCGTCATCGCGGACATGAGATGGCGGCTCCGGACTGGTTCGGCTGTCTTGCGTCCGATCCACCTTTTCGAGGGGTAGCCATCGCCGACCAGCCCAGCTCCCTATAGGACCGCCCTATAGTCGAAGCCATGGTGAACCAGTCGGCACCAGAACCGGCACCGAACCTATGGACGCACCCCCGGCTGGCCGCCGCAGCCGCCGACGAGAACTGGCAGCAGCTCTTCCGCGTGTGGCGTCAGCTGACCGGCACCAGCCAGACCCGACTCGGCGCGCTCGTAGGACTGGCACAATCCGACGTCTCCGAGATCGAACGCGGGCGGCGGCGAGTGACCTCTTCGGAGGTGCGGCAACGCATCATCGACGGGTTGGGCGTTCCAGCCGAGCTTCTTACCGGCGCTCCGCGACCGATTCCGACGCCCGTCCCCTCGCTCGGACTAACTTCCCTCGCTCCCGACCCCGATCTGCTCGACCGGCTGACGAAAGTCGTGGCGTCCCCCGCGAGGGTCGACCACGCGACCTTGGACTGGCTCGACCGGCTACTCGCCGAGCATCGCCGGGCAGAGGACGACCTCGGTTCGAGGCCAATCGTCGGCATCATGCGACGGCAGTTGAGCATCGTCGCCGATCTGTACGCAGGCACATCTGGCGTGTTGACGACCCGGGTTGTACGGCTCGCGTCCGAACACGCGCAGTTCCTCGCCTGGATGGCGCAGGACCAGGGCGACTCAGCCGCCGCCCTCGCCTGGTACGACCGCTCCCACGAGTGGGCTCTGGAAGCCGACGAGTCCGATATGGCGGCGACGACTCTCAGCATGAAGGCGCATCTAGCCTGGTCAGCAGGGAACGGCCAACGGTGCGTCCGCCTCGGCCAGGCCGCGCGCAGGGCTTCCCCGGAGGTCTCTCTGGGTGTCCAAGGCATGGCGGCGCAAATGCAGGCCCGTGGCCACGCGTTGGCGGGCCAGGCCGACGCGGCCCATCGACTCCTCGACGAGGCAGAGCGACTCATCTACCGCGCGGCAGAAAGGCCCGAAGACGAGCCACCGTGGATGTATTTCTACGGCGAGAACTGGTTCACGCTGCAACGAGGCATGGCCGAGATGCATCTGCGCCACTGGGACGGCGCTGTCGACTTACTGCGTACGGGAATCAGCGTCCTGCCCGTTCAGTACCGCCGCGACCGCGCCTGGTACGGCGCTTGCTTGGCCCATGCGCTCGCCGCAGCCGGTCACGTCGACTTCGCGGTACAGACCGCAGTCGACTGTGCCGCTGACGCGGCCGATGTCGGACGCCCCCACGCCTGGGACGAACTGCACACCACCGCAGCGCTGCTCCTGCGGCGCGGCGCACCTCAAGCGCGCACCCTGGTCGATGCCTTGCGCGGCTACTGATCCCCTGGGCGGCCCCAGATCCAGTGCGTTTGCCCGGCTCGCTGGCTAGGCTGGGGCGACGGAACAGCGGCTGGTTGGAGGGGCGAGTTCGTGGATCCGGAGATGGTCGCGCTGGCGGGTACGGCGGGAACGACCCTGATCACCATGTTGACAACCGAGGCGTGGCAAAGCGTCAGAGAAGGCTTCGCCTCGTTGTGGCGCCGTGCTCAGCCGGACCGGGCTGACGCAATTTCCGCCGAGCTCGATGCGACGCGCAGCGACCTGCTCACTGCACAGGCCAATGGTGACCTCGACTCTCGCGAGGAGTTGGGCGCCGAGTGGCAGGGACGCGTCCGGCGGCTGCTCGTGGCACACCCCGAGGAGATGGAGGCGTTGCGGACGCTGTTGAACGAACTGGCCCCGCACACGCCCGAAGTTCCATCGGTGACTCAGCACGCCACCGCCTCAGGTCAAGCCCGGGTCTACCAGGCCGGCCGCGACCAGAACTTCGGCCCACGATGACCGGCCGCAATGACGCCTGGGCCGATGGCCAAGGCCGCGTCTATCAAGCCTCCGGTGACCAGCACATCACCGAGCACCACCATCACGCCCCCGAGTGGTCGGGGCCCGACTCCGTACGCCGCCCGGCGGTCGGCCGTGCTCCCGCAGTGCTTCGCGACCGAGTCGGGGAGATGGACCGACTGCGCGCCGCCGTTGAACCTGGCGTCGGCAACCGCGTCTACGTCCTCCACGGCCTGGGCGGATGCGGCAAGACCGCTGTTGCCTACGCGCTCTTCCACCACGCCACTGGCGAGGCGGGTCGACTCGGGCTGTGGGTCAATGCTTCCGACCCCGCCTCTCTGCGGGCCGGGATGCTCGCCGTCGCAGCCGACCGCGGAGCCACCGACGGTGAACTGGTGGGAGCACGCAGCGGACTGCGCCCCGCCGCCGACCTCGTGTGGCACTATCTCGACCACTCCGACGAGCCCTGGCTGCTGGTCCTCGACAATGCCGATACCCCCGCCATCCTCCGCGATGGTGGCTGGCTGCGCACCAGCCCGGTCGGCACCGTCGTCGTCACAACCCGGCAAGCAGCAGCTCACTGGTGGCCTGGTGCCGAACTCCTTCAATTCGGCGTACTTCCACGCGAGGATGCCGCTCTCGTTCTCCGCGACCTTGCGCCACATGCCGGATCGGTCGAAGACGCCGGGGAGGTCGCCGACCGCCTCGGACGGCTGCCCTTGGCACTCACCCTGGCCGGCGGATTCCTTGCCCACCAGGTGATCGACCCATGGACCCTCGCGGACTACAGTCGCCGACTGGACGGCGGCGGCTCCGGTCTCAGCCCCACCGATCCCATCGAGCTCATCGACCAGGGCGCCGCAGCCATCGGCGGTGACTCGCGTCACCTGCTCAGCCACACCTGGCAGCTGTCCCTCGATGCCCTCGCCACCCAAGGCCTGCCCGAAGCGGGCCGCCTTCTGAGCCTCCTCGCTTACTGGTCCAGTGATCCGTTGCCGCTGTCGGTCCTCTCCGGAGTCGAGCTCGAACCGACACTCCCGGCTTTTCGCGTTGAATCAGCCCTGCGCGGACTTCTTGATCACTCCCTGACCGAGCTCGTGTCTGGGGAGATGCGCTGCCTACGCACCCACGGCGTACTCCTCGACAGCGTGGCCCGAACCACGCCCACTGACCAGCGCGAGCAGCTCTCGGCTACGGCCGCCCGCTTACTTCTCTCTGCCTTGCCAGAGGTGCCCGACCGAGGGGCGCAGGAACCCCGCGTGAACCTGCTCGCGCCGCATGTGATCGCACTACTGCGGAGAACAGCGAATTGGGCGCCCAGTCAATCGACGGTGGAAGCGGCGGCAGAGTGTGCTCTTCGGCTCGTCACTGCTGTCCACAGGGCTGGCGACTATGCCTCAGCTCTCAGCTTGGGCAGCGAGGCTGTGGAACTGGTGAATCCACGGCTGAGCGAAGACCATGTGTTGGTTATCAGGTTGCGTCAGCGCGTGGCGCGGGCTCTTTTTCGACTTGGTCGATTCGAGGAGTCCGAGGCCCTGTACCTCAACCTACTGGAAGACTGCGAACGGGCGCTGGGTCCAGAGGCATCAGAAACTCTTGGAACTTGCTTGAAGCTAGCCAGTCCAGTGATCAACCTTGACCGTGAAGCGGATGGCATCGCGCTGATTCGACGCGCAGCAGAGGGATACGCCCAACTATACGGGCCTGCACATCCCTTGACACTTCTTGCGCGGTCATCCCTGCTGGATCAAACCACACAGCCGACCGAGGCCACCGCAGGTTCGACCGTGGTCACGGATTGCCGTCGCGAGCTAGGAGAAGACCACACCATCACGCTGGGCGCGGAGCTCGACTATGCGTGCGCGCTCCATCACGGCGAGCGAAACACTGAGGCGCTACCATACGTCCGCTCGGCCTTTGCGAAGTACGTACAACGCTTTGGCTCTGATTACCCAATCGCATTGAACGCCAGATCAACGCTAAGCATGATTCTGGGCGCACTCGGCCAATACACAGAGGCGATCGAGCACGGGGAAAAACTTGTAGAAGGCCGGACCAGAGCACTCGGCCCGACTCATCCCTGGACACTTTTCGCCAAGGACCTCTTGGAACAATATCGACGCTCCCAAAGAAACGCCTGAGGGCAGCACCCCCCCATTTATCTGCGCCCGAGTCACGCGAACCGTAAGTAGCTTTGTGGCGAATATCAGCCACGGAGCTCTTTCCAACCTGCTGCAGGAGCTTGGCGGTTGGGCTGACAACGTGGTGAAGCCGCGCGGCGTCCTCGTAGTCGAGCGCCCGGCCCCGCCGAGCTGACGGCGCCCGGGCCCTACTCGACTCTCGTTCGTCTCTCTTCCGCGGCCCGCTCCTGACCGCCCATCGGCCGGGCGACGCGCCCTTACGGCGGTTTCCCTTGCTGCTCGGGTCCTCGAAGTCCCCGCTCGCGTCTTCTGTCGGCGACCCTTTGACGGCATCCGATGTAACCATTATGGTTACTTTGAAGGAGGTGGCCTCGTGGCGGGAAACAGCCAGCTCACCGTGGCAGCACACGCTCTGACGTGGATCGAACTGCACCATCGACGCGAGGGTGGAATCGCGACATCCGAGAGGATCGCGGGTAGCGTCAATACCAACCCCGTCGTGATCCGGCGACTGCTTGGCCGGATGCGTGATGCCGGGCTGGTGCACTCTCGACGGGGCGCTGAGGCGGGATGGGTACTCGCCAGACCGCTGGAAGACATGACCCTGCGGGACGTGTACGAGGCGATCGAGCCGGCGCCGCTGTTCGCCGTGCACCGCTCTGACCCCAATCTCGACTGTCCGATCGGTTCCGGTATCCGGCCCGTGATGCGTCTCGCGTACGCGCGGGTCGAGGAAGCCGTTCGCGCCGAGTTGGAGTGCATAACGCTGGCCGATGTGCTCAGGGATATCTTGGCCGGCTCTGATCCCACAGAACTGGAGCATTGATCTGTCATGGGGCAACTTGATGGAAAGACCGCCATCGTAACCGGTGGTAACAGTGGAATCGGATTGGCCAGCGCCAAGCGATTCGCCGCCGAGGGTGCGCATGTGTTCATTTCTGGGCGACGACAGGAGGCACTTGATACTGCACTTTCCGAGATCGGTTCGAACGCCACCGGCGTCCGGGGCGACGTGTCCGATCTCACCGATATCGACCGGCTTTACGCTGCCGTCGCCGACCAGGGACGGCGCGTGGATGTGCTCTTCGCCAACGCCGGCGGTGGCGAATTCTCCACCCTGGAGCATGTCACCGAAGAGCACTTCGACACTATCTTCGGCACCAACGTGAGGGGCATGCTCTTCACCGTCCAAAAGGCGCTTCCCCTACTGAATGACGGAGCCTCAGTGATCCTCACCGGCTCCACCGCGGCGGGTTCCGGTGGCGAAGCGTTCGGCGTCTATGCCGCGTCCAAGGCAGCCATCCGTTCTTTTTCCCGAACCTGGGCCAATGAGCTCAGGCATCGCAAGATCCGTGTCAACACCCTCGTCCCCGGGCCCATCGAAACACCCGGCAACGCCGGCCTCGCCCCCAATCCGGATGAGGCAGCCAAGCTATGGGGCTTCTTCGCGAGCCAGATTCCCCTGGGCCGCATGGGCCGCCCAGATGAGGCAGCCGCCGCGGCGCTCTTCCTCGCCAGCGACCAAAGCAGTTTCGTCACCGGTACCGAGCTCTTCGTCGACGGCGGCCTCAACCAGATCTGACCGCCCGCAGCCTCACCTTTCAGAGGGTTTCCCAGCGGCCCCAGCAGGGGGTGCGGACCGTTCCGCCCACGCCCACAGCAGCCGGCCGAGGGGATCCGTGAGGGCCTGCACGTTCATCCCGTGCCTCTTGCGTTTCCCGGAGCAGAAGGGCCGGTCCGCGGCGATGCGGTCGATCGGCAGGAGGGTGCCGTCGAGGATCACGAACGCCTTCGTCGACGCGGCCTGTATCACGTCGGCCAGGGTGGGCGCGAGGTCGGCCAGGAGTTCGACAGCCTCGGTGACATACCGGTAGGCGGTCGTGGTTCCGATGCCGAATCCGGCTGCGAGCTGGGCATACGTGTGTCCCACCCGCAGGTGGGCGAGTGTGAGCAGGGCCTGGCGGCCGGCGCTCAGGCGCCGCCGGCGGGAGCCGATCGCGCGACGGTGCCGCCGCAGGCGGGTGGACAGGAAGCGCAGGGCAGAAGGGGACACGTCGACGCCCGACGGGTGGACAAGCATGCGAAGCCGCTGGTGGAGACGGTTCTCCTGGTCGAAAACCCATCTCCCGTCCCATATCCACCGCAAACTCATGCGTACCGCTGCTGGGCAGCGAGCCGTGGCGGCGCCGGAGTACAGACGGCCTGCCCCGCCTGAACTCACCAACGACAGAGGCAGTAGGCCCAGTTCCGGAGGTCAAAGGCGGTCACGCGGGGACCCGATCCGGCAGCGCGCGAGAGTTCGACGCGACGCGCAGCGACCTGCTCGCCGCGCAGGTTCTGGTCGCGGCCGGCCTGGTAGACCCGGGATTGGCCGGAGGCGGTGGCGCACTGGGGCGTATGCCCAAAGGCCGGTTCTGACGAGCCCACGTGGGATTGCACGACCCCCGCTGTCAGGCACCTCCTGACACTGTAAGGTCACACCTGACGCCGTCAGGAAGTACCTGACACGGAGGGGAAGGTGATCGGATGTCGCCCGCGGCAAATGAGTCCGTGATCGCGGCGTGCTCGTTCTGTCAGAAGCGGAACACCGAGGTCGGCACGCTCGTGGCCGGACCGGGCGTGTTTATCTGTGACGAGTGCGTGGCTCTCTGCTCGACGGTGATCGAGGGGAAGCCCGCGGAGGGCGGACCGCAACTTGCCCCGTGGGACCAGGTGACGAGCCCCGAGGTGGTGCTGGCGAGTCTGCCGCTGATCGCGGCTGCGGGGGCGCAGGTCGAGCGAAACCTGGCTCAATGGGTGCTCAAGGCGCGTGCGCTGGGAGTGACCTGGGCACGCATCGGGGAGACGCTGGGGATGACCCGCCAGTCCGCGTGGGGGCGTTTCTCTGGCGAGGACTAGGGCGCATATGCCTCTGCTCCACCGCCAGGTGCAGCTTGGCGGTGGAGCCGCCGCATGAGCGGCCGAGTCCGTGGTCGGCCGGTTCGATGGCGACGCCGCCGGGCGGCCGGAGCCGACCTCGCCCGCCTCCTCGTCGGCCTCGATGTACTGGTGCTCCACGCCACCGCACAGCCGCCACAGCGCCCACAGCTCCGTGGGCAGCCCGTACCCCAGGTACTGCCTCAGCTGGGAATCGGCCGTGGCGATCTCCTCTTCCGTCCTGGCGGCAGGAGAGAGGCATAGGAGGTGGGAGCGTGCTCGGCAGGCCAGGCGGTCAGACTCCGCCAGGCGGCTGCGACCAGGTCACAGTCGGCCGCTGGTGTCACTGGGCCCCTCAAGAATCGAGCACCGCGGCGACGGCCTCGATCTCGACGAGCTGGTCCTTATAGCCGAGCACAGTGACACCCATCAAAGTGCTGGGGACGTCATGGTCGGCGAACGAGTCCCGGACCACCTCCCAGGCAGCTACCAGATCCTCCTGCCGGGCCGATGCGACGAGGACCCTTGTGCTGATGACGTCCTGGAGTGACGCGCCGGAGGCCGCGAGAGCGGCCTGCATGTTCTCGACGGCCTTCAACGCCTGACCCGCATAGTCCCCGATCGCTGCCGTCGAGCCGTCGTCGTTCAGTGGACACGCCCCGGCAAGGAAGATCAGGCGGGACTCGGCGGGCGCCGTGGCCGCATAGGCGTACTCGGCGACATCGGACAAGGAGGCGGAGCGGATCAGCGTGATGGCACGAGCCACGTCGTCGGGTCCTTCCCTATCGAGTGTTGAACGCGGACATCCTGCCAGCGGCCCGTTGGAACCAGCCTCCCCTTTTCCGTCGCCCCTGGCGCCTCGGCGCTAGCCCTTCCCCAAGTCGGCCGCGAGGTCCGCCGCGCGAGAGAGCTCGTCCGCCAGTTCCGTCCGCTGCGCTTCGGTGAGCGTGAGGGCGGCGGCCTCGGCGCGATGGGCGTGGGCCGTGGCGGGATCGTCGAGTTGGGATGCGAGGTCGGCGCGCAGGATCAGGGCGCGGTAGTGCTCGGCGGGGCCGGACGGGGCCTCTTTCGCGAGGGCGTGATCGAGGATGCGGGCGGCTTGGGCGGGGTCCCCTTTGGAGATGCCGAGCAGCCAGGCGTTGTGCACCGCGCGGGCGAGGGGCTCCTTCGGCGCGGGTGCGTGCTCGAGGGAGGCGCCGGTGGGCTGGCCGATGCGGAGGCAGTTGCCGCCGGGGTCGGTCATCAGGAACTGCCTCATGCCGTACGAGGTGTCTTTCAGCTGCCCGATGCGCGGGATGCCACGGGTCGGGATGCGGCCGAAGGAGGCCTTGAGCCGGGCCCGGAAGGTCTCGTACAGCTCATCGACCCGATCGGTGGCGATGTAGCAGGTGGACCAGGACTCGGCCGGGACAACCGACTTGTGGCCGAAGAACTGCACCTCGATGTCGTCGCCGTAGCTGAGCGCCGCGTACGGGTTGGGGCGGGTCTGCAGGTGGTCTACAGCGAAGCCGAGGCGCTCGTAGAACTCCACCAGTTCGGGGATCGACGGGCAGGGGAGGATGGGGATCATCTTCTCGACCATGCGCCAGACGGTAGGCCGCGGACTCCAACTAGTCAAACTTGACTAGCTGTCGAGGTCATTGCCGGCAGGCATGCGGCCTGCCCCGGGGGCAACGTCCGCTACCCGCCCACCACCGCCCGCACCTCATCCACCAGCGCACCCGCCCGGGCCACCCGCGCCGCCAACTCCCCCGAGCCACCGCCCAACTCCCCCAGCAGCGACTCCGCCCGCCCGGCGAACCCGGCAGGCGTGTCCGGCATCCCCGCCACCGCCGCCATCGCCCCCTTCTCGTTGAGGCACCAGCGGCGGTGATGGGCGAACAGCGCCTGGACGAGCAGCCCGACGGCCCGGGACAGACACAGCGAGACATGCAGGACATCGCCGCGCGGGGCCGACTTGGCGGCGTTGGACACCAGGAACCCGGCCTCCCACACCACCCCCGTCAGAGCCTCCCGCAACGGCTCCGGATAGTGCCCCGCCTCGCCCCGCAACTCGCCCAGTTCCCCGCCCGGATCGGCCAGCACCCGCCCCATAGCCACCTCACCCACGTAACAAGGCGACCAGAAACCCAGCGGATGCCCGACCTGCGTCCCCACCTCGTACCGCCCGGCGCGGCAGTCCTCCCACACCGCCCGCACCCGATCCACATCCCGCAGGATCCAGTCCACGGCCCGGCCGTCCACATCCAGCCACGCCCCGCCGTTCACCCACGGCCCCCACCCGCCTGGCCCCGCGACCTCCACCGGCCCACCGACCACCTCAACCGCCAACCCCCGCAGCCCCTCCACATCGAGCGCGCCCCGGTAGTACACGCCCAGGTCCCAGTCCGAGTCCGGCGCGTGCTCACCCCGCGCCCGGCTCCCTCCGAGCATCACCCCGACCACGCCCGGCACCTCCGCCAGCCGCGCCGCCATGTCCGCAATCTCGATCGTCATCGGCCCATCCTCCGCTGCCAGGCCGAGGTGGAAAACACGGTGGAGCCACACCGGTCTCGCTGCATAGGCTCGCGGGATGGCCACTCGCACCTTCCGTATCACCGTCCGCGGCGTCTTCGACGGGTTGAGCACCGAGCAGCGGTCCGAACTCCTGGCCCGCGCCGCTGAGCACGACGTGCTACGCGCGGCGTTCACCCCGGAGGGGTACCTCAGCTACGACATCGCCGCTCGGGCCGCCTTCACCTTCCGTTTCCTGGACTCGGGAGAGGCCGAGGAGGACATCCTGACCGCGACCGAGCGCGCCGAGGGCGCGGCGGAGGCATGGCTGACCCAGCGCGGCTACGGCTACAAGAACCTCAGGTCCAGCGCCGAGGACCTCTCCCAGGCGCCCCTGGGCAAGCGGCAGCGCCGCGCCGCCGCCCAGAAGGGGGCGTAGTGGGTCTGGGGACGGTGGCGGTCACGGGCGCGGCGGGAAACATCGGGTCCGTGGTGCGGGAGGCGCTGCGGGGCGAGGCGGAGCGGCTGATTCTGCTGGACCGGGTGGCGCTCCGGCCGGAGGCCGGGAATGAGGAGGTGCGTACCGTCGATCTGCGGGACGCGGCCGCCGTGGAGGCGGCGCTCGCGGGGGCCGACCGTGTGCTTCATCTCGGCGGTGTGCCGGACGAGGCGCCTCTTCCGGCTCTGCTCGAAGCCAATGTGCTCGGCACACACCACGTCCTGGAAGCGGCGCGGCGCACGGGGATCGAGCGGGTGGTACTGGCGAGCAGCAACCGCGCGACGGGCTTCTACCCGGCCGGGCATCGCACCGGGCCGCAGGAGCCGGTACGCCCCGACGGCCTGTACGGGGTGAGCAAAGTGGCCGTCGAGGCTCTGGGGCAGCTGTACGCCGACAAGTTCGGGCTGTCCGTGGTGTGCCTGCGCATCGGCAGTTTCGAGGATGCGCCCACCGAGCCCCGCCATCTGGCGACCTGGCTGAGCCCGCGCGATGCCATCGGCTTCATCCGAGCCGCGCTGACCGCCCCGGCGTCCACTCGTTTCGCCACGGTGTACGCCGTCTCCGCCAACACCCGCCGCTTCTGGGAGCTCCCCGACCCGGCGGTGCTGGACTACGCCCCCGTCGATGACGCGGAACTCCACGCCGGGGACATCCCCGGGTCCGACCGCCCGGCCGACCCCGCCGAACCCCAGGCCGGTCCGTACGCCCTGCCGGAGTTCACCCTCGAACACCTCAGGCCCTGACTGAGATAATTGCCAGGAGTGACGCCATGCCGGAAACACTGAAGACCAGCCATGTCGCGATCGTGACGGGCGCGAATCAGGGCATCGGGGCTGCGACGGCAAGGGCGCTCGCTGCCCGCGGCGTTGCGGTGCTCTGCACCTACCTGCGGCTACGCGACTCCGATCCGACGAACGTGGTGGATCGCTACCACAGCGACCGATCCGTCGACGGTGCGGAGGTGGTGGAAGAAATCCGCCGAGCGGGAGGACGAGCTGAGGCATTCGAAGCGGATCTCAGCGACCCTGGCACCCCTGAGACACTCTTCGACGTCGCCGAGGACCGCTTGGGGCCGGTCGACATCCTGATCAACAACGCGTCAGGGTGGATCCAGGACACCTTCACCCCGGATCCGGCTGACCAATTCGGCCGACCGCTGCGTCCGGTCACCGCGCAGACCTGGTCACGGCAGTTCTCGGTGGATGCGATGGCGCCGGCACTGCTGATCGGCGAGCTGGCCCGTCGTCATCGGGCACGTGGCGCCAACTGGGGGCGGATTGTTGGTCTGACCTCGGGTGGCGACCTCGGCTTTCCGGGAGAGGTGTCCTACGGGGCCGCGAAGGCGGCCCAGACCGACTACACCTTGTCCGCAGCCGTGGAACTGGCCCCGCTCGGCATCACCGCCAACGTCGTGCACCCGCCCGTGACGGACACTGGATGGGTCACGGACGAGGTGCGACAGTTCGTCGCATCAAGCGCCACGCACTTCCATGTTGCCGATCCGGCTGACGTCGCGAAGACCATCGCGTTCCTCACCTCCGACGATGCGGCACTCGTCACCGGCAATGTCATCACCCTTCGCTGAAGGGCCGCGGTGCCGTTCTTCGGGGGCTCAGGTCATCGCGACGAGGACGGCCGCGAGCGTCAGCAGGCCAAGCCCGGCGAGCATGCAGTCAACCGCGACCCGGATGAGGCGGAACTTCCGCGTGGCGAGCTCGGCCATGAACCGTAGGTGATCCACCTGGTAGCCGAATGCCAGGCGCTCGCGCAGACGGTCGTTGCTCAGCCGGACCCAGCTCGTCCAGCCGTCGCCGTCGAGGTTCGGGCGCACCGCGAGCAGCAGGATCACGGTCGCGGCCAGCAGTGCGGCGGCGCCGAGGGCGGCGGCCACGGCGGTCGCAGCGGTCGGGTGGAGGTCCGACGCCATCGAGCCCAGCGCCACAAGTGCGGCCCCTGCCAGGGCCAGTAACAGGCTCGCTTTGGATTCGGAGCGAGCCAGGTCGGCCTGGAGGGAGGCCACCGTCGCGGTGATGCGGTCTTGTGTGGTGTCCGGTCGCGGGTCGGGGGTGGTGGTTGCCATGGGTGGGCCTTCTCCTGTCGCATCGGCCGGTCTGTCGAGCACAGTCTGTTGAGATCTGAGACGCCGCCACCGACCACCCTGTTTCCCGGGCCGCGAGAGTGGCGCAGCTCACATCGGACGCCGTCTCGTCCCGCTGCTCACCGCCATCCCCGGCGACAAGCTGAGCCGCGTCCGCCCTGCCGCTGGGGACACGGCGGTAGCCTCACCATCGCAGCCGTACAGGGGGGCGTCACATGAACACCGGCCAGCACGCGGTCCAGTTCGAACTCACCCACAGGGGCTCCGCCCGGGGCCGTCTCAGGAAGAGGGCCACTCACACCTGGGCCGGGACCGTGCCCGGTTTCGGGCCGGTCGAGCTGGCGTGCCCGGCGGAGGAGGACCTCGCCCGGGACACCGTCGCCGCCTGGGTGTCGGGACACGGGATACCCCCCGTGTCCTTCGCCGGCATCGAGTTCCGCGACCGGCCGCGCCTGGCCAGGATGACGCTGACCGCCGACGGGTGGACGGGCAAGCTGAACCGCCGCCACCTGGCGGTGACGGCGCGCGGGCGGGCGCTGCGGATCGGGGTCGCCGAGCGCTCGTACCGCTACCGGGTGCTCGGCGGCAAGCTCCGGCACGAGCTGCGGCGTGAGGGGGCCGTCATCACGATGTCGCGCTCGGCCTGGCGGCATCCGCGCGCCATCTCGGGGGCCGGGGAAGGCGGCGTCGACGGGCTGGATATCGGGCTGGCGATCCTGTTGGAGGGCGTCTACACGCGCAATCTCTCCTTCGGTGGCGCGCTGTACTCCTGGCCTGGGCGCTTCCTGAGCCGACTGGATCTTCTGGATCTTCTTCCGGATGTCTGAAGCACGGCGGACCGCGTCCAGGGCGCGGACTACGAGGGGAGCCGGGCCGAAGCCGCCTCCCCCACCTCCGCCACCACCACATAGAGCGTCACCGCCGCGAAGAACGGCCCCGCGGCGAGGTGGTCGAGAAACCGCCGGGCCGTCTCCTCGCTGAGGTACCCGGCCGCCGCCGCACGCTCCGCGTTCCGCTGGAAGCCGAGGATCCGGTCGGCCGACTGGACGTCCCGGAAGACGGAGGTGACCGGGACGACCGACGGCACCGCGAAGCCGGCTGCCGTCGCGAGCCGGGGCAGTTGGCGGCCGATGACGGCGTTGCGGACGATCCGGTCGGTGATGTGGCGGGTGTACGCGCGGGAGATCCCGGGGTCGGGGTGGTCGATGGCCAGCGAGTCCCAGTCGGGCTCGCCCATGACCAGCCGCCCGCCCGGCCGCAGCACGCGCCGCGCCTCGGCGAGGACCTGGGCGGGGTCCGTGACGTGCTGGAGGGTGCGGTCGGTGCGGGCGCGGTCGACGCTCGCGTCCGCGAGGGGGAGGGCATGGGCGTCGCCGAGCCGTACGTCCACCGCGGGGAGGTCCGCCGTACGCTCGCGGGCCCGGGCCGCCATCTCGGGGTCGGCGTCGAGGCCGATCACCGTCCCGGACGGGGTGACCGCCCCGGCGAGGGCGGCCAGATCGGTGCCGGGGCCGCAGCCCAGGTCGAGCGCGGTGTGGCCGGGGCGGGCGTCCAGCGCGTCGAGCATGACCTGCTTGTACGAGCGGGCGTGGCCGGTCCCGGCCAGCCGGTCCGGATAGCCGATCCGGTCGGGCACGGCGGCCTCGAACATCCGCTCAGTGACCTCGGCCATGGACCGCACCTCCCGCTCCAGCACCTCGCGCCCCTTGGCCGTGAGCCGCACCGGCCGCTGACGGCCCTTCCCGGCCAGGGACTCGATCAGCTCCTTGGCCTCCAGCCGCGACAGGGCTCCGTAGAGGCTGCCGGGGCCGAGGCGTTCGCCCGACAGCTTCTCGATGGCCGCGTTGATGGCGTAGCCGTGCAGGGGTCCGTTGGCCAGGGTGCAGAGCACCAGCATCTGGGCGTCGTTGGCGCGCATGGGGCCTTCCCCGTCTCCCGCGGCGCGGGCGTGCTTCGTTCCCATGCGCCTCATGCTACGCGATGCGTACTACGCGGCACGTAGTACGCGCCAAAAGAGGGCCCGGGCCGCTCTATCCTGGGCCCGTACGCACCCACCCGTACGCACCCGTACACCCCCTCAACCCGACCCGGAGCACCCCCTTGTACTTCACCGACCGCGGCATCGAGGAGCTGGAGAAGCGGCGCGGCGAGGAGGAGATCACCTTCGAGTGGCTCGCCGAGCAGCTGCGCACGTTCGTGGACCTGAACCCGGACTTCGAGGTCCCGGTGGAACGGCTCGCGACCTGGCTGGCCCGGCTCGACGACGACGAAGAAGACGACGAGTAGCCGAGTAGGCGAGTGGTCGAGGGGTCGCGAGCAGCCGAGCGGTCGCGCCGAGGACGAGCGGCCCCGCCTCGGCGGCTCAGACCGTGTAACCGCCGTCGACGTCGATCGAGGCGCCCGTGATGTACCCGGCATCCGGCCCCGCCAGGTAGGCGACGAGGCCGGCCACCTCGTCGGCCGTGCCGTAGCGGCCCACCGCGAGGTGCGGGAGGGTGGACTCCGCCCACGGCCCGTCGGCCGGATTCATGTCGGTGTCCACCGGGCCGGGCTGGACATTGTTGACGGTGATGCCGCGGGCGCCGACCTCCCGGGCCAGGCCGCGGGTGAAGCCCGCCACCCCGGCCTTGGTCAGCGCGTAGAGGCTGCCGCCGGTGAAGGGGACGCGGTCGGCGTTGACGCTGCCGATCGTGATGACGCGGCCGCCGTCGCCGATGTGGCGCAGCGCCTCCTGGGTGGCGGCGAAGACGGCGCGCAGGTTCACGGCGGCGACGTGGTCGTAGTCCGCGTCGGTCATCTCCTCGATCGGCCGCACGAGGCCCACCCCGGCGTTGTTGACCAGGATGTCCAGCCTCCCGAACCGCTCGACGACCTCGGTGATGGCGGACCGCAACGCCGCGCGGTCCGCGACGTCCGCCTTGATCGCCAGCGCCCGCCCTCCGTCCGCGATCACCTCCTTGACCAGGACCTCCGCGCGATCCCCCGAGGCGTTGTAGGTCACCGCCACCGTGGCGCCCTCTTTGGCGAGCCGGCGCGCGATGCCCGCGCCGATCCCCCGGGAGCCGCCGGTGACGACCGCCACCTTGCCGCTCAATGCCGGCGTGCTCGAAGCCCCAGCTGCCTGTGCTGCCTCTGCTGCCTGTGCCATCGGAACCACTCCCCTAATTCTTGAATGCTCATTCAAGATGTCACGCGCACGGGCACCGCGCAACTGATATCTTGAACGTGCGCTTAAAAAGTCAGGAGGGTCACCGTCATGGCGAAGGGACGACCCCGCGAGTTCGACATCGACGACGCGCTGTCAGCGGCGGTCGCCGTCTTCTGGGCCAAGGGCTACGAGGGCACCACGATGGCGGACCTGTCCGCCGCCACCGGCCTCAAGGCGGGCAGCATCTACGCCGCCTTCGGCTCGAAGGCGGACCTGTTCAAGCGGGTGCTCGACCACTACGCCGACACGGTCTTCTCGTACGGCCCCAAGGCCCTGGAGGCCGGCACCGTCCGCGAGGTCGTCAGCCGGTGGCTCAGGGGCGCGGTCGAGGCCACGACCGGGGCGGCCACCCCGGCCGGGTGCCTCCTCGTCCACGGCGCGCTGGTCACCGGGGACGCCGCGAGCGAGGTGAAGGCCGATGTGTGCACCCGGCGCCAGGCGGGCGAGGTCATGCTGACCGAGCGCTTCGAGCGGGCCCGGTTGTCCGGCGACCTCCCCGCCACCGTCGACCCGAAGGACGTCGCGCGGTACGTGTTCGCCCTCACCGAGGGCATGGCCGTCCAGGCCGCGTACGGCGCCGACCGCGCCGACCTGGAGCGCCTGGCCGACCTGGCCCTCGCCCGGCTGCCGTGGGAAGGCGCCGAGCCCGAGCCCGGAGCCGGGCCGGCCGGGCTCCCGGCTCAGCCGTCCAGGTAGATGAGCGCTTCCGACCGCGCGCTGTCATAACGCTCCTGGCCGGAGCCGATGAGGTGCCTCGACAGCCCGGTCTCGGGGCCGTGGCCGTTCTCCTTGGCCCAGCCCGCGACGAGATGGTTCACCTGCTTCTGGCCGGTGGTGAAGTGATACTCCGTCTCCGCCGACGCCGCCTGCGCCGCCTGGGCGACCTGATCCTCTTTCCAGTCATAGGTGCCCGCGAAAAGAATGCGGTAGACGACGTCCGTGACGAACCCGGTGGCCGGGCCCTTGCCGGCGAGCGAAGCACCGGCACTGGCACCGGCCTGCACCCCACCGGTGACGACGAATTCGGCCGTCTGGGCGTGGTTGGCCCATGAAACGGCATCGTCCTTCTTGTCGCGCGCGATGTCGGAGCTGATCCCGTCGTAGAAGCCGAAGGCGGAGGACGCCCCTTCGATGGCCGAGGCGCGCTCATTGGGGTTGTCGAATTCCGTCTTGGACAGTGTCCCGGCGGCATAGAAGCGCTCGGCGTCGTACATCTCGCCGAACGCCTTACCGTCTTCCGACACGCCACGCATGATGCGGGTGAGGCTCTCCCTGGGGACGGACATATGGGCGTCCTTGGGATCACCCGTGCCGTCGTTCCACACCCCGTCCTTGTCCGCGTACATACCCGTGCGGGTCAGGATCTCATGGGTTTCGGGCGTGTAGTCGACGAGCATGCCGGCCATACTGGCCCGCAGGTTCGGGTGCAGATCGTCCCCGTGCCGGCCTTCGTCCAGGAACTTGATGGTGTCGTGCATGACGCGGGCCTCGGCATCGGTGTGATAGCCGAGCTTGTAATCCGTGCCAGGGACGTTTCCGGTGGCCGCCGCCTCCAGCGCGGGCCCCAGACCCAGGCGGCTGTCAGGGTCGTCCTCGTAGTAGATATCGCCGTCCGGGGTCTGCATCACCACACTGGGCCAGGTACGGTCCCGCAGCAGATACTGCAAGTGATCGTTCTCGCCGTTCGCTCCCGGATCGAGGAATGCCTTGGCGACATCGGGCTGCTTGCCCATGATGCCGAGCAGATCATCGAGCGGGTCAGTGGATTCCAGGCTGTGCCCCGCGCCCTTTTGCCACTTGCTGGTTCCGTCTTTTTTCTCCAGAGCGATGATGTCGTTTCCGACATCGGTCAGGAACTTCTTCCCGTAGTTGTTTCCGTGTGTCATGAGATTGACGAACGACTGGTAGCCGTAAAGGCTCTCCCCCGGACGCCCGAAATTCTCGGCGCCCACCTTGCGCAGCCCCTCCTGCCACTTCTTGTAGAAGGGGTCGGAGGGCGACCTGGTCGCGGTGGCCAGGGAGGTGGCCACGCCTTCCTGGAGGGCGCCGAAGTCCTTCTTGTCGCCGTCCTTGGCAAGGCTGTTGAACTTGTTGTTGAGCTGGATGGTGGCCTTGGGGCCCAGGCCGTCCAGGAACGTCTGGCTGAACGCCTTGTTGTGCTCGTTGTCCCGGAACAGCCGCTGGAACTCGGCCATCTCCTTGTCGCTGAGCTTGCCGTCGGAGTTGAGCTTGGTCGCGAGCTCCTCGGCTTCCTTGCCCTCGACCTTCTCGATGTCGCCTTCCGCCTTGCCGTTGAACCCGTTGGCCGCGCCGTCGACGGGGCTGGGGTCCTCCACCGCCGCCTTGAGCGCGAGCTTCACACCCCGGTCGGCGTCGTCGACCGCCTTGACCGCCGCTTGGATGAGCCGGGTCCACGACGACTCGGCTTCCTGGACCCTCGCCTGGTACCGCACGGCATTCGCCTCGGCGGCACTGACCTTCGAGAAGTCGTAACTCGCGATCCCGGTGTCCGAGACCTTCATACCGGCCTTGACCGCGTCCGCGACCGCCGACTTCACCTTCCCGCGCAGATCCACGAACTGACTGTGCGCGTCCCGCAGGATCGAGGCGATGGCGCGGGCCTCCTTCGGCGCCGCCGTGAACTGAGCGTCGGTCACCTTCATGTTGGGGCCCGCCACCAGCTGCGCCTGGCCGTTCCAGGACCCATCGAGTCCCACCGACTTGACCTGACTGTCGTAGATCTTCTGGACCGCCTCGAACTTCTTGGCGGCCTCGTCCCACCTGGTGGCGGCCGTCTCGAGGAGGGACAGGTTGATGGTCATGACCTGGTGGTACGTGAGCACGAGTTCCCCTTCAGCGGTTCTTCGAGGCGCGAGATGGGGACGGGGACGGCGTGTCGTGCAGGTACGGAGCGAGCGGGACGAACGGCATGATTCCCCCGTGGCCAGTCAGCAAGTGGAACGCCACATTCGGCGATTGCACCTTATGAAGCTAGCAGCGCCACGTACACACCTGGTTCGAAGGTCAGAAGCTTGAGGACGATCTGAGGCGGCCAGAGGCGGCGGCGACCGCGTCGGCGACCTCCTCGACGGTGCGCCCGTCGGTGTCGACGCACAGGTCACCCAGAGAAGCACGCTCCAACGCGGCGGCGTCGGCCGCCGCCGCCTCGGCGATCCGGAGCAGCCGCGCGGTGGGCTGCCCCTTCAACGGGTCGCCCGGCTGCGGCCAGCTGCCGCCCTCTCCGCGGCTCAGGATCCGCCGCGTCAGCTGCTCGCGCCCGGCGTGGAGTCGGCAGAGCGTCACCGTGGCCGGGGCCAGCGCGTGGGTGTACGTCCTGATCGCGGGCTCGTCCCCGACCTGGCCGACCACGGTGAGGCACTGAGCCCCCGCCGCGCGGTACGTCTGCCACAGGGCGGCCAGGTTGCGGGCCTTCACCCGGTGGTTGCCGGGGTCATCGGCCGGGGCGGGGGCGCAGAAGCCGATCTGGTCGAGGTCGATGTACGCCGCCGTGTGCCCGGCGCGCAGGGCGCTCTGGAAGAGCCCGAAGCCGACCGTCGACTTCCCCACCCCGGTCGCCCCGCACAGCCACAGGACCGAGCCGTCGGCGGCGGCCTCCGGGAGACCGTCCTTCCCCGACGCGGAGGAGGGCTCCCGTTCAGGGGCAGTGGGAATGGTGGGAATGGTGGGGGTGGTGGGGGTGGTGGGGGTGGTGGGGGCAGTAGGGGCGGTGAGGTGGGGCCATTCGCCGGTACGCTCCCGCACCCGCCGCGCCACCTCGGTCACCGACAGGCCGCTGGTGTCCACGCACACGTCGGCGACGTCGCTCGCGTCCATGGCCTCGGCGTCCCGCAGCGCGTCCGCCATGACCACGGTCGACCCCGTACGGCCGAGGAACCGCCGCCTCAGCTCGTCATGGCCGACGGACAGTCGGCATACGGTCGGCGCGGCGCCCGGGATCCGGTCGGCGTGGACGCCGTGGGCGGTGTCCACGACACCGGACACGACGACGCACCGCGCGCCCGCCGTCCGGAAGCCGGCCACCACGGCGCCGACGTTCCGCGCCTGCATCAGATGGCGGCCGGGGTCCGACTCCGGTTCGGGATAACACATGCCCAGCTGGTCGACGTCCACATAGCCGGTCTCGACACCGGCCCGCCTGAGCTGGGAGTAGATCTCCCAGCCGACCGTGGTCTTCCCGACTCCCGGCGGGCCGCACAGCCACAGCAGGGGGATCGGATCGCCGCTCACCGCATCGCCCTGGCGGGTCACGCCACCACCGGGCCCCGCCCCGGCGCCCCGGCCTCGTAGTCCAGCCGGGGGTCGGACGCGAGGACCGCCTGCTGGAGGCGCTGGAGCTTCGCCGACGGTTCGAGCCCCAGCTCCTCCGTCATGGCGAGGCGCAGCCGCTGGTAGACCGCGAGGGCGCGGGTGCGCTGGCCGGAGCGGTGGAGGGCGAGCATGTAGTGGCCGTGCATGCCCTCGTGGAAGCGGTGCTCGACGACGAGCGAGGCCAGGTCGCTCAGCGCCTCCTGGTGGCCGCCGAGCCGCAGCCGGGTCTCGATGCCGCGCTCGGTGACCGTGAGCCGGGACTGTTCGAGCCGGGCCACCTCGGCCTGGAGGGGGCGCCCGTGGGGCGCGACGTCGACCAGGGCCGGGCCCTCCCAGATCGACAGCGCCTGCCGGAAGGCCGCGTCGGCGGCCCGCTCGTCGCCGGTCTCCAGCGCGTGTTCGCCCTCGGCGACGAGGTCGCGGTAGCGGTGGACGTCGAGCTGGCCGTAGCGCAGCTCCAGGGCGTAGCCGCCGGGCCTGGTCTGGAGGACGTCCCGGGCGACCGCGGCCGACGGGACGCCGAGCGCCTGGGCGAGCAGCTTGCGCAGGTGCAGGACGTACGTCTGAAGCGTGGTCAGCCCGGTGCGCGGCGGCCGCTCGCCCCACAGCTCGGTCATCAGGGACTGTACGGGCACCATCCGGCCGTCGTTGAGCAGCAGCAGAGACAGGACCTTGCGCGGCTTCATCGCACTGGGCACCGCCGACTGGTCGCCGTGGCGCAGCGTCAGCGGTCCGAGGACGCTCACATGCATGGGTGGTGCCACCTCCTCACACATCACCTGCGGTACGCGCGTACGAACAGGTCGGCGGCCTTCTCGCAGATGGCCGCGGCTTCGTGCCCGGGCAGCGGGCGGGTGCCGTACATCGACTGGTGCAGGCCCTGCTGGACGAGCAGGGCGACGAACTGGCGGGCGACGGTGGCCGGGTCGTCGACGCTCAGCTCGCCGCGCTCGGTGCGGCGGGTGAGCAGGTCGACGAGGTACGTCACGAGCTGCTGGGGCTCGCCGTCCGCGCAGGCCGGGCGCAGCGAGGGATGGCGGGCCACCTCGGAGATGACCAGGCGGCGCAGCGCGGAGGCGCGCTCGTCGAGCAGTACGCGGAGCACGCGGTGGCCGAAGGAGATCAGGGCCGTCTCGGCGTCCGTGGCGCCCCCGGCCTGGCCCTCGGCCTCGCCCCCGTCGGCGTTCGTGGCGGCGTTCCTGGCGGCGTTCCTGTCTGCGTTCCCGTCGGTGGGATGGGGGTCGAGGTCGGGGGTGAAGCGGGCGGCCACCCGCTCCCGTTCGCCCTCGACGGCCGCGAGGAACAGCCGCTGCTTGTCCCCGAAGTGGTTGTAGACGGTCTGCTTGGACACACGGGCCTCGTCGGCTATGACGTCCACGCTCGCCCGGGTGTATCCCTCGCGCAGGAAGACGGCGACGGCCGCCTCCAATATGGCCTGCCGCTTGGCGGGCTGAGGGCCCGCCGGCCGGCCCACGGCGCCGCGTGACCGCGGCGCGCTGTCCGTCCGCAAGGCTCCGTCCTCCTGACTCACCGACTCCGATGCGCTCTTGCCCTCAATGGACTTGCGAGTCTAGCCTTCCATCACTTCACTGGACTAGTCGGTCCAGTCCAATTAATCGCGGTCCACGCCCCATGAGGAGAGAGCTCCATGAGCGCACCGGAGAACAGCGACGCCCTGCGCCACCTCACCCTGGCGCCCGAGGCACAGAACCAGCTGTTCCTGGAGGCCCGTACGGCCAACACGTTCACCGACGAGCCGGTCACGGACGAACAGGTCCGCGCCATCTACGAACTGGTCAAGTACGCGCCGACCTCGATGAACCAGCAGCCGCTGCGCGTGGTCCTGGTGCGCTCGCAGGAGGCCCGCGCCCGCCTCGTGTCCCATATGACGGGGCGCAACCAGGAGAAGACGGGGAAGGCGCCGCTGGTGGCGGTCCTCGCGGCGGACCTGGACTTCCACGAGGAGCTGCCCCGGCTGGTGCCGTTCATGGAGAACCCGCAGGACCTCTTCGCGGAGCCGGGGTTCCGCGAGGCCTCCGCGCGGTTCAACGCCACGCTCCAGGTGGGCTACTTCATCCTGGGCGTGCGCGCGGCGGGGCTGGCCGCCGGGCCGATGATCGGTTTCGACCATGAGGCCGTGTCCAAGGAGTTCTTCGAGGACGGCCGGCACCGGGCGGTGTGCGTCGTCAACATCGGCAATCCGGGGCCCGACGCCTGGATGGGCCGACTGCCGCGCCTGGCGTACGACGAGGTCGTCACGACCGTCTGACCGGGCCGACCCGGCCCCACATACGGACCGCCTGTGCCCCGACGGCGGGGTACAGGCGGTCCTCTCGCGCTGCGGAAGCGGTCAGCTCTCGATCAGCTCATGGAACGCGACGGTGTCGAAGATGTCCTCCATCCTCGTCGCCCTGCCGTCCCGCATCGTCCAGGAGTGGAGGAAGTTCAAGGTCGCGGTGGTGCCGGTGCGCGAGGTCACCTCGCGGGTGCCGAGGACGATGACCCGGTCCCCCTGCTCGATGAACTCCTGCGGGCTGAGCTTCATCCCGCCCAGCACGGTCGGGACATGGGCGAGGAATTCCTTGATCCCCGCATGGCCCAGCTTGGTGCCGCCGAGGCCGTACTTGGCCATCCCGTCCGGGTGGACCCACTCCACGTCCGGGTGCATCCCCGAGAGGATCCCCTCGACGTCGCGGTCGCGGAAGCCCGCGTAGGTCGCACGGATGGCCTCGATGTTCTGTGACGCCACGGTTGTTCGGTTCTCCTCGATGTCTTCTTCGGTGTTTTCTCGGTGTTTTCTCGATGTTTTCTCGGTGTTTTCTCGATGTTTTCTCGGATCAGGCGGCGGGGGCGGCGGGGGTGACCGGGCGCGGCTTGACGTGGTCGGGGTACAGCGCCTCAAGGGTCTGCCGCACCCCCTCGCGCCACGGCACCCGGCACGGGCCGGTGAGCTCCAGGCGCCGCGCGGGGTCGAACTGGTAGGTCTCCCGGGTGACCTCACTGGGCACCAGCTTGGCCTCGACGCCGGTCAGCTCCTCGAGGTAGCGCACGCAGTCCGTCATGCCGACCGGCTCGTCACCGCCCCAGTTGACCAGCGTGACGGGCACGGACGCGGCCGCCCACAGCTTGGGCACCTGGCTGACCAGGTCGTCGGTGTGCAGCAGCGAGCACCAGTTCTGGCCCTCCAGCGGCACCGGTATCGGCTCGCCGGCCAGCATCCGCTTGAAGTAGAGCATCGGCACCCCGCCGTAGCCCCCGGGCCCGTACGCGATGTTGAGCCGGGCGATGGTGGTCGGCAGGTTCAGCACGCTCGCGAAGGCCCGTACGGCGCCCTCGGCGGCGATCTTGCCCACGGGGTAGGGGGGCAGCCAGTCGGCTACCCCGTCGACGGGGTCGTCCTCGGCGTAGGGGTGGTCCAGGGTCTGCCGCTTGTAGAGCGCGCCGGTGGAGACGTACAAGAACGCCTCCGCGCCACGGCAGTGATTCATCAGCCGGCCGCAGGCGACGGAGTTGACCTCGATCGCGGCGTTGAAGTCACCGTCCTCGCCGCGCCGCACCGCCGAGTGGATGACGTGCGTGAAGTCGTCGGGGAGCCCGTCGTACGCGGCGCCGCCGAGGTCGTTCATGTCCCAGTGGTACGTCCTGATCCCGCGGACGTTCAGCTCTTCCTCGACCCCCGGGGAGCCGAACCGGCCCAGGCACCACACCTCGTTGTGCTCGGCCAGCGCCTCGGCCACCGGGCGGCCGACCTGTCCGCTGCCGCCCGTGACCAGGATTTTCTTGCCTTCCAACGTGCTCTTCTCCTCTTGCTCGCGCTGCTCACGCCACTCGTTACCCGTTGTCGCCCAGCGCACGGTCGAGCTCCCTGCGCAGGATGGCCTGGAAGGCCGCGACGTGCTGGGGCCCCATCAGGGTGTAGTGCTCGCCCGGCACGTCGAGATAGCGGTTGGCCTCGGTGGTGTGCTCGTCCCACCTGCGCAGCTCGTGGTCGAGCCAGTCCTCCTTGGTGCCGCGCAGCGGGATGGCGTAGAAGACCGTCATCGACCGGGTGGTGCCGGTGGGCGTGTAGCTGCGGCCGAGGTCGGTGAGGCCATTGGCGAGCTCGGCCCAGGCAGCGAACTTCCGCAGGTCCAGATCGAGCTCGGCGAGCCGGTTGGGCGGGGCGATCTTGAGGAAGTGTGCCAGCTGCTCCTCCTTGGGCAGCCCGCGCAGCTGCCCGGGGAGGTCGAGGGACTGCTTCTTGTTGATCAGATCGAGGAAGAACGCGAGGTTGGTCGCGGTCTCGATGAAGTCCAGCTCATCCATGCGGGACTTGATGTGCGGCGGGAGGTTGAAGCTCCCGACGAAGTCGACGCGCTCGCCCTGGGCCTCCAGCGCCTTGGCGATCTCGAAGGCCACGGCGCCGCCGTACGAATAGCCGGCGACGGCGTACGGGCCGTGGGGCTGGGTGGCGCGGATGGCGTCGACATACGTGCCGACCATCTCCTCGAAGCTCTCGAAGGGCCGCTCGCCCTCGTTGAACCCCCGGGCGCGCAGGGCATAGAAGGGCCGGTCGCCGACGAAGTACTTGGCGAGGTTGACGAAGACCAGGACCTCGCCGACGCCCGGGTGCACACAGAACAGCGGCGTCTTGTCGCCGGCGGCCTGGAGCGGGACCACCGGGTCGTACGGCGCGGCGGCGGCCGAGCCGCCCTCGCCGAGCCGGGCGGCGAGCCGGCGCACCGAGGGGGCGGTGAGCACGGTGATGATCGGCAGGTCCACGACGCCCAGGCGGCGGCCCACCTGGCGCCGCAGCCGCAGGATGTCCAGCGAGGTCCCGCCGAGGTCGAAGAAGCTCGCGGTGACGCTGACCTCGTCCGGGGCCATGTCGAACATCTCGGCGTAGATCTCGGCGAGCACCCGCTCGGTCTCGCCTTCCGGCGCGGTGTATCCGCCGAGCCTGCGGGTGGTCAGCTCGGCGACGCGCGCGATGACGTCGTCGTAGCCGCCGGACTCCAGGCGCGTGCGCATCCGCTGGCGCAGCGTCTTGCCCAGGCTGGTCTTGGGGAACGCCTCCTTGGGCAGCGGCAGGATGAGGGAGGGCCGGAACCCCCAGTGCATCACCACGGTGGAGCGCACGGCGGTGAGCAGCCGGTACAGGCCCGCCTCGTCGTCCTCCGCCACCTCGGGGTTGACCGCGATCACCAGCTGCTCGGTGTCGCTGCCCGGCCGCCGGGTCGGGAAGGCCGCGACATGGCCACCGGCCACGCCGTCGAGCTGCTCCAGCGCGGCCTCCATCTCATGGCTGAAGTAGTTGACGCCGTTGACGATGATGCTGTCCTTGCTGCGCCCGACGAGGGTGAGCCGGCCGTCGTCGATACGGCCCAGGTCGCCGCTGCGGAACCAGCCGTCGGGGGTGAAGGCCTCGCGGGTGGCCTCCTCGTTGTTGTAGTAGCCCGCCGTGATCATCGGGCCGCTGAGCTGCAACTCCCCCACCTCGCCCGCGGGCAGCGCGCGATGCTCGTCGTCGGCCACCCGGATGGTCAGCGCCTTGACGGGCGTGCCGAGGTTGGCGAACTCCTGGTCGGCGTCGGCGGCCGGGAAGTCGCGGTTGTAGATGCTGCCGGCGCAGGTCTCGGTCATGCCGAAGGCGGGCCACAGCGCGGACCGCCGCAGGCCGTACGGAGCGTAGTCGGCGAGGAACGCCTCACCAGTGGCGACGACGTTGGCCTCGCCGCCGCTCACGATGTGGCGCAGCGCGCTCAGGTCAAGTCCCTCCCCGCCCGGCGCCGTCTCCTCGGCATCGGCGAGTTCATGCGCCGCGGAATTGAGCGGGCCCAGGAGGAAATTCGGGGTGAAGGTCATCGTCACCTTGTGGCGGGAGATGATGCGCAGGAACCGCAGCGGCTCCTCAAGGATGACCGAGGCCGGGGTGTGCAATTGGTTCGCCCCCACATAAAGCGGCAGCATATGCGCTTCCAGAAGCGCCGCGACATGGTCGTAGGAAATCCAGTTGAAGGTGGTGTCGGCGGCGGTGAGCTGCTGCTTGTCCGCCTTCCCGGCCATGGATGCCAGAAGGTTTCCATGGGAGAGCATCACGGCTTTGGAATTTCCGGTGGAGCCGGAGGTCAGCACCAGCAGGGCGAGGTCTTCCGGCGCGGCCCGGTGGATGTCCGGCGCGGGCGCACCGCCGCCGAGCCCTTCCACGGGCGCCACGGCGAGCCCCGGCACATCGGGCAGCTCGGCGCGCATCGCCTCGGTGGTGACCAGCAGCGGGCGGTCGAGCAGCCGGTCGACATGGGCGAGTTGCGCGGCCCAGCGGGCGGGGTCGCCCGGTACCGGCGCCATGGGGCAGGGGACGAATCCGCCCAGCAGACAGGCCCAGAAAACGGCGAGGAATTCCCGCTGGTCAGCCAGCAGCAGCGCGACCTTGTCGCCCGGCTTCAGCCCACGGGACCGCAGGCCGGTGAGCAATCGGAGCGCGGAATCGAGAAGCTCCGAATACGGCTGGGGTATGGATTCGCCCTCCGCGCCGTCGGGCAAGTAACCTACCCCCGAATAGGGGTACTCCACCGCTGCTCTGACCAGCAGTTGGGCCACAGAACGCAGTTCCTTAGCGTCTTCGGGCGTCGAGTATTTCAAGGACTGTGTCGGCATGACCCATTTGACCCTTCCCCCCCGATTCCGAGGCCCTGAAGGTAACAGCCTCGAACATACGCACTCCATGACTCTCCAGCGAGGCTCTAGCGGCGCTCTAGCGAGTCCCGGCCAGCCCGCCACCCCACCCCTGGCGCGCCCGACTCGCCGCTTGACTCTGCGAATCCGCGATATATCGTGTCTAGCAGGAGACGCGATATGTTGCGTCGCGTCTGCCGCGGGGTCCGGTCAGGGTCCCGTCAGCGTCCAGCCCAGGGGAGGCCAGGGATGTCAGCCCGGTCGAAGTGGTCGTTGACCGAACCGCAGAAGCTCACCTTCGACGACCCCGTGTCCACCCTCCAGGTGCGCGTCGTGGGCGGCACCGTCAACGTCGTCGGGACCGACACCGGCCCCGCCCGCCTGGAGCTCGCCGAGATCGACGGCCCGCCGCTGACCGTCACCCACGAGGACGGCACGCTGAGGGTCGGATACGACGACGTCCCGTGGAAGGGCTGGCTCAAGTGGCTCGACCACAAGGGCTGGAACCGCACCGTCCATCTCACCCTCGCCGTGCCCACCGGCACCAGCGCCTCGGTCGGCGCGGTCGGCGCCGGAGCCGTCGTCTCCGGGCTCACCGGCCGCACCGACGTGCACGGCGTCTCCGGCGACATCACCCTGCTCGGGCTGAACGGCCCGGTCCGCGCCGACACCGTCTCGGGGCGGGTCGAGGTCCAGGCCGTCACGGGCCGGCTGCGCTTCAGCTCCGTCAACGGCGACCTGACCGTCATCGAGGGCTCGGGCGAGTCCGTCCGCGCGGACACCGTCAGCGGCGACATCGTCCTCGACCTCGCCCCCGCCACCACCCCCAACGGCGCGGACATCGCCCTCAACACCGTGTCCGGCGAGATCGCGATCCGGCTGCCGCACCCCGCCGACGCCAAGGTCGAGGCGCACACCGCGAGCGGCGCCGTCTCCAACGCCTTCGAGGATCTGCGGGTCACCGGCCAGTGGGGGGCCAAGAAGATCTCCGGCCGACTCGGCGCGGGCAACGGCAGGCTCAAGGCCACCACCGTCTCGGGTGCGATAGCGCTGCTGCGCCGCGCGCCCACCGAGGATGACGCGCCAGAGGACTCGCCCACGGACTCACCCACGGGCTCACCCACGGGCTCACCCACGGACGCGCCGACGCCCCCGTCACCCGGCCCGGCACAAGGCCCTGACCGCCCCGAAGGAAAGGTCCTCTGATGCCCCCCGTATTCGCCCACGGCCGACTGCGGCTCTACCTCCTCAAACTGCTCGACGAGGCACCGCGCCACGGCTACGAGGTCATCCGCCTGCTGGAGGAGCGCTTCCAGGGCCTGTACGCGCCCTCCGCCGGCACCGTGTACCCGCGCCTGGCCAAGCTGGAGGCCGAGGGTCTGGTCACCCACACCACCGAGGGCGGCCGCAAGGTCTACTCCATCACCGACGCCGGCCGCGCCGAACTGGCCGACCGGGGCGGCGAGCTGGCCGACCTGGAGGTCGAGATCCGCGAGTCCGTCGCCGAGCTCGCCGCCGAGATCCGGGAGGACGTACGCGGCTCCGCCAGCGATCTGCGGCGCGAGATGCGGGAGGCGGCGCAGCGGGCCCGTACCTCCGGCAACGGCTCCGCCGGCCCGGGCGGCTCCGGCAGGAAGCCGGGGTCGTGGGAGGGCCCGTGGGGGGACAAGGAGGCGTGGCGGCTGGCGAAGGAGGAGATGCGGCGCGCCAAGGAGGAGTGGAAGGAGCAGGCGCGCCGGGCCAAGGAGGAGAGCCGCCGCGCCCGGCAGGACGCCCAGCGCGCCCGGCAGCAGGCGAAGGACGCCCAGGACTTCGCGCGCGAGGAGGTCCAGCGGATGGCCCGGCGGCTACAGGAGCAGACGCAGGAGCACCTGAGGACGGGCGACTGGCAGCGCGCGGTGCGGGAGGGGCTGGCCGAGGTGTCGCGCGGCATGAGCCGTATCTCGTGGCAGGGCACCGGGGCGGCGGAGCGGGGGGAGCCGGGCGGACCGGCCGAGCCGGGCATCGTCGTCGAACACGCGGAGGCGGCGGACGCGCCGGAGGCGGCGGAGGCGGCGGAGGCGGCGGGGGCGGCGGAAGCGCCGGAGGCGGCGGCCGGGCACGAGCCGGAGTGGGCCAGGGACTTCACTCCGTCCGGCGACCCCGCCCGCGACCTGGACCGGCTCCTGGACCGCTTCCGCGACGACATCCGCGACACGGCCCGCGACCACGGCGTGAGCGCCGCCCACGCGGCCGAGGCCCGGCGGCGGCTCGCGGCGACCGCGGACCAGATCACGGCGCTGCTGCGGGGGCGGCGGGCGAAGGGATAGGCCCTCATCCTCCCCATGCGCTGGCTATTCTTCGCCCTCGGCTTCTCCCCGCTTCCACCCGCCCTCGCCCGAGTCTCATCCGAAGAGGTAAGAGTGACGCAGCCGCAGTACCAAGCCCTCGCCCGCCGCATGTGGCACCAGCTGGAGCCGGTGCACGCAAGCCTCTACTTCGCCCGGCAGGCGTTCGAGGAGGCCGCGGCGCTCGGCTACGACGTCGAGTCCCGCTGGCCCAGCTACTTCGCCTGGCGGGCCGCCCCGCTGGGCGCGGTCGGCCCCGAGCTGGTGGCGGCCACGTTCTACAGCTTCAGCCCGCGCACGACAGCCGAGTACGTCCCCGCCATCTGGTCGACGGCCGCCCCGGACAAGGTGGTGGAGGCGCGGCTGCGCGCGGTCGACCGTACGTTCCGCGCGCTGCTCGGCGACCGGATCGGCGGGCAGGACATCGCCGAGGCCGCGGCCCTGGCCAAGGAGGCGGCCGAGGCGGCGCCCCTGGCCGCCCGCCCGATCGCCGCCGCCAACCGCGACCTCGGCTGGTCCGACGAGCCGCACCTCGCCCTGTGGCAGGCCACCACCGTGCTGCGTGAGCACCGCGGGGACGGCCACCTGGCCGCGCTGCTCACCGCCGGTCTCGACCCGTGCGAGGCGCTGGTGTCCTTCGCGGGGGTCGGCGCCGCCCCGAAGACCAACTTCGACGGCCGTGGCTGGACCGCGGAGGAGTGGAGCGCCGCGGCCGGCCGGCTGGCCGAGCGCGGCTGGCTCGACGCCGAGGGGAACGCCACCGAGCGCGGCCGTCAGGGCCGCGACGCGATCGAGCGGCTGACGGACGAGCTGGCCGCGGCGCCCTGGCGCGCGCTGGGCGCCGAGCGGGCCGAGCGCCTGACGGAACTGGTGCATCCGCTGCTCGCGGCGGTGTTCGAGGCGGGCATGCTGCCCATGCAGAGCACGCTGGGCATCGCCTCGGTCCAGGTCGCGTACGCGTAGCGAACAGGCTTGACCTCAACCTCCGTTGAGGTATCAGGATCGCGGACGGAGGCGAAGCAGCCCCCGTCCGCGACCCGAAGGAGCCCCCATGCCCGGCGTCCCCAACCCCCTCCCCGACCTCACGCGCCCCGACGTCGGCGCCGCCCTGTTCTCCACCTGGAGCGTCGGCACGCCCGAACGGCAGCGGGCGACGGTGGACGCCATCGCCGCCGCCTGGGACACCCGCCCCTGGCCGACCCCGGATCTGCTCTCGCAGAACGTCTATGTGGGAACGGACGGCGACACGCTGATGCACCACGCCCAGTGGGCGAACGAGGAGGCGTACCACGCCTTCGTCCGGGCCCACCGCCAGAAGCGGGTCGACCAGATCGACGCCGCCGTGCCGGGGATCAAGCGGAACGGGATCGCCCGCTACCAGCGGTACCGCGGCTTCGACACCCGGACCGAGGGCGATCCGCGAGTGCCCGGGTGCATCGCCGTCATCCAGCTGGACTTCGACGACCCGGACCCGGACCTGCGGCGGAAGTGGGTCGACCTGGTCATCGAGGCCCTGGAGACCGACCCCGCCCCGAGCCCCGGCCTCATCTCCGCCGACTTCCACCTGATCGTCGATGGCGATCGCCATCTGGCCACCGACCGCGCCGTGGCGCTCAACTACGCCCAGTGGACCAGCGAGGAGGCGTACGACGCGGCCATCGCCGCCGACGATCCGACCCCCGAGTGGGAGCGGGTCCGTCACTTCCCGGGATTCCAGGGCAGCACGATCAAGCGCTACCGCTTCGAGCGGAGCTTCGTACGGCCGTGAAGCAAGCCCTTAGACCGTCAGGACGACCTTGCCGAAGAGCTCCCCGGTCGCCATCTTCTCGAACCCCTCGCGCGCCCGGTCCAGCGGCAGCACCGAGTCGATGACCGGCCGCACCCCGCGCGCCGCGCAGAAGCTCAGCAGGTCCTCCAGCTCCTCCTTGCTGCCCATGGTGGAGCCGACGACCTTCAGCTCCAGGAAGAAGATCCGGTTGAGCTCCGCGGACTTGGGGCTGGGCCCGCTGGTCGCGCCCGAGATGACCAGTGTGCCGCCGGGCTTGAGCGACTTGACCGAGTGCGACCAGGTCGCCGCCCCCACGGTCTCGATCACCGCGTCCACGCGCCGCGGCAGCCGCTCCCCCGGCTCGTACGCGCCCTCGGCCCCCAGGTCGACCGCGCGCTTGCGCTTGGCCTCGTCCCGGCTGGTGGCCAGGACCCGCAGCCCGGCCGCCGCGCCCAGCACGATCGCCGCGGTGGCCACGCCGCCGCCCGCGCCCTGGACCAGGACGCTGTCGCCGGGGCGCACGCCCGCGTTGGTGAAGAGCATGCGGTAGGCGGTCAGCCAGGCCGTCGGCAGGCAGGCGGCCTCCTCGAAGGAGAGCTCCTTGGGTTTGGGCAGCAGATTCCAGGTGGGGACGGCGACCTTCTCCGCGAAGGTGCCCTGGTAGCGCTCGGTGAGGATGGAGCGGGGCTCGCGGGGGCCGACGCCGTGCCCGCTCTGGCCGATGACCGAGTGGATGACGACCTCGTTGCCGTCCTCGTCGATCCCGGCCGCGTCACAGCCGAGGATCATCGGGAGCGACTCCTCGCCGAGGCCGACTCCGCGCAGCGACCACAGGTCGTGGTGGTTGAGCGAGGCGGCCTTGACGGTGACGGTCGACCATCCGGGTCGCGCCTCGGGATCGGGGCGCTCGCCCAGTTCGAGGCCGTTCAGCGGCTGGTCACGGTCGATACGTGCGGCGTAGGCAGCGAACATGATCCCGACGATAGGCGCGGCGGCCGGGCGGCGGAACCACGCCGCGGTGTGACACGCGCCGCGCGGCCGCGCGAGGGTCGTACGACCGGGCCTGCGGCCGTCGAGTTCGGCCGCGGCGGCCCCGCGCCGGCGGGCGCCCCGTGGCGCAGGCCCCCGCGCCGCCCCTCGCTGCGGCCGCCACGCGCCGGGCGCCACGGCGGCGGCCCCGGTCCGCACCACCGCGCGCGACGGCCGGGCGCCGTCAGCGACCAGGCCGAGGGCGCCCCGGCCGGCCATGGGGCCGGCGGGGCAGTCAACCGGCCGAGGGCCGCGCGCGAGCGGCGCGGGCCCACCGCCGACACCGTAGGGCGCGGGCGGGCGCCCAGCGCTTTGCGTCGGGCGAGTGGCGGGGCCGTAGGCACCCGGGAGGGGGCCGACGACGGCCGGGCCGCCGCCTCGCGTGGAGGCGGCGGCCCGGCCGTCGTCTACGACGCAAGCCCCGCGGGACTCAGCGGCGCGCCACGCCCTCCGCGCGCGCCGCCGCCGCGACGGCCGCGGTCACGGCCGGGGCGACCCGCTCGTCGAACGGCGAGGGGATGACCTTGTCGGCGCTCAGCTCGTCGGCCACCACGGCGGCCAGCGCCTCGGCGGCGGCGAGCTTCATGCCCTCGGTGATCCGGGAGGCCCGGACCTGGAGCGCGCCGGCGAAGATGCCCGGGAAGGCCAGCACGTTGTTGATCTGGTTCGGGAAGTCGCTGCGGCCGGTGGCGACGACGGCGGCGTACTTGTGGGCGATGTCCGGGTGGATCTCCGGGGTCGGGTTGGCCATCGCGAAGACGAAGCAGCCGGGCGCCATCTTCGCGACCGCCTGCTCGGGGACCGTGCCGCCGCTGACCCCGATGAAGACGTCCGCGCCGTCCAGCGCGGCCTCCATGGGACCGGCCAGCCCGGCCTTGTTGGTGAAGCCGGCCAGCTCCCGCTTGACGTCGGTGAGGTCCTCGCGGTCCTGGGACACGATGCCCTTGCGGTCGCAGACCGCGACATCGCCGATCCCCGCCTCGACGAGGATCCTGGCGATGGCGACCCCGGCGGCGCCCGCGCCGGAGATGACGGCGCGCAGCTGGCCGAGGGAGCGGTCGGTCAGCTTGGCCGCGTTGCGCAGGGCGGCGAGGGTGACGACGGCCGTGCCGTGCTGGTCGTCGTGGAAGATCGGGATGTCGACGCGCTCCTGGAGCTTGCGCTCGATCTCGAAGCAGCGCGGGGCGGAGATGTCCTCCAGGTTCACGCCGCCGAAGGAGGGTGCGAGCCGGGCAACGGTCTCCACGATCTCGTCCACCTCCCGGCAGTCGAGGGCGATCGGCACCGCGTCGACGCCGCCGAACTGCTTGAAGAGGATGGCCTTGCCCTCCATCACGGGCAGGGAGGCCTCCGGGCCGATGTCGCCGAGCCCGAGCACCGCGCTGCCGTCCGTGACGACCGCGACGACCTGAGACTTCCAGGTGTATTCATGGACCAATTCCGGCTTTTCGGCGATGGCGCTGCAGACCTTCGCGACGCCCGGCGTATAGGCGAGGGACAGGTCTTCCTTGTTGCGCACCGGCACTGTCGCCTCGACGGCCATTTTGCCGCCCCGGTGGAGCGCGAAAGCCGGATCGAAGGGCTCTCCGTCCGTGACGCCCTCCGCGTCTCCGGCGCTTCCGTTCGTGCTGTCGCTGCGAGGATTCGCGATCTCCGCTGCCACTATGTGACCCCTTTGTCGTATTTCTATTGAGGGTAGCCGCCCCTGGTTGGGGAGCGGGCGGGCACCGCGTCCGGGTCCCACTGGGCAGATATCCGCCGCTTGGCACCAGATACGAACGCCGGGCGCGCCGCACACGCGCCCTGAGCCCCGGGTGAGGGGTGTAACCGTCCGTTCTACCGGAAGGACTCTTCCGGGGACGAGCGATTTCCTGCCGCGGCCGTGTGTGTGGCGTTCGATTACCTCGCGTTACCCGCGAAAGCGATTGAATCACCCTTGAACGTCCAATACTCGAGACGTTTCCCTATGTGATGAAACGTGATAAACGTCTCGTTCCGGTCATTGGCCGCGGTCCTCCGGCCTGGCGTTTCCGCCCCTGTGCACCACGGGGGTCGCCCGTTACCCGATTTTGACATGGCTGGACGTCTGATCGAGCCGGTCCGGTGGCAAGATGCCCCAATCACACACGGTCGCGACACCCACAAACGTGTTCCGGCCCAGCCGGACACCCCTCTCACCCCGCAGGAGGAACGAGCATGACCGCCAGCATCACGCGCCGACGGAGCCGACGGACCGGCATGAAGTCCAAGACGGCCGCCGCCGGTGCGATAGCGGTCACCGGTGCCCTGCTCCTGACGGGCTGCGGCGACCAGCGGGACAAGACGAACACCACCAGAGGTGCCACCACAGCGCCGCTCTTCAGCATGCTGCCGAAGAAGATCCAGAGCGCGGGTGTGATCAAGGTCGGCTCGGACATCAACTACCCGCCGGTGGAGTTCAAGAAGGACGGCCAGGTCATCGGCCTGGACCCGGACCTCGCCGCCGCGATGGGCAAGGTGCTCGGCGTGAAGTTCCAGTTCAACAACGCCGGGTTCGACACCCTGCTGACCGGCTTGCGCGCCAAGCGGTACGACATCGCCATGTCGGCCATGACCGACAACAAGGGCCGCCAGGACGGCGTCAACCCCGACACCGGCAAGACGGTCGGTGAGGGCGTCGACTTCGTCGACTACTTCACCGCCGGCGTGTCGATCTACACCAGGAAGGGCGACGACCAGGGGATCAAGACCTGGGACGACCTGTGCGGCAAGAAGATCGTCGTCCAGCGCGCCACCGTCTCGCACGACCTCGCGAAGGCCCAGTCCAAGACCTGCCAGGAGAAGAAGAAGGGCAAGATCGCGATCGAGGCGTTCGGCAACGACACCGAGGCCCAGACCCGGCTGCGTGGCGGCGGGGGCGACGCCGGCGCCAGCGACTTCCCGGTCGCCGCCTACGCCGTGAAGACCTCGGGCGGCGGCAACGACTTCGAGCTCGTCGGCGAGCAGGTGGAGGCGGCCCCGTACGGGATCGCCGTCGCCAAGGGGAACACCGAGCTGCGCGATGCGCTCCGGCAGGCGCTCGCCTTCATCATCGCGAACGGCGAATACGACAAGATCATCGCCAAGTGGGGCGTCAAGGACGGCGCGGTCCTCAAGGCCATCGTCAACGGCGGCAAGTGATCCGGCCTCCCCTCGCTCACGCGCTCCCGCTGAAAGGCTTTTTCCGTGACTGTTGAGATCGACAAGGTGGGTCCGCAAGACGCCCCGCCTCCCCCACCCGCGCCGGAAACCATCCGGGCCATCCCGGTGCGCCACTTCGGGCGCTGGGTCGCCGCGGTCGTCGTCATCGCCCTTCTGGCGTCGATCGTGTACGCCTTTTCCCAAGGGAAGGTGAACTGGGGCTCCATCCCGGACAACTTCTTCAACGACCGGATCCTCACCGGTGTCGGCAAGACCGCCTGGATCACCATCGCCGCCATGGCGCTCGGCGTGGTCCTCGGCATCATCCTCGCGGTGATGCGGCTGTCCAAGAACCCGGTGACCGCCTCCATCGCCTGGGGCTACATCTGGTTCTTCCGCGGCACCCCGGTCTATGTGCAGCTGCTGCTCTGGTTCAACCTGGGGCTGATCTTCGACTACATCAACCTCGGTCCGATCTACCAGGACGAGTGGTCGGACTTCATGACCCCGTTCCTGGCCGCCCTGCTCGGGCTCGGCCTGAACGAGGCCGCGTACATGGCGGAGATCTGCCGCGCGGGCATCCAGGCGGTCGACGAGGGCCAGACCGAGGCGGCCCACGCGCTGGGCATGAGCCACGCCAAGACGCTGCGCCGGATCGTGCTGCCGCAGGCGATGCGGGTGATCGTGCCGCCGACCGGCAACGAGTTCATCAACATGCTCAAGACCACCTCGCTGGTCATCGCCGTGCAGTACTTCGACCTGCTGCAGGCCGCGCAGGAGATCGGCCAGACCTCCGGCGCCGCCGCTGAGATGCTGTTCCTGGCCGCCGCCTGGTATCTCATCCTCACCTCCGTCCTGAGCGTGGGCCAGTACTACCTGGAGCGGTACTACGCCCGCGGCTCGAGCCGGAGCCTGCCCCCGACCCCGCTGCAGCGGATCCGGGTCAATCTGTTCTCCTTCTCCAACCGCTCCGCAGGAGGTGTGGGCACGTCATGACCGCCATGGTGAAGGCCGAGGGCGTGCACAAGTCCTTCGGCCCCGTACAGGTCCTCAAGGGCATCGACCTGGAGGTCGCGCCCCGCGAGGTCTTCTGTCTGATCGGCCCGTCCGGCTCCGGCAAGTCCACCTTCCTGCGCTGCATCAACCACCTGGAGAAGATCAACTCCGGGCGGCTGTACGTGGACGGCGAGCTGGTCGGCTACCGGCAGAAGGGCGACAAGCTCTACGAGCTCAAGGACCGCGAGGTCGCCGGGAAGCGCCGGGACATCGGCATGGTCTTCCAGCGCTTCAACCTCTTCCCGCACATGACGGCGGTGGAGAACGTCATGGAGGCGCCGGTCCAGGTCAAGCGCGAGGCGAAGGCGGTCGCGCGGGAGCGCGCGCTGAGGCTGCTGGACCGGGTGGGACTCTCCGACAAGGCGGGCAACTACCCCTCACAGCTCTCCGGCGGCCAGCAGCAGCGCGTGGCCATCGCGCGGGCGCTGGCCATGGAGCCGAAGCTGATGCTCTTCGACGAGCCCACCTCGGCGCTCGACCCCGAGCTGGTCGGCGATGTGCTGGACGTCATGCGCGGGCTGGCGGAGGACGGCATGACCATGGTCGTGGTGACCCACGAGATGGGCTTCGCCCGGGAGGTCGGGGACTCGATCGTGTTCATGGACGACGGGGTGGTCGTGGAGTCGGGGCACCCGCGCGAGGTGCTCACCAATCCGCGGCACGAGCGGACGAAGTCGTTCCTGTCCAAGGTTCTCTAGGGTTCTCCAGAGCTGTTCGGCAGTGCACGGGCAAGACGGGCGGTACGGGCCGGATCCGGCCCGTACCGCCCGTATGCGCTCCAGCTACTTCAGCCCGAGCACCATCGCGTCCGAGGGGGAGCACCACACGGCCCGCGCCTCGCCGAAGCCCACCTCGCGCAGCGTGTCCGCGTGCCAGCCGACGGGCTGGAACGCCTCGGCCACGCCGTTCGCGTGGTCGGGCCCGTCGGCCGGGTTACCGAAGATCTTGAACCGCTCGGCGACGGGCGCGCCGAGCACCGCGTCCGCGGCCGCCGCCTGCCACCACTCCACCCAGTCCTGCGTGCCCTCGGCCCTGGCCCGCTCCTGCCGAGCGCGGTCGAACGCGCGCACCGCCGCGTCGATCCGTGGTGTGCCCTCCCCCGGCATATGGTCGGCGTTGAGGAACACCCCGCCGTCCCGCACCACCCCGGCCAGCTGCCCGTACAGCGTGCGCAGCGCGTCGCTGTCCAGCCAGTGCAGCGCGGTGGCGGTGAGCACCGCGTCGTACGAGCGGTGCGGCAGCCCGGCCGCCCACTCGGGATCGCGCAGATCCGCCGTGATGAACCGGGCCCGGTCGTCCGCCGCGAAGTGGCCGCGCGCGATGGTCAGCAGCGCCGGGTCCAGGTCCACGCCCGTGCTGGTCGCGCGGGGAAATCTGCGCAGCACCCGGTCGGTGATGCTGCCCGTGCCGCAGGCCAGGTCCAGAATCCGCGGCTCCGGGCCGACCAGCGCCTCCACCGCGTCCAGCATCACCCGGAACCGCTCCTCGCGGTCGGGGAGGTACCACTCCTGCTGTCGATCCCAGCTCTGCTGCCACGCCCGCCAGTCCGGCGCGGCGACTGTGTCCACCATCGCACTCTCCCCGTCATCTCCGACGTCACACTCGCGACGTAATACCCTCGTAGCTAGATCAGCCATTACCGACCTTAGACCCGCCCTCGTAAGGACCACAAGTGGAATTGGCTTATTACTCGGATCTCGCCGTGCGCCTGGTCAACAGCGAGGAGCCCGCACGCGGCACCGACACCCTCACCTCGGTCGAGTCCGTGCGCGAGCTCTTCGGGGCGAGCCAGCAGGCGGCGCGGCGCGCCACCGACGCCGATGTCACCCGGCTGAGGTCGGTGCGCGCCCGGCTGCGCGCCGTCTTCGAGGCGGCGGCGAGCGGGGACGAGGTGCTGGCCGTGGACCTGCTGAACGCGCTGCTGATCGAGTTCCCGGTCAGCCCGCAGATCTCCGGGCACGAGTACCGGGACGAGGACGGCCGCCCCGAGTGGCATATGCACATCGCCGACTACGCGGCCAACGCGAGCGCCGGCTATGCCGCGACCGCCTCCATGGGGCTCGCCTTCCACCTCACCGAGCTGGGCGTCGACCGCCTCGGCATCTGTGAGGCATCACCCTGTCGCAACGCATATCTCGACACATCGACAAATCGATCCCGACGCTACTGCTCCGACCGCTGCGCCACCCGCGCCAACGTCGCCGCCTACCGCGCCCGCAAGCGCCTGGACGCCGAGCGCTCCGACAGCGCCCCGCGCCAGCCGAGCAGCGACCGCGCAGACCGTGGTGGCCGTACCGGCCGCACCGCGGACACCGCCCACGACAGCATCCCGGTCACCGACCGCTGACCCGACCCCGCGCCCGGCAGGGGCCGCAGCCGCACCCAGACCCTGGCCACCACCAGGTCGTCCGGCACGACGCCGAACTCCCGGCTGTCGTTCTCCACGTACGGGTTGTCCCCCATGACCCACCAGCCGCCGTCGCGCCGCTCCACCGCGCGCTTGACGATCAGCAGGTCCTGGCGGAACGGATGCCGCAGCACCACCACGTCACCCGCGCGGACGGCCGCCCCGTACCGGACGACCAACTGGTCGCCGGGGTTCAGCGTCGGCACCATGGACGGGTTGTACACCTCGGCGAGCCCGATCCGCAGCAGCCCACCGCGCTCGCGGTCCTGCTCCTGCCCGCGATCCTGCAGCTGCTCTCGCATCACGGCTCCTCCGGTCACTCTCCACATTCAGCATCCCAGCCAACCCAGGCTGCCACTGGACTTTTGACCTAAGCCCCCCGGGGCACCCGAGAAAAGCCTTCCCCCACGGAGTAATCTCGCACCTGAGAAGACGATCACTAAGGAAGGACCGCAGCATGCTCTCCCGCCTGTTCGCCCCGAAGGTCAAGGTCAGCGCGCACTGCGACCTGCCCTGCGGTGTGTACGACCCGGCCCAGGCCCGTATCGAGGCCGAGTCCGTCAAGGCCGTCCAGGAGAAGTACCAGGCCAACGAGGACCCGCACTTCCGGGCTCGCGCCACCGTCATCAAGGAGCAGCGCGCGGAGCTCGCCAAGCACCACATCTCGGTGCTGTGGAGCGACTACTTCAAGCCGCCGCACTTCGAGAAGTACCCGGACCTGCACCAGCTGGTCAACGACGCACTCAAGGCCCTCAGCGCCGCCAAGGCCTCCACGGACCCGGCCACGGGCCAGAAGGCACTGGACTACATCGCCCAGATCGACAAGATCTTCTGGGAGACCAAGAAGGCCTGATCCCGCATCACGCCCTCCCTGTCCGCACCCGGCCCGCAGGCCGCCGAGCACGGCGTCCCTCCCGGACCGGGTGCGGTGGGCGTCGCGCGGCGCGCCGACCCGGGTACGGGAGCCGCTCGAAGAACCCGCGAGCCGACAGGCAACGGAGGTATCCGCCCGTGCTTGCGTCCTGGTACGACGAACAGGGCCCCGCCGCCGACGTTCTGCGCTTCGGAGAGCTGCCCGACCCCCGGCCCGGCCCCGGCGAGGTCCGCGTCCGCGTCACCGTCTCGGGCGTGAATCCCGGCGACACCAAAAAGCGGCGCGGCTGGCTCGGCTCGTCGATGCCCTTTCCGCGGGTGATCCCGCACAGCGACGGCGCCGGGGTCATCGACGCCGTGGGTGACGGGGTCGACGCGCGCCGGGTCGGACAGCGGGTGTGGGTGCACGGCGCCCAGTCCTACCGGCCCTTCGGCACCGCCGCCCAATACACCGCCGTACCCGCTGACCTGGCCGTCCCGCTGCCCGACCACCTGAGCGACGAACTCGGCGCGAGCCTCGGCATCCCCGGGATCACCGCCCACCGCACCGTCTTCGCCGACGGCCCGGTCGACGGCAGGCTCGTGCTCGTACACGGCGTCCTCGGCGGGGTCGGCTCCCTGGCCGCACAGCTCGCCCGCTGGGGCGGAGCCACCGTTCTCGCCACCGTCCGCCGCGGCGGCGACCTCAACCGCGTCGATCCGGCCGTGGTCTCCCACGCCGTGGCCCTGGACTCGGACGACCCCGCCGCGGCGATCCGCGCGTACGCGCCCCAGGGCGTGGACCGGATCATCGAGGTGGCCCTGTCCGACAATGCCGACCTCGACAACGCCGTGGCCGCCAACGAAGCGGTGATCGCCGCGTACGCCACCCGCGCCGACCGCACCGGCATCCCGTTCTGGCCCCTGCTGTTCAACAACGTCACCCTGCGGCTGCTCGGCAGCGACGACTTCCCCGCCGCGGCCAAGCGCCAGGCCGCCCGCGACCTCACCGCCGCGGCCGCGGTCGGCGCCCTCAGCGTCGGCATCGGCGACAGCTACCCGCTGGAAGACATCGCCGGGGCCCACGACCGCGTAGACGCCGGCGGCCGCGGCCGCGTCCTGGCCACCATCCCCGACTGACTGATGACAGGCGTCATCGCCTGTCGCTGCGCCCGTCTTTTGGCCTACGACTCGATCCTGGGCCGCTTCCCCGGTGAGATCACCGCGCCGCTCTACCGCCCCCGGCCGCAGGCCGCCAGGCACAGCGGTCCGCGGCCAGGGGACGGGGCCGTGCTCACCCGTTATCGGTCGGCGGTTTCGGCGGGGTCGGGGGGAAGGGTATCTGCGCCAGGACGGGGAGCAGCCACTGCTCCTCGTCGTCGAGGTGCCGGGTCAGCTCCTCGGTCAGCTGGTCCAGCCCGGCCCGGAAGCGTACGGGGTCGGCGGTGGCGATGTCGGCCAGCAGGGTGAGGAGTTGTTCCTTGAGCCGCGTCAACGTGCGGTGTTGGTCGCCGAGGCGGTCGAGGGGCTCGCGCAGGTCGGGGTGGTGGGTCGCGAGGGCGGGGAAGACGGCGGTGTCCTCGCCGGTGTGGTGATGCGTCAGGGCCTCGCAGAAGGCGAGGCAGTGCTGTCGGATCTGCAGGCCGAGCCCCGGCGCCGGCGGTTCGCCGGGTCCGTGGTGGGCGGCCCGCGCGGCGAGGTGGGCGTCGGCCTCGTCGCGTATGTGGCGCAACTGCCCGCGCAGCCAGGTGTGGATCTCCAGGACCTTGTCGGCGAGGTTCCTGATCTCGCGGGGCGCCTCGGCTGTGTGGTCGGGACGTTCCAGCGTCACGACCGGCAGCGTGCGGGTGGTGCGGCCCTGGTAGTCGCCGTAGCCGGGCGCCACCCGCACGGCCTGCTCGAACAGCCTGTCCCGCCGCTCCCCCTCGGCGGGGACCGCGATCGCTTCGAACGCCTCGGTGCCCAGCTCCACCCGCACCACGGGATGGGCCAGGATGTTGTGGTACCAGGCGGGATGGCGATGCGCGCCGAGGTTGGACGCGATGACGAGCGGCAGGTCGCCGACGCGGACGTAGCCGAGCGGCACGGTGTGCGCCTCGCCCGACTTCGCTCCGGTGGTGGTGAGCAGGAGGAGGTCGCCGCCCTCGAAGGGGCCACCGACCTTTCCTCCGTTGGCTCGGAACTCCTCGATGATCTGCTGATTGAAGGAATTGGGCATAAGGTGTCAAATCTCCGGAAAGGTGCGTGTTCCGCGGTCGATGACCGCGGTGATGGTCGACGACGGTGAGGCGCGCGACCCTCGTCCGAAGATCCGGAGGTCCGAAGATCCGGAGGTCCGGAGATCTGGACGTCGGTGTGCTCAGTCGGCTGAGCGGAAGTGACGGATGAGGGACGACACGCCGAGGCGCTCAGATCAGACGCACAGCGCGGAGTAGGCGCTCATGACGTGGTCCCTTCGTGATGGTGCTCGCCCAGCTGCCGGCCTGCCCACTGCTCATTGGCCGACGCCACGTGGCACCGCGCGCCATTACAGCCGGGCGATCTTCCCCCTGTCAACACGGGAGATCGGTCAGACGTGCTCCCCGAGACGCGCGGCGATGCGGCGTACATCGGCCTCGGTGGTGCGCCAGTTGCTGAAGGCGGCCCGTAGCGCGGGGACGCCCGTGTAGACGGTCGGGGTGAGGAAGACCTCGTCGGCCAGCGACTCGGCGAAGGCGGCGAGCCGTTCGAGGGTGGGGTCCTCGGCCAGGGTGAAGCAGACGACGTTCAGCCGGACGGGGGCGAGGAGCCGCAGCCCCGGGGTGGCGTCGACGGCCTCGCCCAGGGCGTACGCGCAGTCCGTGCAGCGCTCGACGATGTCGCGGTGCCCGTCCCGCCCGTAGGCCCGCAGCGTGAACCAGGCGGCGAGGGCGCGCAGGCGGCGGGAGTTCTCGGGGGTGAGGTGGACGAGGTCGGGGGTGCCGCCGAGCGGGCCGAGGTAGGCGGCCGCGTTCTGGAAGACGCGGGCTTGCAGGGCGCGGCGGCGGGTGAACTGGACGGCGCTGTCGTACGGCACGTTCAGCCACTTGTGCAGATCCACGCAGACCGAGTCGGCCGCGTCCAGGCCGGCCACGAGGTGCGCATGGCGTGGGGAGAGCGCGGCGAAGGCGCCGAAGGCGGCGTCCACGTGCAGCCAGAAGTCGTGGCGCTCCTTCAGGGCGGCGACGGCGCGCAGGTCGTCAAAGTCGACGGTGTTGACCGTGCCGGCGTTGGCGACGACCACGCACGGGCCGTCGGCCCGGGCCAGCGCCTCCTCCAGCGCGGCCGGGTCGACCGCTTCCCGCCCGGGCAGGGTCCCCACCGGGACCAGGGCGCCTCGGCCCAGGCCGAGCACGGACAGGGCCTTGGCGATGCTGGAGTGCGGACTGCCGGACAGCACCCGCACCGGTCCCAGGGCCGCCGCTCCGGCTTCGGCGACCGAGACGCCCCGGCGCTCCCCCAGCCACTCGCGGGCGATGGCCAGGCCGACCGTGTTGGACATGGTGGCTCCGCTGACGAACGCGCCCTCGTGGGCCGAGCCGAGGTCGAACAGCTCACGCAGCCACCCGACCGTCTGGCGCTCCAGCCGCTGCCCGGCGTCGTCCAGCGACGAGTTCGAGTTCTGGTCCATGGTCGCGGTCAGCCAGTCCCCGGCCAGCGCGGCCGGGGTGCTGCCGCCGGTGACGAACCCGAGGTAGCGCGGCCCGGCGCTCGCCCCGAAGGCCGGCTCCCATCGTTCGGCGAACTCCTCGAGCGCGCCCCGCAGTCCGGCCCCCTCCGCGGGGAGCGGGACGGGCTCGGGCGGCCGTACGGAGGGGATGACCGGCCGCTCCTCCAGCCCGTCGAGAAAGCCCGTGGCCAGCAGCCGGGTGGCCTCCAGGGCGTCGGGCAGGTCGGCCAGGTCGTGGGCGAGTCGGGGGTGCATCGTCGGCTCCGTCCTCAGTCTCGTCGGGGGGTCGGGCCGACCCTAGGCATGCGAGCGATCAAGAGGCCTGGTCCAATCGTGGAAAACTGGACCAGTGTGGGCACAGGGCATCCGGACAGGAGGGGGCAGCCGGATGGTTGAGGGCGGCCCGTCGGCACAGGGCGGGCGTACCGGCACTGAGCAGCAGCTGGTCAGGGTGTTGGGCGAGTGGCGCAGGCCCGGCACCCCCCTGGTCGCCGCGCTGGCCGACGCCGTACGGGAGGCGGTGCTGGACGGACGGCTGCGCACCGGCAGCACGCTGCCCGCCGAACGCCGCCTCGCCACCGCGCTCGGCGTCAGCCGCGGCACCCTGACCGCCGCGCTGACGACGCTGCGGAACGGCGGGTGGGTCCACACCCGGCACGGCAGCGCGAGCACCGTACGGCTGCCTCCCGCGGCCGCCGCCCGCATCGCGCCCCTTTCCGCGACCGGGGAGGCGGGCGTCATGGACCTGCGTCAGGCCGTGCCCGCCGCGCCCCGCGAGGCGTATCAGGCGGCCATGCTCCGGGCCGCCGAGCGCGCGGCCCCCGTGCTGGCCCAGGACGGGGAACCGGGTCCGGGCCTGCCCGAGCTGCGGTCGCTGATCGCCCGCCGCCACACGGACGAGGGGCTGCCCACCCGGCCCGAGCAGATCCTGGTCACCTCGGGCGCCCGCGCCGCCCTCGCGCTGCTCGCCGCGAATCTGCGCCCGCGCGTCGCGGCCGTCGAGATCCCCACTTACTTCGGCGCCCTCCCCTTGCTGCGCGGGGCCGGGGCGCGCCTGACCGGCTGCCGGGTCACCGGCGACGGCTGGGACCTCGACCAGCTCGACGACGCCTTCCGCGCCGCGCGCGGCGGACTGGCCTACCTGGTGCCCGACTTCCAGAACCCGACCGGCGCGCTCATGACCCCCCGTACCCGCCGGGCCGTCGCCGAGTCGGCCGCGCGGCACCGGGTCACGGTCGTGGCGGACGAGACAATGCGCGACCTCGACCTGCGCGAGGGCACCGAGAGCCGGGCGCCGCTGCCCCGGATCCGCCACGCCCTGCTGATCGGCTCGGCCGCCAAGACCGTATGGGGCGGTCTGCGCGTCGGCTGGCTCCGGGGGCCGGCCGGGCTGATCGGCGAGCTGTGCCGCGACCCGCTGTGCCCGCCACTGTCCGCGTCGCCGATGCAGCAGCTCGTGGCCGCCGAGCTGCTGGCCGACCCGATGCCGGTGCTGCTTCGGCGCCGGTCGGAACTGCGGCGGCAGCGCGATCACCTGGCCGGGCTGCTGGCCGGGGACGACCGCTGGACCTTCACCGTGCCGCCCGGCGGGCTCGCCCTGTGGCTGCGGCTGGCCGGCGCGCGGGCCGACGCGGTGGCGGAGCGGGCCCGTGCGCTGGGGGTGGAGGTCTCGCCCGGCCCGGGCTTCGCAGCCGACCGCACCCTCGCCCACTATCTGCGGCTGCCCTACACCCCGCCAGCCTCCGCGCTCGACCGCGTCGCGGCCGTCCTGGACGCGGCGTACGGGCCCTGACGGCTGCGTACGGCCTGGCGGCTGCTGACGAAGGTTCTGCGGCGCACCCCCGGTTGATGTTGGGACGGATGTGCACGACGCTGGATCTGCGCGCCCTTGTGACCTCCCCCTCGGAGGCCGCGGCCAGGCGCGGTGAAAGTGGGACAGATCGACGATGACGGGCCACGAGAGTGCCCTTCCCTTTGGCGACGGGCTCGGCGACCGGCGGGGCGACTCGTTCGACGAGGCGGCCACGGCCAGGGCCACGGTCAGCGCTGACGCCGTCGTGACCAGCTGGAACGAGGGCGCCCGGCGGCTGCTCGGCCACCTTCCCGCGGAGGTGGTGGGGCGGAGCGCCGCCGCGCTGCTCGCCGAGGAGGTCTCCCCCGCCGACGTACGGACGGTGGCGGCCCTCCCCCGCTGGAGCGGAACGCTGACCCTGCGCCACCGCGACGGCCACCCCGTACGCGTCCGGCTGCTGGCCCACCGCGGCAAGCCGGCCGATGACGGGCCGGGCGACTGGCTGCTGGTCGCGCCGCTCCCGGACCCCGACGGCGGCACCGAGGACGCCGGGGAGGCCAGGGCCGTCGAGGAGGCGGAGGACGACGCCCTGCTGGTGCTGGCGTCCCAGCAGGCCCCCTGCGCGGTGGCGGTCTACGACAACATGCTGCGGCTACGCAAGATCAACGATCAGATGGCCCAGGTCATCGGCCTGCCCGAGGACGAGATCCGCGGCCTGCGGCTGTCGGAGATCGGCGGGAAGCTGGAGAGCGAAGAGCTCGAACGGCACATGGCCGAGGTGGTGCGCACCGGCGAGCGGCGCGATGTGGAGACGTTCCGCCGCATAGGCGCCGAGGCCCACGCACACGCCTGGTCCGCCCGCCTCGCCCCGCTCAGGACGGCGGACGGCGAGATGCGCGGCGTCTGTCTGGCCGCCCACGACATCACCGAGCAGTACCTCGCCCGGCAGCGGCTGCTGCTGCTCAGCGAGTCCAGCGTGCGCATCGGCACCACGCTCGACGTCACCCGGACCGCGCAGGAGCTGGCCGACGTCGGCGTCACGGGCCTGGCCGACTTCGTCAGCGTCGACCTGCTGGAGCGGCTCGACCAGAACGAGGGGGTCGAGGGGTTCGTCGAGCCGCCGCCCGGCCCGCTCGCCGGCCCGGTGGTGCTGCGCCGGATCGCCCATCAGTCCGTCCTCCCCGGTGCCCCGGAGGCCGTGGTGAAGCTGGGGCAGGTGGGCACCTATCCGGAGTACTCCCCACAGTCCGAGTCCCTGGCGGTGGGCCGTCCCCGCCTCCTCCGCTCGACCGACGCCGCCATCAGGCGCTGGGCGGCCGAGAGCCCCGCCCTCGCCGCCATGCTGCGCGCCTACGGCCTCCACTCGTTCATGTCGGTGCCCATCCGGGCCCGTGGGGTCACCCTCGGGGTGGCCTTCTTCTCCCGCCACACCCGGCCCGATCCGTTCACCCACGACGACGTGCTGCTCGCGGAGGAGATCACCGCCAGGGCCGCCGTCTGCCTGGACAACGCGCGCCGCTTCACCCGGGAGCGCGACACCGCCCTGGCGCTCCAGCGCAGCCTGCTGCCCCAGACTCTGCCCAGGCCCACCGCGCTGGACGTCGCCTTCCGCTACCAGCCCGCCGGGCCGTACGCCGGGGTGGGCGGCGACTGGTTCGATGTGATCCCGCTGTCGGGGGCGCGGGTCGCGCTGGTCGTCGGCGACGTGGTCGGCCACGGCATCCAGGCCTCGGCCACGATGGGGCGGCTGCGCACGGCGGTCCGCACACTGGCCGACGTCGACCTGCAGCCCGACGAACTGCTCACCCACCTCGACGACCTCGTCATCCGCCTGTCCGCCGAGGGCGGCGCGACCACGCCCACCGGGGACGTCGCGCCCGCCGAGGACATCACACCCACCGGGGACGTCGGGGCCACCTGCCTGTACGCGGTCTACGACCCGGTCGCCCGCTGCTGCTCGCTCGCCCGCGCGGGCCATCCGCCGCCGGTCCTGGTGGCCCCCGACGGCACGGTGAGCCCCGTCCAGGTGCCGGCCGGGCCGCCGCTGGGCGTCGGCGGACTGCCCTTCGAATCGGTCGAGTTCGACATGCCCGAGGACGCGGTGCTCGCCCTCTACACCGATGGCCTGATCGGTGGCCGGGGCCGCGACCTCGACGAAGGGCTCACCGCCCTCACCGACGCGCTGGCCCACCTCGCCCCCTCCCTGGACGCGGGGTGCGACAGCGTGCTGCGCGCGCTGCTCCCCGAGCACGGCGCCTCCGACGACGTCGCCCTCCTCCTGGCCCGCACCCGCGGTCTGGACGCGTCGCGCGTGGCGACCTGGGACGTGCCCGACGACCCGGCCCTCGTGGCCCGCGCCCGCCGGGATGTGACGGACCAGCTGATGGCCTGGGGGCTCGACGAGGCCGTCTTCACCACCGAGTTGGTCGTCAGCGAGCTGGTCACCAACGCCATGCGGCACGCCACCGCGCCCATCCAACTGCGCCTGATCTACGACCACACGCTGATCTGCGAGGTCTCCGACAGCAGCAACACCGCCCCGCACCTGCGCCGCGCCCGCGTCTTCGACGAGGGCGGCCGCGGGCTGCTGCTGGTTGCCCAGCTCAGCCTGCGCTGGGGCAGCCGGCACTCGGCCACCGGGAAGACGATCTGGGCGGAGCAGGCGCTGCCGGCGTCCGGGTGACGGCAGCCCACGGGGCCGCGGTCACCGGGCGGGAGCCCGCGCTGATGGCCTCGCTCCCCGCCCGCCCCAAAGGCCGTCTGGTGACCAAAGTTGTCCCGATGTCATGCTGCTTTTCAAGGGGCGATGCGGACCGGCGATAAGGGGAGCGCTGGTGGACTTCGAGATCTCGATCCTTGGGCCCGTCGAACTGCGCGCGGAGGGCCGCCGCGACCCGCTCGGATCCGCCAAGATCGCCCTGATGCTCGCCGCCCTGGCCCTCGAGGCGGGCAAGCCGGTCGCGCTGGACACCCTGATCGACCACCTGTGGGACGGCGATCCGCCCGGCAAACCACGGGCGAGCCTGCACTCCTGCGCGGCCAAGATCCGCCGACGGCTGCCTCCGCCAGACGGGCCGGGCAGCCCGTCGCTGCTCATCCAGCGAGCCCACACCTATACCCTCGACGTGGACCCGGACACCGTCGACTGGCACCGCTTCGGCCGGCTGGCCGCCCAGGCCCGCTCACTGTCCGACAGCGGCGACGACGCGCAGGCCTTGGCGCTGCTGCAGCAGGCGGAGGCGCTGTGGCGGGGCGAGCCGCTGGCCGGTCTCGGCGGCCTGTGGGCGGAGAACGCCCGCGCGACCCTGGCCGAGGGCCGCCTGGCCGCGACCCTGACCCGGATCGGCATCGAGTTCCGCCGAGGGCGCTTCGTGGATCTGGTGGGCGAGCTTTCGGCGCTCGTCGCCCGGCACCCCACCGACGAGACGCTCATCCGCCATCTGATGGTGGCCAGTTACAGCAGCGGTCGGCAGGCGGACGCGCTACGCACGTACGACCTCGCGCGGCGCCGCCTCTCGGAGGAGCTGGGTGCCGACCCGGGCGAGGCGCTGACCCACACCCACCGGCTCATCCTGAACCGGGCGCCGGTGAGCGAACTCCTCACCGGCCACACGCCGACCGCCACCGCAACAGCGACCGCAGCCGCCACCGTCGCCACCGCCCCGAACAACCTGCCGGGCCACGGCGAACTCGTCGGCCGGGAAGAGGAGATGCGTACCCTGCAGGCCGCCCTCCAGTCGCCGACGGGCGGCGGCGCGGTGATCGCACTCCAAACGATCACGGGCATGGGCGGCGTCGGGAAGAGCCTGCTGGCTCTGCACGCCGCGCGCCGCCTCGCCCGGCGCTTCCCCGACGGCTCGCTCCATCTCGACCTCCAGGCACACGCCGCCGGCCAGCGCCCCCTCACCCCGCAGGCCGCCCTCACCAGCCTGCTGCGCTACCTCGGCGTCCCCGCCACCGCCATCCCGCACGACCTGGACGAGCTGACGTCCCTGTGGCGCACCATGCTGACCTCCCGCCGCGCCGTGATCATCCTCGACGACGCGGCCGACCCCGAGCAGGTGCGCCCGCTGCTCCCCGGCAGCTCCTCCTCCCTGATCATCATCACCAGCCGCCGCCGTCTGGTCGGCCTGCCCGGTGTCCGCCCGCTCTTCCTGGACGTCTTACCGACCGACGACGCGGCCGCCCTCTTCCGGCGGCTGGTGGGGCCCGAACGCAGCCAGGACGCGAACGACGTGGCGAATCTTGTCCGGCTGTGCGGCCAATTACCACTCGCGATAGAACTCGCCGCGGGCCGGATGATCTCCCGCCCCACCTGGACCACCGCTCACCTCATTCAACGGCTGTCCCGCGGCCACGGCCGGCTCAGCGAATTCCGCGACGTATACACCGATATCGCCCGCGCGTTCGAGATGTCGTACAACACGCTGACGACCGATCAGCAAACCGTCTTCCGCCTCCTCGGCCTCCACCTCGGCCCCGAATTCGGCCCCCACTCCGCCGCGGCACTCACCGGTCTGCCCCTGGAAGAGACCGAGCGCATCATCGAATCCCTGCTCGACGCACACCTGCTGCAAGAACCCGCACCCGACCGCTACCGTTTCCATGATCTTCTGGGCGAATACGCCCTCACCCTCGCGGCCACCGAGGACACAGAAGAAGAGCGCGAGCAGGCGATCCAACGGCTCATCGATTTCCACCTCAACGCCTCGGCCCAAGCCGACCGCATGATCTACCCCCGCCGCGCCCGCCTCGACCTCCACCTCGCCCCCTCCCCCTGCCCCCTCCCCGCCTGGCCCGACGCCCAGGACGCCAAACACTGGCTCACCGCCGAACGCACCGCCCTCGTCGCCGCCGAACGCCACGCCCGCACCCACCACCACCCCACCCAGGCCGCCCAATTCGCCCACGTCCTGGCCGGTTTCCTGGACGCCGAGGGCTACTGGGCCGAGGCCCAACGCATGCACGAGCACGCGGCGGCCCACTGGCGCACCTCGGGAGACACCCGCGCGGAGGCCCGCGCGCTGATCGACCTGAGCGCCGTGCACTCCCACGCCGGCCGCTACGGCCAGGCCGACGAGGCTGGGCAGCGAGCCCTCGAACTGGCCCGGGCGACGGGCGACACAGAGGGAGAGGAGGAAGCCCTCAACAGCCTCGGCACCCTCCAATGGCACCTCGGAAAACTGGAGGGGGCCCTTGCGGTCCATGAAGAGTTACTGGAACTCCGCAGGCGAACCAATGACTCCTGGAAAGTGGCCCGCTCCCAGATGATGGTGGGCATAACTTTGCTCTATCTCGGCAGGCATGCGGAATCCCTCGACGCGTTCCAAAACGCTCTTTCCGCGTTCCAGACTTTGAGTGACCGCAGGGGCGAGTCCATCACATTGAACAATCTCGCGGAGTTATATCTCCACACCGACGACGTGGATTCCGCCCGCAGCGCGCTGGAGAAGTCGCTCGAGATCTCCCGGGCCATCGGGAGCAGGTCCGATCAGGCGAAAATCATGGCCACTCTCGGCAGCACGCTGAATTCCTCCCCCGAGAAGGTTGATTCCGCTCTCGACCTCCAGCGGGATGCCCTCTTCACCTTTCGTCGCCTGGGGGACAGACGGAGTGAATGCGCGACCCTCGCGGGGATTGGAGAAGCGCTCCACACCGCGGGGCGATTACATGAGGCCGCGGCCCACTACACCAGCTCCCTAGAACTGGCCAGGACCATCGGCGCAGCGCTGGAAGAAGCCCGAGCCCTGCGCTCGCTCGGCACGGTGGAGCGGCGACTGGGCCACGACAGGTCCGCCGCCGACCATCTCAACGCTTCCATCACACTCGCCCGCAGGCTCCACGCCGTCGAGGAAGAAGCGCGAGCCTGCGACGCACTGGCGGAACTCCACGCCAAAAACGGACAATTGCAACATGCAGAAGAACTGTGGCGACACTCCCTACATCTATTCGAAAACTTGAACGCATCGCGCTTTGCGGCACCCGTCAGGGAAAAGATTCATGCGATTAACCGATCGAACCCGAGCGGGTCGACCCGTGGGCGCAACTGAGACCCTCAGCGCCTCGATTACCCCTCAAGGGTGAGTCATGACTAGAGTAGTTGCCGTTGCCGAAATAACGTTCCGGCAACGCTCAGTCACGACCTTTTGAAAGCGAACATGACAATAACCCTGCTTGTGCTGGGGGCTGCCCTCCACGCACCTTCGGCGGCACCCTCCATGGACGTGAAGCCGCCTGTCGTCTCGGTTTCAACCATTGCCACGTCGAGTGACGGAAACCCATGGGGGCCGACAATATGCATCCCCTATCTGCAAAAAGCGTGAGCAGATAGGGGGCACGGGCCCGCCGGCCCCGCATCCGCTGCCGAGAAAAGCGACACTCCCGGGTCAGGAACGCCCAGCGTTCCTGACCCGGTTCGGTGTGTGCGCACCCTCGGGAGATCCGCCGGTCAAGAGGGGCACCCCGACACCCCCTACAAGAATCACTTGCTCACCATCAAACGTTTCTTGCAGCCGATCCCCCTCCGGAGCCCAGGCTCCTGCCGGTCATGCTGACAGCCGCCGATGTCCTCTCCTCCCGCGATTGCTTTGGCGGTGCGGCGGAGCTTCGCGGACGAGGACAGCCCCGTGTGCGTTGGCGGGGCCGTCCTGTCTGCCGGGGTTACTGACGGCCACAGCCGTCGCCATCACCGCAGTCGCCGCCCGAGGGGGTGAGGGCACATCGGTTTCGGGCATGGTGTCGCCGTCGTCCGGGTCATGTCGAAAGACGGCCTTGTGGTCTGTCAGCCGCATCGGGATACCCACGGCGGCAGCCGCTGACGCCACTCTCTTCTGTGCTGTCGGCACGGGGGATCTCCTCGCACCGTCGTACACGTGCACCCGTTCCAGTTGGGCTCGACCTGCCGGGGCTCCGGTCCAGCCGGCACGGGGGTCTCGGGGAGGAGCGTTCAGGGCCCTCGAACACTGACTCCGCGCTTGCGGGCGTCGACGCCGAGCGTGCGTTGGTGCGGTGTGCCGGTCATGCGGCTGACTGGTCGGACCTTCGCGAACGGGACTTCCCACTCACGCCCGCCGCCGACGGGACGGATGAAGACCGTCCGGCCGACGACCGCGCCTCTCTCCATGTTCCGCACTGGCCGTGTACGGAGCGGCGGCACGGGCACTGATCACGTCGGCCATTGGGGCGCTGGAAGGGTCATGAGCCAGCGCCGCCCACCTGGAACCACACCGCCTTTCCAGGTCCGGGTCCGTGGTGGCAGACGCCCCACTCGGCGGCGCAGCTTTCGATGAGGAACAAGCCTCGGCCGTTTTCCGTGTCCGTCTCGGCCTGGGTGAGGGTGCGTGGTGAAGGCATGCCGGGGGCGTCATCGCTGACAAGGACCCGGAGCGTGCCGAGGGCGCCCCACTCGGCGTAGAGGGTGACGGGTGCCGCGCAATCGCTGCGCAGGCAGGCGGTGACGGCGTTGGTGACGGCCTCCGAGGTGAGGAGAAGGGCGGTGTCGGCGAGATCGGGGCGATTGGCGGTACGCACGGCGGTGCGCACTGCTTCGCGGGCGGTGCGGACCCAGGTGGGATCAGGCGGGAAGACGAGGGAGAAGTCGGCACGGGGGTGCTCGGGGCTCATGGGCATGTTGCCTCCTTCGGCCAATGGCCGGATGGCGCCCGCCGGTTGGGCGACTGGTCCCTGACGGTAGGGTCGGTGGTTTAGCTAGCGCAACTTAATCGCAGGAATTAACCCTCCCGAGTGGACCCATCACCCCAGAGGCAGGCAGACTGCGCGTGATCCACGAAGGGAGTCGCGCGATGGGGTTGCGTGCCAACCCGACCCAACGGCAACGACGGCTGGGCGAAGAGCTACGGAAGCTGCGCGAGGCGAGTGGGTTGTCCGCGACGGAAGCGGGTGCCCACGTGGGGCTGGGGCGAGCGCACATGAGTCACATCGAGACGGGCCGAACGGCCATCCCGGAGGAGAAACTACGGGCGCTCGCAAACGTATACGGTTGCACAAGCCATCCCTTGATTGATGGGCTGTGCGAGATAGGCCGTGCCACAGGCCGGGGATGGTGGTCGACCTACAAGGAAACCCATGATGGCCGAGCCTTTGACCTTGCGGAGTTGGAGGCGGGCGCTGCGGCACACCGTTCGTTCCAGTGGATGTACGTGCCTGGTCTGCTCCAGACCCCGGACTACATGCGTTACCTCTTTCAGGGAAGTCAGCCCGACAGACCCGACGTCGTGGACAGCGCTGTCGAGTTCCGACAGCGTCGGCAGCAAGCGCTGGTCGACGGATCGCAGCACTTCCATGCGGTCGTCCATGAAGCCGCTCTGCTCATGCAGTTCGTGCCCGTTCACGTCATGCGTCGTCAGATCGAACATCTGGTCAAGACGGCCGAACTCCCTCATGTGCGCATTCAACTGCTGCCGTTCCAGGCGGACGTCAACGCGGCCGCTACCCCAGGCGCTCCTTTCAGCATCTTGGACAGCCGGGTACCAGAGCTGAGCACCGTATACGTAGAGCATCCGGTCTCATCCGTCTTCCTCGGCGACCGGGAGCACCTTGCCCAGTACAACACCGCCTTCGAACACCTCAGCGCGGTAGCGCTGTCACCGATTGCCAGTAGGGGCGGACACGAGTGCTATACGGAGAGAGACTCACTCCAGCTCATCCAGCACTTGCTGTACGTACTGTGAAAGGGAACCCGTTCATGCCTTCGTGGCGGAAGTCAAGCTTCAGCAGCGGTCAAGTCAGCAGCGAGTGTGTGGAGGTCGCAGCGTCGCCGCACAACCTCATACTCCTGCGCGAGAGCGACGCCCCGACCACTGTCATCACCACCGCCCCGGCCCGGTGGGCCACCTTCATACGAGGCGTCAAGCACGGCGACTTCGACCGGCTCCCCCAGTAGCCGATCCGGCCCGAGCAGCGCCTTCGGCCTGAGGGGTCTGCTGGACGAGCACCGTGGTGGCGCGCTCCAGGAGGCCGCACAGCGCGGCGTGCTCGTCCGGGGTGAAGGCGTCGGTGAGGGCGCGTTCGAGCACGATCACCTCCCCGTAGGCGCGCTCGAGCACCTCATGACCCTGATCGGTCAAGGAGGCGAGCAGCACCTTGGCATGCACGGATGACGGCCGGCGGGTAATGAGCTGCTTTCTTTGCAGGCCGGTCAGGACAGAGGCCATGGTCTGCTGGGTAACCCCGGCGGCGCGGGCGAGTTGCGCGCCGGACATGCCCTCCTGCCGCGACAGCGCGAGCAGGACGGTGTACTGCGTCATGGTGAGGCCGTAGCCGCGCAGGACCGCCTCGTGATGGGCCATCAGGGCCTGTTCGGTGCGGCGGATGCGCGTGCACAGGTACTCCTCGGCCGGGATCTCGGTCACGTCGCCCTCCATCTTTCACAGAACCCTTGGTTGACTCAGGTAGCTGATACTCGTAGCGTCTCCTGTATCAGGATACTGATTCACCTCAGGGAGCAGTGACCATGAAGGCTGTCGTCCTGGACACCGACGACCGATTCCGCCTCACCGACATCGACGAGCCCACTCCCGGACCCGGCGAGGTCGCGATCCGCGTTCAGTACGCGGGAATCCAGTGGGGTGATGTCCTGGTGCGCGGCGGCCACTTCCCCGTGCCGCGACCGTTCGTGCCCGGTTTCGAAGCGGCCGGACACATCATCGCCCTCGGCGAAGGCGTCGACGAAGACCGCCTCGGGCAGCAGGTGACGGCGCTGACCAGCGGCGGTGCCTACGCCGAGGTGGTGGTGGCGCCCGCCGCGCTCAGCTTCGACACCTTCGGCGTGGACCTGCGGACCGCCGCCGGGTGCGGCTGGGCCGCCCCCACCGCCTATGACCTGATCAACACCGTTGGCCGGGTGTGTCCCGGCGAGAGCGTCCTCATCCATGCGGCGGCCGGCGGCGTCGGCAGCCTCGCCGCCCAGGTCGCCAGGACCGCCGGCGCCGGCCGTATCGTCGGCGTCGTCAAAGACGCCCGACGCGCCGCTTACGCGGCCCGATTCGGCTACGACCAACTGATCACGCGTGGGGAGTTCACCGACGCCCCCGCCCAGGAGCTGTTCGACGTGATCCTGGATCCCGTCGGCGGGCCGATACGCGAGACCAACCTGCGGCGCCTCGCGCCGCACGGCCGGCTGGTGATCTACGGCAACCTCGCCACGTTCGACCCCGTCGCACTCAGCGCCAACGATCTGCTGATGAGCGGCAAGTCCGCGCTGACCTACAACAGCAACCTGCTCAGCCAGACCCACCCCGACCGCCTGGCCGAAAGCGCCCGAGAGGCCCTGCAGTTGGCAGCCGCCGGGCGAATCCGTCCGGATGTCACCGCCGAGTACGAGATGGCCGACCTCGGCGAGGCCGTACAGCACCTGGCCGATGGAGCCACCCACGGCAAGAGCATCCTCCGCATCGCCGCCTGAGCCGGACGAGGACTTCCACGCCTCACGCCGAGGCCTCACGGGCCGAGGGCGGGACGGGGCACATGCCGTCGCGGGTGCGCAGCAGGGGGTTGTCATTGCGCAGCAGCCACTGCCGGTACACCGCGCTCGCCCAGGCCGCCTCCAGGTAGGAGTCCCTGAGGTCGTGGAAGAGCGCGTCCGCGTTGGGCGGATCGGTGGCGCGGGAGGCCAGGGAGAGGCGGAGGGTGAGGGGGTCGTCGCGGAGGGGGCGGATGGTGAGGCCTGGGCGGGGGGTGGCGGTGGGGCGGCAGGGGGTGATGAGTTCGCCGGAGGCGACCAGGTCGGCAGCGGTGGGGTAGTCGCCGTAGACGACGCGGGGTCTTCGGCCCGCCGCGGCGAAGGCGCGGCGGAGAGTGGCTTCTTGGCCGTCCAGGGCGGGGTCGACCATCCACTGGTCGGCGGCGAGGTCCGTGAGGGGGACGACGGGGCGGGCGGTGGCCGGGTGAGTGGCGGGGAGGGCGACGAACTGGGGCTCGCGGGCGACGAGGACGCGTCGCCGTACGCCGGCGGGAACGCGCGGCGGGGCGCCCTCGGCCTCGTGGACGAAGGCGGCGTCCAGTTGGCTCTCGGCGACCATCCGCAGCAGCGAGTCGGCCCAGACGTCTATGTGGATGGTGGTGTCCGCGTCGGGGAAGCGGGCGCGGAGTCGGCGCAGCCATCCCGCCACGGCCTGGCTGCCCGTGCTGCCGACGCGCAGCCGGGTGCCGGCGGCCGGGCCGGCCTCCTGTTTGGCCTCGGCGACCAGGGCGTTCATTTCGGCCACGATCGGCCGGGCCCGGCACAGCACGGAACGCCCGAGCGGGGTCGGCCGGCTGCCGGTGAGTTCGCGCGAGAACAGCGGGCCGCCGATGGCGTTCTCGATGCGTCTGAGTTGGGTCGTCAACGAGGGCTGGCTCATGCCCAGCTGCCGTGCGGCCTTCCGTAAGCTGCCGGCGTCGGCGATGGCGCACAGTGCGCGAAGGTGCCTGACCTCGAGCTCCACGGCGTGAGCATAACGGGGCGTCAGGACGTCACACCAGACACTCAATGCCCACGAACACCACATCCCGGGCGGCCAATTGGCGCCAGGAGGACGGCCGGAACGGCCGGGAACATGGCCTCGCGCGGGGGCTATGTGATGGTGCTATCGCCTGTTGGTATCTCCGCGCAGCGCCGGATCTGACCAAGACTTCGGGGCACCAAGCGTTCATCCCACGGCCTCGGCCCGCCACCCCACACCACGGCGGCCGGGACCTGACGGACGATGAGGAGCCCCCCACATGAGATTCTCCACGTCGGCGCTCGTGGCCACTCTGGGCCTCGGCCTGGCCTCGACCCTGTCCGCCGTACCCGCCTCCGCCGCCGCACCCGACAGCGGTGTCGTCGGCCACACCGCCAAGTCCGCCTACGTCGCGAGCGGCGAGAGCCGCGGCGACACCGACGCCTTCCTCCAGGCCGTGATCAAGTCGGTGCTGGCCAAGCGGGGCGTGGTGCCCGGCACGCAGGCCGTCACCGTCACCTACAGCACCAGCAAGGCCCCGAGCTTCAAGTCCGTGATAGCGCGCTCCACCCAGATCTGGAACTCCTCGGTGAGCAATGTGCAGCTGAAGGAAGGCAGCAACGCCGACTTCGAGTACCGCGAGGGCAACGACCCGAGCGGCTCGTACGCGAGCACGGACGGCCACGGCAACGGCTACATATTCCTGGACTTCGCGCAGAACCAGCAGTACGACTCCACCCGTGTCACCGCGCACGAGACCGGCCATGTGCTCGGGCTGCCGGACCACTACTCGGGTCCGTGCAGCGAGCTGATGTCGGGTGGCGGGCCAGGCACGTCCTGCAAGAACTCACAGCCCAACGCGGCCGAGAAGAGCAGGGTGAACCAGCTGTGGGCGAACGGCCTGGCCGGCCTCAGCAAGACGCTCGAGGTGAGCGCCCGATAGGGCCACCACCACCAGCACCTCGCACCGCACCCGGCACCCGCTCCACGCCGGGTGCGGTCCGCTGTCCGCCGGGAGTACGGTAAAGGCACCGAGAGCATTTCGCACATACCGGCCGGATTCCCCCAGGACTGGGGTCCGGCCGCGGAGAGTGAGCACCATGGAGACCATCGTCACCGTGGCCGTGATCGCCGCGCTGATCACCGTCGGCGTGGTGGTGATCCACCGGCTCAACGCCCAGCACGGCAATCGGGTCTCCGCTCTCCGCTACGGCGACACCCCGCCCGGACAACGCCCCCTGCGGCACCATCGCGTCCTCGGCCGCCGGCGGCCGGGCCACCGCGTCGGCCCCGGCCGGAACCGGCGGGCCTGAGCCGCGGCGGTCATCGCTGTCAGTCCTCCCGCAGGGCGTCGGCCAGCGTCGCCACCGGGCACAGTACGTCGAGCAGCCCGCCCACCCGCAGCGTGCGCAGGATCAGGGGGTTGTCGCAGACCACCCGCAGCCGGCCGCCGCGGTCCCGCACCCGGCGGTAGGCGCGGCACAGCAGCTCCAGCCCCGAGCAGTCGAAGAAGCACGTCGGGGTCAGGTCGATGACGACGGCGGGCGCGGGCGGGAAGGTGGCCCGGTCCAGTTCCAGGCCGACGCAGTCCCGGCCGACGATGTCGATCTCGCCGTGGAGCTCCACGACCGTGTACCCGCCGACGCCGTACGCGCAGGCGCGGGGCGCCGCACTCCGGTCCGCACGTAAGCGCTCGGGGGTGAGCGCGGCAGGCGGAGGCGCCTCCCGACGGGGAGCGCCTTGCTGCGTCATCGCGAAATCACCTCGGAACGGCACACTGCCCCCTTTCACCATCGATAGGGTCCCGGAAGCGGGCAGAGTCTGCATTGGGACGGATACCACTCGGGGTCCTGGGTGACGTGCCGAGAGCGTAGAGGGGTGACCGCCGGTTACGGAGGTAGGCACCCCATATTTCCTGGAGTAAATACGCTCGTACGAGTGAATTTCTGTTCTTACTATTGACACTTGGCCGGATGCGCTTCAGGCGATGGCGCCGTTGTTCCCTCCGGCGCTCACCTCCCCGGACCGCACGACCGCCAGGGCCAGGTCGTCCACGACCTCGAAGGCGTCCTCGAGCCGGACCATCCGCAGCAGCCGGGTGAACCGCGGGTCGACGATCACCAGCCGCAGCCGCCCGCCGCGCTCCAGCACGCGGTTGCGCAGCCGGCACAGCAAGGACACCCCGGCACAGTCCAGGAAGGTCACCATCCGCAGGTCCAGGACCAGGTCCGGACGCGCCGCGCGGGCGAGGGAGTCGAGCCGGGCGGAGATCCTCGCCGCGGCGAAGATGTCCAGCTCGCCGGTGATCTCAGCCACCGTGACGCCATCGAGCACACGCACACGGACGCCGAATGCGGGCCGATCGTCAAACATGAGAGCCCCCTTGGGGTGAGGGAGGCGCGACGCCGTCAGTACATGACATACCCATCTATCCGCTCACCAGTCAACGAACGAGCGGGCAAGTGTCGTTGGCGTATTTACGGTGGCCGCGTGAACAATACCCCGCGACCCGGCCGCCGACCCGGCCGGCGGCCGCGCCCAGCAGGCCTTCAGGCTCCCGACGGCAAGCTGTCCCGAACGACCCGGCGCCGGACCGCCATCAGCGCCGTGAGCGCGGCCGCCACCACGGCCAGGAGGCCGCCTCCCACGGCCGGCAGCCACGCGGGGACGCCGCCAATGGTCAACAGCTTGTGGTCGTAAGTGACGCGCTGATAGGTGCCGTCCGTCTCGGCGCGCCGGAACTCATGGTCCGCGTTGATGAGTTCCGGCCGCGGAAACGACTGCTGGAAGCCCGTCAGGAACATCCGCCTCCCCGCCAGCTCCGCCAGGTCCCCCAGCGGCGCCTGCCCCGGGGTGAACCACCCGGCGTAAGTCATCCGCGGTGCCCCGCCCCCGATGTCGCCGCGCGGCTCCATGCGATGCGGCGCCAGTACGTACAGCTCAAGGTTCTGCGGCGTCTTCGCCAGCCGCGACAGCCGCATCGGATAGACCAGACGGGCCGAGTCGAAGGTGAGCCGCAGCGGGTCGAGCGTCCCACCGAGTACGGCCTTGCCGCCCTCGCCCCTGCCGTCGGCCGCCGCGGGCGCCAGGCGCACCGCGACGTACTCCCACTTGGCGCGCACATACGGCTTGAGCCCCTCCGCCAGCCGGTCCGGCAGCTGGAAGCCGTGCTCCTCCAGCCAGTCGCGCAGCGCGCCCGGGTCGGTCGCGGTGAGCCGGGCGACGTCGAACGGGCCGAGCCGCTCACGGCTGACGACGCCCACGCGCGGGGGCGCGGCCGACGGGGCGCCGTCCGGGGCCCCGCCCGCGTACTCGATCTTGCGGCCTTCGAAGGGCCAGTCGCCCGTCCTCGGCCAGAAGTAGTGACGCGTCCGGTGGACCGGCGCGGTGAGCGCACGCACCTCGTCGAACAGGGCGCGGTCCCCGAGCCGGACCGTCGCCCGGTGCGGCACCGGCATGATCCACGCCGCCTCGCGGGCGTCGCCGCCCACCGTCAGGCTCATGACGATCTCCTCGGTGCGGCCGTCCCAGCGCACCACCGACGCCTCCCGCGCCACCGCCACGGTGGTGTTCCGGCCGGGCACCAGCCCCCCGCAGCCGCAGGCGTACGCCGGCCATACCAGCGATCCGAGCTGGAGCGACACCAGTGCCAGCACCACCACCCAGGTCCGCCGCCACACCGGCCATGACATCCGTCCCCCGACGTACCGCACTCCGCACTCCCCCGTACCGCATGCCATCGTTCTCAACGCCCGCCTCACCGGCGGACACGACTTCAGACGGGGCCCCGAGGGATCCGGTTCCTCGGCTGGAAAGGCCGAAAGCTCCAGATCTCGGGGCGTAAGATTGGCAGGTACCGGCGTGCGCGAACCCCGTGCGCCCCCATAAGACTGGAGGGCGATAAGCCCGACCGGCTGCCACCTCCCCCGCACGCCGGGGCCACGGCCGGATGAACACCCGCGCGAAGGGGCAGCAAGATGACGGGGTCACGCATAGCGGCCGTCGGCCACTACCAGCCCGCGAGGGTGCTCACCAACGACGACCTGGCGGCCATCGTCGACACCAGCGACGAATGGATCCGCACCCGGGTCGGGATCCGCACCCGGCACATCGCCCGCGCGGACGAGACGGTGGACGAGATGGCCGCCGCGGCGGCCGGCAAGGCCCTCGCCACGAGCGGGCTCACGCCCGCCGACATCGACCTCGTGGTCGTCGCCACGTCCACGGCGATCGACCGCAGCCCCAACATGGCGGCCCGCGTCGCCGCCCGGCTCGGCCTCGGCTCCCCCGCCACCCTGGACATCAATGTGGTGTGCGCCGGCTTCACCCACGCCCTGGCCACCGCCGACCACACCATCCGGGCCGGGGCGGCCACCGCCGCCCTGGTCATCGGGGCCGACAAGTTCACCGAGGCGGCCGACTGGACCGACCGCTCGACCTGCGTGCTGCTCGGCGACGGGGCCGGCGCGGCCGTCGTGGTGCCCGAGCAGCGGACAGACAGGGCAGACGGCGCGGGCGCCGACGGCGTCCCGGGGATCGGGCCGGTGGTCTGGGGCTCGGTGCCCGAGATGGGCCACGCCGTACGCATCGAGGGCTCCCCACCCCGCTTCTCGCAGGAGGGCCAGGCCGTCTACCGCTGGGCCACCACCCAGCTGCCGCCCATCGCGCGCGAGGTGTGCGCACGGGCCGGGATCACCCCCGAGGAGCTGGCCGGGGTGGTGCTGCACCAGGCGAACCTGCGGATCATCGAGCCCGTCGCGCGCAAGCTCGGCGCGACGAACGCGGTCATCGCGCGCGATGTCGTGGAGTCCGGCAACACCTCGGCGGCCAGCGTGCCGCTCGCGCTGTCCAAGCTGGTCGAGCGGAGAGAGGTCGCTCCGGGGCGACCGGTGCTGCTCTTCGGCTTCGGCGGCAATCTGTCGTACGCGGGGCAGGTCATCCGCTGCCCCTGAGCGTGATGGCGCGTCCGATTCGTTCAAGACCGGCGGCCGCCCGCGTGCCTACGCTGCCGGCATGACACCAAGATTCGACGCGATCGGCCTGGTCGTGACCGACCTGGCCGCCTCACTCGCCTTCTACCGACGCCTCGGTCTCGACATCCCCGCCGACGCCGACACCCAGCCGCACGTCGAGGCGACCCTGCCGGGCGGGCTGCGCCTGATGTGGGACCCCGTCGAGACCGTCCGCTCCTTCGACCCGGACTGGACGCCGTCGACGGGCGGGTCGGAGCGCATCGGGCTGGCCTTCGCGTGCGACAGCCCGGCGGATGTGGACAAGACCTACGCCGAGCTCGTCCAGTCGGGCGTGCGCGGGTACAAGGAGCCGTGGGACGCGTTCTGGGGGCACCGCTACGCGACCGTCCTCGACCCGGACGGCAACGGCGTCGACCTGTTCGCGCCCCTGGCCGCCGACTGACCGGGGGCGCGGCTACGCGGGCGGCTCGGGCGCCAGCAGCCGGCCCAGCGGCACCCCGGTCAGCGTCCTGACCTCGCGGGCGAGGTGGGCCTGGTCGGCGTATCCGGTGACGGCCGCGACCTCGGCGAAGGCCGTTCCCGCCCGCGCCGCGTCCAGCGCGCGGTTCAGCCGCAGGACCCGGGCCAGCGTCTTGGGGCCGTAGCCGAACGCCGCGAGCGACCGCCGGTACAGCTGCCGCTCCCCGAGGCCCACCGCCGCGGCGACCTCCGCGACGGTCCGGCCGCCGGAGAGCCCCGCGACGACCGCGCCGCACGCCGGATCGGGCGGCTCCGCACGACGCAGCCGGTCCAGCGCCACGGCCCCCAGGAGGCGACCGGCCCCGCGCGGGACCGTACCGTCGCCCGTACCGTCCGGGGTCGCGCAGCCCGGGTCCGTACCGTCCGGGCCAGTACCGTCCGGTCCCGGGCCGCCGCGGCCCACCTCCTCCGCCAGCCGCTCGGCGAGCCGCCGCACCTCGGCGTCCGGCCACAGCGCCGCCAACGGCACCCGCTGATCCCGCAGCTCGTACGCGGGCACACCGAGCACGGCGGGCCCGGCGCCGGGGGCGAACCGCAGACCGACCCAGTGGGTGCCCGGCGAGCCCTGGGCGAGGTGGGCCCGGGTGTCGGGCCCGGCCACGAACAGCTCCCCGCCCGGGGCGGCCGGGTCGCCATAGCTCCAGATCACATCGGTGCAGCCGTCCGGCAGCACCCGCTGCGGCCCGGCCCCGGCGGTACGGAACCACACCACCGCGCGGCCGCCCAACGGCCCCGATCCCCACTCCTGGTACAGCACCTCGTCAGGGAACCTCGCGCAGATACATCGCGCCACAGGAATGGCAGAAGGGCACCGAGTCGTCCGTCGCCCAGACCTCCGCCGACTGCGTCTCCGCGTCCGAGGCCAGCTCGCGCCCGCACATCGCGGTCGTGCCGTTGGCGCGGACCATGTGCCAGATCTTGACCGGCGCGCCGGCCACCCGCCCCGAGCTGCCTTCCTCGTATTCGGCGCGCATCTCGTGTTGCATGCGTACACCTCCTGCTCTCTCCATGGTCCCGCCCGCGCCGGCCGAACGCCACTAGGGCCCGTCACAGCCCTTAGAACACGGACCAGCCGGTCAGCGTCGTGAAGTGGTCGAGCGCCGCCATCCCGGCCACCGAGTTGCCCCGCGCGTCGAGCCCGGGGCTCCAGACGCACAGCGTGCAGCGGCCCGGTATCACCGCGACGATGCCGCCGCCGACGCCGCTCTTGCCGGGCAGGCCGACGCGGTAGGCGAAGTCGCCCGCCGCGTCGTACGTACCGCAGGTGAGCATGACCGCGTTGATCCGCTTCGCCTGGCGCGGCGACAGCAGCCGGGACCCGTCCGCGCGCAGCCCGTGCCGGGCCAGGAAGCCGCCCGCGACGGCCAGGTCGCGGCAGCTGATCTCGATCGAGCACTGCCAGAAGTAGTGCTCGAGGACGGTGGGGACGGGGTTGTCGAGGTTGCCGTAGCTCGCCATGAAGTGCGCGAGGGCGGCGTTGCGGTCGCCGTGCTCGGACTCGGAGGCGGCGACGGCCTGGTCGAAGGCGAGGTCGGGGTTGCCGCTCTCGGCGCGCAGGAACTCCAGCATGGTGGTGCTGGCGTCGCCGGTCAGGGTCTGCAGCCGGTCCGTGACGACCAGGGCGCCGGCGTTGATGAACGGATTGCGCGGGATGCCGTTCTCGTACTCCAGCTGCACCAGGGAGTTGAAGGGGTTGCCGGACGGCTCCCGGCCGACCCGCTGCCAGATCCGCTCGCCGTCCTGTTCGAGGACGAGCGCGAGGCTGAACGCTTTGGAGATGCTCTGTACGGAGAAGGGGACCGCCCAG